>NZ_JBPGWX010000002.1:0-4327252 GCF_056754935.1 Trinickia sp. HAY1-2D
GGATTTCTTCAACTCCTCTCGGGCGAATCGCAAGTTGATGGCATTGAATATTGCGCCGATGCCGGCGAAACCCGGTTCACCTTTGGCAACCAGCCGGAATTTTGGCATATAGATGTTCTCGACGACATCCGGCGTCAGCGTCGCCGCAGCCATCTTCCGGGCCACATTCGGCGGAGCCTTGACGCTAGCCAGGGCTGCCGCTTCCTCTTCGGCGCTCTGCACCGCCACGAACTGCTTTACTTTGACTTCCAAATCCTTCTCCCCGGCAGGCGGGGCCTTTTCTTGCAACCGATTCTTCACCTTCTCCACATCAATTTTCTGCCGTCCCGGCATCATTTCCTGCATCTGCCTAGCGATATAGTAGACCCACTGATTGGGCGAACCCCACAAAGCTTTGAACTCGAACAGCTTTTTCGTCCGCATACACATCGCCGCATAGAGCACTTTTGCGGCCGTCGCATCCACACTCGAACTAACAGCTTGGACAATCGGCCCTCCGGCCTCGTGCAGCAGACGTGCAAACGAGCTTGCGATTATCCCTTTGAGGCTGCGGTCGGCCATCTCGGCGACCTCTTCGATCTTGCTATAAGCCTCGATGAGCTTCGCCACGGACTCCCGCATTTCGATATAGGGGTAACTTGAAGCCTCCTTGACCTTCTCGCTCAACACCGGGTGATTGAGCACAAACGCGCGCAGCAGCGGGTTGCGCTTATCGGAGACATCGCCCTTCGCCCACTTGACGAGCACGTCGACCGTCTCCTTGCGGTCCGCCGCGCCCTCAATGCAGTTCGTGAGCATATTCGTATAGCTCACACCGCTTCGGCAATTCCCCTCTTCGTAGTCGAATTGAAAAACGTCCAGCAGCGCAGCACTGGTTAGCCAAGCTTTGTGGTCCTGCGAAAGCGGCACTAACGTACTCGTCTGCTCTTGCTCCAACTTCGCAGCCATATTCCGTTTGAAATCGTCGATGGCTTGCGACCGGTAGTGGAACGTATACGGTTTCCACGCTTCGGGGCCGGCACTGACGAGATCCGCTTCCTTCATCTTCTCGATGCTCTTGAGCTGCTTTTCGAGCAGCTTCCCGCCGTCAAAAATCGCAGTTGTGCCCAGCCCCTCATAGGCATTGGACTCGAGCAGACGCGAGCCGCTTTCGACGTCCTCCTTGGCCGACGCAACGACGGCTTCGTGCAACGCATCGATGGCGCTCGCGGTCCAGATCCCGTGCCCGTATGGCTCGAGCGCAGCCCCGAATGCCAGCCGCTGTTCGAAGTTCAATTCTTGCGTGATCCCGACCGGATCCCAGAGCGCGAAAACGAGCCCTTTCTCAGGGGTGATGGAGTCCATCGCCTTCTTCAACGCCGGTCCTTGTCCGGCGCGGTTGTGATACGGGAAGAGGGCGGTCGTCAGTGCCTCCGAAGGGTTGGCCTTGTACTCGCTCAGCAGGTCGGCAACGTGTGTCACGCTATCCGCGTGATGCTGCTGCGTGCTGCCGTCGAACCACCCCGTTGCATCGAACTTTTGCATTCGCTTGTCGCGGCAGCCCATGAAGTTCGATGCATACGCGTCGCGGACCTTTTTCGTCCACCGCTCGTCGCTGAAGGCGATATAGACGACGCCTGCCTTTTCGGCATCCTCGATAGTGATGCACTGCGCCAGTTGCGCATGTCCGGCCTGATGACAGTTGAACGGCTGTTCGAGGCTCCGGTCGATATTCATATCGAGAGGGTATTCGTACAGATTCCCTTCGACAGTCACCGCATATGCTTGCCAACGCCCGGTCTTCGGATAGAACACGTACACATAGCCGTAGCGCAGCGTGCGCAACGCGTACTTGGCCTTTTTCAGCGCGATGTTCGTCACCCCGTCGCCGAACCTTCCGCCCATGAGTCTCATCGCGCCGGCGGCGCTGTGCGCCTTCGTATCGGCGAACACCGAGTAACGGACCGGCAAGATGGGCAAGCCCTTCTTTTTGCACATGTTGCAGCTGCCGGGCTCGCGCGTGGATGCCTGCATTGCCGCTGTCGTCAACTGACCGATATTCGAGAAATCGAAGTCGTAAGCCATATTCTTGTTTCGTTAAAACGTGTGGCGATGCCGCGGTCATTGGTACTGGATGCTTTCGCGCGCGATGGCTTCCCAATCGCCCTGCGTCCAGCGTGCGACGGTCTCCGCATACGGCGCTTTGTCAGGCGCCTGCAACACGGTCCGCACACGAGGATGGCGGTCGAAATACGGAGAGACGATCGCGCCGTGCAGGGCGAACGCGAGCAAGTCAGCGCCAGAACGGCCATACATCTCGCCCTTCGCCAGTTGCGCATCGAGCAGCGAAGGCATGCCGGGCTTGAGAGGCGCACCGCTGCCAAGCAGTATTTGAAGCGCCCGCTCGATGACCTCGATGCGCGTAACTTGCTCGTATTGCGCCTTCGTAATTGCAAACTCCTCGTTCGGGGCTTTTGCGCCCTCGAGTCTCACCCATTCCGCCGCGCTGTCGAGATAGGACCAACGCGTCACGGGCCCCATCAGCGCGCCGAGTTGTTCGGGTTTCAGTATCCATCGCAAATGCGCAAACACGCGCGGATCGTAGAACCGGAAAATTGAGGTTCCTTCCGTAGGCTTTGGCAGCAGCAGGCGGTTCGCCAAATGCCGCCGCAATCGAGTGGATGCTTTATCGCATTCGAGAATGGCGCAGATGACCGGCGGCGTTCCTGCGGCTCGGTCGCGTTCCGCTTGCTCACGCAGTGCCGGCAACTGCTCGTCAGGATGCTCAGCGCAATACAGCATGGGCGCCGTGCCCTCCAGCTCCGGTCGTGTCTCGGGAACGAACTCGCCGACGTCGTAAATAGGCGGCGCGCCCGGCAGTTCGAGCTTGCCGTTGAGGGGCTCAACGATGACATAGTGAATCATGCCGTGACCTATACGAGCGCAGCGCCGGACTGTGCCGCTGCGCCCATCTGCTGGGCGCAGGATTTGGCGGCTGTGAGCTGCGCGGAGGCATTCTCACTTGCCGGTCCGTCGACCACGAACTGTGCGCCCTTGACCTCGACCGTTCCCGGCGCATGCAGATAGATGTTGCCGTCGGCCAGTCGGATCGTCGCGCCGCCCGCTTTGAGCGTGATCTCTTTTTGCGCAGTGACCTCCACAGCACTAGCCGTCGAAATAACCTTCACGGTCTTGTCAGCCGTGATTTCGATGTTGTCCGACTGCGCTTGGAGTTCGACTTTGCCTTTGCCTGCGAACAACTTGATACCGGCGTTTTGCACGAAAAAGCTGAGCTTGTCGCCGACGCTCGCAATCCAGGACTTCGCCGCCGACACATACGTGCTGGAGCCACTCACGAGGTTGATATGTTCGGTAGCCGCTGCGTGCAGCGATTGCTGAGCCGACAATCCCATACCGGAGGGGCTCGCCAGCAGCATGATGGGCTGCGAAAACGAGTTCGCAGCACCCGTGCCGCCGCCAGCGGTGCGGCCACCGCTCATCGTTCCTTGAGCATCGTTCTGTGTGGATGCGGCGAAGTCTTTGATTGCGCTTTGCGCCTCATCCAGCCCCTCAGCCTGGCCGTCTGCGGCCGCGAGCGACCGTCGCTGGATCACGCCGCTCGAGTCCATCAGATGTCGAGTCGCCTCCTTGGCATCGAGCGCCTGACTCGATGTGCCGCCGCGCGCATAAGTCGAAACGTAAAGCCCTTGTCCTGCGCGTACGGTACCCGACGAGTCGGTCTTCAAGTCGAAGCCCGTGCCGAGGTAATTCCCGCGTGTATTGCCGCTGTGGTCGACGAGGTACCCGATGTGGAGATATGAATTTGCCGTCGAGCAATAAAGTTGCGCGCGACTTTGTGCCGTCGAGTCATCGAAAACGAGCTGATTGAAACCGTATCCGCCATACTCCTTGGACTTGAAGCCGGACAACAGGCCGTTCGTATGCCAGTGCGGCGTATTGATACCGTTGAAGAGCACGCCCGTGACGACGGGCCGGTCGCAGTCCCCGTCGATATAGTCGATGGCGACTTCGTGACCTACCCTTGGAACGAACACGCCCCCGAACGTGCTCCCCGCATGCGGCGAAACCACGCGCAGCCAGCATGAAGACGACTGATCTTTGTTCCCCAGCCGGTCCCGATGCATCTGCACCTTCACACGGTTTAATTCATCGGTGTACACCTCTTCATTGGCCGGCCCGACAACCGTTGCCGTCTGCATATGCATTGCCGGCTTCTTGTGCTCGAACGGGCTCCGATACGGGACTCGCTTGCGTTGCGCCTCGATTTCGACGAGAAAGAAGCTTTCGCCGCCGGTTGGATCGGTCGACGTAAACACCGTCTTGAGGTCCTTGTGTTCCGCGCGAACGCGTGCCATTTGCCGCTGCAAGCTGTGCGGAAACGGGCGGCTGTTGCCGAGCGGCAGATTATTCTGGATGTACCAACGAACGGCGATGGTCGCAAATTCCTGGTCTTGAGCTTTATCGGCGTCATGCTCCGGATGGCCTTTCAAGCTGAACCACCGGCCCGCATCCATGCACCGTACGCTGCCAACGCCAAAAAATCGCTTGCTCCGCGAATCCAACTCCTCGAGGCGAATGCGAACATAGCGTTCGCCCGGGTCTCTGCCCCCCTCGCGCACCGGAAAACTGTAGTGCCCCGCGTACTCATAGACCTCGAGTTCTTGGGGCACTCCGCCGCGTTGCGCCCAGGAAGTTCCGGCGCGCGCTCTCGGCGTGCTCGGGAGCTTGTAATCGGCCGTGCGCACCGCGTATGCAACGCTCTCGACGATGCGCTCGCTGTCCCACTCCACGAGTGTGTCGATACGGCCTTCTCTCTCGCCACGATAAAACGTGACCTCTTGCGAATCGAGCGGCCCGAACCGGCCAATGTCGTCTGTGATGACGACCGTATGTGACTTCCCGTCGTTCGCTTGTTCGATGTACGTGAACCAGCCTTCGGATTCCATCAGCCGGTGGACGAAGATCGCATCGGTCTCGTACTGTGTGCAATAAGAGCGCTTGGCGCCCGCGTCCCCGACCTCGAACCGGTAATGTCCCCTCGCGAGCGCATGGCCTTCGAATACCTGCGCAATGATGCCGGCTGTCGTGAGGTCTTGAAAAATTCTCGCGTCCTTTCGGTGCCGCAGAAATCGCATCCATGACGACAGCGAGAGCTGATAGTACGTGAGGCCACCGTCTCCACCGAGGCGGCGGGTTGCGAATACATAGCCGTGATAAGGAAGATACGTGCCGTCAGGCTGGAGAATCCACAACGTGACCGGCTGCCCCATCAACTTTTTGAGTTCGAGGGTTCGCTCTCGCGAGACGAGGTCGATTATGAGTTCAAAGCCTCGGCCGATACGGGATTCACCGACCACGCGCTGAGGCAAGAGCGTAGGCGTCCCGTCCGGGGTTTGCAGTATCAGCGTTCGGTTGGCTTGCTCGACTCCCGTCTCGAGCATGAGCGAATGAGCTGACCTACCCATATCAAATACCCCTTTCCAGACACATCGGCAATCAAAAAAATGGAATCTTAAATTAAATGGCTGGTAATGGAAATGACTTATGCCACTGGCTAAAATATCTTAAAAACTATTAACTATTTTCGGGAATTTATGCCAGGTGAAAACGTTTTAGGCGGCGTCGAGCTGCGCCGTGGCAGGTATCTTTTCCTTACATGACCCGACGGGCACCTGCCGAGCTATGTCGAATCCCGACGGCACGCCAAGCTCGTTGGCGACGTCGTTCTCCAATTGGGTTGCCGATAGCGATCGGCAGGCCGCTGCCGCGCCCCTTTCAGTCCCCCTTAATTTCGTCCCCGATCTGCCGTTATCGACAGTGTCCGTCCTCAATGCAAAACGGGGGGATGGAATGCGAAAACCAATCAAACGAGGGAAACGATGATCTCGAAGATTTTTGCAGTCTCGGGGGCGGTGGCTGTGCTGACGCTGGCAGGCTGTGCGGCGACGCAGCCGAATATCGATGCCGCGCATACCGGCAATGAGCAATTGAAAACGAGCTTGGGTTCAGGCGTGGCAGAGCCCACCCTCGATACCAATGGTCACGAGATCAGCGCGGCGGTGCGCGCCGGGCTGATCGACGCGTTCGACCAGCAAGCGAAAAAAGCAGGCGTGAAGGTCGGGCCGGGCGGCGTGCCGGTCAAGATCGTCGTTACCGACTACGCCGCGCGATCGGGCGTCGCGCGCGTCCTGCTCGGCGTTCTTGCCGGGCGCGATCACATCAAAGCGACCGTCAATGTTGGCGATGCGAATTTTGAGGTCGAAGACGAAGCTCATTCGACCATCAACGGGATCGACGTCGTCGCAGAAGATGTGGGCATCGAGGCAGCGAACGGCGTGGCCAAGCTTGCCGGTTTGTCCGTGGGTCAATAAGAGCGCCTGCGGCCTAAGTACAGGGCCTTGGCGTTTTCAAGAACTACTGGGGCTCAGTGGGCGGCTATCGCAAGCTCCTGATATCGAGAAATATGATCGACAGGCAACTCCGCGACGTAGCCCATTCACCTCGCAGCCTCGGGACGATACCCCGGAAGTGCTCGCGCTTCCGGGGTATGCGCAAAGCGAAATGCCGTCGCCAGCATCTCGGCAAATCCCTCGATCGTCCCCGAGTCGCCGCTGACGTGTTCTCGCAGATAGTCGGCCCATGCAAATTTTGCGTTGAACTCCCCGGGGTTTTCAAACACACGGGCGATGCGCAGAAAGGCCGCGAGGCTTTGATACGGGTCGTCCGGCATCTGCGCTATCGAAGGTGGCAAAGTCCCGATGTCGACTTTTTCGCCCCGCTCGTTGAAGGGATGGACCCAACCTCGCTCCATCATGGCCGCAAGGAAGTCGATGTCGTCGAGGTCGCGGAAATCCATCTTGACCTGCACCGGCGCGCGTTCGATGCCCAGTTCGATCCATGCTCGAGCCCAATGATGATGATCGATGACATGCAGCACGCTGCCGGGACCGCGAACGACCGCAATCGCACGCTGCTCCATGAAGGCATAGCGCGAATCGGCGCAAACCGCGCGGGTCTCGGCCATTTTTCGTCTGACGTGAATCATGCCAACTGCGAACTGGGTGGGGCGCAAATCGCGCAGCGTGGCAGAAGATTCCTTCATTGCCTTCCCCCCTCGGGATCGCCGGCCGTCATCTGTGCAATCGGCCATTCTTCCCGCAGTGAACGATGCGTGGATGGACAACCCGTATTGACGCAACGAGCGTTCCAAAGAGGTTGTGGCGATTCGGCTGCTTCCTCAAATGATGCGTTGAGCGGTATCCGTCGCATGACTCGCAGCCGGGAAACAGTCAGATTTTTGCAACAGCAGACACGTGCTTTGCCGAGCGAGCATAGAAAGGAAGTGGAAACAAATGGATAGTAATTTGAAAGAATTTGGCGCACATGATTTTGCCATGATGTCGATGATCGTCAGCTACAGAGCGATACGTGGCCTGTGGTCGCAAGGATCGGCTTGCACTCGTCGAACATTACAAAATTCAAACGACCTTGGGCGAAGCCGTGAGTCGCCTGCCAGAACCCTTTCAATTCGAAAGAATTTTTGTAACCATTGGTAACTGATTTGTCTGATAGCATTTCCCTCGTTTGCCGCGGCGATAGGCACAGACAGTTTCAAGCCAGCGGCGAAGAGGTTCTTCAAAAAGAAGTTCGCATAACAAGCGCATGAGCGAGAGGCGATACAAACGGCCCCGCCGACGCGCAGAGAGAAGACCATGCAATTCCGTAACCACCGTGCGGGGCTCACGGGTGAGACGGTCGATACGCAACGGAGGATGCCGTCGTGGTTCGGTCGATATCTGGGCACTGCGGTACTTTTATCGATCGCCGTATCGCATTCGGCGCAGGGCGCAGGCGCGCAAGGCATCGTCGCTGATGGCGGCACGGCCACCACTGTCTCGACCGCTGCGAACGGCCGGCAGACGGTTGCAATCGCACCCGCCGTCTATGGCGTGTCCAACAACACCTACACCAGCTTCAACGTCGGCAAAGCCGGCGCCACGCTCGACAACTCGGGCATCAACGCTCGCACGATCGTCAATCAGGTCACCGGTACGAACCCAAGCCTGATTCAAGGCGACATCACGGTTGCAGGCCCGCGAGCCAATGTCATTCTCGCGAACCCGAACGGCATCACCGTCAATGGTGGCTCGTTCGTCAACACGGGTCACGTTGCACTGACGACGGGCCAAGTCAGCTTCTCCGACGTGCAACTGGCCTCGGGCCAGTTTCAGCGCAACGTCGTATTGAACACACAGGGCGGCACCATCGTGGTCGGCTCCGGCGGGCTCGCCGGTACATTGATCGGGCTCGAGCTCATCGCGAAGCAGATTCAAATCAACGGGCCGGTACAGAACAGCTTCAGTTCCGGCACTGCATACGTGCGAGCGGTGGCCGGTACGACACAGGTCACGCTGAATACCGGAATCTCGCCCAACGACAACGGCAACGATTGGCTCTCGCTCGCCAACAGTCAGATCGCCAATCCGAACGCCATCGCCATCGATGTCGAGCCGACGGGCAGCATCACGGCAGGCAGCATCCGCCTCATTGCGAACGACCTCGGTGCAGGTGTTCGCAGCGCGGGCACGCTCGTAGCAAACGCCGGCGATTTCACGCTCAGTGCCGCGGGCGACGTTCAACTGCTCCAGGGCAGCAGCATCGCGGCCGCCGGTGGCATCACCGCCCAGGCTGGCGGCGCGATCTCGCTGACGGCCGCCCACGTTCAGTCGGGTGGTGACATCGTGTTCTCGAGCAGCGGCTTCTCGGCGTCGAACGTGGGCGTCAGCGAATCGACGATCGCGTCGGGAGCGGGCGGTGTTCTCATCAAGAGTACCGGCGACATTGCCAATACGAGCAGCCTGATCCAAGGCGTAACACGCATCAAGAACAACACCGAATCGAAGGGCGCTGTCACGCTCTCGGCCACCGGCGAAGTGACGAATGCGTCGGATACCTCACAGCCCTCGACGCTCGGCGTCATCTTCGGCAGCAACGACGACGTGTCGCTGACGGCGGGCGGTAATGTGAACAACCGCAACGCGCGTATCGAATCGAACTACAACGTGTCGATTGCGGCTCAGGGCGATATCGATAACGTCATCGACCATACCGAAGGCGCAAATGGCGGCAAGTTGACGAGCTACTCGAGCCACGGTCATCGCTGGCTCGTTTTCGCTGCGAACGACGACGGGTTTTCAGTCGACTATGGCGCGCTGCCCGCGCCCGCGCAACTCTCGTACATCGTGTCGGATGCCGGCAGCGTCTCGCTAACCGGCCGCAACGTCATCAACGCGGGCGGCAGCGTCATCGCGAACGGTGACAAGACGCCGGACGGAAAGCTGCTCGCGAACGGCGGAAACATCGCGATCACGGCGCAGCAACAAGTTGTCAATCAAGCCATGTTCACCGGATCGGCATCGTTTCGCCGCTCCTGCTTCATCGTTTGCCATCAAAGCGCATCGAGCACCATCCAATCGTTCGGCGGGGCGATCGAGGCAAGCAATGACATTGCGATTACGGCCGGCACGCAGGCCGTCAACGTCGGCGGCAACGTCTACTCACAAAACGGCAATGTGACCGTCATCGCACCCATCGTCTCCGCGCAAGGGGTGAGAGGCTACACCGCGTACAACCGCAACGCGGGGCTGAAGGCGTGGTTCGGCAATAGCTGGGCGGCGATTTACGCGGCCGATGACGGCGGGCTCTTCACTGCTGCATCGGGCGAAGTGCGTCTTGTCGGGCAGGGTGTCGTACAGGGTGGTGCGTTTTCGGGAGCGAAGGGTGTGAGCGCAACGAATGGCATCGTCACGATCGCTCCGCCTTATCGGCAACCGATGGGAATCGGTAATCACGTCGGGCTCGTGTCATGGCTCGGTCTGTGAGAACGGCACTCGTTCGTATCGTGGCCGCCTGCGCGCTCGTGAGCGCGGCATGGCAAGCGGCTGCGCAAACGCCCCCGCCGCCTGGCTTGCCGCCCGCGCTGCCTACCGTGCAGGACCCGGGGCAGCGCCTGCTCGACGAGCAACGGGCACGTCAACGCCAGCGCGAACTCGATGCCGCGCCGGCGCAGATTCAGGCGGCGCCCGGGGCGCTGCCCGCGATTCCGAATCTGCCAGCGGGCGCAGACGTCGAATCGTTGCCGGAGACCGGGCCGACGTTTCTCATTGAGCATGTCGTTTTTGCCGGCGACACGGTGTTGTCCGCGCGACAACTCGATGCGGTTGCGCATCCGTTCATCGGCAAGCACCTCGGCCGCAATCGAATCGATCTGCTGCTGCGGCGCTTGACCGAGGCCTATATCGCCGAGAGCTACATCACCACGCGCGTCTATTTGAGCACGCCGCAGAATCTGGCATCGGGCACGCTGTCGGTCACCGTCGTGCCGGGGCGCATCGAAGGCATCATGCTCAACGGCGCAGCATTGCGTCCCGCGCCGCCCCTGCCCAAGAGCGGCTTGCCGAAGACGAGCGGCGGCGGATTGCTGACGGATGCCGGTACCGCATGGGCGTTTCCGGAGGGCGTCGGCGACGTACTGCGGTTGCCCGATCTCGAACAAGGCGTGGACCAGATCAACCGCTTGCGGCGCAACCAGGCACAGATTCAGATCCTGCCGGGACAGGCCAGTGGCGAATCGATCGTCGCCATCGAGAACGCCTACGGCAAGCGGTTCGCCTACAACTTCGGCATCGACAACTATGGTTCCTCATCGACGGGAACGCTGCGATATCGCGCGGGTGCGGAAGCCGATAACGTGCTCGGCTTCCAGGAATCGTTCGGGATCTCCTACATCGGCACGACCGACAGCAATGCGCTCGTCTTCTCCGCTGCCGTGCCGTATGGCTTTCACACATTCAGCTACACGACTTCGGTATCCGAGTATCAGCAGGCCATCGGCGATACGGCGTTGCTGCTGGGCCGCACCTTCAGTCAAAGCATCGGCTGGAACTACGTGTTTGCGCGGTCTTCGGCGTCGCGCTTCGCGGTGGATGCGACGCTGACGAAGCTGCGCGCCGAACGCGACATCAATGACATCGATCTCGCGCCGCAGAGTCTGACGGTCCTCCGTGTGGGCGTATCGGGCCTCTGGCACTTCTCGTCGCATGGCGAGCCCGCTGCCTTTAACGCGGAAACCGGGGTGGCGCAGGGCGTGCCGTGGCTTGCCGCGGTACACGACGCGCATGGCATCGGCGAGGCCGACGCGCACGCGCAGTTCACGCGTCTCGATTTAAGCGCCACGCTGCAAATGCCGTTAGGACATATCGGGCCGACAGCATGGACTTATCGCGGGACGTTCACCGGCCAATACAGCCACGATGCGTTGTTCGGCAACGAACAGCTCTTTCTCGGCGGCAGCGATACGGTGCGCGGTTTCACGCAGGGCAGCGTCAGCGGCGATAGCGGGTTTTATCTGCGCAACGAATGCGTCTGGACCAATGCTCCGGCATGGCGCGACGGTCATTGGGAGTCCTATGTATTCGTCGACGGCGGCAAGGCACATCTCGTCGCCCAAGGCGGCTGGCCCACGCTGATAGGAGCCGGCGCCGGTGTGCGCGCGCAATGGAAGGTGCGTGCGAGGCTGGTTTCGGGCGAATTGCTCGCCGGACAGGCACTGACGCAGCCTGCCGCGATGGGACGCAAGGCGAGCGTAGTGCTTTTCACACTGAACTTGGCGACGTAGCTCGCGAGATGCGCGAGCTGCGAATGCCGATTGATCCCGAGAGGGGAAGGACGAGGCGATGAACGAGAACTTGAGAGCAACCATGAAAAACAGCGTACGCGTAGTGCTGATGGTATCGGCACTGGCAGTGACGGGAGCCGCCGTTGCGGCGAAGAAGCCGGCATCGGCTTCGGCGCAGGCGCCTGTCGCGGCCAGTGCGCCGTTGCCGGCAGGCGCGATCGCCCGCGTGAACGGAGTGACGATTCTGGCGGCGGATCTCGATGCGGCGGTGCGTGCAAGCCGGCAGCCCGACACGCCGGCGCTGCGGACATCGCTGAAGAATCAGTTGATCGCGCGCGAGCTTTTCCGCCAGGCGGCGCAAAAGCAGCATTACGACGCGCATGCCGACGTGCAGGCCATCGTCGAGCAGACGAAGACGACGGCGATGATGCAGGCCTATTTGAAGGATGTCGTGAAGCCCGCGCCCGTCACCGATGACGAAGTGAAATCGAAATACGACGCCATCGTCGCGACACTCGGCGAAAACGAGTACAAGCCGAGCGCGATTGCGGTGAAGGACGAGGCCACTGCCAAGACGATTCTCGAGCAACTGAAGAAGGGTGGCGATTTCGCGCAACTCGCGAAGCAATACAGCCAAGGGCCGAACGCGGCGCAAGGTGGTGCGCTGAATTGGGTGTCGTTCAAGACGCCGATCACGGCCGGCAGTACGCAGAACTGGCCGCAGCCGCTTGCCGAGGCACTCGTGAAGTTGCCGAAGGGGGCGGTTTCGAGTGCGCCGGTGCAAGTGGGTGACGCTTTTTGGATTTTGCGCGCGGACGATATGCGCAAGACGCAAATCCCGACGCTCGATCAATCGAAGGACGGCTTGCGCAAGGAACTCGAGCAGGTCGCGTTGGCCAAGGCGACGGCGCAGGTCGTGACCGAGCTCGTCAAAAGCGCGCACATCGAGCAGTGAGATGCTGAAAAGCGGCGAGCCCGGGGATCAGCGCTTTTAAACGAGACATTCGACAACAAAACCTCAACCACAAGAGACCAACGATATGGACTTACACAAACGTATTCCTCGCCTCGTCGCTGTCGCGATACCTGTTGCGCTGCTGAGCGCGTGTGGCTTCGTGGCTCCGCCCTACACGGCGTCGGTCGACAACATTCAAGCCCTGAAGAATGCATCCGGCGCACATGCGCGCGTCGGCACGTTCGACTCCCAGTCGAGCACCAAAAACTACTATCCGATTGCCCTGCGCGCGAACGTGATGCGCTCCCCGGTTGGCGATTCGTACGGCAGCTATCTCGCCGATGCGATGACAAAGGAGCTGACGATGGCAGGCAAGCTTTCGCCGCAATCCGATGTCGAGATCAAAGCGACATTGATCGAAAACCACGTGGATGTCGGCTTGGCGACTGGCGAGGCCGCGCTGAGCGCGCGTTTTATCGTCACGCGCGGAGGCGCCATCCGATATGACCAGGTCAAGACAGCCCATACCCAGTGGGAATCGGCTTTCGCGGCCATGATCGCGGTCCCGAAAGCGCGCGAAGAATATCCCCTGGCTGTTCAAAAGCTGTTGGGCGAGCTTTACGCGGACCCAGCGTTTCGCGAAGCAATCGAATAGGCGCAGGCAGCGCGTTAGAGATCGACAAACCGTTTCACCCCACGCAAACGAGGACCAAAAAAATGGCATTGATTCACAAAATCGCAGTAGTTGGCATGATTGCAGCGTTGTCAGGTTGCGCACACGAAATTTCGTTGACGGGCGACCCCGCCAAGCTTCCTGAGTTGTCGACGAAACCCATCGAAAAGAGCGTCGCCATGGTGATTTCGGAAGACGAGTCCGCGCGCGAGGTCATCACGCCAGGCGGAGGAGGCGACAAAGTCAGTTACCACCCGTATCACGACCTGGAGCTTCCGATCTACGTCGGTCTTGGACATGTGTTCAAGAACGTCACGAAGATGAAGAAAGCGCCGGATGCGGAAGCTATGCGTGCGCAGCATCTCGACTATGTCGTTGTCCCGTCGATCACGACGAAGTCATCGTCGCCTAGCCTGCTGACGTGGCCGCCGACGGACTTTACCGTCGCGCTGACCTGCACGATCACCGATCCGACGGGCCAGAAAGTGGTGGTCGAGGACGTGACGGGCACGGGCCACGCCGAATTCAGCGAATTCAAGCGCAACTTCGGTTTGGCCGGACAGCTCGCGGTTGCGGATGCAGTGACGAAACTGCAGACCGCGCTGGCGAACGAGCCCAAGTTGCAAAAGTAATAGCACAAAGCCGAGCCCGTGGCCGCGGGCTCGGCAATACGCAATGGGCAGTCGGTAAAAACAAAACAACTCGTTGGCGAATAAAAATGACGAACGGGGCAAGGCAGGGCGGTGTATTCCAGCGTCTGGAGCAGGCACGCGCCGCATCCGACGCATTACAAGCGAATGCCGAGACGGGCATGCCGGAAAGCGGCATGCATGCCCGCTATCGCAGCTGGCAACGCGCGCTGAGCGCGTTCGTTGCCGCGACCCTGTTCGTCGGACCGATTACCGTGACGGTCGAGACCGGCCGTCAGGCGGCGGGCGTGCTGGCGGCGGGAAGTCATCGGCTGGATGACGACGCCTGGCGTGCGATTCAGGATATTGCTTCGTTGCGCCTGCGAGTGCGCATCGCAATGCAGGCGGCTAATGCCGCCCCGATCGTCGATCCCACTGCGCCAATCGCGTTTCAACCGCAGATCGTGCAATCGACGGGCGCCGGTGGCGGCGTGCCTGTCGTCAACATCACCGCACCGAATGCCGCGGGCATTTCGCTCAATCAATATCAAACGTTCAACATCGACGCAGCTGGGTTGATTCTGAACAACAGCTTGCAAAGCGGGACTTCGCTCACAGGCGGCACCGTGGGTGCCAACCCGAATCTGAACGGACGCACGGCCAGCGTCATTCTCAATCAGGTGACATCGACAGGCGCGGGCTACGCGAGCGTATTGGCCGGCCCGCTCGAAGTCTTCGGCGCGGCGGCGAGCGTCATCATCGCGAACCCGAACGGCATCGCGGTACGCGGGGCGGGCTTCACCAATACGACGGGCGTGACGCTCACGACAGGCGCGCCGCAATTCCTCACCGGCACGGGCGGCACCGTGACGGACTTCACGAACGGTCAGGCCATCGCCTACGACGTGAAGGGTGGGCATATTCAGATCGAAGGCAATGCGGGCGTGAATGGCCCGGGCTCGGGCATCGAAGGTACCGTTGGCACCATCGATCTAATCGGCGAAACGGTGGGCATCAATGCGCCGTTATACGCCGGCACGCGCATCAATGTGATTGCGGGCGATCAACTCGTGAAGCCCGGCGTCGTTGATGCAACGGGCACCACCTATTCCACGAGCGCCAATGGCAGCGCGAACACGCTGGCCGCAATCGGCGCCGCCAATCAGGGTTATGCGATCGACGCGACCGCGTTCGGGGCGATGACGGCCGGCCAGATCGCGATGGTCGGTACCGCGGCGGGCATGGGCGTGCGGGCCGACGCGGGGTTGTCGGCGACGACGGGAAATCTGACGCTGTCGTCGAACGGAGATTTGACGGTGGCGAGTCATACGGCACAGCAGGACGTGTCGATGACGAGTGCGGGGAATGTCACGGTCTCGGGTGCGGGCGTGGCCGGCAGCGGGTATACCGTGAATGCCGCCGGAGACGTGGTGTCGAATGGCACCGTGCAGTCGGGGGCCGATTTATCGGTTACGGCTGGGAACAACGTCACGATCGCGGGTCAGACCACCGCGCAAAACAATGTGACGCTGTCCGCCGGACATGATGTGTTGTTGACGGGATCGCTGGCGAGCGGCAAGGCGCTCAACGCGACGGTGGGCGGTGCGCTCAGTGTGCCGGGCACGCTGCTGGTGGGCACGGATGCGACGCTCGCGAGCGGCACGCTCGATGTGCCGGGCGTCGTCATCGTGCAGGGCAACGGTACAGTGACGACGCAAGGCGACCTGACGGGCAGCGGTTCCATTGCGTTCGGGCAAAGCGGCGCGGTGACGAGCGGGCACGATCTCAACATCACGGGCAAGCTGCTTTCGAACGACTTGCACGTCGATGCGGCGAACAGTGCGACGTTTGCCGATGTGCAGGCAGGCGGCGCGTTGGGCATCACGGCGCGCGGTCTCGCCGGCAATGGAGACGTGACGTTCAACGGCAACGCTGCCTCGGTTGGCAATGCAACCGTTCAGGCCGCGAACGATGTGATTGTGAACGGCACGCTGGCCGGCGGGGCCCAGGTGGCGTTGACCGGGCAACGCAACGTGACCGTGGCCACGTCCGGCACCGTGCAATCGGTCGGCGATTTGTCGATGACGGCCACGACAGGCGACGCCGCTTCCATCGGCACGATTACGAGCGGTGGCGCATTCAGCGCGCAAGCTGCGCACGATGTCGCTTTGGCAGGGACGACGAATGCGGTTGGCGACACGACGCTGAACGCGGGCAACGATCTGACGGTGAACGGCACCCTGGCGGGCCAGGGCAACGCTGCGCTGACCGCCGGGCGCGATCTTACCGTCGGTGGCACCAGCGGAATCGCGAAGGACGTGACGGCCACAGCCGGCCACGATCTCTCGGTAGCCGGTTCGCTACAAGGCAACGTGATCGCAATGAGCGCGGCCAATGCGATCACGTTGAACAACGTCCAGGCCAACGGCGCGCTATCGGCGACGAGTACCGGCAGCACCGGGAGCATCGTGGTCAACGGGACGGTGGCATCGCTCTCGAACGGCGCGCTGAATTCAGCCGGCACGGTGTCGATCAACGGCGCCTTGAAGACCGCGGGCGCGCTGGCCGTGAGCTCCGGTACCGATACGACGATCGCCGGCACGGTCGCCTCGAACGGCGACATGACGCTGACGAATACGGCGGGCTCGCTGACGAGCACGGGGCAGATGCAGTCGGGCGGCAACCTCGGCATCAACGCCGCTCAGTCGATCGATCTCGGGACGGGCGCGACCTCGGCGCTCAGCGATGTCACGCTGCACGCCGGCCGCGACGTGCTGATGAACGGCACGCTCGTCGGCCAGGGCAACGGGACGATCAACGCCGGCGGTGCGATCAACGGCGACGCGGCACTGGCGTTCGGCCTCGCGGCGAACTTGAACTCGACGGGCGATACGTTGCTGACAGGGTCGTTGCGCGGCGCGACCATCCAGACGAGCGCCGGTGGTTCCGGCACGTTTGCGGATGTCCAGGCCGGTTCGACGATCGCCCTGTCTGCGAACAACGACCTGAATGTAACGGGAACGCTCGTCGGCGGCGCGACGGTCAATCTGACGGCCGGACGCGACGTGAACGTTGGCGGCACCACGACGGTGACGCTCGACACGGCGCTGCAAGCAGGACGCGACGTCAACATCACGGGCACCGTCAACGGTCAAGCTAACGGCACGGTGACGGCAGGCCGAGACATCACCGGGAACGGAACACTGGGCTTTCAGCAGGCCGCGATACTCAGCGCGGACCGCAACGTCGCACAAACCGGACTCGTTCAAGGGCAGACGGTTCAGGTCTCCGCGGGTAGCGATCTGGCCATTAACAACGCCCAGTCGGCGTCGAATCTGAGCTTGAGCGCCGGCACCTCGGGCGCGGGCAATCTCACCGTCAATGGATCGGTCTCGGCGGCTCAGGCGTTGACGGCCACCGCATTCGGCAATGTCGCCGTGGCGAACGGCGGCAAGCTCGCAGCGGGCTCGACGCTCGGCGTCGGTGCGCTGAATGACATCACCATTGGTGGGGCGGTCGAGTCCGTGGCCGACATGACGCTGAACGCGCAACTCGGCAGCTTGAACGCGACGGGCGGCATCAACAGCGGCGGCGCGCTCACGATCACGACGGGGCTCGATCTGTCGACGGGCGCGAGCACGACTTCGACCGGCGACATGACGCTGAGCGCCGGGCGGAACGTGATGCTCAACGGAACCCTCGTCGGCGCGGGGAATGGGTTGATCGTTGCCGGGCAGGATATTACGGGTGCGGGCACACAATCGTTCGCCTCGGCAGCGGTGCTCAGTGCACAACGCGACATCGGCCTGAGCGGATTGCTGCAAGCGAATTCCATTCAAGTCACCGGCGGCAACAACGCGGCGCTGCATGACATCACGTCGGCGACGACGCTCGCGGTGACGGCCAATGGCAACGCGGGCGAGGGCGACGTCTCGGTGGCGGGGACGGCGAGCGCAGCCGGCGCGGTCACGCTGACGGCTGCGCGCGATGTGCTCGTACAGGGTTCGGTGGGCAGCAGTTCGACCGTTGGGCTCGTTGCTCAGCGCGACGTCACCATTGCCGGCTCGGTGAATTCGACCGGCGACTTGAGCATCGATGCGAAGACGGGCAACGCATCGCTGAACGGCACAACGACGACATCGGGGGCGCTGACCGTCACCTCGGGCATCGATACGCGGTTAGGAGGCCAAACGAATGCGACGGGCAGCATCGATGTAGAAGCCGGGCGCAACATCGCACTCGACGGCTCGCTTGCCGGACAGTCGAGCGGAACGCTTTCTGCGGGGCAGGACATCACCGGGGCCGGCACGGCCGCCTTCGGTCAGGCGGTCGGCGTTGTGGCGAATAACAACATCGCGTTGACGGGCTCCTTGCAAGGCGCCGCGGTCGATGTGGTCGCGGGTAACAATGCCGGGCTCGGCACGGTGCAGGCACTGGCGGGCGACCTCAATGTGACCGCATACGGCCTGGCTGGGCAGGGCGATGTCACGTTGGGCGGGGCTGCCACGGCGTACGGATCGACTTCGTTTGCGGCAGCGCGTGACGTTAGTGTGGCCGGGGCGATCAACAGCATCAACGCGACGACGTTGAGCGCGGGTCGCAACGTGACCACCGCGGATATCGGCTCAGGCAGCGATATCACGTTGAGTGCGACGAACGGCAGTATCACGACGGGCAACGCGGCGACCAACGCGAATCTGTGGGTGGACGCTGGCGGCAGCGCGACGCTCGGCACGGTGAACGCGGCCGGGGTCGTGGCCATGCAGGCGCTCGGCTTCGACGGTATCGGCGACGTTGCGGTTCACGGGGCATTGACTGCGGGAAATACGGTGGCGGTCGCTGCGACGCGCGATGCGAGCTTTGCGGGTGCGCTGACGACGGGAGGCGGGTTGTCCGTTTCGGCTGGCCGCAATGTGACGGCCAGCGGCACGGTGTCGGCCAACGCCGATACAACCTTGACGGCGACAGCAGGAAACGTGGCCGTGGGCGGTTCTCTGTCGACGGTCGGCAATCTCAAAGCAAGTGCAGGGGGATCGCTGGCGCTCGCGGGCGGACTGATCAACGGCAATACGTCGCTGAGCTCCGGCGGCGCCATGACGCTCACGAACGCGCTATTTGGTTTGGGCGCGGCGACGCTGAGTTCCGGCGGCGCGATGAACGGCGGTGGCTCGCTCACGTTTGCCGGCGACATCGGGATCACATCCGGCGCAGGTATCACGCTTGGCGCGGTGGACGGCGCGGGACAGTTCACCGCGACGTCGGCCGGCGACATGTCGTTCGGGGCTACGACGGCGGTGGGTAACGTCACCGCTAAATCGACCGGCGGCAGTGTCGCGTTCAGCGGCCCGGTTCAATCGGGCGGCATCGCCGATCTGGAGGCTGCACATAATGTGTCGGCGGCGGGTGGTATTGCGTCGGTCGGCAACGTCACGGTCAAAGGCACGGCCGGGAATGTGAATGTCGCGGGCGTATCGGCCAACGGCGACGTGAACCTGACCGCGGGTCAGACGTTGACGCTGAGCGGCTCGAGCACGGTGGCGGGCGAGCTTGGACTCGCAGGCGGTAACGTGACGCTTTCGGGCACGGCGAGCGGCTCGAAGAACATCACGGTGGGTGCGCAAGGGACGCTCGATGCGAGCCAGGCAACGCTTGTGTCGTCGCAGAACCTGCAGGTCAGCGGCACGAATGTGACGTTGGGCAACGCGATTGTCGGTGGAGCGCTGAACGCGCAGGCGAGCCATCAACTGACGCTCTCGGGCAGCGCCGTCGATGTGGTGGGGGCGGCTACGCTTGCTTCGCAAGGCGGGCTTTATAACGCGAGTAACGTGCTGGCAGGCGGCGCGCTGACGGTATCGGCGCAGAACCTGACGAACGCGGCAAATGCGTCGTTGGCGTCGACTTCGACGACCTCGATCACGGCGACGAACTTCAGCAACGCGGGGCTCGTGAACGGCAAGTCGACGAACGTGACGGTCGCGGGTGCGTTGTCGAATGTCGGTGGGTCGTTGATGGGGCTCGATAGCCTGACGATCAACACGGGCACGCTGAACAATCAAAACGGCCTGATCTTCGCAGGCGATCCGAACACGACGAATGCGCCGACCACGGGCGATTTGTCGTTGACGATCAACGGTGGTGGCAGTGCGTTTGCCAATGCGAGCGGGCAGTTGCTGGCTCAGCGGAATTTGGGTCTGACTGCGGTGAATGCCGCGATCGATCCGTCGTTGGGCACGATCAGTCAGGGTGGTCAGCTGACGATCACTGCGGGCAGCATCAATGTGGCGGGGACGTGGGATTACGGTGGCCAGGGGGTAACGCTCAATGCGCTCGGGGGGATGACGAACGGCGGGACGATCGAGGGGACCGCGCCGTTGACTATCTCCACCGGTGGGATATTTACGAACAGCGGCACGGTGAAGGGGCAGGACGTCACCTTCAATGGCACGCTGAACAATGTCGTCAATGCGGTCATGCATGCGGGCGATGTGCTGACGCTTAATGGCAGCGTTACAAATCGCGGGACGGTGGAGAGCGCAGGCAACCTCGTTTTCAATGGTGCCGGCAATTTCGACAACCAGTACGGTACGACGCAAGCCAACGGCAATGTCACGTTAAACACTGGTGCGACGGTCTACAACACGGCCGGCTCGATCACCGCTGCGGGCAATATCAACATCAACGCGGGCGCGGTCATCAACGATGCGTTGCAAGGGGCGAGTCAAACGCAAACTCAGTTGGTCGGCGCATCGGCTGACCCGAGCCTGGTAACGAATATCGTTATTGGTACGCTGACGTCGGCGGGCTGTATGGGGTCCACTCATGGCGACTGCATCTACTCCACGGCCACCACTAACGCGACGATCAATACGCTCGAGCCAAACCTTGCGAGTGGCACCATTCAAGTCGAGATTGGTGCATACAATCCGTGCTTCGGATCGTCTGATTGCCAGAACGTTGAAGTCGGAAACACGAACGGCGGCGGTCAGACTCAAACGATCGCATTACCGGGTATCGATCGAACCACGACATCGCCCGGGGCCGTGTCGCCCGGTGTTATCGCCGCGGGCGGCAGCGTCAACATTGCGACGGGCTTGCTGTCGAACTCTGGCAGCACCATTTCTGCAGGGTTGGACGTCAACCTGAATTTGCAGTCTCTGAATAACGCCCCGGTTGGCAACGCCATGACGACAACCGTCGACGTGGTCGACCAGGCTCAACTGAACGCATTCATGGCGCAGTTGAATGCGTTGGGCGCGATCGGTATTTATGGCACGCAGAGCGCGGGTATCTCCGGCACAGTGATTCCGGAGTCATACGTCACGCCGAATTCGACGGCAAGCGTGCCCCCTAGCGCCACTAGCACCGACACGTATTTCGGAGCGCAAGGCCAGATTATCGCGGGTCAGAATTTGACGTTATCGGGCGGCAATCTCGTCAACGGCGGTTTGCTCTATGCCGGGAACAACGTCAACGTAAGCGGCACGCAGTCATTCAGTAATCAAGGCCAATACAACACGAGCACCTCGACGCAGCCGGGATGTGCCACGGGCGTAAGCGGGACGGAATGTGCTGCCGGCACCGGGCTGCGCGGCGCCAATCCAGCGACGACATCGTTCTCATACGCTCAGCAAAGCGCGACGATCTACGCTGGAAACGATCTCGTGATCTCGGCGGGGCAAATCAGCAACACATACGGGAGTCTGCTCGCCGGTCACGACATCGTGATTGGCGGCGTCGGGACGACGGCGACTTCCACTACGCCCGCGTCCAGTTTGACCAACACATCGGGCAACATCATTGCCGGCAACAACATCACGCTGAACGTCTCGGGTGCGGTGACGAATACGTTGCCACCCCCGGTTCCGGTGCATGAGAACTATGGATCGAAGGAAGCTTATTCCGGCTGCATGACCGCGGGCGGCTACAAGGAGAGCTATTGCGAAGGCTACGTCGACCAGCAATCGGGTGACTCCTCGGTCATCAGTGCAGGCAACAACCTGCAAATCACCGCCGGGAGTTTGACGAACATCGGCAGCTTGATCGCGGCGGGCAACAACGCGACGATCTCCGTTGCTGGACCGGTGGTGAATGAAGCCCAGACGTTGAACGCCTACTGGCATTCGCACTGGGTGCAAGAAACGGGGATGTTCAGCAGCGACAAGCGCCACGATATCTGGGCGTGCGGGTCGGCTGCGGAGTGTACGGCGCTTTATGGCAGCGCGTATACGAACGTAGGCGGCACGATCGATCCACCGCAGCCGGTGGGCAATATCGCGGCGACGATTCAGGCGCCGAACCTTTCCATTTCGTCGAACGGCGTCATTCAAAACGTCGGCAATGTGATCGGCACCAATGTGCGGTTGACGGGGCAAAGCCTCATCAACGGCATCACGACGGCCAATACCTATACGCCGCGCGTGGATGGTCCGTCGCAGGTCATCTCGCTGAGCCCGGTCAACTTGCCGGGGCTGAAGCTGGGTACGACGGGCTCGGGCGGCACTGGGGCGTCGGCTGTGCCGGGACAGGCATCGTATATGGCGGGTGTGCTCGGCGGCTCCGCAGCGACGCTCGGCCCTCAGCAACTCTTGAGTGAGCTGCCCGCGAGCCTGCAACCGAGCTCGACGCTGTTCTATTACAACCCCGAGGCCGAGGACCTCATGCTGCAGCAAGCAGCGCTGAAGCAAACGGGGCAGGCGAGCTTTATTGGGGGATTGTCCTACGACCGCACGAACGGTCTTTCGGTCACGGATCAGGAAAAGGGCATTCTGTACCAGAACGCGCTCGACTACGCGAAGCAAAACAATTTGCAGCTCGGCGTTGCGCTGAGTCAGGCGCAGATCAACGAGCTGAGCAAGCCGATGCTTTGGTACGTCGAGCAGACGGTACCGGACCCGAGTTGTGTATCGACGGGCATCGTAACGTGCAAGACGGTCACCGCACTGATGCCGCAGGTGTATTTGCCGTCGAGTTCGAGCAGCGCCTTGTCGGCGGGCGGCAACATCATCGGTCAGGACGTCACGCTCGACTTCAATCAAGACGGTCACGGCAGCATTCTCAATACGGGCACGATTTCGGCGTCCGACACCCTCACGGTAAATACCTCGACGCTGACGAACCAGGCGAACCAAGTCGACGTTGGGCAGATTTGGAGCAGCGTCAAGGGCGGCTACATCGACACCACGGGGACAGTGGTGCAGCCGGGCGGGTTCATGAGCGCGGCGAACATGGACCTGAACGTGCAGACGCTGAGCCAGATAGGCGGGGCGCTGCAAAAGCTCAACGCGGATGGCACGCTGGATCAGGCGGGCACACAGCAGATGACGGCTGCGCTTGCGCAGCAGTTGGGGGCAGCTTCACGCAGATGACGTTGACCGATCATCTGCATACGGATTTTGTGAAGGAAGGCGGGTTTGGCTTCGATCAGCTCGCAGCGATGGCCGCAGCGGTCGCCTTGTCGGCGATGGGCATGCCTGTGTTGGGTGCGATGGTGTCATCGACGATCAATCAGCTTTCGAGCGGGCAAGGGTTTAGCTTTGGGCAGGTGCTGGAGGCGGGGGCCGTTGCGTGGGCGGTGCAGGGTTTGGATCAGGGCTTAGGGCTGAATAATCTGCCGCTGTCGCAAGTGGGCGGTGACTTGATTAGCGGCGCGGCAAGCATGGCGGAGATTGCCCAGGGCGCCCTCGAGGTGGTGGGAACCGGGCTCGTTTCAGCAACGGTCAATACGATTGCCTATGGTGGCAGCTTCGGCCAAGTGCTGGAAAACAGCGTTGTTAGCAGTTTGGCGGCGGTGGCTGCCGGCGGGATAGGCACGTTTAATGAGCAGGGCGGCTTCGGGAATGGTCTGCAAGGTCATCTGCTCGATATTGCGGCGCACGGCGTGCTGGGATGTGCTGCGTCTGCAGCGGAAGGAACGGGATGCGCCGGGGGCGCCATTGGTGGGGCGACGAGTGCGGCGTTCACGTCGCTGATCCCAGATCCGACTGACAGCAACGGCAATCGCGTACCCTGGTCGCCAGGACAGGTAGCTGCGTTGGCGGGAGCATCCACGATCATCGGTGGACTCGCCGCAGGGCTCGCAGGGCAGAACGCAGCGGCAGGGGCAACGGCGGCTCAAAACGAGACGCTGAACAATCGGGTGTTGCATTCTGAAGAGCAGCCGCTCACGAAGCAACTGGCAGCCGCAGCAAACGCGAAGGGGATTACCAACGCAGATGGATCGCCCCTGACGACTACCGATGTTGCGAATCAGCTGGCTCAAATGGGCTACCGGCAGGCTGGTGTGTCGGAGACCGGGGCTGCAGCGACAACCGAAGGATCGGTGCCACCAAATGACGGGACCACGTGGTTGCCGGCTGGTGTTGATTCCTCGACAGGACAAAAGATTTGGGCGCAGGTGCCTGGCGCGCCCAATCCGGCACTGCAGTCATTTATCATTCAGGCGACGAACGGTGCGGATGTGCCTGCATTTGTGAATAGCTACACATCCTCCCCTGCAGGAGCGCAATCAAATTTTGGCCCACAGGGCACGGTGATCGGTTCGTCGGCAGGTTCAATATGCCCGAACGGCGATTGTGGAATCGCGTATCGATCGATATCCATGCCTTCCCCTGCCACGGTTACGGATCAGGCCTCGACGGCGTTGGCGCTTGCTGCCATATGGCTTCCTCCGCCGTATGATGGTGCGGCATTGGTAAGTTCGGCAGCATTCAAGTCATTGAATTATCTCTATAGCCAGCCGAGCGGTTTCTCGGTTTTGTACGATACAGTGACTGCGACTGTTGGTGCCGTGATCCCGCAAGGGCGATCGGTTCAAACCTTGTTCACACTGGGCACGACCGCGGCTCAACCTTACGTCGTGCCGCAAAAGCCATGAGGGCGAGTATGAGATCGAGGGGTGGGCGTCATGGATGATAGGAGATGGCGGGATGATTTGACCGTACTTGAGCGAAAGGTGTACCGATGGGTGGCGTATTCAGCGTTGGGTATTGTCGCTTATTGTTTGCTTTTGCTTCATAAGTACGCCTCTGATGGGCCGCCGGTGCTGATCGGGATTGGATTCGTTGCTCTTCTCATAGCTATCGTATTCGGCTGGGGATACAACAAGAGCGTTAGAGTCTTGGACTTGCGCCGATTCGGCAAGTGCTCTAGTGAGGGGAACTCGGATCGCGATCGGTAGACCGACGCCAAAAAGGGACGCATTCATAACGTTCGAGTCGAGGTGGATGCATGGTCGCTAGGGTAGCGGTGCATATGCGAGGTCATGCACAAGTGGCGATTCAATTGCGGCAACTGATCGAAGTCGAATTTCGCTAGTATCTGGGGGCGCAACGCGGTGCGTCGCCTAGGCAAAGCGAACTTCGTTTGGGGCGCGATTACAAACAAGTTGCCCGCCACCCGTGCGGCTTCACGAGAACTACGGCACCAAAGAGCAGTACTCGGGGTGCATGACTGCGGGCGGCTACAAGGAGAGCTACTGCGAGGGCTACGTCGATCAACAATCGGGCAGCTCGTCGGTGATCAGCGCGGGCAACAACCTGCAGATCACGGCGGGAAGCCTGACGAACATCGGCAGCCTGATCGCGGCGGGCAACAACGCGACGATCTCCGTCGCGGGACCGGTGGTGAACGAAGCGCAGACGCTGAACGCGTACTGGCATTCGCACTGGGTGCAAGAAACGGGGATGTTCAGCAGCGACAAGCGCCACGATATCTGGGCGTGCGGTTCGGCTGCGGAGTGCACGGCGCTGTATGGCAGCGCCTATACGAACGTAGGCGGCACGATCGATCCGCCACAGCCGGTGGGCAACATCGCGGCGACGATTCAAGCGCCCAATCTGTCGATCACCTCGAACGGCCAAATCGAGAACGTGGGCAACGTGGTGGGCACGTCGGTATCGCTCACGGGCCAGCGGCTGATCAACGGCATCACCACGGCGAACACCTATACGCCGCGCGTGAACTCCCCCTCGCAGGTGATTTCGCTGAGCCCGCTGACGTTGCCGGGGCTGAACCTGTCGAGCTCCCGAGCGACGGGCAGCTTACCGACGAGCGTGGCCGGCCAAGCCTCATACGTCGATTCGTCGGTGGGTTCGAGCGCGCAGTCGCAATTGAGCCCGCAGGTGCTGCTGGCGAACTTGCCCTCGACGCTGCAGCCGAGCTCGACGCTGTTCTATTACAACCCGCAAGAAGAGGATCTGCTGCTGCAGCAAGCGGCATTGAAGGAGACGGGCAAAGCGAGTTTCGTCGATGGCTTGACGTACGACAGCCAGAACAATCTGTCGGTGACGGAGCAGGAGAAGGCGTATCTGTACGGCAATGCGCTCGATTACGCGAAGCAGAACAACGTGCAGTTGGGCCAGGCGCTCACGCAAGCGCAGGTGAGCGCGCTCGATAAGCCGATGCTGTGGTACGTGGAGCAGACGGTACCGGACCCGAGTTGCCACGCGACGGGTACGGCGAGTTGCCCGACGATCACGGCGTTGATGCCGCAGGTGTATTTGCCGTCGACGACGAGCGCGCTGTCGGCGGGCGGCAACATCATCGGCCAGGATGTGACGCTGAACTTCGAGGGCAACGGGCAGGGCAGCGTTCTGAATACGGGCAGCATCAGCGCGTCCAATACGCTGACGGTGAATACGCCGACGCTGACGAACCAGGCGAATCAAGTCAACGTTGGGCAGATCTGGAGCAAGGTCGAAGGCGGGTACGTCGATACCACGGGGACAGTGGTGCAGCCGGGCGGGTTCATGAGCGCGGCGAACATGGACCTGAACGTGCAGACACTGAGCCAGATAGGCGGGGCGCTGCAAAAGCTCAATGCGGACGGCACGCTCGATGAGGCGGGCACGCAGCAGATGACGGCTGCGCTTGCGCAGCAGTTGGGGAGCAACTTCACGCAGATGACGTTGACCGATCATCTGCATACGGATTTTGTGAAGGAAGGTGGTGGTCTGCCGACGTTTGTGGTGATGGCGATTGCCATTGCGGCGTCGATCGCGACGTCTGGCGCTGCCGCGGCGGCGATGGGAGCGACGCTGACCACGATGACGCTGGGTGAATCCATCGCGGTGGCTGCGCTATCGGGGATGGCGGGAAGTGCGGCGAGCCAGTTGGCGTCGGGGCAGGGACTGAACTTCGGTGCGCTACTGGAGGCCGGAGCGATAGCGGCGATCACGGCGGGGCTGACCAACGGCATCACGTATAACGGCACGACGGGCGAATTCGGGCTGAACGGTCTGAGCCAGGGGCTAAACAGCCTTCCGGCGGGCACGAGTACGCTTGGACAGTTGGCAGGCCTCAGCAATATCGGCAATGCCTTGGGGCAGATCACCCAGGCTGGTGCGACGGCGGCGAGCAGTTTGCCTAGCCAGCTGGCGGCATTGGGCGCGACAGCGGTGATCAACGCGGGCGTGCAGACGGCGATCGAGGGTGGCAGCTTCCTGAACGACTTGAAAGGAGCTGGGCTGAGCGATCTGGCTGCGCTGGGTGCCTACGAGATCGGAGGGGCGCAGAACACGCTCACCAAGGACTTCGGGACGGTAGGGGGAGAACTGGCCTATGTGGGTCTCCATTCAGCGCTGGGTTGTGCGGCCAGCGCGCTGGGAGGAACTGGTTGTGCAGGCGGGGCGATTGGCGGGGCGGCTGGGGCGTTCCTGAATACGACTGTCGATGCGAACGGCAGCATTCCGGCGCCGCTCGATGTTGCCATGACCACGATGGTGGGCGGGTTGCTTGCCGGGGCGGTGGGGGCCAATGCGCAGGGCGCGGCGACAGCGGCGGAGAACGAGACGCTGAACAACTGGTTGAATCACCTCCCGCCGAAGCCGATGTCGCTGTCGCAGGCGGATCAGTACCAGCAGGCGGCTGCCACGGGGGACGGCAGCACACAGGACAAGTTGGCTGTGTTGTCGGCGCAGAATGACCAGAATCTGGCTCAGGCGTGTGCAAATGGGCCCAGTGCTGGATGCCAAGCGCAGATTCAAGCGGCTCAAGCGGGTGGGAATGTGGTCACGATGAAACCCCTTGGGAACGGGCAGTACTTCACGTATGCGAATCCGTTGTCGGGTATGGCGGGGCCGGAAAATTTCCCGTTCTCGTATGCGAACGGACCTCAAATTACGGCCCTCCCAACTGGACCATCGCTCGGTGCGGCGACGCTGGACACGATGCTAGGCAGTCCGTTGGCGGGAGCATTCGGAGGGCTGGTGTATGCGACGGGCGGGTCGAATGCAAGCGCCTATTCGGTAGCACAATTGGGTGCTGCGACGGACGGCGTCATGGCAGGGCTTGCTGGGTACAAGATGCCGGAGGCGCCCACGCTTGTTGGCGCAGACAGCGCCACAATTCAATCGCAAGTCTTGAGCAATATCGCTGCGACCCGGGCCGGCAACTCGTCGTCACAGTTCGGCCAGCTCGCGTCGTGGGAGACAGCGTACAATTTTTATACGCAGCAGGGTGGCTTCAGTGCGGATAGGACGCTTGGTCACTTGCAGGGTATCGACTTCACTCAACCGGTTACGGTAACGCAGGTCGGACCAGGTACAAACTACGTTCAATATGTGTTGAATGGCAACGTTGGGAATTACTTTGCACCGATCGGGACGCCAGCGGCTAGCCTCGGGATCAATCCCGCAAATCGTATTCCGGGGTTGTTTACACCTTCCGGCTTCACCTCTGCCTTGCAAAGTACCGCGGCAAGCGTGACGGATACCTGGACGGTCCCGGGCGAGCCATTCGTTGCTGATGGCGGTGGCACGCAATTGTTCGTCCCCAACAAATCGACGATGACTCCGGTACCTGGAAAATGAAACAAGATCGCATTGTTCTCTTTGAACAAGGGTTAGCTAGATGTCGGGCGCTCCTGCTACAGCACCCCGACAGCCGAGCTCTTCGTTCCATTGAAAAGCAGATTGAGTTTCTTATTGATCTTGAAATGGGGCGAACGAGCGAGGCGGGCAGGCTTCAAGAGATTACGATCGGCGTATTGACCGCTCGGGAAGTCGAACCGTTGGACGAAGATGTGGCTGAACTTCTCTATGAGGTAGCAAGTGAGGCGCGTCGTCTGTGAAGAGGTGCGTTTCGACGCCGCGCCGGCGGCTCGCGGCATGAGATGTGGCTACCAATCCGGCAGTAACCCGACTTGCGCCGGGTTTGCTGCCTTTGAGCTCATTCAAGCATGCGTGATGACGAGCTTGCCTGCGTGGACTTCGATCTTGAGTCGTTGTCGAGGCATGAAGCCGGCTTCTTCGAGCCACCGGCCTGAGACCTTGAACCAAGGGAAGAGCGGCGGGTCGGTGCGGTAGCTGCGGTTGGGCTTCCATTGGCGATAGCGCCATGACTGCTGAATGGTGACATGCCGCTCGGGATGAGCGGGACGTGCGTTAAGATTGGTGTCAGCCATGATCGACTCCGGTACGAGTTGATGGTGGTCAGCGGGTCGTATGGGTTGGCGCCCATGCGGCCCGCGCTGCGTTTACGGCGATGGAAGGGGTGCGGTTCTCCTGTGAGCGGTGATGTTAAGTCTTTGATTGTATTAAAAATCAGTAGTCCTAACCATTGACCTGTCGGCCTAGGACGGAATAGTAATGCAGTGCGGGCCATGCGGCCCGATACCTTGACGAATGAAGAAGTGCCGTGCCGGAGCGGCCCGGAAATCCTGGCCTGTGGCCAGGATTGGTGACGAAGGGTTTGTGCGGGCCGGTGGGCCCGAAGAGGTGACGAAGAGGGTTCGTGCGGCCCGCTGGGCCGAGGGTGACGAAGGGCCGGGGGTAAATCGCGGGCTTCGTCCCTGCGGGCCGAATCCCACGATTGAACATAACGCGGACATTATCCCCGGCCGGTGTCACCTTCCGGCATAAAGGAGCCGGGTATTTCCGGCATATAGGCGCCAGCAGAAGTGGGCAGAATCGAGCATCTTTGTGGTTCAAGAATGTGCCGTTTATCCGGCGTTTGCAAGGTTCAAGTGATGCTCCGGCAGGTGCCTCGGGCTGCGATATGAGTGCCCATCGAGCACGAGGCAGTAGGCGTTGTGACGCAGGCGGTCGAGCGTAGCCGAGGCCAGCAAGCGGTTAGCTGGAAACGCCTGATCCCATTCGGTCAGATCGAGGTTGCTCGTCACGATGGTGGAGGCCGCCTCGTAACGCTCGGCGATCAGTTCATGCAGATCCTCGTCGGCGGGCGGACGAAGCGGTTTGAGCCCGAAGTCATCGATGATCAACAATTCGACGCGCATTAAGCTGGCGAGCCGACGCTCGTAGGCGCCGGTGGCGCGTGCTGCGTTCAAGCTCGTTGTGAGCTGGGTGCAGGTGGTGAACAGCACGTCGACTCCCTGGCGCACGGCGCAATGGCCGAGGGCCTGCGCCAGATGGCTTTTACCGGTACCGCAGGGCCCGACGATGAGCACGGGTGCGTGCTCGCCCAGGTAACGACCGCCGGCCAGATCGTGTACCAGGGCACGGTTCAACTGCGGTAGCCGATCGAAGTCGAATTGCTCCAGCGTCTTGCTGGTGCGGAAGGCGGCGCGTCGCATGCGTAACGCAAACTTCTTCTGCTCGCGCCGGGCGACTTCGTCTTCGATCAGCAGCGCGAGGAAGTCGACGTAAGAGAGCTTCGCGTCGATCGCTTGGCGATTGCGCGCCTCCAGCGAGTCGAGGATGCCGGACAGGCGCAGTTGCTTCAGATGTGGGGTCAAGGCTGGCATGGGTTGCATGGCCATCTCCTGGGTCAGTGACGCACGTGGGCGTCGGGGGCAAACAGAGACTGGGCGTCGCGGGCGAAACGCGCGCTGGGCGCATGGATGTGTTCGTTCGAATCGGTGAGTGGTTGCTGATCGAAGCCGCCGACAAGGATCGTCTTGACGGTCCGATAGAAGGGACTGGCGTGTGCGAGCGCCCGAGCGCACGCCGCTTCCAGGCGCGAAGCTCCGTAGGGCTTCTGCAACCGCATGACGCCCTGCGCCGCACGCAGGCGTTCGAGAATGTGATCGGCCAGCAGCAGTTCGATGAGCTCGGCGCAAGCCGGCCCCACGCGCGTAGCTTGTTCGAGACACCACTGCCGATCGTGAGCGAGAAACGCGCGCGCCTCGGGCGGCAGGTGGTCGCGCACGGTAAGCCGATCGCCGGGGCGGCGGCCGCGTACGTGCGAAGCGACCAGTCGGTAATCGTCGTAGATACAAACCGAAGCATCCGTTGCACGCAGCCACAACCGTTTGCCGACCAACGAGAACGGCACGGAATACAGCACGCGCTGATGGGCGACATGGCAGTCTCGGTGAACCGAGACCTTGTGCCAGGTGCCCAGATCGGGGGCGACGGCTGGCAGCTCGCGCATCAGTGGCCGTTCGATCTCGAACAAATCGAGCGGTACTTTGCGTGTTGTACCGTGGATGCGACGCCCCGCTTCATGCATGACCCAGTGACGAGCCTGCTCGTTCAGATCCATGAAGTCGCGGAACTGGCGCAGCGGCAGGAAGTTGCCTTTTACGTATTTGACGCCGGCTTCGACGATGCCCTTCTTGGGCGGGTCCGCCGGCGGGCAGGGATCGATCCGGAAACCGTACCCTTCCGCGCATTCCGCGTAGGCGCGTTGCACGACAGGGTCGTAAGCGCAGGCACGCGTGATCGCGCACTTGGGGTTGTCGATGATCACGCGCGTGGGCACGGCGCCGAACCATTCGAAGGCGCGACGATGGCACCCGAGCCAAGTTGCGACCGTCTGGTCCCAGACGAACTCGACGTACTGATGTCGCGAGAAGGCAAGCGTCATCACGAACGCCCACGTGCGCCGCAGCACGCCGTCGGCGTCGGGCAGCATCGGGCCGGCACCGAAATCGACCTGCGCCGCTTCGCCGGGCGCAAAGCTGAGCGGCACGGTGGCCTCGGGCGGACGGTCCGCGTTGATCGAAACGATCATGCGATAAACCGACGAATAACTGCCGGTGTAGCCGTGCTCACGCCGCAAAGCGGCCAGAATCGCGGTGCCGGGCACTTGCTGCTCGATCCATGAGGCGATCAATGCGCGGTGGACCTCGAGCCCCGAGACGGTGGACCTAGCCTTGTGCGGCGGGCCGAGCGCCGCGGCGATCTCGGCGTCATCCGGTAACGGCGCATCGGGCTTGAGCCAGCCTCGTTGTTCGGCCAACTCTCGCAGTGCGGCGAGCTTGCGTCGGCCCATATAGCGACAGCGCGCCAGTTCGCGCTCGGAATCCCCGTGGCGCATGCGCACGAGAACCTGGCGATATTGATGCATCTCGATTCTCCGTCGGCCCATCGCAGCCTCCCTTGGGGGATCACGCCCCACAAGTTAAGCCTGCGATGAGCATCACGATCGAGATGCTCGATTCCTGCCCTGGCTCCTATATGCCGGAAATCGACTGGCTCCTATATGCCGGAAACGCAGTGGCTCCTTTATGCCGAAAACGTCCCGGCTCCTTTATGCCGGAAGCCCAGTGGCTCCTATATGGCGGAAGATGACAGATGGTGGGCGGTGTGGCAGCGGGTGTGGCGGGGGCCAACGCGCAAGCAGGCGTGACATTCGCGGCAAACGAGGCGCAAAACAACTGTCTGAATCACCCCGAAACCTGCACGCAGATGGCCAAGAGCGCAGCGTCAGGCGTCTGGAACGGCTTGGTGAGCGTCGGGGAGGTTGTAGCGAATATTCCGAATGGGGGACCGTTTGCTTCGCCAGGGGATCCCGGCTACATCTCGCTCGACGGCTTGCGTTTGCCCTATACGCCAGGTGATCAGATCGGTCCCGGATCGGCGTTCTTTACGGCTGCGCTGGTCACGAAGGGCGTGGGAGGGGCCGTAGCCGATGGGGAGGCCGAGACGCTAGCGACGTCCGGCGCGAGAGCTTCTGCATCGAGTTACGTGCCGACAGCAGGAGACGTGGACCTGCCGAACGTGTATAGCGCGCAGGTACAAGGCGTTGCTAATAGTGTTGGAACTCCGTACGGCCCGGCCTTTCAATCCTATACGCCGGCTGCGCTTAGTGCGATCGGCCAGGTTCAGCAGGGGGCGACCTTGTTCCGAATCGGCACGCTTGGCCAAAGCCAAGCCGCCGAAGCGCAATTCTGGTCGTTGCAAAATCCGCTGACTACGCCGAACTATCCTGGCCTCTACGGCATTCCTCCTGAGAACGTAACAAACGCGAACTTCGTAGAAACGGCTATCCTGCAGCCGTGAAGTCCATTCATTACACGTCCAGCACCGGCAGTCGGCACAAACCCCGGCGGCGGTATCGAGGTGGTCGTGCCAAGCGGGGGCGTCCAAATGAGATCGTTTGGAACGCAGGGGACGCACTGAGAATCAGACGATGAGCGATTCATATGAAGAGGCTAGGGAGATAGCCAATGTGCTTGACGGAGCGGGGTTGCATGAATATGCAGAGGGACTCCGAAGCGCCCTTGTCGAGGGAGCAACAGGCACCGAAATCTACATGATCTTGCGCTGGCGACTGGCGGAAATAGTTAATGACGCTGAGGTTGAAGCGGACATCAAGGCTCGAGTGCGTGTTCTGTACGACTACCTCGATCGAGCATTGGCTTCGTAGATGGTCGAGCGACGTCATCAACGGACAGGTTGTCCGTGGTCAAGCTCATAAGCGAGTGACCACGGCTCAGTACGCCGTCTATGTGGTCATTCAGGCGTGCGTAATGACAAGCTTGCCGAGTTGAACTTCGATCTTGAGGCGTTGGCGAGGCATGAAGCCGGCTTGCTCGAGCCAACGGCCTGAGACCTTGAACCAGGGGAAGAGCGGCGGATCGGTGCCGCAGACGCGGCGGTTGCTCACGTTGTTGGTGGATTGGGTCAAGCATGAATGCGAGGCCCGGGACGAGACGCGAGAGGCGCTGCGCTTCACGCGGCGCGAGGTTCGCACGGCGACGCGTTGGGGCGATACGCAACTAAAATCCATCTGTCGCGCTTGGTCGAGCTCGAGTACGTGATCGCGCACCGAGGCCGCAACGGCGTGTTCGAATACGAGTTGCTGTACAGCGGCGAGGATGATGGCAAGGCGCATCTGTGCGGGCTGATCGACCCGACTGCCCTTGCAGAGGACGGCATGCGGCCGGGGTCAAGCGATGATCGGTCGGGGTCTGGTCGGGCCGTGGTCGGGGCACGGTCGGAGGCTGGCGAAAAGCCGCAGAGCCATGCAGCACAAGGCGAAGCCGTCGATCCGGTCGGGCCTGTGCCGAGCACGGCTAACCCTGCGAGTGGCATCCTCTCTTTAGCCGCCGCTGTTGAGTCGTCCTAACGATGCCGAACCTTGGGAGGCATGAACCGTATCCTCCGATCGGGCCGGCGCACGATCCGCTGAGCTTGTATCGGCAGATAATGGAGTTCCTGATGTGGCTGGAGGAGCGCAACACCTCGCGGCATACGCTCAAGCATTGGGAGCTGTATCTGCGGTACTTCGTGAGCTGGTGCGACGAGCGAGGCCTGACGCGGCCGGCGGAGATTACACGGCCGATCCTGGAGCGCTATCAACGGCACCTGTTTCTGAAGCGCAAGAAAAACGGCGCACCGCTGTCGGCGACGACGCAGGCGTCGCGGGTGACGCCGATTAGAAAATGGTTTCGGTGGCTCACGCGCAACAACCGGATACTGTACAACCCGGCGGCCGACCTGGATCTGCCGAAGGTGGAAGAGCGTTTGCCCGAGCATGTGCTGACGATCGAGGAGGTCGAGCGGGTGCTGAACCTGCCCGACACGACGACGCCGCTGGGTGTGCGCGATCGGGCGATGCTGGAGACGCTGTACAGCACGGGGATCCGGCGCATGGAGATCATCGGGCTGCAGCAGCGCGACGTCGATTACGAGCGCGGCACGCTGATGGTCCGGCAGGGTAAGGGCAAGAAAGATCGGATGATTCCGATCGGCGATCGAGCGCTGGCGTGGGTGGGCCGATATCGCGATGAGGTGCGGCCGGAGCTGGCGATCGCGGGCGATGACGGCACGTTGTTCTTGACGGTAACGGGCCAGGCGTTCTCGGATAACCGGATGACGCAAATGGTGCGCAATCATGTGCGCGCGGCCGGGCTGGGCAACATCGGCAGTTGCCACTTGTTCCGGCATGCGATGGCCACGCAAATGCTGGAAAACGGCGCCGACGTTCGGTTCATCCAGGCGATGCTGGGGCACGCGGACATCAAGACGACGCAGGTCTACACGAGGGTGAGCATCTGGGCGCTGAAGGATATCCATTCGGCTACGCATCCGGCACGGCTTACGCGTGCAACACTGAGGCCGGAGGATCAGCCACTGGCGACGGTGGCCGACTTACTGACCGCACTTGACGAGGAGGCGGCTAGCGAGGTCGGTGCTCACCTATAGCACGGAGTGCTATAATGTTCGGCAAGAAAAAGGACCGGTATGAGGGTCTTCAAGACCAGGATGTTTGCGCGTTGGGCCGACAAGGAAGGTGTGAGCGATGCGGCGTTGCTCGCGGCAATGGATGAGATAAGCCGAGGGTTGATTGATGCGAACCTGGGCGGTCATGTGTTCAAGAAGCGGGTGGGCATTGGCGGACGAGGTAAAAGCGGCGGAGTGCGTACGCTGCTGGCGTTGCGGGTGGGAGATCGAGCCTTCTTCGTGTTCGGCTTTGCGAAAAACGAGCGGTCCAACGTGAGCGACAAAGAGCTGGAGACGTTGAAACGGCTGGCGTCGCAGCTACTGGGCTACGATGCTCGGGAGCTGCGTGAGGCGCTGAGCACAGGCAAGCTATATGAGGTGGAAAGCGATGGGTGACAGACTGTTGAAGACGCTGCATGAGACGGCGCAAGACCTGCACGAGATCGGGCTGATGGATTCGGTGACGATGCGAGAGTTCGACGCGTTGTGTCTGCCACCGATCAAGCAATACAGTGCGGCGCAGATTCGGCGACTGCGCCAGCGCGCCAAGGCGAGTCAGGCAGTGTTCGCGGCGTGCCTGAACACGAGCATCTCGACGGTACAGAAATGGGAGCAGGGGCAAAAGCATCCGAACGGCCCTTCGCTGAAACTGCTCGACCTGGTTGATCGCAAGGGCTTGGAAGCTCTGCTGTAATGCCCCGCTGTACCGTCTTGGCCCGGCGGGCTTGCGACGGCGCTTCCTTCTTAGCCGCGCTTCTGCGGCACTCCCCATCCCTTCTTACTATCTCGACGGGCCGATACAATCGGCCCGTCGGCGCTTACGCGCCATCGCTCTTTAACGTCCTTCGTCGACGCCATCTAAGGGCCGAAAACCGCGTCTGGGCAAAAAATCTCCGAAACCGAACCGCATCTAGGCGATGACGGGTCGCAAAGTCGCGCCGCGTCTAGGTTTGCGGGCCATTGCAGGCAAAGGTCGCCTCGGGTGTTGGATATGGGGCGATTGGGGGGGGGCAGTGTCTGCCGTCGCGGCAAAGCGACCTCCACCGTCTCGGGACTCGAAGTCCACCGCGCCCTGATTGCATCGTGGCTCGAGCAGAACGTGCCCGGCACCGCAATTCTGGCCGCGTTACGGCGTGAGCACGGCTATACCGGCAGCTATTCGTCGGTTTATCGCATGATCGTTTCGATCAACGCGGGCCGTCCGCCCGAGGCCACCGTGCCGCTCAGCTTTGCGCCCGGCGAAGCGGCGCAGGTCGATTTCGGTGCCGGCAACAAAATCCGGCTTCTGTGCCCGAGGCCGTTATGTGGCCATTCGTCTTCTCCTGGACATTGAGAGCTAGCGGATCGGCTTCCCCATGATTGGGCATGGCTTGTATAGAACTGGGGCAGGCAACTCGAGAAAAATGCTCGCCCCACCTGTTTACAGCCCTGGCATGCTCGGTCCGAAACTTGCGTGTGACACCCTCGGTCGTTGACGAAGAGGGAGTGATGAATAACTGGAGCGTTCGTACTTCCCAGTACGCGATCGAGCAACGGGAGCAGGTCTGGCGACATGCGTTGCAAAAGGTTTATCTATCGATGGCCGCGCCCTGCGAAGCGGCGGTGACGGGGCTGCGCGGAGAAGTAGTTTACTGCCGTTCGCCGCTCGGCACGCAGTTCGTCAAGCTCGCGGGCTCACCGCAAGCCATCATCGGCAGTTACCCCTTGCAATCGACGAGCGCCACCAACTTGTGGATCGCGTTGATGCTGGAAGGAACGGCAACGCTGCGCATCGAAGATAAGCATTGCGCGCTCGAGATCGGCGATATCCTTTATGGCGCCGGGGGCGTCGACAACGTAGAACTGCACCTTAGCAGCGACTTTCGCATTTTGACGGTCGAGATGACCCACGAAGCCTTTTACCGCCGCCTTATCAATCCAGGCACGATCCGGGCGGGCACCATCTCCGGCCGGCAAGGTGTCAATCAGCTGCTTTCAGACTTCCTATTTTCCGTCGCCGCTCGAATGGAAAGCTTGGCGCAGACGTCGTTCTATCCGATCGAAATGGCCCTCTCGGAGCTGCTGACTTACTGCTTGTCGCATCGGGAAAACGACACCCCGCGGTTTCGTGATCAGGGGCAGGAGCATCGTTTTCGTGCCATCTGCCACAGCATCGATCTGCACTTGGGCGACAGTGATTTGAACCTGGAAATGGTCGCGCGACTGAACAACGTATCGCCGCGCTATGTCCAGAAGATTTTTGCCGAAACCAATTCGACCTTCAGCCATTTCTTGCGCCAGCGTCGGCTCGAGCAATGCAAGAAGGACCTTTCCAGCAGGGAGCACGCTTCACTCTCGGTTTCCGAAATCTGCTTTCGTTGGGGCTTCAACGATCTCGCCTATTTCAGCCGGGCGTTCAGCGCGAAGTATGCCTGCTCCCCGAGGGCGTTTCGCGCCAAAATGCTCGCGGACGCAACCCCAGGTTGACGGCAGGGTGCCTGACGGCACCCGCCAACGCCGGCAATTCGGCTGGTCGCCGCAGCGGCTTGGGCACCGGTTTCTGCCAGGCGACGATTCAAGCGCCAAATTCTCCGCGGTGATACCTCAGCGGACGACGCGCCGGCTCGCGCGTAAGATGGCGCGGCTCGCCGATCAGGATGGCATGGTCGCCTTCGACATGACACGCGCTCAACCGACATTCGATGCTTGCGCAGCAATCGGGCAGCAAAGGACAGCCTGATACGCCCAACCGGTAGTCGATCCCGGAAAACTTATCGCCGACCTTGGTGCCGAACTTCAGGGCCATAGCGCGCGCCTCGTCGGCGAGAATGTTTACGGCGAAGGCGTTCGACTGCCTTATCGACGCCAAAGTCTGGCTTCGTACGTCGAGGCAAACAAGCAGGAGGCGCGGCCGCAGCGACAAGCTGCAAAACGCGCTGACGGTACTGCCGGAGGGCCGTCCGTTGTCCGCAGTGGTGACGATCGTAACCCCGGTGGGAAAATCCGACATCGCCGCGCGCCACTGCGTGGTCAACTCCTGCTCCGAACGCGCTTCGTTCATACACACGGCACTCGATGCAAACGAAAATGAAGTCATTTAGTGCTGCTCCTGGAATCAACACCTGCCGCAGATTGCGAGAGCGGTGAGGGCATAGATTTGCGCGCTGCGCACCAGATCTTCGGGCGTCGGCAAATGACGCGGGATTCCGCAGGTAACTGCCGGAATGCGGTGCATGTTGAAGACATTGTGATCGCGCCACATGCTCGAATAGATTGGATCCGACCGCTGCAATGGCCGGCCGAGCACGGAGGCGGTGGCTAGACCCAGCGCCGCCGCCAGCGGCTTGACCGCCTCACGGTCGGCTTCATAGCCGTGGCGCACGACGAGCGGACGCAATTCGAATTCGCCGAGATCGAGGCCGCGCAGCAGTTGCTCCAGTTCGCGCTGCACCGGGGCCACGGTCTGCCGGGCTGTCAAGCCCACTTCCAAATAGAGCGAACAGACTTCGCTTCCGCTGCCGAAAGTGTGAGGTGCACCTGCCCGGATGGAATCGATCTGGACCTTCGGCACCGACAAGCCACCCTCCGTCTCGTACCGATTGCGAACCTCGTAATCCGCGCTAAAGCGGTGCAGCGCCTCGATGAGCCGGCCGACGCGATAGATAGGATTCGGGTGCGTGAGGATATCGGCATCGTGCACCAGTGCAGGCGTAAACGCCCCGCGGCCGAAGAGCTGTATGCGAAACAAAACATAGCCGCAGCCTTGCCAAGTGACCCCGTAGTCGGTCGCTTCCGCGGCGATCGCATAATCGGCCGCGACACCGCCGTGGTGAAAGAGGTAGTGCGCGCCGATGTCCTTGCCCATGAAGTCGATACCCTGATATTCCTCGATCGGCTCGGGGCCGATCTCGCCTGGACATGCGGTCAGAAAAAGCCGCCCCGCCAATCGGATGCCGGCGCTACGCAACGCCTTCGCGGCGATCATGAAGCAGCTCATCGGCCCGCGATCGTTGGCAACGGGATAGCCGTGCAGGCGGTTATCTTCGAGCCAGCATTGCGTCCACTCGCGCTGCCCCACTGTTTCCGGACGATACTTGTGATCGTCGAGCGCGGGGCAATAGGCCGGGCTCTCCGTGTCCAGATGCGAGGTAAACAGCAGATTCGCCCCGTCACCGCCGCCGCCGTATTCGCCGATTATGTTGGGCCGTGTGGGCGTTGCGCCGATAGCGCGCGGCTTGAACCCCTCTCGTTGCAGCCAATCGTAGACATACGCAGCGGCGCCGGCTTCTTCGCCGGAACGGCTGCGGATATTGCCGAGCTCCAGCGCGAGGCGGGTAAGCTCTTGCTGATCAATGGCTGCAGCAATGCGCAGCCGATCGTCGTCAGAGACCGGGTGCAGCATCGAGTCCGGCAATCTCGTTAGATGCGATGTCACGCTAGGATCCTCTCTCGGTGCGCGTGTTCCATTGGCCGACGATATTGTCGGTGCTGAGAACGAGCGCGAAGTTTTCAGTCAGCATGTCGAGCGTGTATCGATGGAAGTCTTCGCGATACGCACCACACGCGTCACCCGCGACCACGACCAGCAAGTCGCGCTGAAACGCATCGCGGGCCGTGGAATCGACGCAGCACTCGGTGGTCAGGCCGCAAAGGACAAGGGTATGGATGCGCTCGCCGCGCAAGCGCTCGTTGAAATCAGTGTCGACGAACGCGCTGTAGCGCCGTTTCCAGACGACTTGCTCGTCGGGGCGAGGCGCGAGCTTATAAAAGCTTTCACCTCCCGATCCGGCGCGGCATATTGCACATGCCGTCTCCGCCGACAGGCCACGATAGTCCATCCATTCGCGCCAAACGGAGGAGTCGGTCGCAGGCTCAGTCTTCAGCCCGACAAAGAAGATGGGTACGCCCGCCGAGCGAGCGGCCTGCGCGAGACGCGCCGCGTTGTCGACGGCGGACGCGACCTGCCCCACATCTACCCCCATACGCGCAAGCGCGCCGTTCGGCGCTCCGAAGTCCACTTGGACATCGATCACGCAAAGGGCCACGCCGTCAACGGTCAGCCGTTCCGCTAGCGACAGCCGGTTCATGAGAAATCAGCCCGCAGCCCCGGAAGGACGTCGCGGCCGAAGCGCGTGAGCCCGTCCACGTAATCCGGGAAAATCAACATCACGCCGTCCAGCTCGCAATCGGTCAACAGCTGCGAAAGCTGACGCCGGCAACTGTCGGCGGCGCCAATCGTGACGTGCGTCATGAACGTGTTGCCCGCGCGCTCGACCATCGCGTTGGTCTCGCCTTTGACGCTGACGCCGAAGCTACGCATCATGCCCTCCACCGCGCCTCGGTCGATCCCGTCTTGGTAATGCCGCGCGAGTGCCTCGGCTTGCGCATCGCTGTCCGCGCAAATGACGGTCGACATGCAATATGTCTTGATCGAAGTCCCGTACTCCGCGGCCAGGGCTTTTGCACGCAGGCTGATCGCGCGCGTTTGCGCTTCATCCTTTCCCCCGATGAAGCGTGCATCCGTGTTTCGAACGCTGAACTGAAGTCCGCGTTCGGATTGCCCCGCGCAGACGAGGAACGGGCGCGGCGCGGCAAAGGGCTTTGGATTCGAAACACACTCCTTCATCCTAAAGAACTTGCCGTCGTAGCTAAGTTGCGGGTTCGCCCAGAGCAGCTTGATGATCTCGGTCCACTCCTGCGTCATCGCGTAGCGCTCGTCGTGGCTTAGCGAGCCGTCCCAGGCACCCATCTGCTCGAATTCGTCCTTGAACGATCCCGAAACGATGTTGAGGCCGGCGCGGCCGCCGCTGATCTGATCGAGCGTGGACACCATCTTGGCCACTACTGCGGGATTGTGCAGCCCGGCGTGCATCGTGGCGATGACGCGCGCATGCCGCGTGGCCTCGGCGATGCCAGCCATCATCGTCATCGATTCGAGCGAGGCGTCCCAATGCCGCGTCTCGCCGCCAAACCCTCGCCATTTCGCCATCGACATGATGAAGTCAAGACCGATTTCGTCGGCCAGCAGCGCGGCCTCGCGATTCTGCCGGTATGACGCGTCCAGCACCGGCGTATTGCGGGAAATGATCCAGCCGCCTTGAGCAATGGGCAGAAAAACACCAAATTCTTTAGAGCACTTCATCCTTCACCTTCATAAAAAACAATCCGTCTTTCGAATGCGGGAACCGAAAAGATCAAATTCCCGACGATAGCTCTTCGGTATAGCGCTTCATCTTGACTGGCGGCTGCATAAAGGCAATGGCGACCGATATCACCAGCGGAATTCCGGCAACCAGCAAGAACGCGCCGGTAAAGCCGCCGAATGCGTCCTTCATTTGTCCCGCCAGCCAAGGGCCAAAGCAGGCGAACGTTGATAGCAGGTTGGTGACGGAAAAAATCTCGAGGTACGGCAGGCGCCCGAAAAAATTGGATAGCAAAACGCTGGTGGCGAGAAAGGTCATGCCGTAACCCGCACCCACTCCGACTGTGAAAAGCAAGAGTACGGGCAACGAGGTGGATGCGCCCAAGGCGAGCGTGCCCGCCACCATCAGCAGCAGGCTGACGATCAACATGCTTTTCGGCTCGATCTTCTCCCCGAAGAACCCGGCCGCAAAACGCGACAGGGAATTGATCAACGCTTCGGCGCTCAGCAGCGCGGCCGCAGTCTTCGCGCTGAAGCCGTGCTCAGTGATATGCGCAACCGCAAAACTGTTCGTCGTGATGCCGACGAGCAGAAATGCCGCATAGCCGCCCGCGATGGCATAAAACTGCCAAGTACGCATGGCCTCGCGTGCGCTCCAGGTTTCCCCCGTGTGATAGACAGCGGAATCGGCGGATACACGCTCGCCGACATACTTCGCATGCTCACGCTCCTTTTCGCCAGCAGGCATCAGCATTGCCGCGAGGAGTCCGGTGACGGTCATGAAAACGCCACAGAGCACCCGATGCATACGCCAGTCGCCGAGCACGTTGACGGCTAGCACCACAAGCCAAGGGCCGACCACGCCGCCCAATCCGCCGACAGTGAAATAAAAGCCGAAAGCAGAAGACTGGTTTTTATACAGCCGGCCGATCACATATGTACCCGGCACCGTGGCCACGAAGCTGAAGCCGATTCCCAGCAACGTCGCGCCCAGCAGATAGGGTAGGAGGGAGGCGCACCGCGCGAGCAGCGCAAACCCCGCTGCCAAGATGACGGTGCCGCTAGAAAGGTCAGCCGCACACCCACCCTGCGGATCGACATCGCCGGCAAATAGCTCGACAGGCCGCATGCCAGTCCGAGCAGAGAGAAGCCGAGGCCCGCACTGGACCAACTCCAGTGCAAGTCCGCAATCATGCGCGGCAGCACCACACCCAGGGAGGTGAACGTAGCGGCCGTAATCAGGAAGTAGATTGCACTCAACAGCGCGAGTATGACCGATTGATATGCTTTACTGTACGTATTCATATAACACCTTTTGTATGACCGCCGCCACGGTTCAATTGAAGCTATATCGAACCAAAGCTCCGTAGCTAAATTGGTTGGTCGGGTAATAGGCCGTGTTTTGAATTTTGTATTTATTTTTTATCGGATCGAGGACGATACCTACCCACAAATGTCCAGCCGGCCGGCCTAACTCCTTGCCGAGGTCGTAATGCAATTCCGGCTTGAAATCGGTAGTTTTAGCCTGACCATGCAACCCGAACGTATGATCGAAGGTCCCGACGATTCTGAAATCACCGAAACGGGTCGAAAATGGGAATCCGTAATCGACGTGAATGCGCCGATCATTCCATCCTTCGCCAGAATTATGTTCCCAGTAGTAAATTGTCCTAAGCCAGCCAATCCACGATGCCTGCCAGTCGATGGCGACACCTGGAAAATAGTTGTAGTTGCCATGCTCGGTTCTTGCGATCCACTGCGCGAACGACAAGTCCTTGAACGGACCGAACGATAAGTCTTTGCCGATGATCTTACCAAGGCTCAATCTTGGCACAAATTTGTAATACCATATTGTCGTCGCTCCGTCGCCATTGTTTTGGAGGGACGTTTCGAATATGGCATAGGTATAGAGATCGCCGAAACTATAGTCGCCGAATGATTCAAGAATCGGCGAGAAGGTGGTTTTCGGGTCGACCCTGTTGTTGGTTTGGAGGTACCCACTGATGTCGAACGATTGGTAATTCACGACTCCACCCGAATACGCGAAAGAGGCGTTCGGGAGCATCGCCATAATCAAAATTAAATACAGGTATATTTTTTTCATGATTGAAAATAAATATCGGCTTATAATGTCGATGAGCAAACTTCTGCTTTCTTTAACTGGTCCCCAAGGACAGTCGAGTGCCAGTCAACTGCCACTGCAAGATCAACCCGGGATCAATTTATCCAGCTAAAAAACGGCATGCTTGTAAAAAGGCGCACGAAAAGTTGGACGGGGACACCGACGCACTGGCGTGTACGGTTGCGACTTTGCGTCGGACGCTCCCCGGGCGTTCGCGCCGTTAATCAGACTGCGGCGGGCGCCCAGCGACGTTGCACCGCAACGCGCAGCGGTTGCTCAAGCCGATACACGTGGTCAATCCGTACGCGCATCGGTTGACATTCTTGGCTGGCGATCGCGGTGACGACGGCACGTTGTTCCTGACGGTAACGGGTCAGGCGTTCTCGGATAACCGGATGACCCAGATGGTGCGTAACTGCGTGCAAGCGGCGAGGCTGGGCAACATCGTGAGCTGCCACTTGTTTCGGCATGCGATGGCGACACAAATGCTGGAGAACAGGGCCGACGTTTGGTTCATCCAGGCGATGCTGGGCCACGCGGATATCAAGACGACGCAGGTCTACACGAGGGTGAGCATCCGGGCGCTGAAGGATATCCATTCGGCTACGCATCCGGCGCGGCTCACGCGTGCGACACTGAAACCAGATGAGGCGCCGGCGACGGTGGCCGACCTGCTGGAAGCACTGGACGCCGAGGCGCAAGCCGAGGGCGAAACGGAGGAATAGGTGAGCTTACGGGAATGGGTAAAATGGCGCCATGCGTGACTGAGCTTAGGGGCCGGCAAATGGGAACGAGCTACGAGAAGGACGTGGTGGCATGGGCCAACGAACAGGCTGCGTTGTTGCGCGCGGGCGAGTTCTCGGCCATCGACGTGGAGCACATCGCGGAGGAAATTGAGGACGTGGGTAAGAGCGAACAACGCGAACTGATCAGCCGCATGGCCGTGCTGCTGGCACATCTGCTCAAGTGGCAGTTCCAGTCTGCGCGGCGGGGCGCAAGTTGGCTACGAACGATCAAGGCTCAACGGCTTGACGTTGCCTACCTTCTGGATGAGGCCCCCAGCCTGAAATCGAAGTTGGCCGACCCGGATTGGATGCGTGTCGTGTGGGCAAAAGCCCTTGCACAGGCAGTGAATGAAACCGGTCTTGATGTGTTCCCCGAAACTTGCCCGTGGTCCATGGAGCAGGTGTTGGACGAGGAGTTTATGCCGGACTGATCGTTGGATCATCCGAAGACCCGCCAGCCGGCCTTGCGCCGGCTTTTTTACGAACATCGGCAGCCTGATCGCGGCCGGCAACAACGCGACGATCTCCGTTGCTGGGCCGGTGGTGAACGAAGCGCAGACGCTGAACGCGTACTGGCATTCGCACTGGGTGCAAGAAACGGGGATGTTCAGCAGCGACTTGGCTATGCTTGACGCCGGGGAGAGCTTGGAACAATGAGAGGGAGTATCACGTGCTATACGCGTATAGCAAAATTGCCGGAGGCTGCCATGCTAGCCATACGTTTACCCAAAGAACTTGAATCTCGCCTGGAGACGCTGGCCAAGCGCACGGGGCGCACCAAGACATTCTATGCGCGCGAGGCCATCGAGCAGCACCTAGAGGACTTGGAAGACCTGTACTTGGCCGAGCGTGTGGCCAAGCGCGTCCGATCTGGTACGGAACAAACCTCGTCGCTAGACGAGGTGGAGGCGCGGCTTGATCTGGCGGATTGAGATCTCTCAAACTGCCGAGAAGCAACTCGGCAAGCTAGACCGTACGTTTGCTCGGCGTATCGTGACCTTCCTTCGAGAGCGCGTATCTGCATTGGACGATCCGGGCTCGATTGGCGAAGCCCTTAAGGGCAGTGAGCTAGGTGAATTCTGGAAGTACCGCGTTGGCGACTGGCGGTTGATCTGCCAGATCGAAGACTCGCGCATCACGATTGAAGTTCTGCGCTTGGGCAACCGGCGTGAAGTGTATCGCTGACGAGCTCGTTGCAGCTCGACACGCTTCCCTCTTGGCCGCGCTTGTACGGCACTCTCCATCCCTCTTACTATCCTCGACGGGCCGATACAATCGACCCGTCGGCGCATTTGCGCCATTGTTATTTGGGGCGTCCTTCGTCGACACCATCTTTCAACGCAACGGCCGGATCAGCGCCCTCTCCACCGAAAATACATATCAGAAAAGCTTCGTTTGGCGCCGATCAAAACCCCTCTAGACTGACCCTTCACGTTGTCGTAACGAACCGATCTGATCCCTGGAACATGGAGTGACGCGGCTCTTGCCGCTGCCCGTGTAACCAGGCGAGCATGCTGCGCGCGGACGAGGAAAACCCGATGAATACCGAAGTGCACGAACCGGACGTGCTGGCTGCATCCCATACGACCCCACCCGATCTACTGCGCGAAGTTGCCCCCCACCTCGCCCGCCTTGCCGACACCGACCCGGCAGTGCGCCGTGTCGCATTGTTCGACCTCGCCGACCTCGAAGATCCCGCACTCTTGCCTGTGTTCCTGGCTTCGCTGCGCGATGACCCGGCGCCCGAAGTCCGGCGCGAGGCCGCCGCCGTGCTCGCGTCATGGGAGCAGGACGAAGTCGTCGAGGCGCTCTGCGCAGCCCTACTCGACGACGCCGAGCCGGTACGCGCACAGGCGGCGCAAAGCCTGTCCGAACTGAAAGAACCCAGCTCGGGCTATGTGCTGCGCCGTTGGGCGCTGCGACCGGAGCCGTTCGTGCGCCGCGCGGTACTCCGCGGGCTGCGCGAACTTCGGTTCGCAGATGCCTTCGACCCGGCCATGGAGGCGCTCGCCGCGCGACAAGCCGATGTACGGCTCGAGGCTGTCTCCGTACTCGGCTGGCTGAAAGATGCCCGCGCGCTCGCATCGCTCGCGGCGCTCGCCGCACGCGATACGCAGGCGGAAGTGCGCCGCGCAGCCATCGGCGCGCTGGGTTTTGCCTCGCCGGCCGATCCCGCCATCGTCGAAGCACTCGTCGCAGCGCTGTCCGACGACGCGTGGCAGGTGCGCGAGGAAGCCGCGACGACGCTAGGCAAACTCGGCGTGGTGTCGGCGCGCGAATCGCTCGTCACGGCACTCGACGACGCATACTGGCAGGTCAGGCTACGCGCGACTCGCGCGCTCGGACAACTGCGCGATGGGCACGCAGCTCCTGCCGTTGCGATGCTACTCGCGCATCCGATCAGCAACTTGCGCAAGGAGGCCGCGCTGGCGCTCGGCGAGCTGGGCGTTGCCGGTTCACTGCCCGCACTGCACCACGCGCTTGGCGATCGCGATCCTGAGGTGCGCAAAGCCGTCCGCATCGCCATCGAGCAAATCGAAATCGCACCGCAATAAAACAACGCGGCGCTGGCCGAGCGCCAAGTAAGGAACGCGAGCACTCGGACCGGCAGGCGGGATTCTCGCGCCCCATGCCGCTGCCCGCGGCCGATGGCGCCAGGAATTTGTCGCAGATCTCATCACGTCAGTACGAGCCAGTTTATTTCGCGCAAATTCCCTGGGCGATAATGTCGTCGATATACCGACGATCGAAAGCCATCCGAAATGAAACTCCCCGGTGGCCTCCTCAGTATCAGCTAAGTCTTCGTCGGTATCCTCTCCCTTATTGTTGCCACCTCCCGCTCGTCCCGGCGACGCAGCGCGAACGGAGAATTGATGGAAGGACTGAATCGAGCGCTTTTTCTCTGGCTCAATGCGCCGGACAACCCCGGTCACCTATCGATGGCGATGGCGCTATTTTTTGCCGAATATTTCATTTGGCTGATTCCTGCCATGATCGCGATTGTCTGGTTACGCGGTGGCGAGCGCACGCGTAAGGCGCTGATCGAAGCCACCGTCGCCGCGTCGATTGGGCTTTGCATCAATCAGCTGATCGGCCTCGCATGGATGCACCCGCGCCCGTTCGTCATCGGCCTCGGGCACACATTGGTTGCGCACGCACCGGACTCATCCTTCCCCAGCGATCATCTGACGCTCTGGTGGTCGGTCGCGTTTGCGCTCGCCATCCCCGGCAACTTTCCTCGGGCCGGGGTGCTGTTCGCATTGCTCGGCTTGCCCATCGCGTGGGCGCGCATCTACGTAGGCGTCCATTTCCCGTTCGATATGGCGGGCGCGGCTATGGTCTCGCTGTTGAGCGTCGGCGTGACGCGGCGTGCAATACGGCCGTGCCTGCCGCATATTTTTCGCGCGGCGGCCTGCGTTCACTGCTTGCTTTTCAGCAAGTTCATTGCGTTGGGATGGGTGCGCAAATAAGAACTGGGTAACATCCGCGGCGACGAAGGCACGAGTCATGCGGCGACTTTCATATCCAGCAAGGCAATGACTGCATTAAAAGGAAGCTCACGATGACGAAATCGACTCAACACGCATTGGCGAAGGTACCCGAGGTGACACTCGGGTTCTGGCTCCTTAAAATTGCCGCAACCACGCTAGGTGAAACGGGTGGCGACGCAGTGACCATGTCGATGCACTTAGGCTATCTCATCGGCACGGCCATTTTCGCGTTGATATTCGTCGTGGCGGTCATGGCGCAAATCCGCGCAAATGGGTTTCACCCCTTCTTGTACTGGCTGACGATCATCGCCACCACAACGGTCGGCACGACGATGGCCGATTTCGCGGATCGCTCCTTGGGCATCGGATATGCGGGCGGCTCGAGTCTCCTGCTCGCGTTGCTGCTGATCTCGCTCTTTGTCTGGTACCGGACGCTCGGCTCCGTCTCTGTCAGTACGATCACTACACCCAAAGCCGAAATTTTCTATTGGGTGACGATCATGTTCTCCCAGACCTTGGGTACGGCATTGGGCGATTGGACGGCCGACAGCATGGGGTTGGGATACGGCGGTGCCGCGCTCGTGTTCGGTGGATTGCTCGTTTTGGTCGCGGCGGCCTATTATTGGTCGAACATCTCGCGCACGATACTTTTCTGGGCGGCGTTCGTATTGACGCGTCCGCTCGGGGCTGCGGTCGGCGATTTCCTCGACAAACCCCTCAACGCGGGCGGTCTGGCCATGAGCCGTTATTCGGCCTCGGCCGCGCTGTTCGGCTTCATCATGCTCGGCATTCTGATCTTCCGGCAAAGAGCGGCGAAAGCAACGCATTGAATGCAGGCTGGAATCGGCGACGGAGGACGAATGCGGGTATTGCTGGTCGAAGACGATCCGATGATCGGCGAGGCCGTTCAAAACGCACTGAAAGACGTTTCATACGCGACGGATTGGGTGAAGACGGGGCCCGCGGCACTGTCCGCCTTCGAGGCGCAGCATTACGACCTCGTGCTGCTCGACCTCGGCTTGCCCGGCAAGGACGGTCTGCAAGTGCTGGCGAGCATTCGCGGCCGGGACAATCCGGTCCCAGTGCTGATCGTCACGGCCCGGGACGCGCTCGATGATCGGTTGCGTGGACTCGACGGCGGCGCCGACGATTACGTCCTGAAGCCATTCGAAATGACCGAGCTGCTGGCCCGCATGCGCGCCGTGCTGCGGCGAAAGGGCGGGCGCGCGGCCCCGGTCCTCAGCAATGGCCGCGTGTCGCTCGATCCGGTGACGCGCGAGGCCGTCGCTGATGGCCGCGCGCCCGTGCAGCTTTCCAATCGCGAATTCGCGCTGCTGCACGCGCTGCTGATACGCCCCGGCGCGATCCTTTCACGCAGCGATCTCGAAGACCGGATCTACGGTTGGGGAGAAGAAGTCGAAAGCAATGCCGTCGAATTTCTGATTCACGCACTGCGGCGCAAGCTCGGCAGCGACATCATCAAAAACGTCAGGGGCGTCGGATGGATGGTTTCAAAAGGCGGTTGAACGCGTCCCTCCAGCTCAAACTGTCCTTCTCGCTTTCGCTCGCGATTCTCGGGGTTGCCGTGGTCGCCGGCATCTTTTCGTTCGCGTCCGCGCTGCACGAAGCCCATGAGCTGCAAGACGATACGTTGCGGCAAATCGCGACGCTCCTCGACCGGCAAGGCGTGCCGCACCTTCAGTCGCCGGCTGGGGCGAGCGTGGCGAGCGACGACAAAGACTCCCGCATCGTCGTGGAATATCTCGCCGATGCCGGGCAGCAAGGCGTCGGCATCGCTGGTGCCGAGGCGCGATTGCCGATCCCAGCCGACTTGGCGGACGGCGCGCACACGCTGCGGATCAAGGGCGAGTCCTTTCGCGTGCTCATCAAAACAGCGGCCGGCGGCGGGCGAATCGCCGTGACGCAGGAAACGGATGTTCGCGACGAGATCGCGCGCGATGCCGCCCTGCAGACTTCGATGCCGTTTCTGATCCTCGTGCCGATACTGGTCTTTTTGATTGCGGACCTCGTTCGCAAGATGTTCCGGCCGATCGCCGCGCTGTCGCTGGAAATCGATCGGCGGGCCGAGCGGGAGTTACATCCCATCGAAACGAGCCATCTGCCTGTCGAGGTCCGGCCCTTCGTCGTCGCAATCAATCGCCTTTTGACGCGCGTTGCGCAATCGATGGAAGCCCAACATCGATTCGTTGCCGATGCCGCGCACGAACTGCGCTCCCCTTTGACGGCACTTTCGCTGCAAGCGGAACGGCTGGCCGAAGCGGAGATGTCGACGACGGCCCGGGAGAGATTGCGTTCGCTGCGACAGGGCATCGAGCGCGGACGAAACCTGCTCGATCAACTGCTGACGTTGGCCAGAGCGCAATCGCCTTCGGAGCCGCTGCCGGCGACACAGGCGGTGTCGGTGCAGAGCATCTATCGTCGCGTGCTCGAAGACATCATGCCGCTTGCCGACGCCAAAAAGATCGATGTCGGTGTCGAAGGCACCGAGGACGCGCTGGTACGAGCAAGCGAGCTCGATTTGATTGCGATCGTAAAGAATCTCGTCGATAACGCCATCCGCTATACGCCACGAGGCGGGAAGGTCGATTTGTCGGTGCGCGGCACGCCCACGCATGTGTTGTTGCGCGTGATCGACAACGGGCCCGGCATTGCACCGGACGAGCGCGAGCGCGTTTTCGATCCTTTTTATCGCACGCTGGGGAGCAATGAAGTGGGATCGGGGCTGGGCCTGTCCATCGTCAAAGCTATTGCCGAGCGCCTCGGGGCGGAAGTCCGCCTCGAGTTTGCCGATGAGACCGGGCAGTCGGGGTTGTGTGTTTCCGTTCTCATTCCGGCCCAGTGACCCCTATCGTATGAGGGTTGCTAGACGACCGGTCTAATACTGGCTACAGTACGGTTCCATGAGCCATGCAACGCCTCCCACCGATGTCCGCCGGCACATTCTCGATGTCGCGCATCCTCTATTTCTGAGCAAGGGCTTCACGGCCGTCGGCCTGACGGAGGTGCTGGCTGCGGCGAAGGTGCCGAAGGGGTCGTTTTATCACTACTTCTCGTCGAAGGAAGCGTTCGGCGAGGCGGTGCTCGAGGCGTACTTCGAAGATTATCTCCAGCGCATGGATGGGTTGCTCGGTCAGTCCGGTCCGGCGGCGCAGCGGTTGATGGCCTATTTCTTCGACTGGCTCGATTCGCAGACAGGGGACGAGGCGCAAAGCCGGTGTCTGGTCGTGAAGCTCGGCGCGGAAGTCTCCGATCTATCCGACACGATGCGGGCGGCACTGGAACGCGGCACGCGAACGATCACGGCGCGGCTCGCGCGCTGCGTGGAGGAAGGGTTGACGGACCGTTCGTTGCCCGAATCGCTCGATGCCGCCGGCACCGCCATGACGCTCTATCAGAACTGGCTCGGTGCCAGTCTGCTGGCCAAGATCACACGCGACCGCAAGCCGCTGGATACCGCGTTGGCCTGCACGCGCCGGATGCTCGGCGTCCCTTACGACGCTTGACGGGCGATCGTATGTATTCGCTTTCCGTTTTTTATTCCTCGTGTTCTAGACGACTGGTCTACTCAGTCCGCCCGCTGTGCCCGAAGCATTGCCGCCCCCGCCAATCCGAGATTGCATACTGAAGAAGTCCCCGATGCCGCAAACCGATACCGTCAATCGCCGCGTGGTCCTCGCGGCGCGCCCGCAGGGGTTGCCCACGCCGCGCGACTTTCTCATCGAAGAGGCAGCCATTCCGAAGCCCGCCGATGGCCAGGTTCTGCTTCGTACCGTCTATCTCTCGCTCGATCCCTACATGCGCAATTTGATGGAGGAGGTCGGTCCTGCCTATGCGCCATCGATCCCGCTTGGTGGAACGATGGTGGGCGGCACCGTGAGTCGAGTCGTTGAATCGAAGCATGGGAAGTGGCGAGCGGGCGATCTCGTGCTCGGCAACTCAGGATGGCAGGACTACGCGCTATCCGATGGCAGCGACTTGCTCCCCCTTGGACAAGAATCTCACGCGTCGCTGTCGTTGGGCGGTTTGGGCATGCCCGGATTCACCGCGTATGTCGGCCTGGCGGATATCGGCCAGCCCAAAGCTGGCGAAACGCTTGTCGTGGCGGCGGCCACGGGTGCCGTTGGCTCGGTCGTCGGGCAGTTGGCGAAGCTTCGGGGCGCAAAGGTCGTTGGCATCGCGGGTGGCGCCGACAAGTGCCGGTACCTCGTGGAAGACCTCGGCTTCGACGCCGCCGTTGATCGTCGCGATCCGGCATTCGCCGAGCGTCTGGCGGCGGCGTGTCCGGAGGGAATCGACGTTTATTTCGAAAACGTCGGCGGGGAAGTTTTCGATGCCGTATTGCCGTTGTTGAACATCGGCGCGCGCGTGCCGGTCTGCGGCGTGATTGCGCATTACAACGACGACGCGTTGCCGCCCGGGCCCGATCGATTGCCGCTTGCCATGTCGACGATTCTGCAAAAGCGGGTCCGTATGCAAGGTTTCATCATCCTCGACCACTTCGGCGAGCGTTTCGATGCGTTTCGCCGAGAGATGAGCGAATGGTTGTCCGATGGCCGCGTCAAGCTGCGCGAGGACCGCGTCGATGGGTTGGGGCACGCGCCTGCCGCGTTCATTGGCATGCTGCAGGGGCGCAACTTCGGCAAGCTCGTCGTGCGTGTAGGCGAGGAATGAAGAGGCTCGTGGCCGGTGTTACCGTTCTTTGACACGATCCCCTCCGCTCGCCCGTGCGGCGAATAGGCATATATTCTCCGCACATTATGCGGAGAATATATGTACATCTGGGCGGCCGAAGATTGGCCTGAATGGCGATACGACCTTGCAAGCCTCACCGGTTTGATTCAGCGCGAACGCAAAGCCTATTACGACGTGCTCGAGCGCACGCAAAGAGGAAGCCTCGACGTCACCGAGTGGTTGAACTGGTTTCTGAGCACCTTGAAGGACGCCGTCGAGCGCGCTCATCGGACGCTGGATTCGGTGCTGGCCAAAGCGCGGTTCTGGCAGCGCTTTGCGGGCGTGCCGATGAACGCTCGGCAAATCAAGTTATTGAACAAACTGCTCGATGGTTTCGAGGGCAAGCTGACGAGCAGCAAATGGGCGGCTATTGCCAAGTGCTCGGCCGATACTGCACTGCGCGATATAAACGAACTGATCGATGCGGGCGCGTTGCGAAAGTCGGCAGCGAGCGGCCGTAGCACGAGTTACGAATTGCCTCGATAGCGGTTGCTTGTGGCCGTGTCGCACCGCTTCCAGCGTGCTTCGTAATGGCTGAAAGGGCTTCGTTCTGCGGGCGATGTGCCATAGGTAGCACTGTTATACCTATGGTCACGAAATCTCTGACCCGACCACACAAGGCAAGGATATGACTCCTTCAGCGATCGGCCCGCGTGGCCGCGATGACAGCGCACGAGCGAGCGAGGGGGACGGCGGTGGTGCGCGGAGCGCCGAAAATGTGCCGCGGCCATCTCATCCGCCGACGCGAACGGACGTTAGTGGGCCGCTTGCAGGTGCCGCGCAACTCGGTGCGGCGGAGACTCGCTCACGCGCCGCGGCGAGGGTGACCGCGGGCAAAGCGTGGACGGGGACGGGGCGTACGGTGCGGGCGACGGTGCGTGCATTGGGTGCTGCGGGCGGCGCCGTAGCGGATGGCGGACGCTTCATCGGCATTGACCGCCGGAAGCTCCTGCGCGGCGCTGGAGCACTCTTGCTCGGCGGAGCCGGCCTGGAGGCTTGTCACGAAGTCGCGCGTCTGCTCGAGCCGCCGCCGCTCGCCGTTCCGGACGACGTCGAGGCGTCGGCCGCAGAGATTGCCGCCGCGCGAAACACTGTCTCCGAAGCCGCACAAAAGGAGGCTGACGAAATCATCGCCAGTTTGCAGGCATCTTCGCCCGGATCGCGTGAGATCGGAGTTCTCGAGCGCGCTAAGAAACAGGACGCACAAAAACTGCTCACTGCGCTCGATCACTACTGGAGCACCGTTCCCAGCCAGGCAGATTCGGCGCGCAGCCGCCGGCTTCGCGCGCAGGTCGCCCTCCTGAGACTGCGTCCGGAAAATGGCGAATCCCCGCCTCGAACGGCTACGCGGCGCAACGAATTAAAAAAGACGGTCGAAACGCTGCGCAAAGTGGACTGGACTTGTGTGTCTGGTCCGGATGGCACCATCAACTGCAGCCTATAGCGGAATCGGCGCGCACACGAGCGGAACACGAGGACACGAGGTCCGCAACCGCGCGGTTCCGGGTGCCGCGCGATGCATTCCCATCGTTCGAACAACGAACCATATCGACGCAATTGGACAGATCCTGTCGCGATTTGACAAGCCACTTACGGTCGCGTAAATTTCGCGCACGCGTCGGGAGAGTGCGTCGACAGCATGTTTCTTCATCCATCCATGCTGCCACGCCGCCGAAGGGGCATACCCACAAACTCTCAGGCAAAAGGACCGACCGCGTCGAAAACCCGCATCTGACGGCCTGCTTCTCAACTGTCAGACGGTTTTCGAACTCTGGAGAGCGGCAGTAGCCGGCCAGCGGCGCGCGTTTCAGCGCGAAGCCCGGCAAGCTGCCCACCGAAGGGGCGCGCGTTCGGCCGGGAAACGAAATCCGGAACAGGGATCGTCCCCGACTGCGCAATCTCTCAGGTACCGAGGACAGAGGGGCCATCCATCGCACACGCCAGCGGCCACCGCGGCGCAGCGCGATCGGCATGGCCCTTTTTTGTTTTCGCGAACCCTGTAGCGTGCCGAGGCTCCATTCCATGACCGAACTGAAACGTACCCCGCTTCACGCCACCCATCGCGCGCAGGGCGCACGCATGGTCGACTTCGGCGGATGGGACATGCCCGTCAACTACGGCTCTCAGATCGACGAACACCAGGCGGTCCGGCGCGATGCCGGCATGTTCGACGTCTCGCACATGTGCGCCGTGGATTTCACAGGAGCGCGCGCCCGCGCGTTTTTCGAATTCGCGATTGCGAACAACGTCGCCAAGCTGCAAACGCCCGGCCGCGCGCTCTACTCGTGCCTGCTCAATGAAGCGGGCGGCGTCGTCGACGATCTCATCGTCTATTACTTCTCGGACGAATGGTTTCGCGTGGTCGTCAATGCAGGCACGGCCGACAAGGACATCGCCTGGTTCTCGCGCCTGAACACCGAACACGCATTCGGCCTCACCATCACGCCGCGCCGCGATTTCGCCATCATCGCCGTTCAGGGCCCGAATGCGCGCGCCAAGCTCTGGCAAGCGATTCCCGCCGCACGCGAGGCAAGCGAGCCGCTCAAGCCGTTCAATGCCGCGCGCGTCGGCGCAACGCCGTTCGGCGAGCTGACCATCGCGCGCACGGGCTATACGGGCGAGGACGGCTTCGAGATCATTGTCCCGGCCGCGCATGCCGTGGCGCTTTGGGACGCGCTGCAGGCGCAGGGCGTCATGCCGTGCGGCCTCGGCGCGCGCGACACGCTGCGCCTGGAAGCGGGCATGAATCTTTACGGACAGGACATGGACGAGACGGTCTCGCCACTCGACGCAGGCCTCGCTTGGACGGTCGATCTGAGTTCGCCCCGCCCGTTCGTCGGACGCACCGCGCTCGAAGCGCACGGTGCGACGCGCGCATTCGTCGGTCTCATCCTGCGTAAGGAAGGGGGCAAGGCGGCGGGCGTGCTGCGTGCACATCAGAAGGTGCTGACGCCGTTGGGCGAGGGCGAGATCACGAGCGGCACGTTTTCGCCGACGATGCTCGAATCGATCGCCTTCGCGCGCGTGCCCAAAGGCGTGCAGCCCGGCGACACGGTACAGGTCCAGATTCGCGACAAAGCGTTGAACGCAACCGTGGTAAAACTGCCGTTCGTGCGCAACGGCAAGGTGCTCGCCGCCTGACGCCGGGCGCGCGGCGCACGCGTTTCGCGTTATCCGAATTTTTCCATTTATCAGGAGCATCCGATGAGCAACGTTCCGGCCGATCTCAAGTACACCGAAGAGCACGAATGGCTGCGCACCGAAGCGGACGGTACGCTGACGATCGGCATTACCGATCACGCGCAAAGCACACTCGGCGACATCGTCTTTCTCGAACTGCCCGAAGTCGGAAAACAAGTGACCGCCGGTGACGCGGTCGGCGTGGTCGAATCGGTGAAGGCAGCCTCGGACATCTATTCGCCGGTCTCGGGTGAAATCGTCGACGTGAACTCGGCCATCGTCGATACGCCCGACGCGGTGAACAGCGATGCCTACGACAGCTGGCTCTTCAAGATCAAGTTGGCCGACAGCGCGTCGACCGACAAGCTGCTCGACGCCGCGGCTTACTCCAAGCTGATCGACTGAACACTTTCGCTATCTCGCGCGGCGCGCTTCGCCGTGGTTCGTCGAAGCCGCCGCGCACTCCGCGCCACTCGCACCGCCCGCCCATCATGAAGCTCGAACACCCGGATCGCCTGATGAACCGCACTCCTTCCTCGCTTGCCGCACTCGAAGTGCATGACGCCTTCGCGGAGCGGCACATCGGCCCGGACGCAGCCGATCAGCAAAAGATGCTCGACGCGCTCGGCTTCGCGTCGCGCGCCGCGCTGATCGATGCGGTCATCCCGGAGACGATCCGCCGCACCGAGCCGCTGCCGCTCGGGCCCTTCGCGCAGCCGTTGGGCGAAGCCGAAGCGCTCGCGGCTCTGCGCGAGCTCGCGAACAAGAACCAGGTGTTCCGCTCGTATATCGGGCAGGGCTACTACAACACGCACACGCCGGCCGTCATCCTGCGCAACGTGCTCGAGAATCCCGCCTGGTACACGGCCTACACGCCTTACCAGCCGGAAATTTCGCAAGGCCGGCTCGAGGCGCTGCTCAATTTTCAGCAGATGATCACGGACCTCACCGGGCTGTCGATGGCCAACGCCTCGCTGCTCGACGAGGCCACGGCCGCGGCCGAAGCGATGACGCTGCTGCAGCGTGTCGGCAAGCCGAAGTCGAACGTCTTCTATGTGGCCGACGATGTGCTGCCGCAAACGATCGAGGTCGTCTGCACGCGTGCTCGGCCGATCGGCATCGAGGTCAAGGTCGGCCCCGCGGCCGACGCCGCCGCGTCGAATGCCTTCGGCGTGCTGCTGCAATACCCCGGTGCGAACGGCGATGTGCGCGACTACCGGGCGCTCACCGAGGCCGTGCATGCTGCCGGAGGCCATGTCGTCGTTGCGGCCGATCTGCTTGCGCTGACACTGCTCGCGCCGCCGGGCGAATGGGGGGCGGACGTGGCCATCGGCAGCTCGCAGCGCTTCGGCGTGCCGGTCGGCTTCGGCGGCCCGCATGCGGCTTACCTCGCCGTGCGCGACGAATTCAAACGGCAGATGCCGGGGCGGCTCGTCGGCGTGACCGTCGACGCACAGGGCAACGCAGCGCTGCGTCTCGCGCTGCAAACGCGCGAGCAGCACATCCGTCGCGAGAAAGCGACTTCGAACGTCTGCACGGCGCAGGCGCTGCTGGCCATCATGGCGAGCATGTACGCCGTCTACCACGGACCGCATGGCCTGAAGACGATCGCGCTTCGGGTCCACCGCATTGCCGCGTTGCTCGCGGCCGGCGCCAAGCAGCTCGGCTACTCGTTGGCCAACGAAACGTTCTTCGACACGCTGACGATCGAAACGGGTAGCCGGACGGCGGCCGTACACGAGGCGGCCAAGCGCGCGCGGATCAATCTGCGGCGCATCGACGATACGCGCGTGGGAGTCTCCATCGACGAAACGACGACGCGTCGCGATCTGGCCGATCTGCTCGCCGTGTTCGCCCATGCGGCCGGTGCCATTGACGTGCCGCACGTCGACACGCTCGACGCTGCCCTCACGCGCGCGGCCGGCGGCGGCGCGCCCGGCGATGCCACGGCGCTTCCCGAGGCGCTCGTGCGCACGAGCGCTTATCTGACCCACCACGTCTTCAACCGGCACCATTCGGAGACGGAGATGCTGCGCTATTTGCGCGGCCTGGCCGACAAGGACCTCGCGCTCGACCGCTCGATGATTCCGCTGGGCTCGTGCACGATGAAGCTCAACGCCACCTCGGAGATGCTGCCCGTCACATGGCCGGAGTTCGGCGCGATCCATCCGTTCGCGCCGGCGGAGCAAACGGTCGGATATCGCGAAATGATCGATCAGCTCGAGCAGATGCTCGTCGCCGCCACCGGTTACGCCGCCGTCTCGCTGCAGCCCAATGCCGGATCGCAGGGCGAATACGCAGGACTGCTGATCATTCGGGCCTATCACGCATCGCGCGGCGAGTCCCATCGCGACATCTGCCTCATTCCCGCCTCGGCGCACGGTACGAACCCCGCATCGGCGCATATGGCGGGCCTGAAGGTGGTGGTCGTGAACTGCGACGCGCAAGGCAACGTCGATACGGAAGATCTGCGTGCGAAGGCGGCCGCGCATGCCGACAAGCTCGCGGCGATCATGATCACCTACCCGTCGACGCACGGTGTGTTCGAGCGCAACGTGCGCGAGATCTGCGAGATCGTGCATGCGCACGGCGGTCAGGTCTACGTCGACGGCGCCAATATGAATGCGATGGTGGGTCTGACTGCGCCGGGCCAGTTCGGTGGCGACGTCTCGCACCTGAACCTGCACAAGACGTTCTGCATTCCGCATGGCGGCGGCGGCCCCGGTGTGGGCCCGGTCGCCGTCGGCGCGCATCTGGCGCAGTTTCTGCCGAATCAGACGTCGTCGGGCTACCGGCGCGCCGAAAGCGGCATTGGCGCGGTTTCGGCTGCTCCGTACGGATCCGCATCGATTCTGCCGATTTCGTGGATGTACATCGCGATGATGGGCGCGAAAAACCTCACCGCCGCAACCGAGGTCGCGATCCTCAACGCGAACTACGTGGCCAAGAAGCTCGCGCCGCATTATCCGGTGCTCTACGCCGGCCCGGGCGGCCTCGTGGGGCACGAGTGCATTCTCGATCTGCGGCCGATCAAGGACGCGAGCGGCATCACCGTCGACGACGTCGCCAAGCGCCTCGCCGATTACGGCTTTCACGCGCCGACGATGAGCTTCCCGGTGCCCGGCACGCTGATGGTCGAGCCGACCGAATCGGAATCGAAGGAGGAACTCGATCGATTCATCGAAGCGATGATCGCCATTCGCGAAGAAATTCGCGCAGTCGAGGAAGGCCGCGCCGACCGCGAGGACAATCCACTCAAGCACGCGCCGCATACGGCGGCCGCCGTGACGGCGAACGAGTGGGAGCATGCCTATTCGCGCCAGCAAGCGGCTTATCCGTTGCCGTCGCTCGTCACCCGTAAATATTGGCCGCCCGTCGGCCGCGCGGACAACGCTTATGGCGACCGCAACCTCTTTTGCTCCTGCGTGCCCGTGGCCGATTACGCGTAACGGGCGGACCGTGCGCGCGCCCGCTACGCCGCATTGCGCGGCTTCGGCGCGGAGCACGTCGCCGCGCGTCGCTCGACACGAATACCGGCTAACATCTCACACCGCGATCAAGCAAACGAAGGAGCGACGCATGGTGCGAATGGGGGCCACGACGAGCGGGCGCGCAACGCGGCTGCGGACATGGCGCGAACAGGGCGCGCGAGCGTTGCGCTGGCCGCGGCTGCTCGCCTGCGCGACGGCATGCACGATGCCGCCCGTACTGGCTCATGCCGCGATGAACTTCTGCGCCGCTCCAGGATTGCAAACGAGCGAACGCGCCAACGCGGCGCCGGATGTTCAGGCGTTGATGAAGCGTGTCGGTGGGCAACTCGGCGCCGAGCCCAAGCCGCTCCCGCGGCTGCACACCGAGGGTACGCTGCCGCACGAGGGGATTTACGACGAGAGCATCGAAGCCGAAAAAGAACTCGAGCTGATGCGCGACGCCGCGCTCGTTTGGCGTGCGACGGGCGATGACCGCTACCTGAAGCTCGTCGACCGGTTTCTCGCGGCCTGGGTGGGCACGTATCGGCCCAGTTTCGATCCGATCGACGAAACCCATTTCGACTCGCTGATCCTCGCTTACGACATGACGGCGAGTGCGCTGTCGGTCAAGACGCGCAATGCGACAGCGGCCTTCATCGCGACGCTGGGCAATGGCTACGTCGCACGCATCGACAGCGCAGCGCGTCCCCTGACCGGCACCTATCGGAACAACTGGGAAAGCCATCGCGTGAAGCTCGTTGCGATGGCCGCTTTCACGCTCGACGATCGCAAGCTCATCGATGCCGCGCAGCGCATCTTCGTCGAGCAGATCGGCAACAACATTGCGCCGGACGGTTCGACCGTCGATTTCGCCGAACGCGACGCGCTGCATTACGTCGCCTACGATCTCGAGCCGCTCGTCGCCGCGGCGCTTGCCGCGCGGCGTCACAACCGCAACTGGCTCACGCTCAAGGCGGGCAATGGCGCCTCGCTTGCGCTCGCGCTCAATTGGCTCGTGCCTTATGCGCTCGGCCAAAAGACGCATGACGAATTCGTGCATTCGAGCGTGCCGTTCGACGCGAAACGGCGCGCGGCCGGCGTGGCGGGCTTTTCGGGTCCATGGGACCCCAAGCGCGCGGCGCCGCTTTTTCACCTCGCGGCGCGTCTGTCGGGGCGCTATACCAGCGTCGCGCTGCTGCTTTCGCCGACGCCGCCGGCCTGGGTGGCCGTCTGTCTGCCGCTTGCGGCGCGATGAGCGGAGCATCGGTCTTCCTTTTCTGGAGCAACAATGGCAGTCAGCGTTTTCGATCTCTTCAAAATCGGCATCGGTCCGTCGAGTTCCCATACGGTCGGGCCGATGCGCGCGGCCTTGATGTTCGTGCAGGGACTCGAACGCGACGGACTCCTCGGCGCCACCGCGGCGCTCAAGGTCGAGCTCTACGGGTCGCTGGGCGCGACGGGCAAAGGCCACGGCACTGACCGCGGCGTGATGCTGGGGCTGCTGGGCGAGGCCCCCGACACGGTCGATCCGACCACGATCGCGGCGCGTCTCGATACGGTGCGCAGCACGCGGCGTCTCGCGCTGCTCGGCAAGCACGAAATCGACTTCACACCGAAGGATCACATCGCGTTTTATCGTCAGGCGCTCCCCGAGCACCCGAACGGGCTCAAGCTGCGCGCGGCCGATTCTGCGGGCACGACCCTGCGCGAATCGACGTACCTCTCGGTGGGCGGTGGCTTCGTCGTGACAGCCGGCGCGCCGAATACGAAGGTACTCGCCGCTGTCGACCAGCTCCCCCATCCGTTTCGCAGCGGTAATGAATTGCTCGCGCGGTGCACCGCCACGGGCAAGAGCATTGCGCAATTGATGTGGGAGAACGAGCGTGTCTGGCATACCGACGACGAGACGCGAAGCGGGTTGCTGAAAATCTGGGAGGTCATGCAGGCGTGCGTTGCACGCGGTTGCGGTGTAGGCAACCCCGACGCCGACGGTACGCTGCCCGGTCCTTTCAACGTCAAGCGCCGCGCGCCGCAGCTTTATCGCGACCTGTCCGGCAATCCGGAGCAAGGTTTGCGCGATCCGCTCTCGATGATCGACTGGATCAACCTTTATGCGATCGCGGTCAACGAAGAGAACGCGGCGGGCGGCCGTGTCGTGACGGCGCCGACGAACGGAGCCGCGGGCATCATCCCCGCCGTGCTGCACTATTACACGCGCTTTACGCCCGGTGCCAACGAACAAGGCGTGATCGACTTTTTGATGACGGCGGCGGCCATCGGCATTCTCTACAAACTCAATGCGTCGATTTCGGGCGCGGAAGTCGGATGCCAGGGGGAAGTCGGCGTGGCCTGTTCGATGGCGGCCGGCGCGCTCGCGGCGGTCATGGGCGGCAGCCCGAAACAGGTCGAAAACGCCGCGGAAATCGGCATGGAGCACAACCTCGGCCTCACCTGCGATCCGGTGGGCGGGATGGTGCAGATCCCATGTATCGAACGTAATGCCATGGCTTCGGTGAAGGCTGTCAATGCGGCGCGCATGGCCTTGCGCGGCGACGGCAGCCACTACGTCTCGCTCGATTCGGTCATCAAGACGATGCGCGAGACCGGCGCCGACATGAAAACGAAGTACAAGGAGACATCGCGCGGCGGGCTCGCGGTCAATATCGTCGAGTGCTGAGGCGCGGCGCTTTCGACGGATCCGCCGTATGGCGTGCCGATGTTTTCTCGAAGGACGTCCAACCAATCAGGAGGTCGCAGCATCATGGTCAACGCCGCTGACGCCGTTTCCACGACGGGTGCACGTCTCATCGTCGATGCCTTGCTCGCGCAGGGTGTCGATCGCGTTTTCTGCGTACCGGGCGAGAGCTTTCTCGCTGTGCTCGATGTACTTCATGACGAGGATGCGCATATCCGCACGTTCGTTTGCCGGCACGAAGCGGCGGCCGCCAACATGGCCGAGGCGACCGGAAAAATGACGGGGCTGCCCGGCGTGGCTTTCGTGACGCGCGGTCCGGGCGCCACCCATGCATCGATCGGCGTGCATACGGCGTTTCAGGATTCGACGCCGATGATTCTCTTCATCGGCCAATGCGCGCGCGAGCATCTCGATCGCGAAGCGTTCCAGGAGATCGACTATCGACGCATGTTCGGTCAAATGGCGAAATGGGTCGCGCAAATCGACGACGCGCGGCGCATTCCCGAATATCTGAGCCATGCGTTTCATGTTGCCTGTTCGGGGCGACCGGGGCCGGTCGTGTTGGCGTTGCCCGAGGACATGCTCTCGGACCCTTGCCCGGCCGTGCCGGCGGCGCCCCGGTTTCAGCGTGTCGCCGCGTCGCCGGCGCCGGCGCAAATCGAGCGCGTGCGCGCACTGCTCGAGAATGCGCGCCAGCCCATGCTGATTCTCGGCGGCAGCGGATGGACGGCGGGCGCCTGCGACGACATGCGCCGCTTCGCGGAAAACTGGCAATTGCCGGTGGGATGCGCTTTCCGCTATCAGGACCTCTTCGATAATGCGCATGCGAACTATGCCGGCGATGTGGGGCTCGGTATCAATCCGGCGCTCGGGCGGCGCATCGGCGAGGCGGACCTGCTGCTGGCGATCGGCCCGCGGCTCGGCGAAGCGACGACGGGCGGCTACACGCTGCTCGACATTCCGAAAACGAAGCAGACCCTAGTCCATGTGCATCAGGGGGCGGAGGAACTCGGGCGCGTTTATGCGGCCGATCTGCCGATCGTTTCGGGCATGCCTGAGATCGCGGCGGCGCTCGCGGCACTCGAGCCGGGCGCGGCGCCCGCATGGGCCGGCAGCGCGGAGGACGCGCATCGCGCCTACCTCGAATGGCACCGGCCACGCCCGATGCAGGGCGACGTGCAGCTGGGCGAAATCATGGTGCAACTGCGCGAGCGGCTGCCGGAAGACGCTTTCGTTTCGAACGGCGCGGGCAACTACGCGATCTGGCTGCACCGGCACTTCGCCTATCGGCGCTTCAAGACGCAACTGGCACCGACGAGCGGGGCGATGGGATATGGGGTACCCGCGGCGCTGGCAGCCAAAGCGCTCTATCCCGAGCGGATCGCGGTAGCCCTTGCCGGCGACGGCTGCTTCATGATGGCGGGCCACGAGTTGGCAACGGCCATGCAGTACGGCCTGAATGCGATCTTCATCGTCGTCAACAACGGTCATTACGGCACCATCCGTATGCATCAGGAGCGCCACTATCCTGACCGGCCGCATGGCACGGCGCTGACCAACCCAGACTTCGCGGCCTATGCGCGTTCGTTCGGCGCGCATGGCGAGACGGTCGTCAAGACGGCCGAATTTTTGCCCGCGCTCGAGCGTTCAATCGCCAGCGGCTTGCCGGCGTTGATCGAAATCCGCGTGCCGAAGGAGGTCAGCACGCCGTCCGCCACGCTGGAACAGATTCGGGAACAGGGACGCAAGGCACGCGCCGGAGCATGATGCCCCGGTTTGCGCGGGCTGTCGTCGCCCGCGCTGCGCCGCGCGGGGCATCCGGCTCAGACGTCAGTCAATGACCACGGTAGATTTCGGTATGCGACTCCGACACCTCGGTGGTCCGCGCCGGTTTGAGCCGCTCGCGGGGCTCGATCTCGGATAGCACCGTGTGCCAGGTCTGCTTGGCCATCGCCAATGGCGACGAGGCGGCTCCATGTTCTTCAGTACGCTCGGCCGTGCGCTCCGTTGCGCGTCGAACGGCCCGGGTCGATACCGCGGAGGCCAAGTGCTGCTTGGGCGTATGGTTCTTCGCCACTCGCTTCGCCGGTGTCTGCGTCTGTGTCTGTGTCTGTGCCTGCGCGGCTTGGCCATGATCCGCGCTGGACGCCCCTGCTGCCGAGGCCGCCGGAGTCCGCTTCACCGCCCCCGACCAGACTTCGTTCGATTGCCCCGCGGGCGGTGCGTGGGAGCCGCTCGTATCGGTAGGCGATGCGGTCTCCTTGCAGTCCGCGCTATCGCCGCCTGCCGCGCAGCCGGGGCGCAGGCGTGGATGCGCTTCGTCACCACGCTCGGCCGGCGCCGGGATGGCTGCCGGCACTGCGAGCGGGGCGGGTGCCGCGGATGTCAGGGATGCCGGCGATGGCCCCGCCGGCACGCGCGGCGTCTCGGCGTCCGTTGCGACCCGCTGTTCGGCGATGTGGGGCGGCTGTGTGGCGGAGGCCGGGCTGGGCGGCAGTGCCGGAGCTTGCGCTTGTGTAGCGGGGGCCTCGGCCGAGCCGGCGGTCGGCCGCGTAGCCGGTGAGGCTGTTGCGCGCAACGGCTCGGAGGCGGCCGGCTGTGTCGAGGCGAGCGCTTCCGATTGCGGTGTCGACGGCGCGGGACTTGCCGGAGGGCGCACCGGTGCTGCGACTTGAGCGGACAGCCGATGAGCCGAGACCGATGGCTGCGGCGCAGCCTTTTTCGCGAGCGTGGGCGAGACCGGCTTGCGCGGCGCAGCCGCAGCGCTTGCCGCGGCGCGCTTCGCATCGGGCGTCGCCGCGGTCCTGTTTGCCGGTTCGCCGCCTGGCGCAACGGCTGCAGGGCGGTTATGGACAGGCGGGCCGCCGATGGTGCGTTGGGCGTCGGCGGCATTCTCGTGGCGTACGGTATCGAGTTGTTGTCGAAGCAAATCGACGAGCGCCGCCGAAGAGAGCGCCTGCAGAGCCGAGCGTGACGCGGCGTGCGTTGCGGGGGCGTCCTGTTGACGCGGCGGCGGGTCTGCCTGCGGCCGGTCTTCCTGCGTTCCCTGGGTGCCGCGCGAGGGCGGGTCCGCCGGGGTGGGCCAAAGCATTTGGGCGTTATCGTGCTCGTCGATGGCCACGACAGCGCCAAAGATGGCCGCGAAGCCGAACAGTATCCATGCCACGCTCGCCGACACTCCCCAGCGCCGCGCCCCGTTCGAATCGCCCGAGGTGAGGCGGTGCGGCAGCGCGGCAAGCAGGCGCCGGCGCATCGGTGCGGTGGCGCCGAGCGCGGGCCGCGCGGGTGGCGCCGGCGACGCCGGAGGAGCTGGAGGAGCCGGACGCGCGGCCTTTCGCACGCGCGTTTGCCGCAAGACGGGCTGCCCACAACGCGGGCAGTGCAGGGCGTCGGAGCCCACGGCTGCGCCGCATCTGACGCAAGGCGCCGGAGCGGCCGACTGTGAGGTGGCTTCCGTCTGCATAAGCTTTCGATGGCGGCGCGCCCGCGCGAACGCGCATGTTTGCTGAGGTTGCCGATGGCCCGGCGAGCGAACGCGGGGCTCGCATGGGGCGCGGCGGTTCGCCTTCTGTCACTTTAGTCAGAACTATGGGCTCGCCTCCCTGCGAGATCAATTACCAATGGCCGGCGGATGTTCGCTGTTTAACATTCGACTGAATCTTGTCGACTATTGCAGCCCGGCAGGCATGCGTTATGAACGCGGCCGCGGCGGAACGAATCGCCATGTCAGCAGCACGATGAACGCGAAACAGGCATAGATCACGGTGAAAAGCCAGCCGGGGAGATCGTAGTAAAGAAGCCGCCCGACCCAGTAGGCGATGAAGCCTTGCGAGCTCGGGCCGCTCTCGCGCAGCCACGCCTCCAGCGTGGTCAGCGGGCACGGCGCGCCGAGGAGGGCGAGCGCTGCGACGATGCCGATCGACGCGAGATGAACGAAGCGAAAACGCGGTTCGCGCACCCAGCGCCAATGGCGTGCGGCACCGCACCAGATCGCCGCGAAGCCGCCCACGATGAAGAGCACGACGCACGCGTGCACGATCAAAACCGTATCGGCGAGCACAGTAGTCATGGACATGTTTGGCGCACGGACCGCAACGCGCCCGGTTTCAGCGACGCCGGTGCGCGCTTCCCGACATCAGTGCAGCAATAACGATGCAAGCGGCGAAGAGCGTTGCCACGACGGCGATGCTATCGCGATAAGCCTGCGCGTGGCGTGCTGCATTCGCCCCCTCGGCCGCGACGGAGAAGAACAGGCCGCCGATCGCCGTCGCGCCGAAGGCCGAGCCGATTTGCAGCATCGATGTGACGATGCTGCCCGCGAGCCCCGCTTTGGCCGGCGGAATTTCGCCGATGACGATGCGCACCACGTTCGGCAGCACCAGACCGTGCCCGGCGCCGGCAACGACCAGGCCCGCGTAAAACAGGCCGCCGGGCATGACCCGCAGCGAGGCGGCCGCTGTCGCGGCGAATCCGAGCGCAAGCGCCGCGAAGCCCGCAGTGAGGACATGATTGCCGATGCGGCGCACGATGGCGGGCGAGCACAGCGGCCCGAGAATCGAGCCTGCGCCGAACGGAAAGACCGCCGCGCCGGCGGCGAGCGCGGACCATCCCAGGCCCGACTGCAGATAGATGCCGTAGGTGAGAAAAAGGCGCTATCGCAATAGAAGCAGAACGCCAGCACGAGCCCGACGGAAAACACAGGATTCCTGAACAAAGCGAGCTCGACGAGCGGGTCGCGCCCGGCCCGATGCGCGCGATACTCCGCCAGCACGAAAGCGGCGAGCACCGGCACGCTGGCGGCGAGCATCGTCCACGCCCAGAGCGGCCAGCCCGCTTCGCGTCCCTGAGTCAGCGGATAAATGACGAGGGCGAAGAACGCCGATAGCAGCGTGAGACCCAGCCAATCGTTGCCCTCCGTGCGTGCGGCACGGCTTTCGGGAACGAAGCGCCATGCGCCTGCCAGTGCGAGCACGCCTACCGGAAGATTGATGAGAAAGATCGATTGCCATCCGAGCCCGAACGGGTGCAGCGTGACGAGCAGTCCGCCGCCGATCTGTCCGGCGACCGATGCGAAGCCATAGACGAAGCCATAGAGACTCATGACCGCCGTCTGCTGCTCTTTCGGAAAGGCGCTGCGGATGGTCGCGAGGATTTGCGGCACGAGCATGGCCGCCGAGGCGCCCTGCATGATGCGCGCCGAGACGAGAAACGCGCCGCTCGGTGCCAGGGCGCATAACAGCGAAGCAACGAGAAAACCTGTCATGCCGCCCATGAAGAGGCGTTTGCGGCCGAAGCGATCGCCAAGCCGACCACCTGTGACGAGCAGCACCGCAAAGGCCGAGGTATAGGCCGAGACGATCAATTGAAGCTCGGCACTGCTTGCGCCCAGGCCGCTGCGAATAGCGGGCAATGCAAGATTGACGATGAAGTAATCGAGCGGCGAGAGAAACGCGCCCGTCAGCAGCACGACCAACGCAGCGGCGTTCGATCGCGTGCCATAGGCCGTGTCGCCACGGGAATCGATTTCGGCGGTTGCCTCCTTTCCCGCCGAAGGTGGCGCCGAACGAATCGTCGTGCGAAGGGAGTCGGATCTGATCATGGTACGAGGCCTCAAAAAAGAGGCGAACGCTCGCATCGAAGGACACACGAGACGCGTTGCGCGCGTTCGCCATTCGTCGCTTGTCGCGCCGCTCGAGTCAAAAGGGTGGCGGCAGCGCCCCCAGCACCGATTCGATCGCAATGCCGATGGCGAGCAGCCTGCGATCGCTACCGAGCGGACCGTCGATCTCGATGCCGACAGGCAGGCCCGACGGTGTCAGGCCTGCGGGAATCGACAGACCGGGGATGCCGGCGATGCTCGCCGGATCGGTATGGCGCAGGTAGGCGGCCATTTCGTCGATGGGCTCGCCATTGCCGATCGTGACGACGGCGGAGCCTTCGATGTGGTCGATGTCGACCGCGGGTAGCGGCGTAGTCGGAAAGAGCAGCGCATCGAGGCCCGCCGTGTCGAATATCGATGCGTAGCGTCGTTGCAGCTCGGGGCGCAGGACCTGAATGGCATGCGGGTACGCCTCGGCATAGGTGCCGGCAAGCGTCGCCTCATAGATGCGCCTGACATCCGGGCTCGCAATGCGCTCGGCCAACGCGCCGAGCGTTTGCACCGGAGCGCCGTTTGCGGCGAGCCACGCGGGCACATCGTCGCCAAGCTCGGCAAACGCGATGGGCAGGCTGATGCGCTCGCAAATCGACATGACCTCTGTCAGCTCCACATCGACGAACGTCACACCAGCTTTTTCGAGGCGCTCGCGCGCCGCATGGGCAATCGCTTCGACTGTACTGTCGAGTTGCCGCCAGCAATCGCGCGGCAGGCCGATACGCAAACGCGCGAGTTCGATCGCGGGCAGCGCGGTATCGCCGGTCGCGATGCCGTCGATGAAGGCGAGGTCCGCGGCGGTGCGCGCCATCGGGCCGACCGTATCGCGCGTATGGCTGATCGGCACGACATCGTGTTCGTTGCGGTAGCGACGCTCGGCCCCGCCGTTTCCGACGGAGGGCCGCAAGCCGGCTGTACCGGTGAGGGCCGCGGGAATGCGCGTCGAGCCGCCTGTGTCCGTCCCTAGCCCGGCGGGCACGATGCGCGCGGCGAGCGCCGCGGCGGTGCCGCCGGATGAGCCGCCGGGTATCTTCGAGCGATCGTAGGGGTTGCGAACCGGCCCGGCGTGCGCAGCGAGGTTCGTGCTCGTGATGCCGACAGCCAGCTCGTGCATATTCGTTTTTCCGAGCACGATGGCGCCGGCCTCGACGAGCCGTGTCACGGTCGGCGCGGTGGTGGGTGCGACAAAACCTGCGAGCGCCGGTGTGCCGGCGCAAGTCCGCGTGCCCTTGACGTTGATGTTGGCTTTCACGGCGATCGGCAAGCCGGCGAGCGGGTAGCGCGCGCGCTCGTTGCCGGTGAGGCCGTCGATTCGCGAAGCAGCCGCAATGGCGCTTTCCGTTTCGAGGGTGATGAACGCGTGAAGCGAGCTGTAAGTGTCGGCACGCGCGAGCAGTGCCGTTACATAGTCGACGGCTTTCAGCCGCCCCGATCGTATCGCTTGGACAGCTTGCCGTGCGTCCAATGCCCAGCGTTGCGCGATGGTCGATGAGGTCATGCGGTATCTCCTGATTCGGTGAGCGCTTATTTATGAATGAACGGTCAATAAATTGCGGCGCTGCAGCCGGCCGCTGTCTGCGTCGAGCGCGACAAGCCCAATAACATGTCAGCTATTTTAGTAGTGACCGGCCCCAACTTCGGCTGGATCGCCGTCGATCACTCGTCGACACCTTGGCTTGATATTATGACTATTCAGTCAAGATATCAACCGGTGTATCGGACGGCTGCTCAGGTCCCTGCAAGCCGACGCCGGTGCTCCGATTGCACGCCCGGGCCATTGCGAGTAGCCTTCAAACCTGCGTCATTCATTCAACGGCAGCCCCACAACCCGTTTTCCTCATGAAAAGTGCAGCGCGTTCGTGTTTTGCCGTTGGCGGCATCGAGACATCGCTCGATGCTGCGCGCCGCTGCTGTCTCATTGCGTTTCCTCCTCCTGTCGCCTCGCCGCCCCCGTTCGGGCGGGTCGTCGCAGCGCTTGCACCGCCACACACGGCGGTGCTCGGCTAAGCGCCGACACTTCGTTTTCTCCTGCAGACCGGCCGTTCGGCCCGTGTAGCTGCGCCAAAGGGCGTAGATGCGGGTGCGCGAGTACGCGCGTGCGGATGCGTGCGCGTGTCCGTCGACGTGTGCCGGTCTGCCAGTTCAACGAATTCGACTGGCAGGTGAACTCATGGCTTGGTTCAAAACCGCTTTGGCGGCCTATGGTGCGACTGCGCTTTTTATTCTGCTTTGGAGCAGTGGCGCCATTTTTGCGGAAATCGGGGTGACGCATGCGAGCGCCTCGACGTTTCTGACGATGCGCTTTGCGCTTGCGACGATCATCCTTGCGCTCATCGGTGCAGGGCGGCACCGTTGGTTGCCGGCGCGCGGCACGCGCGTCCATGTCGCCGCCACGGGCGCGCTGATGATGGGCGGCTATTCGATCTGCTACTTCCTTTCGCTCGAGCGAGGACTGACGCCCGGGCTATTGGCGGCCATTCTCGGCGCACAGCCGATTGCCACGCTCGTTGTCACCGAGCGACGTTTTTCGGCGATGCGGATGGCCGGTCTTTTCATGGCGATGCTGGGCCTTGCGTCGATCGTGTTTCGCGGCGCATCGGCGTTGAATCCTTCGACGACCGAAGGAATCGCGCTCGCCCTTGCCGCACTTGCGAGCATTACGGTGGGGGCGATCATGCAAAAGCGCATCGTGCAGAAACCGATGGACGTGCTGCCCTTGCAGAACTTCGTAGGCTTGCTGCTTTCGCTGCCTCTCGGGGTTGCCGAATGGAACGGGTTACGGCTGGACGCACCGCTCGCCGTCTCCGTACTCTGGCTCGGGATTGTCATCTCGGTGCTTGCCCAATTGCTGTTCTATCGGCTCGTGCGCCGCGGCAATCTGGTCAATGTGACCAGCCTTTTCTATCTCGTGCCCGTCATTACGGCGCTGATGGACTACCTGTGGTTCGGCCACGCGCTGCAGCCGAGGGACGTCATCGGAATGATCTTGATTCTCGCCGGGCTGGCCCTGACGCTTCGCAACAAGGAGAAGGTGCACAGCGCGCCTCGCGAGATGACGCGTGAGCCGCGCGGCTAATGTCTCGTGGGCTGAACCGGTTCAGTGCAAGCGGGCGGAATCGGGTGGCCGGATACAATGCGGCAGCGTTGCATCGATCCGAATACATCCGATTCCCTCTATGTCCGAATCCGTCCGGGCCTTTTTACTCGGTCCGCTGTTGAAGAGCGTTTCACGCTCGTTTTACCTGACGCTGCGCATCTTGCCCGCCGGCATGCGCGACCCCGTTGCGCTCGCTTATCTGCTCGCGCGCGCGGCCGATACGATCGCGGATACATCGCTGATCGACCCGGCGCAGCGGCTCGAGCTCTTGCTTGCATTGCGTGCCAGCGTGAATGGCGCGCCGCCCGACGACGGCTCGCTCGTGCGTCGCCTCAGGGATGACGTGGCGAGCCAGCAAGGGCATGCCGACGAAAAATTGCTGCTCGAATCGCTCGGTGGCGCATTCGACGCCTTGACGCAATTGGATACGGCAGACCGGGACGCGGTGCGCGAGATCGTGACTACGCTGACGATGGGCATGGAGTTCGATCTGCGCACCTTCCCTGACGAACGTTCGGGCCAGCTCGGCGCGCTCGCGACGCTCGACGATCTGGACCGCTACACCTATCTCGTCGCGGGCTGCGTCGGCGAGTTCTGGACCAAAATGACCTACTCGCATCTACCCGGCACGCTCAAAGAGGCGGCCGCGACGATGATCGAGCGCGGGGTCCGCTTCGGCAAGGCGTTGCAGATGACGAACGTGCTGCGCGATTGCGCGAAGGATTTGCGTATCGGGCGCTGTTACCTGCCTGAGCGGATGCTCGAGCGCTTCGCATTGACGCCGCAAGACTTGCTCGCCCCCGATGCCTCGTCGCGCGCCCGGCCGCTGCTGTTCGAACTGGTCGGCAAGACGCTCGAGCTGTACCGCGATGCGCTGGCCTATACGTTCGCGATTCCTGCGCGCTCGGTCCGTTTGCGTCTGGCCTGCATCTGGCCGATTCTGATCGGCCTCGAGACGCTTGCGCTGCTTGTCGAAAACGACCGATGGCTCGATCCGGCATGCGTCTCGAAGGTCGGCCGCTCGCGCGTGTACGGCATCGTTGCGAAATCGAGCATGGTCGTCATGTCGACGCGGACCTTGAACGCTTGGGCGGAACGGCTCATCGGCACGATCGAAGCGCGCATCGGTGGCCGTGTTGGCGGGCAAGCGAGTACCGCTCGATCGTGAAATAATCGCCGGGTCCGCGCGACTGGCGCCTGGAGATGGACCACCATCGGGAAACGCGGACAGTGCCCGTGAATCGGGTGCATTGCCGCGCGCCTGGGCGTCGTCCTTCTTTCCTTCTCCGAGGAGTGATGCAATGCCCACGTCCAGTTCGTTGCTCGCTTTTGGCCTCGTCGCGCTCGGCATGGCGCTGACGCCCGGCCCGAATATGGTCTATATCGTCTCCCGCTCCATCTGTCAGGGCAGCGCCGCCGGCCTGGTCTCACTGGGCGGCGTCGCACTTGGCTTCGTCTTGTATATGGTTGCCACGGCATGCGGCATTACGGCCTTGCTGATCGCGGTGCCGCTTGCCTACGATGTGCTGCGCTTCGGCGGCGCGCTTTATCTGGGCTACCTTGCATGGCAGGCGCTCAAGCCGGGCGGACGCTCGCCGTTCCAGGTTCGGGACCTGCCTGCCGATAGTCCGCGCAAGCTCTTCGTCATGGGCTTTTTGACCAACATGCTCAATCCGAAGATTGCGGTGCTCTACCTGTCGTTGCTGCCGCAATTCATCGATCCGCAACACGGCCACGTCCTCGCGCAGTCGCTCGCGCTCGGCTCCCTCCAGATCGTGGCGAGCCTGACGGTCAACTCGGTCGTCGCTCTGTCTGCTGGCACGATTGCTCGATTTTTGGCCGGAAGGCCCCTCTGGCTCGTCGCTCAGCGGTGGCTCATGGGCACGGTACTGGCGGGGCTCGCGGTCAGAATGGCGACGGAAGCGCGGCGCTGAAGGGGCGAGCCGCTCGAAAGTGCGTTTGATGGCGTGCTGCTTCGGATCGAAGCGGTCGTGAACGCCGCGCCGCTATAGAGTTCGGCGGTATTCCAAACGCAGCGAGTGGTGAGCCGATATGATCAAGGGTCCCGAGGGAAGCGACGGGTTGCCGCCACGCCCCGTCGATGGTGGAACAGGCAGCGAGGCTGCTGATGGGACGGGAGACAATGCCTCCCAGCCTATGCCGGGCTCTGCGCACAGAGGAGGCATCAATCCGCGACTGAGTGGGTTGGTCCCGGGTGCTGACGCAGCCGCGGTGAGCGGGGGGCGTGCATCGCCCGGGAATCCTTCGCTCGCCGAGCTTCAGCTATCGCTGGACAGGCTCGTGGCCGACGTCGAGCGGTTCTCCGATCTGCAGCCGTTGCTCGGTCCGCAAGACGCTTCAGCGCGGCCGCCAGTCATCGACGGCCTGCCCGATTCAGCGAAAGACTATCTGCTGGCCGGTCTCACCGGCCGCATTCAAGCGATGCCGGAAGGGGAACGGCCCGCCGCCGAACTGGCCATTTCCATGGCGACCGATCGATCACCGGCGTTGGCAGAGCGAACCGCGTTGCTACTACTCCCTTCTTCGATTCTGCCCGCATATGAGCAAAGCACGAAGCTGAGCAAGTATGCCGCCCGTGCCAGCGATCTGAAAGACGTGCAAGCGGTATTGGCGCAACAAGCGCTCGCGGGGCCGCCGCCGCTGCCCCACGAAAGGCTCGAATCGACTGCGCGCTTCATCGGCGCCCCGGAACTCGGGCTGGTTGCGCGCCCAAAGCCGCTTTGCGTGTTAGCTATGCGAATAGCCGACGATGCATTTCCGGCGGCGCATCGCTACGCCGCTGTTTCGCTCGTGCTGGGCGCCATCGGCGAAGTACAGTTCAAGCGCCACCGGGTCGAGCCATTGGCCGATACGGCGGAGGCCGCCTCGTCGGTGGAGGATGAATCCCTTCGTACCGAAATGTACGAAGCCGTGTTGGAGGCGGTCCAACAACTCTGGCACGAGAGAGAAGAGGCGCCGGACAAGGCGGGCGAGATCACCGGGGCCGACTATGCCCACATGGTCCTGAGCCTTTCGCTGAATTTCCGTTGTTTGAATGGCGACACGGGTGGCATCCGAGATAAATTGCGGCTTGTAATCGAAGAGCTCCCCGAACGAGAGCAGCGTGAAACGGCTTACAACGCTCTCGCCGGCTGAAAAAGTGCCGGGCGGTGGTTCGCACCGGTAGTTGCCCGGCATCCCCCTTCAACGACGCGTCGCCTGATTCGCATCCGGATAATCGAGCTTCGGATACCAGTCGGTGCCGCGCCCGCCCGGCGTCAGATCGAGAATGGTCCAAAGCGGCATCAGATCGGGCGCGCCGCGGGGGTCTTGCCCGGGATCGGCCGTCTCGGGTCCCATCTCGCCCGCATAGAAATGGTGAATGGCGCCATTGCGGCGAACGAATACATTGATTGCCGGGTTATCGCCCGTGTCCGGATCTTCATGGGCGTAGTCGACATTGAACCTGTTGCCGCCCGACGAAAACAGCCGCAAATGGCGCCAGCCCCTTTCATTCTTGAAAGCGACGAGCCGATCGATGGGCGATCGTGCGACGACGGCCAACGCGACTCGCTGCTCGATGTCGCGCGCCTCGCCGTCGAGCGCGCTCAGAAATGAGGTGCACATCGGGCAGGGGCGCTCGCGCCGTGGGCCGAACATCCAGTTATAGATGACGAGCGTATCGTGCTTGCCGAACATGTCGGACAGCGTTGTGGAGCCGTGCTCGCCTTGAAAGCGATAGTCCTGCGGCACGGCGCCGCCGACCGGTAACGCGCGGCGCATCGCCGCGACGCGCTCGATCTGGCGCCGCAATTCGATTTCCTGTTCGAGCAGTGCATTGCGGGCTTTGCGGTATCCCTCGCTTTCGCCGGGAAAGCGGTACTTCGATTGGGCAAGGAGTGTGGCGGGCTTCAATGCGGGTGTGGATGTGTCTGCTTGACTCATGGAGCGTCTCCTTAGGAGTGCCGAACGAATGGGGGCGGAGCGCCGGTATCGATGACCTCGCCTCGGCATCGGCTCCCCCTTTTCGACGACGAACGAGCCCCGCCAGAATCGACACATCGCCACGAGTTTTGTGTTTCTGCATTTTTCGCGCCCGTTCGTCACACGAGGCTGGCGGCGCTTACGAAAAGCTGTCGCCGAGCGATGCGCGAATCGGATAAGTGTCGTAGATGATCAGCAGCCGCGCGATGCGACCCGCCTCGTCGAACTCGAATACATCGACACATTCAAACCGCACGGTCGGCCCGTCCTTGAGCGCCCATTCATAGACGAAATATCCCGTGGCGCGCGCGGCGCCCGTCGTGCTGACGCAGACATCGATCGGCGTAATGCTGCTTTGCCCCGACGCCGCCGACAGTTTCTCGAAGAACGGGCGCGGCGACACCCAGCCCAGCAAGGGCGAATACACCTGAGCATCAGACGCGAAGAGCGCGCAAATCGCCGCTGCATCGCCGCGTTCGAGCTGGCTCAGGTACTCGCGTATTCGGCTGGTATAAAGTGATTGCGCGGATGTCATTGCGAATTCCTCCATTCATCCGTTATCAAATACCGCACGCGCGATCTCTATGTGGCTACACGTGGGGCGGCTTCGGGACAGACGATATCGACGCCCAGATGAACCAACAATCGAAAAATTCGCAAACGGGCCATGAGCCGCTTGCATACCCGCTCGCCGAACTGACGCGTCCGTTTCCGACGCTCGCGGGCCTGCAGGTTTTCGTTGCCGTGGCGAGCCTCGGCAGCCTCACGAAAGCCGCGGTTCATCTGTGCCGCACGCAAGGCGCCGTGAGCCGGCAAGTCCAGCAGGTCGAGGCGCACTATGGATGTGCGCTGTTCGTTCGCCATGCAGGGGGGCTGACGCTGACGCGCGAAGGCGAGCGCTTGCTCGAAGTCGCGTTGCGCGTGCTCACTGAACTGAGCGATTACGCGCGCACGCGAATCGACGAGATCTCGATCGTGACGTTGAGATTGCCGTCGACGTTTGCCGTGCGGTGGCTCTTGCCGCGCATGGCACAGTTCGAGCGTGCGATGCCTGGCGTTGAACTGCGCATCGCCACGTCATCGGACGATCGCCCCGATTTCGCTCGACAGGATATCGATGCGATGGTCGTGCGGGGCAGGGGCCCGTGGAGCGGCATGGAGGCGGTCGAGCTTTTTCCCGAGTCGCTGACGCCGATGTGTGCTCCCGCGATCGCCGCATCGATTCGCTCCATTGACGACCTGAGACGAACGGTGCTCCTGCATGCCGGGCCGAGCCGCGCGGAGTGGCGTTGTCGGCTCGATGCGATCGGCGGCGCGGGTATCGATGTCACGAAGGGGCCTGCGTTGGACACGCTCGAACTCGCGCTGGCTGCGGCAGCCGACGGCCACGGTGTGGCCATCGGCGATCCGCGCATGGCCCGCGAACGGCTGCGCGAAGGCGTGCTCGTTGCACCGTTCGAGGAGGTCGCGCTGAATGGCGCGTCCTATTTTCTCGTCTACCCGTCGCAAAGCGGCGAGCAGCGGAAGATACGAGCACTGGCCGCCGCGCTGGCTACGCTCGCGCGCAACGAAGACGGCCAAGGTTCGATGGCTCAGGCGTAAGCGATGGCGTCATTCGCCGATTGCGCGCGCCGTCCCGTCCAGTTCGTGATTGAGCACGCGCTGCTCTTCATCGGACAGGCCGCCGCCGTGCTGCGCGGCCATATCGCGCGCTTCCTGGCGAATGACGTCAAGACGATGGTGCAGTGCGTTGCCTTGGGGAGGCGGGTAATAGCCTCCGTTGACGTGCCAGTCGATGCGGCGGCCGAGATTGTCGATGCGACTGTTGACCTGACCGAAACGCTCCAGTGCGACCTCGCGCGGGTTCGGGCGCAGCACTGGTGCGGGCGCCGGTACAACGACCTGGCGCGGCGGCGGTGGCTGATTGACGACGCAGGCGCTCAGCGACGCGATCAATGCGCTGCAAGCGAGCGCGCGAACCATTGTTTTCATCGTTTCGTTATCCCTTGTGATTTGCACGGCAGGGAGCGCCGCGGTCGACGTTCCCCTCCGGGGGATAAACGCGCCAGATGCCCAATGCGATGACAACGATCGGCGCGGTGCCGCGGCGGGTCAAGCCCCCATGCGCTCGAATCGCAGGCGTCGCCCTTCGCGCACGCTGCGCTCGGCGAGCTCGATGATCGTCATGACATCGACTGCATCTTGCGGCGAGACCGGGAATGGCTCGCCATCGCGAATGGACGCGGCCAGCGCGCGATAGAACTCGGGGTATGCACCGGTGAGCGTCGGCCATTGCCGCTCGATTTCACGCTCGCCTTCGAGCACGCGCAGCGTGGCCGGCCGATTGTCCGCTCCGAAGCCCGCGTTGCCCGGGCGAAGACCCGCTTTCAATTGGTCTTCCTGTGTATCGAGACCGTACTTCACATAGCTGCCGAGCGTGCCGTGAATGGCGAACCGGGGCGGCTCGATCGCGCAAAGCGCGCTCGCATGCAGGACCGCTTCCTTGTCCGGATAGCTGAGCAGCAGATGCACGTAATCGGCTGCGCCCGCGCCATCGCGATGCACCTTGACCGTGGCATAAACCGTTTCAGGCGGCCCGAACAGCACGAGCGCCTGATCGATCAGATGCGGACCGAGATCGAAGAGCAGGCCGCCGCCGCGCGACGCCTGCTCGCGCCAGCGCTCGCGCACCTGCGGGCGGAACCGGTCGAAATGCGATTCGTAGTGCGCGACGCGGCCCAGCGTGCCCTTCGCCAGTAGTTGACGCACGGTAAGGAAATCGCCGTCCCAGCGGCGATTATGGAAGGGCGCAAAGACCAGATTGCGCTCGTGCGCGAGGCCGGCGAGCGTGACCGCCTCCGCGGCACTCAGCGTCACGGGTTTATCGACGACCACATGCTTGCCCGCGCGAAGGACCTGCGCCGCCATATCAAAGTGCGTATCGTTGGGCGTGGCGATGACGACACATTCGATGTCGTCGAGTGCGAGCAGCGCGTCCAGGTCCGGGACGGCTCGCGCTTTCGGATAGTCGGCGAGCGCCTTTGCGGGCTGGCTCGTGGCGATGGCGGCGAGGCAGGCGTAAGGTTCGTTCGGTCGCTGCGCGGGCGCGCCGCAGTGCGCGATGACCGGTGCGTGAAACGTCGCGCCGGCGAAGCCGTATCCCATCAAGCCGATCTTTACGGATGTCGTCATCGTAGGGGACCTCTGGTTTGTCGTGGATGCCCGTGCTCGTGCGCGTCGCACGCATCGCAACAGGCGGCATGCGGCGCATGGAATTCGGGACGATGAAGCGTGCATTGTGGCACGCGTCGCCCGCCGCTTTGCAAGTGCCCATGCGCAAGCGTCTTGGGGCCAAAGCGATCGTGTGCTGCTCGTGTTAACATCGCGCACTCGCCCTCGATGGCATCGTCCGGAGCGCACGCGTGTGCGCCTTCGCGCGAGCCGCCAAACTGTAAGATCCACCAGAAATGTCCGCAGGATTGAATCCCGCCCAAAGCGAGGCGGTCCGCTATCTCGACGGCCCGTGTCTCGTGCTGGCCGGCGCCGGTAGCGGGAAGACCCGCGTCATCACGCAAAAGATCGCGCACCTGATCGAGGCGAAGGGCTTCGAGCCGCGCCATATCGCCGCCGTCACCTTCACGAACAAGGCGGCCGCGGAGATGCGCGAGCGCGTCGGCAAGCTGCTCGAAGGCAAGACGCTCACGGCGCCGGGCAAGGAAGGGCGCAAGGTGCCCGTGAACCAGTTGACCGTTTGCACGTTTCATTCGCTCGGCGTGCAGATCCTGCGGCAGGAAGCCGAGCATCTCGGCCTGAAGCCGCAGTTCTCGATCATGGATGCGGACGATTGTTTCGCGATGATTCAAGAGCAGGTGGGCTCGACCGACAAAGGCTTCATTCGCAAAGTCCAGACGATCGTCTCGCTCTGGAAAAACGGTCTCGTGACGCCGGAAGAGGCCATGGCCACGGCGTCGAACGAAGACGAGCACCTGGCCGCGATCGTCTATCGCAACTATGTCGCGACGTTGCATGCGTATCAGGCCGTCGATTTCGACGACCTGATTCGCCTGCCGGCCGAACTCTTCGCGAAGAACGAGGCTGTACGCGAGCGTTGGCAGAACAAGCTGCGTTACCTGCTCATCGACGAATACCAGGACACCAACGCCTGTCAGTACGAACTGCTCAAGCTGCTGGCCGGGCCACGCGCGGCGTTCACGGCCGTGGGCGACGACGATCAGGCGATCTACGGCTGGCGCGGCGCCACGCTCGAGAACCTCGCACAGCTCGGCAAGGATTTTCCGAAGCTGCATGTCATCAAGCTCGAGCAGAACTATCGTTCGACGGTGCGCATTCTGACCGCGGCGAACAACGTCATCGCGAACAATCCGAAGCTCTTCGAGAAGAAGCTGTGGTCCGAGCACGGCATGGGCGACTCCATCACCGTGACGGCTTGCAACGATGAAGAGCATGAGGCCGAATCGGTCGTCTTCCGGCTGTCGGCCCACAAGTTCGAGCGGCGCGCGCAGTTTCGCGATTACGCCATTCTTTATCGCGGCAATTTCCAGGCGCGCATCTTCGAGCAGGTTTTGCGGCGCGAGCGGATTCCTTACGTGCTCTCCGGCGGGCAATCGTTTTTCGACAAGGCCGAGATCAAGGACATCTGCGCCTACTTGCGCCTGATCGCCAATCCGGACGACGACCCCGCCTTCATCCGCGCTGTGACGACACCGCGGCGCGGGATCGGCAACACCACGTTGGAAGCGCTGGGCTCGTTCGCAGGACAAGCGAAGGTGTCGTTGTTCGAGGCTGTCTATATGGGCGGAATCGAGGCGCGCTTATCGGCACGGCAAGTCGAGCCGTTGCGGGTTTTTTGCGATTTCATGCAGCGCATTGCCGAGCGTGCGACTCACGATGCCGCCACGACGCTGCTCGACGACCTCATGGAGGCGATCCATTACGAGGCGTATCTCTACGACACGTTCGACGAGCGTCAGGCGCAATCGAAATGGCAAAACGTCCTTGAATTTCTCGAATGGCTCAAGCGCAAAGGTACGAAGCCGGAGGTCGAGGAACCGGAAGACGGCGACGCGACCGGCTACGACAATGCCGATGGCCTTGCCGATACGGGCAAGAACCTGCTGGGTTTGATTCAGACCGTCGCGCTGATGTCGATGCTCGACGGCAAGGAGGAAGACCCGGACGCCGTGCGCTTGTCGACCGTGCATGCGTCGAAGGGGCTCGAGTATCCGCACGTGTTTCTCGTCGGGGTCGAGGAAGGGATCATGCCGCATCGCGGCAATGCCGAGGACGACGAGATCGATGACGCGCGCATCGAGGAAGAACGGCGGCTCATGTATGTCGCCATCACGCGTGCGCAGCGCAGCCTGCATTTGAATTGGTGCAAGAAGCGCAAGCGCGCGAGAGAGACCGTGGTGTGCGAGCTGTCGCGATTCATCGCCGAGATGGGGCTCGACGAGGCGCCGCCACCGACCGCCGAGGAGGCGCCGATGTCGCCGAAGGATAGGCTTGCCAGCCTCAAGGCGCTGCTGCAGAAGGGGTGAGGCGCGCGAAACCGCGCGGCAGGCTTCGCGCGCGCATCGATCGGTTTCGCTTCGACCGATGCGCTTGATTGCCTTCGGTTCCCTACTCGATGAGCGGGCTATTTGGCGGCATTGACCATATAGTCGACGGCCGCTTTGACCTCGGCATCCGGTGCGTTCGAGCCGCCTTTCGGGGGCATCGAGCCTTTGCCGTGAAGTGCGTAGTTGTAGATCGTGTCCATCGGATCTTTCAGGCGCGGCGCCCATGCCGCCTTGTCGCCGAACTTCGGTGCATTGAGCACGCCGGCGGCGTGGCAGGCCTGGCAAACCTTTTCGTAGAGCGCCTTGCCGGCCTGCGCGGTGTCCGCGCTTGCCGTGGCCGCGGCAGGCGCGGCGGCGGGAGCCGTGGCGTTCGTCGATGCCGAAGCGGGGACTCCGCCCGTTTGAGCGGTCGGCATCGAGGCAGCCGTTGCCGCGGTTTGTTCGCTGGCGGCTGCCGTCGGGTTGGCCGATTCCGCTGCGGTGGGGCTTGCCGGCGCGGCGGCCGTTGCGGCTGCGCTCGAGCTTGCGCCTTGAGCGGGTGCCGGTGGCTCGGGGAAGTTCGCGCCGCCGTGATCGGCCATATAGACGACTGCGCGTGCGATTTCGTAATCGCTGTAATCGTCCGGAGTCGTGCCGCCGCGCGCGGGCATGGCGCCTTTGCCGGTCAAGGCGGTGTGCAGCAGGGTGTCGAAGCCTTGGGCGATCCGGGGCGCCCAGGCGCTGCTGTCTCCGAATTTCGGTGCGCCTGCGGCGCCGGTGGCGTGACAGGTCGAGCAGACGGCCTTGAAGACTTCTTCGCCGGTCTTGTAGACGTGGGGCGCGTTAGCGTCTCGTACGGTGACTTGCGCGAGGGGCGCGATGCGTTTTGCTACGGCGGAATCTTTGGCTTCGTCGGTGCCGGCGCCGGTGCGCACCGTCTGGTTGACGTTATAGGCCAGGAGCCAGATGACGACGATGGGAATGGCGAATGCGGCGATGACTGCTGCAATCAGTTGCCCGGGGGTTTTGATCGGGGCTCCGTGTGGTGCTTCGCTCATGCTTGACTCGTCTCCCGGTGGGTATTGTTGGTGAGCGGTACAGCGTGACGGCAACGGCTTGACGGCAACAACTTAATTCATTCAGTCAAACACGGCGATTATAGACGGAAGGTTTTCGCGGCGGCCAGACGCGTGCAGGAATGCTGCCGGCCGCGTTTACCCGTAATTGGGGTGGGAAGAGACGTTTTTCGGGCGGCGACGCTTAGCGGGGAAGGAGTCGCGCGGGGGCGTGCGGTGGACGTGTCGCGTGAAACCGGGTATCCTCTCGGTCTCGCTCGGCGCTGCGCCCTCCCGGTCGCGGCGCCTTCGTGTTCAAGCGAAGCGCCCGTAGCTCAATGGATAGAGTACTGCCCTCCGAAGGCAGGGGTTGCTGGTTCGATCCCAGCCGGGCGCGCCAAAATTCGAACTGATGCTAGGTGGCTGAAACCTAGGAGAATCAAGGCCCTGAGGCAAATGCCGAGGGCCTTTTGCATTTCGAGCGCCGCCAGGAACCTCGCTATGCGCCATTTGGCGGGAATCGGGCAGAGCTGAGAATAGTTTTCGCCTGTGAAGAAGGGCGGCGCCGACGAAATCTTACGAATGGTTTGAATTGTGTTTGACGGCGAGTGCACCGTTAAGCGGGGCGAGTTGCTTGTAGTAAAGACGGGTAGCGCAAAGAGGGCCGTCCGGCATTAGCGCGTAATTGGGGATCGTTCCGCACGCAAGCCAGCCACCGCGTTCGTAGAGGCGCTCGGCGACGGGGTTGGCGGTGTCCAGCACGAGCAGTGACTTGCCGGCCTGCAACGCCGCCGCCTCAGCATGTCGCAGTAGCTCTGTGCCGACGCCACGCCCGCGGGCGCGGCGATGTACTAGCATCTTCGCGAGATCGCCGCGATGCGGTTGATTCTCGGGCTGGTCCAGCAGTACCTGCACAGTACCAACGCAGCCTTCTTCGTCTTTCGCGATCAATAGGATGCGCGCACCGCAGGCCACGCTCGCTCCTACGCCGCGCCAAAATTCCATCGCCTTGTGACGTTCTAGCGGCAGCATGAAGCTAACGGATGCGCCCCCCTCGACGCAATCTATCAGTAGGTCGCATAGCTCGCCGAGTTCTTGTTCGGTGATCGCCTTGACAGACTGAATAACGAACTTTTTCAATTTCCATCTCCAAAGCAACATCCGCTCGGGTGCGACATGATCACGGCATAGCGGGCGGGTTCGTTGGCGACATTGCGGTACGAGCGACCCCGATTCAACGCTGGAGAGTCGCCGCCTCGATCGTGAACGATGCCTAGCGCGCCCGCTGACGTCGTGCGATCAGCCGGCAGCCAAGCCAAGTCGCGATCGCTAAGACGACACCAACCAACGCTGAGCACGCCAAAATCGCGAGGATGATGGCGATCGTCTCGATGTCGTCCGTGTTGTCGAGTTGGCTGGCGCCAGTCAGGCGAATCCCCGCACGGATGCCAGAGTCGAGCCAGGACGGCATTTCATAAGGCAGGCTCGCGACGAACTGTGCTAGCCACCACCCACCCACCAGCGCAACCAGCACGTTGGCAAAAATAAAGAGAGCTTTCTTCATCGAACTTCGACCGTGCCGTAAGCCTTGAACTCAGCGCCAGGAACCGACAGCGTCGGGGCGCTCGGCCGCAGATAGGTTGCGGTCCCACAGGTCGCGGAGCGCCCCGACCTGCACACAACAACCCGGCTTCGGTCGCGACGGCCTTCTTAGACCTAGTGACGGTACCGTCATCAGGTTCAATGTCAGTTCCGCGCCGCGTGTGCTGAAACAGTTTCAGCAGCCCGCCGCAACGACCGCCCTCGACGATTTGAGAGTCCCGCTCAACGTTTCAGCGTCGTACGGCCTTCGTCCGGATCAATGCCGTGTTGACGCAATAGCTTCGTCAGGCGTGCGACCCGAAACCATAGCCCGACGGCCGTCACTGTGACGACCGTCGAATACACGTTGTCGTTGCCGATCCATCGCGACAGGAAGATCACGCCGGCAACGAACCCAAGCGCGCAAAGCAGCAACAGGCCGCGATCGATGAGCCATGCTTTCATCACTTCAACCCCGTGCCCGCTCGCGCATGCATCCCGTACGTCGCGCCCTTTGGGGGGCGCCCTTTTTACCGCACACCCGTCACACAGCGGGCCTCATGCCAGCTGTTGAGCCACGCTTCGAGCCGATCAGGCGGCAGCGGTCGACTCAAATGGAAACCCTGCGCCAAGTCGCACTCGAGATCGGTCAACCGTTGCAAGACAGCTTCCGACTCCACGCCTTCGGCAACGACCTTGAGCCCCATGTTGTGGGCAAGATCGATCGTCGAACGCACGATCGTTTCGTCGTCCCTGTTCTCGGTCATCCCCATAACGAACGATTTGTCGATTTTCAATTCATCGACAGGCATTCGCTTCAGATACGACAACGAAGAATAGCCGGTTCCGAAATCGTCGACGGAGAGTCGTATGCCTAGCGCGTGCAATCGATCGAGTGTTTCGATCGCATGATTCGGGTCGTCCATGATCGCGCTTTCGGTGATCTCGATCCACAACAATTCGGCCGGGACATTGTATTTGCGCAGCAACCCCGAGAACGTGTCGGGCAGCGACGACTGAATCAGCTCGCGCGCCGAAACATTGATGGATATAGCCAATTCGATGCCGACCTCACGCCACATCGCGCATTGCCGAATGGCCTTGTCTGCAACCCAATACGAAATCGTCTTGATGTATCCCGTCTGCTCGGCAAATGGGATGAACTGATCGGGCGACACGTAGCCGCGCGTAGGGTGATCCCATCGAACCAATGCCTCTACGTATTTGACCGTCTGCGTCGAGAGATCGACCTTCGGCTGATAGAACAGCAACAACTGATCTTGCTCGACCGCGCGCCGCAACTCGCTCATCAGCGAAAGCCGCTCGGCGCTGCTGTTATCGTAGCGCTCCTCGTAACGCGCCACGCCTGCATTCGATCGCTTCGCGACGTACATCGCAATGTCGGCTCGCCGCAGCAGCACGTTCATGTCTACGCCGTTATCGGGAAATGTGACGATGCCGATGCTTGCGCCGACGTCGACGGGCTGTCCCTCGATCGAGATCGGCTGCTCGAGCGCCTTCAGTATTTGAATGGCGACTCGCTCCGCATCGGCGAGATCGGCATCGGGCAACAGCACGCCGAATTCGTCGCCACCCAAGCGGGCCACCAAGCCCGAATGAACCGCCAACGCATCGCGCAAACGCAGCGCCACTTCGCGCAGCAGCAAATCGCCGATCGGGTGTCCGAGCGTATCGTTGACGTACTTGAAGCGATCGAGATCCATCAGCATGACGCCGAACGGCGTTTCGTTCGGGAGGGCCTCCGCAATGGCTTGCTGCAGCCTGTCGCTGAACATCGCGCGGTTGGGCAGGCCCGTCAGGCGATCGGTGTAAGCGAGCTCGGTGATCCGATGCTCACGGCGCGAAATACCTTCTTGCATGCGGTTGAACGCCTGGGCGAGCTCACCGATTTCGTCTTGATGGCTGACGGCGATCGGCTCGGCATAATCGCCGGAGCCGACGCGGCGCGCGAAATGCTTCAGCGCGGAGATCGGGCGCGTTACGCTGCGGGCCGTCACGATGCTGCCCGCGATCGACAGCAAGACGCCGATCAGCGTAATAACGAGCAGGGTCGACTGCAGCCGATGAAACGGCGCCATCGCGGCCGTCAGCGAGCGCTGGAGCACGACGACGACCGGCTTGCCCGTGGAGGTCAGCGAGATCACACGCGTCGCGTAGCGATCGTCCGCCACATCGCTCGGGTTCATGTGGGCAGTACGCTGGGCCGACAGCGTGCTCGCCAACGTGGTCCAGCGTCCATCAGGCTGTTGATCGAAGAAAGAAACGTCGAGCGAGGTCAAGCTCGCCATCTCGCGCGCCATCCTGTCGTCGATCAGAAAACCCATCGCGACCCAAGCCACGGGCAGCGGCGCTTTGACGGGCACGGCGACGAGTTGATAAAGACGCCCGTCGATTACGTCGATCGCAGAGCGCTCGCTCCCGTGCGTCGCGGTCTGCATCAACGCGCGAAAGGGGAACGCCTGGCTGCCGTGCGTATAGCCGCGGCTATCGGCAATGAGCTTGCCGTCGAGACCGGCCAGGATCACGAGGTCGGCGTCGATGCGGCTGCCGTGGTTTCTCAGCGCCGAAACGACGGTGCTTTCGTGATGCGTGGCGACGGCCTCGCGAAATCCGAAATCGGCCGCCACGACCGTGGCCGCTTGCGTCAGCTTTTCGGCGTTGGTGCTCAGCACTTGCCGGAAGACGCGCTCAGCGACAGCGAGTTGCTCTTGCGCGTTGCTGATCGCATTGCGTTCGATGACCGAACTGATGACGACATACGCTGCCGCTTGCGCCCCCAGCATCATCAGCACGACGACGAACGCAATTCTCGCGCGCAGGCTTTTGAATCGCATGGCGCTCACCTATTCGCTCTCGAGTTGAAGGGTGAACGCTGCGGGCTCGCCAGCGCCGGCGCTGGCCGAGACATCACGCGAGGGACGTTGCTCAGGCGCGGCCATCCGATAGTGCCAGACGGCGAGCCGATAAGCGCCGCCCGGCACATTGTCGATCGATGCTTGGCCGCGGGCGTCGGTCTTCGCAAACCAAGGCGTATCGACGACGAGCAAGTACGCGATCATCTGATCATGGATGTTGCAGCCCATCACCACTAGCCCGGGTTTGTCGAACATCACAGGCTTAGCCGGCACCCCGTGATAAAGATGCAGTTCGAACCGCTTGGCCGGCGAGAACGAATAGACATCGTGCTCGATGTTGTCGCGGTTCGGAAAGGCGACGGCAGTGCCGGTCTGCACGACAGACACCAATGGCACGAAGCGCCGCTTGATTTGATCGATGATGGCTTTTGGCCGTTTCGACACCGGCGCTTTCACCTTCATGTCGATCGGCATGGCGTAGACGACCGCATCGACTACCGGTGCGCCCGTTTGATCGACGACGGACGCACGCAACTGCTCCGCCCCTGCGCTGGCGGCGTGCAAGCACAGCGCGCTGACAAGGCACGTCAGCCCCACGCTCCGCATAGTTCGCATGTCGATCTCCCCGTACCGACGGGTGCGCATTCGCGCGTCCTCGCTCACACCGAGATCGCCTTGATCTCGTCATCGGCGATCTTGGATGTCGTGCGCCATCGGCATCAGCTTGGCCAGCAGCTTGTTCTGCGCATCGACGGGAATGTGATTCTTCTGCATCGCCTGTTTCAGATCGTCGATCCCGGCGGCGAATGCTTTGCCGTCGATGCCCAATCCCTCGTGTGTCCGCTTCATCGAACGGCCGGTATAGACGCAGGGGCCGCCCGTCAACGCACAGAATTGCTGATTGAGCATTTTTTCGATATGCGGAATCGATGCGCCGTCAAAAAACGATTTCGTTCTCGGATCGTCGAGCATTCGATCGTAGAAATCGTCGATGACATGTTCGATACCTTTTTTGCCGCCGAATTGGCGATAGAGCGAATCGTCGGCGAACGCGGGCGTTGAGATCGTCGCGGCCAGCGCTGACATCGTCAGCATGCAATGAATCGAAAGGCGGGAGAGCGTGCGCATCAAAGCTACTCGCTGAATGAGGCGTCGCCGTCTTGCGAACGACGACGCACGGAAATGCCGTCCGGCACGGCATTTCGCACTGTATGGGTCTGGGCGCGCCGGCGCCCCCTTACGGAAATAGCGACATGCGCGAGCGACTGATCCCTTTCAAGGTAGACGAAATGCGCGTCACCGTCGCTCTTTTGCGTTATCGGCCTGAATCGAATCGACTTGAGTGGGGGGAAAGCACTTACGGAGAATCGCGGAATATTTTGAATGTAAACGTTTTACATTTCGCGTCCTCACGGCGCGAGGCACGGCGAATGAGGCTGGGATGGCCTTGTTTCAGCGCGAAGAGCCCCTGGCGAGCTTCGGAAGCGACTGCTGTCGGCGTACGATATCGATCAAAGTCATCAGCGCGGGGTGCTTGTAACGGCGGCTGCCGTAGTAAATGTGAAACGGGTCTTCGTCGAACGCGTGTTTCTTCAACACGATTTGCAATTCGCCTCGCGCCAGCTCGTCGGCGATACGGGCCTCGAGCACATACGCGATACCCAGCCCCGCCTTGCATGCGCCGATCGTCGTGGCCGTGTCGTTGATCGTCAGTAGGCCGGGTACTCGAAGGCGGCGAGCCTCGCCGCCATCGTTGACCTCCCATCGATAGCTCGAGTTGTCCCCGAGCAGCAGTTGAAGGCACGTGTGATCGGACAGATCCTTGAGGCTGCGCGGCGAGCCGTGTCGCTCGAGATAGTCCGGCGAGGCCACCATGACCCATCGCTGGGGCCCCGTCAGCGGCACCGCGACCATATCCTCCGGGACGTAATGCCCGTAGCGAATGCCGGCATCGTAACCCTCGGCCACGATGTCGATCGGCCTGTTTTCGACGACGACCGTCAGGCGCACGTCGGGACACATGCGCGTGAACTCCGGCAACGCCGGTGCGACCAGCAAATGCGCGGCGTCCGCGAACACGTTCAAGCGGATTTCTCCGAGCCGTGCCGTGCCGGGAGCCTCGAAGGTTTCGAGCGCCGAGCCGATTTGATTGAAACCTTCCTCCAACCGCGCCGCAAGATCGCGTCCGGCCGCGGTCGTCGAAACGGATCGGCTGCTACGGTTGAGCAACTTTGCGCCGAGGCGATCTTCGAGCCGGCGCATGGCATGGCTGACGGCCGACGGCGTTTGCCCCAGTTCGATCGCGGCGAGCCTGAAGCTGCGGCACCTGACGATCGCTAAAAACGACTTCAAATCCGCGAAGTCGATTCGGTCTGATTTGCTCATGATGAATGATATTCAATAGCGCAATGAATCCAGTTCATTCTACGCCGTGCAATCATTGCCTCTGAACCGATGCAACGGCGGCGACAGGCGGCGCTTGCCAAGGCTGCGAACGAAGCTTTTCGAGAGGAAACGTATGCCGAATTTCGAGCACATGCGGATCAGTGATTTGGCCGGCACGAGGGTTTTCGTCACGGGCGCGTCGACCGGGATCGGAGCCGCGGTGGCTCGCGCATTCGCAGCACAGGGCGCTCACGTCGTCGCTCACTTCAACCGTAGCAAGGCGGCCGCTGAAGCGCTGCGCGCCGAATGGCCGGACCGTATCGAGCTGATTCAAGGCGAGCTGGGCGAACCGGGCGCTGCGTCGAGCGTCGTGCAGGCCGCGGCGAACATGCTCGGCGGCCTCGACGGACTCGTCAACAACGCCGGCGGCATGTTGGGGCGCATTGCCTCGACGGACATGCCGCCCGGTCATTTCGATGAGGTCGTCAATCTGAACGCCCGCTCGGTCTGGGAGGCGACGGTGGCCGCTCACCCGTTTCTGAAGGCGGCCGGCGGGTACGTCATCAATACTTCATCCGTGGCCGCGCGCACCGGGGGCGGCGCGGGCGCAGTGCTTTACGCCGCCACTAAAAGCTTTGTCAGCAGCCTGACGCGCGGCCATGCCAAGGAGTTCGTCCGCGACGGCATACGGGTCAACGCGGTGGCGCCCGGTCTCATTCAAACGCCGTTCCACGATAAATACACGCCGCCGGAACTGCTTGCTCAGCAAACCGCGTCGGTGCCGATGGGGCGCGAAGGCACGCCCGAGGAATGCGTTGGCGCATTTTTGTTTCTCGCTTCTCCCGCGCTGTCCGGGTATATCACCGGCCAGATCATCGAAGTGAATGGCGGGCAACTGATGCCTTGAAAGAGGAAAGACAATGAATCAACGGCCATTTGGCAATATTGGGCAAGTCGTTTCAGAGATCGGCTTTGGCGCGTGGGCGATCGGCGGCTCATGGGGCGAGGTGTCGGAAAGCGATGCAAAGGCGGCGCTGCATGCGGCGCTCGACAGCGGCACGACGTTTATCGACACGGCCGATGTCTACGGCGATGGCCGCTCCGAGCGCATCATCGCGGCCGTGCTGAAGGAGCGCGGCGGGCCGAAACCCTTCGTCGCGACCAAGGCGGGTCGCCGGCTCGACCCTCATGTGGCGCAGGGCTATACGGCGGCCAATTTGAATGCGTTCGTCGACCGGTCGCTCAAGAACCTCGACACTGAATGTCTCGACCTGGTGCAGCTGCATTGTCCGCCGACTGAGGTCTACTACCGGCCGGAGGTTTTCGATGCCATGGACGCCATGGTCGCAGCGGGAAAGATCCGCCACTACGGCGTCTCGGTGGAAAAAGTCGAGGAAGGTCTGAAGGCGATCGAATACCCCGGCGTCAAGTCGGTGCAGATCATCTTCAACGTATTCAGGCAGCGTCCCGCCGATTTGTTTCTTCGGCAAGCGCGCGAGAGAGGGATTGCCGTGATTGTTCGTGTTCCGCTCGCGTCGGGCCTGCTGACGGGCAAAATGACGGCGGAAACGGCGTTTGCGGCCGACGATCATCGCCATTTCAATCGGGAGGGGCAGGCGTTCGACAAGGGCGAAACATTCGCGGGTGTGCCGTTCGATGTGGCGCTCGAAGCCGTGGATGAAATCCGGCCGCTCGTTCCGCCGGGCGTCACGATGGCGCAATTCGCGCTGCGTTGGATTTTGATGAACGAGGGCGTGACGACCGTAATCCCCGGGGCCAAGAATGCGGAGCAAGCCAAGGCCAATAACATGGCAAGCGACTTGCCGCCGCTGACCGACGCCGCAATGGCCGCGCTGCGAAAGTTGTATTTGGACAAAATCGCGCCGTATGTCCATCAACGGTGGTGATGGCGCTCCCGATGCGGGAGGAGCTGGCCGGACGGGGGGGCAGTATGCGCTCTTCCGGCCTTCGGCTCTGCCTTGTAACCTGCCGTCCGCCGCACTGTTGTACTAGAATCGCCAAACAGTATTTGCCGGAATCTGCACTCGCCCCTTCCAAATCGAAGCGAGTTTTCATGACCAAAGCTTTTATTGCCATCGCCATCGGCATCGGCTGTCTGATCGCGGCGATTTTTACAATCCATTCGACGCGCGATTTTCTTCGTGCGTCTGTCGTCGTTCCGGGCCGCGTAATAGCGCTCAATGCGGGCGGAAGTCACCCGCAGATCGCATTTGTCACGCAATCGGGCGAAGCCATTGCCTATCCGCAAGGTGGCATGATCTTCGGCATGAAGATCGGCGATGCCGTGCAAGTTCGCTATCTCCCCGAAACGCCCCGACATAGTGCGACGCTCGATCGGTTCGGCGCGCTGTGGGATACCACGCTGTTTTTGGCGGTGCTGGGCAGCGCTGCGATCGTCTGCGGCTTGTTGAATCTGCCGTCGCGCCAATGATCCGAGCTCTTGAGGAGTGCACCGATGTCTCTCCTGAGACCCAGTAAATGGACCTATACGACAGGCGCGACGGGCGGCGTCAGCATTGAGTTCGTCGTCGCTTCCGGAGGCACGATCGTTCTCAACGACCCGGCCCAGCAAGAGCAGGACTTTCATTACGGCGGTATCGGCGTGGGCCTCGGTTTTGGAGCTAAGCTGCCGAAAATCAAGCTGCCCAAGATGACGTTGCCCGAATTGAGGTTGCCGAAAGTGGCGGGGCGAGAAGTTGGCGGCGCGGGCTCGGCGAAATCCTTTCCGAGCAGCGGTTCGGTCTATATGACGAACGCCTTTCGCGGTGACGAGTTGACGCGCTCGAATATTCAGGGCGGCACTATCTATGTCGACGCGGGGGCAGGGCTCTTCGTCGGCGAAGCGGGCTCCGCCATGCTGCTCGGCATCAACCCCGCGATGCTCACGCTCGGGATCATGAATCCAGGATTCGCGTGGCTCCTCCATGATGCGATCGCGCACGCGCCGGCAGTGCTCGTCATGCATGGATTGACCGCAGGTGTGCAAGCCGGGGCAGGCGTTGGATTGCTCGCCGGCTATTTGCATTGACTTGATACGTCCCATAAGCGGACAACGCATCTGCTCGAAGCCGAACTCAAACCAACGGCCGAGCCCCTCGCCGAGCGGGACACCGAATCAGTACCGCGCCGGTCCGCGCCGATCGCACAACCAACCGCACGAAATTATTTGTCGACGCATACGATTCGAAAAAGCGCGCCAATATGGCGGCGAAAACGCTGAGGCTGATATCGACCAACGCCGCGTCATCGAATCCGACAGTGATTTCCATACCCCGCACGAAAGAAGGAAACGAATCGTCGAGCGACATCCATTCGATGGCCGGTTTCCAGCCGAGGCTCGCGAGCGCGTCGATGCAACGGCGCGCGGCGAGACTGGAGCGGGCGGCATGCTGCTCGAACAGCGCTTTCAGTGAAGGCAGCCCCGCTTGCGTGAGCTCGATTGCATGCGGCGTCAGCGCTGACAACAACCGCCATAAGGCACCATCGCCGCGCGGCAGTTCGGCGGGGCCGCTGGGGGGCGCCAATAGCCTGATCGGGCATGAAAGCGCCGTTTGCTCATTCGAGAGATCGCCATCGGGCGAATCGATCGGCAAGCTCGACGGCAGATCGCCGTTGGTCGCGGTCGTCTCCACGTCGAGTTGAGGTTGCGCGGCGCGAGCCGGCTTACCATCCAGCCCGACGAGCGATAGCAGCAAGTCGCCGTTCCTGCCGACGAGCGCGGCGTCTCGGTCTCGCGCGGCGATCCAGTAGACCGCCGAACCCGTGGCGCCCGGGCGATGTCCGAACGCACGAAATGGTTGCACCTCGATGCGCGTGCCGCGCTCGGCCCGCGGCGCCGTTTTGTCGGTGCCAGCGAGCTCCCCGAGCCAAACACTGTCGATCGAAAAGACTTCGGTCACGGACTCGGCGGCAAGCGGCACTGGCCGCACGGGATAGCGGGTGTCCGTCGGCGTGAGCACGATCGGCGCCGCTGGCCGTTTGAACAGGTTGATGACCGGCGTACAGCCGAGTTTGAGGGCGGAAGCGTCGAGCGTACGCAGCGCTCGGCCGGCCGCCGAATCCGCCTGTGCGCCGGATACCGCGACATGCAGCGTGATCCGCGCTGCCGGTCCTGCTGCTCGGCGCATTCGCCCCATGTCGATATCGACGAAATCGAACAGCTCGGGAAACGCAAAGTATTCGAGCAGACATTGAAAAGGCGTTGAAGCGCCGTGCGATTCGCGCGGCAATAGCCGATCGTTGTCGTCGAAGCCGACCTGCTCGAATGGCACGACCGGCAACGCTTTCCAACGCCCACTATCGTCCGCTTCGACGAATGCGGCGCGCGCATGCAACAGCATCGCATCGAGCAGGGCGCAAACGAGCGCTCGCGTGCCGGCAAGATGAACGCGCACACGCGACGATGGAACCGAATCGTCGAAGTGCTGCGTCGGTGTGATGGCTGCAAACGCGATCGAGAGCAGTCCCGAAGCATCGGGCGGGAGCTGTACGGTAGATGGTGCATAAATCGCGGGGGCGAAGCGCGCCGCATCGATGCGCAGCGTCGAAAGCGTCACGTCATGGACGGTCGTGAAGCGGCAATGCGCGGCGAGCGCATCGAGTTCGGTGCCGCGCTCCACGCGCTGGGGTTCGGTCAATAGATCGACGACGGGCGACGGATCGAACTGCGCGATCGCGCACGATGGCACCGTGCGCAAGTAGCCCGGATACAGCAGCTCGAGCAGTGGCTCGGTGAATTCCGGGTAATCGTCGCCGATCTTCACGCCGATGCGTGCCGCCAGAAACGCGAACGCCTGGCTCAGGCGTTCGACATGCGGCTCGTCGGAATGCCCGTTCGACAAGCCGAGCCGCGCCGCGATCCGCGGATAGCGCTTGCCGAACTCGGCCAACGCGTCGGCAATGAGACCGAGTTCGTATTCGTAGTGCGCAAGCAAGTCTTCCATCTACGCTCCATCGAACGCGGCATTGAAAGCCGTCAGCCGCCGCCTCGTTCCTTGTACCTGTTCGACCGTCACGGTTTTTTCAACTAAAAAACGTTTCATTTGGCATTCGTCCGACGGTAATATCTCGATTCCCTCGTGCGACGTTTCGAGGTTTCCCATGCAAATGTCCGAGATTGCGAGTTTCTTCCGGCTCCAGGGCAATCGCCTGCTCACGATAAAAACGCCGTTGGCAGGGCCCTCCGAATTGGTGGTGGTCGATTTCCAATGCACGGAAGGTTTGTCTCAGCTTTTCGAAATTCACGTGCGATTGGCCTCGCAGGATCGAAAGATCGAGTTGAAGCAAATGATCGGGCAGCCTGTGACGGTCACCTTGCAGCTGACGTCGGCGCTGGCCAGCTCCGAAGAGCGCTTCTTTCATGGCTATGTCGCCGCTTTCACGCATCTCGATACCGATGGCGGCTTCGCACTCTATAGTGCCGCCATTCGACCCTGGGTATGGATGCTTTCGCGGCGGCAGGACATCCGGATATTCCAGGAGCAACCGGTTCAGGCGATTCTGGAGAAAGTGTTTCAGGAATATGGCGCATTGGCTTCCTATGCGTTCAGATTGATGAAGCCTACTAAAAATCGTAGTTACTGCACGCAATACAAAGAGAGCGACCTCGACTTCGTTTTGCGATTGATGCAGGAAGAGGGCCTCTTTTTCTTTTTCGAACACACAAAAGACGGTCACAAGCTGATCGTTACCGACACCTCGGTGACGGCGAAGCCGATCGACGGCCGCAGTCCGTCGATTCCCTACCTGCAGGGCGAGGCGCTCGACGACCGCGACGTCGTGACCTCGTTCCAAGCCTCGCGGCAACTCGAATCCGGCAAAGTCGCCCTCAAGACGTTCGATTACAAGGCACCCGGCGCGCGGCGTGCTGTGTCCAACAGCACGCAAGTCGACCAGGGCGATGTCGCTTCGTTCGAGGTCTATGACTATCTGGGCGCTCACGGTTTTGCCGACAGCGATCGCGGCGAGGAACTGGCGCGGTTCAGGACCGAGGCGCTCGCCGCCCACAGCAAAGTCTTCACGGGCGCGACGACGAGCCGGCGGCTGATGCCGGCGCGATACTTCGAGCTCGACGAACACTACGATCATGCGGGCGCGCCGGCTGAAGATCGGCAGTTTCTGTTGACGACGGTCACGCACAGCGGCCAAAACAACTACCAGGCCGGCGACGGCGCTGCGTCCTACTCGTGCAGCTTCACCTGCATTCGCAAGAAGATCCCGTACCGTCCCGTGCTCGCAGCCGAACGGCCCACGATCGCGGGGCCCCAAACCGCCATTGTGGTCGGCCCTGAGGGAGAAGAAATCTACACGGATGAGCTGGGGCGCGTAAAGGTTCAGTTTCATTGGGACCGTCTCGGCAAGCGCAATCAAGCGAGCTCGTGCTGGGTGCGTGTCGCGCAGCCCTGGGCCGGGCGCGGTTTCGGGATGATCCAGATTCCCCGCATCGGCGATGAAGTGGTGGTCTCCTTTCTCGATGGCGATCCCGACCGGCCGCTCATTACCTCGCGCGTCTACAACGCGCAAAACATGCCGCCGTGGGCGCTGCCGGCCAATGCTACACAAAGCGGCTTTCTGACGCGATCGAGCAAAGGCGCTACACGCGAAAACGCCAATGCGATCCGCTTCGAAGACAAGCTCGGTCAGGAGGAACTCTGGATTCATGCGGAGAAGGATCAGCGGATCGAAGTCGAGCATGACGAATCGCATTCGGTCGGCAACGATCGGGTGAAGACGGTCGTGCATGACGAAACCGTGAACGTCAATCATGACCGTACCGAGACAGTCGGTAACAACGAGACGATTACGGTTAGGGTGAACCGCACAGAGCGCGTCGGCGGCAATGAGACGCTGACGGTGGTCGGCAATCGTAGCGAGACGATCGAAGGCGCACAGAACCTTTTGATCGCGTTGGCATCGGCGGAGACGGTAGGGCTGGCCAAGGCGCTGACGATCGGAGGTGCCTATACGGTAACGGTTGCGGGCGCGATGAATACGGCCGTCGGGTTGGCGAGTGCCGAGGAGGTCGGGCTCACGAAAACGACGATGGTCGGGAAAACGTACACCGTGACGGCAGGCGATCGGATCGAATTGAGGACGGGGAAGTCCGTGATCATCCTCGAGAGTAACGGACACATCACGATCACAGGCGTGGCTATCAACATCGCTGGCTCCGAATCGGTCGAGGTTGACGGTAAGACTGTCGACCTAAATTAGAGACGCGCGCTATGGAGTTTCGAAATCTCACGCCATTACACGCCATCGCGTTCAATGCCATCGATGTGCAGCGTAACGAGTTTCACGTTGTTGCACTCAAGGCTGGATATCGACTTGACCCGGTCCATGATGCAACCGACACATCAAGGGATACCCACCGTTGCGCGTTGCTCGAAGGGGATGCGGCCGTTGCTTTGGCAATGGCAGACGAATTCGAGGGCGAGACGGCCAAGAGCAGCATCGGGGTCGAGAGCGATCTCGCGCCTTTCAAACCGAGATGCGATGTATTGATACGCGCGACGTCCTACGCGCCGAACGGCATTCCCGCTGAATCTTGGCCGGCGCGCGTGCGAATTATGGACGATGAGAAGCTTGTTGTCGAAAAGGGCATCCGAGTTTCGGGGCCGCGACTTTTTTTTAAGACTTGGAGAGGATGGCGCTGTGGAAAGCCAGAGTTGTGTGCGGCTGTCCCCGTTCGATGGGAGTACGCATACGGCGGCATGAGTATCGTCAAATCGGGCGACTCAACGGAGGACCGGTTGAACGAGGTCTGCTTTAGCAACCCCCTGGGTTGTGGTTGGATCGAAGCGCGCTATTTCGATGAGGCCGGGCGAGATGGAACGATAGCATCGCCGGATATTCTCAGTGAGCCGAAGGAGCTCGCGCGAATCGACCACTTGCGCGCCCCCCAGATCGAGGCGTGGGATGATCCCATCGAGGGTATCGATCGAGTCAGACATCCCGGGACAGCAATCGATTCAAGGCAAATGGCTGAGATCGTAGCTCAGTACCGGCACGAACCGTTCGGTATTGGGCCGATCGGGCGCGCATGGACACCGCGGCTCCAACGTGCCGGAACGTATGACACCGAATGGGAGCAGACCGTGTGGCCGTATTTGCCAAGCGACTTCGACTTTCGATACTGGAATGCAGCTCCTGACGATCAGCAGATTTCGTGGCCTACGCCGCGCCTTGCATTCGAACTGGCGAATCTGGCGCCGCCTCAGGACACGCGTGCCGGGTTTTTGCGTGCCCGCCTGCCCGGGCACCGAGCGCTGATAGCGCTACGTTTTACGAGTGGTGCAATTGCACCCATTGCGATGAAGCTCGACACGGTGTTCATCGACACCGAGGAAATGAAAGTGTCCACGACATGGCGGGCGGTCTTCCCTTTGCAGCCGGAAGTGCGCATATGCGAAGCGCGTTTTGAAACAGATGTATGCGCGCCGCTGCTTCGAACGGGTGTGCAATCGACGCAAAGGCACGAGGAGGCGGCATGGCAAACAACGTGACGGCACGTAAAGACGGGAAATGGCGGATCGTGTCGTTGATGCCGGATGTGTGCAAAACGCCCATGGGCAGTAGTACGCCGCCAGTGCCTTATCCAGTCACGGCTGACCTTGGCGATAGTCGGGCGACTGCAGTCTCGGTTCGAGCTAACGGAAAATCCGTCGTGCGATTCGATTCCAGCTACGCGCCGTCGACGATCGGCGACGCAGCGGGGACGGCAAAGGGAATCAAAAGCGGTACGGTCGGGGCGCAGTGCTGGCCTAAAGACAAAAGCTCAACGGTGCGAGTGGAAGGCAAGCCGATCATCCGGCATGGCGATCAGTTTTGGATGAACGGAGATTATCCAGCCTGAACGCGGTGCATCAAACGATGCTGCTGCGGGCTGGGCAATGCGAGTAACGTGGGACCTTCGGAGCGATTCGTGAGCAATCAGGGCAATACGATTGGCCGACTGCAAGGCGAAGTGGCGGTTTCGCGCGCGCCGGCTGCGTCTGCCAATCCGGCCGTCGTCGCCGAGACGGCTGCGGAGGCTGGCTGGCTCGGTTCCGCGGGCCAATGGATCCATGGCGGCCTCGATGCGCTCGGGGCGATTCCCGAGGTCGGTGCCGTTTTCGACGGCGCCAATGCGCTTGTCTATGCGGCGGAGGGTAATCTCGTGCAAGCCGGAATTTCCGGTGGCGCGGCTGTGCTGGACTTGGTGCCCGTGGCAGGTACTGCTGGAAAGGTCGCCGAGTTCGGCGTAAAGGGCGCTGCAAAACTCGCTGCCAAGGACGCTGGCGAGGCGGCCGCAAAGGAGTTGGCCGAACAGGAAGCGAAGAAGCTTGCGGAAGAAGAGGCAAAGCGAATTGCGGATCAAGAGGCGAGGCGTATCGCTGAGCAAGAGGCGAAGGAAGCGGAGGAGCGTGCCGCCAAAGAGGCCGCGGCGGGAGAAAAACCGCCCAAGGGGGCGGACGGAGGGAAGATCAAAGGGGGCCCCTGCGATCATCTGAAACAAGGATCGGGCAAGGGGAAATATAGGGGGGGCGCGCACGGCAAGACCAGCAAACCTGCGAATGACGGAAAGGACTCTCACCATATGCCCGCCGACGATGTTAGTCCGCTCAAGCGCAACAACGGCCCCGCGATCCAGATGGATCCCGACGACCACGCGTTGACTTCGAGCAATGGTCAAAACGGACGGGTGGGCCGGCGCTACCGCGCTATGATCGAAAGTCTACTGAAAGAGGGAAAGTGGCGCGAGGCAATGCTCAAGGAAATACAAGATGTGCGTCGAATCGCCAAACAGATCAAAGACGCCAGAAGGTACAACGAAGCGATGCTAGAGATGCTGGAGTACTTTAAATGCCTCCAGAAGAACGGCTTATTGCCGATGGGTTGAACTATGGATCGCAATAGAAACTACGATGTATTCCCGCAAAGCGGCGTTGCGGAGATCAAGTTTGGGATGTCCGCGAGCGAAGTTGAATCGCTGTGGGGCCCTCCGACGCGCAGCTCGAAAAACATCCTCGGTGACAGCACTGAGGTGCGCGACGCCAGCTTGATCACCTATGACAGTGCGGATGGTGGCGTTGCAGAGATTGGGTTTCCATCCACCTATCCGAATGTGATTGTCAAAGGGGTACGGGTCTTTCAGCAACCGCACGCGAAAACCATTGAGCAGTTGAAGCAGCTCGATGCGGACGCATATGTGGGGCAAGGATTCATCGTCTTCAAGAACTTGGCAATCAGCCTGTCCGGCTTCGGAGCGGACGACTTCGAAGCGTTGACGGTTACGGCCTTCAAAGCGGGATGGTGGGACGACGATCTTGCCGATATGGCGAAACTGTCTTAGGGGACGGCCGCAGGCATTGGCTGTTCGTCTGGTACCGTCAGGTTGTTGTAGATGTCGGCGAATATCTTGGGGCATGAAAAAAGCTTCCATCACCGTCGACGACACCGCGGCGCGGACCGAGGCGCTAATGGCAACAGACGTCACATTCACGGTAGCGAAAGTCATCGAAGACGATTGGCTGCTGATCGCCGGGTCCCCCGACAGCGACGAGCCCTACACTCCATTTACTCGTTGGTTCCAATACATCGAGGGCGGCGCCGAACCCTGGACTAGTCACGAAACGCAGTGGTGGGCGCGCAGCGCTACGACTTACCTGCCACCGGGCGTCGGTAAAACCGAAGACTGGGCGTTGGTCGGCATGTCGCACGAAGGACATGTGGAGTTCAGCTTTGCAGAGACAATCGTCGAAGAAAAAATTCCGGGCGCAGGCGTATTCGTCCCGGACGCTACCGGCTGGGGCTACGTCAGCTCGATCAGACAGATCGGGGATTTTCTGTTTGTCTGCGGAGCAGGCGGGCAGGTATACAAACGCCTGAGCTCCAATAATTGGCATCATATGGATGACGGTCTGTTGCAGACCTTGCCGATCGATCAGCGATTGTTGTTGAGCGACATAGGTGGGCCTAACGAGGCGGATATATACGTTTGCGGAAGCTACCCCGGTCCGGCAGGCATGGAGGGACGATTGTTCCACTTCGACGGAAGCAGATGGAGCGGGTTGGCGATTCCCGAGGTGGGCTATTTGAACCGCGTGTTGATCGAATCTCCCGACAGCATCTGGGTCTGTGGTCACAATGGCGCACTTCTGAACGGTAATGCGCGAGATGGCTTCAGAGACGTGTCGAGCGTAGAGGACAATCAGCTGTTCTACTCAATGGCACTTTTCAGTGGGAACTTGTACCTCGGCTCGAACTTAGGCCTTTACTCGTACAAGCTCAACGATCCTCGCGCGAAAATCGGCGAGGTTGTCACCGGGTTGACTCCGCCAGTGAGCGACGCGGTCACGGTCGACTCGGTTGGCAACGTGCTCTGGTCCGTAGGAGAAAAAGATATCGTGCGCTTCGATGGCTCATCTTGGGCTCGCATCGATCACCCGGACAATGTTCCTATCCGCTAGCGAAATCGATGGGCGCCAGAGAAGTTTGTCAGAGCTGGGGAGTGTTCGCATGCTTGGTACAGAAGTCTATTTCGTCTCAGGTTGTGCGGTTGAAAGCGACATCGTCTATCTCGCCACTCAGCTTGAAGAGGTGGACTCTGCCGACTATGCGCATACGCGTATGAGCGCGTACGTTGGCCGTTTGGATCCCGGCCGTCAGTGGTTCTATCACGACCTCAATGCAAACGTCGTGTCTGTCTGCGAAAGGAAGCAAACGGGTACGGAACGCAGGCAACTGGTTGCGCTTTCCAAGGAAGGCGAGGTCGAATTGTGGACGAGCAAGGATGGCTCTTCCGCCACCGAAAAGATTTCGGACGCTGGCGTGCGTTTCGGCAATCTTGGCTACCTGCGCTCGATTCGAGAGATCGGTAAGACGCTGTTTGCATGTGGGTTCAACAGCCAGGTCTATGCGCGAAGCAACGGTGCGTGGGAGTCACTGGTGTCGGCACCTTTGGCATTTCGTCATGCAGCATCGGACGAGTATGTCGTGTTCAACGGAATCGACGGATTTTCGGAGGACGATGTGTATGCCGCCGGTTCCAACGGTTCCCTTTACCACTGGAACGGCAGCGCATGGCGGCAAATCGAGCTCGAGACTGAGGCGAATCTGGAGTGCATTCGTTGCTATGGGCGGGACGACGTATGGATCGGCGGCGCGAACGGCACATTGTTGAACGGCAATATCGTCAGGGGCTTCCGAGATGTGAGCGATATCGCGGACAACGCTACGTTTTGGTCGCTCGCGAAGTTCAAGGAAAAGGTCTATCTCGGCACGACAAAGGGCTTGTTTGCCTATGACGGGCATGCGATCGCGCCGGTCGTAACCGGACTGAACCCCGAAGTCGAAACCTACACTGTCGATTCGACAGACGATGCGCTTTGGTCGATCGGAGCCAAGGACCTGGTCCGGTTCGACGGAAACGTATGGACACGTATCGATCATCCCGACAATCCGTCCATTAGGTCCTGAGGACACGATCGATATTGATGAAATTGCGCAGCGACTCAGCGCCAAGACGCGGGCGCCTATCGACACCCGCGCCCGACGCCAATCAGGGTTTCATGCCCGCCACATGCGGAAACGCGGTCTTATAAAGCACATGCAAGAGGCGATACCGCTCCGAATCGGTGTCGAGAATCGAGCGCGTGTCACTCCCGATCGACTGGCGCACGAGTCCGCTACGCTCTTCTCGCGCAGGCGGCCAGAGCGGCAGCCCATCGCGCTGGAAGCTCGGGCGGTCCTTCGGCGAACCGATCTTCTCGAGCCCTTCGCTGTTCGGATCCCCCGTCTTGACGAACCGCGCAACGTAGCCGGAAAACACGCGCGCGATCTTGCGATCTTCATCGGTCCAGGCGTACTGAGGCTGTTGCCGGAAATTGTCGAACATATATTCGACCTCCGCGCCATGTTCGGCGCCCATGACCGGCTCGGGCCGCGGGTCGGCTTTCTCGCCGGGCACCGGGCGCGCCAGTGGCGGACGCGGCTGCGTGAAGAAGTAGTAGTAGACGGGCGCTGCGCCCGTTTCCCGATGCAAGTCCGCCCAAAGGCGCGTGCTGATGCCGAACATCATGTCGCTCGCGAGCGCCGTGCCCGAGCGCATGACTTCCTGCTCGTCGCCACCCGGGTATAGCGCCATGATTTGTGCGGGGTAGTTGTGCGGGAAGATCTCCTCGAGCATGCGCCGCCAGTTTTCGGGTGTGGGTGCACGACCTTCCAGCACGCGGCTGAAGTGCACCTCCTGAGAGTTCGATCCGACCATCAGCGGCACGCGCGCTTGCCCGCCGGCAGCGAAGACGGCCCCGGGCCGCTCGGTCAGAAAATAACCGTCGACGGTAGGCCAGAATCCGAACGGCGTTTCGTCCTCAGGGTCTTGCACATCGAGCAGCGCCTCGGCCGGGCGGGAACGAAGCGCTTCCAGGGTGGACGCCCCGAGCCGGTTCGCAAATGCTTTGGATACGTCTTCGGCGTATTCCTTCGTCCAGAAGTTGATCGGCGTGAACGCGCCGGCGCTTTGTCCAATGGCTCGCGCAAAGAGTCCCCGCGAGAGCGGCGAGGCCATGTGCGCGCTGACTGACACCGCACCCGCGCCTTGGCCCCCGATCGTGACCTGTTCGCGATCCCCGCCGAACTGCGCGATGTTCTCGCGCACCCATCTGAGCGCAGCGAGCTGGTCGAGCAGACCGTAGTTTCCGGCCGCGCCATACCCGGACTCCTGCGCGGCATCGGGATGCGCGAAAAAGCCGAACACATCCAGCCGATAGTTCACCGTGACGACGATCATGCCTTTCGCCGCGAGATTCGCGCCGTCAATGCGTGCGTCGGATCCGTCACCGCCTTCGAAATCCCCGGTGTGGAAATAAACGAGGACCGGCAGCTTGGCACGCTGCGGATCGGGCGGCGCCCAGATATTCAGGTAAAGACAGTCCTCGCTCATTCGCGTGGAGCGGGAGGTCTTTGCGAATCCGTCCGACTGCATGCAGCGCGGCCCGAATTCGGTTGCGCGCCGCACGCCGGCCCATCGCGCCACGGGTTGGGGAGCGCGCCAGCGAAATGGGCCGACCGGCGGCGCGGCATACGGGACACCGGTAAACGCATGCACCCGCGTCTGCCCCGTGTCGATACTGACGCCTTCGATCACGCCGTCGGGCAATTGGGCGCGCGGTGCGGAAAGGGCCGGCGCGGCAGACGCCGCCGCTGGAGAGAGCAGCGCAACGAGCACAACTGCGGCGGTGAGCGCCGGATATCGGCGCGTACTGGCAAAACCTATCGATTTCATGGGTGGCCTCTTCTGACCCGAACCGTCGAAGCGGCGCGGGCAGGGTGAAATGGCCCTCGATGATGTTGCGGCCACGCGCATTGATCCGGGCTTCGCTGGGAAACCGGACCGAATGAGGACGCGAGCCATCGTCGAATAAAAATGAACGTGACGATTCAGCGGGCCGGTCATTCATACCGAGCCGCGTAATTGGGGCTCAACCGGCGAGCAATTTCGTTTGAACCCGGTCTTCAGACCGGCCTCTGCCGAGCCGTTAGCAAGTCAGAAGGAAACGAAGCCGTGCCGCCGCGGCTATCGAATCGGTCATGGGCCCCATGCCGCTCGCTCGGCTCGGCATAGCGCGGGCATGCGCATTCGCATTGCGTTAAGCGGATGCAAGGCGCCCTCATCGACCTCATCGCGCGGCAAGGCTCGCGAGTGAATGCACTCGCGGCTATAGGGAGAGAACATGTTTGTCGCAATTGGATGGATCGTCGTACTCGGTTCGGTGATCGGAAGTTTCATCGGTGTAGGCGGGCATTTGCCGGCGCTCCTGCAGCCGTTCGAACTTCTTTGTATCTTCGGTGCCGCGTTCGGTGCGTTCGTTGTCAGCAACCCCATCACGACGCTCAAGAAAACGATCAAAAGCCTGCCCACCGTCTTTCATGGCCGCGGCTATGACAAGGCGAAGTACCTCGAGCTCATCGCGCTGCTCTACGAGCTGCTGCAAAAGGCCCGCAAGGAAGGAATGATGGCGCTGGAGTCGGATGTCGATGCGCCCGAACAAAGCCCGCTCTTCCAGAAGTATCCGCATATCGTCGCCGATCACCATCTGCTCGACTTCATCCTCGACTATCTGCGCATGATGTCGACGGGCAACATCAACGTGCTCGAAATGCAGGACTTGATGGACGAAGAGCTCGTCACGCACCACGCGGAAGAATCGATCGTCGCCAACGCGATTCAAAAAATGGCCGACGGTCTGCCGGCGTTCGGCATCGTCGCGGCCGTCATGGGTGTGGTGCATACGATGGGCTCCGTCGGCGAAGCGCCGGCCGTGCTCGGCAAGATGATCGCGGGCGCGCTCGTGGGCACGTTCCTCGGCATCCTGCTTTCCTACGGATTCGTCGGCCCGCTCGCCGATCTGCTCAACGCCAAGGGACGTGCTGCCGCCAAGCCCTATCACTGCGTGAAGGCGGTGCTGCTCGCCTCGCTGAGCGGCTACGCGCCCTCGATCGCGGCGGAGTTCGGTCGCAAGGTGCTCTTCACGTCCGATCGTCCGACGTTCCAGGAACTCGACGACGCCGTGCGCGCCACGAAGGGCGCCGCGAAGGCGCAGGCCTAAGGGGCGCGGCATGGGTGACAGGCTTTCACGCGACGCCGCCGAAAAGCGGCCGATGAGCGTTGTCATACGACGCAAAAAGGGCGAGGAACACGCTGGCCACCATGGCGGTGCCTGGAAGATCGCTTATGCCGACTTCGTGACGGCGATGATGGCGTTCTTCCTGCTCATGTGGTTGCTCGGTTCGACGTCGAAGTACGACAAGCAAGGCATCGCGGACTATTTCAACACGCCGCTCTCGGCGATGATCGAGGGCAAGGAAAGCGCCGACGCCGTGCGGCCCAGCATCGTGCAAGGCGGCGGTCAGAACATCATCGATACGCGGCCCGGCGTGGGCGCACAGACCCAGACCGAGCCGGCGAGCGCCAGAATGGCGCCCTCGCCGGAGCAGGCCGACATGCAGCGTTTGCAGCAGCTGAAGGCCAAACTCACGGCGCTGATCGAACATACGCCGGCGCTCAACGCCTATCGCGATCAGATCCGCATCTCGATCACGGCGGAAGGCCTGCGCATCGAGATCGTCGATTCGCAAAAGCGGCCGATGTTCGCGCTGGGCAGCGTCAGGCTCGAAACCTACGCGGTAAACATCCTTCAGCAGATCGGCGCAACGCTCAACGATGTGGACAACCATATCTCGATCGCCGGTCATACGGACGACGTCCGCTACGCGGGCGGCCCCGTCGGCTACACGAACTGGGAGCTTTCCGCCGAACGGGCCAATGCGGCGCGCCGGGCGCTCGTGGCGGGCGGCCTGCACGACGAGAAGGTGCTGCAGGTGCGCGGTCTTGCCGACGTGTTGCCGCTCGCGGGCAACGGCGCGGCCGAGCCGACGAACCGCCGCATCAGCATCCTCGTCATGAACAAGGCGGCCGAACAGGCGTTTTTCCGCGACGGCGGCCGCACGTCGATCGACGAATCGCAGCCGGCCGGCGATACGGTTCGACAAGCCATTCGGCCCTTGGCGGCGCGGCCGCCCCAAAGCGCGGCGCGTTCCTGAGCGTTCCTCGGGCCCCAAGGGGGCCGGAGCGCCGCCAAGCCTCCTTCCTGGGCGGCGGCTCAGCCGCCCGGCCGCCGTTTCCTGGCGCATCATCGTCCATCCGTACAAGCCTCCGAGCCCCGCTCCACGGGCTCAAGCGCCAATATAGCGGCCAAATCGGCGTCTGTTTGGCCGATTGAAGCACGATCGCCGCCGCTAATCTTCCAGCATCGCAAAAACCGCTCGGCGCCGCAGCTTCGTTACCGCTGACGCCGCGCCCCGGTCGCCGCGCCGGCTCAATCACCGAAGGACCGCTTCAATGCCAACAGTCAGCATTCTCATTCCCGCCTACAAGGCCGAGTTTCTGGGACGCGCGATCCTGAGCGCGCTCAACCAGACGTTCGAGGACACCGAAATCCTCGTCGGCGACGACACGCCCCAGGGCGTGCTGCGGGAAATCGTCGAGCGGTTCGACGATCCACGCGTGCGGTATTTCCATCACGGTTTCCAAAAAGGCACGCGCAATTCGCGCGCACTGTGGGACAAGGCGAGCGGCCAATACGTCAAGTGGCTCTTCGACGACGACATGCTGATGCCCGAGTCGGTCGAGACGCTCGTGAACGCGCTGCGCGTGAATCCCGGCGTCGCGCTTGCTTTTCATGCACGCGTCATAATCGACGAGAACGACGCGATCATCGCGACGCCCCCGTCGCTGCTGCCGTCCGGGCAGGCCGCGCTCATCGACCGAGCGTCGCTGGTCGAGAACATGATCGGCAGGATCAACAACTTCATCGGTGAGCCGAGCAACGTCATGCTCGTGCGCGACCGCGTCGATATTTCGCGCGCTTTCGATTACCGGACGTGGGTACTCGATTTCCTCGGTGACGTGGCGCTCTATCTGAACTGTGCCGCGGAGGCCCCGCTGCTCGCCGTCGGCGGCTATCTGAGCGCATTCCGTCAGCATTCGTCGCAAGCGTCGGCGGCCGCGGGCGCGAACTACAGCGCGGGCCTCTACGAGTGGGAACTGATGGTGCGTGGGGAAGCGGCTGCCGGGAACTTGCGAGGGGCCACGCTCGAAGGGGCGCAGCGTGCGCTTCGCGGGCTCTACGGGCGCTGGGCGCCGGCTTTGCCCGAAATCGCGCGTCTGTTGGCCAATCTCGGCGAACTCACCGAGCTTGCGCCTCATCAGCTTTATACGTCGGAGCGCTTCGTCGCCGATCTCGCGCATGCGCGCGCGGCGGTGGCCGAGCGTGTGGGCACTCGCAACAATCGCGCGCAGGCCGCGGCGGCGGTGGCGAGCGCACCGGCCGCAACCGCCGCAACCGCCGAACCGGCCCAGCAGCAACCGTTTTGCGTGGTCTGCGAGCAGTCTGTGTCCGGCTGGTTGCCTCATCCCCAAGCGGGCAAACTCGATCGCAGCTTCATGCAGCAGGTGGAATCGGTGGGTTCGACGCTCGAACACTATCAGTGCCCCAACTGCGGCTGCAATGATCGCGACCGGCATCTGTGGCTTTATCTCGCTTTTTCGCGCGTGCTCGAAGACGCTCCGCAAAAGCGGATCCTTCACATCGCGCCGGAAGCGCGTATCGAGCCGCGGATTCGCGCGCTCGCGCCGCTCGAATATGTCGTCGGCGATCTGCACCCGCGTGTCCACCATCACCGCCAACTCAACGTGGAACGGCTCGACTTCCCGGATGGCTATTTCGATGTGGTCATCTGCAATCACGTGCTCGAGCACGTCGCCAATCCGGACCGCGCAATGGCCGAGCTGACCCGCTGCCTCGCGTCGAACGGCCATCTGATTGCCCAGACGCCCTTTTCCCCGGTGCTGCGCAATACCTTCGAGCTCAACAAGCCGGTGAGCGGCCCATTCGCGACGCACTACTTCGGACAGAGCGATCACGTGCGGCTCTTCGGGGCCGATATCGTCGACCGGTTCCGCGCGGCCGGTCTCTCGGGCGATCTCTACTCGCATACGGAGGTGCTCGCCGAGGTCGATCCCAAGACGTTCGGCTGCAATGGACGCGAACCGTTTTTCCTGTTTTCCAAGGGGCGCGCGCCGGAATTCGCCGGTTGATGCGCATGCATCCGGTTCGGCTGACGATTGATGAGGACTGCTTTCCCGATGAAGCCTAACGAATTGCCGAGCGCCGTTCCCCTCGACGATCGGTCTGCGATGCACGCGTCGGCGAGCGCGCTGCAGCCGGTCGGTGTCGACGAGGCCGCACAAAGCGGCCAAGCCGGCAAAGCCGGGCTAGCCGGGCAAGCCGGCGAGGGCGAGCACCCGATCAATACGCGTGTATCGACGCTCGCGGATCCGAAGCAGGGCTTCGTGCCGGTGACGCAGCCGTATCTGCCGCCGCTCGCCGAGTTCACGCCCTATCTCGAGGAGATCTGGCAGCGCAAGTGGGTCACCAACAATGGCGTGTTTCACCAGCGGCTCGAAGCGGCCCTGTGCGACTACCTCGGCGTCGAGCACTTATCGCTTTTCGCCAACGGCACGCTCGCGCTGATCACGGCGCTGCAGGCGCTGAAGATCACGGGCGAAGTCGTCACGACGCCGTTCAGTTTCGTCGCGACCACGCACGCGCTGCATTGGAACGGCATTCGGCCCGTGTTCGCCGATATCGATCCGGTCAGCATGAATCTCGATCCGGCCAGAATCGAAGCGGCCATTACGCCGCTTACCACGGCGATCATGCCTGTGCATGTCTACGGTAATCCCTGCGACGTGGAGCGCATCGACGCGCTCGCCGACACGTACGGACTGCGCGTGATCTATGACGCAGCCCATGCGTTCGGCGTGCGCGTGCGCGAGCGCTCGGTGCTCGAGTATGGCGATCTTTCCGTGTTGAGCTTTCATGGCACGAAGGTGTTCAACACGTTCGAAGGCGGCGCGATCGTCTGCCGCGACGCCAAGATGAAACGCCGCATCGACAACCTCAAGAACTTCGGCTTCATCGACGAGACGACCGTCGTCGCGCCCGGCATCAACGGGAAGATGAACGAAGTCCAGGCGGCGTTCGGCCTGCTGCAACTCGAGCATATGGAACACGTGATCGCAGCGCGCGCGCAAATCGATCGGCGCTATCGCGAAGCGTTCGCGGGCGTGCCGGGCATCGTGCTGCACGAGACGGCCGCCCATTGCACGCGCAACTATGCCTACTTCCCGGTACGGATCACACGTGATTTCGCGCTGAGCCGAGACGGCCTTTATCAGACGCTGCGCGAGCATCAGATCGCGGCGCGTCGCTACTTCTTTCCGCTCATCAGTGAGTTCCCGACCTATCGCGGATTGCCGTCGTCCGATTCGCGCAACTTGCCGGTCGCGAACGAAGTGTCGCGCGAAGTACTGTGCCTGCCGCTTTACCCGGATCTCGATAGCGACGATCAACAGCGCATCGTCGACGTCGTCCTTTCCTGCGCGGCGCGCCGCCGTTCGAATTGAAACGGCGAGCGAACCCTTTATACGCCACATCGATCATGTCAAACGCCAACGCCACCGAGCGCGACTATCCCACCGTCGATTACGATGCGCATGCGCGCACCTGCCCGCCCGATGCTTTCTGGGCACAGGTCAAACGAACGGTGCACGGCAAGCCTGTACCGGACGAGCAGATCGATCTGATCGTCGAGGAGATCAAGCAGCAACTGTCGCTGACGCCGGCCGACGTCGTGCTCGATCTCGCGTGCGGCAACGGTGCGCTGTCGCATCGGCTCGTCGAGGGTTGTGCCGCGCTCGTCGGCGTCGATCTTTCGCCGTATCTGATCGAAATCGCCAACCAGCACTTCGCGCAAGCGCCGCGCGTGAGCTTTTTCGCCGATGGCGCCGCGCAATATCTGCGCGCCGAAGCCACACCGGAACGCTTCACGAAGGTGCTCTGCTACGGCAGCTTCGCCTACTTTTCCGATGAGGATGCGCGCGCGACGCTCGCGCTGCTGAACACGCGCTTCGTCAACGTCGAATCGGTCTTCATCGGCAACCTGCCCGATCGCGCCCGCGCCGCCGCCTTTTATGCACCGCGTGAGCCGCTGCCGGGCGAACTCGACGATCATCAGGCGCAAATCGGACTCTGGCGCACCCGCGAAGCGTTCGCCGACATGGCGGCCGCCGCCGGTTGGGAGGCAAGCTTCTCGACGATGCCGGGCGGATTCTTCTCGGTTCACTATCGCTACGACGTGTTGCTGCGCCGACGTGGCGCGACCGCGAACGGTGTGGCAGGGAAGGCGAGATGAACGCACGCCACGAGCAATCCGGGCTCGTCGATCTCGCGCTCTTCGGCGGGCGCAAACGCTTTGCCGTGCCGAAGTCGACGTCGAATCTCGTTCAGCCGTCGATCGAGCGTTTTCTCGACTATGCGCGGCCGATGTTCGACGCGCCCGGCAATGCGTCCGGCGGCCCGGGCGTCGTCGCCGCCCATCTCGAAACGCGCCTTGCCCAGTTTCATGAAGTCGCGCGCTGCGTCACGTTCTGCAGCGGTTTTTGGGCGTTGGCCACGTCGATCGTCGAACTCGCGCGCCCCGGGCGGCGCGAAGTCGTGATGCCTTCGCTGACCTATCGGCGGATGGCCGATGTCGTCGCCTGGACGCGGCTCGTACCGCGCTTTTGCGAGGTCGATCCGGCCACGCTCGCGATCAGTGCCGAGACGGCGGCCGCTTGCATCGGCACCGACACGGCACTGCTGCTCGCCGTTCATCCGATCGTCAACTGCTGCGATGCGAGCGGACTCGTCGAGCTGGCGGCGGACAGCGGCCTGCCGTTGCTGTTCGACGGCGTCGAGTCGGTCTACGAGCGTTGTACCGACGGGCGGGGCGTCTCGCGCAAGGTCGGCGCATTCGGCGACGCGGAATGCTTTTCGCTTCACGCGAGCAAGCTCGTCAACGGCTTCGAAGGCGGATACGTCACGACCGATAACGAGGCGCTCGCCGATCGGCTCGTGGCGCTGCGCGACGGTGGTCTCGTCGCGCCTGGCGCGCTCGATGCGCGATTGAGCGACGTCCATGCCGCCATGGCGCTTGCCAACCTCGACGAGCTCGACGCTCAGGTCGAGCGCAATCGCAGCCGCTATGCGCGGTATCGGCGCGCGCTCTCGGGCGTGGCCGGCATCCGGCTCGTCGCCTTTGACGAATCGCAGCCGACGAGCTACAAGAACATCGTCGTCGAGTTGCTCGATGACTGGCCGCTCCCGCGCGCGCTGACGATCGAGATCCTCAATGCGGAGAACGTGCTTGCGCGTGCCTACTATGCCCCGCCGCTGCACAGCAAGCCGATGGCCTATCCGTATGTGCCGGCCGTGCTGCCGGTGACGGATCGACTCGCCGAGCGGTTCATGCTCCTGCCGTGCGGCGAGTTCGTCACGCTCGACGACATCGATGCCGTAGTCGATTTGCTCGCCTTCATGCGGGCGCACGCGCAGCCCATTCTCGGCGCGGATGCCGCGCGAAGGGCCATGCGATGAACAGCGCGTTGGACAACAAAGGCTCCGCGACGCCCGCGTTCGCGGCACCGCTGCGGCTCGGCCAGCACAACATGCCGTCCCGGGACCGCTTCGAAGCGGCCATGCGCGACATCTTCGAGCGGCGCTATTACACGAACCAGGGACCGCTCGCACGCGCTTTCGAAGAGCGCTTGCAGTCGCGGCTCGCCGCGCGTCACGTCGTATGCGTGACCAACGTCACGATCGGGCTCATGATGGCCGGCGAGGCGCTCGGCATGGCTTCGCCCGTGCTGGTCCCACGCGTTTGCACGAGCGCGTTGACGCATGCGTTGAACTGGTGCGGCCTATCGACGCTCAGTGTCGAGCCCGACGCCTCGAGCGGTCAGCTCGATGTGAACGCCTGTGCCAAGCGGGTGGGCCGTGCGGGAGGCGTCGGCGCGATCGTGGGCGCGAACTTGTGGGGCGGCGCGTGCGATGCCGCGGCACTTGCCTCGCTTGCGCGTGCGCACGATCTCCCGCTGATGTTCGATTCGTCGGAAGGGTTCGGCATCACGGTGGCGGGTCGGCGGGCCGGTCAAGGCGGTGCCCTCGAAGTGTTTTCGTTCGATGCCGCCGATATCGTGAATGCCGGCGGCGGCGCCTGCGTGGCCACGGATGACGACGAGCTCGCCGCACGCCTGCGCAACATTCGCAGCAGCTACGGCGCGGGCCGCCCCGTGTCGGTGGTCAAGACATCCAACGGACGCATGTCCGAAGCGCAGGCCGCGCTCGGCCTGATGTCGCTCGACGATTTCGACGCCAATCGCGAGCGCAACCGCGCCAGCTTCGAGGCCTACCGCGCCGGCCTCGGCGGTCTGGCCGGCGTCCGCCTCGTCGTACCGTCCGGCGTCGACGCATCGAATCATCAAACGGTGGTCTGCGCGTTCGACGAGGACGCGGCGGGCCTCTCGCGCGATGCGTTGATCGCGGCACTCGCAAGCCACGATATCGAGGCGCGCGGCATTGCGTCGTCGTGGTTGCGGTTGCCGATCGGCGCGCATGTCGATATCGCTGCCGTGGGCCGCGTGTGCGAGGCAATCGGCGCGGCACTCGCCGCCGGTGCGACGCATGAAGGAGTGGCCGCGTGAAGCTCGGCATCATGCAACCGTACTTCTTTCCGTACTTCGGTCATTTCGCGTTGATCGCGGCCGTCGACGAATGGATCGTCTTCGACGTGACGCAGTACACGCCGAAGACGTGGATGAACCGAAATCGCATCTTGCATCCGAAGCAAGGATGGCAATACCTGAACGTGCCGCTCGCGAACAGCTCGATCTCGATTCGCACGCATGAGGCGCGCCTGCTTGATCCGGCCGGCGCGCAGGCGAGCATCCTCGGCAAACTCACCGCGTTTCGCCGGCATGCGCCGTTCCATGCGCGCGTGAGCGAACTCGTGCGCGCGGCGTTTGCCGGCGCGGCCGACGATTCGCTTTGCGCGCTCAACGTGAGCAGCTTGCGCACCGTTTGCGACTATCTCGGCATTCCGTTTTCGTATCGGATCTGCTCGCAGCTCGGCCTCGAGTTCCCCGACGAGATGGAGGCGGGCGACTGGGCGCCGTTCGTTTGCAACGCGCTCGGTGCGACCGGCTATGTCAATCCGGCCGGCGGCCGCGCGCTTTTCGAACCTGCCGCGTTTGCGCGCATCGGCGTCGCGCTCGAATTCGCCGATGTGGCCGAATTCGCCTACGATCCCGCGCCGTTTCGCTACGAACCGCATCTGTCGATCGTCGACGTCCTGCTCTGGAATGCGCCCGAGCGCGTCGCCGCTGCGCTGCGCAGCAATCTGACGCTCGAAGCGGCGTAAACGCGCCGTATGGCCTTAACCGACACTCTCCCGATTCCGATGAAGCCGATCCGCCTTGTATGTGGCACCCGATACTCCGAAGCGCAGTTCGTCGAAAACACGGCGCTCGCCCGATCGCTCAAGCTCTACGATCATCCCCCCGTGCAGCAGTTGCTGCTGTTCGACAACAACACGACGGGTCTTTCGACGATCTACAACCGCGCGATCGAGCACGCGAAAGAGCATCCGGCCGTGCTCGTGTTCATCCACGATGACATATCGCTGTGCGACTTCTTCTGGGCCGAGCGCATACGGGAGGCACTCGAACGCTTCGATATCGTCGGTCTGGCGGGCAACACGCGGCGCATGCCGCGACAGCCGTCGTGGGCGTTCTCGCCCGATCTCAAGTGGGACAAGCCGGAGTTCCTGAGCGGCACGGTTGGGCACGGCAAAGGTTTCCCCTGCGATATCGTTTCGCAGTTCGGCCCGTCGGGCCAGGCCTGCAAGCTGCTCGACGGGCTTCTGCTCGCCGCGGACAGCGAGCGGCTCGTCGCGAGCGGGCTGCGTTTCGACGAGCAGTTCGATTTTCATTTCTACGACCTCGATTTTTGCCGTCAGGCCGAGCTCAAAGGCATGACGATGGGCACTTGGCCGATCAGCGTGGTGCATGAAAGCGGCGGCGCCTATGGCAAGCCCGCCTGGCGCGAGGCTTACGAGCGCTATTTGCGCAAATACGGCGAGTGAGGCAATGGCGACCGAAGCTTTGTCCGCGCCGCCGATCGAAACGGGGCTTGCACTTCAGCAAGCCGGGCGGCTAGCCGAGGCGGCAGCCGTGTACCGCCAGATACTCGCCGTCGATCCCAGGCATGCCGACGCACTGCATCTGCTGGGTCTCGTTGCCTATCATCAGGGCGATTACACCGCGTCGACCGAACTCATCATGGCTGCGCTCAGCCATCGCGAGAGCGAGATCTATTACGGCAACCTCGGCAATGCGTTGACGGCGCGTGGCATGCACGCAGCCGCCATCGAAAGCTTTCGCCGTGCCATCGTGCTGCGCCCGGACTATGTGCCGGCACACAACAACCTCGGCAATCTGCTGCGCGATCAGGGCAAGCTGGCAGAATCCGCGCAGTGCTTCGAGACGCTCATTGCGCTGAAGCCCGATTACGCCGAAGCCCATAACAACCTCGCGAACGTGCTCGTCGATATGGGCGAGCTCGAAGCGGCGATCGAACACTACCGCATCGCGATTCGCCTGCAGCCCGAGTTGCTCGAGGCACGCAGCAATCTGTTGTTTATCCTCAGTTATCGCGAGCGTTTCGATGCGGCCGAGTACATGCGCGAGGCGCGTGAATTCGGTCGTGTGGCGGCCGAGCGGGCCCAGCCGTGGCACGATTGGCCTCTCTCGCTCAGTCCCGGGCGCAGTGGACCATTGCGCGTCGGCTTTATCTCGGGCGATCTCAAGGTGCACCCGACGGGGCACTTTCTCGAGAGCCTGCTCGCGCATATCGATCCGCGGCGCATCGAGCTCATCGCCTACCCGACGCGCCGGTTCGAAGACGCACTGAGCGCGCGCATCAAGCCGCGTTTCGCGCAGTGGACGCCGATCGCGGGAATGACGGACGAAGCCGCCGCGGAGCGTATCCGAAACGACCGCATCGACATCCTCGTCGATATGTCGGGGCATATGAATTTCAACCGCCTCTCGCTGTTCGCCTGGCGACCGGCGCCCTGCCAGGTCAGCTGGCTCGGCTATTTCGCGAGCACCGGCGTGGCGGCCGTCGACTATCTGCTCGGCGACCCGCACGTGCTTCCGGCCGGCGCCGAGGATCAGTACGTCGAACGCCTCTGGCGGCTGCCCGACAGTTATTTGTGCTTCACGCCGCCGGCCGAAGACGTGGAAGTCGGCGCATTGCCGATGCTCACGCGCCGGCACGTCACCTTTGGCTGCTTCAACCATCTGATGAAGATGAACGATGGCGTGGTCGACGTATGGGCGCGCATCCTTCACGCGGTCCCGGGCTCGCGCCTTTTTCTGAAGGCCAAGCAACTCGATGTGCGCGAAACGCGCGAGGCGACGTTTGCCCGCTTCGCTGCGCGCGGCATCGATGCACGCCGCCTGATTCTCGAAGGCCGATCACCGCGCGCCGAGTACTTCGCCGCGTACCGCAACGTCGACATCGCGTTGAGTCCGTTCCCGTATCCCGGCGGAACGACCAGTGTCGAAGGTCTGTGGATGGGCGTGCCGGTGTTGTGTCGCCGAGGCGATCGGTTCCTCTCGAGCATTTGCGCGAGCATGCTGCACTCGGCCGGCCTCGAAGACTGGATTGCCGACGACGACGATGACTACGTCGAAAAAGCCGTGGCGTTCGCGAACGAGCCGCTGCGCCTTGCGATGCTGCGCGACGGTTTGCGCGATGCGCTCATCGCGTCGCCGCTCGTGGACGCTTCGCGTTTCGCCCGGCATCTCGAAGCGGCGCTCGAGGGTATGTGGCGCGAGCGTGTCGCCGACATCGAGAAGCATTCCGGGTCCATGCGATGAAGAAACGCCAGGCAACGTTGCCGCACCGCACGGGCGAGCTGCCGACGCTCGGCGCCTTGTTGAACGAGGCGCTCGGCCATCATCAGGCTGGCAGGCTCGGCGAAGCCCAGACGCTCTATTCGCGCATTCTCGCGGTTGATCCGCGGCATGCCGATGCATTGCATTTCATGGGCCTGCTTGCATGTCAGATCAAGCAGCATGAGCCCGGGCTCGCATTGATTCGCGAATCGATCGCCCTTCATCCGAATGCGATCTATTACAACAACCTCGGCAACATGCTGCGGGAATCGGGTGCTCGCGACGAGGCCGTTCATGCTTACCGCAGTGCGATCGCGCTCAAGGCGGATTATGCGGAGGCGTACAGCAACCTCGGGAACGTATTGCGCGAAAGCGGCGATGCGAAGGCCGCGCTCGAGCAGTGCGCCCGTGCGCTCGAACTGCATCCGGGCTATGCGCAGGCCTATAACAATCTCGCCAATGCATTGAAAGATCTGGGCGAGCTCGAGGCGGCGGCTCTCAGCTACGGCAAGGCGATCGCCGCCAACCCGGGCTTCGTCGAAGCCCATCTGAACCTGGGGCACGTGCGCAAGGCGCAAGGCGATCTCGATGCCGCGGCGGCGAGCTACCGCAGCGCGGTCGCGCTGGCCCCGCAAATGGCCGCGGCGCACGACGGCCTCGGCGGGCTGGCGTTTTTTCGCGGCGAGGTGGACGCGGCGATCGAACACTATCGGTGCGTCGTCGCGCTCGAGCCGCAATCGGCGCACGCGTGCAATACGCTGGGCAACACGCTCAACGCGGCCGGCCGCGTTGGCGAGGCCATTCCCGTCTACGAGCAGGCCATCGCGCTCGATCCCGACTTCCCGGATGCCTGGCACAACCTCGCCAATGCATTGCGGCGTCAGGGCATCCCGACGCGAGCGGTCGTTTGCGCCCGGCGTGCGATCGAGCTGCGCGGCGATACACCTTCGTTCCACAACAATCTCGGCGCGATCCTCGCCGATCTGAGCCAGTTCGACGCGGCGCTCGAGTGCTATCGCGCGGCGCGAGCACTCGATCCCGATTTCGGTGAATCGCACACCTGCGTGCTGTTCGGGCAATCGTACGTCACCGAATGGTCGGCCGACACTCACCTGGCCGATGCGCGATACTTCGGCGAGCGGATGGCGGCGAGGGCCAAACCCTACCGGCATTGGCCCGTGCTCGACGCGGCACGCGGCGGCGCGCGAGCGCTGAGAGTCGGATTCGTGTCGGCCGATTTCAGAAAACATCCGGTCGGCTACTTTTTCGAATGCGTGCTGAGCCGTCTCGATCGCTCGCGTATCGAGCCGATCGCCTATTCGAACGGTCTGCAAAACGACGAACTCACGGCACGCATCAAGCCGCGTTTCGCGGCCTGGCACCACGTTGCCGACACGGGCGACGCGGCGCTCGCGCGGGCGATTCACGAGGAAGGCATCGATATCCTCGTCGATCTGTCGGGCCATACCGGCCGCAACCGGCTGCCGATCTTCGCATGGCGGCCGGCACCCTTGCAGGTGAGCTGGCTCGGTTACTTCGCGACGACGGGTCTTGCTGAAATCGACTACGTGCTGGCCGATCCCCACGTGGTTCCGCCCGACGAGGCCTCGCAATATGTCGAGCAAATCTGGCGATTGCCCGACTGCTATCTCTGCTTCACGCTGCCCGACCTCCGTGTGCCGGTCGCGCCGCTGCCGGCGCTGACCAACGGCTACATCACCTTCGGTTGCTTCAACAACCACAAGAAGCTGAACGACGGCGTCGTTGCACTGTGGTCGCGACTGCTGCGCGCGATACCCGACGCGCGCCTGATGCTGAAGAATCACCAACTGAGCGAGGCCGTCATCCGCGGCGAGACGATCGCGCGCTTTGCGGCCCACGGCGTCCCGGCCGATCGGCTCGTGCTCGAGGGGCCGTCATCGCGCGAGGCTTATTTCGACGCCTATCGTCACGTCGATATCGCGCTCGATCCGTTTCCATATCCGGGCGGCACGACGAGCGTCGAAGGACTCTGGATGGGCGTGCCGGTGCTGGCCCGGCGCGGCGACCGCTTTCTCGCGCACCTCGGTGAGATGGTGGTGCGCACGGTGGGACTCGACGAATGGATTGCCGCCGACGATGAAGACTACCTGGCGCGCGCGATCGCTTTCGCCCGCGACTTGCCGGCGCTCGATCGATTGCGCGCGAGCTTGCGCGAGCGCGTCGAACGTTCGCCGCTCGCGGACGCCGAGCGTTTCGCAGGCCATCTGGCGACGGCCTTCGAACAGATGTGGCAGGCACGCGTGAGTCGCCCCCTGGAGCTGACGCAATGACGACCGCAACGGTGGCGCAGCCGGCGCTGGCTGTGGCCCAGTTCATCGACGAAGGGCTGGCCCTGCATCGCGCGGGCCATCTCGATGCCGCGCTCGCCGCCTATCAGCGCGCGCTGGCGCTCGTGCCGCGTCACGCGGACGCGCTGCATCTATCGGGCGTCGTCGCCATGCAGCAGCAGCGGTTTGCCGATGCCTTCGATCTGATCGGACGCGCCATCGAAATCAGTCCGCAAGCCTCGTTCTTCGACAATCTCGGTTGTGCGCTGTTCGGATGGGGCAAGCTCGCCGCGGCGGCCGAATGCCATCGGCAGGCCATCGAGCTCGATGCGTCGAGCTTTCGGGCGCACAACAATCTGGGCAACGTATTGCATCGGATGCGGCTGCCGGCTGCCGCTGCGGCCAGTTTTCGCGCCGCCGTCGCGCTGAACCGCTCGTTTGCCGAGGCGCACTGCAATCTCGGCAACGTGCTGCGCGAACTCGGCGAGGCGACGCTCGCGGCCGAACATTGCCGACAGGCGATTGCGCTCAATCCGTCGTTCGGCGAGGCCCACAACAATCTCGGCAATGCGCTGAAGACGCAGGGCAAGCTCGATGAGGCCGCACGATCCTATCGCGCTGCGGCACGGCTGATGCCGCACGAAGCGCAGGTACCGCTCAATCTCGGCATCGTGTGCCGGGAGGCGGGCCGGCACGAAGAAGCCGTCGCTTGTTTCCGGCATGCGTTGACGTTGCGGCCCGCGTGGCACGAAGCCTGGAGCAATCTGCTTTTCACGCTGAGCTTCGCGCAAGGCGTGAGCGTGGCGGCCTATCTCGAGGAGGCGCGCCGCTATGGCGAACTCATGCGCGCGCAAGTGTCGCCCTATACCGATTGGCGTGCCGATGCGACGGACGGCGCGCCGTTGCGCATTGGCTTCGTTTCGGCTGATTTGCGCGTCCATCCGGTCGGATTCTTCATCGAGAACGTCGTGGCGCATCTGGACCCGCAGCGTGTGCAGCTCTATGCGTATGTCACGCGGCCCCATGAAGATGCGCTGAGCGCGCGGATCAAGCCGCGTTTCGCGGCATGGCGCAGCATCGTGGATCTCGATGACGAATCGGCTGCCCGAACGATTCGCGATGACGGCATTCATGTGCTCGTCGATTTGTCGGGCCATACCGACTGCAACCGGCTGCCGGTTTTCGCGTGGAAACCGGCGCCGGTGCAAACGAGCTGGATCGCCTACTTCGCGTCGACCGGGCTGGACGCCATCGATTATGTTCTCGGCGATCGATGGGTGCTGCCGCCCGACGAGGCCGATCACTTCGTCGAACGCGCATGGCGGTTGCCGCACGGATATCTATGCTTTACGCCGCCCGATGCGACGGCCGAAGCCGACGCGGCCTTGCACGCGGAGCGACAAGCGAGCGCGCCGGCTACCGAGCGCGCGCCGACCTTCGGTTATTTCGGCGACCTCGTCAAATTGAACGATCAAGTGCTCTCGGTGTGGGCGCGGATTCTTCGCTCGGTACCCGAGGCCAGGCTTTTCGTGAAGGCGCAGCAGCTTGGCGACGAAGTGCAGCGCGAACGCTTGTCCGCGCGCTTATCCGCGCTCGGCATCGAGCGCTCGCGACTGGTCATGGAAGGCGCTTCGCCGCGCGCGCACTATCTCGCGGCCTATGGCCGCGTCGACATCACGCTGAGTCCTTTCCCCTATCCGGGCGGCACGACGACCGCCGAAAGCCTCTGGATGGGCGTCCCCGTGCTGTGCCGCCGCGCCGATCGCTTTCTCGGCCATCTTTGCGAAAGCGTCCTGCAGAGCGTCGAGCTGGGCGATTGGATTGCGTCGGACGACGCGCAATACGTCGAGAAGGCCGTAGCGTTCATGCGCGAGCGCGCATCGTTGAGCGCGCTTGCCGCGGGATTGCGCGAGCGGATGCTGGGCTCGTCGCTGTGCGATGCAAAACGCTTTGCTCGTTCGCTGGAAGGCGCGTTTGCCGCGATGTGGCAAGCGCACCTGCAAGCGCGGTGACGCAACTGCTGTAGTGGACTGCGGAGGAGCGGGGCGGGCGGGCGGCCGGACGAGCCTGCTTATGCCTGCATGCCCGCGGCTTTGCGCGCGTTTTGCAAGAGCGTCGCACGGATCTGATGGAACATGTCGAGGTAATGCGCGCGGCGCGTTTCGATGGCCGCGGTCTTGAGGGCATCGAGCACGAGCAGATCGGCTGGATAGCCTCGCACGATCGAGACAGACATCGGCAGGCGCAGCGGATCGAAGTGGTGGACCCGCCAGCGCGGATCGGCGGCGAGCACGAGTGCGACGATGCGCTCGATGATGAACACTTTCGACGGCGCGGCGCCCGGGCCGTAGGCGATCGGTGCATTCAACAGTCGCGCGAGCTCGCTCGTGCCTGCTTCGGCGATGGCGAACAGGGGCTCGGTGACACCGAGCCACATGCGCCAGAACGCCGGCTTCGCGACGAAATAATTGCAGAAGATGCTGTGGCGCGAGTCCATCGGCAACGTGTGCGGATCGATTCCGGGCGCGACGACCTTCATGACAGCCTCGAAGATCGGCCAGATACCCGGGTGGTTCGTCGCGGCCTGCTCGAAGACGTTCAGATGAGCGGCACCCTGGTCGAAGAACGGTGAAAAGCCAATGACGTCGACGTCGGCGGGGGCGGCTTCGATGAATGCGCTGACAGTCGCGGAGTCGAGCGTCGTCTTCTGTCGGAACTTCGGCGAGAAAAAGCCGTAAAGCGTGCCTTCGTCGAGCGAATGCCCGAGCAGGTAGGTCCGCATGGGCCAATACTCGCGCCAGTCGGGGCGGTGCCCGCAGTTGTCGAGGGCAATGAAGCCCGGGTCGAGCTGCAGCCGCGTTTGCTCGGAATAGTAGATCTGTCGGATTTCGACAGACCGGGCGCCGCGTGCAGTAGACGGCGATTCGATCATGGCCTCGGTTCCGGTTCAGTGTTTGCCGCTAGCGAGCCGCGCAGCCTTCACGCTCGCGGGACCCAGACGATATTTTAAGCGGCACGTGGTTTCGCTCGATTGGTGGAAATGAGCGGAGATTCAGCTTCAGTTCGTCCCGATGAAACGGCCGAGCCAATAAAAAAAGCCGCGTTGCCGCGGCTTCGAGAGTGACGCACCGCGCCTGTTTCACGCGGTTGTTCTTCTTCGTTCGATATTGCCGCGCTGCAGGCGGCCAACGCGCATCAGCGCAACTGTTCGGTGGCGAGGTATTGACCCGCGGCCGCGACGCGCCGTTGCGCATCGTTGTACCGCGACGAGATCGCATTGCGGGCGGCGGCCGCCTTGTCCATGATGGCCGCGTTCATCGCCAGGATCTCGCGGATCATGGCGAGCCCCGTGTCGGACTGCTCGCGCCCCAGCGACATCAGAAGCGGCGAGCGTTCGTCGGCAAGGTCCGCGGCGCCGCAATAGTCACCGGCATCGAGCGCGGCGACGAGCGTGCGCGTCAACTCATAGGCGCGCGTCAAGGTTTCATTCGACATGCTGGCTCACTCCTGCTCGGATGGGACTGCATCAGGCCGACTTGTTCAGCGTGCCGGCACTGCCGTTGCCGCCGAACAGCTGATTGAGGTACGACGTGTTGTTCGCCATCTGCGTCATCAGCGTGTTGAGCGCGGTGAACTGTGCGTTGTACTGCGCGGCCAGCGTGTTTTGATAGTCGGTCAGCGCCGTTTGCTGATCGGTCAGGCTGGTCAGATCGGAAGTGATCGTCGCGGTGCGTTGATCGATCTGGCCGGTGGTCGACTCGGTGTACGCGTTGACGAACGAATTGAGCTGCTGCCCGATGCCGTTGGTTCCGTTAAAAAGCGCCTGAACCGAAGCGGGGCTCGAGGCGAGCGCAGACGACAGCGTGGCGCTGTTGACGACGATCGTCCCGTTGTCCTGTAGATCGAGGCCAATCTGCGCAAGGCTGTAGGTCGTACCGTTGGACGTGACACCGTTGCTGACGATCGAGGCCAGGCCGTTGACGACCGAATTGAGCATGGCGTCACCCAGCAGCGGCCCCGCCGTCGACGTGCTCGTGTTGAACGAAGACAGCGACTGTTCATTCGTGATCCACGAGTTATACGCCGCCGCGAAGTTCGTGATGGTCTGCTGGATCGTGTTGTTGTTCGTCGCCACACTGAGCGTCTGCGTGGTACCGACCGCGGTGGATGCGAGCTGCAGCGTGACGCCCGTGAGCGCACCCGTCACGGTATTGGTCGCGCTCGTGACGGTGCTGCCGCTGATGGTCAGCTTCGCGTCCTGCGCGGCCGTGACCTGCGTGAAGCTTGCCGTTTGGAGGCCGGCGTCCACGCCGGCGCCGCCGCTGATCGTTACCGTATTGGCCGCGCCCGTGGTCGTCGACGTGAGTACGAGATGCTGGCCGTCGGCCGCTGTGACGACCGAAGCGGTCACGCCCGGATTGGTGGAGGCGCTGTTGATCGCCGAAGCGAGACCGGACAGCGTATTGTTCGTCGAATCGAGCGTGACCGACATCGACTTCGCGCCCACGCCGACCGTCACCGTACCGGTGCCGAGCGTCGCATTGCTCGCATAGGCCGCCGACGAAATCTGATTGGCCTGTGCAAGCTGCTGCACGTTGATCGAATAGCTGCCCGCGACGGCGCCCGTCGTCGTGCTCGCTGTGACACCCGTGCCGCCCATCGTCGCGGTGAGGGCAGTGAATGCGGTGCCGTCGGACAGGCCGGCGAGCGCCGATTGCAGTGCGGAGAGCGAGGACTTCATCGTGCCCAGCGCCGACAGCGTCGTGTTGTCGGTGCTTTGCGCAGTGCTGATCGCAGCGGCTTGGCCCGCTGTCTTGGCGGTGACGAGCGCGGAGACGAGCGAGTTGACGTCGAGTGTCGATTTCGTCGCGCCGCTCAGAATGGACTGTGCGGCCTGCTGTAGCAGACTGTTGGTCGAAGAGGTCGTCGAAGATGCTGTCGTCATTCCAGGCTCCGTGCGGCGCTGCCGTGACAGTCCGCGTCGCTGTGCCGCTCGTGCGGTCGTTATTCCGGTCGATCAGCAATGCGCAACGGGAGGCATGCCTCCCGCGTACGCTTCGCTTGTACTGCGATGTTGCCGGCCAGGCTGCGGTGCGCAATATACCTTTCGCGTACCGCAGCCTGGCTGCATGACAGACGACGTGCCAGACGGCGCGCCGTCCGTCATGCGAGATGCGAGTCTTACTGGAGGAGCTTGAGCACTTGCTGCGGCAGCGAGTTCGCTTGTGCGAGCACCGAGATACCGGCTTGCTGCAGCACTTGCGCCTTCGACAGGTTGGCCGTTTCTTGCGCGAAGTCGGCGTCTTCGATTTGCGAACGGGCGGCCGACATGTTCGTCGACGTCGTTTGCGAGTTCGAGACTGCAGCCTGGAACGTGTTCTGCGTTGCACCGAGCGTTGCTTGGAAGTTGTTCACTTGCGCCAGAGCAGCGTCGATTGCCGTGATCGCGTTTTGCGCGCCCGAGGTCGACGAGATGTCGACAGCCGAAACGCCAAGACCCGTGGTGTTCCAGGTCGTCGTGCCGAAGTTCGCCGTGATCGTCTGGTTGGCGCTGGCGCCGACTTGGAAGTTCACGCTGCCCAGGCCGCCGAGCACGCTTTGGCCGTTGAACGTCGTTTGCGTTTCGACGCGGTTGATTTCAGTCAAACGCGTGGAGACTTCGGTTTGCAGGTTCGCTTGGGCGGCCGTGCCGAGCGAGCCGTCGCCCGATTCGACTGCGAGCTGGCGGATACGCTGCAGGTTGGCAACGGTCGACGAGATGGCGCCCGAAGCGGTTTGCACCATCGAGATACCGTTGTTCGCGTTCATCACGCCTTGGTTCAGCGCGTTGATCGTTGCGGTTTGCGTCGTGGCGATGGCGAGACCCGCGGCGTCATCGGCAGCGGTGTTGATCCGCTTGCCCGAGGACAGGCGGTTGATAGCCGTCGACAGCGCGCTTTGCGAACCCGACAGGTTCGATTGCGTCGAGAGCGACAGGATGTTGGTGTTGATGTTGAGCATTTCTTTCCTCGTGTGGAAAACGTCCAGGAACTAGGCCGTACGGGGTTCGGCGTCGCGCTTTCGCGAATGGCGCTGCCCGCCTGTCCTGGTTGTCGGCGAGGCGCGAGCGAAACTTTAGGGAGCGATTGGGAAATTCACCGACGAATGCGGCGCGGTTTGTCTCTGAGCCCCGTGCGGCGGGGCTCGGCGGCTCGTGCAACGTTTGCGCCGGCAGCCGGCGAAGGCGTGGTTTTACGACTCCGTGCCCCGGTTTTCGGGCGTGCTCAGCGCCGGTTGCGTGCGCCCGACGGAGCGAAACAGCGGGTGCGGCCGTCACAAAAACTAGGCAGCGGGGCGTTTACCTGTTATCATCGCCGGTCCAAATAACATCGCCGCTGGCCTCCAATGAGGGGCGAGCCGCGCGTGAGCCCCTGCCGCCACGCATTTGACCGTAACCTTGGAAGTGACATGACCACCATTGTTTTGAAGGAAAACGAGCCGTTCGAAGTAGCGATCCGACGCTTTCGTCGCGCGATCGAAAAGAATGGCCTGATCGCCGAGCTGCGCGAGCGTCAGTGCTACGAAAAGCCGACGGCGGTTCGCAAGCGCAAGAAGGCTGCCGCAGTGAAGCGCTTGCACAAGCGCCTGCGCAGCCAGATGTTGCCGAAGAAGCTCCACTGAGTACCGGATTAGATCTGGCCTCGCTGCCGCCAGGGCGTGCGGCGAGCTGGAGTGGGCAGGAGCTTGACGCGTAGGGCACGGCCGGACAGGTCGCGCCGAACGGCGGCGGTGCTTTCGAAGCACGCCGCCGTTTGCGTTTGGTGTTCAGGAGCCGCCTTCGCGGCGTTGCCGTGGACGCCGCGCCGCTTTCCTCAAGCGGCGTATTTTTCGAGCCGCGCGGTCGATAACCGGAATTGGCGGGCAATCGATCCGAGCCGTTCGCGCCATTCCCATGTGCCGAACGCATCGTGAACGTTTTGCAGGCAGCTCAGCAGATCGACGGTGCCGGGATCGAAGACGTTGACGCGTGAGCGCAGCAGCGCGCGTTTGAGTGCGGCAACGCCGGCATCCATATAGGCCGGCACCCGGTTCGGCGGAAAGCCGATATACCGCACCGGCACCCCCTCCATCGCCGTCAGGTAATCGCGCGGCGCGATCAGACTGCCGACTGGGCAACCGCCGCGATAGCCGCGGTAAGCGCCGCCGCCACGCGGTAACAATGCGGCATGGCCTTGATCGAAAAGATGATCGACAGCGCGATCGAAAAGGTCCTGGTGCGTCAGGAAATGCAGGTTTTTCATCGTTCGAGGGCCCGCTTCGTTCAGGCGGCGCGTGGGTGTGTTCAATACGGATAACGGCCGCATCGACGCGAACTGGAGCCAATTCGGGGTAGTCCCTGCGGGCGTGCGAACCGCGTCATGCCCGCCGTGCCTTCGCGCGCTTGGGCTTGGCGAGCGCCGCACATCGCTCGCGCCACGCGCAATTCGATTGATGATCGTTGACCATGCCGACCGCCTGCATGAACGCGTAGCAGATGGTCGAGCCGACGAATTTGCATCCGTAGCCCTTCAGGGCGCGGCTCAGTGCATCGGACGCGGGAGTCGAGGCCGGCGCATGTTCCTTGTAGGTGGCCCAGTCGTTCTGTACGGGCTCCCCGTTCACGAACGCCCAGACGAAGTTCGCGAGCGAGCCGTGCTCTTCGCGGATCTTCAGCACGGCTTGCGCATTGACCACGGCGGCTTCGATCTTGGCGCGATTGCGCACGATGCCGGTGTCCGTCAGCAACGCTTCGATCTTTTGAGGCGTGAAGCGCGCGACGGCTTCGGCATCGAAATCGGCAAACGCGCGACGATATCCGTCGCGCTTGTTGAGAATCGTCGACCAGGAGAGTCCGGCTTGCGCGCCCTCCAGCACGAGCATTTCGAAGAGGTGGCGGTCGTCGCGCGACGGCACGCCCCATTCGGTGTCGTGATAGTGCTCGTCTGCCGGCGTTTTGACCCAGTTGCAGCGCTGATCCATTGATTTATTGCCCTCGAAAATGACGCACGACGCACACGCTTTCGTTCGCGTACGAAGCATAGCGGAACGACGACAATCGTGAACGGCTCCCCGAGCGTTGAGCACTCGGCCATCCAGCCAATTGGCGTGGCGCCCGGTTGCGGATACCCTCTCGAACGAATCGTTACGCGCGACTGAGCTAAAGGCAAATATGACGGATCGATCGAAAACAGTACGGTATTGCGTCGGCATCGATGGCGGCGGTACCGGCACGCGTGTCGTGGTGGCCGATGCGCAGGGCGTCGAGCTCGCGCAGGGCACGGGCGCGGCGTCGGGTCTCGGGCTGGGTATCGAGCCGGCCTGGCAGGCCATCGAGGCTGCCGTGGCGCAAGCCTTCGCTAGTGTCGCGCTCACGCTCGACTGGCGCGAGTGCGCGCTCGGGTGCGGGCTTGCCGGGGCCAATAACCCCGAATGGCTCGCTGCGTTCGTGGCGAAGGCGCCCGGGTTGGCGGCGCTGGCGGTGCAAAGCGATGCGTACACGACACTGCTGGGCGCGCACGGCGGCTCGCCGGGCGTCATCGTGGCGCTGGGCACGGGCAGCATCGCGGCTGCTCTCGACGAGAACGGCCATTGCCGGACCGCGGGGGGCTACGGTTTTCCGTCGGGCGATGAAGCGAGCGGTGCCTGGCTCGGCCTGCGCGCGATCGCCCATGCTCAGCAGGCGCTCGACGGCCGCGTCGTGCCCGATGCGTTTTCGGAGGAATTGCTCGTTCGAACGGGAGCAACCGACCGGGCGAGCCTCGTCATCTGGTGTTGCGGGGCCACTCAACCCGCTTATGCGGCGCTCGCGCCCACGGTCCTCGCGCATCGATCGCATCCCATTGCCGCGAGATTGCTGCGGCAGGCCGGCGCGGACATCGCCCAGCTCATCGACGCACTCGATGCCGGCGGGCGTTTGCCCGTCGCGCTCTGCGGCGGCCTCGGCGCTTCGCTGGCCGACTATGTACCGGTAGCGCATCGCGCGAGACTCGCGCCGCCGGCCGCCGATTCCGCGCATGGCGCGGTGCAGCTTGCGCAGCGCGCCGCACGGCAGGCCGAGCAGCGCTAGAATGACGGCCGTTGGCTCTGCCTGCCGCTCTCATCCCATCATGTACCAAGTCATCGCCACCGATCTCGACGGCACCTTGCTCAATAGCGAGCATCAGCTCGATCCGTTTACGATCGCCACGGTGCGTCGGTTGTCCGAAAGCGGCGTGCATTTCGTGATTGCCACGGGCCGGCATTATTGCGACGTTGCGGGCATTCGCGAAGTGCTCGGCATCAAACCTTTTCTAGTGACGTCGAACGGTGCACGCGTGCATGCACCGGACGATACTGTCATTCATGCCCGGAATCTCCCCGGCGATATCGTGCGCAGGCTCGTGCGGCCCGATATCGTGGGTAAGCACGGCCGCGTCATCGTCAATCTGTTCGCCGACGAGGCATGGCTCATCGACCGCGATGCCCCGCATTTGCTCGCTTTACATCAGGATTCCGGCTTCCGATATGAAATCATCGATGTCCGCGAACATGACGGCAGCGAAATCGCCAAAGTGCTCTACATTGGCGAGCCCAGCGATCTCGCGGAAGTGGCGGCCAACCTCGAGCGCGAATTCGGTGCATCGCTATATGTGACGTATTCCCTGCCGGATTGCCTCGAAGTCATGGCGCCTTCCGTTTCGAAAGGCCGCGGGCTGCTGCATGCGCTCGAGCGTCTCGGCGCACAAGCGTCAGCGTGCGTCGCATTCGGCGACAATATGAATGACATCGATTTGCTGGAGACGGCCGGTTACCCGTTCATGATGAATAATGCAAACCCCGATCTCATGGCCCGCCTTCCTCACGTCCCGCGTATCGGCAACAACTTCGAAGCGGGCGTCGCACGCCATTTGTGCAAACTTTTTCCGATTGGTGGGGAATTGACAGTTTGACGTGCGCTATGCGCGACTATTTGATCGCCAATGTGGCTTTACCGACGGTGTAACCGGATTTAAGAATTATCATACGATTACCTGGTATACCCAGGTGAATGGAGCATTGCCAGCTCAGTGACTTCCGTCTAACCTCGGAACAAATGAATTTTTAAGGGAGACCACGATGTCCCAATACGCGGAACTGAAGGCGCAGATTGCGAAGCTGCAGGCACAGGCGGACGAGGCGAGGCGTGCTGAACTCGCCACTGTAATCGCGGACATTCGGCAAAAGATTGCGGAGTTCGGGTTATCGGCGACCGACCTCGGCTTCCCGCAAGGTGCGCGCCGCGGCCGTCCGCCGAAGAAGACTCCCTTGCCGCCGAAGTACCGCGACCCGAAGTCCGGCGCCACCTGGAGCGGGCGTGGCAAACCGCCGAAATGGATCGCCGGCAAAAATCGCAACCGCTTCGTTCTCGATCAATAAACGATTCGAAACGCTGCCGTTATGGCGGACGCAATACAACGCCATTCGGCGTTTATGCGGTGTGCGTCCGATTCCGGCGACATGCGTTGAATGCGTTGCTGCAGACGATAAAAATACCCGGTGCGTCGAAGTCCCACCGGGTTGCCGCAATGGTCGTTCAGAACTTCCATTACAGGTTCTTACAAGAGCGCATCGATGGCAGGCCCCGGGGCATTCGAATTCGCTGTGAAGCTGCGCGCATTCGCCCGACGCCTGCCTTACCATCGTCCGCCGTTTATCCTGCCACCACGCTGCGCAGTATTGGGCGACGCGCGCGCTGCTCGATCAATGCGGTATAGCGCTCGACATATTCGCGCGCCATGGCCTGAGCGGTGAACCGTCTTTCGAATTGAGCACGGATTTCCTCGCGCGACAGTTCGTCGAGCCGCTGCAGCGCCGCGACTGCGCCTTGAACGTCTTCGACGATATAGCCCGTGACTGCATGGTCGATGACTTCGGGAACCGAGCCGCGATTGAATGCGATCACGGGCGTGCCGCACGCCATCGCTTCGATCATTACGAGGCCGAACGGCTCGCACCAATCGATCGGGAACAAAAGCGCCTTCGCGCGCGACAGGAACTCCGGCTTGCGCGTTTCATCGATTTCGCCGATGAATTCCACATTCGCGTGGCTCAGCAGCGGTTCGATCTCGCTCTTGAAATAGTCCTGGTCTGCCTTGTCGACTTTTGCCGCGATCTTCAGCGGCAGCCCGCTCATGGCCGCGATCCGGATAGCCGTATCGACGCGCTTTTCAGGGCAGATCCGCCCGAGGAACGCCAGATACTCCGGTTCGCAATGGGGCTGAGGCGTCAACAGCTTTTCGGGCAGGCCATGATAGACGTTGCCGAGCCACCGCGCCTGCGGCAGCGGAATGCGCTGCGACTCCGAGATCGAAATGACGGGTGAATCGGTGAACGTATTGAAGACCGGTTGCAGCTCGGGCAGATCGAGTCGCCCGTGCAACGTCGTGACCGACGGTGTTTCGGCATCCGCGAAGAGCGAGAACGGCAGATAGTCGAGGTGAAAGTGCAGCACGTCGAAATCGGCCGCCACGCGGCGCACCTGCTCGAGCAGCAACACATGCGGCGCGAACGGATCGCGGATCGACGGGTCGAGCCGCAGCGCCCGTGGCCAAGCCGCTTCGAGCGTGGCGGACGTGACCGAGTCCCCGCTTGCGAACAACGTCACATCATGGCCGAGTTCGACGAGGGCTTCCGTCAGATACGACACGACGCGCTCGGTACCACCATAGAACTTCGGCGGGACGGCCTCGTAAAGCGGCGCGATTTGGGCGATACGCATGCGTCAACCTCCTTCGTCAAAAAGTCGGCGCGACAGTGTTGCCGCGCCGCATGAGTGCCTTGGTAGCCATTATCGGGAGACGCCGCGCCCCTTATTAGCGTATTTTCAAACCTTTAAGCCTTGTTACAGCCCGAAACAGCAAGAGGCTCCGTCAAAATGCGGATTCGGTAAATATTCGGTAAAGTCAGCGCATTCCGTTTCTGCTACCGGCATTTGTTGCGGCTCGATAGCTATTCTTCCTATAATCCCCGCGCCATCGGCCGTAAAAGCATCCGCCCATTTCCGCCGCGGTTTTCGGCCACGCATCCTTCCCCCGACCTTCGCACGAAGCCCCAAGAACGCAGTCGATGCGCTCTGTAGGAAGAATTCCGACACGCTTAATAGACATTTCCGACGGCACTAGCCGGGCTTCTTCCGATTTCCACTGCTTTTACATTTCGACACAATTCGGCCAAAGACCAGAACGACCTGTTTACGCCGGGCGGATTGTGCGTCGCCGGGCAAACGTTTCCGCACGAAAGACCATTTGAACGACTCGGGGGAAATGATGAGCGCCACCAGCGAAATGCTCAGCGAGATCAAGGAGATCAACCTGTCGTATCTGTTGCTTGCCCAACGTCTGCTGCGCGAGGACCGGGCGATGGGGATGTTCCGCATGGGCCTCACGGGCCAGCTTGCCGATGTGCTCGCGAACCTTTCATTTGCTCAGACCATCAAGCTCGCGGCGTCGAACCAACTGCTCTGCCGCTTTCGCTTCGACGACCACGCACTGCTCTCGTCGCTGGCGGACAAGGGCCGCGCAGGGGCGCTCGGCCATACCCATGCGGCGATCCTGATGGCGGGCCAGCCGGCCGAGACGATCGGCTAGCCGTTATGGCAATCAAGAGCGTCGTGCTCGAAGTGTAGGAAATCATGCTGGCCGTCGAGCTGATCGAACTGGGCGCGCCCTCGCCCCTGAAACACCCCTGAAGCGCCCCTGAAACGCCTGTTCGCGCCCTGCCACCGGCGCAAACGGGGCGGCAACCCTCCCTCTCCGGGTTTGCACGGCACGTAACCGTTTGCTCTCGTCCTCAAAGTTTCGGTTTGCCTGCCGTAAACCTGACTAACGGCGGTCTGTCCGCTGACCACTATGAGGACCCGGCAGTGCTGATTTTCGTTGGAACACTCGTGACCGTGCTGTCCGTTTTCGGCGGCTACGCGTTGGCGGGCGGCCATCTGGGCGCGCTCGTGCAGCCTGTCGAGATCCTGATGATCGCCGGCGCGGGCTTGGGCGCGTTCATCCTGGGCAACGGATTGAAGACGATCAAGGCGACTTTCCGGCTTTTGCCGACGCTCTTCAAAGGCTCGAAGTATACGAAAGAGGTCTACATGGAGCTGATGGCCCTGCTTTACGTTTTGCTTGCAAAGGCGCGTAAGGAAGGGACGCTGACGCTCGAGGCCGACATCGACGATCCCGAAAAAAGCCCGATCTTTACCCAATACCCGAGGATTCTCGCCGACAAGCACATCGTCGAGTTCCTGACGGACTATCTGCGGCTCATGGTCGGCGGCAACATGAACGCGTTCGAGATCGAAAGTCTCATGGACGAGGAGATCGAGACGCACCACGCCGAAGGCGAAGGTCCCGCGCACGCGCTCATGCGTGTGGGCGATGCAATGCCGGCTTTCGGCATCGTCGCGGCCGTGATGGGCGTCGTTCATACGATGGCCTCGGCCGACCAGCCGCCCGCGGTGCTCGGCGCGATGATCGCGAAGGCCCTCGTGGGCACGTTCCTCGGCATTTTGCTTTCGTACGGATTGATCGGTCCGCTTTCCAGCCTCGCCGAACAGCGTGTGGCTGAGTCCACCAAGATGTTCCAGTGCATCAAGGTCACGATTCTCGCGAGCCTGAACGGCTACGCGCCGGCGATTGCCGTCGAATTCGGCCGCAAGGTGTTGTTCTCGACCGAGCGTCCGTCGTTCACGGAGCTCGAGGAACACGTGCGCCGCGTGAAGGCGAAGTGAACGGGCCGGATGAAGCGAGGATGAATGCGCAATGAGCAAGCCTAAGGACAAGGCAATCGTCGTCAAGCGCGTGGCGCCCGCAAAGAAGGGGCACCACGGCGGCGCGTGGAAGCTCGCCTATGCGGACTTCATGACCGCGATGATGGCTTTCTTCCTGCTGATGTGGCTGCTGAGCGCTGTGACGCCCGTCCAGTTGAAGGGCATTGCCGAGTATTTCAGCCAGCCGCTGAAGGCGGCGCTGTTCGGGGGCGATCGCAGCGCCGACGCTTCGAGCATCCTCAAGGGCGGCGGACGCGACATTTCGACGGATATGGCCGGCGTCACGCGGCAGACCGACGGCGCGAGCCAGAAGGGGGCGCATACGTCCAGGGCCGCGGAGGACGCGCTCGATGCACTGTCCGGCGCGCTCGAGCGACGCGAGCAGGCCCGCTTGCACGACCTGCAGGTCAAGCTGATGGCGGCCATCGAGGCGAATCCGGTGCTGCGTCAGTTCCGCCAGCAGATCCGTATCGATTCGACGCTGCAGGGCTTGCGCATCGAGATCGTCGATACCCAAAAGCGGCCGATGTTCGCAACGGCGAGCGATGACGTCGAGCCGTACATGCGCGACATCCTGCGCGCGATCGGCAAGACGCTGAACGACGTGCCGAATCGGATCGTCGTGCAGGGACATACCGACGCCGTGCCGTACGCCGGCAACGGCACGGGCTATAGCAATTGGGAGTTGTCGGCGGACCGCGCGAACGCATCGCGCCGCGAGCTGATCGCGGGCGGCATGGACGAGGGCAAGGTGTTGCGCGTGCTCGGCCTTGCTTCGACGCAAAACCTCGACAAGGCGGATCCATTGAATCCGGAGAATCGCCGCATCAGCATCATCGTGCTCAACCGGAAATCGGAGGAGGCGATGACGCGCGACGATTCCACGTCGACGACGTTGTCGAACGACGCCGCGGGCGCGAACCCGCTCGCGGACAAAATTGCGCCGGGGCCGGCCATTGCGCCGGCGGCCGGCTCGGGCAGCAAGCAATGAAAGCGGCAGGCGCACGATTCGCCGATGCGGTTCGGCGCGGTGACGAAGGGCAATGAGGCATTCATGATCAAGGACATTCTGGCGATCGACGATTCGGCCGCGATGCGCGAGATTCTCGCCGCGACGCTGCGAGCGGCGGGCTATCGGGTCACGGTCGCATCCGATGGCGACGAAGGCCTCGCGAGCGCGCTCGCGCAGCCGTTCGATCTCGTCTTGACGGACCAGTACATGCCCAAGCGCAGCGGTCTCGATGTCATCGCGGCGCTGCGTCTGGAACGAAGCTACGAGGCGACGCCGATCTTCGTGTTGACGACGGAGGATGGCGATGCGTTCAAGGATGCGGCGCGCGCGGCGGGGGCGACGGGTTGGATTGCCAAGCCGCTCGATCTCGACACGCTGACCGACCTGATCGCGGCGCTGCACGCGTGACGCGAGCGGCGGATAGGGCACGAACGGATACACGCGTAGCTCGCGGATAAGAAGGCACAGATTCTTTGCGGTGACTCAGCATGACACTCGACATCACACAGTTTTATCAGACGTTCTTCGACGAGGCCGATGAGCTGCTCGCACAGATGGAGCAGCTGCTGTTGAACCTCGACGTCGGCACGCCGGATCCCGAGGACCTGGCGGCCATCTTCCGCGCGGCCCATTCGATCAAAGGCGGCGCGGCGACGTTCGGGTTCACCGCGCTCACCGAAACGACACACATTCTCGAATCGCTGCTCGATCGCGCACGCAACAACGAATTGACGTTGCGCAAGGACATGATCGATACGTTCCTCGAGACGAAGGACGTGCTCGCCGATCAGCTTGCGGCCTACCGCGCCAGCGAGGAGCCCGACGCGGCGGCAGCGGCAACGATCTGCGCGAAGCTCGAGCGCTTGAAAGGCGGCGATGAGGCAGCACCGGCGGCAGCCCCGGTCGTCGAGGCGAGCGCCGACGTGAACGCGAATGCGGGCGGTGCGCCCGAGCATGTCGTCTCGCAAGCCGTCGAAGCGACGCATGGCGGCGCGGCCGGTACGCCGGACGCCGCAACCGATGCAGGACCTCACCTGAAAATTACGCTACGGGGGGTGGGGGAGAAGGACCAGGGGCTGCTGACCGAAGAGTTGGGTAACCTGGGTAACATCGTCGGGCGGGTGAAGACGGACAACGATCTCGTTGTCTATCTTCAAACGGATGTCCCGTCCGACGACATCACGGCCGTGTGCTGCTTCGTCATCGACGAAAGCCAGATCACGATCGCGCGTGGGACGGCGCCGGACGAGGGTACGCAAGCCAGTACTCCCGCGCCGGCGGACGTCGCAGTGCAGGTTCCGCGGGCGAGCGCGCCCGCGGTGTCTGCGCCCGCCGTACAGGCGCACTCCGCGAGCGAGCCGAAAGCGGAACCGAAGAACGAATCGCCGGCTCCGGCCGCGAATGTGCCGGAACCGGCCGCCGCATCGAATGCCGCGGAAGAAAAGAAAGCGCGTCCGGCCGCCGCGGCCGCGGCGGGCGAGGGCAGCTCCATCCGCGTCGGCGTGGAGAAGGTCGATCAGCTGATCAACCTGGTCGGCGAGCTCGTCATCACGCAGGCGATGCTGGCGGAGACGACGAGTACGTTCGATCCGGCGTTGCACGACCGGCTCTTCAACGGCATGGCGCAGCTCGAGCGCAACGCGCGCGATCTGCAAGAGGCCGTGATGTCGATTCGCATGATGCCGATGGACTACGTGTTCTCGCGCTTCCCGCGTCTCGTGCGCGACCTGGCGGCGAAGCTGGGCAAGGAAGTCGAGCTCGTCACGTTCGGGCAAGCCACCGAGCTCGACAAGAGCCTCATCGAACGCATCATCGATCCGCTGACGCACCTCGTGCGCAACAGCCTCGATCACGGCATCGAAACCGTCGAAGCGCGACGCGCGGCGGGCAAGGACGGCATGGGCCAACTGATTCTCTCGGCGGCGCATCACGGCGGCAACATCGTCATCGAGGTGAGCGACGACGGCGCGGGACTGCGCCGCGACAAGATTCTGGCCAAAGCGATGAAGCAGGGCATGCAGGTCAGCGAATCGATGACCGACGAAGAGGTCTGGAACCTGATCTTCATGCCGGGCTTCTCGACGGCGGAGCAGGTGACCGACGTATCGGGCCGCGGCGTCGGCATGGACGTCGTCAAACGCAACATTCAGGCGATGGGCGGCCATGTCGAGATCACCTCGCATGCGGGCAAGGGCACGACCACGCGCATCGTCCTGCCGCTGACGCTGGCGATTCTGGACGGGATGTCGGTGAAGGTCGGCAGCGAAATCTTCATCCTGCCGCTGAATTTCGTCATGGAGTCGCTGCAACCGAGAGCCGAGGACATCTACACCGTCGCCAACGGCGAGCGTGTCGTGCGCGTGCGCGGCGAATATTTGCCGCTCGTCGCGCTGCACGAAGTGTTCTCGGTGGAAGGCGCGCGCACCGAACCGACGCAGGGCATCGTCACGATCATGCAGACGGAAGGCCGCCGCTTTGCGATGTTGATCGACGAGCTCGTCGGGCAGCAGCAGGTGGTCGTGAAGAATCTCGAGACCAATTACCGCAAAGTGCGCGGGATCTCGGCGGCGACGATTCTCGGCGACGGCAGCGTCGCACTGATCGTCGACGTGGCAGCACTGAACCGTGAGTCCCGTGCCCTGCACGGTGCTCTGAACTTTTCGTAATACCCAACCGTTTGGGGGCTAACGTGGCAGAAGTCCAAACCACTAATTCGAACACTGCGCTCGTCGCAGGTGGGCGCCGCGATGCGCAGCAAGCCGATGCGGCCGGCCAGGAGTTCCTGGTCTTCACGCTCGGCGCGGAAGAGTACGGCATCGACATCCTCAAGGTGCAGGAAATCCGCGGCTACGACAGCGTGACGCGCATCGCGAATGCGCCCGAGTTCATCAAGGGCGTGGTCAATCTGCGCGGCATCATCGTGCCGATCGTCGACATGCGCATCAAGTTTCACCTCGGACGCGTGGAGTACGACCACCAGACCGTCGTGATCATCCTGAACGTCGCGCATCGCGTCGTCGGCATGGTCGTGGACGGCGTGTCAGACGTGTTGACGCTCACCCCCGATCAGATCATGCCCGCGCCCGAGTTCGGCGCGACGCTGACGGCCGAGTATCTGACGGGCCTCGGCACCGTCGACGGCCGGATGCTGATCTTGATGGACATCGAGAAGTTGATGGTCAGCAAGGAAATGGCGCTGATCGAGTCTTTCTCGGGGCAGTAATTCGGACGAGCGGTGCGGTGCGGACGCCGGCGCGCGATGCCGGCGCGCCGCCCCGCGTGCGGTCCAGAACGGAGATTTGAAAGATGCTGCAGAACTGGTCGATTCGCACCACGCTCACGGCCATGGGGGCCGTGTTCGTCGCGCTGACACTCGCGGTCGGTGCGCTGGGGCTCACGGCGCTATCGAGCGCCGGCCGGGTCGTGGATACGCTCGCGGGCGACGATTTGCCGGCGATTCACGCGCTCGACGACGCGGGCTCGTACCTGCTGCGCACGCGCATTTCGCTCGACCGCTATCGCGCGCTGACCGAGTCGAACAATCTCGACGAGGCGAAGAAGGTACTCGATCGTTCGCAAGTGCTGCTCAACAAGGCGAACGAAGCCTGGCAGGCCTTCCAGAGCGAGCCGAAGCAAGGCGTCGATGCCGCACTCGTCACCGAGATCACCGCGCGCTACGCGACGCTGTTGCATGACGGCGTCGAGCCCGAATTCGCGGCCGTTCGTGCGGGCGACATGGCCGGCTACCACGCGCTCGCCGATACGAAGATCAGCCCGATGTTCGTCGCGTTCGGCGATGCGGCCGATCACATGCTGAAGGCGTTGCGGGATCGCGCCGAAGAGCAGCGCGTGCAGTCGGCGTCGAATATTTCGATGATGAACGTGCTGATCGTCGGGGCGCTCGTGCTCTCCGTCGTGCTGATGGTGGCGATCCGCTTCGTGCTGCGTGGTCTGATCGTTCAGCCGCTCGACGATGCGATTTCGCACTTCGGCCGCATTGCCGACGGCGACCTCACGCGCATGATCCAAGCGAAAGGGAAAAACGAAATCGGCCGGCTCTTCGATGGCGTGCGGCAGATGCAGGGCAGCATGGTGACGATGGTCAAGGCGATTCACGGCGGCACGGAATCGATCGATGTCGGTGCGCGCGAAATTGCGATGGGCAATACCGATCTGTCGCAGCGCACCGAAGAGCAGGCGTCGTCGCTGCAGCAGACGGCGTCCAGCATGGAGCAGTTGACGGGCACGGTGCGCCAGAACACCGAGAACGCGCGCCAGGCGAGCCAGCTCGCGGTCAATGCGTCGGATATCGCGATGCGCGGCGGCGAAGTCGTGAGCGAGGTCGTGACGACGATGCAGGACATCGCGACGAGCTCGAGCAAGGTCGTCGACATCATCGGCGTCATCGAAGGCATCGCATTCCAGACCAACATCCTCGCGCTGAACGCGGCCGTGGAAGCGGCCCGTGCCGGCGAGCAGGGACGCGGCTTCGCCGTGGTGGCGGGCGAAGTGCGCAGCCTCGCGCAGCGCAGCGCGGCGGCAGCCAAGGAAATCAAGGCGCTGATTGGCGATTCGGCCGACAAGGTGGCTAGCGGCTCCGCGCTCGTGGGACGTGCCGGCACGACGATGGACGAGATCGTGCAGGCCGTGCGGCGCGTGACCGACATCATGGGTGAAATCAGTGCCGCGTCGGAAGAGCAATCGACCGGTATCGAAGGCGTCAACCGCGCGCTGGCTCAAATGGACGACGTGACGCAGCAAAACGCGGCGCTCGTCGAAGAGGCTGCGGCCGCGGCCGCATCGCTCGAAGAGCAGACGCGGCAACTGAAGACGGTGGTTGGCCGTTGGCAGGTGCAGGGCTCTCATGTGTCGGCTGCCGCGGCGAAGCCGGCCGCCGTTGCGGCGAGCAAACCGGCCAGCGCGCCGGCGGCCCGCTCGATGGATCGATCGAGCGCGAAGCCGCTCGCCAAGACCCCGGCAGCGTCGGCTCCGAAGGCCGTTCGCGCTGCCGCGCCGGTGGCACATGAAGCTGGCGCGCCGAGCCGGATCGCCGCGACGGGCGAGAAGCGCGCCGCCGCACCGGCCGTTGCCACGGCGCCGAAGGCAAGCGTTGCGCCGAAGGCAAGCGTTGCACAGAAGGCAAGCGCGGCGCCGGCCGTCAGACCCGCGCCGCCCGCCAAGCCGGCGCCGGCCGTGACGGCTGCGTCGGGCAAGTCGGACGACGACTGGGAAACGTTCTAACACCGCCGCGCGGCAACGCGCGACGGGTAGTGCAGGTAACCGAGCAACATCATGACAGCGCGCGCACCCCAACGGCCCGAGCGGGCCGAGCCAGCCGGCACAGGTCCGGCCGAGCGTACCGCGTTCGCCGATCGCGATTTCGAATTCACGTCGGCGGATTTCGCACGCATTCGCGAGCTGATCCACCGGCGCGCGGGCATTTCGTTGTCCGATCACAAGCGCGACATGGCGTACAGCCGGCTCGCGCGGCGCTTGCGAGCCCGCAACCTCGAGACCTTTCGTCAATATCTCGAGTTGCTCGAGTCGGAAAACGATCCGGCCGAGTGGGAGGCGTTCACGAATGCGCTGACGACGAATCTGACGGCATTTTTTCGTGAATCGCATCACTTCCCGATCCTGGCCGAGTTCGTGAAGCGCCGCCAGCAACCGGTATCGATCTGGTGTTCTGCCGCTTCGACGGGCGAGGAGCCGTACTCGATCGCCATGACGCTCATCGAGGCGCTGGGCGATGCGGCCGCGCGCCAGGCGACGATTCTCGCCACCGATCTCGATACGCAAGTCCTCGCGAAGGGCGAGGCCGGCATCTATTCGCTCGAGCAGGTCAAGCCGCTCTCGCAGGAGCGCCTGAAGCGCTTTTTTCTGAAGGGTACCGGGCCGCATGCGGGGCTCGTCAAGGTGCGCCCGGAGCTGCGCGCGATGATCCGCTTTCAGCAGCTCAATCTCACGGATGCGGACTACGGCTTGCGTACGCAGTTCGACGCGATCTTTTGCCGCAACGTGATGATCTACTTCGACAAGCCGACGCAATCGCAGGTGCTTTCGCGTTTCGATCCGCTCACGAAGCCGGGCGGATTGCTGTTCGCGGGGCACTCGGAGAACTTCACCTACGTGACGCAGTCGTTCCGGCTGCGCGGCCAGACGGTCTATGAGCTCACGCGCGACGTGGCGCCCGGCACGCGTCCCCGCGCGCCTGCTCGCACCACCGCGCGCACAGGCGAGGAGGCTGAAGCATGAGCGGACTGCCCATCGCAACCAATCTGTATTTCGACAACCACTTCGAGCGGCGCGGTGTGAAGCTGCTGCCGAACGAGTTCTATACGACCGGCGAAGACATGGTGCTCGTCACCGTGCTCGGCTCGTGCGTGGCTGCCTGCATTCACGACCGCACGCTCGGCATCGGCGGCATGAACCACTTCATGTTGCCCGACGATGGCGACAATCCGGCCGCCGCGGCGTCCGACTCCATGCGCTACGGCGCGTTCGCGATGGAAGTCCTCATCAACGAACTGATCAAGATGGGCGGACGGCGCGAGCGCTTCGAGGCCAAGGTATTCGGCGGCGCGGCGGTGCTGGCCGGGATGACGACGATCAACATCGGGGACCGCAACGCCGAGTTCGTGCGCCGCTATCTGGCGCTCGAGAACATCCGGATCGTCGCCGAGGACCTGCAGGGTCAGCATCCGCGCAAGGTCGCGTTCATGCCGGCCACGGGCCAGGCGATGGTCAAGAAATTGCGCCTGCAGCAAGAGCCGAATGTCGCCGAGCGCGAGCAGGCGCTGGCCAGGCAGGTCGCGGAAGCGCGCGCGGCGCGTCATGCGCGCGCGCGAACGAAGGAACACGCCGAGCTGTTCACATCGCCCGCGGCGGCGGGCGCAGCCAAGCCTCGCATCGAGCTGTTCGGTGCGCGACCCGCGCCGTCGCGCGTCGAGGCTTTTGGTGCCGGCATCAGCATGAACGACAGCGCCAAGACCGTGAAGGAGGCATGACCGCTGTGCAGAAAATCAAAGTATTGTGTGTCGACGATTCGGCGCTGATCCGCAGTCTGATGACCGAGATCATCAACAGCCAGCCCGACATGTCGGTCTGTGCAACGGCGCCGGATCCGCTCGTCGCGCGCGAACTCATCAAGCAGCACAATCCGGATGTGCTGACGCTCGATGTGGAAATGCCTCGCATGGATGGGCTCGATTTCCTCGAAAAGCTCATGCGGCTGCGGCCGATGCCGGTCGTCATGGTCTCGTCGCTGACGGAGCGCGGCTCGGAGATCACGCTGCGCGCGCTCGAACTCGGGGCCGTGGATTTCGTCACGAAGCCGAAGGTCGGCATTCGCGACGGCATGCTTGAATATGCTGAGAAACTCGCCGACAAAATCCGCGCGGCCGCGCGCGCCCGTGTGCGTGCCACGCAGGCGCAGCCCGCGCATGCCGCCGCTGCAGCGCCCGCGGCGAGCCATGCGCCGATGCTCGACAACCCGCTCATCAGTAGCGAGAAACTGATCATCGTCGGCGCCTCCACGGGCGGCACCGAGGCGATTCGCGAACTGCTCGTGCCGCTGCCGCCCGACTCGCCGGCCGTGATGATCGCGCAGCATATGCCGCCCGGTTTTACAAAATCGTTCGCGCAACGCCTAAATGGTTTGTGCCGAATTACCGTTAAAGAGGCTGAGCACGGCGAGCGTGTGCTTCCGGGCCATGCCTATATCGCGCCCGGGCACGCACATTTGTTGCTGGCGCGCAGCGGGGCCAACTACATCGCCCACCTGTCGGACGATCCACCCGTCAATCGGCATCGGCCGTCGGTCGATGTGCTGTTCCGCTCGGCGGCCCAGCACGCGGGCAAGAACGCCGTGGGCGTGATCTTGACCGGCATGGGGCGTGACGGTGCGGCGGGTTTGTTAGACATGAGAAATGCGGGCGCATACACTCTCGCGCAGGATGAGGCGAGCTGTATCGTCTTCGGAATGCCGCGCGAGGCGATCGCGCTGGGTGGGGCCGACGAAGTCGCGCCGTTGTCGGAGATGAGCCGGCGCGTGATGACGCGCCTGGGCGATCGTGTGGGACGCGTATAGCCGGGGCCGAGAGCAGCGTCTTCGCCGCGAAATTGGGATAAAGGGATCGAGATGGATAAAAGCATGAAAATTCTGGTGGTGGACGACTTTCCGACGATGCGCCGGATCGTCCGCAACCTGTTGAAAGAGCTCGGCTATGCGAATGTCGATGAAGCCGAAGACGGTGCCGCCGGGCTCTCGCGTCTGCGCGGCGGCGGCTACGACTTCGTGATTTCCGACTGGAACATGCCGAACCTCGACGGCCTGGCCATGCTCCAGGAAATCCGCAAGGATCCCGCGCTTTCGCACCTGCCGGTGCTGATGGTGACGGCGGAGTCGAAAAAGGAAAACATCATCGCGGCGGCGCAAGCCGGCGCGAGCGGCTACGTGGTGAAGCCGTTTACCGCTGCAACGCTCGACGAAAAGCTCACGAAGATCCTCGAGAAGATGCAAAAGACGGGGTGATCGAGTGGACCAGTCGACCGATATGGGCGCTGCCGCGAGCGCGGGTGCCGAAGCCGGCACCGAAATCAACGCGGACCGCATCCTGGCGAGGATCGGACAACTCACGCGCACGTTGCGCGATTCGATGCGCGAGCTTGGTCTCGACAAGCACGTCGAGCACGCGGCCGAGGCGGTGCCGGACGCGCGCGACCGGCTTAAGTATGTCGCGGCGATGACGGAGCAGGCGGCCGAGCGGGTGCTGACGGCGATCGACATCGCGAAGCCGATGCAGGAACAGCTGCAGGCCGATGCGGCGACGCTCGATGCACGCTGGGCGCAGTGGTTCGCAGCTCCGATCGAGCGTGACGAGGTGCGTGCGCTGATGACCGATACGCGTACGTTCCTCTCGCGTGTGCCGGACTCGACGAGCGCGACCAACGCGCAATTGCTCGAGATCATGATGGCGCAGGATTTCCAGGATCTGACGGGTCAGGTGATCAAGAAGATCATGGATGTCGTCTATCTGATCGAGCAGCAACTGCTGGGCGTGCTGGTCGAGAACATTGCGCCCGAGCGGCGCGAGCAGTTCGCGCAAACGGCGGCGGCGCTGGCTGCCGAGCCCGGCTCCACGGGCAGCCCCGAGCATCTGCTCAACGGCCCGCAGATCAATCCGGAGGGCAAGACCGACGTCGTGCAGGATCAATCCGACGTCGACGATCTGCTCGCCAGTCTGGGTTTCTGACGCAACTCCTTTGTTTCAGGTTACGAGGTGTGGCCCCGCGTTGTGCGGCGCCGCTCTCGGCATGTGTGTAGCGGGGTAGCGCTGGCTCACCCCCCGCGCGCTCGGCGCGACCGTTTGTGCGCCGATGGTTGTTCAAAAGGTGATGCCGGCATCAAGCGCCGAAGTGCGCAATAAGAAATCAACCAAAAGAGGGTTTTTCCGATGTTGAATCGAACCATGCGCGCCGCGGTTTGCGCGGCGCTGACGTGCGGGGTATGGGGCGTGGCCGCGCCCGCTTTGGCCGCCCTCGGCGGCACGCCCACGCCGCCGCCGGCGGGGGCTGTCTCGAGTTCGCTGGCTCCTGTCGTCCATGCCGCGTCGGGCGCGGTCGTCACCGCGCCATACACGGTGACACAGACGACGTTCACCGCCGGCACGATCGTGCGCGAGTACGTCTCGACGGCCGGAACGGTGTTCGGCATCGCCTGGAATGGGCCGATCATGCCGAATCTGCCGGTTCTTCTTGGTACCTACTTCCCCCAGTTCGATAGTGCGCGTGTCGCGTTGCGCGCGGCGCATCCGGGCCGCGGTCCGATTGCCGTGGACTTGCCTGACCTCGTCGTGCATTCGGGTGGCCATATGGGCGGCTTCTCCGGGCAGGCTTATCTGCCGCAGTCGCTGCCGGCCGGCGTAAGCGCCGCCGACATCCAATAACGAACGAGAGCGAGGAGAACCATGTTGCGTATTCAGAGCAAATTGGCCCGAGCGCTCGGCGCGTTCGGTTTGGCGGCAGCCGTTGCGCTCGTCGCGGGTTGCGGCGGTGGCGGCGGATCGAGCGGCACGACGACGAGCACGACCGGTAGCACGAGTAGCACGAGCAGTACCGGCAGCACGAGCAGCACGGGCAGTTCCAGCACGACCACGTTGGCCGCCGGCGCTCCGGTGTCGACCACGCCTTCGACGCTTGCGAGCAACCAGGTCGCTGTCGTCGTGGCGTCAAACGCGGTGAGCCGTGCCGCAAACATCCCGATGGTCAGCGTGAAGGTTTGCGTTCCGGGTACGAGCACCTGTCAGACGATCGACGACATTCAAATCGATACCGGATCGTGGGGCTTGCGGCTCACGAAGGATGCGCTGAACAGCACGATGCAGAGTGCGCTGACGGCCGAGACGGTGAGCGGCCAAACCGTGGCCAACTGCGCGGGCTTCGCCGACGGCAACACGTGGGGAACGGTGCGTACGGCGGACCTGACGATCGGTGGTGAAACCGCTTCGAGCGTGCCCATCCACGTACTCGGCGATCTGCCGCAGTCGGCGGCCGGCGGCGCGAGCAACAGCTGTGCGAGCGGCACGCTCAACGATACGTCTTCCGCAATTGCCTCGCACGGCATACTCGGCATCGGGACTGCAAAGTTCGACTGCGGTTCCGGCTGCGCGAGCACGACCCCGAACGGCGTCTATTACGGATGTACGACGGTTGGCAGCACGACGACCTGTACCGACTTGGCGGTGCCGGAGGCGCAGCAGGTGACCAATCCTGTGCGGCTCTTTGCCACCGACAACAACGGCGTGATCCTCAACATGCCGGCTGTAACGGCAGCGGGGTCGACGAGTGCTTCGGGTTTCCTGACCTTCGGCATCGGCACGCAGGCGAACAATGTGCTGCCGGGTTCGGGTATCAAGCAGATGACGACAGACCATTACGGCAACATGCAAAGCGCATCGTTGAGCGGTACGAGCACGAGCGCTGCGTTTTTCGATACCGGATCGAACGGCTTGTTCTACGCCGATTCGCTGACTCGGTGCTTACCGAGTTTCGGTTTCTATTGCCCTGCCTCGACAGTGTCGCGTACGCCTTCCGTGACCGGCTTCAACGGTACGACGACCTCCGTCGCGCTGAGCATTGGCAACGCGCAGGACTTGTTCAACGACGGTGGTTATGCCTACGACAACATCGGTGGCGCCCTGTCGGGGGGGGCTTTCGATTTCGGTATGCCGTTCTTCTACGGCCGTACCGTCTACGTCAATTACGACCCGGCCGCCGACGGCAGCATCGGTGTTTCGTCACCGGCTTTCATCGCGTTCTGATCGGGCGCATCTGACCTGAATCCTGTTGTCTCCCGAAGGGCGGCCCGCGCAAGCGGTGCCGCCCTTCGGCGCTTTCCGGTCGAATTTTTCCCAAAATCGGGTCTGGCGCGAATATTGCACATTGCAAGATGACAGTAGCCAGTCGTCCTGGTGTGCGTTAGATTTTTGAAAGGCGTTGTCCTGAAGACTGGCAGTCGTTCAGGCGTTTGACGTGCAGGATGCGCCGAGGGGCGCGTAACAATACTTCGAAAAGAGGAACCATCCCATGTCGATCCGATTGATTCGAGCCCTCGTGCCGGCAGCGCTCGCTGTCGCCACCACGCTGGGGGTTGCCCCACCGGCCCGTGCCGCGCTCGGAAGCGCCCCCATGGCGACGCCATCCGGCGCGGTCGCAAAAACCGTTTCGCCGGTGGCGAGAGCCGCCTCATCGACGAACGCTTCGAGCGTGTCCGCGTCGGCGAACTACACCGTGAAGGAGACGACGTCCTCGTCCGGCACCGTCGTTCGCGAGTATGTCGGGACCGACGGCAACGTGTTCGGCATCACTTGGCGCGGACCGTTCATGCCGGATTTGTCCGCGCTGCTTGGCACGTACTTCCCGCAATACAAGAGTGCAGTCGAAGCACAGCGCTCGCAGCGCAAGGGGCGGGGGCCGATTGCCGTCGAGCAATCCGGGCTCGTCGTCCATTCGCTGGGCCATATGGGCGCGTTCTTCGGACAGGCCTATCTGCCTGCGGCTTTGCCGTCGGGCGTGAGCGCCGACGATATTCGATAACCGACAGCCACGAGGAGAACGATCTTGCAAACAAATGGCAAACTCGTGCGCGCACTGGGCGCGTTGACAGCCGCGTTGATAGCGTTGGTCGTTGCGGGCTGCGGCGGAGGGGGCGGGTCAAGCAGTAACAGCGGTTCGGGCGGTAACGGCAGCGGCGGCACTACCCCGGTGGCGGCGAATCAGGTGGCGATCACGGTGGCACGGGGGACGAGCGGGGCGGTCAACATCCCGACGGTCAGCGTAACGATCTGCGCACCGGGCACGACGACCTGCCAGACGATCGACAATATCCAGGTCGATACGATGTCGTACGGTTTGCGCATCGTGAATACGGCAGCGGCTACGGTGCTCGGCAGCCTGCCGATCGAGACGGATGCCAGCGGCAATCAGATTGCCGAATGCACGGTCTTTGCCGACGGCTTTACGTGGGGATCGGTGCGCAAAGCCGATGTGACGATTGGCAGCAAGACGGCTGGCAGTCTGCCGATCGCAATTGTAGGAGATATGGGGGTGTCGACCGTGCCGACGGCCTGTTCGAGCGCCGGGGCCGCGGAAAACACGGTGTCGGCGCTTGGCGCGAACGGGATTCTCGGCATCGGTGTGGCACCGTATGACTGTGGCGCGGCGTGCGTATCGTCCGTGCCGAGTTCTCCCAGCACGCCGCCTTATTATGTGTGCCCGAACGGCGCGAATTGTACGGCGACGACAATGCCGCTCGCACGGCAGGTGACGACGCCGGTCGTCAAATTCGCGAGCGACAACAACGGCGTCGTGCTGACGATGGCACCCGTCAGTTCGGGCGGCCAGGCGACGGCAACCGGCACGATAACGTTCGGTATCAATACACAGACGAACAATGCGCTCACCGGCGCAACCACCTATGGCACCGATGGGGCCGGCGACGTCAATGCCACGGTCAATGGCGCGGCGGGCTTTGCGTTCTTCGATTCAGGGTCGAACGGCTTCTTCTTCAACGATACGACGCTCGCGAAATGCGCGAGCCCCAATTCAACGTTCTATTGCCCATCGGCGTCGACGACGCGCTCTGTCCCTATCTCAAACGCGTCGGGCTCGACGGCGTCGACCACAGTGACGATGGCGATCGCCAATGCGAATACGATCTTCACCAACTCGACGAACAACGGTTGGTTCGCATTCGACAATCTGGGTGGCGATCTGGGCCTCACCAACGTGGTCGACTTCGGCATGCCGTTCTTCTATGGCCGGACGGTCTTCTTCGGCTATGACCAGACTGCAAGCGGTGCGGGCACCCAGACGCCTTACGTGGCGTTCTGATCGATAAACGCTTTACGCCGGCCTCGCTCGGAGGCCGGCGCGTTTTCCTCGTGCGAATCTCCTCTATTTGATCGATGTCAGCGCAATCAAGGGTTTTCCCTTATTAAGCCCGCGCAACCTATCACTCGAAATACACCCCTTTCCCCGTCCTTATCCGCCGATCGTCGATAGACGCCAACAGGAATAATCGCTCTCAATGAAGAAGCGGCATGTTGCCGCGCCTGGAGCGGAGAAAACCCTGTGGCAGAGGATAGCGACCTCGAAAAGACCGAATCAGCCACCCCCCGGCGCCTGGAGAAGGCGCGGGAAGAGGGGCAGGTTGCGCGTTCGCGGGAGCTGGCGTCGTTTGCGCTGCTCGCGGCGGGCTTCTTCGGTATCTGGGGTCTTTCCGGTCCGATCGGCGAGCATCTGCAAACGATGCTGCGCGGCGCGTTCACGTTCAACCACGCGAGCGTCGTCGATACGAACCGCATGCTGATCGGCGCCGGCGCGGCGGGCCGCGAAGGGCTGCTGGCCGTGCTGCCTGTGCTCGCGCTGACCGGTATCGCAGCGCTCGCGGCGCCGATGGCGATCGGCGGCTGGCTCCTGTCCCCCAACGTTTTCCAGTTCAAGCCGGAGCGCGTCAATCCCATTGCCGGCTTCGGCCGCATCTTCTCGCTCAACGGTCCGATCCAGGTCGGCATGTCGATCGCCAAGGTTCTCGTGGTCGGGGGCATCGGCGGCACCGCCGTCTGGCATCGCAAGGACGAACTGCTGGCGCTCGCCAACGAATCGCTGACGGCCGCCGTCGGCCATGGACTTTCGCTGATCGCGGTGTGCTGCGCCACGACGGTGGGCGGCATCTTCGTGATTGCCGCGCTCGATGTCCCGTACCAGATCTGGCAATTCCACAAGAAACTGCGCATGACGAAGGAAGAAGTGAAGCGAGAGCACCGCGAAAGCGAAGGCGATCCCCACGTGAAGGGGCGCATTCGCCAGCAGCAGCGCGCCATCGCCCGCCGCCGCATGATGAGCGCCGTGCCGAAGGCCGACGTCGTGGTCACGAACCCGACCCACTATGCGGTCGCGCTGCAATACGCCGACGGCGAAATGCGTGCACCGAAGGTCGTCGCCAAAGGCGTCAACCTCGTGGCCGCCCGGATTCGCGAGCTTGCCAGCGAGCACAACGTGCCGCTTCTCGAAGCGCCGCCGCTCGCTCGCGCGCTCTATCACAACGTCGAACTCAACCGCGAAATCCCGGGCGCGCTCTACAGCGCGGTCGCCGAAGTACTCGCGTGGGTCTATCAGCTGCGGCGTTTCCGCGACGAAGGCGGCGATGTACCGGCGGCGCCGACGGAGTTGGACGTGCCGGCCGGCATGGACAAGAGCCCGATTTCGGATAGCGACGTGCGTGAAGAAGAAGACGATGTGCTCGGCACGGACAACGGAGCTTCGGCATGAACGCGCGCGTCGGAAGCTTCTTCGGCAAGCGGCCGCCGGCACTGGCGGCAACGAATCTGAGGGCGCTCGCAGGTCCGGTTCTGATCTGCATGATCCTCGGCATGATGATCCTGCCGCTGCCGCCGTTCCTGCTGGATCTGCTCTTCACGTTCAACATCGCGCTCTCGGTGATGGTGCTGCTCGTCAGCATGTACACGATGAAGCCGCTCGATTTCGCGGCCTTCCCGAGCGTGCTGCTGTTCTCCACGCTGCTGCGGCTCTCGCTGAACGTCGCCTCCACGCGCGTCGTGCTGCTCGAAGGCCACACCGGGCCGGCCGCGGCGGGGCGCGTGATCGAATCGTTCGGTCACTTCCTCGTCGGCGGCAACTTCGCGGTGGGTATCGTCGTCTTCGCGATCCTCATGGTCATCAACTTCATGGTGATCACGAAGGGCGCGGGCCGTATCGCCGAAGTGGCGGCACGCTTCACGCTCGATGCGATGCCGGGCAAACAGATGGCCATCGACGCCGATCTGAACGCGGGCCTCATCAACGAGGAAGGCGCACGCAAGCGCCGCCTGGCCGTGTCGCAGGAAGCCGAGTTCTACGGCGCCATGGACGGTGCCTCGAAGTTCGTGCGCGGCGACGCCATCGCGGGCCTCATCATCATGGTCGTCAACGTGTTCGGCGGACTCATCGTCGGCATGGTTCAGCACGGCATGGATTTCGAATCGGCCGGCACGACCTACACGCTGCTCACGATCGGTGACGGACTCGTCGCGCAAATCCCGTCGCTGATCATTTCGACCGCGGCCGGCGTGATCGTTTCGCGCGTGGCCACCGATGAGGACATCGGCACCCAGCTCACGGGCCAGCTCTTCACGAACCCGCGCGTGCTGATGATCACGGGCGTGATCATCATGGTACTCGGCCTCATTCCCGGCATGCCGCACTTCGCGTTCGTGCTGCTGGGCGGCGGCGCGATCCAGTTGAGCCGCATGCTGAAAAAGCGCGCCGAGCAGGCGAAGGCGAGCGCCATCCTCGTCGATGCGGCACCGGCCGTCACCGCCCCCGCCGAAGCGCACGAAGCGAGCTGGGACGACGTCACGCTCATCGATACGCTCGGGCTCGAAGTCGGCTACCGCCTCATTCCGCTCGTCGACAAGAACACCGACGGCGAGCTGCTCAAGCGCATCAAGAGCATCCGCAAGAAGTTCGCCCAGGAAATCGGCTTCCTGCCGCCCGTCATTCATATCCGCGACAACCTCGAGCTGCGCCCCAACGGCTATCGCATCGCCTTGAAGGGTGTGGAAGTGGGCGTCGGCGAAGCGTATCCGGGCCAGTGGCTCGCCATCAATCCAGGGCAGGTGTCGGCCGCCCTGCCGGGCACGCCGACGCAGGATCCGGCCTTCGGTCTGCCCGCGGTCTGGATCGATACCAACCTGCGCGAACAGGCCCAGGTCTATGGCTACACCGTCGTCGATGCGAGCACCGTCGTCGCCACGCATCTGAATCATCTCGTCGTTCAGCATGCCGCCGAGCTGCTCGGCCGGCAGGAAGTGCAGGCGCTCATCACGCGTATCGGCAAGGATGCGCCCTCGCTCATCGAAGACCTCGTGCCGAAGACGCTCTCGCTTTCGACGCTGCAAAAGGTCCTGCAAAACCTGCTCGAGGAAGCCGTGCCCATCCGCGATATGCGCACGATCCTCGAAGCGCTGTGCGAGCAGACCGGCAAGACCGGCGACGCGCACGAACTGACCGCCGTCGTCCGCCTCGCGCTGGGCCGCGCCATCACGCAGCAGTGGTATCCGGGCGCGGGCGAAATGCAGGTGATGGGGCTCGACGCGAATCTGGAGCGCGTGCTCTCGCAAGCGCTCTCGACCGGTGCCAACCCCGGGCTCGAGCCGGGTCTCGCTCACTCGCTTCTGACGGAGACGCAACGCGCGATCGCCCGTCAACAAAATTCCGGGCTGCCGCCCGTGCTGCTCGTGCAGCACGCGCTGCGCACGATGCTCGCGCGGTTTTTGCGTCGCAGCCTGCCGCAATTGAAAGTGCTCTCGTACGCTGAAGTGCCCGAGTCACGCACGATCAAAGTCGTCAACCTCATCGGGGGTCTAGCTTGAACATTCGTAAATTCATTGGTGCAACGAGTCGCGACGCTTTGCGTCTCGTGCGCGAGGCTCTCGGTGCCGACGCAGTCGTCCTTTCCAACCGCACGAACGACGACGGCACCGTCGAAATCGTGGCGCTTGCCGATACGGATTTCGCGGCCATCGCACCCGATGCCGGCGAAGATGCGGCGCAAGGCATGGGTCACTCGCCGCGTCGCGCGCCGGCCGCTTCGCTGCCCGCGCCATCGCAGACTATGATGCCGCCCGCCGCTGCCGCGCCCGGCATGGCGCCGATCAATCCGTACGCGAACGGCATGCCGGACGTGTTCTCGGCTGTTTTCGGGGCGAGTCCGGAAGCCGGTCTGGGTACGAGCGGTGCGTCTGCTGCAATGCCGCTCAACACTGCCAGCACCGCCCTTGGTGGCGGCAGCAGCGCGGCCGGTGGCCATCCGGCGGGCATGGCCTCGCGCGAGCCGCGCGCCGAAGCAAACACGGCCCACGCCGCACCCTCGACGGCCCGGCCGGTGCGGACCGCGCGCCCGGCTGAGCCCGCGGTTGCCGAGGCGTCGCCGACGCTGGCCGAATCGAACCCCTGGCTCATCGATCATGCGCAGCGCATCGCCTCGCAGCAGCGTGGCGCCGAGCCTGCTCAAGCCGCCCATACGGCGCGCACGCATGCAATGACGCCGGCTGCTGCCGCCGCGAAGGGACTCGGCACGCCCGGCAAGATTCTTTCGCCGGAAGAGCTGGTCGCCGGGGAACTCCCCGACTGGGCGCATGAGGCCGCGCAAGTGGCCGCGCGCCGCGCCATGCCGCGCATCGCGCCTGCGTTCGACGGCGTCGGAGCCAAGAGCAGTAGCGCCGAAGACACGGCCGCCATGGTCGACGCGGTTCGCGCGCGCATCGAGGAAGTGGTCAATCAAACCGTGATGAGCGAGCTTTCGTCGATGCGCGGGATGATGGAAGAGCAGTTCGCGGGTCTGCTGTGGGGCGAGCGCCAACGCCGCAACCCCCTGCAGAGCACGCTCACGAAGCAGCTTTTTGCGGCCGGGTTTTCCGCTCAGCTCGTGCGGATGATGGTCGAGCGCATGCCCGAGCTCGAAAATGCCGATGCCGGCATGGAATGGGTGCAGTCGGTGCTCGGCGCCAACCTGCCCGTGCTCGAGAACGAAGAGGCACTGATGGAGCGCGGCGGCGTGTTCGCGCTGATGGGTCCGACGGGCGTCGGCAAGACCACGACGACGGCCAAGCTGGCGGCGCGCTGCGTCATGCGCTTCGGCGCGAGCAAGGTCGCGCTGCTGTCCACCGACAGCTACCGGATCGGCGGCCACGAGCAACTGCGCATCTTCGGCAAGATTCTCGGCGTATCGGTGCATGCCGTGAAAGACGCCGCCGATTTGCAGCTGGCGCTCGCCGAGCTGCGCAACAAGCACATCGTATTGATCGATACGATCGGCATGAGCCAGCGCGATCGCACGGTCTCGGACCAGATCGCGATGCTGTGCGGAGCCGGGCTACCGGTGCAGCGCCTGTTGCTGCTCAATGCGACGAGCCACGGCGATACGCTCAACGAGGTCGTGCAGGCTTATCGCAGCGCCGAAGGCCAGCCTGAGCTTGCCGGCTGCATTCTGACGAAGCTCGACGAAGCCACGAATCTGGGTGGCGTGCTCGATACGGTGATCCGCTACAAGCTGCCCGTGCACTACGTGTCGACGGGACAGAAAGTGCCCGAGAACCTTTACGTCGCGACGAAGAAGTTTCTGATCAAGAGTGCGTTCTGCATTCCGCGCGACCGCTCGCCGTTCGTGCCGCACGACGACGATATCCCTGCTTTGCTGTCTTCGCTCTCCAGCCGTACGAACGCCGAGCTGCACGAGGTCCGCTTTGGATAAGCACGTCACCGATCAAGCCGAAGGGCTGCGCAGACTGCTCGCGAAGAGCGGCTCGCGCGTGGTAGCCATCACGGGTGGGCCCGTGGGCGTGGGCTGCACGTCGACGGTCGTCAATCTGGCCGCGGCGCTGGCCGGGCTCGGCAAGGATGTCCTCGTCATCGACGAATGTCTCGGCGCGAAGTCCGTATCGGCGATGTTGGGCAGCGTGAGCGGCGCGGGCAATCTGCGGGCGTTCCTCGCCGGCGACATCGGCATCGAAGAGGCTGCGCGGCGCCATCCGCTCGGGTTTTCGGTGCTCGCCGCCTCGCGTGAGAACTGCGCGGGTTATAGCGCCGAGCAACTCGGCGCGCTCCTCGCCGGACCGGCCGACGTGGTGCTCATCGATGCGCGGCTCGACCGCCGCGGCATGCTCTCGGCGCTGGCCTCGCAGGCGAATGACGTGATGATCGTCACGCGTGTGGCGGCCCAGGCGATTACCGAGGCGTATGCCGGCATGAAGCGGCTGCATTACGAACACGCGATTGCGCAGTTCCGCGTGCTCGTGAATCACGTTTCGAGCCACTCCGATGCGCATACGGCGTTCGAGAACCTCGCCGAGGTGGCCGCGCGCTACCTGACGGTGTCGATTGCGGACGCTGGCTGCGTGGCGGAGGACGCATTCATGGAGCGTTCGCTCGAGCTTGGACGATGCGTCGTCGACGCGTTTCCGTCCGCGCCGTCCGCGCGCGATTTCCGGCACATCGCTGCCGAGATGCTTTACTGGCCGATGCGCCCGGCGCTTTCGTCGTGCGCATCGACAACAAAGGTACGCACGGCCATGCCGGCGTCGGCGCTCGCCGACGCACCGACCGCGCGTCAACATGCTTGAAACGTTAGGGACAAGGAGAAGGGGGCCCTCGATGTACAACGCTCAAGGGAAAATGTCCCAGACGGAAGTCTTGGAGCAATATGCGCCGCTGGTGCGCAGGCTGGGTTTGCAGCTCGTGGCGAAGATGCCGGCGAGCGTCGATCTCGACGATTTGATTCAGGCGGGCATGATCGGTTTGCTCGATGCGGCGAGCCGCTATAAGGAAGACCAGGGCGCGCAATTCGAAACGTACGCGAGCCAGCGGATTCGTGGCGCGATGCTCGACGAGCTGCGCAACAACGACTGGTTGCCGCGTTCGCTGCGCAAGACGTCGCGCGAGGTGGAGTCGGCCGTGCATCAGGTCGAACAGCGGCTGGGCCGCTCGGCCAGCGAGACCGAGGTGGCCGATCATCTGAGGATGCCGCTCGATAGTTTTCAGTCGATGCTGCAGGACCTGCATGGCTCGCAGCTGATCTATTACGAAGACTTCGATCGTTCGGCCGATGACGAGCCGTTCCTCGATCGTTACTGTGTCGATCACACGGACCCGCTTTCGGCACTGCTCGATGAAAGTCTGCGTGCTGCGCTGGTCGAGGCGATCGACAAGCTGCCGGAGCGCGAGAAGCTTTTGATGTCGCTTTATTACGAGCGCGGGATGAACCTGCGCGAGATCGGGGCGGTGATGGAAGTGAGCGAATCGCGTGTGTGCCAGCTGCATAGCCAGGCAGTGGCGCGGTTGCGGGCGCGGTTGCGGGAGATGGCTTGGGCGAGTGTGGACTGAGGGTTCACGAAGTCCTCGTCAGCATCCGGTGCCGGACTGCCCAGGCGATTACGCACGCGATCAGCGCGAGCGACAACCATATTTCCAACCATAACTCGTAGCCAGCGGCATCAAAAGCGTATTCGCCATCAAGGCCGAACAGCGATGCGATCACGCCGAGCGTCATCCTGTCGAGGATGGCTGACGGAAGCGCACGTGTGACCACCTGTGTCAGCACGTTTAGCGCTGCGGCGGCCGCCAGGGCGATCAGAAAGATACGGCTTCTTCGGCGTGCGAGGGTAACCGCGAGCCACGACGCGCCGATACCAAGAATCAAAATGGCGACGAGGCTGGCAATCGTAGATGAATCCGAGCTTGGGAATGGCAGAAGTACGATGAACGGAGCCACGTCAAACACCGTTAGAAGTCCTGCCAGGAGGGCGCGTGCGAGGGCGGAAAATGGTGTGCGCATGACGTTGGTTTCGAGACGATAGGGCCGGGACTCAGTTGCGGCACGGAGATACTTAGCGAACCGTGACCGTTCCGTAATAGTTGATTGTCGTGCCGGGAATTTTCCGTGTGGGTTGTGCCTTGAGGAATTGACGCAGCTTATCGAACTGCCCGGCGTGCGGCAGTGTGATGCAGCCTTCACTCATACCCCACCACCCGGATGGATGAAGGCGAAAATTGCCTCGGCGGACGCCCTCCACGAACGTCCAATCGTCGATTGTTCCGTCGTTGCGGTAGAGCGCGAACCACCTGGAGCGATCTGTTCCCGCTCTCGCGTCGGCCATGAGGTCGTTGAACCATCCTAGTCGGCCACCGCTCTGACGATCGACGATGAAATACGTCCCAGCGGGGAGAGGCCCTGCTTTCTTCAATGCAGTGGCACCCGGGTCGTCTATATGCCTCCCCGTGCCGGAATATGCTGGCACCGAGCCGAAGCCCGGGCATACGAGGTTTGACATACTGCTTCGATTCAAAATGAAAGTGCATGCAACCGGCATATTAGTACCCGTCCATTCGCGATGCGCTAATTTACCCCCTTTTTACCGCTCTTGCGAAAGTCCGAGGGGTGCGATGCTGTTTGTCGGATAGTTGCTGTTTTGAGCTCCAGCGCGAGAAGAATGTGTACGCGTCGTTATGCTGGTAGCCCGTTTGCAACTCGAATACCCTTTCCGGATCGCCCGCGGTGATGAGGCTTTCGTCGACAGATCTTTGCAAGGAAAGCGATAACGAGTGGCCGACCGCACCATATTCGAGACCCGGCTGGGTGTAGTCAAGCTCGCTTGTCTGGGAAATGACCTTATCGATTTTCTGAACGATCGCGGTTGGTGTTTCAAGTTCGGGTTGGTAAATCGTTTCCACTCGTTTCAGCGTTTCCGCGTTCCATCCACAGGGAACGGTATCCAGCGTGTTAAAAACGCGTATCCCGCGCTCTTCCATCTGATTATCGAAATACGCCGCGAACGCGCCGTTACCCGCCGTCGGCGCGCCAAACGTATCGCACTGGTGAATCTCTCCTGACGACGCCCACATTGTGATTCGGCACGTCTTTTCCCGAGGTGTCCGTGGTTGCGCCGTTGAGGACGAACGAGAGCAGGAGGTTCGTCTGGAGCTGTTCGAGCATGCCTGAGGGGAGCATACTCCCGCGCCTTCCTCTCCGCCATGGCTCCGAGGGATGGCATCAAGCCCCGGCTGAAAGACCGCCATTGCTGGATTTGGTTCGATTGCGGCGAGGCCGGGCCACCCATCTACGAGCGCTCAATGACCGCGATGCGGCCATTGCGATAACATCTTGGAATCGCCGACCGCCCGAATGTGGCGGCCGCACTACGGAGGATTCTTTATGCCCGTGATCGGCTTCAGTCACTACAACCTGCGGGGCGATCGAGGCACACTCGACGCGTTGCGCGATTTTTATGTCGACGTGATCGGGCTACGGGTCGGCGAACGCCCGCCGTTCGCGCATTTCGGCTATTGGTTGTACATCGGCCAGCAAGCGGTATTGCATCTGAGCGAAGCGCGTCCGAACGAAGTGCGCGAAGCGAACGTGACGGGCACGTTCGATCACGTCGCGTTCTCATGCACGGCGCGCGCCGAATTCGAGGCGCGCTTGCACGAGCGCGGCATCGCTTACCGCAGCTCGCGTGTACCGCTTACCAATCAGTACCAGCTCTTCCTGGTCGATCCCGCCGGCAATGGCGTAGAGCTTAATTTCGCGGATGACGAATAAGGCAACTGCACCAACTCAAACCAGCGAACCCCCGCTATCCGGCATCTATGGGCACGCTCGATCACGCGCGCCAGGGCGCGGGTCGCATTGGCGGACGACGTGATCGTCGAGTGGCAATATAGTACAAAACTATGTACAATTGGCTGTCCGCTCCCAAGTTCGGGGCGGCCATTGCGTAGCAGACACGCCTCGCCTCGACAACTCGAGGCGCTGGGCAAAGTGAGAACAGAGATGAATATCCTGACTTTCAGTGAGGCGCGAGCCGGCTTTAAGCAGGCGCTGGACACGGTATGCCGAGATCATGAGCCGACCGTCATCACGCGGCAGCGCGGTGAGCACGTGGTTATGATTTCGCTGGACGATTACAACAGCATGCAGGAGACGTTGCACCTTCTGGGAACGCCAACGAATGCTGATCGACTGCGCCAGTCCATTGCCGAATTCAAGGCCGGCAAGACCTTGATAAGGGACTTGCCAAAAGATGTCGCAACAGAAGAAAGCAAAAAACAAGGCCGCAGCCGCAAGTAGCTGCAAGGTTGCTTGGAGCACGAACGGTTGGGACGACTACCTACACTGGCAAAAGCACGACCGAGATATCGTCGAAGAGATCAACGGTCTCATCGAGGAAATTTGGCGTGACCCGTTCAGAGGTACAGGAAAACCCGAGCCTCTGAAGGGTGATCTCACAGGCTACTGGTCAAGGCGCATCACCAAAGTTGACCGTCTGGTGTACATCGTTCAAGACGGCATCATCCACGTGATGCAGTGCCGATTCCACTACTAATTTCGGCACGACAAGGGCGGCGCAACGGCGTCCTTGTCGGTTCGATGCCGCAGACCCCGCAGCCTAAACCAACGAAACCCGCCCATCCGGCCCATACACGCCCGATGCATTATTCGCGGTTGCCCCACGCAAGATCGCAAGCGCCTTCTCGTTGTAGTTCATGCGCACGCGAATCATGAGCCCGTTGGTCATATTGGCGCGCCGGGCGCGGTCGACCACGTCTTGAAGCAGCTTCCATTGTTGGGCGAGCCGCGGCTCGTCCGCGCTCGCGAGCTCCATGCCGCGCTTACCGGCAGGCAGGCCGAGCGCCTTCAGTTGCGCGTCGCGCGCTTTCTCCAGCGACGCGAGCTTGTCGGTCAATTCGGTTTTCTTTTCGAGGATGGCAGGCAGCGTCTCGAGCGGTGACACAGCAGCGAGCGCTTTTTCCTCATAGACCAGCAGCGACGCAAACGCCTCGAGCGTCGCATGTTCTTCCGTCACGGTATTGAGCAGGGCGTCTTTCATCGGATTCGCCAAAATTCGCGCGTGAGCGCTCGTTCATCAGAATCGCCCCGCAACAATGCCGTGCTTGAACGGCCTCAGCCGCCGGACGATTGAGGTTTTTGCAACAAATTGCGCGCGGTTTCGAGGATGCCGTCCGCGATCTTGCCCGTATCGATCGACAGCGTGCCGTCCTTGATGGCCTGCTTGATCGATTCGACTTGCGCAACATCGATGTCGGCTGCGCCCGATGCCGCGAGCGAACGCAGCTGGGACGAAAGGCCCGACAAGCTGACGCTCGCATCGCCGCCGGCCGACGCACCGGCCGCACCCGCGCCCGCCGTGCCGGCAGTATTGACCGCCGGGGCTGAATCTCCCTGGCGCGCGTTTTGGACGCCGCCCTTGGGCGACGACACGCTGGAGTTGGTGGAGGAGTCGATTTTCACGATTGGCTTCCCAAGGTTCTCGATTTGAATGTGATATCGGCACACCCAGGTCGAACTTTAGCGCAATCGAGTCCGTCGCCTCCCCCGCCAACTGGTCTCCTTTCCCTTCAGTCCCGAGGCCGTAGGCGCCCCGGTCTGTCCCCGTTACATCTGAATTTCCACGGTGGAACCGTCCTTGACGATTCCCGAAATGATCTGGCCCCCCGCGGTCTTGACCCGCACCTGTTGTCCCGGCGACGCGTTGTTCATGACGGCGCCTTCGGACGAAATCGAGAATCCGGTGCCCACCGCGATCACCCTGACCATCTGACCGATCGTCACGGAACTGGCGCTGCGCAGCATGTCCTCGCGCAGCGGCGAGCCCGCGCCGATCCGCGCGAGCGCGACGGCGCCGACGGCTTGCGAGGGATCGGTCACGATCGTTCGCGGCAGGTTGGCGAGGTCGCCTTCGCGCGTCATCAGGTCTGCGGGGGAGACCACCGCACCCGGTTCGATCTGCCGCGCGGCGAGATAGTAGGTGGCTTCGAGCGAAACGCGCGCTTGCAAATAAAGCGTCCACGGCCGTTCGCCGGCGCAGCGCACGCCCACCGTGGTGCGGCCCCACAGGCGCGCGCCCGGTGGCATGAACGGCACCAGCGTCGTGCACGAGGCGAGGCCGCGCGGGAAGGCGGGCGCGACGGTGATCGTGATCTTGCCCGGCAAGCCGGCCGATTGCTGCTGCAAAAACGTCAGCGCGGTGCGGCGAACGGATTCGCCGTCCTGCTGGCCGGCCGGCACGGCGGCCGCGACTGGTGTGGGTGCCGCGTTGGCCGGCGAGGCGGTGGTTTCGACAGTCCGTGCCGCAGCTTGTGCGGGTGTGCCGGTTTCGGCGAGCCTTGCGGCCTGCGAAGCGCCGTTCGTGGCCGCCGCGCTCGGCCCGGCCGAGCTGGCCGGCCGGTCGATCGGAATCGGCTGCGCGGCCCTGGTCGCGCGCGGCGAAGGCGTGACGACAACCGGGATTACCCGGGACGTGGCCTGCATGGCCGCCACATGCGGTAGCGCGCTGCGGGACGCGGGTTGAGCCGCGGCCTGTTCGCCCGGTCCTGGAATGGTGATCACGCCGGCCGTCGCGCCCGGCTGTACCGGGCGCTCGCCCGGACCGGGGATCGTAATCATGCCCCCCGGTGCCTCGCTACCGTTGCCGCCCATAACGTCAGGGCCGCTGGTGGCGCTCAGGGTGCCGACGGCCGGGGCGGCCGGTGCTGCCGAACGCTCGCCGGGCCCGGGAATGTAAATCTGCGTGCCGCCCGTTGGCTGGGCATGGGCTGCCGTTGCCAGGCCCAGGCACGTCACGACCGACGCCGCGAGCCCTAGAACAGCACCGGCGAGCGAGCGCGAAGCGCGTTCGCGCGCCGTCCGCGCGGCGGCGGGCAGTGCTGAGCGCGAAACTGCGGTGGCGGCGAAAAGCGACATCGTGTGTTTCTCCATCGAACTTCGGACAGCCCCCGAAGCGCGAGCTCGTCATGACAACGAATTCTAGAAGCCCGCCCCATCGCGCAAACGTTGAATAGAGGCCTGCTTCCCCGGTTATTCGTCCGATTGGTACTTGACCGCCGCCCATAAGATGCAGTCCATGCAAAAAGGTCTTGCCGGACGGCGCTCCAGGGCTCTCCGACAAGGCGAACCGCCTGACTCATTGCTTGGCAACGGAGAAACATTCGATGCTGGACAAACTCGATGCCGAATTCGCCTTCGGCCGTGAAGCGCTCGATGTGCGCGCTTATCGGCAGGAGCTGCTCTCGTCGAACATCGCGAACGCCGATACGCCCGGCTACCGGGCGCGCGACGTCGATTTCGCCTCGTCGCTGGCCGGCGCCCTGAAAAAAGCGGGTGCGCCCGGCACGAGCGCCACGGCGACGGTGGCCGGCACTTCGAATGCCGCGCCGCTGGCCATGGCGCAACCGGCCGGTGTGACGAGCGGCATGGCGATGAACGCGACGGCGCCCGGCCATATGGCCGGCGAGGCGCGGCTCGTGGCCACGGGCGGCTCGAGCCAGGACTACGGTCAACTGAAATACCGCAATCCGACGCAGCCCGCGCTCGACGGCAACACCGTCGATCTCGACGCGGAGCGCGTGCAGTTCGCGGACAACTCGCTGCATTACGAATCGGGCATGACGGTTCTGACGCAGCAGATCAAGACGATGCTCGCGGCGATTACGTCGGGCGGCTGATGCCGCTCACCAGACACTTCGCCGCAGCCAACGAATAAATCGCTACGGGGCATTAACAGGAAAGCAAGGAGGCCACGCCGTCATGTCATTGATGAACATCTTCACGGTTGCCGGTTCGGCGCTCTCGGCACAGTCCGAGCGGCTCAACGTGACCGCGTCGAACCTCGCCAACGCGGATAGCACGACGGGCCCGGACGGCCAGCCGTACCGCGCGAAACAGGTCGTTTTCCAGGTCAAGCCGGTGGGCGGCGCGCACACGGCGTCGGGCCAGCAGATCGGCGGCGTCCAGGTGAGCAACGTCATCGACGATCCCACGCCGATGAAGACCACCTACGACCCGAGCAACCCCTCGGCGGACGAGAACGGCTACGTCACGCGTCCGAATGTCGATCCGGTCCAGGAAATGGTCAACATGATCTCGGCATCGCGCTCGTATCAGGCCAACGTCGAGACGTTGAATACGGCCAAGAACCTGATGCTGAAAACACTCACGATCGGCACCTGAGGAGAAACTTCGTGACTTCATCCAGTACGACCATCGCCTCCGGCGGCACGGTCTCGCAGTCGCTGCTCGACACGATGAACGGGGCGTCGTCCGGTTCGTCGAGCACGTCGTCCACCGGCAACGCGACGACCGATCTGCAGAACACCTTTCTGAAGCTGCTCGTCACGCAGTTGAAGAACCAGGACCCGACCAATCCGATGGACAGCTCGCAGATGACTTCGCAGCTGGCCCAGATCAATACGGTAACGGGGATCAGCCAGCTCAATACATCGCTCACCTCGCTCGCCTCGCAGCTCGCCGCCGGCCAGAACGCGCAGACCTCGCTGCTCATCGGCCAGAACGTGCTCGTGCCGGGCAACACCGCGACGGTATCGAGCGGCAGCTCGTCGGGCTTCGGCTTCACGCTTTCGCAAGCGGTCACGGATCTGAAGGTCACGATCAAGGATTCGTCGGGCAACGTGGTCAATAGCGTCGACCTCGGCCCGCAGGCAGCCGGCACGGTGCCGGTGGGCTGGACGCCGACCGACGCATCGGGCAACACGCTGCCCGATGGCACCTACACGATTTCGGCGCAGGGCACGACGAGCGCCGGCACCTCGGCCACGGGCATTACGACCCTGACGGGCCAGCAGGTGGTGAGCGTCGTGCAGCAGAGCTCGGGCAAGCAGGGCCTGCTGCTCAGAAACGGCACCACGGTCGATTCGACGAGCGTCGCAGCGATCCTCTAACCCTACTTCCAGAACACTCGCGCAGGAGACCCGACAATGGGCTACCAACAAGGTTTGAGCGGCTTGTCCGCATCGGCGAACGACCTCGATGTCATCGGCAACAACATCGCGAACGCGAACACGACGGGCTTCAAGGAAAGCACGGCGCAGTTCGCCGACGTCTACGCCAATACGATCGCCACGACCGTGAGCAATCAGATCGGTCTCGGCACGCGGCTCGCCAGCGTCCAGCAGGATTTTTCGCAAGGCACGATCAACACCACGGGCCAGGCGCTCAACGTGGCCATCAACGGCACGGGCTTTTACCAGATGTCGAACAACGGCACGCTGACCTACTCGCGTGACGGCGTCTTCCAGATGGACAAGAGCGGCTATATCACCGACGCACAGGGCCTCAAGCTGATGGGCTATGCGGCCGGTGCGAACGGCGTCATCAACACCGCTTCGACGGTGCCGATCCAGGTGCCGACGACGAATATCGCTCCGCTCGCGACGACGAACATCACGGCGCAACTGAACCTGAATTCGCAGGACACGGTACCGACCGTCACGCCTTTTTCGGCAACGAACTCGCTGACCTACAACTATTCGACGTCGATCCAGAGCTACGACTCGCTCGGCGGTTCGCAGCAGGTCAACATGTACTTCGTCAAGACCGGATCGGGTGCGTGGGACGTGTACTCCGGCACGGCGACCGGCACGGTCAGCAAGGTCGGCGCGGTCGGCTTCGACACGGCGGGCGCGCTTTCGACCACGACCGCCACGGCACCCGCAACGAGCTCGGGCACCGGCATGCTGACCTTCAACATTACGAACTCCGACGGCAGCACGTCGCCGCAGGCGCTGACGCTGAATCTGAGCGGCACGACGCAGTACGGCAGCAAGGACGGCGTGAACAGCCTCGCGCAGGACGGTTACGCCAGCGGCCAGTTGACGAACTTCTCGATCGCCGACGACGGCACGATCACCGGCAACTATTCGAACGGCAAGTCGCAGCCGCTCGGCCAGATCGTGCTCGCGAACTTCTCGGACCCCAACGGGCTGCAGGATCTCGGCGGCAATCAGTTCGCCGAAACAGCGGCTTCCGGCGTACCGCAGATCTCGGCGCCGGGCTCGACGAACCACGGCACGCTGCAAGGCGGCGCGGTCGAAGAGTCGAACGTCGATCTGACGAAGCAGCTCGTCAACCTGATCACGGCGCAGCGCAACTACCAGGCGAACGCGCAGACGATCAAGACGCAGCAGGCGGTCGACCAGGCCGTCATCAACCTGTAAGCGGATTTGCGCTTCTCAGGACCGGGCACTCACGACTTCATCGGAAAAAGCGAGTCATGGACCGACTGATCTATACGGCGATGACGGGCGCGAGCCAGACGCTCGAGCAGCAAGCCACCGTCGCCAACAACCTGGCGAACGTCTCGACGACGGGCTTTCGCGCGCAACTCTCGACCTACCGGTCGGCGCCGATGAATTTCGGCGATGGCACGACGATCAACCCCGACACGACGCGCACGTTCGTGCTCTCGTCGACGCCGGGGGCCGATTTCGCGCCCGGTGCGATCTCGCAGACGGGCAACCCGCTCGACGTCGCGATACAAGGCCAGGGCTGGCTGTCCGTGCAAACGGCGGACGGCAACGAAGCCTATACCCGTGCCGGCAATCTTCACGTGGACCAGAACGGGCAGCTCGTGACGGCCAGCAACCTGCCGGTGGTCGGCAGCGGCGGGCCCATTTCGATTCCGCCCGGCGCCGAGGTCACGATCGGCAAGGACGGCACGATCACGGCATTGATGCCGGGCGATCCGCCCGCAGCGCTTGCCGTCATCGACCAATTGAAGCTCGTCAACCCGAGCCCGGGTTCGTTGCAGCGCGGCGACGACGGACTCTTCCGCGCGGCCGACGGCCAGCCGGCCGATGCGGATCCCACAGTCACGGTGGCCTCGGGCGCGCTCGAGGGCAGCAACGTCAATCCCGTGGCGGCGATGGTCTCGATGATTACCAACGCACGGCAGTTCCAGATGCAGACCAAGCTGCTCCAGACGGCCGATCAGAACGAGCAGACGGCAAACCAGCTGCTGCAGTTCAGCTGACCGGTTCGCTCGACGAAACCGGCCCCCTCATTTCAGGAGAAGTTTTACCGTGAACCGCTCGCTCTATATCGCCGCCACGGGCATGAACGCCCAGCAGGCCCAGATGGACGTGATCTCGAACAACCTGTCCAACGTCAGCACGAACGGGTTCAAAGGCTCGCGCGCCGTGTTCCAGGATCTCATCTATCAAACGCTGCGCCAGCCCGGTGCGAACTCGACTCAGCAAACGGAACTGCCCTCCGGCAGCCAGATCGGCACCGGTGTGGAGCAAGTCGCCACGGAGCGCCTCTACACGCAGGGCAATCTGCAGCAAACGGGCAACTCGAAGGACATCGCCATCAACGGCAACGGCTTCTTCCAGGTGCAGATGCCCGACGGCACGACGGCTTACACGCGCGACGGCTCGTTCCAGACCAACGCGCAGGGCCAGCTCGTCACGTCGAGCGGCTACCAGGTGATTCCGGCCATCACGATTCCGCAAAACGCGACCTCGATGACGATCGGCACCGACGGCGCGGTCAGCATCACCGTGGCCGGCTCGACGACGAATCAGACCATCGGCACGGTGCAACTGGCCACCTTCATCAATCCGGCCGGTCTCGAATCGAAAGGTCAGAACCTGTTGATGGAAACCGCTTCGTCGGGCGCGCCGAACGTCTCGACGCCGGGCCTGAACGGCGCCGGCACGCTCAATCAGGGCTACGTCGAAGCATCGAACGTGAACGTCGTGCAAGAGCTCGTGAACATGATCCAGACGCAGCGCGCGTACGAAATCAACAGCAAGGCGGTCCAGACTTCGGACCAGATGCTGCAGACCTTGAGCCAGATGTCGGTTTAAGGCGATCGGCAGCATTCTCGAAGAAACAGGCGGTAAAGGAAGATGTCGCACACGAGCCCCATTCCGTTTCGCATGCGCACGCTGCGTGCAACGCTCTCGCTGATCCACGCAGGCGCGCTCGCAGGCCTGCTGACGAGCACGTTCGCCGGCTGTGCGTATGTCGAGCACCGGGAGCCGATCACGCAGCAGCCGATGACGGCCACGCCGCCGTTGCCTCCGGCGCCGCAGCCCACCGGATCGATCTACAACCCCGGGTTTGCGGGCAGGCCCCTTTTCGAAGACCAGCGGCCGCGCAATATCGGCGACATCCTGACGATCGTGATTCAGGAAAAGATCAACGCGACGAAGTCCTCCGCAGCGGGCGCCGGACGCGCGGGCTCGACGGCGACGTCGGTCCCGACCGCGGGCTTTCTCGGCGGTTTGTTCAACAAGGTCAACCTGAGCGCGTCGGGCAGCAATACGTTCCAGGGTACGGGCGGTGCGAACGCGTCGAATACGTTCGACGGCACGATCACCGTCACGGTCACGAACGTGCTGCCCAACGGCAACCTCGTCGTGAGCGGCCAGAAGCAGATGCTCATCAACCAGGGCAACGAGTTCGTGCGTTTTTCCGGGATCGTCAATCCGAACACCGTCGCGGGCGACAACAGTGTGCTCTCGACGCGCGTGGCCGACGCGCGCATCGAATACTCGGCCAAGGGCTACATCAACGAGGCAGAGACGATGGGCTGGCTGCAGCGATTTTTCCTGAACGTCTTGCCGTGGTGATCATGGATACCGTTTCCACTCGGCGTGTCGGCGCGGCATTACGCGGCTTGCTCACGCTCATCGTCCTTCCCGCCATGCTGGTGTTCGCGGGCAACGCACATGCCGAGCGGTTGAAGGATCTCGTGCAATTCCAGGGCGTGCGGGACAATCCGCTCATCGGCTACGGCTTGATCGTCGGTCTCGACGGCACGGGCGATCAGACGACACAAACGCCGTTCACGACGCAAACGCTCACGAACATGCTCGCCAACCTCGGCATTTCGCTGAACAGCAACGGCTCGAGCGGCTCGTCGGCCTCGTCGAACATGCAACTGAAGAACGTCGCCGCGGTGATGGTCACCGCAACCCTGCCGCCGTTTGCGCGTCCGGGCGAGGCGATCGACGTGACAGTCTCGTCGCTCGGCAACGCGAAGAGCCTGCGGGGCGGCACGCTGCTGCTCACGCCGCTCAAGGGTGCCGACGGCCAGGTCTATGCGCTCGCTCAGGGCAACGTCGCCATCGGCGGCGCCGGCGCCAGCGCGAACGGCAGCAAAGTGCAGGTCAACCAGCTCGCGGCTGGCCGGATCACAGGCGGCGCGATCGTCGAGCGCTCGGTGCCGACGCAGGTCTCGCAGGCCGGGACGCTGCAAATGGAACTCAACGATATGGACTACGACACGACGCAGCGTGTCGTGGCGGCTGTCAACAACATGTTCGGCAGCGGGACGGCGATGCCGCTCGACGGCCGCACGATCCAGTTGCGGGCGCCCACCGACCCGGCGCAGCAGGTCGCCTTCATGGCGCAGCTTCAGAACATCGAAGTCAAACCGGCCCAGGCCGCGGCCAAGGTGATTCTCAACGCGCGCACGGGCTCGATCGTGATGAATCAGATGGTGACGCTGCAAAACTGCGCCGTGGCGCACGGCAATCTGTCGGTCATCGTCAATACGACGACGGCAGTCAGCCAGCCCAACGCATTCTCGAACGGTTCGACGGTGGCGGTGCCGCAGTCGCAGATTCAGCTCAAGCAGGACAACGGAGCATTGAAGTTCGTGACGGCCGGCGCGAATCTCGCCGAAGTCGTCAAGGCGCTCAACACGCTTGGCGCCACGCCCGCGGATCTCATGTCGATCCTGCAGGCAATGAAGGCCGCAGGCGCATTGCGCGCGGACCTCGAGATCATATAAGGGCTCGTCAGCGCGTATTCGACGGGCTCCCAGGAGGCACAGATGGAATCGAACGTACCCAACACCGCAACGGATTTGTCGCAGCGCTTCGCGCTCGACGTGCAAGGTTTCGACGCCTTGCGCGCTCAAGCCGCCGCGTCTCCGCAACAAAGCCTCAAGGGGGTGGCCAAGCAGTTCGATGCCGTGTTCCTGCAAATGATGCTCAAGAGCATGCGCGAGGCGACGCCGCAAGACAGCCCGCTGGATTCGCGCGACGGCGCGCAGTTCACGTCGATGCTCGACGAGCAGCTCGCCCAGCAGATGTCGTCCAAGGGGGTCGGCGTGGCCGATGCGCTGATCAAGCAGCTCTCGCGCAGCGTCCCGGGTGCCGGCGCGAACGGCGCGGCGGGTGCGTCAGGGGCTTCGGGCGCGATGGGCGCGCTCGGTGCTGCCGGTAGCGGGGGCGGCATCGGTGCCGAAGGCAATGCCGCAATGATGAACGCGCTGGCGCGCGCCTATTCGAACGCGGCGGCCAACGGCTCGCTGTCGAAGGGCGCCGGCTATTCGGCCGCGAGCTCGCTCACGCCGCCGTTGCACGGCAACGGCAATTCGTCGAAAGTCGATGCGTTCGTCGACAAGATGGCCGCGCCGGCCCAGGCCGCCGCGGCGGCAACGGGTATTCCCGCGCGGTTCATCATCGGCCAGGCGGCGCTCGAATCCGGCTGGGGCAAGGGCGAGATCAGGAATGCGAACGGCTCGCCGAGCCACAACGTATTCGGCATCAAGGCCACCAAGGACTGGACGGGCAAGACGGTATCGACGGTCACGACAGAGTACGTGAACGGTCGGCCCCGCAAGGTGGTCGAGAAGTTCCGCGCCTACGATTCGTATCAGGACGCGATGACGGATTACGCGAACATGCTGCGCAACAATCCGCGCTACGCATCGGTCGTCAACAACGCGCACGATGCCGCAAGCTTTGCACACGGGATGCAGCGGGCCGGTTACGCAACGGACCCGCATTACGCGAAGAAACTGATTTCCATCATGCAGCAGATGGTGTGATGACGGAATCTGCTCACGGGGGTGCCTTCGGGCGCGACGGGGCCAGGCAGTAGAAGACGGTACGGCCGGCTATCGAAAGATGGCTGGCCGAAGCCGCAACTGTCAAGTATCGGGGCATCGACTCACTCAGGGATCGGAGCCGCCCGACAATCTCACCGGATTTGCCCGCTTCGGCCCGCCCAGACTGGCGCTCGCGCGGTTCACAAAAATTAGAAAAATTATTTCCGGATTGCCTCTAAACTTTGCACGTTTGATGCCGCTAATCAGATAGTCCCTTTTCGGATCGCCGCAAGGTATCCGAAAGCACGTGCGTCGGCGCCTTGCGCGCTCCGACGCGACCACGCATACGGCAAGCCCATGGATACCAATCAGTCGAACGATTCGATGGAGGAAGACGTAGAACCCGCTCTCGACTTCGGGCGGCGCAATCCGCTTGAAATCGGGGTGCAGCTGCGCAACCTCGCCAATCGCGGAGACTTTTTGACCGTTCAATACAAGAGCGGTCAGCTCGTCACGCGTATTCTCGATGTCGATGTGAGAGAGCGCACGTTCATCTTCGACTGGGGCGCGCTGGCCGAGCAAAACCGCGGCATGCTCGCCTCGCCGAGCTGTACGTTCCGGGCCTCGCCCGAAGGCGTGCGCGTCGAGTTTTCCACGCCGACGCCGGCCGAGACCCGCTTCGAAGGACTCCCCGCGTTCGAGGCGGCGTTTCCCGAAGTGCTCTACTACGTGCAGCGGCGCGAGTATTTCCGCGTAGATGCGCCCATTCTCGATCCGTACTTTTGCCGCGGTCAGCTGCCCGAGGGCGAGGCGTTCCGCTTCGAGATCCACGACATTTCGCTCGGCGGCATCGGCCTGCGCACGGCTGACGAGCGCGTCGTCGAATTGCCGATGGGCGCGACGCTGGAAGACGTCGAGGTCAATCTGAACGGACACGGTACGCTGTCGCTCGATCTCGAGCTCGTTTCGCTGCGCGCGACCGAACTGCCCAACGGCGGCCGGCGCTACCAGCTCGGCATGCGGTTCGTATCGCTACCCGGCAGCGCCGAAAACACCCTGCAGCGGCTGATCACGCAACTGGAAATGAAGCGCCGCTCGCTCGTGCGCGCCTGAAGACGAAACGGTCGCGCCGCGCTGGCCCGCGACCGCCCCACGCGGGTCTCCTCGGCCCGCCCACCGACGCCGAAAAAGCGTCGCGTCATGTCGATCTGTGCCCTTAAATTTTCCGGCGCGCGGCCGATATACATGTGTTCCCTCAACGAGGCGGTGGCAACGAAGCTCGCCGTCCTTCAGGAAGACGCATGTCCAACAACATCTTCAGCATCGGCCTTTCGGGGCTGGCGGCCGCCCAGTGGGGCCTGACGACGACGAGCAACAACATCAGCAACGCGTCGACCACGGGCTACACCGTGGAGAATCCCGTCTACGCCGAAGCGAGCGGGCAGTACACGGGCGCGGGGTACATGGGCGGCGGCGTGTCGTCGGTGACCGTGGCGCGCAACTACAGCCAGTACCTCTCGACCGAGCTCAACAACGCGCAATCGACGAGCAGTGCGCTGACCACGAACTATTCGATGGCCTCGCAGCTGAACAACCTGATCGGCAGCCCGACGGCCGGGATTTCCACGGCCATCACCGCCTACTTCACGGGCTTGCAGAACGTCGCGAACGATCCGAGCAGCCTCGCCACGCGCCAGGGCGCGATGAGCGCCGCGCAAACGCTCGCGAGCCAGATCACCGCGACCGGCGCGCAATACGACCAGCTGCGCCAAACGGTGAACCAGCAATTGACGACGACCGTCAACCAGATCAACGGCTATTCGAAGCAGATCGCGGACCTCAACGCGCAGATCGCGAACGCGAGCGGGCAGGGGCAGCCGCCGAACCAGCTGCTCGACCAGCGCGATCAGGCTGTTGCCGACCTCTCGAAGGCGGTGGGTGTCTCCGTCGTACAGGGCGCGAACGGCTACAGCGTTTTTCTGAGCAGCGGTCAGCCGCTCGTGGTCTCGAACCAAAGCTTCGATCTGGGCACCAAAGTGTCGTCGGGCGACCCGAGCGAACTGGATGTCACTTATAACGGGCTTGCCGGCACGACGCCTGCGACGACGCAATATCTGTCCAGCTCGGTGCTCTCGGGCGGAACCGTCGGCGGCTTGCTCACGTTTCGCAGCCAGACGCTCGATCCGGCGCAAGCGCAGCTTGGCGCCGTCGCCACGAGCTTCGTGAACCAGGTCAATTCGCAAAACACGCTCGGTCTGGACCTGTCGGCCAATGTGGGCGGCAACCTGTTCAGCGTGGCGGCGCCGACCGTCTACTCGAATCTGCAAAACACCGGCACCTCCACGCTGTCGGTGGCGTTCGCCAACGGCTCGCAGCCGACCGCGGGCGACTACACGCTGTCATACAACGGCACCACCTATACCCTGACCGACAACGCGTCGGGCTCGACCATCGGCACGAGCACGGCGCTGGGTGCCGGTTCGGTGACGATAGGTGGGCTCGCATTGACGCTCTCCGGGACGATGAACTCGGGCGATTCGTTCACGATCCAGCCGACGCGCGGCGCACTGAATAGCTTCGCGCTCGCCACGTCGAACACGTCGGCGATTGCGGCGGCGTCACCGGTGCTCGTGTCGACATCGACCACGAATACGGGCACGGGGACCGTCACGCAAGGCACGGTCTCGGCCGGCTACACGCTGCCGGCCACGCCGCTCACGCTGACCTACAACTCGGCGACGAATACGCTCGACGGCTGGCCTGCTGGCGCGAGCGTTTCGGTAAATGGAGCAGCCGCGACCACGGGAACGTCGTTCCCGTATGCGGCGGGCAACACGTACACCTACAACGGCATGAACTTCACGATGAGCGGCGCGCCCGCGAACGGCGACACGCTCACGCTTGCGAAGAACACCGGCACGGCCGATGGCCGCAACGCGCTGGCGATGTCGAAGCTCGTCTCCACCACGACGCTCGGCAACGGCACGGCCACCTTGACGGGTGCCTACGCGAACTACGTCAACAACGTCGGCAACGCGGCCACCCAGCTGAAATCGGCGAACACCGCGCAAACGGCGCTCGTTTCGCAGATCACGGCGGCACAGCAATCGGTCTCGGGTGTGAACCTCGATGAGGAAGCGGCCAATCTGTTGAAGTATCAGCAGCTCTATCAGGCCAACAGCAAAGTCATTCAGTCCGCCGAGTCGATGTTCCAGACTCTGATGGGTATCTTCGGCTAAGGTGCAAAGCGATGCGTATTTCTTCCTCACAGTTGTTCGCGCAAAGTGTCCAGACGATGGACAACCAGCAGTCGTCGCTCAATCAGCTTTATCAGCAGATTTCGACGGGGCAGTTGCTGCAGACGCCGGCCGACAATCCGCTCTATGCGGCGCAGGCCGTGCAGTTGACGATGACGACGGCGACGCTCACGCAGTACACGACGAATCAGAACTCGGCGCAGACCTCGCTGCAAATCGAGGACAAGACGCTTTCGAGCGTGACCAACGTCATGCAGAGCATCAATTCGCTGATCGTGCGCGCCGGCGATGGCACGTTGCAGGACTCCGACCGCGTGTCCATCGCGAAGACGATGCAAGGCTATCGCGACCAGTTGCTGACGCTCGCCAACACGAGCGACAGTTCCGGGAACTACCTCTTTTCGGGTTTCCAGGCCACGACGCAACCGTTCACGAACAATGCCGCGGGCGGCGTGAACTATCTGGGCGACAATGGCCAGCGCCAGGTGCAGGTGGCCGATTCGCATCAGATCACGACGAACGATACGGGCGCGAGCGTCTTTTTGTCGGTGCCGTCGATCGGCACATCGCCTGTTGCCGCGGGCTCGGCCGCTAACACGGGAACGGGCGTCATCGGCCGTGTGGCGAACAACAATCCTTCGGTTGCGACGAACGGCGACAAGTTCACGATCACGTTTGGCGGAACGGCCGCCGCGCCGACCTACACGGTGACGGACAATACGACCGGCTCGACGACGGCTGCCACCGCGTTCACGGCCAATGCGCCGATCGCGCTCGGCACCGGTATGACGGTGTCGATTTCGGGCGCGCCGAATCCGGCCGATACGTTCACGGTGACGCCCGCGACGACCTCGGCGAACAGCAGCGTGTTCTCGACGATCGATTCGATGATCGCCTCGCTTCAGACGCCGGCGGACAACAACCCGGCGGCCAAGGCGACGCTGTCGAACGATCTGGCGACGGGCCTGACGCGCTTTCAAAACTCGCTGACGGCGATCACGGTGGTGCAGGCGTCGGTGGGCGGGCGCGAGCAGGAGCTGACGGCACTGCAGACGACGACAAAGAACAACTCGCTGCAAGCGACGAACGACCTGTCGAACGTGACCGATGTCGACATGGTGTCGGCGATCAGCCAATACCAGCTCACGCAAAACGCGTTGCAGGCGGCGCAGCAAAGCTTCGTGAAGATTCAGGGGCTGTCGCTATTCCAGTACATGTGATCGAACTCTGCGATGAGGTTCAGCCGTCACCACAATAAAAGCTTGTCGGTCGGCTCGGCGATGTCGTCATGAGAGATGACGATCAGAACGGAATGTTTGAAACGTTCGCGGAAAGCGGAAAGGATAGCCTTCGCCGAGCGTCGGTCGAGGTTCGTCGTCGGCTCGTCCAGAATCAACACGCCGGCCTCGCGAACGAAAGCTCGCGCCAGCGCAATTCGACGTCGCTCACCGCCGGACCAATCGCCGCCCCTGTCATTGATCCTGTCCGATACTGTTAGCCCTCGCGCTGCCAGCATCTCGGCTATACCCAGCTGCCGCACGGCATCCTCGATGCGCTCGTCCGAAATCGAAGGATCGCCTAAGCGAATGTTTTCTGCGATGGTGCCCGCGAAAACGTAGTCGACCTGGGGCACGTACAGCGCGTGTCGCCGCAGCTCGTTACCCTTTGCCGGAAGGGGATATACGCGCCCGTCCACGTTGACCGCGCCTCCTGCAGCGGGAGTCAACCCCGCCAGGGTGCGAGCCAGGGTAGATTTTCCAATCCCGCTCGGTCCATGGAATACCACGACGTCGCCTTGCTTCCATACCGCGGATCGGGGCGGGCCGATGGCTCGATCGCCGTTCATCGTGGTCACGGAAGTGAATTCGAAGCGTTGCACCGGCAACCGGCATAGGGCTGCTGCGGGACGAGCGTCGTGTGCATCTCGTAGGACGTTTGCGGCAACCTCCATACTCGCCGACGACCGCGTGAGACGCTCTGCCGAGCGCGATAGATCGACAATCGGCGCGATGAGCTGGAAATAGGCCAGCACCAGTGCCACCAGGCCGCCTACCCGTTCTGCGCCTTGGGGGCCCGCGGTCGTGCCGTAGCCGGATAGGTATAGCGTAACGGCCGCCGCCAAGCCGGCCCAACGAATGATCTCCAACCGAACATGTTTGGCGAAATAGTGGCGTGCATGCCGACGCACGTGGCAGTCGAATTCAGCAAGTTGGTCGTGCAGTCGGCGGGTCACGAACGTCTCCGTACCGTAGCTGCGCACGACCTCACCTAACTCGTGTGCTGTCGCAATGTTTGCGACAATGCCACGCTGGGCTTCGTCGAATGACTTACCTAGTGCGTATTCTTTGCGTACGTCGCGCAAATTCCAGGTGATAAATGCGCAGGCCGTCGCGAAGATGATTAAAGCAGTGGGCCAACTGACTTGCACTGCGATGAGCGAAACGGCAACCAGCAGGCCCGCCGCATAGGGAGCAAGGTCGATGAAAAGATCGGAGACGATCGCGTGCGCGGCCTCCCTGCCTTTATTGAAGGCATGAATCAGATCGCTTATCGAATAGCGCCAGAAGGACCGGTCGGGGCGCAGGAGTGCGGCCAGTGTGGCAAGGGCAATGTCCCCACCGATTCGCTCTCGCGAACGCAATGCGAAGTAGTTGGCGCCGGCCGAGCAGGTGCCGCTGAGTAGGCCGATGCCGACATAAGCGGCGAGGATCGCCGCGAGATTACTGCTTCGGGCCAGGGCAATCGTCGCTTGCGCCAGCACAAAGGGCTGAACCGCCTGCAAAACGCTCGCGAGCGTAGCGAAAGCTGCCACATAGAGGCCAGCCCGGACAGTGTTCGGCTGGATGACGCTCCGCAAAAGGTTGATGTTGGCAATCAGTCGCATGTGTCGGTGACAGCTCGCCGTTGTGACATCGGCGAGGTCAGCTGCCGCAACGCGCAGGCGTGCCCAAGATAAATTTCGACGCAGGCCTGCGAAACGAGCGGCCGAGAAACTCGGACCGATTTACGCTACCGGACGCGGGAGTTGTTGGTATGGACTGGAATGAAGCCACCGCTTGAGCTCACGCAGGCGGCTCGGAACGAGGCGAGCTCGCCGACGCGCTCAAGGATGGGGTGCGAGCGATCCCGCCACGCGCCCCATCGCATCGACGCCAAGATCGAACAGATGCGCGAAAAACGGAATCATATTGGGCAGCATGAGCTGCACGAGCAGCAGCCCGACCATCAACGTGACCGGAAAGCCGATCTGAAAAACGCCGATTTGCGGCGCGGCCCGGTTCAGGATGCCGAGCGATAACGTCGCCACGAGCAGTGCGACGACGACCGGCAGCGCAAGCAGCAGCCCCGCCGAGAAAATCGCGCCACCCCATTGGACGAGCGTGCGCCAGCCCGGCGCGCTGAGTAGCGCGGCGTCGATCGGCACCGACTGAAACGAACCGATCAACGCGTTGATCACTTGCAAGTGCCCATCGAAGGCGAGAAAGGCCAGCAGCGCGATCGTATGCAGATAGCGCGAAACGACTTCCGACGAAGCGTTCGAGCTCGGATCGAAAAACGTGGCGAAGCCGAGCCCCATCTGCAGCCCGATCAGCGATCCGGCCATCTCGATGGCCGTGAACGCGAGCTGCATCGTAAGGCCGAGCGCCGCGCCGACGATGAACTGATTGACCATGATCCAGACGCCCTGCGCCGAGAACACGGTCACGGCCGGCAGCGCGCCGAGGGTCGGCGCCACGATGAGCGTGATAAAGGCGGCCAAGCCGATCTTCACACGGGCGGGCACGCTCGACTGGCTGAACGCGGGCGCCGTGGCAACGAGCGCCGCAATGCGCACGAATGGCCAAAGAAACGCGGTAAGCCAGGCGTTCAGCTGAGCGTAGGTGACGGTGAGCATCGTCGTGCCGGGCCGGTGCTGGCTGAGCGCTAATGCACGCTCATCCGGCGAGCGAAGGAATGCTCGTCAGCATCTGGCGCATGTAGTCGAGCACGATCTGCAACATCCACGGTCCTGCGATCACGAGCGTGACGGTCACGGCGACGAGCTTCGGAATGAACGACAGCGTGGCCTCGTTGATCTGCGTGGCTGCCTGAAAAAAACTGACGAGCAGGCCCACGACGAGCGAGACGAGGAGCGGCGGCGCCGTCAGCAGCAACGCGACGTACATCGCGCGGTGAGCGAGGGTGAGAACGGATTCCGGCGTCATGGCGGCAACTTCGAAGGCAATCTGGGTCAGGAAAAGCTCTGCGCGAGCGAGCCGATCAGCAACTGCCATCCATCGACGAGCACGAACAGCATCAATTTGAACGGCAGCGAAATCGTGACGGGCGAGACCATCATCATCCCCATCGACATGAGCACGCTTGCCACGACCATATCGATGATGAGAAACGGAATGAAGATCGTGAAGCCGATCTGGAAGCCCGTTTTCAGCTCGCTCGTGACGAAGGCCGGCACGAGCAGCGAAAGCGGCACATCCTCGGGGCCTTGCATCGCGGGCGCATGCGAAATCTTGGCGAACAGGGCGAGATCCGATTCGCGCGTTTGACGCAGCATGAACGTCTTGAACGGCACCACGCCGCGCTGCACGGCCGTCTCCATCGGGATCGCGCCCTCGGAGAACGGCTTGTAGCCGTCCTGGTAAGCCTTATCGAGAACGGGCGACATGACGAACAGCGTCAGAAACAGCGCGAGACCGACGAGCACCTGATTCGGCGGCGTCGTCGTCGTGCCGATCGCCTGGCGCAGCAGCGAGAGCACGATGATGATGCGCGTGAAGCTCGTCATCATGAGCACCATCGCCGGCAGGAACGACAGCATCGTGAGCAGCAGCATCGTCTGCACGCTCAGCGAATAGGTCGTACCGCCGTTCGGGCCCGGGCTCGTCGTGAACGCCGGCAGACCGTTGGCCTGTGCGAAGGCGCCCGACGGCGCGAGCGCGAGAATCAGAACGAGAAGCGGCAACACGGGCGCGAAGGCTCGCGCAAACCGCTCGACACGGCACAACGACATTTACTTGCCTCCGCCCGAAGGCCGGGTAAAACGCTTTTTGGCTTCGCCCGCCAGCGCGGCGCGAAATCGCGAGCCGAACGTGCCCGCCTGCGTGGCGGCGTCGTCGGGTGAGTCGGCGGGCCCCGATGAACCGGGCCCGCGGCGCGTGAGATCGATGGAGCCGGCCGGCAGCGTATGCAGGAGCCGCACGTTACCGGGGGCGGCCCCGAGCACGAGCCACGTATCGCCGATCTCGACGACGGCGACGCGCTCCTTGCCACCCAGCGAGACCCCGCCGACGGTGCGTACGACACTGCCGCGCGCCGACGGCTGCAGGCCGAAGCGCCGCGCGAGCCACGCGCACGCAAACACGAGCCCGATGACGACGGCGAGGCCGACCAGCGTTTGCAGCACGGCGCCGACGCCGAGCGACGGCACGGCCGTTCCGGCACCGACGCCCGATGCGATGCTCGCGGCGTGGTTGACTGCGTTCAGATCGGCTGCGTCGGCGACGCTCGGCGCAATGGCCGCCCATGCCATGGCGAGCGCCAGACCGGCTGCGCGTACTGCTTGCGGTACCGGCAGGATGCCTTGCCGACGCATGAGCCCTCTCATCGGTTCAACTTACGAATCCGTTCGGACGGCGTAATGATGTCGGTGAGCCGGATGCCGAACTTGTCGTTGACGACGACCACTTCGCCCTGCGCGATCAGGCAGCCGTTCACGAGTACGTCCATCGGCTCGCCGGCGAGCCCGTCGAGTTCGACGACCGAGCCTTGCGCGAGCTGCAGCAGGTTGCGGATCGCGATCTTCGTGCGCCCGAGCTCGACCGTCATCTGCACGGGGATATCGAGGATCATGTCGATGTCGTTGCGCGTCGACGCGGGGGCGACTTTCGAGAGCGGCTGGAACACGCCCGCGGCGGCCGTGGGCGTCTCGTTCGAGTTTTGCTCGGCGAGCGCGCTGGCCCAGTCGTCGAGGCCCGTTTCGGCGTCGGCCGCCGTGGCGGCCGCTTTCTCGGCCTGCATGGCCGCCGCCATCTGGGCCTCGAGCTCCCGGGCGCCGTCGCCCGGCGTCGCGTTCAGATCACTCATATCCACCTTCCTTCATCGTATCGGCCGCGCTGATCATCCTTTGCACGCGCAGCGCGTATTGACCATTGAAAATTCCGTAGCCGCATTCCATGACCGGCACACCGTCTACTTTCGCGGTGACCTGCTCGGGAATGTTGATCGGCAGCACATCGCCGGCGCGCATATTGAGGATGTCCTCGAACGTGACCGGTATCGCGGCGAGGTCGGCCGTCAGTTCCACCTCGGCCGATTGAACCTGCTGCGACAGCACGCGCACCCAGCGGCGGTCGACTTCGAGCGCCTCGCCCTGGATCGGCGAGGACAGCACGTCGCGGATCGGCTCGATCATCGAGTAGGGCATGCAGATGTGCAGCGTGCCGCCCGTGGAGCCGAATTCGATCGAGAACTGCGTGACGATGACGATTTCGTTCGGCGTCGCGACGTTGGCGAACTGCGTGTGCATTTCCGAGCGCATGAACTCGAACTGCAGCGGCCGCACGCTTTTCCAGGCGGTCGAATAGTGATCGAACACGAGGTTCAGCAGCTTGCCGATGATGCGCTGCTCGGTCGCCGTGAAATCGCGTCCTTCGACCCGCGTATGAAAACGGCCGTCGCCGCCGAAGAGGTTATCGACCACGAAGAACACGAGGTTCGGATCGAACACGAAGAGCGACGTGCCCCTGAGCGGCTTGATATGAACGAGGTTCAGGTTCGTCGGAATCGGCAGATTGCGCGTGAACTCGCTGTACTTTTGCACCTTCACGGGCCCCACGGAAATCTCTGCCGTGCGGCGCATGAAATTGAAGATGCCGATGCGCATCAAGCGCGCGAACCGTTCGTTGATGATTTCGAGACCGGGCATCCGGCCGCGAACGATGCGCTCCTGCGTGGCGATGTTGTACGGGCGAACAGTGGCCTTGTCGCCATGCTCCGCGTCCGCATCGGACTCGCCAGTTACGCCCTTGAGGAGTGCATCGACTTCCTCCTGGGACATGAACTCTTCGTGGCCCATACCTTTATTCGTCCCTCGTTGCGATTGGTGGGATGCGGCGCAATGCCTTCGACCGGCGACCCATTACTGGACGACGAATTCCGTGAACAGCACTTCCTGTACCTTGGCCGGCGGCGCGCCGGCATCGGTCGGCTGCTCGATCAGCGTCCTGAGCTCGTTCGCGAGGGCATGCTTGCCTTCGAGCGTCGAGAGTTCCTCCGGATGCTTGTTCGACAGATCGAGCAGGATCCGGCTGCGCAGCTCGGGCATGTGCTCGGTCAGGCGCGCCTGCATCTTCTCGTCGGCGATCTTCAGCGTGAGGCCCACGCGCAGGTAATGCTGGCCGTCGTCCGAGAGCAGGTTCACCGTCATCGGATCGAGCGCGAAAAACACGGGCGGCGGAGGCGGCGGAGGCGCCACGGGCTTCGACGGACCATGCTTGGCGAGAAAGAAGTACGTACCGCCCGCGGCTGCCGCGGCGGCCCCGAGGGCGATCAGAACGATCAGCACGAGACGTGTCAGTTTCCCGGGCTTGGCGGAGGTGGCGGCTGGCTGCTGCGTTGCGGTCGTGGTTGCCATGGCAATGCGTTGCTTATGAGCGATAGGTAGGATTGTTGGTCAAAGCCGCTTTCGGCGATAAGCCGAAAAGAAGGGAGATTCGATGCCATCTCGTCTCTTTGACCCGGCCGGTCAAACCCAGCGCCGCGGGCCCGTCGCGGCGGAAAGTGAGCCGGGACAGGGCGTATTCATTGCTCAGATCAGAGCAAAAAACGGACCGCGATGACGCCAGGGCCGCGCGAGGTGGTCTCTGCGTTATCGGCACGCGGTGGGATTCCTTGATGCTGCCGGTCGAACTGCTCGGCCGGCGCGGGCGCAAGGGAAGACGAGGGCGGTGAGGCGAGTCGGGCGCTCGAGGCGTCAGTCGCGCTGCGGGGCTGGCAACCGGAGCTGCCGGTTGCCATCGGTCCAAACTGCTGCGCCAGGGTGCCGTCAGGCGAAGGTATCGACGATTCCGACTTGGCGGCGCACCGGGACGCTCGCCGTCGAGGCGACGGCATCGTCCGCACTGCCGCCCCCGAAGCTGCCGCCGCGGCCCCGGCCGTTGCCGCCGTTGCCCGAGCGGGCGTCTTGCTGGCCGTTCTGACGCGCGAAGCCATCGCTGACGCTTGCGCTGCCGAGCCCGAGGCCGCCCGCTTCGAGCGCGTCGCGCAGCTTCGGCAGCGCGGCTTCCACGGCTTCGCGAACCTGCGCGTGCTGCGAGACGAACAGCGCGTGGGCGTGATTGTCCGCGACTTGCAACACGACTTGCAGCGGACCCAGATCGCGCGGATTGAGCGTGAGTTCCGCGCTTTGCTGATGAGCGTTGGAGAGGAAGACGACTTTCTGGCTCAGCGCGTCTTCCCAATCGGGCGTGCCGACCTGCGGCGCGAGCGTGGCCGCCGCGGCCGATGCGCTCGTCGTGGCCGCGGCGGCGGTCGCACTCGTCGCCTGCGTGCCTTGTGCCTGCTGAGCCGCCTGAGCGGCGGCCAGCGCGGCGCGTGCCGCTTCGGCCGTGTCCTTCAGTGTGGAGAAGTCCGCGGCGGCGCCGGGATTCGAGGCGCCGCTTGCCGCGAGCGCCTGGGCAGCCGACGCGCTCGCGTCCTGTGCGTTGGCGCCGCCTTGCGCCGCCTTGGCGTTCAGCGCTGCCGCGTTGGCCGCGCCGGCATTGCCGTTCTTTCCGTCGCCGGTCAGTGCCGCCAGGCCCTTCGACGAGAGCGGCGGCGCACCGACGCCGTTCGCGAGATTACCCGTGCCGAGTCCGCCGGCGCCGGTATTGCCGCTGTTGCCGAGCACCGTGGCTCCGCCCGGGCCTGCTGCCGCAGCCGCCACGGCGCCTTGGCCGCCCATTTGCGCCGCGAGGGCAGCTTCCAATGCGGCCCGCACCGATTTGGGCTCGGCCGTGCCGGTTTTCTTGCCGCCCGTCGCCATCACGCCCGCCAGCTCGGAATTGCCGTCGGTGGTGGCAGCGCTTGCGGCATCGCTTTGCGCGCTTTGTGCGCCCGCCTGAGCTTGCGCCTGGGCCTGCGCTGCCGCCGCGGCGCTGGCCGCGGCCTGATCGGCGGCGCTCCCTCCATTGGCATTCGCGTTTTGCGAGGCGCTGGCCTGTCGGTCGCCGTTCGTGCCATCCGTGCGCTTTTCGTTGCCGCTCGCCTTCGTCCCGTCGCTCGTGCCCGCGGAGTTTCCAGCCGTATTCGCGCTGGTACTCGCCGCTGCGTCGGCCTGCGAACCGCTGTCAGCCGGCTTCGCCCCGCCCGCGTTTGCCGAGTTGGCTTGCGCGGCGGCTGAATTGGCCGCATCCGCGGCATTGCCCGAGCTGGCCGGCGAACTATTTTTCGCGTTGTTGGCGGGTTCGGCCTTGGCAGGTGCCGGCGCGCTTTGCTGCGCGTCGATGCTTTGCTGCAGCGTCTGCGAGAACGGTACGGCAGGCGTGGCGGAACTCGCCGACTGGCGGGCCGCGGCGGCCTTGCCTGTGGCGGCGCCCGGGCCCGAAACCGAGTCGAGGAAAGAGAAAAACGACATGTGATGCCCCTTGCTGCCGTGCGCCTGTCATCGTCTGGCGACGCATCGGATAAATCGATTCAATAATCGGACGGCCGGCGGTCCGATCCGGCCGGTCAGTCAATCAGTTCAAACTCTCCGCGCGCATGCGCAGGATCTTCGCGGCGTGTTCGTCGGATTCGCGCTGCTCGCGTTTGGCGGCCACGCGCGCTTCGGCGGCTTCGCCGCGCGCTTGCAGCACTTCGTAGGAGCCGAGCTTCTGCTTTTGCCGCACCCACTCGGGCTTGGCGGCCTCCACGCGCGAGGTGGCGGCTGCCAGGAGACGCCGCTGCTGGTCGATGGCGGCATCGAGGGTATCGATGAACGCCTGGAAGTTGCGCCAGTTTCCGGCCGGCATGCCGGCTTGCGCGGAGTTCGAGAAACTTGCGTGATATTCGTCGCGATAGCGGATCAAGTCGGCCAACTGCGTCTCGATGTCGGCACGCTCGCGCTGTACACGTCCGAGCTGCTTGGTGGCAGCGTCCAGATCGTCCTGAGCGAGATCGACGAGCGTCTTGATCGGAAAATGCTTCGCCATCCTGTGACTCCTTGTTTGTCACCCATTTACTCGAACAACGCACCCAGCATCGTGAGGCTTGAATCGAATGCTGCGCATTCGCGAAAACCCTGCTGCAGGAAAGCCTCGATGCGCGGATAGAGCGCAATCGCTCGGTCCAGCAATGCGTCGCGGCCGCTCGCGTAGGCCCCGACGTTGATCAGATCGCGATTGCGCTGGTAGCGCGACAGCATCTGTTTGAAAATACGCACGCGATCCAGATGTTTATCGTCGATCAGTGCCGTCATCGCTCGCGAAATCGACGCTTCGATGTCGATCGCCGGGTAATGTCCGGCTTCCGCCAGCGTGCGGGACAACACGATATGACCGTCGAGAATCGCGCGGGCCGCGTCGGCGATGGGGTCCTGCTGGTCGTCGCCCTCGGTCAGCACCGTGTAGAACGCGGTGATCGAGCCGCCGCCCGCGGGGCCGTTGCCCGTGCGCTCGACGAGGGCCGGCAGCTTGGCGAAGACCGAAGGCGGATAGCCTTTCGTCGCGGGCGGCTCGCCGATCGCGAGTGCGATCTCGCGTTGCGCCATTGCGTAACGCGTGAGCGAGTCCATCAGCAGCAGCACATGCTTGCCCTGGTCGCGGAAATATTCGGCGAGCGAGGTGGCGTAAGCAGCGCCCTGCATGCGCAGCAGCGGCGAGACGTCGGCCGGCGCGGCGACGACGACCGAACGCGCGAGCCCGTCTTCGCCGAGGATCTGCTCGATGAATTCCTTCACTTCGCGGCCCCGCTCGCCGATGAGGCCGATCACGATGACTTCGGCACTCGTGTAGCGCGCCATTTGGCCGAGCAGCACCGATTTACCGACACCCGAACCGGCGAACAGACCCATGCGCTGGCCGCGTCCGACGGTGAGCAGGCCGTTGATCGCACGCACGCCCACGTCGAGCACCCTGTGGATCGGTTCGCGCTGCAGCGGGTTGATCGACGGGGCCGAGAGCGGGGCGTCGGCGCCTGTGTCGAGTTCGCCGAGGCCGTCGAGCGGGCGCCCCGAAGCGTCCACGACGCGCCCGAGCATGCCCCAGCCCACCGGCAGGCGCTTGGCGCCGGCAAGCGGATCGGCCACCGGCGCGCTTTCGCGCGGAAAGACGCGTGCGCCCGGCAACAGGCCGGCGACTTCGGTCGTCGGCATGAGGAACAGGCGCTCCGCGGCGAAACCGACGACTTCGGCTTCGGCCATCGCGTACGGGCTGCCGGGCGGCAGCTCGATCATGCATTCGGCTCCGACGCCGAGCCGCAGGCCCACCGCCTCCAGCACGAGGCCGGCCGCGCGCGTGAGCCGCCCGCAGGCGGACAGCGGCCGGGCGAGCGCATTGCGCTGGCCCAGGCCGTTCAGCCGCGCGCGCCAGGCGGCGAGATGCGGATTGGCGGCCAGCGCGGGGTCGGGCGTCGCGAGCGGCATGCGCAACGTGGGCGCGGTAATCGCGCGGCGTCCACGCGAGAGCACGCCGGCATCGACGGGCGCCGTCTCGGGCGCGCCTTCGGGGCCGAACGAAGCGAGGGCGAGTTCGACTTCGAGCGGCGACATGCCGCTCGCGCGCAGTGCATCGACGGCGCGCTCGGTCACCATTGGGTCACCTTGCCGAGTGCCGCCGCCACGCGCTCCCAGCGCGATCCGATGGACGCGTCGATCTCGCCGCTCGCGGCATGCGCGCGGCAGCCGCCGCGCTCGATCGTGGCGTCGGTGCGCACGCTCCAGCCCAGCGCTTCGAGTTCTTCCTTCAAATAGGCTTCGACAACCGGCAGATCGGCCGGATTGACGACGAGTTGCGGTGCGCCCGTGAGCGCGGGCTCGGCGGCCAGCACCTCGCGCGCGCAGGCGACGAGCGCGACCGGATCGTGCGCGATATGCTGCCGCACGACCTGCTGGGCGACATCGAGCGCCAGGGCGACGAGCGTTTCGGAGAGCTCGCTTTGCACGCCGTCGACGGCGGCCTTGAACGATTCGGCGAGACTGGCCAGCCGCGCCGCTTCGGCCAGCGCTTCCTGACGGCCTTTTTCGAAACCTTGAGCGAGGCCTTGATCGAAACCTGCCTGATAGCCCAATGCCTGGCCGGCCACGTGGCCCGAGGCGAGGCCCTGCGCGTGCGCTTCGTCGCGCAGGCGCTGCAGCTCGCGCTCGTGAGCGCGATCGGCGACGGGATCGGGGGGCGGAGGCGGATCGAACGAAGCCATCTCCCAGCGCTGGTACGCCGAGATCTGACCGTCGCTCTGACGCCCGGAATCAGACATATGCATCTTCCGCCTTTCCGCCAATCACGATCTGGCCGCTTTCCGCCAGATTGCGCACGATCTGCAGGATACGCCGTTGCTGCGTTTCGACTTCGGAGACGCGCACGGGACCGCGCGAATCGAGGTCTTCCGCGAGCAGCTCGGCCGCACGCTGCGACATGTTCGAGAGGAACTTCTGACGCAGCGCGGGCTGCGCGCCCTTGAGCGAGATGATGAGCGCTTCGGACTCCACTTCCTTGAGCAGGAGCTGAATCGCCCGGTCTTCCAGATCGAGCAGGTTCTCGAAAACGAACATCTGGTCGACGATTTTCTGCGCGAGGTCCGCGTCGTACTGCTTGACGTTTTCGAGCACCGATTCCTCGTGCACGCTTGTCATGAAGTTCAGGATCTCGGCCGCGGTGCGGATGCCGCCCATCGGGCTGCGCTTCAGGTTGTCGCTGCCGGAAAGCAGGCCCGTCAGCACGTCGTCGAGTTCGCGCAGCGCCTGCGGCTGAATACCGTCGAGCGTCGCGATGCGCAGCAGCACGTTGTTGCGCAGGCGATCGGTGAAGCACGAGAGGATTTCCGAAGCCTGATCGCGGTCCAGGTGCACGAGGATCGTCGCGATGATCTGCGGGTGCTCGTTCTTGATGAGCTCGGCCACGGCCGGCGAGTCCATCCACTTGAGTCCCTCGATGCCGCTCGTATCGCTGCCTTGCAAGATCCTGTCGATGAGCACGCCGGCCTTGTCTTCGCCGAGCGCTTTGGTCAGCACCGAGCGGATGTAATCGCCCGAATCGAGCGACATCGCCGTGTGCTGCTCGGCCGCCTTGACGAAATCCTGCAGCACCGTTTCCACTTCCTCGCGCGTCACGTTCTTGAGCGACGCCATCGTCGCGCCGATCTTCTGCACCTCGCGCGGCCCGAGGAATTTGAATACCTGTGCGGCCTCTTCTTCGCCGAGCGACATCAGAAGCAGCGCGCTTTTGGTTACGCCTTCAGCGCTCATCGGACACCCAATTCTTGACGACGGTTGCTACGATCTTCGGATCCTTGCGCGCGATCGTCCGCGCATAGTCGAGGTTCCGCTCGAATTTCTGCTTCTCGTTCTCGAACGCGAGCAGGTTGATTTCCATTTCACTGTTTTGCTCGATGGCGTTCGTGACCGGCGATGCGCCGCCGTTCGCCGGGATGCCGTCGAGCAGCACCGGCTCGTCGGGTGTGCCGATACCGTTGCCGGCCAGCGCTGCTGCCTGGCTTCCCGGCGCGGGCAGCGGCGGGAATGCGCGCTTGAGCGCCGGCTTGACCATGACCAGATAGAGGACCAGCGCCGCGATGCCGATACCGATCCACTTCGCCGCCTGGACAGCGAGCTCGATCATGTTCGGCTGGCGCCACCACGGCACGTTGGCGAGCGGATCCTCTTCGGTCGAGAACGTGCTGTTCACGATGTTCACGGAGTCGCCGCGCTTCGCGTCGAAGCCCATCGCGTCCTTGACGAGTTGGTTGACCTTGGCGAGCTCGTCGGCCGTGAGGGCCTGCATCGTGGCGTGGCCCTTCGCGTCGACCACCCGCTTGTAGTTGATCACGACCGCCGCCGAGAGCCGCTTGATGCCGCCCATCGGTTGCTCCATATGGGAGACGCGCTTGTCGAGCTCGTAATTGGTGGTCGCGTTCTTCTGCTCGCTGATCGGCGTGGAGTTTGCCGAAGCCGACGCACCGCTGGCTGCAACGATCGGTGCCGAAGCCGGCTGCGGCGGCGTATTCGAGAGCGCGCCCGGCACGCCGCCCGCGGCGCTCTGGCCGACTTCCGTCGCCGAGCTCGTCTGCTGGCTGCGGATCGCGGCCTGCTGCGGGGTGCCGTTCGGGCCGTAGGACTCGGCCGTCTGCTCGCTTTGCGAGAAATCGATGTCAGCACTCACTTGCGAGTGCGCGTTGCCCGCACCGAACAGCGGCGCGAGAATGGCATCGATTCGCCGTTGCGTGTTGTGCTCGATCTGCTGAACGTACTTGAGTTGGGTCGCGTCGAGGCCGTTACCCGAGGCCGGTTGCGTGAGCAGATTGCCGTCCTGGTCCACGACGGTCACGTTCTTGAACGGCAATTGGGGCACGCTGGACGCGACCATATGCTGGATGGCCGATACCTGGCCTTCATCGAGCGTGCGGCCCGGGTAGAGGTTGACGAGCACGGAGGCGGACGGCGCTTCGCGCTCGCGCACGAATACGGTCGGCTTCGGAATCGCCAGATGCACGCGCGCGGCCCGCACGACGGAGATCGACTGGATCGTGCGCTCGAGTTCGCCTTCCAGGGCGCGCTGATAGTTGACCTGCTCGGCAAACTGGCTGATGCCGAATTTTTCGCGGTCCATCAGCTCCATGCCGACTGAACCGCTCTTGGGCAGGCCTTGCGAAGCGAGCCGCAGCCGCATTTCGGCGACTTGGTCGGACGGCACGAGAATCGCGCCACCGCTTTCCGAGAGCTTGTAGGGGACGTTGGCCTGCTGCAATGCAGCGACGATGGCGCCGCCGTCCTGATCGGAGAGGTTGCTATAGAGAATCCGGTAGTCGGGCGAACGGGTCCAGAGAATGAGGGCGGAGATGGCGGCGATGAGGACGGCCACCGCGAAGATCAATGGTGCGCGCGGGTTGCCGCGCATTTGCGAAAGCGACGAGAAGCGCTGAGCGAGGCCGCCGAGCTCGGCGCCGCCCGCACCGACGCCACCGGCGCCAGGCAAGGCGCCTGCCGCCGCCGCGCCGGGCTGCGCGCCCGCCAGGCTCATGCGAGCGTCGGGGTTGATCAAGGAATTGGCCTGCGAATCCATGCGTCGGGGTTCTCCGGGATGCGGGGGTGACCAACCGGCGCCGGCCCTGGAGCGGGCGCGGGTGGACACTTTCACGAGAAGGATTATCACCAGGCGGCCCGCGGCGCTATCAGTCGAATAGAGCCGGGTTTTCCCCCTAGTTTCGCGGGTTTGGCAAAAGGGCCGCTGCTATGCTCCATTCCTGATCGGTGAATGGGTCGGCAAGCGCTGGCCTGTCTCCGATCATCGTTTCAGCCCTTTTCCCTCCCGGAGAAACTATGACTGTGCCAGTCAATCCGCTCGAATCGGCTCTCGCGCAGATGCGGTCGATGGCGGCCGAGGCGGCCGGCGGTGCCCGCTCGGTCACGCTTGGCGAGAAGACGGAAGCGAGCGGCGCCGGCAGCTTTGCCGCGGCGCTTAAAAGCTCGCTCGACAAGATCAGCGGCGATCAGCAAAAGGCGGTCGGCGAATCGCAGGCGTTCGAGCTCGGCGCATCGAATGTGTCGCTCAACGACGTCATGGTCGATATGCAGAAGGCGAACATCGGCTTCCAATTCGGCCTGCAGGTGCGCAACAAGCTCGTGACCGCCTATAACGAGATCATGCAGATGTCGGTGTGACAGGCGCACGCGGGCCGCGCGTGCCTGGTAGAAAGGTTCGTAATTTCGTCTAAAGCTTTGGTCCGGTTGATCCGATAACCGCGATATGAGCACGGTGCGCTGGCTACGGGGTGCTGGCACGAGCGCTGTGCCGTACGTTTCGCAAGAAGCGTCGCTTTTCACGAATTTCCGCAACCATTGAACAAAATAGGAGAGGCGCCGATGTTTTCCCAAGGCCACGCTGGAGCGAACGCGTACGCGCGTGTCGGCGTCGAGACAGGGGTGATGGGCGCGAATCCGCATCAACTGATCCTGATGCTCTACCAGGGCGCCCGGCGAGCCATTGCGCAGGCACGCATGCATTTGCAGCAAGGCAACATCGGCCCACGCGGCGAAGCCATCGGCAAGGCGCTTGCGATTATCGGCAGCGGCCTTCAGGCATCGCTCAACATGGAAGTGGGCGGCGAGGTTGCGGCGCGCCTCGACGCTCTCTACAGCTATATGACCCGGCGTCTCCTGGAGGCCAATCTCGAGCAAAGCGATGCGATCCTGCTCGAGGTGGACGGCCTGCTGGCGACGCTGGAGGAAGCCTGGATCGGCATCGGCGGCGAAATTGCGCGCGTCGCGGCCCAAGGCTCCCCGGAAGTTCAACGATGAACGCGACAGCAGAATATCTTGCGCATTACGAAGCAATCGCCGCCGTCTCGGCCCGCATGTTGGCCGCAGCCCGCAAGGCGCTCTGGAACGACTTGATCGAATTGCAGGAAGAGTATCGCGTGCTCGTCGATATGCTGCGGGAGATGGATGCCGGCGCGCCGCTCAGCGAAAACGAGCGCGGGCGCAAATTCGATCTGATCCGCCAGATCCTGGCCGACGATGCCGCGATCCGCGATCTCGCCAATCCCAGCGTAGCGCGGCTGTCGGTGTTTTTCTCGGCGCGGCGCCCCGCGCACGTGCTCAAGGAATTGTTCGGCGCGCGCTAGGCGGCGCGGCGCTCATTTTATCCAAGGTCTTCGTACCGCCTCGTGCGGCGACGGGGCAGCTCAGGACCCTGCATGACAGGAATCGACTCGAGGCTGGCCACGGTGCTGGCGAGCCGCATCGACAGCCTCATCGACAGTGTCGCTGCGGGCTCGCGCACGGCCGCCGCCCAGACAGGCGCGTCCACGCAGGCGAGCGATATGAGCGCGGCCCCCACGCTGGGTGCGCCGCTCGTCGATACGCCGCTGCCGGCCTCGGCTCAAGCCACGTTGTCCGAAGTCGCGCTGACGCTCGACGCCATTTCGCGAATCGGCGGCGAGGCTACGCCGGCCGTGCTCGGCGAGACGCCGATCTGGCCGGCGCCGCCGGCCATCGATGCACAAGCGGGTCTGCCCGAAGGACTCTTCGCCGCGACGGCGGCAGCCACAGCGACAGCGGGCGAGCCAGCCGCCGCGGCCGATACGCGAAGCGGCTCGGCTGCTCAGACAGGCGCGAGCGGGCCGTTCGCCGCCGATGCCCCCGCATCGTCCGGTTCGGTCGCTCTGGTTGCATCGGCGGCGAACTTGCCCGTCGCCGCGCTCGCCAGTGCGTTGGCGAGCACCGTCGCCGAAACGGGTCTCTTCTACGAATCCCATCTCGCGCAGTGGCTGAGCGGCGGCTATCCCGCCGAGGCACTGCTCAAGGAGCCGCAAGCGCGGCTTGCCGCCGAGACTTCCCAGCTTTCGCTCGACTGGAGCGATGCCGACGACGCCGGCTTCGTCTCGGCCGGTCCGCAACTTTCCGGATGGGGCGGCGCGGCGCCGGACGGGGGCTTGTCCGGTATGCCCATGCCTGGGCACGCGGCTGCCGCGCAATTGCTGGCGTCGGCGCTCGCCTCGCAGGCGCGCTCGGACGCGGCTGCCTACGCAGGTGCGCGGCAAGTGCCTGGCATCTCGACACAGGTCGGTACGGATTCGGACAAGGCAGCGCAGGCGCAAACCGGCTCGGCCGCGCGCGCATTGCAAGCGGCCGGCAGCGCGCCGGGCTCGGTTGCGGCATCGATTCATCCCGCCACGATCCCGCTCGTGCGGCAGCAGCTCGATTTGCTCGCGACGGAGCAATTTCGCTGGAGCGGCGAGGTGTGGCCCGGTGCGAAGCTCGACTGGACGATCGAGCCCGACGACCCGCGCCGCGGGCGACCGGGCGAGGCCGATGCGGATAGCGAGCAGGCATGGCGCACGCGGCTCACGCTGACGTTGCCCACGCTCGGTACAGTGGACGCGGACCTCATGCTGCGCGGTTCCCAACTGATCGTCCGGGTTCAGGCAAGCGCAGCGGGCGCGGCCCGGCTCGCGACGGGCGGCGCGGCCTTCGGTCGCCGGCTCGAGGCGGCGGGTATCGAGCTCGCGGGCCTCACGGTGAGGGAGATCGGCGGACCGGCGGCGGGTGCCGCGAGCGGCGCCGGGCAAGCCGCCACTTCGGCGTACGCCCGTGCTGCGGCGACGGCGGCCGAGGCGCAGGTACACGACACGACTTCGGCCGTCGATCAATGGGAACGTGCGCCCGCGGAAACGGCGGCACCGTCAACGGCTGCGCGCGCGCCTCATTCGCCGCTCGATCGTCTGTTCGACGATCCGTTCGATTGGAGCGGGGCATGAGCCGCACGACGCGCAAGAGCGCGGCGGCGCTCGCTTATGACGCGAAGTCGGGAGATAGCGCGCCGCGCGTCATCGCAAAGGGCTACGGGCTCTTTGCCGACATGATCGTGCAGCGCGCCGAGGAAGCCGGGCTTTACGTTCATCGCTCGCCCGAGATGGTGTTGTTGCTGATGCAGGTCGATCTCGATTCACGCATCCCGCCGCAACTCTATCAAGCCGTGGCGGAGCTGCTCGCCTGGCTCTATCGGCTCGAAAGCGGCGCGGGCGATACGGGCGAAGCTTTGCCTGCTGACGCGCCCGATTCCACGCAACGGCAAACGGGGCCGGGCGAGGCGGGGCATCCGCCTTACCCGCTGCTTCCGGCCAATTGATTTCCGGGCATTCAACGCCGGGTGATTCAGGCCTTCCAGGCCTTCCATGATTTGGCGCCTTTACCGGTAGGCGCCGATTCCGCCACTGCCGCATGCTGGACCGAAGGGTCGCCGGGCTGGGGTGCATCGCTCTCGGCGCCGGCACCGTCGCTCGTCACATGGGCCGCAAAGCGCTTGACGAATTCGTCGGCCACTTTCATGACGGTGCCGCTCGTGCCGTTCGTCGAGCCGCGCGAGACGCACGACAACGTAGTGGACGCTTCGCCATCGGCTTCGAGTTCCAGGTGGGCGCTGCCTACTGCGCCAGCCTCGCTGCCGGCCTCGCTTTCGAAACGCAGCGTGCAGGCGCGCGGGGCCTCGCCACGGATCATTCGCATATGACCGGTGAACCGCGCTTTGACCCCATCCAGCGACGTATTGACGGCGAAGGCGAACGCTTCTTCGCCATCCGCAACGAGATGGTCGCATCCCGGGATCGATGCGCGCAGGACTTGTGCATCGTTCAGTGCATCCCAGGCGCGTTGTGGCGGTACGGGCAGCGTATAGCTGTGCGTCGATTCCATTGCATTGCCTCCCTCTCGTGAAAGTCCAAAGGGCGGCCGAGCCACCGGCCGGCCGCTTCCATTATGTACCTTGTGAAGCAGGGTGGTTCCGCGAATTGGCTGCGGCGCGACGCCGCCCCGCTCGGGGCGGGGCGCGACGCAAGAACGCGCGTATCAGCGCGGTACCGGGGCCAGATGCGAACGGCGGCGCGAATAGCCGAAATAGACGAACAGACCCAGAGCGAGCCAGATCAGGAAGGCGGCCCAGGTGATCCACTGCAGGTTCACCATCAGAAACACGCACGCTGCGACGGCCAGCAGCGGCAGCACCGGCACGCCGGGGCAGCGAAATGCGCGCGGCAGGTCCGGGTGGGTGCGCCGCAGGATCAGCACGGCGATCGACACCATCGAGAAAGCCGCGAGCGTGCCGATGTTGATGAGCTCGGCGAGCACATCGAGCGGCACGAGCGCGCCGATCAGTCCGAAGAACAGGCCCACGAGCCAGGTCGTCTTGAACGGTGTCGCGAAGCGCGGATGAACGCTCGAGAGCGACTTCGGCAACAGGCCGTCGCGCGACATCGCGAAGATGATGCGCGTTTGCCCGTAGCTCATGACGAGAATGACGGTGAGCATGCCGAGCACCGCACCGAGATCGATGAAGCCGGCCACCCATCGCTCGCCCGCCACTTGCAGCGCGTAGGAGACCGGATGAGAGATGCCCGCGAATTGCGCCGACGGGACGATCCCCGTCACGACGGCTGCCACGGCGACATAGAGCACGGCACATACGGCCAACGAGGCAATGATGCCGATCGGCAAGTCGCGCTTCGGATTCTTGACCTCTTCGGCCGCCGAGGAGACCGAATCGAAGCCGATGAAGGCGAAGAACATCACCGCCGCGGCCCCGAATACGCCGTGCCACCCATTTGCCATGAACGGATGCCAGTTGGCAGGCTGCACATGGAACGCGCCCACCGCGATGACGGCCAGCACGACGGCCACCTTGATCGCGACCATGGCGTTGTTCACGCGCGTCGATTCGCGCACGCCCACGGACAGCAGCGTCGTGATCACCATCATGACGAGAAACGCGGGCAGATTGAACAGCGTCACCTCGCCCGGCACCGTACCGGGGGCGGCGCTCAGGGCCAGCGGCAGCTTGAGTCCGAAGCCGGCGAGCAGCGACTGCAGGTAGCCCGACCAGCCGACGGATACCGCGGAGGTGGCGAGACCGTACTCGAGCATCAGGTCCCAGCCGATGATCCAGGCCGCGAGCTCGCCGAGCGTGGCGTAGGAGTACGTATAGATCGAGCCCGCCACCGGAATCGTCGAAGCGAATTCGGCGTACGCGAGACCCGCGAGCGCACAGGCGACGGCGGCGATCAAAAACGCGATCATCAGCGCGGGGCCGGCTTGCACGGCGCCCGTGCCGGTCAGCACGAAGATGCCGGTGCCGATGATGGCGCCGACGCCGAGAAACGTCAGGTCGAGCGCGCCGAGCGCCTTTTTGAGGCCGGTGCGCTCAGCGCCGGCAATCATCTGCTCGACGTTCTTTTTGCGGAAGAGGGACATGAAGGGCGAATCTCCGAAATGCACCGGCAAGGTGCGTGTGCCGGCCGCCGTGAAAACCCGCAATTCTAGCGGATCGGCCTTGGCTGGATTAGAGACGCGTCAGAAAACCAGAATAATCGCTAGGACCGAGCGAGCGCGAACGCACTGAAATGGTGCGCGCCGGAGCGACAGATCCCGATTCAGCTGTTCATGACCGGATTGAAGTCGACGAGGCGGTTGCTCATCACGTAGTAGGTCAGCTCGGCGTTGTTGCGCAGCTTCATTTTTTCGAGCAGCCGGGTACGGTAGACGCTGACCGTCTTGACCGAGAGCGAGAGCGTGTGGGCAATGTCGGTCAGCCGCTTGCCCGAAGCCAGCATGCAAAGCGTCTGATATTCGCGGTCGGACAGCTTTTCGTGCGGGAGCTGGTCCCCGTCGAACGATACGTATTCGGCGAGCGCTTCGGCGAGCGCCGGGCTCACGTACTTGCGCCCGGCGGCGACTTGCCGGATCGCCTCGATCATCTGCGCCGCCGTGACCGTCTTCGAGAGGTACCCCGACGCGCCGGCCTTCAGCGAGCGCACGGCGTACTGATCCTCGCGAAACATCGAGAACATCATGACGGGCGTGCGCGGCGCGCGCCGTTTCATTCTTTTGAGCACCTCGACACCGTTCATGTCCGGCAGCGAAATGTCGAGCAGCACGAGATCGAAGGGCTCTCCGGCATCCACGCCCATCAGCGCCTGCGCGCCGTTGTCGGCTTCGACGACTTCACGCGCCACACTGTGATTGAGCAGGAGCTGCCGGACGCCCTGGCGCACGATCGCATGGTCGTCGGCGAGCATGATGCGTAGTGTCATGTGGCCTGCCTCGTCGCCAAGCCGCCCGCATCGGCGCGGGCGTCGCGTGCTTCCAGGATCGCGTCCCAGCCAAAACGCGCGCGTACCGTCGTACCGGGACCTTCGCCGATGCCTTGCGGCAAGCCATCGGCGAAGGCCCTGGATGAACCGCTTGCGGGCGCACCGCGCGTGACGACGCGCAGCGAACCGTCGAATGCCTCGCAGCGTGCGCGCATCCCCGCCAGACCGAAGCCCACCGTCCGTACCCGATCGGAGCGTCGGCGGCGCCGGATGCCGCGCCCGTCGTCGCTGACGATCAGCGTGAGATAGCGCGCATCCGTTTCGATGCGCACGTCCGCGCACGAGGCCAGAGCGTGCTTCGCGACGTTGCTCAACGCTTCTTGCGCCACGCGAAAGACGGCGAGCGCCGCACCTTGCGGCAGTTGAGTGAGGCGAACATCGGCGGCGCACACGACGCTCGTGCGCAAGCCCGTGCGTTCGGTGAACGCATGCGTCCAGTGAGCGAGTGCGCCCACGATGCCGCCCTCGAAGTGCGGTGCGTGCAGATCGGAGACGATACGATGGCTGGCTTCGCAGGCGGCTTCGAGCGAGCGTTGCGCAATGGCGAACGCCTCGGTTGCGCAGACGTCGCGCTTGGCCGTCACGCTCGGCTGCACGCCCGCAAGCGCAAAGCGCGCGGCGGTCAGTTCGGGGCCGACGCCGTCATGCAGCTCGCGCGCGAGATGCTCGCGGGCCGCTTCACAGGCCAGTACGAGTTCGCCGGCAAGCTCGCGCAGGCGTTTTTTCAGGGCAGCGACATCTTCCCCCCGGCTGCGGGGCCGGCCGGATCGGGCGGGAGGGGCGCCTCGAAAGAGCAGGCCATCGAGGTGGCCATGCTCTCGTCGTCGCGCGGGAAATCGATCGGACGTTCACTCATCGCGGAAAACGGCTTCTTCTAAGCTAAGCGGCTGGAAAACGGCGAACTACTGCTCGTCACATGCGCCGCGGAAAATCCCGACGCCGCCCGTAACGGTACTTACAACTTGTAGCAAGACAATTCCTAATAGAAATCGTTTACATCCTATCGGCACCGGTCGGGTCGATCATATCTCAAAAATTAGGAAAAGATCAGACCTGACAAGACTTAGACGAGGTTCTTAATGTACCGATTGACATTTTTCGCGCGTTGAGATGTAAGACTAATTCCTACGAACAAACCTCGCCGAGCCGCGTGTCGGGATGTAACAAAAGTAACAACAGCGCCCCCCTGGGCGCCCCCCCTCGGTGGCGCGATGCGAGGCACGAAAGGCGAAAAAAAACCGGAGCCTCGGCTCCGGTTTGCACTCAGCGCGTAGCTTGCTCCGGCTTCAGCCGACGAACGCCTTTTCCACGACGTAGTGGCCGGGCTCGTTGTTGCTGCCCTCCTTGAACCCCAAACTGTCGAGCAGTTCGCGCGTGTCGCGCAGCATATGCGGGCTGCCGCAGAGCATGACGCGGTCGTTTTCGACCGAGAACGGCGGCATGTTCAGGTCGGCGAAGAGCTTTTGCGTATCGATGAGCTCGGTGATGCGGCCGCGGTTATGGAACGATTCGCGCGTGACCGTCGGGTAATAGATGAGCTTGTCGCGGACCAGATCACCGATGTGCTCGTGCGCGGGCAGGTGATCGGTGATGTATTCCTTGTACGCGAGCTCGTCCACGAAGCGGCAGGTATGCGTCAGCACGACCTTCTCGTAGCGTTCGTAGACGTCCGGATCCTTGATCAGCGACATGAACGGCGCGAGGCCCGTACCCGTCGAAAGCAGCCAGAGCGTCTTGCCGGGCAGCAGGTTGTCCGTCACGAGCGTGCCCGTGGGCTTCTTGCCGATCAGCACCTGGTCGCCGACCTTCAGATGTTGGAGGCGCGACGTCAGCGGGCCGTCCTGCACCTTGATGCTCAGGAACTCGAGGTTTTCCTCGTAGTTCGCGCTGGCCATGCTGTAGGCGCGGATCAACGGCTTGCCGTCGACTTCGAGCCCCACCATCGTGAACTGGCCGTTCTCGAAGCGAAACGCGGTGTCGCGCGTGCAGGTGAAGCTGAAAAGCGTGTCGGTCCAGTGGTGGACGGAAAGGACGGTTTGCGAGTTGAGATTGCTCATGGCTACTTGGACAAGAACGGCGTCGCCGGACGCAGAATCCGCTATTTTACCGCGCTTGGCGCGCCGGCGCTCAATGCGTTGTTGCGACGCATGGCGACTGGCGTGCCGTTGCCGTCCGGTTCACTCGGCGAGCCGCAGCCGCGCAACGTAGGGGAGGTGATCCGAGAGCCACGCCGTTTCCTGCGTCGGAGCGAGCCATTCGACCGGTGTCAGCCCGCGCACGAACATCTTGTCGAGCGCGAGCGCCGGCGAAAATGCCGGGAAGGTCCGCGCGGGCTCGCCGAGTTCCGTTGCGACTTCGGTCAGTCCGTGCTCGCGGAACAGCGGAATCGAATCGCTGCGCCAATCGTTGAAATCGCCGGCCAGCACGAGCGGACCGTCCGGCGCCTCGCGCGCGATCCAATGCGCAATCCAGTGCATCTGGCGCAACCGCGCCGAGCGCGTGAGCGCCAGATGCGCGCACAGCAGCGTCACCGAGCGGCCCGCGAACGCCGCGCGTGCGACGAGCAGGCCGCGTTTTTCGAAGCGATGCGCCGAAATGTCCCAGCGTCCGCCGAGATCGAGCGGATGCGGTGAAAGAATCGCATTGCCGTGGCGCCAGGACGGCTTGAACACGTTCGGTCCGAGCGCGATATCGAGCTCGAGCGCGTGAGCGAGTTCCGTGGCCTGGCATTCCCAGACGTCGGAAAGCGGTTCATGCACGGGCGCGCCGAAGCTCGTCGCGAGGACCGGCCCCGGCATGCGGCGCGCCATCGCTTCTTGCAGAAAATAGGCGTCCGCGTGCGTCGATTCGACCCAGCGCTGCATGGCCTTCCAAGCCGTGAACCCGAGCGGCGAGCGCCCTTTGTGCAGGTTCCAGCTGACCGCGACGAAGTCCTTGTTCGCACTCGCCGCCGCCTCGCGTAGCAGTTCTTCGGGATTTCGCATTGCACGCTGTTCCTGCTTCTCGATTGTCCTCAATGGGAGGCCACGCTCGCGCTCACGCGATACACGAGCGTCGGATGCGCCTCGACGATGGTCCAGCTTGCCGGTTGGCCGGGCACCACGACAAGGCCGGGATGATTGGCCGCCAGGCGCCGCGGCTGCGGCGGCAGCGTGCAGCCTTCGGGCGTGCGTTGCGCCGTCTCGTCCTCGATCGTCTCTTGAGCGTCGATTGCAAGCGTGATGCCGGACGGTTCGGCGGAGATAGGCGAAACCGTCAGTGTCCGCGCGAGATCGATGCGCGCATCGGGCTGGTTTTTGCAACCGACGGCATGCACGACCTCGTGATGATGCGTGGCCGTGACGGCCTGGCCGACGGCTGTCGTGCCTTCGAACGTGTCCACGTCGCGGCCGTCGCGCAACACCTCGAGTCGCCACTGTACGAGGGTGGGCTCGGCCGGCGCCGGTGCTTGTACGGCTGGCGCCGGTGCGGGCAGCGGTGCCGGCGCTACCGTGGGTGCGAGCGGTACTGTTTGCGTCGGAGGTGGAGGGGCAGTTTGCGCCGCCGCCGCGAGCGCGGTACAGCATACGGCGCACGACACGATGAACCGCAAAGCCCGCCTCGACCCAGCCGCCATACCGATTTTGCATCCCATTCGAAAGCTCTCCTTCGCGCCCCTTTTGTCGCCGTGGGCGCAAGCGCTCATCTTACGCCTAAGGCATCGGACGGCATTTCAGCGCTATTAGCAGCAACGGGCGCCCGCTGCTTGCTTTGCGCACGGAACTTGCGTCGCTACACTGAACTCGTTGTGAAACTAGCAAGCGAAATGCGCGCCGCCTTCAGGGCGCCGATGTTCCGGGGGACGACCCAAGACCGACGGCGGGCAGATTCGCAACAGTGAGGTGAGCGATGACGACAGCCATGGTCAAGCACGAACTTGCGGTCGCCTCGTTCAGCAAAGTCTACGACCTGGATCAGGTCGAGACGGCGCTGAACGAATTGGGAGAGAGCGCGAACGAGGCATTGCGCACGACATACGAAAAGATGTTGAAGGTCGGCAATATGCGCTTTTGTGTGAAGCCGAACCGGATGCCATCGATCGATGCGCTGCTCGACATCTTGCCGAATTTCGCCGAACCGCTCGAAGACGTGCGGCGGCAAATCGCGCTTTGCATCGAGACCGAGGACCGGCTCGAACTCATGCCGATCCTGCTGCTCGGCGATCCAGGCATCGGCAAGACGCATTTCGCCAAGGCGCTCGCGCGTCTTTTCGGCACCGCTTACCAATACGTGGCGATGAGCTCGCTCACGGCGGGCTGGATTCTGTCGGGGGCTTCTTCGCAATGGAAGAACGCCAAGCCCGGCAAGGTCTTCGAGACACTCGTGAACGGCAGTTATGCGAATCCCGTCATCGTCGTCGACGAACTCGACAAGGCCAACGGCGACTCGCAATACGATCCGCTCGGCGCGCTGTATGCGCTGCTCGAACACGAAACGGCGCAGTCGTTCATCGACGAATTCGCCGAAGTTCCGATCAACGCGGCGCAGGTGATCTGGATCGCCACGGCCAACGACGATCGCAGTATTCCCGAGCCGATCCTGAGCCGCATGAGCGTCTACGAGATCACGCCGCCCGACTCGGCGGGCGCGCGGCGCATCGCGCAGGCCATCTACGACGAGATCCGCTGCACGCATGCCTGGGGACAGCGTTTTCCAGCCGAGCTCGGCGACGATGCGCTCGATGCGTTGGAGCGGAGCTCGCCGCGCGATATGCGCCGCGCGATTCTGCAAGGGTTCGGCGCGGCGCGCGTCGATGGGCGCGATGCGATCCGCGCCGACGACATCCGGCTCGATCGCAGCACGCGCCGCCGTCCGATCGGCTTTTGAGGCCGGCGATGCGCCGCATGCGCTCGCGCGCATGGCGCGCGTCGTACAATCGCCGGGACGAGGCGCATCGGCGGCGATGTGCGGTCACACGAAAGCGCCTGCCTATCGGGGCACATACGCGAGCGGGTAGTTGACGCGAACGGGCACCGGGGCAGGCTGCGGCGGAAGACATGGACCAGATCGAATGTGTAGTGATCGGCGCCGGCGTCGTGGGTTTGGCGGTGGCGCGTGCGCTTGCCGAGCGCGGGCGCGAGGTGCTCGTGCTCGAGGCGACGCAAGCCATCGGTACCGGCACGAGCTCGCGTAACAGCGAGGTCATCCATGCGGGGCTCTACTATCCGCGCGGCTCCCTGAAAGCAACGCTGTGCGTGCGCGGGCGCGAAATGCTGTACGAATACTGCGCGGAGCGCGGCGTGCCGCATCGGCGCTGCGGCAAATTGCTCGTGGCGACCGCGCGCAATCAGTTGCCCCAGCTCACGGCGCTTGCCGCACGCGGCAAGGAAAACGGGGTGCTCGATCTCATGCGGCTCACGGGCGAAGAGGCACAAGCGCTCGAGCCGGCGCTCGAATGCGTCGAAGCGGTGTTTTCGCCGCAAACGGGTATCGTCGATAGCCATCAACTGCTGCTTGCGCTGCAGGGCGACGCGGAGCGCAACGGGGCCGTCTGCGCGTTTCATGCGCCGGTGGAATCCATCGACGCAAGCGGTGGGCGCTTCGTCGTGCAAGTCGGCGGTTCGTCGCCGAGCGTGCTGTCTGCCGCAACGCTCGTCAATAGCGCGGGGCTCCACGCCAATGCGCTCGCGCGAAAGATTCGCGGCCTCGATGCGCGCCACGTACCGCCGCTTTACTTTGCGCGCGGCTGTTACTTCAGCATCTCGGGGCGCGCGCCGTTCTCGCGGCTCATTTATCCGATGCCCAACGAAGCGGGGCTCGGTGTGCATTTGACGCTCGATCTGGGCGGACAAGCGCGCTTCGGTCCCGACGTGGAGTGGGTTCAATCGATCAACTACGACGTCGATCCGCGCCGCGCCGAGAGCTTTTATTCGGCGATTCGCGAGTACTGGCCCGCGCTGCCCGATGACGCGCTGCAGCCCGCTTACGCCGGTATCCGGCCGAAGCTGTCCGGTCCGGGCGAACCGGCTGCGGATTTCGTCATTCAGGGGCCCTCGGCGCATGGCGTGCGCGGACTCGTCAATCTGTTCGGCATCGAGTCGCCGGGCCTCACCGCTTGTCTGGCCATCGCCGCGCGCGTGTGCGACATCGTCGCGCGTACGTGAGCCCATGCGCATGCGCGCGGCGAGCCGAGCCGCTTGCGCCGCTCGGCACAAACCCTGATCTCCAGTATGGCCCGCGATGCGCGGGAGATGGCTCGCTTCGTTGTATGCTGCCACTGCTGTCACAAGAGCAGCCGCCCAAAGTGGTTCATTACAACTATGGAGAGTCCCCTGATGAAATCATCTCGTCGTACGTTTTTGATCACGAGTCTCAGCGCCGCTTCGGCGCTCGCGCTGTCGCGTCAGGCATTGGCGGATGCGCCGAAAGTCACCGAGAGCGACCCCACCGCTCAGGCGCTTGGCTACAAGGAAGATGCAACGAAGGTGGACAAGGCCAAGTACGCGAAATACAAGGCCGGCGAACAGTGCAACAACTGCTCGTTCTACCAGGGCAAGGCGACGGATGCCTACGGGCCCTGTCCGATGTTCGGAGGCAAGCAGGTCAACGCCAAGGGGTGGTGCAGCGCTTATAACAAGAAGGCCTGACAAGCAGGCGTCAGCAGCCGGGCGGGCGGCCTGCGGCCGGGCGGCGCGCCGCCGGGCGGCGATCCGCTCGATCCGGCTTATCGCCGTTGCCGGCGCAGCCTTTCTCGCGGGCCGCGCCGGCAACGTGCGATCGATCAGATACGCGTAGCCAGGAACGTCATCGTGCGTCCCAGCGCGAGTGCGGAGGCACGCTGATCGTACGAGGCGCGGTCGGTGCAATTGAACCCGTGGCCCGCGCCCGGATAGACGTGAAGCTCCGCATTCGCCTTGCCGGCGAAGCGCGCTTCGATCGTTCTGACGGCATCGATCGGAATCGAAGTGTCCCGATCGCCGAAATGAAAGAGAATCGGCACGTCGATGCTGTCGGCTTGATCGAGCAGATTCTGGATTCCGCCGCCGTAGTAAGCGACGGCCGCGTCGGTCATGCTTTGGGCTGCCATGCGATATGCAAGCTGGCCACCGATGCAGTAGCCCACCGCAGCGACCGGGCCGGCCAGTTCAGGGCGCGCTTTCAAGGCGCGTACGCCCGCGCCGAGATCGGCCACCGTGCGATCGATATCGAGCGACTTCAGCAGCGACAGCGCCTTGTCCCGATCGGGCCCGTCATAGCCTAGTTCGACGCGTCGCTGGGTGCGCCAGAACATGTCGGGTACGAGCGCGACATAACCCGCTAGTGCATATTGCTCGGCGACCGAGCGGATATGTCCGTTCACGCCGAAAATCTCTTGCACGATGAGCACGCCGGGCCCGCGGCCCGCTCTCGGCAAAGCCAGGTAGCCGTCGAAGCGCTGGCCGTCGTCGCTCTCGATTTCGATCCATTGAGAAGTCACTGTCATCGTCGTTTCCTCATTCGTCATTCATCGTTCATCGTTTCGTTGCTCGTCCGGCTGCACCCAACCGGAGACGCTGCGCCGCCAGAGTTTGTCACTATTCGCCGCGGCTTGCCGAAAGCCGCGCCGCGCAGTCACCGGTCGCCGCGGTGTTCACCGCAGTGTTCACCGCAGTGCTCACCATAGGCCGCCGATCGTTCTTGCCTTTGGATCGAATCGATCTCGATTATTCATTTTTCGGGAAGGCCGTGCGCGCGTAGAGTAAGCGCGTAGCGTCCGCCAGAGGTCATGACGGCCATGAAACGAAAGGGGAATCGACCATGAGTACGCCGCGTTATCCGTCCGCGCTTGCCGAGCGTCTCGATTTGCGCTTGCCTGTGGTCCAGGCGCCGATGGCGGGTGCCTCGAATCCCGCGTTCGTCGCGGCGGCCTGCAATGCGGGGGCGCTCGGCAGTCTCGGCGCATCGGGCATGTCGCCCGACAAACTCGCGGCGGCCGTCGCCGAGATTCGCGCGGCGACTTCGCGGCCCTTCGCCGTGAACCTGTTCGTGCTGCAGCCCGCCTCGCCCGACGAAGCCACGGTGCGGCGCGCGCTCGAAGGCATCGATCCGTTGCGTGCCGAGCTCGGACTGCCACCCGGGCATGCGCTCGATCGTTATGCGCCCGATTTTCGCGCGCAATTAGAGACATTGATCGAATTGCGCGTGCCCGTCGCGAGCTTCACGTTCGATGTGCTGAGCGCGGCCGACGTCGCGCGGTTGAGAGCCGCGGGCAGCTATGTGATCGGCACCGCGACGCACGTCGCGGAAGGCGTTGCCTGGCGCGATGTGGGGGCCGACGCGGTGGCCGCGCAAGGCGGCGAAGCCGGCGGCCATCGCGGCACGTTCATCGGTGCCTTCGAGGATGCGCTCGTCGGCACGATGGCGCTCGTGCCGCAGCTCGTCGATGCGCTCGGCGACGTACCCGTATTGGCGGCCGGCGGCATCATGGACGGACGCGGCATCGAGGCCGCGCTTGCGCTCGGCGCCCAGGCCGCGCAGATCGGAACCGCCTTTCTGACCTGCGCCGAATGTCCGATTCCGCAGGCATGGAAGGCACGGATCCTCGAAAGCGAAGACACCTCGAGCACGGTGACGCGCGCCATCTCGGGCCGCCATGCGCGCGGTATACGGAACGGTTTGATGAGCCGGCTCGGCGCGGTGGCGGAACGCATCGCTCCGTATCCCGTGCAGAACGCGCTGACGCAAGAGCTGCGTCAGGCAGCCGGCCGCGCCGGGCAAAGCGATTATTTGTCCCTGTGGTCTGGCCAGGGTGCGGCGCTTGCGCGCAGACGCCGCGCCGGGCTTACGGTGGGCGAGCTCGTCGATGCGCTCGAAGCCGAATGGCTTGCCGCCAGCCGCCGGCATTGAGCGGCGTAACGGTGCAACGGCGTAACGGTGCAACGGCCGCGTAAAAGCGGCTTACCGATGGCAAACCGATAGTGAAAGGATGCGTTGAGCATCGCATCGGCGGATGTCATCGGATTGCCGCATTCGGGTTATCCGCATCGCACATACGGCATATTGGCTTTGAAAGAAAACGATTGCCATCGAGAGTCTATACGCGTAAAACCCGCACTGGCGCTGCGTTAGCGGCGGGTGTATACCGATAGCGCACGCATAGTCCGGCGACCGACTATTAGTAGTCGTCCCGATTCTCAAAAAAATCCCCAACTTTAATTTGTTGCCCTACACTTGCGCGCAGCACGAGGCGTGGCTTGTCACGAACTGGCCGGCTCGCGTGCCAGACCAAGTGCATGACGATGCATTCCGGTGTTCTCGCTCCTCGGATCGATCGACACGATATAAGACGAAGGCGGGGTACGGGCGGGGATGCCGTTTTTGGGACCGAAACTGGAGACTTACATGAAAAGCAAGATGCAAAAGGTGTTGCCGATCAGCGCGGCGGCGATGTTGTTCGCCGCGATGGCAACGGGCGCAGTGGCGGACGAGGTCGTCAAGATCGGTCACGTCGCTCCGCTGACGGGCCAGATCGCCCACCTCGGCAAGGACAATGAGAATGGCGCGCGCCTTGCCGTCGAAGAGATCAACGCCAAGGGCCTCACGATCGGCGGCCAGAAGATCACGCTCCAGCTCGATGCGCAAGACGATGCGGCCGACCCGCGTCAGGCCACCCAAGTGGCACAAAAGCTCGTCGACGACAAGGTTGTCGCGGTCGTGGGCCACTTGAACTCGGGTACCTCGATCCCGGCGTCGAAGATCTACAGCGACGCAGGCATCGTGCAGATTTCGCCGTCGGCGACGAACCCGCAGTACACGCTGCAGGGCTTCAAGACGACGTACCGTGTGGTGGCGACGGACGCTCAGCAAGGTCCGGCGTTGGCCAACTACGCGCATGACCAGCTCAAGCTGAAGAAGGTTGCCGTCGTCGACGACGCCACCGCATATGGCCAGGGTCTCGCGAACGAGTTCGAGAAGAAGGCGAAGGCGCTCGGCATGACCGTCGTTTCGCACGATGCGACGAACGACAAGGCAACGGACTTCCGCGCCATTCTGACGAAGATCAAGGGTGAGAACCCCGACGCGATCATGTACGGCGGCATGGATGCCACCGGTGGCCCGTTCGCCAAGCAGGCGAAGCAGCTCGGTCTGCGCGCGAAGATTCTGGCGGGCGACGGTGTCTGTACCGACCAGCTCGCGCAACTCGCCGGCGACGCGACGAGCAACGTCGTGTGCTCGGAAGCAGGCCGTTCGCTCGAGAAGATGGGCAAGGCCGGCGAAGAGTTCCAGGCCAAGTTCCAGAAGCGCTTCGGTGTGCCGATCCAGATTTACGCGCCGTTCACGTATGACGCCGTGTACATCATCGTCGATGCGATGAAGCGTGCGAACTCGACCGATCCGGCGAAGATCCTCGCCGCGATGCCGTCCACCGACTACAAGGGTGTGATCGGCGAAACGACGTTCGATTCGCATGGCGACCTCAAGCATGGCGTGATCTCGCTGTACCACTACAAGGATGGCAAGAAGACGCTGCTGAACGAAGTGGCGATGTAATCGACGCCATTGCCGTGCGCTGACGGGCCGCTCCAGGGGGCCCGGGCAGTAGCTACAAGAAAGCGCGTGCCGCTCTCGCGGCCACGCGCTTTTTTTTACGGCCACAGTTAGCGCTTCAGCGCTTACTGAGGCCCAATGCAGAGCAACGGCCACAGTTAGCGCTTCAGCGCTTACTGAGGCCCAATGCAGAGCAACGACCGCAGTTGGCGCTGTAGCGCCTTACCGCGATCTCGCGCTTAGATTCCCAGCCGTTTCAACACCTTCGGTCCGATCAACGCCACGAGCGCGGCACAGACGGCGACGACCGCGAGACCGATAGACAGGTTCGTCGCCTGCGCCACGCCGCCGATCAGCACGGGACCGACGAGCAATCCCACGTAGGCGATGCCCGCGACATGGGCGAGTCCTTCGGCCGAATGAATGCCTTTGACGCGCATCGCCGCGGCAAAGAGCACCGGCATCATGTTCGCCAGGCCGAGCCCCATCAATGCGAATCCCGCGAGCGCGGTCACGGTGAACGGCAGCACGAGCGCGCCGATCATGCCGGCACAGGCGACCGACGCGCTCACGAGGACGAGTTGCACCGCGCCGAATCGGGCTCTGACGGCGTCGCCCGCGAACCGGCCCGCCGCCATCGCCCCTGAAAACGCCGCATAGCCCGCGCTGGCCGAGGCCGGCGTCGCACCGACGACATCGCGCATATAGACGGTGGCCCAGTCGTACATCGCCCCTTCGGCGACGAGCGCGATCAAGGCGACGATGCCGAGCGCCCAAAGTGCGGGCGTGCGCCAGCGGTTGCCGCGCGAATGCTTCGTTTGCGGGTGATCCTGAAGGGCGACGTGCGGCAACGTCCACGGCGACGCCGCGAGGAGCATAGCCGTGCCGGCGAGCGCTGCGAGCGCGAGGTGCAGCGCCGGCGCCATGCCGGCGGCGAGCAGTGCGCCGCCGCCCGCGGCGCCGGCCATCCCGCCGATGCTGAACATGCCGTGCAGCGACGACATGATGGGCCGGCCCAGAGCGGTCTCGACGGCGCTCGCTTCGGCGTTGATGGCCACATCGAGCGTGGCCATGCCGGCGCCGAACAGCGCCAGCACCGGCAGCAGCAGCCAGTAGGACGGCACGACGAGGATCAGCGCGGTACATGCCGACATGAGCAGGCCGCCCGCCAGGCAGGCGCGCCGCGTGCCGACGCGCGCTATCCACGCTCCGTTGACGACCATCGTGGCGATCGAGCCGCCCGTCAGCGAAAAGAGCGCGACCGAGAGCCAGGCTGCGTCGAGGTGGAATTTGTCGCGCACGGTCGGGACGTGAATGCCCCACGACGCGTAGACCATGCCCGCGAAGAAGAACAGCACCATCGTTGCATAGCGTGCACGCTCGCGCGCGGCGACGGGCAACTCGCGGTGCGCGGCGGGAGGCAAGGGGGATTCGGACGTGTCGGACACGGTCGGGTAGGCAGAATGTGGGAAAGCGCGGCCATCGCCCACGCACTGCAATAAATGTCGGGCGAAATGCGCTGCGAGCCGCTAGGATGAAAGCCGAACGGAAGATTCTAGCCGAGCGCGTCGTGGCTTGCCCGGGGCCGGGCCTTCGGCTGGGTCCGCGGACTCGACCTGTAGCCGACAAAGACGCTCGAGCACCAATTACCAGGGGAACACCTCGATGAACATTCCAGCTCATGCGCCGTTACATTTGCTGCACCGAATGCCGGTGGGCACGCTGGCCACGCATTCCCGCGAACCCGACGGTTTTCCTTTTCCGACCATGTTGCCGTTCGCGACCGATGCGCGGCATCGCCCCACGATTCTCGTGAGCCGGCTCGCCGAGCACACGCGCAACCTGCAACTCGATACGCGCGCCGGCTTTCTCGTCGTCGAGGCGCCCAACGAAGCCGTGTTCGACGGTGCGCGCGTCACGCTGATCGGGCGGTTCGCGCCGGTCACGGCCGACGAGGCTAACGCCGTCGCGCGCCGGTATTTGCGCTATCACCCGGCTGCGGAGCGCTATCTGGGACTGGGTGATTTCTCATTTCTCGCGATGGACGTCGAACGGCTCCGATTCATAGGCGGATTTGGCGCAATGGGCTGGTTGAACGGCGACGAGCTCGACCCGCTCGATCCCCTTTCGGACGAAGACGAAATGTTCCTGACGCGGAAATTCGAGGCTGATGTAAAACGCACATCGAACTTCGAATTGGCCGGTATCGATCGCTATGGCGCCGATTTGAAAGTTGCCGGCGAGCGCCGGCGCGTAATCTTCGATGCGCCCAAAACGACGCTCGAAGAACTCGAACAGACGCTTGTCGAGCGCCTCCGCGAAAGCATCGATTAGTCGCGGGGGCGCGCAGCCGAAGCGCCTCGCGCCGTTGCGGAGCTTGCATGGCGGGCTCGCGGTTCGCCGCAAACTGTCATCCGATGAAACGTTTTTAATGAGATAGCGGGCAGAGGTTTCATCTGCGGAGAGATATCGATGGCGTGCAGCGGCGCTGACTGAAAATGATCAAGTGAAACCCCTATTGGGTAAATCCCTCATCAATGTGCGGGGGCGCAATGTATGAAAGAAAAAGGAAAGCGCAGATTTCAAAAATTGGGTTTTTTGGGCTTTTCCCGGGGATGATTTTTGTGCTAATCTCGCCACGAAATATCCGAGGCACAACGTATTGAGATGGCTAACCGGCGTGAGATCGGTGTCATTTACTGAAACCACAAGGGAAAGTATGTCTTCTTACAAGGAACTTCTCGCACAACGCGAAAAGCTGGAGAAGCAGATCGAAGAAGCCAAGGCGCGTGAATACGCCGAAGTGTTGAACGAGATCAAGCAGAAAATGGCCGACTACGGCATTACGCTCGCCGAGCTCGGCGGCCGTAAGCAAGGCAAGGTTGGACGTCCGCGCGCAGGCGTTGCGCCCAAGTATCGCGATCCTGAGACCGGGAGTACCTGGTCGGGCCGTGGCAAGCCGCCGCGCTGGATCGCGGGCCAGAATCGTGAAGAATTCCTTATTCAGAAGTAAGGTAATCCTGAATCGAAGCCAATTGGGGCGGCTTTCAAAAGCCGCCTCGGGCGAACAGAAAGCCGCGCACCCAAGAGGATGCGCGGCTTTTTATTCGTCTAACGATTGTTCGCGGTAAGCCGACTTCGGAAGCGGCATGAATAAACATGCGGCGGCGACCACTGCACGGGTTCCCTCGCGAAACACGAATGGTTTGCGTTCTCATAACCAACTGATTTAAAAGCGAATTTCGGTTCGAGTACAGCATTTCCGCAAGCGGCTTGATAGAATCGGGGTGATTGCCGACTGTCATTTCAACCGTTAGCCGATGCACGCTCACATCGACGTCGAACCCGGCGTAAAACATGCCGTCGCACGCAAGACCACCTATGCGAGCGTCGCGCTGAATCTTCTCCTGATGACGCTGCAAATCGCGGTCGGGCTGGTGGCGCATTCCCAAGCGCTCGTGGCCGACGGCGTGCATTCGCTCGCGGATCTTATTTCGGACTTCATCGTGCTCGTGGCCAACCGGGCGAGCGCCGAGAAACCCGATGCCGATCACAACTACGGACACGGGCGCTATGAAACGGTTGCCTCACTGTTCCTCGGTGGGCTGCTGGTGGCGGTGGGAGTGGGCATGCTCTGGCGCGCCGGCACGCGGTTGGCCGATCTCGAGAACATACCGCCCGTGCATATCAGCGCGCTGGCCGTGGCCGTGCTCGTGCTGTTTTCGAAGGAGGCGCTCTTCCGATACATGCTGCGCGAGGCCGAGCGCGTGCGTTCGGCGATGTTGATCGCGAACGCATGGCATGCGCGCTCCGATGCGGCGTCGTCGCTCGTCGTCGCGCTCGGTATCGGCGGGAGTCTCGCGGGCGTGCGGTTGCTCGACCCGATCGCCGCGGCGATCGTCGGCTTTCTCGTCGCGCGCATGGGGTGGGTGTTCGGCTGGAACGCGCTGCAGGATTTGTCCGATCGAGCGCTCGACGAAACCTCCACGGCCGATATCCGCAAGCTGCTGATGACCACGCCGGGCGTGCGCGACGTGCATGAATTGCGCACGCGCAAGATGGGCGACTTCGCCCTCGTCGACGCGCATATCCTCGTCGATCCGCTGATCTCGGTTTCCGAAGGCCATTACATCGCCGAGTCGGCGCGGGCGCGGGCGCTGACGGACAAGCGCATCATCGACGCGCTGATTCACGTCGACCCGGAAAACGATGCCGTGAGCCGCTCCACGACGCGCCTGCCGACACGTGCGGCCGTGGTGGCGCTGGTCGATGCGGAGCTGGCCAAACATGGGCTGCGTGCGGCAGGGCTGAACGTGCACTATCTGAGCACGGGGCTCGATGTCGATATCACGCTGGCTGCCGATGCACTCGCGGACCGCGAGCACGACGAGGATCTCGCGAAACGGCTCGACCTCAGCGAGCTGCAGGCGCGGCTTGGGGCGCGCCGCATCACGGTCCAGCGACGCGTCGAGAGCGCGTCGACATCGCCTGCCCGACACGCATGAGGGATAGGGGCGGCGGGCGGCGGTGGGCTTGCGCAGTGCGAGCCCAGTACCAGAGCGCCGCTCGGGATCGCGGCGCTTGGACCGCTTAGAGCGGCAGTTGCGTATCGAACTTGATCTCGCGTAGCACGACGCTCGTACGCACTTGAGCGACTGCCGGAATTTTGAAGATCCGGTCGTGCAGGAAGGCGTCGTAGGCCTTGATATCGGCCGCCACGATTTTCAGGATGTAGTCCGATTCTCCGGTGGTGCTATAGCACTCGGTGACTTCGGGACAGGTGGCGATTTCGCGTTCGAACTGTTCGACGCCGCCTTCCGTGTGGCGCGTGAGATGGATGTGGGCGAGGGCGCAGACGTGCAGGCCGAGCTTCTCGCGGTCCAGCAGCGCCGTGTAGCGCTGGATGATGCCGGACTGCTCCATGTCCTTGATGCGTCGCCAACAAGGCGTACTGGAGAGCCCGACCTGGTCCGAGATCTCCTGCACGGAGCGGCGTGCATCGAGCTGCAGCAGGCGCAGTATTTTTTGAGAGAAGGTATCGAGCGTCATCCGCGCCTCCGAGTTCGGCCGCCACATTCTGGGATGGTAGTGGCGCACGAAACAAAAGGCAATCGAATGAACGGAAACTGAGGGAGATTACCTAATTTGGCGGGCTCTCGGTATCGTTTTGTGCTGCGGCGGTGACCGCGGCCTCGTCGGCTTTCGATGCCGCGAGCGGCGCGGCCTTCTGCCACGCGCGCAGGTCGGTCAGCATGTTGCAAAAGAGCGCGCCTTGCTCGATGGCGTCGTCGAGCGCCACGTGTGTATGGGGATGATCGTCGAACCAGTGCTTCGGCATGCGCGGCTTGATGCACTTGCGATAGGGCAAGCCCGTCATCGCGAAGGCCAGCGTCTTGATGTCGAGCGCCGACCATGAAAACGGACAGCGGCCGGCAAAGCGCATCATGTACCAGAACATGAACGTGAAATCGAAGCCGGCCGGCATGCCGACGAAGACCGGTTTGCCCGGCAACGCTTCGACCCATTCGACATAGGCCGGCAGCGCTTCCTCGGGGCGGCGCAGATCGCGGCGGCAGGCTTCCCACGCCTCGCGCTGTGTCTTCCACCAGGCCGCTTGGACCGGATGAGCAGCGGCGCCGGGCAGCGTTTCGAGGTTTGCCGAGAACGTGGCGACCAACTGCTTGTCGGGCGTATAGGCGGCCGAGGCGAAGCTGAGCATCGAATGCGGGCCGGGGATCGGTCCATCCGCTTCGATATCGGTACTGACATAGATTTCTGACGTCACGCGCTGACTCCGTCGGCGACATAAGGGTTCGAGCGCCGCTCCTCGCCGAACGTCGAGGTGGGCCCGTGGCCGGGGACGAACGTGATGTCGTCGCCGAGCGGCCAGAGTTTCGTGCGAATCGACCGGATCAGGTCGGCATGATTGCCGCGCGGAAAATCCGTGCGGCCGATCGAGCCCGCGAACAGCACGTCGCCCACGAACGCGATGCGATGCTTCGTGCTGACGAAGACGATATGCCCTGGCGTATGGCCCGGGCAGTGATAGACGTCGAGCGTTTCCTCGCCGAAGCTGACCGTGTCCCCATCCGTGAGCCAACGATCCGGCTCGAACGGCTCGGCCGGCGGAAAGCCGAAGCGCGCGCTTTGCGCCGCGAGCTGATCGAGCCAGAAGCGCTCGTCCACCTGCGGGCCTTCGATCGGCACGCCATGGTTCGTCGCAAGCGTCTTGGCCGCGCCGCAATGGTCGAGGTGGCCGTGCGTGAGGAACACCTTTTCGAGCGTCACGCCTTCTTTCGTGAGCGCGCGCTCGATCAGGTCGATGTCGCCGCCCGGGTCCACGGCGGCGGCGCGTCGCGTCGCCTCGCAGATGAGGATCGAGCAGTTCTGCTGAAACGGCGTGACGGGGATGACGAAGACCTTCATAGGGGCGACAAGCGCGGCGCGCAGCATCGCTGCAGGCAGCCGGAGGAAACCGAAAGCGCTCATTGTACCGGCCGGACCCGCTTCACGCCGGTTGGCCGAACGGCCAGGTCGCAAACCTCGAATGCAATGCGCATTGTTACGATCATAGGAAGAATCAATCAGGGCAGGTATTCGGGATGCTCGATTCCCCGCGGTTTTTGGTACAATACCTTTCACATGGCGCGGTCCGTCCGCGCTGCCTTTTATTGATCGGTCCCATTTCCATGTTCCGCGGGCCGATCGCTCTCAATGCGAAGCCGTCAATGTAGCGGCTTCGATCTGTATCGGCATTGTTCGATGCACACGTCTTGACCGGCCAGGCGCTACGCGTCTGCCGCAGCCAACAGGTTGCATAGCCGGTCAGGCCAACGCCGCCGTTCCTCGCGTCAGTCGACGCGCCAGAACGTGCAAGTCATGTTCGACGACGACGGCGTGTGGGGTCTGGTCAAGCTGTTGGGGACAGTTGCGCCAGACGTGAATACCAACCGGGCAACTTGCGGCCGAGTGTGGCCGCACCCGAGCGCCAGTCCGCGCACCGTTTGCATTCGTGCTTTCGGTGGTGCGCGTGTTGGCGTCCGGATGCCCGAGCCGCTTCGCGAAGGGATGTTTCGACGCGTTGCGGCTCGACACTGTGGCATGCACGTCATATGAACATCAATCGATTCCGCCGATGGCTGGGTACCGTTTCCGTCGTCGCCGTAGGGTTGCTCGCGGGTTGTGCCGCGCAGCCAACGCAAACCAGCAATGCAAGTGCCAACGGTGCACGGCTCGCGACACGCGCGGGCGCACCGATGGGTTACGGCGAGGCCTCGGCCCAGCCTCAACCTCAAGCGCCCGATGTGGCGCCGAAGCTCGCCGATGCCAAGCCGCTCGACGAGGACATTCCGGACGTCTCGAACTTCAAGCAGAGCGGGCGCGCCTCGTGGTACGGCAAGCGATTCAATGGCCGCAAGACCGCGAGCGGCGAGCGTTACAACATGCATGCGTTGACGGCCGCGCACAAGACGCTGCCGCTTGCGTCGTATGTCCGCGTGACGAACACGTCGAATCAGAAGTCCGTCGTCGTGAAGATCAACGATCGCGGGCCCTACGTGCGTGGGCGCGTGATCGATCTCTCGTATGCGGCCGCGCGTGAACTCGGCCTGCAAACGGCCGGGACCGCCCGCGTGCAGATTCAGGGGCTCACGCAGGAAGAAGCACAGGCGAGCCGTGCCGAGGTGGTGGCTTCGGCCAGTCCGCAACGGGATATGGTGCCGGCGCATCCTTGATTTGATGCGCGCTTGAGCGTTGGTTTGATCGAAGGGCTGCCGAGTGCAGCCCTTCGCCGTTCTTGTCTCTTGTCGGTTTCTCAGTCTTTCTTGAGTTCCAGCGCGCGTGCGTAGAGCGCATGACGCGAGGCCCCCGTGATCGCTGCCGCGACACGGGCCGCGCCGCTCACCGGAATTTCTTCCAGCAGCAGGGCCAGCAGCGCATCGTGCGCGGTGGCGTCGTCGCTGCCTTGCTCCGGCGTCGCTCCTTCCACGACCAACACGAACTCTCCACGTTGGCGATTTGCGTCTTGCGCGAGCCACGTTGGCCCTTCGGCCAAGGTGCAGACGTGAAGCGACTCATGTAGCTTCGTCAATTCGCGTGCGATCAGGATGCGGCGCGCGCCGCCGAATGCGTCGGCGAGCGCCTGGACCGTTTCGCCGATGCGATGTGGGGCTTCGTAGAACACCATCGCGCGCGTTTGGTTGACGAGCGGCTGCAGGAACGCTGCGCGTTGCTTCGCCTTGGACGGCATGAAGCCGAGGAATGTGAACGTTGCGGCCCAATCGCCGGCGACTGAGAGGGCCGTTGTAATGGCGCTTGCGCCTGGCAGCGGCACGACACCGAAGCCTGCCTCTCGCACCGCTTCGACGAGTTTTGCGCCCGGGTCCGAGATGCCCGGTGTGCCGGCGTCCGAGACGTAGGCGATGCGCTCGCCCGCGCGCAGGTGTTCGACGATGCGTTCGGCCGATGCGCGCTCATTGTGTTCGTGGACCGCGACGAGCGGCTTGCTTATGCCGTAGAGGCCCAGCAACTGTGCTGTATTGCGCGTGTCTTCGGCCGCGATGCGATCGACGAGGCCGAGCAGATGCAGCGCGCGCAACGTGATATCGGCGGCGTTGCCGATTGGCGTCGCAACGACGTAAAGCGTCGCCGCCGGGTACTGCTGGCGTTGCGCGAGTTCGAGGAGGTCGGACATGAAACGAAGGGCGCTGCCGTGCGAAGCGAGGCCGCCATTGTGCCACGGGGTGGGCGATGAACGCCGTGCGGTAACGGGGCCGCCCGACAACTTTTGCGGGCGAGCTCAGTCGAAGAGGCTTGGCAGCGTATTCGAAGGGTTTGCGCTCGAGTACTTGCAGCGTCAGCGGCTGCGTTTCGTCGCGCGCAATGTCACGTGTCGAGGCGGAGAGATCGACCTTGTGATGCGCGAGCCCGACGGCGTGCTGGTTTTCGTCGAAGTGCGCGCTCGGGCGGGCAGCCGTTATGGCGGTGCCGTGGCGAGTGTGGGGCGGGAGAAGCAGCGGCGGATCGTGCGTGCCGCGCAATATTTTCTGTCGAAGCGGGGCGATACGACGAGTGTGTGCCGCTTCGATATCGTCGCGTACGATGGCCGGCGCATCGCCTGGCTGCGCGATGCTTTTCGGGCCGACGGTTTTAGCTAAGGGTGATGTCGAGCGAGTGCGTTAAACTTGCGCGCTGATGCGATGCAATGCGGCAACCGGTGCGCGAAGGCGTGCCGAACAAGTAGAGAACCGATGTCAGTCGAACGGATTCAACAGCATTTCCGCGATAGCGCGGCCCTGCAACTCGAAGCGATGAATGCGCTGGCGATGCCGATTGCGGCCGCAGTCGATACGATGTTTGGCGCGCTCGCGAACGGCAACAAGATTCTGGCGTGCGGCAGTGGCGTTTCGGCCGTGGAGGCGCAGCGTTTTGCTGCGCAGTTGACTGCGCGTTTCGAGCGCGAGCGACCTGGGTTGCCTGCGATTGCGCTGACGGCCGATGCGGCTGTATTGACGGCGCTTGCCGACGAGGACGGCGGTTTCGAGGCCGTGTTTGCGCGGCAGGTTCGTGCATTGGGACATGCCGGCGACATCTTGTTGGCGGTGACCGCGACGGGCGATTCGGCTAACGTGCTGGCTGCCATTGGGGAGGCGCATGAGCGTGAGATGTTCGTGATTGCGCTGACTGGAGCGGGGGGCGGCAAGATTGCCGAGGCGCTGGCCGAGACCGATATTCATTTGTGCGCGCCGACCGAGCGCGTGGCGCGCATCCGCGAAGTGCACTTGACCACCATTCATTGCCTGTGTGACGGCATCGATGCCATGTTGCTTGGCGAAGACTGACCAACGTAGAAGGGAGAGTTCGTTGATGAACGCGAATCGCGTCACGAAGATGCTGGTGCGGGCGATGCTCGCTGCGGGGATGGCGGCGTCGCTGGCCGTGACGTTGCAGGGGTGCGTGCTGGCCGTGGCGGGTGCTGCGGGCGGCGGGGCGTTGATGGCGACGGACAGGCGCACGCTGGGCGCGCAGACCGAGGATCGCGAGATTCAGGTCAAGGCCTATTCGCAGATATCGAGCGATCTTCCCGATGGCTCGCATGTCGATGTGACCGTGTTCAATCGGCGGGTGCTGTTGACGGGCGAGGTGCCGGACGATCGGTCCAAGCAGCTTGCCGAAGCCATCGTGAAGGCGATCAACAATGTCGATGCCGTGATCAATGAGCTTGCGGTCGCGCCGAAGAGTGACTTCACGGATCGCGCTAATGATTCCTATCTGGTTGCGCGCGTGAAGACGGCGTTGATTCAGGAGAAGGGGATTTCGGCGAATGACTTCAAGGTCGTCAGCGAGCGCGGGAATATCTATCTGATGGGGCTCGTGACGCAGGCTGAGGGGAACCTCGGTGCCGATGTGACTAGCCGGGTGCCTGGGGTCATGAAGGTTGTGAAGGTGTTTCAGTATATTCAGCCCGGGGAGCAGCCGGCAGTGGCGGCTGCGGCGCCGGCGGCTAGTGCGCCGAGTTCGGCCCAGTCGGCGGCTGCGGAGCCGACGGTCGGGGCGGTGCCGAGTTCGGCTATTACCGCGCAGCCGTTGCAGCAGCAAGCGCCCGCGCCTGTGGCGGATTCGACGCAGGTCCGGCCGGGGAGTGCTAAGAAGGGTGCTGGGCAGTGAGGGTGGGGTTCGTCGCGGGTGTTTTGGCTGCTGCTTTGGGGGGCTTTGTGCAGGGGGCGGTGGCTGCCGATGTGCCGACGGGGCTTGTTGTTGCGCGTAGTAATGCTTGTCTCGGGTGTCATATGGTGGACCGCAAGCTCGTTGGGCCCTCGTTTCGGCAAATCGCCGAGAAATATAAAGGCGATCCGCAGGCTGTGGCCAAGCTTTCCCAGAAGGTCAGGGATGGTGGGTCCGGGGTTTGGGGTGTTATCCCCATGCCTTCGCATCCCAGGATGAGGGATGAGGAAATTCAGACGGTTGTGAAGTGGGTGCTGGCTGGGGCGCCTGAGGGGGCTAAGTAGTGGTTGGCCCGAGGCTGCGGGTGCGTCCGCCGGCGGCACTTGCCTCCCCAGTTCCTTGTGCTAGAATCTTCGCTTCGTTGGGGCGGTAGCTCAGCTGGGAGAGCGTCGCGTTCGCAATGCGAAGGTCGGGAGTTCGATCCTCCTCCGCTCCACCAACGACATCTGAAAAACCGGCCAATTGGCCGGTTTTTCGTTTTGGGGCTGGCGTGTCTCAATTCGAGAAGGTTGCGCGGGCGAGAGAAAATTGCCGCGAATGACTTCGACTTGGGCGGATCGCGTTATGTCGATGAGGCAGGAGCAGAGCCGGATCTGGACTTGACCGCATCTCCGGATGCAACGCACTGGTCGAGCTGGCGAGCCCTGAGAGCAAAGGGAAACGGCCGCATAAGCGGCCGTCCCTCTTTTGCGTCTTGGAGCCTAACGTCCGTCCGAAGAGAGAGCTGCCAAGCCATGGAGTCCAAGCGCTTACGGGCGAATGATAACGCGTCTGGCTCAGCTGATCAAACGGAGACGATGGCGAACTGGTTCATGTCGGACTTCCAGTCGTGAGCGGTACGCCCCCAGTCGGCAGCAATGTTGCGCAGTGCGTCCCCGCAAGAAACCCTGAATCTCGCGCACGGTCATGCCCGGGCGTACATGGCGATGATCTTGTCGTCCACGCCTGTGAAGCGTCGTTCGTGCCCGGGACTCAACAGTGCGGTGGTTCCTCGCTCAGAACGGTCTTGGCGCTCGAGCCGCTGCGCTGATTACTGACAGCGCCCGGCTTGGCAGCACCGGGCGCGTAGCCGAGATGATGACTCATCTCGCCGCCCAGCGCTCGTTCGACCAAAGCCTTCTTCAAGGCCAACGTCGCGGCATTTATCGCTTCGGCCGCCATTGACCCGTTGCCGAATTGTACAAGCAACTCAGCGGGAATGGCCGGCGGTTTCTGTCGGCCTAGTTTTTAGTGCGCGGGGCAAAAGCTCTCCTTGCGAGCAGGTTATGCGTCAAACACGAGCTACCCCTGCTGATGTATCCCGAAAGAACAGGTGATTTTGCTTGCCGGCGCCGGCAGGAACTTCGAATGGTATGTTCATCAGACGCCATAACATAGTGCTTTTCCTTCGGTAACAGTGAGCCACCGCTTTTCGATAGCTATCACCCGATGAAGCAAACGATGACAATTGGCACACAGCAACGCCACCTCAGAGAGGCGCGTGATTCGTGTGCCTGTGTGCGAAAGTGGAATAATGTGATGCGCTTCGAAGTATGCATCGTTAATTTCTTCGTTGGTCGTTAATGAGCGTGCGCCGCACATTTCGCAGAACAACTTCCTGCGGGCGCGCCTCGCCAACAATAGGCGTTCTCGCAACTTTGGCTCCCGCTCGCGGCGCGAATGTAACTCCGAAACGATGCGCCCCTCCACGAACTCGCTGTCGAGCCATGCTGATTCGGCGGATTCCGATGCGGTAACGCTAGCGCGGATTAGATTAGCCAGTGATTTCACAACCGCTGGCGATGCCCCTAACTCAGCCCATATCGTGCGATCTTTTTCCGAAACATTCCCTAACCCTTTACCGGTCGCAACCTGTCGTAAATTCTGGAGCTTGAATGCGACGCCAGCAGGGTTACGGAAGGACTCTTTCTTCGATGCCGCTGCATGATAAGGAAAGCGACGTAACAGTTCAGACAGCGCTTTTACGCGCTCGTCTGAGTCAACCGGAATCTTCCCACTGAGATCGAAGTAGAGATCAAGTGCGAGGATAGTCTCGTCGCGCGTCCAGTTTGGGTTGCCGTGTCCGTGTGTGCGGGCCATGGCTTGGTCTCCCAGGTTGATAATTGTCAGTGATCTCACCGCCGCATCGGACGTACTTTTGCGGCCGATTGCCTCTCCTCGTATAACGACGTGTGAGACAAAACCTTAAATCGGCGCTTTCGTTTGGGAAGGAATGGATGGGGGCGGTGCCGGCCGCGTTAGACGTTCTTAGTAGGCGAAGCAAGTGTCCGCCCGCGGCGGCCCAGACGGCGCGACCGTTGCCGGCCGTGCTCAGGTGAGTGATATAGGGCTTGACGCGTTGTGGGATTGGTGACTTCAGAAGATGGTCTTGCGAAGCGCATCGTTTCGCGATAGACCTCACCATGGAACGCGTGGCCACCGCCCGCTTCAAGCCAAACCAAACCCATTCAGGCTAGATCCGCTTAAAGCTGATTTGCTGCGGTCGCTATCCATGAGATCATTGCGCGATTGGCCGGTTCTCGGCTTCTTGATGGAAATCGACGTCATGTCAGATCGCTGGTTGTCGGTCGAGGAAATCGCGGAGTACCTCGGCGTGAGCAAGGACACCGTCTACGCATGGATCAACAAACGGAACATGCCCGCTCATCGGATCGGCCGGCTTTGGAAGTTCAAGACCGCCGAGATTGATGAATGGGTGCGGTCCGGTGGCGCGGCAGAACACGATAGTCGGGCCAAGGAATAAAGCGTTGTCTGCGGTTGGTTCCAACAACGTCATAGGTTGCTTGAGACGCAATGGGGAGGTTTGAAGTGGCGAGTATTTCTTGTGTCGACTTGTTCTGCGGGGCGGGCGGGCTGACGCATGGCTTCGTTTTGGAGGAGTTGCCCGTGGTCGCAGGTATCGATCTGGACCCGGCATGCCGCTTTCCGTACGAGGCTAACAACCAGGCCCAGTTCGTAGAACGGGACATCAGCGCGGTTACTGCTGAAGAGCTAGGAGCATTGTTCGGCGATGCTGAGGTGACGATCCTTGCCGGCTGTGCGCCATGCCAACCCTTCTCGAGTTACGCGCAGCGTTATGAACTTGATGGCGAAGATGGCAAGTGGGGTTTGCTGTACGAGTTTGCTCGCCTTGCGCAGGGCACTGAGCCAGATGTCATCACCATGGAAAACGTTCCTACTGTTGCCAAGCATGCCGTTTTCCATGACTTCGTCGATACCTTGACCCGACTGGGGTACAAGGTGTGGTTCGATGTGGTCGACAGCTCCCGTTATGGAGTGCCGCAAATGAGGCGGCGCATGGTGCTGCTCGCATCGAAGCATGGCGATATCGAACTGATTGAACCGACGCACAAGACGCCAAAGACTGTTCGCCAAGCCATTGGTCGACTGCGTCCTTTGTGCGCGGGGGAGGCGGCTCCTAGGGATAAGTTGCATATCGCGTCGACGCTATCAGAGAAGAATCTGCGACGAATCAAAGCATCGAAGCCAGGCGGCACTTGGCGAGATTGGCCAGAAGACCTGATCGCTGACTGTCATCGTGCCGAGAGCGGGCGCACCTATCCGGGCGTCTATGGTCGGATGGAGTGGGACAAGCCGGCTCCTACCATGACGACTCAGTGCTATGGCTTCGGAAACGGACGATTTGGGCACCCCGAGCAGAATCGCGCAATTTCGTTGAGGGAAGCGGCAATTCTGCAGAGCTTCCCACGCCACTACGCATTCGTCCCGAAAGATGGAGAGGTCAGTTTCACTGTGTTGGGGCGGCTGATTGGCAATGCAGTGCCAGTGAACCTCGGCCGTGCGATTGCACGGAGTATCAACAAGCACCTCGCATCGATCTCGCTTAACGACTGATAGCTGAGACTAAGCGCATGTCTTTCCGTGATCCGCCGACGACTGAAACCAGTCGTCGCATGGCGAAGGTTCGGCAAAAAGCGACTGACGCTGAGGTCGCGTTGCGGCGGGAGTTATATCGGGTAGGTATGCGGTACCGGATCGACTACGAGGTTCTCAAGAAGCCCCGTCGCGTTGCCGATATCGCGTTCCCGGGGCGGAGAATCGCGATTTTTGTTGATGGCTGTTTTTGGCACGGCTGCCCCGAACATGCCACGTGGCCGAAACGGAATGCAGAGTTCTGGCGGCAGAAGATCGAGACGAATCGGTCGCGGGACGCAGACACGAACGAACGGCTGCGATCCCTTGGTTGGACGGTGCTCCGATTTTGGTCGCACGAGTCACCGGCTGGTGCGGCTAGGGTAGTTGCAGACATGGTCGCCATGATCGACGCCAAGCGTCAGACCGCGTCGCACGGTGGCAAAGGTAAGAATTGAAAAGGTGGTCACATGAGTATCCAGGGGGAGCGGCAATCACAGGCATATCGGGCTCGGCCGGAGCCAGGGCAACTGGTCGAAGTGCGTCGCCGTCAATGGGTCGTAGCCGATGTCGATGCGGCTCGCTTGGATTCGGAACATTCTTCGCCTCAACATTGCGTGACCCTCTCGTCGATCGACGAGGATGGGCTCGGCGAGGAACTGGAAGTTGTTTGGGAAATCGAGCCGGGTGCGCAAGTCATTGAGCGCGCGGGCCTGCCCTCGATCACCGGACAGGACGATTCGAGCACGCTCGACGCCTTTCTCGATGCCGTGCGGTGGGGAGCGGCCACCAACGCCGACCGGGGGTTTCTCCAGGCTCCGTTTCGCAGCGGCGTCAGTATCGAGGACTTCCAACTCGATCCGCTGGTACGTGCCATCGACATGGCGCGCGTCAATCTGCTCATTGCCGACGATGTTGGTCTCGGCAAGACGATCGAAGCTGGTCTGGTCATTCAGGAGCTTCTCCTGCGGCACCGTGCCCGCACCGTATTGATCATCTGCCCCGCGTCTTTGCAGGAGAAGTGGCGCGTCGAGATGTTGGAGAAATTCGGTCTCGATTTCCGGGTAGTGGATACCGACTACATCAAGCAACTGCGACGCGAGCGTGGCATCCATGCCAATCCATGGACTTCGCATCCTCGCCTCATCACGTCGATGGATTGGGCCAAGAGCGGCGAAGGCTTGCGCGCCATGCGCGACGTGATCCCGACGCATGCCGGCTATCCGCGCAAGTTTGATCTGCTGGTCGTGGACGAGGCCCATAACGTCGCTCCGGCCGCAGGGGTTCATTATGCGTTGGAGAGCCAGCGCACGCGTTTCATCCGTGCCATTGGGCCGCATTTCCAGCATCGGCTGTTCCTGACTGCCACACCGCACAACGGATATACAGAGTCGTTCACCTCGTTGCTGGAGCTACTCGACGATCAACGTTTTGCCCGCAACATCCTCCCCGACGAAAAGCAATTGAGCCAGGTGATGATCCGCCGCTTGAAGAGCGATCTAGTCGATGCGGAAGGCAACCCCTTGTATGCCCGGCGCACGTTGCAGGCGCTCACGGTTCCATACTCGACCGAAGAGCGCGAGATTCACCGCAAGCTCAACGACTACTGTGCCAGCCGGGAAAAGGGTGCCGAGAAGGTTGGTGATGGCTTAGGCACGGCTTTCGTCAACCGGCTCCTAAAGAAGCGCCTGCTATCGTCGCCTGCAGCATTCGCGTCCACGCTCGAAAAGCACGTCGCATCGCTGTCCGAAGCACGGCCAGCGAAGCTCGATACCATGGCAGAGCGCATCCTGCACAAGGCTATCCTCAAAGCAGACGAGGATTACGCAGATGATCAGGAAGTTGAGAATGCCCAGGTCGAAGCCATCGAGGAGGCCACGCGCCGCTCATCGCCGCTGACAGCAGAACAGCGGGCGATGTTGGACGACTTGAGGGTATGGGCACAGCGAGCCAGGAATCAGGCAGACTCTAAAGCCCAAGCCATCCTCGACTGGCTCACCGCGAACCTCAAGCCGGATGGCCAGTGGAGCGATCGCCGCGTGATCCTGTTCACCGAGTATCGCACCACGCATCAGTGGATGCACCAAATCCTCGCCAGTCACGGCTTCGGCGGCGAGCGTCTCGCCCTGCTTCACGGTGGCCTCTCCCAAGAGGAGCGCGAACCCATCAAGGCTGCGTTCCAAGCCTCGCCGCAGGATTCGCCCGTGCGCATCCTGCTTGCCACCGACGCGGCGTCTGAGGGCATCGACTTGCAGAACCATTGCAACCGGCTCATCCACTTGGAGATTCCCTACAATCCCAACGTGATGGAGCAGCGCAATGGGCGTATCGACCGGCACGGGCAGCGCGAGAAGGAAGTGCTGATCTGGCATCCAGTCGATGGCGGCGATGCGAGCGGTGCATCGGTCGGCGGCCACGGCGAGGACATCTTGCGCGCTTTGCGGAAACTGGATTCGATGCGCGCTGATATGGGCAGCGTCAATCCGGTGATCGCGCCGCAGATGTCCGGCCTCATCGAAGGTTCTCTGAAGGATCTGGACACCCGTCTCGCCGAAGCTCGGATCGCTCGCGCCAAGAACTTTGTTCGCGCCGAGCGAGAGTTGAAGGAGCGCGTCGCCAAGTTGCACGATCGCCTGCTCACCACCAAGCAGGATTTCCACCTCACGCCTGATCACGTCCTGATGGCAGTGAAGACCGGCCTCGCGTTGGCAGGTCGTCCGCCGTTGGAACCCGTCGAACTGGTGGGCGCGCCCTCGGGCAGCATATTCCGAATGCCCGCGTTGTCCGGCTCCTGGGCACGTTCCCTGGAAGGGCTGCGACATCCGCACACTCAGAAGATTCGGCCCATCACCTTCGATCATGCCGTCGCCAGTGGCCGCGATGATGTCGTGCTCGTCCATCTGAACCATCGCTTGGTCCAGATGTGTTTGCGCTTGCTACGTGCCGAGATCTGGGCGCAGGACGACGTGAAGAAACTACATCGTGTCACCGTCCGTACGGTGCCTGACGCGCTCATCGACGGCCCGGCCGTGGTCATCGTCTCGCGGTTGGTCGTCACCGGCGGCAACCACCATCGGCTGCACGAGGAACTGACGGTGTCGGGCGGCTATCTGCGCGACCAATCCTTCCGCCGCGAAGAAGGTGTCACCCGTGTCCAGCAGTGGCTGGACGAAGCGAAGCCGATCACGGCGGTCTCATCCATGTTCGACGTGCTCCGCGTCCGCTTCGACCGTCAGCAGGAAGCCATCCTGAAAGCGGTGGATGCTCGCTCCAAGGAACGTCTCCGCTTCCTGAGCAACACGCTCCAGACCCGCAAGCAGCAGGAAATCGACGACATCGGCACCGTGCTCGACGAACTGGAAAGGGCGATCCAGTCCGAGTTGAAGAAAGAGCAACAGCCCGAACAGCTTTCACTCTTTACCGAGGACGAGCGTATGCAACTCCGGCGTGACATCGCCGCACTGGAAGCGCGCCACGCGCGCATCCCCGACGAACGCCAGATGGAGACGCACGCCATCGAATCCCGCTACGCGAAGCTCGACGACCGCACCTTCCCGGTTGCGGTGATCTTCGTCGTACCCGAGTTCGCCGGAGGTGCTGCATGAGCATGCACCATGAATGGCTCTCGCTCATCGAAATCTCCGGCCCGTTTCTCGCCGTTCCCGTTCTGAAGGAAGCTTTCCCGCAAGGGTTGGAAGAACTTGATGCGTCCAAGCGCAAGCGGCTTCGCCAAGCCTACGACGAATGGCGCGAGGCGCTGGAAACCGACGATCTCCGCTTCCTCGAGCTGCACGCCGCATGGATCGACGAAGTCTTGTCGCGCGGGCTGGAACTTGACGAGGACGGTCGCGGTGACGTGCTCAAACGCAAGGACTGGTGTGCCGCGCACCTGACCATTGCTCTGCTCGAACACGGCATGAGCCTGTCGCCGGACTTCGCCGTCGTCGGCAATGGCGGTCAGCCGCTGCTGCTTGCCCACGCCTACGGACCGGACGTCGACCTCGATGCCACTCAGAAACTGGACGGTTGGGCCAGTACACCGGCGGAACGCATGGTGACGCTGTGCCGCGCCACGGGCTGCCGCCTCGGCCTCGTCACCAACGGCGAACGCTGGATGCTGGTCGATGCGCCGGTGGGCGCAGTCACCACCTTCGCCAGTTGGTATGCGCGCATCTGGCGTCAGGACCCCGTCACCCTCCGAGCCTTCGTTCACCTCTTGGGCATCCGGCGCTTCTTCGTGGACGAGTCCGAACGACTGCCTGCGCTCTTCGATCGTTCGCTGAAGTTTCAGGACGAAGTGACCGACGCCTTGGGCGAACAGGTGCGGCGCGCCGTCGAGGTGCTGATTCAGGCGCTCGACAAGGCCGACCAGGACCGCGACCGTGAACTGTTGCGCGGCGTGAAGGAAGCCGAACTTTACGAAGCCGCGCTGACGGTGATGATGCGGCTTGTCTTCCTGCTCTCCGCCGAAGAGCGCGGCTTGCTGCTCTTGGGCGACGAACGCTACGAGGCTAACTACGCGCTCTCGACGCTGCGCATGCAGTTGCGCGCCGAATCGGACGAAATTCTTGAGCGCCGCTGGGACGCGTGGTCACGCCTGCTCGCCGTCTTCCGCGCCGTGTACGGCGGCATCGAGCACGAGAACCTGCGCCTGCCCGCGCTGGGTGGCTCCCTGTTCGACCCGGATCGTTTCCCCTTCCTTGAAGGCCGCTCCCGTGGCTCAGACTGGCGCACCAACATCGCCAAGCCGCTGCCGATCGACAACCGCACCGTCTTGCTGCTGCTCGAAGCCATCCAGCAATTCCAGGGCCGCACGCTGTCGTATCGGGCTCTGGACGTCGAGCAGATCGGCTACGTCTATGAGGGTCTGCTGGAACGCACCGTCAAGCGCACCGCCGGGGTCACACTGGAAATCGATGCCACCAAGAGCGCCCAGTCGCCTTGGGTGACGCTAGCCGAACTTGAATCGGCGCGGCTGGACGGTGCCGAGCGACTGGCCGACCTGCTTCAACAGCGTTCCGGCAGTTCCGCCAGCCGCGTGCGCAACGATCTGAACCGCGCCGTGGATGATGCGCTCGCCGATCGCCTATTGACGGCCTGCCACGGTGACACGGCGCTACGCGACCGCATCAAGCCCTTCGGCCATCTGGTGCGCACGGACTCTTGGGGCTATCCACTGGTCTATCCCGCCAGGGCCTTCATCGTCACCACCGGGTCCGACCGGCGTGAGACCGGCACCCATTACACGCCGAAGTCTCTCACCGAAGCCATCGTCGCCGAAACGCTCACGCCCGTCGCCTATGTTGGTCCGGTGCAGGGCACGCCGCGCGCGGATTGGGAGCTGAAATCGCCCGCCGAACTGCTCGAACTGAAGATCTGTGACCCGGCGATGGGCTCGGGCGCATTCCTCGTGCAAGCATGCCGGTGGCTGGCCGACCGGCTGGTGGAGGCGTGGGCGCAGGCCGAGGTTCGGGGCCAGACAGTTGGCGTCGATGGACGCATGGCGGAAGCCGACGCCAACGTCGAGCCGCTGCCGCGCGACACCGAGGCGCGCACCATCGTCGCCCGCCGCCTCATCGCCGAACGCTGCCTCTACGGCGTCGATCTGAACCCGCTGGCGGTCGAACTGGCCAAGCTCTCCATCTGGCTGGTGACGCTGGCCAAGGGGCGGCCCTTCGGCTTTCTCGACCACAGCCTGCGCTGCGGCGACAGCCTGCTTGGCATCCATCGGCTCGATCAGCTCACCCAGCTTTCGGTGAGCCCGACGGGCCAGGGCCAGCTACGCCTATTCGGGCAGAACATTGAGCAGGCCGTGTGCGAGGCCATCGAACTCCGGCAACGATTGCGCGAAATGCCCATCCGCGACATCCGTGATGTCGAGGCGATGGCGCACTTGGACGCCGATGCGCGCCGCAGGCTCGAAGTGCCGGAGAGCATCGCCGATTCATTCATCGGAGAGGTGTTTGCGTCAGGCGGCAATGGCGCGGGACTGGAAAACACGCTGGCGTCTCTGGCCACCCAGGCCGGACAAGCCATCGACGGCGATCGGGACGTGCTCGCCTTGATGCGCCGCAGATCGGTCGCCGCTGTCTCGACCGATCTGGCCCCCGACAAGCCGGCGCGTCGACCATTCCATTGGCCGCTGGAGTTTCCCGAGGTTTTCGCGCGCGAACGCGGTGGCTTCGATGGCATCGTCGGCAATCCACCCTTTCTGGGAGGAAAGCGCATCACCGGCGTCGCGGGCACTGCTTTCCGCGACTGGCTGGTCGCGCACATCGCCGAGGGGCGGCGCGGTTCTGCCGATCTGGTCGCCTATTTCTTCCTGCGGGCGTGGAGTCTGCTGCGCGAAGGCGGCGACTTCGGGCTGCTCGCGGTCAACACCATCGCCGAAGGCGATACGCGGCAGGTCGGGCTGGAAGCGATGGTCGGTGCGGGTGCGGTCATCCATGCGGCCTACCCGAATGAACCCTGGCCCGGAAAAGCGGCGGTCGTCACCAGCCGCGTGCATGTCCACAAGGGTGAGTGGCGCGGCGACCGATCCATCCTGGGACGCTCTGTGGCCGTCATCTCCGCGTACCTCTCCGACCGCGAGGAATGGAGTCCGATGCGGTTGCGGGCGAGCGAGAACATCACGTTTCAAGCCTCTGTGGTCGTGGGCGGCGGCTTCGTCCTTGAGGAGGCCGAAGCAAAACTCCTGCTGAACGCGGACGCGAAGAACGCCGACGTGATCTTTCCGTATGTGAACGGAGATGATCTCAATTCGGACCCGCAGCAACGCCCAAGTCGTTGGGTGGTCAACTTCTGGGACTGGCCGGAGGAGCGAGCGCGCAAGTACAAGAAGCCTTGGGGTTGGATCGAGGAACGCGTGAAGCCCGAACGCCAGAGGCGCGACGAGAACGGCAACTTTGTGCTGAGACGGCCGCTTCCCGAACGGTGGTGGCAGTACGGCGACAAACGGCCCGCCCTGTACCACGCCATTGGGCGCGGACATGCGTTCGAGCAACACCCCGAAGGCTGGCGATCTGACGCGAAACCTTTACCTGAGGTGCTCGCGACCTCGTTCGTCGGAAAGTACTTCGGTCCTTCGGTTGTGCCCAACAACGCCGTCTTCAGCCACGCATGTGCCGTATTCGCGGTGTCACGCCCGCACGCCTTCGCCGCTCTGCTTAATTCGTCGATCGGACATGCGTGGATCTGGCAGCAGTCATCGCGACATGAAACGCGACTGCGTTTCGCGCCGTCGGATGCCATAGAGACGATGCCCTTTCCGAAAGACCTTGATGTCCTGGGCCCGCTTGGTGAGACGTACCTGAAGGTGCGCCGCAAGGTCATGAGCGACGAGGGAATTGGCTTCACAAAGCTCTACAACCGCTTCCATACCAACACCGAGCACGATCCCCGCATCGAAGGGCTGCGCACCTTGCAGCGCGAAATGGATGCAGCCGTCGCGCGCGCCTACGGCTGGGACGACCTCGACCTCGAACACGGCTTCCACGAAGTGCCGTACCTGCCGGAGAACGACCGCGCCCGCTTCACCATATCGGAGATTGCGCGTGTCGAAGTGCTGCGGCGGCTGTCGGAACTGAACCGCCAGCGATACGAAGAGGAAGTCGCCAGAGGCTTGCATCCTGATGACGCGACGCGCGCTTCGACTCGTGCTCCGCGTGCCAGTCGCACGACCAGCACCCCAACGACTCAACCTTCGCTCAACTTCGGGACAGGGGTTGTGGCCACTGCCGACGGCACAACGCCAGTCACGGCGATCCTCGGTTTCCTGAGCGCGCACGACGGCTGGCACGCCAAGGCCGACGTCCTCGCGGCAACCGGTATTACCGATGGCCAGTGGAACGCCGCGATCAACAACCTGATATCGGGTGGCAATGTCGAACGCCAAGGCGAGCGGCGCGGCGCACGCTATCGCATCCATCCCGACCACCGGGACGACCATCACGAGGGGACGTCATGACTCGAACCCAAGCCGCGCCGACGTTCGAGATGACCGTCGATCTCAACGTCCTCGAACATCTCGGCATCAACCTCTACAGCAACATCGCCGCCGTCCTGACCGAAGCGGTGGCCAACGCATGGGACGCAGATGCGTCGAGCGTGCAGATTCGTGTCGATCCGAACAATGAATGGATCGAGATCGAGGACGACGGAATCGGCATGTCCGTCGAAGACCTGAACGACAAGTATCTGCGCGTCGGCTACCGACGCCGCGACGAGGATGCGGAGCACGGATGCAAGACGGTAAAAGGCCGTTCCGTCATGGGGCGCAAGGGGTTGGGCAAATTGTCGCTGTTCTCCATCGCCAACGTCATCGAGGTGCAGTCCGCCAGGAACGGCGGCAAGCATGGCTTTCGCATGAGCGTTCCGGGTATCCATCAAGCCGTGCGGGAAAAGCAACCGTACCACCCCGAACCGTTGGCGGGCGATACGCTCACGGTGACACAGGGCACGAAGCTCGTACTACACGAGATCAAGCGGCAGCGACTCGGCAAGGGTGTCGCTGCACTGCGCAAACGTCTGGCTCGGCGTTTTTCGATCATCGGTCAGGCCAACGGTTTCGAGATCAAGATCGACGGCACGTCCGTTTCGGCGAACGATCGCGGTGATCTGCCCAAAGCCCAGTTCCTCTGGACGTTCGAGGGCTACGAGCCGGAGGCCAGCACCATCGCTCACGTCGTGGAGCGCGAATCGTTGCCCGCGCGTTTCGAGGCTTGGGATTCGGCGTGGCGTGTAAGCGGTTGGCTCGGCACCGCGCGTAAGCCCAAAGACCTCGACGACGACGAAGCAGGCAATCTGAACGGCATCGTGGTCTTCGCCCGGGGTCGCTTGTTCCATGAAAACGTCCTTGATCGCCTGAACGACGGGCGGCTTTACACGAAATACCTGACCGGACAGATCGAGGCAGATTTCCTCGACGCCGACGATCAACCGGACATCGCCACCAGCGACCGCCAACGTGTGCAAGAGGATGACGAGCGGTACATCCAGTTAATCGTTTTCCTCGGGTCACAGCTCAACAAGCTCGAAAAACGCTGGAACGAATGGCGCAGGAAGCATGAGGTCGAGAAGGCCAAGGAAACATCTCCGGCCCTAGCCGAATGGCTGGAGACCCTGCCTGAGGGCTACAGGAAGAGCGCGGAGACGCTGATCGCCAAATTGAGTGCGTTACCGGTCGACGATGAAGATGACCGCAAGCTCATGTACCGGCACGGCATCCTGGCTTTCGAGCGCATGAAGTTGCGCGGCTCGACGGAGGAATTCGTGACAAGCGTGGAGAGCGCGGACCGGCTGCTGGCCGTGCTCGCCGACCGGGATTCATTGGAAGCCTCGCTCTACCGCGACATCGTGAAATCGCGTCTGGACGCGATCCGCGACTTTCAAACCATCATCGACGAAAACGCGAAGGAACGGGTGCTCCAGAAGTACCTGTTCGACCATCTCTGGCTGCTCGATCCAGCCTGGGAACGCGCCACGGGCAGCCAGATCATGGAATCCCGCCTCACGACGGAGGGTGTGCTTGTCGAAAACCTGACCGAAAAGGAACGTCTGGGTCGTGTGGATATCGCCTACCGCACTCAAGCGGGCAAGCATGTCATCGTCGAACTCAAGAAAGTCGGTCGCAAGATGGGTCTGCTCGAACTGGTCGAGCAAGGCCAGACCTACGTGGACAAGCTGAGAAAAATTCTGCGCGAGCAGAACGTGACGACGCCAGACATCGAGGTGGTCTTCGTTCTCGGCAAGGCGGTCGATGAAGAAGCAACCAACCCGGGTCGGCTCAAGTCGTCGATGGAGTCGATCGCGCCGGGTAGCCGCATCGTCCACTACGACACGCTCATCCGGGGGGCGCAGGAAGCCTATTCAGGCTACATTGATCAAACCAAGGCGCTCGACAAGCTGGAAAACATCGTGAACAGGATTTGAGGCACGCGAGATATGACGAAGACACCCAACGCATGGATTGCCATCGACCACGGTCTCTGCACAGATCGCAGGCTCGCGCCATACACTTTGGCCTTGAACGGCGATCGCTCCTTGTATCAGGTCATCGCCGAGGACGATTGGGTGCTCGTGCTGAATCTCGCTGGGGAGATCGTCCGTGCCGGGCGCGTGCTGAGGGTTCGCTCCGACCTCGAAACCACCACTCTGTTCTTCGATCGGGTGTCCGTCGTCGATGCTTCGGTGCCGGTCGCCAGCGTCTCGCTGGCTCCGCCGATGTCGGGTAGCGTCAATCGCATCCAGTGGGAGGAATTTGTCACGGCCTTATCCACGGCGCTGCACCAGTCCGTGGACGGGGTGCCGCCGGTCGAGGATCGGGCCTACTTGCGTGAATTGCTGCAACTGGCTGTGGAGGACGACTTGCTCGGCCCGGCGCGCGGCCCGCACGAGCGCATCGTGGACATGAGCGTGCGTGATCGCTATCTGGTCGGCAAGCTGGGACCGCGTAAGGATGCTCAGGGTGGCATCGAAGGGCTGGAAGGCCCGCTTGCAGAGGACGAGGTGGAGGAACCCACGGACCCCATCGTCCCCGGTCAGCACGAACCCGGTGCCGAGTTTGGCACGGCGACCGGGCGCGTGGAGCCCGAGTCAGATGCATCGGACGAGATCGACGCAGCCAGCAATCAGTCGCTGGTGCCTAGTAGCTTCGGCATGACCTTCTGCGTCGATGGCGACGCAGAAGGCATCGAAGTCGAGGCGCGCTGGGGTAGCTACGAGCGTGTGCCCAACGACGAGCACGAGCTGACGCGAGCCAATGGGCAGAAAGCCAAGGTCTGGCAACGTATCCCCTGCGGCGGAAAGCTTGTGCTGCCGCTCACCGAAGGCGTGATTTCCCATCAGGCACCGGACGCAAGTCGCCCATCGGTGCGGGTACAGGGTTCCGTCCGTGCCAAGAATGCTAACGGAGACCGCCTGGTGACGCTGTTCCTGATCAACGCGCAGCAGGAACCCGACACTAACCGCGACACGGCATGGCTGTTCCAGCCGGAACTGATCGTGCGTGCGGAAGCTGAGGCCCCCACGCGTGCCATCTTCCGTCGCCGCCCCGTGCTGGACGCCGACGGCAGGGACACAGAACGCGAATCGCTGGAGATGATCTACCGAAACCGCGTGGAGTTCGCGGTCGGGCATGGCGTTGCCGTTCACGCCGAGACAGCGGACGATGTGACTCTGGCTACCGAGGTGCGCACTGCTGTCCTGCCGCAGTACGAAGTGCAGGTCACGGAGACGCCGGGCCTCGACCCTGATGACCGTCCCGCGATGAAGGAAATGGTGGCGAGCGGTCTGCTCGACATGCAGCGGCTTGCCACGTTAGGCGTCACCGAGTTGGTCGATGCCTTGAACTTGCTGACGAAGGATTATGCTGGATGGATCACCGAGCAGCGTAAGCGCGTCGGCGAGGACGTGGTCGGGTATGACGAGCAGGCCGGCCAGGCACTGGATCGGTGTCAGGAGATCCAGATCCGATTGCAGCAGGGCATCGACACACTGAAGCGCGACGAGAAAGCCTTGGCGGCCTTCCGCTTCGCCAACCGGGCGATGGCCATTCAGCGCGTGCGCAGTCAGTACGCGCTCGAGGTGAGGCGTGGGCGTGACGTGTCGGTCGATCAGTTTGACCAGCCGAAGAACCGGAGCTGGCGTCCGTTCCAGTTGGCTTTCCTGCTGCTATCGATTCCCTCGCTGGCTGACCCTACGCATCTGGATCGCATGCAGCCGATGGAAGCCCATGCCGATCTGCTGTGGTTCCCCACCGGCGGTGGCAAAACCGAAGCCTATCTGGGCGTGGCGGCGTTCACGATGGCGATCCGCCGTCTGCAAGGCAAGCTGGGAGGCTACGACGGCTCGCGCGGTCTGGCCGTGATCATGCGCTACACGCTGCGCTTGTTGACCTTGCAGCAGTTCCAGCGTGCCACCGCGCTGATCTGTGCGATGGAGGTCCTGCGGCGCGAGGCTCTGACCAACCGAGATCCCGCATTGGGCCATGAGCCGTTCACCATCGGCTTGTGGGTCGGCAACAAGGTGACGCCGGGCACCACCGAGGATAGCCATCGCGCCATCGAAGATATCCGCAACCCTGGAAAATACCACGCTGGGGCAGCATCGCCCGTGCAACTGACCAGTTGCCCGTGGTGTGGCTCCGACATCGCGCCGGGGCGCGACGTTGAGGTCGACAAGAACCACGGGCGTACGCTTGTCTATTGCGGCGACAAGAAGGGCCGCTGCGTGTTCTCGCGCGGCAAGTCCAGCAAGTCGCCACACCCCGGTATTCCGGTGCTGACGGTGGACGAGGAGATCTACCACCGCCCGCCGACGATGATGATTGCTACCGTGGACAAGTTCGCCATGATGGCGTGGCGCGGTCAGGTGCGCACGCTGTTCGGTCGCGTGAGCCAGGAATGTGAGCGCCACGGCTTGCTGTGGCCTGACTGCGAATGCAATACGGGTCACCGTGCTGCAAAGGAATTGCCTGCGGCATCGGTGAAGCCCGTCAGTCCGATTCGACCACCGGATCTGATCATCCAGGACGAGTTCCATCTCATCAGCGGTCCGTTGGGCACGATGGTCGGTTTGTACGAGTCTGCTGTCGATGAATTGTGCGGCTGGACGCTTGATGGTAAGACGGTCAAGCCGAAGATCATCGCATCCACGGCGACGGTGCGCAAAGCCAAGGAACAGGTGAACAACGTGTTCATGCGGCGCGTGTCGGTGTTCCCGCCGCACGGCTTGGACGTGGAGGACAACTACTTTTCGGTGCAGCGCCCGATCGAACTGCGACCCGGACGGCGCTACCTCGGCGTGTGTTCGCCCGGTAGCTCGCGGCCGGCTATGCTGATTCGCGTCTACACCGCCTTCCTCACCGCAGCCCAGGCCTTATTCGATCGTTTCGGCGAGTCGGCCGACCCGTACATGACGATGGTCGGCTACTTCAATTCGCTGCGCGAGCTGGGCGGAATGCGGCGCTTGGCCGAGGACGACGTGCAAACACGTTCCTACCGCGTGCAAATGAGCATGGTCGAACGGCCCGCGCTCGCACAGCGTAGCGTCAATAACATCCGCGAACTGACATCCCGCGTCTCCAGTCAGGACATCCCGAAGTACCTCGACGATTTGGAGGTCAAGTTCAAGGTCACGTTCGACGCTGCTACCGGGAAATTCGTGACGAAATGGAACGAGGGTGACACCCGAGCGATCGACGTAGTGCTGGCGACCAACATGCTGTCGGTCGGCGTGGACGTGAATCGCTTAGGCCTTATGGCAGTCAATGGCCAGCCCAAGGGCACGGCGGAATACATCCAAGCCACCAGCCGTGTGGGCCGTTCTTTCCCCGGTTTGGTCTGCACGGTGCTCACGTGGGCGCGTCCGCGCGACCTCTCGCATTACGAGACCTTCGAGCATTACCACGCGACCTTCTACAAGCACGTGGAAGCGCAGTCTGTGACGCCTTTCTCGCCGCGTGCGATGGATCGCGGCCTGACCGGCGCGCTCCTTTCCCTGATGCGTTTGGAAAACGACACCTTCAGCCCGAACGTGGGCGCGGGCGAGCTGGACAAGTCGGACAAGCCCGAGATCACTGAAGCCATCGACGTGCTGGTGAGGCGAGCTTGGAACGTCAGCGAGACGACTACCATCAAGAATCTGGCTGAACGCGAACTGAAGGAGCGCGCGGACGAATGGGCCAAGGAAGTGAGCGTTCCCGGTCGCACGTTGGCCTATGAAAAGCGCGGGGCACAGGCCGCGACGATGGTCGGGCTGGTTAAGTCGCCGGGCATCCATGCGTGGGACAACTGGACGGTTCCGATGTCGATGCGAGAAGTGGAACCGGGCGTGCGTCTGATCATGAACACGGGACATATCTCGGACGACCACGGGTGGAAGCCGCGTCCGGTGCCCAAGGAAGAGGACTGACCATGACTACCAATAGAACACCTGTCGGGGAAATCCGCCCCAGCCAACTGCTCTGGACATACGGGCCGGGCGCGCTGATTGATTTGCCGAGCCTTTCGGTGGTGACGCTGGGCATCGACCAATGGGAGAAAGACAGGTGCCAACCCATTCCCGAGCGGCGCCTGCTCGCCGCTATCCGCAAGGTTCTTGGACCGCAGGTGGAGAGCCTGCGCATGCCGCCGTTTCAGCAGAGCGAACTTGTCGATCCATGGTCGGCAGAGGCAAACATCGGCGTCCCGGTTCGACCGTTCCCGCGCTGGATGCGCTGCGTGAAGTGTGGCCTGCTGTCACCTTTCGATGCTGGCCTGTTCGAAATCAAGGAAAACCGCTTCCGACCGGAGCGAACCCGCTTCGTCCACAAGGGATGCCGTGGCTCCAAGGGCGATCAGCCTGCGAAGGATGCCGATGCCGTTCCAGCCCGTTTTCTCTTGGCCTGTCGTGACGGCCATCTCGACGACTTCCCCTGGCACTATTTCGTCCACGGCGGTAATAGCTCATGCAAGGGAACGCTGCGGTTCTTCGAGAGCGGAGCCTCGCTGCAAACCGAGAACCTGTGGGTGAAGTGTGATGCCTGCGGCGCATCGCGCAGCATGGCGAACGCCTTCGGCAAGGCCGGGAAGGAAAACTTGCCGAGCTGCCGAGGTAGACATCCCCATCTCGATCATTTCGACGAGGAGTGCGATGAGGAAGCGCGGGCAGTCCTGCTGGGTTCGACGAACAGTTGGTTCCCGATTACCCTGTCGGCGCTTGCCATCCCGCAGGCCGAAGACCCGCTCGGCCAGTTGATTCAGGACGGTTGGGCGGTTTTTCAGGGGGTCACGTCTGAGGCCATGGTGCCGATCGTGGTGCAGACGCTGAAGATTACAGGTGGTCTTCCGGGTATCGAAAAACATTTGGCATCAGACATCTGGTCGGCCATCGAAGCTCATCGCGACGGTGGCGGACAGGAGGTCGTCGGCGAGGCCGACATCAAGGGGCCTGAATGGCTAGTGCTGACGGCAGCCAATCCGCCGGCAGAATACCCGCACTTCATGAGCAAGAAGACGGCTACGCCATCCGGCTTCGAGAAGCTCATCCGCAGAGTGCTGTTGCTGGAAAGGCTCCGCGAGGTCAACGCCTTGTTGGGTTTTACTCGCGTCGAGGCGCCCGAGGAAGCGAGTGATCCGAACGAGCGCCCGCAGATGGCGGGCCTTGCGCGTCGCAAACCGGATTGGGTTCCCGCTAATCAGGTTCACGGCGAGGGCATCTTCATCCAGTTCGACGAAGATGCCCTCCGGAAGTGGGAGGCGCTCAATGGTGTCAAACAAGTCGATCGGATGCTTGAGGGCGGTCATCGCGGGTGGCGCAATTCGCGCCACCTCGACCCTAACGATGGCTACCCCGGCATCCGGTACGCCATGCTCCACACGCTTTCGCACTTGCTCATCCGGGAACTGGCGTTGGAATGTGGCTACAACGCGGCGAGTATCCGCGAGCGAGTCTATGCCGACGTGTCGGGTGCGAATCCCCAAGCAGGTATCCTCATCTACACGGCGGCAGCCGACTCTGATGGGACGCTGGGTGGTCTCGTCGATCTCGGCAAACCGGAAAACCTCGGTGGACTGCTTCGGCAGGCACTGAACCGATCGAAGGTCTGCTCGTCCGATCCGCTCTGCTCAGAGCATGATCCCGGCAAAGACCGTTCGCTGCACGCAGCAGCTTGTCATGCATGCAGCCTGGTCGCTGAGACCTCCTGCGAGCGGGGCAATCGTTATCTCGACAGGTCATTGCTCGTGCAGACTCTTGAACGAGCGGATGCAGCGTTCTTCGCGGAGCTGTGAGATGGAAGGGCTGCTGGAGGCAATCACAGCCGTTGTTTGTCTTGTTTCGCCGGGGAAGGTGCATGCCCTCGCGGCCGCGATCCGAAAGGTCAGTGGCGGAAAGTCGGTCCTGCCACTGTCCGATGTCGTGGGTACACCGGTGGCAAGGGGGGCCGTTGATCGGCTCGCCGATGCTTGGCGAGCCACATCTGTCAGTTCGGAGGAGCTGGCAGTGATGCTCATCGCCGCCAGCCATACCTTCGAGACCGTATCGAACCATCAGACCACCGAACTCGTGTGGACGGGGCCGACGACGCCGTTCGTCTCCGCTCGTCGTACTGAGCAGGCACTACTGCAAGTTATTCGTGCTGCTAAGCAATCCCTTTTCGTCACCAGCTTTGTTGCCTACGACGTCTTGGGAATTGTGAAGGCACTGAACGAAGCGAGCGCGCGTGGAGTCAACATCTCGATGCTCCTGGAGTCGTCTAAGGACCACGGGGGAGCCGTCAAGTTCGATGTGATCAAAAAAATGAGGGTGGAGATTCCTTCTGCACGTCTCTACGCTTGGAGTGAAAGGGACGCCCCGTTCGCCGATGGATGTGTTCATGCCAAGGTTGCCGTCGCCGATGGCGACGTTTGTTTCATTACCAGCGCCAATCTCACGGGACACGCGATGGAAGTAAATATGGAGGCTGGTGTTTTGGTTTCAGGAGGCGTTGTCCCCAAGCTGCTTCACGATCATCTGGAAGCTCTAGTCAATACAAAAATCGTCTCGTTGATCGGTGGGCCCGGCAGCAGCATTTATGACGAGGGCGTATGAAGAGCGGTATCGTCGGTTGCGCCGACTAGATTGTCATTGTCGGGAAGCGGGGAGGATCAATGAAGGCAAAAAGCATCACTTCTCACCTGAAGCCGTACTCGATCTTCAAGAAGAGTCGGACGACCATCGCGCATGCTTTCGCATCAGCGCTTGCGTCGGCCGATATCTACGATGAGGACAAGGTCGCGATTGCTCTTCAAGCACTGGGGCAAAACCCGGACAATCTGCACTGCGTCTATTGCTGCCAACCGGCGCAAACGTGGGATCACCTGTTCAATCTCGTGAAGGGGGGAGAATCGAACGGGTACGGTCATCAAATTGGTAACTTGGCACCCTGCTGCCGAGACTGCAATTCCTCAAAGGGCGGGAAGTCTTTTGAGACATACGTCGACAGTCTTGAGCGACTCACCCACGAGCAGCGCGGCGAGTTGAAGGCCCGACTTCGCGCGCATTCTGCGCTGAATAGAACGGATTGGCCACTGCCGTCAATGAACGAGCGCGTACTCCTCAAGAAGTACCGAGGTATACAGGAGCAGGCGCAGGCCCTGTTGCAAGAGGCCGACGCATGCGCTACAGAAATTCGGGCAGAGAGAGATGGACGCTTGCGAATTGGCGATTGATACGTCGGGTCGAAGTGTTGCTCGTCTTCGCAAGATCAATGATCATAGTTTCTGTTCGGAGTTTTTCGACAACCGGTAGGGCGCACGGTCAATGACGCCTGTGGGGCAGTAACGTCGACTACAGGGGGATCTAGTGCTGAGCGCCATTTTGAGAATCCGTCGTGAAGGTGGTTTAAGGTAGGACGAGGAATACATCAATGGACTTGAACGGCGGCTCGGACGAAGATGTATCAAGTGATCCAGGTGGCCGTTATGGTCCGTAACGCTGATAGGGCATGCTGACATATCCATGATTGAATTTCACTTTTCGGGCCCCCCCGTCTTCGCCGCCCACGACTTTTCAGAAGTTATCGGCAGCAGTTAGGAAAGGCGACATCTACGAAGTTCAACGCCTATGTGATATTGAGGGCGTTGAGCCCAGGCATGTCTTCGATGAAGGAGAGACGCTACTGTTTCCAGCTGCCACAAGTCAGCGGCTAGAAGTATGCGCGTGGCTGATAGAACAAGGCGTGTCGGTTGGGTTTCGGAACTCCATAGGGCGCACTGCACTGTTGACGGCGATCCATGGGCGGGACGGCGGATGGAAGCACAAGCTCATTGCATTGTTGGAACCTTCCGTCAATATCGCGGACAACGATGGCCTTACACCGCTGATGCGTGCGGCAAGAGGTGCTGGCCTTTTCGGCTCAAACCGCGGGAATCTGGAGATACTAAAGCGGTTGATTGAGGGCGGTGCCGATGTTTTCGCGCAGGACAACCGGGGCCTGACCGCGCTTGGTCATGCCAATATCGACGCACGCTCAAGTTCGAGCGGCGTGAACGACGACGTTGTAGCGTTTCTTGAGCAAGCCATGGTGCAAGCTGCAGCAGAGATCGAGTTTGCCGCGCGTCAATCAAGATGAGAACAGCGCGTCAATCAGGATGAGAATGCAGGCGCTGCGGCGGCGGTGACGGGCGTAGCCCGGAACCGGCGCCGCAGCGCCGCGCCGGGAGTGCTCGCCTTTAGCGCAGAGCCCTGTCGGTGGTCGCGGTGGATCGGGTATGAACGAGTCTTCCTTGCAAGGGAGGCTCGCCGTGCCCGGACGACACGTCAACGACCACCAGATGAGGCTCTACATGAAGTACAGACGCACGGAAGGACCGTCCACGGCGGCCGCACGCGCGGGATTTAGCGTGGCCACAGCCTATCGCATCGAACAGGATTTGCGGTTGCCGTCGCAGAAGAAGGCGCCGCGCGAGCGCCGACGTCCGGACCCGTTGGCCGAGATCTTTGACGCGGAGATTGTGCCGCTGCTGTGCTCTGCTCCGGGTATTCGGCCGGTGGCAGTGCTCGAGGAGATGCTTCGGCGACATCCGAGTTTGTCGCGCACGGTGCGACGAACATTGGAGCGACGCATCCGCGATTGGCGCGCGATGCATGGCGAGGAGCACGACGTCATCTTCCGCCAGGTTCATGAGCCCGGCCGACTCGGGCTGTCCGACTTTACCGACATGCAAAGCCTGGGCGTGAGCGTGGCGGGTGTCGCGCTGGATCACCGCCTGTACCACTTCCGTTTAGCCTGTTCGGGCTTCGAGCACGCTCACGTCATTCTCGGCGGCGAGAGCTATGTCGCGCTTGCCGAAGGGCTACAGAACGCGTTATGGGCGCTCGGTGGCGCGCCCCGCGAACACCGCAGTGACAGTCTGTCTGCGGCATTCCGCAATCTTGATCGCGAAGCACGCGACGATCTGACCACGCGTTACGAAGCGCTGTGCGCTCACTACGGCATGCAACCGACTCGCAACAACCGCGGCGTCGCCCATGAGAACGGCTCCATCGAGAGCCCGCACGGTCACCTCAAGAATGCCATCCGTGACGCGCTGCTGCTGCGCGGCAGTACCGAGTTCATCGATCTGGCCGACTATCGCCGCTTCGTCGATGAGATCGTCAGCCGCCAGAACGCGCGCAATGGCAAGCGCATCGAAGCCGAGCGGGCCTTCCTGCAACCGCTGCCGGGTCAGCGCACCAGCGACTACGAGGAAACGCGCGTATATGTGACCTCCACCGGCGGCTTCACTTTGCGCAAGGTGTTCTACACCGTCCCGTCGCGGTTGATCGGCCATCGGCTGCGCGTACGCCTATACGACGACCGACTTGAGTTGTTTCTGGGCGGCACAGCCTTGATGACGCTACGGCGCGGGCGTCCGGGCGTGAACGGCAAGCACGGACACGTCATTGACTATCGACACGTCATTCACGCGTTACGCCGCAAGCCAATGGCACTGATGAACCTGATCTACCGCGACCAACTGTTTCCGCGCGAGGCCTACCGATTGACGTTCGATCGCCTGTGCGAGCAACTGCCGCCGCGCACGGCATGCAAGACCATGGTGGAGCTGCTGAGCATGGCCCATGAGCGCGCCTGCGAGGCGCAATTGGCGCAGGATTTGGAGCAGTACCTCGCCCAGGGGCAATTGCCTGATCTACAAGCGCTGCGCTCGCGCTTCGCACCGGACCCGGCGAGTGTGCCGCACGTGCACGTGCAGCTCGCTTCGTTGCGCGATTACGAGGCCCTGCTCAGCTTCGATATGGAGGCCGCAGCATGAGCCACGACTTCGATGCTACCCGCGTGTCGCTGCTGCTCAGCGAATTGCGCCTGCCTGCCATCAAGCTCATGTGGCCGAGCTTCGCCGAACGCTCCGATAAGGAAGGCTGGCCTGCGGCGCGCCTACTGATGGCGCTGGCCGAACACGAGATCGCCGAGCGCGATCGACGCCGTATCGAACGTCACCTCGCGGACGCCAAACTGCTGCCGGGCAAGACGCTGGAGAACTTCGACTTCGACGCGGTGCCGATGGTGTCCAAGGCGCAAGTGTCGGCGCTATGCGCCGGCGACGGCTGGCTGCGAAACGGCGCCAATTTGATTCTGATGGGGCCGCCCGGAGGAGGCAAGTCGCACCTGTCGTCGGCGATCGGCTTGAGCCTCGTGGAGAAGGGTTGGAAGGTGCTGTTCGCTCGCACCTCCGATCTCGTCCAACGGTTACAGGTGGCGCGCCGCGAGTTGGCCCTGGAGTCGGCCATCAACCGGCTCGATCGCTTCGATCTGCTCATCCTGGACGATCTGGCATACGTCACCAAGGACCAAGCCGAAACGTCGGTGTTGTTCGAGCTGATCAGCGCCAGGTACGAGCGCCGTTCCCTTCTCATTACCGCCAATCAGCCCTTTGGCGAATGGAACAAGGTCTTCCCCGACCCGGCCATGACGCTGGCCGCCGTCGATCGGCTGGTCCATCACTCGACCATCTTCGAGCTGAACGTCGAAAGCTATCGCCGGCGTACCGCCTTGCAGCGCAAGCAGCAGGGACCAGGACGTCCCGCTAACTTCGCCACGCCGAACAATGTCGGCGTGCCGTCGCGCCAGGAGGATCAGTGATGAATATGGGCTCGCAACTGACGAGCGTAACGCGTGACGGCGCGCCCGATAACGCGGGCGAGAGGCCCGCTGGGCGCACTGCCGCACAACGGCAACGCGCGTATCGATTGCGGCGCAAACGCGCCGTCATCGATGCGATCGGGGACGAAGTCACCGCGTCACGCGTGACGCTGTTGACCTTGCTCGGGCAGGACTTAGCGGCGCTCGATACTGGGACCGTGGCGACGCCGCTGATCGAGGCCAAACGCCAGTCCGTCAAGCGCATCTTGACGGCCATCGTCACGCGTTACTCGATCGACCTCGCAGATTGACGCGCGGCGCTTGCCAGCGTCAATCAACGTCGGCATCATCAGCGTCACCGCGACATTCTCATCTTGTTTGTCGCGCGTCTCTCATCCAGATCGTCGCGCCATACGAGTTCCACCGGTTATATCAGCACCACTTCTCGTCGAAGGGCGTCCTTATGTTGCAGCATCAATCGATCGAGTCGGCTTGATGCTGCGGCCAAAATCTCTGTTCGTCAAGACTGGTTCGCGTCACTGGCCCGGGGCGCAGCCAAGCCAACCCTGCAGGAGGTATTGCAGCACAGGTGGAGGCCCAGTTAGCAGGGGGCTTCAGGGCTAGCATCCGTTCTTGGCACAGTCGGGAAGGGCAAAAGGTGTTGCTCAACGCATTGACGTTGAGCGGCATCTATAGGTTGTACGCTAGGAATTCATGAGCGAACAGGCTCATTGAGCCGCTAAAATTCGGACGTGGCTTGCTGGGCAGAGATTGACGTCTGAAACGATACGCTGAAGCCCAATGCCGTATGTGGCGCCAGTTCTGGATTCTTGGGGGCAACTCTGGGGGCAACTTCAAAGTTGATGTCAATAAAGCCCTTATTTAGACGGCGTTGTGTGGCTTAGTTGGATAGCCCTCCGCCCAATGAAATTAACGCCATGCGGCGATTTGTCTGTAATCCTTCATGCTTTCAGAGGTAGTGCGTGACCGAGCACCTGCACGACGCCGAGCCGCTCGCAGCTGCAGCCTCGGCAAACGCTTGTGCCATGGCTTCTGCACCCTGGTCTTGAGGCCAAATTGGCCCAGTGATAGCGGGCGTGGACACGTTCGCTAGCGCTTATGACGCGGCCTAAGCGGTCGATAATGCTCACTGTCGTAGGCGGTCGTGACGGCATAGCCGTCGCGTTTACGGATTTTCAAAAAGAACAGCGCCGGCGATACTTCCGGCACGCCACCGCATGCCTCCGTGTGATTCTCCCGTACGCGAACCAGAAAATAGCTTCCTTTGTCGGCCGTATCGAAGAGCAAACACTCAGTCTTGTCCTTCGATAAACGATACTCGCGCGTGATGTCAGCGGCCTTCGTTGCCGCCTCGCTATCCGTGGCGACTGCGGGCCCGCTGGCCCAGGTGTGGCAGCTCACGAGTAGAGCTGCGGCGGCAATCGCTCCGCGTATCATCGGCAGACCCATTTTTCGTCGTACTGGTCGAGCTTGTGCGCGCGGATGATGGCGTTGAGCTTGTGCGCATAGATCGGGTCTGTCGCATAGCCGTTGCGCGCGAGAGCGACCGCGAACTGCGAGCTGCTGGTGTTCAGGAAGCACGTGCGAAAGCGCGGGTTATTGCGCAACATACTGGCGTAGTCGTCGGCTGCGTCCTCGTAGCTACCATACGCGCGAAAGGCGTCATTAATCTTGATAGCTTTGCCGTTGACTACTTCGTGCGTCGTGAAGCTCGTGCTCGCTCCGGACGGCGCTCGGCCTTTCACCCCGAAATAGGCGTTCCCGACAACTGAACGGCCCCAATTGCTCTCAAGCGCTGACTGCGCGAGCACCACGCCCGCCGGCACTTGATATTTGCGCTGAATGGCCTGCGCCGCTTGCAGGTGTGCATCGATAAAGGCTCGCACATAGGGCGGTTCTTCGTGATGCTTCGGGACGTGCTTTTTCCCGTGGTGCTGCGCTGTATGCTCGTGATGCGTAGGCGACATGGCTACTTCCTCAAGGGCTCGCGCTAATCGATTGAGAAAAGGAGAGTGCCATATCGCCCACGAGTCTGGCAAGGGCATGCTTATATGCGAAAAAGCGGCCGGTCACGTCAACTACTAACCTTGACAGGGCGAAAGCTTGGGGCGTGATCTCCCACAATGCTACTGGCGGCCAGCTTAGCCAAAAGCGATTTGTGGAGGACGATTTCGAATGAATCTCCTTGCCTCGATGTTGCGCAACGGAACGACGCGCGGAGCCCTGATCCTACTCGCCATGATCCTATCGATGCGTTGGTTTCCGATAACCGCGCCGAAAGTACTCGGTGCGGGAATACTGCTTTTATTCGCAGTTAATCTCTTCCGCGAGTGGAAGGCCCACTTCCGGCCGACCCGCACACTTTATGCCATCTACGGCATCCGCAGTCAGCGTTTTCCGAAGCGTATGAAAAGAGTGCCTCCCGATGTACCGTTTCTATACGGCATCGCGTTAATGCTCGCAACGGGCTGGATGGCGCTGATGGCATTTCAAGCAAGCGGAACGCCGATGACTTCGTTCGGAGTGGTAGTGGGCGGGATGATCGCCATTGCATCGCTCCGGCACGTCTCTACCGCGGTCAGGACACTTGTCAAGCTCACCTGGAGCCGGACGATTGGAAAGATCGTGTATGCGGGTGCCCTATCCATCGCCTACTGCGTCGGTCGTGGCGACGCGATTGCTACGGCGCGCGAACTGACTCACGCAGATGCAAAGTACTTCCCGACTTTCGTCGGTGTCATGTCTGGACCGTACACGATCCTCCGGATGCTGCAATTCGCGAGCCTATTGATGGTTGTGTGTGCCGTGGTCGTGCTATTCGCAGCGTGGCCGCGCATGATCGGCCGCATGTTGGCTGGCGTTGTGCCTCTCAGAGATCTATTACGTCGTCGTGATGCCGGAAAGGCGGAACCGATATTGCCCGATGCGATTTCGTTCTTCACGCCAATCGGCTTATTGTTCCTCGCCGTTGGCTTGGCAATGCTTCCTGAGCCAGCAATATCGATGCTTCGGCGATACGAGGTGCCGGCGCATGTTCTCGCGCGTACGGAATATGTTGACGATGGAGCGTGCAAGAATATTCCTGCGGGTGTCCGCACCCAGCACCTCAGCGACGGTCTCGTTTCCGTCTTGAAGTACAACGGGCAGACTCCTGAGTTTTCCCAAGCAACTTGCGAACATGCTCGTTGAGTCCGTTGCGCTAGGGTAAGCGAGCCTTCCGGGAGCTGGGGCGAGCGCCGAAAGGAAAGGTCGTTGCGCGACAAGGAATGCGCCCGAAGGCGCATCGCGCAGCCGGTGCTGAAAAGGGGAGGCGGTCGGGCCGGGACGTTGGTCCGGAACCAATGGCTGGGCTTGGGCGTAGCCAATTTTGCATTATCGTGGGCAGCAGCCGATGGGGTCCGCACGGGTATCAGAGGTTTCTCGACACGCTACGCGAGCACCCAAGAAGCGAAGAAGCGCGCGATTTGAGGTTGTGGGCCGGGCGAGACTTCAACGCAGAGTTGTTCGATCGCCGGGCCGCGAACGCGGCGCTTCTTCGGATGGCGTCCAACGGCTGGGGGCGAAAATGACTCGCCCTTAAGATCAAGACGGCGTTGGTGAGCCGTGTTTGCGTCACCTGCCATCAAAGCGACGAATGACGGACGAATTCGAGGAATCAATGCAAAGGCACGCGAAAGACATGAAATCGTGGCTCATTGATCGCGGGCTGCTCCTACTGACGTCGGTCGTCTTGGCTGGCGTCGCATGGGCGACGATTCACTATCTCGGCGAATCGTACTTTCCCGTCTCGACGACGGTTCTGATTGTCGTGCTGCTTGTTGAGAATTGGCGTCTGCACAAGCTACTGCGCGAACACGGCATTTCCACGCGTTGGCACAAGCGAGCAAAAGATAGATCGTGAGTCGATCTATCGCTTCCCCGCGATGCCGACACAATTGTCCAACGCCTTGCATGCGGCGCGACTCTCATCGGCGTACTCTATGCGCGAACGCAAGCGCAACGTCGCCTGTCTCTCGTTGAGAGCGAATTTGGCCGAGCCTGCCGGAGACGGAACAGAATTCGAAGGGGTTTGCGATCCGGCGATCGTCCTGCGCAGCGGCAAGGCGAATCTGCTGGCGTTTCCCGGCATCTCGCGGCGAAGACACGGCGGTTCCACGCTGGCGCGGGCTCGAGCGGCCGAATGACGCGGCGGCGTCGGCCGGCACTGTGACACCAACCGCGTTGGTTTCCGACGCCGCAACGGACCCGAGCGCCCTCGCTGCCACGACCCATGGGCCGGCCGCAGGGGTTGACGCCAACAACAGCATTGGCGACGTCGCAGCGCCAACAGTCGGCGGCACCGACGTCGATCGAATCCGTCCGATCCTAAACCACCGACGCAAGCCGTACCGTTTCCGCCGGTACCGCTGAATTGACAGTAGTCGTCAGCGTCTCGTCGACTTGCTGAAACGCACGCGGGTTTCTAGCTCCCGGCTAAGATGTCGGTGAGAGACGGGATTCCCGTCCCAGCGGTTGCGAAAATGGACACACGGGAACGACTTAACTTCCGAATCGATAGCTTCACACCCGATACGCTGCCCATGGCGAGGCTGGCGGAGTACCTCGTGCAGGATGCTGTACCTCCCCCGTCCCATCACTGCAACGGAGTTGCCGGAGGCGGCCGAACTCGTCCCTGTTATGCGTGAGGACGAACAACGCGGCACTCTTATCATCAGCGTTGGCGAGCGAGTCTTCTCGGTCGACGAGCCGGAACATATCAAGATCGCCAATTCAATCGAGGTGCGATTAGCCGATCAAGACATCCTGCCTCGGTAGATTGCCGAGATGATCGTCCGGAACAGCGCAAGCCGACGAGATGAGGGCTACAGAAATATGATGCGTAACCGGGTAGTGCCGCAGCTGGGCTAGCACCGGCCGCGGGTCGATCTGTACTCGATAATCCCAATGGGGGCATCAACGAACCCTGAGCCGCGTCGTATGGCCCGTGAAGTCGCGTGAGCGAATCCGGCCCGCGTGACGTTGATCGAAGTGTAAGATTCTCGACATAAACGATTCCTGGAATACCCCATGCCGATCGAGTCAGAGCGGTTGATCTTGCGCCCGTGGACAGACGCGGACAGACAGCCTTTCGCGGACATGTCAGCGGACGAAGGCGTCATGGAGCATCTGCTCCCCCTTACGTCGTACGACGCGTATCACACATGGATTGACCGTCAAATCGAAAACCAGAAGAAGTACGGCATGTGCTTCTGGGCCGTCGAATCTAAGCAAAACGGCGCGTTTGTCGGCGCGGTCGGCTTACTCCCCGTTACCTATGAAGCCCATTTCACGCCAGCAGTTGAAGTGGGCTGGCGAATCGCTCGGCCCTTCTGGGGCCTTGGCTATGCGCCGGAAGCCGCCGCAGCCGCAATCCGGTTCGGTTTCGAGTCGCTTCAGTTGCCCGAGATCGTGGCCAACGCAGGCACGGCCAATGAGAAGTCCATGCGGGTTATGGCGAAGCTGGGGATGCAACGCGACGCCAGTGACGATTTCGAGCATCCGCTCGTTCCCAACGGCAGTCCGCTACGCCATCAAGTGCTGTATCGGCTTGCGCAGAGCCGATGGCTCGAGCTGACTTCGGCAACCGGCGTTTGACCTTTGGTGCTGTATGCCCACGGTTGAGCGAGATTGTTGCGGCTCCCGAGAAGGAGCTCAGTATCGTGGCAAGAGAGGGGGGCGGCTGATTTCGAGATCGCCGTGTTCCTGACACGATTACGTGAGGACGCCCACGATTTTTCGTATGGCATCGATACTCGGCACCTCCTTTGTTAAATCGTCCGGGCGGCACCATGGATACGGAAGATGCTCGGCCCATTGAAGAAGAGGTCCGGCGTCCTGCTTGGGCAAGACGACCATCTCCTGGATCGTGATCTGAAGCCGCGAGATTTTTCTCGATTCGTCCGCACATTGCCAATGGTATCGGCCATAGCCGATTCGCGCGACCCCGGTTTCCTTTTCCGTCATGCAAACGAGCCATCCGCATTCGAAGGACGTTGCGTCCTTCGGTGGCGGCTCGCTCAGGCAGAACGTAAAAATGTTCTCGTAGCGCAGGGCGAATTGAGTCACTAGCACCGACGATATTTCAGCTTTTCCGCGAGCCGTGGCCGGAAAAGCGATCTGATCCGTCTCGACGACCATGGCCAACTGCGCGTCGTCTTCGAAGGCTTGCGCCATCAAATATGGACGATTGTTGTCTTTGGCGCGAATATAAGCTTCGATGGATCGCGCGAGCTGCATCATGTGTCTCGACTCCTCAATTGTCCGTAGCAACGTTCGCCGTTCCCGTAATGGTGGGGCGTATGTCTACTTTTGCACCGTGCGGTGGCCCGCGATTTTCAATCAGGCGCTGCGGTTGTTGATAAAGGCTGGATTCAGCACCGAGCCATAGTCGCCGGCAGCGAACTGCAACACGTTGGAGAAGGCGCTTCGGAAATAGGCCTCGTAGCTCTGCTCTGCCACATAGCCGAGATGCGGCGTGCAGAGCACATTGGGGATGTCGAAAAGGGGATGCTGCCGATCGTAGATCGGCTCGGATTCATAGACATCCACCGCGGCGTACCCTGGCCGGCCTTGCCGCAGTGCCATCTCCAGCGCGCCGGGCGCCAACAGTTCGGCGCGACTGGTGTTGACGAAAACCGCAGTGCTTTTCATGGCTGCCAAGTCGTCCACGCCAATCGATCCGCGCGTCTCGTCAGCCAAGCGCAGATGCACTGTGACGACGTCGGCACTGCTGAAAAACGCATCGCGGCTAGCGCTCGCAATGCAGCCGGCTGCGCTGGCCTCGGCACGGGCGCGTTCGCTGCCCCACACGTGTACATGCATGCCGAATGCGTGGGCATACTGCGCTACTTTCTTCCCCAACTTGCCGAACCCCAGAATGCCCAGCGTTTTACCGTAGACCTCGCTGCCGATGTTGACCTGCCACTGCCCTTGACGGAATGCGTCGACGGCCTCGCTAAAGCGGCGGCAGGCGCTCATGATCATCAGCCACGCAAACTCCGCCGGCGCATGCGGCGAGCCGGTGCCTTGCATTACAGCGACGCCGGCCGCATCGCACGCAGCCATGTCAATATGGCGGCCGACCGGCCCGGTCTGGCTGATGAGGAGCAGCGCCGGCATCTTCGCCAGCAAGGCCGCATCGACGCGAGTGCGCTCGCGGATCGGCACGAGGCATTGGGTGCGAGCGAGGACCGCGTCTACATCGCTGGCTCGGCTCATATCGCCGAGGATCGTGAGATCGTGATCGGCGAGTAATTCGACGCACTTGAGCTGCGCAACGGCCCTTTGATAGTCGTCCGGGATCAGGATCTTCATGTTGGTGATTTGAGAATGATTGATTGAAAGGTGCGCAGACGAAAAGCAGTCAATCGATAAACGAAGCGCGGGCCGCGAGTGTTACGAGCACTCACGACCCGCTAACCACAACCAACTCACCTGAGGAGTTGCTCATGGCTGACGCCAATCATAAGTCACAACCTGTCGTCTCGGAACGGTTCGTCACTGTTCAGGCATCGCGACGTTTCCTATCGTCGTGGCATAAACCCCCGCATCTGCGCACGGAGCGCCCGCTTTATCCGTGGATGAAGCTTGCTGGCCGATGGATCGAGCATGCTGGCTTCCATCCCGGACAGCGCGTCAAGATCGACGTCGAGGTCGGCAGGCTTGTTATCACCGTCGCTTGAATGCAGGAAGGAGGCCGCGTCGCGGTCCCACTCACGTGATTGACCTGTTGCACGAGCGTACTTCCCTCTGTCCGATCTTTCTCCAACAAACATCGCTGCCGACTTCGAACCATAACAATGGCGGAGCAACGGCCCTATGCGCCGTTGAGGTTCCTTGGAGAAAACAAACCGTTCGCCCATGCCGCTCGTCGGCATCGGCGAACGGGAGGCAAACGCTTTCATCACTCGATCTATGCCTGAAAACGCAGACCGACAGCAGAGAGAAGTTTCCACCAGTGACCAGCACGAGTTCGTAGCGGCCATCCGAGACGACGCCATCAGTGCGAATCCAAAGCTTGGCGACGATCCCACCTTGCTGGACCGGCTCGCTGAAGCGTACCGCGATGCCAAACGCATGGGGCTAACACAGGACGTACTACTCGCTGAATTTTTACATCTCGAGGCGCAGATACCGGGCTTTTATCGCAAACCCGTGATTTCGAAATGGCTCGAAAAGCCGGGCGCCTCAATCGAGGACCGCTTCACCGACTTACTGGACGTGTTGCTCAAGGAAGCAGAGCGAGTGCAGGAGGGCCGCTAATGGCGAAGAGCCGATATCTCACCAATATTTCAGTGGCCAATTCGAGCTCGAAAAACTTCCGATCGAATCCCGACTCCATCCGTAACATGTACATAACGCAAATTTTTCAACTACCGCAGGACACGCTTCCTTCGCCGGAGGAGCATCTGCACTACCTCTGGGAGATTGCAAAACTACACGATCCGATGGGGTTACCCATTGAAAATTGGTACTCTTCCGCCGCCGGTACGCCGAAGAAATCCCTCAAGTATCCGGCCTTTGACGCAAGCGGCCCAACGCCAGCAGTCGTGGAAATGCTTCGCGCTCAAGACAGGAAAGATGCAGTAACGAACTATCGAATAACGGGTGTATGGACCGGTAAAGAAAAGGGCCGCGGCGGCGCGTTCACAACGTCGTTGTCGTCGGACGTTGGCAACCCAACCTGCGTAGTCAGAATCCAATTCAATGAGGTGGAGGCACTCGACGACGCCAGGAACATGCGGCGATTTATGTTCGGCTTGCTCGACATCTGGCCGACCAGCACCCAGATCAGAGTTGGGCCGCTCATATATGAGCACCAGTACAAGGTATTTCCCAATCGGCCGGGAGCCGGGTGGATGCTCTATCTTGACCGGGCGATCACGCCAAAAGAACTACCGGAAGCGGCTGAACTCGTGCCGGTCATCGAAGGCGATAAGCAGAGGGGGACCATCATCGTCAGCGTTAGGCACGAAGTCTTTTCTGCCGACAATCCGGAGCACGTCAAGATCGCGAACGCGATCGAAGTGCGATTGGCGGATCAAGACCTCTTGCCCCGATAGCGCGGGGGGGCTTGTGCCGCGGGCTACGACGGACGGATAGGTGCCGACGGAGCGCAGTCCCCGAGGCGATTCCGAGCGCACGGGCGACGTTGATCGGATTGCTTAGCCTAGTGCGGTTGCAGGGGCGTGAGTCCGGCTGCTTTTTCAGCCTCGTCGGGCGGACGGGTAGGCCCGTTTGACAAAACATTCGTCGTAGCGCACGATTCCCCCTGTCCGAGGACCACGCTAAATACCTGACTAGCAGCAGACGGTCGGCTATCCGTGGACTCGGGCATTTTCATTTCTAGGCCGCGTCGCGGCCTTTTGCGTTTTCGGCCGTCGACTATGTGTCCAAGACCACAACTTCGTCGATGCTCAACGCTTCGTGAGTCGAGTGTATCGGCGTCGCCTCGAGAGCCGCAATGGCCGCTTGCGCAGGTTTCCACAGCAACAGCCCGTTCTTCTCCCACCGCTCGATGATTTCTGCAGGTGTCGGAGCGCGACCTCAATTCGCTCATCACATTGCGCGACCTGGGTTTGGTCAAAATCGTAAAGTGCAAGCGCCTGGGTGAGTTCGAACACGTGCTCGGCTTGGTAGTGCCGATCAGCGAGTCGCGGATGGTTTCGACCGAGGCTTTGCAGCGCACGTCGCGATACCTGGCGAGGTTGTCGGCATTGCGTTCGCCGGCGACGATGGCGCGGATGATCTTCCTGCCGGTGGCACCGGTCACGTCCTCCACCACTTGATGCAGTTGAACGTTCATCAGCGTCAGCGCCTTCTGCATGTGCTGAATGTGGGACGCTGCGTATTCCAGCAGGCGCTCGCGCTGCCGAAGATAGGAGCGCAGCGTCGCCACGTCGTGGCTCGGGCGAAAGCTCGCTCTCAACAGACCGTAGGAGTGCAGCTTCTGCAGCCATTGTGCATCGTTCACATCCGTCTTACGCCCCGGCACGTTCTTCGCGTCGCGGGCGTTGACGAGGACGACCTCGAAACCGCGCGCCTCCAGGATATCGAACACCGGAATCCAGTAGACGCCTGTCGACCCCATCGCCACAGTGCTAATTCCGACCTGCTTGAGCCAGTCGGCAAGCTCGTGAAGCTCTTTCGTAAAACTGCGGAACGAACGTACGGGTTCGGCGTCGCGTTCGGGGCGGACCGCGACCACACGAAACTGCGCGCCAATGTCGATCGCTGCGGCGTGCGGATGAACTACGGAAATTTGCGCCGTGCTGCTGGCGCATCGGGACTTCGTTGTCGCCATATTCGCCCTCCGCCATCAGAATGGTCAGGTCGAAGGGCGGGACAGCGGGTTTGATCACCTTCCTGAACGGGATCGCCTTTCGGCGTCACCAATGCTGGGGCCGCATCGGTCCCTGGACCACGTTTTTTAACGGGATGAATCACCAAAAAGCGAACGGCCGCTCCCTTCAACGACGCTTAGTGTAGTGCTCCGCCCAGAGTTTCTGCCTTTGGGGCGGGGGGCGCGCCCCTTGGGGATGTTTTTTAATATATCGCGCTCCATCTTTAGGCGTGCGACTTCGGCGCGCAGCCTCGACAGTTCCATCTGCTCCGGGCTTACCGGCTTTGTGCCGGCCCCGCCAAGCTTGCCTTCCTGCTCAGCTTTCAGCCAGTTGGAAATCGACTGCGCCGGCACGCCCAGCGTCGCAGCCACCGCCGCAACGCTCTGGCCGGCTTTGACCAGCCGAACCGCTTCCAGCTTGAATTCGAGCGTGTAGCGCGCCCGCGTCGTCTTGCTCATCTTCTTGACTCTCCTTGCTTGAGTTTAAACGCTCAGCAAGGGATTCGTTTTGCGAGGGCAAGCTCATAGATCGAATCGGCTCATCTTGATTTCCCTATGTAGAATGAATCAATAAGTTTGCGCAGACCAAGATCAACTTCAACTGCATCGGCAAGCTCGCTGTTTTTCATGAAGAAATATGACAACGCCGCTCCCGTTTTTGTGTGAGCGACATGGTGGCAAACGCCGTCGCTCTCTTCGGTTTCATTTACATGGCAACGAAAAACGATCGGCTTCCCATCGACAATCTTTCTGTAATACTCGGATCTCGCCGCATCCGGTCCGACTTCAAACACTTCGAATCCATAGGGGCCGCGTGTCGGGCGCTGCTTGCGGAACGATGTGCGCACGTTATCGAATGCCTCCTCACTGGATGGAAACTTATCGAGAACGGCGACCTCATATATTCGGCAGCGAGCTCTGCTGAGCTTGAGGATGCATGCTCTCGTGTCGGGCCCAAAAGGTCTGAAGCCGGGGTGTACGACTCGCATCGAGACCAATTCTTGCGGTCCACCATTCCAATTGTCCGCTTTGAACAAATAGTTTCGCGGAATGCGATAGCGCGCACCCGCTAACTCAATTTCAATCGGCGTGGTATCCATGGAGCGGGAATCTTCCAGGATTGCGGCACGCGTGGTACACGTGAACATCAATGCAGCGCCAAGAGAAGAGGTAAGTAGCATCAACTTTGCTGGTCCACTCTTGCGCAATAGACGCCGGAAAAAGGAAAGCAAAGGCATGTTGGACATAGCCCTCCCTGATTGATCGAGCAAACTCGAAGCGCAAGCATCGCGCGGGAGCCTTAAAACGCTCGGCAAAACAGGGAAAAACCAGACCAAGAGAAGTTGCGGAGAAGCTATCGCCACAGCGAAATGTATTCGGCGGCCTACTGAAGACCGAGAGTTGCCGTTGCCGGACACCTGGCTTTTGCAGCTACTGCCGATGGCCTCATTACCTCGCGCGGCATATTCAGCGCGCCATCCCTGGTCATCGATAACGATCACCGTATCGCGGGCTGCGTCCGGAGCAGTTGTTCACGACCCGGCTGCACGCCATGTGGCTCGGTGCGCCGTCCCGAAGGGCGGATTACAAACCAGGGTCGGCTTACGATGAATTAAGTGCGGCCCCTCGTCCCTGGGAAGCAGATCAGATCAACGTCTTCTTATTGTTGCTCGGTGCACTCATCGACCTATGAGTCGCGCAGCACTACTGTCAGCCCAGAATGGAGTCCGCGTCGTCAGTCGCCCGCAATCGGGTGTGGAAAGAGTCCTGCCGCGCCTACCATATGGTCGGAGCGACTACGTAGCCGCCTCCCAATCATCCGCCGCTACAGGCGAAGCATCGGACCGATACCCCGACCGAGCCCGAACCCAATCCGCCTGATCCAACCCCAGTGCAAGCCACGTCGTAATCTCCCCAGGCGACACAGGCGTACTGAAATGAAACCCTTGAAACTCGTGACAACCCGTCTCGCGCAGGAAGCTCACCTGTTCCGGCGTCTCTACCCCTTCCGCAATGACGTGCATCTTCAACCGCTGCCCCAACGCGATAATCGCCGCAGCAATAGCCCTATCATTCGCATCGTTAGGCAGCTCACGCACGAACGACTGATCGATCTTCAACCGTGCCACCGGCAGATGCTTGAGCGCACTAAGGCTCGAATACCCGGTACCGAAGTCATCGATCGCGAGCTTCACGCCCATCCGTTCCAACTTCTCCATCGTCTCGATCGAGTGATCGAGGTTCTGCATCAACAGGCTCTCGGTCAACTCGAGCTCGAGATACTCTGGCGCCAACCCCGTATCGGCAAGTGCGCTGGACACAGCCTCCACCCATCCGGCCTGCATGAACTGCCGCGCCGAGACATTCACCGACATCGTAATCGGCGGCAGCCCCTGGTCCTGCCAGCGTCTGTTTTGCAGACACGCTTCGCGCAGCACCCAATCCCCGATGGGGATGATCAGCCCGGATTCCTCCGCAAACGGAATGAACTGCGCGGGAAGAATCGTTCCATCGGTCGGATGATCCCAACGCAGTAAAGCCTCCACACCGAACATCCGGCCGCTTTTCGCATCGATTTGCGGCTGATAGGTCAACCGGAACTCCCCACGAGCCAGCGCTTCGCCCAATTGAGCCTGATGAACCAGCCGCTCGCGAATGTTGTGATTCATCTCGGGCGCATAAAGCTGATAATTATTCCGGCCGAGCTCCTTCGCGCGATACATCGCCGCATCGGCATTCTGCAAGAGCGTTGTGGCGGCGTCCCCATCAGCCGGGTACATCGCTACCCCCATGCTGCATGTCACGTGATAGGACTGTCCCGCGAGCTCGACGGGCTCCAGAATCGCCTCGCGCAGCCGTTTGACGGTGGTTTCGATGGCACGCACGTCGTTGCGATCGCAGTCGATGACGAGGACGAACTCGTCCCCACCGAGCCGCACCACGGTATCCGTCGAGCGCACGCTGTTCGCCATCCGCACCGCGGTTTCCCTGAGTAGATCGTCGCCCGCGCTATGCCCGAGGCTGTCGTTGATGAGCTTGAAGTTATCGAGGTCGACGAAGACCACCGCCACGCTGCGCTCATATCGCTGCGCTTGCAGCATCATCTGTTCGAGCCGGTCCGACATCAGCGTGCGATTCGGCAGTCCGGTTAGCGCATCGTGCGTCGCCATATGGCGGATGCGTTTCTCCGAAGCGGTGCGCTCGATCGCAATGCCGGCCAGACGGACGGCGAGCTCGGCCGCTTGCGATTTGCCGTCGATCGGCTCTGCGTCGCCGCTGACGAACAACGCGAGGGAGCCGACCGCGCGCCCATCGTGGCCCAGGATCGGCAGCGCGCGGCAATGGGTAAAGGCCACGGCGGAGCCTGCGAGCGCAAGCGCGATGCGCGGTTCGCTGAGGCTCCGGCTCACTGGCTCGCAAGAGTAGACGGGCAGGGTGGCGGGGCTGGCATCGGGGCCGATGGGCTCGCCATCGACGAGCGCGGCGAAAGCGGGCGGCAGGGTCGGTGCAGCGCCGAGCCGCACATGTGTGCCGTCGTCGTCGCGCAGCATAATGGCGCCCGCGCAGCGCGAGATCTGCGATTGAAGCACCCGCACGATCGAATCGAGGACGTCCTCCAGCGGTGCGCTCGTCGCGATCATCTCGAGCACGCGAATCTGCTCGGCCCGTCGCACCTCCGCATGTTTGCGCGATGTGACATCGCGCACGATGGCAACGAGGCCGTCGTCCACGCGCACCACTCTGCGATGCAACCAAAGACGCGCGCCGTTCTCGCGTGTTTGCATCCATTCGTGCTCTTCGAAGGTATCGCTACGATAAACGGCTGCGAATTCGTCGCGAATGCGTCGCGCGTCGGCGCCTGTGAACAGCGTCTCGGGCGATATGCCGAGCGCATGTTCGCGACTTTTCCCGATGAGTTCGAGCCCGCGACGATTGACCTCGCGCAGCACGAAACTGAGTTCCATCGTAGAACCAAGGGCGCGCGATCCATCATGCGAAGCGCGCGAAACGAGGTCCCAGACGAAGAACGCATCGAGGCTCGCTTCGGATGCGACGAGGTAAGTCTGCTCCAACCGCCGCGCGCGGCTGCGGCTTTTGGCGAGCTGCCGGCTCTTCAAGCTCAAACCAGCGGTCAGCATCAATACGAGCACACTGACAACAGTCAGCGCACGCAACTGATTGCTGCGATCGCGTTGGAATCGCTCGAATTGTTCGGACTGCGAAAGACCGACTACCACGATAAGCGGGAACCCACGCAGCACACGTACTTCGGTGAAGCGCTTCGTTCCGCCATCCCAGGGCCGAACACCGAGCGATGCGGTCGATCGCGTACTGAGCGCCGACTGCGCAATGGTTTGCCCCCAGTCCACCGCGTCCCCATGCTGCATGACGCGCATGGCGCCATCTTTGCCTAGCAATGCGAGCACGCCATCGCCGCCGATTCGAGCGAAGTCGTAACCGCTCGTGAAATACGATGGATCGACGGCGAGCATGACGATGCCGGCGAAACGCCCGGACGCATCTTCCAGTGGCCGGCTGAAGATGATCTCCGCCGCCCCGGAACGGGGATTGCGCTCCGTGCGACCGACATAAAGCTGATCCGCGTTGCCGCTCTTGCATTGCAGAAAATACGGCTGCGCTGCCACGTTCGCGTTCGTGCCGCGCTGGGTGCTGGCGACGATATTGCCGCGCGCATCGGTCATCGCCATGCGGAAGACGATGGGTGACGGCAGCATGGCGCGATCTTGCAGTTGCGAAAGCGCTGCATGGCCGGACATCGTGTACGCATAAGCGACGGTCTTCAAAGTCTGATCGATCGCTTCGAGGCTGCGAACGACCTGCGCCTCATATGCATCGGCCAACCCGCGCGCGAGCTGCGTCGCCGTTTGCGTCGTGGCCTCGCGCTCGTGCTCGAGCAAATGCAGCGCGCCGACCCAAGCCGAGCCGACCAGCAAGAGCGCGAAGAGCGGAAACAGAAAATAATCTTCGGCTATCCGCCGGCGCAGGGACGCCACGATGCGGGCAACGCGCGAGCCGGCGCGCGCGGAATGCGGCGCACCGTCGCGGCGGATTTGAACGGAGGCGTTTTTCATGCTCATGTCTTCGCCTGATGTCAGCGCAACACGAGCACGGCTTTCACGCTGGGATCGAGTTCCTGCTCGTCGATATAACCCAGTGCGTTCGGATGATCGGCTATGAACCGCTTGATCGTGGCCACATCGTTGAACACGCGCGGGGGCTGCGCGCTGCCCGTGAAGATCAGCTTCGACCAGTAGGCGCGCAATTGCGCCGGCGATTTTCCGGTGACGATCTCATAGAATTCGCTGCGGTTGGCACCGGTGTCCGCTTGATCGAGCGGAATGGCTTCGGTGCCATCGGGCAGTTGCGCCGTCCGTGCCAGATAGATATCGGCGACTTGGGATTTCGTCAGCGTCGTAACCGGGCTTTTGTGCGAAACGATGACGATGAGGTGAGCTTCGCATATCGGCGTCAGGCACAACGAACCGCACAAGCCGAAGAAGGCCTTGAGCAGCAGGGCTCGCAACGGTCGGATTCTCGAGGCGTGCATGGCTGGGCCTCAGAATACGAAATCGACCGCCGCGGTCACGACGTTCGCGCTCGGCCCCAGATGGAATCCCGGCCCGAAATTCGTGAACCACCCGGTGGAATTCGCCGGTGCCGAAACGTGGTCGTACTGCACTTTCAAGTCGAAATTCTTGGCGAAATCCCAGCGCACGCCCGCCGACAGATCCCGCTCTCCGAAATTCATGTTCGGGACGGCTGTCGTATGGTCGAGCGAATGCGCTTGCGCATAGGTGACATAGGGCGTCACTCGAGCAATGCGCACGCCGGCCGTCGCATAGCCGCCGATGTATCCGGGCGAAAGGCCGGTGGCGGTTTGACGGGCGATCTCGGCTTGCACGAACCATTGGGACATATCGAGGCTCACCCCTGTCATGTAGACCGTGGTCGACGATAGTGGCCCAAAGGGCAACTGCAAATGCGCGTGCATATAGGCAACGCGCCAGGTAAGGGGGCCGCGCTCGATCGTATCGAAGAGCCCCAGCACGCCTGTCCCTCGGGCGCGGAACGGGCCCGGCGTGTGAAAAGTCGTGGTGCCGGCGATGACGCGAATCGTATCCGTCACGCTGCCGAAGTGCATGCGGTACGATGCGTCGATTCCGTCGCTGCTCGTCACGGGTTCGAGGTTATACAGCGCGCGCGGCACTCTGACCCACGGCAGGGCGTATCCGACTTCGCTGTAGTCCGCAGCCAGAAAATTCGGCATCTCGACGCGGCCCACGCGGACATTGAAATCCGGAGTGAACGCGTAATTGATGTTGGCCCAGACCAGCGTGGGCCGAAACCTCGACGCATAGTCTTCGCGTGCGACGACTTGCACCAATGCGGAGATTTTTTTCGTCAGATGGGCTTGCAGCTGCAGGCCGAGTTTCGAATCGTCTTCGAAATCGACATTGCGGCTGGCGCCGGCGCCGGAGGCCTGAAACTGGTTGGACGCGAAGTCCGCGGTGGACAGGCTCGAATGGGTGGCTGCGAAAGTGCCGAAACCGCTCAGGGCAAACATTGAAGGGTCGTCCTGCGCGCGTGCATCGGACGCGCTGCAGGCGATTGCCGCGGCGCATATCAGAGACGTCGATGCGAATCGAGCCCGTTTCAATGTCATGGAGTTTGCCTCCCGCCGGAGATTTCAGAGGCTAGATGTCGCCGGCTTGCTTGACCTTCTCACCCTCGCTACATGCTGCCTACGGCAGTTAGCTTGTTTACGGAACAAAGCGCGTAAACTTGAGTCCGCTGTTTCCCCAGGGTGCCCGGGGCGAACGCCGGGGAGTCCGATGCATCGTGGGGTGAGCGGCCCAGTCTCCTTGTTAAGATGCGCGTCAACTTGTCAAACCAGCCTTCCAACGAGGTTGATAGCCATATGGGATCGATCGAGACATTCGAGGGTGACGATGCAACCGTCTTTCATGGCGACTGCCTCGACGCTTTGGGCAGCATTGCCGACGAGTCGATCGATCTGATCTTTGCGGACCCGCCGTACAACATCGGCAAGCAATTCGGCGAGTTCAAAGACGCCTGGTCTTCCGACAAGGCCTATGCCGAGTGGTGCTACGAGTGGCTCGATGCCTGCATCCGCAAGCTGAAGCCCACCGGCAGCCTCTATGTCATGACGAGCACACAGGCGATGCCCTATCTCGACCTGTGGCTGCGCGAACGCATTACGATCCTGTCGCGAATCGTCTGGCATTACGACAGCTCGGGCGTGCAAGCGAAGAAGCACTTCGGCTCGCTGTACGAACCGATCCTCTTTTGCGTCAAGGACGCCAAAAACTACACCTTCAACGTGGCCGATATCGAAGTCGAAGCGCGCACAGGCGCCGTGCGCAAGCTGATCGACTATCGAAAGGATGTCCCCACGCCATACAAGACGACGAAAGTTCCGGGCAATACCTGGTACATGCCGCGCGTGCGGTACCGCATGCCGGAGTACGAAGCGCATCCGAGCCAGAAGCCCGAAGCGCTTCTCGAGCGTATCGTCAAAGCCAGCACGAACCCCGGAGATACCGTGCTCGATCCGTTCGGCGGCACGTTCACGACGTGCGTCGTCGCCCAACGGCTCGGACGTCGCTCCATTGGCATTGAACTCCAGGCCGATTACGTAAAAATCGGCCTCCGCCGGCTCGGTATCGCTACGCATTTCAATGGGGAGGCGCTGCGGCCCGTGGAGAAGACCCGCGTTCGCAACAACCGTAATGGCGTAAAGGGCGGCGCAACCGCTGAGGACCCAACGGAGTCGTTCGACGCCAATATTTGATTGAGCGCATCCCGGGCCTGCTCGGTACTACACTTAAGCACCCCACCTAAGAAGCGCGCCACCCCCATGGCACACCTGTTCTTCGCCGCCTCGATTCAGCGCCATATTCCGCTGCCCGAGCGCGACGTTGCGGCCGGCACGGTCGACGAAGCGTTGGCTGCCGTCTTCGCCGACGAGCCGCGGCTGCGCGGGTATATTCTCGACGACCAGGGCGGACTGCGCCGGCATCTGGCCGTGTACGTCGACGGCAGGCCGGTGCGCGACCGCCGGCACCTCTCGGATGCGGTCGGCGCCGAGAGCCGCATCTACGTCGTGCAAGCGCTCTCGGGCGGCTGAGGCAGGCGGATAAAAACGGAGACAGACATCGTGAATCGAGATCGCTTGATCGTCGGGACCCGCAAAGGGCTGTTCGTTTTCGAAACGGACGGCGCCCGCCCCGGCCGATGGAAGCAAGCCGAGCATCATTTCGTGGGCGAACCGGTAAGCTCGGCGCTGGCCGATCCGCGCGACGGCACGCTTTACGCCGCGCTCAATCTCGGCCATTTCGGTGTGAAGCTGCATCGTTTGGCCGCCGGCGAGTGCGAATGGCAGCCCTGCAACACGCCGGTTTATCCGGCGCAGCCGGAAGGCGCCGAGGCATCCGCATCGGCGCCAGCCGCGCAAATGGCTGGTCGGGACGATGCGCTCGCCGAGGCGGGAAGTGCTGCCGCGTCCGCGGTCGGCGAAGCCGTACCGCCTGTCCAGGAGCCGCTTTGGTCGCTCGAACAAATCTGGACACTGGAGCCGGGTAGCCCCGACGAGCCGGGCACGCTCTGGGCCGGCACGATCCCGGGCGGGCTGTTTCGCTCGGACGATGGCGGCGAAAGCTGGACATTGAACCATGCGCTCTGGGACCGCCCGGAGCGTCGCGAGTGGATGGGGGGCGGTTATGACCACGCGGGCATCCATTCGGTGCTGATCGACCCGCGCGACAGCCGCCATGTGACGGTGGGCGTTTCATCGGGAGGCGTCTGGCAAACGGCCGACGGCGGTGCGACGTGGCGTGTCACGGCACAGGGCATGGAGGCCGACTATATGCCGCCGGAGCGGCGCGGCGAACCGAATGTTCAAGACCCGCACCGCGTCGTTCAGTGCAACGCCGCACCGAATGTCCTCTGGACGCAGCATCACTGCGGAATTTTTCGCTCGACCGATGGCGGCGAGCGCTGGACGCGCATCGAAGCGCAACCGTCGAGCTTCGGTTTCGCCGTGGCCGTACACCCGCAAGACCCCGATACGGCTTGGTTTGTCCCGGCAGTGAAGGATGCTTGCCGTATTCCTGTCGATGGCGCCTTCGTCGTCACGCGCACACGCGATGGAGGCCGCACGTTCGAGCGCTTCTCCGAAGGCCTGCCACCGGCGCCCGCTTACGATCTGGTCTATCGGCACGGGCTGGCGATCGACACCCGGGGCACGAGGCTGGCGATGGGTTCGACGACGGGCGGTCTATGGACTTCCGACGACGCGGGCGAGACCTGGCACGAAGTCTCCGTGCACCTGCCGCCCGTCTATCACGTGAGCTTTGGCTAGAGATGCGCGCCACCTGCTGCAGGGCTTACGGCTCGACCAGCGTCAGCCCCGCCGCCGGCAACGGCAGCGCCGTTTTATAGCGCACCTGCTTGAGCGCAAAGCTCGACCGGATGTTCGACACACCGGGAATGGTCGTCAACCGCTCGATGATGAAGCGCTCCAACGCGCGCATATCGGGCATCACCACTCGCAATAGATAGTCGGCGTCCCCCGACATCAGATAGCACTCCATGACCTCGGGCTGCTCGGAGATTGCCTGCTCGAACCGCCGCAGCGCATGTTCGACCTGCTTTTCGAGGCTGACCTGAATGAACACATTGATGCTCAGGCCAAGCGGCTCGGGATCGAGCAGCGTCACCTGTTGCTTGAACAGCCCGAGCTTTTCGAGCGCACGGACGCGATTGAAGCACGGCGTTGGCGACAGGTTGACCGAGCGCGCCAACTCGGCATTCGTGATCCGCGCGTTCTGTTGCAGTTGGTTGAGGATGCCGATGTCGATGCGGTCGAGGCGCCTCGTATTCGTGGTCATAGTCGAAACATTCCGGAATCGATCGATAAAACAGAATATTTACACTATCCGAAGAGGAATTCACAGTTAGAACAAACGCAAATTCTGCACGATGCCGGGTACGATGATTCCCCATCGATGCGCGCCTCCCCTAGCCGGCGCGCCGGAGGCAGACCTGCTATGACGGACTTATCGAGCGGTATCGAGGAAACGAAACGAGCCAGCGCTGTGCCGCTGGACGACGATCCCCAGGAAACGGCCGAATGGCTCGAAGCACTCGACGCCATCGTCGCTCACGTGGGCAAGGACCGCGCGCAATTCCTGCTCGACCGTCTGACCGACCACGCATATACGCAGGGCCTCGCACGGGCACCGTCACGCGTCACGCCCTACGTGAATACGATCCCGGTTGCCGAACAGCCTCCTTACCCGGGCGATCTCGAGATCGAAGCCCGGCTCTCGGCCGCGCTGCGCTGGAACGCACTGGCGATGGTCGTGCGCGCGAATCGCGCCTATGGCGAACTGGGCGGACATATCGCCAGCTATGCGTCGGCGTCGGATCTGTTCGAAGTCGGTTTCAATCACTTCTTTCGCGCGGCGCAGCCCGAAGGCGGGGAGGGCTCGGGCGGAGACCTCGTCTACTTTCAGCCGCATTCGTCACCGGGTGTCTATGCACGCGCCTATCTCGAGGGCTTCCTGAGCGAGGACCACCTGCGGCATTACCGCCGGGAAATCGCGGGCCCTGGGCTTTGTTCGTATCCGCATCCGTGGCTGATGCCCGAGTTCTGGCAGTTTCCGACGGGCTCGATGGGCATCGGCCCGATCAACTCGATCTATCAGGCGCGCTTCATGCGCTACCTGCACAACCGCGGGCTCGCGCGCACGGAAGGCCGAACGGTGTGGGGCTTCTTCGGCGATGGCGAGATGGACGAGCCCGAGTCGATCGGTGCGCTTTCACTGGCCGCGCGCGAAGGGCTCGACAACCTCGTGTTCGTCATCAACTGCAACCTTCAACGGCTCGACGGCCCAGTGCGCGGCAACGGCCGCATCATCGACGAGCTCGAGGCGCTCTTTGCCGGCGCGGGCTGGAACGTCATCAAAGTGCTGTGGGGCTCGGATTGGGACCCGCTCTTCGCGCGCGACCATGCCGGCGCGCTGGCCCGAGCGTTCGCCGAGACCGTCGACGGGCAGTTCCAGACGTTCTCCGCCAACGACGGCGCGTACAACCGCGCGCGTTTTTTCAGTCGTAACCCGGCGCTTACCGCGCTCGCTGCCGAGCTCTCCGATGCCGAGATCGACCGCCTGCGGCGCGGCGGTCACGACGCGCGCAAGCTGCACGCGGCCTATGCGCGCGCCCTTGCGCACCGGGGCCAGCCGACCGTGATTCTCGCCAAGACGATGAAAGGCTTCGGAATGGGCACGGCGGGGCAGGGCCGCATGACGACGCATCAACAAAAAAAGCTCGACGTCGACGATCTGAAGACGTTTCGCGATCGCTTTGAACTGCCGCTGTCGGACGAGGACGTCGAGCGGCTGACCTTTTACAAGCCAGCGGAAGACAGCCCGGAAATGCAATACCTGCATGCGCGCCGGGCTGCCCTTGGAGGCTTTCTGCCCAGAAGGCGGAAAGTGGCATCGAAGGGGCTGACCGTCCCTTCGATGCCGACCTGGGGAGCATTCGCGCTCGAGGCGGCCGGCCGCGAGATGTCGACGACGATGGCGCTCGTGCGCATGCTGACCGCGTTGCTCAAGGAGGGCGAAATCGGTTCGCGCGTGGTGCCGATCGTCGCTGATGAAGCGCGTACGTTCGGCATGGCCAACATGTTCCGGCAGGTTGGGATCTACTCGCCGCTCGGGCAGCGTTACGAGCCGGAGGATCTCGGCTCGATGCTGTACTACCGCGAAGACACGCGCGGGCAGATTCTCGAGGAAGGGATTTCCGAAGCGGGCGCCATCTCGTCGTGGATCGCCGCCGCGACGGCCTACAGCGTGCATGACCTGCCGATGCTGCCGTTTTACATCTACTACTCGATGTTCGGTTTTCAGCGCATCGGCGACCTGATATGGGCAGCGGCCGATCAGCGCGCCCGAGGCTTTCTCATCGGCGCGACATCGGGCCGTACGACGCTGGGTGGCGAAGGCTTGCAGCATCAGGACGGCACGAGTCACCTCGCGGCATCGACGATTCCGAACTGCCGTGCCTACGATCCGGCCTTCGCTTATGAAGTGGCAACGATCGTCGATGCGGGGATGCGCGAGATGGTCGAGCAACAGCGCGACGTGTTCTATTACGTGACGGTGACGAACGAGAACTACGCGCAACCGTCGTTGCCGGAGGGCGATCCGCAGGCACTGCGCGACGGCATCCTCCGAGGCCTCTATCCGCTCTCGCCCGTGTTGCAGCAAACGGCACGCGTGCAACTGCTCGGCTCGGGGGCAATCCTCTCCGAAGTCATCGCGGCGCAACGCATGTTGAAAGAAGAGTGGGAAATCGATGCGGGCGTCTGGAGCGTGACGAGCTTCGTCGAGTTGCAGCGCGATGGAATCGCGGCCGAGCGGCGCGCAAGGCTTGGCGATGCTCCCGCCGTGCCATACGTGAGCTCGGCGCTCGAGGGATCGCGCGGGCCGGTGATTGCCGCGACCGATTATGTTCGCGCGGTACCCGAATCGATCCGCGCGTACGTGCCGCGCCGATATGTCACGCTGGGCACCGATGGCTTTGGCCGCAGCGATACACGGCAAGAGCTTCGGGCGTTTTTCGAAGTCGACCGAGCCAGCATCGTGGTGGCCGCATTGAAGGCCTTGGCGGACGAGGGCGAGCTCGATCCCAGCGTGGTCCATACCGCGCGCGAGCGTTATGGGAAAGTGTCTGCGGCGAACCTCGCACCGTGGCAACGCTGAGTGCCTGAGCGACCCCCGGCCGCCGCGTAGCCGCTAACACGGCTCGTTGAAATCGATGGTCCGACGCGTGCGTCACAGCGGCAACGCATGCGTCGACAGAATCTCCTTCAGCACCATGAAGCTGCGTACCTGCCGCACGCCGGGGAGATAGAGCAATTGCTCGGCGTGCAACCGGTTGAAGCTCTCGTTGTCGCGCGTGCGTACGAGCATGAAGTAATCGAATTCGCCCGTCACGACGTGGCATTCCACGCACCCCGATACCTTCTGCGCCGCTTTCTCGAACGCGGTGAACGCTTCGGGCGTCGAGCGATCCAGCACGAAGCCGATGACGACGAGCATCCCCATGCCCAGCGCTTTCGGATCGAGCAGTGCCACGATCCCGCGTATCAGGCCCATTTCCTTCAAACGTTCGACGCGCCGCAGGCACGCGGGTGCGCTCAGTTTGACTTTCGCCGCGAGGCTCACGTTCGAGATGGACGCGTCTTGCTGAAGCTGCTTGAGGATGGCGCGATCGATCCGATCCAATGCGGGCTGAGCGTCCAACGCGGGACTGGATTCCGGGCTTAATTTCATTTCGTCAGATTGCGTTTTTGCGAAGTTAAAGTTCGCACAGAGGGGGCAGAGGCCTCCTAACGTAGGTCATCGCCATTTATTTCGCAAGCTCATTTCGCGGCCATCCCCCTATCATTTTCCCTATGCGATGCGCCGCCAGGCGGTCACCTTCCGACGAATACCTTGTCGCACCCTTTCCGGAGACATTCGATGAATCTCAAACGCTTCCCTCGTTACCCGCTGACATTCGGGCCGACGCCGATTCAACCGCTCGAGCGCTTGAGCGAACATCTGGGCGGCAAGGTGCAGCTGTATGCCAAGCGGGAAGACTGCAACAGCGGCCTGGCGTTCGGCGGCAACAAGACGCGCAAGCTCGAGTACCTGATCCCCGACGCGCTCGAACAAGGTTGCGACACGCTCGTATCGATCGGCGGTATTCAGTCGAACCAGACACGTCAGGTGGCTGCGGTTGCCGCGCATCTGGGTATGAAGTGCGTCCTCGTGCAGGAAAACTGGGTGAACTATTCCGACGCCGTTTATGACCGCGTAGGCAACATCCAGATGTCGCGCATCATGGGCGCGGACGTGCGGCTCGCCCCGGACGGCTTCGACATCGGTATCCGTCCGAGTTGGGAGGAGGCGCTCGAGAGCGTGAGCAAGGCCGGCGGCAAGCCGTATCCGATTCCGGCCGGTTGCTCCGAACATCCGTTCGGCGGGCTCGGGTTCGTCGGCTTTGCCGAGGAAGTGCGGCAGCAGGAAGCGGAGCTGGGCTTCAAGTTCGACTACATCGTCGTCTGCTCGGTGACGGGTAGCACCCAAGCGGGGATGGTCGTGGGTTTTGCTGCGGACGGCCGTGCGGATCGCGTCATCGGTATCGACGCCTCGGCCACCCCCGAAAAGACCCATGCGCAAATCACGCGCATCGCGCGCCATACGGCCGAACTCGTCGATCTCGGACGCGACATCACGGAGAAGGACGTGATTCTCGACACGCGTTATGGCGGCCCGGAATACGGTTTGCCGAACGAGGGCACGCTCGAGGCGATCCGTCTGTGCGCGCGGTTCGAAGGCGTGCTGACGGACCCGGTCTATGAAGGCAAGTCGATGCACGGCATGATCGATAAAGTGCGTCGCGGCGAATTCGAGCCTGGCTCGAAGGTGCTTTATGCGCATCTGGGCGGCGTGCCGGCGCTGAGCGCATACAGCTTTATCTTCCGCGACGGCTGAAGCGAAGCGCGAGGCAATTGGGTAATCGCGCTTCACTATCTATATAGATTCAGGCGCTTTATCGAACAGCATTGCGAGCGTACGGTACACCTCACCATCCAACGAGGAGCTCGCAATGACTGACGTACTCAATGATGTGCGCGACCACTATCGCGCGACGGGTCTGAGGGCGCGGCTGACGGCCACGCTCATGGCACTCGGGCCCGACGATGAGCTGCTCGCGCCCCAGCGGCTCGCTTCGCTCGATCAATTCCATACGCGGGGTCTTGCCGCGACCGCCGAACTTGGCGAGTTGACCGATATTCGCGCCGACATGCGGGTTCTCGATATCGGTTCGGGCATCGGCGGCCCCGCACGCTTTCTGGCTGCAACGCATGGCTGCAGAGTGGTCGGTATCGACCTCAGCGAGCCGTTCGTCGATGCCGCACGCTACTTGACCGAGCGCACGGGACAAACCGCGCGGGTATCGTTCGAAACGGGTAGCGCGCTCGATCTGCCGTTCGATCGAGGCCAATTCGATGTCGCGCTGCTGCAGCATGTGGCGATGAACATCGCGGATCGGCCGCGGCTCTACGACAATATCCGGCGCGTGCTGAAACTGGGCGGCAAGTTTGCAACCTACGATGTCGTGCTGAAAAACGGCGATCCGCATTACCCGGTTCCATGGGCGAGAACGTCGGCCACCAGCTTTCTGATGACGGCGGATGCCACGCGCGAAGCCATCGAATCTGCGGGCTTTCGCACGCTCATGTCGCGGGACGATAGCGATGCCGCCAAGGCCTGGATCACGCAATTGCGCGCGTCGGGCGCACCGCCTTCGCCCAATCTCGGCGTGGTGATGGGGCCGGACTTTCTGGAGTTCACCACCAATCTGGGAAAGAACCTGATGCAGGATCGGCTTGGTGTGATGACCGCCGTATTCGAAGCCGTTTGAAAACGTATCTGAATCACGCTCAAAGCGCCGGTCTCAGTGCCGCATAGGCGCCCGGCGTGATCCCGTAAGCCTTCTTGAATACGCGATTGAGGTGGCTCTGATCGTAAAACCCCGCGCTCACGGCCGCGTCGGCCGCGCTGCGGCCGGCCGCGAGCCATTGCTTTGCCGCGATCAGCCGCAGTTGATTGACATAAGCGTGAGGCGGCAATCCATACTCTTTGCAAAACGCGCGCATCAGGTGATAGCGGCTCAGGCCGACGAGCCGGGCCAACTCGTCGATCGGAATATCGCGCTGGAATTGCGCGGCGAGGTAGTCCTTCACCTTCGCCATTCTGTGACCCTCGCGTCCGCCGTGGCTTTCGCTCGGCTTGGGTTGACCGTATCGTCCGAACAGCATGCCCATCGCGGCCCACCAATGCGCCTGCCGTTCCATCAATGGCGTGCCGGCGTTCTCGTCGAGACTGGTGTGCGCTTTCAGGAGCAGCGAGCAGAGCTGCTCGTCGCGATAGAGGCCGGGCGGAATATGCAGTAAGCGGTCGTCGCGCGACTCCTCGTTGAAAACCGCGCTGAGTGCGGCGAGCCCTTGCATGTCGAGATAAATCGCGCGGTAGTGCCAGGCCTTTTCGTCCCAGACTTCGCCGCAATGATATTCACCGGGCGCGAAGACCCAGACCGTCCCTGGGCCGGACACGTCGCTGCCGGCGCGCGTGATGCACTGGCCGCCGCCGAATTCGGTCATGACGATGACGAGTTCGTCGTGCACGTGCCGGTCGAATTCATGCGCGCCATAACGCGCCGTCGCCAACGCTGCGCCTTCGAGTGCGCCGTCCCGCCGGTACGTCAGCTCTTCGCGCGCTGCGCGATTTCCAGTTGCCATCGTCGTTGCTCCGCCGAAGGACCCGCGCTTACGTGAGCTCGATCCGCACGCGCCTGTTTCGCCGCCCTTTGTTCTCGATCTTGGTGAGGCGAATCGGGCGCGATTGTGCGGTATTGGACAGATGCGTGCCGCCGCACGCTTGCCGATCGAGCTCGCCGATTTCGACGATGCGAATCATGCCGTCGTCCGTAGGCGGCGGGGCGACAGACAGGCTACGGATGAGGCCCGGTGTGGCCTGCGCTTCGCGTGTCGGCACGTATCGCGTTCGAACATCGAGCCCCTGGCGAATGATTTCGTTGATCGGGTGCTCGAGCGCTCGAAGCAGATCGTTATCGGCCTCGGGCAGATCGAAGTCCATCCGCGCCACGCCATCGGCATTGATCTGCGCGCCCGTGACGAGCGCACCGGCAAACTCCTGGTAGACGAGTGCATTGAGGATATGCGTCGCGGTGTGCAATTGCGCGAGGGTCGAACGCCGCTGCGCATCGATCGATACATGAACGTTACCCGCGAGCTCGAGCGGCGCATCGAGAATGTGCCAATAGCGGCCGCGTTCGAGCGACACGCTCGTTACGCGCACCGTGCCGTGCTGATGGACGAGCGTTGCGGCATCCGAGACCTGCCCGCCACCGCCCGGATGCAGCGCGGATTGCGCGAGCACGACAGCACCCGGGCGCGCGTCGACGATGACGGTATCGAACTCGAGCAGACCGGGCTGCTCGTAGCAAAGATAATGGGGCATGACGGTGACCTGTCTGTCGATATCGAAGATTGACGATCGAGTCAGTATAGTCGGCGGCACCGTGGTCCCGTCTTGTTCAAAAGTGCTGTCCCGGCCGCTGGCGTGGAGGGTCGAGCGGGGCGCCGAACGGGTGCCGGATAGCTGGCGGACAAGGCCCCGAATCTTCGAGCGCTACTGTCGGATTTCCGGCTCGACGAGCAACGTCAACAGCGAGAGCGACTCCTGCCAACCGAGATAGCAGCCTTCGTTGGGAACGACCGAAGGGATGCCTTCCTGAACGACGGTCAATTCGGTCCCGCAGCTCACCTGCCGCAGCGACACTGTCGTCTGCATCGTGCCGGGCAAATTGGGGTCGTCGAATTTGGCGGTATAGCGAATGAGCTCGTTCGGCACGAGTTCCAGATATTCCCCGCCGAATGAATGGCCGCCGCCCGTCGTGAAGTTCGTGAACGACATCCGATAGCTGCCACCCACCTTGGCATCCATCTCATGGACGCTACAAGTGAATCCGTGCGGGGGCAGCCACTTGCTCATGGCGGCTGCGTCGAGGAACGCGCGGTAGACGCGCTCGGGCGTGGCGCGCAGAACACGGTGAAGGCGAACGGTATGGGTCGACATGGCAATCTCCGGTAGAAAGGGGACGGCGTCCCCGATCCTACACGACGAACGACGGCGGCCGGAATCGACACCGCTCGACTTTCAATCGCTTTAAACCGCTTTAAATTGCTTTCAAGCCGGTTTGGAGCACGAGCCCCACGTTCAGTGCGACGATGGCGGCCGTTGCGACGATTGCCCCCGCGCTCACGAGCCGGCTGTTGACGAAACGTCCCATGATGTCGCGGCGGCTCGTGAAAACGACGAGCGCGATCATCGGCACGGGCAGCGCGAAGCTCAGCGCCATCTGACTATAGACGAGCGCGTCGGTCGCATTGACGCCGAGCGCCACGACGACGAAAGCCGGCGCCATCGTCGCGAGCCGCCGCACGCCGACGGGTATCCGAAACCCGACGAAGCCTTGCATGACCATCTGCCCGGCCATCGTGCCGACCACGGAGCTCGATACGCCCGAGGCGATCAACGCAATCAGAAAGACGGCCGCGGCGCCCGCGCCGAACAGCGGCGCGAGGCTGCGATAGGCGGCCCCGATCTCGACGATATCGGTGTGCCCGTTGTGAAATGCGGCCGCGGCCATGACGATCATCGCCATGTTGACGAGGCCTGCGATCGAGAGCGCGATCACCACCTCGCGATTCGAGAACCGCACAAGCCTGCTGCGTTGCGCATCGTTATGTGCCGGCGCGCGTTGTTGCGTGAGCCCCGAATGCAGATAAATGGCATGCGGCATGATCGTGGCGCCCAGCATTGCGACAGCCACGCCTACTGCGCCGTTGCCGCTCAACGTCGGGACGAGCGCGCCGCGGGCGGCGTCGGTCCATGCCACATCGACGATGGACAGTTCGACGATATAAGCGAGCGCCACGGCGGCGACGAGCCCGCCGATGATGAGCTCGAGCGGGCGGAAGCCTCGTTTTTCAGCGCCGAGAATCGCATAGGTGACGATGCCCGTGATGACCATTCCGGCCATGAGCGGCAAGTGAAACAGCAGCGAAATACCGATGGCGCCGCCGAGAAATTCGGCGAGATCGGTTGCCATCGCAGCGATTTCGCTGACAGCCCACATCGCATAGACCACCGGTTTGGAAAAGTGCTCGCGGCTCATTTCGGCGAGGTTGCGGCCGGTGACGATGCCGAGCTTCGCCGAGAGCGCCTGGAACAGCATCGCGACGAGGTTGGCGATCACAACGACCCACAGCAGCGCGTAGCCGTAGCGCGAGCCCGCTTCGATATTCGCCGCGAAGTTGCCCGGATCGATGTAGGCGATCGAAGCGACGACGGCCGGGCCGGCAAAGAGCAGCGCCGAGCGCGGGCTCGACATGCGGCCCGCGAGGGCGGCGCTCATCGCTCGAGTCGTGCGCTGGGTCATGCCGAGCTGCATTTGCGCGGTTGTCATCGTTCACCTCATGCTTTTGCTGCCGACGTATGCAGGCTCCTGCCTGCCCATACGAAGCATGGTGACGGGTACCGCCAGAAAAGAACAATTGAACGTTCCGATTGCATCGATTGGGCATGGCCGAAACCGCGCAGGGGCCTGTAAGACCTGAGCGCTATCGATGCGATAGGCCTATGGCGATCAATCGATGTCGAGGTTCACCATCGCACGATCGGCGTTCAACGCGCGCCGGTAGGCGAGCGGCGCGGCGCCCACTGCCGCACGAAAGCGATGGCCGAAATGGCTCGCATCGGCATAGCCGCAGTCGGCGGCGATCCGATCGACGGGGAGCGTCGTCGTGCGCAAGAGCGTGCGCGCGCGATTGAGGCGCTGCAAAGCGATCCAGGAGGAAGGCGGCATCCCGAACGAGGCCCGGAACATGCGTGAGAAATGAAATTCGGAGAGGCACGCCAATTCAGCGAGTTCGCCGAGCGTAGGCGTGCGAGAAAGATTCGCGTCGATGTAATCGACGAGGCGCCGCCGCATGGCCGGCGCGAGCCCACCCTTGATCGTGGCGTCGTCGCGGCGTACCGCCTGTGCGCGCAGCAGGAGGCTCAGGATCTCGTGCGCCGTTTCGTTCGCGCGCAGCCGGTCGTCCGGGCCGTCCCACGGTGCGGCCGCAAGTCCGCGGCAGAGCGCGGCGATGCGGGCATCTTCGAAATAGGTCCGGTCCGCGAGCGTCAGCTCGCGCGGCTCGCGATCGAGTTCCTGAACGGCACGGCGCGTGAAATGCTCCGGCAGGAAGTAGAGATGCACGAAATGCATCTGGCCGCGGACCCACCAGCGCGATTCGTGGTCGCCCGGCAGCGCGCACAGTCGTTGCGGCGCGCCGTACTGCCCCGGCAACTTTTGGCGCTCGGTGCGGTAGCCGCCGTCGAGGTAGCACGACAGCGTGTGATGGCCGGGCTTGTCGTACGTCGTTTCCTCCTCGACCGTGACGCGCCGCCAGACGGCGGCCGCAAGCCGGTCGCCGAGCCACGCGAAGCGCTCCAGCGTCGCATCGGCTTCGGCGAGCGTGCGGCCGACCGAATGCATGCCGAACGGCGTTTCGTCGGCGGCTGGCGCAGTCAGGAACGGGCTGGCGTCCACGATGAAGATCGAAAAGTGCGCAAAAAAGGGGTATCGAGCGGAACAACGAGTATAGACGGGCCGCGCCGCACGCGTCGCCCGCCGTCTCGAAAAAACCGCAAGCCTGGACAACGCGCGTCGAAACCGACGCGCGATAGTGGGTGCCGTATGCGCGTGTCGCGCTCCCCGCTGAGCCGGGGCTGGAGCCGGCCTTTGGCTGTTCGCTATTTCCTCGATCGATGGTAGACCATGAATCTGTCGCTTTATTTCATTACGGTATTGATTTGGGGCACGACCTGGATTGCCATCAAGTGGCAGGTCGGCGTCGTGGCGCCGCCGGTGTCGATCGCCTTTCGTTTCTGGCTCGCCGCGTTGGTCATGTTCGTGCTGATGCGGCTTTTGCGCCGGTCCGTGAAGGCGCCGCGCGAGGCCTGGCCGTTGCTCGCCGGTCAGGGTGTGGCGCTTTTCTGTGTCAACTTTCTGTGCTTTTACTACGCTGAGCAGATCGTGCCGAGCGGCCTCGTCGCGGTCGTGTTTTCGACGGCGCCGCTCTTGAATGCGATCAACGGCCGAATTTTCATGGGGCGGCCGTTGCAGCCAAGCGCCATCGTCGGCGCCGTGTTGGGACTCGTGGGCATCCTCTGTCTCTTTGCGCCGCAGATGGCGGGTCACACCGGCGATCGGGCGATGTGGCTGGGACTTGCGATTACGCTCGCCGGCACGATGTCGTTCTCGGCCGGCAATCTGTTTTCGAGCCGCATGCAGGCGATGGGCCTCCACCCGACGGTCACCAACAGCTGGGCGATGCTGATCGGCGCGGCGCTGTTGACGCTCGGCAGTCTTGCCGCCGGGTTCTCCTTCCAGCCCGAGATGACCGCGCGGTATTTCGGCTCGCTCGCTTATCTCGCGGTGCCCGGATCGGTGATCGGGTTCACGACCTACCTGACGTTGGTCGGCCGCATCGGCCCCGACCGGGCCGCCTACTGCACGGTGCTGTTCCCGTTCGTCGCGCTGGCCGTATCGACGGTGTTCGAGGGGTACCGATGGTCGGCTCCCGCCGTCGTCGGCCTGCTGCTCGTGGTGGTGGGCAATCTCGTTGCGTTCAACATCGCGCGGCATCTGCCGTTTAGGCGAGGACGGGGCCGTTCCGTACGCGTATGAGCGGGCGGCCCAGGGCCTAGCAGTTTCGCTAGCCTGGCCCACAGGCCGCCAGCAGTAGACTGGATCAGCAGATGTCGCGCCGAGCCGATGGATCGTTTCAAAGGGGTAACGACATCGATTTCCCTTTCGAGGAAACTGATCATGCAATCGGAAACGACGCCCATCGAACAAAAAGGCCTGTTGTCCGGTATTACCGTTGTCGATATGACGCGCGTGCTGTCCGGTCCCTACGCCACGATGATTCTTCGGCAACTCGGCGCCCGCGTGATCAAGATCGAACGCCCGGGCGCCGGAGACGACTCTCGCGCTTTCGGTCCTTTTCTGAACGGGAAATCGACGTATTTCACGGCTTTGAACTGCGGCAAAGAGAGTATCGCGCTCGACATCAAGCGCTCGGGCGATCGCGATATCCTGCACGCTCTGCTTGGGCAGGCCGATGTGTTGGTCGAGAATTTCCGTCCGGGCGTGATGCGTCGCTTTGGCCTGGACCATGAGACGCTGCACGAACGCTACCCCTGGTTGATCTACGGCAGCGTGTCCGGCTTCGGCCAGACCGGCCCGTATCAGGACAGGCCGGCCTACGACATCGTCGTTCAAGCGATGAGCGGTTTGATGAGCGTGACCGGGCAACCGGGCGGTGCGCCGACGCGTGTTGGGGTATCCGTCGGCGACATTACCGCGGGTCTCTATCTGGCGATCGGCATCAACGCGGCGCTTTATGAACGAGAGCGCACGGGCGTTGGCCGCTATCTCGATGTGGCGATGCTGGACTGCCAGGTTGCGATTCTCGAAGACGCGCTCACCGGTTATGCCGCCACGGGCGAGGTACCGCGGGCGCAGGGCGCGCGTCATCCGTCCGTTGCGCCGTTCAGCGCATTTCACGCGGCCGATACGTATTTCGTGATCGGCGCCGCGAACGACGGTCTGTTCGACAAGCTGTGCAATGCATTGGGACGGCCGGACCTGCGCGATGACAGCCGGTACCGCACGAATGCGCTGCGGCGCGAAAACATCGATGCACTGACCGAGCAATTGGAACTCACGTTGGCCGGCCGCAGCGCGCGCGAGTGGATCGCGTTGTTGCAAGAGGCGGGCGTGCCCTGCGGTCCCATCAATTCGGTCGCCGACATCGTCGACGACGAGCAACTGAACGAAAGGAACATGGTCGTCGAAGTCAAGGACGCCCAGGCGGGCGTATTCCACGTAGCGGGCAACCCCATCAAGGTCTCGGGCATCGGGGACTCACGCGCGTATCGGGCCGCGCCGGAGCTCGATGCCGACCGGGCGCGGATCGTTGCGGAATTCGTCGACGATGCCGTCGCGCCGATGAAATGAGCCCAAAGGTGAGTTGAACATGACCGAACAGATCGAAACCCTTAGCGGACCCGCCGATGCGTCGGTTCAAATCAAACGGGAAGGGTATGTCGCCACGGTCACGCTGAGTAACCCAACCAAGCGTAATGCCTTGAGCCACTGGGTGCTGGAGGCGATCACGGCCGCGTGTCAGCTGTGCGAGCGCGAGCGGATGCGCGTCATGATTTTGAAAACGACGCTCCAGCACGGAACATGGTCGGCAGGTCACGACATCGGGGAATTGCCGCTCGACGGTACCGATCCGTTGGCGCACGGCAGCGCGCTGGAAGCGGCCATTGCGGCACTGCGGCACGCACCGTTCCCGGTGATCGCGCAGGTCCAGGGTTCTGTTTGGGGAGGTGCGGTCGAAACGGTGGTCAGCTGCGACATCGTCGTCGCCGATGAAAGCGCAAGTTTCGCGATGACGCCGGCCAATATCGGCTTGCCCTACAACACTGCTGGACTCTTGCACTTCACCGATCGGCTCGGTATCAGCGCGATCAAGACGATGTTCTTTACGGCGCAGCCCGTGGAGGCCCAGGACGCATTGCGGTTGGGCCTCATCGACCAATTGGTGCCTTCCGAGCGGATCGAAGCGCAGACGCGCGAGTTGGCGATGCATATCGCCGGGAAGGCGCCGCTTGCGATCGCTGCGGTCAAAGAGCAATTGCGCGTCTTGTCCGATATGCGTGCGCTGCCCGCGAGCGCGCTCGGGCGCATCAGCGAGATTCGCCGCCGCGCGTATCAAAGCGCCGATTTTCGGGAAGGTATCGAGGCGTTCAGGGAGAAGCGGCCCGCGGTCTTCGGTGGTGGAGAGGGGTGAGCTCAGACCGTCGGAACGGTGCAATTAACGCGAGCGTTGAGAATCGATCAAGCGCTCAGATCAGAAAGCGCCTTTGTCCGATATTTCTCGCAATCGGCATTCTCTCCTGGACTTTTCGCTAGCGTGGTCGTCCCTTTAGCCAGCGAATGCGGTACACGCAGACGTGTCCGCACCGATGCCGCCCATGAAAACGCTCCGGTTGCGGCGCAGCCTGACGGCCCTGCGCAAACGAGTCAGTCGTTCGTTGCGCTGCCAAGCCGGGCTGCCAGGCCGCTACGACCGCGCGCTCCTGTTCGGCGGCGGCCTAGTGCTGACCGTCTCGATTCTCGCCGCAGCCGCCACCGGCATCGCGCATCGCTTCGAGCGCTGCCTCGACGACTGGCGCGCGGCGTTTCTCGCTCAGCGCGATTTCGTCAACGCGTCGGTCGAGCGCAATCAGGCGCGCCTGCGGCACATGGTCGAGACCTACGAAGCGTTGGCTCACGTGCATGCGCGCGATCCGGTGCCCGCCGAGCGCTATCGCGAATTGCTCGATGCCGGCGGCGGGCTCGTCGACACCGAAGAAGACATCGGCGCGGCGCCGTTTTCGATTCTCTCGACGCTGACGGCACCGGCCGATCGAAACCGGCTCGCGGCGCTGTTGCGGCTCGTGCGCGAGGTTTCGCCCAGTTCGCTGCTGCGGCTGCAAGGTGCGGCCGACGACATCGGCGGTTTTCTCTACACGGAGGACCGGCGCTTTCTCGCCGTATGGCCATCGCTCGAGGAGCGCGCGCGCAAGCAGGCTGGCCACGCGGGCGTGACGCCGCTCATCGATCAATACGTGGCACGCGTCGACGCGGAACTCCGCAAGCACGAGGACACCACTCTGCGGCACGAGCGCGTGTTCTGGGTCGCGCTTTATGAGTCCGACATGTACGGCAAGCTCGTCAAGCATTATGCGGCGCCCATCTATCGTGGCGACGAGCGCATCGCCGTGCTCGTCGTGACCGTTCCGGCCACGCAGATTCCGCGCCTCTTTCAGCCGGCCGTGCACGATCCCGATTTCTTCATGGTGTCGCGCGATCGCCGCCATCTGTTGGGCATCGACGAGTCGAACCCGCGCCGCGGTCATTGGGCCGATGCGTTGGCGGCGAAACCTTCGGTACTCGATTCGGCCGACGAGCGTGTGCGGCTCGTGCGTCGCGGCGCGGACTTCTTCATGATTCAGCGCATCCCGGGACCAGGCTGGGTCGCGGTGTCGGCGTTCGACTGGCATACCATCGTCGCGAACATGAGGGAGCCCGTGGTCTGGACGATCTCGCTGGCCGCGTTGCTACTCGCGGTGCAGTGGGGGTTCGTGCTGACGATCGACAGGCTCGTGCTCGCACCGCTGCGCGCCCGTGCCCGCAGTGTCTTCGAAAGCGAAGCATTCGGTCGAACGGTGTTGGCGACCGCACCGGTGGGCTTGACCGTCTTCGAACCGGCGACGCGGCGCATCATCATGCAAAACGACATTGCTCGCGGGCTGCTTGCCGCTTTGCCCGACGAGACCCGGTTTTTTCAAAGCCTGCTCGGCAAGCGTGCGCCGGGACGGGGCGCGAGGCGCAGGGGCGCTCGCTCCGGCCACGCCGCGGTGCCGGGCGGAACGGCGCGCACGGTCGAAGTGTCCGTGGCGGGCACCGACGGCCGCTCGCGCGAGCTCTCCGTTGCGCTGTCGCGGGCGCGCTATCGCGAGCGGGAAGTGCTGCTCTGCAGCTTGACGGACATCAGCCGGCAAAAGGAGACAGTGCGGCTCTTGCGCCGCGCGCGCAACGCGGCGGACCAGGCGAGCCGGGCCAAATCGATGCTCATCGCCACCATCAGCCACGAGATTCGTACGCCGCTTTATGGCGCACTGGGCAATCTCGAGCTGCTTTCGATGGAGGAACTCGCACCCGCGCAGGCGGCGCGCCTCACATCCGTGCGCCATGCGTTCGAGGGACTGCTCGCACTGGTCGACGACGTGCTGGATTTGTCGAAGGCCGAAGCGCACGAGCTCCAACTGCACGTGGAGCCGTTCGATCTCGTTCAGGTGCTGGAGCGGTGCGCGCAGACGCTTGCGCCGTCCGCGACGAACAAGGGCCTGCGCTTTTCATGTCTGCTCGATCCCGCCATCGATGGACATTGGCACGGCGATGCGCAGCGGGTCATGCAGGTCGTGACGAACCTGCTCGGCAACGCCTGCAAATTCACCGACCGCGGGGCCGTCACGCTTTGCGCAACGATGGGCTGCGCGGCGGCCGATGCACAGGAAGTGCTGATTTCGGTCGCCGATTCGGGGATGGGTATCGCAGCTCACCAACGCGAGCGCATCTTCGAGCCGTTCATTCAGGCCGATGGGTCGATCGCCCGGCGCTTCGGTGGGACGGGGCTCGGACTGTCGCTGTGCAGGCGGCTCGTCGACTTGATGGGCGGGCGAATCGCGCTGGAAAGCGAAGAGGGGTGCGGCGCGACATTCAGCGTTTATTTGCCGTTCAAGCGTGCCGCACCCGCGCCTTTACACGAGCCTTCACATCCCGTCGATCGATTTGGATTCGACGAGATCGTCGTCGCCTGCAACGATGCGGCCTGGCAAGACGCGCTCGTTGCCCGCCTGCGCGCGCTTTGCGGCCCAGCCGTGGCCGTGGTGCCCGGCACTCGCGCGTGCGAGCCGACGCCGGGACGCGGGTGCTCGATCATCGTTTTCGGCTCGCATGAAAACGTCGTCCCCAGGGCATGGCGCAGCCGTTGTTCCGCCTATCTCGATGCGATCGTGGTGTCCGAGCGAGGCCCGCTCCATCCCCAGCGGGCCGACGACTCGCTCCACGTGACGGCGCTCTCCGCGGCGATGCTGGCGTTGGCCCTCGAACAGTGCGGGCGCCGCGAGCCTCTGCCCGCCTCGGTGGGAGTCTGCCGGCCGGCGAGGCTCCCTCGTGAGGCGCATCGCGCGACGCGCATTCTGGTTGCGGAAGACGACCCGGTCAGCCGGACGTTGCTGGCTCATCAACTCGAGGCACTCGGCTACCGGCATGTCGAGCTGACCTGCGACGGTCGCCAGGCGCTCGCCGAATGCCTGCGCCAGCCCTACGATCTCGTCCTCGCCGATCTATGCATGCCGCTCATGGATGGGCGCAGCCTGCTGGCAGCGCTGCGCGGCAAGGGACTGACGATGCCGGTGATCGCCCACACGGCGGCGCCGCGCGATCCCGACGAGGCGAAGCGCTCGGGTTTCGCCCGGTTGTTGCCCAAGCCGCTGGCGCTCGAAACGCTGCGGCTCGCGCTCGATGCGGTGCTCGACCATCGGCCCGCGTCAGACGAGCTGCGCAGCATGCCGTCCGAGGCGCTGCTCGCCGTATTTGCGACGACCTGGACCGAGGACGAGCAGCGGCTCGTGCAAGCGGCGCGTGCGGCCGACGCGCGCCGTGTGCTGCAGATGCTGCATCGCGTCAAGGGTGCGCTTCTGACGCTCGGCGAGCGCGAGGAGGCAGGGTGCTGCGACGAGCTGCGCGATCTGATCGAGGCCGACGGTATTGCGGCGGCCACTGAGGCCCTCGGTCGATTCAGAGAAAGGGTTGGTGCAATCGCGGCACAGGCAACGGAGGGGGCGCACGTCCAGCGTTCGTCCGATGCCTGAGCTATGCGGTGGGCACCGCATTTGCTGCTGCATGCGGACTGGTGCAATACGCGGCGGCCGAGCAAACTCGGGGGTCTCGGCTTTCGCGGAGGAATCGGAGATGAACACACAAAGCAGCGAATTGCAGCGCACCGTCGAGGCGCTCACGCAGTCCGGAAAAGGTCTTCTCGCCGCTGACGAAAGCGGACCGACGATAGCGAAGCGCTTCAAGAGCATCAATGTCGAATCCACTGAAGAGAACCGTCGTGCCTGGAGGACCCTCTTGCTGGCTACACCGGGGCTCGGCGAATACGTGAGCGGTGTCATCCTTTACGAGGAAACGCTCGGCCAATGCGCCGACGATGGCGAACCGCTGCCGCAGCTGGCGGCGCGCCAGGGCGTCGTGCCCGGCATCAAGGTCGACAAGGGAAAAATCCCGCTGGCCCATGCGAGCGGCGACGAAATCACCCAGGGCCTCGACGGGCTCGGCGAACGGCTCGAACGATACAAGGCGCAGGGCGCGCGTTTCGCGAAATGGCGAGCCGTCTATAACGTTTCGGATTGCCTGCCGAGCCGGCTTGCAATCGCCGCGAATGCCGATGCGCTGGCACGGTACGCCGCGATTTGCCAGGAAGCAGGGGTGGTGCCCATCGTCGAACCGGAAGTGCTGATGGACGGAGCGCATTCGATCGAGCGCTGCGCCCAGGTGTCCGAGGCGGTTTTCCACGAGGTGTTTCATGCGCTGCACCGACACGCGGTGGTGCTCGAGCACATGCTGCTCAAGCCGAGTATGGTCGTGGCCGGCAAGGAGCACCCGAGCCCGGCGAGCGTGGCCGAGGCGGCCTCGCAAACCGTGACCGTGCTCGGCCGCACGGTGCCGCCGGCCGTCGCGGGCATTTTCTTCCTCTCGGGCGGGCAATCGCCCGAGGAGGCGACCGCCCATCTCGACGCCATCAACCGCACAGGCCGCCGCCCTTGGCCGCTCAGCTTTTCGTATGGCCGCGCATTGCAGGAGCCGCCGCTGAAAATCTGGCGCGGGCAGGCCGCGAACGTGTCCGAGGCTCAACGAGCGCTGTCCAAACGTGCACGCTTGAATTCGGCGGCATCGCTCGGTCGCTATGACGCCAAAGACGAATCGACGTCCTGACGCGAAAGAACCTGCCCCGTGCGGCAGGTTCTTTCTCACTCGTCAGTGCAACGCCATTTGCACGACTTTGACGATGACGAGACCGACCGCAATCGCGAGATAGCCGCGCAGGGCGCCCATCCAGACACGCGTCGAGAAGCTGAGCCGCGGCGCGGGAAGCGTGTCGAGCGGCGGCATCCGCCATTGCTCGCGCGCGACCACGGCATCGCCGTCGTCGTTGGCCTGCTGCTGGCCGATATTCTCGCGGCGCTGCATGAACCGAATGATGGCGTAGCCGAGAGCCGAGGCCGACGCGCCCGCAATCAACATGGCAACGATCGTCTCGCCGGAGAGATCCGGATAGACCGTGGCCGCTGTCAATATGATCGACAGCACGACGAGTGCCGCGACCACGCTGCCGGTGAAAAAGTTGAGCCGCCCCGAGTTGACCCAGGGGCCCAGTACCGCACGGTCGTTGCAAAGCAGCAGCAGGAACACGGTGGCGCTCGGCAGCAGGACACCGGCCAGCGTTTGAACGGCCTCGGTCAACAGGCCGAGCGGGCTGCCGGGCATCAGCACGAGTGCGGCGGCCAGCACGACGATGCCGAAATAGACGAGATAAAAGCCCTTGGCGTCGGCCACGCTCCGGTGCAGCGAATGGCGAATGCCGAATACATCGCCGATCGCGTAGGCGGTCGAAAGCGAGACGGCGGCCGCGCCGATGATCGAGGCATCGAGCAGGGCGACCGCGAAAATCGTCGCCGGCATGCGGCCCACGTATTGGTGCAGCCCGTCGATGACGCCGCGCGCATCGGTGAATTGGCCGGCTTCGGGGCGGCCCGAGAAGAGCGCCGCGGTGAACGCCATCATCGCCACCGCGCCGATCACGACGAGCGCGATTCCGATCCAGAGATCGACCTTTTCATACTTCATGAAGCGGGGCGTAATGCGCTTGTCGATCACGTAGCTCTGCTGAAAGAACAGCTGCCACGGTGCCACCGTGGTGCCGACGATGCCGATCACGAGCAGCATCACATCGGCGAGCCGCGCGTGAGCGGGCCAGCGCGGCACGGCGAAATCGCGTGCGATCACGTGGATCGGCGGATGGATGGATACCAGCACCGGCACGAGCAGCAGGCTCCCCACGCAAAGGACGATGGCGAACCGCTCGAAGCGCCGAAAATCGCCGGTGCCGACCGCGACCATCGTCAACAGCGCGGCAATGCCGACGCCGACGAACTTCGAGATGCCGAGAAAATCGAGCGCGAACGTGATGCCGATGAACTCGGTGACGATCGTGAGCGCATTGAGCAGGAACAGGTCGATGACGCTGAAGGCGCCCCAGAACTTGCCGAACCGCTCGAAGATGAGCCGTGCGTGGCCTACGCCGGTCACGGCGCCGAGGCGCAGCACCATCTCCTGATTGACGTAGAGCACCGGGACGAGCAGGGCGAGCGTCCATAACAGCGCCGTGCCGTAGTTTTGTCCGGCCTGGGTGTAGATGCCGAAGGCGCCCGCATCGTTGTCGCCGACCATCACGATGAGGCCGGGGCCGAGGATGGCGAGCAGCGTCCGAATGCGCGCGGCCCAGTTGCGGCGCGGCGCCGTATCGTGGTGCGCGATCGTGCCAAAAGCGCCCCGGATATCGCCGACATGGGCGTCATCGAGGGCGGCGCTGCGCGTAGTAGTGACTTGTGCGGGTGTGGACATGATTGTTTTCTCCGCGGTCATGCCGGGTCCTGCTTGAAAAAGCAAAAAAGGCATAGCGCTTGGACGCCTGCGGACACGCCCGGTCCGGCCCGTCGGTGGCATGCGTTCGCGCGAAAGCGAGCGCGCGCAACCCGACGGCGCGAAAAGGCCATTCGAATCGATGCGCGGAGAAAAACTGCTACGGAATACTGCGATGCGCACCGTCCGCCTGGGAGGCGAGACGGCGGCTAATGGAAGGAATCAGCGCGTGGCGTCGTGCCGCTCAGGCAGAAAAACCGTTCGAAGGTCGACTACTGCAACTGTCCAAGGCATATGCCCCACTTGTGAAATTAGTTGCATTTTAGTGGCTCATTTTGAGATGAGTCAACACGAACCGTGCCGGGAATGGGTGTTTTCGCGCACCGGTACCGCTGCAAGAGATGGTTTCGCTGGAGGCCGTTGCGGTGGGGCAACAGCTGTTCGTTAGTTGTGCTGACTATCGACCATCGGACCGTCGGCGGCGCCGCCACTTCCTTCGGTCATGACCGAATCGACGAGTGTACGCATGCGCTTCCAATGCGAACCTTCCCAGAAGACGCGCCGGCATACATCGCAGGTCGCGAACCGTGTCTGCCGCTCGAACACGCCGTCCGGTACCCGCTCGCGAACCGCTTCCTTGTCGATGGGCCGCAGCGGGGCGTTGCACGTCAGGCAAAGCCGAAAAGCGCGCGTGCTCCGGGCAAGGTCCAGGCGGCGGTAAAGTTCGCGCAACTGCGCCTCGGGTTTGAGCGCGCGGACGTAGCAGCCATGCGTGATGGTGCGACGCTTCAGAAGCTCGCGGTCGCGCGACAGGACGATGCGTGCCTCGGCCAGTGCGAGCGTCTCGATCTCGTCGTCGGCGAAATGGTTGTCGTAAAGCGTGTCGAACCCCGCGAGGCGCAGCAACTGGGCGAGCCCGCCCAGATGAGCGTCGGCGACGAAACGGATGGTCCGCAGCGGCTCGGGTCGCAGACGCAGCAGCGGCGTGATATCGAACGCCTCGAATTTCGGATAGACCGCTACCCGGTCGCCATCTTGAAGCACATGGTCGAATGCAACCGATTCTCCGTTGACGAGAATCAGTTCGACCTCCGTGTGGGGGACGCCCAGTGCTTCGATCATGTGCTTGGCCGTGGCGGCGCGCGCGCAGGCGCAGCTGAATTCGCGCCGGCGCTGGGAAGGCGCGAGAAAATCGTTCAGTTCCTCGTAAAACCGGAACGTGGCGGTAACAGGCGACATCGCAGCAGTATCGCACCTCCCCGGCCGCGACGTGAGGGGCGCCAACCGTCACGGTGGGATTCGGTGCGACCGTGCCGGGCGTGCGCGCTTCATGCGGCAGATAATCGCGTTTCGGTGCATCGGCTTGTTCATCCGCCATCCCCTTCAAGGAGCTCTGCCGTCATGAGTCTTCATACCTGGTGGCTTTTCGTGGCCACGGTGTTCGTGGTGTCGGCCATTCCCGGGCCGAACATGTTGCTCGTCATGACCTCGAGCGCCCAGCATGGCCTGCGCCGCGCCAGCGCCACGATGGCCGGGTGCCTGTCGGCGCTCGTGCTCATGCTCGCCGTCTCGGCGGCGGGCCTCGGTGTTTTCCTGCAAGCGTGGCCGGCGATGTTCGATGCGTTGCGCCTGCTCGGTGCGGGCTATCTCGTCTATCTCGGCGTGAAGGCATGGCGCAGCGCGCCGCAGGCGCCGGCCGCTGACGCGCGCGAGTCGCTTCGGACGGCGCCACCGGTGCGCTCGCTTCCCGCGCTCTATCGCAACGGCTTTCTCGTGGCGAGCAGCAACCCGAAGGCGATCCTCTTTGCCGCGGCGCTGCTGCCGCAATTCATCGACGCGAGCAAGCCCACGCTGCCGCAGTTCGGCGTGCTCGTCGCGACGTTCGCCGTCATCGAGGTCAGCTGGTACCTCGTCTATGCGGCCTTCGGTTTGCGCATTGGCGCGACGCTGCGCAGCGAGCGCGTCACCAAGGTGTTCAACCGGCTGACGGGCGGTGTTTTCGTCGGCTTCGGCGCCATGATGGCACTCGTCAGGCACTGACATCGGCGCGGTTCGATGCCGCATTCATTCGGTCTCGCCCCGCTGGGGCAAGAGACCGAGTGCGAACGCAGCGGCGGCAAACGCAAGGCCCACGATGCAGACTCCGCTCCAGCCCGCCCACGCCCACGCCATACCCGCGAGCGACGCGCCAAGCGCGCCTCCGACGAAGAAGATGCCGACGAACAGCCCGTTGAGTCTGCCGCGCGCGGCCGGGTTCATGAGATTGATCGCGCGGCGGCCCAGCGTCTGATCCGTCACGACGCCGGCATCGAGCGTCGCCGCGCCCGCCACCAAGAGCCCCAACGCCAAGGCACGGTGCGCATCGGCCGCGAACCCGAACCATCCCGCACCTGCAATGCCGCTCGCGATCCACGCCGCGAGCATGCTCGAGTGACCGATGCGCAGCGCCAGACGCCCGGCGCGCCGGTCCCCAGCGTAACCGGCAAGCGGTGTCGCCACCACGCCGGCAGCGCCAGCGAGGGCGAACACCCCGATCTCGTAAAGGTTCAGTCCGAACGGCGCATGCGTGAGCCTGAGACCGATACCGGTCCAGAACGCGCTGAACGCCCCCATCCCCAGCGCGGCCGAAAGCGAGCGCCGCCGCAAGACCCGTTCGGTCAAAAGCAGCGTCAGTAGCGAGCGCAGCAGCGCGCCGTAGTGCGCAACGGCGGCGGGGGTGCGCTTCGGCAACAGCGATGCGAGGACCAGCGCCAACACCGCGTCAGCGGCGGCGGCGACGCCGTAGAACGCGCGCCAACCGATCATCGCCGCACCCACGCTGGCCAGCGGCCGCGAGAGCAGTATGCCGAGCATGAGTCCGCTCATGACGTTGCCGACGGCTCGGCCGCGATGCGTTTCGTGCGCCATGGAAGCCGCCATCGGCACCAGCATTTGAATGACGCATGAGGTTGCGCCCGCCAGAAAGATCGCGGCGAGAAAGACAGTCCCCGAATGCGCGAACATCGCCACGGCGAGCAGCGCCGCACAGACCGCGAGCGTGCGCACGATCAGGCGGCGGTTCTCGAGAAGATCGGTCAGCGGGACGAGTAGAACGAGCCCGAGCGCGTATCCGAGTTGCGGCAGCATCGAGATCGCACCGGTGAGACCGGGCGGCAGCCCAAGCGACTGAGCGATCGGCGCGATCAACGGTTGAGCCGCGAAGAGGTTCATGACGATGACGCCGACCGCGAAAGCGAACAGCAGAGTCAGCGGTGCGCTCAGCGCCTGCGGCGGTTCGCTTGCGGCGGGCGTGGGCCGCAGCGCGCAAGCGTCGTAAAGATCGGTGAGATCGGTGGGCCCATCCATGCTGGCGAATCCTTGAAATGACGATCGAGTCGCCATCGTAGGATGCCCGGTGTTATGCGACAATTGAAATATGTCGATATTGATTATGCGGAGTTGTTTTGAATACACGCGATCTGCAAGCTTTCGTGGCCGTGGTCGATAACGGATCGATGGTCCGTGCCGCCGCCCAACTGCATCTGACGCAGCCCGGGCTCACGCGCCGGATTCAGAACCTCGAGACCACGCTGGGCGTGCCGCTGCTCGACCGGCTCAGCAAACCCCTCAAGCCGACTGGCGCTGGCCGCGAAGTCTATGCGCTGGCGCGTGCGGTGCTGCGCTCGGTCGACGATCTGCTCGCGGTCGCCGCACCTGACAGCGAGCCGGCCGGCGAACTGCGGATCGGTGTACCGCCCTTTCTCTCGGAGCTTGCGCTCGAGGCGCCGATCGATCGGCTGCGCAGCGCATTTGCGAAGCTCACGCTGCGGGTGACGGCGGCGTGGTCGCCGGCGCTCGTCGAGCGCGTGCAGCGCGCGGAGGTCGATGCGGCGGTCGTCATGATGCCGGGCGCATTTGCGATGCCCGACACGTTGAATGCGACGCTGCTGGCCGTGCAGCCCACGCTCATCGTCGCGCCACGCTCGTTCGAGGTGGCCCGTTCGCGGCCGGGCCGCGGCAGCCGACCGCGCGCCACGCTCGAGGAGTTGTCGCATCATCCATGGGTGCTGAATCAGGACGGCTGCGGCATGCGCTCGACGCTGAGCCGGGCGCTGCGCGCGTCGGGTCTGCCGTTCGAGGTCGCGGTCGAAGCATTCGGCTCGGATTTGCAACTCTCGCTCGTTGCGCGCGGCGTGGGGCTCGGCGTCGTGACGCCGGGGGTGCTGGCCGCCAGTCCGTATTGCGAGCAATTGCAGCCGCTCGATGTCGAGGACTTCGAAGGCACCCTGAACGTCTGGCTGTTGCACGGCAGTTTGCCGGGACGGCTCATGCGGCCGGTTTCGCTGCTGCGCGATGCATTGATCGACGTGATGGCAGCGGCACCGCAGCTCCGGGGCGCGAAGCCGCTCCCGGCGTCGCTTGCAGAGCCCGAAACGAAATCCGCACCGCGCCCGCGTTCCGGCTCGCGTGGGCGCGCCGAATCGTCGCAGCCTCAGTAAGCGAAGTACGGCCCGACGCCGCCGGGTGTGCTGTGCTGTTCGATGGCCGCATAGACATTGCGGCCGTAAAAGAACGGCAACCCCCAGTCGAACACGGCGGAGCCCACGAAAGCGGGACCCGCGAGCAAAGGCAGCGCGGCCGCGCCCGCACGGTTCTGGGCGATGTTGCTCGCATTGCCGACACTGAACGTGACCGCACTCGTCACGCCGTTCGCGCCGCGATTGATCGCTAAGAGCTGCGTGGTGGAGGCAGGGCAGTAACAGTCGCTGTTGGGGCTCGCGCACGGGGATATCTGGTTAGTCGCGAAAAAGAGGCCCGTCGAGCCACTGTCGATGAAGCTGCTCGCGTACGTCGTGCCGCGCTCGCGCTGACGTAGCGATCGAACGCATCGCCGGGCGTCGCCCTCAGGTCGGGCAACGTGGGTCCCACCCATGCGACGCCGAACACCGGGCCCGACGACGCGACATATTCAGGCACGACCGTGCCGGAAGGTAGCGTAATGGTGTGAACAATATAGAGACCTTGCACGCGGCTTGCGTGTCCAATGCATGCATGGCGGTAGCACACCGGAGACGACCCACCGGCGAGACGGGCGAGCGCGACTACGTTCGACGCTTCGACGTGCTTCGTCGGTGAGCCGCACGAAACAAGGGTGCGATGCCGGTCGGCATCGTCGGTTGCGTATGAAACGACGCCAACGTGGCGCGTCTAACGAATGGCGGAAAAAAACTTTGTCCGCGCGCCGAAAAAAGCTCTATTTTTAACTGGGCGCTGAAGATGAATACGGATCTCGGAGTGGGGCGCGTCGTACGTCCACCTCCCGCGGCGATTGCGCCGACGAATCAGAAGACGTCGCTATCGGGTCCCCCTACCGGGGAGCCAAGGATGACGAGACAATGAAATCGGACTCTCGATCGACCGGGTCAGCCCCGGGCCAACTGCCGGGCACGCGCGAGCTGCCGCAGCGTGAGCTTGTCGACGTGCCGCCCGAGGCCGAGCGCAAGCGCGTCCTGATCGTGGATCGCGATGCCGGTGCGCTCTCGGGCCTCGCTTACCTGATCGAGAGCATGGGATACGAAGCGCAGCCGGCGCGTGACGCGGCCGAGGCGCTTTCGATCGCCCGCGAACAGTTGCCCGACGCAGCGTTCGTCGATATCGGCACGCCGCAGCGCGAAGATCTGGCAATCGCGCGCAGCTTGCGCCAAATCGCCGGTAAGCGGCCGCTTTTGCTGATCGCGTTGACCGGATGGGGGCAGCCTCAATACCGCGAGATGGCAATGGCGGCCGGATACGACGTGCACTGGGTGAAACCCGTCGGCGCGGATCAGTTGAACTTTCTGCTTTCGATGACACTTGTATGAATGTTGTATATGCGCAACGAAACCCATTTCGATTACGGCATCGTGTTGCGACGCACCAAGCGGTTTGCTAGAGTTGGAACTGTCTCCTCCATGTCTCCTCTGATATGGATTCAGCCCGCCAACTTGGCGGGCTTTTTTTTGCCTGTGGCGGGCAAACGCGTGTCTCGCTGCCTGCCCCGGCCCTTGGCACCCTGCCGCGGCATCGGCCGTGAAACGCTGAATCGAGCCATCCCCCTCAGGCGGTAGTGCAGAAATCGCTGATTGACATTAGGCATGAACATCGGGCCTGAGAATGGCTCGGGCTAGCGCCCGCCCTCGATCAAAACTTGTAGGACAGCGCCACGTACGTGATGAGCGGATTCGCCTTCAAGTCGCCCTGCGTCACGCCGAGCACCGAACCGTCCGCAGCCTTGACGATGACGGACGATTTAGTCTTCAGCGGGATGTAAGTCAGCGATGCCGTCACCCCCCAGTGCTTCGAAAAGCTGTACGCGCCGCCCACATTGAAGACGGGTGCCCACGAAGACGAAGCCTTGGCTTCGACTTTCGTCACGCCGGGCTTGTTCGCGCCGGCAGCCAATACGGCGCCCAGATTGTTCTGCGTCGACGTCACGAAGTTCGGATTGAGCTGGATATCGGAGAACCAGTTGTATGAGACGCCGACGCCGACGAACGGTCTGAAGCGTGCCGTCGCGGAGGCGAAGTAATACTGAAGCAGGACGGCCGGGCTCCACTGGCGCACGCTTTTGACGATCGGCTCGTTGGAGGGATCGTCGAGATTGACCGTGCCCAGCGCAGCGGACGGGCCGGGCGGCACCACCTTGCCGTGGCCGTACATCTTGAACGTCGGCGGCACGCCTGCCACCGTCGTCAGCGCGATGTGATCGGTGAAGAAATGGCTGATGACGAGACCGGCCGTATCGGCGTTGTTCGTGGACAAGCCGCTGCCCGACGACGTGAACGAACTCGGCAGACGCAGCGGAGTATCGATCGGCTGGGGCGACACAGAGGTCGTGAGCGGCGTGCTGGAGTCCTGCGGCATGATGTGGAACCAGCCGAGCGAGACGACGTTCTCGCCGGCGTGCTGGCCGTAAGCGGCGCCCGAAACGCAGAGCGCGGAAGCGGCCCAGGCCGCGGCATGGATCTTTTTCATCGTTGACTCTCCCTGTGCAGCGTTTGTTATGTGCCGCGCCGGCCGCTCGTCGGCGGCTTCGGGCGCGGCGGGTGCCCGATTCGTTACTGCGGTGCGCTACTGCGTCGGCAACTGCACGAATGCGTTGATCGTGAAGTAGGGCGACGATGCATCGGATTGGTCGAGATAACCGAACACGCCGCCCGTGAAGATCAGCTTGCCGCTCGCCGAGGACGCGCCCACTTTGGTCGACGTCACGACGCCGGGGACGCTTTGTGCAAAGTCGAGGTTCAACGCCGTGGCGAGCGATGCCTGCGACGGGTGATATGGATCGAGCATCGTGGCCTGTGTGCCGATCAGTGCCGTCGCGCGGTAGTCGAACTGGCTGTCGACGCCGATGTACTGCCCGTCCTCCGCATTCACGGCAATCTTCGATTGCGGCGCGAGGATCGAAATGCCCGATTCGTCGTCCGCGACGAGCAGATTCGGATTGGCGTAGCCGGTGCGAATGAGGATCGGTACGAGCTGGCCGCGCAGCTTGCCCACGATCATGAAGCCTTTGCCTTGCGGGGAACTGGCGAGCGTGGGCTTGGCCTGCCCCTGGAAGTTGTCGGTTTCGAATGCCCCGCTGCCGTCGGACGACAGTACCCAGTTCGCACCGGGCTGCTGGCACTTGCCGGCATTGACGCCGGTGTTGTCGCATTCGGTCCAGGTACCGTTCGCGTTGAGCGTGATCTTCGTGTCGACCGCCACCTGCAGGAAGTTCTGCGAAGGCACCTCATGAAAGCCGAGCTGGTTATAGGTCCCGGCCACATTCGCGAGATTGGTCTCGAGCGAGGAAAAGCCGATGAACGGGTAGTAGGGGAACGTCGTATCGGCAATCGCGCCGACGCCGGCCATCCCGTTGTATTGCAGCTCCTTGCCCGGGATCGTGCCGCCGAGTACGCCTTCGCCCACGAAGATGCGCGCGGGCCGGTTGGGATCGAGGCTCGCGCCGTTCAGATAGAACGCGCACTGGTTCTGCTTGGCCGTCGGCAGCAACGTTTCCTGTGTCAACGTGCCCGACTGTTGAGTACCCGCACGCGTCGGCGTGGCGGTGCCGGTGGTTTGTGGAACGGGCGACTCGACATAGTTGACCTGCCAGGTCATCTTGGTCGTATCGATGCGCATTTGCACGAGTTCGCCATCGCCGCCGCCGCCCGTGAAGACGGTGTTGTAGTCGAGCGATGCGGGGCAAAGCCGGTCGACGACCGGGGCGGGCGAACCGCCGCCTCCGCCGCCCCCGCATCCGGCCAGGACGAGCGCTGCCGCCAGCGCCAAAAGGGCTTTCCAGCTCATAACCGTTCCTCCTTGTACTTCGTTTATCGTTATCGGGCGGCCGGCTCCCTGTCGGCGCGCCTCTTCGTTCGTCGTGCTGACTGATACGGGTTGCTTGCCTCCTCGTAGACGTTGGCCGATTCGAATGACGGTTCGAAGCGCCGCGCGTTGCACTCAGTGCGCGCCCGCGAACGCGCCGATGCCGAAATAGGGCGTCGAGCTCGTCGTCTGCCCTACGATCGACGACGACGCAGCGATGCCGCCGTTTTCCGTGCCCTGCAGCAGAATCGCGAACAGGCCACCCACCGTGGAGCTCGGCGAGAAGCCCGTGGCGATCGCGAAGCCCGCGTTGCCGGCGCTGTCCTGCACACTGAGGAGCCCCTGATTCGAGGACGGATAGTCGAGCGTGAACGTGCTTTCGGCCGTGCTCGTGGGGGGATCGACGAACTTGCCCGACGTGCCCTGGATCAACGTGGCCGTGTATTTGAAGTTCGAATCGGCGCCGACGAAGCCGCCGTCGAGCGTGCCGGATGCGATGTTGCCGGCCGCAGCCAGCATCGCGATGCCGGACTCGTCGTCGACGGTCAACGTGCCGGGGTTCGCGTAACCCGTTCGCACGACGATGGGAACGAGCGCGCCGTTGAACCTGGCGAGCACCATGTTGGCGTGCGCGCCGCTGCCGAGCGTCGCGCCGCCGACGATGCGCGGCGGGTTGCCGCTCGTGAAGTAGCTGCCCGCGCTGGCGGCCGCCCAGGTGCCACCCGTCGTCGTGCAACTGCCCGCGCTCGACGTGCAATTACCGCTCGCGTCGAACGTCTCCGTGGTATTCGTGCCCACGGCGCGGTAGTTGTCCGAAGGCTGCAGGTGATAGACGAGCCCGTTGTAGGTGCCTTTGAGGTCGGCCAGGTTCGTATCGACATCGGCAAAACCGATGAACGGATAGAAGTCGAACTTGCGGTCGGGCACCGAGAAGAGGCCCAAGATGCCCGGGTACTGCACCTCCGCGCCCGGGATGCCGCCGCCTGCCACGCCGTAGCCCACGAAGATCGTCGGTGGATTACTCGCATTGAAACTGCCGGTCGTCGCATAAGCGGAACCGTCGCTCGCGGTCCCGTTGCCCGGTTGCAGGACGAACGCGCAGCGGTTTTGCTCCGCGCTCGGCAAATCCGTGCGATGGGTGACGGCACCCGTGATCGTCGCGCCGGCGCGTGTCGGCGTGACTTGCCCTGCCGTCAGCGGAATCGGGGATTCGAGCCACTTGAGCGTATAGCTCATCGAAGTCGGATCGATCTTCAGGCTGACGATCTCACCGCTGCCGGCGCCGCCAAGATAGGTGTTCTGAGCGATGCTCGCTTCGGTTGGGCAAAGCGGCTGGATCGCGGCCGATGTCGGTGCGCCCTGAATGCCGCAACTGGCACCGGAGCACTGGGATGCGCCCGAGGCGGATGCGGAGCTGCTCGAGCCGCCCGAGCAAGCTGAAACGAGGGGAATGCTGACGAGTACCGACAGCAAGCCCCTTGAAATGGCAGTTTGCATGCCTTTGTCTCCCTGATCTCGTTATGCGGCGTAATGTCGCCGTGCATTTTTTTTCTGTCAATTGATAAAGGCGTCTAAAAAAGCTAATTCAAACGGCCGCGCCGGCCGTCAACTAATACGGGGCGGCCTCGTTCGGACGAATTGGAACGAAACAGCGTTTCAAGCGCTGAATCGATCGCGCAACATTGGCACGGCACATGAAGTGGCGCATGAAGTGACGCAAGCCGGAGCGAGGCGGCGCGCGGATGCCGCAAGGCTCGGAACAATGACGATGAAAATACGGAGATTCCCGAGGCGCGCCGGCTTTGGTTTAATTCGGCTTGGTGGAGATTTGCAAACTTTGGTTACGAAAGTTACGCCTTGCCGGCTAGTCTGACGTTGACCTTTCCAATTACGGCGGCGCGCAAAAGATAAAGCCGGCCATTGGAGGCCGGCTTTACCGGAAGCAATCTGAAAAGCAATTGCGCTAGCAAATCAGCGGGCGAGACCCGAATCTTCGGCTGCACCGATACACAGGTTCATACATTGGATCGCCGCGCCTGAAGCGCCTTTGCCGAGATTGTCGAGCCGCGCCACGGTCACGAAGCGTTCCTCGTTGCCGAACACGAAGAGGTCGACGCGGTTCGTCTCGTTGGAGGCTTGTACGTCGAAAAAGCCGGCATCGAGGTTGTCCTCGGCGTCGAACGGCGCGACGCGCACGAACGCTTCGCCCGCGTAGTACTCGGCATAGAGTGCTTGCACGTCGCGCGGCGTGACGCGTTTGCCGAGTTCGGCAGCCGAGAACGACGTCGTGACGGCGAGGCCCTTATAGAAATTGCCGACGATCGGCGTGAAAACAGGCGTCGCCTGGAGCCCGCCGTGCACGGTCATTTCGGGCAGGTGCTTGTGACCGAGCGCGAGGGCATACGGACGCGGGCTCGCGAGCTTCGCAGCGGGCGGGCTGGCCTCGTACTCGGCGATCATCTTCTTGCCGCCGCCGCTGTACCCGGTGATCGAATACGCATGCGCCGTGAACGCGGGTGTGACGACGCCTGCCTCGACGAGCGGCCGCATGGCGAGCACGAACGCCGAAGCATGGCAACCCGGCACGGCAACGCGCTTGGCGCGACGAATCCGCTCGCGCTGCGTACGCGTGAGTTCGGGCAGGCCGTACGCCCAATCGGCATGCGTGCGAAACGCCGTACTGGCGTCGATGACCACCGTCTTGTCGTTATCGACGAGGCCGACCGATTCGCGCGAGGCGACATCGGGCAAGCAGAGGAACGTGACATCGGATGCGTTGATGAGCCGGCGACGTTCGTCGATGTCCTTGCGCTTGGCCTCGTCGATCCGCAGGATTTCGATATCGGCACGTCGCGACAGGTACTCGTAAATCTTCAGGCCAGTCGTGCCTTCCTGCCCATCGACAAAAACTTTGGTGCTCATTTCGATCTCGCTGGTTTCACCGGATTGACATAGACGGCGCTGCCGCGCGCCCAAACCGTGATTTTACGGCCTTGGCGTGAAAGCCGGGCAATTTCGAGGCGGTCGGCGCGAATGCTGGGCTCAGCGGCCGTACGTTACCGTGATGCGGGCCTTTGCGAGCGTCGCCGTACCGATCTCGTGCTCGAACATCAGTGCGGGCCGGCCGGCGGCGAGCCGCAAATCGACCGTGTTCAGCGCATAGACGGTGACGACATAGCGGTGCGGTTTGCCAGGAGGCGGGCAGGGGCCGCCGTAGCCGGAAGCATCTTCATAGTCGTTGCGCGCCTCGATCGCACCCATTTGCTTGAGCCGGTCCGAGCCGCTCGCCTGCGTCGGCAGCGCGTGAACGCTCGCGGGGATACCGGTAACGGCCCAGTGCCACCAGCCCAGCCCCGGTGCGTCGATGTCGACCATCGTGACCGCGAAGCTCCGGGTGCCCGGCGGCTCGCCGCTCCACTGCAACTGCGGCGAGCGGTTCAACCCGTGGCAGCCGTTCTTGTCGTAGACGAACGCGTTGCCGAGCGGCTCGCCGGGCGGCAAATCCTTGCTCGTCACCGTGAAAGTGCTGTCGGCCCATGCGGCGGGGATGCCGCACCCTGCGAGACCGAGCGCCGCCCAGGCGAGCGCCGCGACCCCTCCCCGCGCGCGGAGCAGAAACCGAAATCGAAATCGAAACCACACCGATGCAATGACCGAGCATCGCTTGAGCATGAGCCGTTTCTCCCCGGGAGTCGCAAGACCGCGCGTCCGTAGCGGTGATTAATGGCCCGAACCGGTCTTCCGGGCCGGAATCGAGTCTAACATTTGGGCTCCCTGCCGTAGCGGGCTGTCGCGCGGGCAACACGCCGCGCGGCGGCTTTCGCGCGGAGTCTGCCCGGCACCGGCGATCCCCTCCACGACATCCGGATTCATGAACGAGAACGAGCTTATCGAACCGTCCCCGTCGGCGCATACGAGCGCGCCCGCACCCGGGGCGCGCATCCGCGTCGTCATGGCCGACGATCATCCGGTCATTTTGCTCGGTGCGCGGCATGCGCTCGCGCGCTTCCCCGATATCGACGTCGTGGCCGAGGTGCGCCAGTCCACCGATCTCGTCAAGACGTTGGCGCAAGTCCCGTGCGACGCGCTCGTCACCGATCTGGCGATGCCGGGCGGCTGCCATGGCGACGGGCTGCCGCTCATCGGCTATTTGCGGCGGCATTTTCCGGCGCTGCCGGTCGTCGTCCTGACGATGCTCGAGAACGCCGCGCTGATTCGGCGGCTCGGCGAACTCGGCGTCGTCGCCATCGTGAGCAAGGCCGACGACTTGTCTCACATCGGCTTGGCGGTTCGCCATGTGGCGCGCGGCCTTCCTTACGCGGGCCCGACCGTGCGCGCGGCGCTCGAGGCGATGAACGCCGGGGGCGGGCGTGGCGAGCAGGCCCCCCTCTCGCCGCGCGAACTCGAGGTCGTGCGTCTGTTCGCGGGCGGCATGACTATGAAAGAGATCGCTGAGCGGCTCAACCGCAGCATCAAGACAGTCAGCACGCAGAAGACAGCGGCACTGCGCAAGCTCGGCCTCGCGCGGGATTCGGAGCTCTTCCAGTACGCGCAGTCGGCCGGGCTGAGCCATCTATCGTCGGCGCAATGACAAACGCCCGTCGCGAAGACGGGCGTTTGTCAACCGGGTTCGCCGCGCTCAGTGCACCGAACGGCGGTTTGCTTCGGCTTACTGCGGTGCGGCCGTTGCGCCACCGTGCGCGGCGGACCATTCGGCCGGCGCGTGCAGGAACTTCTCGACTTCATCGAGCGTTTTCGCTTCGAAGTAGCCCGACGCCTTCGCCACACGCAACACGTCCCACCACGTGGCGAGCGCGTGCAGGTCCACGTCGATGTCTTTGAGCACCGACACGCTTTCCTTGAAGATGTTGTAGTGAAAGAGGACGAAGCAGTGGTTCACGCGTGCGCCGGCCGTGCGGAGCGCGTTGATGAAGTTGATCTTGCTGCGGCTGTCCGTCGTGAGATCTTCGACGAGCAGCACGCGCGATCCTTCCTCGAGCAGCCCTTCGATCTGCGCATTGCGCCCGAACCCCTTGGGCTTTTTGCGCACGTACTGCATCGGCAGCATCATGCGGTCGGCGATCCACGCCGCGAACGGGATGCCGGCGGTTTCGCCGCCCGCGACAGCGTCGATCTGCTCGTAGCCGACGTCGCGCAGAATCGTCGCTTCCGCCATCTCCATCAAGCCGCGGCGCACGCGCGGATACGAGATCAGCTTGCGGCAGTCGATATATACCGGGCTGGCCCAGCCGGACGTGAAGATGAACGGTTTTTCGGCATTGAAGTGCACCGCCTGCACTTCGAGCAGCATCTTGGCGGTCGTATCGGAGATCGTTTGGCGATCGAAGCCTGTCATGGGCGAGTCCTTGGGGAGAGGGGCCGCGGCGGGCGCAATGGCCCGGGAAGCAGCCCGAAAGAGCCGGCGGCGCGCTCGTGCGCGCACAGGGGGCGTATTTTACCCGAGTTGGGGAGCGTGCCGGCCGGCCCGCCGGGGAGGTGTACACTAGCACCCCCGCAAACGCTGCCGGCGCGCGGGCGGCGTGCAACCATGGCGCCGCGGGCGTTCACCGTGCCGGCCGACGGCGTCCGGGCCCTCGTCTTCCGGCGGGAGCCCTTCGGCGCGCGCGGGCCATATTCATTACGTCTTGCAGGTCAATCATGGACGAACAACTGAAGCAAAGCGCCCTCTCGTATCATCAGAATCCCCGGCCCGGCAAGATTTCGGTGACGCCGACCAAGCCGCTGTCGAACCAGCTCGATCTCTCGCTCGCCTACTCCCCCGGTGTCGCTGCCGCGTGCGAAGCGATTCACGCGGATCCGCTCGACGCGCAAAAGTACACCTCGCGCGGCAATCTCGTCGGTGTCGTGACCAACGGCACGGCCGTGCTCGGACTCGGCAATATCGGCCCGCTCGCGGCCAAGCCGGTGATGGAAGGCAAGGGGTGCCTCTTCAAGAAATTCGCGGGCATCGATGTCTTCGACATCGAACTCGCCGAGTCGGACCCGGACAAGCTCGTCGAGGCCATTGCGATGCTCGAGCCGACGCTCGGCGGCATCAACCTCGAAGACATCAAGGCGCCAGAGTGCTTCTATATCGAGAAGAAGCTGCGCGAGCGCATGAAGATTCCGGTCTTTCATGACGACCAGCACGGCACCGCCATCATTGCGTCCGCGGCCATCCTGAACGGTCTGAAGGTCGTCGGCAAGGAGCTGTCGCGCGTGAAGCTCGTCTGCTCGGGCGCGGGCGCCGCGGCCATTGCCTGTCTCGACCTGCTCGTCAACCTGGGGCTCACGCGGGAAAACATCCTCGTCGTCGATTCGAAGGGTGTCATCTATCAGGGCCGCGGCAACCTCGATCCCTCGAAGGAGCGCTACGCGGCCAAGACCGAGGCACGCACGCTCGACGACGCGATCGAATCGGCCGACGTCTTCCTCGGCTGCTCGAGCGCCGGCGTGCTCAAGCCCGACATGGTCAAGAAGATGGGCGCGAAGCCGCTGATCCTCGCGCTGGCGAACCCGGAGCCCGAAATTCGTCCCGAGGACGCGAAGGCCGCGCGCCCCGACGTCATCATCGCCACGGGCCGCTCGGACTATCCGAACCAGGTCAACAACGTTCTCTGCTTTCCGTTCATCTTCCGCGGCGCGCTCGATGTCGGCGCGACGACGATTACCGAGGAGATGAAGCTCGCCTGTGTACGCGCCATCGCGGAGCTGGCCGAGGAGACGGACCAGGGCGATGAAGTCGCCAAGGCCTACGAGGGCCATTCGCTCGAATTCGGGCCCGAGTATTTGATTCCGAAGCCGTTCGATCCGCGCCTGATCATCAAGATCGCGCCGGCGGTTGCGCAGGCTGCGATGGATTCGGGGGTCGCCACGCGCCCGATCCAGGACATGGATGCGTACCGGGAGCAGCTCGGCGCCACGGTCTACCGAACCGGGATGGTCATGCGTCCCGTGTTTGCGGCGGCCAAGCAAAAGGCCGCACGCATCGTGTTCGCGGAAGGCGAGGACGAGCGCGTGCTGCGCGCCGCGCAGTTCGTGCTGACGGAAGGCGTTGCAAAGCCGATCATCATCGGGCGCCCCGCCGTCATTGAAATGCGCCTGAAGAAGATGGGCTCGAAGCTCAAGGGCGGAGTCGATTTCGACATCGTCAATCCGGAAGACGATCCGCGCTATCAGCAGTGCTCGCAGGCCTACCATGAGATCGGCGCGCGCGAAGGCGTGACGCCGGACGTCGCGAAGGCCGCGATGCGCAAGTTCAACACGCTGATCGGTGCGATTCTCGTGCACCTCGGTTACGCCGACGGCATGATCTGCGGCCTCATCGACACCTATCACAGCCATCTGAAGTTCATCGATCAGGTGTTGGGCCGCGCGGCGCAAGCCGAGCACTATGCCGCGATGAACCTGCTGATGCTGCCGGGCCGCAATCTGTTCATTTGCGATACCTACGTCAACGAGGTACCGAGCGCCGAGCAACTGGCCGACATGGCCGTCCTTGCGGCCCGCGAGATCGAGCGTTTCGGCATCGCGCCGAAGATCGCATTGCTGTCGAACTCGAACTTCGGCAGCACGCCCTCGGCATCGTCGCAGCGCATGGCGGCGGCGCGCAAGTTGATCGCGGCGCGCGCGCCGGAGCTCGAGGTGGACGGCGAAATGCACGGCGACGCGGCGCTGTCCGAAGCAATCCGCAAACAATCGTTCCCGGGTACGACGCTGACCGGCGAGGCGAACCTGCTCATCATGCCGAACGTCGAGGCGGCCAACATCACCTATAACCTGCTGAAGATGGTGGGCGGAGAAGGCGTGACGGTCGGCCCGTTCCTGCTCGGTGCTGCCAAGCCTGTCCATATCCTGACGCCCGCGGCGACGGTGCGCCGGATCATCAACATGACGGCGGTCGCGGCAGCCAACGCGCGCGTGCAGTAACGCCGGCGCTCGAGAGAGCGCGCATGAAAAAGGCGGCTACCCGCAAGGGAAGCCGCCTTTTTTAATCGCTGCGGTGCTTGGCTACGCAGCGTGCCGCGCCACATCCCCCTTACGCCAGCGCGCCGCGAGATCGTTCCACTTCGCGCGTACCGCCCGCAGGTTGTTCTCCTTCACGTGACCGTAGCCACGAATCCCGTCAGGCAGATTCGCAAGCTCGATCGCGAGTGCGCGGTTGTCGGCGTTGAGTCCGGCGATCAACTCGCGCACGAGCCCCTCGTACTCGCCGATCAGCGCGCGCTCCGTGCGGCGCTCTTCGGTCTTGCCGAACGGATCGAGCGTCGAGCCGCGCAGGAACTTCAGCTTGGCCACCACCTTGAACGCCGACAACATCCACGGGCCGTATTGCTTCTTGATCAGACGGCCATTGGCATCCTTCTTCGCGAGAAGCGGCGGGGCCAAGTGGAAATTCAGCTTCCAATCGCCTTCGAACTGGGCCTGCAATTTGGCGATAAACGCGGGGTCCGTCTGCAGCCGCGCGACCTCGTACTCGTCCTTGTACGCCATCAGCTTGTGAAGGTTGCGCGCTACGGCTTCGGTCAGCGGCTCGTTGGCGGTATCGCCTTCGATGTTGCGCTCCCCCGCGCGCACCGCATCGACGAGCGAGCGGTAACGTTCGGCATACGCAGCGTTTTGATAAGCGGTGAGGTGCTCGATGCGCTTGGCGATGAGGGCATCGAGGGCCTTTTTCGTATGCAGCGAGATCACGGTGGCGCCCGCCGTCTCGCGCGCGGCTGTCGGGTTGGCGCCTTGCTGCACGCTGGCCGGGTCGTGGGCCGCACGGCGGCCCCACTCGAACGCCGCGATGTTTTTCTCCACCTGCACGCCGTTGAGCTCGATCGCGCGCACGAGCGAGCGGTGCGAGAGTGGCAGCCAGCCGCGCTGCCACGCATAGCCCAGCACGAACGGGTTCGTGTAGATCGCGTCGCCAAGCAGCGCGACGGCGAAACGGTTCGCATCGACGAAATCGACGGCGTCGCCCGCCGCCGCACGCACGTCGTTCTCGGTGCTCGATCCCGGGAAGGTCCAGTCCGGGTTCTTGATGAAGTCGGCCGTCGGCGTTTTCGAGCTGTTCACGACGACGCGCGTTTGCCCATACTGCATCCGCGACGTGCATTCGTCGCTGGCCGTCACGATCGCATCGCAGCCGATGACGAGTTCGGCTTCGCCCATCGCGATCCGCGTGGCATGAATATCCGCGGGCGCATTGGCGATCTGCACATGACTCATGACCGCGCCGCCTTTTTGCGCGAGCCCGGTCACATCGAGTACCGTGACGCCCTTTTGTTCGAGATGCGCGGCCATACCGATGAGCGCGCCGATCGTCACCACGCCGGTCCCGCCTACACCCGTGACCAGTACGCCATAGGGACGCCCGATTTCGGGCAGTACGGGTTCGGGCACCTCGGGCAGTTCACCCGCATCGGCGCCGAGCGGCTTGGGCTTGCGTAGCTGCCCGCCTTCCACGGTCACGAAGCTCGGGCAGAAGCCCTTCAGACACGAGAAGTCCTTGTTGCAGCTCGACTGATTGATTTGCCGCTTGGTGCCGAACTCCGTTTCGAGCGGTTCGACCGACAGGCAGTTCGATTGGACCGAGCAATCGCCGCACCCTTCGCAGACCGCCTCGTTGATGACGACGCGCCGCGCCGGATCGGGAAACTGCCCTTTCTTGCGGCGGCGCCGCTTTTCGGTCGCACAGGTCTGGTCGTAGATGAGGATCGTCGTGCCGGGGATCTCCCGTAGCTCGCGTTGCACAGCGTCGAGCGTATCGCGATGATGGATCGTCACCCCGGGCGCCAGCAGCGTCGTGCCGTCGTATTTTTGCGGCTCGTCGGTGACGATGACGATCTTGGCCGCGCCTTCGGCAGCGAGCTGGTGCGTGATCTGCGGCACCGTCAGCACCCCGTCGACGGGTTGCCCGCCCGTCATTGCGACGGCGTCGTTGTAGAGAATCTTGTAGGTGATGTTGACTTTGGCCGCGATGGCGGCGCGAATGGCGAGCAGTCCTGAATGAAAGTAGGTGCCATCGCCCAGATTCGCGAACACGTGGTTGTCGTTCGTGAACGGCGCTTGCCCGGTCCAGGCCACACCTTCGCCGCCCATCTGGCTGAACGTGCTCGTGTTGCGGTCCATCCAGACCGTCATGTAGTGGCAGCCGATGCCGGCCATCGCGCGCGAACCTTCCGGCACGTTCGTCGACGTGTTGTGCGGACAGCCCGAGCAGAACCAGGGCTTGCGCTCGATCGCCACGCGCGGCTTGGCGAGCGCTTTTTCCTTGGCGTCGATGACGGCCAGGCGCGCGCCGATACGCGCGCGCACTTCGGCTGGCAGATCGAATTTCTCCAACCGCGTGGCAATCGCCTTCGCAATCAATGCGGGCGAGAGTTCGTAATGCGCCGGCAGCAGCCAGTTGCCCATCGGCACCGACCATTCGCCGCCCGCGCCGTCTTTCTCGTCGAACTTGCCGAACACGCGCGGACGCTGGCCGTCGGGCCAGTTGTAAAGCTCTTCCTTGATCGCATACTCGAGAATCTGCCGCTTCTCCTCGACGACGAGGATCTCCTGCAATCCTCGCGCGAACGCATGTGCGCCTTGCGCTTCGAGCGGCCAGACGCAGCCCACCTTGTAGAGCCGAATGCCGATGCGCGAGCAGGTTTCGTCATCGAGTCCGAGATCGACGAGAGCCTGGCGCGTGTCGAGATAAGCCTTCCCGCCGGTGATGATGCCGAAGCGCGCTTGCGGCGAATCGATTTCGATGCGATCGAGCTTGTTCGCGCGCACATAGGCCAGCGCCGCGTACCACTTGTAATCGAGCAGCCGGGCTTCCTGCACGAGAGGCGGATCGGGCCAGCGAATGTTCAGGCCGCCTTCGGGCAGCACGAAGTCGCCCGGCAAGACGATTTGCGTGCGCTGCGGATCGATATCGACCGAGGCCGACGACTCGACGACATCGGTCACGCATTTCATCGCGACCCACAAGCCGGAGTAACGGCTCATCGCCCAGCCGTGCAAGCCGAAATCGAGGTACTCCTGGACGTTCGACGGAAACAGCACCGGCAACCCGCATGCCTTGAAGATATGTTCGGATTGGTGCGCGAGCGTCGAGGATTTGCAGGCGTGATCGTCTCCTGCCAGCACGAGCACGCCGCCGTGTTGCGCAGAACCCGCCGAATTGCCATGCTTGAGCACATCGGCCGAGCGATCCACGCCGGGGCCTTTGCCGTACCACATGGAGAAGACGCCGTCGTATTTGGCGCTCGGGTACAGATTGACCTGCTGCGTACCCCATACGGCTGTGGCGGCCAGATCTTCGTTGACGCCGGGCTGAAAGACGACGCGGTGGCTCGCGAGATGCTTCTTGGCTTTCCAGAGCGCGAGGTCGAGTCCGCCGAGCGGGGAGCCTCGGTAGCCGGATATGAATCCCGCTGTATTGAGCCCGGCCATCTGATCGCGCGCTTGCTGCAGCATCGGCAGCCTGACGAGCGCCTGGATGCCGCTCATATAAGCGCGGCCGTGTTCTAGGGTGTATTTGTCGTCGAGCGTGACGGAAGACAACGCGGCTTCGAGCGAGGCTCGCTGGCCTGCGTCTAGCGGGGCATTCATTATGTGGACTCCTCCAACCTGTTTGGGATCGCCAAAACTTCGTGGGCGTCGGCATCTTGTGGACGCGTCGGCCGGGGCCGCCATATTGACGGTTTTTTGCAGATGGTAGCACTGGGAGAAACCCGCCGCAGGACGTCAAAAATCGCCGATACGCAGCTGTAACCCTCGGAGCACGCGTCAAAGACATCTCATAACGGAGACCCCGTATCCGTCTGTAACCGACGTAACGCACTGTATGGAAGATGGAACCGCGGCGGCGCCCCTGGTCTAATTGCGTTCTCGCTGGAATACGCGAGTGCCGTAAACGACTCGCGCCTGGCTGCATCGGGCGCGAAAGAGAAAAAGGAGTACAGATGAACAAACGAAACGTTCAGAGCTTTCTGATGGTTTCCGCCGCATTTTTCGCCATGAACCTTCCGGTTCGCCCCACGAGCGCCGAAACGCCGGGGAGCCTGGCAGCCGCCGTGTCGCACAGCGTACGCATGGCCGGTGCGGGTGCGGAGCAACATGCCTCGGGGGAAGCGTCCCCTGACGAGGAAGCATTCGCCGCGCGTCGCTGAGATCGCCTCGGCTCGACGCGCTTCAATAGACGAGCACGGAAGGGCGGAACGCTTGCACTACTGCGGGCGTTCCGCCTTTTTCGTTGTTGGGCGCCCAGTGACCCCGGATCAGCCCTTGTCGTCCACGACGCCCCGCCGGATCTGATCGAGTTCGATCGATTCGAACAACGCCTTGAAATTGCCCTCGCCGAACCCTTGATTGCCCTTGCGCTGAATGATCTCGAAGAAGATCGGGCCGATCTGGTTTTCGGTGAAGATCTGCAGCAGCAGATCGCCCTTCGCGCCGTCGATCAGTATCTTGCGGCGGCGCAGTTCGTCGAGCGGCTCGCCATGTCCGGGCACGCGCTTCTCGACGAGCTCATAGTAGGTATCGACCGTATCGAGCAATTGGATGCCCCGTTCGCGCAGGCCGTCGACCGTACGATAGATATCGTTCGTGCCTAGCGCGATGTGCTGAATGCCTTCGCCGTGATAGGCGTCGAGGTACTCCTGGATCTGCCCGGCCGTTTCCGAACCTTCCTCGTTGATCGGAATGCGGATCTTGCCGCACGGCGATGTCATCGCTTTCGATTTGACGCCTGTCACCTTGCCTTCGATGTCGAAGTAGCGGACCTCGCGGAAGTTGAAGAGCCGCTCGTAAAATGCGGCCCATTCGCGCATGCGGCCGCGATGCACGTTATGCGTGAGATGGTCGATATAGGTGAGGCCGTGGCCGACCGGGTTCGGATTCGCGCCGGAGATCGGCTCGAAGTCGACGTCATAGATATCGATATCGCCGACGCTGCCGGCGGCCGCACCGTGCTTGCCGCGCCAGCGGTCGACGAAATAGATCAACGAATCGCCGACGCCCTTGATGGCGGGGATGTTCAACTCCATCGGCCCCGTCTTGTTATCGAAACCCCAGGCGCCCAGTTCGAGCGCATGCCGGTACGCCTTGGCCGCATCCTTGACCCGAAAAGCGATGGCGCAGATCGACGGCCCATGCAGTCGCGCGAAACGCTGAGCGAACGAGTCGGGCTCCGCGTTGACGATGAAGTTGATGCCGCCTTGCCGGTAAAGCGTCACGTCTTTGTGACGGTGCCGCGCGATGGCCGTGAAGCCGAGCCGCTCGAACAGTTTGCCGAGCGCTTTGGGATCGGGGGCCGTGTATTCGATGAATTCGAAACCGTCGGTGCCGACGGGGTTCTCCCATGTTTGGAACTGCATGCGTGTCTCCTATGGGCGGTCCGCGCCCACCTGGACACGCGCCGCAACGCCTACGGATAAACGCAAGTGTATAGCTCGAGGTGCGACAAAATGTTGCGAGTTGCGCTCCGGCTGACTACGATTGCGCAACTTACTGCCAACGATGGCGTTTCAGGACGATGAAAATGGCCCAAATCGAACTCGATGCGGTCGACCGGCGCATTCTCGCCATTCTTCAGGAAAATGGGCGGGCATCGAATCAGGACATCGCGGAACGCGTGAATCTCTCGCCGAGCCCGTGCTTGCGCCGGATCCGGCGCCTCGAGGAGGCCGGCGTGATTCGCGGCTATGTCGCGCTGCTCGATGCACAAAAGCTCGGCCTCGGATTGCTCGCCTACGTGAATGTGCGTCTGGAAAAACGCGGGGGCGCGACAGGACGGGCGGGAACGACGCACGCGGAACTCTTTCGCGCCGCGGTCCAGGCTTGGCCCGAAGTCGTCGCCTGCCATGCGATGACGGGCGAGATGGACTACCTGTTACGCGTGCAGGTGCAGGACATGGTGCATTTTTCGCGCTTCGTGCAGGAGCAGTTGCTGCACCACCCGTCCGTCGTCGATGTCAAAACGAGCTTCGCGCTGGAAAGCTTCAAGGAAACGACGGCATTGCCGATCGTCTGAAGCGCTCGGTGACGCCGTTACGCGAGCGCGTCCGTAGGGAGCAGAGCTTCGATGATTTCGGTCGTGCGCTGCGTCTGGCGTTTGATCGCGTAGTCGAACGCGGCAGCCTGTTCGTGGAGCATTTCGGAGAGGATGCTGGTCTGATCCGCCGGCGGCAGCGTCAGATAGGCGTCCGCGCTGCCGTAAGCGTATTCGATGCGCATGCCCGCTTTCTTCGCGATATGCATCATCGTCGTGTTGCGCGACAGACAGTACATATACAGCGTGGTGACGTGCGTGTTGCGGCAACGCATGGTCGCGCGCTCGAAAAGCCGTGTGCCGATACCTTTGCCGCGCGAGCGCTCGAGCACGGAAACGCCGAATTCGGCCGTACGTTTTTCGCCCTCGGCGGGAAGGTAGGCCAAGTGGCCCACGCCGACCACGTCGAGTGCGCTGTCGAACACGCCAAAGACGGTGTCCCGCTCGAAATCGATCGTGCGGACATAGTTTTCAACGACCTGATCGGATGCGGCCTGACCAAAGCGCAGGAGGCGATCGTCGGACTGCAGCGCCAGAAAGTGAGCGAGCAGGCGCTCGCGGTCGCCGGCCGTCAGTTCCCGGACGAGAACGAGTTCATGACCGTTGTCTTGCGAGCGCCAATCGTTGCGGTCCTGCGAGGCAGCGCGGAGGCGGGGCGTATTCATAGGCTTCTCCCTGTATCTGGCAGGCGCATTGCTGCGCCGCAGTGCGAATTCTACTTGAAACGCATGTTTGACACTGGGGAAAACCCGTATTTTTGCCGAGGGACGGCTCTAACGGGCAAAGATGGATGCGTGCAACAGATTGATTTTAAAGGGTAAGCTAAGTTTGTTGCTTTTCGGGTACAACGCCGAGAGAAGGCCGCTCTTGGGCTATTGAAATGCTGCGATGCAGCGTCGAGCGAAGTCAGGCGGCATCGCCAGGTGCCGCGAGACCGTGTTCCAGCATGTCCACGACTTGCGCGGCGAAGTCCTCATAGCGCAAACGGCCGCCGGGTTTGAGCCAGGTGAAGGTCCAATTGATCATGCCGAAGACCATCATCGTGACGGACGTCTGGTTTTCCTTCGTGACCCGTTCGGGGTAGGCACGCGACAACTGGCGCGCGAAGGCGGCGACGACGTCGCGCTGCCGATCGAGGATCACTTCGCGCTGGGTGTCGACAAGATATTTCACGTCGTTGAGCAATGCGATATGACGACTGTGCGAGGTTTCGTACTCGGCGAGAAATGCCCGGATCAGTTCGGCGAAGGTCTGGCGCTCGGACAGACCGCGACGCTGACTCGAGCCTTCGACCTCCGCGATGATGAGCATGAGCCGCAGCGTGTACCGGTCGAGGAGGTCGAACAGGATCGCCTCCTTGCTCTCGTAATAGTGATAGAGGCGGGCTTTCGACGTGCCGCTGGCGGCTGCAAGATCGGCCATCGACGTGCTGGGGTAACTCGTTTGCGCGAATTTGGCGGCTGCCAGTTCGAGGATCTGGTCGCGCTGGGCTTCGTGATCGAGTGCTCGGGTACGGGCCATGAACTCGTGACGATGAAGGTAGCAAGCTTGCGGCGGTGAAACGCGAAACGCCGCGCGACGCGGCTTGTCGAGCTGCGTCGGTGCGCGGCGGGTCGCCCGCTCGGGCCGCTAGTGTAAGCCAAACGCCGCAACGCCCGGCTCAGCGTTCGTCGTAGCTCACTACAACCCGCTCGCTGACAGGATGACACTGGCAAGTGAGTACGAAACCGTCGCGGATTTCCTGCTCTTCGAGCGTGTAGTTCTTATCCATCTTCACTTCGCCCTCGATCACCTTCGCCCGGCAGGTGCAGCACACGCCGCCTTTGCAGGCGTAAGGCAGCGCGAGCCCCGCGTGCAGGCCGACGTCGAGCAGGCTCGGCCCTTCGTAAGGCAGGCGCAGCTTGCGACGTTTGCCGTCGAGCACGATTTCGAGGTCGGCGGCGCGCGTTTGCTCCGTGATCTCGACCGCGGGCGCTCCAGCCTGCGGCAGCGGCGTACCGAACCGTTCGACATGGATGCGGGCTGGCTCGACACCGGCGGCCGCGAGCGCCCGCTCGGCCGCATCCATCATCGGAGCGGGCCCGCAAATGAACGCTTCGTCGATGGCGGACGCGGGTATCAGCTCGTCGAGAAATGCCTTGCACTTTGCTTCGTCGAGCACGCCATTGAATAGTTCGACCTCCTGAATGTCGTCCGACAGCACGTGATAAAGCGCGAAACGGCTCATGTACCGGTTCTTGAGATCCTCGAGCAACTCGGCGAACATGATCGAGTCGACATCGCGGTTGCCATAGATGAGCGTGAACCTGCTGCGCGGTTCCATCTCGAGCGTCGTCTTGACGATCGCGAGCACGGGCGTGATGCCCGAGCCGCCCGCGAACGCGACGTATTGCTTACCGTGCTCCGCGTTCAAATGCGTGAAGAAACGTCCATCAGGCGTCATTACATCGATCGTATGGCCCGGTTGCAGCGTCTCGAATGCGAAATTCGAGAACCGCCCGCCCCGCACGCGTTTGACGCCGATGCGCAGTTCGCCGTCGCGCTCGTAGTCGGTGACGCCGACGCAGATCGAATAGGAACGCCGCATCTCGACGCCATCGACATGAGCTTTGAGCGTAACGAACTGGCCTTGCGTGAACCGGTAGGCATCGCGCAGTTCGGGGGGCACCTCGAAGGAAACGGAGACCGCATCGGCGGTTTCGGGCCGCACCTCGCAGATGCGCAGCGAATGAAATTGCGGAGTCGCCATATTCAGTAAGGTTTGAAGTAGTCGAATGGTTCGCGGCAATCGAGGCAACGATAGAGCGCCTTGCATGCTGTCGAGCTGAATTGCGCGAGCCGTTGCGTTTGGGCGGAGCCGCAGCGCGGGCACGGCGGGGCTTCGTTCGCGCGCGGCGCGAAGCGGATGACGCGCTCGGCGCCGGATCCCTGCGCCGGATCTACCGCCGCGGACCCGGTGGGCGGCGCGATGCCGTATTCGCGCAGTTTTTCGCGCGCTGCCTCCGTGATCCAGTCGGTCGTCCATGCCGGCGCCAGAACCGTTTCGATGCGATAGGGCGCAAGGCCTTCGGCATCGAGCGCGCGGCCAATGTCCTCGGCGATCTGCGACATGGCCGGGCACCCTGAATAGGTCGGCGTGATGACGACTTCGAGCGTGCCGTCGGCCGCTCGTCTCACCTCTCGCAAAATGCCGAGATCGCGGATCGATACGACCGGAATCTCGGGATCCGGCACCGCTTCGAGCGCAAGGTATGCCCGCGCGAGCACATCGCCCGGCGGGTTCGCACGAGAGCCGGACCCGTAGCCGGCGTGATCGGAAGTGTTGGATGCGTGGCGCATATCGGTTCGACCCAGTGCACGTACGTTGAGCGAGCGGCTCGCTTACCAGCTCGCGCCGGGATGGTGGCGCGCGAGAGACTGCATTTCGGCAAGCAGAAAGCCCATGTGCTCCGAGTGCTCGCCATGCTTGCCGGTACTGACATGTCCCTCGACGGGGGGCATGACGAGGGTCGCTTCGTCGAGCGTGCGCGTGACTTCAGCGCGCCATGCGTCTTCGAACGTCGTTGTGCGCACGCCGACTCCCGCGGCGGCCACCTGGTCTTCCAAAGCGTCGGCATCGAAGAATTCGCGCGTGTAAGGCATCAGATAATCGAGCGCCGCTTGCGCGCGCCGGTGCGATTCGTCGGTGCCGTCCCCGAAGCGCACGAGCCAGCCCTGAGCGTGATGCAGGTGATAGCGCGTTTCCTTGACCGACTTCGACGCGATGGCGGCCAGTTGGGCGTCGAGCGAAGCCTCGAGCGCGCGCCAGATGTACGCCATCAGCGCCGAATAAAGGAAATTGCGCACTATCGTGACGGCATAGTCGCGCGGCGCCTGCGCCGTTGCGCCGAGCGGGCCCGCATGCGGCAGTTCGAGCAGCGTGTAATTGGCGAAAGCGCGTTCGTCGCGAAAATAGGCGTAATCGTCCTCGGTCTTCACTGCGCCCGTGAGCGTCAATTCGAGCGCGGCCGCATGCGAATAGAGCAGCCTCGCTTGCCCGATCAGATCGAGGCTCATATTGGCGAGCGCGATGTCCTCTTCGAGTACGGGGCCATGGCCGCACCATTCGGCGTTTCGCTGTCCGAGGACGAGTGCGTTGTCTGCGAGGCGCAGGATATAGGCGAGATGTTCGGGCGTGATGGTCATGGCGCGATTACATGTGATTGACTTCGTCCGGCAGCGTATAGAACGTCGGATGTCGATAGATCTTGTCGCCGGCGGGATCGAACATCTCGCCTTTTTCATTCGGATCGGAGGCCGTGATCGCCGCGGCCGGCACGACCCAGATGCTCACGCCTTCCTGGCGGCGCGTATAGACGTCGCGCGCCATGCGCAATGCCATCGACGCATCCGCCGCATGCAGGCTGCCGCAGTGCTTGTGATCGAGCCCTTGCTTGCTGCGCACGAACACTTCCCAGATCGGCCATTCTTTGTTCATCGAAACACTCCTCGAATGCGTGATTTGCGGTTACGAGCCGACGCCTCGCGTGGCAAGGCGTCAGGCGGCGCGTTGCTGCGCGCGCCGGCGCTGTTTTTCCTCATGGGCGAGGGCCGCTTCGCGCACCCAGGCACCGGCCTCGTGCGCTTTGACGCGCGTAGCGAGCCGTTCCTTGTTGCACGGGCCGTCGCCATTGAGGACGCGTTTGAATTCTTCCCAGTCGATCGCGCCGAAATCGTAATGACCGCGCGCTTCGTTCCATCGAAGGTCGGCGTCGGGCAACGTCACCCCGAGTACCTTCGCTTGTTCGACGATCGCATCGACGAACTTCTGGCGCAGATCGTCGTTCGAGATGCGCTTGATGCCCCACTGCGCCGATTGATTGCTGTGCACCGACTCCTTGTCGCTCGGGCCGAACATCATGAGCACGGGCCACCACCAGCGATCGACCGCTTGCTGCACCATGGCACGCTGGGCATCCGTGCCTTTCATCATCGCCAGCAGCGCATCGAAGCCCTGACGCTGATGAAACGACTCTTCCTTGCAGATGCGGATCATCGCGCGTGCGTAGGGCCCATACGTGCAGCGGCATAGCGGAATCTGATTCATGATCGCGGCGCCGTCGACGAGCCAGCCGATCACTCCGACGTCCGCCCAGGTCGGCGTCGGGTAGTTGAAGATGCTCGAATATTTGGCTCGACCGGCATGCAGCGCGTCGATCAGCGCATCGCGCGACACGCCGAGCGTCTCGGCCGCGCTATACAGGTAGAGTCCGTGGCCGCCTTCGTCCTGGACCTTGGCGAGCAAAATCGCTTTGCGCTTCAGGCTCGGAGCTCGGCTGATCCAGTTGCCTTCGGGCAGCATGCCGACGATCTCGGAATGCGCGTGCTGCGAAATTTGCCGCACGAGCGTCTTGCGGTAGGCGTCGGGCATCCAGTCCTGCGGTTCGATCTTGCCGTCCGCGGCGATGACGGCATCGAAGCGGGCTTCGCCCGGCGTTCCCGAACCGGGTTCGGGGGGCGCGACGTTGCCCGGAATATCGAGGGATTGGGTGTACATGAGGTTGAGCGCTCCTGCTCGATCGGTCTCGGTCATGGCGATTATAAACCAACCGACCGGTCGGTCAATAAAATAACGCGAGCCGAGCATCGAGAAGCAGGCGCGTGGCTGCGCGCCGGTACCCCGGTCCGGGTGCGCACGCGCGGTAAGCCATGCAACTCGCATGGATATCTCGTTGATGATGAGAATCGCTCGTATTATCCTTCTCATTATTAAACGTCGAAACCCGAAACTCTTTAGTCCTCCATGAAAACCACACGCGCCTTCGCCGTCCCCGTTCTCTTCTTCGCCGCCGCGGCCCTGTACACATCGAGTGCGGTTGCCGCGGACGATTCGTACAGCCTGACGTTGAAGGACCACAAATTCGCTCCGGATGGGCTGACCATTCCGGCCGGCAAGAAGGTAAAGGTCACGGTGAAGAACCTCGATGCGACGCCGGCCGAATTCGAAAGCGACGATTTCAAAGCCGAGAAGGTGATTCCCGCGGGCAAGCAGGTCGACATCCTGGTGGGGCCGCTGAAAGCCGGAACCTACGAGTTTCACGACGAGTACCACGAAGCCGAATCCAAGACCCGGCTGACCGTCAAGTAACAACCTCACTGCGCGCCGATCATGCTCTCCACCGCTCTCATCGTTTTTCGCGAGGTTCTCGAAGCCGCGCTGGTCGTCTCGATCGTCCTCGCGGCCACCAAAGGGGTGCCTCGTCGCGGCAGGTGGGTCGGCGGCGGCCTGGTTGGCGGCGTCGTGGGCGCGGGCCTCATTGCGGCCTTTGCCGACGTCATTTCGTCGTGGGCATCGGGCATGGGGCAGGAGGTGTTCAACGCGGGCGTCATGTTCGTCGCGGTCGTCATGCTCGCATGGCACAGCATCTGGATGGGCAAACACAGCCGTGAAATGACGCGGCAGCTTTCGGCGATCGGTAAAGCCGTCGCCGCCGGCAGCACGCCGCTGACCGGGCTTGCCATCGTCGTGGGCGTTGCGGTGCTGCGAGAGGGCTCGGAAGCAGTCCTCTTCCTGTATGGGATCGCCGCGGGAGAGCCTGGGCAGACGTCCCAGATGATCGTGGGCGGGCTGCTCGGCATTATCGGCGGCGTCGGCCTCGGTGCTGCAATGTACGCGGGATTGCTGCAGATTCCGCTGAAGCGCCTGTTCGGTGTCACCAACGGACTCATCGTTTTGCTTGCCGCCGGCATGGCGAGCCAGGGAGTGGGTTTCCTTCTCGCTGCCGGTCTCGTGCCATCGTGGGGCGATACGGTCTGGGACACTTCCTGGCTGCTCCGGGAAACCAGTATCGTCGGCAAGATGCTTCATACGCTCATCGGCTATACGGCGCGCCCGGCAGGGATCCAGGTCGTGGCCTACGTGGCAACGCTCGTCATCATCGTCTTGCTCGCTCGCAAGGTCGGCAGCCCACAGCGCGCCGCGCGTCAGCCGGCGTAGGCGGCAGTCTCGTCCCATCCGCTATGGGGCGATGCCGCCCGTGAAATCCAATGCGTTGAACCCATGGACCGCCGCCGGATAGCGGCGTCGTCGGAATGGTGCACAATCTGCACTTTTTCGACGGACTGATTTCATGCGTTACCGCTTTTCGAAGGTACTCAGCGGCCTGGGCTGTTCGATGCTGCTGTGCTTGGCGGCAGTGCGTGCGCCCGCCGCGGAGTCTGGCCGAGGCCAGTCGCAATGGGTGGAGGCCTGGGCGACGGCGCTACAGTCGATCCCCGAGTTGCGCAACCCGCCGCCGCTTTATCGCGCCCCGGAGGTCGGCAACCGGACCGTTCGCGAGATCGTCTATCCGACCCTGTCGGGCGAGCGCGTCCGGCTGCGCCTGAGCAACGCTTACGGACGTGCGCCCTTGGTATTGACGGACGTGCGACTTGCGCGTTCGGCGGCAGGCGCGGCGACGAAGCCTCCCGCGTCGGCACCGGTCACCTTCGGCGGACACGCATCGATCGAACTGCTGCCGGGCCAGGAGATCGAGAGCGACGCCATTTCCTTCAAACTCGATGCCGGGCTCGCCTATGCGGTCAGTGCCCATGCCGCGCCTGGACAGGTGTTGGGCGCCTGGCATCGCGTCGCGAATCAGGTGAACTATGTTTCCGCGCCGGGCGATCATGCCGGCGATCCCGGCGCCAGTGCTTATCCGACGCGTTTTACGGAGCACGCGTGGGTGACGGGCATCAGCGTGGAGACGGCCGGGGCCTCGGCCGTTGCGGCGATCGGCGATTCCATCACGGACGGCATGCGTTCGAGCCTCGACCAGAACCGGCGCTGGCCTGACGCGTTAGCGCGCCGCCTTGCGCAGGCGGGCGAACGTTCGACAGCGGTGCTCAATCTCGGCATCAGCGGCAACCGTCTTCTGAGCGATTCGCCGTGCTACGGCGAGGCGCTCGAACGTCGCTTCGGGCGCGACGTGCTGGCGCGCCCCGGTGTCAAGGCGACGATCGTAATGATCGGGATCAACGACATCAATTTTGCGTCGATGCCTCCGCGTAAGGGGCTCGATTGCGACGGGCCGCATACGCGGGTCGCGGCGCGCGATTTGATCGAGGGTTATCGCCGGTTGGTTGCCGCATCGCACGCGCGCGGTATCCGGATCTTCGGTGCGACGCTCACCCCCGCATCGCTGCCGGCAGAGCGCGAAAGCGTGCGCCAGGCGGTCAATGGCTGGATCCGCACCGGTGGGGGTTTCGATGGCGTGGTCGATTTCGATGTGGCATTGCGTGACGGCGCCCGCCCCGATCGGCTGCGCGCCGAGTACGACAGCGGCGACCACGTCCATCCGAGCGATGCCGGGTACGCGGCGATGGCGCGTGCGGTCCCACTCGAGGCGGTCGTAGCGGCCGCGCGCGGGCGCTGAAAAAGTTTGGTTCACGGGCTTGTCATGCGAGTCTGCTTGGCCTACTATTCGCATCCTCTTTGAGAGGCGCAGGATTGCAGCGTGCCGCGGTCGACGGGTTTTAAGCGAAGCGAGAAAAAACCAGTTGACGATGTACGAGAAGGGCTGCATAATCTCGCTTCTCTGCTGCTTAAGCAGCAACGCAAGACGGTGAGCCGGGTGGTGATGACGGCAAGCGGTTGAGCGACGCGATCTTTAACAATTCACAGTCGATAAGTGTGGGCACTTGATGCGGCGAGCGGCACGTGACTCTTCGGAGTGACGTGCCTAAGCGAAAGTATCAAGTCTCACACAGTATTGAGGAAGGTTTCGAGCTATCCAGCAATGGATGGAATCGAAAACACGTCAGTACGTTGAGTGAGCGACCGACTCGTAAAGAGTCGAAAACAGTAACAGGTATTGAACTGAAGAGTTTGATCCTGGCTCAGATTGAACGCTGGCGGCATGCCTTACACATGCAAGTCGAACGGCAGCACGGGGGCAACCCTGGTGGCGAGTGGCGAACGGGTGAGTAATACATCGGAACGTGTCCTGGAGTGGGGGATAGCCCGGCGAAAGCCGGATTAATACCGCATACGCTCTATGGAGGAAAGCGGGGGACTCGCAAGGGCCTCGCGCTCAAGGGGCGGCCGATGGCGGATTAGCTAGTTGGTGGGGTAAAGGCCTACCAAGGCGACGATCCGTAGCTGGTCTGAGAGGACGACCAGCCACACTGGGACTGAGACACGGCCCAGACTCCTACGGGAGGCAGCAGTGGGGAATTTTGGACAATGGGGGCAACCCTGATCCAGCAATGCCGCGTGTGTGAAGAAGGCCTTCGGGTTGTAAAGCACTTTTGTCCGGAAAGAAAACTCTCGTCCTAATACGATGGGGGGATGACGGTACCGGAAGAATAAGCACCGGCTAACTACGTGCCAGCAGCCGCGGTAATACGTAGGGTGCGAGCGTTAATCGGAATTACTGGGCGTAAAGCGTGCGCAGGCGGTTTGCTAAGACCGATGTGAAATCCCCGGGCTTAACCTGGGAACTGCATTGGTGACTGGCAGGCTAGAGTATGGCAGAGGGGGGTAGAATTCCACGTGTAGCAGTGAAATGCGTAGAGATGTGGAGGAATACCGATGGCGAAGGCAGCCCCCTGGGCCAATACTGACGCTCATGCACGAAAGCGTGGGGAGCAAACAGGATTAGATACCCTGGTAGTCCACGCCCTAAACGATGTCAACTAGTTGTTGGGGATTCATTTCCTTAGTAACGTAGCTAACGCGTGAAGTTGACCGCCTGGGGAGTACGGTCGCAAGATTAAAACTCAAAGGAATTGACGGGGACCCGCACAAGCGGTGGATGATGTGGATTAATTCGATGCAACGCGAAAAACCTTACCTACCCTTGACATGGACGGAAGGCCGCTGAGAGGTGGTCGTGCTCGAAAGAGAACCGTCGCACAGGTGCTGCATGGCTGTCGTCAGCTCGTGTCGTGAGATGTTGGGTTAAGTCCCGCAACGAGCGCAACCCTTGTCCTTAGTTGCTACGCAAGAGCACTCTAAGGAGACTGCCGGTGACAAACCGGAGGAAGGTGGGGATGACGTCAAGTCCTCATGGCCCTTATGGGTAGGGCTTCACACGTCATACAATGGTCGGAACAGAGGGTTGCCAACCCGCGAGGGGGAGCTAATCCCAGAAAACCGATCGTAGTCCGGATTGCACTCTGCAACTCGAGTGCATGAAGCTGGAATCGCTAGTAATCGCGGATCAGCATGCCGCGGTGAATACGTTCCCGGGTCTTGTACACACCGCCCGTCACACCATGGGAGTGGGTTTTACCAGAAGTGGCTAGTCTAACCGCAAGGAGGACGGTCACCACGGTAGGATTCATGACTGGGGTGAAGTCGTAACAAGGTAGCCGTATCGGAAGGTGCGGCTGGATCACCTCCTTTCTCGAGCGAACGCTCAAAGCTTAAGTGCTCACGCTTATCGACTGTGAAGATTGACAGACTCAGGGGTCTGTAGCTCAGTCGGTTAGAGCACCGTCTTGATAAGGCGGGGGTCGTTGGTTCGAATCCAACCAGACCCACCATTGCGATGATCGTTAGTGCTTTAGCACTTACGAGCATCTCACTCCCGAAGGGAGTTAAGCGGTGGAGTAAGCGACGGGGTGACCTGAGTCTCACATTGGTTATGCTGGGGGCATAGCTCAGCTGGGAGAGCACCTGCTTTGCAAGCAGGGGGTCGTCGGTTCGATCCCGTCTGCCTCCACCAATCATCAATGACAAACATTCAGCAAGTGGTTGAGTCTTTGTCATTGGCGATTGAGCCAGTCAGTGCGATGTAGTTATCGACTGTCGATCTTTAACAATCTGGAAGAAGTAGTAATGGATATTGGAAGCGTCTGTGAGATGGACGTGGAAGATATCAGGGTAGTGATTGTATCAGTATGAAAAGTGATCGAAAGTTCACTTGGAATACGGCAAACGCGAGAACTCAAACCTGTAGCGGTGGCGAATCCGCTCCCATGTGGAGTAAAGAGACGCTCTCGTTATAGGGTCAAGCGAACAAGTGCATGTGGTGGATGCCTTGGCGATCACAGGCGATGAAGGACGCGGTAGCCTGCGAAAAGCCCCGGGGAGCTGGCAAACGAGCTTTGATCCGGGGATGTCCGAATGGGGAAACCCACTCCGTATGGAGTATCCGTAGCTGAATACATAGGCTACGAGAGGCGAACGCGGTGAACTGAAACATCTAAGTAACCGCAGGAACAGAAATCAACCGAGATTCCCAGAGTAGTGGCGAGCGAAATGGGAAGAGCCTGTACGAGTTAGCTGTGCTGTTAGCTGAACGCTCTGGAAAGTGCGGCCATAGCGGGTGATAGCCCCGTAAGCGAAAACAGTGTGGTGGGACTAGGCGTACGACAAGTAGGGCGGGACACGTGAAATCCTGTCTGAAGATGGGGGGACCATCCTCCAAGGCTAAATACTCGTGATCGACCGATAGTGAACCAGTACCGTGAGGGAAAGGCGAAAAGAACCCCGGGAGGGGAGTGAAATAGATCCTGAAACCGCATGCATACAAACAGTCGGAGCCTGGAAACGGGTGACGGCGTACCTTTTGTATAATGGGTCAGCGACTTACGTTCAGTAGCAAGCTTAACCGATTAGGGCAGGCGTAGCGAAAGCGAGTCCGAATAGGGCGTTCAGTTGCTGGGCGTAGACCCGAAACCAGATGATCTATCCATGGCCAGGTTGAAGGTGCGGTAACACGTACTGGAGGACCGAACCCACTAACGTTGAAAAGTTAGGGGATGAGCTGTGGATAGGGGTGAAAGGCTAAACAAATCTGGAAATAGCTGGTTCTCTCCGAAAACTATTTAGGTAGTGCCTCGTGTATCACCTTCGGGGGTAGAGCACTGTCATGGTTGAAGGGTCCATTGCGGATTACTTCGCCATAGCAAACTCCGAATACCGAAGAGTGCAATCACGGGAGACAGACATCGGGTGCTAACGTCCGGTGTCAAGAGGGAAACAACCCAGACCGCCAGCTAAGGTCCCTAAATATGGCTAAGTGGGAAACGAAGTGGGAAGGCTAAAACAGTCAGGAGGTTGGCTTAGAAGCAGCCACCCTTTAAAGAAAGCGTAATAGCTCACTGATCGAGTCGTCCTGCGCGGAAGATGTAACGGGGCTAAGCCATATACCGAAGCTGCGGATGCGTGTACTCCTTCAAGTGCACCAAGCTTGTCGCCACGTCAGTGGCGACAAAGCGCTCAACAATGATCGTTGGGTGTAATGCAAGGTGGATTTGAAGGAGTACACGCATGGTAGGAGAGCGTTCTGTAAGCCTGCGAAGGTGTCTCGGAAGGGATGCTGGAGGTATCAGAAGTGCGAATGCTGACATGAGTAGCGATAAAGGGGGTGAAAGGCCCCCTCGCCGTAAGCCCAAGGTTTCCTACGCAACGTTCATCGGCGTAGGGTGAGTCGGCCCCTAAGGCGAGGCAGAAATGCGTAGCTGATGGGAAGCAGGTCAATATTCCTGCACCATTGTGAGATGCGATGGGGGGACGGATCGCGGAAGGTTGTCCGGGTGTTGGACGTCCCGGTCGCTGCATTGGAGAAGGCGCTTAGGCAAATCCGGGCGCGTAATTCAAGGGTGTGGCGCGAGCGGCTTTAAGCTGCGAAGCAATCGGAAGGGGTCCCAAGAAAAGCCTCTAAGCTTCAGTCTCATGATGACCGTACCGCAAACCGACACAGGTGGGCGAGATGAGTATTCTAAGGCGCTTGAGAGAACTCGGGAGAAGGAACTCGGCAAATTGGTACCGTAACTTCGGGATAAGGTACGCCCTGGTAGCTTGACTGGCTTGCGCCAGAAGGGTGAAGGGGTTGCAATAAACTGGTGGCTGCGACTGTTTAATAAAAACACAGCACTCTGCAAACACGAAAGTGGACGTATAGGGTGTGACGCCTGCCCGGTGCCGGAAGATTAAATGATGGGGTGCAAGCTCTTGATTGAAGTCCCGGTAAACGGCGGCCGTAACTATAACGGTCCTAAGGTAGCGAAATTCCTTGTCGGGTAAGTTCCGACCTGCACGAATGGCGTAACGATGGCCACACTGTCTCCTCCCGAGACTCAGCGAAGTTGAAGTGTTTGTGATGATGCAATCTCCCCGCGGCTAGACGGAAAGACCCCATGAACCTTTACTGTAGCTTTGCATTGGACTTTGAACCGATCTGTGTAGGATAGGTGGGAGGCTATGAAAGCAGGACGCTAGTCTTGCTGGAGCCGTCCTTGAAATACCACCCTGGTTTGTTTGAGGTTCTAACCTTGGGCCCTGAATCGGGCTCGGGGACAGTGCATGGTAGGCAGTTTGACTGGGGCGGTCTCCTCCCAAAGCGTAACGGAGGAGTACGAAGGTACGCTAGGTACGGTCGGAAATCGTGCTGATAGTGCAATGGCATAAGCGTGCTTAACTGCGAGACCGACAAGTCGAGCAGGTGCGAAAGCAGGTCATAGTGATCCGGTGGTTCTGTATGGAAGGGCCATCGCTCAACGGATAAAAGGTACTCTGGGGATAACAGGCTGATACCGCCCAAGAGTTCATATCGACGGCGGTGTTTGGCACCTCGATGTCGGCTCATCTCATCCTGGGGCTGTAGCCGGTCCCAAGGGTATGGCTGTTCGCCATTTAAAGAGGTACGTGAGCTGGGTTTAAAACGTCGTGAGACAGTTTGGTCCCTATCTGCCGTGGGCGTTGGATATTTGAAGGGGGCTGCTCCTAGTACGAGAGGACCGGAGTGGACGAACCTCTGGTGTACCGGTTGTCACGCCAGTGGCATCGCCGGGTAGCTATGTTCGGAAGAGATAACCGCTGAAAGCATCTAAGCGGGAAACTCGCCTTAAGATGAGATATCCCCGGGGACTTGATCCCCTTGAAGGGTCGTTCGAGACCAGGACGTTGATAGGTCGGGTGTGTACACGCAGTAATGCGTTCAGCTAACCGATACTAATTGCCCGTACGGCTTGATCCTATAACCGGAGCGTTTTATATGCCCAGGTTGTGATCCGCGCTTTGCCCTAGTGAACTCCTCACTAGCGATACGTCACTCCCCCCCATTACACCCCCACTTCTTCCCAGATTGGCTGTGCAGCCCAAGCCGCACAGCAACAAGTCATGCCTGATGACCATAGCGAGTCGGCCCCACCCCTTCCCATCCCGAACAGGACCGTGAAACGACTCCACGCCGATGATAGTGCGGATTGCCCGTGTGAAAGTAGGTAATCGTCAGGCTCCCTCTGCCAGGCAGAGTGCGCACCTCAGTGCCTACTCTGACCTACGCAACGTGCATAAAACCCCCGGCTCGCGACAAGCAGACCGGGGGTTTTTGCTTTGGGCGCCCGACCGCGGTCGGCACCCATTATTAAATGAGAGCGTTGATTGGCTTGGTACCGGCGCAGGCCTTGACTTTGCGCGCCATTGCCATCATAATCACCCGTTCTCTGCGGAGGGGTGCCCGAGTGGCTAAAGGGGGCAGACTGTAAATCTGTTGGCTTACGCCTACGTTGGTTCGAATCCAACCTCCTCCACCAGAATGCAAGCTGCGAGCAGCAGTGAAGAGCAGGAATCGTGAAGGCACGATCGTGAAGCCTTAGCGGGTGTAGCTCAATGGTAGAGCAGAAGCCTTCCAAGCTTACGACGAGGGTTCGATTCCCTTCACCCGCTCCAATGCCAAGAAGTAGCGCCCATGTGGCTCAGTGGTAGAGCACTCCCTTGGTAAGGGAGAGGTCGGCAGTTCGATCCTGCCCATGGGCACCAGCGATGTCAGTGTTTGTTTGCGTGCGGCGCAACATACGGAAAATCCTCTTAGGAGTCGAAAATGGCCAAGGGTAAGTTTGAGCGGACCAAGCCGCACGTGAACGTCGGCACGATCGGTCACGTGGATCACGGCAAGACCACGCTAACGGCGGCAATCACGACGGTGCTGACGGCGAAGTTCGGCGGCGAGGCAAAGGCGTACGACCAGATCGACGCGGCGCCGGAAGAAAAGGCGCGCGGCATCACGATCAACACGGCGCACGTGGAGTACGAGACGGCGAACCGTCACTATGCGCACGTCGATTGCCCGGGCCACGCGGACTACGTGAAGAACATGATCACGGGCGCGGCACAGATGGACGGCGCGATCCTGGTGTGCTCGGCCGCTGACGGCCCGATGCCGCAAACGCGTGAGCACATCCTGCTGGCGCGTCAGGTCGGCGTGCCGTACATCATTGTGTTCCTGAACAAGTGCGACATGGTGGACGACGCTGAGCTGCTCGAGCTGGTGGAAATGGAAGTGCGCGAGCTGCTGTCGAAGTACGACTTCCCGGGCGACGACACGCCGATCATCAAGGGTTCGGCCAAGCTGGCGCTGGAAGGCGACAAGGGCGAACTCGGTGAAGTGGCGATCATGAACCTGGCCGATGCGCTGGACACGTACATTCCGACGCCGGAGCGTGCGGTGGACGGTGCGTTCCTGATGCCGGTGGAAGACGTGTTCTCGATCTCGGGTCGCGGCACGGTCGTGACGGGCCGCGTCGAGCGGGGCGTGATCAAGGTTGGCGAGGAAATCGAAATCGTCGGTATCAAGCCGACGGTGAAGACGACGTGCACGGGCGTGGAGATGTTCCGCAAGCTGCTGGACCAAGGTCAAGCGGGCGATAACGTGGGGATCTTGCTGCGCGGCACGAAGCGTGAAGACGTGGAGCGCGGCCAGGTGTTGGCCAAGCCGGGTTCGATCACGCCGCACACGCACTTCACCGCCGAGGTGTACGTGCTGAGCAAGGACGAAGGCGGTCGTCACACGCCGTTCTTCAACAACTACCGTCCGCAGTTCTACTTCCGTACGACGGACGTGACGGGCTCGATCGAGTTGCCGAAGGACAAGGAAATGGTGATGCCGGGCGATAACGTGGCGATCACGGTCAAGCTGATCGCGCCGATCGCCATGGAAGAAGGCCTGCGCTTCGCCATCCGCGAAGGCGGCCGTACCGTCGGCGCAGGTGTTGTTGCGAAGATCATCGAGTAAGCCAGCAAGTCTCGGTGGTCTGTGGTTTCGGGGTTGGTGTCATAGCCAACCCCAACTGGTTTAGGGGTATAGCTCAACTGGCAGAGCGTCGGTCTCCAAAACCGAAGGTTGGGGGTTCGATTCCCTCTGCCCCTGCCAAAATTTCAGCGCGTCATGCGCGCGTTAAGGTGTTATGGCGAATCCTTCCGTCGAAGTTGTGGATACATCCAGCGACAAACTGATCCTTATCGCGGGCGTACTGCTGGTCGTGGCCGGGTTCGTAGGATTCTTCTGGCTCAGCGGCCAGGAATGGTATGTGCGCGGCGCAGCCCTGTTGGTTGGCGTGGTCGCGGGTGTTGTGGTCGGTCTCCTCCTCCCCCGGTAAGGGTTTTATCGCGTTCGCCAAGGATTCCTACAAGGAAGTCCGCAAGGTGGTCTGGCCGACTCGCAAAGAAGCGTCGCAGACCACGCTTGTCGTGTTCGGCTTCGTGCTCGTCATGGCGGTGCTCCTTTGGATCAGCGATAAGTCCATCGAGTGGGTCATTTTCTCGGTGATTCTGGGTTGGAAATGATATGAGTGGCGATACTCCGGCATCTCCGAGCGGTAAACGTTGGTACGTCGTGCATGCCTACTCCGGTATGGAGAAGAGCGTGCAGCGCGCGCTTCAGGAGCGCATCGAGCGAGCCGGCATGCAAGACAAGTTTGGCCAGATTCTCGTGCCTACGGAAGAAGTGGTCGAGGTGAAGGGTGGTCATAAGTCGGTCACCGAGCGGCGCTTCTTTCCCGGCTACGTGCTCGTCGAGATGGAAATGACCGACGAAACGTGGCACCTCGTGAAAAACACGGCAAAGGTCACGGGCTTCGTGGGCGGCGCGCGCAATCGGCCGAGCCCGATTTCGCCGCGCGAAGTCGAAAAGATCATGTCGCAGATGCAAGAGGGCGTCGAAAAACCGCGCCCCAAGACATTGTTCGAGGTCGGCGAAATGGTTCGCGTCAAGGAAGGCCCGTTCACGGACTTCAATGGCACGGTCGAGGAAGTGAATTACGAGAAGTCGCGCGTTCGCGTGTCGGTCACGATCTTCGGGCGCGCCACGCCTGTCGAGCTCGAATTCGGGCAGGTCGAGAAGTTGTAATCGAATATCGACGGATCGCTCGTTCGCGAGCGCTCCGTCTTTCCGCGCTTACGGTCCGCGTCATGACCGTTGAGGAGCGTCAGTAGCCTTGGATCGATCGGGCGAACGCGCGTTACTACTCACCGAACGCAGCATCTTCGCGTTCCAACGAGGTTGTCGAAATGGCAAAGAAAATCATCGGCTTTATCAAACTGCAGATCCCTGCAGGTAAAGCCAATCCGTCGCCGCCGGTCGGTCCGGCGCTGGGCCAGCGTGGCCTGAACATCATGGAGTTCTGCAAGGCGTTCAACGCGCAGACTCAATCGATGGAGCCGGGTCTGCCGGTTCCCGTCGTGATCACCGCGTTTGCCGACAAGAGCTTCACGTTCATCCTGAAGACGCCGCCGGCAACGGTTCTGATCAAGAAGGCAGCGAAGATCGACAAGGGATCGAGCAAGCCGCATACGGACAAGGTCGGCAAGATCACGCGCGCGCAAGCCGAAGAGATCGCCAAGGCCAAAATGCCCGATCTGACGGCAGCCGATTTGGACGCCGCGGTCCGCACGATCGCTGGCAGCGCCCGCTCGATGGGCATCACCGTGGAGGGCGTGTAAATGGCTAAGGTATCGAAGCGTTTGCAAGCATTCGCGGCTAAGGTCGATTCGCAGAAACTGTACCCGATCGACGATGCGCTCGCCCTCGTCAAGGCATGCGCGACCGCCAAGTTCGACGAGTCGATCGACGTCGCGGTTCAACTCGGCATCGATGCGAAGAAGTCGGATCAAGTGGTCCGCGGTTCGGTGGTTCTGCCCGCCGGTACCGGCAAGTCGGTCCGCGTCGCCGTGTTCGCGCAAGGCGACAAGGCCGAGCAGGCCCGCGCCGCAGGCGCCGAAATCGTCGGCATGGAAGATCTCGCCGAACAGATCAAGGCCGGCAATCTGAATTTCGACGTGGTCATCGCGTCGCCCGATACGATGCGTGTCGTCGGTACGCTCGGTCAGATCCTCGGTCCGCGCGGTCTCATGCCGAACCCGAAGGTCGGCACGGTTACGCCGGATGTCGCCACGGCTGTCAAGAACGCGAAGGCTGGCCAGGTCCAGTTCCGCGTCGACAAGGCGGGGATCATCCACGCAACGATCGGACGTGCATCGTTCGAGCCGACCGCGCTGCGCACGAACCTTTCGGCACTTGTCGAGGCGTTGCAAAAGGCGAAGCCGGCGACGAGCAAGGGCGTGTACCTGCGCAAGATCGCATTGTCGAGCACGATGGGTGTGGGCGTGCGCGTCGATCAGGCGACGCTCGCCGCGCAGTAAGGAATCGAACCGTGTCGGCGGTGTCATTCGCCGACGCGGATTTAAAGGGCTTTGGGCGGTCGCGGCAAGGCAGTTCGCTTGACGCGGCCGGTTGTCAAAGACCGTTGGCGGGAACGCAGCTTCATGGGCGCTCCCTTAATGCAGGCCAACGCAGATGGCGAACCCGAAACAGTTTTGCAGTGATGAGGTCGGTTGTTTGTGCAGCGATGCGCAGGCGGTCCGCCCGAAATACTCCTAACACCTCGGACGCCGTTGTTGAACGCGGCATGTGAGGCTTCCTGCCAACCATGCCGAATCTGGAGGTTAACCGTGCCACTCAATAAAGAAGATAAGCAGGCCGTCGTGGCTGAGGTTTCCGCGCAAGTCGCGAAAGCCCAGACCATGGTGCTTGCGGAGTATCGTGGAATCGCGGTTGGCGATCTGACGAAGCTGCGCGCGAAAGCGCGCGAGCAACAGGTGTACCTGCGCGTGTTGAAGAACACGCTGGCGCGTCGCGCCGTCGAAGGTACCCCGTTTGCTCCGTTGGCTGAGCAGATGACCGGTCCTCTGATCTACGGCATCTCGGAAGATGCCATTGCTGCTGCCAAGGTCGTCAATGACTTCGGCAAAGGCAATGACAAGTTGATCATCAAGGCCGGTGCCTACGAAGGCAAGGTGATGGACAAGGCTGGCGTGCAAGCGCTCGCCAACATCCCGAGCCGCGAGGAGTTGCTCTCCAAGCTGTTGTTCGTCATGCAAGCGCCTGTTTCGGGCTTTGCGCGCGCACTTGCTGCGCTCGCGGAGAAGAAGCAGGGCGAGGCCGCCTGAGTTCGCTCGGCAGGTCACGCGTGATGCACTTCGGCCGAGCGTAACGTCCGTCAAGGATCGCTGGCTGTATCCGAATTCAATTTAGGAGTATTTCAAATGGCAATCGCAAAAGAAGACATTCTGGAAGCCGTTGGCTCGATGTCGGTTCTGGAACTGAACGAGCTCGTCAAGGCGTTCGAAGAGAAGTTTGGCGTGTCGGCTGCTGCTGTCGCAGTGGCAGGCCCGGCAGCGGGTGGCGGTGCAGCCGCAGCGGCTGAAGAGCAAACCGAATTCACGGTGAACCTGCTCGAAGCCGGTGCGAACAAGGTGTCGGTCATCAAGGCCGTTCGCGAACTGACGGGCCTGGGCCTGAAGGAAGCGAAGGACCTCGTCGACGGCGCACCGAAGCCCGTCAAGGAAGCGGTGCCCAAGGCCGCTGCCGAAGAGGCGAAGAAGAAGCTGGAAGACGCTGGCGCGAAGGCCGAGATCAAGTAACGATCGACTTCGCTCAGCGAAGGCTGGCGGTTTTTCACCGCCGGCCTTTTTGTGCTTTGTGGGGACTGCGTTTCGCTGCGCCTTTCGCTGCGTCGTTTCGCAGCTCGGGCGACGCGGATGCAACCCCATGAGGCCGGACGAAGAGGCCAAAGAAAATTGCCCCTCGGTGTTGCCGAGCGACATTTTTCTTTGTCTTCTGAAGCGACTGCAGAAGGCAAGTTTGGTCGGGCTGCGGGCAACACAGGCATCCGCAGCCGTCAGCCAGCGGTTGGTAGCGGCCAACCACCAAGCTTCTAGGCTCGTTCAAGCCTCAGGACGGCCATCGGGTCTCAGTCGGTGAACACTCGGGTTCCCAGATCCAGGCATCTCGCCTCGACAATGCCCGCCGTGATTCGGAGATCGTATGCAATATTCCTTCACCGAGAAGAAGCGCATTCGCAAGAGCTTTGCGAAGCGCCCCATCGTTCACCAAGTACCTTTCCTGCTGGCCACCCAGCTTGAATCATTCAGCACGTTTCTGCAAGCGGACGTGCTCACCGCGCAACGCAAGCCCGAGGGCCTGCAGGCGGCGTTTTCGTCTGTTTTTCCGATTGTTTCGCACAACGGCTTCGCGCGCCTCGAGTTCGTGAGCTACGCGTTGTCGCCGCCGGCATTCAACATCAAGGAATGCCAGCAGCGCGGCCTCACCTATTGCTCGGCGCTGCGCGCCAAGGTACGCCTGGTGTTGCTCGATAAAGAGTCGCCGAGCAAGCCGGTCGTGAAGGAGGTGAAGGAGCAGGAAGTCTACATGGGCGAAATTCCGCTCATGACACCGACCGGCTCGTTCGTCATCAACGGCACCGAGCGTGTGATCGTCTCGCAGCTGCACCGCTCGCCGGGCGTGTTCTTCGAACACGACAAGGGCAAGACGCACAGCTCTGGCAAGCTGCTCTTTTCGGCACGGATCATTCCCTACCGCGGCTCGTGGCTCGACTTCGAATTCGACCCGAAGGACATTCTGTACTTCCGCGTCGACCGTCGCCGCAAGATGCCGGTCACGATCCTGCTCAAGGCAATCGGCCTCACGCCCGAGCAGATCCTCGCCAACTTCTTCGTCTTCGACAACTTCACCCTGATGGGCGAAGGCGCGCAGATGGAGTTCGTGCCCGAGCGTCTGCGCGGCGAAGTCGCGCGCTTCGACATCACGGACCGCGACGGCAACGTGATCGTCCAGAAGGACAAGCGGATCAACGCGAAGCATATTCGCGACCTCGACAACGCGAAGACGAAGTTCATCTCCGTGCCGGAGGACTATCTGCTTGGCCGTGTGCTCGCCAAGAACGTCGTCGACGGCGAAACGGGCGAAGTGATCGCCAACGCTAACGAAGAAATCACCGAAACCACGCTCGAGAAGCTGCGCGAAGCGAAGGTCAAGGACATCCAGACGCTCTATACGAACGATCTGGACCAAGGCCCGTATATCTCCTCGACGCTGCGCATCGACGAAACGGCCGACAAGACGGCCGCGCGCATTGCCATCTACCGCATGATGCGTCCGGGCGAGCCGCCGACCGAAGAAGCGGTCGAAGCGCTGTTCAATCGCCTCTTCTACAGCGAAGACGCCTACGACCTGTCGAAGGTCGGCCGCATGAAGTTCAATCGCCGCGTCGGCCGTGACGAGATCACGGGCCCGATGACGCTGCAAGACGACGACATCCTGGCCACGATCAAGATCCTCGTCGAATTGCGCAACGGCAAGGGCGAAGTCGACGATATCGATCACCTCGGCAATCGCCGCGTGCGCTGCGTCGGCGAACTGGCGGAGAACCAGTTCCGCGCCGGTCTCGTGCGCGTCGAGCGTGCGGTGAAGGAGCGTCTCGGCCAGGCGGAAAGCGAAAACCTGATGCCGCACGACCTGATCAACTCGAAGCCGATTTCGTCGGCGATTCGCGAGTTCTTCGGCTCGTCGCAGCTTTCGCAGTTCATGGACCAGACGAACCCGCTGTCGGAGATCACGCACAAGCGTCGCGTCTCGGCATTGGGCCCGGGCGGTCTGACGCGCGAGCGTGCCGGCTTCGAGGTGCGCGACGTGCACCCGACCCACTATGGCCGTGTGTGCCCGATCGAAACGCCGGAAGGTCCGAACATCGGTCTCATCAACTCGCTCGCGCTCTATGCGCACCTGAACGAGTACGGCTTTTTGGAAACGCCGTACCGCAAGGTCGTCGACGGCAAGGTGACGGATCAGATCGATTATCTGTCCGCTATCGAAGAAGGCCGCTACGTGATCGCTCAGGCGAACGCGGCAGTGGCCGAGGACGGTACGCTCACCGACGAACTCGTGTCGTCGCGTGAGGCCGGCGAAACGCTGATGGTGACGCCGGACCGCATCCAGTACATGGACGTGGCGCCGTCGCAGATCGTTTCGGTTGCTGCCTCGCTGATTCCGTTCCTCGAGCACGACGATGCGAACCGCGCGTTGATGGGCTCGAACATGCAGCGGCAGGCGGTGCCGTGTCTGCGTCCGGAAAAGCCGGTGGTCGGCACGGGTATCGAGCGCACGGTGGCGGTCGACTCGGGTACGACGGTTCAGGCGCTGCGCGGCGGCGTGGTCGATTATGTCGACGCGGGCCGTATCGTCATTCGCGTGAACGACGACGAAGCGGTCGCGGGCGATGTGGGTGTGGATATCTACAACCTCATCAAGTACACGCGCTCGAACCAGAACACGAACATCAACCAGCGTCCGATCGTGAAGGTGGGCGACCGGGTCTTGCGCGGTGACGTGCTGGCCGATGGCGCATCGACGGATCTGGGCGAGCTCGCGCTCGGCCAGAACATGCTCGTCGCGTTCATGCCGTGGAACGGCTACAACTTCGAGGATTCGATCCTGATCTCGGAGAAGGTTGTTGCGGACGATCGCTACACCTCGATTCACATCGAGGAGCTGAACGTCGTCGCTCGCGACACGAAGCTCGGACCGGAAGAAATCACGCGCGATATCTCGAACCTCGCGGAAGTGCAGCTTTCGCGTCTGGACGAGTCGGGCATCGTCTACATCGGCGCTGAAGTCGAGGCGGGCGACGTGCTGGTCGGCAAGGTCACGCCGAAGGGCGAGACGCAGTTGACGCCGGAAGAAAAGCTGCTTCGCGCGATCTTCGGTGAAAAGGCATCCGACGTGAAGGATACGTCGCTGCGCGTGCCCTCGGGCATGAGCGGCACCGTCATCGACGTGCAAGTGTTCACGCGCGAAGGCATTCAGCGCGACAAGCGCGCGCAGCAGATCATCGACGATGAACTCAAGCGCTACCGTCTCGACTTGAACGATCAGCTGCGCATCGTGGAAGGCGACGCCTTCCAGCGTCTTGCGCGCATGCTCGTCGGCAAGGTCGCGAACGGCGGTCCGAAGAAGCTGGCGAAGGGCACGAAGATCGACCAGGCGTACCTGGAGGATCTCGACCACTATCACTGGTTCGATATCCGCCTCGCGGACGAAGACGCGGCAGCGCAACTCGAAGCCATCAAGGATTCGATCGAGCAAAAGCGTCACCAGTTCGATCTCGCCTTCGAAGAGAAGCGCAAGAAGCTGACGCAGGGCGACGAGCTGCCCCCGGGCGTGCTCAAGATGGTCAAGGTGTATCTGGCCGTCAAGCGCCGCCTGCAGCCTGGCGACAAGATGGCAGGCCGCCACGGGAACAAGGGCGTCGTGTCGAAGATCGTGCCGATCGAAGACATGCCCTATATGGCGGACGGCCGTCCGGCCGACGTCGTGCTCAATCCGCTCGGCGTGCCGTCGCGGATGAACGTGGGTCAGGTGCTCGAAGTGCATCTCGGCTGGGCCGCGAAGGGTTTGGGCTGGCGTATCGGCGAGATGTTGCAGCGTCAGGCGAAGATCGAAGAACTGCGTGTGTTCCTGACCAAGCTCTACAACGAGTCGGGTCGTGCCGAGGAGCTCGAAGGCTTCGGCGACGACGAGATTCTCGAGCTCGCGAAGAATCTGCGCGAAGGCGTGCCGTTTGCCACGCCGGTGTTCGACGGTGCGACCGAAGAGGAAATGTCGAAGATGCTCGATCTCGCGTTCCCCGACGACGTTGCTCAAGAGCTCGGCATGACTGCGTCCAAGAACCAGGTCCGCCTGTTCGACGGTCGCACGGGTGAAGCATTCGAACGGCCCGTGACGGTCGGCTACATGCACTACCTGAAGCTGCATCACCTTGTCGACGACAAGATGCACGCGCGTTCGACGGGCCCGTACTCGCTCGTCACGCAGCAGCCGCTCGGTGGTAAGGCGCAATTCGGTGGTCAGCGCTTCGGTGAAATGGAAGTGTGGGCGCTCGAAGCGTATGGCGCTTCGTACGTGCTGCAGGAAATGTTGACGGTGAAGTCCGATGACGTGACGGGCCGGACGAAGGTGTACGAGAACCTCGTCAAGGGCGACCACGTGATCGACGCGGGCATGCCGGAATCCTTCAACGTGCTGGTGAAGGAAATCCGCTCGCTCGGCATCGACATCGACCTCGACCGCAACTAATCGGACTACGGAGAGAAGGCAATGAAAGCTCTGCTCGATCTATTCAAGCAAGTCCAACAAGAAGAAGTTTTCGACGCGATCAAGATCGGTCTGGCTTCGCCCGACAAGATCCGTTCGTGGTCGTTCGGTGAAGTCAAGAAGCCCGAGACGATCAACTATCGTACGTTCAAGCCCGAGCGTGACGGCTTGTTCTGCGCGAAGATCTTTGGCCCGATCAAGGACTACGAATGCTTGTGCGGCAAGTACAAGCGCTTGAAGCATCGTGGCGTGATCTGCGAGAAGTGCGGCGTCGAAGTGACGCTCGCCAAGGTGCGCCGCGAGCGTATGGGCCACATCGAGTTGGCCTCGCCCGTCGCGCACATCTGGTTCTTGAAGTCGCTGCCGTCGCGTCTGGGCATGGTGCTCGACATGACGCTGCGCGACATCGAGCGCGTGCTGTACTTCGAAGCATACGTGGTGATCGACCCGGGCATGACGCCGCTCAAGGCGCGGCAGATCATGACCGAAGAGGATTACTACAACAAGGTCGAAGAGTACGGTGACGAGTTCCGCGCCGAGATGGGTGCGGAGGGCGTGCGCGAACTGCTGCGCGCGATCAATATCGACGAACAGGTCGAAACGCTGCGCACGGAGCTCAAGAACACGGGCTCCGAAGCGAAGATCAAGAAGTTCGCCAAGCGCCTGAAAGTGCTCGAGGCCTTCCAGCGTTCGGGCATCAAGCCTGAATGGATGGTGCTCGAAGTGCTGCCGGTGCTGCCGCCCGAGTTGCGTCCGCTCGTGCCGCTCGATGGTGGTCGTTTCGCGACGTCGGATTTGAACGACCTCTATCGTCGCGTCATCAACCGGAACAACCGCCTGAAGCGTCTGCTCGAGCTCAAGGCGCCGGAGATCATCGTCCGCAACGAAAAGCGGATGCTGCAGGAAGCCGTCGATTCGCTGCTCGACAACGGCCGCCGCGGCAAGGCGATGACGGGCGCGAACAAGCGTCCGTTGAAGTCGCTCGCCGACATGATCAAGGGCAAGGGCGGCCGCTTCCGTCAGAACCTGCTCGGTAAGCGCGTCGACTACTCGGGCCGTTCGGTCATCGTGGTGGGCCCGACGCTGAAGCTGCACCAGTGCGGTCTGCCGAAGCTGATGGCGCTCGAACTCTTCAAGCCTTTCATCTTCAACAAGCTCGAAGTGATGGGCGTGGCGACGACGATCAAGGCTGCGAAGAAGGAAGTCGAGAATCAGACGCCAGTGGTGTGGGACATCCTCGAAGAGGTGATCCGCGAACATCCGGTGATGCTGAACCGCGCACCGACGCTGCACCGTCTCGGTATCCAGGCGTTCGAGCCCGTGCTGATCGAAGGCAAGGCGATCCAGCTGCACCCGCTCGTTTGCGCGGCGTTCAACGCCGACTTCGACGGTGACCAGATGGCCGTGCACGTGCCGCTGTCGCTCGAAGCGCAGATGGAAGCGCGCACGCTCATGCTCGCGTCGAACAACATCCTGTTCCCGGCCAACGGCGATCCGTCGATCGTGCCGTCGCAGGATATCGTGCTCGGCCTTTACTACGCGACGCGCGAAGCGGTCAACGGCAAGGGCGAAGGCATGTCGTTCACGGGCGTGTCGGAAGTGCTGCGCGCCTATGAAAACAAGGAAGTCGAGCTGGCTTCGCGTGTGAACGTGCGGATCACCGAAATGGTGGCGAACGAAGACACGTCGGAAGGTGCGCCGCAGTTCGTGCCGAAGATCTCGCTTTATGCGACGACGGTCGGTCGCTCGATCCTGTCGGAAATTCTGCCGCCGGGGCTGCCGTTCTCGGTGCTGAACAAGCCGCTCAAGAAGAAGGAAATCTCGCGCCTGATCAACACCGCGTTCCGCAAGTGCGGTCTGCGCGCGACGGTGGTCTTCGCGGACCAGTTGATGCAGTCGGGCTTCCGTCTGGCTACGCGCGCGGGCATTTCGATCTGCGTCGACGACATGCTCGTGCCGCCGCAAAAGGAAGTGATCGTCGGCGACGCCGCGAAGAAGGTGAAGGAGTACGACCGCCAGTACATGTCGGGTCTCGTCACCGCGCAAGAGCGCTACAACAACGTGGTCGACATCTGGTCGGCAACGTCGGAAGCGGTCGGCAAGGCGATGATGGAACAGCTCTCGACGGAGCCGGTCACCGATCGCGACGGCAATGAAGTCCGCCAGGAGTCGTTCAACTCGATCTACATGATGGCCGACTCGGGTGCGCGCGGCTCCGCGGTGCAGATCCGTCAGCTCGCCGGGATGCGCGGCCTGATGGCGAAGCCGGACGGCTCGATCATCGAGACGCCGATTACGGCGAACTTCCGCGAAGGCCTGAACGTGCTGCAGTACTTCATCTCGACGCACGGCGCACGTAAGGGTCTGGCCGATACGGCACTGAAGACGGCGAACTCGGGCTACCTGACGCGCCGTCTCGTCGACGTGACGCAAGATTTGGTCGTGACGGAAGAAGATTGCGGCACGAGCAACGGCGTGGCGATGAAGGCGCTCGTGGAAGGCGGTGAAGTCGTCGAAGCGCTGCGCGACCGGATTCTCGGCCGCGTCGCAACCGCCGACGTCGTCAACCCCGAGACGCAGGAAACGCTGTACGAGACCGGCACGCTGCTCGATGAAGTGGCGGTCGAGGAAATCGAGCGTCTTGGCATCGACGAAGTGCGGGTGCGCACGCCGCTCACCTGCGAGACGCGCTATGGTCTGTGCGCAGCATGCTATGGCCGCGATTTGGGCCGTGGCTCGCTCGTGAACGTCGGCGAAGCGGTCGGTGTGATCGCGGCGCAGTCGATCGGCGAGCCGGGTACGCAGCTCACGATGCGGACGTTCCACATCGGCGGTGCGGCGTCGCGTGCGGCGGTGGCTTCGTCGGTCGAAGCGAAGAGCAACGGTACGGTGCGCTTCACGTCGACGATGCGCTACGTGACCAACGCGAAGGGCGAGCAGATCGTCATTTCGCGTTCGGGCGAGGCGATGATCACGGACGATCATGGCCGCGAGCGCGAGCGTCACAAGGTGCCGTACGGCGCGACGCTGTTGCAGCTCGACGGCGCGCAGATCAAGGCGGGTACGCAGCTCGCGACGTGGGATCCGCTCACGCGTCCGATCATCACCGAGTACGGTGGTACGGTGAAGTTCGAGAACGTCGAGGAAGGCGTGACGGTCGCGAAGCAGATCGACGATGTGACGGGCCTGTCGACGCTCGTCGTGATCGACGTGAAGCGCCGCGGTTCGCAAGCCTCGAAGACGGTCCGTCCGCAGGTGAAGCTGCTCGATGCGAGCGGCGACGAAGTGAAAATCCCCGGCACGGAGCATGCGGTGCAGATCGGCTTCCAGGTCGGCGCGCTGATCACGGTGAAGGACGGACAGCAGGTGCAGGTCGGTGAAGTGCTTGCGCGTATTCCGACCGAATCGCAGAAGACGCGTGACATTACCGGCGGTCTGCCGCGTGTGGCCGAGCTTTTCGAAGCGCGTTCGCCGAAGGACGCCGGCATTCTCGCGGAAGTCACCGGTACGGTTTCGTTCGGTAAGGATACGAAGGGCAAGCAGCGTCTCGTCATCACGGACCTCGAAGGTGAGCAGCACGAGTTCCTGATCGCGAAGGAAAAGCAGGTGCTCGTCCATGATGGTCAGGTCGTCAACAAGGGCGAAATGATCGTGGACGGTCCGGCCGATCCGCACGACATCTTGCGTTTGCAGGGTGTCGAGGCGCTGTCGCGCTACATCGTCGATGAAGTGCAGGACGTGTACCGTTTGCAGGGCGTGAAGATCAACGACAAGCACATCGAAGTGATCGTGCGTCAGATGCTGCGCCGTGTGCAGATCGTCGATAACGGCGATACGCGCTTCATTCCGGGCGAACAAGTCGAGCGGTCGGACATGCTCGACGAGAACGACCGGATGACGGCGGAAGACAAGCGCCCGGCGACGTACGAGAACGTGCTGCTCGGTATCACGAAGGCGTCGCTGTCGACCGATTCGTTCATCTCGGCCGCATCGTTCCAGGAAACGACGCGCGTGCTGACCGAAGCGGCGATCATGGGCAAGCGCGACGATCTGCGCGGGCTGAAGGAAAACGTGATCGTCGGCCGCTTGATTCCGGCCGGTACCGGTCTTGCGTTCCACAAGGCGCGCAAGAACAAGGAGGCTTCGGACCGCGAGCGTTTCGATCAGATCGCCGCGGAAGAAGCGTTCGACTTCGGTCCGCCCGAGACGCCCGCGGACGAGCAGCAGCAACAGCATCCGGCGGAGTGATGCATGGGCGGCGCGATGCGCCGCCTCTTCCGCAGCGTTGCGCAAGTGCCTCTCGAGGCTGGTGCGCGACGGTGCAGGATCGAAACCCACGGCACGACATGCCGTGGGTTTTTTTTACGGCCCCAGTTAGCGCTTCAGCGCTTACTGGGGCCCAATGCAGAGCAACGGCCCCAGTTAGCGCTTCAGCGCTTACTGGGGCCCAATGCAGAGCAACGGCCCCAGTTAGCGCTTCAGCGCTTACTGAGGCCCAATGCAGAGCAACGCGACGGTCGCGGTGCTCTTGGTGCGGCTTTCTTAACTGCCAAGTGCCCGCTAAGCGTTGCGCCCGACACTACGCCGGCAGCAGCGATTCGACCTCGTCGCGATTGACGAGAACGAGCGGTACGTCCCCGGGTCTGGCAGCCGAGCCATTGCGCAGGCCCAGCTGCCTGAGGGTATGGAAAAGCAATGCCTGCCTGCACGACAGATGGAGCTCGCCGTCGACCATGCCGTAATCGAGTTCGACGACGCGAGCACGGTGCTGTCCAAGTTCGGGGTTGGGTGCCAGCACGAGTGTCACGACGGTCTGCCACTCGTCGTCGTCCGCCCCGCCCAAACCTGCCGGCTCTTCGCCTTCCACCTTCAACATGCGGGTGATCGCGAAATCGCGAAAGCGGCGCTCGAGATGGCAGAACGCGCGCACATGCCACCGCAAGCCGTCGAACGTCAGTGCATGCGGCGTCATTGCCCGGCTCTGCGGATCGGAAAAGGCCGTCGACTGGTAGCGCAGCCGCAAGCCCGTTCGGTTCCGCATGGCGCGCAGCAACGCAGTCAGCACCTCGACGTCGAGCGTTTGCGCAGGCATCGGCGCGATTCCGACCGGCGGCCACCAGCCCACGAACGTGGCGTCTCGGGGCAGTACACCCGTCGCGGCCGCCAGCAGTTCATTCAGATAGCGCGATGGGTGGCTGACCGGAAAGACGGGCGAAAAGGCGGGCGTGGCGACATAGACTCGCAAGCTGCGGTCGTACTGCATGTTCCCGGGCCGCACCTCTTGATAGCGAGCGATGTCGAGCGATGCCTGCGGCACCGAGATACCGAAGAAGTCCGTCAGATCGCTGCGGTTGAGCCTGCCGTCCCACTGCAGCCGAAAGTCGATGAACTCGAGTCTTCTGTCCTGCCCCCATCGCGAGCCGGTTTTGGGCTCCCCCGAGGCGGCCGCGGGGATCGGATCGATGCTGCTGTTCATAGGCCCGTCAAATGCCGGCTTTCGGCGCCGTGAGGATCAGGCGCAGGCCCAGTGCAGCGATTGCGCCGGCCGCGATCCGATCGACCCACTTCTTGGCGCGCAAATACATTTCGCGCGGGCCGCGGCTCGAAAAGCCGAGCGCCACGACCGTGTACCAGCCGCATTCGACGGCAAACACGAGCGGCGGCAGTAAGAAGTAACACCATACGGGCGGATGCTGCGGCAGCAGCGCGGCAAAAATGCTGCCGTACCAGATTGCCGTCTTCGGATTGCTCAATTGCGTGGTCAGGCCCATCCAGAAAGAGCGGCGCGGGTTGGCCGGTCTCGCGTCGAATTCCTTGTCCATCGCGATGGCGTGCCCTGCTCCGCGCCATATCTTCGACGCTACAAAAACCAAATATGCGCCGCCTGCGATCTTGAGGCCGATGTATAGCCATTCGACGGCCTGCAGCACCGTGTACAGCCCTGCCAATGCAATGCTGCCGAAAAAGATGCCGCCGACGCCCATTCCGAGTGCGGTGGCCAATCCATCGCTGCGCGACAAACCGATTGCATTGCGGGCAACGATGACGAAGCTCGGCCCGGGAATCATCGCGCCCAGGAATAATGCGGCGAGAATGGCTAGCACAGCGGTTGACGCGCTCATGGGCACCTCCGTCGGAAGGAAAACAAGCATCGCGGGCAAGAAGGGATTATTGCACGCGGTTGGCGGGGCATCGGCGGACTCGACGCGCGAGCGCGGCGTTCATGCGGCTAACGTCAGGCTATGAGCGCCGTGGGTTTCGCGGTAGCCCGCGAGCTGAGACGGATCCTTGATCTTGCCAAGGCCGATGCGGACCGTATCGGCGATGATCCGCCGCGACAAGGCCGGCCCCGCATTGATTGCCTGCCAGACGTCGAGCACCGCACGCGCGCGCAGGTATTCGTCCGATTCCTCATCGAGAAAGGGGCTCAAATTGCCGAACGCGCTCAGGAAACCGGGGGGCTCGGCACCATACACGGCATGCCAGATGTGATTGTCCTCCGGGCGCAGCCTTTCGCTCATTATCTCGAGGTCTTCCGGCACTAAGGGCCGATGTGCCACGAGCTGCATCTGGCCCTTCACGACATTGGTCGGAAGCGTGAGCATTTCGTCGATGATGTACGTGCGCAGAAAGTCGCCGACTTTCGTCGCGCGCGGGTCGTGGGCACCCGAACTGCTGTCGGATTGATCACCGCCCAGCAGCGTGCGGAGCTTATGCATTAGAAATATCTCGTGGTTCATGCCCACACGCGGGGAATTGAATCGGACGGTCCCCACCTTGCCTTCGAGCGCCAGCGCGATACCTGCGCCGGCCAGCAACGTAAGCGTCGCAGGGGCAAGCAAGGCATCGACAGCCAGGTCGGTTGCGCGCCGCAGGCGGCTGCCGGCTGCCCATTTAGCGATGAGCTGCGTTGCATCGATGGACGCAAGCGCGTCAGGCCCGGACGCGGTGAAGATTGGCTGGCGGCGGGGAGCCTGCTTCGCGCGAAACGCGGCGCGCGCCGCTGTTCGCTCAGTGTTCAAGCGTGCGAGGTCGTCAAGGGGTCCGTCTGCGCGCGAACCGTCCGGCGGTTTGTCGCGCGAAACGTGGTTCGAAGGCGATCGGTCGTCGGGCAAACGCTGCGGTTCTTCCCTGCGTGAGCCGCGGCCGGTGGGCGAAATCGACATCGTCGAATGGTCAGCTCGGTATCGAGGAATGGGCGATGCAAGCCTAGGCCCTTCTCGGGTGTGCGCGGGCGTCGCTCCGAAGTTGGCGCAGGGTATCCGAAACAGGCTGTCCGATCGGCCAACGCGGCAATCTTGCCGATGCGGCGGGGCGGTCCATTGGTAGAATTCGGGGACGTCAGCTCCTTCGCCTGCTCCCATCGCTCATGTCGCGTGCTCTTGAAATCCTCAATGAGGTATTCGGTTATCCCGCCTTTCGAGGACAGCAGCACGACATCGTCGAGCACGTCGCCGCGGGCGGCGATTGCCTCGTGCTGATGCCCACCGGCGGCGGCAAGTCGCTGTGTTACCAGATACCCGCGCTCGTACGCCGCGAGGCCGGACTCGGGGCCGGCATTGTCGTTTCCCCATTGATCGCGCTGATGCAGGACCAGGTCGCGGCGCTGACGGAAGTGGGCGTGCGCGCGGCGTTTCTGAATTCCACGCTCTCAGGCGCCGAGGCTGCGGCGACCGAGCGCGCGCTGCGCGAGGGCCAGATCGATCTGTTGTACGTCGCGCCGGAGCGGCTGATGACGCCGCGTTTTCTCGAGTTGCTCGAGCGCGCCCGCATCGGTCTTTTCGCGATCGACGAGGCGCACTGTGTGTCGCAATGGGGGCACGATTTCCGGCCCGAGTACATTCAGCTGTCGGTGCTGCATGAGCGTTTTCCGCGCGTACCGCGAATCGCGTTGACGGCGACGGCCGATGCGATCACCCGCGACGAGATCGTCCATCGCCTGGCGCTCGACGATGCGCGCATTTTCGTGTCGAGCTTCGATCGGCCGAATATCCGCTATCGGATCGTCGAAAAGGACAATGCGCGTGCGCAGCTCATCGACTTCATTCGCGCGGAGCACCTGAACAGCGACGGCACGAGCGACGCCGGCGTCGTTTATTGCCTGTCGCGCCGCAAAGTCGAGGAAACGGCTGAATGGCTGAAGGCGCAGGGGCTGCGCGCGCTGCCGTATCACGCGGGCATGGAGTTCGAAACGCGGCAGCGTCATCAGGAGATGTTCCAGCGCGAAGAGGGCATCGTCATGTGCGCGACGATCGCATTCGGCATGGGTATCGACAAACCGGACGTGCGCTTCGTCGCGCATCTGGATCTGCCCAAAAGCGTGGAGGGCTACTATCAGGAGACGGGCCGTGCGGGGCGCGACGGTCTGCCTGCGAATGCGTGGATGGCGTATGGGCTCGGCGATGTCGTGCAGCAGCGCAAGATGATCGACGAGTCGGATGCCGACGAAGCCCACAAGCGTGTGCAGACGGGCAAACTCGATGCGTTGCTTGGATTATGCGAAACAGCGACATGCCGGCGTGTGCGTTTACTGGCTTACTTTGGCGAGGCGAGCGAGCCGTGCGGCAATTGCGATACCTGTCTGGAACCGCCGGCGTCGTGGGACGCGACGCGTGAGGCGCAAATGGCACTGTCATGTGTGTTCCGGGCGCAGCGCGCGAGCGGATTCAACTTCGGCGCCGGTCATCTGATCGACATTCTGCGTGGCAATCGAACCGAGAAAATTCTGCAGCGCGGCCATGAGGCGCTCAGCACCTTTGGGATTGGTGGCGAGTTGTCCGATGCCGAATGGCGGGCTGTCTTTCGACAACTGGTGGCATTCGGTTACCTCGCGGTCGATCACGACGGATTTGGCGCGCTCGTTTTGACGGAGGCTAGCAAGCCCGTTCTGAAGGGCGAGACGACGGTGACATTGCGGCGGTACGTCAAGCCGGTACGCAGCCGGCAATCGGCGGGGCGCTCGGCCCAGCGAGTGGATCCGGCCGCCGGTCTCGGGCCACGTGAGCGCGCACGGTGGGAGCGGCTGCGCACATGGCGCACCGATACGGCCAAGCGCGATGGCGTGCCGGCCTATGTCATCTTTCATGACGCTACGCTGGCGGAAATCGCGCGGGCGGCGCCTGATTCGATCCACGATTTGCGTCATATCCCTGGAATCGGCGCGCGCAAGCTCGAGCGCTTTGGGGACGAGTTGCTCGAGGTTGTTGGGGCGGATTGAGCGTTTTCGCCCCAGCGAGTCATCTCCATTCGTGTCGATCGCGCATTGTCGGGGAGGAGAAAAGGCACAGCCGCCCACTTCTACGTTTGCGTGCTCGCGTACAGGGAGACGCCCATGCTTTGGTTGACGCCCGGTGGGTAAGTCGAGCTGGCCTTGATTCCCCACAGACGATATACGAGTGCTGTCGAAAGCATGAAGGTGAGTGCTGTAGATGACGCGTTACCGATCCCGCCGCGGACCTGAGCTTTCCCCCCTTTTTACCAGCCACAACGAATGACGGACCCGAAGCGCTGGACGGCTCGAGAACGTTGATAGTCTGCGAATAATCGAAGGCAATTACAGGACCCAAGACGGTCCTGAAGATGTCGTCCTTTCCGTCCACCGTCTTCTCCTTTATCGATCGCTTGTCATACGTAATCGCTTTATATCGCAGTGTGCGCCGCACATATGGGCGATGGCCATCCCGACCTAGAGGGCGCCATATATCGTCGCTCCGAACCATGTCGGCTGGTCTGGATCGGGATCGGTCTTCATGATCTCGACCTTTTGTGCATTGAGCATCGCCGTAGTAAGCACCGTCAGCATTGCGAAGGAGCAATGTGCGTCGACGCCAATCGTGTTTTGGTAGGTATCTATACCATCTTCGTCCAGGACTTCGACGGCGATGGTGCCGCTGTTGCTACCGTCTGGATTTCCGAACTCGATTACATCGACAAACCCGACGACGGGACCGGGATTGGCCATTTGCGTGCTCCTTTATGCGTACCGAAACTGAAACCAACCGCAACGTTTCGAATGGGTGACCGTGCCAATCCTTCATCCGTTATCGCCGTCACTGATCGCTTACACCGGCGCGAGCAACGCCACGCCACCATACTTGCTGTCGCTCGGGGAAAACAAGGCCCGCACCTTGTACCGGTTCGCCATCGCCGTCGAAAAAATGATGGCGTAGCTACCGGATCGTTGGTTCGTCGCATCGAAATGCATCGTGCCGGTGCGCGGGAAACCGAAGACATCAGTAATCTCGAACGTAATGGCGTTCTTGTCGCTCACGTTGCCTACGTCGAATTTGGTCACAAAGCCGGTTACATTGTTCGTGCCGGAGAGTCCCTGCCAGTAAACGCTGCCGTCGCTTCTGCTTTCAGCGCATACGAGCGTGCCCTGCGCATCGGGAACGCCGGGGAATACAGCCAGGGCCGGCGACGCGTTCTCCACGGTATTGCTGACATAGGTGCTCGGCCCCCAACTGTTTCCATCGAACGCCGAGTACCAGAGTTGACCGCGCGTGCCGGTGGCGGAAGCCCCCTGATACACCAGGTACAGCGTACCGTTGAACACCGCCAGTGCGGGAGACTCGGATAGTTGGCACGGAACCGAGTTCGCCGACGACCAAGCCGAGCCGTCGTAGCTCATGTATTTCAGTAGTTCCGTACCGTTGGGCCGGTATACAAGATACAGATGCTTTTTGAATACTGCGAGCGCAGGAGACCCCGATATCTTGTCAGTCGAAATCTGAACATTCGACGACCATGTCGTTCCGTCGGAGGTTGTCGTGCACCACAACGTGCCATCATTGCTCGCACCCTGGTTCACGACGTACATTGTGTTCTGGTAGGTCACGGCGGCGGGCCAGCCCGAAACGAGGGCACCGGGGACTTGAGATTCCGTCGACCAGCTAATCCCGTCGGTGCTGGTTGCATACTTGATTTCGTTGGATGTGGATTGGTAGAGCAGATATAACTTCTTTTTGAAGGCCACCAGCACCGGTGAGCTCGATGTTTCGAAGCCGCTGTCCGTATTGCTCGACCATTCACTGCCGTCGAAGGCTGCACACCAGATGGCATTCTGCGCGCCGGCATCCGATGCCGCGGACTTCGCATACGCCAAGTACAGTGTTCCGTTCCGGTATGCGAGCGCGGGTGAACCGCTGATGTTCAAGCCGGAAATCTGTACCGTGGCCGAGAAAGCCGGCGCCGGCGCTACCGCGCTACCCGAAATGCTGCCCATGTCGTGTTCCTCAATGGTCTTCATTGTCACGCTCATCTGGCTTCAGCGAAATAAACGTCAGCCACATTAGTCAGCGTTTGACTTATGTCAACGTCGGTTGAACAAGTGTCACGCCGCTGTACTCGTTGAAATCGACGTGGGAGTCAAGAGCGACGACTTCGTAACCATTAGCGAGTGCCATGGTAAAAATGGCTGTATAGCCTGTAGACGCCGTTTCGCTCAAATCCACCATCGAACCTTTATGTGCGGTCCCGTTTTTTGACGTGATCTCGAAGCTAACCGCGGAAGGGTCGTCCTCGCTGCCGAACGTATAACTGGTAACGTATCCCGTGATATTTTTCGCCGCGCCGGCCTCGACTGAAAACCACCAGATAACTCCGTCCGAGTCGCGCGCGGTGCAGAAGAGGTGAGCGTTGCCATTTACAGAGTATGTCGCCAGAGCTGGCGAGTCCGTTACGCTGAGGCTTGTCAAACTCCCCAGTAGTGTCCATCCGGTGCCGTCGAAGGTCGCGAAGGACAGATGGTTGGACCCGTCCACGTACACTACCCATAACTTCCCGTCGAACGTCGCCACCGCAGGCGCTCGCGTTGTCGTCGCATACAGTTTCGTCGCCGCGTCCTGGACGACGCCTTCGGGCGTTTTCCATGTTGTCCCATCAACGGTGTGTGTGTAATTGATGTAGTTGGTGGAATCGTTGGCTGTGTGGATCAGATACAATTTCTTGCTGTACACGGCAAGCGCGGGCGATTGTGAGGTCGCTATTCCAGGGACGTGTTGCAGATTGGTATTGGGCCACGCCGTTTGGCCATCGGAGCTGTTGATCCCTATCGCGTTGCCGTTAGTTGCGTCGCGCCACGCTACATATAACTTTCTTGCGCTTGTCTTACCGTATGCCACCGCCCCGAGTGCCGTGGCCGCTGGCATGCCCGTCGCCTGAAACATCCAGGAGTCGGCTGACCATGTCGTGCCATCGTACTTCATGCAATAAAGGTCATCAGAGGTATCGGCCCGATGCACGAGGTAAAGCGTTCCGTTGAGATCGACCAGTACCGGAGGTCCCGATTGGTTATTGCTCTTGATTGCTTCCGAGGCCACTGTCCATGCTGCCTTGGCAAACGATGCCGTTGCGTAGTGCGAATTCTCCAGGCACGCGAGCCACAGCGCGTGTTTGTATTTTGCCAGCGTGGGCGAATTCGTTGTTTGGATACCGCTAATCTGTTGCAGCGTTGTGTCGGCTTCACTATGCGTGAGTGTTGCCGCATCGTTTGTCGTGCTCATATTTCTCTCCTATCGCGGCACGGTTGATCGCGTCGGCTTACGTCTGCTTGTGTCAGACCGGAGACAGCAACGTCACGCCGTCATAGGTCGTACCGTTCGCCGAAGCAACGGTCACTTGATAACCGCTCGCCATAGCGCGTATGAAAACAATGGCAAAACCGGTCGATGACAAATCTTCAATGCCTGTTGTCATCGTGCCGGAATGTACTGTCGCGCTACTATCGGTTACCTTGAATTGGATGGTGCCGGCGTTAGCGGTGTCACCGAACCGGAATTCGGTGACGGTACCGGTAATGCTCGTTGCTGTTGTCACAGAGCCACTAGGGGTACTCACGTTTGCCTCCGGTCGGGTATCGCATTCTCGATTCGCATCCTGCATCGACAGGCGAGCCACTACGCGGGCGAAACCAAGCGGATGCTGGTGCAGACAACCTCGTCATCCTGCGTGCTGGAATAAACCGCTTCCACTTGATAGCCATTCACCATGGCTGTCGTAAAAAGAAGCGCAAATCCAGACGACGACTGATCGTCAAAGCGGTATTGCATACGACCTTTATGCGTTTTCTTCTTGCTATCCGTAACCTGGAACCTGACGAGGCCCGGCGACGCGGCATCGCCGAACTGAAACATGGTGACGCCACCAATAATTTGTTTCGTTGCCGCTGCTTGTCCGGTAAGCACTTTCATATGCGATTCCTCTGGATGCCTTACGCCAATATCGGAGCAGCTCTCAATGCGGCAGCTCTCGTCGAGAGGCGTGGCACGGTATGGAAATGATCAGATCGGCGTTGGGTCGAGTCCATGCTCCATCATATCGGGCGACAGCAACACCACACGATCATACGTGCCGTCATTATTGGCACTGGTGACCTCGACCTCATAGCCGTTCATCATCGCAGTCGTAAATATGATGGCGTAACTGGCTGACGATAGGCTCGCGGTTTTCCCCTCCATGACACCGATGTATTCCCTATTCTTGATATCTGTTATGGTGAAGCCGACGGCGCCAGAGTTGTCGTCTGCGCTGCCAAAGTAGAATTGCGTTACGAGCCCGCTATAGCTTGTGCTCACATTTCTCTCCCGCCAGATAGCTCATACCGGGTTGGCATCCGAGTCCAGTGACCCGATGGTTTGCGGTTCAGTCGAGTGGAAGTCTCTTCACGCGACGTCAGACAGCATCTCGCCGGAATTGCGTTAGCTGATTTTGACATAATTTATTGTCGTCAGCTTGCTCGCCTCGACATTCCCGAATTGGATGATCGGTTTTCCGACGCGAATTTTTAGGCCTTCCTGAATTTTGTACCATCCTCGCTGTATTCTCATGCCAGGGTACACGAAGTCAAAGTCGTAGGCGTTGGGATCGAAGACTGCCGGCGGCTTGTCAGGGTCCGGTGGTGAAGTTTTGCGAACTTTCAATTTATCGCGTAATTCTTTGAGCTTTTCCTCGGCCTCAGGAGTTATCTCTCCTGCATCGATAATAGCGTCGATCTGGTTCAGCACTGGAACGACTCCTTCTTGAAGGCTGCCTTGATCGTCGACACCTCCCATTAGTTTTGCCGTATAGCGCTTGACGAGCAATTCGCCCGAGAAGATGGCCATTTGCGTGGCGTTGCTCAGTTGCCAAGCCGTCTCCGCCACGGAATCAAGGCTTGCGAAGGCAATAAGTCCGGCATTTTTGCTTGAGTCCTCCAGCGCTTTCCGATATTTCCCCTGAGCGTCTTTGAGGTCTTTGCTGAGCGCCGCGATCCGGGCTGCCAAATCCTTCTGCCATTGCGCCCCATCAGTGAGGTAATCTACAATGCCTGCGAGGGACACGGCAGTGCCAAAAGCCAGAGTGAAAGCCAGCTGGATCCATCCCATGAACAGACTTACACTTATTGCCACCAACACGATGACGAGAAAAATCGCCGGGCCGAATTTGGTGAAGAAGGTCGGTGACTGCATTTCCGTGGCGATTTTGACATTAATATCGGAAATTGTGCTGGGCAATTGATCGAGATTATTGGCCGATGTTTGTAGGTCGGGGGGAAGGCCTTCCTTGAGGTCGCGAAGCATTTTGGCTAACGGTTTTTGGGCGGGGCCACCGCCTACTCTACTAAGCGTGGCCATGTTGATTTTGGACAGGTCGGCTTGCAGAATATTGCAAGCTTCTACTATGCGCTGCGCGCTTTGTTGCCAATTTCCGATGCGCCGCCGTGTTTCTTCGACGAGTTTCATGTTCACGAGTTCAGTGGGGTTGTCAATAATGAAGTCAATGAACTCGAGTGCTTGGGTCGCGTCGTCGGTATATTTTCTCCAGCGCGGGTTAATTGTCGCGTCGAACTTGTTGAGTGAGCCAATAAATTGCATGAAGGTCCTGCTCCTCCATGGTTTCATGAAGTTGATGTGTCGAGCAAAAGCGGCATAGTAATCTTTGTAGGGGTTGAAATCATTCCCAGTGGGAGTGCGCAGGGGTTCAATGTCATTCACAATGATCGACCACCCCCAGGCTAGTTGAGCCCACATCGAGAGTTCAGCGTAATATCGTCCGGTATGTGGGAGTGACATGGCTTATTCACCTCGAATTAAGTTTTGAGGCAGCAGTTGGTCCGCGATTCATGGCACAGCGTACGACCGAAGCGGGGCGGCCCGCCCTGATAAAACTAATAGCCCGCGATAAACGACAAGGAGGGCCGTGGTTGCGTAGCCGCAGGACTCGGGCGGGCGTTCCGCGCCCCCTGCGCCCCCGGTCTGATCATCAACCGCAAGCTATTGACGCACTTGACCTTTTCGCAATATCATGCCGGGTTCCTGTTCGTGGAATGCCCGTGCGGGCTGCTCCATCCAGGATGCGTCAGGCGTATCGCTGTCCGCTTTGCCCGGCCGGCGGTGCGTCGCTTTTTTCAATTTCGGGAATACACAATGCCAACCATCAATCAACTGGTTCGCAAAGGCCGCACGTCGGAAACGACGAAGAGCAAGAGCCCGGCCTTGCAGGACTGCCCCCAGCGTCGCGGTGTGTGCACACGCGTGTACACCACGACGCCTAAAAAGCCTAACTCGGCGCTCCGTAAGGTCGCCAAGGTTCGTCTGACGAACGGCTTCGAAGTCATTTCGTATATCGGCGGTGAAGGCCACAACCTGCAGGAACACTCGGTTGTGCTGATCCGCGGCGGTCGCGTGAAGGACTTGCCGGGTGTGCGCTATCACATGGTTCGCGGCTCGCTCGATACGCAAGGCGTCAAGGACCGTAAGCAGGCTCGCTCGAAGTACGGTGCGAAGCGCGCGAAGGCCGGCAAGTAACCGGTTTTCGGATTCAACAAGGGCGGTGGTGCCGAAATCGTCGGCGCTGTCGAGTAAGTGGTCACCCGGCCAAGCTGGTTAGTCGAAGGATGGATCGGGTTTGTTGGTGACCGCGGAGCGTCAGTGAAAGCAGCGCTCCAACTGAAAAGTAAAGGAAAGAAACATGCCGCGTCGTCGCGAAGTCCCCAAGCGGGAAGTGTTGCCGGATCCGAAGTTCGGTAACGTTGATGTTGCAAAGTTCATGAACGTCCTGATGCTCTCGGGCAAGAAGTCGGTTGCCGAGCGCATCGTTTATGGCGCTTTCGAACAAATCCAGACCAAGGGTGGCAAGGACCCGCTGGAAGTGTTCACGGTTGCGCTCAACAACGTGAAGCCGGTGGTCGAAGTGAAGAGCCGCCGCGTTGGTGGGGCCAACTATCAGGTTCCGGTCGAAGTGCGCCCGTCGCGTCGTATGGCATTGGCGATGCGTTGGTTGCGCGAGGCCGCGAAAAAGCGCAGCGAGAAGTCGATGGCATTGCGCCTCGCCGGTGAACTGAGTGAAGCTGCGGAAGGCCGTGGCGGCGCAATGAAAAAGCGCGACGAAGTGCACCGGATGGCCGAGGCCAACAAGGCGTTCTCGCATTTCCGTTTCTAAGCCGCTCATCGCTGGCTCAATCGGAAAAAATTCCGGGCGGGTGCGCTTTTTAGCGCCTCGCCCGTTTGTGTTAGGGCGCAACGCCTTTCATCAGATGCGTTGTGCGATCCAATAGAGGATAAAAGTGGCTCGCAAGACTCCTATCGAGCGCTACCGCAACATCGGTATTAGCGCTCACATCGACGCCGGCAAAACGACGACGACCGAGCGCATTCTGTTTTACACCGGCGTGAACCACAAGATCGGCGAGGTTCACGACGGCGCTGCAACCATGGACTGGATGGAGCAGGAGCAAGAGCGCGGCATCACCATCACGTCGGCCGCGACGACTGCCTTCTGGAAGGGCATGGGCGGCAACTATCCGGAACACCGCATCAACATCATCGACACCCCGGGTCACGTCGACTTCACGATTGAAGTGGAGCGTTCGATGCGCGTGCTCGATGGCGCCTGCATGGTGTATTGCGCCGTGGGTGGCGTGCAGCCGCAATCGGAAACGGTGTGGCGTCAGGCGAACAAGTACAAGGTGCCGCGCCTCGCGTTCGTGAACAAGATGGACCGCACCGGCGCGAACTTCTTCAAGGTCTACGACCAGTTGAAGACGCGCCTGAAGGCGAATCCGGTGCCCGTCGTCGTGCCGATCGGCTCGGAAGAGAACTTCAAGGGTGTCGTCGACCTCCTGAAGATGAAGGCCATCATTTGGGACGAAGCGTCGCAAGGTACGAAGTTCGACTACGTGGACGTTCCCGCTGAACTCGTCGACACCTGCAACGAGTGGCGCGAGAAGATGATCGAGTCGGCTGCCGAAGCCAACGAAGAACTGATGGAGAAGTATCTCGGCGGCGAAGAGCTGACGGAAGCGGAAATCGTCAAGGCGCTGCGCGACCGCACGATCGCCTGCGAAATCCAGCCGATGCTCTGCGGCACCGCGTTCAAGAACAAGGGCGTGCAGCGCATGCTCGACGCCGTGATCGATTTTCTGCCGTCGCCGGTCGATATTCCGCCGGTCAAGGGCGAACTCGAAAGCGGTGAATCGGCCGAGCGCAGGGCGGCGGACGACGAGAAGTTCTCGGCGCTCGCATTCAAGATTATGACCGACCCGTTCGTCGGCCAGTTGATCTTCTTCCGCGTCTACTCGGGTGTCGTGAACTCGGGCGATACGGTGCTGAATTCGACGAAGGACAAGAAGGAGCGTCTGGGCCGGATTCTGCAGATGCACGCGAATCAGCGCGAAGAAATCAAGGAAGTGCGCGCGGGCGACATCGCCGCGGCCGTCGGCTTGAGGGAAGCGACGACGGGAGACACGCTGTGCGATCCGCAGCACCCGATCGTGCTCGAACGCATGATCTTCCCGGAGCCGGTGATCTCGCAGGCCGTCGAGCCGAAGACGAAGGCCGACCAGGAAAAGATGGGCCTGGCGCTGAACCGTCTGGCGCAAGAAGATCCGTCGTTCCGCGTGCAAACGGACGAAGAGTCGGGCCAGACGATTATTTCGGGCATGGGCGAGCTGCACCTCGAAATTCTCGTCGACCGGATGAAGCGCGAATTCAACGTGGAAGCGACGGTCGGCAAGCCCCAAGTGGCGTATCGCGAAACGATCCGCGCGACGGCGGCCGATGTCGAAGGCAAGTTCGTCAAGCAGTCGGGCGGTCGCGGCCAGTACGGTCACGCGGTCATCACGCTCGAGCCGAACGAGCAGGGCAAGGGCTATGAATTCCTCGACGAGATCAAGGGCGGTGTCATTCCTCGCGAATACATTCCCGCGGTCGACAAGGGTATTCAGGAAACGCTCAAGAGCGGTGTGCTCGCGGGCTTCCCGGTCGTCGACGTCAAGGTGCATCTGACGTTCGGTTCGTACCACGATGTGGACTCGAACGAAAACGCGTTCCGTATGGCCGGCTCGATGGCCTTCAAGGAAGCGATGCGCAAGGCAAGCCCGGTCATCCTCGAACCGATGATGGCCGTGGAAGTCGAAACGCCGGAAGACTACATGGGTAACGTGATGGGCGACCTGTCGGGCCGTCGCGGCATCGTTCAGGGCATGGAAGACATGGTCGGCGGCGGCAAGATCGTTCGCGCCGAAGTGCCGTTGTCGGAAATGTTCGGCTACTCGACGTCGCTGCGCTCGCTGACGCAAGGCCGCGCAACGTACACGATGGAGTTCAAGCATTACGCTGAGGCGCCGCGTAACGTGGCGGACGCCATCATCAGCGCAAAGTCGAAGTAAGCCGCGTACGGCGAATCCTTCTCATCGACCACTTTTTGAAAGAAGAGAATCATGGCTAAAGGTAAATTTGAGCGGACCAAGCCGCACGTGAACGTCGGCACGATCGGTCACGTGGATCACGGCAAGACCACGCTAACGGCGGCAATCACGACGGTGCTGACGGCGAAGTTCGGCGGCGAGGCAAAGGCGTACGACCAGATCGACGCGGCGCCGGAAGAAAAGGCGCGCGGCATCACGATCAACACGGCGCACGTGGAGTACGAGACGGCGAACCGTCACTATGCGCACGTCGATTGCCCGGGCCACGCGGACTACGTGAAGAACATGATCACGGGCGCGGCGCAGATGGACGGCGCGATCCTGGTGTGCTCGGCCGCTGACGGCCCGATGCCGCAAACGCGTGAGCACATCCTGCTGGCGCGTCAGGTCGGTGTGCCGTACATCATCGTGTTCCTGAACAAGTGCGACATGGTGGACGACGCGGAGCTGCTCGAGCTGGTGGAAATGGAAGTGCGCGAGCTGCTGTCGAAGTACGACTTCCCGGGCGACGACACGCCGATCATCAAGGGTTCGGCCAAGCTGGCGCTGGAAGGCGACAAGGGCGAGCTCGGTGAGGTGGCGATCATGAACCTGGCCGATGCGCTGGACACGTACATTCCGACGCCGGAGCGTGCGGTGGACGGTGCGTTCCTGATGCCGGTGGAAGACGTGTTCTCGATCTCGGGTCGCGGCACGGTGGTGACGGGCCGCGTCGAGCGGGGCGTGATCAAGGTTGGCGAGGAAATCGAAATCGTCGGTATCAAGCCGACGGTGAAGACGACGTGCACGGGCGTGGAGATGTTCCGCAAGCTGCTGGACCAGGGTCAAGCGGGCGACAACGTGGGGATCTTGCTGCGCGGCACGAAGCGTGAAGACGTGGAGCGCGGCCAGGTGTTGGCCAAGCCGGGTTCGATCACGCCGCACACGCACTTCACGGCCGAGGTGTACGTGCTGAGCAAGGACGAAGGCGGTCGTCACACGCCGTTCTTCAACAACTACCGTCCGCAGTTCTACTTCCGTACGACGGACGTGACGGGCTCGATCGAGTTGCCGAAGGACAAGGAAATGGTGATGCCGGGCGATAACGTGGCGATCACGGTCAAGCTGATCGCGCCGATCGCCATGGAAGAAGGCCTGCGCTTCGCCATCCGCGAAGGCGGCCGTACCGTCGGTGCAGGTGTCGTTGCGAAGATCATCGAGTAAAATCGTCGGCTTCGCGCCAACGCGATAGGCATTGGCGCGCAGTTGTACGAAGTAGTCGTGTCCGGGGTCGGGCACCAGCTTCCTGGCGGGAGCCCGACCCCTCGTTCTTTACCAATCCGGCGGTGCAAAGCCGCCTCGCTCTTTCCAAGGAATCGTCATGCAGCAGATCCAAAAGCAGAAAATCCGTATTCGCCTCAAGGCGTTCGACTATCGTTTGATCGATCAATCGGCTGCCGAGATCGTCGAGACGGCGAAGCGGACCGGCGCGATCGTCCGTGGCCCCGTGCCGCTGCCCACCCGCATCCAGCGCTTCGACATCCTGCGCTCGCCGCACGTCAACAAGACGTCGCGCGATCAGTTGGAAATCCGCACGCATCAGCGTCTGATGGACATCGTCGATCCGACGGACAAGACCGTCGACGCGCTGATGAAGCTCGATTTGCCGGCCGGCGTGGACGTCGAAATCAAGCTGCAATAAGGTTTGCGCCGCCATCCTTGTTCGAGGATGGCGGTAAGTCTTTGATTGCTTGCGAAAAACGAAGGGCCTCGCTATAATGCAAGGCTTTTCACGCATTTGCGTAAAAAAGCTGGAACCGTTCAGGTCCCCTGTCGATCCCTGGCAGCCTTTGCTGGCGCGGGATTGCGGGTTGAAAGGCTCTGGCATTTTGTAAATTAGCCCCGGCCAATCGCAGTCGGGAATGGAGAAAACGATGAGCCTTGGACTCGTAGGTCGCAAGGTTGGCATGACCCGTATCTTCACGGCCGAAGGGGATTCGATTCCCGTGACCGTGCTGGACGTGTCCGACAACCGCGTGACGCAGATCAAGACCGTTGAAACGGATGGTTATATCGCCGTTCAAGTGGCTTTCGGTGCGCGCCGTGCATCGCGCGTGACGAAGCCGCTGGCAGGTCACCTCGCCAAAGCCGGCGTCGAAGCCGGTGAAATCCTCAAGGAATTCAAAATCGATGCCGCCAAGGCTGCCGAGCTCAGCGCTGGCGCCGTGATCGGTGTCGATATCTTCGAAGTGGGCCAGAAGATCGACGTGCAAGGCGTGTCGATCGGTAAGGGCTACGCCGGTACCATCAAGCGCTACAACTTCGCCTCGGGCCGTGCCTCGCACGGTAACTCGCGTTCGCACAACGTGCCGGGTTCGATCGGTATGGCGCAGGATCCGGGCCGTGTGTTCCCTGGCAAGCGCATGACCGGTCACATGGGTGACGATACGGTCACGGTGCAAAATCTCGAAATCGCTCGCATCGATGCGGATCGCAAGCTGCTGCTCGTCAAGGGCGCCGTTCCCGGCGCGAAGGGTGGCAAGGTTTTCGTGACGCCGGCTGTGAAGGCGCGCGCCGTGAAAGGAGCGAAATAATGGAACTGAAGCTCCTGAATGCGAATGGACAGGAAGGCGCGACGGTCAACGCATCGGACGTCGTGTTCGGCCGTGACTACAACGAAGCCCTGATTCATCAGATCGTCGTCGCTTATCAAGCGAACGCGCGCAGCGGCAACCGCGCGCAGAAAGATCGCGAGCAGGTCAAGCACACGACGAAGAAGCCGTGGCGCCAAAAGGGTACGGGCCGCGCCCGTGCCGGTATGTCGTCGAGCCCGCTGTGGCGTGGCGGTGGTCGGATCTTCCCGAACTCGCCGGAAGAGAACTTCTCGCACAAGGTCAACAAGAAGATGCATCGCGCAGGTCTCTGCTCGATCTTCTCGCAGCTTGCCCGCGAAGGCCGTCTGTCGGTCGTCGAAGACCTCGCTCTCGAAGCGCCGAAGACGAAGCTGTTGGCCGAGAAGTTCAAGGCCATGGGGCTCGAATCCGTGCTCGTGATTACGGACACGGTCGACGAGAACCTGTACCTCGCGTCGCGCAACCTCACCCATGTGGCGGTTGTCGAGCCGCGTTACGCGGACCCGCTCTCGCTGATCTACTTCAAGAAAGTACTGATCACGAAGGCTGCGGTCGCCCAGATCGAGGAGTTGCTGTCATGAGCGAGAATCGCAAGAACGATCATCGTTTGATGCAGGTCCTGCTCGCGCCGGTGATCTCCGAAAAGGCGACGCTGGTGGCCGACAAGAACGAGCAAGTGGTGTTCGAAATCGCGCCGGACGCGACCAAGCAGGAAGTCAAGGCTGCTGTCGAGTTGCTGTTCAAGGTGGAAGTCGATTCGGTCAACGTCCTCAATGTGAAGGGCAAGGCGAAGCGCTTCGGCCGGTTCATGGGTCGCCGCAAGGACGTCAGGAAGGCTTATGTCTGCCTGAAGCCGGGCCAGGAAATCAACTTCGAAGCGGAGGCCAAGTAATCATGGCACTCGTGAAAGTTAAGCCGACCTCGCCCGGACGCCGCGCGATGGTCAAGGTGGTCAACAAGGATCTTCACAAGGGCAAGCCGTTCGCGGCGCTCGTCGACAAGAAGACCTCGACCGCCGGCCGTAACGACAACGGTCACATCACGACGCGTCACAAGGGTGGCGGTCACAAGCAACACTATCGCGTGATCGATTTCCGTCGCACGAAGGACGGGATTCCCGCGAAGGTCGAGCGTATCGAATACGACCCGAACCGTAGCGCGAACATCGCGCTCGTGCTGTACGCCGACGGCGAACGTCGCTACATCATCGCGTCGAAGGGCATGACGGTCGGTCAACAGCTGATGTCCGGCTCCGAAGCGCCGATTCGTGCAGGCAACACGCTGCCGATCCGCAACATCCCGGTCGGTACGACGATCCACTGCATCGAGATGATGCCGGGCAAGGGTGCGCAAATGGCGCGTTCGGCCGGTACCTCGGCGATGCTGCTGGCGCGTGAAGGCACCTACGCGCAGGTCCGTCTGCGTTCGGGTGAAATCCGCCGCGTGCACATCGAGTGTCGCGCGACGATCGGCGAAGTCGGCAACGAAGAGCACAGCCTGCGCCAAATCGGCAAGGCCGGTGCGAACCGCTGGCGCGGTATCCGCCCGACGGTGCGTGGCGTTGCGATGAACCCGGTCGATCACCCGCACGGTGGTGGTGAGGGTCGTACAGCGGCAGGCCGTCATCCGGTGAGCCCGTGGGGCCAGCAGACGAAGGGCTATCGCACCCGCAGCAACAAGCGCACGACGACGATGATCGTCCAGCGCCGTCACAAGCGTTAAGGAGCAGACAATGGCACGTTCTGTAAAAAAAGGTCCGTTCTGCGACGCCCATTTGCTGAAGAAAGTTGAGGCGGCTGCAGCTTCGCGCGACAAGAAGCCGATCAAGACCTGGTCGCGTCGCTCGACGATCCTTCCGGACTTCATCGGCTTGACGATCGCTGTCCACAACGGTCGTCAGCACGTTCCGGTGTACATCTCGGAAAACATGGTCGGCCACAAACTTGGCGAGTTCGCATTGACCCGTACGTTCAAGGGTCACGCGGCCGACAAGAAGGCCAAGAAATAAGGGGCAATCAAGATGGAAGTGAAAGCAATTCATCGCGGTGCCCGCATCTCGGCGCAGAAGACGCGCCTTGTGGCCGACCAGATCCGCGGTTTGCCGGTCGACAAGGCGCTGAACGTTCTGACGTTCTCGCCGAAGAAGGCGGCAGGCATCGTGAAAAAGGTCGTGCTGTCGGCGATCGCGAATGCGGAGCACAACGAAGGCGCCGATATCGACGAGCTCAAGATCAAGAGCATCTACGTCGACAAGGCTGCTTCGCTGAAGCGCTTCACCGCGCGCGCGAAGGGCCGCGGTAACCGCATCGAGAAGCAATCCTGTCACATCACTGTGACGGTCGGGAATTAAGGGGTCATACGATGGGACAGAAAATTCATCCGACTGGCTTCCGTCTGGCCGTCAGCCGCAATTGGGCGTCGCGTTGGTACGCGAACGACAACAATTTCGCGGCGATGCTCCAGGAAGACATCGGTGTTCGTGAGTATTTGAAGAAGAAGCTGAAGAACGCTTCGGTGGGCCGTGTGGTCATCGAGCGTCCGGCGAAGAACGCGCGCATCACGATTTACAGCTCGCGTCCTGGCGTCGTCATCGGCAAGAAGGGCGAGGATATCGAGTTGTTGAAGTCGGAGCTGCAACGCCGCATGGGCGTGCCGGTCCACGTCAACATCGAGGAAATCCGCAAGCCGGAAACCGATGCTCAGTTGATCGCGGATTCGATCACGCAGCAGCTCGAGCGCCGGATCATGTTCCGCCGCGCGATGAAGCGCGCGATGCAAAACGCCATGCGTCTCGGTGCCCAGGGCATCAAGATCATGAGCGCCGGCCGCCTGAACGGTATCGAAATCGCGCGTACCGAGTGGTATCGCGAGGGTCGCGTACCGCTCCATACGCTGCGTGCCGACATCGATTACGCAACGTCGGAAGCGAAGACGACGTACGGCATCATCGGCGTCAAGGTGTGGGTCTATAAGGGCGACACGCTCGGCCGCAACGATGCTCCGGTCGTCGAAGAGCCCGTCGAGGAAAAGCGTCCGCGCCGCAATGCGCGTCCGGGCGAGCGCCGTCCCCGCCGTGACGGCGAAGGTGGCGCGCCCTCGGGTGCCCGCCGCGGCGCACCGCGTCGTGGTGGCGCCGGTGGCGACGGCAAGACTGGAGAATAACGATGCTGCAACCGAAACGCAGGAAGTATCGCAAAGAGCAAAAGGGCCGTAACACCGGTGTCGCGACGCGCGGCAACGCCGTGTCGTTCGGTGAATTCGGCCTGAAGGCTATCGGTCGCGGCCGTTTGACCGCACGTCAAATCGAAGCGGCGCGTCGTGCCATGACGCGTCACATCAAGCGTGGCGGCCGCATTTGGATTCGCATTTTCCCGGACAAGCCGATCTCGCAAAAGCCGGCTGAAGTACGGATGGGTAACGGTAAAGGTAACCCTGAGTACTACGTCGCCGAGATCCAGCCGGGCAAGATGCTGTACGAAATGGATGGCGTAACCGAAGAGCTGGCGCGTGAAGCGTTCCGTCTGGCCGCAGCCAAGCTGCCGCTGAAGACGACGTTCATCGTTCGCCAACTGGGCGCCTAAGGAGCAAGTGATGAAGGCTTCAGAACTTCACCAGAAAGACAAGGCCGCGCTCAACAAGGAGCTGTCGGACCTGTTGAAAGCGCAATTCGGCCTGCGCATGCAGCTCGCGACGCAGCAGCTCACGAATACGAGCCAGCTGAAGAAGGTTCGTCGCGATATCGCACGCGTGCGGACCGTCCTGACTGAGAAGGCGAACCAGAAATGAACGATAGCGTGAAAACCTCGCTCAAGCGGACGCTGATCGGCAAGGTCGTCAGCAACAAGATGGACAAGACGGTCACCGTGCTGGTCGAGCACCGCGTGAAGCACCCGATCTACGGCAAGTACGTCGTGCGCTCGAAGAAGTACCACGCACACGACGATGCGAACACGTACAACGAGGGCGACCTCGTTGAAATCCAGGAAACGCGTCCGATCTCGAAGACGAAAGCCTGGGCTGTGTCGCGTCTTGTCGAAGCTGCCCGCGTGATCTAAAGCAGCGAAGCAGTACCGCGCTTCGGCGCGGGCGGTCGGACCGGGTCGCGCAAGACATCGGGCCCGAACGCCAGGCCGGCGGGGAGGTGGTTGTGAAGGCCTCGCCGTGGCTGCTGCGGAAGTCGTTGAAAGTGCAGCAAATTTAGCTTGCAAGGCCGGGATTGTTTGATATAATCTCGGTCTTCCCTCTTTTTGGGATCCGTTGCGGGCGAGGCGGGATCCAACCGGAAGGGAGGCGACGGGCGCCAGCCTGTTGCGAAGGATTCACTCGATTGCGATGGCGGTTTCCGATGCCGTCGCTGCTGTTCCAACCCAAACAGCCAAGCGGCCTAGTAGTAACAGCGGCGCGGCTGACGGGACCAAGACTGACCGGCTGAACCATGGTGGTGCAGGCGGATTAAGTTGGGAAAGGTAAACCATGATCCAGACCGAATCTCGGCTTGAAGTGGCCGACAACACGGGTGCGCGTGAAGTCATGTGCATCAAGGTGCTCGGCGGCTCGAAGCGTCGTTACGCCAACATCGGCGACATCATCAAGGTGAGCGTCAAAGAGGCAACGCCGCGCGGGCGCGTGAAGAAAGGCGAAATCTACAATGCCGTGGTCGTGCGTACGGCCAAGGGCGTGCGTCGCCAGGACGGCTCGCTGATCAAGTTCGACGGTAACGCCGCCGTGCTTTTGAATAACAAGCTCGAGCCCATCGGCACCCGTATCTTCGGGCCGGTCACGCGTGAGTTGCGTAGCGAACGGTTCATGAAGATCGTTTCGCTCGCGCCGGAAGTGCTGTAAGGAGTCGCGATGAACAAGATTCGCAAGGGTGACGAAGTCGTCGTCATTACCGGCAAGGACAAAGGCAAGCGCGGTGTCGTACTCGCCGTTGGCGGCGACAACGTGACGGTGGAAGGCATCAACCTCGTCAAGAAACACGTGAAGCCGAACCCGATGAAGGGCACGACGGGCGGTGTGGAAGCCAAGACGATGCCGCTGCATATTTCGAATGTCGCGCTCGTCGACGCGAACGGCAAGGCCTCGCGCGTTGGCATCAAGGTCGAGGACGGCAAGAAAGTCCGCTTCCTGAAGACGACCGGTACCGTGCTCGGTGCCTGACGCTGCGGAGTGAAAAAAATGGCTCGTTTGCAAGAGTTTTACAAAGAGAAGGTTGTACCCGGCCTCATCGAGAAGTTCGGTTACAAGTCCGTCATGGAAGTGCCGCGCATCACCAAGATCACGCTGAACATGGGTCTGGGCGAAGCCGTCGCTGACAAGAAGATCATCGAGAACGCTGTCGGCGATCTGACGAAGATTGCTGGGCAAAAGCCTGTCGTGACGAAAGCGCGCAAGGCTATCGCTGGCTTCAAGATCCGTCAGGGCTATCCGATCGGCGCGATGGTCACGCTGCGCGGCCGCGCGATGTACGAATTCCTCGATCGTTTCGTCACGGTGGCGCTGCCGCGCGTGCGCGACTTCCGCGGTATCTCGGGTCGCGCGTTCGACGGTCGCGGCAACTACAACATCGGTGTGAAAGAGCAGATCATTTTCCCCGAGATCGACTACGACAAGATCGACGCGCTGCGTGGGCTGAACATCAGCATCACGACGACTGCGAAGACTGACGACGAAGCCAAGGCACTGCTCGCCAGCTTCAAGTTCCCGTTCAGAAATTGAGGTTACCGTGGCTAAACTGGCACTGATCGAACGTGAAAAGAAGCGCGCCCGCCTTGCGGCGAAGTTCGCACCGAAGCGCACCGCGCTGAAGGCGATCATCGACGACCAAAGCAAGTCGGAAGAAGAGCGCTATGCGGCTCGCCTCGAGCTGCAGCAACTGCCCCGCAATGCCAACCCGACGCGCAAACGCAATCGCTGCGCGATCACGGGTCGGCCGCGCGGCACGTTCCGCAAATTTGGACTGGCGCGTAACAAGATTCGTGAAATCGCGTTCCGCGGCGAGATCCCCGGCCTCACCAAGGCGAGCTGGTAATAGGAGAAACATAAATGAGCATGAGTGATCCTATCGCCGATATGCTGACTCGCATCCGCAATGCGCAGATGGTCGAGAAAGTCTCGGTGACGATGCCCTCGTCGAAAGTGAAGGTGGCGATTGCGCAGGTCCTGAAGGACGAAGGCTATATCGAAGACTTCGCTGTGAAGTCGGATGGTGTGAAGTCGAATCTGCATATCGGGCTGAAGTACTACGCGGGCCGTCCGGTGATCGAGCGCCTCGAGCGCGTCTCGAAGCCTGGTCTGCGCGTGTACCGCGGTCGCAACGACATTCCGCAGGTCATGAATGGCCTCGGTGTGGCGATCGTCTCGACGCCCAAGGGTGTGATGACGGACCGCAAGGCGCGCGCGAATGGCGTCGGCGGCGAAGTCATCTGCTACGTCGCTTAACGCCGAAAGAGGAGAAGAAACATGTCTCGAGTAGGTAAAAGCCCGGTCGCGCTCAGCGGCGCCGAAGTGAAGGTCGCCGATGGCTTCATCACGGTGAAGGGCCCGCTCGGCACGATTTCGCAAGCGTTGAACAAGCTCGTGAACATCGTCGTCGACGGCGCGTTCCTGAAGTTCGAGCCGGTCGGCGAAAGCCGTGAAGCCAATGCGATGTCAGGCACGATGCGTGCCATCGTCGCGAACATGGTGCACGGTGTCACCAAAGGTTTCGAGCGTAAGCTGACGCTCGTGGGCGTGGGCTATCGTGCGCAAGCGCAAGGCGACAAGCTGAACCTGTCGCTGGGCTTCTCGCACCCGGTGGTGCACCAGATGCCTCAAGGCGTGAAGGCGGAAACGCCCTCGCAAACGGAAATCGTGATCAAGGGGATCGACAAGCAGCAAGTCGGCCAAGTCGCTGCCGAAGTGCGCGGCTATCGCCCGCCTGAGCCCTACAAGGGCAAGGGTGTGCGCTACGCCGACGAGGTGGTGATCCTCAAAGAAACGAAGAAGAAGTAAGGGTGCGCAATCATGGATAAGACTCAATCTCGCCTGCGCCGCGCTCGTCAGACGCGTATCAAGATCGCCGAACTGCAGGTCGCACGCCTCGCCGTGCACCGCACGAACACGCATATCTACGCGCAAGTGTTCTCGCCCTGCGGCACCAAGGTGCTCGCCAGTGCGTCGACGCTCGAGGCCGAAGTGCGTGCTCAGCTGGCCGACCAGTCGGGCAAGGGTGGCAACGTTGCCGCTGCCACGCTGATCGGCAAGCGCATCGCGGAGAAAGCCAAGGCTGCCGGCATCGAATCCGTCGCCTTCGACCGCTCGGGTTTCCGCTACCACGGCCGCGTGAAGGCGCTGGCTGATGCGGCGCGCGAAGCCGGGCTCAAGTTCTAAGGGAAGAATTCGTCATGGCAAAGATGCAAGCGAAAGTTCAGGCTGACGAACGCGACGACGGCCTTCGCGAAAAGATGATTTCGGTCAATCGCGTGACCAAGGTCGTGAAGGGTGGCCGGATTCTCGGTTTCGCCGCCCTGACCGTGGTTGGCGACGGCGATGGCCGTGTCGGCATGGGCAAGGGCAAGGCGAAGGAAGTGCCCGTTGCCGTGCAAAAGGCAATGGAGCAGGCTCGCCGCAACATGTTCAAGGTGCCGCTCAAGAACGGCACGCTGCAGCACGAAGTGCACGGCAAGCATGGCGCATCGAAGGTCCTCCTCGCTCCGGCGAAGGACGGTACCGGCGTGATCGCCGGCGGCCCGATGCGCGCCGTGTTCGACGTGATGGGTGTTCAGAACGTCGTGGCCAAGAGCCACGGTTCGACGAACCCTTACAACCTCGTTCGTGCGACGCTCGACGGTCTGCGCAAGCAGTCGACGCCGGGTGACATTGCGGCCAAGCGCGGCAAGTCGGTCGAAGATATTTTGGGCTAATGCCTGGGTGGTCACCATGTCTGAAAAAACTGTCAAGGTTCAGCTCGTCAAGAGCCTGATTGGGACCCGCGAAACGCACCGTGCCACGGTGCGCGGCCTGGGCCTGCGCCGACTCAACTCGGTTAGCGTTCTGCAAGATACGCCCGCCGTGCGCGGCATGATCAACAAGGTTTCGTACCTTGTTAAGGTCGTCGACTGAGCGCGGACCAGGGACTCGAGGAGTTGAATATGGAATTGAATAACCTGAAGCCGGCCGAAGGCGCGAAGCACGCCAAGCGCCGCGTCGGCCGCGGTATCGGCTCGGGCCTCGGCAAGACTGCGGGTCGCGGCCACAAGGGTCAGAAATCGCGTTCGGGCGGCTTTCACAAAGTCGGCTTCGAAGGCGGTCAGATGCCGCTGCAGCGTCGTTTGCCGAAGCGCGGCTTCACCTCGCTGACGAAGGAATTCGTCGGTGAAGTGCGCCTCTCCGACCTGGAAAAGCTGCCCGTCGACGAAATCGATCTGCTCGCGCTCAAGCAAGCCGGTCTCGTCAACGAGCTGACGAAAAGCGCCAAGATCATCGCCACGGGCGAAATCAAGCGCAAGATCGTCGTGAAGGGTCTGGGTGCAACGAAGGGCGCTCGCGCGGCAATCGTTGCAGCCGGCGGCTCGTTTGCCGAGTAATTGGCTTTCGCTCGCGTGAGAAGCCGATTGCCGGTCATGGTATTTGCATCGGAGAAGGTACTTGGCTAACAGCCCGAGTCTTGCAAAAACCGGGAAAAGCGCAGCGAAGTTCGGCGACCTGCGCCGGCGAGCAGTCTTTCTGCTGCTGGCGCTCGTCGTTTATCGAATCGGCGCGCATATTCCGGTGCCGGGCATCGACCCGGATCAGTTGGCGAAGCTGTTCCAAAGCCAATCTGGCGGCATCCTGGGCATGTTCAACATGTTCTCGGGTGGCGCGCTGTCGCGGTTCACGGTGTTCGCGTTGGGGATCATGCCGTACATCTCCTCGTCGATCATCATGCAGCTGCTCGCGATCGTTTCGCCGCAGCTCGAAGCGCTGAAGAAGGAAGGGCAGGCGGGGCAGCGGAAGATCACGCAGTACACGCGGGTCTTCACCGTATTGCTGGCGACGTTCCAGGCGTTCGGCATCGCCGTTGCGCTCGAAAACCAACCGGGCCTCGTGATCGATCCTGGCATGGTCTTTCGGCTGACGACGGTCGTGACGCTCGTGACGGGCACGATGTTCCTGATGTGGCTCGGTGAGCAGATTACAGAGCGCGGGCTCGGCAACGGCATCTCCATCATCATCTTCGGTGGGATCGCGGCCGGATTTCCGAATGCGATCGGCGGGCTCTTCGAGCTGGTGCGCACGGGTTCGATGAGCATCATTTCCGCGATCATCGTCGTGGCACTGATTGCGGGCGTGACCTATGTCGTCGTGTTCATCGAGCGCGGTCAGCGCAAGATTCTCGTGAACTACGCGAAGCGCCAGGTCGGCAACAAGATTTACGGTGGGCAGTCGTCGCACCTGCCGCTGAAGTTGAACATGTCGGGCGTGATTCCGCCGATCTTCGCATCGTCGATCATCCTGTTCCCGGCCACGATCCTGAACTGGTTCAGCTCGGGTTCGCGCGGCGGCTGGTTCAACCAGACGTTGCACAACGTAGCGGAGGCGCTGAAGCCTGGGCAGCCCGTCTACGTGTTGTTGTATGCGTTGGCGATCGTGTTTTTCTGCTTTTTCTACACCGCGCTGGTGTTCAACAGCAGGGAAACGGCCGACAACCTGAAGAAAAGCGGTGCTTTCGTTCCAGGGATTCGTCCTGGCGATCAGACCGCACGCTATATCGACCGCATCCTCACGCGGCTGACGCTGGCTGGTGCGATTTATATCGTGTTCGTCTGTCTGCTGCCTGAGTTTCTGGTGCTGCGCTGGAACGTGCCGTTTTATTTTGGCGGAACGTCGCTGCTGATCATTGTCGTCGTCACGATGGACTTCATGGCGCAGGTGCAGTCGTACGTTATGTCGCAACAGTATGAATCGCTGCTCAAGAAAGCCAATTTCAAGGGCAGCAACATCCCGATGCGTTGAAAGGACTTATGGCCAAAGACGATGTAATCCAGATGCAGGGCGAGGTGATCGAGAACCTGCCCAATGCGACCTTCCGCGTGAAGCTGGAAAACGGCCATGTCGTATTGGGACATATCTCGGGCAAGATGCGGATGCACTACATCCGTATCCTGCCGGGCGACAAGGTGACGGTTGAGTTGACGCCTTACGATCTGTCGCGTGCGCGGATCGTGTTCCGGGCGAAGTGATTTGAAAAAAGGGTAATATCATGAAAGTGATGGCATCGGTTAAGCGCATTTGCCGCAATTGCAAGATCATCAAGCGCAAAGGCGTTGTGCGCGTGATTTGCAGCTCTGATCCGCGCCACAAACAGCGTCAAGGCTAACGCCGACGCTTTTGCTTGCGCTTTTTGTTTGAGGAAAAACAATGGCTCGTATTGCAGGGGTGAACATCCCGAACCACCAGCACGCCGAAATCGGCCTCACGGCGATCTTCGGTGTCGGCCGCACGCGCTCGCGCCGGATTTGCGAGGCGGCGGGTGTCGACTACTCGAAGAAGGTCAAGGACCTGACGGACGCGGATCTCGAAAAGCTGCGTGACGAAGTCGGCAAGTTTGTCGTCGAGGGCGATCTGCGCCGCGAAGTGACGATGAACATCAAGCGCCTGATGGATCTCGGCTGCTACCGCGGCGTGCGTCATCGCAAGGGGCTGCCCCTGCGTGGCCAGCGTACGCGCACGAATGCCCGTACGCGCAAGGGTCCGCGCCGTGCAGCGCAATCGCTGAAGAAGTAAGCGGGACTGACAGTTACAGGAAAATGTAATGGCTAAGGCTTCGAACAACACCGCGGCGCAACGCGTTCGCAAGAAGGTCAAGAAGAACGTCGCCGAGGGCGTGGTTCACGTTCACGCGTCGTTCAACAACACCATCATCACGATCACCGATCGTCAGGGCAACGCGCTTGCCTGGGCGACCTCGGGCGGTCAAGGCTTCAAGGGCTCGCGCAAGTCCACGCCGTTCGCGGCGCAGGTTGCGGCGGAGTCGGCTGGCCGCGTGGCGATGGAATACGGCGTGAAGAACCTCGAAGTGCGGATCAAGGGTCCCGGCCCGGGTCGCGAGTCGGCAGTGCGTGCACTGCATGGTCTTGGCATCAAGATCACCGCGATCTCGGACGTGACGCCGGTTCCGCACAACGGCTGCCGTCCGCCGAAGCGCCGCCGTATCTAAGGCGAGCGAAAGTACGACGCCTGTTGGCGCTTCATCGCGCCAGCAGGCTGTTTGCATCTCGATATCCTAAGCCCACCGTTCGGACCGACGAGTCCGGACTAGCGCGGAAAGTTTCATGTCCGCGTGATCAAACCCAGAAGGAACGCAAAGTGGCACGCTATACCGGCCCCAAAGCCAAGCTGTCTCGCCGTGAAGGCACCGATCTCTTCCTGAAGAGCGCGCGTCGCTCGCTCGCCGACAAGTGCAAGCTGGACAGCAAGCCCGGCCAGCACGGTCGCACCTCCGGCGCACGTACGTCGGACTATGGCACCCAGCTGCGCGAAAAGCAAAAAGTGAAGCGCATGTACGGTGTGCTCGAGCGCCAATTCCGCCGCTACTTCGCGGAAGCGGATCGCCGCAAGGGCAACACGGGCGAAAACCTGTTGCAATTGCTCGAGTCGCGCCTCGATAACGTCGTCTATCGCATGGGCTTCGGCTCCACGCGCGCGGAAGCGCGCCAGCTCGTGAGCCACAAGGCCATCACGATCAATGGCCAGGTCGCGAACATCCCTTCGCTGCAAGTGAAGGCCGGTGACATCGTCGCGGTGCGCGAGCAGGCCAAGAAGCAGGCTCGCATTCTCGAAGCCGTTTCGCTCGCCGAGCAAAGCGGTCTGCCGAGCTGGGTCGCGGTCGATACCAAGAAGTACGAAGGTACGTTCAAGCAGATGCCCGAGCGCGCCGACATTGGTGGCGATATCAACGAAAGCCTGATCGTCGAATTGTATTCGCGCTAATCGGATTTACGGCCGGGGTACCCCGATTGCGTCAGGCAAGGGGGCGCCTCGGCTGTTCATTTTCAGGTTGTTACCGGTCAGCCTTATCGGTGTAACGAGCCGAGGGTATTGAAAAGGAAAACCTATGCAAACCAGTTTGTTGAAGCCCAAGATCATCGCCGTGGAATCGCTTGGCGAGAACCACGCGAAAGTGGTCATGGAACCGTTTGAACGCGGTTACGGCCACACGTTGGGCAACGCGCTTCGGCGCGTACTGCTGTCGTCGATGATCGGCTACGCGCCGACCGAAGTGACGATCGCAGGCGTCGTGCATGAGTATTCGACGCTCGATGGTGTGCAAGAGGACGTCGTCAATCTGCTGCTGAACTTGAAGGGTGTCGTATTCAAGCTGCACAACCGGGATGAAGTGACGGTCACGCTGCGCAAGGAAGGCGAAGGCCTCGTGACGGCGCGCGATATCGAATTGCCGCACGACTGCGAAGTGATCAATCCCGACCATGTGGTTGCCCACCTCTCGAAGGGCGGCAAGCTCGACGTGCAGATCAAGGTCGAAAAGGGCCGCGGCTATGTGCCCGGCAACGTGCGCCGGTATGGCGAGGAAACGGCGAAGATCATCGGCCGCATCGTGCTCGACGCATCGTTCTCTCCGGTTCGCCGTGTGAGCTATGCGGTCGAGAGCGCGCGTGTCGAGCAACGTACGGACCTCGACAAGCTCGTGATGAACATCGAAACCAACGGCGTGATTTCGCCCGAGGAAGCGATTCGTCAATCGGCTCGCATTCTGGTCGACCAGCTTGCCGTCTTCGCTGCGCTGGAAGGAACGGAAGCTGCGGCCGAAGCGCCGTCGCGTGCGCCGCAGATCGATCCGATCCTGCTGCGTCCGGTGGACGATCTCGAACTGACGGTGCGTTCCGCGAACTGCCTGAAGGCCGAGAACATCTACTACATCGGCGATCTGATTCAGCGTACCGAAAACGAGCTGCTCAAGACCCCGAACCTTGGTCGCAAGTCGCTCAACGAGATCAAGGAAGTGCTCGCGTCGCGCGGTCTCACGCTCGGCATGAAGCTCGAAAACTGGCCGCCGGCCGGTCTCGACAAGTAAGCTGACTGGCAACAACGCGGATTTTCCTTTAAAATCCGCGTCTTGCTTTTTCATACCGGCCCGTGTCCCAGGCTTTTCCTTCAGGAAAGCCGCGACGATAGAAGAGCTGGATCAAAACTTTGAATCAAGGAAACTGAGATGCGTCACCGTCATGGTCTGCGGAAACTGAACCGCACGAGCAGCCACCGTTTGGCAATGCTCCGTAACATGTCCAACTCGCTGATCGAGCACGAAGTCATCAAGACGACGCTGCCGAAAGCGAAAGAACTGCGCAAGGTCGTCGAGCCGCTCATCACGCTCGGCAAGAAGCCTTCGCTCGCCAACCGCCGCCTCGCGTTCAACCGCCTGCGCGACCGCGATTCGGTCACGAAGCTGTTCGACGTGCTCGGTCCGCGCTTCGCGAACCGCCCCGGCGGCTATCTGCGCATCCTGAAGTTCGGGTTCCGCGTCGGCGACAATGCGCCGATGGCGCTCGTCGAACTGCTCGACCGCCCGGAACCGGTGGAAGGCGAAGAAGTGCAAGACGCGGAATAAGGCGTCCATCAACGCCGCGAAGCTCTTGCGGCAGCGATAAAAGGGGTCAAGCGCAGCTTGGCCCTTTTTTATCGTGCGCCCGGTGCGACGGACGAGTGTGGGCGCCGATCGGCGGGTGAACGGCGGCCGATGGTACGATAATGCGAGCATGTATGCCGTTGTTGGAGAGACCGTGTCTGTCGAAATCGTTCTGATGCTGACCACGCTGCCGGACGCCGCATCGGCGCAGGCGCTGGCGGATGCCGTCCTCGATGCGCGGTTGGCTGCGTGCGTTGCCGAATCGGCTCCGCTGCGTTCCCGTTATCGCTGGAAGGGGCAGAAGGAATCGGCTCAGGAAATCCAGTTGCTCTTCAAGACCAGCGTCGCGCGTGCGCTCGAGCTCGAGCAATTCATTGCGGAGCACCATCCCTATGAGACGCCCGAGATCGTATCGTGGCCGGCAAGTGCCTCGACGGCTTACGGGCAATGGGTGGTGGCCGAAACTCATCGTCCAATCCATGTTTAGATCGCCCGGCGCGCATGCAGGATCGCTCGCGCGCTTCTTCTTCCTGATCCCGCTCGTGCTCGCCGCTTGCTTGATGGCGAGCTTCGGCACGTCGGCGCGCGCCGACGATTTTCTCGATCCCTCGGCTGCGTTTCGTTTCAGCGCATCGGAGGTACCGGGCGCGGTCGACGTTCGTTTCCAGATTGCCGATGGCTACTACCTGTACCGGGAGCGCTTCGCGTTTGCGGTGAAGACTGGAACCGCGACGCTCGGCGAACCGCAACTGCCCGCTGGCCATGTCAAATTCGACGAGACCTTCCAAAAGAACGTCGAAACCTATCGGCAAAGCGTCGTCGTTCATGTACCGGTGAAAGCGGCGAGCGGGCCCTTCGAATTGGCTGTGACCTCGCAAGGTTGTGCGGACGCGGGGATCTGCTATCCGCCCGATACGCATGTCTATCGGGTGAGCGGCGCGGCCTTGCAGTCGGGCGCACCGGGCGCGGGCACAACGGTCGCGCCCGAGGGCACCGCTGGAAACGGCGGGTCGTCTTCCTGGTATGACCGGCTCACGAGCGCGGATTACGCGGGCTCGCTGCTGCAAGGCGGCGGCTTCGCGGCAACGGTCGGCCTCTACTTTCTCGCGGGTCTCGTGCTGAGTCTGCTGCCTTGCTCGTATCCCATGATCCCGATTCTCTCGGCGATCATCATCGGGGAAGGGCACCGCGTCACCCATGCGCGCGGATTCGCGCTGTCGCTGTCATATGTGATCGGCATGGCGCTCGTTTATACGGCCCTCGGTATTGCCGCGGCGCTCGTCGGGCAGAGCCTTGGAGGATGGTTGCAGAATCCGTGGGTCCTCGGCGCCTTTGCGCTGCTGCTGACATTGTTCGCGTTGTCGTTGATCGCGGGCCTCGATATCGCGTTGCCGCAGCGCTGGCAGGACCGGATGTCCGAGGCATCGAACCGGCGACCGGGCGGCAAGCTCGCAGCCGTCGCCGCAATGGGCGCCTTGTCGTCCCTGGTCGTCGGTGCGTGCATGACGGCGCCGCTGTTTGCCGTGCTCGCATTCATCGCACACACGGGCAACGCGTTGCTCGGCGGGGTGGCACTTTTTTCGATGGGGATCGGGCTCGGTGTGCCGCTTTTGATCGTCGGGCTGGGTGCCGGCGCACTCCTGCCGCGCGCGGGCGGATGGATGGAGGGCATCAAGGTCTTCTTCGGCGTCGTGTTGCTGGCGGCCGCGCTGTGGATCGTCTGGCCCGTTTTGCCGGCGACGGCGCAGATGCTGCTTGGCGCGCTCTGGCTGCTGTTTGCCGCGGCGACGCTCGGTCTTTTTTCGCCGCATGCGGGCGCAGTCTCGACCTGGCGGCGTCTTGGACGCGGCATCGGAGCCGCATTTGCCATCTGGGCGGCCGCGCTCATCGTCGGGCTTGCCGCAGGGTCCACCGATCCATTGCGCCCGCTCGCGGTGCTCGCCGCGCGTGTCGGTGCATCTGCCGCGGCGACCGAGCAGCGGTTGGACCGCTCGTTTCAACCCGTGCGAAGCTCGGCCGAGCTCGATCGATCGATCAAGGCGGCGGGACGCCCGGCGATGCTCGATTTCTATGCGGATTGGTGCGTCAGCTGCAAGGAGATGGAGCGCTTCACCTTCGCCGATCCGCGGGTCCGCGCGCGCCTTGCTCAGTTGCAACTGCTGCGCGCCGACGTGACAGCCAACAACGCCGACGATCAGGCGCTTCTGAAGCGCTTTTCGCTATTCGGGCCGCCGGGGATCATTTTCTTCGACGCGGGTGGCAAGGAAGTTTTGCGTGTCGTCGGCTATGAATCGGCCGACAAATTTCTGCGCAGCCTGGATCGGGCGTTGGCGTCGAGCGGATCGTCAGTCGCGCTGACGATCCGGTAGCACAACTCATATCGGTTAGCGCCGATCCCGCAGCAACCGAGCGGCGTCCAGTGCGAAGTAAGTCAGCACACCGTCGGCGCCTGCGCGCTTGAATGCGAGCAGCGACTCCATCATCACCTTGTCGTGATCGAGCCAGCCGTTTTGTGCAGCGGCTTTCAGCATCGCGTATTCACCGCTCACTTGATAGACATAGGTGGGGAAGCGAAACTCGTCTTTCACCCGCCGCACGATGTCCAGATAGGGCATGCCGGGTTTCACCATCACCATATCGGCGCCTTCCTCGATATCGAGGCGGACTTCGCGCAACGCTTCGTCCGAGTTCGCCGGGTCCATCTGGTACGTCATCTTGTTGCTCTTGCCGAGGTTGGTCGCAGAGCCGACGGCGTCGCGGAACGGCCCGTAGAAGGCCGATGCGTACTTCGCCGCGTAGGCCATGATCCGAGTGTGGATGCGACGCTCGCTTTCGAGCATCTCGCGCAGTGCGCCGATGCGGCCGTCCATCATGTCTGACGGTGCGAGGATGTCCACGCCGGCCTCCGCTTGGGTGCGGGCCTGTTCGACGAGGATTTCAACCGTCTCGTCATTGAGCACATAACCCGCTTCATCGAGCACACCGTCTTGGCCGTGGCTCGTATAGGGATCGAGCGCGACATCGGTGAGGACGCCGAGTTCGGGGAAGCGGGCCTTGATCTCCCGCACCGCGCGAGGAACCAATCCTTCGGGATTCGCCGCTTCGCGGCCGTCCGGCGTTTTCAGCGAGGGCTCGATGGCCGGAAAAAGCGACAGCACGGGCACGCCCAGTTCGACGCACCGGTGCGCCACATCGAGCAGCAGATCGACCGATAGGCGTTCGACGCCCGGCATCGATGGCACCGCCTGCCTCACGTTCGAACCCTCGACGATGAATACCGGGTAAATGAGATCGTTGGTCGTCAATACGGTCTCGCGCATGAGGCGGCGCGAGAAGTCGTCGCGTCGCATCCGGCGCGGACGATGATGCGGATAAAAGCTCATGGTGTTTGTCGAGAACCGCTTCGAAGTTCGTCTAAATTCCGGCAAAACCGGCGCCAATCGTTTTTCGGACACTTTGCAGGGAGCGGGAACCTGCCCGGACGCTACTCTTTGCACGATGGTATATGATAGCGATCGAGTAACGCGCCTGGCGCGGAGCTCCCCGCTTCTCCTCCCTGAGCGGGTGCCTGTCGTTTTTCGATTAGGCTGTTTAACCCGCCGAGGTCCGGCGGGTTTTTTTCTGGTTTTGAGATAGTGCCCGCAATGCGGGTTTACGAACCTCGTTCGGATGCCGCCAGCCAACCCTCGATGACGACATGAGCGTCTTCGAGCCCTGTCCGTTTGAGCGCCGAAAAGAGTTGCGCGGTGAGCTCGCCGCGATAGCCAGCGTCGCGATATTCGGCGAGCCCTTTTTGCGTGGCCCGCAGTGCATTGGTGCCCTCTTGGCGCGTCAATTTGTCGCACTTCGTGAGCAGCGTGTGAATCGGCTTGCCCGTCGGCGCGAACCACTCGATCATGCGGCGATCGAGCTCGGTCAGCGGACGCCGCGAATCCATCATGAGGATCATGCCGCGCAACTGGGCGCGGCTTTGCAAGTAGCTGGCGAGCAGCGCCTCCCAATGGGCCTTCGCGGCTCCGGGCACTTCGGCGTAGCCGTAGCCGGGCAGATCCACGAGATAGCCCACGGGTTCGTCGGCCGGCCCGACGCCGAAATAATTGATATGCTGCGTCCGGCCGGGCGTCTTGCTCGCGAAGGCAAGGCGCTTCTGGTTGCAAAGGACGTTGATGGCGGTCGACTTGCCGGCGTTGGAGCGGCCGGCGAACGCGATCTCCGGCGTGACTGTGCTGGGCAGGTCGCGCAGATGGTTGACGGTCGTGAAAAAGCGGGCTTGATGCAGCAAGAAGGCCATGGCGGAAGAGGTGGGCGGTCGAGCGAGACCGAAAAGTGGGGGCAAGCGCCCAGGGTGCAGCCGACTGGCGTCTTGGCGCATAGCGAGGTATTGTACAATACGACGGTTTGGCCGAAGACCGGACGAGGCCGCCAGCACGCGCTTCGCACGGCCTTTCGAGCCCGTATGGGCATGACGCCGCAGGCGTTTTTTTGCGGCGGAAATGATGGGCGCCGTCGTTTTCCGAAACCTCTCGAGGAACTGACCGGGCCGCTGGGCAACCGCTTGCAGCCCCAAGGGGAGATTGCTTGCTTGCGCCGCGAATGGGCTTCGGGACACTCAATTCTCAAAAGACGAAACCGGGTGTGCGAATGAATCGACTGTGCAAGTCTTTGGTGGTCCTTGAAGTCGTGGCGGCAGGTTTGATGGGTGTGGCGACAGGAGCAAGCGCGGCGGAAGCGCTCAAGCCCGATGCCAACAAGGGGCAAGCGATCGCAACGAGCGTGTGCGTCGCGTGCCATGGAGCGGACGGTAACAGTGCCAGCGCGGCATTTCCGAAGCTGGCCGGGCAGCATGAGCAGTACCTCCTGAAGGAGTTGAAGGACTTCAAGGTCAAGCCGGGCGAAAAAGCCGCGGTGCGGCAAAACCCGGTGATGGCGGGCATCGTCGCATCGCTGTCGGACCAGGATATGGCGAACGTCGCCGCGTATTTCGCCTCGCAAACGCCGAAGGGCGGCGCGGCGCGCGACGCCGCGACGGTCGCGTTGGGGCAGAAGATTTACCGTGGCGGCATTGCGGACAAGGGCGTGCCCGCTTGCGCGAGTTGCCATGGACCCACCGGGCAGGGCATTCCCGTGCAGTTCCCGCGCGTGTCGGGACAATGGGCCGATTACACGCATGCGCAGCTCACGGCGTTCGAGCAGGGAACGCGCAAGAACGATGTCATGCAGCCGATCGCCTCGCGGCTGACCGACACCGAAATGAAAGCGGTGGCGGACTACATGGCCGGCCTGCATTGACAGGTACGCGCCGCATTACATTTGACGCTCCGCTGTGCGACACGCGCGGCGAGACGCGGCAAGAACAAAAAAAGGGTGGGGGCGTCGTGTCGTCGGCGGCCCTACCCTTTTTTGCTGGCAGTTGGAGTTGGAATGAGCGTCACCACGTCGGGTTATGAATTGAAATCGGAACGGCGCACGCTGCGAAGCGCCGTGGAGCTCGTGAGCTCGATGCGTTTCGCGATCGCACTGCTTGTCGTGCTCGCGATCGCGAGCATCGTCGGCACGGTGCTGACGCAGGATGATCCTTACCCGAACTACGTCAATCAGTTCGGCCCGTTCTGGGCCGATATCTTCCGCGGGCTGAGCCTCTACACGGTCTATAGCGCGTGGTGGTTCATGCTCATTCTGGGCTTTCTGATCGTCTCCATTTCGCTTTGCGTGGTGCGCAACGCACCGAAGATGATTGCCGATGCGAAGAGCTGGAAAGACAGAGTGCGCGAGGGTAGCCTGCGCGCGTTTCATCACAAGGCGGAATACGCGTGCGGCGGTACACGTGCCGAAGCGGCCGGGCGTCTGGGCGCGTTGCTCGACAGGATCGGCTACAAGTACGTCGTACGCGAGAGCGGCGAAGCCACGCTGATTGCGGCGAAGCGAGGCGGGCTCGCGAAGATCGGCTACATCTTTGCGCACATCGCGATCGTGGTGATCTGTATCGGAGGATTGCTCGACAGCAACTTGCCGATCAAATTCCAGATGTGGCTCTTCGGCAAGACGCCGGTCACGAGCAACAGCACCATCAGCGAGATCGGGCCGGAGCATCGACTCTCGACCGGCAATCCCACGTTTCGCGGCTATGCGTGGGTGCCCGAGGGGCAACATGTATCGACCGCGATTCTGAACCAACCCAACGGTTCGCTGATTCAGGACCTGCCGTTCTCGATCCAGCTCGACAAGTTCATCGTCGATTACTACTCGACCGGCATGCCGAAGCTGTTCGCGAGCGACATCGTCATCACCGACCATAAGACCGGTGCACGCGTACCCGCGCGTATCGAAGTCAACAAGCCGTTCGAGTACGACGGTGTCTCGATCTACCAGTCGAGCTTCCAGGACGGCGGCTCGCAGATGACGATGACGGCGTGGCCGATGGTCGGCGCAACCGTCGCGACGGTCCCCGTGCACGGTGCGATCGGGGGCTCGGCCCCGCTTCCTGCGTCGATGCCCGACGCGGCCGGCCAGACGATCGAATTCTCCGACTTTCGGGCGATCAACGTCGAAAACGTCACCAACGGCTCCGGCAAGACGGACGTGCGCGGAGTCGCCGCTCAGCATCCGGTCGAGCGGTTTCTCGAGAACCGGCTGGGCTCGGGTGCAAAGAGCTCGAAGCCGGTGGACTTGCGCAACGTCGGCCCATCGGTGCAGTACAAGGTCCGGGGCAGCGATGGCCAGGCGCGTGAATTCAACAACTACATGCTGCCGGTGGACGTCGACGGCGAGCGGATGTTTCTTGCCGGGGTGCGCCTCGCTCCCGACGATCCGTTCCGCTATTTGCGCATTCCGGCCGATCAGGCGGGCACGGTCAAGGAATGGATGATGCTGCGCGCCGCGCTCGACAATCCTGCGTTGCGGACCGAGGCAGCCGAACGGTTCGCGCGTCGCGCGGTGGTGGATCAGAACCCGGAACTGCGCCAGCACTTGCAGGAAAGCGCGCAGCGCGTCATGTCACTGTTTGCCGGCGCCGGCGAGGGCGGGGGCAAGACGCCGACAGGTCAAGCCAACGCGGGCTTCCAGGCGATCGCGACCTTCATCGATCAGTCCGTGCCGAAAGGCGAACAGGAAAAGGCTGCATCGCTGTTGCTGCGCATGCTCGAGGGATCGATGTGGGAGCTTTGGCAATTGGCGCGCGAAGGTGCGGGCGAACCCGACGCGAGCCCCGATGCCGCCACGAGCCGCTTCGTGCAAAGCTCCATCAACGCCCTGTCGGACAGCTTCCTGTACGGCTCCCCGGTCTATTTGCAGCTCGATTCGTTCAAGCAGGTGCAGGCGTCGGTGTTCCAGTTGACGCGCGCGCCCGGCAAGAAAGTGGTATATCTTGGCAGCCTGTTGCTCGTGGCGGGCATCTTCTCGATGTTCTTTGTCCGCGAGCGACGGCTCTGGCTTTGGCTCAAGGAAACGTCCACGGGCGTGTCCGTGGTCATGGCGATGTCGACCGCGCGCAAGACGCTCGACTTCGACAAGGAATTCGCGCAAACGCGCGATACGGTGGGCGCCACGCTCGGCGTGGCCGCTCACGATATTGCAAGCGCACCGCCTCGCGGTGCCGACGATCTTACTCGGTAACATCATGGATCTGACCAACGCTTCCCGCTCCCGGCCCGCAACGGCTCGCCCTGCCGGCAACGTCTTGGACGAGCGTTCGTTTTTGCGACGGCTCACCGCCACCGACTGGTTGTTCGCTGCGGTGCTCGTCGCCGGCGCGGGATTTGGGGTCTCGCGCTACCACGCGTTCATGAACTACTACGACAAGCTCGTCCTTGTCGGCGCGGTGCCGGCGCTCGTCGTATTGGGGTGGCGCTGGAAGCCCGCTCGGCTCTTGATGGCGGGCATCGCATTGTTCGCGCTGTCGTCGATCGCGCTCTATCACGGCGATCTCACACGTGCCGAGGGCGCGTTCCTTCTCAAATATTTTCTGTCGAGCCAGTCCGCCATTCTCTGGATGAGCGCGCTTTTCGTGCTCGCCACGCTGTTCTATTGGATCGGCCTGCTTTCGCGCTCGCCGTCCGGTGCGGCGATCGGCTCGAAGCTCACCTGGTTCGCGGTGCTGATGGGCTTTACCGGAATGATGGTGCGCTGGTACGAGTCCTATCTGATCGGCGCGGACGTCGGGCACATTCCTATTTCGAACCTCTATGAAGTGTTCGTGCTGTTCTGCCTGATCACCGCGCTCTTTTATCTGTATTACGAACAGCATTACGGCACGCGTGCGCTCGGCTCGTTCGTGCTGCTCGTCATCAGCGCCGCGGTCGGATTTCTGATGTGGTATTCGATCGCGCGCGACGCCCAGCAGATCCAGCCGCTCGTGCCCGCGCTGCAAAGCTGGTGGATGAAGATCCATGTGCCGGCGAATTTCATCGGTTATGGCAGCTTCGCGCTGTCCGCCATGGTCGGCGTGGCTTATCTCGCCAAGGAGCGCGGCGTGCTGGCCGATCGGCTCCCTGCGCTCGAGGTGCTCGACGACGTGATGTACAAGTCGATCGCGGTCGGCTTCGCGTTTTTCACAATCGCGACGATTCTCGGCGCACTCTGGGCCGCCGAGGCATGGGGCGGATACTGGAGCTGGGATCCGAAGGAGACCTGGGCACTCATCGTCTGGCTCAATTACGCCGCCTGGCTCCATATGCGTCTAATGAAAGGGCTGCGCGGTTCGGTTGCCGCTTGGTGGGCGTTGACGGGCCTCATCGTGACGACGTTCGCATTTCTTGGCGTCAATATGTTCCTGTCGGGGCTGCACAGTTACGGCAAACTGTAGGTGTTTAAGCGCGTGTGCCGCTGGGTTCGAAAAAACCGCCGAGTGGCTCACCGGCGGTTTTTTTACGTCCGGCGCGATGCTCCAGCGGGCGCTTCGCGCTCATGCGGCGCAAATCGTCCGTTTATTTCGATGCATCCGGATGCGCCCGCGAACGGTATATAGAAGCGACGGGCCGATCGGACGGACCGACGCTTTCATGGAGCAGTCATCGTGTGGATCAAACGACAGCAACGCATTCTCGTCGCCGGTCAGGATATTTCACCGAGCGAGATCACGCCGCGCGCCGTGTTCGAAAACCGGCGCCGGATCCTGCGGGCCGCGACCGGCATGGCGGCGGCAGGTGTGGCAGGGGCGGGCGGTCTGCTCGGCATGAGTGCCGAGGCGCTTGCCGCCTATACGTCGCCTGACGCCCACGCCCGAAAGCTCGCGGCCGTCACGAACGCAAAATTCGTCGTCCCGGACAAAGCGACGTCCTTCAAGGACATTACGACCTATAACAATTTCTATGAGTTCGGCACCGACAAAGGCGATCCCTCGCGTAATGCCGGTACGCTGCGACCCCATCCGTGGCGTGTCAGCGTCGAGGGCGAAGTCAAGAACGCCAAGGTGTACGACATCGACGAGCTGCTCAAGCTCGCGCCGCTCGAAGAGCGCGTGTACCGCCTCAGGTGTGTGGAAGGGTGGTCGATGGTGATTCCGTGGATCGGCTATCCGCTCGCCGAACTCGTGAAACGGGCGCAGCCTACGGGCAATGCGAAGTACGTGCAATTCATCACGCTTTCGGATGCCTCGCAGATGCCGGGCCTGGCCGATCCGATTCTCGAGTGGCCCTATTCGGAGGGGCTGCGCATGGACGAGGCGATGAACCCGCTCACGCTCCTGACGGTGGGCGTTTACGGGCAAGTGCTGCCGAACCAGAACGGCGCGCCGATACGCGTTGTCGTGCCCTGGAAATATGGATTCAAGAGCGCGAAATCGATCGTCAAGATTCGTTTCGTCGAGAAGCAGCCGCCGACGAGTTGGAACACCTACGCGCCGAAAGAATACGGCTTCTACTCCAACGTGAATCCGACCGTTGATCACCCGCGCTGGAGCCAGGCTACGGAGCGGCGCATCGGCGAGGACGGTTTCTTCACGCCGAAGCGCAAGACGCTGATGTTCAACGGCTACGGCAGTCTCGTCGCGTCGATGTACCAGGGCATGGACCTGCGCAAATATTTCTGATGCTCATCGGGTTGTTGATCCAGCGAACGTAAATGCCACCATCATGACGACCGAGACTCCGACCTTGAACCGCCGCGCCGACGCAACGGCTATGCGCGAACCGCGCCGCGCCGCGGTATCGCCGCGCAAGGGCGAGCCTTGGATCGCGCCCGCGAAAGTGGCAGTGTTCATCGCTGCCTGGTATCCGCTCTTGCGGCTCGTGTTCTTGGGATTCACCGACGGGCTCGGAGCCGATCCGATTCGGTTCATCACCTGGTCGACCGGGTTATGGACACTCGTCTTTCTTTGCATCACGCTCGCCGTGACACCGCTGCGCAAGTTATCGGGCATCAATGCGCTGCAGCGATTTCGCCGCATGCTGGGGCTCTATGCGTTCTTTTACGCGACCCTGCACTTCATCACCTATATCTGGTTCGACAAGTGGTTCGATCTTGCCGAGGTGGCGAAGGATATCGGCAAGCGGCCGTTCATCACCGTCGGGTTCGCCGCGTTCGTGCTGTTGATCGTATTGGCAGCGACCTCGCCACGCGCCGCCGTGCGCAAGCTGGGGCGGCGCTGGCAGACACTGCATCGCGCCGTGTACGTCATCGGCGCGCTCGCGATCCTGCACTTTTGGTGGATGAAGGCCGGCAAGCACGATCTGGCGCTGCCGAAGCTCTACGGTGCGATCATGCTCGCGCTGCTGGGCTGGCGGTTGTTCGCCTGGATGCGAGCGCAGTGGGTGGCGCGACACAGTGCGCGTTGAGCGGGCCGCGCGAGTTTCGCGCCCATGCAGTGCGCGTGCCCGTCTTTGCGCGTTCAGCCTTTAACGCGGAAGCACCGTCTCGGAGCTGAAAAGCGCCTGGACGGTCTCGCGTGCGCGAACCAGATACGCATGGCCGGCATCCACCATCACTTCCGCCGCGCGTGGCCGCGTGTTGTAGTTCGAACTCATCACGAAACCATATGCCCCGGCCGAGCGAATCGCGAGCAAATCGCCCGGCGCAACAGCCAGTGCACGGTCGCGCCCGAGCCAGTCGCCGCTTTCGCACACGGGGCCGACGACATCGTAGACGCATGGCGCATCGCTGCGCCGAACGACGGGCTCGATCGCGTGAAACGCCTGATACATCGCGGGGCGCGCCAGATCGTTCATCGCGGCATCGACGATCGCGAAGTTCTTTTCGGCGCCTGATTTCAGAAATTCGACCCGCGTGAGCAATACGCCCGCGTTGCCGGTCACCGAGCGGCCGGGCTCGAAGAACACCTCTCGATGCCCGTGTCCGCGCGCATCGATACGATCGAGCAGCGTGCGCACGAAAACGGTCGTATCGGGAGGGGTTTCATCGTCGTACCGGATGCCGAGGCCGCCCCCGACGTCGATATGACGAATCGCAATGCCATCGGCTTCGATCGCCTCGACGAGCTCCAGCAGCTTGTCGAGCGCGTCCAGGTAGGGCGCGATTTCGGTGATCTGCGAACCGATGTGGCAATCGATGCCGATCACTTCGAGGTTCGGCATGGCCGCGGCGCGTCGGTAGGTGGCGACGGCATCGTCGAACGCCACACCGAACTTGTTCGCCTTGAGCCCCGTCGAGATGTACGGATGCGTCTTCGGATCGACATCGGGATTCACGCGCAGCGACACCGGTGCCTTCATGCCGAGTTCGCCCGCCACCGCATCCAGACGATCGAGTTCCGGGATCGATTCGACGTTGAAGCACTTCACGCCGGCCGCGAGCGCTTCGCGGATTTCTCCGACACTTTTGCCGACACCCGAAAAAACGACGTTTGCGGCATCGCCGCCGGCGGCGAGGACGCGGGCCAACTCGCCGCCCGAGACTATGTCGAAGCCTGCGCCGAGCCGCGCGAAGACATTCAGTACGGCAAGATTGCTATTGGCCTTGACCGCCACATGAATCGCGGCACGACGGCCGACGCAGGCGCGGGCATAGGCTTCGTAAGCCGAGGTGAGCGCGGCGCGCGAATAGACGTAAAGCGGCGTGCCGAACTGCTCGGCGAGCGAGACGGTGCCGACGCCTTCGGCGTGCAACACGCCATCGACGTAATGAAAGGCGGAATCTGACATGCGACGAGTGGGATCGGTGTATTACTGGTTGGCGCCTGGGGCAGCATCCGAGGCGGCGCTTGCGGGCGACGGAGCGCGCACGCCGGAAGCCGCGCCGCCGAGTTGGTCGGCCGGTGCGAGCATCAACGGTTTCGATGCCGAATCGTCCGGCGCTTTCTGCGCGTCGGGCTCGGGCAACGCGGCGGGCGTGCGTTCGGAGGACGGCTCGGTATGCTCGACGGGTTTGGGCGGCAGCGGGGGGACGCTCGGCAAATAAAGCGGCCCGCGCTGCCCGCATCCCGCTATCGACACGCTTGTCGCAACGGCCAAAGCCGCTACAATCGCGCTCATCCTGAAGACGACTCGCATGACTGTCTTTGAATTGGCCTGTGAATAGGTTTAAGCGCCGGAGTTTAGCATGAGCGACAGTGACTACCTGAGCCGCGCGGAGGCCGTGCTGGCCGCCGTCGAAGCGGCACTCGACGATATCGATGCCGACATCGAGGCTGAGCGTAACGGCAACGTCCTCACGCTCGAATTCGAGAACGGATCGAAGATCATCGTCAACCTGCAGCCGCCGATGCAGGAAGTCTGGATCGCGGCCAAGGCCGGCGGTTTTCACTTCAGGTATATCGACGGCGAGTGGCGCGATACGCGCAACGGCACGGAGTTCTATGCCGCACTTTCCGACTATGCGACGCAGCAGGCCGGTGAGCCGGTCAGATTCGCCGCCCGCTGAGCGCGACGAATCGGGCTCCCGCCGCTCGCGCGAACGGATAGGCGGCTAAGGGCGGTGAGTCGTGGCGGCCTTGTCTTGTCGTCGCCCGTATCAGTGGCCGTCCAGCAGATTCATGACACGCTGCCCTTCGTCGGCGGCACCCGCGGCGGGCGCCGCGCCCGGCGGAGCATCCGATGCCGCGGCGGTTTCAGATCCGGCTTCTCCCTCCTGCGCGGCTTGCGGCACACCGACTGACGCGACGAAAGCCTGACCCGGTTCGAATCCGTCGATGTAGAGCTCGCCGCCGAGCGTCACCACATCCGAGGGCATCGGCATCTCGTACGGCGGCACACCCTTGAGTGCTTCGCGCATGTAGTCCATCCAGATCGGCAGTGCGACGCCGCCGCCGGTCTCGCGGTCGCCCAAGCTGCGCGGATTGTCATAGCCGACCCAGGCGATGGCCGCGAGCGTGTGCTGGTAGCCGGCGAACCAGGCGTCGCGCGATTCGTTGGTGGTACCTGTCTTGCCCGCCAGATCCTTGCGTCCGAGCTGGTTCGACTTGGCCCCTGTGCCGCGCTGCGCCACGCTTTGCAGCAAGCTGTTCATGACGTAGGCGTTGGCTTCGTTGACGGCGCGCGGCGCGTTTTGCTCGGCGACGATCGGTTGCGCGCGGGCGAGCACGATGCCTTGAGGATCTGTGACTTCGGCAATCAGATAGGGATTGACGCGATAGCCGCCGTTGGCGAAGACCGAGTACGCGCCGGCCATCTGCAGCGGCGTCACGAGTCCCGCCCCGAGCGCCATCGGCAGGTAGGCGGGGTGCCGCTCGGCATCGAACCCGAAACGGGTGATGTAGTCTTGTGCGTAATGCGTGCCGATATGCGCGAGGATACGGATCGACACGAGATTGCGCGACTTTTGCAGCGCCGTGCGCATCGTCATCGGGCCGTCGAATCCGCCGCCATAGTTCTTGGGCTCCCAAGGCGTGCCGCCCGTTTGCGCCGCGCTGAAAAAGAGCGGCGCGTCGTTGATCATCGTTGCGGGCCCGAGCCCCTTGTCGAGCGACGCCGAGTAGATGAACGGCTTGAAGCTCGAGCCGGGCTGGCGCCATGCCTGTGTGACGTGATTGAACTTGTTCTTGTTGAAGTCGAAGCCGCCGACGAGCGAGCGTATCGCGCCATCCGCGGGCGCGATCGAAATGAACGCGCCTTCCACTTGCGGCAGCTGGACGATCGCCCACTGTCCGTCGTCGCGTTTCATGACCCGCACGATCGCGCCGGGGCGAATGCGGGCGGCCTGCGAGCTCTTCGTGCCGAGCGCGGGCGCGGCAAAGCGCAATCCTTCGCCCGTGATGGTGACGGTGCTCGTATTGGCGAGCATGGCGTGGACTTCGCGAGGCGTGGCCGAGACGACCACCGCTGCCGCCACATCGCCGTTGTCGGGGTGGCTCGCGAGTGCATCGGTGATGGCCTGCTCGCGTGCGCTGCCCGCAGCCGGTAGGTCGATGAAGCCCTCCGGGCCGCGATAGCCGCGCCGGGCGTCGTAGCTCATCAAGCCGCGGCGCAATGCGCGGTATGCGTTGGCCTGATCGGCCGAATCGATCGTCGTCACGACATTGAGCCCGCGCGTATACGCTTCGTCGCGATATTGCGCATACATGGCCTGCCGGACCATCTCCGCGACGTACTCGGCATGCACGCTGAATTGCTGCACGGTCGTTTTCGCGACGACGAGCGGCTCGTCGACGGCTGCATCGTATTGAGCTTGCGTGATGTCGCCGAGCTCGAGCATGCGTTGCAAGATGTATTGCTGACGGACTTTGGCGCGGGCCGGATTGACGACCGGGTTGTACGCCGACGGCGCTTTCGGCAGCCCGGCCAGCATGGCGGCCTCAGCGAGTGTGACCTGACGCAGGTCCTTGCCGAAGTAGATCCGCGCGGCCGAGGCGAAACCGTATGCGCGCTGGCCGAGGTAGATCTGATTCATATAGACCTCGAGGATCTGATCTTTTGTCAGTTCCTGCTCGATCTTGTAAGCCAGCATCATCTCGTAGATCTTGCGCGTGAACGTCTTCTCGCTCGACAGGAAGAAGTTGCGCGCCACTTGCATGGTGATCGTGCTCGCGCCTTGCGTCGCATGCCCGTTGCTGAGCGCGGCGAGGCTCGCGCGTGCGATGCCCGCAAGATCGACACCGCCATGATCGTAAAAGCGGGCGTCTTCGATGGCGAGTATCGCCTGCTTCATGTAGCGGGGAACCTCGGCTATATGGACGACGTCGCGCCGCTCCTCGCCGAATTCGCCGATCAGTACGTGGTCCGCCGTATAGATCCGCAGCGGGATTTTCGGACGGTAATCGGTGAGCGCCGCGATCGACGGCAAGCGCTGACGCGCGACGAGCCAGCCATAGCCCAGCACGAGGCCGACGCACAGCACGCCGGCGGCAGCCAGGCCAGCGAGTACGGCGAGCGTCTTCATCGCAATACGGGCCCAACGCCGGGTGGGCGGGCGCGGCGGTTCAGCCGCAGGCGGCGGAGGATCGAGGGGCTGCATAAAAGAGCTGTCCAGAGGAACCCATCATTATAGCCACCGGTCGGGACGGGCTTTCGATTGGCTTAACGGCATAGCCGGCAGGCACGGGCGGGGGCGATAGGCCTTGGCCTGGCCGTTCGGTCGAATGTTCAGACGATACGTGGGCCGGCACCATTTCTCCATCTCAACCGAGGCGAGCGCTGCACGCGCGTGCCGCATCGCTGCCGCAAGGAGAAATGATGCTGATCGAAACGCGATGGATGCCCGCGATGCGCCGGTTCGCCGCCGGCATCGATCTGAGCGAACGCGAATTGAGGCTCGTCGTGGTCAGCCGGTGTATTCGGCCTTTGGCCGCGTCGCGCGTCGAATGGCTTGGTGCGGAGCCGCTTCCGAGCTCGGCAATGGCGAGCGGACATATCGCCGATGTTCGCGCCATCGCCGCGGCGCTTGCGGCACTTCTGGGCCGGTGGCCCGCCGCATGCACGGTCCGTGCGCTGCCGGCGGCCATGGCCGTGCCGGGCAGCCTCACATGGATTGCCTCGATGCCGTTGCCGCAGTTGCGCGCGGGGCTCCCCGGCGCGCGAGGTACTGGAGTTGCCGATCCGCTCGAAAGCGCGGCGCGCGCACACGCGGAGCGCATTGCGGGCATCGAGCGCGAGGCGTTGGCTGTCGATTGGCGCGTGGAGCGCAGTGCCGCTTCCGATTGCGTACAGGTGGAAGCCGGCGCCGGGAGCGCCTCGCATCTGACGATCGCTGCGACGGCCCGCGCTCACCTCGAAGCGCGCATCGAGGCGGCCGCGGGTGCGGGTATCGCACTGGTTGCGGTCGATAGCGAGCCGGCCGCGGCTTTGCGCGCGCTCGTTCGAACCGCGGCGCCCGCGCTGAGGGGCATGGAGTCCTTCGCCGCGCTCTGGGCCGGCGACGACGGCGTCTACGGCTGGCGCATTCGCGGCAGCACCATCGAGGCGCATGCGTGTTGTCCGGCGTTGCAACGCCGGGGCTTGCCTGACATGTTGCACGAACTCGCAGGGCCGCACGCGCTCGCGTGTGCCGTGGCGGGCGGCGACCTCGATGCGCTTGCGCGCGACAGTCTTGCGCTTGCCGATATCGGCGATCTGCTAGGGTGTCTCGCGTTGCCATTCGCATGCGCTCCGTTTCTGGCGCCGGGCTCGTCGCTTTCACGCGCGCACGAGCCCGGGTTCGCCGTTGCTTATGGGCTCGCGTTGGGCGGGGTCGAGCAATGATCGCCCGGGTCCTCGTCGATCGCTCCGGACGTGCGGTCGGACTGCATGTGGGGGGCTTCAATCTGCTGCCGCATCGGCAGCGCGACGCGCGCAGGCTACGCGGGCGCGTTTTGCGCGAATGCGCGGCAGCCGGTCTCGCGGGCGTGGCAGCCGCGCTGATCTGGAGTGCGACAGATTCGTTTGCGCAGGAGCGCGCCGAGCGTTCGCGTCATCGGCTCGAAGCCGATCTCGCCGAATTGGCGGCGCCGCTCGCGGAATATCGGCGGCTCGAGCGCGTACAGGCGAGCATGCGTGCGCGCAGCGAGCGCTCACGCATGCTCGCGCGCCCGCGCGATGCGCTGTGGGGCGTCGCCGATGTACTGCGTCGCGAGCCTGTAGCCGGTATCGTGCTCGAGCGACTGCATTTGAGCAGCCGCGGCATCGAGATCGCGGCGAGTGCGGTGGACACCGCAATGCCCGCGCTTCTACTCGAGCGGCTTGGGCGTGTCCCGGGCATCCGCGCGGCCGAGCTCGCGGACCTGCGCCTCGGCTCAGGCAGCGGCGCGGGTCACGGGACGGTCGCGTTCCTCGCGCGGCTGGCGGTGAACGGCGCGGATGTCCAGGCGCAGGCTTCCGAGCCGCACGCCTTCGAACGGGGGCGACGATGAGTCTGTTCGAACGCATGCGGACTTCGCCGTCGGGGCTGCTGCGCACATTCGGCCGCCCGGTCGGGATGCCGCGCCCTTCGGAACTGGGCGAGTGGTGCCGCACGCTCGTTTCGATGCCCGAACGGTGGGGCGGATCGCATCGGCTACTGATGGCCGTCGCTGTTGCAAGCGTTGCGTTTGCGCTGGCCGTGCAGGGCTGCCGAGCGTTGCGCCACGATCGGAGCGACACGACCGACAGTGCTGCGCTCGCCGCATTGGCGCATCGCCTCGACGATGCGCGCTCGAAAGCCTCGGCATTGCCTGAGTTGCGGCAGGCCGTGCAGGGCTTGCCCGCGCCGGTAGGCCCCTCGGACGGAATGCGGCCGACGGCCTGGCAGTCCATTGCCGCGCTGGCTGAGCGCAGCGGTATGGCGCTGCAATCGGTGGAACCGGGCGAGCGCGCGGCAGGCGGCGAGCAAGCAGGGCATGTCGTCAGGTTGGCGGCAAAATCCAGCTTCGCTTCCTTCGTCGCGTTCCTGAGCGCGCTTTCGACGTTGCCGGTACTGGTGGTGCCGGCTGAGCTCAAACTGGAACACGGCGCACACGGGCTTCTCCTCCAGGCTGAGCTCGAGGTCCACGACTCGCTGCCCAGCGTACCGGCGTCGCATGCAGGCGAGCTCGGGGGCCCGTCCGGCGATCCGTTCCGGGCGTCGCCGGCAGCCGTGCCCAGCCCGGCATCCGAGCTGCGACTGACTGGCCTCATGATCGACGGCGCCCGTGCGCTCGCACTCATCGAGGCGGATGGCCAAGGCGCCGTCTATCTGCCCGGTCAAATGCTCGGCAATGAACGACTGATGCGGATCGGATCGGCCAGCATCACGCTGGCTCACCAAACGGGTACGCGCGTGTTGGCGATCGGAGCGGGGTCATGACGTCGCGCTGCGCACGTCTTGCAATGGTCGCCGTTATCTTGCTGACGAGTGCTCCGGCCTTTGCGCGCTTACCGGTACTGCCGCCGCTTCCGCCCGGAATGCCAACCCAAGGCGCATGGCCTGCCGAAGGCGGGCTCGATGCCGATCGCGGCACGCTGTCGGACATCGACGCCCGCGGTACGGCGGCCGAGCACGATGAGGACATCGGCACAGGGGAGCTTGCGGACCATGGCGACGCGCGCGACGCGGACAGCGGCGATGCGCCCGAGGCTAACGGTACTTCATCACGTAACGCCGACGAGACCGCGGGCAGACGCGCACCGGAGCGCGCCTCCGACGATGGGGCGAATCGACTCGAGGGGCCGCCGGTGCCGCTCGGTCCGCCCCAGCGAATGAGCGATGGTATGCAGCGCCGTGGCGGGCGCGAAGACGGGGATGGCCAACCCATCACGCTGCATTTTCGCGACGCGCGGCTCGCCGACGTATTCGACGCGTTCGCCCGGTTCACCGGCCTGAACATCGTGGCGAGCGGCCGTGTACACGGCAACGTATCGCTTTTTCTCGACGCCGTGCCGTGGCGCAGCGCCTTCGATACGCTACTGGACGCCAATGGGCTGGCCATGATCCGGCGCGACAACGTGATATGGGTGGCCCCGGTTGCCGAGCTGGCCGCTCGCGAGCGATTGCGCTTCGAGGCCCATGCCCGCGCGGCGGATCTGGAGCCGCTGGCGAGCCGCACGTTCGCGCTGCGTTATCCTCGGGCCGAGGACGTGCAGCGGCTTCTGACAGCTTCGGGCAGCCAGCGGGTGCTCTCGAAGCGCGGCGCGGCGATGGCCGATGCCCGAACCAATCTGCTTTTCGTCACTGATCTGGAGGCTCGGCTGGCACAGGTCGCTGAGCTCGTCGCGGCGATCGACAAGCCGAGCCGGCAAGTGCTGATCGAAGCGCGTATCGTGGAGGGCGTGCGGGGTTTCTCGCGCGATCTCGGCGCGCGCCTTTCCGTGCGCGGCCCAGGCAGGGCAGCGAGCGACGATGTCATTGGGTTCTCGGGCGATCGCAACGGGCTCGTGCATGACTTGTCCGCGCAAGCGCTGGCGGGCTTCGATGCCGCCACGGCGGGGCTTACGCTTTTCGCGGCGCGCGCCACGGGTCTCGTAACGGCCGAGTTGAGTGCGCTCGAGGCCGAGGGGCGGGGCGAAATCGTGTCGAGCCCGCGTATCGTCACGGCGGATCGCATGAAGGCGGTCGTCGAACAAGGCAAGGAGCTGCCCTACCAGGCGAAGGTGCGCAACGGCGTGTCAGGCATCCAGTTTCGCCGTGCGACGCTCAAACTCGAGGTCGAGCCGCAGATTACGCCGAATGGCCGCGTGATCCTGGACCTCGATATTGCGAAGGACAGTGTCGGGGAGGCGACGGCCGCGGGGCTCGCGATCGACACGAAACATGTGCGAACGCGTGTCGAAGTCGAGGATGGCGGCACCGTATCGATCGGCGGAATCTACGAGAATCGCGATCGCGACGATGTGACGCGCGTGCCGCTGTTGGGCAAAATACCGGTTTTGGGCGCGTTTTTTCGCCATCGGACGCAGCGCGAGCATGCCAGCGAACTGGTCGTTTTCATTACGCCGCGCATCGTTTCGATCGATTGAGGCGCCGGGGCGGCCGGCTGCGCCCCCGTGGGCGACTCGACAAGCCGGCGCCTTTGCCAGTAAGCTGCGCCACGAACCACATCCGAATTGATCAGAGGGTACTGTTGCAAGAGCAGGGCGCAAACACCAGCATTTTCTTCGTCGGGCTCATGGGGGCGGGTAAGACCACTGTGGGCCGTGCGGTCGCGCGCCGGCTCGATCGGCCGTTTTTCGACTCCGATCACGAAATCGAAGCGCGTACCGGGGCGCGAATCCCGGTGATTTTCGAGCTCGAGGGCGAGGCCGGCTTTCGAGACCGCGAGGCTCACGTCATAGCGGAGCTGACCGGGCGCGAGGCGATCGTCCTCGCGACGGGCGGCGGGGCGGTCCTGCGTCCGGAAAATCGCGCACTTTTGCACAGCCGCGGTATCGTCGTCTATCTTCGGGCCCATCCGCACGATCTCTGGCTGCGGACTCGCAAGGACAAAAACCGGCCGCTGTTGCAGACGGAGGATCCTAAAGCGAAGCTCGAAGCGCTTTATGCGGTGCGAGACCCGCTTTACCGGGAGTGCGCGCATTTCGTGGTGGAGACAGGGCGCCCGTCGGTCAACGGATTGGTCAATATGGTCCTCATGCAACTCGAAATGGCCGGTATCACCCGGCAGGCAAACACATGATTACCGTTAACGTCGATCTGGGCGAACGTAGCTACCCCATTCACATCGGGGCCGATCTGATCGGCCGCACTGAACTGTTCGCGCCGCATATTGCCGGCGCATCGGTCATGATCGTCACGAACACGACGGTGGAGCCGCTCTTCGGCGCGCAGCTGCGCGCCGCGCTCGCCCCGCTCGGCAAAGAAGTGTCGACGGTCGTGCTGCCGGACGGCGAATCCTACAAGCATTGGGAAACGCTCAATCGCATCTTCGATGGGCTGCTCGAAGCCCGTGCGGACCGCAAGACGACGCTGATCGCGCTCGGCGGCGGCGTCGTCGGTGATATGACCGGTTTCGCGGCCGCCTGTTATATGCGAGGAGTGCCGTTCATCCAGGTGCCAACAACCCTGCTTTCGCAAGTCGATTCTTCCGTCGGGGGCAAGACCGGCATCAATCATCCGCTGGGCAAGAACATGATCGGCGCGTTCTATCAGCCGCTTGCCGTCATTGCCGATATCGGCACGCTGCGCACGCTGCCGGAGCGTGAACTCGCGGCCGGCATGGCGGAAGTCATCAAGACGGCGGCGATTGCCGATGCCGGTTTTTTCGACTGGATCGAGGCCAATATCGACGCGCTCAACCGCTGCGACGAAGACGCGCTCGCCCGTGCGGTCAAACGTTGCTGCGAGATCAAGGCGTCCGTCGTCGCGGCCGACGAGCGAGAGGGCGGGTTGCGCGCGATCCTGAACTTCGGCCATACGTTCGGTCATGCCATCGAAGCGGGTCTCGGCTATGGGCAGTGGTTACATGGCGAGGCCGTTGGCTGCGGGATGGTGATGGCGGCGGACTTGTCGGTACGCATTGGCCGGCTCGATGAAGCCGCACGCCGGCGCCTCGTCGCCGTCGTGGCGGCAGCACGGCTGCCGGTGCGTGGGCCGCAACTGGGTGACGATCGCTATATCGAATCGATGAAAGTCGACAAGAAGACTGAGGCGGGACAAATCAAATTCGTATTGCTGGCACGCATCGGCGGGCCTTTCATGACTGGCGTGCCGGAAAACGTATTGCGCGAGACGCTCGCGGCCAACGTCTGAAGCGAGCGCGGACGTCCGGCGCAGCGCGCCGATTCGAAAGGGGGACATGTGGAGCAGAACCCGACGCATGACCGATCGCCTGGCGCTGCGCCGGGCGAGCGCGGCTCACAAGCGGTTTCATCCGTTTGGGGCGCACCCACGGTCGAAATGCTCGAAGCGCATCTGGCGCCTTATGCCGCCCATTCGGCGCGCTCGCGGGGCCGCCGCTACGCGGAATCGGCGCCGCTCGCGCGCACCGAGTTCCAGCGCGACCGGGACCGCATCGTTCACTCGACGGCGTTTCGCCGTCTCGAATACAAGACCCAGGTCTTCGTCAATCACGAAGGCGATCTGTTCCGCACACGGCTGACGCACAGTCTCGAAGTGGCACAGATCGCGCGCTCCGTGGCGCGCAACCTGCGCGTCAACGAGGATCTCGTCGAAGCGATTTCGCTCGCTCACGATCTCGGTCACACGCCGTTCGGCCATGCCGGGCAGGATGCGCTCAACGATTGCATGCGTGCGCACGGCGGCTTCGAGCACAATCTGCAAAGCCTGGCGGTCGTCGACGAGCTCGAGGAGCATTACGGCGGCTTCAACGGCCTGAACCTCTGCTTCGAGACCCGGGAAGGCATTCTCAAGCATTGCTCGCGCGAAAACGCATTGAACCTCGGTGAGCTCGGAGAGCGTTTTCTGACGGGCAAGCGGCCGTCGCTCGAGGCTCAGATCGCCAATATTGCCGACGAGATCGCGTACAACAATCACGATGTCGACGACGGGCTGCGTTCCGGCCTGCTCACGATCGGCCAACTCGCGGAAGTCGAGCTTTGGCATCGGCATTACGAAGAGGCCAGGCACGCGCATCCCGAACTCGAAGGGCGCCGCCTCGTGCACGAAACGGTGCGCCGCATTATCAACACGCTGATCGTCGACTTGATCGAGACGACGCGCGCCAACCTTGCCGGGCACTGCCCCGATTCGCTCGACGCCGTGCGCGCGGCCCCATCGCTCGTGGCGCACAGCAGCGCCATTGCGGCTCAAGCGGTCGAGCTTAAGCGCTTTCTGTTCAAGAACCTGTACCGGCACTATCGCGTCATGCGCATGGCGAACAAGGCGCGTCGTGTCATCACCGGCCTTTTCGATGCGTTCACCGAAGATCCGCGCCTCTTGCCGCCCGATTACGTTGCCGAAGATCCAGCCCTTCAGCCGCGGCTGATCGCGCATTACATCGCCGGCATGACGGATCGCTATGCGCTCAAGGAGTACCAACGTCTGTTTGTCATAAACGATAACTAAACTGCTCGCCCGGTTGGAGCTGAAATCGATTTCATCTCCGACCGGCGCGATGTTGCGTCCACTACGGAGAGGAGAAGACATGAAGGGATATAAAACGCTGGTCCGTTCTGCGGCAATCGGGGTTGCGCTCTTCGCGGGCGTGAGTCAGGGCGTTTTCGCGGCAACGGAGATTCAGTTCTGGCACGCGATGGAGGCCGCGCTGGGCGAACGGGTGAATCAGATCGCCGCGGATTTCAATGCTTCCCAGAGCGACTACAAGATCGTGCCGGCATACAAGGGTTCGTACGATCAGACGCTGGCGGCCGGCATCGCGGCTTATCGCAGCGGCAATGCTCCGGCGATCCTCCAGGTCTATGAAGTCGGCACGGCCACGATGATGCAGGCGAAAAAGGCGATCGTCCCGGTGACCGAGGTCTTCAAGCAGGCTGGCGTACCGCTCGATCAATCGGCGTTCGTGCCGACGATCGCGAGCTACTACAGCGATGCGAAGACAGGCGAGCTCGTTTCGATGCCCTTCAACAGCTCGACGCCGGTGCTGTACTACAACCAGGATGCGTTCAAGAAGGCCGGGCTCGATGCGAGCCAACCACCGAAGACGTGGGACGAAGTGGCCGCGGACGCGGCCAAGCTCAAGGCTTCGGGCATGTCCTGCGGCTTCACGACGGGATGGCAGGGATGGGTCCAGCTCGAAAACTACAGCGCGTGGCATGGACTGCCGTTCGCGACCCGCAATAACGGTTTCGACGGTACTGACGCCAAGCTCGAATTCAACGGCCCGCAGCAGATCGCGCACATCGCATTTCTGCAGAAGATGGCCAAGGACGGCACCTTCACGTATGCGGGCCGCAAGGACGAAGCGATGTCGAAGTTCTACAGCGGCGATTGCGGGATTTTGACGAGCTCCTCGGGCTCGTTGGCGTCGATTCGCAAGTACGCGAAGTTTCAATTCGGCACGGGCATGATGCCGTACGACGCGGGAGTCAAGGGTGCGCCGCAAAACGCGATCATCGGCGGGGCAAGCCTCTGGGTGCTGTCCGGCAAGGACGCGAACACGTATAAGGGCGTTGCCAAATTCCTCGCTTATCTGAGCTCGCCCGCGGTCGCCGCAAAATGGCATCAGGACACCGGCTACCTGCCGGTGACCAAGGCGGCTTACGAGGAAACGCAGCAGCAAGGCTTTTACGCGAAGAACCCCGGTGCGGACACGGCGATCAAGCAAATGCTGAACAAGCCGCCGCTGCCGTACACGAAGGGTTTGCGTCTCGGCAACATGCCGCAAATCCGCACGATCGTCGACGAGGAACTCGAGCAGGTCTGGGCGCAAAAGAAGACTCCGAAAGAGGCGCTCGATTCGGCCGTTTCGCGCGGCGACGAGTTGTTGCGCCGCTTCGAAAAGTCCGGTACCTGACGCACGGGTTCGCGCATCGCCGCGCTGCCGGGAGCCGCGATACTCGCGGTCGGTGGCAGCGCGGGCACTGCGGACCGAACGTCTTTCCCAGCTGGATGCGCTTGGCCGCCGGGCCCGCATGGGCGGCGGCGCCGCGCCTTAATCGAGCGACGCGCCATGTACGAACGTTCCCGCTTTCCCACGAGCCCACTGCCCTATCTGCTGATCGCGCCGCAGTTGGCCATCACCGCAATCTTCTTTCTCTGGCCGGCCGGCGAGGCGCTGTGGCAGTCCACGCAAATGCAGGATGCGTTCGGCACATCGAGCGAGTTCGTCGGTCTCGGCAACTTCCAGCACCTGTTTGCCGATCCGCTTTATCTCGGTTCATTCAAGACGACGATCGTCTTCAGCACCCTCGTCACGGTGATCGGTCTCCTCGTCTCGCTCTTGCTCGCGGCGTGCGCCGACCGCGTCACCCGCGGTGCACGGACCTACCGCACGCTGCTGATCTGGCCGTATGCCGTCGCGCCGGCCATCGCGGCCGTGCTATGGGCGTTCCTGTTCAACCCCAGCATCGGCCTCGTTACCTTCGCGCTGGCGAAGGCCGGCATCGTCTGGAATCACGCGATCAACGGTGGGCAGGCGATGTTTCTCGTCGTTCTGGCATCGGTCTGGAAGCAGGTCAGCTATAACTTCCTGTTCTTTTACGCGGGCCTGCAGGCGATACCGCGTTCACTGATCGAAGCGGCTGCGATCGACGGCGCGGGTCCGGTACGCCGATTCTTCGGCATCGCCTTGCCGCTTTTATCGCCGACCTCGTTTTTTCTTTTCGTCGTCAATCTCGTCTACGCATTCTTCGACACGTTCCCCGTAATCGACGCCGCGACGGGCGGGGGCCCCGCGCAGTCGACGAAAACGCTGATCTACAAGATTTTCATCGAAGGCTTCCAGGGGCTCGATATGGGCAGCTCCGGCGCGCAGTCGGTGGTGCTGATGGTGATCGTCGTAGGGCTGACCGTCGTTCAATTCCGTTTCATCGAACGCAAGGTTCAATACTCATGATCGAAAATCGCAGAGGCTTCGATCTTTTTTGCCATGCCGTCCTGATCCTGGGCGTGGCGCTGATCGCGTTCCCGGTCTATGTCGCGTTTTGCGCGGCGTCGATGAACGAGCAGCAAGTTTTTTCCGTGCCGCTTTCGCTCTTGCCGAGCACGCACTTCATCGAGAACATCGTCCATGTCTGGAGCCATGGGGCCGGCGATGCCGCGAGCCCGTTCGGCCGCATGCTGTTCAACTCGCTCATCATGGCACTGGCTATCTCGCTCGGGAAAATCGCTGTGTCGATCATCTCGGCGTACGCGATCGTCTTTTTCCGTTTCCCGTTTCGCAATACGGCGTTCTGGCTCATCTTCGTGACGCTCATGCTGCCGGTCGAGGTGCGGATTTTTCCGACCGTGCACGTGGCTTCGTCGCTTCACCTCATCAATAGCTACGCGGGGTTGACGCTGCCGTTGATCGCCTCCGCCACCGCGACGTTTCTGTTTCGGCAGTTCTTCATGACACTGCCGGATGAACTGATGGACGCGGCGCGCATCGATGGCGCTGGCCCGTTGCGCTTTTTTCGCGACGTGGTGTTGCCGCTGTCGAAAACGAACATCGCGGCGCTTTTCGTCATCACGTTCATCTACGGCTGGAATCAGTATCTTTGGCCGATTCTCGTCTCGAGCGAGCCATCGATGACGACGGCTGTGGTCGGCATCAAAACCATGATAGGACAGGGCGACACGGCGACCGAATGGCATCTCGTCATGGCGGCGACGCTGCTTGCGATGTTGCCGCCGCTCGTGGTCGTGATCGCGATGCAGCGGTGGTTCGTGCGGGGGCTCGTCGATGCGGAGAAATAGTGCGATGCCGATGACGGCGGGGATAACGGAGTGTCACATCAGCGAGGGACCATGGCTGCGTTGAGTTTGAGAGGCGTTCGCAAGACCTACGACGGAAAGCAGTTCGTGCTGCACGGCATCGACGTGGACGTGTCCGACGGTGAATTCGTCGTGCTCGTGGGGCCGTCCGGCTGCGGGAAGTCGACGCTGTTGCGCATGGTCGCGGGGCTCGAGCGCGTGTCCGAAGGGCAGATCGCCATTGGCGAGCGCGTCGTCAACGACCTCGAGCCGAAGGACCGCGATATCGCGATGGTGTTCCAGAACTACGCGCTTTATCCGCATATGAGCGTACGCGAGAACATGGCGTACGGCCTGACGATCCGCGGGCTCGCGCGGGCTGACATCGATACTCGTGTCGCCGCGGCGGCGAAGATACTCGAGTTGGACCCTCTTCTGGGGCGCAAGCCGCGCGAGCTTTCGGGCGGGCAGCGGCAACGTGTCGCCATGGGGCGCGCGATCGTGCGCGAGCCGTCGGTGTTTCTTTTCGACGAGCCGCTCTCGAATCTCGATGCGAAGCTCAGGGTACAGATGCGGCTGGAGATCCAGCGGCTGCATGCCCGCCTCGCCACGACGAGCCTTTACGTCACGCATGATCAGGTCGAGGCCATGACGCTCGCTCAGCGTGTCATCGTCATGAACCGCGGATATGCCGAACAGATCGGCGCGCCGACGGAAGTCTACGAGCGTCCGGCGACCATTTTCGTGGCCGGCTTTATCGGCTCGCCGGCGATGAATCTGCTGTCGGGCCGGCTCTCGGACGACGGGCGGGCCTTCGAGGTGGCCGGCGGCCCCGTGCTCGCGCTTCCGGCGCATCCGTCCATCGGCAGCGCCATTGCGTGCGGGCGCGAGTGGGTGCTCGGCATCCGGCCGGAGCATATGGCGCCGCGTGCCACTCAAACGTGCGCGAGTCTTGCGGTGGACTCCTGCGAGCTGCTCGGCGCGGACAACCTCGCGCGTGGCCGCTGGGGCAGCCACGATGTCACGGTGCGGCTGCCCCATGCAGACCGTCCCCTACCGGGCGAAATCTTGCCGGTGGGGCTTCCGTCCGAACACCTGCATTTTTTCGATCCCGAAACCGGCAAACGCGCCGGTTGACGGCATGATGTTGGCCTCGGAAGACGCAATACGAAGATGACGACTGAACTGAACGGTTGGCCTTATCCGCGCGTCGTCGCGCATCGCGGTGGCGGGACCCTCGCACCCGAGAACACACTCGCCGGTGTCGACGCGGGTGCTGCGCTTGGGCACAGGATGATCGAGTTCGACGCGAAGCTCTCGGCAGACGACGTGGTCTTTCTGCTGCACGACGACACGGTGGATCGAACCTCCAATGGCCATGGTGCCGCCGCGCGCATGAGCTACGCTCGGATCGCCGCGCTCGATGCGGGCAGCTGGCGCGATGCGCGCTTCGCGGGCGAATCGATGCCGACGCTGGCGCAGGTGGCGGAGCGCTGCGCGCGCCACGGGCTGATGGCAAACATAGAGATCAAACCCTGCCCGGGACGCGAGATCGAAACGGGGCGGCGCGTCGCGGCCGAGGCGGCGAGGCTGTGGGCCGAGTCCTCGCCTCCGCCGCTCGTGTCGTCGTTTTCGATTCAAGCACTGGCGGCCGCCCGCGATGCCGTAGCCGTGCTGCCGCGCGGGTTGCTCGTGGGTGCCGTGCCGGCCGAGTGGCGCGCGCTCGCCGCGGCGCTCGGTTGCGTATCGCTACACGCGGATCACCGCAAGCTCGATGCGGCGCTCGTCGCCGAAATCAAGTCCGCGGGGCTCTTCATCCTGGCCTACACGGTGAACGATCCGGCTCGCGCGCGCGTGCTAGGCGAGTGGGGAGTCGATACGATCTGCACCGACCGGATCGATTTGATCGGGGCGGATTTCTTCGACCGCAACTGAACGAAGCGGTCCGGCGCGCGAGTCCCCGGCGGATGTCTCGCGCGTGTCCTGCCTCAGCGCGAGCGTGCCATCAACCAGCCCGTGATCAGAGCAAGGCCGCCGACCACGGCGACCGTCTCCCACGGGTTCTCGCGTACGTAATCGTTGGCACCGGAAATGGCGGTCGCAGCGCGGGCGCGAATGTTATTTCGCGCGCCATCGAGCCGCGAGCGGGCCGCATCCAGACGTTTTTTCATTTGTTCGCGCAGTTGCGCGACGTCGGCCTGCGTACCGTCGGCGAGTGTCTCTTCGAGTTCGGAGAGCAGTTCTCGCATTTCCGAGCCGATATCTTCGGCCGCGTTTCGACTATGCCGGGCGATACGGCGTGCATGACGGCCGGCGCTCGTCCATGATGTATCGAGCGCGTCTCGCGTATTCGGTAGTGCGTTCATGGTCGCTCCGTGAGCATGATTGACGGGGTGGACGTACCCGCGTTCCTGTTTCGAATGGCGGGAAAGCCCTTGTTCCGCAACTTCGATGCCAAGCCGCCTCGGACCGGGCAACGTCCTTGTACGCCGGTCGCGCGGCTGTCAGGCCAAGCGGCAAAGGTGCGACGAAAATCGGGTAGAAACGTCAGCGCAGTGCAATACCGGCGGTGGAAATTACAACGCCACCGGTCCGGTGGCGTTGCGAGCGAAGGGTCGAATTGGACTATGCTAAAAGGCGTAGCCGATCTTCGCGAAGGTGACGATCGGGTTGAGCTTGATCTTTGCTTGCGTATGGGCAGTCAAACCAAATGGCCCGACGTTGGTCGTAGTGAGGTCGGCGGTGACGCTGACCGGAATGTACGACACGGACACCCCTGCAAACCAATGCTTGTTGAACGAGTAATTGAAACCGGCGTTGAAAACGGGCGCCCAGGAACGATCCGTCGAGACGGAGGTCGGACCTCCGTGCAAGACGGCGGATTGGAACGTGCTGTTGGTGATTTGCGCGTCGGTGAACCAGACGCGCGTCACGCCGACGCCGAGGTACGGGCGGAACTTGTCATCGGGCTTCCTGAAGTTCCATTTGACGAGCAGGGCGGGACTCCACTGGCGCGCGCTGCCAAGCTTGCCGAACTGGGAGAACGAGCCAGCCCCTTCGATGTTGAACTTGGGAGGGACGCCGATTTCGAGCTCGGCTGCGAGGTGATCCGTGATGAAGTAGCCTACGCTCAGGCCAAGCGTGTCGGATTGGTCGATCGAGGCGCCGGTCCCTGCCACCGGTGTGTTCACGGGGGCGCCGCCGATGCTGACGACCTGCAGTGGATCGCTCGAAGATTGAGGTGAGAAATGGAACCAACCCGTTGCAGCGTAGAACGTCCCGGCCGATTGTGCGTGTGCAGCCGTTGCGCATACGAGTGCCGCAACCGCCCCCGTGATGGCCTGTTGTAATTTCATATGTCTTCCTCCATAAAAGGCCCGCCTATTATGAGTAGAAGGTTTCACACAAACCAAGCGCGCGCGCTAGAGCATTCTCCCTAAGCGTTGCGTGCTCGCGGCACCAGTCGCATTCGGCCGTTGCGAACGCTTGCGCGGCGCTTCGCCTTCGGGTACTCACCAACGAACTCACGGAATCCAGCATGGCACGGCTTGCACGTCTTTACGTCCCTGAACAGCCGCAGCACGTCATACTGCGCGGCCTCGATCAGCAGCCCGCCTTCGTCGACGAACAGGACTACGAGTTGTTCGTCGATTGCCTGAAAGCCGCGTCGCGCGATCATCGCCTCGCGGTTCACGCTTATGTGCTGATGCCAGGCGCGGTTCAACTGCTCGTCACGCCGAGCGACGAATCGAGCTTGCCCAAGGCGATGCAGGCCGTCGGCAGGCGCTACGTCGCACACTTCAATCGCCGCTACTCGCGGCGCGGCACATTGTGGGAAGGGCGCTATCGGGCGACGGTCATCGAGGGTGAGCGGTACTTTCTGCTCGCCAGCCGGGTGATCGAACTTTGCCCCGTGCGCGAGCATCTCGTCACGGCGGCCGAAGATTACCGATGGTCCAGCTATCGGCATCACATCGGACTCACCGTCGATAGCCTCGTCACCGATCACCCGCTTTACTGGTCGCTCGGCAACACGCCGTTCGAGCGACAGCGCGCGTACAAGGATCTGTGCGAACAGCCGCTCGACGAGCGCGAGGCGAACGAGCTTCAACAGGCCACGTTGAAAGGGTGGGTGCTCGGCGGAGACACCTATCGGGAGTGGGCCGCGCGCGCCGCGAACCGCCGCGTTTCACCGTTGCCGCGCGGCCGGCCCCGGAAGGTCCGCGAAGTCACTCCGCATAAGGCGCAGCAGTAGCGCTGGTTGCCGCCCCATCCTTGGCGCCAGGGGCGATCGGCCGCCCGCAGTTGAGCGGGGGCGGGCTGGGGCGAAGCCGTAAGCAAGCGAGAACGGCAGGAGATGCCGTTTTCTTTTGCACCGATTTGATATGGAACTAATAAAAAGGCACTATCCGAGTGCGCCGCACAAATTAGTTCCATATCAAGCGATTTTTGTTGCTATTCCTTTGATTCGTCGCGTATATTCCGATTTCCGGCGGTTCAGGGCAGCATGCCCGTCGGCGGCGCCCAGTGCGCGTGCCGCCAGAACCGAGAGAAGCCCTTATGCGAACGGCCAAGCCCGGCCCCCAATAGACGGTGTCCCCATGAACGACCAGCAACCGATTCTTTCGGTCCCCGCCGCGCAGGGTCTGTACGATCCGCGCAACGAACACGATGCCTGCGGCGTCGGTTTTGTCGCCCATATCAAGGGTCGGAAGAGCCACGAGATCATTCAGCAAGGGCTCAAGATTCTCGAGAACCTCGATCATCGGGGCGCGGTCGGTGCCGACGCGCTGATGGGCGACGGCGCCGGCATTCTGATCCAGGTGCCGGACGCCTTTTATCGCGAGGAAATGGCTCGCCAGGGCGTGACGCTGCCGCCGGCGGGCGAGTATGGCGTCGGCATGATCTTTTTGCCCAAGGAGCACGCCTCGCGGCTCGCTTGCGAGCAAGAGCTCGAGCGCACCGTCAAGGCGGAAGGGCAGGTGGTGCTCGGCTGGCGCGACGTGCCGGTCGATCACGCAATGCCGATCTCGCCGACAGTCAAGGCGACGGAGCCCGTCATCCGCCAGATCTTCATCGGGCGTGGCCGCGACATCATGGTGACCGATGCGCTTGAACGTAAGCTCTACATCATTCGGAAAACGGCGAGCCACCGTATCCAGGCGCTCAAGCTCAAGCACGGCAAGGAATACTTCGTGCCGTCGATGTCGGCGCGCACGGTCGTCTACAAGGGCTTGCTGCTCGCGGGCCAGGTCGGCGTCTACTACCGCGACCTTCAGGACGAGCGGGTCGTCTCGGCGCTTGCGCTCGTGCACCAGCGTTTCTCCACGAACACGTTCCCGGCGTGGGAGCTTGCCCACCCGTACCGGATGATCGCGCACAACGGCGAGATCAACACGGTCAAGGGCAACGTCAACTGGCTCAATGCGCGCACCGGCGCGATTGCGAGCGCCGTGCTCGGCGACGACCTGCCGAAGCTCTGGCCGCTGATCTATCCGGGCCAGTCCGACACGGCGTCTTTCGACAACTGTCTCGAACTGCTCGTGATGGCGGGCTATCCGCTCGTGCATGCCATGATGATGATGATTCCGGAAGCGTGGGAACAGCACACGCTGATGGACGAGAACCGGCGCGCATTCTACGAGTACCACGCGGCGATGATGGAGCCGTGGGACGGCCCGGCGGCGATTGCGTTTACCGATGGGCGGCAGATCGGCGCGACGCTCGACCGTAACGGATTGCGTCCGGCGCGCTACATCATCACCGAGGACGACCTCGTCATCATGGCGTCGGAGTCGGGCGTGTTGCCGATTCCCGAATCGAAGATCGTCAAGAAGTGGCGCCTACAGCCGGGCAAGATGTTCCTCATCGACATGGAACATGGCCGCATCATCGGCGACAAGGAACTCAAGGACAACCTCGCCAACGCCAAGCCCTACAAGAGCTGGATCGACGCGGTGCGCATCAAGCTCGACGAGATCGAGCCGAAGCCCGAGGACGTGGCGACGGAACGCCGCGAGGCCGCGGCCCTGCTCGATCGTCAGCAGGCGTTCGGCTATACGCAGGAAGACGTCAAGTTCCTGATGGCGCCCATGGCGCAGCAGGGCGAGGAGGCGATCGGCTCGATGGGCAACGACTCGCCGCTCGCCGTGATGTCGAACAAGAACAAGACGCTCTATCACTATTTCAAGCAGCTCTTCGCGCAGGTCACGAACCCGCCGATCGATCCGATCCGCGAGAACATGGTCATGTCGCTGGTATCGTTCGTCGGACCGAAGCCGAACCTGCTCGACACGAACAACATCAACCCGCCGATGCGCCTTGAAGTGTCGCAGCCCGTGCTCGACTTCAAGGACATCGCGAAAATCCGCGCGATCGATCAGTACACGGGCGGCAAGTTCAGCTCGTACGAGCTCAACATCTGCTATCCGGTGGCCTGGGGCAAGGAAGGCATCGAGGCGCGGCTCGCCTCGCTTTGCGCCGAGGCGGTCGACGCTGTCAAGTCGGGCTACAACATGCTGATCGTGTCCGATCGGCGCGTGGACCGCGACAATGTCGCCATTCCGGCGCTGCTCGCGACGGCGGCCATTCACACGCATCTGGTGACGCAGGGGCTGCGTACGAGCACGGGTCTCGTCGTCGAGACCGGTTCGGCCCGTGAGGTGCATCACTTCGCGCTGCTCGCCGGCTACGGTGCCGAAGCGGTCCATCCGTACCTTGCGATGGAAACGCTCGCGCAGATGGCGCAAGGCATGAAGGGCGATCTCTCGCCCGAGAAGGCCGTCTACAACTTCACGAAAGCGATCGGCAAGGGCCTGCAAAAGGTCATGTCGAAGATGGGCATCTCGACCTACATGTCGTACACGGGTGCGCAGATTTTCGAGGCAGTCGGCCTGGCGAGCGATATCGTCGAGAAATACTTCAAGGGCACGGCTTCGAAGGTGGGCGGCATCGGGCTTTTCGACGTGGCGGAGGAAGCCATTCGCCTGCATCGCGACGCATTCGGCGACAACCCGGTGCTCGCGGGCATGCTCGACGCGGGCGGAGAGTATGCCTATCGCGTGCGCGGCGAAGATCACATGTGGACCCCCGATGCGATCGCGAAGCTCCAGCATTCGACACGCAGCAACTCGTATCAGACCTACAAGGAGTACGCACATCTGATCAACGATCAGACGCGCCGTCACATGACGTTCCGCGGGCTGTTCGAGTTCAAGGTCGACCCGTCGAAGGCCATTCCGATCGACGAAGTCGAATCGGCCAAGGACATCGTCAAGCGCTTCGCCACGGGTGCCATGTCGCTCGGCTCGATCAGCACCGAGGCGCATGCAACGCTTGCAGTCGCGATGAACCGCATCGGCGGCAAGTCGAACACGGGCGAGGGCGGCGAAGACGAGAACCGCTATCGCAACGAGCTGCGCGGCATCCCGATCAAGAACGGCGATACGCTCGCCTCGGTGATCGGACCGGAAGTCGTGCGCGACATTCCGCTCAAGGATGGCGACTCGTTGCGCTCGAAGATCAAGCAGGTCGCGTCGGGCCGGTTCGGCGTGACGGCGGAGTATCTCGCATCGGCCGACCAGATCCAGATCAAGATGGCGCAGGGCGCCAAGCCCGGCGAAGGCGGCCAGCTCCCCGGCCACAAGGTCTCCGAGTACATCGGCAAACTGCGTTACTCGGTGCCCGGCGTGGGTCTCATTTCGCCGCCGCCGCACCATGACATCTATTCGATCGAGGATCTGGCTCAGCTCATTCACGACCTGAAGAACGCGAACCCGTCAGCGAGCATCTCGGTCAAGCTCGTATCGGAAGTGGGTGTCGGTACGGTCGCCGCGGGTGTGGCCAAGGCGAAAGCCGATCACGTCGTGATCGCCGGCCATGACGGCGGCACGGGCGCATCGCCGCTTTCGTCGGTCAAGCACGCCGGCACGCCGTGGGAACTCGGGCTGGCCGAGACCCAGCAGACGCTCGTGCTGAACCGGCTGCGCGGGCGCATTCGCGTGCAGGCCGACGGCCAGATGAAGACGGGCCGCGACGTCGTGATCGGCGCGCTGCTCGGCGCCGACGAATTCGGCTTCGCGACGGCGCCGCTCGTCGTCGAGGGCTGCATCATGATGCGCAAGTGCCATCTGAATACCTGCCCGGTCGGCGTCGCGACGCAGGATCCGGTGCTGCGCGCGAAGTTCCAGGGCCAGCCCGAGCATGTCGTCAACTACTTCTTCTTCGTGGCTGAAGAGGTGCGCGAAATCATGGCGCAGCTCGGCATTCGCACGTTCGACGACCTGATCGGCCGTGCCGACCTGCTCGACATGAAAAAGGGCATCGAGCACTGGAAGGCGAAAGGGCTCGATTTCTCGAACGTGTTCTATCAGCCTCGCGTGGCGGCGGAGATCGCGCGCCGCCATGTCGACGAGCAGGATCATGGCCTTGCGAAGGCGCTCGATCACACGCTGATCGAGAAGGCCCGTGCCGCGATCGACAAGGGCGAGCACGTCTCGTTCATTCAGCCGGTGCGCAACGTCAATCGCAGCGTCGGTGCGATGCTCTCGGGCACGATCGCGAAGAAGCACGGTCACGACGGACTGCCCGACGATACGATCCATATCCAGCTCAAAGGCACGGCCGGTCAGAGCTTCGGTGCATTCCTCGCGCGCGGCGTCACGCTGGATCTCGTCGGCGACGGCAACGACTATGTCGGCAAGGGCCTCTCCGGCGGTCGCATCATCATTCGCCCGACGAACGATTTCCGCGGCAAGTCCGAGGAAAACATCATCTGCGGCAACACCGTGATGTACGGTGCGATCGAGGGCGAGGCCTATCTGCGCGGCGTCGCGGGCGAGCGTTTTTGCGTGCGTAACTCGGGGGCGAGCGCCGTCGTCGAGGGCACCGGCGATCACGGCTGCGAATACATGACGGGCGGAACCGTGGTCGTGTTGGGCGAAACCGGCCGCAACTTCGCGGCAGGCATGTCGGGCGGCGTGGCGTTCGTCTACGATCCCGACGGCACGTTCCCTGCCAAGTGCAACAAGTCGATGGTCGCGCTGGAGCCGGTGCTGCAGCAGGCCGAGCAGGAGCGCACCGTCGATCGCGCGCTCTGGCATACGGGCGTCACCGACGAAGCGTTGCTCAAGGGGCTCGTCGAGCGCCACTTCCAGTTCACCGGCTCGCCGCGCGCGAAGTCGCTGCTCGAGGAATGGGATACCTCGCGCCGCCATTTCGTGAAGGTCTTCCCGACCGAGTACAAGCGCGCACTGGGCGAACTGGGTGCGAAGAAGGCCGCCAAGGAAGCGCTTGCGGCATGAGGCTCGGAGGCTTGGGCCTCGCGTGTTGCGAGGCCCGCCGAACGATGAATTGAGTACGACGACCAAGATTAGAGAAGAGACCCCATGGGCAAGGCAACCGGTTTTCTCGAGTATCAGCGCCTCCACGAAGCGTATGAAGCGCCGCTCGCGCGTTTGAAGCATTACAAGGAGTTCGTGCTCGCGCTCAGCGACGAGGACGCAAAGATTCAGGGCGCACGGTGTATGGACTGCGGCATTCCGTTTTGCAACAACGGCTGCCCCGTGAACAACATCATTCCCGACTTCAACGATCTCGTTTATCGCCAGGACTGGCGGCAGGCGATCGAAGTCCTGCATTCGACCGACAACTTCCCCGAGTTCACGGGACGTATCTGCCCGGCACCGTGCGAAGCGGCCTGCACGCTCGGCATCAATGCGGATCCTGTCGGCATCAAATCGATCGAGCACGCGATCATCGACAAGGCCTGGGCCGAGGGTTGGGTCGAGCCGCAGCCGCCGAAGAAAAAGACCGGCAAGAAGGTTGCCGTGGTCGGCTCCGGGCCGGCCGGCCTGGCGGCGGCGCAGCAGCTCGCTCGCGTGGGGCACGACGTGACGGTATTCGAAAAGAACGATCGCATCGGCGGGTTGCTGCGCTATGGCATTCCCGATTTCAAGCTCGAAAAGTGGCTGATCGATCGCCGCATGCGCCAGATGGAAGCCGAGGGCGTGACGTTCCGCGCCAATGTCTTCATCGGCAAGGACCCGTTGCCGTCTCACATCGGCAATACGGCCAAGGAGACGATTACGCCCGATGAGCTGAAAGAGCGCTTCGACGCCATCGTCGTGGCCGGTGGCTCCGAAACGCCGCGCGATTTGCCGGTACCGGGGCGCGAACTCGCCGGCGTTCATTTCGCGATGGAGTTTCTGCCGCAGCAGAACAAGGTCAACGCCGGCGACAAGGTGGCGGACCAGATCAGCGCGAAAGGCAAACACGTCATCGTGATCGGCGGCGGCGATACGGGTTCCGACTGCGTCGGCACCTCGAATCGTCACGGCGCGAAGAGCGTGACCCAGTTCGAGCTGCTGCCGCAGCCGCCAGAAACCGAAAACAAGCCGCTCGTCTGGCCGTACTGGCCGGTCAAGCTGCGGTCTTCGTCGTCGCACGAAGAGGGTTGCGAGCGCGACTGGTCCGTCGCGACCAAGCGGCTCGAAGGCAAGAACGGCAAGGTCGAGAAGCTTATCGCGGCGCGTGTCGAATGGAAGGACGGCAAGATGCAGGAAGTGCCGGGTTCGGAGTTCGAACTGAAGGCCGATCTCGTGCTGCTGGCCATGGGCTTCACGCAGCCCGTCGCCCCCGTGCTCGAAGCGCTCGGCGTCGAGAAGGATGCGCGCGGCAATGTGCGCGCGGCGACGGAAGGCGAGCGCGCCTACTACACGTCGGCGGACAAAGTGTTTGCCGCAGGCGATATGCGTCGCGGGCAGTCGCTCGTCGTCTGGGCGATTCGCGAGGGCCGGCAATGCGCACGCTCTGTCGACGCCTACCTGATGGGCAGCTCCGAGCTGCCCCGCTGACGGGCGGCGCGCATTCGCCGCGCGTGGAAGCGATGCCGGTTGCACCGCAGGATGCGGATGTGGATTGGCATCGCACTTTCATTGCGCTCGTGCCCGATGCGCCCACGCGCAGTGAGTGGGAAGCATTCGGCATCGGCGAAGATATGATCGGGCGCCGCGTTGCGGCGGATCAGCTTCATTTGACGCTGGCCTTTCTCGGGTCCATCCCGCGCGAGCGCGGGCTTGCGCTTGCGACGGGGCTGGCCTCGACCGTGACCGCGCTTCCCGCGCTGAAGATCGAGCGTTTCGCATATTGGCCGAATCCTGCCCATCCCCGCCTTGCGGTGCTGACGTTCGAGTGTCCACAGCCGCTCGTCGAGTTGGCTGCGAACGTACGCGGGCTCGTTCGCAGCCTCGGTCTGCCCATCGACGATCATCGCCCGTTTCGTCCGCACGTCACGCTCGCGCGCTTGCCGCGCCATAGCCGGCCGGTATCGCCCGAAGCCCTGCTCGTGGGGGAGCAGTCCGCTCTCGCATTGCCGGCGTCGCGTTTCGCCACCCTGATGCTTTACTCGAGCACGCTCGAGCGCAGCGGCGCGCGGTATCGGCCGCTCGCCGCTGTCGACGTACCCGCGGCGCCTTCAGATTGAGGCAGGCCGGCGCGGACGCGTCATGCCACCGCCCGCTCGCCCGCGCGTTCGATGAAAAGCGTATGGTCGTGAAAACCTGTGATGGACTCGCGATGCGCAACGCTCACGATCGCCGTTTGCGGCAGGCGTTCGTGGAACAGCCGGTACACATTCGATTCATTCTCGGGATCGAGCCCGCTCGTCGCTTCGTCGAGGAAAAGAAAGTCGGGCTTGTGCAGCAGCACGCGCGCGGCTGCGAGCCGCTGCTGCTCGCCGGGAGACAGCACGCGCGTCCAATGCGCCGATTCGCCGAGACGCCCGATGTAATCTTCGAGCCGGCAACTGACGAGCACCTCGCGACAGGCATTCTCGGTGAAGGTGTCCGCGGCGGCGGGGTAGGCGAGTGCGGCTTTCAATGTACCGATGGGCAGATAGCTTTGCTGCGGCAGGAACATCGTGCGCGCGCCGACGGGTACGTCGATACTGCCCTCGCCGAAGGGCCAAAGGCCGGCGAAGGCGCGCAACAGTGTGCTCTTGCCCGAACCCGATGCACCGCGCACGAGCCAGCGGGCGCCCGGCTCGATGACGATGTCGCCGATCGTCGCGAGCGGCGTCCCGTTCGGCAGCGCAAGTTCGAGATCGTGCGTGCTCAGCGCGCTTGCATCGACGTAGTGCAGATTGATGCCGCCATGTGCGGTGGCGGGCGAGACCGATTCGCGCAGATGCGTGCTTTGCACGACGCGGCTGAATTCGCGCAACCGGTTGACGGTGGCACGCCATTCGACGAGCGACGAGTAATTGTTGATGAACCATGAGAGCGAGCCGCTGACGGTGCCGAAAGCGTCCGCGATCTGCGTCAGCACCCCGAACGTGAACGCACCGGCGAAATAGCGCGGCGATGCGACGATGTACGGAAAAATGATGGCCGCCTGCCCATAAAAATTCGTGACGAAATTGAGGCGCCGCGTGTATGTCATGATGCGCCACCAGTTGTCGCGGATCCTCGCGAAGATGTTTTGCGCGTTGCCCTCTTCGGTTCGAACACCGTCGTATAGCGCGATCTGCTCCGAGTTCTCGCGCACGCGAATGAGTCCGTAACGGAAGTCGGCTTCGACCCGCTGCTGCTGATAGTTGATCGAAACGAGCGGATGTCCAACCTTATGCATCAGGTACGAGCCGCCGATCGCATAGATCACTGCCGCCCAGACCATATAACCAGGCACGGTCCATGCCGAGCCGGCGAAATGGAAGTTCAGCGCGCCGCCGATCGTCCAGAGGATGGTGATGAACGAGACCAGCGTAACGACTGTCGATAACAGGCCGAGCGACAGATCGAGCGTGTTGGTGGCGAGCGATTGCAGATCGTCGCTGATCCGTTGGTCGGGGTTGTCAGCGAGTCGATCGCGTTCGATACGGTAGAACGCGAGGTCGCCAAGCCAAGTCTTCAGATAGCGGTTCGTCAACCACTGGCGCCAACGGAACCCGAGCATTTGCCGCAGGTAGGTACGATAGACGGCCAACGTGATGAACACGAAGGCCGCAACGGTGAATTGGATCAGCAGCTGCCAAAAATGCGGGCTGTCTTTCGCCACCATCGCATTGTTGAACTTCGCGTACCACTGGTTGATCCAGACGTTGAATCCGACGATCGTCAGGTTGATGAGGATGATCGTCACCAACAAACCCCAGGCGGCCTTCCAATCCTCCGAGACCCAGTACGGTTTGATGAGCCCCCAGGCCGAGGTCGACGAGGGTTGGGGCGGCGCACCGTTGCGGGCAGGGACGGGATTGAGAGATGAGGCAGTCATAGGTCTTCCGAACGGTGTTTCCGAATCAGTTGCGCCAGCCGACGGCAGGCATACGGGCGCTTCGACGATGCGCGGCACGGTACGCGGTTACCGCGGATTCTTGCGCGGAGCGCTTAAGCGAGTCTTAATGGCGGCGGCCCGCGCGTTCCATGCCTGGTATCGCACATCGACACCGACCGTGCGCGTGGTTGGCGAAAAGCAAAAGCGTGTCACCCGCGTGCCGCGATCGGACATTGTGCCAGAGAGCGGTGAGCCAACCTTTCGCGCAGCATCCGAGCGCAAAAAAGGGCGCGTTGGCGGCGCCGCGTCATTGCGCCGCGTTTGCGGCCGCTCGCGCTTTTATGGTCTAATGGCCGCGACGAAACAGGGGTGCTTCGCTGGAAGTGGATAGGGTTCGAGCTGTTCGGACCATTCCGTGGCGAGGCTGAGAGAGACCCTTCGCACCCGATCCGGGTAATACCGGCGCGGGAAGTTTCAGGAACACGCTTATAGCGTGGGATGCCGTGTCGCGGCATCTTTTTCTCCGCCGAAAGCATCGGTTGCGTCGATGCCGCCGGCCGGCCTCACCCGCCGGTTTCGTCCTTGGGTACGCGCAGTTCGCCGTACAGAAAGGATCGATCCGATGAGCGTTCAATCTTCAGTCGTTGTTTCAGGAATACCCGATTTCGCCGTGCTCGGCGGCGGGCTCGCCGGCCGGCTAGTGGCCTGGCAACTCGCGGGCGAGGGGCACCGCGTTGCGCTCTACGAGCGCGGCGACGCGTCGGGGACGGCCTCGGCGGCCTGGGTCGCCGCCGCCATGCTGGCGCCGCTGGCCGAGGCCGCGAGCGCCGAGCCGCTCATCGTCGAGCTAGGCCAGGCCTCGCTCGACGCCTGGCCACGGATCCTTGCCGCGCTGCCGGCACCGGTCTTTTTCCAGCGCAACGGCACACTCGTGGTCTGGCACCGTAACGATCGGCCCGAAGCGGCGCTGCTCGAACGGCGCGTGCACGCCAACGCGCCGCGCACGCTCGCGGGCGGCAGCCGCGTTGCGACGCTCGATGCCGCGCAGCTCGCGGCTGCCGAGCCCGCGCTGGCCGGCCGCTTCGGTCAGGGGCTGCTGCTGCCCGACGAGGGCCAGCTCGACAACCGCCAGACGCTCGCCGCGCTGGCCGCGGGGCTGAGCGAGCGCGGGGTGGACGCGCACTGGAACACCGCCGTCGACGAGGCGGCGCGGCCGAGCGCGCGAATCACGATCGATTGCCGCGGGCTCGGCGCGAAGGCGGCGTTGCCCTCGCTGCGTGGCATTCGCGGCGAAGTCGCGCGCGTGCATGCGCCCGGTATCGCGCTGACGCGCCCCGTTCGCATGCTTCATCCGCGCTATCCGATCTACATTGCGCCGAAGGAACACGATTTGTTCGTCATCGGCGCCACGGAAATCGAAGGCGAGGACCGCTCGCCGATGAGCGTGCGCTCCGCGCTCGAGCTGCTGAGCGCGGCGTTTGCCGTGCATCCGGCGTTCGGCGAGGCGCGCATTCTGGAACTCAACACGCAATGCCGTCCCACGCTGCCCGATCACCTCCCTTCGATCGTCTGGGACGGTGCGAGTACCCTCGCCGTCAACGGTCTTTACCGGCACGGCTTCATGATTGCCCCCGAAGTGGCGAGTACAGCGGCCGGACTGGCCGCCGCGCTGCTGAGCGGCCGTGTCGCCGATGCGGAAGGCTTTGCGCAATGGCGCAGCGAAGCGCGCTGGGCGCCCATGCTGCATCTCGCGGGCGAGCGTGCGGCGCTTGCGATGTGAGTACGATGACGCGCACCCCACAGGAAAAGACCGAGCAACTCCATCGTCGGACCGTTCGAATCATGGAAATCCAGATCAATCAGACGTCTCTTTCCCTTCCCGACGGCGCGACCGTAGCCGATGCGCTCGCCGCGTTCGGCGCGCGGCCGCCGTTCGCCGTCGCGCTCAACGGGCAGTTCGTCGCACGCGCGCAGCATCCCGAGCGCGCGCTCAACGCCGGCGATAAGCTCGATATCGTGCATCCCGTCGCGGGCGGCTGATGACCTTCGTGCCGCTAACATCCATTACGTCCTGAGGATCTTGCGATGATTTCCGCTTCCGCCGCCGATTCGCTCACGCTGTACGGCACCCCCTTTGCCAGCCGTGTGCTGCTCGGTACCTCGCGCTATCCGTCGCTGCGGGCGCTGTCCGATTCGATCGAAGCAGCGCGACCCGGCATGGTCACCGTAGCACTGCGGCGCCAGATGCAGGCCGAGACCGCCGAGGCCGGCTTTTTCGATTTGCTCAAACGCCACGCTGTGCCGCTGTTGCCGAATACGGCCGGGTGCCAGACGGTCGACGAAGCCGTGACGACGGCGCACATGGCCCGCGAGGTGTTCGAAACGGATTGGATCAAGCTCGAGGTGATCGGCGACGACTACACGCTGCAGCCCGACCCGCTGGCACTGATCGAAGCCGCGGCCCGGCTCGTGAAGGACGGCTTCAAGGTGCTGCCGTACTGCACGGAGGACCTGGTCATCGCCCGGCGTCTGATCGATGCGGGCTGCGAGGCGTTGATGCCGTGGGGCGCGCCGATCGGAACCGGCAAGGGCATCGTCAATCCTTATGGGCTTCGCACGCTGCGTCAGCGACTGCGGGACGTGCCGCTCATCGTCGATGCGGGACTCGGCGTGCCGTCGCACGCGTGCCAGGTCATGGAATGGGGCTTCGACGGTGTGCTGCTCAATACCGCTGTCTCGCAGGCGACCGAGCCGGCCGTCATGGCGCGCGCATTCGCGATGGCCGCCGAGGCCGGGCGGGCCGCGTATCTCGCCGGTCCGATGGACGAGCGCGATAGCGCGCAGGCGAGCACGCCGGTGGTCGGCATGCCGTTCTGGCACCAGGACCAAGGCTGAGGCATCGCATATGAGCCGTACGCTTGCGTTCGCGGATCGTGAAATCTTCTGGCCACCCGCCGACGAACTGGTCGAAGCGGCCGAGCGTATCCGCGCGCGCCTCGGCGAATGGCCGCGTGGGGAGGCGCTCTGGCGGATCTGTCTGACGCCGCCCGATGCGCCCGGCGCGGGCGATTTGATCGTCGCCGCGGCGGACGAAAGCGGCGCTGCGCCGGCCCAGTCCGCGTGGCTCGCCGCCGGCGCAGGGGTGATCGAGACGTCGGCCGATGGCGCCTGTTTAGTGTTGGGCGAGGCGCGCTATCCGCTCTCGGGCACCCTCGCCGAAGACTGGCTCGCCGCGCTCGCGAGCTTCCTCGATTGCGGCTTCGCCCCGCACGACGCGCTCGTGTTGGCCATGGCGTGGCGCGACGGCGACGAAACGCGCGGCGACGATGCGTGGCCCGACCAACTCGACCGCTTTCCGCGCGTTCGCGCGCTGCCGCCCGCGCCGACGCAGCGCTTCGCTGATTGCCCGTCGCGGCTCGGCCTGTATGCGGTCGTGCCGAGCGCCGAATGGGTGGAGCGCGTCGCGGCCCTCGGTGTACGCACCATCCAGTTGCGGGTCAAGGATGCCCCGGCGGCGCGGCTCGCCAATGAGATCCCAAAGAGCGTCGAAGCGGGACAGCGCCACGGCGCGCGCGTTTTCATCAACGATTACTGGCGCGAAGCGATCGCCGCGGGGGCGTACGGCGTCCATCTGGGGCAGGAGGATCTCGATACCGCCGAGCTGGGCGCGATCGCGTCCGCGGGTTTGCGGCTTGGACTGTCGACGCACGGCTACTACGAGATGCTGCGGGCGCTGTACTATGCGCCGAGCTACCTCGCTTTCGGCGCGGTTTTTCCGACGGCGACCAAGACAGTGGCGAGCGCGCCACAAGGTCTCGCGCGGCTCGCGCGCTATGCGCGGGTGATCGGCCCGAAGGTGCCCCTCGTCGCGATCGGCGGCATCACGCTCGACACGCTTGCCGCCGTGCTCGATACGGGCGTGGGCAGCGCGGCCGTCGTGAGCGCCGTGACGGGGGCGCCCGACCCGGCCGAGGCCGTGGCCGCGCTCGAGCGAATTTTTGCGGACCGGTGAGCGTTTTGCACTTGGAAAGTTGGGTGTCACGGCAACGTTCTCGCTGAGGCCCTATAATTCGGCTTCCGCGTAAAAGGAGCCGCCGCTTCGTGCCGCCTACATCCGCTGAGCCCATTCTCGAGCTGCGTAACGTCGATTTCGGCTATGACGAGGATCGTCTCGTCCTGGCGAACCTGAACATGCGCTTCATGCGCGGGCAGGTGGTCGCCGTCATGGGCGGCTCGGGCTGCGGCAAGACTACCGTGCTGCGCCTGATCGGCGGGCTCGAGCGAGCTCGCCGAGGCGAGGTGCTGTTCCACGGGCGGGACATGGGCAAGGAGAGCCGGGAAGGCCTTTACGCCTTGCGCCGCAAGATGGGCATGCTGTTCCAATTCGGTGCGCTTTTCACCGATATGTCCGTCTTCGAAAACGTTGCGTTCGCGCTGCGCGAGCACACCGATCTGCCCGAAGCGTTGATTCGCGATCTGGTTCTCATGAAGCTCAACGCTGTGGGCCTGCGCGGCGCGCGCGATCTCGCGCCATCGCAGATCTCGGGCGGCATGGCGCGGCGCGTGGCGCTTGCGCGCGCAATCGCGCTCGATCCGGAGCTGATGATGTACGACGAGCCGTTCGCCGGCCTCGACCCGATTTCGCTCGGCATCACGGCCAATCTCATCCGTACGTTGAATCGGGCGCTCGGTGCCACCTCGATTCTCGTGACGCACGATGTCCCCGAATCGTTCGCCATTGCCGATTACGTCTACTTTCTGTCGAACGGCGCGGTGCTTGCCGAAGGAACGCCGGCCGAGCTGCGGGAGTCGGTCGACCCCTCGGTGCGGCAGTTCATCGACGGTGCGCCCGACGGCCCGTTTCGCTTTCACTATCCGACGCAAACGCCGCTCGATGCGGATTTTGGCCTCGGCGGAGGACGCGCATGATTGGTGCAATTGGAACGTTGGGGCACTGGGTGCTCGCGGGCATCGCGCGCGCCGGTTATGCCACCCGCATGTTCGTTCGCCTCGTGCTCGAGTTTTTCGCGCTCGTGCGCCGGCCGAATCTCGTCATCAAGCAGATTCTGTTCGTCGGCAATTATTCGCTCGTCATCATCGGGGTTTCCGGGCTCTTCGTCGGCTTCGTGCTGGGCCTGCAGGGCTATTACACACTCAATCGCTATGGTTCCGAGCAGGCGCTCGGACTGCTCGTCGCGCTGTCGCTGGTGCGCGAACTGGGTCCCGTCGTGACGGCGCTGCTGTTTGCCGGGCGCGCGGGCACCTCGCTGACCGCGGAAATCGGTCTCATGAAGGCGGGCGAGCAGCTGACAGCGCTCGAAATGATGGCCATCGATCCACTCGCGAACGTCGTTGCACCGCGCATGTGGGCGGGCATCATCGCCATGCCGATACTCGCCGCGATCTTCAGCGCCGTCGGCATTTTCGGCGGCTATGTCGTAGGTGTGCTGATGATCGGCGTCGATTCGGGCGCCTTCTGGTCGCAGATGCAAGGCGGGGTGCAAGTCTGGGCGGACGTCGGCAACGGCGTCGTCAAAAGCGTGGTGTTCGGCTTTGCCGTCACATTCATCGCGCTGTTTCAAGGCTATGAGGCAAAAGCGACCCCCGAAGGGGTCTCGCGGGCGACCACCCGCACGGTCGTCTACGCCTCGCTCGCCGTACTCGGACTCGATTTTCTGCTGACGGCGTTGATGTTCAACTGACGCAGTCCATATTGCACCGCTGGCACGATTGGCGCCTGCGCGAGCGCGCTTCTTTTGGGATGACGATGAAAAAGACTGTTCTCGACTTCTGGGTCGGTTTGTTCGTGGTGCTCGGTTTCATCGCGCTGCTGTTCCTGGCGCTCAAGGCCGGCAATATGAGCTCACTCTCGTTTCAGCCGACGTACCCCGTGAAGCTCAAGTTCGACAATATCGGCGGGCTCAAGGTACGCGCGCCGGTGAAAAGCGCCGGTGTCGTCGTCGGGCGCGTGACGTCGATCGGATTCGACACGAATACCTATCAGGCGCTCGTCACGATCGACCTCGACAAGCAATTTGCGTTTCCGAAGGACACGTCGGCGAAGATTCAGACCTCCGGTCTGCTCGGAGAGCAGTACATCGGCCTGGAGCCGGGCGGCGACACCGAAATGCTGAAAGCCGGCGATACGATCACGATGACGCAATCGGCCATCGTGCTCGAGAATCTGATCGGCCAGTTTCTCTATGGCAAGGCGGCCGATGCGGGCGGTGCCAAAACGGCACCTGCGCCGGCCGCCGCGCCTGCCGCTCCTACCACCTTGCCCGCAGCTCCCGCGGCATCCGCTACGGCGCCGGCCAGTGCCGCGGCGTCGGGGGCAGGCGGTTGACGCGAACCTTTGACGCGGGCGGCAATGTGCCGCCCGGGACCGATCATCACGGAGAACAATAATGCAGACCACGCGCGCCAAAAACGTGACGCTGGCAATAGCGGTGGCGATGCTCGCCGGGTGTGCGTCGGTTCAGACGCCCACCCCGGGCGACCCGCTGGAGAGCGTGAATCGCGGCGTGTTCAAGTTCAACGATACGCTCGACACCTATGCGTTGAAGCCGGTCGCGAAGGGCTACCAGCAGGTCGTGCCGGAACCGGTGCGCAGGAGCGTCACGAACTTCTTCTCGAACATCGGCGATGTCTATATCGCCGCGAACGAGTTGCTGCAGCTGAAAATCGCGGACGGCGTCGGCGACATCATGCGTGTGACGATCAACACGCTGTTCGGCGTGGGCGGCCTGTTCGATGTCGCGACGCTGGCGAAGCTGCCCAAGCATGCCGCGGACTTCGGGATCACGCTCGGCCATTATGGCGTCCCGTCGGGTCCGTACCTCGTCCTGCCGTTGCTGGGACCCAGCACGGTGCGCGATGCAACGGGCCTCGTCGTCGATTACTATGGCAATCCGCTGACGTACGTGCAGCCGTCTTCAGTGAGCTGGGCGCTGTATGGACTGAATCTCGTCAATACGCGCGCCAACTTGCTGACGACGGTCGACGTGCTGTCGGGCGCCGCGCTCGACAAGTATTCGTTCGTCCGCAATGCCTATCTGCAGCGGCGCCGCTTCCTCATCACGGGTGGCGACGGCGACGGTGCCCAACTGCCGAACTACGATCAGTCGCTGCCGAAGTACGATGACGATGGCGCGGCGCCTGGCGCCGCTGCGCCGGGGGCCGGTGCCGCCGTGACGCCGGGTGCTACCGGTGCCCCCGGTGCCACCGGTGCGGCAGCGCCGGCATCCGCTGCGGCTCCGGCTTCGGCCGCGGCGCCGTCCGCTACCGAACCGGCGGCAGGGGAGCCGGCCTCGGGCGCGCAGCCGGCATCGGCGGCGTCCGCGACAGCGGTACCGGCACCGCTGGGCGGACCCGACGGAACGGTGCCCGGCCAGCAGTACGTGCCGCCGCCGCAACGCACGGGCTTGCCGATCATTCGTCTGAAGTGACTCGTTGCGGTAACACTTCGACACGAATCTTGCGAGGCCGTGTGACATGAATCCTGCCGAGCCGTGCAAGATGCGGGCTGAACTTGCACGATTCGGCGAGGCTCCAACCTCAGCGTTTCTTCGATATCAGGGTTGACGATGAAAAAATTCTTTCTGATTCCTCTTTTCGCGATGCTCCTTTCGTTTGCCGGTGCGGCGTTCGCCCAGACGAACGCCGGCGGCGTCGATACGAGTTCGCCTGACGTCATGATCAAGACGGTCACCACCCAGGTGCTCGATACGATCCGTGCGGACAAGTCGATCCGCTCGGGCGATATCAACCGCATCACCGAGGTGGTCAACAAGCAGATCCTGCCCTACACGGACTTCCGCCGCACGACGCAATTGGCGATGGGCCGTGCGTGGCGCCAGGCGACGCCGGAGCAGCAAGACCAGATGGTCGAGCAGTTCAAGATGCTGCTGATCCGCACCTACGCTGGCGCGCTGTCGCAGTTCCGCGACCAGCAGGTCCAGTTCAAGCCGTTCCGCGCGGCGCCGACCGATACCGACGTCGTCGTGCGTAGCGCGGTGATCGACAACGGGCAACCGGTCGAGCTCGACTATCGTCTCTACAAGACGCCGCAGGGCTGGCGCGTCTACGATCTGAATGTTGCCGGCGCATGGCTCATTCAGGCGTATCAGCAGCAATTCGCCCAGAAGATCAACGAAAGCGGCGTGAGCGGGCTGATTCAGTTCCTGACCGACCGCAACCAGCAGCTTGCCGCCGGCAAGCAGCCGACGTGAGCACCCCAATGAGCCGCTTTGCCCTGGGCACGGCGCTCACCCATGCGAGCGCGAAAAGCGCGCTCGCGGCCGGCTTGACGAGCATTGCGGGCGGCGCGACGGGCGTGGACTGCGCCGCGCTCACCGAATTCGATTCATCGGCACTCGCGGTGCTGCTCGCGTGGCAGCGCGCAGCCGAGGCGCGCGGCAGCGCATTCGAGATCATCAATGTGCCGCAGGGGCTGGCAAGCCTCGCCGCGGTGTACGGTGTGGACGCCCTTCTGGCGGCGCGACACCGCTCGTCCCCCGAAGGCGTCGCGGCCCCGCTCTGAGCCGCACGCGCGGCGCCGCCGCGGCGCAATGCTCCGACGGTCCACGGCCACGCGCGCCAAGTGAGCCGCCTCGACTTGGCCTATAATCAACCGTTTTTTCGGGCATGCGATCGCTCCGGTTTTTTCCGGGATGCGACGCGGCGCTGCCGTGGCGCCAGCCCGGCGATCAGGTCCAGTCACGTCTAAACAAAGGCGCGCCATTCGCGAAAGGCCGCGCACATCCATGTCAGCGATAGAAATCCGCAACGTCAAGAAGCGCTATAAGGCGCTGCAAGCGCTCAAGGGCGTCAGCTTGACGATCGACGAAGGCGAATTTTTCGGCCTGCTCGGCCCGAACGGCGCAGGCAAGACCACGCTCATCAGCATCCTTGCCGGATTGGCCCGGGCGGACGAAGGTAGCGTCGCCGTGCTCGGCCACGATGTCGTGTCCGATTTCCGCGGCGCGCGCCGCTCGCTCGGCGTCGTGCCGCAGGAGCTCGTGTTCGATCCCTTTTTCACCGTGCGTGAAACGCTGCGCATTCAATCGGGCTACTACGGCCTGCACCGCAACGATGAATGGATCGACGAGGTGATGGCTCATCTCGATCTCACCGAAAAGGCCGATGCGAACATGCGCGCGCTGTCGGGCGGCATGAAGCGGCGCGTGCTCGTCGCGCAGGCGCTGGTGCACCGGCCGCCCGTGATCGTCCTCGACGAGCCGACGGCAGGTGTCGACGTCGAGCTGCGACAGACGCTCTGGAAATTCATTTCGCGGTTGAACCGCGAAGGGCACACGATCGTGCTGACGACTCACTATCTGGAAGAAGCCGAGTCGCTGTGCGGCCGCATCGCGATGCTGCGCCGCGGGGAAGTCGTGGCCCTCGATCGCACGCGCGACTTGCTCGCGCGTTTCGCCGGCATGCAGCTTTTTCTGCGCTTGTCCGCGGGGGTCTTGCCGGCGGAGCTGCGCGCGCTCGAGGTCGACGCGGCGCCGCCAGGTGCGCGCGAGCATCTGTTGCGTCTCGCGAGCTATGACGATGTGGAGCCGATTCTCGCGCGCTGTCGCGAACAAGGCTGCACGTTCGACGAGATCGACGTACGGAAGGCGGACCTCGAGGACGTTTTCGTCCAACTGATGAGCGGCCCGGAACTGGTGGAGGGACTGGCATGATGTACCCCCGCACTCAGGCTCGCGGCATGACCGGCTTTCGCACGCTCTTTTACAAAGAGATTCTGCGTTTCTGGAAGGTCTCGTTCCAGACGGTGCTCGCACCCATCGTCACGGCGTTGCTCTATCTGACGATCTTCGGCCACGCGTTGCGCGGACGTGTCGAGGTCTATCCCGGCGTCGAATACACGAGCTTTCTGGTTCCGGGCCTCGTCATGATGAGCGTGCTGCAAAACGCGTTTGCCAACAGCTCGTCGTCGCTGATCCAGTCGAAGATCACGGGTAATCTCGTCTTCGTGCTGCTACCGCCGCTCACGCACTGGGAGATATTCGGCGCTTACGTGCTTGCATCCGTCGTGCGCGGACTCGTGGTCGGGGCGGGCGTATTCATCGTGACGATCTGGTTCGTGCCGATGACATTCGCGTCGCCGCTTTATATCGTGCTCTTCGCCGCATTCGGTTCGGCGATTCTCGGCACACTCGGCCTCATCGCCGGTATCTGGGCCGAGAAGTTCGATCAGCTCGCGGCGTTCCAGAACTTTCTGATCATGCCGCTCACGTTTCTCTCGGGCGTGTTCTACTCGACGCATTCGCTGCCCGAGCTCTGGCGGCATGTGTCGCGGCTCAATCCGTTTTTCTACATGATCGACGGTTTCCGCTACGGCTTTTTCGGCGTGTCCGACATCGATCCGCTTGCGTGCCTGGCCGTCGTTGCCGTTTTCTTCGCGCTGATCGCCGCGCTCGCGATGCGTCTCATCGCGTCCGGCTACAAGCTGCGTTATTGAGGAGTCATGAACCATGTTGCCGACACCCGACGAGGTCAAGCAATATATCGCGGCCGGATTGGCCTGCACCCACCTCGAAGTCGAGGGCGACGGTCAGCACTTTTTTGCGACGATCGTCTCGGACGCCTTCGAGGGCAAGCGCCCGATCCAGCGTCACCAGCTCGTCTATGCGGCGCTGGGCGAGCGCATGAAGGCGGAAATCCACGCGCTGAGCATGAAGACGCTGACGCCGGCGGAATGGCGAAACGCATAATCCAGGAAACGTAGTGCGCATTACACAAGACGATATGGCGGCAGCCGGCAGCGGCGCCGCGCGCGAGGGACAGCTCGGCATGGATAAACTTTCGATCGAAGGCGGCCGCCGCCTTTCAGGCGAATTGAGCGTTTCGGGCGCCAAGAACGCGGCCTTGCCGATTCTCTGCGCGAGCCTGCTCGCGGCCGATCCGCTCGAGCTTGCGAACGTGCCGGACCTCAAGGATGTTCGCACGACGCTGACGCTGCTCGAACAGATGGGCGTACGGGCTCGGTTATCGGGCGGCACGGTGTCGCTCGATGCTACGCATGTCGACAATCCGGTCGCGCCTTACGAACTCGTGAAAACGATGCGGGCGTCGATTCTCGTGCTCGGACCGCTCCTGGCCCGCTTCGGCACGGCGAAAGTGTCGCTGCCGGGCGGCTGCGCCATCGGTGCGCGGCCGGTCGATCAGCACATCAAGGGCTTGCAGGCGATGGGCGCCGACATCAGCATCGAGCATGGCTACATCGAGGCGCGGGCGCGCCGGTTGAAGGGCGCGCGCATCGTGACCGACATGGTCACGGTGACCGGAACCGAAAATCTGCTGATGGCGGCCGTGCTCGCCGACGGCGAGACGATTCTCGAAAACGCCGCGCGCGAGCCCGAGGTCGGCGATCTGGCGCATCTGCTCGTGGCGATGGGAGCGAAGATCGACGGCATCGGTACGGATCGTCTCGTGATCCAGGGTGTCGAGAAGCTGCATGGCGCGCGTCACGCGGTGATCCCCGACCGGATCGAAGCCGGCACGTTCCTGTGCGCCGTCGCGGCGGCGGGGGGCGACGTCATGCTGCGCGACGTGCGCCCGAGTACGCTCGATGCGGTCACGGCCAAGCTGCGTGAGGCCGGCGTGACGATCGAAGAGGGCGACGACTGGCTGCGCGTTCGGATGGACGGGCGCCCGAGCGCCGTCAGCGTGCGCACGTCGGAGTACCCGGCGTTCCCGACCGATATGCAGGCCCAGTTCATGGCGCTCAATGCGATTGCCGAAGGCAGTGCGCAAGTCATCGAGACGATCTTCGAAAACCGCTTCATGCACGTGCAGGAATTGAACCGCCTCGGCGCGCATATCGCCATCGACGGCAATACGGCGCTCGTCACGGGCGTGCGCGAACTGTCGGGCGCGACGGTCATGGCCACCGACCTGCGGGCCTCGGCGAGCCTCGTGATCGCCGGCTTGACGGCGCAAGGCGAGACCATCGTCGAGCGCATCTACCATCTCGATCGAGGCTACGATCGGATGGAGGACAAACTCACGCGCATCGGCGCGAACGTGCGCCGCGTTCCTGCGCATTCCGGAGCTCGCGCATGAGTGCCCAACCGTTGACGCTCGCGCTCTCGAAGGGGCGCATTTTCGAAGAGACGATGCCGCTCCTGGCGGCAGCCGGCGTCGAGGTATCGGAAGACCCCGAGACTTCGCGCAAGCTGATCCTGCCGACGAGCGCCGGCAACTTGCGCGTCATCATCGTGCGCGCGACCGACGTGCCGACCTACGTCGAGTACGGCGCAGCCGATTTCGGCGTCGCGGGCAAGGATGTGCTGCTCGAGCACGGCGGCGGCGGTTTGTACCAGCCCGTCGATCTGAACATCGCGCGTTGCCGCATGTCGGTCGCCGTGAAGGCGGGCTTCGATTACGCGAACGCGGTGCGCCAAGGCGCCCGTCTGCGCGTGGCGACGAAGTACGTGCAAACGGCTCGCGAGCATTTCGCGGCGAAGGGTGTGCACGTCGATCTGATCAAGCTCTACGGCTCGATGGAACTCGCGCCGCTCGTCGGGCTGGCCGATGCGATCGTCGACCTCGTCAGCTCGGGCGGAACGCTGCGCGCGAACAATCTCGTCGAGGTCGAGGAAATCATGGAGATCTCTTCGCGCCTCGTGGTGAACCAGGCTGCGCTCAAGCTCAAGCGCGCGGCGCTCAAGCCGTTTCTCGACGCGTTCGAACGCGCCTCGAAACGAGGCACGGCGCCCGCGTAAGCGGTGCGACGAGCCGACTTGGCAACGCGCGCCTTACCGAACGGATACCAGCATGTCTTTGAAGATTCGCAAACTCGATTCGAGCGCCGCCGATTTCGACGCGACGCTCGCGGCGGTGCTCGCCTTCGAGGCGAGCGAGGATGAAGCGATCGAGCGCTCGGTTGCACAGATTCTCGCCGACGTGAAAGCGCGCGGCGATGAAGCCGTGCTCGAGTACACCAACCGCTTCGATCGGCTCGACGCCACCAGCGTGGCAGCGTTGGAGCTGCCCCCTGCCGCGCTCGAAGCGGCGCTGGAGGGCCTTCAGCCGAAACAGCGTGCCGCGCTCGAAGCGGCGGCCGCGCGCGTGCGCGCCTACCACGAGAAGCAGAAGATCGAATGCGGCAGCCATAGCTGGCAATACACGGAAGCCGACGGCACGGTGCTCGGTCAGAAAGTCACGCCGCTCGATCGCGCCGGCATCTATGTGCCGGGCGGCAAGGCCGCCTATCCGTCCTCCGTGCTGATGAACGCCGTACCGGCGCGCGTGGCCGGCGTACGCGAGATCGTCATGGTCGTGCCGACCCCCGACGGCGTGCAAAACCCGCTCGTGCTGGCGGCTGCGCTCTTGGGCGGAGTCGATCGCGTCTTCACGATCGGCGGCGCGCAGGCGATCGGCGCACTTGCATACGGAACCGAGACGGTACCTGCCGTCGACAAGATCTGCGGTCCCGGCAACGCGTACGTGGCGTCGGCCAAACGACGCGTATTCGGCACGGTGGGCATCGACATGATCGCCGGCCCGTCGGAAATCCTCGTGCTGTGCGACGGAACGACGGATCCCCGCTGGATCGCGATGGATCTTTTCTCGCAGGCCGAGCACGACGAGCTCGCACAGTCGATCCTGCTGTGTCCGGATAAAGCATTCATTGCGCGCGTGGAGGAGGCGATTGCCGAGCTCTTGCCGACGATGCCGCGCCGTGACGTGATTCAGCGTTCGCTCGAGGGCCGTGGCGCGCTCGTCAAGGTGCGCGACATGGCCGAGGCCTGCGCGATCGCGAACCGGATCGCGCCGGAGCACCTCGAGATTTCGGCGCTCGACGCGCAACAGTGGGCGAAGGAAATCCGTCATGCCGGAGCGATCTTCATCGGCCGCTTCACGAGCGAGAGCCTCGGCGACTACTGCGCCGGCCCGAATCACGTGCTCCCGACCTCGCGTACCGCGAGATTTTCGTCACCGCTCGGCGTCTACGATTTCTTCAAGCGCTCGAGCGTGATCGAAGTCAGCGCCGAGGGCGCGCAAACGCTCGGCGAGATCGCGGCGGAACTCGCGTATGGGGAAGGGCTGCCGGCGCATGCCAAGAGCGCCGAGTACCGCATGAAGCAAACCGGCTGAGAGCGACGACCATGACCCGACCGCAAGACATCATCCGCCCCGACGTGCTGGGCATGACGAGCTATCCCGTTCCCGATGCAACGGGGCTCGTCAAGCTCGATGCGATGGAAAATCCGTTCACGCTGCCCGAGGCGCTCGCCACGGAGCTCGGCGAACGCCTCGCGGGCGTGGCGCTCAATCGCTATCCGGCGCCGCGTCCGGCCGCGCTCATCGAAAAACTGAAGCGGGTAATGGGTGCGCCCGCGGGCAGCACCGTGCTGCTCGGCAACGGCTCCGACGAGATCATCAGCATGATCGCCGTCGCCTGTGCGAAGCCGGGCGCGAAGCTGTTGGCGCCCGCGCCCGGCTTCGTCATGTACCAGATGTCGGCGAAATTCGCGCAGCTCGAATTCGTCGGCGTGCCGCACCGGCCCGATCTGACGCTCGATACCGACGCAATGCTCGCCGCGATCGCCGAGCACGCGCCGGCCATCGTCTATCTGGCCTATCCGAACAATCCCACCGGCACGCTGTACCCGGATGCCGATATCGAGCGGATCATCGCGGCGGCGACCAAAAGCCTCGTCGTCATCGACGAGGCCTACCAGCCGTTCGCCCAGAAAAGCTGGCTTTCGCGCGTACTGCAGTTCGACAACGTCGTGGTGATGCGCACCGTGTCGAAGCTCGGGCTGGCGGGAATCCGGCTCGGCTATCTGGTGGGCTCGCCGGCCTGGCTCGACGAGCTCGACAAGGTTCGCCCGCCGTTCAACATCAATGTACTGACGCAGGCGGCGGCCGAGTTCATGCTCGATCATGTCGAGGATGTGCTGGAAGTCCAGGCCGCCCGGTTGCGTGCCGAGCGCGAGACTCTTGCCCAGGCCATCGCAGCGTTGCCGGGCACGACCGTGTTCCCGAGTGCAGGCAATTTTCTGCTCGTGCGGGTGCCCGACGCGGACGCGGTGTTCGAAACGCTGCTGGCTGCGCGGGTTTTGATCAAAAACGTGGGTAAAATGCACCCGTTGCTGACCGATTGTGTGCGTTTGACCGTGGGTACGCCCGAAGAGAATGCCCAAATGCTGGCGGCACTCAAGCTCATATTGAAGTAACTACTGAAAATTCGTGCCGTCGTCGCCCTGGGCGTGCGGCGGCCGGCACATTTCGCCCCACACCCTTTGCAGTCAGATTCGAGGTTTTCCATGCGCGTAGCGGAAGTCGTTCGCAATACCAGCGAAACGCAGATCCGTGTGAAGGTCAATTTGGACGGTACCGGTCAGCAAAAGCTCGCGACCGGCGTGCCGTTTCTCGACCACATGCTCGACCAGATCGCCCGTCACGGCTTGATCGATCTCGAGGTCGAGGCGCAGGGCGACCTCCATATCGACGATCACCACACGGTGGAAGATACGGGTATCACGCTCGGCATGGCTTTCGCCCAGGCGGTCGGCGATAAAAAGGGTATTCGCCGCTACGGCCACGCCTACGTACCGCTCGACGAGGCGCTCTCGCGCGTGGTGGTCGACTTCTCGGGGCGGCCGCTGCTGGACATGCATGTGCCGTTCACCCGCGCGCGCATCGGCACGTTCGATGTCGATCTGGCGAGCGAATTCTTTCGCGGCTTCGTCAATCATGCGAAGGTGACGCTCCATATCGACAATCTGCGCGGCGTGAACGCGCATCATCAGATGGAAACGGTCTTCAAGGCGTTCGGCCGGGCGTTGCGCATGGCCGTCGAACTCGACGAACGTGCGGCGGGGCAGATCCCGTCGACCAAAGGCACTCTTTAAAGCGAGGACGGCTCACCGGCGCGCGCGCCGCGCACACCGATGGATCTTCTCAAATCGTTTATTTCGCTGCTGGCGCTGATCAATCCGATCGGCGCCGTGCCGTTTTTCCTGAGCCTGACATCCGAACATTCGGAGGGTGAGAGGCGGCGCACGATTCGCATCGCTTCGATTTCGGTGTTTTGCGTGATTGCCGTCACGACGCTGCTCGGCCAGCAAATCATCGGCTTCTTCGGCATCTCGGTCGGCTCGCTGGAAGTCGGCGGCGGCATCATCATGCTGCTGATGGCTATCAGCATGCTCAACGCGCAGGTCGGCAACGCGCGCGCCACGGCGGAGGAGCGCGACGAAGCCGAATCGAAGAACAGCATCGCGGTCGTGCCGCTCGCGATCCCGCTGCTGACGGGGCCGGGTTCGATCAGTACGGTGATCGTCTATGCGGCGAGCGCGCATCATTGGTACGACCGGCTCGGGCTCGTGGCGATCGGCCTGGCCATCGCGGTCATCTGCTTCGGAACGCTGAGGCTCGCGGCGCCGATTGCCCGCTGGATCGGACAGACCGGTATCAATATCGGCACGCGGTTGATGGGTTTGATGTTGTCGGCGCTGGCGGTGGAGTTCATCGTCGACGGATTGAAGGCGTTACTGCCTAATTTGAGATGAAGACGTCAATTGCGATTGTGGATTACGGTATGGGCAACCTGCGCTCGGTGCAGCAGGCGCTGAAAAAGGCGGCCCCGGAAGCGGACGTGGCGATCGTCGATCGGCCCGAAGGCATCCGCACCGCCGATCGCGTCGTGCTGCCCGGCCAGGGCGCGATGCGCGACTGCATGCGCTCGTTGCGCGAATCGGGGCTCGAGGAGTCGGTGCTCGAGGCGGCGCGCACCAAACCCTTGATGGGCGTGTGTGTCGGCGAGCAGATGTTGTTCGACTGGAGCGAGGAAGGCGATACGAAGGGGCTGGGCCTGCTGCCCGGCAAAGTCGTGCGCTTCGAGCTCGATGGCCGGCTGCAGGACGACGGCTCGCGCTTCAAGGTGCCGCAAATGGGCTGGAACCGCGTCCGACAGGCGGTGCCGCACCCGCTGTGGGACGGCGTGCCCGATGGCAGCTATTTTTATTTCGTGCACAGCTACTATGCCGTGCCCGACAATCGCGCTCATACGGCGGGGGAAACGGACTACGGCGGGCTGTTTGCGTCGGCAGTGGCCCGCGACAACGTGTTCGCGACACAGTTTCACCCCGAAAAGAGCGCCGAATCGGGGCTGCGCGTTTATCGCAACTTCGTGCACTGGAACCCTTGAATGTCGCGCTTTTTGCATCGAAATGACGGCTTGAGCGTCGAAAGAGTGTACTAAACTAGCGAGACGGTTCGCCGTGCGCCCGTATCCAGGCGCGCCGGCGGGCATCCACGATACCCAACCATCCAGACTTACGCGATTGCTATGCTGCTGATTCCCGCCATCGACCTCAAGGACGGTCAGTGCGTGCGCCTGAAACAAGGGGATATGGACCAGGCGACGATATTCTCCGAGGACCCTGCCGCGATGGCCCGTCACTGGGTCGAGCGCGGTGCGCGGCGGCTGCATCTCGTCGATCTGAACGGCGCGTTTGCCGGCAAGCCGAGAAACGAGGAAGCGATCCGAGCGATCATCGAGGAAGTCGGTACCGAGATTCCCGTCCAGTTGGGCGGCGGCATCCGCGACCTCGAAACGATCGAACGGTACCTCGACGACGGTCTCTCGTATGTGATCATCGGCACCGCGGCCGTGAAGAATCCTGGTTTCCTGCAAGACGCCTGCACGGCATTCGGCGGCCACATCATCGTCGGGCTCGACGCCAAGGACGGTAAGGTCGCCACCGACGGCTGGAGCAAGTTGACGGGCCACGAAGTCGTCGATCTCGCGCAGAAATTCGAAGACTACGGTTGCGAATCGATCATCTACACGGATATCGGGCGCGACGGCATGCTCCAGGGCATCAATATCGATGCGACGGTACGGCTTGCCCGCGCGGTGAAAATCCCGGTGATCGCAAGCGGCGGTTTGTCCAGCCTCGCGGATATCGATTCGCTGTGCGAAGTCGAGGATGAAGGCATCGAAGGCGTCATCTGCGGGCGCGCGATCTATTCGGGTGATCTCGATTTCACCGCGGCGCAAACGCGCGCCGATACCTTGCGCGAATCGGACGACGCTTGAGCGCGCCGTACCCGCGCAACCCATCGCTCTCGAAAGGACGGCGCCGCCGGCTTTCGCGAAAGGGCGGCCCATCAGCAGCGGCACCTGCATCATCATGGCTCTAGCTAAACGCATCATCCCTTGTCTCGACGTGACCGCCGGGCGCGTCGTGAAGGGCGTCAATTTCGTCGAGCTGCGCGACGCGGGCGACCCCGTCGAAATCGCGCGCCGCTACGACGAACAAGGCGCCGACGAACTGACGTTCCTCGATATCACCGCCACCTCCGACGGGCGCGACCTGATTTTGCCGATCATCGAGGCCGTGGCTTCGCAAGTGTTCATTCCGCTCACGGTGGGCGGCGGCGTGCGTGCTGTGGAGGACGTGCGCCGGCTTCTGAACGCGGGGGCGGACAAGGTCAGCATGAATTCCTCTGCGGTGGCCAACCCGCAGCTCGTGCGCGATGCGTCCGATAAGCATGGAGCGCAGTGCATCGTCGTTGCGATCGACGCAAAGCGCGTCTCGGGTGCCGACGAGGCCCCGCGCTGGGAAGTCTTCACGCATGGCGGGCGCAAGGCGACGGGGCTCGATGCCGTCGAGTGGGCGCGCAAGATGGCCGAACTCGGTGCGGGCGAAATCCTGCTGACGAGCATGGACCGCGACGGCACGAAAAGCGGATTCGACCTGGCGTTGACGCGCGCTGTCTCGGATGCCGTACCGGTGCCGGTGATTGCGTCAGGCGGGGTGGGATCGCTGCAAGACCTGACCGATGGCGTTGTCGAAGGCCGTGCCGACGCCGTTTTGGCCGCCAGCATCTTCCACTACGGCCAGCATACGGTCGGCGAGGCCAAGCGCTTCATGGCCGCGCAGGGCATTGCCGTGAGACTCTAGGATCGAGACGGTACGAACATGATTACACCCGACAAACCCTGGCTCGACAAAGTCCAGTGGGACGTGAACGGTCTCGTGCCGGTCATCGCACAGGAAGTCTCGACGAACGACGTGCTGATGTTCGCGTGGATGAACCGCGAGGCGCTTGCGAAAACGATCGAGACGGGCCGCGCGGTTTACTTCTCGCGTTCGCGTCAACGGCTCTGGTTCAAAGGCGAGGAGTCCGGCCACGTACAGCGTGTGCACGAAGTGCGGCTCGATTGCGACGAAGACGTGGTGCTTCTGAAGGTCGAGCAGGTATCGGGCATTGCCTGCCATACCGGCCGGCATTCATGCTTTTTCCAGAAATTCGAAGGCACCCTTGACGAGGGCGACTGGGTCGCCGTCGATCCGGTGCTGAAAGACCCCGAACAGATTTATCGATAATGGCCACCCAACCGATGCCTTTGACCGAAGATACGCTCGTCCGGCTTGCCGCGATCATCGACAGCCGCAAGGGCGGCGACCCCGAAAGCTCCTACGTTGCGCGGCTTTTTCATCGCGGTGACGACGCGGTGCTCAAGAAGATCGGCGAGGAGGCGACCGAGGTCGTTCTCGCCGCCAAGGACGTACGTCAGGGCGGCGCGCGCGTGGCGCTCGTCGGCGAGGTGGCGGACCTCTGGTTCCATTGCCTCGTCATGCTGTCGCATTTCGACTTGAGCCCGGCGGACGTCATCGCCGAACTCGAGCGGCGCGAGGGCATGTCGGGCATCGAGGAAAAGGCGCTCCGAAAGCGGCGTGAGCGCGAGGAAAACGGCGGCTGAATCGGGCTGCCGGCCGATCGACGGCAACATTCACGAAGCGAGGAGAGCCACCATGGATGACCCGCAAGGCGGACGGACCCCGGCGGCGTATACGGGCACGATCGATGCCGATCGCGAGCGCAGCATCCGCACGCTGACGCACGTCATTTATGGGCTCTATGCGCTGCACTGGTTCACGGGCGGTGTGTCAGGACTCGTCGCGATCATTCTCGACTACTTGAAACGCGGCGATGCGGCGGGCACGCCGTACGCCGATCACTTCCAATGGCAGATCCGCACCTTCTGGTTCGGTGTCGCAGGCTACATCATCGGTGGCGTTCTCGTTTTCGCGATAATCGGATTTCCGATTCTGGCGGCCGTGTCGATCTGGATGCTCTATCGGATCGTCAAGGGTTGGCTGTATCTTTACGAAACGAAGCCGCTCGATCCGAGCGCCTGGTTCTGAGGCGGCGCATTGAACAACCGGGAAGACCATGAGCCACGAAAACTGTCTTTTCTGCAAGATCGCCGCCGGCGAAATTCCGAGCGCGAAGGTCCACGAGGACGACGAGTTCGTCGCGTTCAAGGACATCCGCCCCGCGGCGCAAACGCATATCCTCGTCATCCCGAGACGACACATCGATACGCTGTCTCACTGCGTCGAAAGCGACGCACCGCTGCTTGGTAGAATGATGATTCTGGTGTCGCAGCTCGCCGATAAGCTCGGCTGCGCGTACACGGGCGGCGAGACAGGTTTTCGCACGGTCATCAACACAGGGCCGGGCGGCGGACAGGAGGTCTATCATCTGCACGCGCATCTGCTCGCGGGGCCGCGTCCGTGGCAACGGATGGGCTGACGCCCAACGTGTATTGCGCAGAACAAAAGGGTATGCGGGGTAGAGACGACGGAGCGCATGCGCGCTGATTGCGGCTGCAAGGCCGATGTTGCTTGGCCGGGCATGAATTTCCATGCAGCGGCGGGGTTCTGGAGATTTTCATGGGTTCGTTTAGCGTTTGGCATTGGCTGATCGTGCTGCTGATCGTGGCGCTGGTTTTCGGCACGAAAAAGCTGCGCAATATCGGCAGCGATTTGGGCAGTGCCGTGAAGGGTTTCAAAGAGGGCATGAAGGAACACGAGACACCGGGCCCGGCTGCGAATGGCGGCGAGCATCCCGAGTTGCCGACCGCGCGCACGGTCGACGTCGAGGCGAAGGAAAAAACCCGTTCGGGCGACTACCGCTGATGCGCGGAGCGACGCTGCGAGGCCTGCCGGGATAGAACGACAACCATGCTCGACCTCGGTCTCACCAAAATGGCGCTGATCGGCGTGGTCGCGCTGGTCGTGCTCGGCCCCGAGCGGCTGCCCCGTGTGGCGCGCACCGCCGGGGCGCTGTTCGGCCGCGCACAGCGCTATATCAACGATGTCAAAGCCGAAGTTACGCGCGAAATCGAGCTCGACGAATTGCGCCGCATGAAGAGCGAGTTCGAAGCCGCCGCGCACAACGTCGAAAACACGATTCACGAAAACGTCCGGCGCCACGAAGCCGAGCTCAACGAGGCCTGGCAGGCCGGCACGAGCGTTTCGCCGAGCATCGCCGGCGGTGGGGCGTCGTCGGACGGCTCCGACAGTGGGGTGTCCACGTGGTCGCGCGGCCCGGCGCTCGCCGAAAAACGCCGCAACTGGCGGGCGAAGCGTTTGACGATGCCCACTTGGTACAAACGGGCGACGGGACGGCGAACGCATGTGCTGTCCGGGGCGGCGCGCGTCGCGCGCCATACGCCGGCCAGCCTGCGCCGGCCGCGGCGCTTTCTCTGACCGGATGGGCATGCCCTTGACGCTTCCCGTCTTCGAGCGTGCGATGCCACGCTTTTCGAATTTCCAACGAGGGCCGGCGTGAGCGACCCGAAACAGAACCAGGACCACGACCCGGAGCAGGGCGACGATTCGCAAGAGACGTTCATCTCGCATCTCGTCGAACTGCGCGACCGCATCATCCGGGCCGGCATCTCCGTCATTGTCGTATTCGTTGCGCTCGTCTATTGGGCCCCCGATATTTTCCGGCTGCTGGCCCGGCCGCTGATGCAAAACCTGCCGAGCGGCGGCAAGATGATCGTCACCGACGTCACGGGCTCGTTTTTCGTGCCGATGAAGGTGACGATGCTCGTTGCATTCGTCATAGCGTTGCCGGTCGTGCTCTACCAGATCTGGGCTTTCGTTGCGCCCGGACTCTATCAGCACGAAAAGCGGCTCATCGCGCCACTCATCGGCAGCAGCTATTCGCTTTTTCTCTGTGGCATGGCGTTCGCCTACTTCGTCGTGTTCCCGACGATTTTCCGTGTCATGGCGCATTACAACGCCCCGCTCGGCGCGGAGATGTCGACCGACATCGACAACTATCTGAGCTTCGTGCTGACGATGTTTCTCGCGTTCGGCGTGACCTTCGAGGTGCCGATCGTGGTCGTGCTGCTCGTGCGCATGGGTTTGCTGACGGTGAAAAAGCTCAGGGAAATCCGCCCTTACGTGATCGTTGGCGCATTCGTGGTGTCGGCCGTCGTCACCCCGCCCGACGTGTTCTCGCAGCTGATCCTGGCCGTGCCGCTCATCGTGCTCTATGAGGCTGGAATCATTGCGGCGCGGCTCCTCGTGGGCAAGGCGCCACCGGTAGCGGACGGCGAGAACGCCGCGAGCTGAAAGCCCGCGAGCGGCTCAAGTCGAGCCAGCCGCGGCGCAAACCGGCCCCGGCCCTTTCCGTCACGCCCGTCACTCGTCTTGTTGGCTGTCGTCGCTGCTGCCTTTCGGCGGAGGCGGGCGCTTGCCGATCATGACGTCGACCAGCATCTCCTTGTTCTTGCGCATCAGACGGATCTTCGCATCGGTGCCGGGCTTGATTTGCGCAATGACGTTCAGAAGCCGCGTCGTGTCGGTGATTTCCTGGCCATTGACGTCGAGCAGCACATCGCCGGGCTTGATGCCGGCCTTGTCGGCGGGACCGCCTTGCAGCACGCCGGCGACGATCGTGCCCTTTTGCTGGAGCCCGAACGATTCGGCGATCGCCGGTGTCACATCCTGCGGCTCGACGCCGATCCAGCCGCGCGTGACCGAGCCCGTCGTAATGATGCTTTCCAGCACGCTCCTGGCTGTGGAGACGGGGATGGCGAAGCCGATGCCGAGCGAGCCCCCGGAGCGCGAGTAGATGGCCGTATTGATGCCGAGCAGGTTGCCGCGGGCATCGACGAGTGCGCCGCCCGAGTTGCCCGGGTTGATCGGCGCATCGGTCTGAATGAAGTTTTCGAATGTATTGATGCCGAGGTGATTGCGCCCGAGTGCGCTGATGATGCCCATCGTCACCGTTTGACCGACGCCGAACGGGTTGCCGATTGCAAGCACCACATCGCCTACGCGCGCCTCGTCGATCCGCCCGAGCGTGATCGTCGGCAGATTCGTCATGCCGATCTTGAGCACCGCGAGGTCCGTTTCGGGATCGACGCCGACCACTTTCGCATTGGTGCGGCGGCCGTCGGCCAGGGCGATTTCGATCTGGTCCGCCCCGTCGACGACATGTTGGTTCGTTAGAATGTAGCCTTCCGAGCTGACGATGACGCCCGATCCGAGGTTCGTTGCCGGCTCATCCTGGGGCGGTTCCTTGCCCCCTTTCGGATTGCCGAAGAAGTAGCGGAACAGTGGGTTGTTGGCCTGCGGGTTGGGCGGCAACGATCCGGCTTTGCCCGAAAACACGTTGACGACGGCCGGCATCGCCCTTTGCGCGGCATCGGCATATGACGTGACCGTCGGTGTCGAGCCTGTACCCGGCGCGACTTCGCGCAGCGCCACGATGGGCGAGGCCAGTTGCTTGCCGAGCTGTCCTTGCCGCTGCAGCCATTGCGGCTTGAGCGTCACGACGATGAACATCAGCGCGAGCAGCACCGTGACCGCTTGGGCAAAGAACAGCCAAAAGCGTCTAAGCATTTGAAGATTAGAGGATTCTATGGATCGGATCGAACTTGAATTGTACTTGAACGATATGCTCGGCACGGCACGCTTCAAGGACTATTGCCCCAATGGGCTGCAAGTCGAGGGGCGCCGCCGCATCGAGAAGATCGCTACCGGTGTCACGGCGTCGCTCGCATTCGTCGAAGCTGCGCGCGAGTGGGGGGCCGACGCATTGCTCGTGCATCACGGCTACTTCTGGCGCAACGAAATGCCGCAGATCGTCGGGCGCAAATATCGGCGCCTGAAGGCCCTCATCGCCAGCGACATGAATCTGTTCGCGTTTCACCTGCCGCTCGATGCGCATCCCGAGTACGGCAATAACGCGCAGCTCGGTGCGCGCATGGGTTTGATTGCCGATGCGCACTTCGGCGCCGACGATCTCGGCTGGATGGCCACGCTGCCGATGCCGATCACGCTCGCTCACTTCACGGCACAAGTCGAGCATACGCTCGGCCGTACGCCACTCGTGCTGGGGGACCCCGAGCGCGAGTTGCGCCGCATCGCCTGGTGCACGGGGGCCGCGCAGAGCTATTTCGAGGCCGCCATCGACGCCGGCGCCGATGTCTTTCTGACGGGCGAGATTTCCGAGCCGACTACGCATATCGCTGCCGAGAGCGGCGTCGCGTTTCTTGCGGCGGGGCACCATGCGACGGAACGCTTCGGGGTGCAGGCGCTCGGCGCCCATTTGTCCGAGCAGTTCGATATCGAACACCTCTTTATCGATATCGATAATCCCGTCTGATTATCGGAATTGCGCTGCGTTGCACGATCCACCCGATACGCGAAATGCTTGAACGAGGCATCGTTTACCGGCCCGACGAGCTGCTGGTGTCTCGGGAAAACCCTTACGGATCAAGCGGTTCGCATGGTTTTTGGCGGACAGGTCTTGTAAATGACGACTCCATTCCCGCAAACTAGCGGGCGGTGGCAAAAAGCGTGACGGAAAATCCAACTCAGAAGTGGGGCGTGTAATGCGAGATAAAGAAGAGGAACGCGTCGACGGCAGCCGCCGTACCTGGCTGATTGCGACGTCCGTAGCAGGCGGCATTGGAGGCGTAGCCGCTGTCATACCGTTTGCAAGCTCGTTGGAACCCTCTGAAAAGGCCAAGGCCGCCGGCGCACCGGTCGAGGTCGATATCGGCGATTTGAAGCCCGGCGAAATGAAGACCGTTGCCTGGCGCGGCAAGCCCGTGTGGATCATCAATCGGACGGACGCCATGCTGGCCGACGTGGTCAAGGCCGACAACGAAGTGGCCGATCCGAACACGAAACATCCGTTTTCGATGCCCGAACCGGCGTACTGCCAGAACGAATACCGTTCGCGCCCCGATCACAAGAACATTCTCGTCCTCGTGGCCGTGTGCACGCACCTGGGCTGCACGCCGACGCCGCGGTTCACCCCGGGACCCCAGCCGAACCTGCCCGGCGACTGGCCCGGTGGCTTTCTCTGCCCTTGCCACGGGTCGACGTATGATCTGGCGGGCCGGGTCTTCAAGAACAAGCCCGCACCGCAGAACCTCGACGTTCCCCCCTACATGTTCACGTCGGCGACCACGATCGTGATCGGCAAGGACGAAAAAGGAGAAGCGTAATGGCGACGACGGAAAAAGAAGCCGTAACGACGACGGGTCTTGCCGGCTGGATCGATCGCCGCTTCCCGATGACGTCCACCTGGAAGGCCCATCTTTCCGAGTACTACGCACCGAAGAACTTCAACTTCTGGTACTTCTTCGGCTCACTGGCGTTGCTCGTGCTCGTGAACCAGATCGTGACGGGCATCTTCCTCACGATGAACTACAAGCCCGATTCGACGCTCGCGTTCGCCTCGGTCGAGTACATCATGCGCGAGGTGCCATGGGGCTGGCTCATTCGCTACATGCACTCCACGGGCGCGTCGATGTTCTTCGTCGTCGTCTATCTGCACATGTTCCGCGGGCTGCTTTACGGTTCGTATCGCAAGCCGCGCGAACTCGTCTGGATCTTCGGTTGCGCGATCTTCCTGTGTCTCATGGCCGAGGCGTTTTTCGGCTATCTGCTGCCGTGGGGGCAAATGTCGTACTGGGGCGCGCAGGTGATCGTGAACCTGTTTTCGGCGATCCCGTTCGTCGGCCCTGACCTTTCGCTGTGGATTCGAGGCGACTACGTCGTGTCCGACGTCACGCTGAACCGCTTTTTCGCGTTTCACGTCATCGCGATTCCGCTGGTGCTGATCGGACTCGTGTTCGTGCATATCGTCGCGCTGCACGAAGTCGGCTCGAACAATCCCGACGGCATTGAAATCAAGGCCAAAAAAGATCCGCACGGTCGCCCGCTCGATGGCATTCCGTTCCATCCGTACTACTCGGTCCATGATTTCATGGGCGTGTGCGTGTTCCTGATGGTATTCGCCGCGATCATCTTCTTCGCACCGGAGATGGGCGGGTACTTCCTCGAGCAGAACAACTTCGTTCCGGCCAATCCGCTGCAAACGCCGCCCGAGATCGCGCCTGTGTGGTACTTCACGGCCTTTTACGCGATGCTGCGTGCCACGACCGATCCGTTCAAGATCGTGCTGATGGTCGTGATCGGGCTGCTTGGGCTCCTTGCGCTCGTGCGGGCACGAGGCAAGTGGAAGATCGGTTTGCCGGTCCTGGCCGTGCTCGTGATCGTTGCGATGTACCTGACCCAATCGAAGTTCTGGGGTGTCGTCGTGATGGGCTCCGCGGTGGTGTCGCTTTGCTTTTTGCCGTGGCTCGACCGCAGCCCCGTGAAGTCGATCCGCTACCGGCCGTTGTTCCACAAGGTTTTCTACGGAATCTTCGTGCTTGCGTTCCTGACCCTCGCTTATCTGGGCACCAAGCCGCCGTCGCCGGCCGCGACGTTGATCGCTCAGATCTGCGCGCTGATCTACTTCGCGTTCTTCCTCGGCATGCCGTTCTGGACGCCGCGCGGCAGGTTCAAGGAGCCGCCGGAGCGTGTTCGGTTCAAGCCCCATTAATCGCGAGCGAGGACAAGACGATATGAAGACATTGCTTTCGAAGCTTGCCCGCATTGGCGCGGTGGTGGTCACGCTGGCCGCCGGCATGCTCGTGGCCCCCGGGGCTTGGGCGCAGGAAGAGGGATTTCGGCTCGATCGTGCGCCCGACAACACGGAGAACCTTGCGTCGTTGCAACATGGCGCGCAATTGTTTGTAAACTACTGCTTGAGCTGCCACAGTGCGAGCCTCATGCGCTACAGCGCGCTGACGCAGCTTGGCCTTTCACAAAAGGAGATCGAGCAGAATCTGCTCTTTACGACCGACAAGATCGGTAACACGATGACCGTGGCCATGCGTCCGGAGGATGCCAAAACGTGGTTCGGGGTCGCGCCGCCCGATTTGTCGGTGGAAGCACGGGCGCGCAGCAGCGACTGGCTCTACACCTATTTGCGCAGCTTCTACCGGGACGAAACGCGGCCGACGGGATGGAACAACATGGTGTTCCCGAACGTCGGCATGCCGCATGTCTTGTGGCAGTTGCAGGGTGTGCAGACGGCGAAATACGAGGACGAGTTGAACCCCGAAACGGGGGAGAAGGAGCATCGGTTCGTTGGCTTCGCGCAGGCAAAACCGGGGACGATGTCCCGGGTAGATTATGATTCTGCCGTGGCCGACCTTGTCGCCTACATGACCTGGATGTCCGAGCCGACGCAACATGGGCGCCGGCAGCTTGGCGTATGGGTGCTGCTGTTCCTGGGCGTGCTGACGTTCCTGGCCTGGCGGCTGAACGCGGCGTACTGGAAGGACGTTAAATAATCACGCCGTGACGGCGGTGTGAGGGCCGGCGCGACTCGAAGCCCGCTTCGGCGGGCTTTTCGGCGTGCTGGCCCTTCAGCTTTTTGAGGAAATTTTAGACATGATGGTTCTGTATTCCGGCACAACTTGCCCGTTTTCCCAGCGTTGCCGGCTGGTGCTGTTCGAAAAGGGGATGGACTTCGAGATCCGCGACGTCGACCTCTTCAACAAGCCGGAAGACATTGCGGTGATGAACCCGTATGGGCAAGTGCCGATCCTGGTCGAGCGGGACCTGATTCTGTACGAATCGAACATCATCAACGAATACATCGACGAGCGCTTTCCCCACCCGCAGCTGATGCCGGCCGATCCGGTGCAGCGCGCGCGCGCACGGCTGTTCCTGCTCAATTTCGAGAAGGAGTTGTTCGTGCACGTGGGCACGCTCGAGAACGAGAAGGGCAAGGCAGCGGAAAAGAATCACGAGAAGGCGCGTCTTGCGATTCGCGATCGTCTGACGCAACTGGCCCCGATTTTCCTGAAGAACAAGTACATGTTGGGCGAAGAGTTTTCGATGCTCGACGTGGCGATCGCTCCGCTGCTCTGGCGTCTGGACCATTACGGTATCGAGCTTTCGAAGAACGCCGCGCCGCTCATGAAGTACGCTGAGCGCATTTTCAGCCGGCCGGCGTATATCGAAGCGCTGACGCCGTCGGAAAAGGTGATGCGCCGCTGATGTAATTTCAGGGTGCGGCGCTTGTGGCGGGAGCTCGGCAGCAAGCGTTGCACCTTGGCGAGGACAGTCGATGCAAGAGATTCCAACGAAACCGTATCTGTTGCGCGCGCTTTACGAGTGGTGCACGGATAACGGGTACACGCCGCACATTGCGGTGAGGGTCGACAATCAGACGCGCGTGCCGCGGCAGTTCGTGCACAACGACGAGATCGTGCTCAACATCAGCTTCGAGGCGACGACGCAGCTGCAAATGGGCAACGAGTGGATCGAGTTCAGTGCGCGCTTCTCGGGCAAGGCGCACAAGATCGAAGTGCAGGTAGCCAACGTACTGGCGATCTACGCGCGCGAGAATGGGCAGGGTATGGCGTTTCCGGTGGAGCCCGCGGTGGGGGCGGCCGGTGGCACCCCTGTCGAATCCGAGGTGTTGGATGCCGAACCGGAGGATGTCGGCGTCGGAGCGGGAACGCAGGCGCAGGCGACAAAAGACGACGGTGACGGACCGTCCTCCGACGACGGCTCGAAAGGCGGTGGCAAAGGGCACCTCAAGGTCGTGAAATGAAGTAGAATCACGGGCTCAACGCCGGCTTAGCTCATCTGGTAGAGCAGTTGATTTGTAATCATCAGGTGGCGGGTTCGAGTCCTGCAGCCGGCACCAAACAAAACAAGGGGTTACGTGATATTCACGCAACCCCTTGTCGCATTTTTGACCCCTCCCGGTACACTGCGCCGTCGGAACTCGCCTGCTCGGTCCGGATGCGCGGTCTGCCAGACGATCAAGACCGCACGGACAAGTGCGGCGATTTACGGGGTGTTTAAAAATCAGAATGGCGAAGCAACAACGCATAACCCGGGAGAGCAAGCGCATTCGCGCTCACTTCCATATCACCGACTTCAACAACGGCGGCATCGAATCGTCGCTCTTGCAGTGGCTGCGGATCCTCGATCGCAGCCTTTTTCGCGTGTCGCTGTCGGTGACGTATGCGTCGCCCGCGCTGGAACACCGCTTCCGCGCGCAAATCCCGGCTGACGTTCCCATCGAAGTACTCGCGGACCGGCCGTGGCTCCGATACTTTCAAAGCAGACGTCACCAAAACCGCCTCGGAAAGCCGGGACGTGTCGCGCGCGACGTACATTCCGCACTGGTCGTGCGCCCGCATGTGGCGAAGCGGATCAAAGCGATCGCGTCCGATGTCGATGTCATCATCGACTACGATATGTCGCTGCGGCGGCTTTGTGGCCAATTCGATGTGGCGTGGCTCGGCATCCATCACTTCAGCTTCCGCGCGCGGCTGAGCGGTCGCGCGAATCGAGTGCGGCGCTTGCTGCGCCAATACGGTGGATACGATTGCCTCGGCGCGCTCAACGAGCAGATGGCCGAGGAAGCCATGCAAATGTTTGGCAGCCAGCTCAAAGGCGTCGCGGTGCTGCCCAACGCGATCGACGTCGAGGCCGTACGCAAGCGCGCAGCGGCTGGCCACTCTGAACTCGGCCTCGGACGCCCCTATATCGTTTCAGTCGCGCGCCTGGATGAACTGCAAAAGGACCATCGCACATTGTTGCGCGCGTATGCGGCGATGGTGCGCCAACACGCGGTCGACGAGCAGTTGGTCATCGTCGGAGACGGTGCGCACCGTAACGAACTGGAAGCGCTCGCTCGCGAGCTCGGGATTGCAGGGCGTGTCCATTTCACGGGCCAGCTCGACAATCCGCATCCAGTCATGGCGGGTGCTTCGATGCTCGTGCTGAGTTCGAAGAACGAGGGCATGCCGATGGTCCTCATCGAAGCGCTCGCGCTCGGTCAAGTTGTCGTGGCGACCGATTGCCCGACCGGGCCGCGCGCAATCCTGAATCACGGCAAGGCGGGCGTACTCGTGCCCGTTGGCGACGTCGACGCTATGGCTGCGGCGATGGCTCGCCTCATCGACGACGAGCCGCTCAGGCAGGCATACGCCGAGGTGGCCGTGGCGCGTGCGGCGTTCTTCGACGTCAAGCAAAGCAATCAGCGGCTCTATGAGTGCCTCGAAGACATCCGTTCGGCGCGCCGCAAGATCGCCGCGTAGCATAGCTATCTCCGTGCAGGCGGCATAGCTGCCGCACGCCTCGTTGTTCCATTCGCGCTGTCGCACATCAGAACATGGTAGCGACGCACACGCTTCTTTCCGTTTGTCCTAGAAACGGCGCCGATCGGTGCCGTTCCCCCTCCGTGAAATAGATTCCGAGGCTGTTTGACGTCAGACGTGCGGCTGTTCTCGTGGCCAACGCGCCTGCCTTCGGCCATGCGCCGTCCGACGTCGCTCACGCAGGCCTGCGTTTGCCTGTCCTGCGTTCGTCAACTTCCTCGGAGCGTTCGGAGAAACAATGAAGCGAAATCATGGGCGCCGCTGCGCGCTATCGGTCAAACGTGCAGTTGCGTTGACCGCACCGGTTGCACTCGTCGTCCTCGCAGGATGTAACGGCGGCGATGACAAAAAGTGGTCGAACCAAAGCAAGGCGGAAGCGCCGAAGTCCGCGATCGAAGTCGCCGGTCAATCGGTGTCGGTCGAAGGCGTCGACGGAGAAGTCGATGTGCTGCTGCTTTCGCCGAGCTCGGCCAGTATCGATTCGATATCGGGCTTCATGGGCAAAATGAAGACGGCAGAACTCAAGGAAGCTGCTCCTGGAGCGTACGTCGCCTTCGGCGATCAGCTTTCGCTGCTCTCCGGAACCGTGACCGACCTGTCGGGCAACGGCGCCTATGCGATCGGTAAATGGACCAACGGCTCGGATTCGTCCGGCGCGACCTACAACCGGAACCAAGCCCGTTTCTGGGCCGTGGGGCTGCCTGTCGATGTCGAACTCAAACCGGGTGCATCGATGCACTGCACAGTGGCGTCGAAAACGCAGCCCGTGGCGATGGACGGCAACACGGCACCCGGCACGCTGCTCGACGCATCGGCTGAAATTCGGCGCATCTCGGATCAGGACTCGGCGGAGATGACGCTTTCCCTTCGTTACTCGATCGGGCAGGACCAGCAAACCGTCACGCTCGAGAGCATGCCCGGCGCTTACACCTCGCGGCAAAGGGAAGCGTCCCACAACGGTGCCCAGCGTTCGGAGCGATATGCCGTCGCCAGCCGCTTTATCGGACGTGATCCGCTGAAGCCCTACCTGGCGGCAAGCTATACGTTGCATTCGCCCACCGCCGGCGTGATTTCCGGGATGGTGGCGCTGAGCTGCTCCTAGGCCTTGGTCACGGCGGCCGGGCGTTCCACCGCGTCATGACGTGGAAACGAAAGCGTCACGGCGAATCCGCCCGATGCGGGAAACGAGAATGCAACCCGTCCGCCGTGCGCTTGCATCACTTCGCTCACGATCGCCAAGCCAAGGCCTGAACCTGTGCTGTGCTCGCTGCCGTTGCCCAAGCTGACGAACGGCTGCAGCACGGCGTCCCACTGCTCGCGTGGAATACCGCGGCCGTTATCGCGGACCGTCAGGTCGACCGACGTCGTCGTCGACGCGACCGATACGACGATCTCGTCGGCGCGGCCGTGAGAAAGCGCATTGTGCAGTACGTTCGAGAGCGCTTCGCGCAAGCTGATGCCATCGCCGACAATCTCGGTGCGGGCAGCGTCGCTCTCGAACGCGACGGCGACATCGCGATCGTCGGCAAGCGGGATCGTCCGTCCGAGCACCTCCTTCGCGAGTGCGTTCAGATCGAGCGGAGCAAGCGCGACGAGCTCCGAGCGGTGGATGACCATCGCATGATTGAGCAACTGGCCGGTGAGCCGCCCCACGTCGGCGCAGGTGTCGCGCAACGCAGCAAGCCGCTCTCGATCGTGAATTCCATCGTGCTCGGCGCCGAGCAGTTCGATTTGCGCATCGAGTCTCGCAAGCGGTGTGCGCATCTGATGGGCGGCGTCCGCGATGAAGCGTTGCATCGATGCAATCCGTTTCGCGAGGCGCTGCATGAGGACGTTGATCGCGCCGATGATCGCGGCAATCTCGCTGGGCGTGTCGGCGACGACAGGGCGAAGATCCGCGGGATCGCGCGCTGCGATGATCGCTTCGATCTGCGCAAGCGGACGCAGCCCCCGCTTGATGGCCAGGCCGCTCGCACCGATCGCGAGCAGGCTCATCAGCACGATCAGCGTCCACACTTTCAGACTCATGTCGTTGGTGAGCTGCTGCCGTGCATGGGTGGTCTGCGCAACGGTAATCGTTGCCCAACCCGGCACGGTTTCCTCGGGCATATAGCGCGCAATCGTGACGATGCGTACCCGCTGACGCTGGTATTCGCCGCTGTCGAACTCCGGGCCAAGCCGCGTCGCGGCACGCGTTGCGCGGCTCGCAAGTGCGGGATCGCCGGCAACGACCAGACCGCGCGAATCCGTCACTTTGTAGTAGACGACGTCGTAGCTCGATAGTGTCGAGAATGCGGCAACGGGCGGATTGAGTGCGAGCACGCCTCCTTGCACATACAGGTTTTCGGCTACCTGCACGGCGGCGCCCGACAACAATTGATCGTACGCCCGCTCGGCCGCGACGCCCGCGTAATAGCGGGCAATGACGGCAAGCCCAATCGCGCCCGAGACGACGACGAATGCGATGAACAACAGCGTGCGCCCGAAAAGCGTGCGCTTCATCGTTTCAAAGTGTCGCAATCTGATACCCCATGCCGCGTGCCGTCCGGATTTCGACCGAGCTGCCCTGAAGCTTTTTGCGCACGCGCGTCACGTACTGTTCGACAGCGTTCGTGCTGGGTTCCTTGTCGAAGCTGAAGAGCTGGCTGAGCAGCTCGTCCTTGGAGAATATTCGCTGCGGGCGGCTCGCGAGAATCTCGAGCAGCGCGAATTCCTGGCGCGATAGCGCAAGCGGCTTGCCATCGAGTTCGGCGAGCCGGTTACTGCGATCGATGACGAGCGTGCCCACCCGGACGACGTCGTTTGCATGGCCGCTTTGACGGCGCAGTAGTGCCTGCACGCGTGCGTCGAGCTCGCGATAGTCGAATGGCTTCACGAGATAGTCGTCCGCACCGAGGCCCAGCCCGCTCACGCGGTCGTCGATCGTCGAGCGAGCCGTCAGCAGCAATACCGGTGTCTTGCCGCCCGCCTCGCGCATGCGACGCAAGATCGTGAAGCCGTCCATCGAAGGCAGCATCACGTCGAGCACGACGAGATCGAACGATTCGGTGTCGAGCAGCGCGTCAGCCATCGCGCCATCGGTTTCGAGGTCCACGGCATGGCCGAGCCGCGACAGGCGGCTGCGAATCGCGGCGCCGATTTGTGCGTCGTCTTCCACGACGAGAATGCGCATGATGCTGCCCTTGCTATGTCCTTGGCGATGTCATTGGCTCGCGCTGTCGGCCGTTGCCGATACGCATGCGGCTGTCTGCTTATGACCTGCGCGGTTCCACCGCGGATAGAGGGGTTTTCCCGAGTCGCGCTTGTCAGCATTTTCTCAGACTCGCCCGGTAATCTCCGTCCATAGAACGCATCGAGCGGCGACTATTGCTGGCGAAGGCCTGCAAAGGCGTTCGCATAGGGGAAAGGAGGGGAGACGATGATGGCGAATCGGCGCCGCCGCGCATTGACCATCGCGGCGCTCGGCGCATCGCTCGCGCCGTCCCTCGCCTTGCCACGGCCGCGCGAGGTACGCATCTCGAAGGGCTATGGGGTGCTTTATCTGCCGTTGCTCGTCATGGAGCAACAGCGTCTGTTCGAAAAACATGCGGCACGTCGTGGCATGGGACAGGTTTCCGTCAATTGGGTACTGCTCGACGGAGGCAATTCGATCAACGACGCGATGATGGCAGGCACGCTCGATTTCGCCGGAACCGGCGCGCCGGGCTTCATCGAACTGTGGGCACGCGCCCGTGGCCTTCCGAATGTCGAGGTCATTGGCGTGAGCGGTCTCGGCCGTGCGCCGCTCTCGCTCAACACGAACAAGGCGTCCATTCGGTCGATCGCCGATTTTTCGGCGGCGGACAAGATCGCCGTGCCGGGCATCCGCACGTCGTTATCGGCCGTCGTCCTGCAAATGGTGGTCGCCAAGCAGCTCGGGGTGCGGCAATTCGCGCGGCTCGATGCGATGACCGTCAATTTGCCGCATCCGCAAGCGATGCAGGCGCTGGTTCGCCGTCAGGGCGGCGTGACGGCGCATTTCTGCGCGCCGCCGTTTTCCTATCTCGAATTGCGCCAGCCGGGTATCCACCGGGTGCTGAACGCGAGCGACGTGTTGGGGCCGCTGACGCTCGACGTGGTCTTCGCGCCGAAGAAGGTCGTCGATACCGAACCTGTGCTCGTCGAAGCGTTCCTCGACGCATTGGATGAAGCGAATCGGCTCATCGAAAGCGACCGGCGGCGAGCGGCTTCGATTTACGTGGCGGGTTCAGGCGTCGAAGTGTCGGCCGATGACGTCCTGCAGATGCTGTCGGACGAGCAAACGCATTTTTCGGCTGTGCCGAAGCAATTGATGGACTACGTGGAATTTCTTTCCTTCACCGGGACCATCAAGGCAAAGCCGCGCCGCTGGCAGGAGATGTTCGCTCCGACGCTGGCGCGCTATGGCGCGATGTAACGAGCGGTGCCCGCGGGCAGCGCAACGATGAACCATGAAGACGGGCTACGCCCGGACTCGAGTCGATACGAAAGAGGAGCCTACCCTGTGAACGCAAGCGATACCCTTCACCCGCCATCAGCCGAAGAGCGGCACGTCATGGCGAAGACGGCACGCCGCCTGATGCCGATTCTCGTGCTCATGTTCCTCATCTCGTTCATCGATCGTCAGAACGTCGGCTTCGCCAAGTTGCAAATGGTGCACAGCCTGGGCATGACCGAAGCCGCTTTCGGTCTCGCCTCGTCGCTCTTTTTCATCGGCTATTTGCTGTTCGAGGTACCGAGTACGCTCGCGCTCCACCGGTTCGGCGCGCGCGTCTGGCTCGCGCGCATCATGCTGACCTGGGGTGCCATCACCGTGCTGATGGGTTTCACGACCTCGATGGGGATTTTCTGCGGCCTGCGCTTCGCGCTGGGGGTTGCGGAGGCCGGCTTCTACCCGGGAGTCATCTACTATCTGACGCTCTGGTTCCCGCAGAGTTACCGGGCGCGCGTGCTGGGCATCTTTACGCTGGGCAGTGCGCTGGCCAATATGCTCGGCTCGCTCGTGGGCGGTTGGCTGCTGAGCCTCGATGGCGCCTTCGGGCTGGCCGGCTGGCAGTGGGTCTTCGTGGCAACCGGTTTGCCCGCTGTGCTCGTCGCGCTCGTCGTCTTCAAGATCCTGCCCGCATCGCTGCAAGAGGCACGTTTTCTCGATGCGCGCGAAAAGCAGATCGCACTCGCGGCGCTCGAGCGCGAGAAACCGGTCGACGCGGTGCACGAGCATCCCTGGAAGGCCTTGCTCGATCCGCGTGTCATGCTGTTCGCCTGCACCTACATGCTCATGTCGACGTCGCTGTACGGCGTGACCTACTGGCTGCCGACGCTCGTCAAGTCGTTCGGTGTCGCCAGTACGACCAACGGTTTGCTGAGCATGCTGCCCTGGGCCATCGCCGTGCTGCTGCTGCTCTACTTGCCGGGCAAGCTCAAGCGCAGTAAGGGCGTTCTCAAGGCGATCGCCGTCGTCGCCGCGGTAGGTGCGCTCGGTTTCACCTGCAGTCTGCTGTTGCCGACGACACCGCTTCGCTTCATCGCACTCGTGCTCGGCGGGGCATGCATCCCGCTGCTCTATCCGTGCTTCTGGTCGATGCCGCCGCGTTACTTCAGCGGCGCGCGAGCAGCGGCAAGCGTGGCGGCGATCAACTCGATCGGCAATCTCGGCGGCTTTTTCGGCCAGAATCTCATGCCTTATGCGGGCAAGGCCACAGGCACCGCGTTTGGCCCCATGATCGTGCCGATCGTTTGTTTGAGCGTCCTTTGTTTCGGTGCTGCCATCGCGTGGTTCCAGACCGAGCGGCGGCTCATCGTCGCGCAAGCCTGAGGCAGCAGGCTGCGAAGGCTTGGCGGCGGCCGCTCAACGACGCCTCCACGTTGTCGAGCGTGCCGTCAAAGCCCGCCGCCGCCGCTTTGCCCATCGTCTCCCGCTGCGCGCGCCTGGGCCCAAAGGTTCAGGAGCGCACGTGTCTGAGCTTCGATCGTCCTTTGTATCAGCGCGCTTTTCTCGGCATCGATTTGCGTCCACTCGAGCAGCGCCAGCGCTGAGCGTGGAGCGACATTGAATACCATCATCTGGCCGTGCAGGCTCAAGAGGCGAATCCGCGTAACCGGGTCATCGATGCGTGTGCCCCCGATGCGCGCAACCAGTTCCGTACCGACGCGGTTCAGCGGCGCGCGCATTCGCGTTTGCAGAATTTCCGACGCGATCGACGGCTCCTGCCCCGTTTGCTCCCGTACGAAAAACAGGCGTTGACTGGCTGTCGCAGGTGACAGGAACATCCGCTCGGCGATTACCTGCTGGATGTCGATGAACGCGTCGATCAGGTGAGGCGTGTCCGCACCGGACGCAAGCTTTTCGTTCGCGCTTTGCACGACCGGCGCAAAGCGTTCCCAGACTATCTCCGCAATGTGCTCTGCGCAGGCACGATAGACCCCTTCCTTGTTGGCGAAGTAGTACTGCAGCGCAGGGGCATTGACGCCCGCCCGCGCGGCGATATCGCGTGTCGACGCGGCGTCGAAGCCGCGCTCTCCAAACAGCTCGATGGCCGCGTGAATGATGCGCAGCCGCGTTTCGTCGCCGCGCGCATACCCGCCTTGCGCGGAGCGCCGGCCACGCTTCATTTCATTCATGGGCTTCGTGCTCCTCACGTGCTCGCCTGGATCGACCTGTTGCCCGAAGGCAAAAATATATCACTTGACACATTTTTTCCAAGTGGAATAAATTGGGCGCCTCGTATCAACTGGAATCGAACATCATGTCGGAGACGATCGATGCCTCCCAGCGCATCGACGGGCCGCGCTCGGGACGCGGCGCGCCAGGGCGCCGCAGCAAACGTGCACTACTCGCAGTCTTGCTGATCGCCCTCGCGATAGTGGGTGCATCGTGGTTTGCATACTGGTGGACGCACGGGCGTTTCATCGAAACGACCGACGATGCCTACCTGCAGACCGATAGCGTCACGATCGCACCGAAAGTCAGCGGTTATATCGCCGAGGTGCGGGTCGCGGACAACGAGGCGGTAGCGGCCGGCGCGCCGCTCGTACGGCTCGATGTGCGCCAGTATCAGGCTGCCGTCGATCAGGCGCAGGCGACCGTCGACGCGCGCGCCGCCGATCTCGCGCGCGCCGAGGCCGACGTCGAGCAGCAAAAGGCTATCGTCGCGCAGGCGCAGGCGGAACAGCAGGTCGCGCGCGTCGCGCTCGAGCATGCCGCGGACGATGTGCGGCGCTATGCACCGCTGACCGCGCAAGGCGCAGAAACGGCGGTCCATCTTGCGGAGCTGACGAGCACGCGCGATCAAGCGCGCGCGACGCTCACGGCCAAGGCGGCCGCGGTTCGCTCGGCGCAGGCTCAGGTGACGTCGATGACGGCGCAGATCGCCCAGGCGCGCGCGCAACTGGAAGCGGCGGGTGCGAGTTTGCGGCAATCGCAGCTCGATTTGCAAAACACCACGCTCGTGAGCCCGCTCGCGGGCCGCGTGGGCGATCGCAGCGTCCGGGTCGGCCAATACGTCCAGCCGGGCACGCGGCTGATGTCGGTCGTGCCGGTGCACGCGGTTTATCTCGAAGCCAATTTCAAGGAAACGCAAATGCGGCGCATGCGGGTTGGACAGCCCGCGACGCTGCATGTCGATGCGCTGCGCGGTGTCGAGCTGCATGGCGTCGTCGATAGTTTCGCGCCCGGCACCGGGGCACAGTTCGCACTGCTGCCGCCCGAAAACGCGACGGGCAACTTCACGAAAATCGTCCAACGTGTGCCGGTTCGCATCCGCATCGAAACCGGCAGTGAAACGCGCAATCTCCTTTTGCCCGGGCTGTCGGTGACGGTCGATGTCGACACGCGCTCGGCCCGTGACGAGGACCAGCGTGTCGTCAGCGAGAATCGGCATGGCTGAGTCGGCATCGGCTGCCGGCCTGCCCGATACCCCAGCTCATGGCGAGCGGGCGAGCGTTGCCGACTGGATCGCGGTCGCGGCCGGCGCGCTCGGCGCGCTGATGGCCACACTCGATATCTCGATCACGAACTCGGCGCTGCCGCAGATTCAGGGTGCCGTAGGCGCGACCGGCACTGAAGGCACGTGGATTTCGACCGGCTATCTGATGTCCGAGATCGTCATGATTCCGCTCGCGGCCTGGCTCACGCGCGTATTCGGCCTGCGTAACTTCCTGCTCGCGAACGCGGCGCTTTTCATGGCGTTTTCGATGATGTGCGGCATGTCGGCATCGCTGCAGGCAATGATCGTCGGCCGTATCGGGCAGGGCTTCACGGGCGGCGCGATGATCCCGACCGCGCAAACGATCATTCGCACGCGATTGCCGCGCGCGCAGTTGGCGATCGGCATGACGATCTTCGGGCTCATCGTCCTGCTCGGTCCGTTGCTTGGCCCCGTCGTCGGCGGCTGGCTTGCCGAGAACGTCTCGTGGCGCTGGTGCTTTTTCATCAATCTGCCGGTATGCGTGGCCCTTCTGGCGCTGCTTTTGACCGGGTTGCCCAGTGAATCGCCGCGCTGGCGCGAATTCGTGGAGGCGGATTGGATCGGCATCGTCGGCCTGTCGATCGGCCTGAGCTCGTTGACGGTCGTGCTCGAGGAAGGGCAGCGCAACCAGTGGTTCGAATCGAACGAGATCGTAGCCATGAGTGCGATTGCGGCGCTCGGTTTCGTGCTGATCGCGGTGTCTCAACTCGTTGCCGACAAGCCGATCATGCGGCTCTCGCTGCTGCGCAACATTCGATATGCGAGCGTCATTCTCATTGTCTCGGCGGTGGGGGCGGGCATCTACGGGATTTCTTATCTCGTACCGCAGTTCCTGAGCCTCATCGCGGGCTATAACGCCGAGCAATCGGGCGGCATCATGTTGCTTGCGGGCTTGCCGGCGTTCCTCGTGATGCCCATTTTGCCGCGCTTGCTGAACAAGGTCGATTTTCGCGTGCTGGTAGTGAGCGGTCTGGCTTGCTTCGTGATCAGCTGCTTCATCGATACCGGGCTGACGTCGCAAAGCGCCGGCCACGATTTTCTGTGGTCGCAACTGTTGCGCGGCGTGGGACAGATGCTCGCGATGATGCCGCTGAACCAGGCGTCGATGGCGGCCGTGTCGCGCGAGGAGTCGGCGGATGCGGCGGGCCTCTACAACATGGCTCGCAACCTGGGCGGCTCGGTCGGCCTCGCCATCATCGGCGTGGTCATCGATCGTCGCAATAGCTTTCATATCGAGGCGATTCGCGAGTCGGTGACAGCGAACTCCCTTCGCGGGCAGGAGAGAATCGCCGCCGACGCGGCGGGTTGGCTCGCCCGCGCGAGCGATGCGGCTCACGCGAATAGGCAGGCGCTTGGCCAGTTCGCCGAGCAGATTCAGGTGCAGGCGATGGTGATGACCTATTCGGAAACCTTCTACGTTCTGGCCATCGCGTTGCTCGTCTGCATCCCGCTCGCACTGTTATTGAGAACGCCCAAACAGATGTCTGTCGACGCAAGTGCAGCCGGTCACTGACCGCGCGCATACCCTGGCATCGGGGTTGCCGCGCGCACGCAACCGGTTTAGCCGCTCAGGACCGGGTGCGGCGTGCCCCGGGGGCCGTGGCCCTCGACGGGACGCCCCGCTGCGGAATCTCGTCGAGGACGGCATATATTCTCGGTAAGATATGAAAAATCGCCGGGGGGTGACGTGTGCTGACATCGGACTCGGGTGAAAGGGGGCGCGGCGCCGGTTTGGTGCGGCGCATCTATGTCATCCGCCTTGTTGGCTATGTGATGGGATTGCCGCCCATCCTGCTGCACCTGCATGCGCAGCATGCCGGGGCGTGGCTCCTTGCGTCCGTTTTGGTGATTTGCCTGATATGGCCGCATGTGGCCTATCTGCAGGCAAAGCGGGCGGCGCAGCCGATCGTGCGCGAAAGAGTGAACCTCGTCTGCGATTCCGCGTGGGGTGGGTGGCTCGCGGTCGCGATACAGCTCGCACCGATCGGCACGATCGTAATTCTGCTCATGTTCGCGCTCGACAACATGGCGGTAGGCGGCTGGCGGCTCTTTTTGGCCGGCACGCTCGCGAGCGCCTGCGCGGTCTTCCTCGGTGTCGTCATACTGGGTGCGCCGTCGGTACTCATCGGCGCCGAGTCCTACATCGCCTTCGCGTGGCTGCCCGTTGCCGTGGTCTACCCGCTCGTGCTCGCCAAGACCACGCACGATGTGTCCGCCAAGCTCATCGAGCGCTCGGCGCGATTGCGCGAGCTGAGCGAACGCGACAGCCTCACGGGACTTGTCAATCGCGGCACGGTAGCCGGGAGCCTGCAGGCGCTGCTGGCCGGGGCGGAGGGCGCGCAGGAGCGAATCAGCGTGCTCTTTATCGATCTCGACGGCTTCAAGACCGTCAACGACGCATTGGGCCATAACGTGGGCGACGAGCTGCTCGTCAAAATGGCTAAACGGCTCGCGGCGTGCGCGCACGATGACGAGATCGTTGCACGCTACGGCGGCGACGAGTTCGTCATCGTTGCGCGCCACAGCAAGGAAAATGGCGCCGATCGCAGATCGATACTGTCCGAGGCCGTGCTGCAAGCCGTGTCCACGCCGATCGACGTAGGCGGACACGAGCTCTTGCTCGGAGCGAGCATCGGCGTCAGTTCGTTTCCCGATGACGGCCGCGATGCGGCCGGTCTGCTGCACAGCGCCGACATCGCGATGTATGCCGCCAAGAACCGCGGCCGCAACTGCTACGAGCTCTATCAGCCGAGGATGCGCGCCGAAGCGGATGCCCGGTTGCGGCTGTCGGCGCGGTTGCGAAAGGCCATCGAGTCGGGCGGTCTGCGTTTGCACTATCAACCGCAGGTCGACATGCGCACGGGCGAACTGCGTGGCCTGGAAGCGCTGGTTCGCTGGAATGACGTCGATTTCGGCGAGATCCAGCCCAGCGATTTCATCGCCGTAGCCGAGACTGCCGGACTCGTCTCGCATCTTGGCGAATGGGTGCTCGGCGCTGCCTGTGGGCAGGTCGTCGCGTGGCAGCGCTTGGGCTTGCGTTTGCCGCGCATTTCAGTCAACGTTTCGCCGCTCCAACTGCAACGTGCGGATGTGGTCGAAACGTTCGAGCGAATCTTGAACGAGACGCGAATCGATCCGGCGTGCGTCGAGCTGGAAGTGACCGAGACGGCGCTGATGCGCCAGCCGGAAACTGCGGCGCGGCGCCTCGGCGAATTCCGACGCGCCGGCATCACGATCGCGATCGACGACTTCGGCATAGGTTATTCGAGCCTGGGTCAATTGCGCACGCTGCCGATCGACCGCATCAAGATCGACCGCGCATTCGTCGAAGGGATCGGCGCGGGCGACTCCGGCGCGATCGCGACTGCAATCGTGACGCTTGCCAAGACCCTTGGCCTCGCGGTCATTGCGGAGGGTGTCGAGACGGTCGCGCAACGCGATTTTCTGCTCTCGCTGGGCTGCGTCGACGCGCAGGGCTACCTTTATAGCAAGCCGCTCGATGTCGACGCTGCGACGCGCCTGCTGGTTGGCGGCGGCACCTTGCCGCAGTTGGGCGATGCGCCATGCGATGGACAAGGACGCATCGTGGTCTGACGCGGCGAGACGCGCCGCCTGTTCGACGATGCACCCTCCGTGTCTCCTCAGGCGGGAACCGTGCGCACCGCACGTGCGCGCGCTGCGAAAACCTTGAAGAGAAAGTCCAGATCCGTATCGCCGAAATTGCGCGCATAAGCCGTGATCGCATCGCGGTCGGTGCTCGACCAGTACAGGTCGTTCGCGAAGAACAGCTCCGGCATCGTCACGTACGCAACGTTCAGCTCGGCGAGCGAGGGCAGATGAAAATCGGTATGGCCGTCTTTCTCGTAGTCGTCGGCCCATTGGGCGGCAGGGTGCGGCAGTGCGCGCGCCAGCAGCGCTTTTGTATTCGCTGCGCCATCGGTTCTGCTCGTGGCCTCCGGTACATGATCCGAACCCCACTCGATGTCGACGGCTTCATCGATCGAGAACACGAGATGCTTAGGTTCGTGGCCCTCGTAGTCGGGCATGATCCCCGCATAGAGACCGCCCTGTCCCTGCCAGTATTGGCCGATTGCCGGCGCTTCAATCGATTGGAGAATCATCGAAGACTCCTTTCCCGTGATTGCAAAGTTGCAAAGTTGCAAAGTTGCGAAGTTGCGAAGTTGCGAAGTTGCGAACTCGCCCGTGCCGGTTCGTTCCGCGCTGCAATGAAGCGGCCGGCTCGTCATTGGACGATCGATGCCGATAGGCCGGGCGTTCGGCCACCCGATATCGGACCGAACGCCGCGAAGCTTCTTTTCGACTAGGCGGGAATCGTGCGCACCGCGCGTGCGCGACCATCGAAGGTTTTGAACAGATGGACGAGATCCACCATGCCGCCGAAATTGATGCCATAAGCCGATGTGGGCGAGTAGTCACTGCTCGACCAATACCAAGCCCCGCGTGCGAATGCGTCCTGAATCGTTACAGACGCTACTTCCCACTCGGCGCGTGACGGTAGATGAAAGTCGGAATGGCCGTCTTTCGTGTATTCGCTGGCCCAACGTGCGGCCGGGTGCCAATGCGGGCATTCCATCAACGCCTCGGTATTGGCTTCGCCGTCGTGCATGCTGCTTGCGTCCGGTTCCGCAACGCTGTAGCCGCCCCATTGGACGTTGGTCTTTTCGTCGACCGAGAAAATGAGATGCTGAGGCGAGTGCCCGGTGTAATCGGGCATGATGCCGGCGTAAATGCCGCCCTGGCCGACCCAATATTCGCCGACGTTCGGCGCGGGGTTGTGCAGGGCGTTCGTTCCGGAAATCGTCATCGAATCCTCCTTTTGCGCATCGAGGGCCTCTGTGTAGAGTCCAGTGGCGGAACGCCGCTCGGCGGATCGCCCCTGTGGCGCGGCGTTCCGTGCGTCATTTCACCCGCCATGGCGACGCACCGCATGGCTATATCGAAAAGTCGGACGAAGTGCCGTTTTCGAGCTATCAAATTTCGGGCGGAATGGCCGGGGCAGTGCAATGCGAGGTATCGTGTCGTCCTGAAAAGAGCCGCGCAACGCGCTCGCCGCGGCAGCCCCGCCGCCTACATCGAAATCCATACCCGTGACTCTAGATTCGACGCCCGATCAGCTCACCTGGACCGAAGCCGACGTGGAACAACGCGCGCAGTGGCGCTCCGAAGCCGGCGTGCGCGCGCCAAAGCGCGTCATCGTCGCCGACGATCGCCTTACCGCCGACGCGGCCTATGCGCAAGCTTGCGAGGGCATTGCGCTGCTTTGGCGCGGCGACTTTCAGAACGCGCGTCAGTTGTTGCAGGCCATGGCGCGGCGCATCGACCGCAAACCGCGCAAAACGGCCGACGCGCCGCTCGACGCATTCAATCTGCATCGTCAGGCGCAGGCCCACCGCGCGCGCACGCTCGGCATGCTGCTGATTCCGCTCGGTGAGGACTATCGCATCGCGTTGCGCCGTGCGCCCGATGTGCGCGAGGCGTGCCACGAGGCGTGGGGGCCGGCCGCCGGGCCGAGCGTCGTTTCGCTGCGGGAGCTGCAAGGGCTCATCGGCGCGCACGAGTGGCGCAAGAAGGGTGTCGAGATCGCGGCGCTCGACGGGGCGCGGATCCACCCGCACTACGGGGTGTTTTCACCCGTGCGCGGCGAGTACCTGGAGCTCGTTGCACGGGCGCGGCTGCCCGCGCGCACATTGGCTTTCGATGTCGGCACCGGTACCGGCGTACTGGCGGCCATTCTGGCCAAGCGCGGGCTCGAGCGCGTCGTGGCGACGGACTGCGATGCTCGCGCGCTTGCCTGTGCGCGTGAGAATGCGGCGCGTCTGGGATACGCCGATCGCATCGAAGTGATCGAGGCCGATCTTTTCCCGCCAGGGCGGGCGCCGCTGGTGGTCTGCAATCCGCCGTGGCTGCCGGCCCGTCCAAGCTCGCCGGTCGAGCGTGCCATCTACGATCCCGACAGCCGGATGCTTCGCGGTTTCCTGGCCGGGCTCGCCGCGCATCTGGAGCCGGGTGGCGAGGGATGGCTGATTCTCTCGGATTTCGCCGAGCACCTGGGGTTGCGCACGCGCGAGGCGCTGATGGCGATGATCGATGCGGCGGGGTTGGAGGTGCGCGGACGCGACGAGATCAGGCCGCAGCATCCGAAGGCATCGGATGCCGGGGACCCGCTCCATCGCGCTCGCTCGGCAGAGGTGACTTCGCTCTGGCGGCTTGGTGTGCGTGCGGTGCCGCGTTGACCGACTCGCGGCGCGCCGGCGGGTTCGCGGCTCAGCCCGGATACGCTTCGTCGACTTTCAGGCCTGCGAGCTTGAAGATGACGCGTAGCGTTTGCGGGCGGATGTCGCGCCTGGACGCGAGCGTCGTCAAAATGAAGTCGACCACCTTCGCGTATTTGAGCAGTGTCAGCAACGTCTCGAGTCGGGTGTCTTCGGTGTCGCGCATCGATTCGGCAAGGCGAAGCATTTCGTTGGAAATATCGCGTGCCATTTCGAGCTCGAGCTGCTGTTTTTCCGACCAGCCGGTTGGCGCCGCCAGGAGCGTGGCGAGCATGGCTTGAAACTTTTGCTCTGCATCTCCGTTGGGTATCGTAGCCATCCCTGTCGTCCTTTCGTCAACTTGATCCTTCGAGGATGTGGGCACCGTGTTGCGGCCCCGCATACTCCGTTTCCCCCCGATGCAGTGTTACGTAACATGTGGCCGGTGCTCCGTTGCACGTTACGCTTGCTTCCGCCCGTCAGCTTATGCAGCGCGGCGAAGCTACGGCTTGTCGGTTGCGACGACTTCGCAGTAGGACGCGTTGGAGCACGATACGTTCCATCGGCTGGCGCCGACGAACGGGAAGCCACGCTTTTCGGTAAACTGACGCGAATCTCCTTGTTGTTCTGTAGGCTGTCGCACGTTAGGCGCGACTTCCGCACAGGTCGCCCCGACGATGTCCGCAAAAAACTACGAAATCCGTCCCGAACAGTCGGTCGAGCTGCTGAAAGAGCTCCATATCCTGACCCGCGACGGCAAGATGAATCAGGATAGCCGCCGCAAGCTGAAGCAGGTTTACCACCTTTATCAGTTCATCGAGCCGCTGCTCGAAGAGGTCCGCCGCGAGAAGGGCTGCGTCTCGCTCGTCGATCATGGTGCCGGTAAGTCTTATCTTGGCTTTATTTTGTACGACCTTTTTTTCAAGGCGTTGCCGCGCGATGACGGTTCGCACGTCTACGGAATCGAGACGCGTGCCGAACTCGTCGAACGTTCGACCGAACTGGCGGCGCGGCTGGGCTTCGAGGGAATGTCGTTCCTGAACTTATCGGTGGCGGAGTCGATCGAGTCGCCGCGCCTGCCGTCGACCGTGGACGTGGTGACTGCGCTGCACGCCTGCGACACGGCCACTGACGATGCGATTCGTTTCGCGTTGGGCAAGCAGGCGCGTCATATCGTGCTCGTGCCGTGCTGCCAGGCCGAAGTCGCTGGCGTGCTACGGCGGAACAAGGGCAAGTCGCTTGGCAATGCGTTGACTGAAATCTGGCGTCATCCGCTGCACACGCGCGAGTTTGGTTCTCAGGTCACGAACGTGCTGCGTTGCCTTCAGCTCGAGGCGCACGGTTATCAGGTGAGCGTGACCGAGCTCGTCGGGTGGGAGCATTCCATGAAGAACGAGTTGATCGTTGCTCAGCATAAGGCGCTGCCGGGCCGGCGGGCGGCGGAACGGCTGACCGAGGTGTTGGATACGCTCGGGCTCGACGCGTTGCGCGAGCGGTTTTTCGTTTAACGCTTACGCCATCCTTCCACGGCTACTTTTCCTCTCCCATCCACAGCCGCCAGCCCTCATGACCGAGGCGCTGCATCGTTTCGATGTTGCGTTCGTAAATATCGGCCGCGTCCGGAAAGGCTTCGACTGCACGCGTAACGCTCGCTTCGCGCAGCAGGTGCAGGATCGGATAAGGGGCGCGATTGGTATAGTTTTCGATGTCCTCAGGTTCGCTGCCTTCGAAGCGGTAATCGGGATGGAAGCTGGCGATTTGCACAATGCCGTGCAGGCCCAGTTGGTCGACAAGCCGTTCGGCAAAGAAAACGCAGTCGTTGAATTCGAGGAAGCCGCCAAGCGCGCGCGGAAGAATCAACAGTGTCGTATCGACTTGCGCCGGATCCGCCTCGGCGAGCCATTTGAGTTCCGCTTCGAGTTCGGTCAACGCGCCTTCCACATCGCGCGCCTCGCTGACCACGTATCGTATCTGTCCCTTCGCATGGACGGCTTTGGCGAACGGGCACAGATTGAGCCCGATGACGGCGCGCACGAGCCAGTGCTGCGTCGCCGCGACGACGGCTTCATCGGAGAGCGGACGCCCGCCCATTTCAGGGGATACCGCGTTCGCCTCGCTGCTCATGCCTGCCCGTCCGCCGGTCGCGAACACGCGCCGGGACAAGCGGCGGCAACGAGTTGGGCGGCGAGCCGGGGCGCAGCCTGGACAGGCCCGCAGCCCGGCCCGTATGTTTGACTCGCGGCATAAATGCCTTCGATCAGCAGTGCGAGCGCGTTCGCGAGGTACGCAGGATCGTCCGCACCGGCGGCGGTCGTGAGAGCGAGGAGTCGCGCCATCAGCTCTGTCTTGTTGCGCGCCACGCACTGGCGCGCGGGATGGTTCGCGTCGGGAAATTCCGCCGATACGTTCACGAACGGGCAGCCCCGATACCCCTCGACCGATGCGCGGCCCGTCAGGTCTTCGAAATATTGCGCGATCTGACGGACCGGCTCGCCCGGATGCTTGTCGATACTGCGGTCAAAGCGCTCGAAAAAGCGTTCGCTCGCCTGTTCGAGGTAGGCGACGACGAGCTCGTCCTTCGACGAAAACTGCCGGTACAGGCTCATTTTGTTGACGCCGGCACGCTCGACGACGGCGTCGACGCCGACCGCCCGAATGCCCTCGCGATAGAACAGCTCGCCCGCGGCGCGCAGCAGCAACTGCTGCGCCGTGGGCCCCGCTGTATGAGGGCGAGAGCGGGCGGCGGATTTGTCCGAAGCAGTGCGGGTCATGAGCGTTCCTTCCGGTGAGCGTGCGTCAGGCCTACGAATCGACACCCTTGACATGTTACCGATCGGTAACTAGCATTGCAACTCGAAGTGACTGCTTGGTCACAAGAGCGGGCGCAGGGGCCCGGAAACGCGTCGAAGAACACCTCGAATCAATGAACAGCGCGCCGCATCGCGCGGTACGTCAAGAAAAAGGAGCGCCGATGAACTGGGCAGCGAAACGGATAGGAGGAAGGTTCCACTACGGCTGGCTCGCGGCTGCCGTCGTGTTTCTGGTGCTGCTGGCCGCAGCGGGCACGCGCGCGACGCCGAGCGTCATGATGGTGCCGCTCGAGCACGAGTTCGGCTGGAGCCGCGCGACGATCTCGCTGGCAATCTCGGTGAATATCGCGCTCTATGGCTTGACCGGGCCCTTCGCCGCGGCAGCGATGCAGCGCTTCGGCGTGCGCCCGACGGTGTTGGCCGCGCTGGCCGTGATGGCGGGCGGAGTGGCATTGTCCTCGATGATGACCGCGCCGTGGCAAATGGTATTGAGCTGGGGCGTGATGGTGGGGGGCGCCACGGGCGTGGCCGCGCTGACGCTCGGTGCGACGGTGGTCAATCGCTGGTTCGTGGAGCGGCGCGGTTTCGTCATGGGCATCCTGACGGCCAGCTCGGCCACGGGGCAGCTCGTATTTCTGCCGATGCTGGCGTCGGTGGCGCAGCACCATGGCTGGCGGCCGGTCGTTTTGATCGTCGCGGCAGCTGCCGTCATCGTCCTGCCGCTCGTTTTCTTCCTGTTGCCCGAAAGCCCGGTCGACGTCGCATTGCGTCCCTACGGCGCGGCGCCCGACGCTCCGGTCGCCCCTGCCGGTACGACGCAAAACCCACTCGCGATTGCCTTCGGTACGTTGGCCCGGGCGTCCGGCAAGTGCGACTTCTGGCTGCTGTTCTTCAGCTTTTTCGTCTGCGGCGCCAGTACCAATGGCTATATCGGCACGCATCTGATCGCCATGTGCGGCGATTACGGGATGACGGAGGTGCAAGGCGCGTCGCTGCTCGCGGCGATGGGAATTTTCGATCTCTTCGGCACGACGCTCTCGGGCTGGCTGTCCGACCGGTTCAACGGCCGTACGCTGCTCTTCTGGTACTACGGACTGCGCGGCCTGTCGCTGATCTATCTGCCGCATGCATTTGGCGTCCAATTCTTCGGCTTGCCGCTGTTCGCGATGTTCTACGGGCTCGACTGGATTGCCACCGTGCCGCCCACCGTCCGGCTCACGACCGACGTATTCGGCAAGGAGTCGGCGCCTGTCGTATTCGGATGGATCGTTGCCGGGCATCAGCTCGGTGCGGCCTTCGCCGCGTTCGGCGCCGGTGTGCTGCGTGCCGATCTCGGAACCTACACCGTCGCGTCGACGATCTCGGGCGGGTTGTGTCTCGTCGCCGCCATCGTCGTGCTGCGAATCCATCGTCGAGGCCTGGTGCGTGACCTGAGTCCGGCCGCCTGACGCATGCGGGGCGCCATTCCCGGCGTAGCTGGACATCGCCGCTGCGGGGCGCTCTCAACGAGGGCGCCTCGCAGTTCTTCATCATCGGTTACTCGTCGTCGGGCAGCGCCGAAAGCGGCAACGCTACGTGCTCGAGCGGTCTGCGTTCAGCATCTACGCCCCAGATCGCCGCGACGACGGCCGCGGCGATCATCAACGCAGAGCCCACCAGATAGCCGTCGAAGACGGCGCTGCGTTCGTGCGTATCGATGAGTCGCCCGAAGAACGCCGGGCCCGCGATCCCGCCAAGGCCCGTGCCGAAAGCGTAGAAGACGGCAATGGCGAGTGCGCGGATTTCAAGCGGGAACGATTCGCTGACCGTGAGATAGGCGGAGCTTGCCGCCGCCGAGGCAAAAAAGAAGATCACCATCCAGGCGGCGGTCTGTTGCACGACGTCGAGCATCTGCCGCTCGAACAGATATCCGCTTCCGATGAGCAGTAAACCCGATAGGGCATAGGTGAACGTAATCATCGTACGGCGGCCGATGGCATCGAACGCGTGCCCCAGCACCAGTGGCCCCAGAAAATTGCCGAGCGCAAACGGCAGCAGATACCAGCCTACATGGGCACCGGGCACATGATAGAAATCAGTGAGCACCAGCGCATAGGTAAAGAAGATGGCGTTATAGAAAAACGCCTGCGCCGTCATCAGCGCGAGGCTGACGAGCGAGCGCCGTCGATGCAGTACGAAGAGCGCCGCGAACACCTCGCGCAGCGGCGTGTGCCCGCGCCTGATGAAGCGCAGTGTACGCACCGCCTCCTGGGTCGGCCGTCTGCCTGCCCGATGAAAGCGTGCTTCTATTGCCTCGACGATTTCGCGCGCTGCTTGGGGCTGATTGTGCGTGATCAGCCAGCGCGGACTTTCCGGTACCCACATGCGCATCCAGACGATCGTGAGCGCGAGGGCCGCGCCGATAAAAAAACATAGCCGCCAGCCGAGATCGCCCGGTGCCAGCCGCGGATCGAGCAACACCAGCGAGCCGCCGGCGCCGAGTGCGGCGCCCACCCAGAACGTGCCGTTGATGCCGAGATCGGTCCAGCCGCGCACACGGGCCGGCGTGAATTCCTGAATCGTCGAGTTGATCGCGGCGTACTCGCCGCCGATCCCCGCGCCGGTCAGAAAGCGAAAGAGCGCGAAGCTCGCGAGATTCCAGGAAAGCGCGGTGGCGGCCGTGGCGGCCACATAGAGTCCGAGGGTGATGAAAAAGAGTTTGCGCCGTCCGAGCCGGTCCGTGAGCCAGCCGAAGCCGAGCGCCCCGAGCACGGCCCCTGCGATATAGGCGCTGCTCGCAAGGCCCACATCGGCGTTCGAAAATCTGAGAACCGGGCTTGCTTTCAATGCGCTCGCCACAGCCCCCGCAAGCGTGACTTCCAGCCCATCGAGGAGCCACGTCACGCCGAGCGCCACCACGATGAGTGTATGAAAGCGTCCCCATGGCAGGCGATCGAGCCGAGAAGGTAAGTCCGTTTCGATGACATCGGGGCGAGGTTCGTCTACGGTGCGATCGAGTGCGGGTTGAGCCACGCGACGATTCTCCTGATGAAAGCCGGCTGCAAGCATGCGATGGCGGGCGGAATGAACGTCGCGCGCAATCATCGTGCCCGCGATTGGTGGCGGCGAAGCGTCCGGTTTGCCGCCGAGATTTGCGGTTGCCCGCGGGGGGCGTTCGTGTTACAAAGCCGGTCCTTCTTCGCAGCCTCGACGGGTGACGCCATGCCAGCGACGACTTACTGCGCGATAGATTTTGGCACTTCGAACTCTGCGGTTGCGCTGCCTGCGGCCGGTGCCGTGCGCCTCGCCCCGGTCGAAGGCGAACATGCGACGTTGCCGACGGCTGTTTTCTTCAATACCGATGAAAATTCGCGCGTGTATGGAAGAGAAGCCCTCGAGGCCTATATCGACGGCTTCGACGGGCGCCTCATGCGCTCGCTCAAGAGCATTCTCGGGTCTCCGCTCGCGGAGAGCACGACGGAGCTCGGTGACGGGACCGCAATCAAGTACACCGATGTCATCGCGCTTTTCATCGCGCATTTGAAGGCTTGCGCGGAGGCTTGTGCCCACGATGGCGTGACCCGCGCGGTGCTGGGCCGTCCGGTGTTTTTCGTCGACGACGATCCGCGTGCCGACCGCCTCGCGCAGCGTCAGCTCGAGGCGGCTGCCGAGGCCGCCGGCTTGCGCGAATTGCACTTCCAGTACGAGCCGATCGCGGCCGCGTTCGACTACGAAGCCCGCTTGACGAACGAGGGGCTCGTGCTCGTGGCCGACATCGGCGGCGGCACGTCCGATTTCTCGCTCGTCCGCGTCGGCCCTGAGCGCATGAAGCGCATCGATCGCAAGGACGACGTGCTCGCGCATCACGGCGTGCACGTTGCGGGGACGGATTTCGATCGCCGGGTGAATCTCGCGACGATCATGCGCGAGCTCGGCTACAAATCGCTCGATCCCGAAGGCCGCGAAGTGCCGAACCGGGTCTACTTCGATCTTGCGACGTGGCACCTGATCAACACCGTCTATACCGGCAAGCGTAGCGGTGAAGTCCGGCTCATGCGGCATCTCTATCGCGACGTGCGGCACCATGAGCGGCTGGTCCGCGCGGTGGAACACCGGCTTGGCCATGCCCTTGCCGCGCGGGCGGAAGAGGCGAAAATCGGCGTGGCGGCGGGCGGGCAGACATCGATCGATCTGGACGATGTCGAGTCCGAGCTTTCACTCGCGTTCGACGATGCACAACTGATCGATGCAGGGTTCGAGGAGACTCGCCGCATCGTCGATGCAGCGCTCGATACGGCGCGCGCGGCCGGCCTCGCGCCGAACGATGTCGACGCGATCTATTTCACCGGAGGCTCGACGGGCCTCGCCTTCCTGACCCATGCCATCGCGAACGCCTTCCCTGAGGCCACGCCCGTTTTCGGCGACCGCCTGGCGAGCGTTGCAATGGGGCTCGGCATCCATGCGCAGCGCGTCTTCGCCCACGCCTGAATCGACAAAATGAAAAAACCCCGCATTCGCGGGGTTTTTGCGTCAGTCAAGACGGTGTCGCTTACAGCGGCTTGATGTTGGCCGCTTGCTTGCCCTTGGGGCCCGTCTTCACTTCGTACTGGACCTTCTGGTTTTCCTGAAGCGTCTTGAAGCCTTCGGCACGGATTTCCGAGAAATGCGCGAAGAGATCTTCGCCGCCGCCATCGGGCGTAATGAAGCCAAAGCCTTTCGCGTCATTGAACCATTTGACGGTACCGGTTTCCATATTACTGTTTCCTAAAAATGAGTGAACAAGGCCGAAGCCCGGGGTGCATGAAGATCAAGGAAGGGTAATAGGACCAACCGGAGTACCTGAAGGGCGAACCACGAAAGACCAATTCACACGCGCCACTTGAAATCCTGCCACGACGTTATACGGCGAATCCTGCGCGCGGTCAACATCGCCCTACTGTGCCAGTGGGATAGAACGGTCCGCCCCACACCGGTGCGATTCGCCTCATTTTTGATGGTTCCAGATCAAATTGTGCCCTACGGTGGGGCGCAGCCGGTAAACTACCGCCGCGCGACAGGGTTGCGCCTGGTTGCGGCAAGCTCCGCCGCGAGGCCAGGCGCCCGAGCGAGCCCCACAAAGGTTCGCATACGGCCCGTCGGGCAGTTCGAAAATCCTAAGGAGAGGTTGTGAAAAGTTCTATTCAACGGAACATCGGGCCGTTTGCGCTGATGCTGACAGGGCTCGGCTCGATCATCGGTTCCGGTTGGCTCTTCGGAGCGTGGAAGGCGGCCAAGATCGCGGGTCCCGCCGCGATCTGCGCCTGGATCATCGGCGCCGTCGTCATTCTGGCCATTGCGACCACCTACGCCGAACTCGGCGCCATGTTTCCGGAGTCGGGCGGCATGGTGCGCTATGCCCGCTATTCGCACGGCGCACTCGTCGGCTTCATCAGCGCGTGGGCGAACTGGATCGCCATCGTGTCCGTCATTCCCATCGAGGCCGAGGCATCCATTCAGTACATGAGTACTTGGCCCTATGACTGGGCTCATGCGCTCTTCGTCAACGAATCGTTAACGCCCATGGGCATAGCCCTGTCGGCAGTGCTGGTCATCGTTTATTTCCTGCTCAACTACTGGGGCGTGAAGGTTTTCGCGCGCGCCAATACGGCTATCACCGTCTTCAAATTCCTGATCCCGGGCCTCACGATCCTGGGCCTGTTCACCGGCTTTCATCACGAGAACCTCGGCGCGCAGGGCGAGTTCGCCCCCTACGGCTGGTCGGCGGTCTTCACGGCCGTCGCGACGAGCGGGATCGTGTTCGCGTTCAACGGCTTCCAAAGCCCGGTGAACCTCGCCGGCGAGGCACGCAATCCGGCGAAAAGCGTGCCGTTCGCGGTCATCGGCTCGATTCTGCTCGCGCTCGTCATCTACGTCCTGTTGCAGATAGCGTATATCGGCGCTGTCAATCCCGCCGACGTCGCCAAGGGCTGGAGTCACTTCAATTTTGCTTCGCCGTTCGCGGAGTTGGCGATCGCGCTGAATCTGAACTGGCTCGCCATCATGCTTTACGTCGACGCGTTCGTGAGCCCGAGCGGTACCGGCACGACCTACATGGCCACGACGACCCGCATGATCTACGCAATGGAGCGCAACAATACGCTGCCGAAGATGTTCGGCAACGTGCACCCGTTCTACGGTGTGCCGCGCAACGCGATGTGGTTCAACCTGCTCGTCTCGTTCGTCTTTCTGTTGTTCTTCCGCGGCTGGAGCTCGCTCGCGGCCGTCATTTCCGTCGCAACCGTCATTTCCTATCTGACCGGGCCGGTCAGCCTGATGGCGCTGCGCCGTGCCGCCACGGATGTCGCGCGGCCGCTCCGTCTGCCGCTCATGAACATCGTCTCGCCGTTCGCATTCGTTTGCGCGTCGATGGTTCTCTACTGGGCGAAGTGGCCGCTGACGGGCGAAATCATCCTGTTGATGATCGTGGCGTTGCCTGTCTATTTCTACTACCAGGGCAAATCGGGTTGGACCGGTTGGGGGCGCGATCTCAAGGCCGCCTGGTGGCTCATCGCGTATCTGCCGACGATGGCACTGCTGTCCCTGATCGGCAGCAAGCAGTTTGGCGGCACGGGCGTGCTGCCTTACGGCTGGGACATGCTCGTCGTCGCGGTTTTCTCGCTCGGGTTCTATTACTGGGGAGTCAATACCGGGTATCGCACGCACTACCTGGATGAGCGCGAGCCCGAAGAGGAAATCATGCAAGGCGTGGGCGTGTGAGCGCCGCGAGGCTTGAGCTTTCGATCGGTAACGCGTTCGATGCGCCTCCGCCCGGCCTTCCCGGGCCGGGCGGGGCGCGCTGACTTTACGGAGCCGGCGTGTCGAACACGTAGTTCGTCATCGCGAGCGCGCGTTGATAGGTGCCCAACGAGTCGATCTCGAGCGAGTAATCGTCGGGCGCCGCACCGAGCGCCGCGTAAACCGGGAGCAAATGCTCGTCGCTCGGATGCATCAGCGCCGCGTACGGTGCCTGCCGCCGGTAGTCGAGCAGCGCATCGATATCGTGCGAGGCAAGCCTCGCCTCGAACCAATCCGTGAACTCCGCCACGCGCGGATCGACATCGTCCGGCCCGGCGTGGAAATCCGCTGCCCGCAGGTTGTGGGTGATCTGGCCCGAGCCCACGATCATCACACCGCCGTCCGCAAGCGGACGCAACGCACGTCCCATCTGAAAGTGATGCATCGGGTCGCGGTGCGGCTGGATCGACAGTTGTGCGACCGGCACATCGGCTTGCGGAAACATCAATAGCATCGGCACCCACGCGCCGTGATCGAGCCCGTGCTCGATGGTCGCGGCATCGATGCCTTGCGCCTCGAGCAACGCGACGGCCTCGCGCGCAACGTCGGGCGCACCCGGCGCCGGGTAGTCGATCTCGTAGAGCGCACGCGGAAACCCGTGAAAATCGTGGATTGTCGCCGGCGAGGCTGCGGTACTGGCCAGAGGCTTGGCCGTACCCCAGTGCGCCGAGAGCATCAGAATCGCACGCGGGCGCGGCAGTCGGGCCGCCAGCGTGCCGAATGCCGCCGAGGGTAGGGTGGGATCGATCGGCAGCGTGGGCGCGCCGTGGGACAAATAAAGCGAGGGTAGACGGGACATGATCGGAGCGCCGCGCAATGCGGCAAAAGAGGATTTGCCTCGACTATAGGCGCACCCGTCGCCGCGATAAATCCGTCTTCATGAAACGCATCGTATCGCGCTGGTTGGCAATGGACGCCGATACGTGCCCGACAGACGACTAGTCGGTCGATTCGCCGCGCAACCCGGGCCACGCCGCTGCGAGTGGGTGGCCCAAGCCGAACAGGTCGAGCACGCGTGCTACGGTGTCGTCGACGATCTCATCGATCGAAGCGGGCCGATTGTAGAACGCGGGCAGCGGCGGAAAGACGATCCCGCCCATTTCGGTGACGGCCGTCATATTGCGCAGATGCGCGAGGTTCAGCGGCGTTTCCCGCACGAGCAGCACGAGCCGGCGCCGTTCCTTGAGCGTGACGTCCGCGGCGCGTGTAATGAGGTTATCGGCGAAGCCATGGGCAATGCTCGCGAGCGTCTTCATCGAGCAGGGTGCGACGATCATGCCGTCGGTCGCGAACGATCCCGATGCGATGCTGGCGCCGACGTCGCGCACGGAATGCACGACGTCGGCGAGCGGATGTACGTCGTCTTTGGTCAACTGCAGCTCGTGCTGCAGATTGAGCCAGCCGGCGCTCGAAATGAGCAAATGCGACTCGATCCCGCCTAGGCGGCGCAGCGTTTCGAGCAGCCGCACGCCGTAGATCGAACCGGTCGCTCCGGTGATGGCGACAATGAGCCGGCGCGGCGGCGCGCTGGGCGATGGCATGGCACGCAGTCGATCAGGCGGCGCGACGCAGCGCGCGCGGCGTCAAGCGGCCGTGAAGAGCTGTTGGAGTTCGCCCGATTCGTACATCTCCATCATGATGTCCGAGCCGCCGACGAATTCGCCCTTCACATAAAGCTGCGGAATGGTGGGCCAGTTCGAATATTCCTTGATGCCCTGGCGAATTTCGTCGTCTTCGAGAACGTTGACCGTCTTGAACTCGCCGACGCCGCATGCTTTCAGAATCTGCACGGCGCGCCCGGAAAAGCCGCACATCGGGAATTGCGCATTGCCCTTCATGAAGAGCACGACCGGGTTTTCGTCGACGATTTGCTTGATGCGTTGTTGCGTGTCCATGACTGACCTTGAATCCGTGACAGGCACGGAATGTGGGAGAGATAGAGCGAAATGATAACGGATTTCGCACTCGGCGGCCGGGGCCGCCTCGCGCCGTAGGGGCCGCGACGCTGCGGCGGGGGTTACGCCGGCGCGGCGCCGCCACTCGCTCGCTCGATGCCGGCCAGATCGGCCAGCGAGCGGACGTTCTCGAAACCATGCTTCGCAAAGAGTGCACGGACGGCTTCCGCTTGATCGTAGCCGTGCTCGACCCAAACCTGGCCGCCTCGTGCGACGAATCGGCGCGCCCCGTCCACGATGGTCCGGATCGCCGCGAGTCCGTCGGCTTCGTCAGTCAACGCGTCGCGCGGCTCGAAGCGCAAATCGCCCTGCGCGAGATGCGGATCGCCAGCGGCGATGTAGGGTGGGTTGCCGACAATGATATCGAATGCGAGCGCCGGGTCGAGCGCGGCGTACCAATCGCTTTTGACGAGTGTCGGCGCACCGCCCGGGCGGCGAGCATCGAGCAGCTTCGCAGCGTTGCGCGCGGTGACGGCGAGCGCCGCGGCCGAGCGATCGAGCGCCCAGATGCGAGCGTCGGGCCGCGTCGCGGCGATGGCCACGGCGATGGCGCCGCTGCCTGTACCGAGGTCCAGCACGCGCGGCATGGCAATGCCGACGATAGCCGCGAGCGCCGTTTCAACGAGCAGCTCGGTTTCGGGGCGCGGGATCAATACGTCCGGCGTGATCTCGAACTGAAGGCCGAAAAACTCGCGGCTGCCCGTCAGTTGTGCGACCGGCTCGCCATTCATGCGGCGCGCTTCGAGCGCGCGATAGCGGTGAAGCGCCTCGTTGTCGAGCTGCTCGTCGCCGCGCGTGATGAGCTCCGTGCGCCGCCAGCCTAGCGCGTGAGCGAGCAGAATGCGCGCTTCGAGTGCGGGCAAGCGCGTCGCGCGCAGCAGCGCGGCGGGGGTGGCCGGTAGGGGCGGCTCGGCTGCGCGATCGGGCGCTGCGGCGGGGCTTCGGGTCGTCATGGTGGCGGATCGGTCGTACCGTGCGGAAAAAAGGGCGCGGGCGTGCTCATTCTGCATCGCCGAGCGAGGCGAGCAGCTCGGCCTGATGTTCGCTCACGAGCGCGGCGATCAGATCGTCCAGATCGCCGTCCATGATGGCTTCGAGCTTGTAGAGTGTCAGGTTGATGCGGTGATCGGTGAGCCGGCCTTGCGGGAAGTTGTAGGTCCGGATGCGTTCCGAGCGGTCTCCCGAACCGATCAGGCTTTTGCGCGTGGCGGCTTCCTTCGCGTGTTGCTCGTGGTACTGCTTGTCTTTGATGCGTGCTGCGAGGACCTTGAGCGCGCGGTCCTTGTTCTTGTGCTGCGACCGATCGTCCTGGCATTCGACGACGATGCCCGTCGGCAAGTGCGTGATGCGCACGGCCGAATCGGTCTTGTTGATGTGCTGACCGCCCGCGCCCGACGCCCGGAACGTATCGATGCGCAAATCGGCCGGATTGATCTCGACTTCGCCGATCTCATCGGCCTCCGGCATGACCGCGACCGTACATGCCGAAGTGTGGATGCGGCCCTGGGTTTCCGTGGCCGGTACCCGCTGCACGCGATGACCGCCCGACTCGAACTTGAGCCGCGAGTAGGCACCCTGACCCGCAATCCGGACGATCACTTCCTTGTATCCGCCGAGATCCGAGACGCTTTCCGAAATCATTTCGACCTGCCAACGCTGGCGCTCGGCGTAGCGCAGGTACATGCGCAGCAGGTCGCCGGCGAACAGCGCGGATTCGTCGCCGCCTGTCCCGGCGCGGATTTCGAGGAAGATGTTGCGCTCGTCGTTCGGATCTCTCGGCAGCAGCATCGTGCGCAGCTCCGATTCGAGGCGACCCATGCGTTCTCGCGCGGCGCGCGCTTCTTCTTCGGCGAACTCACGCATCGACGCGTCGGCCAGCAGCTCCTGCGCCGTTGCCGCGTCGGTGCGCGCCTGGCGCCATTGGCCGTAATGCTCGACGACTGGCCCGATCTCCGCATGTTCGCGCGTGAGCTTGCGATATTGGTCCAGATTGGCCGTCACGTCGCCACGGCTCAGCAAATCGTTGAGTTCGGCCAGCCGGGTGGTCAACTGGTCGAGCTTCTGTTGCATGCTCGTTTTCATGGTCTGGAGCGGGGCTCCTGAAAGGAAGAGGAATCGGGGACAGTGCTCGGGTGGGGGTGCCCGCGCCGGCGCGGCGTTTGCCGCGACGCTAACGATCGGAGGGCTTCGCGTGCCGGTATACGCCGCCGAGCAACTCGACGAGCGCGGCCCGGTCTTCGCTGCTCGCGCGGTTGAGCGCGTGCGTCGGGCCGTGGATCAGCTTGTTGGTGAGCGATTGCGACAAGGCTTCGAGCACCGCTGCCGGGTCGTCACCGCGCGCGAGCATCTTTTGCGCGCGCTCGAGTTCGGCGCGCCGCAGCACGTCGGCCTGCATGTGCATGTGGCGGATCACCGGCACGGCGCTGCGTGCGTCGAGCCACTGCATGAAGTGCTGTACGCGCGTCTCGATGATCGCTTCCGCCTGGGCCACCGCCGCTTGTCTGGAAGCGTTGCCTTCGCGAACGATCGCACCGAGATCGTCGACGGTATAGAGGAAAACGTCTTGCAGCTCGGCCACTTCGGGTTCGATGTCGCGCGGCACCGCGAGATCGACCATGAAGATCGGCCGGCGCCGCCGCGCCTTGACAGCCCGTTCGACGGCGCCGAGTCCGATGATCGGCAGCGTCGACGCCGTGCACGAAACGATGATGTCGAACTCGTGCATCCGCGTGGGCAGCTCGGCGAGTGCCATCGAACGTCCGCGAAAGCGTTCGGCCAGCTTCGCGCCGCGCTCCACGGTACGGTTCGCGATGACCAACTCGCGCGGTTCCTGTGCGGCGAAGTGCGCGGCGCAGAGTTCGATCATCTCTCCCGCGCCGATGAAAAGCACGCGCTGGTTCGAGATTTTGTCGAAGATGCGCTGGGCGAGGCGGACCGCCGCGGCGGCCATCGAGACCGACTGGGCCCCCACGGCCGTCGTGCCGCGCACTTCCTTCGCGACCGAGAACGTGCGCTGGAAAAGCTGATTGAGGTAGGTGCCGAGCGCCCCCGCGTCGGAAGCGGCACGCACGGCGTGCTTCATTTGTCCGAGGATTTGTGTTTCGCCGAGCACCATCGAATCGAGCCCCGAGGCAACGCGAAAAGCGTGGCGCACGGCTTCCGACTGCGGCAGCGCATAGACGTGCGGAGCGAGATCGGCAGCGTCCATGCCGTGATAGTGCGCAAGCCATTCGATGGCGGCTTCGCGCGGCGCGCGGTCGTCAGTCGCGCAATAGAGCTCGGTCCGGTTGCAAGTCGACAGGATCGCCGCCTCGGGAGCCCCGAGCGCCGGCCGCCCCAGCCACAGCGATCTGAGCGCGGCGAGCGCCGGCTTGATCTCTTCGAGCGGAAACGCCACACGTTCGCGCAGTGCGACGGGCGCCGTGTGGTGATTGATTCCGATCGTTAGCAGTTGCATATGCGGGGTGCATTGCCGCCAGGTTGACAGGGCGGCGCTAGGATTTCAGCCGGGTATTATAACGGTTCCATGCTTTGGGCACGTCCGCGTCAATCCCGGGCGCGGGCCCCGGAGCGTCCCTTTTCCAACCCTCTCCGTCATCGAAAAAGACCGCCATGCGATCGACAGGTTCATACCATTTCCGCGTGTTTCGACCGGTACGGTCGACGGCGGGGCGCGGCTGATGGGGTGGCCCGGACTCGTCGTGCTCGGCATCGTGGTCGGGCTGGCCGGCTGGCGCTTGCACCCGCTCTATCGCGCGAGCCGCGTGCGCTGGTTCATTGCCGTTGGCGTCGGCATCGTGGCCGCCGCGGCCGCGAAGATGGCCGGCAACGTGTCCGGGCTTTTCTACGATGGCGGGGTGTTCGAGTGGCCGGTCTGCACGGCCGTCGCGTTCATCGCCGTGGCGGTGACCGTCGGTCTGGCGACTCGACGATAAATGAGGCCTGATTCATGAACGACCGACCTACCGAGACCGCCGACCCCACCCTCGACATTGCCGCACGCATCGCGCGCTTGCGCGATGCCATGGCGCGCGAGCGGCTGGACGCCTACGTCGTGCCGTCCTCCGATCCGCATCTGTCCGAATATCTGCCCGCACGCTGGCAAGCCCGGCAGTGGCTCTCGGGCTTCACGGGTTCCGCTGGCACGCTCGTCGTCACAGCGGACTTCGCTGGCGTGTGGACCGATAGCCGCTATTGGGTGCAAGCCGCCGCCGAACTCGAGGGCAGCGGGGTCGAGCTCATGAAGATGACGGCGGGGCAGCAATCGCAGCCGCATGTCGATTGGCTCGCGCAGCGGCTGGCCTCCGGGTCGAACGTGGGTGTCGACGGTGCCGTGCTGGCGCTCGCAGCCGCACGTGCATTGGCCGATGCGCTGAGCGCGCGAGGCATCGGGCTGCGGACCGACCTCGATCTGTTGGACGCGGTGTGGGCAGACCGTCCGGAACTGCCCTCAGCGCCCGTTTACGAGCATCGAGAGCCGCACGCGTGCGTCGCGCGGGTTGAAAAGCTCGAAGCCGTGCGGCGGGCGATGCGCGAACAGGGCGCGCAGTGGCATTTCGTCTCGACGCTCGACGATCTCGCCTGGCTCACGAATCTGCGCGGTGCCGATGTCAATTTCAATCCCGTCTTCGTCGGCCATGCGCTGATCGGTCTCGAGTCGGCCACGCTGTTCGTCGGCGCAGGCAAGGTGCCGCCCGATGTCGCCGCCAGCCTTGCGCGCGACGGCGTGGCGATCGAAGCGTACGAGCGGGCGTCTGCCGCGCTTGCGGCGCTGCCGGCCGGCGCGACATTGCTCGTCGATCCGCGGCGCATCACCTACGGCTTGCGCGAGGCGGTCCCGCAGTCGGTCGACGTGGTCGAGGCGGTCAACCCGTCCACGTTCGCGAAGTCGCGCAAGACTGCCGCCGAGGCCGAGCACGTGCGCGCGACGATGGAACAGGACGGCGCCGCGCTGGCCGAGTTCTTCGCCTGGTTCGAAAACGCGCTTGGGCGGCAAACGCTGACCGAGCTCATCGTCGACGAACGGCTCACCGCCGCGCGAGCGCGCAGGCCCGGCTACATCTGCCAGAGCTTTGCCACCATTGCCGGCTTCAACGCGAACGGCGCGATGCCGCACTATCGTGCGACCGAGGCATCGCATGCGCACATCGCGGGCGATGGATTGCTGTTGATCGACTCGGGCGGACAGTATCTGGGCGGCACGACCGACATTACGCGGGTGATGCCGATCGGCTCGATCACCGACCCGCAACGACGCGACTTCACGCTTGTGCTCAAGGGCATGATCGCGCTCTCGCGCGCCCGTTTTCCGCGCGGTATCCGTTCGCCGATGCTCGATGCCATCGCGCGTGCGCCGATCTGGGAGGCGGGTGTCGACTACGGGCATGGCACAGGGCATGGCGTCGGCTACTTCCTCAACGTGCATGAAGGTCCGCAGGTGATCTCGCACTATGCGCCGGCGGAGCCTTATACGGCGATGCAGGCGGGGATGATCACGTCCGTCGAGCCCGGTATCTATCGACCGGGGCAGTGGGGCGTGCGAATCGAGAATCTCGTTCTGAGCCGAGCGGCGGGCGAGACGGAGTTCGGCGCGTTCCTCGACTTCGAGACGCTGACTCTGTGCCCGATCGATACACGCGCCATAGCGCCGGCGCTGTTGCGCGACGACGAGCGCGCATGGCTCAACGGCTATCACGAGACAGTGCGTGAACGCATTTCACCGCATGTGACGGGTGAGGCCCGAGCCTGGCTCGAGGCCCGCACGCGAGCGATCTGATCTTTGCACGACGAGGGAGAGCGTTGCATGGCAGCGAAGGTGGTGGTCTTCGATTTCGGCGGGGTGCTCATCGACTGGAACCCCGAGTATTTATACCGTCGGTTGATTCCCGATGAAGGAGAGCGCCGCCGCTTCCTGACCGAGGTGTGCTCGATGGACTGGGTCGTGCAGCAAGATGGCGGTCAGTTGATCGAGACGGGGACCGCGGAGCTTGTCGCGCGTTTTCCGCAGCACGAATCGTTGATTCGTGCGTTCTATGCGCGCTGGCACGAGATGATCGGTGGAGTGATTGCCGACGGTGCTGCGCTCGTCGAAAAGCTCGAGGCTGCGGGGGTGCCGCTCTTTGGGCTCACGAATTGGTCGGCTGAGACGTTCCCATATGCCTGGGATCGTTTCGACGTGCTGCGGCGCTTTCGCGACATCGTCGTATCGGGCCGCGTAAAGCTCGTGAAGCCCGATCCGGCGATTTATGCCGAGATGTTTTCCCGCATCGAGCGGCATGTGCCCGGCGTGGCGGCCCATGAGCTCGTCTTCATCGACGACAACATCAAGAACGCGCACGCCGCGGCAGCGCTCGGATGGCACGGCGTGCACCACACGAGCGCGGCCGCCACCGAGGCACGGCTGCGGGAGCTGGGCCTCGCGCTGGGCACCTGAATGAGCGCGCCCGGTTGACCGGGCGCTTGCCGCTTCCCGCGCGCGTATCAGCGCATCAGCGCGTGATCGGCTTATAGCGGATGCGTTTGGGCTTGGCCGCTTCTTCGCCCAGGCGCTTGCGCTTGTCCGCTTCGTACTCCTGATAGTTGCCGTCGAAGAACACCACCTGCGAGTCGCCCTCGAACGCGAGGATGTGGGTGGCGATGCGATCGAGGAACCAGCGATCGTGCGAGATCACCATGACCGACCCTGCGAATTCGAGCAGTGCGTCTTCGAGCGCGCGCAGTGTCTCGACGTCGAGGTCGTTCGACGGTTCGTCGAGGAGCAGCATGTTGCCGCCGGCGATGAGCGTCTTCGCCAGATGCAGGCGCCCGCGCTCGCCGCCGGAGAGATTGCCGACGTTCTTTTGCTGATCGGCGCCCTTGAAGTTGAAACGGCCGATGTAGGCGCGCGAGGGCGTTTCGTATCTGCCGACCGTCAGGACATCGGCGCCGCCGGAGATTTCCTCGAAGACGGTCTTCGAGCCGTCGAGCGCGTCGCGGCTCTGATCGACATAGGCGAGCTTGACCGTCGGTCCGATATCGATGGTGCCCGAATCGGGCGTTTCGCGGCCCGTCAGCATGCGAAAGAGGGTGGACTTGCCGGCGCCGTTCGGGCCGATGATGCCAACGATCGCGCCGGGCGGCACCTTGAAGCTCAGATTGTCGATGAGCAGCCGGTCGCCATAGGCCTTGGTGACGTTCTTGAATTCGACCACTTCGTTGCCCAGCCGGTCGCCGACGGGAATGAAGATTTCCTGCGTCTCGTTGCGCTTTTGGTAGTCCTGGCTGCTCAATTCCTCGAAGCGGGCAATACGCGCCTTCGATTTCGCCTGACGGCCCTTCGGGTTCTGGCGCACCCACTCGAGCTCTTTCTTGATCGCCTTTTGGCGCGCCGATTCAGCCGTTTCTTCCTGTTTCAGGCGCGTTTCCTTCTGATCGAGCCAACTGCTGTAGTTGCCCTTCCACGGAATGCCGTAGCCACGGTCGAGCTCGAGAATCCACTCGGCCGCGTTATCGAGGAAGTAGCGATCGTGGGTGACGGCTACGACCGTACCCGGGAAGCGCGTGAGGAACTGTTCGAGCCATTCGACGGATTCGGCGTCGAGGTGGTTGGTGGGCTCGTCGAGCAGCAGCATGTCGGGCTTTTCGAGGAGCAGCTTGCACAGTGCCACGCGGCGCTTTTCACCGCCCGACAGATTCGCGATTTTCGCGTCCCACGGCGGCAGGCGCAGCGCGTCCGCGGCGACTTCGAGTTGCTGCTCGGGGCTGCCGCCGTCGCTTGCGGCGAGGATCGCTTCATACTTCGCCTGCTCGGCAGCGAGTGCGTCGAAGTCGGCATCGGGTTCGGCGTAGGCCGCGTAGATTTCGTCGAGCTTCTTTTGCGCGCTGAAGATATCGCCGAGGCCTTCTTCGACGGCCTCGCGCACGGTTTTTTCCGGATCGAGCTGCGGCTCTTGGGGCAGGTAGCCGATGTTCAGATTCGGCATGGGCGTCGCTTCGCCTTCGATGTCCCGGTCGACGCCGGCCATGATGCGAATGAGCGTCGATTTGCCCGAGCCGTTCAGGCCGAGCACGCCGATTTTCGCGCCGGGGAAGAACGAGAGCGAGATGTCCTTCAGGATTTGACGCTTGGGCGGCACGATTTTGCCGACCCGGTTCATGGTGTAGACGTATTGGGCCATGTGCGGGGAAACGGAAATTGAGAGAAAACGCTAGTCTTACACGTTACCGGGTGGGCGCGCAAAGAAGCGTGCGTTTCGGTGGGGGCGTGGCCGAGTGCTCAGGGGCAAAGGATGGACCGGATCGCAGGCCGCGCCGGCGTCATAACGAAAAGCCGGCGCCAGCCGGCATTGGAAGAGCACACGATGAAATTTGCCGTGGTGACTTATGGAACCGAGGGGGATACGCGGCCGCTCGCCGCACTGTGCCGCGCGCTGATCGATGCGGGTCATGAAGCGCGTATTTTGGCCGATGCATCGACGCTGACGAGTGCGGCGGCGCTTGGCGTACCCGCATCGCCGCTGATGGGCGACATCAAGCGAGCCTTGATGCCGGGCGAGGCGTTGTCGAATGTCGTTGGCGGTAAAACGAATTTTTCGAACACGGCCCGCGCCCTGGCGGAAATCGCGAACGCGAATACGATGGTCTGGGTGCGCGAGACCCTGGACGCGGCGCGTGGCTGTGATGCGCTGATCGTATCGGCGCTGGCGTCGTTTGTCGGGCTGTCTGTAGCCGAGTGCCTGGGCATCCCCGCTATCGGCGCCGGTATGATCCCGATTACGCCGACCGCTGATTTCGCGTCACCGTTTTTGCCGCCCGGCAAGCTGCCGGGCTGGCTCAACCGCGCGAGCCATCGTTTCGTCAATGCGATGCTCTGGCGTGCGTTTCGCAAAGCGACGAACGCGGCGCGAGCGAGCGTTTGTGGGCTCCCCGCACGCGAGCGCGTGTGGACTGAACACCCGATTCTTTACGGTGTGTCGCCGAGCCTTTTGCCACAGCCTCACGATTGGCCGCCGCAGGCGCGTATTTGTGGGCAATGGAGACCGCCGGGTGCGCGCGAATGGTCCGCTCCGAAGCCCCTCGCCGATTTCCTAGCGGCGGGGGAGGCACCGATCTATATCGGGTTTGGCAGCATGGCGGGCTTTAATCGGCGCAAACTTGGCGAAGCGTTGATCGGGGCCGTCGGGGGGCGCCGCGCCCTCTTTTACCCGGGGTGGAGCGGCATAGATGGTAACGCGCTGCCTTCGAATTTCCATGTGGTTGGAGATACGCCGCATGAGTGGCTCTTTCCGCGCACCTCGATGGTCGTTCACCATGGGGGAGCCGGTACATCTCACTCCGCGGCGCGTGCGGGGGTGCCTTCCGTCGTCGTTCCCTTTGCGGCCGATCAATTCTTTTGGGCCGATCGACTCGCTAAGCGCGGCATCGCACCGGCAGCCGTGCCAGGAAAGCGGGTATCGGCGGCGGCGCTGGCACACGCCATCGACTTCGCGTCGCGTGCGCAAGTGCGCACGCGCGCGGCCGCAATCGGTGCGGCGATGGCGCAAGAAGACGGCCTCGGCGAGGCCGTGCGGACGATCGAGTCGATTGCGCGTGCGGGGAGTCGGGCCGGGTTGGCGGAGCTCAGATGTTGAAGTGGCACCCCGCGGTGTTGGTCTTTCATGACGATTGCGCGCCTGGAGATATTTCAGCCGCAGGTCTGGGTGCAGCAGCGTAGAACACGCGGAACCACATTCGGTGAGCCACGCCAATTCCGGCGAGAAGTGTAACGATCAGCATGCCGGACATCGGATTAACCGTGCCAGGCACGTCGCCCAATACGCGCAGAGCCCCATAAGCCAGCAGCGAAACAGATGCCATCGCCGCAAGCGACGCCCCCAGTAGACGCCAGCCGTGCAGTCGGCTGAGATCACGCGGCAGGCCGAGCATCGCGCCCGCGAAGACCAAGGCTGTCGGAACGGCAACCGTGCCAATGTAGTCAAACATCACGAGCTTGAGATCATCGTCAAAGTAGTCGAGCAACATAGGCGTCGCTTGTGTCATAAACGACAGTAGTACGGTAGCGAACATCCAAGCCGCGAGGCCGGCAATGCGCCGCCGTGCGTTAGCGGGCGGTGCCAGCGGTAATGCATCTTTGCGCAGCATGTGTGTAATGAATCGCCACGTCAGCCAAGCCACGAGCGCGTACAGAACGACATTCAGCAAGCTGATGATCGTCACGATGAAATTCAGCATGGCGGAGCCGTCGTTCAAATGTCGAATCAGCGCTTCGAACATCAATCTTTGCGCGATCTCCCAACCCACCAGGCATGATGCGTAGATCGTCAGCAGCAACGCCGGGCGACGGAATGCAAGCTGACCCCGCTGTTCCCCGTGCCATAGAACAATCAGGAAAACCAAACCGGTTCGATACACCAGGCTACTAATAAGATTGGTCAGGTTCACGGCCAATACGTCCGCGGACAGAAAAGATGCCTTCGCCAGGCCGTAGTAGCCATATAGAAACGGCGCAGCGGCGATGGCCGCCGCGATGACTGCGGCTGTACGGGGCAACGAGCCGGGGCGGGATTGTGAATTCATGTTGACTCCGGTGGCAAGCGAGGTCTCGCGTTCGCACTCGTTTCATAAGGCATCTCGTCGAACGACAAAAGCGGGTCGCTTTCGTCCTTCATCGCATTTTTTCAGTTCTAGAGGTTCGATAGCGCTTGCATAGCAGTGGTCTTGCCATGCAAGCGGATCACGCCGACAGCCAGCTTCATCCGCCGATCGTGTATCGACATTACCCCGCGGGAGTGCGGATTGCGTATAACTCTGCTCTCCGGTGCTGAACCTGCATCGTGCGATAGGTATTCATCGCCTTCGATGCAGTTCGCCAACAAGATGTTGCACGACGCATCACTTTGCGGAAACACCAACCTTAATAGCCGGTTGTTCCGCATCCCGGTGGCGATTTTCCGAAGGTCTTGAGCAGACAAGTCGGTATTCATTGGCAAGCCTGACGGATAAGCCGGAATTCGGAGTCGGGCGATTTTACACGGAATTACTTCATGGCAAAACAGGCTCAATCATTATTGGCATCGGCTGCTATTTTTAGAAAAAATTGCCGATTTATTTGAGATTGCGGTAGTTATTGCTAATTCATGCTTGCCGTTCTCATGGCAGCGGACCCACGCCTCTTACCGGCTCGCCCCGCTACAGATCAGGTCCGTCGGGGCGAACTGTTACGGCTTCGCGTTCGGCTTGGCATGCCGGCACTGCCTATCATTGAGCACGTCTGCCACCACTGTGGCAGGCGTACCCGGTTTGATTCGTTACTTCAATGCGCCACTTGATACCCCGTGCAAGGATGGGACTTAAGTGGCGTAGGCATTTGATGGGGATTTTGGGGCGTCGTGATGCCCCGTGAAAGAGCAGGTTTTGCTTAGACGTTGAACAGGAAGTTCATGACGTCGCCATCGTGCACGACGTACTCTTTGCCCTCGGCGCGCATCTTGCCGGCTTCCTTTGCGCCTTGTTCGCCTTTATAGGCAACGAAGTCATCGAACGAAATCGTCTGTGCGCGGATGAAGCCGCGCTCGAAGTCTGTATGAATGACGCCGGCCGCTTGCGGCGCTGTATTGCCGATATGGATCGTCCAGGCGCGTACTTCCTTCACGCCTGCGGTGAAGTACGTCTGCAGACCCAGCAGCTTGAAACCGGCACGGATGACACGGTTCAGGCCCGGCTCGTCCATTCCCATATCGGCGAGGAACACTTCCTTGTCCTCGTCGGCCAGATCCGCAATCTCCGCTTCGATCGCCGCGCACACCGCGACGACGGGCGATTTCTCGGCATCGGCATGCCGGCGCACGGCATCGAGGTAGGGGTTGTTCTCGAAGCCGTCGTCTTTCACGTTGGCCACATACATCGTCGGTTTCGCGGTGATGAGGCAAAACGGCTTGATGAGCGCGGCCTCGTCGTCGGACAACTCGAGCGCGCGGATCGGCTTGGCCATATCGAGCTGCGCGCGGGCCTTCTCGAGTACCGCGGCGAGTTTGACGGCTTCCTTGTCGTTGCCCGATTTCGCGGCTTTCGAATAGCGGGCGAGCGCTTTCTCGACAGTGGCGAGATCGGCGAGCGCCAGTTCCGTGTTGATGACTTCGATGTCGGAGAGCGGATCGACCTTGCCGGCCACGTGAATCACGTTTTCGTCTTCGAAGCAGCGCACCACATGCGTGATCGCATCGGTTTCGCGGATGTTGGCGAGGAACTGGTTACCGAGGCCTTCGCCCTTGCTCGCTCCGGCGACGAGGCCCGCGATATCGACGAATTCGACGACGGCCGGCACGACGCGCTCAGGCTTGACGATCTCGGCGAGTGCTTTCAGCCGCGCATCCGGCACTTCCACGACACCGACGTTCGGCTCGATCGTGCAGAACGGATAGTTCTCGGCGGCGATGCCGGCCTTCGTCAGTGCATTGAAGAGGGTGGACTTGCCGACGTTCGGCAGGCCGACGATGCCGCATTTGAGACTCATGGAAGACCTTTCTGGATCGATCTGTTGCGGTTGCTCGCCGCTTCTTCCGTTGTCCGGCAATGGACCGAAGCGCGACAGCCGCAAGGTGAATTCGGGTACGAGACGGAACGGGCACGGATCGGGCGCTTGCCGTCCATGGTTCGTGCTCGTCTTCGACTCGTGAAACGGCAATTGTAACGCTTTCGGGGGCTTCGACCGGCTGGCGATGAGATGACTTGGAGCTAACAGTGAGCGCTGAGCGAATGAGGTGCCTACAGACTCGTGGGGCGCGAAGGGCGTCGGTTCCATCCACCGTTCAGGTGGATAGGTATCATTACATTTTGTTTACATGGTAATTCAATTTCATTACATTTGAATCGACAGCAGCTCTGCTGTCACCCGTCCAATAAATTTTTGAGGGCCTAAATCATGCAAGGGAAATCGATTTTCGACGCAGCGAAGCTCCCCCGTCAGGCGTCGCCGGAGCTTGCAAAATTGCAAACGACAACCGCGGAGCCCGCGTTCGAGCGTCTTCTCGGCTCACTTCGTTTGAATTTCACTCAGCCAGAATGCACAGATGGTAATCGAAACGGATAAGCATAAAAGTGGTTGATGATTTTAAATAAAACTACGGGCGGGTCGAATTAATCATCGTTGTTGACCCGCCATCTGTCAAATTGATCTAAAGGGGCATGTCGTCATGATCGCGTGTGATTCCGGCTTGGTTGATACGGGAGCTAGTAGTTCGCTTACACCGAAGATCCACATTATTGGATTAAATTTGTATGAATTATACATGGAGTTGGCCGTCGAGCTTGCCCGCGCGTCACCAGATATTTCCCGGCTGACAAGCGAACTGATAAGCGAGAAATCAAAACCAATCGCAGGTCGATTGTTTGCATCTTTGCTGGATGAGTTTAGGTCCGATCTCGCGAATCCGGGAATTGGAATGGCGGTTGTCGACATACCAGAGAGCCGAGCTTGCGATACCACTCAGAACGCCTTCTGGGGCGTAGCGTTAGCACTAGGTCTTGGTTCAAACATCTTTTCGTTAGGTCGAGATCGCATCAATGACACTCCGTACACGGTCTATGCAGCGTCATACCGAAAATCAAAACATTTGGCGGATCTTGGGCTACAACCTATCGCTCCAGAGACAAAACTTGGCTTCCACACTGATGGGTTGCTGGCTGAAGACAAGGTATCGATGCCGCACAATATTATGCTTTATAACATCGATATCGCATATCGCAAGCCAGGAAATTTTCACTGGGTTCCATTCTCTATGTGGGGCGAGAAGGACCTTTATATGAGGCGTATCGGGGTAGGCAGGCCGTATAACATCAAGGTCACTCCAAGCGTTTACGAGGGGGATGATGGCAATCTCGAAATAGTGTCCCCGCGACACGTGATCGCACCGATTTTCATTGAAACAGAATCCGTCGGTACTACCCTCTACTTGAATGGCGATGTTACCTCGGCCGCTGGAGATCCGGATTTTGATTTGGCCGCGATAGATGGCTTACGGAGCTCGCTCGCAGCTAACGCCGTGCGATTTTCGGTGCCGCAAAAGTCGCGTCGTCTGATTTTTGTACGTAACGTATTGGGCGCCCATGCGCGCGACGTTTTCGATGAGCCCAGTCCGGACGCATTGTACACGCGAGTTTTTTTGCGCTCCGTCGATGACAATTGCATCGAGCTTGTAGGCGGGAAGGAAGAGCCGCGCCCATGATCAATGATGCGGTCGATGTCGAATGTCCGCGCCGGGCGTCCGCCTTGGCGCGCAGCCCGTCCATCAAACTATTCGCGGCACTGGCCGCGATCAACTTCTTGCGAATCGGCTATCAATTGGTCGTGGTCGCATGGTCGGCGGTGCAGAGCACAGGGCGTGCTGATGCTGCCGGAAAGATTCTGTTGATCTCGACGGTGGCCAGCCTGGTTCTCTCGCCGATTCTGGGCGCAACGGTCGACTACTTCGCCAGAAAAAAAGCAATGCTGCTGTGCGGTCATCTAGGCATCGTCGTTTCGGGCGGGATCCCGCTTCTTACGCAAGCGACGCTGACCGACGAGACGATGTTCGAGGCCATCGCTGTCGCCGTAGTCCTGGCTACTGCCTCCAGTTCTGTCCTAGGCGGCGCAATGGATTACTTCCTGAAGACTCATCTTCAGCACTCCGAACGACCTCGGCACTTGGCGACCCTCAATTCCACCGCTCAAATCGCGCTGATTTTCGGGACGGCGTTGGGCGGCCTGGTTGTTTCTCAAGCCAACCTCGTTCACGCTTTCCTCTTCATTTCTGCCTGTGGTGCGCTTCTGGCCGGAATCAACTGGTGGTTGCTGCCTGCCTTGTATGTGGAGCGCGATAGCGCTTCGCCCACGTGGAAACGGGGAGCATTTTCCGCAGGGCCGATGCTCTACCTTCGGCACCGCCGATTGTTCGCGATAGCAACCTGCGCGGCACTGGCGTTTTCGATCGGGCAGATCACGAATACATTGCTACCGGCGCTTATCGCCTTTTATTTCCGCGGCACGAGCGCGGACTATTCGATGATAGAAGCAGCGTGGTCGATCGGCGCACTCCTTGTCGGCGTGTGGCTAGCAAAGTTTGCGGCGAATTCGCCGGGTACCGTGCGCCTCGATTTCATCGTAGTTGGAACAATGGCGATCGCTCTCGCGGCGATCCCGCTTCTTTCCGCTTTTCCGGCTCTGCTGACAACGCATTTCTTTCTCGGCGCCGGTTTCTCCCTGGTACGCATACGAAGCGAGACCCGGTTCCTGGCGGAGTGTCCGAGACACTTGCTAGGTCGTTTTCGCGCCAACAGCGTGCTGATGACGAGCGGCATTGGATTGCTGATCTTTTCCGCGCCGACCGTGTACGGCGGGGCTTCGGTTGCCGGCCTCTACGTTGCGATGGCCAGCGTCGTCGCTGTTTCGGCGCTCGGCTTGCTGCTCGTGACGAAGCCGAGCGGTCGCCCGCCCGGGTCCCCGGCTTAGCAGCAAACGTCACCTGAGAACCGCTCCTTCGCACTGCGCGCGTCCGTTCGGGGTGTTCGCTACGAAAGCGCGTACTCAGCACCCGATGCGCAATATCTAATATGGATATCCCTACGCTACGCGCTTTGCCGCATATACAACGTCGGAGACGCCATGTTACGACGCGATATCGCAACTGTTGCGATGGTTGTGGAAACAACAAAATGCGCAGATCATCGCGATCAGATATCACTGCGAGACATATCGTTCGACCTCGCTCGCGGCGACGTTTGCAACTGGCACTCAGCCGGAAGTGCTGTGTCGCGCTTCTACAATGCAATGTCGCTGTTTTTCCCTAAAGGGGAAAAATTCTTCATCAACAGCGTGCGTGAACACCGCAAGCATGTGAAAGAAGAGCGCCTGCTCTCGGATGTCAGCGGCTTCATGCAACAGGAGGCCGCTCATAGCCGGGAACATCGCGAGTATATCGGTGCGATGGTCGCAAGCGGTTATGAAGTCGACACGCTCGACATCAGGATGTTTTCCAAGCCGCTCGAAAAGGTTGCGCCGCGGCGGAGGCTTGCGATGACGGTCGCGATGGAACATTTCACGGCGTCGCTGGCGCATCAGATTCTGTCGAGCGCCGCCATCATGCGAGGCGATAGCGAGTTTGGCGCGTTGTGGCGCTGGCACGCCGTCGAGGAAATCGAACACAAATCGGTGGCGTTCGACGTCTTCACCTCGGCATACGGTCGGGGAGTGGGGGCATACTTTCTTCGTTGTTCCGCGGCGATACAGGTGACGATGGGCTTTATGCGAAGGCTGTTCGTCAACGTTGCTCGTCTGGCGGAGCAGGACGGCGCTTCATGGAGAAGCTGGCTCGCGTTGTTGCGCTACCTGTGGGTGGCGCCGGGCTTGTTTCGCCGTATGACGCCGGCTTTTTTTGTCTACTTTCACCCGAAGTTTCACCCTTCCAATACGGACGACCGTCGCCTGATCGCCGCATGGCGTGACGCGGCCGCAAGTTCCGCTTCGCACGAGTGGGGCGGCTGCTCATGAGTGTCGCGTCGACCATCGAGCTGCCCGTGTACGCCGTCCGTGTCTACTATGCGGACACGGACGCGGGCGGAGTGGCTCATCACACCGCCTATTTAAGGTGGTTCGAGGCAGCCCGCTCAGAATGGCAGTGTGCAGTCGGGTGCTCGGCTCGCGAGCTTCAGGACATCTATGGCGTTGCACTCGCGGTAGTGGATGCAACTCTTCACTATCTAAAGCCCGCGGCGCTGGACGAGCGGCTGTTGGCGCGCGGAAATGTCTCCGCGGCCAGCCGCTGCAGCCTGCTCGTCAGTCAGACGCTGATGCGAAACGAGACTCCGTTGGCAGCTGCCGAGTTCAGACTCGCCTGCGTCAATGTCGCGACGCAACGTCCCGCGCCATTGCCCGATGCTTTGAAGGCCGCGCTTTCACACGAGACTTGCCGCACCCGTTGCGACATGAAAACCGGCATCGTCGCGGGCCGCGCGTTCACGGCCTGAATCGCCGGTAGGCTCTGGCGTCGACGGGTTAGTTGCAGCCTGTCCCGAGCAGCCAGCCTCCGCGCCGGCAGAACTGTGACCTGCCGCACGTCCTAATTTCCCGCCGCGCCAAGCTGCACGGTCCAGCGCAGATATAATGCGCTAATGACCGCCCATCATCAGACGTTTCACGTCGCCGTCGTCGGCGGCGGCCTCGTCGGCAAATGCGCCGCGCTTGCGCTCGCACAACACGGACTGCGTATCGCCCTGATCGCGCAGCCTGCCGCGCCGCGTCCGGCCGACGTGCTTTTCGATGCACGCATCTACGCGCTCTCAGCGAGTTCTCAGGCACTGCTGGAACGTCTGCGGGTCTGGCAGGCGCTCGACCACGATCGTCTGTCGCCCGTCTACGACATGCGGGTCTATGGCGACGCGCAAGCGGAACTCCATTTCTCGGCGTTCCAGGCGGCTGTGCCGCAGCTCGCCTGGATCGTCGAATCGTCGCTGGTCGAACATTCGCTCGATGCCGCCTTACGCTTCCAGCCGCACGTGACCTGGTTCGACACGCGGGCGCAAGGGCTCGATGTGAAAACCGATGCCGCCATGCTCGCACTGGCCAACGGCGTCGTGATCGAAGCCGATCTCATCGTCGGTGCGGACGGTGCGCATTCGTGGGTGCGCGCCCAGATGGGGGCCGAGGTGACGCGGCGCGACTACCGGCAAACCGGTGTCGTGGCGAACTTCAAAGCATCGAAGCCGCACGGCGAAACCGCCTACCAGTGGTTCACGGAAGATCGCGAGATCGTCGCGCTGCTGCCACTGCCGGGCGGCCATGTGTCGCTCGTCTGGTCGGCTCGCGCCGACCATGCGCGCGAGCTCGTCGCGCTTGCGCCGGCACAGCTCGCAGCCGCGGTCGACCGGGCAACGCATGGCCGGCTCGGAGAGCTCGAATGTGTCGGCGCCGCGCACGGTTTCCCGCTTTCGCTGCAGCGTGTCGATCGCCTCGTCGCGCCGCGCGTGGCGCTCGTCGGCGATGCCGCGCATCTCATTCACCCGCTCGCCGGGCAGGGGATGAACCTGGGCCTGCGCGATGTGGCATCGCTCGCGGACGTCCTCGCCAAAAAGGAGCCGTTTCGCGATCTCGGCGATCCGGTATTACTGCGTCGCTACGAGCGCTCGCGCCGTGAAGACATCGGCGCGCTCACCGCTGCGACCGACGGGCTGCAGCGCCTCTTTTCCTTTCCAGGCTTTTTCGCCCGTACGTTGCGCAACGCCGGCATGTCGCTGGTCGGCGCGCAGCCGCTCGTGAAGCGCTGGCTGGTTTCCGCGGCGCTCGGCTAGGCGGGACGGACCGACACGAATTCATGCACCGCGCCGGAACCCCGCGCGGCGAACGATCAGAAGGACTTGTAAACCATGGCTACTTTCCTGCGCGGCGCCCTGAGCGCTGCCCTTATCGCCGCGATGGCACTTGGATGCTCCGCCCACGCCGACCAGACGACGGACAAGCTCAAGGCGACGCTGCAGGCCCGCCTGCCCGATCTCCAGATCAAAAGCATCACCAAGGCACCGGTCGCCGGGCTTTACGAAGTGAACGTCGGCGCACAGCTGATTTATAGCGATGCCAATGGCGATTATGTTTTCGTCGGCGATCTGCTCGACACGAAAGCACACGCGAATCTCACCGAGGCGCGCCTCGCCGAAATCAACAAGGTCGATTTCGCAAGCCTGCCGCTCGCCAACGCAGTCAAAGTCGTGAAGGGCAACGGCAGCCGCAAGATCGCCGTGTTCTCGGATCCCAACTGCCCGTACTGCAAGCAGCTCGAGGCATCGCTCAAATCGATCGATAACGTCACCGTCTATACCTTCCTTTACCCGGTGCTGTCGGACGATTCGACCGCGAAAGCCAAGGCCATCTGGTGCTCGGCCGATCGGGCCAAGACGTGGGAAGCCTGGATGCTCGAACGTCGTGCTCCGTCGGGTACCGGTAGCTGCGACACGAGCGCGATCGACAAGAATCTCGCGCTCGGCCGCGGCATGAATGTGACCGGCACGCCGACGATCATCCTGGCGGACGGTCGCCGTCTGCCGGGTGCCGTATCGGCCGATGCGCTCGAGCGTGCGCTCGGCAAAGCGCGTTGAACCGGTTGCGCCAGCGTTGAGCAAACCGCCCGCATTCATTCTCTTCCCGCCAATTTCGCTTAGCTGCCGATGAAGCCGATCCGCTACGTCATCGTTCCCAAGCAACCTGCCGCGCATATCTTCGAAGTAACGCTGACGCTGGCCGATCCCGATCCCGCCGGCCAGCGTTTTTCGTTGCCGACCTGGATACCGGGCAGCTACATGGTGCGGGAGTTCGCGCGCAACATCGTTTCACTGCGGGCTTTCAGCGAAAACGGGCGCAAGGTCCGGATCGACAAGCTCGACAAGCAAACATGGCAGGCCGCGCCGCTAAAAGGCGGCGCGCTCACGCTGCGTTACGAGGTCTACGCATGGGACCTGTCGGTGCGGGCAGCCCATCTCGACGATACAACGGGCTTTTTCAACGGCACGAGTGTCTTTCTGGCAGCGTTGGGCCATGAAGCAGCACCGTGCCGCGTCGAAATCCGCAAGCCCGCCGGTGCGGGCTATCGGAACTGGCGCGTGGCGACGGCGCTCACCGAAGCGCGCGGCACCAAGCGGTACGGTTTTGGCGAATATCAGGCGCAGAACTATGATGAGCTCGTCGACCATCCGGTCACGCTGGGTGAATTCGAGCTTGCCACGTTCACGGCGCATGGCGTACCGCACGACATCGTTATTTCCGGTCACACGACGCGTGTCGACATGGAGCGGCTCTCGGCCGATCTGAAGCGTATTTGCGAGGCTCAGATCGCGCTTTTCGAGCCGCGCTCGAAAAAGGCACCGGTATCGCGCTATGTCTTCATGACGCTGGCGGTGACCGACGGCTACGGGGGCTCGAGCACCGCGCCTCGACGGCGCTCATCTGCAATCGCACCGATTTGCCGGTGGCGGGCCGCACCGAAATGACCGATGGCTATCGCACCTACCTGGGCCTGTGCAGCCACGAATACTTCCATACGTGGAACGTCAAGCGCATCAAGCCAGCCGCTTTTGTACCCTACGACCTCTCGCGCGAGAACTACACCTCGCTGCTGTGGCTTTTCGAGGGCGTGACGTCCTACTACGACGATCTGATGCTCGTACGCAGCGGCGCGATGTCGCCCAACGAGTACTTTGCCCAACTCGGCAAGACGATCGGCGGCGTGCTGCGGGGCAGCGGACGGCTCAAGCAAAGCGTGGCGGAAAGCTCGTTCGACGCCTGGATCAAGTACTACCGCCAGGACGAAAACGCACCGAACGCAATCGTCAGCTACTACCAGAAGGGTTCGCTCGTCGCATTGGCCTTCGATCTGGCCATCCGCGAACGCACGAATCACCGCAAGTCGCTCGACGACGTCATGCGGCTGCTCTGGCAACGCTACGGTCGCGACTTTTACCGGAACGGGCACGAGGCGCAAGGCGTCGGCGAGGATGAGGTGAGGGCACTGATCGAGGAGGCGACGGGCGTCGATCTCGGGTCGTTTTTCGACGAAGCCGTTTATGGCACGCGCGATCTGCCGCTCGAGGCGCTCCTCGCGCCGTTCGGCGTCGAGCTGCGCCCCGATTTCGGTAACGGGGACGCAGGGCGGCTCGGCAAGCCGTCACTGGGCGCTCGCGTACGAGCGGCGGGCACCGATTGCGCTGTTGCGGCCATTCATGACGGCGGCGCGGCGCAAAAGGCGGGGCTGTCGGCGGGCGATATTCTTGTCGCACTCGATGGCTTGCGTATCACCGGCTCCAATCTCGACACGCTGCTCATGCGCTACCTGCCGGGTGCAACGGTCGACATCCACGCATTTCGCCGCGATGAACTGCGGGTGGTGCGGGCAAAGCTCGACGGTCCCGAGGTCACGCGCTATAAGCTCGTGGCCGATGACAAGGCGCGCGCGCCGGTGCGCCGAGCACGCGAGCGCTGGCTGCTCGGTTGAGCCGCGCCGGACGGCACGGCAGGCTCGGCACGCATCGCGGCGAGCTTCCGCCGCGATGCGTCGATTGTCCCGCTGGTGCAACAATGCGTCGCCGCGGCCCTACTTTCTGAGGCGCCGCAAAGTAAACACAATGGCTCCACTCGCGCGGCAAACGCGCAACCCTATAGACGGAGCCAAGATGACCACGATCCTGCAACTGAATTCGGCCGCTCGTTCGCAAGGCGCGAACTCGACGCTGCTCGCCACCGAACTGACGGAAAAACTGCGCAGCGCCAACCCGGGAGCGAAGGTCGTCGTGCGCGACTTGCTCGCCAACGCATTGCCGCACCTCGACGATTCGGTTCTCGGCGCCTTTTTCACGCCGGTCGAGCAGCGCACGCCCGAGCAGGCCGCGATCATCGCGCGCAGCGATGCGCTGATCGCCGAGCTGCAGGCCGCCGACATCATCGTCATCGGCGCTCCGATGTACAACTTCGGTGTGTCGTCGCAGCTCAAGGCTTATTTCGACTGGATTGCGCGCGCCGGCGTGACCTTCCGCTATACAGAGAACGGTCCCGAGGGTCTCGTGAAAGGAAAGCGTGCGTTTATCGTCTCGGCTCGCGGCGGCAAGTACGCCGGTACGCCGGCCGACAGCCAGGCGCCGCACATTCAGACATTTCTCGGTTTCATCGGTATCACCGATGTGAGCTTCATCTATGCCGAAGGGATGAACATGGGCCCCGATGCGGCAAACGCCGGACTGGCCAGCGCCCGGGAAGCGATTGCTGCAGCAGCCTGAGGCCGTAAAAACGCGGGGGGTCGCGGCGCAAGTTCGCCGCCCCGCCGTGCGACGGCCGCGCAATCCCCGTCGACCGGGCAAACAAGCGTGAGTGCGGGACGGTGTTACGCCTCGTCGCGAAGCTGCCAGTCGATCGGCTGGCGGCCGTGTGCCGCCAGATATTCGTTCGCAAGCGAAAAGTGGCGGCAGCCGAGAAAGCCGCGATGCGCCGAAAGCGGCGAGGGATGCGGCGCTTCGAGTACGCAATGCGGTCTCGCGTCGAGCAGCGCACGTTTGGCCTGCGCATGGGCGCCCCACAGCATGAACACTAGCCCCTCGTGCCGATGCGCGAGTTCATGAATCAGCGTATCGGTGCATTGCTCCCAGCCACGTTTGGCATGGCTGGCGGCTTTTCCGCGCTCGACGGTCAGCACCGTGTTCAACAGCAGCACGCCTTGCCTGGCCCATGCGTCGAGGCACCCCCGCCGCGGCATTTCGCAACTGAGATCGGCCGCGATCTCCTTGAAGATGTTGCGCAATGAAGGCGGCGGCCGCACCGGTTCCGGCACGGAGAAGGCAAGCCCGTGGGCTTGCGGGTGCCCGCCGTCGTCGCCGTGATAAGGGTCCTGTCCGACGATCACAACTTTGACGGCGTCGGGGCGGGTGAGGCGTAATGCTCTAAATACATCAGCTGGATAGACCGTTTTGCCCGAGGCGAGTTGAGCGTCGACGAAGCGGCAGAGCGGCCCATAGGCTTCGCTTTCAAGGAAAGGCCTGAGATGTTCGCGCCACTCGGTCGGTAGCGTATCGAACTGCGCCTCGAGCGGCGCGCTTAGACCGGGCTGCGAAATCGCGGGCGGTGCGGCGGGGACGTCGAAGAGCGACGCTTGCGCCGAATCCGAACTCTGGGGGGGGCGTGCGCGGGCCATCGCGAATCAGCCGCCCGCTCGCAAAGCGTACCCGCGCTGCGCCTTGTTGACATTCTCGGGCACGAGGCCCGGCACGTTCGCGGATAGCTTGGCAGCGAACGAAGCAAGCGCGGATTCCTCGCCGTCGATCAGTTCGAGTTCGATCTCGCTGATGGGGGCACGGCGGACAACGCCGTCCACTTCCGCGGTGACTTCTCCGCGATCGATGGCCGCCTCGATCACCGCGCCGGCCACGACCATGCGCCACAGACGCCGGACGAACGTCGTACGGAAGAGTGCGACGAGTTCCGGCTCGGCGCGTCGCAACACGGCGAGCGCTTGCGCGTCGTCGCAGACCTCGGCGAGCACATCGGTTTCGAGCGAGGCACCGGCCACGGGCGTTTCCCATTCATGGCGGCTATGCAGGCCTTCCTTCGCTGTGCCGGCGGCTTTGAGCGTCTGCAGCCAGCCACTCGGCGTCTTGCGCAGCCTGAGCGCAATCCTTGCCTGGGTCAGCGCGAGCGCGGGCGTGTCGAAATAGATGTTTTCGAGCGGCAGGTCGCGGCCAGCCTCTCCGGTCTGCTCGACGAGGTAGCACTCGGCTGTCGGGGCTTGATCGGGTGGCAGTGCCAGCTTGATTTCGCGTTCTATAGCCATAGCGATCGGATGGCCGCGGGCGGTGCGGCGTAGCAATACATCAGAAGAACATGCGCGCGAGTTCCGCGCCCGGGTCTTCGGCGCGCATGAACGCCTCGCCGACGAGGAACGTATGGACCGAACGTTCACGCATGCGCTCGACGTCCGCGCGCCCGAGGATACCCGACTCGGTGACGACGATGCGGTCGTCGGGCACCCTCTCGAGCATATTCAGCGTCGTGTCGATGGACGTCTCGAACGTGCGCAGATTGCGGTTGTTGATGCCGATGAGCGGCGTCTTCAATGTCAGCGCCTCGGCGAGTTCGGCCTCGTCGTGCACTTCGACGAGCACCGCGAGGCCCAGCGAATGGGCGAGTGCTTCAAGGTCCTGCATTTGCGGTGTCGACAGTGCCGCGGCGATCAACAGGATGGCGTCGGCGCCCATCGCGCGCGCTTCGACGATCTGATAGGGATCGACGATGAAGTCCTTGCGCAGCACGGGCAGCTCGCAAGCGGCGCGCGCCTGTTCGAGGTAAGCGACGCTGCCCTGAAAAAAGCGCACGTCGGTCAGCACGGACAGGCACGCGGCGCCGCCGCGCTCGTACGAACGCGCGATATCGGCGGGCACGAAGTGCTCGCGCAGCACGCCTTTCGAGGGACTTGCCTTTTTCACTTCGGCGATGACCGCGGGCTGCCCGGCCGCATGCTTGGCGCGCAAGGCGCCGACGAAATCGCGCAGGTCGCGGGCCGATGCGTCGAGCCGCAGCGCTTCGAGCGGGGCGCTCAGTTGCGCGGCAGCCACCTCTTCATGCTTGACCGCGATGATGCGTTGGAGAATATCGCTCATGGCAAATGTAGATGTCTGGTGTTCTTCGTTCGATTCGCGCTCGAACCTCAGCGCGCAAATTGCTGTGTGAAGCGAGCCAGTTCGTCCACTTTGGCGCGGGCGCGGCCCGATGCAATCGCTTCGCGCGCAAGCTGAATACCGTCGGCAATCGAGGCGGCAACGTTCGCGGCATATAGGGCGGTGCCGGCGTTGAGCGTGACGATCTCGCGCGCGACGCCCGGGCGGTTCTCGAGCGCTTCGATCAGCAGTTTCTTCGACTCGGCCGCATCGCTCACCTTCAGCGTCCGGTTGGACACCATCTGCATGCCGAAGTCCTCGGGGTGGATCTCGTACTCGTGGATTTCGCCGTTGCGCAATTCGCCGACGAGCGTGGCCGCACCGAGCGAGACTTCGTCCATGCCGTCCTTGCCATAGACGACGAGCACGTGACTCGCGCCGAGCCGCTGCATGACGCGGACCTGGATACCGACGAGATCGGGATGGAAGACGCCCATCAGTTGGTTCGGTGCGCCGGCAGGATTGGTGAGCGGGCCGAGAATGTTGAAGATCGTTCTCACACCGAGTTCGCGTCGTACCGGAGCGATATTTTTCATCGCCGGATGATGGTTCGGCGCGAACATGAATCCCATGCCGGTCTCCTCGATCGAGGCGGCGACTTCTTCGGGCTGCAGGTCGATGTTGACGCCGAGCGCTTCGAGCACGTCGGCACTGCCCGACTTGCTCGATACGCTGCGCCCGCCATGCTTGGCGACCTTGGCACCGGCGCCCGCCGCGACGAACATGGTGGCCGTCGAGATATTGAAGGTGTTCGCGCCGTCGCCACCCGTGCCGACGATATCGACGAAATTCGAGTTGTCCGCCACATCCACGTGCTTCGCGAACTCGCGCATGACCGTTGCCGCCGCCGCGATTTCGCCGATCGTTTCCTTCTTCACGCGCAGACCTGTGATGATCGCCGCCGCCATGACGGGCGACAGATCGCCCCGCATGATGAGCCGCATCAGATGCAGCATTTCGTCATGAAAGATTTCGCGGTGCTCGATCGTGCGCTGCAGCGCTTCTTGCGGGGTGATCGTCATGATCTCGTCCTTGTTTTCGCCGGCGTAACGGGTTCCGAGGTCGTACACGGCTAGACGGCGACCGTCCGTCCGGCCTGCGCCATCTTGAGGAAGTTCTCGAGCAACGCGTGGCCGTGCTCGGAAAGGATCGATTCGGGATGAAACTGTACGCCTTCGACGAGCAGCTCCTTGTGACGGACACCCATGATCTCGCCATCGTCGGTCCACGCCGACACCTCGAGGCAATCGGGCAGCGTATCGCGCTCGATCGCGAGCGAGTGATAGCGCGTTACCGTGAAATGCTTCGGCAGGTCGGCGAATACGCCCTTGGTATCGGTCTCGATCCGGCTCACCTTGCCGTGCATGATCGTCTTTGCGCGCACGACGCGGCCGCCGAATGCTTCGCCGATGGCCTGATGTCCGAGGCAGACGCCGAGAATCGGCTTGGCGCCTGAGAAGCGGCGAAGGACGTCGAGCGTGATGCCCGCATGCTGCGGATTGCTCGGCCCCGGCGAAAGGCAAATGGCGTCCGGGTTTAGTGACGCGATCTCGTCGAGCGTGATTTCGTTGTTGCGGTAGGTGCGCACGTCTTCGCCGAGCTCGCCGAAGTACTGGACGAGGTTATAGGTGAACGAATCGTAGTTATCGATCATCAGCAGCATGGTCTTTCTCCGCTCAGAAGTCGGCATCGAGGCCGTCTTGCACCTGCTCCGCCGCGCGCAACACGGCGCGCGCCTTGTTTTCCGTCTCTTGCCATTCCGACTCGGGAACGGAGTCGGCAACCACGCCTGCCGCGGCCTGCACGTACAAATTGCCGTTATGAACGATGCCCGTCCGGATGGCAATGGCCAGATCCATCTCGCCCGTGAAGGAAAGATAGCCCACCGCGCCGCCATAGAGGCCGCGCTTGACGGGTTCCAGCTCGTCGATGAGCTCCATCGAGCGCACCTTCGGTGCCCCCGAGAGCGTGCCTGCCGGGAAAGTCGCGCGTAGAACGTCGAAATTCGTCACGCCGGGTTTGAGCCGGCCTTCGACGGAGCTCACGATATGCTGCACATGCGAGTACTTTTCGATGACCATCTTGTCGGTCACGGCCACCGAGCCCGTCTGTGCGATGCGGCCCACATCGTTGCGGGCGAGATCGATCAACATCACGTGTTCGGCGACTTCTTTCGGGTCGTTCAAAAGCTCCGTGGCCAGTTCGGCATCGCGCTCGGGCGTATTGCCGCGCGGACGCGTCCCGGCGAGCGGTCGGATCGTCACGATTCGATCGTCGCCGCGCTTTTCCTGCCGAACGAGGATCTCGGGCGAGGCGCCGATGACCTGGAAGTCGCCGAAGTTATAGAAATACATGTACGGCGACGGATTCAGCGAACGCAGCGCCCGGTAGAGCGAGAGCGGGTTGTCGCGGTAGGGCTTGATGAGCCGCTGGCCGACCTGGACTTGCATGAGTTCGCCGGCCGCGATGTATTCCTTCGCGCGTCGGACGGCGGCGAGGTAGTCCTCGCGCGCGAATTCGCGGTAAATATCGGTGCGCACGCTGGGCGTTGTAACCGGCGGTTGAACCGTCGCGCGCAAACGGTGACGCAACTCGCGCAGACGCTGCTTGCCGCGCGTGTACGCTTCCGGCGTCGACGGATCGGCATAGACGATCAGATAGAGCTTGCCTGCGAGGTTGTCGATGACGGCAAGCTCTTCGGTCAGCAGCAGTTGGATATCGGGAAGGCCGAGATCGTCGCGCGGCGCCGAATGCGCCAGCTTCTTTTCGATATAGCGGACGGCATCGTAGCCAAAATACCCGGCCAATCCCCCGCAAAAGCGCGGCAGACCGCTCGTATGCGCCACCTTGAAGCGGGCCTGGAACTGATCGATGAAATCGAACGGGTCGCCCTCGTGCGTCTCGACGACCTCGCCGTCGCGCACGACTTCCGTCTTGCCGCTCATGGTGCGCACGAGCGTGCGGGCGGGCAGCCCGATGAACGAGTACCGACCGAACCGCTCGCCGCCGACAACGGATTCGAGCAGGAACGAGTTCGCGCCTCCGCGCTCGGCTTGAGCGAGCTTCAGATAGAGCGAAAGCGGAGTCTCCAGATCGGCCAGCGCTTCGGCGATCAGCGGGATGCGGTTATAGCCCTCGCTTGCAAGGGACTTGAATTCGAGTTCGGTCATGTTCCGATCCTGTTCGTATGAGCGGCGCTTCGGCATTGCATGGGTGCGGCGGGAAGCGCACGGCAAACCGTTGGACCGCGAGCCCGGGCGGCGACTCGGAAGTCACTTCGGCCCGAAACGATCCGGGCGATGCGGCAATGGGAGCGTGGCTGCGCGGCAAAGCAAAAACGGTACTGGGCCTCGGGCCCAGCATACCTCGGGGAGAGGTCAGTGCGACCAGCGACGCCAGGGCCAAGCTCCCCGGTCGATGCTGCTCAGACTCCGTTTTTTGCTCAGAAACATGAGGTGATAACTATGTCGTCGATGATGGAGTGCTTGCCTCTAAATTCGCGTGATGGCGGACGATCGCCGTCGCGGCTGCAAGCAACGTGCCGACTATACCATCGGAATTTATCGTTTGTATAGCCTTGCCGTGGTTGTACCCGTACGGCACCGTGAGCGTTGCCATGCCGGCTGCGCGCCCCGCGAGCGCGTCGTTTTCGGAGTCGCCGATCGCCACTGCCTCGGACGGTGCAACCCCGAGCGCCGCACACGCCGCCAGCATCGGCGCCGGATCCGGCTTTTTGCGAGGCAGGCTGTCGCCGCCGAAGATGATCGAGAAATACTTCGCGAGCCCATGTTGCTCGAGCAACGCGACGGCGAATCGGCGCGGCTTGTTCGTCACGCAGGCCAGTTTGAGCCCCGCATCGTGCAACGCGGCGAGACCGCGTTCGACATCGGGATAAAGCTGAGTGTGGCGTCCATTGATCTGCGCATAGTGGCTCTGATAGCAGGCCAGCGCCGTCTCGAAACAGGCTTCGGTCTCTTGCGGCGAAAACCGCGCGGCGAGCACGCTGCGGATCAAATGCTCGGAGCCTTTGCCGACATAGCCGACGACTTCGTCGCGCGTGACGGGCAGGGCCGCACCGATCTCGGTCAACATGCCGTTGATGCAGACGGTGAAGTCGTCCGCCGTATCCACCATCGTGCCATCGAGATCGACGACGGCGGCTCTCAGGCGCAGGCTTGCGAAGCGCGGCGCCGCTTGGTTGGGAAGCGCGGCACTCATGACGGGAGCGCCTCCGTCGTGGCGAGTTGACGGCGCATTTCATCGATGACCGCGCGATAATCGGGTTTGCCGAAGATCGCCGAGCCCGCGACGAAGGTATCGGCGCCCGCGCGCGCAATTTGCGCGATGTTGTCCACCTTCACGCCGCCATCGATTTCGAGATGAATCTGCCGACCCGTCTGCTCGCGGTACGCATCGATGCGCGCGCGCGCGGCGCGCAGCTTGTTCAGCGCTTCGGGAATGAACGACTGGCCGCCGAAGCCCGGGTTCACCGACATGATGAGCACCAGGTCCACGCGGTCCATCACGTGGTCGAGATAGTTGAGCGGCGTGGCAGGGTTGAACACGAGGCCGGCCTGGCATCCGTGATCGCGGATCAGCGAGAGCGTGCGATCGATGTGCTCGGACGCTTCCGGGTGGAAACTGATGAGATTCGCACCGGCTTTCGCGAAATCAGGCACGATGCGATCAACGGGGCGTACCATCAAATGCACGTCGATCGGCACCTGGACGTGCGGGCGGATGGCTTCGCATACGAGCGGCCCGATGGTCAGATTCGGGACGTAATGGTTATCCATCACGTCGAAATGAATCCAGTCGGCGCCGGCGGCGACGACCTGGCTGACTTCTTCGCCCAGCCGGGCGAAATCAGCCGACAGAATGCTGGGGGCGATACGGAATTGCGTCATGGCGCGTCAATCCTCATTGTCGGCGGGCGGCGGCAGGGAAAGGGTCATTTTACCGCGCGTTGCTATGTGGCTGGCCGATCATTGCTCGGTTGCGGGCGAGGGCGCCATCGCGCAGAATGCCAATCCGAAACAGAGCGCGAACGTCGTGTGACGTCGCGTCTCGTTTCGGCTTCTTATCAGAACGAAACGATGGAACCTGAATCACGATGAGCCAGTATCAATTCAGCGTGGCGGCGCAGACGCGTTATCTGCCGGAGCAGTCGGACCCGGAGCACCGTCAATACGCGTTCGCTTACACGCTGACGATTCGTAATATCGGTCAAGTGCCGGCGCAACTGATCGCACGCCATTGGATCATTACCGACAGCGATGAGCAGGTCCAGGAGGTCAAGGGATTGGGCGTCGTTGGTCATCAGCCGTTGCTGCAGCCGGGCGAGCAATTCGAGTACACGAGCTGGGCCGTCATCGCGACCCCTGTCGGCACGATGCGCGGCGAGTACTTCTGCGTGGCGGAGGACGGGGAGCGTTTCGAGGCCCCGGTGCCCGAATTCACGCTCCAGATGCCGCGCACGCTGCATTGACCGGGGCACGGGAACGCCCAGGCGTGCAACGCGCCAGGCCCCGGCGAAATGATCGCCAGGCAAGTCCGGGCACAAGACTTCATCAAACAATGAGCAAACGTATGCGCATCGATCTGAGGGCGGCAGGACGCGCCGTGGCAGCAGCCTGCGCGGTGCTGCTGGCCGCTTGCGGCGGCAACGGCGTCGTGCGCCCGAGCGCGACGGCGCCGGCTTCGGCACCCATCGTTTCGGGGCAGCTTGCGACCGCCCGTCTGACGCCTGTTGCGTGGCAACAAGTCCCGGGTTGGCAGGACGATTCTTTGATCGGCGCGGCCGAGGCGCTACGCGAAAATTGCGCACGCCTCGGGCGTGAGCCCCGCTGGAAGAATGCTTGTTCAGCAGCAGCGCATCTCGACGATCTCGATGTCGCCAGCACCCGCACTTTCTTCGAAACCTATTTCACTCCCTTTCAATTCGCGAACGGCGACGGCACCCTCGATGGCCTCGTGACGGGATATTACGAGCCGCTGCTGCACGGGTCGCGGGTGCGCCGCGGAGCCTATCAGTTTCCGCTCTATCGTTGGCCCGCAGCCTATCGCCCTGGCGCAGCGCTACCGCCGCGCGCCGAGCTGGAGCGCTCGGGCACGTTGGTGGGCAACGAACTCGTCTGGGTCGACGATCCGATCGAAGCGTTTTTTCTGCAGGTGCAAGGCTCGGGACGCATTGTGCTCGACGACGGCAGCGTGATGCGGGTCGGTTTCGGCGGAAGCAATAATCAACCTTACAAGTCGATCGGCCGATGGCTGCTCGATCACGGCGAATTGACGCCTTCGCAGGCGACGATGCAAGGCATCAAGGCGTGGGCGCGCGCAAATCCGTCGCGCCTCGACGCGCTGCTCGACACCAACCCGCGTTTCGTATTCTTCCGCGAGATGCCCTTGACTGATCCGGCGCTCGCGGGGCAGGAGAAAGGCCCGGTGGGCGCGCTTGGCGTGCCGCTTACGCCGCAGCGCTCGATCGCCGTCGATCCTGCCTCCATTCCGCTTGGGACGGCGGTGTTCTTGCAGACCACGCGGCCGATGACGAACGCCCCGATGAACCGGCTCGTTTTCGCGCAAGATGTCGGAACGGCGATCAAAGGCGGTGTCAGGGCCGATTATTTCTGGGGCCTCGGAGACGACGCTGGCGATCTCGCCGGCAAGATGAAGCAGAGCGGACGCATGTGGCTGCTGCTGCCGAACTCCTAGCGCATGAAGGTCGCGTCGTCGCGCGCCCGGTCTTCAATTGCCGGACCGGCGCTTATCCACGACGCGGCGCGCTTTTCCCACAGAACGTTCGATGCCGCCAACGGGTAACAGATTGACGGACGCCGAAATGCCGATGAGCGCCTTGATGTCGTAGCTGAGGGCCGAGCGCGCCGCATCGAGTGCCGCGATGTTTCCATCGGCTTCGGGGGACGGCTCGACGTTCAGCGTCATGACGTCGAGCGGGCCGTCTTTCGTCAGTACGATCTGGTAGTGCGGCGCCAGTGCGCGTTGCTTGAGCAGCAACTCCTCGATCTGGGTGGGAAACACGTTGACGCCGCGCACGATCATCATGTCGTCGCAGCGGCCCGTGATTTTTTCCATGCGCCGCATCGTGCGCGCGGTACCCGGCAGGAGGCGCGTCAGATCGCCTGTCCGATACCGGACGATCGGCAAGGCCTCTTTTGTCAGCGATGTGAACACGAGCTCGCCGAACTCACCGTCCGGTAGCACCGCGCCCGTTTCAGGGTCGACGATCTCCGGATAGAAGTGGTCTTCCCAGATCGTCGGGCCGTCTTTCGTCTCGGCGCACTCGGAGGCGACACCCGGACCGATGACTTCCGAAAGCCCGTAGATGTCCACCGCATCGATACCCATCCGCTGTTCGAGTACGAGGCGCATTTCGTTCGTCCATGGCTCCGCGCCAAATATGCCGATGCGCAGCGACGATTGAGCGGGATCCAGGCCTTGACGCTCGAATTCGTCGGCAAGAGCAAGCATGTAGCTTGGCGTTACCATGATGATGTCGGGCTGAAAATCACGAATCAGCTGCACCTGTTTCTCAGTCTGTCCGCCCCCGAACGGGATCACAGTCAATCCTGCCCGCTCCGCGCCGTAGTGAGCGCCCAATCCGCCCGTGAACAGCCCGTATCCGTAGCTGACGTGGACTTTATCGCCGCGTCGCGCACCCGCAGCGCGGATCGAGCGCGCCACGAGGCCGGCCCAGGTGTCGATGTCGCGAGCGGTATACCCGACGACCGTGGGCTTGTCCGTCGTACCCGATGAGGCATGGATACGCGCGATGCGGTCCTGCGGCACGGCGAACATGCCGAACGGATAGTTCTCGCGAAGGTCGCTCTTCTTCGTGAACGGGAAGCGCGCGAGATCGGCTAGCGTGGTCAACTCGTCGGGGTGTATGCCAGCCTCATCGAACTTGCGGCGATACACCGGCGAGTTTTCGTAGGCGTGCTTGAGCGACCATTTAAGGCGTTCGAGCTGCAGGTTCGCCAGTTCGTCACGGCTGGCGTTCTCGATCGGTTCGAGCGGCAAAGCGGTATCCATGAATGTCTCCATCTCCCGTGTTGCGGGTTCCCACGTTCGCCGTGTGTCCCGTCATGTTTCAGCTGTTTGCGATTTGGGGAAGATTGCACGTCAACTCCCCGCGATGACACTCCCACGAATTTGAGTGGACTTGCCTCTGAACATCGCCACCGTTTCGCCGGCGCGATTGGTTACACGGATGTCATAGATTCCGGTGCGTCCATTCAGCGTTTGCTCGATGGCTTCGGCAATCAACACATCGCCGCCATGGACCGGGCGCAGGAATTCGATCGAACAGCCGGAGGCGACGGTATTCACGTTGTACGAATTGCAGGCAAACGCGAAAGTTGAATCCGCGAGCGTGAAAATGAGGCCGCCGTGACAGATATCGTGGCCGTTGAGAAAGTCGGGCCGCACCGTCGCGCGCATTCGTGCATAGCCGGCGCGTACCTCGAGCAACTCGAAGCCGAGTGCGCGGGAGCATGCGTCGGCCCGATACATCGCCGCTGCGACGGCGTGCGCGAGTTCGTCGCCACAGAGGTTTTCGGCATGGGCGGGGGACGGGCTTCGGACATGTCAGCGTCCCTCGAATCGTGGTGCACGCTTTTCGATAAACGCGGCGACGCCTTCCGCATAGTCGCGCGAGGCACCCAGTTCGCGCTGCAAGTCACGCTCGAGATCGAGCTGCCGATCGAGCGTTTGCGTCGTACTCGCACGCATCGCGCGCTTGATCGCCGCGATGGCTCGCGTGGGCTGCTGGGCAAGCCGGCTGGCCAGGCGCGTTGCCGTTTCCATAAGTTGTTGATCGTCGACGACCTGCCAGATGAGCCCCCACCGCTCGGCGTCTTCGGCGCCCAGCTTGTCGCCGGTCAGCGCGAGGCCCAGTGCGCGCGCCATGCCGATGCGCTGTGGCAGCAACGCGGTGCCGCCCGAATCGGGAATGAGGCCAATCTTGACGAACGATTGGACGAAGCTGCTCGAGCGGGCCGCGAGGGTGATATCGCAGGCGAGTGCCAGATTTGCTCCCGCGCCCGCAGCGATACCGTTGACTGCCGCGATCACGGGCAACGGGAGATTCTGTAACCGCCTCACGAGCGGATTGAAGTTTTCGTCGATGAGTGCGCCGAGATCCGTCATGGCGCCGGGCTCGAAGCTTAGATCGGCGAGATCCTGGCCAGCGCAAAAGCCGCGTCCCGCACCGGTCAGTATGAGCGCACGCGCGCCGGACGATTCAATGTTGTCGAGCGCCGCGCGCAGTTCGGCGTGCATCGCTCGAGTGAAACTATTGAGCTTGTCCGGTCTGTGGAGCGTCACAGTGGCGACCTGCGAGGCGGCGTCGAGATCGACGCGAATCGCTTCATTGAGCATCGGTTGTCTCCTGGCTGCTTGATATCGATGAACTGGCGTGCGTGACAAAACCGCTTTCGGTGTTGCTGACGTTCCGGGGCTGCGCTTACGCGTTCTCGATCCGCTCGATGGCAAGTGCAATGCCTTGCCCGACCCCGATGCACATGCAGCACAGCGCGTATTTGCCCGATATACGTTCGAGCTGGTGGAGCGCGGTCGTGACCAGCCTCGCGCCGGACGCCCCGAGCGGATGCCCCAATGCAATCGCACCCCCGTTCGGATTGACGCGTGGGTCGTCGTCGGCAAGGCCGAGCAGGCGCAGCACGGCCAGACCCTGTGCGGCGAACGCTTCGTTGAGTTCGATGACATCGAAGGCTTCGAGCGTCATATTGATGCGAGCCAGCAGTGTCTGGACAGCCGGCGCGGGGCCGATGCCCATGATTCGCGGTTCGACGCCCGCTGTCGCCATGCCGAGAATGCGTGCGCGCCTGCGCAGGCCGTACTGTTTTGCCGCTTCTTCGTTGGCGAGCAAGAGCGCACAGGCGCCATCGTTGACGCCGGATGCGTTTCCGGCGGTAACGGTGCCATCGGGACGGACGATACCCCTCAGTTTTGCGAGCGCTTCGAGCGAGGTTTCTCGCGGATGCTCGTCACGTGTCACATGAACCGTTTCGCCGTTCTTTTGTGGAATGGCGACAGGGACGATTTCCTGGGCGAGCGTGCCGTCGCGCTGGGCACGTGCGGCTTTTTGCTGGCTGCGCAGCGCGAACGCGTCTTGATCGGCCCGGTCCACCTCGAATTGAGCCGCCACATTCTCGGCGGTTTCCGGCATGGAGTCGATCCCGTACTCGCGCTTGAGCGCGGCGTTCACGAAGCGCCAACCGATCGTCGTGTCGTGGATCTCCGCCTGACGAGAAAATGCACTGGATGCTTTTGCCATGACGAACGGCGCGCGAGTCATGCTTTCCACGCCGCCGGCGATCATCAGTCGGGCTTCGCCCGCTTTGATTGCACGCGCCGCAGTGCCGATTGCGTCCATGCCGGAGCCGCATAAACGGTTCAACGTCGCGCCGGGGACCTCCGTCGGCAAACCTGCCAGCAGCGCTGCCATTCTCGCCACGTTACGATTGTCTTCCCCAGCCTGATTCGCGCAACCGTAGATGACATCGTCGAGCGCGCGCCAGTCGACGCCACCATTGCGTTCCACGATGCTTCGGATGGGAACGGCCCCGAGGTCATCGGGCCGGACGTCTTTCAACGCGCCGCCGTAGCGCCCGAACGGAGTGCGAATCGCATCGCAAATGAAGGCATCGTGCATCGCTGGTTCCTATTGCTGCAAAGACGTGCCCGCACCGGAGCGGGCGAAAGTTCGAATCATCGTAGTGGCGCGTGCGGTGGCGCGCCATTCGACCGTTCGGTCTATGCCGTTTGGCCAGCTGGCGTTGCGCTGTTGGTCGGCGCAACATGGACGCGGCTTTGAACGACGCGGAATCGGTTGGCAACGAACGCCGAATCCGTCAGGGCAGCATTGGCTGCGGGGTTGGCGCCAGTCCCGTGAAAGTCCGAGAAAGCGGCCGACTGATTGACGAAGACGCCGCCGGTCAGATTGATCGACAGTGCGACTCCCCCGTGGATCGCCGCTTCGTGTGCTGCATCGATCACGGCCTCGTCGGTGCTGTAGACGGACAGCGTCAGTGCCCCGTGCTCGCGAGCAATCGAGCTGGCGAGCTCCAGAGAATGGCTGGTCGAGTCGGTCGCGATGACGAACGAGACCGGGCCGAACCACTCGCTACGGGCTGTGGCGAGATCGCTGGACGCGTCGAGCTGCACCAGCAGGGGCGTGCGTATGCGCGCGCCGGGAAAGGCGGGATGTTCTAGCGCGACGCTATCCGCGAGCACGCGTCCGAGCGAGCGCGCTTCATCGATGCGGCGGGCGACGCCCTCATTCTGGATCGCGCCGAGCACCTCGACGGCGCGCGCGGGGTCCGCGACGAGCTTTTGGACGGCCGAAGCGAGCGCCTGTGCGACGTCGTCGAAGCTCAGGTGTCCCTCGGATGTCCGGATTCCGTCGCGCGGGACGTAGATGTTTTGCGGCGCGGTGCACATCTGGCCGGAGTACAGCGCGAGAGAGAACGCGATATTGCGCACGGCGGCCTTCAGATCGTCGACGGAGTCGATCACGATCTGGTTCACGCCGGCCTTTTCGGTAAAGACGTACGCCTGGTGTGCGTTACGTTCGAGCCAGGTTCCGTTTTGCGTACTGCCGGTGAAATCGATGAGCTTGATCTCGGGCCGTACCGCGAGGGCCTGGACCAGCGGGCCGTCGTTCGGCGCCGTGGCGAGCAGCGTCACGACGTTGGGATCGAAGCCGGCCTCGCGCAGCACTTCGCGCGCGATGCGAACGGTAATCGCCAGCGGAAGGATTGCGCCCGGATGAGGTTTGACGATGACTGCGTTGCCGGTCGCGAGATCCGCGAAAAGCCCCGGGTAGCCGTTCCAGGTCGGGAACGTGCAGCAGCCCAGGACAAGCCCGATGCCCCGCGGTGCGATCGCATAGTGCTTTTTCATCGCGAGCGGCGGATTTTTGCCCTGCGGCTTTTCCCAGTGAGCCTCGGTGGGTACGCGGCGCAACTCGTGCCAGGCGTAGGCGATGGCTTCCAGCGCCCGATCCTGCGCATGTGGGCCGCCGGCCTGAAAGGCCATCATGAAAGCCTGACCGGTGGTATGCATGACGCTATAGGCGATCTCGAAGCTCGCGCGATTGAGCCGCGCGAGAATTTCGAGGCTTACGCCGATCCACGCCTCGCGGCCGGCGCGGCGCCAAGCGTCTTGAGCGGCAACTGCTGCCGGGATGAGCGTATCGGCACTCGCCTTCGGATACTGGACATCGAGCGCAAACCCGTATGGCGATACCTCGGCGCCGACGGTCTCGCCGGTGGCCGGTTGATCGAGCTCGAACGTGCGATGAAGATGGGCTTTGAATGCTGCTTCGCCTTCTGCGTTGCTCGTTTCCCCGTACACTCTGGGGCTCGGCATTTCCGCGAAAGGGCTCCAGTAGCCGCGCGTTTCGATAGCGGCAAGGGCGTGCTTCAGCGTGTCTTCGTGCTTCGCAAAAAGTGGATGTGTCATGGCGGAGACAGAGCGGGCCTAAGTTGAAGGAGGCAGTGCGGCCATTCATTGACCGACCGGTTGGTTTGCGAATGTTACCATCGTTCGCGCGACGATATCGGGCGTTTTTTGGGGATTCCCGGGTGAAAAAGATAGGAGGTGAAATGGAATACGAAAACATCTTGGTCGAGACGCGCGGACGCGTCGGGCTCATAACGTTGAACCGCCCGAAGGCGCTCAATGCGCTCAACGATGCGCTGATGGACGAGCTCGGCACGGCACTCAGGGCTTTCGAGGCCGATGACGGCATCGGAGCCATTGTTCTGACGGGCAGCGAGAAGGCGTTCGCTGCGGGGGCCGATATCGGAATGATGTCCAAGTACTCCTATATGGACGTGTACAAGGGGGACTACATCACGCGCAACTGGGAGGCGATCAGCACGATCCGCAAGCCGATCGTTGCGGCGGTTGCGGGGTTTGCGCTAGGTGGCGGCTGCGAGCTCGCGATGATGTGCGACATCGTCTTCGCCGCGGACAGCGCGAAATTCGGTCAGCCGGAGATCAAGCTCGGCGTGATGCCGGGTGCGGGCGGCACGCAGCGCTTACCGCGGGCGGTCTCCAAGGCGAAAGCGATGGACTTGTGCTTGACTGCCCGGTTCATGGATGCGGCCGAAGCGGAGCGGGCAGGGCTGGTCTCGCGGGTGTTGCCGGCCGCGACGCTGCTCGACGAAGCGATCGCGGCGGCGGCGACCATCGCGGAGTTCCCGCTGCCGGCCGTCATGATGGTCAAGGAATCGGTGAATCGCGCCTACGAAACGACGCTTGCGGAAGGGGTTCGTTTCGAGCGTCGATTGTTCCATTCGCTTTTTGCAACGGAAGATCAGAAGGAAGGAATGGCGGCGTTCGTCGAGAAGCGCAAACCCGTCTTCAAGCATCGATAGCGCCGGTGCGCGAATGGGCTTGCAAGGTGCGCGGAACGGGCCTAGAATTGCGCCCTTTCGCGCATTCGGCAACGAGGCGCGAAGCTTGGGAAGTCGATGTGCAGCGCGGGTTTGGCCGGTTTTGGGATAGCAGCAAGGTGGCGCCAAAAACCTGTTGACGATGTACGAGAAGGGCTGCATAATCTCGCTTCTCTGCTGCTTAAGCAGCAACGCAAGACGGTGAGCCGGGTGGTGATGACGGCAAGCGGTTGAGCGACGCGATCTTTAACAATTCACAGTCGATAAGTGTGGGCACTTGATGCGGCGAGCGGCACGTGACTCTTCGGAGTGATGTGCCTAAGCGAAAGTATCAAGTCTCACACAGTATTGAGGAAGGTTTCGAGCTATCCAGCAATGGATGGAATCGAAAACACGTCAGTACGTTGAGTGAGCGACCGACTCGTAAAGAGTCGAAAACAGTAACAGGTATTGAACTGAAGAGTTTGATCCTGGCTCAGATTGAACGCTGGCGGCATGCCTTACACATGCAAGTCGAACGGCAGCACGGGGGCAACCCTGGTGGCGAGTGGCGAACGGGTGAGTAATACATCGGAACGTGTCCTGGAGTGGGGGATAGCCCGGCGAAAGCCGGATTAATACCGCATACGCTCTATGGAGGAAAGCGGGGGACTCGCAAGGGCCTCGCGCTCAAGGGGCGGCCGATGGCGGATTAGCTAGTTGGTGGGGTAAAGGCCTACCAAGGCGACGATCCGTAGCTGGTCTGAGAGGACGACCAGCCACACTGGGACTGAGACACGGCCCAGACTCCTACGGGAGGCAGCAGTGGGGAATTTTGGACAATGGGGGCAACCCTGATCCAGCAATGCCGCGTGTGTGAAGAAGGCCTTCGGGTTGTAAAGCACTTTTGTCCGGAAAGAAAACTCTCGTCCTAATACGATGGGGGGATGACGGTACCGGAAGAATAAGCACCGGCTAACTACGTGCCAGCAGCCGCGGTAATACGTAGGGTGCGAGCGTTAATCGGAATTACTGGGCGTAAAGCGTGCGCAGGCGGTTTGCTAAGACCGATGTGAAATCCCCGGGCTTAACCTGGGAACTGCATTGGTGACTGGCAGGCTAGAGTATGGCAGAGGGGGGTAGAATTCCACGTGTAGCAGTGAAATGCGTAGAGATGTGGAGGAATACCGATGGCGAAGGCAGCCCCCTGGGCCAATACTGACGCTCATGCACGAAAGCGTGGGGAGCAAACAGGATTAGATACCCTGGTAGTCCACGCCCTAAACGATGTCAACTAGTTGTTGGGGATTCATTTCCTTAGTAACGTAGCTAACGCGTGAAGTTGACCGCCTGGGGAGTACGGTCGCAAGATTAAAACTCAAAGGAATTGACGGGGACCCGCACAAGCGGTGGATGATGTGGATTAATTCGATGCAACGCGAAAAACCTTACCTACCCTTGACATGGACGGAAGGCCGCTGAGAGGTGGTCGTGCTCGAAAGAGAACCGTCGCACAGGTGCTGCATGGCTGTCGTCAGCTCGTGTCGTGAGATGTTGGGTTAAGTCCCGCAACGAGCGCAACCCTTGTCCTTAGTTGCTACGCAAGAGCACTCTAAGGAGACTGCCGGTGACAAACCGGAGGAAGGTGGGGATGACGTCAAGTCCTCATGGCCCTTATGGGTAGGGCTTCACACGTCATACAATGGTCGGAACAGAGGGTTGCCAACCCGCGAGGGGGAGCTAATCCCAGAAAACCGATCGTAGTCCGGATTGCACTCTGCAACTCGAGTGCATGAAGCTGGAATCGCTAGTAATCGCGGATCAGCATGCCGCGGTGAATACGTTCCCGGGTCTTGTACACACCGCCCGTCACACCATGGGAGTGGGTTTTACCAGAAGTGGCTAGTCTAACCGCAAGGAGGACGGTCACCACGGTAGGATTCATGACTGGGGTGAAGTCGTAACAAGGTAGCCGTATCGGAAGGTGCGGCTGGATCACCTCCTTTCTCGAGCTAGTGCTCAAAGCTTAAGTGCTCACGCTTATCGGCTGTGAAGATTGACAGACTCAGGGGTCTGTAGCTCAGTCGGTTAGAGCACCGTCTTGATAAGGCGGGGGTCGTTGGTTCGAATCCAACCAGACCCACCATTGCGATGATCGTTAGTGCTTTAGCACTTACGAGCATCTCACCCCCGAAGGGGGTTAAGCGGTGGTGATAAGCGACGGAGTTATCTGAGTCTCGAATTGGTTATGCTGGGGGCATAGCTCAGCTGGGAGAGCACCTGCTTTGCAAGCAGGGGGTCGTCGGTTCGATCCCGTCTGCCTCCACCATCCCCGCCCTCGTTGGCGCTTTAGCGCTTACGAGGGGGCGATCCCCGAAGGGGGAATCATCAATGGGAAGTGTTTGAGCGAGAGCGGCAAGGTTCTCGCGCGAGTCGAATATTTGTCATTGGCGATTGAGCCAGTCAGTGCGATGTAGTTATCGACTGTCGATCTTTAACAATCTGGAAGAAGTAGTAATGGATATTGGAAGCGTCTGTGAGATGGACGTGGAAGATATCAGGGTAGTGATTGTATCAGTATGAAAAGTGATCGAAAGTTCACTTGGAATACGGCAAACGCGAGAACTCAAACCTGTAGCGACGCGTGTCGAGCCCCGTAAGGGATGAGACGCTCTCGTTATAGGGTCAAGCGAACAAGTGCATGTGGTGGATGCCTTGGCGATCACAGGCGATGAAGGACGCGGTAGCCTGCGAAAAGCCCCGGGGAGCTGGCAAACGAGCTTTGATCCGGGGATGTCCGAATGGGGAAACCCACTCCGTATGGAGTATCCGTAGCTGAATACATAGGCTGCGAGAGGCGAACGCGGTGAACTGAAACATCTAAGTAACCGCAGGAACAGAAATCAACCGAGATTCCCAGAGTAGTGGCGAGCGAAATGGGAAGAGCCTGTACGAGTTAGCTGTGCTGTTAGCTGAACGCTCTGGAAAGTGCGGCCATAGCGGGTGATAGCCCCGTAAGCGAAAACAGTGTGGTGGGACTAGGCGTACGACAAGTAGGGCGGGACACGTGAAATCCTGTCTGAAGATGGGGGGACCATCCTCCAAGGCTAAATACTCGTGATCGACCGATAGTGAACCAGTACCGTGAGGGAAAGGCGAAAAGAACCCCGGGAGGGGAGTGAAATAGATCCTGAAACCGCATGCATACAAACAGTCGGAGCCTGGAAACGGGTGACGGCGTACCTTTTGTATAATGGGTCAGCGACTTACGTTCAGTAGCAAGCTTAACCGATTAGGGCAGGCGTAGCGAAAGCGAGTCCGAATAGGGCGTTCAGTTGCTGGGCGTAGACCCGAAACCAGATGATCTATCCATGGCCAGGTTGAAGGTGCGGTAACACGTACTGGAGGACCGAACCCACTAACGTTGAAAAGTTAGGGGATGAGCTGTGGATAGGGGTGAAAGGCTAAACAAATCTGGAAATAGCTGGTTCTCTCCGAAAACTATTTAGGTAGTGCCTCGTGTATCACCTTCGGGGGTAGAGCACTGTCATGGTTGAAGGGTCCATTGCGGATTACTTCGCCATAGCAAACTCCGAATACCGAAGAGTGCAATCACGGGAGACAGACATCGGGTGCTAACGTCCGGTGTCAAGAGGGAAACAACCCAGACCGCCAGCTAAGGTCCCTAAATATGGCTAAGTGGGAAACGAAGTGGGAAGGCTAAAACAGTCAGGAGGTTGGCTTAGAAGCAGCCACCCTTTAAAGAAAGCGTAATAGCTCACTGATCGAGTCGTCCTGCGCGGAAGATGTAACGGGGCTAAGCCATATACCGAAGCTGCGGATGCGTGTACTCCTTCAAGTGCACCAAGCTTGTCGCCACGTCAGTGGCGACAAAGCGCTCAACAATGATCGTTGGGTGTAATGCAAGGTGGATTTGAAGGAGTACACGCATGGTAGGAGAGCGTTCTGTAAGCCTGCGAAGGTGTCTCGGAAGGGATGCTGGAGGTATCAGAAGTGCGAATGCTGACATGAGTAGCGATAAAGGGGGTGAAAGGCCCCCTCGCCGTAAGCCCAAGGTTTCCTACGCAACGTTCATCGGCGTAGGGTGAGTCGGCCCCTAAGGCGAGGCAGAAATGCGTAGCTGATGGGAAGCAGGTCAATATTCCTGCACCATTGTGAGATGCGATGGGGGGACGGATCGCGGAAGGTTGTCCGGGTGTTGGACGTCCCGGTCGCTGCATTGGAGAAGGCGCTTAGGCAAATCCGGGCGCGTAATTCAAGGGTGTGGCGCGAGCGGCTTTAAGCTGCGAAGCAATCGGAAGGGGTCCCAAGAAAAGCCTCTAAGCTTCAGTCTCATGATGACCGTACCGCAAACCGACACAGGTGGGCGAGATGAGTATTCTAAGGCGCTTGAGAGAACTCGGGAGAAGGAACTCGGCAAATTGGTACCGTAACTTCGGGATAAGGTACGCCCTGGTAGCTTGACTGGCTTGCGCCAGAAGGGTGAAGGGGTTGCAATAAACTGGTGGCTGCGACTGTTTAATAAAAACACAGCACTCTGCAAACACGAAAGTGGACGTATAGGGTGTGACGCCTGCCCGGTGCCGGAAGATTAAATGATGGGGTGCAAGCTCTTGATTGAAGTCCCGGTAAACGGCGGCCGTAACTATAACGGTCCTAAGGTAGCGAAATTCCTTGTCGGGTAAGTTCCGACCTGCACGAATGGCGTAACGATGGCCACACTGTCTCCTCCCGAGACTCAGCGAAGTTGAAGTGTTTGTGATGATGCAATCTCCCCGCGGCTAGACGGAAAGACCCCATGAACCTTTACTGTAGCTTTGCATTGGACTTTGAACCGATCTGTGTAGGATAGGTGGGAGGCTATGAAAGCAGGACGCTAGTCTTGCTGGAGCCGTCCTTGAAATACCACCCTGGTTTGTTTGAGGTTCTAACCTTGGGCCCTGAATCGGGCTCGGGGACAGTGCATGGTAGGCAGTTTGACTGGGGCGGTCTCCTCCCAAAGCGTAACGGAGGAGTACGAAGGTACGCTAGGTACGGTCGGAAATCGTGCTGATAGTGCAATGGCATAAGCGTGCTTAACTGCGAGACCGACAAGTCGAGCAGGTGCGAAAGCAGGTCATAGTGATCCGGTGGTTCTGTATGGAAGGGCCATCGCTCAACGGATAAAAGGTACTCTGGGGATAACAGGCTGATACCGCCCAAGAGTTCATATCGACGGCGGTGTTTGGCACCTCGATGTCGGCTCATCTCATCCTGGGGCTGTAGCCGGTCCCAAGGGTATGGCTGTTCGCCATTTAAAGAGGTACGTGAGCTGGGTTTAAAACGTCGTGAGACAGTTTGGTCCCTATCTGCCGTGGGCGTTGGATATTTGAAGGGGGCTGCTCCTAGTACGAGAGGACCGGAGTGGACGAACCTCTGGTGTACCGGTTGTCACGCCAGTGGCATCGCCGGGTAGCTATGTTCGGAAGAGATAACCGCTGAAAGCATCTAAGCGGGAAACTCGCCTTAAGATGAGATATCCCCGGGGACTTGATCCCCTTGAAGGGTCGTTCGAGACCAGGACGTTGATAGGTCGGGTGTGTACACGCAGTAATGCGTTCAGCTAACCGATACTAATTGCCCGTACGGCTTGATCCTATAACCGGAGCGTTTTATATGCCCAGGTTGTGATCCGCGCTTTGCCCTAGTGAACTCCTCACTAGCGATACGTCACTACCCCCCATTACACCCCCACTTCTTCCCAGATTGGCTGTGCAGCCCAAGCCGCACAGCAACAAGTCATGCCTGATGACCATAGCGAGTCGGCCCCACCCCTTCCCATCCCGAACAGGACCGTGAAACGACTCCACGCCGATGATAGTGCGGATTGCCCGTGTGAAAGTAGGTAATCGTCAGGCTCCCTACAGAAAAACCCCCGGCTCGCCTTGCGCAGCCGGGGGTTTTGCTTTGGGCGCCCGACGGGACAGACCGCGCTGACCCCGTCTGTCCCAATCCCGGCTAACCGTGTTTGCCGGGCGCCAGGAATCGCTGGGCGAGCCGTACCCAATACGTCGACCCAACCGGCAACAACGCATCATTGAAGTCGTAACTTGCGTTGTGAAGCATGCAGGGCCCGGCGCCATGTCCCATCTCGCGGTGCATGCCGTCGCCGTTGCCCAAAAACGCGTAACAACCTGGCTTCGCCTGCAGCATGAACGAGAAGTCCTCGGCGCCCATGGTTGGTTCGATGGACGTATCGACCCGTTCGGAGCCCACGACCTCGCGCATGACCTCGGCGGCAAAGCGCGTCTCTTCGGAACTGTTGATCGTCGGCGGATAATTCCGATGGAATGTCACAGTAGCCGAGCAATCGTAAGCTGCAGCCGTCGCTTCCGCGATCTTGTGCATCTTCGATTCGATCAAATCGAGCGTTTCCGTCGTGAATGTGCGGACCGTTCCCGCGAGCCACGCTTCGTCGGGAATGACGTTGACGGCATCCCCGGCATGGATCTGAGTGATCGAAAGTACCGCAGTATCGATCGGTTTCTTGTTCCGCGTGATGATGCTCTGAAGCGCATTCGCAATCTGGACCGCCGCAAAAACCGGATCGCGGCCGTTATGCGGCAGCGCTGCATGGGCGCCCACGCCGCGAACATCGATCCGGAATTCGTTGCTCGACGCCATGATCGGCCCCTCGGTGACGCCGAAAGACCCTTCCGCCAAACCCGGCCAATTGTGGATGCCGAACACCGCGTCGACGGGAAACCGGGAAAACAGGCCGTCCTCGATCATCGCTCGCGCCCCGGCTCCACCTTCTTCTGCCGGCTGAAAAATAAAAACGACCGTACCGTCGAACTCACCGTGTTTCGCCAAATACTGCGCCGCGCCCAGCAGCATTGCGGTGTGTCCGTCATGCCCGCAGGCGTGCATCTTTCCCTCGTTCTGGGAACGGTGGCCGAAGCTGTTGAGTTCGTGGATCGGCAGAGCATCCATGTCGGCGCGCAGGCCGACGGAGCGAGCCCCGGTGCCGCGCTTCAACACCCCTACCACGCCTGTTTTGCCAAGCCCCCGGTGAACTTCGATGCCCCATTGTTCGAGCTGTCTCGCAACAAGCTCGGAAGTGCGGACTTCCTCGTAGCGCAATTCCGGATGGGCATGGATCGTTCGTCGTAACGACTGGATTTCCTCGCGCGCAGCGAGGACTTCAGGAAGGAGTTTCATGATACGTTCGACTTCGGTAAGTGGTTCGAGACTAAATAGCCGTAGTCCCATCCATTCTACGCCGAACTCGATCACCGCCAATTTGGCCCGGCCACCGCGGCGGAAGTAATAGAATTGGCGGCACTGGCTCATTGCATCGCCAAGGAACCTTCCTCATGAACGCTCCCCTTGAGTTTGCCCGCGCGGTTTGCCCCCACGATTGCCCCGATACCTGTGCGATGCGCGTGACCGTCGTGGATGGGAAGGCCGTCAAGGTAGTGGGCGATCCCGATCATCCGCCCACACAGGGTGTGCTTTGCACCAAGGTGAGCCGATATCCCGAACGCGTCCACCATCCCGCACGGTTGACGACTCCGCTCAAGCGAGCCGGGAAAAAGGGTGAGGGACGATTTGTGCCCATCGGCTGGGATGAAGCGCTGACGCTGGCGGCCAGCAGGCTGACCGAGGTCGTTCGCCGTGAGCCGGAAGCCCTGGTGCCCTATAGCTATGCCGGCACGATGGGATTGGTCCAGGGCGAGAGCATCGCACAACGGTTCTTTCATAAGCTCGGCGCATCGCGGCTCGAGCGGACGATTTGCTCGGCAGCCGGCGCAGCCGGCCTGCGCTACACCTACGGTGCGAGCGTGGGCATGCACCTCGAGTTCTTCGAGCAAAGCGAACTCATTCTGATATGGGGCGGCAATCCGATCGCCTCGAGCCTCCACTTCTGGACTCGCGCCCAGGAGGCGAAGCGCCGCGGCGCGATGCTCGTTGCCATCGACCCTTACCGCTCGCTCACGGCTGAGAAGTGTCATCGTCATATTGCGCTGCGTCCCGGCACGGACGCCGCACTCGCGCTCGGCATGATCAACGTTCTGATCGCCGAAGATTTGATCGATCGCGACTATGTGGACGCTTACACGGTCGGTTTCGACGGGCTGCGTGAACGTGCGCTGGCTTACTCTCCGTCGCGTGTCGCGCAGATCTGCGGCATCGAAGAAGACCAAGTCGTCGAACTCGCGCGTCTCTACGGAAAGACGCGCAAGGCGGCCATCCGACTCAACTACGGCATGCAGCGCGTGCGTGGCGGTGGAAACGCGACGCGCGCCATCGCCTGTTTGCCGGCGCTGACCGGAGCCTGGCGCGAGCCCGCCGGTGGCCTGCTGTTGTCGGCATCCAATTGGGCTCCGGTCAACCAGCAGGCGCTGCAACGGCCCGATTTGTTGCCGGGCTGGCCGACGACGCTACCGCGCGCCATCAATATGAATGCGATCGGCGATGCCCTGCTTCATCCGGGTGACGCTGTCTTCGGCCCGAAGGTCGAAGCCATCGTGGTCTATAACTCGAATCCTGTTGCGGTTGCCCCCGATTCCGAGCGCGTGGCTGCAGGCTTTGCACGGGAAGATCTATTTACGATCGTGCTCGAGCACTTCCAGACCGATACCGTCGATTATGCCGACCTCGTTCTGCCCGCGACCACGCAGCTCGAGCACCTCGACATTCACAAGTCGTACGGCCACACCTACGTCATGCTGAACCAGCCCGCGATTGCCCCTGTCGGACAAGCCCGGCCGAACAGCGAGATATTCCGCGGCATTGCGCGCCGCATGGAAATCGATGAGCCGGCGCTTTATGAAAGCGACGAAACCATCGCGCGCGCCGCCTTGCGGTGGGACGATGCGTCGCTGCGCGGCGCCTCATGGGAGGCGCTCGTAAAGCAGGGGTGGCTCAAGCTCGACATTCCCGAGGCACCGTTTGCGAAGGGCGGTTTTCCGACGCCCTCGGGCAAGTGCGAATTCGCGAGTACGTTGCTCGCCAAGGAAGGGCGCGATCCACTGCCCGACTACCTGCCGCCCTATGAATCGGCCGAGGCCGCGCCGCAACTGGCGGCCCGCTATCCGTTGGCCATGATTTCGCCGCCGGCGCGTAACTTCCTGAACAGCAGTTTCGTGAACATCGATAGCCTGCGTGCCACGGAGGGCGAGCCGCATCTCGACATCCATCCGTGCGATGCAGCACCGCGCGGCATAGCGGATGGCGATATCGTGCGGGTATACAACGACCGTGGCTCGATGAAGGCCCGGGCACGGGTGACCGACCGCGCACGCACGGGAGTGGTGGTGGGCCTTTCGATCTGGTGGAAAAAGCTCTCGCCCGACGGCTGCAATGCCAACCAGGTGACGAGTCAGGCGCTGACCGATCTCGGGGGATCGGCGACTTTTTACGACTGCCTGGTCGAGGTGGAAGGCGTCCGAGTCTGACGCCCAGCTCCCCACTTCGAGTTGGAAGTCGATGTCTAATCCGGTTGTTTCGCGGGGGGCGACCGGCTAGGATGCGCTTTTTCGCACGATCATTCGAAAAACAGGGAGACGCCGCATGGAAAAGATCTGGTTGAAGTCGTATCCGCCCGGCGTCCCCGCCGAAATCGATGCGACAAGCTACGACTCGGTGAGCCAGATGCTCGAAGAAAGCTTTCGCGAGCACAGCGGCAAACGCGCTTTTGTGTGCATGGGCAAGTCGTTGACCTACGGCGAGCTCGATGCGATGTCGCGCAGACTCGGCGCATGGTTTCAATCGAAAGGGCTGGCCAGCGGTGCGCGCATCGCGATCATGATGCCGAATGTCCTTCAATATCCCGTCGTCATCGCTGCTATTTTGCGGGCCGGCTATGTCGTCGTGAACGTCAACCCGCTCTACACCCCCCGCGAACTCGAGCACCAGCTCAAGGACAGCGGTGCGGAAGCCATCGTCCTGCTCGAAAACTTCGCCGCAACGCTGCAAGCGGTGGTGAGCCGTACTGCGGTCAAACATGTGATCGTCGCGTCGATGGGCGATCTCATGGGTGTGAAGGGCGTAATCGTCAATTTCGTCGTGCGGCGGGTGAAGAAGATGGTGCCTGCGTGGAATCTGCCCGGGCACGTCAAATTCAACGAGGCGTTGGCCACGGGGGCACGACAGCCATTTGCGCCCGCCCGGCTAAGCCGTTCGGATATCGCGTTTCTGCAATATACGGGCGGGACGACCGGGGTCGCCAAGGGCGCGACGCTGACGCACGGCAATATCGTGGCGAACGTGTTGCAATCGGCCGCCTGGCATGAACCGGCCCATGCGCTGCATGCGGACGTCGAGCAGATCATCAACGTTTTCGCGTTGCCGCTCTACCATATTTATGCGCTGACCGTCTGCTTCTTGCTGACGGTGCGAAGCGGAGGCCTCGGCATTCTGATCCCGAATCCGCGCGATATCGGCGGCATGATCAAGCAATTGCAAGGCTACCCGATCAATACCTTCCCGGCCGTCAACACGCTCTACAACGCAATGCTCAATCATCCCGATTTCGGCAAGCTCGATTTCTCGAAGCTGCTCGTCGCCAATGCGGGAGGGATGGCCGTCCAGGACGCGGTCGCGCGGCGTTGGTTCGAGCGTACCCACGTGCCGATTATCGAAGGCTACGGTCTGTCGGAAACTTCGCCTTCGGCGGTGTGCAATCCGGTTACCGCCACGGAGTACAGCGGCACGATCGGTCTGCCGCTGCCGTCCACCGAGGTGTCGATTCGCGATGACAACGACAACCCCGTGCCCGTCGGACAGCCCGGCGAGATTTGCATTCGAGGTCCGCAGGTGATGGCGGGCTATTGGAATCGGCCGGACGAGACGGCCAAGGTCATGACGGCCGACGGGTTTTTCAAGTCGGGCGATATCGGCGTCATGGATGAGCGAGGCTATTTCAAGATCATCGACCGCAAGAAGGACATGATTCTGGTTTCCGGCTTCAACGTCTATCCGAACGAGATCGAAGACGTGGTGGCGCAGCATCCGGGTGTTTTCGAAGTCGCAGCCGTCGGCGTGCCGGACGAGCATTCGGGCGAGGCCGTCAAACTCGTTATCGTCAAGAAGGACGCCGCGCTCACGGAAGCCGATATCCTGGCTTTCTGCAAGACGCAATTGACCGGATACAAGCGGCCGAAGATCGTCGAGTTCCGCAGCGAACTGCCGAAAACCAACGTCGGTAAAATCTTGCGCCGCGAACTGAGGGGCGATATTGCGCTCACATCGGCGGCCACGCCTTGTACCCCCGTTGCGGCCGAACGTCACGGGTGAGGACTTGCACCTCGCGTAGCACACCTTTGCGAACATCGTCTAAAATGCCCGGTTAGCCCCTCTTTTGCACTGATCTTTGCGAAAGCTGGGGCGCGATGAAGTCGCCACGCGCATCTTGCGCCGGAGACTATGCAAGGGAGGATCGGATGATATTGGACGAATGGGTCACGGAATTCGACCGTGGGCTGCGTTCGATCGCGGGAGTCAGCCGGATGAGCCGGCCTGTGCCGACGGCCCCCGCCGGCGCGGAAATGACGCTTGCCGAGCGCGCGCACGCGGCCGGCCTCATGCGCGTCAACCATGTCGGCGAAATCTGCGCCCAGGCGCTTTATCAGGCTCAAAAACTGGCCACGCGCTCGCCTGCGCTGAAAGACGCGTTCGAGCAGGCGGCCCGCGAAGAGGAAGATCATCTCGCCTGGACCTCGCATCGCCTCAAGGAGCTCGACTCGCGTCCAAGCCTGCTCAATCCGCTTTGGTATGCCGGTTCGCTCGCGATCGGATTGGCGGCGGGTGCGCTCGGGGATAAAGCGAGCCTCGGCTTCATGGCGGAGACGGAACGGCAGGTCGAACACCATCTCGATGGGCACCTGCAAGCGTTGCCTGAAGCCGATCTCTCCTCCCGCGCCATAGTCGACCAGATGCGTGCCGACGAAATGAAGCACGCCAAAGCCGCTACCGATGCGGGCGGCGTCGAACTGCCTTTCCCGGTTCGGGCACTGATGCGCGCCGCATCCAAAGTCATGACGAGCACCGCTTACTACATTTGAAGCACCCGAAACGCTAGCGATCCCGATGGGGCGGCGTGAGGTCCGCCGCCCGCGTCGAGTGAGCACTGCCTCTCCAATTTCCGCGCCGTTCTCCCCGCATTCCGCCACCTCTCAGCGCTTTTCGGCCCGACGCTTATTGCGAGCTTCTCAGGTATCACCTTCACAAGATGCAGTAGTTCATTCATTTTTAACGCTTTTCCATTTTAAGCGCCACGTGAACGGTGACACGTAAGTCCTTGTTCTTACAAACAAAATTAGTGCAAAAAACGGGCTTCTCCCTTGACCGCCCCATGCCCTTACTCTAAAGTGGGAGACAGTGTGAGAAAGTGTATTTTTGTGGATTGATCCGACGTTTTTCGATCGGATTTCGAGTGTGACGGATGGGGCGTGCGCCCCGAGGGGAAGAGGACGTGTTCCAAGGGGCGTCGGCGCTGACGCTCGATGCGAAGGGCCGGATGTCGGTGCCCTCTCGTTATCGCGAAGCGCTGCAAGGCGAGGCACAAGGACGGGTGACGCTCACAAAGCACCCGGACGGGTGCCTTTTGCTTTTTCCGCGCCCCGAGTGGGAAGTGTTTCGCGCCAAGATCGCCGCGTTGCCGATGGACGCGCACTGGTGGCGGCGAATCTTTCTCGGCAACGCCTCGGATGTCGATCTCGATAGCGCGGGACGCATTCTGGTTTCGCCGGAATTGCGCATGGCGGCAGCGCTGGAGAAGGAAGTCATGTTGTTGGGCATGGGAAGCCATTTCGAACTCTGGGACGCCCAGACATACGCGGCCAAGGAGCAGGCGGCGATGGCTCAGGGCATGCCCGAAGCGTTGAAGAATTTCACTTTCTGATCGCTGTTGTGAGTGCCCCGGGACGTGCCGCTTCGCGTCAGGTCCGCTCGAGGGCGCAATCCCCCAAGGGAATTCCCGCGGGGCGGATGCATGGGACGGCCCGGCGTTTTCTTGGGAACTTGGACGCTGCGATGGGAAATACGCTGCAGCATCAGACGGTGTTGCTGGATGAAGCGGTAAATGCGCTCGTGACGCGAGTGGACGGCGTCTATGTGGACGGTACGTTCGGGCGTGGCGGGCATAGCCGGGCGGTGCTGGCAAGGCTGGGCGAGGCGGGGCGCTTGATTGCGTTCGACAAGGACCCGCAAGCGATCGAAACGGCGCGTGCGATCGACGACAAGCGGTTCGAAATCGTGCACGACAGTTTTGTCGGCCTTCGCGAGGCGATGGGCGCGCGCGGTATCGCGCGGCTTTCCGGGGTATTGCTGGATTTGGGTGTGTCGTCGCCACAGCTCGACGATCCCGAACGAGGTTTCAGCTTCCGCGCCGACGGTCCGCTCGACATGCGAATGGACCCGACGCAAGGAGAATCCGCGGCCGAGTGGCTGGCCCGGGCAACGCAGCAGGAACTGACGGAGGTCATTCGAGATTATGGGGAAGAACGGTTTGCTGTTCAGATTGCAAAGGCGATTGTTGCTCGCCGGGCAGAGTCCAGTCGTCTCGGGCCTCTCGACAGCACGGGCGAGCTTGCCGAAATCGTGGCTCACGCCGTCAAGACACGTGAGAAGGGTAAGGATCCGGCAACCCGCACCTTTCAAGCTATACGGATTCACGTCAATCAAGAGCTTGCGGAGTTGCAAGTCGTTTTAGAGGCTGCATTGTCGTCGTTGGAGCAAGGGGGGCGGCTGGTGGTCATCAGCTTTCATTCGCTCGAAGACAGAATCGTGAAGCGATTCATGCAGGCGCACGCGAGTGCGCCTGCTGTCGATCGTCGCTTGCCGATTCGCGCCGTCGATTTGCCGAGCCCTCCGCTTAAGATAGTCGGTCGGGTGTTTGCCAGCCCTGAAGAGGTGCAGGCGAATGCCCGCGCCCGCTCGGCGGTGATGCGCGTCGCGGAGCGCGTCGCGCCATGAGCCGCCTCAATATCTTCCTGCTCATCATTGTTCTCGGTTGCGCGTTGTCGGTCGTCAATGCGACGAACCAGCAGCGGCGGCTGTTCGTGCAACTCGAGCGTGCGCAGGCCGAGGAGCGTCAGCTGCAGCAGGACTACGCGCAGCTGCAATACGAGCAAAGCGCGCTCTCGAAGACCTCGCGCATCGAGCAAGTCGCCACAGATTCGCTCAAGATGCGCTCCATCGTGAGCGGCGGTACCCAATACCTGACGTTGGCCCCCGGTGCGTCCGAGGCGAAGGAAGTCGCCATTCCGAGCGTTGCGGCCAGTGCCAGCGTGGCGACCGCGCGTGCGCCGAAAGCACGTGGTGCGGCCAACCGCGGAGGCGCGCGATGAAGCAAGGCAGCCGTCGCAAGGGCGTAACGTTTTCCGCGAGTCCGGTACTGTCGGTACGCTTGCCGATGTGGCGCTCGAAGCTGGTCGTATTTCTGCTGTTCGTCGCTTTCTTGGCGCTCGTCGCGCGTGCGTTCTGGATCCAGGGGCCCGGCAACGCGTTCTATCAGAAGCAGGGTGAAAGCCGCTACCAGCGCACAATCGAGTTGGCCGCCACGCGCGGGAAGATTCTCGATCGCAATGGCCTCGTGCTCGCCACGAGCTTGCCTGTGCGCGCTATCTGGGCGATTCCGGAGTCGGTGCCCGAAGACATCGACAACGAGAAGCTCGCGGCGCTGAGCTCGCTGCTCGGTCTCACGCGCAAGGAACTGCGCACGAAACTTTCGGGCGACAAGACCTTCGTATACGTGAAGCGCCAGGTATCTGTAGAAACTGCGGACAAGGTGATGGCGCTCGGCATTCCGGGCATCTATCAGCGCGAGGAATACAAGCGCTTTTATCCCGAAGGCGAAATTACCGCCCACCTGGTCGGCTTCACCAATGTCGAAGACGAGGGCCAGGAAGGCATCGAGCTCGGCGATCAGAAGCTCCTCGCGGGCGTGACGGGCATGCGCCACGTCATCAAGGACCGCATGGGCCGCATCATCGAGGATGTCGATCAGCAAGTGCCGCCGCACAACGGCAAGGACGTCGACCTTTCGATCGACAGCAAGATCCAGTACATCGCCTATGCGGACCTGAAGGCCGCCGTCGAAAAATCGAAAGCGAAGGCGGGCGCGGCCATGGTCATCGATGTGCGTACCGGCGAAGTGCTGGCGCTCGTCAACTATCCGACCTACAACCCGAACGACCGGTCGCACCTGACCGGCGAGCAATTGCGCAACCGGATTCTCACCGACGTTTTCGAGCCGGGCTCGATCATGAAGCCGTTCACGGTTTCGCTTGCGCTCGACTTGCATCGCGTCACGCCCAACACGCTCGTCGATACGGGCAACGGCCATTTCGTGCTGGATGGCGCGCAGATCACGGACGACAGCGGCTTCGGCGTGCTGACGGTCGGCGGCGTGATTCAGAAATCGAGCAACATCGGTGCGACGAAGATCGCCATGACGCTCAAGCCCGAAGAGATGTGGAATATGTATACCGGCATCGGGCTCGGTCAGGCGCCCAAGGTTGGATTTCCGGGCGCCGCCGCGGGCCGCTTGCGGCCGTGGAAGAGCTGGCGGCGCATCGAGCAGGCCACGATGTCATATGGCTACGGCCTTTCCGCGTCGCTCTTTCAGCTCGCGCGCGCCTATACGGCCATCGCGCACGATGGCCAGCTGATGCCGGTGTCAATCTTCAAGACGAATCCCGATCAACCCGTCGCCGGCACGCAGATTTTCTCGCCGACCACGGCCCGCGAAGTGCGCACGATGCTCGAGAGTGTCGTCTCGACGCAAGGTACGTCGCCCGAGGCAGCGGTGCCGGGCTATCGTGTGGGCGGCAAGAGCGGCACGGCCTACAAGCACGGCGCGCATGGCTACGATCATTCGAAGTACCGCGCGTCGTTCGTCGGCATGGCGCCGATGCCCAACCCGCGTATCGTCGTCGCCGTATCGATCGACGAGCCGACCGCGGGCAGTCACTTCGGCGGCTATGTCTCCGGGCCGGTCTTCGCCTCCATCGTCGGCGATACGCTGCGCACGCTCAACGTGCCGCCGGACATGCCGGTGAAGCAGCTCGTCGTCTCCGACGATGTAACGAAGTCGCCGGCCGCCGCGCAGGAGCGCACGGTCGCCGTCTCCAACGATCCTCGCAGCCGTCCGGGAGTGGTGCGATGAGCGCCGCCGTCAACCGTCACGTCGCCGATGCGATCGGATGGCTGCGTTTGCAGGCGCGCTCGGGCGCGCACCTGCACGCCGACACCCGCACCCTTGCGCCGGGGGACGTGTTTTTGGCCTATGCCGTCGACGGCGCGGACAGCCGGCCGCATATCGCGCGCGCTTTCGAACGCGGCGCTGCTGCCGTGCTCTATCAGCCGGAGGGATTCTCGGGCGAGGTCGACGCGGCCCACGCGCTCGCGGTACCCGCACTGAACGAACTGGCGGGCGAAATCGCGAGCGGCTGGTATGGCGAGCCGAGCCAGTCGATGCGCGTGATCGGCGTGACGGGCACGAACGGCAAGACCTCCTGTACGCAATGGATCGCGGCGGCGCTGAGCTCGCTCGAGGGCCCCTGCGCGGTCATCGGCACGCTCGGTACGGGCATGCCGGGACGGCTCGCGCAAACGGGCTTCACCACACCCGATGCGCCGCAATTGCAGCGCAGTCTTGCAGCGTTGGCTGCGGCGGGCGCCAAGAGCGTCGCCATGGAGGTGTCCTCGCATGCGCTGCATCAGGGGCGGGTGAACGGAACCGCCTTCGACATTGCCGTCTTCACGAATCTCACGCAGGATCATCTCGACTATCACAGGACCTTCGAAGCCTACGAGGCGGCGAAGGCCCGGTTGTTCGACTGGCCCACGCTGCAAGCGGCTATCGTCAATCGCGACGATGCGGCCGGTCAGCGTTTCATCGCGCGCACGATGGGTCGTGTGCGCACGATCTCGTACGGCATCGGCGCCGCGCCGCCGGCCGGGCACGCCGATGCGTCGATTTGCGCGACCAATGTGTGCGCCACTGCCACCGGCACTGCCTTTCATCTGTCGTCCGATTGGGGCACGAGCGAGGTCGAGGTCGGCACGCTGGGTTTGTTCAACGTCAGCAATCTGCTCGCCGTGCTCGGGGCGTTGCTTGCCAGCGGCGTGCCGCTCGCCGCCGCGCTCACGCAGCTTGCCAAGCTCGAACCCGTCAATGGCCGCATGCAACGGCTCGGCGGGCGGATCGCGAACGACGAGCCGCTCGTCGTCGTCGACTATGCGCATACACCTGACGCACTCGAAAAGACGCTCGACGCGCTGCGCCCGATCGCACAAGCACGGGGCGGCAAGCTCGTTTGCATGTTCGGCTGCGGTGGGGACCGCGACGCGACCAAGCGCCCGCTCATGGGCGCGATCGCGGAGCGACTCGCGGATGCGGTTGTCGTGACGAGCGATAACCCGCGCAGCGAGACGCCGCAGTCGATCATCGGGCAGATTCTCGCCGGCATGACCGAACCGGGCCGCGCTCGCGCCATCGAGGATCGCGCGAGTGCGATTCTGCAGGCGGTGCGAGGAGCCGCCCGCGAGGACGTCGTCGTGCTCGCCGGCAAAGGGCACGAAGCCACACAGGAAATCATGGGTAAGAAACGGGTCTTCTCAGACCAGGATCACGCGCGCCTCGCATTGGCATCGCGCGCCACACAGGCACGCGGGGGCGGCGAATGACGATGCTTTCGCTCGCTCGAGCCGCTTCGCTGATTCCGGGCGCGACCGTGTCCGGCGACGGCGCCGTTGCGTTCGACCGTATCAGCACGGACAGCCGGACGACGGGCCCCGGAGATCTCTTCGTCGCGCTCAAAGGCGAGCGGTTCGACGCGCACGATTTTCTGGCCGATGTGGCGCGCCGCGGAGTGAGCGCCGTACTGGTTGCGCGGCTGCCGGAGGGGCTCGGCGTGCCGGCGATCGTCGTAGCCGGCGACGGCGATACACGCGTTGCGCTCGGTGCACTCGCGCGCGGCTGGCGCCGGCAGTTCGCGATCCCGCTCGTCGCGGTGACCGGCAGCAACGGAAAGACGACGGTCAAGGAGATGATCGCCTCGATCTTTGCCGCTGCATGCGGCGAAGACGGGCGGCTCGCGACGGCCGGCAATTTCAACAATGACGTCGGCCTGCCCTTGACGCTGTTGCGCCTGAGCGCGGCGCACAAGCTTGCTGTAGTAGAGCTGGGCATGAACCATCCGGGCGAAACGTCCACGCTCGCCAAGCTTGCCGAGCCGACCATCGCGCTCGTCAACAACGCGCAACGCGAGCACCAGGAATTCATGGCGACGGTCGAGGCGGTCGCGCTCGAGCACGCCAGCGCGATTCACGCGCTCGGCCCCGACGGCGTCGCGGTGTTTCCCGCGGACGACGCCTATGCCGGTATCTGGCGTGTCGCGGCCACCGGGAATCGCGTTATCGACTTCGCGCTTCGCGATCGCAGCGCGGTAACGGGGGCGGCTACCGGTGCCACGGCGGCGCCCTCCGCGGCGGTGACAGGCGAATTCATCGGCAATTGCCTGAAAGTGGACTCCCCCGCCGGCGCATTCGAAGCCACATTGCAAGTGCTCGGCGCGCACAACGCCCGCAATGCGCTTGCCGCGACCGCCGCGGCGCTTGCCGCGAATGTTCCGCTCGATGCGATCCGCCGCGGGCTCGAAGCGTTTTCGCCGGTCAAAGGGCGTTTGCAGGTCAAGCGCGCCGCGACAGGCGCACTGGCCGGCGCGACGGTCGTCGACGATACCTACAACGCCAACCCCGATTCGATGCGCGCCGCGATCGACGTGCTTGCCTCGATGCCGGCGCCGCGTGTGCTCGTGATGGGTGACATGGGCGAAGTGGGCGATCACGGCCCCGAGTTTCACCGCGAGGTCGGGGCGTACGCGCGCGAGCGCGGCATCGATGCGCTGTATGCGCTCGGCGATGCGGCCCGTGCGAGCTGTGCGGCGTTTGCTGCCGCCAACGAGCCGGACGCTGCGGCGCGCGAGCGCCTGGCGCACCACTTCGACGATGTGGATACGCTCCTCGCCCATCTGCTGCAAGCCGGATTCGGCGGCGGCACCACGCTGCTCGTGAAGGGCTCGCGTTTCATGCGTATGGAGCGCGTCGTCGACGCGCTGACGCAATTGCAACCCTGCGCACCGGGCGCCGCGCCCGGCGCGCACTGAAAAAGAAGGACAAGCATGCTGCTGGCGCTGGCGCAATGGCTGCAGAACGATGCAAGCTTTTTGCGTGTAATCGGCTATCTGACGTTTCGCGCTGTGATGGCTTCCATCACCGCGCTCGTGATCGGTCTCGTCTGCGGTCCGTGGGTGATCCGCAAGCTGACCTCGATGAAAGTGGGGCAGGCCGTGCGCACGGACGGCCCGCAAACGCACTTGGTGAAGTCGGGTACGCCGACGATGGGCGGCGTGCTCATTTTGCTCGGTATCGCCGTTTCGACGCTGCTGTGGGCCGATCTCACCAATCGCTTCATCTGGATCGTAATACTCGTCACGTTCGGGTTTGGCGTGATCGGCTGGGTCGACGACTACCGCAAGGTCGTCTACAAGGACCCGCGCGGCATGTCCTCGCGCGAGAAGTATTTCTGGCAATCGGTCATCGGACTGTTCGCCGCGGTCTATCTGGCGTTCAGCGTGTCCGAGGCCAATAACGTGCGCGTTTTCGACCTGTTCATGGCCTGGGTGCGCAGCGGCCTGTCCATGGGATTGCCGGCGCGCGCGGACCTGATGCTGCCGTTCTTGAAGTCGATCACTTATCCGCTCGGCGTATGGGGCTTCATCGCGCTCACCTACTTCGTGATCGTCGGCGCGAGTAACGCCGTCAATCTGACGGACGGCCTCGATGGTCTCGTCATCATGCCCGTCGTCCTCGTGGGCGGCTCGCTCGGCGTTTTCGCCTACGTGATGGGCAGCTCGATCTATTCCAAATATCTGCTGTTTCCGCATATTCCCGGCGCCGGCGAACTGCTGATCTTTTGTTCGGCGATGGGCGGCGCCGGACTCGCGTTTCTCTGGTACAACACGCACCCCGCACAGGTGTTCATGGGCGACGTCGGCGCGCTGGCGCTGGGCGGCGCGCTCGGCACGATCGCGGTCATCGTGCGCCAGGAGATCGTCCTGTTCATCATGGGCGGCATTTTTGTGGCGGAAACCCTTTCGGTGATGCTCCAGGTGGTCTGGTTCAAATACACGAAGCGCCGGTTCGGCGAGGGGCGGCGCATTTTCAAGATGGCGCCGCTGCACCACCACTTCGAGCTGTCCGGATGGAAGGAGACGCAAGTCGTCGTGCGCTTTTGGATCGTGACGTTGATGTTGTGTCTGTTCGGTCTGTCCACACTGAAACTGCGGTAAAGGAAAGGAAAAGCAAGCGATGTTTGGCGAGATGTTTCGAGATCGGCATCCGATGGTGCTCGTGCTGGGGCTCGGCGCTTCGGGCCTCGCGATGGCGCGCTGGTGCGCGCGCCATGGGTGCCGGCTGCGCATTGCCGATTCGCGCGAGGCACCGCCGAATCTGCCGCTGCTCGAGGCCGAGCGCATCGATGCCGAGTTCGTCGGCGGCGCGTTTTCGCCAGCACTGCTCGAGGGTGGAGTCGAGCTCGTCGTCGTGAGTCCGGGGCTTTCGCCGCTTTCGCCGGAACTCGCCCCGCTGTTCGCCAGCGCACACGAGCGCGGCGTGCCGGTCTGGGGCGAACTCGAATTGTTCGCGCGGGCGCTCGCGCATCTCGGCGAGAGCGGTTATGCGCCGAAGGTCATCGCCGTGACGGGCACCAATGGCAAGACCACGACCACGAGCCTCACGGGGCTGCTCTGCGAGCGTGCCGGCAAGGCGGTCGCGGTGGCCGGCAATATCGGCCCGACGATGCTCGATACGTTGTCCGACGCGATCGACCGCACCGCGCTGCCCGAGGTGTGGGTGCTCGAGCTGTCGAGCTTTCAGCTCGAGACGGCACACACGTTCGATCCCGATGCCGCTGCGGTGCTCAACATTACTCAGGATCATCTCGACTGGCACGGCAGCTTCGAAGCCTATGCGGCGGCCAAAGGCCGAGCTTTCGGCCCGCATACGGTGCGCGTGCTCAATCGCGACGACGCCGGAACGATGGCGTTCGCGTCCGCCGATAAGGCGCCCGATGCGCCGCACGGTGTGCAGGTTGTCACGTTCGGGCTCAACGAGCCGCTGCGCGCGGGAGACTATGGGCTTTTGCGAGAGGCGGATATCAATTGGCTCGTTCACGCTGAAGAGCGCGACCCGGCGGATGAAACATCGTCATCGCGCCGCCGTCGGCAGGAAGCGGCGGCTCCGGTCGAACTGACGATGAAGCGATTGATGCCGGCCGACGCCTTGCGCATTCGCGGACTGCACAATGCGGCGAATGCGCTGGCCGCGTTGGCACTGGCTCGTGCGATCGGCCTGGCCGCCGCGCCGCTGCTGCATGGACTGCGTGAATATCGCGGCGAGCCGCATCGCGTCGAACTCATCGCTTCGATCGACGGCGTCGACTATGTCGACGACAGCAAGGGCACCAACGTGGGCGCAACCGTCGCCGCGCTCGATGGTCTTGCGCAGCGCGCCGTATTGATCCTCGGCGGCGACGGCAAAGGGCAGGACTTCGCGCCGCTTGCGCGCCCCGTCGCGCGATGGTGCCGGGCGGTCATGCTGATCGGGCGCGATGCGCCGGCGATCCGTGCCGCGCTGGCCGACACGGACGTCGTGCTCAGCGAGCATCCGACGCTCGAAGCGGCGACGCTCGAGGCCAGTGCGATCGCGCAACCGGGTGATGCGGTACTGCTTTCGCCGGCCTGCGCGAGTTTCGACATGTTCAAGGACTATTCGCATCGCGCGGATGTATTCCGCGGCGCGGTGCAAGACATTGCGGCGCAACGGGGGACGATGCTATGAGCTGGTCCGACCGCATCACCCAACGGTTTTTCACGGAACGCGGCGCGGGTTCCGGCACGCGCAAGGAAACGGCGGCCCGCACGGCTGCGGGCGGGCTTGCGAGCGCGGTCAGCGGAATCCGTCCGCTGCGCTCGCGCATGCTCGATTACGACCACTCGCTGTTGTGGGCCGCGATTGCACTGATCGGCCTGGGCGTCGTCATGGTTTATTCGGCGTCGATCGCCATGCCCGATTCGCCGAAATACGCCGCTTATCGCGACTACGCGTTCCTCGTGCGGCACATTGCCTCGCTCGTCGTCGCGACGATCGCCGCGGCGGTCGTATTCCGCATTCCGATCTCCGTGTGGGACAAGTACGCGCCGAAGTTCTTCCTTATCACGCTCGTGGTGCTCGTGATCGTGCTCGTACCGCATATCGGCAAGGGCGTGAACGGCGCGCGCCGTTGGCTGCCGCTCGGCATCATGAACATGCAGCCGTCCGAGATCATGAAGCTGGCCGTCACGATCTACGCGGCGAATTACACCGTGCGCAAGCAGGAATACATGCAGAGCTTTGCCAAAGGCTTTTTGCCGATGGCGCTGGCCGTCGGCTTCGTGGGCGCACTGCTGCTGCTCGAGCCGGACATGGGTGCGTTCATGGTCATCGCAGCCATTGCGATGGGTGTGCTCTTCCTCGGTGGCGTGAACGGCAAGCTCTTCGGCGGGCTCGTGGCCACGGCGGTCGCGACGTTCGGATTGCTCGTCTGGGCGTCGCCGTGGCGGCGCGAGCGGATCTTCGCCTATCTCGACCCGTGGGACGATCGCTACGCGCAGGGCAAGGCCTATCAGCTGACACACTCGCTGATCGCATTCGGGCGCGGGGAATGGTTTGGCGTGGGACTGGGCGGCAGCGTCGAGAAGCTCAACTATCTGCCGGAAGCGCATACCGACTTCATTCTCGCCGTGATCGGCGAGGAACTCGGCTTTGTCGGCGTGCTCATCGTCATTCTGCTGTTTTACTGGATCGTGCGGCGCTCGTTCGAGATCGGTCGGCAGGCGCTCGCGCTCGATCGAACCTTTGCGGGACTCGTCGCGAAAGGCGTCGGACTGTGGTTCGGCGTGCAAACGTTCATCAATATCGGCGTCAACCTCGGCATCTTGCCGACGAAGGGGCTGACGCTGCCGCTCGTCAGCTATGGCGGCTCCGGCATCGTGCTCAACTGTGTCGCGCTCGCGGTGCTGATGCGTGTGGACTACGAGAATCGTGTGCTCATGCGCGGAGGGAAAGTATGAGCACGACTCCCCAACGTACGTTGATGGTGATGGCCGGCGGTACCGGGGGACACGTGTTCCCCGGCCTCGCCGTCGCGCATCGGATGCGTGCGTGGGGGTGGCGTGTCGTCTGGCTCGGCAACCCGGTGGGGATGGAAGCCTCGCTCGTGCCGAAGCACGGCATTCCGATGGAGTACGTGCGCTTTGGCGGATTGCGCGGCAAGGGGCTCAAGACGAAGCTTTCGCTGCCCTTGAATCTGTTGCGGGCCTGCCTCGAAAGCCGTCGTGCCTTGAACCGCGTGCGTCCCGATGTCGTGCTCGGCATGGGCGGGTACATCACATTTCCAGCCGGTGTCATGACGGCGCTGGCGCGGCGGCCGCTCGTGCTGCACGAGCAGAACTCGGTGGCGGGGCTGGCGAACCGGGTGCTGGCCAAGCTTGCGCGGCGCGTGCTCGTGGCGTTTCCCGATGCGCTGCCCGGCGCCGAGTGGACCGGCAATCCATTGCGCGACTCCGTCACGCAGGCCGACGAGCCAAAGCTGCGGTATGCGCGCCGCAGCGGGCCGCTCAAGCTGCTCGTCGTGGGCGGCAGCCTCGGCGCCGCCGCGCTCAACGAAGTGGTGCCGCGCGCGCTCGCGTTGCTCGCCCCCGAGGCGCGTCCGCACGTCGTGCACCAGGCGGGCGCGAAACATATCGAGGCGTTGCAGGCGAACTATGCCGCGGCGGGATTGACGGAAGAAGGAACGCTCGCGCTCGTGCCGTTCATCGACGATATGGCGACGGCGTACGCCGACGCCGACGTCGTGATTTGCCGCTCGGGCGCGATGACTGTCGCGGAAATCGCGGCGATCGGCGTGGCGGCCCTGTTCGTGCCGTTCCCCCATGCCGTGGACGATCACCAGACCACGAACGCGGAATTTCTATCGAAGCACGACGCGGCCGTGCTGGTGCAGCAACGCGATTTGTCGCCGCAGGCGTTGGCCGATTGGCTTGGCACGCTTACGCGGGAAACGCTCGCCGAAATGGCTGAGCGGGCGCGCTCGCTGGCCAAGCCCGACGCCACCGATCGTGTCGCGCAAGTCTGCGCGGCCGTGGCGCTCGCGCGTCAGGAAGGAAAGCAATGAAACACATCGTCAAACATATTCATTTTGTCGGCGTCGGTGGCGCCGGCATGAGCGGTATCGCGGAGGTACTCGCCAATCTCGGCTATCAGGTGAGCGGCTCGGACCTCGCGAAGAGCGCGACGACCGAGCGGCTCGCTTCGCTCGGTGCGCGTATTTCGATCGGGCATGACGCCTCGAACATCGATGGCGCGGACGCCGTCGTCGTGTCGACGGCCGTGCGCAGCGACAACCCCGAAGTGCTTGCCGCTCGGCGGCTGCGTGTGCCGATCGTGCCGCGCGCGGTCATGCTGGCCGAGTTGATGCGCTTGAAGCAGGGCATTGCGATCGCCGGCACGCACGGCAAGACGACGACCACGAGCCTCGTGGCCAGTGTGCTCGCGGCAGGTGGGCTCGATCCGACGTTCGTCATCGGAGGGCGCCTCACGAGCGCCGGGGCCAATGCGCGGCTCGGCACGGGTGACTTCATCGTGGCCGAGGCCGACGAGTCCGACGCATCGTTCTTGAACCTGCTGCCCGTGATCGAAGTCGTGACCAACATCGACGCCGATCACATGGACACCTACGGGCATGACTTCGCCCGGCTCAAGCAGGCGTTCATCGAATTCACGCACCGGTTGCCGTTTTATGGCATTGCGGTGCTCTGCGTCGACGATCCGAACGTGCGCGAGATCTTGCCGTTTGTCTCGAAGCCGGTCATCCGCTACGGTTTTGCGGCCGATGCGCAGGTGCGCGGCGTCAACGTCGTGCCGCGCGAAGGCAAGATGTACTTCACGGCAATGCGCGAGGATGCGCCGCCGCTCGATATCGTCCTCAACATGCCGGGCTTGCACAACGTGCAAAACGCGCTCGCGGCGATTGCGATTGCGACCGAGCTCGAGGTGCCGGACGCCGACATTCAGCGCGCGCTCGCGGAGTTCACCGGTGTAGGACGGCGTTTTCAGCGCTACGGCGACGTGGCCATCGCGGCAGGCGGGCACTTCGCGCTCATCGACGATTACGGCCACCACCCCGTCGAGATGGCCGCGACGATCGCGGCAGCGCGCGGCGCTTTTCCCGACAAGCGGCTCGTGCTCGCGTTCCAGCCGCACCGGTATACGCGCACACGCGATTGTTTCGAGGATTTCGTCAACGTTCTGTCGAGCGTCGACGCCCTCGTGCTGACCGAGGTCTATGCGGCCGGAGAAGCGCCGATCGTCGCGGCGGACGGGCGCGCGCTCGCGCGCGCGGTTCGCGTGGCAGGCAAGGTTGAACCGGTATTCGTCGAAACGGTCGACGACGTACCGGAGGCGCTGTCGACGCTCGTGCGCGACGGCGATGTAGTGATCACGATGGGCGCGGGATCGATCGGTACCGTGCCGGGACGAATCGCGCAAGAGGTGAATACATGACCCCCCAGCTCACTATCGTCCGCTGCTCCCGTGGGAGACTGGCATGAGTGGCAGCAAGACTATCGATCCGAAACGTTTCGGCAAGGTTGCCGTCCTGATGGGCGGCGTGTCGGCCGAGCGCGAGGTTTCGCTCAATTCAGGGCGGCTCGTGGTCGAAGGGCTGCGCAATGCGGGCGTCGATGCTCATCCGTTCGATCCGGCCGAGCGCGAGCTCTCGGAGCTGAAGGCGCAGGGCTTCGCGCGTGCGTTCATCGCGCTGCACGGCGGCTACGGCGAGAACGGCCAGCTGCAGGGCGCGCTGGACTTCTACGGCATCCGCTATACGGGCAGCGGCGTACTGGGCTCGGCGCTCGGGCTCGACAAATTCCGCACGAAGCTCGTCTGGCAGCAGACGGGCGTGCCGACACCGCCGTTCGAGACCGTACTGCGCGGCGACGATTATGCGGCTCGCGCACCCGAGATCGTCGCGAAGCTCGGGCTGCCGCTCTTCGTGAAGCCGGCGAGCGAGGGATCGAGCGTCGCCGTGACGAAGGTCGCTCGCGCCGAGGCACTGTCGGCCGCGCTCGAGGAGGCGGCCAAATTCGACAAGATCGTGCTCGTCGAGAAGAGCATCGAAGGCGGGGGCGAATACACGGCCTGCATTGCGGGCGACCTCGATTTGCCGATCATTCGCATCGTACCGGCGGGCGAGTTTTACGACTATCACGCGAAGTACATCGCGAACGACACCCAGTACCTGATTCCGTGCGGGTTGCCCGCGAGCGAGGAGGCGCGGCTGAAGGTACTCTCGCGCCGCGCGTTCGACGTGCTCGGCTGCTCCGATTGGGGCCGTGCCGATTTCATGCTCGATGCGGCCGGCAACCCGTTTTTTCTCGAAGTGAATACGGCCCCGGGTATGACCGATCACTCGCTGCCGCCGAAAGCGGCGCGCGCCGTCGGCATCAGTTATCCGGAACTGGTCGTCGCCGTGCTGGCGCTGACCCTCGAGGACTGAGACAACGATCATGTGGAGCAACGTTCGCCAGCTCAATCTCGCCGCCAACGTGCTGTTCGCGCTGGTGCTCGTCGCGCTCGTCGCGGCGGGCGGGATTTGGCTCGCGCAACGCCCGTCGTTCGCGCTGGCGGCCATTCGCATCGACGGCGACACGGAGCACATCAACACGCCGATCGTGCGTGCGGGTGTCGTCGGTCATCTGCGGGGCAACTTCTTCACCGTCGATCTCGATGCGGCGCGCCAGGCGTTCGAGCAAATGCCGTGGGTGCGCCGCGCGAGCGTGCGCCGGGTCTGGCCCAACGCGCTGGCCGTGACGCTCGAGGAGTACAAGCCGCTCGGGACCTGGGGCAGCGATCAGCTCGTCAGTGTGGACGGCGATCTCTTCACCGCGAACCAGGGCGAACTCGACGAGGAACTGCCCGCGTTCGACGGCCCTGCCGGTACGTCGAAAGAGGTCGTCGCCCGCTATTTCGATTTCAAGAAATGGCTCGCGCCGCTCGGCGCCGTGCCCGACGAAGTCACGCTTTCGCCGCGTTATGCATGGACAGTGAAACTGTCGAACGGTATGCAGATCGAATACGGCCGGGAGCGCAATCCGTCGACGCTCGCGGAACGCTCCAACCGGCTCAGCGCTGCATGGAAGGCTGTCACGGCGCGCTGGGGCAACGACATCGAATATGCGGACCTGCGCTATCCGAACGGCTTCGCGATCCGCGCCGCGGGGATGCGGTTTCTCGACGATGGCGGCACGAAGGGCAAGGCCAAGAAATAACACATGAAGCACGACAAGACATCACACGCACGAGCACGCTATGAGTAAAGACTATAAGGATCTGCTGGTCTCCCTCGACATCGGTACCGCGAAGGTCGTAGCGGTCGTCGCCGAGCTGAGGGGCGAAGGCCATTACGAGGTGATCGGTCTCGGGCAGAGCGAATCGAAGGGGCTCAAAAAAGGCGTGGTGGTGAACATCGAGGCCACCGTGCAATCGATTCAGCGCGCGCTCGAAGAAGCGGAACTGATGGCCGATTGCAAGATCACTAACGTGTTCACCGGCATTGCCGGGAGTCACATCCGCAGCTTCAATTCGAGCGGAATGGTGGCGATCAAGGACAAGGAGGTGACGCAGGCCGACGTGGCGCGCGTCATCGAAACGGCGAAGGCGATCAACATCCCGACGGATCAGCAGGTGCTGCACATCCTCACACAGGAATTCATCATCGACGGGCAGGAGGACGTGCGCGAGCCCATCGGGATGAGCGGCATCCGTCTGGAAGTGAAGGTTCACATCGTGACCGGTGCGGTGTCGGCGGCGCAAAACATCGTGAAGTGCGTGCGGCGCTGCGGGCTCGAAGTCAACGACCTGATTCTGCAGCCGCTCGCGTCGTCGCTGGCTGTGCTGACCGAGGACGAGAAGGAACTCGGCGTGGTGCTCGTCGACATCGGCGGCGGCACGACGGACATCGCGATCTTCAGCGAAGGTGCGATTCGCCATACGGCGGTCATTCCGATTGCCGGAGATCAGGTGACGAGCGACATCGCCATGGCGCTGCGCACGCCGACGCCCGACGCCGAGGACATCAAGGTCGGCTACGGCATTGCGAAGCAGGCACTGGCCGATCCGGACGAGATGATCGAAGTGCCGGGGCTCGGCGAGCGCGGGCCGCGCACGCTGTCGCGCCAGGCGCTTGCGGCCGTGATCGAGCCGCGCGTCGAGGAGCTCTTCTCGCTCGTGCATCAGGTCGTGCGCGAGTCCGGTTACGAGGAGCTGTTGAGTTCGGGCGTCGTCTTGACGGGTGGCGCATCGATGATGCCGGGCATGGTCGAGCTCGGTGAGGACATTTTTCTCAAACCGGTGCGCATCGGCGTGCCGGAGTATGCGGGCGGACTCGCCGACGTCGTGCGCAATCCACGCTATTCGACGGCGATGGGGCTGCTCGTCGAGGGCTCGTCGCAGCGGATGCGCGGACGCAAGGTCGCTGTCCAGTCGGGCTCGATGGGGCAGGTATTCACTCGCATGAAGGATTGGTTCCTGGGCAATTTTTGAAGTCTTTTTGAATTCGCGCCGGTGCCGGCGGCTTGCGCGCGACAGGGGGTTGCCCGATTCCCTGCCGAATAACGGCCGAAGAGCGGGATCTTTTTCTTGACGGAGGCAATATGGAATTCCAGATGTTGGAAACGGAAACCAGCGGCACCATCATCAAGGTGGTGGGCGTTGGCGGTGCCGGCGGCAACGCTGTGCAACACATGATCAACAAGGGTGTGCAAGGCGTCGATTTCGTCGTCATGAACACCGATGCGCAGGCCCTCTCGCGCTCGCGTTCGCCGAGCGTGATTCAGCTCGGCAGCACGGGTCTCGGTGCGGGCGCAAAGCCGGAAATGGGGCGCGCCGCGGCGGAAGAAGCCCGCGAGCGGATTGCCGACGCGCTGCGCGGCGCGCACATGGTCTTCATCACGGCCGGCATGGGCGGCGGAACGGGTACGGGTGCTGCACCGGTCGTCGCGCAAATCGCGAAAGAGATGGGCATCCTGACCGTCGGTGTCGTGAGCAAGCCGTTCGAGTTCGAAGGCGGCAAGCGCATGCGCGTGGCAGAAGCAGGTTCGCAGCAACTGGAGGATCACGTCGACTCGCTGATCGTCGTCCTGAACGACAAGCTGTTCGAGGTGATGGGCGATGACGCCGAGATGGACAAGTGCTTCCAGTGCGCGGACGACGTTCTGAACAACGCGGTGGCCGGCATTGCCGAAATCATCAACGTGGACGGTCTCGTCAACGTCGACTTCGAAGACGTGAAGACGGTCATGGGCGAGCAGGGCAAGGCGATGATGGGCACGGCGACCGTCGCCGGCGTCGATCGCGCACGTCTCGCGGCGGAGCAGGCCGTTGCGAGTCCGCTGCTCGAAGGCGTCGATCTCTCGGGCGCGCGCGGCGTGCTCGTGAACATCACGTCGAGCCGTTCGCTGCGCCTGTCCGAAACGCGCGAGGTGATGAACACCATCAAGAGCTATGCGGCGGAAGACGCAACGGTGATTTTCGGTGCGGTCTACGACGACGCCATGGGCGATGCGCTGCGCGTGACGGTCGTCGCCACGGGCTTGGGCCGTACGGCGGCTAGCGTGGCGAAGAAGCAGCAGCCGGCGCCGATGACGCTTTTGCGCACCGGTACCGACAACCAGCCGGTCGCGGCTGCGCAAAACGGCTACGCGAGTTCGCGCACGGCGTCGGGCGACTACGGTGCGTTCGATGCACCGGCCGTGTGGCGCAATTCGCGCGAGACGGCTGCTTCGCATGTCCAGGCGCTCCAGGAAAAGGGCGTCGAGACGTACGACATTCCGGCGTTTTTGCGCAAACAGGCCGATTAAGGCGTGCGACGCCTCGCGCGTCGCACGTTTTTTCGGCGCGATGAAGCGCACGAGAAGGGCTGAGCATGTTGAACGGCAACGGCGCAAGGCGGCCGCGTCCCCTAGGGCGCGCGCTCGCAGCGGTCGTGCGCGGCGCATCGCCCAAACGTGTCGAGCGGTTATCGACGCGCACGGGGCCGGTGGCCGCGGCACGGATGGGCACCGTGCGGCGCACGCGGGTTTGCGAGTCGCTCTGCGACAGGCGTACGTGGCAACGAGCGGCCAGATGAGGGACGGCGGGCGCCTTACGCGCTGACGCATGTCTTTCGGGCGACACCGGCGCATCGCGGGCAAGATGCGCGGTTTCGCAGGCCAACTGCGGCTGGTAACGCCTGCGCTGAACGGGCAGCGCAAGTCGACGGTTGTCACCGCTGGCGCGTGGCGGTCGTTTTTTGCGCACTGCGGCAACCGCATTCGCCTTTCGGCGTAGTCAAGACGCCGGGATACGAGTGCCGGATCGGCGCCTGCTCAGGGCGCTGCGTAGCCGTGCGCCATCGGCATCGTTGCGTTGCGTCGCAGCAACAACGCAAGCGCGGCGTTTGTGATGGTGGGTAACAAGCAGTAATGGGCCGACGTCCGGGAATGCCTCCATTCCGGGCGTTGGCCCACGTTTTGCATGCAAAGCGGTTTAAGCGGGTAACGTCGGGAAACAGACTGAAACGTTCCACGCCCTGTCAGCCTGTTCGGGATGGAGTATAATCGCTCCTATGAAATAAGAAGGCTCGATTGAATTTAGCAATCGACAAACCACTATGCTGAAGCAACGCACCATCAAATCGATCGTCAAGACCGTTGGCATCGGCCTGCATTCGGGCCGCAAGGTCGAATTGACGCTCCGCCCGGCCGCCGAAAACACCGGTATCGTGTTTTCACGCGTCGATCTTCCTACGCCTGTCGACATCCCGGCGTCCGCGATGTCCATCGGCGACACGCGTCTTGCATCGGTACTGCAAAAAGACGGTGCGCGCGTTTCGACGGTGGAGCATTTGATGTCGGCCTGTGCGGGCCTCGGTATCGATAATTTGTATGTCGATGTGACGGCAGAAGAAATCCCGATCATGGACGGCAGTGCGGCTTCATTCGTATTTCTGATGCAGTCGGCCGGCATTCTCGAGCAGAACGCGGCGAAGAAATTCATCAAGGTCACGAAGCCGGTCGAGGTGCGCGATGGCGACAAGTTCGCACGCCTCGAGCCGTATTTCGGGTTCAAGCTGCAATTCACGATCGATTTTCGGCACCCCGCGGTCGACAAGACGGGTCAGGCGCTGGAAGTCGATTTCGCGACTACTTCGTACGTGCGCGAGATCGCGCGTGCGCGTACGTTCGGCTTTGCGCATGAAGTCGAAACGATGCGCGAACTGGGCCTCGCTCGCGGCGGCAGTATGGATAACGCGATCGTGCTGGACGAATACCGCATCCTCAACAACGACGGCTTGCGCTACGACGATGAATTCGTGAAGCACAAAATGCTCGACGCGATCGGCGATCTCTATGTGGTGGGGCATTCGCTGCTCGCTTCATACACTGCGTATAAATCGGGGCACGGCCTGAACAATATGCTGCTGCGTGAATTGCTTGCTCACGAGGACGCGTACGAGATCGTCACGTTCGAAGACGCGCAACATGCGCCGCGCGGCTTCGGTTACGACGCGCAGACGGCATTTGCCTGACGAGAAGCGCCTGCCCGTCGCGGCGTAACCCGCCGGGCGGACGAAAAATAAGCGGCTTTCGAGCCGCTTATTTTTTTGTATCGATGGGCGCCGGTGCTTCCGCCCCCTGCCGAGCACCGTCCGGCTGCGCTTTGCTATGGCGAGCGGCCATCCGCGCGAGTGCCGCCTGGAGCGGGGAAGGTGGCAATGTCTCGCTCAGCGCTTGCAGTGCTTGTGCCCCTTGGGGCGTCATGCGCGCCGTCTTGGGTCTCGGCGGTTCCGCTGCAGCCCGGGGTCGTACTTTCACGGCAAGTGTGCGGATATTCCATCCCCGCTGCTGCAAATCCGCGATGAGCCGTGGCTCGAGATGCCGCAGACGGGCCGCCAGCGCGCTATGCGCGGCGAACAAGGTCAGTGCGCCGTCCCTCACGAAGCCCGGCTCGATGCTCGTCGCGAGATAGGCCGGCAAAAGCTCGCTCAGCGCACGCTCGAGCGCCGCGGTCTGCTCGACGCCCGCGCGCAACGCCGCGAATGCGTCGGTGCGCCCAAGCACTTCGGCCACAGGCCGTGGGACAGGCGCGGCTCGCGGCTTGGGCGAGGGTGAAAAGCGGGACGAAAAGCGGCTCATTCGTAGTCTGGGGGAACGTGTACGGCGGCACACGGGGCTGAACGCACACATTGTACCTGGGCCGCCCGCCGCGGCGGTCCGATGCGCACTTGCGCGACACGGTGGATTAAGGCTCGCGTGCTAAAATGCGCGATTCGAATTCACTCATGGAATAAGCCGCCGAGGCACTCGGATCCGGTACGCCAGCGGGCCCTCCCGCAGGCGCGGCGCGCGACGCGCGCGGTACCGGCCCGGTCGCGGCGCACACCCGACCCGATGACCACCGGTTTTCTCCAAAAGATCTTTGGCAGCCGCAACCAGCGTCTGATCAAGCAGTATCAAAAGACCGTCGCGGTGATCAATGCGCTCGAGCCGCAGATCGAGCAGTTGACCGACGACCAGCTGCGCGCCAAAACGGAGGAGTTTCGCCAGCGCGTGGCGAGCGGCGAGTCGCTCGACAAGCTGATGCCCGAGGCGTTCGCGGTGTGCCGCGAGGCGAGTCGCCGCGTGCTGAAAATGCGGCACTTCGATGTCCAGTTGATCGGCGGGATGGTGCTGCACTACGGCAAGATCGCGGAAATGCGCACGGGCGAGGGCAAAACGCTCGTCGCGACACTCGCGGCCTACCTGAACGCACTGTCGGGGCGCGGCGTGCATGTCGTCACGGTGAACGACTATCTCGCACAACGCGACGCCGAGTGGATGGGCAAGCTCTACAACTTCCTCGGCCTCACCGTCGGCGTGAATCTTTCGCAGATGGACCATGCCACGAAGCAGGCCGCTTACGCTGCCGATATCACCTACGGCACGAACAACGAATTCGGGTTCGATTATCTGCGTGACAACATGGTCTACGAGACGGACGCGCGCGTGCAGCGTTCGCTCAATTTCGCGATCGTCGACGAAGTGGACTCGATCCTGATCGACGAGGCGCGCACGCCGCTCATCATCTCAGGCCAGGCGGAAGACCATACCGATCTTTACGTTCGCATGAACGCACTGCCGCCGCTGCTCGAGCGCCAGATCGGCGAGGAGCGCGCGGACGGCACCGGTGTGGAAAAGCCGGGCGACTACACGCTCGACGAAAAAGGGCGCCAGGTTTTCCTGACCGAATCGGGGCACGAGAAGGCCGAACGCATGTTGGCCGAGTGGGGCTTGATCGGCGAGGGCGAGAGCCTCTACGCACCGCAGAACATCACGTTGATGCACCACGTCTATGCCGCATTGCGCGCGCATACACTGTTTTTCCGCGATCAACACTACGTGGTGCAAAACGGCGAGGTCATCATCGTCGATGAATTCACGGGCCGCCTCATGCCCGGACGCCGCTGGTCGGACGGCCTGCATCAGGCGGTGGAAGCCAAGGAACACGTGAAGATTCAAAGCGAGAACCAGACGCTCGCTTCGATCACGTTCCAGAACTACTTCCGGATGTACGTGAAGCTGTCCGGCATGACCGGTACGGCCGATACGGAGGCGTACGAATTCAACGAGATCTACGGGCTCGAGACGGTCGTCATTCCGACGAACCGACCGCCGAAGCGAAACGACCTCCAGGACCAGATCTACAAGACGGCGCGCGAGCGCTACGACGCGGTCATTCGCGACATTCGCGAATGCTACGAGCGCGGCCAGCCGGTGCTCGTCGGCACGACATCGATCGAAAACTCGGAGTTGCTCTCGAACCTGCTGACCAAGGCCGGTTTGCCGCACGAGGTGCTCAACGCCAAGCAGCACGAGCGCGAAGCCGCCATCGTCGCCGAAGCGGGGCGCCCGAGGCGCATCACGATCGCCACGAACATGGCGGGCCGCGGAACCGATATCGTGCTGGGCGGCAATGCCGAGAAGCAGGCCTCGCTCATCGAGGCTGACGAGTTGATTCCGGCCGAGGAGAAGGCGAGCCGAATCCAGGCCTTGCACGACGAATGGCAGGCGTTGCACGATCAGGTGAAGGCCGCGGGCGGTTTGCACATCATCGGCACCGAGCGTCACGAGTCGCGCCGTATCGACAACCAGCTGAGAGGCCGCGCGGGCCGCCAGGGGGACCCGGGCTCGTCGCGCTTTTATCTGTCGCTCGAAGACCCGCTGTTGCGCATTTTCGCGGGCGATCGCGTGCGCGCGATCATGGACCGGCTGCGCATGCCCGAAGGCGAGGCGATCGAAGCCGGCATCGTCACGCGATCGATCGAATCGGCGCAGCGCAAGGTCGAGGCGCGCAACTTCGATATTCGCAAGCAATTGCTCGAATACGACGACGTTGCCAACGATCAACGCAAGGTGATCTATCAGCAGCGCAATGAATTGCTCGAAGCGCACGACATCACGGAGACGATCACCGCGATGCGCCATGCGGTCGTCACCGACGTCGTGCACCAGTTCATTCCCTCCGGCAGCATCGAAGAACAATGGGACGCGCCCGAACTCGAGGAAGCCTTGCGGACCGATTGGCAGCTCGATCTCGCGGTTCAGGAAATGATCAACGAGTCGCAGTCGCTCGATGCCGACGACATTCTGGACGCGGTGCTGTCGGCTGCCGACGAAAGCTATGAAGCCAAGGTCGCGCTCGTCGGACGGGAGTCGTTCAGCGCATTCGAGCGCTCGATCATGCTGCAAACGCTCGATCGCTCGTGGCGCGAACATCTCGCCGCGCTGGATCATCTTCGCCAGGGCATTCATCTGCGCGGCTATGCGCAGAAGAACCCGAAGCAGGAATACAAGCGCGAGGCGTTCGAGCTCTTCGAAGCGCTGCTCAACATCATCAAGACCGAAGTCACCCGCATCGTCATGAACGTGCGGATCCAGTCGCCCGAGCAACTGGAGGAAGCGGCCGAGCAGTACGAGGAGCAGGGCAGCCACGTGGAGAACGTCGAGTTCCGCCACGCGGAGTTTGCCGAGGCGGCGTCCGCGGCCCCCGCGGCGATGGCGGTCGACGCCGCGACCCAGATGGTCGATCAGGCGATGAGTCGCGGCGGCCACGGCGGTGCGGGCGCGGCGAGCGCCGAAGCCGGCATACCGAAGGTGGGGCGCAACGACCCATGCCCGTGCGGCAGCGGCAAGAAATACAAGCAGTGCCACGGCAGGCTTGCTTGAAACCGGATACGGCGCGCACGATGCGCGCCGTTTTTACATTCCCGACAGGTTCCCAGACGATGGCAGTCAACTTTCCTTCGATCGATCCTTCGCAACTCCATCCGGTTCCGGGCGTGACGCTAGGCTGGGCCGAGGCGAACATTCGCAAGCCCAATCGCAAGGACGTCCTCGTGATGTCGGTCGACGAGGGGGCCACCGTGGCCGGCGTATTTACCTCCAATCGGTTTTGCGCCGCACCGGTTACCGTTTGCCGCGAGCACCTTGCAAGCAGCCGGGGCATCCGGGCACTCGTCGTCAATACGGGCAATGCAAACGCGGGCACCGGCGAGTCCGGCCTCGCACATGCTCGTGAAACCTGTGCCGAGCTTGCGCGCCTCGCTGGCATTGAGGCCGAGCAGGTCTTGCCATTTTCGACGGGCGTCATTCTCGAACCGCTGCCCATCGAACGCCTCAAAGCCGGGCTGCCCGCCGCGCTCTCCAATCTTCGCGCCGCGAATTGGTACGAAGCCGCCCAGGCCATCATGACCACCGACACGCAGCCGAAGGCGGCATCGCGGCAAGTGACGATCGACGGGCACACCGTGACGCTGAGCGGTATCAGCAAGGGTGCCGGCATGATCAAGCCGAACATGGCGACGATGCTCGGCTTCCTGGCTTGTGACGCCGCCGTTGCCCAGTCCGTGCTCGACGTGCTGGTGAAGGAGGTGGCGGACCGGTCGTTCAACTGCATCACCGTCGATGGCGATACGTCGACGAACGATTCATTCATCCTTGTCGCCACGGGCAAGTCCAGCCTGCCGCCCATCGCATCGACAGATACTCCGGCTTATGCCGCGCTGCGCCAAGCCGTTACCGACGTAGCCGAACGCCTGGCGCAGATGATCGTGCGCGACGGCGAAGGGGCGACGAAGTTCATCACGATCCGAGTGGAAGGCGGCGCGAGCGTAAGCGAGTGCCGGCAGATCGGTTATGCGATCGGCCACTCGCCGCTCGTGAAAACCGCGTTTTATGCGTCGGATCCGAACCTCGGCCGTATCCTCGCCGCGATTGGCTACGCGGGGGTCAGCGATCTCGATGTCGCGAAGATCGACCTCTATCTCGACGATGTTCATGTCGCGCAGGCGGGAGGCCGTCATCCCGAGTACCGCGAAGAGGACGGTCAGCGCGTCATGAAGCAAAGCGAGATCGTCATTCGTGTCGTGCTCGGACGCGGCAATGCCAGTGCAACCGTCTGGACCTGCGATCTGTCGCACGAGTACGTGAGCATCAACGCCGATTACCGCTCGTGACATCGGGCAGCTCGCCGCCGCAGCGGCGAGCGCTCCGGAAGCCTCTTTTGCCATGGACAAACTCGACCGTTTTCTTACCCGCGCCGAAGCCGTGCTGACGCGCCTCGAGGCGATGCTGCCGCCGACGATGCCCGATGTCGACTGGTCGTCCGCCGTTGCGTTTCGTTGGCGCAAACGCCAAGGGCGCGGCTATCTGCAGCCTATCAAGGCCGTCTCCGCCATTTCGCTCGATGACTTGCAAAACATCGATCGTCAGAAAGCGCTCATCGAACAGAACACGCACCAGTTCGTGAACCAGCTTCCCGCGAACAACGTGCTGTTGACGGGCGCGCGGGGGACAGGCAAGTCCTCGCTGATCAAGGCGTGTCTGAATGCCTATGCGGATCGGGGGCTGCGCCTCATCGAAGTCGACAAGGACGACCTGCACGATCTCGGCGATATCACGGACCTGATCGCGCAGCGGCCGGAACGCTTTATCGTGTTTTGCGACGATCTCTCGTTCGAGGAAGGGGAGTCGGGCTACAAGGCACTCAAAGTTGCGCTGGACGGCTCCATCTCGGCGCAATCGGACAACGTGCTCATCTACGCGACGTCTAACCGCCGCCATTTGCTGCCCGAGTACATGAGCGACAACGAGACCTACAAGCACATGCCGGATGGCGAAATCCATCCCGGTGAGGTCGTCGAGGAAAAAATCTCGTTGTCCGAGCGGTTTGGCCTATGGGTCAGTTTTTACCCGTTCAAGCAGGACGATTACCTGACGATCGTCGGCCACTGGCTGCGCCATTTTGGCTGCAGCGAGACGGCGGTTGGCGACGCGCGCGGCGATGCGCTCGTGTGGGCGCTCGAGCGCGGCTCGCGCTCAGGGCGTGTCGCCTGGCAGTTCGCACGCGATTGGTCGGGCAAGCGGGGCGGGCAATGAACGAAGCAAGCGGATTTTCCCCCGCAACGACAGATGCCCGGCCGCAGCGGCCGGTGACGGAAGTGGCGGTGGGTGTGCTCGTGCAGCCCGACGGCCGCTATCTGCTGGCTCAGCGTCCGGCCGGTAAGCCTTACGAGGGCTATTGGGAGTTTCCGGGAGGCAAGCTGGAGGCCGGCGAGACGGTCGAAGCAGCGCTGGCGCGCGAGTTGCACGAAGAGCTTGGTATCGTCGTCACCGCATGCCATCTTTGGCATACGTTGGAACACGACTATCCGCACGCGTACGTGCGCCTTTATTTTTGCAAGGTGACGGACTGGACCGGCGAGCCGCATGGCCGCGAAGGGCAGGCGTTCAGTTGGCAGAGCCTGCCTGTGAACGTGGACCCACTGCTGCCCGCCGCCATTCCTGTGTTGGAGCTGCTGGCGGCAGACAGCGCAGCTTGAGCGCTTCGCCGGGCGCCAATCAGTTCTTAAGGTCTTCGCCGGGCGAATCGTCGGCGGACGGCGGGGGTTCACCGCCCTCGATCCGGTATTTCTCGGTCGCCCAGGCGCCAAGATCGATCTGCTTGCAGCGCTCGGAGCAGAACGGGCGGAAGCGGTTTTCGGGGACCCAGCGGACAGCCTTGCCACAGGTCGGACATTTGACGACAGCAATCATACGTTTGGAGCAATGGTCATGATGCGCGGCGGCCCGTGCGGCGCGGCACGCGCGAGGGCTACAAGCTGCAGAGCGTCAGTTGGAACGGCACGTCGACATCGACAGCGCGGGGCCGCATATCGCCATCTTGTACCGTGAAACGCACCCACAGCATGTACTTGTTGGCGCTTGCTTCCGGTATGACGCGCAAATCCGGCGCAACGCGCACCTGCATCAATTGATAAGTGCGGCCCGACAGCATCTGCTGATAGCTGCCTTGCATCGCCATGACCTTCGAAGCCTGCCCCGATTCGCGGGCGAGCCGCAATACAATTGCGGCCGCGTCGCGCAGCGGCAATAACGGCATGATCCATTTGGCGATGTCCTGACGGCGCTGGTCAGGATGTGTCTGTTGCCATGCGAAATATGACGGTAGATCGAACTTGCAAGTTCCGCCCGGAATGATCGCCCGGCTGCGAATGCTGGCTAGCCACTCGTTGTCCGTGAGGTGTTGGCCGGTCTTTCCCTGCATCTGTGCAAGGCCGTTGAGCGTTTGCTCGATTTCGCCCAGCACGACTTCGAGCGCGTTTTGTTCGATACCAGGGTTACCCCGGAACGGTGCCAGGGTCTGACGCTGGCGCTCGAGCTCCTTCATCAGATCCGACTTCAAATCTGCCCGGCCGGTGACCTCGGCAATTTCGAACAGCGTGGTCAATGCGACGTGATGTTCTCTCGCGTCGTCTTGATTGAGAAAAAACGTGAAGCGCTCGAATAGGTCTTCGAGACGCAGCAGCGTGCGAATTCGCTCGTTGAACGGATACTCGTAAAGAATCAAGCGCGCTCGCCTCAGGCGTCGAGAATAGGGATTGCAGGACATTCTAATGCTGCAAATGCCCCCCCGCAATCGCTCAATGGGATACGACGCGTACCTTTTTCGCCGCATCCGCGGATTGTTCGACACCCGCGTGTCGGCGTTGTTTCGACGGACGTGCCGTTTGCTCCGCTCAATTCGATGACCCGGCGCCCGCCGCGAGGGACAGGTAGTGGGCGTGGAGATGGCCGATTTCCTCATTCAGGCGCTCCGCGCCGATGTTTTCGTTGACCAGGACATCGTCGGCGGCAGCGAGCCGGGCCTCGCGCGGGGCCTGACGTTGCACGATCGCAAGAACCTGCTCGCGCGAGAATCCGCTACGCCGCATCACGCGCGCAACTTGCGTTTCGACGCTACAGTCGACGACGAGCACGCGGTCGACGCGGGAGCGCCACACCCCGGATTCGACGAGAAGCGGCACCACCACGATCACATAGGCCGCGCGTGCCGCCTTGATTTCCCCTTCGGTTTCTGCCCGGATCAAGGGATGCGTGAGAGCTTCGAGGCGAGCACGCGCCGTATCGTCGGCGAATACGAGCGCACGCATTCGAGCGCGATCGAGCGAGCCGTCCGCGGCAACGAACGCCTCGCCAAACTCACGCGCGATGAGCGGCATGGCGGCGCCGTGCGGTGCCGTGATGCGGTGCGCGATGCGGTCCGTATCGACGATGGCTACCCCCCGCGCCTCGAAGAGATCGGCGACGAACGTCTTGCCGCTGCCGATGCCGCCGGTCATTCCGACGAGGTACATGATTCAACCTCCGAAGACATGAAAAAGCGGCGTACCGAGAAAGAGCGTCACCACGCCGCCCGCGGCCAGGAATGGTCCGAACGGCAGCGGTTCTTCGAAGCGCATGCGGCCGAACCCGGTGGCGACGAGCCCGACGATGGCTCCAGTCACCGCCGAGATCAAAACGATCTGCGGCAAGGCCGTCCAACCGAGCCACGCACCGAGCGCGGCCAGCAGCTTGAAGTCGCCGTAACCCATGCCTTCGATGCCGCGCACGAGTCGGAACAACCAGTAAATGCACCAGAGGAACACGTAGCCGGCGATCGCGCCCGCGACGGCGGTCCGCAGGCTCGCGAAGGTATCGCCGAAATTGACGATCAGTCCCGCCCACAACAACGGCTGCGTGAGCGAATCGGGAAGCAGGCGTGTATCGATATCGATTGCGCTCGTCGCGAGCAGTGTCGCACAGAGAACGAATGCCGCGAGCGCGGCGCCGGTGGGGCCGAACGTGACGAGCGACAGCGCGGCGAACGCGGCGCTCGCAAGCTCGACGAGCGGATAGCGAAGACCGATCGGTGCCCGGCAGGCCGAGCAGCGTCCGCGCAGCAGCAGGTAGCTCAGCACCGGAATGTTTTCCCAGGCGCGCAGCACGTGGCCGCATTGTGGGCAGCCGCTGTGTGGCAACCATAGGTTATAGCGCTCGGGCATCCCATCGTCGACGGCCGCTCGATCGCCATCCTCGCTTGCCTCGTTTACTTCCGCGCGCCACGCGCGTTCTAGCATGATGGGCAATCGATGGATGACGACATTGAGAAAGCTGCCGATCACCAGTCCGAACACTGCCGCGAACGCGAGTTGCCACGCGGCCGATAGTGCGCCGAATGCCGCGCCGAAGTGCATCGAGGCTTGCGAAAACGGTTCGGCCAGGGGGTGCGCGTACACGGGTGAAGTCGCTCCGTTGACAAGTCCGATTGGGCTGGATGCTACACCACGTTGCCAAGCTCGATCACGGGAAGGTAGAGCGCGACGACGAGCACCCCGACGAGCACCCCCAATACGATGACGACCGCCGGCTCCGCGAGGCTCGCCATCAGGCCGGCGGCTTCCTCGACCTCGCGTTCGGCTAGCGCCGCGACGTCGAGCAGCATCGTATCGAGCGAGCCCGACTCCTCCGCGATCGCCACCGGCTGTACGAGCGCGGGCGGAAAACACGCGGCGGCCCGCATCGCCGCCGCGAGCCGTTCTCCGCGATCGAGCCGCGCGGCGATATCCGCGCTGGCGGCGTCGAATATCGCATGGCCCGTCGCATGCGCCAAAGAGGCCAGCGCGTCGGCGAGCGGCGTGCCCGCCCCCAGCAGCGTGCCGAGCGCCCGGCACCAGCGCGCCGCTGCCACCAGGCGAGAGATCCGCCCGACGAAAGGAACGGCAAGCGCGAACCGCCCGAGAGCGATGCGGGCGGCCGAAGAACGGCGAAGCACGCGTGTTGCCATCAGATGCAGTGCGCCGGTGACTGCGAGACATGCCGGGCCGCGATGCACCGTGGCGTCGGACAACGCGACGACGGCGCGGGTGAGCGGAGGCAATGGCGCACCGAAGCTTTCGAAGGCGAGCTGGAACGCCGGGACGACCCACACCAGGAGCGCCGCCGCAATCGCTACGGCGAGCACCAGCACGGCGGCGGGATAGACGAGCGCCGCGCGCATCCTGGCGCGTTGTGCCGCCATGCGTTCGCGCTCTTGCGCGAGCCGCGCAAGAACATGGGCCAGGGTGCCTGAGGCCTCGCCGACAGCGGCGAGCTGCCGATAAAACGGATCGAAGTGTTGGGCAAACGCGCCGAGGCCGGCGGCAAAACCTTGACCGTTGGCGAGCTGGTGCGCGAGGGTGGCGGCAATGCGCGCCACGCCGCCGCGTGCCGGGGTGTGCGCGATCAACTGGAGCGCCTGCGCGAGCGGCACGCCCGCGCCGAGGAGACCGGCCAGATGGCGTGTAAATGCGGTGATCTCGCGCGCGGTGGCCCGCGGCGACGGCGCAGGTCCGCGCACCTCGAGCGAACCGGCGAGGATGCCGCGTTCCCGGAGTGCGGCGCGAGCCGCAGCCAAGTGCGGCGCAACGATCTTGCCGCGGCACTGCGTGCCATCGAGTTTCATGCCGCGCCAGGCGAAGCGCCGCTCCGCGAATGCGGGCGCGGCTTGCCCTTCGCCGCTGTCGCTGTGCGTCTGCTTCATTGCGCCTCCGTCGATGCGACAGCTTCGGCGAGCGAGGTGACGCCCTCCCGTACACGGTCGAGCGCGGCGCGGCGCAGTGACGCGATACCCTCGGTGCGTGCTTGCCGCGTGAGCGTGTCGTGGCTCGTGCGCGAGACGATCGACTCGCGCATCGCGGCGGATATCGGCATGATTTGATGCACGCCGACGCGCCCGCGATAGCCGATGCCATGACAGGCATCGCAACCGGACGCGGACGTCGGAGCCCAGGCGCCTGTTTCGGCCTCGTCGAAGCCGGCCGCGCGCAGCTCGTCGGGTGACGCGGCCGTGGGCGTGGCGCAAATGGGGCATAGGCGGCGGACGAGCCGCTGCGCCGTGACGAGCCGCAACGCGGTGGCGACGTTCAGCGGCGCCACGCCGATATCGATGAGGCGCGCGATGGCGCTCGGTGCATCGTTCGTATGCAGGGTCGACAGCACCAGATGGCCCGTTTGAGCAGCTTTCACGGCGACATCGGCCGTTTCGCCGTCGCGGATTTCGCCGATCATGATCACATCGGGGTCTTGGCGCAGCAATGCGCGCAGCGCGGTAGCGAACGTCAAGCCGGTCTTGTCGCGTACGTTGAGCTGATTGATGCCGGCGAGCTCGATTTCGACCGGGTCCTCGACGGTGCAGAGGTTGCGCGACGCGGTGTTGAGCATCTGCAAGAAGCAGTAGAGCGAAAGTGTCTTTCCGCTGCCTGTCGGTCCCGTCACGAGGATCAGTCCGTGCGGCGCGCGGATGGCCGCTTCGACGGCCGGTCTTTGCCACGCGTCGAAGCCGAGTGCCGCGAGCGATAGATCGGCGGGCAGCGCTTGCATCCGGCGGAGCACGAGTTTTTCGCCGAATATCGTCGGCAGAGAACTGACGCGATAGTCTTGCGCCGCATCCGCGGCGAATGCGAGCCGCAGCCGCCCGTCCTGGGGCAGGCGGCGTTCGGCGATATCGAGCTTCGCGAGCACCTTCACGCGTGTCACGAAGGCGTCGCGCAGATGCGGCGGTGGTGCCGACGCCTCGTGCAGCACGCCGTCGATGCGCAAGCGAATGCGCCAGGTGCCATCGCCCGGTTCCACGTGGATATCGGACGCACCGAGTTGCGAGGCGCGCGCCAGCGTGTCGGCCAGAAGACGCACAGCCGGCGCGTCGTCCCCGTCGGACGGGAGCGGCGCGGCAGCAGGAAGAGGGAAGGGAAGCTGGGAAGACATCGAATGTCGGGTCAGTGCGGGATGCAGTCGTTCGAAAGCGATGAAGTCATCATCGCGTGAACGGCTGGCCGCCGACATTCGGCCGATCGGTCAGGGGCTGTCCGTCATCGGAGGGCAGTGCGTCAATCGCGTGCCGGTTTCGCCGCCGGCTGTGCTCTCGGTTTGAAGACCTTCACGGTGCGGATGGCCTGATCGTCGCTTTGCATCACTTCCAGCGGGATATCGCCGATGCGCACGCAGACGTCGCCTTCGGGAATTTCCTCGAGCGTTTCCAGAATGAGACCGTTGAGCGTCTTCGGGCCGTCTGTCGGCAGGTTCAGCTGCAGCCAGCGGTTGAGTTCGCGCAGCGGCATGCTGCCCGCGACGATGCATTCGCCTTGCTCGTTCCAGCCTCGCCGGGAGCCGGCGCTGCGTGGAATGGATGTCGTGAATTCGCCGATGAGCTCTTCCAGGATGTCCTCCGGCGTGACCATCCCTTGCAACTCGCCGTACTCGTCGACGACGAGCGCCGTACGCTGCCGCGTTTCCTGAAAGTACTGGAGTTGCTGGAATACGGGGGTGCCCGATGGAACGAAGTACGGCTCGGTGAGCAGCTCGCGCAGCGTTTCGCGTTCGAGTTCCTGCTTATGCAGCGCGGCAAGCGTCTTGCGCACATGCAATACGCCGAGTACGCGGTCGATATCGCCCTGATAGACGATCAGCTTGTTGTGATAGCAGGTTTCGAGTTGCCGCATGATGTCTTCGAACGGTGCGTCGAAATCGAGCGATTCGATGCGACGGCGCGGAATCATCACGTCGTCGACGGAGATGTTTTCGAGGTCGAACAGGTTGAGCAGAATGCTGCGGTGCTTGGTCGGCATGAAGCTGCCGGACTCCAGTACGATCGTGCGCAGCTCTTCGGTCGAGAGACGCTGATCGCGCCCGCCCTTGGTATTGATGTGCAAGAGCGCCAGAATCGCGTTCGAAAAAAGATTGACGAACCAGATGACCGGTTTCAGCGCACGCATGAGCGGTGCGATGATGAAGCCGGCAGGCAGCGCGATTTTCTCGGGGTAGGTCGCGCCGACGATCTTCGGCGTGATTTCGGCGAATACGATGATGAGAAACGCGACGATGCCGGTCGCGACGGACAACACGAGGTTGTTGCTGCCGAACGTGCGCAGCGCGATCGAGGTGGTCAGCACCGGGATGATCGTGTTGAGCAGATTGTTGCCGATGAGGATGACGCCGAGCAGTTCATCGGTGCGCGCGAGCAGGCCCTGCGTTGTCTTGGCGCCGAACGCGCCTTTGGTGACCAGATGTTTGAGGCGATGGCGATTGAGCGCCATCATCGCGGTTTCCGAGATCGAGAAGAAGCCGGAAACGAAAAGGAGTACGAAGACGGCGCCGACTTGCGCCCATAAGGGGAGGTGTTCCACGCGTAGCGAACAGGCCGAAAAGGGGATGGCGACAATATAGCAGAGCGCTGCGCGTGCCTAGGCGGGCTGCAGGCCACTGCCTCGAACGACGCCAGGTCGCAAGACGATTTGCCGCGAGAATGCCGAAGTGGCGTGTACAGGGGTACAAAATAAAACAGCGGGATGCACCCGCTGTTTTATAGAAACCTGGTCGGGGTGAGAGGATTCGAACCTCCGGCCTCTACGTCCCGAACGTAGCGCTCTACCAGGCTAAGCTACACCCCGAATTGGACTACTCAAGCAGATCAGTCGCTTTCAGGACTGCCTCGCCGTCGAGTAAGAGCATAATTCTAGCAGGCTTTCCTTGTAATGGGAATCCGGGAACGATGAAATTGCCGCGGCCGCTGCCTGTGCCTCGCGCTTCGCACATTCGAGCGTATGGTCGAGCGCACCCGAGCGGGTAATGGCATCGAAGATCGTTTCGAACCGGTCGGTGCCGCCGTGCTCGATCGCTTGACGGGCAAGCGCCGATTGCTCCGGCGTGCCGCGCTCGATCAGATAGATGAGCGGCAGCGTCGGTTTCCCCTCGCGCAAATCGTCGCCGGCGTTCTTGCCCATCGATTCGGCCGTACCGGTGTAATCGAGCCAGTCGTCCATGATCTGGAAGGACGTGCCGATGCGGCGCCCAAACTCCGCGGCGGCCGCTTCCGTGGTGGCGTCCGCTCCCGCGAGTACCGCGCCGAGCTGGGCAGCGGCCTCGAATAGCTTGGCCGTCTTGTAACGAATGACCTGCATATAGCGGGTCTCGTCGACATCGGCGTCATGCATATTGAGCAGCTGCAGGACTTCGCCCTCGGAAATGATGTTCGTCGCTTCAGAGAGGATCTCCATGACGCGCATCTTGCCGACGCCGACCATCATCTGGAACGATCGCGAGTAGAGGAAGTCGCCGACGAGCACACTGGCCGCGTTGCCGAACAGCGCATTGGCCGTCTTGCGGCCGCGGCGCAGGTCCGATTCGTCGACGACATCGTCGTGCAGCAGGGTGGCCGTATGAATGAATTCGACGACGGCCGCGAGCTCGTGCCGGTGACCCGTGGTGTCGCCGAGCGCGCGCGCGACGAGCAACAGCAGCGCCGGACGCAGTCTTTTGCCGCCCGCGCCGATGATGTATTCCGAGATCTGGTTGATCAGGAACACCTCGGAGGCCAAACGTTGCCGGATGACGCGATTGACCTGCTCCATATCTTCGGTGATAGGGGCAAGCAGGTTGGCTGCGCTGGGAGGGGAGGTGGCGGTCGACGACATGATGAGAAAAATGGGTAGTGCCGCGGATTATAAAGGGTTATCAACGGTTCCGAGGCGCATGCGACGTACTCGCCCCGGCGAATCGAGCCGCCGCGCCGGCATGATTGGGGTCGCATCGGAAGCGCCGCGGGACGGAAAGAGGATCGGACCGCTGAAAGGCGGGTTACGCCGGAAGTTTTGACCTTGCAGCTAACCCCATGTATAATCACGCGTTTTCACGCGCGGTGCGTGAAAGAGGAATGCTGTTGTGCGGGCGACGTCCCCGGCACGCGTCCTGGATGTTCAGGCGGCGGAACGATGGGCGGAATCGGTGCAACGGCGGAATACAGAGTGAGGTTATCAATGTACGCGGTCATAAAAACCGGTGGCAAGCAGTACAAAGTTGCCGTCGGCGAAAAATTGAAAGTAGAACAGATACCGGCAGACATTGACGCTGAAATCACGCTGGACCAGGTGCTCGCAGTGGGCGAAGGTGAATCGATCAAATTCGGTTCTCCGCTGGTCAGTGGGGCTTCCGTCAAGGCTACCGTCGTATCACACGGTCGGCATCCGAAATTGACCATCTTCAAGATGCGTCGCCGGAAGCACTACCAGAAGCACGCTGGTCACCGCCAGAATTACACCGAACTGCGCATTGACGCGATCAACGCGTAAGCGCACCGGTCAAGGAGCAATCAGATGGCACACAAGAAAGCAGGCGGGTCTTCCCGCAACGGCCGCGACTCCGAGTCGAAACGCCTCGGTGTGAAGGTGTACGGCGGCCAGGCGATCAACGCAGGCGGCATCATCGTTCGCCAACGCGGCACGCGTATGCACCCGGGCGACAACGTCGGTCTCGGCAAGGACCATACGCTGTTCGCGCTGGTCGACGGCCACGTCAAGTTCACGACGAAAGGCGCAGCCAAGAAGCACATGGTCAACGTCATCCCGGCTGCGGTCTGAGTTCGACCGGACACGGGTGCGATAAACCGAGAAGGCCCCGCGAAATGGCGGGGCTTTTTTGTTGCAAGCGCAGTTTGCGCTTTGGCTCAGGCAGGGCTGCAAGCCCACGCGAAGTGGCGTCCCTGTCCCGCTGGCATGGCGTTGGCCGGCTTGGTCATCGTCGGCCGGCGCGGCACAATATCGAAAACACGGGACGGAGCAATAGATGAAGTTCATTGACGAAGCGCGGATCGAGGTGATCGCCGGCGACGGCGGCGACGGCAGCGCGTCGATGCGCCGCGAGAAATTCGTTCCATTCGGCGGGCCCGACGGCGGCGACGGTGGCCGTGGCGGCAGTGTCTATGCCATCGCGGATCGCAACATCAATACGCTGATCGACTACCGCTACGCGAAGAAGCATCAGGCGCGCAACGGCGAGAACGGGCGCGGCTCGGATTGCTACGGCAAGGGCGGCGACGATATCGTCCTGCGTATGCCGGTGGGCACGGTCATCACCGATCAGGACACCGGCGAGCTCATCGCGGATCTCACCGAACACGAGCAGACGGTCCTCGTCGCCCAGGGCGGCGCCGGCGGCCTCGGCAATCTCCACTTCAAGTCGAGTACCAATCGCGCGCCGCGGCAAAAGACCGAGGGCAAGCCCGGCGAGCGGCGTATGTTGCGGCTCGAACTCAAAGTGCTGGCCGACGTGGGCCTGCTCGGCATGCCGAACGCCGGCAAGTCGACGTTCATTTCTTCGGTGTCGAACGCCAGGCCGAAGATTGCGGACTATCCGTTCACGACGCTCGCGCCGAATCTCGGCGTGGTGCGGGTGGGCCCCAGCAAGAGCTTCGTGATTGCCGACATTCCCGGCTTGATCGAGGGCGCGGCCGAAGGTGCGGGCCTCGGTCACCAGTTTTTGCGTCACCTGCAGCGCACCGGCTTGCTGCTGCATCTCGTCGATCTCGCGCCATTCGATGAAAGCGTCGATCCCGTCGCGGAAGCTCGCGCGATCGTGGGCGAGCTGCGCAAGTACGACGAAGCGCTCTTTCAAAAACCGCGCTGGCTCGTGCTCAACAAGCTCGATATGGTGCCGGAGGACGAGCGGCAGGCGCGGGTTGCGGATTTTCTCGCGCGCTTCGAATGGACCGGCCCCGTTTTCGAGATTTCGGCGCTCACCGGTTTCGGTTGCGAAAACCTTTGCTACGCCATCTACGATTACCTTGCCGCCCACTCTGACGCCCATCGCGCGGAGCAAGCCGAGGATCTCGCTGCCGACGTACGATTTCGCGATGGACCTTCGTCGACTGAACCGGAGGGCGGCGCGCCGAGCGCATAGCGGTCGCTTCACGATCGCGGCCGGCGGCGCGGCGGACACGCGCGCCGCAGCGTTGCGCAGGCCGCTTTACCCCGCGCTATTCAATTGGAGACTTTCGCACGATGCGCTCTGTCATTGCCGATTCGAAACGCCTGGTAGTCAAAGTGGGTTCGAGCCTCGTCACGAATGACGGGCGGGGACTCGACCAAGCCGCCATCGGGCGCTGGGCTGCGCAGATCGCGCAGTTGCGTGGGCTTGGCAAAGAGGTGGTCCTCGTGAGCTCGGGTGCCATTGCCGAGGGAATGCAGCGCCTCGGCTGGGTGAAACGTCCGAGGGAAATCGACGAGCTCCAGGCCGCTGCCGCGGTGGGCCAGATGGGCCTCGCTCAGGTCTACGAAAGCCGGTTTGCCGAACACGGCATCCGGACCGCGCAGATCCTGCTCACGCACGCCGACCTCGCCGACCGCGAGCGATATCTGAATGCGCGCTCGACGCTGCTGACGCTCCTTGCACTCGGGGTCGTGCCGATCATCAACGAGAACGACACCGTAGTCACCGACGAGATCAAGTTTGGTGACAACGACACGCTCGGCGCGCTCGTCGCCAACCTGATCGAGGGCGATGCGCTAATCATTCTCACCGATCAGCTCGGGCTTTTCACAGCGGACCCGCGCAAGGACGCCGCCGCCGAGCTGGTGCGCGAGGCCGATGCCGGAGCGCCGGAGTTGGAGGCAATGGCGGGCGGCGCCGGCTCCAGTATCGGCCGAGGCGGCATGCTCACCAAGATTCTCGCGGCCAAGCGGGCGGCAGGCAGCGGCGCCAATACCGTGATTGCAAGCGGGCGGGAGGCCGATGTTCTCGTGCGGCTGGCAGCCGGCGAGGCCATCGGCACGCAACTCGTCGCGCGCACGGCCCGGCTCGCCGCACGCAAGCAGTGGATGGCCGATCATCTGCAAGTGCGTGGACATGTCGTCATCGACGATGGCGCGGTCGAAAAACTGACCGCCGGCGGCAAGAGTCTTTTGCCGATTGGTATCGTCGATGTGCATGGCGCGTTTGCGCGGGGCGAAGTCATCGCGTGTCTCAACGCGGCTGGACGCGAAATCGCGCGCGGTATCACCAACTACAGCAGCGCGGAAGCGAAGCTCATCCATCGCAAGCCCAGTGCCGAGATCGAGTCGATCCTCGGCTACATGCTCGAGCCCGAGCTGATTCACCGCGACAATTTGGTGCTGGTCTAGAGAGACTGATGGCGGCGCAATCGTGGTTTGCATGCGCCGCAGGTGTCCCGTCAATGAATCAATGACGCTGCCGTACGCCCGTAGCGGATATTGTTGACGATGGTTTTCGCCGAGGCCGCCGGCAACTTGTTCGCGCAGAAGTAATCTTTGTAGAGCGTGGCCTGATAGGCGTTGAGATCGCCGTTTTCGATGCGGCGCCAGCGCGTGGCAACGCTGCTGTCCCAACCGTTGTGATCCGCGTTCAACCCCGCGTATTGCCGCCACTCGTAGTTGTCGCAGCGAATGCCCTCGTAATTGATGTTCTGCGCGCCCGAGGGGCTCGTGACCACGATGGTGTAGCGCACGACGCCGTCCGAGCCGACATCGATCGATTTAGCGTCGACCGCGAAGCGCAGCGGCGTATTTTGCGAAACCTCGAAAGGCAACAAATTGGCCGATTGCGGCAATGGCGGCAGCGCATCCAGCTTGTTTTCGGTCCACTTCGACTGGCGTTCGAGCAGGTAAGTGAAGGTGCTCTCGTCCTTGTCCGAGGCTTCGGTTTGGGACTTGGGCGTGTGCGAGCAGCCGGCCAGCACGGCGCAGGCCGCCAGCGCGGCCATGGCGAGAGTCGTCGCTTTCAATATGGGTTCCTCGAAAAACGGGCACGATGATTCGGAGAACCGAATGATAGCGCCCGTTCGCGACTTTCCGGCTATTCCATTACCGCCGCGCGCTACTCGGGGGCAGTGACGGCGGACGGGCTCGATGGGCAGGGCATGTCGGCCGACGCATCGACTGTCGCTTCGATCATGACGACGCCCGCGCCCGCCGAGAGCACCGCGGCGAGGGCCGGCTCGGATTCGGAGCAGGCCGGCGGCTGCTTCGATTGTCCGTTCTTGCCGCGCGGCTTGTCATGCCTTGGCGCCGGGCGACGCAAAAACCGCGACAGCTCGGTCAACGCCAACTGATAAACATCCCGCTTGAACTCGATGACGGCATCGAGCGGCACCCAGTATTCGTTCCAACGCCAAGCATCGAATTCCGGATGGTCGGTGGCGCGCAGGCAGATGTCGCAATCGCGGCCGACCATGCGGAGCAAGAACCAGATCTGCTTCTGGCCGCGATAGTGCCCGCGTACTTCGCGCTTGATGAACTTGTCCGGCACCTCGTAACGCAGCCAGTCGCGCGTGCGACCGATGATTTTGACGTGTTCCGGACGCAGGCCGGTTTCTTCGTGTAACTCCCGATACATCGCTTGCAAGGGCGTCTCACCATATTTGATGCCGCCTTGCGGAAACTGCCAGGAATGTTCACGCAGCCGCTTGCCCCAAAACACCTCGTTGTGCGCGTTCAAGAGGATGATGCCGACGTTCGGGCGAAAGCCTTCGCGATCCAGCATACAACCACCTTCGAATCCTTTAAAATTGCTTTGATTATAAACAGATAACGAGTGTTCCGCATCGGCAAGTACCAGCACGGCCCGGACGTCTTGCGAGGCTTACCGCCCCGCCTGTTCCGGCCGCATGCCGGACGAATCGTCATCTGGGGTATGGGCAGGCGGCTCGCGTGCGGCGCGACGGGCCTGCCCGGCCCCGAATCCGCTCGTTCCCTTCTTTTGGCGGCCCGCCTTGGGCCGCCGCTTTTGGAAAACTGAATGAAAGCGTCCCGTTTTTTTATCGGCACCCTGAAGGAAGCTCCGGCCGACGCGGAAGTCGTCAGCCATAAATTGATGGTCCGCGCGGGCATGATCCGCCGAGTTGCGGGCGGCATTTACAGCTATCTGCCAGTCGGCCTGCGCTCGATTCGCAAGGTGGAAGCCATCGTGCGCGAGGAGATGAACCGCGCAGGGGCGCTCGAGCTGCTGATGCCCGCTGTGCAGCCCGCCGAGCTCTGGCAGGAGTCGGGGCGATGGAAGCAATACGGACCGGAATTGCTTCGCTTCAAGGACCGCAAGGACGGAGACTTCGTGATGGGGCCGACGCACGAGGAAGTCGTCACCGATATCGCGCGCAATCAGATCAAGAGCTATCGGCAATTGCCGGTGAACTTCTATCAGGTGCAGACGAAGTTTCGGGATGAGATCCGTCCTCGCTTCGGGGTGATGCGCGGGCGCGAATTCACGATGAAGGACGCGTATTCGTTCGATAAGGATCAAGCTGGGCTCGACGAGTCGTATCGCAAGATGTACGAGGCCTACGTGCGCATCTTCACGCGCATCGGCCTCGAGTTTCGCGCGGTTGCGGCCGATAGCGGGGCCATCGGCGGCAACAAGTCGCAGGAGTTCCACGTGATCGCCTCGACAGGCGAGGATGACATCGCCTACTGTCCGACTTCCGATTTCGCGGCGAACGTCGAGGCTGCCGAGGCACTGCCGCTCATCGCCGAGCGCGCCGCGCCGCGCGAGGCGATGACGAAAACCGCTACGCCGGGCAAGGCGAAATGCGAGGCGGTGGCGGAGCTCCTTGGCATTCCGCTCGAGCGGACGATCAAGTCGATCGTGCTTGCGACGGACAATGAGGGCGCCGAACCCACGATCTGGCTGCTGATGTTGCGCGGCGATCATGATCTCAACGAAATCAAGACCGCCAAGCTGCCCGGGCTCAAGGATTTTCGTTTCGCGACCGAAGAGGAGATCGTTCAGTGGTTCGGTACGCCGCCCGGCTATCTCGGCCCGATCGGCACCAAGAAGCCCGTGAAAGTCATTGCGGACCGGACCGTTGCGCGGATGAGCGATTTCGTCGTCGGCTCCAACGAAATCGACTACCACACGACGGGCGTGAACTGGGGCCGCGATCTGCCCGAACCCGAGGTGGCCGATATCCGCAACGTCAAACCGGGCGATCCGTCGCCCGACGGCCGCGGCACGCTCGAGATTTGCCGCGGGATCGAGGTCGGGCATGTCTTCCAGCTTGGCACGAAGTACTCCGACGCGATGGGCGCGAGTTTTCTCGACGAGACCGGCAAGCCGCAATCCATGGTGATGGGTTGCTACGGCATCGGTATCACGCGGATCCTCGGCGCTGCCATCGAGCAGAACAACGACGAGCGCGGCATCATCTGGCCCGAGGCGATCGCGCCGTTCGAACTCGTGTTGTGCCCGATGGGCTATGAGCGCAGCGAGGTCGTGCGCGAGGCGGCGGACAAGCTCTACGCGCAGCTCATCGAAGCCGGTGTCGACGTGATTCTCGACGACCGCGGCGAGCGGCCCGGTGTCATGTTTGCCGATTGGGAATTGATCGGCGTGCCGCATCGGCTCGTCATCGGCGAGCGTGGCTTGAAAGACGGGAAGATCGAATATCAGGGCCGGCGCGAGACCGAGCCGACGCTCGTGCCTGCCGATGAAGCGGCGGCGTTCGCCACCGCGCGGGTGCGCTCGGCAATGGCGGTTCGCTGAAAAAAGCACGGGCCCGCTTGGTTGGGGCCCGTATACGCTGGGGGAGCGCCGAGCGCGTCAGGCGCCTTCCGTCAGCGCCCGAATGGCCGGCAGATTGCGCCAGTAGCCGCGCGCATCCATGCCGCAGCCGAACACATACCGATCGGACACTTTGAATCCACAGAAGTCAGGGTAGAGCGGCTTGCTCTTTTGCAGGGTCTTCTCGCAGAGCACCGCGCTCATGAACCGCTTCGCGCCCATCGCGAGGATGCGGTCGCGGATCGCGGCCATCGTTTCGCCTTCGTCGAGGATGTCGTCGAGCACGAGCACGACGCGGTCTTTGACCGATTCGGCCGGCGCGACGCGCCATTGCATCTCGGCACTGCCCTTCGTGGTGTTGCGGTAGCGCGTGAGATGGATGTAATCGAACTCGAGGGGAAAGTCGAGATGAGGCAGCAGCATGCCGGTAAAGACGGCGGCACCGCCCATCACCGACAGCACGAGCGGGAAATCGTCGCTCATCTGGGCCCGCATCTCCTCGGCCATGCGCGCAATCGAGGCGCTCACTTCGTCGGCCGGGACGATTTCTTCGGAGTGGCTGAAGATATGGAAAGCTTCTTCGCGATTCATGGTGGCGTCGAACGAGCGGTGTCTATCGTCTATATATAGTGCGGCACGGCGGCGTATGCCACCTGTTTGCCCATAGCGCTGGCTTCAGCGCATACCCGGCAGCATACCCTTCATGCCGCGCATCATCTTCTGCAGGTTGCCGCCTTTGAGCTTTTTCATCATCGTGCGCATCTGCTCGTATTGATTCAGCATGCGGTTGACCTCCTGCACCTGGACGCCCGCGCCCGCGGCGATGCGGCGTTTGCGCGTGGCCTTGATGAGCTCGGGCTTGGCGCGCTCGCGCGGGGTCATCGAGTTGATGATGCCTTCCATCCGGCGCATCTGTTTTTCGGCCTGGCTCATGTCGGCGCCGGCAGCCGCCTGCTGGAACTGGGCCGGCAGCTTGTCCATCAGCGTCGAAAGCCCGCCCATGTTCTTCATCTGCGAGAGCTGCGCGCGAAAATCGTTGAGGTCGAAGTCGCCGCCCTTTTTGACCTTGTCCGCCAACTTCTGGGCAGCTTTTACGTCGACGTTGCGCTGCGCCTCTTCCACGAGCGCAAGAATGTCGCCCATGCCGAGGATCCGGTTCGCCATCCGCTCCGGATAGAAAATCTCGAGCCCGTCCAGCTTTTCGGCCACGCCGACGAACTTGATCGGCTTGCCGGTGATGTGGCGCACCGAAAGCGCGGCGCCGCCGCGTGAGTCGCCGTCCAGCTTCGTGAGCACGACGCCGGTCAGCGGCAGGGCGTCGTTGAACGCCTTCGCCGTGTTGACGGCGTCCTGGCCCAGCATCGCATCGACGACGAAAAGGGTTTCCGCCGGCTTCAGCGCGGCGTGCAGCGCGGAGATTTCCTGCATCATCGCTTCGTCGATGCCGAGACGGCCCGCCGTATCGACGATCAGGACGTCGTGATAGTGGCGCTTCGCCCAGTCGACGGCGGCAACAGCGATGTCGACGGGTTTTTGGTCCGGCTGCGAGGGAAAGAATTCGGCGCCGACTTGCTCGGTGACTGTTTTCAACTGCGCGATCGCGGCCGGCCGGTAGACGTCGCACGAGACGGTCAGCACTTTCTTCTTGTACTGCTCGCGCAACAGCTTGGCGAGCTTGCCGACGGTCGTGGTCTTGCCGGCGCCTTGCAGGCCGGCCATGAGAATGACGGCAGGCGGCGTGACGGCGAGATCGAGTTCGGCGGCCTGTCCGGCGTAATCGCCACCGATGACCGCGGTCAGCTCGCGCTGCACGACACCGACGAGCGCCTGGCCCGGCGACAGACTGCCGACGACGTCTTCGCCGAGCGCCTTTTCTTTCACCTTGGCGACGAAATCGCGCACGACAGGCAGTGCGACGTCGGCTTCGAGCAGCGCCAGGCGTACCTCGCGCAGCATGTCCTGCGTATTGGCTTCGGTGAGGCGGGCTTCTCCGCGCAGCGTCTTGACGACGCGCGCCATCCGTTGAGTGAGAGTGTCGAGCATGGGAGGCGGGAAAACAGAACGTGAACGGTGCGGGCCGGTCGAGCCGGTGCGGCCGCTAGTGTAAACTGCGGAACATGGACATTGTACTGTATGCCCTCACCGCACTCTTGTACGGCGGCCTCGCCGTAACGGGTTGGCGCGCTTACCGCACCGTCGCGGCAGGCGGGCGTGGCGGCGCTCCCGCGATGTTCCCGAACGTCGCGCACGTGGGGGCCAGCTCGCTGCGCGCCGCGGCATCAGGCATGACGCCGACGGAACGGGGCCTGCTGTGCGTGGCGCTCGTGGTACATGGGGTGCTGCTGCACACGACCATTTTCCCGCGCGACGCGATGGTGTTCGGCTTCGCCTTCGCGCTGTCGGCGATGTTCTGGCTCGGCGCCGGCATTTACTGGATCGAAAGCTTTTTCTTTCCGCTCGACGGGTTGCGCCTGCTGGTGCTGCCGCTGGCCGCCGCTGCGTCCTTGCTGCCGCTCTTTTTCGGCGGCGTGCGCGTGCTTCCGTACGCCGCCGCGCCGCTATTCAAATTGCATTTCATCATTGCGAACGTGGCCTATGGCCTCTTCGCGATCGCCGCGCTGCATGCGGTACTGATGCTGTTTGCCGAACGGCGGCTGCACGCCATGCGCGGCTCCATCGAACGGCACGCGGCCGGTGGCTGGCTTGCGAGCTGGCTCGATACCTTGCCTGCGCTGCTGACGCTCGAAAAGCTGCTGTTCAGGCTGATCGCAGCGGGTTTCGTGCTGCTCACGCTGACGCTGCTGTCGGGCATTCTCTTTAGCGAGCAACTCGTCGACCGCGCGCTCACGCTCGACCACAAGACCGTCTTCGCGTTGCTCTCGTGGGTGATGTTCGGTGCGCTGTTGACGGCGCGGCGTGTGTCGGGGTGGCGCGGACGTGCTGCGCTGCGGTGGGTGCTGGCGTCATTCGCGGCTTTGCTGCTCGCCTATGTCGGCAGCCGTTTCGTTTTCGAGGTGCTTTTGCATCGCCCGGTGGTGTGACCGATGCGACAACTTCTACTTCTCATTGTCTTCGTGCTGGCGGCTCGCTGGCTCGTCAAACTGCAACGGGCGGGGCAGGCGCGCGGCAATGCGCGCGCCGATGCGGGGCGGGGCGCGTCGTCCTCCGCTCGCAGCGCGCGGCGTCGAAACACGCCGTCCCTCGCGGAGCCCGTGGAACGGTGCGCGGCCTGCGGCGTCCATGCGCCCAGGAGCGAGTCGGTCCTCGTCGGCCAACAGTACTTTTGCTGTGCGGAACATGCGCGTCCCTACACTGCGCGCGCGGCGGGGACACGGTGAACGCGGATGCGCGGTGAGCGTGTCGCCGTCGACACGGACGGTTGGGTCAGCGTGGCGCATATATCGCCGTCGCCTAATTGCGAGGCGCGGCCCGAGGGCGTCGCACCTTCGCTCATCGTCATCCATAACATCAGTCTGCCGCCCGGCGAGTTCGGCGGCAGCGCCATTACCGAACTGTTTCAGAACCGGCTCGACTGCTCGGCCCACCCGTATTTCGACGAACACCTGCGTGGGCTGCGCGTGTCCTCGCATTTCCTGATCGCGCGCAGTGGGGCGCTCGAGCAGTTCGTATCCTGCGAGGCGCGCGCGTGGCATGCGGGGGCGTCGGACTTTTTCGGGCGGCCGCGCTGCAACGATTTTTCCATCGGCATCGAGCTGGAGGGCACGGACGATGTCTGCTTCGAGCCGCCGCAGTACGAGACGCTCGCCGAACTGGTGAGAGCGCTCGCGGCGCGCTATCCCATCGATGCGCTGGCCGGTCACGCCGACATCGCGCCAGGCCGAAAGACGGACCCGGGACCGTCTTTCGATTGGGACCGACTGGCTCGCGAGGCCGGTCTCGCCGATCGGTATTTCCCCTACCGGCATCGCTGAGCGCGTGCGGACAAAGCACCTTCCGATGGTGCCGAAACCCGCGCCCCTCTTGCGTTTTGCCCAAGCCCTTGCCCTGTCTCGAATAATCAAAAGTCAAGTGTCGCGCGCCAAATAAACCTTTTTGAGTTGGCCCATCGGTCTACTATACTTGGTGTGGTCGACGCTGAAATTCACAATATGTTGTGTCGGCGCGCCGGCGGTGCTTTCGATCGGGGTAAAGCGCCGCAGCGCTCGAAGCGTTGCAAAAGACGCGGGCGGTGGGTACCGGACATCGTTTCCGGGCCCGCCACCCTTTCGGGGAAAGAGGCGTTCACATGGCTAGAACAATGAAGGCCATCGTCCATTGCGCGTCGTGTCGGCTCTCGGCAGCCGAATTGCGTCTCTTCCATTCCCGCACCTCATCGTTCGCGCTCGGGGTAGCGCGGCGGTTGTTCCAATCCGCGGCATGTCCGCACATCGAAGATCAGGAGCTTTGCACATGCAAACGACCGACAACATGACGAGCCAGCAGGGCGCGGCAACGGGCCGCCCCGTCGGTGGACAGGCAGGCCATCCGCAGCCGCTTGCGCCTCAGGCGACGTTCGCCGATTACAAGGTGATCCGCCGCAATGGCAGCGTCGTGTCGTTCGAGCCGTCGAAAATCGCGATCGCCGTGACGAAAGCCTTCCTCGCCGTCAACGGTGGGCAGGGCGCCGCATCGGCGCGCGTGCGCGAACTCGTCGAGCAGCTCACGCAGAGCGTCGTGCGCGCGTTGCTGCGCAGCCGTCCGAACGGCGGCACGTTCCATATCGAGGACATCCAGGACCAGGTCGAACTGGCCCTCATGCGCGGCGGCGAGCACAACGTCGCCCGAGCCTACGTCCTTTATCGCGAAAAGCGCACGCAGGAACGCGCGCAGGAGCACGAAGAGGCCGTGCAATCGTCCGGGCTCAACGTCGTCGACAACGGCATCAGCCGCCCGCTCGACATGAAGGCGCTGACGGGGGTGATCGAGTCGGCCTGCGAGCATCTCGGCGATGCGGTGAGCGCCGAGCCGATCGTGGCCGAGACGGTCAAGAACCTCTATGACGGCGTGCCGATGAGCCAGGTCTACGACTCGGCGATTCTCGCGGCGCGCACGATGATCGAAAAGGACCCGGCCTACAGCCAGGTCACGGCACGCATTCTGCTGCACACGATCCGCCGCGAAATTCTGGGCGAGGAAGTGACGCAACGCGAAATGAGCGAGCGCTACGCCGAATATTTCCCGCAGTTCATCAAGCGCGGCATCGAGGCCGAGCTGCTCGACGAAAAGCTGCAGCAGTTCGATATGAAGCGCCTCGGCGCCGCGCTCGACGCGAGCCGCGACCTGCAGTTCGGCTACCTGGGCTTGCAAACGCTGTACGACCGCTACTTCCTGCACGTCGATGGCACGCGAATCGAAATGCCGCAGGCATTCTTTATGCGCGTGGCAATGGGCCTGGCGCTGAACGAGATCGATCGCGAAGCGCGCGCCATCGAGTTCTACGACGTACTCTCGACGTTCGACTTCATGAGCTCGACGCCGACGCTCTTCAACTCGGGCACGCGCCGCTCGCAGCTTTCGTCGTGCTATCTGACGACGGTTGCGGACGACCTCGACGGCATTTACGAAGCGCTCAAGGAAAACGCGCTGCTCTCGAAGTTCGCGGGCGGCCTCGGCAACGACTGGACGCGCGTGCGCGCGCTCGGCTCGCATATCAAGGGTACCAACGGCAAGTCGCAGGGCGTCGTGCCGTTCCTGAAGGTCGTCAACGATACGGCGGTGGCGGTCAACCAGGGCGGCAAGCGCAAGGGTGCGGTGTGCGCCTACCTGGAGTCGTGGCACCTCGACATCGAGGAATTCCTCGAGCTGCGCAAGAACACCGGCGACGACCGCCGCCGCACGCACGATATGAACACGGCGAACTGGATTCCCGACCTGTTCATGAAGCGGGTCATGGAAGGCGGCGACTGGACGCTCTTTTCGCCGTCCACCTGCCCCGATCTGCACGACAAATTCGGCACCGAGTTCGAGGCGGCTTATACGGCTTACGAAGACAAGGTCGCGCGTGGCGAGATCAAGCTCTTCAAGCGCATCCCGGCTGCGCAACTCTGGCGCAAGATGCTCGGCATGCTGTTCGAGACCGGGCATCCCTGGATTACGTTCAAGGACCCTTGCAATTTGCGCTCGCCGCAGCAGCACGTCGGTGTCGTCCATTCGTCGAACCTGTGCACCGAGATCACGCTGAACACGAGCGACACCGAGATCGCCGTGTGCAATCTCGGCTCGGTGAACCTCGTCGCGCACATGACCCGGCAGCCTGACGGCAGCTATCTGCTCGACCATGACAAGCTCAAGCGCACGGTGAGTGTGGCGATGCGCATGCTCGACAACGTCATCGACATCAATTATTACGCGGTGCCGAAGGCGCGCAATTCGAACCTCAAGCACCGGCCGGTCGGTCTCGGCATCATGGGTTTCCAGGACTGCCTGCACCTGCTGCGTACGCCGTACGCGTCCGACGCCGCGGTCGAGTTTGCCGACCGCTCGATGGAAGCCGTCTGCTACTACGCCTACTACGCGTCGACGGAGCTCGCCGAGGAGCGCGGCCGCTACTCGAGCTACCGCGGCTCGCTCTGGGATCGCGGCATTCTTCCGCAGGATACGTTGAGGCTCCTGGCCGAGGCGCGCGGCGGCTATGTCGAGATCGATTCGAGCGAATCGATGGATTGGACGACGCTGCGCTCGCGCATCGCCACCCATGGCATGCGCAACTCGAACTGCGTGGCGATCGCGCCGACGGCGACGATCTCCAACATCATCGGCGTGTCGGCCTGTATCGAGCCGACTTTCCAGAATCTTTATGTGAAGTCGAATCTGTCGGGCGAATTCACGGTCGTGAACGACTACCTCGTGCGCGATCTGAAGGCTCGCAACCTCTGGGACGAGGTCATGGTCGCCGATCTGAAGTACTTCGACGGCACGCTTTCACGCATCGATCGCGTCCCGGCCGACCTGCGCGCCATCTATGCGACGGCGTTCGAAGTCGATCCGAAGTGGCTCGTCGAGGCGGCCGCGCGCCGGCAGAAGTGGATCGACCAGGCGCAGTCGCTCAATATCTACATGGGCGGCGCGTCGGGCAAGAAGCTCGACGAGGTCTACAAGCTGGCGTGGGTGAGGGGCCTCAAGACTACTTATTACCTGCGAACGATGGCAGCAACGCACGTCGAGAAGTCGACGGTCGCGCATGGCGCGCTCAACGCGGTGCCGTCGAACGACGGTGGCCTCGGCGGCGGTGGCGCGGCGGGCGGCTTCGGTGCGAGCGGCGGTGCCATGGGCGGCGCGACGGGTTCGACCTCGGGCGGTCTCGATGCGGCGGCGGCAGTGGCGGTAGAGCCTCAAGCCGATGGTCCCGTATGCATGATGCGTCCGGGCGACCCGGGCTTCGATGAGTGCGAGGCTTGTCAGTAGCAAGGACAACGGCCGGCATCGACGCGCTGCTCGCTCGGCTTGGCGAGCGGCGCAAATCGAGAGCAGGCATCGACGATGCTGCACATCTGAGAGAGAAGAAATCGAACTGAGCGCATGCGTCGTCGAGTCATCGAGCGTGCTCGACTGCCCGAGGCATCGATCAAAGTGTTGTATGCAGGTCGCAGCGTGAATCGAAAACAGGAATTTTCATGAGCGAACCCTTTTATCGCTCGTGAAAAGATGGTACAAACCGTTCTAAATTGATGGTGAGAATTTATGCTCAACTGGGATGACGAGACGACTGCCGTAACTCCCTCGAGCGGTTCGCAAGCGAATGCGTTGCGTAACCCCGCAGGGCCGGTTGTCGGAACGCAAGCAGCGTCGCATCGCGCGACGCAGGCTCCGTTGGCGCAAGACATCTTCGCGGGCGATATCGCGGTCGCCCCCTATGTGACGGCCGAAGCCGCGCCGGCTCCTGAGGCCGAAGCGCGGGTGAACGTGGCCGACAAGCGCATCATCAACGGCAAGACAGACGTCAATCAGCTCGTGCCGTTCAAGTACAAGTGGGCTTGGGAGAAGTATCTGGCCGGCTGCGCGAATCATTGGATGCCGCAGGAAATCAACATGTCCCGCGACATCGCCCTGTGGAAGGATCCGAACGGGTTGACCGAGGACGAGCGCCGCGTCGTCAAGCGCAATCTCGGCTTCTTCGTGACAGCGGACTCGCTGGCAGCGAACAACATCGTGCTCGGCACCTACCGGCACATCACGGCACCGGAGTGCCGGCAGTTCCTGCTGCGCCAGGCGTTCGAAGAAGCGATCCACACCCACGCATACCAGTACATCGTCGAATCGCTGGGTCTCGACGAAGGCGAAATCTTCAATGCCTATCACGAGGTTCAGTCGATCCGGGACAAGGACGAATTCCTGATCCCGTTCATCCATACGCTGACCGATCCGGCCTTCAAGACGGGCACCCTCGAAGCGGATCAGCAACTGCTCAAGTCGCTGATCGTCTTTGCCTGTGTGATGGAAGGGCTCTTCTTCTACGTCGGGTTTACGCAAATTCTTGCGCTCGGCCGGCAGAACAAGATGACGGGTGCTGCGGAGCAATATCAGTACATCCTGCGTGACGAGTCGATGCACTGCAACTTCGGTATCGACCTCATCAACCAGATCAAGCTCGAGAACCCGCACTTGTGGACCCCGGCATTTCGCGAGGAGATCCGCGCGGTGTTCCGGCATGCGGTCGATCTCGAGTATCGCTACGCGGAAGACACGATGCCGCGCGGCGTGCTGGGACTGAACGCCTCCATGTTCAAGAGTTACTTGCGCTTCATCTGCAATCGGCGGTGCCAGCAGATCGGCCTCGATCCGCTGTTCCCGAATGAGGAAAACCCGTTCCCGTGGATGAGCGAGATGATCGACCTGAAGAAGGAGCGCAACTTCTTCGAGACGCGTGTCATCGAATATCAAACTGGCGGAGCGCTTTCCTGGGAATGACAGGAAACGCTCGCGAAACGATTGGCTGGGGTGGCCGCGGCGCGAACCGCGGCGGATATGGTTAGGAGCAAGAACGCCTGATGCAGAGCGTGCCCGGCGGCAGGTCCGCCCACAAACATGATAGGCACTTTGCGAACCCTTCAGTGGGACGGGCGAACTACCCCTCGAAAAAGCTGGCGGCCGCGCGGCCGTCAGCTCGACTCAAGCGATTGCCGGCAGGCGCGAGCGCGGTGCGCTGCGTTGCCGACTTGATTGGGCGTGCTGTGCCGTCGGGCACGGCACGCCTTGCCGTATTCATTAGCGTAAGCGCGCTGCATTCGCGTACGCCGATGAATAGCCCGCTTCGCAGCGCGCGCCCTGACCGGCGCGCAGCGGGAAGCGGGTTTTGATGAGGTGTAGTTCAAATTGACTCTCGAAACCTGAAGGAGAAAACAATGGCAACTGCCAAGAAGAAACCCGCTGCAAAGAAAGCTGCTCCGGCGAAGAAGGCCGCTGCGAAGAAGGCGGCTCCGGCCAAGAAGGTTGCAGTGAAGAAGGTCGCGGCGAAGAAGACGGTAGCGAAGAAGGCTGCTCCGGCGAAGAAGGCCGCTGCGAAGAAGGCAGCTCCGGCCAAGAAGGTTGCAGCGAAGAAAGTCGCGGCGAAGAAGACGGTAGCGAAGAAGGCCGCTCCGGCGAAGAAGGCCGCTGCGAAGAAGGCCGCTCCGGCGAAGAAGGCCGCTGCAAAGAAGACCGCGGCGAAGAAGGCTGCGCCTGCGAAGAAGGCTGCCGCCAAGAAAACCGCTGCGAAGAAGGCCGCGCCTGCGAAGAAGGCCGCTGCGAAGAAGGCCGCCGCCAAGAAGGCTGCCCCTGCGAAGAAGGCCGCTGCGAAGAAGGCTGCCCCTGCGAAGAAGGCTGCCGCGAAGAAGGCTGCGCCTGCTACGCCTGCTGCCCCTGCGGCGCCCGCTGCCTCGCCGGCCGCGCCGGGCGTCAAGACGGCACTGAACCCGGCTGCGGCTTGGCCGTTCCCGACGGGCTCGCGTCCGTAAGCGTCGTTGCAGGAAAGCGCGGCCGCGGCGTGGTTGTCGCGGCCATGCAGTTAAAAACCCGTCACCAGCGACCGGTGACGGGTTTTTTTATGCAGCGTCCGAGCATCGCATCCGCCCGTCGCGCTCTGCGACAGCCCAGCTGCGCCACCGACGCGCGCGGCTCAGTGCGTGACGCGCGTTACGCCGCCGCTCGAAAGCAGCCGCACGCGATCTCCTGCTTGGAAGATTTCGCCGGTCGCGCTTTGCGTGATGGCGCGCAAGTCGCCGTTGTCGAGCCGGACGGTGATCTCTACCCCGGAACGCTTGGCGACGCCATTCTCGACGGCATTGCCCGCGACCGCGCCGACGAGACCGCCGGCAATGGCTGCGAGAATCGCCCCCTTTCCGCCGCCGATCGTACTGCCCGCGACCGCGCCGGCAGCACCGCCACCGAGTGCGCCGATTCCGGTCGGCTGGCCGTTGTCGGAGCTGATCGTCACGCCCCTGACGCTTTCGACGGTACCCATGCGCACGGTTTGCTCGCGCTGCGCCTGGCCGGCGGTGTAGACGTCGGCCGAGCTGCTGTTGTAGGCGCACCCCGTCATCGCCAGTGCGCTGACGAGCACCGTGGCGAATGCCACACGAGCCGATGTTTTCATTTTGTTTTGCTCCTCGAAGTATTACGGCAGGCGGTAACCGAACGCCTGCTCGAACCGCTCACTGATCTCATCGCGCGATGGCGAATAGGTTTGCGGGCCCGAATGTTCAATTTTGAGCGAGCCCATGAGACTTGCCAAGCGGCCCGTCGTGGCCCAATCGAAGCCACGTTCGATGCCGTATAGCAAGCCGCCGCGAAACGCATCCCCGCAGCCGGTCGGATCGACGACGCGTGCCGCCGCGACGACCGGAACGGTTTCACGGATTCCGGAATGATGGATGTGCGCGCCGTTTTCACCGTAGGTCACGATGAGCGCGTCAACGCGGCTGGCAATGTCGTCGAGCGTCCAGCCCGTCTTGTTGCAGACCAGTTTCGCTTCGTAGTCATTGACTGCGACGTATGTCGCGAGTTCAATGGCGCGCCGCAGTGCCTCGCCCGTGAAGAGCGGCAGGCCCTGACCTGGATCGAAGATGAACGGGATGCCGGCGGCCGCCAGTTTCTCCGTGTGCTGGACCATCCCCTCGAAGCCATCCGGTGCGACGATCGCAAGGCGGACGCCGGGCGCTTCGTCGGCGCGATTCAGGTGCGATTGCATCATCGCGCCCGGATGAAACGCGGTGATCTGGTTGTCGTCCAGGTCCGTCGTAATCATCGCCTGCGCGCAGTAGGCGTCCGGCACGATACGGACATGATCCGTTGCAAGGCCGAGGCTCGCGAAGCGATCGAGATACGGTTGCGCATCCATTGCGCCGAGCGTCGCCATGATGCGGGCGTCCCCGCCCAGAAGGTTCAGCGCATAGGCGATGTTGCCCGCGCAGCCGCCGAATTCCCGGCGCATCGTGGGCACGAGAAAGCTGACGTTCAGGATATGGACCTGTTCGGGGAGGATGTGGTCGCGAAATCGCCCCTGAAAAGTCATGATGTTGTCGTAGGCGAGCGAGCCGCAGATCAGCGTAGCCAAGGCAGAAGTTCCTCGTCGGGTCGAAAGATGGGTCTGTCGGCAGTGCACCATGACAAAGCGCCGCGCTTTTACTGCGCGGCGCTGCGTCCATCAATGCACGGGCCTGTTACTTCAAAGCACCGAGGGCCGCGTCGTAGTTCGGCTCGTTCTTGATTTCCTCGACCAACTGCGCGTGCACGACTTTGTCGTTCTCGTCGATGACGACGACCGCGCGCGCCGTCAATCCGGCAAGCGGCCCGCTCTTGATATCGACCCCGTACGCCTGTGCGAACGCCGGCGTGCGGAACGTCGATGCGGTGACGACGTTCTCGATGCCTTCGGTCGTGCAAAAGCGCGTTGCGGCGAACGGCAGATCGCCCGATACGACGATCACGGCGGTATTGGCGAGCTTCGCCGCGGCTTCGTTGAACTTGCGCGTGGAGGTCGCGCAGGTGGGCGTGTCGAGGCTCGGGACGATGTTCAGCACTTTGCGCTTGCCGGCGAAATCGGCCAGCGTGACCGTCTTCAGATCCTTGCCGACCAGCGAGAATTCGGGCGCCTTTTGGCCCACCGACGGGAACGTGCCGCCGACTTCGATGGCGTTGCCGCCCAGCGTAACTTGACTCATGTTGTGCTCCGGAAATTCGACTCGGGTTATCGCGGTTGCGACTAAAGGGCCGACCGGCCTCGCGCCGGCTGGCCCGCGGTTGTCCTACTACGGGTAGAAAATCTGCACGCGGAAGTTCGTGGCGATGGCGTTGCCGCTATCGAGCCGCACGATCATCGTTTGCGAGGTGCGCGGCGGCAAGCCGTTCGCGAGCGTCGTGCCGGGCGGCAGATAGTCTTGCGGCCATAATACGCGCCGGATCGCGACCTCGTTCTTCGCGTCGAAGAGCGTCAGCTCGATGGCCGGATACGCGAGCGCGACGCTGTAACGGTTGCGCAAAGGCACGCGCAATTCGAGTTTGTGCGGGCCGTCGATCTGGCGCAAGTCCGAGGCCTCGACTTGCAGGCCATCGATGTCGCGCGGTGGTGAAATCAGGCAGCCGAACTGCGCGCATACGCGGACGAACAGCGGCTGCGATCCGGGCCAATAGACCATCACGGTTTCGCGTTGCCACCAGGCAAGCTGCGCGACGAGCAGCACCGCGAGTGCGAGAGACAGCAACGTACCGAGGACGCCGCGCAAAAAGTGCCGCGGGGCATTCGCGCGCCTTTCCCGTGTCACGGCGAAATGCGGGCCTCCATCGGCTGGTGTTGCGCTCGGTATCCCGAAGCCCTCGCCAACGGACGCGGTGTGCGACGGGCCGGGCTCGGCATGTGGCGGAATGCGAAAGCGCGGTTCCGGGTCGGCCTCCCATCGCGGGACAGCCGGCTCATGGGGTGCGAATCGCGGCTCGTCATCGGGCAGGGGGCTGGGCGATTCGGGCTCGGCGCGATGCGGCGGTTCCCGATGGGGCTCGTCGTGCGGGGCTTCGTTGCGCAGCGGTTCATGCTGCGGCTCGGCAAAGGATTCGGACAGAGGCGAGAGCGTCGGTTCACGATGCTCGCCCAACGGCACCTCATGCGGCACGGAATTCATCCGATGGCCAAGATCCGGCGTTTCGTGCGTTTCGTGAACAGCGAGCGGTGCGGTGGGGACTTCGATCGTCGTTTCGGCCGGCGTCTCGGCCGATGGAATCTCGGGCGCCACAGCGGCCGCTTCGAAGCCGGCCTCGGGTTCAGTCGCGTGCGAGGGCGCTGCCTGGGCGGGAGCCGGCGTCTCAGCCGGTGGCTCCTGCGGTTGCCGTTCGGGCGAGGCCTCAGCGGGCGCGTGCTCGCTGGTTTCCGAGCCGGCCGCGGGACCGAGCAGGTTTTGCGATGCGTCGAATACTTCCTGGCAATGCCCGCAACGCACGCGCCCGTGGGAGCGGGCGAGCTGTGCGTCCTGTACGCGGAAGACCGTTTCGCAGTGGGGACAGCGGGTGGCAAGAACCATAATGGACCGTGGCCGGCCGCAAGGACCGGTGCGTGGATCGATACGCTATTCTAAAGGCTTTCCCGGCGTACCCCCGATACGTCGCGGGTTCCGGTCAGACAAACCCAGCCGTCGAGTTCACGCCAGACGCCGAGTTCGAGCCACGGCGCATACGCGGCGGCAACTTCATCGGCTTGTCGCGCCAGCACGCCCGAAAGCGCGAGCCGGCCACCCGGTTTGACCTTCGACGCCAGCATGGATGCCATCAGCTTGAGCGGATTGGAGAGAATATTCGCGACGACGATATCGAATGCTTGGGCAGGGCAGGCATCGGGCAACGCGAACATGACATCGGCCCGATTGCGTGCGCTGTTGTCCCGCGCCGATTCGACGGCTTGCGGGTCGATATCGATGCCGAAGACCGGATCCGCGCCGCATTTTTTGGCGAGGATCGCGAGAATACCCGAGCCGCAGCCGTAGTCGAGCAGGGACTGGCCGAGCGTCACCGATTGCTCGATCCATTCCATGCAAAGCCGTGTCGTGGGGTGGCTACCGGTGCCGAACGCAAGGCCGGGATCGAGTTCGAGTATGAGCGCGTTCGGATCGGGCGCCGCGTGCCACGACGGCACGACCCAGATGCGCTCGCCGATGGCGATCGGTTCGAACTGCGACTGTGTGAGCCGTACCCAATCCTGGTCCTCGACTTCACGGACGTCGAAATGCGGCACGGTAGCCAGCGCGAGCACATTCGCCGCGGCTGCGGCCAGCACGGCGGGATCGTGTTCGGGTGCAAGCAGTGCGACTACGCGTGAGCGCTGCCACGCGGTGCGCTGCGGGGTGAGACCCGGTTCGCCGAAAAGCGGCTGCTCGTCGGGCGTATCGGCATCGGCGTCTTCGACCGACACCGACAGCGCGCCGAGATCGATCAGCGCATCGGAGTACGCCTCCGCTTGTGCGCGGTCGAGCTCGACGATCAGTTCCCGGTAGGCCATCTCAGTATCATTCCCGATGAGAGCGTCGCCGCTCACGCTTCTTCCGGCGCAGCCTGCTGCTTTTCCGCGAGGCGGTGTTCGAGATAATGGATGCTCGTGCCGCCTTCGACGAAGCCGCGGTCGAACATCAGTTCGCGATGCAGCGGAATGTTCGTCTGAATGCCCTCGACGACCATTTCCGACAGCGCGATGCGCATGCGGCGAATAGCCTGCTCACGGGTTGCGCCGTAGGCGATCAGCTTGCCGATCATCGAATCATAGTTCGGCGGAACGAAATAGCCATTGTAGGCGTGCGAATCGACGCGAATGCCCGGCCCGCCGGGCACGTGCCACGAGGTGATGCGGCCCGGCGACGGTGTGAACTTGAACGGGTCTTCCGCATTGATCCGGCATTCGATCGCATGGCCGCGAAAGACGATGTCGCGCTGGCGGAACGCGAGCTTCTCGCCCGCGGCGACGCGAATCTGTTCCTGAACGATGTCGATTCCGGTAATGAGTTCCGTGACCGGATGCTCGACCTGAACGCGCGTATTCATTTCGATGAAGTAGAACTCGCCGTTCTCATAGAGGAACTCGAACGTGCCGGCGCCCAGATAGCCCATCTTTTTGCAGGCGTCCGCGCAGCGATCGCCGATCCGATCGATGAGGCGGCGCGCGATGTTCGGCGCCGGCGCTTCTTCGATCACTTTTTGATGGCGGCGTTGCATGGAGCAGTCGCGCTCGCCGAGCCAGACGGCGTTCCTGAACGAATCGGCGAGCACCTGGATTTCGATGTGACGCGGATTCTCGAGGAACTTCTCCATGTAGACCTGCGGGTTGCCGAACGCACGGCCGGCTTCCTCGCGGGTCGTATTCACGGCGTTCACCAGCGCGGCTTCGGTATGCACGACGCGCATGCCGCGCCCGCCGCCGCCGCCCGCGGCCTTGATGATGACGGGATAGCCAACCGCACGCGCGATCTTGACGATCTCTTTCGGGTCGTCGGGCAGTGCGCCTTCCGATCCGGGCACGCAGGGCACCCCCGTTTTGATCATCGTTTGTTTGGCGATGACCTTGTCGCCCATCATGCGGATGGTCTCGGGGCGCGGGCCGATGAAAGTGAAGCCCGATTGCTCGACACGCTCGGCGAAATCCGCGTTCTCCGACAGGAATCCGTACCCCGGGTGGATGGCTTCGGCGTCGGTCACCTCGGCCGCGCTGATGAGCGCCGGCATATTCAGATAGCTCTGGGGCGACGGTGCGGGGCCGATGCAGACGGCCTCGTCGGCGAGCTTCACGTACTTCGCTTCCCTGTCCGCCTCGGAGTAGGCGACAACCGTCTTGATGCCCAGTTCGCGGCACGCGCGCTGGATGCGCAGAGCGATTTCGCCGCGATTGGCAATGAGAATTTTTTCAAACATGGCGATGGTTGGACTCTTCAATGGGCGCCGTGCGCGCCTCATGGGGAATGCGGCGGCCGGAGGGGCGAGCGTGGCGCAGGACGTCAGCCGGCGGGGCGTGCGGCTCGCACGTGGCTTGCCGGTTTCAGCCGATCACGAAGAGCGGTTGGCCGTATTCGACGGCCTGCCCGTTTTCGGCCAGGACTTCCTTGACGACGCCGTCCTTGTCGCTTTCTATCTCGTTCATGAGCTTCATCGCTTCGATGATGCAAAGGGTCTGGCCTTCCTTGACGGTATCGCCGATCTTGACGAACTCGGCAGCGCCCGGCGAAGGCGCGCGGTAGAACGTGCCCACCATCGGCGACGTGACGACGTGGCCTTGCGGTTGGGCGGCGACCGGCGCCGGAACGGCGGCGGCATCGAGGGGGGCGGCGCTGGCTGCGGGCGCCGCGGCCATCTGCGGGCTGTAGGACGTGGAGGGCTGAACGTAAACCGGCGGCGCATTCTTGACGATGCGGACTTTGCCCTCGCCTTCGGTCACTTCGAGCTCGGAGATGCCCGATTCGGAGACGAGGTCGATCAAAGTTTTCAGCTTACGTAGATCCATAGGGAATCCCCTTGTTTGTTGCATGAGGCGCCGGCCCGCAGCCCGCGCCGATTGGTGTTGTTGAGAGTCAGCTGCGCTCGCCGGCGGCGAGCCGGTCGAGCGCAAACTCGAGCGCGTACAGATATCCCTTCCACCCGAAGCCGCAGACGACGCCCTCGGCCACATCGGAGAAATAGGAGTGATGTCTGAACGGCTCGCGCCGGTGCACGTTCGAGAGGTGAATCTCGACGAATGGAATATCGACGCCCTTGAGCGCATCGCGGATCGCGACGCTCGTATGGGTGTAGGCGGCCGGATTGATGAGCACGAATTCGACGCCCTCCGCGCGGGCAGCATGGATGCGATCGACGATCTGCCCTTCGTGATTGCTCTGGAAGGTGGCGAGCTCGACCCCGGCAAGCTTGGCCCGTTCGACGAGCGCCTCGTCGATCTGCTGCAGCGTCACGTTGCCGTACACACCCGGCTCGCGCGTGCCGAGCAGGTTCAAGTTGGGGCCGTGCAGTACCAACAGTCGTGTCATGGTGGCTTGTCTTTCCGCGGAATTGCGCGAACTTTAGCGCTGTTTAGCGAAACTTGTCCAGCAACAACGGTTGTGGTGGCGGAAACGGCAGGGCTGCCGAATGGGCCGGGCGCCGCCGGTTTTCGCTAAATTCCGGCAACGCGCAGGCCGATGTACCGAATTTCCGCTAAGTTGTGCGCAAAGTGAGGGGCCGCATTATATCGCATCGAGCGCACGGCGCAGCTCGGCGGGTGTGACTTCGCCTAATTTTGTCGAACGTACGGCGCCGTTCGCATCAATTACGACCGTAAAGGGGAGGCCGCCGGCAGTATTGCCGAAGCGTCGCGCGATGTCGGCGCCGCCGAATCCGCTAACGAAGACCGGGTAGTCCACCGGGACTTTCTGCAAGAAGGTCTGGATGTTCTGCTGCGAGTCCACGCCGATGCCGACGAACCTCACGCCCTTGCCGGCATATTGGCGCGCGAGGCCTGACAGGGCCGGCATTTCTCGGACGCAAGGCGCGCACCATGACGCCCAGAAATTGACCACGAGCACCTTCCCCTTGAACGGCGCCAGCTTCTCTGGTGTGCCGTCGGGCGCCGTCAGCGCGCTGGCAAAGAGTTGCGATACGGCATCGGGTTGCACCTCGCCCAGCGCGGCCCGGTCTTGCGCGGCGAGCGCCTGGGGCGCCGATGCCTCGGGCTTGGTGGGCGTACCGCCGCGTAATGCGTGGGACGCCATGAGGCCGATGGCGGCAAGCGCGATCAGTGCGAGCGCTGCGCTGGCAAGTCGATTCTTCATCGTCTTCGATCTCAAATTCGGTCAATCGCCGGAGCGCCCCGGCGGTGCGGCCCGGTCCCGGTCTATGCCATCGAGTAGGGCCCGGACGGCCTCCGCGTTGGCGCGCGGCGCCCGACCGCGCGCGTCGGCACGGACGGCGCCGCGCAGATCGTCGGTGTCGTAAAGCGCGATGTGCACCCCGACCGGCGGTTCGTGGGCCGTAGCCCGCGCGAGAAAGCTCAGCGTCTCCACGCTGCCGCGACCGCCGAAATGGCGCGTCTCCGAAACGTCATACTGGACGTTCGCATTGAGCAGGTGAATGGCGACTTCTTTTGGATTGTCGCAAAACACCTGCAAATGGATATCCGAGTGTTCGCCCGCCGTGCCGTTCAACACCGCGCCCGTCAGATAAGGATTGAATGCCGCGAGCCGCTCCATCCAATCGAGCGCGACTTCGCGCAGATGGCGCAGCACTGCAGGCTGACTCTCGGACTGGAAGATGGACTGGTACTCGCGGATTTCCTCTTCGATCTGATCGTTGTCGGGCAACCATTCGCCCGCCACACGCGCTTGTCCGAGCACCTGCCGCGCCGCTTTGCGCTTCGCGCTGGCGTAGTCGAGCCCTTCCTCCGCGATCAGCCGCGCCGCGGCGATCGCAATCTCTTCCCGCACCCGCTGCGGGTCTGCATGAAATCGGCGAACCATCAGGCAATCATACCCGATCGGCGCGCGACGGCCGTCCGGCGCGCTGCCGCACGAGAGGCGTCGGGTACAATAACGGCCTTTTCCGAGATGCGCTCGAGCGAGCCGCGGCGCCCGAGCAGGGTCGCCGCGCCGATGCCCGGCGGCTGCTCCTCCTTTTTTTGCGACATCACCCGCGCTCGGCGGCACCTTATCGTTATGCACATCCATATTCTCGGCATCTGCGGCACGTTCATGGGCGGTCTCGCGGTACTCGCGCGCGCCGCGGGCCATACGGTCACGGGATGCGACGCCGGCGTCTATCCGCCGATGAGCACCCAGCTCCAGGCGCAGGGCATCGAACTCGTCGAAGGGTATGGCGCCGAGCAGCTCGATCTCGCCCCCGATCTTTTCGTCATCGGCAATGTCGTGACGCGCGGCAACCCGCTCATGGAAGCGATTCTCGATCGCGGCTTGCCCTATGTGTCCGGGCCGCAGTGGCTCGGCGAGCATGTATTGGCCGGCAAGTGGGTGTTGGCCGTGGCCGGCACGCACGGCAAGACCACGACGAGTTCCATGCTCGCCTGGCTGCTCGAGGATGCGGGGCTGAATCCGGGCTTTCTCATTGGCGGCGTGCCACTCAATTTCGGCGTCTCCGCGCGACTGACCGATTCGAGTTTCTTTGTGATCGAGGCGGACGAGTACGACACGGCTTTCTTCGACAAGCGCTCGAAGTTCGTCCACTACCGCCCGCGCACGGCCGTGCTCAACAATCTCGAATACGATCACGCCGATATCTTTCCCGATCTCGCCGCTATCGAGACGCAATTCCACCACCTGGTGCGTACTGTGCCTAGCGTCGGCCGTCTCATCGTCAATGGCCGGGACGCCGCGCTCGAGCGCGTGCTGGCCCGCGGCGTATGGAGCGAGGTCGAGCGCTTCGGCGTCGAGGGCGGATGGGTCGCGCGGCCGGCGGCCGAGGGCGTCGAGGTCGACGAGAGTTTCGCCGTTTATCGGCAGGGCGAGCGCGAAGGCCTCGTGCAGTGGCAGGTGCAAGGCGAACATAATCGCTTGAACGCGCTGGCGGCCATCGCGGCGGCGCGGCATGTCGGCGTGCCGGCTGCTCAGGCGGCGCGTTCGCTGTCGGCGTTTCGCAACGTCAAAAGGCGAATGGAGGTGCGCGGCAGTGTCGACGGCGTGACGGTCTACGACGACTTTGCGCATCACCCCACCGCGATCGAGACGACGATCGCGGGCTTGCGCACCCGCATCGGCGCGCAGCATGCGCGCATCCTGGCGGTGCTCGAGCCGCGCTCGAACACGATGAAGCTTGGCGTCATGAAGGCGCAGTTGCCGATCAGTCTCGCCGATGCGGATCAGGTGTTCGGCTACGGCGCACCAAGCGGGCGCGATGCGTTGGGCTGGGATCTCGCCGCCGCGCTCGCGCCGCTAGGCGCCAAGGCCCAGGCCTTCGACGATCTCGATGCGCTGGTCGCCGCGGTCAGCGCAGCGGCGCGGCCGGGCGATCATATCCTCGTCATGAGCAACGGCGGATTCGGCGGCGTGCACCAAAAGCTGCTCGACGCGCTCGGACGTCGCGCGAATGGGCGCGAGCGGAGCGCTACGTGATTCTTTATCTGCACGGCTTTCGTTCTTCGCCGAATTCGTTCAAGGCGCGTCTTTTGGCGGCCCGCCTGGCGGAGCTGGGCCGTGCCGACGAGTGGCGCTGTCCGATGTTGCCCGTATCGCCGCTCGACGCGGTCGCGCTCGTCGAAAAGACGGTCGCGGGCGCCCAGGACGTCACGCTGATCGGCAGTTCGCTGGGCGGCTACTATGCGACCTACCTCGTCGAAAAGCACGGCTGGCGTGCGGTATTGCTGAACCCGGCCGTGTTGCCGCAGCGCGATCTCTCGGCGTACCTGGGCGAGCAGCCGCTTTGGCATGGCGGCGGCAGTATCGTCGTCACGCCGCGCCATCTCGAGGAGCTCGGAATGATCGGGGTGGCGTCCGTGACGCGGCCGGAACGCTATTATCTGATCGCCGCCACAGGCGACGAGGTGCTCGACTATCGAGACATGCTCGCGCACTATCCGGGCGCCCGAACGAAGCTGATCGAAGGAGGCGATCATGCGATCAGCGATTTTGCGGATCATGCGGACGACGTGCTCGCCTTTTGCGGGGTCGAGCCGGCTCGCAGCGCTTGAGGCGAGTTCGAGAAGAGCTCCAGGCGCGCCGCGCTATCCGATGAATTGACACCGCAGCGGGCGCGCGATTTGCGTAACGCCTGCACGCTGCCGAAAACAAGTCCCAGCGAGAATATCGAGTGAACGTTTTTTTTGAGGAATCGGGCGGATTGAAGGCGGGCAGCGTGCTGTCGCGACAAGGCGATGCGCTGCAAGTCGAACTGCCGGGCGGCCGGCGCACGAAAGTGCGCGCCAAGGATGTGCTGATCGAGTTCGGCGAGCCCGCGGCCGGCGAGTTGTTGCAAAAGGCGGATACAGCGGCGCAGCAGATCGATCTCGATTTCCTGTGGGAATGCGCTCCGCCGGACGAATTTCCTTTCGCGGCGCTCGCCGACGAATATTTCGGCGCGTCGGCCGGGCCTGTCGAACGCGCCGCGCTCGTCTTGCGCCTGCAGGGCGCGCCCGTGTATTTCCGCCGCAAGGGGCGCGGGCTTTATCAGCGTGCGCCCGAGGAACAGCTCAAGATGGCGCTCGCCGCGCTCGAGCGCAAACGTCAGCAGGCGCTCGTCCAAGCCGGCTACGAGGAAGAGCTGAAGGCGGGACGCCTGCCCGCGGCATTCAATGGCAAGGCGCTCGCGCTGCTGACGAAACCCGACAAGAATTCGATCGAATACAAGGCGCTCGAAGCGGCCGCCGCGGCGCGCGGAGTGTCTCAGGCGCGGCTCATGCTCGAGTGCGGCGGCGTCGCATCGGCGCGCGCGCTGCACGAAGCGCGGTTTCTGTCCGAATATTTTCCGCATGGAACGGGCTTTCCGAGCGTCGTGCCCGGGCCGGTGCCCGACGATCTGCCGACGGCTCAGGTCGAGGCGTTCTCGATCGACGACATCACGACGACGGAGATCGACGACGCGTTTTCCGTCGAGATTCTTGCCGATGGGCGCGTGCGCGTGGGCATCCATATCGCGGCGCCCGCACTTGGCATCACGCGCGGCGACGCGGTGGACGCCATCGCGCGAGCGCGCCTGTCGACCGTCTATATGCCCGGCGACAAGATCACGATGCTGCCCGATGAGGTCGTCGACGTTTTCACGCTCAAGGAGGGCGGCCTGCGTCCGGCCTTGTCCCTTTACGTCATCGTCGATCGCGCGACGCAGGATATCGTCGCGACGGAAACGCGCGCCGAACGCGTCTTCGTCAAAAGCAATCTCCGGCACAACACGCTCGATGCGCAGGTGACGGAAGAGGCGCTCGCCAAAGGCGAAGGCGACTATCCGCACAAAGAGGAGATCGCGATTCTCTGGCCGCTCGCGCAGGCGCTCTTCGAAAAACGCCAGGCTGCGCGCGCGGGCTATGGGCTCCGACGCGAAGTGTTCGGCAACACCGACTACAACTTCTATGTCGACGGCGAACATGTGACGATCACGCCCCGCCGGCGCGGCTCGCCGCTCGATCTCATCGTCGCCGAGCTGGCGATCCTCGCGAACTCGAGCTGGGGGGCGTTTTTGCACGATCACGGCGTGCCCGGCATCTATCGTACGCAGCGCACGTTCGCCGCCGCGGGGCCGAAACGCACGCGCATGCAGACGAGCGCCGCGCCCCACGAGGGGCTCGGCGTCGCGCAATACGCATGGAGCACGTCGCCGTTGCGCCGCTATGTGGATCTCGTCAACCAATGGCAATTGCTGGCCTGCGTGCAGCACGGCGTGACGGCCAAACTCGTCGCACCGTTCAAGCCCAAGGACGCCGATCTTTTTGCAATCGTGCAGGGCTTCGACGATACCTATTCCGCCTATGCCGACCACCAGCGGCGCATGGAGTACTTCTGGTGTCTGCGCTGGATCACGCAGGAGGGCAAGCGTGAAGTCGTCGCCGTGGTCGTGAAGGGCGATCTGGTGCGTCTGGAGGAAGTGCCGCTGCTGTTACACGTGCCTGGTCTCGGTGTACACGCGCGCGGTACGCGCGTGGTGCTCGAAGTGATGTCGGTCGACGAGTTGACGGTAGAAGCATCGGTGCGTCCGACTCGTGTGCTCGACGCGCCTGGGTTGGCGGCGGGCGCAGGCGACGAGCTCGAGGCGGGCGAGGACGAGCAGCTCGACGACGTCCTCGATCCGGCGGATGCATCGGACGCCTCCGCCGAGAGGGAAGAAGAGGCGCGAGCCGAAGGCGGTGAGGGCGACGCAGGCGACGCGGGCGCACAGAGCGAGCAGCGAGGCGAGCCGGACGCTGACGGTGACGGTGACGCTGGAGCGGATGGCGCGCGCGTTTCGGGCGCGGGGCAGTCGATGGGCCCGTCGAGCCGTGCGACCCATCTGACCGAGTGAGCACGATGGAACCGATCGAACTCCCAGCGATCGCTCCGGCTACGGAGGGTCGCGAACTCTATGCCGTCGTGGGCAATCCCGTTGCGCACAGCAAGTCGCCGTTCATTCACGCGCGTTTTGCCGGGCAGACGGGAGAGCCCGTCGAATATCGCCATCTGCTAGCGCCGATCGGGGGATTCGCCGACACGGTACGTGCATTCATCGCCGCACGGGGACGGGGCCTCAATGTCACCGTGCCGTTCAAGCTCGAAGCGCATGGGCTGGCCGACCGGCTGTCCGCGCGCGCCGAGGCGGCAGGCGCGGTCAATACGCTGCGCGTCGACAGCGACGGCCTGTACGGGGACAACACCGACGGCGTGGGTCTCGTGCGCGATATCGAGTCGAACCTCGGAGTCCGTCTTGCGGGCGCGCGCATTCTGCTGCTCGGCGCGGGCGGTGCGGCGCGCGGCGTCATTCTGCCGATACTGGCTCGTTCGCCGGCTGAATTGACGATCGTCAATCGCACGGCCGAGAAGGCCGATGCGCTCGTCGACCGATTCCGTACTGCCGCGAACGATGCGGGTTGTGCGCTCGGCGGCGGCGGCCCGCAGGCGGCCGCCCCGCGCGCGTACGATATCGTCGTCAATGCTACGGCGGGCAGCCTCGACGCGGCGCTGCCCGAATGCGACGAGCGCGTTTTCGGCGCCGGCACACTCGCCTACGACATGATGTACGGCATGCAACCGACTGTCTTCATGCACCATGCCGAATCGCTCGGCGCGCGCGCGGCGGACGGTCTCGGCATGCTTGTCGAGCAGGCGGCCGAGTCCTTCTTCGTCTGGCGCGCGGTGCGGCCGGCGAGCGCACCCGTGCTCGCCGAGTTGCGCGCAACGCTCGCCGCCGCGCGCGCATGAAGCGGGGTGGCGGCTCGACGGGCCCGGCCCGCTGGGCCGTGTATGCGGTTTCGGTTGCCGTTGCCGCGTGGCTTGGAACGCAGGCCTATTACTTCGCGCAGATTGCCGTGTGGACGTTCGTCAATCCGGGATCGACTGCGTTCATGCGCGCCGATGCGTGGCGTCTTGCCGCGGACCGCCCCGACTTGTCGATCGCGCATGAATGGGTTCCCTACGACAAGATTTCGCGCAATCTGAAGCGAGCCATCATTGCGTCCGAAGACGCCAACTTCGTCAATAACAGCGGCTACGAGACGGATGCAATCCTGCAGGCTTGGGAGCGCAACAAGTCGCGCGGCAAGATCGTCGCGGGCGGCTCGACGATCACCCAACAGCTCGCGCGCAACCTCTTTCTCTCGCGCGAAAAGAGCTACGTGCGTAAAGGGCAGGAATTCGTCATTACCTGGATGCTCGAAACGCTGATGGACAAGCAGCGCATCTTCGAGATCTATCTGAACTCGGTGGAATGGGGCAATGGCGTCTACGGCGCGCAGGCCGCCGCACGCTACTACTACCGCGTTTCCGCGGATCGGCTCACCGCCTGGCAGGCGGCGCGGCTCGCCGTCATGCTCCCGCGGCCGAAGTATTTCGACGAACATCGGTCGTCAGGCTATCTGGCGCAGCGCGCGGCGGTCATCGCTCGGCGCATGGGGGCCGCGGAAGTGCCGCGCTGAGGCGTTCCCGGGTCGACCGGCGCCGCGCGCGCGTGCTCAGTCGTTCCGCTGCGCCGCTGCGCCGCTGCTCAATTGCCTTCCCAGTAGCCGACGCCGGCTTCCTTGCGCGAGACGAAACGGAAGACGGTGGAGGGCTCGCCAGCGCGGCCGGGTAGTTCGGCGAGCAGGCCGAATTTGCCCGAGTCGGGATATTCCACCACTTCGGGCAGACTCATCGTGCTCACCGCCAGATACCGCAATTCCGACTCGCCCGTATTCACGATCTGATGGGCAGCATCTTCGCCGCCAGGCGGGCATGCGATGACATCGCCGGCGCGGATCGGATAGCGCGCCTCGCCGATCCGTATTTCTCCCGTACCTTCGAGCACGAAAAACATTTCCTCGTTGACCGAATGGCTGTGACACGGAAACGCCCGCTTGCCGGGCGGCACGGCCGTCACGTTGTAGCCGAGCTTGCGCGCACCGATTGCGCGCCCGATCTGGCCGATCCGGACCTCCCCGTAACGGTCGTTCATCGATTCTGGCGGTGCGAAGGCGGCGGGCCGCGGTGAGAGTTCGACGTCGGCAAGATTGATGATCGGTTTCATTTCGTGGTCCTCGAAAGGGGCGGGCCCAGGGAAGAGAGAAGCTGCTCAATATAGAACACGTACGCGCGGCCGGCGCTCATCTCCCCCTATCGAGCCTTCGCGGTACGCAATCGCCGGCATGACCGGATGCGCGAAGAATCCCAATATATGGACGTTGAACTCATATGTTGAACAGTCGAAGGCGGCCGCCTACAATCTCGACGAAATGACATGGGAGACAGCGATGAACCCCCCCGAACAAGCGGCGCATACGCCCGACGGGCCGGATACGTCGGATATACCGGAAACGCCGGGCGGCGCAGCCTTGGCCGCCGCGCTCTCCTCGCGCGCCGGTGCGGACGAAATCAGCCTTTCGGGTACCCCGCTCGACATCGCGAACCAGCAGGCCGGCACGCAGACACTGCTGCGCGGCCTGGCGATTCTCGAAGCCGCGGCCGCGGGCGCGCACGACATGCGTGCATTCGCCGCGGTGCTCGGCACCTCGCGCAGCACCACGCATCGTCTGTTGAACAGCCTCGTGCAGGCGCGGTATCTGCGTCAGACGCCCGCGGGCTATTTGTTGGGACCGAAGCTGATCGAGCTCGGTACCATCGCGCTCGAGCAAATGCCGCTGACGGCGGTGGCGCGCCCCCATCTCGAGCGGCTCGCGCAAGCCACGCTCGATACGATCCACCTGGGCGTACGCGATGGCGACGACGTTCTCTATATCGACAAGATTTCCGGCCAACGCGGACTCGAAATGCGTTCGCGTGTCGGACACCGGATGCCGCTGGCGTCCACAGGGATCGGCAAGGCACTGATGCTCGATTTGAAGCCGGACGATTGGGAGCGGCTTTTCGACGTCTCGCGTCGGGCCCTCGCGGGCGTGACGTTCAAACCCGAGAATCGGCCCGACAAGCCGCTCTTCCTGCACCGCATGGTGCGCTATGCAGCAGGCGGATTCACGTTCGATCTCGAAGAAAACGAGACGTCGATCCGCTGCGTGGCGGGACCGGTGCGCGATGCGTCGGGTGCGATCGTCGCGGCCGTCTCGGTTGCCAGCACGGTTCCGTACATGTCGCTCGAACGCATGGACGAGCTCGTGCCGCTTGTGCAGCGCGAGGCACGCGGAATCTCCGAGGAACTCGGCTGGCGCGCGCCCCAGGGAACACGGCGGATCAAACGATGATCGGATCGCATTCGACATTTGCCGAGCCGGCACTGATCGGGCTCGATTGGGGCACGACGTCGCTGCGCGCCTATCTTTTCGATGCGCAAGGCAACGTACTGGCCACCCGCGCATCGACTGCCGGAATCATGAACTTGCCGCGGCCCGGCGGCTTCGACGTCGCGTTCGAAGCCGTCGCTGCAGAGTGGTTCGAGGCGTTCCCCGATCTGCCGGCGATCGCCGCGGGCATGGTCGGCAGCGCTCAAGGTTGGCGCGAGGCGCCCTATGTCGATACGCCCGCCACGGCGCGGGAGCTCGTTGCGGGCATCGTCGATGTCGCGACGGCGCGCGGAGTCGTGCTTCACATCGTACCGGGCGTGATCGAGCGCGGCGAGCTGCCGAACGTCATGCGCGGAGAAGAGACGCAGATCGTCGGGGCGCTCGCAAGCGATGCCGCGCTCGGTGCAAACGGCGCGGCGGCGCTCGTCGGATTGCCGGGCACGCACGCGAAGTGGGCCGTGGTGCGCGGCGAACGCATCGAAGCCTTTCATACCTTCATGACGGGCGAGCTCTTTGCCGCGTTGCGCGATCACACGATCCTCGGCCGCACGATGACGCAGCCGGCCAAGCCCGACACGGAAGCATTCCTGCGCGGCATCACGGTGGCGAAGAACGCCGATCATGCGGGGCTGCTGGCGACGATCTTCAGCACCCGAACGCTGGGCCTCACCGCGCAGTTGCAAGCGGACCAGCAGCCCGACTATCTATCCGGGCTCCTGATCGGGCACGAACTGGCCGGCCTTCGGGCGGTGCTGGCCTCGCGAGGCGAGGGGCTCGAGAACGAGGCCCTGCGGCTGATCGGGGAGCCCGCACTGTGCGAGCGGTACCGACTCGCGCTGGCGGAATTCGGCAGCGCGAATGCCGCGATCGTCGAGCATGCGGCCGAGCGCGGATTGTGGCGCATCGCCGTGCAAGCCGGGCTCGTCGGCGGCGCGGCAGCGCCGGCCGCGAACGCGGTCGGCACCACGGACCTGGGCCGCTGAGCGGCGCATCACGACATCGACGGAATACGACATGGTTACGACCGACCCTAACACCACCGATCTCGACCTGCCTGCACCGTACCGGCCGCACCCACGCTTTGCCGCCGCGTTCGCCGCTTGCCCGCTGATCGCAATCTTGCGCGGCATCGAACCGGGAGAAGCTGGCGAGCACGGGCTTGCGCTCTATGACGCGGGGTTCCGGGTCATCGAAGTGCCGCTGAATTCGCCTGCGCCGTTCGAGAGCATTGCGGCGATACGCGCGGCGCTGCCGCACGATGCGATCGTCGGGGCCGGGACCGTATTGCGGCCCGAGCTCGTCGGTACGCTGGCCGGCGCAGGCGGCGAGCTCGTCGTCATGCCGCATGCGGATGCGGCGGTCATTCGTGCGGCGAAGGCCGCGGGACTGGCATGCACGCCCGGCGTGGCCACGCCGACCGAGGCATTTGCGGCGCTCGCGGCCGGTGCCGATGCACTGAAGATGTTCCCCGCCGAGCAGCTCGGCGCGCATGTGGTCAAAGCATGGCGGGCGGTCGTGCCCAAGCGCGTACCGATCGTACCGGTGGGGGGCGTCTCGCCTGAGAACATGCAGCCGTTTCTCGCGGCGGGTGCGGACGGATTCGGGCTCGGCTCGGCGCTTTATCGCCCGGGTCAGGGTCCTGACGAAACCGCCGTGCGTGCGCGCGCATTCGCCGACGGACTGCGCGCGGCACGCGAAGGAGTCGCGCGATGAATCGGCTGGCCGGCAAAGTCGCGCTCGTGACCGGTGCCGGCCGGGGCATCGGCGCGGCCATCGCACGGGCATTCGCGGGCGAAGGCGCAGCGGTGCTGCTGGCCGAACTCGATACCGATGCCGGTGAAGCGAGCCGCGACGCGATCCAGCGCGAGCATGCCGGGGCGCGCGTGAAGGCGCATCGAACCGATGTGACCGACGCGGCCTCCGTGCGCGACGCGGTCGCGGCGGCAGAAGACGCGTTCGGTCCCATCGACGTGCTCGTCAATAACGCCGGCATCAATGTGTTTTGCGATCCGCTGACGATGACCGACGACGATTGGCGCCGGTGCTTCGCGGTCGATCTCGACGGAGTCTGGAACGGTTGCCGGGCGGTGTTGCCGGGCATGGTCGAACGCGGACGCGGCAGCATCGTCAATATCGCTTCGACGCATGCGTTCAAGATCATTCCCGGTTGTTTCCCGTACCCGGTCGCCAAGCACGGCGTGATCGGGCTCACGCGTGCGCTCGGTATCGAATACGCGGCGCGACAGGTGCGGGTCAATGCCATCGCGCCGGGCTACATCGAGACGCAGTTGACACTCGATTGGTGGAATGCGCAGCCCGACCCCGAGGCCGCACGTCGCGCGACGCTCGCGTTGCAGCCGATGAAGCGAATCGGCCAGCCGGAGGAGGTGGCGATGACGGCGGTGTTTCTCGCATCGGACGAGGCGCCTTTCATCAATGCGAGTTGCATCACGGTGGACGGGGGACGCTCGGCGCTCTACCACGATTGAGCGACGGGGCCGGCGGTGCCGAGGCGACTCGCACGCGGTATCCGGGTAGCAAAGAAAGCAGCAAGAAGGCAGCACGACAACAAATCATCGACATCGGATGACGCACCGGCCGCGTGAGTTATCCGACCAAGACAACGCGGCCCACACCTTCAATAGACAGGAGACACGCACATGAAGCGCAGAATATTCCTTTCGCTCGCAGCGGTTGCGGCAGGCGCGATGTTCGCCGCAGCGCCGGCTGCCCAGGCGGCCGACCCGGTGAAAATCGGCTTTCTCGTGAAGCAGCCCGAAGAGCCGTGGTTCCAGGATGAATGGAAATTCGCCGAGAGCGCTGCGAAGGAAAAGGGCTTCACGCTCGTGAAGATCGGCGCGCCCTCCGGTGAAAAGGTCATGAGCGCGATCGACAACCTGGCGGCGCAAAAGGCGCAGGGCTTCATCATCTGCACGCCGGACGTCAAGCTCGGGCCCGGTATCGTCGCAAAGGCGAAGGCGCACAACCTCAAGATGATGACGGTCGACGACCGTCTCGTCGATGGCAGCGGCAAGCCGATCGAAGCCGTGCCGCACATGGGCATCTCCGCCTACAACATCGGCAAGCAAGTGGGTGACGGCATCGCGGCCGAAATCAAGAAGCGCGGCTGGGACATGAAGGACGTCGGCGCCATCGACGTGACCTACGAGCAGCTGCCGACGGCTCACGATCGCACGTCGGGCGCGACCGACGCGCTCGTTGCCGCGGGCTTCCCGAAAGCCAACGTGATCGCCGCGCCGCAAGCGAAGACGGACACGGAAAACGCCTTCAACGCCGCGAACATCGCGCTCACGAAGAATCCCCAGTTCAAGCACTGGGTCGCCTACGGCCTGAACGACGAAGCCGTGCTCGGCGCCGTGCGCGCAGCCGAGGGACGCGGCTTCAAGGCCGACAACATGATCGGCGTCGGCATCGGCGGTTCGGACTCGGCCTTGAATGAATTCAAGAAGCCGAACCCGACGGGCTTCTTCGGCACGGTCATCATCAGCCCGAAGCGTCATGGCGAAGAAACGTCCGATTTGATGTACACGTGGATCACGACGGGCAAGGAGCCGCCCAAGCTCACGCTGACGACGGGCATGCTCGCGACGCGCGACAACGTCGCGCAGGTGCGCGAGAAGATGGGCCTGGCCTCGAAGTAACCGTGGCGGCAGTCTCTGCGGACATGGGGCGGCGAAGCCCCATGTCGGCGGGGATCTTCAATCAGTACGAGGTGAAGCGACATGGCAGCAACGCTGCGTTTTGACAACATCGGCAAGGTCTTTCCGGGTGTGCGCGCGCTCGATGGCGTCTCGTTCGAGGTCGAGGCCGGGCAAGTGCATGGCCTCATGGGCGAAAACGGCGCGGGCAAGTCGACGCTGCTGAAAGTGCTCGGCGGCGAGTACCAGCCGGACTCGGGCCGCATCATGATCGACGGGCAGGAGGTGCACTTCTCGAGCGCGGCCGCGTCGATCGCCGCCGGCATTGCCATCATCCATCAGGAACTACAGTACGTGCCCGATCTGACGGTCACGGAAAACCTGCTGCTGGGCCGCCTGCCGAATGCGCTCGGGTTCGTCGACAAACGCGGCGCGCAGCGCTTCGTGCGCGAGCGGCTCGCCGCGATGGGCGTCGATCTCGATCCGAATGCGAAGCTCGGACGGCTCTCGATCGCGCAACGCCAGATGGTCGAAATCTGCAAGGCGCTCATGCGCAATGCGCGCGTCATCGCGCTCGACGAGCCGACGAGCTCGCTCTCGCACCGCGAGACCGAAGTGCTGTTCAAGCTCGTGCGCGATCTGAAGGCCGATGGCCGTGCGCTCATCTATATCTCGCATCGCATGGATGAAATCTATTCGCTTTGCGATGCCTGCACTATTTTTCGCGATGGCCGCAAGGTCGGCTCGCATCGCGATCTCCACGAAGTCAAGCGCGAGACGCTCGTCGCCGAAATGGTCGGGCGGGAAATCACGGACATCTACGATTACCGGCCGCGCGAGCTCAAGGACGTGCGTCTTGCCGTCGACGGCATAGAGGGGCACGGGCTCGCCGCACCGGCGAGCTTCGAGGTCCGCGCGGGGGAAATCCTCGGATTTTTCGGCCTCGTGGGCGCCGGGCGCAGCGAGCTCATGCGGCTCGTCTACGGTGCCGAAAAAAAACGCGGCGGGCGCATTGCCCTCGACGGTGCCGAGATCGACATCAGGAGCCCGGGACAGGCGATTCGCCACGGCATCGTGCTGTGTCCCGAGGATCGCAAGGAAGAGGGCATCCTTGCGATCGCGTCCGTGGCCGAAAACATCAACATCAGCTGCCGCCGACACGGTCTGCGCGCGGGCCTCTTTCTCAACCACGCGAAAGAGGCGGAAACGGCCGAGCGTTTCATCAAGCTGCTCAAGATCAAGACGCCGCACCGCCGGCAGCGGATCCGGCTGCTTTCGGGCGGCAATCAGCAAAAGGCGATTCTCTCGCGCTGGCTCGCCGAGCCCGGGCTGAAGGTCGTGATTCTCGACGAGCCGACGCGCGGCATCGACGTCGGCGCGAAGCACGAAATCTACAACGTGATCTACGAGCTGGCCGAGCGCGGTTGCGCGGTCGTGATGGTGTCGTCCGAGTTGCCCGAGGTACTCGGCGTATCGGATCGCATCGTCGTCATGCGCGAGGGGCGCATCTCGGGCACGCTCGAGCGCGGCCAGGCCAACGAGTCGGCCCTCTTGAGCCTCGCGTTGCCGCAAGGCGGCGACTCGCAGGCAGCCGGCCAGGCGCAAGAGGCCGCGTAGCCGATCCGCGTCGCGCGGGCGGCGCATCGATGGCCGTAGCGGGACCGAAGCGACATGCTTTGACAGGACAACACGGTAGCCCGTGGACGACGGACGAACAAACGGACCGGGAAGCGGGCGAAGAAACGGGTGAAGGAGCGACGAAATGCAAGCTAGAGAAAACCTCGCGAGTTCGGCGGCCAAGCAGGCCGCCGAGGCGCTGATTCCGAAGACGAACGATCGGCAGAAATGGTGGCAGCAGGTCACCGAATACAGCCTCATCCTGATCTTCGCCCTGATGTTCATCACGACGTCGCTGACGGTCGATCACTTTTTCTCGATCGACAACATGCTGGGCCTCGCGTTGTCGATTTCGCAGATCGGCATGGTCGCCTGCACGATGATGTTCTGTCTTGCCTCGCGCGACTTCGATCTCTCGGTCGGTTCGACCGTCGCGTTCGCGGGCGTGCTGTGCGCGATGGTGCTCAACGCAACCGACAACACGTTCGTTGCGATCGTCGCGGCCGTCGCGGCCGGTGCCGTCATCGGATTCGTGAACGGTGCCGTCATTGCCTACCTGCGCATCAACGCACTGATCACGACGCTGGCGACGATGGAGATCGTGCGGGGCCTCGGTTTCATCGTGTCGCACGGACAAGCAGTCGGCGTGTCGTCCGACACGTTCATCGCGCTGGGCGGCCTGACGTTGGGTGGCGTCTCGCTGCCGATCTGGGTGACGCTGATCTGCTTCATCGTCTTCGGCGTAATGCTCAACCATACGATCTACGGCCGCAATACGCTCGCCATCGGCGGCAATCCCGAAGCGTCGCGTCTGGCCGGTATCAACGTCGAGCGCACGCGCGTCGTCATTTTTCTCGTCCAGGGCGCGGTGACGGCGTTGGCGGGCGTGATCCTTGCATCGCGGATCACGTCGGGCCAGCCGAATGCGGCACAGGGCTTCGAACTCAACGTGATCTCGGCTTGCGTTCTGGGCGGCGTCTCGCTGCTCGGCGGCCGCGCGACGATCTCGGGCGTCGTGATCGGCGTGCTGATCATGGGCACGGTCGAGAACGTCATGAACCTGCTCAATATCGACGCGTTCTACCAATACCTCGTGCGCGGCGCGATTTTGCTCGCCGCCGTGCTGCTCGACCAACTAAAGAACCGCGGCTCGCGCGATTGACGCGCCGGCCGACGTAATCGACGGAGATTCCTCACGATGGCGTTACCCGATCATCCGCAACCCGGTCCCTACGCGCGGTATCCCAGCCTCGTCGATCGCACCGTCTTCATCACCGGCGGCGCAACGGGCATCGGCGCCTCGTTCGTCGCGCATTTCGCGGGACAGGGCGCTCGCGTGGCCTTTTGCGATATCGACACGAGCGCGGGCGAGGCCCTGGCAGACGCGCTGGGCGATTCGCGGACGAAGCCGCTGTTTCTTGCTTGCGATATCACCGACATCGAGGCGCTGCGCGGCGCGCTTGCCGATGCGCGCGGCGCATTCGGACCGATTGCGGCGCTGATCAACAATGCGGCGAACGACAAACGTCACACGATCGCCGAAGTCACGCCGGAATCGTTCGATGCGGGCATCGCGGTCAATCTGCGGCACCAGTTTTTTGCGGCACAGGCCGTCGCCGACGATATGAAAGCATCCGGCGGCGGCTCGATCGTCAATCTCGGCTCGATCAGCTGGATGCTTAAGCAGGGCGGCATGCCGGTCTATCTGACGTCGAAGGCGGCGATCACGGGGCTCACGCATGCGCTGGCTCGCGATCTAGGTCCGTTCGGGATTCGCGTCAATACGCTCGCGCCTGGCTGGGTCATGACCGACAAGCAGCGGAGCCTGTGGCTCGACGAAGCCGGCTTGCGCGCACTGAAGGCCGGCCAATGCCTCGATGGCGAATTGCTGCCCGAGGATCTCGCGCGCATGGCCCTTTTTCTCGCTGCGGACGACAGCCGGATGATCACGGCGCAGGAGTTCATCGTTGACGGAGGTTGGGCATGACGGGGCACGACACGAACGGCGATACGCCGCGCAGCTATCGCGCAGCGCTTGTCGTCGATACGGAATGTACGCTCGGTGAAGGGGTGCTCTGGTGCGCCCGCACGGGGCAACTGTATTGGACCGACATCGAAGGCCAGCGGCTCTTTCGTTACAACCCCGGCACCGGCGAGCGCGCCGAGTGGCGCATGCCGGAACGGCTGGCCACGTTCGCGTTCACCGCGCGCGCGCACGTGCTGCTCCTTGGCCTGGCCTCGCATCTGGCGTTTTTCGATCTCGCGACGAATGAATTCACGCGCATCGTGGAGGTCGAGCCGGGCATGAGTACGCGTCTGAACGACGGCAAGTGCGATCGGCAGGGGCGCTTTGTCTTCGGCACCATGCATGAAGCGGACAAGCAGCAGCCCGTCGGCGGTTTTTATCGTCTGGGTCTGGACTTGTCCGTTGAAAGGCTGCCTCTACCCGCGCCGGCAATCGCGAACAGCATCGCGTTCAGCCCCGACGGCGCGACGATGTACTTCTGCGATTCGTTGACGCGCGAGATTCGTGCCTGCGCCTATGGCGCCGATGGCAGCGTCGGACCGTCGCATCGGTTCGCAGCCGTCACCGATCCCGACGGCGACCCCGACGGATCGACCGTCGACGCCGAGGGCGGTTTATGGAATGCGCACTGGGGCGCCGGGCGGGTCGTGCGCTACGACGCCGCCGGCCACGAAACCGAGCGCGTCGTGGTCCCGGCCCGGCAGCCGAGCTGTGTTGCGCTGGGCGGAGCGGACCTTGGCACGCTCTACGTCACGACCGCGCGAGTCGGGCTCGATGCCGATCAGCTTGCCGCCGAGCCCGACACAGGCGGCGTGTTCGCCGCGACAGTCGTGCGCCGCGGGGTGCCCGAGGTGGTGTTCGCGGGTTTGCCCGCCTGAGGTTCTGGCCAACTGCCAGGAACCGAACGATAAATAAAGAGACAAAGGCGGCAGGTATCGCCGCCTTTCAAGTAAGACCCGTCCGATCCGGACCGCATCTCGCCTCTCGAGGAGCAGACTATGGCCGCAGCGAATTCCGATGCCCGACTGGCGCGGGGCGAGACACCGTCCGCGGCGCGCCGTGCCAAGCTCGCGGCGGTGAGTCAGCCGGTGCGGCCGGGGCCCAGCACCGCGGTGCTCGCGCGTGGGCTCGGCGCGGGCGGCGAAAGCGCCACCGTGTCGCTCTCGACTTCACAATTGCGTCTCGACGTGGCGCCGGCGCTGGGCGGCGCGATTACGCGTTTCGACTGGCGCGGCAGCGGCAACGGAACGGTCCCGGTGTTTCGCCGCACGCCGTCCGTCACAGCGGGCGCGGACCCCAACGCGCTGGCCTGCTATCCGCTCGTACCGTATTCGAATCGCATCGGGGGTGCCTCATTCAGGTTTGCGGGGCGCCAGGTCGACGTGCCGCGCAACCGTCCGGCCGAGCCGCTGCCGATCCATGGCGATGGCTGGCTGCAGGCTTGGGAGCTCGTCGCGCACGACGCCACGAGTGCGACGCTCGCGCTCGATCGCAGCCGCGGCAAGCCGTACGGCTACCGTGCGGCGCTGACCTATGCGCTCGACGGCGCCAGCCTTGTCGTCTCGCTCGCCGTCGAAAATGCCGGGCGCGAGCCGTTGCCGTTCGGGCTCGGCCTCCATCCGTTTTTGCCGCGCAACGGCGAGACGCATCTTGCCGCGGCGGCGAGCGGCCTGTGGTTGGCCGGCGACGATTGGCTTCCCGTGCGGCATGTGCCGGTGCCGCCGGCCTGGCAATTCGGTGTCGCCTATCCGCTGCCCGGCGCGCTCGTGAACCACTCGTTCACAGGCTGGAGCGGACATGCCACGGTGGTCTGGCCGGAAAAGCGCTTGTCATTGACGATCGCGGCGGACGCCGACTACTACGTGCTTTACACGCCGCCGGGTGAAGCGTTCTTTTGCTTCGAGCCCGTCGATCATCCGATCAACGCCGTCAATCTGCCCGGCGGCCCCGATTCACACGGCATGACCGTGCTTGCGCCCGGAGAGAAGCTCTCGCGCGAGTTCCGGTTCACGGTCGAGCGCGTCGGCAGATAACGCCGCGAGCCGTGCCGCACCGCGATGGTGGTCGCGGGCGGGTCCGGCTTGCGCATGACGGCGGTTAGAATACGCACCTCACATTCGATAACCGGCCCTCGCGGGCGCTCGATCCATGTCTTCCAGCCCGTCTTTCGTCCGCACGCTCGACCGTGCGTGGCAACGCACCGATTCCCTGCTTTGCGTCGGGCTCGACCCCGAACCGTCGCGTTTTCCCGGCGCGCTGGCGAACCGCGGCGATGCCATCTTCGACTTCTGCCGCGCGATCGTTGATGCGACGGCGCCGTTTGCAAGCGCCTTCAAGCCGCAGATCGCCTACTTCGCGGCGCATCGTGCCGAGGATCAGCTCGAGGCACTGATTGCCCATATTCATGAGGCGCACCCGGGCCTGCCGGTCATTCTGGATGCCAAGCGAGGGGATATCGGCAGCACGGCCGAGCAGTACGCACGCGAAGCATTCGAGCGGTATCGCGCGGACGCGGTGACAGTCAACCCGTACATGGGTTTCGATTCGATCGAGCCTTACCTCGCGCACCCGGGCAAGGGCGTCATCGTGCTTTGCCGGACCTCGAACGCGGGCGGCTCGGATCTTCAGTTCCTCGACTGCGGTGGCCGGCCGCTCTATCAGACGGTGGCGACGCTTGCCGCGCAAAAGTGGAATGCGAGCGGCGAGCTCGCACTCGTCGTCGGCGCGACGTTTCCGAAGGAAATCGAAACGGTGCGCGCAATCGTGGGCGATATGCCGCTGCTGATTCCGGGCATCGGCGCGCAAGGTGGCGATGTCGAAGCAACCGTGCGCGCCGGGCGCACGCAGGCGGGCACGGGGATGATGATCAATTCCTCGCGCGCGATCCTTTATGCGGGGAAGGGCGACGATTTTGCGCAGGCGGCCGCGACGGCGGCACGCGAGACGCGGGATACGATCAACCGTTACCGATAGCAGTCAACGGGCGCGGCGCATGACTGACCGCCGTGCCCATCGAGCACTCCATGTCGAACCCGCGAGGCGTGCTGCTTCGTCTGCCTGGCAGGCGGAGATTCTTGAAGTGGTTGAAATCATTTTCAGCCATTAAAAGATTGGGGAATTCACCCAATTCGAATAGATCGGCTAATCGATCGGAAGTCCTATTCAAAAGGACATTCTAATTTTCCCATTCCTCTCCGTAGTATTCTCCGGCGCTCGGCTGGAGCGATCGGCTTGCTCCGTATCAAAATATTCAACTGGCATGTATCTCAAATGCGTTTTGAACCGAGCATATTCGACAAGCTGTTTGAGCGTCATTCGCCCCAGGGGAGTGCGTCGACTGTACGCGCCTTGTCGCTCGATGAAATCAAGCATTCGATGGCGGGCGATCTGGAGTCGCTGCTGAACACACGCATGACGTTTTCCGAAGCGCAGATGGAGCCGTTTCCGGAATGCGCCAGTTCGATGCTGTCCTACGGGTTGAACGATTTCTCGGCCCGCAGTCTTGCAAGCTCCGACGATCGCGAATTCATCTGCGAGTCCATCCAGCGCGCGATCGCGCGTCACGAGCCGCGACTGAAAGACGTCGAGGTGACGCTTGCGCTTCATGAGCGGTCCGTCAGCGCGCTGAACTTCACGATCAGGGCCTTGCTGGTTCTACATCCGGCACAAGAGCTGGTTAATTTCGATGCGCAGTTGCAACCGTCGACACGCCGGTACTCTGTGGCCCGCACGAGAGGTAAGGCTTAAGGGGATTCGGGATGGACGATTTGCTACCCTACTATGAGCGGGAACTGGCGTATCTGCGAAGGTACTCGCGCGAATTTGCCGAACGCTATCCAAAAACTGCCGGCCGCCTGGGCATACGCGGCGAGCTTGCCGAAGATCCTCACGTCGAACGTCTGATCGAGTCGGTGGCGTTTCTGAATGCACGGATCAGCAAGAAGATCGAAGACGATTACCCTGAATTGACGGACGCTCTGCTCGAGGTCCAGTATCCCCATTATTTGCGACCATTTCCGGCCTGTTCCATCGCACAGTTCAGCGGTGGGGACGAAGTCAACCAGCTCACGAAGCCTCGCATCATTGCGCGCGGTACGGAGGCGAAGTCCCACCCGGTGCGCGGCGTTCGATGCACGTTCCGGACGGCCTACGATGTAGCCCTTGCTCCGATTCGCGTGCTCGACGCCCGCTATGTGCCGGGCGGCCCCGACCCGAGCGTGGCTGTCGTGCCGTCCAATACGGCGGGAATGATTTCGATCACGTTCGAATCGAGCGCGCCTCAGTTCGACCTCGGCGGCCTGCAGCTCGACCGGATACGCGTGCATCTGTCGGGCGATCAACCGCTCGTTGCATCGCTGAACGACGCGCTGTTTCTCCACACGTTGGAAGCTTACGTAGAGCAGGGGGCCGGCGGGCGTTGGACACGTCTATCGAGCGTTCCGGTTGCCGAAGTCGGCTTCGATGAGGCCGATGCGCTGATCGACTTCCCGGGTCATGCACATCCGGCCTATCGCTTGCTGACCGAGTATTTCGCTTTCCCCGACAAATTCAACTTCATCGACTTCGACCTCGCGGCTATGGCGAGAGCAGCCGGCCCATGCGAGCGCATCACGCTGCACCTCGCCGTCAGGGAAACGGGCGATTCGCATGCTGCGGGATTGCTGGGCTCGCTCGCAGCGCATCACCTGCGGCTTTTCTGTACGCCGGTCATCAACCTGTTCAGAAGACCCGCAACGCCCGTGCTGCTGACCCAACAGGCCGCGGCTTCTCCGGTGGTGGGTGACAGCCATAAAGCCTTTGCGTATGAGGTGTACTCGATCGACTCCGTTCGCCTTGTGCGCAAGAAGGAAGACCGAGGTGAAGAGATCGCCGAACTCCGGCCTTTCTTTTCTCTGCGTCATGGCGAGGCATCGCAGGCCGGGCTTTACTGGTATGCGCGCCGCAGCGACTGGGTGGCGCAGCACAGCCCCGGTTATGAAACCGAGCTATCGATCGTCGATCTGGGCTTCAACCCGGCCGAGGTACAGATCGACACGCTCAGCCTTGAGATCACCGCCACCAACCGGGATCTGCCGGAGCGTCTTTCGATCGGCCAGCCGAGCGGCGATCTGTTCATCAGCGGCGCGCCGCTCGGGCAGCGGATCGCGCTGCTGATGCGGCCGACGCAGACCACACGTTTCGACCGGCGAAACGCTGCTCACTGGCAGATCGTCTCGCACCTGTCGTTGAACCATCTTTCGCTCGCGAGGAACGGCGAGAAGACGCTCAAGGAAATGCTGCGGCTCTACGATCAGCGCCGCACATCCGTATCCGCCCTGCATATCGACGGTATCGTGTCGCTCGAGGCAACTTCAGCCCTCGAACGGATGGCTCGGACGCCGGAGACAGGCAATTATCCGTTCCCAATCTATGTGCCAGGTATCGGCATTCGGCTCACGCTGGACGAAGAGCATTTCGTCGGGGCGAGTCTTGCCACCTTCATCGATGTTCTGGACCGGTTCTTTGGCTTGTACGTCCACATCAACAATTTCACGCAACTGACAGTGGTGTCGGCGAAGACAGGGCGGGAAATCATTCGCTGCAAGGCTCGCAGTGGCGAATCGATTCTCGTGTAATCGCGTGCGGACCGCAACAGGAACACGTGCATGAACCTCTACGACCCGATTCAAAGTGTCAGCCGGGGCGTGGCGCAGAACGGGCGCCTATTGAAACTTGACACGCCCCTGGGCCAGGACGTGTTGCTTCCGCTGCGCCTGGTGGGGCATTCACGCGTCGGCCGCAACTTCAGCTTCCGGGTGGATACGGTCTCGCTGGCGAGTCAGATCGAACTGAAGCATCTGATTGCGCAGCCTGTCACGCTCTGGATGCAGCAGGCCGATCGGTCTTACCTGCCGCACCATGGTTATGTGCATACGGCGAGCAGATTGGGCGCGGATGGAAGTGCGGTGTACACGCAGCTCGAATTCTCGTCCTGGTTGCACTTTCTCAAGTTCCGCAAGGACGCGCGGATCTGGCAAGACAAGACGGTCGAAGACGTTCTTTGCGATGTGTTCGAGGCGCACCCGCAGGCGCTAGGACGATATCGTTTTGCGTTGTACAACGCGCTGCCGAATCGCTCATTCTGCATGCAGTACGAGGACGACTGGAATTTCGCGCACCGGCTCATGGAATCCGAGGGGCTATGGAGTTACTTCGAGCAGGCGCCGGATGGCCAGTCCCACACGCTGGTCATCACTGACCTGACGCATTTCTGTGAACCGCTCGAGCCATCGACGATTGCCTTTTGGCGATCGGACGTCGACGCCGAGATCGATGCGCTCACGCAATGGGCCGGTACGCGGACCTTGCAGAGCGTGAAATACACGCCCATCACGGGCGACTACAAGTCCCCAGCGGATCACCGGATCACATACGGTGAGACGATGCCCAACCAGGGAAGCCTGCCTGAGCAGCTGGAGGTCTACGAGTATACGGGCCCCTACAGCCACCTCGATTTCGATCGGGGCGACCATTTGAATCGGATACGGCTCGAGGAATGGGAATCGCGCGCGAAGCGGTTTTTCGGGAGCGGCGGTGTGCGTCGCGTGGACGCGGGCCGCTGGTTCGAACTCGCGGATCACCCGGACCATCAGAAAGACAAGCGGCAGGATCGCAGCTTCCTGATCATCGAGACGCGCTGGTTCATCGAGAACAATCTGCCGCTTGGCAATACGCGGCGATTCCCGGGCAGTTTGGAAGCGGAGCTTGAACAAGCTCGGGCCATCCACCATGGCGAGCCGACAGCAGCGGCCGGCAGCGCAGGGTTCTTTCTGACGTGGATCGAAGCGCAGCGTCGGGCCATACCGTTTAGGAGCCCATGCGAGCACCACAAGCCGCAGATGCGTATGCAGTCGGCGACGGTCGTGGGGCCACCCGGCGAAGAGGTCTATACCGACGCGCTAAATCGCATCAAGGTGAAGTTTCGGTGGGACCGGCATGCTAGCGGCGACGAGACGTCGTCATGCTGGATACGCGTGATGCAGTCCGACACGGGAAGAGGATACGGCGGTACGCACGTGCCTCGTGTCGGCGAAGAAGTGTACGTCGATTGGGATGGGGGAGATTGCGACCGACCGATTGTCATCGGACGAGCGTACAACGCAGCCGTGCAGCCGGCCTGGCACACGAGCGGCATTCTCTCGGGCTTTCGCTCGAAGGAGTATTCGGGTAGCGGTTATAACCAACTGGTCCTGGATGACTCGACGGGTCAGACGCGCGCTCAACTCATGAGCAGCAGCGCCAACAGCATGCTGCATTTGGGCTACCTGATTCACCACAGCGGCAATGTACGAGGCTCCTACCTGGGCAGTGGTTTCGATCTGAAAACCGATGCGCACGGTGCAGTGCGTGCGAACCGCGGCTTGTATGTGACGACGTACTCGACATCGGTGAATAGTCCGCCGATGGACGCTCGGCAAACGCGTGCGCAGCTGAACGATGCCGGTAGTCTCGTGCAATCGCTGTCCGACGCCAGTACGAAACATAACGCTGAGACGTTGGCGCCGGGCCGCGATGCCCTGAGACAGTTCGTGGATGCGACCGATCACAGCGTGACGGGAGAGGCAAAAGGTGGTGTGACTGCGGGCGGTGGATTGGGTACCGCCGATGCGTTCAAGGCGCCGGTTCTGGTGCTTGGGAGTCCCGCTGACATTGGCGTGTCGAGCCAGCGGAATGTGCACGTTCAGGCCGGTCAGCACGTGAATCTGGTGAGCGGGCAAAGCACGCACCTGGCAGCCGGGAAGTCGCTGATTGCGAGTGTGGCCGAGAAGATCAGCCTGTTCGCGCAGAAGGCCGGCATCAAGCTGTTTGCCGCGCAAGGGCCAGTCGCAATCCAGGCGCAAGGCGATCAGATGGCGTTGGCATCGTTGAAAGACCTCACGATCACCAGCTCGGACGGGAAGATCGTTATCAATGCGGCGAAGGAGGTGTGGATTGGAGCGGGTGGGTCCTATATCCAGATCAGTGCGAACGGGATCGTCAATGGGTCGTCCGGGCCCATTGTCGAGAAAACGCCGCGGTGGAGTAAGTCGGCGACCGATGCGCAACGTCAGCCACTGCCCACCCTGCCTCAGGGCAGCTTGAAAACGACCAGCGTTTATCCTCAATCGCGCTAATCATGATCATCAGCCCTCCTTTTCTCCCACATTCCGGTCTTGTATCGAGCGACGCCGCCGATCCGGACCCGATGATGACGGCGGTCGATGCATACGCATCCGGTTATTCCGGCATCTATCCCGTCGCATTTGATCGTCGCTGGCATGGGGGCGTTCATCTGGACAACGCGCCCGCGAATGAACCGGTTCGAGCTATTGCCGATGGCGAGGTGGTCGCATACCGCGTTAGCCAATCCACCATTTCGGATGGCCATGTCGATGAAGCGACAGGCAAGGAAGTACTCAATACCAACACTGGCTTCGTGTTGCTTCGGCATGTTACCGAGACGGGGGCTGGGCGGACGCTGACCTACTATTCGCTTTATATGCATTTGCTGGATCTGGCGGCGCAAGCCGCATTCGTCGGTTCACGTCCATCGAATCCCCCGCTGGACACATCGCCCACGGCGCTCTCGGCGTGGTTACTCGAACCGGGAGGCGGGGTAACCTCCGGCAATGGCAAAAGGGTCTATCGCAAGGACATCCTTGGCTACATGGGGCAATCGCAGGGCCTGAGGCATTTGCACTTCGAGATCTTCATGACCCAGCAGGACTTCACGTCGTGGTTTGACCAGGCGGGACACATCGTTCAAGTTGGGCACAAGCGTCCGGTTCAACCGACCTGCCAAGATTGGTGGGGGCACGCCTACTACATCATTCCCGGCTCGATTGAATTTGTCGATCGCCCGGGGACGCAAAACGATACGACTTGGTTTCCGAAGCTGAGGGCGGGGAAGCTTCCCAATGCGAGCAGCAATTTGTACGTGGAGACCTATTTCCATATCGGTCAACGGTATATGCGCGCGTGGATAGATGAAAACGGCGACGGGAATTGCCGGCTGCTGACACCGCAGCCAGTAAAGGATCCCTATGACGACTACGAATACAAGCTATACGAGCGTTCGATGGCGCTGTATCCCGGGTGTCCAAGCGACGGCTATGAGCTGCTGAGGTTTGGCCGCATTCTGTCGACTACGCCAACTTTAACCTCTGAACAGGACAAGACTACCTGGGTCGCCGTTCCATTCAATGAAAACGGGTCACTGGGGTACGTCGATATCAATCGAGCATCCATCGTGAAACTGTCCGATGCGGATTTTCCCTTTTTTGCGGGTTGGCGAAAGATCGATGGTCGCGACGCACCATTGGACGGTGACGGTCTGTTCAGCTACCAGAAACTGAGCAAGCTATTCGGTAACGCAGCGACGAACACACGCGGCGCCTCGCAGACCGGTCAACAATTCGGCCTTGACGGCCAGCTCATTGACTATATTCGAAACACGGATGGTGTGCAGGAAAGCTTGAGTGGCTTTATATGTGAGTCAAAGAGCGAATGGGATCCGGTCAATAACGACGCCCGCTATCGGGGGCTCAATAGGTGCGACGGTTATTTCGGTCGCTGCAAAGAAACGAATCCAGATGGTTACGACAAATTCTTGGGGTTTGTAACGAAGCTCCAGTTTCTGGATCAGGTGCCGGCGTTATCGGGCGGGAGGAGTTTCTGGTACTTTCATCCACTGGCATTCATTCGACATTTTAGAAAGTGTGGGTGGCTGGCTCTTGCGGAAATGGCATCGACCTTCCCAAAGTATCCTTATTATGAGGAAGGTGATGGCGTATATCGGGCAGTTAAAAAAGGGCCGAGCAGTGCGTTGCAAAATGATGTAGCGAAAAGAAGAATCAAAAACTATGTGATGAGCATGAATTGCTCGATGCGCAAATACGGAATTTCTGTAAGCAGAACTCGACAGTCGCATTTTCTTGCTCAGGTCTTACTGGAGACCGATCGATGGAATACTGTAGAAGAATATGGTCGCGGAAAATACAACCCGCGTCAACCGGCGACCCAATATTACGCGGCATTCTACGGGCGCGGGTGCTTGCAGCTCACATGGGCGAGTTTGTATGAGGAGTATGGAAAATTCATGAGTTTTCCCCACAATGCCGCCGGCGTGTATGCAGATCCCCGCATTACGCGGGCATCAGCACATTGGTTCGGGGATCCCCGACGGAGAGGGGCGCGCAATGGCACAACTATTGGAAGCCAGAGACTGTGGTTTCCTCGCTACGATCCACGGGTAATTTCCGATTTCCCACATTACGCATGCGACAGTGCCGGGTTCTTCTGGGTGCATAGACATTACGCACACGTTCGCGACATAAATCGCGTTGCAGATCGTGGCGTCGATTCATTCGTCGTGGGGCGAGTTTCGGTTTTGGTAAACGGCGGAGCCAATGGATTTTACGAGCGACAGGCTTTTGCATTGGTTGCGGCGGAGTACTTGCTTGACTGTATTCGGCATGCAACAACTAGAACTTTAGTACCTAGTGGTCGTCAGAGTTCAATCGTTGTTGATCTCGAAAATGCCAAGAGTGACTGAGTGAAATCATTTATAACGCATATGACTGCCGCAGGGATCGCCGTCATGCTGTGCATTCCGCATCTTTCGCATGCGGCGGGAAAGTATCCGATATTACATTATACTAAAAAATTGCCGCGCGCTCAGCGCACGACTCTTGCCAAAGAAGGTTTCGATATGGATCGAGTGAAATCTGTCATTGCGTGGGAGCTTAACGGCGTCCGTCATTATTTTGTCGCCGTGAATGACATTGGTGGTGGGTGCGGTATTATTGATATAAGCGACGCCGGATCGTCTAAGATCCTGGATTCGTATGGTCAGTGCAGAATTTTGGGTGCGCCTCGGATCGCTGACTTGAGTGGCGATGGCAATCAAGGGATTGTCGTGAAATTGCGAGTTAATTCGAACGGTGCGGCGCCCGCTGTCGTTGAGCAGGTTAACGGTTATCTATACGTGAAAAGCGCTTCCGAATTTTGTAGGAATAACGATGCTGGAAGCTTTGCCAATGGGACGAGGGTTCCAAATTCGGTACTAAAGTATAGCGCGTCGATCTGCCGATAATGATGAACTCTGCCAAAAATGACCAAACTCCTTGTCTGCCACGATGACCCCACCACCACTGGCGGCAAGGTCATCGCAACAGCATCGACCATGTTCGACGGCGGCCGACGCATCGCGCTCGACCGGGAGATGGCGACGTGCGGCAACTGTCCCGGCGAGTATCCCATACAGGGAACCGGCACCGACATGGACGAAGACGGCCGGGCCGGCGTTCTCGACGGCGATGCTGTCCAGTGCCCGTGCGGCAAGAACTATGTCAAGGCAAACCCCAACGCCGGATGCTCGATCGGCTGACACCAAACGGCTTCACCATGTCCTTCTCGCTTGAAAATCCTCGCGTTCTCGAGCGTTTGCTCGATAAACCGTACCGCTTTCAATTCGTCCAGGCAGTGCGCCTGCTCGAACGCTGGTTCACCGAGCACGGCGGAGCCCAGCTGCGCCACGTTGTGCCTTATCGCATTGCTTTCCGCACCACGCTCACGACGACGTTTCCACCTAGCGAGATAGAGCAAGCGTTATCGTTCGACGACGCCGGTGAAGATCTAACCGATAAAGCGACCCGCATAGGCGCCATGATGGCCGGCAAAATTTCAAAGGTGGACTTGACGCCAGCATTCTTCGGGCTGCTTGGCGGTCAAGGCGCATTGCCCCTGCGCTACACCGAGCAAATCGCCAGTAGCGACTGGTCGAGTCCCGACCGCCCCTCACAAGCTTTTTTCGACATCTTTTCGAATCGCTCGACGGCGCTCTTTTACGCGGCGTGGAAGAAGTACCGCCTGCCGCTGCACTATGAGCTCGATCGAAACGAGCGTTATCTCCCGATCCTGCAGGCCCTGGCCGGCGTAGCCGACACAAGTTCCCGCGAGGCGTTGCGCGAAGAGCCCGGCGCGCTCGCGGACGATGCCGTCGCGGGACATAGTGCGGCCGTCCGCCATCGCGCAGTGTCGGTCGTGTATCTGCGACGCACGTTGTCCGAATACTTTGGCATACCGATCCAGATCGAGCAGTTCATCGGCAACAAGTACCGGGTTCCGCCTGAAAAGCAATCCAGCACCGGAATCGGCAACATGGCCCTCGGTTCGACCGCAATGCTCGGCGAACACATCTGGATGCGTCACGCTCGCATCCGTCTCGTCCTTGGGCCGCTATCGGCAAGCCAATACGAGGAATTCCTGCCCAATTCCGCGAGCATGTGCGTGCTGAACCGCCTGCTGCAGTTGCTGATCGGCATCACGCTCGAAGCTGAGGTACGGCCGGTACTGAAACGGGACGAAGTCCAGCCGCTTCGGCTCGGTTCGAACGGCCGCGTCGGCTACGATGCCTTCCTGGCGACACGTCCGTCGCAGATCGACCGTTCAGACATGCGTTACACGCTGAACGCATTGTCGATCGCTCGATCGGAACAGGACGCTGGAGCCGGTTAACGTTTGTAGTCCACCCGCTACCGCTCGTTCTCGTCGATGAGCGCAAGCAAGCCACGCAACGCATGCGCCGCAGCCTGCCCCCGGATCTGCTCGCGATCGCCTTTGAACGTCACGGTCTCGCACGACGTATGAAGGCGATTGCTCCACGCAAACGAGACCATGCCGACCGGCTTCGTTTCCGTGCCGCCACCGGGGCCGGCCACACCCGTAATCGCAAGCGATACCTGTGCGCGGCTATTGCGCAGCGCGCCTTCGGCCATCGCTCGAGCAACGGGTTCGCTCACCGCGCCATGCTTGTCGATGAGTTCGGCCGGCACGCCGATCATTTCGGTTTTCGCCTGATTCGAGTACGTCACGAACCCGCGCTCGAACCATCCGCTGCTGCCCGAGATGTCGGTGATCGCCGCGGCAACCATGCCGCCCGTGCAGGACTCCGCGGTCGTCAACATGAGCCGCGTCTCCCGTAGCTTGTTGCCGGCACGGACGGCGAGTTGGTGCACAACGGAATCGGTGGCCATGGCTGTATTCCTGCTCAACGGTTCAGATCGTCATACGCCAAAGGGCGATGACGAGCAGCGTCAGAAACGCTGCGACCAGATCATCGATCATGATGCCGAAGCCGCCCGAGAAGTGCTGATCGAAGTAACGAATCGGCGGCGGTTTCACCATGTCGAAGAAACGAAAGATGACGAATGCGCCGAGTTGCCCCATGAACGTCTCGGGCGTCACGAAGAGCAGCACGAGCCAAAAGGCGACGATCTCATCCCAAACGACGGGAGAAGGATCGTCGATGCCGAGCCTTTTAGCGGTGAAGCCGGTGATGCCGACGCCGGCAACGAAGCCGACGGCAATCAGCGCGCCCCACTCAGCGGCAGTCAGCCGGCCCGCCAGCGCCGCGAACGAGAGCCAGGCGAACAAGGTGCCGAACGTGCCGGGCATGAGCGGCGACAAGCCGCTGCCAAAGCCGAGCGAAATCACGTGAAGCGGATGCGACAACATGAACCGCGCTGTCGCGCGCCGCGGGCGCGAATCGGAAGGAGGGCGGTGTGCGATGCCGTCGCCAATCATGGGATCACGCTGCATTGAAATGATCGAAACCCTGCAACTTCAGATCGAGCGGCGCATGCGACGCGTCGACCCATACAATTGCCGGTGCCTCCGAAGGAGCGAGTAAGGTCGTTATTGTACCGATGCGCGAGACTGTCACGCCTGCACGCGCGCCCGCCGCGATGACGGCGTCGCGATTTTCGGGGGCAGCCGTGAAGCAGAGCTCGTAATCGTCGCCGCCCGCGATCGCGCACCGCAACTGGTCCGCGCCAGCGAGCTTGCGCAGCGCAGGGGAGCGGGGCAGCGCCTCGACGTCGACCTGCGCTTTCACGCCCGAGCGTTCGAGAATATGCAGGAGATCGCCGGCGAGCCCGTCCGATACATCGAGCGCCGCGTGCGCGACCCCTCCCAACGCAAGCCCCAATTCGATGCGCGGTTCGGGGCACTCGAGCGCATGGCGCAGCCGGGCCGCTTCGTCCGCATCGAATAGGCTCGCGGCCCATTCGCCACGCATGAGCCCCAACCCCGCACGCGCATCGCCGAGCGTGCCGGAGACCCAGATGTCGTCACTGGGCCGCGCGCCGTCGCGACGCAGCGCACGTTCGCGCGGCACATCGCCGAACACGGTGATGCAAAGGTTCAAGGGCCCGCGCGTCGTGTCGCCGCCGATGAGTTCGCAGCCGAAGCGCTCGGCCAGCGCGAACATGCCGTCGGCGAGGGCCGCGAGCCACGTTTCGTCAGCTGTTTCGAGTGCGAGCGCGAGCGTGAAGGCCCGCGGCTTCGCGCCCATCGCCGCAAGATCCGACAGATTCACGGCGAGCGCCTTGTGGCCCAGCGCGCGCGGATCGACATCGGGCATGAAATGCCGGCCCTCGACGAGCATGTCGGTCGAGATGGCCAGCAGTTGATCGGCGCGCGGGGCAATCAGCGCGCAATCGTCGCCGATGCCGAGCGCCGCGGTAGCCGCGCTGCGGCGTGCGCGGCTGGCGAAAAATCGTTCGATCAGGGAAAACTCGGAAAGCGGCATGGAATCGGTACGATCGGCAGCGAAGTGGTCGATAAAATGCGGCGTCGTCACTCAAACACGTCCGCAACGAGCGGCGTCGAGCCGGGTTCGGGCGGTCATTGCGCCCCCCGCCGGTTCGGGGAATGGCCTCGGATTGGCGCTACAATGCGTCGAATTCCGATTCCAAATCAGCACTGTAGCCTGGACTTTTCCCTCATGTCGACCAGCCCCACCAAGACGAAGTTGCGCGAAGCCGCGCTCGATTATCACGAATTCCCGTCCCCCGGCAAAATCGCCATCGCCCCCACCAAGCAGATGATCAACCAGCGCGATCTGGCGCTGGCGTATTCGCCTGGCGTGGCCTTTGCCTGCGAGGAAATCGTCGAAAACCCGCTCAACGCGGCGCGCTTCACAGCGCGCAGCAATCTCGTCGGCGTGGTCACGAACGGCACGGCGGTGCTCGGACTCGGCAACATCGGTCCGCTCGCGTCGAAGCCCGTGATGGAGGGCAAGGCGGTCCTCTTCAAGAAGTTCGCCGGCATCGACGTATTCGACATCGAAATCAACGAGACCGATCCGCACAAGCTCGTCGATGTCGTCGCGGCGCTCGAGCCGACGTTCGGCGGCATCAACCTCGAGGATATCAAGGCACCGGATTGCTTCATCGTCGAGCGCGAGTGTCGCAAGCGCATGAAAATCCCGGTCTTTCACGACGACCAGCATGGCACGGCGATCGTCGTGGCGGCGGCGGTGACCAACGGTCTGAAGGTCGTCGGCAAGGAGATCGGCAAGGTGAAGCTCGTCGCCTCCGGTGCCGGCGCAGCTTCGCTCGCCTGCCTCGATCTGCTCGTCGATCTCGGCATGTCGCTCGAGAACATCTTCGTGACCGATCTGGCCGGCGTGGTCTACAAGGGCCGCACCGAACTCATGGATCCGGACAAGGAGCGCTTTGCGCGTGAAACGAGTGCGCGCACGCTCGCGGAAGTCATCGAAGGTGCCGATATCTTCCTGGGACTGTCGGCCGGCGGTGTGCTCAAGGCCGAGATGGCCAAGACCATGGCCGCAAAGCCGCTGATCCTCGCGCTCGCGAACCCGACGCCCGAAATCCTGCCCGAAGTCGCGCTCGAAGTGCGGCCCGACGCGGTGCTCGCCACCGGCCGCACCGACTATCCGAACCAGGTCAACAACGTCCTCTGCTTCCCGTTCATTTTCCGGGGAGCGCTCGATGCAGGGGCAACGACGGTCACGCGCGAGATGGAGATTGCCGCGGTCAACGCGATTGCCGAGCTGGCCCGCCAGGAGCAAAGCGACATCGTCGCGACGGCCTACGGCATTCAGGATCTTTCGTTCGGCCCCGAGTATCTGATTCCGAAGCCGTTCGACCCGCGCCTCATCGTCAAGATCGCGCCCGCGGTGGCCCAGGCCGCGATGGATTCCGGCGTGGCGACGCGCCCGATCGAGGATATGGAGGCGTACAAGCAGCATCTGCAGCAGTTCGTCTACCACAGCGGTACGACGATGAAGCCGATCTTCCAACAGGCGCGTAGCGTGGCGGACGGGAAAAAGCGTGTCGTGTTCGCCGAAGGGGAAGAGGAGCGCGTACTGCGCGCGGTGCAGATCGCCGTCGACGAAAAGCTGGCCAAGCCGATATTGATCGGCCGGCCGTCCGTCATCGAAAGCCGTATCGAACGCTACGGCCTGCGTTTGACCGCGGGCGTGGACTACACGGTAGTCAATACGGAGCACGACGAACGTTACCGCGAGTTCTGGCAGACCTACGCGCAAGTGATGGCGCGCAAGGGCATCAGCCACCAGATGGCGAAGCTCGAGATGCGCCGCCGCACCACGCTGATCGGCTCGATGCTGCTCGCCAAGGGCGAAGCGGACGGCATGATCTGCGGGACGATCAGCACGACGCACCGGCACCTGCACTTCATCGACCAGGTGATCGGCAAGCGCGCCGGCTGCAGTGTCTATGCGGCAATGAATGCACTCGTGCTGCCGGGTCGGCAGATCTTCCTCGTCGACACGCATGTGAACGTGGACCCGACGCCCGAACAGCTCGCCGAAATCACCATCATGGCAGCCGAGGAAGTGCGGCGCTTCGGTATCGAGCCGAAGGTGGCGCTCGTCTCGCATTCGAACTTCGGCACGAGCCACGCGCCATCGGCGCAAAAAATGCGCGACACGCTCGCGCTGCTCAAGGAGCGCGCGCCGGATCTGCAAGTGGACGGCGAGATGCACGGCGATGTGGCGCTCGATGCGAATCTGCGCAAGGAAGTGCTGCCCGAATCGACGCTCGAAGGCGATGCGAACCTGCTCGTGCTGCCGAACATCGACGCGGCCAACATTTCCTACAACCTGCTCAAGACGGCGGCGGGCAATAACATCGCGATCGGTCCTATCCTGCTCGGTGCGGCCAAGCCCGTCCATGTGTTGACCGCGTCCGCGACGGTGCGCCGCATCGTCAACATGACGGCATTGCTCGTGGCGGACGCGAACGCGGTGCGATAAGCAGAAACGAGCAGGCGGCTACAGCGAAGCAGGCAAAAAAACGGCGTGCCCGCAATGGGCACGCCGAGGGCGAAAGAGAGAGAGAAACTGCCCTTAAAGCGTGAAACGACGGCTCCGTACCGCTCGACCCGCGGGGAGGCAAAGACCCGGGGCCGCCGGAACCGTCATTTGTTAGCTTATCGTAAACAGGATAAAAAATCGCCTGCTCGGGATAAAATTTTGCGCGAAAGGCCGAAAATGTCGGCGGAACCCATCCGACCCTTTCACGTAAATCCTTCATTTTCCTAACAAAGATTGCTTCCGCGGGCTGTTAGGGATAACCTTGCGTTTTTCGTGGTTTATCCGTCCTGTCGAAAACGGGGTCAGCCGGCCGATGAGCGCACAACCGGGCGCCGCCAGTGGGAAGCACTCGCGCGCGCGTAGCAGTCACGCGGGTTTCGTCGCGGCTATTGCGCTCGCGCTCAGTCTGGGATCGGTCCTGCCGCCCGGCGGCGCGGCACTCGCGCGCGAATCGGTCGCCGCGGCGCCTGCTGCAGTCGATTGGACAGGCCCGACGGTCGCGTCGCCGGAGTTGCCGCGCCAGGCGCGCGACACATTGAAGTCGATTTCAGCGGGTGGGCCTTATCGGTTCTCCAAGGATGGCGTCGTTTTCGGCAACTTCGAACGGTTGCTGCCGCGGCGGCCGCGCGGCTATTACCACGAGTACACGGTTCGGACACCGGGCGCCAGGAATCGAGGCGCTCGCCGCATAGTCTGCGGGGGTCCGCCGAGGCAGATCGACAACTGCTTTTATTCGGACGACCACTACACCAGTTTTAAACGCATCATTGAATGATATCGGGATGAACGGCATGAGCGACAACATCTACGCGTACGACGCCACGGTCGCGACGGATCTTTTCGCGGCCCGCGACGGCAACCTTTTTCAGCGCGTCATGCAGATGCGTACGGGCGAAAACGGTCCGTGCAACAACGATCCGCAGCCCGGGCCTTCATCGAGCGAGGAGCCTATGAGCCTGTTCTCGACGGTGCGGCCGAATATCGTCCAATCGATCCGCGCGTTTCGCGTGCAGGATCTCGCCGACGAAGCGAACCGGCTCGGCGAGCATTTCCTCTATGCCTATTGCGGCAACGCGAACTCGAAGCAAGAAGTGCTCGAGACGATTTCCACGTCCTTTTTCTTTCCGAAGCATTTCGGCAAGAACTACGACGCGCTTTACGACTGTCTCACCGATCTCGTTCACAAGGCCGGTCCCCAGCCAGGCTTCGTAATCGTGCTCGAGGCACTGCCCATTGCGCAAAAGTTCGACAAGGAAGGCCGCGAGACGCTGCTCGACGTGTTCCGCGAAGCGGCCGAATTTTGGGCCGAGCGCAAGGTCGCGTTCCGCGTGTTCTACTCGTTCGCGTAAGAACTCAAGCGCCGCCCTCGAGCGCTTGCCGCTTCGGGCGGCGCTCGCCTTACTCGTGCACCGCGATCACGGCTTCGATCTCGACCGTGATGTTGCCGGGCAGCGACCCCACGCCGATGGCCGAGCGCGCATGCCGTCCGGCTTCCGCGAATACCTCGATGAAAAGATCGGAACACCCGTTGATGACGCGCGAGTGCTCCGCGAATTCCGGGGTGGCGTTCACCATCCCCAAGAGCTTGACGATGCGCTTCACGCGCCCGAGGTCCCCGAGCTCGCTCTCCATGACCGACAGCAGATTCAGTCCGACGCGCCGAGCGTGATCGTAGGCCTCTTCGGCCGTCACCGTGGCGCCGACCTTGCCTGTCAGCAGCCGGCCGTCGTCGCCGAGCGGTCCCTGCCCCGAGAGGAACACGAGACTGCCTTCACGCGCACTGTGCTGGAAGTTGCCGATTGCTTTCGGCACCGGTTGCAGCACCAGGCCTAGTTTGCGCAGTTGCGCATAGCAGTCGTGTGGAATCTTTGACATCGACGTTTCTCAGGAAGAAATCGGGATGAGCGGCTGGCCGGCGGCGTGTTGCCAGCCGAGTCGTTCTTCGATGCGTCGGGCGGCCGACTGAACGCTCGCGCGATAACGTTCGACGCCTTCGGCGACTTTGCTTTGCGTCATGACGATCGAGATCGTGAGCACACACTCTCCGGTCGTATTGCAAACCGGCGCGGCGAGGCACGCTACCGTTGCGTCCGATTCGCCGATTTGCAGCGCGAACCGGGACTCGAAGGCCTCGCGCGAGCGCCGCGCGAGCGTGCTCGGATCGGTCTGCGCGAGACCCGTCGGCGAAGGCTTGCTATGACGCGCGAAAAACGCCTCACGTTCGCCGTCGGGCAGATGGCCCACGAGCAGCCGCCCCGAGGCGGTCCAGTTGATCGGCATGCGCGAGCCCACACGCGATGTCACGCGAAAATGTCCGGGGCCTTCGACCATCTGCAGCACAACCATCATGCCTTCTTCGCGGCCGCACACCTGCACCGTTTCGCCCACGGTCTGCGACAAGCGCTCCATTTCCTCGGCCGCGACCGCGAGGTAGTCGAGCGAGCCCGCGTACGTGAGCCCATAGCCGTAAAGGCGCGGGCCGAGCCAGATCGCTCCCCCCGTCGCGCGGGTCAGCAGGTTTTTGTCGACGAGATCGTTGATGAGCGCATAGATGGTAGACGGGGGCGCGCCGACCGTCTGCGCGATCTCGTATGCGGTCATCGGTCGGCCCATCTGCTGCAGGCCATCGAGGATCTGCAGCACGCGCTCGATCGCACCGGTGCGCGAACGAGCGGCTTGCACTTGACCCTCTCGACGTGCCGGTTGCCCGGCTGGCAAGCGCTCATTGTCCTCGGCACCGAGTGCTTCCGGGTTCCGACTGCTTGCCATGGCTCACTTCCTGTTCAAGAGACAACTCGGGGGAGGGTTTGTGACCGATTGACGGTATCCGACGATACGCCTAGACTGATCCACAGTCAAAGATGTTATTCCGTAATTGTGGAATTGGCAAGGAGGCCACAGATGGATTTCCGTCGCCGTCACGGGCTGCGCCCCGTCATCAACGTATCGGGCACGATGACCGGCCTTGGCGCTTCGATCGCGGTTGTCCCCGTCATCGAAGCCATCGCCGAGGTGCTGCCGGAGTTCGTCGAAATCGACGATCTGCAGCGCCGCGCATCCGCCGTCATCGCGGCGGCTTGCGGCAGCGAAGCCGGCTACGTCACGGCCTCCTGTTCGGCTGCCATCACGCTGACGATCGCCGCGACGATGACGGGCGATAACCTCGCCTTGATCGAGCGGCTGCCGGATACCACGAGTTTGCGAAACGAAGTCGTCGTGCAGACGGGGCATCTCGTCAACTACGGGGCGCCGATCGATCAGGCGATCCGGCTCGCCGGCGCGAAACTGGTCTCTGTCGGTGCCGCCACCGAAGCGCACGGCTATCAGCTCGACGGCGCCATCGGCGAGCGCACGACCGCCGCGCTTTTCGTCGTTTCGCATCACACGCAGCAATACGGGATGATCCCCTTCGAGGAATTCGTCGCGGTGGCTCGCGCGAAGGGCGTACCCGTCATCGTCGATGCGGCCTCCGAGTACGATCTGACGAGTTTTCTCGCGCGCGGCGCCGATGTCGTGCTTTATTCGGCGCACAAGTTCCTGGGCGGCGCGACAGCAGGCATCGTGGCCGGCAAAAAGGCACTCGTGCGCGCGGCCTACTTTCAAAACGGCGGCATCGGTCGAGGCTTCAAGGTGGGCAAGGAGGGGATCGTCGGCGCCATGGCGGCATTGCAAGCATGGGCGCGACGCGACCACGATGCCGTGCGGGCGCGAGAACATGCCTACCTCACGCTATGGCGCGATGCGCTCGCCGGCTTTGCCGGTGTCCGCGCCGAAATCGACCCGGACCCGACCGGCAATCCACTCGACCGGCTCAAGATTCACGTCGATCCGAAAACCGCGCGGATCACGGCCTGGGACCTCGTCGACGCGCTCGCGAAACCGCAGGGCGACGAGCCGCCCGTCATCGCACGCGATCACGAAGCCGAGCATCACTTCTTCTTTCTCGATCCCTGCAATCTGCATCCTGGCGAAGAGGAGATCGTCAAGGCACGTCTCGTTGCCGAGCTCGAGCGTGCCCGCGACGCGAGCGTACCGCGTATCACGCCATTCGCGCAGCGCAATGCGCGTCGCACGGCGAGTAGGCTGAACTGGCCGGATTAGGCGGTCCGAGAAAGCCGCGGCGCAACCTGGCGGCCGCCGCGTGCGCCGCTTAGAGCGGCCGGCCTCGATCGCCCCGCGCGGCCCGTATAATCGGTCGCTTCGACTTTAACGGAGCGGCGCCGCGGTGTTCAGGCAGATTTTCCGGTTCGCCATAGCGGGCGTCCTCGGCTTCATCGTGGACGCGGGCGTCTTATGGATCGCGCTTCGCCTCGGTCTCGGGTATTTCGCGGGGCGCACGGTCTCGTTTTTGGCGGCTGTCTGGACGACATGGCAGGTCAACCGGCGTTTCACGTTTTCGGAGCGAAGCGGCGGCTCGGTATGGCATGAGTGGTGGCGGTACCTTTCGGCAATGTCCGTGGGCGGCTGCGTCAACTATGCCGCGTACAGCGTGGTGGTGCTCACGCAGCCGCGAACCGCGTTTCTTCCGTTTATCGGGGTCGCCGCCGGTTCCATTGCCGGCTTGTTCGTCAACTTCGTGTCGGCCCGCTGGTGGGTGTTTCGACATCGACGGGAACAGCAGCAACCGCACCCCTGACTGCGCGGTCTACCAACCGCCCCACCGCGCGGCGAGCGCGGCCAGGACCGCAATGCCGGCCGTTTCCGTGCGCAGCACGCGCGGCCCCAGCGCAATCGGCGCGAATCCACGTGTCGCCGCGGCGACTTCCTCCTCCGGCGCGAGGCCTCCCTCCGGGCCGATCAGCACGGTCACGGCCGCGCAGGGTGCCCTCGTGGGCAACGCGTCGAAAGGCTGCGCCCCGCGCGGCGAGAGCATCAACCGCAGCTCACCGTCGCCGGGTGCGGCCGGCAGCGCCTCGAGCCACGCCGACAGTTCGCGCGGCGGCTCGACTTGCGGCACGCGATTGCGGCCGCATTGCTCGCACGCGGCCGCAATGAGCGCCTGCCAATGCGCCTGGCGGCGGGCGGCGCGCTCGCCCGCGAGGCGCACGACGGCGCGCGCCGTTCCGATCGGCACGATATGCGATGCGCCGAGCTCGATCGCCTTTTCGATGAGCCAGTCCATTTTGTCGCCGCCGGCGATGCCTTGCGCAAGCGTGATCCGGTAGGGCGGTTCCGCTTCGACGGCGACAAATGCGCCGAGCTCCACGGTGGCCGAGCGCTTGCCCAGCTCGGCGAGCCGCGCATCGTACTGGCCCCCTTGGCCGTTGAATAACGTGAGCGCATCGCCGGGCTGCAAGCGCAGCACCTGGATATGACGGGCGACCTCCTCGGGCAGCGCAAGTAGCGCGCCGGTCTGCAACGGCATGTCGACAAAGAAACGGGGCATGGCGGGTGGCATCGTTCAAGAAAGGCTGCGCAGCGGATGCCCGGGCGCCCCGGTGCGTCGCCTGAGGCGGCCTCAACCCGGCAACTCGGGACGCGCTTTGCGCGAAGCAGCGAGTTTAGCCTCAAGCGCGGCAGGCAATGCGAAGAGCGGGCGATGCAAGGCCGCGCCATAGTATTGGAGACCCTCGATGCGGCGCGCGGCGAGCCGGGCCTCGATCTCGTGCTTGAACAGCGCTGCGGCGTCGAGCGTGTCGCTGGCCACAGCCATGAGCCACTGCGAGCCGTAGAGCGGCACGAATGCCGACATGGTGTCGACGATGGCGAAGTGTTCGCGCAAACCCGCGATGAGCGCGGCGACGCGCCCGGCGTGAAAGTGAGGCGAGCCGAGATGCATCGAAAGCGCCGAGCGGGGCGCCAGCGCCTTTTTCAGGCGCGCGTAGAACTCGCTGGTGTAAAGCGCGGCGGCCGGCGAATCGGGTGGCGTCAAGTCGAATACGACCACATCGAATTGCTCTCTCGTGCGCGCGACGAACTGCGCCGCATCACCGATCACGAGTTCGACACGGGAATCGTCGAGGGCGCCGCGATGCACATCGCTCAGATGGCGCCGCGCCATTTCGACGACGGCTTCGTCGAGCTCGGCCACGACGATGCGTTCGATGCTCGGGTGCATCAGCAGCTGCCGCGCCGCTCCGCCGTCGCCGCCTCCGAGCACGAGCGCTTTTCTGGGTTCCGGATGCGCGAGCGCCGCCGGGTGCACCATACACTCGTGATAGACGAACTCGTCGCCGGCGGAGGTCATCGGCCGGCCGTCCAGCGTGAACAGCACGCCCAGCTGCGGCGTGTCCCAGACCTCGATGCGCTGGTGCGGCGAAGTGACGCTTGCAAGCCGCCGCGCATGTGGGAAACCATAGACGGCATGCGCGGTCGGTCGAAACATGAGCGGGACAGGGGTGCGGGCGGTCACGGGAAGGCGCGGCGGGCGGCGCGTGCAATGAGTCGTCGACCGCTCGATTATAGGTGCCCGAACGCCGACGCGGTACCTGCGCGCGGCCGGCGGGCGGGACGCCGATCGCCCGCGAGGCAGGCCGGCAAAAGGGGGCATCTGTTAGAATGGCATGCTTTGCAGCCCCGTCCGTTTGCTCTATCGATCTGTCCCCGCCGTGCTCGATTCATTCGTGCCCGGGCGGCGCCTTGGGCAGCGAGCAACGGCCTTCAGCACGGCCCCGCTTTCTCGACTCGTTCTCCGGACTCGACATGACGACCTCGTCTCCCGCCCCCACCGCCCTGATGGCGAACGCAATCCGCGCGCTCGCGATGGACGCCGTGCAACAAGCGAACTCGGGCCATCCCGGCATGCCGATGGGCATGGCGGACATTGCCGTGGCGCTCTGGTCGCGCCACCTGAAGCACAATCCGGTCAATCCGCACTGGGCCGATCGCGACCGCTTCGTGCTCTCCAATGGGCACGGCTCGATGCTGCTTTACGCGCTCTTGCATTTGACCGGCTACGACCTGCCGCTCGCCGAACTGAAGAATTTCCGCCAGCTTCATTCGAAGACGCCCGGTCACCCCGAATACGGCATCACGCCCGGTGTCGAAACGACGACAGGGCCGCTCGGCCAGGGGCTTGCGAACGCCGTCGGCATGGCGCTTGCCGAGGCGCTGCTGGCTGCCGAGTTCAACAAGGCCGATGCCAAGATCGTCGACCATCACACCTACGTCTTCCTCGGCGACGGCTGTCTGATGGAGGGCATCTCGCACGAAGCCTGTTCGCTCGCGGGCACGCTCAAGCTCAACAAGCTGATTGCGCTGTACGATGACAACGGCATCTCGATCGACGGCCACGTCGAACACTGGTTCCACGACGACACGCCGAAGCGCTTCGAAGCGTACGGCTGGAACGTGATTCCCCACGTCGACGGTCATGACGTCGATGCAGTGGATGCGGCCATCGCGGCGGCAAAGCGTGCGGACAAGCCCACGCTGATCTGCTGCAAGACCGTGATCGGCAAGGGTTCGCCGAACAAGGCCGGCGGCCACGACGTCCACGGTGCGGCGCTCGGCGCACAGGAAGTCGCCGCCACGCGCGCGGCGCTTGGCTGGACATGGGAGCCGTTCGTCATTCCGCAAGAGGTCTATGCGGCGTGGGATGCGAAGGAGCTGGGCGCGCGCAACGAATCGGACTGGAACGGCGCGCTCGCGCAGTATCGGGCCAAGTACCCGGTTGAGGCGGCCGAATTCGAGCGCCGCGCGGCAGGCAAGCTGCCCGCCGACTGGGCCGCGAAGGCGCAGGCGATCATCGCGGGCGCGAACGAGCGGGCCGAGACGGTCGCCACGCGCAAGGCGTCGCAGCTTGCGCTGGACGGACTCGCGGCGGCGTTGCCGGAACTGCTCGGCGGCTCGGCCGACCTGACCGGCTCGAACCTCACGAACTGGAAGGCCAGCAAGCCCGTGCGCGCGGCCGGCGAGGGCGAAAGCGGCATCGTGTGGGGCAACCATATCAACTACGGTGTGCGCGAATTCGGCATGAGCGCCATCATCAACGGCATCGCGCTGCACGGCGGCTACAAGGCGTTCGGCGGCACGTTCCTGACGTTCTCGGACTACAGCCGCAATGCGCTGCGCGTCGCCGCACTGATGAAGGCGCCGTCGATCTTCGTCTTCACGCACGATTCGATCGGCCTCGGCGAAGACGGTCCGACGCATCAGTCGATCGAACACCTGGCGAGCTTGCGCCTGATTCCGAATCTGGACGTCTGGCGCCCGGCCGACACGGTCGAGACGGCCGTGGCCTGGACGCGGGCCATCGAGCGTCAGAGCCCGTCGTGCCTGGTGTTCAGCCGGCAGAATCTGCCGTTCTCGGAGCGTACCGAGGCCCAGATCGCGAATGTCGCGTCGGGCGGCTATGTGCTGCGCGACTGGGACGATGAGATCGTCGCGCGCAAGATCATTCTCATCGCGACGGGTTCCGAAGTGGAACTCGCCCTGAAGGCAGTGGAGCCGCTTGCGCGCGAAGGCATCGCCGCGCGCGTGGTTTCCATGCCTGCGCCGACGGTGTACGACCGTCAGGACGCCGAATATCGCGAGCGCGTGCTGCCGAAGGGCGTGCGCCGCGTGGCAATCGAGGCAGGCGTGACCGACTACTGGCGAAAGTACGTCGGGCTCGAGGGAAGCGTGGTCGGTATCGACACGTATGGTGAATCGGCCCCCGCCGGCGTGCTGTTCAAGCACTTCGGCTTCACGGTGGAGCACGTCGTCGCGGCTGCGAAGACGGCGCTCGACCAATAAGAGGACGAGAGGGGTCCGACCGCGGGGTCTCGCCCAGCCGCGCCGCCGGACTGTTGGAAAACACAGGACTTTTTTCAGCCCAAGTTCAGGAGAAACAGCATGACGATTCGCGTTGCAATCAACGGCTATGGCCGGATCGGCCGCAATACGCTGCGCGCGTTCTACGAGAATGGCAAGAAGCACGATCTCGAAATCGTCGCCATCAACGACCTCGGTGATGCAAAGACGAACGCGCATCTCACGAAGTACGACACGGCGCATGGGCGGTTCAATTCAGAAGTGGCAGTGGACGGCGATTACCTCATCGTCGACGGCGACAAGATTCGCGTACTGGCGAACCGCAACCCGGCCGAGTTGCCGTGGGGCGAACTCGGTGTCGACGTGGTGATGGAGTGCACGGGCTTTTTCACGTCGAAGGCGAAGGCCAGTGCGCATCTGCAAGGCGGCGCCAAGAAGGTGCTGATTTCGGCGCCGGGCGGCAAGGACGTGGACGCGACGATCGTGTATGGCGTGAACCACAACACGTTGAAGGCCGAACACACGGTCGTGTCGAACGCATCGTGCACGACGAACTGTCTCGCGCCGCTCGTCAAGCCGCTCAACGACAAGATCGGCCTCGAAACGGGTCTGATGACGACGATCCACGCCTATACGAACGACCAGGTGCTGACCGACGTCTATCACGAAGACCTGCGCCGCGCGCGCTCGGCCACGCACAGCCAGATTCCGACGAAGACCGGCGCCGCGGCGGCCATCGGCCTCGTGTTGCCTGAGCTGGCGGGCAAGCTCGACGGCTATGCCATTCGCGTGCCGACGATCAACGTTTCGATCGTCGACCTGTCGTTCATCGCCAAGCGCGACACGACGGTCGAAGAGATCAACGCGATCATGAAGGATGCGGCCGCGGGTGAGCTGAAGGGTATTCTCGGCTACAACGATGCGCCGCTGGTCTCGGTCGACTTCAACCACAACCCGGCTTCGTCGACGTTCGACTCGACGCTGACGAAGGTGGCGGGGCGCCTCGTGAAGGTGTCGAGCTGGTACGACAACGAGTGGGGCTTCTCGAACCGCATGTTGGATACGGCTATCGCGCTCGCCACGGCGAAGTGACGACGGTATCGGGTGCACGCCGCGAGGGGATGCGCCCGTTCGCCGATCGCCCAGATGCAAAGAGCCGCCTCATCGACGGGCGGCTCTTTGCGTTTATGGCGTGCGAGCACCGATGCTCGATGCTGGCCTCAGTGTTTGCGATGAGGGCAGTTTTCCTTCGTACAAGTGCCGTAGAGCGCGAGCGCATGCTCTTGCAGCTTGAAGCCCCGCTCTTCGGCAATCGCTTGCTGGCGCTTTTCGATTTCGGGATCGAAGAACTCTTCGACGCGGCCGCAGTCGACACAGACCAGATGGTCGTGGTGCGTGCCCTCGTTCAGTTCGAACACCGCCTTGCCCGATTCGAAGTTGCTGCGCGAGAGCAGGCCTGCCTGTTCGAACTGCGTCAGTACGCGATATACGGTGGCGAGCCCGATGTCGAGTTGTTCGTTGAGCAAATTGCGGTAGACGTCTTCGGCCGTCAAATGGCGGACCGGACTGCGCTGGAAGATCTCGAGAATCTTCAGGCGTGGAAGGGTCGCCTTGAGCCCGATATTTTTGAGATCGGTCGGATTGGTCATGGCAAGGCATCCCTAGAGTACAATGCAGGGCTCCAATAGTAATGGGTTTTTGCGGTTCCGGTCATCTTCGGTGAAACTCGCGCGGTCTCGGCGCATGCAAAAAGAGGCCCGCTCGGTGGGTGAAATGAGTCCAAATTTTCTTTTGAAGTGTCGGGGGAGCGGCGCGCGCGGCGCGTTCGTTATCGCCGCGGCAGTTGCGCTCCTCGCTGGATGTTCGACCTACGACAGCCTCACGCAGCGCATCGCCCAAAGCATCACGCCGTATCGGATCACCGTCGTGCAAGGCAACTTCGTCTCGAAGGAGGCGGCTGCCAAGATGCACGTCGGCATGACGCGTGCCGAAGTGAAGGCCGCGCTTGGAACGCCGTTGTTGACCGACATGTTCCATGCGGATCGCTGGGACTATTTGTTCTACTTCAAGCGCGGTTCGACAGCCGTCGTGCAGCAGCGCGATTTCGTCGTCAATTTCAAGGACGATGCGGTCACGAGCTGGCAAGGTGGGGACGATCTGCCATCGGAACTCGAGTTGCTTGCCGATATCGACGGCGACAGGCGCGGCAAGAAAGCCAAGGCGGCCCAGGCCGCCGCCGCGAGTTCCGCCGCAGCGGCCTCCGAGTCGGCGGCTTCGGCTGCGGCGGCTGCTTCGGCGCCGGCTGCGGCTCAGTCAGCTTCGGAAACCGCACCCGATGCCAACGCGCAGGCGGCGCAGGCGGCCAATCGCGCCGTCAATCAGACGAGTTCGGCTCCGGCGGTGCGCTCGGGCGTACCCGGCACGGGCGCTCCGTCCGGCGCCTCGCCGCAATTCCAATTCCACCGCGAGCCGCCGCCGGCCAAGCAAAACGAGAGCGAGCCGGTTGGCCCCACCAACTCGCAGTGAGTCCTATCGTCATAAGAGTGAGCGCTGAGTGCCGATGAAAATCGCCATTGCAGGCGCATCGGGCCGGATGGGCCGGATGCTGATCGAAGCGGTGTTCAACGATCCCGATGCGGTGCTCGCTGGGGCGCTCGGCCGTCCGGGCGCGGCGGCGCTCGGTGAGGACGCCGGTGCTTTTCTGGGCAAGAAGACGGGCGTCACGCTGTCCGATGACGTCGATGGCGTGCTGGCCGGTGCCGATTGTCTGATCGATTTCACGCGCCCCGAAGTCACGATGGCGCATCTGGACGCGGCGCTGCGGCACGGCACCAAGCTCGTGATCGGTACGACCGGCTTCGACGAAGCGCAAAAAGAGGCGCTCGCGCGCGCGGGCGAAAAGATCGGCATCGTGTTCGCGGCCAACATGAGCGTCGGCGTCAATGTGACGCTGAAGCTGCTCGAATTCGCGGCGCGCCATTTCGCCGAGGGCTATGACATCGAAATCATCGAGGCGCACCATCGGCACAAGATCGACGCACCGTCGGGCACCGCGCTGATGATGGGCGAGGCGGTGGCGGGCGCCCTCGGCCGCAAGCTCGAGGATTGCGCCGTCTATGGCCGTCACGGCATAACGGGCGAGCGCGATCCGTCGACGATCGGGTTTTCTGCGATTCGCGGCGGCGACATCGTGGGCGACCATACGGTATTGTTCGCCGGTACCGGCGAGCGTATCGAGATCACGCACAAATCGGCAAGCCGCGTCTCGTACGCACAAGGCGCGCTGCGCGCCGCACGGTTTCTCGCCGAGCGCGGCACCGGCTTTTACGACATGCGCGACGTGCTCGGCTTGCGGTAATCGGGCTGCGTGCGCGGAGGCGGCCGGCCCCGGCAACCCCGCACTCCCTGAGCGAGGCGAGGTCGGCGCGGTCGATGGCAAACGCGACAGGAAACGCGATGGCAACTACCGGCGTAATGCACTATCTGCAAACGGGCGATGCCGTGACACACGGCGTTGCCTATCTGCTGCTCGCGATGTCGGTCGCGAGCTGGTGCTTCCTGCTCGTCAAGGCCTGGATGCTCGTGCGCGCCAAGCGCCAGGGGCCGCGGTCGGTGGCGCTCTTCTGGCAATCCGCGACACTCTCCGATGCGGTGCTCGCCCTGCGGGCCGTCGACAAGGAACGCGTGTTCACGCCGCTCGCCGTGGCGGCACTCGAAGTCTCGCAGGCGCATGGCGCGATGGGCACGACGGTATTGCTCGCGCGGGTCGACTTCGGCGAGCGCGTGACGCGCGCGCTGCGTCAGGCGCTGCTCGTATCGCAGCGCAGGCTGGAATTCGGCCATGTGCTGCTGGCGTCCATCGGCAGCACTGCGCCCTTCGTCGGTCTGCTCGGCACCGTGTGGGGGATCTATCACGCGCTCGGCAGCATCGCGGCCAGTGGGCAGGCGATGATCGAAAACGTCGCGGGGCCTGTCGGCGAGGCGCTCATCATGACGGCATTCGGGCTCGTGGTCGCCATCCCGGCCGTGCTCGGCTATAACATCCTGGGCCGTTTGCAGCGGCAGGTGTCCGAGGATCTCGACGGTTTCGCCCGCGATTTGCAAGCCTATGTCTGCGCGCCTGAAAAGGAAGCGCGCCGGCTGCGCGACGCGCAGCTGCAGTCCTAGCTCGAGCAGGCGCTAGCCCGGGAGAAGCGCATGGCATTCGGCGGATTCGATTCGAAGCAGGACAGCGCGCCGATGGCGGACATCAACATGACGCCGCTCATCGATGTGATGCTCGTTCTGCTCGTCATTTTCATCATTACGGCGCCGTTGTTCACGCACGCGATCCGGCTCGATTTGCCGAAGGTCTCGTCGGCGCCGGCACGGCAGACCCCGCAGACGATCACGCTCTCGATCGACGACGCTGGGCACTTTTACTGGGATGGCAAGCTTCTCCCGCTCGCAGCCTTGCGCACCCGGCTGATGGCGGCCGGCAAGTCGCCGCAGCCGCCCGATATCCATCTGCGCGCCGCACGCGCCACGCGCTACGACGTCATTGCCGAGGTCATGGCGGCGGCACAGGCGGCCGGGCTCGAGCGCATCGGCTTCGTGACCGAGCCGCCCGCTGCTGCAAATCCCTGAAGCGATACCGGCGGCCGTAGCATCGAACGGTATAATCGACCCTTTCTCCGCGCGCACGGTAATGGCATCCGCCACCCGAGCGCGCGTTTCGCCTGCGCGGGCGCGACAGCACCGGCCAGCGCGACGACCGCCAAGCCCTGACCACGCCATGCAAGAAAAGTATTTACCCGCCGATATCGAAGCCGCCGCCCAGGCAGACTGGCGCGCATCCAATGCGTATCTGAGCGCGGAAGATCCGGCCAAGCCGAAGTTCTATTGCGTTTCGATGTTGCCATATCCGTCGGGCAAGCTGCACATGGGGCATGTGCGCAACTACACGATCAACGACGTGATGTACCGCTATCTGCGGATGAACGGTTACAACGTGCTGATGCCGATGGGGTGGGACGCGTTCGGCATGCCTGCCGAAAACGCGGCCATGGCCAACGGTGTGCCGCCGGCCAAGTGGACCTACGACAACATCGACTACATGAAAAGGCAGATGCAGTCGATGGGGCTGGCGATCGACTGGTCGCGCGAAGTCGCCACTTGCAAACCCGAGTACTACAAGTGGAACCAGTGGCTGTTCCTGAAGATGCTCGAAAAGGGCATCGTCTACAAGAAGACGGGCACGGTGAACTGGGATCCCGTCGATCAGACGGTGCTCGCGAACGAGCAGGTGATCGACGGCCGTGGCTGGCGTTCGGGTGCGCTCGTGGAAAAGCGCGAGATTCCGATGTACTACATGCGCATCACGCAATACGCCGACGAACTGCTCGGCGATCTCGACGGCCTGGGCTGGCCCGAGCGCGTGAAGATCATGCAGCAGAACTGGATCGGCAAGAGCTTCGGCGTGAACTTCGCTTTCCCGTACGAACTCGACGGCGAGAAGAAGCAATTGCGCGTATTCACGACGCGGGCCGATACGATCATGGGTGTGACGTTCGCCGCCATCGCGGCCGAGCATCCGCTTGCCACGCGGCTGGCCCAGGACAAGCCCGAGTTGCAGACCTTCATCGACGAATGCAGACACGGTGGCATCGCCGAGGCCGACGTCGCGACGATGGAAAAGAAGGGCGTGCCCACGGACTTTTTCGTCACTCATCCGCTCACCCATGAGCGCGTCGAAGTCTGGATCGGCAACTATGTGCTGATGGGCTACGGCGAAGGTGCGGTGATGGGCGTGCCGGCGCACGACGAGCGCGATTTCGCGTTCGCGAAGAAGTACGGCTTGCCGATCAAGCAGGTGATCGCCAAGCCCGGTTGCGACTATTCGACCGAGGCATGGCAGGATTGGTACGGCGACAAGGATGGCGTGAGCTGCATCGACAGCGGCAAGTACGACGGCCTTTCGCATGAAGCGGCTGTCGATGCGATCGCTGCGGATTTGAAGGCGCTCGGCCTCGGCGACAAACAGGTGACCTGGCGCCTGCGCGATTGGGGTATTTCGCGCCAGCGCTACTGGGGCACACCGATTCCGATCATTCATTGCCCGGCCTGCGGCGATGTGCCGGTGCCGGAAAGCGATCTGCCCGTCGTGCTGCCCGAGGACCTCGTGCCGGACGGCACGGGCAATCCGCTCGCCAAGTCGGCGGCGTTCCTGGCGTGCCAGTGTCCGAAGTGCGGCGCCGATGCGCGGCGCGAGACGGACACGATGGATACGTTCGTCGATTCCGCCTGGTACTTCTCGCGCTACCCGTGCCCCGATGCGCCTACGATGGTCGACGCGCGCACCGATTACTGGATGCCGATGGACCAGTACATCGGCGGGATCGAGCATGCGATCCTGCATCTGCTTTACTCGCGATTCTGGACGAAGGTCATGCGCGACATGGGCCTGGTCAAGTTCGGCGAGCCCGCGAAGAATCTGCTCACCCAGGGCATGGTGCTCAACGAGACCTTCTACCGCGAGGATGCCGCGGGCAAGAAGACCTGGTACAACCCGGCCGACGTCACCGTGTCGCACGACGACAAGGGCCGTCCGATCGGTGCGACGCTCAACACCGACGGTCAGCCGGTCAGTCTCGGCGGCGTCGAGAAGATGTCGAAATCGAAGAACAACGGCGTCGATCCTCAATTGCTCATCGATCAGCATGGCGCCGATACGGCGCGACTGTTCACGATGTTCGCGGCGCCGCCCGAGCAGCAGCTCGAGTGGTCGGGCTCCGGCGTCGAAGGCGCGAGCCGCTTTTTGCGTCGAGCCTGGTCGTTCGGCCACGCGAACCGCGAAAGCCTTGCCACGCGCGAGACGTTCGATGCGGCGACGCTCGGCGAGCCCGAGAAAGTGTTGCGGCGCGAGATCCATGGCGTACTGAAGCAGGCCGATTTCGACTACCAGCGGCTGCAGTACAACACCGTCGTTTCCGCCGCGATGAAGATGCTCAACGCGCTCGAAGCGGCCAAGGGCGCGCGTGCCCCGGTGCTGCGCGAATGCTACGGTGTGTTGCTGCGCGCGCTCTATCCGGTCGTGCCGCACATCACGCACGTGCTCTGGGGCGAACTCGGCTATACCGCGGAATTCGGCCCGCTGCTCGATGCGCCGTGGCCGAAGGTCGACGAGCAAGCGCTCGAGCAGGCGAACATCGAACTGGTGTTGCAGATCAACGGCAAGGTCCGCGGTGCGCTGACGATCGCCAAAGACGCGCCGCGCGAAGCCATCGAGGCTGCCGCGCTTGCTCACGAGATGTTTGCACGCTTCAGCGAAGGCAAGCCGGCGAAGAAGGTCGTCGTGGTGCCGGGCCGGCTCGTGAATGTCGTCGTTTGACGATCTGACGGTTCAACTCGTGCTTCGGGCGCACCGGAACGCCGTCGGCGCCCGTGCGAACAGACCCTTTTGGGAGCCAATGTGATTCGCCGATCATTTCTCGCCTTTCTGGCGGCAACGACGATGCTGAGCGCGTGCGGCTTTCAGCTGCGCGGGCAGCAGAACTACGCGTTCAAACGGCTCGCCGTCTCGGGCGGGACGCCTGTCGTCGCCGCGCGCCTCACGCGCATGGTGCAAGGTGGCAGCGACACCGTCATCGTCCACTCGCCGGCGAATGCGGACGCCATTCTGACGATCTCGGAAAGCCGCGGGCAATCGACGTTGACGCTCAATACGCAGGGCGTGGCCGAGGAGTATCTGCTGACCTACTCCATGACCTACTCGCTCGTCGGCGCGGATGGTGCGCTACTGATCCCACCGAGCATCATCGCGCTGAACCGCGCGATGACGTACAGCCCTAGGTACACGACGGCGAAACAGCAAGAGTCGGAGTTGCTTTTCGCGGACATGCAAAACGATGCCGTCGATCAGCTCACGCGCCGTCTCGGTGCTGTGCGCTCGCTGCATCCGGCGCCGAGCGAGCAGGCACCGGCCGTCGCGCCGCGCGCGCCGCTGCCGCCGCCGCCGCTTTGATGGCTGCGCTGCCAAGTCCGGAGCACACCGCATGCAGCTACGACTCGACGCGCTTGAACCGCATCTGACCAAGGGGCTCGCGCCGCTCTACGTCGTCTTTGGCGACGAGCACCTGCTCGTGCAGGAGGCGAGCGATCGCATCCGCGCCGCGGCGCGCGCGGCGGGTTTCACCGAGCGGTCCGTGTTCACCGTCGAGCGCAGCTTCGATTGGAGCTCGCTCATTGGGGCGAGCCAGTCGATGTCGCTCTTCGGCGATCGCCAACTCGTCGAGTTGCGCATTCCTTCGGGCAAGCCCGGCAAGGAGGGTGCCGACGCGTTGAAGACGCTCGCCGCGGCCGGCAATCCCGATGTTCTGATGCTCGTCACGTTGCCGCGTCTGGATGCCGCGACGCAAAAGTCCGCGTGGTTTTCGGCCCTGGAGCAGGCCGGCGTCGCGCTGCGTATCGACCCGGTCGATCGCGCGCAATTGCCGAACTGGGTGGCCCAGCGTCTCGCGCAGCAAGGCCAGCGGGTGCCGCCCGGAGAGCAAGGGCGGCGTGCACTGCAGTTCATTGCCGAGCGCGTGGAGGGCAATCTGCTTGCCGCGCATCAAGAGATTCAGAAGCTCGGGTTGCTTTATCCGGCCGGCACGCTGACATTCGAACAGGTGCACGACGCGGTGCTCAACGTCGCGCGTTACGACGTCTTCAAGCTCAATGAGGCGATGCTCGCGGGCGATGTCGGCAGGCTCGCGCGAATGCTGGACGGCCTGAAGGGCGAAGGCGAAGCGGCCGTCCTCGTGCTTTGGGCGCTCACCGAAGAGGTGCGCACGCTGCTGCGTATCAAGCGCGGCGCGGCGGCGGGCAAGCCGCTCGCGACGCTGTTGCGCGAAAACCGCGTCTGGGGGCCGCGCGAGCGCCTGGTCGGCCCGGCGCTCGGAAGGTTGACCGAAAGCGTCCTGGAGCAGGGGCTGGTGCTGGCCGCGCAACTCGACAGGCAGGTGAAGGGCCTGACGGGCGCCATGCCGGGCGGGCGCTGGCGCGACGCGTTGCCGCCCGATCCGTGGGACGGCCTTTTCGAGCTTGCCGCGCTCGTTGCCGCGCCGGGCAAGCGCACCGCACCCGCGCCGGGCAAGGCTGCGTGAGCGGCCGGCGACGGTGCTGGTCCCGCGCTCGCGGCGCCTGCGGCCGGTTGCGCTTACAATCGGTGCATCGCGGCTTGTCATGCCGCTATCGCCATCCCTATCCCTAATCAGCCTGAAGCATCCGCATGGCGCGCACTGCGCGCACGATCGACGAGAAGCAAGATGAATATCGACGAATACATGACCGGCGTCGGCCGGCGCGCCCGCCAAGCATCGCGGGCGATGGCGCGTGCCTCGAGCGCGGCGAAAAACGATGCACTCGAGGCGATTGCCTGTGCCATTGAGCGCGAGGTGCCGGCACTGAAAGCCGCCAACGCGGGCGACGTCGCGCGCGCGCGGGACAAGGGACTCGATGCGGCGTTCGTCGATCGGCTGACGCTGTCCGACAAGGCGATCGCGACGATGATCGAAGGGCTGCGCCAAGTGGCCGCGCTGCCCGATCCCATCGGCGAAATCGATGGTCTCAAGTACCGGCCGAGCGGCATCCAGGTTGGGCGGATGCGTGTGCCGCTGGGCGTTGTCGGCATCATCTACGAATCGCGGCCGAATGTGACGATCGATGCGGCGGCGCTGTGCCTGAAGTCGGGTAACGCGACGATTCTGCGCGGCGGCTCCGAGGCGCTCGCGTCGAACTCGGCGCTTGCAGTGTTGATCGGCGAAGGCCTCGCCGCGGCGGGTTTGCCGCGCGATGCGGTCCAGGTCGTCGAGACGGCCGATCGCGCAGCCGTCGGCAAGCTCGTCACGATGACGGAGTTCGTCGATGTGATCGTGCCGCGCGGGGGCAAGAGCCTCATCGCGCGCCTGATCGAGGAAGCGCGCGTGCCGATGATCAAGCACCTGGACGGCATTTGCCATGTCTATGTCGACGATCGCGCCGATATCGCCAAGGCGCTCGCCGTGTGCGACAACGCGAAGACGCACCGCTACGGTACCTGCAACACCATGGAGACGCTGCTGGTGGCACGTGGCGTCGCGCAGGTCCTGCTGCCGCCGCTCGCGCGGCTTTATCGTGACAAAGGCGTCGAGCTACGCGTCGATGCGGCCGCGCGCGCTGCGCTCGAAGTTGCCTGCGGGAGCGATGCCGCGGCGTTCGAGCTCGTCGATGCGACCGAGGCCGACTGGCGCACCGAATATCTTGCACCCGTGTTGGCGATCAAGGTCGTCGATGGAATCGATGCGGCCATCGAGCACATCAACACCTACGGCTCCGCCCATACCGACGCCATCGTGACCGAGGACCACGACCGCGCCATGCGCTTTTTGCGCGAGGTCGATTCGGCGAGCGTGATGGTCAACGCCTCGACGCGGTTTGCCGACGGTTTCGAGTACGGGCTCGGCGCGGAGATCGGCATCTCCAACGACAAACTCCATGCACGCGGGCCGGTCGGTCTCGAGGGGCTCACATCGTTGAAGTACGTCGTGCTCGGTCATGGAGAAATAAGGCAGTAAGAACGAACCCTAGGACGATAACCATGCTCTGGATCAAGACGTTTCATATCGTCCTCGTTGCATCCTGGTTTGCCGGCCTTTTCTATCTGCCGCGGATTTTCGTCAATCTGGCCATGGAAACCGAGCCGGCCGCTCAGCGCCGGTTGCTGACAATGGCGCGCAAGCTTTTTCGGTTCATGACCTTCATTGCCGTACCCGCACTCGCGTGCGGTCTGTGGCTTTGGCTCGTCGTGGGTATCGGGCAGGGGCAAGGATGGATTCACGCGAAGCTCGGCGTGGTCGTGCTGCTCGTTCTTTACCACGCCTATTGCGGCCGCTTGCTGCACGTGTTCGAGCGCGGCGAGAACCGCCGCTCGCATCGCTGGTATCGCTTCTTCAACGAACTGCCCGTGCTGGGATTGTTGGCGGCCGTGGCGCTCGTCGTCGTCAAACCGTTCTGACGACTGTCCATCAGGCGTCGATTTCGATGCGACGGCGCGTCAGCGTCGCTTTCGCTTGCGCCAGCTTGTCGACGAGTTCCGCGCCGCGCGTGAGCGCCACACCGACGGCAAGAATGTCGCCGATCGCAAGATGCGACATGCGCGAAGTCATCGGAGAAAAGATATCCGTTTCCTCGGCGACGTTCGCCGATAAGCTCACCGTCGCGAGCCGCGCCAGCGGCGAGTGACTATGCGTGATGGCAACGACGCTCGCGCCGCAGCCGAGCGCCGATTGCGCGGCATCGACGATATCGCGTGTGCGCCCGGTGTTCGATATCGCCACCACCACATCCCCTTTATTCAGCAACGCGGCCGACATCGAATACGTGTGCGGATCCGCATAGGCCACGCTCGGAATGCCGAGCCGGAAGAACTTGTGCTGGATGTCCTGGGCGGCAATGCCCGAGCCGCCCGCCCCATAGAACTCGATGCGCGAGGCCTGGCCGAGCAGCTCGACCGCCTTCGCGACGCTCGCGGCCGACAGGCTGTTGCGCACTTCGATCAGTGCGCCGATCGTTCTATCGAATATCTTCGCGATGATGCCGGGCGCCGGCTCGTCGTGGCGGACGTCGCGGTAGACCGAAGGCACGCTTTGCGCGATGCTTTGAGCGAGGCGGATCTTGAACTCGCGAAAGCCGCCGCAGCCGAGCGCATGGCAAAAGCGCGCGATCGTCGGCTGGCTCACGCCGGCTCGCTTGGCGAGTTCGGTCATCGCGAGATCGAGCACCTCGCGGGGCGTATCGAGCACGTAGTCGGCCAATTTGCGTTCGGAGGGGCGCAGTTGCATGCGCATTGCTTCAATTCGGGCGAGCATGGCAGTCGGACCGCGCGGGGGCGGCGGGCAAGCGGTTGTCGGCGAATAGTATCGCGGTTTGTGTGTAGAAAATCTACACGAAGATCGAGCTGACGATGTCTGCGGGCGCTTAATTCATGGCTGTATGGCGGCCATTTCTCGCGGATAGGCATTGAAGTCATGTAGTTTTTCTACTAAACTGGCTGCGCTCAAAACGATTCAGCTCATCAGGCGGCCCCGCGCGGCCGCATCGCCTCACATGCAAGGCGCCGCGAGCGCCGTCTTCCGGTAAGGAGCGTTTCTCCATGGTTTCGCCGCATTCCACGCTGATTCAAGTAACCAGACGCATCGTCGAACGGAGCCGGGCGACGCGCGAGGCCTATCTCGCGCGTATCGACGCCGCGCAAGGCCGGTTTCCCGCGCGCGGTGTCTTGTCCTGTGCCAATCTGGCGCATGGTTTCGCCGGCCTCGAAGGCAACGACAAACTCGCCATCAAGGCGCAACGCGCGCCGAACATCGGGATCGTCTCGTCTTACAACGAGATGCTGTCGGCACATGCGCCGTACAAGGATTTTCCGGACCTCATCAAGCGCGCCGCGCGCGAGAACGGCGGCGTCGCGCAATTCGCGGGTGGGGTGCCGGCCATGTGCGACGGCATCACACAGGGCAATCCCGGCATGGAGCTGTCGCTTTTTTCGCGCGAAGTCATCGCGATGTCGACGGCTGTCGCGCTGACGCACAACATGTTCGATGCGGCCCTGTGCCTCGGCATCTGCGACAAGATCGTCCCGGGCCTGTTGATCGGCGCGTTGCAGTTCGGCCATCTGCCGACGATCTTCGTGCCGGCCGGGCCGATGACGAGCGGCTTGTCGAATGACGATAAAGCGAAGATCCGTCAGCAGTTCGCAACGGGCCAGGTCGGGCGCGACGCGCTGCTCGAAGCCGAGTCGGCCGCTTATCACGGGCACGGGACCTGCACGTTCTTCGGTACAGCGAACAGTAACCAATTGCTGATGGAAGTGATGGGATTGCATTTGCCCGGCGCGGCGTTCGTGCATCCGCACACACCGTTGCGCGACGCGTTGACGGCTGCCGCCGCACGCCGCGTGCTCGATCTCACCGTGGAGCGCGGCAATTACACGCCGATCGGCCACGTGATCGACGAGAAGGCGATCGTCAACGGCATCGTGGCACTGCTCGCCACGGGCGGCTCGACGAACCATACGCTGCACCTCGTCGCCATCGCGCGCGCGGCGGGCATTGTGATCGACTGGGACGACTTCGACACCCTGTCGCAAGCGGTGCCGCTGCTCGCGAAGATCTATCCGAACGGCAAGGCCGACGTGAATCACTATCATGCGGCAGGCGGCATGGCATTCCTCGTGCGCAATCTGCTCGAGGGCGGCTTGCTGCACGACGATGTGCACACCGTCGCGGGCAAGGGGCTCGCGCATTACACGCAGGAGCCGCGTCTCGTCGATGGCGAACTCGCCTGGGTACCCGGTGCCGAGACCACCGGCGATGCCAGCGTACTGCGGCCGATCGGCGAGCCGTTCCAGCCCGACGGCGGGCTGCGCCTTATGCAAGGCAAACTGGGCCGCGGCGTCATCAAAATCTCCGCCGTGGCGAGCGAGCATCGGAGCGTGCGCGCACCGGCGATCGTCTTCGAATCGCAGGAGGCGGTGCAAGAAGCGTTCGACAATGGTGAGCTCAAGCGCGACTTCGTCGCTGTCGTCCGTTTCCAAGGCGCGCGGGCGAACGGCATGCCGGAGCTTCATCGTCTCACGCCATTGCTCGGCGTACTGCAGGATCAGGGTTTTCACGTCGCATTGGTGACCGACGGCCGGATGTCGGGCGCATCGGGCAAGGTGCCCGCCGTCATCCACGTCTCGCCCGAAGCGCTGCTGGCCGGGCCGCTCGGGAAGGTTCGCACCGGCGACATCGTCACGATCGATGCCGAGCGTGGCGTGCTCGATGTCGAAGTCGACGAGGCCGAATGGGCCGCGCGCGCCGTCGATGCACCGAAGCATCAGGCCGAAAACGAAGTCGGCTTCGGCCGCGAATTGTTCGGCGTCTTTCGCGCGGCCGCGTTGCCGGCGGAAATGGGCGCCTCCGTGTTCGGCTCCCTCGTCCCACAGGGACTTCCGTTGGTCGTCGGAGAGCAGGCCGAACGACATATTCATGCCATCGAGCGATAAGGAGTGCAGATGAAAAAGATCGAAGACATCGTCCGGCTCGGCCCGGTCATTCCGGTGCTGGCATTCGAGTCCGTCGAGCAGGGCGAGCACGTGTCGCGCGCGCTCCATGCGGGCGGCGTCAAGGTGCTCGAAATCACGTTGCGTACGCCGGCCGGGCTGCAGGCGATCGAGCGGGCGAGCCAGCTTGCGACCGATATCGTCGTCGGCGTCGGTACCATTACCGAGCCCGGGCAGTGCGCACTGGCCAAGAAAGCGGGGGCGCAATTCGGCGTGTCCCCGGGGCTTACGAAGGACATGCATAAGGCTGCTCAGGATGCCGGGTTGCCGCTCTTGCCCGGTGTCATGACGCCCACCGACATCCTGCTCGCGCTCGAACTCGGCTATGAGATCGTGAAGTTCTTCCCCGCACAGCAAGCGGGTGGGGTCGCGATGCTGCAAGCGTTCCATGGCCTGTTCCCGGCGCTCAAGTTCTGCCCGACCGGCGGCATCACCGCCGAGACGGCGCCGAATTTCCTCGCGTTGCCGAACGTCGTCTGCGTCGGCGGTTCCTGGTTGACGCCGAAGGCGGCGCTGGCCGCCCACAAGTGGGACGAAGTCACGCGCCTCGCGCGCGGCGCCTCGGAGCTGGCCGCGCATCAGCATTGACGCAGCGCGGGAAGCCGCGCTTTCTGAGCCGTTCTATCGCCGCGCCGTCTGTCCGCCTACAATGCAGCGACGGCGCGGCGCATCGCGCCCGGTCACTTACCTTCATTGCATGACAAGCCAAGGAGGGTTTCATGGGATCGGTCCACGGCGGCCTGTTGCTCCTTTACGCGGTGATCGCGATTGCAGTTCTCATCATTCTGATCACCCGCTTCAAGCTCTACCCGTTCATCGTTCTGATCCTCGTCTCGCTTGCTTTGGGCATGGCGGCGGGCATGCCGATGGACAAGATCGTCAAATCGTTCGAGGCGGGCAACGGCGGCACGCTCGGCCACATCGCGATCGTCGTGGGTTTGGGTACGATGCTCGGCAAGATGATGGCGGAGTCCGGCGGGGCCGAGCAGATCGCCACCACGCTCATTCGCTGGTTCGGCGAAAAGAACATCCACTGGGCGATGCTGTTCGTCGCCGTCATCGTCGGTTTGCCGGTCTTCTTCGAAGTCGGCTTCGTGCTGCTGATTCCAATCGCATTCAACGTCGCGAGGCGGACCGGTAAATCGCTGCTGCTGATCGGCTTGCCGATGGTGGCGGGGTTGTCCGTCGTGCACGGACTCATCCCGCCGCACCCGGCGGCACTGCTTGCGGTGCAGGCGTACGGCGCGGACATCGGCAAGACAGTGGCCTACGGGCTCATCGTCGGCGTGCCGACCGCGCTCGTTGCCGGTCCGATTTTTGCGCTACTCATTTATCGCCACGTCAAACTGCCCGATACGAATCCGCTCGCCGCGCAATTCGTCGAATCCGACGAGGTTGGGGCGGCCGGCACGGGCGCGGCGCGGCGCGCTTTACCGAGCTTCGGGATTACACTTTTCACGATTTTGCTGCCGGTCTTGCTGATGCTGGTGGGGAGTTGGGCCGATCTCGCCTTCGCGCCGAAAACGCTGCCGAACGACTTGCTGCGCTTCGTCGGCAACGCGGACGTGGCGCTGCTCATCGCGGTGCTCGTCAGCTTCTGGACGTTCGGCGCGCTGCGCGGTTTTACGCGCGCGCAGATCCAAAAGTTTTGCGGCGATTGTCTCGCACCGATCGCCGGCATTACGTTGATCGTCGGTGCGGGCGGCGGTTTTGGCGGCGTCTTGCGCGATAGCGGCATTTCGCAACAGATCGTCGCGCTCGCCACGCAGGCGCATCTCTCGCCGCTGTTGTTCGGCTGGTTCGCCGCGGCACTGATCCGGCTCGCAACGGGCTCGGCCACCGTGGCGATGACGACCGCATGCGGCATCGTCGCACCGGTGGCCGCTGCCGGTGTGATGCACGTGCGTCCCGAACTGCTCGTGCTGGCGACGGGCTCGGGCTCGCTCATTTTCTCGCATGTGAACGATGGAGGCTTCTGGCTGATCAAAGAGTATTTCGGCATGACGGTCGGGCAGACCTTCAAGACCTGGTCTTTGTGCGAGACGATCATCTCGCTGCTCGGCCTGGCGCTCACCTTCGCGTTGAGCGCGGTTCTTTGACGCACTTGCCGGCCCCTTGGGGCCCACGGGTGCCGCAGCGGGAGGCGCAATGATTTTGATCGTGATGGGAGTATCGGGCGCTGGCAAGACGCTCATCGGCGAGCTGCTGGCCGAGCGGCTCGGCTGTGGTTTCATCGACGGCGATACGTTTCACAGCGCGGCGAACAAGGACAAGATGGCGCACGGCATTCCGTTGACCGACGACGACCGTTGGCCGTGGCTGGCTTCGATACGCGAGGCGATCCTCGAGGAAGAGAACGCGGGTGAGACGGCCGTGTTCGGCTGCTCTTCGCTCAAGCGCGAATACCGCGACGTGCTGCGCGGCGGCGTACCGCCGGACGGCCGCGTGCATTTCGTCTATCTGAAGGGGTCGTTCGCCGTGCTGCACGAGCGGCTCGGCGCGCGTTCCGGGCATTTCTTCGATCCGGCGCTGTTGCAGAGCCAGCTCGATACGCTCGAGGAGCCGGGCGAGGATGAGGCGATCACGGTCGGCATCGAACCGGCACCCGAGGCGATCGTCGACGAGGTGCTCGCACGGTTGAAGACGATCGGCGTGTCTTAGACCGGGGCCGCTACGGGAGGCGTCGCCGCGAGTGCCACGCGGTCGGCGCTTGGAGCGGCAACGCGGGCAACGGGAGAATACTGGTCAGGCGATCCGTTTCGCCAGTTCCACGGCCTTGCCCGTGTACGAGGCCGGAGTCATTGCCGCGAGGCGTGCCTTCGCATCGTCGGGAATCGCGAGTTGAGCGATGAACTGCTGCAACGCCTCGCGCGTGATGCCCTTTCCGCGTGTCAGCTCCTTCAATTGCTCGTACGGGTTTTCGATGCCGTACCGGCGCATCACCGTTTGCACGGGCTCGGCGAGCACTTCCCAGCAGTTGTCGAGATCCTCGTTCAGGCGCTGCGGATTCGCTTCGAGTTTGTCGAGACCGCGAATCAGCGCGTCATAGGCGAGCAGCGAATAGCCGAGCGCGACGCCCATGTTGCGCAGCACCGTCGAATCGGTCAAATCGCGCTGCCAGCGCGACACGGGCAGCTTGTCGGCGAGGTGGCGCAGCGTCGCATTGGCGAATCCGAGGTTGCCTTCGGAGTTTTCGAAGTCGATCGGATTGACCTTGTGCGGCATCGTCGACGAGCCGATTTCACCGGCTTTCGTTTTCTGCTTGAAGTAGCCGAGCGAGATATAGCCCCAGACATCGCGATCGAGGTCGAGCAGGATCGTATTGGCGCGCGCGACGGCGTCGAAGAGTTCCGCCATGTAATCGTGCGGTTCGATCTGGATGGTGTAGGGATTGAACGTCAACTTCAACCGCTTTTCGACCACCTCGCGCGAGAACGCTTCCCAGTCGAACTCGGGATACGCTGACAAATGCGCGTTGTAATTGCCCACCGCGCCATTCATCTTGCCGAGAATCCGCACCTCGGCGATCCGCTCGATCGCGCGGGCCAGACGCGCCGCCACGTTGGCGATTTCCTTGCCGAGTGTCGTCGGGCTCGCGGGCTGGCCGTGCGTGCGCGAGAGCATCGGTTGCTCGGCATGCGCGCGAGCCAGCGCGACGAGCCGGCTTTCGACCGAACGCAGCGCGGGCAGGATCACGTGCTCGCGTGCGCCGGCGAGCATGAGCCCGTGGGAGGTATTGTTGATGTCCTCGGACGTGCAGGCGAAATGAATGAATTCGCTTGCGCGCTCGAGCTCGGACTGGCCTTTGACCGATTCCTTGAGCCAGTACTCGACCGCCTTCACATCGTGGTTCGTCACGCGCTCGATCTCTTTGATCCGCGCGGCGTCGTGGGCCGAAAAGCGTTCGACGAGCTGCAGCAGGAACCGCTCCGATTCGCCCGAAAAGCGCGGCACTTCGGCGAAGCCCGCGTGCGAGAGCGCGATGAGCCAATGCACTTCGACGGTGACGCGGTGGCGCATGAAAGCGGCTTCGGACAGCCAATCGCGCAGGGCTTCAGTCTTGGCGGCGTAGCGGCCGTCGAGCGGTGAGAGTGCGGTGAGGGCAAAAAGGGTATCGGCGCGGGTATCGGACATGATGGGGCGACGGAGCGCAGCAAGCGCCCGTTCGTAAGCGGCAAGGGAATCGCGCATTTTACCATCGAGCGGGAACGCCGCTGCCGAGCGGGAACCGCCGCTCGTGTCTCCGGCTGCCGGTTGCCGCGTCGCCAAAGAAAAAGGCATGCGTTGCCGCATGCCTTGCAAAGAATGACGCGCGCGAAGTGCGCGAACCTGACTCAGTCGCCCGCTGTGGCCGTGCGACGGATGCCGGCCGTCGCCGCGGGGGCTGCGACCGGCGCGCCCGGCGCCGCCCAGACGAGCCATTGCGCGCGCAGCGCGAGGACGGCCAGGCACGCGCAGGCGGCGAGCGCGCCGAAGGTGGCGAAGCCCATCTGGTAGCTCCCGGTGCTTTCCTTGGCGATGCCCATGACAACCGGCAGATAGAAACCGCCGATGCCGCCCGCGGCGCCCACGACACCTGACAAGAGGCCCGTCTTGCCTTTCCAGCGATGCGGCACGAGCTGGAACGTCGAGCCGTTGCCGAGTCCGAAGGCGAGATACAGGCACACGAGGATCGCGATGCCGCCGCTCAACGGCGGCATCCATGCCGCGAACAGCAGATCGGCGGCCGAGATGACGGCGAGGAGGACGACGAGGGCGCGCACGCCGGTCACGCGATCGGCCAGGTAGCCGCCAAGCGGGCGTACCATCGCGCCGAGGAACGCAAGCAGCGACATGAACAGGCCGGCTTCGAGTTTGGGCATTTGATAAAGATTCGTGAGCAGCAGCGTCACATACGACGACATGCCGACGAAGCCGCCGAACGTGATGCTGTAGACCAGCATGATGACCCACGTGTCGCGTTCTGCCAGCACGCTCCGGTAACGCGCCGGCAACAGCGCGATCGCGCCGATCGCGCCGAGCACCGGCAGGAGCAGCAGGCCGGTCTTGCCCGTGCCGAACACACCTGCTTTCACCGCGAGGACGAGCACGATGAGGCCCGCGAGCGTGGCGATGAAGCTGCCGGTTGCGCGCAGCGTACTGCCGGTCTTTTCGCCGCGGTCTTCCGCCCATGCGAAGATCGCGAGGCCCGCGATCGCAAGCAGCGGCAGCGCCGCCGCGGTGGCCATTTGCCAGCCGAGCACAGCCGCGACGCGCGGGAACAGGAACCCGTCGAGCACCGCGCCGATGTTGCCGGCGGCGGCCAGGCCGAGCACGAGGCCCTGGACTTTCGGGGGATAGCTGCTGCCGGCCATCGGAAGCGCGACGGCGAAGCTCGCCCCGCCCATGCCGAGAAACACGCCGAGTACGAGCAGGAGTGTGTAGCTGGGCGCTGCGGGCCAAAGCGGCAGCACGATCGTCGGTAGCGCGGACAGCAGCACGCCGACGAGCGCAATGCGCCGTCCATTGGTCGATTGATAGAGGTTGCCGAGCGTCACGCGCAAAATCGCGGCGGCCAGTACCGGGACGGCGACGAGAAAGCCTTGCTGCGCGGCCGTCATCGCTATGTCCTTGCCGATGAACGGGGCGAGCGGGCCGTAAAGCACCCATACGGTAAAGCCGGTATCGAAATACAGGAAACAGGCAAGCAGCGATCGCCAGTTGCCGCTCTGTAGCGCGTGTTGCAGATTCTTCATGACAGCCTCGCGGGTGATCGGAGAAAGATGCGCCTTGTTATTTTGCAGTGCAGCGCGACGGCGTTGTTACGCAAGGCCCGTGCCATATCGCCGCATCACCGCAGGCATGGTCGCGCGAGGCGCGGGAGGCTCGGGCGGTGCGAACGCAGGGCGGGACGCAGGCGCAACGGCGCACCTCGGCTGCACTGGTGCGCGGCCCCAGCCATGCGCACCTGGCGTGCGCAATCGGCACTGCACCCGTGCGTGGCGCGCGCCCCGATGGTGCGCCGCGCCAATCTTCTACACAAATCGGCAGCTCCCAGGGGCAGGGGCGCGACGGAGCGGATACCGGCGCCAGTACAATGCGAGGCGTTGCCGCCGCGGCGGTGTTTGCCCGATGCTCGTATGGAATTGAAATGGCTCGAGGATTTCGTCTCGTTGGCGGAGACGCGCAGCTTCAGCCGCTCGGCCGAGCTGCGGCATGTGACGCAGCCTGCGTTTTCGCGGCGCATCCAGGCGCTCGAGGCGTGGCTCGGCACTGAGCTCATCGACCGCTCGGTCTATCCGACGCGACTCACGCAGGCCGGCGAGGTGTTCTACGAGCAGGCGCTCGCGATGCTTTCGCAGATGCACGAAGCGAGAATCGTGCTGCGCGGGCATATAGGCGCTCCGGCGGCGACGATCGAATTCGCCGTGCCGCACACGCTGTCGCTCACCTATTTCCCGCATTGGCTGCAGCGTATCGAGGCCCGCATGGGGCCGGTGCATACGCGGCTGCGGGCGCTGAACGTGCATGATGCCGTGCTGTCGCTCGTCGAAGGCGGGTGCGATCTCGTCATGGGCTATCACCATCCGAGCCATCCTGTCGCGCTCGATCCGGGCCGCTACGACATGCTGACGCTCGGCTTTGAGCCGATCAGCCCGTTCTCGGCGCCGGTGCGCGCGGGCCGTCCCCGGTACCAGTTGCCCGGCACACCCGAGACGCCGGTGCCTTACCTGTCCTATACGCAGAACGCGTATCTGGGGCGGATGACAGAGGTGATTGTCGCCAAGGCACCGGAGCGGCTTTATCTGGACCGCATCTATGAGACGGACATGGCCGAAGCGCTGAAGGCCATGGCCATCGCCGGACACGGCGTCGCGTTCCTGCCGCATAGCGCAGTGGAGGACGCCGTGGCGGCGGGCGCGCTGGTGCGGCTCGATCGCCCGGCGCGCGGCGTGGCGGCGGACCGTTTCACCCTGACGATGGAGATCCGCCTTTACCGTGACAAGCTTGCCGTTGCCGGCGAGGATCCGCGCCATGCGCTCGTGCGGCGGTTATGGGATGTCGTGGCGAACGAGTTGGAGGCACAAGCAAGTACCCCCCCGAGGTCGCTCGGGACTTGATGCGCGTCACAGGCCGTTGCGGGGAAGCGGCAGTATGTCCGTGGGGGTCAAGCCGTATGCCCCGGCGGCTACGTTCAATGGAACGCCGTGTCGCTGCGCGTACCAGATAATGGGACCCCGGGCGCAGATCTCGTTCAGATCGCGCCGGGCATCCTCGGGAACCATGAATCGATCGGGCCGTGCCAGGTCGCGCGCAACAGCCAATTGCATGACGCAGTGCATGACCGCAGCCGGTGGCAAACCGAATTTTCCGGCGATCGCCATATGCGTCTCAGGCTGACTGAGCTTCTGCCTGAGCTCATGACGTACCGGGCCGTTCATTGCGGCGGCCACAAGCCCGCTTTGATCCGCGATGCGCCCTGTCTCGTCCATAATGCGAATGTCGTAACGTTGCGAGACGTACAGCAGGTTCGCTCCGCTGCGCACTTCGTGGCCCGCCGGCCCATTTTCCACCGCATAAGCCTCCAGCCGCGCACGGTCGGTATCGGGAAGCCGAAGCACTGAGAGGACGTCGCCGATCGGGTACCCTCGTTCGACTGCGGAATGGCTCAGTTCGGTCATGACAGCGGCGCCCGCTACGCGATGCTTGCTTGAGATGAGTTGAATGTTCCCTTCCGAGAAATTGCTGCTCGTTTCGATTTCGCGCGCCGCTGCCCGCGCCCGGAGCCACCTTTCGCCGTCGGCGCCGACACCCATTCGCCGCGCAATTTCACCCGGGGAAACGCCCCTCTCGAGTGCCCAGCGTGCCGGCCCCCGAAGCGCCGCCTGTTCGATGTCGGGCATCAATGCGGCAATCCTCTCGTCTGGATATCCCGCTGTTTGCAACGCTCGCCGCAGATGATCGTCCGTGTCCGCGATCGACATGCCATGAGTGAAAATGAGGCCTTGGGCAGCTTTGGCCAGCAGCTTTTGGATATTGACCGGATGCTCGATTCCGAACCGGCTGATGACCTGGACGACGTTGGCCCCGCTTGCATACGCCGCTTGCCCAGCCGGTCCCTCCACCGAATGGAGTTCGAGGTCGTAACGTTCGAACGGATGAAAGATCCCGGCCTTATTTGCGACCTCCCGCACATTCTTTCCGGAAACAACCGCTCTTTCCGGACTATTGATGCTGAGCCCGGATTGCCTTATGCGGTTGCCCGCGTCTCGCGTCGCCTGTCGAGTTTTCGATCCCAGCGTCGCGGCGATCTCGCGAAGTCCGGCTCCGACGCTGCCCCACTGCGGCTGTCCCGGCATATAGGCGGGCGGCGGCGGTGGCGCATTCGGCGGGCTCGGGAAGGTGCCGCCTGGTTGCGGATATCCCGGTGGCGTTGTCGGGGGAATCCACTGGCCTCCGCCCGGACCGTTGGTAGTCGTCATGGCCGCTCCTCGATCTGTTCATTGGCTTGCTTTTTAGCAGCGACGACGCGTCGAGGCGTCGGCTGCAGCGAAGAATGCGCCTGGAATCCGCACCGCCGTGTCTGAGAACGCGGCGATAAAGGTGGCGACGCGCAGTGCAGACGTTATGCAAAAAACACATAACGCAATGACCATACGGCATTGGATTTCAAAAAGCGGTTTTCCGACAATGGCGCTCATTCCGTGACCGTTGGAGTCTTCATGTCATCGCCACTGCCGTCAGACGCACTTACGCAATCCATCCCTTCGTATCTGCATGCTGATGATCTGGGTCCCTGGGGCAATTACCTGCGTCAGGTCGACCGCGTCGCGCCGTATCTCGGCTCGCTTTCCCGCTGGATCGAAACCCTCAAGCGCCCCAAGCGCATCTTGATCGTCGATGTGCCGATCGAGCTCGACAACGGCACCGTCGCGCATTTCGAAGGCTATCGCGTTCAACACAATGTCTCGCGCGGCCCGGGGAAGGGCGGCGTGCGCTATCACCAGGATGTCACGCTCTCGGAAGTCATGGCGCTGTCCGCCTGGATGTCGGTGAAGAACGCAGCCGTGAACGTTCCCTACGGCGGCGCGAAAGGCGGCATCCGCGTCGATCCGCGCAAGCTTTCGCGCGGCGAACTCGAGCGGGTCACGCGTCGCTACACGAGCGAGATCGGCATCATCATCGGGCCGAATACCGATATCCCCGCGCCGGACGTCAATACGAACGAGCAGATCATGGCGTGGATGATGGACACGTACTCGATGAACCAGGGCCAAACGGCCACTGGCGTCGTGACGGGCAAACCGATCACGCTGGGCGGCTCGCTGGGCCGCCGCGAAGCGACCGGGCGCGGCGTGTTCGTGGTGGGTACGGAAGCCGCGCGCCGGGTGGGCTTGAGCATCGAAGGCGCGCGCGTGGCCGTGCAGGGCTTCGGCAACGTGGGCGGCATCGCGGCGCGCCTGTTCCAGGAAGCCGGCGCCAAGGTAATTTCGGTGCAGGATCACACTGGCGCGCTGCATCGGGCGAGCGGTATCGATACAGTCGCGCTGCTCGAGCATGTGGCGAAAACCGGCGGCGTCGGCGGCTTCACGGGTGCGGACCCGGTCAGCAGCGACGAATTCTGGACGATCGAGACCGATATCCTGATCCCTGCCGCGCTCGAAAACCAGATCACCGAGAAAAACGCGGCCAGGATCAAGACGAAGATCGTCGTCGAAGGTGCGAACGGTCCGACGACGACCGCGGCGGACGACATCCTCCACGACAAGGGCGTGCTGGTCATCCCTGATGTCGTGGCCAACGCCGGCGGCGTGACCGTGTCGTACTTCGAATGGGTGCAGGATTTCTCGAGCTTTTTCTGGACCGAAGACGAGATCAACCAGCGCCTCGAGCGCGTCATGCGCGAGGCGTTCAACGCCGTCTGGCAGGTGGCGAGCGAAAACAAGGTTTCGATGCGCACCGCGGCGTTCATCGTGGCGTGCAAGCGCATCCTGATGGCGCGTGAAATGCGCGGGCTTTACCCCTGATACCGGTTATCCCGGGAAGCTTTTCCCCTGTTGTCCGGCATGCCGCGCACGAGGCGGCGCTGCCGGCACCTCGACGCGGGCGACATCGATCGGTGTCGCCCGTTTCCTCGTCCAAGCGGGCACGAGACTCGCCGTGCGAAAAGGCATTTGCGCAAATCCGATGCTTTCAAAAAGGTAACTTGATACACTGGCGCCGGTTCAGGCCAAAGGAGATCGCCACAATGAAGATCAAGAAGACAGCTGTATTGTTTGCCGCCGTATGCACCCTCGTCGCAGGCAGCGCGTTCGCGCAAGACTCGGGCACGCTGAAAAAAATCAAGGACACGGGCGTTATCGCGCTCGGCCACCGCGAATCGTCGATTCCGTTTTCCTACTACGACGAGAAGCAAGACGTCGTAGGCTACGCGCGCGACGTTCAGATGGCGGTCGTCGATGCGGTCAAAAAGAAGCTCAACATGCCGAACCTGCAGGTGAAGAATATCCCGGTCACCTCGCAAAACCGTATTCCGCTCGTGCAGAACGGCACCGTCGATATCGAATGCGGCTCGACGACGAACAACAAGGAGCGTCAGCAGCAAGCCGCCTTCTCGGATACGTTCTTCGTGATCGGCACGCGGCTCATGACGAAAAAGGATTCGGGCATCAAGGATTTCGACGATCTGAAGGGCAAAACCGTCGTGACGACGGCTGGTACCACGTCCGAGCGTCTGCTGCGCAAGATGAATCAGGACAAGAACATGGGGATGAACATCATCAGCGCGAAGGATCATGGCGATTCGTTCCATACGCTGGAATCGGGCCGTGCCGTCGCGTTCATGATGGACGATGCGCTGCTCGCGGGCGAGCGCGCCAAAGCGCACAATCCGGGCGAGTGGGTGATCGTCGGCACGCCGCAGTCGCGTGAAGCGTATGGCTGCATGATGCGCAAGGACGATCCGGCATTCAAGAAGGTCGTCGACGATGCGATCGCCAAGTTCGAAACATCGGGCGAGGCGGACAAGAGCTACAAGAAGTGGTTCGAATCGCCGATTCCGCCGAAGGGGCTCAATCTGAACTTCCCGGAAAGCGAGGACATGAAGGCGCTGTTCAAGAACCCGAACGACAAAGCGATCGATTGATCGGCACATCCGCATCGGTTGGAAGTTGAATCGAACGGAAGGGGCCTCGCTCCTTCCGTTCTTTTCGTTGGAGTCTCATCATGTCCTATCACTGGAACTGGGGCGTTTTGCTTCAGCCCGTGTCGACCGGCGAACCGACGACCTATCTCGGGTGGCTGCTTTCCGGCATGCGCGTGACGGTGACCGTGTCGCTGTCCGCCTGGGTGATCGCCCTCATCGTCGGTTCGATCGTCGGTGTGTTGCGCACGGTGCCTAACCGTCCGCTATCGGGTTTCGCGACCGGCTATGTCGCGGTCTTCCGTAACGTCCCGCTCATCGTCCAGTTTTTTATCTGGTATCTCGTCGTTCCCGAGTTGTTGCCCGTTTCGATCGGCACGTGGTTCAAACAGTTGCCGCCCAGCGCGCAATTCTTTTCGTCGTCCATCATCTGTCTCGGCTTGTTCACCTCCGCGCGCGTGTGCGAGCAGGTTCGATCCGGCATCGAGGCGTTGCCGCGCGGGCAGCGTGCCGCGGGTCTCGCGCTCGGGCTCACGCAATGGCAGACGTACCGTTACGTGCTGTTGCCGGTGGCCTACCGGATCATCGTGCCGCCGTTGACCTCCGAGTTCCTCAATGTCTTCAAGAACTCGGCCGTGGCCTCGACGATCGGCCTGCTCGATCTCTCGGCGCAAGCCCGGCAACTCGTCGACTATACGGCACAGACCTACGAGTCGTTCATCGCGGTCACGCTCGCTTATGTCGTCATCAACCTGGTCGTCATGGGCATCATGCGCTTCATCGAACATAAGAGCCGCCTGCCCGGCTATATCGGAGGCAAGTGATGCATCAATTCGATTGGAGCAGCATAGCGGGGGCGTTGCCGACGCTGTGGAGCGGGGCCATCGTCACGCTCGAGATCACGGTGCTTGCGATTGTCGTCGGCATCGTGTGGGGCACCGTGCTCGCGCTGATGCGCCTGTCGGGCGTCGCCCCGCTCGGCTGGTTCGCGAGGGGCTATGTGACGGTATTCCGTTCGATTCCGCTCGTCATGGTGCTGCTGTGGTTCTTCCTGATCGTGCCGCAGTTCCTCCAAAGCGTGCTCGGGCTGTCGGCCAACATCGACATTCGGCTCGCCTCGGCCATGGTGGCGTTCTCCCTGTTCGAGGCCGCCTACTACTCGGAAATCATCCGTGCCGGGATTCAGTCGGTCTCACGCGGGCAGGTCAACGCATCGTTCGCGCTCGGCATGACTTACGGGCAGTCGATGCGCTACATCATCCTGCCGCAGGCGTTTCGCGCGATGGTGCCGCTGCTGCTCACGCAGGCGATCGTGCTCTTTCAGGACACGTCGCTCGTGTATGTGATCAGCCTCGCGGACTTTTTCCGCACGGCTACCAACATCGGCGATCGCGACGGCACGATGGTCGAGATGGTACTGTTCGCGGGCGCGGTTTATTTCGTAATTTGTACGCTGGCGTCGAGCCTGGTCAAAGTACTCCGTAAAAAGGTCGCAAGATGATTTCGATCAAGAACGTTTCGAAGTGGTACGGGCAATTCCAGGTGCTCACCGATTGCACGACCGAAGTGAAAAAAGGCGAGGTTGTGGTCGTATGCGGGCCGTCGGGCTCGGGAAAATCGACGCTCATCAAGACGGTCAATGGCCTCGAGCCGTTTCAGCAGGGCGATATCGTCGTCAACGGGCAGTCGCTGAACGACAAGGGCACGAACCTCTCGAAGCTCCGCGCCAAGGTCGGCATGGTGTTTCAGCATTTCGAGCTCTTCCCGCATCTGTCGATCACCGAGAATCTGACGCTTGCGCAAATGAAGGTGCTCGGCCGATCGAAGGACGAGGCGAGGGTGAAGGGCCTGAAGCTGCTCGATCGCGTCGGCCTGCAGGCACACGCCGACAAGTACCCTGGCCAGCTCTCGGGCGGTCAGCAGCAGCGTGTGGCGATCGCGCGAGCGTTGTCGATGGATCCCGTCGCCATGCTGTTCGACGAGCCGACTTCGGCGCTTGACCCCGAAATGATCAACGAGGTGCTCGACGTGATGGTCGAGCTCGCGCGCGAAGGCATGACCATGATGTGCGTGACGCACGAAATGGGATTTGCGAAGAAAGTCGCGCACCGCGTGATCTTCATGGATCGGGGCGCGATAGTCGAGGACGATCGCAAGGAGGATTTCTTCGCGAATCCGAAATCGGATCGCGCGAAGGACTTTCTCGCGAAGATTCTGCATTGACCGCTAGCCGTTACGACTCGTACGCGGCGATGTCGTCCGCTTCGGCGGCCAGATCGCCGCCCGCGGCAGCGATCCTCGCACTCGGAGCAGTGGGATCGCACGCGGGGTTGCGTGCTTTTTCGAGCACTGACGGCGGCACCGGGATATGGGCCCGCGCGGCTACATCGCCATCCTGGAACATCAGCAGATCGCCCGGCTCGAACGCCGTCCAAATCTCGTTGTCCGTCAGCGGCTGAGTCGCGATCACCGCGACGCGGTCTTCCGGCGTCGTGTATTGCGCGAAGTCGATCGACATATCGGCGTCGATGAGATGCGCCGTCGAGAACGGCCAGCGGCGCACGAGGTAATGCAGGTGCGTCGAGCAGTGAGCGAACAGCGCCTGCCCGTTCGACATCAGGAAATTGAACACGCCGTAATTCGTGACTTCGCGGGTGAGCGCGGTGAGCGCCGCGAACAGATCGTGCAACGGTGGCTGCGCGCATGGAAATGCCTGACGCAGGCCCTGCATGATCGCGCAAAAGGCGAGTTCGCTATCGGTCGTACCTACCGGCTGATAGACACCTGTCAGCGTCGGCCGATAGCCCGCAAGATCGCCGTTGTGCGCGAATATCCAATGCCGCCCCCAGAGTTCACGCATGAAAGGGTGACAGTTTTCGAGCAGGATGTGCCCTTGCGTGGCTTTGCGGATATGGGCGATCGTGTTTTTCGATTTGATCGGATATCGCTTGACCATCTCGGCGATCGGCGAGGTGGCCGACGATTGATGATCGATGAAAAGTCGGCAGGCCTTGTCCTCGAAAAACGCGATGCCCCAGCCGTCGGCATGATGGTCGGTGACGCCGCCACGCGCCGCGAAGCCGGTGAAGGAGAACGTGACGTCCGTCGGCGCGGCGCAGTTCATTCCAAGAAGTTGGCACATGGTACGAGGGCGTGCGGTACGGGCGAGCCGTTTGACGGACCCGCTACAATATATTGTTTGAAGCATATACCGAGCCGCTGACCGAAAAAAGCTAAATCAGTGGCCTGGCGCGGCCCGGCGTTGCGGTTTTTCCACGTTCGTGCGGGTGTCGATATGCCCATTGTTGCTCTTGGCCGCCCCTCGAGGGGCGCCGCTTTTCTCCTGTTTTCCGTTCTGCCGCTGCCATGACTGTCTCTTCGAATTCCTTGCCCGACTCGTTGACCTTTGCCCGCCCCGACGACTGGCATCTGCATCTGCGTGACGGCGCGATGCTTGCCGCGGTGCTGCCGCATACCGCGCGCCAGTTCGGCCGGGCCATCGTCATGCCGAACCTGAAGCCCCCGGTGACGACGACCGAGGCCGCGCGCAGTTATCGCGAGCGCATCCTGGGTGCGCTGCCCGAAGGCGCCGCCTTCGAACCGCTGATGACGCTGTATCTGACCGACAACACGCCAGCAGACGAAATCCGGCGGGCCAGGGAAAGCGGTTTCGTGCACGGCGTGAAGCTTTATCCCGCAGGGGCGACGACCAATTCGGACGCTGGCGTCACCGATCTGGGCAAGTGCGCAAAAACGCTCGAAGCGATGCAGGAACTCGGCATGCCGCTGCTCGTGCATGGCGAGGTGACCGATCCGTCGATCGACCTGTTCGATCGGGAAAAGGTGTTCATCGATCGCGTCATGATCCCGCTGCGGCGCGATTTTCCCGCGCTCAAAGTGGTGTTCGAACACATCACGACCCAGGATGCCGCCGATTACGTGCGCGACGACGGTGCGGCCGACGGCCAGCTTGGCGCTACGATCACGGCTCACCACCTGCTTTACAACCGCAACGCCATTTTTCAAGGTGGCATCCGGCCGCATTATTACTGCCTGCCTGTGCTCAAGCGCGAAACCCACCGTCGTGCCCTCGTGGCCGCGGCGACGTCGGGCAATCCGCGGTTTTTTCTCGGGACCGACAGCGCCCCCCATGCGAAGGGGGCGAAGGAACATGCTTGCGGCTGCGCCGGCTGCTACACCGCGTTGCACGCGCTCGAGCTCTACGCCGAGGCGTTCGAGCAGGCGGACGCGCTCGATAAGCTCGAGGGGTTCGCAAGCTTTTTCGGCGCCGACTTCTACGGTCTGCCGCGCAACACCGCAAAAGTAACGCTCACGCGCGAGCGGTGGGCGTTGCCGGCCGAATTCGATGCGGGCGACGCTTCCGTCGTGCCGTTGCGCGGCGGCGAGGAAATCGGCTGGCGGCTTGCCTGAGGTGGGCCGGCGCTCGAATGACGACTCGCCGATGATCCCGGGATGAGCCTGCTTGCGAACGGCGTCGCCCCGAGCGCGCCCGCGTTCGCGGGTTTCGATCGCATCGACTGGGCGGCGCCCTGGCTTGCGCCGTGCGCCGAACGCGGCGCGCGTTGGCAGCGCATGGCGATCGAGCGCCCGGAAGCCTATCTCGCGGCGCTACAGCAAGACGCCGCCGCAGCCGGCCATCGAACGGGACGGGGCGAGGCGCTCACGTTCATCGCTCAGGCGGATTTGCCGCCGGGAAGTGCGTACGAAGCGCATATCGCCGCGACCGGCCGCGTACCGACGCGGGAGAATCTGCACGACTTCTTCAATGCACTGATGTGGTTCACCTATCCGCGCGTGAAGGCCACGCTCAACGCGCGGCAGGCGCGGATCATTGCGCGCGACGGCGTGAGTGCGAGGCGCGGGGCGGAACGCGACGCACTGACGCTTTTCGACGAGAACGCCGCGCTGTTCGTCGCGGCCGACGCCGAGCTTCGGGATGCGCTCACCGGATTCGATTGGCGGCGGCTGTTCGTGACCGATCGTACGGCATGGGGCCAGCGATGCGCGGTGCGCCTCTTTGGCCATGCGCTGCAGGAAAAACTGATCGCGCCCTACAAGGCGTGTACGGCTCACGCCTGGATCGTCGACGCTCCCGAGGCCTATTTTTCGTGGACCGCGGCGCGGCAGACCGAGTGGCTCGACGCGACGGTTGCCGATGCGCTCGTGGAGGCGCCGCTTTCCAGCCGCATGTTCGCTCCGCTACCGGTCCTTGGTGTGCCGGGGTGGTGGCCGGCCAATGCGGAGCCGGCGTTTTACGACGATGAGCGCGTATTTCGCCGCGGGCGTCGCGCGGAGCGGCAGTCCCGCGCGTGCTAAACTTCCCGGTTGCAAAGCAGGCTAGGCAGTCGCGGCCGTTTCCGGCGTAAGCCGTCGACGGGCGAGGAAAGTCCGGACTCCATAGGGCAGGGTGATGGCTAACGGCCATCCGTGGCGACACGCGGAACAGGGCAACAGAAAGCAAACCGCCGATGGCCCGGCGAAAGCCGGGATCAGGTAAGGGTGAAACGGTGCGGTAAGAGCGCACCGCGGCTGCGGCGACGCAGTCCGGCACGGTAACCTCCACCCGGAGCAATTCCAAATAGGCAGGCACGCATCCTCGGATGCAAGCGGGGCCCCCGTCTCGCCTGCGGGTAGGAAGCTCGAGCGCGTCAGCAATGGCGCGCCTAGAGGAATGACTGCCACGCGTGTGACGCGCCGCAAGGCGCGTCGCGCGTGCACAGAATCCGGCTTACCGGCTTACTTTGCCGATCGACGCGAAGGGCGGCACCCGTTGTCAGGGTGCCGCCTTTTTCTTTTACGCCAGAGTGAGCACCATCCTGCGGATGTAAGTCCCGACGGTCACTTGGACCTCCTCTGATGCCGCGGATGAAAAGCCCGCGTGTAAAATGCGGCAAGTCCCGTGCGGGCTTACCAATAACAACATTTCCTGAGAGACTTCCTATGCCAATGCAATGTGGTGCCGCTGACGGCGCACGCCGCGCGGAACGGTGACACTTGTCTTTGACTGGGGGCTGGGGGGCTCCGTGACCCTTGGGGCACATCCCGATCAGAGCTTGATGAAGCCCGTGCCGACGCCTGTCACGATCTCGACCGCGAGGCCCGCGCATTCGATTTCCTCCACGATGTTCGCGACCGTACGGCCCAGTTCCACCGCGGCTGCGGCAAGTGCGTCGACGTTGTCGGGATGGTCGGCGACTACCATCAACTGCCCGGGCCCGGCGTACGCGCGCTGCGAATGAGCCGGCGCATCTTGTTCTTGCCGACGACGGGCGAAGTCACGAGGACGCCCGGAATGCCTGCCTCGACCATGATTTCAGCTTCGCCGAGCTCAGCGCATTCGCGCGCCGCTCAATAAGGCGAAATGACGCGATCGTCCTTACTGCTCCACAATCTCGAAGGAGTGCGTCAATTCGGCCGTCTTGGCGAGCATGTTCGACGCCGAGCAATACTTGTCGTGCGACAGGTTGATGGCCCGCTCGACCGTGGCCGGGTTCAGATTCTTCCCCGTCACCGTGAAGTGGAAGTGAATGCTCGTGAAGACCTTCGGATCGACGCTCGCACGCTCCGCCTTCAGCGTCACCGAGCATCCGGCGATCTCCTGACGGCTCTTTTTCAGGATCATGACGACGTCATAGGCCGTGCAGCCGCCCGTGCCGAGCAGAACCATTTCCATCGGCCGCGGGGCCAGATTGCGGCCGCCGCCCTCGGGGGCGCCATCCATCATGGCCAGATGCCCACTGCCGGTCTCGGCGGCGAACGCCATGCCGTCAGGCCCCATCCAGCTCACCTTGCATTCCATGTCCAGGCTCCCGCGCAGTCAAAAGAAGAGCGCATTGTAGCCTCGCCCGAACGCTGCCGCTCCGCGCGGAATCGCACGCCGCGCGATATCGATATATCGTATCGTGAGATGCGATTTCGCGATGCAAATTTTCTTGCGCGATGGGGTGATCCTCTGTACAATACGACTCATTGGTTGCCATGCTTGTTCGGCAATCTCCGCATGTCTCCTCCACCCTCCTCCTTAGGTGGATTAAGCCCGAGCCGAGTGTTCGGGCTTTTTTTTGACGTGTCGCCTTGAATTCCTTTATAATTCAGGGCTTTTCCGCATCCATGCCCGCGGGAGAAGAACAGGGAGAGCCTGCGCCGCGTCTCGATACGCAACTATCCAAGCAGGAATGAAAGCAAGGGCAGGTCACAATTTTGGATCGATCATGAAGACATTTTCCGCGAAAGCCGAAGAGGTAAAGCGCGAATGGTACGTGATTGACGCGACGGATAAGGTTCTCGGCCGTGTCGCCAGCGAAGTGGCACGCCGTCTTCGCGGCAAGCACAAGCCTGAGTTCACCCCGCACGTCGACACTGGTGATTTCATCATCGTCATCAACGCTGGCAAGCTGAAGGTGACGGGCAACAAAAACACCGACAAGAAGTACTACCGCCACTCGGGCTACCCGGGCGGTATCTACGAAACGACGTTCGGCAAGATGCAGGAGCGTTTCCCGGGCCGTGCGCTCGAGAAAGCGGTCAAGGGTATGCTGCCGAAGGGCCCGCTTGGCTATGCAATGATCAAGAAGCTGAAGGTCTACGCCGAAGCGACGCATCCGCATACGGCTCAGCAGCCGCAAGCGCTCGAGATCTAAGGGGAGCCCACATGATCGGTAATTGGAACTATGGTACGGGCCGCCGCAAGAGCGCCGTCGCTCGTGTCTTCATCAAGGCAGGCAAGGGCGATATCGTCGTCAACGGCAAGCCCATCGCTGATTACTTCTCGCGCGAAACGTCGCTGATGATCGTTCGTCAGCCGCTCGAGCTCACGAACCACGGCACGACGTTCGACATCAAGGTCAACGTGTCGGGTGGCGGCGAGACGGGTCAAGCGGGCGCGGTCCGTCACGGCATCACGCGTGCGCTGATGGACTACGATGCGACGCTGAAGCCCGCGCTGTCGAGCGCCGGCTTCGTGACGCGCGATGCACGTGAAGTAGAGCGTAAGAAGGTCGGCTTCCACAAGGCACGCCGCCGCAAGCAGTTCTCGAAGCGTTAATACGCGCCGGTACCGCGCCGCAATGCTGGCGCGGTCCGCAAAAAAAGCCGCCGCTGCTGTCCGCACCGGCGGCTTTGTTCATTTCCGCGGCGTCATACGGAACGTTTCAGGCAAGCACCCATTGAATTCATGGACTTACAGCACGATATTCCGAACAGCCCTACAATGGCGCTTAGCAGCTTTTTTGGAGAGTTCGAATGACCGCCGTCACTGAAACCCCCGTGACCGAAATGCCCGGCCCCTTCGTCTTCACGGACGCGGCGGCTGAAAAAGTGAAGCAATTGATCGACGAAGAGGGCAATCCGGACCTCAAATTGCGCGTTTTCGTGCAAGGCGGCGGATGCTCAGGCTTCCAATACGGCTTCACGTTCGACGAAACGATCAACGAAGACGACACCGTCATGAACAAGGCGGGCGTTCAACTGCTGATCGATTCGATGAGTTATCAATATCTCGTCGGTGCTGAAATCGACTACAAGGACGATATCAACGGCGCGCAATTCGTCATCAAGAACCCGAACGCCACGACCACGTGCGGCTGCGGCTCGTCGTTCTCGGCGTAACGTAGTTTCCCCCGTTCCGGCCGTTCAGCAACCGCTCACGCCGGGTAGAGCGCCCCCAGCACGCGCTCGCCCGCGGCGCCCGTGACCGCGGGCAGATTCCCCGGCGCCCGCTCGATACACCGCTTCGCCAACCAGGCGAACGCGAGCGCTTCCACGTGATGGGGCGGTACGCCGAGTTCGTCGGTCGTTCTCACCGATGCGCCGCTGACACCACTCTTCGTCAATGCCGTCTCGAACGCTCGAAGCAGTTCGGGATTGCGCGCTCCGCCTCCGCAGACGTAAATAGCGCCGCATCCGCCGGCATGCCGCTCCACCTCCCGCACGACGGTCGTCGCCGTCAACGCGGCCAGCGTGGCCTGGACGTCGGCCGGGGCCGATTCGGAAAAACCGGCCAGTTTGGCATCCAGCCAACTCGCATTGAACAGATCGCGGCCCGTGCTCTTGGGTGGCGGCAATGCAAAAAACGGCTCGTCCAGCAACCGGTTCAAGAGCGGCTCGACAACCGTGCCGGTTGCCGCGAATCGACCGCCTTCGTCGTAGGGCGTGCCCAGATGGCGGCTGGCCCACTCGTCGAGCAGCACATTCGCGGGCCCGCAGTCGAAGCCCCTGACAGACGTGCCGGTGTCGGCGGGAAGGATCGTGATATTGCTGATCCCGCCGAGATTGCAGATCACGCGGGTCTCGTTTGCGGACCGGAAGATCTGCTCGTGAAAGGCCGGCACGAGCGGCGCGCCCTGGCCGCCGGCCGCCACATCGCGGCTTCGGAAATCCGCCACGACGTCGATGTGCGTCATCTCCGCGAGCAAGGCGGGATTATTGATCTGACGCGTATAGCCTTTTTCGATCATATGGCGCACCGTTTGCCCGTGTACGCCGATCGCTCGCACGCGCGACGGTGCCAGGTTGGCGGAGCGCAGCAGTTCGTGGCAGCACACCGCGTACCGTGTGGCGAGGGCCGATGCGGCGAGCGCCTCGCGCTCGATTTCATTGTCTCCGGGCTGCTGCAGCGCGAAGAGCGCGCCGCGCAGGCCGTCGGCGAAGCCGACGAAAGCGTCGGCCAGCACGGTCGGGGGCCGTCCGTCGGCGAATTCGACGGCGACGCCGTCGACGCCGTCCAGGCTCGTGCCGGACATCAGGCCGAAGTAGATGCCGTCACCGGGAGCGGAGGGGGCGGTACGGGGCACGGAAAACTCCTCGTCGTTTCAAGGTGGCCGGCGCGGGCCGGAAGACGGTGCGAGGCGGCGCAAGGCGGCACCGCACCCCCGACATTATCCAAGCAATGGCGCGCTTGCGTTCAGCAGCGTTGCGAGGGCGGCGCGCGCCGAGAATATGGGACAATTACGGCTTTTGCAACGTCTCAGCACGCGACTTTCCGATGAGCACCGACTCCACTGCCCAACCCGCCTCGAAGTTTCCAGTCACGGACGAGGTCCTTCACGCGCTCGCTGTCGCCAAGCGCGGCGCCGACGAACTGCTGATCGAAGAGGAGTTCGTGCAGAAGCTGGCGCGAAGTGCCGCGACGGGCAAGCCGCTGCGCATCAAGCTCGGGCTCGACCCGACTGCACCGGATATTCATATCGGCCATACGGTCGTGCTGAACAAGATGCGTCAGCTTCAGGATCTCGGGCACACCGTCATCTTTTTGATCGGCGACTTCACCTCGCTCATCGGCGATCCTTCGGGACGCAACGCCACGCGACCGCCGCTCACTCGCGAGCAGATCGAATCGAATGCGAAGACTTATTTCGATCAGGCCGCGCTGGTGCTCGATCGCGAGAAGACGGAGATCCGCTTCAACAGCGAATGGTCGATGCCGCTCGGCGCCGACGGCATGATCAAGCTGGCGTCGCGCTATACCGTCGCGCGCATTCTCGAACGCGAGGACTTCACGAAGCGGTTCCAGGGTGGTGTGCCGATCTCCATCCACGAATTCCTCTATCCGCTGATGCAGGGTTACGACTCGGTCGCGCTGAATGCCGATCTCGAGCTCGGCGGCACCGATCAGAAGTTCAACCTGCTCGTTGGGCGCGAGCTGCAGAAGCAGTATGGACAAGAGCAGCAGTGCATTCTGACGATGCCGCTGCTCGAGGGACTGGACGGCGTCGACAAGATGTCGAAGTCGAAGAACAATTACGTCGGCATCAGTGAGAAGCCCGCTGACATGTTCGGCAAGCTGATGAGCATCTCGGATACGCTCATGTGGCGCTACTTCGAGTTGCTGTCGTTTCGCAGCGTTGAGGAGATTGCACACTTCGCCCGCGAAGCGCAGGAAGGCCGCAATCCGCGCGACTTCAAAGTGCTGCTCGCGCAGGAGGTCGTGGCGCGCTTTCATTCGCAGGCCGACGCCGAGCGCGCGCTCGAGGACTTCAATCACCGCGCGCGCGGCGGGGTGCCCGATGACATCCCATCGGTGACGCTTGCCGGCGCGCCGCTCGGCATCGGCCAATTGCTCAAACAGGCGGGCCTCGTGCCGTCGACGAGCGAGGCGCTGCGCAACATCGACCAAGCCGGCGTCAGGATCGACGGCACGACGGTTACGGACAAAGGGCTCAAGGTCGACGCCGGTGAATATGTCGTGCAGGTCGGCAAGCGGCGCTTCGCGCGCATCACGCTGACCGCGTGACAGAGGGGGCTCGTGATCGCCTTGATCCAGCGGGTGACCCAGGCGCAAGTGCGCGTCGGCACGCGCGTCACAGGAGAGATCGGCCCGGGACTGCTCGCGCTCGTTTGCGCCGAGCGCGGCGACAGCGAAGCCGTGGCCGACAAACTCGTCGCGAAGGTGCTGGGCTATCGCGTATTCGGCGATGCGGCCGGCAAAATGAATCTGCCGCTTTCGAATATCGACGGCGCAGGGCGTGCCGGCGGGTTGCTGCTCGTTTCGCAATTCACGCTGGCGGCCGATACCGACAGCGGCCTGCGTCCGAGCTTTACGCCGGCCGCGCCGCCCGAGGATGGGCGGCGTCTGTTCGACTATTTCGTTGCTGCGGCGCGGGCGCGTCACCCGCTCGTCGAAACCGGCGAGTTCGGTGCCGAGATGCAGGTCTCGCTCGTCAACGACGGTCCCGTCACGTTCTGGCTGCGCGCCCGTAACTGATCCGAACGGTCCGGGCCTGACCTGACCGTCCATACGTCTTTCGATCATGCCAACCCGCATCGTTTTCATCCGCCATGGCGAGACCGACTGGAATCGCATCAAGCGCATCCAGGGCCACATCGATATCCCGCTGAACGAGACTGGGCTCGAGCAGGCCCGCCGAATTGCGGCGCGGATGACCCGCGAAGCCGGCGCCGGCCGCGGGGTCGATGCCATCTATGCGAGCGACTTGATGCGAGCGCGGCAAACGGCCGAGCCGACGGTGGCCGCGCTCGGCTTGTCGCTGAAGCTACAATCGGGGCTGCGCGAGCGCGCCTATGGCGTCTTTCAGGGACATGACAGCGATGAGATCGCGGACCGGTTTCCCGATGCCTACGCCGTCTGGCAGACGCGCGATCCAGGCTTTGCGCCCGAAGGCGGCGAGTCGCCGCGCGTGTTCTATCACCGGGTGCTGCACACCGTCGCGCAAATCGCGGCCGAGCATCCGAACGGCCGCATCGTCTGCGTGACGCACGGTGGCGTGCTCGATTGCGTTTATCGCTGTGCTCGCGGGCTGGCGCTCGATGCGCCGCGCGACTATCCGTTGCTCAATGCGAGTCTCAACAGCGTGCAGTGGGACGAAGCCGGCCGCGCCTCGATCGTCGAATGGGGCGATGTCGCACATCTCGAAAGCGCGAGCGCCGACGACGGCTTGGCGGTGGCGAAAGGCGTCGACCGCAAGTAGGCGACACGGAGCATCATCGACGCCCCTGCGGCGCGCCGCACGCGCAGGCGTGCGTTGCTAGCGTTGTGCGCGCGTTGAGCTTGGTCGCGGGCGGTGCCATGGCGCCATTACTGCCGTCACGCCACTTGCGCAGCCACGCGCCGGCGTGCGCGCTTCGATGCCCCATTGACGAGCGCCCAGCGCATCACGGGCGCGACCATGCGTATGCCTTGGCGTGCCAGCTTGCCCGCATACCGCGCCGGCGCCGAAAAACCGATCAAGTCCTGCGCCCAGCGGGGTAACGAATCGACGCCCGCGCGGAACACCAATGCGCCGGCAGGCCGCATCAAGCGTCCTTTCGGGGCGGCGTGGGCAAGCACCGCAACGACTTCTTGCACGCGCGGCCCTGCCTCGAGCGCGGGCCGCATGGTGGCGAGATAGGTCGCCACTTCCGCCCGGGAGCGCGGCACATCCTCGGCACCCAGCAGTTGCGCGATCATGGCCATCTCGGCGTAATAGCGATCCTGCTCACCGATCGACAGCGCGGGATTGACATAGCGCAGATGGGCAGCCATGAAGCTCGAGACCTCTGCCACGTGGACCCATGTCAGCAACGCGGGATCGCTGGCGCGGTAAGGCCGCCCGTCCGGAGCGGTACCGCTCACGGCGAGATGGATGCGTTTGACGCGTTCGATCAGCGCGAGCGCGTCGGCGCGGTTGCCGAACGTCGTGCCCGAGATGAACGTGGCCGTGCGGCGCAGGCGGCCGAGCATATCGGTGCGAAACGTGGAGTGGTCCCATACACCGGCCAACGCGAGCGGATGGAGGGCCTGCAGCATCAACGCCGAGATGCCGCCCACCATCATCGCCGTGAAATCGGCATGCACTTGCCAGCAGACCGCATCGGGGCCGAAGAGGCCAGGGTCGCCGGGCGGCGACGAGAAATCGAGCGTCGGGCCGCTGCCTGTCGTCAGATGAGTGATGCCCCGGACGATCTTCGCGCGCACTCGGGCGCCGAGCGCATCGCGCCATGCCATGCTCGGACGAGGGGCTTTGCCGGCGCTATCTGACATGGAGAGCTGGGGAACCGTTGAAATGAGGCCTGCCCGACGCGTGCGCTCGACGCTTGCGCCTCAGGAGGCGTCGTTATCCCAGAGGCTGCGCACGGTGCTGGCCGCGTCGGGGGTGGCCAGGCCGAAATGGCGGTACGCCGCCAAAGTCGCCACGCGCCCGCGCGGTGTGCGCTGCAAATAGCCTTGCTGGATCAGATACGGCTCGAGGACGTCTTCGATCGTATCGCGCTCCTCGCCGATGGCGGCAGCCAGATTGTCGACACCGACGGGGCCGCCGTCGAACTTGTGCAGGATGGCCTCGAGCAGCTTGCGGTCCATCAGATCGAAGCCGACGGCGTCGACATCGAGCATGGCAAGGGCCGCATCGGCCACTCGCGCCGTGATATTGCCGTCGGCCTTCACTTCGGCGTAATCGCGCACGCGGCGCAACAGCCGGTTCGCGATGCGCGGCGTGCCGCGCGAGCGGCGCGCGATCTCGTACGCGCCGTCGCGATGGATCTGCGCGCCGAGCAGCGATGCCGAGCGCACGACGATGCGCGCGAGCTCCTCGGCGTTATAGAACTCCAGGCGCGCGACGATGCCGAAGCGATCGCGCAGCGGATTGGTCAGCATGCCGGCGCGCGTCGTTGCGCCGACGAGCGTGAACGGCTGGAGATCGAGTTTCACGCTGCGCGCGGCCGGACCCTCGCCGATCATGATGTCGATCTGGTAATCCTCGAGCGCGGGATAGAGGATTTCCTCGACGACGGGCGAAAGGCGATGGATTTCGTCGATGAACAGGACGTCGTTGGCTTCGAGATTCGTGAGCAGCGCGGCGAGATCGCCGGCACGCTCGAGCACGGGCCCGGACGTTTGCCTCAGATTGACCCCCATTTCGCGGGCGATGATGTGCGCGAGTGTCGTTTTACCGAGGCCCGGGGGGCCGAACAGCAGGACGTGATCGAGGGACTCCGAGCGGCGCTTGGCCGCCTCGATGAAGATTTCGAGCTGGCCGCGCACTTTTTCCTGGCCGACATACTCTTCGAGCTGGCGCGGACGCAGCGCGCGCTCGAACGCTTCCTCGTGCGAGGAAGAGGGTGCCGCGGAGATGATGCGCTCGGTGGCGAGCTTGTCGGTTTCGATCATGCGCGCCATTGTACCGCGCGCGGCGCTTCGCGCCGACCGGAACGCGGCCAATGAGGCACGCTTGCGTTTCCATTCTCGAAAATTTAAAATGTGTACACGTCGATTCACAAATGTAGCGTGCGAAGGCACGATGCGGGAGCATGAGCATGGAAGCAATCAAGGTAGGGATTCGTGCGTTTCGAGCCGATCTCGCTGAATACATTGCTGCGAGCACACCGGTGGCGGTAACGCGTCATGGCCAGACGGTAGGTTACTTTATCCCGGCACACGGCCAGGACGAAGGACAACGCGCCGCGTTGAAGAAAGCGAGTAAGGCCCTGGACCGGCTGTTGGCCGATCATGACGTGGATGTCGAGGAAGTCGTGTCTGAATTCAAGACGGCGCGTCGTGCATCGGCGGGCAAATCCAAGGCGGGCACCAAGTCGACATGAGCAGTAAGGCAATCGTACTCGACGCGAATATTCTGATTCGGGCTGTCCTCGGCAAGCGCGTGCGCGAGTTGATCACTGCGCACGCAGAAGATGTCCGGTTTTTCGCCCCCGACGTCGCCTATGCGGATGCCAGGAAGTATCTGCCAGGCCTGCTAAAAAAGCGTGGCATCTCGCCCGAACCCGCGATAGCGGTGCTGGATGGCTTGGTTCCGATCGTCCAGATCATCGACGGGGAGATTTACGCCGAAGCGAAAACGCAGGCGCTCCAGCGCATCGGTACACGCGATGCGGACGACTGGCCCGTTCTAGCGTGTGCAATGATCGTGGGGTGCCCTGTTTGGACCGAGGATGCAGATTTCTTCGGGACAGGCATCGCAACATGGACCACGGACCGGATCGCACTTTATCTCGCGTGACACTGTGGAGACTGATGTGAATGATTTGGCCCCATATTAAGCCTTCGACAGTGCTTTCAGCGCGAGCTTGATGCCTTCGGACACGCCGGTTCCAGCCGGCACGTTTTTGATGGCGGCGAGCGCTTCTTTTTCCGAGTAGCCGAGGGCGAGCAGGGCATTGAGGATGTCGGTGGCGTGGTCGGACGGGGACACGGCCGCGGCGGCCGCGCCGAGATCGGCGCCGAGCTTGCCCTTGAGCTCGAGCAACAGACGCTCGGCCGTTTTCTTGCCGATGCCGGGCACACGCGTGAGGCGCGCGGCATCTTGCAGCGTCACGGCCTGGGAGAGCTCCTGAACGCTCATGCCGGAGAGCACCGCCAGCGCCATGCGCGCGCCGATGCCGCTGATCTTGAGCAACTCGCGGAATGTGGTGCGCTCCTGGGCCGTGCCGAAGCCGTAGAGGAGGTGCGCGTCTTCGCGCACGATCAGCTGCGTGAGCAGGACGACTTTTTCACCTGTCGACGGCAGGTTGTAAAACGTGCTCATCGGCACGTCGATCTCATAGCCCACCCCGTTGCAATCGACGAGCAGGTGAGGTGGGTTCTTTTCCAGCAGGGTGCCGGCGATTCGACCGATCATGTCTGAGGCGAGTGGAAAGGCAATGCGCGAGTGTAGCGTATGCCGAGGTGTCGCGAGCCGGCCGCAGGCCTTGCGTGTCAGCCGACGAGTCGCCCGCGCCGCACGCGCAATCCTTTTTTCGCGAGCCCGGGGGCGATATCCGCGAGGGCGCCGAGCGCACTTCCACCGTGGGCGTGGCAGATGGCCATGCCGAGCGCGTCCGCTGCGTCGGTGCCCGGCAGGCCGGGCAGATCGAGCAGGCGTCCAACCATCTGCTGCATTTGTTCTTTCGTCGCACGGCCGTATCCGACGACGGCTTGCTTGAGCTGCAGTGCCGTGTATTCGGCAACGGGCACGCCGCCGGACACGAGGCCGCAGATCGCCGCACCTCGCGCTTGCCCAAGCAGCAGCGTCGATTGCGGATTGACGTTCACGAAGACTTTTTCGATGGCCGACTGGTCCGGGGTGTGCTGGCGGATCAGCGTGGAGATGCCGTCGAAAATCGTGCGAAGACGGGACGGCAGATCCGCATCGGCCGTGCGGATGACGCCGCTCGTCACGTAAGTGAGCCGTTGGCCGGTTTGATCGATGATGCCGAAGCCCGTGACGCGCAGGCCGGGATCGATGCCGAGGATTCTCATGAGATTCAGGTGGGGAAGTGCCTGCGATACTACAACGAACGGCACTTCCCGCCTACAGGCGCAACGCTCCCATACATCCCGAGTGCGAGGACACGTGTTGTCAGGCCGCCACCGTCTGCTCCACCGGTTGCTCGTAGACCTCCTTGCAGCTCTTGAACCGCCATGCGAAATAGGCAAGCGTTTCATTGGTCATCGTCATGTTCGGTTCAACCGGATATTCGCCACCGCGGCCCAGCTCGCCATTGGGGTTGTACTTCTCGGCCGTGATGCCGTAATTGACGAGTGCCGCGCGGGCATTTTTCACGAAGCCCAACGCGATTCGTTCCGCACGCTCTGGATGACCGTTCGCGATCAGGCCTTCGACCGCCTTGTAAGCGTGCATCGCCCAGAAATTGAAGCCATCCCACTGCTCGTGGCTATCCACATCGGCGGTGGCCATGAGACCGTCCCCGGTGGTGAGCGAGTCCAAAGCCCCGACGATCCATTCGATGTCTTGCGGCGGCACGACGCCGGCCCAGAGTGCGTTGGCGACCTCGGCCGACAGCAGTGGATGCAGCTCGCCTTCTCTGAGCCGGTAGTACGACCCGACCATCATCGGCGGACGCGTGCCGGGCTTCGGCTCGAGCGTGATATCCGTACGCGGCGCGAGGAAGGTTTCCTGCATTGCGAGCTCGCGCTGATCGGCGAACTTCTGCAGCATGTCCGCCATTTCGTCATGACCGGCTGCACGCAGCGCCCTTACCAGGACGCGCTCGGACTGGAGCACATGGGCATTTTCAGTCAGCGGCGCGGAATAGCTCAGTTCGCGGCGGCCATCGACCGGGTTGCGCTGCGCCCGGCTGAAATCGGTACCGATGGCCGCGCTATCGCGGTTCTCGCCGAACACGAATGCAGGATTGATTCCGAGCCGCGCGAGTTCCTCGTCTGCGATCTCAGTGTCTTCGAGATCGCCTTCGGGGCGCGATCCCGAGGGCGTCGCATAGTCGATCAAACCGTTGACGATCTTGCCGTCGGGTTTCATTGCGACACCGTTGAAGATGGTCCCGGGCATCAGGCTCTCCGCACCGCGCATTCTGTTGTACCACTCGCCCATCAGTTCGGGCAGAAATTCCACCAGGATGTCGTCATTGCCGACGTGGTCCGCGTACATCCCCGCGATGATCGCGAACGTCTCCGGCTGCTGACGTCCGGTGTAGTGCGTCGCGTAGGCGTTTTCGTCGATTCCGGTCGTCCTGATGATGTGCGCTTTGTTGATGAGCGTACGCCTGACGCTCGCCAGGTCTCCGTCGGCCAGTTGGCCCGCCGATGCCAGCAACTGGTCCCATTGGAACGGAGTACTGAAGCGATTTGACGGTACGTCCGCAACCTCCGGAACCGGAATTGCGGATGAGCCCACCCGCAACGTCGCTTCCGACATATCGAGCTTGTTGATCTTGCGAAACGCGAGGACGTGGTCTTTCAGTGAGTTGATCGGCCCTTCTGGCTTTCTGTCGGCAAGCGGTCGACGCGGCGGATAGAAGTTCGCCTTGAAGAAGTCCGCAATGTCGAAGTCCTTCCAGAACTCGTCTCCCAACGTATCGAGATCTTCCGGGATAGCTTGTCCCTGCGCGATGTTTTTGATTGCGTATTCTCGCCGCGACCGCTCGAAATCCGCCATGATCTCGGCCGCAGGGCGCCTGGGGTCGCAGTCGACCACGGCCATGCTGTCGGACGTACCCAGATAGTCGTGGAGCGAATCGCCGATGGGCGTGCCTATCGGGTAGAGACGGGAGCGCCTCTGCACCAAGTGAAAGAGCTGCCCATAGATCTGCTTGTGACTCGGCATGACCACAGGCTCGACCGGCACCCATTCCTGCGGAAAGTTCGCGAAGATTTCGCGGATCTGCTGCTGCATCGGCGATTGACGCACGTTGGGATCGGCGGGTGCGAATCGGGTCGGCTTATTGGCTTTGAAGATCCGCTGGTTTTCGGCGTCCGGCACGTACATTTCGGGCACGCGAGTGCCGACGAGCGTATTGCGTCCGCCCGTTCGGCCGAGCACGTGTTGACGATCGCGCTCGACGGTGCCGACGAAGTGCTGTTTCTGGTACGCGATCGGTGGCATCCCGCTCACATTTTCGTGCTGATTGGTGTACTGGTACGACACCACCATGTTTTCGCCCCAAGTGGATTCGTCCAGCAGCTTCGCGCCCGCGCTGTCCATCTCACGCTGAATCGCCGGCCCCGCGGCGGGGTTGCCGTTCATTGTCGCAATCCTGTCGAAGCGGGCGTTCAACTCGCCCGCGGCTTCGGGCTTGACATAGCGCCGCACGACGACTTTGAGATCCCCGCGTGCGCCCGCGGGGCGATCGGGCAGTATGTGGTTGCGCATGTGTTCTGGCGGCGTAGGCGAAGAGGCGCCCCAGAGTTCCGTTTGCCATTCGATGTACTCGAGCTCGGTCATGACCCATTCTTGATACGGCGTACCGTTGGTGCCCGGGGGCGGGAGGTACAGCGTCGCCTCTCCGCTCTCGAGTCCTTTTACGAACCGTTTCATTGGGATCCACCACGCACCGAGGCCCATGCCCGTCACGTCGTGAATGGGCGGTGTGAGGCTCGGTTGCGGATAGGTGAGCCCACCGAGCGTTATATGCTGTTCGCGGCGGTTCTCGCTTCGCGAGACATTGTCCGCCCCGCGGATTCGGCTCGTGAGAGTTCCTTTGGTCCGCGAGAGTTGCACGGCGAACGCGTTCCACCAGCTGTTGACGCCCCCCACAACCCACGCGTTCTTCGGAATGGCGAGGTTGCCTCCGAACGGCGTGTTTACACCGAGCACCGTCATGGTCTGCGCGATACGCGCCCTTTCCGTGTCTTCGCGCGTTTGATGATGGACGCGGATGTGGTCGTTGTCGAAATGCTCGTCAACGAGATTGTCCCACCCGCCAAGGTCCTCGTCGCTATCCTCGGAAGCGGTCACCCCGGATAGCGCATCGACGACCTTGCATGCCAAGGCCTTTGCCTCATCGAACGTGTCGGCCGCGATGCGAAGCTTGACGCCCTCCGACGTTTCGTGAGAGCGGTGAAAACCATATTCGAACACTTGCCACCAGAAATTCTCGGACGCGGCGCTCGGGCTCTCGGAGTGAATCTGCCCAACAGCGCCGGCGAGAAGTGTCCATGACTTGCGATCCATCGTGCCGATGTCGATGTCGATATGAGCGCCGTCAGGACCTTCGTCCCCCGAGAGAATCATGGCGGCGCCGCGGCCGCGAATGCGAGAGCCTGTCGGCAACGGCGTGACGGTCGGATGCCCCCATTTATGCCTCAACGCCTCGGGAGCGACCGTCGCCCAGTACGTGATATTCGGCCCCTGTGCACCTCGGCTCGTGAACGCGATGGAGGTGCCGGGGCGCATCGTATCGACGAGCTCGCGCACCCCTCGAGCGTTGCTTGCTTTGCCTAGCTGCATGTTTTCGAGCGTCCGCAGGTGCTTGCCCATGTCCGACGTGGCGGGATCGACGCCGGCTTCCCGCATCCATGCACGCAGTTTGTCGACGTTCAGTTGCCTGCATTCGCCGTGCCCCTGTTGCCATGCCGGGTGGCGGCTCAGCTCCCGCGGCGTGATTTGCAGCCTGCGCGCGGTCGCATCGAGCAAATCGTTGAACTCCCCTCTTTTCAGATCGATCGAAGCGCGCCGTGTACGGTGATCCACGCGGTTGATGAACGCTTTCAATGCGGTGAAGTGCAGCGCTTGACGCACGCGGTCATCGGTCAATTCCGGGACGAAGTCGGTGTCGCGCACAAGCAGGCCGTTTTCCCATCTCATCGGCGGGGCGAGTGCCTCGTCCAGATGCGCGACTAAATCGCTCATGGTCCGCTTGGCCAGTGTGTCCATCAGACGCTGGTTCATCGTCGGCATGCGCCCGAAGAAACCGCGTTTTTCGTTGGTGTCGCTGAATATCTGGTTCACCCGGTGCCGCATCATCGACAGATTTCTGACGTCGCGCTCGCCCCCTTGTGGCTTGAAGAGCAGAATCGCCTCGCGTTCCTTCCGGGTAGGGCTGGTGGAGCACGAGCCCATCAACGCGCGCGCCGCGATGACATTGCGCTCGAAGCCCAGCGCCTCGCTGGTGCCGGGCCGCGGTTTGTCGGCATCGGGTTCGGGCAGGGCACAATCAACGATCTCCTGGGCGAGCATGAGGGCGTCATTGAGATCTCGCGGGCGCTCAAACGCCTCATCGCCGAACGGCAGATTGTCGAGCAGATGTGCGCACGCTCTGAGCGTGGTCGACATCCGCCGACGCTCATCGTCCGTATCGCTCAGGCGGACAAAGCGCGATGGGGCGAGCGCCGTCAGCACATCCCAACCCAGCTCGGTTTTTGCGAGCAGACACTGGGCCGCCAGATCGTCGGCTTGAACCGTTGCTGGAAATCGCGACGGGTCGCCCTCCGCTTGAAGATTCCAGGCATTCATGACATCCCGCGCACGTTCTGCATCGCCGCCCGTTGCCTGGGCGAGCGCGGTGGCCAACACGATCGCCTGCGCGTAGCGCGGCGCATGACCGTAGACAGGGATGTCGCTGTTTTCGCGTCTGTCGAGCAACTGATCGACGAATTGAGGGCTGACGCCCACGAACATCGACTCGATCTCAGCGCGTGCCGACTCCCGGTCGGTCATCGGATCTTGAGTGCTCGGGCGCTGGCGAGCGTCCTCGGCCGCTGCGCGAAACCGGCGGCGACTCGTTCGATCGTCGTTGCCTGCGAATGTCCGTTCGACGTGCTCATCCAGTTTTCGCTTGACGTCGACCGGCTGCGGTTTGCGATCCATCCGAAACAGCCCGCGCAGCCTGCCGCCTCGCAGGCGGGAGGCGTTCTCCCGATTGACATCGTCAGCGGCGGGGGCGGCAGTCTGCCGGTCCGCTGCCGGATGCTGCGCATGCGGGACGCTCGGTGCCGTCGTGGGCGAGAGAGTGGGCGTTGACATACACGTCTCCTTGGGAGGTTCTTCTCTTTGATCACCGGCTCGACGATCGAGTGGTCGCCGCAATGGCTGACGACTTCATGTGATCGAAGTGCCTTGCAGTTGCTCAGTGCGTGCCGTGTGTGGCTCTCGCGCTGAAGTGGTGACGATTATCGCGTTGCGCACATTGGGCGCATGGAGGTGGGCGAAGAGGAGAACGGCGGCGCGACGTGGCAGGCGTGCGCATCCAGGGCGCACGTATCAAAACGCGAGCGAGGGCGAAGCGGTGTGAGGAGAGGCGAAAAGCGGTACAGCTATTGGGACGGTCGTGTGCGCCGGGCCAGCGTTCTGACCGATTCAATGAGAGGGCGTCGGTCCGTGGCTCGAATGTCTTCGATGAAAACGTTGCACACGCAACGGGCGCCCATCGATGCGGGCGCCCGCGACATGCAATCGGCGATCAGTGCCGGAAGTGCCGCACGCCCGTCATGATCATGGCGATGTTGTGCTCGTCCGCGGCGGCGACGACTTCGTCATCGCGCATCGAGCCGCCCGGTTGGATCACGCAGGTCGCGCCCGCGGCCACGACGACATCGAGGCCATCGCGGAACGGGAAGAAGGCATCGGACGCCACGGCCGAGCCCGCGAGCGTGAGCCCCGCGTTTTGCGCTTTGATGCTCGCGATACGGGCCGAATCCACCCGGCTCATCTGGCCCGCGCCGACGCCGAGCGTCATACCCTTGGCGCAAAAGACGATCGCGTTCGACTTCACGTATTTCGCGACGCGCCAGGCGAAGAGCAAATCGTCCATTTCCTGCGGTGTCGGATGACGCTTGGTCACGACGCGCAATTCGCGCGACGAGACGTTCTTCGCATCGGGCGATTGCACGAGCAGCCCGCCGCCGACACGCTTGAAATCGAACGTGTTCTGCCCGGCGCCCAGAGCGATTTCGAGCAAACGCACATTTTGTTTGGCCGCAAAGACTGCCTTGGCGCCCTCCGTGAACGACGGTGCGATCAGCACTTCGACGAACTGCTTGGCCACGGCTTGAGCCGCAGCCTCGTCGACCTCGCGGTTGAACGCGATGATGCCGCCGAAAGCCGAAGTCGGATCGGTCTTGAACGCCTTCGAGTAGGCTTCGAGCGGATCGGCCCCGATGGCGACGCCGCAGGGATTCGCATGCTTGACGATCACGCAGGCGGTTGCATCGAACGTCTTCACGCACTCCCACGCCGCGTCGGCATCGGCGATGTTGTTGTACGAGAGCTCCTTGCCTTGCAACTGGCGATAGGCCGCAAGCGCACCGGCCGGCGCTGACAAGTCCCGGTAGAACGCCGCGCTCTGATGCGGATTCTCGCCATAGCGCAGGTCCTGCACTTTCTCGAAGGCCACATTCAACGTGGCCGGATACGCGTTGCGCGAGCTATGCTGGAGCGCCTCGGTCAAGCTCGTCAGATAGTTCGTGATCGCGCCGTCGTACTGCGCCGTGTGCGCGAAGACCTTCGTCGCCAGGCGGAAGTTCGTCTTGTAGCCGACCGTGTTGCCGTTCGCCCGCATTTCATCGAGCACCGCCGAATAGTCGGCCGGATCGACGATAACCGTCACGTCGCGATGATTCTTGGCGGCCGAGCGCAGCATCGTCGGACCACCGATATCGATGTTCTCGATGGCGTCTTCGAGCGTGCATTGGTCTTTCGAAACCGTTGCGACGAACGGATAGAGATTGACGACGAGCAGATCGATCGTCGGAATCCCGTGCGCTTCGAGCGCGGCCATATGCTCCGGCACGTCCCTGCGCGCGAGAATGCCGCCGTGCACTTTCGGGTGCAGCGTTTTGACGCGGCCGTCGAGCATTTCGGGAAACCCGGTGTAGTCGGCCACTTCGGTCACGGCGAGGCCCGCCTCGGCGAGCAGCTTGGCCGTGCCGCCCGTCGACAGGATCTTGACGCCGAGCGCCGAGAGCGATTGGGCGAATTCGACGATGCCGGACTTGTCGGAAACGGAGATGAGCGCTTGCTTGATCATGATGGAAACCAATACCGAAAAGGGACGAGGGCGGCGCGACTACAGCAGACCGTGCTGTTGCAGCTTTTTGCGCAACGTATTGCGGTTGATGCCGAGATACTCGGCGGCAAGCGACTGATTGCCGCCGGCCTGCTCGAGCACCACCTCGAGCATCGGTTTTTCGACGCACGACATCACCATGTCGAAGACGTCGTGTGCTTTCGCGCCGTCGAGATCCTGGAAGTACCGCCCCAGGCTGTCGCGGACGCATTGTTCGATGTTGTGTTTGCTCATGCTGCTATGGGTTCTTGATGTCTCGGCTGGTTCGGCTCGCCGCTTGTATCCGCTTCGTCTTCCACGTAGACGAGACGGTCGGACAAAGCCAGTTGCGCGTCGAAAAACTCGTTGACGGCCAGCAGTTGTTCGCGTGTGGTATCGAGCGTGTTCATCCTGTGCCGGAACGCATTGGCGCCAGGAAGGCCGCGAGTGTACCAGCCGATATGCTTGCGCGCAGTACGCACGCCGGTGAACTCGCCATAAAACGCGTAATGATCCTCGAGGTGCTCGTTCATCACCTCGCGAATCTCCGCGATGCGCGGCGGCGGCAGCAGCTCGCCGTGCCGCAGGTAGTGCTCGATTTCGCGAAAGAGCCACGGGCGCCCCTGCGCCGCGCGGCCGATCATGATCGCATCGGCTCCGGTGGCGGCGAGCACGGCCTGCGCTTTCGCAGGCGTATCGATGTCGCCGTTTGCCACGACGGGGATTCGTGCTGCGCGTTTCACGGCGGCGATGGTGTCGTACTCGGCTTCGCCGTGATAAAGATCGGCGCGCGTGCGGCCGTGCACGGTCAGCATCGAGATGCCGGCGTTCTCCGCGATGCGGGCGATGTTGAGCGCGTTCTTGTGCTCGCGGTCCCAGCCGGTGCGGATCTTCAATGTGACGGGCACGGCATTGGGCCCCACGCCGACGGCGGCCACGACCGCCTCGACGATGCGGGCGACGAGCGGCTCGTCCTGCAAAAGCGCCGAGCCCGCGGCGACATTGCAGACCTTTTTCGCCGGGCAACCCATGTTGATATCGATGATCTGCGCGCCGTTGGCCACGTTGTAGCGAGCGGCCTCGGCCATCATCGCCGGATCGGCGCCCGCGATCTGCACCGCGATCGGCTCGACCTCGCCCGCATGATTGGCCCGGCGCATCGTCTTTTCGCTTTTCCAGAGCTGAGCGTTCGACGCCACCATTTCCGATACGGCATACCCGGCGCCCAGGCGCTTGCAGAGCTGCCGAAACGGCCGGTCCGTGACGCCCGCCATCGGAGCGACGAACAGGTTGTTGCGCAGAGTGTGGGGGCCGAGGGTTGGCATGATGGGACGGCTGTCCGAGCTCGTGACGCGGCGCGGACGCAGGCTGGCGACAAGGGAAACGGGCATTTTACCGCGTTAACGGTCAGCCCCGCGGGTCAGCCCCGGCGCAGCCCTCGTTTCGCATGCTACTGGCGCTGGCCGAACATCATCTGTCGTGCGAGCGCGGTCTTGGCGGGCGGCAGGAATTCGAGCGCCGTCAGCGCGAGGCCGCGTAGCGGCGACAGCGGCCCGAGATCGGCCGTGAACAGGCGCGCAAGCGTATCTGTCGCGCCGATCGTGAGCGTTCTGTCGAGCCGGCGTGCCTTGGCGAACGCGGCGAGTGCATCCGGCACGGGCCCGAGCCGCGCGAGCGCGTCGGCCAGCGCGTGCGCGTCGCGCAGCCCCAGATTGAGGCCTTGGCCCGCGACGGGGTGAAGCGTCTGCGCGGCGTTGCCGATCGCCGCGATGCGGCCATCGACGAGCGTCTTTGCCGCGGCGAGACCGAGCGGGAAAGCGGCACGGCCCCGTATCGCCTCGAAGCGGCCCATGCGCGAGCCGAACGCGCGCCCGAGCTCGTCGAGCAACTCGGCATCGGCAAGTCCGGCGCGCCGGGTGGCCTCATCTGGCGACATGCACCACACGAGCGCGTAATCGGCCTGTCCGACCCCGCCCATCGGTAAAAGAGCGATCGGCCCTTCGCCGGTGAAGCGCTCCCAGGCTGTATCCGGCTGCGGTGTGGTGACGCTCACGACGCCGACGAGCGCGGTTTGTCGATAGTCGCGCATCGTGCGGCGGGCGACCTCGGCCGAGCCTGCCGCGCCGTGCGGCCCGTGGGTCTTGCTCTGGCCCTCGCCCTCGCCGGTGCGCACCTCGCCGAAGAGCCCCCCTTCGGCGTTGACGACGATGCGCGCGCGCACCGTGCGCCGCACGGCTCCGGTTTCGAGCGGCAGCGTCAGCGCGTCGTCGCCCGGCTCGTTACGCGGCGGCAGTGCGGAGGTGGACGTGAACCAGTCTACGGCGGTGCGCCGCACGGTCCGTGCGAGCGTCTGCACGAGCGAGCCGTACCGAACGACATAACCGAGGGCCGCGAGGCCGTGCTCGTCGCGCTCGATCAGCGTGCGGCCGAAGCGTCCGCGCTCCGAAACGTGGATGCGCTCGATCGGATGGGCGTCGGCCGGCCACGCTCCGAGCGGCTCCAGCAACATACGGGAGCCCTCCGAGACGGCGATGGCGCGCGGATCGTTTGCCGCATCCTCCGGCTCCCGTGCGTCGACGAGCGCGACGGCGAGTCCGGCACTTGCACTGCGCCGGGCAAGCCAGGCGGCGAGCGCAAGGCCGACCGGGCCCGCGCCGACGATCGCCACGTCGAAGTCAGGACCGCCCGCCTCGCGCGCGGCTTGGGCCGCTTCGGCGGATTCGGCAGATTCGGCCGATCCGGTTGTCGTCGATTGCGCTGTCATGGCTGAGCGGCCCGCGAGGCAAGCATGAGTGCCTCGATTTCGTCGGCTTGCACGGGCACGTCTCGCGACAGCAGCTCGCAGCCGGTCTCGGTCACGACCGCATCGTCCTCGATCCGTATGCCGATGTCCCAGTAGCGCTCGGGCACATCCTCGGCCGCGCGGATATAGAGACCCGGCTCGATCGTGAGCGTCATCGAGGCCGCGAGCGTGCGCCACGGCAAGGCGCCTTGCGCATCGCGCGCGGCGCCGCGGTCGCGGTAATCGCCGCAATCGTGCACGTCCATGCCGAGCCAGTGCCCGGTGCGGTGCATATAAAAGCGCGCATAGGCGCGCTCGGCAATGACGTCGTCGACCGACGAGAAGCGCTCGCGCGCAATGATGCCGGTATCGAGCAGCCCCTGCGCGAGTACGCGTACGGCGGCGTCATGCGGGGCCTCGAAGCTCACGCCCGGGCGCGTCGTATCGATGGCGGCTTGCTGCGCGGCGAGCACGATGTCGTAGAGCTCCCGCTGCGGCGAGGAGAACCGCCCGTTCGCGGGAAACGTGCGTGTGATGTCGGAGGCGTAGCCGTCGAGCTCGCACGCTGCGTCGATCAGCACGAGTTCGTCGTCGCGCAACATCGCATTGCCCGCCGGGTAGTGAAGCACGCAGGCGTTCGCGCCCGCTGCGACGATCGAGCCATAGGCGGGGCCCTGCGCGCCGCGGCGCCGGAAGGTATAGAGCAGCTCCGCCTCGAGCTCGTACTCGGTCATGCCGGGGCGGCATACGGACATCGCGCGCCGGTGGGCTTCGGCCGAGATCTGCGCGGCGCGGCGCATGATCGCGACCTCGTGCGGATCCTTGAAGAGCCGCATGTCGTCGAGTTTCGGCGTGAGATCGACGAGCGCCACGGGCGCGGCGACGCCGCTGCGGCTTTGCGAGCGCACCGCGTCGAGCCATCCCCGAATTTTGCCGTCGAGTTCGCCCGATTGCGCGAACAGGTAATGCAGCGCCGGCGCGTCGGCGATCAGGCGCGGCAGCTCGGTATCGATTTCGTCGACGGAAAATGCCGCATCGAAGCCGAACGCGTCGCGCGCGGCCTCGGGGCCGAAGTGAAAGCCTTCCCAGGTTTCGCGCTCGGCGTTCTTGGGACGGCAGAAAAGCAGACTGGCCGGCTCGTCGTCGCGAGCCTCCGCGTCGAGCACGATGAACGCCTGCGGTTCGGTGAAGCCGGTGAGGTAGTAGAAGTAGCTGTCGTGCCGGTACGGGTAGTCGGTATCGCGGTTGCGCGCGAGTTCCGGCGCCGTCCCTACGACGGCGACACCGCCGCCGGCCGCGCGCAGGGCAGCCAGCAGGCGCTCGCGGCGTTCGCGGTAGACGGCAATGGCGAGGGGGGGATCGGTCGGTCGATTCATCGTGAGATTGTAGCGCCCAAACGGCGGCTCGATGGCGTGGCGCCGTCGCGGCGCGGCGCGCGCGTCAGCCGGTGTGTTGCATTCCGCCGACAGGCGCCGGCCTGGCCGATCGGGCCGATATCCCCGCAACGCTGTCCGCCGTTATGATCGTTGGCAACGTTATACTCTCCGTCGCACACCTGAGAAACGCAGATGATGAAACTAATCGGTTCGCTGGCCAGCCCGTATGTGCGCAAAGCACGCATCGTGCTGGCCGAAAAGAAGATCGACTACCAACTGGTGCTCGAAGACGTCTGGGCACCCGAGACGACTATTCATACGTTCAATCCGCTCGGCAAGGTTCCTTGCCTCCTCATGGAGGACGGTGAGGCCGTGTTCGATTCCCGCGTCATTTGCGAGTATGTCGATACGCTGTCGCCGGTTGGCCGGCTCATTCCGCAATCGGGCCGGGAGCGCGTCGAAGTCCGCTGCTGGGAGGCGCTGGCTGACGGCGTACTCGATGCCGGCGTCCTGATCCGCCTCGAGACCACGCAGCGCGAAGAGGCGCGGCGCAGCGAAGGCTGGGTCGCACGCCAGCGACGCAAGATCGACGAAGCGCTGGGTGCCATGTCGCAAGGGCTCGCCGGCAAGCCGTGGTGCGCAAACAATCATTTTTCGCTTGCCGATGTGGCGGTCGGTTGCGCACTCGGCTACCTCGATTTCCGGATGCCGGAGCTTGGCTGGCGCGAAAAGCATTCGAATCTCGATAAGCACTTCGCGAAGCTTTCGCAGCGGCAGTCGTTCATCGATACCATCCCCGCTTGAATCTTCCCGACGCGCCCCCGCACGATGAGCGCTCGCCCGAGCGCACCGATCTGGCCGCGGCTCGGCAGGCTCCTGCGCTGAGCGGGCGGGGGATGGCCGGTGCGGCGCTCGCTTTCCTCATACTTCTCTGTCTGCTCGTGCTTGCGTGGGAGTTCGCCGCGCGGCGCGGTCTCGTCGACCCGTTCTTCGTCTCGCAGCCGTCCGTCATTGCGTATCAGCTTTTCGACTGGTGGCATGGCGCAACGTCGCGCGGCCCATTGGCCGTACACATCGGCCTGACGCTCGGCGAGACGGCCGCCGGGGTGGCGGGCGGCTCGTTGGCTGCCGCGCTGGCTGTTGCAGCTTGTCCGGGGGATTCGATGCGCGGCCGGATACTGCGGGTCGCGACCGGCGTCGCGCAGCCGGCCGTCGGTATCGGCATTGCCGCGGCGCTCGCGATGGGGCTGAGCGGCGCAAGCGGATGGGTGCCCAAGGCTGTGTTCGCCGCGCTGGCCGTGTTCGCGGCAGCCATGGTCGATGCGCGCGGGTCGCTTCGAACGTCGTCGCGCTTACGCCTGCGGTGCCAGCTTGCACTCGCCGCGGCCGTGCTCGCCGAATGCCTTGCCCCGGGCCGCGGTGTCGGCTTTCTGATCGTGCGTTCGCTGCATCAGTTCAATGCGGGCGGCGTTTATGCGGCGCTCGTCGTACTCGTTGCGATATCGGTGGCGATCGACGCCGTGGCCGCGGCCTGTTCGATGATGCCGCCGCCCAGGCAGACATCGCCGTCGTAGAGCACCGCCGACTGGCCCGGCGTCACCGCCCACTGAGCGGTATCGAAGCCAAGCGAGAACTGTTGCGGCCCGCCTTGGACGCTGAAGGTGCATGGGGCGTCGGCTTGGCGGTAGCGCGTTTTGGCGCCGAGCCGGGCGCCATCGTCGGGCGCGGCGCCTGCCACCCAACTCGTATTGCCCGCGACGAGCGTCTCCGACAGCAGCCACGGATGATCGTGGCCCTGCACGACGTAGAGCGTGTTCGTCGCCATGTCCTTGCCGGCGACGAACCACGGCTCGCCGCTGCCGCTCTTGCTGCCGCCGAGGCCGATTCCCTTGCGCTGGCCGAACGTATAGAAGGCCAGACCGATGTGCTCGCCGACGACGACACGCTCGGGCGTCATCATCGGTCCCGGCCGCGTAGGCAGATAGCGGTTCAGAAACTCGCGGAACGGCCGCTCGCCGATAAAACAGATACCGGTCGAATCCTTTTTCTTCGCATTGGGCAGCCCGATTTGCTCGGCGATCGCGCGCACCTGCGTTTTGGGGATGTCGCCGAGCGGAAACAGCGTCTTCGACAACTGCGCCTGATCGAGGCGGTGCAGAAAATAGGATTGGTCTTTGGTGTGATCTTTCGCCTTGAGCAGCTCGAAGCGGCCATCGGCTTCGCGCACACGCGCGTAGTGGCCCGTCGCGATCGTCTCGGCGCCGAGCGACATGGCATGGTCGAGAAACGCCTTGAACTTGATCTCCGCGTTGCAGAGCACGTCGGGGTTCGGCGTGCGGCCGGCCGAATATTCGCGCAGGAATTCGGCGAACACGCGGTCCTTGTATTCCGCCGCGAAGTTGACGGCTTCGACATCGATGCCGATCAGGTCCGCGACGGAGACGACGTCGATCCAGTCCTGCCGCGTCGAGCAGTACTCGCTGTCGTCGTCGTCTTCCCAGTTCTTCATGAAAAGGCCGACGACGTCATAACCGGCTTCCTTGAGGAGCCAGGCGGTCACCGACGAATCGACACCGCCCGACATACCCACCACCACTTTTTGCTTGCTCATCGAATTCACTGCTATCGGGTTCATGGCGCGTCGGCGACCGGCGGTCCGACCGAATGCGTATGCAGAAGGTCGAGCGCAAAGCGCTGGCCGGCGAGGTAATCGTCGAGCGAGCGCAAGACGAGCGGCGTCCGGTGACGCTCGCGACAGGTACGCAGCTCCTCGGGCGTGAGCCAGAGCGCACGCACGATGCCTTCGTCGAGCGTGCGCGGCGCTGGCTCGGCGCTGCAGGTGCCGCAGAACGTGAAGCGCAGGTACGTTGCGCCGCTGCCAGGTTTGTCGATATGCGTCATATAGACGCCGACGAGCGCTTGCGGGGCGAACGTGTGCGCCGTTTCCTCGAGCGTTTCCCGGATGGCCGCCTGAAGCAGCGTCTCGCCGGCCTCGAGATGGCCAGCCGGCTGGTTGATGCGCAGGCCGTCCGCCGTCTGCTCCTCGACCATCAGAAAGCGGCCGTCGCGCTCGATGACGGCCGCGACCGTCACATGCGGCGCCCAGCGTTCGTTTTTCATAGCAGCGCATTTTACCGAATGCGCGATGCGGCCGCTCGACACCTCCCAGCGAGCGATCCGCACCGATTTTCGTCAGCCGGCGCAAGTTCGGTTAAAGTGTCGCTTCGAATCAGCCGTGTCAGCCGTGTATCTCGACAGATGGAGCCGGCGTGCGTGGTCGGCCTGTCTTCGCTTTGCTTGATGAACGAGAAGGTGAGGAGGATTGAACGATGCACATCGGAGTGCCAGCCGAAACGCGTGCGCATGAAGCGCGCGTGGCCGCGACGCCCGAGACGGTCAAGAAGTACGTCGCGGCCGGACATCGTGTCACGATCGAGCGCGGAGCGGGAAGTGCCGCGAGCGTGACCGACGACGCGTTCGCCGCCGTGGGCGCGGAGCTTGCCGACGCGGCCGCCGCGTTCGGCGCCGAACTCGTCCTCAAGGTGCAATCGCCGCAGCCGGCGGAACTCGCGATGATGAAGCGCGGCGCCGTCGTAGTCGGCATGCTCGAACCGTTCAACGCCGAAAACGCCGCGCGCCTGGCCGAAGCCGGCGTCACCGCGTTTGCGCTCGAGGCTGCGCCGCGCACGACGCGCGCACAAAGCCTCGACGTGCTGTCCTCGCAAGCCAATATCGCGGGCTACAAAGCCGTACTCGTTGCGGCCGATCTCTATCCGCGTTTCATGGCGATGCTGATGACGGCCGCGGGCACGGTCAAGGCCGCGCGCGTGCTCGTGCTCGGTGCGGGCGTGGCCGGGCTGCAGGCCATTGCGACGGCGAAGCGCTTGGGTGCGGTCATCGAGGCGTCCGACGTGCGGCCGGCCGTCAAGGAGCAAATCGAATCGCTCGGCGCTAAATTCGTCGAGGTGCCTTACGAAACCCAGGAAGAGCGCGATGCGGCCGAAGGCGTCGGCGGCTATGCGCGGCCGATGCCGGCCAGCTGGCTCGCGCGCCAGGCGCAGCAGGTTCACGAGCGCGCCAAGCTTGCCGACATCGTCATCACGACCGCGCTGATCCCGGGACGGGACGCGCCGACGCTGCTGTCGGAGGAGACGGTCAAGGCCATGCGGCCGGGGTCCGTTGTCGTCGATCTGGCGGCAGGGCGCGGCCCCGAGCTGGCGGACCGCCCCGGTCAGCGCGGCGGCAATTGTCCGTTGACGGAGGCCGACCGCGTCGTGACGAAACATGGTGTGACGATCGTCGGTCACACGAACCTGCCGGCCATGGTCGCCGCCGACGCATCCTCGCTCTACGCGCGCAACCTCTTCGATTTCCTCAAGCTGATCGTGACGAAAGAAGGCGCGCTGAACATCGACCTGACCGACGACATCGTCGCGGCAACGCTGATTGCCCGCGACGGTGCGACCACGCGCACATCCTAAGGAGCCGGCGATGGAAATCATCAATCACACGGTCATCAACCTGATCATCTTCGTGCTGGCCGTCTATGTCGGCTATCACGTGGTCTGGAACGTCACGCCTGCGCTGCATACCCCGCTCATGGCCGTGACCAATGCGATTTCGGCAATCGTGATCGTCGGCGCGATGCTGGCGACGGGGCTCACCGTCGGCGGCGCCGGCAAGTTCTTCGGCACGCTGGCCGTGCTGCTCGCGGCAGTGAACGTGTTCGGCGGTTTTCTCGTGACACGGCGCATGCTCGAGATGTTCAAGAGAAAAGAACCGAAAAAACTGGCGAAGGAGGGTGCGTAAATGAGCATGAACGTCGTTACGCTCCTGTATCTCGTCGCCTCCGTCTGTTTCATTCAGGCGCTCAAGGGCCTCTCGAATCCGAAGAGCGCACGCGCGGGCAATGCATTCGGCATGGCCGGGATGGCGATTGCGATCCTTACCACGGTTGCGCTGATCGTCAGAGAAGCAGCGCTGCTGGGCTCGAACCTCGCGCTCGGGCTCGGGCTGCTGTTCGCCGCGCTCGTCGTCGGCGGCGCGGTGGGGGCGTTCGTCGCGGCTCGCGTCGAAATGACGAAGATGCCCGAACTCGTCGCCGCGATGCATTCGCTGATCGGTCTCGCAGCAGTGGCCATTGCCTACGCGGTGGTGTCGGAGCCGGCCGCGTTCGGGCTCGTGCCGCCCGATGCGCCCTACGCGGGCTATCTGCCGTTCGGCAACCGGATCGAGCTGTTCATCGGCACATTCGTCGGTGCCATCACGTTCTCGGGATCGGTGATTGCGTTCGGCAAGCTCTCGGGCAAGTACAAGTTTCGACTGTTTCAAGGGGCGCCCGTCGTCTATGCGGGCCAGCATCTGATCAATCTGATGCTCGCGCTCGGCATGCTCGGCTTCGGCATCATCTTCTTTCTCACGCAGTCGTGGTTGCCGTTCATCATCATGACGCTGATCGCCTTCGCGCTCGGCGTGCTCATCATCATTCCGATCGGCGGGGCCGACATGCCCGTCGTCGTCTCGATGCTGAACTCGTACTCGGGATGGGCGGCGGCCGGCATCGGTTTCTCGCTGAACAACGCGATGCTGATCGTGGCGGGTTCGCTCGTCGGTTCGTCAGGTGCGATTCTCTCGTACATCATGTGTCACGCGATGAACCGGTCGTTCTTCAACGTACTGCTGGGCGGCTTCGGCGCCGAACCGGGCGCGGCCGCGGCGGGCGGCCCGGCCGAGCAGCGGCCCGTGAAGTCGGGCTCGGCCGAAGATGCCGCGTTCATGCTCGGCAACGCCGAAAACGTCGTGATCGTGCCGGGCTACGGTCTTGCCGTCGCGCGTGCGCAGCATTCGCTGAAGGAGCTGACCGACAAGCTCATCGAGAAGGGCGTCGATGTGCGCTATGCGATTCACCCCGTTGCCGGTCGTATGCCGGGGCATATGAATGTGCTGCTCGCCGAGGCCGAGGTGCCCTACGATCTCGTCTTCGAAATGGAGGACATCAACAACGAGTTCGGCCAGACCGATGTCGTGCTCGTGCTGGGTGCCAACGACGTCGTGAATCCCGCGGCGAAGAACGACCCGGCGTCGCCCATTGCGGGAATGCCGATCATCGAGGCCTACAAGGCTCGTACCGTCATCGTCAACAAGCGCTCGATGGCCGCCGGATATGCGGGGCTCGACAATGAGCTGTTCTATATGGACAAGACGATGATGGTGTTCGGCGATGCCAAGAAGGTCATCGAGGATATGGTGAAGTCGGTCGACTGAGCTGCGGGGTGCGGCCGAGTCTGTCGTGCGCATAGCTCGGCCACCGCACTTCGGCGCGTACGCCCTTCGACATCATGCCGACGAGGGCGCTTCGACGTGCCGCAGGTAATCGGCGAGCCGCCGGCCTGCCATATCGGGAAACCCCTCGTGCGGCGTGACATCGACCATGCGCGAGATGTCGAAATTGCGGAAGTCTTCGCGCAGTTCGCACCATGCCCCGACCGTCCATTGCCCGCCCCAATAGACGAGGCTGAGCGGCCAGATGCGCCGCTCGGTCTCGGCCCCTTTCTTGTCCCGGTACGAAAAGCTCACGACGTGTCGGGTATCGACGGCACGATGGAGCGCATCGACGTTTTGCGAGAACTGGCGATCGATGTGATACGAGGGCGCGAAAACGGCAAGGCGCTCAAGTGTCGCGCGCTTGTCGGCCGGCATGGCCGAAGCCACTTTCGCGAGCGCGCTGCGGGCACCGGCCGCGAGACCCGCGCCGCCCCAGGTTTCGATCATGCGGGCGCCGGCCGCCAGTGCCGCGAGTTCGTCGGGCGTGAAGGTGAGCGGCGGCAGACTTGCCGTGCGCGAAAGCCGGTAGCCGATGCCCGCCTCTCCTTCGATCGGCACCCCCGATAGCTGCAGATCGCGAACGTCGCGATAAACGGTGCGCGGCGAGACGCCGAGCCATTCCGCGAGTTGCTGCGCCGTCGTCAGGCGCCGCCCGCGCAGCAACTCGGCGATCTGGAACAGGCGGTCGGCTCGGCGACTCATGGCGGACGGACTCGGCTAACGGTAGCGAAATGGCCCAGGGCGAGGCCGGGCCGGTGGCCCGGGCTCGGTATGGCGCGATGATAGCGCGGGCCGTCACCCATCAGTCGCGGAGTGAACGGCCGCGCCTGGCACGCATCAGTCGCGGAGTGAACGGCCGCGCCTGGCACGCATCAGCGTAGTTCGAGCGAATGAAGACCGACCCGGTTGCCCTCGCAGTCGATGAAAAATCCGATGTAGCCATACCCGTTCGGCAGCTCGACCAGCGAGCCGTCCTGCTTGCCGCCGGCTTTCTCGATGCGCTTGAGCGTGGCTTGCAACGACGGTTCGGCATTCAGATAGACGAGGGCGCCGTCACCGGGTTGAGCGGGCCGCAACTGCTGGGGGTTGTTGACGATGCAACCGCCGGTTGCACCGTCTTCGTGGGGGAATACTGCCATCGGCACCCCGCCGACGACTTCACGGTTCAATTCGATGCCAAGCGCGGCTTCGTAAAAGCGGGCGGCGCGTTCCAGATCGACGGCCGGAAGTTCGAACCAGGCGATAACGCGAGTGGCAGCAGCGACAGCGGTCATGACAGTCTCCATCGGGGGCGGCGGTGTGCCGGACAGTGCGCCGGACGGCGCGTGAGAGACAGTCTGAGGCGGTGCTGCTGACAGCGTTCTGTCAGTAGAGGTGGCGGCGGGGCCGTCCGGATGTCGAGGTCCGGCAATGGCGGTCTCCGTTGCATCGCTGCGGCACCCATCGGGATGCGGTTCTTACGCATAAAGTAATCCGCCAGTTTGTCGATACAACAAGCTTGATACCGTGCGCCGCGCGCAGATGTGGTGCGACCCTTCGAGGCTGAGCCGCACCTAGACACAGTCGCACGAGACTGACTGATACTAACGAAGAGAGAGCCGATGACCGGGGTCTACAACCCGCTGCTGGTCTGCCTGTCGCTGGTGGTCGCATTCCTTGCGTCCTACACGGCAGTGGAATTGTCCGGCGGCCTGAATACGCTCGCGGGCGCCAAACGGCGGCCGCTATGGCTCGCGGGTGGCGCGGTGTCGATGGGCGTGGGTATCTGGTCGATGCACTTTATCGGCATGCTCGCATTCTCGCTGCCCGTCGAGGTTGGCTACGATCTGGCCGCCACGACAGCATCGCTGTTCCTCGCGATCGGCGTGTCGCTGATTGCGCTTGCCACGGCGAGCCGCGGCGTGCTGTCGAGCGCACGCCTGTGCATTGCAGGGACCGTCATGGGCATCGGCGTCGCCGCGATGCACTTCACCGGCATGCACGCGATGCAGATGTCGCCGGGAATCGTCTACACGATCTGGAGAGTCGCGCTGTCGGTGGGTGTGGCGATCGCCGCTTCGATGGCGGCGCTTTGGCTCGCCTTCACGCTGCGCGCATCGGACGTGCAGAACGTCGTGGTCAAGCGGCTCGGCGCAGCCTTCATCATGGCGCTCGCGATCACCGGAATGCATTATGTCGGCATGAGCGCGGCCGATTTCGCCGCCGGCAGTATTTGCCTCTCCGTCGGCAAGCTCGATGCGCGCTGGCTTGCGCTCATCGTCACCGCGACATCGTTCACCGTGCTGGTCGGCACACTCGCATTGCTTGGCTTCCATACGAGCAGCCTCTCGATCTCGCTGCGGCGCGCGAACCGGCAACTGCATTACCTCGGTACGCACGACGCGCTGACGAATCTCCCGAACCGCCAGCAACTTTCGTTGCGCATCGCGCAGGCGATCGCCGAATGCTCGCGCAGAGAATCGCCATTCGCCGTGCTCTTCATCGATCTTGACGGCTTCAAGTCGATCAACGATTCGCTCGGCCACAGCGTCGGCGACGACTTGCTTAAAGCGTGCGCCGAGCGTCTACGCCAGGACGTGCCCCCGACCGCCATGGTCGCCCGGCTCGGCGGAGATGAATTCGTGATCGTGGTCGAGCACGTGGCAGAGCCGTCGTCCGCCGAGGCGCTTGCCAATGGCGTCCTGCGGCGGCTAAGCGAGGAGATCGACGTCAACGGATTGCCGCTGCGCGTGAGCGCAAGCGTCGGCGTTGCGTTCTATCCTCGTGACGGCAGCAATGCCGGCGAACTGCTGCACAGTGCGGACGCCGCCATGTACGTCGCGAAGCAAAGCGGGCGCAACACGTTCCGGGTGTTCGAGCCGCAGATGAACCATACCACCCTCAAATCGCTGATTCTGCAACGCGATCTGCATCGTGCGTTGACGGGCGGCGAACTCAGCGTGTCGTTTCAGCCGAAGTTCAGCGTTGCGTCGCAATCGGTGACGGGCGTGGAGGCACTGATTCGCTGGCGCCATCCCGAACTCGGCGAGATTCCTCCGCTCGAGTTCATTCCCATCGCGGAACGCTCGGGGCTCATCGTCGGGATCGGCGACTGGGTAGTGCGGGAGGTCTGCAGCAATATTGCGCTATGGGATGCGCAAGGGCTGCCCCCGGTGTGTGTGGCGGTGAACCTTTCGCCGATCCAGTTCAACGTGCAAGACCTGGTGGCCCGGATCGACACGCTGATCGGCGCAGCCGGCGTCGATCCCCGTCGCCTGATGTTCGAGATCACGGAAACAACGGCGATGCAGAACATCGAGAAGACGAGCCGCACGATCGAAGCGCTGCAGTCGCGCGGCTATACCGTCGCGATAGACGATTTTGGCACCGGATACTCGAGCCTCGCCTATCTACAGCGCTTCAGGTTCGACCAGATAAAGGTCGACGGCTCGTTCATGCGCGATCTCGTCGCCGGCGGCCGGCGCGGCAGCGCATTGCTGTCGGCCGTCATGACACTCGCGCGCGCGTTGCAGATCGAAGTCGTGGCGGAAGGCGTCGAGACGGAGTCGCAGTTCCTGACGTTGCGCGAGCTTGCCTGCGATCAGATGCAGGGGTTCCTGTTGAGCCGGCCTTTAACCGCCGTCGAGCTTCCTGCGTTCCTGCGTTCCGTTGCCGACCGAATCGTCACCGCCGGGGGCGCGTGCGTCACGCCGGCAGAATGAGGGCGGCTGCGGAACCCTCATCGACCAGCGACCGCACGCGCAACCGCGCGATACCACCCTCGCGCGGTTCGCAAGGCACGAAAATGCAGCGCCAACCGCCGATCAGCCGACGCTGATCTCGATGCGCCGCGGCTTCGCTTCGTCGCGGCGCGGAATCGTCAGCTTCAGTACGCCGTCGCGCAGTTGTGCGTCGATACGCGATACGTCGAAGTCCGGGCTCAGCGTGAACGCGCGCGCGAAATGCGGGTGGCGTATCTCCGCGTGCTGTAGTCGCAAGCCGGCCGGGGTCGGCACGACCGCTTCCGCCTCGATCGTCAGACTGCCGTCCTGCACGCGCACATCGAGTTTTTCGCGCGGTACGCCCGGTAAGTCTGCATAGAGCGTAATGCCATGACGGTCTTCGAAGATATCCACGTCCGGAGCGAGGCGCACTTGACGCGTTGCGGTCTGTCCGTTCCCCGGTTTCGTCACGGTCGTGCTGCTCCCTCCGGCCTGGGTGGCCAGCTTGGTTGTGTCATTCATGATGTCCTCCATAATGCATTGGGCGGGTCGCCCCACCGGTCCAATTCGCTGTTTCGTGCGTAGCCGCGTTTATTGCACGGTGACCGAACGCGGCTTCGACGCTTCGGACTTGCCGACGCTGATCGACAGGCACCCGTCCACGTAGCGCGCGCTGACCTTGTCCGGGTCGGCGTGCTGCGGGAGTTCCACGACGCGCCGGAATGCGCCGACGAAGCGCTCCTCGGCGTAGACGCGTGTCTCGTCGGACGATTCCGGCTCGGTGCGTTTGCGCTCGCCGCTGATCGTGAGCAGACCCTTGTCGATCGAAACGTCGATCGTGGCCGGATCGAGCCCCGGCGCGAATGCGACGATCTCGACCGATTCGTCGGTCGTGCCGATGTTGATGGGAGGGAAGGCGTCGAAGCGCGTGGCGCGCAGACTCGCGGGGAACCCCGCGAAGAGGTTCGTCATCTGCCTTTGCAGGCGATCGAGCTCGCCCAGCAGATTGGCGTCGAAGAAAAGATCGCTCATGATTGGCTCCTTTCCGGGGGGCCCGCACGGAGCTGAACCGGACTACGCGCTCCAGTCCATCCGTCCGCGAGGAAGCCCGCTGACAAACAAATCGAAACACGCAGCGCGTGAACCGCGACTGCCTGAGCGAAACCTAAGATAGTGCAGAAAGTGGAGATTTCAAGAGGGGCGCAGGCGCGACGAATGGCGTTCCCTGACCCCTATGGCATCGAGGGTCGGAGAAGCACTAATCGCGCGCCGGCCGCGACTTCACGCTGCCCGTGACGAGATCGAAGCGAAAGAGCCGGCACTCGAGCGCGCCGTTGAAAAGCGGCGTCTTCGTCGATTCGCGTAGCCGCATGAGCCCGGGAAGCTTGCGATCCGCCGTCAACACGAAAGCGCTCCAGCCCGCGAAGCGCTGCTTGAGTGCATCGCCGAACGCCTGAAAGAACTCCGCATCGGGCGTCTCTTCGTGAGCGCGGCGAAAACCTTCCGCGTTTTCACGCGGCTCCCGCAGTTCCCCCGCGGGCCACGGCCGCGTACGGTCAGCCGCTCCCCATAGGGCGGATTCGCGACGACGATACCAGGGGCCGCGATCGGCGGCGTGATCGCCCGCGCGTCGAGCTGCTTGAGCGAGATCGACGGCAACCCAGCCCGTTCGAGGTTTGCGCGAGCCTTCTCCAGCATGTCGCCCGAGATATCGCTGCCGAAGATGCGCAGGTCGGCCGAATTCGATGCCCGTGCCGCGCGTTTGGCGTCCATCGCCTCGACTTTCATCGCCTGCCAGGCGGCGACGTCGTATTGCTTCAGCTTCTCGAAACCGAAGCGGCGCTCGACGCCGGGTGCGATGCCGAGCGACATCTGCGCCGCTTCGGCAAGGAACGTGCCGCTGCCGCACATCGGATCGTAAAGCGGCGTGCCCGGCGTCCAGCCCGCCACGCGCAGGATGCCCGCGGCGAGGTTCTCGCGCAGCGGCGCGGCGCCCTTGTCGAGCCGCCAACCGCGCTTGAAGAGCGGTTCGCCCGAAGTATCGAGATAAAGGGTGCAAAGATCGGCGGTCAGAAACGCGGACACGCGGACGTCGGGCTGTGCCGTGTCGATGCTCGGACGCGCGCCGCTCACGCTGCGCAGACGGTCGCACACCGCATCCTTCACGCGCAGCGTGGTGAACTCAAGGCTGCGCAGCGGCGATTTGATCGCGGTGACATCCACGCGCAGCGTTTCGTTCGCGGAAAACCAGGTCTCCCAGCGCTGCTCCGCAGCAAGCGCATAGACGTCCTGTTCGTTGCGATAGGAGCGCTCGGCAATCTTGAGCAGCACGCGGCTGGCAATGCGCGAATGCAGATTGGCCGCCATGCCGACCGCCCAGCCGCCGCGAAACTGTACGCCGCCAGGCACTTGGGCACCGGCTTCGAACGGGGCGGCAGCGCCAGCCATTTGCAGACGGGCGCCGATTTCCGCGAGTTCGGCGGCAAGCGCGGCTTCGAGCCCGCGCGGACAAGGGGCGAAAAAATCGAACGGCGTGGGGGTGGACATAAGGCACAGGGGTAATTCAAAGACGCCATTGTACGCGTCTCATCCATGCGTCCCGGCGCCTCCATGCGCGGCTCGAACGCAAGCGTGCGCAGTGCGCGGCGAAACCGTTTTCAATCCGGCGCTGCCGCGACGGACGTGCCGGCGTCCAATCTTGCTGCGCTGTCAGGTCAGTTCGAACTGCTCACAGCGCTCTGGCTTCCCGACGCGCAGCCGCTTGCCGCCGCGCCCGCTGCGGCGGCCGGCCGCGCCGCCAACGCGCGCACGGCGGCCGCGATGTCGTCGGCCATCTGTGCGACGGCGCGGCGGTGACCATCGACGAGCGCGGGGTAGCCGGCTTCGACGGGCTCGCTCGCCACGGTTCGGCAGGTCAGCACGGCCTGCGTGCGTACGGCGCGCACGCTCCAGACCGCATCGAGCACAGCGCGCGAACCGGGCCACGATTCGAAGCGGCGCACGTTGACCGTGATGCGATAAACCGGCACGCCTGCCGGATAGGGCGCGCCATACACATCGAACGAGGCCAGGCGCACGGCCAGATCGCCCGACAGCGCCCTGCGGATTTCATCGGCGGGCGTCGAGGCCCAGCGTTCCTGCTCGAGCACGTCGACGCGCGCATCGCCGGCCTGCACGACGAGCTGGTTGCGCGAAACCTGGGCCGGCGTGTCGACGGGGGGCACCTCGAACAACAACGCGGGAGCCGTCGTCGGACGTAGCGCGGCCGCTGCCGGCACCACTCCGTCGCTGCCGGCATTCGCGCCGCTCAACGTATAGAACCGGCTCGTGGGCGAGGCGCAGCCAACGAGCGCCGCGGCGCTGGCCCAGACCGCGGCACGAACGAGTCCGGCCCGGCAAGAAGTGCGAATGGAGGTCATGGATGGCCATCCTTGGCTTTGCCGCGCAATAGCGATTCGGGATGCCGCTCGAGATAATCGGCGAGCGCGTTCAGCGATTGCAGCGTCTGCGTGAGTTGGTTCAGCGCCTGATGCATATCCGATTGCAGCGGCGAATCCTGCTGCAGCGTGGCCTGCGCCGCGCCGAACGTTTGCCGCGCCGCGGCGAGCGTGTCGCGCGCCTGCGGGGCGAGTTCGGTATCGAGCTGCTTGAAGAGGTTGTTGGCGTTCTTCAGCGTGCCGTTCAGATTCTGGCTGATCTCGTCGAACGGGATCTTGTCGATCTTTTTCGCGATGTCGGCCACCTGCAACTGCAGCTCTTCGAGCGTGTTCGGCACCGTCGGCAATACGAGCGGCGCATGCCGCATGTCCAACGACGCCCGCGGCGCGTTCGGGAAAATATCGAGCGCAACATAGAGCTGGTTCGTGAGCAGATTGCCGGTACGCAGCTGGCCGCGCAGCCCGTGCGCGACGAGCGTGCCCAGCAGTTCCATTCCCGCGGTCGGTCCGCCGCGTGCAATGGCGTCGCGGAACTGTTGACCGAGCCGGTCGGGGTAGAGGTTCATCGTGACGGGCATCGTGAAATTGCGTGCCTTCGGATCGTACTCGACGCCGATTCGCGTCACCTCCCCGAGCTCGATTCCGCGGAAATCGACGGTAGCGCCCGGGGACAGTCCGCGCACCGATTGGTTGAAGTTCATGACCACCGACAGCGGCGGACCGTCCGGCTCGCGCATTGCGCTGCTTTCGTCGCTGGCGAGCCGGAAGACCGCATCGTCGGGTGCGGCCTGGCCCACGGCTTGCCCTGGCGGCGACTGAAACGCGACGCCGCCGACGATGACGGTGGCGAGCGACTGCGTATTGAGCTTCAGGCCGCTCGAATCGAGCCGTAGATCGACGCCGCTCGCATGCCACCAGCGCGAATTTGTGCCGACATATTGATCGTAGGGCGAATTGACGAATACCTCGACCGTCACGCCGGTGCCGTCCTTGTCGAGCGAGAAGCCGACCACTTGTCCCACTTGCACGCGCCGGTAATAGACGGGCGAGCCGATATCGAGCGAGCCGAGCGAGCCGCCTTGCAGCGTATAGCGGCGACCCCGCAGGTCGCCCGTCACGGCCGGCGGCTTTTCGAGCCCGACGAAATCGGATTGCGCGTTGCGCGAGCGGCCGGCGTCCACCCCGATGTACGAGCCGGACAGCAGCGTGCCGAGCCCCGTTACGCCGCTCGCACCGATGCGCGGGCGCACGATCCAGAATTTCGTGTCTTCGACGGCGAAGTCCTCGGCCTCCTTGGTCAGCTCGACTTCCACGAGCACGCGGTGATGGTCCTTCGACAAGCGTATCGTTTTGACCGCGCCGATATCGACATCCTTGTACTTCACCTTCGTCTTGCCCGGCTCGAGGCCCTCGGCGCTCGAGAAACTGATCGTAATGGTCGGCCCGCGATCGATCACCGATTTGACGACGAGGCCGATACCGATCAGCGCGGCAACGAGCGGGACGAGCCAGACGAGCGAGGGCAGCCAACTGCGTTTCGCTGCCAAGGGCTCGGGCAAATCGGGCGGCAGCTCCGGGCCGCCGGGCGAACCGCCGTTGGCGTTGGGGGGCTGTCCTTGCGAACTGGTCATGATGAGGGTCCTGAGTCGGGCGGGCGGCGTGGCGCACTGTCGGCGGTATCGGCTCCGCTTTCGTCGTGCACAGCGTCCCAGATGAGGCGCGGATCGAACTGCATCGAAGCGAGCATCGTCAGCACGACCACGGAGGCGAACGCAAGCGCGCCCCAACCGGCCGTGATGACGGCGAAAGACTTGAACCGTACGAGCGCGACGGTCAGCGTGATGACGAAGACATCGAGCATCGACCAGCGGCCGATGCGCTCGACGAGCCGGTAAAGCCGCGTGCGTTCGAGCGGGCGCCACGGCGTGCGCCGCTGGACCGTGATCGCGAGCAGCGCGAGCACGGTGAGCTTGAGCATCGGTACGAGAATGCTTGCAACGAAGACGATGATGGCAAGCGGCCAGTCTCCGGAGACCCAGAAATAGACGACGCCGCTCATGATCGTGTCGTCCTGGTCGCCGAACAACGAACTCGTATGGAGCACGGGCAACAGGTTAGCGGGAATGTAGAGCAACGCCGCCGCGATCAGGAGCGCCCAGGTGCGCGAAATACTGTTCGCCTGACGCTGATGAAGCGCGGCGCCGCAGCGTGAGCAATGCTGTCGCGCGCGGCGCGGCGCAGCGCGGACTTCGACGTTGCCGCATGCGTGGCAGGCGATGAATCCAGCGCGGGCCGCGGTGAGATAGCTCATCGGGCGTCTATCGGCGGTGCGCCGACGCACGCGGGATGCCGCCCTGCGTGCGTGTACGGGGCGCCGGGGACGGGCGCAAGGCGTCCGCGATATCCCAGAGCGCGCGCGGATCGAACATGACGACGACGGCCAGCATCAGCGTCAGCCCGCCGAACGCGAAGAGCGCGGCCTCGGGCACGACGCGGGCGAGGCTCGTCATCTTGACGATGGTGACGAGGATGCCGAGCATCAGGACCTCGACCATCCCCCACGGCCGAACGAACTGGATGGTCCGCAAAACCAGATCGAAGGCGGGCGGCACGACGCCCGAGCGAACCGGCATCAGCACATAGAGCAGCGCGACGAGTTCCACGAGCGGAAATAGAAACGTCGAACAGAAGACGGCCACGGCGACGAGTTCCATCCCATCGTTCCATAGCACGCCGATCGCACCGATCAGCGTGGTCTGGGAAGTCGTGCCATTCAGATCGAGTTCGACGATCGGAAAGCCTTGCGCGATCAGGAAGGTGATCAGGGCGGCGACCGCGAGCGCGGCGATCAGGTCGAGGCGGGTCGCGCTCGAGCGAAAAAGCAACGCCGCGCAGCGCGGGCAACGCGTGTTCATCTGCTGCGCATGATGCGGTTTTCGCAACAGTGCGTCGCATTCGTGGCATGCAATCAGATCCAAGCGATTCATGGGCGGCGGGCTTTCGTCCTGGTTTCATCGCGGGCCGCGGTGCGTCCGCGCGATGTGCGGATGTGCCGCAAGTCCGCGCCCATCTTACCAAATGGACCTTCGAGGGGGCGCCGCGCGTCCCGCGGACGGGCTCGCCGATCGAACGATTGGGCCGATCGGCGCGGCGCGCGGGCACTTTGCAGCGGGCAGCGGCCGCCGGCGAGAAGCCCGTTTGCGATCCCGCACGTATTTTCAGGTTGCGGTACGATGGCGCCCGTTGGAATAGCGAGCGGGACATATTCGTTTCATCAGTATCCGGGTAGCGGGCCCGCTTTCATGTCACTCGATGCCTTGCCATGCAGACCAAACGTCAGCCTTCCTTTGCGCGATCAGACGGATATACGCGTATTGCAATCGCCTTTCACTGGGTGATTGCACTTTTGATCGTGAGCGGATTCACGATCGGCTGGATCATGACCCGCATTCCCGGTTTCACCCCCGAGAAGCTGCGCTATTTTTCGTGGCACAAGTGGATTGGCGTGACCGTGTTCGCGTTGGCGCTCGTGCGCGTCCTGTGGCGTCTGACGCACGAGGCGCCGCCGCTGCCGTCCGGTATGAGCGCCTGGCAGCGCGCGGCTGCGAACGCCGTGCACGGGCTGCTGTACCTGCTGATGATTGCGGTCCCCGTTACAGGGTACCTCTATAGCTCGGCCGCGAACGTGCCCGTCGTCTATCTCGGGCTCATTCCGTTGCCCCGCATCATCGATCCGAACCCGGAGTGGAAAGCGATCCTCAAGACCGCGCATATTACGCTCGATTACGGACTCGGCATTCTCGTGCTGGCGCACGTCGCGGCCGCGCTCAAGCATCAATGGATCGACCGGGACAAGCTGCTCGCCCGGATGATTCCGTTTCTCAAGTGATCTCTGAACGGAAATGACAATGAAAGCATCGTTTTACCGCTACATGCTGGCGGCGTTCGCCGCGGCGTCGATGGCCGCCGCCGGCCTGGCCCAGGCACAGGTCGATACCGCGAAGAGCTCGATCGTCGCGACCTCCAAGCAGATGAACGTGCCCGTGGACGGCAAGTTCACGAAGTTCACGGCGCAAATCAGCTTCGATCCGGCCAAGCCCACGACGGGCAGCGCCCAATTCACCATCGATGTGGCGAGCTACGATCTCGGCGACAAAGAGTACAACCAGCAGGTAGCCGGCAAGGACTGGTTCGATGCGAAGACTTACCCGAGCGCGACCTTCGTCTCGAGTGCCATCGCGCCGGCAGGCGGCAACAAGTACAACGTGACGGGCAAATTGACGATCAAGGGCAAGAGCCAGAACGTTGTCGTGCCCGTGACGGTGACACAGCAAGGCGCGACGCAGGTCTTCGATGGCGCGTTGCCGATCAAGCGTTCCGCGTTCGACGTGGGGACGGGCGAGTGGAAGGATACGTCGGTCGTGGCCGACGACGTGACCATCAAGTTCCATATCGTCGCCGCTGCCAAGAAGGGCTGAACTTCCCGAGTTGGACTTCGCCGCACGCAATCAACCCTTTTCGCCGCCCGGATGGCGGCACGCATCAGGAGAATCAATGAAGACCAATCTGCTCATCGCCGCGGCACTTGCCGCCTCGATTTCGGGCGCCGCATTCGCTGCCGATACGTACCAGTTGGATCCGAATCACACCTATCCGAGTTTCGCGGCCGACCATTTCGGCGGTCTCTCGGTCTGGCGTGGCAAGTTCACGAAGAGCTCGGGCACGGTGACGCTCGATCGCCAGGCGAAGACGGGCACGGTCGACGTCACGATCGATGCGGCTTCGATCGATACCGGCAACAAGAAGCTCGACGAACATCTGGTCGGCAACGAGTTCTTCGACGTGGCGAAATATCCCACGGCGACGTATAAGGGCACCGAGATCAAGTTCGACGGCGACAAGCCCGTCGAAGTCATCGGCACGCTGACGCTGCACGGCGTCACGAAGCCCGTGAACTTGAAGATCGAATCGTTCAAGTGCATGCCGCATCCGATGCTTAAACGCGAGGTATGCGGTGTCGAGGCCAGCACGATGTTCGATCGCGATGAATTCGGCATCGATATGGGCAAGAAGTACGGGTTCAAGATGGAAACGGCGCTGCGCATCCAGGCCGAGGGTATCAAGCAGCAATAACCGCTCAGCACGGGCTTAAGACCCGGCGCTCAGGGAACGAGCCGCTTCGCGCATCGAGCCGGGGCGGCTTTTTTTCGCATAGACACCTGCCGCTCCTCCGTTGCGCGCCTCAAATTTGCGATAGATACTTGCCGCGGCACCGCTCCCCTAAAACAACCCAGGAGGCAAGCATGGGCGAGACTTTGACGGCACGACCGGCCACGGCGCGCAATGGCGTGTGGCGGGCAGTTGTTGCAACATCCATCGGCAACGCACTCGAGTGGTTCGATCTCGTCGTCTACGGATTCTTTGCCGTTTTGATCGCCCGGCTTTTCTTTCCCGCGGGCAACGAAACCGTCTCGCTGCTGCTCACGCTCGGAACCTTCGGCGTCTCGTTTTTCATGCGCCCGCTTGGCGCCGTCGTCATCGGCGCCTACGCGGACCGCGCGGGACGCAAAGCCGCTCTTACGCTGTCGATCCTGCTCATGATGGTCGGCACCGCAATCATTGCCGTGCTACCGACCTACGAGCGCATAGGCGTGGCGGCGCCGCTCATTCTGGTGCTCGCGCGGCTCATGCAGGGTTTTTCCGCCGGCGGGGAATTCGGCAGCGCCACTGCGTTTCTGGCCGAACACCGGCCCGAGCGGCGCGGATTCTTTGCGAGTTGGCAGGTGGCGAGCCAAGGTCTTACCACGGTGCTGGCCGCTGTTTTTGGTGCCGTGCTGACGGGCGCGCTCACGCCCGAGCAACTGTCGACCTGGGGATGGCGCGTGCCGTTCATCTTCGGTCTGCTGCTGGGGCCGATTGCCTATTACATCCGCTCGAATGTCGACGAAACGCCGGAGTTCCTCGCGGCCGAGACGACGCGCACGCCGCTGGCCGATACGTTCGCCGCGCACAAGACGCGGCTGGCGGTGGCGATTGGTATCGTGGTGCTTGGCACGGTCTCGACGTACCTTGTGCTGTTCATGCCGACTTATGCAGTGAAGCAGCTGAAGCTCCCTTCGTCGATCTCGTTCGCCGCAATTGTTTTGACCGGCGCGATCCAGATGGTTTGCTCACCGCTCGTCGGGCATCTGTCCGACCGGTATGGGCGCACGGGCATCATGTCTGCTTCGGCTGCGCTCATGCTTTTGCTCGCGTATCCGGCCTTCGCGTGGCTCGTGGGACGACCCACGACAGGCGTGCTGATCGCCGTGCAAATCGGCTTGGGGCTCCTGATGACCGGGTATTTTGCGGCGCTGCCAGGGCTGCTGTCGGAGCTCTTTCCCGTGGCGACCCGCACGACCGGCATGTCGCTCGCCTATAACATCGCGGTCACGATCTTCGGTGGCTTCGGCCCGTTCATCATTGCGTGGTTGATCCGGGCAACGGGCGACAAGGTCGCGCCGAGCTTTTATCTCATGTTCGCGGCGGCGGTGAGCTTTGCGGCACTCATCGCGGCGCGGCGGGTGCTCGGCATGAGGTGAATGGAAGGCGACCCTGCCATCAGGGGCCGTGTACCAGAAAAAACGCGCGACTCGGATGAGCCGCGCGTTCTCGATGTTACCGATGCTGCCGAGTCTCAGACTTCCGCCCCGGCGTTCGGATCGTTCGGATCGTGGCGCGGACGCGTTTCCTTGAGCAGGTCTTCGCGCTTCACGCCGAGCCACATCGCCAGCGCGGCCGCGACGAATACCGACGAGTAGATGCCGAACAGAATGCCGATCGTGAGCGCCAGCGCGAAATAATGCAGCGTCGGCCCCCCGAACAGGAACATCGACAGCACCATCATCTGCGTGCAACCGTGCGTGATGATCGTGCGCGACATCGTGCTCGTGATGGCGTGATTGATGACCTCCATGACGCTCATCCTCCGTTCGCGGCGGAACGTCTCGCGAATCCGGTCGAAGATCACGACGGACTCGTTGACCGAATAGCCGAGCACCGCGAGCACCGCGGCCAGCACGGATAACGAGAACTCCCATTGGAAGAAGGCGAAGAAGCCGAGAATGATGACGACGTCGTGCAGGTTCGCGACGATACCGGCCACCGCGTACTTCCATTCGAAGCGGAACGACAGGTAGATCATGATGCCCGCCACGACGCAGGCGAGCGCAAGCAGGCCGTTCGTGGCGAGCTCCTTGCCGACCTGTGGCCCGACGAACTCGACGCGTTGCAATTGCGCGGCCGCGTCGTGCTGCTTGAGAGCAGCCATGACGAGCGTGCTTTGCTGCGACGACGTCAGCCCGGCCTTCAGCGGCAAGCGGATCATGACGTCGCGCGAAGTCCCGAACGTCTGCACCTGCGCGTCGGCGTAGCCGAGCGTGCCGAGCGTCTCGCGCACGGGCTCGAGCTGCACCGCCTGCGGATACTGCACTTCGATCACGGTGCCGCCCGTGAACTCCACCGACAAATGCAGCCCACGGTGTAGCAAAAAGAACACCGCGGCAAAGAACGTGAGGAACGAAATCGCGTTGAAGATCAACGCGCGCTGCATGAACGGAATGTCTTTATGGATGCGGAAAAATTCCATGTTCTTCTCTCCGGAGCCTAGGTCGGCCCGTTAGCGGGGCGAGCCCGGTTTGCGCGGCGCGCTGGCGCCTTCGCGCGCGCGGTTGCGCAGTACAGGCTTGCTTTCGCGCGCCCCCTTGCCCTTGGCCGGCGTGCGTGCCTCCGGCGAGGCGAGGGCAGCGCTCGCCTGCGCGGTGTCGGTCTCGGCATCGGCGCCGGTGTAGGGCGCGCCGGCGCCCGCGGGACGCCAGACCTGGCCGATCGCGAGCGACTTCAGCTTCTTCTTGCCGCCGTACCAGAAATTGACGAGACCGCGCGAGAAGAACACGGCCGAGAACATCGACGTCAGAATGCCGATGCAGTGCACGACGGCGAAGCCGCGCACGGGGCCGGAGCCGAACGCGAGCAGCGCGAGGCCGGCGATGAGCGTCGTCACGTTCGAATCGATGATGGTGGCCCACGCATGCGCATAGCCGTTCTGAATCGCGAGCTGCGGCGGCGCGCCGTTGCGCAGCTCTTCGCGCACGCGCTCGTTGATGAGCACGTTCGAGTCGATCGCCATGCCCAGCGCAAGCGCGATAGCCGCGATACCCGGCAGCGTCAGCGTGGCTTGCAGCATCGAGAGGACGGCAACGAGCAGCAGCAGGTTCACCGACAGGCCGATGACGGAAACGACGCCGAAGAGCAGGTAGTACGCGACCATGAAGACCGTGATCGCCGCGAAGCCGTAGACGACCGAATCGAAGCCCTTCTTGATGTTGTCGGCGCCGAGGCTCGGGCCGATCGTGCGTTCTTCGATGATGTCCATCGGCGCGGCGAGCGAGCCGGCGCGCAGCAGCAGCGCGAGGTCCGCTGCGGCCTGCGGCGTCGGCTGGCCCGTGATCTGGAACCGGTCGCCGAGCTCGGATTGGATCGTCGCGACCGTCAGCACCTGGCCCTTGCCTTTTTCGAACAGCACCATCGCCATCGGCTTGCCGATGTTATCGCGCGAGACGCTCGCCACCGCGCGGCCCGCCGTCGAGTTCAGGCGGATACTGACCGAGGGGCGCTGATGTTCGTCGAAGCCGGCCGAGGCGTCGATGATGCTGTCGCCCGTGAAAATGACCTGCTTGCGCAGCAGCACCGGAACCTGATTGCCTTCGGTGAACAGTTCGTCGCCGGCCGGGACCGCTTCGCCCGGTTGCGGATGCGTGTTGACGGGATCGGCGAGGCGCGCTTCGAGCGTTGCCGTGCGGCCGATGATCTCCTTCGCCTTGGCGGTGTCCTGCACGCCGGGCAGCTCGACGACGATGCGGTCCGCGCCTTGCTGCTGGATCACCGGTTCCGCCACGCCGAGTTCGTTCACGCGGTTATGCAGGGTCGTGATGTTCTGCTTGACGGCCGCTTCCTCGACGCTGCGCTGCTGAGCCGGCGAGAACGTGCCGACGAGCTCCGTGCCGCCGTCCGCGGCCGGCCGCGAGTTCCATTGCAGCTCGGGGATCGAGCGCGCGAGCTGCGTGCGCGCCGTGTCGGCCACGCTTGCCTCGGCGAAGCGGATGACGACCGATTGACCGACGCGATTCACGCCGCCGTCGCGGATATTCGCCTCGCGCAAATTGGTGCGCGCATCCGAGGCATCGGCATCGAGGCGCTTGCTCAGCGCGCCGGCCATGTCGATCTGCATGAGGAAGTGCACGCCGCCGCGCAAATCGAGGCCGAGATACATCGGCAACGCGTGCAGCGCGGTCAGCCAGCGCGGCGAGGCGCTTTGCAGATTGAGCGCGACGATGAACTGCGGATCGGACTGATCGGGGTTCAATGCTTTTTGCAGCGCGTCTTTCACATGCAACTGCGTGTCCGTGTCCTTGACGCGCACGCGGATATTCGCATTGGTCGCGCCGTTATCGAACGTGACGTCGTCGGGCTTGATTCCGTTCGCGGCGAGCGCGGCTTCGACTTGCGAGAGCGTGGACGAATCGAGTTTGACGGTTGCCTTGCCGCTCAGCACCTGCACCGCGGGCGCTTCGCCGTAGAAGTTGGGCAATGTGTACAGAAGGCCGATGGCAAGCGCCACGGCCATCACGACATATTTCCAAAGGGGGTAACGATTCATGGGATGGGCCGAACGGAAGTGGGCGTAAAGGCGCGGTAGGAAGCGGCGTCGAAGCTCGGCGACGAGCGCGCGGCGCCCGATGAGCCGCGCGTTTCGCCTGTGCTGCGGCGCGTCAGAGCGACTTGATCGTGCCTTTCGGGAGAATCGTGGTGACGGCGGCCTTCTGGACGACGATTTCGGTGCCCTCGGCGATCTCGACGCCGACATAGGCGTCGCTCACCTTCGTCACTTTGCCGACGACGCCGCCCGTGGTCACGACTTCGTCGCCCTTGGCCATCGCCGAGAGCATGCTGCGGTGCTCTTTCTGGCGCTTCATCTGCGGGCGGATCATGATGAAATAGAGCACCGCGAACATGAGGATGAGCGGCAAAAAGCTCATCAGGCTGGACTCGGCGCCGCCGGTTCCGCCTTGCGCGAATGCGTTGGAAATCAAGGACACGTTTAATTCTCCGTAAGTACGATCGGAACGATCTGAGAGATCGAAAAAAAGGCCGCGTATTTTACCACCGCCGCTCGAGGCGACGGCGGGGCAGCGCGGGATTGGGACCGGCAGCCCGCGCCGCTAGTCGACGCCCCTTGCGCGCTCCTCGGCGAATCGCATCCGAAAAGCGTCGAAAGTTCTAGTTTCGATGGCTTCGCGCATTTCGCGCATCAGTTCCAGGTAGTAATGCAGATTGTGGATCGTATTGAGCTGGGCGCCCAGAATTTCCCCTACCCGGTGTAGATGATGCAAATAGCCGCGCGTGAAGTTCCGGCAGGTATAACACGCGCACGATTCGTCGAGCGGTCGAAGCGAATTCTTGTGCGTCGCGTTGCGAATCTTGATGTCGCCGAAGCGCGTGAAGAGCCAGCCGTTGCGCGCGTTGCGCGTGGGCATGACGCAATCGAACATGTCGATCCCCGACGCTACGCCCGCCACGAGGTCCTCGGGCGTGCCGACGCCCATCAGATAATGCGGCTTGTCGGCGGGCAGACGCGGGCCGACGTGCTCGAGCACGCGCATCATCTCTTCCTTGGGCTCGCCGACGGACAGTCCGCCCACCGCAAAGCCGTGAAAATCGATCTCGGCCAGCCCCGCGAGCGATTCCTCGCGCAAATCCTCGTACATGCCGCCTTGCACGATGCCGAATAGCGCATTCGGGTTGCCGAGGCGCGCGAATTCATCGATCGAACGTTTTGCCCAGCGCAGCGACATGCGCATCGACGCCGCGGCGTCGGCGTGCGACGTCGGTACGCCGTCCGTGGCGTAAGGCGTGCACTCGTCGAACTGCATGACGATGTCCGAATTCAAGACCTTCTGAATCTGCATCGACACTTCGGGCGACAGAAAAAGCTTGTCGCCGTTGATCGGTGAGGCGAACGTGACGCCGTCTTCCGTGATCTTGCGCAGCTCGCCGAGCGAAAAAACCTGGAAGCCGCCCGAATCGGTCAGGATCGGGCGCCGCCAGCCCATGAAGGCGTGCAGGCCGCCGTGCGCCGCAATCGTCTCGAGGCCTGGACGCAGCCAAAGGTGAAACGTATTGCCGAGCACGATTCGCGCTTCGATTTCCTCGAGTTCGCGCGGGGCGATCGCCTTGACGGTGCCGTAGGTGCCCACGGGCATGAAAATCGGCGTCTCGACCACGCCGTGATTCAGGGTCAGGCGCCCCCGCCGGGCCTGCCCGTCGGTGGCGAGCAGCTCGAACGCGAGCCCGCCGGGCGGCGCCTCGCCGGGCGGATTTTCGTGGGTGAGACCTTCGGTCATGCATGACTCCGGAAAAAGGCTGCGCGCGCCGTTTTCGAGCGGCGCGCCGGTGCATCAGTCATCGCGGCGCGTGAGCAGCATCGCATCGCCATAGCTGAAGAACCGGTAGCGGGATTCGATCGCGTGCCGGTAGGCCGTGCGGATCGTCTCGACGCCGGCGAACGCGGACACGAGCATCAGCAGCGTCGACTTCGGCAAATGGAAATTGGTCACGAGCCGATCCACGATGCGAAAACGGTAGCCGGGCGTGATGAAAATATCGGTTTCGGCCGAGGTTGCCGCGAGCGGCCGGCCCGCCGCTTCGGCGTCGCGCGCGGCCGCTTCGAGCGCACGCATCGACGTCGTGCCTACGGCCACGATACGGCCGCCGCGCGCGCGCGTCTCGGCGATCGCGTCGACGAGCGTGTCCGGCAAGTGGTACCACTCGCTGTGCATCTTGTGCTCGGCGATGTTCTCCACGCGCACGGGCTGGAACGTGCCGGCGCCCACGTGCAGCGTCAGCGTCGCGCGCCTGACGCCGCGCGCGTCGAGCCGGGCGAGCACGTCGTCGTCGAAATGCAGTCCGGCCGTCGGCGCGGCGACGGCACCCGGACGTTGCGCAAAGACGGTCTGGTAGCGGGTCTCGTCGGTCGCGTCCGGATCGTGCTCGATGTAAGGCGGCAGCGGCAGGCGGCCGTGGCGCTCGATCAGATCGAGACAGCTCTCGGGAAAATGCAGCGTGTAAAACGGTTCGACACGCTCGCCGACCGTGACGTCGAACGCATCGGCTAGCCGCAGGACCGTGCCCTGCGCGGGGCTTTTGCTTGCGCGGATCTGGGCGAGGGCCGAGCGCTCGCCCGATACGCGCTCGATCAGCACCTCGATTCTTCCCCCGCTGGCCTTTTGCCCGAAAAACCTCGCCTTGAGCACTTTCGTATCGTTGAAGACGAGCAGATCGCCGGCCGAGAGGCACTCGGGCAACTCGAGGAAGCGGCGATCGACGAGGCGCGCCGGGGTGGCCGCGGTATCCACCTCGAGCAGACGGCTCGCGCTGCGTTCGGGCAGCGCCTGCTGTGCGATGAGTTCGGGCGGCAGATTGAAATCGAAATCGGAAAGCGTGAACATGCTGCGTTGGTCGGCCTGAAGCGGCGCGGCCCGACAGACGTGCGAGCCGCTATGATCGCGAAACATCGCGAACGCCCGTTCCGGCAGCATGGCCGGAACGCGGTTTTACATGCGATAAAGCCGATATTGTACTTGCGAAGAGGACCGATGCCCTTGCCACGCCCGCACCTGCCCGATCCGTCGGACGACGTTCCCGCGGCCGAACCCGTCGTGGAGAGCCCGCGCAAGGCCCCGAAGGCGGCCAAGGTGGCGAAGTCCGCCGACAAGCTTGCCAAGCTCGGTCTCACGCGCGACATCGATCTCGTCTTGCACCTGCCGATGCGCTACGAGGACGAAACGTCGCTCACGCCGATCGGCGAACTGCTGCCCGGCGAGACGGCGCAGACCGAAGGCGTCGTGTTCGACAACGAGATCGCTTACCGCCCGCGGCGGCAGTTGCTCGTGAAGCTGCGGGACGACGCGGGCGACGAACTGATTCTGCGCTTTCTGAACTTTTACGGCTCGCAGGTCAAGCAGATGGCCGTCGGCGAGCGCCTGCGGGTGCGCGGCGATGTGCGCGGCGGCTTTTTCGGGCTCGAGATGGTGCACCCGAGCGTGCGTCCCGTCGACACCGATACGCCGCTGCCGCAGGCGCTGACACCCGTTTATCCGAGCACGGCCGGCGTCTCGCAGGCCTACCTGCGCAAGGCCATCGACAACGCGGTGGCACGCACGCCCTTGCCGGAATTGCTGCCCGAGCCGCTCGCGCAAGCCTGCGTGCGCCGGCTCGGCTTGCCGCCCCTCGCTCAGGCCGTCCGCACGCTTCATCATCCGAGCGCGGACGCCGACGAAGCAGCACTGATCGACGGTACGCACCCTGCGTGGACGCGGATCAAATTCGACGAACTCCTGGCTCAGCAGCTCTCGCTCAAACGGGCTCACGAAGAGCGGCGTCGCCGCACGGCCCCGCCGATGCCTGCTGCCTCGAACGGCGCGCAAGCCGCCGCACTGACACTCAGCGCCCGCCTGCGGGCAGCGCTGCCGTTCGCGCTGACCGGTGCGCAAGAGCGCGTCGTCGCCGAGATTTCGGCCGATCTGACCGCCCCGCACCCGATGCAGCGGCTCTTGCAGGGCGATGTCGGCAGCGGGAAGACCGTCGTCGCGGCGCTGGCGGCCGCGCAGGCGATCGACGCCGGCTATCAGGCGGCGATGATGGCGCCCACCGAAATCCTCGCCGAGCAGCACGCCCGCAAGCTGCGCGGCTGGCTCGAGCCGCTCGGCGTGGCAGTGGCGTGGCTCGCGGGCAGCCTGAAGACGAAGGAAAAACGGGCGGCGCTGGAGGCCGCGGCCAGCGGTACGGCGCAACTCGTCATCGGCACGCACGCGATGATCCAGGAGACCGTCGAATTCGCGCGGCTGGGGCTCGTGATCGTCGACGAGCAGCACCGCTTCGGCGTCGCCCAACGGCTTGCGCTTCGAGCGAAGGCGCATCGGGCCGCGGACGGGGCCAGCGATTTCCAGCCGCACCAGCTCATGATGTCGGCGACGCCGATCCCGCGCACGCTGGCGATGACCTACTACGCCGATCTCGACGTGTCGACGATCGACGAGCTGCCGCCAGGTCGCACGCCGATCGTCACCAAGCTCGTTTCCGACACGCGCCGCGACGAGGTGGTTGCGCGGGTGCGCGAAGCGGCGCTGACCGGGCGGCAGGTCTACTGGGTGTGCCCGCTCATCGAGGAAAGCGAGACGCTGCAGCTGCAAACGGCGGTCGAAACGTTCGAGAAACTGGCGGCGGCGCTGCCGGAGTTGCGCGTCGGCCTCGTGCACGGCAGGCTGCCGCCCGTGGAAAAGGCGGCCGTGATGGAGGCATTCGCCGGCAACGAGGTCCAATTGCTCGTGGCGACCACCGTGATCGAAGTGGGTGTCGATGTGCCCAACGCGTCGTTGATGGTGATCGAGCACGCGGAGCGGTTCGGCCTCGCTCAACTGCACCAATTGCGCGGGCGGGTGGGGCGCGGCAGCACCGCCTCGGTCTGCGTGCTGCTCTATGGTGGGCCGCTTTCGCTGACGGCGCGCGCGCGTCTGAAGACGATGCGCGAGACGACGGACGGTTTCGAGATCGCGCGCCGGGACCTCGAAATCCGGGGGCCGGGGGAATTTCTCGGCGCGCGGCAGTCCGGCGCCGCGATGCTGCGCTTTGCCAATCTGCAAAACGACGCGTGGCTGATCGAGCCTGCCCGTGAAGCCGCGGCGCGGCTCGTCGCCGAATACCCGGATGTCGTGGCGGCGCATCTGGCGCGCTGGCTCGGCGGGCGCGAGCAGTACCTGAAGGCATGAACGAAGGCAGGGCGAATGGAGCTCGGCTCGAAACTGGGGCTTATACGGTTGGCGAATTCGCGCGACGGGTGTATAACTTAAACCTATCAACTCCCAAGTTTTGATTGTCCCCCAATGACGCTCACTGAACTGAAATACATCGTGGCGGTAGCCCGCGAGCGACACTTCGGGCGCGCTGCCGAGGCGTGCTTCGTCAGTCAGCCGACGCTGTCCGTCGCGATCAAAAAGCTCGAGGACGAGCTCAACGTGCAGATTTTCGAGCGCGGAACGAGCGAAGTCAGCGTGACGCCGATCGGCGAGCAGATCGTCACCCAGGCGCAACGGGTGCTCGAGCAGACGCTCGCGATCAAGGAAATCGCCAAACAGGGGAAGGACCCGCTCGTGGGGCCGCTGCGGCTCGGTGTCATCTATACGATCGGGCCGTATCTGCTGCCGACGCTCGTCAAGCAGATGATCAAGCGTGTGCCGCAGATGCCGCTGATGCTGCAGGAGAACTACACGCTCAAGCTCATCGAACTGCTCAAGCAAGGCGAGATCGACGTGGCGATCATGGCGCTGCCGTTTCCCGAAACGGGCCTCATGGTACGGCCGCTTTACGACGAGCCGTTCGTCGTCGCGCTCCCGTCCGGCCATGCATGGGAGTCGCGCAAGAAGATCGACGCAGACGACCTCAAGCAGGAAACGATGCTGTTGCTCGGCAACGGACACTGTTTTCGCGACCATGTCCTCGGCGTATGTCCCGAGCTGATGCGATTCTCGCAGACGGCCGACGGCATCCAGAAGACGTTCGAAGGCTCCTCGCTCGAGACGATCCGCCATATGGTGGCCAGCGGAGTCGGCATTACCGTATTGCCGCGGATGTCGGTGCCCGAGGTGAAGGTGCACGCAGGCGGCCCCGATGCCGGTCTGCTCAGCTATGTTCCCTTCGACGAACCCGTGCCCGATCGCCGCGTCGTGCTGGCGTGGCGCAAGAGCTTCACGCGCATGCCGGCCATCGATGCGATCAGCGAAGCGATTGCCGCCTGCGACTTGCCCGGCGTCGACAAGCTCGATCTGCCGGCCGTGGTGAACTGAATGCCGAAGATGTCCGCTTGGACATGACGGGGCGGCCCGCTGCCGCCTCGTTTTTTTAGCCCCTATCGAATAGATTGAATCGATTAATTTGCTGTTGTCGATAGCTATCTATATGCTCGGCTCCATGGATCGCAGCGATTTGCCGCTGACTCCCTCTCGACCCAAGGAACCGCTATGTCCGACAGCAAGCTCACCACAGCCGCAGGCGCGCCCGTCGCCGACAACCAGAACTCGATGACAGCGGGGCCACGCGGCCCCATCGCATTGCAGGACGTCTGGCTGCTCGAAAAGCTCGCGCATTTCGACCGCGAGGTGATTCCCGAGCGGCGTGTTCACGCAAAAGGCTCCGGCGCATTCGGCACGTTCACGGTGACGCATGACATCACGCGCTATACGAAAGCGGCCGTGTTTTCGGAGCTTGGCAAGCAAACGCCGTTGTTCATCCGGTTCTCGACCGTGGCGGGCGAGCGCGGCGCCGCCGATGCCGAGCGCGACGTGCGGGGCTTTTCGATCAAGTTCTACACCGACGAGGGCAATTGGGACGTCGTCGGCAATAACACGCCGGTCTTTTTCATCCGCGATCCGCTCAAGTTTCCCGACTTCATCCACTCGCAAAAACGCGACCCGTACACGAACCTGCGCAGCAACATCGCGGCGTGGGATTTCTGGTCGCGCCATCCCGAATCGCTGCACCAGGTCACGATTTTGATGAGCGACCGCGGGATTCCGAAGAACTACCGGCAGCAGCACGGATTCGGCTCGCATACCTTTTCGTTCATCAACGCCGCGGGCGAGCGGTTCTGGGTCAAGTTCCATTTCAAGTCCGCGCAGGGCGTCGAAAACCTGACGAACGAGCAAGCCGCCGCCGTCATCGCGGGCGATCGCGAGAGTGCGCAGCGCGATCTCGTCTCGAGCATCGATCGCGGCGAGTTTCCGAAGTGGCACTTCCGCGTGCAGGTCATGCCCGAGGCCGATGCCGCGCGATACGGTATCAATCCTTTCGACATCACCAAAGTGTGGCCGCACAAGGACTATCCGCTCATCGATGTCGGCACGATCGAGCTCAACCGCAATGCCGCGAACTACTTTTCCGATGTCGAGCAGGCGGCATTCACACCGGCCAACGTGGTGCCTGGCATCGGGTTTTCTCCGGACCGCCTGCTGCAGGGGCGTCTTTTCTCGTACGGCGATGCGCAGCGCTACCGGCTCGGGGTCAATCATCATCAGATTCCCGTCAATGCGCCGAAGTGCCCGGTTCACGCGTTTCATCGTGACGGCGCAATGCGCACCGACGGCAATCTCGGCGGCACCCCGAACTACGAACCGAGCCGCTTCGGCGAGTTCGCGCAGGATCGCAGCGCCCTCGAGCCGCCGCTCGCGGCCGGCGCGATCGACCGTTACGATCACCGCGAGGACGACGACTACTACAGCCAGCCGGGCGCGCTCTTTCGTCTGTTCGACGAGGGCCAGCGCGCGCGACTGTTCGATACGATCGCGGGGCACATCGACGGCGTGCCCGAGGACATCGTCGCGCGCCAGCTCGAGCATTTCTCGCGTGCCGACCCGGCCTACGGCGCGGGCGTGGCCGATGCGATCGAGCGCCGGCGCGCGGCCCGGGCGAAGTAAGGACGTCAAGCGATGACGAATGCGGGCCCCGCCAAGGGGCGCCCCCAAGGTGGCGCCGCAACGTTCGAGTGGGCTACACTGGCGCTCCCCCGATGCGGGAAGCACGAGCGCCTTCGGTTGGCGCAGGACATCCGCCGTCTCGCACCGTTCGCATCTCTTTTGCAAGGAACCGCCATGGCAAAGAAAAACACCGCATCGCAAATCGACATCGGCATCACCGACAAAGACCGCAAGAAAATCGCCGAGGGTCTTTCGCGCCTGCTCGCCGATACCTACACGCTCTATCTGAAGACGCACAACTTCCATTGGAACGTGACGGGGCCGATGTTCAATACGCTGCACCTCATGTTCGAGACGCAGTACACCGAACTCGCGCTGGCAGTCGATGCGATCGCCGAGCGGATTCGTGCGCTGGGCGTGCCCGCACCGGGGAGCTACAAGGAATTCGCGAAGCTGTCGTCGATTCCCGAGGCCGATGGCGTGCCGAGCGCGGAAGAGATGATTCGCCAACTGGTCGAAGGGCAGGAAGCGGTGGTGCGTACCGCACGCGCGATTTTTCCGACGACGGATGCGGCGCACGACGAACCCACGGCCGATTTGCTGACCCAGCGTATGCAGACGCACGAGAAAACCGCCTGGATGTTGCGTGCCATGCTCGCCTGAGGCCACATCGGTGGCACCCGCCAGCCACCGCACCTCACCGCACATAAAAACGGGACGCCGCTGTTTGGGCGTCCCTTTTGCATTCGGCTGCCGATTTTAAGTCTTAAAATAGCGGGATCCCGGTTTCAGTCAGTTCCGCCCACGCGATGTCCGCACCGATGTTTGCCCGCTTTCCGCTTTATCTGCGCTTGATCCGCATGGACAAGCCGATCGGCAGTCTGCTGCTGCTCTGGCCGACATTGAACGCGCTCTGGATCGCCTCGGGCGGACATCCCGCGCCGTCGCTGATCGTCATCTTCGCATTGGGCACCGTGCTCATGCGCTCGGCCGGGTGCGCGATCAACGATTACGCCGACCGCGATTTCGATCGCTACGTGAAGCGCACCGAGAATCGGCCGCTTACTTCGGGCAAGATCCAGGCGTGGGAAGCGCTGGCGATTGCGGCCGTGCTGTCGGTCGTTTCGTTCTTGCTGATCCTGCCGCTCAATGGACTGACGAAAGCGTTGTCGGTCGTCGCGCTGTTCGTGGCGGGCTCGTATCCATTCATGAAGCGCTTTTTCGCGATCCCGCAGGCCTATCTGGGCATCGCGTTCGGTTTCGGCATTCCGATGGCGTTTGCCGCCATTCAGGACCGTGTCCCGATGCTCGCCTGGATCATGCTGCTGGCCAACGTGTTCTGGGCCGTGGCTTACGACACCGAGTACGCCATGGTCGATCGCGATGACGATCTGAAGATCGGCATTCGCACTTCAGCGATCACGTTCGGCCGCTTCGACGTCGCCGCCGTCATGCTGTGTTATGCCGCCGTGTTCGGCATCTATGCGGCGATCGGCGCGGCGCTCGGTTTCGGCTGGCCGTTTTGGTTAGGCTGGGCGGCCGCGCTCGGCTGCGCCGCCTATCACTACACGCTCATCCGCGAGCGCGAGCGCATGGCCTGTTTCGCGGCGTTTCTCCACAATAACTGGCTTGGCGGCGCACTTTTCGCGGGCGTCGCCGCGCATTACGTCATCGCCGGCCTATAGCGCGGCGATCGTCCCGCCGTTGAGGCGGGACTCGCGAATCACCACTTTCTTGCGGATCGTATCGATTCGGCCGCAGCTCAGTGCTTCTCACTGCTTGCCGAGTTCGTCGCCCATTTCCTTGGCACGCGCGTCGGCGGCGAGTACGCCCTTGACGATCGCAGCCTTGACGCCTTGCGCCTCGAACGAGGCGAGGGCCGCGGCCGTCGTGCCGCCTTTCGACGTAACGCGCTCGCGCAGCACGCCGGCGGGCTCGTCCGATTGCACCGCGAGCTGTGCCGCGCCCGCGAACGTCGCGAGCGCGAGCGCACGGCCTTCTTCGTCGCCGAGCCCCAATTGGCGCGCGGCCTCTTGCAAAGCCTCGATGAAATAGAAGACGTAGGCGGGACCGCTGCCGGAGATGGCCGTGACCGCATCGATTTTCGCTTCGTCGTCGAACCATACCGTGTTGCCGACCGCACCCAGCACATCGGACGCGAGCGAGCGCCCCGCGGCATCGACGCCCGGCAGCGCGACGAGGCCCGTGACGCCCATGCCGATCAACGCCGGCGTATTCGGCATCGCACGTACGATGTGCGTGTAGCCGTCGAGCCAACGCGCGATGTCGGACCCGCGAATCCCGGCCGCGATGCTGACGACGAGCTGCGTCGCCAACTGCGGCGCCAAGGCGGCGGCGACGCTTTTCATCACTTGCGGTTTGACGGCGAGCACGATGGCGTCATAGTCGCGCAATGCGGTGTCGGCTGTCGCGCCGGTCTTGACGCCGAACTGTGCGTGAATGCGCGCGCGCGCGTCTTCGTTGGGGTCGATGGCATAGAGGTCCGAGGCTGCGGTGCCCCGTTTGACGAGGCCGCCGATCAATGCCGCGGCCATGTTGCCGCAGCCGATGAATGCGATTTTCATGGTGGATGGTTCGTGCTGAAGGAGAAGTCAGTGAGCGTAGTCGCGGGCACCGAAGACGGCCGTGCCGATCCGCACGAGCGTCGCGCCTTCGAGCACGGCCGCTTCGAGATCGGCCGACATACCCATCGAGAGCGTATCGAGTGCGAGACCTTCCGCGCGTAGATCGTCGAACAGCGCGCGCAGGACGCGGTGCGGCACCCGTTGCGCATCGGAATCGGCCGCCGGTTCGGGAATCGACATCAGGCCGCGTAGCGTCAGCCGCGGTAACGCGGCGATCTCATGCGCGAGTGCGGGTGCGTCGGCGGCCGATACGCCGCTTTTCGACGCTTCGCCGCTCACGTTGACTTGCAGGCAGACGTTGAGTGCAGGCAGCGTGTCGGGGCGCTGCTCGGAAAGGCGTTGCGCGATCTTGAGACGGTCGACTGAATGGACCCAGTCGAAATGCTCGGCGACGGGGCGCGTCTTGTTCGATTGCAGCGGGCCGATGAAATGCCATTCAAGATCGGCGCGCAGCTCGGCGAGCGCCTCGATTTTGCCGATGGCCTCCTGCACGTAGTTCTCGCCGAACGCGCGTTGGCCTGCTGCAAATGCGGTGCGCACGTCCTGGGCGGGAAACGTCTTCGAAACGGCTAGCAGCCGGACCGATGCGCTGTCGCGGCCGGCCGCTTGTGCGGCTTGCACGATGCGGCGCTGGACGGCGTCGAGATTGCGGGCGATGTCGGACATGGCGATGCGAAGCGGAAACCGGTGGGCAGCGACTGGGGGATTATACGGCGCGCCTGCCAGCCGACCGCCTCAGGCTCACCAGACCGCCTGACTCGTGATGGCAAACTGCTTCGATGTGGTATCGGCCGCCAACGGTCCCGCACCCGACGCCCCGTACGCCGTCCGTTCGATATGATCGACGAGCGGCAACCCGACGTCTTCGAGCCAATCCGAAAGCCCCAACTCGCGAGGCGTGTCGATGCGCACGAACATCCCCGCGTTGGACGCGAGCCAATGACTGATGAGGGCCTTGGCCCGGCACGAATCCGTCGACTCGGGCGCGATCACGGGCCCGATGACATGCCCATCGCCGAAGCGCCGAAACAACGCAAACCCGATCAGCTCTCCGTCCCGATCGAGCGCGATCCCGCTCGCGATATCGAGCAGCGCAGGCAACAGCTCCCGTCGATCGAGTCCGCTGGCACGCGAAGCGAGCTCGACGAGCCGGGGCGTGTCGTTGGCGCCGACCGGTCTCAACCGTTCGCCGGGCGGCAGCGATACGAGCGGAGGATGAAACGCCGCCCCTTGGTGCTGATGGATCCGCCCCAGCCACCGAAAGCCGAGCTGCTCGACGAGCGGCAAAGCGGCGTCGCTTGCGTGGAGCAACAGCGTGCGCGGCTCCAGCGCCTGCATCCAATGCGTGATCATCGCGCGGCCGATGCCGTGGCGCTCGTGATCGGGCGCCACGATCAGCATCCCGATCGTGGCCGCATCGCCGCCGAACTGCCACGCGAATGCCGAACCGACCAGCGTTCCGTCTTCATCGACCGCCACGATCCCCTTGCCGGTGTGCGCGGCGAACCGCCAGTCCTCCGGGCGGTGACGCCAGCGTACCGACCGGGACAACGCGTGAGCGGCGCTGAGATCGTCGTCCGCAAACTCGCGCAGACTGATGCCGCTATTGGGGATTCGATCGAGCACGTCGGCCTCCTGTTCTGTGTGCGCATACATCGGATATTCACTGTCACAGTGTGCCCCACGGCTGACTAGGACGATCTTCCTATCGTCGCCTCATTGCAGTGTCGAAATGTGATGCACTGCAAAACGCACCGTACGACGCTCGATAACGCATCGAATCTGCTGATGGCGAGATTTTGTCGGCGAAATATGCGGTGGCGCTCGCACTACGATGTGTGTCATCGAAACCGTTCGAAGACTTCATATCATGGATCAGTTCGAGCCTTCCTCCGTCGCCATACGCAGCGGCCACTTCATTGGCGGCGAGTGGATCGATCAGCGCACCGCTCAAAGGGACGTTGTGCGCCCTTCCGATGGCGTCGCATATGCCTCGGTACCGATCGCGGATGCCCAGACCGTGGATCGCGCCGTCGACAATGCGTCGCGCGCGTATCGCGAGAGCGGCTGGCCGCGCATGGCGCCGCGCGAGCGCGCACGTGTGCTGCGCCGCTTCGCCGAGCTGATTGCCGCCGACGCCAGCACACTTGCGCCGCTCGAGGCGATCGGCTCCACACGGCCCATCCGGGAGGCCTACACCTGGGATGTCCCGTTCACCGCCGAAGGCATCCGTTTTTATGCCGAGTTCGCCGATAAGGTGGGGGGTGAACTCGTGGCCACCGACCACGATCATCTGGGCATGACGATCGCCGAACCGTATGGTGTCGTGGCGGCCATCGCGCCGTGGAATTTCCCGCTCGTGATGGCATCCTGGAAGATCGGGCCGGCGCTTGCGGCGGGCAATGCGGTCGTCGTCAAGCCTTCCGAGATGACGCCTTTCTCGGTGCTGCGTCTCGCCGAACTCGCCGTCGAGGCCGGCATACCGGCGGGCATATTCAACGTCGTGCAAGGCGACGGCGCGACGACGGGCGATGCGCTCGTGCGGCATCCGGGCATCGCCAAGGTCACGTTCACGGGGTCTACCCGCGCGGGTGCCCAGATCATGGCGGCCTGCGCCGAGTCCGGCACGAAGCCGCTCACGCTGGAGCTTGGCGGCAAGAGCCCCCAGTTGGTTTTCGCCGACGCGCCGAAGATCGACGAAGTCGCGCACCGAATCGCCCGGGCCATTTCGAGCAACGCGGGGCAGGTCTGCGTGGCGGGTTCGCGTCTGCTCGTTCAGCGCGCCGTGGCCGAAGAACTGGTGGAGCGCATCGGCCAGGCATTCGCGGCGCTGCGTGCCGGCGCAACGTGGGCCGCGGGCACGACGCTGCCACCGATCGTTTCGGAGGCGCAAGCCGCGCGCATCGAGGCCATCGTCGAACGCAGCGCAGCGCAAGGCGCTGTCGTGCGATGCGGCGGCCGGCGCGCGGATGCCGCCGTGCCCGGCGCGTTCTACCTGCCGACGATCCTCACCGATGTGACACCGCAAACGGAAGCCGTGCGCGCGGAAATCTTCGGCCCGGTGCTCACCGTGCAGACGTTCGAGACCGAAGAGGAGGCGCTCGCGCTCGCCTCGCATCCCGACTACGGGCTGGCGGCCGGCGTTCACACGGCGGATATCGGCCGCGCGTTACGCCTCGTGCGTGCACTGGAGGCAGGCACGGTGTGGGTCAACCGTTACGGCCGTACGAACGACTTCGCGATGCCGACGGGCGGATACAAGCGCTCGGGTATCGGCAAGGATCTTGGACGGCTCGGCTATGAAGCCCACCTTCGTTTCAAGAGCGTCCTCATCGATACCCGGAGCTGACGATGCCGCCGTAAATCGGAACGAATCGGCGCGCAGCCACCCCAGCACGATCTGCTGTCGCAGCGGTCCCGAACGAGTGATTTGTATCGTCGAGCCGCCCCTAATCGACGACACGGCTTATTTTGGACTGCTTTAATTTTCGTATAGACGCTTTCTATCTGTCTTTCGCCACTGAGCCCAAAACGGGTTCATTAGACAAAACAAAAGGATTGTCATCATGATCGACTTCGAGCCTAAATACATCACCTTCGACTGCTACGGCACCCTGACGAAATTCCGCATGGCGGATATGGCACGCGAGATGTATGGTGATCGTCTGAAGGGCGCGGAACTGGAAAAGTTCGTCGCGTTCTTCGCCGCCTATCGCCTCGACGAAGTGCTCGGCGCGTGGAAACCCTATCGCGACGTCGTCGTCAACTCGGTGCGCCGCACGTGTGAGCGTATGAGGGTTGAATTCAACGAAGCCGAAGCGGAAAAGTTTTATCTCGCCGTGCCGACCTGGGGCCCGCATCCGGATGTACCGGAAGGCCTCTCGCGCCTCGCGAAAAAATACAAGCTCGTGATTTTGTCGAACGCCTCGGACGATCAGATCCAGAGCAATGTCGACAAGCTCGGCGCGCCGTTCCATCGGGTCTTCACCGCGCAGCAGGCGCAGTCGTACAAGCCGCGCATGCGGGGCTTCGAATACATGTTCGACCAACTGGACTGCAACCCGCAGGACGTGCTGCACGTTTCGTCGAGCCTGCGCTACGACCTGATGACGGCGCACGATCTCGGCATCAAGCACAAGGCGTTCATCAATCGCGGCCATGAGCCGGGCACGCCGTACTACGAGTACACCGAGGTCAAGACGATCGGCGAACTCGCGGCGCAGCTTGGCCTGTGAGCGATCACTGGTCGCGCTCGCGTTCTTTCACCCGGCTTAGCCCCGAGGTTGCACGATGAAGCTCGATTCCTACTGGCTCGATACCGCGCCTGCGGGTGTCTACGCAAGCGAGGGGCCGGCGCAGGGAAGTTTCGACGTCGCGGTCATCGGCGGCGGCTTCACCGGGCTTTCCGCGGCGCTCGCGTTCGGTCGTCGCGGCGCGAGCGTCGCGGTGCTCGATGCGGGGCGCATGGGAGGCGGTGCATCAGGGCGCAACGGCGGTCAATGCAACACGGGCGTGGCGCAGGATTACGCCGCACTGCGCCAGCAACTTGGCGTGGAGCGTGCGCAGGGCTGCTACCGCGCTTACGCGGCGGCCGTCGATACGGTGGAGCGGCTGATTCGCGAGGAGCGGATCGAGTGCGATTACTTGGCTTCGGGCAAGCTGAAGCTCGCATCGAAGCCGCGTCATCTCGAACACTTGCAGCGCACGGCCGAGCTGATTCATCGCGAGGTCGATTCCGACGTCGAGATCATCGGCCGCGACCGGATTTGCAGCGAAGTCGATTCGGACAGCTTCTTCGGCGGCCTCCTGCAAAAACGCGGCGGACAGATGCACATGGGCAAGTTCGCCGTCGGGCTCGCGAATGCGGCGGCACGCCATGGCGCGCAGCTCTTCGAGCATGCGGCGGTGACGTCGATCGAGAAGGATGGCACCGGATATCGCGTGGAATCGTCGCGCGGCACCCTGCGGGCCCAGCAGGTGCTGATCGCGACGGGCCCCTCGCGGCACGGTCCCTTTTCGTGGTACCGGCGGCGGCTGGCACCGGTCGGCTCGTTCATCGTCGTGACGGAGCCGCTGCCCGAAGCGGCGCTCGCGCGCCTCTTCCCGAAGAGGCGGTCATACACGACGAGCCGCCTCATGCACAACTATTTTCGGGTGACCTCCGACTCGCGCCTGCTCTTCGGCGGCCGGGCACGCTTCACGGCATCGGAGCAGCCATCCGACGAGAAGAGCGGCCGCATCTTGCGCGGGAATCTCACGCAGCTCTTTCCGAGTCTCGCAGGGGCGCGGATCGACTACTGCTGGGGCGGACTCGTCGATATCACGGCCGACCGTCTGCCGCGCGCCGGACAGCATGGCGGCATATGGTTTTCGATGGGCTACAGCGGACACGGCACGCAGATGTCGACGCATATGGGACAGGTGATGGCCGAGGTGATGAGCGGTAATCCGGCCGCCAATCCGTGGCGCGATTTCGACTGGCCCGCGATTCCCGGGCATACGGGCAAGCCTTGGTTTTTGCCGCTCGTCGGCGCGTACTACCAGATCAAAGACGTTTTTTATTGACGCTGTATCGAGCAATTGACCAAAACGGCCGTTCCCCCACAAGACCACCTCACGCGGAGAGATTCATGAGCATCGATAATTCGCCCGAAGACGTAGCCGGCAGCGGCGTACGACTGGAAGAACTGACACGGCGTGGCGCCGCGCGGCGCGACATTCTGCGCGCGATGATGGCGAGCGGCATGATGTCGATGACGGGCGCGGGGCTGCTCGCCATGAGCGGCCAGGCACTAGCACAGGGCAAGCCGAAGCAGGGCGGCAAGATTCGCGTGGCGACGCAATCCTCGTCCGCCACCGATACGCTCGATCCGGCCAAGGGAGCGGTTTCGACCGATTATGTGCGGGCCAACATGCTGTACAACGGCCTGACCGAGTACGACTCGCATCTCGGCGCACAGATGGCGCTTGCGCAATCGATCGATACGAAAGATGCCACGGTCTGGGTCATCAAGCTGCGCAACGGCGTGCAGTTCCATGACGGCAAGGCGCTCGCGCCCGCCGATGTCGTCTGGTCGCTGACACGCCACAAGGACCCGGCTACCGCATCGAAGGCGAAGACGCTCGCGGATCAGTTCAAGGAGGTCAAGGCGAGCGGCCCGAACGAAGTGACGATCACGTTGCAAGGGGCGAACGCCGACCTGCCCGTGATCCTCGCCGATTCGCATTTCATGATCGTCAAGGACGGGACGAGCGACTTCAAGACGGCCGTGGGCACGGGCCCGTTCAAGCTCAAGGATTTCTCGCCCGGCGTACGTACGGTCGTGGTGCGCAACGAGCACTACTGGAAGCCGGGACTGCCGCATCTCGACGAGATCGAGCTCGTGGGTATCGGCGACGAGCCGGCGCGCGTGAACGCGCTGCTGTCGGGCGACGTGCAGCTCATCAATCAGGTCGATCCGCGCTCGGCCGCGCGCATCAAGGGGACGTCGGGTTTCGCCGTGCAGGAGACGAAAACAGGCGGCTACACGGACCTCATCATGCGCGACGAAGGCGGTATCACGGGCAACGCCGATTTCCGCCGCGGCTTGATGTACCTGCTCGATCGCGAACAGATTCGCAATACGGTGCTGCTCGGCTATGGCTCGATCGGCAACGATCAACCGATCGATCCGACCAACAAGTACTACTTCGCGGGGTTGCCGCAGCGTACGTTCGATCCGCAAAAGGCGAAGTTCTATTTCCAAAAGGCAAAGCTCGGCAACGCGCCGGTGCAGGTCTACGCCTCGCCGGCCGCGGATGGCTCCGTCGAAATGGCCATGCTGTTGCAACAAGTCGCACCGCAGGCCGGCTTGAATCTGAAAGTGGTGCGTACGCCTTCGGACGGCTACTGGTCGAATCACTGGATGAAGCATCCGCTGACGTTCGGCAACATCAACGCGCGTCCGAGCGCCGATGTGATCTTCACGCAGTTCTTCAAGTCGGACGCTCCGTGGAACGAGGCCAACTGGAAGAACCCGCAGTTCGACCAGATGCTGGTGGCGGCCCGCGGCGAGCCGGACGAGGCCAAGCGCAAGAAGATTTACGGCGATATGCAGGTGCTCGTGCATGACGATGGCGGTGTCGGCATTCCGATGTTCCTGAGCTCGATCGATGCGCATTCGACGAAGCTCAAGGGGCTCGGCTCGATTCCGATTGCCGGCCTGATGGGCTTCAAGTTTGCCGAGAACGTATGGCTGGATACCTGATCCACCTGCGCGGCACCGCGCGCGGCTCGAAACGGCAGCAGGTTTCGGCACCGCGCGCGGCGGCCGCGCAACTCTTAACCGGAGATGTCGTCCGATGAAAGTTCACGCGCAACAACTCATTGCGGCACGGCTCGGTCTCGCGCTGCTCACGTTGCTGATCGTTTCGGCCATCGTGTTCGGCCTGACCGGGCTCTTGCCCGGCGACGCGGCCCAGCAGGCGCTCGGTCAAGCGGCGACGCCCGAGCAGGTGGCCGCCTTGCGTCATCAATTCGGCCTCGATCAGCCCGCGCTGCAGCGCTACTTCGAGTGGCTCGCGCACGTCGTGACGGGCAACTTCGGCACGTCGCTCTCCAACAGCATGCCCGTGAGTCAACTCATTGCGACGCGTTTGCCCAACTCGCTCATGCTCGCCGGATTGACCACGCTGGTGTCGGTTCCCGTCGCGCTCTTGATCGGCATTCTGTCCGCCATGTTTCGCGGCTCGCTGCTCGATCGCACGCTCAACGTATTGACGTTGTCGACGGTCGCCGTTCCCGAGTTTCTGATCGCGACGATCGCCGTGCTGATCTTCGCGGTGAAGCTGCGCTGGCTGCCCGCGCTGTCGTATCTGTCGGAGGTGACGTCGTTCGGTGCGCTCGTGCGCATCTATGCGATGCCCGTGACGACGCTGTGCTGTGTCATCGTCGCGCAGATGGCCCGCATGACGCGCGCGGCGGTGCTCGACCAGTTGAACGCCCCGTATGTCGAGATGGCGCGATTGAAGGGCGCGTCCCCCGGACGCATCGTTTTGCGTCATGTCCTCCCGAACACGATCGGACCGATTGCCAATGCCATCGCCTTGAGTTTGTCGTATCTGTTCGGCGGTGTCGTGATCGTCGAGTCGATCTTCAACTATCCGGGGCTCGCGAGCCTGATGGTGGATGCCGTGACGAACCGCGACATGCCGCTCGTGCAAGGCTGCGTGATGGTGTTCTGCTCCGCCTATCTCGTGCTCGTGCTGATCGCCGATATGTGTCAAATCATCTCCAACCCGAGGCTGCGTCAACGATGAACCGACCCGCCACATCCCATGGCACCACCGTGCTGTACTCGGCGCCCGGCGAAGAGGCGAAGCCTTGCGCCGATGCGCTCCAGGACGTGCCCATCGAAGCATTGACCGTCAAGCGCAGCGTATTACGCCGTTTCGCGAGCCGCTTCTCGGTGCTCGGCCTGATAGGGCTGACGATCATCGTATTCTGGCTCGGCGTGGCGTTCATCGGGCCGCTCGTCGCGCCGTACAAGGGCGGTGCGGTCACGTCGACGGAAATCTTCGGCGCATGCAGCTCTGCGCATCTGCTCGGCACCGATTACCTCGGCCGCGACATGCTGAGCCGCGTGCTCTACGGCACGCAATATACCGTGGGGCTCGCGCTTGCATCGGCCGTGCTCGCCAGCTGTATCGGCACGTTCATCGGCCTCGTCGCGGCCGTGTCGGGCAGATGGGTCGACGAAATCTTGAGCCGTCTGTTCGACGCACTGATTTCGATTCCCAGCAAGGTGCTCGCCCTCGTCATCATCGCCGCGTTCGGTTCGTCGGTGCCGATGCTGATCATGGTCGCTGCGCTCGCCTATATTCCCGGCGCATTCCGCATCTCGCGCTCATTGGCGGTCAACCTGATGACGCTCGAATACGTGCAGGTCGCCAGGGCGCGCGGCGAGCGGCTGCTCTATATCGCTCGCGTCGAGGTACTGCCCAACATGATCCATCCGATGCTCGCGGATTTCGGCCTGCGTTTCGTGTTCATCGTGCTGCTGTTGAGCGGTCTGAGCTTCCTCGGCCTCGGCGTGCAGCCGCCCGATGCCGACTGGGGGTCGCTCGTGCGCGAGAACATCGGCGGTCTGTCGGAAGGCGCACCCGCCGTGCTGATGCCGGCGGTCGCGATCGCGACGCTGACGGTCGGGGTGAACCTGCTGATCGACAGCTTGCGGCGCCACGGCGCGCGCGCTAACGGAGGTGGCCGATGAGCATGATCGAGGTGAGGGGGCTGCGCGTCGTTGCGGGCATCGCGCCCGAGACGGTCGTCGAGATCGTGAAGGGCGTCGATTTCACCGTCGAAAAGGGCGAAGTGCTGGCGCTCATCGGCGAGTCGGGCTCCGGCAAGACGACGATTGCACTGTCGCTGCTCGGCCATGCGCGCGGCGGGTGTTCGATCGCTGGTGGCTCGGTGAGGATCGGCGGCGTCGACGTGCTGTCGCTCGACGAGAAAGGGCGGCGTGCGTTGCGTGCACGCGCGGTCGCTTATGTCGCGCAAAGCGCGTCGGCGGGGTTCAATCCCGCCCGCACGATCATGGATCAGGTGATCGAGCCGGCGCTGCTGCATAAGCTGATGACGCCGGCCGCGGCTCGCGCGAAGGCCATCGAACTGTTCCGCTCGCTCGCATTGCCTGCGCCGGAGACGATCGGTTCGCGCTATCCGCACCAGGTATCGGGTGGACAACTGCAGCGCCTGATGGCGGCCATGGCGTTGATCACGGACCCGGCGGTCGTCGTCTTCGACGAGCCGACGACCGCGCTCGACGTCACGACGCAAATCGAAGTGCTTGCCGCGTTCAAGAAGGTCATCCGCGAACTGGGCACGACGGCCGTCTATGTCTCGCACGATCTGGCCGTCGTGGCGCAGATGGCGGACCGCATCGTCGTCCTCAACGGCGGTAAAGTGCGCGAAAACGGCGTGACGGCCCAAGTGCTCGATGCGCCGGCCGACGAATACACGCGCCAGTTGCTGGCCGCCACGCGCCATCCCGACCCCGACCCCGTCGTAGCCGCGCCGGAAGCGAGCGTGCCGTTGCTCGAAATTCGCCATTTGAGCGCGGGCTACGGGCGCGTCGGTTCGAATGGACTGCCCGCGGTGCGGGTGCTCGACGACGTGAGCCTGAAGATCGCACGCGGCAGCGCGCTCGGGGTCATCGGAGAATCGGGTTCGGGCAAGACGACGCTCGCGCGTGTGGTTGCCGGGCTCGTGGACCGCGCAAGCGGCGACGTGCTGCTGGACGGCAAATCGTTGCCCGCGAAGCTGTCCGAGCGCACGCTCGAGCAGTATCGGCGCGTGCAGATCGTGTTCCAGAACGCCGATACGGCGCTGAACCCGAGCCGCACGGTGGCCGATATCCTTGCGCGGCCGATGTGCTTTTATCACGGGCTGCGCGGCGCGGCGGCGACCAAGCGCATGCTCGAACTGCTCGACCTCGTGAAGCTGCCGGCCTCGGTGGCGAAACGCCAGCCCGGCGGCCTGTCGGGCGGACAAAAGCAGCGCGTGAATCTGGCCCGTGCGCTCGCCGCCGATCCGGAACTGATCCTCTGCGACGAAGTGACATCGGCACTCGACACGGTGGTCGGTGCGGCGATCCTCGAGCTGCTCGGCGAATTGCGGCGCGAGCTCGGTGTCTCGTACATGTTCATCAGCCATGACATCTCGACGGTGCGGGCGATCTGCGACGAAGTGGTCGTGCTCTATGCTGGCCAGTGCGTCGAAGCGGGCCAGCGCGACGCGTTGAGCGCACCCCCTTATCACCCTTACACGGGTCTGCTCGTCGACTCGGTGCCCGCGCTGCGTCCGGGCTGGCTCGATACGCGCCGTGCCATGACGTCGGGCGCGCTGCCCGCGATGGGGCCGCCCAGCGATTCAGACCAGCTTTGCAGTTTCCGTTCGCGCTGTACGGCCCGTATCGACGGGAAGTGCAACGTCACACCGCCTTCGATGACGAAGCTTCCCTCGGGCGTCGAAATCCGATGCCACCATTCGGCGGCGGATCTGGTCCGCATGCAGAGAGCCGAAGCAGTGACGCCATGAGTTCGCGCTTCGTGAGGGTCGCCGAAACAGGACGCAAGACGTTCGATCTGATCGTGGACGGTGTCCCCACGCAGGCGGCCGAGGGCGACACGCTGATGGTTGCCTTGCTGACGACGCACGACACATTGCGCGATTCCGAGTTCGGCGATGGACGCCGCGCGGGTTTCTGCCTGATGGGCGCATGCCAGGACTGCTGGGTCTGGACAGCCGAGGGCGAGCGCCTACGAGCCTGTACGACCCCGGCCGCGCCGGGCATGTCGATCGTCACGCGCGCGGCGCTCGTTGGGGAAGGCGTATGGCCGCGCGTCCGGATGTGAAAGCGATGAAGGTCGTCGTGGTCGGTGCGGGTCCCGCGGGCGTACGCGCGGCACAAGCGCTCGTCGAAGCCGGATTGCGCCCCGTCGTAATCGATGAGGGCCGCAAGGACGGCGGCCAGATCTATCGACGGCAGCCCGACGGGTTTTCCCGCTCGTACGGGACGCTCTATGGCACCGAAGCGGCGAGGGCGGCCGCGCTGCACCGCGACTTCCAGGCGATGCGCCCATCCATCGACTATCGCCCCGACACGCTGGTCTGGAACATCGGGGCGAAGGCGGTCCATGTCGTCAGCGGCACGCGCTACGAGGAGGTCGCATTCGACGCGTTGATCGTTTGCAGCGGCGCGACGGACAGGTTGATGCCCGTACCGGGGTGGCATTTCGCAGGGACCTTCAGCCTGGGCGGCGCGCAGGTCGCGTTGAAATCGCAAGGCTGCGCGATCGGTGCGCGCACGGTGATGATGGGTACCGGGCCATTGCTGTACCTGGTGGCCGCGCAATATGTGAAAGCCGGCGCGACGGTGAGCGCCGTCCTGGATACGTCGACCTTTGCGCAGCGCCTGCGCGCTTTGCCGCAACTGCTCGCAATCCCTTCGACGCTGCGCAAGGGCCTGGCGCTCATGCGCGTGCTGAAGAAGGCGGGCGTTCGCGTTCATCGCGGCGTCACGCCCGTGGAAATCGACGGTTCGCCCGAGCATGGCGTGGCGGGCGTGCGCGTGAAGCTCGCCGACGCAACGACCCTCGAAGTGCCCTGCGACGCGGTCGCGCTCGGCTATCACTTGCGCTCGGAAACCCAGCTTGCCGACCTCGCGGGCTGCGACTTCGATTTCGACGATGCGACGCAGACGTGGCTGCCGCGTATCGACGAGGATGGCCGCAGCAGCATCGCCGGCGTCTATCTCGCCGGCGACGGCGTGCGTGTTCGCGGCGCGGATGCCGCCGAACGCGCGGGCCGGCTCGCCGCGTTGGCGGCCCTGAGCGATGCCGGAATCCAGCGCGAAGGCGCCGCGCGCCTGCGCGCCGAACTCGGACGTTTCACGCGCTTCGCAGCCGGCTTACGCCGCGCCTTTCCGTGGCCCGCGCGTTTCGCGGCCGCGCTGCCCGACGATACGATCGTCTGCCGTTGCGAGGCGATCACGGCCGGTGAGTTGCGCCGCGTCGTGCGCGAGATGGGCGCGACGGAAGCGAACCGCGCGAAGGCGTTCTCCCGCGTCGGCATGGGGCGTTGTCAAGGCCGCTTTTGCGCGCACGCGGGCGCCGAAGTCATCGCTGCCGAAGCACATGTTCCGCTCGAAGCGGTGGGGCGGCTGCGCGCTCAGGCGCCGGTCAAGCCGTTGCCGATGGCGATCGCGCCGGCGTGCCGCGCTGAACGGACCCTGGAACACGCGGGTCGATGCACGCAGGAGTTCAGCGAATGAGCAACCGAGCCGACGTGATCGTCATCGGCGGCGGAATCGTCGGGACGTCGGCGGCGTTTTTTTTGCGCCGCAGGGACCGCTCGGTGACGTTGCTCGAACGTGGGCTCACGGGCCAGCAGGCGAGCGGCGTGAATTTCGGCGGGATCCGCCGCCAGGGCCGAGTGCTTGCGCAACTCCCGATGGCCAATCGCGCGCTCGAAACGTGGCGACGCTCGCGGGAATTGCTCGGCGACGACGTCGAATTCCTCCCGTCGGGGCATACGCGCGTTTGCTACCACGCGCACGACGCCGAGTATTTTCATCGCTATGCGTTGGAGGCGCGTGCATACGGTCTCGATCTCGAGGTGCTCGAAGGCGCGGCGATGTTCCGGCGGTTCCCGTTTTTGAGCAGGGAGGTGCTGGCCGCCTCCATTTCGCCGCTCGATGGGCATGCGAATCCCCGTCTTGCCGCGCCCGCATTCGCGCGGGCGGCGGCCCGGCTCGGCGCGAGCATCGTCGAGAACACGGAGATCGTGCGTGTCGACAAAGAAGCGGGTGGCTTTCGCGTGGAGAGCGTCCGCGGCGATATCTACCGCTCGCAGCAGCTCTTGATTTGTGCCGGCGCATGGGCGAACGCACTGTCGACGCAATTCGGCGAGCCCGTTCCGCTTGTGGCGCGCGGTCCGCAGATGGCGGTCACGGAGCCGGTGCCTTACGTCTTCGGCTCGTCGATGGGCGTCTATACGTCGATCAAGGAAGAGAGCGTCTATTTCCGGCAGATTCCGCGCGGCAACATCATATTGGGCGGCGGTCCGCCGGGACCGGCCGACGTGGCGACGCGCCGTGCAGGCGTGCTGCCAATCAACACGGTCCGCCAGCTCGCACAGTTTCGACGGCTCGTTCCGGCCATGACACCGCTGAACGTCATTCGCGTCTGGAGCGGTGTCGAGAGCTACCTGCCCGATGCGGAGCCGATCGTCGGCGCCAGTTCCACGACGGACGGTCTTTTCTATGGATCCGGCTTCAGCGGATCCGGTTTTCAGATCGGTCCCGGCGTGGGAGAGACGCTGGCGGAACTGCTCGACACCGGCCGCACCGAGATCGCGCTCGAACCGTTTTCCGTTGCTCGCTTCGCGCACAGGGCATCCGATGCGCCGCTGGCGAGCGCCGACGTCTTTTCGCCGAGCGAGGCCTGATCATGCAGATCGTCGATGCACCCGACAGCGCGCTTCGCGATGTGCTGGCCTACATGGAAGCGAATTTCGACAAGTCCGTGCGCCTCGCCGAATTGGCCGAAATGTCGGCGCTCAGCGTTTCTCGCTTCGCAACCGTGTTTCGCCAGCGGATCGGACTGTCACCGTACAAGTACCTGTGCCGGGTGCGCGTGCGACGCGCGCAGTCGCTGTTGCTCGCGGGCGTGCCGGGCGCCGTGGTGGCCGCGGAAGTCGGGTTTTTCGATCAGAGCCACTTGGCGCGCCATTTCAAGCGCTTTTGCGGCGTCACGCCCACCGAATTCCTGCAGCAGGCGAGGGCGCGCGACGCTGTGGCGACCGGCAGCACGCGCTTTGCCTGATGCGCCGACAGGCGGACCGCAGCCGCCTGTGGACACACCGTTGGCCATGCGTCACGAACTTACGCGGCAGCACGGCTTCCCAGTTCACTCGATGCCTTGAGCGCGGCTCGCACCTCGGATTGCGCGAGGACATCGTCGAGCGTCTTTTCGAGGCGCTCGAACATCAGATCGAATTCGCTTTCCGTGAAGGACAACGCGGGTGCGAACCCCAGGACGCCGTCGCCGAACGCACGGAAAACGAGGCCATTCGCGTACGCGGCCGTGGCGATGCGCTCGGGCAGCGTGAGCGATGGATCGAAGCGCTGTTTGGTCGTTTTATCCGCGACGAGTTCGAGCGCGCCGAGCAAGCCGCGATGCCGTGCGTCGCCGACGAGCGGATGCGCGAGCAGCGCGTCGAGTCCCTGCGCGAAGCGGGGCCCGCGCGCGATGCCGTTGGCGAGCAATCCGCCTTCATGATAAAGACGCAGCACTTCGAGCCCGATCGCGGCGCTGACGGGGTGTGCCGAATAGGTATGACCATGGCCGATCGCCGCCGTGGGGTCGCCGTCGGCAATGCCTTGATAGACGGCATCCGACATCAGCACGGCGCCCATCGGCGCGTAGCCCGCCGTGAGCCCCTTCGCCACGGTCATGAGGTCGGGCTCGACTCGTTCGGCCTCGCAGGCGAAGAGCGGTCCGGTGCGGCCGAAACCCGTGATGACTTCGTCGGCGACGAACAGAATATCCAGTTTGCGGCACGCTTCGCGCATCGCTCGCAGCCAGCCGGCGGGTGGCACGATCACGCCGCCCGAGCCCTGGATCGGTTCGCAGAAGAACGCGGCGACATGCTGTGCGCCGAGTTCGGCGACTTTGGCCTCGAGCGCGGCCACCGAGGCAGCGATGATGGCGGCATCGTCGGCGTGTTCGCTACGGTACGGATACGGCGACGGAATATGGTGCTGCGTCGCAAGCGGCAGATCGAAGTGGCGATGGAAAACGGGTAGTGCGGTCAGCCCTGCACCGATCGCCGACGAGCCGTGATAGCCGCGCTCGAGCGCGATGACGTGCTTTTTCGTGGGTCGCCCGGTGGCGTTGTAGTAGTGCGTAATGAAGCGCAGCGCCGAATCGACGGCGTCCGACCCGCCAAGTGTGAAGTACACGTGCTGCAACGACGCGGGCGACAATTCGACGAGTTTCGCGGCAAGCTCGATGGCCGGCTCCGAGCCGAAATGGAAGTACCCCGTGGCATAGGGCAGTCGCGCCATTTGCCGGGCGGCCACCTCGACGATGCTTTGATGCCCATAGCCGGTGTTGACGCACCACAGACCGGAGAACGCATCGAGCAGTTCATGGCCGTTTGCGTCGCGCAGAAAGACGCCCTGCGCGGACTCGAGTACGGTCACGCCGCGCGCTTCATGCGCGCGATAGCTGACGACGGGGTGGATCAGGTGTTTGCGATCGGCTTCGACGAGCGAGGAGTTCGACATGATTCGGTATCCGGTAGCGTGGAGCGGTTGACGATTCCATGCTACCGGGCAACGACCCTCGGCCGATTCGCCAAATAAATCGCGAAATAGCGCGATCGTGGCGTTTCGGGGTCACGCCGCAGCATATTCTGCTGGACCGGATCGGTCATGTTCGAGGCGTCGCGCCCGCCGCGCCGTGTTACGCAGCCAACATATGCTCGACGAGTTCGATCCAATGCGCGACGGGTACCGATGTGCCGCTTTGCAGATGCGTGATGCACCCGATGTTCGCCGATACGATCATTTGGGGCTCGAGTACCCGGAGGGTGTCGATCTTGCGATCGCGCAACGTATAGGCGAGCGACGGCTGAGTGATCGAATAAGTGCCTGCCGAGCCGCAACATAGATGACTGTCGGCGGGCACGCGCACTTCGAGGCCGAGCGACGTCAGCAGCCGTTCGACCACGCCCCGGATTTGCTGCCCGTGCTGCAGCGTGCAAGGCGGATGGAACGCAACGGTATGCACGCCGCGGCGGCGCGCGAGCGCCGTGAGTTCCGGTTCGAAGCCCTGCAGCCATTGCGCGATGTCGCACGCGAGTTCGGCGACGCGGCGCGCCTTGTCCGCGTAGACCGGATCGTCGCGCAGCAAGTGCCCGTACTCCTTGATCGTCGCGCCGCAGCCCGAGGCATCGATGACGATCGCCTCGATACCCGTTTCGATATACGGCCACCACGCATCGATGTTGCGGCGCATATCGTCGAGCGCTTCCTCGCGGTAGCTCAAGTGCAAGCGAATCGCGCCGCAGCAGCCGGCCTCCGGCGCCACGATCGCCTCGACGCCGAGCGCATCGAGTACGCGCGCGGCCGCAATGTTGATGTTCGGCAACATCGCCGGCTGAACACAGCCGGCGAGCAGCAGCACCTTGCGTTCGTGCGGCACCGCCCGTTTGGCGGGCCACTGAAGCAGACGCTGGCGCGGCGGCACCTTGTCGCGCAGCTTGCGCGGCAGAAACGGCCGCACGTGCTGGCCGAGCCGCATGAGCGGCGTGAATACGGCAGTGTTGGGCAAGAGACTCGCCAGCAGCCGCCGTATCAACCGCTGGCGAAGCGGGCGCGGCACGGTCGCATCCACATGTGGCCGGCCGATTTCCACGAGCCGCCCGTACTGCACCCCCGAAGGGCAGGTCGTCTCGCAGCTGCGGCAGGTCAGGCAGCGGTCCAGATGCAGCTGTGTACTGCGCGTGACGGGCGCGCCCTCGAACATCTGCTTCATCAGATAGATGCGGCCGCGGGGGCCGTCGAGTTCGTCGCCCAGCAGTTGGTACGTCGGGCAGGTGGCCGTGCAAAAGCCGCAATGAACGCATTTGCGCAGAATCGCATCGGCCTCTTCGCCGTCCGGCGTATTGCGAATGAAGTCCGCCAGTTGTGTCTGCATCGCGTCGCTCAGTCGATCGGGGTCTTGGGATGGCTCAGAAGTCCGCGTAGAGGCGGCCGCGATTGAAGATGCGTGCCGGATCGAAGGCGGCCTTCAGGCCTCGATGGATCCTCATGATCGGCGCCGGCAGTGGCGTGAAGACCCCGGCGCTGCGATCGAACTCGCGGCCTGCGCGAAAAATGGTGGCGTGACCGCCGGCCTGCTTGGCGCTGATACGTACCGTTTGCGCATCGGTATCCGTGATCCACCAACGCTGAGAGCCACCCCACTCCATCAGCTGCGCGCCCGGCAGCTGCAGCGGTTCGGTGACGGACGGCAACGCGAGCCGCCAGAGCGCCGAGCGCGGCGGAATCGTCGCGAAGAACGGATCGGTCTGCTCGCGCAAGCCGGCCCAGAAGCGCTCGGCCTCGACGGCATCCACGACTTCCCCGCCGATCGTATTGCGGGCTGTCTTCACGCCGTTCTCGGCGCCCGAGAGGCGTACCGCGAGCGTACCGTTGCGCCAGGCGCTCGCCGTGATCGGCAACGGGCGGCCGCACCACTCGTTGAGCTTGCGTACTGCATCGGTGCCGTTCATGTCGAACTTGAGCGTCGTTTCGGCCACGGGCAACGGCAGGACTTTGATCGACACATCGAGCATCAGGCCGAGCGTGCCGAGCGAGCCCGCCATCAGTCGCGAGACATCGTACCCCGCAACGTTCTTGACCACTTGACCGCCGAAACGCAGCGTTTCGCCGCGGCCGTCCATCATCGTGACGCCGAGTACGAAGTCGCGCGGCGCACCGGCCGAGCTGCGGCGCGGACCCGCGATACCCGCCGCGATGCAGCCGCCCAGCGTGGCGGAGCGGCCGAAGTGGGGCGGCTCGAACGCGAGCATCTGGTTGTGTTCGGCGAGCGCCGCTTCGACCTCCGTCAACGGCGTGCCGCAGCGCGCCGTCATGACGAGCTCCGCAGGGTCGTACGAAACGATGCCGCGATACGCGCGGGTGTCGAGAATCTCGCCGTTGAGCGCCTGGCCGTACCAGTCTTTCGTGCCCGAGCCGCGGATGCGCAAGGGGCGCTCGTCAGCCGTGGCTGCGCGGATACGCTCGGCCCAGTAGCCGAGGATCTCGTCGTCTTGCATGGCTTCCCGCTTTATGGTGTCGTTCATCCGGTTGCCGCTTTTGCCTCAGGGCTTCATTCTACCGGCCGACCCGGGGCAGGCAAGCCACGGGTTTATACGCGTGGCGGTGCGCGGCGGCGAGGGCTAAAAGCGCGGCAGCTCCGGATGAGGCAAAAGGCCGCCGCGCACATGCATCTTTCCGTACTCGGCGCAGCGCGCGCGCGTCGGAATGCCCTTGGTGGGGTTCAGCAGCCCGTCCGGATCGAACGCGCGCTTGACCGCGAAGAACGCATCGCATTCGGCCGGAGAAAACTGGACGCACATCGAATTGATTTTTTCGATGCCGACGCCGTGTTCGCCCGTCACGGTGCCGCCCAGCTCCACGCAGGCCTCGAGAATCTCGGCACCGAACGCCTCCGCGCGATGCAGTTGGTCGGGATCGTTGCCGTCGAAGAGAATGAGCGGATGCATGTTGCCGTCCCCGGCGTGAAAGACGTTGATGCAGCGCAGACCGTAGGTGCTCTCCATCTTCTCGATGCGCGCGAGCAGCGGTCCGATACTGCGGCGCGGCACCGTGCCGTCCATGCAGTAGTAATCGGGCGCAAGCCTGCCCGCGGCCGGAAAGGCGTTCTTGCGGCCGGACCAGAATTTGAGGCGCTCGGCCTCGGTGCGGGAGATCTGCAACCGGGTGGCGCCGTGTTCGCGCAGCACGGCGGTCACCCGTGCGATTTCTTCGGCGACTTCCTCGGGCGTGCCGTCCGACTCGCAAAGCAGGATGGCCGCGGCGTCGCGATCGTAGCCGGCGCCGACGAACGCCTCCACCGCGCACGTCGCGGGATTGTCCATCATCTCGAGCCCGGCCGGAATGATCCCCGCCGCGATGATGGCCGCCACCGCGTTGCCGCCTTTGACGACATCGTCGAAGCTCGCCATGACGACTTGCGCCGTCGGCGGCTTCGGAATCAGCTTGACGGTCACTTCCGTGACGATCGCGAACATGCCTTCGCTGCCGATCATGACGGCAAGCAGATCGAGCCCGGGCGTATCGGGCGCGAGCGAACCGAATTCGACGATCTCGCCTTCCAGCGTGACGGCGCGCACGCGCAAGACGTTATGCACGGTCAGTCCGTACTTCAGACAATGCACGCCGCCCGAGTTTTCCGACACGTTGCCGCCGATCGTGCAGGCGATCTGGGAAGACGGATCGGGCGCGTAGTAAAGCCCATAGGGCGCGGCCGCTTCGGAGACGGCGAGGTTGCGCACGCCGGGCTGGACGGTGGCGGTGCGCGCATACGAGTCGACATCGATGATTCTCGTGAAGCGCGCGAGCGAAACGACGATGCCGTTCGAGATCGGCGTGGCGCCGCCCGACAGCCCGGTGCCCGCGCCGCGCGGTACGATCGGCACGCCAAGGCGCTTGCATATCTGCACGATACGCAGCACCTGCGCCTCGGTTTCCGGCAGTGCTACCGCGAGCGGCAGTTGCCGATAGGCGCTGAGCCCGTCGCATTCATATGGGGCGGTCTCTTCATCACGATAAAGCAGACAGCGCGCGGGCAGCGTGGCCATCAGCGCCTGGACCACTTCGCGCTGGCGCTCTTCGCGCAGCGCTGCTGACATCGCCGGATCGGTTTGGGCTGCGGTTGCCATCGGTTTCCTCGCCTGTCTCAGGCCGTGTAGGTGAAGATCTTGCCCGGATTCATCAGATTGCGCGGATCGAGCGCATGCTTGAGCGCGCGCATCACATCGACGGCATCGCTGCCATGCTCGTCGATGAGGAAATCCATTTTGTGCAGACCGATGCCATGCTCGCCCGTGCAGGTTCCGCCCATGCGCAGCGCGCGCTCGACAATACGCCGGTTCAGGCGTTCGGCTTCGCTGAATTCCTCGGGCCGGGCCGGGTCGATCAGGATCGCGACGTGGAAGTTGCCATCGCCGACGTGTCCTACGATGGGGCAGGGCAGCGGCGAGCCGCGTAGATCGTCTTCCGTTTCGACCACGCATTCGGCCAGCCGTGAGATCGGCACACAGACATCGGTCGTGACGGCGCGACAGCCCGGCTTGAGTTGCAGCATCGCGAAATAGGCGTTGTGGCGTGCGTTCCAGAGCCGGCTGCGTTCCTCGGGGCGCGTGGCCCAGGCGAAACCGCTGCCCGCATGTTCGGCGGCGAGCGCCTGTACCGTCTCGGCTTGCTCCTTGACGCTCGCCTCGGTGCCGTGGAACTCGAAAAAGAGCGTCGGCGATTCGGCAAGCGTCAGATTCGAGTGACGGTTGATCGCGCGGATCGCGAGCATATCGACGAATTCCACGCGAGCGACGGGCACGCCGAGTTGAATCGTTTCGATGACGGTGCGCACAGCCTCGCCCATCGACGGAAAGGCGCAGACGGCGGCCGAAACGGCTTCCGGCTGCGGATAAAGCCGCACCGTGATTTCGGTGATGACGCCGAGCGTGCCCTCCGAGCCCACGAAGAGCCGGGTCAGATCGTAGCCGGCCGACGATTTGCGCGCCCGCGTGCCCGTCTTGATGACGCGACCGTCTGCGAGCACCGCCGTGAGGCCGAGCACGTTTTCTCGCATCGTCCCATAGCGCACGGCGTTGGTGCCCGAGGCCCGCGTGGCCGACATGCCGCCGATGCTCGCATCCGCGCCAGGATCGATCGGAAAGAAGAGCCCCGTGTCGCGCAACGCTTCGTTGAGCGCCTTGCGCGAGACGCCGGCCTCGACGGTGGCCGTGAGATCTTCCGCATTGATCGACAGGACGCGATTCATGCCGGAAAGATCGATCGATACACCGCCTTCCACCGCAAGCAGATGCCCTTCCAACGACGAGCCGTTGCCATACGGAATGACGGGCACGCCGTAGCGCGCGCAGAGCTCGATCGTCGTGCGCACGTCCTCGGTGGATTCGGCGAAGACCACCGCATCGGGCGGTTGAGGATCGAACGGCGACTCGTCGCGGCCGTGGTGTGCGCGTACCGCCTCGGCCGTTGAAACACGTTGACCGAAAGCGCTCGCGAGCGCGGTGAACAGTTCGGGAGCAAACGGCCGGCGAGGGCGCGGGGCAGCGGCGCCAGGACGTCCTTCTTGGGGATGCAGCGGATGAACGTCGGCGGGAGGACGGTCCATATCATCTCCGATATCGTTTTGGCCATTCTACGCCGCCGCGGCACAGGCACGTGCCGAGGTGGCCGGTGGAGCGTGCCGTTCAGCCGGCTCCTATAATGAGGCCGTTTCGGCCGCCGCCAGGGCGGCGGGCCGACGTGCAGCGACTACGAAGGAGACCTCGATGGGACACCGTTTGAGCAAGATCGCCACGCGCACCGGCGATGACGGCACGACTGGCCTCGGCGACGGCAGCCGCATACGCAAGGACGATGCACGAATCGAGGCGATCGGCGAAGTCGACGAGTTGAATTCGCAGCTCGGCGTGCTGCTGGCCGAGCCGTTGCCCGAGGACTTGCGCGAGGTACTGACGGCCGTGCAGCACGACCTGTTCGATCTCGGCGGCGAGCTCTGCATTCCGGGCCATACGATGATCGGCGACGAACATCTGGCCCGTGTCGACGGCTGGCTCGCGCACTACAACGCCGCGTTGCCGCCGCTCACCGAATTCATTCTGCCGGGGGGCACCCGCGCGGCGGCGCTCGCGCATGTGTGCCGGACGGTCTGCCGCCGCGCGGAGCGCTCGATCGTCGCGCTCGGCGCAACGGTGACGCTGGAAGCCGCGCCCCGCCGATATGTCAATCGCCTCTCCGACCTGTTGTTCGTGCTCGCCCGGGTGCTGAACCGCGCCGGCGGTACGGGCGATGTCTTGTGGCAACGTCAGCGCCCCGGGAAATAGCCCGCGCAGTCTCGCCGATCCACCCGGCCAGCGGTCGCTCGCAGCATGCTGCGGTGCGACAAAGTGTCGTATGTCGGATACACTCTCGTAAGATGTATTCTTGATCAATGTTTAGAAGGAGCCCACCCGACATGACGACCCCGCTCACCGCAGACCAGATCGCACGCGTCAAGGCGACCGCGCCCGTATTCGCCGAGCACGGCGCAACGATCACCAAGCATTTTTACCGCCGGATGTTCGCGAACCGCCCCGAGCTGCGCAATCTGTTCAACCAGACGCACCAGGCGAGCGGCACGCAGGCTCATACCCTCGCCCACGCGGTCTACGCCTATGCCGCGAATATCGACAATCTCGGTGCGCTGGGTTCGGCCGTCGGCCGGATCGCGAACAAGCATGCGAGCCTCAATATCCGCCCCGAGCACTATCCGATCGTCGGTGAAAACCTGCTCGCGTCGGTCGTCGAAGTATTGGGCGATGCGGTCGACGAGCAAACGCTCGAGGCGTGGCGCGCCGCCTATGCGCAACTGGCGGGAATCATGATCGGCGCCGAGGCGAAGCTCTACGGCGCCGCGCCCTGGAGCGGCTATCGCCCGTTCGTCGTCTCGCGCAAGGAAGTCGAGAGCGACGAGATCACCTCGTTCTACCTGACGCCCGCTGACGGCGGCGCTGCGTGCGGCTTCGTGCCGGGCCAGTTCGTCTCGGTCAAACGCTATGTCGGCGAGCTCGGCGTCGACCAGCCGCGGCAGTACAGCCTCTCCGATGCGCCGCACGGCAAATGGCTGCGCATTTCGGTCAAGCGTGAAGCGGGGCGCGAAGACGTGCCGGCCGGGCGCCTTTCGACATTACTGCATGAGGGTGTCGAGGTCGGTTCGATCGTCGAAGTCACGGCGCCGATGGGCGAGTTCCGCCTCGATCTCGAAAAAACGACGCCGGTCGTGCTGGTCTCGGGCGGTGTCGGCGTGACCCCGATGATGTCGATGATCTCCACGCTCGTGGCCGCCGAGAGCCCGTGCCGCATTGCGTTCGTGCACGCCTGCCGCAACGGCCGCGTGCATGCGTTCAAGCGCTGGCTTGCACAGACGATGGCGACGCATGCGAACGTTTCGCGGGCAGTGTTTTACGAAGAAGTGTCGGAGACCGACCGCGAAGGTGTCGATTACGACCTCACGGGCCGCATCGATTTCTCGCGCATCGCCCATCAAGCGATTCTGCCCGATGCGGACTACTACCTGTGCGGGCCGGTTCCGTTCATGCAGCAGCAGCGCGAAGCGCTGATTGCGCTCGGTGTGGACGCGGCACGCATTCACACCGAGGTGTTCGGCTCCGGCGCGATCTGAACCGGAGGCCGGAACCGCATTGGCGCATCGATGCTTCAGTTGCCGCTACCGCGGACGATGCGCCGCTGCTTGACGCTCTCCGCCAACCCCTCCAGCACGCCGACGCTTTCGTCCCAGCCGATGCATGCATCGGTGATGCTTTGGCCGTAGGTCAGCGTACAACCCTCCTGCAGATCCTGGCGCCCCGCGACCAGATGCGATTCGACCATCACGCCGACGATGCGCTCGTCGCCGCCCGCGATCTGCCTTCCAATCTCGGCGCACACGGGAATCTGGTTCTCGTGCTTTTTCGAGCTGTTGGCGTGACTCGCATCGATCATGAGCCGCGCCGCGAGGCCTGCTTTGCCGATAGCGGAGCACGCCGCATCGACGCTTTGCGCATCGTAGTTCGGGGTGGTGCCGCCGCGCAGAATCACGTGACAGTCCTCGTTGCCTGCCGTCGAAACGATGGCTGAATGGCCGCCCTTCGTCACCGAGAGGAAGTGGTGCGGTTGCGAGGCCGCCTTGATCGCATCCACCGCGATCTTGACGTTGCCGTCCGTGCCGTTCTTGAAACCGACCGGGCACGAGAGCCCCGACGCGAGCTCGCGATGGACTTGCGACTCGGTCGTGCGTGCGCCGATCGCGCCCCAGGAGACGAGGTCCGCGATGTATTGCGGGCTGATCATATCGAGGTATTCAGTCCCTGCAGGCATGCCGAGCTCGTTGATGCCGACGAGCAATTCGCGCGCGGCGCGCAGGCCGTCGTTGATCTTGAAGCTGTTATCGAGGTAGGGGTCGTTGATGAGTCCCTTCCAGCCGACCGTCGTCCGCGGCTTTTCGAAGTAGACGCGCATGACCACCTCGAGCTCGCTCGCGAAGCGCTTGCGCTCGTGCACGAGCCGGCGCGCGTAGTCGAGCGCGGCCGCGGGATCGTGGATCGAGCAAGGGCCGACGATGACGATCAGACGATCGTCCATGCCGTGCAGGATGCGATGCATCGCCGTGCGCGCGCCGTAGATCAGATCGGCGACCGGCTCTGTGCACGGAAATTCGCGAATCAAGTGAGCGGGCGGTGTGAGCTCTTTGAGTTCGCGAATGCGGACATCGTCGGTATTGTGCGGGGCCATGCTGTATTTCTCCTTGTCGACTCGGTGTGGGGCGCACCTCTCGATCCGTTCGGCGTGGTTCCGCGTGGTTCCGGATACGACGGACGAACAGTGAAGGTGCAGGGCTGGCGGGTCGCGGCGAAAAAAAACCGCCGGACTCGCCGGCGGTTTTTCGGGAATTCAGGTTCGCGTCACGCGCTAACACCCCTCTCGATCCGCCGGCGGACTGAGATGCCAAAAGAAGTAAAAGTAAAACTTCGGGCTCATGAGTGGGGAAAGCGCGTTGGAAACGGGTATCCGGGCTTTATACGCTCCGCCGGCACGGCTGACAAGCCGTCGGAGGGGAAAAAAGCGAAAAATCCACGCGGGGCGACCGAACAACGGATATTTTTCGCGCGCCCGCGCGGATTCGAAGCCGGTTCAAAGCGTGCCGCCCACCGTCATCTTCTCGATGCGCAGCGTCGGCTGGCCGACGCCGACGGGCACGCTCTGTCCTTCCTTGCCGCACACGCCGACACCGGTATCGAGCGACATGTCGTTGCCGATCATCGTCACGTACTTCAGCGATTCGGGACCGCTGCCGATCAGCGTCGCCCCCTTCACAGGGTAGGTGACCTTGCCGTTTTCGATCATGTACGCCTCGGAGGCCGAAAACACGAACTTGCCGTTCGTGATGTCGACTTGCCCGCCGCCGAAGTTCACGGCGTAAAGCCCGTTCTTGACCGATGCGATGATTTCGGCCGGGTCTTTGTCGCCGTTGAGCATGTAGGTGTTCGTCATGCGCGGCATCGGCAGCGCCGCATACGATTCGCGCCGCGCGTTGCCCGTCACCGGCATTTTCATGAGCCGCGCGTTGAGCGAATCCTGGATATAGCCCTTGAGCACGCCGTCTTCGATCAGCGTCGTGCATTGCGTGGCGTTACCCTCGTCGTCGATGTTGAGCGAGCCGCGCCGGTTCGGTAGCGTGCCGTCGTCGACGACCGTGACGCCCTTGGCCGCCACGCGCTCGCCGATGCGTCCGGCGAACGCGGACGACCCCTTGCGGTTGAAGTCTCCCTCGAGCCCGTGGCCGATGGCTTCGTGCAGCAGCACGCCCGGCCAGCCCGGCCCGAGCACGACGGTCATGGTGCCTGCCGGCGCCGGCCGCGCATCGAGATTGACCAGCGCCGCATTGACGGCATCGTCGACATAGCTCGAGAGCACGTCGTCGGAGAAATAGCCGTAGTCGAAGCGGCCACCGCCGCCGCCCGAGCCGATCTCACGCCGGCCGTTTTGCTCGGCGATCACGGTGACCGAGACGCGCACTAGCGGCCGCACGTCCGCGGCGAGCACGCCATCGCTGCGCGCGACGAGCACGATGTCGTACTCGCCCGCGAGCCCGGCCATGACTTGCGTGATGCGCGGATCGCGCCCGCGCGCCATTAGTTCGACACGCTCGAGCAGTTTGACCTTCGCCGTGGCGTCGAGCGAGGCGAGCGGGTCGGCGGGCAGATAGAGATCGCGGCCCGCGATGCCCTTCAGGACACTCGCCGCCTGGATCTTTTGCTTGCCGCCGCCTGCCTTGGCGATCGAGCGCGTGGCCTCGGCGGCCTGACGCAACGCCTCGGGCGAGAGGTCGTCGGAGTAGGCGAATGCCGTACGGTCGCCCGCGACGGCGCGCACGCCGACGCCCTGGTCGATGCTGAAACTCCCCGACTTCACGATGCCTTCCTCGAGGCTCCATGCTTCGCTGCGCGTGGCCTGGAAGTAGAGGTCCGCATAGTCGACGCGGTGCGTGAAGATATCGGCGAGCGTACGCGTGAGCAGCGCCTCGTCGAGCCCGTAGGGGGCCAACAAGACTTCCTTCGCGGTCGCGAGATTGCGAATGCCGGGTTCGATGATATTCATGCGGATAGTTCGAGAAAGGAGGCTGTGAATGTCGGAATGGCTGGCCGGGTTCGAACGATGGGTCGGTCGGGCATGACGGCTAGGAGAGGACGCGGTGGCGCCACGCGGGCAGGCTGCGCCGCACTTCGTCGATGCGCGCGCCGTCGATTTCGCCCGCGACGATGCCGGGGCCTTCGTCGGTGCGCACGTCGACGATCTCGCCCCATGGATCGATCAGCATGCTGTGGCCCCAGGTGCGGCGGCCGTTTTCATGCGTGCCGCCTTGCGCCGCGGCGAGCACGTAGCACTGATTTTCGACGGCGCGCGCGCGCAGCAGCGTCTCCCAGTGCGCGCGCCCCGTCGTATAGGTGAACGCCGACGGCACGACGATGAGCGCCACGTCGCCCATGCGCCGGTAAAGCTCAGGAAAGCGCAAATCGTAGCAGACCGAGAGCCCCACGCGTCCGAACGGCGCTTCGAACGTGCGTACGTCGCGGCCCGGGCGGATCGTGCGTGCTTCGTCGAACGATTCGGCGCCCTTTTCGAAGTTGAAAAGGTGGATCTTGTCGTAGCGCGCGACCTCGTTGCCTTCGGGATCGAATACGAGCGTCGTGTTCAGCACGCGCTCGGCGTCGGGCACCGGATCCGTGACGGCGAGCGGAAGCGTGCCGCCGATGATCCAGATACCGTGCCGGCGTGCCGCATCGGCCAGAAACCGCTGGATCGGCCCATCGCCGTAAGGCTCGCGCACGGCCAACTTGTCGGCGTCGCGAAAGCCCATGAAGCAGAAGTACTCGGGCAGCAGGACGAGCCGCGCACCGTTGTCGGCCGCCTCGGCGATGAGACGGCCGGCGTCGTGCAGATTGCGCTCGCGCTCCGGCGTGCTGACCATCTGGACGGCTGCGACGCGAAAAGGCGCCGGGAATGCGTGTGGATCGCTCATGGGGGTCCGGTGGGCCTGGCGCACGGCGTGCGTCACTTGCCTGTCGATTCCGTTGCTTCGGCTGGAGCAGCCATCTTACCCCGATCGCCGGTGAGCCGCTCGACGTGCGGTTGCGACCATGACCCCGTTATTGCGTAGTGCGTGGCAAACGCGTGGGCGATCGACTGCGAGAGAGCGAGATTGGCGAAGAAGGCGCCGAGCCCCAGCAACGGATTGACGATCGTCGCCGCGATCACGGCCGAGCCCGCATTGACTGTCGGGGTCACCTGCACACGCAGGTCCTGCGTTTCCTTCGCGAGATCGACCGTGCCCGAGAGATCCGCCCGCGCCGGCGCCGTGACGAGATGAAAGTCGTCCGTTCGACCGATGCCGTCGGCGATGCGGCCCGTGCCCGTCACGCGCTCGAACGGCAGCCCTTCGCCGATGACGTCCCTGAAGTTGAGCGTGACGACGCGCGCGAGGCTTTGCAGGCTCAGCACGCCAAGCAGTTTCGCGACGCCGGGGTCGACCTTGAGGATCTGCCCATGATGGAGATCGAGCGCCATCTGGCCGCGCAGCGTCGGATAGTCGATGGCCGTCGGACCACCGCGCCAGCCCACCTTGCCCGACAACGTGCCGGCGCCGCCCTTCACCGTGCGCGGCAGGCCGAATTGATCGAGTAGCGCACCGGCGTTGGCGATGTCGAGCTTGAAATCGATCGCCGTGCGGCGCGGCGAATTCCGATCGATGTCGTCGCCGAGCCGGCGCAGTGTGCGCCAATTCGCGGTCGCCGACAGGTGCGCGGCCGGATTCGCGACATCGAGCTTGTCGAGTTGCCAGACAGGCACGCCGTCTTCATCGGTATTGTGCGCCTGGATGGCGAGCCGACCGAAGCCGCGCCCGCGTACGCTGAGTTCGTCGACGACGAGATCGATCGCCGGCATCCGTTCTGTTGTCGACGAAGATATCTGCCGCACGAGATCGTTGCCCACCGTGACGGGAACGGCCGCCTTCGAGAGGCGCGCCGTCAGCAGCCCGTTGGGGTTGGCCGGCGTGCCGGGTTGCCACGACAGCGTGCCCGTCACCTGATCCGATGCGAGTTGCGCCCGCCAGTCCTCGTCGGAGCCCGTGCCATCGAAGGCGACATGGGTCCACTCGCGCTCGAGCAGCTTGAGGGTGTCCACATGCGCCGTCAGGCGAGTCGGCATGAACTGGCTCGCGAGGCCGCCGGCCGCCTTTGGCGATGGGGTTCGTGCCGACGGCGGCGCTTGGGTCGGCCGGGCGGCGGCGCGCAGCTCGGCAGCGATTGCGCGCCAGCCATCGCCGTCGAGCGACGCAAGCTCGGCCGTCGCACTGACGCCTTGGGCCGGCATGCGCGCGGCCGTACCGATGCCGATCGCGCCGCGCACCACCTCCAACGCCTGCGGAGCGCCCGGTTCGCGGGCACCGCGCCGCAGCAGGTAAGTCGCGCTCGCGGGTCCCAGCTGCAGCTCGGCGCGGGCCAACGCCCCGGCCTGCACGTCGGCGTCGGTTTTCGCCGCGTCGACCGAGAGCGAAAACGGCATCGGCGTGCCGAGCGGCTTGTCGAACGGTGCTGGGAAGTCGAGCCCGAGTCCGCTCAGGTCGGAACGGGCTTCGATCTGCGGTAGACCACTCCTCGTGCCGCGCACCGAGATCGAATAAGGCGCCGTGCCATGCAGGTGGCCGAGCAGTGTTCCGCCGGGACCCTCTATGCCGAGTTCGCGGGCGCTGTCGGCGGCGATGCGTCCCGCGATATCGAATGTATAGGCGCCCTTGTCGTCGAGCGCGCCGTTTGCGCGTATCTCTCCGCCGAGCCAGCGGCCCGCCACGTGTTCGACGCCGAGCGTGTGCCCGGTGAAACGCACCCGCCCGGTCAGCGCGTCGAGCGGTGGCCATTGTTCGCGCGCGAGGCTGTTTCCCTGGAGCCCGACCGTGCCGTCCACGCTCACGCGAGGCTCGGGTCCGCGCGGTACGGTGAGCGTGAGCGCGAGCGTCGCCGGGCCCGTCCCGCGCAGCTTTTGCGTCGCATGATCAGTCAGGCTGGCGGCCGCGCTTTCGTTCAGATAGTCGAGGAAATCGGCGAGCGGCCCGTGCGCTTTGCCCTCGATGACGAGGTCCGAGCCGTGGTTGCCGAGATCGTCGATGCGTCCGGTCACCCGGTCCAGCGTGACGCGCTTGTAACGCGCCCGACCGATATCGAAACGCAGCACGTTTTCGGCGAGCGAAAAGACGCCATCGATGCCGTCGAGCGCCGGCCAGACATCGGGCGCGCCGTTGGCGAGCGTCTTGGCGGGGAACGGCGAGGGATCGAACCGCGCGCCGGTGAACGGCGCAACGATGCGGAAGATGCCGGCTTTCGGATCGCGCGAGTAGGGGAACTGATCGAGCCCGCCATGGACCTCGATGGTCGCGTTGCGGGCAATGCCGTCTTGCAATCCATGTCCGAGGTAATGGCGCAGATGTTCGCCGATGCTCGTCGGCAAATAACGCGGGATGGAAGGGACTTTGGCGCGTTCGATTTTCGCGGAGAGATCGAGGGTGCCGCGCCCATGGCCCGGATTGGTGTAACTCGCGACGACGCGGCCGGCCGCATCGGCGTTTTCGACGCTGAGTTCGGGAACGGTGATCGTGAAAGCCTTATGCGGCTGGCCGGGCGCAGCGGTGACGGTCCATTGGCCGCGGCCGCGCAGCCGATCGAACGCGAGGCGCGGATCGTCGAATTCGCCGGGCAGCGTGAGCGTCGTCTCGGCGGTGTCGACGGTGACGCTGCCATGGGCTTCGTCGGCATCGATCGAGCCCCGGAGGTTTTCGACGCCGGGCAGGCCGGCACGCGGATGTCCGGCCGGCGAAAGCCCCGGCGGCGGCTCCTGCGCCGCGAAGCTGATCCCTTCGAGGTCGCCCTTGAACCGGTAGCGCACGATCGGGGCGGTGCCGGAGACGCGCTGCTCGCTGGCAGCCAGCGCGTTGGCGGGGCGTGCGCGCTCCACTTCGATCACGTAGTTGGCGACGAGTCCGCGCGGGTCGAACCGTACGAGTTCGTCGCGAAAACGCTCCGGCACAGGCAGGGCGCGAGTGAATTCGGCCAGCACGCCCAGATCGACGCGGTCGCCCGCTACGCTCATCAACTGACCGTGCTCCACATCGGGCACGCGATAGCGGCCCGTGAGCGTGGCGAACGAGAGCGTGCGCGAGACCGGCGTGCCATCGGCGAGCGGCGGCTGTCCGAGTTCCGCGTGCAGATTCGACAAGCGCAGACGGTAGTCGCGCTGCGGCGCGATATCGGCGGCCCACTCGAATCGGGCGACGGGCAGGTCGAGCCGTGGCTGCGCGGGCCGAACCTGCAAGACGACATCGGCGCCTTGCAGCCGTCCGCGCGCCGAGCGCAGTGCACCGCCCGAAAAGTCCGCCCAGATTTCGTTGTCGATGCGCCCGGCATGCAGCTTCATCGGAATCTTCAGGTAACGCGCGAGCGCGGGCAGCTCGACGGGTCCCGTCGACAAATAGGCCTGTCCATTCCAATTCGCGGGCTTGCCGACTTCCGCCAGCGGCAGATGACGAAAACGCGCGCGAAAATCGAGCGCTCCCTTGAGCACGGTGCCTTCGGGCGGAGCCTGCAACGCTACGCGGTGTTCGAAGGCTCCGTTGAAGATGGCCGCCCGGATGTGGCGCAGGGCAAGCTCGGGGGCTTTACGCTGGTTGTCGCGCCAGCGCAGCGTGCCGTCGCGCAGCACGATGGCGCGCTGCGTGAGCACCCAATTCGAAAACGTGGTGTCGTTGCCGGTGTGAGTGGTCGGTACCTGCACGCCCGCGACGGCGATCGAGCCATCCGCCGCGCGCGTCACGAGCACATCGGGGTGCTCGACGACGAAGCTCGCCAGCGCGGGCCTGCCCCGCATGAGCGAACTCCACGAGAGGGAGGCGCGGGCGTCGGGCACCGAAAGCGCGATGTTGCCGTCGCGGTCGCGGATCGTGAGCCCGGTCACATCGAGGCCCGGCTCCAGTCCATTCCAGTGAGCGGCAAGTTTTGCGATGCGCAGCTCGACGTGCAGCCGCGCGGAAATGAACGCCTCGATCCGCGGCCGAAAATCGTCGATGCGCGGCAAGACGACATAACGCAGTCCGATGAACGCCGCGCCGAGCGCGAAGTAGACGACGAGGGCGAATGCCAGGGTGGCTTTGAAAACCCGGCGCAGAAGCGGGAGATCGTGGCGCGTGCGTCCGGCAACGGCTTTTTCGACGGATTCCTTGCTGTCGGACATGCTGCGGCAGATCGGGGGTATGGTAGTTTGGCGTTTCGGACGTCGAATGTAACACAGCGCAGGCGCGGGGCGAGGCGCGCAAAGCCCGTGCCGCGTGGGCTGCCGGCGCGCTCCTCACCCATCCATGCCGCGCAACACGCGAGCCACATCGTTCATGACTGCAACCGCACTGCTGAGTTCCGCCTATTCGTCTTTTACCGCACGCGCGATCGCCGCGCGACCCGAGCTGAATGGGCTCATTGCCGACTGGGCGCGCGCGCCGATCACGCGCGAGCGCATCGACGCCCGATTGAATGCGCTCGCCGCGCTGGAGCGGCAGGCCCGCGGTAGCGCCGAGACCGGGCCGCTGGACGAGGATGCCCTGCGCCGCGTGCTGCGGCGGTTGCGCGTGGAGGTGTTCTGCGCGGTCATGGAGCGCGATCTGGCCGGTCTTGCGGATGTCGACGAGGTGACCGGCACGATGACCGATCTTGCCGAGGCCGCCGTCCAGCATGCGCTCGCCACGCTCGAAGCCGAACTCGAAGCGCTCTACGGCGAGCCGCGCGGCCCGAGCGGCGAGCGGCTCGTGCTGGGCGTGGTCGGCATGGGCAAGCTGGGCGGGCGGGAGCTGAACGTATCGTCGGATATCGATCTCATCTTTGTCTACGAGGACGATGGCGAGACCGCGGGCGCGGCGCGGCCGCCCATCTCGACTCAGGAGTTTTTCACGCGCCTCGGCAGGCGGCTCATCGGTGCGCTGGCCGAGCCGACGGCGGATGGATACGTCTTTCGCGTCGACATGCGATTGCGGCCCAACGGCGACGCCGGACCGCTCGCGTGCAGCCTCGGTATGCTGGAAGAGTATTTCTACGTGCAGGGCCGCGAATGGGAGCGTTATGCGTGGATCAAAGGGCGGCTCGTCTCGGAAGGCGCGAGCGCTGCCGCGAAGCGTCTGGCCGCGCAGCTCGACGCGCTCGTCAAGCCATTCGTTTACCGACGCTACCTCGATTACGGGGTGATCAGCGCGATTCGCGCTTTGCATCGCCAGATCGGCGAGGAAGCGAGGCGCCGTGCCTCGATGCGTCCCGACAAGGCGGACGACATCAAGCTCGGTCGCGGCGGTATCCGCGAAATCGAGTTCAGCGCACAGGTGTTCCAACTGATCCGCGGCGGCCAGGATGCCTGCTTCCGCGTCAGGCCGACGCTCGCCGTGCTGCGCTGCGCGGCGGACCGCGGTCTGATCCCGGCCGCCGTGTGCGAGGAGCTCACGCAGGCCTACCGTTTTTTGCGTCTGCTCGAACACCGCCTTCAATACCGGCACGACGCTCAAACGCATGCCGTGCCCGTCGATGCCGACGAGCGGGCGCGCCTCGCGGCCTCGATGGGTTTCGCGGATTACGCGAGCCTCGCGGCCAAGGTGGACGAGTACCGCGAGCTCGTCGAAACGCAGTTCGATCAGATCTTCGCGGACAAGGTGCGCGACACCGGCGGCGAAGCGGCCGAAGCGCGGGCGGCAAGTATTTGGAGCAGTGCGCTCGACGACGATGCGGCCGCGCCGTCGTTGGCCGCGCGCCTCGAGGCGCTGGGCTTTGCCGACGCCGAAGACCTCCTCGCCCGGCTCGTCGGCATCCGTCGTTCGATGCGCTACCAGGGGCTGCCGGAGCGCAGCCGCGAACGGTTCGATACGATTGCGCGGCGGGCTCTCGAGGCGACGGCGGCGTGGGAGCCCGCCGACAAACGCAGCACGACGCTCGCGCGGCTCTTCGACTTGCTCGAGGCCGTGGGCCGGCGCGGCGCTTATCTCGCGCTGCTCAACGAGTATCCGGCCGCGCTCGATCGCGTGCTCGCCGTGCTGGCCGCATCGCGTTGGGCGGCCGGCTACCTGACGCGCCATCCGCAGTTGCTCGACGAACTGCTCGACGACGAAGCGATCGCGAGCCCGTTCGATTGGACCGGGTTCAAGGCTTCGCTGCGCACCCGGCTGGCCGCGGCGGATGGCGTCGAGCATCAGATGGACCTTTTGCGGCACGCCCACCAAGCGGAGGTGTTCCGCATCTTGCTGATCGATCTGGCCGGCAAGCTCAGCGTCGAGCAGGTCAGCGACCGGCTGTCGGAGCTCGCCGATTCGGTGCTCGACGTGACGATCGAAGCGGTGTGGCGCCAACTCCCCAAACGTCACCGCGAATCGCCGCGGTTTGCCGTCATCGCTTACGGCAAGCTCGGCGGCAAGGAACTCGGCTATGCCTCGGATCTCGATCTGATCTTTCTGTATGACGACCCGGACGAAGCGGCTGCCGAAATCTATGCCACTTTTACGCGGCGTCTCATCACATGGCTCACGACGGCGACGGGAGCCGGCACGTTGTTCGACGTCGATTTGCGGTTGCGGCCGAACGGCGAATCGGGCTTGCTGATCACCGATCTCGATGCGTTCCGGCGTTACCAATTGCGCGAGGGCGATGCAGCCAATACGGCGTGGGTTTGGGAGCACCAGGCCTTGACGCGCGCACGGTTTTGCGCGGGCGATGCGCAGATCGGGACGGAGTTCGAGGCGATCCGCAAACAGGTGCTCACGATGCCGCGCGAGGCGGGGCCGCTTGCGACGGAAATCGTCGCGATGCGCGAGCGCGTCGCAGCCGGCCATCCGAACCGCAGCGACCTCTTCGATCTCAAGCATGATCGAGGCGGCATGGTCGATATCGAATTCATCGTCCAATACTGGGTCTTGCTGCACGCCGCGCGCGACCCCGAGCTCATTCTCAATACCGGCAATATCGCGCTGCTGCGTGAAGTAGCCCGCTATGGGCTCATGCAGCCGGAAGAGGCGGAGACCGTAGGCGGCGCTTACCGCGCTTATCGCAAACTGCAGCATCGCTTGCGGCTCGATGGCATGGAGAAGGCGCGCGTACCGGCCGCGCAAATCGCCGCCGAACGCGATGCCGTGCTGCGGTTGTGGCAGCGCGTATTTGGGTGATGGCGTGCACCGGCGGCCAGCGGGCGGAGCCGCGCGGGCCGCGAGCCGGCGGTCCTCCCTAAGCCGCGAGCATCTCCTTGGCGTGGCGGCGCGTGGTGGCCGTGATTTCGAGGCCGCCCAGCATTCGCGCCACTTCCTCTATCCGGCTCGTACGGTCGAGCTGCGTCACTGTGGACAGCGTGCCGCCGTCCGCCGTACCGGCTTTGGCGACCTGGAAGTGGTGATCCCCGCGCGCCGCGACCTGCGGCAAATGCGTCACGCAGAGTACCTGCCGATCGCGGCCCAGTTGATGCAGCAGCCGGCCGACGACTTCCGCCACGCCGCCGCCGATGCCCGTATCGACTTCGTCGAAAATCAGTGTCGGCGTCGGGCTCGCGGCGCTGGCGACCACCGCCAATGCCAGGCTGATACGCGCGAGTTCGCCGCCCGAGGCGACTTTGGCGAGCGGCCTGGGCGGCACCCCTGCGTGGCCGGCCACGCGAAATTCGATCTGTTCGAGACCGTGCGCACCGCCTTCGGCGAGCGGGACGAGCGCGACTTCGAAGCTGCCGCCGGCCATGGACAGTTCCTGCATGCCCGCCGTGACCGCGGCGCTCAACGCTTTCGCCGCCTTCGCACGTGCTTTCGAGAGCTGCTTCGCCTCGCGCAGGTAGGCTTCATGCGCCGTGGCGACGGCCGCTGTCAGCGTATCGAGATCCGCCGCGGCATCGAGCGCGGCCAATTGCGCGCGGCGTGCCTCGTGCTCGGCCGGCAGCGTTTCCGGTTGCAACCGGAACTTGCGGGCGAGCGAGTGCAGCGCATCGAGCCGGGCTTCGACCTGCGCGAGCCGATCCGGATCGAGCTCGAGCTTTTGCGCATAGTGCGTCAGCGAATAAACGGCCTCGCGCAATTGAATTTCGGCGGGCTCGAGCGAGGCGAGCGTGTCGCCGAGCGCCGGATCGATATCGGCCAGATCGCGCAGTTTCGAGACGATCGAGCCGAGCCGGCCGAGCATGGCATTGTCGGCCTCCGACAGCGCATCGACGGCGCCGCGCACGCCTTCGATCAGATTTGCGGAGTGCGCGAGCCGACGGTGCTCGGCGGAAATTTCTTCCCATTCCCCGGCTTGCGGTGCAAGCTTGTCGAGCTCGGCAAGCTGCCATGCGAGGCGCTCGCGCTCGAGCTGCAGCTCGCGATCGCGCGTTCGAGCGAGCTCGAGCGCATGTTGCGCATCGCGCCAGCTTCGGTGCGCGCTTGCCACCGTGGCGGCAGACGCCGTGAGGCCCGCATGGGTATCGAAAAGCGTGCGTTGCGCATCGGGGCGCATCAATAACTGATGGGCATGCTGCCCGTGGATATCGACGAGCCGTTCGCCGAGCTCGCGTAATTGCGCGAGCGTGGCGGGCGTGCCGTTGATGAACGCGCGTGAACGCCCGTTGGCATCGACGACGCGTCGCAGCATGACCGCGCCGCCCGCTGCGTCGGGCTCGGGCCGCGCGAGCGCCTGGTCGTCGAGCCAGCGTTCGACCTCCGCCGTGGCGCTGAACTCCGCCGTGATATCGGCGCGGCTCGTGCCGGTGCGCACGACGTCGGCGTCGGCGCGCGCGCCTAGCGTCAATGCGAGTGCGTCGATGAGGATCGATTTGCCGGCGCCGGTTTCGCCCGAAAAAACAGTAAAGCCGCGATCGAATTCCAGGTCGAGCGCGGCGACGATGACGAAGTCGCGTATCGAGAGGTGGCGGAGCATGGGAATGGTGATGTTGACGTCGTGTTCTCGTATGGGTTGCCGACGGCCGAGGCCGCTCGGGCGCCGTGGTCCGTCGGCGCGCCTCGTCTAGAGCGGCCCTGTCGCGTTGTCCGGTTCCTCGCCGCCGGACGGATGCTCGTTCCAATGGAGCTTTTGCCGCAGCGTCGCGTAATAGCTATAGCCGACGGGATGCAGAAACGGCACGGTGTGACGCGAGCGCCGCACTTCGATCGTGTCGTTGAGCTCGAGCGCGGTAAACGATTGCATGTCGAAATTCACGTTGACGTCGCGTCCGCCGATGATCTGGATGCCGAGCTTGCATTCGTCCGGCACGACGATCGGGCGATTCGACAGCGCGTGCGGAGCGATCGGCACGAGCACGAGACCGCGCAGCTGCGGATGAAGAATGGGGCCCTGCGAGGACAGCGCATACGCGGTCGAACCCGTCGGCGTGGCGACGATGAGGCCATCCGAGCGCTGGTTGTACATGAAGCGCCCGTCGACGAGCACGCGCAGCTCCGCCATGCCGGAAAAACCGCTGCGGTTGACCACCACATCGTTGAACGCGAGCGCGTGATAGATCGGCTCTCCCGCGCGCATGATGCGCGCTTCGAGCAGCGTCCGCTCCTCGCGCTCGAAGCTGCCCGCGAGCATCTGCGGCACGCGCTGCTGCATCTCGGAGACGGGGATATCGGTGATGAACCCGAGCCGCCCCTGATTGACGCCGATGAGAGGCGTACGATAGGGCGCGAGCTGGCGGCCGATGCCGAGCATCGTGCCGTCGCCGCCCAGCACCACCGCGACATCGGCCCGCGCGCCGATTTCGGCCGGCGTGAGGGACGGATAGCCGCCGATGCCGATATCGCGCGCGGTCTCGGCTTCGAATACGACTTCGAAGCCCCGCTGCGCGATGCAAGCGGCGAGCGCCGCCAGCGGCTCGCCGATGCCGGGCGTGTTGCTGCGCCCGACGAGCGCAACAGTCTTGAACTGGGTCCCAATATTCATGCCGGCATTACACCATAGCTGGGGTCCTAAAAGAACCGTTGTTCCACCCGGTCCCGCAATATTGATTTGTCGCTAGAATGATGACGTGCCGATGAAGGGCGGGCCGCGCGCCGGGACCCGCCGTGCGGCAACCCGAACGCCCCCAGGCGGCCCGGGGACCATCGGCGATTGGCTAAAATTTTGCGTCATGCTAGAACCACGCGCACAAACCTTGTTGAAAACCCTGATCGAACGCTATATCGCGGAAGGTCAGCCGGTCGGCTCGCGCACGTTGTCGCGCTATTCCGGGCTCGAATTGAGTCCGGCGACGATCCGCAACGTGATGTCGGACCTCGAGGAGATGGGGCTCGTGGCCAGTCCGCATACGTCGGCGGGCCGGATCCCGACGCCGCGGGGCTACCGTTTGTTCGTCGATACGATGCTGACGGTCGAATCCGTCGCGGACGAGGAAGCCGTCACACGGGCCGTCAAACGGACGCTGCAGCCCGGCGAGCCGCAAAAAGTCGTCGCGGCGGCGGCCAGCGTGCTGTCGAACCTGTCGCAATTTGCCGGCGTCGTGCTGACGCCGCGCCGCAGCCACGTGTTCAAGCAGGTCGAATTCATGCGGCTGTCCGACAAGCGCATTTTGCTGATCATCGTGACGCCCGAGGGCGATGTCCAAAACCGCATCATGGCGACGCGGCGCGAATATTCCCCCTCGCAACTCACTGAAGCGTCGAATTACATCAATGCGCACTTTGCGGGGCTCTCGTTCGACGAGGTCCGCCGGCGGCTGCGCGAGGAAATCGACGAACTGCGCGGCGACATGACGGCGCTCATGCACGCGGCGGTGACCGCGAGCACGGACGAATCCGACACCGGCGAAACGGTGCTGATCTCGGGCGAGCGCAATCTGCTCGAAGTGGCGGACCTTTCGTCCGACATGGCGCGGCTGCGCAAGCTTTTCGACGTATTCGACCAAAAGACGAGCCTCCTGCAATTGCTGGATGTGTCGAGTCATGCGCAGGGCGTACAGATATTCATCGGTGGCGAATCGAATCTCGTCCCGATCGAGCAAATGAGCGTCGTGACGGCGCCTTACGAGGTCAATGGGACGATCGTCGGCACGCTCGGTGTCATCGGGCCGACGCGCATGGCCTACAGCCGTGTGATCCCGATCGTCGACATCACCGCGCGATTGCTGTCGACCGCGCTCAGTCAGCACTAGACTTTGGCGCGGCGTCGGCACCGGTAGGTCGCCGGCGGGCCATGGGCGAATGATGCACGGTGCGGGCGAGGCCCCGCCATTGGCCGGATGGCCGAATGTCGGGCAGCACGGGCGGCTCGCTATAATGCCCTTCACGTGAACCGAGCTTGTGCCGCGCCGCTCAAGCCTTTCTACGATTGCCCATGCGCTTCGATCTCGAGCTGCCGTCGCAGCCTGCCACGTCTCATCGCGTCGCCGTGCTGCTGATCAATCTCGGCACGCCCGATGCCCCGACGCCACGCGCGGTGCGCCGGTATCTCGCGCAATTCCTGTCGGATCCGCGCGTCGTGGAAATCCCCGCGCTCGTCTGGCAGCCGGTGTTACGCGCATTGATCCTGCCGTTCCGGGGCCGCTCGTCGGCCCGGAAGTACGCGTCCGTCTGGATGCAGGAAGGCTCGCCGTTGCGCGTCTACACCGAAAAGCAGGTCGAAGCGCTGCGTACGCTGCTGCATGCGAACGACTATCCAGTGATTGTCGAGTATGCGATGCGCTACGGCACGCCGGGCATCGGTGCGATGCTCAACCAGTTGAAGCTGGCGGGCGCCGAGCGCGTGTTGTTGATGCCGATGTATCCGCAATATTCGTCGTCGACCACGGCGACCGCGTTCGACGCCGCATTCGCGGCGCTCGGGCGCATGCGCAATCAGCTCGAAATCCGCACCGTGCGGCACTATGCCGATCATCCGGCCTATATCGGCGCGCTGGCCGAGCAGGTGCGGGCGTACTGGGCTGTCCATGGCACCCCGAATTTCGCCTCGGGCGACAAACTGATTCTCAGTTTCCACGGCGTGCCCAAGCGGACGCTCGATCTGGGCGATCCCTACCACGGCCAATGCCAGCAGACGGCGGCAATGCTCACGGCGGCGCTCGGATTGACGGCCACCGAATGCCTCGTCACGTTCCAGTCGCGGTTCGGCCGCGCGCAGTGGCTGCAGCCCTACACCGCGCCGACCCTGCGCGAGCTCGGGGCGGCCGGCGTGCGCCGGGCCGATGTCTTCTGTCCGGGCTTTACGGCCGATTGCCTGGAAACGATCGAGGAAATCGGGATCGAGGTCCGCGACGAATTTCTGCATGCCGGCGGCAAGGAATTTCATCGCATTCCATGTCTGAACGCCGCACCGGCCTGGATTGCCGCGCTGGGCGAAATCGTCGCGCAGCAGCTTCAGGGCTGGCCGGCGCAGGCGCCAGCCGCGGCTGGCGCGCTCGCATGACGACGCGGCGCTTCCAAAGCGCACCGGCGTACGCGCACTTGCGGGCGGCGGGCAGGATCGTTGCGCGCAACCGTGTGGACGCGGTGCGCGCCCCGAGCCCATTTCAGCGATTGTCATGAACTTCAAGATTTCGACGGAACCGGGTGCGCGCCTGCGCATCGACAAATGGCTCTGGGCCGCGCGCTTTTTCAAGACGCGGTCCCTGGCGGCTGACGCAGTGGACAAGGGCCGCGTGCGAATTGGCGGCGCCGCCGTGAAGCCTGCCAAGGAAGTCCGGGTGGGCGATCTGGTCGTGATAGAAATCGACCGGCTCAGCTGGGAAGTCCGCGTGGTGGGTGTATGCGAGGTGCGCGGGCCGGCCGCTGTGGCACAGACCCTTTACGAGGAAACGCCGGAAAGCCGCGCGAAGCGCGCGGCCGAGGAGCAACGGCGCCGTACTTATCGCGAGCCGGCGGCCGCGCTGCGCGGGCGGCCGACGAAGCGCGACAGGCGCGTCATCGACAAACTTTCAGGTGGGGATTGAAAAGCTGCTCGAAAGTGGCATGGACGGCACCATATTCCGTCGTTCTGTCGGTGACGGCGCCGGAGATGCAGATGGTCGTGGTCCCCGCGACGAGTACCAGCGCGACCACCGCAATTGCAAAGGTCAGTTTCACGGTACTCCCCCAATGGAGATGAGCGGGCACGGACACGAAAAGCGGTTCGAAACGATGCTGCCGGGCGCCATGCAGTGCTCGCGGGCCGCGGGCTTTGCACGGAAAAACACCTAGACGAAAACCAGTGTAGGGCAAACCAGAATGGTGCTCAATGCGGTTTCGGTACTGGTGCCGTAACCAGTGTTACCGTTCGTTTCCCATGCACGGCACCGGTGCGAAAAAGCCGCGTTTGCCTCTTGAAACGCCATATGGCGCCCCCATTTGCGCCGGGATGCGTGAGCGTGGAGTTGCTTTTCCGCAACAAACAGCGCTCCGGCGGCGCGGTGACACACACCCGAGCGAGCCGGCGCGCGAAATGCACGCTCTGAACGACTTCACCTTTAGGACGATTTCGCGACATGGAACACCCGCAAGACAACCCCGCTGATCAGAACCCCGCTTCGGCAGGCGATACGGCGCAACCCATGGCTGAGAGCGTCGCCACGCAAGCGGCACCCGCTGCCGAGGAATCGCAGGCGCAGGCCGCCAACCAGCAGGCTGCCAATCAGGCCGAGACGGCACTCGCCGAGGCTCAGGCCAAGCTCGCCGAGCTCGAGGAGAGCTTCCTGCGCGCCAAGGCCGAGACCGAAAACGTACGCCGCCGCGCGGCCGAAGACATCTCGAAGGCGCGCAAATTCGCGATCGAGGCTTTTGCCGAGCACCTGCTTCCCGTGGTCGACAGTCTCGAGGCTGCGCTGTCGGACTCGTCGGGCGACATCGCGAAACTGCGCGAAGGCGTCGAATTGACGCTGCGCCAGTTGACGGCCGCCATGGAAAAAGGACGTGTCGTGGCACTGAACCCTGTCGGCGAGAAATTCGATCCGCACCAGCACCAGGCCATCTCGATGGTGCCGGCCGATCAGGAGCCCAATACCGTCGTATCGGTGTTGCAAAAGGGTTATGTCATCGCCGACCGCGTACTGCGGCCGGCCCTCGTGACGGTGGCCCAGCCCAAGTAACCGCGCCGGGCGCCCGGGCGCAACGCAAAAAACCAATGACCGCATTGGCCCCGGGGCCTTGAAAACGATGCGCGAGCACTCATGTTGAGTGCAGTTATGAATCGAGCAGGAGCGGCTCCCCGGTAGGCGCCGCTGCTACGGACTGAAAGTCAGGAGATTAGGAAAAATGGGCAAAATCATCGGCATCGACCTCGGCACCACGAATTCGTGCGTGGCGCTGATGGAAGGCAATCAGGTCAAGGTGATCGAGAATTCGGAAGGCGCCCGGACGACGCCGTCGATCATCGCGTACATGGAGGATGGGGAAATCCTCGTCGGCGCGCCGGCCAAGCGTCAGTCGGTGACGAACCCGAGGAAAACGCTCTTTGCGGTCAAGCGCCTGATCGGCCGCCGCTTCGAGGAAAAGGAAGTGCAAAAGGACATCGGCCTGATGCCCTACGAGATCGTCAAGGCCGACAACGGCGACGCCTGGGTGAAAGTGGGCGACAACAAGCTCGCGCCGCCGCAAATCTCCGCCGAAGTCCTGCGCAAGATGAAGAAGACCGCCGAAGACTACCTCGGCGAGCCGGTCACCGAAGCCGTGATCACCGTGCCGGCGTACTTCAACGACAGCCAGCGTCAGGCCACGAAGGACGCGGGCCGGATCGCCGGTCTCGAAGTCAAGCGGATCATCAACGAGCCGACGGCGGCTGCGCTCGCGTTCGGTCTCGACAAGGCCGAGAAGGGCGATCGCAAGATCGCGGTCTATGACCTCGGTGGCGGTACGTTCGACATTTCGATCATCGAAATCGCGGACGTCGACGGCGAGATGCAGTTCGAAGTGCTGTCGACGAACGGCGATACGTTCCTTGGCGGTGAGGATTTCGACCAGCGCATCATCGATTACATCATCGGCGAGTTCAAGAAAGAGCAGGGTGTCGACCTCTCGAAGGACGTCCTCGCGCTGCAGCGTCTGAAGGAAGCGGCCGAGAAGGCGAAGATCGAGCTGTCGTCGAGCCAGCAGACCGAAATCAATCTGCCGTACGTCACGGCGGATGCCTCGGGCCCGAAGCACTTGAACCTCAAGATCACGCGTGCGAAGCTCGAAGCGCTCGTCGAGGACCTGATCCAGCGTACGATCGAGCCGTGCCGCATCGCCATCAAGGATGCGGGCGTGAAGGTGAGCGATATCGACGACGTGATTCTCGTCGGCGGTATGACGCGCATGCCGAAGGTTCAGGAAACGGTCAAGGAGTTCTTCGGCAAGGAGCCGCGCCGCGACGTGAACCCGGACGAGGCGGTGGCCGTGGGCGCCGCGATCCAGGGGCAGGTGCTGTCCGGCGACCGCAAGGACGTGCTGCTGCTCGACGTGACGCCGCTGTCGCTCGGCATTGAAACGCTGGGCGGCGTCATGACGAAGATGATCAGCAAGAACACCACGATTCCGACGAAGCATCAGCAGGTGTATTCGACGGCGGACGACAACCAGTCGGCCGTGACGATCAAGGTGTTTCAGGGCGAGCGCGAAATGGCGGCCGGCAACAAGCTGCTCGGCGAGTTCAACCTGGAGGGCATTCCGCCCGCACCGCGTGGCGTGCCGCAGATCGAGGTGACGTTCGACATCGACGCGAACGGTATCTTGCACGTCGGCGCGCGCGACAAGGGCACGGGCAAGGAAAACAAGATCACGATCAAGGCGAACTCGGGCCTGTCCGAAGCCGAGATCGAAAAGATGGTGAAGGATGCCGAAGCCAATGCCGAGGAAGATCACCGTCTGCGTGAGCTGGCCGATGCCCGCAACCAGGGTGACGCGCTCGTGCACAGCACCCGCAAGGCGCTGACCGAGTACGGCGAGAAGCTCGACGCCGGCGAGAAGGAGAGCATCGAATCGGCGCTGAAGGAGCTCGAGGAAACGTTGAAGAGCGGCTCGAGCGACAAGGCGGCGATCGAAGCGAAGATCGAAGCCGTGGCCAAGGTCTCGCAAAAGCTCGGCGAGAAGATGTATGCCGACATGCAGGCGCAAGGCGCCGCGGGTGCTGCCACCGGTGCCGGCAACGGTGCGAGCGCAGGCCAGGCGTCGAGCAAACCCGCGGAAGACGATGTGGTCGACGCGGACTTCAAGGAAGTGAAGAAGGACTAAGCGAAGGCTTAGCCGAAACGGCGGCCGGTACCCTTCATGGGACCGGCCGGTGACGCGCCTGGCGAACCTTCGGGTTCTCCGGGCACATTTGCTTTATGGGCGGCGTGCTTGTGACGGCTGCGAGGCGGTAGCCGGCGAGAGGCATGTCCGAACGAGTCGGAAGACTCCACAGCATGTGAAAGGAGCGGTCGTGCGCGCTGCGCGGCCGGTGGTGAGCCGATGGCGAAACGGGATTACTACGAGGTTCTGGGCGTTGCGAAAAACGCGAGCGACGACGAGATCAAGAAGGCGTATCGCAAGCTCGCGATGAAGTATCACCCGGACCGCAATCCAGACAACAAGAATGCGGAAGAGCACTTCAAGGAGGCGAAAGAGGCCTACGAAATGCTCTCCGATTCGCAAAAGCGTGCGGCGTACGACCAGTACGGTCACGCAGGCGTCGATCCGAACATGGCGGGCGCCGGTGCGCACGGCTTTGGCGGCTTCGCCGATGCGTTCGGCGACATCTTTGGCGACATCTTCGGTCAGGCGGCCGCTGGTGGCGGCCGTCGCGCGGGCCCGCAGGTCTATCGCGGCGCCGATCTGCGCTACAGCATGGAAGTCACGCTGGAGCAGGCGGCGCACGGTTGCGAGACACAGATCCGCGTACCGACGTGGGTGGGCTGCGAGGTCTGCCACGGTTCCGGGGCGAAACCCGGCACGAAGCCCGAAACCTGCCCGACCTGTCATGGAGCGGGCGCGGTGCGCATGTCGCAGGGCTTTTTCAGCATCCAGCAGACTTGCCCGAAGTGCCACGGCAGCGGGACCTACGTGCCCGATCCCTGCACGAACTGCCATGGCGCCGGCAAGGTGAAGGAAACGAAGACGCTCGAAGTGAAGATTCCGGCGGGGATCGACGACGGCATGCGTATCCGCTCGTCGGGCAACGGCGAGCCGGGTGTCAACGGCGGTCCGCCGGGCGACTTGTACGTCGAGATCCATATCAAGCCGCATTCGGTCTTCGAGCGCGAAGGCGACGATCTGCACTGCCAGATGCCGATCCCGTTCACGACGGCGGCGCTGGGCGGCGAGATCGAAGTGCCTACGCTTGCAGGCCGCGCGAGCTTCACGGTGCCCGAGGGGACGCAATCGGGCCGGACGTTCCGGTTGCGCGGCAAGGGCATCAAAGGCCTGCGTTCGAGCGTGGCTGGGGATCTATACGTCCACGTGCAGGTGGAAACGCCCGTGAAGCTGACCGACACGCAGCGCGAACTGCTCAAGCAGTTCGAGAAATCGCTCGTGGAGGGCGGGCCGCGCCATAGTCCCCAGAGCAAAAGCTGGTTCGATAAGGTAAAAAGCTTTTTCGATTGAGTTCTAGTGCACTAGCGAGAGGCGCCGGGCAGTCCGTTGCTGCGGGTATGAACGATGAATGTTGACGAACGCGGCACGGTATTCGCACTGCTCGACGATTGCGACGCGAGCGCGGCGCGCCGTTCGAGCCGTTTGTACACGCGCTTCGTGCGCGAGCACGTAGCGCGTGAGGCTTCGAAGCTCGACGAAGTGTGCGCTGCCGCCGCGGCCGATGTGCGCGGCGGGCTTCATGCGCTCGTTCTCGGCGATTACGAATTCGGGCGCGACCTGCATCTCGCGCGAACCCATTCGACGCAGCGCGGCTCAGGCTCGCTGCGTTTTTTATTGTTCGAGCGATGCGAGAAGCTCACGCGCGACGAAGTCGACGCATGGCTTGCCGAGCGCGATCGCCTGGAGGGCGCCGCGTTCTCGCAAGGCACCGGCACCGACCCATCGGTAGCAGGTACGGCCCATGTTGCGGAAAGCGTGACGCCCGACGAATTCGATGCGGCGATTGCCGCCGTTCACGAGGCATTGCGCGCGGGCGAGTCCTACCAGATCAACTACACCTATCGACTGAAGTTCGATGTGTTCGGCTCGCCGCTCGGGCTCTTCCGGCGGCTACGCGCCAGACAGCCCGTACACTTCGGCGCACTCATCGCGCTGCCGGCGGATCGGTGGATCGTTTCGTGCTCGCCGGAACTCTTCATCGAAAAGACCGGCGCGCGGTTGCGCACGCGCCCGATGAAAGGAACGACGGCGCGGGGCCGCACGCCCGAGCAGGATGCACGCGCCGAAGCGTTCCTGCGCAGCGATCCAAAAAACCGCGCCGAGAACCTGATGATTGTCGACTTGCTGCGCAACAACGTCTCGCGCGTGGCGAAGATCGGCTCGGTGCAGGTGCCGGCGTTGTTCTCGATCGAACCGTATCCATCGATCTGGGCGATGACGTCGACGATCGAGGCCGATCTGATCGACGGCGCCTCTTTTGCCGACATCATGCGGGCGCTTTTCCCCTGCGGCTCGATCACGGGTGCGCCCAAACACCGGACGATGGAGCTCATCGACGAGATAGAGACCACGCCGCGGGGGCTTTACACCGGCACGATCGGTTGGTACGACGCCCCTTCCGATAGCACTCCGGACGCGCCGCATCCGGGCGGCGACTTCTGCCTGTCCGTGACGATCCGCACGTTGACGCTCGACGTGCCGAACGAAGCAACGGGCTTGCGCGCCGGAACGATGGGCGTGGGCGGCGGGATCGTGCTCGACAGCGTCGCGGCCGACGAACTGGCGGAGTGCCGGCTGAAGGCGAAATTCCTGACCGGCGCCGATCCGGGCTTCGAGCTGTTCGAGACGATGCGGGCTTCGCGCGAGGCGGGCGTGGCGCATCTCGACCGCCATCTCGCGCGTCTTGCAGCCAGCGCGGGCGAGTTCGGTTTTGTTTTCGAGGAGTCGGCACTGCGCGAGCAGATCGACGAGCGTTGCGCGCATTTGAGCGCCGGCGGCGAACATCGTTTCCGGCTTGCGTTATCGAAGGAGGGGCGGGTCGTCATCGTGACTGCGCCGCTCGTTCCGGTCGTGACGCTCGGCGGACAGGCACGAGGCGATGAGGCCGAAGGGTCGTTCGTTGGCGTACTGCTGGCTCCCGAGCACGGATTTGCGCCGATGCGCTCGAACGACTGGCTGTTACGGCACAAGACGACGCGTCGCGCCGAATATGATCGCGGCTGGCGCGAGGCCGAAGCGAATGGTGCGTTCGACACGCTCTTTTTCAACGAGCGCGGCGAGTTGACCGAGGGCGGCCGCTCGAACGTCTTCGTCAAGCTCGAGGGCCGCTGGTGGACGCCGCCCCTTTCCGCGGGTGTGCTGCCCGGGGTGATGCGCGCGGTACTGCTCGACGATCGCGCGTTTGGCGCCGCGGAGCGGGAACTGACCTTGCGCGAGCTTCATGCCGCCGAAGCGTTGCTGATATGCAATGCCTTGCGTGGCGCGCTGCCCGCGCGGATCGTACCGGTACAGCAGAACGAAGCCGGGCCTCGGTGAGGCTCAAAACTCGTGCTCGGGGCTCGGGAACGACCCGTCCTTGACGGCCTTCACATAGGCCTCGATCCCTGCCGCGATGCTCGGCGCGCCGGCCATGAAGTCCCTGACGAAGCGCGGCCGCTTGCCCGGATAGATACCGAGCATGTCGTGAAGGACGAGCACCTGCCCCGAGCAGTCGAGCCCTGCGCCGATGCCGATCGTCGGAATTCGCAATTCGTTCGTCACGCCCGAGGCCACCGCGGAGGGAATGGCTTCCAGCACGATCAACTGCGCGCCGGCATCCTGAACCGCTCGCGCATCGCTCACGAGCTGCGCGGCAGCGGCGTCCGTCTTTCCCTGTACCTTGAAACCGCCGAACGCATGCACCGATTGCGGCGTGAGCCCCACATGCGCGCAGACGGGAACGGACCGTTCGACAAGATAGCGCACCGTATCGGCGAGCCATTCGCCGCCTTCGAGCTTCACCATCTGCGCGCCGGCGCGCATGATTTTGACCGAGCTGGCAAAGGCCTCGGCCGGCGTACCGTAGCTGCCGAAAGGCAGATCGGCCACCACGAGCGCGCGCGGATCGACGCGTGCGACGCAGCTCGTGTGGTAGGCGATGTCCTCGAGCGTGACGGGCAGCGTCGTCGTATGTCCTTGCAGTACATTGCCGAGCGAATCGCCGATCAAGAGCACATCGACGCCCGAGCGATCGAGCAGGGACGCGAAGCTCGCGTCATAGCAGGTCAGCATCGCGATTTTTTCGCCCGCGTCGCGCATGGCCTGGAGCTTCGGCACGGTCACCTTGGGCCGGCTGGTTTCCTGCAGGTAGGTCATCGAATGTCCCGTTCCCGGAAAGAGAGTGGAAGGCGCCCGGCCAGATCGCGGCCGGGCTGCTCACTGTGCTTTGACGAAGCTCGCCTTGCGGCCGCGCATCGTTTCGATGCGCTCGACGACGAGTTCGAGATCCGCTGCCGACTCGAGCGGATTCAAATGCTCGGTATTGACGGTCAACACCGGGCAGGCATCGAAGTGATAGAAGAATTGGTCGTAAGCTTCGGCAAGTTTGCGTAAATATGCCTCGGACATCGGCGCTTCCTCGGGCCGGGCGCGCTTTTGAACGCGCTGCAGGAGCGTCGCGGGGCTCGCTTGAAGATAGACGACGAGATCGGGTACGGGCGCTACGGCGTCGAGATGGCCTGCCAGCTTTCGATAAAGACGCCACTCCTCGTCATCGAGCGTGATGCGGGCGAAGATATCGTTCTTTTGTGCGATGTAGTCCGCGACGAGCGAAGCGCCGTTGGCGAGCGCTTCGGCTGCTTCGCGCGCTTCGTCGATGCGCTGCAGTGCGAAGTGCAGCTGCGTAGGCAGCGCATAGCGCGCCATATCGCCATAAAACCGCGCGAGAAAAGGATTCTCGTTGGCGCGTTCGAAAAGAGGCCGCATCGACCAGCGCTCGACGAGTCGTTCCGCGAGCGAGGTCTTGCCTGCTCCGATGGGCCCCTCGATCGCGAGGTAGCGGCACGGCGCGCGGCGATCCGGCGCCTCGACGGTGATGGCGGGATGGGTCATCGGCAATCGCTGTCGGTGGAAGGAGGCGCCTCGCGCTTGATACCAAGCTTGTCGAGTAACGCACAGCGGCAGGTTTGAACCTTCTCGATGCGCTGATCGGCGACCGCGGCAACGAGCGCCTTCGCGGGACCGACACCGGGAATCGCAAGCTCGGGGTCGATTTCGAGGAGCGGTACCAGCACGAACGCGCGTTTGGCGGCGCGCGGGTGGGGAATCGTCAAATCGGTATCGTCGATGCGCTCTTCGCCGTATAGCACGATATCGAGATCGAGCGTGCGCGGAGCGTTGTGAAACGGGCGCTCCCGCCCGAACTGGTGCTCGATGCGGTGGCACAGCGCGAGTAGGGCATGGGGACTGAGCGTCGTCTCGACTTTGACGACGAGATTGTAGTAGTCGTCGCCTTCGGCATCGATCGGTCCAGTCCGATACAGGCTCGACTTGGCGAGCACGGTGATGGTGTGCTGTTGGGCAAGGCAGACGACCGCATCCTTCAAGGACTGCCGGGCATCGCCGAGATTTGCACCGAGGCCGAGATAAGCAACCGTCATCACATGGCTTCCTACGACTCCACGACTTGACCACTCCGGACGCGCACAGCCGCGACCGTCACTCCTCGCGCACGTCGTGCGTGGCGGGACTGACCGCATCGCTCGACGATTCCGCTTCGCCCGTCTTGGCGCGGCTGCGGCCGCCGCGGCGCCGGCGCTTGCGCGGTGCCCGCTCCCGGCCGCCTTCCGACAGCAGCGCTTCGCGCGCCGCCGAATCGCCTTCGATGAAGGCCGTCCACCATTGGCCGATCGACGGATCGAGTTCGCCCGACTCGCAGCGCAGCAGGAGGAAATCATACCCCGCTCTAAATCTTTGGTGTTCGATGAGCTTGAGCGCGCTGCGCCCCGAGCGTTTTTCCAGGCGCGCCTGCAATCCCCAGATCTCGCGCATGTCGGCCGAGTAGCGCTTGTGAATGGCGAGCTTCTCGGTTTGCTTGTCGAGCACGTCGTCCATGGCGCGATGCAGCGCGGGAACGGGATATTCGCCGTCGCGCTCGAATTGCTGTGCGCGCTGTTGCATGTCGTGCCAGAGCAGCGTGGCGAATAAAAAGCCGGGTGAAACCGGTTTGCCGGCGCGCACGCGCGCATCGGTATTGTTCAGCGCGAGCGTGACGAACGATTCGCCGTGCGGCTGCTCGAGCACGACATCGAGTAAAGGCAACAGCCCGTGGTGAAGTCCTTCCTTGCGCAACTGCTGGAGGCACGCGAGCGCGTGGCCCGACAGCAGCAGTTTCAGCATTTCGTCGAACAGCCGGGCGGCCGGCACGTTGTGGATCAGATCCGCGAGCGCCGTGATCGGTGCGCGGGTGGCATCGTCGATCTCGAAGCCGAGCTTCGCGGCAAAGCGCACGACGCGCAGCATCCGGACGGGATCCTCGCGATAGCGCGTCGCCGGATCGCCGATCATCCGCAGCATGCGCGCCCGGACATCGGCCATCCCGTTGTGATAGTCGAGCACCGTTTGCGTCGCCGGATCGTAGTACATCGCGTTGATCGTGAAATCGCGCCGCGTCGCATCCTCGTGCTGCTCGCCCCAGACGTTGTCGCGCAGTACGCGTCCGCTGGCATCGACGGCGTGCGTACGCCGATCGAGTTCGTCGCGGCGCGACCGTCTGCCCGGCGCGCCGCCCGCGGGCGGCGCTTGCGGCGCGTCCTGCGGCGTGTCGACGAGCGCTCGGAAGGTCGAGACTTCGATGATTTCCTGTCCGAACTGGACATGAACGATCTGAAAGCGCCGCCCGATCAGCCGCGCGCGGCGAAAAAGCTTCTGGACTTCTTCGGGCGTCGCGTCCGTCGCGACATCGAAATCTTTCGGCGCAATGCCAAGCAGCAGATCGCGGACGGCTCCGCCGACGATGAATGCGCGGTAGCCGGCCTGCTGCAGCGTATCGGTGACGCGAACCGCGTTGCGCGAGATCAGCGTCGGATCGATGCCGTGAATGTCCGAGGACAGAATGACGGGAACGTCGGGCTCGGGCGGCGCACTCTTGCCGCCTGCGCGCGCAGGCTTGCGGCGCGGTTTCGCGGGACGTGATTCGTTCTCGTCGAGCGGCGGCGAATCCTGGTGCGACCGAGCGGCCTCGGGTACGTCGACGGGCGCGGGCGAGTCGTGGCCCAGCAGTTTGCGGATGAGTTTCTTGATCACGACGGTTCAAAAAGATCGAGGATGCGCCAGCCTTTCGCTTCGGCGTGCGCGCGCAGCGTTGCGTCGGGATTGGTCGCGATCGGATCGGTGACTTTCTCCAGCAGCGGAATATCGTTATGCGAATCGCTGTAAAAGTAGCTGCGCTCGAACCCGGCAAGCGTTTTGCCGAGCGAAGCCAGCCATGACTCCACGCGCACGATCTTCCCTTCGCGGTAGCTCGGCGTGCCGGCGCCTCGGCCTGTGAACGCCGACCCGGGCTGGCCGTCGACGGTTTCGACTTCGCAGGCGATCAGCATTTCGACGCCGAACGCGTCGGCGATCGGCCGCGTGATGAATTCGTTCGTCGCCGTGACGATGCAGCAGAGGTCGCCCTTGTCCTGATGGCTGCGCACGAGTTCGAGCGCGACCGGAACCAGTGCGGGCCGGATGACTTCGTGCATGAACTGCTCGTGCCAGGCCGCCAGTTGCTCGCGCGAATACTTGGCAAGCGGCGTGAGCATCGCTTCGAGGTACGCATGGATGTCGAGCTGGCCAGCCTTGTAGTCGGCGTAGAAGCGATCGACGTCACGCATGAAGCGCTCGGAGTCGACAATGCCGAGCTTGACCATGAAGCGGCCCCATTCGTGGTCGCTGTCGGTCGGGATGAGCGTGTGGTCGAGGTCGAAAAGTGCGAGATGGGTCATGAGGGCGCATTTTACTTGAACCGGCGCGGGCCAGTGGCCTGAGCGCCGGGCGGCGCATCCGCCGATCGTTCGGACGGGCTCGCGTCCACGTCCTGCGTGCCCTGCCAAGCGGCCGGCTGAGCGAGCATGGTGCGCAACAGCGGCAGCGTGACGGCGCGCTTTTGCTCGAGCGAGAAGCGGTCGAGCGCATCGAGCAATGCCATCAGACTCGGCATGTCGCGGCGAAAGTGCGTGAGCAGATAGCTCGGGACGTCCTCGGCCAGCGCAATGCCTCGCTCCCTGGCCGCTTGCCTGAGCACGGCGGCTTTGCGGTCGTCCGGCAGGGGAGCGAGGTGAAAGACCAGCCCCCAGCCGAGCCGGGTACGCAGATCCTCGCGCACGGCCAGCGCGATCGGCGCGGCATTGCCGGTGGCGACGAGCGCCGCCGACGGCTGCGCGCGCACCTCGTTGAAGAGGTTGAACAGGGCGACTTGTTGCGCGCTCGATAGCTTGTCGCAGTCGTCGATCGCATAGATCGGCACGCGCGCGTCGAACGAGAATGCCGCGAGCGCGCTTTGCGGGCCGATGAAGCGGGCGCGCTGGGGCCCCGCGCTATGCACGAGCGCTGCCAGCAGATGGCTGCGCCCGCTGCCCGGCTCGCCCCAGATGTAGAACGTGCGGTCGGCCACCGGGCCGGCCGCGAGCGCGCCGTCGAGCTCGGCGAGCCGCGTGACGAGCTCCGCGTTGGTCCCGGCGAAAAAATTGTCGAATGTCGAGGGCGGCGGCGTGCCCAGATCGAGCGTCAGTTGGCGCAGCACGGTCACGGTCAGTTCTTGTAAAGCCCGCTTGCCAGGTAGCCGCGGCGCACTTCGCGCAGCGCGCTCGAGAGGATGGCACTGACGGGCAGGGCGAGCAGCACCCCGAAAAAGCCGAACAACTGGCCGAATGCGAGCAGCGCGAAGATCACGGCGAGCGGATGCAGGCCGATGCGCTCGCCGACGAGCCGCGGTGTCAGAATGAAGCTTTCGAGAATCTGGCCGATGCCGTAGACGACGGCCACCGCCGCGAAGCCGTACCAGTCGCCGAACTGCAGCAGCGCGGCGAGCAGCGCGAGGATGAGCCCCGTCGCGAAGCCCACGTAGGGAATGAAAACGGCAAGCCCGGTGAATACGCCGACCGGCAGCGCGATTTCGAAGCGGGCGACGCTGAGCGCAGCGGCGTAATAGATGGCGAGAATGCCCATCACGAGCAACTGGCCGCGCAGATATTGCGAAAGCGTGCCGTCCATCTCGATGACGAGCTCGGTGGTTTTCGCGAGCCAGCGCCGCGGCACGAACGAGGCGACGCGCGCAAGCATCATGTTCCAGTCGTACAGCAGGTAAAAGAGCACGAGCGGCACCATGACGAGGTCGCCCACCACCGTGATCATCACGTTGCCGCTCGTGCGCACCGATTTCCAGACCGCCAGCGCGACGGCCTGCGCGCTGCCTTCGATCTGACCTGTCAGCATGTCGCGCAGGCTCGAGAAATCGAAGACGTCGCCAAAGCCGAGGAACGCGAGTTTCGGCTGAGCCCAATCGTGCAGCCGCGCGATGAGCCCCGGGATCTGCTGTTGCAGTTGCGGGCCTTCGCGCCGCACGACGGCGAACACGAGCAGCACCAGCAGCGTCACGAGCAGCGCGAAAAACAGCATCATCACGAGCGCGGCGAGCCCGCGCGGCACGCGCTTGCGTACGAGCCATCCCACTCCGGGTTGCAGGATGTAGGCGAGGATCGCGCCGAGCAAGAACGGGGTGAGCACGGGGCGCAGCAGCCATAGGAGCATGCCGAGGCCGAGTGCGACGGCACCCCAGAAAAGGGCCTGGCGCTGATAAGGCGTGAGAAGCGGAGAGTTCTGCGACAAAAGCGTTTCCTGGTGGGTCGGCGAGCGGTTCGGGACGGCCTGCCGACGAGTAGCACGGAATCGAAGCCGACATCAGTTAAAATCGCATTTTACCGACCTTCTCGCACTCCCCCATGAATCAACCGAAATCGGCTCCGGATGGGCAGCATCCGGCTCAGGGTCTGTCGTACCGCGATGCGGGCGTCGATATCGACGCGGGCGACGCGCTCGTCGACGCAATCAAGCCGTTTGCGAAGAGGACGCTGCGCGATGGCGTGCTGGGCGGCATCGGCGGTTTCGGCGCGCTTTTCGAGGTGCCGAAGAAATACCGCGAGCCCGTGCTCGTATCCGGCACGGACGGCGTCGGAACGAAGCTCAAGCTCGCGTTTCATCTGAACAAGCACGACACGGTCGGTCAGGATCTCGTCGCGATGAGCGTCAACGACATCCTCGTGCAAGGCGCCGAGCCGCTTTTCTTCCTCGATTACTTCGCCTGCGGCAAGCTCGATGTGGGCACTGCGGCCACGGTCGTGAAGGGTATCGCCCAGGGCTGCGAGCTTGCCGGCTGTGCGCTGATCGGGGGCGAGACCGCTGAAATGCCGGGCATGTACCCCGATGGCGAATACGATCTGGCCGGTTTTGCGGTCGGCGCGGTCGAAAAGAGCAAGATCATCGACGGCAGCACGATCGCCGCGGGCGACGTGGTGCTCGGGCTCGCGTCGAGCGGCATTCATTCCAACGGGTTTTCGCTCGTGCGCAAGATCATCGAGCGCGCCAACCCTGATCTTTCGGCGGATTTTCATGGCCGCTCGCTGGCCGACACGTTGATGGCGCCCACGCGCATCTACGTGAAGCCGCTGCTCGCGTTGATGCAGAACATCGCGGTCAAAGGCATGGCGCACATCACGGGCGGCGGTCTCGTCGAGAACATTCCGCGCGTGCTCGGCGAGCACCTGACGGCTGAACTTCACAACGGCGCGTGGCCGATGCCGCCGCTCTTTTCGTGGTTGCAGCAGCACGGCGGCGTGGCCGATGCGGAAATGCATCGCGTCTTCAATTGCGGGATCGGCATGGCCGTCATCGTGGCGGCGGCGGACGCCGACGAGGCGATCCGACAGCTCGGCGCAGCCGGCGAAGCCGTCTGGAAAATCGGCGTCGTGCGTGCGCGGGCCGAAGGCGAAGCGCAGACGATCGTCGTGTAAAGGGCTCGCGAGTGCCCGGAAACGCCCGTCGTTCGCCTTCGCGCGACGGGCGGGCCCCAATGCAGAGCAACGCTCAGCGCGTATCGAGCGCGCGTTCTATCGCTTCGACGGCGTCGTGCGTGGCCGAGTCCGCGCAGCAATCGATGACGATGCGCTCCGTCATCGCGCGCAGCCAGGTCAGTTGCCGTTTGCACAACTGCCGTGTCGCAAAGATCGCCTTGTCGCGCATCGTGGCCGAATCGATCGTTCCATCGAGGTATTCCCAGGCCTGCCGGTAGCCGACGCAGCGCATCGAAGGCATCGACGGATCGAGATCTCCGCGCGCGCGCAACGCGGCGACTTCATCGATGAATCCGGCCGCCAGCATCGCGTCGAAGCGCCGCGCGATGCGCGCATGGAGCGCGCCGCGGTCCGACGGCTCCAGCGCGATCGGCACGAACCGGTACGGCGACGCTTCGCGGCGGCTTCCCGCCGCCGAGGCGAGCAGTGTCGACATCGGCTGTCCCGCAACGAGATAGATCTCCAGTGCGCGCTGAATCCGCTGCGCATCGTTCGGCGCGAGCCTTGCGGCCGTAACGGGGTCGACGGCGGCAAGGCGGGCATGCAAAGCCGGCCAGCCCGCGCGGGCAGCCTGCGCTTCGAGCTCTGCCCGGATGTCCGCGTCGGCGGCGGGCAGGTCGTCGAGGCCGTGCGCCAGCGCCCGGTAATAGAGCATCGTGCCGCCGACGAAGAGCGGAATGTGGCCGCGCGCGCGAATCTCGTCGATCAGCCGCAATGCGTCGGCGCGAAATTCGGCGGCCGAATAACTGGCGGTAGGCTCGACGATGTCGATCAGATGATGGGGTACTGCTGCGCGTTCGGCCGGTGTCGGTTTGGCGGTGCCGATATCGAGCGTGCGATAGACCAGCGCGGAATCCACGCTGACGATCTCGATGGGCAGCCGCTCGGCGCAAGCGAGCGCGGCGGCGGTCTTGCCCGATGCCGTCGGGCCGAGCAGGCAGGCAATGGCAGGCCGATTCATGCCGTCTCGCTCACTGCCCGCGCATGAAGAGGCGATCGAGATCGGCGAGCGAGAGCTGGTACCAGGTGGGGCGCCCATGATTGCATTGGTCGGCGCGTTCGGTCGCCTCCATCTGGCGCAACAGCGCGTTCATCTCGTCGAGCGTCAGGCGCCGGTTCGCACGCACCGCGTGATGGCAGGCGAGCGTGCCAAGCAGCTCGTGCTGCCGCTCAGTCAGTACGCGGGAGCCGCCGTAGGCCTGCAGGTCGGCGAGCACGGCACGCGCAAGCGCCGGCAAATCCGCGTCTTTCAGCAGCGCCGGTACCGCGCGAATGGCGAGTGTGGTGGGGGAGAGCGCCGCGAGGTCGAAGCCGAGCGCATCGAGCGTCTCGCGTTCTTCCTCGACCGTGCCGATTTCGACGGCGTCCGCGGGCATCGAGATCGGCAACAGGAGCGGCTGCACCGCGATCGCACGCTCGGCGAGCGCGCGCTTGAATTGCTCGTAGAGGATGCGCTCGTGGGCTGCATGCATGTCGACGATCACGAGGCCACGCGCATTCTGCGCGAGCACGTAGATGCCGTGGATCTGGCCCAGCGCATAGCCGAGCGGATGGTCGTCGTCCGTTCCGGGTGCGCCGGCATGCGTGGTATAGAGCGGCTCGGCACTGTCGCGGGCTTCGAGCATGCCGCCGACGGCGTGTGTGGCCCCATCGGCGCCGCCGGCTTCGATGTCCTTGCGCCCGAACAACGCATCGTAGAGGGCCAACGGCTGTGCGACCGGCAGCCTGCCCTGCGTCATGCGCGCATCGCGCATCCAGGTCGTGCCCGAGCGGACCGTGGCCGATGGCGTCGCGCCAACCGGTGCGGATGGCGCGAGTCCGCCGGAGCCCGGCCAATTCGACCCCTGCTGCGGCTCGGCCGCGAGGTGAGTGGCGTGTCCGCCGGCCGTGGTTTCCGGCGAGGCGCCCGCTTCCCGCGCCAGCGCTCGCTGCAGCGCGTGAAAGACGAACTGGTGCACGGCGCGGGAATCGCGAAAGCGCACCTCGATCTTCGAGGGATGCACGTTCACATCGACCGCTTCGGGCGGCAGATCGAGAAAGAGCACATAAGACGGATAGCGATCGCCGTGCAGCACGTCCTCATAGGCCGCGCGCACGGCGTGCGTGAGCAGCTTGTCGCGCACGAAGCGGCCGTTGACGAAAAAGTACTGCTGATCGGCGCGGCCGCGGCTTGCGGTCGGCAGTCCGGCGCAGCCGTAGAGCGCGAGCGGTCCGGCCTGCTCGTCGAGCGGCAGGTGCGCGAGCGCGAAGCCTTCTCCGAGAATCTTCGCGACACGCTGGGCCGGCTCGCTCGCGTTCCAGTGTTCGAGCGCGCGCCCGTTGTGAAGCACCGAAATCGCCACGTCGGGGCGCGCGAGGGCCGCGCGACGGATCATTTCGATGCAGTGGCCGAGTTCGGTCTGCTCGCTTTTCAGGAACTTCCGGCGTGCCGGCGTGTTGAAGTAAAGCTCGCGGATTTCGATGGTGGTGCCAACGGCGCCGGCCGCGGGCGACAATGCGCCCGTTTGGGCGTCGATACGCGTGGCGTGCGGTGCCTCCGCGGTGCGGCTCGTAATGAACGTTTCGGCGACCGAGGCGATCGAAGCGAGTGCCTCGCCGCGAAAACCGAGCGTCGCGACGGCTTCGAGTTCGGCGAGCGATCGAATTTTGCTCGTCGCATGACGCATCAACGCAAGCGGCAATTCGGCGGCCGGAATGCCGCAGCCGTCGTCGGCGATCGAAATCCGCTTTACGCCTCCCGCGTCCAGCACGATGCGCAGCGTTTTCGCACCGGCATCGAGCGCGTTCTCCAGCAGCTCTTTGACGACGGAGGCCGGCCGCTCGACCACTTCACCGGCCGCAATCTGGCTGATCAACTGGTCGGGCAGCGGGGCGATCGCGCGCAGGGAGCGAGCGGGCGTGCCGTCGGCGCGCGTGGGCGGTTCGGGGAATTCGGACATGCCGCAATTATAGCGATTGGCGCCATGCCGGTCCGGGCGGCACATCCCGGCGGTGAGCTGTTTCCAGGATGGGCGCGGCACTTTCGGTATCATGGCGCGAGCGCTTTGCCGCCTGCGCTGTCGCGCGCGGAATTTTTCTCAAAGGGATGCATTTGGATACGCTGCTTCATTTCGTCGGCCTGGTGCTGCACATCGACGCGTTTCTTGGCGACTTCGTCAATCAATACGGCGCGTGGGTGTACGCGGTGCTGTTTTTCATCGTCTTCTGCGAGACCGGGCTCGTGATCCTGCCGTTCCTGCCGGGCGACTCGCTGCTTTTCATCGGCGGGGCGTTTTGCGCGACGGGCGAGATGAACCTCACCTGGCTCATTCTGCTGCTACTGACGGCGGCCGTCGGAGGCAATAGTCTGAACTACGCGATCGGCCGTGCGATCGGGCCGGCCGTGTTCAATACGCGTATTCGCTATCTCGAGCGCTTTCTCGATCGCGCGGCGCTGCAAAAGACGCACGACTTCTACGAGCGGCATGGCGGCAAGACGATCGTGCTGGCGCGCTTCGTGCCCGTCGTACGTACGTTTGCGCCGTTCGTCGCCGGCGTGTCCGGCATGAGCGTTTCGCGCTTTCAGTTCTTCAACGTGGCGGGCGCCTTGAGCTGGGTACTGCTGCTCGTGCTCGCCGGGTACTTCTTCGGCAATATCCCGTTTATCCGCCAGTACCTGAATATCATCGTGCTCGTGGGGATCGGCGCCGCGATCGTGCCGCTTGCACTCGCGGCGCTTTGGAAGGTGTGGCGCAAGAAGACCGCAGGCCCGGTCGTGCGCAAGCAAAGCGGACGTCCTTGAGCGGCGTCGATGCGGGCAAGGCCGTGTGACGGTTCGTCAACGAGAGCCAAGAGCTAAAGCAAAAGGCGTCGCACGCCTTGCCGACCATGACCATCGATACCGGCCACGCCGCCGCGGCGCATCTTCAGGACCCGAGCCATTACGCGAGCGCCGAAGCCGCGCCGCCGCGTTCCCTGCGGCTCGCCAAAGACGCGCTCGCGGGCGTGTCCATCGCCGGTCTGCTGCTGCCCGAAGCCGTTGCTTATGCGGGCCTCGCCAATCTGCCTCCGCAGGCGGGCGTGGTCGCGCTGCTCGTTGGGCTGCTCGTCTATGCCGCGCTCGGCAGCAGCCGGTTCGCGATCGTCTCGGCGACATCGTCGTCGGCCGCCGTACTCGCAGCGACGGTGAGTGCCGTGCCGGGCGCCCGTCTCGCAGCTGCCGCCGCGCTCGTCGCGGCCGCGGGCGGCCTTTTCCTGCTGGCTGGCGTCGCGCGCTTGGGCGGCGTGTCGGATTTCATCGCCAAGCCGGTGCTGCGCGGATTCGCCTTCGGCCTCGCGTTGACCATCACCCTGAAGCAGATTTCCAGCATCGTCGGCGTGAAGTCGCGATTCCCGGATGCGCCTCGCATCGCCTACGACCTCCTGGTTCAGGCGCCGCAATGGAATCTGCATAGCGTCGGCGTCGGGGCCGTTGCGCTCGCCATTCTCTTCGCGCTCGGTCGCCGCGCGCGGATCCCGGCCACACTCGTCGTCATCGTGCTCGGCATCGGGGCCGGCTATTGGATCGACTGGCATCGCTGGGGTATTCCGATCGTCGGCGATATCGATTTGCGCAACGTGCATTTCGGGTTGCCCGCCTTTCAGCGCACCGAATGGCTCGAAACGGTGGAGCTCGCCTTTGCGCTGATGCTGATTCTTTACGCGGAGTCCTATGGCTCGATCCGCACGTTTGCACTCAAGCATGGCGATAGCGTTTCGGCGAACCGCGACCTGCTTGCGCTCGGGGCGGCGAATGTCGCGTCGGGTCTGCTGCAGGGTATGCCGGTCGGTGCAGGCTACTCCGCCACCTCGGCAAACGAGGCGGCGGGGGCGCAAACGCGTCTGGCCGGCGTCGCCGCGGTATGCGTGATCGCGCTGATCGTGTCGTTCCTGTTGCCGCAGCTCGCGCGCACGCCCGAGCCGGTGCTCGCCGCCATCGTGATCTACGCGGTGAGCCATTCGATCGATCCTGGCGTGTTCCGGCCTTATTGGGTCTGGCAGCGGGATCGTTTGCTCGCGATGGCCGCGCTGGCGGCCGTGCTCGTCTTCGGCGTGTTGCACGGGCTGCTCGCGGCGATCGCGGTGAGCCTGTTCCTGACGTTGCGCAGCTTGTCGGTGCCGGTGGTGAGCGTGCTGGGCCGCCTGCGCGGGAGCCATGACTTCGTCGATATTGCCGCGCACGCCGACGCGCGACCGATCGATGGCATCGTGATCGTGCGCCCGGAAGTGCCGCTTTTCTTCGCCAACGTCGAACGGGTGCTCAGCGAGACGCGCGCTCGTGTCGGGGCCTACGTGCCGACGCCGCATACCGTGATGTTGAGCCTGGAGGAGTCGCCCGACGTCGACAGTACCTCGATCGAGGCCTTGCGCATCTTTGCCGCCGAGTTGCGTTCGCGCGCTCAAACGCTCGTGTTGGCTCGTTTGAAACCCAGGGCATTGGCGGCGCTCGGGCGCGCCGTCGATGAAACGTTGCCCGCGCAAGCATTGCGCGAGCTCAGCGTCGATGAATGCGTGCAATCGGTACTCGACGGGCTCGGCGCACCCGGGAACGGCAACCCGTCCGCGAGCGGCGCCTGAGCGCGGATCAAGGCAGCGAGATCGTCAGGTTGGCCGATTCGGCCTCAGGCTTGACGAGCTGCGAGTAAGGCGCAAGCGTATGGAGCGTGGAATCGCGCAAATACGTATGGAGTCCGAAATACGCACCGAGCGCGACCAGCGCGAATACGGCGCCGATGGTCCACAGCGGCACCTCATGCTTGAGCCGGTGCGCGATCTGATCGGGCAGCGGCCAGTGCGGCGCGAACGACGCGCGCTTGCCCTTCATGTGGGCAATTTCGTCGCCGAGCCGGGCGCTCAGGTAGGCGAGCTTTTCCGGCCCTTCGAGCAAATACTTGCCTTGAAAGCCGAGCAGCAGACACATGTGGAATACTTCGAGCGACTGTAGGCGGGCGGCGCCCTGCGCGCGGCACGCTTCGAGGTGATCGAAGAACTTTTCGCCCGCGAGCTGCTCGCCGAAGAGCACGAGCTGCAAAGGACGACGCTCCCAATCCGCACGAATCTTGAATGACGATGCGAGCACCGCTTCGTCTATCGCCGCGCAAAACGCGAATTTGGCCGCGTAGACATCGTCGGCGGGTGCATTGAGCTTTTTCGCGCCGCGCTCGAAATCCGCGAGAAACGACTGCACGCGCGAGCTGAACTCTGTCGCGTCGCCTGGCTCGCGCCCTTGCTTGAGCAGAAACAGCATGAAAAAGCCGTCATAGAGCAAATCGCGCAGCGAGCGCGCCTGGGCGCCGGTCTCAGTGCTCGACGCGGAGGTCGTCGGCGGTGCGCTGCCGCCGAAAAGGGATGGGACTTCGGTCACGATGTCACCGCAATGAGTTCGAGTTTGAGATCGTTGATGCCCGACGGCGTATAGATCATCGCCGACTGTGCCTGCAGCATGCGCTCGTATAGCGTGCCCCGCGCGTCCAGCGAGAAGTAGCATGCACCGGGGCGTACCGGCACGGCGGGCGGCACTTGCGGCGTGTAGACGAGCTTCACGCCGGGCATCGCGGAGAGCACGAGCTTGTCGACGTCGTCAGGCGCGCCGACCTTGAAGCGCGCGGGGACGGCCTCGACGAGTTCGACAGGTGCCATGTCCGCCGAGACGGCGATGAAGAAGGTGGTCTTCTCGTCGATCTTGCCCGAATCGAGGCGGCCGATATGAAACGAAGGGCGGACCTCTTCGAGCGCGATCGCGAAATGGCGCGTCGAAATCACGGTCTCGAGCAAGTCGCGCACGATGGTGTCGAGCGTCTCGAACGCGGGCCCCGGATCGTCATGTCGATACGCGGGCAGATCGGTGAGCGAATAGCGTTTGGAAAACGTCATCAATTGACCGGCAAGTCGCAGCAGCTCCTGAAAGAGCCGCTCCGGGTGCAGCGATGCGTGCTGCAGCAAATGCACGAGCGATGCGACCGCCGCATTCGCGGTATGCAGCAGCCAGAACGAGGCGATGTCGCCCGAGCGGAACTCGATGATGTTCTTCGTCGGCTCGCGATGAAACCCGTAAAGCGCGCTCACCTTCGCTTGCAGCGCATCGATGAGCTGACGCAAGCACTGGTGCAGCACGGGCGATGCTTCGATGGCAAGCGTCGGCGGCACGAAGGTCTCGTCGAGCTCGAAGCCCGAAGCCGCCGTGCGCTTCACGCGCGCGATCGGCACCGCGATCAGTTGAGCGCGCGGTTCGTTGTGGCCGATCAGTTTGACGCGCGTCTTGAGGAACGTGAGATTGGCCGTTGCCGCATCGGTGAACTGGTCGGCTACCGGCAACTGCTTGCTCGCGTAGCGCGACCCGAAGCCGCCGTTCGTTTCGCCGGAATCGTGGTTGCCCGTGTCGCGCAACGGATGCAGCGCGAGATAGAAGACGAACTCGCTGACGCCGTCGGGCAGCGTATCGAGCGAGATCGATTCGGGCAACTCGTCTGCCTGCGGGGCCGTATAAAGGGTGCCGTCCGGGAAGATGAGCGAGAGCTCCGCGATCCGCAACAACTTGTTGTTGAGCGAATCGGGATCGAAGCGCACCGAGCGTACGCCCCAGTTGTACGGTTGAATGGCGCGTATCGATTCGAAAACGCGCGCCTCGTGATAAGCGTCCTGTTGCTGGAAATGCTGAGGCCTGAGAAAAAGGCCTTCTCCCCAAAGCAATTTCGCCGAATAACTCATCTCGAATCCGCAAGGAAAGTCAAAACGCCGCGCATGCGGTCATAAAAGGTGCATTCAACATGCATCGACTGCTCATTGGTGCGTGCCTTCATCCGCAAGACACCGATGACAGCATATTCAACGCAGGCATAGGCAGACCCGGATCGGGCGGAATGACCGTGCCGTTCGCGACGGTCATCGCACAACTGTGAAGGCCGATCATTATGCCGGATTTCTCCGATTTCACCGGATCGAAGGCGAATTTCCATCGCCGCATGGCGGGATCGCGAAAGAGCGCGACGATACCGAACGCCTGCGCTTCACGCGAAACCTTCTCCACCATTTGATAGCGCTGGCCCGGAATCAGCGTCACCTCGCGCACGCCGAGCAAATCCGCGCCCAGGGCGCTTTTTTCTTTCGCCGGGTCGGTAAAGGCGTCGAAGCCGGCCTGCTGGAATGAAGTCGGATCCTTGAGTACGTATAGCCGCACGACCACGGCAAGCGGATGCCTGTTGTTGGCCGCATTCAGGTTGGGCGCGGCGGCGAGCGTCAGCGAAATGTCGCGCGGCGGTTTCTGTGAGTCGGGCACGGCGGGCTTGCCGAGGCCGGCCACCTGGAGCGCGGCCGACGCTGCGGCGCCGAGCATGGGCACACCGGCGGCGCACCCCGAGAGTGACAAGGCGACCGCAAGCGGTGCCATGGCGTGTCTGAAATATGGCCTCATCGAACTAATCCGGCCGATGCCGGTGCTCCATCCAAAGTGTGGGAAAAGCAGCCGGAACGGCGCCTGCAATCCGTTTAAAACTAGAAAACGGACAAGTTTGTATAGTGGCTAATACGCCGCCCCGTCCGGCAAATTTTGCTTAATGTGGAATCAACTCAAAATAGACTCGGAAAATGTTTCCTCCCCGCCCGTGTCCGTTCCTTATTCAAAGAATTCCTACTCGACCTATATCGCACGATAGAAGTTGAATTATGGAAATTTGGCCGGTACTATACGCGCGCACTCGCCGCAAAGCAAAGCTGTGGTTTCCGGGCGAATTAAATAAACCGCTAGGCGGTACCAACAAATCATGAAACAGCGACTTTCTATAAAACTTTCCGCGGCGGTGCTCGTATGCGCCGCTATCGCTGGCTGCGCGACGCAGCAATCGGCTCAGCAAACCACCCCCGAGGCATTCAACAAGGCGCTGGCCGATGCCGACACTGTCGCAAAAGGCGGTGACAAGGACAAAGCGATCGCGCTGTATCAACAGTTGACCAAGGCGGACCCGACACGCGAAGAGCCGTGGTCGCGCATCGCTCAAATCCAGTTCGATCAAAACCACTACGGTCAGGCGATCGTCGCCGCGCAAGAAGCCTTGCAGCGCGATTCGACCGATCGCGCAGCCAAGAGCGTACTGGCCGTGAGCGGCCTGCGCATTGCCACGCAGTCGCTCGGCGAATTGAGGCAGGACGCCGCGCTTGCGGGCGACGCGAAGAGCGACGCTCAGACGCTCGCTCACGAACTGCGCGACACGCTCGGGCAGGCAACGCTCTTCCCGGAAGAAGTCGTGCAGAAAAAGCCCGTGGCGAAGCGCCGCCGCATCGCGCGTCATCCGGCGCCGGCCGCGAAAGAAGCCGGGGCGGATGGGGCGAACGCGGCAACGACGGCGTCCAAGCCCGACGAACCCGCCGCCGCAAAACCGGCCGGCAGCGGCGCAGATCCTTTCAGCGCGCTTCGCTGAACGGTCCGTTTGAACCAACGTTTCGGGGAGCCGTCGATGGCGAAGAAAGAAAGTATTCAAAAGCGCTTGCAAAAAGTGCGTCCGCCGCGCGTGCAACTGACCTATGAGGTCGAGCGCGGCGATGCGATCGAGGTGAAGGAGTTGCCGTTCGTCGTCGGCGTCGTTGCCGATCTGGCCGGGCAATCGGAAGTCGAGCAGCCGAAGCTGCGCGAGCGCAAGTTCGTCAATATCGATCGCGACAATTTTGACGATGTCATGAAAGGCCTGGAGCCGCGCGCGGCTTTTCAGGTCAAGAATCGATTGACCGACGCCGGTGGTTCGTTTGCGGTCGACCTGCGTTTTCGCTCGATGGCCGACTTCAGCCCGGACGAGGTCGTCAACCAGATCGAGCCGCTGCAACGCCTGCTCGACGCACGCTCGAAGCTTGCCGATCTGCGCAACAAGCTCGCCGGCAACGACAAGCTGGAAACCTTGTTGAGCGAAGTGCTCGCCAACACGCAGCAGCTGCAGACGTTGACGGGAACGGCGCGCGAAAGTGACAACGACGCGGACCAGGACAAGCAGGGCGAGTGAGCCCGAGCGGGGGTGATATGAATCAGCAAACGGCCATGGCGAGCACGGCGCTCGCGGAAACGAGCACGGCAACGTCGTTGCTCGACGAGATCGTCGAAAAAAGCAAAGTCGCGAAATCCGATTCGGAGCATGCGCGGGCAAAAGACCTCATCAGCGAACTCGCGCACCAGGTGCTCGAAGGCACCGTCGTCGTATCGGACAATCTGTCCGCTACGCTCGACGCGCGCATTGCGGAGCTCGATCGCCTGCTCTCCGTCCAGTTGAGCGAAGTGATGCATGCGCCGGAGTTTCAGCGCATGGAAAGCACCTGGCGCGGGCTCGAATACCTGTGCAAGGAGAGCAACACCGGTTCGACGATCAAGATCAAGGCGCTCCATGCGGCCAAGCGCGAGATCGTGCGCGACTTCAAGAACGCGTCGGAATTCGATCAGAGCGCGCTGTTCAAGAAGGTTTACGAGGAAGAGTTCGGCACGTTCGGCGGCGCACCGTTCGGCGCGCTGGTCGGCGACTTCGAGATCACGCGTCAGCCGGAGGACATGTACTTCATCGAGCAGATGTCGCATGTCGCCGCTGCCGCCCACGCGCCTTTCATCACCTCGGCGTCGCCCGAGATCATCGGCCTCGAATCGTTTGCCGATCTCGGCAAGCCGCGCGATCTCGGCAAAGTCTTCGATACCGTCGAATACGCGAAGTGGAAGTCGTTCCGCGAGTCCGAAGACTCGCGCTACGTCGGCCTGACGCTGCCGCGGTACCTGGGGCGCCTGCCGTTCAATCCGAAGGACGGCCTCGTTGCGGACTCGTTCAACTTCGTCGAGGACGTCGACGGCACCGATCACAACAAGTACCTCTGGTGCAACGCGGCGTGGGCGTTCGCCGCACGGCTCACGGCCGCGTTCGACGATTTCGGCTGGTGCGCCGCGATTCGCGGCGTGGAAGGCGGCGGACTCGTCGAAGATCTGCCCACGCACACGTTCAAGACGGACGACGGCGAGATCGCCCTGAAGTGTCCGACCGAAATCGCGATCACCGATCGGCGCGAAAAGGAGTTGAGCGATCTCGGGTTCATTCCGCTCGTGCATTGCAAGAATTCGGATTACGCGGCGTTCTTCGCGGCGCAGTCGGTACAACGGCCGAAAAAGTACAACACCGACAGCGCGAACGCGAATGCCGTACTGTCCGCTCAACTGCAATACATTTTCTCGGTCTCGCGCATCGCTCACTACCTGAAGGCGATGATGCGCGACAAGATCGGCAGCTTTGCCTCGGCGCAAAACGTCGAGACGTTCCTGAACCGCTGGATCTCGCAATACGTCCTGCTCGACGACAACGCAACGCAAGAGCAAAAGGCGCAGTTTCCGTTACGTGAAGCGTCGATCCAGGTGGCCGAGATTCCCGGCAAGCCGGGCTCGTATCGCTCGGTCGCGTTCCTGCGTCCGCATTTTCAGCTCGACGAGCTGTCGATTTCGCTGCGGCTCGTCGCGGACCTGCCCAAGCCGGCAGGCGCCTGACACCTAAATCCAATTTAACGGGCCGGGGCACGCTCCCGGCTCGCTTTTAAACCGCCACTTCGGGAGTCGAGAAGCCATGAAAGATATGTTTTTGAAGTTCGGCAACCCTGCCATCCAAGGCGAATCCGCCGACAAGGACCACACCGGCTGGATCGAGTTGAATTCGTGGGCGCATTCGATCGTCCAGCCGCGCTCGGCAACGGCGTCGACGGCAGGCGGCCATACGGCCGAGCGCTGCGAGCATGCCGACATGACGTTCACGAAAGACATCGATGTCGTCAGCCCGCTGCTTTATCAGCACGCTTCGGGCGGCACGACGTTCGATGAAGTCACGATCGACTTCATGCGTGCGGACGGCGAGGGCAAGCGCGTCAAATACCTCGAAATCAAGCTCAAGTACGTGATCATTTCGAGCATTGCGCCGAGCGTGGTGGGCGAAGGCCTGCCGAGCGAGACGTTCTCGCTCAAGTATGCCGCCGTCCAGTGGAAGTACACGCAGCAGAAGGTGGGCGGCAACCAGGGCGGCAATGCTCAGGGCGCCTGGAGCCTCACGAAGAACGACAAGACCTACGCGGTCTGATGTAGCGAAGCGGGCGGCGTGCCGGTGTTCGCACCGGTATCCGCCCGTGCCGTTCCGAGGGTAGAGCGAGGCGCGCACGTACCGATGAAGCGATTCGAACCGAGCTTGCTCGACAAGCTTTTCGACGACGATCCGCATTCGCCGGCACCGGCCGCGATGCGGCAGATGTCGCTCGACGAGCTCAAGAGCCGCGTGGCGCGCGATGTCGAGGCACTGCTCAACACGCGTATCGTGTTCACCGAAGGACAGCTCGAGAAACTCATCGAATGCCAACGCTCGGTCTTGACCTACGGGTTGAACGACTTCGCGGGACTGAGTCTCGCAAGCCACACCGATCGCGGGTTCATTTGCACGTCGATTCGTAACGCCATCGCGCGGCACGAGCAGCGATTGCGCGAAGTGACGGTTTCGTTGGAGTTGAACGCGCAATCGACCAATGCGCTTTACTTCGCGATCCGGGCGAAGCTCGTCGTCCACCCGGCCGAAGAGCCGGTCAGCTTCGATGCCATGCTGCAGGCGTCCACGCTGCAATACTCCGTCACCCGCTCGCGGCGCAGTACCGATGCGTCGCGCAGCCGCGTGTACGAGTGATCAGAGGCAGGCAAAGAAACGGAGCGAAGCGCCCGCGCTCGGGGAATATAGATGGAAGCGTTGCTGCCTTATTACGAGCGGGAGCTGGCATTTTTGCGGCAGTATTCGCGCGAGTTCGCGGATCGCTACCCGAAGATCGCGGCCAGGCTTGCCTTCAGCGGCGAGCAAAGCGATGACCCGCATGTCGAGCGGATGATCGATTCGTTTGCGCTGCTCGGCGCGCGAATCAACAAGAAGCTAGACGACGAATATCCGGAGTTCGCCGAGGCACTTTTCGAAGTGCTCTATCCGCACTACCTGCGTCCGTTTCCGTCCTGCTCCATTGCTCAGTTCGGCGCGAGCACCGCGACCGCGCTGCGCTCGACGCGCGCGCCGGTCGTGATTCCGCGCGGGACTCTGCTCGAGAGCCGCGAGGTTCGGGGCGTGCGCTGCCAGTTCCGTACCGCATTCGACGTCACGCTGGCGCCGATCGCCGTCACGCGGGCACGCTATCGACCGCTCGCCGCGTTGCCGGCCAATGCCCCGGTGTTGCCGGGCAATGTCTCGGGGGTGCTGTCCTTCACGTTCGAGAGTACGTCGCCCGATATGGGCTTGCATGCGTCGGGACTCGCGACGTTGCGCGCCTATCTTCACGGTGAGCAGTCGTTTACCGCGGCATTGGCCGATTGCATTTTCATTCGGGCTACGGCGGCCTACGTCGAGGTGGGCGATTCGAGCGAGCCGGAAGGGGCGGCCGAGCCGGGGGCCTGGAGGCGGCTCGAGGGCATGCCGATCGAGCAGACAGGCTTCGCCGACGATCAGGCGCTGATCGATTACCCGGCGAGATCGCACCCCGCCTACCGTTTGCTGACCGAGTATTTCGCGTTTCCCGAGAAATTCGATTTCATCGATTTTGGCCTGGGCGAGATGCTTCGGGCCAGTGGGCCATGCCGCCGGCTGACGCTGCATGTGACGATCAGGCAGACGCGCGCGGAAACGCAGGCGCCGCGACTCGTCGAAACGCTGTCGGCGCACCATCTGCGTCTCTTTGCGACGCCCGTGGTCAATCTCTTCGCGCGACGCGGCGAGCCGATTCGCGTCAGCCACGAGGCTGTCTCGTATCCGGTCATCGCCGACGCCCGCCACGCGCACGCTTACGAGGTCTATTCGATCGATGCCGTTCATGTGGTGAAGGAGTCCGTCGGCGAACAGGCTGTCGAGGAGTTCCGGCCGTTTTACGCGCTGCATCACGACGAGCCGTCTCAACTCGGCCGATATTGGTTTGCGCGTCGCAATGCGCGGGTTGCGCAGATGAGCCCGGGCTACGAAACGGAGCTGTCCGTCGTCGATGCGCATTTTTCGCCAGCGCGCGCCATGACGAGCACGGTGAGCCTCGCGCTCACCTGCACGAATCGCGATTTGCCCGCGCGGCTTGCGATCGGCCTCGAAGGCGGCGATTTGTTCGCAGACCGAACGATTTCCGACGGGCCCGTCTCGATGCTGTGCCGCCCGACGCCGAGCGTACGAATCGAGCGTGGCGCGTCGATGCATCGGCGGTTGATTTCGCATCTCGCCTTGTCGGAGGTTTCCCTTTTACGCGAGGATCTATCGACGCTGAAGGAACTGCTCGTCCTCTACGATCTTCGGCGCACCCCGGCTTCCATCCGTCACATCGAAGGCATTGTCGCGCTCGAAGCGCGGCCTGCTGTCGTATGGCTGCCCGGCAAGCCGTTCGCGACGTTCGTGCGCGGTAGCGAAGTGCGCCTCACCGTCGACGAAACGCATTTCGTCGGCACGAGCCTCGCGTCGTTCATTCGCGCGCTCGATATGTTTTTCGGACTCTACGTCAGTCTGAACAGCTTCGTACAACTGGTTGCCGTGTCCAAGCGCACGGGCGAGGAGATCATGCGATGCAAGCCGCGCAGCGCCGATTCGATGCTGGCGTAGTCGAGCGGCTCCTCGACGAGCCGTACCGCTTTCAATTTTTCCAGGCCGTGCGCGTGCTCGAGGTGTGGTTCGCGCAGCAGGTGTCGCGCCGCGCCGGCGAACGCGTCGCCGGACGTATCGGATTTTGCAGCACGTTGTCGTTGACGTTCGCGCCGAGCGAGCTCGAGCGCGCAGTCTCCTACGATTGCGCGGGCGCCGCGCTCGCGAACCCCGAGGAGCGCCGCTCGGCGATGGCGGACCAATCGCTCGCGCGGATCGAATTGACGCCGTCGTTCTTCGGCATGTTGGGTGGCCAGGGCGCGCTGCCGCTGCATTACACCGAGCAGCTCGCCGCTCGCGAACAGTTGCAGCGCGACCGGGCCGCGCGCGAATTTTTTGATGTGTTTTCCGATCGGGCGACGGCGCTTTTTTACGAGGCATGGAAAAAGTATCGCCTCCCGTTTCATTACGAGCTCGACCGGAACGAACGCTATCTCCCGCTGCTGCTGGCGCTTGCGGGACTGACCCATGTGCCGACGCGCGCCGCGCTGCAGCGCGGTCCCGGCGCGCTCGTCGACGAAGCGTTGGCCGGCTTCGCGCTGCCGATCCGGCATCGGCCGATGTCCGCCGCCTATTTGGCGCGTGCATTGTCGGAATACTTTCGCGTGCCCGTGCAGGTCGAGCAGTTCATCGGCAAGTGGTACGAGGTGCCGGCCGAACGTCTTTCGCGGCTCGGCCTGGCCAACGCAAAGCTCGGCGCGACCGCGCTCGCGGGAGAGCGCGTCTGGCAACGCGATATGCGCGCGCGGCTCGTCGTCGGCCCGCTCAATAAAAAGGACTACGAAGCATTCCTGCCGGGCGCTGCGTCGGCCATCGCGCTCGAGCGCATGCTTTCGATTGCTGCCGGCGACATGTTCGAGTACGAGGTATGGCTCGTCCTGGCCCGCGAAGAGGTCGGCACGAGCCAGCTCGGCGCAGGTGCGCGGCTGGGCTGGGATGCCTTTCTTTGCACGCGCGAAGCAGTGTGCGATCGCGACGACGCACGCTACGAACTGAACCTCATCCATTCATTCCCAGACACAGGAACTGTCGACTCATGAGCACGCCTCTGAAGACCCTCATTGCCAAGCTCGACGCACTGTGCCTCGATGCGGCCACGCGTGCCGCGAGCCTGTGCCTCGCCCGCGGTCACTATGAGGTCGACCTCGAACATTTGTTTCTCGCTCTGCTCGACGATACCGCGAGCGATCTCGGCATCGTGCTGCGCTCGAACAGGCTGAGCGCCGACACATTGCGCCGCGATCTCGAGCGCGAGCTTGGGCGCCTGAAAACCGGCAACACGCGCACACCGGTGTTTTCGCCGCATCTGATCGCGCTTTTCGAGCAGGCGTGGTTGATCGCGTCGCTCGATTCGCATGCGGCGCGCATCCGCTCGGGGCACCTGCTGCTCGCGCTGCTCGGCGCACCCGATCTGGCGCAGTTTGCGCAGCGGATGTCGGCCGTTTTCGCCGAGGTGCCCATCGAAGCGCTGAAGCACAAATTCGACGAGATCACGGCCGGATCACACGAGGCAGAGGCCGTGCCGGTGCGCGCGAGCCCAGGCACGGATGGCTCGGGCGAGGCGGACGGCGCGATACCCGGTCTAGCCGCGCCCGGGGCATCGAAGACGCCCGCGCTCGATACCTATACGACGAATCTCACGCAACGTGCGCGGGAAGGCAAGATCGATCCCGTCATCGGGCGCGAAGCCGAGATCCGGCAGACCATCGACATCCTGATGCGGCGCCGTCAGAACAACCCCATCCTGACCGGGGAGGCCGGCGTGGGCAAGACAGCGGTCGTCGAGGGACTCGCACTGCGCATCGCGGCCGACGACGTGCCCGAGCCGCTGAAAGGCGTGGCGCTGCATGTGCTGGACATGGGGCTGCTGCAGGCCGGCGCCAGTGTCAAAGGCGAGTTCGAAAATCGTTTGAAAAACGTCATCGACGAAGTGAAGAAGAGCGTCGTACCGATCGTTCTTTTCATTGACGAAGCCCACACGATCATCGGCGCGGGCGGACAAGCGGGGCAAAACGATGCGGCGAATTTGCTGAAGCCCGCGCTCGCGCGCGGAGAGCTTCGCACGGTCGCCGCCACGACCTGGAGCGAGTATCGCAAGTACTTCGAGAAGGACGTCGCGCTTGCGCGGCGTTTTCAGGTGGTGAAGATCGACGAGCCCGGCGAGGCTTTGGCAGCCGCTATGGTGCGCGGGTTGGCGCCGCGCATGGAAGCGCACTTCAATGTGCGCATTCTCGATGAGGCCATCACCGAGGCCGTGCGTCTTTCGCACCGGTATATCACGGCGCGTCAATTGCCCGACAAGGCCATCGGCGTGCTCGATACCGCCTGCGCAAAGGTCGCGCTCGCGCACGGTTCGACACCCGCCGCGATCGACGATGCGCGCAAACGGATCGAGCGCATCGATGCCGAGATCGCTTCGCTCGAACGCGAGGTCGGAGGCGGTTCGGCTGGAGCCGGGCATGAAGAGCGGCTTGCCGAGCTGCGCACGGCGCGTGCGACCGACGTCGAAACGCTTGCGGCCGACGAAGCGCGTTATGAGCAGGAGCGCGCACTCGTGACGCGTATCGGCGAGTTGCGTGCGGCGCTCGAGACGGCGAGCGCCGACGAGGCCGATGCCGCCCGCGCGGCGCTGGCCGAGCAGATGTCGTCGTTGCAGGCGATCCAGCAATCGAGGCCCATGGTGCCGTTGCAGGTCGACGGCCATGTCGTCGCGGAGATCGTCGCTTCGTGGACGGGCATTCCGCTCGGACGCATGGTGAAGGACGAGCTTCGCACCGTGCTCGGTCTGAAGGATCTGCTCGCCGCGCGCGTCATCGGACAGGACCATGCGCTCGAAGCGATTGCGCAGCGCGTGCGCACAGCCAGCGCGAATCTGGAAGACCCGAATAAGCCGCGCGGCGTATTTCTGTTCGTCGGACCTTCGGGCGTGGGCAAGACCGAGACGGCGCTGGCACTCGCCGATATTCTTTACGGTGGCGAGCGCAAGCTCATCACCATCAATATGAGCGAGTATCAGGAGGCGCATAGCGTATCGGGGCTGAAAGGGTCGCCGCCCGGATACGTCGGCTATGGCGAGGGCGGCGTACTGACGGAAGCGGTGCGGCGCAATCCCTATTCCGTGGTACTGCTCGACGAGATCGAAAAGGCGCATCCCGATGTGCTCGAGATGTTCTTTCAGGTGTTCGACAAGGGAACGCTCGACGATGCCGAAGGGCGCGAAATCGACTTCCGGCATGCGCTGATCATCTTGACGTCGAACGTCGGATCTTCGGCGGTGATGCAGGCGTGCCTGAACCAGCAGGCCGAAGAGTTGCCCGATGCCGACGCGCTCTCGGAGATGTTGCGCCCGCAACTTTACAAAACGTTCAAGCCGGCCTTTCTCGGCCGCGTCAAGGTGATTCCGTATTACCCCATTTCCGATGACGTGCTCGCCGAAATCATCGAACTGAAGCTCGGCCGTATTCGCGATCGGATTGCCGCCAATCACCGCGCACAGTTTTCGTGGGACGAGTCGCTCGTCGATGCGGTGCTGGCGCGTTGCACCGAAGTCGACTCGGGCGCGCGCAACGTCGACCATATTCTGAACGGTACGCTGCTGCCCGAATTGGCGCAGCAGGTACTGGGACGGGTGGCGCAAGGGGACCGGATGGAGAGGATCGCGGTGCGTGCCGGCGAGGACGGCGAATTCGAATACAAGGTGGCATGAGATGGCAATCGATCTTGCACCGCTTCTGGCGCCGTTGGACGGCGCATCGACATGCGGCGAGGATATGTTGTTTTCGAACGATTTCGACGAAATTCAGCATGCGCGCCGTTTCGACGATCCATCGCTCGATCAGGGCGAGTGGGTGACCGAGATCAAGGAGGCCAACTGGAGCCTCGTGATCGAACGGTGCACCGAGCTGCTGAGCAAGCGGACGAAAGATCTGCGCGTGGCCGCGTGGTTGACCGAGGCGCTTGCGATCAAGCAAGGGATATCGGGTTTGACGCAGGGCTACACGTTGCTGAGCGGGCTTTGCGCTCAGTACTGGGACAAGGTGCATCCGCTGGCCGAAGGGGAGGACACCGAGTACCGGCTCGGCAACGTGACCTGGCTCGTGGCTCGTACTGCGCAACTGCTGCGCGAAATGCCGTTGACGCAGACATCGAGCGCCGGCTTTACCGCCATCGATTGGGAGGTCGCGTCGAACGTCGCGCAGGCGATCAAGCGCGACCCTGATCATGCCGACGACATTGCGCGCGGCAAACCCTCGTTCGAGCAGATCGATGCGGCGAAGCGCGCGACGCCGGTGCCGTTTTATCGCGCATTGTTGGCCGATCTGAAGGCGTTCGAGGCGGCGATGCTCGCGCTCGAACAAGAACTCGAGACCCGTGCGCAAGAGGCCGCGCCGAGTTTTCGGCAAGTCAAGGATTCCTACGCTTTCGTCCACGGGCTGGCGGAGCGATTCGCGCGCGACGTTGGCGTGAGCGTCGAGGTGCCCTCGGGCAGCCCCGCTCAGTCGCCATCGGCACCGAGCGTCGAGCGCGCCGAGCCGACATTCAAGACGCCGCTTTCGCAAGGAACGCCAATGGTTTCGACGCCGCAAGCCCGGCATTCGGGCGTGATTCAAAACCGTGCCGATGCGGTGGCGCAATTGCGTGCCGTTGCCCAGTTCTTACGGGCAACCGAGCCGCATAGCCCGGCGGCCTATTTGGCGGACAAGGCCGCGGAATGGGCCGATATGCCGCTGCATCAATGGTTGGCTGCCGTGGTGAAAGACGACGGATCGCTCGCGCATTTGCGCGAGCTGCTCGGGGTGAAGCCGGACGCGCAATGAGCCTTCGCGGCGGATGCGGTATGCATCGACACGTGGCCCGATTTACTTCCCGACACGAAACTCGATTCGCCGATTACGCGCGCGTCCATCGCTGGTATCGTTCGACGCAATCGGTTGATCGGGCCCGACGCCCATCGTCGTCATCGATTGCGGCGCGATACCCTTCGTCACGAGATAGCCTTTGACCGCGTCCGCCCGGGCCTGACTCAATGTGATATTCGAGGCGCGATTGCCCGAGTTGTCCGTGTGCCCGATGATTTCTACCGTTTTGCCGGACAGCCTGGCGAGCGCCGCGGCCATCTGATCGAGGATCGAACGCCCCTGCGGCGTCAGCATCGCGCTTGCCGTCTCGAACTCGATCGTGCGGTTCGCCAGCGTGCTATCGAGCACACCTTGCTCCGAAGCGCTGACGCGCAAGCCGTTCTTGATCGTGTACGTGGGATTGAGCGCATTGGCCATATCGCTGGCGATCTGCTGGCGCTGCGCCTCGTTGCCGACCTCGCCCTTGACGTCGATCTGCGTCCCGTCGATCTTCAACTGCCCTTTGCTGATTTGCTTCAACTGCGGACCGATGAGCTTTTGGACATTGGCAGCCCAGTTCGGCGGCGTATCGACATTGCCCACCTCGATCTGATCGACGACGTTTGCGGCGCCGTACGTGTCGCGCAGGCGCTGCAGCACGGCCGCGCGCGTCGATTCGTCGGGTACCTTGCCGCTGGCGACGACTTGTCCCGGCGTCGCGTTGACCGGCGGCGGAACGCGTGTCGCGGTGTTGGCCGCGCCAGGCTGCTGCCCGGCCTGCGCGGCCTGGCCGGACGGCTGCGTCGGCGCTATCGGAGTCGAACGGATGCCGATACCGCTGTTGTCGACCGGAGAAACATTGGCGGGCCCCGCTGTATCGGCGAATGCGGCGCCGGCTGTCAAACCGGCCGCCCAGGTGAATGCGGTAACGGCCGCTATGCGCGTCAGCACACGAGGAAGCATTGCAACCATCGTCTTACGCCCCGATGAATGCTTCTCTGAACGTATCGATGGCGATACGCAGCGAGAGCTGAGGTTGCTCCAGATAGCTGACGAGCTTGCTGATGCCCGGTTCGTTTTGTGCGTGTTCGTCGACCCATTCGGGATCGTCAATATCGATGTTATGTGTCGCATAAGCTTGCGGATCGATGACGCTATGAAGCGTTTTTGCGGATGCGCCGTTGAAGCCGATGACGAGACGCTCGCGTTCGGCAATGTTACCGATGAACACCGCGACCTCGAAATCGGCTTGCGAGAGAAACGGTGCGACGAGTTCGAGCCAGAACGCCGCAACCAGGCTTCGGTAGAACGTGTCGTTCGGCAACGGCAGGGTGAGTCCGCGCTCGAGATGCCGGGATTTGCTTTGCATCACGGGCTTGAGGAGCGAGCCAAGTGCGAGCATCGCGCCGCGCAGTCGTACCGGATGGCCGCTGGCGAGCAACATCTGCTCGAGCCCGGCCAAGGTTTGATGCTCGACGAAATCCGAAAACGTGCCGTCGTGCGAGTTCGATTGTCCGGCGTCGATCGAGACCTGCGTGTCGCCCAATGCTTGCAGCGCGGCGCTCGGCTCGGTGCACTCGTAAAGCTCTCGCATCTGAGCCGCGGCGCGCGACCAGAGCCGCGCGAATGCGAGCGGACTGCGCGCGAGGAAGGCGAGCGGGCGCTCGACCTCGAGGGCGGTTGCCGCGACCAGCGGAAAGCGCCGCGACGAGACATCGTGGCTCGCCATCATGTGACCGGCGATGGCAAGCTTGCTTTGCGAGCCGAGGAACGCGAAGTTCATCGGCCGGGCGTTCTCATAGACGATCTTCCAACGCGGATCTTCGGCAAGCAGCTCCATCGCTTGCGCAATCCAGCGGTCCAGCGTTTGCAGGAGCTGCGCATTGTTCGTGCTTTTGACGAAATCGCCGCGCGAGGGAATTTTGCCGAAATAGGCCAATTGCGCCTGGACCGATTGCGTCATTGCGCGGCTCCCGGGTTCGTGGCCGCGGTAGGGGTGGCGGCCGGATTGGTCGATACGGTGCGTGGCGAGTCGATGCTCGGCGTCGCACCGGAAGTGGCAGCGCCCGAAGCGGCGGCCGTCGTCGCGCCCGAAGCGAGTGCCGTTGCCGGCGTCGAGCCGCTTGCGGCCGCGGCATTCGCACGGGCTGCCGCCACGTCGACGACGCTCGCAGGCAGCCGTGTACCGCGCAAGCTCTGTTGCTGGGGCGCATCGCCGCTGCCGGCTTGCGGTTGCGACGTACTGACGATGCGCATGCTGAAGGCGACGGTCACATCGCCTTGCGTCCACGACAGGTCGAATGTGCCATCGGCATTGCGCTTGCGTTGTGCCGAATTGATCAGCTTCTCGAGCCCGTAGCGCCCGGGTTCGTTGACGAGCTGAATCGTGCGGCCATCGAACGTCGTCGCTGTGAGCGTGGCGCCGGCAGCGCCCTGCGGGTTGGGCCATACGAAGTTGGCCCACTGTGCGGGCGTATTGCGGTAACGCAGTTGCTGGCCGTCGATCGTCAGCGTGTATTCGGTCGTCTTTGCACCGGGCTGAGGCAGGATCTGGAAGACGGTTTGCGGCTCCGCCGTCGCTTGCGCGCCGCCTGCCGCCGCTCCCGAAAGCGGAGCGACCCAGCGTGCGAACCCGCTCGAGAAGTCGGGCGTGAATGCGACGCCCATGCCGCCCCACGTGCGCGGGCTCAGCGTATCGCCGCGCCTGACCGCGAGCGGCCCCAGCGTGGTCCCGACAAACTTCGAAACGGCGCCGTCCGGGCCGAACACCTGCGCGATTTCGCCGGCACCGGCCTCGACCTTCGCGTTGGCCATGAACGGATACTTGTTCGCAAGCGATGTCTGGAACGGCTGGAGCACCTGTGCGTTCCACACCTTGTTCACTTCGTCGCCGGCGGGCCCGATCACGACGGCGAACGCCTGCATCAGTGGCCGCACGAGTAGCGGACGCAGCGCCTTGCGTTGATCGTCGGTCAGACCGGTGAGCATCTGCTCGTCGACGAACTTCAGCGAATCGGCGAGCTCCGAGGCGTTGCCTTCGAGCGTTTGCTGCATCAGCTCGCGCGCGCCGGGGCCGGGGTCGCCCTGATTCTTGAGCAGATTGAAGCGTGTGCGCACCTTCGAGAGCGTCTCCATGTAGCCTCGAAGCAAGGAGTTGTCTCCCTGCTTGGCGACGATGCGCGCAAGGCCGGTGAATGCCGTGCCCACCGGGCCCATCGTCGCCGGCGCGAGCGCGCCCGGATCGATGTCGATGCCAGCGTTTTGCGCCGCCTGCTCGCGTGCCGAGAACATCCGCTTGAACCAGCCGCTCACGCCCTTTTGCGCACGCTGCAGCGTAGTGGAAGCGAGTGCCGGATTGTCCCAGGCGGTCTGGTCGTACGCCGTCTCGAAGATTTTGCGGATCGGCGAATCTTGGGGGTCGCCGAGACGGTTCATGGATGCGACGGCCTGATCGAAGCTGCCGAAGTCCTGAATGGCGATACCCTGCATGAAGCGCTGCCAGTGCTGCGCATAGTCGGTCTTGTACATGCCGACCAGCGCTTTCTGGATTTGTTCGGGGCTGCCCTCGAGCGTGAGGTCGTCCTGCGACGCGGTGTTGAGCACCCAGTCCTTGGCCTGCAGCTCTTTCGTGGCGGCATCGCGAATGGCGGGCTGCACGTACTGGAACCAGGCATCGCGCGTGAACGTGCCCGGAATCGCGTAACTTCCGGCGACGAGATTGGCGTTGTCGTCGCCGACGATGCGCGCCACCGTCATCGGCGCGAACCGTGTCGAAGCGCGCGCCTTGATTTCCTCGTACACGCGCTGACGCGCCGGCATGCCGCGCACGACGTGGCGCAGATTCTCGCGGGTCTGATCGACGAGCGAAAGATTGGCGTCGATCATCGGCCAGTCGTCGTCGGATACACGCGAGAGATAGAACGTGATCATGCGTTCGGCACTCCTGATCATGTCGCCGCGTGGCATGTTGCCGCGATTCGTCTCGAGCCAACCCCGCCAGAAACGCGCGAGCTGATCGGTCAGATGAGCCGCCTCGACATGGCGCTTGTCCGACAGCATGAGGTAGGTCTTGAGTGCGTTATAGGCATCTTCGACGTTGGTCGGGGAGGCATCGCTGTAAAGCCCGCCTTGCGCACTTTGCTGACTGAGCGCCGACGTGCCGCTGCGCGCGGAAACGGTGACGGCGCCCGATTCGGGGGGGCGCGTGAGCGGTGTCAGCTGATCGGGATGCGCATTGACGTCGCGCAGGAACGATGCAAGGTTCTGCGAGACCGGATCGAGCATCAATTGCTTTGCGCCGCGGTAGTACTCGGCGAGCAAGCGCTGCTCGATGCGATCGCCCTGATACAGGCCGAGCGAGACGGAGAGCGGCCGATCGCGGCGGAACTGTTCGAGTTGATCGATGCGGTCTTCGAGAACGTCCATCGCCTGCAGGCGCGATTGCAGGTTGTTGTGGCCTTGCTGAATGCGAACGACGTTGTCGAGATCGGCTTGCACGTTTGCGACGAGCTGCTGATTGCCGATCGTGGACCACGTCCAGCCGCCGAGCGCCAGTGCCAGTACAGCGACGAACGTGAAGAACGTGCCGTAGCGCAGCCGTGTCTTGGCTGGGCTCGCGAACTGTCGCACGGTCTGGCGATCGGCGAAGATCACCTTCGAGAACAGATCGCGCAGGAAAAAGCCGTTTTGCGAGGAGGGCGCCTGCGGCGCGGGAAGATTGTCGGTCGCGAGGCCAAAGCGCGTGCCGATGCGAAGCGCCGCGGCGCTGTTCGTCTGCCCCTCTTGCAGTGCGCTCGTGAAATAAAAGCCGCGCAGGATCGGCTTGTATTGGAATGGATTGTTCTCGAACAGCGTCGCGAGGAACATGCGCAGCGCCGGCTTGATGGCGAGGAATTCGAGCGGGAAGCTCAGTTGCCCGGGCGACAGCTTGTTGCCTCGATTGATCGACATCTGAGCGATGCTGATTTCCTTCAAGCCCTCGTAGAGTTCCTCGAAATGCTCGTCGAACAGCGCGACGACGTCCCGTCTTTCGTCGGGTTCATAGGGCAGCGTGGCGCCCCAGACACGTTCATATTCATGGCGCTCGCCCCCGCCGAAGAATTCGGCGAAGCCCGTGATCAGGTCGGCCTTCGTGAACATGACGTAGACCGGGGCGAAGACCTCGAGCTTCTCCGTCAATTCCTGCACGCGCTGGCGCAAGCTGCGGGCGAGATTGATCGTGGCATCGGGACGGCTCGACGTCAGCTCCGCGATGCTCGCCGTGACGATGATCCCGTTGATGGGCGCCTTGGGCCGATAGCGTTTGAGCAAACCGAGAAAACCGAGCCATTCCGTGCGATCTTCCTCGTGCACCGAATAGCGGCCGGCTGTATCGAGCAGGATGCCTTCGGTCGTGAAGAACCAATCGCAATTGCGCGTGCCGCCGATCCCGTGAATCACCGCGTCGTTCTTGTCGGCGAACGGAAACTGGAGCCCTGAGTTCAGCACGGCGCTGCTCTTGCCCGCGGCAGGATTGCCGATCACGATGTACCACGGCAGCTCGTAAAGCGCGGAGCCGCCCGCTATCTGTCCGATCTTCGATGTCTTGATCGTGCGTACCGCATCGACGAGCCGTGTGCGCAGAACGTCGAGCTCCGCTTGCTTGGCAGGCTGCTGGACCGCGGCGGCCTTGCCGGCTTCGGCCTGTTGTTCGAGCATCTCGCCAAGCTTGCTGTTGGCTCGCCGGGCGGCCCGGCGCCGCCAAAGCCAGACGACGAGCACGATGAGCACGAGCGCGGCGAACGCCGCGCCGGGCCACGCGAGCGGAATGTCGAACCAGAGCGCGCCTCCGAAGAGGATGACCGCGACGACGAGCAGGCCGAAAACGGTCATCGTGCGTTTATGGGTGAGCGCATTGAGCAGGCGTTGCATAAGACGTTCTTCTATATGAATGGCGCGACGACAGCGCGGCAAAAGCAGCTTTTGATTCGATTACCGGATGGAAACGGAAAGGGCGGCGGCGCGACGCAGAACAAATCCGGGCTTGTGGTATTCGACGTGCCCCAGATCCATCAATTTCCATCGTCCGCCCCAGGTCAAGCCGACCTGTTCGGCCGTTTGCCCGTACAGCTGATAACCACGCATGGCCCACGGATCTTTTTCCGAAATGACGAGCTTGCCGTCTCGCAAAAAGGCGTTATCGGCGGCAAGGCCGTATTGGTGATAGCTCTGATATGCGGCAGCATTTGTGACACCCCCCAGCTGCGCCAGCCGGTTTTGTCGATCCGGACTTCGGTAACCTTCGAGCAAAGCCATTTCATAGCCGTATTGCTCGCGCATGATTTTGTACACGAGCAACAGCCGTGTTCTAAAGTCCGCATCCAGCAAACTCCAGTCGCGACTCGCGTCGCGTAATGCTGGACGGACCTGTTCGACTTCTTGCGTCGCGAAAACCTCCGGCGGCAACGGCGGCGGTGGGACGAGCTGTTCCCCGTGCAGCAAAGCGGCGATTTTCTCGTCGGGCGCCCGCGTTTCGCCGTCATACTGAAATAACAGCTTGCCGCGCAGTGCAATTGCAAGCAATGGAGGCGCGGCAAGGATACCTGTCGTAATGAAAATCATCAAGCGACGTCGAATCAGTATTTTTTTCGTATTTCCGATCGTCGATTGCGAAATTTTTACTGATTTCCTTATGCCATGACGTGCCTGTGTCATACGCAGCGAGGCGCGACGTCCTACACGCCGCTGTATATGAAGCGCGGCATTGATAAGCGCGGTACGCGCCTGTGGCAATAGCAGTACGGCTGCCAGCGTGACGGCGAGAGCAAAATAGGCGGTAAGCGCAACGGCAATCAAGTTCGGCCCCGTAGCTGGGAAATAAATTGTCTTTTGTAATGCTTGATCTTAGAATCTGGCCTGCTGCAAGGCAGGCCGGATTGCATTATCGCGGCGAATTAAACCCAAATTCAATGAGACAGTGAATGAGTGCGCCGGACAGTCCCAGTTCCAAAGCGCGGCCGAGCCTGCTTTCCGAGACGGCCAAGAGCGCCGCTGATAACGATTCGCGGATTCTCGCGAATCTGGAAGGCCGTGTCGCTGCGCAGCCGAATTCGACGCGCCGCTCCAACAAGCTCTGGATTGTCGTCGTCGCCGCCGCGCTGGGCCTGAGTGCATTCGGCGCCTGGCAGTGGCAACGCGCGTCACGGGATGATGGTCAGACGAGCCCGCGCGTGGCGTCGGCGCTCGACGGTGTTAAAAAGACGGCGGCGGCACCGGCGGCGAGCGCGGCGGCTGCGAGGGTCATAGCCGACGCATCCGGCACCGCGGCCGACACGCTCCAGACGGCGGCATCGGCTCCGCAGCCGGCCGTCATCTTGGCCGATACTGCCGCTAACGATCGTCCGGCCTCCGCGCCTGCCGGTGCGCTTGCCTCGGCGGCGAGCGCTGCACCCGCCGCGACGGCGGCAATCGGTGCGAGTGCGTCCGATAGCGAGCGTCTTTCCCGCGCCTTGAGCGACGGTGCGTCGGCATCGGGCAGTGCGGCCGCGCCGGCGGCGCACGCGAAGAGCGCCGTCGCGGCGCGTGAGGCGACGAATACGACGAAGACCGCGAAGACGACCACGGCGTCGCACACCGTTCGCGAGGCCGATAAGAAGCATCAGGCACAACGCGTCGCCTCGGCGCATCCGCGCAAGGATGCGAATGCCGGCGCGAAAAAGCCGGACCAGGACGTGGATCTGCTGGCCGCGATCGTGGCGCGTACGAAGCCCTACGATGCCAATCACGGCAAGACGTCGGCGAAGACGGGTGCTGCGCAGAAGACGCAAACCGCGGCGAGCGGCGGGCCGGGATTGGCCGGGCGCGTTGCCGAATGTTCGACGCGTGGTTTGATCGAAGGCCAGTTTTGCCGGTGGCACGTCTGCGCCGATCACTGGGGCAAGGATCCGGCCTGCCCATCGAGCACCTTTCGATCCGCCGGCTCGAGCGACTAGGGCCTGTTCACGCTAATTACAGGCTTGCGAACGTGCCTTGCCGGCCGCAGGACAAGGAGAGAGGAGGCGCAATAGCCGTAGCTATTGCAACGACGAACGACGCCGTCCCCAAGGGGATTTCCTGCGGGGCATAATGCGGCCGGCAAGGCACGTTCCCCTGGTTGTAGGAATCCTTCGTGGGGCTGGCCACCAGAAGGGCCGATCGCCGCGTCATGCTCCTTGTGAATACGTCGAGTATTCCCTTCGTCCCATTCCTTGCGCTCGGCCCTTCTGGTGGCCAGCGCAAGCCTGTAATTAGCGTGAACAGGCCCTAGCGCTTGGCGAGAACCGGCGCGGCGTCGATGCGATGACAGGGCAAGCTTCTTTTGGTAGCTTTGCCGCATGCGCGACGACAAAGTCCTTCCCGAATGGCTGCTCGTGACACCCGAGCCCCCGGCCGACGGGCGCTTCGACCCATTCCTCGCACGTATCGAGCATGCGTTGGCAGGTGGCGTAGCGCTTATCCAACTGCGCTCGAAGCACGCGAGCGCCGAGTCGTTCGACGAATTGGCCGGCGAAGTCCTAGGGATTTGCCGCCGTCATGGCGCGCGGCTCATCCTGAACGGACCTGTCGAAACGACGAGGATACGCGCCGACGGTATCCACTTGAATAGCGAACGATTGCTGCGCTCGACGCGGCGCGCAACATCCGGCTCGCAGTGGGTCAGCGCCGCCTGTCACACACGAGCGCAATTGCGCCACGCGCAGGCCATTGGGGTCGATTTCGTGACGCTTTCTCCCGTGCTGCCGACATCGTCTCACCCCGGCGCGCCGACGCTCGGCTGGCGGCGCTTCGCCGAACTCGTCGCGAGCGTGCAATTGCCGGTCTATGCGCTGGGCGGCATGACACGCGCCGATTGCCGGCTGGCCCGAGCGTTCGGCGCTCAAGGTATCGCCGGCATTTCGGCGTTCTGGTAGCACCGCTTTCCCTCCCATGGCGTTCGAGCGTTTCGAGGCACGTGCGTTGCATCCGTGAGCGGAGCCTTGTGCTTGATCGCAGTTGCGATCGCTTTTCACATCGATCCAAGGGAGTTCGCCATGGCACGCCAAACGCTGGAAGACTTGTTCATTCACGATCTTTCCGATATTTACAGCGCGGAAAAGCAATTGACACGTGCGCTCGGTAAGCTGGCGCGTGCCGCGACCAACGAGCAGTTGTCGCAGGCATTCGAGACGCATCTGCAAGAAACGCACGGCCAGGTCGAGCGCATCGACAAGGTCGTGGAGATGTGCGGTATTCGGTTGAAGCGCATGAAATGCGCGGCGATGGAGGGGCTCATCGAAGAAGGGCAGGAGCTGGTCGAGGAACTGGAGAAGGGCCCCATCCTCGATGCGGGCCTGATCGGCGCCGCTCAGAAAGTGGAGCACTACGAGATCGCGGCGTACGGCACGCTTTGCGCCCTCGGCAAACAGCTTGGACGGGAGGATGCGGTGAAATTGTTGCATCAAACGCTGGAAGAAGAGAAGGCGACCGATCAGAAGCTCTCGCAGTTTGCCGAAAAGATCGGTAATCCCCAGGCGAAAAAGGGCTGATGGCATGCGCTTCGCGAGTTGAATGCGTGCCGCGCGGGACGCATCGCGCGGCACGCTTTACAGAGTCCTACCTCTTTCCGACGGAGCAAGAAGATGAATACACCCGCACTCGAATCGGCCGGTCGCATCGGTAAGTCCGCCATCGGTTCGTTCAGCGATATGGCGGATCGCACCCTCGACGGCCTGCAGCGTATGACCCAGCTGAATGTGCAGACAGTCAAGACGACGCTCGCGGAACAAAAGGAAATCGCCGATGAAGTGCTGTCGACGCGATCGCTCGACTGGGTTCTGGCATTGCCGTCCGCGCAGAGTCAGGCGGCATTGAAAAAGGCGCTGGCCTACTGGGGCCACGCAAGCAACATCGCAATCGAGACGGTGGCCGATAACGTCGGATGCAGCTGGTCCAGTCTCCACGACTACTCGCGGTGGGCCGCCTCCTGGCTCGAGGATGCGTCGGAACTCGCGCGCACGGGCGCTTATACGTCCGCTTCGACGAGCCTCGTCGTGACGGATCCGAATGCCCAACTGCCGGCTACCGTCGCATCGACCTCGGGGGCGAGCGGAAAAACCGGCGGCAAGGGGCGTTCGGTCAACCTCGTCGATAGCGAAGGAAAAAGCGTATCCTCGACGAAGCAGTAGCGCTACCGCAGCATCGCGTCCCGCGGCATGGACGACGTTGCTTGCCGAAAAAGGACTTGAAAAAAGGAACGCTTCGCGATGAACACGAGATGCGCCCTGGACGGCGAATGTAAAACCTTGCTGCGCGAGGCCATGCGCCGTTTCTCGCCGAGCGAGCGTTCCTCTTTGATCCGGCACGTCGCGGCATCGGGCGCGACGGCCGGCGCGCTGTCGGCCCTCACGGCCGGAAGGCGGGCGCGCATCGACGGTACGACCGTCTATGCGCCGATCAATGCGGTGACGCATTCCTTATGGCCCGATGCAGCCCCACGCGCGACATGCTTCAGTGTCCGCCATACCCTGCTGGGATTGGCCATTCACCAGTGCGCCGCCATGTTCTGGGGCGTATTGTTCGAAGCGCTCGTTCCAAGGTCGCCACGCAAACGCGTGGGCACGACGCTGGCAGTGGCCGCGGCGACGGCCGCGACTGCCTATGCCGTGGACTATCACTGCGTGCCGAAGCGGCTCACGCCGGGCTTCGAGTCGCATCTGTCGCCGCGCTCGATGGTGTGGGTCTACACGGCTATCGCCGGCGGCTTCGCATTCGCGGCCTTGCTCCGGCGGCAATCGCGCTGAGTGTGTCGTCGCGCGTTCGACGACTGTCGGGATAGATGCCGGCGACGAAGGCCTCATCGTCCCCGAGGCTGATATATTGTCGCGCAAACACATCTCGAACGAACTGGAGGTTGTCATGCGGCCCTTCGTCGAACCTTTTTTCGATTCGGCCACGTCCACATTCAGCTATGTCGTTCACTCGGGCGATGGGACCGATTGCGCGATCGTCGATTCGGTTCTCGACTACGATCCGAAATCGGGTCGCACGTCACGCGCATCGGCCGATCGCATCATCGGCTTCGTGCGCGAGCACGGCTTGCGCGTCCAGTGGCTGCTCGAAACCCATGCCCATGCCGACCATCTATCGGCGGCGCAGTACCTCAAAGCGGAGCTGGGCGGCAAAATCGCGATCGGGGAGGCCATTCAGGTCGTTCAACGCACGTTCAAGGGCATCTTCAACCTGGGGATGGACGTGCCGGCGGACGGTACGCAGTTCGACTACCTTTTCGGCGCGGACGAGACGTTCGCAATCGGCGCGCTGACGGCGCGTGCGATGCATGTGCCGGGGCATACGCCGGCCGATATCGCATACCAGATAGGCGACGCGGTTTTCGTCGGCGATACGCTTTTCATGCCGGATGTCGGTTCGGCCCGTTGCGATTTTCCAGGCGGCAACCCGCACACGCTTTATCGGTCCGTGCGCCGGCTTTTGTCGTTGCCGCCCGAGACGCGTCTGTTCATGTGCCATGACTACCCGCCCGATTCGCGCGAACCGTGCTGCCAAACCACGGTGGCCGAAGAGCGCAATGCCAACGTTCATCTGCACGACGGCATTACGGAGGAAGCATTCGTCGAAATGCGCACGCGCCGCGACAGCACGCTCGGTATGCCCACGTTGATTCTGCCGTCTGTCCAGGTCAACATCCGGGCGGGCGCCATGCCCGCGCCGGAATCGAACGGTGTTCGGTATCTGAAGATTCCGCTCGATGCGCTGTGAGCGCCGGGCGACTCAGGCCACCGATGCGCGATCGCGCGCGCCTTGCTGCTCGGGCTCGGGGATCGCTTCGATGCGGCCCATGACGAATACGAACGAGACGATGCCGATGGCGAGGATCACGCCCGCGATCATGAACGCATTGGTGAACGAGTTCGTCGACCCGACGATGTAGCCGGTGACGATGGGCGCGGCCACGCCCATCAGGTTATTGACGAAGTTCATGATGCCGCCGATGGTGCCCACACCGCCTTTCGGTGCGATCAGCGAGGGCAGCGACCAACCGACAGGCGCGGCGGAGGCGAGGCCGCCGAGCGCGATCGAGATCCAGAGGATCGCCCAGCCGGGGTTCGTTGTCTGCGTTGCGCCCAGCACAGCGAGGCCAAACAGCATGCCGACCACGAGCACGCCCTTGCGTACGCGCGTTTCGTCGTGGCCGCGGCGAATCAGGTGATCGATGAGCCAGCCGCCCACGACGAGGTCCGCCACGGTCGCGACCGCCCACGGAATCGCCGCATATTCGGCCGACGTCAGAATGTTCATGTGCATCGTATGCACGAGATAGCCGGGCAGCCAGGTGAGAAACAAATAGAACGAATAGCCATAGGCGGCAAAGCCGATCGTGAGCCCCCAGACTTTCGATTTCTTCAGCAAGTAGCCCAGCATGCCGAACACGCTCGCGCTCGCCGTACCTTCCGGCGTCGCGCCGCCTTGGCGGATGTAGTCCAGCTCCGCAGCATTGACCTTGCGGTCCTGGCTAGGATCGCGATAGATCAGAAAGAAGGCGAGGAAGTACGCGAGGCTCAGCAACGCCGTGATGCCGAAGCCCCAGCGCCAGCCCATGCGAACGACGACGAAGGCAACGAGCGGCACGCCGATCACATTGGAGAACTTGGCGGCCGCATCGAAGATCGCCGTGGCGAGCCCGCGTTCGCTGCGCGGGAACCAGTAGCCGGTCGCTTTCGAACTGACGGGAAAGCCGGGTGCCTCGGCGACGCCCAGCATGGCGCGCGCGGCGAAAATGCCGCCGAAACCGCCTGCGAAAGCCGTCACGGCGGAGGCCAGTCCCCACAGAAACGCACCCCAGCGGCCGACGCGGGTGACGCCGAAGCGGTCCAGCACGATCCCAGCCGGCACCTGCAACAACGCGTACGGCCAGAAGAATGCGCTGAAAAGCAGGCCCATCTCCGCCGGAGTGAGGTTGAACGCCTCCTTCAACTGAGGGGCCGCGACCGACAAATTGATGCGGTCGAAATAGTTGATGAGTACGCCGATGCCGAGCAGCACGCCGATTACCCAGCGCCGCTTGGTCATTTGACTGCTTGCCGTTGTGGTCACTTCCTGTCTCCCGAAAACTCCGAGGCGGTCCCCGAATTCGATTGCTGTGGTGTCGGTCTGCGGTGTCACGCACTCGCAGCCGGCTGGTTTCTATGGGATAGCGCTATCTTTCGCGTGACAAAAATATCGGCTGCGTGGCTTGATCGCCGCACCAGAGGGCGGCGCGCTCGACGATGGCCGCGAGAGGCGCCGTGGCGGCGAGCGTCAGCGTGGGATGTTCGTCGATCGGTTGCTCGAGATCGGCAAACTGGCTGTTCACGAGCGAGGTCGGCATGAAGTGGCCGGCTCGCGACGCAATGCGTGCGAGCGCCTGCTGTCTCGGGATGTCGAGGAACACGAAGCCCAGCGAGGGGACGGCCGTGCGCAGCCGTTCGCGATAGCGGCGCTTGAGCGCCGAGCAGGCGAGCACCGGTCGCGCGCCGAGCGCCGCGACCCGCAGCAGTTCCGCCGCCAGGCTGTCGAGCCAGCCCGCACGATCCGCATCGGTGAGGGCGACGCCGCGCGACATTTTGTCGACGTTTGCGGCCGGGTGAAACGCGTCGCCTTCGATATAGTGGCCGCCGATACGCTCGGCGAGCGCCTTGGCGACACTCGTCTTGCCGCAGCCTGCCACGCCCATGACGACGATGGCTGAAATCGCCGGGTTCATTGATCTGCACTCCCGCTGCTTGAGATAGCGCTGTCTTCCGCGCGCTAAAAAATCGGCCTTTCATGGGGCCGTGGAGCTATGTCTGGAGGAATTCGCGCGGATCAGCATCAGCGTTTCGTCGCCTCGCTTTTAGCGTTGTCCAGACGATAAGACAGCGCTATCCTAGCCGAACGATGACAACTTCGACACCCAGGAAAACCCGGGCCACGGGCAGGCCGACCCTCGAGGAGGTGGCGCGTCGCGCCGGGGTCAGCACCATCACCGCGTCGCGTGCATTGCGTGGGCTGGCTTCGGTCGGGCCTGAATACGCGACGCGCGTGCAGGCGGCTGCGCGCGAACTCAACTACGTGGCCAATTCCGCGGCGCGGGCGCTCGCGTCCGCTCGTAGCCACGATGTGACCGTACTGATTCCGTCGCTATCGAACAATGTCTTCACCGATGCGCTCGAAGCGATCCATGCAGTATTGCGGCCGCGCGGCTTCGAGATGCTGATCGGCAACTCGCATTATTCGCGCGACGCGGAAGAGGATTTGTTGCGGCACTACCTCGCGTCGCCGCCGAGCGGGATGATCGTGACCGGGTTCGATCGCACGGAGACGGCCCGGCGGCTCATCGCCGATAGCGGCGTGCCGTGCGTCCACATGATGGAGCTTGCGTCGGCGAACGGTATTTATTGTGTCGGCTTCTCGCAAACGAAAGCCGGTGAGGCGGTGGCGGAGCATCTGATTGCGCGCGGTTGCAAACGCAATGCGTTCGTCGCCGCCCAACTCGATCTGCGGATGATGCAGCGTGGCGAAGGCTTTCGAAGCCTGCTGCAGCGGCGCGGGATCTATGACGCCGACCTTGAAGTCATGACGCCGGCGCCCTCGTCGGTCAGGCTCGGTGGGGAGCTGTTTTTGCAGTTGATGAAGCGGCGGCCGGATGTCGACGGAATTTTCTTCGGCAACGACGACCTCGCACAAGGTGCGCTATACGAGGCCTGCCGCCATGGCGTGCGCGTCCCGGAGCAGGTGGCGATCGTCGGCTTCAACGATCTTGCCGGCTCGGCGGACTCCGTGCCGCGACTGACGACGGTGCGCACCCCGCGCGCTGAAATGGGCCGCATCGCCGCGCAATTGCTGCTGGCCCTCATCGATAACGAGCGCGTTGCCCGGCCGGCTGTCGATCTCGGTTTCGAACTCATCGTGCGCGAGAGCGCGTGAGCGACGTGCGGCGATAAGGCTTGGCGATCGTCCGCACGCCATTGACCTCGTCAGCTTCGGCAGGCCGCAGCCACGGCTGTAACGGTTCGGGGCCGTTCCGAACGCAGCAGCAGAAGCGGAAAAGCGATGCAGCCGAGCGTGGCCACGCCGGCAACGAAAAGAGCCAGGGCGAGCACGGTGGCAGGCAGTGCCGCGATTGCATAGATGGCCAGCGAGCCCGCCGTCAGATGCATGGCGCCCATCAGTCCCGACGCCGCGCCGGCGTTCGAAGGAAAGCTCGTCACGCCGCCGGCGAAGGACAACGGAACCAGAAAGCCGTTGGCGAGCGTGATGACGGAAATGGCGAGAATCATCGGCAACGGCGTGCTCACGCCATCCACACCGAGACCGATCAGTGCGAGCGCGCCCAGCGCGAACAGCAGATAGCCGACGCCGAGGAGCCGGTTCAGCGCATAGCGCCTGGCGAAATGCCGCGAAACGAGGTTGCCTGCGATATAGGTGAGCGAAAGGCTGATGTAGCAATGGCTGATGGCCTTGGCGTTGAGTCCCATGGACTCGAGCAGGACGGGCGAAGCAGCCAGATAGCCCAGGTAGCCGGCGTAGCCCACGCAAAGATTCACGGTATAGGACCAGAAGCGCGGTTGGGCGAGCAGCATCGGGTAGCTTTCAAACGTGCGCCATACCGAGCGTTGGCGGCTCGACTTCGGCACAGTCTCGGGGATGTAGATCGCGAGCAGTGCAAGCGCCGCTAGGCCGAGCGCCGCCGTGAAGAAAAACGGCGCTCGCCACGAGATATAAGTCGTCAGATAGCCGCCCACCAGCGGGGAGAGGGCCGGCGAAGCGCCCACGATCGGCATGATCGTGGTGAAGGTGTGCGCGGCGGTCTTCGCATCGAAGATGTCGCTGACGATGGCACGGCCGATGACCATGCCCGCGCCGGCTCCGAGCGCCTGTGCGATGCGCGCGACACCGAAGGTCGCGACATCCGGCGCCAATGCGCAGGCGATCGATGCAACCGTGTAGAGCAACATACCGCCCATGACGAGACGGCGGCGTCCGAATGCGTCCGAGAGCGGCCCATACACGGCTTGTGCGATGGCAAGGCCGATGACATAGATGCTGAAAGTGTGCTGCAGTGCTGCGATGGGCGTGCCGAATTCATGGGCGGCGAGCGGCATGCCCGGTAGATTGATGTCGGAGGCGATGAGGCCGCTGGCGCTGAGCAGGACGAGTGTCGTGAGCAGTACGCCGTATGCGATGGCGGGTCTTGGGCGTTCCATGGAAGTCACTCTCGATGAAGGTACGTCGTCAGGTGGCCGCTGCGCTTGCGCGGCCGGATTGGACCGATGAGCGCAGCGAGCAACGACAGGTTATCGAGACGAAAGCTTAGAGCGGCAGATATAATGCCGTCCAAGACTTAATTCGTCACAGTTGATGCTATTGCAGTCTTAAGTGAGGTTCGAGATGGAACTGCAGCAGCTACGCTATTTCGTGGCCGTCGCCGAGACCGAGCATGTTGCGCGGGCCGCGGAGCGGTTGCACATTTCGCAATCGCCGTTGAGCCGGCAGATCCGACAGCTCGAGGAGGACTTGGGTCTGCAACTGTTCGAGCGGATCAAGCAACGCGTTCGATTGACACCGGCGGGCCGCGCGTTTCTCGACGAGGCGCGCGATCTGCTCGCGCAGGCGAGCCGTCTGGAGGAACGCGCTCGGCAGGTGGGCAAGGGCGAAATGTGTTCCCTGTCGATCGGCTATTGCGAAGGCATCGTGCACAACGGGCGATTGCCCGCGGCGTTGCGGCGCTTTCGCGCGCAGTATCCACGCGTCGGTCTCAAACTTGCCGCGATGCGTTCGGCCGAGCAGGCGGAGGCACTCGAGCGCGCCTCGATCGATATCGCGCTTGCCTATAACGTGCCCGCGCAGGCGGTTGCGTTCGGCACGCGGCTGCTTTCGCGCGAGCCGTTCGTGTTGGCTTTGGCGGACGATCATCCGTTGGCTGCGCGGCCGGCGGTGCTGCCGGCCGACCTGGACGGCATGCCGTGGATCGCGCTTCCCAAGGCGCTGAACCCCGCGGCGCGCGAACGGTTCCTTGCGGCATGTGCCGCGAGCGGCTTCCAGCCCGACATCCAATTCGAGGTGGCCCATGTCTCCACGACGCTTGGGCTCGTCAGTGCTGGGCTTGGCGCGGCGATCATGCAGGCGAGCATGCGGCGGATGAACCCGCCGGGCGTCGTTTTCAAATCGATCGAATGGCTGCCGCTTGCGGTCGAGATTCACGCGATGTGGCGCACGAAGGCCCAGACCGTTGGGGCTCGGCGGTTTCTGGAGGTCCTGCAGGAGTTGGATGGCATCCATGAGGATGCCAAAGCCGGCAGCGCGGCCTTCAGCGAGGCGTGAGCGAGCTGCCCGACGCACGCCCGGTTTGGCGTTGGGCGATTGTTCGAGTTTGGCGAGCGGTTAATTCGCCGCCGTCCGCTTTATCAGATCGGAGGGCGGGCTTAACTTCACGGTGTTTTCTGTCCGTATCGCGGTGTCGAACCAGGGACTCGGCGTCGGACATCTTTCATCGATTACGAACCGTAAAGGAAAGCACCATGAGCAAGCTATCGGGCAAAGTAGCAATCGTCACCGGCGCATCGAAAGGCATTGGCGCGGGTATTGCCAAGGCGCTCGCCTCCGAAGGCGCCGCCGTCGTCGTCAATTACGCCAGCAGCCGCGCCGGCGCGGAAGCTGTCGTCGATGCGATCGTATCGAAAGGCGGCAAAGCCGTCGCGGTGGGTGGAGATGTATCCAAGGCTGCCGAGGCACAGGCCATCGTCGATGCTGCGATCTCGCAGTTCGGCCACCTCGATATTCTCGTCAACAACTCGGGTGTTTATGAATTCGCTCCGCTCGAGGCTATTACCGAAGAGCATTTCCATAAGCAGTTCAACGTCAACGTGCTCGGACTGCTGCTGACGACGCAAGCTGCGGCCAAGCATCTCGGCGAGGGCGGCAGCATCATCAATATCAGCTCCGTCGTCACGCGCATCGTTCCGCCGGCAAGCGCCGTGTATAGCGGAACGAAGGGCGCGGTCGATGCTATCACCGGTGTGCTCGCGCGCGAACTCGGGCCGCGGAACATCCGCGTCAATTCGATCAATCCCGGCGTTGTCGTGACGGAAGGTACGCACAGTGCGGGTGTCATCGGCTCCGACATGGAAGCTCAGGCGGTCAGCCAGACCCCGCTGGGGCGCACGGGGCAGCCTGACGACATCGGTCGCGTTGCGGTGTTTCTCGCGTCCGACGATTCGCGGTGGATGACGGGCGAACAACTCGTGGCCGCGGGTGGGTTGCGTTGAGGGGCGCTGCGCGCATCGAGCGTCGGTAAAAGATTTTTAATGCGCGCATCAAATTAATTTTGTGAGCTGAAATGCCGATTTAGGGTGGAATATAGTGCACCGCTAAAAACCCCATAAAAATGCTCACGAGGGTGCACTATGCTTGATCGGTTTCAACTTGAGGCGTTTGCGACGGTAACCGAAAACGGGAGTTTCGAGCAGGCCGCCAATGCGCTCCACATTACCCGTGGCGCCGTATCGCAGCGCATCAAGGCCCTGGAAGAAGCGCTTTCCACCGTGCTGCTGGTGCGCGAGAGACCCGCACTACCGACGGCTGCCGGCGAAGTCGTGCTGCGGCACGTGAAAGCCTTGCGCCTGCTCGAGCATGATGTCTACGTCAGCCTCAAGCTGCGCACCTCACGGAATGAGCGCACGCCGATCGCGATTGCCGTCAATTCGGATTCCCTCGCAACGTGGTTCGACAGGTGCTCGGAAGCGCTTGTTCGACAACTGCCGGTGGCGCTTGAAATCAACGTCGACGATCAGGATCATACGCGGCACATGCTGACGCGAGGAGATGTCACGGGGTGCATCTCCACCGAAAGCCAGCCTTCGCAGGGTTTCAACGCGATTGCGCTGGGCTCGATGATGTACCGGTGCGCTGCCGCGCCCGCGTTCGCGCAGCACTATTTTCCACGCGGGTTGACACCGCATGACGCGAAATCGGCGCCGGCGGTGCTCTTCAATCGCAAGGACTCCCTTCACGACACCTTCCTGAAATCGAAGTTTGGTGTCGAACTGAAACAGTTTCCTCGCCATTACTTTCCATCGCCGAGCGCGCTGCTCAATGCGATTCGCAGCGGCAATGGATACGGTCTCATTCCCGCCCAGCAGGCGGAAGAACTGCTGGCTTCGGGCCAGCTCGTCGATCTCGCGCCGCAGGAGGGACTCTGCATTCCACTCTTTTGGCACCACTGGCAACAAGAGCCGCCTCTGGCGCGGCAAGTCACTGAGTTCGTCGTGGAGTTCGCGCGGACCGCGCTGGCTCCGGACGGGCGGCAATGCGGGGCTGCTGGCGACGCCAGGGAGGCCAGCGCCGCGTCGAGCTAGCTTGCGCTGCCAGGCTCGCGCACCCGGTGGATTTCCAATGCGAGGACCGACGCAAGTATTCCGGCGCCCAGGAACGTCATTTCAACGTGTCCGCTGACGAAACCCATCCATTTCGTGGCATAAAGCGCGCTCGATACCGCGAAGCCTGCCAGCAAAGAGCGCTGAGCGGCGAGCGCCGGCACATCGATCTTCAGCAACTGGTATGCGAATAGCGGCGCAATGCTGGCAATGTAGACGATGTTCAGATCGACCATCGTTTCGACGATCGCCTGCCCACGCGTCGCGACCACACCCCCGAGCAGGACGAGGGCGATCGATACTCGAAGCCTTGCATGGGCACGCGGCGCGGCCGAAAGTGCAAGGACGGCGTCGGTCATGGCGCGAACGATAGCGGCGCCGGAGCCGAGCGCCGCGGCGAGCAGCGTCAGCAGCATCGCTGCGCCGGCGCCGTGGCCCAGGCGATCCGACATGTGGGCGAGGACCAGCGGAATCGCTTCTTTCGCGTTGACCGTGTGGGCGACGAGACCTGCGTTCATCGCGGCAAGGACTGCAGCCGCCGGCAGCGCGCCTACGATCATCAGTGCGACGGCGGCGAGCGCACATCCGAGCCGGGCATCGGCACGATTGGACGCCGCGATGATGAATTGCTGGTAGTCGGCTCCCGTCAGGACGAGAAAGACGACCGCGATCGTCATGGTCGCGACCTGTGCGCTGCCAACGCGAGGTAAGTCGGCGGCAAAGCGCGGGAGCGCATGCAGATAAGTATCGAGTCCGCGCAGGTCGATGACTGCGACCAGCAGCACGACACTGCTCGCCAGCAGACACAAGGAGAACACCTTCGACGCGAGTCCGAGGCGCAGGTGCGCCGCGATGACGATGAGCGTCAGCACGATTGGCAACGACAGCGGGTGCGAGACGCTCGTCAGCGAGAGTGTCGTCGCTGCCCCTTGGATCTGCGCGGCGAGCACGCCCGTCATCCAGATCATCGAGAGCAAGGCGACATACCGCTTGACGGCGGGGCCATAGCTTCGTCCGAAGACATCCCATAGCGGCATGCCCAATTGCCAGACGCGGCTTGCCAGCAATGCGAGAAGCAGCATGCCTATTGCGGTGAGCCACGGATAGAGGCAGCCGGCCATGCCATACGACACCGCGAGCTCTCCCGAGCCGAACAGGAAGCCGATGCCATAGCTCGCCGAAACCAGCAATGCCGCAACTTGCAGCGGCCCAAGGCGTTCATCGCGCATTGCCAGGCCCCGCACTTTGCGCGAGGCGCACAACGGCGCCGCGTCCCCAAAAATACGCTGTGCATACGATGCTGCGCGAACGGTAGCTCGGCAACTGCGACACTGCTTGCCACGCAGCGGGCAGCCGGTAATACGGCACCGAGGGCATCAGATGGTGCGTGAGATGATAGCCGTTGTTGTGTGGGTGAACGAGCCAGCGCCAGGGGCGACGAACAACGATGTCTCGCGTGAACGAATAGATGCCGCCCGGATGCAGGCCGTAGTGATCGCACATCTCGCGCAACACCGTGATGGCGTGAAAGCCCGTCGCTTTTGCCAGATACCATGACGCGACGAATACCTCGGCGTACCGAACGCCGGCGATCGACGCGAGCAAGCTCCACACCGCTATCCACCATGCGACCAGCATCAGGCGCCGTATTGCGCTGACATTGCGGTCGATCACGTGACCGAACAGAGAGGCGAGCCAGCTTCTCCGGGATAACAGCAGCCGGCAGTAGGTTCCCGGCCAATCGGGAAAACGGACCGTGCCCGGGCCGATGTAGTCGGGATCGTGTGCCGGCATCCCCAGCATTGCGTGGTGACGGGCATGCGTGGCGCGATAGCGTTCCAGATCGATCAGCAACGCCGGTGCAAGCAACGTCTTGGCCACGAAGTCGTTGCATCGGGGCGCTCGATAGAGATTTCGATGTCCCGCTTCATGCAGCAGGTTGCCGAGCGCGCGTTGTCGGTTCGCAATCACGGCAAGTGCGGGCAACGCGGCGGCCGCGCCGAAGCGGCAAACGAACGCTGTAGCGAGCATGATGAGTGCCCAGTCGAATGCAATGTCGAACGCAGGCCGCACCGGGTCGATATCGCCGCGAGCCATCGCGTTCGAGCCGCGTTCCGCGAACTCTTTGTGAACCAGAGTTGCATCCGCCGATACGAAAGCCGGGCCTAACGTCTGAAAAGTCATCGCAACGCCGTTGATCAGAAAGATTGCATCGAAGGTCGCGGCACGCTTGCATCGCGCCCGCATGACCTGCCGCGCGGCATTCTATCTGGATGCTCTTGGCGCAAATCGTGGTTTAGAAATTTTCGCGGACCGACAGTCTGGCTCATCGCGGCGAGCGCCCGCGCCATGCTGATGATGCTCAACTGGCGAGCATGCCTGGACTTCAGTCGTCGGCAGCAAGGGTAGAGGGAAATGAAGGATGGGTGGCGAGGGATCGCAACACTTGCAGCGCTTGTACAGCCTGATCCACCGGAACAAAGATGTGATCGTGGTAGTAGGCAGATACGGCGTTGCAGGGAATCCCGGCGCGGGCTAGCGCAGTGCAAACCGTGGCGAGAAAGCCCACGGCGGCGAGATCGGAGTGGATCTCGAGCGTGATCAATCGCGATTCGAAGGACCAGGACAATCCCAGCGCTTCGGCTAACGTCTTTTCGACGATCGCGGTGAGGCCTTCGGCTTCGCGGAACAGGCAGATAGCCTCGACCCCATCCGGCAGGCGATGATCCGGGAAAGCGCAAAAGACGTAACGCGGCGACGTCAGCGTGGGGGCCATGTCGCGCAGCAAGACCGCGAGATTACGCTCTGGGCTCACGCTGAACTTCCTCGCTTCGGATTACTGGCGGCGCAATACTATCACGCGTGTCCGATCTGTCGCAGCAGACCGGCAGCGACGCAATCGGCTTGCGCGAGCAACTCGTGCGACCAGCGGCCGCTCGTCGCATCCCTGTCCTGCGGGCAGACGGCCAACTGCTCCACGATGGCCGGGACGTGTAGCGAGCGCAGCACATGACGCATGGCTGCCAGTGTGGCCATGCCGCCGCGCGGGCTGCCAGAAGCCGCAACCAGCGCGGCGGGCTTGCCTGCGACGAGCGGGCTATCGAGGTGATCGAGAAGATTCTTCAGCCCCGCACTGAAGCTGCCGTGATATTCCGGGCTTCCGATTGCAAACGCGCTGGCGGAGTCGACCACTTGGCGCCATGCATGCAGATCGGCAGCTCCGCCATTGCCGAGTCCATAAATAGGCAGATCGAAAGTGCCCACGCACACGCGCCTTGTCGGGTGACCGGACCGCTGAAATCGTTCTTCGAGCAGATGCAAAGCCCGGCTCGTCTGCCCTTCCGAGCGCGGGCTGCCGCAAACGACGAGGATCATGATCCGAGTCCAGCCCATCGCAGTCTCGTGGCAGCCATGTTTGGGCTCGAGCCTCCTCCCGTCAACATCCGCAATCCTCCAGGACGGGAAGCACCACCACGGGGTGATCGCGGCCGGCCGCGCGCTGGAGTTGAGGCAGCGTACTGCGCAGCCGATCCTCGGAAACAGGGTGAGTAATGACGACCAGATCCGTTAGCTCGCCCTGCGCGGCATCCTGAAGCAGCGAATGCGCCGAGATGCTCGCAGTGGCGAGCACGCGGCTCACCTCGGCTAGCGCGCCCGCGCGGTCGTCGAGGCGAAGCCGAATGTAAAACGCTTCCATGCACTGCGGCGTACCGTGGGCTAGCGCCGCCGCGGGCGCGGCGTCGCGAAAGCCCATGTTATAGGCACCGGTGGCGGTGTCGGAGTCGCTGCCATTGGCTAGTTCCAGCAGATCGGCGAGAACGGCGCTGGACGTCTCTTTGCCCCCCGCGCCCGATCCATACAGAAACGCCGAGCCGAGCAGGTCGCCCCGTAACGCGATGCCGTTCATCGAGCTACCCACCTGGGCCAGCATGGAACGGTCCGGCACCAGGGTTGGCTGCACGCGGATTGCCATGTCATCGCCGACAAGCTTCGCCTGCGCGATGAGCTTCACTTGATGCCCGAGTCGCTTCGCGTATCCTATGTCTTCGCGCTCGATGTCTGCGATCCCTTTGAAACGGACTCGCTCGAAGTCGATGGGCACGCCGAACGCAAGCGACGCCAGCAGTGTGATCTTGTGAGCTGCATCCTCGCCGTTGATGTCGAGCGTGGGATCAGCTTCGGCATAACCCCGGCGCTGTGCTTCGGCAAGTGCACTGGAGAAATCCGCGCCGTGCTCGCTCATCTGCGAGAGCACGTAGTTGGAGGTGCCGTTGAGGATGCCCACCACCGATGAAATCCGGTTTGCCGCCGCCGCTTCGCGCAGCGTCTTGATGATGGGTATCGACACGGCAACAGCGCCTTCGAATAGCACACGGCGCCCGGCGCGCGCGGCATGGGCCATGATTTCAGCGCCGTGATGGGCCAGCAGCGCCTTGTTGGCGGTGATGACATGTTTGCCGTGGGCAAGCGCGCGCAGCACCAGTTCGCGTCCGAGCGGCACGTTGCCGGTCAGCTCGATCACCACGTCGACCTGCGGGTCGTCGACGAGAGCGTGCGGATCGTTGCCGATCTGACAGCCGGCCGGTGCGCGGCCGTGCGCCCGCGATGGCGTGCGAGTGGCGATGCGGACGAACTCGATGGGCGCGCGCGCCTTGGCAAGAATGAGATCCTGATTGGCCAGGAAGCTCTCCATGGTGGCGGCCGCAACATTGCCGAAGCCGAGAATGCCTACTTTCATGTACTTCCTCGAGGATGACGAGTGGGGGGTATCTGAAGCGATCCGGCGGCCGATTCTGGACCTGGCCGGGTCAGGTGAGGCAGTTGGCGCTCGAAGTCCAGGCCCAGGCTGAATCCGAGACCGGGCAGCGGACGATCGAACCAGCGAGCGTAGCGACGGGCGAAATCCGGCGCTTGCAGCACGGCACCCAGTGCGTGGTTCACTGCCTCGTGGAACGCGTGATCGGCGTGCCGCATCATGAAGCCGTAGTGCTCGCTGCCGAGACGCTGCCCTGCGAGCACGAGTCCGCCTTGATGAGCGCGTGGCATGAGACCGGCGAGGATGACCTCATCGGCCACGATGCCGTCGATCTCGTCGTCCTCGACAAACGCGTCGAATGCTTCGCCAATGCTCGGGCGGCCCACGAAGTGCGGCGTGCATCGGCCACCGCTGGCGTCGAGCAGTGCGCGATGGCTAGTCGAACCGGTGATGCCCGTGACGCGAATCGTGTGCGGGCTCGAGAGCGAACGTCTTGCCTTGAGCGCCAAGCGATGCGCGGTATGAAAGATGGGGCGGCTGAACGCAACATGGCGTTGGCGTGCCTCGGTAATCGTGGTCGAGCCGCACTCGATGTCGATCTCGCCGCTGATCAGTCGAGCCGTGCGCGTACTGGACGTGACCTCGACAGGCAGCATGCGCAACGGTGCGCCCAACCGCGAGGCGAGCGCGTCGGTCACCTCGGTTGCCAGCGCGACGGAATAACCGATCGGCCATTGCTCCCGCGTCGCATACGAAAACGGCGGAGTATGCCGCTGAAAACCGATGCGAATCTCGCCGCGCATGCGCAAGCGGTCAAGCGTTGGAAGCGAGCACATGTCGGCAATCCTCGTCGAGAAGTCGGCGTAGCAAGGCAAGGGTGGACGCGGGCCGCGCGCACAGTTCGAGGTGCCCGCCCGGCAGCGTGTGAAGCGTGAATCGTCCGGTGATTGCGGCCTGCCAGCGCAGCATGTCCTGCGGGCACACCAGCTTGTCCGCTTCCCAAGCGAGGCCGTCCACGATCAGAGGTAGCGGTCTTGGAAGCGGGTGTTGGAATTCGCGTCGCATCCATGCGATGTCGGCGTCCAGCGTCGCGCAGAGGATGGCCTGCATTTCCGGATCGTCCAATGCGGCAGGCCACGGCTCGCCGAGGCTCGCATACCAGGCGGGAAGATGGCCGCGACGCCAGGAACGGACCGCCGCCGGCAGCCCGGGCGCTTGAGCGGAAACGATCAACCGGCAATGCCGGCCGTGGCGTTGCCAAAGGGCGGCCGCCACCCACCACGCGAGGGTGCCTCCCATGCTATGTCCGAAAAGGACGAGATCCCGATGCCCGGTGCGATCGAGAGCTCTCGCAATCTCGTCCGAGAGTGCCGGTAAGGTATCGTCGAGCCGTTCCGCGTGGCGGTCTTCCCGGCCCTTCAACTGCACGCGCGCGAGATCCGCGTAAAGCTTGTCTTCGACAGGCCAGCCCGCGAAGGTCGATGCGCCCGCTCCGGCAGGGTGGAAGCAGACAAGGAGGCGGGAGCGCGCGCTATCGTGTGCATTCGCGCTTATGCGCAGGAGCGGGCGATGCCGCATGCCGTTATGCACGCTCATGACCGTACGTCGCCGGCACGCCGAAACACGCCTCGATCTCGTGGGGCTTTAAGCGATGCAGATCGCGACGATAAGCGTCGGCCAGCGCTTTGTATTCCCTTGCCGTGTCCCGCAGCCCTTCGATGTCGCTGGCATCGAGCGTCATCAGTACGCGAGCCGGATTGCCGGAAATCAGGCTGTTGTCGGCAAACTCGGGACCGGCGCCCAGTTGCGAACCCGCCGTGACGAGACTGCATGAACCGACCTTCGACCCGTTCAGCAGAATCGCGCCGATGCCGATCACGGAGTGCGCCCCGACGTAGCAGCCGTGCAGCATCACGCCGTGTCCGATAGTCACGTTTTCTTCGAGTGTGAGCGGATAGCCGGGGTCGGCATGGAGCATCGCATGCTCCTGGATATTGCTGTTCGCGCCAATGGCGATACGGGCCTTGTCGCCGCGAATGGTGACGCCTGGCCAGATGCTGGCACCCGGCCCTATGTCGACATCGCCGATGATGACCGCGTCCTCGAAAACATAGGCGTCGGGGTGGATCCGGGGGCGCAGCCCCTGAAATGCGAAGAGCTTCATTTTTTTCGATGTCCGAGCAGTCGGGACAGCAAGCGCAGGCTGTCGAGCACATGAGCTTTGTCGAGGCCGAAGTCCACGAGGCACGCCACTTCGTCGACTCCGATATGGCGGAAGTTTTCGAGCCGCGTCTGTGCTTCCAAGAGGTCGCCGATCAACGAACTCGTGTCCACATAACGCGAGAAGACCATCTCGATGAAGTCGTCGCGATCGTTACCCAGGCTCTGGAGCGTTCGCACCTTGTCGCTGGCACCGGCCCGATCGGCGCTCTGATGCTGCGAAACGAATGACTTCAGATACTCGGTCAACGCGGGGCGGACTCGCTCGATAGCACGAGGCGCATCGGTATCGACATAGGTGTGCAGCATCAAGGAAACGACGCCCGCGTCCGGGTCCCATCCCGCGGCTTGGCGGGCCGCACGATAGATTGCGATGCGGCGCTCCAGCTCTTTGGGGCCGAAATTGATCAGCGCAGTCAGTACGTTGAAGCCGCTGCGACCGGCGAACTCCCACGCTTGCTCGCGCTGCGATGTGGTCAGCCAGATCGGCAACTCCGGCTGGACTGGCCGTGGATAAGTGACGATCGCATGAGGCTGGTCGAACGCATCGAGGCGCTCGATGGATTGACCTCGCCACGCCGTGCGCAACTGCTCTCGATAATCATTGAGGATGTCGAACTTATTGTGAAAGTTTGCCGGCTTGAGCACGAAATCTCGCACGTGCCAACCGGGCGCGATCGCGATGTCGACACGACCGTTCGACAACTGGTCGACGACAGCCCACTCCTCCGCCACGCGTAGCGGGTCATGCAGCGGCAGATTGATGCTGCCGGCTCGCAGGCGCACGCGCTGTGTCGCGGTAGCCAGCGCCGCGGCGAGCAGTGCGGGATTCGGATAAGCCCCCCCAACCTCGGTGAAATGCCGCTCGGGGGTCCAGATCGCGTTGAAGCCCGCTTCGTCCGCGAAGCGGGCAACATCGATCAGAAGCTCGTAAGGGCCGAGGCCGGGCGTGAGTCCGGAAAAGAAGATGATGCCCAGCTCGGGCAGGGCAGTGCGCGCTGGGGCCTCGCTCTCGACTCTGTCCAGGGCGACCCCAACGCGCTCGAGCCTGGCGGTCAGACGAGCGACCTGGTCGCGGGACAGCGAAGCGGATTCAGACATTGGCAGGCTCCTCGAGCAATTGGCGGGCTATCTCGCGCGAGATAGCGGCAATCGAGCTGCGCTCATAGAAGCTGCGCAAGGCAATGTCCACTTGGAACGTTTCCCGTAGCCGATTGACCAGTTGGATAGCCAGCAAGGAGTTGCCACCGAGCTCGAAGAAGCTGAGTGCCGTACTCATTTCCGTGCCGCCGAGGAATGTCCGATAGATGTCGGCGACCGGGCCCTCCACGGGATTGGACTCGCTCGCATCGACTGTTTGATTGGCAGCCGGCACGCCGGTCGCGTCGGCGCCATCGGTTGCGGCGGGAATAGCCTCGGAGGACGCGACGCAAGACGGACGGACCGACTCCGATTCGACAGGCACGGCTTGGCGGCGCGGCTGGAAACCGATCACGGGACGCACCCAATGGGTATCTCGTGCGAACGGATACACGGGCAACGAGATCTTGCGCCGGCCGTCCACATGGGCATCGATGTCGACGTCCGGCGCGAGCGTCCAGCCTAGCGCTACCGCTTCGAGGAAATGCGCGTATTCATGGTCCACGCTGGCGATCGCCGGCACGATGATGGCTTCTTGGGCCGCGCGCTCCCGCAGGTTGCCGCGGAGCAGATTGCCCATCGCATGACCATGTCCGATTTCGATGAAGTGACGCACGCCGAGATCGGCCAGCGTATCGACCGACGCGGCGAACTGAACCGTGCGGACAAGATGGTCGGACCAATACGCGGGGTTGCGGTACTCGTACTCGGTCAGCAGTCGGCCCGTAACGTTAGAGACGATGGGCATGCGTGCAGTGCCGAAGTCCACGTCGCGCAGATAATCGAGGAACATGCGTGCAGCAGGTGCCATCATGGGCGAGTGAAAGGCATGCGACGTGTTGAGCCGCTGATGTGCGAGGCCGCATGCCTGGGCCATCGCCTCGGCTGCTTCGATGTCCGCGAGCGACCCCGACAGCACGTATTGCCGGGGCGAATTGTGCGCCGCCAGCGCGAGTAGCCCCGCATCGAGCATCGGCCGGAACGGCTCCGGATGTTCCACGCTGAGCATTGCTCCCGCTACGCAGGCCGCCATGAGGCGAGCCCGCGCAGCGACGATGAGCCCCGCGGTCTCGAGATCGAAGACGCCGCTGACCGAGGCTGCTACCACTTCGCCGAGGCTGTGCCCCATGAGGTAGTCGGGCCGCACGCCGCTATCGATCAACGCTTGCGCGAGTGCGTACTCGACGGCAAAGATAAGCGGCTGGGCGATATCCGTAGGCAGAAGTTCAGCGTCGGACGTGGCCTCCCACAGACAGGCTCGGAGGCCGGTTTCGCCAGCCGGGTCCAGCGCATGCACTGCATGCTCCAGATGGTCCCGGTATACGGGCCAGTCGGCGGCCAGAGCCCGGCCCATGCCAAGCCGCTGTGTACCTTGTCCGCCAAACACGAACGCCAGCAGAGGCGGGCAGGCGTTGCGGTTGCGCGCAAAGTCGCGCGAGCGAAGCCGCGCGGCTGCCTCCAGGGCGTTTCGAGCGACCACGGCAGCTCTTACGGGCAGCTGCGGACGACACATCCGCGACGTGTAGGCCGCGTCTGCCAACGATGTCTCGGGTGCCGCCTCGAACTGATCGGCAAGCAATGCGGCCATACGATCGAGGGCCGCGTCCGATCTGGCCGAGAACGTGAAGAGTTGCGCGCGGGTGGCACTGACCGGTGCAGTCGGGGGCACGGCGGGCGCACTGCGCAGCACGAGGTGGCAATTGGTCCCGCCCATGCCGAACGCGCTCACCGCTGCATGACGGGTCTGGCTCATGTCCAGTTGAAGCTGACGGTCCGCGATGAAAAAGCGCGACCCGTCCAGTCCAAGTTGCGGATTCACGCGCTGCAGGTGCAACGTCGCGGGCACGATGCCGTTTTTCAGTACGAGGGCGGTCTTGATGAGGCCGATTACGCCGGCAGCGATGTTGAAATGGCCGAAGTGGCCCTTGAGCGAGCCGATCGCGCACGGCCTGCCCTCGAGCCCGTAGGCCTGACGGATGGCTTCGATCTCGATCGGGTCGCCGAGCCGGGTCCCGGTGCCGTGTGCCTCGATGAACTGCACATGGCCCGGCGATACGCCTGCCACTGCCAGTGCTTGCGCGAGCACTTCGCGCTGGCCGCTCACGCTGGGCGCCGTGAATCCCACCTTTTTCGCCCCGTCGTTGTTGATCGCCGATCCGCCGATGACGGCGACGATATCGTTGCCGTCTTCGACGGCATCGCCCAGCCGCTTCAATAAAACCAGGCCAAGGCCATTGGTAAAGACGGTGCCGCGAGCGTCGGCGTCGAACGGACGGCAAACGCCATCGGGCGACAGCACGCCGTCGGCCTGGTACTTGTAGCCGGCGTGCTGGGGCAGCCTGATGTGGACCGCACCCGCGATGGCCAGATCGCATTCGCCGAGCAATAGACTTTGCACGGCGCTATGGACCGCGACCAGGCCGGTGGAGCAGGACGTCTGGACGTTGACGCTCGGGCCTTGCAGATCCAGCTTGTATGAAATCCGGTTCGCGAGAAAATCCTTGTCGTTGCCGTGGCGGATCAGCATTTCGCCCAGCGCATCGACGAGTTCCGGCTGCTCCAGCACGCCGAACAAGTAGGAACTGAAGCTCGATCCCGCAAAAACGCCAATGCGCTTTCCTGCACGAGCCGGATCGATGTTGCCACGGTTGAGCAGGGTCACCGTGGCTTCCAGCATCATCCGCTGCTGCACGTCGAGCACGTCGGCCTCGCGTCCGCTCATCTCGAAGTAGGCTGCATCGAACTTGTCGACGTCGTCCAGAACGGCTGCTCGCTTGATGTAGTCTGGGTGCGATCGTAACTCTGGCGATACGCCGGCCTCGGCGAGCTGATCGTCGCTCAGCTCCTGAATCGTGCAGCGATCTTCCAGTAGGAGTTCCCAGAGCTTGTCGACGTTATCGGCACCGGGAACACGGCATTCCATCGCGACAATGGCGATGGCGTCTTCGTCATATTCGCAGTCAGAGAGGGTCATAGTTCAAGCCTGAGCGTCAGGATTCTGACGCTCGCTCCATTGAAATTGCGATTGCCGGGTGCGGCGATGGCGTGCACCCAGGGTTTGCGCGCGCACGGCGTGTACCGCGGTATGCGCTCGCGGCGCGGCCGCGGTACCAGGACTCGCATCGCCAGCCAGCATGGCGGCTTGCGACGCGAGGGTGGCGTGCTCGAAGAGCCGCACGATCGGAAGCCGGATCCGGAACGTCTCTTCGATGCGGGCGTGTAGTTCGACTATCGTCAACGATGTGCCGCCCGACTCGAAGAAGTTGCGATGCGGATGGACCGAGTCGGAACGCAGCACGGCTCTCCATAGCAACTCGAGCCGCTCTGTCGCCGTCGCGCCGCTCGTGCGAAGCGGCGCGGCCGCCGGCGGCGCCGCCGGCGGCGGCTCCGATACGAGACGGGACAACTCGGTCCGGTCGAGTTTGCCGTTGGGCAATCGGGGCAATGTGGCAAGCGTCAGTACGCGCGAAGGCACCATTGCGGCTGGCAGGGTTTGGCGAAGGTGACCCATCAGCGGCGCGATCACCTCCTGCGTGGCCTCGAGGACGGCCGCGAGGCTGCGCTGGTAGCCTGTTCCCGTCGTGCAGACAAAGACGTCGCGAACGCCTGGAAACGAGGCGATTGCGGACTTCACTTCCAGCAGTTCGATGCGCACGCCATTGATCTTGACCTGGTCGTCCAGACGGCCGCGGATTTCAATCTCTCCACTGGCGTTGCGCAGGCCCAGATCGCCCGTGCGATAGACGCTGCGGGGAGGTCCATCCGGCGGTTGAAAGTCTACGAACGGCGCACGCAGGCCAGCCTCATGCAGATAACCATGCGAATGCCAGCGCGTCTCGATGCAGATTTCGCCCACGACTCCGTCCGCGCAGGGGCGCAACTGCTCATCGAGGATGTGCGTTGTCGATCCGGGGATCGGATGGCCGACAGGCTGAACGCCATCGACCGGTTGCGAAGGCACGCGTTTGAAATGCTTCGCGAGCGTGGTTTCCGTCGGACCGTAGAGATTGACGACTTCGCACGATGGGAAGCGCGCTTGCCATCGCCGGACGAGCACGCCTTCCAGCGGTTCGCCGGCAAAGAAGGCCAGCCGCATCGTGGCGATTGGCGGACGCGCGGGCGCGCTGTTGACCCAGTGATTGGCAACCGATGGCACGACGTGCATGGCGGTGATGGCATGCGTCTCCAGAAAATCGAAGAGATCGCGCGCGCCAAGATGGCGATGGTCGGGAATGCACAGCGTTGCACCGTTGGCAAGCGGCGTGAAGGCGTCTCTTAGCCAGACGTCGAACGACAAGTTAGTCAGATGTGCGAAGCGATGTTGCGGGCCAATACCGAACTCGCAACCCTGCCACTGCACGAAGTGAGACATACCTTGATGACTGCCCAGAATCGCCTTGGGGTGCCCGGTAGAACCCGAGGTGAACGCGATATAGGCGTGGTCGATGTCGACGGGCGCGAAGCGGACCGGTGACGCCTGGGCCAGTTCCAGTTGCGTGGTCGCGCCGCAGCGTATCGTTGCGGCAGGCGGGACGCTGCCGAACATCAGGCGCTGGCGTTCCTCCGGCAAACCGTCATCGACGTTCATCAGCACGCAGCCGATCGACCAGACAGCTAAAGCGGCCACGATGGTCTCGACGCTTCGGTGACCCACGACCGCAACGACGCTGCTTGGCGCGACCTTCTCTGCCAAGCGTGATCGCATCGCGTCGATCCGTTGCGCGAGCTGGGCATAGTGCACGGCCTGCCCGAGTTCCTCAACGGCTACTCGATCGGCGTAACGCTCGCAGCTGAGGCGCACCAGCTCGTGCACCGCCGGCCCTGCACAAAGTTCAGGCGTGCGCGGATCGGAATGGCGTATCATGGACCGGCTCATGGCTCAGTGGACCACGCGCTGAAACGTCGCCAGCACGAGCGCTGCCAGCATGAACAACGAACCGAATGTCTTGTTCAGCATCGCAATGTGCTTTTCTGTTTTCAGGTAGACGAGCGCTTTCGAGGCGAGACCGGTATAGCCGGCCATCACCACGAGATCGGTGAATGCGAAGGTCAGCGCGATAGCGATGTACTGCGGTGTCAGCGGGGCGTTAGAGTCGATGAACTGCGGAATGACGGCCAGCATGAAGAGGTAACCCTTCGGGTTCACCGAGTTCAGTGCGATGCCTTTGCCGACGAGCTTGAGGACGCCGATCTTGGGCGTCTCGGTGCGCGCGACATCGATCGGCGCGCCCTTGGCGCGCCACTGGCCGAATCCGAGGTAAAAGAGGTAGGCGACGCCAGCCCACTTGATCACATTGAACGTTACGGGCGAGGCTTGAATTACCGCCCCCAGTCCAACCACTACCGCGAAAAATACCGACCAGAGGCCGAGTACCAGACCGACCACGCCGAAATACCCGCGTTTGAATCCATAGTTCAGCCCGTTGGTCATTGAGAATACGGAACCTGAACCCGGTGATAGCGAGAAGATCCAGGAGGCGAGAAAACAGGTAATCCAGGTATCGATGTTCATGGTGGCGATTTTCAAGAAATAGGCAACGCGATGATTCGGTCGAACGCAATGTCGCCTGCCGGACAGGCAGGATGGCGTCCGCGGGCGTCGCAACGTTCGTGGGAAAGAATTTGCCGAGGCCGGTCTTTGTCCAGGCCGCGAAGGGCGGTTTGCGGACTTGACTGCGTGGTCCGGCAGCTCAGACACCAATGCTATCAATGCAGTGATGCAATGAAGCGAGAATCAAAGACTTTAGTTGCCGGTGAATTTTTTTAAACATGCCACTTCAGTGCGATCTGCAATTTCGCATGCTTGGCAATTCGGGTAATTCGGTGGGTGTCGTGATCGAACATAGCTGGAGAGCCGCGGTGCTTCTTGCGAGTTATCACATGAGGATCACCGAAACAACCGTGGCCCACGTCTCGAGCGTGAGGCGTATAGGGAAGATTTCCCGGGTGTTGCACCGATCGGTCAGCTGAAGTTGTGCGCCGATCGATGCACGCCCGCTCTCAAAATCTGGGAAGGCCGGCCTGGCAGGAGCACATCGTCGCCGATTATTCGGATGCTGCTAACCGCGATGGCAAGACGCTATCGCTGTCAGTCGTCGGGCAACGCCACGCTAACAGCGGCCATGCTCGACCGCATCCTGCACCGCGCCCACATGATCCAGATCAAAGGAGACAGCTACCGACTTGAACAGCAACGCAAAGCCGGCCACGTGCCGGCATCGAAGAACTAACTACTGGCTCACTTTTACTTTGCGCGCTCACGCGCGAAGTGGCTCAGAATTCGAATAGGCTTGACACCCGTTAGGTTTGCGCTGGATCGGACGGCGTTGCGTCTTCGGCCGGTGGTTCGGGGCGGTTGTACCCGAAGGCCGCGCTCAGATTGCGCGGCGGTTGCAGTGGCGGGCGATCTTCGGCCGGGACGCCAGTCGAAGATGAGGAGGCTTCAAGACTTGGGGCGCCAGACCTGGATTCGTCGACTTGCCGCGGCTTGTGTCCGCTAGCAGACGGAATGCGCTTCTTGAGGCCGGCTACTGCGCCGGACGCTTCTGGCGGCACAGTGGGCTCGCCCGCGCTCGTATCTCCGATCGCTTTTGCTTCGCCATGGCTGTCGTCGGCAGACGACGGGCCCCCCACCGGAGAAATGGACATGATCGAATACCCTCGCTGATGTTTCGGTAGGCGCATCGTGCCATTGCTGCCGATGAGCTGACAGGGCAACTGCGAAGCGGGGGCATTTCTTGCGAAACCGTTGTGGTAGACGGCTGCGGCAACGTGTGGCAGTTGCTGCTGGCGCACAATACGCGTCCGCTCAGGCATGAGGCGTTCTTCCGTGCTCGCGCGATGAGGCGACTGTTAAGCGTGTTGCTGGCAATTGTGCTGACCGTTCCGGTCTTTCTCATTCTGACTCGAATCGACGCGATCCCTGGGTGGCTGTACAGCGAACGCGGCTATGCCGTACTCGATCCGTTGTTTCGCGTGTTCGGTGCGGTGGGTGTCGAGGGCCACGAGGATGTGGTCGCTGGTGTTTTACTGGTTGCCAGCTTCGTTATCGCCGTTGGGATCGTGTGGAGTGGACCGGCCGTATGGCGAATTGGTCGTAAGCGTGTCGCCGGTACCGTCTCGACGGTGTGAATGAATGTTGCCAGAGTAGGCCCCACCACACGAGTAGCGGGGACCACAGTGTCAACAGAGGCACCGAAGAGAACTTCACGCAAAGGCATTCCGAATCACCCCATCGAGTTTCGACGGCGCCTGGCGACGCTGGCTTGCGAGCCAGGCGTATCCGTGGCGCGCCTGGCGATGGAACACGGGGTGAACACGAATTTGCTATTCAAATGGCGTCGAGCGTTGCGCGCCGGCGAATACGATCCGGCGGGATTGTTGCCCGTAACGGTGGAAGCAGCGGCGCCACAGTTCGAGCGGCCGGCTTCGTCCGCGACGCCGACGCCTGTCATCGGCGCCGCCGCGGTGGGCGCCATCGAAATCAACGTCGGCAACACTCGCGTTCGAATCGAAGGCTCGCCCAACGAGGCCACGTTACGGCTGGTGCTGTGCATGTTGCGCAACACATCGGAATCGGCAGCATGATCGGGCTGCCCAGCCGCACAAAGGTCTGGCTGGCCGCGGGTGTGACCGACATGCGCTCGGGCTTCAACAGCTTGGCAGCGAAGGTCCAGACCGTATTGGAACGCGATCCCTTCAGCGGCCACGTGTTCGTGTTCCGAGGCAAGCGCGGCGATCTGGTCAAAGTGCTGTGGTGGAGCGGCGACGGCATGTGTCTTCTGATGAACTATCTGGCTTCATACTACAACTCCTTCAGTTGAATTGGAGCGTTTTGATCCGCTGTCGCTCGAGCAGCTGCTACTCGGTCGGTAAGTCGATCCCATCGACTGCTATGCTTCACTGGTGGGTTCGAATCGGGGACGTCGTAGAGAAACGCGTAATCGTTGTAGGCGTGTCTGATGACGAGACCGTACTCCACCCACCTCATGAGCGTTGCGACGTGGATTCCGAGACGTGTAGCGGCTTCGGATCTCGTCAACATGCCACGATCTCGCAGTCTGTCGCGACGCGATCGGAGTCCGTTTCGCTGAGCGATGTACGAGACGCGCAACGCGGTGAATCGAATGTTGCCCTTACCTGGTCGGACGCAACCGCCCGGGCGGATACCTTGATCGTTGAGGATTTCCGCAATCTCTGGACATGTGTGGCTATCCAGAAGCTTGTCGATAAGCGCCAGGACCTCCGGCCGGGTCTTGACCTGTTGTGCCGAGGATTTGGGATTCTGTGCCGTGAGCGTTTCAGTCTTGCCTGCCTTGAAACGAACGTGAATCTTGGTTGTTCCTTCGTCTGGAAGTTTGACCAGCGTGACGTCCTCGATGATGTAGGCGAGCAATCGCTTACGCTCCCGATTCGCCAAGGACTGGTCTCTCCAAAGCGTGTTGAAGTCAGCCGTCATGACGACGAGCCGGTCGCGGATCGCATCGTCGAGCACAAGACGCTCCTGCTGCTGACTGCGCTCCCTTTGTTCCCTGGCGTCGGCCAATGCACGCAACTTGTCGTTCCATTCCTGCTCGAGGGTGTCGGCAACCAGACGGTTGTTCGGGTCCACTAGCATGAAACGCCGTTGCGCAAGATCTGCGTCGAACTGGGCGCGTTCGATGGCGCGCAGGCGTAACTGGTCGGCTTCATCGTGGCGCGCTTCGATCTCCCTGCGAATCTCCCATGCCAGCTCGACTGCGGCCGGAGTCATCGAGGCGACAACTAATGCACCAACCGCCTCATCGATCGGGGCTCCAGCAATCGACTGGCAACAAGGCTCTCCGCGGGTGCCTTGGGCGCGATCGCAGATATACCACGCCTCCTGTCGTCCGCGTCGCGTGGCATACCGGAGCCGCAAGTGCCTGCCGCAACGTCCACAGATGGCACGTCCCTGCAGTAATGCCGCTCCCTCGCGAGGCGGCGACGATCGCGCAACTTCATACCCACGACCATTCGTTTCGAGAACCTTGAGGTTCTGCTGAAACTGTTCCCAGGTGATGTATCCGGGATGGGCGTCAGGGATACAGGCAAGCCAGTCATCGCGATCACGTCGTCGAGGCACCTTCCGCCCGTCGGCAATTCTCCGATACTGCCGTCGGCCATAGGCGTAAGCACCTGCATAGCGCGGATTGTTCAGCATCCGAAGTGCCGTCGACGCGGAAAGGTGCTGGAAAGTGACGAACTTCTCATTGTGCGTGCGGGACGGGAAGAGAAGGCCTTCATTCTTGAAGACCTTGACCGTCTGACTGGCGGAGCCGACCCGCCAGAACGTCTCGAAGAAGTACGCGATGGTCTCTCTGACCTGGGAGTCCGGATCAAGCACTACGTTGCCGAGTTCGTCATATACAAAGCCTGTTGGTAGCAGACAGCGATACTCGCCGCGGTTGACCTTGTTCAAGATTCCGCCGCGTAGTCGTGCTTTGAGAACATGCAGTTCGGCTTCACTCATTGTTCCTTTGAGTCCAAGCAGGAGCCGATCGTTAAAGGTCGCCGGATCGTAGACTCCGTCCTCGTCAAGGATGAGCGTATCCGCAAGCGCGCAGATTTCCAGCAGCCGATGCCAGTCGGCATTGTTTCTCGCCAGGCGTGAGACCTCCAGGCCCATGACGATGCCCGCGCGTCCCATGCCAACATCCGTAACCAACCGTTGAAACCCTTCGCGCCAGGACGCCGATGCTCCGGACTCTCCCTGGTCGCTATCGATCGTGACGATTTGCTCGTCGCGCCAACCGAGCGCGGTTGCGCGCCCACGCAGGGCGTATTGCCGCTTCGTGCTCTCGACGTTCTCGACGACTTGCCGCATCGACGACTGCCGGACGTAAAGGTAAGCGCTCCGTTCGAGGTGGTGAGGTTGAACTTTAAGCGATGCGTTCATGGTGTTCTCCGTTCGTTGAGCGTCACAGCCATGCCTGCTAGTGCATAGATGATGCTCTGGCGCTCGAAGGACTGTACGTACGGCGAGGACCGGGTAACGACCGGATCCAGCGGAGCACACGTTGGGACCATCATGCGTGCCCACGCCCACATGCCTCGAGCAAGAAGGACGCTGAGTCCGCGACGCGCTTCTGGAGGCAGGGCCTCGCCAAGCACAGCGGAACGCAGCACTTCGTATTGCGCAGCGATTGCAGATGAAACTACCAACGGCCAAGCATCGGATCGCGCTATTCCGCCGTTTTTTTTACACCGAGGGCACGCTCGATCGTTCTCGGATGTACATCAAGACCAAATTCCTTTCGAACCAGCTGTGCCAGTTCGCGTGCTCGAATCGGCTCTCCGGGCGTGAACTGCGATTTGAGAAAGGCCAACACGTCACCCTGTATCTTGTGTGGACCGCGCGGTCCTCGCTTCCTCGGAACCAACCCCGCGATCCCGCCTTGCTCAAAGTCCGTCCGCGCCTGGTAGAAGGTTGGTCGCGAAACACCGTATTCGTCGGCGATCTCGGTGACCGACGCCTTCTCGACGGAGACGCGGCGCAACATCTCGTACTTGACCTGCACAGCGTCGCGGGGATCGAAGAATCCGCCTTCGCAGAACTTCGGATCACGAACGCTCTCCGGTGCCGGATTCAGCGTGCCGTCCTCCGCGAGAACATCGGTCTTCGAGCGCCTGCGTTCATTCGTTGGCACGTTTGCTCCGGGGGCTGCTTCCATTTGTAATTAAATTATGCCGCACAATGAACCTTGTCAAGCTGTCTTCACGGCCGTGTTCGCTTATAATTTGCGTAGATTGTGCGCATGCGCCGACAGAAGACCAGAGATTGCGGCGTTAATTATTTTACACATGCGACATAATTCGCTTTACAACGACGAGGAGATCTCAGCGTCCCTGCGCGAAGAGAGGCGTCTCACGAGAAATGCAAGCTCCATCAGATCCGCGACTGTGAACAGTGCGCGCTGTTGCCCTATCGTGACTTCGGGCTCGGGCTCAGTCATATCCGTCCACCTCGGAGGTACCGAGCACACCGACTTGTCGTCGATGCGCAGCAAGAGACGCTTGCCAGAGCGGTTATAGCGCTCGCCGACGCAGACGAGTTGCCGGCCACTGAAGGGATGGAAGGGATGAGTTATGCGGACAAGCCGTGTCGAGGGAGCGACAAGGCCTGCATTCCGAGGTATGTTACAAACGCCTGGAACGGGGCCGATTCGTGTGGCCCCGCGCAGATGGCGGCGTTGTGTGCCTGAGCCAAGCCCAGCTGTCGATGCTGCTCGAAGGCATCGACTGGCGCCAGCCGATACGAACGACGGAGCCGACATCGGCGTTGTAAACGTGCTGGCCGCCGCGTAAACTGCGGGCATGACTGCGGCCAACGCCTATCCAGACGACATCGAAGCGCTCAAAGCCATGCTGCTCGAGCGCGATGCTCGCATTGGGCATCTCGAGGACGTGGTCGAATCGCATAAGGCGGCAAACGCCACCGCCAAGGCAGAGATCGAGCATCTGAAGCTGCTGATTGCGAAGCTGCGCCGCATGCAGTTCGGTCGCAAGTCGGAGAAGCTTGATCGCCAGATCGAGCAACTCGAACTGCGGCTCGAAGAGCTGGAGGCCGACGAAGGCGCCGCTCCGATCGAAATCCCCAAGACACCTCGCACAGCGCCGGAACAGTCGCCTCGCAAACCGCTGCCGGAGCATCTGCCGCGGGAGGTGCAAACGCATTTGCCGGAATCGACGGTGACGTGCTCGGAATGCGGCGGCAAGCTGAAGCTGCTGGGCGAAGACGTTGCCGAACAACTTGAGTACGTGCCTGCGAGCTTCCGCGTGATCCGTTGCGTATTTCGGACGAACGTGACCGGCCGTTTCGGGATCGTGACCGACGATTTCGGCAACGTGACCGGTCATTTCGGGAACGTGACCGAGCGGACCGGAAGGCAGGATTGGCGTTGCGCATGACATCAACCACGCGGGCTATGCTCGCCGGCTTTGGCCGGAGAGAACATGCCCGCGCACCGGATGAACATGCGCATGATCAAGGACGTTTTACGACTTAAATTCGACGGCGGCCTCTCGCACGATCGGATCGCCGCGTCGCTGGGCATTTCCAAAGGCGTGGTCACGAAGTACGTCGGACTGGCGGGCGCCGCCGGGCTGGACTGGGCAAGTGCCTGCGACATGGACGAAGGCGAGCTCGAGCGACGGCTACTCGGCAAGCCTACAGGACCAGCCGCCTACGCCCAGCCCGATTACGGGCGCATCCATCAGGAACTGCGCCGCAAAGGTGTGACGCTGACCCTGCTGTGGGAGGAGTACCAGGCCGAGTTCGCCGACCGGCAAACCTACCGCTACACGCAATTCTGCGAGCACTACAAGGCGTTCACGAAGCGTCTTAAGCGCTCGATGCGTCAGATCCACCGCGCCGGCGAGAAACTGTTCGTTGACTTCGCCGGTCCCACATTGCCGCTGACCAGCGGGCGACGCGCGCACGTGTTCGTGGCCGCCATGGGTGCCTCGAGCTACACGTTCGCGTGCGCGACGCCGGCCGAGACGATGGAGGACTGGTTGGGCGGCATTGCGCGCGCGCTGACCTTCTATGGCGGCGTGCCGCAACTGATCGTGCCGGATAACCCGCGCGCGATGATCGCCGATCCCGACCGCTACGAACCCCGCGCCGGTGACACCGTGCTGGACTTCGCGCGTCATTACGGCACTTCATTCCTGCCTGCACGCGTGTATCGCCCGCAGGATAAACCGAAGGTAGAAGTTGCGGTCCAGGTCGTCGAGCGTTGGATCATGGCGCGCCTGCGTCATCACCGGTTCGCATCGGTCCAGTCGGTCGACGACGCAATCCGGCCGTTGCTCAAGAACCTAAACGAGCGCCCGTTCCAGAAACTGCCCGGATGTCGTGCGAGCGCATTCGCCGACCTCGACGCACCGGCACTGCAACCGTTGCCCGCCCAGCCCTATGAGCTCGCGCGCTTCAAGACGGTGACAGTTCACATCGACTATCACGTCGAGATCAACAAACACCGCTACAGCGTGCCGCACGCCCTGGTCGGTCTCAAGCTCGATGCGCGCATCACGGCGGGCGCCGTCGAGCTATTGCATCGCGGCCGCCGCGTTGCCAGTCATGCTCGCAGCGATCGCGTAGGTGGCTACACAACGGTCGTCGAACACATGCCGGCGGCCCACCGTGCCCACCTGGAATGGACGCCCCAGCGATTGATTCACTGGGGCCAGCAGATCGGCGCGGCAACTGGCGTGCTCGTCACCCGATTGCTGCAGGAGCAACGCCATCCAGAGCACGGCTATCGGGCATGTCTCGGGTTGCTCTCGCTGTCTCGCCGCTATGGCCGCGAGCGCCTCGAAGCGGCGTGTGCGCTGGCGCTGGAACTGGGCGTACACCGGTACCGCCATGTGCGCGACATCCTCATCAATAACCGCGACCGCGCTGCGGCGGCAACGCCTGCCGACTGGGTCAGCCCGAGTCACGCGCACGTGCGCGGCCCCAGCTATTACCAATAACGAGAACCCGCCATGATGATGCAACAGACATTGACGCAACTGCGAGCGCTGAGGCTTGACGGCTTCGCCGACGGCCTTGAAGAACAACTGACGCAACCTGGTTCGGTTAGTCTCAGCTTCGAGGAACGGCTATCACTCCTGGTCGACCGGGAAGCCAGTTGGCGTGATGATCGGCGCCGCACACGCCTGCTTAAGCAAGCACGCTTGAAGTATCCGCAGGCCGCCATCGAAGATCTCGACACCCGCGCCGGCCGAGGCGTGGACTCGCGCTCGCTCATGAGCCTCGCCCTCGGTGATTGGGTCGAAGCCGGTTACAGCCTGCTCATCAGCGGCCCAACGGGCGCGGGCAAATCGTGGCTGGCCTGTGCGCTCGCGCAATACGCCTGTCGGCGCGGACATTCGGCGTTGTATCTGCGCGTGCCGCGCATGAGCGAAGAGCTGCGCGTGCTGCACGGCAACGGCGGCTTCACCAAATGGTTGCTACAAGTAGCCCGCGTTGATGTGCTCCTGCTGGACGATTGGGGGATGGCTCCCCTCGATGCGACGGTTCGAAACGATCTGCTCGAGATGATCGACGACCGCGCCGCAGGCAAGGCGACCATCGTCACCAGCCAATTACCGATCGAACACTGGCATGGCTGGATCGGCGACGAGACCATTGCCGATGCGATGCTCGATCGGCTCATGCAGCGGCATCATCGGATCACGCTCACCGGCGAATCGCTCAGAAAAGCGGCCCTTAAACCCAACGTTCCGGAGCCCGAACTCGACCAAAACTAGCGAGGAAAACTACAATCGACACCGCGCAACGCCAAAACCCGCCGAATCGGTCACGTTCCCGAAATCGGCGGTCACGTTCGCCGAAATACGCAATCCGTCATGTGCGGCCCAAATTCGCCTGCGCGTGCTGCGATCACATCGCACAGGCAGCAGCGCCGAGTCGCCCCATCGAGCGCGGCCTCGCGGGCCCTGGACTGCTCGCGCACCTGCTGGTCTCGAAGTTCGCAGATCACAGTGTGTCCTGGAACACATCCTGAAGTTCGGGGTGTGGAACTGCATGAGAGATGAGGGAGGGCCCCTCGGGGCCGGCGATCAGGAGCCGGTCTCAAACCGCCACAAGCTGCTGTCGTAAAGAGCGATGGTGGTGAGCGTTGTGGGAAAGGCGGAACTTTGATTCCGTCAGGTAAGGTCCACGGAGACGAGCGAGAGCGAACCGTCGATGAACTGCCGAAAGCGTATCGTTGATGTCAGAACCGGAGCTGGTGGTCGCTCCGGGATGAGTGCGGGCGGAGTCCTGAAGCCCGGCCCGCGCGGCATCCGGCTCGAAGGCGGCGTGAACGTGGACCAGGCTCTCATGCGGAACAGGAGAACCTGTCGCCCCGATGCGAAGGGAGACGGTCGAGCAGGCGATCCCTGCGAGACCCAGAGTACCGATGCGGGGCACAGGGGCAGAATGGCTCGTAGTAGGGTTGAAGGCGCTGTAATGGAGCTGGACCGAAGGGGCCATGGTATCCAGCCTTCGGCTGCGGCCAACCGTATAACGGGAGGAGCTGCATGACGCGGGCAAAGCCGTTTTCTATCCAGAAGCGGGACGTGTGGGAAGCCTTCAAAAGAGTGAAGGCCAACCACGGAGCGGCTGGAGTGGACGGGCAATCAATCGAAGAGTTCGAGGCGAAGCTGTCCGCCAATCTGTACAAGCTCTGGAATCGAATGTCGTCCGGAAGCTACATGCCTCCGCCTGTTCGACGGGTGGACATACCGAAAGCGGGAGGCGGTACGCGACCACTGGGGATTCCCACGGTTGCAGATCGCATCGCACAGGAGGTTGTCCGGCGATATCTTGAGCCGATACTGGAACCCGTGTTCCACGCGGACTCGTATGGATATCGCCCCGGTCGGTCGGCGATTGATGCAATCAGGACGGCGCGCGAGCGGTGCTGGCGATCGGACTGGGTGCTCGATATCGACATCAAGGGCTTCTTTGACAACATCGATCATGAGCTGCTGCTCAAGGCGATTCGTCGGCATACCGACTGCGTCTGGGCGGTTCTCTATATCGAACGTTGGTTGAAGGCGCCTGCGATGCTTGATGATGGTGAACTTGTTGCGAGGGACAGGGGCACGCCGCAAGGCGGGGTTATTTCTCCGCTTCTAGCTAACCTGTTTCTCCACTACGCGTTCGATGTCTGGCTCGGGCGCGCAATGCCGGGGGTGTCGTTCGAGCGGTATGCCGACGACATCATCTGTCATTGCCGCACTGAGCGACAGGCAAAGGCGCTATGGGCACGTCTGGATGAGCGGCTCCGCTCGTGTGGTCTCGCGCTCCACCCGCAGAAGACGAAGCTTGTCTACTGCAAGGACACGAACCGCAAGGGCGAGTACCCGTGCGTTAGCTTCGACTTCCTTGGCTATACATTCCGGCCTCGGTTGGCGCAGTGGCGCGGGGGACTCTACGGAGTTTCGTTTCTGCCCGGCGCAAGCCCTCGGGCGCTCAAAGAGGTTCGCAAGGCGGTACGTAACTGGGGCCTCCAGAGGCGCAGCGACAAGGGGCTGACCGATCTTGCCCGGATGTTCAATCCATACATCCGCGGCTGGATCGGTTACTTCAGTTGCTTCTACAAGTCGGCGCTGTATCCGACTTTGCGTCGGATTGATGCGCACCTTCTCCGGTGGGTTGCTCGCAAGTTCAAGCGATTTCGTGAGCGCCCTCGTGGCGCGCGTGCGTGGCTTGCGAAGATCATCCGGGCCCAGCCCGGGTTATTTGCTCACTGGTCCCTTCTGTATGGCCGGCCGGGTGCTGGGAGCCGTATGAGTTGAGAGGCTCACGTACGGTTCTGGGAGCGCGTGGGGGTGAGATTCCCCCGCGCGACTCGCTTCCCGTTGTATCGGCAGTCGGTCATGTATGCGCGTGAGGGCGTCGAGCTCGATCGCTCGCTGCTCGCGAAGTGGGTCGGCCACGGCGCGACGCTCTTACAACCACTGGTCGATGCGTTACGCCGGCATGTGATGGCGGCGACGAAGTTGCATGCCGACGATACGCCAGTGCCAGTGCTCGAACCGGGCAACGGCAAGACGAAGACTGGGCGCTTGTGGGTCTATGTGCGTGACGATCGATCCTCGGCTGATGCGACGCCACCAGCGGTGTGGTTTGCCTACACGCCGGATCGCAAAGGCATCCATCCGCAACGACATCTCGCGTCGTTCAGCGGCACGCTGCAAGCCGATGCATATGGCGGCTATCAGGCTATCTACGAGACCGGTCGCGTGAAGGAAGCCGCATGCTGGGCGCATGCCCGACGGCAGTTCTACGAGCTGCACGCAGCACGCCCGAATGCACTGAATACCGAAGCGCTCGAGCGTATCCGCGCGTTGTACAAGATCGAGGACGCGATACGCGGCAAACCGCCCGATGAGCGTCGCGCGTATCGAGAAGCACATGCCCGAGCGCTTCTCGATCAGCTTCACGCCTGGCTCACCGCCACGCTAGAGACGCTCTCAAAGAAATCCGATACGAGTCGGGCCATTCTCTATGCGCTGAACCGATGGGAAGCGCTCACACGCTATTGCAACAACGGCCGGCTAGAGATCGACAACTTGCCGGTCGAGCGCGCATTGCGTGGAGTGGCCATTGGAAGGCGCAACTACCTGTTTGCCGGCGCGGACTCCGGTGGTGAACGTGCCGCCGCGATTTACAGCCTCATCGGGACGGCAAAACTTAACGAGATCGATCCCGAGGCCTATCTGCGCTTCGTACTGGCCCGAATCGCCGATCACGCGATCAACCGCGTGGACCAACTCATGCCGTGGGTTGTAGCGGATCAGTTCCGCAACGCCAACTAAACATCACGCCCCCGCCGTCAAGACGGCGCTCGCGACACGCTTACAATTGGTCGCCGTCCGAGCCAGTAGCTCCCGGCCGTGCGCATGGCTATATTCGCGAAGCCGCATATACTTGCCCGTGTTGCAGGCGAGCGCGAGGCAAGTAGAGGTCGTCGCTAGACGGCAGCCCGAATGGGTGGGATCCGCGAATCCGGGGCCTGCAACAGTTCTACCCTTTTCCACAGGGACGCCGGTTTCCCGGTGTATTGAACGCGGTAATCATGCGTCTCAATGGATCCGTTATTCCTTGCGAGTGTTGGTCTCGGCGGTCTGGGATGGTGGGGCCAGAAAATGAAACTCGCGACGAGGATGTGTGGTGCCACTTGGCTGCAAGTCGACACGCATCGCATGCATTACTTCGCTCAAGAGCGCATCATGCCGTTGGTCGCTTCGCTCAGTGCTGCGATAGGAGATTTCTCTCTGGCACCGCCCGGGTTCGCCCGCAAGACGAAAAGGCCGCCTGAAGGCGGCCTTTTCGTCAAATTCAGAAGTGTAGTGAGCGGCGTAAGACGCGCTTGAGTAGCTCCCTTTCTCGCTCCAGAGCCTTCTTTCGCGCTCGCTCCGTGCCGGTGGGCAACAACACGACCTCGGCGCTTGCCAGAGTTTGTGTGCAATTTGACACCAAGCGGCAACCTGCGGGCGCTGGAGGCTCCAGTGGCGGTTCGAAGTTCAGACTAAGTTGCTTGTCCCGATCCATATCCCCCCCGGTAGACGCTCATAGGGCATCGCTGCCACCGCCCGCAGCATCTGGGGCAGGGCTCGGCGCTAGAGCTTGCGGTTCGGCCGATTGTAGACTACGAACGGCCATCGACTCAAGAGTAGGGATTGCCTCTAGCGTGATGGCGGTAACAGGGTACGCCGATCTAGATCTCATTTTTCCGCTCTGTGGATCTTTGCGTCCCTCGTCCTGGGCTGAGAAAAATTTGAGGAAACGTGATGGCGCGACTCCGTCAAAAGGGAGGATACGCACCTTTTCCTTGTCCGCCTCACGCTCAGTGATCGCGTCGGAATGAAGCTTCGTGGCCAAACTTTTGCGGTAGGGCTCCAGAAAATACACTTCTCTGACGCCTGCAGCGACGATATGGCGCGCGCACGCGTGGCATGGATACGTTGTCACAAAGAGTTTTCCGCCGCGAACTTTGGACCCATGGGCGGCCCCCGCGTTGAGCAGCGCGTGCATCTCGGCGTGGACTGCCCGGGAAAATTCAATGAGGCCCTTCAGTTGTGTGTCGTGCCGGATAAGCTGGACCGCTTCGCCCCGTTTGCTCTCGTCGATAATGTGTCGCTGAATCATCCGCGTTACAACGGCATCGGCCATGATGTCCTTTTCCTCATCGTTGAAGCAATGTCCCCCGTCTAGATTCCAGCATCTATGATCGGCGTCAACCGAGTCCCCGGAGTCGAGAGATTCATATAGACCCCCGAATGGACGTGGCACGTCGTTCCAACCTACTGCAAGTATTTCACCTTCCTTACTTGTAATCGAGGCGCCTACTTGCCGCGACAAACACGCCGAGTTACGTGCTGCTGAATATGCGGCGTACATGGCCCGTTCGTTCGGAGTCGGCGTTGCGATTCGCGTTCCAAGCATCAGGTCCAAGAACCGCTTTACTCGAGAGCGTAACTGTGAATCTGTGCCCGAGTCCACGCGTAGAAAGAAATCAGACAGGGGGAACGTATCTCGCACTTGCTGTCCATAGTCCACCTCTTCTCCCGAGTCTTGGTCTATTAATTGGTGCACATGGTCGCCCCGATTCGCCCGCCTAGAGAGCTTGTCGATCCTCATTTCAACCGGGGAATAAACGCCAATTACGTGCAGCATGTCGCCATACACAGATCGCAGCAGACGCAACTCGTCGATGTTCTTTATTGAATCGATGATGTGGCAGCTCCGGATAGACAAGATCGGCTTCAAGTCGGTGTCGGAGGAGTCATCGCGTTCAAACAATTCCGCCTGCTGAGTAGCGCTCTCAGTGACGTTGAGCTCCTCGCGCGCGAGAGTGATCTTCTTAATGGCCACGCGGGCTAAGTAGGCGTTGCCATGATGTCGTCGTAGCTCGTTTCCAGCCTCGATCAACTGTTTAGTCGAACCTTTTGATGCGGATAGGGCGGCGAGCCGCCTTATCTCGTCGCTGAGCCGAATAATCGAGACCTCTTCGTAGCGATAGTCGTTGCCCTCGAGCAACTCCTTAACTGTCTTTGCGACGTCATGCAGTGGCGTGCCCATGGGACCGCACAGGGCGATAACAATCTCGGCCGTTAGCGACTTGTCGATTGCATTCTGATCATCAAATCGCTCCGCTCTACGTCGCTCACGTCGCGGTTCCGTTACAACTTCAAGATTGGATTTGGCCATTCCGTCCCGCCCGGAAAGTGTGATTTTCCTAAAGAATATCTGGAAAATCGCGGTTGTGACGCAGCCTGCGTAAGAATGCGGCGAACGGAAGCAGCTATTCCTGACGATTTTCCGGTGGGGTTTGGGCGTGGCTCCGTTGGCGGGTTTCAGCCCAAGCTGTTACTCCGTGCGGAGGGTATCGAGTTATCTTGGGGCTGACCGGCGAAGAGCTGCTAACAAGATGCGGTACCCAAGAAGATCTTAGCTGGCGAGCAGGCCACCTTAGTGACAGTTGACGGGAGTAGTGTTGGCGGTTGGGTGACTGGCGGGGCCTGCCAGGCGTTTGCGGAGCAGTCGAGGATTTGCGGCGAAAGAAAAAGGGCTTAGCCGAAGCTAAGCCCTTGAATTTCTTGGTAGGCCGTACTGGATTCGAACCAGTGACCAACGGATTAAAAGTCCGCTGCTCTACCAGCTGAGCTAACGACCCGAAAGACGAAAAATTATAGAGGGGGGAGGGCGGATCGTCAAGCTTGGGCTCGCGCCATCTTGCCGTGCCGCCCGACCCGCCTCCTTACTTGATCTGCCCCAGCTTGGTCTGCGCCGATTGCGCCACTTCCGAGCCGGCATACTGCGACACGATCTGCTGCAACGTCTTTCGGGCCTGCGCCTTCTGACCTTGTTCCAGCTGATTGTTCGCGATTGCCAGCAACGCCTCGGGCGCGCGCGGATGCTGCGGGTAGTTCTTGACGATGTTTTGCCAGACCGCGGTCGAACCTTTGTAGTCCCGCTGCGCATAAAGCGCATTGCCGAGCCAGTACTGCGCCGTCGGCTGATAGGGGCTTTGCGGGTACTTCGCGATGAAGTCGCGAAACGATGCGGCGGCCGTCTTGAAGTCGCCCGCCCGGAATTCCTGCGACGCCTTGTTGAAAGCATCCGTTTCGCCCGGCTGCACCGTGCCCTGCACCCCATCGACAGTCTGCTGCTGCGGCTCGAACTTCTTGAGCCGCCCGTCGAGATCGGTGTAGTAATCCTTTTGCTGCTTTTGCAGGGTGGTCAGCTGGTTGGCCATGTCCTCGTTTTGCCCGCGCAACGTCGCGACCTGCTGATTGAGCTGATCGATGCGATTGGACTGGTCGAGGAGCGCCCGCTGGGCCGCCGACAACTGGCTCGCGAGATTATCGGTCTTGCTGCGCAAGTCGAGAATCGCCTGACGAGCCTGGTCGTCGTCGAATATGCCGGCGTGAGCAGGCAGCGCGACAAGCGCCGAGGCAGTCATGCCGGCGGCTGCGACGCCGCGCAGCCAGGAAAAACGGTGCTTCATATACGTCGCCTGTTACCTTTATTGATAGAGGATGTCCGCGCGGCGGTTTTGCGCCCACGATGCCTCGTCATGACCGGGGGCCAAAGGCTTTTCCTTGCCCAGGCTCACGGCTTCCATTTGCGAATCGGGCACGCCGAGTGTGCGCAGCGCGCTGCGCACGGCTTCGGCACGCTTTTGACCCAGCGCGAGGTTGTATTCGCTCGTGCCGCGCTCGTCGGTGTTGCCCTGAATCAGAATGTGGCGGTCCGGGTGGCTCTTCATGTATTGCGCATGGGCCTGCAGCAGCGACTGGTATTCGTCCTTGACCGAATAGCTGTCGAAGTCGAAGTACACGCTGCGCTTGGCGAGCGGGCTGTTCGGATTGTTCAGCTCGTCGACGGTGACGGGCGCCACTGCGTTCGGATTCGGCTGTTGGCCGACCGTGCCAGTGGTCCCTTTGTCGTTGAGCTTCACACCCGAATGGCAGGCTGCCAACGCGCCCACGAGCAACGCTGCAAACACCATACGAAGTTTCGACATCATTTCTTACTCTCCTTGTGTGTCATTGCATAAACGGACCCCAGGACGGCTCGCGTACGCTGCCGCCCGGAACGGACAGGATTTGCCGCGTCCGACCGTCCGTCGAGACTGCGGCCAGCACGCCACGGCCGTTCACCTGAGTGGCGTAAAGAATGTACTGACCGTTCGCCGCGAAGCTCGGCGATTCGTCATGTGTCGTATCGGTAAGCGCCGTTGCCACGCCGCTTTGCAAATCCTGCACGTAGAGCTTGAATGCGCCGCCGACGCGCGAAATATACGCGAGTTGCTTGCCGTCCGGACTCACACGCGGGCTTGTGTTGTAACTACCCGTAAAAGTCACGCGCTGCGCCGCGCCCGCTTGCTCGCCTTGCGCGGGCATCCGGTAGATCTGCGGCTGGCCGCCTCGGTCGCTCGTGAAGTAGATCCATTGCCCATCGGGCGAGTAGGCCGGTTCGGTATCGATCGAGCCGCTCTGCGAAAGGCGCCGCAAGCCGCTGCCGTCCGCGTTGACTGCGAAGATCTGCGTGTTGCCGGTTCGCGAGAGCGCGACCGCCAGCGTGCGGCCGTCCGGCGACCACGCGGGCGCACTGTTGTTGCCCTTCTGGTCCGAGATGATGACGCGCCTGCCCGTCGGCAAATCGTGGACATACACGATCGGCTTGCGCTTTTCGAACGATACGTAGGCCACCTTCGTGCCGTCAGGCGACCACGCCGGCGAGATGATCGGTTCGGGGCTCGACAGCGCGACATGCACGTCTTGACCGTCGGAATCCGAGACCTGCAACAAGTAGCGGTTGCCGCTCTTGACGACATAGGAAAGCCGCGTCGCAAAGACGCCGCGCGTGCCGAGCAGCTTCTGATAGATGTAATCGGCGATCTTGTGCGCAGTCATGCGCAGACCGCTTTCCGGCGTGGTCAACGACAGGCCGCCGAGGTTTTGCTGCTTGGCCGTGTCGTAGAGCTTGAAACGCACTTCATACGTGCCGTTCGCGGCGCGCGTCACGCTGCCCGCGACGAACGCATCGGCGCCTTTTGCCTTCCAACCGCCGAGGTCGACCGAATCGGTCTCGGAGACGGGGGCGCTGCCCGCATCGATATTCGTGAATTTGCCGCTGCGTTTCAGATCCTCGCGCACGATCGCACTGATCTGCTGCGGTGCGCTGGTTTCATTCGCGAAATTCGCCGTTGCGATCGGAAGTTGCGCCGAACCGGTGCCCGTCACGACGACGGTCAGCTCCGCGTTCGCGGCACCACATGCAGCGATCAGGCACGACGCCACCCATGTCTTCAAGCCTAGCTTCGTCATCAAACTCATGCGAGAAATCCCAAAAAACAAGTTGTCACAACTGCAAAGAGACCGTCGAGTGCATCTTTCGTTCCCGCTTCCGGTCCATCGCGCCGACTTTGCCACCCCCGCGGCGTTCGTTATTGCGGTGGTCTTACCTTGATGGAAAAGCTCGCCGGCGCCTGCCCATTGGTATCGAGCGGCATTGGATCGGACTCCCGTACCGCACGCAGCGCAGCGTCGTCGAATGCCGGATTGCCGCTGCTGTGCTGGATCGTTGCCGACAGCAGGGTGCCTGTCGGCGCGCAACGCACGGCGATCAGCGTTTCGAGCGAGTTGTCCGGCGGCCAATGAACGTTCGGCGCCACCCGCCTGCGCACTTTGTCCGCGTATCCGGGCGAGGCGGCCGTGCCGCCCGAGCCCGTTCCGGTGCCGCCCTTGGCGAGCCCGTTGCCGCTCGAGCTTTCACCGGCGAGGCCTTGCAACTGCGCGAGCCGCGCGCGGCGCTCCTGGTCGAGCTGCTGTTTTTGTTTCGCCTGCTGCTGCGCCAGGGCCTTGGCCTTTGCCGCTTTCTCGGCCTCCGCCTTCTTTTGCGCTTCGACCTGCTGCTGCTTGAGTTCCTCTTCCTTCTGTTGCTTGAGCTGCTCCTGCTTTTGCTGCTCGGCCAATTGCTGCTGGCGAAGCTTCTCCGCCTGCTGCTTTTTGAGTTTGTCGGCCGCGGCCTTTTGCGCGGCCAGCTCGGCCTGCTGCTGGAGCTCGCGCTGCCGTTTCGCCTGTGCCTCTTGCTCGGCGAGTTGCCGCTGACGTTCCTGCTGCTCGAGCAACGCCGCGCGCGCGGCGGCTTCCTGCTGCTGGCGTTTTTTCTGCTGCAGCGCGATGTCAGCCTGCTCGTCCGGGACCGGCGGAGCAGGCGGCGCTACACGCACGGGCGGGGCCGGCGGGGGCGGCGTCTGCTGCTGCGGAATATCGGTCCACAACTCGGCTTCAGCCCCCGCGGGCGTGCTGTTTTGCCAATGAATGCCGTGATAGAGGAATAACCCGAGCAACACGTGCATCAAGAGCGCGAGCGTGAACGCTCGCGTCGTCCCGCGTTCGCGGGGCGGTTGCGGGGGAAGGAATCCGACTTGCCGGGTTTCATTGCGATTTAACGAGCAGCCCAACGCGCTTGACGCCGCGCGCCTTCAAATCCGACATGACCTGCATCACGGCTTCGTACTTGACCGTCTTGTCAGCGGCAATGACCACCGGCTGATCGGGGTGCGAGGTTTCGCGCTCGGTCACGAAGCCGGTCAGCTCCGCACGGGTCATCTGTTCCTGTTGCGTCGCGCCCGCGTCGTCCTTGTAACGAACGCTCATCTTGCCGTCCGCGCCGATATTCACCACGACGGGCGGTGTTTGTTGTTGCGGTGCCGCACCGCCCACCGTGGGCAGATTGACGATCGACGGTGCGACGAGCGGCGCCGTGACCATGAAGATCACGAGCAGCACGAGCATCACGTCGATGTAAGGGACGACGTTGATGTCAGACATCGCGCGGCGGGAGCGGCTGCCGCGCATGGACGAACGATTGGTCGAGCCGGCCATCGCGTGCTCCTTAATGCGCCTGGCGCTGCAAGATATTCGAGAATTCTTCGATGAACGTTTCGAAGCGGATCGCGAGGCGATCGATGTCGTGCGCGTAACGGTTGTATGCCACCACGGCCGGGATAGCGGCGAAAAGGCCGATCGCCGTCGCCGTCAGCGCCTCGGCGATCCCCGGCGCGACGTTGGCGAGCGTTGCCTGTTGCACGTTCGCGAGACCGCGGAAGGCGTTCATGATCCCCCATACGGTACCGAACAAGCCGATATATGGGCTCACCGAGCCGACCGATGCCAAGAACGCGAGATTGGCTTCGAGTGCGTCCATTTCACGCTGAAACGCTGCGCGCATGGCACGCCTCGCGCCATCCAGGATCGCGCCGGGATCGTTCAGGCGCTTTTCCTTGCCTTTCAAGAATTCACGCATGCCCGATTCGAAAATTCTCTCGAGCGCGCCGATCGTATGGCGGTTGTTCGCCGCGCTCTGATAGAGCGCTTGCAGATCGCCGCCCGACCAGAAGTCGCGTTCGAACTGTTCAGTTTGCGCGCGGGCGCGCCGAATGGCAAACCACTTGCGGAAGATAAACGTCCAGGACATCAGGGACAGCAGCAGCAAGAGCCCCATGACGGCCTGCGCGAGGACGCTCGCGTTGAGGACAAGAGAAATAATCGACAGATCTTGTGCGTTGTTCATAGATATTTTGCTTTTGCATCCGAAGGGCGGCCATCATGGGCGGCAAGCCGCCGAAGCGGTCCCAGTCGGCAACCTGAAAGCTCGGCGGCACGCGCAGCCGAGCTCCATTGGGTAACGATGCGGACAATACAAGGCCACTGACGAACTCTCAACGGTGTTCATGCATCGGCCGTTGACATTCCGGCGTGCACGACTCCGGGGCCTCGCCGCAGCGCTGCGAGCACGTCGGGTGGAATGGGCGCGGGTTTGAACGTGGCGCGCTCGACGCAGGCGACGCGAATCTCGCCGGTGGCAAGCAGGCGATCGTCGCACCACGCGTGTTGCACGAAATCGACACTCGCGCGACCAAGCCGCTCGATGTGGCTCTCGATCGTGAGCAGATCGTCCAGACGCGCGGGCGCTCGATAGTCGAGCGCCGTGCCGCGTACGACGAAGACGATCCCGATCTCCCGGTCGAGGCGGCCTTGTTCGATGCCGCACGCGCGGAGCCATTCGGTTCTCGCGCGCTCGAAGAACTTAAGGTAGTTCGCGTAAAAGACGATGCCGCCCGCATCCGTATCTTCGTAATACACGCGCAGCGGCCATAAAAAGCCGCGGCCCGTTGCTGGGCGACTGCTAGGCATATTCATGGGCGCATTTTACCGGAACCCGTACGACCATCTCGAAATTACATGTCGAGCGCAGGACGCAGGGCACCGGATACGGTCGTCCGGCCATGCCTACGCGCTCGGACCGTGGGCGTTGCCGAGCGGTTTCAGCCACGATGGATCGACAGGCCCGCGAACGATTGCGCCACCGGCATCAGCTCGATCGTATTGACGTTCATGTGGGCGGGCAGCGTGGCGATCCAGTAGATCGAATCGGCGATGTCTTGCGGCGAAAGCGGCGTTACACCGCGGTAGAGGCCGGCTGCCTTGGTGTCGTCTCCCTTGAAACGCACGTTCGAAAACTCCGTGCCGCCGCAGAGCCCCGGCTCCACGCAGGTGACGCGTACGGCCGTACCCGAGAGGTCGGCGCGCAGATTCAGGCTGAACTGGTGCACGAAAGCCTTCGTTGCCCCGTAGACGTTGCCGCCCGAATACGGGTAGCTGCCCGCCGTCGAGCCGAGGTTGAATATATGGCCGCGATTGCGCTCGACCATTCCTGGCAGCAGAGCATGCGTGACGGCGGCGAGGCCGGTGCAGTTCGTCTCGATCATCCGGGACCAATCGTCGAGATCGGCCCGCTGTGCGGGTTCCAGTCCAAGGGCGAGCCCCGCATTGTTGACGAGCACGTCCACGGACGCGAACGCCTCGGGCAGCCGCCCCGGCAACGCTTGTATGGCGGCGCGGTCGCACACGTCGAGCTCGAGCGGCAAAAGTGCCGGTCCAAGCTCCTCGGCGAGCGCCTCCAGGCGATCGAGGCGGCGAGCGGTGGCGATCACGCGGTGGCCGCCATTGACGAAACTGCGAGCGATGGCGGCGCCGAAGCCGGCGGATGCGCCCGTGACTAAAACGATCATTGCTGCTCCTGACTGGTCGAACCCGGCAGGCCTCATGGCCTTGCCGGTATAAGCAAGAACTACCGAAGGCGAAAAACGGAACGGGCCGATGATACCCGCCGTACCCCGGTCGCGGTATGAATGCTCCCGATTCTTTCGAAATGCTTTCCATTGGGCTGCGGGCGCGCGCCGAGGGCTCCGGCTACCTTTCGCGGGAGGGTCGGCGCGGGAAGCGGTGCGCGCAAGCGCGCCGCGATGCGGCCGTGCTGGCACTGTGGCCGGCCAATTGCCTATTGGTTGCGCTGCCAGTACACTAACGCGCTCAGCCCTTGCGTAACTGGCGATAACACCCTCCGGGGTCAAGGTGGAGCGACCCACCGTGAAGCGCAAGGTGCCGTTTTGCCGTTCGCCTGGGCAGCCGAAAACCGCGCGCGTTCGCTTGCGCAGCGGCGGTTGCCCCGCGGGTGCAACGGAGCTTCGACCATTCGAATTTTCCGCCACGCCAGTGCCGGCCCCTCCGCCATCCAGTGCAAGCGTACGTTCGTATGCATTCCGCGCATTTCGGCCAACCTGTAAACCTTCAACGGAATCCGTATGTTTGACAGAGCCCAAAGCACCATTGCCGCCATCGATCCCGAGATCTGGCAAGCGATCGAACAGGAAAACCGCCGTCAGGAAGAACACATCGAACTGATCGCATCGGAAAACTACACGAGTCCGGCCGTGATGGCCGCCCAGGGCTCGCAGCTCACCAACAAATACGCCGAAGGCTATCCGGGCAAGCGCTATTACGGTGGCTGCGAATACGTCGACATCGTCGAGCGACTGGCCATCGAGCGCGTGAAGGCGATCTTCGGCGCCGAGGCCGCGAACGTGCAGCCGAACTCCGGCTCGCAGGCGAATCAGGGTGTCTTTTTCGCGATGCTCAAGCCGGGCGATACGATCATGGGCATGAGCCTCGCCGAAGGCGGTCACCTGACGCATGGCTCGCCGGTCAACATGTCGGGCAAGTGGTTCAATGTGGTCAGCTACGGCTTGAACGAGGCGGAAGACATCGACTACGACGCCGCGGCCAAGCTTGCCGAGGAGCACAAGCCGAAGCTGATCGTTGCCGGCGCATCGGCGTTCGCGCTGAAGATCGACTTCGAGCGCCTCGCGAAGATCGCGAAATCGGTCGGCGCGTATTTGATGGTGGATATGGCGCACTATGCGGGGCTCATCGCCGCCGGTGTGTATCCCAATCCGGTTCCCCATGCCGATTTCGTCACGACGACGACCCACAAGAGCCTGCGCGGCCCGCGCGGCGGCGTGATCCTGATGAAGGCCGAATACGAGAAGCAGATCAATTCGGCCATCTTCCCCGGCATTCAGGGCGGCCCGCTCATGCATGTGATCGCCGCGAAGGCTGTCGCATTCAAGGAGGCGCTCTCGCCTGAGTTCAAGGCCTACCAGCAGCGCGTGGTCGATAATGCGCGCGTGCTGGCCGAGACGCTCGTCAAGCGCGGCTTGCGCATCGTGTCGGGCCGTACGGAAAGCCACGTGATGCTGGTCGACCTGCGCGCGAAGAACATCACCGGCAAGGCGGCTGAAGCCGCGCTGGGCGCGGCGCATATCACCGTCAACAAGAACGCGATTCCGAACGATCCGGAAAAGCCGTTCGTCACGAGCGGGATCCGCCTCGGTTCGCCCGCCATGACGACGCGTGGCTTCGGTGCGCAAGAAGCGGAGCAAGTGGGGAATCTGATTGCCGACGTGCTCGAGAACCCGGAAGACGCGGGGACGATCGAGCGCGTGCGCGCGCAGGTTGCCGAACTCACCAAGCGCTTCCCGGTTTATCGCTGAGCCACCATGCGCTGCCCCTTTTGCCGGCACGAGGATACCCAGGTCGTCGATTCGCGCGTATCCGAGGACGGCGCCGCGATTCGGCGCCGCCGCCGGTGTCCGGCCTGCGACAAGCGTTTCACGACTTACGAGCGAGTCGAGCTCATGTTGCCGGCGGTGGTGAAAAAGGATGGCAGCCGCACCGAATTCGATCGCCGCAAGATTGTCGCGAGCATGCAACTGGCGCTTAGAAAGCGCCCGGTTGCGGCGGACGCGATCGACGCGGCGGTTGCCCGCATCGAGTATCAATTGCTGGGCAGCGGCGAACGCGAAGTGCGCAGCGAGCGCCTTGGCGAGCTCGTGATGAACGAGCTGCGTCAGCTCGATACCATCGCTTACGTTCGCTTTGCATCGGTCTACCGGCGCTTCGAGGATGTATCCGAATTCGAGGACGTCATCGAAGAGTTTCGTCGCGCCGCTCCCGCCAAACCGTCGCGCAAGCGTTGATCGGTCTAGTCGTTTCATCGTTTTCATTCCCTTGCATATTGACGTGACGCGCCATTGTCGGCGCGTCGATACTTGCTCGCCACTCGGCCGAACGGACGATGGTGCTGTACGTGCACGTCCGCTAGATTGATCGAATCGAACAACGGACAACGGAGCTGGGAATGCGGTTCGGTGCAAGCGGAGCAGGCATTGAGCGCCGACGTGCGCGGCACGCGCGCGGATTCACATTCGTCGAAACGCTGATCGTCTGCGCCGTGATGCTGTTGCTCGCGACGCTGGCGATACCGTCGTTTGCGACCTGGCAGCAACGCCAGCGCGTCGAAGCGAGCACGCGCATGCTGCTGGCGAGCATGTCGTACGCGCGCAGCGAAGCGGTTCGTATCGGTTTGCCGGTCGTGATTTGCCGCACTGATGGTGACGGACGATGCGTCCATAACGGCGCACACGACTTCGGCCGGGACCGTGTCCCCGTCGATTGGGCGACGGGTTGGGTCGTCGCGCTTGAAACCGGTTACGGACAGCGGGTATTGCGCACGCATGTTCCGGCGCCCGGCGTGCGGATCCGCGGCGCCGCGCATGCGATCCGGTTTCGCCCGCCGGCCGGACAGGTGATCGGCGGGTTTCGCAGCTTCGAGATCGCGCCGACAGGCGCTCGTCATGGCGCGTCTGCGCAAGCCGCGAGGCGCTGCGTTTCGATCGCTGCCGGCGGCCGGGCGAGGGTGGGCGCCGAGTGCGGGCGGCACGTATGAATGCCTCGCCGCGAATCCCGGGCCGGCAAACCGGAGGCTCGCTGCTTGAAGTTGCGATCGCACTGGGCATCGCCGCGTTGTCTCTTGTTGGCACGATCTCGAGCCAGTTCGTGGCCGTGCGTACCGAAAAGAGTTCTGCGCAGCGCGAGGTGGCATCGCTGATTGCGGCTTCGGCCGCCGATGCGCTGCGCGAACGATCCGCGGCAGCGGGTGAGATCGAGTACTGGCGTGTCCAGGCCATGCAGGCATTGCCGCGTGGCGACATCGTCGTACGGGATGCAGGTAGCGGTGCCGCATTCGTCGCCGTGCGCTGGGCGAGTTCGCAAGCGGGTGGGCACGCGCTTGGGCGAGCGCGCCCTATACGTTTCGACGGATGTCCGCCCGAGTTCGCCGCCCCCGAGGTTTCTTGCAGCGTAGCGCCTCTGTTTCTGGGGGCGACGCCATGAGGCTGGGCGCTTCGCGCGGGGCGAAATCAATGAGGCGCGGCTCAGTGGGGAGGCGCAGCCGCGGGCATACGCTCATCGAGTTGATGGTTGCAACGGCACTGGGGCTCGTCGTCGTGGCGATGATCGCGTCGCTCTACCATACGGTGCGTCAGTTTTACGCCGCGTCTGCCTATACGGCGCTGATGCGCGAGGCCGGCATGACAGCCCTGTTGCTGATGAGCGAGCAGATCCAGATGGCGGGGTTTGTGCCGCCAGGGTTGCCGGCGCTGTCGGGAGATGTCGCGCCGGGACTATTCGGCTGTACGTCGGGATATCCGGTCGAAACGGCGGGCGGGCTTCGTTGCGAGCGCGATGCGAGCGGCTCCGACGGCATCGTTATCCGCTATGTCGACGACGCCGTGGCGACGTGGCCTACCGAGGCGGGGCAAACGACGGATTGCCTGGGGCAGGGTATCGGGCGAGCCGGAGAGTCGGTCGTCGTCTCCAATCGTTTTTTCGTGGGGACATCGCGGGATGGCGGCACCCCCGAGCTTTATTGCGAAGGCAACGGCGGTCTTGCCCGGCAACCGGCTGTTGCGGGTGTCGAACGGCTGGCTTTCAGGTATTGGATACGCGGGGCCGCCCGAGCCGTTCGTGCCGATGCCGTCGCGCCGAACGATTGGCAGCACGTCACTGCCGTGGATATCTGTGTGCGTGTCCGCGGGAGGCGGACGGACGCACGCGGCCAGCACGTCGATTGCGACCCGGTGGCGACGCGCTATTTCGACGGTCACGCTCGGCAGGTATTCCGGCGCCGCGTTGCGGTACGGAATCACGAGCAGGCGGGCCGATGAGCAATGCGTCGGCATACGGTCTGGTGCCACGGACCCATCGCGCCTGCCGTCTTGCCCGGCAGGCATCCGGGGCGGCGTTGCCGGTTGCGCTCATGCTGACGTCGATGCTATCGGCGGCGGCCATCGCCTCGTTCGACGCGACCATCATGGGTGTGCGGCGCGCATCGAACTTCGAGGATGCGCTGCATAGCATGCAGGCGGCCAATGTCGCGCTCGAGCTTTGCCTCCGCGAGCACGAGGCCGGCCGCGCGCCGCTGCTGCTGCCGAGCCGCGCGGAGGCGATGCGTTGGCAAGAGCGCGATCCGTTCGCCGATGCCGCTGCATTTGCGCCGCTACCGAACTGGCCCGGTGGTCGCAGGCCGCCTCAGTGTCTGATCGAAGGGCTGCGCATTGCGGAGCGGCCGCACGCGCGGGGATTTGTGGTCACGGCGAGAGGCTTTGGCGCAAGCGTGGATGCGCAAGCGTGGGCACAGGTCTTCGTGGTTCGCGAAGCGGGTAAGGAATCGCGTCACTGGCGCCGCATCGCGAGGAGACGGTAATTGAACGCCAGGGACGCTACGCGCACGCCGGCTCGCTGGGCCGCGGCATTCTCTCTGATGGAGTTGGTGATTGCGCTGGCGATCGTCGCTGCGTTGGCCGCTTACGCGCTGCCGAGTTACCGCGAGCATGTGGCGCGCGCCCATCGCGCCGATGCTGCGATGGCGCTCTACCGCGCGGCGCAGTATCTGGAAGCGGGCACGGACGCACATGCAGGCGGGGCGGTCGTCTTGCCGGCTGGACTCGACCAGGCGCCGCCTGTCGGCGCGCCAATCTATCGGCTCCATGTGGTCGATGGCGACCGCGCGAGCGGATACTACGCGCTGGAGGCGCGGCCTGTCGATGCCGGCCCGATGGCGGGCGATGCATGTGGGACATTCATTCTGGATGTGCTCGGCGCGCGTATGAACCGGCGAGCTGGCTCGCGCGGCACCATGGACCCTGGCTGCTGGCTGGGCCGCCGATAGCGGCAAGCGCGGACATGAACCGCGGAAATCGAACCGGCTCGGCTCAGCTCGCGGAGATAAGAATGCTCAGCGGCGCACCGCTGCAAGCGTTACGGCGCATCGCCGGTCTGCGTGGCCGACCGCGCGTGCTCGCGGTGGATCGCTTGCGCGAGAAAGCGATACCCCGCCCATGCGGCCGCGCCGAGCGATCCCCACTTGATGAGCGGCTTGGTGCCGGCGGCCAGCGTCGCGCGCAGCGGCTTGGCCAGTATCAACGACGCGAGCGAGCTCACCAGCGGGTGGCCGGTGAACCAATCGGTCAGCGAGGCATTGATGCTCTTGCCGCCCGCCCTGGACCGATGGCTGGAAAAGCCCGGGACGAACAGCTTCAGCCAGCCGAAGCTCGACAGACTGTGATGAAGCTCCATACGCGCGTGCACGAACTCGGAACGCTCGACCTCGGCGCGCAACAGCAGCAACTCCTTGCGGACCGTGCGCAATTGCGGAGAACTCAGGTCCTTGACGGGACCGTGCGCGCGGGCACGTGCGTGATGCTCGGTAGTCTGGCTCATGGCGGGCAGTGAATCTCGGTTCGATTGGGGCGCTCAACGGTAATCAACGGCAATCAACGGCAAGCACCACCCAACTAAGGCTGACGGAACATCTCGCGGTCTTTCTCGAACTCGTTGAGCGTCGCTTGAAAAACGATCGGCGCGTCATGCAAACCGCTGCGTGCCTTGAGCGCGCACAAAAGCGCGCCAATTCCATAGACGCCGGTAATGCCCGCAAGAACCTGCCATCGATAGGTGTCCCAGAATGCCACGGCAATCAGGGCTGTCAGGCTGATGAGCGCCATCATCGCGAACATGACGGCGATGAGGCCGAGAAACACTACGGCCAGAATGCGCTCGCGCTCTTCCGCGAGCTCGATGCCGATGAGCTCGAGCCGCGTTTGCAACAGCGCGTACAGCGAACTCAGCATCCGTCGCAGCGGTCCGTGCTGGTTGGCGGATGAATGCGGCGATGGGTTGTCGTCGTTTGGCATGAAGTTCGGACGGATTAGCGCATAACCCCGCGCGGGCAGACGGCGCCAGCGATTTGCCGTACAGGCTCACGGCCGAGCGGGCCAGCTCGGCGGCAGCCTGACGGGCACCGGCGCGCCGGCCGGCGCACCCGGATTACTTGCGGTTGATGAGAAGGCCGAGCACCATGCCGATCCCCGCTGCAACGCCAATAGCCGTCCACGGGTGTTCATGCACGTAGTCGTCCGTTGCGCGCGCAGCCTTTTTGCCTTTTTCCACGACGACGACCTGGACGTCGGCCGCTTTTTCCTTGGCTTGCTTGAGCCGGGAGAGCGCGGTTTCGCGCAATTCCGAGGCGCGTTCGCCTGTGGCATTCGCGGCTTGCTTCAAGAGGTCCTCGGCATCCGCGAGGACGGTTCTGATATCGGACATCAATCTCTCCTTGTTAACTTCAGCCATTCGAATCCCCTAGTTTCCATCCACGCGTGCATCGTACCAAAGATAGGACAGCCGGCGGGCATATGCCACACCCGATGCACATGCAGAATCCATTCCCGGCCCGATTCGCATAACCGATGCGCCTCACCGGACGGCTTTATCGCAGACTGCGCGCGGCTTGAAGAAGTTTCGTCGGCGCGACGCCGAATTTACACAGGCACCGGCCGATATACGGCCGGGTGCCACGCGCTCAGAAGAATGCTTGAATGCCTGTTTGGGCGCGTCCGAGGATGAGGGCGTGGATGTCGTGTGTGCCTTCGTAGGTGTTGACGACTTCGAGATTGACGAGATGGCGCGCAACGCCGAATTCGTCCGAGATGCCGTTGCCGCCGAGCATGTCGCGCGCTAGTCGGGCAATGTCCAATGCCTTGCCGCAGGAGTTGCGCTTCATGATCGACGTGATTTCGGACGCTGCGATGCCTTCATCCTTCATGCGGCCGAGGCGCAGCACGCCTTGCAAGCCGAGCGTGATTTCGGTTTGTATGTCGGCGAGCTTCTTTTGCACGAGCTGATTGGCCGCGAGCGGGCGGCCGAACTGCTTGCGTTCGAGTACGTACTGACGCGCCGTATGCCAGCATGATTCCGCCGCCCCGAGCGCACCCCAGGCAATGCCGTAGCGCGCCGAATTCAAGCAGGTGAACGGTCCGCGCAAGCCGCTTACATTGGGCAGCATGTTCTCGCGCGGCACCAGGACATCGTCGAGTACGATTTCGCCGGTGATCGATGCGCGCAGTCCGACCTTGCCGTGGATGGCCGGCGCACTGAGGCCTTTCATGCCTTTTTCGAGGATGAAGCCGCGGATGGTGTCCTTGCCGTCTTCGTCGAGCTTGGCCCAGACGACGAACACATCGGCGATCGGCGAATTGGTGATCCACATTTTGGCGCCGGTCAGCACATAGCCGTCTTCGACCTTGCGTGCGCGCGTGACCATGCTGCCCGGATCGGAGCCGTGATCGGGTTCCGTGAGCCCGAAGCAGCCGATCCATTCGCCGGTGGCGAGTTTCGGCAGATAGCGGGCCTTCTGCGAATCCGAGCCGAACTCGTAGATCGGCACCATCACGAGCGACGACTGCACCGACATCATCGAGCGGTAGCCCGAGTCGACCCGCTCGACCTCGCGTGCGATCAGGCCGTAGCTGACGAAATTGAGACCCGGCCCGCCGTATTCGTCCGGAATGGTCGGACCGAGCAGACCGATGGCGCCCATTTCGCGGAAGACCTCGATATCGGTGCGCTCGTGACGAAACGCTTCAGTGACGCGCGGCAGCAGTTTGTCTTGCGCATAAGCGTGCGCCGCGTCGCGCACCATGCGTTCCTCTTCGGTCAACTGCTCGTTGAGCAGGAGCGGATCGTCCCAGTGAAACCGGGCAGGCTCGGCCATCGTGATCTCCTTTCAGGTCTGTTGTCGCGAAAGCATCGCACCGCCGCGCGAAGCGCTGGAGCGGGATGCCCCGCGTTAGCGGATCCGCGCGTGCGGCTCGAACAGCGGCCCTTGCACGAAGCGCGCACCGAACTGCTGGAGCGCATCGAATTGCGCTTCCGTCGCCACTCGATCGAAAATCAGCGGAATGTGCAGTCGGTTGGCGTACGCAATGAGCGGCTTGGTCATGGCATCTCTCAAGACAGCTGCACCGTCGATTTTCAGAAAGTCGAGCCGGGCCATGTCCGATACCGACATGATGTGTCCGGCATTCGGCAGATTACCCGCCACCTTGAACCCGAAGCGCTGGTAACTCTTCGTGAGATAGCCGAGAAACGTGCGATGGGCGACCGCGATACCGGGCAGTTCGATCACGATACGCGCGGGGTTGAGGCCGAGCGAGACGAGCACCGTGGAAAAGTGCTGGCCGTGATCGTACTTGACGCTCTTGAGCAGACGCTCGTGCACGCGCAGAAAAAGCAGTCCGTGCTGTTGCGAGCCGAAAAAGTTGATTGCATGCAGCGTGCGCGCGAGGCGATCGCGCGCGACGAGTTCCTGGTCGTCCTCGACGCGTTCGCAAGGATCGAACGGCGTGCCGCCGGGCGCGAGCGTCAGTGCCTGAAAGCCCAGCTCGTCGCCGAAACGGTCTGCGCTGTCGGGCGCGGACCAGAGCGTTTGTATGCCGTTCATGCTCACGTCGAAGATGGGCTGATAGCCGCTTTCGAGGCGCAAGCCGTCCAGGTGCGCATAGGCGAAGCCCGGCGGCGTGTCGCCGCCGGACGACAAGTGCTCGCGCAAGAAAGGATGAGCGGCGGCGTGTTCGAGGAGCGCGGGAATGGTCGGGGGGATCATGGGCAGGCGTGGGAGGGGTGCTGTGTCGATGGTAGCAGCACCCTGGCCGGCAGCATCGTTACTTCGTCGTTACTTATATCGATATTGTCCGGTAGTGCTCCATCAGGGTTTACGTTGAATCAACAATGAGTAATTGGTTTTACCATGCGTAAATCGAGAAGCACCACGGAGATAGGATTCATGCACTCAGCCTCTCGCCACAGCGGACCTGACGGCTATCAGTCGGGTTTTGCCAACGAGTTCGCCACCGAAGCGCTACCTGGCGCGCTGCCCGTCGGCCGTAATTCCCCGCAGCGCGCACCGTACGGCCTGTACGCCGAGCAACTGTCGGGGACCGCGTTCACGGCACCGCGCGCGCATAACCGCCGCTCGTGGCTTTACCGAATCCGCCCGGCGGCGGTTCATCAGCCGTTCGAGCGCATGCCGGCGGATGACGCTGGCGGGCCACCGCCGCGACTCGTCGCGAACTTTGCTCAAGTTCCGCCCACGCCACCGAACCAGCTTCGATGGGACCCGCTGCCGCTGCCCGATACGCCGACCGATTTCGTCGACGGGCTCGTTACGATGGCCGGCAACGGCAGTGCCGCGGCGATGTCGGGTTGCGCGATCCATCTCTATGCGGCCAATCGTTCGATGCATGACCGCTTCTTCTATAGCGCGGACGGCGAACTGCTGATCGTGCCGCAAGCGGGGCGGCTGGCGATCGCCACGGAGATGGGACGGATCGACCTCGAACCGTCGGAGATCGCCGTCATTCCGCGCGGCGTGCGATTTTCGGTGGCGCTGCCGGACGCAAGCGCCCGCGGTTACGTCTGCGAGAATTTCGGTGCACTGCTGCGCCTGCCCGATCTCGGACCGATCGGCTCGAACGGGCTCGCGAATCCGCGCGACTTCCTGACGCCGCAGGCCGCATACGAAGATCGGGAGGGCGCCTTCGAGTTGGTGGCAAAGCTCGACGGCTTGCTCTGGCGCGCCGATATCGGACACTCGCCGCTCGACGTCGTGGCGTGGCACGGCAATTACGCGCCTTATAAGTACGATTTGCGCCGCTTCAACGCGATCGGCTCGATCAGCTTCGATCATCCCGATCCGTCGATCTTCCTCGTGCTGCAATCGCCAAGCGACACGCCGGGTGTCGATTCGCTCGACTTCGTGATTTTCCCGCCGCGTTGGCTTGCGGGCGAAGATACCTTCCGACCGCCCTGGTTTCATCGCAATGTCGCGAGCGAGTTCATGGGGCTGGTCCACGGCGTCTACGATGCAAAAGAGGAGGGCTTCATGCCGGGCGGTGCGAGCCTGCACAACTGCATGGCCGGACACGGCCCCGATGCGGCCACGTTCGAAAAGGCGTCGACGATGGATACGACCAAGCCGCAAAAGGTGGCCGACACGCTCGCTTTCATGTTCGAGACGCGCACGTTATTGCGGCCCACGCGTTTCGCGCTCGAAAGCGCTCAGTTGCAGGCCCGCTACTTCGAGTGTTGGCAGGGGCTGCGCAAACGCTTCGACGCTGCCCGCCGATGACGATCGTTCGCGGAAGACATCGGATCGGCTTGCAGACGCCCGGGCAGGGCGGTTGCGGCCGCCGCAGGGCCGGGTTTCAGCCGAACGCCAGCAGGAACGTGCCGGCCGCGACGAGAGCGGCCGACCAGAGCCAGTCGAAGTTGATCCAGCCGCGCCGCAAGACGCCGAGCCCCACATACTGATAGGCAACGAACGCGAGGATCGCGCTGGTCGCGGTTGCAACGGCCGTATGCAGCAGCGTGGCCGCAGCGGCGGGACCGAGCGGCCCGCCCGGCGGTCCGAACGCCCCGCTCGTGCAAAGCGGCATCAGCGCGGGAACCAGCATGAGCCCGGCGCCATGCAGCGTCGCCGTCGCGGCGGACCACAAGGCCAGCCCCGCGAATCCAGCCGTCATGCCCACTGCGATGCGGTGCCGATGCCCGTAGAAATGGTGATAGATGCCCCATGCGACCAGCATCGCCCCGAGCGCGAGCTGCATATGCAGCGTACGGGCGAGCACGCCGAACGCGAGCGCCGAGCTCGTCACGGCGAATACCGACACGGCGTGTCCGAGCGCAAGCGGCGGCAGCGCGGCCCAAAGCGCCTGGCGGCTGCCGCGCTGCAGCCCGAGCGCAGTCGCGAACAGCCATCCCATGGCCGGATTGACGCCGTGAAAGACGCCGCTGCCGACGATGGCCACCCAACTCGTCGCGGCGGTGGCGGCGCTTGCCGCGCTCAGTGTCGCACTCATACGGACCCCACGCCTCCCGCGGCGTCTCACGGGTAGCAGTAGGAATCCGACGAGGCGTCGCCGCCTTCGAGCCGGATCTGATGTGGCCGATGGGTGTCATGCCACGGCAGATAGAACTCCCGGTCGAACTCGAGCCCGCTGCCGGCTGGCGCATCGAGCTTGACCATCCAGCCGGCGATGCCGTCGGGATAGAACTGTTCGTCGATCGCACCGTAAAGCGAGTTCGTGAAGTAGACGCGTTCGCCGTCCCGGCTGACTTCGACCATTTGCGGTCCGCCGTTGAGCGGACGGCCGTCGGCGCACGGATGCGTGGCGCGCGAGGCGATGCCGCCCACGCGCACCGTGCCCGTCAACTCCGGGTGAAACGGATCGGAAACGTCGTAGCGGCGCATGTCGCCGGTGCCCCAGCAGGCGACGAACAGCGACTTGTCGTCGAGCGAGAGCGCGATATCGGTAACGAGCGGCGGGACCGCGGAAAACCCCTTGAGCATCGGCGGCAGGATCGCCGGGTCCGCCGGTTCGGCCGGAATTTCGATGATTTTGCGCGCGGCCCAGCGGTTGCCGTCTCGATACCAGGTCCAGATCGATGCCGAGAGGTCCTTCAAACTGATGACCGAATTGACGAAGCCGTAGGCCTTGGTCGGATCGTGCGCCGGCCGCAGCTCGAAGACGAGTTGATGTTCGGCGCCAAAATCGAGGGTTTGCTGGTGTTTGCGCGTGTTGAGATCCCAGAAGTGCAGCCGATGGCCATACTGCCCGCCGAGCAGTACCTCGGGCACGAGGCCGTTTTCGAACGTGGCCGGCAGCCCCCATTCGCTGGATACGAGCGTGTCGAAGCCGAGATGCCACCAGGCATCGTAGGCGAGCTCTTGCGGTCCGCGCTCGATTTCCCAGCGGCCGCGGACATCGAACGTCTCGTGATCGATGAGCATGACACCGCCCGGCGCTTCGCCCTCGGCGTTCGCGAGTGCGGTCACGTAGATTCCCTGCGGGCCGCAATGGACGGTATGCGGGCGCGTATAGCCCGCTTTGCGTTTGAGCTCCTCGGGCTCGATCACGCGTACGATGGCCGGGCGGCGTGGGTCGGGCTTCGTATCGAGGATGTGGATGCGCGACGAGCGCAGCCCCGGCACGACGAGATAGCGGCGCTCGGAGTGCGGGTGGGGCGCATTCGGACACAGGCACGAGCTGCAGGCGTTCCAGCCGAAGTGATGCAGCTCGTCACCGGTATTGGGCATGGCGACGCGGTGAACGATGGTGCCGTAGCTCGGCGAATCCGCATCGAGATCGACGACGGCGATTTCGTCGGGCGTGGCGCGCTTCGGATCGAAGCTCGCCACGTAGGCCAGCGTTTCCGGGGGAGCGTCTGCGGCGAGCCGCGCAGACGGGTAGAACGTCGGATCGGGTTTCCAGGACGGCATGAGCCTCTCCAAGAGAGGGGGAGGCTCACTATCGTAGGTGGCCGTCGTATGGAAAATCAAGGAACCGTTTGGAATAAGCTAAGGCCCGTTCAGGCGGGGCCCTCATCTCGGCCGCGCCGGGTTGCGAAGGGCAAGCACTCCGTCGCGCTGATCCAATAGGTAGCGCACGCGTTCGATGCCCGCCCGTTGCGCTTCCTCCCGCGTGCTCCAAAACGGTACGACGGTCTCGGGTCCCTCCAGTTGCACGGGTTGTCCGTCGCGTTCGACATCGATGACGGCGAGCCAGCTGTTGCGCTCGTTGCGCTGCGTGTGCACGGTCACGCTGTAGCCGCGATACACGAAGCGCTCGGGCGGAAACTCGTCGCGATCAGATGGGAAGGGCATGAGCGGGTGCCCGTGTCGGACAATGCGCGGCGGCGCGGCGGTTCATGCCGCGCGCGCGTGTCGATTGCCCCTGACGAGCCGCGCCACGCCGCAGGCGAGCACGGTCGCCACGACGGCTGTGGCAACAGGGAATGTACCGGCCGTATTGACTGCCATCTCGACGGGATGTTCTCCCAGCAACTGCATTCGCCGGCGCATCATTTGTGCACCCAGCGTGCGCAATTCGGGACCGAGCGCGCGCTCCGCGAGAGGTAGCAGCTTCGTTTCCTCATCGGCGACATGGTGCAGGGTATCGCGCATCAACTCCATGAACAGCGAATCGTATGCGGCGTTCTCCGGGCCCATGCCACGCAGCTTCGCGATGATTTCGCGCAGTTGGTCATGCTCCGGCTGGCTCTTCTTCAGAATTTCGTCAGTCGGTGCGATGCGCGCAAGGGCAGGGTAGAAGAATTCTTCTTCGAGCTGTGCATGTATTTCAAGCGCTCTGCAGACGGAGGTGACGATCGCACGTTTGCGCCACCATGCGGTTTCGCTACCGTAGCGATGAAATGCAGATACGGCGTGGGAGTGATCGAGACGAATCATCGTCGTGATGGTGGGCACGTAGGGCATGGTATCGACCTCTGATGGTGGGACACGGTAAGGGACCGTGCGCGTTCCGCTGAGCATGCTGCGTTCCCGCGCGGCACCCTCACCGCAAAAGCAGTCGGGCGTGAACACGCCCTAGACGATGCGCACCGGAATCGATTTCGCCCCCGGGACCTTGCTTTCCTTCGCGTAGTGCCAAAGCGGCAGCAATACGTTGCATTCCGGGTAGTAGCCGCCGATACAACCCTCGGGTATCGCATACGCCTTGATTTCGAGCCCTTCGAGGCGCCGATCGATGCCGTCGTCGGCGATCGTCTGCAGCGTCACTTTCTGCCCTTCATGCAAGTGACGTTTTTCGATATCCGCTTTATTCATCAGAATGACCATGCGCGTATTCTTCACGCCGCGAAAACGGTCTCCGGTGTTGTAGATCGTCGTATTGAACTGGCTGTCGCTGCGCAATGTCATCAGACGCAGCGCTTCAGGCACCTTCTCCGGCATGTCGGGGTCTTCGCCCAGCGAGTGGGGCGTGAGGAACTCGGCCTTGCCCGATGGGGTTTTCCACTGGCGATGACGTGCGGCAAGCGGCCGGTGGAAGCCGCCCGGCTGCCACATGCGCGCGTTGAAGTCGTGGAAGATGTCGGGGTAGGTCTTGGCGATTTCCTCGCGCACGAGCGAATAGTCGTCGCGCCAGGCGTCCCAGTCGACGGTGGAACGCTCCCCCAGCGTTGCTTTGGCGATGCCCGCCACGATGTATTGTTCCGGGCGGGCTTTTTCGCTGGCGGGTTCCGTGACGCCTTTCGAGCCATGCATGCAGCCCGTGCTGTCTTCCATCGACACGGCTTGTTCGCCTAGTGGCGTACGGTGAATTTCGATTCGGCTCAGGCACGGGAGGATGTACGAGACTTCGCCGTGAACGAGGTGGCTGCGGTTGAGCTTCGTCGCCACATTGACGGTCAAGCGCAGACCTGCCCATGCCGGCTCCGTGCGCAGCCGATCCGGGACCGAGCGTACGAGATTGCCGCCCAGATTGACGACGGCTTTCACCTCGCCATTCAGCATCGCTTCGAACGCTTCAACGGTGTTCAGCCCTTTGCTCCTCGGGGGCTCGAACGAGAACTGCGTCGCGAGCTGATCGAGCGGCGCCAGTTCCGGCTTCTCGGTGATGCCCACCGTGCGCTGGCCCTGCACGTTGGAGTGTCCGCGCACCGGCGAGGGGCCGGCGCCCGGCTTGCCGATGTTCCCGCGCAACAGCAAAAGGTTGGTGAGCATGCGCACGTTCTGCACGCCGAGCCGATGCTGCGTCAAACCCATCCCAAAGTGCGCCATTACCGCGTTGGCCCGCATGTATTCGTCGGCCGCATCGAGCAGCGCCGCGCGCGTGAGGCCGCTCACACGTTCGATCTCGCTCCAGTCGGTTGCCCGGGCATAGGCAGCGAACTCCTCGAAGCCGATCGTGTGTTCATCGATAAAGGCGACATCGAGGACGCGAGGCAAGCCCTGCGTTTTGGCTCGATCGTCCGCTTCGATGACCGCCTTGCAGATGCCGAGGATGGCCGCCGTATCGCCGCCCGTCTTCACCTGGTGGTACTGCGTGCTGATCTGTGTCTGCGCGGGTGTCAGCATCTGCACGGGCGACTGCGGGTTCGCGAACGAAACGAGGCCGGGCTCGACCAGCGGATTGAACGTGATGATGGGAACGCCGCGATTGCGTGCTTCCTGCAACTGGTGGAGCATTCGAGGACTGTTGGTGCCGACGTTCTGTCCGAAGAAAAACATCAGGTCGGTCTTTTCGAAGTCTTCGAGCGTGATCGTGCCGACCCCGACTCCAATGGCTTCCTTCAGTCCGACGCTGGTGCTCTCGTGGCACATGTTCGAGCTGTCGGGAAGATTGTTGCAGCCATACATCCGCACGAAAAGCTGATACATGTATGACGTTTCGAGGGATGCCCGCCCCGACGTGTAGAAAACGACGCTCTTGGGATCGAGCGCGGCCAGTTCCCGGCCGATCTCGCGAAAGGCGTCCTCCCAGCTGACTTCGACGTATCGATCGGTAGCAGCGTCGTACTTCATCGGTGCGGTGAGTCTTCCGGCCTCCTCGAGGTCATGGTCGGGCCAGTTCAGCAGCGAGCTCACCGTATTGAGTTCGAAGAACTCGGGCGTCATGCGCTTCGCAGTGAGGTCCCACGCGGTCGCTTTTGCTCCGCTTTCGCAGAATTCGAACGTGTGAGGATCGGCCGGCTTTGCCCACGAACAACTGACGCACATGAATCCGTCGGGCTTGTTCTGCTTGAGCAGAACCGCACTGTCTTTCAGTGTGACCTTTTCCTGCGCGAGGATGTTCGTTACCGCTTTCAGCGATCCCCAACCGCCGGACGCGAATGGATATGACGGACTCTTGTTTGCCTTGCTCATGGCGGGATGCTCCGGAGAAACAGCGCTACGCAGGTCCGTAGCGAGCAATCTCCATTCCATCCCGCCCCGAGGGCTTAGCGCTTGTCGACGATCGTCGTGTTGACGATCTGGCCCGCGATGACCGTATTCGAGAGCGTGATCGCGTTCACGTTGTAGGCATAAATCGGCCCGGGCGAGGTGACCGTGGCAGGACCCGCCGCGACCGGGGTGCCGAAGTCGCAGTTGCTGATCGAGACGCCCGAGATCGGCACGACGGTCGGCGCGGGTGTGGGTCCGTTGTAGTCGGATGCGACGGGACCTTGCGCGACGATCGCCTGAAAACAGGAGCCGGTTACGCCGTTCAACGTCACGTTGCTCGCCTTGACGTCCGATATCGTGATGTTTTGCACGACGGGCGGCCGCGTTCTGACGGCATCGTTAGCGGGCTGATAGTCGCAGTCGAACGTGACGATTCCGCCTTGAGCCGCTGCCGGATTCCCGGCCGCCGGCGTGACGACGCCCAGCGGCACGCTCGCATTGATCGGACTGCCGGCGAGAAACGCGCTGCCGTAGCCACCGCCTTTGAGACTGACGCCGTTCGGCAGCGTCACGCCTTTGACGTGGAAGTCCTTCACGTAGCCGCCGCGATTCATGTTCGTTTTCACGCGAATGGCGATATTGAGCGGATTGGTTTGCCAGTTTGCGTTGAGCATCGACAGGTTCGTCGCGAAGATCTGCTCGACGCCGCCGCCCATCTCGCTGCCGAGCGTAATGCCGCCATGGCCGCTGTTCATCGTGCAATCGCGAATCAAATGGCGTTTGGCCGGACCGTATCCGGTGTCGAGATTCTTGCCCGATTTGATGGCGATGCAATCGTCGCCCGTATTGAACGTACAGTTTTCCACGAGGACGTTGGTGCAGGCCTCGGGATCGAACCCATCGTTGTTGGGACCGATGCTGTCGGTCGTCACGCCGCGAAACACGACGTTCATGCAGGCCGTGGGATGGTGCTGCCAGAACGGCGTGTTTTGCGTCTGGTAGTTTTCCATCAGCACGTTCTTGCAGTCGATGAATTCCACAAGGCACGGACGCAGATAATGGCCGAGCCCGAAGATGCGTTTTTCGACGGGCACGCCGGCTTCGGAAAGCGCCGGCAAGTAGTTCTGGTCCTGCTGCCACGGGGTGCTGGGCGAGGTCAGCAGCGCATAGAGCGCGTCGGAGATGCCGGGCGCCACGAGGCGCAAATCGGCGTTGTTCGGGTTGGCATACGCTTGGCTCGGCACCGATGCGCCTGCTCCGTAGGCGCCGGACGAGCCCTTGTACGTCCACCAGCAGACGCTGTTGTTGCCGCTGCCGGAGAACGGCGTCATGGCTTGCCCATTGAGCACCGAACTCGGACCTTCGCCCGTCAGCGCGATGTTGATCGCGTTGCGCGCATAGACCGGAGCGCCGAAGTTCAGGCAGTCGTCGGCCTGCCAGCGGCTGTAGTAGAGCCGGCCGTTGGCGCCGCAATCCACGGGGCCGTCCTTCGCATAGTCGGCAGGGTTCGGGGTGAAATAGATCGTGCAGTTCGCGCTCAGGTGAAAGCGGACGTTGCTTTGCAGGACGATCGGCCCAGCGCAGTACCAATTGCCGGCCGGAACGACGACACGACCGCCGCCTTCGCGGTGGCAGGCGTCGATCGCGGCCAGGAATGCCGGGCGCGAGTCGAACGCATTGGGGGCGGGCGTCTTCTCGGAGCCCGGGCTGACAGGCGACTTGACCACGTTCGTGTAGGGCGAGGCGGCCGCCACGACGCTCACGGACTGTGCGCCGTAAGCCGTCACGTCGTAATCGCGCGGACGAAAGAGCGTCTTCGAAACATGCGCCACCATCGCCGCGATCCTCGCGGCCGCGCCGTGTTCGCCCCAAATGAGATCGACCTGGGGAATGCCGGGCGCCGCGGCGAACGCGCGCACGGCGCTCAGTGGTCCCAGCGTGCCGGCAAGTGCCGCACCGCCGAGGCCGACGAATGCGCGGCGCGTGAGGCGGACGTTCGATAAGGCGGAAATCGATGATGCACGACGACGGCTTTTTGCTGTCATTTGGAACGCCTCCTGGATAGGATCGACGAGCGGCAAGGGACGCGCGGCCCGCGCTGAGTCTTATGTTGTCGTACTACGTTGAGGAGTGTAGTTCCGAACCGTTCCGGCTGAGAAATCTCGTAACCCGCGGAGCTAGTGCGCTTGATGGTGAGTGGAGCGCAGTGCGACTCATCGGTCATCGTATGACTGGCGCGCGCAATAAGCGGATGTCGGGCGGCTAACCGCCGGATTCGGAGGATGCGGCCTAAAACGCCGGGGCGGCGCCGTTGCGCACGTAACGTACGTAGAGGCTCGCGCTCAGCACTGCCGCTGCTGCGGCGGCCAGCGCAGCCATGAGGAACACCGAGCCATACCCGAAAGCGCCTGCGACATAGCCCGCCAGGGGACCCATGATGCCGAGCGAGAGGTCGAAGAACACCGAGTACGCCGACAGCGCCGCACCGCGGCTCGCGGGGGGCACGAGTCCCACGGCCTCGACGCCGAGCGCGGGGAAGACGAGCGCGAAGCCGAAGCCGGTCAGCGCCGCGCCGGCCAGCGCGGCATGCGGGGTGCCGGCCAGCCACAGCAGAATCAGGCCCGCGCATTCCAACGAGAACGACGCGATGGCAATGCGCAACCCGCCATATGTTTTGATGGCATTGGCGAATGCGAGGCGGGCGCCGACGAACAGCATGCCGAATACGCTGAGCGCGAGAGCCGGGTGTTGCCAGCCGCGCGCGGCGTAGTAGAGCGCGATGAATGTCGCGATGGCGCCGAAGCCCGCGGTGCCGAGCGCAAGGCCAAGGCCGTGGGGCAGGACGCGCATGAAGACGCTCGCATACGACATCCGTTCGCCATGGACAGGCGGGACCGGCGCGACCCGGCGCGCGAACGCGTAGCCCAGCGCCGCGAGGACCACGGTGACGGCGCCGAGCGCCCACGGACCGCCGAGCGCATGGGCAAGCGCGGCACCGGCCGGCGCGCCGACGGCAATGGCGCCGTAGGTGGCGACGCCGTTCCACGAGATCACCCGCGCGCTGTGATGCGCGCCGACGCGTCCGATGCCCCAGAGAATCGCGCCCGTGCCGACGAAGCTCTCGCCGAAGCCGAGAACGAGCCGCGAGAGCAAGAGGACGGCAAGGCTTGCGATACGCCACTCGGTCAACATGCTGGCGATGAGCAGCAGCGCGCCGCTCGCACCGCACGCGGCAAGGCCGGTGAGCACGGTGCGCCGGGCGCCCCGCGCATCCGCGCTGCGGCCTGCGTGCGGACGCGAAGCGAGTGTCGCCGCGTATTGGACGCTGACGGCCGCGCCGGCCAGGACCGAGCCGAAGCCGAGGTCGCCGTTGACGAAGCCCGGCAAGACGGGCAGCGGGATCCCGATCGTCAAATAGCAGATGAACGTGAAACAAACGACGCTGACGATGCGCGCGGTCGCCGTGCGATCGGACAACGCGGGTTGAGGTGCGGAGGCGGACTCGGCGGACATGGGCTCGGCGACGGGACTGGGCAAGACGTAAAACCGGAAACCAAGGATACGCGGCACATCCGCTGGGGGCGCGCCCGTGAACCGGGCGGCCTTCCCATGCGGCTCGCCGCAAAGGCGGGATTGTCTCATGGAACCGGTTTCTTTGCGTTGCAGCAAAAGACGGGGCCTGGCGGCGAACGGCATGCGCGACGGCGCGATTCCTGTACCATCGGCGGGCGCCGCGGTCCAAGACACGGCGGCGCGATATTCACTGTTCCGACGTGTCCGATCCCACTATCGATGAAACCGACTTCCGAGCGCCCACGCCGCGCGCCGCGCCTCGTCGCGCGTTTCGTAGCCATTTCCTGGCGCGATCTCGCGGTCTCGTTCGGCCCGATCCTGCTCGTGTCGGCGGCCGCAATCTGGGGTGCCATCCGCCTCATTCAGCCTGCGCCGCCGACCACGCTCACCATCACCGCGGGTCCGCCGGGCAGCTCGTTCTGGAACGCCGCCATCGGCTATCGGCGCATCCTGGCGCGCAACGGCATCAAGCTGATCGTGCTGAGTTCGGAAGGGTCGCAGGAGAACCTGGAGCGGCTTTCCAACGCGCACTCCGGTGTCGATGTCGGTTTCGTGCAAAGCGGACTCGTGGCGCCGCCGCCTGAGCTGTCGGCGGCGAGCGCGTCGGCGCCTTCGTCGGCTTCGTCGGGTTCATCGGCCTCCCAGCCGGTCGCGGCCTCTGCGTCCGCCGCGCCGGCGCCCGGGGTGTCGCCATCCGCCTCCACGTTGGCGCTGGCGCTGGCTGCATCGGATGGTACGCCGCCGTCGGCTGCATCGGACGCCGCCTCGGCGCCCGACGGCGGCGCGGTACCGCGGCCCGTGCCGAAAGGGCTCGTGTCGCTCGGCAGCGTCGCCTACGTGCCGCTCGCCGTGTTCTACAACGGACACGCCCGGTACACGAGGCTGTCCGCGTTCGCCGGCAAGCGCCTGGCGATCGGGCCCGAAGGCAGCGGCGCACGCGCCTTGGCGCTCACGCTGTTGAAGGCCAACGGGATCGAGCCGGGCGGCAGTACCACGTTGCTGCCATTTACCGGCGAACAAGCGGCCGATGCGTTGACGCAGGGAAGCATCGATGCCGCGTTCTTTTCCGGCGACTCGGCGCAAGTCCCTGTGATGGCCCGGCTCACGCGCACGCGAGGCGTGCGGCTCTTCTCGTTTTCCCAGGCGGATGCGTACACGCGGCGCTTTCCCTATCTGACCGATGTCGTCTTGCCGATGGGCGCGTTCGATCTCGGCAAGAACGAGCCTCCGCGCACGGTCCACACGCTCGCGCCGACGGTCGAGCTGATCGCCCGCGATTCGCTGCACCCCGCGCTATCGGATCTCCTGATCGAGGCTGCGCGTGCGGTCAACGGCCGGCCGAACCTGCTGCAGCGCGCGGGCGAGTTCCCGGCGCCGATCGCGCACGATTTTCCCATCAGCGATGACGCCGCGCGCTACTACAAGTCCGGCAAGAGTTTTCTCTATCGGCTGATGCCGTTCTGGTTGGCGAGCCTCGCCGACCGGCTCATCGTGTTGATCGTGCCGATCGTCGTCGTGCTGATTCCGGGGCTGCGTCTCGTACCGTCGCTTTATGCGTGGCGTGTGAAGTCGCGAATTTATCGCTGGTATGGTTCGCTGATCGCGCTCGAGCGCGCTTCGCTCAGCGACACGTCCGAAAGCGAGCGTTCGGCGCTCGTCGACCGCCTCGACGAAATCGAGGCATCGGTCAACCGGCTCAAGATGCCGCTTGCCTACGCGGACCAGTTTTACGTGCTGCGAGAGCACATCGGGTTTGTCCGGGAGCGGCTCGCGAAAAAGAGCTGAGGGGGCGCGCACGCCGCAAGGCAGCGCGCGTAAGATTCAGATACGCGCAGCGTGGCCGGGTAGTCCGGCGGCGTCGCACGGCTCGAGGCGGTCCAGGGTGCAACGGGAGACAACAATGAAGCACGGTATCGATGCGGCCATGCCGCTGTGGTTCTACGACTTCGTGTCGCCGTTCTCGTATCTCCTGCTCGAGCAGCACGACAAATGGCCCAGCCTGCCGTTCGCCCTCGTGCCCGTTTCGGTCCATGCGCTCTATCGCCACTGGGGGCAGCGACCGGCGAGCGAAGTGCCGCCCAAACGGGCGTTCACCTATCGGCACGCTCTGTTTCGTGCCGAACAGCTCGGCATTCCGTTCAAGATGCCGCCGGTGCATCCGTTCGATTCGACGAAGGCACTGCTGCTCGCGGCCGCCATCGGTGCCGATCTCCCCACCGTGTGCACGATGTTTCGTTTTATTTGGCGCGATGGCCGCGATCCGTCGACGCCCGACGGTTTCGCGGATCTTTGCAGCGCGGTCGGCATGCCGCATGGCGAGCGGCTCGTCGAACACGAGGAGACGAAGTCGCGGCTGCAGCGCAATCTCGACGATGCGATCGCGCTCGACGTATTCGGCGTGCCGACGTTCCGGCTTAATCGCCAGCTCTTTTGGGGCGAAGATGCGTTGCCGATGTTGCTGTATTGCGCGCGCTCGCCAGGCTGGCTCGAGTCGCCCGAAGTGCGGCGCCTCGGCGAACTGCCGAACGGGATCGCCTCGTAGGGCCGATAGCCGATAGCCGATAGCCGATAGCCGATAGCCGATAGGCCGCGCCCTAGCTGCGCTGACTCGTGCGCCGGCGCTCGGCGATCCGGTATTCGGTCGGCGAGATCGCGAGCCGCTTGCGGAAAATCTTCGCGAGCCCGTCGCCGCTGCTCACCCCGCAACGGCGGGCGATCTTGTCCACCGGCAGATCGGTTGCAACCAGCAGCAGACAACTGGCGTCGAGCCGGGCACGCAGCAGATATTCCGACGGTGTGAGACCCATTTGCGATTTGAAGCGGCGCAAGAAGCTGCGCTCGCTCATCGCGGCGACCTGCGCGGCCTTGGCGACCGAAATCGGGCGGCCGTAGTTTTCGCGCATCCATCGTGCCGCGGCGTTGATCTTCTCGCGCGCGCCGCCTTCATCGAGCTCGCCGAGCACGGCGCCGAGACGCCGCCACGCGCCCGGCACCGAGCGTTCGGAGATCTCGCGCGCGGCATCGGCGCCGCGATCGCGTTTGACGATCGACAGCGCGGCAGCGATCGGGCCGAGGGGGTCGTCGAGCGCGACCGGCTGCTCGATCAACGGTGGACTTCCCGCAGCGGCGCCGATCGCGAGCGGCACGCTGGGCACGGGCGATCCCGCTTCCGGATGTTCGTTCACGGCATGGGCGGCGGCCAGGATGGCGAATCCTTCGCCGATCGCCTTCACGATGCGGGTCTTCTCGAGCACCGCACGCAGATGGCGCAGAAAGGTTTCGTCGGTTTTCGCGAGAGCGGCGCCCGGGCCGCCGGCGATGAAGAGCACATCGAAACCGCGCGCGCCGTCGTCTTCGAGCCGCTCCGACCAGACGCGCATGGCGCCGCTGCTCGCAATACTGCCGCCGACGTCCGACACGACGACGAGTTCGTAGGGTTCGGGCGCCTCATGTGCTTCGGGCATGCCTTGCGGCTCGACGTGAGCCTGTACCCGCGGCTCGGCGCGCGGTGTCGGACTTGTGCGTGACGATGGCGGCGGGGGCTGCCCTGCATGCGTCGCGCCCGCACCGGGGGCCGAGCCTGTGCCGGGGCCCGTCGGCGCGCCTGAGTGCTCCTGCGCTGCGACTTCGCGTTCGAGTTCGATCTCGTCGGCGAGCCGGAACACCTCGGCGACCGAACTCACTTCGACGAGTGAAAACGCGTCGAAGATCAGAATAGCGATGCGTTTGGTCATGAGAGCAATATCGTCGCGACGACATCGGCGCCGCTCGCGGACATTCGCCTTGCAGCGTTCGTGGCAGCCAGCCCGGATTCCCGGCGCCCTGGTTCGACGCCGAAAAAGAATCGTGCACGGGGTGAAAGCTAATGGACTGGCTGCGTCGCATCATATGCGGCGCGGCGCGACGCGCCTCGCGCAGCGTCGGAAAAGCGCGAGATGTTGTCAGATGGTCTCGATACTTTCGCGCTGCACGGCGAAGCTCCGGCCGCGATATGCGAGCCGGCGCGCCTTCGCATGTCGGTGCGCGCCGCGCCAAGTCACTGCCCGGTGTAGCCCGCGGGAACGGTAACGTGGGACATCATGGCGTTGCGGTTCGACGAGACGACGTAGATCGGCGATTCGCTGAGCGGCAGCGTAATGCGTCCGTTGCTGTAGGGCATGGATGCGGCGTTGCCCATGACATCGAGCACGGTGACATTGCCCGACGTGCCGTCAGCATCGACCTTCAGCGAGTACGGCACGGTGTAGGTGGCACTGAAGCCGGTCGCGGCGCTCCACACGGCATTGTTGTGCGTCCACAAGGCGGTGACGATCTTGCCGCCGTTCAAGCGTTGGAACGCATAGCCGTAGACGCCCGAGGGGACGTCCTTCAGATAGCCGAGCGTAGTGGTGCCGTCGATGATGCGCGTCATGGCCGCGACGGCCATGGCGGCGGGTTTCGGGCTGATGTCGTTGGAGCCGTAGCTGCCTTTCGGGTTGGACAAATCGAAGAACAGCCCATAGCCGGGCGGCGAGTCGGGCGTGTCCGACGAATAGAACACGTAGGTCATATCCGCACCCTCGCCGAGCAGAATCAAGTGCGTGCGCGCGACGACGGCGCCCTGGGCGAAGAGCACGTTCTGCGTGGGGTAGTTGGCGCCGTAGGCGGTACCGATGTCATAACTGATACCGGTTTCGGTCGCGAAAAGTTTGGCCCCGGGTTTCAGATACTGAACCATCGCGCGACGCAGCTCGCGCATCGAAGCGGGCAGCGCATTCGCCGCGCTGGCGGCCTGCCCACTGGTTGCGAGCCGTTCGGGCGGGTGCGACGGCGAGCAGCCGACATCGTAATAACCGTGAATTGCAAGGCCGTCGAGGTAGTGCGCGAGGCCCAGCGGCGCGAGGCGCTTGAGCCAGCGCGTGTTTTCGCGTACCGATGCGTTGGCGGTGCCCATGACGACGGCGTGCGGATCGGTCGCATGAATCGACTCGTAGGTCGCGCGATAAAGCGCGACGAAGTGGGCGTCGGTATCGCGCCAGGGCAGTCCGCCGTCGTAGTCGGGCTCCCAGGTCGTTTGATAGTAATTATTCGATTGATTCGGAAAGTAGCGCGCTCGAATGGCCGCGGAGTCCTCGCCGACCCGGCGCATGTAGCTGCGATAGGCGGCCTCGGACGACGGCGCATAGCTGTGCGTGCGCTGGCCGGTGGGACTCGCCCAGCCCGGAATGCCGTCGAGCTGGATGAGCCGCATGATGTCGCCCTGTCTGAAGTAGCGCGCGAGCGTTTCGGTACCGGGCTTGAACGTATCGGCCTTTTCCTCCTCTTTCATGTACCAGTTGCGATTGTCGTTGGCCCACGAGAAGCCGAGCGTCGGGTAGAGCGGCCGATAGCCGTCTCCATCGCAGCAGGTTTCGCCGGGCTCGAGGTAGTTGGTCCCCTGTCCGCCGAAACGATGCTGATCTTCGTGCGAGTAGGTTGGGGCCGGCAGCACGCGGGCCACATCGGGCAGCACGCCGAATGTGGCGATCCCCGCGGGGCGGGTGCCACGGGCCGGCAATGCAGCACCTGCGTCCGCGAGCCGCGCCGAGACCGCGAAATAGCCGGCCAGCGGGGAACGGCAGCGCAGTGTGGTCGTGCGCGCACCGGCGCTTACGTGTAGACGGCCGCTCGCGCGCACAACATCGCGCGCGTCGTGTATTTGCCAGACGACGGTGTCGTCGTGTTCGATGTGCGTCGTGAACGCAATCGTAAAGTCCCGCTCCACGGTGAACGTGCGCGTGCCGTTGCTGCCCGGCGTATCGGCTTCGAGTGCTTCGCCTTTTTCGCGCGCCGCGTGCGTGCTCGCGCCGGGCTCGCAGGCGATCGATCCGCTCACGCTGAACGGCATCGCCTTGGCTGTGGCCGCCGCAGCGGCCGTGGCGGCCGCGGCGCGCGTCGGCTGCACTTGCTCAGCGTCGGTGCGGCCGCGTTCGCAGGCCGCGAGCGCGCATGCCAGCGAGAGCAGGACCGGCGTCGCGAACGATGCGAGCCGGCTCAGGCGCGGGCGCCGATGCGCCTCGCGGTCGAGGAGGGCTGCGGGCATGAAACGAAGGCGCTCCTGGAAGACGGATTCTCGAGTTCAGCACAGTGTTCGCGCAGGGACCGTGCCCTGGCGAACATTTCGTGTGAACGATCCGCGCTACCGTCGGAGCGGCCCGCCGCATCACTGCGCCACGTAGCCGGCGGGAACCGTGACGTGGGACATCATGGCGTTGCGGTTCGACGAGACGACGTAGATGGGCGACTCGCCGAGCGGCAGCGTTATGCGGCCGTTGCTGTAGGCCATGGACGTGGCGTTGCCCATGACGTCGAGCACGGTGACATTGCCCGACGTGCCGTCGTCGTCGACCTTCAGCGAGAAGGGCACGGTGTAGGTGGCACTGAAGCCCGCCGTTGCGCTCCACACGTCATTGTTGTGCGTCCACAAGGCGGTGACGATCTTGCCGCCGTTCAAACGTTGGAACGCATAGCCGTAGACGCCGGTGGGCACATCGTTGAGATAGCCGAGCGTCGTGGTGCCATCGACGATGCGCGTCATGGCGGCGACAGCCATCGCGGCGGGCTTGGGGCTGATGTCGTGCGAGCCGTAGCTGCCGTTGGCATTGGACAAGTCGAAGAAGAGTCCGTAGCCGGGCCCATCGGGCGTATCGGACGAATAGAAGACATAGGTCATGTCCGCACCCTCGCCTAGCAGAATCAAGTGCGTGCGCGCGACGACGGCACCGTGAGCGAAGAGCACATTCTGCGTGGGGTAGTTGGCGCCGTACGACGTCCCCATGTCGTAGCTGATGCCGGCTTCCGTCGAAAACAGTTTGGCGCCGGGCTTCAGATACTGGGCCATCGCGTGGCGCAACTCACGCATCGAAGCGGGCAGCGCGTTGGCCGCATCCGCCGGATTCGGATCGGTTGCATGCCGCTCGGGCGGATGCGACGGCGAATTTCCCACGTCGTAGTAGCCGTGAATCGTCAATCCGTCGAGATACTGGGCGAGGCCCAGCGGCGCGAGACGTGCGAGCCATTCCGAGTTCGTGCGCACGAGCGCGGCCGTGACGCCCATGACCATCGCGTTCGGATCGGTCGAATGCAGGCCCGTGTAAGCGGCACGGTACATCGAGATCATGTTGGCATCAGTGTCGGACCAGTGCGTCGGTCCGCCGCCGTCGGGCTCCCACGTGATCTGGTAGTAGTTGTTTGCCGCCTTCGGGAAGTAGGCCGCGTGGATCATCGCGGAATCGGTGCCGACCCGGCTGGCGTAATCCTGAAACGCTGCCTCCGAGGACGGCGCATAACCTTCGGTCTGCCCACCTGTCGGACTCGCCCACGCGGGAATGCCGTCGAGCTGGATCAGCCGCATGATGTCGCCCCCGCGGAAGTACGGTGCGAGTGTTCCCGTACCCGGCGCGAATGTGTTGGGACCGTTCGGTTCTTCCATGTACCAGTTGCGATTGTCGTTGACCCACGCGAGACCGAGGTCGGTGTAGAGCGGCCGATAGCCATCGCCGCTGCAGCAGGTGGTGCCGGCCACCAGGTAGTTCGCGCCCTGGCCTCCGAACCGGTGCTGGTCTTCGCGCGCGTAGACGGGGGCGGGTAGCGTGGCCGACAAGTCGGGCAGCACACCGAACGTCGCGATACCGGCCGGACGTGTGCCGCGCGATTGCAACTGCGCCCCGTTCGACGTCAGCGATGCCGTGACGGCGAAATAGCCGGCGAGCGTCGAGGAGCAATCGAGGTTCACGGTATTCGCGCCGCTTTGCACGGGAAAGCTGCCGCTCGCGCGTACGACGTTCCAGTCGTCGCGGATCTGCCAGCTCAGCGTATCGGCTTGCGCCGCGCGTGTGGTGAAGGCGAGCTTGAAGTGGCTGCCCGTTGCGAACATGCGCGAGCCGTCGCTGCCGGGCGTGTCGGCTTCAATTGCGTCGCCGCTCGAGGATGCGGCGCTGGTCGGACTCGACACCGATCCGCACGTCAGCGCCTGAGCGCCGGCCGCGACGATGGGTGCGGCTGTGTTCGCTTGATTGGCTCCCGCGGAGCCCGAGCCGGCGCCGCCGCCACCCCCTCCGCCGCACGCGGCGAGCGCGAGAACCGCGCACGAGAGTGCGGCGGGCAAGGCGACGTAGGGTGGGGAAAAACTGGAACGCTCGGTGAGCAGGGACGGAAGGAGGCGGGGGGCGCGCTTTGACAGCGCAGTTGTTTTCGTCTTCATTCGTAAGGTATGAAAAAAGCCGCGCCGTAAAAAGTGACGAGCGCAGGCATCCCGCATCGCAAGAGCGATGAAGGGGGGCCGCCAAAAGGCGGCGCAACCAAGGGAATGACGCGGTGTGTCGATTCGGCACGAAGAGGCGCGACCCGCTTAGGCGGGGCCCTCGACCGCAAGAGCGGCCTTGCCGGAACGGCTCGTGACGCCAGGCGATGAAGAATCGGGCGCGACGGCGATGTGCAAACGTTTGCGTCTGACGAAACCGTATTGGCCGGCGATTCGGTGGACGAAAGACTACCCCGATTCGGTAATTATCGGGAGTGAAACATCTAGCTTATTTGCGCAACGCCAAGTGGCGGATTCGTGCTGGGCCTGGCGTCTGCGGCAACGTCGGGTCGCGGTCTCGGACAGTGCGCAAACGTTGCAGGGATGAATCGGTTCATGGTGGCTGCCGGGACACGGCGCAAGGTTTGCCGGTCGCGCAGAGGCCCTTCGCATCTTTCGTGCCCCGGCGCAGCGCGCTGCGCGCAAAGCCCGACCCATGGGCGCCTGGGAACGGCCAAGCCCGCGGGAAGCCGCGTCGCCTTTCGCCAAGCCGCTGCGATCGGCTTTACTGAGCAGATTAATGAGTGAAGTTATGACATCTCTATGAAGGCGGTCAATGTCTGAAATAGTTGTATATCTGAGCCGCCATTAAATGAATCATAAATGAAACATGAAAGCGGTCGCATTCCTATCGTTTTGTATTACAAAATAGGAAAGCCAGAATCGCGGCGTCGTAAATCGACCGCTTCTGCCGTTAGGCGTTATGCGCCAGTGTGGCTTGCGCCACAGATGCCCGGCGCGACTCCGACTATCTTCCTATCGTGCGTTTGTTCGGAAGTGTCTTCGAGGTCTGGTTCGCGAATTGCGAAGCAGGTCCGGCAAGTCCTGATTGCCGCGAAGGCGTGACCGTCGCCGCGCTCGGTTCCATCGGCTCGAACGAGGCCGAATCCAGCAGTTCATTCAGCCACATAAGGAGACCGGGTTCGCTCGACGCGGAGCGGGCTTGGGCGTCGGCGGCGTTGCGCCGGCGCGCAGGCGTTCTTTAGCTAAATGATGTGCAGAGGATTCGGAAATTAATCGGATTTGTCTGGTTACGGTAGGAGTGTATTTCGGCAATGGCAGAGATGGCAGAGGTTTTCGAAGACACCGGACGGCATCAATGCCGCCAAGATGCCGTTCGATTACGTCACGTAATCCGCCAAATGGATACGTGCTGTCTATGATGCACTGCGAATTGCCGAAAAGGGGGCTGCCGTTATGCAGGCAACGAATATTGAGGGAAATACCATGCCTTACGCGAGTATCGAACCCGCTGTGATGGGTTGGTTGCGTGCGTCGCAAACGAGCGCCGCGCACACCGCCACGCGCCGTATCGCGATCGTTCTGTTCGACGGCTTTTCGCTCCTCGGCACAGGCCTCGTTGCCGAAGTCTTCCATATGGCCAATGAGATCGTCAGTACCCGCTCCAGCGACGAGTGGGTCTACGACGTGACCTTCCTCTCCGCGGGCGGCGGCAATGTGACGTGCTCGTCGTCGGTTCGCGTGTGGACCGATGGGCTCGACGCGCGTCACTTCAGCGGCTTCGATGCGCTCTTTGTCGCAGGCGGCAGGGGTGCGACGGCCGCGGCGCATGACGAGCGGCTGATCGGTTGGCTGCGCCGCGTGCAGGTCAAGACCGCCAATGTGCGCTCCATCGACGAAGGGCACTTGCTGCTCGAAGCGGCCGGGATCGGCAATCGCGATAGCGAATATCAGTTCAACTCCTATCTGAAGCAGGCCGGCCGCGACGCCCCCATCGCGGACACAGGCGACCGGCTCGCGCCGATGAAAGGCGCGCTGACGATGGTCAAGCGCGACCTGGGCCTCGACATCGCGCGCAGCGTCGCCGAGCGGCTGATGCCGGGCTCCAGCGCCCGCTTCGTACCGATTCTCGGAGACGCCGGCGCAGCCAGCGCGGGCGACAAGATTCGTGCGGCGGCGCGTTGGCTCCAGGACAACTGCGAACGGCCGATTTCGATCGCGGATGCCGCGCAGGTTGCCGCCATGAGCGAGCGCAACTTTTTGCGCCGCTTCAAGCTCGAGCTGGGCATGACGCCGTCCGACTATCTGCTGCAGGCGCGTCTGGCGATCACCTGCAGCTTGCTGATCGACTCGGAGCTGCCGGTCGACAAGATCGCCCGCCGCAGCGGCATGGGCAACGGCGATCGGCTCGCGAAGATTTTCCGCAAGCGCATGATGATTTCGCCGACCGAGTTCCGCATGCAAAGCCGCCGCGACGTGGGCGGTTAACGGGAGCATGGCATGAGAACTCCCGAACAACGATATGGCGGCGGGGTTGCCGGATTGTCCGCTCGTGGACCGATTGCCGCGCTCGGCGCCCAGCTCGCGCGCGAAAGCACGCCGTGCCGGCGGATCGTCCCCGTCGTGCTGGCGGGTGGCTCGGGCACGCGATTGTGGCCGATGTCGCGCGAGCACTATCCGAAGCAACTGATCGACGTCGTCGGTGCCGATACGCTGCTGCAGTCGACGGTACGCCGGCTCGACGGTTTTCCGGAGGAATGGGAACTAGCCGAATCGCCCATCGTGGTCTGCGGCGGCGAACACTGCTTCATCATCGACGAGCAATTGCGCGAGAGCGGCGTTACCCCGCAGCTCATCGTCGAACCGGCGCGCCGCGATACCGCGCCCGCGCTGACGATGGCTGCTGCGCTCACGTGCTCCCACGGCCGTGACGCGATTCTCGTCGTGATGCCATCGGATCACGCGATTACGGATGTGGCCGCGCTGCAATCTTCGATCGAGCTCGCCGCGCGCTACGCGCAGCGTGGCGCGATCGCGACGCTCGGTGTGCCGCCGACACGGCCCGATACCGGCTTCGGCTACATCCGCATCGGCGACGCGTTGGGCGACGGCGCACATCGGATTGGCGGCTTCGTCGAGAAGCCGGCGGCGGAACTCGCCGCGCAGTATCTCGCCGCGGGCAGCTACTGGTGGAACAGCGGCATCTTCGTCATGCGTGCATCGGTATGGCTCGCGACGCTGCGCGCACTGCAGCCCGCGATGCATGACGCGTGTCTCGCGGCGTTCGCGAGCGGCGCGACGCACGACACGCGTTTTACACCGGGTGCGCAAGCATTCGCGCAGACACCGGCCGATTCGATCGACTATGCGGTGATGGAGCGGCTCGGCGGCGCCGATGCGCCGTGCGAGGGCGTCGTCGTGCCGCTCAACGCGGGCTGGTCGGACCTCGGCTCGTGGGATGCCGTCTGGGATGCGCTCGAGAAGGATGCGCAAGGCAACGTGGCACGCGGCCGCGTCGTCTTCGAAGGTGCGACATCGACCTATGCGCATTCGCAGGGCCGGCTCGTGGCATGTGTCGGGACGGCCAACATCGTTGTCGTGGAGACGCCCGACGCCGTGCTGGTCGCCGACCGGTCGCACGTGCAGCGCGTCAAAGGGCTTGTCGCCCGCATCAAGGCCGATCATGCGCCGGAGGCCGATGCGCACCGCAAGGTACGGCGTCCGTGGGGCTTTTACGATTCCATCGATCATGGCGACCGCTTCCAGGTCAAGCGCATCGTCGTCTCGCCTGGCGCGCGGCTATCGCTGCAGATGCACCACCACCGCGCCGAGCATTGGATCGTCGTGCGCGGCACCGCGCTCGTCACGCGCGGCGAGGAGCAGTTCCTGTTGAGCGAAAACGAATCGACGTTCATTCCGCTCGGCGTGCTCCACCGTCTCGACAACCCCGGCAAGATGCCGCTCGAAATCATCGAAGTGCAATCGGGCGCCTACCTCGGCGAAGACGACATCGTGCGTTTCGACGACCAATACGGCCGATGCGCGCCGGCCGCTGCCGAGGACAACCATGGGAGCAATGCGAGCGGCAACGTCAATGGCAACGGCACCGGCACCGGCCACGGCAGTGGAAACGGCAATGGCGCCAGCAACGGCAGTGTCCATGCCGCCAGCAATGGCGACGGCAATGGACATGCGGGCGACCACCACGGCAGCGACCGCCCCGGTAACGACCAGCGCCGCAACGGCAAGGGCCTGGCGTCCTGACGGCCGCCCGATGCTCGCGGAGATACGAACATGCGTGACTTCCAAGGCCTCTTTGCACGTTTGTGCGACGTCGCGCTGATCGTCGCAGCGGCGGTCCTGGCGTCGCATTTGCGGTTCGAGGACTGGGCTCGAGACGGCTTTGCGGATGCGTTTGCGCTTTACACGGCGGCCTTTGCGCTCGTGCTGTTTCCCGTGTTCGGTGTCTACGAGTCGTGGCGCGGCCGCTCCAAGCGCGTGTTGGCGGGCCAGGTCGCGCTCGCGTGGATCGTCGTGCAGGCTTGCGCGCTGATGGTCATGTTCTCGCTGCGCCAGATCGATTTCATTTCACGCCTGTGGTTCGCTTACTGGAGTGCATTGGCCGCCGGGTCGCTGATCGCCTATCGCCTCGTCGCGCATGCCCTGCTGGCGCGGCTGCGCCACGCCGGCCTGAATCTGCATCAAGTCGCGATCGTCGGATGCGGTACGCATTGCGAGGGCATCCTGCGGCGGATCGAAGCGGCACCGGCGACCGGTTTCCGTGCAACGGCCGTCTATCTGCCGAACGGCGATCCGCGGCACGAACTGGCCGCGCTCGATCTTGCGGAGCCGAGGGTGGAGCGGTTCGACGATTTCGATGCCTTCGTCAAGTACGTGCGTGCGAGCGATTTGCACGAACTCTGGCTCGTTTTGCCGTTATCCGAGGAGCGCACGATTTTGCGCGTGGTGCGCGAGTTCCACGAAGATCTCATCAACATTCGCTTCATGCCCGATATTCGCGCGCTCGCCCTGTTCGACACGAGCGGCATCATCGATCTGCTCGGCGTGCCCGCGATCAATCTCATGGCCTCGCCGCTCTCGCCGAGCGCCATGTTGAAAAAGGAGATCTTCGATCGCGTGTTCGCGCTGTGCGCGCTGATCGGCCTCGCCCCGCTGCTGCTGGCGATTGCGATCGCGGTGAAGGTTTCGTCGCCGGGTCCCGTGTTCTTCCGGCAAAAGCGCAAAGGCGCCGACGGACGCGTCTTCACGATCTACAAGTTCCGCTCGATGCGGATCCACGATGAGAAACCCGGCGTCGTGAAGCAAGCGGTGCGGCACGATCCGCGCGTGACGCGCGTCGGCGCCTTCTTGCGTCGCACGAGCCTGGATGAGCTGCCGCAGTTTTTCAATGTGTTGAAAGGCGACATGTCTGTCGTCGGACCGCGTCCGCATGCGCTCGAACACGATGATCTCTATCAGAAGGTTGTCGCGGGCTACATCCATCGCTATCGGATCAAGCCCGGCATCACCGGCTGGGCGCAAGTCAATGGTTATCGGGGCGAGACGGACCGCATCGAAAAAATGGAGCGGCGCGTTGCGCACGATTTGTATTACCTCGGCAACTGGTCGTTCGCACTGGACATGCGAATCATCGCCGCGACCGTCGTGAAAGGGTTCAGGCATACCAACGCATATTGACGGTCGATGAAGAGCGGCGTCTGCACCGGCACGTTGCGGGCGGGCGCCAAAACCAATAACCGGCACGGGAGGGAAGGGTCATGTGCTATTCGGTCGAGCGCGTTCGCGCATACGTAATGGTTGGGTTCATCGCGCTGGCGGGCACGCTCGGAGCGTGTTCCATCGTGCCGGGTCAGCGCATGGATACGCCGGCGACCGTCGATGAGACGGGCGGCGAGTACAGCAAGGAGCCGGTGCAGAAGACGCAGATTCCAATCACCGACATCAACCTCTCGTTGATTCGGCAAATGGGCACGCAGGCGGGCCAGCCGAAGCTCTCGCCCGACATCCTGAGCTTGTTCGGCAAGGCGGGCCCCTATACGGTCGGCCCGGGCGACGTGCTGCAGATCACGGTCTGGGATCACCCCGAGCTTGCGGCCGCGCTCGGCCAGCCGGCGGCGACGACGCGCGACGCGGACGCGGCACCGGGCTTCGTCGTCGACGAAGCGGGCAACATCCAATTCCCGTATGCGGGCGTCGTGCATGTGGCAGGCGACAGCACTGAAACGATCCGGCGCAAGATCGTGTCGCGTATCAGCCGGGTCTACAAGAGCCCGGAAGTGACGGTGCGTATCACCTCGTACCGCGCGTCGCAGATCTACGTCGACGGGGAAGTCGGCAAGCCGGGCGCCCAGCAGATCAACGACATCGGCATGACGCTCACGCAGGCCATCGGACGCGCCGGCGGGTTCACGGGAGCCGCCGATCAGGGCGAAGTCACGCTCGTGCGCGGCGGCACCAGCTACCCGATCAACTTCAACGAGATCGTGAAGAGCGGGCACAACCCCAACGATCTGGTCTTGAAGCCCGGCGACATGCTGCGGGTCGGTTCGCGCGACGAGCACGGCGTCTATGTGATGGGCGAGGTCAACAAGCCGGCGACCGTTCTGCCGATGCGCAGCGGCAGGCTCTCGCTCGCGCAGGCGCTCTCGGAGGCCGGCAGCATCAACCCGAACACCGCCAAGGCCAAGGAGCTCTTCGTCATTCGCACGTCGTCGACGGGCAACCAGCCGCAGATCTATCACCTCGACGCAACGTCGCCCGTTTCGATGGTGCTCGCGAATCAGTTCGCGTTGCAGCCGAAGGACGTCGTGTATGTCGATAACGGTGGGCTCGTCAAGTTCAACCGCGTGCTGAATCTGCTCTTGCCGGCAATCAACGCGGGGCTGACGGCGGCCATCGTGACCAAATAGTGCAACCCATTCGTCCCGTCGTGCGCGGCGCGGCATGACGGGACGGTCAGCAACGGGGCAACGGATATGGCTATGAATTTCGAAAACCGCTACACCGACGTGACGGCAGCCGACGAATTGCGCCTGACGGACTATCTTCAGGCGATCGTCGGAAACTGGCGACTGATCGCGACGATCACGCTGGCCGTGACGCTGGTTTCAGTGGGCTACGCGTTTCTGACGCGGCCCGTATACAAGGCCGATGCAGTCATCCAGGTCGAGGATGTCCAGAATGGCGAAAACGGAGGCGGCGGCAACCAGCAGCAACAGATCGAGCCGCTCTCGCGGATGTTCACGCGCAAGGCGACGACCGCAGCCGAAATCGAACTACTGAAGTCGCGCCTCGTCACCGAGGCGACGGTGCGCGATCTGCATCTCGATACGACCGTCGAACCGCGGACCGTGCCGGTCATCGGCTCGATTCTCGCTGCGCTGACGACGGGCAAGTGGGGTTTCAAGGTCGATCCTTTCATGAACCTCGGCGGCTTCGCGTGGGGCAACGAGAAAATCGGCGTGGCCCGCTTCGATACGCCGAAAGCGCTTTACGGCAAGCCGTTTACGCTGGTCGCCGGACCGTCGGGCACCTTCACGCTCGAAGATGGCGATGGCATTGCTCTTGCCAGCGGCCGGGTGGGCGAAGACGTGAAAGCCGCGACCGCGGCCGGCACTGTGCTGTTGCATGTCGATCACCTCGTGGCTCGCCCCGGTACGCAGTTTCATCTGACGCGGGCATCGACGCTCGACACGGTCGAGCACTTGCAAAAAGCGTTGCGCGTGGCCGAGACGGGACTGCAATCGGGCGTGATCAACGTGACGCTGCAAGGCGAGAACGCGCAGCTGACGGCCGACATCGTCAACGGTATCGCGCGCCAGTTCATCAAACAGGACGCGGATCGCCGCTCCGCCGAAGCGGAACACACGCTCGCCTTCCTGGACGAGCAACTGCCGCAGTTGCGCCACGAACTCGATGCGGCGGAGCAGCGTTACAACAATTTCCGGAACACGCACGGCACGGTCGACCTCAGCGAAGAAAGCCGGTTGCTGCTGCAGCAGATCGTCGACAACAAGACGAAGCTCGCGGACTTGCAGCGTCAGCGTGCCGATCTGTCGCAGCGCTTCACGGCCAATCATCCGGCGGTGGCCGCGCTCGATGCGCAGATCGCACAACTGCAAGGGTCGCAGGGGCAGATGTCCAAGAACGTCGCGCAACTGCCCGATACCGAGCAGACGGCGTTGCGTCTGCTGCGTGATGTGCGGGTCGATACGGAGCTCTATACGAATCTGCTGAATAGCGCTCAGCAACTGCGCGTCGTCAAGGCAGGGCAGGTCGGCAACGTGCGCGTCGTGGATTTCGCCGAGACGCCCGATCAGCCGGTCTGGCCGAAACGCTACATCGTGATTCTGATCGGCTTGGGCGGCGGACTCTTCCTCGGCATCGTGGCCGCGTTCGTGAAGAAGGCGCTTTACGGCGGCGTGGAGCGTGCCGACGAGATCGAGAACGCGATCGGCGTGCCGGTTTTCGCGGTGGTGCCGCGAAGCGGCTTGCAATTGCGTCTGCAGCAAAACGTGATGATGCGCCGGCAGGGCTTGCACGTGCTGGCCGCGCAATCGCCGCAGGACATCGCCGTCGAGGGCGTGCGCAGCCTGCGCACCACGCTGCAGCTCTCGCTCGATCAAGCGCGCAACAACATCGTCATGCTGACGGGTTCCCGTCCCGACGCCGGCAAGTCGTTCCTGTCGGTCAACCTGGCTGCGCTCGTCGCATCTGCCGGTAAGCGCGTGCTCGTGATCGACGGCGACATGCGGCGCGGGGAAGTGCATTCGCACTTCGGCGTGCGCCATCAGCCGGGGCTCTCGGATGTGCTGCGCGGGGCCGAGCCGGCCTCCGTCATCCAGCGCGAAGTGCTGCCGGGTCTCGACGTGCTGACGAAAGGCACGCTGCCGAGCCACCCGTCCGAGCTGCTCATGAGCGAGCGCTTCCGCGATCTGCTCGACGCGCTTTCGCGGCATTACGACCTGGTGATCATCGATACGCCGCCGGTGCTCGCGGTCACCGATTCGACGGTGATCGGCAAGTACGCCGGTACGTCGTTGCTGGTCGTGCGGTATGGACGGCATCCGATCGCGGAGATCACCGAGACGGCGAAACGCCTCGAGACCGGCGGCGTGAACCTGCAAGGTGTCTTGCTCACAGATGTGCCGCCCGCCGTGCCGATGCTGGGTGGCTCGTACAACGGGGGCTACTACGGTTACGAAAGCATCGCCGAGTGAGATCGGCGATGCAAACCCACCGCGCCGGATTCGAAGCGGCGCGGCCACACTACACAGAGGATATTGGCGATGAACCAAAAGGTCGCGTTGATTACCGGGATCACCGGGCAGGACGGTTCCTATCTGGCGGAGCTGCTGCTGGACAAAGGCTATGTCGTGCATGGTCTGAAGCGCCGCACGTCGCTGTTCAATACGGACCGCATCGATCATCTCTATCGCGATCCGCATGAAAGCGGCGAGCGGCTCACGCTGCATCACGGCGACCTGACCGATTCGGCGAGTCTGCTGCGCGTGATTCAAGCCATCGAGCCTGACGAGATCTACAACCTGGCGGCGCAAAGCCACGTTCATGTGTCGTTCGACGAGCCGGAGTACACGGCGAATGCCGATGGCCTCGGGGCGCTTCGCATCCTGGAGGCGATCCGTATCCTCGGCATGGAGAACAAGGCGCGTTTTTATCAAGCGTCCACCTCCGAGCTCTACGGCCTCGTGCAAGAAGTCCCGCAACGCGAGACGACACCGTTTTACCCGCGCAGTCCTTATGCGGTGGCGAAGCTCTTCGCGTACTGGACGACGGTGAACTATCGGGAGGCGTACGGCATCTATGCGTGCAACGGCATCCTGTTCAATCACGAATCGCCCGTGCGCGGCGAGACATTCGTCACGCGCAAGATCACGCGCGCGCTTGCCCGCATTGCGGTGGGTATGCAAACGGAGCTCTATCTGGGCAACCTCTCGGCGCTGCGCGATTGGGGGCATGCGCGCGATTACGTCGAAATGCAGTGGCTGATGCTGCAGCAGGAAGAGCCCGAGGATTTCGTCATCGCGACGGGAGAGCAATACAGCGTGCGCGAGTTCGTCGAGCGTGCCGCGGCCGAGCTCGGCGTGACGATTCGCTTCGAAGGCACCGGCGTGGACGAGGTGGGGATCGTCGAGCAGGTCGCGAACCGCGAAATACGCGTGACGCCAGGCGACGTGATCGTTCGCGTCGATCCGCGCTACTTCCGTCCCACCGAGGTGGAGACATTGCTCGGGGATCCGTCCAAGGCCCACGAAAAGCTGGGCTGGAAGCCGCGCACGTCGTTCGAGGCGCTGGTGAAGGAAATGGTCCGCGCCGATTATCAGCTCGCACGGCGCGATGCGCTCGTTACGCTCGCGGGCTTCACAGCGCTCGAACACCACGAGTGAGGAGACCTGAGCGATGGACAAGGAAGCACGCATCTATGTGGCCGGCCATCGAGGTATGGTCGGCTCCGCACTCGTGCGCGAGCTCGATGCGCACGGTTATCGCAACATCATCACGCGCACGCACGCCGAACTGGACCTGACGGACCAGCATGCGGTCAACGCGTTTTTTCACGATGCCCGTGTCGACATCGTGCTGCTCGCGGCGGCGCGCGTGGGCGGCATCCTCGCCAATGCCACGCAGCCGGCGCGCTTTCTCTACGAGAATCTCGCCATCGAGACCAACGTGATCCATGCGGCGTATCGCGCGCAGGTGGGGCGGCTCGTCTTTTTCGGCTCGTCATGCATCTACCCGAAGCTCTGCCCGCAGCCGATTCGCGAGGAGTACCTGCTCAGCTCGGCGCTCGAGCCGACCAACGATGCCTATGCCATCGCCAAGATCGCCGGTCTCAAGATGTGCAACGCCTACAACAGCGAATACGGCACGCATTACGTTTCGCTGATGCCGACCAATCTCTACGGTCCCAACGACAACTACGATCCGCGCGGCTCGCACGTGCTCCCCGCGCTGATCCGCAAGGCACACGAGGCGAAGGCGGCGCATGCACCCCAACTGACGGTCTGGGGAACGGGCACGCCGCGGCGCGAGTTCCTGCACGTCGACGATCTCGCCGGGGCTACGCGCTTTTTGCTCGAGGGCGATGTGGGAGAGGGCGTCTACAACGTGGGCGTGGGAGAAGATCTATCTATTCGCGAGCTGGCCGAGTGCGTCGCGCGCATCGTCGGCTACGACGGCGAGCTGGTATTCGATGCGACGAAGCCCGACGGCACGCCGCAAAAGCTGCTCGACGTCTCCCGGCTCGCTCAGATGGGCTGGCGGGCGCGCATCGGCCTCGAAGAGGGCATCGCGCGGACTTACGAGGATTTTTGCTCGCACCATTGCGAACTCGAAACGGCTTCGAACGGATGAATCGAAAAATGACAGCAACCGTGACGATCTTTCACAACGTAGTGTGGTCGCGCCACAAGGGCGTTGTGTTTTCAGCGCTGCACTCTTTGTCGACGAGCGGAACCATCCGATACTCGATGGTCCAGATCGCCGATACCGAAACGGACCGTGTCGGCTTTTCGGACGTCGACTATTCGTTTCACCGGTACCCGATGCAAAAGCTCTTCGACGGGTGCTATGAAGACGTGCCGGCCTGGAAGATGATCGGGCGATTGACATGGGAGGTCGTGAAGGCGAAGTCGGACCTGATCGTGCTGCCGGGCTACCACCGGCCCGAGTATTGGGCGATGCTGGCCGCCTGTATCGTCACGCGCAAGCGACGCGCCGTGTTTTGCGATTCGACCGGGCGCGACAAGCCTCGCCGATTGGCCACGTCGATTCCGAAGCGGATCTTCTTCTCGCTTTGCGACGGTTACTTCGGTTTCGGCGAGCGCTCGCGCGAATACCTCGTCTCGCTCGGTGCGAAAGCGAACCGCATCTTCGTGCCTTGTCAGGCCGCGGCCTTGCCGCGCTCGTATTCGAGCGAGCACGCACTCGAGGCGCGTATCGACAAGCGCGCGAGCGGCGAGCCGGTTTTTCTCTACGTCGGCCGGCTCTCCGAGGAAAAGAGCATCGATACGCTGATACGCGCGTTCGCGCAGCTACGGATGAGCGTACCGTCGGCGACGCTGCGCATCGTCGGCACGGGGCCGATGCTCGATGCGTTGAAGACGCTCGTCGATTCGCTCGGCGTGCGCGGTACCGTGCATTTCGTCGGCAGTCTGCAAGACGAGCCGCTTTCGAACGAGTACTTCGCCGCGTCGTGCCTCGTGCTGCCGAGCACGAGCGAGCCTTGGGGCCTCGTCGTCAACGAGGCGCTGAGCCACGGTTGTCCGGCTGTCGTCAGCGACCAGTGCGGCTGCGTGCCCGAGCTCGTCGTAAGGGGCGAAACGGGCTATGCATTCGAAGCGGGCAATATCGCCGCGCTACGCGACACGCTGTTGATGGCGATGGAGCGATTCGCCGATACGCGGGCGACGGCTAAGTGGTGCCTCGAACGCATCGCGCGGTTCGATCCGCGCTCGGCGGCGGCCAATATCGCGCGCGGCTGCGCGACGATGCTCGTCGACAAGAGCGGCGATCAACCGGCGACCGGCGCGGAGCGACTGCGCCAATGAGGCTGCTCGTCTATGGTCTGAACTATGCGCCCGAGTTGACCGGCACTGGCAAGTACACGGCGGAGATGGCTGAGGCACTTGCCGTGCGCGGCCATGACGTGCGCGTCGTCACCGCGCCCCCGTACTACCCTGAGTGGCGCGTGGCCGAAGGGTGGCATGCCTGGCGTTATCGGCGCGAAACGCGCGCGGGCGTGACCGTCTGGCGCGCGCCGCTATGGGTGCCGGCGCGCCCGAGCGGCGCGACGCGCCTCGTGCACCTGGCTTCGTTCGCGCTGAGCTCTGCCATGCCGATGGCGCGTCAGTTGCGCTGGCGGCCCCATGTCGTCATGGCTGTCGCGCCGACGCTGCTGTGCGCCCCGGCCGCGCTAGCGGTGGCGCGCATGACGGGTGCGCGCGCGTGGCTGCATGTTCAGGACTTCGAAGTGGATGCGGCGTTTGGCCTGGGCATGCTTCGGAGCCCGCGCGCGGCCAGGCTCGCGCGCGGCGTCGAGCGCTCGCTGCTCACGCGCTTCGATGTCGTCTCGTCGATCTCGGCGAAGATGGTCGAGCGGCTTTCGCGTCTCGGCGTGGACGCGTCCAAAGCGTTTTGCGCACCGAACTGGGTCGATGTCGAGGGGATCCGTCCGCTCGATCGCCCGAGCGGGTACCGGCGAACGCTTGCGATCCGCGATGACGCGAAAGTGGTGCTCTACGCGGGCAACATGGGAACGAAGCAGGGGCTCGAGCATCTCGTCCATGCGGCCATCCTGCTCGCCCATCGTACCGACATCTGCTTCGTCTTTTGCGGCGATGGCCCGACAAAGGCCCGTATCGCCGAGCGGTGCGCAGCGCTTCCGAACTGCCGCGTGCTGGGCCTGCAGCCTGCCGAACGTCTGAACGAGCTGCTCAATCTCGCCGATATTCATGCGCTGCCGCAGCGCGCCGATGCGGCCGATCTGGTCATGCCTTCGAAGCTCACGGGCATGATGGCCAGCGCGCGCGCCATAGTGGCGATGGCGCGTTCCGGGACGGAGCTTTACGACACCGTCGCTCCGCGCGGGATCGTCGTCGAACCCGACGATGCGCGCGCGTTTGCGCGGGCGATCGTGAATCTTGCCGACGATCCGGCACGTCGTGCGCGGCTCGGTGCGGAGGCACGGCGCTTCGCCTGCGAGACGCTGTCCACGGCATCGGTGTTGGCGCGCCTGGAGGCGCGGCTCATCGAATGCGCCCGGCGCGCAACGCCGGCGATCGAATCCCGGCGGGCCGGGTGACCCGCGGGCCTTCGGTGCCCCGTGCCGGTGCGGCGCAGCTTTCACTGATGCCCCATTGAAGTGCGTGAACGTTGGGAGGGCCGCCGGTCCGCCGCTATAACCCGTCGCTGATCCGCGCTCCCTCAAGCCTGGCTTGCATCGGCACGCTAATTGCGTTGATGCGGCCCAACGTCCGGTTGCCTGCCGCACGGCCTGTGCTGCGGGTTTTCCCCCTATCGCGCTCGGCCTCGCAGCCGGCTACCGTGGCGTTGAGCGCCGGCGAAGCAAGATCGACCGGGCTTTCGAGTGCGGCTGCCGCGTGCTGCCGCCTCCATCGAAGAATGCTTGATACCGAACGACTGCGTCCCGATGAGGGCGATAGTCGGGCTCGACGGGGCCATGCTTTGAGCGCCAACGGCCCCGAATAACGGACGGGAATATCGGCCATGACGCAAGCCTTCTTCAGCGAGATGTTCGAGCGCGATGGACCCGCTATCGCGGGCGTGCCGCCAGCCGAGTTTCCAGGCTGCGGCGAGACACGCGCGCACTACCGTGAATTCCACGGGTGGATGTGCGCGCAAAGCGAGCAGCAGATTGCGAACAAACGCGCCGAAGCGGATCTGAACTTCCGCCGCGTCGGCATTACGTTCGCGGTCTATGGCGCAAAGGACGAGACCGGGGTCGGCACCGAGCGTACGATTCCGTTCGACGTCATTCCGCGCATCTTTCCGGCACACGAGTGGGCGGCCCTCGAACGGGGCCTGCGCCAGCGCGTTTGCGCGTTGAACCGCTTCATTCACGACGTCTATCACGATCAGGCGATCATGCGCGCGGGCGTCATTCCCGCGGAGCAGATCCTCGCCAACGGGCAGTACCGTCCGCAGATGCAAGGCGTGGATGTGGCGCGCGATATCTACGCGCACATCGCCGGCATCGACATCGTGCGTGCGGGTGCCGGCGAATTTTACGTGCTCGAGGACAACCTGCGGGTGCCCTCGGGCGTGTCGTACATGCTCGAGAACCGCAAGATGATGATGCGGCTCTTCCCCGATCTCTTTGCGCGCAATCGCGTCGCGCCGGTCGCGCATTATCCCGACCTGCTGCTCGATACGCTGCGCTCGGCGGCGCCGCACGGCGCGGCTGACCCGACGATCGTCGTGCTCACCCCGGGCATGTACAACTCGGCGTATTTCGAGCATGCGTTTCTCGCGCAGCAAATGGGCGTCGAGCTGGTCGAGGGGCAGGATCTGTTCGTCGAGGGCGGCTTCGTCTACATGCGGACCACGCAGGGGCCGCAGCGCGTCGATGTGATCTACCGGCGGGTCGACGACGACTTTCTCGACCCGGAGGTGTTCCGACCGGATTCGACGCTCGGCGCGGCCGGTTTGCTCGCGGCCTACCGCGCCGGCAACGTGACGCTGGCCAATGCCGTGGGCACCGGTGTCGCCGACGACAAGTCGATCTATCCGTACGTGCCGGACATGGTGCGGTTTTATCTCGGCGAGGAGCCGATCCTCGACAACGTGCCGACGTGGATGTGCCGCAAGCCGGACGACCTGCGCTACGTGCTCGATCATCTGTCGGAGCTCGTCGTGAAGGAAACGCACGGCGCGGGCGGCTACGGGATGCTCGTCGGTCCCGCGTCGAGCGCGGCCGAGATCGAGGCGTTTCGCGCCGCGTTGATTGCGCAGCCCGACAAGTACATCGCGCAGCCGACACTGGCGCTCTCGACCTGCCCCACCTATGTCGAGGCAGGCATTGCCCCGCGCCACATCGATTTGCGGCCGTTCGTGCTCTCGGGCAGCGAAGTGCGGATGGTGCCCGGAGGCCTCACGCGCGTTGCGTTGCGCGAGGGCTCGCTCGTCGTCAATTCTTCGCAAGGGGGCGGTACCAAGGACACCTGGGTGCTCGAACAGTAGGTCGCGCGGTACCGCCGCATTTTCGCTCTTGCCACGAACGCATCGGGAGACAGTATGTTAAGCCGCACCGCCGACCATCTCTTCTGGATGGCTCGCTATACCGAGCGGGCCGAGAACACGGCTCGCATGCTCGATGCGAATTATCAAATGGCGCTGTTGCCGCAATCGGACGAATACGCGGCGCTGGGCTGGCGCGCCATGCTGTCCATTTCCGAGCTCGCGGACAGGTATGAGGCCGCGCATCCGAGCATGACGAGCCGCGATGTGATCGCCTTCATGTCGAGCGATCGCGACAACCTCTCGTCGATCGTCAACTGCTTGCGTGCCGCGCGGGAAAATGCACGCGCCGTGCGCGGCGCAATCACGACCGATCTTTGGGAAACGCTCAACACGACGTGGCTCGAGTCGCAGCGCATGCTCGCCGACGGCGTGCTGGATCGCGATCCGGGCCAGTTCTTCGAGTGGGTCAAATTCCGCTCGCACCTATCGCGCGGCGTGCAACTCGGCACCATGGTCAAGGACGAGGCGTTTTACTTCATGCGCCTGGGCACGTTCCTCGAGCGGGCCGACAACACCGCGCGCATTCTCGACGTCAAGTACGAGATGCTCGAGCAACGCGGCGGCATGCTGACCCAGCCGCTCGCGCAGTCGCTCGATTACTATCACTGGGCAGCAGTGCTGCGCTCGGTCTCGGGCTTCGAGGTCTATCGCAAGGTCTATCGCGATGTGATCACGCCGGAGCGCGTCGCGGACTTGTTGATCCTCTTCGCGGACTGGCCGCGCTCGCTCGCGGCGAGCCTCGACGAAGTTCGCCAGATCATCGCGCGGGTGCGTAACGCGCGCTCCGCGCACGCGGAGGCGATGGCCGTGCAACTTCATGCCGATGTGCGGGCCGCGTCGATCGGCGACATCCTGCGTGGCGGGCTGCACGCCTGGCTGACCGATTTCCTCGTGCGGATCAACGAACTCGGCAGCCGCGTCAGCCGCGATTTTCTCGTGCCGCTCGCGCCGGAACCCGAGGCTGCCGTCGTTCAAACAGCATCTCAGTCCCAGTCGCAATCATCGCAATCTCAATCGCAGTCCCAGTCTCAGCCGCACGCGGCATGAGCGCCGCGGCCGAAACGTTTCCCGCTCACCGCTTCGAGGTACTCACGTGTCGATTCGCGTCGCGTTAAATCATGTCACGCGGTACCGCTACGACCGCCTGGTCGCGCTCGGACCTCAAGTCGTCCGGCTGCGGCCGGCGCCGCATTGCCGCACGCCCATCCTCGGGTATTCGATGCGCGTCGAGCCGGCGGACCATTTCGTCAACTGGCAGCAGGATGCCTTTGCGAACTACCAGGCGCGCCTCGTCTTTCCCGAGCCCACGCGTGAATTCCAGGTCACGGTCGATCTCGTGGCCGAGATGTCCGTCTACAACCCGTTCGATTTCTTCCTCGAACCGGAGGCGGAGAAATTCCCGTTCACTTATGCGAGCGCGCTTGCCGCCGAGCTTGCGCCGTATCTCGTGCGCGCGGCCGAGCCGACGCCGCGGTTTGCCGCTTTCGTCGAAAGCATCGACCGCACCCCGTGCGGCACGGTCGATTTTCTCGTCGCGATCAACCAGCGTCTCGCCGATGAAATCGGCTATTTGATCCGCATGGAGCCCGGCGTGCAAACGCCGGAAGAAACGCTCGAAAAAGGCTCGGGCTCGTGCCGCGACACAGGTTGGCTGCTCGTCGAGACGCTGCGCCATCTCGGCCTTGCCGCGCGCTTCGTCTCGGGCTATTTGCTGCAGCTCGCCCCCGATGAGAAAGCGCTCGACGGTCCGAGCGGAACGGAGGTCGACTTCACCGATCTGCACGCGTGGTGCGAGGTCTATCTGCCGGGCGCGGGCTGGATCGGCTTCGATCCCACGTCGGGGCTGCTCGCCGGCGAAGGGCATATTCCCGTCGCGTGCACGCCGCAGCCGGGCAGCGCGGCGCCGGTAGCGGGCGCACTCGACGAATGCGAGGTCGAGTTTTCGCACAGCATGTCGATCACGCGTGTGCTCGAGACGCCGCGCGTGACGAAGCCTTACGACGATGCGCTGTGGCAGGACATCGAGCGCGTCGGCGCGCACGTGGACGCGGATCTCGAGTCGATGGACGTGCGGCTCACGATGGGCGGGGAGCCGACGTTCGTCTCGGTGCGCGAGCGCGATGCCGCCGAGTGGAACACCGATGCGCTCGGGCCGACCAAGCGTGGCTACGCGGTTTCGCTGATGGACAAGCTGCGTGCCCGATATGGCGCGAACGGCTTCCTGCACGTGGGGCAGGGCAAGTGGTATCCGGGCGAGCAACTACCGCGCTGGGCGCTGTCGCTCTTCTGGCGCGCGGATGGCGAGCCGTGCTGGCAGGACCCGACGCGCTTCGCCGATGAACGCGATCCGATGCACTACACCGCGGACGATGCCGGCCGGTTCATCCGCCATCTGGCGGGCAAGCTCGCGCTCGACGACACGCATGTCCAGCCCGGCTACGAGGATGTCTGGTACTACCTGTGGCGCGAGCGACGCTTGCCGGTGAACGTCGATCCGTTCGATTCGCGTCTCGACGACGAGCTCGAACGCCTGCGGCTGCGGCGTATCTTCGATGCGGGCCTGGCAGCCGTGACCGGTTACGCGCTGCCGGTTGCGCGGGAACGGGACACGGCGGCGACACTCGCAGGCCCGCGCTGGATCACGGGGCCCTGGTTCTTTCGCGACGAGCGCATGTACCTGATTCCAGGCGACTCGCCGATGGGCTATCGGTTGCCGCTCGATGCGCTGCCCTGGGTCGGTGCGGCGGACCATCCCCGGCTGCACGAGCACGATCCGTTCGGGCCGCCGGCCGCGTTGCGCAGCGCAACGCAATTGCGTGCGCAGTATGCGTCGCCGGAAGACGCGGCAAACGACGTTGCGAAGCCCGCCCGGGCCGCCGGTCGCGCCGGCGCATCGCGAGGGCAAGGCGGCGATGCTGCCGCGGCCGATGCGCGTATGCCGGAGCACGGCGAATCGGCGGCATGGCTACATCGCACGGCGCTTTGCGTCGAAGCGCGCGATCCCGTGCGCGCGGCTGGGCCGCAAGCGGAAGCTGACGCCGCGGCGGCGGGCCGCAAAGGCGGCGCGCTTTATGTCTTCATGCCGCCGCTGGCCGCGCTCGACGACTATCTCGACCTGCTGGCGGCCGTCGAGGCGACGGCTGCGGACCTGCAGGTCAAGATCGTGATCGAAGGCTATCCGCCGCCGCGCGATGCGCGCCTGAAACTGCTGCAGGTGACGCCCGATCCCGGCGTCATCGAAATCAACATCCATCCGGCCGCGACGTGGAGCGAGCTCGTCGACAACACGGCGTTCCTTTACCGCGCCGCGCACGAATCGTATCTGGGCCCCGAAAAGTTCATGCTCGACGGACGCCATACGGGCACAGGCGGCGGCAATCACATGGTGCTGGGCGCCGCGACGCCGGCCGACAGCCCATTCCTGCGCCGCCCCGATCTGCTCGCAAGCCTCATTGGCTATTGGCACAACCATCCTTCGCTGTCGTACCTGTTCTCCGGGCTCTTCATCGGTCCGACGAGCCAGGCGCCGCGCGTCGACGAGGCCCGCAACGATCAGCTCTACGAGCTCGAGATCGCGTTTCGCGAGCTGCAGCGTCAGCTCGACGGACTCGCGGCGCTGGGCGAGGGCGACGAGTCGGTGCCGCCCTGGCTCATCGATCGCGCATTGCGCAACATCCTCATCGACGTGACGGGCAACACGCACCGCGCCGAATTCTGCATCGACAAGCTCTATTCGCCCGACGGTCCTGCGGGCCGGTTGGGCTTGCTCGAGCTGCGCGGCTTCGAGATGCCGCCGCATGCGCGCATGAGCCTCGCGCAGCAACTGCTGCTGCGCGCGCTCGTCGCGCGCTTTTGGCGCACGCCTTACACGACGCGTCTCACGCGCTGGGGCACCGAGCTGCACGATCGCTTCATGTTGAGCACTTTCGTGCAGATGGATTTCGACGATGTGCTCGCCGATCTTCGCGCGGCCGGCTACGCGTTCGATCGTGCCTGGTTCGCGCCGCATTTCGAATTCCGCTTCCCGCTCGTTGGCGAGTTCGATGCGAGCGGCGTCGCGCTGACGCTGCGCCATGCGCTCGAGCCCTGGCACGTCATGGGCGAGGAGGGGGGGCCAGGCGGCACAGTGCGCTTCGTCGATTCTTCGCTCGAGCGCATCGAGGTGCGCGCGCTCGGTCTCAACGAAAACCGCCATGCCGTAACGGTCAACGGCGTGCCGCTGCCGCTGCAGCCCACGGGCCGTGCGAGCGAGTACGTGGCGGGCGTGCGCTTTCGCGCATGGCAGGCGTCGTCGTCGCTTCACCCGACCATCGGCGTGCACGCACCGCTTACGTTCGATCTCGTCGACAATTGGGCCGAGCGCTCGCTCGGCGGATGCCAGTATCATGTCGCACATCCGGGTGGACGCAATTATCAGACGTTTCCCGTCAATGCCTACGAAGCGCAGAGCCGGCGGCGTGCGCGCTTCTTTACGATCGGCCACACGCCCGGGCCGATGTCCGTAAAGGCGCGCGAGCGCAGCCTCGAGATGCCTTTTACGCTCGATCTGCGGCGTGTCGGCGGCGACGACTGACCGAAGCCAGAGAGCCTTTTGCCTTTTCAATCGACCCTGCCGTTCGACGCCGCGGCCGATGTCGCCGATGCGCTCGCGCGATTGCTCGACGTTCCGACGCGCGCCGGCCATTGGGACGAGCTGCGCGATGCCACCGGCGCCTTGCGCGCGCCGTGGCGGCGTTTTTTCGGCCTGCTGGGCGTGGATGGCGTCGCGGGCCTCGAGCCTGCCGCAGCCGCTATCGCCCGGCAGATCCGCGACAACGACATCACTTATAACGTCTATGCCGATAACGGCGAGCCGCGGCCCTGGGCGCTCGATCTGCTCCCGTTCATCGTCGACGAGAACGAATGGGCGACGATCGAGCGCGGTGTCGCGCAGCGCGCGCGACTGCTCGAGGCGCTCATCGCCGATATCTATGGTGCGCAGACAGTGCTTGAGCGCGGCTTGTTGCCGGCGGCGCTCGTATTCGGACATCCGGGCTATCTGCGCCCGATGAAGGGTTGTTTGCCGCCGGGCGGCCGATATCTGCAGATCGTGGCAGTCGATCTGGCCCGCGGGCCCGCTGGCGAATGGACCGTCATGGGGCACCGCACGCAGGCGCCGTCGGGGCTCGGCTACGCGCTGGAGAACCGGCTCATCGTTTCGAGCCTGTTCGCTCAGCCGTTTCGCGCCCTCGGCGTGCAACGGCTCGCCCCGTCGTACTCGCAGTTGATCGCGACGCTCGCGCAGGCGGCGCGCACGACGATGACCGACGACGAGCGCCAGGCCCGCGCCGGCTCGCCGCATATCGCGCTGTTGAGCCCGGGGCCGTTCAGCGAGACCTACTTCGAGCATGCGTTCCTGTCGCGCTATCTCGGCCTCACACTCGTCGAAGGCAGCGATCTCACGGTGCGCGGCGACAAACTCTATCTGAAGACGCTGGCGGGTCTCGAACGTGTGCACGGCCTGCTGCGCCGGCTCGACGACAGCTTTTGCGATCCGGTCGAGCTGCGCGCCGAATCGAGCATCGGCGTGCCGGGCCTGCTGGAGGTCATGCGCGCCGGCAATGTCGTCGTATCCAACGCCCCGGGAGCCGGTGTGGTCGAGTCCGCGGCGCTGCACGGCTTCTTGCCCAAGATCGCCGAAGCGTTGTTCGGCGAGCCCCTCGCTTTGCCGAGCGTCGCCAGTTGGTGGTGCGGCGAAGCGGCCGTGCGCGAAGACGCATTCGCCCGGCTGACCGACGCATGGCTCGCGCCGACCTGGGCAGGACTGCCGCATCCGGCCTCATCGGACATGCCGCCCGGGCTTGCGGCCGGACCGCAGTGTCTGGCCGACTGGCGCGCGCGCATCGAGCAGGCGCCCGACGCGTTCACGATCCAGGCGCCGCTGCCTTATTCGTGCGCGCCGCGCTACGAGGACGGCACGTTATCGCACCGGCCCTGCGCGCTGCGCGTGTATGCGATCGCAGGGGCGTCGGGCGGCTGGCACGTGCTCCCGGGCGCTTTCACGCGTATGGCGGGCGATCGGCAAACGAGCGTCTCGATGCAGTCGGGTGGCAGCAGCGTCGATACCTGGGTGCTGTCGAGCCGGCCGGGCTCGACCTTTTCGCTGTTGCCCACTCCGATGAAGCCCGGCGATTTCGCCTATCGCCGCCGCACCGTATCGAGCCGCGCCGCCGAAAACCTGTTTTGGGCCGGGCGCTACAGCGAGCGCGCGGAAAACAGCGTGAGGCTCGCCCGCCTCATTCTCGGCTCGCTCGACAGCCACGATTCCGAGGAGATGCTGGCCACGCTCGTGGAGCTCGCCGCGCGCTTCGAGCTCATTGGGGCCGCCGAACCGGCGGCCCGGCCCACGCGCCATGCGTTCGAACGCGCGCTGGTGGCCGGTTTGCACGAGCATTCTGGCACGGGCAGCATCGGTCGCATCATCGCGAGCCAGGCACGGGCTTGCGGCGAAATCCGCGCGCGGCTCTCGAACGACCACTGGCGGACGATTCTCGCCGCGCGCAACGATTTTCGCGATGCACTGCATGCGCTGTCGCTCGTGCCGCCGTCCAACGCACAGGGGGAGGAGGCGGGGCAGGGCGAGCGCTACGATTCGTACGACCGCGTCGCGCTGATGCACGCGCTGGAGACGCTCGCCATGCAGCTTTCGGCCATCAGCGGCTCGCAAGGCGATCGCATGGTCCGCGACGAAGCATGGCGGCTGCTCTTCGCGGGCCGGCACATCGAGCGCGTGATCGGGATGACGACGCTGTTGCGCGTCGTGGCCGACGCAGGCGTGCTGGCCACGCCTGCCGGCTTCGATCTGCTGCTGCAGCTTTTCGACAGCACGCTGACCTATCGCTCGCTGTATCCCGGGCGGCTCGAGGTGCCCGCATTGATCGATCTCGTCGTCGTCGACCCGACGAATCCGCGCGGGCTCTACGGCGTCTACGAGCGGCTCGCGAAGAAACTCGACGAAATCGCCGCGGCCGCGGGCGGCGCGGTGCGGCGGCCGTTCGGCGAGGCCATGCCGCCCGTATCGTCGCTGCCGACGCTCGAGCGCCTTTGCAGTACCGACGCCGCGGGGCGCTACGCGACGCTCGCCGCGCTATGCGACGAACTGGCCTCGCATGTGGCCGCGGCATCGAACGAAATCAGCAGCCGCTACTTCTCCCATGCGGACAACCCGCTGGCAGCGAGGCTATCGACATGAGCGCAGAGCTGAGGCTGTCGGTTTCGCACGTCACGACCTATCGCTATACGATGCCGGTCGAGACGGCACAGCATCTCGCCGCACTCCGGCCGCTCGATTGCGCCTGGCAGCGTGTGCTCTCGCATCGTTTGAAGATCGACCCGGTGCCCGCTTACGAGAGTGCCCACATCGATGCGTTCGGTAACGAGGTGCGTTACTTTTCCTTCGAGGCCCCGCACGACTACCTGGAAGTCACGAGCGAAACGACAGTCGAGTTGGCCGAGCGCTGGGCTGCGCTCGACGTGTGGGCGACGCCGGCCTGGGACACTGTCGCCGCCGCCCTGCGTTACCGCGCCGGCGAGCCCTATATGCCCGAGAGCGAATTTGTCTTCGCCTCGCCGAACATCGCACTCGCACCGGAGCTGCGGGCGTACGCGCAATCGAGCTTCGCGCCCGGCACGCCGCTCGCCGTGGGCGCCACCGACCTCATGCATCGGATCCATGCCGATTTCGTCTACGCGCCGCAGGCCACCGAATTCGATACGCCCGCGCTGCGCGCGTTTCATCTACGCCAGGGGGTCTGTCAGGACTACGCGCAAGTGATGATCGGATGCCTGCGTTCGATCGGCTTGGCGGCTCGCTACGTGAGCGGCTATTTGCGCACGGTGCCACCGGAGGGGACACCGCGCCTCATCGGCGCCGATGCATCCCACGCGTGGGTATCGGTGTTTTGTCCCGGGACCGGCTGGGTCGATTTCGATCCGACCAACGATGTGCTGGCCGATCTCGATCACGTCACGCTCGGCTATGGCCGCGACTATACCGACGTATCGCTGCTGCGCGGCATCATCCTCGGAGGCGGGGAGCATACGGTCGAAGTCGCCGTCCATGTAGCCGCTCAGTAGTCGCGCCCTCGCGCGCTACCACGGCATCCGATAGACGGTCTGTCCGTTTGCATTCCCATTGGCCGGGCCCTTGAACGCGTCGCGATAGGCTGCTTGCGCGGCGGCTTGCGGCGTGCGTGCGGGCCCGTTGTCGGCCCCGGCTGCGCCCCCGTTCGCGGCATCCGCCGGGGGCGGCCGGCGACGACCGCCCGGTGGCAGCGGATCGTAGCCAAAGCCAGGGCCGCCGCCTGTCGGCACGCGCTCGGCCTTCATCAATTCCGTTTGACGCGCTTCGTCCGCATCGCCCGCCGTTGGATACGGATTGCTATAGGCTGGGGGGCCGCCCATGAGCGCTTCCTCGTTGCCAATGCCGCGCAACTGATTGGCGGTGGTCCGCGCCGCGGCCGCACGGTCCCCGGCCGTGCCAGGGGCTGCGGCGGCGTTGTTGTTGTTGCGGGCGTTGCCGGCACCGGGGGCACCGGCGGGGGCGCCCGGCGGCTGCGCGGCGAGCGGCGCAGCAGCAAAGAGCGCAACGCATGCCGCCGCGGACACGAGTGCGGCGTGCGCGGTCCGCGCGAGCGTACTTCGCCGCGCGCTCCCTTCTTGCGCCGATCCGGCGCCATGTCGATGCTGCGAAAACAGTGTCACAAGCAGACTCCCTTGTGCAACGTCTGACAGCTCCCATGCTCGCGCGGGCAGACCCTGCGGCGCCGCCAAAACACCGTAACCGCCCGCCATCCGTGCGGCTGCCGACAAATCGTGGCATGCGTCGCGCTCGATAATCCCCGCACGAGAGCAAGAACATTCGAGGGCATCGGCGATGGAGCGCCATATCGACCATGACGAGGCCGCGCAAGCGCGCCTGGACAACGACGACCTGTCAGCGATGCGGGCCGGCAGTGCGCGCGTGACAGGCGCCCCTGCCGACTCGGCCGCCGCACAGCGCGTCATCGACTTGTCGCGGGCGGGCAAGGGCAATTACGTTGCACGCCGCAGCAGGCTGATCGAAGCGATCTGGTTCCTCATCGAAGCGTGCGTGATCAACAACAAGCTCCTGCCGATCTCCGCTGTCCGCGTTGCGTTATTGCGTCTTTTCGGCGCGAAGATCGGCACCGGCTGTCGTTTCGTGCATCCGCTGCGCGTGAAGGCACCGTGGAATCTGGAAGTCGGCGATCACTGCTGGTTCGGCGTCGATGTCTGGATCTACAACCAGGCGCCCATTCGAATCGGCTCGCACGTCTGTATCTCGCAAGGCACATTTCTGAGCGCGGGCTCGCATGATATGTCGACGACGATGGATTTGCGCGTGGCACCGATCGTCATCGAAGACGGCGTCTGGATCACCTCGAAATGCGTCGTGCAGATGGGGGTCACCATCGGGCGCTCGGCCGTGGTCACGCCTCTTTCGGTCGTGCATCGTTCGCTGGATGCGGAGGGCGTTTACGGCGGCAATCCGTGCCGGCTTCTGCGCAAGCGTTTCTCATAATGCAGATAAAAAGAGCAAACATGACGGTATTGCGTAATTCATCGGATCGTATGCGCAATACATTTTTGGGTTTTAGCTTCGCTTCACCGATTATTCGTAATTGAAGGGCAATTTCGTTGGCCGGAGGCGGCGCGAAATTGGCCGACGACGAAAATGCACCGGCTCATTATCCCAATAAAACTGGGGAAAAAGAATGTTTGTCGATACGCGCACTGTCGACGAGGGGTACATCGTCGAAGCTACGGTTTGTATTGTTGGCGCGGGCGTGGCGGGGATTACGCTCGCGCTTGAAATGAATCGGCTTGGCATCGATACATGTCTGCTCGAAAGCGGCGGATACAAGGCCGACGATGAAACGCGGGATTTGTATCGGGGAGAAAATGCCGGCCTGCCATACTCTTTTGCCGATGGCAGCCGCAGCCGTTTTCTCGGCGGGAGCAGCAATTGTTGGGGCGGCTGGTGCCGCCCGCTCGATCCATGGGACTTCGATAAGCGCGAGTGGGTGCCGCATAGCGGCTGGCCGTTCGGGCTCGACGAGCTGGCGCCCTACTATGCGCGCACGCATGCGTGGCTCAAGCTCGGCCCGAACAATTTTGATCCGGAATTCTGGGAGCGCGCGATCGGGCGACCGGACGTGCGCCGCATTCCGCTCGTGACGGGCAAGGTCCGCGATACGGTCGCGCAGTTCAGCCCGCCCGCGCGCTTCGGCAAGCTCTATCGCAGCGCGCTCGAGCGTTCGGCATGCGTGCGGGTTTTTCTGCATGCCAATGCGGTCGATATCGAGACCGACCGCACCGCCTCGCACGTGACGGGCATTGCAGTCGCCACGCTATCGGGCCGCCGCATCGCCGTGCGTGCGAAACAGTACGTGCTTGCCGCGGGAGGTATCGAGAACGCACGCATCCTGCTCGCTTCCAACCGTGTGCAGCCGGCGGGGCTGGGCAACGGCAACGACGTCGTCGGCCGGTTCTTCATGGACCATCCGCGCATCATGTCCGCGAGTGTCCGATTCTCCGACGCGTGGGCGCGCAACAAGCTCTACGACATCAAGTTCCATTACCAGAACGCCGCCGTGGCCGCGTTGGGCACGCCGATCTCGTCGCAGTTCGCGTTGACGCCCGACGTGCTGCGGCGCGAACAGCTGCTGAACTCGCGCGTCTGGTTCTTCTCCCTGTTCTACGGTGAGGGCAGCGCCGGCGCCGAGGCGCTGATTCGCTGCAAGCAGGCGCTCTTGAAGAAAGATCAACCGGGGTGGCGCTTGCGCGACGACGTCGCCACGATGGCCGCCCATCCCATCGATACGGTCGGCTTTGGCTTGACGCGGCTTTTTCAGCCGCGTGCGCTGATCACCGATGTCAAACTGCAGGCGATCGTCGAGGCGGCGCCGAACCGCGATTCGCGCGTGACGTTGAGCGAATCGCGCGACCGGCTCGGCATGCCGCGCGTCAAGGTTGCATGGCGGCTCGATTCGCTCGTGCAGCGCACGTTCGACCGGACCTTCGCCTTGATGGCCGATGAACTGCGTGCGAGCGGTGTCGCGCAGGTACGGCTCGACGAGCCGCTCGAGGGCCGTGCGTGGCCGTCGTCGCTCGAAGGGACCTGGCATCACATGGGCACCACGCGTATGCACGATTCTCCGCACGAAGGCGTGGTCGACCGGGACTGCAAGGTTCACGGCATCGACAATCTGCACATTGCCGGCTCCTCCGTGTTTCCGAGCGTGGGCGCCAACTTCCCCACCATCACGATCACGGCGCTGGCCCTACGGCTGGCCGAGCGGCTGGCCTCTTCGCTCGGCAGGGTCGATGCACTCCCGGCGAGCAACGATGCGTACGCGAACGCCGGCAACAGCGACGCGAAGGTCGATTCCCTGCCGTTCGCCGCCGCGACGCTCTCGCGCATTGCAAAGGAGTGACGAGCGGCCGCTGCGATATCGCGCGCTGTGCGGGCTGCCCGCGCGATCGCGCGGGCACTCAAGGGTCAGGGGCGGAGATCGTCTAGGACGACGATAATCGCGCCGAACGCTCGAGCGGATAAGTCGGACGCGCCGCATCGGCTTCGAGCACGTCGATCAGCCGCCTGGCGTGCGCTTCGACGGTGAAGCGCTCGCGGAACGTCGCGGCGGCCCGCGTGCGCATGCGCGTGCGCGCTTGCTCGTCGAGCGCGAACCAGCGCCTCAAGTTGCGCTCCGTACCCGCCACGGTATCGGGGGCGACAAACCCCGCCCCATCGCCGGCCACTTCGCGCCAGATGTTGACCTTGTCCGAGATCAAGACGGGCACGCCGCACGCGAGCGCTTCCACGACAGCGATGCCGAAGTTTTCCTGATGCGATGGCAACACGAACGCATCGGCGGCATAGAAGGCACCCCATTTGAGCTCGCCCTTGAGCATGCCGGCCCAGGTGACGCGTGCTTCGATGCCGGCGCGGCGTGCCTCGTCGCGCAGCGCGGCGAGCGTGTCGTCGCTGCCGGGGCCGGCCAGCACGAGATGCGCGTCGCCTGCGAGCTGCGCGAGATTGGCGAATGCGCGCAGCAACAGATCGCAGCCCTTTTTCGGGTGGATGCGGCCGAGAAAGAGAATGAGCCGCTTGCCCTCGAGTTCGGGCCGCGCCGCGAAGAACGCTGCGCGCAACGGGGCCGCATGAGCGGGCGGTGCCGCCGTGCCATACGAAACCACCTGCTCGCGCGCGCGATACAGCCAGAACGATTGGCGTGCGAGCAGGCGTTCCTCTTCGGTCGTGAACAGGACCGCGCGCGCATCACGCAGCACGCGGTATTCAGCCCAAGGCCAATAAAGCCACTTCTTCAAATGTTTGAGCGGATACGCGCGCTTGAACCAGGGGTCGAGCATGCCGTGGGCGAACACGTAGTACGGCACGCCGAGGCCTCGCAGCGCGCGCCACGCGGCAAAGCCGTGATACTGCCAAAGACCGTTGACGACGACGGCGTCGAAGCGCGGCCCGTGTTCGCGCAGCCACGGCACGGCATGGGGCGTGCGTCCGTATTTTCCTTGCGGCGGCCCGAGTCCCGTGACGATCGCACCCGGCTGAGCGAGGAACGGCGCATCGGGCGCATCGAGCGAGGCGATTTCGACCCGATGCCCGAGCGAGGAAAGCGCCTGTACGCTTTGCCGCACGCCTTCGGCGGGACCGCCTGCTTCCGGATCGAGCGTGGCTGTCAACTGAAGGATTCTCATAGCGTTATTGCGGTTCGATACGGTCGTCGTCGCGGCGCTGCGTGAGCGCTGGCCTCGGAGCTGGCGTCGGAGCTATTGGCGCAGCGAGCGACGGCTCGTGTCGATCGTCGACACCGTCGCCCTGCCGCTGTTGCGCGCCGAGCGCGGTCTGCGGCACGGGCCGTCCGACCGCCGGTTGATGTCGTATCGGCGCGGGCCTCATCTGCGCTCCCAGCCGACGCAACTGCACGTGCATCGCGATCATCAGTCCGAGCGACACACCGAAGACGAGTCCGGAAAAACGCGGGCCGAGCGGATTGCCGCCGATCGAGGTGGCGGGCAAGGCCGCGGTAAGCAAAATCGCGCGGCCGAGCACGGGTAGATAGGGAACATGCGGCATATGCATGCGCCATCGTCGGTAGGTGATCGTGCAACGATAGAGCGCGAAAAGGATGGCTACCGGCATGGCGACGCCGAAGAACAACCCGCCCGCAAAGAACTGATAGACCCAGAAGTTGTGTCCGGCCGACCAGTCATGAATCGCGTAGAAGTCCTTTTTGGTCATCTGCCCTTGCAAATCGGGCAAATAGCTCGGCGAATAGCGGTACTCGTGTCCGTAGCCCATACCGAAGAGCGTCGATACCGGCGTGGACGTGACTTCGTCGTACTGATATTTCATTTCGGCCAGACGGGTGACGGTCGTCGGATCCTTGCCCGTCGTCGTGGCCTTTTCGGCGAAGAAAAGCCGCTGTGTCCAGTGGCCGGCCACCTCCGGAAAAAGCGTGGCCGCCCCGAACGCCATCCCGCCGAGCAGGATCGTGGCCACCGTCGCGCGCAGGAGCGCCCGCACGAGATAGCGCAGCGAAGGCGCACTCATCCAGACCGCGAGCGCAAAAAGAAGCGCGGTGCCGACGAGCAAAGAGCGCGTGACACTGAGCAGTTCGATGAGGATGGTCCCCATGAACAGGACGAGCGTGAGCGCGGTGAACCGCTTGGCGATCACGAACTCGTGCAGCAGCACGCCTTGCAATCCAAGAAACGTCGCCGATACGATGCGATAGCGCACGTCTTCGAGCGGCCCGCCCGTTGCCATGCCATAGACGAACGTGAAGGCCAGCGCAATGACGTTGGCCCAAAACATCGCCTTTTCGAATTGCTCGACACGGCTTTCCTGCCACGGGCGGCAGGCGACGATGAAGCCCATCTGGAAAAGCACGAAGGGCAACAGTACACGCAGGTATTGCCCGATCGGGTTGTCCTGGACCAATTGCGTGACGAGACTGCCGGGGACTGCGAGCGCAATCGCGAGCCAGACGAACGAGCGCAGGCTCGAGCGGTCCGTGATGCGCGGAGCGATCAACATCAGCAGCGCGCCCCCGGCCAACGCTGGCACCGCCAGCAGGATTTGCGCGAGATGGCTCGAGGTATCGCTGATGGCCTTGTAGTCCATCGCGAGCGGGCAGATGAAGATCCAGATCCACAGACTCGCGTAGCGGTTATAGCGTGACACGGGATGCCCGGCCAATGTCGATTGATAGGGCGGAGCGGCTGCCATTGGAGTGGTTTCTCCCTGATCGTTGTGCGAGCGTCGTCGCTCGACCTTCCTCCTTCGGCTGACGCAAAAAGCAAGCCACGGGGAATGGTTTTCCTGTCCGACTATAACGTTGGCCGGCTGTGCGAAAGCGCGGCTGGCGGATCGAGACTATCGTTCGGCGTCACGAGGCAGACGGCTCCGACGCGCGAGCGCAACGGTCGGGCCCCATGTCGCTGACGGGCGTGATATTGGCGGACGGAGGCAGCGGGAGCATCGGAACATCGCTATAGGCAGCGCGCTTCGGAAACACCGCGGCGCGCAAAGACGATAAAGAGAGAACGAGGTGAAACAGATGGGCACTCTCTTCGGAGGAGCCAAGGCGATCGTCCGAAACCGAACGATCGAACTGGACTTCCTGCGCGGCATCGCGATCATCGCGGTGATGGGCTATCACTTTCATACAGTCGCTACCGGCTTTCGTGTGATACCCATCATCCAATACCCGTTTACGCATTTCGGCCGGGAAGGGGTGAACCTGTTCTTCACGCTGAGCGGTTTTCTCGTCGGCGGATTGCTGCTGCGTCAGTACGCGAGCACCGGCGTCATCGATGCACGCCGCTTCATCGTCCGGCGGATCTTCAAGATCTGGCCGGCCTACTATGTACTCATTGCGTTTCATATGGTGGCGGGCCGTCATCCGCTGAGCACGTTCGCCGTGCAAAACCTCACGCATTTGCAGAACTACCTGGGGACGTCGATTTCCCAGACTTGGAGTCTCGCAGTCGAGGAGCACTTCTATCTGCTGCTCCCGGCGCTGCTGCTCCTGTTCGCGCGGTGGAAGCTGCGTGCCAATGCGATCCTCGCGATGCTCGGCTTGATTTGCCTCGCAGTGTTGATCGGGCGTTCGATCGTCGTCGCAAACGGCGGACTCGACGCCGCGTTCTTCCAGACGCAATACCGCATCGACAGCCTGCTCGCGGGCGTCATGCTCGCGGCCGTGTATTGGATGAAGCCCGACCTTTATCGCCGCCTCGCGCAAAGGAAGGGCATGCTGCTCGCGATCGTCGGTTTCCTCGTGGCCTGGCTCGCGTTCGCCACACGCCACGATGCGCTCGACGAGAGCATCGGCTACACCATCCAGTCGGCCGGGTACGTTGCGCTCATCGTCCTCATGCTCGAACATACGGGCTCGATGGCGCGTCTCTGGCTCTTTCGCGCGATCGCATGGGTCGGTGTTTATTCGTACGGAATCTATCTCTGGCATTCGATCGCGTTCGCACCGGCCGATATCCTGATCGCGAAGACGAGCGCGCTCGGCTTGCCGGCGCTGGTCATCTGGGCGCTCGCGCTGGCGTTTCAGATCACGATCGCGATATCCGCGGGGTACATCACGACGCGGCTCGTCGAGTTCCCCTTCCTGCTCCTGCGCAACGCGCTGTTCCCGGCTCAGGGCGTCGCGAGCGCCGAGCCGAGCGCACCGGTGCCCGTCGTGCCGAAGACGCCGGCGGCGGAGCCCGAGAACGTGCCTGTCGTCGGCAGCCAGCCGTCGTAGGCGTTGCGCTCAGGCCATCGCTTCTTGCAGCGTGCGTTTGAATTGATCGAGCGTGTTGCGTTCGAGCAACCGCTCGTGCGCGCCTTCCGGTGCTTGCGTGCGATCGGCCGGATCCGCGTTTCGCGCAAATACCTTTTCGATCGCGGCTGCGATGGAGGGCGGCGAAAGATCGTCGATGACGGGGCCCAGCGTGCCGCCGCGGCAAAACCAGCCTATGAGGCCCTCGGCGGTTGCGATCACCGGTTTGCCGAACCGGTAGGCTTGCACCAGGACCCCGCTCATGCCGTAGTGCCCCTTGTAGCCGAGCCAGACGGCATCGCATGCCGAGAAAAGATCGAACTCCATCTCGTTCGTGATGAAGTGGTCCAATACGACGGGTGCAGGCGTCAAGCGCGGCGCTCGAGTGCGCAGGAATTCGCGCGTTTCGCCGTCTTCTTCTCCGGCTACCACGAGCGTCGGTGCGTCGTGCATCGTTTCGAGCGCCGCCACGAGTTCTCGAATGCCCTTGCGATCGGTGATCGAGCCGTATACGAGCAGATGACGCCCGTGGGGCGCGAGCCCCAGCTTCGCGCGGGCCGCGGCAGGGTCGTCCGCACGCGCGTCGGGAAACGGGTCGGCCAGATAACGCACGACGGCAGCGCGCTGGCCGAGCGCCTGCGCGCTCCATTCGCTGAGCGTCGGGTCGATCGACAGCAACGCGCGCATGCCCTTCACACGCACGGCCTGGCGAAACAGGTAAGCCTTCGCCGCGTTGACGACGCGCCGATCGGGGGCTTTCACGCCGACCGTTCTGTGATGAAACGACGAGCGCATCGTGATGCCGACCCAGGGAGCGCCGCCGAACGGCGAACCGAGAAACGGCAGCGCGTAAAGAAAGTAGTCGACGTAGGGCACGACGACGAGCGAGACCGGCTGGAACTGTGCGATGAGCCGGTACGCGTAGCGGAAATAGCGGTGATGGCGCACATATGAAATGCGCTCCAGACCGGCCGCACCGCCGGGCCGCTCTTGCTGCGGATCGACGAACGCGATTTCTAGATCGTCGCGCGCGGCGCTCGTGATCTTGCGCGCGAGGCGATGGTCCTCGTTACGCGATTCTGTCACCACGACGCAACGATACCCGGCATCCGTGTAGGCTTCGGCCGCCCACTGCGCGTACCGCCATCGATGTCCCGTGAAGTTGGGCTCGATGACGAGCACGGTTTCGCGCGGTGTCGGTTTGCACGTCGCATCGGGCAGCGCCGCCGGCACCGCTTCGGGTATGGCGCGTGCGCCGGGGAGAAATGTCGTTTTGCATCGTCTCGTCGCTCTCGTCGGTCTTGCGGCCCGAAGCTGTTGGGACACGATGACCGTACCACCGGCTGCGTTACGTCATCCGTCATTTTTGCTCACGTCATGGCGGAAAAGAACAGGTCGTCTCGCCAGGATGGCGGGCCGCGCCTACTAGATGGCGCGCCCAGCCGCCGTCTACAAGGTACTTTGTGCTTTCTACTTCTGAATCGGGGCAGTTTTTCCAACGTGAGCGCATCGTGGGGCAGGGAAGTGAGATCGAGCATGTTTGCGACGCTATCGATGCGCGCGGGGCTGGGCACGAGCGCGGCCACGTGGGTATTGCTGCAGCAGGTCGCGGTGCGTGGCCTCGTGGCGCTCAAGTTTCTCGCCATCGGGCGCATTCTCGGGCCGACCGCTATCGGTAGCGTCAGTGTGGCGCTGCTCGCCGTGGCGATCGCCGAGTCGCTGTCCGACACCGGACTTGCGCAAGCGGTCATCCAGGGGCGGGAAGCCCCGACGCACACCGAACTGGGCGCAGTGTGGACAACGCTGATGGCGCGGGGCGCGTTCGTCGCGTTGCTGCTGCTCGCGCTCGCGCCGGTGATGGCCGCACAATTCCATCTCGATGGGTCGATCCTGCTGCTGCAGCTCGCCGCGGTGTTGCCGCTCTTGCGCGGCGCGGCGTCGCCGACTTACTTCGTCGTGCAGCGCGAGCGCCGTTTCAAGCACATTGCCGCGGTCGAGATCGCCGCGGCGTGTGCCGATTGCGCAGTGGGCCTGTTGCTGGCCATCGCGGGTGCCGGCGCGATCTCCGTGTTGATCGGCATGGCGCTCGGCGAGGCCCTCAAGAGCACGCTGACCTGGGCCACGATGCGACCGCGCCCGCCCATCGCGCTGCGCTGGCATGGCATTGGGCACTATGTCGCTTTTTCCCGCTGGATCTGGGCGAGTAGTGTCGTGAACCTCGTACTCAATCAGTTCGACAAGCTCGTGGTCGGCAAAATGCTGGGACCGGCGCAGCTCGGTGCCTATCAGATGTCGTCGCGCCTCGCGCAGATGCTGCTCGCGGACGCCGCGATCGCCATGTCGCAATACCTCTTTCCGACTTTCTCGGCCCATCATCGCAGCGACGCGGCACGCGCCGCACGCATTTTTCAGCTCTATCTCGTGGCTGCCGGTTTCGGACTCGCGCTGATCGTCGTGCTGTTGCGATGGCTCGCGGCGCCGCTGTTTTCGCTCGTGCTCGGACCGCAATGGATGCCCGCGGTGCCGCTGTTCCGAATCTTCGTCATCAACATGGCGTTGGGCGCATTGATCGCGGTGCTCGTGTCGTACCTGCGAGCAGTCGGCGATGCGCGCGCGGCAACGCAGGCTTCCGTGATGCAGGTCGTCGTGCTGTTCTCGGTCGTGCCGCCCGCGACCCACTACTGGGGCGTGACCGGCATTGCCTGGGGAATGACCGCGGGACTCGCCACGGCAACGCTATGGATGCTGTACCGAACGGTAAAGGCCAGATGATGCGGATTCTTCATCTCGTGCTCGCACCGCGGTTATCCGGCGCAGAAGTGCTCGCCACCGAGCTCGCTTTGCATCAGCGGGCCGAGGACCACCATGTCTCGTTGACATCGCTGTTGCCCGCGCATGACGATTTCGAGCAATTGCGGCGCGAGCTTGCGCAAGGCGACGTGCCGTGCCGCTTTCCGCTCAAGCGGCACGGCATGGCCGGCAAGCTCTGGCATCTTTACCGGGTCATTCGCATCGTGCGGCCCGACGTGATCTTCGCGCATGCGACGATACCGGCGTTCTATGTCCGTGCGTTGCCGATCGCAACGCCCATCGTCTACATCATGCATTCGGCAACGAACGACTTCGAGCGGAACCTGTTCCGACGCGTCGAGCGGATTTTGTCGGCGCGTGCGCGCGCGGTGGTCGGCGTCTCGCGCACGAACGTGGACGACTACATCGCCATGGTGGGGCCACACCCGCACATGATCGTGATTCCGAACGGCGTCGACCCGGCGCGCTTTCTTCACGCCGCCGCGGCCGAAGCGAGCGGCGGCGCTCCGCAAATCGTGCAGATCGGACGTTACACGGCGATCAAGAACCAGTTGCAGACCGTGCGCGCGTTCGCGCAAGTGATACGCGAAGTGCCCGACGCCCGGCTGCTGCTGTGCGGCGTGATCGAAGATCCCGCTTACCATGCGCGAGTCATCGAGCTCGTCGCGACGCTCGGTCTCACGCATGCCGTGGCGATAGAGGGCTCGCGCACCGACGTCTCGCGGATGCTCGCGCAAGCGAGCGCATTCGCGATGCCTTCGCACTCGGAAGGGCACAGCATCGGATTTCTCGAAGCGCTCGCATCGGGCATTCCGGTGGTGGCGAATACCATCGAGCCGTTCCGGTTCGCGAACGACTTTCCGGGCGTGCAGCTCGTCGACACCGATGACACGGCCGCCTACGCGAGCGCACTCGTCGCGGCGCTCAATCAAAGCCGCGTACAACGCGAACTGACGGGGCTCACGCTCAAGGATTCGGCCGAGCGCTATCTCGACGTCGCTCGCAAAGTGGTCCGTCAAGGCGTCGTTTTCTGATCATCCCGATATCGTGCGCGCCGCGCCCGTCGTCGATGCAGGCATGGCGTCAGCGCGATGTCACAGCACGACGAGCCGCACGCCGATCAGTACGAGCACGCCCGCCAGCAGATTGCGCAGCAGCGTTTCGGGCGCGCGTGCCGATAAGTGGCTGCCCAGCGCGATGCCGGGCAGCGAACCGATCAGCAGCGAGAGCAGCATCATCCAATCGACCGAGCCGAGCAGCCAGTGCCCCATGCCCGCGGCGAGCGTGAGCGGCACGGCGTGGGCGATGTCGGAGCCGACGATGCGCGCTGTCGGCAGCGACGGATAGAGCAGCAACAGCACCGTCACGCCGATGGCGCCCGCGCCGACCGACGTCAGCGAGACGAGCACGCCGAGCACGGCGCCCGTCAGGATCGTCAATGCGGTGGTGCTGCCGGCGGAAGGCTGGCGTCTCGTGCGGGCCGCGAATCGCATCAGCTGCGGGCGGAACACGAGCGCGATCGACGTGATCAGCAACGCGGTGCCGAGAATATGCTGCAAGAGCGCTGTCGCGCGCGGAGAGTGGATGCCGTGATGCTGGAGCCACCACAGCGTGAGCGCCGCGGCCGGCACACTGCCGGCCGCGAGCCGGCCCGTGATACGCCATTCGACCGACCCCTTGAGACCGTGTACGAGCGTGCCCGCCGATTTGGTCGCGGCCGCGTAGAGCAGATCGGTGCCGACGGCCGTCGCCGGATGCACCCCGAACAGCAGCACGAGCAGCGGCGTCATCAGCGAGCCTCCGCCGACGCCGGTCAATCCGACGAGGAATCCAACCGCAAGGCCGGATACGGAGTACAGGAGATCGATATGGGGCAGAGCCATGTGCGATAGGGTGTGGCCGCGACAAAACGGCGCGAAAGGACCGGAAAGCGGATCGAAAGCGGCGACGCGGTGGCGCTGCACACGCACGATCGGCGCGCGAAAACAGCCATTGTCGCAAAAGTGGCGCCGGAACGCTCGATAAGGTCAGATAAGACCGGTCTGTCGATTTGCGCCAGCCGCGCGCGGGCGGGCCGAAACCCACTACAAGATGGCGAGCGCACTGGCCCTACCGCACGTTATTTTGGTGCGCGGGCGGCATGCGGCAACGTCCAATGCATGCCGTAGATGGGGCGAATTTCTGCCCTTATTCGCCACAGGGACACTATGCGCATTTTCCAGCTGATCCTCGCGCCGAGGCTTTCCGGCGCCGAGATGCTCGTGAAGGGGATCGCGATCGACCATCAGCAGAGCGGACACAGCGTTTGCATCGCTTCCCTCTTGCCGGCGCACGGCGATTTCGCGCCGGCAGCAGGCGAGCTGGCGGCGCATCGTGTCACCTGCGTCTTTCCGCCCCGGCGCTACGAAAAGCTCGGCCGCCTGCTGTTTCTCTATCGCGCGATTCGCCGCTTCAAGCCCGACGTGATCTTCGCGCACGCCACAATTCCCGCCCTGTACGTGCGTGCGCTACCGGTACGCGTGCCGATCGTCTGGGTCATGCACTCGGGCGTCGACGATTTTCAGGACAACCGCCTGCAGCGTGCGGAGCGGCTTTTGTCGTTGCGCGCCAAGGCTGTGATCGGCGTATCGCAGAAGAACATCGATGAATATCGGCGCGCGATCGGCCGGCATCCGCCGCTCATCGTCGTGCCGAACGGCGTCGACGCGGAACGTTTTCGCCATCGCGAATCGGTGCGTGGGCCGCGCGGCGAGGCGGGTTCGGCCGGCGCGGCAACGGGCGGCGATGCCGCCAAGCGCATCGTTCAGATCGGCCGTTATATTGCCGAGAAGGGGCAACTCGACACGATACGCGCGTTCAAGCGGGTGCTCGATGTCGAGCCCGATGCGCGGCTCTTGCTGTGCGGTGTCGTGGACGATGTCGCCTACCATGCCAAGGTCCGCGAGCTCGTCGACGAGCTCGGGCTTGCTTCGCATGTCGAGGTCACGGGGCCGCAGACCAATGTCGCCGAGATTTTGGCCGCCTCCAGCGTCTTTGCGATGCCTTCGCGCTTCGAGGCGCACAGCATCGGTTTTCTCGAAGCGCTTGCGTCCGGTATTCCCGTCGTCGCCAATACGATCGATTCGTTCGCCTTCGCGCGTGGATGGCCCGGTGTGCAACTCATCGAGACGAGCGATATCGACCGCTACGCCCAAGCCCTTGCAACCGCGCTCGGCGAGCCTCGCGCGCAGCGCTCGCTCGACGGTCTGACGCTCGAGGATACGGCCGAGCGCTATCTTGCCATCGCGCGGCAGGTGATCCGATAGGCGGCTCCCATCCGGGGGCCCCTCCGGCCTTCGGCAGACGCCGGCCGAGGCCTATTGCAGGCGGTCCAGCCGCAGCGTCTCGGTGTACCGGCCCGGCAACGTGCCGAGCCGTTGTTCGGTTCCCAGCGCGTGCCCGTCGGCCTCGAAGTCATAGCGCACCAACGCGGGAGCGCCGCCCCAGTAGTGATACTCGTCGAGGTGGGCATCGGTTCGTTCGAAGAGAACGAGCCGCGAGCGTCCGCTGCCACCTGTGCCGCTGCCGCTGCCCGTGTCGCGCGTAAGCGCAGGCAGCGCATCGGTCCACGCCACATCGAGCGTGCCGATATGCATGGGCGCCGACAACCGTCGCTCCGTGCAGTCTGAGGCGATCGTCCAGACATCGATGCCGCCGCGACCCTCCGACGAGGGAACGCGCGCGCCAAGCAGCACGAGTCCGTCCTGTCCGCTCGAATCGATCGGCCCTGCCGCGATACGTGTGAGCGCGGGATCGAACGATGCCGGCAGCACGCGGCGATCGTGCGGCGAAAATGCCCGGCCCGAGCTTATCCATTGGGACAGTGCGAGCGAATGATCGGTGCGTTCCGCTGCGACTATGGTGGCACGCTGCGAGCCGGCAACGCGCAGCGCAAAGAATTGCGTTGCGGCCGCCAGCGGCACGGCCGCCCGCCATCGCGACGGGGCATTGCCCGATGCGCCGCGGCTCGTCAGCACCGAGAAGTCGAAGCCCCGGCCGTCGACGGTGCGTCGCACGGCGAGGAGATCGGCGCGGCCGTCGCCGTCGAAATCGGCCGCCAGATACTGCTGCGTGCGCGCCGGTGCGAGCGTGGCGTCGCTGCGGTACCAGAGACTCGGCGCGGCGAACGCGCTTCCCGTACTCGCGAAGCGCCAGAAGGCTGTCCCGCCGTGCGCGTCCGGTGCGATCGCCATGAGGTCGGCGCGGCCGGTGCCATCGAAATCGCCGAGCACGAAGCGCGTGTCGTCGAAGCATAGTGCGTCGCCGCGGCAGCTCGGCACGATTGCGTCCGCATCGAACCGAACGGGGTTCGCGTACCAGCGAGCCGCCCGCGCGCCCGGGGCGAGCGGTGTGACCCAGATATCGAAGCCGGGGCCGTCGGTCCGGCGCTCGATATAAACCGCGCTGGAGCGGCCCGTGCCGGAGACATCGCCATAGAGCGCGGCATCGAGGCGCAGGTCCCGCCACGGCGCCGCCAACTCCGACGTCCAGCGATAGGCGGTCGTGCGTTGCCCGCAAGCGGCGAGCATGGGCGTGTCTCCGCTTGCGCCGAGGCAGTGGCCGAGCGGCGTACGCACGATGCCGAAGTCCCAGGGTGTGAAGCGCTGCGCGAGCGCTTCGTCGTCGCACGGTTCTTCCACGAGCCGGCCCGCGCGCTCCGCGACGCAGCGGCCGCTCGCCACGCTCATGAGGGCCGCGTCGTGCGGATTGCCGGGGTAGCTCGGCACGGGCCGCCATCGCCATGCGCGTGCGGGGGTGCCGTCGCAGGCCGCGAGCGTGATCGTACGGGCGCCAGGTGCCACGCTCGCGGTACTCGCTTCGGCACTGCTCAAGCATCGGCTCGTGCGCACGTTGACGAGATTGAAGGCGGCCATGGCGTCAGGCGACGAACGCGCTCGCGACGATATGGGCGACGGGTCCGCGAACGAGGACCGGGCCGGTAGCGCCGGCGTCGACGCAACGGCTCCCGGCGTGCCGAACGCATAGCGCCGGGCCACCCAATTGCCGTTCCACTCGTATTCGCCGAAGACCTGCGCGATATCGCCGCCGTCCATTGCGAAATAAGTGGCGACCTGATCGCGTTTCATCTGGGTTGCCTGAGCGGACAGGTTCGCCGGCATACCTGCGCTCACGTAAGTGAGGTGATAGCCGATCGGCGCCTGCACGCCGGCCACGCGTGCCGCCTCGCGTGTCGCGCGTGCGGCGTAGATGTGATCGGGGTGTTCCAGAAACGGAACGGTGTCGGGATTCAACGTAAAGATTTGCGTCGCATGCGCGAGTATCGCGCCGAGCGTCGCCGTCAGCGCGGGGCGATCGTAGCGGGCCGCACCGCGGCCGTCGGCCCCCATCGGGTAGCTGGAAACGGATGCGCCCTCGTCCCACAACAGCGCGAGCGGCGCACGCCCGCCGCGCACCTGCGCGCCCGGCAGCCGCAGCTCATAGAGCGCGACGCGCGGCATCGCGTCGAGGACCATACGATGCACGGGCTGGCCGGCGATCGATACCGTCGACTCCGTCCATGCGTTGCGCACTCCCGCCATGCGGGCATACGTCCGGCGGATCGCCCGCTCGCGTGTGAGCACGTAATCGAACTTCGAATTGTCCGCACCGCCGATCAGATGCACGGTGACGATGCACCATCCGGCACGCAGACGGTCGGTGATACCGGGATTGACGAAGAGCAGGTCGTCGTCGAGGTGCGCGACCACGGTGACCAGCGTGCCGGCGCTGCAGCCGGGCGGCAGGACCATTCCAGCCTGAGCAATGGACTGACGGGTGACGGCCGCGACCGGATGCGTCGCTCCACGCACTGCGGCGAGGCCGGCCGCAACGGCGATCGCGGCGAGCGCGGCGATCGCCGCGCTCAGCCGCACACGTAAACCAACGCTCACAACGAATGTGCCTGCGACTGAGCTGCCGTGCGAGACTGAGTGAGCGCGCTGACGATGAGCAGCACGAGAACGTTGACGGACAGGGCGACGAGGCCGATGTTCGTATCCTTCAGCCGCTCGGGCAGAAACGGAAACCACTGGCCGAGCGTGGCATGCGTCAGCGTCGTGATCGTGACGACGGCTACGCCCGCGACGATACCCGCGAATGCGCCTTGCCACGTCACCCAGCGCCGCGCCGCGAGGCTGGCGAGCACGGCTGGAAAGAGCTGGGTGACGAAACTGTAGCCCATGAGCAGCAGCGCGACGATCGTTTCGCCGCCATGCAGCGTGAAGCCGACCCCCACGAGTGCGATGACCGGCACCAGCACGCGGGCGAGCCGCGTCACCTGAGCGTCGCTGGCCTGGCGCGCGATGCCGCCGCGATAGATGTCGTTGGCGATCAGCGTGGCCGCGGCATTCAGAATCATCGAACCCGGCACGAGCGCGGTCAGTACACCGGCCGCGCCGATCACGCCCACGAACCAGGGGTCGAACGTCGCGAGCGAGAGCCGGAACAGCGATAGATCGATGTCGCCGCCCTTGAGGCCGGGCACCTTGAGCGTTGCCGCGAAACCGACGAAGAAGACGAACAGCAGGATCAGCTGATAGACGGGCAGCACGGCCGCGTTACGCCGGAAGATGCGCTCGTCGCGCGCGGTGAACACCGACGCGAACGTATGCGGCCACATGAAAAAGCCCAGTGCCGTAAGCGCGACCGTCGATTGGAACCAGGTCACGCTCGAGCCCTTCTCGGGGAACGAGAGGAATCCCGGCTTCGCGGCATCGATGGCGTGGAACATCGGCGCATATCCGCCGTAGTAGTGCAACGGCAGGTAGATGCCGAGGAAGAGCACGACGCCCAGAATCATCAGGTCCTTCGTCACCGAATTCCAGGCCGAACCGCGCACGCCGGAGATCGTCACATAGGCCGTCACGACCAAGGCGCCGATCCAGATGGCGGCCGCGGGCGAGATGGCGCCGTACGAAGTCGTCGCCACGATGATGCCGAGCCCCTTGAACTGAAGGACGAGATACGGCACGAGGGCGACCACATCGACGATCGCGACGAGTACGCCGAGCCCGGGGCTCGCGTATTTGCTCGCGAGAAAATTCGGTTGCGAGACGACGCGGTTGGCCTTGGCATAACGCCAGATCGGCGGTAGCAGCCAGTACGAGAGGATATAGGCGAGCGTGGCGTAGGGGAGGATGTAATAGACGGGGGCGCCCTTGCCGTATGCGAAGCCGCTGCCGCCGAGGAACGTGAACGTCGTGTAGATCTCGCCGGCCATCAACAGAAAGACGAACGCCGTGCCGAAGCTGCGGCCGCCGACCGACCACTGCTCGAGATTCATGTCGTGCCCGCGGCGGGCGCGCAGACCCAGGCCGAGCGCCAACAGTGTGAACGCCGCGATGATGAGGAGTGCGCTGCTCATGGGCGCACCTCCTCACCGGGCGACGCGGCCGTGCGGTTGGCCGGGTCGAGCCGGTAGATGAGCGCCATGATGACGGCGGTCAGCACGACCCAGGCGACGATCCATGCGAGCACGAGCGGCATGCCGAGCACGAGCGGCTCGACGCGATTGACGAACGGGACACCGAGCAAAATGCCGATGAACGGCAGCGCGGCGAGCAACCTGAGAACCATGATGAAATCACTCCTGGAAGGGGTGCGACATGATCGGACTGCGCGCCACGACTCTATGCCCAACATCGGTGCGCCGTAAAGACTTTCAAAAATGCCGTCCGGCGCCTGCCCACGACGCTTTTTCGTAGGGCGTCAAATCGACAGTCCCTGCATCCGGTGGGCGAAACGCGCGCGCTCGGCTTGCTCCATCAGTGCGAGGAACTGCTCGATATCCATGTGAACGAGCGCTTCGTGATCGCCTGCTTCGAAGTAGACGTCGGGCTCGCGCACGAGGCTTTCATCGAGATACGTCTGCATCCCGTAAGCCATGCCGACGGGCGGCAGCGCGCCGATATCGCAGTCCTTGAAGATTTGGCGAATGTCGGCCTCGCTCGCCACGGCGAGTTGCCTGCCCGTGCGCGAGCGCAGTTCGGACAGCCGCACGGCATGCGTCGATGGGAGCACGGCCGCGACATAGCCGTGTTCGTCCGCGAGAAGCACTGTCTTGGCCAGGCGCTCGCCCGGCACGTGCGCGGCGGCGGCCGTTTCGGCGCTCGAGTGGCTATAGGCATGATGCAGTACATCGTAGCGGGCACCCCGGTTGTTCAGACATTGCTCGAGCGTAGTTGACATCGACATGGCGCACCTCCGTCGTTCTAGCGAAAAACGCGTTTGAAACGCGGCCTGCATACGGTTCTCCTAGCATAGGTCGTTTGCTGCGTGCTGCTGCGGATATCGGGAGCATGCCGCGGCGCGTGCGCCGGCGTAACAGTTTTTACTCATATGTAAATGACCAGGCGTTGGAACGCGCTACATTGAACGCCGAGCCGATATGCGCAGCAGCCGGAGTCCCACGCGAGACAACATGGCCAATACAGAACATATGACCGGCGCGGCGATCGCGCTGAATCGATTTGGGCTCGGCGCGCGCGCCGGCCAGGCCGCTCCCGGCGACCCCAAAGGCTGGCTGTTGGCCCAACTCGACGCCTACGAGCCGTGGCCGCCCGCATGGGCGCAGGAGCCCAGCTCGCATGCCGCACTTGAAGCCGTGGCCGAGGCTCGCCGCGTGCGCAAAGAGGCGAAGATGGCCGCGAGCACGGCGGCCGCGAGCCAGGCCGGCGCAGCGGCAAGTCGGGCGGCTATTCAGGCGGTGCGCAAGGAACTGCGCGACACCTATGTCTCGGCCGTCGACGCCCGTATGAACAGCGCACTGGCGACGAATACCCCGTTCGTCGAACGGCTCGTGCATTTCTGGGCGAATCATTTCGCCGTGTCGGCGGACAAGCCGGAGCTCGCGCCGCTTGCCGGCGCTTTCGAGGCCGAGGCGATTCGCCCGTACGTGCTCGGATCGTTCGAGGACATGCTCGTGGCCGTGGAGTCGCACCCGGCCATGCAGATCTATCTGGATCAGGTCCGCTCCGTCGGCCCGAACAGCCCGGCCGCGTTACGCGCCGGCGCGCGCAATCCCGCCAAAAAGCCCGGGCTCAACGAAAACCTCGCGCGCGAAATCATGGAGCTGCATACGCTCGGTGTGCGCACGGGCTACACGCAAGACGACGTGACCGAGTTCGCGCGGGCCCTGACAGGCTGGAGCATCGCCGAGGCCCCGGGCGCGGCGCCGGCGATGAAACGCGCCGCGGGTGCCAAACCGGGCTCGGGCACCGCGATCGCCGGCACTTTCGTGTTTCGGCCTGCGCTGCACGAGCCCGGCGAACGAACGGTCATGGGCCGACGCTATGCGGCGGCCGAAGCGGATACCGGTGCGACGCAAGCGCTGGCCGTGCTCCACGACCTCGCGCGGGCGCCGGCGACGGCGCGCCATATCGGTTTGAAGCTCGCGCGCCATTTCTCGACAGACAACCCGAGCCCGGCCATGGTCGAGCGGCTCGCGCATGCATTCGAGGCAAGCGGCGGCGATCTGCCGAGCGTCTATCGAGCGCTCGTTGCGTCGCCCGAGGCATGGCAGCCCGTGGCGACGAAGTTCAAGAGCCCCTGGGATTGGACGATTTCCGCTTGCCGCGGCATCGGGCTGACCCGACTCGACAATCTGCATGCGGCGCCGCTTCTCGCGCAACTGGGCCAGCCGGTGTGGCGGCCTGGTTCGCCGGCCGGCTACGACGATACGAGCGCGAGCTGGGCGGCGCCCGATGCGCTGATGCGTCGCGTCGAACTGGCTCAGCGCATCGCCGCTCGCGTCGGCGAGAGCATCGATCCGCGCACGTTGGCGCCGACGCTGCTTGCCGGGGCGCCGATGCCGGCCACCGCGGCGGCGATCGCGCATGCAGAAAGCGTGCCGACGGCGCTGGCGCTGCTGCTGGTTTCGCCCGATTTTCAACGGAGATGACATGACGCTCTCTCGCCGCAGATTCCTGACCCTGTCGGCCGCGGGTGCCGGCGCCATGCTGGTCTCGCCGATGCTCGCGCTGGCGCGGGTCGAGTCGGAGCGCCGTTTCGTGTTCGTCATCCAGCGCGGCGCCGCGGACGGACTGAACATCGTCGTACCCTATGCCGATCCGGCTTATGCCTCGCTGCGCGGTCCGCTCGCGCTCGAGCTATCGTCGGCCGCCAAGCTCGACGGCACGTTTGCGCTGCATCCGGCCTTGCAGCGTACGGCGCGGTTCTACGCCGCCCGCCAAGCGCTTTTCGTTCATGCCGTGGCGACGCCTTATCGCGATCGTTCCCACTTCGACGGACAGAACGTGTTGGAGACCGGCAGTACCGCGCCCTATCAGCTGCGCGACGGCTGGCTGAACCGTCTCGTCGCGCTGTTGCCGCGTGACGCGGCCCAGGCGATCGCGTTCGCGCCGACGGTGCCCGCCGCATTGCGCGGGCGTTCCAATGTCGAGTCGTACGCGCCTTCGTCGTTGCCGGACGCCTCGGACGATCTACTCATGCGCGTGGGCGAGCTCTACTCGCACGATGCCGAGCTCGGACGGCTCTGGAGCGAGGCGCTGGCCGCGCACGCGATGGCCGGGCGGTCAGGGCCGAGGCAGGACCCCGCTAGCCTCGGCAAGCTCGCCGCCGGCTTTCTGGCACGCGCGGACGGCCCGCGCATCGCGATGATCGAGACCGGGGGCTGGGATACCCATAGCGCGCAGAATCCGCGGCTCGCCGCGCAACTGAAAGCGCTCGACGCGATGCTCGGTGCACTGCGCGACGGTCTCGGCACGGTCTGGGCCGACACGACGGTGGTGGTCGCCACCGAGTTCGGGCGCACTGCCGCGGCGAACGGCACCGCAGGTACCGACCACGGTACCGGATCGCTGGCGATGCTCATGGGCGGGGCAGTCGCGGGCGGACGGGTCATGGCGGATTGGCCAGGCTTACGCGCGGGCGATCTTTACGAGGGCCGCGATTTGCGCGCGACGACGTCGCTCGATGCGCTGGTCGCCGGGGCGGCAGCCGAAACGTTCGGCCTCGATCCGGCGCATACCGTGGCGGCGCTCTTTCCGAAGCGTCGCTTGCTCGCCCCGGTCACCGGTGTCGTTGCCGCAGTGGGGACAGCGCGACACGCGTGAGCCGCGGCACGGGCGTTGCTTGCCGCGTTAAGGGTATCTGCATGGAGACGCTTTCATGAGCAACGCCGCTCGCGCCCTCATTCCGCGGCGGGACTTCACTGAACATTTCGTCCGCTTTTACGACGACGAGCTGCCCGTCATAGACGAAGTCGTCCAGTTTGCCTTGCGCGCCTTGCGCGACAAAGGCGTGGCGATCGTCATCGCGACGGACGCGCATTTGTCGGCGATCGTACCGCGCCTCGAGCGCGCGGCACGCGGACCGCGTTCGGGCAAGCTGATTTGCGCGGAGGCTCAGGCCGCGCTGGCCGGGTTCATGGTCGACGGTTGGCCCGACGACGAGCGATTTTTTGCAACGATCGGCGCGCTCGTGGCCGACGCGGCGGCGCGCGCGGATGCGGCGCCGATTCACGCATTCGGCGAGATGGTGGCGATACTGGGCGCAGCCGGGCAATACGATGCGGCCCTACGGCTCGAAATGCTCTGGAACCAACTGGCGCGGCGCCATGCGTTCAAGCTCTTTTGCGCTTATCCGCGGGCGCTTTTCTCGCATCCCGCGCAACTCGGTGTGTTCAGCGAAATCTGCGGCGCGCACGGGCGCGTGCTGCCCGCCGAGATCCTGACGGACGTGGGCGCCGCCACGGCCAGCCGGCTGATCGCTCCGTGGCAACGAAAGGCGGCTGCGCTCGAAAGCGAAATACAGCGGCGATGCGAAGCCGAAGCGGCACTGCGCCGGCGCGAGCGCGAACTCGTCGACTTCGTCATGAACGTGCCGGTGGCAGCGGCGTTCCTCGCGGGGCCTGACCACGTCTTCCGACTCGCCAACCATGGATATCGCGAGCTCGTCGGTTGCCCCGAGCCGATCGGCCGTACCTATGCCGACGTGTGCCCGGACGAGAAGCTCGGTGGAGAGGTCGCCCAACTGCTATCGAAATGCTATACGAGCGGCCGCTCGATCCACCGCGACGAGTACCGCATCGAAATGACGCGGACCGACGGCGCATTCGAACCGCGCTATTTCTCGTTCAATTTTAAACCTTCGCGTTCGGACAGCGGCGAAGTGGAGGGCGTCATCGCGGTGGCCGTCGAGGTGACGGAGCAGGTGCGCAATCGCGAGCGCCTCGAAAAGTCGCATGCAGAGCGCGAGCGGCTACTGGTCGAGCTCGAGCGCGCAAGCCGCGCGAAGGACGAGTTTCTGGCAATGCTCGGCCATGAATTGCGTAATCCGCTCTCGCCGATCGTCACCGCGCTGCAGCTGATGCGCATGCGCTCGGATGGCGAGACGTCGCACGAGCAAAGCATCATTGCACGACAGGTGGAGCATCTGGTGCGGCTCGTCGATGACTTGCTCGACGTCGCCCGTCTCACGCGCGGCAAGATCGAGCTTCGACGGCGTACGGTGAATGTTTCGGACGTGCTCAACCATGCGATCGAAATGGCGAGCCTGCTGCTCGAGCAGCGCAATCACCGGCTGACCGTCCAGGCCGAGCCGGATCTCGTCTGGTCGGTCGATGCGGCGCGCATGGCGCAGGTCGTCTCCAACCTGCTGACCAATGCGGCGCGTTACTCGGCGGTGGGCGAAGAAGTGCGCCTTTGCGCTTCGCGCGGGCCTGGCGATACGATCGAGATCAGCGTACGCGACAACGGTATCGGCATTAGCGAGAAGATGCTGCCGCGCGTGTTCGATCTGTTCTTTCAAGGCAAGCGCAATCTCGATCGCGCGGAAGGCGGGCTCGGCATTGGCCTCGCGTTGGTCAAGAATCTCGTCGAACTGCATGGCGGCAACGTGGGCGCTGCCAGTGCGGGGCCGGGTCGCGGCAGCGAATTCACGATTCGCGTGCCTGCCCCGGCGGCGGGCCACGCGCATCGGTCGCCGGGCGCGCGGGCTCCCTCGGTGCCGTCCGAACGGACAGCGCACGCTGCGCCGCCCCCTAAAAACGGCTGCCGCATCCTGCTCGTCGACGATAACGTCGATGCTGTCGAAGCGCTCGCGCTGCTGCTCGGCGAGTGCGGTCATCGCGTCGAGGCCGTCCACGATCCCGCTGCCGCGTTGCAGATCGTCGGGCGCTTCAAACCCGAGATCGCGGTCGTCGATATCGGCCTTCCCGTGATGGATGGCTACGAGCTCATCGGCAGCCTACGCGCGATGCCCGCCACGCGTGAGTGCATGTTCATCGCGCTGACCGGTTACGGACAGCAGGCCGATCGCTTGCGCAGCGAGGCGGCGGGTTTCGAGCATCACCTCGTCAAGCCGGTCGATCTGGCGCATCTGACGCGTCTCATCGACGCATTCCAGGCTGAGAAAGCAGCGCACGCGGCCGAAAGCCACGGCCCGTGATCGCTGCTTGCCCGGCCGGCTGTTACATCGACTCGCCCGACGCCGGGCGCCCGGCAGCCGTGTTTTGCGCGCCCTGCAGTTTCATCTCGAGCGCCTTCTGGAAGCTGGCCAGCACGTTCGGCTCAGCGTCCGTCACGGCCCACCACACCATCCCGTTCGCGCGCCAATGCAAGAGGGCATAGCCGTCGCGCACGAGCGTGGCGGACCCGCTTTCGCCGCCGCTGTCCGACGCTTCGCGCTCCGGCATCACGTAGACATCGATCACGTGCAGGCGATAGCGGTAGATGAGCACGGCAACACGCCGATGCGCCACGTAATCGAGGCGTCCGCCCGCCAGCGCGAAGCCCTCCGCAGCGAGATCGACGACGGGCGGCGTGTAATCGAGGCGGCCGTTGAACCACGGCTTCACCGTATGCTGATCCGTGGAGATGACGTCGATGCCGTGCCCCGACAGTTGTGCGCGGACATGCGCGCCGACGAGTTCGTCGACGAAGAGCTCGGCGCGATTCGGGCCGCGTAGCGAAGGCGTCAACGCGAGCGTCGCGGCAACGGCCATCGCAACGGCAACGGCGCTCAGCCCGGCGAAGGCTGCGACACGGCCGCCGCCCGTTCGCCCGGCGGCGAGTCCCTGCCATGCGGGCCGATGCGAAGCGGGCCGAGCCGAACCGGGTTGGCGCCAAAGCTGCTTCAGCCAACCGAAGCGCGCGTCTCGCCGCGGCTCGGGGCGATCGGCGGCAGACCTTCGACCGGCTTCGCGCTCGAGCGCGGCCGCGATGCGCATACGCAGTGCATCGGGCGCGTGGTGATACTCGGCGCGCCGCACGCTGCGGCGTATCGCAAGCAGGGCTTCCTGTTCGGCGCGGCACGCGGCGCAGGTTTCGAGATGTTGTCGGACCGCGCGCGCTTCGCCTGACGGGAGTTCGCCGTCGAGGCTCGCATCGATGCGAGGACGGATGTCGTCACATTCCATCAGGCCTCTCCTGCTTACCGTCGGTCGTGCGCACCTGCGAGGCCCGGCGTTGCGGCTCGCGCGATGTGACGATGGCGGCGAATTTGCGCCGCGCGCGGGCGATGCGCGACATGACCGTGCCGATCGGCAATTCGGTGACCGCCGCAATCTCGCGGTAGCTCAAGTCCTCGAGCTCTCGGAGGATCAGGACTTCGCGGAATTCGACGGGCAGCTCGGCAAGCGCCTCGTGCACGAGCCGCGTGTCCTGCTCGCGGATCATCAGCGTTTGCGGATCTTCGGGTGCCGTGCCCCAGCCGTCGATCGGCGTGTCGTCGAGTTCCTCGTCGAACTGCACGACCTCATGCGACGATGCGCGACGGCGCCACTCCGAATACCAGGTGCGGCGGACGATCGCGAGCAGCCACGGCCGGGCGCTGTCGCCTTCAAACGAATCGAAAAAGCGCAGGGCGCGCATGAATGCCTCCTGGACGATGTCTTCGGCATCGGCCGAATTGCCACTCAACCAGCGCGCAAGGTTGTAGGCCGCATCGAGGTGCGGCAAGGCCAACGCCTGGAAACGGCGAACCTGCTCGCCGTCGTCGCGCTTGCGCGCGGCCTGTCGATCGCTGCTGGTCACCCCGGCTCCTTCCCCCTCACCGATGCACCATCGGCCACCCGTCGAGTGTAGTTCGCTTTTGGGCATATCGAGGGTCCGTTGAGCCACGACGTTTTCACCGGACCACGATCTTGCCGACCATCATCGGATGAATACTGCAGAAGTAGGTGTAGGTGCCCGACTTCGTCAGCACGGCCGTGTACGAATCGTTCGTGTCGAGTGCGGGCGAGTTCTTGAACGCACCGTTCGTACTGACCACGACATGCGGCTCCTCGTCACGATTGACCCAGACGATGCGCGCGCCGGCCGGCACGTGGATTTCGTTCGGCTTGAATGCGAAGTTGCTGATTTCGACGCGATAAACGGCCGGCTGGCCGGAGCCGCCGGCATTGCCGCCAGCCGCTTGCGCGTCGCCATCGGTCGCGGCTCGGGAAGCGCTCGTTGCAACGGCAGCCATGACCATGAGCAAGGTGGCCGCAATCCGGCCGCGAAAGTACCGTGCGTTCATGACAGCGTCTCCTCGGTGAGGGCAAGCGTGCGTGCGGTCTCGACATGACGCACGACGCGCACGCCGATATAGTCGGCCAGCTTGCCGGCGGGGATCTCTTTGAGCGGTCCGGGCCCAGGGCCCACGCCCGGCGCCGGCTGCGGGTAGGCCGTCGAGCGGGCGGTGAAGAACGTCACGTTGCCTTCGACCTTTTGCTGAATCTGATGGATATGTCCGTTGAGCACCGTCACCGAACCGAAGCGACGCAGCAAGGCGAGCGCTTCGCCCGCGTCATCGGTGCCCCAGCCCCATGAGGGATAGAGCGACCACAGCGGCATGTGGGCGAATACGACGATCGGCGTTTCCGATGTGCGGCTCGCGAGATCGCTGCGCAGCCAGGCGAGCTGATCGGTGCCGAGCGAGCCGAGGCCACCGGCCTTGAGGTTCAGCACGTTGATCAGTGCGACGAAGTGCACGCCGCGGTGATCGAAGCTATACCAGCCGCCTTTCGTTGCTTCGCTCCCGAAGCGACGGAAAAATTCGGCGCCGTTATCGCCGATCACGTCATGCTCGCCCGGGACGAAGAAACGTTGTTTCGTGCGCATCTGGCGCATCAGCTCGGTCACCGTATCGAACTCGTCGGGCTTCGAGAGGTGAGTCAGATCGCCTGTATGCATGACGAAGTCCGGCTGCACGGGCAGGGCGTCGATGTGGTCCAGCGCACGCTTGAAGGTGCCGGCGACATCCTCGTTTGGCGCCTTGTTGAAGCCGATATGCGAATCGCTGACTTGCACGAAGCTGAACGCCGCGTTCTTGGCTTCGCCCTGCGCGCTGTCGCCGAGCGCGCGTGCCTGAAGGACGCCGCCCTGCATGAACCAGAGCGTGCCGGCGCCGGCCCACGCCATGCACTTGAGAAATTCGCGCCGGGCGCCGGCCGGTCGCGCGTCGCGGTAGCCGTCTTTATCGTCTTGCTTGCCATCCATGATCGGAGTCTCCTGGTCGTGGTGAATGCGGCCAGAAAAGACCGCGCTCGGAGGACCGGCGACGCACGCGCCGCGAGCTCGATGAGCTGTCCTCATCCAGCATTACCGCGCCGTGCGCCCGGTTATTCCCGCCAGAAGTGAAAAACATGGAAGTGATATCTCGTTGATCGTTTCCTTTGTTCTTTTGGGGCGCAGTTGTATGTAGAATCGCCCCGTTTTGAATCCTGGCGTTGGTCAGGCTGATGAATGAAAACGAACCTGTCTGTACGAAGTCGCCGGAAAAGGGTCGCCGGCATGCAGCGCAGAGCGGTCGGCTATTTAGGCTGGACGCCGAAATTCAGGGATCGAAATCATGACAACTAAAGGATGCCCGCTGTGCGATCGGCAGTCGTTGCTGATCTATCCGGTTCGGTATGCCCTCGCGTGCCCGCGTGGCGCGGCGAAAGCGCCGGGACTGTCCGGCAACTTCAAGATCGATGGTCGTGCTCCGCAATCGATCGGCACGGCAAAGTACACGTTGCGTGCGCTGCGGCAGGGCTATCTGTACACCTACGATGAGAAGCGCAAGCGGCTCAGCGCCTACATGGTCCTCGACGATGGCTCGCTGTGGTATTTCCCGCCTGATACGACGCCGCCGCCGGGTGATTCGAAAGGCGCACGAACGGAGAGTTGTAAAGCGAGCGGCGAAACTGAGTTCGAATCGTTGGGTCGGTGTATCGGCGTCCAGCACACGCCTGGCAGCGACGAAGCGACGAACTTTTGGATTGGTTGGTCGAACGTGCGATGGACGAAGGATCTTGTCTACAACAAGATCGGCAACGAGAGCTGGCGAAAGCAGCATATGCAGTGCATCAACGTCGCGGCGATGCTCGCAGGCGGTGCCGCGGATACGGGAGAATTTCAGGCTGCTCACGGCACGGTCGCGCATTTCGCGATGGACGACCAGGCGATGAAGGATGCGTTCGGGTTCAGCAACCGCGCTCCCAAGGACGAAATCAGCCTGCGTCAACGCAAGATCGCGAACCGCATCGGCGAGGCGATGGCGAAGTCACCGCTCAAGAAAGGCTTCATCGTCGCGGTCAACGATCCTGTCGGCATCACGAACGATCTCGCGGAATTGACAGTCCCGAATGTGCATAACGGCTTCGATGAGCAGGTCTACTGGAAGTACATTTCAGCGCAGCTTGTGGAGCGGGCCGAAGCGGGTATTCGTGCAAACGCTGAAGCGATGACAGGGTTGACCTATGGGGCGTCAAAAGCCATCGCGGACGCTAACGTTGCGAATGTGGCTGACCGCGCAGCCATTGCGCCGGACCCGGTAAGCCTTTTTCATTTCGTTCGGACGTGGATCAAGACTGGAAGCGCCGATCAAGCAGCGAAGATCGAACAGCAAAAGATCGACGATGTGCCTGCAACACAGCAGGCCGCAGCAGATGAGGCGTGGCGCGAGGCTTCGCTCAAGAAAGGACCCGACGGCAAACCGGTGATTGGTTCGGATGGGAAGCCCGAAAGCGTTATCGACATCAAGGCGCTGGATCATTTCCGTGAGCGGGAATATCCGCAGGCGCTCGATGCCTTCAGGCCCAAGTGGGAACCCCTCGTAAAAGCCCATGCTGGATGGCTCAAATCGCAGTTGCTCGCCGACTGGATGGCCGGCAATCACGACACGGCGGACCTTCGCAGCGGGTATGCGTACAGCGAATCGTGCGCGCAAGCGATCGGTGCGGCTGCGGGTACCGATGATTGCAAGGCAGTGTTGGAAGAGTGGCTGAATGGTCGAGCCTCGGATACCCGCAATTTGTACGTGCGCGCTTTAATGTTCAATCAGACGGAGTTGATGAAAGCCGCTGATGCTCAAGTTCACGGCTCGGATATTCAGTACGAGAATATTCTGAACCTCTACAAGGCCGCCTTCCAAAACATCGAAAAGCTTGGTAATGCGGCCGGCTTGCGAGACAGGCTCGTCGTGACTACGGCTAATACTGTCGTGAATGTCCTCGCGACAGGCTTGAAAGGCGCGGCTGTCGGATACGTCACGATCCGATTGGCGCTACACGCCGGCGTGCCGATCAAGGCCGCTCATATCACGCCGATCGCCGTGCGGAACTGGATACTTGACCAAGGCAAGGCGTTGGGATTGAAACTCGACGACGATAGAATCGAAGGTCGTGCGGCAGCGATGAAGCTCAGCCGGCAGGTAGTCAATGCTGCGCCGCCTGCCGATCCGGCCGTTTTCGGATACGCGATCGACACCGATGCCTGGGTGAGGGAGGGCACGCTCGAGGCGGGCGATATCAAGGTCATCAAGATTCCTGGTGTGGAAACGACCCGCAAGTGGCTCGGCTCATCGTCGTCGGTCCAGTTCAATCATGGCATCGTGGCGGCGATCTTTCAGCTCGCTACGTTGACTTTTGCGTATAAGGATTTCGCCGGCAGTGATCAGTTCAACAAGAGCGAGAATGTGCTGAAGCTCACGGGGTCGCTCGTCTCGATTCTCGGAAATATCGTCGAGACCGTATCCGAAACCGTTGCCAAGGCACCAAACCATCCTCTCTCCGCTTTTCTCATGAAGCAGTGGGCGTGGTTTAGTCGTGATACGGCCGAGATCGGAGCGAGGATCGGACGATGGACCGGTGCGGTCGCCGGTGTCGTGCTGGCCGGGTATGACGTATTGAACAATTTGCCGCAGGCGTATAAAAACAAGGACTACGCATTGACTGCTTTGTATGCAGCGAATGGGACCCTAGGCGTCTACCTGGCTCTCTCGCCGTTCCTTTCTACAATTCCCCTTCTCGCCAGTTGGCTTCCTGCCGCATGGCTGGTTCTGGCGGCATCGATTATAGTCGGCATCGTGATTGCGAAATGCAAGCCGGCGGCGATCAATGAATGGATGCCGCGATGCAGGTTCGGAATGAGTGAGCGCTATCGTTCACTGGATGAAGAGCTCAAGGCCTTCAATTCCGCTATGGGAGCTTAACGTATGGACGAGCGGTTGATGAAGAAGTGCACCGGCTTACCTGTTCCAGAATGGGATCTGGCACATCGCTTATGCATCAAAAAGCCGGCGGGTCCTGAGATAAAGGATTTTGGCTCAGTCTTTTGTGTCAATTCCACCTTTATGGATGTGGTCGACCCTTCTTTTGCTGAAAGGCAGTGGGTTATATTGCCTGTTGTGATTGCGTTTGTCGCAATAGGGATCGGGCCGTATATCTTCTTTCTTACACATTCTGATCCTGCGCCGGCTTTCTGGATGTTTATATTCAACATATTGGCACTTATTCCTATATTGCTCTTTGGTTCCATTGCCTGGAAGCTAGGCAGCGGCTTGTTCTTCGGCCTGCGATACCAACCGATCCGCTTCCACCGTGAGACACGCAAGCTCTACGCGATCCGCGCGAGACGCTTCTTCGGGAAACCTGGGGAAGGGGACATCGTTTGGGAGGCGCCGTGGACGGACGAATCGATCTTCTGCCTGCATCGCGAGGTCACCCCTTTCGGGACGGTGTTTCACATCCGCCACTACACGGTCGACGATCAGGGCAACGTCACGAGGGTGTTTTCGATCGGTCGCGAGTGGACGGCATCGCAAATCAGGCTAGCGCTTGCTCAGTGGAACTACTGGTGCAAGTACATGAGCGATGGCCCGAACGGCCTCCCGAAACCGATGCTGTTCCACACTCAGCACGAGACGCCGCGCGAGTCATTCCTGTTTTCGCTTTATAGCTTCGGGATGAGCGCGCCTGTCTTCATGCGGCTCCTATCGATGCCCGCTGTGCTTGTTTTCACCGCAATGAGAATGCTGGCGAATGCGACGTGCCGAGCTCCCGTGTGGCCACAGGCGATCGAGAACATCTCTCACGTCGCACCTCACGACCCATATGCGGAACCGCGCACCGGCACACCGGTTGGCTGGGCCGAGACCGTCCTTGCGCAACAGCGCGGCGAGTATCCGGAAGACTCGAATGCGCGGGTTGAAGACTGGACCGGAGAACCCGATGGCCGCTTGCACGCCGCAGCTTGGCTCGATAAGCCCGCTACTCAGGCGGCGCGATAAAGACCTCTACTCGTCTTCGACGGCTCGATTGAGCCCAAACGAAGCAGGCATCTTGCGATAGATAGTCGTACGGGAGACGCCGAGTGCGCGGGCCGCGGCCGATACGTTGCCCCCATGCCGCTCGATGGCCGCAGCGATGACCGAAACCGCCACTTCCTGCAAGCGCGCATCGTTCCTCAAGGCGACATGTGGGGGCTGCCCGACCTGCGATGCGGCACTTGCCTCACGGCCAGCGATATCTTCGAAGAAATCGTCGGGCAGATGCTCGCGGCGAATCACGCCATCGGCATCGACCATCGCAGCGGCCGTACGCAGCAAGTTTCCGAGCTGCCTGAAGTTACCGGGCCAAGCGCATTGCTCGAACAGCGCGGCGACCTCGTGCGAGACGCTGAGACTGCATCCGTTGCAGCTCGCCGCCGACTCTTGTTCCAGCATCTTTTCGATGACGACTGCAAGATCGGTCCGCTCCCGCAGCGGCGGCAATTTGACGACGAGCCCGTTCAGCCGATAGTAGAGATCTTCGCGAAAGAGATTTTGCGCAATCATCTCCCGCAGGCTGCGATGGGTTGCGCAGACGACGGAGATATCGACGGGAATCGATTTGGTCGACCCGAGCGGATTGACGATCCGTTCTTGCAGTACGCGCAGCAGGCGCACCTGCAGCGGATAGGGCATATCGCCGATCTCATCGAGAAACAGCGTGCCGCCGTTGGCCTGCACGAGCTTGCCGAGGGCGCCCTTGCGCCGCGCACCGGTGAAGGCCCCTTCTTCGTATCCGAACAATTCCGATTCGATCAGCGTTTCGGGAATCGAGGCACAGTTCACGGCAACGAACGGACCGTCCCGGCGCGGCGAGTCGTTATGGATCGCCTGCGCGAGCAGTTCCTTGCCGGTACCCGTCTCGCCTGTGATCAGAATCGGAATGTCCTTGCCGATGACCTTGCGCACCTTCGCAATCACGGCGGCCACTTGCGGATCGCCCGTATCGAGGCTCGCAAGCCGCACACGTGTGCTCGTCGACGCCGCCTGCGCGACCGCGCGCGATACGCGTTGTACATCGGCGACGGGACCGTCGGCGAACGACGTGCGCTTGATGCCGATGCGCGCGCGGACCACCGTGCCGTTGTGCAGATTCAGCGAGACGACTTGATCGGGATGCGCGCGCACGCGATCGAAGAGCTGCGCGCTCGTGAGACCGAAAAGCGAGGCGAGGGTATGCGCACGCAATCCGGCGAGCGGGACGCCGAGCTGGAATTGCGCGCTGCGATTGGCCGACAGAAAGCGGCCGTCGAGCGTGAAGGCGGCGATGCCTTCCATCAGCGTGCCGAGGAATTCCGGGCGGCCATGAAAGGCGATTTGCAGCGTGTCGCGGAACGTGCTCGTGAACAGATGATTTTCGATCATCTGCACCGACATCTTCGCGAGCGCCATCGTGTGCTGATGATAGCTGCGGCAATCGCCCGTCACGTCGAGCACACCGACCACCTCGCCGTAAGGGTCGAGGATCGGCACGCTCGAGCATGTGAGGAACCGGTTGGCCGCCAGATAGTGCTGATCGCCATGGACGACCGTTGCGCTGCGCTCGGCCAGCGCCGTACCGATGGCGTTCGTGCCCTGGCGGTCTTCGGCCCAGTTCGCACCCGGGCGAAGCGCGACCTTTTCCGCGCGCTGGAGGAAATCGTCGTCGCCGATCGAATGGAGGATGAGGCCTTGCGCATCCGTCAGCACGATCATGCTTTGCGTATTGACGATCTGCTCGTGCAGCGTTTCCATGACGGGCAGGGCATGCGCCGTCAGTACGCGGTTTTGTTCCAGCTTGAGCGTGAGGTCGGCACCGGTCAGCACGTCGTAGTCGGGCTGCGTGCACGTGTGCAGGCCGAAACCTTCCGAGCGTTCGTGCGCTTTCTGTATGCAAGGGGTCAACCAGCCGCTTTCGCTGTTCGTGAGCGAGCTCGGGGCGTGACGGGCGTCGTCCGGCATTGTCTCCTCCATTGAGGCCTCAGCAAGGCCCTCGTACCGGCGCGTAGCCGATACGTTGTGGTGCCGCTTGGAGCAAGTTACGCGCCAGAAACGCCACTTCGAGCCGAAGCCGGGCTGAAAGGCCATGCCGCGACCGATGAGCGCACGGCATCGACTTTCGACTGCATCGTTTACGATGGCGCCATTGCCGAGTGGGCGGAATCGGGAGTTATCCGTAGTTTCCCGAGGTTTCCAGCCGCGGCTCTCAGCCTCTCGAACCGGCCTTTAATGAACGCGTCTCATTCGAACGTCCGAGCGCTCCAACGCGCGGTAACGCGTCACATCATCACGCGCGATGGCCATCGCATCGCGGTTGCCGTCGCGGGCGCGCACGACGGCGTACCCGTCGCCGTCCTGCACGGCGGGCCCGGCAGTGCAAGCGCGATGAGCGTGCTTGCGCGCTTCGATCTCGCGCGCTGTCGAGTCGTGCTGATCGATCAGCGCGGCGCCGGCGCGTCGAGACCGCGCGGCAGCCTGCGGCATAACCGCACGGACCGGCTCGTCGGCGACATGGAAGCAGTTCGCGAGCGGCTCGGATTCGCCCGCTGGGGTATCGTCGGCGGATCGTGGGGCGCGGCGCTCGCGCTCGCCTATGCGGGCGCGCATCCGCAGCGCGTGACAGGCGTCGTGCTGCGCGGCCTTTTCCTCGCATCGCGGCGCGAGGTGCGAGGCTTGTTCATCGGCTCGCGCGGCCGCGCACCGCACGCATGGCGCGCGCTCATGCGTGCGGCGCATTGCGACCGTCCCGCAGCGCTCGTCGCATGCTGCGAGCGGGCGTTGCGCCAGGGCGCTCCATGGGCGCGGCAGCGCGGCGTCGCGCTCGCGTGGAGCGATTACGAAGACGCGGTACTCGCATCGGCGCATATCGGCCGTCCACGCGGCACCGGTCGCCGGACGCGCACCGGGCACGCGAACGCGTTGCGGCTGACGAAGAAGTACCGCATCCAGGCGCACTATCTGACCCATGACTGTTGGCTCGGCGAACGGCGGCTGCTCTCGCTGGCGCGCCGCGCCGCGATGAACGGCGTACCGTTCGCAGCCGTTCACGGCATGCACGATCCCGTATGTCCGCCCGGCAATTTGCGGCGCCTCGCACGGGCCGTTCCGAACGTCAGACTCACGCGCGTGGACGCCGGCCACCTCGGCAGCGAACCGGCGCTCGCAGCGAGTCTCGCCGAGGCGATTCGAGCGATGTTCGGCTGAAGCCGTTCGGCGTCGCTTGCGGTCCACGCTCTCTTCAACTCTCTCCAGCCCTCTCCGGTTTCCCTCCTGCCTGTTCCCAACGTGAACAGTGTCCGCACCGCCTGTTCCGAATTGGAACAGCCGCGACGTAACGACACATCGAACGACGCGATTCGGCGGGCACGCGCATCGGCTGCGATGCCGCGCGGCACCGGGCGATCCCACCTCAATGGCATACGACTTGCGTCGAGCCGCCCGCCGCGGTTGCCGAATGAAGCGTGAAGCGCGCAGTTCGAAATACCGCCGCAATCAATCGATAAATCCTTGGCCGCGCGTGGCATCGCACTCAGGCGGAGTCAGCGCTCGGCAGGAGCCTTGGAGAGAGACATGAAAAGAAGTTCGGCTTCGGCCTTGTTGCTCACGGCACTTGCGAGCGCGCTCGCGGGCGTTCTCGGTCTCGATGCACCTCGTGCCGGCGCGGCCGACGCGTATCCCCCGGTCACGTTCGAGCGCATGACGAACGCGCAAGAGGACGCGGGTTGGCTGACCTACTACCGCACCTACAGCGGGCAGTCGCATTCGCCGCTCAAGCAGATCGATACTTCGAACGTCAAACGGCTCGTGACGGCATGGAGCTACAAGTTCCCCGCCGATCTGCAGCAAGGCTTCGAAGCGACGCCGATCGTCAACGGGCGTTATCTCTTCGTGAGCACGCCCAAGGACAACGTCTATGCGTTCGATGCCGCCACGGGCAAGACGCTGTGGAAATTCGAGCCCAAGCTCGGCGCCGAATCGTTCAAGACGGCCTGCTGCGATGTCGTCAACCGAGGCGTCGCGCTCTACGGCAAGAACGTCTATGTGGCCATGCTGAGCGGCGAAGTGGCCGCCCTCGATGCGCAAACGGGCAACCTCGTCTGGAAGAAGCAGATGTTCGATCCGGGCCTGGGCTATGCGTTCTCGCTCGCACCGCTCGCGCTGGACGGTGCGATCGTCGTCGGCAGTTCGGGCGGCGAATATGGCGCGCGCGGCTTCATCGCCGCGCTGAGCCCCGAGGATGGCAAGGTGCTCTGGAAGCGCTTCACGGTGCCGGGTGCGAAGGAGAAGGGCGGCGACACCTGGCCCGGCGGCATGCAGGATCACGGCGGCGCGCCGGCCTGGCTGACCGGCACCTACGATGCGGCGACGAAAACGCTCTACTGGGGTGTCGGCAATCCGGGGCCGTGGCTGGCCGATCTGCGCCCCGGCGACAATCTTTATTCGGACTCCTTACTTGCGCTCGACCCGAAGACCGGCGCGCTCAAATGGCACTTCCAGTACACGTCGCACGACACGTGGGACTACGACGGCGTCAATACGCCGGTACTCGCGAAGATCAGCTACGAGGGCAAGGACTACGACGCGATCATCCACGCGGACCGCAACGGCTACTTCGACGCGATCGATCGCAGCAACGGCAAGCTCATCTATGCAAGGCCGTTCGTCAAGGCCACTTCGGTGACGGGGTACACGGCCGAGGGCAAGCCGATCCAGGACGGCGCGAAATATCCGAAGGTCGGCTCGACGATCGATACGTGTCCGAGCTTTCTCGGCGGCAAGAACTGGTGGTCGATGTCCTACGATCCCGAGCGGCACCTCGCGTTCGTTCCCGCGCTGCATGCCTGCATGAGCCTGTCCGGTAAATCGGTGAGCTACATGGAAGGGCTGCCCTATCTGGGCGAAGGGTTCGAGATCAAGGCCGAGCCCGGCAGCAAAGGGTATGGCGAGCTGCAGGCCATCGACGTGAACACGGGCAAGAAGGTCTGGAGCCATTGGACGAAGATGCCTTGGAACGGCGGCGTCGCGAGCACGGCAAGCGGCATTGCGTTCAGCGGTTCGCTCGACGGCCATCTCTATGCGTTCGATGCGGCCACGGGCAAGGTGCTTTGGAAAAGTCCGAAACTCGCGAGCGGCATCATCGCGCAGCCGTCGATCTTCGAAGTCGACGGCAAGGAGTATGTTGCCGTGCTGGCCGGCTACGGCGGCGCGAATCCGATCTGGGGCGGCCCGATGGCGAAGATAGCAGAGAAGGTTCCGCGCGGCGGCACGCTCTACGTCTTCGCGCTCGGTCGCAGCTGACCGGTCCTCGGCATCGCAGCCTTTATCTGTCGCGAGTCTGCTCTGTATTCGGCGCATGACTCGCGGCACCGCTTCACGCATTCATCGGTAGCATCGCCATGAAAATCTCCTCTTTGCCTCTCGCAGCCGCAAGCGTCTTCGCTGCCGGCGCCTTCCTCGCCTCGGCGCCGGTCCCCGCGGCCGTGCGTGTCTGTACGTTCCCCGGCAGCCCGTCGGCCAGCCTCGATCGAGCCGTCGCGCGCGAAGCATTCAAGCGCGCGCGAATCGATGCGTCCATCGTCAGCGATGCGCTCGGCTCGAGCGATGACGACGGGGTCTCGCTCAAGGAATTGCGCCGCGCGCTCGAGAGCCGCTGCGACGTTATCGCGGGCTTTCCGCGCTCGCCGACTGCCAACGCCGCGAGCCCCGAGCTGCAATTCTCGCGCGGTTATTTGCGAGCGGACTATGTCGACCTGAGCATGGCCGCATCGTCGTCGACGCCTCGCCCGGCCAATGTGGTGGCCGCGACCTATGCGAGCCCCGCGCAGCTGATCGCCGTGCAGCAGTTCAGCGGTGCGCGGCTCGACCTCGAAAACACGCCGGAGCTGACCGTCGCAGCGGTCGCGGGCGGGCGCGCTCAGCGCGCGATCGTCTGGTACCCGGCCGTGGTGGCCTATCGACGCTCGCACCCCGAGCAACGCTTCGAGCTCGGCGCGACGCGCTCGGTCTACGCGCAGTGGCAATTGGTCTTCGCATTCGATGCGAAGCGAGCCGGGCTGCATGAACGCATCGACAAGGCGTTGGCGGCGATGCAAGCGGATGGCCGGCTCGCCGCGCTCACGCGCGACTGGGATCTCCCGGCATTGGCCGAGGCCGCGGCCGACCGGCCGGTGCATAGGCCGGAGCTTGCCTACCGCGATGGTGCCGCGCGGTATGCCTTCGGCGCAGTGCGCGCCGCAACCTACGATCCATCGACGGGAGGAGCTTTTGTGCGCGTGGCAGCGGGGTCGCCCGGCGACTCGCCCGCGTTCGACCATGCGCAGATCGAACACGGCAAGCGTCTTTATGCGAGCGCGTGCGCCAAGTGCCACGGAGCGACCCTGCAGGGCGTGACGGCGCCGGCCTTGACCGGTCCCGCGTTCGCACCGGCCAGCAATTCCCACCTCACGATCGGAGGCATCTTTGGCTACATGTCCACGAACATGCCGGCAGACCGCCCGGGCAAGCTCAAGCCGCAGGACTACGCCGACATCATGGCGTTCCTGCTCTATTCGAACGGATATCGACCGAAAACCGAGAAGCTCACGGCCGATGTCGCGCGCGCGTCGGTGACGCCGCTCAATGCGGGGCCCGGGCAATGATCGATCGCACGCGCGGCGATCGGTTCGTACGACCGTTCCAGTTGTTCCACTTGTTTCGGTTGTCCCAAATTGGAACGGTCGTCGATGCAGCTTGGAACACTGTTGCAGTCGGCGCCGGTCGATGCAGGTCTGTATCGATGTCCAGGCGGCCTTGGGATACGTGGGCATACATGTTGCCTCGTTGAGCCCGCCGCCGGATGGCACACAACCCAACACAATCTTGGATTCAAGGAGACACGCGATGGACATGTTAGACCTCAAGAAGCTGGGACTCGACATCGAGTATCCGTACCTTCAGCAGTACGAGAACTACATCGGCGGCAAGTGGGTCCCGCCCGTTGCAGGCGAATACTTCGAAAACGTTTCGCCGATCAACGGCAAGCCGTTCTGTCGCATTCCCCGTTCCGGCGCAGCGGACGTCGAGCTCGCGCTCGATGCGGCTCACAAGGCACGTCGCGCCTGGGGCAAGACTTCGACGACCGATCGTGCCAACCTGCTGCTCGCGGCAGCCGATCGGATGGAGAGGAATCTGAAGCTGTTGGCCGTGGCCGAAACGATCGACAACGGCAAGCCGCTGCGCGAGACGATGGCCGCCGACCTGCCGCTCGCGGTCGATCATCTGCGCTACTTCGCCGGCTGCATTCGCGCGCAGGAGGGTGGCATTTCGGAGATCGACGACAACACCGTCGCGTACCACTTTCATGAGCCGATGGGCGTCGTCGGCCAGATCATCCCCTGGAACTTCCCGTTGTCGATGGCGGCATGGAAGCTCGCCCCCGCGCTCGCGGCCGGCAACTGCGTCGTGCTGAAACCGGCGGAGCAGACGCCGGCTTCGATCCTCGTGCTGATGCAGATCATCGGCGATCTGTTCCCGGCCGGCGTCGTCAACATCGTGAACGGCTTCGGCCGCGAGGCGGGCGAAGCGCTTGCCACGAGCAACCGGATTTCGAAGCTGGCCTTCACGGGCTCCACGCCGACGGGCAAGCACATCATGCGCGCGGCAGCCGAGACGTTGATTCCGACCACGGTCGAGCTCGGCGGCAAGAGCCCGAACATTTTCTTCGCCGACGTGCTCGATCGCGACGATGCGTTCCTCGACAAGGCGCTCGAAGGCCTCGCGATGTTCGCGCTGAACCAGGGCGAAGTCTGTACCTGCCCGTCACGCGTGATGATCCAGGAGTCGATCTACGAGCGCTTCATCGAAAAGGCGATCACCCGGGTGCAGGCGATCAAGGCCGGCCATCCGCTCGATCCGTCGACGATGATCGGCGCGCAGGCTTCGCAGCAGCAGCTCGACAAGATCCTGTCGTACATCGACATCGGCCGCGGGGAGGGCGCGCAATGTCTGACGGGCGGCGAGCGAAGGAGTCCCGCCGAAGGCCTGTCGAGCGGCTACTACGTGATGCCGACGATGCTGCTCGGTAACAACAAGATGCGCGTATTCCAGGAGGAGATCTTCGGGCCGGTCGCGTCTGTGATGACGTTCAAGGACGAAGCCGAAGCGATCGAACTCGCCAACGATACGTATTTCGGACTCGGTGCGGGCGTCTGGACGCGCGATGGCACGCGCGCGTACCGGATGGGCCGCGAGATCGAAGCGGGCCGCGTGTGGACCAATTGCTATCACCTGTATCCCGCGCATGCGGCGTTCGGCGGCTACAAGCAATCGGGCATCGGGCGCGAGACCCACAAGATCGCGCTGTCGAACTACCAGCAAACGAAGTGTCTGCTCGTGAGTTACGACGCCAAGCCGCTCGGCTTCTTCTGATCGCGCGCAGTAGGCGAGGGGGCGCTGTTCACAAAGAAAAACGCCAGAGTCGTGAGACCCTGGCGTTCAAGTGCTCGCACCGAAGTTTGAGCAGCGCGGCATCGACAACCGATGCCGCGCAGTCGTTGTTGCTTAGAAGCGGTGGATGATGCCTGCGCCGATCGCAACTTGGTTTTGGCTCGCCGACGCGCTGATGCCGTCGCCGATTTGTGCCGTTGCGTTGATGATCGCTGCGCCGTTACGCGTCTTGCCCGTGGCGTGCTGGTACGCTTCGATCACGTAGAAGCCCGTGCGCTTCGACAGTGCGTAGTACTGCGACAGGTTGAACTGGTGGTACTTGGCAGCGCTCGTGATGCCGTTGGCTTCCGATGCGGCCGTGTAGCTGTAGCCTGCCGCGAGGTCGAGAGCAGCCGTCGCCTTCCAGTGCAGCACAGCGCCAAACGTGTTGAACACGGCTTCGTTCGTGAACGTCGAACCGGCGCCCGGCACGTAGACCACGTTCGTGTACGACGCGGACACGTCCCACGCCGGCGTGAACTGATAGCCGGCCGTCACGCCGAGGCGGCGCTGAGCGACAGCCGTCTTGTAGCCGTTGTCGATGGCCGACACGGCTTCTTCAGCACCGTTGTTGCTCGCCGCCGACGTCCACGTAGCACCGTTGGCGTTCTTGATGTTCTGGTAGCCGACGCCGATACCGAACGGGCCGTTCTTGTATTGCGCAGCCACGCTCCACACCGAGTTCGCTGCGACGCTGCCCGGCGTGCCGCCGAACGCGTAGCCGCCGCTGAACGTGAAGCCGTAGAGGTTCGGCGACGTGTAGATGACTTGGTTGTTGGTACGGTAGTTCGTATCCAGCGAGTCGATATCGCCCGGATGCGCGCCGAATGCGCCGGTCAGCCACGTCGTCGGGCTCCACGGCGAGAGCAGCGTGTAGTACGGCGTGTACTGACGGCCCATCGTGACCGTACCGAAGGCGTCGTTCGTCAGGCCAACCCAGGCTTGACGGTGGAATTCGAGACCGGCCGTGCTTTGCGTGCCGTTCATGATGTTGAAGCCTTGCTCCAACGTGAAGATGGCCTTCGTACCGCCGCCGAGGTCTTCGCTGCCCTTCAGGCCGAAGCGGTTGCCCGCCCACACGCCGTTGTTCATCTTGACCAGCGACTTACCGCCCGACGTGGCGCCCGTCGAAGGAGCGACGTTGTTCACATAGGCGAAGCCGTTATCCACGATACCGTAGAGCGTAACGCTGCTTTGCGCTTGCGCAGCGCCAGCAACGAGGCTCGTCGCGGCTGCGGCCACCATCGTGGCGAGTACTTTCTTCTTCATCAGATCTCCGGGTGCTGAGAGGGACTTCTTATCGATACCGGCACCGCTGGCACCGGTACTTATATGTCATCGTATGACTGTAACTGCCAGTAAAATTGTCGGGGCGACCCCGGAGCGGGCATACTAGGGAAACTACTACGTATTAACCCGCTAGCTCCTGCTTGTAAGACAACGTATGATGTGCGCCGCCGCGTATTTGCATCGATACCCAATGCCCGGGCTTGATTTAAGTCATTCAAGAAAACCCTGACAGGACCGATAAATAGGGGATCGACGTAATACGGGGGACACAAGATGCGCAACTGGACAGTGCGACACAGCCTGCTCGCGGTATTGATCGTCTTCGCGGTCATGATCATCGTGGGTGGAGTAGTGGGCGTGGTGGCACTCGATCGCTCCAACGGCAACGCCCGCTTCCAGCGCCAGGTCGCGCGTCAGGTCATTCTCGCCAACGACGGCTACAAAGACACCACGCGTACCCGCTCGGCGCTCACGCGCGCCTACGCCGCGCTCAAAGAGAACAACGACAAGGCGACGCGCGACTCGGCGCTCAAGAGCGCCCAGACCACGATCGACCGCGCCGCCGAGGAAACGGAGGCGTTTCGCCGTTCGGACCGGTTCGACGGGCAGGATGACGCGTTAAAACAACAGTTGCTCAATGCGTCCGATCAGCTCGCAACCCACCTGAAAGCGGCATTCGTGGCGTTGCAAAATGACGACACTGCGGCCTACGTGACGATCAACGACGGGGACATCCGGAACGCCGGTATCGCCTATTCGGCGGCTGTGGAGAAGTTTCAGCAGCTTGCGCGCACGCTGGCCGATGCCTCGGCCGAGCGCGGCGAGGCGGAGTTCAAGTGGGTGCTCGGCATGGTGATCGTCGGCGTATCGTTCGCGCTCGCCCTCATCATCGCCACGCATTTCGCGCTTCGCCGCATCGTGCTCGGGCCACTGCGGCAGGCGGTTGCCATGCTCGACCGGATTGCCGCGAACGATCTGACCGTCGAGGTGCCCGAGGCCGGCAGGAGCGAAGTCGGCCAGTTGTTCGGCGCCATGCGGCGCATGCGGCTCGGGTTATGGCGGACCGTTTCGGACGTACGCACGAATTGCGATGCGATTCACACTGCCGCGCGGGAGATCGCCGCCGGCAATCTCGATCTGTCGAGCCGGACCGAACAACAGTCCGCGTCGCTGCAGGAGACCGCGGCGAACATGGAGCAGCTCACCTCGACCGTCAAGCGCAATGCCGATAGCGCGCAGCAGGCGAGCAGTCTCGCGTCGAGTGCCGCGCAGGTCGCGACGCGCGGAGGCGATGTCGTCGCGCGCGCGGTGCAGACGATGAACGCGGTATCCGAAAGCTCGCAAAAGATTGCCGATATCACCGGCATGATCGACAGCATCGCGTTCCAGACGAACATCCTCGCGCTCAATGCGGCCGTCGAATCGGCCCGGGCCGGGGAGGCCGGGCGCGGCTTTGCCGTAGTCGCGTCCGAAGTGCGCGCACTCGCGCAGCGCAGCGCCGCCGCGGCCCATGAGATCAAGACGCTCATCGGCACATCGGTCGCGGACGTCAAAAACGGCAACACGCTCGTGGTCGAGGCCGGGCAGACGATGAACGAGATCGTGACGGCGGTGAGCGAGGTCGCGGGCATCATGGCCGAAATCACCGCGGCCACGGCCGAGCAAAGCATCGGCATCGCCCAGATTGGCGACGCCGTCAGCCAGATGGATCAAGTCACCCAGCAAAACGCCGCGCTCGTCGAGGAATCGGCGGCCGCGGCCGGCGCGCTCGAGCAGCAGGCGCAAGCCACGGCTTCCGCCGTCGCCGCCTTCAGGCTCGCTGCCGCCTGATACCGCGCGTTCAGTCGAATTGCGTCGCCGCGTGCTGATTCGCGCGGCGCAACCGTTCGCGGCTGTTCGAAAGATGCATGCGCATGGCCGCGCGCGCGCTTTCGGCGTCGCGCCGCGCAATCGCATCGAAGATGCTTTCGTGCTCGCGGTTCACGAGCGAGAGATAGGCGCTCGGGTCTTCGCGCGCGATGCTGGCGGAATCGACGCGCTCGCGTGGAATCAAGGCCGTGCCGAGCTGCACGAGAATATCGACGAAGTAGCGATTGCCGGTGGCCTGCGCCACCGCGACATGAAAGTCGAGATCCGCTTCCACACTGTCCGAGGCATTCGCGCGCTTGGCCGCGATCATATCGAGCGCGGCGCGAATGCGCGCGATGTCGGCCGACTTCGCCCGTTGCGCGGCGAGCCCCGCGCATTCCGTCTCGAGGCTGATGCGCAACTCGAGAATTGCCAGTACGTCGCGTAACGTCGTACCCGGTACCACTTCGAGGCCGATCGATTGTTTGCTCGGCTCGAGCACGAAGCTGCCGATGCCATGGCGCGTCTCGATCACTTTTGCGGCCTGCAAACGGGAAATGGCCTCGCGGATGACGGTGCGGCTGACGCTCATCGTTTCCATGAGCTGGGATTCCGTCGGCAGCTTGTCACCGGGCTTGAGGACGCTTGCCTCGATTTGCTCAGTCAAGCGGCTGACGACGAATTCCGCCAAGTTTCGAGCCCGTCTTTGTGGGACGGCAGGGGTGGGCGGCGCGGACATCGATGTACCTCGTGGGGACAGCATTTTATGAGTGCGAATGCGTATTCATTATAGCTAGTCACGCCCCCAAGTCGTCAGATGACGGACATTCGGTGGGCGAGTAAAGCGCGTGGACCGGCACCGGCGCGCCATGGGCGGCCCGGGCCGGTTTTGCCGATGCTGTCTGCGTTACTCGAACGTGACCACTTCGACCCAGTTCGGGTTCTTCCCCGTCGGTGCACCGCCGTTCGCCGTCAGTGCGCCGGTTCTGCGATCGATACGATACTCGGTCAAATGATTCGAGAGTTGTCCAACCGCGAACAGATATTGACCGGATGCGTCGATGCCGAAGCCGCGCGGCTGTTTTTCAGTCGGCCATGTCCCGATACGTTGCAGCTTGCCCGAGCGGCGATCGACGCGGTAGCCCCCGAGCGTGCTCGATGTGCGCTCGGATACGTAGAGGAACTTGCCGTCGGGCGTCAGGTGGACGTCCGCGCCCCAGGGTTTTCCGGTGAACTCGGTCGGGAGGATCGAGATCGTCTGAACGGGACGTGCCGCATCGGCCTTCTTGTCGAAGGCCAGCACATGGAGTTTGCCGTCGAGTTCGTCGATCAGATACACGAAGCGCCCATCGCCCGAGAATACGAAGTGGCGCGGGCCCGAGCCGTGCGGCAGCGAGTAGGCCGGCTTCGGGTCGAGCGTGAGCGTGCCGGCGTCGCCGTCGAGCGCGAGCTTCAGCCAGGCGTCCGAGCCCAGCACCGAAGCGAAAGCGTACCGATTGTCGGGCGAGGTACGAATGGCGTGTGCCATCGGTCCCGTCGGGACGGTTTGAAGCGCATCTTCAGGCATGCCCTTCGCATCGATGCGGCTCATCGACAGCAGGTTGCCGCCGTACGAGGCGCCGAAGAGGAAGCGGCCCGTGGCGTCGGTGGAAATGTAAGCCATGCTCTCGGGCAACGCCGCGGTGCCGATCCGCGTGAGCGTCCCGTCGAGCGGATTCATGAACAGCGTCGCCACGCTGTACGGCTTCGAGCGCAGTCCGACATAAAGATGCGGCCGGTTCGGCGAACGTGCCATCGGCATGGCCGTGCCGCCGACAGCGAGCGTCTGGATCGATGTGAGCGCGCCCTCTCGGTCATCGAGTTTGAATGCCGAGATGTCCTGGCTGTCGGCGTTCGAGACGTAGACATAGGTGCTGCTTGCATGCGCGGTGCCGGCGAGCGCGCATGCCATCAGGCCGGCTAGCGCCACGCGCAGTGAAAAACGTCTCGGCATATCCATTCTCCTCACTGTTATTGATGACGGTAATGTACGTCATCTTATGTCTGATAACTAGGCGGAGAAACGCTGCGGCATTAGGAGGCCCGGGATCGGCACGACGATTGCTCCAGACCCGTTACCTAAAACGTCGGGCGACTCGGCTCGCAAGGGAGGATTTCCATGAAACGACTCATCGCGCTCCTGGTACTTGCCGCAACGGCGGCGCTGACAGCCTGCCATACCGTTGCGGGGGCGGGAGAAGACCTCTCGAAGGGCGGTCACGCCATCACCAACTCGGCCGAGAAGCATTCGGACTGACGTCGGTCGAAACTGCAATCGGGCGGCGTGTTGCGCGCCGCCCGCGGTTTACTCAGGTCGCGACATTCCCCAATGGGTGCTCGCGGCCCCACGTCATATCAGGCTGAAGTCCGGCCCCGTCGCCCCGGGTGGTCTCGCCGCGTTCGGCCGTCTTCAGACGCGATCTGCCGACCGGCGCGCCGACGAAATGAGCGCCGCTATTTCGCATGCGCGGCGCTTGCTGGCGGCCGCCGAGCGATTGGGTCGTTCGTCGGCTTGGTGGGGCGCTTGACCGGCATGTTGTCGGGGTTGTGAGCGTTCACTCCGCTTGCGGGGGACTGTGGGGGCTGGACCATGGACGCGCTGGCATTGCTCGGCGCGCTTTGGCTTTGTGCGTGGGCCAGACTGACTCCGGCCAGGGCGGCCCATGCAACCGTTGCAACCGCAAAGGCGTGCCCGAGCTCTCGATCGATCGCACTCATCATCGGCTCCTCGGCGGGAAAAGCCGCCGTGTTCATATGGAGCAGCAATCGGAGGACCCGTTTCAAGGCGAACGGCGCCGCTGGGGGCGCGGGTCATTCGATGCATCGCTGGGAAGTCGTGAGATCGGTAGTACCAAAGCACTCGCTTGCGGTTTTGGCGACCGCGGCCCCGCGAGCCGTCATGAGCGGCGCGCGAGCCGCCAGCGGTGAAACGCCAGATTCAGTACCCAGACTATCAGCGCGGCGGCAGCGAGAGACAGCACGATAATGACGAGCAATCCGACCGTCTCTATGTCATCTGCGTTGTTGACCGTATCGACTCCAAGCCTGCGCATGACCAGCGCAATCAACGCCGGCAGTGGCGGGAACTCGTAGGGAAGGCTGGCGATGAACCGCGACAGCGCAAAGCCGATGACAACGGTTGCCAACATATTGGCGCCGTAGCGGACAAGCTTCATCAACGAACCTCCAGCGTGCCGTAAGCCTTTACACTCGTACCGGGAACGGTAAGCGTTGGTCCGCCGCTTCTCAGATACGTGCTGAGCTGTTTGAATTGTGCCGGGTTGACGAGCGCGATGCATCCTTCGCTGCGACGCTGCGGCCCAATGGGATGCAATCGAAACGCACCTCGTCGTACGCCGTTGACGTAGGTCACATCGTCGATGGCACCGTCGTTTCTGTACAGCGCGAACCATTCATTGCGGTCGGTACCGTAGCCGTGAGTCCGAAGGATGTCGTAAAGCCACCCTAGGTGCCCGCCAGATTGACGATCAAGGATGTAGTATCGCCCCCGTGGAAGCGGTCCGGACTCGGCGTTGCCTTCGGCGGCAGGATTATTTCGGTCGGCCGGCATACCGGAGAAGGCTGCGAAAGTGCCAGCGCCAGAACACGAGAGCGACGTAAGCGGTTGGTTATTCAGCAAAAACGTGCAGTTGATTGGCATCACCCGGAACTCGTGGTCGATCAAGCTTGCAATGTTGACATGCTCGCCGACCGAGCCGCAACCGGCGGCTCGGTCTGTCTATCGGTGCGGACGAGCTGGGAGCGGCGCATATGTGCCTAAACCTCCATCTTTTCGGGCGCGATGCGGCACTTACCTAGGCGCTGCACCACGCGATTTTTCATTGTTTCAGCACGTCAGCGCCGTGTCGATCGCGCCGACATCGGCAGCCCCAAACTCGGGCACAGACTACCAAGCCGACAGATGAACGAATCAAATCGCAGGCAGCAGGCTACAGAGAACGACAATTACCTTGGCCGGTCGCATTGACTCAGGTTTTTTGTTACCGAGCTAGGCTCGTTGCCTCAAGTACTTTGCTACTTGTTAGACGGCTGATGGGTGCGACGTCGTCGTTCTGAGGCGCAGTTGCATTGCGGCGCGCGTCGACTGGCCGTTACGGACGGCGGGCGGATTTAGCGATGCGACGACGCTACAAGCAGGCGCCAACGGATTGGGCCCAGATTGGGCTCGTGCTGATGGTGATTCTGGGGTGGCAGAGAATGGCCATGGGCCGATACCGCCTCGATGCCACAGCCCGCGCATTTGTATATGCCGGAGAACGGCGCGGTTGCACCGGGATGATGAAGTGTGTCGAACGCGTCGTTGTTGACGTGTGACAGCTGATTCCCGTATTTGTATTGCGCCATGACGTCACCGGCTCGGTTACACCGCAAAGTTTTGATTGAGTTCAGCAACATCGGGTGTCGGCAACGCCAAAGGCGTGTCCCCTTCCGGTGAGTATAAATCGCGGTACATCAGGACGGTACGAGGCGCGTCGTCCTGTGCGCCGCGCTGTGGACGTTTCTTGCTCACCGTCGACTGACGCACTTTGTTGTGCGCGGCGGCTTTAAACCCATTGCGTTCATAGAACTGGATCGTGCGCGGATTGTTGTCCGCATCGACCGTCAGTAAGCGCACCGATACGCTGTTGCCGTAGGCAATCGCCTCGATCGCTCGGGTCAGCTCGCGTCCGATTCCGGCCGATTGCAGGTCCGATCGCACTGCGAGCTTGGTGATCTTGATTGCGGGGAAATACTTGATCGAACACTCGAACGGCAGTCCCAGCTCGAACGCCTCCGATAAATTCAACGGAAGCCCATCGGCGGACAGACTGAAAAATCCCACAGGGATCACGTCGTCCTGGGCGTAGGCGACGACCGTTTCAGTCAGGCCGTGCATGGAATAGTCGCGAGCGCTTTCTGTCAGGAACGAATCCAGGCCTTGATTGCCGCACACGAAACCCGCGAGCTGTGCGGAGGTCAGGTCACAGATGTTGCGGAGCGCAAGCTGCGCGAGAGTCGGCACCGACGAGCGTTAACCGCGACGCACACCGTGCGGCAGCGGTGCCGCGAACGCTTTTTGGAGATCCGCAGCATATCGACGCAATTGTTCGCGGCGTTCGTCCGTCAGAGTGACGGACGTGACGCTACGGACGAGCGCGCGACTATCGCGGCGCGTCAATCTGCGGGTGGACTGAATGATGGGTTTGGCTGCCATGTTGCTACTTCAGATTACATAATCACATCGCGCAACCGCCAGTTTTGCGGCACCTGCGCACATTATCGGAAGCGATACCGAGAACTTAAGAGCGATCCGCGAAAAGGTCAACCGCAAACGTACATTCTGCACAGCGGGCGTTGCGGTAAAAGATTCCGATCGAAAACCAGGCCGCGATTTTCGCACGACCTTTTGGGTCGAAGCGATTAGAACACACGAATGATACATGGTTCACTTAACGGACGCAGCAGCGCCGAATGGCCGCGGCCACCGACGTCCAACGCGTCGGCGGCGGCCTACATGGCCGGTGTCCTACCTCTGATTTGCAACGATTCTCACTTCCTCGTCCGGCCCTCCTTGAAATCGGGGCAACCCGTCCATATAATTAGCACTCGCTGCACGTGAGTGCTAACAAGTTCCGTCCGGGTCGCTGGGCGGCCTACCAAGCTAAGCGTTCTTCAGTCTCAATCAGAGAGGAGTGTTGTATGAACCTTCGTCCTTTGCACGATCGCGTCATCGTGAAGCGTCTGGATCAAGAAACCAAGACCGCCTCGGGCATCGTGATCCCCGACGCTGCGGCCGAAAAGCCGGACCAGGGTGAAGTGCTCGCGATCGGGCCGGGCAAGCGCAATGACAAGGGTGACCAGATCTCGCTCGACGTCAAGGTCGGCGATCGCGTGCTGTTCGGCAAGTACGCAGGCCAAACCGTGAAGGTCGACGGCCAGGAACTGCTCGTCATGCGCGAAGAAGACATCATGGCGGTCGTTCAGAAGTAATCACGCTTCCGATCCATATCCACTGAGATTTCAAGGAGTTAGAAGATGGCAGCTAAAGACGTCGTATTCGGCGACAGCGCACGCGCCAAGATGGTCGAAGGCGTGAACATTCTCGCCAATGCGGTGAAGGTCACGCTGGGCCCCAAGGGCCGTAACGTCGTGCTCGAGCGCAGCTTCGGCGGCCCGACGGTGACCAAGGACGGTGTCTCGGTCGCGAAGGAAATCGAGCTCGAAGACAAGCTCCAGAACATGGGCGCGCAGATGGTCAAGGAAGTCGCTTCCAAGACCAGCGACAACGCCGGTGACGGCACGACGACGGCCACGGTGCTGGCTCAGTCGATCGTCCGCGAAGGTATGAAGTATGTCGCGTCGGGCATGAACCCGATGGACCTGAAGCGCGGCATCGACAAAGCGGTGATCGCCGCCGTCGAAGAGCTGAAGAAGATCAGCAAGCCGTGCACGACGAACAAGGAAATCGCCCAGGTCGGTTCGATTTCGGCCAACAGCGACACCTCGATCGGCGAGCGCATCGCCGAGGCAATGGACAAGGTCGGTAAGGAAGGCGTCATCACCGTCGAAGACGGCAAGTCGCTCGCCGACGAACTCGAAGTCGTCGAAGGTATGCAGTTCGACCGCGGCTACCTGTCCCCGTACTTCATCAACAACCCCGACAAGCAAGTCGCCGTGCTCGAGAGCCCGTTCGTGCTGTTGCACGACAAGAAGATCTCGAACATCCGCGATCTGCTGCCGGTGCTCGAGCAAGTCGCGAAGGCTGGCCGTCCGCTGCTGATCATCGCCGAGGACGTCGAAGGCGAAGCACTCGCCACGCTGGTCGTGAACAACATCCGCGGCATCCTGAAGACCGTTGCGGTCAAGGCGCCGGGCTTCGGCGATCGTCGCAAGGCGATGCTCGAAGACATCGCGATCCTCACGGGCGGCCAGGTGATCGCCGAGGAAACGGGTCTTTCGCTCGAAAAGGCCTCGTTGCAAGAGCTCGGTCAAGCGAAGCGCATCGAAGTTGCGAAGGAAAACACGACGATCATCGACGGTGCGGGCGACGGCGCCAACATCGAAGCACGTGTGAAGCAGATCCGCACGCAAATCGAAGAAGCCACTTCGGACTACGATCGCGAAAAGCTGCAAGAGCGTGTGGCGAAGCTGGCCGGCGGCGTGGCAGTGATCAAGGTCGGCGCTGCAACCGAAGTCGAAATGAAGGAAAAGAAGGCACGTGTCGAAGACGCGCTGCACGCTACGCGCGCGGCCGTTGAAGAAGGTATCGTGCCCGGCGGCGGTGTGGCGCTGATCCGCGCTCGCGCGGCGATCGCCAGCGTCAAGGGCGAAAACGCCGACCAGGACGCAGGTATCAAGATCGTGCTGCGCGCGATGGAAGAGCCGCTGCGTCAGATCGTGTCGAACGGTGGCGAAGAAGCCAGCGTCGTCGTGGCGGCCGTTGCCAATGGCAAGGGCAACTACGGCTACAACGCAGCCACGGGCGAGTACGGCGATCTGGTCGAGGCAGGCGTGGTCGATCCGACGAAGGTGACGCGCACGGCGCTGCAAAACGCCGCTTCGGTTGCCGGCCTCCTCCTGACGACGGACGCGGCTGTTGCCGAGTTGCCGAAGAAGGACTCGCCGATGCCTGGCGGCATGCCCGGCGGTATGGGCGGCATGGGCATGGACATGTAAGTCTCGCGCAACAGCGAGCAGCATGAAGGGCGCGCCTCACGGCGCGTCCGTCCAGACGAAACCCCGCAGCGATGCGGGGTTTTTTTGTTTGTGCCGCAGCCAGATCCATTGGCCGTTTGGCGGATTTCCACGCACCGCACTTTGCGGGAGCATGAGCCTTTCCACTCACATTGGAGAAGGCCATGTTTCATTGCCGGACAAGCCCTGCGCTTGCGCTCTGCGTCCCCTTGCGCTTCGCCAAAACGGCGTCCGAATATTGTAGTTGTCAATTGACAACCTCGTCGTTTCCCCCTATCCTGGGGCTCGTATGACTCGTCCGGTGCATCCGAAGAAGGAAATCGAGGAGGCGCTGCGGTACGCGCAAGCGAACGGCTGGACCGTAAGGGTCGGTGGAGCGCACGCCTGGGGAAGGCTTTATTGCCCATACAACGATGCGGAGTGCCGCTGCGGAGACTTCTGCATCGTCGGTATTTGGAGCACCCCGAAAAACGCGGGCAACCACGCGCGAGCGTTACGGCGAGTCGTCGATCACTGCACTACGCACCAGATGAACGTGCGGCAATAAAAGGGCTGTGCCAAGGAATAAGCCAATGGAATACGTATTCACTTTGAGATATCAACTGCCGGTCGAACTGTGCGATCCGGCGGAACTGATGGAGCGGCTCGGGGCGGCGGGGTGCGACGATGCGCTGGTCGGGATGGGCTTGCCGGGCCGAGTCGCGCTGGAGTTCACGCGCGAAGCCGCATCCGCGCAAGTGGCGTTGGTGACTGCCTTGTCCGATGTACGTCGCGCCCTTCCCGGCGCAACGTTGATCGAGGCGGTGCCGGACTTCGTCGGCCTGAGCGATGTCGCGGACGTTGTCGGCGTGAGCCGGCAGAACATGCGCAAGCTCATGCTCACCCATGCGGCGAATTTCCCCGCCCCCGTGCATTGCGGCACCACCTCGATCTGGCACCTCGCCGAAGTCCTCGCATGGTTGCAGGACAAGGGCAGCTATGAACTGAAGGCGGAACTACGCGAGACTGCCGCCGCCGCAATGCAGATCAACCTGGCCAAGGCGGCGCGTCAGGCATTGCCGCGTGTTCAGCAGCAAGTGAGCGGCCTCATCGCCTGAGCGAGGCATGCGGCGAATCGGCACAGCCGCGCGTCAGTGCGGCGGCTGACGGTAACGGGGCACAGCGGCGGCGCCTTCCACGCGCACTTCTTCATTCTCGTCGTCATGCGCCCAAAAGAAGCGATCGAGCAGGTAGGCGCCCATACCGGGACGGAACGCATGGAGGGTTGCCTGATAGAGATATTCCTGGGCTTCGCGGGCGGCCTCGGCGGGCTCTTGCCCGTTCGCGAGCAGCGCGGCAATGGCCGCACCCAGCGTATCCGTCGTGCCCATCAGCCGGTGAGGAGGGCGGTCCCACATGTCCTGTCGCAGTTGCCCTTCTTCGCCGAACAGCGTGTTGACGAGCCGATGGGTGCCCGTCTGTATCGACAAGATGTACTCGGCCCCCTGCGAGAGCAAATGCGCAATCGCGGCATCGAGGCTTGGGGCATCGGCGTCGCCATCGGGTTGCGCCAATGCAGCGAGCGTCGTCTGGTCCGCCACGAGCAGTGTGGTTTGCGGCGCGAGCAAGTCGGCGATCGATTCGCGCAGATCGTCGGCAGCGAGGACGTGCTCGTCATCGACGGTGAAATCGGGCGCCAGAATCAACGGGATATCGTCGTAGTCGGCTACGACTTCGGCGATCGCACTCACCACCTCCGCGCGCGTTGCCGCGCCCACTTTAAATGCGGCGATCGGCATGTCTTCGAGTAGCATGCGCGCCTGGGTGGCCACCACCTCGGGGTCGAGTCCTGTAACTTCGTCGCAGTTTGCGGAGTCGCGGACCGTATAGCCGGTGAGAACGGAAACGCCGTGGCAGCCCATGCTCGCGAGCGTGAGTAGGTCGGCCTGGATGCCGAAGCCTCCGGTCGGATCGGAAAGACCGAAAGTGAGAACGATGGGAGGAGCGGCGCTGGGCATGGCGGAGGTTGGGGCAAGAACGGGTTGGGACGTCGCAAAAATGCAGTCGGCTCAATTATGCGGCTTTATTGATTCGGATGGCACGATGGGCGTGCTCAATTCAAGGGCGTAGCCAGTGCGGCATCAAAAACGGTACCATCATGGCTCTTTTAATCAACGGACCTTTCGACGCGGCATAGGAATGGAATATAAAAGCTGGATGTGCCTCATTTGCGGCTGGATCTACGACGAAGAGGCCGGCCTTCCGGAGGAAGGGATCGCTCCCGGAACGAAGTGGGAAGATGTCCCGCTGAACTGGACTTGTCCCGAATGCGGAGCCCGCAAGGAAGACTTCGAAATGGTTCAGATCTGATCCGCGACGCGAGCGGCTGTCGGCAAGCCGCTCGTCATTTTGCGAGCGCGCGCTGCCCCTATGAGTTCTCCTCTCACGTCGAACTTCGAAGCGCTGCCGAACCCCCGCGGGGCGGCAGTGCGACCGGCTGAAGACGCTCTGGCTGAAGCGCGCCGAGCCTTCGATTCTCATGCTGCGACCGGCGCGCCGCTGCGTCGCGCAGCCGAGGCGTTGGCGCATGCCGGCTGGTTGCCGGCGCAACGGTTCGCCGAAACGCTGGCGCTGGCCTCGCCGTTCGCCGAAGGCGCGTTCGAGGAGCGATTCGGTGCGGCGCTCGCCGATTTCCAAGCCGCGCTCATGCGGCGCAATCTGCGCGAGCTTGCTTGCTCGACGGTCCTGTTCGAGCACTACCGCGACCTGCGCTCGCGCATCGCGATGCACGCGGGCCCGTCGGACATCGCTTACGAAGATGTCGCGCTGGCGGGCAAGCCGATCGCCCCGGCAACGATGAGATCGATTGCGACGCCGCAGCTGGCGCGTTTGCGCGCGTGCTACGAAAGCGCGCTGCTCGCGTGGCTGCGCGGGCGTGATTCGGCGCACGGGGCGCTGGGCGATCTGGACGGTTACATCGAGCAGCTCGCCGGGCCCGATCCATACGATGTTTGGCGGCTCGCGGCCGCGTGCGCGCGAGCGCTGCGGGTGACCGGGCGAGCCACCACGGGCGATGCCGATGCGAAACGCTTCTATGCGCGGTGCAACCTGCTGCTCGGGGAGCAGGCGCATGGACTCCTGCTCGCGCCGAAGTCGTTCGTTCGTATGGCGCTTGCTTTGCTGTGGCGCGACTATGCGCTTTACGGTGCTCCCGCGGAAGATGCCGATCAGGTGGCGCTGCTCAACGACTACGGGCTGACGGTCGATTGGCATGTCGCCGGCAACATGGATTCCGAGGCGCGCTGGGAGGTTGAGGCGGCGCGCGAAGCGGGACAAACGGGCGTTCGAGACGGATCGTCCGTGCGTGAGCTCGGAGTGCTGTCGATCCATGCGCCCGCTTACGAAGATTTTCTGCAGACGGCCGATATCGCGATGTCGGCACTCGCGAATCGTCCCGTATCGACCGACGCGTCCGCGGCGCTGAAGCTCTCCGAGGCGGCTTATCGGCTGGGCAGCGCAGGCTGCGCGCTTGGCCTTGGACACATCGCCGCGCTTGCCGACGCACTGGCGCTGGCCTGGCGTCTGACGGCGTGCGCCTGGCAGTCCGCCGCGCCGGAACGCCAGCCCGAGGCCCGCGCCGTGGATGCGGCCGCCCAGGCGCTGCGCGCGATGCTGCTACGTGTGGCGGCTGGCGTGGCCCCGTCCGAATCTGGCGCATTTCATGCGTTGATCCAGTCGATCGAGCGCGCCGCGCCGGCGCGCTCGCACCCGGCCCATTTCTGATCTCTCCCCTTGCGGCCCGTGCGTCGGCGCGCGCGTTGCGCGGCGCGGACAGCCGGCTGCGGCGGCGCGGCTGAAAGGCCCGGCCGACGTGATAGAGTGTGCAGTAATGAGGCATGTCGCCCCTTGGCGGCACGGCGGCCGGCGCCCGGTGCGCGGCCGTGCGCTGGCGCCCGAAGTCGCGGGCCGGTCCCGCACTGTCTTTGCTAGAATTCGAACCATGCCTAAGAGTAACGATCGCATCAACCTGACCAACCAGTTCCTGATCGCCATGCCGAATATGGCCGATCCCACGTTTTCAGGGACTGTGGTCTATCTTTGCGATCACAGCGATCGCGGAGCGCTCGGCCTTGTCATCAACCGGCCGACCGACATCGATCTGGAATCGCTTTTCAGTCGCATCGATCTCAAACTCGCAATCGAACCGCTGTTGCACGTGCCCGTCTATTTCGGCGGCCCGGTGCAGACCGAGCGCGGCTTCGTGCTGCACGAGCCCGTCGAGGGCAGTGCCTACACGTCGTCGATGTCGGTCACGGGCGGCCTCGAAATGACCACCTCGAAAGATGTGCTCGAGGCCGTCGCGAGCGGAAAAGGGCCGCAGCGCTTTTTGCTGACGCTCGGTCACGCCGGCTGGGGTGCGGGTCAGCTCGAAGAGGAAATCTCCAAGAACGGCTGGCTCACTGTGGAAGCCGATCCGCGCATCGTGTTCGATGTGCCGGCGGAAGAGCGTTTCGAGGCTGCGCTTGCATTGCTCGGCATCTCCGCATCGATGCTTTCCGGTGACGCAGGGCACGCATGAGCAAACCGGTCGGGCGTGAGGCGACGCTGCTTGCGTTCGACTACGGCGAAAAGCGCATCGGCGTGGCCGTCGGCAATATGTTGACGCGTCAGGCGCGCGCGCTGGTGGTCGTGCCGAACACGAACCGCGAGTATCGTTTCGAAGCGCTCGGCAAACTGATCGGCGAATGGAAACCCGATGCACTCGTCGTGGGATTGCCGCTGCATCCCGACGGCACGCCGCACGACATGACCCGCCTCGCCAAGCGTTTCGGCAATCAATTGAACGGCCGCTTCAATCTCCCGGTGGCATGGGTCGACGAGCGCTACAGCTCGGTCCAGGCCGCCGCCGATTTGCGCGATGCCGGCGTGCGTGTCGACATGATCGATGCCGAAGCGGCCCGCATCATTCTTCAACAATATCTGGACGGACTTTCCGATGAGCTGCATTGACGCCGAAGCGTCGTATCGCGTTTTGCTCACGCAAATCCGCGATGCATACGGCCACCTTTTCGGCAGTGCCGACGCGCCGGAGCTGGCGGGTATTCATAGCGGCGGCGCCTGGCTCGCGAAGCGGCTCGCGAGCGATCTGGGCATCGAGCGGTTCGGCGTGATCAATGTCGCCTTGCATCGCGACGACTACGCCAAGAAAGGCCTGCATAGCCAGGCGAGCCCCACGTTGTTGCCGTTCGATGTCGACGGGCGGCGCATCGTGCTCGTCGATGACGTGCTGTACACCGGCCGAACCGTGCGCGCCGCGATCAACGAACTCTACGATTACGGCCGCCCGGCGGCGATCGAGCTCGCCGTGCTGGCCGAGCGCGGCGGCCGGGAGTTGCCGATTGCGGCGCGTTTCGTCGGCGCCCATGTGGAGCTCGCCGACGACACCACGCTGGTGCTCGTGCGCGAGGCGCAGGGCGACCGCGACGGCGAAACCGACCGCTTCACCTTCCGTACCGAGCCGCGTACCGATTGACGCGATCGACGCGATTGACGCGCGCACGCTCTTGCACGCTACCCGACCCACGTTTGCAGCAGGCAGAATATGAACACCGTCACCCCGGGGCAGGCCGACCATGCAACTTCGGCAGACCGTTTTCGCTACGGTTTCCTGAAGGGCAATCCGCAACTGACGAAAAACGGCGAGCTCAAGCATCTGCTGACGATCGAGGGATTGCCGCGCGCGATCGTCACGCACATTCTCGATACGGCCGAGCAGTTCGTGAGTGTCACCGATCGTGAGGTGAAGAAGGTGCCGCTCTTGCGCGGCAAGTCCGTCTTCAACCTGTTCTTCGAGAACTCGACGCGCACGCGGACCACGTTCGAGATTGCGGCCAAGCGCTTGTCGGCCGACGTCATCAACTTGAACATCAATGCATCGTCGACGAGCAAAGGCGAATCGTTGCTCGATACGATCAACAATCTGTCGGCGATGCATGCCGATATGTTCGTCGTTCGCCATGCATCGAGCGGGGCCCCTTATCTGATTGCGCAGCACTGCGCGCCGCACGTGCACGTCATCAATGCCGGCGACGGGCGCCATGCGCATCCGACGCAAGGCCTGCTCGATATGTACACGATTCGTCATTACAAGCGGGATTTCACGAATCTGCGCGTGGCGATCGTCGGCGACATTCTGCATTCGCGCGTTGCGCGCTCCGATATCCATGCGCTCACCACGCTCGGCGTGCCGGAGGTCCGTGCGATCGGCCCGCGCACGCTGTTGCCGGGCGGGCTCGAACAGATGGGTGTGCGGGTGTTCAACAATCTCGACGAGGGATTGAAGGGTGTCGACGTCATCATCATGCTGCGGCTGCAGAACGAACGGATGAGCGGGGCGCTGTTGCCTTCGGCGCAGGAGTATTTCAAGAGCTGGGGGTTGACGCCCGAACGTCTTGCGCTTGCCCAGCCCGATGCGATCGTGATGCACCCGGGACCGATGAACCGCGGCGTCGAGATCGATTCGCAAGTGGCGGACGGCCCGCAATCGGTGATTCTCGATCAGGTGACGTTCGGCATCGCCGTGCGCATGGCCGTGATGGGCATCGTGGCCGGCAACAACGATTGAGACGGTTTGCCCGATCGTGGCGCTAGCCCGCGCCGATGCACGGGCGGCAGGTACGCGCGCGGGAATGCGAAAACAAAGACGGACGGAATAAAGAAGGCAGCGCATGAAGATTCATATCGAAGGCGGCACGTTGATCGACCCGGTGGCGGGCAGCGAGGCGCGGGCCGATGTATTCATCGACGAGGGCAAGATCGCGGCGATCGGTACCGCACCGGCCGGTTTCGATGCTGCAAAGCGCGTCGATGCGAAAGGGCGCCACGTCGTGCCGGGGCTCGTCGATTTGTCCGCGCGGCTGCGCGAGCCCGGCAACGAATATCGCGCCACGCTCGAGTCGGAAACCGCCGCGGCGCTGGCCGGCGGCGTGACGAGCCTCGTATGTCCGCCCGATACCGAGCCCGTGCTCGACGAGCCCGGTCTCGTCGACATGTTGAAATTCCGCGCGAGCAACCTCGAGCGCGTGCACGTGTATCCGCTCGGCGCTCTGACCGTCGGCTTGAAGGGGCAGGTCATCACCGAGATGGTCGAGCTGACCGAAGCCGGTTGTATCGGGTTTTCGCAGGCCGATGTGCCCGTCGTCGACACACAAGTGCTCCTGCGCGCGTTGCAGTATGCGAGCACGTATGACTACACCGTATGGCTGCGGCCGCTGGATGCCTATCTCGCCAAGGGCGGCGTGGCGGCGAGCGGCGCCGTTGCTTCGCGGCTCGGTTTGCCGGGCGTACCCGTTGCGGCCGAGACGATCGCACTGCATACGATCTTCGAATTGATGCGCGTGACCGGTGCGCGCGTGCATCTGCCGCAACTATCGTCGGCGGCCGGCATCGCGCTCGTGCGAGAAGCCAAGGCCGAAGGGTTGCGCGTCACATGCGATGTCTCGGCGAACCACGTCCATCTGATCGACGTCGACATCGGTTACTTCGACGCGCAATTCCGGCTCGATCCGCCGTTGCGCGGGCAGCGCGATCGCGAGGCGATCCGTGCAGGCCTGGCGGACGGCACCATCGATGCGATCGCATCGAATCACACGCCTGTCGACGACGACGAAAAGCTGTTGCCCTTCGACGAAGCGACCCCGGGCGCGACCGGCCTCGAGCTGCTGCTCTCGCTGACGGTGAAATGGGCCCAGGAAGCACGCATTCCGCTGGCGAAGGCATTGAGCCGGATCACCGCCGCACCGGCCGATGTGCTCAAGCTGCCCGCGGGGCGCATCGAAGTGGGTGCCGTGGCCGATCTTTGCGTTTTCGATGCGAGCGCGCACTGGCGCGTCGAGCCGCGCGTGTTGAAGAGCCAGGGTCACAACACGCCGTTTCTGGGCTACGAACTGCCGGGCCACGTGATGGCGACGATCGTCGCGGGCCGTCTCGCCTACGAGCGCGTGTGAGCGCGTCCCTGCCGATCCGAATGGACCGACTCGAATGAAACTCGCGCTTGCCAAGGCCCGGCTGGGACTGCACCTGCTGCACGGAATGTGGATCGTCGCGACACGCTTTCCGCACGCCTCGCCCGAGCGCAAGCTCGTGCTCATCCGCGCGTGGTCGCTCAAGGTGTTGCGGCTCGCGGGCGTCAAGCTCGTCGTGCATCATGACGAGGCGCGGCTCGACCACGGTGCGCTGGTGGTCGGCAACCACGTCTCGTGGCTCGATATCTATGTCATCAATGCGTGGCGGCCGACGCCGTTCGTTTCGAAGGCCGAAGTGCGCCATTGGCCCATCGTCGGCTGGCTCGCGCATCAACTGGGCACGATCTTCGTGCATCGGGAAAAGCGCAGAGACGCCCATCGCACGATGCACGAGATGGCGGCGCGGCTGCAAGCGGGCGAGGTGATGTGCATGTTTCCCGAAGGCACGACCTCGGATGGTCTCGACTTGTTGCCGTTTCACTCGAATCTGTTTCAAGCGGCTGTTTCGGCCGGTTGCCGCGTGCAGCCCATCTGCCTTTTATACGAGGATGCCGAGGGCCGGCAATCGACGGCGCCCGCTTATATCGGCGATATGTCGCTGGGCGAATCGGTCGATGCCGTCTTGCGCGGTGCTCCGTTGACGGCGCACTTGTATGTGGGCGACGCGATCGAAGCGGTAGAGGACAGGCGCGTGCTGGCGGCGAGGGCTAGAGATGCCGTGGCGGCCGGTCTTGTTCGATTGAAGCCATCGCAACCGGCGCCGGCCATGGCGCCGAGCGCTTCAGATACGGCACCGCTGGGTGCCGAATACGATCAGCGTTAAACGGCAAAACGCATCGGCGCGATGTTCGCTTGAATGAATGCCTCGAACCGAGCGACCGAATCGTCGATCGTGAGACCGGCCGTATCGATCGTCAGATCGGGCGAGACGGGGGCCTCATAGGGCGACGATATGCCCGTGAACTCGGGCAACTCGCCGCGTCGCGCACGTGAATAGAGTCCTTTCGGATCACGCGATTCGCATACGGCAAGACTGCTGGCGATGTGCACTTCGAAGAAGCGCTCGCCGACGATCGAACGCGCAAGACTGCGATGCTCGCGCGCCGGCGAAATCAGCGCGCCGATCACGACGAATCCCGCGTTTTTGAACAGCGCGGCCACTTCGGCGGTGCGGCGGACGTTTTCCAGACGGTCGGCGTGGCTGAAGCCGAGGTTCGAATTCAGGCCGGTACGCAGGATGTCTCCATCGAGCACCACTACCATGCAGCGCCTCGCTTCGAGCCGTTCCTTGACGGCATGCGCGAGCGTCGATTTGCCGGCGCCCGAGAGGCCCGTCATCCAGAGGACGCCGCCGCGCTCGCCGGACGAAACGATGGACTGCGGGGCGCCGCTCACGCTCGCCAGGTTCTGCGGAATCTGGCGGGACGATGCGTCTGTTGATGGAAAGGGGGTGCCTTCCAAGGTGACTCCTGCTCGATTGCGAAACACTGCATTCTATGAAAATTTGCGGGCACGCAAAGCGCGGCGCGGTTACCGATTGTTTCTACAATCGGTGCATTCCTCTTGCGCGACGGTGCGCGCCGCCGGATCGCGCGTGAGGCGGACGGCCGTCAGACGGTTGCCCCACACGCAGCCCGAATCGAGCCCGATCAGGTTGTCGCGCATGAGGACGCCGAGCGCAGCCCAGTGCCCGAACACGATGGTGGTGTCCGACGTGCGGCGATCGGGTGCGTCGAACCACGGCACAAAACCCGTCGGACCGTTTTCGAGGGTGCCGTTCGCACTGAACTCCATGTCGCCGCCGGGGGTGCAGAAACGCACGCGCGTGAACGCGTTGAAGGCGACGCGCAACCGATCCACGCGCGAGAGATCGGGCGACCAGCGATTGGGCCCCTTCTCGTAGAGTGCCGCAAGCGTTTCCTGCCAGTTCGGCGCGCGCAGCGCCCGCCCCAATTCGTCGGCGAGTTCGAGCACGAGCGTCGTGTCCCACTGCGGCAGGACACCCGCATGGACCATCAGCGTGCCGTTCTCCAGATGAGCGAACGGCCGCTGCCGAAGCCAGTCGAGCAGCTCCTGCGCATCGGGCGCCGTCAGGATATCGCCGAACGTATCGTCCGCCTTCTGACGGCGTATGCCAGCCGAGACGGCCAGCACATGCATATCGTGGTTGCCGAGCACGACCTTCGCCCGCGCGCCGAACCCTGCTATTTCCCGTAGTGTGGCGAGCGAATCCGGGCCGCGGTTGATGAGATCGCCGGCGAACCAAAGCGGTGTATCGCCGGGCGGGGAAAGCCTGGCGAGAAGGCGGCGAAAGGGTGCAAGGCATCCCTGCAGATCGCCGAAAGCAATGGGGGCGGCAAGCGTGTCCATGGTCAGATAGTCAAATGGAATGGACGGCTCTCTAAAGTCTTGCAGGCCTGCAGCCGTATAATTAGCTGATTATTTGGCCAAACTGAGCAGCGGCGCGGGCGATATTTGGATCACCGCACCGCCAGCAAAGAGCGAGCCGTCGAACGGAATTTCGGCGAGGGGGCATTGTACGCAAAGTCCCGCTGACGCGTCGCGGGCCGCGCAATTTTGAGGAACCCCATGATCCTGGTCACCGGCGGCGCCGGTTTCATCGGCGCCAATTTCGTGTTGGATTGGCTGCGCGATTCGCAAGAAGCTGTCCTGAACGTCGACAAACTGACGTACGCGGGCAACTTACGCACGCTCGCGCCGCTGGCGGACAACCCGGGCCACATCTTCGTGCGCGGCGATATCTGCGACGGCGCGTTGCTCGACGGCTTGCTCGCACAACACAAGCCCCGTGCCGTGGTGCATTTCGCGGCCGAAAGCCATGTCGACCGGTCGATCCACGGCCCCGCCGACTTCGTGCAAACGAACGTCGTCGGCACGTTCACGCTGCTCGAAGCCGTGCGCCGATACTGGTCCGCGCTCGACGATGCGGCTCGCCCGGCCTTTCGCTTTTTGCACGTTTCGACGGACGAGGTGTTCGGTTCGCTTTCGCCCACGGATCCGCCCTTTTCCGAGACGACCGCCTACGCGCCGAACAGCCCGTACTCGGCGACCAAAGCAGGGTCCGACCATCTCGTGCGCGCCTATCGTCACACCTATGGTTTGCCGACACTGACGACGAACTGCTCGAACAATTACGGGCCATACCAGTTCCCCGAAAAACTGATTCCGCTGATGATTGCCAACGCGCTCGCCGGGAAACCGTTACCGGTGTATGGCGACGGCCAGAACGTCCGTGATTGGCTTTACGTCGGCGATCATTGTTCAGCCGTGCGCGAGGTGCTCGCGCGAGGCGAGCCCGGCGAGACATACAACGTCGGCGGCTGGAACGAGAAAACGAACATCGACGTGGTGACGACGATTTGTGAATTGCTCGACGGCATCCGCCCGAAAGCGCACGGCTCGTACCGCGAGCAGATCGCGTTCGTGAAGGACCGGCCGGGGCATGACCGGCGTTATGCGATCGACGCCCGCAAGCTCGAGCGGACGCTGGGATGGAAGCCTGCCGAGACGTTCGAGACAGGGATGGGGAAAACAGTGCGCTGGTATCTCGACAACGCGGCCTGGGTGAGCGAAGTGGCCTCCGGCGATTACCGGAAGTGGCTCGAAACGAACTATGCAAAACGCGACTGAAGGAGCCTCCATGGCGCGCAAAGGCATCATCCTAGCGGGCGGCTCCGGCACGCGGCTCTATCCGATTACCCATGCGGTGTCGAAACAGCTGCTGCCGGTATACGACAAGCCGATGATCTACTACCCATTGTCCACGTTGATGGTCTCCGGGATTCGCGAAGTCCTGATCATCTCGACGCCGCAGGACACGCCGCGTTTCGAGGCGATGCTGGGCGACGGCAGCCAGTGGGGGATGAACCTGCAATACGCGGTGCAGCCGAGCCCGGACGGTTTGGCGCAGGCGTTCGTCATCGGCAAGGACTTTGTCGATGGCAAGCCGTCGACGCTGATACTGGGCGACAACATCTTCTACGGCCACGATCTGGTCAGCCAGCTCGAACGCGCCGACGCGCGGACCTCGGGCGCAACGGTTTTCGCGTATCACGTGCAGGATCCGGAGCGGTATGGCGTCGTCGAATTCGATTCGGCATTCCGCGCGCTATCGATCGAAGAGAAGCCCGCGCAGCCGCGCTCGAACTACGCCGTAACGGGGCTTTACTTCTATGACGAGCACGTGTGCGAGATTGCGAAGAGCATCAAGCCCTCGGCGCGCGGCGAGCTCGAGATCACCGATGTGAACTCGCATTATCTGCAAGCGGGCAAGCTCGACGTCGAGATCATGGGGCGCGGCTATGCGTGGCTCGATACGGGCACGCACGATTCGCTGATCGAAGCGGCCAGCTTCATTGCCACGCTGCAAAAGCGGCAGGGGCTGATGGTGGCTTGCCCCGAGGAAATCGCCTATCGCCGCAACTGGATCGATGCCGAGCAACTGCTGAGGCTTGCGAAGCCGCTTTGCAAGAGCAGCTACGGCGCGTATTTGACGGGCCTTCTCACCGACCAGATCGCATGACAATTCAAGTGACCTCGATGCCGCTCGACGGCGTGAAGCTCATCGAGCCCAAGGTGTTCGGCGATACGCGCGGCTTCTTTTTCGAGAGCTTCAACGCTCGCGAGTTTGCGCAACACGTGCAAGACGGCGTGACGTTCGTACAGGACAATCACTCGCGTTCCGCCAAGGGCGTGCTGCGCGGCCTGCATTATCAGATCGCGCATGCGCAGGGCAAGCTCGTGCGTGTCACGGAAGGCGAGGTGTTCGACGTGGCCGTCGACCTGCGTCGCTCGTCGCCTACGTTCGGCAAGTGGGAGGGCATCACGTTGTCGGCCGAGAACCATCGGCAGTTGTGGATCCCGCCCGGCTTCGCGCACGGCTTCGTGGTACTGTCCGAGTCCGCGCAGTTTCTCTACAAGACGACCGATTATTGGTATCCGGAGTTCGAGCGCTGCCTGCTTTGGAACGATCCGAGCGTCGGCATCGAATGGCCGATCGAGTTCGAGCCGATCCTGGCCGCCAAGGATGCCGCCGGCCGGTTATTGGCCGATGCCGACCTGTTCGAGTGAGCGAACGGGTTCGTAAAAAAATCGAAATCTAAGATGGGTGTTGGATTGGAATCTTCTTCTCAGCCAGGGCGTCGGCGTGTGTTGCTGACCGGCGCTCGCGGCTTTACGGGCGTCTATGTCCGCAACGAACTCGAGCGCGCCGGCTACGAGGTGATCGGCACGCTGGCGCGCGGCGAAACGGCCGGTGCGCACGAGCATCTGCTCGATATTTCGTCGCTGCACGATTGCCGCCGCGTGATTGGCGAAGTGCGGCCCACGCATCTCGTGCATCTGGCCGCGATCAGTTTCGTGGCGCATGACGACGCGCTCGACATGTATCGCGTCAACGTGCTCGGCACGCTGAACCTGCTGCAAGCCTGCGTCGACGTGGGATGCCACCCGGAGAAGGTTCTCGTCGCCAGCAGCGCGAACGTCTACGGCAACGCCGCGGGCGTGGTGGACGAGAGCGTTGCACCCGCGCCGGTGAACCACTATGCGGCCAGCAAGCTTGCGATGGAGCACCTGGTGCGGACCTGGTTCGACCGCTTGCCCATCGTTGTCACGCGGCCGTTCAACTACACGGGACGCGGGCAGGAGCCGCGCTTTCTCGTGCCGAAGATCGTTTCGCACTTCGTGCAGCGCAGGCCGTTCATCGAGTTGGGTAACCTCGACGTGGCGCGGGATTTCTCCGACGTGCGGATGGTGGCCAGCATCTATCGCTCGCTGTTGGCCGGCAAGGCGGCCGGTGAGGTCGTGAATGTCTGCAGCGAGCGCGCGTACACGCTGCATCAGGTCATCGACATGGTGCGGGAAGCCTCGCATCACGATCTCGACATCCGAGTGAACCGCGCATTCGTTCGGGATAACGAGGTCAAAATGCTGATCGGCTCGGCCGAGAAGCTGCGGCAACTGGTTCCGGATGTCGAACCTATCGAATTCGCCGATACCATTCGTTGGATGGTTCAACGCGAGCATCACTGAGCGCAGCCAAAAGTAGGCGGTGGAGCGGCAATTTGTACCTTGCCGCGGCCCTGGGTCGGCAAAATTCACCCGATTGCGGTGTTTCAGATTGTTAGGCACCTTCGGTTACCCCCCGTGTGCTTCTATAATCTCGTGTCCTCGCGTCGTGGCGCTTTCGTCGGCTGGCATCTGTCCGGTATCTGTCCTCGGGGTGCACTCGTTCATGTCCGATTCGAACCAACCGATCATTCTCGTTACCGGCGCGTCGGGGCAAGTAGGCTTCGAGCTCGTGCGCACGCTTCAGGGGCTGGGAACGGTGATCGCGCCGCGGCGCTATGCACTCGATCTCGCCGATGTGCGTTCGACCGAGGCGGCGCTCGATGAGATCCGGCCTTCGCTGATCGTCAACCCGGGTGCCTATACCGCTGTCGATCAGGCCGAGAGCGATGTCGATACCGCAATGCGCATCAATGCGCATGCGCCTGGTGTATTGGCTGCGGCGGCCCATGCGATGGGCGTGCCGCTGATCCATTATTCGACGGACTATGTCTTCGATGGCGCGAAGCAAGGGGCCTATGAAGAAGACGACGCGCCCGGCCCGTTGAATGTCTACGGTGCGAGCAAATTGGCCGGCGAGCGCGCCATCGAGCAGGCTGGCGCCGCGCATCTGATTTTGCGTACGAGCTGGGTCTATGGCGCGCGCGGGCGCAATTTTATGAAGACGATGCTGCGCCTGGGCGAAGAGCGCGACGAGCTGCGCATCGTCGACGATCAACGCGGCGCCCCGACGTGGTCGCGTACGATCGCGACACTGACGGCGCATATCGTTGCCCAGGCCATGGCAGTGGCGCCTGAAGCGCGGGCGCAATGGTGGTCCGCGCGCAGCGGCACGTACCATCTGAGCGCGAGCGGGGAGGCCTCGTGGGCGGAATTCGCGCGGGCGATTTTCGAGCTTGCCTCGCCCGAGAAGGCGCCGAAGGTCGTACCGATTTCGGCGAGCGAATACCCGACGCCGGCGCGGCGGCCCGCCAACTCGCGGCTTTCCAATGCGAAGTTGGCCGCGGCGTTTGGAATTCGGCCACCGCATTGGCGGGACGCTTTATCGCTCTGCTTGCAGGACCGGCAATCGTGGTGAGGCCGGGCATCGGCACGAAACATCGAGGAAGATAAATTGGCTGCATTGTTGAATGCGCTGCTGCGATACAGGGGCTTTGTCGTCGGCAGCGTGAAACGCGAATTCCAGACACGTTATCGCACGAGCATGCTCGGCGCGTTGTGGCTCGTGCTGCAACCGTTGGCGTTGATCGTCGTGTATACGGTCGTGTTTTCGGAGGTGATGAAGTCGAGGCTGCCGGGCGTGCAGAGCACGTTCGGCTACAGCATTTACCTTTGTGCGGGCGTATTGACGTGGGGGCTTTTCGCCGAGATCGTTTCGCGCGCGCAAAGCGTCTTCGTCGACAATGCCAATCTGCTGAAAAAGCTCAGCTTCCCTCGCATCGTGCTGCCCGTGATCGTCACGTGTTCCGCGCTGATGAACTTCGCGATCATCTTCGGCCTCTTTTTGGTTTTTCTTATCGTCACGGGAAACTTTCCGGGCGTCGTATTCGTGGGCCTCGTGCCGCTGCTGTTGACGCAGGTCCTTTTCAGCATCGGGCTCGGTATCACGTTGGGGGTGCTCAACGTTTTTTTCCGCGACGTCGGTCAATTCATGGGCATTCTTCTGCAGTTCTGGTTCTGGTTCACGCCCGTTGTCTATCCGTGGCATGCGCTGCCGGAGCAGGTCAGACCATTGATCCGGCTCAACCCGATGGCGCGATTGATCGAGGGATACCAGACGATCTTCGTGAACCGCCTTTGGCCCGACTGGTCGCTCGTGTGGCCTGTCTTTGTGCTCGGTGTGCTGTTTTGCCTGCTTGGAATGCATCTTTTTCGGCGGCATGCGGCGGAAATGGTCGACGAGCTGTAGTGCGTCCGTTGTGCGCGCAATATGCGCGCGATAGGCGCCGTTGCGGCGAGCCGCTGGCTTTGAGCGTTTTTGGCAAGGAGCGCTCGGCTATAATTTGCGGCGTTCGATTTCGGTATTTTGATGATTCTTCGCGGAATATGGCGCGGAGATCAGCTTTCCAAAGGAGAGGGAATGACAAGGGCAGTCGTAACCGGCATCACCGGTCAAGATGGTGCGTATCTGACGCAATTGTTGCTCGAGCGCGGGTACGAAGTCTTTGGCACGTACCGGCGTACGAGCTCGGTGAACTTCTGGCGCATGGAAGAGGTGGGCGTTCTCGATCACCCCAATCTGCATCTTGTCGAACACGATCTGACCGATCTCGGCGCCTCCATTCGCCTCATCGAAATGGCGAAGCCGCGAGAAGTCTACAACCTCGCTGCGCAAAGCTTCGTCGGCGTCTCGTTCGATCAGCCCGGCACGACGGCGCAGATCACCGGCGTTGGCGCCTTGAATCTGCTCGAAGCCATTCGTATCGTTGACCGCTCGATTCGCTTCTATCAAGCATCGACGTCTGAAATGTTCGGTAAGGTGCAGGCCGTTCCGCAAAAGGAAGACACGCCGTTTTATCCGCGCAGCCCCTATGGTGTGGCCAAGCTGTATGCCCACTGGATCACCGTGAATTACCGCGAGTCGTACGACATTTTCGGATCGAGCGGCATCTTGTTCAATCACGAATCGCCGCTGCGTGGGCGCGAATTCGTCACGCGCAAGATTACCGATTCGGCGGCGAAGATTTCGCTCGGCAAGCTCGACGTACTCGAGCTGGGCAACCTCGACGCCAAGCGCGATTGGGGTTTCGCAAAAGAGTATGTCGAGGGCATGTGGCGCATGCTGCAGGCTGACGAACCCGATACGTTCGTGCTGGCCACCAATCGGACGGAGACCGTGCGCGATTTCGTCTCGATGGCATTCAAGGCAGTCGGTACCGAATTGAAGTGGCGCGGCGAAGGCGATAAAGAGGAAGGCGTCGACGTTGCCAATGGCAAGGTACTCGTGCGCGTGAACCCGAAGTTCTACCGGCCGGCCGAAGTCGAGCTGCTGATCGGCGATCCGGCGAAGGCAAAGGCCAAGCTTGGCTGGGAGCCGAAGACGTCGCTCGAAGAACTGTGCAAGATGATGGTGCAAGCCGATCTGCGTCGAAACGAAGCCGGCTTCTCGTTCTGACCGGATGAAGCGAGAGGGCGTTTCGGCGCCCTCGAGCCCGCGCCGATTCGAGCCTGGCCGAGAAGAGGCCGGGCCTTTTCCTCACAGCGTCCAACGCTTCGACTCGTAACCGCGGACCCGATCTCATGGGTAGTATTTCCGTACAAAACGTCAGCAAGGCCTACAAGCAATATTCGTCGCGTTTCGGGCGGTTGCTCGAATGGGTCGCGCCGGGGCATGCCGTCAGGCATCAGCTCAAATGGATATTGCGCGATGTCAGCTTTGACGTGAAGCAGGGCGAGGCCGTGGGCATCGTCGGTATCAATGGCGCGGGCAAGAGCACGTTGCTGAAAATGATTACCGGCACGACGCAGCCCACGCGCGGCAGCATCAGCGTCCACGGACGCGTTGCGGCGATGCTCGAGTTGGGGATGGGTTTTCATCCCGACTTCACGGGCCGCCAGAACGTCATCATGGCAGGGCAACTGCTCGGTCATCCGGTTGAAGAGATCATGGCGAATATGCCGGCGATCGAGGCGTTCGCTGAAATTGGCGATGCCATCGATCAACCGGTGCGGGTCTATTCGAGCGGCATGCAGATGCGCCTTGCATTCAGCGTGGCCACGTTCCGCCGCCCCGACATTCTCATCGTGGATGAAGCGTTGTCTGTCGGCGATGCCTACTTCCAGCACAAGAGCTTCGATCGCATCCGCTCCTATCGCGAGCAGGGCACGACGCTGATGATCGTCTCGCACGACAAGACGGCGATTCAGTCGATTTGCGATCGCGCCATTTTGTTGAACGAGGGACGCCTGGAAAAGCAGGGCGAGCCCGAAGAGATTTTCGATTACTACAACGCGCTGTTGGCGGACCGCGAAGGCAAAACCGTCAAGCAGGTGCGCGGCGAGGATGGCAAGACGCGAACCGTCTCGGGCTCCGGCGAGGCCACGGTCGACGCCATTCGTCTCGTCGATGCCGACGGCAAGAGCGTCGAGGTGATCGATGTGGGGAGTCACGTGGCGCTGGAGGTGGATGTTTGCGTTCACGAGAACGTGCCCGACCTCGTGCTCGGATATGCGATCAAGGACCGGCTCGGTCAGCCGATATTCGGCACCAATACCAGTTTTCTTGCGCACGCGCGTTCAGCGTATGCTGCGGGCGAGCGCATCAAGTACCGGTTTGCGTTCACCGCGAACCTCGGTGAAGGGAATTATTCGATCGCCGTGGCGTTGCACGCCGGCGCTACCCACGTCGAAAAGAATTACGAGTGGCGCGATCATGCGATCGTTTTCCAGGTGCTCAATATGTCGAAAAAGAAATTTGTCGGCTGCGCTTGGATGGAGCCGGAAGTGAGCACCGTGAACTATCAACTATAGAAAATTCGGGGACCTATGCTGTCAGACGATTTTTACCGGGCGCTCGAAGATCGCTTTCGGGGAAGCCGGGAGACGATCAAGGCGCGGCAGAGCGTTTATTTGCCGGTCGTCGAGGCGCTGCATGCAAAGGTGCCCAAGCAAGTGCTCGACGTGGGATGCGGGCGGGGTGAGTGGCTCGAGTTGTTGAAAGAAAGCGGCGTTCCTGCTGAGGGGATAGACCTCAACGAGGAATTCGTCGACGCGGGGCGGGCTGCTGGGTTGATCGTGCGAAAGGCCGATGCAATGCAGTTCCTGGCTGCGCAAGCCGAGAACACGTACAGCCTGCTTAGCGCGTTCCACGTGGTCGAGCATTTGGGCTTCGATAACTTGCTGGCGTTTCTGAAAGAGGCGTATCGCGTTGTCGACGAAGGCGGCGCGATTCTTCTCGAGACGCCGAACCCAGCGAACTTGGTGGTCGGCGCATGCAATTTCTATATCGATCCGACCCATGAGCGGCCGATTCCCTCGGTACTCCTAAGCTTTGCGGCCGAGTATTCCGGGTTCGAGAGCGTTGTGGTTGTTCCAGTCAACCGCGGTGCGCTTCAGCGCGATCTGGAGTTGATGCCTGCCGAGCTGGCTGGAGCAACGATTATTAACAAAGTTGTCTCGACGATCGACGACAATTTGATGCAAGCACCTGACTATGCGGTGATTGCATTCAAACGGCGCGACTCAGGGCTCGAGCAAGCTGCACAGGCGTTGGTGAGCGGGTCCTCGCTCGCTGTATCCAAAAGCGAAGAGGGGAGCATGGAGCTGCTGAATCTGACCGTTGTGGAGGCTCAGGCCGAAATGCGCAGATGGCAGGAGCGCGCGTATCAAGCGGAGATTCAAATCCGTGAACTTGAGCTCAGGCTGAGCGAAGCGGAACGCCGAGCGGAAGCCGAGAGGTTCAAGATCGAACAGCGTGCGGCAACGGCCGAGATGGAGATTCTGAGGTTGCAGGATCACATCAATGCAATGTATAGCAGCAGCAGTTGGCGGCTCTCCGCGCCCCTGCGGATCGGCGGGCAAGCGCTTCGGAAGGTTGGGCTGTCGCCGTCCGGCGTCAAGCCTCGCGTCAAACTCGTTCTTTTACACGCTGCGGCGTATGTGCGCTGCCGTCCGGTACTGAAGGCTCGCATCTCTGCCGTTCTGACGAAGTTTCCTGCGCTGCGTTCCCGCCTGGTGAATGTGATCGGGTCCGATGCGCTTCGCGGTGTCGGCGCTGGTGTCGACGACGAGATCGATTCCGTCGATCGTTTGACGGCCCGGGGCCGAAAGATCCATTCGGATCTGACTGGCGCAAAAGATCGCAATACCCCTTAAATCAAAGTTAGGACGACTATGCGCATCGTATTGGACCTTCAAGGCTGCCAATCCGCAAGCCGGTTCCGAGGGATCGGCCGGTATAGCATGGCGTTGGCGCAGGCGATCGTTCGGAATGCAGGGCAGCACGAAATATGGGTGGTCCTGAGCGATGCCTTTCCTGATTCGATAGAAAGCATTCGCGCATCGTTTGCTGGGCTCCTTCCCAGCGAGCGCATCGCCGTTTTTGCTATGCCATCTGTGACGCCCTATCAGGGGCTGGGCAATTGGCGCGTGGCCGCGGCCCGACTCATTCGCGAATATGCGATTGCGGAGCTGGAGCCGGACCTGGTCCATATCAGCAGCTTGTTCGAGGGATATGTCGACCAATCGACGAGCTCGGTCAAGGCGTTCGATGCGAATGTCGTTACGGCCGTTACGCTCTATGACCTCATCCCGTTTCTCAATCCTGAGCGTTATCTCGCGGATCCCGGCGTCAGACGGCATTACTACGGAAAGATCGATGCCTTGAAGCGGGCGGATGTCCTGCTCGCCATTTCTCAGTACTGTGCGGAAGAAGCGTCCCGAGAGCTTGGGATTCCTGGCGAGCGGATCATTAACATCTCGTCGGGTGTGTCGGGCATCTTCAAACGGGTCGAGTTTTCTGAGCAAGCGGTACGCGACCTATACCAACGGTATTCGATCGAGCGCCCATTCGTGATGACGACGGGCATCGTGGAGTCGCGCAAGAATCTGGAGCGACTGATCGTCGCCTATTCCAAGCTGCCGATCGAGGTGCGGCATCAGCATCAGCTGTTCCTCGCATGTCAGGCAACTGAAGCGCAGGCGGTCAAGCTGAACGGGATCGCGAAAGCGAACGGACTACGCCATGACGAGATGGTGCTGGGCAGTTATATTCCCGACGACGATCTCGTAGCGCTCTACAATCAGTGCCGGTTGTTTGTTTTCCCTTCGCTCCACGAGGGTTTCGGTCTTCCGGCGCTCGAGGCGATGGCGGCCGGTGCCGCCGTGATCGGCTCGAATACCACGAGCATCCCTGAAGTCATCGCGCGGAACGACGCATTGTTCGACCCGCTCAACGTCTCTCAGATGACATCGATGATGCGTCGGGCGTTGACCGATGATGAATTCGCGGCGTCGTTGCGAGAAGATGCGATCGCGCGCGCGAACCGTTTCTCGTGGGATGAGACGGGGCGTAGGGCGGTACGGGCATTCGAAGCGGCGGTCGAGGCGCGGAGTGCCGGCATTAGCGCGGCGGAAAGTGCGACGGCCAACCTGCACCATAGTCGCGAATCGGCCGACAATCGTTACCATCGATTGATCGAGGCACTTAGAAAACTCGATGCCTCCGCGATGGGATTGGACTACATCGCGGCTGCGGATGCCATTGCGGCGAACCAGCGTACCAACCGGGACCGTCAGTTGTTGGTCGATGTATCGGTGCTGTCCGAAGTCGATGCAAAATCTGGCATTCAGCGGGTCACGCGAGCGATCCTTCGCCAACTGATGACCGCTGCCCCCACGGGGTGGAAGGTGCGGCCCGTGAGACTGGAGCGCTCGACGATGGGCTACCGATACGCCAATGAGTTTTGGCGTGGGCTCGATTTTGCATCGGACGCGCCGACAGAGGGCGATGACTGGGTCGATACGCAGTCTGGCGACGTGTTTTTCGGTCTCGATCTGGTGGCAGACCGCATACCTCAAGCCGAGCGGTGGTTTCTCAAACAGCGGCGGCGAGGAGTGCACATTTACTTCGTTGTCTACGATCTCTTGCCGGTAAGACGCCCCGAGTGGTTCCATGAGGGCATTGCCGGCTGTTTTCCGCCTTGGCTCAAAACTATCGCTACGGTTTCCGATGGCTTGATCGGCATTTCGCGTGCGGTCGCGGATGATCTGGAGGACTGGCTCGACTCGGCTGGGATCGAACGTCTGCGTGAACTGAAGCTGGGGTACTTTCATCTTGGGGCTGACATTGAAAACAGCCAGCCTTCGAAAGGGTTGCCTGACAATGCGCCTCAACTGTTGGCGGCGATGCGTTCGAAGCCGACGTTCCTCATGGTGGGGACGGTAGAGCCACGGAAGGGGCACGATCAGGCGATAGCCGCATTCGATGCACTCTGGGCTGCCGGTATTGACGTCAATCTCGTGGTGGTGGGCAAGGCAGGGTGGGGCTTGAATGGCTTCGACCGCATGCTCCGCGAGCACCCCGAGGCCGGCAAACGCTTTCTGTGGATCGATGGGGCGAGCGATGAGTACCTGGATCAGATCTATGGAGCAGCGACATGCCTGATCGTCGCGTCGAAGGGGGAGGGGTTCGGCCTGCCGCTTATCGAAGCCGCACAGAAGGGCCTGCCCATTATTGCTCGCGATATTCCGGTTTTCCGCGAAGTTGCAGCTGAGCATGCGCTTTATTTTGACGGCGAAAGTGCGGATACACTCGCGCAATGTGTGCGAGAATCACTGCGGCTGCGTGAAACCGGCACTATGCCGCCGTCGACCGGGATGGCATGGTTGAGGTGGGCAAAGAGCGCGGATCAAGTGAAAGACATACTTTTCGAAAACAAGTGGTACAAAAGTTGGCGCTCGTGTGTCTGCGTCGACTAGCGGTTGAAGTACTGCACACGAATGTCGGACCAGGACGCTAAGCGGGCAGAGAACCCTGCTAGCTGCATTGCTCATCCCCCTAGGCGACCTCACGCTCGCCGCTTTGGTACAGGAGAGTATATGTTCATGCTGAGGCGCAGAAACGAGATTGAAAAGGCGGTAGCGCCGCCTCTTCAACTCTCCAAGAAAACGGATAACGAGTACACGATCGACTCATTTCCACTTCGTCCTCCCTTGCCTTTGCCAGAGGGCACGACCAAGGATGAACTATTTGATTGGTTGAAGTCTGTTCGTGAGGCGCAAGCGCCGGAGTCTATCCGCGAGTACTGCATTCAGGACTTTGAGCGATTCGTTCACACATATGGGTTGGTGCGCCGAGCATTAGCCGGTTCGGGCGACGGTTGCCGCGGGCTTGAATTAGGTGCTAATCCGTACTTCACGACGATGCTCTTGAGGTGTTTTACAAACGCCGAATGGACGCTTGCAAATTATTTCAGTCCTGATTTTCCCAACGGGATTAATGCTCAATGTGTTTTGCATAACGAATCGATGGCGAGTCGCCGACTCATCTCAAGTGATCTGGAATTTCATCACTTTAATATTGAGCAGGACGCCTTTCCTTTTGAATCGCAGTCGTTCGACGTGGTTTTATTTTGCGAAATTATTGAGCACTTGCTGAATGATCCTTGTCGGGTCCTGTTGGAAATAAAAAGGGTATTGCGCCCTGGCGGAACGCTCGTGCTTACCACGCCGAACGTGGCTCGGTTGGAGAACGTGGCGCGCCTTATTTCCGGTGTAAATATATACGACCCCTATAGTGGTCATGGCCCGTACGGTCGGCATAACCGCGAATACAATAAGCATGAGTTATTTATGTTGTTGGGGTATCTTGGTTTTTCTGTTGATGAGATATTCTCGGCCGACGTGCACGAAAATTTGGCAGGTAATTTTACTGATGTGAATAAATTCGGGGGCTTGGTGGATTTCAGGCGACACGACTTAGGGCAATACATATTCATCCGAGCGAAAAACAAAGGTCAAGGTGGTGTAAAACGGCCAAAATGGCTGTATCGGTCATATCCGCAGTCCGAGTTGGATGAATAAGTCGCAAGCGCTTCGTGGGCGGATGGGGCGGAAATTGACGAAAAAGAATGTAGGCGGGATGGCGATTGTCGTCGTCTTTTTGACTTTTTCATACCTCTCGTTCGAACCGTACATAAAATCTGGTTTCTGGTACGACGATGTTGCGAATTGGCAGACGTGGGGTTTGGTCCATCGCCATGGGATAACCATCTCTGATTTTTCTTGGAGAATGGTTGTGCTCAGCTTGCAATCTGGTCGTATACTCGGTGCTTACGCCCAGATATACCCGTTCTTCTATTATATTCATGCGCCGGCAGTGGTCAAGTCGATCGATATTGGATTGGTCTTGATCAACGTGGCGCTGTTCGCGTGGCTATTGAGGAAACTCGGGGCAAGTGCGAGGCTTGTAATTGCTTTTGCAATGCTTGTTGTTGGCCTTCAATTGCAAATCAGGGATTTTTTCGATCCTGTCGGATCCTTCTCCACTCTTTATCCGAGCCTGGGTATCGAGCTATCGGTGTGCATGCTGTTGTTGGTGAAATGGCGAGAAACAGGACGGGCGAGTTGGCTGGCAGCGTCGTCTGCGATCGCGCTTGCATCAACATTTATTTACGAGCTTAATGTGCTGTATTTCCCGATTGCGCTCGCGTTCATTTTTGTTGAACGAAAGCGTATCGCTTGTCGGCGATCGGCATTGTGGCTCGTGGCGATCCCGTTGGTGCTCGTTGCGGCGATACAGATCGCTGTGAAGTGTCACGCGGTGGCGCTATACACGGGCACCGCTCCTGGGTCCGTATCGATGTTCGCGATGACGCTCGCAAAACAACTGATCGCGGGACTGCCGGGTAGCTTCTATGCCTTCCGTGGATGGTGGCAACTTCCTTATGATCAAGTCGTCTCGACGTTCCTTGGGGACCCTCGGAAATGGCTGCTTGCCGCCGTGACGTTTGCCCTAGCGTGGTTCTCAACCGGAGAGAAACGCGCCGTGCCGCGTCTCGCCTCGTTTTCATACGTGTGCTTCGGGGCGTTGATTTTCCTTCCTGCGGTAATGGTTGCACTCTCATCGAGATACCAGAAAGAGGTGATCTGGGGCGTGGGATACCTACCGGTGTACTTGCAGTATTTCGGCGTTGCCTTTTTTCTCGCCCGGGGGATCGAGTTGATTGGCACATCGATAGTCGCGCGCGTCTCGATCGCCATCGTCGTCGCCATACTCGTGCCGATGAATGTGATCGTTAACCAGCACACCCGTGACATCCTCGATGCGGGATTCTGGAACGACCAAGTGTCGCTCGCGTCGGCTATGCGCAACGGATTGATGGACTCGGTCAAGGACGGCGATATCATCGATACCCCTGGCTTGCCAGCGTGGCTTGGGGGAGACCTGATCTATCAGATCATCCAGAAGCGGGTCGTTGTATCGGGGGAGCAGACGTTTGGCTTCCTGCACGTTCTTCCGTCGCAATCTCCAAACTACTTCGTTCTCCAACGGGGCAACAATCACGGGTGGTCCCTCATTCCAGCGGACGGAATTCGATCGACAGCAATTCGAGACTAACGTCATTATGACAAAACAGTCTCATCTGTATGTCCGACGTGGGGCGTTCCAATAGGAAGGGCAACTCGATTGCCTCGATTTTTTCCCGCGAAAAGTCGGCGGTCGACGAGGTGATCGTTCTTGCATCCTTGGACACGCATATGTCGATCGTTGCTTGTCCGGACGGCCGTGACTTCGCGGAGAGATTGGCTCGGGCCACCCATCGTCCTGCTGGCAGGGCACAATATGGACCGAAAAATCCCCATCCGTTTGAGGCGCCATTGAGCTTGAGCGACTGACCTTCCTTCTGTCCGACGGTCGAGCCGATCATTACATCTCCCGCTGGCGTCGATAACCGGCTCGTGTCAAACCGCTGCGCCTCCCAGACGATTGCCGCCGCATGCGCGGTCGAGTCGTGTTTTGTACCCACCCAGCCCGTCGAGAGTAGCGCATGCCGGAAATACTCTTCGCTGAAGCCAAGTTCGAGCCATCCGTATTTCCTGATGGCCCACAGCGCTTCCCCGGCAAGGCGAATTCCCCACGGCATCGGAAAATTCTGCTCTATAGGCTCCCCGCCGAAATAGATGCGTCCGTCGTGGTTCACAGCCTTCTGCAGCGCCCGGAGGAGTCGGAGATGGTCGTCGCAGTGGTGAAAGGACTCATAGAAAATGACGGCGTCGTATGGATCATCAATCGTTTCGACCCACATGAAATCGGAATTGACGATATTGATCGGTACGCCGAGGCGGTCCGCCCTGGCGCGCAGCAGGCGACAATATCGTTCCTCGATGTCCACCGCAGTTATGTCGAAGCCAGCCTGAGCTAATGCAAGGCTCGTGTTTCCCCACCCAGGCCCAAATTCGAGAATACGGCCCCCGGGGGGTACACGCATCGCTCGGATGAGGGATCCGATAGCGAGAAGCTGGTTGCCAATCGTTTCGGTGTTCCGGGTGTTGTAAGGAAAAGGATTCTTGACGAGCGCGTCGACGTCAAACTTATGAGACTCATTCTCCAACGAGTACGGCTTGCCGGCGATGGAGGAGTAAAGTTTCTTCTGGTATCTCGCGTACTCGTCGCTGAAGGGGTCGTCGGGGACTCCTTTCGGTTCCATGCGGAACGAAAGGAAAATACTGCGTAGTTCTTGATCCGACGTAGCTGCGTTGCATTCCGCAATCTTGGCGTCCAGCTCTTCCAATGTGGTAATCGTCTGCATCGTGCCCTCTCTCATGGACGCCAATGATGTTACTCCGTCTTCAGAGTCCCGGTGTCTCCTCATCGTTGGCACCCTCGCCGCAGGCGACAACATAAATGCCGAGCCCCCAGGATATTGCTGCCATGCGAGTCTGGACTGCGCCTCAAGGCTTTCGGTTTCTGCTCACGGCAATGTTTCGATCGATAGTCGCTGCAGCCCTATGCCAAGCTTGCGCGTATCGGCGCTCATTCCCACGTCGTGCGGTGAAATGGGTTTCGCGGGGCGGATCTCGATCTTGTCAGTTGCAACGTGGTCGTCAAAGCGTAGAGCAAAGTCTTTCAAGGCCGGCGTCGGCACGAATTCCCGCACCTCATGCCCTACGATTACTTTCGTAGCGCCGCTGACATTAGGCTCAAATCCTTGGCAGCGAATATGCAGTACAAAATGCTTCGGAAGTGGCGCCACAAAAGTCAGCGTAACCGCCGGAGCAAGGTTCGCATCCGACCATCGGCCCCACGGCTCGAGATCCGAGAGACCCTTAACGTCGGACAGAAACGTCGGGACTGACGGGCGAGAAAAATCTATACCGTCGTGGAGCGTACCGACGGACCGTACACCAAGTCCGTCGACGATGAATCCCGCACGTTCCATGATCTGACGATCGGTCAGACCCTGCTGCGCAGGTACCGCATCGTTGTTGCCTTCTGCGACGAGGTCGAAGAATACCTGTTGATTGCTTCCACTGATTAGCACCGGCGGATGTCCGGTCGCGCTAGTTAAAGCGCGTTCAATCTGCACTCCACCGTCCGTGTACCCCCGGCGATCAAGATACACCCCTCGGAACCCAAGCTTGCGAATGACATCGATTTGCCGCTGGACAGATTCCTGTGAGAGCGCACGGAAGAAAAGATCGCCGTTTCTTCCTTTCATTAAACCGTAGCTCCATTTCAACGAGCGGGAGTGCAGGTAACCAAGCGCTTGATCGTACGCTTGCAATTTATTCAAGGGCGGCACTTCAGGGAAGGGCATGTACGGCAGTTGGTAGACCGCCGAGCCCGGGGGCAATCTGTTTTCGATCGACGCGACGAATCGAGCATCGTCTTCAAAAGTCGCTTTGTTTGCAGCGAAGCACGGTCCGCAGCCGGGCGCCTTTTGGTCCCAGACGGCAAATCCGGCAAGCGCAATGGCGAGTCCGATGATAGAGGCGTTGGAGAGACGATAACGGCCTGCCACACGATCGAGGCTCAACATCGCGGCACAAACGCTGGTGAACGCAACAAAGACGCTTGCGCGGTTCCACGCCCGGATCATCGGACTGATCAGCAAACTAAAGAGCGATGAAAAGCCGCCTATCGTGCAAAACAGGATCATGACCAGCGCGAGGGATGCCAGAAATGGCATGCTGTCGGATTCACCCGTCTTTTTTCGATGAAGGACGACCGACAGTAAGAGAATCAGAAAGCCCGCTGACGCGATCACGCCCCCGGCGGATGAATCGTTTTCGTTCACCAGAGGAAACGTGGTTGAGTAAGCCTCGTTTAATTCGGCAAACGGTTTGAATCGATGGTGCGGGCGCGGCAGCAGCATCTGTGCGATTTTGAGACCGTATCGCTCCGATTCGGCGGCGGATCGTTGGGCCGTTTCTTCGTTGACGCCGTGCGAGCCTCGATAGGCGAGATTCGGTGCGACGTTGGCGACAATTCCGATCGTCACGATCAAGGTGGCCAGGACGGATCGAATAAGAGGCGTGAGCGAGCGGGCGCGGGCAGCACCGGTTGCACCCCCCGTAAGCAACATGAGTACGCCGAAGAAAGCGTAGTAGACGCCGAAACAGGACAGCGCCAGGAGCGACGCGCCATAGACCGCCCGGTTCGCCCAGGGGCGCTCTTTGAAAAACTGTGCTCTTTGGCCTTGATAGATCCTGTAGGCGAACAAGGCAAAAATCGGCGCCGAGAAGTACCACGTATAGAGCAAGTGGCCCATTCGCATGAAGTGAAACGGCAATATCGCGAAAGCAAAGGCTCCGACAGCGCGGAAGGGCGTTTTGGACACGCCGAATCGCCCAAAGGCGTAGTAGGCCGCTAACGCATTGAGCGGGAAGCCGAGCAAATAGTAGATGTTGTAAGCCGCCCCGGCGCTGTGCGTAGCCATTCCGAATGCTTTGAGGAACAGCAGGCTTCCCGAATCGGGGATCGGATAGTCGTAAAGCGAGGCGCCAAAAGGGTAACCCAGTGCTTGGCTCTGGAAGACCCAGGGGTTTTCGATCAATCGCTTGATGAGGGTCAGCGTGAACAGGCCATCACCGGAATAAAACGCCGGGATATGCAGCTGGAATATCCTGCCGCCCACTGCAAGCCAACCGACGATCAGCGATGCAATGGCGACTGACCATGGAACGATTCGCGGCCAGAAAGCAGGTTTCTGCGCTGATGTGATCGGCGTCGTTTGGTTTGCGATTGGACTGCCCATTGGACGGCGTTCTCCTTTCTTCAAGCGGCTGGCGACGTCGATTGGGCGGCGATCTCATTGCCTGTCGCCGCGTTCGGCATCGCCGGGGTTCCGGCGATCCGTTCACGTTCGACTACCAATGGTCGCCTCTGCGCATACGTGAGAATCGCCCCAACGTACTCTCCCAGCAGCCCAATGAAAAACAATTGAACAGAGGAAAAGAAAAACAAACCGATCAGCATCGGTGCGCTGCCCATCGAGAAGCTGTTCCAGTACATGAGCTTCAAGACGAGATAGACGAACGATACGCAAAGACTCATCCCTGACAAGATGAAGCCAGCAATCGTCGCGAGCCTGAGCGGTACCTTCGAATGCGAGGTGATACCGAGCATCGCGATGTCATATAGCGTATAAAAGTTGTTCTTCGAGATTCCTCGTTTGCGTCGAGGCTGCACGTAGGGAATCTGCACGGCATCGAAGCCGATTTCGCAGATGAGCCCGCGGAAGTACGGGTATGGATCATCGATCTTCCTCAGAATCTCGATGACCTTGCGATCGTACAGGCCGAAGCCGGTGAAGTTTTGAATCAGCTTCACGTTGGCGATCCGCGTGACGAGGCGGTAGTACATCCTTCGCAGCGCAAAAAACAGCTGCGATTCCTTGGCCTCGGGTTTGACGCCAACGACGATCGGTGCACCTGCGAGCCATTTTTCGACGAATTCGCGCATCAGGTCGGGTGGGTCTTGCAAGTCGGCGACGAGCAATATCACTGCATCGCCTTTCGCTTGCAGAAGCCCATGCATCGGTGACCGGATGTGCCCAAAATTCCGAGCATTGACAATCACACTGACGGCCGGATCGCCGGCCGCGATCACGCGAAGCTTCGCGACGGTGGAGTCGGTCGACGCGTTGTCGATGAACAGGTGATCGTAGGTGATCCCGGGAATCGAAGAGAGAACGCGGCGCGCTTCGGCGTAGACCGCTTCCACATTCTCTTCCTCGTTGAAGCAGGGCGTGACGACCGTAATGTGCTTCATGGCAAGTTGAAAACGAATCGACGATTGAGGATAAAAGCAATGACGCTAAGCGGGACGAGCGTGATTGCGTTGGCGATGTACACGTTTGGCCACAGGCCGAGCAAGAGGCGAACGCCACCCAGGTTCAGCAGGTAGATGACGATATAGACACCAACGAATCGCCAGAACCGTGAGCGCGGCGCACCATTGAAAACCAGGCGCCCGATGCTTTGGAAATTGAATAGGACCCCACCGACGGTCGCAAGACCGATCGCGGCAGGGTAGGGCATGCCGAAGTACGTGAACGCTGCGAACAACGAATAGCCGAATACGGTGTTCAATCCACCCACGACCAAGAAGCGCAGGAGTTGCACGAACGTCGCCGCAGCGGTTTCGCGCTGAGGTAGGCTCACCGGGGGCTCACGGAGCGGGCTGCCCGTGCTTTCACTGTTGGTACTGGACATTTTCTTCGAGCGTTTTCCGGATACGGTTCTCGACGTCCACCGCACGCAGGCCATGGCTCTCCATGACGAAGGAATAGTTGCCGCACAGCGTACTGAAGCGGTCCTCGATCCCTATGCGAATGAACGTTCCCGTATAACGGCCCATCAGTGTTTCGGCAACGATGCCACCGAGCCCACCATAAATGGAGTGCTCTTCGAAAGTGACGATCCCCTCGCGCCCTTCAGCCAACTTGCGAAGCGATGCCTCGGGAAACGGCTTCAGGCACGACGCCGAGACGACGTCGGCCCCACCGATCGCCGCAGCGACCTTTTGAGCGAGTTTGACGCCGGACCCCGTCGCAACAAACAGATAGGGCGCAGTGCCGGTGCTCGATAGAGGCAGCAATTCGTTACAAGATGAAGCGGGCAACGGAGCGCTGTGAACATCGCCCAGGTCGGCTTTGCCCATGCGCAAATAGGCCGGGGCTTCGCGCTGCAAAATCTCATCGAAGCATGCGTTCAGTTCGAAGCCGTCCGCGGGCGAATAAATGGAGATTTGCGGTACGGCGCGCAACGCCGCGATGTCTTCCGTGCTTTGATGGCTCGTTCCCAACTGCGCGTAAACGACGCCTGCGCCGTCCCCGATGAATGTCACCGGCAGGTTTTCGTAGCAGACATCGATCTTGATTTGCTCGAGCACCCGGATCGGAACGAATGCCGCGAGCCCATAAACGATGGGCCGGAAGCCGGCTTTTGCAAGGCCGGCTGCGACACCCACCATATTCTGCTCGGCGATGCCGCAGTTCATATATTGGTCGGGGCAAGCCTTACGGAACGGATCGAATAAAGCGTATCCGTGATCGCCCGTGAGCAGCAAGACCCTCGGATCCTTCTGGGCTGCGGCAACCAGTGCGTTCGAGAAAGCGTCTCTCATGCTTTACCCCTGAGTTCGGACACGGCGGCCTCATAGGTCTGAGGCGTGAGGCGGGTGTAATGCCAAATGTTGTCGTTCGCCATGAACGACACACCTTTGCCCTTTACCGTTTTTGCGACGATGGCTTTGGGCCGACCGTTCTTCATGCTCTTCAAATCGCGATATGCCGCGTCAATGGCAGTCTCGTCGTGACCGTCGATCGTCGCTACATCGAAGTCGAATGCGGTGAACTTCGCCGCCACATTCCCGAGGCCCATGACTTCATCGGTCGTGCCCATCGCTTGAAACCCGTTTGCGTCGACGATGACAACGACGTTGTCGAGCTTGAACTGGGAGGCGAACAGAGCGGCTTCCCAGATAGCGCCTTCGTTCAGCTCACCGTCTCCCACGAGGGCGTAGCAGATTTGGTCCGTGCCATTGCGTTTCGCGCCGAGCGCGAGTCCGACTCCGACCGATAGCCCGTGCCCGAGCGAGCCGGCAGTCGCCTCGACACCTGGCACATGAGCATCGGCAAGCCCCTTGAGGCGTGTGCCGTTCCCAAAATATCGCCCGAGTTCTTCATCCGACAGCCAGCCGATTTCATTCAGACATGCGTATTGCGCCATGACGCCATGTCCTTTGCTGAGGACCATGTAGTCTCGTTGCGATGAGCGCGGATCGTCCTTGTCCAAGCGCAAGTGGTTCCGATAGAGCACCGCCAGCAGTTCGACAATGGAGAACGCGCAGCCGATGTGGACCGTCGATCCTGCGTAGGCCATATCGAGAATCGTCTTGCGAATGCGTGTCGCGTCGAAGGCTTTCATTGCGTCACCGCCGTTCTGTTCCAGTTGATAGTTTTGGACAAGGCTGTTTCCAATCCGGTGTATTGCGCGAGGCCGAGCGATCTTCGGGCCTTCGATGTATCGGGCACGTAGCGAGGCGCATACGAGTTGTTGCGCGCCGCGGTCGGCAGGCCCGAGTCCCTCGATCCGCATAGGCGTTCGATCGTCTTCGCCAACGCGGCGATAGACAGCGCATCTTCCGAGCCGACGTTGTAGGCTTGGCCATTCTCTGCGTGAAGCAGCATGCGCAAAAGCCAAATGCAGGTATCGGCCATGTACAGATAGCTGCGCAGCGGCCGCCCGTCACCTTTCATGCTGATGGGCCGGCCGGCAATTGCGTCCCGTATGAAATTGCCTGCTGCGAATGGGCCGTCTAGTGGAATGCCCGGACCGACGAGCGCATAGATTCTCGCGATGGCGACTTGGAGATCGCCCTCCCGGGCATACGTCGCCGCGAGCCACTCGGCTGCTCGTTTGCCCTGGCCGTATGCCGTGGCGGGGTCGAGCGGATCGGGCGCGCCCATATAGCTTTCCGGCATCTTTTCGACGGAGGGCGGCTGAGTACCATAGACCGCACCGCTCGAGGTCAGCAGTAAGCGCGCGGCGCCGCTTTTTCGCGCAAAGTCCAGCACCCGTCGCGTGCCAGTGACACCGGTATCGAACATACGCAGAGCGTCGGCCGCCTTCTTCGTGTCGGCGACATCGGTGGCGGCATGGACGCAGAAATCGATGCGGCCTACATCTGCCTCGAAGGTGGTGACATCGCCTTCAATGAGCGTCAAGCTGCCATCGTCGAACAGATGCGGTGCGTACTCGCGTGCCTTAGCGGCATTGCGGCTCAACGTGACGACTTCGACGTGTGAAGACGTCACGCGGTTGGCATGCTGAATGGCTTCGAGCAGCCACGAGCCGATGAACCCCGTGCCCCCGGTCACGAACAGCCGTGCCCCGTCGAACGCCGCCCACACGTCAGCGGTCTGTTCGACGATGAATTGCAAGTCGTCTTTGGGCAGCGGCTTACGCATGGAAGCTCGGTTAGAAATTTACGCCGAGAAAAGTCTCGATCTTTTCCGCAACGAAATCGAGCATCTCGCGGCCAAGGCCGGGATAGACGCCGACCCAGAACGTCTGGTTCATGACGATATCGGTGTTCGTCAGTTCGCCGCTGACGCGGTATCCCCGTCCGATCATGTACGGCTGGCGCGTGAGGTTGCCGGCGAACAGCAGGCGCGTGCCGATCTTGTTTTGATCCAGGTAACCGAGCAAGTCGACGCGGCGAACGTTCGCCTCGGGCTTGAGCGTGATCGGGAAACCGAACCACGACGGGTCCGAATTCGGCGTCGCGTGCGGCAGAATCAGGAACTCGGAGCAGGACTGCAATCTGTCATGCAGATACGCGAAGTTGTCCCGGCGAGCTTTGATGAAACCTTCGAGCCGGTCCATCTGAGCAAGTGCACATGCTGCCTGCATGTCGGTGATCTTGAGGTTGTATCCGAGATGCGAGTACGTGTACTTGTGATCGTAGCCTTCGGGCAGATTGCCGAGCTTCCAGCAAAAACGCTTTCCGCAGGTATTGTCTTTACCCGGCGCGCAGTAGCAATCGCGCCCCCAGTCGCGGAAGGATTCCGCGATCAGCTTCAGATCGGCGTTATTGGTGAAGACAGCACCGCCTTCTCCCATCGTAATGTGATGGGCAGGGTAGAAGCTGAGCGTGCCGATGTCGCCGAAGGTGCCGACCAGTTGACCGTTGTACGTCGCCCCGAGCGCGTCGCAGCAATCCTCGACGAGCCACAGGTTGTGCTTTTTGCACAGCGCCGTGATGACTTCGAGGTTGTACGGGTTGCCCAAGGTATGCGCGAGCATGATCGCCTTGGTCTTCGGCGAGATTGCCGCTTCGATCTTCGAAGCGTCGATGTTGTAGGTGCCGAGTTCGACATCCACAAAAACAGGAATGGCGCCGAATTGAATGATCGGATTGACCGTTGTCGGGAAGCCCGCAGCTACACCGATGACTTCATCGCCGGGGCGAATTGCGCGATCGCCAAGCTTCGGTGAAGTCAGCGTCGAGAACGCAATCAGATTGGCCGAGGAGCCGGAGTTCACCGTAATAAGATGGTTGACGCCTAGAAACTGCGCCAGTTTCTTCTCGAACGCGTCGTTGAACCGGCCCGTCGTCAGCCAGCCATCGAGCGAGGCTTCAACCATCAGCTCCATCTCGCGCGCACCGATCACTTTGCCGGACGGTGGGATGACGGTCTGTCCGGGTTCGAACGCCGGCTTTTGTGTCGCCATTTCGCCGTACTGGCGCACGAGGGCGACGATCTGCTCGCGGATCTGATCTTTGTTCATGGGCTTCAGGATTGAGTAAATTGATCTATCTGTTCGAGCGTGACGGCCCGCATGTCCTCTTGACGTGCGGCGGCCTTGTACCAGGCGACGATTTCGTCCAAGGCACGCTCGAGATTCCATCGAGGCTGCCAGCCGAGCCGGTTGCGTGCTTTCGAGCAATCCAGCTTCAGGAAAGTCGCTTCGTGCGGGTGTTCCTCGCCATCCAACGCCCAGCTCGCACCGTCTCCCCATTGGGACGTGAGGCGCTCGACAATAGCCTGCACGGGGCGCGCATCCGCATCGTTGGGGCCGAAATTCCACGCTTCGGCGTAGCGGCTTTGTTCCGAATACAGCTTTTCGGCAAGCAGCAGATATCCGCTGAGCGGCTCGAGAACGTGTTGCCAAGGCCGGATAGCGTGGGGGCTCCGGATGCGGACCCGCTCCTCGCGCATGATCGCTCGCATGATGTCCGGAATGAGGCGATCGGTTGCCCAATCGCCGCCGCCGATCACGTTACCCGCGCGGGCACTCGCGATGGCGACACCATGCGTTGCGTATGTCGACGGGTTGAAGAATGAGCGCCGATAGGCCGCAGTGACGAGCTCCGCGCAGCCTTTACTGCTGCTATAGGGATCGTAGCCGCCCATCGACTCATTTTCGCGGTAGCCCCATTCCCATTCGTGGTTCTCGTAGCACTTGTCGGTCGTGACGATGACGACAGATTTCACGCCTGGAACATGGCGAACCGCTTCCAGCACATGCACCGTGCCCATGACATTCGTTTCATAGGTCTCGACGGGGCTTGCATACGACTCGCGCACGAGCGGCTGCGCCGCCATATGAATGACGATTTCGGGCGAGGCCGCTTTCATCGCGTTCAATACCGCATGTCGATCGCGAATATCGGAGATGACAGAGTCGATTCCGTCCGCGACGCGGGCCAGATCGAATAGATTCGGCGTGGTGTCCGGCGCAAGGGCGTACCCCGTGACCTTCGCGCCGAGGGCCTGAAGCCATAGCGTGAGCCAGCTGCCTTTGAAGCCCGTGTGGCCCGTGACAAATACCTTCTTGCCCCGCCAAAACGTTGTCGATTGCATCACCACACCTTCCATGGAGCCTTGCCGCTCTGCCACAACTCTTCCAGGTGATTCTTGTCGCGCAGCGTATCCATGGGCTGCCAGAACCCGTCGTGTTCGTATGCGGCAAGCTCTCCGCGGCTGGCGAGCGTTTCCAGCGGCTCGCGTTCCCAAACGCATTCGTCGCCGGGGATAAGGTCGATCACCCGCGGCGAAAGCACGAAGAAGCCGCCGTTGATCATCCCGCCGTCGCCTTTCGGCTTCTCCTTGAAGGAGCCCACTTTGTTTTCGCGGATATCCAACGCGCCAAAGCGGCCAGGGGGAAACGTCGCACTGAGGGTCGCCAACGTCCGCTGCTGCTTGTGGTATTCGATCAGCGACGTGATGTTGATGTCGCTCAATCCATCGCCATACGTGAAGCAGAACGCCTCTTCGTCTTTCACGAAATCCCGCACGCGGCGCAGGCGGCCACCAGTCATCGTGAGCTCGCCCGTATCCACTAGCGTGACTTTCCACGGCTCCGCATACTGCTGATGCACTTGCATCTCATTCGTCCGCATGTCGAAAGTCACGTCCGACATATGCAGAAAATAGTTCGCGAAGTATTCCTTGATGACGTAGCCTTTATAGCCGCAGCAGATCACGAATTCATTGATTCCGTACGCGGAATAAATTTTCATGATGTGCCACAGAATCGGCTTGCCGCCGATCTCGATCATAGGCTTGGGTCGGTTGACGGTATCCTCGGAAATGCGTGTTCCAAGCCCGCCTGCAAGAATGACTGCTTTCATCGAAATCCTGTGGGACGCGGTGGGTTATCGCCGTTGGCGGCACTGACCGATGCGGCAACAAACGTCGCTTGTACAACTTGCCGCCGAGCCACACGCTCAGCTGCAGCGAAAATCGGTCGGTAGTTGTTACATGGAAAGAATTGGTAATTTCCGGACCGCAGCGCGCCATTATAGAGGACGGTGCGCCGGTTGACGACCCGTGCGGCGGCCCGGGGCCAATCGGTCATGGGTACCGACGCGACTTACGCGCGCGCAGCCAACCGCCGATACAACTCGACGTACGATTCCGCCATCCTGGCGGCGGTGAAGTGCATTTTAAAGCGTTCGAGTGCGCCCGCGCCCAACCGTTTCGTTAGCGCGTCGTCACCCCACAGCTTCGCCATGGCACCCCTGAGCGCCTGCGGATCGCTAGGCGGCACCACAATCCCCGTCTCTCCATCCACATTCACATACGACGTCCCCGTCCCGATTTCGGCGGAAATCAGAGCCTTCCCGAACATCGCCCCTTCGAGCAGCGATATCCCGAACGCCTCCGATCGCAGATGCGAGGGAAACGTCAGCGCATGACAAAGCGTGAGCAGCGCGATTTTATCGTCGTCGCCGACAGGGCCCACGAAATCGACGTTGTCGAGTTTCAGCCGCGCCGCCTGCTGCTTGAGCTCTCTCTCGACCGGCCCGGCGCCAACGATCACCGCACGGAACTGGGTTCCCGCGAGCGCATCGAGCAGGATATGCAACCCCTTGTAGTACCGCAGGTTGCCCACGAACAAAAAGAACTTCTCGCCGGCACGCTCGCGCCAATATCGCAGCTTGTCCTCGGTGGGCGCCGCATAAGATGCGGGATCGAGCCCGATCGGAATGACCTCTACCTTGTCCCGAAAGCGCCGCAGCACGTCGCTCGTCTCGACGTAGTTCGGCGAAGTCGCAACGATCTTGTCGACGCTGGCAAGAAACCTGTCGCGCAGCGGCTTGTAGAACTGCAGCAACACCTTCTGCCGCACGATATCCGAGTGATACGTGACGAGGCACGGCTTGCGTACGCGCGTCAGAAAATGCGCCATATCGGCAAACGGCCAGGGGAAGTGATAGTGAATCACGTCCGCATGTCGCGCCAGATCCTTGAAACGCTTTAACGCATGAATTGAAAATGCCGACGAGGCAATCTCGACATCGAGCTTTGCGCGGTGATGAATGTGATCCCCGAAATCGACGGTCGAGGTGTCTCTGCTGACCGTCAACACTTCGCTCGTCACGCCTTGTTTCGCGGCCCCCGAGCATATCTGCCCAATCAGCTCTTCAACGCCGCCCATCGAATCGGGCTTGTATGTTTTATAGAAATGGAGAACGCGCATGAGTCAGGCAGGGTTCGTGGGCACGACGTTCGTTGTTCGCTTCTTCGGCAAGACTGCCGCGCCCGCGCCCGATCGAAGCAGGGGAAGGGGGCTTGCAGCCCCCTCATAACCGCAGTTCAGCAGGGTGCGCGCCCGTAGATGTCTTCGAAGCGAACGATATCGTCTTCGCCGAGATACTCGCCGCATTGCACTTCGATCAGCACGAGATCGAGCACGCCCGGATTGACGAGCCGATGCTTGTGCCCCGCCGGGATATACGTGGATTCGTTCGGCTGCAGCGAGATGATCTGCTCACCGTTGACGATCTCCGCGCAGCCGCTGACGACGATCCAGTGCTCGCTGCGATGGTGGTGCATCTGCAGAGAAAGGGACGCGCCGGGTTTGACGACGATGCGCTTCATCTTGAAGCGATCGCCTTCTTCGAGCACCGTATAGGTGCCCCAGGGGCGATGCACGGTGCGGTGCAGGCGGCATGCGTCGTCGTTCGTCCGCTTGAGCTTGGCGACGATCTGTTTCACGTCCTGCGCGCGGTCTTTGTCCGCGATCAACAGCGCATCGGGCGTATCCACGACGATGAGACCGCGCACGCCGACCATGCCGATCAGGCGCTCTTCGCTCTGCACGAAGCAGTTCTCGACATCGTGCAGCGCGGTCCTGGCATTAATGCGGTTGCCGCTCTCGTCGGGCGAAGTCAACTCGCTGATCGCAACCCATGATCCGATGTCGTTCCACCCAAGATCGCACGGCACGACGTTGACGTTGCTCGACCGTTCCATGACGGCGTAGTCGATCGAGATGTCTTGCGCCTTGCCGAAATGCGCTGCATCGAGCTCGACGGAAAAGCCATCGTCCGATGTGCTCCGTCGTGCGTCCTTCACAGCCGCAAGCGTCGGCTCGATGACGTTCGGCGCGTGCTTTTGCAATTCGTCGAGCATCGTCTGCGCGGTGAAGCAGAACATGCCGGCGTTCCACAGGTGCCGGCCCGTACCGACCAATTCCTTGGCGATATTCAGCTCGGGTTTCTCAATGAAACGTTCGACCTTGTGGATGCCCTCGGCCCCTGGCAGCGGGCGTGCTTCGAATTCGATATAGCCGTAGCCCGTTTCCGGCGCGGTCGGACGAATGCCGAACGTCACGATTCGGCCGTTAGCCGCACCGCGTGCCGCGTCTTGCACGGCTTGCGCGAAGGCTTGCTCTTTCTCGACGAGTTGATCGGCCGGCATGACGAGCATGATCGCATCGGGGCCGTGCGCCTCGCGAACGACCTCGGCCGCAGCGCCGATTGCCGCCGCCGTATTGCGGGCAGCGGGCTCGAGCACGAAGCCGACACGCGAGACGTCCGTGTCCACCTCACCGCACTCGTCCTTCGTTAGAAAGTAGGTCTCGCGATTGGTAACGATCAGGACTTCGTTCGTCGACGCAACGCGAGCTGCGCGCAAGAACGTCTTTTGCAGAAGGCTTTGACCGTCAGCGAGCTTGAGCAGCGGCTTGGGAAACGCTTCCCGGGAAACGGGCCAAAGGCGCGTTCCGGCACCGCCGCAGATGATGACAGGAATGATATTCATCGGCGCTGATCCATTGTGCAGGGGGCGATTCTAGCGGAAATTGGCCCCGGCCGACCGAAATCGAGAACATCTGGTTACGGATTTTGCACCATCTGGCACATCACAGTATTCCGTCGCACGTCTTTTATGGAGTATCTTCAACGGGGCCGTTTTGACCTATTCCGAGAAGGCCGTGGCGGGATCGGGCGTGGTGTTGGCGCCACTTCGCATGGAAATTGCTACCGATCTGCCTCATAATGCTGGCCTGCGCAATTGTATGCGGGCCGGCTGCCGCGATCAATAAGAAGAACGCTAAAGCGTTGAACGGGCTCTCTGCGCTATGTATTCCAACTTTACTCCGAGGAAAAGTCGCGGAATGTCTCGATTTAAATCATCGTGGCTGTCGTTGAGTGCATTCGCTTTCGATGCGCTGGCGGTGACGGCTGCGTGGCTTGCGGCTTACGCGATTCGCTTCAACGGGGACGTACCCGTTGCCTTCCTGTACGGCGCACTTCATGCGCTGATCTGGGTCGTACTGGTCTATGCAGTGATGTTCCGCGTGTTCGGTCTATACCGGGGCATGTGGGTGTTCGCGAGCCTGCCGGATCTGGTTCGTATTTCGAAGGCCGTTGGCTCCGGCGCGCTGCTCATCATGATCGGCGCGGTCATGCTGCAGCCCTCGCCCATCATTCCGCGTTCGGTGCTGATCGTCTGTCCGCTGCTGCTCTTCCTCGTCATGGGCGGCGCGCGCGCGTTGTATCGGACTGCGAAGGAATTCTATCTTTATGGGGGTCTGGTTGCCCAAGGCAAGCCGGTCATCGTGCTGGGCGCCGGCTCGGCCGGCGCGAGTCTCGCGCGCGAGTTGTCGCGTTCGAGCGATTGGCGCCTGGTCGGCCTGCTGGACGACGATCCAGCCAAGCAGGGCCGCGAGATCTACGGTTACAAGGTCTTGGGGCCGATCGCCGATTTGCAGCGCGTTGCTCAACAGCTGAAGGCCGAGCACGCGATCATCGCCATTCCATCGGCATCGGTGGACGCCCAGCGCCGCGTCGCGGCGATCTGCGTGCGCGCCGGGGTCCGCGCAATGGTGCTGCCGGCGCTGGCCGCATTGACGAAAGGTCAGCCGTTCCTCGCACGTGTGCGGCACATCGATCTGGAAGACTTGCTGGGGCGCGAGCCGGTCAAGATCGATACGCCTCACGTGGAAGCGCTGCTGCGCGGCCGAGTCGTCATGGTCACGGGCGCGGGCGGTTCCATCGGCTCGGAGTTGTGCCGCCAGATCCTGCGCTTCGAGCCGGCTCAATTGATCGCCTTCGATGTCTCGGAGTACGCAATCTATCGGCTGGTCGAAGAGCTGACGGACCACTATCCGGGCCTCTCGATGGTACCGGTGGTGGGCGATGCCAAAGACTCGCTTTTGCTCGATCAGGTTTTTTCTCGCTATGCGCCCCATATCGTCTTTCATGCGGCGGCCTATAAGCACGTTCCGCTGATGGAGGAGGTGAACGCCTGGCAGGCTGTGCGCAACAACGTGCTCGGCACTTATCGCGTCGCACGCGCGGCCATCCGCCACGGCGCGAAACGCTTCGTGCTGATCTCGACGGACAAGGCAGTCAACCCGACCAACGTCATGGGTGCGAGCAAACGGCTGGCGGAGATGACCTGTCAGGCGCTTCAGCAAACGAGCAACGGGACGCGATTCGAAACGGTCCGCTTTGGCAACGTGCTCGGCAGTGCCGGAAGCGTGATTCCGAAATTCCAGAAGCAAATCGCCAAGGGCGGGCCGGTCACGGTCACGCATCCCGAGATCACGCGGTTTTTCATGACGATCCCCGAGGCGTCGCAGCTCGTCTTGCAGGCGTCGAGCATGGGACAAGGCGGCGATATCTTCGTGCTCGACATGGGCGAGCCCGTGAAGATCGTCGATCTGGCTCGCGACCTGATCCGTCTGTACGGCTTCACCGAAGAGCAGATTCGGATCGTTTTCACGGGCCTGCGCCCCGGCGAAAAGCTCTACGAGGAGCTGCTCGCCGACGACGAAACCACCACCCGCACGGTGCATCCGAAGCTGCGCATCGCCCGGGCACGGGAAGCCCCGAGCGATCTTCTCGACGAGTTGATGCCGTGGTTGATGCAGCATCGCGTGTTGACCGACGATGAAGTGCGCCGCGATTTGCGTCGATGGGTCCCAGAATATGAGACGGCGTTGCCGCCGCGGCTCGAATCGGTCCCCATTACGCGCTCCGCCGGGGTGCTGACGCGCTAACGAGCTGCGCGCGCACCTCCCGGGTGCGCCAATTGTTGGAAAATCGACGGCTTCCTGTCGTAGCATGGCGGCTTTGATCGTCAGGCGTCTTTCGCCCCTTTTTTCAACGCCACCACGGCTCGCTGCCATTGCATGAAACTGCTTTTTGATCTCAACTCGCTGCGGCCGCCGCGCAGCGGCGTCGGCTACTACACGCAGCACCTGCTCGAAGGATTGTTGGAGCAACCGGATGTCGAGGCAATTGCCGGATGGGTGGGCTCGACCGTCTACGAAGGCGATGCGCTGCGTGCGCTGATGTGCGATCAAACGTCGCTGGCCAAGGCCGCCCAATTCAGCAAAGGGTTCACCGCATCGGCTTTGCGCGCCGCGCGCAATGTCCCCGGCGTCTATAAAGCTCGAACGCTTGCCCGAAGCTTTGCTTCGGGGAGTTTGCGTCGGGACTTCGCCAAGCGTGGCTACCTCTATCACGAGACGAATTTCATCGCGTCGCGCTACCGCGGACCTTCCGTTGTCACGGTCCACGATCTGTCCCATCGGCGGCACCCCGAATTCCACCCGAGCGTGGCCGTCCAGTATCTGGACGATGGATTGCCGCGCACGCTTGCACAAGCGCGCGTCGTCATTGCGGACAGCCACTACACGAAGAAGGAAATTCACGACATCTATGGATTGCCCGACGAGAAGGTCGTCACTGTCCATCTGGGCGTGGAAACGTGCTTTCAGCCTCGATCGGAGGAAGTCTGCTCTGCCGTGCTCGCGGCGTTGGGGCTGAAATACCGTGGCTTCGTGCTGTCGGTCTGTACGTTGCAGCCGAGGAAAAACCTGCGCCGGCTCGTCGCGGCCTACGCCCATTTGCCCGAAGCGCTGAGGCGCGAGTATCCGCTCGTTCTGATCGGCGCGAACGGGTGGATGAATTCCGATCTGCAGCGCGATATCGGCCCCTTGGCGAACGCCGGTCAAATCATCGCGCCGGGCTATGTGTCCCGGGCCGATCTCACTCGGCTGCTATCGGCTGCGGCAGTATTTGCCTATCCGTCGCTTTACGAAGGGTTCGGTCTGCCGGTGGCGGAGGCGATGGCAAGCGCAGTTCCTGTGTTGACCGCCAACGTGACATCGTTGCCGGAAGTGTCGGCAGGGGCGGCTTGGGAAGTGGATCCTTATTCCGTCGATGCAATCGCCGACGGCCTGGCGCGATTGCTCGAAGACGCTGCGTTGCGCGAGTCGCTCGTCGCCAAGGGCTTGCAACGCGCAGCCGAACTCACCTGGGCGGCAACAGTCGAGCAGACCCGCGATGTCTATCGGTCGGTGCTGGCGTGATGCCCGCCAGGCGATATCGTTGAGGCGGGGTTCATACAAGGAGGCGGTGTGCGAATTGCCATAACGGGAGCTAACGGTTTCGTCGGCAAGGCGTTGTGCGCGCTGCTGCGCGACAGCGGCCATGACGTCGTTGCGCTTGTGCGTCGGCAAGGTGTCTGTACGCCCGGTGTGCGCGAGTGCCTGATCGAGGATGACAACTTCGCCTCGCTCGCGTTGGGCAGACCCGCCTTCGGCCCATGCGACACCTTCGTTCATCTTGCGGCCCGCGTGCACATCATGCGCGATCGCTCGGTGGACCCGATCGCTGCCCATAGAACGACGAATGTCGACGGCACGCTCAACGCCGCGCGCGCCGCATCGGCGGCCGGCGCGCGGCGGTTCATCTATGTCAGCAGCATCAAGGCGCTCGGTGAGGGCGAGCCGGGGCGGCCGTGGCGCGAGAACGACGAGGCGTCGCCTGTCGATCCATACGGCGTATCGAAGCGCGAAGCCGAACTGGCGTTGAGCGAGTTCGGGCGGGCGGTTGGCATGGAGATCGTCGTCGTGCGTCCGCCGTTGGTCTACGGTCCGGGCGTGCGCGCGAATTTCCTCGGTCTCATCAAGGCTGTCGAGAAGGGCGTTCCGTTGCCGCTGGGGGCCGTCGATGCGCAACGCAGCATGGTCTATGTCGGCAATCTGGCGGATGCGATTCGTTTGCTCGCCACCTATCCCGCCGCACTCGACGGTGCCTATCACGTGACCGATTGCGAGGATTTGAGCGTCTCGCAGATGATTCGCGCGATTGCCGATGCACTGGGCAAGCCGGCGCGGCTCGTGTCCGTGCCGGTCGCCTTGTTGCGCCTGATCGGGACTTTGACGCGGCAGTCGGACCGCATCGATCGGCTGACCGGCCCCTTGCGCGTGGAGTGCAGGCGGCTGCCCAGCGAGCTCGGATGGACGCCGCCGTGGCAAGTCGCGGATGGGCTTAAGCAAACGGTGCGGGCACGATCGACCGTTTCAACCGTTGAATGAGGCGCCATCGATGACGATATCGTCGCTTCTTCTCACCGGGTTCGCTGGTGCACTGATCTGCTTCGTAGTCCTATGGATCCTGCTTCGCACGGGATGGGCGTTCGATATTGCGCTCGATATTCCCAATCATCGTTCGTTGCACGTGAAGCCGGTGCCGCGTGTGGGCGGATGGGGCGTGTTGCCGGCGGCGCTTGCGATCGTCGCGATCGAGGCTCCGCTGATGCATCGGTTCGCCGTCGGAGCGCTCGTCCTGGGTGCGCTTTCGCAGATCGACGATCGCCGTGGCTTGTCCGCAAAGACGCGTTTCGCGGCGCATTCGATCGTGGCCGGGTCGGCGGTGGCGCTGAGCGCGAACGGCATCGATTGGTGGCTCGCCGTGGCTGCCGTCATCGCGCTCGTTTGGCTCATCAATCTCTATAACTTCATGGATGGTTCGAACGGCCTGGCGGGCGGCATGGCCGTCTTCGGCTTCGCAACCTATGCCGTGGCGGCGATGGCTGGCGAGCCGCAGTTATCGATTGCCTCGGTGGCGATTGCGGGCGCCGCGCTCGGCTTTCTCGCGCTCAACTTCCATCCGGCCCGTATCTTTCTGGGCGACGTGGGGTCTATCCCGCTGGGTTTCCTTGCGGGCGCGTTAGGCTTTTGGGGTTGGCGGCACGATGCGTGGCCGGTCTGGTTTCCGGCGCTTGCGTTCGCTCCGTTCATTGCGGACGCAACGGTGACATTGCTGCGCCGGCTCGCGCGCGGCGAGAAGGTCTGGGAGGCGCATCGGCAGCACTACTATCAGCGCCTCGTGCAACTCGGCGCGTCTCATGTCCGCGTCGCGTTGCTTTATTACGGCCTGATGTTGTGCGGTTCGACGCTCGCGCTGGTGGCGCTGCATGCGCCGACCATCGCGCAATGGCTGGCGGTTGCATGCTGGTATCTGGTGCTCGCCGGCGTAGGCATGGGCATCGATCAACGCTGGCGCGCGTTCGAGCGATCGCGCGCCGAGACGGCGGCCTGAATACCGCGGTAGTAGCGTGAGCGTGGTGGTGGAGCGCGGAGGTTAGCGCCGCCCGCTGCGCCGCACGACGAGCCACTTCGGCGATCTGAAACGGACGATGCTCACGTAGAGCCAGACATACGTCAGTGCGAACAGCACGACGAAGGCGAACAGGTGCACCGTGTGTTGCCAAAAGAGCGTCGCGGGAATGACACCGATCAGGCACAGCAGCCACAGATAGGGCGATGTGAACGAATTGCGCCGCGTCAGCTCATGCGCGGTTTTCGCGCCGACGGCCCAACGCATGAGGCGCTTGTAGACGAGCATGTGCAAATGCACGCCGTCGGGAATGCCGGGCGACATGCCGCGCACGAATTTTTTCCGGTAGATCGAAAAGCAGGTCTCGAAGATCGGATAAACGAAGAGCAGCACGGGATACCAGGCCGAAACCTCGCGGTGTCGCATGACGAGCATGATCGCGAGTTCCGCAAGCATGAAGCCGATGAAATAGGCCCCGCCGTCGCCCAGAAAAATGAGACCGGCCGGGAAATTCCAGATGAAGAAGCCGAGTACCGCGCCCATCATGATCAGCGATGCCGACAGCACGATCGGATCGGAGAGGCGGAACGCCACATAAGCAAGCGATGCAAACATCATCATCGCGACCATCGACGCAAGACCGTTGAAGCCATCGATGATGTTGACCGCATTCGCCAAGGCCGCGACCGCCAGCACGGTCACCGCGGCTGAAATGACCGCATAGGAAAGCAGAAAATCCAGCGGCGGTACGCTGATGCGCACCACGGCGATGTGCAGCGCGAAATAGGCGAGGGCGGCTGAGCCCATGGTGGCGACCAGGCGTGCGGTGGGCGAAACGCGCTTCGTGACGTCTTCGATCAAGCCCGAGGCGAATGCCGGAATGCCGCAGGCGATCAATGCGAGGATGCCCAGCGAGACAGCCGGATAGGGGCCGTAGAGCTCCAGCGTCGACGCCACCAGCCCGACGAGGATCCCGAGGCCGCCGACGCGCGGAACGGGCCGGGCATGAAACTTCTGTACGCCGGCCAGATCGGCATCGATCGAAAACCTTTCGTGCAGATGCGCATAGCGCACGATCAGCAATGTAACGAGCAGCGAGACGAGAAAGGCGAGTGCGAAACTGAGCATGAGCGGTAGCCGGGTGGCGGACGGCGAATTATACCGAGAGCCGTCCGCATGCCTGCCGCGTAGGAGGTGAAGCGTGAAATGCCTTATGCGATTTCGATCGGGTAATCGGTACAGACGCGGGACGGCTCGTCGTCGAACCACGCGACGCCTTCTTGCACCATCGTTATCCGCAATGTGTATTTGCCCGCATGCTCCGGGGTGACGACGCGAACCGCGTAATGCTTGCATTCGCCCGCGCTAAGCGTTTCCGAGAGGGCGGTACGTTCGCCGTCGAAGACGACCATGCCCCCGGTTTGCGCATCGAGCCAATGGTACGAAAGATTGAGCGGATAGGGGGTCTGGCTGGCCAGACGGAAGTGGGATCGGTTTGCGAGGGCGACGTTGGCGTGGAACTCCGAACCGGGTTGTGCGGCGCGCGGCGCGCTCACGACCGTCATGGCGATTCGGCTTCGTTCTTCGGTGCCCAGCGGAGCTGTCCATGCGGCTGGGGCATGGCGCGGATTCGCTTTCCACTGGCTCATGAGCAGCGAGTCGACCATTGCGGCGTATCGTTGCTCGAATACTTTCGCGGCCCAGTCGTACAGCTCGCGATCGAGTTCGGTGACGCGATGAATGGCTTCGAGCGCTTCGACGGAGAGGGCCTCGGCCGGGACGCGATTGGACGAAACGTTGAGCTTCCGTTCCTCGATGACAGGGTAGAAGCCGAGCGTATGGCTCAGAAGCTGCAGCGACTCGCTCATGCGCTCCGCCAAACCGACGAAGAGGCACTGCTCGAGGCGGGCCTTGGCGCGGGTCAGCAGTTCGCGATCGTGCTTGCCGCTCGCATATTCGCGCACGACTGCCTGCCCGTAGCCGACGGGATCTTTCGCGAGTTTCTCGTAATCGAGATCGACCGCGAGGAATAACGTCTGAGCATTGATCAGATCCCAGTTCGTTACTTCGTCGGAGACGAAATCCAGGAGCGACCAATTCTCGTTCACGACCTGATCGTGCCGATATGCGTCGGGCTCGCGGCGCACATGCGAATACCAGGAAATGGTGCGCTGAACGGGGTCGCGCAGCATCGTTATATAAGCGAGGTCTCTTTTCAAATAGGTATTCAAGCCGTGCCATAGATGGCCCCGGAAGAAGGCGTACTTGGAAAGATCCTGCCTCGGAAGCGCGAAGAGGCTCGGAAGCAGCTGGGCAGGGCATATTTCGCTGGAATCGAATTGACTATCCAGGAAACTGATCAGAGAAGTGCCAGCGGTTTTGGGTATATGGAGATAATAGAGAGGTAAATCGGACATTTCTATTTGTTAATCTGATTTTTGCCAATTTTATGTCATTCTGTGATCTTTATAAATAACGAACTTGTTACGTTGGCTTACAAGGTGAAAGCGGCGGTGTCGTCTGGTCAATGTCCGGGGTTACCTCGTCCGAAATTCGCTCGACCCGATCATGGAGCGCCGTGGTCTAGCGCAGACTGGCTTGCGCGACAACACCGCAAAGCGGGGGCTCGATTGAGATACAATGTATCTCATTTTTGACGGTGAGACGAGGTTGCCATGACTGCCACTACGATGGTCCACGTCCGTTTGGACGAGCATTTGAAAGCGGAAGCGGCTGAGACGCTTGCGTCGATGGGCCTATCCCTCTCGGACGCGGTCCGCGTGTTTCTGAAGCGGGTCGTTGCAGACAAGCAACTGCCGTTCGAACTGAAGGTGCCGAACGAGGAGACGCGGCGTGCGATGAAAGAAGCCGATGACATCGTCCGGACGCGTCGGGGCCGCTTCAAGACGGGCAATGAACTGATCGATGAGCTTGAGAAAAAGCGCCGCAAGTAAACGGGCAAGTCTTCCGCGGGAGGCTGATTACACGAAGATATCGCGTCGACGACAGCTCCGCGCACGGATGCGTGGTTTTCGTGCGGGCGGGTACACATGCCGATCTGTTCAAATAGGTGGCGCCGACATCCATCAGAATCCCGCGGTGCCTCGAACGCTGCCGATAGCGTCGTCGCACCCCTCAAGCAAACCGTTCCGATTCATCGACTGCCACCGCCAATGATCGGCGCACATGCGCTCGATGCCATGCACCGCGCGCCAGCCAAGTATCTGCCGGCCGCACTTGTACTCGCAAAGCATGAAGCCACATCCCCCGGGCCGCCGATCCACGAGCTCATAGGGCACCTTCCGCCCCGAAGCGGCCCTGAATGCTTTCGCCACCTCCAACACCGAGTACCCGCGCCCGGTACCGAGGTTGACGGTCAGGGAAAGCGAATGTTATGTCGTCTTAACCTATTGAAATGTATGTAATTTCGGTATGTTTTGTCGAAATCAACCTTTATACCGAACATCGGACCCAACGGCGACATGGCGCGACTGGAAACGCTGGAGCCGATGGCCTTCGCCCGGCTCAAGCGTTGGATGGGGAGTCTAAAAAACCGCGACGCCCTGAAGCGCCGACGAGATGTGTCGCAGGCCGAGGTGGTTGAAGAGACGATCAAGCAAACCCGTTCGGATTCATCGACTGCCACCGCCCATGGTCGGTGCCCAACGCGCTCGATGTTCACGCAATTATTTGATCCTTGAAATGGGGATATATATCCCTCAGTTGAGGATTCGCCGGTTGATCCCTATACTAGGGATTTGTATCCCCATATCGAGGATTGACTGTGAGTATTGCCGACTTTCTCTTCACAAGGGGCTTGCAACGAGTGCTTGGTGCCACACTGCTACAACCTGACCGCAGTTTTACGCTCGAGGAACTGCTGCGTCTGGCGGACAGTGGGCGCGGAAGCGCTCAAAAACAGGTGGACCGCCTAGTCGAAGCTGGCGTACTGCGGGAAGACGCCCGACGAGGCCGGCAACGAAGCATTCGAGCGAATACCGAATTTATCCTCTATCCCGAATTGCTCAGTATCGCGCGGAAGTCATTTGCTATTGTGGAGCCTCTGAAGGAAGCCCTCGAGCCTTTTGCCGACCTCATCAACTCGGCGTTTGTGTTTGGCTCAGTGGCCAAGGGCACGGACAGTGGCCGGAGCGACATCGACCTGATTGTCATCGGGAGCGCCCCTCTGCTCGAACTATCTGAGGCGATGCACAAGGCGGAGCTAGGTTTGCTGCGCCCCATCCACTTCTCCTTGTACGAGCCCGCTGAGTGGGCTGCCCTGGTACAGGCTGATCCCATCGTGGCCCAGATTGCCGAGGGCCCCATCTTGAAGATACTGTGATGTCGCGCCCAACTGAATATGACAATCTCATCAAGACGAAAGCCTTGGAGGCAGTCGCCTCAACGCCTGGCGCTATCGCGGGCTTCCTGCGTAACGCTGCGGACTACAGGGTTACGGCAGAGGGACTAGACCCTGAACGACATATGCAAGTATTCACCTTGGCCTACGAAGGCTATTTTCAGGTGGTCCAGGCGATCCTCGAGTTCTATCAAGTCCGCACTAAAGAGGCAGGGCGTAACCTAGCCATCCAGCGCGTTTCCACGTCGTTGGGCGTGAGCCCCCAAGAATTTGCGTTCATCACGAAGGCCCACGAGCGTCGCAACGGTACTTGTTATGTTTCACCGTTTCCTCCGGTATCGAAGGCCGAGGCCGTCACCATGCTGGCTATTCTGACTAAGTACCTACCCGTCGCGCATACGCTGACCGGCACGTCGTGAGAATCGGTCGGCAGAACAGCTATGAACCGGTGCACGCTGCCGCCTTCAAACAAACCCATTCGGATTCATCGACTGCCACCGCCAATGATCGACGCACATGCGCTCGATGCCATGCTCGGCGCGCCAGCCAAGTATCTGCTCGGCCGCACTCGTACTCGCAAAGCATGAAGCCACATCGCCAGGCCGCCGATCCACGAGCTCGTAAGGCACCTTCCGCCCCGAAGCGGCCTCGAACGCTTTCACCACCTCCAACACCGAATACCCGCGCCCCGTACCAAGATTGACGGTCAAGCTGGCATCGCGCACCTTCAGCGCATCGAGTGCCGCGATATGCCCGCGCGCCAGATCCACGACATGGATATAGTCGCGTACGCCCGTGCCGTCAGGCGTGTCGTAGTCGCTACCGAACACACGCAGCTTGTCGAGCTTGCCTACCGCGACCTGCGCCACATAAGGCATCAGGTTGTTCGGAATGCCCGCGGGGTCCTCGCCGATACGTCCACTCTCGTGCGCCCCAACCGGATTGAAATACCGCAGCGTGGCAATGCGCCACGCCGGATCGGACCGTTCGACATCGCGCAGAACCTGCTCCGCGATCAGCTTCGATTGCCCGTAGGGGTTCGTCGCCGAAAGCGGGAACGATTCGTCGATCGGCGAGCGCTCGGGCACGCCATAAACAGTCGCCGACGAGCTGAAAACGAATCGCTTCACATTGCGCTCACGCATCGTATCGAGCACGGTGAGCAGGCTACCGATGTTGTTACGGTAGTAGTCGATCGGTTTGGCAACCGATTCGCCGACCGCCTTCAACGCGGCGAAATGAATCGCGGCATCGATCGGGTGCTTGTCGAAAATCGCGCTCAGCGCCGCGGCATCGCACGCGTCGGCTTCGTAAAAAGCGACTTTACGGCCCGCAATCTCCTCGATGCGTCGCACAGCCTCGCGCTTGCTGTTGACGAGGTTATCGACGATGACCACGTCATAATCGCTTGCGAGCAGTTCGACCGCGGTATGCGAGCCAATGAACCCCGCTCCGCCCGTCACCAGAATCGTGCCTTTCATCGCCATCGTCGTGCTCCGTCAAAGATAAAGAGAAACGCCAGTGAGTTCGCGCAGCGTTTCGAGGTAGCGCGCGATGACAGTCGTTTCGTCGAATTCCGCCGCGACCTTCGCGCGGCCGCGCTCACCCATTGCACGCCGTTCGTCAGGCGTGAGTGCCATCATCGCTTGCAGCTTGTCGGCGAGGCTCGCCGCGCTTTTCGCCTCGCAGAGAAATCCCGTGGTGCCATCGGCCACCACTTCGCGGCAGCCCGGAACGTCGGTCGCCACGATCGGCCGGCCCATCGCCGAAGCCTCCATCAGCGTGCGTGGCACGCCTTCCCGGTACGAAGGCAGTACCACACAGTCCGCGTTCGCAATGTGCTCGCGTACGTCGTGCGCCTCGCCGAGATATTCGACGATGCCTTCGCGTTCCCACGCTTGCAGCGTGTCCAGCGTCACCGCGCTCGGATTGTCGACGCCGGCCGGCCCGAGCAGCTGGAACCGCGCCGTGGGATGCCGCTCGCGCAAGATACGTGCCGCCTCGACATATTCGCCGACGCCCTTGTCCCAAAGCAAGCGCCCGATCAAGACAAATGTAAAGTTCTGTTTCTGTCGCGGCGGGGTGTATGCGAAATGGTTCAAGTCCACCCCTTCGCCATGGAGCAGGCGTGCCCGCTCGGGGTGCGCGAGCAGCCGCGATTCGACGAATGCCGTCTGGTCGTCCCGGTTGAGGAACCATACCTGGCGCGGAAACCGGAACGCGAACCGATAGAGCGCCTTCGCTACGACCGCCGCACGGCTCTTCTGGATGAAGACGTAGCCGAGGCCCGTCGTGACCGCAATCGACGGAACACGCGCAAGCCATGCGGCAACGGTGCCGTAGATGTTCGGTTTGATCGTGTAGTGAAACACGATGTCGGGTTGGATCGCGCGGTAATGGCGATACAGTGCGGCGAACGTACGCAGGTCGTCGCGCGGGTTGGTCCCTTTCGACGCCACGTGCAGTTCCACGAAGCGGCAGCCCATTTGCTCGAGCAGGGCGGTCGTACGATCGCGCGGCGCGATGACCGTCACGGTCGCGCCATTGGCGATCAGCGTGCGGATCAGTCCTTGGCGATACGTATGGATCGCAAACGACGTATTGCAGACGAGGCAAATGGAAAGCGTTCGCGCAGCGGTAGCGCGCGTGCTAGTGGCAACGGCAGCGGATCGAGCAGGTGAATTCATGCGGTACGGGCGGCAAAGAGGACACGTTTCATGCGGTGAAGCCATCCGTAGGGTGTGACGAGATGGAGCAGGTTCTTCGCGAGTCCTAACCAATCGTAGACGTTGCGTGGGTTGAAATAGCGCATGCCGAGCCGGATCGTGGAGACGATCTGCCTGCGGCGCTTCGTAGCGCTGATGCCGTCCGGATTGGCTTCGTAATAGAGCCCCAGCTCGGGCAGGTTCGCACAGTCGTAGCGTTCCATGAGACGCAGGAAGAGGTCGAGGTCCTCGGCCGCCGGATACGCAACACGGTAATTGCCGACCGCGCGCACCGCATCGACGCGCAGCATCATCGCCGGATGCACCAACTGCGAGCGGAAAAAACGCAAGCGGCGAATGTCAGCCGGCTCGGTGGCGGGTCGCAACATGAAGAGCGGTTCGCCTTCGCGTGTTACCACTTGCGTCCACATGCCCACACCGGCAACGTTCGGATGCGCTTCGAGGTAGGCGCGCTGCTTGGCGAGCCGCTCGGGCGCGGCAAGATCGCCGGCATCGATGCGCGCTGCGTACTTGCAGCCGCGCGAAGCGAGTGCTTCGATGCCGGCTTGTAACGCTCGTTCGATCCCCCCGTTTCGGGGCATCCGCAGAATCTCGACGGTCACGTTCGGCAGGGCCGGTGCGACGATCGGCGGATCGCTGCCGTCGTCGACGAGCAAGACGTGCACAGCGGCGCGTTCGCGAAACGACGTCAGCGTGCGCTCGACATCCGCTTGCCCGTTATAGGCGGGCATCAACACCGTGACATCGGCAAGCGCGTCGCTCGGCGCGGATGGCGGGGCGGTGGTGGGCGTCGTCATGACAGCTTGTAGCGAATGTAGTAGAGGTTCACCGCGGAGGCGGCGGCATAGCCCGCGGCGAGTCCCACGAGCGCGCCGTATGCACCGATCCGCGCGATGGCAACGAGGTTGACGACGAACGCGACAGCGAGCGCGAGCACCCACTTCGCGAGCAGAACGAACTTCGCCTGATATTTGAGCACGACCAGATTGCCGATGGCCTCGATGCCGGCTGGCACGGAAAGCCAGACACACCAGCGAAAAATCGCGACGGCGCCTTCATAGCCGGGCCCGAACACGCGCGTGATGATCAGGTGTCCGAACAAACCGAGCACGAGCGCGCCGGCCGCCATCAGCGCGGCGGCGAACAGCATCAGACGCCGTACGTTGGCAAGCAGTTTGGCGGTGTCCTGCACGCGGTAGATGAAGGCCGGCGCGATGGTCTGCGCGAGCATGAGCCCGAGCGCGATCCAGTTTTCGTTGATCTGTTGCGCGGCCGAGTAGCGGCCGAGATCGGCGAACGAGATGGCGCGCTCGAGCATGAGCCGGTCCAGCTTCAGAAACAGATACATGCAGACGAGGCCGATCCAGAACACCGTGCCCGCGCTTGCGAAGTGACGCAACAGCGGCCCGTCGACGCGCCAGCCGAGCGTACCGCCATGGCGGCGCATGTAGTAGACGACGAGCGCACCGCCGATGACGGCCGATTCGGCGGCCCAGAGCCAGCCGAACGCGGCGGGCGCCATGGCAACGCGCACGAACAGATAGACGAGCGCGGCTTTGGCGAGCGCGGTGACGATGCTCGTCAACAACTGCGGCTTGCTGTAGGTCAAGCTTTGCAGCCACGAGTTGATGACCCCGATGAACGGCTCGCGAAAAAGCATGGTCACGGCGAGGCCGGCGAGCATGGCGCCGACGAGCGGGTCCGTTACGCCGAGCGCAATGGCTGTCCATGTCGCGGCGAGTGCCAGCACCGAAACGCTCATGCGCAGCGCGAAGGCGCTGCCGAGCACCGTGCCCAGCTCGGAGGCGGGGCGATGCACGATCGTCGGGACGAGGATTTCAGCGCCGCACACCCATGTGATGGGCGCGAGCACGAGCAGCAGCGTGTTCGCGTATTGCCATTTGCCGAAGGCGTCGGGGCCCAGGTAGCGCGCAAGCAGGCCCGCGATGGCGATGGCGACGACGATCTGGGTCAGTCGTTCGAGCCCGAGCCAGATAATGTTCGCGACGGCTTTCGCGACGTCCTGATTGGCAAGACGCTTCAGCATACGTTGCGCGGCAGGGAATTTGCTCGTCGTGGGACGCGCTTCGCTAACGCCTTGATACAAGCTTCGGCTGACGAATGTCCGGCAATGAAACGTCTTGGCATTAAAATGAGCGCGTCGTGCGTCCGTTGAAAAACGGCAATTATAAGTGGGAACGATCGCGCACCCCTCGTGCGGCGGCGGTGTAAGGGGAATCTGCGACACCGCGTGCGGCGCGCTGCGTCTGGCGCCGCAACGCCGTTTTGCATCCTTTTTTGCAGACTGAGAGCCTATCCATGATTTCACAATCCATCTTCAAGGCGTATGACATCCGCGGCGTCGTGGGCAAGACGCTCGATGCCGATGTGGCGCGCTTGATCGGCCGTGCATTCGGCAGCGAAATTCGCGCGCAGGGCGGCGACGCCGTCGTCGTCGGACGCGATGGCCGCTTGTCGGGTCCGTCGCTCGTCGCGGCGCTGGCCGACGGGTTGCGCGCGGCGGGTGTCGATGTCGTCGATGTCGGCATGGTGCCGACGCCGGTCGGCTACTTCGCGGCGAGCGTGCCGCTCGCGTTGCCGGGCGGCGAACGGTCGGTCGATTCGTGCATCGTCGTCACGGGCAGTCACAATCCGCCCGACTACAACGGCTTCAAGATGGTGTTGCGCGGCGCGGCCATTTACGGCGAGCAGATCCAGGCGCTTTATCGGCGTATCGTCGACGGCCAATTCAGCGCCGGCGATGGCGGCTATGTCGAATACGACGTCAGCGATAAATACATCGAGCGGATCGTCGGCGACATCAAGCTCGCGCGCCCGATGAAGCTCGTCGTCGATGCGGGCAACGGTGTCGCGGGCGGTCTTGCCCCGCGCCTGTTCAAGGCGCTCGGCTGCGAACTCGTCGAACTCTTCACCGATATCGACGGCAATTTCCCCAACCATCATCCCGATCCCGCGCATCCGGAAAACTTGCAGGATGTGATCCGGGCACTGAAGGAAACGGATGCTGAAATCGGCTTCGCATTTGATGGCGACGGCGACCGTCTCGGTGTGGTCACGAAGGATGGCCAGATCATCTATCCGGACCGCCAACTGATGCTCTTCGCGCAGGAAATCCTGTCGCGCAACCCCGGTGCGCAGGTCATCTACGACGTCAAGTGCACGCGCAATCTTGCTACCTGGGTGCGCCAGCATGGCGGCGAGCCGGTCATGTGGAAGACGGGCCATTCGCTCGTGAAGGCGAAGCTGCGCGAGACGGGCGCGCCGATCGCCGGTGAAATGAGCGGGCACGTGTTCTTCAAGGACCGCTGGTACGGTTTCGACGATGGTCTGTACACGGGCGCTCGCTTGCTCGAGCTGCTGGCACGCGTGAGCGATCCGAGCAAAGTACTCAACGATCTGCCGAATTCACTGTCGACGCCCGAGTTGCAATTGAAGCTCGAAGAGGGCGAGAACTTTGCGCTGATCGGGCGTTTGCAGAAAGAGGCGCGCTTTCAGGGAGCGGACGAAGTCATTACGATCGATGGGTTGCGCGTCGAATACCCCGATGGTTTCGGGCTTGCGCGTTCGTCGAATACGACGCCTGTCGTGGTCCTGCGCTTCGAGGCCGACAGTGCCGATGCGCTCGCGCGGATCCAGGACGATTTCCGGCGCGTGATTCTGGCCGCGAAGCCGGACGCAAAGCTGCCGTTCTAAGCGATCGCGCTGCCCCGGTGGGATGCCGGGGCAGCGCGGACGGGCCTTACTGGAGAAAAAAATGCATCCAATGAATTCCGGGCACTGGCTGTTCGTCATCGTCGTTCTGGTCGCGATGCTCTATCCGTACATCAGAATCATCCGCCGAGCGGGGTACTCGGGCTGGTGGTTCCTGACGATGTTCGTGCCGATCGTCAACATCGTCATGCTCTGGGTCTTCGCATTCGCACAGTGGCCCGCACTCAATCGGGCCGATCGATAGATCGGTAGCTCGATAGCTCGGTAGTCCAGCGCATACGCTCGCAGGAAAGCTGACGCGTCAGCGCCGGCATTCCTGAGCGCATTCGCTCACGACCTGCTCGAAGCAGCCCACCGCATAGTCGACATCGACCTCGGTCGTGTACCGCCCGATGCTGATTCGAATCGTTCGACTGGCGGCATCCTGCCCGAGTCCGATCGCGGTCAGTACATGCGACGGCGTGCCCGCTGCGGAATTGCAGGCCGAAGTCGATGAGACGGCCAGATCGCCGGGCAGCATGAACGTGAAAAAGCCTGGCAGATCGATGGTGAGGCTCAGCGTATGGGGAATGCGCCGCGCTGCGCTGGCATTGTGCTCGACGCCTTCGAGTCGAAGTACCCGTTCGAGCAGCCGCGCGCTCAATCTCGCGATCCGCTCGCTGTCGGCTGGCATCTGATCCTGCGCGATCTCGCACGCGGTTCCCATTCCGACAATTTGGTGCGTGGGAAGCGTGCCCGAACGCAGGCCGCGCTCATGGCCCCCGCCATGCATTTGCGGTGCGATACGCTCGCATACCTCGCGGCTGACATAGAGCGCGCCGATTCCTTTGGGGCCGTAGACCTTGTGCGCCGACATCGACATCAGATCGATGCCGAGTGCCCGCACATCGATAGGCGTTTTGCCGAGCGCCTGCGCCGCATCGACATGCAGCAGCGCGCCGGCCTCATGTACCACCTGCGAGATTGCAGCGATGTCGGTCAACGTGCCGAGCTCGTTGTTCACGAGCATCAGCGACACGAGGCCGGTGTCCTCGCGCAACGCGGCGGCTACCGCCTGGACCGTGATCTCGCCGTTTTCGGATGGGCGCAGATAACTGACGGGCAGGCCGCGCTTTTCGAGGCTTGCCATCGTATCGAGCACGGCTTTGTGTTCGAGCTGGCTCGTGATCAGATGCCGTCGCGCCGAGGCGGTATCGGCATAGCCTTTCAGGGCGAGATTGTTCGATTCGGTCGCGCCGGAAGTCCAGACGATTTCGTCGGCGGAAGCGCCGATCAGCGCCGCGACTTGTTGGCGACCACGCTCGACCAATTGGCGGGCGCGCTGACCGGCCGCATGGGAGCTCGACGCCGGGTTGCCGAACGCTCCCGACATGCCCAGGCATCCGAACATGGATTCGATGACCTTCGGATCGGCCGGCGTCGTGGCGGCGTAATCGAAATAGCGCAAATGGCCTGCGTCGCTCATCTTCTTCTCTCCGCTCTTCATGAACGAAGCGATCGTACGCGCAGTGCCCTAAAAAGTGCTTCCAAAATAAACTGCGTTTCGCTTTGTTTTTGGTATGAATTTCTAGCGAATCCGGAATTTGTAGAACGGCTTTTTACCCGTCGACGATGCCGTGCGCTCTCGGCCTATGGCGCCGTGGGTGCCGGCTGCGACGCGAGACCGTTCCTTGCGGTATCGGCGGGCGCGGATGTCGATGCGCCCGAGGGGGCCGAAGCTGTCGAAGGTGTCAATGGTGTCAATGGTGCCGCCGGTGCCGCCGGCGGGGAGGCCGGCAACTCGCTCGCTTTGATCTTCGAAGGCTGCGGCACGGGCACGGCCTTCACCACGGTACGCAGGTACTGATCGACGTAATCGAAGAAGCGCTCGTAAAATTTCTGCGATTGAATGGTTTCGCTCGACACCTTCACCATCGCATCGCTGTTCGAGCGAATCGGCAGCGAAAGCGAACCGAAAATGCTCAACCCCACGCTTGCCGAGGTGTCGCTCTTTTTCAGCGCAAAGCCGCTTTGCACGGCGTTCGCGTAGACGAGGCTCGAATTCTCGGCATCATCGCCCGCCGTACAAACGACATGGAATTCGACGGTGATGTGCTTGTCGCCACTCGGCTGGAAATCCTTGCTCGCGTCGATCGTGTCCGAGCGCGTCGTCGTAGTCAGATATCCCTGGCTCAGCAGCGCACGCCGTGCGGCCTCGCAAGCATCGGACGACGTTGCGGCGAAATGGCGCGAGAACGGGCTCGCGCCCGTATCGAACATCTCCTGCTGAAACTTGGGTTGCTGCGGCGGGCTGGAACAGGCCGCCAGCGCGGCGAGCCCGGCAAGCTGCAGCACGATGCCAAAACGAAAAAAACGATACGAACGGTGCATGGTAGGAAACGGTACGAAGTAGTGCGCGCCCACGGCGCGGCGCTCAAACGGGCTATTGTAGTGTGATCGGCGCGCGAAGAATAAGACGCTCAAAAGCGCCGCCCGATGGCGGAACATCGTGCCGCCAGCCGGTTCATCGCGGAAAAAACGCGCCGACGCGGTAAAATCGCGCGTTTGGGCGGCTCCAACGCGCGACGTACGCAATATCGTCCCGCGCACGGACCGCCTCGCCACCATCGTTTTTTTCTTTTTCTTTCGGTGTGCAAAAGATCCTGATCGTGCGAGTGTCGTCGCTGGGCGACGTCGTTCACAACATGCCGGCGGTAGCCGATATCCGGCGCCGTTATCCGGGCGCCGAAATCGACTGGCTCGTCGAAGAGAGCTTTGCGGATCTCGTGCGGCTTGTCGCAGGGGTGCGGCAGGCCATCCCGTTCTCGCTGCGGCGCTGGCGCAAAGAGCCGCTCGCCGCCGCGACCTGGCGCGAAATCCGCGCGCTGCGCCGCTCGCTCGCCGCGGAGCGCTACGACGTCGTCATCGATTGTCAGGGCCTCATCAAAACGGCCTGGGTGGCGAGCTGGGCACGCCGTCCCGTCGTCGGGCTCGGCAATCGCACCGACGGCGCGGGCTATGAATGGCCGGCTCGCTTTTTCTACGACCGGCTCGTGCCCATCGCGCCGCGTACGCACGTCGTCGAGCGTACGCGCCAACTCGTCGCCGCAGCGCTCGCTCTGCCGGCACCGACGCCCGCGGACGACCTCGATTTCGGCCTCGACACATCGCGCGCGGCATCGGCGCTTGCGGCGCTCGGGCTCAATCTTCCCGTGCCTTACGCCGTGTTCGTTCACGCCACCTCGCGCGCCGACAAGCAGTGGCCGGACGCGAATTGGCTCGAATTGGGCCGCGCGCTCGTTTCGCGCGGCATGTCGCTCGTGCTGCCATGGGGAAACGACGCGGAGCGCGCGACGAGCGAGCGGCTGGCGCAAGAGTTCAATGCCGCCGCCATCGTGCCGCCGAGGCTTTCGCTGCCGGCGGTCGTGGGCCTGCTCGATGCTGCCGCCGTGACCGTCGGCGTCGACACCGGACTCGTGCACATTGCCGCCGCGCTCGAGCGTCCGACGGTCGAGCTGTACAATTTCGCGACCGCATGGCGTACGGGCGGCTATTGGTCGCCGAAGGTCGTCAATCTGGGCGATGGCGGGCCGCCGCCATCGCTGCAGCAGGTGAAATCCGCACTGGCCGGTTTCGGCCTCCTCTGATTCGCCAGCGCTCAACCGAACCATGAACGAATCGCAAATCATCGAAGTCGCCGCGGGGGATTGGCAAGGGCAGGGCCTTTCGGTGCCGCGCGAGACTTTGCGCGCCGCGCTCGAGCACGGCAAGGTGCTGTACTTCCCGAATCTCGCTTTTCCGATCGAAGACCGCGAGAGCGCACTGCTCGATCCGGCGCTCGCCGATCCGAAGCGCAAGAACATCAGCCTCGAGCCTGCCGGCGGCGCACTGCGCGGTGTACTCGCCGATGCGGCCACCCAATCGGCGGTGCGCTCGCTCGTCGCGCGCTATCAGGCAAACGCGCATTCGCTCGTCGATGGCCTCCTGCCCGAGTACCGCGGCAAGTTGCGCGCGGCGCCGACGAGTCTTCGTCTCATGCGCGTGGAGACGCGTCACACGTCGTGGCGCAAGGACGACAGCCGCCTGCATGTCGATGCGTTTCCCTCGCGCCCGAATCGCGGTGAGCGGATTCTGCGCGTTTTCACGAACGTGAATCCGCACGGCACGCCGCGTGTCTGGCGCGTCGGCGAGCCGTTCGAGGACATGGCCCGGCGCTTCCTGCCGCGGATCAAGCCGCAACTGCCCGGCTCGGCGTGGGTGCTCGAGCTGCTTCGTATCACGAAGTCGCGACGCAGCGAATACGATCATCTGATGCTTCACTTGCACGATTGCATGAAGGCCGATCTCGATTACCAGAAGACGAGTCCGCAGGAGACGCTTCCCTTTCCGCCGGGCAGCGTATGGGTCTGCTTTTCCGACCAGACCGCGCATGCGGCGATGTCAGGCCAGTTCATGCTCGAGCAGACGTTCTTTCTGCCGGCCGATGCCATGGTGCAGCGCGAGTGCGCGCCCATCGGCATTCTCGAGCGGCTCACCGGCCGGGCGCTGATTTGAGCGCCGCCGTCGTGGGTTTCGCGCGGCTGCGTGCCGCCTCGTCACGCCAGGGTGCGGCATGCTGAGGGCCCTCTATCGCGCGCTCTGGTGGATCGTCGCGCCGCTCGCGGTGCTCCGGCTTTTCATTCGCTCGCGGCACGAGCGCGGCTATCGCGAGCATATCGGCGAGCGCTTCGGCCGTACGGCCGGCCGGCCGCGAGACGATCTCGCGCCGCTCATCTGGGTCCACGCGGTATCGGTCGGTGAAACGCGCGCGGCGGAACCGCTCGTCGAAGCGCTCTTGCGCGCCAGGCCCGACGCTCGGTTGCTCGTCACGCATATGACTCCAAGCGGCCGTGCGACGGGCGAACGGCTGTTCGGCTCGCGCGTTGCACGGTGTTATCTGCCTTATGACATGCCGCACACGGTGCGGCGCTTTTTGCGCGCATGGCGGCCGACGGTTGGGATCGTGATGGAAACGGAGGTCTGGCCGACGCTGCTCGAGGAGTGTCGCCGCGCCGATGTTCCGCTCGTGCTGGCAAATGCACGCATGTCGGCGCGTTCCTACCGGCGCGCGGCACGCTTCGGGCGGGCGACGCGCGAGGTGTTCGGCGGTTTCTCGCGCGTGCTGGCGCAAAGCCCTGCCGATGCGAAACGGTTGACGGCGCTCGGTGCGCGCCATGTCGCGGTGCTCGGCAATCTGAAGTTCGATATGGCGACTCCCCCGGACCTGGTGGCGCGCGGTCGTGCGTGGCGCGCGGCGATCGGCACGCGCCCGGTATGGGTGGCCGCGAGTACGCGCGAAGGGGAAGAGGGGTTGATCCTCGATGCGTTGGCCGCACAGGCGACGAAGGACGCGCTGTTGCTACTCGTGCCCCGGCACCCGCAGCGCTTCGACGAGGTCGCGGCGCTTGTCGAACGGCGTGGCGTGCGTCTTGCGCGGCGCTCGCAATGGGGCGGCGAGGCGAAGCCCGCGGCTGCCCCGGGGCCTGCCGATATGGCGCCATTGCCAGCCGACGTGACGGTGCTGCTCGGCGATTCGATGGGCGAGCTCGGCGCCTATTATGCGGCGGCGGATGTCGCGTTCATTGGCGGCAGTTTGCTGCCGCTTGGCGGGCAGAACCTGATCGAAGCCTGTGCGGTGGGCGTACCGGTGCTGATCGGGCCGCATGTCTTCAATTTCGCGCAAGCGACGGCCGATGCGGTGGCGGCCGGTGCCGCGCAGCAGGTGAGCGATCCGGCCGATCTTGCCCGCGTGCTCGACGAGCTTTTCTCGGACCGGGGGCGCCGCATTACGATGGGCGCGGCGGCTTCGGCGTTTGCCGCGCGCCATCGCGGGACGACGGAGCGAACTGTCGAGGTATTGAGGGCGTTGATGGAGGGGTGAGCCAACCGGTGGCGCAGTGACGGCCGCCAGACATTTGCAGTCAGGCGGCCAACCGCTCAGCTTCGCAGCAACCCCTTCGCCTCGATGAACGACACGACTTCGTCGAGCCCCTCGAGCGCTTTCAGATTGCACATGACGAAAGGCCGCTCGCCGCGCATCTTCTTTGCGTCCGCTGCCATGACTTCGAGGTTGGCACCGACGAATGGCGCGAGATCGGTCTTGTTGATGACGAGCAGGTCCGACTTCGTGATACCCGGCCCACCCTTGCGCGGAATCTTCTCGCCGCCCGCCACGTCGATCACGTAGATCGTCAGATCCGACAGCTCCGGGCTGAACGTGGCCGCCAGATTGTCGCCGCCTGATTCGATGAAGACGATATCGGCCTCGGGAAACCGCGCGAGCATGCGATCGACCGCTTCGAGATTGATCGAGGCATCCTCTCGGATCGCCGTGTGCGGGCATCCCCCCGTTTCCACGCCCATGATGCGCTCGGCCGGCAACGCCCCCGATATCGTCAGAAGGCGCTGATCTTCCTTCGTATAGATATCGTTCGTGATGGCTACGAGGTCGTAGCGCTCGCGCATCGCCTTGCAGAGCATTTCGAGCAGGGTCGTTTTGCCGGAGCCGACAGGGCCGCCGACGCCGACTCTCAGCGCCGGCAATTTCTTGGTTCGCATGACGGTATCTCTCGTATCGATCTAGGAGCGGAAAAGCCGCGAGTATTGCTGTTCGTGGCGCGCGGAGAGCACGCCGAGCATCGGTGCAAACGTGTTGATGGCGGAGGGCGGGGTCGCCAGCGCGAGTTCGACGGCCGCCTCGATGGAGTCGCGCAGCGAGACGATGATGCGCTGGCCGGCCATTTGCCCGAGCGGTACCGCCTTGAGCGCCGCGGCAACCTGATTCTCGGCCCAACTGAACGCGTAAGCGGCGAGGGCGGCTGGCGGGTCGATGTCGTGCGCGGCCACGGCGAAGGCGAACGTGCTCGGCTGAGCCACCGGTGCGAGTGCGGTAAGCGTCTCGCGCCGCGCCGTATCGCCCCATTCGAGCGATAGGCATAGCTGCTTGAGCGACCAGCCCATCTGCTCGGTTTCGCGTCGCAATTCGGCCGATTCGCGGCTGGCGAGAAACTCGGCATCGGCCGTGGCCAGCGCCGCGATCGACTGCGCATCGTGCGCGTGCCAGCGCGCGATCTGATGCGAGAGAAAGGGCAGCTCGCAGCGCGCCAGGACGTGTGCGAGACCGCCGGCAATCCATGCGGACGTCGAGCGCTCGTCGACGACCCACTGCGAGTCGATCGCGGATTCGAGCCCTTGCGAATAACTGAACGCGCCAACCGGTAGTGCAGGCGATGCCAGATGCAGCAGCGCGGTCAACTCAGCGATGCGCATGGCCTTTGCCGTGGCTGTGTGCGTGACCATGGCCGTGATCGTGCCCATGCTCGCAATCGTGGCCATGCTCGCCATCGCATTGCCCGCCATGGCCGTGAGCGTGCTTGTGGCCGTCGTCATGGCCGTGAGAATGAGCATGATCATGCCCATGAGCATGCTCGCCGTGATGTTCGTCGAAGACACGCTGAGCGAGCGCGTAATCTTCATCGAACGTTGCATCGTGCCCGTGCCGATGCCCGCCGCCGTACGCACCGGTTTCGGGTTGAAAAGGCAGCGACGCCGCCTCCACACGCACGCCAAGCCGCGTCAGCATCGATTCGAGCACCGTGTCGGCTTCGAGCTTCAGATAATCGGCACCTACTTCCACGGGCGTATGACGATTGCCGAGGTGGTAGGCAGCCCGTGTAAGCGCCAGCGCATCGTTCGCACGCACGACGAGAACCGCTTCGTCAGCTGCGACCACGCGCACGAGGCCGCCATCGTCGGCCACGAGCACGTCGCCGTCGGCCAACACCGTGCCGCGCGGCAGCACGAGCGCCACGGTCTCGCCGTTATCGAGCGTGGCCGAAAGCCGGCTCTTGCAGCGCGCCTCGTAGGCCAGCGTGAGCGTCGGCGCCCGCGAAACGAGCGATGCCGCGAGCTTCACATGAGGCGCGATGCGTTTGTCGATAGTGCGCATGTCGAAACCTGGATCGTCAGCACTCAAAACAGAAAATACCGCTGCGCCATCGGCAGCACGGTCGCGGGCTCGCAGGTCAGCAACTGGCCGTCCGCGACGACTTGATAGGTCTCGGGATCGACGCTGATCGACGGCTGCCAAGCATTATGGATCATGTCGGCTTTCGTGACCGTGCGGCAGCCGCGCACCGGCACGATCCGCTTGGACAACCCATAACGTTCGGCAATGCCTGCCTGCGCGGCCATCTGCGAAACGAACGTCAGCGAGGTGCGCGCAAGCGCGCCGCCGCGCGTGGCGAACATCTCGCGGTAGTGCACGGGCTGCGGCGTCGGAATCGAGGCATTCGGGTCGCCCATCTGCGCAAGCGCGATCATGCCGCCCTTTACGATCAGCGACGGTTTCACGCCGAAAAACGCCGGCTCCCAGAACACGAGATCGGCCCACTTGCCGGGCTCGATCGACCCCACTTCGTGCGCAATACCATGCGTCAGCGCGGGATTGATCGTGTATTTGGCGACGTAGCGTTTGGCGCGGAAGTTATCGTTGCGCGTATTGTCTTCGGCGAGCGCACCGCGTTGGACCTTCATCTTGTGCGCGGTCTGCCAGGTGCGAATGATCACTTCGCCCACGCGCCCCATCGCCTGCGAATCGGACGACAGCATCGAAAGCGCACCGAGGTCGTGCAGGATGTCCTCCGCCGCGATCGTTTCGCGCCGGATGCGCGATTCGGCAAAGGCGAGATCTTCGGCGATGGACGGATCGAGATGGTGGCAGACCATCAACATGTCGAGGTGCTCGTCGAGCGTGTTGATGGTGTAGGGGCGCGTCGGATTCGTCGACGAGGGCAGCACGTTCGCTTCGCCGCAGACCTTGATGATGTCGGGCGCATGTCCGCCGCCCGCGCCTTCGGTGTGATACGTGTGGATCGTGCGGCCCTTGAACGCGGCGACCGTCGTTTCGACGAAGCCCGCTTCGTTCAGCGTATCGGTGTGAATCGCGACTTGCGTGTCGGTATCGTCGGCCACGGACAGGCAATTGTCGATCGCGGCCGGCGTCGTGCCCCAGTCTTCATGCAGCTTGAGCCCGATGGCCCCGGCGGCGACCTGCTCGACGAGCGGTGCGGGCAGGCTCGCATTGCCCTTGCCGAGAAAGCCGAGATTCATCGGCCAGCCGTCGGCCGCCTGCAGCATGCGTTCCATGTGCCACGGACCGGGCGTACAGGTGGTCGCATTCGTGCCCGTGGCGGGGCCGGTGCCGCCGCCGAGCATCGTCGTGACGCCCGAGGCGAGTGCTTCGTCGATCTGCTGCGGGCTGATGAAATGGATGTGCGTATCGATGCCGCCGGCCGTCACGATGAGACCTTCGCCCGCGATGATTTCCGTCGCCGCGCCGATGGCGATCGTCACGCCCGGCTGGATATCGGGATTGCCGGCTTTGCCGATGGCGGCGATGCGGCCGTCCTTGATGGCGATATCGGCTTTGACGATGCCCCAGTGATCGAGAATGACGGCGTTCGTGACGACGGTATCGGCCACTTCGGCCGCGCACCGTTGCGACTGACCCATGCCGTCACGTATCACCTTGCCGCCGCCGAACTTCACTTCTTCGCCGTAGAGGGTGAAGTCCCGTTCGATTTCGATCAGGAGCTCGGTGTCGGCGAGCCGGATCCGGTCGCCCGCGGTCGGGCCGAACATTTCCGCGTAGGCGCGGCGATCGATGCGCAGTGTCATGACGGTTCGCAGTACTAAGAGTAGAAGAGGGCGGCAACGCAAGGCCTTTACAACGGGCCCATCACCTTGCCGTTGAAGCCGTAGACAGTGCGGTCGCCGGCCAGCGCGACGAGCTCGACCGTACGTTCCTGCCCCGGCTCGAAGCGCACGGCGGTGCCCGCGGCGATGTTCAGCCGAAAACCGCGCGCACGCTCGCGCTCGAACGCGAGCGCGGCATTCACTTCATAAAAATGGAAGTGCGAGCCGATCTGCACGGGGCGATCGCCGGTGTTGGCGACCGTGAGCGTCAGCGTTTCGCGGCCCGCGTTGAGCTCGATATCGCCGGGTTCGGTGAGGATTTCGCCAGGAATCATCGATCAAGACCTCGAACGGTTGGAGAAGACCCGCTGTTGCGCATGCCCACGCTTGCGGCGCGGCCTGTCATGGAATCGGATGATGGACGGTGACGAGCTTCGTGCCATCCGGAAAAGTCGCCTCGATCTGGATGTCGGGAATCATTTCGGGCACGCCTTCCATGACGTCGTCGCGTGTGAGCAGTGTCGTGCCGTAATGCATCAGCTCGGCCACGGTCTGCCCGTCGCGCGCGCCTTCCATCAGCGCGGCGGTGATGAACGCGACGGCTTCCGGATAATTGAGCTTGAGGCCGCGGGCCTTGCGGCGCTCGGCCAGCAGCGCAGCGGTGAAGATGAGCAGTTTGTCTTTTTCGCGTGGAGTGAGCTTCATCGCTTGGTGCCGTGCGGCTGTAAGCGCCTTGAAAGCGCGTTATTGAACGAACTTCCGCAATTCTATGCTCTGCGGGCTGCCGAAGATCTGTTCGGGCGGTCCGCTCTCCCAGACGCGCCCCTCGTGCATGAAAACGACGATATCACTCACGCGGCGCGCGAAGCGCATTTCATGGGTGACCATGATGAGCGTCATGCCATCGCGCGCCAGTTGCTCGACTACGCCGAGCACTTCGCCCACGAGCTCGGGGTCGAGCGCGGACGTGATTTCATCGCACAACAGCAGCGTCGGCTCCATCGCGAGCGCGCGCGCGATGGCCACGCGCTGCTGCTGTCCGCCCGAGAGCTGATCGGGATAAGCGTCGAACTTGTCGCCGAGACCGACGCGTTCGAGCATCTGCTGCGCGACCTCGCGCGCCTTCGCACGCGGCGTTTTCTTGACGACGCTTTGCGCGAGCATGACGTTTTCTCCGGCGCGCAGATGGGGAAACAGGTTGTACTGCTGAAACACCATGCCGACCTTCAGCCGGAGGCGGCGCAAGTCGGCATGGCGTGCGTCGATGCGCTCGCCGTCGATGCCGATCGTTCCCGAATCGATGCTCTCCAATCCGTTGAGCGTGCGCAGCAGGGTGCTCTTTCCGGAACCGCTGCGGCCGATGATCGTGACGACCTGGCCCGCTTCGACATTCAAATCGATACCCTTCAGGACGTGCGCCGCGCCGAATTGCTTGTGCAACTGCGTGACTTCAACGAGCGACATGGAGTTTCCTTTCGAGCGCACGCGCGGTGCGCGACAACGGGTAGCACAGCATGAAATAAATGAGCGCGACGCAACCGTAGACGGCGAATGGCCGGAACGTGGCATTCGATATCACGGTGCCCGCTTTCGTCAGTTCGGTAAAACCGATGATCGAAACGAGCGCCGTGTCCTTCACCGCTTGAACGGAGAAGCCGACCGTCGGTGCGATGGCGATGCGCAGCGCCTGCGGCAGCACGACATGGCGCAACTGCTCGAAGTAGGTCATCGCGAGACTGGCCGACGCTTCCCATTGCCCACGCGGGATGGCCTCCACGCAACCGCGCCAGATCTCGGCGAGATACGCACTCGTGAAGAACGTCAGGCCGAGCGTTGCTGCCACCCAGGGCTCGACATCGAGACCGAGGAGCGGCAGCCCGAAAAAGACGACGAAGAGCTGCATGAGAAGCGGCGTGCCCTGAAACACCTCGATGTAGAGCTTGGCGAATGTGCGCGGCAATCGCGAAGGCGACACGCGCGCAATGAGCAGCGCGAAGCCGGCGAGGCCGCCGACGAGGAACGAGACGATCGACAGCACGATAGTCCAGCGCGCGGCGAGCAGCAGGTTCGAGACGATTTGCGCAAAGCTGAATTCGATCATCGCGCGCCTCGTGCGAAGAACCGCCGGCCTGCCGCCTTGAGCACCGCGCGCAGTGCGATCGCAAGACCGAGGTAGGACACCGTGATCACGAGATAGGTCTCGAACGAACGGAAATTGCGCGACTGGATGTAGCTGGCGGCGTAGGTCAAGTCCGGCACCGAAATCTGCGAGACGACGGCCGAGCCGAGCATCACGATGACGATCTGGCTCACGAGCGCAGGGAAGACCTTGGCCAGCGCCTGCGGCAAGACTACGTGCCGATAGATCTGCGCCGGTGTCATGGCCAGCGACGCGGCGGCTTCGACGTGCCCGCGCGGCACGGCGGCGACGCCCGCCCGCACGATCTCGGTAGCATAGGCACCGAGGTTGAGCGTCATCGCGATGATCGCCGCCGAGTACTCGTCGAGCCGCACGCCGAGCGCGGGCAGGCCGAAGAATACGAAGAAGAGCTGAATGATGAAGGGCGTGTTGCGGATCGCCTCGACATAGGCGGCGACGATCGTCCTCAGCGCGCGCGAGCGCGATTCGCGCGCGGCCGCGCCGCCGACTCCGAGCGTCACGCCGAGCGCGGTCGCCACCGCGGTCAGCCCGACCGTCAGGGCTGCGCCGTGCGCGAACATGCCCGTGTACTGCGCGAGCTCCCCGAACTCCAGCGTGTAGCTCATTACAGTGTCGCCGGCAGCGGCTGACCGAACCACTTCTTCGACATCGCTTCGAGCCGGCCGTCATGGCGCGCCTGTGCGATGGCTGCGTTGACCTTTTCGAGCAGCCGCGTTTCGTTCTTGTTCAGGCCGACATAGCAGGGCGAATCCTTGATGACGAACTTCGGCTCGGGCTGGCGCGGCGGGTGCCTGGCGACGATGGCCGCGGCGACGACGTTGCCGGCCGCGATCAACTGCACTTGTCCGGAGAGGAACGCCGCGATGGTGGCGTTGTTGTCCTCGAACCGTTTGATCGTCGCGTTCGGTGCCATCTGTGTCAGTGCGATTTCTTCGAGCGCGCCGCGCGTGGCGCCCACCGTCTTGCCCGTGAGATCGGCGGGGCCGGCAACCTTGATGTCGGCGGGGCCGAACACGCCTTGATAGTACGGCGCATAGGCCTGCGAGAAGTCGATGACCTTTTCGCGGTCCGGCGTCTTGCCGAGCGACGAGATGACGAGGTCCACCTTGTTCGTCGTCAGATACGGAATGCGGTTGGCGCTGTTGACGGCCACGAGCTGCACCTTGGCGTTGAGCGCCTGAGCGAGCAGCGCAGCCATGTCGACGTCGTAGCCCTGCGGCTTCATGTCCGCGCCGACCGAGCCGAAGGGCGGATAGTCCTCCGGTACCGCAACGCGCAGCACGCCGCTTTTCGCGATGGTGTCGAGCGCATCGGCTTGCGCGCGCTGATTCAGTGTGATCGACAGGATGGCGGCGGTGGCGAGCGTGGCGAACGTACGCGCGATCAGGCGAGGCTTCATGAATGGGTCTCCTACGCGGCCATTCGTGCCGCAAGGAAAGCGGCACCGTTCATGGCCGGGTGAGCGCCCGATTGAGCAAGCCGCATGCCAAGCGAGGCGGGCCGCTGCTCCGACTGGTCCAACTGGTCAGTCCAGTCGTTTCGCGTTGTCGGATGCGCACCGAAGCGGTGCGTTCATGCACGGTTTGTCGTCGTTATGCGTGGCTTTGGTGCGGATGCGTGCTCAAGTCGACCAGAGCCGCAGTGCGCGGGCCGGTACGCCGTGAACGATAGGGCGAAGTTCGGTCCAGCAGCGCTGCATCAGCAACTGGATGCCCTCCATCGATGCACCCAACGCGCGCACGAGCAAGACGCCGCCCGGCAAAGCCGTCGCGCCCGCCCGCAACGTCGCGTCGAACGGCAGTTGCGCGGCCAGCGTCTCGGCGAGCTCGGGCGTGCAGGCGGGGCCCACGGCCCAGAGCGTGCCGAAGGCGGCGAAACCCGCCAGCCCTTGCGAGGCATCGCGCAGCGCGTCGTCGGCGCGTAAGGCGGCGCGCTCGTGCCACAGCAACGGGCCGGGCTCGCCGAGGCGAATCGCGGTGGTACTCGCGAATTCGCCCGCCGACCAACGCTCGCCGGCCGCCTGTCGCCCGAGCTGCGTGGCGTCCCAGCCGATCGCGGTGGCGTCGGGCGCGATCTCGAGCTCGAAGGCGAGCTGCGCCCGTGCGGAGTCGAAGACGATGTTGTTTTGCGGCAGCCAGTCGAGCTTCGCGCCCGAACCCACATGAAGCGCGATACGCTGCGCCGCGCTGCGTCCGTTGGCTTTGTACCATTTCGTCGCGCCGGGCGTCGTCAGTACGGCGTGCGCGCCGGCATCCAGGCGGACATCGATGGCGAGTTGGTCGCCGCCGGCGATGCCGCCGGGCGGGTGGACGATGACCGCATGGCAGATCGCGTGCCCTTCCGGGTAGAGCGGGCGCTGCACGCGCAACGGCCCGACGTGGCGCCGCATCGAAAGCGTCGTTCGTTCGGCGCGGTAGGTGAATCCGAGCTCGAGTCGCGCATCCCAGCCGCTCGACGCGGTGCCATGCGGAGTCGCCGGCGCGCCGGCGGTGGTGTCGGATGGCGCGCAAGCGTTGAGAGAGGTAGGGTGCGGCGAAAGCATTGCTGAACACTGAGAGACGGTGCCGCGAATCTACACGAAAGTGATTGGCAATGGCACATTCGAGCCGCGGGGACCTGCAGCGTGCCCCGCCGCAGTGCGGGGCGCGCATCGCATGCAATCTCAAACGGCGATCATCTCGCGTACGCCTTGCGCCTCCATCTCCGCGCCCATGCCGTTCGCGACGATCTCGCCGCGCCGCATGACCCAGTAGCGGTCGGCCAGCGAGCGCGCGAAGTCGTAGTATTGCTCGACGAGCAGCACCGTCATGCCCGTTTCGTCGACGAGCTGCCTCAGCGTGCGGCCGATCTCCTGGATGATCGACGGCTGAATGCCTTCGGTCGGTTCGTCGAGTATCAGCAGTTGCGGCTCGCTCATCAGCGCGCGGCCGATCGCGAGCTGTTGTTGCTGCCCGCCCGAGAGATCGCCGCCGCGGCGCTTTCTCATTTCCTCGAGCACGGGAAAGAGCGAATAGATCCGGTCGGGCACCTGGGATACGGGCTTGCGGCTCGCGGCGCCCACGAGCAGGTTCTCTTCGACGGTGAGCCGCGCGAAGATTTCCCGCCCTTGCGGCACATAGCCCAGGCCCTGTGCGACGCGTGCATGCGGCGGCAATGTTTCGAGCGGCTGGCCGGCCCAGGCGATCGTGCCGCTTTTCGCACGCACGAGCCCCATCAGGCAGCGCAAAAGCGTGGTCTTGCCGACGCCGTTGCGCCCGAGCAGCACGGTCAGCGATCCTTTCGGCACCTCCATCGTCACGTCGCGCAGAATGTGGCTGCCGCCATAGAATTGGTTGAGCCCGGTGATGTTCAGCATCGACGTCTTCCTCGGTTCATCGGTTCTTCGGTCTTTCTGTTCGCGTGCGAGCGTTGGCCCGTCTCAACGGCCGAGATACGATTCGATCACCGCATCGTTGCGCTTGACCTCGTCGAGCGTGCCGTCGGCCAGCACGCGCCCCTCCGCCATGACGGTGACACGTCCGCCTTCGCCGGCAAGCGCCGCGACGAACTCCATGTCGTGTTCGACGACGAGCATCGAGCACGTGCCGCGCAAGCGGTCCAGCAGTGCGGCGAGCGCCATCGTTTCGTCGTCGGTCATCCCGGCAGCGGGTTCGTCGAGCAGTAGCAGCGCGGGCTGCTGCATCAGCAGCATGCCGATCTCGAGCCGTTGCTTCTGGCCGTGCGAAAGCTCGCCGGCAAGCCGTCGCGCCTGCGCGGCGAGGCCGATGGTCTCGAGCGTGGCTTCGATGCGCTGTTGCGCTTCGCGCGTCAGTTGCGCGCGTAGCGATGCCCACCAGCCCTTATCGGTTTTCATCGCCAGTTCGAGGTTTTCCCAGACGGGGTGCTGCTCGAACACGGTGGGCTTCTGGAACTTGCGGCCGATGCCCGTGCGCGCGATCGTGGGCTCGTCCATGCGCGTCAGATCGAGCGTCTGGCCCAGGAAGACCTTGCCGTGATCGGGCCGTGTCCTGCCCGTCACGACATCCATCATCGTGGTCTTGCCGGCGCCGTTCGGTCCGATCACGCAGCGCAGCTCGCCGGCGTCCAGCGATAGCGAAAGATTGTCGAGTGCGCGGAAACCATCGAAGCTGACGGTGACATCCTCGACATAGAGAATCGTGCCGTGCGATACGTCGATTTCGCCGGGCGTCAGCACATGCGACATGGCCGCCGTGCCGGAGAGCGCGTGCAGATCGAGCGGGGTATCGGTGGAGGGCATCATGACTTGGATCTCCCCTCGATAAGCGTCGACGGACGAGGACGGGCTCGCGCGCCTTGCATGCGCGCAAGCAGCGGCTCGACGAGACCCGCGAGACCGCGTGGCATGACGAGCGGCACGATCACGAACAGCGCGCCGAGGAAAAAGAGCCAGTACTCGGCGAAGTAGGCCGTGAACAGGCTCTTGGCGCCGTTGACGGCAATCGCGCCCGCGATGGGGCCGAGCAGCGTCCCGCGCCCGCCGACGGCGACCCAGATCGCCATTTCGATGGAGTTGGCCGGCGACATCTCGCTCGGATTGACGATGCCGACTTGCGGCACATAAAGCGCGCCTGCGATCGCGCAGAGCACCGCGGACAAGGTCCAGATGAAGAGCTTGTAAGCAAGCGGGCTGTAGCCGAGAAACATGAGGCGCGTCTCGCTGTCGCGCATCGCGGTGACGACGCGCCCGAGCTTGGACACGACGATGGCGCGCGCCGCGATGAACGCCAGCACGAGCGTGGCGAACGTCAGCAAAAAGAGCACCGTACGCGTGCCCGGATGCGTGATCGAAAAACCGGCGATGCGCTTGAAATCCGTGAAGCCGTTGTTGCCGCCGAACCCGGTTTCGTTGCGATAGAACAGCAGCATCGCCGCATACGTGAGCGCTTGCGTGATGATCGACAGATACACGCCTTGCACGCGCGAACGAAACGCGAAGAAGCCGAACGTCCACGCGAGCAGCGCGGGCACCACCACGACGAGCGCGAGTGCGTAGGCGAGGTGCTCGGTGCCGTGCCAGTACCAGGGCAGCGCATGCCAGTTGAGAAACACCATGAAGTCGGGCAGATCGCTGCCGTAGACGCCATCGTGTCCGATCGCGCGCATCAGGTACATGCCGATGCCGTAGCCGCCGAGCGCAAAGAAGAGCCCGTGACCGAGGCTGAGAATGCCGCAGTAGCCCCAGACCAGGTCGAGCGCCAGTGCGGCGATCGCGTAACACATGAACTTGCCGCCGAGCGTCAGCACATAGGCCGAGAGATGGAACGGGCTCGATACCGGCAGCACGAGTGACGCGAACGGCACACCGATGCCGATGGCAAGGACGAGTGCGAAAAGAGCGGCCCATGCCGGACGCGGCAACAAGGCGCGGCGTGGCGGCAAGCCGAGCGCGAAGCCGGCGCTGGCGCCTGCGTCGTTGCCCGCCAGTGCCGGCGCGGGGCCCGCGCTGGAATGAAGCGTGGTGGTGGAAGTCATGGCTTGCCTCATGCGCTGCGTCCTTTCAGGGCGAACAGCCCCTGCGGACGCTTCTGGATGAACAGCACGATCAGCACGAGCACGGCGATTTTCGCGAGCACGGGGCCCGAGAACGGCTCGATCGCCTTGGCCAGCAGTCCAAGGCCGAAGCTGCCGAGCACCGTACCCGCAAGCTGGCCTACGCCGCCGAGTACGACGGCCATGAACGAGTCGACGATATAGCTTTGCCCGAGATCGGGGCCGACGTTGCCGATTTGCGAGAGCGCGCAGCCGCCGAGCCCGGCAATGCCGGCGCCGAATGCGAACGCGTATGAATCGATGAGCGCTGTCTTGATGCCCACGCAGGCGGCCATATTGCGGTTTTGCGTGACCGCGCGCACGAAGAGCCCCAACCGCGTGCGCGTCAGCACGGCCCATGCGATGGCGATCACGGCCAGCGAGAAAGCGAGAATCGTGAGGCGGTTGTACGGCAGGATCAGATCGGGAAACAACGCGACGCCGCCCGTCATCCAATGCGGATTGGCAACTTGCACGTTTTGCGCGCCGAAGATCGAACGCGTTGCCTGCATCAGCACGAGGCTGACGCCGAACGTCGTCAACAGCGTTTCGAGCGGTCTGCCGTACAGATGCCGGATGACGAGCCGCTCGATGACGATGCCGACCGCGGCCGCGGCGAGGAACGCCGCGGGGACGGCCACGAGCGGATACCAGTCGAAGGCGCTGGGTGCGTAGCGTTGAAAGAGGTTCTGCACGAGGTAGGTGGCGTACGCCCCGATCATCAGGAATTCGCCATGCGCCATGTTGATGACGCCGATGACGCCATACGTGATGGCGAGCCCGAGCGCCGCGAGCAGCAGCACGCTGCCGAGCGAAATGCCCGCGAAGATCGTTCCGGCGATGCGGCTTTCGCGTGCCATCGAATCGAGCGCGTCGATCCCTTTTTGCGCGGCCTCGCGCACGCGTGCGTCCGGTTCGGCGAAACTGCCGTCGGCCTGTTTCGCGACGAGCTGACGCAGCAGGAGATACGTGTCCGGGTCGCGGCGGGCCGCGACGAGCGTAGCGGCTTCGAGACGTTTGGCCGCATCGCGGTCCGAAAGCGCCGTCATGGCCCAGAGCGTATCGAGGCGCCGCTTGAGCGCCGGATCGGTTTCTTTCGCGCGGGCGCTGTCGATGAGCGGCTTCATCGACGGATCGGGGGTGGCGAGCAATGCCTCGATCGCTGCGCGGCGCGCCTGCGGGTCGGGTGAGGCGAGCCGGAGCCCCGCCAGCGCGCCCGATACCTTGCTGCGCAACAAGTTGTTCAGCGTGATCGGCTGTGCATCGCCGATTGCGACCGTCTTACCCGTTATCGCATCGCGGGCGTGGTCGGCATCGTCGCTGTCCTGAATCAGCACCTGAGCCGATGTGCCGGCCAGCGCGCGATTGTCGGCCAGTGCGTTGAGGACTGCTAACGAAGCAGGATCGTGCATGGCGACGAGCTTGTCGATGGCCGCCGATTTTTCTTCGAAATCGTCGCCCGCGAGCGGTGCAAGCTCGGCGGGCGTCAGCGCATGAGCGGCGCTGACGACGAGCGCGAACAGGAGCGGCGCAGCGCACAGGCAATAACGTAAGCGAGCGATCATGAATGACGCGCCGTGGGAAGTTGAGCGGGAATGCGTGATGCGATTCGAGAGAGCGGGCGCGGCGCGGCGACGCGTGCGGCGCGCCCGCTCTTTCAGAGCGGCATCAGGTGGGCAACGAACGCCGTGTTATGCGACGGCGCGCCGGCGCAGGAAACCGGGAATCGAGGCAACCACATCGGGCTTGCCCTGGTTGCCGGCGATATACGGGCTCCACGGTTGCGCACGGATGGCCTGCTTGGTCTTCCAGACCACGTTGAATTGGCCGTCGCCGCGGATTTCGCCGATCATCACGGGCTTGTGCAAATGATGGTTTCCGTCCATCGACAGGACGAAGCCGGAAGGCGCATTGAACGTCTGGCCGATCATGGCCGTGCGTACTTTGTCGACATCGGTGCTCTTGGCTTTTTCGACAGCCTGCTTCCACATATGGATGCCGACGAAGGTCGCTTCCATCGGATCGTTGGTGACGCGCTTCGTGCCGCCCGCCAGCTTTTGCGAAGCCACCCATTCCGCCCACTGCGACTTGAACTTGGTGTTCTCACCGGCTTTGACGGACATGAAGTAGTTCCATGCGGCGAGGTGACCGACGAGCGGTTTCGTATCGATGCCGCGCAGCTCCTCTTCGCCCACCGAGAATGCGACGACGGGCACGTCCGTGGCCTTGAGCCCCTGGTTGCCGAGTTCCTTGTAGAACGGCACGTTCGAATCGCCGTTGATCGTCGAGACGACTGTCGTCTTGCCGCCTTGCGCGAAGCTCTTGATGTTGGCGACGATCGTTTGATAATCGCTGTGGCCGAACGGTGTGTAGACCTCCTGGATATCGGCGTCCTTCACACCCTTCGCATGGAGGAACGCGCGCAGGATCTTGTTCGTCGTGCGCGGATAGACGTAGTCGGTGCCGAGCAGGAAAAAGCGCTTGGCGCCGCCGCCTTCGGGGCTCATCAGATACTCGACGGCGGGAATCGCCTGCTGATTCGGCGCTGCGCCCGTATAGAAGACGTTGCGCGACATCTCCTCGCCTTCGTATTGCACGGGGTAGTAGAGCAGCCCGTTCAGTTCCTCGAAGACCGGCAACACCGATTTGCGCGACACGGAGGTCCAGCACCCGAACACGCATGCGACCTTGTCCTGCGTCAGCAACTGGCGGGCTTTCTCGGCGAACAGCGGCCAGTTCGAGGCCGGATCGACGACCACGGGCTCGATCGGCCGGCCCATCACGCCGCCTTTGGCGTTGATGTCGGCGATCGTCATCAGCGCGGTGTCCTTGAGCGACGTTTCCGAGATCGCCATCGTGCCCGACAGCGAATGCAGAACGCCGACTTTGATGGGGCCTTTCGATTCGGCCCGTGCAAATGGAATCTGTCCTCCCAATGCGAGCGCGCTCGATGCCGTGCCGAGCTTCAACAAGCTGCGACGTTTCATGTGCTTCCCCTTGCCGTGGGTGAGATGCGATTTATAGGGATAGGACTGCTAAATAAACGGCCGAAGAGGTGCTGCCGCTTCGGCCCGCCGACCATCGCAAGCTATGTGCCAGCGACGAAAACGGCGCGCACGCACAGCGTTGGCGCGGCAGGGCAAGCAGGTGAGTGGCGGGAAAGCGCGAAATTGGTGCGCGATGCGGCTGCGTGCGCCTCTTCGCGGTGCCTCGCGCGCAGAGATGAGGCGCGGCGTGAGTGAAGATGGTGAAGTTGCCGCCGCTGAAAGACAAAACGCCGGCGACGGCCGGCGTTTATCGATCGAACTCGAAAGAGGTGCTTCGGTGTACTCAGTAAGTGGGCACGGCCGGATCGACCTGGCGCGACCAGGCGTCGATGCCGCCTTGCAGGTTGAACACCTGCTTGAAGCCGCGCGATTCGAGGAACATCGCCACGTTCGCACTGCGAGCGCCGTGATGGCAGATGCAGACGATCGGCGTCTCGTCGTCGAGCTCTTCGCTGCGGGCGGGAATCTCGCGCATCGGAATCGAGACAGTGCCGCCGATGGCGGCCGTGGCGAGTTCCCACGGCTCGCGCACGTCGAGCAGCACCGGCGAGGGGCGCGAATCGTCAGCCAGCCATCGGGCGAGGTCGGGGGCGGTCACGTTTTGCATCAGGGCACTCGGTCGGATAGGCGATAGGCGGGGCGGCAGTGCCGCCCCCGCAAGGATTGCGGCCTTTGTCTGGGTCAGAACTTGAAGCGCGGCGGCTCGACGGCGTTGACGAGCGGCTCGATATACGTTTCGAAGACATCCGCCACGCGAAATTGTTTCTCGTCGATGCGCGTGATGATCTGGGCTTTCATGACCGGGGCAACACCGACGAAGGCGGCGAGGCGGCCGCCAACCTTCAACTGCTCGAGCATTTCCTGCGGCAGCACCGGCAGACCGCCGGAGACACAGATGATGTCATAGGGCGCCGCGCCGATCCAGCCGCGAGCGCCGTCACCGGTTTCGACCTGGGCGTTCAACACGCCGTTCGCGGCGAGGTTCTGCTTCGCCAGTTCGGCCAGTTCGGGCTTGATGTCGATCGTCAGGACGTGGCGGGCGCGATGCGCGAGCAATGCCGCCATATAGCCCGAGCCTGCGCCGATTTCGAGCACGCTCTCATGCTTTTTGACGGCCAGATCTTGCAGCACGCGCGCTTCGACGCGCGGCGCGAACATGTGCTGGCCCTCGGGCAGCGGCAGTTCGAGGTCCGCGAAGGCGAGCTCGCGATAGGCGGCGGGGACGAAGTTTTCGCGTTTGACGATCGAGAGCAGATTCAGCACATCCTGGTCCAACACATCCCAGGTGCGGATTTGCTGCTCGATCATGTTGAAACGGGCTTGCTCGATGTTCATGGCGGCTTGACGGGCTTGAGACGAAAGCGGTTCGACAGCTTGAATGAGAGAAACTGCGGGATTGTACCAAACCCCCGATCGGCGCCGGGCGGGGCACGCAGGCCGTGGCGGCGCGTCGGCCGGGATGCTCAGCGCCGGCTGCGCTTGATCTGGGCGTCGAAGGCCGCGTCGAGCTTGCTTTGTCTTTTCGGCTGGGCGGGGGAGAGCGAATCGACGAACGCGACGAACGCATCGAGCGGCATCGGCTCGCCGACGGTGCGCTCGGCACCGCCCGCTCGATCGACGAGGCGGAAAACGCCGCCGGGCAGGCTCCGGGCGGCGTAGGCGTTATTGCCGCTGCGTGTCTTGAGTCGTTCGACTGCGTAGATTGCCTTCGTGCCGCGCATGATTCGGTTCTCGTCGAGCTGAATGCCGCAAAACATCCACTGTACCAAGGTCGGCCGCGCGGCGGCGGCTTTGGGCATCTGGGCGCGAACGCAGGCACAATGCCGCTTGAGATATTGCTCCGGGACGCCGATGGCGGCGAACCGATTTCGTCATTCATGTACCGAGGATCCGAGCTGTGGCAGCCGATGTATCGATGACGCCGCCAACCGGCGAGCAGCACGCGTGCCGCCCTGGCTGTGGCGCCTGCTGCATCGCGCCATCGATCACGAGCCCGATTCCGGGCATGCCGCACGGCAAGCCGGCGGGCGTACGCTGTGTTCAGCTCGACGACGAGAATCGTTGCGCGATCTTCGGCCGCCCCGAGCGCCCGGCATGCTGCTCGGGGCTGCAGCCGGAAGCGCAGATGTGCGGCACCTCGCGCAACGAGGCGCTCGCCTGGCTTTCCCGGCTCGAGGAACTGACGCGGCCGGCCACGGATGCGCCGGCCCCCCAATCATCTGGATACGGAGAAGCTGCATGACAGATGTCGTTCGTTCGCACCGACGAAAATTCGTGCGGACGGTTGTGACGCTCGGCGCCGCGGCCGCGTTTGCCGCGCCTTTTTCCGCCTGCGCGAGCCGCACGTTTCCTTTTATCCCCGATCACTACACGTTCTCGCAGCGACAGGTGCAGGCCGCCGTCGCACGCAAGTTTCCCTACCGCCGCGACGTATCGCAGTTGTTCAATCTGGCTTTGACGAATCCGGTGGTCGGCTTCGCGCCGGACGCGAACCGCGTGCTGATCACCGTCGATGCGCACGTCGCCAGCCCGTTCCTGCAAGACCCGGTGGACGGCGCGCTGACTCTCTCGAGTCGCCTCGAGTACGACGGCGCGCAGCATGCCGTCGTACTGCGTTCGCCGAGTGTCGATCATGTCGATGTCGCCGGCGAGGCACGGGCCTACCGGCAGCAGATCGAAGCCGCCGGCGCGCTCGCCGCCGCACAGTGGCTGGACGGCTATCCGATCTACACGTTCAAACCCGAAGAGCTTCAATTTGCCGGTGCCACCTTCGAACCCGGTACAATCACGATCCTTACAAACGGCATACGCGTTCAGATCGTCGAGAAATAGCTCGGCGCGCGGTGCCATCCGGAGGCTCGATGGATTGGATACTGATCGCGAAGGCGGTGGTTCTCGGCGTCGTCGAGGGCATCACCGAGTTCCTGCCGGTCTCGAGCACCGGCCATTTGATCCTGGCCGGTAAGCTGCTCGACTTCAACGGCAGCGGCGCCAAGACGTTTCTCGTCGTCATCCAGTTTGGCGCCATTCTGGCGGTGTGCTGGGAGTATCGGCGGCGTATTGCGGCCGTCGTCGCGGGCCTCTTTACCGATGCCAGTGCGCGGCGCTTCGCCATCAATGTCGTCATCGCGACGATACCCGCCGTCTTGCTCGGCATGCTCTTCGAGGCGCAGATCAAGCGGGCCCTGTTTGCGCCGGTGCCCGTTGCGTTCGCGCTCGTGATGGGCGGAATCGTCATTCTATGGGCGCAGGCGCGCGAGCGTTCGCGCGGCGAGACGGGCGCCTCGATCGGCTCGCTCGATGAGTTGCGGCCGCTCGATGCGTTCAAAGTCGGCTGCGCGCAGTGCTGCGCATTGATTCCCGGCGTCTCGCGCTCGGGCTCGACGATCATCGGCGCCATGCTGCTTGGCGTCGAACGGCGCGTGGCAACGGAGTTTTCGTTTTTTCTCGCCATTCCCATCATCGTCGGCGCAACGCTCTACGAGCTCGCCAAGCATGGCCACGGCGCGCTCGTGGGCACGGGCGGCGTGCTGACGGTCGGGACCGTGGCCGCGTTCGTCAGCGCATTCGTGTGCGTTCGTTGGCTGCTGCGCTATCTCGCCACGCACGATTTCACCGTGTTCGCCTGGTACCGCATCGCGTTCGGCATGCTCGTGCTCGTCATCGGTTACAGCGGCGAACTCGACTGGCGCGCTTGAGAATCCGCGCAGCGCCATGCACGCGCCAGCGCGTCAACCGGCGCGCTTTTTGAAAACGAGATCCCATACCCCATGCCCGAGGCGCAGCCCGCGGCGCTCGAATTTCGTCACCGGGCGATATTCGGGCCGCGGTGCATAGTCCTGGGCGGTATTGTCGAGCGACGGCTCGGCGCCCAGCACTTCGAGCATTTGTTCCGCGTAGTTCTGCCAGTCCGTCGCGCAATGCAGATAGGCACCCGGCTTGAGCCGCGAGACCAGCTGCGCCACGAACGGCGGCTGGATCAAGCGGCGTTTATGGTGGCGTGCCTTGTGCCACGGGTCGGGGAAGAAGATATGGACGCCATCGAGCGAAGCGGGCGCCAGCATATGCTCGATCACCTCGACCGCATCGTGCTGAACGATGCGGATGTTAGTGAGCGCTTGCTCGTCGATCAACTTGAGTAGCGCACCTACGCCGGGCTCGTGCACTTCGACACCGATGAAATCGTCGCCGGGGCGCCGTGCCGCGATCTCCGCGGTCGTCGCGCCCATCCCGAAGCCGATTTCGAGCACGCGCGGAGCCTCGCGGCCGAATATCGCGTTCCAATCGGCGGGCTCGCCCGTGTAGGGCACGACGAAGCGGGGCCCGAGCTCGTCGAGGGCGCGGCGTTGGCCTGTGGAGACGCGGCCGGCGCGTGTGACGAAGCTGCGAATGCGCCGCAAGTGCGGCTTGGCCGTCGCAGGGTCGGATGTTTCGCTCGCGGCATCGTGCGCGGCGCGCGCGCGGGGGGCGTCGCCAGGCGCGCCGGCGTCATCATCGGAATGGTGAGTCATCTTTAAAACGGTCGATTGGAAGGCGGATTGCGACCTGAGGCAGACGCAACGTGCGCGAGATTGTAGACGAGAGCGGGGAGGGCGCAATGCTGGCCGGCGCGACGCCGACGTCAGTCTGCGACGATGACGTGGACCTGTGACGGAAACTCGAGATCGAATTCGAGCACGCGCCCAACGCGTACGTCGAGCAACAAACGTTCGACCTCGCCGAGCAACCGTTCGTAATGCGACGCATCGTGCGCGAATTTATCTTCGCGCTGCTGCGTGATGGCCCGCCGGGCATCAACGAGCAACGCGACGGCGCTGGTGCGAGACATGAAATACCGTTCCATCAACTGCCATTCAAAGGGGGAATGAGTCGGGCATCGATTGTCGCCCGAAATGCGTGACCATGCATCGACAGCCGGTCAATGAAAAAATTCGGGCATGGCGCAAAAAAAGGGCACGCAAACCCGCAACGATGGCGGACCAATGCGCTGCAATGTCGCGCTACGTTGTGTGCTGCTTCGTACCATCGAAGCCTCTGACGATGCGTCGGCCGACGTTTTTGCGATCGTCTGGCGCTCGCCGGGAACGGAGATTGGCATGCGAGCTCTGCAGCCCGAGCGCGACGACAGGCGGCGCCTGCTCGCCCAACGCGCGAGACGTCTGGGAATATGGCTTTTGACAGCGGGCATCTGCGTATCGTGCGGTGGAGGTGGCTCCGGTAGCAGCCAGATGGCGGCGCTCGGAGGCGGCGCGGGTGGCGGTGGAACCGGCTCGGGCGGCGGAACTGGCGCGGGCGGCGGAACGGGCGGCGGCGGCATGGGCGGCATGGCGTTCGCCACCGACGTACTGATGCACCACAATGACCTCGCCCGTACGGGCGAGATGCTGGCCGAGACGACGCTGACGCCGGCCAACGTGCGCGCTGCGACGTTCGGCAAGGTGGGTTTCCTGCCCGCCGATGGCAAAGTGGATGCTCAACCTCTCTTCGTCACGAATCAGTCGATCGGTGGGGCCGCGCACAACGTCGTCTATGTCGCGACCGAGCACGATAGCGTCTATGCGTACGACGCCGACACGTCGGCACTCCTATGGCATGTCTCGCTTGTGGGCAACGGAGAGACGCCGAGCGACGATCACGGGTGTCAGGACTTCACGCCGGAAATCGGTATCACCGCCACACCGGTGATCGATCGCAATCGCGGCGCGAACGGCGTGCTCTATGCCGTCGCAATGACGCGGGATGCAAGCGGTGGCTACCACCATCGCCTGCACGCACTCGATTTGTCGACGGGTACCGAAGTGCTGGGCGGCCCCAACGAGATCGGCGCGAGCGTTCCGGGCAATGGAAGCGAAGGCACGAACGGCGTGATGCGGTTCGATCCGTCGCTGCATACCGAACGTGCCGCCCTGACACTCGTCGGCGACAAGATTTACACCGGATGGACTTCCCACTGCATGAACGGCCCTTATACGGGCTGGATCATGTCCTACAGCGCGAGTACGCTGCAGCAAACGGGCGTGCTCAACATCGCGCCGAACGGAAGCGCCGGATCCGTCTGGATGGCGGGCTCCGGGATGGCTTCCGACGGTACGTCGATTTTCGTCGTCGATGGCAACGGCACGTTCGATCCGACGCTCAATGCGCAGGGCATGCCGAGCGGAGGCAATTTCGGCAATACCTTCATGAAGCTATCGGGTGCGTCGCTCGCCGTCACCGATTACTTCGCGATGTCGAATACCGTAGCCGAATCGAATGCCGACGACGATTTCGGTTCAGGCGGACCCTTGCTGCTGCCCGACGAGGTGGCGGCGGACGGCACCGTCAAGCATCTGGCTGTCGCTGCGGGGAAGAACAACAAGATCTATGTCGTCGATCGCGATGCGATGGGCAAGTTCGACGCTGCGGGGGACCACATCTGGCAGGAGCTGACGGGCACGCTGGGCGGTGGCATCTGGGGCTCGCCGGCGTATTACAACGGTGTGGTGTACTACGGCGGGCTCAACGACAATCTCAAGGCCTTGCCGATCACGAACGCACTGCTCGCATCGACCGCAGCTTCGAGGAGTCCCACGACCTTTCCCTATCCGGGCACGACGCCGGCGATCTCAGCCAACGGCGCGACGAACGGCATCGTATGGGCCGCGGAAAACGGCAGCACGGGTGTGCTGCATGCGTACGACGCGGGCAATCTCGGCAACGAGCTTTACAACAGCAATCAGGCCGGGACGCGCGATCAATGGGGTAGCGGCAACAAATTCATCACGCCGATGATTGCGCTGGGCAAGGTGTACGTGGGTGCGACGAATGGCGTCGCTGTTTTTGGGTTGCTGCATTAGGCGGTGCCGGGCGGTGGGCGATGCAGGGTGTTCCGCCGCTTCGCTCCGGGCTAGGCTCGAGCGCGTATCGATGTGCGCGAAGGGGGAGTAATCCGGGAACCGCGCGCAGATCACATTGCGCGAAAGTCTTTGCAGAAAGAGGAGATGCTGGAGCGGGCGATGGGAATCGAACCCACGTCTCTAGCTTGGGAAGCTAGGGTAATGGCCATTATACGACGCCCGCAGAGACCGCGATTCTACAGGGTTTTTGGTGGTTTGGGGGAGGGCGTCGTTTGGACGCTGGCGTGAAAAGTGGCGCCACTTGAGGAGTTGTTGCTGGCATTGTCCGTTCGGTGGATCGGATCGACCCCGAAGGGCGGGCCGGTTCGTTTGTTGTGAATAATGGATACATTTTGAGATTGCTCATACCACTTACGGTGAGCTAACACTGTACGGTTCGAGCCGAGAGTGTCGATCCGGCGGCCTAGTCAACGGCGAGAGGTCCCAGAGCTTGATGTTGTACGGGAATCCCGTATAATGCGCATCTATGCGGACCGTGATCGAAACCCCGACCTTCCAGAAGCAAGCCGAGCGCATTTGGTCAGATGCCGAACGTTTGGACTTCATCGGCTGGATCGCCGCCAATCCGGATGCAGGGGATGTGGTCCCTGGCGCCGATGGCGCTCGTAAGGTTCGCTGGAAGCGCGCAGGTACCGGCAAGTCGGGCGGTGCGCGCGTAATCTACTTCAATCTGACCGATGAGGAGATTGTGTTGCTCGTGGCGGTTTATGCCAAGGCCGAGCGCGAGAACATGCTCCCCAAGGACATCCGAAAGGTGCTGTGATGGACATCGAGAAAATCGCCAAGGCCATTGAGGCCGACGCCGGTGAGTCGCTGCCGGATCTGCGTCACGCGCTTGAGGAAGCCAAGGCGCGCGTCGGTCGCGTAACCACTCCCGAGCAGATGCTTGTGCGTCAGGCGCGCGAGGCGGCGGGGATGACTCAACCTGCTTTCGCCGAGCGGATCGGTACGCCCGTGGCCACGCTGCGCGATTGGGAGCAAGGTCGCTTTGCTCCCTCGGGAGCTGTCCTGTGCCTGCTGCGCTTGATTACCAGGCATCCTGAATTGACTGCCGAACTTGCTGCGTAACGGAACCTGTTGTGTCCTACCGCCCGCCTCGAGCGGGCGTTTTCCAGAGCGAAATAATGTGCGATCCGAAGTGAGTTTGCGAAAAGCTGCTGGGGCTACCGAGCCAGCAGTCTATCCGGTCTGCTGGGCAAAAACGTCCGGGAATTCATCGCCACATAGCGCAAAAAGTGCGTCATAGATTTCGCGATCTTGCTCTGGGCCGTTGGAGTGGGTGCAGATTGTTAGCGCCGGTGTAAAACCGACGCTAAACGACGGCGCAAGGTTGAGCGAATCACTCAAGAACAAAGGGGCCGCGTGGGCCCCTTTGTCGTCAATGACATCGATCAGAACGGCGGATCGCACTCGTTGAGCGGCAGCTCGTGTTGCCGGCGATCGTCACGTAGGACCCGCTGCATGTCGGGCAGATATCGGGCGCAAATCACTTCACGCAGGTCGTCGAGTAGCTCGAACACGGCGAGCGCCTGCTCGGGCGTCCAATCATCGGGCACGACGAAGCTCAGGCCGCGCGTTCGACCGGAAGGCAACAGCGGGGCTTTCATGATGTCTGCCCTCCCTTGGCCGATTTGCCGGGACTGCGCTGGCGGGCGCGTTTGTCAGCCCGCTCGCGAGCTTCTTTCAGGCGGTACGATTCGCCTTCGATCGAGATGACCTCGGCCAGATGCACCAGGCGATCGACGAGCGAGACGACGCAGGCAGCGTTGGGGAACACTTCGTGCCATTCGGCGAACGGTCGATTCGATGTCACGATCGTGCTGTTGTTCTGGTATCTGCGGCTGATCAGTTCGAACAGCAGATCCGCATGGCGATTCGAGTACGAGAGGTATCCGACCTCGTCGATTACAAGGACGTCGGGCGCAGCATAGCGACGCAGGCGCCGGCGCAGCGTTGAATCGCTATCGAGCGCGGCCAGTTCGCCCAGCATGTTGCCGGCGGTGGTGAACAGCACCGTATGCCCATGCACGAGCGCCTGATGCGCGATGTTCTTCGCTAGCGTCGACTTGCCCACGCCGTTCGGGCCGATGAGCACGACGTTGGCGGCGTCCTTCATGAACCCGAGCGTCATCAGATCCTCGATGGCGCCGCGATCACATCGTGACGGCCAAGCCCAATCGAAGTCGCATAGGGCTTTGAATCCACCCAGATGCGCTTCCTTGATGCGCCGCTCGAGCGAGCGACGGGCTCGCTCGTCTTCTTCCCACTGCACGAGCGGGGCGACCCACGGCTGCTGCGCAACTTCCGGCCAGTGGGCCAACAGCCCGTGCAAACGTAATTCCTGTGCGCGCGTACGCAATGATTCAAGCGAGCTCATCGGAGCCTCCGGCGAGTTGGTCGTAGGTGTCGAGCCGGTGTGGTCGAACCGGCGTGTCCTTCTGGCGTACGTGCGGTGGCAGACACACGGCAAGCGGCGGCGGTAGCTGCTGCTCTTCGCGGCGGCGCTCCAGCGCCAAGCGCACGGCGTTCGGGTGCGGAACGCCGCTTTCGAGCGCATCTCCGATTGCGGCCTGCAATTGCGCAGCGCCGTATCGTTCGAGCAGACGCAGCAACGCCGCCGTGATGGTGCCCAGATTCGCATTGCGTTCAGCCGCGCGGCGCAGCAGGTCTTGGCTAGCAGGGGCGGCTTTGGCCAAGCGATCCATTCCGCGATGATGCCGGGCCTCGCGTTTGACGCCGACGAGCGTCTCGATGTGAACGGGCTCTTCGATTTGCGCGCCGCGGTCGAAACTGCGAGCGTGGCGGGCAATGATCTCGGCGCCATCGAGCACACGTACCTGCTCGAGATCGGCGCGTATCGTGAGCGTGCGCCGCACGTGCGTGTGCGGGATCGAGTAGTCGTTCAGATCGAAGCGCACGTAGGGCGTCTTGCCGACTTTGACGGCGAGCGTTTCCTCGACGGGATACGGGTTCTCGGGCAGCGCAAGCAGCGTTGGCTGTTCTTGAGTAAATGCTTGGCGCACGCTGATCATGCGATCCTCCGGGCACGGGCGATCGGCCGCCTGCGTGCGGCACCAGTGCTCGGCTTGCGCATTCAGATCGTCCAGATCGGTGAACTGCCTGGCCGCGAAGAACGCGTCGCGGACATGTCGAATCGCACGCTCAACGCGGCCCTTCTCATTGCCGCGCGCAATGGCCACCGGCCTGGGCTCGAAGCGATAGTGCGCGGCGAAGGCGAGCAGCGTCGGATGGAAACGGATGGCCTCGCCCTGGCGTTCGAGCACGGCGCTCTTCAGGTTGTCGTAGAGGATGACCCTGCCGAGCCCGCCCCAGCAGGTGAAGGCGCCGATATGGCCGCGCAGGAAGTTCTCCATGCGCGCGTCGAGGAAGAACCGAAGATACAGATCGCGCGAGTATGAGAGCACCATCACGAAGGCCATCAAGGGCCGGCGCGCTCGGCCGATCTGCAAGTGACCGAAGTGCCCCCAATCGCATTGCATCTGTTCGCCGGGCAACGTGCGCAGCCGCAGGTACGCCTCGGCAGGCGGGCGCGGCCGGTGCAGCGAGATCAGATGCCGGAAGTGCGTGGGGCCGCCCTGATAGCCGCGCTCACGCACCATACCGTAAAGGCGACTGGCGGTGAGTGTCGGATACTTCTCGAGCGTCTGGCCAATGAACGGCAGATATGGCTCGATCATCGAAGAGCGCGGCGCCGATCCATGGCGCGGCAAGCCGGCCTGCGCGAGCACCCGTTTGACGGTGTCGCGATGCACGTGCAGTTGCCGCGCGATGGTGCCGCAGCGCCACTTCTCGACGTGATAGAGCCGCAGGATATGGGCTTCGAGTTCAGCGTCAATCGTCACCTTCAGAGCCTCCCCGCAATCGGTAGATGGAATGGAAAGCTCGACGGCGCAGCGGGCCAAGGCGTACGAACGGCGAACACGCATTGCCGCATAGGTGGCAATGCGTCGCCGTCGGCACTGATGCCGTGACGCGATGATGAGCGAAGGCGGCGCGCATCGACTCCGCAGCCAGTAGAGCACTGGACGCCGTCGCGAGTGAACCGTGATGCGTCACTTTATTGATTCGTGCCCGGTAACGCCGGGCGCGCTGCGCATGGGCGAGACGTCCACGGCGAGAGTGCTGGTAACGCTGGGCCGCTTCGCGCTGGCTCGCGCGGCGAGCCGCTTGCGCACAGCCGTTGGCGCAATAGATCTGGCCGCGATCACAGCGGCGACAAATGAACACCTGTGCCCGACAGCGGGCGCAAAGGAACAGGCGGCCCGTGGGCTGCTCTTGGCAATAGCCTTCGGTCATCGGCGCTCCGATCGAAACGCCGAAGACGAACGCATAGACAGGAGCGCGCCAGCCGTGGAATACTGCGGCTGCACGCGCTCCCTGTGTTAAAGCCCCTGGCTTTGCACGTTGACTTGTGTGGCGCGACTCCGGGGTTAACTTGGCGGTTTAGCCGGGGTCGCGTCGGTGGTTTCTTCGGCGCTGTGCCTTTCTACCGCAACCGCTTCCCGCCGTCATCTCCCAACGCGCTTTGCGCGTCTGCACTCGCCCTACGGGCTCCTTACGACGCGCAAAGCGTCGTCAATGCCCAGCGCAACCTTCCCTACACATCGCGCAATAAGATCCGGCCGCTCAGTGGCTCGATTCCGGAACGCCGTCGTTTAGTGTCGGATTTGGACCGGCGTTCACAGCAGATCGAAAGGTAGATGTTTTTTTGTTCATGCACGCCGAAGATCAGCCACTCCCCGGTAAGTTTTTGCTTTGCTGCGCGCTGCCTGTAGCCCTCCATCACGAACGCGTGAGCCAGCCGACCTTGCCAGCCAACGCGCGAGGGAGCTTCCTCTTCTTCAACTGCAATCCGGGCGCACAATTTTTCCAGTGACGAATTACTGCGCTCTTACCTACTTCGGCGAGGTTTTTTGCTTTCGACCGTGGACGTGCCAATTCGCGCTTATCGCGAGACGTTGGAGATGGTCGCTGAAGTGAAGGGTCTTTGCAGTACCGACACAGGGAAATCGATTCCAAGCCCCAAAGTGCCCGACGGTGCCTCGATGGTCGACCGAAGTGGGGGTAGAACGGACATCGCGGTTGGCGACCTCGTGCAGTGGGAAGCAAACGGTTTGCTGCAGTTTGAGAGGCCTCGAACTGTCACGGCGCTTCGCGAGCATGAGGGGCAGGATTGGGTATTCGTAGAAGGCAGCGAGAGACGGGGTTACCGCTCCACGAAGTCATCCTGGAGCGGAAGGGGCGTACGGGCTTCGAAGCGGTTCGGGAGGGGCAAAGCCGCACCGAAAACCGGCCGGTTTCGAGTTTTCACACAGCCTCGGTCGATGGGCGTCAATCGTGACATCTGTCTTGTTCACCGATACCGGAATCGCCTATCGCCTTCCCGAGGGTCCGTCAGAACCGACCGTTCTCAACCTTCTCGCAATCCCATTTACCAAGGCTGGCAGCTGTGACGAGCATGCCGACCGTGATAGGAATGCGATCGAGCGCCTTTCGCCGCTTTCGCGACAGGGCTGTGACGAGCATGAGCAGAAGGCCGGACCCCTCGTCCATGAAGTAGCGCCCCGACGCAAAATCGCCTTCATCGACCTTGAAGCGGGCAAAGAAGGCTTCCATGAACATTTCACCTTCGATGCCGGTGATGCCGAGGTCGTCTTCAAGCGTCGTGGCCGTCGTGATCACCTTGCTCTTCGACAAGCCGCGCTCGTTGCGCACGAACGATTCGACTTCTTCGAGCAGCAGCGAATTGCTCATAGGCGGTCCTCGGGCTTCACGAGCTGGTTGTAATGAACGGCGCTGCGGTAGCTGATTACCGACACGTCGTAGGCGAGGATGACTTCGCCGATGATCGGGACGGTGCGGCCGACGAAAACGCCGATGTTGCGCGTCCAAAGAATTTTGAGGCGTCGGACGCTGCCGAGCGTTAGCGTCGGCAGGATGTCCTTCTCTATCTTGAAGTCGAGATGCTTGCGCGCCACCCGTGATGCTATCGATGTGCCGATTGTCGCACCCTTCGGTTTGCGCCTCGTTGGAAGGAATGGCCAGCCGATGATCAGCAGTGCCAGCCCGGTCAGCTCGTCAACGCCGAAGTGCTTTGCGGCCTCGTCGAGCATAACGAGAAAAAACAATTGCGGCGGCGTAAGGTTTGTGTGTATGCCGTATGTGTAAGTGTTGTCCGACACGTTTGGTCCTCGGAGTCAATCAGGGCGAGAACGTATCAGAAGTCGATTCGTCTGAGAATAGACGGACCGGACTACTTCGTGCGAGCGCTCCAGCCAGCCTAGCCGCCGCGCCTCATGCAGCCGCTTCGTCGAGTGCGATGCGCTCGTTGTTACGATCGCGGTATAGGCCGGATAGTCGTCGCATGGACGACTCCGAACACCCTGACAATTTCCCGCCGCTGACCATCGAGCAGATTCGCGAGTTGGCCGCCGCGATCCGCGAAGTCTTTGGAAGCAATCTCCCGCGGATGGAGTTCACGGACAAGCTGCTGCTGTTTCTTGAAGGCGTACCAGGGTATGAAACAGACGCAATAGACACATCGCTGATCGACTCGGCTTGGGCGGAGTACGCGCATCGGGACCGGAAGGCTTGACCGGCCTACTCGCGCCGATGCTTGTCGTGCGCAGTCTGCTGGTTGCGGCTTGAGCAAGCACCGGATGGCGCGCCTGCAGGATGGGCGTAAATCGCATAATTGAAAAAAAGTCCATCGCCCGCACCTGAAATATGAGGTAGGTTGACTATCATCTGTTGAAATCATAGTATGGTCCGGGAAATACGCTGGGCTGATAGCCTTGTGTTGAAGAAAAAACTAGTTTCCTGAGAGAGTTGAATGAACGATACGATTCTTACGTCAGCGTTGGTTGAGACACGCCTATTCGACGAACCTGAGCCTCGGCGGATTTTTGATGTCGAGCGAGTCGCGTATCTGGTGGCAGCCCACGACTCTGCGAAGTTTTTTTGCGAGTAACATGCGAATGGCAAGGAATCTTGTCAATCCTGTTTCACTTCTAAAGTACGCTCTTGGGAAAAGAGAGGTTGATGGTCTCGTTTTAGAGTTCGGTGTGGCGACAGGAGCAACTCTCAAGATTATCTGTGAAGAAACCGCGCATACAGTTTATGGTTTCGATAGTTTCAACGGACTTCCGGAAGATTGGACGCATTTCCAGAGGTCCGGCCGTTTTTCCTCGTCAGGGTGTCCTCCGGAAAACCTCGCAAAAAACGCTGAATTAGTTATTGGTCTTTTCGAGGAGATTTTGCCGTCCTTTATGGGTGATCATGTTGGGCCTGTAAGTTTTGTCCATATCGACTGCGATCTTTATTCGAGCACGAAAACCGTGTTTCAGCACCTCTCGCCGAGGCTGTGTCCAGGATCAATCATTGTATTTGATGAATACTTTAATTATCCGGGATGGCAAGACAATGAGCACAAGGCCTTCGTCGAGTATCTCGAGAGATCTAATCTCGATGGTGAGTACATCGGGTTTGCCTCGAGTGGACAGTCCGTTTGTGTTCGTCTGAAAGCTAAGTAAATTCCATATCCGAATGCGCGTTCTCTTTTTTGCGCACGACCGCGGTGGCGGAAATGTGTTGGTTGAAGTTGCCCAACACATTGACCGTCGAGGGCATGCGTGCTTGTGTATTGGTCTTGGCCCATCAAAGGATATTTTTACTCATACCGGCATCGCCAGTGTGCAGTTAACGGAGCGCACGCTAGAACGCGAACTCATCAAGCGAATCCGACGGTTTCGCCCTGACATCATTGTCACGGGAACAAGTGTCCGGTCTCACGCCAAACATGTGCTTTGGAGAGTTGCCGGCTCGCTAAATGTCCCGTCGTTAGCTTTGGTGGACGGGTGGACAAAAATTAGAGAGAGATTCAGATCGAGGAGACGGAGGCGCGCCGCGCCCGATCGCTATGGTGTGGTTGATTCCCATACGAAGCGAACGCTCGTCAGAACGTGCAAAGTTGCTCCGGCGAGGATAGATGTCATTGGTCATCCCCATCTGGAAAAATCGTCGGCTGATCTCATCCTTGCTCGAACGACCAGAAACAAGTCTGATTGCCTGACCTTAGGCTTTTTCTCCACGCCCGCGGAAGATTCCGAGGCAGGTCCCGGAATCGATGCTGCTCGCTCAGTTCTTCCCCATCTGCACGCTTATGCTCCGATGCGAGTGTTCTTTAAGCCGCATCCTCGCGAAGAGCTCGGCCCTTGGAGGCAATGGATACGGGAAAATCATGCGAGGGAGGACAGTAGGTGCGTCCGCCTCACGTTGGTTGACGGCCAATCAACACACGACATACTTACTAGCGTTGACCTTGTTGTCGGCCTTCCGACGACAGTTTTAATCGAGGCGGCCCTTTCCGGAATTCCTGCTATGGTAATCGAGCCAAAGTGGTGGCCAAGCAAAAATTACGCGATAAAGTGCCATCTATCGGAGAGCATTGTTCGAGAGAAGGGCCGCATTCCTCAAAAACTGTCGGAATTGGTTGAGCGGACTCGGACTTCGACTCCACGGATTGTGGATGGAAGTGTTGCGAACTCCTGTTATCGTGCCGTCAAGGCGATTCGGAATTTTTATAATTTGACCTCGCGCGTTTAATTTAAGCATGCCTACCGAAAACATCGGCAGATCTCGCTTCCTCGGAGCATCGCCTAACGCGATGATCATACCGTTTCTTTCCTGCATTATTGGGTTCGGTGGGACGGTCGTTCTTATTATTCAATCTCAAAATGCAATTGGGGCATCGCAGACGCAGATGGTATCTGCGATTACATCACTTTGTGTCGCCATTTCCGTTTTGGGGTTGATGCTCACCTTGCTCCATAGAGCCCCTGTCATTTTGGGCTGGTCAACACCTGGCGCTGCTTTACTGGCGGGATATACCGGAATCCATGAGTACCCGCAAGCCGTAAGCGCGTTCATACTAGCGGGTGCCATGACCCTTGTTGCCGGATACAGCTCGACTCTGAGGGGGATCGTGTCCCGAATCCCCATCTCGGTATCTTCCGGGATGCTCGCGGGAATTGTTTTTCCATTTTGTTTGCCGTTGTTCACCAGGACATCGCTCCATCCTATTCTTGCTATAGCTACTCTGGCGACATTTATCGTTGTTCGCAGTGTCAATCCGATGTATGCGCTCGTTGCGTCGATTACGGTTTCGATCCTCGCGGGAAATGCTGTTAATTCACTTCCTGATCATTATTCCGGGAAGATTTTTGGCGTATTGAATCCTGTATTGCCGTCTACGAATGTTTTGAGTTCAATTGAGTTGGCGATTCCCTTATTTCTTGTAACGCTCGTGTCGCAGAATTTGCCGGGGCTATTGATTATTCGCTCTGCGGGTTATAGCGTGAAAGAGAGGTTGACCGTATCCTTGGTGGGTCTCGCTTCCATTGTAATCGCTCCGTTTGGCGGGCACGGTATCGGGATGGCGGCGCTTACCGCTGCAATGTGTGTGGGCGAAGATACGGGCCTCGCTCCCGAGCGTAGATGGTTGGCCGGTGTAATGTACGCCGTGTTTTATGCGGTTCTTGCGATGTTCTGCTCCCCGGTGATTTATTTTTTTATTTCAATGTCGCGTGATGTTCTCGCAACAATAACTGCCGTTGCTGTCCTCCCGATTCTTGCGGGGACCATGAGTGGCATGGTGGAGGTCCCGGAGGATCGCGATGCGGCCGCGCTGACGTTTGCTGCTACCGCCTCGGGCATGGTTTTCGTTGGGATCGGCTCCGCGTTTTGGGGGCTTCTGATCGGCGGCTGCACTTGGGCAATAAAACGTAAGCTGCGTCCGCTCGGTTAAGCACCCAGGTTCTGACCTTGGGATTACGGACGAAACCGGTTGTTGTCGATATGGTCGTTCCAGGTGCTTTGCTTCCGTCAGGGCGTTCTTTCCGCGTCTTGCGAATCTTGGCGACGGCCACTGCTTCGACTGCCCGATGCAATTCCTACTTACCCTCCAACTCGGCGATGAGAGTTTCAATCTCCCCAGCAACTCATGTCCCGACATTTTTTGCCGGTGGAGGCCCGGTCGGTCTAGCTTATCGAGTCGGCTGAAAACGCAATGTCCTTCTGTGCGTCGAGCGCCCTCAGGCGCTCGACCAACGCAGCCCTGATCGATTCGTACGCACCTCCGCCAAGCGTCAGACGGAACGGAGGATGCGCCGAGTCAGCCGCGGCGATCATTGCGGCGACCGTCTTGCCGGCATCGCCCCGGATTGCAAAGCTGTTGGACGCAATCGCCCGCCTGACGTCGCCCGCCGGGGTATCGTCGTACTCGGGCATCGGCACGGCGCGATCGAGACCGGCACCGAACTGCGTGCTCGTCGGCCCCGGCTCCACGATCATGAAGTCTATGCCGAATGGCGCCACCTCCTGCGCCACTGACTCGACGAAACCTTCGATGCCCCATTTCGTGGCGTGATAGAGACTGAAATTCGGATAAGCGATCTGCCCCCCTTCGGATGAGACCTGGACGATTCGGCCGCCGCCCTGGCGTCGCAAGTGAGGCAGCGCGGCACGAATGACCTGAACCGAGCCGGTGAAATTGGTGGCGACCTGCCGGTCAATCTGTTTATCCGTCACTTCCTCCGCCGCGCCGAATAACCCGTAGCCAGCGTTGTTCACGACCACGTCGATACGGCCCATGGTTTCGAATGCGACAGCGACATTCGAGCGCACTGCGCGAATGTCGGTGACATCGAGTGTCAGCACATGCAACCGGTCATCGTGCTGTTTTTGCAGCTCATCGAGCGCCCCCTCACGGCGCAGCGTCGCGACCACCCGATCGCCGCGTTGCAGCAGGCGCTCGGCGAGTAAACGGCCGAGGCCTGACGACGTGCCGGTGATAAACCAGGTCTTCACCATGGTAGGTCTGTCCATAAAGTGGATGGAATGGCATTGCGTGGTTACGAGTATAGGGACGCGTTATTGGCCAGAGAAGGCAATATAGTCGGCATAACCTCGTGAAAATTTGCCACCAATGAGCAAACCGACACTTGCCGATCTCACCGCGTTTTCCGCCGTTGCAGCGCATCGGAGTTTCCGCCGTGCCGCAGATGCACTTGGCGTTTCGCGCTCGTCGCTAAGTCACGCCATGCTCGCGTTGGAGCGCGAATTAGGGGTGCGCCTGCTCAATCGCACGACGCGTAGCGTGGCACCGACAGAAGCCGGAGAAGCATTGCTCGCGAGGCTTGCGCCCGTGCTCCGCGATCTTGACGAGGCACTGGATTCGGTCGCTGACGCGCGCGGCAATCCGAGCGGCACGCTCAGAATCAATGCCAATGAGAGTGCGGCGCGGCTGTTGTTGAAAACGGTGGTGCCACGCTTTCTGGAGCGCTTCCCCAGCATGGCGCTCGATCTGGTCGCGGAGGGACGGCTCGTCGATATCGTCGAGCAAGGTTTCGATGCCGGAGTACGGCTTGGCGAGTCGATCCCGCGCGACATGGTGGTCGTGCGGATCAGCTGCGTATTTCGGCGAACGTGACCGCCGATTTCGGGAACGTGACCGATTCGGCGGGTTTTGGCGTTGCGCGGTGTCGATTGTAGTTTTCCTCGCTAGTTTTGGTCGAGTTCGGGCTCCGGAACGTTGGGTTTAAGGGCCGCTTTTCTGAGCGATTCGCCGGTGAGCGTGATCCGATGATGCCGCTGCATGAGCCGATCGAGCATCGCATCGGCAATGGTCTCGTCGCCGATCCAGCCATGCCAGTGTTCGATCGGTAATTGGCTGGTGACGATGGTCGCCTTGCCTGCGGCGCGGTCGTCGATCATCTCGAGCAGATCGTTTCGAACCGTCGCATCGAGGGGAGCCATCCCCCAATCGTCCAGCAGGAGCACATCAACGCGGGCTACTTGTAGCAACCATTTGGTGAAGCCGCCGTTGCCGTGCAGCACGCGCAGCTCTTCGCTCATGCGCGGCACGCGCAGATACAACGCCGAATGTCCGCGCCGACAGGCGTATTGCGCGAGCGCACAGGCCAGCCACGATTTGCCCGCGCCCGTTGGGCCGCTGATGAGCAGGCTGTAACCGGCTTCGACCCAATCACCGAGGGCGAGGCTCATGAGCGAGCGCGAGTCCACGCCTCGGCCGGCGCGGGTGTCGAGATCTTCGATGGCGGCCTGCGGATACTTCAAGCGTGCTTGCTTAAGCAGGCGTGTGCGGCGCCGATCATCACGCCAACTGGCTTCCCGGTCGACCAGGAGTGATAGCCGTTCCTCGAAGCTGAGACTAACCGAACCAGGTTGCGTCAGTTGTTCTTCAAGGCCGTCGGCGAAGCCGTCAAGCCTCAGCGCTCGCAGTTGCGTCAATGTCTGTTGCATCATCATGGCGGGTTCTCGTTATTGGTAATAGCTGGGGCCGCGCACGTGCGCGTGACTCGGGCTGACCCAGTCGGCAGGCGTTGCCGCCGCAGCGCGGTCGCGGTTATTGATGAGGATGTCGCGCACATGGCGGTACCGGTGTACGCCCAGTTCCAGCGCCAGCGCACACGCCGCTTCGAGGCGCTCGCGGCCATAGCGGCGAGACAGCGAGAGCAACCCGAGACATGCCCGATAGCCGTGCTCTGGATGGCGTTGCTCCTGCAGCAATCGGGTGACGAGCACGCCAGTTGCCGCGCCGATCTGCTGGCCCCAGTGAATCAATCGCTGGGGCGTCCATTCCAGGTGGGCACGGTGGGCCGCCGGCATGTGTTCGACGACCGTTGTGTAGCCACCTACGCGATCGCTGCGAGCATGACTGGCAACGCGGCGGCCGCGATGCAATAGCTCGACGGCGCCCGCCGTGATGCGCGCATCGAGCTTGAGACCGACCAGGGCGTGCGGCACGCTGTAGCGGTGTTTGTTGATCTCGACGTGATAGTCGATGTGAACTGTCACCGTCTTGAAGCGCGCGAGCTCATAGGGCTGGGCGGGCAACGGTTGCAGTGCCGGTGCGTCGAGGTCGGCGAATGCGCTCGCACGACATCCGGGCAGTTTCTGGAACGGGCGCTCGTTTAGGTTCTTGAGCAACGGCCGGATTGCGTCGTCGACCGACTGGACCGATGCGAACCGGTGATGACGCAGGCGCGCCATGATCCAACGCTCGACGACCTGGACCGCAACTTCTACCTTCGGTTTATCCTGCGGGCGATACACGCGTGCAGGCAGGAATGAAGTGCCGTAATGACGCGCGAAGTCCAGCACGGTGTCACCGGCGCGGGGTTCGTAGCGGTCGGGATCGGCGATCATCGCGCGCGGGTTATCCGGCACGATCAGTTGCGGCACGCCGCCATAGAAGGTCAGCGCGCGCGCAATGCCGCCCAACCAGTCCTCCATCGTCTCGGCCGGCGTCGCGCACGCGAACGTGTAGCTCGAGGCACCCATGGCGGCCACGAACACGTGCGCGCGTCGCCCGCTGGTCAGCGGCAATGTGGGACCGGCGAAGTCAACGAACAGTTTCTCGCCGGCGCGGTGGATCTGACGCATCGAGCGCTTAAGACGCTTCGTGAACGCCTTGTAGTGCTCGCAGAATTGCGTGTAGCGGTAGGTTTGCCGGTCGGCGAACTCGGCCTGGTACTCCTCCCACAGCAGGGTCAGCGTCACACCTTTGCGGCGCAGTTCCTGATGGATGCGCCCGTAATCGGGCTGGGCGTAGGCGGCTGGTCCTGTAGGCTTGCCGAGTAGCCGTCGCTCGAGCTCGCCTTCGTCCATGTCGCAGGCACTTGCCCAGTCCAGCCCGGCGGCGCCCGCCAGTCCGACGTACTTCGTGACCACGCCTTTGGAAATGCCCAGCGACGCGGCGATCCGATCGTGCGAGAGGCCGCCGTCGAATTTAAGTCGTAAAACGTCCTTGATCATGCGCATGTTCATCCGGTGCGCGGGCATGTTCTCTCCGGCCAAAGCCGGCGAGCATAGCCCGCGTGGTTGATGTCATGCGCAACGCCAATCCTGCCTTCCGGTCCGCTCGGTCACGTTCCCGAAATGACCGGTCACGTTGCCGAAATCGTCGGTCACGATCCCGAAACGGCCGGTCACGTTCGTCCGAAATACGCAGATCAGCGATGATCTTCGCTTTGTGGTGGTTTGTTCGCCATCGTATATCGCCGAACGAACGCCGCCCACCACGCCCGACGACCTCCGTACCCACGCCTGTATTCGCCAACGGCTGCCGAGCGGCAAACGGTACCGCTGGGAGTTCCGCAAAAACGGCCAGGAGGTGGCGATCGATGTTCCCGGTGTGCTCACGCTGGATAACAACGGGCTGATGGTTGAAGCCGCGTCCGCTGGCTTAGGCCTCGCTTATGTACCGGAGTCCGCCGCCAGAGACTGGCTGGACGCGGGCCGGCTCGTCACCGTGCTGGCAGATTGGTGCCCATTCATTCCCGGGCTCTATTTGTACTATCCCGGGCATCGCCATGTGCCTGCTGGGCTACGGGCGTTCGTTGACGTGGTTAGGGAGGTCATTGCCGAACGCGTGTGAGCGTTTGTCATCGAGAATTGTAAGCGATCGTTCAGTCGGCTTTGCACGCTCGCCGTCGGCCCGGATCGACCTGCCCGGCATGAAGGCATCATTGCGGGCGAGATGGGTACATCGCTGATTCACGCGGGCGTGTAGATCGCGAGTTTCAACCCGGGGTCGTCGTTCGCCTGAAAGGTCGCGTAGTCATAGCGTTGCGCGCCGCGCTCCGGATGGATCAGCATCTTTCGGCCGGACGCGCCACCACGAATATCGTGCGCGTTCCACCATTTCGCGAATTCGGCGCTGTGCGCGCGCAGCCGTTCGACCAGTTCGACAAAGGCCGGATCGTCGGCATAAAGATCATGCGTTGCGCGAAACAACGCGATCATGCGACGCGCCTCGCTGGCCCAGTTCGCGCCGAAAAGCCGTCGCGAATCCGGTTCGATGAACATGAACACAAGAATGTTGCAATCCGCTTCGGCAAGACGCTCGAAGCCGAGAAGATCGGCCGCCGCTGCATTCCAGGCCAGCAGATCCCAACGCCTGCCCGTGACATACGCGGGAAGCTCGAGAGCCGCAATCAGATTCGTGATGGGTCGCGGCACGCTCTCGCGAGTGAAGGTATGCCGATCGCCGCTGCGTGCCAGTGCGCGCAGATGCGCCGCCTCGACTTTGCCAAGCCGCAGCGCGCGAGCCAGCGCTTCAAGAGTGGTATCGGACGGATTCACCGTGCGGCCCTGCTCGAGCCGCACATACCAGTCCACGCCGATGCCCGCGAGTTCGGCAACTTCCTCGCGACGCAATCCGGGCGTGCGCCGCCGCCGCCCGTTATTGAGTCCTACCGACTCAGGGCTTAGCTTCTCGCGCCGTGAGCGCAGAAAATCGCCGAATTCGCTTCGGCTCGCGGTTGTCATCATCGTCCGTCCTCAAGGAGGTACGCGCGAATCCCAGGATAGTCCCAGGCCTTGTTACCAATGCTACGCCTGCCAGAATGGCCTCGTCCAATGGCCATCACAGGGGAACGCAGATGAAAGCAGCGATCTTGAAGACGCTCGGCAAGCCGCTTTCGATTGAAGACGTAGCAGAGCCTTCATTGGGCACCGGCGAAGTGATCGTCGACGTCGCGGCCGCGCCAGTGCTGTCGTATGCGCGGGAAGTGTTCAGCGGCGAGCGCCGCTACCTGATCGAATTGCCGATCGTGCCTGGCTGCGGGGCAATCGGTCGCGTCCGTGCGTTCGGCCCCGACGCCACGCGCCTGGAAAAAGGCGACTGGGTTCTCTGCGACCCAACAGTGCGTTCACGCGACGACGCGCTCACGCCCGACATTACATTGCAGGGCTGGAGTGCACGCGGCGACGGCGGCCTGCGGCTCGCGCGCCATTTCCACAACGGCCCATTCGCCGCACAAATGCGCGTGCCAACCGAAAACGCCATTCGCATCGGTGAAATCGATCCCGCCGATGCCGCGAAATGGTGCGCGCTCAGCACCATGCTGGTTCCGTACGGCGGGCTGCTTGCGTCGAATCTGCAGGCTGGCGAGACATTGCTTGTGAGCGGCGCGACCGGCAACTTTGGCAGCGCGTGCGTCGCCGTCGCCCTCGCGATGGGTGTGCGCTGCGTGGTCGCGCCGGGCCGCAATGAACGCGTGCTCGCGGATCTGCAAAGGCGCTTCGGCGAACGTATCCGTACCGTGAAGCTCACAGGCGACGAGGACGACGATCGGGAACGGATGCGTGCGGCTGCCGGAGCACCCATCGACTGCGTGATGGATCTGCTGCCGCCGTCTGCGACCACGAGGACGGTGCGCGCCGCGGTGATGGCCGTGCGGCCTTACGGACGTGTCGTGTTGATGGGCGGTGTCGGCATGCTCGGCGGCGACGGTCTCGATTTGCCGTACCCGTGGATCATGCGCAACGACATCACCGTGCGGGGCAAATGGATGTATCCGTCGGAAGCGGTCGCGCTTATGACGGGCCTAATTCGCGGCGGTCTGCTCGATCTCGGACACTTCGACGTGACGTCCTTCGAACTCGACGACGTGAACGAGGCCGTCAGTCATGCTGCGGCGAATGGCGGCCCATTCAGGATGACGGTAGTCCATCCATAAACGCGGTTTCTCCAGCGCTTCGGTCAAGCGACGCCAGTGCGCCGGTTTCTTTCAAATCGGTGTAAAGGGAATCAGAATCGAATGACGTAAAAACAAGGAATACCCTACTTAATTCTCAAAAACTCTCATCATCGCGGAGAGGCTTTAATTATCGAATTGACAGCGTCTGTGCGGTGTCGCCGGAGCAGTGCGAATTCAATTGCGCACCAGCGAATCAATAAGGATTATCTGACGCGAAATTCAACAAATTCTTCACATTTGTTTATCAATAACTATGCGAGACTGTAAGCGCTCGCCGATCGACCGGCTTTCAATGTAAATCGATGGGACACACCCCCAGCTTTCTCATTGAGATGAAGCATCTAAAAATAGTTTTCTTATGGCGCAAAACCGGATCTTTCGGACAGCTGCATTGAATTACCGGCAACGCACAATGGCCGGCACGGTTCTGATCCGCCGGGCATGGCCTGCGTGGGCGTCGTGGGCACTGGCAGGCTCGCTTGTGGCCGCCGTGACGATCTTTGCGTACATGGCGCAAACGCGATGATCGGGCTGCGCGGGAAACTTCCCGTTATGCTCCAGGCCGAGTTGACCGAATGCGGTCTCGCGTGCGTGGCCATGATGGCCGCCTTCCACGGAAAACCGATTTCGATGCGCGAAGCCAGACAGCACATTGTGTTGTCCAGCAAAGGTGCAACGCTTGCGGATCTCATCGATATCGCCTCCGCTTTGGCGTTGTCGTCGCGAGCGTTACGCGTCGAGATCGAGGATCTCAGCGAGCTGCGGCTGCCGTGCATTCTGCACTGGAACATGAATCATTTTGTCGTGCTCAAGTCGCTGAGCCGAAGCGGCGTCACGATACACGACCCGGCCGCGGGCTTGCGGCGAATTTCGTGGCGCGAGTTCGATGGGCATTTCACCGGCGTGGCGCTGGAATTGTGGCCATCGAGCGAATTCGTCCGCCACAGCGAAAAACGAGATCTCTCGCGCTTCGCACCGATCGCCAAATATTGTCTCGATGCGAAATCCGAACTTAGCTGGATTTTGCTATCGGCATTCGCGCTCGAGGCGTTGTCCATTGCCATGCCGTTTCACCTGCGATGGGCAATCGACCGGGGGCTCGTGTCGTCGTCTCACACGCGTACGCTGGCCGTGCTGTCGATGGGATTCGCGCTGCTGGTCGTCGTGCAGGCGGCGATCTCCGCGGTTCGTGGGTGGCTAGTCGCCGCGATCAGCGCACACCTGAATTTCCGCTGGCTATCGAACGTCTTTTCGCATTTGATTCGGCTGCCGCTCGCGTGGTTCGAACGGCGTCACCCGGGCGCCGTTCAGTCGAACTTCGGATCGGTCGAGCAGATCCAGCACATGCTGAGTACGCGATTTGCGCAAACGATCGTCGATGGCGTCATGGTCGTCGGTACGATGGCCATGATGCTGTCGTATAGCACTGCCGTCAGCGTCGTATCGGTCGGTGCCGCGTCGCTGTACCTCGCCTCCCGATGGCTGTCGTTTCGTGCAATGCGCGACGTCAAGGCGGAAGAGATCGCGTTCGGCAGCAAGCAGAACAATCATTTTCTCGAAACGCTGCGCGGCATTCAGACCGTGCGCCTGTATGGCCAAGTGCCGCTGCGGACAATGCATTGGCTGAATCTGCTGGTCAGTCAGTTCAACGCCGGTCTGCGCAGTGAACGCATTGTCGCCGTTCAACGCGCGATGAGCACATTGCTGTTCGGGCTGGAGCGCATTGCGGCCGTCTGGATCGGCGCGCTCGCGGTCATCGATAGCCGCTTGACGGTGGGGATGCTGTTCGCCCTTGTCGCCTACCGGGAGCAATTCTCAACCCGTGTTGCCGGGCTGATCGATTGCGTCATCGATTTGAGAATGCTTGTCGTGCACGTCGAACGGGTAACCGACATTACCGATCACGCGCCCGAACCCAACGAAGCAGTGGCGGGCTGCTTGTCGCCGATCGACCACGATCGTCTGGAGGCGAGCGTCGAGTTGCGCGGCGTCAGTTTCCGATATGCGCCGTCCGAGCCATGGGTATTGAAGCGCGTCGATCTGCGCATCGAGCCCGGCGAAAGCGTCGCCATTACCGGCCCATCCGGGGGCGGTAAATCGACGTTGGCAAAAATCTTGTTAGGGCTACTCGAACCCGTGGAAGGAGAAGTGCTGTTTGGCGGGCGGCGTATCGACGAGATCGGATTGACACCTTTTCGTCGTCTCGTCGGCACCGTGATGCAGGACGACACCGTGTTCGGCGGCACGATTGCCGAGAACATCAGCTTCTTTGCCGCGGACGTCGATATCGAGCGCATCGAAGCCTGTGCCGCGCTCGCCGGGCTCCATGCGGAAATCGATCGCATGCCGATGGGTTACGACAGCCTCGTGGGCGCGGGCGGATGTTTGCTGTCGGGAGGCCAGAAGCAGCGCCTGCTGCTGGCGCGTGCGCTCTACAAACAACCCCGCCTGCTGCTGCTCGACGAAGCCACGAGCCATCTGGATACCGCGAATGAAACCGCCATCAATGCGGCCGTGCGCGCGATGCAACTGACTCGCATCGTCATTGCCCATCGGCCGCAGACGATTGCGTCGGCCGAGCGCGTGTTCCGGCTCGAGCACGGCCGCGTAGATCTTGTCGACGATGACGAGGCACACCGGGGCCAGGATGCCGGCGCGATCGGCACCCACCACGCTCATAGGGAGACCGCCTGATGACCTATCACGTTCTGTCGGGATTGCCGCGCTCGGGATCGACGCTGCTGGCGGCGCTGCTTCGGCAGAATCCTCGTATCCACGCGGATATGACGAGCCCCGTCGCCCAGCTCTACATTGCGCAGTTACAGGCGATGAATGCATCGGTCGAGATGCACCATCATTTTGATACGGCACGACGGCGACGGCTGTTGCGGGCGGTTTTCGATGCCTACTACGGCGATGCGGAAGGACGGCCGGTTGTGATCGATACGCATCGCTCATGGAGCTGCATGCTGCCGGGATTGGTCGATCTGTTTCCGGCGACACGGGCGATTTGCTGCGTCCGGAATGTCGGCTGGGTGATCGACAGCCTCGAGCGGCTCGCGCGCAAGCATCCCCATCGATTGTCCGCATTGTTCGGCAACCGGGCGGACGTGACGGTGTACGAGCGCGTCGAGGCGCTGTGCGCGAGCAACGGTATGGTGGGCTACGCGCTCGATGCACTGAAGCAGGCTTGCTATGGCGCCGAAGCCGGACGGGTGCTCGTGGTGCGCTACGAAACGTTGTGCCGCGAGCCCGCCCGGGTGCTCGCTCGCATTTATGCGCATCTTGATGAAGTGCCTTTCGAACACGACACGGCAAACGTTCAATACGACGCTGAGAGCTTCGACCTCGCCGTGAATACGCCGGGGCTGCATCAGGTGCGGCGCGGCGTGTCGTTCGAGCCGCGTGACACGGTCTTGCCGCCCGATATGTTCGCGCATCTGGAGTCGTTCAATTTCTGGGAACGCCCCGATGTGGAGGCACACGGCATCGCGATTGTATGACTTCGATCGATACCCGCACGATCGAAGGCACTGAAGCCTTTAATTGCGGGATTTACGAGGATATTCACCATGAATGAAAAGAACCAGGTCGAGCGCCAGGCAGCTGAATCGCTCACGCGCGAAAAGATCCGCACGCCGATGACGCTCCGTGAAGGTCGCTCGTCGTCGCTGCGGACGCTGACCGCCGAGGAAATCCAAGGCGTGCGCGGTGGGTATAGCGACCCGGGCCCGAACTGCAACCGTTGGGGATACGGCTGCTAAATAGCGGTGAGATGACGCGCGCCGGAAGGCGTGCGTCTCCGTACCCCTCAGAGATTGGAAGCACAGCGGCTCCTCTCCCGCACCTGCGGACTTGTTACGATCCTCGGCTTGTACACCCACATCCGCCGGCTCCTTGTCGTGGGACACCTTCTCGTCATTGACTTGCGGAAAATCGTGACAACGTTTGTGAGTCCCATTTTCCAATAGCAAGTGCCTTATAAAGCATGCCGACGGTCAAGGTTTCTCGCTTCAATGAGTGCGATTTTCTTAGTACCTTCATCATCAGGTGATACAGAATCCCCTCGCCTTCCATGAGGAAGTAGCGATGAAAGTCGTAATCACCCCTATCCAAATGGAACGCTTCAAAGAAGTGCTGCATGAACTCGTCAGCATCGTCTCCCTGTTGGCCCAAATCGTATTCGATCGTCGATTCGGGCGTTATGGGCTTCTTCGGCGATACGCACGCTTCCTTTCTAACAAACGACTCGAGGTCTTCCCAGGTATGGTTTGCCATTAAAACACCCTATCCTCAGGCGAAACGATGCGGTTGTATTGAATGACGGTGTGATACCCGATCTCGGCAACATCGTTTGCCAAGAGGACCCAACCGACGCCCGGCAGCGTTCGACCGACAAACGTGCTGAGCTTGTCAGTCAAAATCCAACGAAGCCGCTTTATGCTGTTCAGCGTGAAAGTCGAACAGCCGACGAAACGCCGCCTGTTCGCAGGCTGGATCGTATCAAAAAGCCGGAACGTCGGTGGATCCGTCTGAGGAATCGGACCGCGACGGGATGGGGCGGTCATATCGTCCTGCGTGAAACGCAGCCATCGACACAGATCCCGGGACCTCGTGATTCGTAAGCAGATGAGCTAGCGTTGCCGACTCCGACGTAGCGATGGATAGTCGATTTCCTAAAGCGTCGTTCGTCGTGTGTATAGGGCGGCGGTTGTGGCACTGCGGTTCCGACGTCGCTTTGGCGCCCCTAGTCATTCTTAACGCGCACGGAGATCGTTCATGACTTACGTAGATGGATTTGTCGCCGCGGTGCCCACGGCCAATCGTGAAATGTACCGGAAGCATGCCGAATCGGCAGCGGCCGTCTTCAAGGAACACGGCGCATTGAAGGTGGTCGAGTGCTGGGGAGATGACGTCCCGGAAGGGAAGGTGACGTCTTTTCCGATGGCGGTCAAACGGCAGCATGACGAGGCGGTGGTGTTCTCTTGGGTTGTCTGGCCTTCGCGTCAGGCACGAGACCAGGGAATGAAAGCGGTGATGGCCGACCGACGGCTGCAGCTTGGCACGAATCCGATGCCTTTCGACGGTAAGCGGCTGATCTACGGCGGGTTTGAAGTGATCATGGACGCGTGAGTGGCCGAACAAGGCGGCGCCGGTCAAAAATGGCCAGGGGCCTGCGGCTCACCTGATTTCTTTCAGCAGGTCCGCCTGCAGGAACAAGCCGTTGAGCCGCTTCTTGAAACATTCAATGGAGACGGCCTATATGCAACAAGATCCGGCCGACATCGCCCGTGCGAGTTATCTCGCCTATGTACGTAAAGACCGCGCCGCCATCGAGGCTCTGATCGGCGACGACTTTCATTTCACCAGCCCTCTGGATAACCGCTTGGATCGCAACACCTACTTCACACGTTGTTGGCCCAACAGCGAGACGATCACCGACTTTCAGTTCGTCGATGTCGTTGTTCACGGCGAACAAGTCTTCGTCGTGTACGAAGGAACGAGTTTTCGCAGTCGACGATTCCGCAATACCGAGAGGCTTACCATCCGTGGTGGCAAGATCGTCGAGGCAGAGGTCTATTTCGGCTGGTCCCTTCCGCACGACGTGCCCGATTGCGAGTTGGCGTGCGGCGCGGCCAGTTGCGCACGTTGGCTGAAAGCGCCTAGATTTTCCACCCCTTGCAAGGTTTACTACGGCGGCACAGTTACTACACTGCTAACGGGTCGCGGATATCAGACCGCGCGACCTTCTCCATCAGTTGCGCGCACTGCACGCTGTCGGAGGGAGCAGTGAGGGGACGCACGCATTGCGTGTGCGGCTTGCTCGTCTCGTTGGTCCGTCAAGGAGCATCGATCATGCAAACTGTTATAAGGAAATTTTCCGGAAAGGGTGCAAAGGAGTTATACGATCTGCTCGAGAAACGAACGACTGAGGTGGAGGAGCTGATGCGTTCGGTCAAGGGCTTCGTCAGCTACACCCTCGCACGCAGTGGAGATGGCGGATTTTCGGTAACCGTTTGCCAAGACAAGGCAGGCACTGATGAAAGCGTGCAAAAAGCGAAGGACTGGATCGCGAAAAACGCCGCAGACACGGGCGTGGGCGCGCCCGAAGTATTGGAAGGATCGGTCCTCATTTACCTGAAGTAACGTCTCCAAACCGTTCGACCAAGAAGTCGACAAACGTACGAATCTTCGCCGGCGGCCGCCGGTCCGCCGCGAACAGCAGGTGCATCGACCGCGACGCAGGCGCGTAGTCGGGCAATATCCGCACGAGTCGGCCAGCGTGCAAATCGTCGGCGAGCAGAACCTCGGGCTGCATGATGATGCCGAGCCCGGCGAGCGCCGCCATTTTCAGTGCTTCGCCGTTGTTGGCCGTCAGCACGAGCGAAACGGGCACGACAACTTCCCCGTCCGGTCCCGCCAAGCGCCAGCGGCGCCCTGCCACCGGATGCGCAAAGCCCAGACATCGATGGGCCGTCAGATCCGCCGGCACGGAAGGCGTCCCGTGCCGCTTCAGATAGGCAGGCGCGGCGCACACGACTGATCGATATGGGCGCAATCGTCGTGCAACTAGCGAGGAATCGGGTAGTTCGCCCACCCGCACCGCGACATCGAAGCCTTCGTCGACGAGATCGACTGCGCGATCGCTCAATACGAAGTCGATGTCGACGGCCGGATGCGCTTCGCGATAATCGATGCACGCGGGCGCCAGCGCATGGACACCGAACGATACCGGCGCCACCACGCGTAGCCGTCCGCGTGCTTCGTCTCGCAGTTCGACGCCGAGCGATTCCGCATCGCGAACGTCCGTCAGAATGCGCCGGCAACGTTCATAGTATTCGGCGCCGAGCTCTGTCAGGCTCTGGCGGCGCGTCGTGCGGTTCAACAAGCGCCCGCCCAGCCGCGCTTCGAGTGCACGGACGTGATGGCCCACCATGGTTCCCGTCAGCCGGAATTCCTCTGCGGCGGCCGAGAAACTGCCCCGTTCCACGACCCGCACGAAAATCGCCATGCTTTCCAGTCGATCCAATTGCGAAGCGTCCTTTCGTTATGTTCGAAGCAATTCCATCTTTTTCCCGGCGGGCTGCGTCGCAACAATGCCATCGATCGCCCGAATCTAAACCGGTGCGGCCTCGCAGATCAACACAGGAGAATTCGTCATGCTATCGCAACCCACGCTTCGCGAACGCGGCGCGGCATTGCTCGCGCAACTGCATGGCAGCGGTGCTGCCGACGCTTTGAGGGCCGACATGGAAGGGCTGTGCCCCGACTTTGTCGATATGTCGATCGAATGGGCGCTCGGCGGCGTCATGGCGCGGCCGGGCCTCGATCTCGTGACGCGCGAGCTCGTCGTCATCTCGTCTTGCGTGACGCTCGGGCACCCCGTCACGCAGTTGCGCGCGCACGTCCACGCCGCACTCGCAGCCGGCGCGACGCGCGAGCAGGTGATCGAAGCGATTCTGCAATTGATGTTCTATGCGGGCGGAGCGGCCGTTCGCAATGCACTCGTTCACTGCAAGGATCTGTTAGCGGAGCCGGCGTCGGCTCGGTAGGGCAACCAACGAGGGCTCTGTCAGCGCAAAGGCTATGGCGCGCCTGCCTTCAACTGCCGCGCGAGCAGATCGGCATGCGGCGCCAGCGCGAGAAAGTCGCGCGCGCAAAGGTAAAGCCGCCGCGCAGCCCATGCCTCCGATAGTGGCAGGATGGCAAGGTCCCGACGCAGCGTGCTCGCCAATACTTTGGACAGGATCGATACGCCGACGCCTGCCTCGACCAACATCGCCACATGCTCGACGCTGCGCAACTGGACGCGGTAGTAGAGCTGACGACCAAGACGCGACGCGCGTTCCGCAAGGTATGTTTCGAGCGCGGTATCCGCCATGCCGACAATCGGTTCGCCAAGAACTTCCGTGAATGCCACGGAGGCTTGCGTCGCCACGCGATGCGCGCGGCTGGCCACTACCACGAGTTCGTCCTCTGCAATCAGATGCGTCTGCAGGCTCGCGAGGTCGGTAGTGTCGGCCACGATGCCAAGGTCCGCGCGCCGGTCCACCAGCGCCTGGACGATCTCGGAACTAGGCCGTTCTTCGAGATCGACGGCAAGGTCGGGATGCGCCGCCAGGAACTGACATAGCCGGGGCGGCAGGAATGCCGCCAGCGCGGCGGTGTTGGACAGCAGTCGAATGCGTCCTTTCAGTCCCGTTGCGTAGGTACGCAACTCCCCGCGCATCTGCTCCACTTGGCCGAGGATCGAACGGGCATGCCGAATCAAGGCCTCGCCGGCCGCGGTTGCGCGCACGCCGCGACGGTTGCGCTCCAGCAACGGTGCGCCAAGCGCCGACTCCATGCCCGCGATGCGCTCACTGACCGACGCCAGCGCCAGGTGCATTTCTCGCGCGCCTTGCGTCAGGCTGCCGCATTCCACGACAGTCAGGAATAGCCGCATATCGGTCAAGTCGAAGCGCACGATAGGGGTCCTTTATCTGCTTTTCGTTTTTTCCGAAGTCTAGCACTGGAAATGCCAGATTGCGGATAGAGGGTCGAGTGCCTAGCATTACGGCCATGGAATCAATTTTTCTGATTTTTCTCGCTGGAATGGTGGCTGGTGCAATGAACGCACTAGCCGGAGGCGGCTCGTTTGTCAGCCTGCCTGCGCTGATCGCGGCGGGTGTGCCACCGGTTTATGCGAATACCTCCAGTACGGTTGCGCTGTTTCCTGGTGGCCTCGCCAGCGCGTGGGCCTATCGAGACGGCCTGGGTCCAGTCGGGTCGGTGCCGTTGCGCGCGTTGCTGGTTGCGACGCTGTGCGGTGGCCTGGTCGGAGCGATCCTGCTGCTGCACACCTCGTCCGCAGCATTCGCTTTCGTGTTGCCATGGCTGCTGCTGATCGCGTGCGTTGCGCTGTCGTTCGGACGGCGGATCGGCGCTGCGCTGCGGGCTCGCTGGCGCATTCGCGCAGGCGCGGTACTGGCCATCCAGTTCGCGCTCGGCGGGTATGGAGGCTACTTTGGGGGGGCGGTGGGGATCATGATGGTCGCCATATGGGGGCTGCTCGACAATCGCGATATCAAGCACCTCAATGCTCCCCGTACGCTGCTGGTCAGCGCGGCGAATCTTGTTGCAGTGCTGGCGTTCATCGGCGCGCAGGCGGTGCGCTGGCCCGAGACGCTGGCCATGCTGGCCGGCGCAATCCTGGGGGATACGGTGGCGCGCACCTTGGCCGGCGCGCCTCGCCGGCAATCATTCGTGCCGGCACGCTGCTGGCAACGTCCTGCATCACGCTGGCGTTCTTCGTGAAGACCTATGCGCCGATGCTGCTGCATCGTTGAGCATGTTGTACGCCCTGCTGGAAACCATTGGAGCGCTCGCCATCCTGGCAAGCATCGCGGCGCACGTAGCCATCTCGCGCCGCAAGCCTATCTCCCGCGACGTTTTCGGCTCGGCTCCTCGGTCCGATAGCGACCCAAGGTCTTCCCAGGTATGGTTTCCCATTAAAACATCCCACCCTCAGGTGAGGCAGCGCCACTCTCGCCCAGCTCCGTCGCCAGAAAATCGAGAAACACCTTCATCTTCGCCGGCAGGAAGTGCCGCGACGGATAGACGGCATAAATCGTGGTTTCGTCGCTTTCCCACTCGGTGAGCGCCGGCAGCAGCAAGCCCTCGGCCAACTGATTGCGCACGTAGAGTTCCGGAATGAGGCTCAAGCCGAACCCCGCAAGCAGCGCGTCGCGCACAGCAAGGCTCGAGGAAACCTTATAGCGGCTCGTCACAGGCACCGTCACCGTCCGTCCATCCTTGCGAAACGCCCAGGCGGCGGAGTGATCCGACAACGTGAACTGCACACAGCTATGGTTGGCGAGATCAAGTGGATCCTTGGGCATGCCGCAGCGCTCGAAATAAGACGGCGCAGCACACAGCACATGCTTGAGAACCATCAGCTTGCGCGCCACGAGCCGGGAATCCTCCAGTCTGTCGCTGCCGCGCAGCGCACAATCGTAGCCGTCGCGGATCAGATCGATGCGCCGGTCGTCCAAGTGAAGATCGAGCGAAAGGCCGGGGTGACGCGCCAAAAATCGCGGGAGCGATGGCGAGATCGTCAGCAGCGTCAGCGTGATGGGCGCGCTGACGCGAAGCTGTCCGGCAGCTCGTTGCTGCAATTCGCCCACCGAGCCGTCCGCTTCGTCGAGATCGTCCAAAATGCGCGCGATCCGCTCGTAATACTGCGCGCCGGCTTCGGTCAAACTGAGCCGCCGGGTCGTCCGGTTCAGCAATCTAGCGCGCAAATGCGTCTCCAATTCGCCGATGTTCTTGCTGACCGCAGCGGGAGACAGGCCCAATTGTTTCGCCGCCCGGCTAAAGCTGCCGACGGAGACGACGGTCCGAAACACAGTCAAGGCGGTCATGCGGTCCATGATTGCGCACCCCTGGTAAATAGTCTTTTCCGTTGACGCAATATTATCAATCGAGACGCGCGTAATTAGGATGACGAGGTGTCGCTAGCCGAACTTCTAGAAGGAGCCTCGTCATGCCGCTACCCACCGTCGCTTCAACCCTGCGTGTGCCCGTCCTCGATTCGACGATGAGCTACCGGCAGCAGGGCCCGGAAGACGCCCCCGTCGTGCTGTTCCTGCATGGGAATCCGACTTCGTCGTACATCTGGCGTAACATCATGCCTGCAGTCGCCGACACACACCGCGCCATCGCGCCGGACCTGATCGGTTATGGGCACTCGGGCAAGCCGGACATCGATTACCGCTTTGCCGATCACGTGCGCTACCTGGACGGTTTCATCGAAGCGCTGGGTCTGGGTACGTTCTATCTCGTGGCGCAGGACTGGGGCACGGCGCTGGCATTTCATTTCGCCACGCGTTTTCCTCAGCGCGTGAAGGGCTTGGCGTTCATGGAATTCATTCGGCCTTTCGACCGCTGGGACGAATTTCATCAAAATCCCCAGGCGCGTGCGACCTTTCAGAAGTTCCGCACACCGGGCATCGGCGAGGAAATGATCCAGCGCGACAATTTGTTCCTCGAACGGGTTCTTCCGGGCTCGGTCCGGCGCACGCTATCCAGCGAGGAACTCGCAACCTACAAGCAGCCTTTTCCGACGGAAGAATCGCGCAAGCCGATCTGGCGTCTGGCAAACGAATTACCGATCGAAGGGCAACCGCAAGATGTCCATCGATGCCTGACCGAAGCACACGCGGCGCTCGAGGCTTCCACGTATCCGAAGCTCTTGTTCGTCGGCGATCCGGGCGCAATCGTGTCGCCTGCCTTCGCGAGACAGTTTGCGGCGGGCCAGCGGAATATCGGCGTCGTCGAGTTGGGCGCGGGTTTTCATTATCTGCAGGAAGACCACGCGGCGCGGATCGGCGAAACGCTGCGCGCATGGATTGCCACGATCGAGGACGATTCGCGTCCGGGGGAGGTGCCTGCCGCGGGAGCACGCGAATCTTCTCACCACGGAACGGTCCGACCTTGGTAATCGAGATACTCCAACCCGGGACGCCCCAACTTGCTTAGCAGCACGTTCACGACTCCGGGCACGCTCTCGTCGATGGACAACCGTCCCTCGGGCCCTCCGAGGTCGGTCCGTACCCAGCCCGGCGCCATCAGCACCATGGGCCGTGGCGTACCCGCCTGGCGCGCGGCAAAGCTGCGCATGAACTGATTCAGCGCCGCCTTGCTGCCCCGATAGACTTCCCGCTGGCCTGTTTCGTTGTCGGCGATGCTGCCTTGTCCCGACGACATGATTCCAATCAGGCCGTCCGGTGCAACGAGATCGGAAAGGCGTTCGACCACGCGCATCGGGCTGAGCGCGTTGGTGATCATCAGGTTCACGAAATCCTCGGTCGATACTTCGCCAATCGTTTGAGTGGGATCCGGATTGGTAGTGCCCGCATTGACGAATAGCATCTCGAACGTACGTCCGGCCAGGCGTTCGCGCAAGGCGGCGATTTGCTCGGGCCGCGTGATGTCGAGCATCTCGATTTCAACCTGACCGGGACATGCATCGGCCAAGTCGTGCAGCAGCGTTCGGCGGCCGGCGCGGACAGTGCCCACCACATGCCATCCCTTCTTCACGAACTCGACCGCCATGGCGTGGCCAAGGCCGCGCGAGGCGCCGATCAGCGCAATGGTGCGGACAGGAGCGGAAGTGGAAATGTCTGGCATGGCGCGATCCTTTGTGCGAGTGACGTCATCGATTCTCCGGATAGCGGTCGGCTTGCGCCAGACGCCTGGGATGCAATCGACGGTTGCACGTAGCGCCATACCTCAGTCGTTTTCGACTATGCTGCGGGCATGTCACGCGTCGACCTCAATCTCTTGACCGCGCTCGATGCATTGCTGAGCGAACGCAGCGTTACGCGAGCCGCGCTACGCCTGAATGTGAGCGTTTCGGCAATGAGCCGCACGCTGGCGCGTCTGCGCGTAGCTACCGGCGACCGGTTGCTATTGCAAGCCGGCCGCGCGCTGGTTCTCACGCCTTACGCCGAGCAGTTGAGTCAGCGCCTTCCCGCGCTGCTGCGCCAAGCTCAGGCTGCGCTAAGCCGCGCCGACACTCGGCTGGAGATCGCGGCGCTCGAGCAGCGTTTCACTGTGCGAGCGGGGGAAGGCTTCATCGATCTGCTGGGAGCAGCGTTGATCGATCGGGTGCATCGAGCGGCGCCAGGTGTTCAGCTTCGCTTCACGCCGAAGCCCGATTGGAATGCGCAACCGCTAAGGGAAGGGGGCGTCGATCTGGAGATCGGCATCGTCAAAACCGCCGCGCCGGAGGTCCGCGCGCGCGTGCTCTTGCGCGACCGCTACGTCGGCGTGTGCCGCGTCGGCCATTCGCTGTTGAGCGATGGCGATGTCAGCATCGAGCGATGGACCGCGTACCCGCACGTCGATATATCTCGCACTGGCGAAGCCGATAGTCCGGTGGACGCGGTCCTCGCGTCGCGCGATCTGCGGCGGAACGTGCCGATCGTCGTGCCGTCATACACGAGCGCTATCCATCTTGTTCGTCAATCGGATTTGCTGGCCGTCGTCCCGCATTCGTGCTTGGGCAATGCCTTTGTGCCTGAGTATGCAACGGCCAACGGCGTGCAGAGCTTCGAGCTGCCGCTGGCCGTGCCGGCATTCAACGTCTCGGCGATTTGGCATCCGCGACTCGATCACGATCCGGCGCATCGCTGGTTTCGCGCCGAAGTGCTGGCGCTATGCTTGGCCGCTTACCCGCGCACTGCGAGTCGGGATGGACATTCATCGACCTGAGCCTCGGGCGGGACGCTTCGAACGTGTGCATACAATCTGTGAATCCTGCACGTTAGGCAGGCGCCATCTTCAATGTGACGATGCCCGCGACCACGAGCGCGACGCCGCCGAGTCGGATCAGCCCCGCGGGCTCTCCGAAGAGCGCAATGCCGAGCAGCACCGTTCCCGCCGCGCCAATTCCGGTCCACACCGCGTACGCCGTGCCCACGGGCAGCACTTGCAGTACGCGGCCCAACAGGAAGACGAACGCGGCGAGCAACAGCAAGGACACTACGCTCCAACCCAGCCGTGTGTAGCCGTCGGCGTATTTCATCGATACCGCCCAAGCGACATCGCAAAGCCCCGATACGATCAGCCAGCCCCATGCGGCCCCTTGGCTCATTGCGGTTATCCCGTTCATTGCATCGACGCTCCCGAGCGTTTGAGCAAATAAGCATCATGCCGAGTCAGAAACGCCCGCAGGCGCTCCTCATAGCCGGGCAAGACGGCATCCGTCACGCTGGGTCTTTCGAACAACGCGCGACGCCAAGCGTCGACCTTCGGCGTGTGCGCAAAGACGTCGGTGGGCACGAGCGCATCGAACACATCGAAGTATCTGAAGATCGGCGCGAACGCCGCGTCGACGAGGCACATTCGCGAACCGCAAAACAACGGACCGTCGCCGAGTTCCGCTTCGACGCGAACGAACTTCCGTTCCAGGGCCTCTCGCTTCGTCTCGTAGGTGGTCGCGTCGGTCGCGGTCTCGAAATGCCAGATATCCGCGAGGATGGCCGAAGCGAATTCGATCCAACTGCGATGCCGCGCCCGCTCGAGCGGATCCGACGGGTGCAGCGAGGGGCCCGCGCCGACATCTTCGAGGAATTCGCAAATGACCGCGCTCTCGAAGACGGCGGCAGGCGGCTCGGGGCCGTCCCCGCCGACGAGCAACAACGGAACTTTGCCGAGCGGCGATATCGCACGAAACCATGCGGGTTTGTCCGCGAGATCGATGTAGCGCCGCTCGAAAGCCACGCCTTTTTCAGCGAGTGCGATCGCGGCGCGCTGCACATAGGGACACAGCGCATGGCTCACGAGCGTGTAGGCCGGCGTTATCGACGACGCAGTCATGCCGGCACCTTCAATCCTTCGGCCTTCATCGCTTCGCGTACGGCCGGCCGCCGGCCAACCCGTTCGAGATAGGCGCGCAGACTCGGGAAGCCGGATAGGTCGACATCGACGAACCGCGACCAGCTGACGATGGTGAACAGATAAGCGTCGGCCACCGTGAAGGCTTCGCCCGCGAGAAAGGGTCCGCCCGCAGTCAAATGCGTTTCGACGTATCGCAGCCGCTCGGCAATCTTGCCGCGCGCGACTGCTTGGGCTTGCGCGCCGTATTCGTCGTGGAAGAGCCACGGGCTGTACATCTTGTGCAATTCGGTGGCGATGAAGTTCAGCCACGCTTGCAGGTGGACGCGCGCCATCGTTCCCGCCGGCGGCGCCAAGCCGCTTTCCGGCTTCATGTCGGCCAGGTATTGCACGATCGCGGGGCCTTCGGTCAGGACCGTGCCGTCGTCGAGTTCGAGCACCGGGACATAGCCGTTTGGATTGACAGCGGAGAAGTCGGTCCCGGAACCGGTGGTGTGCGGCGTTTTTGTGATGCTCACGCGTTCCAGTTCGAGCGCGATGCCGGCTTCGACGGCGACGATATGCGGCGACAACGAGCAGGCGCCGGCGGAGTAATAGAGCTTCATAGGGCCTCTTGAGCGATGGCGGTAAGTGAACGACCGGACCAGCATGCGGGTTGCGAGCGCGCAACGTCTATTGCGCAAATGCCATTTTGGATTGCATTCGCGCAAGCGGTCGTCAGCGTTTCGCCACGCTGGACTTGCCGAAATCGACCGCAAGGTCGCCGGGCCCTGCGCCGCCTAAATCGTCATGCACGCATCAGCCCGCGGACCGATCGGACTCGTCGTGGGCGTAGATGATCTGCGTGCCGTTGTCGGCGAGCCACTGGGCGAAATCCGCACCCAACCCCTCGTCGGTGACGAGGTAGTCGATCCGGTCCATCGCGCCGAATGCCGCGAACTCACGCTTTCCGAACTTTTTCGAATCGGCGAGCAGGTAGACCGTTTTCGCGGCATCGATCATCGCCCGTTTGACGTGCAAATCGATGAAGTCGGGGTACGAGATACCCGATTCTTTCGAGACACCGCCGGCCGCCAGGAACAGTTTGTCGACGAACATCCCCTGGAAAAACGTCGACGCCTTCTCCCCTGAAACCGCAATCGTCTCCGGCTTGAATTCGCCGCCTGTCAGCATGATCCGGTTGGTCGGCTCCGCGCCCAGGATAATGGCGATGTTCAGCGCATTCGTCACAATCCGCAGGTGCTGTCGATCGAGCAGGTTCTTCGCGAGTTCGGTCGTCGTCGCCCCGCAATCGAGAATGATGGAGTCGCCGTTTCCGATGAGCGTCGCAGCCATCCGGCCGATCAGTGCCTTCTCGGGGCTCGTCGGAAGAATGTTGGTTCGATCGGCGACAGGTCGCGCCTGACCGGCCTGCGGCGTCACGAGGCGGACGTTGCCGTGGACGCGTTCGACGCGGCCATGTTTCTGAAGCTCGTCGATGTCCTTTCGAATGGTTGGCATCGAAACGCCAAACTCGCTCGAGAGCTCGGAAAGCTTGATCAGCTTGGCGGCCTGCACCCTCTCGAAAATCTTTTCTGTTCTCGTCCGTTGGTCCATTGTTCTCTTCCCGCGAAGCGACCGAGCGGCTTCGCCACATCCGCCAATATTGTGCCCTAAACGACCACGATATGGTCCGATCCGGGGTTTACCCTCTTTCCTTTGATTTCTCTTTGACTTTCGAAAGAAAGTAAAAGAAACTTAAATCAAGCAAACGGGAAGTGCGGGAGTCGGAATGCAAAACCCTTACAAGCAGTCTGGAGACGCGCTGCATCGGCGGGCGCAAGAAATCCGTAAAAAGATCTGCGTGATGAACTCCGCTGCCAGGAGCGGCCATACGGGCGGTGACATGTCGGAGGCCGACGTGCTCGCAGCGCTTTACTTCCACGTGCTCCGCTATGAGGTGCAAGCTGACCGGACGGTGAAATGGCACGATGAATTCATCCTCAGCAAGGGACACGGCGTAGGAGGGCTCTATGCCTGCTTTGCCGAACTCGGTTGGCTCACCGACGACGAACTGCTGACCTACCTGAAAGACGATTCGCGCCTGCCGGGTCATCCGGTGCGCGAAAAGCTGCCGTCACTGGTGACCGTCAATACGGGCGCTTTAGGGCACGGCTTGCCCATCGCGGCGGGGCTGGCGATGGCGAAGCAGCGTCATGCAAGCCATGTGGAGGGCTCGCCCGGCCGGGTTTTCGTGCTGACGGGCGACGGTGAGCTCGAAGAGGGTTCGAACTGGGAAGCCGCGATGGCGGCGGCACATTTCGAACTGGCGAACCTGGTCGTGATCGTGGATCGCAACCGCCTGCAACTGGCGGACTTCACCCACAACATCATGGACATGGATCCGCTCGACGAGAAATTCCGGGCTTTCGGCTTCGAGGTCCATGACGTCAACGGAAACCAGGCGGATTCGATTTGGAAACTAATAGAAAGCCTGGATTTCGAGAACGGAAAGCCCAAAGTCGTCATCGCTCACACCATCAAGGGGCGCGGCGTGTCGTTCATGGAGAACGTACCCGCGTGGCACCACAAGTTTCCGGACGAAAAGCAACTTCGACAGGCACTGGAGGAACTGGACCATGCGTGAGTACGCCGATTTGCGAGACGGTGTGATCAGCGCACTCGGACGGTTGACGGCCGCAGGCCGGGACATTCTCGTGATGGTCGCGGATTCGACCTCCACGTCCAAGATCGCCCCTTTCCTCGAGACCTATCCCGAACGGGTCATCAACGTGGGAATCGCCGAACAGAACATGGTCGGAATGGCTGCAGGGCTGGCCCTGGGCGGCCATGTCGTCTTCACCGCCAATGCCGCGCCGTTCCTCGTCGCCCGCGCGAACGAGCAGGTCAAAAACGATGTCTGCTACAGCGCGACGAACGTCAAAATGCTCGGACTGAATGCCGGAGTGGCTTATGGTCCGCTAGCGTCGACCCACCACGCGATCGACGACATCTCGATCATGAGCGGATTCGGAAACGTCCAGATTCTCGCGCCTTGCGACGAGGTCGAAGTGATTCAGATGGTCGAATACGCAGCCGCCGTCGAAGGGCCCGTCTACATCCGGCTCGACAATGCGAAGTTTCCCATCGTGCACGAGGCGGACTACCGGTTCCAGCCAGGCCGTCCCGACGTGGTGATGCGGGGCAGCCGCGTCGTTGTGATCGCGTTGGGCTCCGTGGTCGGCGAAGCGCTCGATGCTTGCGAACGGGTGAAGGCGCAGCACAACATCGCCCCGACGCTCGTGAATCTGTCATCGATCCGGCCGCTCGATCAAGACGCCCTCGCGAAGATCATTGCGGCTCATGACTGCGTCGTCACAGTGGAAGAACACTCGCTTCACGGCGGGATCGGCGCGATCACCGCGGTCTTGATGGCGCGACGCCAGCTTGCGAAGCCGCTCACGATGCTCGGAATCACCGAAGGCGAGTTCGCCAAGTACGGCACGCGCAAAGGAATCCGGCGCCACTACCGCATTGACGCGGCAGGCATTGCCGAAGCGATCTGCGCGCAGTGCGCGCACTGAACGTACAGCTAGATTTCAAGGAGACACTGGCATGGCCATTCAGTACGACATGTCGCTGCGTCATGGCGTCGACTTCGACTTCCGGCTCGACGGCAAGATTGCCGTCGTAACGGGCGGTCTGGGCGGTATCGCGATGGCAACGAATGCGGCACTAATCGCCAAGGGCGCGCGCGTCGCCATTTTCTATCCCAGCTTCGAAGAGCCACGAGTGAAGGATGCAATCGAGGCGCTCGGGGCGGCAAACGCCGCCGCATTTGCCTGTGACGTTGCGAACGAGGCCGATGTCGCGAAGGCGATGAAGGCGGCGCTCGATCGCTTCGGCGATTTGCATCTTCTCGTCAATGCCGCCGGCTGCATCACGCTTACGCCTGCGGAAGACATCAGCCTCGATGAGTGGCAAAAGCAGATCGGTGTAAATCTCACGGGCCCGTTTCTCTGCTCGAAGCATTTCGCTCGACACGTTCTGGCGAGCGGCCACGGCGGCAAGATCGTCAACATCGCCTCTCAAGCCGCGACCGTGGCGATCGACAAGCATTGTGCCTACACGTCGGCGAAGGCCGGGCTGATCGGCATGACCAAGGTGCTTGCCAAAGAATGGGCCCTGCGTGGGGTCACGGTCAACACCGTTTCGCCCACCGTCGTGCTCACCCCGATGGGTGCGGCTGCGTGGGACGGCGAAAAAGGCGAAGCGATGAAAAAGCAGATCCCTGTCGGACGGTTCGCTTACACGGATGAAATTGCCGCCGCAATCCTGTTTCTGCTTTCGAACGGTGCGGACATGATCACGGGCGCCGACATCATGATCGATGGGGGATACACGATCTGTTGATGGCACTTTGAGCGCAGCCGGACGAGGCTGCAACGTTGATAAAGACACTAACCTGGAGACAAAAATGCTGAGGAAATTCGCACTCGCGGCTGCCGTTGCTGCCTCGCTCGCAGCGGTCCATTCCATCGATGCGCTCGCCGCTTCGAAAGGGACCATCGCAATTCTCGTCAACGCCCTCGACAACCCCTATTACGCCGCGGAAGCGAAGGGCGCCGATGCCGAGGCCAAGAAGCTTGGTTACGATACGATCGTGTTGTCGCACGGCGAGGATGTGAACAAGCAAAACGAACTGATCAATCTGGTGATCGGCAAGGGCGTGAAGGGTATCGTTCTCGACAATGCGGATTCCAACAGCAGCGTTGCGACCGTTCGCACTGCCCAGGAAAAGAAGGTGCCTGTCGTGCTGATCAACCGCGAGATTCCGAAGGACGGCATCGCAATTGCGCAACTGAGCCACAACAATCTACAGGCTGGTACTGAAGTCGCGCAAAAGTTCGTCGAGGCGATCGGCGAGAAGGGCGAGTACGTCGAACTCACCTGCAACTTGGCCGACAAGAATTGCGTGACTCGGTCGCAGGCATTCCACCAGGTGCTCGACCAGTATCCCGATCTGAAGATGGTGGCCCGCCAGGATGCCAAGGGTGCGCTGCTGCCGGGCAAGCAGGCGATGGATTCGATCCTGCAGGAACACCCGAACATCAAGGGCGTCATTTGCGGTAACGGTCCCGTTGCACTCGGTGCGATCGCATCGCTCGAATCGGCCGGAAAGAAGAGCGTTGTCGTGATGGGTATCGACGGCAGCAACGATGAGCGCGATTCGATTCTGCAGAGCAAGCTCAAGGCCAGTGTCATGTTGCAGGCGCAAGGCATTGCGAAACACGGCGTCGACCTGCTCGACAAGTACATCGCGACTGGCAAGACAGGCGAACCGGAACGTCAGCTCACGCGTGGCATTCTGATCACCAAGGACAACGCTTCGCACGTCAAAGACTTCTATTACAACAAGTAGGCGCATGGGGCGTTGGAGCGGGTGCGGCGAGGGCGGCACCTGCGCAAATGTCGTCAAGAGAGGTAGTCATGGTTTCTTCCCCATCTGCAGCCGGGCTGGCGCTGGTAGTGCTCGGCGCCGTTTCGGTTGCCGGGTGTCACGTCGTGACGGATACCGAACTCGCCGAGATTCGCTCTCAGGGACAGCATCAGGGCCCGGATCCCGAAAAAATCCTGAGCGAACAACTGATCCCGTATGCGGACAAAGCGGCCAAGCCGGCTGCTCAGGTGATCGGCGCGGCCGGCCAGAATTTCGATAGCGCCTGCAAGGAGTACGGTTTCCGTCAAAGCACGGCTTTTCCATGCGACTTCTGGATTCGTGTGCGCGGCAAGGTCACCAAGGTCGACACTTCATCGCGCGTTGGAAAGGCGTACGTGGATGTCACGCCTTCGTCCGGCGGCGATCCAGTGCATATCGCACTCGAGACAGGCCCGGTCGTCATTGGCACGGGCGTTCGCGACGGCTTTCCCGGTATCAAGTACAGCGACTTCGACGACCAGACGCGCTTCGCGGTATTTGGACAGGAGCTGAACAAACTCGTCGTCGCGCGAGCGCAAAAATCGCTGAAGCTCAAGGTGGGCGACACGGTTGATGTGGCAGCGGTCTACAGCAGCTGGAGCGAGCCCGCCGGTGAAATCCGCGCGATTCCGGTGGCCTGGAAATGAGCGAATCCCGAACCATGAATCCGGTCAACGTCATCGAGACGCGCGGGTTGTCCAAGGTCTACCCCGGGACCGCGGCACTATTGGACGTCGACTACAAGGTGCGACGCGGCAAGGTCAACGTGCTGATCGGCGAAAACGGCGCGGGTAAATCGACGTTGATGAAATTGCTCGCCGGCGCGGAAGTCCCGACGTCCGGAGAAATCCTGGTAGACGAGAAGATCGCGCAGATCTCGGACGTGCGCAGCGCGGAGAGGCATGGCATCGGCATCATCTTTCAGGAATTGAACCTGTTCCCCGAGATGACGGTTGCCGAAAATATCTTCGCCGGAAACGAACTGACCAGTTCCGGGGTGATCCGCCGCAAGGACGAGGACCATCAGGCAAGGATTCTGCTCGATCGTCTGCAGATTCCGATCGACCCGCGCACGCGGCTAGGCGATCTCTACGTCGGACAACAGCAACTGGTGGAAATCGCCAAGGCGCTCTCCAAGCACATCAAGGTGCTGATCATGGACGAGCCGACTTCCGCTCTCTCGAAGACCGAAGTCGAGGTTCTCTTCAAGATCATTGCGCAACTGAAGGAAGAGGGCGTCACGGTCATTTACATCTCCCACCGTCTAGAAGAGGTCATGGCGATCGGCGACTGCATTACGGTGCTGCGTAATGGACGCCTCGTGGCGGAAGACGATATTGCGAATATCGACATTCCCTGGATCATCGAAGCGATGGTGGGATCGTCGAAAAAGCGATTCGCGTTCGAGCAGCATGCAATCGGTCCGGAGGTTCTCAAGGTCAAGGACCTTGCTCTCAAGCGGCCCAATGGTATCTACGCGGTTGACCATGTTTCATTTTCCGTCAGGGCCGGTGAGGTCATCGGTATCTACGGTCTGATGGGGGCGGGTCGTACGGAACTGCTCGAGTCGTTGCTGGGCGCGCAGCCGCTGGCGCTCGGCGAAATCGAGTTGGCCGGCAAGGCGATCGAAGATCTCCCGATCCACAAACGGATCGAGGCTGGCATCGCGCTGGTACCGGAGGACAGGCAGAAGCAGGGGATGGTGCAGTTGATGTCGATCCTCGAAAACATGACGCTCTCGAGTCTGTCGAAGTTCACCCGGCGTTTCTCGTTCGGCGCACTGCGACGTGACAAACAGCTCGAGGCATCGACCGATATCGTCAAGCGCCTCGCGATCAAGGCCGCTTCCGTCGATGCGCCCATTACGTCGTTGTCGGGCGGGAATATGCAGAAGGTCGTGATCGGCAAGGCGCTGCTGACATCGCCGAAGGTACTGCTGATGGACGAGCCGACGCGAGGGATCGACGTCGGTGCCAAAGAGGACGTCTACAAGACGATTAGCCTCCTCGCGAACTCGGGTATCGCAGTCGTGTACGCGACCTCGGAGCTGGATGAAGCAATGGCTGTTTCCAATCGGGTCTTCGTGATGGCCAGCGGAAAATTGACGGCAATCATGGAGCGTTCGCGGTTCGACAGCGAACGCATCGTGCGCGCGTCCACGCCCGCAACAGCCGTAGTGTGAAGCATTTTGAGGCACAAACCATGAGCACTCCGAACAGCAGCAATCCTTCGATCCAGCCGGTTCACGGCAAACACAACCGTCAGTCTGCTTACATGGCTGCCCGCATCGCGGTGAGCGTGCTCAAGCTGCGGATCTTCATTGCACTCTTTGCGATCATCATCGTGTTCTCGCTTGCGGCGGAAAACTTCCTCTCGGCAGGCAACATGTTGATCATGGCGAAACACGTCACCATCGTCGCCATTCTCTCGATCGGAATGACGCTCGTTATTCTGACCGGGGGCATCGACCTCTCGGTCGGCTCCATAGTCGGCATCAGCGGTATGGCGGCGGGGTATCTTTTGCTCGAAGGCGTCAAGCTTGGCCACTACGTGGTGTTTTTCAACCCGTGGGGAGTGACGCTGATCGCTTGCGCGTTGGGTGCGGTCATCGGCGCGGTGAACGGCTACCTGATCACGGCGCTCAACGTGGCGCCGTTCATTGCAACGCTCGGCATGTTGTACGTCGTGCGCGGCGCAGCGCTGCTCGTCAACAATGGCGGCACCTTTGCCGATCTCGGGGGCAACCCGGCTCTGGGCAACACGGGCTTCGAGTTCCTCGGAAACGGCACGATTCTCGGGCTTTCGATGCCCGTGTGGATCATGGTGATTCTCGCCGCCGTCACGATTTTCATTGCAAAGCGCACGCCGCTCGGTCGCCGCATCTATGCGATCGGAGGCAATGAGCAGGCCGCTCGCTTTTCCGGAATTCGTACCAATCGGGTGAAGCTGTTCGTCTACATGTTCTCGGGTTTTTGCGCGGCGATCGTCGGGCTCGTGATCACAGCTCAATTGCAGACCGCGCACCCATTGACGGGCCAGACGTTCGAATTGAATGCGATTGCCGCGGTCGTGTTGGGCGGTACCGCATTGATGGGTGGCCGCGGCACGGTCTTCGGTTCGGTCGTCGGTGCCTGTGTGATCAGTATTCTCGGCGATGGCATGGTGATGTGCGGCATCAGCGATTTCTGGCAGATGGTCATCAAGGGCCTCGTCATCATCTTCGCGGTAGTCATCGACCAGTTGCAACAGCGTTTGCAAACCCGCATGGTTTCGCTCACCGCGTGAGCGTCTGGACTCGAACTGCCTTCATGAAAGCGGACATGCAATACATTCTGGCGATCGATCAAGGCACGAGCGGTACGAAGGCGCTCGTTTTCGACTCCGAAGGGCAGGTGCACGCCCGTGGCTTCGTAGCTGTGCCTTGTACCCATCCGCGTACGGGATTCGTCGAGCAGGATCCGGATCTCATCTACGAGTCGGTGCTGCAAGCTGTATCCAGTTGCCTCGGCGCGTTCGAAGGCGAGAGCAAGGACATCGCTGGTGTCGGGATATCGAACCAGCGCGAGACGGTCGTGCTTTGGGACGCGGAAGGTCGGCCCATCGTGCCGGCGGTATCGTGGCAATGTCAACGTTCGCTTGCCATATGCGACCGGTTCAAGAGGGAAGGTAGGGGACCCGCCATTGCCGAGAAGACGGGGCTGTTGATCGACCCGTACTTCTCGGGTACGAAGCTCGTCTGGTTGAACGAAAACGATGAGCAGGTGCGATCGCATATCAAGGCGGGCACAGCGCACTTCGGTACGGTGGATAGCTGGTTGCTGCATCGTTTGACCGGGGGTACGGCGTACCGCACCGACTATACGAACGCGTCCCGGACGATGCTGTTCGACCTTCGCAATCTGGAATGGGATCGTGAACTGCTCGCTGATTTCGGTTTGCAGGGGCTGCAACTGCCCGAACCGCATCCGTCGTCATTCGATTTCGGTGCAAGCGATTTCGATGGCATCTTCGATCGGCCTGTGCCGATCGTATCGATGATCGGTGACTCTCATGCAGCGGCCGTCGGCGAGGGATGCCTGAGCCCCGGTATGGCCAAGGCCACGATGGGCACTGGCTCGTCGATCATGATGAACGTGGGCAACAAGCCTTTGCCTGCCACTCACGGCCTGGTGTCGACCGTTTGCCTTGCCACTGACCAACGTATCGATTACGCACTCGAAGGCATCGTGATAAGTGCGGGTTCGACGCCTTCGTTCCTGAAAGAGAAACTGCGACTCTTCGACGACTTCATAGAGGCGGAGCGCGCGTTCACGGAGTACGACAACGGCGGCGTCTTTTTCATTCCCGCGTTTTCAGGAATCGGATGCCCGCATTGGAAATATCCGGGCGGCGCACAGATCCTAGGCCTGAACTTTTCGACATCATGGCAAAACGTGGTGCGGGCGGCTTATGAGTCGATCGTCTACCAAATCAAGGACGTGATCTCCGTCATGGAGGGCGAGGCCCATGTCCCGCTGCGCGAACTTTTCGTCGACGGTGGGTTGGTGCAGAGACCGTTCCTTCTTCAATATCTCGCCGACACGTTGAATCGGCCCGTCAGTACGCTCGCACTGAGCGAAATATCGGCCGCAGGCGCGGCAGTGCTTGCGGCGTTGAAGCTTGGGGCGATCAGTTCCCTCGACGAATATCGCAAGACCCGGGTGGTGGCAAGACGTGTAGAGCCGGGGGCGGGCGTCGAAGCTGCCTCGAGAAATCACGCTCAGTGGTTGCAATGGATCGGGCGGCTTTGAGCTCCGTCGATTAATGGAGATCGAGAAATGGCATTCCAGCAGCGTTTCGAGAACAAGGTTGTGGTGGTAACGGGCGGCAGCCGCGGCATCGGATTGGGTATTGCGAGGCGTTTCGCCGAGGAGGGCGCAAAAGTATGCATCTCGGCAAACGAGAAGGGCGTGCATGACGCGGCAGCCCAACTGCGTGAGTCGGGCTTCGAGGCCATTTCCATCGAAGCGGACGTTACCAGCAAGGACCAGGTCGTCGCGCTCTACGAAGAAGTTGCAGCCAAGTTGGGCGAGGTTGATGTTTCTGTCCAGAACGCGGGCGTCATTACCATCGCGAAGCTCGAGGATCTGACAGAAAACGAATGGGACAAGGTACTCGCGGTCAATACCAAAGGCGTTTTCCTTTGCTGCCAGGAAGCGGCGAAGCGGATGCTGCGCGCGGGAAAAGCGGGTCGCCTCATCAACACCGCATCGGGACAGGCGCGACAAGGTTTTGTCTACACGCCACATTATGCAGCGAGCAAGTTCGGCGTTCTGGGAATCACGCAGAGTCTGGCGAAAGAGCTGGCACCGACTGGCATCACGGTGAATGCGTTTTGCCCGGGGATTATCGCGACCGATATGTGGTCATACAACGACGAAGCGTGGGGCAAGCTGCTGGGCGACTACAAGCCCGGGCAACTCATGGCCGAATGGGTCGAAAGCATTCCCATGAAGCGCGCCGGCAGCGACAAGGATGTCGCGGGTCTTGTCGCATTCCTTGCGTCGGATGACGCGGCCTACATCACGGGACAGGCCATCAACGTGGATGGTGGCATGTTCATGTCCTGAGCCCGTGTGCGTAGTCGCGAGCAATGTTGCCCGCGACCTTGCACCGCAGGCGGTGTCCGAGTTCAGGCAGGTTGTAGCAGAGAAACCTTGTGTACCGTATCTGCGCATGCCCGTGCGACTTCCGCGCCCTTCACGACAAAATGATCGGTGAAGAACTTGATGTGTTCTTCGCCGTGATGGAAGTGGTGCGGCGTCAGAACAGCGGAAAACACGGGGGTACCTGTTTCGAGCTGAACCTGCATCAAGCCTGAAATAACCGCCTGAGCGACGAATTCATGGCGATAGATGCCGCCATCGACGACTAGTCCTGCCGCGACGATGCCTGCGTAACGACCGCTCTGGGCGAGCCGTTTGGCATGCAGGGGGATTTCGAACGCGCCTGGGACTTCGTAGAGGTCGATGTCCTCAACGCCGTAACCGAGCTCTTTGATGACGTTCAGAAAAGAGTGCTTGCACTGGTCGACGATATCGCGGTGCCAGCATGCCTGGATAAAGGCGATCCGGGTGCCATTGCCGCCGTAAACGAATGGTGCTTGTGTTTCGATCGAGAGAGATTTGTTCATGGATTTCAGCCTGTTTTGAGTAAACAGGGCGAAGAACAGCCGTCTCCCGCATGCGCGGGAATGCTGGCTGTCCTGTTCTCTTTCATCCGGACTATACCGTCGGCCCCGGAATCCAACCGGGTCTGCTGACCTCTGTTATCGCAGCAATGTCGAAACAGAGCGCTCGCGGGCTACGTCCGTGAAAGACGATTACCGCCGGTGGGGAATTGCACCCCGCCCCGAGAACGTGTTCTTGACGAACGGAGCGTACGTTACCACGGATCCCACGACCCTGTTGCACGCTCGCCCTGATGGTGGCATATAGCGAACGATGGCGATGTCGATAATGCGACACGGATTTGCCGGCGCCTTGGCTCACCATATCTCCGGCGGCCGGCGCCATAAGGGACGATCGTGAAAAGGAATCACCGCATGAGGCGCGGGCCGTCGCCGAGCCGATACGATCAGCGATAAGACCCGGTCCCATCGCACCTGGGCGGGAATCATTTCGCTGCACGGCGGCGAGCGTAGCGGACGTCTAGCGATGCCTTCGCGCAGCGCCCCCGCATTTCGCCGGACAATGCGGCACTTCGAACCAGCCGGGGTCAGCATGACGTTCCCTTTATCGGTAACGGCATCACGAGCGCGGAAATGGGCTTCGACATCACTCGCACGAACGGGGCGCACCCGATCGCATCCGCTACGGGCGGGAGCCAAGCATCGTCATCGAATGCCGCCGGGTCGTCCGCTTCTCGTGGTCGGCGAGCGCTCGCCGATGGCTACCTGCAAGGGCTGCCCGGGCGGGCTGCGAGCAGCGCACGACCGGCCGCGGTGACCAAGTCGAGCGGGTGGACTGCTGTCGCCGCGCATATCCGAAATCCGGCCGACGATCCGCGCGTATCGAATCTCCTTGCGAAACTCGAGGTACTCCACGAGCAATCGCCGACGTTTCGCGCACGCATGAAAAAGGTGGTCGGCGAAGGGGGAGTCACGATCACCGTTGCCCGAGGCGACCATTTGCCCAAAGCCTTTACGCACCCCGGACTGCGTCGCATCCATCTTTCGGAGGAAGTGGCTAGCGATGCCCCGGGCGGTGCTCACCGGTCGCTGCCAGCGCTTGCGGTGGAAATCTCTAACCTGTATCGGGGCGAAGAGTTCGAGACGCTCAACCGGCATGTCAAGCATGGACGCCTCGGCATCGAGCATGCCGCTCGATTGAAGGAAACCGCCGAGTACGGGTCGGTGACCGATATGGTTCGATACTTTTCCGAGGCGCGCCGGAGTCTGGAGCAAATGGGTTTCGGGAATCCTTCCGACTGGTACGCCCGTATCGGTCCGTTCGGCGACGTTCGTGCCGCCTACCCGACGGCGAACGATTACGTGAGCGCCGCCGTGAAGTCAGGCCATACCGCTGCATACGAACGGCAGTTCGCCAACATTGCGGCGCAAATGAAGCGCACCGCCGAGCCCTCCGCCAACAACGATTCGACTGCCGCGGCCCTGAACCCCAAATCTCCGGCGCCGCTGGGCGCGCGCTAGACGCGATAGCGGTCTTTTCGTTCGCCGGGCGAACCCCGCCGCACGCACATCTTTCGCATTGCGGTGCACCAACAATTCGACTATATTGGAAATATGGAAGAAAATGACGTCGTCCGATCCCTTGCCGCGCTCGCGCACGGCCTCCGCCTGCAAGTTTTCCGGATGCTGGTGGTGGCCGGTCCTGCAGGCCTGACTCCCGGCGCGATCGCCGAGCAGCTCGATGTGCCCGGGGCGACGCTGTCATTCCATCTCAAGGAACTGATGAACGCGCACCTGGTGACCCAGGAGCGTGAAGGCCGCAACCTCATCTACCGGGCAGCCTACGGCCACATGGGCGCACTGCTCGAGTTCCTCACCGCCAACTGCTGCCAAGGCGAGAAGTGCCTGGAAACCAGCGTCACCGCGTGCGATAAGCGCGTCTGCTCATGACCACCAACGTACTGATCCTCTGCACCCATAACTCCGCACGGAGCGTGCTGAGCGAAGCCATGCTCAACCACTGGGCACGAAAGCTCGGCAAGCATGTGCACGCCTACAGCGCCGGGAGCGCGCCGAGCGGCCGCCTGAATCCATTCGCGCTGGAAGTCCTCGCTGACGCCGGCATCGACACGGCCAGCTATCGCAGCAAAAGCTGGAATGAGTTCTCCGGAGACGACGCGCCGCGCATGAGCATCGTCATTACGGTGTGCGATAGCGCTGCGGCGGAACAATGCCCTTATTGGCCCGGCAGTCCGGTGAAGGTGCATTGGGGTTACGCTGATCCGTCCAACGCACCCGGGGGCGATGCGGGCAAGCGTCAGGCCTTCGAGCTGACGCGCCAGGCAATCGGCTACCGCATGTTGCAGCTTCTGGCCTTGCCGCTCGATACGCTCACCCATGCCGACTTGCAGGCCGAGCTCGAACGCATTTCCAGGAATTGAGCGCCATGTCCGATCTGCGCAGCAGGCTCGCCGCCGAAGCATTGGGTACGGCTTTGCTGTTGGCCATCGTCATCGGGTCCGGCATCATGGCCGAGCGACTGGCCGGCGGAAACGTCGCGCTGGCACTGCTCGCCAATACAGCGGCTACGGTCGGTGGGCTCTATGTCCTGATCGAGACGCTTGGGCCGGTCAGTGGCGCACATTTCAACCCGGTGGTCAGCGCGGTCATGGCGGTGCGCGGCGAGCTGCCTGGCGCCGCACTGGCGCCTTATATCGCGGCTCAGTTGATCGGCGCCGTGCTCGGTGCCTGGCTGGCGCACGCAATGTTCGATATGAGCATCGTGCAATTGTCCACCAAGGTCCGTGGTGGCACGGGCCAATGGATCGCCGAGGTCGTGGCTACCGCTGGCCTGCTCCTCGTCATCCTGCGCGCGCCAAACGGCCGCGTCTCGTCGATGGTGGCCGCGTATATCGGCGCGGCATACTGGTTCACTGCCTCCACATCCTTCGCCAATCCGGCGGCGGCGTTCGGGCGTATGTTCAGCAACAGCTTTGCGGGTATCGCGCCGCACAGCGTGCCGGCCTTCGTGTTGGCCGAATGCGCCGGCGCGGCGATCGGGTTACTGCTTCATCGGATGCTGCAGTCCAGTCGGGGCGGCAGCGCTCATCCCAATGTCATGGAGTCCCACGGGCGCGCCTGGATGTCACGATCCGCTACGCCGGACGCCGACCGGTAACGCGCTCACGCGCTGCACTTCCGGCGTGGCCAGCCAGTCGCTCTCCAGACATTGCAGGAACATCGCGGTCGCGTCTTCTCCCCAGAACAGATCGCCGTTACGCACGAACGTGGGCACACCGAACACGCCGAGTGCGATCGCCGCGTCGGTGTGATGGCGCAAGGCGTCTTTCACCGCAGGCTGCTCGACGGCGGCGACGCCCTCCGGAAAGCCAACCGCTTCGCACAGTGCGGCAAAGCCCTCGGGTGAGGCCACTTCCTGTCCGTCGCGCCAGATGTGCCGGAACACCGCACGGACGGCATCGAGCGAGCCACCCATCGCAATCGTCAAGCGTAGCGCCTTGATCGGATTGAACGGATGCGCGGGCGGCATGCGGTATGCAATGCCGAGTTGCAGTGCGCGAAACAGCGCATGCCGGTAGGTGAACGTACGCTTCGCGTCGATCTCGGCGGGGGCCTTTTGGCCCCAGTGGTTCAGGATCGCGCCGAGCACCACCGGGCGCGGACGGATGGCGAGGCCTGCCGGCAGCTTGTCGAACTGTTCGATCTGCAGGTAGGCGAACGGGGAGACTACGTCGAAGAACCAGTCGATGGTGTCGGGCATGGACGCTCCTCGGCCGGTACGCGCGTGCATCGCGCGGACGGCACAAACGGCGCCCCGGTCAGGGCGCGAATGTCTGCCAGTGTCGCATGCGAGACGATCTCGTGCAGCGCGGGCCGGTCCCGATCGCATCGCCCCCCTTTGGCCCCAGCTTGACCCGACGCGACCGATGCGTCGACGCAAAACCCATGATACGAACGCGGTTCGGGCTTGCAACCGCGCAAGAAGCCGATTAGCGTCGCGTTCATGAACGACTGGAACGAACTTCGCCTTGTCCTCGCCGTATATAGAACAGGCAGCCTGACGGCTGCGGCCGAGCGGCTGCGCGTCGATCATTCGACGGCCTTTCGACGTCTGAAGGCGCTTGAAAGCCGGCTCGGCGTGCGTCTTTTCGAACGCTCGGCGGGCGGGGCCTACGAGGCCACGGAAGCCGGGGCCCGCATGGCTGCCGCGGCCGAACGCATGGAGGACGAGGTGCTGGCCATGGATCGCGACATCACGGGCCGGGACCATCGGCTGTCCGGCCGATTGCGCGTCACTTCGTCGGAAACACTCGCGTTCAGTCGGCTGACCCGCCACCTGGCGGCATTCAGAGAGGCCCATCCCGGCATCGTGGTCGAACTGACCGTCGACAATCGCGTGCTCAATCTCTCGCGCCGGGAGGCCGATATCGCGCTGCGTCCGGTGCGCCCGAAAGAAGGCGAGCTCTGGGGCCGCAGGCTGGCCAACGTAGCATGGGCGCTTTACGCCTCGTCCGAATATCTGGAGGCGCACGGCGGCGCATTGGCGCACGTCGACGAACTCGAAGGCCACGCGTTGGTTGGCTGGGAATACGCTGCATCGGGTATCCAAGCGGCCGAATGGCTGGCTCGCACTGCCGCTCCCGACGCTTTCGTTTACCGGACCAACAGTCTCATCAACCAGTTTGTCGCGGCGCGTGCCGGTATCGGGCTCGCGCTATTGCCGTGCTATCTCGGCGACAGCCAGCCCGGCGTCGTCCGTGCGCTGCGCGCACCGGTGCTGGAACTCGAGGGCGAGCTTTGGATCGTCGCGCACTCCGATCTGAAAGGCACGGCACGCGTCAGAGCGTTTTTCGATGTCGTGGGCGAGGGGCTGGCTCGTGAGCGCGAGTTGTTCGAAGGGCGATTCGACGCGAACGACGCTGTTCGTCCGGCCTCGTCTGCCGTACCATCCCGGTTCATAAAAAAACGCCGAACATGACTTGAATCAGGACGGGACCTTGGTTTACACGCTGCTTTCCATTTTCATTGGCGCCGGTTTGGGCGCGTTGCTGCGCTGGGGATTTTCGATCGGACTCAATGCGGTGTTTCCGATGGTGCCGCTCGGCACCCTTGCGTCCAACCTCATCGGCGCCTATCTGATCGGCGTCGCCGTGGTCTTTTTCACCGCGAAGGCCGGTTTGCCGCCCGAATGGCGGCTCTTCGTCATCACCGGCTTCATGGGCGGGCTCACGACGTTCTCGACGTTTTCGGCCGAAGTGGTCACACTGATCGCGCAAGGGCAATTTGCGTGGGCGCTGATCGAAGCGGCGCTGCATGTGTTCGGCTCGTTCGCGCTGACCGGTCTCGGCATCTGGACAGCCCGAGCCTGGCTCTACGCAGCGTAAGCAGGCCGGCGCCCGCTCCTGCTCCACCGTTCCTGGAGACGCGCCATGGACGACTATGTGCTGTTACGGTTTTATGTCCACGAAAACCATCGGCTGCATTGGAAGCCGTTGTGGGAGTGGTTGCTGACCGAAGCGAGCCGAATGGGCGTGACGGGCGGCTCCGCTTTTCGCGCGATGGCCGGTTTCGGCGCGCATCGCGTTCTGCACGAGGAGCGCTTCTTCGAGCTTCAGGGCTCGTTGACGGTCGAAGTCGAATTCGTCGTGACCGAGGCCGAAGCGAAGCGTCTCATCGAACGCGTTTCGCAGGAAAAGCTGCGCGCCCTCTATGCGATCATCCCAGCTCGCTTCGGTGCCATCGACAATACGTAGACCGTGAACGCAACCGAGGCCGGCTCTCGCGATTACGGGAGGGAACGTGCCGAATGAGGGTTTGCCCCTATCAAGTGCCGCACTCGTTAGCCGTTACACAAGAGGCATGGAGTCATGACGAGAGGGCGGTGATGAACGGCCAAACGTTTGCGCGAACGCTGTGGCTATCCCTTCTCCCGAGCCTGGTGGGCCTGACCGTCATTCCGCGACTCGATGCATGGTTGTTGCGCCAAGTTCATCGAACGGCTCGTAAACATTCGGCCGTACGAAGCGGTGGGTTTCCGACGGGGCAGGAGGATACGTATGGTGAGGGGAGAAATCGAGCGACTGGAAAAGACGGTGCACACTTTAGCCCGCCTTCCCTGGCTGATCCGTCGTGAATACTGGGTCTCGCAGATCGAGCACCTGTTGGAAGCCACAACGATGTCGATCGTCGATCGCCGACGGTTGACGGCGTTGCTGGAGCAGCTTTCGTCGATGCCGACGGAGCTGCGGTTGACGCGATACGAGCGCACGTTGGCTATTCCGGCGCATAGCGGATGAGTGGTGTGATCTTTTGAAGACGCAGGTGCGCCGGCCCTGCTGCCGGTGAAGCAGGGAATGTCTTCGACAACGGACAATCACGCGCGCTTGCCGCCCCATGGGCGTTGGGTCAGTCAACGACGGTCACGATATTGACGGTCCCTTGTCGGGCCATCTTTGCATACGGGCACAAGCGCTCGGCAGTTCGAACCATCTCTTCCGCCACGCATCGATCGACGCCCGGCATCCGGACGCGCAGGTCGATGACCAACGCATAGCCTCCGTCCATCGGATCGCGACCGAACGAAACCTGCACTTCGACAACCGTATCGGCGATGTCCATCGCGGCGCGTTTGCCGAGCAGATTCAGCGCTCCATGGAAGCACGCCGCAAATCCCGCGGCGAACAACTGCTCGGGATTGGTCCCGTTCCCGGGGCCGCCGAACACGGTGGGCAGCCGCAGCTCCACAACGAGATTTCCGTCATCCGAGCGGGCCACTCCAGATGCGCGCCCGTGTCCCGTCTCGCCACCGGAAACGGTGACACTCGTTGTATAGAGGGGATGAAAATCCCGGCCCCGATACCTGTCGAGGAGGGAAAGCGGTGGGGCTTGCAGCTTTTTCTCGTCCATGATGCATTCTCGAGTTCAGTGACGTGCGATCCGACCCCAGTCAGCGATTCGTCGGAGTCTCTCTTGCAGACTACGGGACAATGCCGCCCCCATCGTAAACGGACGCCGATATCAACGGTAGGGCCGCCATGGGCGACATGATGTTTCTCGTTTGGCGACAATCCAAATGAAATGATCGGACATGAAGCGCTCGTCCAAGGGACTGCTTTCGAAACAGGCGAGTGTTACACTTCCATCCAGACCCACATCTCCAGGTTGACGGCGCCGCATGCGAATGGGGCCTTTCCCGATAGTTTTCGATGCAGCCGTTTCCGGTCCCCCGGAGTTGCGCCAATGACCGCCACTTCATAGTTGCAACTTGGCAGTCGTTGCCGGTGCCAGCGCAGGCTGGCACCCGGACGGCCGATCCGATCACGTCTCAGTATTGGGGCTATCAATGGACCAATCGGATACATCGCAGCGAGGCTTCCGCGTTGGCTTGCCAAATAATGCTGACGCTTTGTCTACCTGTTTCGCGACGAGCTACGCTGGGATCATCGCCTTCATGGCGGTCGCAACCGAGGGAAGCTTCGCCAAAGCCGGGGAGCGCTTGGGGGTAGGGCGCTCGGCTGTCTGCCGAAATGTTCAGAAGCTCGAAACGCAGCTCAGTACGCGCCTGTTTCTCCGAACGACAAGAACGACAACCCTGACGCAAGAGGGCGAAAGGTTCTTCGAGAACTGCAACCAGGGCGTGGCTCATATCGTTGGGGCCGTGAACGATATGCTGGACCTCCGCCAGGGTCCACCGCGTGGCTTCCTTCGCGTCCTCTCGACTGTCGGGTTCGGACGCAAAGTGGTTGCTCCGCTGCTTTTCCGGTTCTCCGAGGTCTATCCCGATATCGCAGTCGACCTGCTTCTGGACGACAGGCCAGTCGATTTCGCAGCGGAGCAGATCGACGTCGCGTTTCGCGATGGGTGCATCGAGGATTCCAGCATCATTGCGAAACAGTTGATTCCAATGCAGTTGGTACTCTGCGCGTCGCGCGCCTACGCCGAGGAGCGGGGACTTCCATCCACGCTGGAAGACCTGGCCCAGCACGACTGTATCAACCTGAGGTTCAACGGTCGCGTCTTTGATTGGGATTTCAAGGTCGACGGCCATATGCGAAAGTATCTGCCGACCGCCAGACTGACTTTCAACGACGCAGACCTGGTATTGCAAGCGGTCCTGGAGGGCCGCGGAATCGCCCAGATGCCCGGCTATCAAGTGTGCGATTACATTGCGCGCAACGAACTCGTCGCGGCGCTAAGGCGATACGTTCCGGATGACCGGGGTCACTACATCTGCTATCTCTGCCGGCAGCATCTGCCGTCACGCATTCGTGTGTTCGTCGATTTCATGACGGACGAGATCCGGGCGCGCAATTCACTTTGCCTGGGCGAATTCAATACCGACGACTCGGAAAGCCTGCATCAGGTGTGAACACCACAAGTGGTGCCGTTGCATGTTGTATTGGTGTCCACAGGGCAACAGTGAGTGTTCCGATGCGTATCTACCGAGGTGGCGACTCGACGCCTACTATTCCGACATGACACCGAGATCAGCTCAATTGAGTTGGCGGGGCGTCGAGGTCGTTAGTGGAGAGCGTCATGTTTCGTCTCGGATCCCTATCGATGTTTGCAGGCTGGATCATGTTGTCTGCGGTGAGTGTCGGGCTTGCAATTGCCGTCTCGTTCAGCGGCATTATCTGAAGCCCGATATCCGCCTCTCAAACCGCAATCTTCCATAGCCAATCAGGCCTGACAACGGAAAGATGCGGCTCGCAAGGCCGGCATCCAATTGGATCTCCGAGCGGAATCTCGGAGGGACTCGCGTCTTATTGCACCCATAACATGGGCGGTTCGACATGGAAAGTTCATATCTTGATTGCCGCACAACTTCACCGGAGCTGGGCATCGCCGAATGCGCCATCGAAGTTGGCGCCCATATTGTCACCGAGCGGGAAGGCTATATGCACCATGGAATTTATGCGGGGAATGGACGGGTGATTCACTACGGTGGATTTCATCATTGCGCGCAACGTCGGCCCATTGAATATATCCCGTTACACCGCTTTGCGGCGGGAAGAGCGATAAAGGTTCGATCTGAACCGGACGCGATTTATACCGGGATAGATGCCGTGGAGCGAGCCAGATCCCGCTTGGGCGAAGACCGATATCGGTTGCTGAGCAATAACTGCGAACACTTCTGCACATGGTGTGTGTCAGGTGTCGGACATAGTGAACAGGTATGCCGATGCATAAGGAATCCATGGCAAGGCATCAAGACCCTGTTCGCGCTGGCGAGAGAGGAACGCATGGTAGGCCGGAAGATGAGCATTCAGCCAAACATCGGGCAGTGCGTATCGCGTGCGCTGAAACCGGGTGTGGTGATGTTCGCGGCGGCGCTGTCGGCGTGCGTGAACTATGCCGATATCTACGGCGACGCGAAAATGGCCGAGCCGCAGCAGTATGCCACTCGGCAAAGCCTGCCCGAGCAACAAGGCCATTGGCCCGCCGCCAACTGGGCCGACCAGTTCGGCGACGCGCAACTCAAGGCGCTGATCGAGGAAGCGCTGAAAAGTAGTCCGACGCTGGAGCAGGCGCGTGCACGCGTTGAGGCTGCATCGGCGTACAGCGAGACGGCGAAGGCGAGCACGATGCCGCGGGTCGACGCGAACTATTCGCTCACGCGTCAACGGTTCTCGAGTACGACGTTCGTGCCGCCTCCTTTTGGCGGCTCGTGGCAGACCGAGAACAAGGGCCTCTTGAGCGCGTCCTATGATCTCGACCTGTGGGGCAAGAACCGAGAAGCGCTGAAAGCGGCAATCTCGCTGCATCAGGCGAGCCGGGCCGACGCGGAAGTCGTCAAGCTGACGCTGACGACGTCGATTGCTCGCACGTACAACCAGCTTGCGCGCCTGTATGTGCTGCGCGACATCGCTCAAGACGAAATCACGCATCGCGAGCAGATCGAGCGGATCACGGCGGGCCGCATCGCGACGGGGCTGGACACGGAAGTCGAGCGCAAGACTGCGCAGGCCAACCTCGCGACGAGCCGCGCCGCGCTGAAATCGCTCGACGGACGCATCCTCATGGTTCGCTACGAGATCGCTGCGCTGCTTGGCGCAGGTCCCGACCGCGGCTTGCAGATCGCGCGCCCGACGCTGGGCATGGGTGACGATGTGCGCCTGCCCGACAATCTGCCGGCGGATCTCCTGAGTCGCCGCCCGGAGATCGTGGCTGCGCGATGGCGTGTCGATGCGATGACACACGATGTGAACGAGGCGAAGGCCGAGTTCTATCCCGACATCAACTTGAGCGCTGCAATCGGGCTCGACGCATTCGGTTTCGGCCGCTTTCTGACGGCGGCGAGCCGCACCGCATCGGTCGGTCCGGCCATCCATCTACCCATCTTCGACGCGGGCGAACTGCGCGCGCAACTGAAGGGCCGCTACGCGGACTTCGACTACGCAGTCGCGACTTATAACCAGTCGCTCGTGAGCGCGCTCAACGAAGTCGCCAAGCAACTCGCGGATGTCCGTTCGACGGATGCGCAGCTTGCGGATGCGCAGATCGCGCAGGACGCCGCACACCAGGCCGACAAGCTCGCGCTCATGCAGTACAAGGCAGGCCTCACGAATCAGTTGACGGTTTTGAACGCCGACGTCGCCGCGCTTTCCGCCGATCAGGCTGTCGCGGATTTGCGCATGAACCGCCGAGATCAGCAGATTGCACTGGCTTCCGCGCTGGGAGGCGGTTTCGTCGATACGTCGAACCAAGACTCCGCGGCAGCGTCGCCCACGCAAGCGTCCGCACTCAAAACGCCTGTTGTCGCCGCGCGCTAAGGCGCCACCACCGAATTTGCCTGGAGAACTGAAATGAGCGAAATCAATGCTGTGGAGGGCCAGGAGACCCGGACGAGCGGCGCGAAACGTGACGCAGTCGTTGACCCGAAGGCCGCAGTCGCGACCGGACCCGACACGGGCAAGCGCAAGTTGCTGCTCGCGCTGCTCGGCGCGGCTGTCGTTGTCTCGGCGGGGGCTTACGGTGCGTACTACATGACGTATGCGCGTTACCACGAATCTACCGACGACGCGTACGTCAGCGGCAATCTCGTGCAGTTGACGCCGCAGGTGACGGGCACTGTTGTTGCCGTGAATGCCGACGATACACAGATGGTGAAGGCAGGGGACCCCGTGGTTACGCTCGATAACGCGGATGCGAGAGTTGCGCTCGGCAACGCGGAAGCCCTGCTCGGGCAAGCCGTGCGGCAGGTCAGCCGTTTATACGTGGACAACGATTTCTATGCCGCGAACGTCGCGCAGAAGCGCTCCGATCTGGTCCGTGCGCAGGATGATCTACGCCGCCGCCAGGCCATCGCCGATACGGGCGCCGTGTCGGCCGAGGACATCGCGCACGCGCGCGACGCGGTGACTGCCGCGCAGGCGGCGCTCGATGCCGCACGTCGACAGGCGCAAGCCAATCGCGCGTTGACCGGCCGCACGACGATCGGCCAGCACCCGAACGTGGAGGCGGCCGCGTCGAAAGTCCGCGATGCATATCTCGCGTATGCGCGCGACACGTTGCCAGCGCCCGTCACCGGCTATGTCGCGAGGCGTTCGGTGCAGGTCGGGCAGCGCGTGTCGCCGGGCACGCCTCTGATGGCGATCGTGCCGCTCGAGGGCGTGTGGATCGAAGCGAATTACAAGGAAAGCCAGTTACGCAACATGCGCGTCGGCCAACCGGTGACGATGACGGCCGATGTGTATGGCGGCAAGGTCCGGTACCACGGCCGCGTTCTCGGCTTCTCAGCGGGCACGGGCAGCGCGTTCTCCACCTTGCCCGCGCAGAACGCGACGGGCAATTGGATCAAGATCGTTCAGCGTCTGCCCGTGCGCATCCAGCTCGATCGCAGGGAGCTCGAAGCGCATCCGCTGCGTATCGGCCTGTCGATGGATGTCGACGTGGATACGCGCAACGAGACCGGCCCGCAGCTCGGCGCCGCCAGGAGCACGTCGTATCGCACGAATGTGTTTGCCGAATACGGCGCGCAGGCAGATGCCGAGATCGAAAAGATCATCGCGCAGAACAGCGTTTCGTCGCATGCGGGGTCCGTGGGCGACGTCGTATCGTCGATGCCTTCCGCAAAGCGCGACCCAAGCGATAAGAGTGACGCCAGACATCACGCAGGCTGAATTGCCTGCCGGAGCGCGACCCGCGCTCGTGTTCCCGTTCATTCACTACTCTGACGGGCCGGATCGATACGCCGGACCTGTCGAAAATTTCAGACTGGAAGCGAGATGAATTCCTCGATGCAGATTGCACCACCACCGCTGACAGGCGGCAAACTGGTCCTCGCGACAATCGCGGTCGCGCTCGCGACGTTCATGAACGTTCTCGACTCTTCCATCGCCAACGTCGCGATTCCAACCATCTCGGGCAATCTCGGCGTATCCGTCGACGAAGGCACATGGGTGATCACGCTTTTCGCGGCGTCCAATGCCGTCGCGATTCCGTTGACGGGTTGGCTGACACAGCGCGTCGGTCAGATCAGGCTATTCGTGGCCGCGATCGTGCTGTTCGTGTTCTCGTCGTGGCTGTGTGGCGTCGCCCCGAACCTGATCGTGCTACTCGCTGCTCGCGTGTTGCAGGGAGCCGTCGCAGGTCCGCTGATTCCGCTGTCGCAGGCCATTTTGCTCGGCTCGTATCCGAAGGAAAGAAGTTCGACGGCGCTGTCGCTGTGGGCGATGACGGCGACAGTCGGGCCGATTGCGGGTCCTGCGCTGGGCGGCTGGATCACTGACAGCTATAGCTGGTCGTGGATCTTCTATATCAACATTCCCGTGGGGTTGTTTGCCGCCGTCGTCACCTGGGTGATCTACCGTGACCGCGATTCCCCGGCGCGAAAGCTTTCCATCGACAAGGTGGGGCTGCTGTCGCTGATCGCGTGGGTTGCGTCGCTGCAGATCATGCTCGACAAGGGCAAGGATCTCGATTGGTTCAACTCGCCCGTGATTTGCACGCTCGCTGTCGTTGCCGCCATCAGCTTCCTGTTCTTCCTCATCTGGGAACTCACGGAGAACCACCCGATCGTCGATCTTCGCCTCTTTGCGCAACGCAACTTCCGCGGCGGCACAATTGCGATCTCGATCTCGTACGCGGTGTTCTTCTCGAACCTCGTGATCCTGCCGCAGTGGATTCAGGGTTATCTAGGCTATCGTTCGGTGGATGCCGGTCTCGTGACGGCGCCGCTCGGAATCTTCGCCGTGCTGCTCGCGCCCGTGATGGCGAAGATCTTGCCGAAGTCCGATGCGCGGATCCTCGCGACGCTGGCCTTTCTCGGCTTTGCAGCGGTGTTCTTCATGCGTTCGCATTACACGACAGACGTCGACGCATATACCTTGGTGCTGCCGACGCTGTTGCAAGGCATTCCCATGGCACTCTTTTTTACGCCGCTTACCGCGATCATTTTGTCGGGGCTGTCGGCGGACAAGATTCCGGCGGCCGCCGGCTTGTCCAACTTCATGCGCGTCCTCGCGGGAGGTGTCGGCACATCGTTGATCTCGACGGGCTGGAACGACCGCACGATATTGCATCATGCGCAGCTCGTCGAACAATCGAGCGTGAACAACCCCGTCTATGTGAGCTCCATCGCGAACCTTCGCGCGATGCTCGGCGGTGGTATGGATCAGGCCGCGGCATTCTTCGAACACTCGCTGAATGCGCAGGCCGCGATGCTCGGACTGAACGACATCTTCTGGCTCTCGTCGATGATCTTCATTGCGATCATTCCGCTGGTATGGCTCACCCGGCCCGCAAAGGGCGGCGGCGCGGCGACGGCAGTTGCGCACTGAAGCAGGCACTTCCAGTGCCTCCTTACCGTCATTCGACTGTCGATAAGGTCGGCATCGTCGGCAGACGCTGCAAATCGAGTGCTCTGGTGTGCTCGATCATGTAGTCGATGAACACCCGGATTCGGGCCGGAAGATGCTTGCGGCTGAGATAGCAGATATAGTGGCCGCCATCGTCGGGTGCATGCTGCGCGAGACAGCTGAGCAGTTGCCCATCCTCGAGCAGGTCGCAGACTTGGTAGGCGGGTAACTGAGCGATGCCTACTCCGTGGCGCACAGCCTGCAGCACCAGATCCGCGTCGTTGAACGTTTGGTGCGCGAAAGGCTGGCGCCGCTGCGCGACCCCGTCGATCTTGAACTCCCATTCCCTGATGCGGCCCGAAGCCGTCCGGAAGTTGATGCAGCGATGATTCGGAAGCTCGTCGACGTGGCGCGGCAAACCGTGAATCCGCGCATAGCCGCGTGACGCGCAGACAATCATCTGCATGGGGATCAACTGCCGAGCCACGATTCCGCTGTCTTCCATGCGACCCTCGCGAAAGGACACGTCGATTCGATCGGCGGTGAAGTCGGCGGGCTGATCGTTCAGCAGCAATTCGAGCTCGATCTCGGGATATTGCATGTGAAAGTCCTGCAATAGCGGCGCGACGACCTTGCGCCCGAAGCCGGGCGTCGAACCGATGCGCAGATGGCCGCGCGGCGGCCCGGTACGCAGCTCTCGCATGTCTTCGAGCGCCTGGGCGATGCGCTCCATACCCGGCTGACAGTTCTCATAGAAGAGCTCGCCCTCGCGCGTCAGCGACGTACTGCGAGTCGTGCGCAAAAAGAGACGCGTGTCGAGTTGGGCCTCGAGTTTCTGTACGTTCCGGCTGACCGAAGAGCGACCGATGCCGAGGCGGTCGCCCGCGCGGGAGAAGCTGCCTTCGCTGGCGACGGCTAAAAAAGAAACGACGCAAGCAAAACTGGTTGCCATTTTGCTTGCGAACTGATCGTCCGCGCCCGAAAGGGGAAAGCGTGAGGGGTACGTTGACATGGGAGCGCAAGTCTTGGAGTCCATAAGCGAACTAGACGTATCTGCGCTGCCGTTTGTGACACGGTTCGCGGCTTCATTTATTGCGGGAGGTCGCGACTCGCTGCGGGGCCGAGCGACTTCGATTGCTGCTATTAGGACAACACAGTGAGCCTGTTTGCGTGTCTACCGCGACACGCGCCCGCCCATTACGATGAGTTCCTCCGGCGCCTTGCCGCTAACCAGATGGAGGGTGAATCATGAGGATCGTCGTCATTGGCGGTACGGGCCTGATCGGCTCGAAGACCGTCGCTATTCTGCGTCAAGGTGGCCATGTCGTCGTCGCGGCCTCGCCCAATAATGGCATCAACAGCATCACCGGCGAGGGGCTCCATGCGGCCATTGCCGGCGCGCAGGTGGTAGTCGATCTCGCCAATTCGCCCTCGTTCGAAGATAAGGCAGTGCGGGAATTCTTCGAGACTTCCGGCCGCAACGTTCATGCGGCGGAGGCTGCCGCCGGCGTCCGTCACCATGTCGCGCTGTCGATCGTCGGCGCGGACCGGACGCCCGAGAACGGCTATTTCCGCGCCAAGGTTGCTCAAGAGAAACTGATCGAGGCTTCGGGTGTGCCTTACACCATCATCCGTTCGACTCAGTTCATGGAATTCCTCCGCGGCATTGCCGATGCCGGTACCGTTGGAAACGTCGTCCGGCTTTCGCCCGGTCTGTTCCAGCCCATCGCGGCCGACGACGTCGCGGCCTTCGTTGCCCAGGTGGCGCTCGCGGCGCCGCGAAACGGGATAGTCGAGATCGCGGGCCCGGAGCGCGCGCCGTTCGACGAAATCATCGCTCGCTATCTGAAGGCAGTCGGTGATGTGCGCGAAGTCGTACGCGACCCGGAGGCCCGTTATTTCGGCGGCGTGGTCGAAGAGCGTTCGCTCGTGCCGTTGGGCGAGGCGCGTCTAGGCCGCATTGGTTTTGACGAATGGTGCCTCAGCGCTCGGGCGCACGCTTGATTCCGTACCGGGATGCGGCAACGCCATGAAGTGCGCACTCGCCGATGCCTCGTGCCGTATCCCGGCCGCGCCCGCTTTGCGACCCGCCCGCCGCCGCCGCTTCAAATGCCGAACAGCGTCAGCGAAACGGCCACGCGCGTCACGATCATCAACAGCACCTGAACGATGACGAAAAGCAGGATCGGCGACAAATCGATGCCGCCGAAGCGCGGCAGCACGCGCCGCAGCGGATTGAGAAACGGCGCGGTCAGCTGATACAGGATCGGCATGGCGGGCGAGCTCGGATTGAGCCAAGAGAGCAACGCCATCAGGATCGTCAGCCAGACGAGCAGGTTCAACGCCCATTTGATGACGGTCAGCAACGCCACGATCGCGATGACGGGCGCGAGCCCGAGCGGATCGACACCGGCGACCGATACCATCAGCACCACATAGACGATCGCCGCGATCAGCGCGGCGACCAGGCTCGCCCAGTCGATTCCGCGCGCCGTCTTGAAGACATGGCGCAAGGGCAGAACGAGCCAATTCGTCGCGTGGTTGACCGCATTCGAGACCGGGTTGTAAGGCGGCATGCGTACCGCGACGATCCACGCCCGCAGGAGGAGCGCAGCCCCGAAAAGCGTGAATACGGTGTTGAGCAGAAAGCGGGCGATATCGCCGAACATCGTTGGTCCTTTCGTTCTTGGGTTCTTAGGAAAGTGCGGCGCGCCGCGCCGGTCGTCACCATATCACGGCTTACTGGCGGCTTGCACTTGCAGCGTACGGGCGAGCGAATCCTCCACGATGCGATCGATTGCATCGAGTGTCGCCGGTGGATTCGCACGCCGCCGCGCCAGCGCTACGGCACGGCGCGTGAGCAGCCCATAAAGGGCGGCGTGATCGCTGCCGAGCGCCTCGAAGCAAGCCAATTGCTTTTGCAGCAGCACCGCATCGCCGCGCGAAACCGGGCCCGCGAGGGCATTGGCCAAGCCTTTCTCCCGGGCTGTGTCGATGGTGCCGCTCAGCATCGGCAGCAACGCCCGCAACGCGTCTTCCTCGCTCAACCCGAGCGTGCGCCAGAGTTCCACGGCTTCGAACAGTGCGCAAAGCGCGAAGCTTGCGGCATAGTGGGCTGCTCCGTGATAGAGCATCCGTTGCCCGGCCGGAATCTCGAGCGGATGGCACGACATACTGCGCGCCAGCGTTTTCAATGCTTGGGCAAGCTCGGCGTTCGCTTCGATCGTGATCGAGCAGCCCGCGATACGGTCCACGTCCGCTGGGGCGCCGCTGAAGAGAAAGAGCGGATGGAAGCCGCCCGTCAGCACGCCTTGCGCCGCGGCGCCGGCCAGTACGTCGACGCCGGTTGCCCCAGAACAGTGCACGAGCGCCTTGCGGGCGCCGCGCGCGATGGCGCCATCGAACTGTAATGTGTTCGCGATCGTACCGATGCTGTCGTCGGGAGTCGCTAAAAAGACGATATCGGCGGCATCGACGACCTGTTGCGGATCCTCCACGGCCGGGCAGGCGCCGAGCACGGTGGCAAGCTCACGCGCGGTATCGCCGCGGCGGCTCGCGACGGCAGTCACGGGATAGCCGGCGCGCGCGAAGCCGAGCGCCAGACAGCGGGCAAGCCGGCCGGCGCCGATGAAGCCGAGCCGCGGAGCGAGGGAGAACGGCATGTCGGGAACGATGGGCAAATGCAATTCGCCGCAGTATCGCGCATCTGGATTGCCAGCGGCGAGCGGCGTCGCCGTTAGCCCACACTCCCCATGTTGCGCAACCGGGATTCGTGCTGATTTTCGGGGATCGTTTTCGGGTGTGGTATGAGAGCCAGAGCAGAAAGTGGCAGCAAAACGAACAAGTGCGATGCGACCGCAAGGCGTCGGTCGCAGGCCGCCAGGCGGGCACGGACGCCACCCGCGTCGCGCCGGTGCATGGACGAAGGTTGGAATGAGTTCGCGTTGTATTTTCGTTCCGGTGTTGCAGCCATGTATGGGGGGTTACGATGAACGTCTTTTCCTATCGCAAACACTTGCGCTTTTTGAGTCCCTCGCAACGGCGCATCTGGTGGGACCAGAAAAAGCGCCTGACGCCGCGCGTCAAGATCGGTGGCGCCTACGTGCCCCCCGCCATTACGCGCGAATTCACCTATGTGAAGGTCGGTTGACGCGGCAACCCGTCTGCGGGTTCGTCGCGCCGCCCCGGCGTTCAGGTGCCGGGGTGTGGGTCCGATACATCGTTTTGTAATCAAAGATTACCGATGAATGTGGGCGCGGCAGCCGTCGGTCGGTAAAGAGGACCGGCGGCGGTCGCTGCTTCCGCTCGGACGATGGCGCGGCCCGGCGCTGGGCGCGGAGCGCAATTGCAATTTGCAACAAATGCACACGGTGTGTGCGACGCTTTTTCTATACATTTGACATGTCAGTGCACGGGTCAGTCGTGCGCCGTTGTGGGCGCCGCACCTGCACCGCAAAGGAATAGAAATGAAAAAGCTCGTTGCGTTGTTAGCAGTGGCTGCGGCCGGCGTGGGGTTCGCCGCCACGGCGCAGGCACACGTGTCGGTCGGCGTCGGGATTGGTTTCCCGATTGCGCCGGCCTATCCGGTCTATTCGCCACCGCCGCCGGTGTACTATGCGCCGCCCCCTGTCGTGTATTCGCCGCCGCCCGTCGTCTATGGGTATGGGCCGCCGGCTTATGTCGGCGGTTATTACGGCCGTCCGTGGCACCATCACCATCGTGGCTATTGGGGCCGCCCCTGGGGCTATTGATCGCGTTCCACGCGCCGGTGCGTTCGCGCTGACGCAGGTGCCGTAAAAGCGGCGCAACACAGGCTTTGCCGCGGTGTTGCGCCGCTTTTTATCGACCGCCCCGCGAATGTGTCACGCCGTTCGCGCGATATGCACGATGAGGTCTCGGTATCCGTCCACGATGACGCTATAGGACAAATAAGCGAACAGCAGCGCGGAAACGATGTGGCAGGCGCGTAAGAGGCCCGAGCCGGCGCGCTTGCGTCCGTGGCTGGCCAGTACGCACAGAAAAAGCGTCCAGGCGAGTCCGCCGAGAAAAAATCCGCCGAGAAACACGGAAGCCGCGCGCGCATCGGTCGCGCCGGCCCGCGCGATCAGCGCACCGCCCACCGCGGCGAACCAGACGATGGCCGAAGGCGAGGAGAGGGCGAGCATGGCACCGCGCACGAACCCACGCGCCGGAGCGGACGACGCGTCTGCATGCGCCGGCGCTTGCGCTACGACCGCGCGGCTCGCGAGCGCTTCGCGCGCCATCTTCCAGGTCAGGTAGAGCAGCATGGCGGCGCCGCCGAGCCAGACGATCCAGCGAACGGCTTCGAAGCGCAACAGCGCGGTCATCCCTGCGAGAGCGAGCGTCGCGTAGGCCAGATCGCCGAAGCAGGACCCCAGCCCGAGCCAGAACCCCGATTTGAAGCCGTGCCGCAACGTCAGCGAAAGCATCGCGACGTTGACGAGCCCGATGTCGAGGCACAGCGATAAAGACAGAAAAAAGCCGTTTGACAGCATCGATGCGGAATGGGAGTACATAGCAGTTTTGCCGTGCGTTCGTTTGCCGGCAATATCAACGGCCGAAGCCAAGCTGGTCCCACAGCGTATCGACGCGTGCTTTCACGGCCGGATCCATCGCGATGGGACGTCCCCATTCGCGATCGGTTTCGCCGGGCCATTTATTGGTTGCGTCGATACCCATCTTCGAGCCGAGACCGGCCACGGGCGACGCGAAATCGAGATAGTCGATGGGGGTACGTTCGACGAGCAGCGTATCGCGCGCGGGGTCGACCCGTGTCGTAACGGCCCATATCACTTCTTTCCAATCGCGCACGTCGACATCGTCATCGACGACCACGATGAACTTCGTGTACATGAACTGCCGCAGAAAACTCCAGACGCCGAACATGACGCGCTTCGCGTGCCCGGCGTAGCTCTTCTTCATCTGCACGATGGCCATCCGATAGCTGCATCCTTCGGGCGGCAGGTAGAAGTCCGTGATCTCGGGAAATTGCTTTTGCAGCAACGGGACGAACACTTCGTTCAGCGCGACGCCGAGCATGGCGGGCTCGTCGGGCGGTTTTCCGGTGTAGGTCGAATGGTAGATCGCGTCGCGGCGCATCGTGATGCGCTCGACGGTGAAGACCGGGAACCACTCCTGCTCGTTGTAGTAGCCGGTATGGTCGCCGTAGGGCCCCTCCAGCGCATGTTCATAGGCCGCGGCGGGGCCGCGCGACGGGCGCGCAGGGGCGCCGGGCGGGACGGCCGTGACGTCGTCTGCCTGCGGATGAATGAACCCTTCGAGCACGATCTCCGCGCGTGCGGGTACCTGCAATGTGTCCACGCCGGGCGTGAGGCACTTGGCGAGTTCGGTGCGCCCGCCGCGCAGCAGTCCGGCGAACTGATACTCGGAGAGCGTGTCGGGAACAGGCGTGACCGCTCCGAGGATCGTCGCCGGATCGGCGCCCAGCACGACGGCGACCGGGTAGGGCTGGCCGGGATGCTTGAGCGCGAACTCGCGGAAGTCCAGCGCGCCGCCGCGATGCGCGAGCCAGCGCATGATGAGCTTGTTGCGGCCGATCAGCTGTTGTCGGTAGATGCCGAGGTTTTGCCGGGTCTTGTTGGGCCCGCGCGTGACCGTCAGGCCCCACGTAACGAGCGGCGCCGCATCGCCGGGCCAGCAGGTCTGGATCGGCAGCTTCGCGAGATCTACGTTGTTGCCCTCCCAGACGATCTCCTGGCACGGCGGCGAGCTCACCGTCTTCGGTGCCATGTCCCAGACCGCCTTGGCGAGCGAGATCAGCTTGCCGGCGTCTTTCAGCCCCTTGGGCGGCTCGGGCTCTTTCAATGCGGACAGGAGTCGGCCGATATCGCGCAGCGACTCCAGCGCGGCACCGTCGCTGGCCGCGCCGGCGCTATCGATACCCATGCCGAGCGCGATGCGCCGCGTCGTGCCGAAGAGGTTCGCGAGTATGGGAAACCGGTAGCCGGTCGGCGCGTCGAAAAGCAGGGCCGGGCCGCCCGCGCGCAACACGCGATCGGCGAGCTCGGTCATTTCGAGGACAGGCGACACAGGATGATTGATGCGGCGCAGTTCGCCTGTTGCTTCCAGGCGCTCGACAAAATCACGTAAGTCTTTGTATTTCATGGATTACGGTCAGGCGGCGGCCGATGCGCGGCGCTTTGAATGAGGGCCGTTCCCCGCTACCGCGAGGGGGCTGGATGGCCTGCGATTGTACTCGTCGAGGGCGGAATCGCGTGCTCGAAAGCGTTTTCACAACCGGCCCGAAACGCGCGTGAGGCATAGTTTTCGGCCGTTTGGAGCCTTTCTTTAATTACATTTAGTTATGAATTTGAGAATTTGTAGCATTGACGATCTATAAAAGCCTGCTAGAATCCGTCGGCATTGGCTGCTGGGCCAATGCGATTCGAGTTCTATATCCCGGTCATTGACGCACCGCGTCACCGCTCGCCGCCTTGCACGGTGCTCGGTCCGATGGTTGTTCTTGCCAGCGCTTCGTGCCGCTGGCGTTTGCGTGTGAGAGCCACCGCGTGCATGCCTTCGGGGCATGCCGACGGTCCTTTTGCTCCGATGTGGCTCTCCACACGGTCCGGTACCGTATTCGACGGTACCGTGCCGTATCCCGGCGTCGCCGCGGTCCCAACCAAGGCCGTGCACGCCTTGGCTTTCGCGATATGCGCTCCATGCGCCGCAGTACCCTTCGCGAGGCCATGCCCAATGGGAGAACTGAATGAATACTTGGTTATCGTGGCGTCCCGAGGTTCGCTTCGCCCCGCTCGTGCGGGCAGCGTTGCGCCGTGGAACGCGTGTCAGCCACCATCTGTTCAGCATCGTCGGCGCGTGCGCCGTGGCGGTGGCGCTCGCGTTGTGGCTGTTGCCGACGGTGCGTGGGACGCTCGCAGCCAAGCTGATGCCGGTGCTGACGGCCGCCGTCGAGGCTGGCCCCGCGCGTCTGTTGAGCGGCCATCCCCTGCCACCGTTCGCGCCGGCCCATGCCGCGTCCCGCGACGAGACGCTCAGTGCCAACCCCATCAACGCCGACAACGCGCGCTATGACGGCGCTTTCGATGGCAGCGGCGCGAGCGGGCTCAGTGTCGCAAGCAGCGCAACCTCGCTCGATGCACGCACCCCGACGAGCGTCGATCTGCTCGCGAAGACGATTTCCTCGCAGCGCGTGGCCGCGGAGGCGCGCGACGACCGTGTTCTGGTCTCGGTGCGCGAGCAGGCGCTCGTCGCCTCGTATCTGGCACGCCGTTATCACGTCGCACAGGAACCGGTCTCCGAGCTCGTGAAAGCGGCGTTCGAAACGGGCCGCCAAGTCGGCCTCGATCCGCTCTTGCTGCTCGCGGTCATGGCAATCGAATCGGGCTTCAATCCCTACGCGGAAAGCGGCGTAGGCGCACAAGGCCTCATGCAGGTGATGGCGAAGGTCCACTCCGACAAGTTCGAGTATTTCGGGGGGACGACGGCGGCACTCGAGCCGCTCGCCAATATCACGGTGGGCGCACTCGTGCTGAAGGACTGCATCGCGCGCGGCGGCTCGCTTGCCGAGGGCTTGCGCTTCTATGTCGGTTCCACGTCGCCCGACGATGGCGGCTACGGTGCAAAAGTGATGGCGGAGCGGGCGCGTTTGCGCGACGTCGCGCGTGGGCGCTCCGTACCCATCAACGCGCCGCAGGCGCCGCAGCCTCAACCGCAGCGTGCCGTGGTCGCCTCGAACAAGCGCGTGCAGGTCGCGCTGAACAGCAATCATCCCGCGGCCGCCACGGTCAAGAGCACGGCGCCGGTCCGCAGCGATAGCGACACTGGCAGCGATGGCAACGCCGACGCGCAGCATGGGAGCGGCGGCTCGGAGCTTGGCGCGTAAGCCACGCCGTACTCGAGCCCGATACAAAAAAAGCACCCGGCGGGGTGCTTTTTTATGGACGATCGCCGCAGGCCCCGACGGGGGGCGCTGTTCGGGCTTACTAGGCTGACCGGCCAAACAGCCGGCCCAGCCGGGCGACGGCTTCCTCGATGAGCGGATAGGCCGTCGCATACGACAGACGGATATAGTTGCGCGGTGCGTGAACGCCGAAATCGAGCCCGGGGACGAGCGCGACGCCGGCATCGTGCAGCATGGCCTTCGCGAGCTCGGCGCTGTCGCCGGCCGCGGGGTGCGGCACGCCGCGGCAATCCGCATAGACATAAAACGCGCCGTCGGGAACGACGGGCACCGAAAAGCCGAGCGAGCTCAGCGCCGGTACGACAAAATCGCGGCGCCGCTTGAATTCGAGCCGGCGGCCTTCGTAGATCGCGATCGTTTCGGGTTCGAAACAGGCCAACGCCGCGTGCTGCGCGAGCGCCGACGCGCAGATGAAGAGGTTCTGCGCGAGCTTTTCGAACGCATCGATCATCGAGGGCGGCACGACCAGCCAACCGAGCCGCCAGCCGGTCATGTTGAAGTACTTCGAAAAGCTGTTGACCGTGACCACATCGTCGCCAAACGAGAGCGCCGACACGGGACGCGCGTCGTACCACAGCCCCTGATAGATCTCATCGACGATCGTAAAGCCGCCGCGCGCGCGTACGGCATGGACGATGCGCTCGAGTTCGGCCGGAGCGATCGACGTGCCGGTGGGATTCGATGGCGAAGCGAGCAGCACGCCGCGCGTACGTGGGCCCCAGTGCGTTTCGATATCGTTTGCGCTCAACTGGAAGCGCGCCTCGGGGCCGCTCGGCACGAGAACCGGTTTGCCTTCCGTCGCCGCCACGAAATGCCGGTTGCACGGATACGATGGGTCGGGCATCAGGACTTCGTCGTCGCGATCGACGAGCGCCGCGCAGGCGAGCAGCAAAGCCGCCGATGCACCGGCCGTCAGGATGATGCGGCCCGGATCGATCGAGACGCCATAAACGCTCGCGTAGTAATCGGAAATCGCTTCGCGCAGCGGGGTGATGCCCAGCGCGCCGGTGTACTTCGTCACGCCGCGCCGCAGTGCCTGCGCGGCGGCCTCGATGACAGGTTCGGGCGCCGTGAAGTCGGGCTCGCCGATGCCCATATGGATAATGTCGCGCCCCGCGCGCTCGAGCTGCGCGGCTTGCTTGGCGAGCTCCATGACGTAGAACGGGGCGATCGCGTCGACTCGCGAAGCGAGCTTGACGAGCGGTTCGGTGGCGACGGTCATGCTGATGCGCGTTCGATTTCAGTAGGAGAGGGGGCGGCCCGCCGCGAGTCACGGGCGCGGCCGTTGGCTGCGTCGGCGCGGGCGCGCCCGATCAGTGGCTGCCGCGGCTTGCCTGCGCTTCGCCGGGGCGCAGCGTAAGCGCGAGCTTGTCGAGCACGCCGTTCACATACTTGTAGCCATCCACGCCGCCGAACGTCTTGGCGAGCTCGACCGCTTCGTTGATGACGACACGGTAGGGGATGTCGGGGTGGCACTTGAACTCGTAAGCGGCGACGAGCAGCACGGCGCGCTCCACGGGGGAGAGCTGTTCGATGGGTCGATCGAGACACGGCGCGAGGTCGGCCGACAGATCGGCGGCGTCCCGGATCACGCCATGCAGCAGCGCGTCGAGATGCTCCTTGTCTGCCTTGTCGAACCCTTGCGCGCCGCGCAACTGGGCATCGATCTCACCGGCGGCGGCACCCGACAGCAGCCACTGATACAACCCCTGCGTGGCCAGTTCACGGGAGCGGCGTCGTGCACTCTTCATGCCTCGTCCTCTTCTTCCTCGTCTTCGTCTTCATCGTCGCCGCTCAGTTGCTCGAGCGCGACCGACAAATTCGCCATTTCGATTGCGACGCGCGCCGCGTCCCGGCCCTTCTCGGTCATGCGCGCAACGGCCTGGTCGTCGCTATCGGTGGTGAGCACCGCGTTGGCGACGGGAATGCCGAAGTCGAGCGCAATGCGCGTGATGCCGGCGCCGCTTTCATTCGAAACGAGTTCGAAATGATAGGTTTCGCCGCGAATGACGGCGCCAAGCGCGATGAGCGCGTCGAACTGGCCGCTCTCGGCAAGCTTTTGCAGCGCGAGCGGGATTTCGAGCGCGCCCGGCACCGTGACGAGCAGCACGTCTTCGCCCGTCACGCCGAGCCGTTCGAGCTCTTCGATGCAGGCGTCGACGAGCCCGTTGCAGACCGGTTCGTTGAAACGAGACTGGACGATGCCGATTCGCAGGCCGTCGCCGTCGAGATTCGGTTGGTATTGTCCGATTTCCATGGGGTTGTCCGTGAGAAGAGAAAGGGGGCGAGTCGCAACCGATGCGGCGACGGCCGATTATGCGCTTTTCGTCGCGGCGGCGCCCGGCATCGGCACGAAACCGGTGACTTCGAGGCCGTAGCCGGACATGCTGCCGAGGCGCCGCGGATTCGATAGCACCTGCATCTTGCCTACGCCGAGTTCGCGCAGGATCTGTGCGCCGACGCCATAGGTCTTGAAATCGACGGGGCGGCGCTTCAACTGCTCGGCCTTCTCCTTTTCGTCGAAGGCCTTGAAGACGTCGACCAGATGGTCCTTGGAGTCGCCGCAATTGAGCATGACGATGACGCCGAGATCGCGCGAGGCGATTTCTTTCATGGCTGCGTCGAGCGTCCACGAGTGCGTCGAGCTGCCTACTTCGAGCAGATCGAGCACCGACAGCGGCTCGTGCACGCGAACGAGCGTGTCGCGTTCGGGCGACGGTGTCCCACGCACGAGCGCGAGATGCGGCGAGCCGCTCGGGTGGTCCTGATAAAGGACGGCACGAAACGCACCGTGCGCCGTTTGCATCGTGCGCTCGGCAACGCGCGTAACGATCGATTCGGTGCGGCTGCGGTAGTGGATCAGATCGGCGATCGTGCCCGTCTTCAGGCCGTGCTGCGCGCCGAATTCGAGCAGATCGGGCAGGCGTGCCATCGTGCCGTCGTCCTTGATGACCTCGCAGATCACGGCGGCCGGCGTCAGCCCGGCGAGCGCCGCGAGGTCGCAGCCGGCCTCGGTATGCCCGGCGCGCACGAGCACGCCGCCCGGCTGCGCCATGATCGGGAACACATGGCCCGGCTGGACGATGTGCTCGGGACGGGCATCGCGTGCGACGGCCGCCGCGACCGTGCGTGCACGGTCGGCTGCGGAAATGCCCGTTGTGACGCCCTCGGCCGCTTCGATGCTGACCGTGAAAGCCGTGCCGTACTGCGTACCGTTGCGGTAGGTCATGAGCGGCAGGTGCAGCTGCTTGCAGCGCTCCTGCGTCAGGGTCAGGCAGACGAGGCCGCGACCGTAGCGAGCCATGAAGTTGATCGCTTCCGGTGTGACGAAATCGGCGGCAAGGACGAGGTCGCCCTCGTTTTCGCGATCCTCTTCGTCGACGAGGATCACCATGCGGCCGGCCTTCAGTTCGGCGATGATCTCGGGTGTGGAGGCGAGGGTCATGTCGGTGGGCTTGTTCGGGAAAGCGCGTATTTTACGCCAGCCTGACGGTCATGGCCGCAATCCCGCGTCCGCGTGCGTGCATTCGCTCCATTCGTTCGGTAAGCGGCTCGGACCGTCAGCGAGCGGCTCGCTTGCCGTCAGCGCGCCGGCTCTTGCGCAAACGCTTTGCGAAGCGTCCCGGGCGCGCTTCCATGAATACGTTTGAAGACCCGCGTCAAATGGGCCTGATCGGCGAAGCCCGTTTGGGCGGCGATATCGGCGAGCGGTGCACCGTGCATCATCAAGGCTTTCGCGCGGGCGATGCGCCAGTTGCGCAGCCAGGCATCGGGCGGCAGCCCGTAGCGCCGGGCAAAGTGCTTGACGAGGGTCGTGCGGTGCACGCCCCAGCGGCGCGCCGTGGCCGTCACGTCGGCCTTCACGGGCGTGTCCGCCGTGAGCTGGCGGCGCAGCTCCTCGCTCGCCCGGTCGGTCGCGTCGGTGGTGCGCAACCGGCTCGCGGCGGGGTTGTCGGCGGTTGGCCGGCACAGGTTCGCGCTCCCGCGCGTGGCATCCCCCGCATGCGCCGCCGGTACGCCATGCCGGGTGAGCAGCGCCAAGAGCGCCGTACTGAGCGCGAGTGCGCGCTCCTGCGACGAGAGTTCGGAGGCCGTCAGCGCCCCGACCCATTGCTCGCACAGCGCCTCGTCGCGAATGACGATCTGCTCGAAACCGACGCCGTCGCGATGCACGAGCGCGGCGTGCTGCTCGAACCAGGCCGGATCGATGTAGGCCATGCCGTATCTCAGCCCTGCTTTCGCGGTTCCACCGGTATGAACGACGCGCGGCGCAATCACGACGACGTCGCCGCGCCGGGCGACCCATTGCGCGCCTCCGCACGAAAACGCGCACGCGCCGTCGGCGATCGCGCCGATCGACCAGGCATCGTGAAAATGCGGCTCGAACCGGTAATCCTCGAGGGCGGCAGCCATGATTTCGCCCGGCAGTTCGGTGCCGCAATACCAGGTAAAGCGCGAGACGGTCATGACACGCTCCTCGATCGCCGATCAGCCGATATGGTAGCGGCTGATCGGCGGCGAGGGCACGCGCCCGGTCATCGACCGATATGCGGAATTCATCGCTGGTCAGCGAGGTAATTCTCGGCGACGACGAGATCGTCGATGGTCAGTGAGACGATCATCCGAAAACCGTTGCCGACGCTCAGTGGGCGAAACGCATCGAGCTCGAGCGACGGATGCGCGCTCAGCTCGAGCTCGGCCCGCCCGCTCTGCAATCGATCGATCGAGACGTTGCGCGCACGCAGTTGCGTGAGCTCGTGTACGGCGGGCGCGTCATGATAGCCGGCGGTGAGGCGCGGAAAGTGGCGCACGTTGAAGGTCGACGCAAAGCCGGGCTCCGGCAGGCGCTCGGTGGGGCCGTCGAGCGTGACGCGCGCATCGAACACGCGGCGATCTCGATAGGCGAGCGAGGCGGCGAACCGGCCGCCTGCCGACGGACTCGGCGATGCAGGGGAATGCACGCCATAGCTGCGTGTGATGGCCGTGTGTCCGAACTGTTTCGGCCAGCCTTGAACGAGACCGCGCATGAGGGCCAGATCCTGGTCGACCCAGATGTACGGACAGTAGGAGGCGGGCGAGCCTTTGCGCTCGCAGGCGACGAGCAGAATCGTCTCCTTGTATTGACTTGCGACCGGGTCGAGATACTCGTGGCCTGCATCGGTGGCGAATTGCCATTCGCAGAAAAACACGGTGCAGCGGCCGGCGCGCTCGCCTGTCGCCGGGGTCAACCCCCGCGGCAGATAGGCGGCGAGGGCGTCGCCGTCGGCCGCGAATTCGACGGCAAGACACTCGCCGGCGTAGTGCCACGGCGGGTGCGGTGCAAGCGATGACGTTCCGTTTGGCGTGCGCGGAATCGAATAGCCTTGCAGCATGTTTGCCCCCTTCGTTTTCGGTGAGAAGCCAGTATGGCGGGCACTTCGGGGGGCGTCTTGAACGCCAGTGAACGAAACTTTCTCTGTGAGAAGGCGCAAAAACGCGTAACATGGGGCAGCTCGCTCGATTCGAGCGCCCGCTTCCCGCGCACGTCGCGATTCCTCCGCCAGGGCACCCCGTGCCCCTGAACGCCAGGCATAAGGCAAGCTTGCTTCCGCGGTACAGTCCTTGGCTGGCCGTTTTTCTGTCGATATCTTGCCGCACCCGTGCGGCGCTGGGGTTACCCCATGAGCACCGGTTTTCATTCATACCGAGGGTTGGAGCTTTACCCTCTGGTCTTTCCGCATCAGGCAGCCAAGCCTGGATTCGCTCACAACTACGACGAAGGCTTCGATGCCGCCGTTCGTATTCAGGAGATGGAGGACGCTGGCGCGGCTGCGCGCAGCCGCGTCTTCCGGCTGACGGTCAAAAGGCCGTTCGAAAATGCAGGCGACGCGCGGCGGGCTTCCATCGCATATGCGGAGCAGTTGATCGATGCGTGCGATCCCGACAAAACCGTCTGGGACAGCGAATAGCGCGGTCCGTGTATAGTGCACCTCCTGTCGGGAAATCATCATGTTGGCGACACAGCTTCGCTCTTATAAGGGATACGATCTCTATCCCCTCGTGTTCTCGCGCAAATTCGAACGGTTCGACGGTCACTCGCGATATGCGGAGGGCTACGACATCGCCATTCGCGTGTGCCGGGCGGGGGATCGAAGCGGCGCCGGAAGGGTCTTTAAAATGGACCAGCAGCAGGCATTCGTCTCTTTCGGCACGGCACGCCGTGCCGCGTATCGACACGGCGAAGACATCATCGACGGAAGGGTGGAAGGCGCATCCGTCGGTGACCTTTAAACGATCCACGCGCGCTCAGCGGTCGGCGGATGCATTCGAACATGCGTTGCGCTCGCTGCCCGGATCGCAAACCAGGAGCAATATTGACTACCGTCATTCCCAAACCGAACGAACCCATGGAAGTGGCGCTGCGGCGTTTTCGCCGGAGCATTGAAAACACGGGCCTGATCAAAGAGCTTCGTGCACGGATGGCCTACGAAAAACCGACCACCGAACGCAAACGCAAGCGTGCCGCGGCGGTGTCCCGGCTGCGCAAGCAGATTCGCCGCTCCATGCCGCCGAAAAAGATGTATTGAACTGCCGCGCCGCCCAATGGGCGCGCGAGGGGATTCAACCCCGCGGGTGACGCTTCGTCCGTTCACGAGCCATGCGCATCGGCAACGGGCGATCAGCGCAGCATGAAAGACATCGCCGAAAGGCAGTTCAGCATCCGCACGATCGATTGCATATTGGCCGCGCGAAAACGCAGCGCAGTGCCATCGATGCGCTGCATCTCGGGCCACTGACAGAACAGGTCAGCAAGGCCCGCTGTCTGCGCGACGAGCTCGCATTCGAGCGGTGCCGCGATCGTGAACGGCGAGAGATCGCGCGCGGCAGACACGGCTGCCCGCGCGGCTTCGTAGACCCTATTGCATGCATGCGCGGGCGCCAGGCTCGTGCAAGATGCGTTGCCCGCCGCACGTTTGGTTTGCACGCCGATTGCGCCTGGAAAGGTCGATGTCGTTTCCGCAAGGAAGATATCGTCGCCCGACAGCAGCGCAACGGGCACGCCGAATTCGCCGGCGAGCGCCCCATACAAGCCAGCCTCGCCCAGTTCGATGCCGTTCACGCGCACGCATCGGAACGCAAAACTGTTGATCGTGTGCGCAAGCACGCCCGTGCTTTGGGCGCGCGCGTGATAGCCGATCATATAGACGGCGTCGCAGTCCTGTTCGACACCGGCCATCATCCCGAGATAGCGCGGCTTGCCCGTGATCGTCTGCGCGCGTGCGTCCAGCCGATCGAGCAGCAGGTTGCGAAAGCCGCCATGCGAATCGTTGACGAGGACTTGCGTCGCGCCACCATCGAAGGCCCCGCGGATCGCGGCGTTGGCTTCGTCGGTCATCCAGAGGCGTGCGCGTTCGTATTCGGCGTTGCCCGGGCGCGTTTGCTCGCTATGGACTACGCCCGCGATGCCTTCGATATCGGTGGAAATCAGAATCTTCAACGGTCATTCCTCGCTTCGTTGCGGGTCCAAGACACTGCGCCAATCGGGCAGCGCTTCCAGGATCGAGCGTCGGCTGTGGCCCTCCCGGCCCGTCACGGAAGCCGCGCGCCAAATCGCGTGGACGATGGCTTGCTCCACGGCTTCGGCACATGCTTCGAAGAGCGCGTCGATATGCGACTCGTGCAGCATGTGCACAGAAGGCATGGGCTCGTCCGGCAAGTGGGGGATCTGATAGGCCGTGCTGAAGGCCAGCGCGATGTCGCCGCTGCCATGTCCATAAACGGATCCCATGCGCGCGAGCCCGGCCCCGGCGCGCTTCGCTACGCGCCCCAGTTGCCGCGTATCGAGCGGGGCATCCGTGGCGACGATCATGATGATCGAGCCTTTTTCCGGTTCGCTGAATTCGTCGCCGCCGCCGGCACGGTTCGCGGCAAGCGTTCGGCCTAGCGGCTGTCCTGCAACGCTCAGATGGCAAAGGCGACCGAAATTGGCTAGCACGAGTGCGCCCAGGGTGTACCGTTCGCCGTTGGCAAGCATGGCCACGCGCGAGGCGGAACCGATGCCTCCTTTGAATCCGAAGCACGACATGCCGCGTCCCGCGCCCACCGATCCCTGCGCGAACATCGGCGCGGCCGCCGCGCATGCCTGGGCGTAATGCCCGGCCGACACGGCCATTGCCTGTATATCGTTCAAATAACCGTCGTTGCATTCGAACACGAGCGGATTGAGCGTGGGCCACTCGCGACCGATTTGCCGATGGCGGCGAAGAGCCGTTTCGATCTGCGCGGTGGCGATCGCAGCGACCGAAAAGGTATTCGTCAATGCCAGCGGCGTTTCCACTACGCCGAGCTCTTCCAGTTGCACTAGCCCGACGCTTTTGCCAAAGCCGTTGATGACGGTCGCGGCCGCCGGCACCTTGTAGAGGAATTCGTCGCGCTCATGCGGTACCACCACCGTCACGCCGGTCTGGCGCTCGCCTTCCGCGATGGTGGCGTGCCCGACTTTTACTCCGGCCACATCGCTGATGAGGTCGAGTGGCCCGGAGGGCAGGGTACCCACCCGTGGGGCGTCACCGGCAACAACGTCGGGCGCTTGCTGAAAAGGCATGGAAGTCTCTTTATCGCTGTCTCGCCGTCGTAGTCGGCTCAACGGTCGAGTTTCGGGTCGAGCGCGTCGCGCAGGCCGTCGCCCAGCAGATTGAAGGCGAGGACGGTCAGGAAGATCGCGAGCGCTGGAAAAATGGCCACATGCGGCGCCAGCAGCATATCCGCGCGCGCGTCGTTCAACATCGCGCCCCACTCGGGCGTCGGCGGTTGGGCGCCCATGCCGAGAAACGACAAGCTCGCGGCCGTGATGATCGAGGTGCCGATGCGCATGGTGCCGTAGACGACGATCGGCGAGATCGTGCCGGGAAGAATGTGACGGAACACGATCACCCAATCCGAGGCGCCGATGCTGCGCATCGCTTCGATGTAGGTCATGTGCTTGATCGACAGCGTGCTGGCGCGCACGAGCCGCGCGAATGCCGGCACGCTGAACACGGCCACGGCGATGATCACGTTGGCCATGCTCGAGCCGAGAATGGCGACGACGCCGATCGCCAGCAAAATACCGGGGAACGCGAGCAGGACGTCGGAAATGCGCATTGCGATGCGATCCCACCAGCCCTCGTAATAGCCGGCCATGAGACCCATGAGCGTGCCGCCGAGCGCGCCGAGTGCCACGGATATCAATCCCGCGGCCAGCGAGATGCGCGAGCCCATGACGATGCGGCTGAATTCGTCGCGCCCGAGCGCGTCGACGCCCATCCAGTGAGCCCATGACGGGCCCGCGTTCAGCGCGTTGTAATCGAAATAATTTTCCGGATCGAAAGGCACGATCCACGGCGCGAAGACGGCGACCAGCACGAGCAGCACGACGAAAGCGCCCGCGCCTTTTGCCAGCCTTTGCTTGCGGAACTTGCGCCAGAACTCGCGCGCCGGCGTGCGCACGCGGCCGGGCGGCGCGACGTCGGGTTGCAGCGCGGTAGCCTCGATTTCGCTCATCACGGCCTCCCTCATGCGTAGTGGATGGTCGGGTTGATGAGCCCGTACAGCACATCCACCACGATGTTGATCACGATGAATTCGGTGGAAAACAGCAAGATGAGCCCCTGGATGACGGGGTAATCGCGCATGTTGACCGAATCGACGAGCAGGCTGCCCATGCCGGGCCACGCGAACACCGCTTCGACGACGATGGAGCCGCCGAGCAGGAAGCCGAATTGCAGCCCCATCATCGTCACGACGGGAATCAGCGCATTGCGAAACGTGTGCTTGACGATGACGATCCACTCGGAGAGGCCTTTGGCCCGCGCCGTGCGCACGTAGTCCTCCTGCATCACCTCGACGAAGGCGGCACGCGTGAAACGCGCCATGACGGCGGCTACGCCGGCGCCGAGCGTGATCGAGGGCAGGATGTAGTGCCGCCACGAGCCGCCCCCGATCGATGGCAGCCATCCGAGCTGGACCGAAAAAATCTGCATCAGCACCATGCCGAGCGCAAATGCGGGAAACGAAATGCCCGAGACCGCGAGGGTCATGCCGATCGCGTCGGGCGCACGATTGCGCCAGACCGCCGAGGTCACGCCCACCACGAGGCCGAATATCACTGACCATGCCATGCTGGTCAGCGTCAGCACGAACGTCGGCATGAAACGATCGGCGATCTCCCGCGATACGGGGCGCCGTGTGCGCAGCGACTCGCCGAGATCGCCATGCAGCATGCGTTCCGTATAGCGCACGAATTGCGCGGGCAACGGCAGATCGAGGCCGAGCTGGTGGCGCACGAGCGCGACAGTGGCCTCGTCGGCGTCGGCGCCCGCGGCAAGGCGCGCCGGGTCGCCGGGCAGCACGTGAACGAACATGAAGACGGCGATCGTCACGAGCACCAGCGTCGGAAGGGTACCCAGCAGTCGTTTGGCGATATAGACGAGCATGATGAACCCGCATGGTCAGCGCGGATCGGACAAGCCGTCCGCGCTTCGGTGGGAGATACGAAACGACTTACTGCGCGAGGTCGACGTCGCTGAAGTTGAACGAGCCGTCCGGCATCACATAAAAGCCGCTCAGCTTCTTGCTCTCGGCTGCCAGGGTGCGGTCCGTGGTCAGGAAGATCCACGGCGCATCCTTCCAGATGCGCTGCTGCGCATCCGCATAGAGCTGCTGCCGTTTCGCAGCGTCCGTGGTCAGCAAGGCATTCGAGACGTCCTTGTCGACATCGGCGTTCGAGTAATACGCCGTGTTGTAAAACACCGGCGGCCATGCATCGGTGGTCAGCAGCGGACGCAGTGCCCAGTCGGCTTCGCCGGTCGATGCGGACCAGCCGCCGTAGTACATGCGCACCGCCGCGGTCTTCGCATCCTTGACCTGTTGCACGCGCTGTACGCGCTGGCCGGATTCGAGCAATTCGATCGACGTCTTGATGCCGACCTGCGCGAGCTGCTGTTGCAGGAACTGCACGACCTTGGCTGAGGTGCCGTCGTTATAGCCGGACCAGAGCGCGGTCGAAAAACCGTCCGGATAACCCGCTTCTTTCAGCAGCGCGCGCGCCTTGGCCGGATCGTAGGGCCAGGGCGACATCTTGTCGGCGAATGCCACCCCCTGGGGCACGACGCCCTGCGACGGAAACGCGTAACCGGCGAACGCGACCTTGGCCAGCGCGTCCTTGTTGATCGCGTAATTGACCGCTTCGCGCACCCTCACGTCGCTGAACGGCTTTTGCAGCACGTTCATCGATACGTACCGCGCCATGATCGATGGCGTGGAAACGACATCGAGCTTCGGGTTGGCTTTGAGCAGCGCGGCCTGCTCATACGGCACCGGATAGGCGAGCTGCGCTTCGCCGGTCTGGATCACCGTGGCACGCGTATTGTTGTCGGTCACGGTCCGAAAGGTCAGCGTATCGATCTTCGGGAAGCCCTGGCGCCAGTAGCCGGCGAACTTCCGGACCTTCAGGTACTCGGCCGGTTTCCATTCCACGAACTCGAACGGACCCGTGCCGACCGGATGGAACGCAATATCCTTGCCCCACTTTTTGAGCGCGGCCGGGGAGATCATCATGGCCGAGGGATGGGCGAGTGCGTTGATGAATGCGGAGAACGGCTGATTCAGCGTGATCTTCACAGTGGAGGGGTTGACTGCCTCCACCGATTTGATCCGGTTGAACTGGTTGTACCGGGCGAGGCCGTTGCTCTTGTCCAGTACGCGATCGAGGTTGACCTTGACCGCTTCCGCATTGAACTCCGTACCATCATGAAACTTCACGCCCTGACGCAGGGTGAGGGTATAGACCAGACCATCCGGGCTCACCGTATAGCTCTGCGCGAGCAGCGGCTGCGCCTTCAGATCTTTGTCGAACCCGAAGAGTCCCTCGTAATAGGCCTTGCCGACAGCCTGTGCGAGCGTCGAATTCGTGTTGTAGGGATCCAGCGAATCCAGGGCGATCTGCACTGCGACTGTCACGTCCTTTGCGGCCATCGCCAACGGTGCCGTGAATACACCGAAAGCGAGCGCAATGGCGCCGACCCATTGTTTTGCGCGAAACGTACGCATCGTTCAACTCCTCGTAGCAGGGTGGTGGTGCATCAAAACTGCGCGGCAATGGCATGCTGCGCGACAAAATGGTCCCGAGCGACCTGCATGAGCGGTGCAACGACGGGCTCGTCGCCGACATCGCGGATCGGGCTCGGAATCTCGTCGGAGGACAGCTTGCGGTCGAGGTGGCGCCGACGCGGGTCCGCGATCGGTACCGCGCTCATCAACTTCTTCGTGTAGGGGTGCTGAGGATTCTCGAAGATGTCGCGACGTGAGCCGATTTCGACGATCTGACCGAGATACATGACGGCCACGCGATGACTGATCCGTTCCACCACGGCCATGTCATGCGAGATGAACAGCATGGCCATGCCGAGTTCGTGCTGCAGATCGATCAGCAGGTTGACGATTTGAGCCTGGATCGATACGTCGAGGGCGGACACCGATTCGTCGGCGACGATGACCTTGGGATGGGTGGCGAGTGCCCGGGCAATGCAGATGCGCTGCCGCTGGCCGCCCGAGAATTCGTGCGGATAGCGCTGCGCCGCATCGGCCGGCAACCCGACACGCTCGAGCAGATGGCGCATGCGTTTTTCGGCTTCGCGCTCGTCATACAGCTTATGGATGCGCATCGGCTCCATGACCGAGTAACCGACGCTCAGGCGCGGATCGAGCGAGGCCAATGGGTCCTGAAAAACGAACTGGATATGGCAGCGCAGATCGCGCAGTGCCGCACCCTGCAGACTATCGATCGGCTGGCCGTCGAATACGATCCGGCCGCCCTGGCTTTTGACGAGCTGCAGCAGCGAGCGGCCCGTCGTCGATTTGCCGCAGCCCGATTCGCCGACCAACGACAGCGTTTCGCCGGGATGCAGATCGAAGCTGACCTGCTCGACCGCATGAACGCGGCGTTTCACGCGGCTGAAGAGGCCGGTACGGATGTCGAAACGCGTCGTGAGCTCGCGCACACTGAGAATCGGCTCGCGTCTCGTGTCGGCGGCTGCCGCGGCGGTTGCGGGAGCCTCCGCTATTGGCGTCTTGCCTGCCACATCGGCGCCGTCGAGCAGAGGAAAACGCGCGGGGCGATCGGTGCCGCGCATCGAGCCGAGCCGCGGTACCGCGGCAAGCAGGGCTCGCGTGTACGGATGGGACGGCGCATCGAAGATCTGCTGCGAGGGGCCATCCTCCACGGCTTCGCCGCGCAGCATCACGAGCACGCGATCGGCTACTTCCGCCACGACACCCATGTCGTGCGTGATGAAGATCACGCCCATTTGCATGTCGCGCTGCAACTCGCGGATCAACTGCAGAATCTGCGCTTGTACGGTGACGTCGAGCGCGGTGGTCGGCTCGTCGGCAATCAGCAGGGCGGGCCGGCACGCCAGCGCCATGGCGATCATGACGCGTTGGCGCATGCCGCCCGAGAGTTGATGCGGAAAGCGCCCCAGTACGTTCCTGGCATCGGGCAGGCGCACCTGATCGAGCATACGCAGTGCTTCGGCGCGCGCGGCGCTTGCGCCGAAGCCTTGATGAAGGCGAATCGATTCGGCAATCTGCTCGCCGACGGGGAACACCGGATTCAGCGATGTCATCGGCTCCTGGAAGATCATCGCGAGATCGGCACCGCGCATCGCGCGCATCTGCTGCGCACTGCTGCGCGCGAGGTCCACGACGGGACCGGCCCGGCGGCGGAATTGCATGCGTCCGCTCGTAATGCGGCCGCCGCCATACTCGACGAGGCGCATCAGCGCGAGCGAGGTAACCGACTTGCCCGAACCCGATTCGCCGACGATGGCGAGCGTTTCGCCGCGATCCACATGAAACGAAAGGTGCTTGACCGCCGGGATCGTGCACTCGGGACCCTTGAATTCGACGCTCAGATCGTCGACGCGGACGACTTGGCTGGGTGCCATGTCTTCGAATGGTGCAGCTATCGGGTTCATGGTTTGGCTCGCATCGATAAGGGCCGGGAGCGACAGGGCTCGTTCGCCTGTCACCGATAGATGGCGACGACAGGGGCTTGTCCGGTGCGAATGAAGCCCCGGTACATTCCTTCGGTGTTGAATGGCATGCTGACGTTGCCGTGGGCATCGACGGCGATGAGGCCGCCGCTGCCGTCGATGAGCGGCAGCTGTTCGTGGATCACGCTATGCGAGGCTCGTTCGAGCGAAGCGCCCGCGTACTTCATCCGGGCAGCGACGTCATGCGCGGCCACCAGGCGGATGAACATCTCGCCCGTTCCGGTCGTCGAAATCGCGCAGGTGTCGTTGCTCGCATAGCAACCCGCGCCGATGATCGGCGTGTCGCCGACGCGCCCGGGCTGCTTGTTGGTCATGCCGCCCGTCGATGTCGCGGCGGCAAGGTTGCCGTGCGCATCGAGCGCGACGGCCCCCACCGTGCCAAGCTTGCGACCCTCGTCGAGCGGCGCAGAGCTCAGCGCGCTGTCTTGCGAGCCGCCCGGAAACGATAGCGGTACTGCCGATTGCGCGGCTGGGGTGCCGTCGTGATCGAGCGCTGTCCCATCCGCGCTCGTTCGCTGCACACGTTCGAGCTGCGCACGGCGCTCGGGCGTCGAGAAGAACGCGGGCTCCACGCACTCGAGTCCGTGCGCGCGCGCGAACGCTTCGGCGCCGTCCGCAACGAACAGGACGTGCTGACTGCGCTCCATCACGGCACGTGCGGCGAGCACCGGATTGCGCACGGTGCGCAGATTGGCCACCGCGCCGCTTTTGAGCGTGCGGCCGTCCATGATCGCCGCATCGAGTTCATGGGTACCCGCGCTCGTGAAGACGGAACCGCGACCCGCATTGAAAAGCGGACATTCCTCGAGCAGGCGCACGGCTTCCGTCACGGCATCGAGCGCGGTGCCGCCTTCGTCGAGAATCCGTCCGGCGTTGCGCAGAATCTCGCGCATGGCGCTCTGGTAGGCCTCGCGCACGTCCGCCGAAGCTTCTTCGCGCGCCATTGCGCCCGCGCCGCCATGAATGGCGAGTACAGCGTTAGTCATGCTTGTCTTCCTTGTGGTTCAGCCAGGGCATCACCGATTCGGTGACCTTTGCCACCGCGTCGAGCGAATTGGCGGAGCGATGGGCGACAGCCGCGCACAGTGCTTCTATCAAGCCGAGTGCCGACGTCTCCGAGTTCGAGAGGTATTGCCGCTCGCTATGCGCGAACAGGCAGATGTCGGCGCAGGCGGCAATCGGCGAGGTGGGTTTGTCGGTGAGCGCGAGAACGTTGGCGCCCGTGTCGCGTGCGGCCTTGACCAGGGTGACCGTGTCGGCCAGATAGCGCGGAAAACAAATGGCGATGACGAGGTCGCCCGTGCGGAGCCGGGAAGTCTGGCGCGCGGCTTCCGATACGCCGCCGATGGTCGCGAGGTTTTCCACCATGTCGCAATAGACCGCCAGGTTGCGCTGCAGGAGCCCCGCGAGATAGCCGCTCGCCCCGAAGCCGAGGACGGAGATGCGCCGGGCGTCCAGCACGGCTTGCACCGCTTTCTCGCACTGGTCGGCGCTCAGCGACGCGCGCGTGAGCTCGAAATTGCGCTGATCCTCATAGAGCGATGCGGCGAAGACATCGGCCGCCGACGCGGCGCGCGTGCGCTCGAAACGCAAGCGCTCGACAGGCGCCAGCGCGTCCTCGAACCCCTGCGCGAGCAGCGCGCGGAACTGCGGGTAGCCCGGCAGACCGAGCTTGCGTACGAAGCGATTGGCTGTCGCATTCGACACCTCGCAGGCGTTCGCGAATTCGTCGATGCTCATCAACGCAACCTTGAACGGCTTCGCGAGCACGTAATCGGCAAGGCGCCGATGCGCGTCGCTCAGGGCCGGCAGCGTTTCGGCTATGCGTTCGACGACGGACGAGGAGGGCGGATTCATCGCGGTGCCAAGGGCAGTGGTGTTCGTCATGTAAGTAAATTTTCACCAGAGTATCGACGACAAAAAAATATTTTCATAGGGGTTTACGCCGAGATGGAGCATAGAGGATGGGGGCGCTCGGGCCACGACAAGTGGGCGCACGCGCGGTGCGGGGGGTGACATCTGGCCTTCACTCGCCGCCGCTAGCATGGCGCGACATGCAAGCGCGTCGGCCGGCGCACGGCCGTGGATACATGAGGGCTGACAGGAAATGACGAAGAAAAACACCACCGATGCGTCTTTGGATCATGCGAGCGGCAGCGTATCGCGCCGCGGCTTTCTCAAGCTCGCGGGCGCCTCGGGATTCGCGGGCGCGGCCGGCGCGCTGACCGTGGCGGCGAAAGCGGCTTCGGCAGGCGAGGCCGCCGACGGCACGCCCGAACAAATCCATCTGACGTGGGGCGACGATCCGACGAGCGAGGTCGTCGTGTCGTGGGCGTCGCAAGCGGCGGCCACCGGGGCGCGAGTCACCGTGAGTGCGGACCATGGCCACAGCGAAACCGTGCGCGCGGTACAGCGCGTGTACACGGACGGACTCTCCGGTGTCGCAGTGTTCGCCTATCATGCGCGCGTGCGTGGCTTGCGGCCCGATACCACGTACCGCTATGAAGTCACCGCGGACAACAGCAGCCGCGTCGGCACTCCGTTCAGCGCGAGCTTCGCGACCGCTCCGCGCGGTCGCAAGCCGTTCCGCTTCACGAGCTACGGCGATTTGGCGACGCCTAACACCAACTGGGTCCTGTCGTCGCCGCAAAGCCGCTTCGCGGTGGAGGCCGTCGAGCGGTTTCAGCCGCTGTTTCACCTGCTGAACGGCGACCTGTGTTACGCGAACCTCAACCCGGCGCATCAGACCGATGTGTGGCGCGATTTCGGGAACGACAACCAGACATCGGCGGCCAATCGTCCCTGGATGCCGTGCCCGGGCAACCATGAACTCGAGTTTCACAACGGCCCGCAGGGTCTCGACTCCTATCTGACGCGCTATACGCTGCCCGATAACGGCACACGTTTCCCAGGGCGCTGGTACGCGTTTCAGGTGAGCTCGGTGCTGTTCATCTCGCTCGATGCCGACGACGTCGTGTATCAGGATGCCGCCGCGTTCGTCGCGGGCCCCGCGCCGCTCGTGCCCGCACCGGGCACGGGCAATCCGCCGATCGCGCCGGGAACCTCGCTATACGTGCGCGGCTACAGCAACGGCGAGCAGACGCGCTGGCTCGAGAAAACGCTGCGCCGCGCCGCGGACGACCGCGATGTCGACTGGATCGTCGTGCAGATGCATCAGGACGCGCTGAGTTCGTCGAAGACAGGCAACGGTTCGGACAAGGCATTGCGCGAGGCGTGGCTGCCGCTCTTCGAGCGCTATGGCGTCGACCTCGTACTCTGCGGGCACGATCACGACTACGAGCGCAGCTATCCGGTGTGCGGCTGTTTCCGGTACATGGGTACGGACCTGGCGACGGGCGAGCGCGTCGACACGCTGACGCCGCGACCGGTGCGTCATGCGCAGTACGGTGCCAACACCTTCGACACGACGCGCGGGACGATCCACCTGATTCTCGGCGGTGGCGGCACCAGTGCGCCGCTCGATGTGTATGGCGTCGACACCGGCACCGGCATCGCGCAAGCGAAGGTATTCACGAAGCCGAACCGTCCGATGCCGGGTGCGAGCGCGGGTACCTTCGTGCGTGCGCCGGCCGACGCGGTGGAAGACGCGGTGTGGTCCGCGAAGCGCGATACCGAGACGGGCTACGGCATTGCGGTGTTCGATGTCGATCCGGGCGAGCGTGGCGGCAAGACCACCATCACGATGAACTACTATCACGCGCCCGGCGCGGACCGCGTCCCGACCGGGGAGTACGAGCTCTTCGAGACGGTGACGCTCGCGAAGGCACGTCGTTGAGATGTAGGTCGACTGATGCAGGGCGCGGCTTCGTCACGCCCTGCATCAGATGGCAGACGTAACGGCTTTCCTGCTCGCTGAAGGTCGTGCGGTACCGGCGCTGTCGCCGCGTTGCATTGGTTCTACTTTTCGCTGTCGTCCTCTCGTTTTCGCGCCCCATCCTCCCCGTACCGCCGCGACTTTTCGACAATCCTCCTGCAGCACTTCATTAGCTGACTCCGAATGATTGCTCTTGCGCAACGCTAACGGTTGCCGCAAGCGGCAACCGTTTTCCCTCCTCGCCGCACGGCGATTTGCCTCGTATCGTTAAAAGGAATGCCCATGCCGAAAAAGCTTCATCACGCTGCCTATCGATGCAAGGACGCCGCTGAAACCGTCGACTTTTATGTCAACGGAATCGGGATGAAATTTGCGGCGACGATGATCAATCACATCCCGTCGACGGGGCTCAAGGCCATCAACAACAATGTCTTCTTCGAAATGGAAGACGGCAGCTATATCTGCTTTTTCGAAATTCACGGCAGCAAGGAACCGGTTCTGCCGGTCGAAAACGATTGGGCACAACATCTCGCGCTCGAGGTCGAGGATGAAACGCGCGCCGAGGCCATCTGTGCACGGCTGCGCGAGCGCGGCGTGGCAGTCGAAGGGCCCGTCGTGCACGGCGAGCTCGCGAGCTCCTGGTATTGCAACGATCCGAGCGGACACCGGATCGAATTGATCGTCAAGCCCCGCGTACCCGCGACCGCGATATGGGAACGGTTTGCGGCAACCGCATACGACGATCTGGCCAAGTGGGCCGAGTTCAAGAAGACCGCGATCTGAGCGGGTCCCTACGGTCGCATTCGTCGACCGCGCATTCCATTGCAAAAACGCAGATCGAGGTCGCGCATGAAGGAAACGAATTACTGGAACTACCTCAAAGTCGAGGAGTTGTTGGCGCTTCAAACTGGCCTCGGTGAGGACGAATCGGGAGTCGGTAACGATGAACTGCTTTTCATCGTCGTCCATCAGATTTACGAGCTTTGGTTCAAGCTCATCCTGCGTGAATTGACGTTCGCGCGCAATGCGCTGAGTGAGGACATGCCGCACGACCATCGCGTCGCGCCGATCGTACGCTCCCTGCGCCGGGCCATCGTCATTTTCGAGCAGGCGAATCAGCATTTCCGGGTGATCGAGACGATGACCACACGGGATTTTCTCGATTTCCGCGACGCGCTTACGCCAGCGAGCGGCTTCCAATCGGCCCAGATGCGCGAAGTCGAGATCCTGCTGGGGCTCGAGGACCACGAACGCATTTCGCCTGGCAACCGATGCTTCAAGGACGCGCTGAAGTCTGCGGACGGCACGCCCTCATGGTCGTCCCGACGTGTCGAAGCGCGTATCGCGCAAGGCCCGAGTTTCAAGGATTGCCTTTATGAATGGCTGTCCCGTCTGCCGATCGTCGGGACGGTCGACGGCTTCATCGGCGACTATGTGCGCGCCATTCGCGACGAGAACCGCAGCCGCGCGCAAATGCTCGTCGAGTGCGGTCTTCCGCCCGACGATATCGAGCGCCTCGCGGTCCGCCGGCGGGCCGACGAATCGAACGTCGAGGCCTACCTGCGCGCGCAGGACGACCCCGAAGCCGATATGGCGACGCGCGCCAAACGTCGTGCGGTCCGCGCCGCATTGCTCTACATCGAAAGCTACCGGGAACGACCCGAGCTCGGATGGCCGCGCGAGCTCATCGAAGCGGTGCTCGATTTCGAGCAAGCCTTCGTGATCTGGCGGCAGCGGCATGCGCGGATGGTCGAGCGGATCATCGGACGCCGCGTCGGTACCGGCGGCTCGAGCGGCGTCGACTATCTGGACGAAACCGCGCTGCGCTATCGCGTGTTTTCGGATCTTTGGACCGCGCGTTCGTTGTTGTTGCGCAAGGCCGCGGTCCCGACGCTCGATCCGGCGTTGGAGGATCGATGATGGCGCGCATTCGCGTGGTCGTCGTCGGGGCAAGCATGGCGGGCCTGATAGCTGCGCTCGCGCTCGCGCGCAAGGGCGCCGACGTTCAATTGCTCGATCGCGACGATATGACGCCGCGCGTCGATCGCGCATCGAGCGGTGAAGCCCCGTTCGATGCGAGCTGGCGCAAAGGTGCACCGCAGGCGCGTCATACTCATGCGCTCGCGGCACTTGGGCGCCAGGTACTGCGTTCGCGCGCGCCCGACGTGTGGCAGGCGTTGCTCGATGCGGGCGCGATCGAGACGCCGTTTGGCGGTACGCTGCAACCGGGCAAGGAAGCCGTGCCGCGCGTCGACGACGACGCGTTGTTCGGCCTGTCGTGCCGACGCTCGCTCGTGGAGGAAGTCGTCCGCCGCATCGTATGCGCCGAGCCGAATGTGACGCTGCGCGATCGGGTGGTCGTCACCGGACTGCTGGCAGCGCCCGGACCCTTACCGGTCGTCGAAGGTGTACGCACGTCGGAGGGCGACGTGCGTGCCGATCTCACGATCGACGCGCTGGGACGTGCATCGCCATCTGGAAAGTGGCTGCAAGCGCTCGGCGCATCGGCACCGGTGGAAAGCTCGGAAACCTGCGGCCTGTCCTATCTCACGCGCTGGTACCGGTCGCGCAACCGGCCGGCCGTGCAGTTGACCTCGGGTCTTTCCGCCGGTGCCTATGCGGCATCGAGCGGCTGTATCGCGTGCCCCGCGGATCATGGTTATGTGTCGGTGACGATGATCGTTCCGCACGGCGACGTCATGCTGTCGCCGCTATCGGATGCGCAGACGTTCACCGCGGCGGCCCGTTTGCATGCCGGCCTTTCCGAATGGCTCGATATCGAAGCGGGAGAACCGCTCTCCGACGTCCTTCGCTGGCCCGTCTGCGAGAATCGCTTTCGACGCTTCGTTGTCGATCGCCGGCCGCTCGCGCTCGGGCTCATCGGCGTCGGGGATTCGATTTGCGTGACGAACCCGGTCTATACGCGCGGCATGTCGCTCGCTGCGCGCCACGCGTTTGCGATCGCGGACATGGTCGGTGCGCTCGGTGTGGGCGACGGCTATCGACTCGCACTCGAAGCCGACGCGCTCGCACAAACGCTGTTGCGCCCCTGGTTCGACGACAGTGTCGCCCAGGATCGTGCGCGCCTTGCGTTATGGCGCGGCGAGGCTCATCCGTCGCTGGGCGACGAATCGATTACGCTCCAGCACATCGCGGCCGCGGGCCGGCATGACATCGAGGTGTGGCATGCGTTGGCCCGCCGCACGAGCATGCTCGAGGAGCCCGATGCGATATTTACGCGCGGCGCGCTCATCGAGCGCGTGCGCCGTACGCTGGCGGCGCATCCTCCATCGCCGCCGCCGGGGCCGACGAGGCAGGACCTGCTGCGGGTCATCGACGCGCGACGCGCGCATGCGTCACAGCCGGGAGCGCACGTTGGCATCGACCCTTCCGGTTCGCATGAAGCTCGCAGCGAGCCGGCCTTCGATGTCGCAGCCGCGCGTGAGCGCTTCCTGCTCGACGATCGCATCGTGTGTCTCAACCACGGCATGCTCGGCGCCTGTCCCATCGAGGTACTCGATCGGCAGACCGAGTGGCGCACCCGAATCGAACGACAGCCGTGCGCCTTCGTTCTGCGCGAGCTTCCGGCTCGACTCGACGATGCGCGCCAGGCACTGGCCGAACTCATCGGCGCATCCCCGGGAGATCTGGCGCTGCTGCCGAACGTGACGACGGCGCTCAGTGCCGTGCTGCGATCGCGATCGTTCGCCGCGGGCGATGAAATCCTGACGACGGACCACGCTTACCTGTCGTGCCGGAATCTGCTCGATTTCGTGGCGCGCGAAACGGGCGCGCGGATCGTCGTCGCTCGGATCGAGACCCCCGTGGCCCACCCCGATGCGGTCGTCGACGCCGTGCTCGATCGCGTGACGGCGCGCACGCGGCTCGCGGTTCTGGATCACGTGACCAGTCCGACGGCGATCGTCTTTCCTATTGCTGCGCTCGTCGACCGACTGGCGGCCCGCGGTGTCGATACGCTGGTCGACGGCGCGCACGCACCGGGAATGCTGCCGCTCGACGTCGACGCGATCGGCGCCGCGTATTACGCCGGCAATTGTCACAAATGGCTTTGCGCTCCGCGCGGTGCGGGCTTTCTGCATGTACGGCGGGATCGCGCCGACGGTTTGCATCCGCCCGTGATCAGCCGCGGCTACGGCGTATCGAGCACCGATCGTCCGCGGCTGCATCTCGAGTTCGACTGGCTTGGCACCGCGGACCCCACGCCGCTGTTATGCATTCCCGACGCGATTCGCTTTCTGCGGAATCAACTGCCCGGCGGATTGCCGGCGCTCTATGCGCGCAATCGTGAGCTGGCGCTCGATGCCGCGCGCACGTTGGCGCAAGCGGTGCCGGTCGTACGGCTCGCACCCGATTCGATGGTCGGCAGCATGATCGCGTTTGAACTGCCGGACTCGTTCGCCGCGGCGCCTATCGACGCAGCCGCATCGCTGCAGCAACGCCTGTACGACATGCATGGCATCGACGTATCCGTTGCGTCCTGGCCGGACGGCCGGCGGCTTGCGCTGCGTATCTGCGCGCAGATCTACAACTCGATCGACGATTTTCGTCGACTGGGCACCGTGCTTCGCGAACTTGCCGCCGACGTGCGGGACAGCGACATGGTGTCCGACGCTCATCTTAGGAGTACTGAATGTTGAATGGGAATCACGAAGCAACCCGGCGTGTGTTGTTGACCGGCGGAAACGGCGGCATCGGCATCGAGCTGATTCGGGTGTTCGCCGAGGCGGGGTACCACGTCACCTTCACGCATCGCCCGGACGACGACAGCCTGCGACGGGCACTCGATCTGATCGAGCGGTTTCGCGATCGCCGCGTCGACGCTTTGCCGCTCGATGTCGGAAACCGTGCGAGCCACGCGGAGCTGGTCGAGCGCCTCGTCGAACCTGTCGATGTCCTCATCCACAATGCCGGCGTCGGCACGAAGACGGTGGAGCGGGTTGCGTCGCACCCCAAGGCTCAGGACGAAGCGTTCTTTCGCGTGAATGCGCTCGGGCCGCTTTGGCTGACCGACGATCTATTGCCCGCGATGCGCCACCACGGTCGCGGCAAGATCGTCTTCGTGAGTTCGGTCGATGGCGGCATCACGCATTTTCCGCGTTTTCGCGCGGCGGACGGAATGAGCAAGGCGGCCGTCGCCTTTCTCGGGCGGCAACTCGCGGCATCGCTTGCGTATACCGGCATCGATGTGTTCACCGTCTGCCCGGGCGCAACGGATACGCCGATGTTTCAAGCGAGCACGCTGCGCGGGTTGACGGCCGAGCAGCGGCAGGCGCTCGAATCCTCGCTGCCGGGCGGCCGACTGATCGAGGCTCGCGAGATCGCCGATCTTTGTTTTTATCTGTGTCGCGACGAAGCGCGCATTTTGCGCGGTGCCGTCATCGATGCGTCGCTGGGTTTGGGCGTGTGCCCGACCGTGTTGAGCTAAGGAGGCCCTCCATGCCCGTTCCATCCAATAGCTTCTGGGAGCAATGGCTCGTCGCGCATCGCGCGAGACCCGAAGCCTGTGTGACGTTCTCGCTTTCACCCTCTCCCTCGTTGAAGGAATTCATCGAAGAACTCGACGGCAGCATGCCTCTCGATTGGTCGAGCGAGGACTATCAGGGAGCGCGCGGCCTGCGTGGCCAGGTTCTCGACCGTTACGGATATCGTCCCGCGTGCGATATCGACGATGTGCTGATCACGGCGGGTGCGCAGGAGGCGAATTATCTCGCTTTGACTCAGTTGCTTCGCCCCGGCGATGAACTCTTGATCGATGCGCCCGGCTGGCAGCAGCCGATCGTCCTGGCCGAGCAGATCGGTGCGGTCGTGAAGTATGCGCCGCGCCTCGAGGCGCGCGGCTGGGCGCTCGACGTCGATCGGCTCGAAGCGCTCGTCACGCCAAAAACCAAGGTCGTTTTCATCTGCAACCCGAACAATCCGACGGGGCGTGTCGAGGACGAAGCGACGCTGCGCAGGATCGTCGGCATTGCCGAGCGTGTCGGCGCGTACGTCATCTCGGACGAGGTCTATCGCGGTCTCGAATGGGAAGGACCGCAAACGCCGCGCGTGGCGACGATGTACGAGCGCGGTATCAGCACCGGCAGCGTGTCGAAACTGCTTGGTTTGCAAGGGCTGCGCACCGGCTGGATGATTACGCGCGATCGAAAGCTGATTGCCGACGCGATGGTGTTGCGCGAGAACACGAGCGAGATCATGAACGTGATGGGCGAACGCATCTCCGAGATCGCACTGCGTCCGGATCGATTCGCGCTCGCCGTCGAGCGCTCGCGAGCGGTCGGATATGCACGGATCGAACGACTCGACCGGTTCGTTGCAGATCAGCCGGCCTTGCGCTGGCGCCGGCCGGCGGCGGGGCTGCTCGGACTTGCATATCTGGATCTGCCGATAACCGCGGGAGCGTTTGCGCACAAGCTGCTGATGCCGCCGTACAACACGTTCGTGATGTCAGGCGACGCGTATGCGTGCCCGCAGCATCTGCGGCTCGGGGCGGGCGGGGTGTCCGACGAGGAGCTTGAACTCGGGCTTTCGCGAATGGCGCGTTTGCTTGGGAGTTGAGCCGGATTGCCCTCGATGGGCGATACGGTGCATCCGACGAAATCGGGTGCCGCGCTGTCCGGGCACGCTTTGAGCTAACTGCGATAGGTGCGGACCACTCCTGTCCGTGGAGGCACCGTGTCGAGGCGATCGGCCAAATCCGCGCAATATCCTCCGCCTGACGCCAGTCAGTACGTGCTGGCCGAGTTGCGCCGGCAGAAAATGGCGCGCTCGCCTCATGCCTATGAGCGGGGCACCGCCGCTCATTTTTACGAATGGGTGAAGACTCAGGCGGCCGGCAGGTTACCGGTGGGGCCGGACGTGTGGATTTGCGGCGATTGTCACTTGGGCAACCTTGGCCCGGTGGCCAACGCCGACGCAGAGGTTGCGGTTCAGATCCGGGATCTCGATCAGAGCGTGATCGGAAATCCGGTGCACGACCTGCTGCGACTGGGACTGTCGCTGGCTACCGCGGCGCGCAGTTCGGATTTACCGGGCGTGATCCTGAGTCGCATCGCGGGTGCGCTGCTCGACGGGTATGAACAAGCGTTCGACGACCGGCGCGCTGACGACACGAGCCAGTCGCAACGACCGAAAGTGGTCACGATCGCGATGAAGGAAGCGCTGCACCGTTCGCAGCGTAAGCTTGCACGCCAGAACATCCGGCATGTCGAGCCCCACATCCCGCTTGGCAAGCGCTTTTGGGCGATGTCGGACGACGAGAATCAGGCTGTGCACGCGCTGTTCGAAGCCGGGGGCCCGGCGCTGATTCGTACGGTGCTGGGCGAGACGGAGCGAAACGCGTCGGCGATCCGCGTGCTCGATGCTGCTTATTGGGTGAAAGGATGCAGTTCGCTGGGCCGGCGCCGATATGCGGTGTTATTGGGCGTCGATGGGTCGAACTCCACGGACGGCCCACCGCGCCTCATCGACATCAAGGAAGCGGTCGCGCCTGCGGCGCCGGTTGCTCACGGGCATCGTATGCCGCGCGACAATGCAAAACGTGTGGTGGAAGGCGCACGCCATGTCTCGCCGTTGCTCGGCGAGCGCATGATCGCTGCTCGGCTCGATGGTTGCTCGGCTGTGGTCCGTGAGCTGATGCCTCAGGATTTGAAGGTCGAGGCTGAGCATCTGTCGGAACGCGACGCGGTGAAAGCGGCGTATTTTCTGGCGCTTGTCGTCGGTCGCGCGCATGCGGGGCAGATGGATGCCGCGACTCGCCAAGCGTGGCTCGCCGCATTGCACACCAGGCGACCGAAGTCTTCGGAGGCGCCTTCGTGGCTCTGGAGCAGCATCGTCGAATTGCTCGTGATGCATGAAGCGCAATACCTCGAACATTGCCGGCGTTATGCGTTGGAACGGCCGTTGAGCAGTGCTCAAAGCTGCATTGAGTACGGGGGCATTAGTGAGTCGTAGAACACCAGTCTGTGTGCGAAAGCGTCACGGCTTTGTTCTCGAAGATGACCTTCGGCTTCGGTTAGTCCGCTGGCAAACTCACCATCCCCCAAACAATCGGTCTAGTGCCGATATGATTTCATCCTGCCGATGTACGAGCGAGCTAACTGGCTTGGTCAGTGCGCTGCGCGGAACGGCGGCGAGCGTCGGGGTATCGAGCATGCACTCGATACCCTCGACAACGAATATGGGGATGAGGTCAGGCGGAAGCGGCACTGGGGCGATCCGGTCCAGGCGGCGTAGCGGAACAACTACGCGGGTCGCTAAGCCGGACAGATGATTTCCTTGGACCTCGAGCACATAGGGCGTACCCGGGTGCCCACTCGGGTTGGCAAACACGTCGAAACGACCCATCAGAACGTCCGATACTGAGCGAGAGGCAGGCCGTCGCGCTCTACCATGTCGTTGTATGCCTGGATAAAATCAGCATATTTGATTGCCCATTGGCGGTCCTTCTCTAGCTGTACCGCCTGCCGGATCGCCCGTTCGCATGTCTGTGAGAAGTTGATCCCGAGCTCCTTCGCGTCCTTGTAGACGTCCTCAGGCAGGCTGATGTTGGTAGCTCGGCGCGGAATGGCGTCAGTCGTCGTATGCCGCATATTCACCCCTCCCATGTGCGAATTTATGCGCATTATAACCCACATAATTCTATTGATCCCGGTATCCGTTTGCGGGCCCGCCCGAGAGAGCCCGCTGCCATGCCGAGGCCTGTGGCAGGGCTATAGCGCGCCGACGAACCGGGATGCTGTTGGCGCTCACCCATGAAGCAATGCGAGCGCTGGTCGGCGTCTCATTGCGCATGACCTCATGCTGCACCATATCGACGAGTGCAACGGACCATCCCGGTTTTAGCAGCAGATTCAGCGCATCGGCGTAGGCAAGCGTGATCAAAGGCCCTGCGTCGGGAAGCAGGGTAACGGCTTTGTCATTCGCCATGCACTAACTGCGCAGCGCGTTGAGGTCATCTACCATGCGGCGCGTGCTCGACTCCGACAAGCGCGGCATGGGCAAATGGGCCTGCGCCATCAGCCACGTACCGCGCAACTATGCTGAGTTTGGCTGGAAACGCTTGCACAGCCTTTGTCGCGCACACCATCGAGGCCGCCATGCTCGGCAAGCTGGCGATCCGGTAGCCGCCTTCTGGCGCCTCGGTCAAATGCACGGTATCGCCCTTCTGCACCTTGGTTCCGGCAGCGGATCGTCGAGTAAGTCGGCGAACGATGAAACTCGAAACGCGCACTGGTTTAAACAGTTACGGGCGGCCCATGAGTGATGCCGACGACAGCATCCTTTCTGTGTAGCGCGCAATCAAATCAACCTCCAGATTGACCCGGCTACCCGTCGACAGATGCTTGAGCGTCGTGACTTCGACGGTATGCGGAATGAGGTTGATCGAAAACTCGCAACCGTCGTCCCGATCGACAACGCTATTGACCGTCAGGCTCACACCGTTGACGGTCACCGAACCCTTATACGCGAGATAGCGGCCGATCTCGCGCGGCGCCAGCACGCGCAACTCGTGCGACTCGCCCACGGGCGCGAAGCGCGTGACGGTACCGAGCCCATCGACATGTCCCGAGACGATATGCCCGCCCAGCCGCTCATGTGCCGTGAGGGCCTTTTCAAGGTTGACCTCGCCGGACTCGCCAAGCCCCACGGTGCAATTCAGGCTTTCGCGCGAGACATCGACGTCGAATGTTTCGCCCGTCTTGGCGACGACCGTCATGCAGGCACCCTGGATCGCAATACTGTCGCCGATGGCGACGTCCGTCAGATCGAGCGCGCCCGCGCGCACCGTCAAACGCACTCCGGCGTTTGCCTCGGTGCCGAGCGGCGCTACTGTCTCGATGCGGCCCACTGCCGCGACGATTCCCGTAAACATCGTGTCTGTGCCTCGTAATCAGAATGAAGAGGGCGTCGGAGCAGGCGCCGGCGAAACCGGCTCGGCCGGTACCATGCGCGCCAGCACGCGCAGATCGTCGCCGACCCGCTCGACGCTGCGGAATACGAGCCGCGTGCGCGCATCGAGCGTCGCGGGAGCGGCAAGCGCAAGCATGCCCGCAGAATCGGCGCCGAGCAGGCTCGGTGCAAGATAGACGAGCAACTCGTCGACACATCCTTCGCGCAGCAGCGAGCCGTTGAGCTTATGTCCGGCCTCGACGTGCAGCTCGTTGATGCCGCGCCGGCCGAGTTCCTTGAGCATGCCCGCCAGATCGACCTTGCCGTGTGCATTCTCGAGCGCGACGACTTCCACGCCCCGCTCCGCGAGCGCCTCCGCTCGCGCCGCATTGTCCCCGTCCAGGCCCGCGCAGAAAACAAGTGGCGGCGCACCTTCGAAGATATGCGCATCGAGCGGCGCGTCGAGCCGGCTGTCGATGAGCACACGCAGCGGCTGGCGCGGCGTCTCGATCGCGCGTACCGTCAAGTGCGGATTGTCCTCGCGCACGGTACCGACGCCGGTCAGGATCGCGCAGGCGCGCGCGCGCCAGGTATGTCCGTCGGCACGGGCGGCGGGCCCGGTGATCCACTGACTCTCGCCGGAGGGCAGCGCCGTTCGCCCATCGAGCGAGGCCGCGATTTTCATGCGCACCCACGGCCGTTTGCGCGTCATGCGCGAAACGAAGCCGATGTTCAGCTCCTGCGCTTCATGGGCCAGCAACCCGCAACGAACGTCGATCCCAGCGTCGCGCAGCATCGTGAGACCGCGGCCCGAGACCTGCGGGTTCGGATCTTCCATCGCCGCGATCACACGCGCCACGCGCGCCTCGATCAGCGAATGAGCGCACGGCGGCGTGCGACCGAAATGGCTGCAAGGTTCCAGCGTCACATAGGCCGTCGCGCCATGCGGATCGTTGCCGCGCCGGCGCGCGTCCTTGAGCGCCTGCACCTCGGCGTGGTCCTGGCCGGCAGGCTGTGTAAAGCCTTCGCCGATGGCCAGTCCGTGCTTGACGAGCACGCAGCCGACCCGCGGGTTGGGCGTCGTCGTGTAAAGCCCCCGCGCAGCCAGCGCGAGCGCGCGCTGCATGTGGGCGAAGTCCGCGTCGGAAAACATCGTCGGGTGCTCGTCGGCGAGCGGCGTTACGCCGCAAGCGCGGCAAACGCACCGCGTGCGGCATCGAGCGTGGCATCGATGACGGCATCGTCGTGCGCACTCGACACGAACCCGGCTTCGTACGCGGATGGCGCGAAATGGACGCCAGCGTCGAGCATGCGATGAAAGAACGCGTTGAAGGCGGCGATGTCGCTGCGCGAGACATCGGCGAAGCTGGCCGGCACCTGCGCGGTGAAGTAAATGCCGAACATGCCGCCGAGCGCATCGGCGCTGAAGGCCACGCCGGCCGCACGCGCCGCCGCCGACAGCCCGTTGGCCAGGCGCGCAGTCTTCGCCGAGAGCTGTTCGTAAAACCCCGGCGCCTGGATCAGTTGCAGCGTCTTCATGCCCGCCGCGACGGCGACAGGATTGCCCGATAGCGTGCCGGCCTGATAGACCGCTCCTTCAGGGGCGAGGTGCGCCATGATGTCGCGCCGACCGCCGAACGCGGCCGCGGGCATGCCGCCGCCGATGACCTTGCCGAGGCAGGTGAGATCCGGCTCGATGCCATAAAGCGCTTGCGCGCCCCCCAGTGCGACACGAAAACCGCACATCACCTCGTCGAAGATCAGCACGGCACCGTATTCCGTGCAAAGCCGCCGCAGCGTCTGCAAGAAGGCCGGATTGCCGCGCACCAGGTTCATGTTGCCGGCCACGGGCTCGACGATCACGGCCGCGATCTCGCGGCCGAATGCGGCGAACGCCGCTTCGAGCGCCTCGCTGTTGTTGTATTCGAGCACCGTCGTATGGTTGGCGATATCGGGCGGCACGCCGGCCGAAGTCGGGTTGCCGAACGTGAGCAGACCCGAGCCGGCCTTGACGAGCAAGCTGTCCGCGTGCCCGTGATAGCAACCTTCGAATTTGACGATGCGGCTGCGATCCGTGAATCCGCGCGCCAGGCGCAGCGCACTCATCGTCGCTTCGGTGCCGCTCGAGACGAACCGCAACTGCTCCATCGAGGGGACGAGCTTGCGGATTTCTTCGGCGATCTCGATCTCGGCTTCGGTCGGCGCGCCGAACGAGAAGCCGTCAGCCAGCACACGCTGAACGGCTTCGAGGACTTCGGGATGGACATGGCCCAGGATCATCGGTCCCCAGGAACCGATGTAGTCGATGTAACGGGTCCCCTCGGCGTCCCAGAAGTAGGGGCCCTGGGCACGCGCGATGAAGCGCGGCGTGCCGCCGACCGAGCGGAAGGCCCGCACGGGCGAATTGACGCCGCCGGGGATGACGCGCTGAGCGCGTTCGAACAGAGCTTGATTGCTAGGCATGGAGTGAGGGCAACTGCAATGAAGGATCGGGCCGGGGCGCCACCCGTTCAATCGGGCGCCATGGCAAAAAACGGCCCTACGATGCGTGGAATTGTACCGGAGCGGCGCCGCCCGGGCGTTTGCCGATCGCTTTGCGTAGAATCTGCGCTTTACGCGCCGTGCGCTTCGCGCCCGGTTGCCTGGCTCGCCGCTTGCAGCCGCCGCGCAGCGCCTGCCGTCTTTATGAGGCATTCCATTCGATGACCGAAACCGACCAACGCCAGCCTGATCTACGCCTCATCGTGCTCCTGGGCGCGCTCGCGGCCTGCGGCCCGATCGCGGTCGACATGTACCTGCCGAGCCTGCCTTCGATCGCACGCGCGTTCGGGGTCGCCGATTCGGCCGCCCAAAGCACGCTGACGAGCTTCATGCTCGGCTTCGCGATCGGCATGCTGGTCTATGGCCCGCTGTCCGACCGTTTCGGCCGGCGTCCGATTCTGCTCGGCGGCCTCGCTCTTTTTCTCGTCGCGAGTATTGCCTGCGCGAGTGCGGGGTCGATCGATCTGCTGGTCGGCATGCGTTTCGTCCAGGCGCTGGGAGCCGGCGCGGCCTCCGTGATGGCGCGCGCGATCGCGCGTGACGTCCATGCGCCGCACGATGCGGCGCGCGTGCTCTCGATGATCGCGATCGTGACGGGGGTAGGCCCACTGCTGGCGCCACTCATCGGCGGACAGTTGCTGCTCGTCGGCGGCTGGCGTGCGATCTTCGTCGTGCTGGCGCTCTTCGGTGCGCTCGCGTCGGCGCTCGCCTTCATGCGGGTGCGCGAATCGTGGCCGGCCGACAAGCGTGCCGGCGCGGCGCTCTGGCATTCGTTCGCCATCTACGGGCGGCTTCTCGTCGATCCGGTCGCGCTCGGCCACTTGTTGTGCGGCGGCATGGCGTTCGCGTCGATGTTCGCGTACATCACGGCAACGCCGTTCGTGTACATCGATTATTTCCATGTGACGCCGCAACACTACGGGTTCTTCTTCGGCCTCAATATCGTCGGCATCATGCTCGGCAACTATCTCAACGCGCGGTTGATCAGCCGGTTGGGCTCGCTGCGGCTCGTCGCGGGTGCGTCGTTCGTGAGCTGCGGGGCCTCGTTGTTCGTTGCGCTCGCTTGCCTGACGGGGTGGGGCGGCCTCTGGTCCATCGTCGCGGGGCTGTTCTTCGTGGTGGGCGTCGTAGGTGTGCTGACCGCGAATTGCACGACCGATCTCATGCACCGCTATCCGCGCAACGCGGGCGCCGCGGCCGCGGTTTTCGGTGCCGGGCAGCTCGTGCTCGGCGCGCTCGCAAGCTTCGTCGTCGGTGTGCTGCAAAACGGCACGCCCACCGGCATGGGCATCACGATCGCTGGGACCGGGGCGCTCTGTTTCGCCGGGCGAACGATGGTGATCCGCTGGCACGGCCTGCCGGCGCGCGGTACGGCCATGCCACGCTGAAGGTCGCACGCGAGACAACCGCCATAAAAAAAGGCGCCAACAAGCGGCGCCTTTCGAGTGTACTGCCGATCCCGCTGTCGTCCGGCAAAGCCGAAGCTTTGCCGGCGCGCGGGTTGTTACTTGTTTGTTTAGAACTTGTGACGGATACCGACGCGTGCTGCGACCTGGTTCTTCGTCGTGCTGGCGCCGGAGAACTCTGCCGCGTAGATGTCAGCCGTCACACCGCCGCTCATCGCGTGCTGGTAGACGCCCATTGCATAGACGTCGGTACGCTTCGACAGACGATAGTCGGCAACCAGGTTGACCTGACCGTACTTCGGCTTCTGGCCCGTTGCATCGACCTTACCGAACGTGAACGTGTAGCCCGCGCCGAGCGTCGTGGCCGGCGTCAGGCTGTACTGGCCCCACAGTTCAGCGCTGTCGAACCGCACTTTGTTGCCGGCCACGCCGTTCGCGTCGTCGAACCGCACGTCCGAGAAGTTGGCACCGAAGAGCGCCGGTCCCATCGTGTAGCTCGCGCCGAGGCTGGCGACCTGCATGTTGCGGGGCAGACCGACGAGACCCCAGATGCCCGTCGTCGGATTGACGGCGCCCGGTGCCTGGTTCGCGTTGAAGTTGCCGTCGTCAAACTGCACGCCGGGGTTGCGCGCGTAGAAGTAACCTGCGCCGACATACAGAGGACCGGCCGAGTAGCTCAATGCGCCGCCGATCGTGCTGTTTTGACCGAACTGGCCGGCAACGCCGCCGAATGCGTACATGGCTTCGGCTTGCAGGCCCGCAAACTTCGGCGAGACATACTTCACTGCGTTGTTGATACGGAAGCCGTTATCGGTGTTGTCGATATCGGCCGGGTGCGAGAAGAACGCGCCCCACTGGCCGTTGAACGTCGTCGACTGAACCATGTCGACCACCGGGTCGTATTGGCGACCGAGGGTCAGGGTACCGAACGAGTCGTTCGTCAGACCGACGTAGGCCTGGCGACCGAACATGCGGCTATGCTGAGCCAGCTTGCCGTTGGCCGCGTTGAAGCCGTTTTCCAATTGGAAGATGGCCTTGGTGCCGCCGCCCAGGTCCTCAGCGCCCTTCATGCCAAAGCGGCTACCTTGCAAGATACCGCTTTGCTCTTGCCACTGCGAATGACCGCTAGTGTTGTTAACGTAGCTGATCCCGAGATCGATGATGCCGTAAAGGGTGACACTGTTCTGCGCGAACGCCGGTGCTGCCACGGCGCTCGTCACTGCGAGGGCGATAAGCGATTTTTTCATTAAACGGTCTCCGAGACGTTGAACTGCAAATTGAGCACCCGGGGTGGTGAGTGCAGCGGACTAGCGCATCTTTTGAACACGCTGGATCCCCGCCGCGGGTCCAGGTAGTCGTCCGGATACTAGGCATGTCGAAATCAGCCCCTTATTAGTGGAAACACTAGTTGCTTCCCGTCGTTGCAGTTTTTGAAACGGTGTATTTCGCGAAGAGCCTCTTCCACAGCCGCGCCGGCTGTGCGTTCCGGTGAAAGCGGTTGCTTAAATATGCACGACAGCGTTGCCGCGCCGCCACATATCGTGTGTCAGAATTGTTGCGCTTGCGTGGGGAAAAACAGACGAAGAAACGGCCGCTTTGCCCAATATTGGGGCGATCGCGGGCGGCTCGTGCACCGAAACGGGGGATCATGGGCGAGGACGGCGGCCGGCTCACCCCAAAAAAAAGCCCGGGCCGGCGGACCGGAACGGGCTCTTGGAATAAAGCCGGCGAATCGCAACAGTCCCCGGCCGATTGAGTGTAGCAGCGTGGAGACGCCCCTCCGATGAGGGTTTTCGCCAAGCTCGAGGTCAATCCGTAGCGGAGGATGCCGCCCCATGGCTGAGCCAGTCGAGCACGGCCGCCGCATCCTCGGTGCGGCTCGCGCGAGCCTTGGCAACGGCCTCGGTCACTTCCGGGCTCGGTACGGCGCGCCGGATCGCCACGCCCACGGCGAGAATGTCGATCATCACGAGATGCAAAATGCGCGAGATCATCGAAAGCTGCGATTCGCGCATCTCGATGTGATCCGTTTCCAGCGCCACCGTAGCCCGCTTGGCCAGCGGTGTGTTGCTCGAGGTGATGGCGATCACCTGCGCGCCCGCCTGCATGGCGACGTCGAGCACGCGCAGCAGCTCGGGCGCCCGGCCCGACTTCGATACCGCCACGATGACGTCGCCTTTGCCGAGCAGGGCAGCGGAGGCGGCCTGCATATAGAGATCGCCGTAGGCGATGGTCGGAATGCCGAAGCGGAAGAACTTGTAATGCGCGTCCTGCGCGACGATGTTCGAATTGCCCAGTCCGTAGAACTCGATGCGCCGTGCGCTGTTGAGCATATCGATCGCCCGCTCGACATGCTCGAAGTTCAGGTGCTCGCGCAACTGCAGGATCGCCGAGACGGTGTTGTCGAGCACTTTCGCGCCGAAATCGGTCGCCGTATCGCCGAGATGGACCTGGCTGTGGCTGACCGGAATGGTTCCGGTCAGCCCCGTGGCGAGCTTGAGCTTGAAATCGGACAGGCCCTGGCAGCCCAGCGAACGGCAAAAGCGGATCACCGTCGGCTGGCTCACGTCGGCCTTGCGGGCGATATCGACGATCGGATCGCTGATGATCGAGCGCGGATGATTCAAGGCGAGATCGGCCACGCGCCGCTCGGCCGGCGTCAGCGCATCGCGCATCTGACGAATGCGCTCGAAGACAGCCGAGGAGCCGCCGCCCGTGCGGTTCGAGAGCTGCTCCGCGAGAATGGCCGACACGCCCAGGAACGCCGGATACTCGGCCGTGATGACGTAGGTGGGCACGTTGGCCAAATACGGCTCGAAGCGGCCCTTCGCCTCGAAGCGCTCTCTGAACCGCGAGCGCGCGAAGAACTCGCCCAGCTTCAGCACGACGCCGCCGCCGATGTAGATGCCGCCGAGCGCGCCGAGTGTCACGGCGATATTGCCCGCGAACGTGCCGAGAATGCCGCAAAAGCAGTCGACCGATTCAGCCGCGAGCGGATCGCCTTCGAGCGCGCGGCTGACGACCTCCGCGGGATCGAGGGTGGCGCCGACGCGCTTTTTGTCGCGTGCCGCCAGCGCCCGGTAGATCAATTCGATGCCCGGACCTGCCGCGACGCGTTCGAACGACACGTGCGACCACTTCTTGCGCGCATAGTGCAGCACGATGTCCTCGCGCTCGTCGGACGGCGCGAAGCTCGCATGACCGCCTTCGCTGCCGAGGGCAATCCAGCGGTCGTCGGCGGGAATGAGGCCCGATACGCCAAGGCCCGTGCCGGGGCCCAGCAGGCCGATCACGCTGTTCTGGCGGCGCGCGCCGCCGCCGATCTGCACGCGCTGCGCGTCCGTGAGGCCCGGCAGCGCCATCGCGAGCGCGGTGAAGTCATTGACGACGAGCAGCGTATCGAAGCCGAGCGCGCGACGCGTGGCTTCGATCGAGAACGTCCAGTTGTGGTTGGTCATGCTGACCTGATCGCCATCGACGGGATTCGCGATCGCGATTGCCGAGTGATTGACGTGGCCGACTTTCGTGTCCTTCAGATACTGCTTGAGCACCTCTTCGACGCTCGGATACTCGGCGCAGGGATAGACGCGAATCTGCGAAATCTCGCCGGGGCCGATTTCGAGCGCGAAGCGCGCGTTGGTGCCGCCGATATCGGCGAGCAGCCTCGGGCCGTCGGCGTGCTGACGGGCGCCCGGAATGGCGATTACTTTAGTTTGCACACCAGTAGACATCGAGTCTGACTCCCTTGTCGTTTGCCAGCTTCGAGATGGCGTTTTCCTGGGCGGTGGATGCGGCTGCCTTGAGCACGTCGAGTTTGGGCGTGCCGGAGATCAGCAGATAGAGCCGCTCGATTTGCTTGAGTGCGGCGAGCGACAAGCTCACGCGCGCGTGGGGCGCTGCCTTGGGATGGACGGCGACGAAGTATGGCGCATCGGGGGACGTGATCCGGGCCCACTCGGGAGCGTCGGCAAAGAGCGACGCGCTATGCCCGTCTTCACCCATGCCGAGCACGGCAACGCTTGGCAACGCGCGCTGCGCATCGGCGTTGAGCGCGGCGACGTTTGCTTCGAGCGTGACGGCCGTATCGACGAGCGGCAAAAAGCGCGCATCGCCCGCACCGTCTCGCAGCAGTGTCTCGCGCACGAGTCTCGCGTTGCTGGCCGGATCGGTTTCGGGCACCCAACGGTCGTCGACGAGCGTCAGATCGATGCGCCTCCAGTCGACCGGTTCTTTCGCCAATGCGAGCAGAAACGGACGCGGGCTCGTACCGCCGGATACCGCGAGCGTCGTGCGCGACGCGCCGCCGGACGCGGCGCACGATGCGTTGAGCGCATCGCCGACCGCTCTCGCCAGCGCGCCGGCCTGGGCGCGCGGATCGTCAAAAGCGTGAAGCTCGATCACTTCTCCTCCTGAGCAGCTTTTTGTATTCCCCAACGGGTTCGTTCGACGGGGCGCCGCGGTACGCAGCGCTCCGTCCCGGCATGCGACCCTTGCCTTAGTTTTCTTCCTCGAGCCAGCAGGTGCCGTGCTGCGCGAGCATCGCGCTGGCGGCGGCCGGCCCCCAGGTACCCGACGCATACGGCTTCGGCGGCTTGTTCGATACCGCCCATTCGTTGAGAATGGGCTCGACCCAGCGCCAGGCGGCTTCCTGCTCGTCGCGCCGCACGAACAGCGCGAGCCGGCCGTTGATGACATCGAGCAGGAGCCGCTGGTACGCCTCCATCTGTCCTTCCTTGAAGAACTGATCGAAGGCGAGATCCAGGTGCACGCTCGCGAGATTCATGCCTTCGCCGGGCTGCTTGGCGAGGCAGTAGAGCCTGATCGATTCGTTCGGCTGCAGGCGGATCACGAGGCGATTGGCGCCCGGGCGCAGCGCCGGCGCGCCGAGCGCCGAGTGTGGCACCGGGCGGAAGTTGACGACGATCTCCGCGATGCGATCCGCGAGCCGCTTGCCCGTGCGCAGGAAGAACGGCACGCCGGACCAGCGCCAGTTCTCGATCTCGACTTTCAATGCGACGAAGGTTTCGGTCGCGCTCTGCGGCTTCACACCGTGTTCGGTCGCATAAGCGGGCACCGAGGCCCCTTTGATGACGCCCGCATGATATTGCCCCCGAACGGCGACCTTGGAGATGTCGCGCGTATCGATGGGCTTGAGCGCGCGCAATACCCGCAGCTTCTCGTCACGCACCGAATCGGAGTCCATCGAATGCGGCGGCTCCATGGCGACGATCGATAGCAACTGCAACAAATGGTTCTGCACCATGTCGCGCAGCGCACCCGTGTTGTCGTAGAAGTCGCCGCGGCCTTCGACCCCGAGCTCCTCGGCGATGGTGATCTGAATGCTTTCGACCCACTCGCGGCGCCACAACGGTTCGAACAGGGCGTTGCCGAAACGCAGCGCGAGCAGGTTCTGCACCGGCTCCTTGCCGAGGTAGTGATCGATCCGGTAGATCTGCTCTTCCGTGAAGATTTCGCCGACGGCGTCGTTGATCGCGTTCGACGAGCGCAGATCGTAGCCGAGCGGTTTTTCGAGCACGATCCGCGCGTTCTCGTTCAGGCCCACGGAAGCCAGCGCGCGGCAGATCGGTACGAACAGCGACGGACCGGTCGCCAGATAGAAGACCCGAATCCCCGGATGCCCGTCGAGCGCATCGCGCAGCACGACGAAATCCTCGGCCTTGCCGAGATCGAGCTTCACGTAGGCGATGCGTTCGAGAAAGCTCCGCCAGACGGCATCGTCGACGCCCGCCTTCGAGACGTGCGACTTGACGTTCGAATTGATCCATTCGATGTAGCCGTCGCGATCCGCCGCGTGCCGCGCCACGGCCACGATCCTGCCGTTGTCGGACAGCATGCCCGCACGGTGGGCTTCGTACAGCGCCGGGAGAATCTTTCGCATCGACAGGTCGCCGGTCCCGCCGAAGAGAACGAAGTTAAAGCCTGAGTCGATTTGCATGAGTCGTGAGCCGAAGGTCAAGGGTTGCTGAGCGCGCGGACCAGGTGCAGGTTGCGTCGGATTGGGGCTTGGGTCGAACTAGCGTCGTATCTGAGGTGGATCTGTCTCCAGTTTGCCTCTCGCACATTCTCCATCGGATCGACCGCTCGACGGAGACGGCGGCCGGGACCCGGTTGTAGCGCGATAAAAATTTTTTTGACACTGAATTGTAGTTTAACTACAATCCAAATCAAGAGGTAACGTTGATTCGATGCAAAAAGCATGCGTCGCGCGGAGCGTGGCGCGGTGTTTCGGGCGCGAATCGGCTGCGAAGCGTGCTGGCACGTCGGCGCGCTCGGGTATGCGCCGCGCGTTGCATCTTAGCGTCAAGCGGCAATCCGTTCCGCCTCCCCGAGTCCGACCGCGCGATGCCTGTCGGGCCGGGTCGAATCAAAACAGGAGACAAGTTGTTGAGTTCCGAATCATCCAATTCCTGAAGCGTCTTCCGGCCGGGCGTGTGTTCAGCCGTATCGAATGGCGCCAGGTCCGGCCTGTCCAGTGTTGTTCTGTTTGACCAACCACCGTTCCCCATCGCTAAGAAACGGGGAGCAATCGTATCTTGTTCAGGTGTCCGGAGGAGATAAAGAATGAAAGTTCGCGCGATCATGGCAGCGCTCGCCGCCACGGGGCTGATGGGCGCTGTTTCGGCGCAAGCGGCGGAGTCCGTCGAAGTGCTGCACTGGTGGACGTCGGGTGGCGAATCGAAAGCCGTCGGCGTGCTGAAGGACGACATGACGAAGCAGGGTTACACCTGGAAGGACTTCGCGGTCGCCGGCGGCGCGGGTGCGGCCGCAATGACGGCGCTCAAGACGCAGGTCATCTCGGGCAATGCCCCTTCGGCCGCGCAGATCAAGGGGCCGCTGATTCAGGAGTGGGCCGATCAGGACGTGCTCGTGAACATCGATTCGGTCGCGAAGGACGAGAACTGGAAGAAGAACCTGCCGCCGGAAATCGACAAGATCATGCAGTACAAGGGCCACTACGTCGCCGCGCCGTTCTCGGTGCACCGCGTGAACTGGCTCTACATCAACAAGGCCGCGCTCGACAAGGCGGGCGGCAAAGTGCCGACGACCTGGGACGAGTTCTTCACCGTTGCGGACAAAATGAAGGCGAACGGCATCATGCCGATCGCCATGGGGGGCCAGCCGTGGCAGGACCTCACGCTTTGGGAAGATGTCGTGCTGTCGCAAGGCGCTCCCTTCTACAAGAAGGCGCTCGTCGATCTCGACCAGGCCACGCTGACTTCGCCGCAGATGGTGAAGGTCTTCGATACGGTGCGTAAGATCCAGGGCTACTTCGATTCAGGTCGCACGGGCCGTGACTGGAACCTCGCCACGGCGATGGTGATCAACAACAAGGCCGGCATGCAGTTCATGGGCGACTGGGCCAAGGGCGAGTTCGCCAACGCGAACAAGAAGTCGGGCGTCGACTATGTCTGCGCACCCGTGCCGGGCACCGACAAGGCCTATACGTTCAACGTCGATTCGTTCGTCTTCTTCCAGCAAAAAGGCCAGAAGGCGGCAACGCCGGGGCAACTCGCAATGGCCAAGACCATCATGAGCCCCGCGTTCCAGGAGCAGTTCAGCCTCTACAAAGGTTCGATCCCGGTGCGTCTCGGCGTGTCGATGACCAAGTTCGACGATTGCGCGAAGAAGTCGTACACGGATGAGCAAACGGCGATCAAGTCGGGCGGCTATGTGCCGTCGCTCGCGCACGGTATGGCGCAGCCCGACGCCGTTGCCGGTGCGATCACGGACGTCGTGACGAAGTTCATGAACTCGCAGCAATCGTCGGCTGATGCCGTGAAGGCGCTCGCGAACGCCGCGAAGACGAAGTAAGCGAAGGCAGTGCCCAAGCGCGGCGCGTCTCGTTCGACGCGCCGCTCTCAGCATCACCTACGCCGGTCGCCGCGTTGCGGCGCAAAGCAGGGCGCGCGCCGGCAGGCAAGATTAGGAGTCGAGTAGTGGCTGCCTCTCTTAGCGACAAAGGCAACAAGATGGCACACACGTATCGTCGTTCATCGTCGTTTTCGGCGGTGGCCGATCGCTGGATCCCGAAGCTCGTTCTGGCGCCCAGTATCGTCATCAGCCTCGTTTTCATTTACGGTTTCATCGCTGTCACCGGCTATCTGTCGCTTTCGAAGTCGCGACTGATGCCCAATTACACGTTCGCGGGTCTCGACCGCTATACGGAGCTCTTCAATAACGATGTCTGGTGGACCTCGGCCAAGAATCTCGGCTGGTTCGGCATTCCGTTCATCGGCATTTGCGTGGGGCTCGGTCTTTTTCTCGCGATCCTGCTCGATCAGAAGATTCGCAACGAAGGCGCGCTGCGCGCGATCTTCCTTTATCCGATGGCGCTCTCGTTCATCGTGACCGGTACAGCGTGGCAGTGGATTCTCAATCCGGGCCTGGGCCTCGAAAAAGTCATGCACGACTGGGGATTCGCCAGCTTCTCGTTCAACTGGATCGGGGATCCGGACAAGGCGATCTTTTGCATCGTAATTGCCGCCGTCTGGCAATCGACCGGGTTCGTCATGGCACTCTTTCTGGCCGGCTTGCGCGGTGTCGACGCCGAGATCTTCAAAGCCGCACAGGTCGACGGTGCTTCGCTGCCCACGATCTATCGCAAGATCGTGATTCCGAGCATGCGTCCGGTGTTCTTTTCGGTACTGCTGATTCTGTGCCATATCGCCATCAAGACGTTCGACCTCGTGGTTGCATTGACCGCGGGTGGTCCGGGCACTTCGTCGTCGCTGCCCGCCATCTTCATGTACACGTTCTCGTTCAACCGCGGACAGCTCGGTGTCGGCGCCGCGTCGTCGATGATGATGCTCGCAACGGTCGTGGCCGTGCTCGTGCCGCTCATGTACATGGAATCGAGGAGCACCCGCAATGTCTGAAATGACACAGAAGTTTGGGGACGGCCCGGCGCGTACCGGAATGTCGGTGAGCCGTGTCGTGATCTACGCGGCCCTCATCCTGTTCGCGCTTTATTTCCTGTTCCCGATCTACGTGATGCTTTCCACGTCGTTCAAGGATATCGACGAGCTGCGCACGGGTAATCTGCTCACGCCGCCGATGCACTGGACTATCGCCCCGTGGGTGAAGGCATGGAGCGGGGCCTGTACCGGCGTACGCTGCGACGGGATGCAGCCGTTCTTCATGAACTCGATCCGCATGGTCATTCCGGCCGTGCTGATCTCGTCGATCGTCGGCGCGTTCAACGGTTACGTCCTCACGCACTGGCGCTTTCGCGGTGCGGACGCGCTTTTCACGATGCTGCTCGTCGGCTGCTTCATTCCGTTCCAGACGATTTTGCTGCCGATGGCGCGTCTGCTCGGCACGATCGGGATCTCGAACACGATCACGGGGCTCGTCTTCGTGCACGTCGTCTACGGGATCGCCTTCACGACGATGTTCTTCCGCAACTTCTACGTCGGCGTGCCGGCCGAACTCGTCAAGGCCGCGCGGATCGACGGTGCCGGCTTCTTCACGATCTTCACGCGCATCCTGTTGCCGGTGTCGCTGCCGATCTTCATGGTGTGCGTGATCTGGCAGTTCACACAGATCTGGAACGACTTCCTGTTCGGGATCGTGTTCTCCGGCGTCGATTCGATGCCGATCACCGTCGCGCTGAACAACCTCGTCAATACGTCGACCGGTGTGAAGGAATACAACGTGGACATGGCCGGCGCGATCATCGCGGCCCTGCCGACGCTTCTCGTCTACGTGATCGCAGGGCGCTACTTCGTGCGCGGCTTGACCGCGGGTGCGGTCAAGGGCTGAGGCGGTCGGGCTTCGCGCCCGAGGGCGCGACACGCCGGGCTGCGCACGAAGCGCAACGCTTATTCGCAAGCAGCAATGCAGATTAAAGGATTCTCAGCATGGCAAGCCTTTCCATCCGCGACGTATACAAGACTTACCCGAACGGCGTACCCGTCCTCAAGGGCGTCGACATCGAGATCGAGGACGGTCAGTTCCTGATTCTCGTGGGCGGCTCGGGTTGTGGCAAATCGACGCTGCTCAACATGATCGCCGGGCTCGAGACGGTCACGAAGGGCGAGATCCGCATCGACGACAAGGTCGTCAACAACCTGTCGCCGAAGGATCGCGACATTGCGATGGTCTTCCAGTCGTACGCGCTTTATCCGTCGATGACGGTGCGCGACAACATCTCGTTCGGACTCAATATCCGCAAGGTGCCCAAGCGCGAACAGCAGCAGATCGTCGAACGCGTTTCGCAGATGTTGCAGATCGATCACCTGCTCGATCGCAAGCCGGGGCAGTTGTCGGGCGGTCAGCGTCAGCGCGTTGCGATGGGCCGCGCTCTCGCGCGAGACCCGGTCATGTTCCTGTTCGACGAGCCGCTCTCGAACCTCGACGCCAAGCTGCGCATCGAAATGCGTTCGGAAATCAAGCTGCTGCATCAGCGCCTGGGGACGACGATCGTCTACGTGACGCACGATCAGATCGAGGCGATGACGCTCGGCGATCGTATCGCGGTCATGAAAGACGGTATCGTCCAGCAATTCGGCGCGCCGCAGGACATCTACGATTCGCCGTCGAATCTCTTCGTGGCCGGCTTCATCGGCGCGCCGCCGATGAACTTCATCGAGGGCAAGCTTGTCGAGCAGGGGGCCGGTGCCGGTATCGAACTCGATACGGGCGTGAGCCGCAGCGTACTGAATCTGCCATTCGACCTGGCGCGCGTGAAGGGTTCGATCGGCAAGAACGTGATTCTGGGGCTGCGCCCCGAGCGGATTACCGACGCACGTCACGCGCACAACGGTCATGGAGAGGGGCTGCAACCGATCGAAGTCAAGATCGACGTGATCGAGCCGACGGGTCCGGATACCCTGGTGTTTGCACAGATCAACGGCAAGCGGACGGTGAGCCGGGTGCATCCGGCATCGAATCCGCAGCCGCTCTCGAACATGACGCTGCTCTTCGATGTCTCGAAGGCCGTGCTGTTCGATCCGGCCACGGAAGCGCGCATCGCCTGATTGCCGGGCATAGGCTCGGTCGCGCTTGCCGCGCTCAATGCGGCAAGCGCACGTCGAGTTTGAATGTCACGAGCCGCGCGACCAGAATGAAAGCGGTTGCGGCCAGCACGCTGTAGACGGGGTCGACATCGGCTTTCGCGAGCAGCAGGTAGAGGCCGCAGCCCGCCAGTGCGCACGTGGCGTAGGGCCGCGAGTCCCTGAGGATGAGCGGCACCTCGTTGCAGAGCACATCGCGAAGAATTCCGCCGAATACACCCGTCACCACGCCCATCATTGCCGAGATGAACCAGGGCATGCCCGACTCGAGGGCAATCGACGTTCCCGATACGCTGAAGAGCCCGAGACCGACCGCATCGGCGACGAGCAGGGCACGCTCGGACAGTACGCGCGACGCCATGCGCAGCATGACCGGCGCGAAGAACGACAAAGCGAAAATGACGATGACGTAGGTCTGGTGCTCGACCCAATAGAACGGCCGCCGGCCCAGCAGGACGTCCCGGACCGTGCCGCCGCCGAAGGCGGTGACGGTGGCGACGAGAAACGTGCCCACCGCATCGAGCCGCCGCTTGCGCGCCTCGATGAACCCCGAGACCGCAAAGGCGAAAATGGCGAGCCCCTCGATGATCGACAGGGCGAGGGTGAGCCTCGGGTGCATGCGTGCGTTCGTGAAAAGTCAGGCTGAACGAGGGGGCGCCTTCGGCGCGCTGGGGGGCTGCAAGAGTACGAGCACGGCGCCGGCGCCTCCATCGCGCTCGCGTGCCTGACAAAATGCAATGACTTCCGCTTTCTGCACGAGCCAGGCGCGGACCTTTCCCTTGAGCACGGGCTCCTTGCCGACCGAGCCGAGTCCCTTGCCGTGAACCACGCGTACGCAGCGCAAGCCGCGCTTGACCGTTTCGCGAATGAACTCCGCCAATGCCTCGCGCGCTTCGTCGCGCCGCATGCCGTGCAAGTCGAGCTGGGCCTGCACGACCCAGTGACCGCGCCTGAGCTTGCGCACGACTTCGTGGCCGATGCCTGGCCGGCAGTAAAAGAGCGACTCGTCGGTATCGAGCAGCACTTCGGGATCGAATTCGTCGGAGATCGCCTCGGCCAGCACGGCACGCTCGTCGCGCCGCGTCTGCACCGCCACGGCCGGCGGCGCCGCCCGCTCGTGCACTGCGCGCGCCGAAGCCTTCAGCGGCGATACGTTGCCGACTTCGCGCCGGAAAAGTTCGGCGTCGGCCGAGGCCTCCCGGGCCGCTTTGGCGGCGGCGGCGCGCTCGCGTTCGCGCTGGGCCGCGCTGCGTTCGAGCGCGTCGCGCAGCCCGCCGAGACTGGCCAAGCCGCCAGCCCGCACGGGAGCCTCGCCCGGTTTGACGCTACCGGGACGCGTTCGATGTCTGCTCATGACACAGCCGGACTGCTCTCGGACGTTAGCGGTCCGATTCGTGGCTCATGACGTGAGCCTGATGCACTTCATGGATGCTTTCCAGGTAGCGCTGCGCATCGAGCGCCGCCATACAACCGGTGCCGGCGCTCGTGATGGCTTGGCGATAGACGTGATCCTGCACGTCGCCCGCGGCAAAGACACCTGGTACGCTCGTCGCCGTCGCGTTGCCGCTGAATCCGCCGTTCGTGATGATGTAGCCGTTCTTCATCTCGAGCTGGCCGGCGAAGATGTCGGTGTTGGGCTTGTGGCCGATCGCGATGAACACGCCCTGCAGCGCGATATCGGATGTTTCGCCCGTCTTCGTATGCTTGATGCGCAGGCCCGTGACACCGGAATCGTCGCCCTTGACCTCGTCGAGCACATGGTTCCACTTGATCTCGACGACGCCTTCCTTTTCCTTCTCGAGCAGCCGGTCGATCAAAATCGGCTCGGCGCGGAACTTGTCGCGTCGATGGACGACGGTCACCTTGCTGGCGATGCCCGCGAGATAGAGCGCTTCCTCGACGGCCGTATTGCCGCCGCCCACCACGGCCACGTGCTGCTGCTTGTAGAAAAATCCGTCGCACGTCGCGCAGGCCGACACGCCGCGTCCCATGAACGCTTCTTCCGAGGGCAGCCCCAGATATTGCGCCGACGCACCGGTCGCGATGATGAGCGAATCGCAGGTGTACTCTCCCGAATCGCCGATCAGACGGATGGGCTTTTCATCGAGCTTGGCGGTGTGGATGTGGTCGAACACGATTTCGGTGTTGAAACGCTCGGCATGGTCGAGAAAGCGCTGCATCAGCTCGGGACCCTGAACGCCGTTGGCGTCGGCCGGCCAGTTCTCGACATCGGTCGTCGTCATCAGTTGCCCGCCTTGCGCGAGGCCCGTGACGAGCACCGGCGAGAGATTGGCGCGCGCCGCGTAGACGGCAGCCGTATAGCCGGCGGGGCCGGAACCGAGGATGAGGACTTTGGCGTGTTTGCGCGTGGACATGGAGATCGAATCCGTAATGAATACCGCTAAATGAGCTGACGGGGCGGCGGCACAGCCAATGCTGACCGTTGGCAGCGCGCACCCGTTGCGCGTCTAGGCCTAAATGGGGCACACCCGCGCATTATAAAGGGCAGGGCCTTCGCTTGCCGCCCAGGGAATTTCAATCGTGGCGATAGCCGGCACCCGTCGCACGCGCGGCGCGGCCCAGCGTCGGGCGCGCGTGCGGCAGCCCAACTGTTGCGCCGTTACCGTCATTTACAGCCCGTGGCGCGACGCAGCGTTTACAATAGCCCGCATCGAACGACCGGCGTGCCGGCGCCTACGGGCCTGCACGCCAAGCCTTTACGGATTCATGGCCAAAGCTCCCTATTCGGCGCACGCGCAAGCCTTACCGCATCGCATGTCGCGCCTTTTCACCGAAATCCGCTGGATATTGCAGGTCGCGCTCTGCGTGTTCCTGGCGATGGCGCTCGTCAGCTACAGCCGCCACGATCCGAGCTGGACGCACGCCGAGCAGGTCGAGCGCATCGCGAACTGGGCAGGCCGCGTGGGTGCCTGGACATCCGACATCCTGCTGTTGCTGTTCGGCGTGTCCGCCTATTGGTGGGTCGCACTGCTCGCGCGGCGCATCGCCGCGAACTACCGCCGGCTCACGCATCAAGTGGAAGCCGAGGAGGACAAACCGCGCGAATCGTGGGTCGCCGATGCGTTCGCGTTCGCGCTCGTGTTGCTCGCATGCGACGGAATCGAAGCCTTGCGGATGTGGTCGCTGCGGGTGCCGTTGCCGCGTGCGCCGGGCGGTATCGTCGGCGACGCCGTGGCGCGCGGCGTCTCGCATGCGCTCGGCTTCACGGGCGGCACGTTGGCGCTCTTGATCGCGCTCGCCATCGGCTTGTCGCTCTATTTCCGGTTTTCCTGGCTCTCCGTTGCCGAGCGGGTGGGTGACGCGATCATTTCGGCGGTGACGTTCGCGAAGCTGCGCCGCGAAGCCGGCCGCGATCGAAAGCTCGGCGAAGCGGCCGCGGTCAAGCGCGAAGGCAAGGTCGAACAAAGTCGCGTGCGCCTGGAAGATCACGAACCCGTCACGATCGTGCCGCCCATCGTGACGCCGGCCAAGTCCGAGCGCGTCGAGAAGGAAAAGCAGGTTCCGCTGTTCAAGGACCTGCCGGGCGACACCACGCTGCCGCCGATCGCGCTGCTCGACGCGGCGCCGGCCGTGCAGGAGTCGGTGTCGGCCGATACGCTCGAGTTCACCTCGCGTCTGATCGAAAAGAAGCTCAAGGATTTCGGTGTGGACGTGAGCGTCGTGGCCGCCTACCCGGGCCCGGTGGTCACGCGCTACGAGATCGAGCCGGCCACGGGCGTGAAGGGCAGCCAGATCGTCAATCTCGCGAAGGATCTCGCGCGCTCGCTGTCGCTCGTTTCGATCCGCGTCGTCGAGACGATTCCGGGCAAGAACTTCATGGCGCTCGAGTTGCCGAACCAGCGCCGCCAGACCGTGCGGCTTTCGGAGATTCTCGGCTCGGAGGTCTATGCCGACGCGGCCTCGAAGCTCACTATCGGTCTCGGCAAGGACATCGGCGGCAAGCCGGTGTGCGCGGACCTCGCCAAGATGCCCCACCTGCTCGTAGCCGGCACGACGGGCTCGGGCAAATCGGTCGGTATCAACGCGATGATCCTCTCGCTCGTCTACAAGGCGAGCGCCGACGAAGTGCGCATGATCCTGATCGATCCGAAGATGCTCGAAATGAGCGTCTACGAGGGCATTCCGCATTTGCTGTGCCCCGTCGTCACCGATATGCGGCAGGCCGGCCACGCGCTGAACTGGACCGTGGCCGAAATGGAGCGCCGCTACAAGCTCATGAGCAAGCTCGGCGTGCGCAATCTGGCCGGCTACAACCACAAGATCGACGAAGCGGCCAAGCGCGACGAAAAGCTGCCGAACCCGTTCAGCCTGACGCCCGACGAACCGGAGCCGCTGACGCGCCTGCCGAACATCGTCGTCGTCATCGACGAGTTGGCGGACTTGATGATGGTGGTCGGCAAGAAGGTCGAGGAGCTGATCGCGCGCATCGCGCAAAAGGCGCGCGCGGCCGGCATCCACTTGATTCTCGCCACACAGCGCCCGTCGGTCGATGTCATCACCGGTCTCATCAAGGCCAACGTGCCGACGCGGGTTGCGTTCCAGGTCTCGTCGAAGATCGATTCGCGCACGATTCTCGATCAGCAAGGCGCCGAATCGCTGCTGGGCATGGGCGACATGCTCTATATGCCGCCCGGCACAGGTCTGCCGGTCCGTGTGCACGGTGCTTTCGTCTCGGATGAGGAAGTGCATCGCGTCGTCCAGAAGCTCAAGGAGCAGGGCGAGCCGAATTACATCGAAGGCATTCTCGAGGGCGGCGTGGCGGGCGAGGGCGACGAAGGCTCCGCCGCGCTCGGCGGCGCGGCGGGTGGTGCGGAGGAGTCGGATCCGCTTTACGATCAGGCCGTCGAGATCGTCGTGAAGCACCGCCGCGCCTCGATCTCGCTCGTGCAGCGCCATCTGCGCATCGGCTACAACCGTGCGGCGCGGTTGCTCGAACAGATGGAGCAATCGGGGCTCGTCTCGGCGATGTCCACCAACGGCAATCGCGAAATCCTCGTGCCCGCGCGCGACGGCGACTAGGCATCGTTGCCGCTTGGCCGAGAAGCCGCGCGGCTCAGTTCATCACGGAGAATCACCCCCATGCAGCATCGTTTCCGGCATTTCGCGTGGCGCTTGCTCTCGTTTTCGTGGGTCTCGCGCCCTATGCGCCGAGGGCTTGCCGCAACCCTGTTCGGTGCCGCGCTCGCGGTGGCGGCGCCGACGGCCTTTGCCAGCGGGACCGAGCAATTGAAAGCCTTCGTCTCGCAAGTGCAGTCGGCGCGCGGCGAATTCGTGCAAAAGGAAGTGAAGGCGCCTTCGAAGGTGCAAGGCGCCAAGCCGACGCAGGGTGGAACGTCGAGCGGCACGTTCGTCTTCTCGCGGCCCGGCAAATTCATCTGGACCTACGAGAAGCCCTACGAGCAGGTCTTGCAGGCTGATGGCTCGAATCTTTACGTCTATGACAAAGATCTGAATCAGGTCACGATCCGCAAGTTGGGCGGCGCGCTCGGTGCGAGCCCGGCCGCCATTCTTTTCGGCAGCAACGATATCGAGCAGAACTTCACGCTGCGCGACGCGGGGGTGAAGGCGGGGATCGACTGGCTCGAGCTGCGCCCGAAGTCGCGCGATACCCAGTTCGAGCGTGTCGGCATCGGCTTCAGGGACGGCAATCTCGAGGCGATGGAACTGCACGACGTCTTCGGCAACGTGACGCTGCTCACGTTCACGAACATTCAGAAGAACCCGCCGCTCAAGGCCGATTCGTTCAAGTTCACGGTGCCGAAGGGCGCCGATGTCATCAACGGCTGAGCCTCGCCATCGGGAAAACGCGTCATGCCTGATCTGTTCGCGCAAGAACCCGTTGCGCCGCTCGCCGAGGCTCTTCGCCCGAAGACCTTGGACGAGGTCATCGGCCAGTCCCACTTGCTCGGCGAGGGTAAGCCGCTGCGATTGGCGTTCCAGTCGGGCAAGCCGCACTCCATGATCTTCTGGGGACCGCCGGGAGTGGGCAAGACGACCTTGGCACGTCTTACCGCGACGGCCTTCAAATGCGAATTCATTGCCCTATCCGCGGTCTTCTCCGGTGTCAAAGACATCAGGGCGGCAATGGAGCAAGCCGAGCAGAATCTGGCGATGGGCAAGCACACGATCTTGTTCGTCGACGAGATTCACAGGTTCAACAAGTCGCAGCAAGACGCGCTTCTTCCTTATGCGGAAAGCGGCTTGGTCACGTTCATCGGTGCCACCACCGAGAATCCTTCCTTCGAGGTGAATTCGGCCTTGCTGTCGCGGGCGCAGGTCTATGTGCTGAAATCGCTGACAGACGACGAATTGAAGCAGTTGCTTCGACGCGCTCAGGAAAAGGCGATTGGCGGTCTGGAGTTCGACGATCTGGCCAGGGACACCATCATCGGCTATGCGGATGGTGACGCCAGAAGATTCCTGAACCTGCTCGAACAGTGCCAGACGGCTGCCGGTGCCGCCGGGATTCGGAAGATCGACGCGGAGTTCGTGCGCAATGCGTTGACGTTGAATTCCAGGCGCTTCGACAAGGGCGGCGACAACTTTTATGACCAGATTTCAGCCCTTCACAAATCGGTTCGCGGTTCGCATCCCGACGCCGCTCTCTACTGGCTGACGAGAATGCTGGACGGCGGCGCCGATCCCCGGTATCTGTCGCGGCGGATCGTTCGCATGGCTTGGGAAGACATCGGTCTTGCCGACCCGAAAGCCATGCAGATCGCGAACGACGCGGCCCTGACCTACGAGCGTCTGGGAAGCCCGGAAGGCGAGTTGGCGCTGGCGCAGGCGGTGATCTATCTGGCCGTTGCCGCCAAGAGCAACGCTGGCTACATGGCCTACAACCAGGCCCGAGCTTTCGTGAAGCAGGACAAGAGCCGTGAGGTTCCTGTCCATTTGCGCAATGCGCCAACGAAGCTCATGAAGGAGCTGGGGTACGGGCATGAATACCGATATGCCCACGATGAACCCAATGCCTACGCCGCTGGCGAGACCTACCTTCCTGACGGCATGGAAGAGCCTCGCTGGTATCAGCCGGTTCCAAGAGGTCTGGAAATCAAAATAAGCGAAAAGTTGGCCCTCTTGAAGAAATTGGACGAAGAAGCGGGGAAGAAATAAGCACTAGCGCGCCATCCCGTCCAGTTCGACAACGATGTCGTCCGGCAGCAGGAGTGTTTCCGCAGCCAGGTTTTCCTTGAGGTGGCTGATCGAGGCCGTTCCAGGAATGAGAAGGACGTTGGGTGCACGATGCAGGAGCCAGGCCAGTGCCACCTGATTGGGCGACGTCCCGAGACGGGCAGCGACGTCGGATAACGTGGCCGACTGCAACGGCGAAAAACCGCCTAGCGGGAAAAACGGGACGTAGGCGATATGATCGCGGCCCAGCTCGTCGATCAACGCGTCGTCAGTCCGATGGGCCAGGTTGTAGTGGTTTTGCACGCATACGATATCGCAAATGCGGCGTCCCTCCGCCACTTGGGCCGGGGTCACGTTACTCAGGCCGATATGGCGTACGAGGCCCTTGCGCTGCAGCTCTGCAAGCGCGGTGAGCGGCGCTTCGATCGAACCTTCGGCCGGCTGCATCGGATCGATCATCACGCGCAGGTTGACGACGTCGAGCTTATCGAGTCCCAGATTGCGCAGATTGTCGTGCACCGCCTGCTCGAGCTCGGCGGACGAATAAGCCGGCAGCCACGATGCGTCGGCGCCGCGGCGCGCACCGATCTTCGTGACGATCACCAGGCCGTCGCGGTAGGGATGCAGCGCCTCGCGGATCAACTGGTTGGTCACGTGCGGCCCATAGAAATCGCTGGTGTCGATATGATTCACACCGCATTCGACCGCCGTGCGTAGAACGGCGAGGGCACCGTCCTTGTCGGCGGGCGGACCGAAAACGTGGGGCCCGGAAAGGCGCATCGCGCCGTAGCCGATGCGGTTGACCGTCAGGTCGCCGAGACGATAAGTAGCGGATGAGGAAGGCATATTGGACCTCTTTCTGTTGAAGGTCTTAGTGTAGGCACGCAGCTCCCGTTCGAAAAGACGGCATAATCTACACAACCTGTACGAAAATGCGCACAATGAAACTCGATCTCGCCGACCTGAATGCTTTCATCGCTGTGGCGCGCGCCAAGGGCTTCCGCGACGGCGCACGCTCGACTGGCGCCAGCGCATCGGGTCTGAGCGAGGCGGTACGGCGGCTGGAGGCGCGACTGGGCGTGCGTCTGCTCAACCGCACGACCCGCAGCGTGGTCCTTACCGAAGCGGGCGACCGTTTGTTGGAGCGTCTCGGGCCGGCATTGACGGAGGTCGAAGCCGCGCTCCACGAAGTGAACGATTTGCGCGATCGCCCTGCCGGCAGGTTGAAGCTGAACGTTCCCGTCAGCGCCGCACGACTGGTGTTACCCACGATCGTGCCGGGTTTCCTGGCCGCTTACCCCGAAATACAGTTGGAGATCATTGCGGAAGAAAGCCTCGTCGACGTGTTGGCGGCCGGCTGCGATGCGGGCATCCGCTACGACGAGCGTCTCGAGCAGGACATGATTGCCGTGCCCATCGGTCCGCGGGTCCAGCGTTTCGCAGCTGCGGCTGCGCCCTCGTATCTCGACAAGCGTGGACGACCCGATCATCCGAGCGAGTTGCTGCGGCACGACTGCTTGCGCATGCGTTTTGGCGGACGCGCGGTGCAGCCATGGGAATTCAAGCGCAACGAGGAAACGGTGAGGATTGACGTCGATGGACCCTTGCTGGTCGAGCGTTCCGGTGCGGTCGATTTGATCGTCGATGCGGCCCGAGCAGGAAGCGGCATCGCCTACCTGTTCGAGGATTGGCTGCGGCCGTATCTGCAAAGCGGTGCGCTGGAAGCGGTGCTCGAGCCGTGGTGGCAGTCGTTTTCCGGCCCTTTCCTGTATTACCCCGGACACCGCCTCGTCCCACCCCCGCTGCGCGCCTTCATCGACTACATCAAGGACACGACCCGCAATGACTGACAGTCGATGCGGTGCGTTAAAATCGCGGTTTTCCCTTTACGACAATCGACTTTCCCCATGCTCGACATCCAGTTGCTGCGCAAAGATATCGAAGGCGTTGCCACACGCCTTGCCGCACGCGGCTACACGCTCGACGTCGCGGCGTTTTCGGCGCTCGAAGCCGAACGTCGTGCCATTCAGACCCGCACAGAAGAGCTGCAGTCGCGGCGCAACACATTGTCGAAGCAGATCGGGGCGATGAAGGGGCGCGGCGAAGACACGTCGGCGGTCATGGCGGAAGTGGGCTCGCTCGGCGATGAAATGAAGACGTCAGCCGCGGCACTCGACGGCGTTCAGGCGCGCTTGCAAAGGCTGCTGCTCGAAATGCCGAACCTGCCGCACGAAAGCGTGCCCGTTGGCCGCGACGAAACGGACAACGTCGAAGTTCGCCGCTGGGGCACGCCACGGCAATTCGACTTCGAGGCCAAGGATCACGTCGATGTGGGCACGCCGCTCGGGCTCGATTTCGAAACGGGCGCGAAGCTGTCAGGTGCGCGGTTCACGCTGCTGCGCGGGCAGGTTGCGCGTCTGCACCGTGCGCTTGCGCAGTTCATGCTCGATACGCATACGCAGCAGCACGGCTACACGGAAACGTACACCCCTTACATCGTCAATCCCGAGGTCCTCGTCGGCACGGGCCAGTTGCCGAAGTTTGCGGACGACATGTTCCGCGTGGAGAAGGGTGGCGCCGAGAGTGCGGTGACGCAGTACTTGATTTCGACGTCGGAGATTCCGCTGACCAACACGGTGCGCGACAGCATTCTCGATGCGGGCGAATTGCCTGTGAAACTGACGGCTCATTCGCCGTGTTTCCGCTCGGAGGCGGGCTCTTACGGCCGGGACACGCGCGGCATGATTCGCCAGCATCAGTTCGACAAAGTCGAGATGGTGCAGATCGTGGCGCCCGAGGCGTCGTACGACGCGCTCGAGCAGATGGTCACGCACGCCGAGGCCATTTTGCAAAAGCTCGAGTTGCCGTATCGGGTGATCACGCTCTGTACGGGAGACATGGGTTTTTCCGCGGCGAAGACATACGACCTCGAAGTCTGGCTGCCGGCGCAGAACACCTATCGCGAGATTTCGAGCTGCTCGAATACCGAAGCGTTCCAGGCGCGTCGCATGCAGGCGCGGTATCGCAACGCTCAGGGCAAACCGGAGCTGCTGCATACGCTCAACGGCTCCGGCCTCGCGGTGGGGCGCACGCTCGTTGCCGTGCTCGAGAATTTCCAGAATGCCGATGGCTCGGTGACAGTGCCGGCGGCGCTGCGTCCTTATCTGGGCGGCGTCGAGCGCTTGGAGCCGGTGCGGGCGTGATCGATCGGGTGCGGCGTCTCGGCTTGCGACCTTCTTGGTAAAAAAGCTTGGAATGCTGCTTTCGATGTTCTATAATCTTCGCTTCGCCAAACAGCGACCAGCTTGGCGAAGCGAAGTAAGCGGTGGTAGGGCAGCTATGTGGCAAATGAGCTGCATGCCATCCACAAGACGGAAAGGTGGCAGAGTGGTCGAATGCGCCGGACTCGAAATCCGGTGTACGGTTATACCGTACCGTGGGTTCGAATCCCACCCTTTCCGCCAGGACATCAGCAAACGGGCCTTTCGGCCCGTTTTGCGTTTCTGTGTCAGAAAAAATCCTTTAGCCGTACGCCTGTGTGGCGGCCATCGCCGCGCGATGTGGAAGCGGCGATGAGCTTGAGCACATCGTCGTCCACAGAAATCGATTATCAACGCCATCAGACTTGGATGAATTTTCGCAACTGATGTTCTTCGCTGCGCCGCGTATGGTTACATGGAAAACTTTCACGACGGGGTAGCGAATGGCTGATCGTCATCTTAAGTGGGTTCCAGTGCCCGCATGGCAAAAGGCAGGCTCGACGGTTGACGGTGGTGGCTCGGGAGGAGATGATGGCGGCATGCAAGCGCGAATCTCCCTCCTTGAAGCGGCCAATTTGGAAATCCGCGATCGTCTCGTCAAAATCGAGACGAGGCTGAATGCGCTCGCCTCGAAAGAAGATTTAGCGCATCTCAGGGCCGAACTTCATGCCTCGCTGAACGTACAGACATGGCGCATTATCGGCGCCGTGACGTTGTTGACCGGCGCCGTTTATTATTTGGCGAAATTCGCTCACTGACACTGTTCAGTCTGCGTCGCGCGGGCTTTCGTTGATATCACTTGAAACGGGCTTTGCCGCCGCTTACGCCGTCTCGCGGCGCGGCGCTCCTCGTTTCGATCGCCGAACGAGCTGTCGCAATGACAGCACATGCAGCAAGACCGAGCCTTGTACCACGACCGCTCGTGTCGACACATTTGGCATATCGCTTCGGGCGGTAAAAATGTCGATGCGGGTATTCCCGGTGCGCTCGGCCCAAGTACCAGATTGCGAGCCGACTTTCCCTAGACTAATATCCATCTCGCCTGTACTTATTTTCTCGGTCGATTGAAGTCGCATGCATCGATTGGCCGTTTATCGCGTGCACAAGGAAGTGATGCGAGAAATGACCAACACCGGTGGTGCATATTTGAGCCTGCGGTCTGCGTCTGAAATCGATATTGAATTTTTACGTACGGTTTTTGAAAGCACGCGCGAGCAAGAATTCGCGCAAACAGGATGGAGCGTCGAGCGCGTTACGGCATTACTGGCCGATCAATTTTCGATGCAGCATGAGTATTACCGTCGGCATTACCCGCATGGCCGCTTCGATGTAGTCATGCTGGGCAAGACCGCGATCGGACGCCTTTATCACGATTGGCAGGGGGCCGATGCGCGGTTAATCGATATCGCACTCTTGCCCGCTTATCGACGCGGGGGTATCGGCGGGCGGCTCGTCCGTGCATTCGTCGCGCAGGCGGCCGCACGGGCGATGGCGGCGGTGTTGTACGTCGAAATCGACAACCCGGTGCAAGAGCTGTATCGGCGCCTGGGGTTCGAAGCGGTCGGCGAGAACGGTGTGTATCTGCAGATGCGTCGAGCGGCCGCGCCGTTCATCGATGAAAGCGTCGTGCCTGTGCCAGGGCTGGCGGCTGAGGGCGCGATGTAACGCGAGGCGCGGCGACGCGCGAACATCCGCGGCTCGCGTTGTGATGAGCCAGGCGAATCACGTATCAAAACGATAGGCCATGGCCGGCAACGCCGACCAAGACAGATAGCGCATCACACAACGAATAAGAACCGGGGGCTTGCTTGCGGACTATCCCTACCCATGACGAGTTGCTCGAAGCGATCGGGCAACGCTTCACTTTCGCTTCCGCCGACGGGCAGACCGTCGAGGCGGTGCTCGCGCACGCGCCTGCCGGCATTGCCATGGATGACAGCTTCATCTGCTACTCGGCTACGTTCGAGTTGCCTGCGGGCGTTTTCCCTCCTCAGGACGTTTATCGCATAGGCTCGCCGAGCGGCCGAGCGTGGGACCTGCTCGCCACGCCTACGCGGCCCACCGGGGACGGGCGATCGACGCTTACCGTCGTTGTGCACTGTCGCGCCGATGCACTGGCTATGGACGCCGGTTCGCAGGGCGTCAATTGAGCATCTTTCCCATTCTTGACTCGACTGGAGGCGTTCGATGAGTGATCCGTTCCTGGGTGAAATCCGCATGGTGGGCTTCGACTACGCTCCCTACGGCTGGGCGTTGTGTGCAGGTCAAACGATCGCGATTTCGCAAAATCAGGCGTTGTTTTCTCTGCTCGGCACCGTTTACGGCGGCAACGGCACGACGACCTTTCAATTGCCGAACATGCAGGGCCGTAGCCCCGTTGGTGTGGGGCAGGGCCTGGGGTTGTCGACCATTGTCATCGGCGAGCAAGCCGGGACCGAGAATGCGACGCTGACGACGCAGAACATGCCGATGCATACGCACACGGCGACCGTGTCGAGCGGCGGTTCGGCCACGGGCTCCGTCGCAATTCCGGCCACCACGTCGACGGCATCGCAAAGCGCGGTTCCCGGTACAACCGCGGTGCTCGGGCCGGTTAGCGTCAGCAATCACCAGGGTGCGCTCTACAGTACCTCGACGCCCAATACGACACTTCAGCCGTTCAATGTCACGGTGGAGGGATCTGCGCCGTCGGTGCAGAACGGCATGGCCGGGGGCAGCACGCCTTTTTCGGTGCGCAATCCGTACTTGGGCATTACCTTCGTCATCGCCTTGCAAGGGATTTTTCCCTCGCGGGGATAAATAAATTGAGGCGTGCCGCCACCGGCACGCCGTCGGGGAAATCACGCGATGAGATTTGCCGCCAGCCTCTCGAAGCTTCTCGCCGCGATGCGAGGGTCCGCCCCGACCGCGCGCCGCGAATGTACCGCCATGCCGGCGCCGCTGATCGTCGCGCTCGAGCCGCGCATCGTCTATGACGCATCGGCCGCAGCCATCGGAGTGGCAGCTGCTGCCGCCCCGCATCCGACGAACGGCGATGGACATGCCGCGAGTACCGCACACGAAGGCGCGTCGGCTTCAACCTCGACGCGTGCGGTGCATGGCTTCACACCCGCGGCAGTGGCCGCCGGTCAGGGCGAAGCGGGCGCGCAAAACGCAGCTGCCACAGCACGGCATGGCTACACGAGCACGCCGTTTTCGGGCGTTACGGGCGACGCTACCGCGACGCGCGCGGTGCACGGCTTCACGGATTCGGTTGCGCAATCGGCGGATCGCCAAGTCGTCTTCATCAATTCGAACGTCACCGATCTTCAGACGCTCGTCGCTGGCTTGCCGGCTGGCACGCAGTACGTCGTGCTCGATTCGACGAAGGACGGGCTTGTCCAAATCGAGCAGTATCTGCAGGCACACCCCGGCGTCAGCGCGATCCATCTCGTGTCGCATGGCGCCACGGGCGAGTTTCAGGTGGGTAGCACATGGATCAACGAAGCCGATATCTCGACGTACAGTTCGGAGTTCGCGCAGATCGGCGCGTCGATGAAGGCGGGCGGCGACTTTTTGATTTACGGCTGCGACGTCGCCGGCAATGCGGACGGCAAGGCGCTCGTTCAGCAGATCTCGTCGATATCGGGATTGAACGTGGCGGCGTCGACCGACGCAACCGGCGCGGCCTCGCTTGGCGGTGACTGGTCGCTCGAATACGACGCGGGCACCGTGCATGCGGGCGTTATTTTTTCGGCGGCCTCGGAGCAAAACTACGATCACGTGCTCGCCGCATTCGACGAGACCTATGACGGGTCGGTCGGCTTCGATACGGGCTCGACGCCCGTCGCTTCGACGACGCTCGACGGCCTGACCTATACGGGCGATCAGGCTGTCGAGTATCAGGTCGTCAGCGGATCGCTTCCGTCGAGCGGGTCGGGCGGCGAGTTCATCGTCAACACGCAGGGCACGCAGATGTCATCGCTGACGATTCAGCGGCAAGATGGCACCTTGATGGCGGTAGAGAGCTTCGATATCGATATATTTGTCAGCAACCAAGTGACGGTCCAGGCCCTCGACGGGTCCGGCAACGTCGTTGGGAGCATAGTCCTCGATTTTTCCGCTGGCGCCACTGCGTACACGCCGGGCCACGTGTCGAACAGTTCGCTCTTTCACGTCGATCTGTCCAGCAACGCTGCGTTCTCACAGGTCAAGAGCATCAAGCTCATCGAGACTAGCGGCAACGGCACCTTTCTCTCGCCCACACTGGATAACTTCACCTATCTCGCGCCCTCGTCCCCGCCGACGCTCACGGCCACCGGCGGCACCACGTCGTTCGTGGCAGGCGACAACACGGCGTCGACACCGGTCGCCGTCGATTCCGGCATCACGTTAGCCGATGGGAATTCGGCCACCGCCGTGAGTGCCACCGTGTCGATTACGGGCAACTTGCACAATGCGGAGGACGTGCTAGCGTTCACGAACACGAGTGCCGCCACGTACGGCAATATTTCAGCGGGATACAACGCGGTCACGGGCGTTCTGACGCTGACATCCTCGGGTGGCACGGCCACTATCGCGCAATGGCAGGCGGCATTGCGCGCGGTGACCTACACCGATACGGCCGTGACGCCGAATGCCGCCACCCGCGCAATCAGCTTCGAAGTCACCAACGACGGCTTCACGGCCGGTAATACCACGACGAAGCAGGTCAGCGTCACCGATACCGACCAAACTCCGATCGTGTCGACCAGTGGCAGCACGCTGAGCTACCGGGATGGCGCATCCGCGGTGACGATCGACAGCGCGATCACAGTGAGCGATCTCGACAACACGACGCAATCGTCGGGCACGGTGTCGGTGTCGGGAGGCTTCCACAGCGGCGATACGCTTGCGTTCAACAACACGAGTGGGGCGACGTTCGGCAACATCGCGGCTTCGTATAACGCGGCGACGGGCGTGCTGACGCTGACGTCCGCCGGCGCGACCGCCACGGATGCGCAGTGGCAGCACGCGCTGTCGGCAGTCACATTCTCCAGTACGAGCACGACGCTCGGCAGTCGCACGATTTCATTCGCGACGAGCGACGGTACGAAAACGAGCACGGCAGCGACCGACACCGTGAATGTGGTGACACCGGTTCAAATCACGACGGATTCGGGCTCGGCTGCGTTCGTGGCGGGCGACAACACGGCGTCGACGCCCGTCGCCGTCGATTCCGGATTGACGGTGACCGACACGGCCGCCACGACGCTCGCCTCGGCCACTGTCGCGATCACGGGCGGCTTGCAAAGCAGCCAGGATGTGCTGGGGTTCACGAACGACGGCGCGACGATGGGCAACATCACCGCGTCGTACAACGCGGCGACGGGCGTCATGACGCTCGCCTCGGCCGGTGCGACGGCAACGCTGGCGCAATGGCAGAGCGCACTCGAGTCGGTGACTTATACCGATACGGCCGTTACGCCGAATGCGGCGACGCGCACGATCAGCTTCGCGGCGGTCGACGGTGCGGGCAATTCAAGCGCAACAGCCACCCGCACGGTGACAATCACGGACACCGACCAAACGCCGATCGTAACGACGACGGGCGGCACGACGAACTACGTGGGCGGCACGTCGGCCGCGACGATCGACGGCGGCATCTCGGTGAGCGATCTCGACAATGCGACGCAATCATCTGGGACAGCTTCTGTTTCCAGTGGCTTCCATAGCGGCGATGCGCTTGCGTTCACAAATACGAGTACGGCCACGTTTGGCAATATCGCGGCTTCGTACAACGGGGCGACGGGCGTGCTGACGCTGACGTCGTCGGGTGCGATGGCCACCGACGCACAGTGGGCGAACGCGTTGTCGGCGGTGACGTTCTCGAGCACGAGTACCACGTACGGCAATCGTACGATTTCGTTCGCGACGAGCGACGGCGCGAAAAGCAGCACGGCGGCGACCGACACGGTCAGCATGACGGCCCCGCCGACGATCACGACCGATTCGGGTTCCGCTTCGTTCGTGGCGGCTGACAACGCGGCGTCGACGCCGGTGGCGATTGATGCGGGCTTGACGGTGACTGACGGTAGCGCGACGACGCTGAGCTCTACGACAGTTGCCATCACGGGTGGCTTTCATAGTGGCCAAGACGTCCTCGCGTTCACCAACGACGGCGCGACGATGGGCAACATTACGGCGTCGTACAACGCGGCGACGGGCGTCATGACGCTCGCCTCGGCCGGTGCGACGGCAACGCTGGCGCAATGGCAGAGTGCACTCGAGTCGGTGACTTATACCGATACGGCCGTTACGCCGAATGCGGCGACGCGCACGATCAGCTTCGCGGCGATCGACGGCGCAGGCAATTCAAGCGCTACAGCCACCCGCACGGTGACAATCACGGACACCGACCAAACGCCGATCGTAACGACGACGGGCGGCACGACGAACTACGTGGGCGGCACGTCGGCCGCGACGATCGACGGCGGCATCTCGGTGAGCGATCTCGACAATACGACGCAATCGACAGGGACGATCTCGGTCACGAGCGGCTTCCACAGCGGCGACACGCTGGCGTTCGTCAACACCAACTCGGCGACGTTCGGCAATATCGTCGGGTCATACAACGCGGCGACGGGTGTGTTGACGTTGTCCTCATCGGGCGCGACGGCGTCCAACGCTCAATGGGCCAGCGCATTGAGCGCGGTGACATTCTCCGCCGGCTCGAGCGCAACGCCGGGCAACCGCACCATTTCGTTCGCGGTGAACGACGGCATTAAAAGCAGTGCGGTGCGGACGGACACCGTGGATGTATTGGGGCCACCGACGATCACGACCGATTCCGGCTCTGCGTCCTTTGTAGCGGGCGACAATACAACTTCAACGCCCGTGGCGATCGATCCCGGGCTGACGCTGACCGATGGCGCGTCGCCGACTTTGGCGTCGGCTACCGTCGCGATCACCGGAGGATTTCACAGCGGCGAAGACGTGCTCGGATTCACGAACACGAGCGCGACCACATTCGGCAACATTGCCGGCTCCTATAACGCTGCGACGGGTGTGCTGACGCTGACTTCTTCCGGCGCGTCGGCGACGCTCGCGCAATGGCAGGCAGCGCTCGATGCTGTGACGTACACCGACACTGCCATCACGCCCGACAACACGACGCGCACGATCAGCTTCACGGCGGTCGACACGGGCGCCGTCACGAGCAATACCGCGACCCGAACAGTGACCGTGACCGACACCGATCAAACGCCGATCGTCTCGGCGACCGGTGGCACGACCAACTACATCGCCGGTACGTCCGCCGTGACGATCGACGCGGCCATCACGGTCAGCGATCAGGACAATACGACCCAATCGGACGGCACCGTATCGATCACGACGGGCTTCCATTTCGGCGATACGCTGACGTTCGTCAACACGAATTCGTCGACTTTCGGCAACATCGTCGGGTCCTACAATTCCGCGACAGGCGTGCTGACGCTGACGTCGGCGGGTGCGACGTCGAGCGATGCACAGTGGTCCCACGCATTGAGCGCCGTGACGTTCTCCGCAGGATCGAGTATCACGCCTGGCAATCGCACGATTGGATTCGCCGTGAGCGACGGTACGAAGACGAGCGCTTTGGCAACCGATACGGTCGCCGTACTCGGGCCGCCGACGATCACGACCGATCCGGGTTCGGCATCGTTCGTGGCGGGCGACAACGCTACATCGACGCCCGTGGCGATCGATTCGGGGTTGAGCGTGACCGACGGCGGTGCATCGACGCTGGCCTCGGCCACCGTTGCAATCACGGGCAACTTCCATAGCGGCGAGGACGCCCTCGCGTTCATCAACACCAGTTCGACGACGTACGGCAACATTGCCGCATCCTACAACGCGGCGACGGGCGTTTTGACGCTGAACTCCGCCGGTGCGACGGCTACGCTGGCGCAATGGCAGGCGGCCCTCGATTCGGTGACCTATACGGACACGGCGGTCACGCCGAACACTGCCACGCGCACGATCAGCTTTACCGCGGTGGATACCAGTGCCGTGACGAGCAACACCGCGACGCGCACGGTGACCGTGGCCGACACGGATCAAACGCCAGTCGTCACGGCAGCAGGCGGCACGACGAGCTACGTGGTGGGCACATCCGCCACCATCGTCAACTCGAGCGTGAGCGTGACCGATCTCGACAATCCGACACAATCGTCGGCAACGGTGTCGGTCACCGGCAACTTCCATGGCGGCGAGGACATCCTCACCTTTACGAACAGCAACGCCCCGTCGTTCGGCAACATTGCGGCGACCTACGATTCGGCGACAGGCGTGCTGACGCTGAGCTCGGCCGGCGCCACCGCCACCGACGCGCAATGGGCGAATGCGCTGAGCGCCGTGACGTTCTCGACGAGCGGGACGCACTTCGGCAATCGCACGATTTCGTTCGCCACGAGCGACGGCTCGAAGACGAGCGCGGCTGCAAGCGCAACGCTCGTCGTGCTCGATCAGCCGCACATCACGCCCGATGCGGGGTCCGGTTCATTCGTGGCAGCCGACAATGCCACGTCGACGCCGATCGTGGTTTCGCCGGGCCTGACGCTGACCGATGCGAGCAGTACGACGGCATCGTCCGCGAGCGTGGCGATCGCGGGCGGATTCCACGCCGGCGAGGACGTGCTGGCGTTCGCCAACGACAACGCGACGATGGGCAACATCGCGGCCAGCTATAACGCGAGTACGGGCGTGCTGACGCTGACGTCGGCGGGCGCCACGGCCTCGCTGGCGCAATGGCGAGCGGCGCTTGCATCGATCACGTATACCGATACGGCGGTCGTGCCCGACACTACGACACGCGTCATCAGTTTCACGGTGATCGATGGAAACGGCGCCGTGAGCGCGGCGCAAACGCGTAGCGTCACGGTGACCGACACCGATCAGACACCGCTTCTGTCCATCGGCGGAAGCGTGACGTTCACATCGCTAGGGGCGCATTCGACGCCGGTCGCGATCGCGCCGCAAGTGACCATCAGCGACCGCGATCCGAACGCTACGTTGAGCTCGGCGCAAGTGGCGATCAACGGGGGCTTCGATGCGGCGAACGATACGCTTGCGTTCACCGGCAGCGCGGCAACGGGCAACATCGCCGCAAGCTACAACGCCGCTACAGGTGTGCTGACGTTGACCTCGGCCGGCGGCACCGCATCGCTCGCGCAATGGCAGGCCGCACTGCAATCGGTCACCTACTCGGATGCGAAGTCGGGCGCGAGCGGCAGCCGCACCGTGGCGTTCACCGTCAGCGACGGCATGAAGACGAGTGCCGTCGCATCGAATACGATCACGATCGTCAGGGGGCAGACGGGCATCGTACCGATCTTCCCGACGCCGCCGACGGTCATCGAATCGCCTGCAGCAGCGCAGCCGCCGTTGTTTACGGGCTCCGATCGCACCGGCGCGCCCGACGTGCTCGACGAGTTCGATGAGCCGCTGCCCGTGGGCTCGGTACCGATCGTGCCGACAATGACGTTCTCCGATCCGAGCGCGCCGCGCAACATGCAGCCGCTCGATCGTGCCTCGGTGTCGCGCTTCGACGCGGCGGCGCTCGATGCGGCAATTGCGGTCGGTACCGCCGAGGTGCCCGTGCCGCTTCCCGACGTCTCGTTTGCAATTGGGCCGAACGACCCGTTCTCGATCGAAGTGGCGACGCTGTTGCCGCCTTCCGAGGCGATGCACGGCGGCTCCGACGTCACAGTCCGGCTTGCCAACGGCCGTTCGCTGCCAGGCTGGATCCATTACGACGCGGCAAGCGGCGTATTGCGGGGCAAACTCCCTCCCGGTGCGGAAGACGTCCATATCGTCGTTCAGACGCGCGACGCATCGGGTCGTGAAACGCGCCGCCAGATCGTGCTCGCGCCGCACGACAAGCATGGCCGCTCGCACGATGAGCGCAATCAGCACGATCAGCAGCATGGACAGGACAAGCACGGCGCAGTGCATCCATCGCCGCAAGGGCACACGAGCCGGGCGGCCGCCGAGCCCTCGGTCGCGCGCGCGGCGAGACCGCTCGGCAAGCCGTCGCTCGATCAGCAGTTCGCCCAGGCGCGCGCTGCGCTGCACGTTTCGCATCCCGGCGGCGCGACGCGTCGCCTATGAGTTACCTCATCCTCCAAGACCAATGAGATCTCAATCGACCTGTGCCACAGCGATGCCTTCGTCCACTACTGAATCCTCCGTTGCGTGGGCAACGGCCTCCACGCTTATCCTGCGCCCTTCGCTGATTGCCGTTTCGCTGGCCGCGATGTGGCTGTCGGGCTGCGCCATCCACCCGACGCCCTTCACGGACGCCGAACGCGCCCAGAGCGCGCGTGCCGACCGCACGGCGATGTTCGCGGAGCAGCCGCCGCTCGCCGGGCCTGTTACGCTCGACGAGGCCATGGCGCGTGCGATCCGCTACAACCTCGATCATCGCTTGAAGATGATGGAAGAGGCGCTTGCGCAAAAGCAGCTCGACGTCGCCAGTTTCGACATGCTGCCGCGTTTGACCGCGGCTGCCGGCTACACGTCGCGCAATCATCCGCTCGCCTCGCGATCCGTGTCGCTCGCCACGGGCGAACAATCGTTGGAGTCGTCGTACTCGACCGACCGGGACATTCGCACGGCCGATCTCACGTTTTCGTGGAATTTGCTCGATTTCGGGGTGAGCTACTTCGAGGCCAAAGAGCAGGCCGATCGCGTGCTCGTCGTGGAGCAGCGCCGGCGCAAGGTCGTCCAACTGATGATGCAGCAGGTGCGCGAGGCCTACTGGGAGGCGACGGGCGCGCAGCGTCTGGAGAGCCGCATTGGCCCGCTGCTCGAGCAAGCGAAGCAGGCGCTCGATGAATCGCGGCAATCGCAGAGCGAGGGCTTGCGCTCGCCGCTCGACACGCTCGCTTATCAACATGCGCTGCTCGATATCATGCGCCAGCTCGAAGCCGTGCGCGATCAGCTCGAGGAAGCCAAGCCGCGGCTCGCCTCGTTGATGAACATTGCGCCCGGCACTGATTTCACGCTCGCGCCGCCGGCGGATTTCACGGTGCCTAGCTTCGAGATGCCGATGGACCGCATGGAAGAGACGGCGCTCGAGCGCCGGCCAGAACTCGTCGAAGCCGGCTACAACGAGCGCATCAGCATCAACGAGACGCATAAGGCAATCGCCAAACTGTTGCCCGGCATCGAGGTGCAGTTGGGCGGGCATTACGACAGCAACAGCTTGCTCGCCTATCACGCATGGCGTGCGGCCGGTATCAATGTGAGCTGGAATCTGCTGAACCTGCTCAACGCGAAGAACATCCGCGGTATGGCGCGTGCCCAGCGCGACGTCGCGCATGCGCAGCGGCTCGCGCTGTCGATGGCCGTGCTCACGCAAGTTCACGTCGCGAGCGCCGAGCTCGGCGCCAAGCAGCGCCAGTTCGATTTGTACAAGCAGCTCAACGACGTGGATGGCCAGATCCTGCAGCATACCCACAACGCGACGGTGGCGAATGCGCAAGGCAAGCTCGAGGAGATTCGCGCGGCCACTTCGGCCATGATCTCGGAGCTGCGCCTCTATCAAAGCTACGGCGAGCTCGAAAGCGCCTATGGCCAACTGCTTGCGACGCTCGGACTCGACCCGGTTCCGGCCGACACGCGCAATGGCGATCTGAAATCGATCGAGCAATCGCTCGACAAGGAGCAAGCGCGATGGGCCGAGTTCGGCCACGCGAACGGAGTTACAACGCAATGAACCGATGGGGCAGGGCAGGGCTTGGTGGTGCGGTATTGATGATGGCGGTTCAGGGTGGTTGGGCTGCAGGAGTGCAAGCGGGGACCCCGGCCCCGGCGGCGTCGGGACCCTCGGGTGGGCCCGTCGCGCATGCCGAGGACGACGGACGCATCCGTATTCAGCTCGTTGCGCGCGACGAGGTCGAAGTGTCGAGCGAAATCAGCGCGAAGATCGCCTCGACGCCGTTTCGCGATGGCGATGCGTTCCGCGTGGGCCAGACGCTCGTGTCGCTCGATTGCTCGCTGTACGCGGCTCAACTGCACAAGGCGCAAGCCGAGTCCGACGCCGCCGTGGAGTTGAAGCGTGTCAACGATCGGCTGTCGCAGCTCCATTCGATCGGCCAGATCGACGTCGAGCAAGCCGCGGCAAAGGCGAAAGCGAGCGCGGCCGAGGTGGCCTACATGCAGGCGACGGTGCGCAAGTGCGCCATTGCGGCGCCGTTCGACGGACGCGTCGTCAAGCGCAGCGCTTCGGCGCAGCAGTTTGCGCAGCCCGGCAAAGCACTGATGACGATCGTCGACACGAGCCACCTGGAGCTCAAGATGATTGTCCCGTCGAAATGGCTCGCCTGGCTCAAGCCGGGCCATCCGCTGACGGTCAAGGTCGATGAGGTCGGCAAGGTGTATCCGGCCACGGTCGCTCGCATCGGCGCGCGTGTCGATCCCGTCACGCAGACCATCGATGTGACGGCCGCATTGTCCGGGCACGCATCCGAGCTCCTGCCCGGTATGAGCGGGTGGGCGAGCTTCGCCGGCGCGAGCCGCTAGCCGTCATGAACGCCCCCTTGCGGATCCAGGCGGACGCGCTCGCACTGCTATGGCAGTTGTCAGCACGCGCTCGGCAGGCGCCGAGCGAGGAGACGCTCGGCTTCGTCATCGTCAATGAGTCCCTTTCGCTCGTCCCGTATCGTCAAGCGGCGTGGTGGCGGGCGCCGGCGCCTCTTCCGGGTGCGGTCGCAGCGGTCTCGGGGCTGCCGCAGAGCGATCCCGGCGCACCCTATGTGCAATGGCTCGGCCAAGTGTGTCGCGAGCTTGAAAAACGTCATTCGACGCAAGCGGACGCGTCATCGACATCGCAGCAGGCGGACGTGCGCGAGGGGGCGGGTGCCGGCGATCACCCGGCCCTCGATTGGCCCTATGCCTTTGTCGCGGACAGCCTGCCCGAGCCGCTCGCTGCTGAATGGGACGCCTGGTGGCCGGCACATGCTCTATGGCTGCCGCTTTTCGATCGCACCGGCCGCCCGCTCGGCGGTGTCCTCTTTGCGCGCGACGAGCCGTGGACGCAGCTCGACGAAGCGCTGCTCGCCGAGCTCGCGCGCGTTTGGTCGCACGCCCTCGCGGCATTTTCGCCACGCGCTTCCTGGCTGCAGCGCACGAAACTCGCCCTGCGCGCCGGCAAACATCGACGCCGGTTGCTTGCAGCCGTCGCCTTCGCGCTCGTCATACCCGTGCCGCTGACGGTGCTCGCGCCGGCCGAAGTCACGCCGAAGGATCCGTTCGTCGTGCGCGCGCCGCTCGACGGCGTCATCGACAAGCTCTTCGCGCAGCCGAATCAGCGCGTCGAGGCGGGCGCGCCGCTCTTCGCACTTGATTCGACGACACTCGCTTCGCGCTATGCGCTTGCAAACAAAAACTACGCCACGGCGCAGGAGGAGTACCGGCAGACCGCGCAACTGGCCGTCACCGACGATAAAGACCGGCTCGACATGGCGTTGCGCAAAGGCAAGCTCGATCAGAGCGCGGTCGAACTCGACTATACGGCGCGCGAGCTCGCGCGCGTGCGCGTGAATGCGCCACGCGGCGGCGTCGCGGTGTTCTCCGATCCGAACGATTGGAACGGCAAGGCGGTATCGATCGGGGAGAAGGTGATGCTGCTCGCCGATCCGGCCCATGTCGAATTGACTGCCTATGTGCCTGTTGCCGACAACGTCGATGTCGTGCCTGGCGCGACCGTCACGCTCTATCCGAAGAGCTCGCCGCTCGCGTCCTACGATGCCCGCATCGATACGGTGGCGTATCGCGCCGAGCCGACGCCCGACGGCGTGGTCGCCTACCGTGTGAAAGCAACCTTCGTCGATGCCACCAAGCCGCCGCTCGGCACGATGGGTACCGCGCGCATTCATGGTCGCTGGGTGCCGCTCGCCTACTATCTGCTGCGCCGCCCGCTCGCATCGGCCCGGCAGTGGTTCGGCTGGTAGGTGGGTCCATGACCACGCCTTGTGAATTGACGTAGCTTCGATGCCCCGCCTTCCGTCCCTTCGCCAAGAACTGAGCCTGACGCCCGGCGCCGCGACGCCGGACGGCGCTCCGACGTGGATGCTCCACGATCCGGCGGCGAATCGTTTCTTCCAGATCGGGTGGCCCGCGTTCGAGATGCTCTCGCGCTGGCCGCTCGACGATGCAAGCGCGATCGTCGCTTCGGTCAACGCCGAGACGACGTTGAGATTGACGATGGAGGACTTCGAGTCGCTCGTACGGACGCTGCTTCATCAAAATCTGCTCGTCGCGACGAGCGCGGCCGACACAGGACGGCTCGCGAGCGCAGCCGCGGCGGGCAAGCTGTCGCACGCTATGTGGCTCCTCAAGCATTATTTGATGGTTCGCGTGCCACTGTGGCGGCCGATGCCTTTTCTGCGGCGCTTCGCGCGTTATGCCGAACTCGCCTACCGCCCAGCGTTCTGGATCGGCGTCGCGATTGCGGCGCTGATCGGGCTCGTGCTCGTGTCGCGACGCTGGGACGAATTCGTCCACACCTTCCACGGCTACGCCGATCTACGCGGGCTTGCCGCGATCGCTCTCGCACTGGGCTGTGCCAAGGTGCTGCACGAGTTCGGCCATGCGTTCACGGCGCATCGCTACGGTTGCCGCGTGCCGACGATGGGCGTCGCGCTGCTCGTCATGGTGCCGGTGCTCTATACCGATACCACCGAAGCCTGGAAGGTGCCGGGGCGTGCCGAACGTTTGCGCATTGGTGCTGCCGGGATGCTGACCGAGCTTGCATTGGCCGCATTCGCCACGTTGGCCTGGAGCCTGTTGCCCGACGGACCGTTGCGCGCGGGCGCATTCCTGCTCGCAACGACGACCTGGATCGGCACGTTGACGATCAACGCGAGCCCGTTCATGCGCTTCGATGGCTATTTCCTGCTGTCCGATTGGCTCGACATGCCGAATCTGCACGATCGCGCGTTTGCGTTCGGCCGCTGGTGGATGCGCGAGCAGCTGTTCGGTTTTGGCGATCCGCAGCCCGAGCCGTGCGCAGCAGGCCGCGGACGCTTTTTGATCGCGTTCTCGTTCGCGACCTGGCTCTATCGGCTCGTCGTCTTCTTTTCGATCGCGCTCGTCGTCTATCACACTTTTTTCAAGGCGCTGGGCTTGATCCTCTTTTGCGTCGAATTCGGCTGGTTCATCGCACGGCCGATCGTGCGCGAAGTCATCGCCTGCTGGCATCGCCGTTCGGCGCTGCGTTGGTGCCGGCAGACGCGGCGTAGCGCGGCGCTCGGCGCGATCCTGTTTGCGCTTGTCGTGCTGCCCTGGCACGGCGGTGTGGGCGCGCCGGCCGTGCTGGGGCCGCAGCGCGCGCAAGGCCTCTATGCTCCCGAGGCGGCTTACGCGAGCGGCGAGGCACCGATCGCCCGCGATGGTCAGCGCGTACATGCGGGTGACGTACTTGCCGTGCTGAGCTCGCCCGATCTGACGCATCGACTGCAAGCAGCACGAGCCGACGAAGCGTTGTTGCGCTGGCAGGTCGAGCAGCAGTCGTTCGATACGAGGCTACTCGAACAGGGTGTCGCGCTGCGGCGGCGCTGGGACGCTGCCCGCGAAACGGTGGCGGGGCTCTCGGCGCAAGTCGGGCAACTCACGCTGCGTGCGCCGTTCGACGGTGTCGTGCAAACCGATGACGCGCTCGCGCCCGGTACCTGGCTGCCGCGCGGCGAGCATCTGTTCGACGTCGTCGGGCCGATGGGGGTGAAGGGCGAGGCGTTTGTCGGTGAAGACGATGCGGCGCGCATCGCGTCCGGCGAGCCGGTGACATTCGTTGCGGCGCTGCCCGAACGGGGTGCGCTGCACTGCCGCGTCACGGCCGTCGATCGCGTCAATCTTGCCGCGCTCGATGTGCCGTCGCTGGCAAGCGTGTACGGTGGGCCGCTGCCTGTGCAGTCGCAGCCGGGCACGCATCAGCTCGTGCCGCTCGCGGCCACCTATCGCGTACGGATCGGCGCGTGCCCCGGGAACGAGGCGTGGCCGCGCGAGATCGTCGGCACCGCGACGATCGGCGCGGCGCGTCAAAGTTTTGCGTGGCGAGCGTTGAAGTGGCTTGCGGCCGTATTTGTGCGCGAGGGTGGCGCTTGACGATGCGATCGCCTTTCGTGGCGACTATCGTGATGCCGAAGACGATCGCATGCTCGCCAGTTACTTCACCGAAAACGTATAACGCCCCTGCGTGCGATGCCCGTCCGCGGCAACGGCGACCCACACGACGGTGTACTTACCGGGCGCGAGTGTGCCGACCGAAATCGACATGTGCTTCGGGTTCGCCGCATCGACAGCAGACTTGCCGCTGACGACGGACTTGCCTTGTGCATTGGTCACATCGATCGAACTGAACGCCGGTTCGAGACGGTCGTCGAAATCGATGGCAACTTTGTCGATCGTCGCCGTGATGGTGGCGCCGGCGGCGGGTTCCTGACGAGTCGGCCTGGCGTGAGCGAACGCGAGCGAGGCAGCGGCAAGCGTCAGTGCGGCGGCGGCAATGTGTGCCGCGGAAACGATCGATAGATGCTTCTTCATATCCTCAGTGACCTTTCAATGCAGTGCAAGGCGGGCGCGTGACTAGGGCTCCGATCGTAGCCGATCGGCCGTAGTGTCGCAAACGAGGTATGCCACCCCATCGGGGGCACGCGAAAATGCATGTGATAGCCTACACATCGTTCTCCTGCCATATCGGACGTCGCTCGCGTTGCCCACGTCGCGCACATTGCGCACGCTTGCCGTTGCCGTTGCGATGAAAAGACAAAAAGAGGAACACATGCGCTGGATCTTTGGGGTGGTGGGCCTGGTGATCGGCTCGGCGATGGCGCGGCTTGTCGGTGCCTCGGATGTGAGCGGGGCGATAGTGGGAGCGCTGGCCGGCTTCATGTTCGGCGTGTGGCTCCGCCGAGCATCGCCGGCGCAAACAACCGCTGACGCGGGCGCGGAAAAGGCTCTCGACGGTTCGACGACGCTCGCTGCGCGCGTCGAGCAGCTCGAACGTCAGGTCGCCGCGTTGACGCAGGAACTCGCGCGGCTGCATTCGCCCGAGGCGCAACCCCCTCAGGTGTCTCCCATCGCGCAGACGACAGTAGCGCCTGTCGGGCCCTCCGATTCCGGCACGCCGCCGGCCTCCCGTGACGACGCAAGCGAAGTTCAGCCCGGAACCGCGGCGATGTCCGTGCCCATGCCCGGCGAGCGCAACGAGCAGACCGTTCCGACCGCACCGACTGCACCGACGGTCTTCGAGCGAGCGGTGCGGTCGGCGCGTGATTGGCTCGTCGGCGGTAACACGGTGGTGCGGGTGGGCATCATCGTCCTCTTTTTCGGCGTGGCGTTCCTGCTCAAATATGCGGCCGACAACGCGATGCTGCCAGTCGAGTTCCGCCTCGCGGGTGTCGCGCTCGGCGCCGTCGTGCTGCTCGTACTGGGCTGGCGTATCGGCCCGCGGCGCGGTGCTTATGGCCTCGTGCTGCAAGGCGGCGGTATCGGTGTGCTGTACCTGACGGTGTTTGCGGCGACCAAGCTGTACGGGCTGCTGCCCGCCAGTGCGGCCTTCCCATTGATGGTCGTCATTTGTGCCCTGGGTGTGTTTCTGGCGGTACGCCAGGACGCGCCCGCGCTTGCGTTTCTCGCGAGTGCGGGCGGCTTCCTGGCGCCGGTGCTGATTTCGACAGGTGGCGGCAGTCACGTCGTTCTGTTCAGTTATTACGCACTGCTCGATGCCGGTATCTTCGCCATCGCCTGGTTCAAGGCCTGGCGTCCACTCAATTTACTCGGCTTTACGTTCACTTTCGCCATCGGCACAGTCTGGGGAGTGACGTCGTACCGGCCTGAATTGCTCGCGAGCACCGAGCCGTTTCTGATCCTCTTCTTTCTGATGTACGTCGGTATCGCACTGCTTTATGCGATGCGCCGCGAACTCGCGATCCAGCATTACGTCGACGGCACACTCGTATTCGGCACCCCCATCGTCGCGCTCGGTTTGCAGGCTGCGCTGATGAGGCACATTCCATTCGGCCTTGCCTGGAGCGCGGTGGCACTGGGCGCTTTCTACCTGATCGTAGCCGCGTGGCTCGCGCGTCGGCGCGAGCGATTGGCGTTGCTGTTTCAGTCCACGGCGGCCATTGGCGTCGTCTTCGCCACACTTGCAATTCCCCTCGCGTTCAGCGGACCGACGACGAGCGCGGCCTGGGCGGTCGAAGGCGCCGCCGTCACCTGGCTCGGCGTGCGTCAACGGCGCTACTTGCCGCTTGCTTTCGGGCTCCTCATGCAGCTCGCGGCAGCCGGGGCATTTTTCGTGAGTCAGCTTTTCGCGAGCTCACCCGCCACGCCGGTGCTGAACGGCGCCTATCTGGCGACATTGCTGATTGCAGCGGGCGGCGTTTTCACCGGTTGGCAACTGCATGGGCGCGACGAAGGGCGCGCGTGGCGTCCGTGGACCGGGCAACTGGGCTTCGCGGCGGCGATCTGGGGGCTCGTCTGGTGGATCGGCGGCGGAGCGGACGAGATCGCCGCCTACGCGCAAACGCATGCCGTCGGGGCGCCACAGCGTTTCGCGATCGATGCCTCGATACTCTTTGCCGTGCTGACAGCCTGGGTCGCGCATGCGCTTCGCCGCGTGCTTGCGTGGCCCGCGGCGCGATGGCCCGCACTGGCGCTCGCGCCGGTATTGGCGTGGCTTTCGCTCGCCGCGCTGGGCTTGAACGAGGCGCCGCTCACGGGTCTCGGGGCGATTGCGTGGCCGGCCGCATTCGTGTTCGGATATCTGCTGTTGTGGCGCGAGCAAAGCGATGCGCCTGGCCGGACTGCGGATGCGCTGCATACCGTGATGTTCTGGGTGCTCTGCTGTGTGCTCGCCCAGCAAGCGTATTGGCGTTTGCGCACGTACGTGCCCGAGGGCGCCTGGAGCTGGAGCGCATGGGCATACGGCGTCGGGATGGCGGTTTTACTCGTGTCGACCGTCGGGACACGCTTGCGTTGGCCCATCGGGCGATTCGCGCGTGCCTATCAGCTGTGGGCGGCCGGGCCGCTTGCCGCACTGCTCTGGGTATGGACCCTGGCCAGTTTGCAAAGCGATGGCAGCGCGGCGCCGTTGCCGTGGCTGCCGCTACTCAATCCACTCGATGTCGCGCAGATGCTCGTGTTCGTTGCGATGGCGGCATGGCTGCGGCGCGCGTCGACATTCGGTTTTGCATTACCGTCCCGCGTGTTCGCTTACGCGACACTGGCCACGGGATTTCTCTGGCTCAACGCGTTGTTGTTGCGCGCGCTTCATCATTGGATCGGTCTGCCATACAGCCTCGGCGAAATGGCGCGCTCCACGTTGGCGCAAGCCTGCGTCTCGATCCTCTGGGCGGTGAGCGCGCTTGCCATGACTATCTGGGCCACGCACAAGGGCGCACGCGCGGTCTGGTTCGTAGCGGCCGGCCTGCTCGCCTTGACCGTCTTGAAGCTGTTCGTGTTCGACTTGTCGCACGTTCAGGGGCTCGAGCGCATCGTGTCGTTCATCGGGATCGGCGTGATGCTGCTGTTGATCGGCTACTTTTCGCCGCTGCCGCCGAAGGTTTCGGAGCGCGGAACAACGGGAGGCAACCTCACGTGAAGCGTTTCGTTGGAGGCTGCGGCGCGACGGTGCTCGCGGCGTTCGCCATTGGGCTGCCGGTTGCGGCGCAAGCTGCGTCAACGCCGTTCACGCATCGCTTTGCGCTCGAACTCGACGGGCGCGCGCCGTACTACGCCCTTGCCGTGCCACCGGCCGTGTATGCCGCGAGCCGTCGATCCGATCTCGGAGACGTGCGTGTGCTCAATGGCGCAGGCGAGCCCGTGCCTTATTCGCTCGATGCGCCCGTGGCCCATCAGGCGCCGACGCTGCGTCCGGTCAACTGGTTTCCGTTGCCGGCCGCCGCTGCGAACGCGCCCGCCGCAACGGCCGGCGTATCCATCGCACAGGATGGGACATTGCGCCTCACGACGGCCGCGGCGAACGCGGGCGCGCGCGATGCGGACCTGCTCGATATCGGTTCTGCCGCGCAGCACGTGGGCGCGCTTGTCATCCATGTGCGGGAGGACAGCTACCAAGGACGCGTGCATGTCGATGCCAGCGCCGATCTGCAAAGCTGGCGTGCGGTGGCCGATGCCTCGATTCTCGAGGCCAACCACAACGGCGAGCGTCTTGCGCAGGAACGCATCGCGCTCGATAACCTCGGGCAGCGAGAGCGCTATTTGCGGCTTCGGTGGCTTGGCGGCGGCCCGGAGATCGCATCGGTCGACGTCGAGCTTTATCCCGATGAAGCCCGCCCATCCGATGGCGCCCGCCAATGGCGCGAGGGCCTCGTCGCCCGTGCGGGCAAAGCTGCGGGCGAATATCTGTTCGAAACGGGCGGCGCCTACCCGGTCGACCGCCTCAGAATCGATGTGCCGCAACCGAATACGGTGGCGCAAGCCACCGTCTACTCGCGCCCGAACGGCGATGTGCCGTGGCGCGAGATTGCGCACGCGCTGCTTTTTCGCGTCGCGCAACACGGCGAAGCGCGCAATCCGCCTTTGGAATTCGCGCCGGATACGGATGGTCAATGGCGAATCGTCGTCGACATGCGCAACGGCGGACTGGGCAACGGCATGCCGAGCGCGGCAGTGGGCTGGCAACCGGCACGGCTCACGTTCGTCGCTCGCGGCGCTGGGCCGTTCTCGCTTGGCGTCGGCAATGCGCGCGTTGCCGGGGCCGCCGAGCCGCGCGACGACATCCTCGTGGGGGGCGAGGGCGGGGAGGGTATCAAGCCGGCACACCTGGGCGCGCCGCTGCCGGTCGACGAGGATGAAGCGCGGCGAGCCGCCGGCAATGCGGACTCAGCGCGCCGATACGTGCTCTGGGGCGCGTTGCTATTGGCCGTCGCCGTGCTCGCCGCGATGGCTTGGCGCCTCTTGCGGCCGCAAGATACGGCGCGGTCGTGACGCTCGCCCGTGCCGACGATCGGCACGCCTGACGTTTCGCAGTGCCAACGCGAGAGCTTTCTTTCAGTGTGCTTACGTGCTATAGATGCGCGTGTTCCGGGTCTTGCAAGACTCTCAGCGTGCTTTCCCGCGACGACTATTTGACTCGCTCGCCGGTTAGGGCGAAGCTACGCACCAGCATTTCTTCCGCCCATCGGATATTCATGAGTTCATCGCTGACAGTTCGCCGTATTGCTGCCGACCAGGGCCCAACACTGCGCGAATTGCGCACCGCTGCATTACGCGAAGCGCCCTACGCGTTTGGGCAGACGCTGGAGGAGGCGCTCCACGAACAGACCGAAACGTTCGAAGCGATCGCCGCCCGCCATGCCGGATCCGACACCTCCACGTCTTTCATTCTCTACACGGAAGGTTACCCGGCGGGGCTGATCGGCGCTTACTTCGACGACGGGCACAAGGCGTTCGTCTGCGCGCTATGGGTCGCGCCGGCCGTGCGCCATTTGCGCGGTGGGGAGCTGCTGGTCAATACGGCGAGCGAATGGCTCGCCGAGCGCGGCGCCGACGAAATCCACGCGTGGGTGACCGACATCAACCGCAACGCGATGCGGTTCTACGAGCGCCTCGGCTTCGGGCCGACGGGCGACCACGCACGCATGCCACGTCAACCGGAAGCGTGGGAAACGCTGCTGGTGCGGCACGTCAAGCGCTGAGTGCGCGCCCTCCTGCCTCCTGCGTCATCTCGTTCGGAATCGGCTCTGACGGGTTGCGCACCGTTCGCTGACGGGCTCTTCCCGCCACCGCAGCCATTCCTCATATCGGAAAAATCGTCGCCGCACGCGCGGACCCCTGTAAAATACGCAAAATTTTTTGCCTCAATGCTATGTCGCTGAATAAATCGCCATTCTTCGAACTACGCAGCGGCTCGGTCGATACGCTCTTGTTCGTCGTCAAGACGACCGACCTCGGTGCGCTGAAGAGCGAGCTCACGCGGCGCTTCGAGGCGACTCCCGAATTCTTCGCGGGCGATGTCGTCGCCATCGATGTACGGCGCTTGGCCGACAACGAGCGCGTGCCGGTCGACGAGCTGACGGCACTGCTGGGCGAAGTCAGAATGCGCGCGCTCGGCGTGGTTGCCGCGCCGCATCAGACCGAGTGGGCCGCTCGCGGCGGGCTGCCTTTGCTCGAAGCGCGCGACCGGCGCGCAGCGCCTCCGAAGGGCGAGCACGCAAGCGCCGCCGCGCCGCAGCCCGCGGACGTCGTTGCGCCGGTGCCGCAGGTCGCTGCGTCGGCGCTGGTCATCGATAAACCGCTGCGCTCGGGGCAGCAAATCTATGCGAAGGGCGACCTCATCGTGCTCGGGCTCGTGAGCTACGGCGCGGAAGTGATCGCCGAAGGCAACATCCATATTTACGCGCCGCTACGCGGGCGCGCACTCGCCGGCGTCCACGGCAATCACGACGCGCGGATTTTCTGCACGTGTCTCGAACCGGAACTGATTTCGATCGCAGGCATCTATCGGACGTCGGAAAACCCGTTGCCGGCCGAATTATTGGGCAAGTCGGTGCAAATCCGGCTTGCCGACGAACGACTGATCATCGAGCCGCTGCGGCTCACGTGAGATGCGCGATACGCATCGCGCAAGCCTCATCGACTCAATTGACGAACACAGGGTAAGGGGAAATGGCAAAAATCGTTGTGGTGACTTCGGGCAAGGGCGGCGTGGGCAAGACCACGACGAGCGCGAGCTTCGCGTCGGGCCTCGCACTGAGGGGCTTCAAGACGGCCGTAATCGACTTCGACGTCGGGCTGCGCAATCTCGACCTCATCATGGGCTGCGAGCGCCGCGTCGTGTACGACTTCATCAACGTGATCCAGGGCGAGTCGAACCTCAACCAGGCGCTCATCAAGGACAAGAAGTGCGACAACCTCTTCGTCCTGCCCGCATCGCAAACGCGCGACAAGGATGCGCTCACGCTCGAGGGTGTGGAGAAGGTCATCAACGATCTGAGCGGCATGGGCTTCGACTACATCGTCTGCGACTCTCCGGCCGGTATCGAATCGGGTGCGTTGCTCGCCATGCATTTTGCCGATGAGGCGCTGGTCGTGACGAATCCCGAAGTGTCGTCGGTGCGCGATTCCGACCGTATTCTCGGCATCCTTTCCTCGAAGACGAAGCGCGCCATCGAGGGCAAGGAGCCGATCAAGGAACATCTGCTCATCACGCGCTACAACCCGAAGCGTGTGAGCGAAGGAGAAATGCTTTCTCTGTCCGATATCCAGGAGATCCTGCGTATCGAACTGATCGGCGTGGTGCCCGAATCGGAGGCGGTGCTGCACGCCTCGAACCAGGGCTTGCCGGCCGTGCATATGGACGGCACCGACGTGGCCGAGTCGTACAAGGATATCGTTGCGCGCTTTCTGGGCGAGGACAAGGCGTTGCGCTTTACCGATTATCAGAAGCCGGGGCTTTTGCAGCGCCTCTTCGGCAAGTAAGCGGAGCACGCCATGTCGATCCTTTCCTTTTTGCTCGGCGAAAAGAAGAAGTCCGCGGCGGTCGCGAAAGAGCGGCTGCAACTCATCATTGCTCACGAACGCGGCGGTGGGCACGCGCCGGCCGATTATCTGCCGGCGCTGCAGCGTGAGCTCGTCGCGGTCATTTCGAAGTACGTGAAAATTTCGGACGACGATATTCGCGTGAGCCTCGAACGGCAAGACGATCTCGAAGTCCTCGAAGTCAAAATCGAAATTCCTCAGACTTGAATGCGATGCGGGCGTCCGACGTCCGCATCGCCGTCGCCGCTGCGCAACTTGCGTGGCTTGCTCATTTCCCCGGTTTCGCGCGGTTGTCGATCAACTGCTTCGCTCGTCAGCCGGCTTTGCCGGCGGCTCCTCGTCTTCGAAAAGCGGTTCGAGCGTCTTGGGCGATTCGGGCGCGGCCGCGGGTGGTGCGGCCGGCGTCAGATAACGATGTGAAAGCGACTCGTAGAGCGGCGGCGCAATGAGCCGCGAGACGCGGCTGGAGATCAGTGCGGTTGCCATCAACGAGATCACGAGCGCATGGCCGTTGATCATCTCCATCACGATGACGAAAGACGTAATCGGCGACTGCGTCACCGCTGCCAGATAGCCCACCATCGCGAGCGCAATCAACATCGGCAACTGCATGTTCGTGAACACCATGTGCAGCAGGTTGCCGAAGCCGGCACCGATCGATAGCGACGGCGCAAAGATGCCGCCCGGTATGCCGGGCAAATACGAGCCGACCATCGAGATCAGCTTCAGGAACGGATAAAACGCCGACAATTGTTCGCGTCCGTCGAGCAGGCCGCGCGCCTCGGCGTAGCCGCTGCCGAATGTCGTGCCGCCCGAGACGATGCCCACTACCGCAACCACGAGTCCGCACAGCGCGCCGAACAGTACCGGCTGCTCGCGATGCAACCGCTGCAACGCGGCGGGCTGCCAGCGCGAGGTGTGCAGCAGGAGCCACGCAAAAAAACCGCCTGCAAGCCCGGTTACGAGCGCGGTGATGACAACGGCGAGCGCGAGCAGATCGGGGAAGTGCGAGCCGAGCTGGATCGTGCCGAAGTAGGTGTAATTCCCATTCATGCCGAGCGCAATCACGCCGGCCACGATGATGGCCGTGATCAGCACGCCGCTCGCACGTGCTTCGAAGCTGCGCGTCAACTCCTCGATGGCGAACACGATGCCGGCCAGTGGCGTATTGAAGGCCGCGGAGAGGCCCGCGGCCGCACCGGCGAGCACGAGCTGACGCTCGATGAGGGCATTCGAGCGCGGATAGAAACGGCGCAGGTTGTACATCAGCGTTGCACCAACCTGCACCGTCGGCCCTTCTCGTCCGATCGTAAAACCGCCGAGGATCGCGAGAAAGGAGACAGCGACTTTGCCGACGAGAATGCGCATGCCGAGCATGCGCGGCCCGAGCCTGGACGGGCCTTCTTCGAGCGTGGCGATGACCTGCGGGATGCCGCTGCCTTCCGCGCCTCGGAAAAAGCGTCGCGTGGCCCAGACGCACGCCGCGCCGACGGCTGGCGTGACGATCAGCGGCAGCCATGCGTGGCGATGCTGCATCGCCTGGAAGGCGCCGTAGCCCCAGTCGATCAGCCGCGCGTAGAAAACGGCGAGCAATCCGACCGCAATCGCGCCGAGCCAGAAAATCCCATAGCGGCGCCATAGGTGCCGCGCATAGCGGACGAGATCGGGGGATCGGGCGAGCTTGGTCCGGAGCATGGGGGAGTGGGCGGCCAAAGTGGCGATTATAGCGAGCCATCGTCTGTCACGCCTCGCAAGAATCGAGGCGATGTTCTTGCAGGATTGGGCGCTGCGCTCATTACAAGCCTGTTAAATCTGTGCCCGTTCGTTCACGGCGGCACCCATGTCGCCAGCGTACGCACCGTGTTCGACGCGCGATGCCGATGTTCTGTAATACGTCCGCATCGGCTGCTTACAAATTGCAACGCTGCGGCATCGCGCGCTGCTGTCCAATCGACTCATCCGTCGAATCGGCCGCAACGATTCGACGTTCCGATGTTCGATATGCGCCGCACGCACGCGGTTGAGGGGAGAAGACGAAATGAAACGCTCGATACTGACTTGGGTCGCGGGGGCGCTGCTGGCCGCGACATTGGCGGGATGTGTCGTGGTACCGGCCGGAGGTTACTATCCCGGCTACTACCATGGCGGCTATCATGGCCGTTACTACGATCGTTGAATTCACGCATCGTTGCGCGGCGCACAACCCGCGCAGGCGCGAACCCTGCTTTTCATGAACGGCATCGGCTCGACGAGGAACGGACGAGGGAACAGGTTGTCCATCGCATTTGTTCGTCAGGAAACGAGGGTCGAGGCGGGGCGCCGATAGCATTGCCCGGTTGCCGCCGTCCGATTCGTTCGAGGGGATCCAATGAGTGGGACTGCGGGGCGTTCGGTCGAAGTGGATTTTTTGCGCGGTGCGGTGTTGATCGTCATCGCGCTCGATCACATCTCGAGGGGGATATTGCAACACGCGATGCTGCATAGCTACGCGTATTGCGATGCCGCCGAAGTATTCGTATTTCTAGGCGGTTATGCTTCCGCGGCGGCCTATGGCGCGGTGGCTTCCAGCAACGGCGAGACCGGTGCCCGCCGACGCTTTTTCAAGCGGGCCGGAGAAATCTATCGAGCTTACTTGCTGACCGCGGCGCTGATGCTCGTCGGCGGTGCGTTGTTGACCCGCGTGCCCTGCGCGCAAGCGGCGATGGCCGACACGAGCTGGCCCGTCTTCGCGCGCCATCCGTTGCAGACGCTGGCGGACATTGCGCTCTTTCGCCGTCAGCCTTATCTATCGGCCGTATTGCCGATGTATGTGCTGTTCGCGCTGGTTGTGCCGCTCATCGTGCCGCTTACGCGCCGCGCTCCGGCGGCCGTGCTGACGTCCAGTCTCGCCCTCTGGCTCGTCGCGCCATGGCTCGGCGCTTTGCTGCCGGCGGCGGGCGACGGGAGTTGGCCTTTCAATCCGTTTGCCTGGCAACTGATGTTCATGTTCGGCATCCTCGCACGGACACACCCGGTATCGGCCGAGACGCTGGCCTCGGTGACGGGAAAACGGGTAACGCGGGCCGCGTTCGTCGTGGCCCTGACCTTTGCCTTCGTCAAGCTCTGCATCGATGCGCATCCGTCGCCGGGCTTCATGAAACAGAATCTCGCGAGCGTTCGCATCGTCAGCTTCCTCTCGATTGCCTGGCTGTGCGCACAAGCAGTGCGGCTAGGATGGTTGCGCAAGCTGGCCGATCGCTTGCCGAGCGTGGTGACGATCGGCAAACAAGGCCTCATCTGCTTCGTGGGCGGAACGGTGGTCTCGATGTCGATCGACGCGGCGTTGGCGCTCGCACGTGTGCAGACGAGCGATATCTGGACGGACTGGCCGATCCGTTTGCTCGGTGACGCGTCAGCCGTTGTTCTGCTCGTGTCGCTCGGACGCGCTGCAAGCGCGCTGAAGGCTCGCAAGCGTCCGGTCAGCGTGCCGGCAGCGATGGCATGGCTTCCGGCCCGCTCCCGCGAGCGCGAGTAGGAGCGGGGCCGGCGGCTCGGCGCGGCCCGCCCCGTGCGTAAAGGAAACGCTCAGTTCAGCGCAATACCGCGTGTCTCGCGCATTGCGAGGACGGCGACGAGGCTGACAGCGGCGGCGATCGAGACATAAGCGCCGACCCACGCGAGGCCGCCGCGGGCCGCGAGCATCTGCGCGATATACGGCGCGACCGATGCGCCGAGAATCCCGCCGAGGTTGTACGACACGCCTGCGCCGGTGTAACGCACGCTCGTGGGAAAGAGCTCGGGCAACAGCGCACCCATCGGCGCAAACGTGATGCCCATCAGAAACAGCTCGATGATTAGAAAGAGCGCGACGAGCGGCGGCGATCCGCTTCCGACGAGCGGTGCCATCGTAAAGCCCGAGGCGATGGCGGCCGCGATACCCGCTATCAGCACGGGCCGGCGGCCGAATCTGTCGCTGGCCCATGCCGCGAGCGGCGTCGCGAGCGCCATGAAAACGACGGCGAGGCACAGCAGCCCGAGGAAGCTTTGCCGTGAAAAATGCAGCGTCCCGACGCCGTACGAGAGCGTGAAGACTGTGGAGATATAAAAGAGCGTATAGCAGACGACCATCGCCAACGCCCCGAGCAGCGTTGGCCCGCCGTGGCGTGCGAACAGCGTGACGAGCGGCACGCGTACGCGCTCGCGGCGCTCGATTGCCGCGCGAAAGGCGGGGGTCTCGGCGATTTTCAACCGGACGTAAAGCCCGAGCGCGACGAGCACGGCGCTCAGCAGGAATGGCACGCGCCAGCCCCAGCTGCGGAACTGCTCGTCCGACAACGTGAGCGCCAATCCGAAGAAAAGTCCGTTCGATGCCAGAAAGCCGACGGACGGTCCGAGTTGCGGGAACATGCCGAACCAGCCGCGGCGACCTGCCGGCGCGTACTCCGTGGCGAGCAACGCGGCGCCGCCCCATTCGCCGCCTAGACCGATTCCCTGCCCGAGACGCAGAATGCAGAGCAGCACCGGTGCAAGGCCGCCGATCGAATCGTAGCCGGGCACGAAACCGATCAATGTGGTCGATACGCCCATGACGAGCAGCGACGCAACGAGTGTCGATTTGCGGCCGATGCGATCTCCGAAGTGCCCGAACAGCAGCGAGCCGACCGGCCGCGCGATGAAAGCGAGGCCGAACGTGACGAATGCCGAGAGCGCCTGAGCCGTGGGCGAGCTGTGCGGGAAGAATACCGGGCCGATCACCAGCGCGGCCGCGGTGGCGTAGACATAGAAATCGTAGAACTCGATCGCAGTACCGATGAAACTCGCGAATACGATGCGCGAGCGGCTCGTGGCGTTGTCCGCGTCGGATGAGGTAGCCATCGCGGGGGATGACGGCGAAGCCGGCATAGGAGTCTCCGTGGTCGTGACGCGCGATGCGAGGCCCGCGCGCGAAACCGCGCCGAACGCAGGCGGGGTCCGTTGTTGTGGATCGATCGGGAATCGCTGCGTTGCTCGACGCATTGGCCGCCAAGCGGTGCGACGCGGCCAGCGGTGCGATGCAATGCGGTCTGGATTATAGCGAGTCCGCCGACCTTGGCGTCGGCGGATGCACGCCGGGGTTCCCACCGCATCCGGGCGGGAGCGCCGCACCGGATGCCCGGTGCGAGCGCTTCAGTCGAACGCCTGGGCCTGCGGCGCGGCAAGTGTGCGCAGTTGGAACTTACCGTCGTCGTTGAAGAGCCAATCCTCGAACATTTCGAGTTGGCCGAGCGCGTTGAGCAGCTTGGGCGGCGGCGGTGGCAGCGGGGCGGCGCGGCGTAGCGAGGCCAGCGCCGTGGCTTCCGCTTCGTCGTCGCCGTTGGTGCGATAGACCGACGACGAGACCAGCTTGCCATCGCGATCGACCTTCATCGCAACGACGACGAGGGAGCGCAGCATCGCTTGCGGCGGGCGTTTTTGCACATAGGACGGATTGCGCTCGACGATACGCTCGGCGACCAGCTTGCGATACTGATCGAGCGTCGCACTGTTGACAGCGGCCGGCGGCGGGGCCGTCAGCGCGGACGGTCGCTGAGGCGGCGTGAATGTGCAGGCGCTCGCGAGAGCCAGCGCGCCCAAGGCTGGAAAGCGCCAATGCCCACGGACGCGCGGCGCGGGAAGGCGGCGAAAAATGGCGATCATGGCGAGGTGCGGCTATCGATGGATGCTCGGCTGAGCGGGGGCAACGGGATAAGAAAAGAGTAGGCTACCGGCCGCCATTGCGCATCCGGGTTCGCGCGATTTTATGTGCGCATGCGAACGAGCGCGAACTGAGCGGATGTTCGTTTCGAAGTGATCGAATCTAGTATGCGATCAGCGACTCCACCCAGGTGTGAAGCCCCATGTCGCCCTGCCCATATCTCATCCAGTCGTAGTCGCCATAACCGGCACCTTCGCCCGGCCAGGGGTTCATGAAGTAAAGCGTTTGCGAAGCATCGTCGAAACCGTCGATGACGATGAAATGGCCGCCTCCGCCGGGCCAGGACCAGAGCGCGATTACAGGGTTGCCGCGCTGAACGGCCGAACGCGTCGCACCATAGGAAAGCGGGTTGCCGTAATAGCGCGATGCGCGCCGCCCCAGCCACCAAAGGATGCCTTCGATACCGGTCGTACCGGCCAGGTAGTTTCCGGAATTCGCTCGATCGTTCCAATAAAACGGATAGGCTCCGCATGCATAGCCGACCGAGTCGACCCAGTTGGCGATTCGGCATTGCGATGTCGTGACGCCGCGGTAAGCCAGCACGGCGTCCGCGTCCGCGCTCCAACACCACTCGCTGTGTATTTGCTGCGCGAGGGGAACATCGAGTTGAACGCTTGCCGCCTGCGCTGCCATCTGCGGCGCTATGAAGGCCGCAGCGCTCGCGATGAGATACGCCGCCGGAGCAATCTTCATGATGGAACTCCTCAATGGCTGAAGCGTGGATCGCTCATCCCGCGCCGGATACTCGCACGCAGCGCGTCGATGATCCGGTGTTCGCTCAGCGCCTCGCGTTTCGTGGCGGCGACAGGGCTCGCGCCCGCGGCGGAATCCGGTCTCGACGAAAACGCGAGTTCTTGCGCACTCAGCAACGGCAGGTATGCCGGATCGCCGTGCGCGATGACTTCGATGAAATCCGCCAGCCCTTGCTCGCTGCGTATGAAGCGCAGTCGTGGGGCCGAAGGGTCGCGGAGATAGTCGCTCACGGCGCGTGAGATGTCTGCGGCGAGGCCCGCGCCGCCCATCTGCACCGTTTTCCACTGGCCGCGCACACGCGCGACCGTCGCGAGGCCGACTGGCCGGTCGCCGATCAGCACCAAGAATCGCCAGACTCCGGTACGGCGCAGGCTCTTGTCGATGCTGTTGCCCGCAAGCAGCGAAGCCGCATCGATCAGATAAATCTCGAAGCCGTAGCCGATCGCGGCATCGCGCACGGCGCCCGGCGAATCCATCGAGAAAATGCGGCTCAGCGAGCGACTATCGTCGTTGTCCATCGCATGTTCAGCCAACGCGGCGAGCGAGCGTTCGGCGGCATCGCGCTGCGGCGTGCCGAGCGCGAGCGTGAAATCGACTGGCGACGAGGCATTCCCCTCGTTGGCCGCGACGGGTGCCGGGCACGCGGCGATCAGCGCCACTGCCAGCAAGATTCCGAGCGACTGCCTGAATGAATGCATGGGGACGGCTCCTTCGTCTAAGGCACGGCGCTGCCATGGCTGAATAGGAGCTTAGGAAGAAGCGGTGCGATCGGCCAGCGGGCTCCCTGAGGTTGAGAGGTTTCGAAGCGATTCGCATAGATTGTCTGCGGCCGTTTTTCCGGTCGATTTTCTCCGAAAACCCACTATGTGGATTGGGTGTGGATTTATAACGAACAATTTGCGACGGCCGCTGATTTTCTCAAATACTAAGATTAATGGGCTCAAGTTCGTTTGAATTTCAAGTTTCCATCCAGTATCGTTCGGCAGGCGGGGTTGCGAGATTCGTCTCTGTGAATCTAGAACTTGAATGAGGCCGAGGGAAAAATGTTTCGATATGAAATGGGTGCAGCGCTCCTTGATGCCGCGGATTCGGACACCTGGTTCGATGAACTATCTGAAATTGGCCGACGGCATGATTTCGAATACACGATATTTGCTTTGTCGATAAGAAACACCATGCCGTTCGAAAATGCGTTTTATCGCGGAAATCATTCGGCGGTGTGGCGAAAGATATACGAACAGAAGCACTACGTGCGCATCGACCCGATCGTGCGCTATTGCCAGTCGAAGCTCACACCGCTCGTTTGGGGCAGCGAGCGTTTTGTCGAGCCCGAAGAGCAGAGTCTTTACGAACAGGCGAGTGGATTCGGCATGCGGTGGGGCGTGACGTTTCCGATTCACGGGCCAAAGCAGGAAGTGGGTATGTTGTGCTTCGCCACGAGCCGGAAATCGGAGGAAGCGAGGCGCGACGTGGTGGTGCATATGCCGAAACTGGGATTGATTCGGGATATCGCTTACGAGACGGGCTTGCGCTTTGCGCGTGAAGGAATGAGTTCATCGGTGCCGAAGCTGACGCCCTGCGAAACGGAGTGCCTAAAATGGCTCGCACTCGGAAAATCGACGTGGGAGATTTCAAAGATACTGGATCGGTCGCAGGCAACGATCAACTATCACATCCATAACATCAAAAGAAAAATGGACGTGCATTCGCGAAGCGCCGCAATGATGATGGCGGTCAAGCTCGGATTGATCGAGGTCGATCGGTTGGCCTCCACGCCTTGTTTTGCATAGCCGCGGTTTGCCCGGGGACGATCGGGCCCCGCATTGGCCGGCGGCCGGCATCGCGCGCGGCACGAGCGTTCGCCGTTCGAGCCGAAGCGACACGGGGCCGATGTCAGCGTTTTCCCGAGGAAACGATTCCATGCTGATAAACGGTTGAACCTTTTGCCCGGCGCAGCCGATATCTCCGTTACGCAGCGACGCTGGTCGCCTGCTGTAACGGAGGAGCCGCAAGATGAGGGATGGAAGCCAGCCGGGTGTTTTCCACGAGACTGGCGCGCCGCGGTCTGCATCAGTCGCTGCGCGTCGTATGGCGGCGGTCATGCTCGCGGTGTGGACCGTACTGCCGTTCGCGTTCGCGCCCCGTGACGTGCAAGCGCAAGAAACGATCAAGATCGGTGTGCCCGCGCCGCTGTCCGGAAGCTACGAGCGGGCGGGTGTCGACATCGTCGATGGCGGCAGGCTCGCCATCGAGCAGATCAACGCCGCCGGCGGCGCACTTGGCAGGAAGCTCGAACTCGTGCCGCAAGACGATGCCTGCAATCCCGACGGCGCGGCGAAGGCGGCGACCCAGCTGGTTGCGGCGGGTGTCGTCGCCGTCGCAGGCGGTTATTGCTCGAGCGCTGCGCTGCCCGAGCTGCGCGTGTTGCACGACCGGCATATTCCCTACGTGCTGGATGCCTCTACGTTTCCGCAGCTCACCGATCACGGTTGGAACGACGTCTTTCGCACGATAGGGCGAACCGACGCGCAGGGAGGCTTCGCCGCACAGTTCATGAGGGACGTACTGCATGCGACGCGCGCAGCGGTCCTCAATGACGGGTCCACGTATTCGCAGGGGCTCGCGCAAAGCACGATCGCGGCGCTCAAGCAAGCGGGTGTCGAGGTGGTCTACGACCGTGCGATCACACCGGGACAGCCGGATTATCGCAGCGTGATCAAGGGGGCGACCGATTCCAAGGCGGATGTCCTGTACTTCACGGGGTATTACACCGATGCTGCCGTGCTGGCGAAAAACCGGCGCGAGCTGACGCCGTCGATCAGATACTTCATGGGCAACGGCACCGCGGACCCGTCGTTGATCGAAAAGGGTGGGGCGGCGGTGGAGGGGATGATCGTGACGACCTCGCCGTTACCGCAGTTGTTCCCGCAGTCCCGCGCACGGGGTTTTGTGAAGGCGTACGAAGCTGCCTACCAGCGCGCGCCCGGTCCGTATTCGGTTTACGAGTACGACGCGATCGGGGTTACGGCACAGGCCATCGAGAACGCGAACTCGACCAAACCGGAGGACATCGCGGCGGCGTTGCATAGGCTGAAGCGCTACAACGGTGCGACGGGCGAAATCGAGTTCGATCAGAAGGGCGATCGAGCGAAGGCGCCGTTCATGGCGGTGACGGTGCGCGATGGCAAGTTCGAACCGTATGCCAGCCTCGATGCCAAGGGGCGGTGGGTGGCGGTGAAGTAGGGGGGCGTTCTGGCGCAGGGCGTGTCCGCTTTGGTTCTATGTCTGACAAGGGATAAGAGGCGGTTAGCGCCGTCTACCCACCAACGTACCCACCATTGCCGAAACTGCGAGGTCATGTAGAAACCGACTGGCCCCTTTAGGGCTATTGTCTGATGATATATTCGGCTTTAGCATCCGCGCATGACTGCAAACCGGGACGACTCCTTCTTCGCGCGGCTGGTCTCGCCGATGCTTGAGCAACTGCGGCGCCTCGCCCATGGCACCCGCGGCGAGCACTCCGTCGACGATCTGAAAAGCGAGGCATGGCTGGCCGCTCTGGACATCCACGAAGAAGGGGGCGTTGAGTTCGAACCGGAGGACGAGAGTTTTCAGCAAGCGATACTGACGAAGCTCCGCAAAGCATTCGGGCGCTTCGCCAATCGCAAAATGCGGTTCGCAGTGCAACTGGACCACGAGCAAGCTGGCGACGACGGCGAACTTCTTCCAAACTTTCTCGCCTCGAGCTTGACCGCTTCAGACGACTACGAGCCGGAAATCGCGCTGGAGCGCGCAGAGGAGAGTGTCGCCCGCGAGAACCATCTGGGGGAGCGATTTACGGAAGCCGTCGCCTACCTGCGAGCCCTTGACCACTTCGACAATGATTGCAACAGGCTCGTGGAGCATCTGGTAATCACGTTGGGAGTGTTCAAGTCTCGAGTGGCCCGGGCTGAGCTGATGGCCCAGCGCCAGCCGTCGTTGTTTGATGGAATCGAGGCCGTCCCGCGCGACTTTGTACCGCTCCGAGGCCGGGCAGTGCGCTTGATAGCTCAAGCATCGATCGAGTGGCGGCGAATTTGTGCCTTGATGAGACCGCATCAACAGCGCTTGTTTTCGGGCGCTCCCTCGTTGTTCCGCAAGCAATGAGCTGGCGTGGCCGTTCAATTATCTGCAGCACGCGGTGGCGCGCCTTTTCAGTCGTGGCCGTACCATGCATCCACCAGCGGGCCAACCGTTACCGCACTGAATTCGCTCCGTCCCGCTAGCCAAGCGCGAACGCACTCGCGCTGCTGTTCATTTGCGGATCCGCGCGCCGAATTGGCCACCACGTAGCCCTCCAAGTCTCGGTTGATACCGCCGCCGAAGAGCATCCCGTTGGGCTCGATGCATTTCTCAAGAAAGACGTCAATGAGTGTATCCCGTTGAAGAGCGTTCAGCGGCGACGCGAGCTCGGCGGACACCGAAAAGCCAAGCTCCTGAAATTCGCCGATCCGGAGTTTCTTTCGTTGTCGTCGAGAACGATGTTTTGCCAAGTCTTCTCTCCCTCGTTGTACCAGCACCCGATTGCATTGGCTCATGTTTCTGAGCCGGCGCCGGGGCGATCGTTCATTAGGCCAGACGCATTTTACATCTGGTGCTATCGAGGAAATCTCGCACGGCGTTGGCACCAACAAGCGGACGCGCTCGATGCCATCCAGGCTATCTCGCCTTCGAATTTGCAGCACATCACTGCTCGAGCTTCGGCGGCAGCGGCGAACGCGCGATACGGCAAGCCTGTTCTCACATCGAATGGGGCGCGAAATTCGCCGCCGCAGCGATGTGGCAGCGCCGATGGGGGCAAGTCTTCCCGCTCTTCGCTTATCCGCCGGAACTACGCGAATCGCATACAACTCGACCGAGAGCCGAAAGGCCGCTGTTTCGAACTCTCCGTCAAAATACGGCGGTAAAAGGATTCGCTTCCCCTACATCATGAGTCGTTACCTGACGCGAAACGAACTCGCCGAACTGGTCGGCTGCAAACCGACCAGCCTGGCATGCAACCACAGCCTACCGCTCGCTTGCGAACCCGCGACTAAGAAGCCTTTCGGCGTCGCCCCTCGCGTAACGGTCGGACGATGAATCGGTAGATCGTCCAGACAGTGATGCATGCGGCCGCCAACGAGACAAAAAAATAGAAGAGCAGCAACAGAGTTTCCCCTTCATCGGCTCCGCGCACATTGAAGAGGTCCGCGAGGAAGAAGTAGACCTTTTGGCCGCCGGCGCTCTTGCGAACATCGTCGACCCACTGCCAGCTATAGATCAGCTTCAAGTACAGGTATGTCAACGCCGCTACCATCGCCGTGCGCAGCACATATTTCATTTCACCTCCACGACGCCGTAGTAACGCGCTTTTGTGCCCGGAATATAGCTGGGCGGAAGTGAGAGGAGGTAGGTACGGAGCTGATTAAAACGCGATTGGTCCGTGAGGGTAATACAGCCTTCACTGAGACGCTGACGGCCCGCGGGATGGAGGCGGAAGTTATTTCTGCGTACGCCACTCACGATGACCCAATCGGCCATCGGCTGTGTCACCGGGTGTAGCGAGAACCACTCATTGCGGTGTGAGTTGCTGAACTCGTCCTTGATGGGATCCCACAGCCAGCCAAGGCGCCCGCCGCTCTCCCGCGCGATGATGTAGTAGCGCCCCTTCGGAATCGGTCCCGCCTTTGCCAATGCCGTATCGGCGGCCCTATTCTCGTGTCCGACGTCGCCGGAGAAAGCTGGAAAGGTGAGCCTATCGCAAGTCAGCTTGCTGATAGGCTGGCCGTTCAGAACGAATGTGCAGTTCGCTGCCATTGACTTGTGCCCTCGATCGTCTTTTTATTGGTGGGCGAAAGCATATCAAATCCTGAGGCGCGTTCACGTCCCTATGCCCCAGATACATAGCGCCCGCCGCGCGGCTGAGCGAGATGAGACACGAGCAGCGCGGGCGATCGCGCCCCGCGTGAGTGATACGGAATGGCCTAAATGCCGCCTAGCGGGGCTCCGATGAGTTCGGCGGAGAAAACAGTGGCAAGTGCCAGGGCGTGACCGCACCAACAGCCTACCCACCTACCGCCCCCCCCAAACTTCGCGACTAAACCGGACTATTCGCAACGACTCCGGACTATTTCGATTTTGGATTCTTCTTTGTGAGCCTTATGCAGCAAGGGAATTGGCGATTTAACCGAATTGTCCAAGATTGTTTCGAGCGGTGCGAATACCTTTGTACCCTGTTCGGCACCGACGCGCCGGCAACGGATCGGACCGGACTGGTGAGCTTGAATCGCGCCATCTATTTGCTCGCTACGCGCCATCTCGGCAACGCTGTCGCGCCATACGTGCTCAATGCAGACGTTCGCGCCAATCGCGCGCTCGCTCGTCTGGTATCAGCAATACCTCACGGCACTGGTGGGCGTCAGCCAATTCATTCAACGGGCGCTTGATGACCGCCTTTGGACGCCATGTTGCTTGCTCAGCGGAGCACCTTTCCCGCATGACGCCCTGAGCGACTGGACTCAGCTCGATATTGCAGGCGCGGTTTCTGCGGCGGCCCGCACATTCTGGGAAAACCCTCCGACCAGCGGAGCCGACTCCGAGGCGTGGCCGGATTATGTTGCGCGTGCGCCCGGCGTGGGCATCGAGCAGCGCGAACTTGACGGTTTATTCGCCGGGACGATGGGGCGATCGGTCACCCCAGCGGAGCCGAGCGCGTCTGAACCGAATCTGTCGTCGAATGGGCCGCCGCCTGTATCGACCGGCACCGGCCTTCTGCCCGATTCGCCTGCGATCAACGCAAGTTGCAGTGCGCATGCCGACCACGACGCCCCGTCAGTTCCAGCGAACGCGCCGATTTCCGCCGGCATAACGCATCGAGTCAAAACTCGCCGCCGCGACATTCTGAGTCCGGTGATAGACAAGGCCGTCCAGGCAGCCGGAAGCCGTGAGTTCCAGGCTGGCTGTCATCCGATGCGCGCAAGCACTGGCCGACGATCGCCGAGCCATTGCGCGCGGCGGGCCTGTTGACCGCGCTCGATACTACCGCGCTGGCGCTCTATTGCGAGGCGTTCGTCACCTGGAAAGACGCGAGCGACAAGGTCGTGAAGCATGGCGCCGTCATCAAGGGCGCAGCGGGTTATCCCGTCAAATCGCCCTATTTACGCATTGCAAATCGGGCATACGATCAAATGACGCGCATGTTGGCCGAGTTCGGCATGACGCCCTCGAGCCGGTCGCGTTGCACGGTCACGAAGCCAGACGATCCCGGGCCGTATGCGAAGTTATGAGGAAGACTTGACCCAGCGACCGTAACGGACCAGCAGTCACCACTTTCATGGCGCAGATGTTCTCACTTATGCAACAGAACAGGCGAGTGCCCAGCAAGAATTAGCTCAAGACGTCATGCATCGAGACGACGCAAACGAACAATGATGGTGCGGAAACCTGCGAATCGCCCGCCCGGGCGAGGCGTGATGAGATGCCCGGAGATCAACTCGCGTCTCATAAACGAAACTTTTCTGACCTTCGCATGCATTTCCAGCCAATCATCGCGACGAGCGGCCATGCGTACACGCGATCTGCGCAACATGGTCTGCCATTTGCATGGGGAAATCGCCGGCGCGCGAGAGAATGTGCACCGGACCGCTATTCACAAATTGAGTCCAATCGAAATCACAAATTAAACCCATCGGGGAGGGGCATATGACTAGCAGAAGGATCATAGTGTGTTGGCTCGCGGCTTTGGCTGTAGCCGAACTGGCCGGCTGCGTCACACCTGGGACAGATGCAATTCAGATGGGGGTAGAAAAGAGCCGGACCTACGACGCGGCATTCGATGCGGTGTGGCCTGCGATAGTCGGCAGTGTTGCTGACCGAAACCTGCCCATCACCACGCTGGAAAAAGCGAGTGGGCTGATCGCCATAAGCGGAGTGTCTTACTCCCCCGCCGACGCAGAGGAAGGCCGGCGAGGGTCAGTGAACGGTGTTCCTGACCGCATTACGGCCCGTTCCGCCAAGTTCAACATCTTCGCCACTCGTCTCAACAACGGGAGAACGAACGTCCGGGTCAACACGAGCTTCATGATGCAGATTCGAACCGGCAACGGTTCGCAGCTGTTTCCGTTTCGCTATGAATGGGAATACGCGTACTCGAACGGAAACGTTGAAAAGCTCATCCTGAACGACGTCAGCTATCGTATTAAGCCGCATTAACCACTGAAACCGATATCCGCGATCAAATCGGACCAAAGGTGCACTTGGCAATTCTCCGGCGAGGGCAGGGACTTCGTTCAATCGCCGGTTCCAACCGTCTTGTTGCGTCCCAGGTTAGACCATATGGCATCGCGGACCCATGGCGGTCATCTGCCCTAGCTGCGACGGTAACGCGAAATGACTTCGAACTGGTATCGGCCAGCGGTGCATGGAGGGGAAGGCGGAATGAGCAAAGCAATTCGCTGGATTCTCGGGATCGTACTGGCCTTAATGGTTATCGGACAGTTGGTGAGGCCCAGTCATACAGATGTCGCCGCCGCATCCGCGTCGACACAACCACCGGTCACAGCGCAGGTCGCGCCGACTCCAGAGCAAGTGCCCATCCATTGGCACTACGACGAGCAGCGTGACGAGATGCGCGGGACGGTCCGGAAATACGCATGGGCGAATGCCGACGAGCAGCTACAGTTCGCGTTTCCTTATGGGGGTGGCAGCACTCCGTCGATCCGACTCCGGAAATCTGGGAGGGGAACAGAGGTCTTGCTGGACGTCAGCAAAGGGCAGTTTATGTGCTTCATCGACGGCTGCTGGGTATATGTGAAATTCGACGGCGGAGCCGTCACCAGATACTCCGCAGTCCCGCCAAGCGACGGCACCAGCAATGTCCTCTTTCTCGATCCAGCCGCTCAGTTCGTTAAGAAATTGAAGAAGGCGAATCACGTCACGATTGAGGCTGAGTTCTATCAGGAAGGGAAACGGCAGATGACTTTTGACGTTGCCGGCCTCGACTGGAAATAGGAGCACGCACACCAGCGCACGCGCACCAAGCAGCCCCCGACGCAGACTTTCGACAGGAAAGCAAGCACGCGGGGACCGCCTGCACGTTTCGTTCAAAGTCTTCGAGGTCACGCGCGCGCGCCTGCCCCGACTGTAGTAACTCACTGGATAGGAGAAATGTAATGTCAACTAACATGGAGCTGGAACTGTTGCACGAGATCAACCAGCGCGTGACCCGTACTGAATCGCGCATGGTGCAGCTAGGAGATTTTGTCGGTACGAACCTGCGCGTGCGGATGCGCATTGCAGTGCGCAAACACGCTGGCGATGTGTGGGTCGAAGTCGACGCGCTCGATACATCGATCTCGCGGATCTATACCGAGCTGCGCGAGCATGACATTAAAGGCATCCCGGTGCCCGTGCGCTGTGGCGGAAAAGACATCGCCACCGTCTATCCGTAACCCAGTCGAGCGAACATGAGCCATCCTGACACACCGGACTTCATAACGCCCGGTCAGGTCGAGCGCTGTTTCCTCACGGCAGGTGCGGTGTCAACTCTATACATAAGGTGCGGCATGAAGGGTGGACGCTTCACGTTTACCTAGTGTTCGTGGTCTAGCAATTCGATTTCGCGCAGGCGAGCAGCGGCGCTCGTCGCAGTACGTGAGGCCTTGCTCGAGGGTGGGTCGTTCAAAGCGCAGATGCGCCGCTGCGGTGCGTGCAAACGGACGGCGCTCGGGGCGGCCGTTCCCTGGGCGATGCGCTGCGCGAGCCTGCGCACCACGTCATCAAATGTCGCGATGCCGTCCACCATCTTTGCGTCGCGGGCGGCCTGCGGCGACGCGGAAAAAAATAGGCGGATATTCCGAGCGCCTTCGATGCGTCGCTCACGCCACCTCCATGGCCCACTGCGTAAAGGCTTCGCCCGCCTTTCGCAAAACTGACTCGCGTTCCGCCATCGCAAGGCTTGGCGCATCAAAGTAGGCCGCAACGATCAATGGATGTCGCCCGATTGGCCGCACAAGCGCGTAATCGTTTGTTTCCCCTCCAACACTGGTTCCCGGTCGGTCCGCACAGATCCAGCTTTGAGGTAATACCGCGCGAATACGGCTGCGACCTGGCTTGCAATTGATCATTCCCCGTTCGAGTCGGGCGCGCGATTCCGCGGTGAGAGCATTGCCAAGCAGAAGCGTCTTCGCTAGGGTCACGATAGCCCGTGGTGATGTTGTATCAAGCAAGCCGCTATAGCTGTTTGCCTGCGGCTCATACCGGTCTGAGCGGGTTACGGTATCCCCCAATCGGCGAACGAATGCTGTAAGGGCTTCGGGCCCCCCCGCGCTCCTCATCAGTAGCACGGCAGCGGTGTTGTCGCTTTCTTCCAGTATGGCCCGGCAGAGGTCATCGATCGACATCGCACCGCGAGCAACGTTCGCCTGAGTCACAGGAGAGGTTAAAATCAAATCTTTTTGCGTATAGGCAATTTGACGGTCGAGCCGTTCTTCGCCCCGATCGACGCGCGCAAAAATCTGTGCTGCTAGGATTCCTTTGAAGGTGCTGCACATAAGGAACCGCTCATCAGCGCGATAGGCAAGCGTTCGTCCGGAACCTGTATCAACGGCGAAGAAGCCCAAGCGACCACCTGACTCTGCCTCAATGTTGGCGAGCCGCCGTCTTTTCACGCATGTTCCAGCCGGTTCACACGAGGGGTTTGCACCAACTGCGCCTAGCACCCGAGACGCGCTGGTAACTATCGCGGCACTCAGCGCTGCTTTGGCAAAGGTCCGTCGTTTCATTCCATCTCCTTCGGATGGCGCCACTATGGCGGCTTGGCTGCAGCCCGTCAAACGACGATATAAAAGGGGAGCCAGAAGAATTTCTTCTGGCTCCCCGTCTCCGAGCGGGGAGCGGCACTGCGCAATGCGGGGCATCTACGCGATGTCCAACTTCTTAGCGATGGTTGCCTTTAGCGGCCAGATGTCCGCTGTCGAGAAGGCCCACTGTCTGTTGTGCGTCGGCATGCGACCTACGCGGCGGTGACGGGCGAACGGTTGATGGTGCCAAACGCCATGCCCGCCTTTGGCGTATCGACGGCATTGAACCGGGCGAGATAGTCGCCCGGGTGCCATGCCTCACAGACGCGTCAGGACGCCCAGGCCGCCGGGGCGGCGGCCCAGACGAAGGCGGGAAGTGGTGCGCACTCAGGCCGTTCGCGCGGACTGTTGGCGTTTGGGGGGTTCTTTGGCGGGTAGAAACGAAAAACGGGCCGAGAGGCCCGTATTCATTGATGTTCTGGCGGAGGGCGTGGGATTCGAACCCACGAAGGCCGTAAAGCCTTGCCGGTTTTCAAGACCGGTGCATTCAACCGCTCTGCCAGCCCTCCGAGGGGAGCGATTGTACCGCGAAACAGTCGGCCTGCAGCAATGCCGACGGCGCCCTGGATCCCGCGCAGCCCGCTTCCCCCGCGTCGCAAGATCCGCTTACTCCGTGCCCGAGCGCTTACCGTGCGCCAGTGCCCCGGCCTTGCTCAGCGTCTCGACGATATGCGCGAGCGCACGTTGACGCGTCTCGCGATCCGGGGCGCGCAACGCGTACGACGGATGCCATGTCGCCAGAATGGCGCGTCCACCGTGCTCGATCACTTTGTCGAAGTGCTCCTGCAACCGGGCATGTGGGTCCTGCAGCAGCGCCTTGAGCGCCGTGCTGCCGAGCGCGATCACGACCTTCGGCGCGACTTCCTCCAGTTCCTGGTCTAGCCAATAGCGGCATGCCTCGATTTCGCGTTGGGCAGGCGTTTTATGCAGCCGCCGCTTACCGCGCGGCTCCCATTTGAAATGCTTCACCGCATTCGTGATGAAAACGTCCTTGCGGACGACGCCGGCTTCGCGCATCGCGTCATCGAGCAACTGCCCGGCAGGTCCGACGAAAGGTTTGCCGGCTTTATCCTCGCTGTCGCCCGGTTGTTCTCCGACCATCATGATCGGCGCATGCCGCGCCCCGGCGCCCGGCACGCCCTGCGTGGCACGCTCCCAAAGCGCGCAGCGGCGGCACGCGTCGAGCGTGCGCGGCTGCTGTTCCGGCTCGACCTCGGGCCGAGGTTCGGGCTCGGATCGAGCTTCGGGCTCGGCATCGGCAGCCTTGGGCGGTGGGCGGCGTTTCTGGGCGTTCATGACCGGTTTGCGTAGCATCCGGGAATCGACGCGAGCAATTAGGATGCCGCCCCCGCCCGGTCAATCGTCAGGCGTCGCGCTCGTTCAAGAACAGCGCCTGCAGATCGTTGAGAAACCGCTGCCCGAGCGGCGTGGGCGCAATCCGTTCATGGTCGCGTGTGATCAAGCCGCGCTGCTCGGCTTCGCGTAGCGCGGGCTCGATTGCCGTGATCGCGAGTCCCGTTCGCTCGATGAACCGATGCACGGGAAAACCTTCGGTCAGCCTCAACGCGTTCAACATGAATTCGAACGGCAGATCGTGCGGCCCTACCTCGCGTTCCTCCTCGACGGGCGAGCCGGCGCGTGCCTTTTCGATGAAGGTGGCCGGGTGTTTGTAACGCGCCTGACGAACGATCCGATGGGCGAACGACAGCTTGGAATGCGCACCGGCTCCGATGCCCAGATAGTCGCCGAAACGCCAGTAGTTGAGGTTGTGCTTGCACTGTCGATGCGGCTTGGCATAGGCCGACACCTCATAGCGTTCGTATTCGGCCGCCGCCGTGCGCTCTTGGATCCAGTCCTGCATGTCCGCCGACGCGTCGTCATCGGGCAGCGCCGGCGGGTACTTCGCGAAGAGCGTATTCGGCTCGAGCGTCAGGTGATAGAGCGAGAGATGGGGCGGGTCGAACGACAGCGCGCGCTCCACGTCGGCACGGCATTCGTCGAGTGTCTGCTGCGGAAGCGCGAACATCAGATCGAGGTTGAAGTTCTCGAAATGCCGCGCGGCAATTTCCACCGCCCGATGCGCGTCGCCGCTGTCGTGAATCCGGCCCAGCGCCTTCAAGTGCCGCTCGTTGAAGCTCTGAATGCCGACGGACAGGCGGTTGATGCCGCTTGCGCGAAATTGCGCGAACTTCTCGGCTTCGAATGTGCCGGGATTGGCCTCCATCGTGATCTCGGCGTCTGCATCGAGCGGCAGCAGCGCGCGCACATCCGATAACAGCCGGTCCAGCCCGCTTGCCGACAGCAGGCTTGGTGTCCCGCCGCCAATGAACACGGTGTGCACCTGCCGTCCCCAGACGAGGGGCAGCGCTTGCTCGAGATCGGCACGCAGCGCATCGAGATAATCGTTTTCTGGAAAGCGTTCGCCTTTCCACTCATGCGAATTGAAATCGCAATACGGGCACTTGCGCACACACCAGGGGAAGTGGACATAGAGTGCCAGCGGCGGCAGCGAGTTCAGCGCAATCTTCCCAGGCGCGACGAACGCTTGAACGACGCGATGCCGATCGTACTCGGGGGTGGTCATTGCGTTTCCCCAGCGAGCCGGGCGACGAGCGCACGCAGCGCCAGCGCGCGATGGCTATGTGCGTTCTTGACGATGGGATCGAGCTGCGCCGCGCTGGCCGCAAGCGCCGGCACGAAGAAGTGCGGGTCGTAACCGAAGCCGTTGCTGCCGCGCGGCGTGTCGATGATCTCGCCATGCCAGCGACCCTCGGCCACGAGCGGCTCCGGATCGTCCGCATGACGCATCAGTACGAGCACGCAGTAGTAATAAGCCCGCCGGTCCTCCACGCCCCGCAGTTCGGCGATGAGCCGCGCGTTATTGGCTGCGTCGCTTTTTTCGCCGCCCGCGTCGAGTGCGAACCGCGCCGAATGCACGCCGGGTGCGCCGCCCAGCGCATGAACACACAAGCCGGAGTCGTCTGCAAGCGCGGGCATGCCGGTCAATGTCGCGGCATGGCGCGCCTTCGCCAGGGCATTCTCGATAAAGGTCGGATGCGGCTCCTCGGCCTCCGGGACGCCGAGCTCGCCTTGCGCGACGAGCGCAATGCCCGCATCGCCCAGCAACGCGGCGAATTCCCGCAGCTTGCCGGCGTTGTTCGACGCAACCACGACGCGTCCGAGCGAACGGGCGACACTGCCCGGCATGGTGCGCGAGGATTCGCTTGCGCGATCAGTCACCTGTAACCTCCAACGCCGCCTTTTGCTTGGCGATCAACTGTTCGATGCCGGATTGGGCCAGATCGAGCAGCGCATTCATTTCGTCGCGCGAAAAAGGGGTTCCCTCGGCCGTCCCCTGAACTTCGACGAATCCGCCGTCGCCGGTCATGACGACATTCATATCGGTATCGCAGCGCGAATCTTCCCGATAATCGAGGTCGAGCAGCGGCAGCCCCTCGTAGATGCCGACCGAAATAGCGGCCACATAGTCGAGAATCGGCGAACTTTCGATGCGTCCTGCCGCGAGCAGCTTCGACACCGCGTCGTGCGCGGCGACGAACGCACCGGTGATGCTGGCCGTACGCGTGCCGCCGTCGGCCTGGATGACGTCGCAATCGACGTGCAGCGTGCGCGGGCCGAGCCGCTCGAGGTCGAACACCGATCGCAGCGCGCGGCCGATGAGCCGCTGAATCTCTTGCGTGCGCCCCGTCTGCTTGCCGCGCGCGGCTTCGCGATCGCTGCGCGTGTGCGTGGCGCGCGGCAGCATGCCGTATTCGGCGGTGAGCCAGCCCTGGCCTCGATCGCGCAGAAACTCGGGCACGCGCTCGAGCACGCTTGCCGTACAGATGACCTTGGTATCGCCGAATTCGACGAGCACGGACCCTTCCGCATGCTTCGTGTAATGGCGCGTGATGTGCACGTCGCGCAGTGCATCGGCACGGCGCCCGCTCGGGCGTTCAACGAGATCGGTCATGGTGGGCAAAGGTATGAGGAGGAAACCGTGATTTTACCGTTCCGGCGACGCCGCATCGCGCGTGCCGGCCCGAGCTGCCTTGCCACGCCCTGCGAGCGGCCTCGGGGCAGGCGCTGCGCGCAAAAATGGGATAATGCCCCTTTCGCCTGCGCGACGCCTCATTGGCGCGGCGGGCGCCTCGAACAACCGGCCGGCAATGGCCCCAAACGCGAGACGGACGATGATCTACAGCATGACAGGCTACGCGAGCGCCACGCGCGAAATTGCGGTGCCGGGCATTTCGGCGGGCATGAGCGTATCGGTCGAACTGCGCACCGTGAATTCGCGTTTCCTGGACCTCAATTTCCGTATGCCCGAAGAGGTGCGCGCGTGCGAGCCGACGCTGCGCGAATTGCTCATGAGCAAGCTCTCCCGCGGCAAGGTCGACATCCGCATCAACGTGCAGCGCAGCGAGCAGACGCCGAGCGTCGGTGCGCTGAACGCCGAGGTGCTGCAGCAACTCGCCAAGCTCGAGCAGGCCGTCACCGATGCCTTTCCCGGCGTCGAGCGCATGCGCACGGGCGAGATCTTGCGCTGGCCCGGTGTGCTCGCGGAAAGCGGCGCGTCGGCGGAGGCGCTGCGCGACGCCGTGCTCGCTTGCGGCAAGCAGGCGATCGCCGAACTCATCGATGTCCGCGGCCGCGAGGGTGCGCAGCTCGGTGCCATGTTGCTCGGCAACGTGACCGAGATGGAGGCGATCTTGCAGCGCATCTCGCCGCTCGTGCCGGAGCTCATCGCCAAGCATCAGCAAAAGATCGTCGAGCGCTTGCAAGAGGCGCTGGGGCTCGCGGCGCCCGACGGGGTCGCAACGATCGTCTCGCGCGAAGAGATCGCTGAGCGCATCCGTCAGGAAGTGACGATGTACGGTATCCGGATCGACATCGCCGAAGAGTTGTCGCGCCTCACCGCGCATTTGAACGAGACGCGTCATGTGATCGAGAAGGGCGGCAAAGTCGGCAAGCGGCTCGATTTCATGATGCAGGAACTGAACCGCGAGGCCAATACACTGGGCTCGAAGGCGGCTGCGAAGGAGCTTGCCGACGCGTCGATGACGCTCAAGCTGCTGATCGAGCAGATGCGCGAGCAAGTCCAGAACCTGGAGTGAACCACCGATGATCGACGCTACGTCCGCAGGCGGTGCGCGCAAAAGCGGCGCTCCGCGCAATCCCTACGCCGGGGTGTATCCCGGCAACCTTTTCATGGTCGTCGCCCCATCGGGGGCCGGCAAATCGACGCTCGTGAACGCGCTGCTGGCCGACGACGCAGCCATTCGTCTATCGATTTCATATACGACGAGAAAGCCGCGCCCTGGCGAACAGGACGGGCAGCACTACCACTTCACGACGGTCGACGACTTTCTGGCCCGTCACGCGGCCGGCGAGTTTCTCGAGAGCGCCGAAGTGCATGGCAATTACTATGCGACTTCGCGCGTGTGGATCGAGGAACAGATGAAAAGCGGCCATGACGTGCTGCTCGAAATCGATTGGCAGGGCGCACAGCAGGTGAAAAAGCAGTTCCGCAACGCGGTCGAGATATTCATCCTGCCCCCGTCGCTCGAGGCGCTCGAGGTCCGTCTCAAGAAGCGAGGCCAGGACGAGCCGAACGTCATCACGCGCAGGCTGCTTGCGGCCGGCAGCGAGATGGCGCACGCATCGGATGCTCAGTACGTGCTCATCAACGAGCATTTCGATCGAGCCCTGGCCGAGTTGCGATGTATCGTTGCCGCGACGCGGCTTCGTTTCGATTCGCAGTACGCCCGCAACAGCGAGCTCTTCATCGAGCTCGGCATCCATCTGCCGGCCGCCGAGTGACGGTGGACGGCTGCATACATAAGGTAGAATAAGCAGCATATCAAGAAGGAATTTCCGAACATGGCCCGCATTACCGTCGAAGACTGCCTGAAGCAAATCCCGAATCGATTCGAGCTGGCGCTCGCCGCGACTTATCGCGCCCGCCAGTTGGCCCAGGGTCACACGCCCAAGATCGAGAGCCGCGACAAACCCACCGTTGTCGCGCTGCGCGAGATCGCTGCAGGCCAGGTCGGTCTCGAGATGTTGAAGAAGGTGCCCGTCTGAGCATCGAGTTCGTGAAGCGCGGCGGCAATATCCGTCGCCGCGACTTCGCGCAGTCTATCGAGCCAAACGCGCTCAACTGACCCGGCAACCACCGATACGGAGGCGAATATGAGCAACATCCCATCGTCCGCCTCCACTGCTGCCGAGGCCGTCAACCCGGAACACGAGACCGAAGCGCCGGGTGCCGCGCGCAAATACATCGACGCGGTTCTGGAACAATCGTTCCGCCATCTGTTCGGGCCGACAGCCACGCCCGAGCAGCCCCGCAAGCACGACGTCGTTTCCATCGCCAAGCTCACCTCGATGCTCGCCGGCTACTTGAGCCCGGAGGAGATCAAGGAGGTCAAGGCCGCGTTCCATTTCAGCGACGAAGCGCATCTGGGCCAGTATCGCCAAAGCGGCGAGCCCTATATCACGCATCCCGTCGCCGTCGCGGAAACCTGTGCCGGCTGGAAGCTCGACGCGCAATCGATCATGGCCGCGCTGTTGCACGACGTGATGGAAGACCAGGGCGTGACGAAGGCCGAACTCGCCGAGCGGTTCGGAGCGAAAGTGGCGGAGCTCGTCGACGGGTTGTCGAAACTCGACAAGATGGAGTTCCGCAATCGCGAGGAAGCGCAGGCGGAAAACTTCCGCAAGATGCTGCTTGCGATGGCGCGGGACGTGCGGGTGATTCTGGTCAAGCTCGCCGACCGCCTGCACAACATGCGTACGCTCGGCGCCGTTCCGCCCGAGAAGCGCCGGCGTGTGGCACGCGAAACGCTCGACATCTATGCCCCGATCGCGCATCGGCTGGGCCTGAACAATACTTATCGCGAGCTGCAGGATCTGAGCTTTGCGAACTTCAATCCGAATCGCTATGCGACCCTCGAGAAAGCGGTCAAGGCGGCGCGGGGCAACCGGCGCGAAGTCGTCGGCAAGATTCTGGAGTCGGTGCAGCGCGCCATCGGCGACGCGCATATCGATGCGGAAGTGACGGGGCGCGAGAAGACGATCTTCAGCATCTACAAGAAGATGCGCGACAAGCAGCTCTCGTTTTCGCAGGTGCTGGACGTCTATGGTTTTCGCGTCGTCGTCGGCAGTGCGCTCGAATGCTATACCTGCATCGGGGCGCTGCATGCGCTCTATAAGCCCGTGCCGGGCAAGTTCAAGGATTACATCGCGATCCCGAAGGTCAACGGCTATCAGTTGTTGCATACGACGCTCGTCGGACCGTTCGGCGCGCCGATCGAATTCCAGGTGCGCACGCGCAAGATGCACGAGATCGCAGAGGCGGGCGTCGCGGCACATTGGCTGTACAAGAATGGTGGCGCCGATCTCAACGATGTGCAAAAGCGCGCACACCAATGGTTGAAGTCGCTATTGGACATCCAGAGCGAAGCGGGCGACTCGAGCGAGTTCCTCGAGCACGTCAAGATCGATCTGTTCCCGGACGCCGTCTACGTCTTCACGCCGAAATCGAAAATCATGGCGTTGCCGCGCGGCGCCACGGCGCTCGACTTCGCCTATTCGATCCACAGCGACCTCGGCAATCAGTGCGTGGCCGTCAAGATCAACAATGAGCTGCTGCCGCTGCGCACGGAGCTCAAGAGCGGCGATATCGTCGAAGTGATCACGGCGCCATACTCGAAGCCGAACCCCGCCTGGCTCGGGTTCGTGCGCACCGGCAAGGCACGTTCGGCGATTCGTCACTATCTGAAGACGATGCGGCTGAACGAGTCGGTGCAACTGGGCGAGCGGCTCGTCGATCAGGGCCTCAAAGGCTACGGTCTGTCGTTGGCGGAGGTCGAGCCCGAAATCTGGGAAAAGCTCGTTCAATGGACGGGCAACAAAAACCGTCAGGAAATCTTCGCCGATATCGGCTTGGGCCGGCGTGTTGCCGCGGTCATGGCCAAGCGCATCGAGGTGCTCGTCAGCGGGCGAGATGCCGACGACGACCACCCGCGCACCGAGCACTCTACGGCGCCCCATGCGCCGCCGGTCGTCATCACAGGCACCGAGGGAATGTCCGTGCAGCTTTCGGCGTGCTGCCGGCCGATACCGGGCGACGACATCATGGGTTACATCGGCATCGGTCTCGGCATGGCCATTCATACGACCGATTGCCGGGTCGCTCAGCGCATCCATCGGCGCGATCCCGCGCGCTGGATCGATGTGGCCTGGGCGCCGCAGCCCGGGCGCCTGTTCGACGTTGCCGTCAAGGTCCTCGTCAAGAACACCAAGGGCGTGTTCGCGCGCGTGGCGGCGGACATCACGTCGGCCGACGCGAACATCGTCCATATTGCGATGGACGAGGATTTGTCCCAGGAGTCGACGGTGCTGCGCTTCGTCATCCAGGTCAGCGATCGCGTTCACCTGGCGAACGTCATGCGACGCGTGCGGACGAACCCCGACGTCATGCGCATTGCGCGCGAGCGGCCGAGCGAGGAGGGGCATCACCGGCACGACGGCGGTATGCGCATCGAGCGGGAGCGGGCCGACTACTGACGACCGAGCGCCGGACAGATCGACAAAAACAAAGGGCCTTCCGTTCGGAAGGCCCTTCGTAATTGGTGCGGCTGGCAGGATTCGAACCCACGACCCCTTGGTTCGTAGCCAAGTACTCTATCCAACTGAGCTACAGCCGCATGTAAAGCACACTACCACCAGACAGCGGTGAAACAAAAGAGCCTTCCGCGAAGAAGGCTCTTGAAAAGATGGCGCGGCTGGCAGGATTCGAACCCACGACCCCTTGGTTCGTAGCCAAGTACTCTATCCAACTGAGCTACAGCCGCACGCAGAAGCGAAAGTATAGCACGACCCTGGAAAAATGGAAGAGCTGCGAGGCGTTGCGCCCGGGGTTATCGTGTAGTCTTGAAGACTCATCGAATCGACGCAGTGGTTTCATCATGAACAAAGCTTTTGTCAAAGAATCGGGCGAGGACGGCGATGACGATCTCGACGTCGCGCAGCCGGAGATCCCGCCAGGAACCAAGAACTACATCACGCCAGCAGGGCATAAACGCTTGCGCGACGAGTTGTTGCATCTGATCGACGAAGATCGACCGGAGGTCGTGAAACTCGTCTCATGGGCCGCCTCGAATGGAGATCGTTCGGAGAATGGCGACTACATCTATGGCAAGCGCCGCTTGCGCGAGATCGATCGGCGCATCCGTTTTTTGACCAAACGGCTCGATTTGGCCGAGGTCGTCGACAGCAGCAGGCAGGAGAACGTCGACCAGGTCTTTTTCGGCGCGACCGTCGATTACGCGGGTGCCGATGGCGAGACGCATACGGTCACCATCGTGGGCATCGACGAGGTCGATCTCGACTGCGGGCACGTCAGCTGGATTTCGCCGATTGCGCGCGCCTTGCTCAAGGCACGCATCGGCGATGTCGTCACGCTGCACACGCCGGCGGGGCCGGAGCAGATCGATGTTCTCGATGTGCGTTATCCGCCAGCGAGCGCTTGAGCGCCCGATGGCGGCTTGACCGTCGCGTCATGTCGGCCGCTCGCGATTAGCCGACGAAAAAAAGGCGCCGCAAGCGGCGCCTTCGAGGCATACAACCGATTTTCGATGCGTATTAGAAGCGGTGACGCAGGCCGGCGGTCACGGCAACCTGGTTGTGCGTGGACGACGGAGCCAAGCCGTTGATGAAAGCCGTCAGGCCAGAGCCATCGGCCTTGATGTGCTGATATTCGCCCTGCAGATAAACGTCGGTACGCTTCGACAGCATGTAATCGGCTTGCAGGCCGAACGTGTGCCATTTCGGATCCGTGCTGCCGACCTTGCCGTCGGTGAACGTGTACTGTCCCGCGAGGCTCAATGCAGGCGTCAGCGCATAACGACCATTGATTTCATAGTTGTTGAAGCGCAGACCCGTCGGCGCAGCGAACGCCAGCGAGCCGGAAGTTACCGGGTTGGCGTTGGCGATGCTCGTCGCATTGTTGACGCGCGACTGCGTAAACACGACACCGGCCGTTGCCGGGCCGAACGTGTAGTTCGCGCCGGCACCCCAGACACGCTGACGCGTTCCGGCGAACGGCGAATCCGTCACTGCACCGCCCGTGTTTGCGGCGCCTAGCGCGGTGGCCGAGTTCAGACCGTTGTTCAACTGCAAGTACGCCGCGGCGAAGTTGAAGCCGCCGAAGTTGTACGATGCGCCGACGCTGTACTCACGGTTGTTCGCGAAGCCACCCGCGGCGTTCGAGAAACCATACATTGCGCCGAGCTTGAAGCCGCCGTAGTTGGCGCTCTGGTAGTGCACCGAGTTGTTCACCCGGAACGAATTGTCGAGGTTGTCGTTATCGAACGGGTGGGCAAATCCGGTACCGCCGTATTGCGTACCCGTCAGCGACAGCGGCCCGAGGTACTGCACCACGTCGTCATACTGCCGACCGAGAGTGACCGTACCGTAATCGGCGCTCGACAAGCCGACATAGGCTTGACGGCCGAACATGCGGCTTTGTTGCCCCAGCGTGCCGTTGTTGATGTTGAAGCCGTTTTCCAACGTGAAGATGGCCTTCAAACCGCCGCCGAGGTCTTCGGCGCCTCGCAGCCCCCAGCGGCTGCCGTTCACGCTACCGCTCGTCTCTTGCCAGTTGCTGTGGCCGCGCTGGTTGTTCGTGTAGGTGATGCCTGCGTCGATCAGGCCGTACAGCGTGACGCTGCTTTGCGCATGCGCCATCGTTGCAAATACGCCGGTGAGGGCGCCGACCAGAAGAGTCTTCTTCATCTTTATCACTCCAGAACGGGAAATTTTTTACAGCTTTCGGAAGACAGTCATGCCACCGACAGCGAGAGGCATTTGCGTGCAAGCGCGCCCACCACCATTGGGCGCTTTGTCTTCCAACCCGGCTGAGTGTAAATGAGCACCCCCCGCAGACTGCCATTTCAGTTCGCGCAATAAAGTATTTTGCGATGCGCAACGGCCACCGAGCCCCGCGCAATCGCTTGCCCGGCAAGGGTTCCGCGAAGGAATGCGGCTCTGATGGAGATATGACGAGCTTTCGCTTGTTGCGTTTGCGATACAAATGAGTTCGCGTCTGCTCATGGGAACAGACGCGCGTCTCAACTGATTATTGCGTGACGAGGAAGAGATGGTTGCGGATTATGTTGTCGATTGTCGTGTCCGCGCGGCCTTACACTGATGGATCTTTTTCGTACAGAAAAAGGTCTCCGAGCTTTATTGGCGCGGCCGCTGGCCGCGCTTTTTTTTCATTCAATTGCGGCGGCGTCGCCGGGCGGTATCGCCGTCTTTCTCCCAGGCGCCGGCTGACGACTCATCGAACGCAGGCGCCCAGTCTTCGACGACATAGTGACGTGCATCCATGGGCGAGGCGAGCAGGTTCTGCCAGTGATCGCCGTGCCAGAACGGATCGAAGCCGCTCGCCGGAGCGATGCCGGACGCTACGGACGCTAGAGGCTGGCGTGCGGAGGGCGCATGCATGAGCCGGGAGAACAGACGTTTGAGGCGTTGCAATTGCATGATGGTCTCCACAGCTAATAATCTGATTCAATCATCCGGCGCCGGTGGGTCGCGGACAACTCGGATAAATACTTACATCGGAAATATTTTGTTGCAAGTGCGGTATATTTTGCCGGGTTGATCCCTGTTATTGCGATGGCGCAGGTAATCTTGACGGGGATTAATGCATTTATTTGCGCTTGATGCGTATAGCATCGCGCAGCCGTTCAGTTAATGAAAAAATTCTTGACGAGGGCTCTCGCTTCCCTTTATAAAAGCAGCGCCGGATTGACCTGGCGACGAGTCGCAGACGGAGAGACTGTGGCGTGTCGTCCACAAGGGGGTTTCGGTGGAGGGCGCTGCCCGTCTATTAAAAATCTCGAGGGAATCAGTACTATGAGTACTCAGGAAACTGGTATCGTCAAATGGTTCAACGATGCTAAAGGTTTTGGTTTTATTACGGCTGATAAGGGCGGTGAGGATTTGTTTGCGCATTTCTCCGAAATCCAGGCCGATGGTTTTAAATCACTCAAAGAAAATCAACGCGTGACATTCGAGGTGAAAACCGGACCGAAAGGCAAGCAGGCGGCGAACATTCGTCCGATCTGACGCTGCGGGCCCGGGCCAAGGTGCCCGGCCGCGTTCGGTAGCCGGCGCTCGGGTGGTGCATACTTCGGTTATTGTTGCCCCCCGAGCGTTTTTGTTCATGTCATCTTCTCCTTTGCCCGAATCGGCTGTCGATACCCCGATCGTATTCGTCGACTTGGAAACGACGGGCGGATCGCTCGCGGATCATCGGATTACCGAGATCGGCGTCGTCGAAGCGGGGCCCCACGGAATTTCGCGCTGGAGCACGCTCGTCAATCCCGGGCAGGCCATTCCCCCGTTCATTCAGCAGCTCACCGGCATTACCAACGAGATGGTGCGCGAAGCACCGAGTTTCGATGAGATCGCCTCCGAGCTCCACCAACGGCTCGACGGCAGACTTTTCATCGCGCACAACGCCAGTTTCGATCGGGGATTCCTGCGAAGCGAGTTCCAGCGCGTCGGTCTCGCGTTCAATCCCGACGTTCTATGCACCGTGCGCCTTTCGCGCGCGTTGAATCCCTCCGAGAAACGGCACGGGCTGGATGCGCTGATCGATCGGCACGCGCTCGTGCCGATCGCGCGTCATCGGGCGCTCGCCGATGCCGACTTGCTCTGGCAGTTCTGGCATACGCTGCACGGGTTATGGCCGCTGGCTGTGTTGCGCGAGCAGGTCGAACGAACGATGCGCCGCTATCGCATTGCCGGCGATATCACCGAAGATCTGCTCGATACCGCACCGGCCGGCTGCGGCGTCTACGCTTTTTATGACGAAGCGGGTACCGCGCTCTTCGTTGGCCGCAGCGTCAGGCTGCGTCAGCGTATCCGCGCCCATCTCGTTGGAGAACGTCGTTCGGCGCGCGAGTTGCGTCTCGCAGCCGAGGTTCGGCGGGTCGAGTGGCGTGATACGGGAGGGGAGTTGGGCGCGCTGCTGGCAGAAGCGCAATGGATAGCCACGCTGCAGCCGCGGTACAACCGGCAGCCGCGCGCCGCACGTGGCGAGGCAAGCGATGCGCCCTGGCCGTTCAGTGGAGCGATTGCGGTCGTGGAGCATGGAGCGGATGGTGCCGCTCCCGTCTTCCACGTCGTCGATCGCTGGTGCTACCTAGGCGCGGCGACGAGTGTCGAGCACGCGAGCGCGCTCGCCGTGGATTGCGCTCGATGCACGTTCGAGTCATCGACGTATCGTATTTTGCGAACGCATCTCGAGCGCGGCTTGCGCGTAATGCAGCTCGCGCCGGGATCGGCCGTCACCATGACGGCGTCCGAAGCGGCGCCGATCTGAACGCGTCGCGCGCCGTTTCAGCCCGTGCCGCCCATTCCACCAGACGAGCAGACGTGCGCCAGCGCGGTCGTCAGCGCAGCGGTCTCGCCGGATTCATAGTGCGTCATGGCTTTCCAGTTCTCGACGCTGCGCTTGAGCCTCGTCGGGCAATCGGCGCTGTCGCGCAGCGGTTGAGCGCGCGCGAGCGCGGGAATCAACGCCTGCGTCAGCTGATCGAGCGCGGGGCGGGTAGTGGCGGCCAGGTCGGGCGCGGGCCCCTCGGGCGGCTTCGTTGTCTTCCATCGGTCGAACAGCGCAGTCTGGATTTGCTTGCTGGCTTCAATCTGATCCCGAAAGAAGGCGTGAGCGAAGGCGGGATCGACACCTGCCGCGCGTGCGCGCTTGTCCACGTCGGCCAGCAGTGCCGCTTCGCGCGGCGGATCCGTGATCGCCCGACCGTTTGCCCACTTCCATTGGGCGACGGGTACGGCCAGGGCAAGCCGTTTCGAGGCCAGCGCGACGAGGTTGATGAGCGGGGTATCGTCGCCCTCGGCCCGCGCGTGACGGGGCATGACGGACAAGGCGGCGCATAACGCGATGGCGCCGAGCGCTGCAGCACTCAGTGGACGTTTCATGAGGGTAAGGTTCAGGCAGTCAGCCGGCCGGGCCGGCACGGAACGCCGCACGACCGCCGGCACGGCGGACGGTCGGCGGCAGCGGGATGACAGCGCGGTACCGCCATAGCGGCCCGCATGTGGAGGCGAGCACTGCGCGCGCGCAGACTCATGACGCGCGGATGACCGCGCGATGCAAAGCAGCTTCCGAGCGGTGTCCGCTCACTTCGACTCGAAGGATCTGCGTTGTTCGTCGAAGAACGCGCGAACATGTTCCGGGAGCTCGGCACCCAGAAATTCGACGCCCACCGGTTCCGGATCCGGGCTTGCGATTTTGTCGGGGGGCGGAATGTGGCTGGGCTTCGCTTCCATGATCTCTCTCCTGATACAAAGCGATTATCTGACGCGTCCGTCGATTGGTGCCAGCGCCGAATCGCTTTTTAACGATTTGTTGCATTAACGGCACACGTGCGCCTGCTTTGAAGAGCGATTCAGGGTAATCAACGAGTCGAATCCTGTCGCACACTGCCAGCGCGCCGGGCAGCCATCGCGTACAGCTTGCCCGACGGGCAACGATGGCTCAGTGCCCCGACGCACACGGCAGCGGCATGGATCGTCGTTAGACCGATGACGAAGGCGCGGGCACGATGACGGGCTCGTCGTAGCGACGAGGCTTGCTGGCGACTTCCACATGGCCGTGGATGCGCGCCTGGTGACCGTCCGCGAACATGTAGTAGGGGAACGGCCGGTCGGGTTGCGACACCGCATCGAGACGCGCGGCAAGCTCGGGCGCGAGCGTGAAATCGAGCGATGCCAGCGAATCCTCGAGCTGCTCGGGTTTCGTCGCTCCAACGATGATGCTCGAGACACCGCGCTTGTCGTGCAGCCAGTTCAGCGCCACCTGGGCCATCGGGCGACCGGCTTCGGCGGCCACCGCCTCGAGCTCGGCGACGATTCGGAAGTTGCGCGGCGTCAACTTGTCGAAACCGGGCGGCATGCGCCCCGCCGTTTGCTCGCTCACGGTCTGAAGGCGCCCGGCGCCCGATGCACCCTCCGATGGCCGATATTTGCCCGACAACAGACCCATGGCGAGCGGACTCCAGGGAACCAGCCCCATGCCGAATTCGACGGCCAGATCGGCGAACTCGTTTTCCGCGTTGCGCTCGATCAGGGAGTACTCGAGCTGCATGGCCGCGACGGGCTCGAAGCCTCTCCATTGCGCCAGCGTCTGCGCGCGCGCCGCGAACCAGGCGGGGGTGTCGGAGAGCCCGACGTAGCGAATCTTGCCCGCCCGGACGGCATCGTCCAGTGTGCGCATCACCTCGTCCACGGGCGTCATGCGGTCCCACGTGTGCACGTAATAGAGGTCGATGTAGTCGGTGCCGAGCCGCGCGAGCGACGCATCGAGCGCACGCATCAGATTCTTGCGATGGTTGCCCCCGGCGTTCGGGTTGCCGGCCTGAGCGTTATAGCTGTATTTCGTCGCGAGGACGATTTTGTCGCGCAATCCGCTTTCGGCGACGAATTTGCCCAGCCAACGTTCGCTGGTGCCTTCGGTATAAAGGTCCGCGGTATCGATGAAGTTGCCGCCGGCATTCACGTAAATATCGAAAAGGCGACGCGCGGTTGCTTCCTCGGTGCCCCAGTTCCATTCGGTACCGAACGTCATCGTGCCGAGGGAAATCGGCGAAACGCGCAGCCCCGAGCGGCCGAGCAGCGTATAGCGGTCCATCGTCATGGCAGTTCTCCTCGTTGGGTGAAGTATGTCGATGGCCGTATCGTGCCTGCGTTGATCCCTCGGAAAAAGGCCGCTATTCTGCAAGCATTTTGAAGCGCTGCTTAATAAAAGGATCGATATGGACCCAGCCCGACTTCCCGCGCTGGTGGCTTTTGCGAGCGTCGCGCGCCATGAGAGCTTCACGCGCGCAGCCCTCGAGAGCGGCGTCTCGGCGTCCGCGCTTTCGCAGTCCGTCCGGGCACTCGAAGCGGAGCTCGGCGTGCGGCTCTTCAATCGCACGACCCGCCGGGTTGCGCTGACGGAAGCCGGCGCGGACTTTCTCGAGCGCGTCCGCCCAGCGCTTTCGATGCTCGACGCCGCCTTCGATGCGCTCGATGCGCAACGCGGCCATCCCGCCGGTACGTTACGGATCAATCTGCCGCGCGTGGCGAGCGAGCTGCTCGTACTGCCGCACCTCGCTGAATTCAAGCGGCGCTACCCGCACGTCACGGTGGATATGACGCTCGATGACGGATTGACGGATCTCGTCGGGGAGGGGTTCGACGCGGGGATCAGGCTCGGCGAAATGCTGGCCCGCGATATGGTTGCGATTCCGCTATCCGGACCGCTGCGGATCGCCGTGGCCGGTTCCCCGGCCTATTTCGAGCGTTATCCGGTACCCGCGGTACCGGATGAGCTCATGCGGCATGACTGTCTGCACTATCGTTTTGCGACGAGCCGCGGGATCTATCGATGGGAGTTCGCACCGCCCGCCGATCCAACGCGGGTTTTCGAAGTGGATACGCCGGGCAGTTTCGTCACCAACGATTTGCGCACCATGATGCGCGCGGCCGTGGACGGCATCGGCCTCTTGCACGTCATCGAGGACTATGTCGCACCGGAACTGGCCGACGGCCGCCTCGTCCGCGTGCTCGACGATTGGTGTCCTACCTTCGACGGCTTTTGCCTCTATACATCGAGCCGCGTGCATATGCCGCTCAAACTGCGCGTTTTCATCGACTTGCTGCGGGAAAAACGCTTGCACTCGCCTGCGGCGCGCGGAGATTCGGCTGGGCAATGACGGCTGGAACGCTCATGAGCCACCGGCTGCGTCGGTTTCGTCAGCGAAGATCCGATCGGCGAGATGAAACGCGGAATTGGCCGCCGGCACGCCGCAATAAATGGCCGTCTGCAACAGCACTTCCTTGATTTCGTCTCGCGTCACGCCGTTGTTCTTCGCCGCGCGCAAATGCAGCGCGAGTTCCTCGCCGCGATTGAGCGCCACCATCATCGCAATGGTCAACAGACTGCGCGTATGGCGCGGCAAGCCCGGGCGGGTCCAGATCTCGCCCCACGCGTAGCGCGTGATGAGCGCTTGAAATTCGCTCGTCAGTTCGTTTTGCTTGGCGAGCGATCGATCGACGTGCGCATCGCCGAGCACGGCGCGGCGAACTTCCATGCCGGCGTCGTAGCGTTCCTGGTCGTTCATTTATTCGGACTCCTGATCTCGATTGGTTCTGGCGGCTTCTTCGGCCCGCGATGCGCGAAACGCTGCAAGCACCGCGTCGACGAACGCGTGCGCTCGCCCCGCGTAGTTGGCCGGATCGAAGAGTGCATCGAGGCGAGCCGCGTCCAGGCGGCTCGTGACCTCGGTATCCTCGGCCAGCACGTCGCGCAGATCGCGTCCGCTTGCAACGGCCCGTTGCGACGCATGTTCGACGAGCCGATGCGCCTGTTGACGCCCCATCGATTCGCCGAGCGCGAGCATGACCGCTTCCGCGAGGATGAGGCCGTGAGTGGAACCGAGGTTGGCGGCAAGCCGCCCGGTGTCGACTTCGAGCCCGCGCGCGATATCGTCGACGTGCGCGAGCGCTCCGCCGCAGAGCCGGGCAATCTCGGGCAGGGCCTCCCATTCGGCCTGCCAGCCTCCCAGTGCGCGTTCGTGTTCCTGAACCATGGCGGCGAGCACAGTCGCGACGAGCCCCGGTACGCGCACGGCGGCGCTCAGAACAGCGGCGCAGCCGACCGGATTGCGCTTGTGCGGCATCGTCGACGAACCGCCTTTGCCCGCGCCCGACGGTTCGGCAAGCTCGCCGATTTCGGTTTGCATCTGAAGCGATACATCGCGAGCAATCTTGCCGAGCGTACCCGTGATCAGTCCGAGCGTCGTCGCGATCTCCGCGATGCGATCGCGCTGCGTGTGCCACGGCAGCACCGGTACCGCCAGGGCCAACTCGCTGGCGAGCGCCTGCGTCACGGCATCGGCGCGCTCGCCGAGGCTCGCGAGCGTGCCGGCCGCGCCGCCGAATTGCAGCACGAGCGCGCTCTGGCGCAGGTGGGCCACGCGCGCCCGATGGCGCTCGAGCGTATCGAGCCATTGCGCGAACTTCATGCCGAGCGTGATCGGCAGCGCCTGCTGCAGCCAGGTGCGACCCACCATTGACGTGGCGCGATGTCGCTCGGCCAGGCTGGCCAGGACGTCGCCGAGCGACGCGATTTGCGCGTCGATCGCGCTCAGCGCGTCGCGCAACTGCAGCACCATGCCGGTATCGATGATGTCCTGACTCGTGGCGCCCCAATGCACGTATTTCGCCGCGTCGGGAGCCTGCTCGGCGACCGCCGCGGTCAGTTGCTTCACGAGCGGAATAGCGAGATTGCCCGCCCGTGCGGCGGCGCGCGTCAGCGCGTCGGCATCGATGCACTCCGCGCGGCACGCGGCCTCGATCGGCCCGGACGCATCGCCCGGAATGACGCCGGCCGATGCGAGGGCCCGGGCCAATGCCGCCTCCACATCGAGCATGCGCTGGATCGTCGCGCGCGGCGAAAAGATTGCGATGAGCGCCTCGGTGGAGCTCAGGCGGTCGGTCAGTCGTCCGTCGAATTCGAGCATGATGGTGCAGTCGTTTGTTCGATCACCGAACAAAGTGTCATTTAACGAACAATAATCGACGCATGGTATGCGCGAGGCCGCAGCGGGTCAAGAAACGCGATCGCCTGACCGCTTTCGCCGCTTGCCCGGTTCGCTCCCTGCAAGTGTGCGCAAGATCTCGGCGAACGTTTGTGCGAGCTCGCTCGTTGTGCCCGCGCTGCGGCGCACGATGCCCACCGGCTCTTCGGCCCCGGTCATCGGCAGCGGGAGCGCGACGAGCGAACCGCCTTGCAGGTCGTCGTGTGCGGCGCGCGCCGGCGTCACCCAAACCGCGTTCGAGCGCCGTGCGATGAGGCGAGCGACTGAAACCGACAGCGTTTCGATGGACTCGGGCGGCACACGCAGCGCGTGGGCATCGAAGTAGGCGTCGGTGTTCAGGCGCGGCACCGTTGTCTGCGGCGCGACGATGAGTGGATAGTCCAGCACGGCGGTCAGCGAAACGGCGCTTTGCTGGAGCAAGGGATGGCTCGGCCGAACGGCCATCACGAGCGGTTCGGCATATAGAAACTCGAACGAGAGCCCTTGCATGGCTGAGGGTTCGGCCATGCGCCCGAGCACGAAGTCGAGCTCGCCAGCCTTCAGTGCGGAGAGCAACAACGCATTCGTGCCGGTGCGCAACCGGACGCCGGCATGGGGGCGAACCTCTTTGAATCGAATCAGTGCATCGGGCATGACGCCGCTGGCGACAGTCGGCAGTGCGCCGATTTCGAGCGCGGCGGCCGATGGCATGGCCGAACCGCTCAACGCGGCGCCGGCCGAATCGAGCGCCTGACCGACGTCGAGCGCATAGCGTAAGAAATGCTCGCCCGCTGGAGTCAACCGGGCTCCGTGGCGTCCTCGTTCGACGAGCTGGGCGCCCGCCAGCGCTTCGAGTTCCGCGAGCGTTTTGGAGATCGCCGGCTGGCTCAGGTGGAGCCGCTCCGCCGCGCGGCCGAGATTGCGCTCCTGGGCAACGGCCAGAAAGCAGGTGATGTGGCGAAGGCGAAGGCGGTTTTCCATCACCTGAGGTTATGAAAAATCGCTAAACAAGTCAATTTACCTCAAGTTTCAGGAAACATACATTAACGACTCAGGCACCCGCTCGTTCACCGTGCGGCAAGCGCAGTGTCATTCGAAAGCATTTTGGGAGACGGTTCATGCAGACATCGGCCGCTGAGGACTTTGGCGCCTTTGGCGAGTTCGCCCAGCGCGACACGGCGCAGCACCCGCCGGCCTACGCGCCCGGCTACAAGACGAGCATATTGCGCTCGCCGCGCAACGCGTTGATTTCGACGCAAAGCACGTTATCGGAGACGACAGGGCCGGTGTTCCGCGCCGACGAGTTGGGGCCGCTCGACAACGATCTCATCCTCAACTTCGCGAAGGAGGGGTTGCCCATTGGCGAGCGCATCATCGTCCACGGGTTTGTGCGCGACGAGTTCGGGCGGCCGGTCAGGAATGCGCTCGTGGAGGTCTGGCAGGCCAACGCGGGCGGCCGTTACCGCCACAAGAACGACAAGTATCTTGCGCCGATCGATCCGAATTTCGGCGGCTGTGGGCGGATGCTGACCGATGCCGATGGCCACTATGTCTACCGGACGATCAAGCCGGGACCGTACCCGTGGCGCAATCGCATCAACGATTGGCGTCCCTCGCATGTCCACTATTCGCTGAGCGGCGATGGGTGGGCACAGCGGCTGGTGACGCAGATGTACTTCGAGGGCGACCCGCTCATCGCCCAATGTCCGATCCTGAAGACGATCCCGAGCGAGGAGCAGATCCGCGGTCTCATTGCGGCGCTCGATCCGGCGAACCACGTCCCACTCGACAGCCGGTGCTACCGCTTCGACATCACGCTGCGCGGACGCCGCGCGACCTACTTCGAACAGTCTTTGCCGGGAGTGAAGTGATGGCGCTGACACCGTTTGCTCCGTTCCATTTGAACGAAACCGCATCGCAGACCGGGGGGCCGTATGTGCACATCGGTCTTGCACCGAAGCAGGCCGGTTTCGATATCTTCGAAAACAACTTCGGCAATGTGCTGGTCACGAACGAGACACGCGGCGAGCGCATCGACATCGAAGGACGTGTCTACGACGGCTCCGGGTCGCTCGTGCGCGACGTGTTGATCGAAATCTGGCAAGCCAATGCGGCCGGGCGTTACGCTCATCCGGCGGACCGGCAGGACCTGCCGATCGATCCGTCGTTTCGCGGATGGGGACGCACCGGCGCCGATTTCGAAACGGGCGTGTATCGATTCGAGACGATCAAGCCCGGCGCGGTGCTCGGGCGCAACGGTACGCGGCAAGCGCCGCATATTCTCCTGGTGTTGTTCGCGCGCGGCATCAATCTCGGTTTGCATACGCGGCTTTATTTCAGCGACGAAGCCGAAGCCAATCTGCGCGATCCGGTGCTTGGTGGCATTGAATGGGATGTGCGCCGCAAGACGCTCATCGCCGAGCGCAGCGAGCGCGACGGCAAAGCCGTCTATACCTTCGACATTCGCTTGCAAGACACGCCCGACGGTGGACGCGAGACGGTCTTCTTCGACATTTGAGGTGGGTTGCCGGCGCGCGCCCGCGGTGTGTACCGGGTGCGTGCTGCCGCGAGAGTGGTCACCAAAAAACAAAAAGCCCAGTCTCGCGACTGGGCTTTTTGTTTGAATCTTATGGTGCCGGAAAGAGGAGCGGATATTCCCGCACCCGGCACCATCTCTTCCCCGAATAATCAGGGAATTACAACAGCTTAGCGCCCTGTAGAGAGTGGTTGCGTGTGGTAGATTCTGGGGTAATCTACCGTGCAAACCACCTTCGGCGTTCTTCGCGTGACCCTTCGATATTCGTATGCGCGTGGCGGGACAATCTATTTCCAGCGCGCAATCCCAGACGACCTACGGGACCGCTATCCCTCCAAACTCGGGACCGGCGATGTCCGGGTAGCGGCTCGTAGGATCGAGCAGCTAAACCGGGAGCTTGAGGCCGAATGGGCGCTCTTGAGAGCGAGCCCCGAGGCGACCCCTAAGACCATCAAGGCCCAAGCCGAGGAGCTTCTCAGGAAGTGGGGCTTGTCGCCATCCCCGGCTGACAACGACCCCAATGCGGTCGATACCTTCTACGGCCACCTCGATACGAAGCGGGAGCGGTACGCGGAGGGCGATGAGCACCTCTACCGGCAGAATCCAGCGGACGAGTACCTCGACCCCGTAGAGGTGAAGGCGGCGCAACTCCTCGCGGGGACCGTCAAGCCGACACTCAGCGATGCCCTTGAGCTTTACCTCAAGGTGCATCCGAAGAGGGCCGATGAGAAATTTGTGACATTCACCAGAGGAGCCTTCGGGACGCTCACGGCTGCTATCGGCGATAAAGCCATTCAGGAGCTATCCCGAGAGGACGCCCATGCCTATGTCGCTAAGGAGCAGGAGCGAGGAAGCAAGCCCGGGACGATTCGGAGACGCCTCAATACGGTAAAGGCCGTGCTTGAGACGTACCTCCGCGAGAAGGAGCTAGACCGGAAGAACCCCTTTGCGTCCGTCCCGATTCCAACCGAGGGGAGCGACGAGAAGAAGCGTCAGCCGTTCACCGAGGCTGAGCTACAGGCGCTCTTTGCCGCGTGCAAGGCGAAGGATGATGATGTCCGCTGGCTCGTGGCGATCCTCGGGGACACAGGTGCGCGGCTGGCTGAGATAGCGGGCCTCGCATTGGACGATATTGTCCTGGATGGCGATGTCCCCCACGTGGTCATCACTCCGCACCCTTGGCGATCCCTGAAGACGACCTCTAGCGCCCGTATGGTGCCCTTGCTGGGTCATGCCTTATGGGGCGGCTCAGAGGGTCAAGGAGCACGCCCGGAAGGGGCAACGATTCGCTTTCCCCCGCTACACGACTGCGGATGGCACCAAGGCCGATCACGCGTCAGCGACCATCGCCAAATGGATACGGTCGCTGAAGCTACAGCACACGTCCCATGAGCTACGGCATACGATGGCCGATAGACTGAGGGACGTACAGTGTCCCGAGGACATCCGGCAGGCGATTTGCGGATGGGCTACGCGGGACATCGCATCGAAGTACGGCAAAGGCTACAGCCTCCGCGTGATGACGGAATGGCTCGGCAAGGTTGTTGTCTGAGCGCTGCCGACGTGCGGTAGAGTCAAGGGGAGGGTTGACACCACCTAGGGGAGACAGCGAGTGAACGAAATCGGCGAAAGCCAAACGTTGCCAGAGATCAAACGTGTGGAGGTCTCGCCCGAAGCCCTCGCCAAGTTTGCTTACGAGAATGGCAGCCACGCTGGTTTCATTCTCTACATGATCGACGCAGCTCAGAAACAGGAGGACGTCGACAACATGCGTGAGGCATTGCGAAATGCCAAGGGGCCGGGGAATTTTCGCAACGTCTTTATGTATGCCCCGAACGGGAAGAAAGACGGGATACAGCTCATCCCTGTGTCTGAAGTCGCGGCGAAAGATGAATTCTTCAACATCAAGAACGTTACCCGGGACGACTTGCTTGCTGCGCATCGCGTACCACCACAACTTCTCGGCATCGTGCCGGTCAACTCGGGCGGGTTCGGCACCCCCGACACAGCGGCACGGGTGTTCGGACGGAACGAGATCAAGCCGTTGCAGACCCGTTTCGCCGAGCTGAACGAGAGTCTCGGCGAAGAGGTTGTCCTGTTCGACGACTACGATATCCCCGTGGCCATTTGTGGATCAGCCTAATCCACCTAGCTGCGGAGTATCGCCAACGCCACGAGCGCTTGTTTGCTGGCGGCACTGGGAGGTCGACATCAATGGCACATCTTCCATCCGCCGAGGAACCGATGCAGGCCCCGGTTCAACCGGGACCGTCCGAACTAGCTTTGGATTGGCCTCCTGTTACTCGTCGAAACGGTCTCTGGACACTACATGATCTGCATCACGGTCGTATGAGGCGGCCAGTCCTCGGAGGGCAGTAGCCAGTCGATGATAACCCGCGTTCTCGACAGCTTCCGCCCGCGTGCGGTACTTGCTAGCGAGCTCTCTCTCAGGCGCACCGGTAGGGTCCACCCAGTGAGCCCCGCGCGAGTTATAGAATTCAGTAACAAGGCCATTTCGCATATCCTCCGCGTCCTTCGCATTGAGAGCCGCAGCTGCCGAGCGATGTATCCACAGCCCGTCTTGGTCAGGCGGTACATAGATGAGCGAGTGACCGACCATTGTCATCGCGATCTCGAGATGTCCTGTCTCGACGCACTCGATTTTCACAGCATCCAACCATCGGTTGAGCGCGTCTCCATCGAAATCGCCATCCATGTGAGAACCTGGCGGAGTTGTCCATGCCCGCAAGAGACGATAGGCATTTCCGGCCAATTCTTTTTTTCCTTCGGGCTGATCGTCAGCTGATCGTTCCTCGTTTGTTGAACGGAACGCGAGTCGAATTATTTCGCAGAAGAATGCGGGTTCTGTCGCCATCCTGCGCTGGAGTAACGTAGGCGCCGCGCCACTGTGTCGATCAAGGAGGGGCAGGTAGGCCCACTCGACCCGGAGCAGGTCATCATGCGCAGTGATCGGTTCGAGTTGTAGGGCTTTGATGATCTCTACAATCTCATAGGCGTTCGCTGAGTGTGAACTCTCTGGCGATGTCGCTGCCGCCAGTAATGCTTGCACGGCGCGCGTTGCGTCGAGCGGCTGCTTGCGATGCAGCATCACGTAGAGACAGCTCACGGCAGCAAGCGGCCGCCCGTGCTGCACGAGTTTATCGATCGCACCTCCGAGGCCAGCATCGGCAGCATACGGATTTGCATTCGCCTTGGCCCAGTACTCGATCTCGTCGGTCCCAAGAAGGCGATCCGAGCGCTCCCACGTACCTTGCACGAACGGCAAGAAAGATAGGAACTGGCCGATTTGTGAGGGGGACCATGTTGTTACATCAATGCTGTCTACCCAATGCCAATTGCGGCTATGGAATCTGCTCCACACAAATCCGGCCGCGAACTGGCGAAGCTGTTTCTGCTCGGATTCCACCAAGCTGGGCAAAACGACCGTGTCCTGCGCGGGAGCTGCGACGATGCCGTAGGCGAGTCCAACCCGCCAAGACGACTGAACAGCTACGGCGAACTCGAGAACGGCTTGTACGCCGCTTCTTGCCACTTCGGCGACGGCATTTTGACGGCGAACCTCAAGTTCGCTGCGCTGTTCCTCATAGTTATCATTGTCCTCGTATAGGTCGAAGTCACGATCGCTAAAGAGGCGTTGGTGGCGAAACGCGGGGGCATTCGGTGCCAGGCGTTCGGCAATAGAAGCGATTTCCTCGACCTGCTCATGCCTCATCGCCCAGTCGGTGTCAGCAAATCGCCTGTGTTTCGTGGCGACATCAATAAGTGCGTTCCAGAGGCGGAGTCTATCGTCTTCGGGCAAGCTGAGCACAGACTCGGAACACAGCTGCGCCCCAAGTTTTTCGTATGCCGATGGGGGGAGGTTCTCGAAATGATCGATCAGCTCAGCCAGCTTATTACAGTCGCTTTGGGCGGCCGCCACTGTCATGTCAGCGTAAACCGCAACCTGTTCGGAATACTCGCGGTCCGTAACCTCTGTTCCCGAGTCGTCGGAAATTGTCTGACGCCAGGCTGGCCGACGTGTGCCAGACGATGTGGAGTGGGAGTTAGGGAGCAAGCTCACGAGCAGCTTCCATCCAATTTCTGGAACTTCAGCGAGCAGGGTTGAGATTGCGGCCACACGTTTCCCAACCGGTGCACATGTCTGTGGCAGCCATGGCAAGAATATGGTGGTCAAGGAGTTGATGGGGCGATTCGACCAACGCCCGCCTGGGTCACGTTGGGCGAGTTCTCCTAAGCAGACTACGACTCGGCCCAAGTGATCCGCATCCCAAGCCAACGTCTCGAGAGCCCACAGTACGCCACTCATATAACTGCGGCCCATGATGCCGTCACGTTCCTCCGCGAATACAAGGTCGAACGCGCACGGCATTTTGACAAGCGCCGCCTCGACGGCGCTGAGAAATTGCTCTGGGGCCGCCTCTGCGAGCAGCGGCAGCAAGTCATTCAGGCTAGCCCAACGTTCCCAATTTGCCTCAGCCAGAACTTCACGGACCGTAAGAGCTGCGGTCGCCTCGGCCCTGCCACGTGTGCAAGATGTCAGCGCCTCCGGATGGCTCCCAAGCAGCGCAAGCGATTCTGCGAGACCGTTTCGCAGGAGCTGTGAATGAGCTAGGACCTTGCCGCGAATGGCAGCCTCGTACCGCTTGTCCTTAGGAAGATCGAACTGCGGATCCCTTTCGATCAAGACGGATATCGCAGCACGTTGCAAACGCTCCAGATGCTCGTCGAAGACCTGTGGACCGAGGGCATACCACCCTTCATAGCGTGCGATGAATCGCCAGTGTCCGTCACGCTGAATCAGGGGAGTGCCCGGACGAAGCGCCACTTCGCGCATCTTGCCGATCCACTCCCCGTATGAGTTTCCCGATACGTCTTCCGCAATAGTGCGGTCGGCGTCTGCCATGTCGTTCCAAGACCCCAGAGCTGCTGCGATAACGAGTTCGGACGCGATGGAGCCCTCAGCCCATTCGGGCATCAACGACAGGTTTTGGAGGCACCTGAGCAACGATCCCAGGTGCCCCCCGCTCTTTTGCGCCAACGTCCGAGCCCGCTCCTCACTGTACCCGGCAAGTTCTAACGCCGCTCGGATGTGGTGTGATCGAGGCGCTCGAAGCGGTACGCTTGCCGGGTCTGGTATTCCGCCGGTCGGCCCTCCAAAAATGACCGCGTGCCCATTCCTTCGGGCCTTCTGGATCAGCTTAATACCCGTGTCTCCACTCAGGTCAAGAGCGGAGTCGGCAATCAGAATAAGCTTCTCTTTCTGTGACGCGACAGCATTCCATGCCTCGGCGCCGGAGACGATAACGCAGCGCCCCGCAGCATCCGCGCGGTTTTCCGGATCTAGCTGGGCCAGATATGCGGACACGAAGTCCACTACCTGATCAGGGAAGTGCGTTTCCAGCTTGAGTTGAATAGCAGTTCCCCCCAAGACCGCACTCAGTCTTGCGCAAGCGTCTTCTCTGCTTGAAATGAACAAGTTAGGAGTTAGCGGCGGGGGCTCACCGATTGTGCGGATCAAGCTCCAGCGAAGCTCGGGTGTCTCAATTTGCTCAATGGGTATGCCCATTGTCCGCTGAAGGAGCCAAAGCTCGACAGGTGGGAACTGTTGAATCCAGTCGATGAGCTTGGTCCCATCAATAATTCGGACGTCCCGCCACTCGCGCCTCGCGCGACGCTCCTCGAGCCACGCCCCTTGCGCGTCCTCTTTCCATGTATGCTTCCAGTCCCTCCGGCCTGAAAGAGGCGTAACAAAGACAAACGTCGACTCACGCCGGGTGCTTTCGGGCAGCGCGTCAACGAGGTCACTGTAGTCAGAGGTCGCCTTCGGGCCAGCTTTCAACCCGGTTCCTATCTCCCAAAACGAGCGGCCTTCCGGCACGAACGGATCGAATCCTAGGTCGACATCCAAGATACCGTCTGGGCCGTGTTGGCCAATCGAGTCACCCAGTGGAAACCGGCGGTCTTTGGGCTTCGGACACGAAGCAGCGACCAAGCGCCATACGAGTTCAACAATTACACCTTGAGCATCGCGCGCATTACCCTGGACCCACTCGTCTAGTTGGTTTTCCGTAAGAATCACTCGCCCCCCCATTTTGTTTTCAGACTGTGTCGCTCGATAGCGACAGAGCAGGTTTTATGGTCGATGTCAAAGCTATCGCCCTGCATCGGCACGCGTGCAATCTATAGGGATGCAGTATAAGCCGCGTTCCTTGCGCCGAAGTGCTTCAAGCAATGAACAGCCCCGGATTTTCACGTTGAGATTGATGGCCGAATAGAGGATGCCCTGGAGCAACAGTCGCGGCGTCCTTCGCCCGATCGCATACATCACGACTGCCGCATATTTGCCGCAGACTGTCATTGGCCACCTACTGGTTGAACAAAGGCTGTTACTTGCTAGCGGAGGAGCGCGAATGCCGTAACTGCGCGTTACCGATGATGCTATCCCGCCTAGTAGCTCGAATTCGCAGTCCCCTCCCCGCCTGCGCATCGCTAAATCATCGCATCTCATGCACCTATTGATCGAGTCAGCGGTACGCCGCACAGAGCGGCCCCGCCGGCTTCAAATGGCAGAAGATGATGCAAACTGATGCAGCGATCCTTGTGCCGTGCATGATCGCTCTTCAGGCAGTTCGGGGCGATGTTTTGCGTGAAGCCGACGTGCGCCGACGTTTCAGCATTGCCCTTCGGGATCGCTTGGCGCGGTCGTCTGTTATGTCTTTCCACGTTGTCGCGTGCCGGGCCAGAAGCGCCTTCTTTGTTAGCCCGTACGCCGATACAAACTGCTGTGCTTCATTCAGCTTTCCGACGAGTCTGGATAGGGCGGAGCTCAGCTCGGCGCCTGACAGAGAATCTAGATGTTTCAGTAACTCGCGAATATCCTTCGCTCTGTCGTGCGGGAGGGCCACCTTGTTCTGCAACACAATGGCCCCGGTAACCTTTGCTGCAGTTCCGATAAAGGTCTTCAATTTGTGCGCTTTTAAGCCCGTTGCTTCTATTCGGCTCTTGATTTGCTCGAGTAGCGCATCGTTCGCGAGCTTCCCGGACACCGTAATATCGTCAACGTAAAGCGTCATGTTACAATCCTTCGCCGCACACATATTCCATATGTCGTTGAAGAGTCGCGAATGTACCCAATAAGACAGGACAGGACTTACACTGCTGCCCGTCGGCAGATGAGTGCGCCCACGAGCTGAGACCGTACAAATCTTGGTTAGAATGGTCGCGACATCCGGCGAGCAATGCATTTGGTCAGAAAAAAAACGATAAATCATTCCAAATGTTATGGAGGGATAATATTCCTTGATATCGAGTTTGATGATGTTGCTGCGACCTACATGTGATTCGGCGTTTGTTTTGTATGACCGCTTTTTTGTCGCTGAGTGGAGAAATTTCGGTGGAATGACGCGACTCAAAAGTTTTGCGATTCGTTTGTGAATAGACTTCAGCTCGCCTTGTGGTTCTGTAATATGTCGCCCCGAACGCTCGTCGTCGTACATTTTGTATCTTTTCCCGGACGGCAACCCCGCAAGCTCTTCCAGACTTGTAAGCGGGGTTGACAACAGGGTGGCCAGACTTTGTTTCGAATGCAAACGAAAAAACGGTGATCTAGTCAGCGCGTACCGTTTTATCTTTTTCTTTGAGTTCGCCATTTTCTGAAATCCATTCAAGGACCCTTAACATCTTTTTAGCGACGAAACTTCTGACTTTGCTCACGCTTTGGCTTCCATCTAGCGTTTCCGAGAATGCAAGAATGGAAGACAACGGAACATTAAACGTTGCAGCATACTTGTTCAAAATGTCCAGGGTGGGTTCTTTTTTTCCACTCTCAATCTCTGACAGATAGGAATTTGATATTCCCAATGTGCTTGCTAGTGCACCTTGACTTTGATTGTGAAACTGGCGCATAGCTTTTAGTGCGCGACTTAACATATAACACTCCTTCAAAAACGGAAGGGGGGCAACCAGGTTAAGAGATAAAGACGTCGAACAGCTTTTCAGCCAACTCCGGAACTTTCACGGCGAGATAATGCCAAGTTCGCTCGTTAAGCAGTCTCGAACATGCGTATCGGCCAACGCCTGACGCTACGCCATGGACTACCAGTTTCCAGAGAGAACGTCCGTCCTTCTCCTCCTGCTTGCACTTCGGTTGCTCTATAGAGGGTACAGTCATAAAAAACTCCTTATGGAAAAACCGGGTTACCCCGGGGACACGCGTGAACTCGCGCATCCGCCTCGCATTTCCATAAGCCGGAGAAAGCAACCGAAAGCCCCTTCATATCGTTAGTGACGTGGTCGCCAAAGCCTACAGGCGACCACCTTGGCATATTCGATCCGCCCGCAGGCGGTGAAGGTACCAAGCGTCTGGCGAATCGATGTTCTGTCCGCCACGGGCTCGCGCCCAACACAACCGAGGTCTCTCCGTACACCCCATCTATGGAGCGTAGTGTAGCAGGAAAACGTACGCGGTCAACAAAATTTTTTCGCTGGTGGCGAAAAATAGTCGCTCGGTGCGATCGACGGTGCTCTGCCGCTTCGAGGGACGGGTGATCGCCATACTGCAGCTAAATTGCAGCTTGGACCGGCCCGCACTACCTTGATTGACCCCTGTGCAGCCCTGGTTTTGCAGTTTGCGAGTTGCGTAAGGCTTTGATTTATAAGGGGCTGGTGCCTGTCCGAAAACTCCGGAGGCAGAGTTCGGTGCGCGGCACTCAGATCATCAGACCGCAGCCGCGTTTGCAGTCTGGTTAGCCCAATGCTAATGCTGTCGGATTAAGCGGATGGCGAAGCCCGTACCGCAGTGAGGCTGCGCCGTGGGCCGCAACCCGGAAGCGGGGCGTTTCGACCGTTGAGCGTCTATCGACTTGTCTATATTTATGCAGCCGCGTATAGTGGACGCTGTTGCAGGCAAGCGCGGAGCCAGTAGAGGTCGTCGCAAGACGGCAGCCCGAATGGGTGGGACCCTCGAATCCGGGGCCTGCAACAGTACTTCCCTCAGCTGGCGACTACCGCCAACACTCGGCGCCTCTCGTTCGCGTCGGCACACCAGAACTTCAATCCATATCCGTCTGCAGTTCCCCGATTTCGGTAGATGTTGCGCGCCAAGAGGCGCAAGTAGCCATCCTCGATTTCGCCGTAGACAGAGCGGTGTACAGAATAAAACACGCCGGTGGCGACTGCGTCAGCGATTTGAAGCCCGGCAAGCTGTTCGTGAGCGACGGCGCTTACGGCATCGGGCTCGACACTATTCCAATGAATTCGTACTTCGGCTGAATTTCGCAGCCGCCGCAAATATTCGCGAAGGTCGGCGTAGGACATCGCAGATCGGTTTGAGAAGATCAGTTCCGCGCGACCATCACCACCGTCAGCGGGGCGATAGTAATCTCGGCAAAGCCAACTTACCCTTTCAAGCAGCAGTCGCGTCGCATATCGGTACAGCGAAAATTTCTCTTGCTGGAAATTTTCGGGCTCTGTGATTGACGGTTTATGCACGAGAACATGGATATGCCGGAGAGGCGACTCGCCAATTTGTCGAGCGAACGGTATCCGCTGCTCATGCCTGAGGTTTCGGAAGTGAAGCGCGTGCTTCGGCTCTTTGTTGAGCAGGGCGCGTACTTCCTTTGCGAGCTGTACTAGCTGAAGGTCTCGTTCCTTCCTTACCACAACGGCCGACAGAACGAACCACCTGGAGCTTCCTTGTTCATTGGGCAGAAATTTAAAGCCCTCGTCTCCAGACTCGTCGATGTAGACACGGAAACTACTCGGCATATGGCGTGATCAGGCGAAAAGTAGATGTTGCGTTGTGAGCGACGGTAGTGAGCCGCCGCTCATCGCATATTTTGATGATGACGGTCGTTTAACTGCCACTTAAATGTTGCGTCGTATACCTGTTCGGCGGTCGGCGCGCGACGGCTTCGGAAAGTGGAGAGCCGCTTGAGCCTATTAATCGTTGACTCGCAAATGTGGCTGACACTCGTTTCCTACCGCGTCGAATAGCGCGACGCGGGCCTCGTGGAGTCCGGCTTCGAAGCTGCCGAATATCGCCGCCTGCTGGCTCGCTGAAAGGCGTGCGAAGGCGGCTGCGACGTCCTCGTCGGCCAGCAGATCAGCCAGCGCACTGAGACGGTCGATGCTGATCATTGCCGCATCGAGGTGAGACTGCAGAAGCTTGGAATCAGTGTCGAAGTGATGCATTGCGCGCGTCTCCTTTTGCGGGTTCCATCGCCCGCCACCTCAACGCGAATTGAGGTGGCCGGGCACGAGACAGGGTTGGCGTACCGGCGCAAAAGTAACCGGCGAGCCCGAAGGCTCCCCCATCAAGGCCCGACCGTAGGGGCGCAAGACGCGCAGGCGAAACCGACCCTATGCCGGTGGTTGCCTGCCTTTTGCATTTCCGGACGCCAATCCAGGTGTTCGCTGTTTTGAACACGCCGCCATCATAGTGACGCGGTGGTGCGGGATCAAGTGATGGCTCGTATCGTCGGACCGTTTTACCGCGCTGGGGCTCGAACCCGAGGAAAGCCGTTGCAATGGAGCGGGGCGGGAAGCCGTAACACCGGTCACTGACCTGGAAAACGGAGTATAAGTTACTGAATCTAGGCCGAAATTTGCGTTACCCCCGAAACGGCACGACTGGTCACAGATACCGTAGCGTGCGGCCAAGTATCTGATTTTGAAGAGTTCGACTTATCGCATCAGTTACCGAAGCAAAAGGTAACGCGTTCCTGAGCTGTTACTCATATGTGACTGATCTGCGAATCGTGCGCACCGTTGATCTTCCGGGTTCTGACGGGGGCTTGCCGAAAGAGTGACCTGCGTTACCTTTTTCTGGCGGCCAAACTTCGAGGCAGTGATCGGTTCCTCCCCACGTACGACTTTGCCTCTCGATTTCGCGAGGACGTTTCCCACGCGTCAACTGGCGTTACGCCAGATTTACGCCAAATAAAAAGCCCAGCCTTGCGGGCTGGGCTTTTCACGTGAATCTGTGGTGCCGGAAAGAGGAATCGAACCCCCGACCTTCGCATTACGAATGCGCTGCTCTACCGTCTGAGCTATTCCGGCATCAGGAGAAACGCGATTATAGAGACATGTCGCGCCGGATGGCAAGCCCCCATCTTAACTTTTTTCTTCGCGATGGTAGCCCGTGACGCGCTCGACCTCGTTCTTCGAACCGAGGAACACCGCGATACGCTCATGCAGGCTCTCGGGCTGCACATCGAGAATGCGCTCGTGCCCGTTCGTCGCCGCGCCGCCGGCCTGCTCGACGATGAACGACATCGGATTCGCCTCGTACATGAGCCGCAGCTTGCCCGGTTTGTCCGGGGTCCGCTTGTCCGCCGGGTACATGAAGATGCCGCCGCGATGCAAGATCCGATGCACATCGGCAACCATCGATGCGACCCAGCGCATGTTGAAATCGGCCTGACGCACGCCCGTCTTGCCGGCCAGCAGTTCGTCGACATATCGCTGTACCGGCGGATACCAGTGGCGAGCGTTCGAGGCGTTGATCGCGAACTCCCGCGTGTCTTCCGGAATGCGCAAGTTGGCATGCGTGAGCACCCACGAACCGAGTTCGCGGTCGAGCGTGAAGCCATTCACGCCATCGCCCGTCGTCAATACGAGCATGGTTTGCGGTCCATAGACCGCGTAGCCTGCCGCGACCTGCTGCGTGCCGGGCTGAAGGAACGATTGCTCGGTCGCGACTTGCCCGTCAGGGCAGCGCAGCACCGAAAAAATCGTACCGATCGATACGTTGACGTCGATGTTCGATGAACCGTCCAGCGGGTCGAACACGAGCAGATATTCTCCGCGCGGATAGTTGGCCGGAATCGGAAACAGCTTTTCCATTTCCTCGGACGCCATCGCGGCAAGGTTGCCGCCCCATTCGTTCGCGTCGAGGAGAATTTCGTTCGACAGGATATCGAGCTTTTTCTGGACCTCGCCTTGAACGTTTTCGCTGCCCGCCGTACCGAGCGCTTCCCCCAAAGCCCCTTTGCTGACGTGATAGCTGATGAGCTTGCAAGCGCGCGCGACGACTTCGATCAAAAGACGCAAGTCGGCCGGCAGCTTGTTGGTTTCGCGTTGTTGCTCGATCAGGAATTTCGTGAGGGTAGTGCGTCGTTGCAGAGACATTGCGGTACTCCGAAAGCCAGGGGATGCCGTGGATTTTACCCGCCGCGACGCCGATGGCCGCGAGTTTTTGTAGGCAGGCGCACGGTCGGCACGAAAAAAACGGGCACGTGCGTGCCCGTTCGTTGGGTCGCGAAGCGCCGCCAAACGGCGCTCCACGGCATCAAGCCAACGCTTTCTCCACGATCTCGCGTACGTCGCGTGACGAGGCCTTCGCAGCCACTTGCTGCAGCGCCTCGCGCATGCGCTCGCGCAACGCCGGCGTGTAGCGACGCCAGAGTTCCAGCGAGCGTGCGAGGCGCGCGGCCACCTGGGGATTGAGCGCATCGAGCGCCACGACCTGTTCCGCCCAGAACGCGTAGCCCGAGCCGTCGGCCGCATGGAACTGCGCGGGATTGCCCGAGCAGAAGCTGAAGATCAACGAACGCGCACGGTTCGGATTGCGCAAGGTGAACGCCGGATGACTCATGAGCTTGCGCACGATCTCGATCACGGGCCGCTTCTCGCTACCGCGCTGCGTGGCCTGCATCGAGAACCACTTGTCGATGACGAGCGGCTCGCGCTCGAACCTGCGATAGAAGTCTTCGAGCGCGCGCTCCGCGATCGGCGTATTCGTCGCCGCACCGGCGGCGATGAGCGTCGCGAGCGCGGCCGCACGATCGGTCATGTTGTCGGCGGCGTCGTACTGCGCATTCGCGAGCCGCACGGCGTCGGACGCGTCGTCGAGCTCGGCAAGGTAGGCCAGCGCGAGATTCTTGAGGGCGCGATGGCCCGCGGCTTGCGCCGTCGGCTCGTACGGGCCTGGCGTCACATGAGTTTCATACAGGCTTAGCCACTGGTCGCGCAGCGCCGTGGCGAGGCGCTTGCGCACGAATTGCCGCGCGCGGTGCACCGCCGACGGGTCGGACTCGGCCATCTGCTCGGCAAGGTAGGACTCCGAAGGCAGCACGAGCGCGAGCTCGCGAAACGCGGGTGAGATTGTCTTGTCGGTCAGCACACGCGCGAATGCCGCGACAATGGAATCGTCGAGCGTGAGCGGCTCGTCGGCTGCCGCGCGCGCGGCCAACCCCAGCAGCTCACGCGTGGCGAGGCGCTGGCCAGCCTCCCATCGATTGAACGGATCGCTGTCGTGCGCGAGCAAAAACGCCAATTCGTCATGGGTGTAGTCGTACTCGACGATCACCGGTGCTGAAAAGTTGCGCAGCAGGGAAGGCAAGGGCGCTTCGGCCACATCGACGAACGTGAATTGCGCTTCGTTGTCCGTCAGCTCCAGCACACGCGTCGTCCCGGCCGCAGCGGGCTCCCCTTCGAGACGCAACGGCAGATCGGCGCCGTTGCGGCCGATGAGACCCATCGCAAACGGAATCAGGAGCGGGCCTTGTTGTGTTTCGCGCGCAGCGGGCGCCGCGTCCGCATACCGTTGCGAGAGCGTGATCGTGAAGCGCTTGGTTTTTTCATCGTACGCTGTCCGCACGCCGACACGCGGCGTGCCGGCCTGGCTGTACCAGCGCTCGAATTGCGCCAGATCGCGCCCGTTCGCATCGGCCAGCGCATGGCGGAAATCGTCGCACGTGACGGCTTGCCCGTCATGCCGCTTGAAGTAGAGATCCATGCCGCGGCGAAAACCGTCGCGCCCGAAGAGCGTCTGATACATGCGCACGACTTCGGCGCCTTTCTCGTAGACGGTCATCGTATAGAAGTTGTTGATTTCGACGTAGCTCTCGGGACGCACCGGATGCGCCATGGGGCCCGCGTCTTCCGCGAATTGCATCTGCCGCAGCACGCGTACATCCTCGATGCGTTTCACCGCGCGTGCCGTTTCGTCGGTCGCGCCGCCTTGCATATCGGCCGAGAACTCCTGATCGCGAAAGACGGTAAGCCCTTCCTTCAGGCTCAATTGGAACCAGTCGCGGCAGGTGACGCGATTGCCTGTCCAGTTATGGAAATACTCGTGGCCCACCACGGCCTCGATGTTGGCGAAATCGGTATCGGTGGCGGTTTCGGGGTTGGCCAGGACATACTTCGTATTGAAGACGTTCAGGCCTTTGTTTTCCATGGCGCCCATGTTGAAATCGCTGACGGCGACGATCATGAAGCGGTCGAGATCGAGCTCGAGGCCGAAGCGCTCTTCATCCCACCGAATCGCGTTGACGAGCGAATCCATGGCGTGTCGCGTCTTGTCGAGATCGTGCGGCTCGACCCAGACCTGCAGCAGTTTTTCCTTACCGGAGCCGGCGCGGATTCGCTCTTCGAGCGCGACAAGTTTGCCGGCGACCAGCGCGAAAAGGTAGCTCGGCTTCTTGAACGGGTCCTGCCATTTGGCGAAGTGGCGTCCGTCCGGCAAATCGCCCGTGTCGACGAGATTGCCGTTCGAGAGCAGGACCGGATAGGCGGTTTTGTCCGCGCGCAGCGTCACCGTGTAGGTGGCCATGACGTCGGGGCGATCGAGAAAGTAGGTGATGCGCCGAAAGCCCTCGGCCTCGCATTGGGTGAAAAAGTTGCCGCTCGAGACGTAAAGGCCGGAGAGCGTCGTGTTCTCGGCCGGCTTGCACGCGCTCACTATCGTCAGCTCGAACGTGTCGGGTACGGCGTCGAGCACGAGGCCGTGCTCGTGGACGCGATGCTCCGCATGAGACGCGCCGTCGAGCGAGACCGAGAGGAGTTCCAACGCTTCGCCCATGAGTTCCAGGCGTGCAGCATGCGCGGCGCCGGGATTGCGTCGCACCCGCATCGTGTTCTTGACGATCGTGCGTTCGGCTACGAGATCGAACTCGAGCGCAACCGAGTCGATGAGAAAAGCCGGCGGCGTATAGTCGGCCCGGCGGATCACAGCGGAATTGGCGGTATCGGACATGGCGGATCGGGAAAATGGACCGTTTGGGCTCGCGCATCAGCGGCGAGGTCGTCATCCATTGTACAAAGCCGGCCGGCCCGGCGCTGCAGGCTCGGCGTATCATCGCGACGAGGCCCGGGGTGAAGGCAGGCCCCGTAGCGAAACAGAGGAAGATATGAAGGCGAAGTGGCAACAGGTAAGACGTGCGGTCGCGCCGGTCTGCGCCGTGTCGGCATTGACGTTGGCGGGGTGTACGACCTATGTGACCTCGCAGGTCACGGCTTTTTCGGAATGGAGCGGCAGCGACGCAACGCGGACTTATTCATTCGACCGCACCCCGGCGCAGCAAAACAGCCTCGAGCAAGCGACCTACGAGCAACTCGTTGCCTCCGAGCTCGATCGTTATGCGTTCCGGCGTGTACCGCGTACCGACGCACACTATCTCGTGGGACTCGGTTACAAGACCGATGCCGGCGCGATGACTGTCACGCAGCCGGTCTACTATGGGAACCCCTGGCCGGGCCCGTTCTGGCGGCCCATGGGCCCGTTTGGGCCCTTTGGCGCCTTCCCGCCGGATTATGTGAGCCAAACCTATCCGGTCTACACGCATACGCTGGGCGTGCGGATCACCGAGCGCTCGACAGGCCGGGAAGTCTACAACGTCACCGCGCGCACGACGAACGATGAATCCTCGCTAGTGCAGGCCATGCCCTATCTTGCCCGCAGCGCGTTGGCCGATTTCCCGCTCGGCAACGGGGTCGTGCGCACGGTGCGCATCCCCGTCGATTCGCATGGCGGCGGGGCGTCGAACGAGGTGCCGGTCGCACCGGCGGCAACAGGCCGCGCGCCTGCTGCAGCATCCGCCCCGGCAGCGCAATAGCATCGTCACGGCCGCGTGCTTTCGCCGCGGCCGCCCGCGCCCGTCAAACCGTTCCGCGCACCAGCCCGAGCACCCCGAGCACGATGAACAGGACGGCTGCGATCACATGCACGGTGCGTGTCGGCAGACGGTGAGCGAAGCGCTCGCCGAGCAGGATGGCCGGCACGTTGGCCAGCATCATGCCGAGGGTGGTGCCGGCCACCACGCCGATGAAGTCGTGAAATCGTGCGGCCAGCGCGACGGTCGCGATCTGCGTTTTGTCGCCCATTTCAGCCAGAAAGAACGTGACGAGGGTGGCGCCGAAGACGCCAAGCCGGCCGCGCGCGACGTTTGCCTCGTCGGCATCGAGCTTGTCGGGTATCAGCACCCAGATGCCCATGGCGATGAACGAGATCGTCAATGCCCAACGCATGACGGTCGGCGTGACGAGCGCGCCGAGCCAATTCCCGATTGCGCCGGCGCCCGCATGGTTGGCCAGCGTAGCGACGAGCACGCCGAGCATGATCGGAATGGGCTTGCGGTAGCGGGCCGCAAGGACCAGGGAAAGCAATTGAGTCTTGTCGCCGATTTCAGCGAGCGCGACGGCGCCGGTCGAGATCAGAAAGGCTTGGTCCACGTTATTGGTTCTTCCCGGGCCGAGATGTGTACGAGCGACGACCCGCGGCGACGCCGGGCCCATAAACGGCGCGCGTGCGGGTCATCGGTCTCGCCAGGCCCGAGGCTGCATCCGCCATGGCCGCAAGGCCAAGTCTGTTGACGGATGCCCCCGCCGCGCTCGGCATGACCGGTGAACCGGCGCGAAGCGGCGGGGCGGCTACTCCCCAATGAGGGGCGGATTCTAACACAGGCGCGGCGCTGGGCCGCGGAACCGGCGGCCGGGCGGCCTCGCGTCGCGCCGCGCCGGCGTTCAGTGATCGGCGAGCGCGCGTCGGCGGCGCGCATCGTCGTCGCGGCGATGTACGCATCGGCCTGCCGCGTAGGTCTCGAATACTGCGCGATCGTCGCCGAGCAAGGCGAACGCGAACAGTCGTTCCTCGAGCGACTCGGCACGCTGCATACGCCGCTCGAGCAGCGGTGTGGCCTGCGGATCGAGCACGATGAAATCGGCTTCTGTCTGCGGCGCCAGCGTGCCGATGGTTCCGTCCAGATCGAGAGCCTGCGCGGCACCGGCCGTGGCGAGCCAGAACATGCGCGTCGCGCTGAGGTGATGCCCGCTCAGACGCGCGACTTTATGCGCTTCGTTCATCGTCCGCAGCATGGAGAAAGCGGTGCCGCCGCCCACGTCGGTGCCGAGCGTCACCGCCATGCCATGCGCGCCCGCCTTGGCAATATCGAACAGACCGCTGCCGAGAAAGAGATTCGATGTCGGGCAATGCGAAGCGACGGCTCCGCTCTCGGCCATGCGAGCCCGATCGCGATCGTCGAAATGAATGCAGTGCCCATAAATCGCACGGCGGCGCAGCAGTCCATGGCGATCGTAGACATCGAGATAACTGCGATAGCCCGGGTAGAGCGCGGCCACCCACTTGATTTCGTCGACGTTCTCGGCGACGTGCGTCTGAACGAATACGTTCGGATGGGCTTGCGCGAGCGCGCCGCATGCTTGCAGCTGTTCGGGCGTCGATGTCGGCGCGAAACGCGGCGTGAGCGCGTAGAGCTGCCGCCCTTTGCCGTGCCAGCGCGCGATCAGCTCAGCGCTGTCGTCATAGCCCGATTGCGCGGTGTCGCGCAGGAATTCGGGGCAATTGCGGTCCATCAACACCTTGCCCGCGATCATGCGCAACTGCCGAGCTTCGCTCGCGGCGAAGAATGCGTCGACCGATTCCTTGTGCACCGTGCAGTAGACGAGCGCGGTCGTCGTGCCGCAAGCGAGCAGTTCGTCGAGGAAAAAGTCCGCGGTTTCCCGCGCCCATGCCGCGTCGGAAAACCGCCGTTCCGTCGGGAACGTGTAGTGCTCGAGCCAGGGTAGAAGGCCGGAGGCCGGTGAGGCGATCATGTCCGTCTGCGGGTAGTGCACGTGCGTATCGATGAAGCCCGGTACGATCAGCTTGCCTGTGAAGTCGCGCAACTGCGTGTCGGGCGTCAATTGGTCTGCAAGCGCAGCGTAGCTGCCTTTTGAGACCACATGCCCCGCTTCGACGATGAGCAGTCCGTCTTCTTCGAAGCGGGCCGCATCGTCGGATTCGGCTGGATCGCCGGCGAAGCCGAGCAGCATGGCGCGATAGGCGGTGCGTCCCACACCGTGCTTGTCGATTGGGCTCATGGTCGGAAATGTTCCTGTGCTGAAAAACGGCGCCGCATCGGTGCGGCGCGCACGTCTACGGCTTCCAATATGCGTCGAGCTTTGCAATGAACGCGTCGAGTTCGCGCGGCGTCACGAAGGAGGCTTCGAAGCTGTTGCGTATGAGTGTGTACACGTCGCGATCGGTCAGTCCGAGCGCTTCGACCGTTGCCAGGTAGTTCGCATTGACGTAGCCGCCGAAGTAGGCCGGATCGTCCGAGTTGATCGTGACGGCCACACCGTGATCGAGCAGTGCTTTCAAGGTGTGCCGTTTCATGTCGTCGAATACGCGCAGCTTCAGATTCGACAGCGGGCAGACGGTCAGTGCAACGCGGGTATCGGCAAGCCGCGTCACGAGCGCCGGGTCTTCGATGCTGCGCACACCGTGATCGATGCGATCAACCAACAGCAGATCGAGTGCTTCGTAAATGTACGAAGGGGGGCCTTCCTCGCCCGCATGCGCGACGACCTTCAGCCCGCGCTTGCGTGCCTGCGCGAAAACGCGTTCGAATTTGGATGGCGGATGGCCGCGCTCCGACGAATCGAGACCGACGCCGATCAACCGGCGCGCGTAGGTATCGAAGAGCGGCAGCGCGGCCGAATAGGTGGCGAGCGCATCGTCTTCGGATAGATGTCGCAAGAAGCAGAGAATCAGCTTGCTGGATAAGCCGCGACGCTCGCCCTCGGCCAGCGCGCGCTCGATGCCCGCGACTACCGTTTCGATCGGCACGCCGCGCTCGGTATGCGTTTGCGGATCGAAGAAGATCTCGGTATGCACGACGCCATCGGCGAGTGCGCGCTCGACATAGGCCGCGGTCATGTCGTAGAAGTCGTCTTCGGTGAGCAACACGCTCGCGCCGGCGTAGTAGATGTCGAGGAACGACTGCAGATCGGTGAACGCATAGGCGGCGCGCAGCGCTTCGATCGAGGGGTAAGCGAGCGCAACGCCGTTGCGTTCGGCAAGCTTGAAGATCAGCTCGGGCTCGAGCGATCCTTCGATATGGATATGGAGTTCGGCCTTCGGCGCACCGGCGATTTTTTCAGCGAATGTCGGGGTCATGGTCGATCGTTGAAGACAACGGGGAAGAGGGAGGCGATGGTGCGGCGCGCGACGCACGCCGCGTTCGCACGCTTTCGACGGCTTGCAGCAATTGGGCCGCCGCCGAAATCGCAATGGCCTCCGGCGATTTGTCGGCGATGCCGGCAACCCCGATCGGGCAGTGCATGCGCGCGATGAGAGCGGGGTCGATGCCGCGCGCAGCGAGCCGATGTTCGAATTGCCGGCGCTTCGTCAGCGAGCCGATCATGCCGAAAAATGCGAAATCGCCGCGCCTGAGGATGCGCTCGGCCAGCGCAAGGTCGCGCGCGTGATTGTGCGTCATTACGATGAAATAGCTCGCGGGCTCGGCTTCATCGACAGCTTCGTCCGGCGCATCGTTTGCGTCGATCGTCACGTTCGGCAGATCTCGCGGCGAGACCGGTACGAGGTGCTGTTCGAATTGAGCATCGCGCTCGTCGACCCAGCGCACGCGGCACGGCAGCGTCGCGAGGATCCGGATCAGCGCGGCGCCGACATGTCCGGCGCCGAACAGCACCACCGGAAACTCGCGCGCCACGATCGTCTCGGTCAGGAGCGCGTTGCCTTCATCGAACCCGGTGCCGTCCCAGAGCAGGCAGTCCGGCATGTCGCAGCCGGGTTGCGCATCGGAAAGGAGCACGCTGTCGGGCGATGGGCCGAACGACACGCTGCGCACACTCGCTTTTCCCGCCGCGAGGCGCTTGGCGAGCGTCGCCACCCAGCCGAGATCGCCTACATCGAGGCGTTCGAACGCCAGCATCACTGCACCGCCACAGCATTGGCCGAGGCTCGGTCCGAGCGCAAGACGTTCGAGCCTGCGCATGTGCGGCACGCGCGTGCCGTCGCGCAGAACCTCGCGGGCGATCTCGATCGCCCGCCATTCGAGATGTCCGCCGCCGATCGTATGGCGCGCGGTGTCGCGTGTCACGATCATCTTCGTGCCGGCTTCGCGCGGGGCCGATCCCTCCACGCGCGCGACGGTGACGAGCACCACGGCGTCGCCATGTGCGAGCAGATGCTGAAGGTCGGACAACCATGTTTGCATGCGGAGACGATCCTCTTCAGGCAGTGCTTGCTGTGCGACCCAACGCGGAGATGGCCGCGAGGATCGCTTCGGGCGTCGCCGGCGCGCGCAGCGGCGGGGCCGAGCGCGCGTGCGGGGCGGCCGCGGCGATCGCGTCGCGGATGGCCAGAAAAACCGAGAAGGCGAGCAGCAGTGGCGGCTCGCCGACGGCCTTCGAACGGAATACGGTCGGCTCGACGTTTTCGTTCCGATAAAGGGCGACGTGAAACGCGGCCGGCGTATCGCTGATCGCGGGGATTTTATAGGTCGACGGCGCGTGGGTCATGAGCCGTCCATCGGCGTTCCACCAGAGTTCTTCGGTCGTCAGCCAGCCCATGCCCTGGATGAATCCCCCTTCGACCTGCCCGAGATCGATCGCCGGGTTGATCGATCGGCCCGCATCGTGCAGCAAGTCGGCACGCAGGAGCTTCCATTCGCCGGTCAGCGTGTCGACGACCACTTCCGATACCGCGGCACCGTACGCAAAGTAGTAGAACGGGTGCCCCGTCAGCGTTTTCGCATCCCAATGCACTTTCGGCGTGGCGTAAAAACCGTCCGACCAGAGTTGCACGCGGGCGAGGTAGGCCTCGTTCACCAACTGCGCGAATGGCAACGATGCACCATCGAGCGATACGCATCCGTTGGCGAAGATCGCGTCGCCCGGCTGGCCGCCGAGCAGCCGCGCCGCCATTTCGGCCAAGCGCGCGCGGATGGTTTGCGCAGCCGCTTCGGCGGCCTTGCCGTTCAGGTCGCTGCCGGTCGACGCCGCCGTGGCCGACGTATTGGCGACTTTCGAAGTGTCCGTCGCCGTCACGCGCACCTGCTCGAGCGGCAGCCCCAGCACATGCGCGACGACTTGTGCCACTTTCGTATTGAGGCCCTGGCCCATTTCCGTGCCGCCGTGATTGACGAGTACGGAGCCGTCCCGATAGACGTGCACGAGCGCGCCGGCCTGATTGAGGAACGGCACGTTGAACGAGATGCCGAACTTGACCGGCGTGATCGCGATGCCGCGTTTGAGCACGGGACTCGCTTCGTTGAATGCCGCGAGCGCCGCGCGGCGCGCGCGATAGTCGCTCGATTCGAGCAGTTGCGCGGTCAGCGGAGCAAGGATGTTGTCGTCGACGCGTTGGCCGTAAGGCGTGACGTCGCGCTCGCCGATGCCATAGAAATTGGCCAGACGGACATCGAGCGGGTCCCGCCCGAGCGCGCGCGCGATATCGTCGATCATGACTTCGGTCACGAGCGCGCCTTGCGGACCGCCGAAGCCGCGAAACGCGGTATTCGATTGCGTGTTCGTCTTGCAGGCCAGCGCCGCGATTTCGACATCGGATAAATAGTAGGCGTTGTCGACGTGACAGACCGCGCGCGTGGCGACGGCTCCCGAGAGATCCGCTGAATAGCCGGCGCGCAATGCAATTTCGACGCGCGCGCCCGCGATGCGGCCTTCGCTATCGAAGCCAACCTCGTATCGGTAGACGGCGTCGTGGCGCTTGCCCGTGATCAGAAAATCGTCGTCGCGGTCTGCGCGTAGTTTGACGGGCCGCTTGAGCTTTGAAGCGCCGAGCGCGGCAATACAGGCGAACACGGCCGACTGCGACTCCTTCCCGCCAAAGCCCCCGCCCATGCGCCGGCATTCGCACAGGACGCGATGCGCGGGCCAGCCGAGCATATGCGCGACGACCTGCTGCATTTCGCTTGGATGCTGCGTCGAACTGTAGACGAGCATGCCGGCGCCTTCCTTCGGAACGGCATAGGCGATTTGCCCTTCGAGATAGAACTGTTCCTGTCCGCCAACCTCGAACTCGCCTGTCAACCGGTGCGGTGCGGCCGCAATCCTGGCCGCGGGATCGCCTCGCACGAGATGCAGCGGAGGCAGTACGTACTGCTGGCGATCGTGGGCCGCTTGCGCGGTCAGCACGGCCTCCAGCGGTTCGTAGCGCACGATGTCGCCGCTTTTGGCGAGCGCCGCGGCTTGCCGCGCGAGGTCGCGGCTCGTCGCGATCACGGCAAAAACGGGTTGCCCGAGATAGGAGACGGTGCCCTCGGCAAGGATCGGATCGTCGTGAAGGACCGGGCCACAGTTGTTTTCGCCGGGGATATCGGCCGCCGTCAATACCGCGACCACGCCCGGGGCAGCTCTCACGGCTTCGAGATCGAGCGAGACGATGCGCGCATGCGCGTGGCGCGATAAGCCGAGCGCGACATGGAGCGTGCCGGCGAACTCCGGCAGATCGTCGGTGTAGGCGGCTTCGCCGCTCACATGCAATTCGGCCGATTCGTGCGGGCGCGCCACGCCGATCGCGGCGCTCGGCTGGGAAGCCGTCCCCATGCGTTCGGCGGATGCTTCGGTCATCAGATTCATCGCATCTCCTTGGCCGGTCGGGCGGTGGGCTCGAACGAGAACGCTTCGACCTCGCTTGCTGCCAACGGCGCCTCGTCGCGCGTTTCGAGATGAAAGCGCCAGAGCAGATTACGGGCGACGGTCATACGGTAGGTATTCGATGCGCGCATATCGGTGAGCGGCACGAAGTCCTGTTCGAGCGCATTCATGGCGCGTTGCGCGCTCGCCTCGTTCCATACCTCGCCGGCGAGCGCGGCTTCGGCACCGGCCGCACGCTGTGGCGTCGCGGCCATGCCGCCGAAGGCGATACGTGCCGAGACGATTTTTCCGTTGTCGATTTCGAGTGCGAACGCGCCGCATACCGCCGAGATGTCCTGATCGTAGCGCTTCGACACCTTGTACGTACGAAATCGCAGCTGGGCCCGCGGGAGCGGTACACGAACGGCGGCGAGGAATTCGCCCGGCTCGAGTGCTGTCTTCTGATAGCCGAGATAGAACGCGTCGAGCGCAAGCGTGCGGGAAGCCTTGTCCCGCCGCAACACGACCTGCGCGCCGAGCGCGATCAAAGCCGGCATCGAATCGCCGATGGGCGAGCCGTTCGCGACGTTGCCGCCGAGCGTGCCCGCATTGCGAATCGGCAGCGAGGCGAAGCGCCGTGCCAGCTCGGCGAGCGCCGGGTACTCGCCGACGAGCGCGGCGTAGGCGTCCTCGAGCGAGGCCGCGGCGCCGATGGTGAGCATCGATGCGTCGCGCTCGATGCGCTTCAATTCCTCGACGTTGCCGATATAGAGCAGATCGCCGAGGCGGCGCATTTGCTTCGTCACCCAGAGCCCGACGTCCGTGCTGCCGGCGAGCACGCACGCCTGGGGGTATGCCGCGCGCAGGGCGGCGAACGCGTCGAGCGTCACCGGCGCGCGAAATGTCGTCGTGCCGGAGTCTGCAGTGTGCGTTTCGCGGCTCGCGTATTCGAACGTTTCGTCGCGGCGCAATGCGCGCAGCGCCGCGACGACGGGCGCGCGATCGAGCGCGGTGCGCGCATGGCGCCCGCCGTCGAACATGGCCTGTGCGGCCTCGACGATCGGCCGGTACCCGGTGCAGCGGCACAGATTGCCGGACAGCGCGGTCGCGATTTCATCGCGCGAGGGCGTCTGGCTTTCTCCTTGCCGGTTTTCGTAGAGCGCCCACATCGACATGGCAAAGCCCGGCGTACAAAAACCGCATTGCGATGCATGGCAATCGACGAGCGCGCGCTGCACGGGATGCAGCGTGCCATCCGGGCGGCGCAGGTCTTCGACCGTGAAAAGGGCGCGCGAATCGAGCGTGGGCAGGAATTGAATGCAGGCGTTGACGGCCTTGAGCGCGAGCGCGCCGCGGGCGTCGAGTTCGCCGACGACCACCGTGCACGCGCCGCAGTCACCCTCGGCGCAGCCCTCCTTGGTGCCCGTGCACTGGAGGTCTTCGCGCAGGTGCTGAAGCACGGTGCGGGTGGCCGGGGCGTCGTGCACTTCGTGAATCGCGCCGCGGTAGTAAAAGCGGATGGGATGCGTGGTCATGGCCGAATCCTGGAGTTGCGGATCAGGCGCGCGTTACGCTTCGTACCGGCAACGGCCGGCTCGCGCACGTGGATCGCCATCCAGAGCACAAGATAGCACCGCAATATGCGGCGAAGATCGTCCGGCGCTGATGGTCGCTATCAGCGCCAGCATAATTACGGCTCTACGATGCGCGGCACGCGTGCAAGTTGCAAGCCATCGCCATGTTGCACCGCGAAGACGGCGGGGGGCGTGAGCCGGCCGCGTGTGTCGGCGCGCTCAGCGCTCAGAGCGCATGCAGACGACCCTTGGCGCGCCGACGCCAGAGACTGGCGGCCACGGCGACGAACGTCAGCGCGAAGGCGACGAGCGCCCAGCCGGGCAGCAGAAGGCCGAGGATGGGGGGGTAGACCGTTTCGCACAGGCCCGCGACCTTGAACACGCTCGGCAGCCAATGGGCGGGCGGCAGGGCGTCGACGACGGGCTGCAGCGCATCGAATCCGCAGCTGAAGCCGGGATGGAGCTGGATGAAGAGGTGACGCACGGCGGTGCCGATGCCCGCCACGGCGACGACCGCTATCAGCGTTTCGAACACGCGAACGCCTTGCCAGCCGCCGCGCGTTGCGCCGGCGAACGCGAGAATTGCGATCAAGATGAAGAAATAGCGCTGAATGATGCAAAGCGGGCAGGGATCTTCGCCCTTCGCGAACTGCAGATAAAGCGCACCGCCGACGAGGCTCAGCGAGACGAGACCGAGCAGCACGAGTAGGCGGCGTTCGCGGCGCAGGGACAGGAGGTCGTTCATGAAGCGTGGGCTCCGAGGGGCAAATCGCTGCATTTTAGTGTGATTTGCCGCAGCCAGTGACATCGAGCGTGCGTGACGATCCGCACGCCCTGAACCGGCTCAGCGAATCGAGTCGAGCACGCGTTCGACCGCGAGTGCCACGCCGAGGAGCGCGTCGTCGCGATGCGGTCCCGCGGCGAGCATCAGCCCCACGGGCGCGTCCCCGCGTGCGTGGCACGGCAGCGAAACGGCGCAGGCGTCCAGGACGTTGAACGTGCTCGGGTTACGCAGTACCAGCGCGTTGATGCGCGCATACGTTGCATCGTCGCGATCGCAGTCTGCGACACGGGGCGGCGCGATGGGCACAGTCGGCGCGACGATCGCATCGAAGTGCTGCCAAAGGGTTTCTTCCGCGGCTTTCATGAGCGCTGCGCGCTCGGCGATGAGATCGAGGTAATCCGTCGCCCGTGCGCTTTCCCCTTTGAGTATCCGCGCGAGCACGCGCGGATCGTAGCGCTCGCGCTGCGTGGCGATGTGCCCGCGATGCCAGGCGTAGGCCTCCATCGCCGAAAAGCCGAAACGGTTGATCTCGGGCAGGCGCTCGAGCGGTGCGAAATGGACATCGGAGAGGATCGCGCCGGCCGCTTCCAGGTGCTTGAGCGCTGTGTCGAGCGCTCGAGCGACGCTCGGCTCGACATCGTCGGTGACGTAGTGGGTCAGCACCCCGAGACGCGCGCCTTCGAGCGGGCGCCGAGCGGGAACGCGCGGCTCGAGGCCGGCGAGGATGCGATCGACGAGCGCACAGCAGGCCACGGATACGCCTATCGGCCCGAACGAATCGAGCGTGGTGGATAACGGTACGGCACCTTCGCGCGGAATACGGCTTGCGGTCGGCTTGAACCCGGTCAGACCGCAAAATGCGGCCGGGATGCGGATCGAGCCGCCGGTGTCCGTGCTGAGCGCGACGGCGGCCATGCCGTCGGCGACCGACGCCCCTGCGCCCGACGACGAGCCGCCCGCGACGCGGGCCTCGCCCGGCTCGCCCCGACGGTACGGCGAAAGCGGCGTGCCGTAGTGCGGATTGAGGCCCAAGCCCGAAAACGCGAATTCGGACATGTTCGTGCGGCCGATGAGCACGGCGCCGGCGTTGCGCAAACGCGCCACGACGGGAGCGTCGGCTCGAGCCGGCGGCGCGTCGGCCAGCACGCGGGAGCTCGCGCGCGTGACCTGGCCCTTCACGTCGAACAGATCCTTGATCGATACCGGGATGCCCGCGAGCGGGGACAGTACGGTCCCCGCGGCCCGCAGGCGATCGTGCGCGTCCGCGGCGGCACGTGCCGCTTCGGCATCCGCCTGCATGAAGACGGTCGAGCCTTGACCCGCCGGATCGCCAATGCGCTCGAGCGCGGTTTCGACGAGCACGCGGCTCGTCGTTTTACCGGTGGAAAGATCGTCGGCGAGGCGGGCGAGCGGAGGGAAGGGAGCGAATTCGGTGGCCATGGGGTGACGGTGTCGAGTCGGATAGGGGCATAGCGCACAGCATGCTGTAGGCATTGTAGCGGTGGCATGCGGCATGCGCAGGCAGGCGAGCCTGAGCGAAACAACCGGGTCGCACGGCGGGCGTCGCGGGGCCGCCGGCCCGCATCGATCCGCCACGATTGCCGCGGCTTTGCGCGGTGGCGGATAATGGGTGCTCTTTCATCGCTGTGCGTGCGACGCGCGCCCCTGTCCCATCGTCATGAGCGAAAAAACGCCACCGAACGCCGGCCACGCCGGTCCAGACACTCCAGTCCACTCCTCCAGCGATTCTTTTGCCGCACCGCATACGGCCGAGCCGTCGGGCACGACGGCGGGAGCGGCGTCCCCGGGCGGACCCGACGCACCGCCGCCGGCCCCGGCCCCGGCCCCGGCCGGCGGCGCGGGAGCGAGCGGTACCGCTGCCGAAGCAGCGGCGCGTGCGTCGACCGATACGCCCGGGAGTGCTTCGACGGTGGCCGTTACCCCCGAAGCGGCGCCCCCGCAATCGGGCGCGGCGGCTGAAGCCGCCGAAGCGCGGGCGTCGGCGGCGCGCGAGACGTCGGCACAGGAGAGCGCCGCGCACGAGGCTGAACGATCGCCGGGAGGAGGGGCGCCGCCGCCGGGATTCGGTGCGCCGCCCGACTTCGATGTCCCGCGCCCGCCGCCCCCGGGCGCCGCCGGGACCGTGTCCAGACCTGCCTATCTGAAGTACAACAACTCGGCATGGACCGTCTTCGGACGGACGATCGCGGCGCGCGCCCGACTCTTTTTCGACCGGGCGGGGCAGCGGATCACCCAACGCACGCTGCGCATCGGCGTGTCGGCACGGATCTTTCACCCCGAGCCGGGGGCGATCGGGTTGCGGGGCAAAACGCTGCAATATCTCGAGGAATCGGTGGCGCACTGGGTGATGTCGCGCGATGTGATGGTCTTCATGATTCCGACGGTCGGCCATCAAGGCATGCTTCATCCGAGCAACATCCGCCTGCGCGATTACGCCAAGCATCTCGACGGCCTGTTGCTGCAGGGCGGCGCCGATGTCTCGCCGCAGACGTATGCCGCCACGGAAACATTGGCCGAATGGCCGGGCGATCGCGTGCGCGACATGTACGAGCTCGAACTGCTGCACGAATTCATCGAATCGGGCAAGCCGGTGCTCGGAATTTGCCGCGGGTGCCAACTCATCAATGTCGCGTTTGGCGGCTCGCTCTATCAGGACATCGCGACCGAAGTGCCGACAGCGGGCGTCCATGTCAATGAGCGTTACGATCAGCATCGGCACTCGGTCAGGTTCCCGGATGGCTCGACCCTGGTCAATATGTTCCCGGGGCGCCGCGAGGCGCTGGTCAATTCGATCCACCATCAGGCCGTGAAGACGCTGGGCCGCGACTTGAACGTGGAGGCGGTCTCGGCTGGGGACGGGCTGATCGAGGCGGTGCGGTATCGGCGGGCGCCGTTCGTGATGGGCGTGCAATGGCACCCCGAATTCCATCGCGCGGGCGGCCCGGAGCTGCTCGATTGCACGCCGCTGCTCGACAGCTTTTTGCGCGCGGCGCGCGAGACGCGTCTGTGAGCCGCATGCGGTGCCGCGGCGGCGACAAAGGTGTTGACACGATTCAGCAGGTTATACATAATCTCGCTTCTCCGGTGACAAGCCTTTGAGCGCGACGCGCTGAGCCAGGCGAGTCGATCGTCAGCCGGGGAGGCGCACTGCGGGAGTAGCTCAGTTGGTAGAGCGCAACCTTGCCAAGGTTGAGGTCGCGAGTTCGAGACTCGTCTCCCGCTCCAGTTTGCAAAGACGTTGCGGTACGCAGTGGGTTGCGGGTCAGCGTCGAGTATGTCGGTCAAAGCGGGAGTAGCTCAGTTGGTAGAGCGCAACCTTGCCAAGGTTGAGGTCGCGAGTTCGAGACTCGTCTCCCGCTCCAGGTGGACAGGGAAGCTGAGCTTCCCTTTTTGTTTGGATCACTCGTGAATCGTTGTGCTCCCCGAGGGTGGCGACGGTTCGGAGAAATCGCTTAAGGCGCGATAGCAAAGCGGTTATGCAGCGGCCTGCAAAGCCGTGTAGGCCGGTTCGACTCCGGCTCGCGCCTCCAAATATCGAAGCCCTGACGGTCTGCCCGTTGGGGCTTTTTTGTTGGCAATTCCGCAGCATCTCCCTAATTCCTTCCATCGCGCTTTACGCAGACAAAAGCACCTGGATGCGGATATCCAATTTTCTTTTTTTAATCAATTTTTTCGGCGTCGCTGCGGCAATAATCCGTGCTCGCGCGGCGTGATCCCGTTTGCATTAGCGCCGAGCGCCGTTGGAAGCGTGGAAAAAGCGGTTCTTCTGTCGCGGATTATTCGCGATTATTTTCTCCGTAAGATGGGTCGTCGAACAGGCGCATGTCCCATGAGGCAAGCGCCCTGCCCGACCACTCGAACGGATTGCGGATATGTGCGGAATTGCGGGCTTCTGGACCCGAACGGCGTCCGAGCACGAGACGGCCCAAGCAATACTTTCCCGGATGACGGATAGCGTCGCGCATCGCGGCCCCGACGATGCCGGTGCCTGGTTCGATCCGGCCGCCGGCCTCGCGCTCGGTCATCGCCGGTTGTCGATCGTCGATCTGTCGGAGCATGGGCGGCAGCCGATGGTCTCGGAATGTGGCCGTTACGTCATGACTTTCAATGGCGAAATCTACAACTGCCTGGCGTTGCGCCGGGACCTCGAGGCCGAGGGGCGTGCGCCCGCCTGGCGCGGGCACTCCGACACCGAAATTCTGCTGGCGGCCTTCGTTGCCTGGGGTGTCGACCGGACGCTCGAGCGGGCGGTCGGCATGTTCGCGCTTGCGCTGTGGAATCGTCAATCGCGCGTGCTCACGCTGGCCCGCGACCGCATCGGCGAAAAGCCGCTTTATTACGCGAGGGTCGGCGACGGTATCGTGTTCGCCTCCGAACTCAAGGCGCTACGGACTTATCCCGGCTTCGACGCCCGCGCGATCGATCGCGATGCGCTTTGCCTCTATTTGCGTTACGCATGCGTGCCGGCGCCGCACACGATTTACGAGAATGTGCGCAAGTTGCCGGCCGGCAGCTATGTCCAGCTCGAACTGCCGGAGGTCTGGCCGGCGCCGCGGCGCTACTGGACGCTCGAACAGGTGATCGGCCGAGGCCGGGCCTATCCGTTCGAAGGCAGTCCCGAAGCCGCCGTCGACGAGCTCGACCGATTGTTGCGCGACGCGGTGCATGGCCAGATGATGGCGGACGCGCCGCTCGGAGCGTTCCTGTCGGGCGGGGTCGATTCGTCGGCCATCGTTGCGCTGATGCAGGCGCAGTCCGCCAAGCCGGTGCGCACGTTTACGGTCGGCTTCGATGATGCGACCTACGACGAAGCCGTTCATGCGAAAGCGGTTGCACGTCATCTCGGCACGGAGCACACGGAGATCGTCGTGACGGCTGCCCGAGCGCTGGAACTCGTGCCCAAGTTGCCGACGATATACGACGAACCGTTTGCGGATGCCTCGCAGATTCCTACTTACGTGGTGGCGCAGACCACGCGCGAGCATGTGAAGGTTGCGCTCTCGGGCGACGGCGGCGACGAACTATTCGGCGGTTACACGCGTTATTTCCTGACGCCGCGCCTCTGGAGCCGCCTGCGGCGCGTGCCGTCCGGCATGCGCAAACGGATCGCATCGGCGCTTTATTCGCTTCGGCCCGATCATGCGGATCAGTTCGCGGCGCTGTTTCAGGGCGCCTGGTCCCCGGGTGCGCGAGACGGGACGCGCATCGGCGAGCGTCTGCACAAGCTCGCGAACGTGATGGGCGCACAAAGCAGGACCGATCTTTATCGGCTTCTGTTGTCGTCGGTTCATCATCCCGAACGCCTTGCCCTCTCGGGGCGCGAGCTGCCGACGCGTGTCGATACGCCCGAGGCATGGTCCGTCGATCTGGAATTTGCCGAGCAGGTGATGGCGGTCGATGCGCTCACTTATCTGCCCGATGACATTCTGGCGAAGGTGGATCGTGCGGCAATGGCGGTGAGCCTCGAGACGCGCATGCCGTTTCTCGACCATCGCGTCGTCGGGTTCGTCTGGAGCCTTCCGCTTTCGATGCGCATACCCGAAGACAAGCCGAAATGGCTGCTGCGCCAGTTGCTGTACCGCTATGTGCCGCGCGAGATCATCGATCGGCCGAAGCAGGGTTTTTGCGCGCCTGTAGGCGAATGGTTGCGCGGTTCGTTGCGCGACTGGGCGCAGGCGCTGCTCGATCCCGCGCGATTGCGTGACGAAGGGTTTCTCGATGCGACGCGTGTGGACCGGATGTGGCAGCAGCATTTGAGCGGGCGGATGAATTGGCAGCATCCGCTTTGGACCGTGCTGATGTTTCAGGCGTGGCTCGATGCGCAGAAGAATGGGTGAAAACGCATGGATTGTATCGATTAAGGTTTTCCCCTGGCCGGCGTAATTCCAATTCGCTAGTCGACTAACCCGAAGCCCCGACGGTGACGTAGGGGCTTTTTGATTTTTTGGGCGTCCTTTTACTCGCCGATATGCCTGTTGCATGCGGTTGCTTCGCTTGGTCCGAATGTGAGATCGGTCGAAGTGGCAGGCAGGTAACGCGGACTACCGTCCTCTCCTTGCGTGGCATCCGCTGCGCATCCACAGTGAGAGGAGAGGGCCGTGGGAAAGTCAGTCTTGTGTCGTTGGTTGATAGTGGGATGGTTGTTGTCGTGCGGTGCATCGGGAGCGTATGCGCAGACAGAGGGCGCGGATACTTTTATCGCGTTGTGAAGTCTGGAGAGTCATTCGAGGACGGACCGAGTGCGGTGACCGTTGGCCTGGGATACGTCCCGACGATTCGATGCGATGTCGGTCTTGCCAAGACGGGTACGCAAGGGTGCGTATACCCAGAGGCACCGGCGATCATGACATCGGTCAAGACGGACAACCCCGACGTGGATGAGTCCGCGCTCCATATCAAGGAGGCGCAAGCTGCCGGCCGACCGGGAAGATATGTATCGCCCTCGGACGGAAGCATTAAGCCGGCATTCGGCTCCGCTGAGTTGACGCGTTTGAGAAATGAGCAAGCGCGGAAGAACAATAGAGCGGTTTCGAAGACTCAATGTATTGCTCAATACGGCAAGGTGAACGGGCTGTGCGATTTTACGGGCGATCCCGATGAAACGCCGACGAACTGCGATTGTGATGAATACCCCTTTGCCGCGACGAACCAAGGAGCCGACGGAAACGAGTTCTCGGTGAAACGGATCGATGCTAGTGACAACCGCCGGGCTGGAGCACTGTTTGGATGCTTTCTTGCATCCCAACGAGTGCTGGATGGCGAGAAGTTTTATATAGACGTTGAGCCTCAGGGAACGAAGGGTACTGCGCCGGACGAGTGTGACATCCACAACAAATAGGGAGTACACGAGGCTGATCATGGCAGACCATTCATCATTTCCAGCGTGGCTTGGGCTCGTTTACGAGGGGTGCCGGCGAGCGATTCCGCGGGGGCTGCAAGCGGAGACCATCGCAATCGAAGAGGCGTGTCTGCGGGTGACCGCTGAGCCGGTGACAGCGCCCGAGGACGTACCTCGATGGCCGGTCGCATCGTGCCGCGGATACGCGATGCGTGCTAGCGACGGAAGTGCGGCGACACTGCGGCGCCCCGTTGTCTTTGAGCTCGATCAGGCGCACGGGAGGCTTGAGCGACGGGTCGACAGACCGGTAGTCCGTTCGCTCTTACCCAACGAGGTTATCGAAGTCCACGCCCATAGCCCGTTGCCAAAAAACGCCGATACGGTTGTTTCGATCGAAGAGAACAAGCCTCCCACCGGTAGAGGCTTTCGCCAGGTTTGGCTGAGAGAACCTCCGTCTGCGGGGGCGCATATCCGTGCGCGCGGCAGCGAATTTGCAGCGGGCACTACCTTGCTTGGAAAAGGGCAGCGAATCACGGCGGAGCGTCAGGCACTCCTGATAGCGGCGGGAGTCCGCACGATCAAAGTTGCGAAGCGTCCGCGCATCGGTGTCGTGGTATCGAGCTATGAGCGCTGTGCGCCCGACGCAGCGCGCGAGTGCTGGCAAATTCCCGACTCATGCGGCCCATACGTGCGTTCGTTGCTCAAACAATGGGGCCACGATGTACCGGCGATCGAATTTATTGCGCCTCCTCAGAGGCCGAATCGGCATAGTGGCCCCACGAGGGAAGCGGAACTCGCGTATCAACAGCGCATCAGGGAACTCGCGGCGCGGTATGACCTCATCATCGGCAGTGGCCTGCTCGGAGTCGAGCCATACGCCCGCATTGGGCTAAACGATCTGCAGATGTTCGGAGGTTGGCCCGATAATAAACTCGATCTCAAGCAGATTCGAGGGGAAACCGTCAATTTTGCACTCAGCGACGAGCGCTCTCCCAAGTGGACCGAGATGGTTGACCTTTGGAACGAGGCCGGCCGACTCGTGGGACGCTGCGGCATTGGCCATGTTGATCGAGCCACGCTCGTCAACCTGCCGGGCCAGCCTGGCACGGTTGCCATGCTGATGCACACAGTGGTGCGGCGCATTCTCGATCTGTACGAGTTTGTCGAAGTTTTTCCCTACAAATTCGTCGAATCCGCTGGCCCGCATTGGGAAATCGGTGAACTGGCTCGTGATGTCGAACGCGATCGGAAACTGAACGCGATGCTATGGGCGCGCATTGTTTGGGGCCCACGTGGCGAGCCGCTGATCGATCCGCTTTCCGATCAACGGCCTCACCTCATTACACCGTTTATCGAAGCCGAAACCATCGCGGCGATCCCTGCAGGCGCGACGCGCCTTCTCGCAGGTAGTCGCATTCATTTTCTCCGGCTCGATGCCACGCGGCAGCCGGGTCAAGCCAATCGTGCGTTGCCCTCTCTAATCGAAGAGCCGCTACCCAAACAGGAGGAAAAGCAAGTGGAACTACAAATCGTAAGTCCGTCCTTGACGGTTTCCGAGTCCTGGTCTCGCCTGGATCCGTGGCTTGCGGACCACCCCGAAGAGATTCCGGGCGGGTTGAACGCCGGAGCAGGCGACGAGGACATACGGTCGCTCGAAGCAGCACTCGACATCGAGCTGCCGGAGGACTTTATCGAGAGCCTCAAAATCCATAATGGACAACCGGGGATCGCCGGCGATTTCTTCGACGGCGATAGTCTGCTATCCGGCCGGGACATCCTGAACGCATGGAAGGTTTGGCACAAGCTCGTCGTGAGCGGTGACTTTGAGGATTGCAGTGCCGAGCCGGACGATGGCATCAAAGACGATTGGTACAACCTCAAATGGATTCCGTTTACGTCGAATGGTGCGGGAGACCATCTGTGTCTCGATTTCGATCCGGCGGAGGGTGGCACTGTGGGACAAGTCATCCGGGTCTGGCACGACGATGACCAGCGAACGCTAGTCGCTCGGAGCTTCCGCGAGTGGCTTCACCGTTTCGTAGTCGAGTATACGGACGACGAGCCCGAAGATTGACCTCGAAAGGCGGCGGTGGGCCGCGCCTGTATTGCGCTGGCGAATCCGCCCGCCTGCCGGGGTAGCTTTCGGTCGCGGCTCACCGGATAATCGCGAATTACCGAAGACGAATTACAGCGATTGCCACCCCATGACCGCTCGATCCCCTACGACGCTGGAAGCCCTCGAATGGCGTTGGAAGTTTTTCTCTGACCTCACGCCGGCGGAAGTCTATGACTTTCTCGCCGCGCGCAACGAAGTTTTCGTCGTCGAGCAAAACTGTGTCTATGGCGATGTCGACGGCCTCGACAAAGAGGCCTGGCATTTGCTCGCCTACGCGGCCAACGGCGAGCTGGCCGGCTACCTTCGCGTATTGCTGCCCGACGAAAACGAACCCGATGTCCGCATCGGCCGCGTGCTGACCACGGCGGGATTTCGCGGCATCGGACTCGGCAGTGCCATGCTCGAACGGGTACGAACGCATATCACCGCGCAGTGGCCCGGTATCGCCATCAGCCTTCATGCACAGGCGCATCTGCAAGCCTTTTACGGTGCCTTCGGTTTTAAACCGTCATCGGATATCCACGATGAAGACGGCATCCCTCACATCTGGATGCGTTCCGCCTAGCCTCCGGGCTCAAAGCGGGGCACACTCCGCGGTGTCGGCTTCACATGCCCACGTGCGCGCTCTTCGATGAGCCGCGCGCGGGCCGACAACCGCATCCAATGGCGCAGCGCGATCAACGCGCCGAACACGCTCATCATCGAACCCGGGATCCAGAGTAGCAGGCCGCCGATCTGTTGATCGCGGATTGGGCTCAACCATGTGAATGCGCGGCCGCAAATCGAGTAAATCGGATATAGCTCATGCGGCGTGAAGAAGATGAGTGCGCCGAGCACGATTTGCGGCGGGATTGCCGCGATGACGATGATGAGGCGCCGTCCCGCGGCAAGGCGTGCGGGCGGCGCGGGCCGTGGATCGAGCACGAGCCACCAGAAGAGCAACCCGTCGATGACCATGCTCCAATTCATGATTCGGTAAAGCCGCCAGTCGAGCATGGCTTTGAAATGAATCGGCGAAAAGAGCCAGAAATAGATCAGCCCCACGAAGAGCACGACTGCGACAACCGGATGAAATACGGTATCGAGCACCGCGCGCATCGGCTTCGTGCTCATCGCTGGATTGACGAAGCGCTGACGCCAGCGAAACGGAATGCCCGCACGTAGTGCCGCGCCCGGATACGACCATGCAATGAAGAACGGCCCGAGGTGATGCAGCACGAGATGCTGCAACCGGTGCATGAAAAACTCATGCTCGAAGTAGTAGTCGAGCCGAGTATGCAGCGCGACATAGAGCGCAATGAGCCCGAACCAGAACGCGATGCGCCGCGCAACCGAAACGTGCGCGCGCCGTGCGCCACGCAAAAACAGTACCGCCGCACAGAGGATGGCGACCACGACCGTCGGCGACGGCTCCCAGGGTTCGAGCCAGTACAACAGATTCATCGTGTGCAGAGTTGGATGTCCGGCGTGCCGCTTACTGAGCCTGTCCAGGCGACTTCACGGCGAACGGTGTGTCGAGCGTCGTGCCGTCGGAGAACTTCATGCGCAAATGCACCGTATCGCCGGGCGCGATCTTGCGCTTGGCCTCCTCGAGCATGAAGTGATAGCCGCCCGGTGCGATCTTCAATACACCGTGTGCGGGAACGGTTGCTTTCTCGACCATTTCCATTTGCGACGTCGATCCGTTCGACACCGTCTGATGAAGCATGACGCTGCCGTAATCGGGGCTCGTCACGTGGTCCAGATCGAGGTCGACGGGTTTATCGCCGCTATTCGTCAGCGTCACATATCCGGCCGCCGGCAGCTTGTTCGGTAACCACCGCACCCAGGCGTTGGAGGCATGCACGGTTTCGGCTGCCTCCGCCCCCGTTGCAAGGGTGAAAGCGAGCGATATCCCCAAAGCGGCAGCGCGAATGGAACGCAGCGTTGTCGTTCGTCGGTTCATAGCCATTGAGCTCCTGAGCAGATCGGAAATATCAAGCATCGCCTTCCACGATGCGGCGCAGGTCGTGCGCGATCGCGTCCGGCGAGTCGTGGTCGGTGGCAAGCAGCCGGGCATGGCCTTGCGCATCGAAAATATAGACGGCCGAGCTGTGCGTGACCTCGTAATTGCCCTTCGGGTCGCGTTTCTCCATCTGGTAAGCGACACGATAGCGCCTTGCAAGCGATTCGATCTGTCGGTCGCTTCCTGTCAGACCGCGCGCGTGTTGCGCATCGAACGCGCCGACGTATTCGCGCAGCAACTGCGGCGTATCGCGGGCCGGATCGACGGAGATGAAAAGAATGCGGACCTGTCCGGCGTCCTTGGACGGAAGTTTGGCCAGGACCTGCATCAGACGCGCCATCGTCTCGGGGCAGACATCGGGGCAGTGCGTGTAACCGAAATAAACGAGTGTCGTCTGCCCCTTGAAGGCAGATGCGTCGATGGGCTTGCCGTCGTCGCCGGTCAGTGAGAATTGCAGATCGGGCAAGTGCCCGCTGACATTCGTCAACTGCCACGGCGCCCCGCGCTCGGAGCACGCCGCCATGAGCAGGGCAAGCATCGCGGTCGCCGCGAGCCGCACTACGCGACGCAGCGACCGATTCCGCGATTGCACGGGAGAAAGCGATGAGGGCTGTGCCTCTAAAGGCGAACCGGCGGCAGGGGAATGGGGCGGCATCCGAGGCTCGAGAAATGCAGGCGGGCGAAGGCCGAGCACCGTCGCAAGCGCGTTCGACGCAAGGCGGGAAGCGCCTGCGACTATAGCGCAAAAGCCGTGCCGCTGCAGGCGGCGAACCCGCGACGGGGCACGTCGAGACAATTTGTCGCAGAAAAATGCCGAGCCATCTGTTTCACCGAGCGGTCATCGAACGGACGCGTTGCCGGGCAGTCTTGCGACCCATTTTCTCGAAATCGCCGGCAAGGCGCGGTAAGATGCCTCTACTTTTCGGGTTCGGGCATCCCCCCGGGCCGCTTTACGAACTCTGCTGATGCAATCGTTACCGGCTTTCCTGTCTCCTGCCGAGACCGCGTTTTTCTTCGATTTCGACGGCACGCTCGTCGATCTCGCTTCCACGCCTGACGGCGTGATCGTTCCGCCCACGCTGCTCGACACGCTCGCCGAACTCCGGTACCTCTCGCGAGGCGCCGTGGCTGTTGTCTCGGGGCGGGGAATCGACAGTATCGACGGCTTTCTCGGCATGTTCGATTTGCCGGTGGCCGGGCTGCATGGCGCCGAACGGCGCGATGCGGCGGGCGACGTCATGCGCCTCGGCTTCGATGATGCACGCCTCGTGCGCATGGAGCGCGCGCTCGCGGAACTCGTGACCCTACATCCCGGCATGCTGCTCGAAATCAAGGGCGCGTCGCTTGCGCTGCACTACCGCAACGCGCCGCTTGCCGAGCCTGTCGCGCGTGAGGCAGCGGAGCGGCTCGTGGGCGAGCATGCCGATGCCTATGTCCTGCAGCCGGGCAAGATGGTCTACGAGATCAAGCCGAAGAACGTCGACAAAGGCCGTGCGCTCGCCGCGTTTCTCGACGAGCCGCCTTTCGCGGGGCGCATACCCCTGTTCGCCGGCGACGATCTCACCGACGAAAAAGGCTTCGCCGTCGTGAACGCGCGCGGCGGCCTGTCGATCAAGGTGGGCGAGGGCGACACGTCGGCGCGCGCGCGAATCGAGTCGGTCGACGCATTTCGGGCGTGGCTCGCTTCGCTGGTAGCAGCTTCACGCGGCAATTCATGAGTCGCCTGATCATCGTTTCGAACCGCGTCGCGCCGATTTCCGAGGGCGGCCCGGCCGCCGGCGGTCTCGCAGTCGGCGTCTACGACGCGCTCAAGGAGACCGGCGGCATGTGGTTCGGCTGGAGCGGCGAAGTGCTGTCGTCGGGGCAGCCGCAGATCCAGCTCGTCGAACACGGGCCCGTCACATTTGCCACCGTCGGGCTTGCAAGGCGCGATTACGATCAGTACTACCGCGGTTTTTCGAATGCGACGCTATGGCCCGCGTTCCACTATCGCGCGGACCTCGTGCATTACGATCGTCACGAGTTCGAAGGCTATCGGCGCGTGAATGCCTGGCTTGCGGGGCACCTCGTACCGCTGTTGCGCGACGACGATGTCATCTGGGTGCACGACTATCACCTGATTCCGTTCGCCGAAGCGTTGCGCGAGGCGGGCGTGAAGAACCGTATAGGTTTTTTTCTGCATATCCCGTTTCCCGCGGCGCAGGTCCTGCTTTCGGTGCCGCCTCATCGGGATCTCGTCAAAGCCCTGTGCGCATTCGATCTGCTCGGCTTTCAGACCCGGCCCGATCTGCGTGCGTTTTGCGACTACATCGTGCACGAAGCCGCAGGGCAGGTGGACGACACGGACGGCACACAACCGGCATCGATCCGCGCCTTCGGCCGGTCGCTGCGCGCGGCTGCGTATCCAATCGGCGTCTATCCCGATGAAATCGCGCAATTGGCGAAGGCTGGAGCGCGCGGCAAACCGGTGCGCACGATGAAAGCCACGCTGCACGATCGACAACTGATCATGAGCGTCGACCGTCTCGATTATTCGAAAGGTCTCGTCGAACGGTTTCGCGCATTCGAGCGCCTGCTCGATCGCTCGCCGGCATTTCGCAACCGGGTGTCGTTCGTGCAGATCGCCCCGCCGACGCGGGCCGATATGCACGCCTATCAGGACATTCGCCTGCGGCTCGAAGCGGAGTCGGGCCGAATCAACGGGCGTTTCGCGGAGTTCGATTGGACGCCGATCCGCTACATCCATCGGCAATACGAACGCCAGGTGCTCGCGGCGCTCTTTCGCCAGTCGCATGTCGGCTATGTGACGCCGCTGCGCGATGGGATGAATCTGGTGGCGAAGGAATACGTTTCGGCGCAAGACCCCGACGATCCGGGTGTGCTGGTTCTGTCGCAGTTCGCCGGCGCCGCGCAAGAGCTCACCGCCGCGCTGATCGTCAATCCGATCGATGTGGATGGAATGGCCGACGCGCTCGGCGAGGCGCTCGCCATGCCGCTCGCGGAGCGCCGTGCGCGCTATCGCGACATGATCGCCCAGTTGCGCGACAACAATGTCTCCATCTGGCGCGACAATTTTCTGCGCGATCTCAACCGGGGTGCGGCCGACAAGCCACGGGCCGTGCGAGCGCGAGCGGCGCGCAAAGCGGTGGTGGCCTGAACTGGGCCGGTAGCCGGCTCGCGTTCCTGTTCCGACTCAGCAGGCCGGCGCATCGATGCGCTATGCAACGTGCTCGCCGACTTTGCGTCCGCCCGGATGCAGCACCACGCCTTTGCCGTGCTGCTTCGCCAGCAGGTCGCGATAGATGCCGGGACGGTTGCGCAGTTCTTCGGGCGAGCCGTCGTCGATAACCTTGCCGGCACTCATCACGATGATCCGGTCGAAGTTCTGCAGCGTCGAAAGCCGGTGCGCGATCGCAATCACCGTGCGCCCGACCATGAGCCGGTCGAGGGCTTGTTGAATCGCTTCTTCGGAGGCACTGTCGAGTGCCGAAGTGGCTTCGTCGAGCAGCAGGATCGGTGCGTTTTTGAGGATGGCGCGTGCGATCGCAATCCGTTGCCGCTGACCGCCGGACAGCTTGACGCCGCGATCGCCGACGATCGTGTCGAAGCCGTCGGGCATCGCCTCGATGAAGTCGGTGCAGCGCGCTTCGCGCGCGGCCGCGCGGACTTCGTCGGGCGTGGCGTCGGGGCGACCGTAGGCAATGTTTTCGTAGACGGTTCTGTGAAACAGCGCAATGTCTTGCGGCACGAGTGCAATCGCATGACGCAGGCTTTCCTGCGTGACGGAACCGATGTCCTGCCCGTCGATCTCGATCGAACCGCCCTGTGTCTCGTAAAAGCGCTGCAATAGCGCGAGCACCGTCGATTTGCCGGCGCCCGACTTGCCGACCAACCCCACGCGCTGGCCTGCCGCGATATGCAGATCGAAGTGATCGAGAATCGGACGCCGCCGCGGGTAGGCGAACGTCACCCCTTCGAAGTCGACCCTGCCGCCGCTCGTGCGCAATGGCACCGCATCCTCTCGATCGGGCATGCCATGCGGCTCCAAAAGCGTTTTGACGGCTTCGGCCAGCCGCGCAATGTGCTGCGTCACGTCGACGAGCGCGACGGCCAGATCGCGCGTGCCGTGCAGAATCGTGAAACCGAGCGAACTCACGAGCACGATGTCGCCCGAGGTGGCGCGGCCCTGATTCCAGAGCCAAAGCGCCCAGCCGAGCAGGCCGGCCGAGAGCAGCGCGGTGACGCCCGCATGCAGGAGCCGCAGCCGTTCGAGGTAGAGCAACGATTCCTGACGGGCGGCCATTTCGGCTTGTACGGTGGCGCCGAAGCGTTTTTGCTCGCGCAGCGTCATACCGAAGGCTCTCACGAGGCCCATGTTGCCGATGACGTCGACGAGCTCGCCGTCGACTGCCGCGGCCTTGGCCGCGAACTGATGATGCCTCGATGAGCCGCGCCCCGCGAGCTTGAACAGCACGACGGACAGAATGGCCGAACAGAGCATCAGGCTGAGCGCCATGATCGGGTTGACGGTGACGATCATCACGATCGCACCGAGCACGGCGATGCAAGGAGGCAATACGTTCCACGCCATCGTGTTTTCGGACGTATAGACCGCGTTCGACGTCGCCGTGATGCGGCTCGCGAGCGTGCCGGGCTGCCGTTCGGCGTAGTAAGTGGGCGAATGGCCGCTCAGGTACTGGAACAGATCGCGCCGCAAGTCGCCGGTCACGTTCACGAACACATGCGCCGCGACCCAGCCGCCGATGCGCCAGAGCAGATTGTCGGCGGCAATCAGCCCCACGAGGATGGCGAATGCGCCCCACAGCGCCCCCGGGTGATTCCGGCCGGCCGCCAGCACGTCGATCAAATGTTTGATCGCATATTGCGAGGCGAGCGCGCAACTGACAGCCGCGAACACACTCGTCAGCACGATCGCGTGCGCGAACGGGTGACGGCGGATGTAACTCATCAGGAAGGCGAGGGGCCGATCCGCGTAGCTCGAAAGCTTCGCATCGCGGGCGTTACGCTCGGCGACGGTCAAATGTTCCAATTGTTCGTGCGGTGTACGCAAAACGGATGAAGTCATGAAAAGGATAGTCTGCGGATGGCGCACCGCGAGCCAATATCGAGATGGTTTGGCAAGCCGCCATTGTAAACATCCGCGTAATCATGGGTGGTTCGGACGGGCGCCTCGATGCAAGCGTTGGATGAGCACAACGCACAACGAGGCGTTGCACGGCTCATGCCGGGCTTGTCGGGACCGCCACGTGCGGCGATGTCCGCTATGGAGACACGACTCAAACGGCGCCGGAATCAGTCAAGATTACCGGATCGCCGAGGGGCTGCCCGCTTCGCATGCAGCAGCGCGGGCCAATGCGGCGCGTGGACGACCGCGCATGGCCTGCAAGGGCGCATCGACGCCCCGAAACGGGATTCCGCAGGACACAGACGCCCAGTGTAGGCGACGCTCGGCACAGCGGGATTGACAGAGTGTTTCTTGATTGTAACAATGTAAAATTTCTGAAAGCCTTTACGGTGCTGCAGTGCAGCGGCAGGATAATCGCGCTACGGGTTAGCCCCTAGAAATTCCTGCCGACCCGGTCAACGGTTATGCAGGCGGTGCGTTAACCCGTCCAGAGCTTCGCGCTCGCGGCGTGCCGGCCCATCGGCCAGCTCGCCCGGAAACGGGCTCCGTGATTGCTTCCAGAAGGAAGATCACAATCAGGCGAACCACCGCAAGTCTGAACGAGAAATGAGCGCAGCGGGTCAGCGGCAATAGCCGGGCCGTTCGTCGCCAAGCGGGCGATTCGCTTCCAAGAAACAGCAGTCTTTTTTGCCTGAATTTTTATTAGGAGTTCATCACTATGCGGATCGCTCAAATCGCTCCTTTGCATGAGGCGGTTCCCCCGAAACTGTATGGCGGGACGGAACGCGTGGTGTCTTATTTGACTGAAGCGCTGGTCGAGCTCGGGCACGATGTGACGCTGTTCGCGAGCGGCGATTCCCAGACATCGGCGAAGCTCGAGGCATTCTGGCCGCAGGCACTGCGGCTCGACCCGTCGATCCGCGACACGATGGCTCCGCATATGCTGCTGCTCGAGGAAGTGCACCGCCGGGCGCAGGATTTCGACGTGCTGCATTTCCATATCGACTATTACCCGTTCTCGCTGTTCTCGCGCCAGCCCACGCCGCACCTGACGACGTTGCATGGCCGCCTCGATCTGCCGGAACTGCAGCCGATCTTCAATACGTTCAACGACGTGCCGGTGGTGTCGATCTCCGATAACCAGCGTACGCCGCTGCCGCAAGCGCACTGGCTGTCCACCGTCTATCACGGGCTGCCCGAGAACCTGCTGACGCCCCGCACCGACGTCAAGCCGAGCTATCTGGCGTTCCTCGGGCGGATTTCGCCCGAAAAGCGTGTCGATACGGCAATCCGCATCGCCGAAAAGGCGGGCATGCCGATCAAGATCGCGGCGAAGCTCGACAAGGCGGACCGCGCTTACTACGAAGAGCAGATCAAGCCGTTGATGTCGTTGCCGCACGTCGAGTACATCGGCGAAATCAGCGAGGCGGAAAAGGCCGAGTTCCTCGGCGGCGCGCATGCGCTCCTGTTCCCGATCGACTGGCCGGAGCCGTTTGGGCTTGTCATGATCGAATCGATGGCTTGCGGCACGCCCGTGATCGCGTTCAAGCGCGGCTCGGTACCCGAAGTCATCGAAAACGGCGTGTCGGGGTTCGTGGTCGAGGACGAGCTGTCGGCTGTGGCGGCCGTCAACCGCCTGCATACGCTGCCGCGCGAAACGGTACGCAAGGCTTTCGAGCAGCGCTTTACGTCGAAGGTGATGGCGCAGAACTACATCGCGTCGTACGAGACTCTCGTGCACCGCAAGCGCCGCGCCGTTCTGCGCGAAGTCGCGGCCGGTTGAGTGCCGGGTCGCTGGCGCGATCGGCGCCGGGGCCCGAGTGCCGGTGTGCCACGCCCCGTCTGCCCCCGCGGCAGGTGGGGCGTTTGTTTTATGCGCGAAAGGATCGCGCGGCCGGTGCTGCGCTGCCACAGCGTTTCGGGCATGTGCCGCGCGGCTTCCTATAATGGCGCTGCCACAGCGCGTGGCAGCCATGAGACAGACCCTGTGCCGTCCGTTCAGAGGAGGATGAGTTGACGAGACCGATCCGTTCGCGGGAGAACCCGGCGCCAGGCGCCGGGACGGTCTTCGCGCTGCGCGCGATCGGGCTCGTCCTTCTTGCGCGATGGTTGTTTTCGATGGCCCAGATGGGTTATGGCGCCGCTTTTTCGGCGATGAGCTCTTCGCCTTGGGCATCTGTCAACGTTGTCTTTTTGTTTTTGCTGATCGTCCTGCCAGGGGCGCGGGCTCGTGCCGAACGGCCGTTTCATCCGTTGCCGCAACGGTTGCGTCAGGCCCTTCGGCTCTTTTCCCTGCTCGGGCTCGCCTTTGCGATCTGGTCCATCGGCCTTTTTGCGTGGCAGGCGGGCTGGCGTGACACGGTGTATGCGGTGACCGAGACCAACGGGTGGCTCGTCGTCGGGCCCGCACTGTATGCAGCCGTGCTCTGGATTTGCCGGCCGCGCCCGCTTTGGCGCACGAATGTCGCCGCACGGCGTTTTGCGATCGGACGCTATGCGATCGCACTCGATGCTGCTGCGCAGACCGCTGTCGTCTGGATCGAAAGCCGCAAGCTCGGTCAGTACGATATGCGGGAGCTTTCCGTGAAGTGGTCCCCAAGCGAAGCCATCGAAACCGCTCATCCGCTCGTGAGCGAACCCGCGACCGCGCGTCGGGGGCCCGCTCCGGCGGCGCGCCTGCCGCAGGGGGGCGGGCAGGCACGCCGCTCGCACGTCGAATTGATATGGGATTCCCCCGCCGCAGCCGGGCACAACCGGCAGATCGTACTGCGCGCCGCGCTGGTCAAGCCAGGCGATCGCGCCGCCGCGCGTGCGCTCGATGCGACACTCGAGCAAGCGAAGGCGTAGCGGCAACGGGATGCACGGCTCGGCTTGAACTCGACACATGGCAAGAAGGGCATGATGAAGCACGTTCGAATCGGTGTGGCGCGGGCGTACGACCCGCCGGGAGACGACGACGGTTCGCGTTATCTCGTCGATCGGGTCTGGCCGCGCGGCATCAGGAAGGATGCTTTGCGCATCGAACAATGGCTTCGCGATGTCGCGCCGAGCAATGAGCTGAGACGATGGTTCGGCCACGACCCGCAGCGTTGGGACGACTTCGTCGAGCGCTACCGCGCCGAACTCGATGCCAATCGAGCAGCATGGGAGCCGCTGCTGGAAGCGGCGTCACAGGGCCCGATCACGCTCGTCTATGGCGCGCGCGATCCGGAGCATAATCAGGCCGTCGCGCTGCGCGACTATCTCGAGCGCAAGCTCTCGCACCGCCGATAACCGCGAACGACGCAGCCGTTCGATCGAGTTCGATGTCCTCCCGCTCCTCCTCTCGTCTGTCCGCATTGTTGACCGAAATCCGCGCGTGCCGCGCTTGCGAGTCGCATCTGCCGCTGGGCCCCCGGCCCGTTTTGCAGGTTGGCCGCGGCGCGCGCGTGCTCGTCGTCGGCCAGGCCCCCGGCTCGCGCGTGCATGCCACGGGCATACCATGGAATGACCGCAGCGGCGAGCGCCTGCGCGAGTGGATGGGTGTCGACCCCGCGCTTTTTTACGATGAGCGACGCATCGCGTTGCTTCCAATGGCGTATTGCTACCCGGGGCGCGGCGCATCGGGCGATTTGCCGCCGCGTCGCGAATGCGCGGCACTATGGCTCGACCGGGTGTTGGCCGAACTGCCGCATATCGAGCTGACACTGCTTATCGGCACCTATGCGCAGCAGCATTTTCTACGGAGCGACCGGCGCGCGACGCTGACGGAAACCGTCGCGGCATGGCGCGACTACGGCCCTGCACGGCTGCCGCTGCCGCACCCGTCGCCGCGTAACCAAGGTTGGTTCAAGCATCATCCGTGGTTCGAGCGCGAGCTCGTGCCGGTGCTGCGCGAACGCGTGGCGCAGGCACTGGGAAACGAGAGCTGATTCCCCCCGTTTCGCCCCGTTTCCCCCCGTTTCGCCGCATCGCCGAAAACGTCCCATTAGCCGCATTGCGCGAGCAATCGACGCGCGCCTCTATTGGCGCCGATGACACCCGGAACAAACGAAGAAACGTCGCGCGCGGGTGCAACGCAGTGCCGCGCGCGGGACTATCATTGCACCCCTGACCGCCGCTTGTCTCGAAATGGCGAGCGACGACATCGAATTGAAGCGCAGCACGCGCGTATAGAGGGACCGTTCCATGACTTTCGGAGTGATCCGCATTCGCGGAGCTCGTCAGCACAATCTCAAAAATATCGATCTCGATTTGCGGACGGGGGAAATGACCGTTGTCACCGGACCCTCGGGATCGGGCAAGTCGAGCCTGGTGTTCGACACCCTTTACGCCGAGGGGCAGCGCCGCTACGTGGAAACGTTCAGCGCTTATGCACGCCAGTTCCTCGACCGTATGGATCGCCCGCAGGTCGACCGGGTAGACGGCGTGCCGCCGGCGATTGCCATCGACCAGACGAATCCGGTGCGCAGTTCGCGCTCGACCGTCGGCACGATGACCGAGCTCAACGATCACCTGAAGCTGCTGTATGCGCGCGCGGCACAACTTTTCGACAAGGTGACGGCGCAACCGGTGCGTCACGATACGCCCGAGACCATCTACGCCGAGCTGCTCGAGCGCACCGTCCCGGACAACCCGCGCGTAGTCGTCACGTTCCCCGTCGAGTTGCCCGAAAGCGCGAGTGCCGAAGAGATCGGCGAGTGGCTGTCCGCGAGCGGCTATACGCGTGTGCAGGCCGAGCGCGAGCAGCAAACGAGCGGCGGCGTGCGCAAGGTGCTCGATGTCGTGGCCGACCGGTCCCGTATTCATGGAACCGAGAAGGTACGTGTGGTCGAGGCGATCGAAGCGTCGCTCAAGCGTGGTGCAGGTCGAGTGAACGTCTATGTGCTGGCGGAGGGTGCGGGACGCTCCGAGCAACCGGACCGCAGCGGGACGGCGAGCGCGGCTGAGGATCTGGCGGCGCCGCTCATCTGGCGGTTTTCGACGGGACTGCACTGCCCGGACAGCGATTTGCGTTATGCGGATCCCCAGCCCGGACTGTTCTCGTTCAACTCGGCCTACGGCGCGTGCGAGGTTTGCCGCGGCTTTGGCCGCGTCATCGGCGTGGATCTCGGGCTCGTCATTCCCGATGCGCGCAAGACGCTCGCGGGCGGAGCGATCAAACCGATGCAGACGCCGGCGTGGAAGGAGTGCCAGGACGACCTGATGCGTTACGCCGCACGCGCTCGCGTTCGCACGAACGTGCCGTGGTCGGAGCTCACGGAGGCCGAACGCGAGTGGGTCATCGAAGGCTCTCCGGACTGGGACGGCGCATGGCAGCGCCATTGGTACGGCGTGCGCCGGTTTTTCGGCTATCTGGAATCGAAAGCCTACAAGATGCACATCCGGGTGCTGCTGTCGAAATATCGCAGCTATACCCCCTGCGAGGCCTGCGGCGGCGCGCGGCTGAAGACTGAATCGCTGCTGTGGCGGCTCGGCACCAAGGAAAACGCGGATGCGGTGCTTGCGCCGGAGTTGCGGTTCATGCCGAACGGTACGGCTTGGACGCCGGCACAATTGCACGCGTTACCTGGACTGACCGTGCACGACGTGATGCTGTTGCCGATCTCGCGCATCCGCCAGTTCTTCGATACGCTGAGCTTGCCGAGCGCCTTGCTCGACGATGCGCTCAAGCTGCTGATCGCGGAAGTGCGTACGCGGCTGAAGTATCTCTGCGACGTGGGGCTCGGCTATCTGACGCTAGACCGGCAAAGCCGCACGCTTTCGGGCGGCGAGGTGCAGCGGATCAATTTGACGACGGCGCTCGGCACATCGCTCACGAAGACGCTGTTCGTCCTCGACGAGCCGAGCATCGGCCTGCATCCGCGCGATTTGAACCGTATCGTGGAAGCGATGCGGCGTTTGCGCGATGCCGGCAATACGCTCGTCGTCGTCGAGCATGATCCATCGGTGATGCTCGCGGCCGACCGACTCATCGACATGGGACCCGGGCCCGGTGAGCGCGGCGGCACCATCGTCTATGACGGCGCGCCTGACGACATTCGCACCGCGCCGACGCTCACCGGCGACTATCTCGGTTCGCGGCGGCACGTCGCCGATGCGACGCATTGGGCTGGGCGGCCCGTCGACGCATCGACGCCGCGGCTCGTGCTCGCAGGCGCGAGCGAGCACAACCTGCGCGACGTGACCGTGGAGATTCCGCTTGCACGGCTCGTTTGCGTAACGGGCGTCTCCGGTTCGGGCAAGTCGACGCTGATCCAGGACGTCCTTTATCCCGCACTTGCGCGGCAACTGGGCAAAGCCACGGAGACGCCGGGAGCGCACCGGGCGCTGAGCGGTGCCGAATGGATCGCCGATGCGGTGTTCGTCGATCAATCGCCGATCGGAAAGACCGCACGCTCCAATCCGGCGAGCTACGTCGGCGCCTTCGACGAGATCCGCAAGCTGTTCGCGAAGGCCCCGCTCGCGCTGCAGCGCGGTTATACGGCCGGCACGTTCAGTTTTAATTCGGGCGATGGCCGATGCCCGACGTGCGGCGGCTCCGGTTTCGAGCACATCGAAATGCAGTTTCTCTCGGACGTCTATCTGCGATGCCCCGACTGCGATGGCCGCCGCTATCGGGCCGAGGTACTCGAGGTGAAGCTCGAGCGCGGTGCGCGCGCGCTGTCGATTGCCGATGTGCTGGAACTGACCGTGAGCGAGGCCGTTGCGTGGTTCTCGAACGATGCGGACGTCTTGCGCGTGCTGGAGCCGATAGTCGATGTCGGGCTCGAGTACGTGAAGCTGGGGCAGCCGGTGCCGACGCTGTCGGGCGGCGAGGCACAGCGGCTCAAGCTCGCCGGATTTCTGGCGGAGACCGCGGCCAAGCCAGGCGCCGGGTCAGCGCCGGGCGGGCGGCTTTTCATGTTCGACGAGCCCACCACCGGTCTGCATTTCGACGATATCGCCAAGCTCATGCGCGCATTCGGCAAATTGCTCGCGCGCGGGCATTCGCTGCTCGTCATCGAACACAATCTCGATGTCGTGCGTGCTGCGGATTGGATCGTCGATCTCGGCCCCGAGGGCGGTGACGGCGGCGGGCAGATCGTCGTGGCGGGCACCGTGGACGACGTGAAGGCATGCGCAGCGTCGCATACGGGGCAAGCGCTGCTCCAATACGATGAGGCGCTGAGCGAGATGGCGCACACATCGGCCGATGTCGAAGCCGGCGTGCCGCTTCAGGCCGCATTGACAGCGGCGCGGGCGAGGCAACCCATCGCGGGCGAAGACGCCATTCGCATCGTCAACGCGCGCGAGCACAACCTCAAATCCCTCGACGTCGACATTCCGCACGGAAAGTTCAGTGTGGTGACGGGCGTGTCCGGCTCGGGCAAATCGACGCTGGCCTTCGACATCCTTTTTCACGAGGGGCAGCGCCGCTATCTGGAGTCGCTGAACGCCTATGCGCGCTCGATCGTTCAGCCCGCCGGCCGGCCCGAGGTGGATGCGGTGTATGGCATCCCGCCAACGGTTGCGATCGAGCAGCGCCTGTCTCGCGGGGGCCGCAAGAGCACGGTGGCAACGACCTCCGAAGTCTGGCATTTCTTGCGCCTGTTGTACGTCAAGCTCGGCGTGCAGCATTGCGTCCACGACGGTGCCGCCGTCACGCCACAAAGCGTCGAATCGATCGCCGCGCAACTGCTGCGCGATTATGCCGGCCAGCATGTCGGCTTGCTGGCACCGTTGGTGGTGAATCGCAAGGGCGTTTATACCGATCTCGCCAAGTGGGCGAAGGCGCGCGGCCATACGCATCTGCGTGTGGACGGCCAGTTCGTTGCTGTCGACCCGTGGCCGAGGCTCGAACGGTTTCGCGAACATACGATCGAGCTGCCGGTGGCGGACCTCGTGATTTCCGCCGACCGCGAGAGCGAGCTGCGCCGTGCGCTCGATCAGGCGCTGGAGCTTGGTAAAGGCGTCATGCATCTGCTGGCACCGCTCGACGGGCTTGCCGATATGCTGTCCCAGGGAGGCGAGCATGCGCATCTCGGCGAACTCGAGGTGCTGTCGGTCAAGCGGGCCTGTCCTGTCTGTGCAACGAGCTATCCCGAACTCGATCCGCGCATGTTTTCGTACAACAGCAAGCATGGCTGGTGTGAAACCTGCGTCGGAACCGGACTTGCGCTGACACGCGAGCAGCGTGCCGCGTTCGACGATACCGCATTTGCCGACGATGGCCGCGGCCGCGAGCAGAGCTTGCCGAGCGAAGAGCTCGAACCCGAGGACGTCGGCGATACGCCTTGCCCCGATTGCGGTGGCACACGTCTGAACGCGGTCGCGCGGGCCGTGACGTTCGATTCGCATTCGATCGTCGACATCGGCCGGTGGACCGTCACCGAGACGCGTCGCTGGATCGATTCGCTCGAGCTCGCAGGGCGCGATGCGCAGATCGCGCGCGACGTCGTCAGCGAGATCGCGAGCCGCCTGCAGTTTCTCGAAGAAGTGGGGCTCGGCTATCTGAGCCTCGATCGTGCGGCACCGAGCTTGTCGGGCGGCGAGGCGCAGCGCATTCGTCTTGCCGCGCAACTCGGCAGCAATCTGCAGGGCGTGTGCTACGTGCTCGACGAACCGACGATCGGGCTGCATCCGCGCGACAACCGGATATTGCTCGATGCCTTGCGTCAGTTGGGCGACAAGGGCAACACGCTCGTCGTCGTCGAGCACGACGAAGACACCATTCGGCGAGCCGATCACATCATCGACATCGGTCCCGGCGCCGGCAAGCGCGGCGGCCGGCTCGTGGCCGAAGGCGGGGTGAGCGATCTCGCCACGCACCCGGAATCGCTGACGGGGCAGTTCCTCGCGCATCCGATCGTTCATCCGCTGCAACCGCGCCGCCCGGTGCATCCGTTACGTCGTGCGGGCAACGGCAAAACGAAAACGGGCACGGGCACGGGCACGGGCACGAAGGCGACGACGGCCGATCTCTCGTCACCCAGTTCCCCCGAACGTTGGCTGACCGTTCACGGCGCGCACCTTCACAACCTGCGCGATATCACGGTCGACATTCCGCTTGCGCGCCTCGTGGCCGTCACGGGCGTGTCCGGCTCGGGCAAATCGACACTGGCGCGCGATGTATTGATGACGAATCTGCTCGACGCGGTCGGTCGCTCGGTGCTGTCATCGCCCGCGGTACGCCGCGCGCGACGTGCCGCGCCGAGCGCCGCCCCCCGCCGATGGGGGCGCGCTGCGAGTGCAACGGACGCGCCCGCACGGATCGAAGTCGAACATCGCTGGCAGGGTTGTCGCGCGGTGACGGGCTTTGAAGCCATCGACCGCGTGCTCGAAGTCGATCAGACACCGATCGGAAAAACGCCGCGCTCGTGCCCCGCAACGTACATCGGCGTATGGGACACGATTCGCAAGCTCTTCGCCGATACGCTGGAGGCGCGCGCGCGTGGCTATGCGGCTTCGCGTTTTTCGTTCAATACCGGCGACGGGCGCTGTCCCGCTTGCGAAGGGCAGGGCGTGCGAACGATCGGCATGAGCTTTTTGCCCGACGTCAAAGTACCCTGCGATGTTTGCCATGGACAGCGCTTCAACCCCGAAACGCTTGCCGTGACGTGGCGCGGACGCAATATCGGCGAAGTGCTGACGATGGAGATCGATGAGGCGGTCGAGTTCTTTTCGGCCATGCCGAGCATCGCGCACCCGCTGCAACTGATGAAGGATGTCGGACTCGGCTATTTGACGCTGGGTCAGCCCTCGCCGACGTTATCCGGGGGCGAGGCGCAGCGCATCAAGCTCGTGACCGAGCTCGCCAAGGTGCGCGATGACGTGACGCGGCGCGGACAGAAGGCGCCGCATACGCTTTACGTGCTCGACGAGCCGACGGTCGGTTTGCACATGGCCGATGTCGCGCGGCTCATTCGCGTGCTGCATCGGCTTGTCGATGCGGGGCATAGCGTCGTTGTCATCGAACACGATCTCGACGTGATCGCGGAGGCCGACTGGATCGTCGATCTGGGTCCGGAGGGCGGTGCGGGTGGCGGCACTGTCGTGGCCGCGACCGATCCGGAATCGCTCTCGCGCGTGCGCGAGAGCCATACGGGGGCGGCGCTCGCGCCGGTGCTTGCGCGTACGGGCGAGCGCGAGTCGAAGCCCGCGCATGTTGCCTAGGCGCCCATGCTTTGGTCAGCCCTCTGATGCGAGCGTTGGCCGGGCGTCGGGCGCAATGTCGTCCCTGCCCGTCACGACGCGCAGCGGCTCGCGGGCCGCGGGCGCGCTCGTGACGCGGCCGATCCACACGAGCGCCAGTGCGGCGAGCGAGACGGAAAGCCAGCCGTTCGTGCCATAGCCGAGCACATGTCCGGCCGCATCGGTCGACAGCAACATGCCGCCGATCCATGCGCCAAAACCCGTGCCGAGCGCCTGCACCGCGCCGTTGGCGCTCAGGAAAGCACCGCGCTCGGCCGCCTCCGGCACCGTGGTCAGGATGGCTTGCAGCGGCACCATGCGCCCTGAACTGATGACCATGAACAGCGCGAAGAACGGCACCATGACGGCGAACGATAACGCGGGCAAGTGCGTCATGCCGAGGACCGCCAAAAGCGCTAACGACCCGAAGATGCGAAACACGCGCCGATGGCCGAGGCGGTCCGACAGCCGGCCGACCGCGCGCGAGGTGAAGAACGTTGCCGCTCCGCCTGCCATGTAGAGCCATGAGATGCGGCCGGGCGCCACGCCATGATTCGCCACGAGCACTGGCGAAATGAACGGGATGACGAGCATGTGCGCGAGCATCATCGTGAACGTGAGCGCAAACGCCTTGAGATGGCGCACACGCGAGAGCATGCGCCACAGCGCAGGCAGCGCATCGGCTATGGCCGGCGCCCCCGCGCGCAGATGCTCCACCAGCGAAGGCACGGTGAGCGCCGCCACGCAACCGATCGAAGCGCTCAATGCCGCGAGCAGCCAGAACGGTGCGGCCCAGCCGAAACGTGCGCCGAGCAGCACGCCCGCGGGCACGCCCGCGATGGCGGCCAGCGAGAACGAGGTCATGATGACGCCCGTGGCGGCGCCGCGCCTTGCGACCGGGACGACATCGGCGACGATGGCCATGACCCCCGCACCCAGTACACCGCCCGTGATGCCCGCGAATGCGCGGCTCGCGAGCAGCAGCGTGTAGCTCGTCGTCAACGCGCAGATCAGATTCGAGAGCGCAAAGAGCACATAGGCGACGAGCAGCAGCCGGCGTCTGTCGAATCGATCGATATAAGTCGCGGCGAAGAGCCCCGACAGTCCCGAGCACCACGAGTAAGCCGATACGGCTGCCGCGAAGGCCGCGGGCGTGATGTGGAACGCGGACATGATCTGCGGGCCGAGCGGCATCATGACCATGAAGTCCATGATGATCGTGAATTGCACGAGCGCGAGCAGCCAGATCAGCCGGCGCTCGCGGGTGGGGGACAGTGCGTACATGCGTTGGCGTCCTTTATCTTGTTTGTGCTGTCTTGCGTCAGGCACTGCAGACCGGTGAACGGGCGGCGGCGCGCGCGCATCGCGCCTGCGCCTCGCCGCCATTGCCGCTCAAGCGGGTGTGGGTTCGCTGCCCTGGCTGGAGGTGCCGCCCTCTATCTCGGCCGCGGCACGCAGCAATATTTCTGCGATACGACGTTGCTCGGCTTCGCTTGCATCGGCATGCCGCACGATCGCCAGCTTCAGTGCGTAGCGTGCCTCGATTAGTTTCGGATGCCAGCGGCCGCCTTCTGCGCCGAAGCCGACGTTATCGTCGTCGGCCGCGTACGCGCGCCGCATCGATTCCATCTTGCTCGCGATGAAACTGAGCTTGGCGAGCATCATGTCGACCTCGTTGCGGTGTGCTTCGAGGTGGGCTCGGCCCGCTTCGGCGATTTCATAGCGCTTGCGGTTGCCTTCCTGCTGCACGGTCACATAACCCAGCTCCTCGAGATAGGTGAGCGCAGGGTAGACCATGCCTGGACTCGGCGCATAAAAGCCGTTCGAACGCGCTTCCAACGCCTTGATCAGTTCATAGCCGTGGCGCGGCGTCTCCGCGATGAGCGCGAGCAGCATCAGCTGCAAGTCGTCGCCGGTGAACTTGCGGCCGCGGGTCAACCCGTCGTCGTCGCCAAAGCCACGGTCTCCTCGACCGCCCCAGGACGGGCCGCCGCCATGGCGATGACGGTGGCGGCCGATTGCATGCCACAGGCCGTGGAAGAACGATGCGGAACCCGGGAAACGGCCCTGATCGTACGCGCGGTGCAAGGTGGTGCGCAATTCATCGAACTCGTAGTTTTCGAAGCGCGGGTCCAGGCCCGGGTGGGCGTGCGAACCGCCGCGGAAGTGGTGAGCGTGGCGCATGCGGTGCTCCTCTCGGTGAAGATGTATCTTAAGATATATATCGTTAGATATGTTGTCAAGGGGGCGCGGAGCCGCGGGAGCTGGTTCCGCGCGACCTTTTCGGCCATCGATTTACCGCAGGAGGCAAAAGATTTTCAGACCTAACAATGTTGCTAAGTCGAATCGAGCGAGCGGCGGGTAATGTCACAACTGTGCGAGACGACAGCGGCCATAACGGGAATTATCTGTTGCCGCGTAACCCCCCCGACTGAGCGAGGTAATGATGCCGCAAATCGATATTCTGATGATCGCGGATGCCGAAGGGATTTTAAATAAATATGGGCAAGCCGGATCCACGTCGGCCCCGACTGATGGGCCCGGCTCGGCACAACAGCCGATAACGGTCGACGGATCTTTTGTGTTCTTTATCACGAAAGCTGCCAACGCCTATGCATATAACGGAAATTGGCAGTTGTACGTTTCGACGGGGACCGAGTCGGAGCAGGGGGTCGATATTGTTCGTTGGAGATCCGAAGGGATCGATTTAGGACACAAATTCGCCTGTCCGATTACCGGATTCAAGTTTTTTCCGAATTCCGGGGCGGGGCGAGTGGAGACGCCGGTGCTTAGGCACTACTCCACGACATTTGTCACGACGGATCCCGCCGATGCTACCAAGCCTATAGTGCAAAAGGGAATCGATCGATGCTGGGAAACGAGGGCCGTCACGGACGGAAATATCGGATACAACGTCATTTTCATGATCGTCGATGAGCAAGGCAATGTAAGGATGCATACCCAGATCGACCCGACCTTCGTGATTCAAGGATGACCAACAAATTTTCGAGGTCCATATGAGCCAAGACAATTCGGACGACGTTATCGTCAATATGCTGGTGGTGGTCGATGTCAGTATGTTTGCTGACAAGCTCGCCAGCAGCACAGAAAAGAGCCCGGTAGTCGTCGACGAAGGGATTTACATGTTGGCGGAGCCGAAATATGTAAAAAGCGGGCAGGCAACTAGTGCGCTCGTTCTCAACGTTGCCGCCGAAGGTGAGGATTCCTCGACTTTCGTCCGTTTCCGAGAGCAATGCTTGCAAATAGGAAAATATCAATGCGTAATCGTCGATATAAATATCGACTCGTCCGCCAGCGACGACGTCGAGGCCCCGGCGCTCCGGGCGGTCACCTATACCGAGCTATACCGCGTGCCGACTGATCTGAAGCCCGATACCTTCAACACGACCACTGCCCCCGATATTTTCTGGGAAACCGAAATGGAGGCTGCAGGCGTGGTGAATTATGCCATGAAGATCCTTGTTGCTGACATGACATTGCCGCTCATCCAATCGGAATTCCACTACGTTCTAGTGAAATCGTCGATCAACATTTCCGATCCGCAGGATTGACGAATTTATCGTTCGGGAGAAGAGCATGGTGAGCAACATCGTAAAGAATGTCCTGGCGGTGATCAGTGTCGATGACGTTTTGCAAAAGCACGGAACCAACAACGCAGTGGATGCGGGTGCGGAATTGGGAAATGATTGCATTGGCGTTTTTACGGGAAACGTAACAGGATACTTGGACCCATTGCCGCCAGGGAGTGTTGCATCGGCAACCGCAACGAAATGGGTCTTGTGGCGAGCGACTTCCCTGACGTTCAACGCCAAGTACCATTGTGTGGTTACCGGGGTTTCCGTGGATGATCGTTCCGGCTGCTTGGTCAACGCACCGAAGGCGCTTTGGATCGAACCATCGGTGCCGGTGGTCAAGTTGGTCGGCGCTGCGGTGCAACCGCAGATCGAGGCGCGCCAGGAGGTTGTTTGGGCGTCGGAAGTCAAAACTCCCGGTAGCGTCAATTACGACCTGGCCGTGAAGGTGATCGATTATCACGGGGCGTTGCAGGGATTCTATCACCTGAAATCCGCGATTGCCATTAGCTGACCGGCTTTTCTTGTGTAACCAGTTTCTCTACGCGGATGCTTTGGGCGAATTGCGGTGCCTGATGGCTGCGCAGAACACGTCGGGGTCATGATGCCAAATATCGTCGATGTCCTTATTGCAGTTGATTGTGAATCGGTGCTTGCGCAATACGGCGAGAATAATGCGCCGACCAACCCGCCGATGATGGAGTACGAACATATTTATATGGTTATTCGTAATGGGAATGATTTGGTATGGAATGGTGCGGACTACAACAAATCACCATATCTCTATTTGAAGGTGAGCGAAGAGGATGATCTTTCCGCCACCAGTATTCGATGGCGCATGGAATCTCTTTCGATGGGAATGGGCTATAAAGCGTTTTTGACGGATTTCACTCTTTATAACGGGGTGGATGTCATTACCCAGCCAGAGTGCCGCGAGATCCGGACAAAATCGTTTCTGCCGGATAAATCGAACCCTGACCAGCTGATCGCGCAAGAAGTAGTTGATCCCTTTTGGGAGTCTACCGTGCTCAGGGCTGGCTATGTGGCGTATTTCTTTTATCTGGCAATCGTCGATCACATGGGCAAGGTTCGTGGGTATTACCGAAACGATCCAGCTGTTGTTGCACAGTAACCGCCGTAATGGTCTGTCGAAGGATAGTCATATAGCTGAACATTGAATTTTCGTTTTCAGCGAGACTGTTCGAAGTTAACTTTTATCATCTTTGTCGGAGGGATCATGAGCGCACTGACTCATCCTCACCCCGGGAGCCCACTGGGCGATATTATTGTGCTAGTGGCCGGCGATGTCTCGATGGCACCCATCGCCGATGCACTTGGCGACGTTGCGGTGGATGCGATTTCGAAAGGCGTTCAAGCTTTCCCGTTGGACGTCAGCATGTCCATCTTCAGCGTGGGTACCGACGTTTTTCCGGGGAAACTCCCGAGTCCGACACTCAAAAGTTACCTGGTTAATCCGCCGCCGATGGGGGTTGGGGCGCCGGCGGGGCAGGTGAAAGAGCACCCCGCCGCCTGACTACAATTACGACATGGAGAACGCAATCATAGACGCATGCGCGCTCTTCAACTGGCGCAATGGCACAAAGCAGGCGATTCTCTTATTGGCCAACGAGTGGCCGAATGGCGGCGGCCAAGGGACAGGAACCAGCATTCTTGCCGACGTCAAAACAGCGGCACGGTATAACGATAAGAATCCGGTGCTTGTTTTCACGGGGTTAACGACGCCTCCCACTAATAAGACCTTGAGTAAAGATGTGGCGACAGAATATCGGAACTTGGCGTTGAGCGGCGGCACCTACACGGACCTGACTGTGCCGTCGTCGCTCGAAATTGGGATTTCCGATGTTATCCAAAGAATGATTGGTGCACTTGCCATGGCTTGGAAGTCGCACTGAATTAAGTTTTGCATGTCCGAACAGGCAATTCTAGAAATCGCTCGAAAACTAGTTTTCCCACCGCTTTCATGTATATAGGAGGAGTTATGAGCAGCGTGACTCAGGCTTACCCTGGCAGCCCGCTGGCCGATATCGTCGTGCTCGTTGCCGGTGATGTCTCGATGGCGCCGGTCGCCGACGCACTTGGCGACGTTACGGCGAATGCGATTTCCAACGGCGTTCAAACTTGCCCATTGGACGTCAGGACGGCCATCTTCTGTGTAGGTACCGACGCCTTCCCCACGAAGCTCCCGACGCCGACGCTCAAGAAATATCTGACGGATCCTGCTCCGAATGGGCTCGGAATTCCGGCGGTGCAACTGAAGGAACATGATCCCGGAACGCCGCCGCCTGACAACAACTACGACATGGAGAACGCGATCCTGGACGCCTGCGCGCTCTTCGATTGGCGCAAGGGCGCAAGCAGGGCGATTCTCCTGTTTGCCAACGAGTGGCCGAATGGCGGCGGCGCAACGGTAGGAACGAGCCTCGCCGATGCGGTGAAAACAGCGGCTGGGACCGACCCGGATCAGCCCGTGCTTATCTATACGTGCTTGACCGCGCCGCCCACTGGTATGACGCTGGCCCCGGGCGTGGCAAGCGAATATACGGCGCTTGCGACGCAAAACGGCGGCACCTTTACCGATCTCAGTTCGGCCAATTCGAATGGAGTGCAGGACGGCATCACGAAGATGTTGCAAACGATAACCTGCGCGCTCGCCCCTGCCACGAGTACCCAAACAGGCGGTACCGGCTCATGCAGCAGCGTTTGCGACGAGTTTTCCTCGATTCTCTGCACGATCAATTTGCTGGCTTGCGCGCTCAACAAGGCGATGGATGCCTGCTGCCCAGGTGCAGGAGCTAACGCCGGCTGTGATTGCGGGTGTAGCGATAAGAAAAAACCGGGACCGGTTGTGACATCGAGTGCGCTGACTCTGCCACCTATGGCGCTTCCTCAAATGGCACGCCCTGCGCAGCCGCCGACGGCTAACCGAGTGGCCAACACTGTCCAGACGCCGCCCAAAGCCGCGCATGCATAGTCGTTAGCGCGAGCGATTGTTTGACACCGCAACGCCAGAAAATAAGAAGGGCCGGCATTTGCCGGCCCTTCCGATTCTGGTGGGTGGTACAGGGATTGAACCTGTGACCCCTGCCGTGTGAAACGAAAATCAGCCCAAGTACCTGTGTACGGATTCCCGCACACCGTTGAGTTTACAGCAACTTTAGCTTCCCACGCCTGCCTTTGTTTTCCGTGGTCTTCCGAACACGTTGCACCGCTTTTGCACCGCTTCCGACGCTAAGCATTGGCGTTCGCGCGCTGTCATTAGTCGCGCGTGTCGACCGCGCGAGCTGAAACTCCAGTCGTCGAAAAAACAGGTCGATTTCCTCGTCGGCAGTTGGCAGCGGCGGTAGCAATTCGCGACGATTCTCGCCCAGCGGTCGGTGCTCCGGTGCCCACGGTTGATCAACCCAGCCGAACGCGAACCGAATGCGCAGACGATCTATGGCAAATGCATTGGGGCACGTCGGATCGAACGGACGCTCCCAGTCATCAAGGAGTTGGTACTCGTCGTGTGTTAGGGCACGCCGCTCGTAATACGCTCCTGTTTCGTCGGCCAGCCACATGTCCCGCTCGGATACGTCCGAGCCACCTCGATCTTCGAATACCTCTCCGCCGAGGGATCGCAGGGTATTTATCCAAATTCTGTAGCTATCGAGCGCCTCGGTACTGGACCTGGGTACCCTCGGCTTCCCTCCTTTTGCGCCGCCCGGCGGCACCGGCATTTTGCCTTCCGCGAGCAGTGTCTTTCCTTTTTGAAAGATTCGAAAGGCCGCTCGCTCGTTTGCGAGGCGCGCTTGGACCATCTCCGCGGGCTCCAATTCGTGGAGACCCACCAACGCCCACAGATCTGCCTTAGTAAGGTATTCGAGGTCCAATGCCAGCCTCCCGATCGCTAGTACCCTGCTTAGCGATAGTGCTTGATTCGTCTTGCCGTTCGCCGACGGCGGATGGCTATAACGCTTCCACTCTTGGCCTGTTTCCTGATCATGTTCGCCTTGGAGGCCAAGGCCGAACTTCGCTTCTAGTTGCGCTGGCGTCAAGCCCGACCGCTGCTCGATCAACGTCAGCAGTGCGACCGTTATTCGTTTCATGCGCAACTGGCCAGCCTTGCCGTCTACGTGCAGACCCAACGGAACCTCCCCGAATGCCCTTTTGTTGATAGCGCGTGTGAAATACATCCTAACAAAAGCAACGGCAGGCAAGCAAAGGGGAAACAGGCCATGGCACTTCTGGGAAGCGATTTTCGAGTGACTTTTGCAGGAATGGATAGATCCGCGCTGCTGACGCCCGCAGAACTGGGCGAACTCATTGGAAAGTCGGCGAATGCGGTCTACCACATGCTTTGCCGCGAGTCGGCAGGCTTACCGACGCCAGTGTTCAGACAACATCGATACGTTCGTTGGCGCGTAGGCGATGTGAAGGATTGGATCGAAGGGCTACCAATTGCCGCGCCGCACGACAGTGACGGCGTAGCACGTCGTGGCCGGCCACGACGTGCAGCCGGTTCGCGGCGGGATCAATGAGCACGGCAAATGGTTGAACGCCGGCTTACTCACCTCGTCACCCAGCTATTGGGGAATCGAGAGGTCATTCCTTTCTCGCCGGCGCTTGCTCGTGCCTTAGGCGATGTGGAGGCCGCAGTATTTCTATGCCAAGCGTGCTATTGGCAGGCGCTGATTGGGGATGGTGACTGGTTCTATAAGCTCCGCGATGCGGACAGAGATGAGGCTGGACGCATAAAGCCTCCTGTTGATGCCAGTAGGCAAAGTTGGGAGTGGGAGACGGGTCTCTCCCGCACAAGGCAGGAGTCTGCTCGGCGACGCCTGAAGGCGCTCGGCCTTCTCCAAGAGACGCTGCGAGGCGTACCTGCGAAGCTGTACTACAGGGTCGACATGGACCGATTGGTGGACTTTCTCCTTGCGACCCGCCAGTTGGCAGGATTTCCACCAACTGGCCGGCAGGAATTCGGCCATCAAGCTGGCAGCACCGATGCCGGCAAGGAGGAAGGACCGTTGCCGTCTATGACAGAGACTACTGCAAAGACTAGCAGCACAACCACCGCCACGCGAACGCCTTCAGTACACGTAGTCGCAGAAGACACCTCCGAAGTCGGTGGTAGTGGTGGTAAGGACGTCGTCGGATGCATGAGCTTGATCTTAGAGCGGGCGGTTCGGCCTCACCAGGATCTGCTGAACACCTTACTCGCGAGTGTTCCTGCTGATGTCGCGCAAGAAATTGTCGATGAGCTTGCCGGTGCACTGGAGGCGGCTTCAACAGGGAAGCGGCAACCGATCAAAAGTGTCCGGGGCTGGGTCAAGGCGGTAGTGCAACAGCACCGAATCGGCCAGTTCTCGCCGGACTTAGGGCTGGCGATTGCGGCTAGACGCCAACGCACCAGCACGGCCGAGAGTTCAAGCAATGAGAGCAACCGACCTTGGTCGGCGAATCCAGCGGTGTATGGACCGAATATGAAGTCGATCAAGGATGCGCTCACGGGCCATACGCGGAAGTGATGCTTGGAGTGCGTTACGGAAGTCACTCACGTATCTCTTCGTCCTGGGCAAGCGCCGAAGGCGCGCGTCAGGCCGAAGGCAAAGTTCGCGGGGAGCCGGTGGGCAAGTCCGGCACCGACGGCCAACGAGCCGTCGGCTGTCCACGGCGTGAAGCGGTGGACAGCGGACTTGTGCACGGGCGGGCGCGGGACCAACGATCACGCTTGGCACAGGGGCGGTTCGTGGGCGGTCTCCTTCGATTGCTGAATCCATGTCAATGCAGACGCCGATGATGGGAGATTTCCACGCGACAGAAATCATGTCGGTCTCTTGTCCGACGCCGATGTCGGACAAGAGGGGGCTCGTGCTGTTTCAGCCATAACAACGACATGCGAAGACATGGCGAGTTGTGGCTGAAACAGCATGAGCCCCAACCCCTCAGGGGTCGAGGCGCGTAGCGACTCGGGGGTGGTGTTAGGCCGATTTCTGCTGGGCCGAAATCTCACTCCACCGGACCCGGCCAAGACCGAAATCAAACGTGGGCAGAAATCCGATAGGGGCGTGAACGATGGGAAAAGCGAAGAAATCCGCACTCAGGCTGCTTCCGCCAGACTGGCGGGAATCCCTATGGGAGGCGGCATCGACACCAGAGTGGCAGCAATCACGGCCGCAGCTGATGCCCGCGCTTGCCATGCTCTGGATCACAGGATGCCGCCCAGCCGAACTCGAACAGGGCATCGAGCTTGTCGCGGGACGCGACCAACTTGTAGTCAAGATCATGGGCGCGAAATGTGTGGACGCGGGTGGCCGGGAGCGCGGCCAACCGACGCGACACATCGGGTTTCGCATAGACGCTAACGCCAACCCTGCATTACGCTTTCTGCACGCCTTGGCAGAACGGAACGCTGCGAACAGGATGGGCAACTACACGATCGCGCACAAGAAAGATTACCTGTACAACAGCGTAGTGGCCCTCGGCAGAAGCGCATTCCCAAAGTTGCGGACACGGATCAGTCCGTATTGTTTCCGCCATCAAGTAGCGTCCGATTTGAAGGCTGCCGCCTCCGACCGGGAAATAACTCTGGAGGAGGCAGCCAAGGTCATGGGCCACCTCAGCGATTACTCCATAGGCGCATATGGGCACGCGGTCCACGGCCGGAGAGGCCGTGGCGGACGGGTCAAGGTACCTTTTGTTAGCACCACGCGTCCTATCAAGCATTCGCCGAAAGTTGATCGCCTCGTCCGGTTCAAAATGGCGAGCGCGAAGCGGCGCGAACACAAAGCGGATTGAATCCCCTATGCCGGGGTACTGGATGCGTCGTTTCTGCGTTGTTTCATGTCCGCCAAAGCACTCAGAGGCGCGATGGGTTGGCGAAACGCGTCGAACTTGCGTCGTTTACGACGCATTCGATGATCGTAGAAAAACGAAGAAGGTGTCGCCAGCTGAGTGGCCTGTGCATCTATCGTGTACGTTTCCACGGATGTCCAGATCGAGGCTGATGCGGGGCACCGCACTTGGAGACGGTCAGACCAAATTGATTCGGTGGTCGAGCGGCAATTCCGGCGCCGCTCCGCTATGAGGGAATGCGTGTCGGTCTTATGCTATGTTTCCGTACCGGGCCAGAACCATGGCCGCTCCTACGGTAAAACAACACGGGGTCTTCGATGCGATTGAAGTCAGCGAGAGTGACGAATTTCCGGTCGGTGGAGGACAGCGGCGAGTTTAAAATCGGCGACCTCACCTGCCTTGTCGGAAAGAACGAAGCCGGTAAAACGGCGCTCTTGTCGGCACTCTACGGGCTGAATCCCTACACCACATTCACTTACGATAAGACCCGAGACTATCCTCGTAGGTTCGTAAATAAGTTTGAAGAACGGAGCAAAGGCGCCAAGTCCAAGGTGGTTGACACACTGTGGGATCTCGACGATGCCGATGTTGATGCGGTCGCCGAACTGTTTGGCGAAAACGCATTGATGTCCCGGGAAGTGCGCGTTGAGCGCGGCATTGGTTACGAAACCCAGAGTTGGAACCTCAGTGTGAACGCCGCCGAGTGCTTGGCGTTCTTGGTTAGAAGGCATACAACGGACGATACAGAGCGGAACGTCCTTAAAGACTGCGCAAATGCCGCACAGGCGATCGCCGCGATCGAAGCCGTGGCCCAGCGATCGGCTGGGCTCGACGCGCTGTATGCCGATCTGAAGGAATGTCGGGGCGACGATTTCCAATTGGCGATCTTGGATGTCCTCATGCCTCGAATGCCCAGGTTCTTCCTTACATCGCATTTCGAACGCATGTCGGGTGAGGTGTCGATCAACGCCCTCAATCAAGCGCGGGCCAACAACACGCTCACGTCGTCGGATCGCATCTTCCTCGATTTCCTGGAATACGCCGGGACCTCGGTCGAGGAGTTGCAAGCCTCGACAAGGCTGGAAGAGCTGAAGGCGAAATGTGAAGGGGCCTCGAATGAAATCACCGACGAGATCTTCGAGTTTTGGACGCAAAACGACGCTCTTCAGGTCGCGATCGACATTGCGGAAGGGCGAGCGGCTGATCCACCGCCGTTCAACAGCGGCACCGTTGTAACGGCCCGGATTCACAACAGCAATCATCGTGTGACCGTGCCGCTTTCCGAGCGCAGCGCTGGATTCATATGGTTCTTTTCGTTTCTGGCCCAGTTCAAGCAGCTCCGCAAAGTCGCGGGTGATGCGATTATTCTTCTCGACGAGCCTGGGCTGACGTTGCACGGGAAGGCCCAGTCCGATCTACTGCGCTACATTGAGAAGCGGCTCCTGCCCACGCACCAGGTTATCTACTCGACGCATTCGCCGTTCATGGTGCCGAGCGATCGCCTATCCGACGTGTTGATCGTCGAGGATGTTGTCAAGCGCGACGAACGAAACCGCCCTGTCGTCGAGGGAACCAAGGTGCGCGATGATGTGCTGTCGGTGGACAAGGACACGCTGTTTCCGTTGCAAGGAGCATTGGGGTATGACATGACCCAGAGCCTCTTCGTTGGCAAGAATACGTTGCTCGTCGAGGGCCCCTCGGACATTCTCTACCTGCAAGCTCTATCGGCAGCGCTGCAACAACGTAAGCGCGTCGGTCTCGATGCGCGATGGACAATGTGTCCATCCGGCGGTATCGACAAAATCGCGCCGTTTGCATCGTTGTTCGGGGCTAATCGGTTGAACATTGCCGCGCTGTGCGATGTCGCAAATGGCGACAAAGCCAAAATCGAACGCTTGCGAAAGAGCCAGGTCCTTGAAGCGGGTCATGTGCTGACCATCGGGGATTTCACTGGGCTCGACGAAAGCGACGTGGAAGACCTTTTCCCGCCGGCGAAATATGCCGAGCTTTTGAACGCGGCCTATGGATTGATCGGGGAGAACGTGATGACGGTTAACAGATTGCATGAAGCCGCGCCCCAGACTCAGCGTGTGGTCAAGCAGGCGGAGGCGGCCTTCCGTGTTCTCCCCGTCGAAATCGCGGAGTTTGATCACTTCACGCCATCGGCTTGGCTCATCCGTAACCCGGACTTTCTAGACATGAGCGACGAGGGCACATCGACGTTGTTGCAGCATGCCGAGCGATTGTTCAAAACGGTCAACGCGTTGCTGGTGAAGGCCGGAGCCTAGCTAGCCAAAACGTTGCGGTAAAAGCGACGTTCTGCCAGCGAAGTTGCGGCGCTCGCACGGCGCATCGCTGCTGACGCTCAGTAGTCCCGGTAGCCTGTGAAAGCGGTTGTACGCCCGAGTTGTACAAAGCATTGTGGCGAGGGCGCGACCAAATAACCCCTGAACAGCCCGAAAAATAACTTCATCAAATTTCCTGACGGATTTCAACGCAAAAGGTCAGTGTTTAGAACGCCGACGGGTTAGCCGAGATAGTACGGCGCGGGACGCGAAAACTTCCGAGCAGCGGGTCTCGGCTGCTCTATCTCCCGAGATGATGGCATGACCGATGACCGCGGGCAGGCACCCAACTGGCGGCGGACTTTTCCGAAGTTGGGCCATAAAGGGACAGTGGGTGCTCATAGGTAGACTGTCCACAATCACAAGTACGAGACATCGAGAAGCCGCTCGACTAATGTCTAGTACTTGCTTCGGTTAGAAAAGCCAGCAACGACCAGTCCCATTGTAAAAGCACCTAGGATAGCCTCAGTTCCACACAACATTTTCAACATCGTCGTGTTTGGTAAAATGTCTCCATAGCCCAATGTGGTGAATGTCACGACGGAAAAATATACGCTGTCAATCCATCCCGGAGGCGCTTTGTCATTCCAGTCAACGCCGTGATAAATCCGCGCATAGGTGCCGATCATTAAAAGTGCAAAGAGAAATATTCTGGCGGGACGTTCACCGTAGCCCCACATCAAAGACTCAATTAATGATGCCAGCCAGCGAGCTCTTAAAATAAGGGATCGGAGCGCGTATTTGGGTATCAGCCATATTTTCACTCGTGGAATAATAGTCATGCGTAACCCCGGCCATACTTCGCTGGAGGGAATTCTGCCTGAATACCACGTGCGAAAAAGATCCCGGAGGCTCCCATACCCCATCGCCGGGAAATTCTTCCTATTTGAGTCATCAAGGTACGGACGAAATAATGCCTTCCGTTCGAATACCCGTTCTTTGTAATAGCTTGCAGCAGCTTCTCGACGCATGCCGCAGCTCTGAAAAGCAGTCCTCAGTAGACGAAACGTAGTAGCGATCTCGCTCGGTCTCGCGTTCTTTGCAGGCTCAAACGACACCTCTCTAAGCTCACAGTTGTCGATAAATGGAGTTATGCGCGACTCGTTAAATCCGAGCCGGAACACATAGGTCTCAGACAGACGAAGTTCCTGAACATCCGTATTCTCAAAATAAAAATCTTGAAGTTTTGAATTATTGCATATGAATTTTTCCATTGCGCATTTGTGAAAGGTGCAAAATGCAAATTCTGCATTGTTGAGCGTGATTTCGCGACAAGAGCTATAGCTAATCGTTAACCAATATGATCCATGCCAATTCCCGGTGATCGAAAGAAAATCGAGGTCGGTGAAATCAAGGTTTCGAGGAGCCAGAAACACTCCTTGTGGCAAATTCACTTGACCAAGCTTGAGGACTGTAAAATCTCGAAAAAGATTTGCACTCGTTGCGCCCCCGGCTTGATTCGAGCCACTCCATAATCCGTAGCGAAAATCATCGGCGCGCGAATTATTTGCTACATCAAAGGTAAAAAATCGATTTCGACCTAGCGTATCTTTCGCCCATTTTAAATACGGTTCAAAAACTCCAAGTGCTTTCGCCGAGTTGTTTCGTTTTTTCCAGTAAGACTCCGCATCCTCCGTCGCATTTTCGTAGCATTCGAAGACGCGATCACCGAAATCGCCGCTTCTCTCAATCACCAACTTCGTTTTGTCGCCCTTGAAGAGTGCGCCGGTTGGCACGATGCGCATCATCACGTGACGATCGAAAGGCAGCGTTGCGATCCAGTCTTCGAAGCCTGGCAGAATTGTGGCTAGATAGTCAAAAAGGACTGGGATGTCATTGGCCGCCCGCCATTCGTTGAATACATGCGGCTTCATATTCCATAGATGTACTGGTGACGGGTATGGGACGCGCGTTGTCATTTTGTTTCACGTAATCAAAGGCCACCAAATATTAAGGGAATCGAAGCGCTGGTTGCCTACCTTTCTCACATAAGAATCGCGGTGGGGTTGCATGCACTTGCTCTGCCTACGGCCCGAATCGTTGTCAGGGCTGCGCCGGTACAACCCGGGCAGCGGGTCGCGGCTCCATTGTTGCAAGCAGGCGTTCTAGGAACGGAGGCAGCACTCGGCACAGACTGATCCGCTGGTGCATTTCGCCGCGATATGCGTCCAGTTTAGCTGGGTCGAAATGTCCGCCAACATAAGCTGTGCCGACCTGCTCAAGTGCAACCCGGCTTGCAATTGTCAATTTTCCACAATGGCTGTATGCGTTGTAGTGCTTCATGGCAGTGCGCATGTTAGCGACAGCACTGCCGCTTACTCCAAGCGTGCCGGCGTTCCATTCAAGCTGCTCGATCGCCTTGTGTCCCTGCGTGCGGTGATCATCATCGTCAACTTTCTGCCAATAGCGTGCCGTGACCGGTGGTTGATTTTTGTTCTTCTTGATGATGAGCGGCGCATCGGCTGAGCAAAGGATTGACATGGCGATTCCTTCGACCGCTTGTCGCATCAAGTTACCCGCCGCAGGCAACTTTCCCGCGAACAGCAGTTTCGTCGAAATGACGATATCGTCGAGCACTCCGTACGCAAACGCGGTGACGAGAGCGGTTTGCATAGTCTCAGCCTGATTTGCGGCTGCGTTGAGCGCGGGTATGAGCCGGAAACAGAGCGCCAGCGCGTCGGCTAGCTCTGTAAGCTCGCCGTCCAGATGCGCGGCGAACTCGGCTCGCACGTCGGCATCCTCGTCGAGCAGTTCGCGTTTGACGGCTTCAGGGGCGGACAGGTCAATTATCGGTGGCGCCATGGGTGCCTCCTTTGCGACTTGACATCTACTGAGTGACACTACCAAAAGCCGGGGCGCTTGGAGCCTTCGTCCGCAGCGTTTCCCCTACCTCGTAGGCGATCTGCCTGATGCTTGCCAACACAGGATTGCCCATCGCGTACGCAGTTTCAGGGCCGGTACTGAAGAACAACAGCAGCGAGTTCTCGCGCGTCAGGCGCCGATACGCTTCGTCGATCGTAGGGTCGATGTGTGCACCACCATCTTGGTTGGACACGGCAAGCACCAAGTCCCGGCGGCAGAATGTATTTCCGCGTTGATCCTTGATAACGGGGATATTCCACCAATCAGAAAACACTCTCTTGGATGGCCGTACACTCCCCATTCGCGAGGCCAGGAGCGGGACATATTTTGCTCCAGACATCGAATCGACGAGAACGGAGGTCAGCGCGAAATCAGAAGCACGATTCTTCGGGCTCAAGCGGTGGGCCGTATTGACGAAATACCCATTCCTCAACCCGAGTTGCTCGAGCAAAGCATGCGATTGTTTCGTTTGATGTAAGAGAACTCTGAGGCGAACTGCTATATTTTTGGCTTCAATCTCGTTGCCCGAGTCGAAGTTCTGGCACCCGAGTTTCAACAATTCGATTTGCTCGGAGAGGGCTTCCAGCAGGTCGCCTCTGCCGCGAGCAGTTTTCTTTTTTTCGTCCGTTGCCATGGGCCTTCCAATCGTTAGCGCTAGTATTCCGGCGTCATGCTGGTCAACCGCTCTTGTCCCATAGGCCGGATGAACAGCACGTCAGCGCCGTGGCAGGGACGATACCGTGCGTGATACGAGAAACATTCGTCCTCGAGTTCGCCAAAAAAATCGATCAAGTCTGGGCGTCGTCCGGTTTCCGCTCCAATGAGGTCGATGTCGTTGGGTGTGCCATCCTGGTTGTTCACTTGAACGTACACGGTCAGGTTAGACTCGCGCCCAATCCGCTCCAAGACTTCGAGCATGCAAATGCCGGACAGCAGGACGATTCCGCATTTCGCACGCGTTTGCTCGATTGCGGCTGTCAGTTCTTGGGGCCGTAGGGCTTCGACAAACACGCCCTGCTGATGCTCGACGAAATCATCGAGGTCGAGCCCTTGCACCGCGAGGCGACGCGCTATCTCGCGCATCAGTTCCGTCTTCCCGGCGAGCATGCACCCGTCAAACGTAATCAGGCCGTGCCTAATCTCGCGCACGCGGTGTTCCAAAGCATCGATGTCTGCCACTTCGATACGGGTTGTTCGCATGCTCGCTCCGGGGTGAGAGTCGCTGCAGTCTCCGATGATGCCTGCCGCAGCCGGGTATTGTAGCGCGGCCACACCGAACAACTTGGCCGTCGATCGTTCGCTCTCTAGAGTGTTTGACGGAAATTTCACACCCCGGCAAATCACTCGCCGGAAACGGGGCCACGCGGTTTGCATGCGGATGTTTCACGCGCGTGCGGACGACTTCAGTCGTGCGGAAAAATGGCGAGACATAATAGCGCTTATGTCAGACTGCAGTTTTCGATCGTTATAAAAATGACGTCATACGTAATCATGAGTCGGCTTGCGGTGGACGCTTTGACCGAAGCTACCTGCACGTCCGGTGGGCGCTCCTGTCGCTCTCCCGTGTATCGCAGTCCTTTTTGCGACATCTGTACCGTCGAGGCCGTGTCTGCGCGGCTCTCTTGACGCGAGATAAGAACAGGGGCGCAGGAGGCGCGACCAAATAACCTCAGAAGTCGAAGCGGGTAGCGACACGCAGATCGACCGAGTGGCCGGATAGTCGTCGCGCATAATGTCCAGCCATTCGCCAAGCGCCTCCCTGTGCCAATGATGCCCCAGAGACGCTTGGCGAACGGCGTCGAACTTGCGTCGATTCCGACGTATTCCGCTTGATAGAAACGGCAGCGGCCATCGTTTCGCAAGTGCTACCGGTTCTTTTTCTTACGGCGTTGGCTAATTTCCTTTCGTTGTTCAGCTTTTTTTATTTTCACCTGTTTATTCCATTCATTTGCGCCATTGGCGATATCTTGGTAAAGCCCGGTGCTAAATTTCAGGTTTGCAAGCAAATCCAGAATAAATGGAGAAACTTCGAAGTGCTGCTCTTCGAGGACATATTTTATAAATTTCGAACCAAAGAATGCATAAATCGCAGCGCAAACGATCGTTACTTGCGTCCAAAGTGACTGGGCCGCAGAAAATTGATTATGGCTGATTTCGTAAAGAAGGTAGGCGAAGTAAATGTAGAAGCCCGCCACTAGCGCATAAAGTGTCCATACAAGCCTCTTAGACATTTTAACGCCTACGAGTTTGATCTTTGATGCGGCTGAGAATGTAAAAATACTGTAAACCAAAAATGGCATTCCAAAAAAGGCGACGTCTAAGTTCGAAAGGCTGTAACTGCCTGGGGCCAGCGCCAGCAATATACATAAGGTGGCTCCTGAGATTATAGACACGAAAAGGTCTGTCTTGATTTCGCTGTAGAACTTAGTCATGTACGAGGAATTTTTTCCCGCGATGGCGAGCAGAAAATCGCAAATATATAAAAATGCGACTAGCCACATAGCCGACCCCCATCCGAAAACAAATAACGCTTTATTGGGATTTCCGTGACCAAGATAAAAATCAAAGGCGATGGTGGCCATCGCGAGCGCATAAAAAATATATTTCATCTCTTTGAGTTTCGCATTCTTAAGATGCACTATTGGAATTATTAAAATGCGTGCTGTTACCGAACAGGTTCACTCGGATCGGAATGTGAAGTCTAGGCGAATGCGCCTCTTTCTTCCTGCTTCCGGAATTGTGGCGTCATCGAACAGCGCGGCGCGACCAAATGTGAACGCCGGTCCAAATCCGACACTAAACGACGGCGTTCCGGAATCGAGCCACTGAGCGGCCGGATCTTATTGCGCGATGTGTAGGGAAGGTTGCGCTGGGCATTGACGACGCTTTGCGCGTCGTAAGGAGCCCGTAGGGCGAGTGCAGACGCGCAAAGCGCGTTGGGAGATGACGGCGGGAAGCGGTTGCGGTAGAAAGGCACAGCGCCGAAGAAACCACCGACGCGACCCCGGCTAAACCGCCAAGTTAACCCCGGAGTCGCGCCACACAAGTCAACGTGCAAAGCCAGGGGCTTTAACACAGGGAGCGCGTGCAGCCGCAGTATTCCACGGCTGGCGCGCTCCTGTCTATGCGTTCGTCTTCGGCGTTTCGATCGGAGCGCCGATGACCGAAGGCTATTGCCAAGAGCAGCCCACGGGCCGCCTGTTCCTTTGCGCCCGCTGTCGGGCACAGGTGTTCATTTGTCGCCGCTGTGATCGCGGCCAGATCTATTGCGCCAACGGCTGTGCGCAAGCGGCTCGCCGCGCGAGCCAGCGCGAAGCGGCCCAGCGTTACCAGCACTCTCGCCGTGGACGTCTCGCCCATGCGCAGCGCGCCCGGCGTTACCGGGCACGAATCAATAAAGTGACGCATCACGGTTCACTCGCGACGGCGTCCAGTGCTCTACTGGCTGCGGAGTCGATGCGCGCCGCCTTCGCTCATCATCGCGTCACGGCATCAGTGCCGACGGCGACGCATTGCCACCTATGCGGCAATGCGTGTTCGCCGTTCGTACGCCTTGGCCCGCTGCGCCGTCGAGCTTTCCATTCCATCTACCGATTGCGGGGAGGCTCTGAAGGTGACGATTGACGCTGAACTCGAAGCCCATATCCTGCGGCTCTATCACGTCGAGAAGTGGCGCTGCGGCACCATCGCGCGGCAACTGCACGTGCATCGCGACACCGTCAAACGGGTGCTCGCGCAGGCCGGCTTGCCGCGCCATGGATCGGCGCCGCGCTCTTCGATGATCGAGCCATATCTGCCGTTCATTGGCCAGACGCTCGAGAAGTATCCGACACTCACCGCCAGTCGCCTTTACGGTATGGTGCGTGAGCGCGGCTATCAGGGCGGCCCCACGCACTTCCGGCATCTGATCTCGCTGCACCGGCCGCGCCCGCCTGCCGAGGCGTACCTGCGGCTGCGCACGTTGCCCGGCGAACAGATGCAATGCGATTGGGGGCACTTCGGTCACTTGCAGATCGGCCGAGCGCGCCGGCCCTTGATGGCCTTCGTGATGGTGCTCTCATACTCGCGCGATCTGTATCTTCGGTTCTTCCTCGACGCGCGCATGGAGAACTTCCTGCGCGGCCATATCGGCGCCTTCACCTGCTGGGGCGGGCTCGGCAGGGTCATCCTCTACGACAACCTGAAGAGCGCCGTGCTCGAACGCCAGGGCGAGGCCATCCGTTTCCATCCGACGCTGCTCGCCTTCGCCGCGCACTATCGCTTCGAGCCCAGGCCGGTGGCCATTGCGCGCGGCAATGAGAAGGGCCGCGTTGAGCGTGCGATTCGACATGTCCGCGACGCGTTCTTCGCGGCCAGGCAGTTCACCGATCTGGACGATCTGAATGCGCAAGCCGAGCACTGGTGCCGCACGCAGGCGGCCGATCGCCCGTGCCCGGAGGATCGCATGATCAGCGTGCGCCAAGCATTTACTCAAGAACAGCCAACGCTGCTTGCGCTGCCCGAGAACCCGTATCCCGTCGAGGAAACGCTCGCCGTCAAAGTCGGCAAGACGCCCTACGTGCGCTTCGATCTGAACGACTACTCGATCCCGCACACGCACGTGCGGCGCACGCTCACGATACGCGCCGATCTCGAGCAGGTACGTGTGCTCGATGGCGCCGAGATCATTGCCCGCCACGCTCGCAGTTTCGACCGCGGCGCGCAAATCGAAGAGCCCGTTCACATCGAGACGCTCGTCGGCGTCAAACGCGAGGCCCGGCATCATCGCGGAATGGATCGCTTGGCCAAAGCCGCCCCTGCTAGCCAAGACCTGCTGCGCCGCGCGGCTGAACGCAATGCGAATCTGGGCACCATCACGGCGGCGTTGCTGCGTCTGCTCGAACGATACGGCGCTGCGCAATTGCAGGCCGCAATCGGAGATGCGCTCGAAAGCGGCGTTCCGCACCCGAACGCCGTGCGCTTGGCGCTGGAGCGCCGCCGCGAAGAGCAGCAGCTACCGCCGCCGCTTGCCGTGTGTCTGCCACCGCACGTACGCCAGAAGGACACGCCGGTTCGACCACACCGGCTCGACACCTACGACCAACTCGCCGGAGGCTCCGATGAGCTCGCTTGAATCATTGCGTACGCGCGCACAGGAATTACGTTTGCACGGGCTGTTGGCCCACTGGCCGGAAGTTGCGCAGCAGCCGTGGGTCGCCCCGCTCGTGCAGTGGGAAGAAGACGAGCGAGCCCGTCGCTCGCTCGAGCGGCGCATCAAGGAAGCGCATCTGGGTGGATTCAAAGCCCTATGCGACTTCGATTGGGCTTGGCCGTCACGATGTGATCGCGGCGCCATCGAGGATCTGATGACGCTCGGGTTCATGAAGGACGCCGCCAACGTCGTGCTCATCGGCCCGAACGGCGTGGGCAAGTCGACGCTAGCGAAGAACATCGCGCATCAGGCGCTCGTGCATGGGCATACGGTGCTGTTCACCACCGCCGGCAACATGCTGGGCGAACTGGCCGCGCTCGATAGCGATTCAACGCTGCGCCGGCGCCTGCGTCGCTATGCTGCGCCCGACGTCCTTGTAATCGACGAGGTCGGATACCTCTCGTACTCGAATCGCCATGCGGATCTGCTGTTCGAACTGATCAGCCGCAGATACCAGAACAACAGCACGATCGTGACATCGAATCGACCGTTCGCCGAATGGCACGAAGTGTTCCCCAACGCTGCCTGCGTCGTCTCGCTCGTCGATCGCCTGGTGCATCTGGCCGAGGTCATCTCGATCGAAGGCGAATCGTACCGCCTGAAAGAAGCTCGCGAGCGGGCTGACAAACGCGCCCGCCAGCGCAGTCCCGGCAAATCGGCCAAGGGAGGGCAGACATCATGAAAGCCCCGCTGTTGCCTTCCGGTCGAACGCGCGGCCTGAGCTTCGTCGTGCCCGATGATTGGACGCCCGAGCAGGCGCTCGCCGTGTTCGAGCTACTCGACGACCTGCGTGAAGTGATTTGCGCCCGATATCTGCCCGACATGCAGCGGGTCCTACGTGACGATCGCCGGCAACACGAGCTGCCGCTCAACGAGTGCGATCCGCCGTTCTGATCGATGTCATTGACGACAAAGGGGCCCACGCGGCCCCTTTGTTCTTGAGTGATTCGCTCAACCTTGCGCCGTCGTTTAGCGTCGGTTTTACACCGGCGCTAACACCAAAGAACCTCACGCATTGTCCGCAGCAACCACGAGGCAGTCAGGAGGGCGCAACGTGTTTCGGCGTCATCCAGGGCAGCGCACGCGGTGCCAGAACGGTCGTGCCAGCGCCGTTCCACGCGAAGCCGAACTGGAAATCCTGTTCGGCGGGCAGGACGAAAATGTGCGGCTCGCCCTGCACTTCGCCCCGCCATCCCGCTTCGCGGGCGGAATCCAGCGCATCCGCCAGTTCGGCGTCGATCAGTTCGACGGCCGCTTGCCCCGAATCTACGCCCAGCCGCTCCTTCCATTCGTTTAGATCAAACATGCCAAGGAAGCTGGAATCGGTCTTTTCGAATTCGTACACGTGCCACACCATCGTTTCGGCTCCTTGTTAATGACCAGGCCAACTCAGGTGTTATCGGCAAAAAAGGCCACAGTCTGAAGCCGAACCAAAAAGCTGAACCGATTAGAACGTGGCCTTTAGCAGAACGTGGCCTTTAGCGTCGTTACGCAAGTCACCGGCTCGCGGCTGCCCTACGATTGAGGTTATTTGGTCGCGCCTGCGCGGTGCAGGGGGCGAAATCAACCCTTTCGAGGGTCGGGGCAGCTGGCGTATGCTTGTAATGAAAGGAGAAAACGCCATGCCACCCGACAAATTGGGTCGTTTCATGATGAGCCCCGAGTTTCTGGAGCGGGCGAAGGCCGCCGTCGCCAGAGCCGTTCGCGATCTAGAGTTTCGCGGTATTCAGCCCGTTTATCTCGATCGGAAGGCAGGCCGGATTGTCGGCGGCGGCGATGACGCCTCGCGCACAAACGACTCTTGCGACGGTCGGCGAACTCCCGATATATTGAAGGGCCAAGATCAAATCCGAGGGGCCGGGGAATGAGCGATAACGGGGTAGCGCTTGGCAGGGCGTTCGCTGCTGAGCGGAGCGCAGCGGAGTGGAAGGCTTATGCGAGAAAGCTCGAGCAACAACTTCTGGTTGCGCAAGCCAATCTCGCGGGCCACAAAGCACTCAAGGAAATTGCGATTCGAGAATTGGCGAAGATAGATTCGGCGCACTTTTTGACGGATCAGCAGAACCGCCAGCGACTGTTTGATGAGCAATTCGATGCCGTAGTGTCTGGCGGTCGGAGCCTGTCAGAATTTTAGTGTGCCGAGGTCATGAGACGATAACGGAAATTACGTCCTATGACCGAAGCAACCGTGACCAAGAAGAGCAAGAACCCGAAGGCGCCGAAGCTGTTCCCTGACGAACTGATCGATCAATTGCTGGCGCAGATTCAGAACAAGGATGCCGAGTCGGTTCTCGGCGAATCGGGCCTGGCCGGGCAACTGAAGAAGCGACTGGCTGAGCGCATGCTGGCAGCGGAGCTCACGCATCACCTGGAGAACGAGGCTGAGCAAGGCAAGGCCGGCAACCACCGCAACGGTACGAGCCCCAAGACGGTCCTCACGCCCAACGGCGAACTGAATCTGGACATTCCGCGCGATCGGCAGGCGACGTTCGAGCCGCAGCTAGTGGGCAAATATCAACGCCGGCTGCCAGGCTTTGATGACCACGTCATCAGCATGTACGCGCGCGGCATGAGCGTGCGCGAGATCCAAGGCCATTTGCTGGAGCTATATGGCCTACAGGTGTCGCCCGACCTGATTTCGACCGTCACCGATGAGGTGCTGGCCGAAGTCGAACAGTGGCAGCAACGCCCCCTCGAAGCGATGTATCCGATCGTGTATTTCGACGCACTTCGGCTGAAGATTCGCGACGAAGGCACGGTCAAGAACAAGGCGGTGTACCTCGCGCTGGGCATTCGGGCCGACGGCCGTAAGGAAGTGCTGGGTTTGTGGATCGAGCAAACCGAAGGCGCCAAGTTCTGGCTGAAGGTCTTCAACGAACTGAAGAACCGCGGCTTGCACGACATCCTGATCGCCGTCGTCGATGGCTTGCGCGGTTTCCCCGAGGCGATCGAAGCGGTGTATCCGGCCGCCCAGATCCAGACATGCATCGTGCACCTGATCCGCAATTCGCTGAATCTGGCGAGCTGGAAGGACCGTAAGCCGTTGGCTGCGGCGCTCAAGCCGATCTATCAGGCCGCCACCGCCGAAGCCGCTGAGGCGGCGCTGCAAGCCTTCTCGCAAAGCGAATGGGGCAAGAAATTCCCAACGGTCGCCGCGATGTGGCAGCGCCAATGGGAACAAGTCATCCCATTCTTCGCCTATCCGCCGGAAGTACGCAAAATCATATACACGACCAACGCGATCGAGAGCATGCACATGCAGTTGCGTAAGATCGTCAAGAACCGAGGTCACTTCCCAAGCGACGAAGCCGCAAGCAAACTGCTGTACCTGGCCTTGCGCAACATCGAAAAGGATTGGAAGATGCCACCGATCACTTGGCGGCAAGCAGTCAATCAGTTCGCCATCCTGTTCGGCGAGCGATTCACCGCCGCCATCAGCTGAGATTTTTAACCGACCTCAGCACACAAACTTCCTGACACCTCCGGCGGTCGTCGCGCCGCGTAGCGCTACCGAAGAACGAGCCCGCCCAAAATGGGCGGGTATGTCCTACCCCAAGTCTCGACCGGCGTCGTGCGGGCCGGTTGAGTTCGGAGGATCGCCGCCCCCAAGCCCCAATACTGAGGGCACGTGGCCACGCGCGGTGTTGCCTCCTTGACCAACACCCCCACCGAATAGGCGATTCACACGATCCTCCAGTTCCGGCATGCGCGACGCCATCTGACCACCGACCCACGAGAACACCTGGTCAGGCACGATGTGAATCAAACTGAACGTACTGTTGCACAGCGTCTGGCACATACTAACGTAGAGGACGATGTAGCCGATGATGGTCACGAGGCCCGTCGTTGAATCATATTGGGCGTTTTGCATGGCAACGCCGAACATCGAGTTCAGTAGCGTTCCAAGGACCACGATGCCCGCTCCGGCCAAGACGAAGCCGATTTCCATGAAGACCGGTCTGAACATGACGTTTAGCAGGAAGATGTAGCCGTGCGTCGGCCTTTGTCCCAACCCTTCACCTTCGCCATCAAGATGCGTCATTGCCCAAAGTGGTGACGCGACCATCGATTCGCCGACAACGGCATACCATGACAAAACGCCGCTGAACCAGATGATGAACGGAAGCATCGGGATGTAGATCGACAGCATCGCGCCGAAGAAGAACAACGTGATGCACATGATCACGATGAACGGAGCGAGTGCGTTCAGAATCCCTTTTGCTGCGCCAGCAATGACGTCCGACATGCCCCAGGTAGCGACATCGGCAGCGGCCGACACGATTTTTCCAGCTTTGGTCTCCTTTGCTTCAGCTAAGCCTTCCAACGCCGCATAGCCGGCGAGCGCAGTCCAACCGGCATCAAGGATATAGTCACCTAGGTTCTTCATGCCGATCAGCGGGTTCGTCGTGCCTCCGGGGCCTTGACCTGAGTTCAGGCTGACCATCCACTTCACTATGCCTTGGCCATCGAAGATCTTACTGACAACGCTCCTCGCGTTCCCTAGGCCAGTAATGCCACTTCCGGACAGATTTGCAGCACTCTGCGCTGCAGTCGCCGACGCATCTTGCTGATTCTGCTGCGTATACGTCGCGCTGACCTTCCGGTATAGCTGCGGGTACGGCATGTTGTCGGGATCAGTGCCCGGCACAGCGGCGGCCGTCGCGTTCGCGAGCGTCGTCACTTGCGAGTTCGCTTGGGCGAAGGTTTGATACCACGCGCCCATCATGATCCAGCCGTCGCGTTGGAGGTTTGACTGAATCACGCTCGCGAGTCCGCTGATCGCGTTCGAGGAATTCGATATCGCCTGCGAAATCGTAGCCTGGTACTGGAGCGCAGCCTGATTGATGATGTTCTGCGGATCTGCCGGCTGCGCCTGTCCGTTCACGGATAAAACGTAAGCTTGCGCAGCAGCAGACAACGTAGACTGAAGCGTGCTCAGCGCGCTTTGATGTGAGCTGAGCATCTGCGAGTAGATTGATCCGGGGTCGAGCGAATAGACGGCCATGCCGTCATACGATGGCAGCGTCGGTGGTGGTGTAATGTTGATCTCAGCCCCGCCGCACGAAAGTCCGCGTTGGTTCATGAGCACGACCTTGTTGTTCGTCGTGATAGCAGTGAAATTCTCGGCCGGATCGACGGACACGCCGCTGTCGTTCGGCATGTTCGCGATCGCCGTGTTAGCCGCCTGCGCGCAAAGGTTCGCTTCGAAGAGAGCTTTCGCCAGTGTGGTGGCCTGCGGCGAAGCTGGCGTTGCGATCATCGAGCCACCGCTGTTGAGCACTGAAACCGCCGCGTCGAGCGACAGGTTCGCAATGCCCACGCCGAGCATTGTTCCCCACAGCATCACCATCTGTGCGCCGCAGTAGCCGCCGAACATAGGAACGAGGCCAGCGAAGCCCGCGCCCAAGCGGATGATGAACCATGGTGACGATTTCTTCTGCCCCATGAACTCACCGTCCTGCCCGGTCGCTATCATCGCGGAACCAAAGTGATACATGGCCCAAATCGCACCGACCGCGAGCATGCACGAATTCAGCACGAGGAACATTTGCGCAATCATGCCTCCCGACCCGCCACCGGCCGCAAGCGGGTTGTGTACCACCGACCCGTAGACCAGCTCCAGCAGCGACATCGACTTGTCGCCGCCTCTGTTCGCCGCGTTCTGAATGTCCCCCATCGACACAGACGACTGCGCAAAGGACGTTGCCGATGTCAGCGTGATAACCACCGCGGTTGCGGCTCGCTTGACCTTGCTCATTGAAACGTGATGGCGTGAGCATAGGCCTGCATGAGCGAAGCAACGGGAGAGGTCGTTTGTCTTCGATTGGTTGCTGCTCATTGCCGGATCTCCCTCGCAACTTCGTTTTCGAGTGCTTCGTACGCCTGCTTCAGCAGGAATCCCCAGAAAAAAATGACCCACGCGACGGCCACGGCGACGCCGAGCCAATTCGACCAGCTTCCCCTGCCGTGATGGATGCGCGCCCACCAAAGCGAAGCGCACAGGAAGCAATGCACGAGCACACAAACCTGGGCAATCAAGCAGGCGTCCCTGAACTGCTCGCGCGTCAAGACACCACGAGCCCGGCGTCGGCGCAGAGCGAGTGGCAACGCTCGTATTACGCGAAAGAAGTGGTTAGTTTCCATGTCACCTCGCACGATGCAGCGCGAACCACTGCCGCCGCGTCATGGGAATTTCCACGCAGACGCCGTTCACAACCTGCACCTCCATGGTCTGCTGGTTGTAGAACCCCTCCCAGATCGCGACGATGTCTGGGGGCGTGCCGGGCGGCTCGACGCCCAACGGGTCAGACGGCGAAGTTTGGGCGACTGCCAGCGGTGACACCGCGATCAGCGCAGCAAACGCAAAGGCAGCGTTCATGCTCGCCTCCCGTAGCATTGTTGACCGAGCGAAATGACCTTTTGCGTTATGCACGTCAGTGCCCCCCTGCGTAGACGACGGCGCGGCGCAAGTCATACAAGCCAAACAGGTAGCCCCTCATTTCGCCCGGTTCGGTGCGCTCGATCAGCGTCTTCAATCGATCAAGAGGCATGCGAAATGGGTCTTCTGTTTCGAAGACAATCGACAGTTCGCAATCGAGCGACAGGCCGTTCAGCGGGTGGGCCGGTAAAATGGATGCAGCCATGATTTCACCTCTCTTGTTCAGGTGAGTTGTGGTTAGGCGTGCTGGCCGGTAGCCGCCGGTCAGCACGCCGCTTTCGCGTCGATTCAGCCAAGTTTCCGGGCCAAATCAGTGGCACGTGGCTTGTAATAGACCCGGTGCAGTACGTTGAGGGTGCGGTGGCCGGTGATGGCGGCCAATTCCAGGACACTGTCCACGCGGTCCGCGAGGCGCGTGCAGGCCTCTCGGCGAAGATCGTGGAAGTGAAGGTCGTCGAGTTGGGCGCGCTCACAGGCACGAAGGAAAACCTTCTTCAGCGAATCGGCGGAGATGGGAAAGACGCGGCCGGTGATGTGGCGGGGGAGGGCGGACAACGTGGCCACAGCGCGGCTCGATAGTGGCACGTCCCTCGATTCACCGTTCTTCGTATCGTGCAGACGGACGTACCGATCCTCCAGAAACACGTCGGACCAGCGCAGCGACAAGATTTCGCTTCGTCGCATCGCGGTTTCGACCGCGATAATGACGATCGGTCGTACCCAGTCGTTTCGACTGCCGCCGCGTTCAAAGCGACCGTTTTCGTCGCGTGGACTGGCTGCCAATTCTGCGAGCAGTCGCTGTTCTTCGTCGTGCGACAGCCGACGGGTGCGAGCTCGGTTTTCTCGCGGACGACGGATGAGTGATACCGGGTTGACATCTATGTGGACGTCCCATTCCTTGCGCGCCACATTGAGGACATGCCCAATGAGCGTTAGCTCACGGTTGACAGTCGATCCTGTGACCGGTTTTCGTTTTGCATCGCCGGCCAATCGGCGATCGCGGTAGTCCGCGATGACCTTGCTCGATAGAGCAGTGATTTTGTATTGTGAAATGAGGTCTTCGCGCAGTTTTTTTATCCGCTCGATTTCGCCCGCACCGCTCTTCTTATGGGGCGAGACCTCGTTGGCGTATCGCTTCAAGAGGTCGTCAAGCGTGTTGCGCTCCGCTTCCGTTCTATCGACAAAGGTCCCTCGATCCATGTCGGACTCGATGCACCGTGCCCAAGCTTCGGCTAAAGCCTTTGTGTCGAACGTGCGTGTTTGGGTGGGGTAGCCGCGCCGACGTATGAACGCGCCCCAATAGTTTCCCCGCTTTAGGATTGATGCCACTGGATGCTCCAGACAGTTGTTCGTCGTTGTCTGGGGCTGATTTTCGAGGTGCACCGCTCGCGCACCAAAAGGGCATTTCGCGAGGTTTGCAAACGCAAAGAAAAAGGCCCTCGGCTAACGCCTGAGGGCCTTTATTCTTCGGGCTTCCTACATACCCATGAATCTGGTGGGTAGTACTGGGATCGAACCAGTGACCCCTGCCGTGTGAAGGCAGTGCTCTACCGCTGAGCTAACCACCCGAAGAGCCTCGGATTATGGCAGACGCCGCATTGCGCGTAAAGCGCTTTTTAAGCGGCTTGCGCAACGGCGGCATCGCCGTCGTCGCCCGCCGGCTCCCGTCGCCAGACGCTTGTCCCCTTGGTCGCCTTTTCGATATCGTCGAGCACAGCCTGGTGCGCCGCGAGTTCCTCGCCCTGCGCCGCCAGGACGGGCAGCACCACCGACTCGAGCACCGCACCGGCGCGCGGTGCGGCGACATCCGCCTGCGCCGGCGCGTCGCCCAACATATCGATGACGAGGCTTTCCTGGCCACGCGTCATCGCTAGATAGACCTCGGCCAGCAGTTCCGAGTCGAGCAACGCGCCGTGCAGCGTGCGGTGCGCATTGCTGATACCGAAGCGATCGCACAGGGCATCGAGCGAATTGCGCTTGCCCGGGAACATCGACTTCGCCTGAACGAGCGTATCGATCACGCTCGCATAGTGTTCCGAGAACGGTGGCAATCCAAGCAACGCGAACTCGGCTTCGAGAAAGGCCAGATCGAATGCCGCGTTGTGGATGACGAGCTCGGCGCCGCGCAGATAGTCGCGCAGTTCATCGACGATTTCGGCGAACTTCGGCTTATCGCTCAAAAACTCGGTGGTCAGCCCGTGAACGGCCAGCGCCCCTGGATCGCTGTCGCGTTCGGGGTTGATATAAAAATGCAGATTGTTGCCGGTCAGCCGGCGGTTGATCAGTTCGACGCCGCCGATTTCGATGATGCGGTCGCCTGTGCGTGCATTGAGGCCTGTGGTTTCGGTATCGAGGACGATCTGGCGCATAGTCGACAAGGTAGTTCAAAAACGGTTGTTTCGAGGCACGCGCGGCGCAACGGCCACGCACTCAACCAACGGCCAGCGCGGCGACGCCGCGGTTCGCCAGCGCATCGGCCCGCTCGTTCTCGGGATGCCCGGCGTGGCCTTTCACCCAGCGCCACTCGATTTCATGCATGGCCGCCAGTGCGTCGAGCCGCCTCCAGAGGTCGGCGTTTTTCACGGGCGTTCTCGCGGCCGTCATCCAATTCTTTTTCTTCCAGCCGTGAATCCACTCGCTGATGCCTTTTTGCACGTATTGCGAATCGGTATGGATGACGGCCTTGCACGGACGCTTCAAGGCTTCGAGCGCGGCGATGACTGCCATCAGCTCCATGCGGTTGTTCGTCGTGCAGGCCTCGCCGCCGAAGAGTTCCTTCTCTTGCGTGCCGTAGCGCAACAGCGCGCCCCATCCGCCGGGGCCCGGGTTGCCCTTGCACGCGCCGTCCGTATAGATTTCGATGAACTCGGGCGTCACGTCATATTCTCGGGTTGTGTGTCTTGTGAGTCGCTGCGGGCGTGAGCCCCGGTGCGAGCACCGGCTTTTTCGTCCTGACGGGGCCAATGAGCCGCATGCCGCGCACGCGCTTGACCGCCGTCACCATGTAGGCAGCACCGAAAATGGGCCACCATCGGTCGCCGGCATCTTCCATGAACGAAAAGCGCGTAAGCCACTTTTCGCCGACGAGGGGCGGACGATAGCAGCCGAAGCGTCCGCGTTCAAGTTCGAAGCCGAGCAACTTGATCCAGTCCTTGATGCGCGTGAATGCGATGAGGTCTTGTGCGGCCGGCACGAAAGGGCGTCCGGTCATTTTGCCCACCGATTGCCGCACGCCCCACAAGCTGAGCGAATTGAAGCCAAGAATGATCAGTTGCCCCTCGGGCATCAGCACGCGCTCGGCCTCGCGCAGCAGGCGGTGCGGATCGCGCGTGAATTCGAGCGTATGGGGCATCACGATCAGATCGACGCTTTGCGCTTCGAACGGCAAATCCAGTAGGTCGCACCAGACCGTGGTGCGACCATCGGGCGCGAAGCGGTCGCTTGCCGCGAGCGGCACATCGGGCGGCACCGGCGGTATGGGCGATACAGGCGGCGCAAGCGGGTCGGGCGCGGCCGGCGGAAAACGATAGGGCGAGCTTGCGCCGCTGGCAGCGTCCAGCACGAGCGCGCGGCACGGCATACGGTTTTCCCGCAGCGCGTCGAGCTGCGGCAGGCCGAGTTGCAGCGCGTGATAACCGAATACGTTGGATACGACGCGGTCGAGCTGCGCCTGCTCCCACGCCAGGACGTAACGGCCGGGCGGAGAGTCGGTCCAGGCGGGCCAGTCTATAATCGGTCGATCAGACATCGTGTGGTGCGTCGCCTATGAATACGCTCGAATACGTGCCGGTGCCGGCCTTTACGGACAACTACATCTGGCTCGTGTCGAACGGGCGCGATGCGGTCGTGGTCGACCCGGGCGAAGCCGCTCCGGTGCGCGCGTTTCTCGCGCAACGACGCTTGCGACTGAGCGCTATTTTACTCACGCACCACCATGCCGACCATGTCGGCGGTGTCGCCGATCTTTGCGGCGACTCATCGATCCCCGTCTATGGGCCGGCGGCGGAAGCCATCGCCGAGGTCACGCACCCTCTGTCGGGCGGAGATCGCGTGCGCCTCGAATCGCCCGCGATGGACCTGGCGGTGCTCGACGTGCCCGGCCATACACGCGGGCATATCGCGTACTTCCAGGACGGCCGCGCCGGCGCGGCGCCCCATGTGTTCTGCGGCGATACGCTCTTCGCCTGCGGTTGCGGGCGGCTCTTCGAAGGCACGCCGGCGCAGATGCTTGCCTCGCTCGACGCGCTCGCGGCATTGCCCGGTGAAACGCAAGTGCATTGCGCACACGAATATACGCTGGCCAATATCCGCTTCGCGCTGGCCTGCGAGCCCGGCAATGCCGAACTGCGGGCGTGGCAGGAGGAGGCGGCGGCACGCCGCGCGCGCGAGGAGCCGACGCTGCCCACCACGATCGCGCACGAGCGCGCCGTGAACCCGTTTCTGCGCGCGCAGCGCGACGAGATTCGCGCCACGCTCGCCGAACAACTCCATGAGACGGTGCCCGATAAGTTGACCTCGTTCACGCTGATGCGCGAGTGGAAAAACCGCTTCCGCTAGGCGTGGCATGGCGCGACACGAGCAGGCCACTGCGGTGAAAGCGGGTACCCGGCTCGGAAAACGAATCGAAAACGTGCGCCAAGCCTCGGATTTGTCAGCATTTTTTTGGCTTTTCAGTTGACGCGGCCGGCATGCTTTCGTACTATCGCCTGCAAATTTCCAGTTTTGGAAGCCGAGACGTTCATGCGATTTATCCTCAGTGCGCTATTGGTTCTGACGCTCGCCGCCTGCGCGAGCAGCGGACCGACGGCGAACTCCTCCTCCAACGACGCTTCCACTCCGCAAGCCGCTCCTGACTCCCTGCGCACCGCCACCGCGAAACAAACGATCGACGTCGATACCGGCTCCGTCGATCAACTGACGACCGCGGACAGCGACCTGTGGGGCCGCATCCGCCGCGGCTTTCAGCTTCCGGACTTGCAGGGCGACCTGGTCGATATGCAGGTCAATTGGTATGCGCAGCGCCCGGACTACGTCCAGCGCATGACGGAGCGTTCGCAGAAGTACCTCTATTACATCGTCGAAGAGCTCGAGGCGCGGCACATGCCCACGGAGCTCGCCCTGCTGCCGTTCATCGAATCGGCGTACAACCCGCAGGCGCTGTCGGTCGCGAAAGCTGCGGGCATGTGGCAGTTCGTGCCCGGCACCGGGCGCACCTATAACCTCAAGCAGAACATGTGGCAAGACGAGCGCCGCGACGTGCTGGCTTCGACCGGCGCCGCGCTCGACTATCTGTCGCGCCTGCATGACATGTTCGGCGACTGGTACCTCGCGCTGGCCGCCTACAACTGGGGCGAAGGCAACGTGCAGCGGGCGATCGCGCGCAATCAGGCGGCCGGTTTGCCGACCGACTATCAAAGCCTGCGCATGCCGAACGAGACGCGCAACTACGTGCCGAAGCTTCAGGCGGTGAAGAACATCGTGGTCAACCCGCAGATGTATGGGTTGGCGTTGCCGTCGATTCCAAACCACCCCTATTTCGTGTCGGTCACGACGTCGCACGATATCGACGTCGCAACGGCCGCGAAGCTCGCCGACATGTCGCTCGACGAGTTCCGTTCGCTGAACCCGTCGTTCAAGCGGCCGGTGATCCTCGGCGCGACGCAGCCGCAAATCCTGCTGCCGTTCGACAACGCAAGCGCTTTCGAACGCAATCTCAAGTCGTACGGCGGCCAATTGTCGTCCTGGACCACCTATACGGTGACGGAGCGCGCGCGGCCTGCGGCCCTCGCTGAAAAGCTCGGGGTCGATGCCGACACGCTGATGGAGGTCAACAAGATTCCGGCCGGCATGCGCCTGAAGCCCGGTTCGACGCTGCTCGTGCCGCGTGACGGCGACGACGAGGATATCAGCGCCGATGTTGCCGAAAGCGCGGTGCTCGCGATGGAGCCCGACGTTCCGGACACTCGCAAGATGCTGATCCGCGTGCGTCGCAAGCAATCGCTCGCGGCGGTTGCGGCGCGCTATCAGGTCTCGATCGCGCAACTGAGGGCGTGGAACAAGAGGACCCGGCGCGAAACGCTCATGCCGGGTCAGGTGATCGTGCTGCACGTGCCGGTGGGCAAGACGATGCCGGCGGAGCCGGGGCCGCAGAAAATCGCCACGGAAGTGCCGGCCGATGCGCGCGCCGAGAAGATCGAAGCACGCGCGGCGGAAGTGAAACCGAAAGCGCATTCGAGTCGGAGCGCCGCACGCGGCGCGGCGCGGACAAAGTCCGTGAAGGTTGCGGCCCGTGCCGCCGCCGGCAAAGGCGAAAACAAGGCTGACGCGCCGGCCCGAAAGAGCGTCGAAACAGCCTCGAAGTCGGCCAGGAAGAGCAGTGCGAAGCCGGTGCAAGGCCGGCAGCAGAGCACGACCGTTGCATCGTCGCGCGGACAAACCAAGCAGCAGTGAGCGCTTGATACGTGCTTGATCCGATGTGATACGTTCGCCGTCCTTCGGTACGGCGAACGCCCGCTCATACCACCGCATCCCCGTATGTCCATTGTCGGGAATAGGGCTTTCACGCTATAATTCGAAAGTTTCGCTATTCAACCCGCACCCTAGCGCCTACCTTCCCCATCCCGTTCATCCGCCGCTCAATGCACCGTGGCGTAGTTTGGCAAAAGCCTTCGATTCCGGGCCATCGAGCGTCCGGGCGCGCCAGCCAGGCTTCACGCGCAACGAGGAACGTCGAGCGCCGCGCTTGCCGCCGAGACATCGGCGCCGTGGCAGCCTCCGGGCGGATGACAGGTCGGCAACAGGGTGCTCCCCAAGGAGCTTCCCGTGTTGCCGTCTTTTCCTCCCGCTCTGCTTGCACTCGCTGACGGCACGGTCTTTCGCGGTTACGCGATCGGCGCGGCCGGCCATACGATCGGCGAGGTGGTCTTCAACACGGCCATCACCGGTTATCAGGAGATCCTGACCGATCCGAGCTACGCGCGCCAGATCGTGACGCTCACCTATCCCCATATCGGTAACGTCGGGGTCAACGGTGAAGACGTCGAATCGATGAAAGTTCATGCCGCGGGCCTGATCGTGCGCGATCTGCCGGTGCGGGCGTCGAACTTCCGGATGCAGCGCACGCTCGCCGAGTATCTGCGCGACGAAGGCGTCGTGGCCATCGCCGGAATCGATACGCGCCGGCTCACCCGCATTTTGCGCGACAAAGGTGCGCAAAACGGCTGCATTCTCGCGGGTACCGACGACGAAGCGCGCGCCGTGGAGCTTGCGCGCTCGTTCCCAGGGCTCGCGGGCATGGACCTCGCCAAGGTCGTTTCCACTGCCAAGCCCTACGAGTGGGCGCAGACCGAATGGCGGCTCGGCAGCGGTTTCGGGGCGCAGCGCTCCCCGCGCTACCGCGTGGTCGCCTTCGATTACGGCGTCAAGTACAACATCCTGCGCATGCTCGCCGAGCGCGGCTGCCAAGTCACGGTGCTGCCCGCGCAATCGAGCGCGGCTGATGCACTCGGGCTCAATCCGGACGGCGTGTTCTTGTCGAACGGCCCCGGCGACCCGGAGCCTTGCGATTACGCGATCGCGGCGACGAAGGAGTTTATCGACCGCGGCGTTCCGACTTTCGGCATCTGTCTCGGTCAGCAGATCATGGGCCTCGCCGTCGGCGCAAAGACGATGAAGATGAAAACGGGCCACCATGGCGCGAATCATCCTGTGAAAGATCTGGGGGACGGCCGGGTCGTCATCACATCGCAGAACCATGGTTTCGCTGTCGATGCGGCGACGCTGCCGCCCAATGCGCGCGTCACGCACATCTCGCTTTTCGACGGCACCTTGCAGGGTTTCGAATTGACGGACAAGCCCGCGTTCTGCTTCCAGGGTCACCCCGAGGCATCGCCGGGTCCGCACGATATCGGCTATCTGTTCGACCGCTTCACCGCGTTGATGGACGCGAAGCGCGGTAGCGCGGCCGCGTGATTCGTGCCGCGGCGCGAGAGCTCGCGCCGCCTTTCGTCAGAGATACCAGAAATACATTAGCGAGAGCGTTATGCCCAAGCGGACAGACATCAAGAGCATTCTCATCATCGGCGCGGGTCCGATCATCATCGGCCAGGCGTGCGAGTTCGATTACTCGGGCGCACAGGCTTGCAAGGCGCTGCGCGAGGAGGGCTACAAGGTCATTCTCGTCAACAGCAACCCGGCCACGATCATGACCGATCCGAACACGGCGGACGTGACCTACATCGAGCCCATTACCTGGGAGGTGGTCGAGCGCATCATCGCGAAAGAGCGTCCCGATGCGATCCTGCCCACGATGGGCGGCCAAACGGCGCTCAACTGCGCGCTCGATCTTTTCCATCATGGTGTGCTGGCCAAGTATGGCGTCGAACTCATCGGCGCATCGCCGGAAGCGATCGACAAGGCGGAGGACCGTCAGAAGTTCAAGGATGCGATGACGAAGATCGGCCTCGGCTCGGCGAAGTCGGGCGTCGCGCATTCGATGGAAGAAGCGCTGAAGGTGCAGGCCGAGATCGCCGTGCAAACGGGCGGCCCCGGCTATCCGGTCGTGATCCGGCCGTCCTTCACGCTCGGCGGCTCGGGCGGCGGTATCGCCTACAACCGCCAGGAATTCGAAGAAATCTGCCGGCGCGGCCTCGACCTTTCTCCGACGCATGAATTGCTCATCGAAGAATCGTTGCTCGGCTGGAAAGAGTACGAGATGGAAGTGGTGCGCGACCGTGCGGACAACTGCATCATCGTCTGCTCGATCGAAAACCTCGATCCGATGGGCATCCATACCGGCGATTCGATCACCGTGGCACCGGCGCAGACGTTGACCGACAAGGAATACCAGCTACTGCGCAACGCGTCGCTGGCGGTTCTGCGTGAAATCGGCGTCGATACGGGTGGCTCGAACGTTCAGTTCGCCATCAATCCGGATGACGGTCGCGTAATCGTCATCGAAATGAATCCGCGCGTGTCGCGTTCGTCGGCGCTCGCTTCGAAGGCCACGGGCTTTCCGATTGCGAAGGTCGCCGCCAAGCTGGCCGTCGGCTATACGCTCGACGAGCTCAAGAACGAAATCACGGGCGGTCAGACGCCCGCATCGTTCGAGCCGACGATCGATTATGTCGTCACGAAGATTCCGCGCTTTGCGTTCGAGAAATTCCGCGAGGCCGATTCGCATCTGACGACGCAGATGAAATCCGTGGGCGAGGTCATGGCGATCGGCCGCACGTTCCAGGAATCGTTCCAGAAGGCGCTGCGCGGCCTCGAGGTCGGCGTGGATGGGCTCGACGAGAAATCCACGCACCGCGACGAGATCGTGCGCGAGATCGGCGAGCCCGGTCCGGATCGCATCTGGTACGTGGGCGACGCGTTCCGCCTCGGCATGTCGCTCGACGAGGTGTTCGAAGAAACCTCGATCGATCCGTGGTTCCTCGCGCAAATCGAAGAAATCGTCGCCAGGGAAAAAGCGCTCGCGGGCCGTACGCTCGAGAGCCTCAGCAGGGACGAGCTTCGCTTCCTGAAGCAAAGCGGGTTCTCGGACCGCCGGCTTGCGAAGCTCCTTGCGGCCGCACCGGCCGACGTGCGCCGTCGCCGTATCGAGCTGAACGTGCGTCCGGTCTACAAGCGGGTCGATACGTGCGCCGCTGAATTCGCCACGAAGACGGCCTATATGTACTCGACCTACGAGGAAGAGTGCGAGGCCATGCCGACATCGAACAAGAAGATCATGGTGCTCGGCGGCGGCCCGAACCGCATCGGCCAGGGCATCGAATTCGACTACTGCTGCGTTCACGCCGCGCTCGCCATGCGAGAGGATGGCTATGAAACGATCATGGTCAATTGCAACCCGGAGACCGTGTCGACCGATTACGACACGTCCGATCGCCTTTATTTCGAGCCGCTCACGCTCGAAGACGTCCTCGAGGTCGTCGACAAGGAAAAGCCGCTCGGCGTGATCGTCCAGTATGGCGGTCAGACGCCGCTGAAGCTGGCGCTCGATCTGGAAGCCAACGGCGTGCCGATCATCGGTACGTCGCCTGACATGATCGATGCCGCGGAAGATCGCGAGCGCTTCCAGAAGCTGCTGCAGGATCTGCAGTTGCGTCAGCCGCCGAACCGCACGGCGCGCACCGAAGCGGACGCGCTCACGCTTGCCGACGAGATCGGTTACCCGCTCGTCGTGCGCCCGTCGTATGTGCTCGGTGGGCGCGCGATGGAAATCGTCCATGAGCCGCGCGATCTCGAACGCTATATGCGCGAAGCCGTGAAGGTGTCCAACGATTCGCCGGTGCTGCTCGACCGTTTCCTGAACGATGCGATCGAGTGCGATGTCGATTGCATCTCGGACGGCCAGGCCGTCTTCATCGGCGGCGTGATGGAACACATCGAACAGGCCGGCGTGCATTCGGGCGATTCGGCCTGTTCGTTGCCGCCTTATTCGCTTTCGAAGGAGACGGTAGCCGAACTGAAGCGCCAGACGGGCGCCATGGCGCGCGCCCTGAACGTCGTGGGCCTGATGAACGTCCAGTTCGCGATTCAGCAGGTGAAGCAGGACGACGGAACCCTGAAGGACGTCATCTACGTGCTGGAAGTCAATCCGCGCGCTTCGCGTACCGTGCCGTACGTCTCCAAGGCGACGGGCCTCCCGCTCGCCAAGATCGCCGCGCGCGCAATGGTCGGACAAACGCTCGCTCAGCAGGGCGTCGGAAAGGAGGTCGAGCCGCCTTACTTCAGCGTGAAGGAAGCCGTCTTCCCGTTCGTCAAATTCCCGACCGTCGATCCGGTCCTGGGGCCGGAGATGCGTTCGACGGGCGAAGTGATGGGCGTCGGCCAGACGTTCGGCGAAGCGCTGTTCAAGTCGCAACTTGCCGCCGGCTCGCGACTGCCCGAGTCGGGCACCGTGCTGATCACGGTGATGGATGCGGACAAGGCGAAAGCGGTCGAAGTGGCCGGCATGCTTCATGAACTCGGCTACCCGATTGTCGCGACGAAAGGGACGGCCGCGGCGATTGCCGCAGCCGGTGTGCCCGTGAAGGTCGTCAACAAGGTGAAGGACGGGCGCCCCCACATCGTCGACATGATCAAAAACGGCGAGATCGCCCTCGTATTCACGACGGTCGACGAAACGCGCGCCGCGATCGCCGATTCGCGCTCGATTCGCATGAGCGCCCAGGCAAATAAGGTCACGTACTACACGACGATGTCCGGCGCGCGCGCGGCCGTCGAGGGCCTGCGTTACCTGCGCGACTTGGAAGTCTATGATTTACAAGGCCTTCACGCTCGCCTAAACTAGGCTTCTGATTACTAGTCGGGGTCGGCTTCGACCCCAGATGCCGCGGTTAAGCGGCGTCCCCTCCGGTGGCCACAACGCCTGACGGGATGCACTTAACCGCGGTACTTTTTTATAGCCGTCTTTTTTGCTTACTGATCTGTCTATGAGCACTATTCCATTGACAAAACGGGGCGCCAACAAGCTGCGCGACGAACTGCAGCGATTGAAATCCATCGAGCGTCCCTCTGTCATCAACTCGATCGCCGAGGCGCGTGCGCAAGGCGATCTGTCCGAAAACGCCGAATACGATGCGGCAAAGGAAAAGCAGGGATTCATCGAGGGCCGGATTGCGGAGATCGAATCGAAGCTGGCCGCGGCCCAGGTGATCGACCCGGCCGCGCTGGATGCCGACGGCCGCGTGGTGTTCGCGGCCACCGTCGAGCTCGAGGATCTCGGTTCAGGCAACGTCGTGACTTATCAGATCGTCGGCGACGACGAGGCCGATATCGATCACGGTCTGATCTCCGTCAGCTCGCCGATCGCGCGCGCGCTGATCGGCAAGTCGGAAGGCGATGTCGCTGCGGTGCAGGCGCCCGGCGGCGTGCGCGAGTACGAAATCATCGCCGTGAGCTACGTCTGACAGGCGGCCACGTGTCCCTGGCTCCGCATCGCATTTTCAGATTGCTCGTCGTCGTTTGGGTCGGCTCTTTGCTGACGATCGGCTACGCTGCCGCGCCCACGCTGTTTGCGACGCTGGACCGTGTCGCGGCGGGCGCTGTCGCGGCGCGGCTTTTTCGGATCGAAGCGATGATCGGCGTGCTGTGTGGGATTCTCGCGCTCGCGCTCGGCAACGTACTCGTGCGGCGCGGTTCGCTCGCATACCGGCCGCTCAGAGGGTTGTTGGCCGGTATGCTGATTTGCGTGCTGGTCGGATATTTCGCGCTGCAGCCGTTCATGGAAGCGATGCGCACCGCGGCACTCGACGCCGGCGTGGATCTGGCGCATTCGGCGTATGCCGCCCGATTCGGGATACTTCATGGCGTCTCGAGCCTGATTTATCTGATCGAGAGCCTGCTGGGCGTCGTACTCGTCTGGAAGCTGCCCGTCGATACTATCGGCGGTGCGAGCAGCCGAACCTGACTTGCCGCTCGAGAGTGGCCCCCGATATCGGACGGGCCCTGAAGACCCGGTTACTTCACTGTTTGATGCTGGCGCTTGGCGCTGGTCTGACGTTTCTTCGCACGCTTGACCGTGCCGCCCGCGGTGACACGTTCATTGCCGCGCACGACCACGGTTTGCGGTTTCGGCCTGCGCTTGGGGTTGTCGCTCGGCTTGACGACTGTTACCAGGCGGGGTGCGGCACCGCGCCCGGCTTTTTCGCCGGCGGCTTGCTGCACACTCGGCATGGCGCGGCTGCGCGCTGCGCTAGCGCCGCCGGCACGGCCTGCGGTCTTGGCGCTGGCGGGGCTTTTCGCGGTGGCGGTGCGGCCCGCGGGTTTGGTCACCGCGGCGCGGGCGTTCTCCTGCGGCTTCCAGACCACGAGCAATTTGCCGATGTGCTGGATCGGAGCGGCGCCGAGCGTATCGCAGATCTGTTCGTAGATGGCCGCGCGCGCCTCGCGTTCGTCGCCGAATACGCGAATCTTGATGAGCTCATGCGCGGCGAGGTGGACCTTTATCTCGGCCAGCACGGCATCGGTCAGCCCATCGCCTCCGATCAGCACAACCGGTTTGAGCGCATGAGCCTGGGCGCGCAATTCGGCGCGTTGAGCGGGAGAGACTTTGAGGGCGGGCATGGGGGATCGGCAACTCGACTAGAATGTGGGCGGCTTGCGAATACGCGAGGCAGCTTGCAAATACGTTACGAAGGCGTGAGGAATGTGACAAACCGCGAGCGCGCGGCGGCCGCATCGGCAAAACGCGTATTATCCGCCAAAAGTGCGGCGACGCAGCAACAGTTGTAAACCTTTCGATGGCAAAAAATCGCTTCAATCAGTCGTGGCTGCACGACCATATCAACGATCCTTACGTCAAGCTGGCGCAGCGCGAAGGTTACCGCGCCCGCGCGGCCTACAAACTCAAGGAAATCGACGAGCAGGACAAGCTGATTCGCCCGGGGCAGGTGATCGTCGATCTCGGCTCGGCGCCGGGCAGCTGGAGTCAGTACGTGCGCAACAAGCTCGCGCACGGCGCGCGCCGCGATGAAAGCCGAGAGGGCGGCATCGACGGGACGATCATTGCGCTCGATCTCCTGCCGATGGAGCCCATCGCCGATGTTCATTTCATTCAGGGCGACTTTCGCGAAGAGGCCGTTGCGGCGCAGCTCGAAGAGAAAGTGGGCGATCGGCGCGTGGACCTTGTAATTTCCGATATGGCGCCCAATCTGTCCGGTGTGGCCGTGGCGGACGCGGCGCGTATCGAGCATATTTGTGATCTCGCCCTCGAATTCGCGCAGAACCACCTGAAGCCGGAAGGCGCTTTGCTCGTCAAATGTTTCCACGGGAGCGGCTACAGTCAGATCGTCGAGAAATTCAAGCGCCAATTCAAGACGGTCGCGGCGCGCAAGCCCAAGGCCTCCCGCGACAAATCGTCCGAGACGTTCATTCTGGGCAGGAATTTGAAGCGTCCGGGATAAGGAGCGTGTCAAGGGCGCCGGTGCCAGCGCTGCGCCGCGCGGTGCCCGCACTGTGCGAAAACGACACGTTGACGGATCGGAAAACCCTATTTGCGCGGTAACGAAACGTTATGGCAGGGGTCTACGGACTGGATTAGAATGCTTTCGTGGTGCCGCAAGGTAAATGTAGGCGCCCGTCTATAAGGAAGGAGTGGTGCTTTGAACAACAATATGTTTTCGAAGGCAGCAGTGTGGCTGGTGATCGCACTGGTGCTGTTTACTGTGTTCAAGCAGTTCGACAAGCCCCGCGTCCAGGAAGGTGTCTCGTACTCCCAGTTCATGACGGATGCGAAGGACGGCAAGGTCAAGAGTGTCGTCGTTCAAGGGCGTAATCTCACGGTCACTCCTGCCGACGGTCAAAAGTACCAGATCGTATCGCCGGGCGACATCTGGATGGTCGGCGATCTGATGAAGTATGGCGTTCAGGTGAGCGGCAAGGCCGATGAAGAGCCGAGCGCGCTCGTATCGGCGCTTTACTACCTCGGACCGACGATTCTCATCATCGGATTCTGGTTTTACATGATGAGGCAGATGCAGGGCGGCGGCAAAGGCGGAGCGTTCTCGTTCGGCAAATCGCGCGCGCGTCTGATCGACGAGAACAACAACGCAATCAATTTCACGGATGTCGCCGGTTGTGACGAAGCGAAGGAGGAAGTGTCCGAACTCGTCGATTTCCTGCGCGACCCGCAAAAATTTCAGAAGCTCGGTGGACGTATTCCGCGTGGCGTGCTGCTCGTCGGGCCACCGGGTACCGGCAAGACGCTGCTTGCGCGCGCCATCGCCGGCGAAGCCAAGGTGCCGTTTTTCAGTATCTCCGGTTCGGATTTCGTTGAAATGTTCGTCGGCGTGGGTGCCGCGCGCGTTCGCGATATGTTCGAGCAAGCGAAAAAACATGCCCCGTGCATCGTCTTCATCGACGAAATCGATGCCGTCGGCCGCCACCGCGGCGCCGGCATGGGGGGCGGTAACGACGAGCGCGAGCAGACCCTGAACCAGATGCTCGTCGAGATGGATGGCTTCGAAGCCAATTCGGGCGTCATCGTCATCGCCGCGACGAACCGTTCGGACGTGCTCGATAAAGCATTGCTGCGTCCCGGCCGTTTCGACCGTCAGGTCTATGTCGGCTTGCCCGACATTCGCGGCCGCGAGCAGATTTTGAAAGTGCACCTGCGCAAGGTTCCGATCGCCAACGATGTGGACGCTGCCGTCATCGCGCGCGGCACACCGGGTTTTTCGGGCGCGGACCTCGCGAACCTCGTCAACGAAGCCGCCCTTTTCGCGGCGCGCCGAGGCAAGCGCATCGTCGAGATGCAGGACTTCGAGGATGCCAAGGACAAGATCTTCATGGGCCCCGAGCGCAAGTCGGCCGTGATTCGCGAGGAAGCGAAGCGCGCCACGGCGTATCACGAAGCCGGTCACGCCGTCGTGGCGAAGTTGTTGCCGAAGGCCGATCCGGTTCACAAGGTCACGATCATTCCGCGCGGCCGCGCGCTCGGGGTGACCTGGCAATTGCCCGAGCACGATAACGAGACGTATTCCAAGGATTATCTGCTCGATCGGCTCGCGATCCTGTTTGGCGGCCGCGTTGCGGAGGAGCTGTTCCTGAATCTGATCAGCACCGGCGCCTCGGACGATTTCAACAAGGCCACGCAGACTGCTCGCGCGATGGTGACGCGCTTCGGTATGACGGATGCGCTCGGTCCGATGGTCTACGCCGATGACGAAAACGAAAGTTCGCCGTTCGGCCGGGGCTTTACGCGCGCCATTTCGGAGGCGACGCAGCAGAAGGTCGACGCCGAGATTCGCCACGTGCTCGATGACCAGTACAACCTTGCGCGGAGCCTGCTCGAAGCCAACCGCGACAAGGTCGAGGCTATGACTGCCGCGCTGATGGAATGGGAAACCATCGATGCGGACCAGATCAACGACATCATGGCCGGTCGCCCGCCGCGTTCGCCGAAGAGCGCCTCGCCGGCCGATGCCTCGTCCGGCAGTAGTGGGACGCCGCCGGGCGCTGAGGTCAAGCCGGGCAGCGCCACCGCGCCGGCCTGACGAAGGTTGCGATGCGTGACAGGGCCGGTGCGGTTGACGCACCGGCCTTTTTCGTTGCGTCGCGCTCGCGCCCCTGGATGTTTTTTCCTCGCACAACGATTCGTGACGCACACTGATCTTTCCCCCGCATCCCTTCCCGAGCCGCTGCAATGCGGCCGGTTCACGTTGACGTTCGAGCGGCCCCGCGTAATGGGAATTCTCAACGTCACTCCCGATTCGTTTTCCGATGGCGGGCGTTACGCAGCCCGCGACGACGCGCTGCGCCAGGCGGAACGCATGATTCACGAGGGCGTCGAGATCATCGATATCGGCGGCGAATCGACGCGCCCCGGCGCGCCGCCGGTACCGCTCGATGAAGAGCTGGCCCGCGTGATGCCGATCGTCGAGGCGTTGGCGAGCGTCGGCGTGCCGTTGTCCGTCGACACCTACAAGCCCGAAGTGATGCGGGCCGCGCTGGCGGCCGGTGCAGACCTGATCAACGACGTTTGGGGTTTTCGTCTTCCGGGCGCCATCGAGGCCGTGCGCGACAGCGCCTGCGGTTTGTGCGCGATGCATATGCACGGAGAACCGCAGACAATGCAGCGCGGCAAGCCCGAGTATGCCGATGTGGTGGCGGATGTTCGTACGTTCCTGACGGAGCGTGTCGATACGCTGATGCGCGAAGGCATCGCGCGCGAGCGGTTGAGCGTCGATCCGGGATTCGGCTTTGGGAAATCGACGTTCGAAGATAACTACGCACTGCTGGCGCACCTACGGGATACCGCACCGCGGGTTGCGCCGGGAGCAAGGCCCTTTCCGATCCTGGCGGGGATGTCGCGTAAATCGATGTTCGGCGTCGTCACGGGTCGTGCTACGCCGGCCGAGCGGGTCGCGGCCAGCGTAGCGGGGGCGGTCTGCGCGGCTGAGCGCGGTGCAGCGATCGTGCGAGTGCACGACGTGGCGGAGACCGTCGATGCCATCAAGGTATGGGCCGCGGTGCGGGACGCCACGAGAAGTGCGGCCCAATCTAATTGACTGAACTGGATAAGGAAAAAAGAGAATGGCACGACGCTATTTCGGTACCGATGGAGTGCGGGGCAAAGTCGGTGAGGCGCCCATTACGCCCGATTTCGTATTGCGGCTCGGCTACGCTGCCGGAAAGGTGCTGGCGGGCGCGGACCGCCGTGTGGCCAAGCCTGGCTCGCGGCCCACGGTGCTGATCGGCAAGGACACGCGCGTATCCGGCTACATGCTGGAAGCCGCCCTCGAAGCCGGGTTCTCGGCGGCGGGAGTGGATGTGATGCTGGCCGGGCCGATGCCGACGCCGGCCGTCGCCTATCTGACGCGGGCGCTGCGGCTCTCGGCGGGCGTGGTGATCAGCGCATCGCACAATCCTTACTACGATAACGGCATCAAGTTTTTCAGCGCGGACGGCAACAAGCTTCCCGACGAGGTCGAAGCGATGATCGAAAGCGCACTCGACGAGCCATTGGAATGCGCGCCGTCCGAGCGGCTCGGCAAGGCGCGGCGGCTCGACGACGCGGCGGGACGCTACATCGAATTCTGCAAGAGCACGTTCCCAGCCGCCTTCGATCTTCACGGATTGAAGATCGTTCTCGATTGCGCGCACGGTGCGGCCTATCACATCGCGCCGCACGTGTTCCACGAACTCGGAGCCGAGGTCATCTCGATCGGCGTCGCGCCGAATGGCTTCAATATCAACGACGGCGTCGGCGCGACGGCGCCCGATGCGCTCGTGCGCGCCGTACTCGCGAATCGTGCCGATCTCGGTATTGCGCTCGACGGGGATGCGGATCGCCTGCAGATCGTCGACGGCGAGGGGCGGCTCTATAACGGCGACGAATTGCTTTATCTGCTCGTGAAGGATCGGATCGCGACCGAAGGCCGGGTAGCCGGCGCCGTCGGAACGCTGATGACCAACATGGCAGTGGAAGTGGCGCTGGTCCGTGAAGGGGTGCAATTCGTCCGTGCGGCGGTGGGCGACCGCTACGTGCTCGAGCAGTTGCACGAACATGGGTGGCAGCTTGGCGCGGAGGGCTCGGGCCATATCCTCTCGCTCGATCGCCACAGCACCGGCGATGGCATCGTATCGGCGCTGCTCGTCCTGGCTGCGCTCAAGCGCAGCGGCCGCACATTGGCGGAGCATCTGGCCGATTTGACGCTGTTCCCGCAAAAGCTCATCAACGTACGGATGCGCGCGGGCGCCAAGTGGAAGGAAAGCGCTGCGCTGGGGCGTGCAGTTGCGGAAGCCGAACGTTTGCTGGCCGGCAATGGCCGCGTGCTGATTCGGGCCTCCGGCACGGAGCCGGTGTTGCGTGTCATGGTCGAAGCGCGCGAACGCGAGCTCGCCGTGCGTTGCGCCGAAAACATTGCCCAGGTGGCGGAGCGCGAGACGGCGTAGGGCGCCGGAACGGAAAAAACGCCGCGATTCGCGGCGTTTCGTTCATGTAGTTTTTGCTGACCGGTCGTCATATTCCGGCCGCGAAGTTTTGTCGTCTTCGTCCCCAAAATTCGACCTATCGTCGGTCAATTTCTGAAAAAATCGCTTCATCGTGTCAGCGCGACCATGATAAAGCGTCAACTTCCGGTCATATTACTGTCACAATAACTACCTAATCTCCCCGGTGTCGATCCACACGACCACACCACTGGGGGTAATCCATGAAATTGATGCAGACTGCGTTCGCCGGCGTTGCCGCAGCGCTTTTCGCGCTCTCCGCGCAAGCCGCTGACATTACCGGCGCGGGCAGCACGTTCGCCGCACCGATCTACACCAAATGGGCCGACGCCTATCAGAAGAGCGGTGGCGCCAAGGTCAACTACCAAGGCATCGGCTCGTCGGGTGGCATCAAGCAGATCATCGCCAAGACCGTCGATTTCGCGGGCTCGGACGCTCCGCTGAAGGACGACGCTCTGGCCAAGGACGGTCTCTTTCAGTTCCCGACGGTGGTCGGCGGCGTGGTGCCTGTCGTCAACGTGCCGGGCGTGAAGGCAGGCGAACTCGTTTTGTCGGGCGAAGTACTCGGCGACATCTATCTCGGCAAGATCAAGAAGTGGAACGATCCGGCGATCGTTGCGTTGAACCCGAAAGCCAAGCTGCCCGATACCGATATCGCCGTGGTCCGCCGCGCCGACGGCTCGGGCACGTCGTTCATCTGGACGCATTACCTCTCGCAGGTCAACCCCGAGTGGAAGTCGAAGATCGGCGAAGGCACGACGGTCAATTGGCCGACCGGTACGGGCGGCAAGGGCAACGATGGCGTCGCCGCATTCGTGCAACGTCTGCCGGGCGCGATCGGCTACGTCGAGTGGGCCTACGCGAAGCAGAACCACATGACCTACACGTCGCTCAAGAACAGCGCGGGTACGGTTGTCGAGCCGAAGACGGAGACGTTCAAGGCAGCGGCGGCGGGCGCGGACTGGAAGAAGTCGTTCTACCAGATCCTCACGAACGAGCCGGGCAAGGACGCATGGCCGGTCGTCGGCGCGACCTTCGTGCTGCTGCATACTGCGCAGGACAAGCCCGAGCAGGGCAAGGAAACGCTGAAGTTCTTCGACTGGGCGTTCAAGAACGGTACGCCGGCGGCGGACAGCCTCGACTACATCTCGCTGCCGCAGTCGGTCGTTTCGGAAATCCGTACGCAGTGGAAAGCGAAGGTGAAGGACGGTTCGGGCAAGGCGCTGGCTGAGTAAGCCGGTCCAGAGGACGCCCGGGGAAGGGCCACAGCGCCTTCTCCCCGGGTAACGCCACCGGCCGCATGGCGAACAGTGCGGCAAAGGATTACGCAGACATGTCCGAGATCAACGTCGCATCGCCGCCGGCCAGTCAGGCGCAAAAAGAGCCCAGCCGGTTGGGCGATATCGTCTTCGGCGGTCTCGCCCGGCTTGCCGCGATCGTCACGCTCCTTTCGCTTGGCGGGATCATCGTCTCGCTTTTCGTCGCCTCGTTGCCGACGATCCACAAGTTCGGTCTGAGCTTTCTGTGGACCGCCGATTGGGATCCGCCCAACGACACCTTCGGCGCGCTGGTCCCGATCTACGGCACGATCGCCACGTCGCTCATCGCACTCATCATCGCGGTGCCAGTCAGCTTCGGCATCGCGCTGTTCCTGACCGAGCTCTCGCCGACGTGGTTGCGCCGGCCGCTCGGCATCGCCATCGAATTGCTGGCTGCCATTCCGTCGATCGTCTACGGTATGTGGGGCTTGCTCGTGTTCGCGCCGATCTTCGCGCGCTTTTTCCAAAAGCCCATCGGCGAGGTACTCGGTTCGATTCCGTTAGTCGGCGCGCTCTTCCAGGGGCCGCCGATCGGTATCGGCATTTTGTGCGCGGGGGTGATCCTCGCCATCATGATCATTCCGTACATCGCCTCGGTCATGCGGGACGTCTTCGAAGTGACGCCCGTACTGCTCAAGGAGTCGGCTTATGGGATCGGTTGCACGACCTGGGAGGTCATGTGGAGGATCGTGCTGCCGTTCACGAAAAACGGCGTCATCGGCGGCATCATGCTGGGGCTCGGACGCGCGCTCGGCGAGACGATGGCCGTCACGTTCGTCATCGGTAATACGAATCTCTTGAGCAGCGTGTCGCTCTTTGCGCCGGGCAACAGCATCACTTCCGCGCTCGCGAACGAGTTCGCCGAAGCTTCGCCGGGTTTGCACACGTCCGCATTGATGGAGTTGGGCCTGATCCTGTTCGTGATTACGTTCATCGTGCTCGCGTTTTCCAAATTCATGCTGCTGAGGCTCGAGCAAGGCGAGGGCACCAAATGAACCGTCCCGCTCAACATATACCCGGTTCGGCGAGCCCCGAAGTCTTCGCGGCAACGCGCGACCGCCTGCAGCGCCACCGCCGCCGCATCAATGCGTTCGCGCTGGCGTTGTCGCTCGCAGCGATGGCGTTCGGCCTGCTCTGGCTCGTGTGGATTCTCTATACGACGCTGAGTCTCGGCGTGGGCGGTCTTTCGGTCCAACTGTTCACGCAGTCCACGCCGCCGCCCAATACGGACGGCGGCGGTCTGGCGAATGCCATCGTCGGCAGTCTGGTTCTCGTCCTCGTTGCGACGGTCATCGGTACCCCGATCGGCGTGCTCGCCGGCGTCTATCTGGCCGAGTACGGGAAGAAGGGCTGGTTTGCGAATACCACGCGCTTCATCAATGACATCCTGTTGTCGGCGCCGTCGATCGTCATCGGGCTGTTCGTCTATGCGGTCGTGGTCGCCAAGGTGGGCCACTTCTCCGGCTGGGCCGGCGCCCTCGCGCTCGCCTTGCTGCAGGTTCCGATCGTGATCCGTACGACCGAAAACATGCTGCTGCTCGTGCCGAACGCATTGCGCGAAGCGGCATTCGCGCTCGGTGTGCCGAAGTGGCGCATGATTCTATCGGTGACGCTGAAGGCATCGCTCGCCGGCGTCGTGACCGGCGTGCTGCTCGCGGTGGCGCGTATCGCCGGCGAGACTGCGCCGCTGCTCTTTACCGCGTTGTCGAACCAGTTCTTCTCGACCGATATGGGGCAACCGATCGCGAACCTGCCGGTGACCATCTACAAGTTCGCAATGAGCCCGTTCCCGCAGTGGCAATCGCTTGCCTGGGCCGGGGTGTTTCTGATTACGCTCGGTGTGCTCGGACTCAATATCCTCGCGCGCGCGATGTTCCACAAGAAGTGACGGCGGAGCGACCCTATGAACATGGCAGAGTCTCATTTGAACCCCATCGAGCGCCCAGCGGCGCCGGCCGGCTTCGATCCCGCGCACGGCGATTCGGCGCTCGCGCCGGCGGCTCCGAAGATCGAAGTCAAGAACCTGAACTTCTATTACGGCAAGTACCACGCGCTCAAGAACATCAACATGCAGATTCCCGAGGGCAAGGTGACGGCGTTCATCGGACCCTCGGGTTGCGGAAAGTCCACGCTGCTGCGTACGTTCAACAAGATGTTCGCGCTGTATCCGGAGCAGCGCGCCGAGGGCGCCATCATCATGGACGGCGAGGATCTGCTGACGAGCAAGCGCGATATTTCGCTGCTGCGCGCGCGCGTCGGCATGGTGTTCCAGAAGCCGACGCCGTTTCCGATGTCGATCTATGACAACATCGCATTCGGCGTGAAAATGTTCGAGTCGTTGTCGCGCTCGGAAATGGACGATCGCGTCGAATGGGCGCTGACGAAAGCGGCGCTCTGGAACGAGGTCAAGGACAAGCTCAATCAGAGCGGCTACGGCCTGTCGGGCGGGCAGCAGCAGCGGCTTTGCATCGCGCGCGGCATCGCGATCCGGCCGGAAGTGCTGTTGCTCGACGAGCCCTGCTCGGCGCTGGACCCCATTTCGACAGGGCGCGTGGAGGAGCTCATCGCCGAGCTCAAGAACGATTACACGGTCGTCATCGTCACGCACAACATGCAGCAGGCCGCGCGCTGTTCCGATTACACCGGGTACATGTATCTCGGCGAACTGATCGAGTTCGGCGACACCGAGAAGATTTTCATCAAGCCGGTCCGCAAGGAAACCGAGGACTACATCACCGGCCGATTCGGCTGATGAATCGAGAGGGAGTTCACCATGTCCGATAAGCACCTGTCCAGCCAGTTCGACGCGGATCTCAATCTTCTTTCGTCGAAAGTGCTCGAAATGGGCGGTCTGATCGAAGCGCAGATCACGCGCGCGATGCAGGCGCTCAATGCATTCGACGCGGAGATTGCCGACCAAGTGATCGCCGCTGAGGAAACCGTCAATACGATGGAAGTCGCGATCGACGAGGAGTGCAGCAACATCATCGCGCGCCGGCAGCCGGCGGCGCGGGACCTGCGCTTGCTGCTCGCGATCTCGAAGACGATCACGAACCTCGAGCGCGCGGGCGACGAGGCCGAGAAAATTGCCAAGCGTGTGAAGCGGCTCATGGAAGACGCAGCGGCGCGCACCGTCAATATCGCCGAGATCAAGGTCTCGGGCGATATGGCCGTGACGATCCTGCGCCGCGCATTGGATGCGTTCGCGCGTCTCGATACCGTGGCGGCGGCGCAGATCGTGCGGGACGACAAGGCGATCGACGAGGAGTTTCGCGCATTCGTGCGCAAGCTCGTCACGTACATGATGGAAGACCCGCGCACGATCTCGGCGGGCCTCGAGTACCTGTTCATCGCGAAGGCGATCGAGCGGATCGGCGACCACGCGAAGAACATCGCCGAATTCATCATTTACATCGTGAAGGGCACGGACGTGCGGCACAAGTCGCGCGACGCGCTCGAACGCGAAGCGCTTAGTTAACGTCTCAAGAGGTGACGATGCCGAGCAGCATTCTCATCATCGAAGATGAGCCCGCCATTTCGGAGCTGATCTCGATCAACCTGCAGCATGCGGGTCATTGTCCGATCCGCGCCTACAACGCGGAACAGGCGCAGTCGCTGATCAGCGACGTGCTGCCCGATCTCGTCTTGCTCGACTGGATGTTGCCGGGCAAGTCGGGTATCGCGTTTGCGCGCGACCTGCGCAACAACGAGCGCACGAAACATATTCCGATCATCATGCTGACCGCGCGTGGTGACGAGCAGGACAAGGTACTGGGTCTTGAAATCGGTGCGGACGATTACGTCACGAAGCCGTTTTCGCCGAAGGAATTGATGGCCCGCATCAAGGCTGTGTTGCGTCGGCGCGCTCCGCAACTGACGGAAGACATCGTGGCCATCAACGGACTCAAGCTCGACCCGGCCACGCACCGCGTCGCGGCACATGCCGATGGCAGCGAGATCAAGCTCGATCTCGGTCCCACTGAATTCCGGCTGCTGCATTTTTTCATGACACATCCGGAGCGTGTACATAGCCGTACGCAACTGCTCGACCAGGTCTGGGGCGATCACGTATTCGTCGAAGAGCGGACGGTCGACGTGCACATCAAGCGCTTGCGCGCCGCGCTCAAGCCGGCCGGCTGCGATGCTATGATCGAAACGGTGCGCGGCAGCGGCTACCGGCTCGCCAAGAGCGCATGATCCGGGCACCGGCGTTCCATTTTTCGCTCTTCGAACACGTGCAGGCATGAATATCATCTGGGCGCGCTCGCTCGTATCGCTGGTGCTGCTGGCAATCGCGAGCGCCGCCATCGGTGCGTTCGCCGGCGTCAAATGGGCGCTCGCGTTCGCACTCGTCGTGCTCGTCGTGCAAAGCCTCTTCGGCACGTATCACACGGAAAGGCTCTGGCGCCTGCTCGATGCGCCCGTCTACGGACAGGTCCCGAGCGCACCGGGCGTCTGGGGCGAGATCTACTATCGGCTGCATAAGCTCGCGAAGCGCTGGCACGCGCAGGTGCGTCAGGTCGAGCAGCAACATTCGCGCTTCATTCAGGCCATCCAGGCGTCGCCGAACGGCGTCGCGATGCTCGACGATCACGATCAGATCGAATGGTGCAATGCCATTGCCGAAGAGCATTTCGGACTCGATGCCAGGCGCGATCTGCGCCAGCACATCACTCACCTCGTGCGGCATCCCGAGTTCGTGCGATATCTGAATTCGCACCGGTACGAGCAGATGCTCATCATGCGCGGCATGGGCGATAAGCGGCAAAACGTCTTGTCGGTGCAGGTATTTCCCTACGGCGAGAACCGCAAGCTCGTTCTCTCGGCGGACATCACCGAGCTCGAGCGGACCGACTCGATGCGGCGCGATTTCGTCGCCAATGTCTCGCACGAGTTGAAGACGCCGCTGACGGTCCTATCGGGCTTTCTGGAGACGATGCGCGAGCTCCCGCTCGACGAAGGGGACCGTGCGCGCTATCTCGAACTGATGGAGCAGCAAGCGTCGCGCATGCGTCATATCGTCGATGATCTGCTCGTGCTGGCGAAGCTCGAAGGCGATGCCAAGCCGCCGAGCGACCACGCCATCGACATGGTCGCCGTATTGCGTCACCTTCGGGAGGATGCGGCCACGCTGTCGGGTGGACGCCATCAGATCGCGTTCGATAGCGATGACACCTTGACCGTCACCGGCACGGAAACGGAAATCCTCAGTGCGCTCGGCAATCTCGTGACGAATGCGATCCGCTATACGCCCGATGGCGGGTCCATCCGCGTGGAATGGCACCTCGTTGGCGGCGCGGCGGCGTTTTCGGTGACCGATACGGGCTTCGGCATTCCCGCAGACGACATTCCGCGCCTGACCGAGCGCTTTTATCGCGTCGATCGGAGTCGTTCGCGCGACACAGGCGGCACCGGTCTCGGCCTCGCGATCGTCAAGCATGTGCTGCAGCGGCACGATTCCGTGCTCGACGTCAAAAGCGAAGAAGGGCGGGGCAGTGTCTTCACGGTGCGCTTTCCCGCGCAGCGGACCGTACGCCGCCAACCTCAGCACGCGTAAGCGGTGGGCCCGGAACCCAGGGGCTAACAGCCGAACTTCGTCAGCAGGCTCGCTTGCGCGTTACGCGAGGATTTGCCCGGACGCGAACGCCGATAGTGGCCATCGCTTTGCATGACCCAGGCGGATTGATTGTCGCCGAGGAAGCCGGAAAGCCCTTCGGCGATGACGCGCCGCTTCAGGCGCCGGTCCCGGATCGGGAAGGCGACTTCGACGCGGCGGAAGAAGTTGCGATCCATCCAGTCGGCGCTCGAGAGATAGACACGTTCGTCGCCGTTGGAGAAGAAGTAGAAGATGCGATGGTGCTCGAGAAACCGGCCCACGATCGATCGCACGGTGATGTTCTCGGAGAGGCCAGCCACTCCCGGCTGCAACGAGCAGACGCCGCGTATGATCAGGTCGATCTTGACGCCCGCTTGGGAGGCCTCGTACAGCTCCGCGATCACGGTCGGCTCGAGCAGCGCGTTCATCTTTGCGACGATGCGCGCCTTTTTGCCGGCTCGTGCATTTTCCGCCTCAGCGCGAATGGCTTCCACGAGCCGCGGGTGCAGCGTGAACGGAGACTGCCAAAGCTCGTGCAGCTTCAGCTCGCCGCCAATGCCCGTCAATTGCTGGAAGACATGGTGTACGTCTTCGCAGATCATCTGATCCGAAGTCATCAAACCGAAATCGCTGTAGAGCCTTGCCGTGCGCGGATGGTAATTACCCGTACCGAGGTGCGCGTAGCGCTTGAGCACGGACCGGCCGTTTTCCGTCACGCGGCGCACGATGAGCATCATCTTCGCATGGCATTTATGGCCCACGACGCCATAGACTACATGCGCGCCCACCGCCTCGAGCTGCGATGCCCAATTGATATTCGTTTCTTCGTCGAAGCGTGCGAGCAGCTCGACGACGACGGTCACTTCCTTGCCATTGCGCGCCGCCTGCATCAGCGCGTCCATCAGTGGCGAGTCGGTGCCGGTGCGATAGATCGTCTGCTTGATCGCCATGACGTTCGGATCCTGCGCCGCTTGCACGAGCAACTCGAGCACGGGCTGGAAGCTCTCGTACGGATGGTGCAGCAGGACATCGCCCTGATCGATCGTTTCGAAATGATTCGCCGAATTGGCAAGCCGCTCCGATGTGGCCGGCACGTGCGGCACGAACTTGAGGTCGGGTCGGTCGACCATCTCCGGCAACTGCATGAGACGGACGAGGTTCACGGGGCCCTCGACCCGGTAACAGTCCTTTTCGCTCAGGCCGCTTTCGTCAAGCAGGCGCTGCAGGAGATGAGGCGGCGTATCGGCCGAGACTTCGAGCCGTACCGCATTGCCGAGATGGCGTGCCGGCAGCTCGCCTTGCAAGGCGACGCGCAGATTGGTGATTTCGTCCTCGTCGACGAATAGCTCGCTGTTGCGCGTGATCCGGAATTGGTTGCAGCTGCGCACGACGAGATTCGGAAAAAGCTCGCCCACGAAACGCTGCATGAACGAACTCAACAACACGAACCCGTGAGTGAACCCCGAGAGCTCCTGCGGCATGCGCACGAGCCGCGGCAATGCACGCGGCGCCTGCACGATGCCCATGACCGCTTGCCGACCGAATGCGTCCTTGCCTTCGAGTTCGATGACGAAGTTCAGGCTCTTGTTGAGCACCCGGGGGAAAGGGTGAGCGGGGTCGAGCCCGATCGGGGTGAGCACGGGCAGCAGCTCGTCGTTGAAATAGCGGTGCGCCCACTGCGTCTGGGCTGCCGTCCACGCTTCGCTGCCGTGAAAGTAGATGCCTTGCTCCTCGAGCGCCGGCAATATCGTTTCGTGCAGCATGCTGTATTGGCGATGCACGAGTTTTTGCGCGCGCTCGACGACCAGATCGTAGACGTGCTGCAGCGACATGCCGTCCGGCGCGAGCGCTCCCGGATTGTCGCGCATCTGTTCCTGCAATCCGGCCATGCGGATTTCGAAGAATTCGTCGAGGTTGCTGCTCGTGATACAGATGAAGCGCAGCCGTTCCAGCAGCGGTATCGCCGGGTCAGCGGCCTGGGCGAGCACGCGCTCGTTGAAGCCGAGGATGCCCAATTCCCGATTGAGCAGAGGGTAACGCACCGACATCGGTAGTAGTGAGTGAGAAGGGTCGGATGGAAAAGCGAACGGTTGCTCAGAAAGTCTCACAGTCCAATGTCTTTTAGATGAACGTCGATGTCATCAATTCTACGGGTAATTGATCTAATTTGAGACGGCTGCTCGGCGCGGACGCGCAATGAGGGATAGGCGTGCCCCGCGAATGACCGGAGTGCCCTCCTATGTGCGTAAAATGGCGACTTTGAACCGCGTTGCGCCGTCATCCGCTCGAAATCGCGGAGCGGCGCCTCTCGCGCGACTGGAAACGTTTCCGCTCATGCCTACCACCCCGCATTTGCTTGCCTCGGTCGATCTCGGCTCGAACAGCTTCCGCCTCATTGTCGGTCGCGTCGAGGAAACGCCGGCCGGCAGTCAGATCTATCAGGTCGATGCGCTGCGCGAACCCGTGCGGCTCGCGGCTGGACTGTCCGCCGACAAGATGCTCGACAGCGCGTCGCAGGAGCGGGCGTGGAATGCGCTCAAACGTTTCGGCGAGCGCCTGCGGGACTTTCATCCCGATCATGTGCGCGCGGTCGCCACGAACACGCTGCGGGTCGCTAAAAACGCGCCCGAGTTCCTCGTCGAGGCCGAGAAGGCGCTCGGCTTTCCGATCGAAGTCATCGCCGGGCGGGAGGAAGCGCGGCTCATCTATGCGGGAGCGGCGCATTCCGTGCCCGCGAGTTCGGGCAAGCGGCTCGTGGTCGATATCGGCGGCGGCTCGACCGAGTTCATCATCGGTTCGCATTACACCCCGCTCGTCATGGAAAGCCTTTACATCGGCTGCGTGAGTCATAGCCGGCAGTTCTTCCCCGCCGGCAACGTGGACGAGTACACGATGCGGCAGGCCGAGCTCGCGGCGAAACGCGAGATACAGATCATTTCGCACGAGTACAAGAAGGCGGGCTGGGATCAGGCGATCGGCTCGTCGGGCACGGCGCGCGCGCTCGCCGAACTCGTCGAGGCGAACGGCTTCAACGATGCCGGCATTTCGCACGGCATTTCACGCGGCGGGCTCGAGCGGCTCAAGCGCGCGCTGATCAAAGCCGAGAACGTGAACCGGCTCAAGCTCATCGCGCTCAAGGCCGATCGCGTACCGGTGCTTGCAGGCGGGCTGTCGATCATGCTCGCTGTGTTCGAGGAACTCGGCGTCGATTACGTCGATACGACCGACGGCGCCTTGCGTCTCGGCGTGCTTTACGATCTGCTGGGGCGGACGCAGCACGAGGACATGCGTGCGGTGACGGTCGAAGGCTTCACGCGCCGCTATGGCGTCGACCGCGCGCAGGCGCAGCGTATTCGCGATCTGGCGGTCGGTTTTTACGATCAGCTCGGCGGGGCGGATAGGAACGACGCCGACGATGCAGACGAAGACCGCATGTTCCTCGCATGGGCGGCGGCGCTGCACGAGATCGGATTGTCGATTTCGCACAGCGCTTATCACAAGCATTCGGCCTATATCGCGAGCAATGCCGATATGCCCGGGTTCTCGCGTACGGACCAGGCGCGGCTTGCGGCGCTGGTGCTCGGCCATGCCGGCAAGCTCGGAAAACTGGCGCAGACGCGCGACGTCGAATGGCCGCTGCTGTTTTGCCTGCGGCTTGCCGCGTTGTTGTGCCGGCGCCGAGCCGATCTCGGGCTGCCGGGCATTCGTGTCGGAAAGAAGGGCAACGGCTATGAAGTCAGGTTGCCCAACGAGTGGGTGGCCAATAATCCATTGACCGACTACAGCCTCGTTCAAGAGGCGGCGGAATGGGAGAAGGTCGGCATTCGCTACCGCGTCGTTTATACGGACGACTGAGCCCCGGGGCGGTGCGCTCAGCGGGCAGACGTTTCGCCGAGGAAATGGCGCGCGTAACGCGCGTTGATGTCGGCGAGCCTGAACAACGTCAGGAAGTCGGCGCAATTGAAGTCGGGATCCCAGGCGGGCGCGCCGCAAATTTTCGCGCCGAGCCGCAGATAACCTTTCACGAGCGGAGGCGGCGCCACCTTTGCGCCTGTACGCAGCTCTTCGACGGGTAGCGGTGTATGCGCGAACGCTCGATATTCCGGGGCCGTCAACGCGCTGTCGCGCAGCGATTCGTAGAGGTTCGCCGCGAAATGCCCGCCGTCGGCCATCGGCACGCTCGCGCAGCCGAGCATCGTTTCATAGCCGTTTTGCATCATATAGGCGCCCAAGCCGCCCCATAGCGACATGATGACCGAGCCGCTGCGGTAGTCGGGATGGACGCATGAGCGACCGACTTCGACCATCTTCGAGCGCAGGTGAGCGAGCCGCGAAAGATCGAACTCGCCTTCGGCATAAAGGCGCCCGACGCGGGCGGCCTGATGCGGGGGCAGCACACGGTATGTGCCCACGACCTTCAGCGTATCGAGATCGCGCACGAGCAGGTGATCGCAGTAGGGATCGAACGGGTCCACGTCCAGACCGGCTGGACCGACGACGCGTGCACCCATTTCTTCGGCGAATACGCGATAGCGCAGCCGTTGTGCTTCGCGCAGTTCTTCGTCCGTGCGCGCCCAGGCGACCTGGAGCCGATGCTGCGCGGTGATCGTTTCCTCCGCGCGGGGAAGTCGGCGGCGCGAATCGAGCGGAAGAATGAAAGCGAGGGGCAGGGTAGGCGTCGGCAGGTCTCGCATAAAGGTTCCTGATCAAATGTAGGAATGCGGTGTATTTGCCAATGTAGTAACCGCCGATGACGCTCGCATGGCAAACCCGTGTAAATGCGATGACATGTCGCATCAGCGACACGCATGTTTCACGATTCGACTGTCAGACGATTCTAGGCGAGATCGGGCGAAATGACGGCGCGGATCAGCACCGGCGCCTGGCCGTCGCGCGCTCGGCTTTCCAGCCACCAGATGCCGGACTTCTTGACGGACCACTCAGTGGCTTTTCCCGCTACGAGCTGCGAGACCACGAGGCCGAGCGTCGGCTGATGACCGACGATCACGACCGTTTCGGCCGCGCCTCCCGGCCAGCCGGCAGCCGTCAGGACTGCCTCGGCGCGCGCGCCGGGCGCAATCTCTTTGACGATCCGGTATTGATCGGTCAAGGCTTCGACGGTCTGGACGGTCCGCGCGGCGGGGCTCGCGAGAATCAGAGCGTCGGGCGGCAGACGGTGTTTGAGCCATTTGGCCGTCGTCTGCGCTTGCTTGCGGCCACGGGAGGTCAGTTGACGGGCGAGATCTGTCGACGCGATGTCTTCGGCTTCGGCGTGACGCCAGAGGATGAGATTCATGAGCGTCTCCTTTTTCGTTGAACCCGATCGATTCGATTCTGCTGACCTTGTTGACCCGCAAACCGGGTGCCGGGTTCGACATGGTTGCGATGCGATGCTGTGGAAATTCTCGGAACGCAATCTGATTGACCGCTGGCAGGAGGGCAGGCTAGAATCACGGATTCGTCGGAGCGTAGCGCAGCCTGGTAGCGCATCTGATTTGGGATCAGAGGGTCGAAGGTTCGAATCCTTTCGCTCCGACCACCAGTATCAAGCAACGAAGCCCAGCCATTTCGGCTGGGCTTCGTGCTTTTTGAGGCAAGCTTATACAGCCAGCCGTTTTGCTGGCTTTATCTTTGCGGTGCTTTTCTGCTCGGCTTGCCACAAGTCGTATTGCAACTGGGCGCGCAGCCAGATTTCCGGACTTCCTTGCAGCCATTGCGCCAGCCGGATCGCCATTTCGGCACTGATGGCAGCCCGGCCGTTCAGGACGCGGGACAGCGCAACGCGGGACACACCCAGTTGTTCGGCGGCCTCGGTCACGCTCAAGCCCAACGCGGGCAAGACATCCTCCTTGAGTGTTTCGCCGGGATGCGGCGGGTTATGCATGCGCATGATGCTTCCTAGTGGTAATCCTGATAATTGACAATTTCGACGTCTTCTCCGACGAAGCAGAAAGTCAGCCGCCAGTTTGCGCTCACCCAGACAGACCAGTGCCCGGCTATGTCGCCTTTCAACCGATGGAGTCGCCAACCCGGAAAATCCATTTCCTCGGGCGCGGTCGCCACGTTGAGCAACCCCAGTTGGCGGGCAAGCTTCCCGGCATGATTCGGGCGGATGCCCGATTTGCTGCCGGTCTTGAAAAACTGTTCAAGACCTTTGTGAGCGAAACTTTTAATCATTGTGATTGTATCTTGTAGCGTTACGCGATTCAACTGCTGCTGGCCCTCCGTGGTTGTCCCGATTCTTCTAGTCGATTGAACGCGACGCGAGCCAGAGCATCGGAGCCTTCGACTGTCACACAAGTCACGCCCGGAGCATCGCAGCACGTCGATTTTTCCGCCTCGCTGCCTGTTTTCTTTGCGACTCGCCGGTCGCGTCCCATGAGACGAATGCGCGCGTCGAACTGGCGCTGCGCCATCGAACGCGGGTGACGAGAGTGAGCGAATCGCGGGACGAAGCACGGGTGTTCGTCTCGACCTTGCGGCCCGAGCCGCGGGACCAACAGGTCGCCGTCGCGGTGGTGCTGGTCTCGGCGGCGTTCTTTGTTGCGGCCGTGCCGTTCGCGAAAACGCAGCTCGTGAAGGTTGGGCCCTTCACCCCGATCTACGAATCGGCGCTGATCATCAGCGATAGGCTTACTGCGGCTCTATTGATCGGTCCAGACCACAACCAAAAACACAAAGGGCTACAGAGCTTTTCATCTGTAGCCCTTTGATTTTGCCTTTGCCGGCTGCGATGGCAATTGCGCGTGGCTGCGCTGCTAGCGCATTGCAACGAGCGTCACGGATTCCGGGTTGCCGATCCACACCGCAAGTGCCGAGCAATTGTCCACACTACCCGACAGCTCCGAACGTTGCCTGATCGCATCGGCGAGCAGCGTCAACCAATCGCTCACCGTATGCACGGCGCGCAGGCAGTACTCGATCAGTTCGTCAGGCAGCAATTGCCAGAAACCGTCCGTACACAATAGAAAAGCATCCCCATCTTCGACGGATATCGCGGAACTCAAGCCCGGCAGCACCTCGCCGGTCATGCCGAGAGCATGGAGCAGGAGACCGGGACTGAGGCCGTCGCACGGCAGTCCGGCGTCGGCCAGCTGCTGGACGAGGCTATGGTCGCGCGTGCGCTCGACGAGCTGGCCGCGCCGAAACCGATAAAGGCGGCTGTCGCCAACGTGCGCCCACTGTGCCGTGCGCAATTCGCTATCGACCAGCAACGCGACGATCGTTGCCGCCATCTCCCGAAGTGCGGGATCGTGCCGCTGCCTGGCAACGATTGCGCCGTTCGCCTCGGCGATGCATGCGCGCAAGAGTTCATCGGTGCCGTATGGCGTGGCCGCGCTCTTCGCAAGCGCCGCGGACACAGCCAACTGCGATGCCGTGTCACCGCCGGGACGTCCGGCAATGCCATCGCTTACCACGAAACATCCGCGATTGCCCCGCACGTCACAGCCGATCGCATCCTGATTGACCGTTCTGCTGCCGACATGGGAGTACTGAGCATGCGATATTTTCATTCGCCAGCATGCTCAGCCGCGACGGCGGCCGCGGTAGCGTTCCACCTCCGCATCGTAGGCGCCGAGAAAAGACTTGCCGAAGACGGACGAGAAATCGTCCTCGACGGCAAGTACCACGTCCCGGTGCAGCGCGACATAGCGCTCCCATATCCGAGCCTTGCGCAGCATCGGCCACATCCGCTCGTACCATCGCGGTTCGGCATCGCGATCGAGCAGGCGCTGAGGAGAAAATCGCGCGAGCAAATCGGTCAGCGCCGCGCGCATGCCCGCCACCATGCCGATCTGATGCGCATGGAGATCCTGGAACGCATCGCTCACAGCGCTTGGCGGCGACATGAAGCCCGGGAACGGTAGACCGAACATCTGCCGCAGCGCCGCACCGCCATCGGGCAGCAACTTGAGCGGGTTGTTTTCCCGATCGAGGAGCATCGTCATGTCCGCGCGCACTTCGCGCTTCAAGATGCTTCGTGCCGATAGCAACTCCACCGTGCCGTTGGCGAAAAGCGCCAGCAACTGGCCCGCGACGAACAGTTGCTCCGCCGACCAGCGGTCTACCGGTGCCGTTGCGTCCAGGCCGGCGCCCTCGAAAAATGCGCGCAGCAGTACGTCGGGCGCAACCCGCAGCCGGTCTGTCGTCAACTCGTGGCGCTCGTCGCCGCCGGTCGCACTATTGTCTGCGCTGGCCGTTTCGCTCGCGGGCACTTCGTTTTTCGGCGCAGCAGGCGCCGGCTGCAAACGAAACGGCGCCGCCCATTCGGGCACCGGATTCGAAGCCATAACCGGTGCGTCGGCGGCCGCAGTCGGACCGGTGAACTCGCCGGCGTCGCCATCGGACGACGATGCAAAGAGTCTCAGCGGGTCGGTGGGGAGCGCGTGCAATGCTTGAAGCGCATCGGACGGGGGCGCCGGTGGCGACTGCGCCTCGCGAGGGGTGTCGTCCACCCGCGCTACAGGCGCGTCGATCGCCGTACGCGGCTGCGCCGAAGGCGCGTGTGCCGACGCTGTCGCTGTCGCGCCTTCGTCGAAATCGGCGCGCAGCAGATAGGCGCCGATACGAATGGTGTCGCCCGCTTGCAGCAGCTGCACTTGGGCATAGCCGATCGACGTACGATTGACCTCGATCGTCGAGACGCTGCTGAGATTCTTCAGCGAGCACGATGTCTCGCCCACCTGCAGCAGTGCTTGCAAACGCGAGATCTGCCGCGTTTCGTCCCTGAGCACGAGGTGGTTGTCGTGGTCTCGCCCGATCGTGCCGCCCGGCGGACGAAACACGACCGAGGTTCGACGGTCGCGGTCGAGCGGTCGACCGGCGTGTTCGATAACGATCAATTGCATGGTCGCTGCAGTTGTTCCGTGAAAAATGCTTCAGATATCGGCCGCGACGCGATCGCTAGGATGGCGCGCGCTTGCGTTTTGCCGCCTCGAACGCTGGCCCCCACACAGGATGTCCTTTTTCCGCGGGCGATAGCTCGAAGTGCGGATCGATGTCCAGGATCTTCGAGAACTCGGCGCGACACGAAGCGATCCGATTGGTCACGCAGTAACTGAATGCCATCAGCTTGTGCGCGCTGACCTGGGTATCGCGGTCGGCGTCGCCGATTTCATGCGCATGCGAAAGCAGCGCGATCGTTCGTTGGTAATCGCCCGCATCGTAGGCGGCACGAGCTCGGTCCACGGTCGCCTGAGCCGTGCGCTGTTCGGGCGAAACGGTGCTGCACGCAACCAGGGCTGCAGCGATGGCGATCGGGAAAAATCTGGCACGAAAATAATGCTTCATTCAGGGTAATCCGCTTCGCCTCGAAAGATAAATCGAGATTTCGGTCGTGGATTTTAGGCTGGGCGATTATGGGTGCTCGCTTTTGTTACTGTTTGTTTCAATTTATCCATTTAAGGGTGGTGCGTACGGTCGGTAATTGAATGCTCGCTCGCTTGTATGCCGATATTTTTTCCACTATAGTTCGCCCCACTTTACGGTTTGACATAGTTTTCACCTTTCGTTTTTCTTTCGCGGAGATGAGGGGGTATATAGTTTATTTGGGTGCTGTATAAACTTTTTTTATCCGGAGCCCTTGTGTATCGGGGCTTTCGCGAACTCGTGCGTTCCGCTGTGGGACCGAGCGCGCCGTCTATCGGCGCGCGCCCGAAAATCCAAGGCGGTATGGGCGACACCCCGAAAAACGGTAGGGCGTCAGCCGTTTTGCGCGCGCTATTCGCGGGGTGATCCGTCCGGCAGTGAATGAATTCGAATTTTCATTAGTGTGCGGCTATGCCGCGAGAAACGATTGATTCGTTATGCGAACGTTGAATCGATAATGGAAGGTAGTGGGAGATGAAAGCGCTATATGGGGCGAGGATTGGTATTTTATTCGGGTGCTTATTCATTTTGAGCGCGTGTGGCTCGGTCGACCGCCAGGTGTCGTTACCTTACGCGGTGACATTCGATGTGGCGGCCGACGTTAATCCGGACATCCGGGGACGTCCGTCTCCGATCGTTCTCAAGGTATTCCAGCTGAAATCAGCGTCTGCCTTCGAGAGCGCGGAGTTTTTCGCGCTCCAGGACAAGCCCGACAACGCGCTGGGCGCTCAATTGCTGAGCGTCGACAGGATGATCCTGCGGCCCGGCGAGGTTCGGACTGTCCGTTATACGGGCAACGCCGAAGCACGCGCCATTGGCATCGTCGCCGAATACCGATCGCTCGAAACGAATCGGTGGAGGCTCACTCTGGCCCTGCCGGAAGGCAAGCAGCCCAGTGCGTTGCGATTCTGGCAGGGGTCGCCGCGCGAGGCGAAATTCGCGATCGCGGTCAGAAATGGCGGCATCGATCTGAGTTCTGACGCCCGGGGGGCGCAATGAACGATGCGGTGATGTCGCCGATGTCCGTTGCGGGGCTGCGCGAGCGCGTGATTTGGTCCGAAGGCATGTTCTTGCGCCCTCAGCATTTTCAACAGCTCGAGCGTCATTTCGAACGCCTTGTGCAGACGCGCTGTTTGCCGCTGCAAAGGCTCTTTTGGGGCTTTGACGAGCTGGAGATCGATCGCGAAGCACTCATGCTCGGCAAGGTACGCTTGCTGGCGGCTTCCGGCGTCATGCCGGACGGCACCCCGTTCGCTTTTTCGCACCTGCACGATGGGCCGGAGCCGCTCGATATCGGCACGCACGTCAAGGACGAGCGCATCGTGCTGGCCTTGCCCTTATGGCGCGGGTCGGCGGAAGACGTCTCGTTCGGTGGCGATGCCTGTACGCTGGCCCGCTACCTCGTGGAGGAACGCGAGATCGCGGATGTCAATCCGATTGCGCTCGAGCCCGCGCTGTTGCAGATCGGCCGTTTGAATCTGCGCCTCGCCCTCGAGTCCGAATTGACCGGCGACTGGCAAGCGCTCGGCGTGATGCACATCGTCGAGCGCCGCGCGAACGGTCAATTGGCGATCGAAGCCGACTTCATACCGCCGCGGCTCGCCGCGCAGCGCGACCCGGTACTGCGCACTTACCTGTGCGAGCTGCACGGCATGCTCGCGCAACGCGCAGAGGCGCTCGCGGAACGCTTGACGCAGCCGGGCAAGGGCGGCATCTCCGAGGTGGCGGATTTTCTTCTGCTGCAGCTCATCAACCGGTATCTCGGGCTCACGTGGCACGCGCAGCAGGATGTCGAGATTCATCCGGAAACGCTCTTTCGCGACTGGCTCAAGCTCGCTTGCGATTTGAGCACGTTCACGACCGCCAACCGCTTGCCGCAAGTCTTGCCGGTGTACGAGCACGGCGATCTGCGTGCGACGTTCGGCGCGCTGATGACGGAGTTGCGGCGTTCGCTCTCGACAGTGCTCGAGCAGAACGCCATCCGTATCGATCTGCGCGACGCGGGTGGCGGAGTGCGCGTGGCAACGGTGGCGGATCCAACGTTGCGCCGCGATGCGGGCTTCGTGCTGGCCGTTCGCAGCGACATGCCTTCGGACAGCCTGCGCTTGCGATTTCCGGCGCAAGCGAAGCTCGGCCCTGTCGAGCGCATCAGCGACCTCGTGCATCTTCAGTTGCCGGGCATCGGCGTGCGTCTGCTGCCCGTCGCGCCGCGACAGATTCCGTATCACGCGGATCACGCCTATTTCGAGCTGGAGAAGGGCAACGAGCTGTGGAAGCAATTTGACCGCTCGGGAGCGCTCGCTCTGCATCTGGCAGGAGAGTTTCCCGGGCTCTCGCTCGAGCTTTGGGCTATTCGGGGTTAGCAAGAGGCCTGCATCATGAACCTTTCGGTCGATTCTTTGGGGGCCGGGGCCGGCGGCTTCGTGCCGCCGAATCCCGGCGGCGCCCAGGCTGGCGGCGCCGCTGCAGCGGAATTCGCGGTAGCAGGGCAGTGCACGCCAACCGGCAGCAACCCGCTCGTTGCCGCGGCCAATCCGTTACTCAATCTGGTGCCGCAAATTCGCTCGACCGTGCATCATCCGAATCCGGCCTGGTTGCGCGAACATCTCGTCGTCGAAATCCGCGCGTTCGAAACGCGTGCGCAGCAAGCGGGCGTGCCGCCGGAAACGATCATGGCCGCGCGCTATTGTCTGTGCACCGCGCTCGACGAAGCGGCGGCGCTGACTCCATGGGGAAGCGGCGTCTGGTCCTCCCACAGTCTGCTCGTGTCGTTTCATAACGAGACCTGGGGAGGCGAAAAGTTCTTCGAGGTACTCGCGAGACTCTCGCAGCAGCCGGGGCAGCACATCGATCTGCTCGAACTGCTGCAGTTTTGCCTGGCGCTCGGCTTCGAGGGGCGATATCGCGTCGTCGATAACGGTCGCGCACAGCTCGATGCGTTGAGGCGTCAGTTGGCTCGGACGATCCGCACGGCGCGCGGCGACTACGACCCCAGTCTGTCACCGCACTGGCGCGATGCGGTGGCGCGCGACGAAGCGCGCGGCTTCGCGGTACCGCTATGGGTGTGTGCGGTGCTCGCCGTGCTGCTTGCGCTCGGCCTGTTCGCCGGCTTGCGGTTTGCGCTGGCGATGCACGCGGATCGCCTTTTCACGGCCATCGACGAATTGCACCTGCCGCGGCTGCAGGCGAGCGCCGCGCCGCGACCCGTGGCGCCCGCACCGCCTCGGCTAGCGCACTTTCTGCAGCCGGAGATCGACGCCGGTCTCGTCTCCGTACGGGACGAGGCCGATCGCAGCGTCGTCGTGCTGCGCGGCGACGGGCTGTTCGCGTCGGGTTCGACCGCGGTCATCGATCGCTACCTCCCTGTCCTCATGCGCATCGCGGACGCACTGAACGGCACCGCGGGCAGCGTGACGGTGGTTGGCTATACCGACAACGTACCCGTGCACACGCTGCGTTTCGCGTCGAACTGGGACTTGTCTCAAGAGCGCGCGGAAGCGGTCAAGCGATTGCTGGCCACGCGCCTCGCCGATCGGGCCCGGCTGAGCGCACAAGGCCGAGGCGAGATGGATCCCGTCGCGCCGAACGATTCGGCATCGGGGCGCGCGCGCAACCGGCGCGTCGAAATTACGTTGATGCTGGCGCCGACGGCCGGCTCGGCACAACCGGCAGCGGGAACACCATGACGACAAGCCATTCGTTGCCGAGGGTCGGTCGCGTGCTGAACCGCCGCGAGACCTGGACGTTCGCGGGTGTGCTCGCACTCGCTGCCTTGATCTGGTTTGCTGGGCCGCTCGTCGCGTTCGACGGCCACCGTCCGCTCGAAACCGCGGCGGCCAGAATGCTTGCGATCGTCGTGTTGCTGGCGATATGGGGCGCCCGTGTGGCGTGGCGAAACTGGCACGCCGCTCGACTCAATGCCGAGTTGCTCGCGCAGTTGCGTAGCGACTCCGGCCGTGCGCAGCCTGCGGGCGAGCCTCCTCAGCCGGACCTCGACGAGTTGCGTACACGATTCGGCGAGGCCGTCGCGCTGTTGAAAAAAGTCCGCTTCGGCGTCGCGAATCGGCCGCGCCGCGGCCTTGCGCGCTGGGTCGAACGTTTCTCGCAGCAGTATCTGTATCAGTTGCCGTGGTATGTGTTCATCGGTGCACCGGGCTCGGGCAAGACAACGGCCCTCGTGAACTCGGGGCTCACGTTTCCGCTGGCGGAGCAGTTCGGTCGCGCGGCCATTCGTGGCGTAGGCGGTACGCGCCATTGCGATTGGTGGTTCACGAACGACGCGGTGTTGATCGATACCGCGGGACGCTACACGACGCACGAAAGCAACCGTGCGCTCGACGAAGGCGAGTGGAAGGGCTTCGTCGAACTGCTGAAGAAGTACCGTACGCGCCAGCCGCTGAACGGCGCGATGCTGACGATCAGCGTGGCCGATCTGGTGAGTGCGTCCGAGAACGAGCGGACTCAGCATGCCATGGTATTGCGCAAGCGGCTTCAGGAGCTGCGAGCGCAGTTGGGAATCCAGTTTCCCGTCTACCTGATCGTGACCAAGGCGGACCTGCTCGCCGGCTTTACCGAGTACTTCAGCGCGTTCGGGCGCGCGGAGCGTGAGCAGGTATGGGGCTTTACCTTCACGCTGCGCGAGCAGGCGGCCGCCGATTTCCAGCTGCGCGCGGCGTTCGACCGCGAATTCGATCTGCTTCATCGAAGGCTCAACGATGCGCTGCCGGAATTGCTCGCGGAGCAGCTCGACGCGCGTCAGCGCGAGCTGACGTATCTGCTCCCTCAGCAATTCGCGAATCTGCGAGACATGCTCGGGCAGTTCGTCGCGGAGGTATTTTCCGCATCGAAATTCGAACCGATGCCGATGTTGCGCGGCATCTATTTGACGAGCGGCACGCAGGAGGGCACGGCGTTCGACCGCGTGATGGGAGGCATCAAGCGCTTCTTGAAGATCGAGGGCACGCCGCCCATGGCGCAGCCCGCGCTCGGCGGCCGCAGCTTCTTCCTGAAGACGCTGTTGCAAGAGCATATCTTCAACGAGGCGTCGCTCGCGGGCAGCGATCTGTCCTGGCATCGACGGCGAAAGGTTCGCGCGACCGCGGCCTACGTCGCGCTCGCGATCGTCTTCTGCGTAGTCGGTATCGGCTGGACGCGCAGTTATCTGCACAACAGCGCGTATCTGGACGCACTCGCGGCGCGTGTGCCGGCCGTAAACGATCAGATGCGTCGCGCGAAGATCGGCGATGGCAGCGATATCGCGCAGCTGCTGCCCGTGTTGGACGCACTGCGCGAATGGCCAGCCGCCGGCGGTATCGAGCCCGGACACCCACCGCTGTCGTATCGATGGGGCCTCTTCCAGGGCGACCGGATGATGGCGGCAGCGGATGCCGTCTATCGTCGCGAGCTCGAGGCAGCGCTGCTCCCGCTCGCTGCCCGGCGGTTGGAAACGGCCCTGCGAGACGCGCGTGCCGATGACGGTGCGTATGCGTATGCCGTGTTGAAGGCGTATCTGATGCTGTACGACAGCGGGCACTACGACCCGGTGTTCGTTCAGGCGGTGCTGGATCTCGTGATCGAGAGGTCGTTGCCTGCGGATGTGCCGTCGTCGGAACGCCGCGCCCTGCGTGCCCATCTCGCGTCGCTGTTCGACGATCGCGTGGTCTCGTCGCCGATACCGATGGACGAACGTCTCGTTGCCGACAAGCGCGATCAGTTGCGGCGCGTGCCATTCGCGCAGCGGCTCTATGGGCAACTCATCCATACGCTGCGCGCGAGTACGGCGCCGTACGACTTCAACTTCTCGGACGCGGCGGGGCCCGATGCCTCGCTCGTGTTCGAGCGGCGAAGCGGCAAGGGACTCGGCGAAAGCCTGCCGGGTCTCTACACGCCAAGTGGTTACTGGAGTGTGTTCGATAAGCGCGTCGACGACGCGGTGAACGCGTTCGGACGCGAGGAAGTCTGGGTGCTGAACCTCGACCGCATGGAGGTGGCGTCGGCGGATGAAGCGGCGGCGCGCTCGCGCGGTGTCCGGCAGCTCTACCTGAACGACTACATCAAGACGTGGGACGATTATCTGGCCGACCTACGTCTGCGCGGCGGTGCATCGCTCGCGCAAAGCATTCAGGAGGCGCGAATATTGTCGTCGCCGGATTCTCCGTTGACGCGGCTCTTCGCCGCCGTGGCACGCGAAACCACGCTTGGGAAGGAGGCGGCGGAAGGCCCGCTCGCCGCGGGTGCGAAGACGCGGGACAAGGTGGACGAAGCGCGCAGTTCGCTCGCACAGATGTTCGAGAGCGGCTCGAGCGGGAATACGGGAACGGGCGCGGCGGCAAGGCCGGAATTCATCGTCGACAGCCACTTCGCGGGTTTCCGTGCATTCGGTCCGAACGGCCAGGGGGCATCGTCGGCCGAGCCGCTCGATGGGGTTCGCAAGACGATCGACGAGCTTTATAGCTACCTCACGGCGACCGACCACGCGCTGCGCAGCGGCGGCATGCCGCCGCCCTCCGACGTCCCCGACAGAATACGCGCCCAGGCGGGCCGGCTGCCCACGCCATTTCGCGAAATGCTCGACCAACTGTCCAATGCCGCGAACGGTAGCGTGGCGAGTGCACAGGAACGCAACGTCACGCACGATGCGGCCGTCAATGTCGGCGAGTTCTGCAGGCAGGCGATCGGCGGACGCTATCCGTTTGCGCGCGGATCGTCGCGTGACGTGACGCCTGCGGATTTCGCGCAGCTTTTCGCACCGGGTGGTTTGATGGACAGCTTCTTCCAGAAGAATCTTCAGCCGCTCGTCGATACAGCGGCACGGCCCTGGCGCTTCAACAACGCAGGACAAGGCGCACAGGCGCTGGCCGCGCCGGTTCTCTCTTCATTCGAGAAGGCGGCCGTGATCCGGGATGCGTACTTCCCGGGAGGCTCGCATGTGCCTGAGACGACGGTCGAGATCAAGCCGCTCGACATGGATGCGTCGATCTCGGAGATGGTGCTCGACGTCGATGGCCAGATCGTGCGGTATGCGCACGGTCCGCAAGTGCCGGCAACCGTTCGCTGGCCCGGCACGCGCGGCAGCGCTCAGGTGCGCTTGCAGATCGTCGAGAGCTCCGGTGCGACGGGCGGGATCGTCACCGAAGGCTCGTGGGCGCTGCATCGGTTGTTCGACCGCGCAGCCGTGTCGGCGGGGCGAGCGCCGGAGCAGATGGTTGCGCGGTTCACGATCGATGGGAAGCCGCTCACGCTGCAGGTCACGGCAAGCAGCGTTCGCAATCCGTTCCGGCTGCCCCAGCTCGAATCGTTTTCCTGTCCGGCCTCCACATCATGATCGCTGTGCCGATTCCACGCGGCTTCGATACGCCGCCTGCCTGGTACGGAAAGCTGCCTGGCGCGGGCGACTTCGTCAGCCGGCATCTGCCGCACACACTGGCCGGGTGGTGGGAGCGCTGGCTCCAGCACGGTATGGCGGCGATGCGGCAGCGTGGGCCCGGAGCGCTCGAACGGCACTACGCCGTCGCGCCGCTTTGGAACTTCGCCATGCCGGCAGGCACCGGTGCGCGATACGTGCAGCTCGGCTGCATTGCGCCGAGCTGCGACCGGGTAGGGCGCTACTACCCCATCGTGGCGATGCTCCCGATCGAGGCGGGCGACTACTCGAGCGCACTGACCGCGCGAGCCGGAGGCTTTTATCGGCAGCTTGGCACCGTGCTGCTCGACGCGGTCCGTCATGGCCGGGCGCCGGAACAGTTGGAGTCGGCGCTGTCGGCGGTTCGCCTGACGTATGTCGACGTGCCGGATACGGCGTCGCCAGCCGACGCGCCCGCCGGCTGGCCCGGACTTGCGCATTACTTCGACCCACACGGCGCGACGAGCTTTTGGTGGACACACGCGCTGAACGGCGCGCCGCTTTCGACGTGTTCGCACACGGGCACGCCCGATGACGAACTGTTCATCAGGCTTTTCGGCGCGCAGCAAAACCGCGAGCCGTGACGCGATCAATGAGGGCGAACCCGGGGCCGCGCCGAATCCGGCGCGGCCCGCATCGGAGAGGTTGCAGATGATGGATCAGCTATCCCGAGACACCATGGACCATCCACGCGGTATCGATACCGCCTCTCGCACGGGCGAAGACGACGCACGGGTCAGGCCGCTTCCCGTCGGGCATCGTTTCGGCGAGCTTCAACTGGATGCCGTGCTGGGCGTAGGCGGTTTCGGCATCGTATATCGTGCGTTCGATCGTGCTCTGCAGCGCGTCGTGGCGGTCAAGGAATACATGCCTTCCATGCTCGCCACGCGCGGGGGCGATCACACGGTCATGCTTCGCTCCGAACGCTTCGGGCAAGCGTTCGACGCCGGGCGCGCTGCGTTCGTCAACGAAGCAAGGCTGCTCGCGCAATTCGACGATCCGGGCCTCGTCAAGGTGCTGCATTTCTGGGAAGCGCACGGAACGGCGTATATGACGATGCCGTTTTACGAGGGCGAGACGCTCAAGCAGCGCGTGGCGCGCGGCGAACGCATCGGCGAAGCGCAGTTGCGCGAGATGCTTGCCGGCGTGCTGGGCGCGCTCGATACGCTGCATCGCGCGCAGTGCTTTCACCGCGATATCTCGCTCGACAACATCCTCGTCAAGCCCGACGGCAAGCCGGTGCTGCTGGACTTCGGAGCGGCACGCAAGCTGATCGGCGATCTCGTCGACGATCGAGCCGTCATGTTGAAACCCGGCTACGCACCGATCGAGCAATACACCGACGATCCGGCCTTCACGCAGGGTCCCTGGACCGACATCTACGGACTCGGTGCGGTCGTGCACGCCGTCGTAACTGGCGAGTTGCCGCCGCCGGCTGTCGTGCGCAGCATCGAAGACAAGTATCGGCCGCTCGTCGCGCGCGCATTGCCCGATCGCGAACGGTACAGCGATCGGTTTCTCGCGGCGATCGACCACGCACTCGCCGTGCGCATTCCGGACCGGCCCGAATCGGTGGCCGCATTCGCGGTCGAGCTCGGCATAGCGGGATTCGAGCGCGCGCCGCAGGTGCCGCTGCAGGGCGATCGAAACGCGCCTTCGACAGCGGCATCGACCACTCCTCCGTCTCCGCTCGCAGCGGCGGCGGCACCGGCATCCGCCCACACGGAAGCGGATGCGAAAGCGTCCGATGCGAAGTTGCAGCCGTTGGACGCGAGCGTCGAACCGCCGGCAACGCCGGACCCGGCAGTCGGCCCGCAACAGAAAAGTGCCGATATGGGCACCGCCTCGCAACCGGAGCATGAATCGCCGAGCCCTCGCCCGGCTGACGAAGCGACGACCCAAGAACGTGCGGCTGCCGGCGTTCGCCGCTTCGGCGGCAGTCGGTTCGCACTCTACGGAGCGAGCGCGTTGGCCGTGCTGCTCGTCGCCGGCATCGTCGCGACGTGGACGGCGCGGATTTCCCAGCGGGTATCGCCGCAAGCTGTTTCGACGATCGCCGGAAAAGCGGGCGCAACGCAGGCAATAAGAGGGGCGCCGGTTCCGCCGGCGCAGACGAAATCGGCAACGGCCTTTGCCGCGCCCGGACCGACGTCTGCTGCAACGATGGTTCCGCCAGCCGCGAGCGCCGCGGCTGGTATGCCCGCGTACGCCCGCCGTTCGGCTTCCGACAGCATGACCGCATCGGCTGCCACCGTGCCGGCAGCGAGCCTCGGCCCTTCAGAGACGGTCGTCGCCATTGCAACGGCGAGCGGCGCGACGGCCGCTCCTGTCGAAGAGCCGCCGGCTGCACCGAAGCCGCCGGACACGGTACCCGTGCGTTTCAAGATCCGCCCTTGGGGCGAGGTGTACGTCGGCGGCGCGAAACGCGGAGTCAGCCCGCCGCTCAGAACGCTGTCGCTTGCGCCAGGCGTGTATCAGATCGAGATCCGCAACGGAAACCTGAAGCCGCTGCGGCGCACGCTGACGATCGAAGCGGGCGATCGGCCGGTCAGCATCGACTATGCCTTCGAATGAAAACCCATCCATCTCGCTCGACGTTGCAAAAAAAGCGCTCACGACCGCTCGACAGGATTCGCCATGCCGTCCCCCGAACTGATTGAATCGATGCTTGCGCAAATCGCCGCCGATGCCCCTTGCGGACCGAATCTCGAGTACGACGACGAGTACTTGAGACTGCGGCAAGTGGCGACCGGCAAACCCGAGCAGCAGTACGGCGAAACGGTGATCGCGGCCGAGCCGCCGGACTGGCTGGCGGTGGAACGGCACGCGAGCGCGCTTTTTGGGCGGACCAAGGATCTGCGGGTCGCTGCGCTGCTCACGCGAAGCTGGACGGAGTTGAGCGGCATTCCCGGTTACGCCGATGGCCTGCAAGTCGTGAGCGAGTTCATCGAAAAGTATTGGGACGACGTTTATCCACCGCTCACGGAAGACGGCGAATACGACCCGACGCAGCGAATGAACGCACTTGCCGAAGTCGCAGGGCCGCTCGGCTGCGCCGGGGTTGCGCGCCAGCAGCCGATCGTCGTGGGCAGCTTCGGGAGCCTCACGGTGCGCGACGCCGAGCGCCTGCTCGACGGCGCGGAAAAGGATGTCGCGCACTACCCCGGCGGCCCCGAACGCCTGCGCGGCGACTTGCTGCGCGCACAGGCCGAATCGCGTTCCGAATTGCGCGCGGCGCTTGCGGCGCTCGACAGGCTCGAAGCGATTCGTGCGCGAGTGGCCGACAAGCTCGGCACCGAATGGACATTCGATACGAGCGACTTCGAAAAGGCCCTGCACCGAATCAGACGCGATGTGCTCGCTCCGCCGGCGAGCGAGCCGAGCGGACCTGTATCCGCCGACGACGCAGATGCCGGCGCTACCGCAGCGACGGCAGCCGGGGGGGCGACGTGGCGAGAAGCCGAGCTCGCAAGCCGCGACGACGTCCGGCTCGGCCTGGAGAAGATGTGCCGATATTTCGAAGTCCATGAGCCGAGTCATCCAGCGCCGATTTTGCTGCGCCGCGCGCAGCGCCTGCTGGGTCTCGACTTCTACGAAATCATCCGCGATCTCGTGCCGGAGAGCCTGGCTCACCTCGACGCGCTGGGCGGACAGCAGCGCACCGAGTAACGCCACCCTGGCGGCGATCGACGGTCATCAATGTCACTTCAGGACCTTACGAGGAGCATCGGAATGGCAAAACACAAAACCATGGCCAGCGGCCAGAAGTTCATCGCGCGCAATCGCGCGCCGCGAGTCCAGATCGAATACGACGTCGAGGTATACGGCGCGCAGCGCAAGGTGCAATTGCCGTTCGTCATGGGCGTCATGGCGGATCTTGCAGGCAAGCGTCGCGAACCGTTGCCCGATCTCGCGGAACGCAAGTTCCTCGAAGTCGATATCGACAATTTCGACGAACGCATGAAGTCCATCGCGCCTCGCGTCGCGCTGCAGGTGCCCAACACGCTGACAGGCGAGGGCATGCTGAACGTCGACGTCACGTTCGAGAGCATGGACGATTTTTCTCCGGGCGCGATCGCACGCAACGTCGAAGCGCTGCGCCGGCTTCTCGATGCGCGCACCGAGCTGGCCAACCTGCTTTCGTACATGGACGGCAAGCAGGGTGCGGAGCAACTGATCGAGCGGGCGATGCGGGATCCGGCGCTGCTCGAGTCGCTCGTACGCGGAAAAGAGGCGAACACCGACGCGAGCGTAACCCGCGACGCCTCGCAGCAGGAGGTCGGCCATGAATAAAGCCGCCGTCAGCCTCGATGCCGGAGCGGTATCGGATGCACCCGCCGTCGCGCATGACGAATTCGCTGCGTTGTTGCAGAAGGAATTCAAGCCGAAGACCGAGCAGGCACGCGAATCGGTCGAGCGGGCAGTGCGTACGCTCGCGCAGCAGGCCCTCGAGCATGCCGTCGTCACGAGCGGAGATGCCTATGGAACAATGAAGCAGATCATTGCCGAGATCGACCGAAAACTGAGCGAGCAGATCAATCTGATCTTGCATCATCGCGAATTTCAGGCGCTGGAAGGCGCGTGGCGCGGCTTGCATCATCTCGTCAACAACACGGAAACGGACGAGCTGCTGAAGATCAAGGTCTTGCCGGCCGCGAAGACCGAGGTGGCACGCACGCTCAAGCGCCACAAGGGCATCGGCTGGGACCAGAGTCCCCTCTTCAAGAAGGTCTATGAGGAGGAATACGGCCAGTTCGGCGGCGAGCCGTTCGGATGCCTCGTGGGCGACTATTACTTCGACCATAGTCCGCCCGACGTCGAGATGCTCGGCGAACTCGCGAAGATCGCGGCCGCCGCGCACGCGCCTTTCATCGGCGGCGCAGCGCCGGAACTGATGCAGATGGATTCGTGGCAGGAGCTCGCCAATCCGCGCGATCTCACCAAGATCTTCCAGAACACGGAATACGCCGCCTGGCGAGGATTGCGCGAATCGGATGACTCGCGCTATCTGGGGCTTGCGATGCCGCGCTTTCTCGCGCGTTTGCCGTACGGCGCGCGTACGAATCCCGTCGACGAGTTCGATTTCGAAGAGGAGACGGAAGCGGCGAATCACGACCGATACACGTGGGCCAATTCGGCCTATGCGATGGCGGTCAACGTCAACCGCTCGTTCAAGCACTACGGTTGGTGTTCGTCGATTCGCGGCATCGAGTCGGGCGGGGCCGTCGACGGCCTGCCGTGTCACACCTTTCCGACCGACGACGGAGGAGTCGACCTGAAATGTCCGACCGAGATCGCAATCAGCGACCGGCGCGAAGCGGAGCTTGCGAAGAACGGATTCATGCCGCTCGTGCACCGGAAGAACTCGGATTTCGCCGCATTCATCGGTGCGCAGTCCCTATTGCAGCCGGCCGAGTATCACGACCCTGACGCCACGGCCAATGCGCGTCTGTCAGGGCGCTTGCCCTACCTGTTCGCGTGCTGCCGGTTCGCGCACTACCTCAAGTGCATCGTGCGCGACAAGATCGGCTCGTTTCACGAGCGCGACGACATGGAGCGCTGGCTCAACGATTGGATCATGAATTACGTGGACGGCGATCCCGCGAACTCGTCGCAGGAAACCAAGGCACGCAAGCCGCTGGCGGCCGCCGAAGTCGTCGTCGAGGAAATCGAGGACAACCCGGGCTACTACACCTCCAAGTTTTTCCTGCGCCCGCACTATCAACTGGAAGGGCTCACGGTGTCGCTTCGACTCGTGTCCAAGCTGCCCTCCGCGAAGACGGGCCAACACTGAACATCAACTGACTTTCCTGACGGAGTGAAGAAATGGGCGTGGCAATGTTTATGAAGGTCGATGGCGTCACCGGCGAATCGGTGGATTCCCAGCACAAGCAATGGACGGACATCCAGTCGTTCTCCTGGGGGGCGAACCAGAGGGGGGCGATGGCGACCGGCGGTGGCGGCAACGCAGGCCGCGCGAGCTTCAACGACCTTTCCGTCGTGGCCTATATGGACAAGAGCTCGGCTGCGATCATCAAGAATTGCGCGAACGGCAAGCATCTGACCAAAGTTGAAATCTCGGCCTGCAAAACGGGCGGCACCCAAATCGAGTTCATGCGAGTCACGTTGGAGGAGGTGCTCGTGACTTCTGCGCATGTGACGGGTGTCGATCCGGGCGATGCGGCCGATCGGCTGCTCATGAACTACGGCTTTCAGGCCGCACGTGTGAAGAAGCAGTACTGGGAGCAGACCGATACCGGCGGCAAGGGCGCCGAGGTATCGGTCGGCTGGAACGTCAAGGAAAACAAGGAAATGTGACGGGTGAGGGGCGCGACCATGAACGACGCTGAGCACGACTTCTCCTCGATGCGCGGCACGCGCACCGCTCGCCGGGCGCGGGACCGTTTGCAGCCTGCGCTGCTCGATCGCTTGACCGATACGGCGCAGCGTCGAGGCACGGAGCCTTCCTACGCCGAATCGATCGGCGACGAGCGTCTGCGCGCGGCCGTTCTGCGCGATCTTGCGTGGCTGCTCAATACGAGCAACGCCGCGGATGGGACCGACGGCGTGTCGTTTCCCTATGTGCTTTCGTCGGTGCTCAACTACGGGATGCGGCCGTTGGCAGGCGTGCAGATGTCGGGGCTGGAGCCGTCCGATGTCGAAGCGTCGATCCGGGAAGCGATTCTTCGCTTCGAGCCTCGGATCGCGGCCGATAGCCTCGACGTGCGCTGCATCGGCAAGGGCGTGCCCGGCGAAACGGGTGAGGACGGCGAGGCGAGCCCGCAGAACTTGCTGGCGTTCGAAATCCGCGGTCGACTCTGGTCGGTGCCCCGACCCGTCGATTTGCTGTTGCGCTCCGAACTCGATCTCGAGACGGGCGCGATGTCGCTGCAACCCATCCAGCGGATCTGATGCGATGGACACGCGTCTGCTCGAATACTACAACCAGGAACTCGCCTATCTGCGTGAGATGGGCGCGGAGTTCGCACAGCAGTTTCCCAAGGTGGCGGCGCATCTGCGCTTGCCGGAAGGCGAGCCGCCCGATCCGTACGTCGAACGGCTGCTCGAAGGCTTCAGCTTTTTGACCGCCAGGGTGCGGCTCAAGATGGATGCGGAGTTTCCGCGTTTCACCGAGGGCTTGCTCGAAAGTGTATGTCCCGGCTATCTGGCACCGCTGCCTTCGATGGCGGTCGTACGCTTCGCGCCGATGATCAACGAAGGCAGCCTCGCGCGCGGCGTCCTCTTGCCGGCCGGTACGGCCCTCAAGGCGCGGCCGGCAGACGGGGAGCAGACCGCATGCGAGTTCCGTACCGCGCACGATGTGACGCTGTGGCCGCTCGAACTCGCGCGGGTTGCGCTCACCGGTGCGCCGACGGACGTGTCGCTCGCGCATCCGGGCATCGCGCGCGAGGTGCGCGGTGCGTTGCGCATCCGCTTGAAGTTGCGCGGCGGGGCCACATTCTCCCAGCTGCCGCTGGATCGATTGATGTTTTATTTGGCGGGCCCTGAACGCATCGCGCTGCAATTGCTCGAGTTGGTCGGGGCGCATGCGCTGGGCGTGGTTTGCCACGAAGCAGGAAGTTCGCCGCGTTGGCAGTACCCGCTCGGCCCCGACGCGATCGTTCATGAAGGCTTCGGCGCGGAGCAGGCGCTGTTGCCTGACGACGGTCGTACGTTTCAGGGCTATCGGCTGATGCGGGAATACTTTGCGTTCCCGGCACGATTTCTGTTTTTCAGCATCAATGGGTTGCAGCCGGCACTTCGACGCGCGGCCGGAGACGAACTCGAACTGACGATTCTGCTCGACAAGCCGGAAGCCGCGCTCGAAAGCGCGGTCGGCACGGAGCATCTCGCGCTCAACTGCACGCCCGCCGTCAATCTGTTCGCGCGGCGGGCGGATCGCATACCCGTCGCGCCGCGCACACGCGAGCACCATGTCGTGGTGGACCGCGGCTGCCCGCTCGACTACGAAGTGCATACCGTGGAGCGTGTCGTCGGCCATCTGGATGCGGGCGAGCAAGCGCAAGCGTTCCGTCCGTTCCATGCGTCATATGCCGCCGACGGCGGAAACTTCGGCGCATATTGGTCGGCGCATCGCGAGCCGCGCCTCGTTTCGGCGCAGGCACGTGCGAACGGAAGCCGCACAGGCTATATCGGCAGCGAGACTTTCATCACGCTCGTCGATGGGCAATGCGCACCGTTCGACGAGCGGATTCGCTATCTGTCCGTCGATACGCTGTGCACCAACCGCGATCTCGCGTTGCTGCTGCCGTCGGGCAGCGAGGCCGGGTTCACGCTCAAGGTTTCGGCGCCCGTGGAACGCATCGAAATGCTGGCCGGCCCCTCGCGCCCCCGGGCACCGATCGCCCAAGGCGCCGCTGCCTGGCGTCTCATCAGCCATCTAGGGTTGGCCTGCCAGACGCTCACCGATCTCGACGAAGAGGAGGGGGCGCATCGCTTGCGTGAACTGCTGACGCTTCACACGGACGCTGCGGATGCGTCGGCGCGCATGCAGATCGACGGTATTCGCGGTGTCGCATACACGCCCGTGTTTCATCGCCTGCCGGCTGCCGGCCCGCTCATGTTCGGGCGCGGCGTGGAAGTTGCAGTGACGGTGGACGACCACGCGTTCTCGGGCGAGAGCCCCTATCTGCTCGGCGCGGTGATCGAGCAGTTCTTCGCGCGGCACGTCTCCATCAATACCTACAGCGCAGCGGTGCTTCGAAGCGTTCAGCGCGGTGCGCTTGCGCGTTGGCCCGCACGTGTGGGCAGGCGGCCTGCGATATGAACAGTGCACCGCTTCCTGCCATGCCCGCGTCCGACGATGGGCGACGTGCCGCTTGGTGGCAGCGTATGCGCGCCGCGCCGCACGCATACGATCTCTTTCATCTGATGCGCTGGCTCGATGCGGCATCGGGCAGCGAGTTGCCGCTCGGTCACGCGGTGCGCCTGCGGGACGAACCGGTGCGATTCGGCCAGCAACCTTCGCTCGCCTTTGCGCCGGCGATGGTGGCCTCTGTGCATGAGTGCGATGAAACCGTGCCGCGCGTTGCCATTCACGGATTCGGGCTCTTCGGCCCGAACGGGCCCCTGCCGTTGCACCTGACCGAGTACGCACGCGAGCGCGCCACGGCGTTCGACGATCCGGCTTTCGCGGCCTTTGCCGATCTTTTTCATCATCGGCTCATCGTCCTCTTCTACCGCGCGTGGGCCGATGCGCAGCCTGCCGTCAGTCTCGACCGGCCGGCACAAGCGCGGTTCGATGGGCATGTCGGCAGTCTGATCGGTCGAGGTGCGAGCCCGCATACGAACCCGTATCGCCCCGCGCTTCACGCGCAGTATTTCCAGGCCGGACATCTGGTGCGGCATACCCGCAACCCCGAAGGCCTGATACAGATCCTGCGGCGATATTTCGGCGTGCCCGTGCGCATCGTCGAGCATGTGCCGCGCTGGGTGCGGCTGGCGCCGGAGCAATGCTGCGCGATTCGCGCGACGGCTCGCACTCAGCCGCTCGGCGCAGCGGTGCTCGGCCGGGCGGTGCGCGACGGCCAGTCGCACTTTCGGTTGGTGCTCGGCCCGCTTTCGCTTGCCCAGTACCGGCTGTTCCTGCCCGGCGGCGAGTGGGCGCATCGGCTGGCCGAGTGGGTGCGCGAGTACCTCGGGATCGAATTCGCCTGGGACGTGCAGCTCGAGCTCGCTCACGACGAAGTCCCGGCGCTGGCTCTGGGCGATGCGCATGGACTCGGGCGAAGCGCCTGGGTCGGCCGCAGGATGACGACGAGTCCGGCGCGCGACCTCGTGCTCGATCCGGCTGCGCGGCGCGCCCGGCCCGATGCAAGCTCCGTGGGCCGGCGGGCGACGCGGCCTGCGCCCGGCGGCGCGCGCCCCGATGTGGATGCCTTTTCCTCCCACCACAGTCTTGATGGAGACGCCATTGTCTGAAATCGGTCGTGTCGCCCTGTTCGGGAAACTGAACCCATTCCTCTATCGAGCGCTGGAGCAGGCCACCGCATTCTGCCGGCTACGGGGCAATCCGTATGTCGAGCTTGTCCACTGGCTGCACCAGATCCTGCAGCAGCCAAACAGCGATCTGCACCGCGTGCTGCAGCGTTTCGACATCGAGCCGGTCCGCATCGAGCAAGGGCTCATGGCCGCGCTCGATCGCTTGCCGCGCGGCGCCGGCTCCGTTTCGGACTTCTCAGGGCATGTCGACGAAGCGGTCGAGCGCGCGTGGGTGTATGCGACGCTTCGCTACGACGCGACGCGCATCCGCGGCGCGGTCCTGCTGCTCGGCATGCTGAAGACGCCAGGTCTTGCCAACGTGCTTTTTGCGGTCGCCCGCGAGTTCGGGCGGATCGCACCCGACGTCCTGGCCGACGAGCTGGAGCAGATCGTCGCGGGCTCGCCCGAGACGGCCGGCGAGGACTATGCCGCGGCGCCCGACGTCGAGGCACAAAAGCGAAGCGAAGGCACCGCATTGAGCCGCTTTGCGATCGATCTGACGGCTCGGGCGAAAGCGGGCGAGATCGATCCTGTCGTCGGGCGCGACAGCGAGATCCGGCAGGTCGTCGACATTCTGTTGCGCAGGCGTCAGAACAACCCCTTGCTCGCAGGCGAGGCCGGAGTCGGCAAGACCGCGGTCGCGGAGGGGTTCGCATTGCGCATCGTCGCCGGCGAAGTGCCCCCGCCGCTGCGCGACGTGACGCTGTATATGCTCGACATCGGCCTGTTGCAGGCCGGCGCCAGCGTCAAAGGCGAATTCGAACGCCGGCTGCGCGAGGTGATCGACGAAGTCATGTCGAGCGCGCGGCCCATCATTCTCTTCATCGACGAAGTGCATACGCTGATCGGTGCGGGCGGTACGGCCGGCACCGGCGATGCGGCGAATTTGCTGAAGCCCGCACTCGCGCGCGGACATCTGCGCACGATCGGCGCGACGACCTGGTCGGAGTACAAGAAATACATCGAGGCCGACCCCGCGCTGTCGCGTCGTTTCCAGGTCGTGCAGGTGCACGAGCCGAACGAGGCGGCCGCATTGCGGATGCTGCGCGGGCTCGCGCAGCGGATGGAGGCGCACCATCGCGTGCTCGTGCTCGACGAAGCGCTCGATGCCGCCGTGACGTTGTCGCACCGCTACATTCCCGCGCGACAGTTGCCCGACAAAGCGATCAGCCTGCTCGACACCGCATGTGCACGTGTGTCGGTCAGTCAGCACGGTGTGCCGGCGCCGCTGGAAGACGCACGGTCGCGCATCGAGGGTCTGCGCGCCGAGCGGGGACTGCTCGAGCGCGAACGCACGCTGGGCATGGCGGACGCGGTCCGCCTCGACGAGATCGAGGCGTCGCTCGCTCGCGAGGCCGAAACGCTCACGCAGTTGGAGGAGCGCTGGTCGGCCGAGCGAGCGGCGATCGAGCGAGTCGTCGGTTTGCGGGCCGAGCTGCTGAGCCAAGATGCCGAAGGTGCGGCGGCTGCGGCGGGTGGGTCCGACGCATCCGATCTGGCCGACCAACAGCGACGACTCTCGTCCGCGCTGCGCGATCTGGCTCAATTGCAAGGCGAGAGTCCCCTCGTGCTTGCGTCGGTCGACACGCATGCGGTCGCTTCGGTGGTGGCGGACTGGACCGGGATTCCGGTGGGCCGCATGGTCAAGAATGAAACGGAAGCGGTGCTCAAGCTGGGCGATACGCTCAACGAGCGCGTCATCGGGCAGGTTCACGCACTGGAAACCATCGCGCGGCGCATCCAGACCGCGCGCGCGCGGCTCGACGATCCAGTCAAGCCGCATGGCGTCTTTCTGCTGTGCGGACCGTCGGGAGTCGGCAAGACCGAGACGGCGCTCGCGCTCGCGGACACGCTCTATGGCGGCGAGCACAACCTCGTCACGATCAACATGAGCGAGTTCCAGGAGGCCCACACCGTCTCGACGCTCAAGGGCGCGCCGCCCGGTTATGTCGGCTATGGCGAGGGCGGCGTGCTGACCGAGGCCGTTCGGCGCCGGCCGCACAGCGTGGTGTTGCTCGACGAAGTGGAAAAGGCGCATCGCGATGTCCACGAAATTTTCTTTCAGGTCTTCGACAAGGGCCGGATGGAAGACGGCGAGGGTCGTTTCATCGACTTCCGCAACACAGTGCTGATCCTTACCTCGAATGTCGGCTCGGAACGCGTCATGCAGCTGTGCCGCGACCCCGAGCGGTTGCCGGATCCGCAAGCACTGACCGACGCACTGCGTGCGCCGCTGCTCGACGTTTTCCCCGCGGCGCTGCTGGGCCGCCTGACCGTCGTGCCTTACTACCCGCTCACCGACGCGATGCTCGCGCGGATCGTCGAGTTGCAGCTTCGACGCATCGAGCGCCGTGTCGAGACTCAGCATCGCATTCTCCTGACGTGCGCGCCGTCGGTTACGGCGCTGATCGTCGAACGCTGCCGCGAGATCGAATCGGGCGGCCGAATGGTCGATGCGATCTTGACTCACACGCTCTTGCCGCGCATCAGCCAGGCACTGCTGCGGGCGACGATCGACGGCCGCGTGCTCGCGGCGATCGAGGTCGATGCGGAAGACGGCCAGTTCGTCTATCGCTTCGACGACGCTTCTTTTTGAATTGGGAGGTAGCAATGAACGGAACATGGAGCTTCGGCAATCAGCGCGGCCTGGGCAAGCTGCCGGGCGGCAACGCCGATTGCGGTCAGCATGCCGCCGGCGGCGTGGCGGGGGGCTACACGGTCGGATCGATCGATCCTTATGGAGGCGGCGATCAGCCATTGGCGGCACGCACGCCGTTGCAGTTCGATCCCGCGCACGGCCTTATAGACGGTTTTTTCAGGATCGCCAACATCCCCGCTCACGCACAAGCGGTCGCTTACGTGAACTTCCAGACCGGTGCATTTCATTACGCGAGGATCACAGGCCAGGGACTGACACAAACGGACGCCAACCAGGCACAAGCGCCCGGCATGGGCGGAACGTTTCAGCGTTTCGGGCGTGGGCCGAACGGAACGGTGTCGCTCGACAATCTCGTCGCGCAACGCGGTGTGCAGCCGATACAGGCGATGCCCGATCCCAATGCCTTCGTCAACTATTGCGGTCAGCACTACGACCTGCAAAACGGGCTCTTCTTTTTTTGCAAATTCAATTGAACGCCGCGACGCCGCTTACCAAGCGACGCTCGACGACCGGCACCGACTTCATTGCGCAACGAGAGAGTCTGCATGTCTCGGATTTTCACGCTCGATAGCCCGTTCGGGGATCAGTTGATCTTTCGCCGTCTGACGGGCAACGAAGGCCTGAGCGAGCCGTTCGAATTTACGCTCGATGCGTTGGCCCAGAGCCATAGCCTGCCGTTGCAGTCGCTGCTCGGCAAGCCTGTCACGATCGAGATCGAGGAGCAAGGTGGACGGCGGCGCCATCTGAACGGATTGATTGCGCGTGCACTGATGGGCGGCCGCGAGGCCGATCGGCACTACCGGTACGAGCTCACGCTGCGTCCGTGGCTGTGGCTCGCCACGCGCCGTGCCGACTGCCGGATATTCCAGCTCAAGAGCACGCCGCAAATCGTGCAGGAGGTGCTCGCACCGTACGGGTTTCCGCTCGAAAACCGGCTGACCTGTAGCTATCCGCCGCGCGAGTACTGCGTGCAGTACAACGAAACCGATGCGGCGTTCGTCTCGCGGCTGATGGAGTTCGAGGGCATCTACTATTACTTCGAACATGCGTCCGGCCGCCATACATTGGTGCTGAGCGATGCGCCGAGCGCGCATCGCCCGCTGCCAGGATACGAGTCGATTCCATTCATCGGGCCCGACCGGATCGCGATCGCCGATGAGGAGCATATCGCCGGATGGTGGCCCGCGCAGGAAATTCATTCGGGCCGGCATGAACTGAACGACTATGACTTCAAGAAGCCGCGCGCGGATCTGCTTGCGCGCCGGGCCGATCCGCTCGGCTACCGCCATGACGATCTTCCCGTGTTCGAGTGGCCGGGCGGCTATCTCGACGGTGCACAAGGGGAGCGCTACAGCCGTGTTCGTCTGGAAGAGCTGCAAGCGGAGCATGACCGCGCGAGCGGATACACGAATGCGCGCGCGATGGCGCCGGGCTATTTATTCAATTTGACGCGTTGTCCGCGGGCCGATCAGAATCGCGAGTACCTCGTCGTGCGGTGCCGCTACCTGTTTCAGGAAAACGCCTACGCGACAAAAAGCGGCGATAGCGAGGTGACGCACGAGACGCAGTTCATCGCGCAGCCTTCGAGCTTGCCGTATCGCGCACCGCGCCTCACGCCGAGACCGCGCACGAACGGCCCTCAAACGGCTGTGGTGACCGGGCCGGCCGGCGAGGAGATCTGGACCGATCAATACGGACGAGTGAAGCTGCAGTTCCACTGGGACCGCTATGGACGGCGCGACGAAAACTCGTCCTGTTGGGTGCGCGTATCGAACCCCTGGGCGGGCGGCGGCTTTGGGGGAATACAAATTCCGCGGGTCGGCGACGAAGTCGTCGTCGATTTCCTCAACGGCGATCCCGATCATCCGATGGTGACGGGGCGCGTCTACAACGCCGAGCGAATGCCGCCGTGGGGCTTGCCGGCCAGCGCGACGCAAAGCGGGTTGCTGTCGCGTTCGACGCCCGGCGGAACGGTCGCACATGCGAATGCACTGCGTTTCGAAGACCGCAAGGGCGCCGAGCAGTTGTGGATGCATGCCGAACGCAACTTCGATGCGGAGACCGAGCAGGACCACACGTTATCGATCGGACACGACCATACGCATTCGGTCGGAAACGACGAGACGATGCAGGTGACCAACAATCGGAAGCGAAGTGTCGGTCAGAACGAGACGGTGAGCATCGGGCAGCATCGCATGGCCACGATCGGTGGCAATGAGACGCATACGGTGGCAGGCAGCCGCCAGCGTGAAGTCGGACAGGCCGAAACCGTCAACATCGGGGCGGATCGGCAAGCGACGATCGGCGGCAGTCATACGGAGACCGTCGTGCACAACAAGACCGCGACGATCGGCCAGCTTTATCACACCACCACTCGGCAGATGAAGACCACTGTCGCCGCCTCGCATATCGAAGAGATCGGCGAGCGGACATCGTCGATCGCACATGCGCATGTGGTCAACGTAGGTGCGGCACAGTCGGTGAACGTGGGCAGCAATCACACGATGACCGTGGGAAAACGGGTACTCGTGAGTGCGGGCGACGAACTCGCGCTCGTTTGCGGCAGCGCGAGCATCACGCTGAAGAACGATGGCACGATCCAGATCATCGGTGTGACCGTCGAGTCGGTCGGATCGAGCAGCCACAGCATTCGCGGCACGACGGTCACGTCGTCGGCCACGGGCGAGCACACGGTCGAGGGCGTCGTGTTGAAGCTGAATCCCTGAGAGACCGGCGCACATGCAGAATTGGCAACCCACGAATCCGGTCGAACGCAGGTTCATGAATGCGCACGCCGATTGGCTGCGCTTTGCGAACGATCGCGATGCGCGGCTGATGATCTGGCAAACGAACGAAGCCGACGCGCAGCTCGTGCGGCTTTATTTCCAGGCGCAAGAGGAGCTGTCGTGCGCGGTCATTCGCTTGCGCTCGGAGTATCTCGATGAAGCGCGCTATGCGCATGCGCTGACGAACGAGATCGTCCGGTTCTACGACAGTCGGCGAGATGCATCGAACGCACAGGGGATGCGAGCCGACTGGCAAGCACCGCCTTATCGGGGCACGGATCCGATCCTGCATTTGCTGAGCGTATCCGATAGCCTCATGCAGCGTCATCCGGACATTTTCCCGGCGCTGATCTTCGTGCTGGAGCCGGCGCAGATTCATGACGAATCGGCGTTTTCGGGTTGGCTCGGGAAACTGCTTTCGGTCTTGAAGACGGTGCCGCGGCTTGGCGAGCGCGTGCGATTCGTTTTGGCGCGCACGGGTGTCGAGTCGTTGGCGCCTCTGGCCGAGCGACATAGGGACGTGGTGCGCCTTGCGCGCGGACAGTACAGGATGGCGAGCGTGCCACGCGAGTTGCTCGCGGAATCGGGCGAACGCGGAGCGAGCGGTGAGTTTCGGCGCCTTTTCGTGGAACTCGGCGAAACGGTCGGCTCAGGCGATCCGGCGACGCTCGAGCGGCTGCGCACGCAGGCGCTCGAGATCTCCGAGCGTGAACGGTGGTTCGATCAATGTACGGTCGTGCATTTGATCTCGGGTGCTGCGTATCTCAAGTGGCGCGACCACGCGCGAGCGATCGAGGCTTATCGGAGTGCGGCTCGAAGCGGCGAGCAGGCCGTCGAAGCCGGGCATCCGGCGGGCCACAAGCTCGTCGCCCACGGATTGTTCGGCGAGGCGAGTGTGCATCTGACGCAGAAGGCGTTCGCATTGGCAGCGTATTGCTATGAGCGCGCCGCAGCTTCGATGAGCGCAGCGAAGGACGCGCTGATGACGGTCGAAGCATGGCGCATGAGCGCAGTGTGCTGGGAGAGGGCTGGCGAGCACGAGCATGCGCTCGAGGCCGGTTTCAACGCGCTCGATGCCGGCCTGTCGATCGATGAATCGATGCGCGTGAACAGCAATTTGCGGCTCGTCGTCGAATGGATGGTGTCGCAGGTCGGAGCGTTCGATCGGCGTCGCGGCGAGTTGACCGAGAAAGTCGCTGCTTTGAGCGCAGGACGGTGAGCGCACTATGGGATTGCTCGCTGTCAAGCACATGGATCCTGTCGTCGGCGTGGACGTGCACGCCGTTATCGTAGCGCCGAGCCCGACGCCGGTATTTCTTCCTCACCCGCACGTCGGTTTCGTGCTCGATTTAAGGGAATACGTTTCCGCCGCAATGGGCGTGGTAGGCAGTATTGCGACGACGATCGTGCAAGAGAAAGCGATCGAATATCTGCAGGACCATCCTGATGTCGCACAACAGATCGACCAGGCGACGAACGTGGTGGGCGACAAGCTCAACGACATCGAAAGCAACGCAATCGTCGCGGAGGGATTGAAGCTCGACGCGGATATCGCTGGCGTGGAAGGCGCGGTTGCGAACGCATCGGGGGCTGGCGTGGGTGCGGGCGGTGGCGGCGGCCCGATCTTCGTCAACGGCTTCATGCGCACGACTGCGGGGACGCATTCGTTTCACGTGCCGGGACTGCATTTCCCGTTGGGCGAATCGTTTGCACCCGTGCCGCCCGCACCGCCCGAGCCGTCGAACGACGCCGAAGCCTACATGGGCAGCAGGACGGTGCTCGCGAACAACGATCCGATGTCGTTCATGGCACTGCCTGCGATGAGCTGCTGGTCGGTCGGCGAAGAGCCGATTCCGCACAACGGCGCGCACACGCAGCGAGAGTACCCCTCGATGCCGTCGTCGGTGATGCTGCCGATTCCGGTTGGTCGACCTGTGCTGGTCGGTGGCCCGCCCGTGATGAATATGGCCGCGGCTGCGGCGGGGCTGTTCAAGGCGTTTCAAGGATCCAAATGGGCCTATGCGCTGGCCGACAAGCTGCATTTGAAGCCGGGGTTCCTGCGATGCACGGTGCTGCGCGCCGAGCCGGTGGATGTGACAACTGGTGAGGTCGTCGTTCAGCAGCGGGATTTCACTGTGTCCGGGCGATTACCGCTTGAATGGGAGCGGCATTACGCCAGTCACGACACATATCCTGGCGCGGTCGGGGTGGGATGGCAGACACCGGCCGATATCCGGCTCGAACTGATGTCGCACGAGGGGGGGATCGGTGCTGCTGCGTATTTTCCGGATCATGCGACAGCGTTCGATGCGTTGCCCGTAGCCGAAGGCTGGTCCGGGCGTGCCTATGACTGGCAGCACGGGCATGCGCTATACCGGTGCGACGACCGGCTTACGCTGCGTACCCGGGGCGGCATCGAATACAGGTTCGATTTGCCACCGCAATGGCAGCAAATCGTGTCCATGCTTGAAGGCGAGGCGCGGCTGACGCTGCCCGTCGAGCGTATCGCCGATCTCAACGGCAACGCGTGGGTCTTCGAACGAGACGAGCGGAGACGCGTTGTGCGTATTGCCGAATGGACCTGCGACGGGGCGACGGCTCGCACGATCGAATGCGATAGACGAGATTCAGGGTATGACCGGTTGAGCGGCGTCACTCACGCTGGATGGCTGACCGGGCTGATTCTCGTTGATGCGGACGGTCACGGGCATCGCCTCGTCACATACGCGCAAGACCGCGACGGAAACCTGAGTGCTGCCGCCGATGCGCTGGCGCATCAGCGCCGCTTCGACTACGCGGTCGAGCATCGGCTGACCTGTCACACGAGCGCGCGTGGCGTGTCGTTTTATTACCATTACTGTATGGGCGAGGACGGCGTATGGCGCGTCGATCACGCATGGGGTGACGACGGACTGTTCGATTACCGCTTCGCATACGATCGAGTGCGAATGGAAACCAGGATTACCGATTCGCGTGGCCATACATCGATCCTGCAATTGAACGATCGCAGCTTACCGGTGGCCGAAACCGACCCGCTTGGCGGCGTGACGAGCTACCGGTACGACGCGCACGGGCGCATGAGTGCCGAGACCGATCCCGCCGGACGTACTACCGCGTGGCAATACGACCGCTACGGCAATCTAGTAGCACAGACGCTGCCCGACGGGAGCGCGGTACGTACCGATTACGGTGAGGACCACCATCCGGTCTCTGTAACATTGCCCGGCGGACGGCGGTGGAGCTACGAATGGGATAGGCGAGGCAACTTGCTCGCGAAGATCGCGCCGTCGAGTGCTACCTCGCGCTATACCTACGACTCGTATGGACAGGCGATCGCTTACACCGGGCCGCGTGGAGCGATTACGCGATTCGAATACGACCGCGATGGCGGTCTCGCCGCGCTGAACGATGCGCACGGCCATCGCACGCAGTATCGGCATGACGCACGCGGGAACTTGATCGAGGCAATCGATGCTCTCGGACAGGTGAGCCGCTATGAGTACGATGGCAACGGTAATCTGCTCCGGGCCATTGAGCCCGGCGGGCGTGAAGTGCATTGCGTCTATGATCCGGACGGGAACCTGGCGCGCTATCGCGATGCGGCGGGCCATGTGACGGAGCTGGAGTATTCGGCACTTGGCCAGGTCAGGCGACGCGTCGCACCGGACGGCACTGCCGTCGAATACCGATACGACACGGAAGCAGAACTGATCAGTGTCGCGAATGAGCGGGGTGAGCTCTACGCGTTAGAGCGGGACGCGCTGGGACGCATTGTTGGCGAGACGGACTACTGGGGGAAGGCGCGGCGCTATCGATACGGCGCAGCCGGCGAATTGCTCGACAGCACCGACCCGCTGGGGCAGATCATCCGGTATCGGTATGATCGACTCGGCCGCCTGGTTGAGAAACTCGCGCCTGATCCGGAGCGGGCGGAGGAGGCTTGGGTAGACCGCTTCGAATATGACGGGCACGGCGATCTGGTGCTTGCGGAAAACCCGTCGTGCCGTATCGAGTTTGAATACGATGCCGACGGCCGAGTGAGCACGGAGCGGCAAGGCGAAGATTTCACGATTGCCAGCGTTTATGACGCGGCCGGCAATCGAACGGAACGCAAGACAAGGCTTGTTGTCGGTGGTGGAGTTGTCGGGCACACGGTGCGGTATGCGTATGATGCATTAGATGTCGTGACCTCGATTCAGATCGACGACGCGGCCCCCGCCGTTCTTGAGCGCGATGCGCTCGGGCGGATCACCGCCGAGCAACTGAGTGCCGAACTGCGACGCGAGCTGTCGTATGAGGCGGCTGGGGAGATTACTTCGCAGCGGACACTGTTGGCAGGTACAGGCGCGTTGTTCGCAACCGAATATGCTTATGACGCGAATGGCGAATTGGTGGAAAAGCGCGATTCTCGCACGGGTGGCGAACGCTATCAGTACGACCCCGTGGGAAGAATTACCGCGCACATCAATCCCATCGGCCGGCTGCGCCGGTTCCTGTACGACCCGGCGGGCGATTTACTGAAGACGCATATTCGCGAGCGCCGCACGGTGGGGGCTACCGATGTGCCATCGGCTGACATGTGGGTGCGTGAAGGCGAATATGCGAACTGCTATTGCGCGTACGACCGTATCGGGAATCTGATTCGCCGGCAACAAGCCGGGCATGACCTGACGCTGAGATGGAATGCGTTCGGACAGCTCCTTGACACGGTGGCGACGCGGCCCGCTGCGGCGCAAGCGAATAGACAGGTTTGTGTCCGCGCCCAGTATGAATACGACCCACTCCAGCGTCGGGTGCGTAAGATTGTCCGTGATGGCGCTCAGGGAGATATGTCGGCGCACGTCAGCCGGTTCTTCTGGGACGGCAATACGCTCGTGGGCGAGTATGCCAGCGACGAACACGGAAGCGCCGGCGCAGTCTCAGGAGGGGGTGCTGCTAGCGAACGCGGTTTCGCCGCGGGGCAGTTATATGAGTGGATCTACTATCCAGAGACATTCCGGCCGTTCGGCGCGGTGTATGGCGAATTGACGGAAGCAACGGCGTCAGGTTCCGTTGCACGACAGGCGCTCGTTACGCCGACGGTGTATTTTTACCAAAGCGACGTTAACGGAGCACCCGTGCGGATGCATGACGCCGCGGGCTCCGTCATGTGGGAGTCATGTTACGCTCCCACGGGCGGGATCGAAGGGTCTGCTGCTTCGCAGGTTCATCAACCGCTGAGATTGCAGGGGCAGTATCACGATGCTGAAAGTGGGCTCAACTATAACCGGTTTCGGTACTTCGATCCGCAGACAGGATCGTTCATTAGCCCGGATCCGATCGGCCTCGACGGTGGCGACAATTTATATCAATATGCGCTCAATGTTCTCGCATGGATTGACCCTCTAGGACTACTTACTTTCAGTCCGAACGATCCTGATCTGTTCCCGGTGACAGGCGGGCAGCGCAACATTGTCCAGATAACCATGCAGGGTTCGCGCGGAAGAGACTTTACCGCCGCCTTCAGGGAGGCTGGAATCACGAAGAAGCAAGCGAAGGGCTATACGTGGCATCACGTTGACGACTTCAACCCGAGAACCGGGAAGACGACCATGCAGTTGGTGAAAACCAATGGTACTCACAAGCGCACGTCACATGCAGGCTCCGTCTCTCAGTTCGAAAAGCGATTCAACGTGAGATACGATACCAGCGCGTCGCTGAAGCACGCCTACCGAAAGGGATGGATAACGGGGAGAAAGCCGTCTTGTGTTTAATCTGGGAGGAGAGCAATGAGTAAACTCGTATTGTCGGATTCAGAGAAACCGCTGAGTGACAGTGATCTGAGAAAGGTTGAGCAAGATCTGGACGTGAAACTTCCGAGCGATTTTGCGGAATTTTACAAGGCCCATAACGGTGGCAGTCCGGACCGGCCTGTTTTGAAAGATTTTTACGGAAAGCGTGAGGATATTGAGATCAGTGCGTTCTTCTCTATGTTGTACCGCCGGGAGTTCGGGGATGATCCCGACTACACACTGAACGGGCGTGCAAAGAGCGAATGGGCGGAGCACAAGGTTCCGAGAAATCTATTGCCTTTTGCGATGGACTGGGGGGGAATTATATTTGTCTCGGGCTCGAGGATGGAGTGATTTACTACTACGTTCTCGATGTCTGGAGTGATAATTTATCCACCGAGCAGAATTTTGCTTCCAACACCGTACCTATTGCACCTTCGTTTGCTTGTTTTGTTGACAATTTGAAGCATGACCCCGATGCGTGAGGAGTAGGGCGGACACGTCGCGGGGTCGGCGCGCGCCCGCGGCACATTTCGCCTCCTCCCTGATGTTCCCTTTGCGACTCGCCGATCCCATCCCATAATACGAATACGCGCGCGTCGAGGCGGCGCCGCGCCATCCAACGCGGGAGACGAGCGTGGGCGAATCGCCGGACGAAGCACAGGTGTTTCTCTCGACCTTGCGGCCGGAGCCGCGCGACAGACAGGTCGCTCTCGCCGTGGTTCTGGTCTCGGCCGCGTTTTTCCTCGCCGCAGTACCGTTTGCAAAGGTCCAACTCCCGAAGGTTTGGCCATTCATCCCAATCTACGAGTCCGCACTGATCATCAGCGATTGGCTGACCGCGGCGCTTTTGATCGGCCAGTACAAGATTCTTCGCTCGCGCTCGCTGTTGGTGCTGGCGAGCGGCTACTTGCTGACGTCGTTGGCTGCGGTTGCGCACATGCTGACGTTTCCAGGGCTTTTTGCGCCCGACGGACTGCTCGGCGCCGGTCCGCAAACTACAGCATGGCTTTACATGTTCTGGCACGCCGGTTTTCCGACGGCGGTCATCATCTATGCGCGGCAAGCGCCGCCTGAGCCATCGCCGGTGAGCGACACGACAGGCGGGTTGTTCGCGCCCGTCGCCAAATGCTGCCTCGTGATTCTGTTTGCCGTGGGCGGGGTGGTCGCCTTGACCACGGCAGGTCATGAGCGGCTGCCGCCGATTCTCGATCACGAGTTGTACACGCCCGCCTATATCAGCGCGATCGCCACGGTCGGCGCGTTGACGCTCGCCGCGCTCGTCACCGTTATTCGCCGCCGGCCCCGCTCGGTGCTCGACCTGTGGCTCATGGTCGTCCTGTGCGCCTGGCTTTTCGATATCGCGCTATCGGCGGCACTCAATCATCGCCGCTTCGACCTCGGGTTCTACGCCGGTCGCATCTATGGGCTGCTTGCCGCGAGCTTCGTGCTCGTGGCGCTCACCTTCGAGAACGTCAAGCTGTACGCGCGCGTCGTACGCGCCTTCGACCGCGAACGCGCCGAACGGCGCCTCGTGCAGCAGCGCACGGCGGAGCTGAACGAGGCCAAGGCGTTGCTTGAAAAGCGGGTTGCGGCGCGCACGTCGGCACTCGCCGCATCGAATCGCGATCTCATGCGCGAGGTCTCCGACCGCAAGCGTGCCGAGCACGCGCTCAGGCGGTCGCAGGCGGAGTTGCGAGAGCTTGCGGCGATCAGCTCATCGGCACGCGAGCAGGAAAAGCGCCGCATCGCGCGCGAGCTTCACGATGAGCTGGCGCAAACGCTCGCCACCCTGCGCCTCGAGATGGATCGATTCGGCGAACAACAAACGACCGCCAACGGTTTGCCGCTGCCCGAGCTTGCCGACATGCGCTCGCTCGTCGACGAGGCGGTGACTTCGACGCGTCGCATCGCCTCGGATCTCAGACCGGCGATGTTGGACGATCTGGGTTTGGCGGCCGCAGTGCAATGGCTGACCGAGGCGTTCGAGCAACGGCACGGTATCGATTGCGAGCTCATTGTCGAGCCTGTCGATTTCGACCTCGACGAACCGTATGCGTCGACAGCGTATCGGATCGTGCAGGAATCGCTGACCAACGTCGCGCGGCACGCACAGGCGACGCGTGCGTGGGTCAGTCTTCTTCGCGAAAACGGGCAGATAGTGTTGCGGGTCCGGGACAACGGTGTCGGCTTCGAGCCGCTGGCGCGCCGCAAGCCGACTTCGTTCGGCCTCGCAGGGTTACGCGAGCGGGCCTATCTCGTCGATGGCAAGCTCCGTATCGAAAGCGCGCCGGGGCAGGGCACAACGATTGAAGTGCGCATTCCGATGCCGGTGACGCAAGTGCGTGCGGAAACCTGAGCGACGCCTGCGACGCTGCGCGCTCCGCGGCATCTCAAGCGCGGGTAGGAATTTCGACGATCTTGTCCCACGCGAACTGCGGGTTTTCGAGCCCGCGTGTGCGCCGGTCGAGATAGCCGCGCGGATTGCAGACGACTCGCGTGCCGTCGGTCACGTAGTCGAACGCCGTATGCGTGTGGCCATGAATCCATAGCGCCACCGGCTCGCGCACGAGCATGGGCAGATGGTTGATGAACCCGGCCGATGCGAGATCGTTGGCATAACGCTCAGCGAGGCTCGCGCGATGCGGCGCGTGATGGGTTACGACGATCGTCGTACCGTCGAACGGCTCGGCAAGCTCCTGCTCGAGCCAGGCGCGCGCGTGCCGGTGCAGCGCCAGCGCATCGTCCACCGTGAACAAGCGTGCAGGGCCATCGCTCGCGGCAGTATCGGTCGACCAGGCCACCTGTATCGGCCCACGAAAATCGAGCAACACTTTTTCGCAGGCGGCGAACGATGCGGCGAGCGCCGCTTCGCTTGCGCCGAAAAGTTCGAAATCGGTCCACAAGGTCGTGCCGAGCACGCGCCAGCGGCCGGAGGGGGCAACCCACGCTGCATTGTTGAGATAGTGGAGATTGTCGACGCTCGCGGCCGCGTCGCGCATGGCCGTCTCCAGGGCGCCGAATTCGCCGTCGTAGTACTCGTGATTGCCCGGCACGTAGATGATGGGCGTATCGGGGTCGAACGTCTGCGCGGCCCAGCGTATCCCTTCGGCGTGATTGTGAATGTCGCCGGCAAGCACGACGAGGTCCGCGTCGGCGTGCGGGATAGCTTCAGGCTCGTCGCATTCGAGATGCAGATCTGACAGTACGCGGATTTTCACGGGATGCCTCTTGCGTTCTACGCTAGCGTAGCACCTTGCCGGGATTCATCAGGCCGAGCGGATCGAGCGCATGTTTCACCGCCCGCATGAGCGAGAGTTCGACCGGCGACTTGTAGTGCGCGGCTTCTTCCACTTTGAGCTGCCCGAGACCGTGTTCGGCGCTGATACTGCCATGATGGCGAGCCACGCTATCGTAGACAAGCCGGTTGATTGCCGCTTGATACCGGGCGAGAAAGGCCTTCGCATCTCCACCTTCGGGCGCCTGGACGTTGTAGTGCAGGTTGCCGTCGCCGAGGTGCCCGAACGTCACCATTCTCGCGCCTGGAATGGCAGCCGCAATCGCGGCGTCGGTTTCGGCGATGAACGTGCCGATGCGCGAGATCGGCACCGCGATGTCGTGCTTGATGTTCAGTCCTTCTTCGGCCTGTGCGAGCGGGATGTGTTCGCGCATTGCCCAGAACGCGCGCGACTGCGTGAGATTCTCCGCGACCACCGCATCTTCCACTAGCCCGGCATCGAGCGCCGTTTCCATCATCTGCTCGAAGAGTCCGCGTGCGTGCGCTTCGCTTTCGCCGTCGGACAGTTCGAGCAAGACCGTTTGCGGGTGCGACGCGTCGAACGGATAGCGAAGCTGAGGAAAGTGCTTGCCGACGAGCCGAAGGCAAAAATCGGACATCAGCTCGAAGCCTGTCAGCAACGCACCGGCGGTACGTCGCGCGAGCGAGAGGAATTCGAGCGCGGCGTCCGGCGATGCGAGCGCTGCGAGGGCGGTCACTTGCGCGGCGGGCAGCGGATGCAGCTTCATGACGGCCGCGGTGATGATCCCGAGCGTACCCTCCGAACCGATGTAGAGGTCGCGCAAGTCGTAGCCGGTGTTGTCCTTGCGCAGGCCCCGCAGGCCGTTCCATATCTCGCCTTGGGGCGTGACCACCTCCAATCCCAGGCATAGCTCGCGCGCATTGCCGTACCGCAGCACGCCCGTGCCGCCGGCATTGGTCGACAGATTTCCGCCGATCGTGCAACTGCCCTCGGCCGCGAGACTGAGCGAGAACAGCCGGCCGGCTTCGCGCGCGCGGGCCTGTACGTCGGCCAGCACGACGCCGGCTTCGACCGTGATCGTGTCGTTTTGCGTATCGATCGCGCGCACACGCGTGAGACGAGTGAGGCTGATGACGGCCTGCTTGCCGCTCGTATCGGGCGTTGCACCGCCCGCGAGTCCCGTGTTGCCGCCTTGTGGCACGAGCGCGATGCGGTGCGAGGCCGCAAGGCGCACGAGCGCCGCCACTTCTTCGGTCGTGCCTGGGCGCAGCACCGCGCAAGTCGCGCCCGAATAGCGCCGGCGCCAATCGGTCAGGTACGCGGCGGTGTCGTGCGGCTCGGTAAGGACGTAAGCCTCGCCGATGGCTTGCCGGCAAGCGGCGACGAATTCGGACGAAGAAGTGGAATCGCTCATGATGACCTTTGCCTGGATTGGCGCGCTGCCCGCTTGAACGGCGCGACGTAAGCGAGCGCGCAAGAGAGAAACACAACCGACAATGCCGTTTCGAGCCAGCCCAGCATCGCTGAACGTCCCGCATCGCTCATGCCTCGAACGATGCCTTCTGCGAAATAGAGCAGGATCAGCATCGACGCCCACTGCAACGTGTAAAGACGCCGGCGCAGCACGCCGGGCAGCGCGGCAGCGAGCGGCAGCGCCTTGAGTACGAGGGCCGAGCCGCCGGGCCGCAACGGCGCGAGCCAGCGCTCCCAGGCGAGCGTCAGTGCGATCAGCGCGACGAGCGCCACCGCTGCCCCGACGGCGTATGCGCGGTGCGCGCCCGCCGGTCCAGCCGCAGTTCGAGCCGATTCCGCGTCGGGAGGCCGAGTGCCGGTCATGGACGGCCGCCGAGCAGGGCCGCCGTTCGCGCGACGCGCGCGCCGAGTGCGGTGGCCAGCGTTTTCTCATGCGGCGAAAGCGACGATTCGCGGGCGCCCGCGCCGGACACGTGCGAGGCGCCATAGGGCGTACCGCCGCTTTGCGTCGCGGACAGCGCGCTTTCGGTATAAGGAATGCCCACGAGCAGCATGCCGTGATGCAAAAGCGGCAGCATCATCGAAAGCAGCGTCGTTTCCTGCCCGCCGTGCAGACTCCCCGTCGACGTGAAGACGCAAGCCGGTTTGCCGGCCAGCGCGCCGCTCAGCCATTGGGGCGTGGTGCCGTCGAGAAAATACTTGAGCGAGGCGGCCATATTGCCGAAGCGGGTCGGCGAGCCGAGTGCGAGACCCACGCATTCTTCGAGATCCCGCGGCTCGGCGTAAGGCGGACCATCCGCAGGTATCGGCGGTTCGGTGGCTTCGCTGAGGGGCGAAACGCTTGGCACGGTGCGAATGCGAGCCTGCATGCCCGCGACGCTGTCGACGCCTTGCGCGATCGCGAGCGCCAATTCGCGGGTGGCGCCGTGCCGGCTGTAATAAAGTACGAGGATGTCTTTCATGGGACGCTTTTATGAGCGGCCTATTATAGGGGCATGAGAGTATTCGAGCGGCCGGTGGCGGGCGGACAGCCCGTGCCGGCGCCCCACGATGCGCCCCCCACGACGGAGAATTTCTTGCCGAAAAAATTGAGTGTCGATCTGAACACCGTCAAACGCCTCGCGCGATTTGCCGCCAAACGCAGCAGCGAGGACCGCATTGCGCAGGTGGCCGGCAGCTTGACGTTCACGACGATGCTGGCGATCGTTCCGCTCGCCACGGTAGCGTTCGCGCTTTTTACGGCGTTTCCGATTTTTTCGACGTTTCAGGCTTCGCTGCAGACGTTCCTTGCCCAGCACTTGATGCCGGACCAGATCAACAGCCAGATCTTTCGCTACCTGAATCAGTTCGCGGCGAAAGCGAAGGGACTGACGACGGCGGGGATGATCGTGCTGTTCGTCACGTCCGTCATGACGATGATGACCGTCGAATCGGCCTTCAACCTCATATGGCGCGTGCCCAAACCGCGTCCGTTCGCACAGCGCGTGCTCGTCTACTGGGCGATCATCACGCTGGGACCGTTGCTGATCGGTGTGAGCTTGTCGATTACCTCGCACCTTTTCACGCAATCGAGCTCGTTGGCGAACGGCTACGTCTCGCCGCTGATCGAATGGGCGCTTTCGGGGGCCGCGCTGCCGCTGACCGGGCTGGCCTTCACCATGCTCTACGTGTACCTGCCCAACTGCAGCGTGCAGTGGCGCGATGCCGTGGTGGGCGGGTTATGCGCCGCCATCGCGTTCGAACTCGCGAAGCGCGGCTTCGGCTTCTACGTCCGGCGCATCCCGACCTATACGGCGGTCTATGGCGCTTTCGCGACGGTGCCCATGTTCCTGATATGGGTTTATCTGAGCTGGTTCATCACGCTCGCGGGTGCGACGATCGTCTCGACGCTGCCCGCTATCCGCGCCGGCCAGTTCCACCGGCACGACTACGCGGGAGGAGACCTGCTCGATGCGCTCGAGGTTCTCGCGCGCCTGAGCGATGCACGCGACCATGGCGCTGCGGGGCTGACGGTGATGGAACTGGCGCGCATGCTGCGGTGCGATCTGGATACGGCCACGCGGATCGTCGGCAAGCTGAGCCGCCATCAATGGATCACGCGGCTGGCCGACGAAGGCGCGGATGGTCAGCCACGCTACGCGTTGCTCGTCAATCCGGCGCATATCACCGTGGCGCGGCTATTCGATGTTTTCGTGATCGATCGCACCGAGCTCGAATATCAGTTGCGGCTCGAGTCGACGCGCGTCGATGGCGATGCTTTACTCGCCGCGCTCGGCAACGACAGACTCGAGATTTCGCTCGCTACGCTGCTTGCGGCGCGCGAGGCCCGCGAGGCCTTCCAGGCTGGCCGCTCGCGCGTCCTGTCGGGTTCGCCCCGCCACGCCACTTGAGGCGGGGCGTACTGCGTGCGTGTTTGCGCGCTGCGCCGCTAGCTGACTCTTTTCGTGTCGCTCCATCGTCTTATCAGTATCTAAACGATGGAGGACCGTGATGAACCTGAGAAACAAAAGCGTCGTCGTCACCGGTGGAAGCCGGGGTCTTGGCCTGGGTCTGGTCGAAGCGCTCGTCGAGCGACAGGCGAAGGTGACGGTCGTGGCGCGCGGTGGGGAGGGCCTCGATGCTGTCGCAACGCGTCTTGGCGTGGCAACGATCGCAGCCGACATTACCGACGAGGCGGCGGCACATCGGATCGTCGGGGACGTGCGCCCCGATGTCCTCGTCCTGAACGCTGGGGTTCTCCCGCGCATGGGGCGGCTCGACCAGTTGAGCTGGAAGGACTTCTCCGTGGCCTGGGAAACGGACGTCAAGGGCGGCCTATTCTGGCTTCAGGCGGCACTCAATGCTCCGCTGAATCCTGGCAGCCGCGTGCTGGTCGGATCGAGCGGCGCGGCCGTCGGCGGTTCCCAGATGTCGGGCGGCTACGGCGGTTCCAAGCGCATGCTATGGTTCATGGCGAAATACGCGAACGGGGTCTCAAAGGAGAAGAATCTCGGAATTCAGTTCCAGGCGATCCTTCCGCGCCAGATGGTCCTTGGCACCGGCATCGGGGACGCGGCTGCAGGTGTCTATGCAAGTTCAATGGGAATCACGCCCGAGGAGTTCGTCGCCCGCTTCGGAGCGCCGATGCCGCCCAGGGCCTTTGGCGACCGTGTCGTATCGGTGCTGGAGGATCCTCGATACGCCGAGGACATCGTATTCGGCGTCAACGGCGATGACGGTGTCACCGTGATGGAAGGAGCGACAGGTTGAAGGAAGGCCAGAGCCCGGCACAAAGCGCGCTGCGGTCCGAGTTGCTCGCAGCGGCCGAGGAGTGGCGCCCGGAGCTTCATCGATACTGCGCGCGCCTGATGGGCTCGGTCATCGAGGGCGAGGACGTCGTACAGGACGCCCTGACGAGCGCATTGATCGCCATCGACGAAAAGCAGCAGGACGTCAGGACGTTGCGCGCCTGGCTTTTTCGCGTCGCGCATAACCGGGCATTGGACCTGCTGCGCAGCCGTGCGCTGCGAGCGACGGAGCCGATAGACGCTGCCGATGAAGTCGTGGACGACACCATCGAGGATCCCGTGGAGAGACTGATGCGGCAGCAGGCGATCAGTTCGGCGGTTTCGCGATTCACGGAACTGCCGGTCGCCCAGCGTAGCGTGATCATCCTCAAGGATGTCCTCGATGAGCCGCTGGCCGATATCGCTGCTTTGCTCGATCTGACAATAGACTCTGTGAAGGCGCATCTGTCGCGCGGCCGCGCTCGACTTCGCGAGATCAATGCGAGTGCTGCGCCAAACGAGCCGGTGGACGCCAAGCCGGTATCGGAGGCATTGGCGCGATACGTCTCGCTGTTCAATGGGCGCGATTGGGACGGTCTGCGCGCGCTCCTTGCCGACGACGTGAAACTGCATCAGTCCAGTTATCCGGTTCGCGTCGGATCGGCTGACGTCGGAAGGTTTTTCAGCATCTATGCGACGATCGAAGGCTTGTGGCTCGTGCCGGCGTGGCTTGGCGGACGGGAAGTCGTTGCTGTCTTTTCAACCCGGACGAGCGTTGCGCCCGACTATTTCATGTGGCTGGAATGGCTCGACGGCCGGATCAGCTTCATACGCGATTACCGTCATGTCAGCTACGTCATCGACGACGCAGAGTTGATCCTCGCGCCGCCCACTCGGCGCCAGGACGCGGAGCGTCCTTCCGATTGACGCAAAGCTAGAGCCGGATCTTGCCTGTGCAAATGTCCTTGAACATCACCCAGTCGCCCATCAGGCTGTAGAGCGGATGACTGAAGGTGGCGGGCCGGTTCTTTTCGAAGAAAAAGTGGCCGACCCAGGCGAACCCATATCCGCACACGAGTGCGCCCGGCAGCCAGAACCAGCTTCCCGTCGCGACGGCCATGGCGACGCAGCCGATTACCCCTAGCGAGCCGATGAAATGCAGCCTTCGGCAAATCGTGTTGCGATGCTCGCCGAGATAGAACGGGTAGAACTGCGCGAAGCTCGTAAAACGTGTCGCATGCGTGCCGTGAACCATGATAGCTACCTCCGCAACGATCAGGACGGTGGTGACGCCTGGAGCGGCCGCGCAAACGCGAAGAGCGCTTCCAGGGTCGCATCGGGTGCCTCGGACATCAATGCGTGGCCGGCATCGAGCGTGACCACTTCGAACTGCGCACCGGCCGCCGCAAGCGCTTCGACCAGTCCGCGCGCGGCCTTCGGTGGCGTCATCGCGTCCTTCGAACCGAGCACGAGCCGTACCGGGCAGCGCAGTTGACCAGCGCGCTCCAGCCCTTCCGCGTAGCCGTTGCAGGCGGAAAAATCGGTGTGGAAGAGCCCTGGCTCGCCGGCCGCGGCCACGCGCTCCATCAGACGCTGGTTTACCCCGTGCAGCCAAAAACCAGGGCCTGGGCAGGACGGCTTGGCGGCAATCGTCGAATGCGACCAGCGATTGACGAGCGCGATCGCTTCGGCTTCGCGGTGGAGCGCGGCGTCCAGCAACGCGTCGGAAACGGTCATCGGCACGGCTGTGGCGACGAGTGCCACGCGCGCGGCGCGGGTCGGATAGCGACCGGCGAAATCGAGCGCGACGAGCGAGCCCATGCTGTGCCCAGCCACGAACGCCGATGTCACGCCCAGCGTGTCGAGGAACGCCGCGAGCCAATCGGCGAGCGCGCCGATGCTCTTCGCCGCCGGCCCGGCGCTGCGGCAGTGGCCCGGCAGATCGACGGCGAGCGCGTTGAAGCCGTGGTGCGCAAAGTACCGGCTCTGTAGCGCCCAGACGCTGTGGTCGTGCTGGGCGCCATGAACGAACACGGCGCTCGGCAGTGCTGGATCGAACGACCTGCCGCCGGTATAGGCATAAGCCGGTTTGCCCAAGACGTCGACGATCATGCCGACTCCTTTTTGGGCGCGCCACGGCCGGCATCGGGTCCCGAGCCGGACTTGCCGGCTGCCTTGAGCGCACGTTTGAGATCGTCGATGAGATCGTCCGGATCTTCCAGCCCGATCGACAGGCGAATGGTGCCTTCTCGGATGCCCGCTGCCGCGAGTGCCGCAGCGTCCATGCGAAAGTGCGTCGTCGAAGCCGGATGAATCACGAGCGAGCGCACGTCGCCGACATTCGCGAGGTGGGAAAACAGTGTCAGGGCTTCGATGAAGCGCCGGCCGGCGGCGCGATCGCCGCGCAGATCGAAGCTGACCACGGCGCCCGCGCCGCGCGGCAGCAGGCGCTGCGCGAGCGCGTAGTCCGGATGCGAGGGCAGCTCCGGATAGGCAATCGATGCGACGCCCGCGTGCGAGGCCAGGAATTCGACGACCTTGCGCGTGTTGGCCACGTGCCTGTCCATCCGCAGCGGCAGCGTTTCAATGCCTTGCAGCAGTTGCCACGCGGCTTGCGGGTGCAGCGTGGCGCCGAAGTCGCGCAGGCCTTCGCGGCGCGCGCGCAGCAAAAACGGCGCGACGGTGCTCTCTTCGGCGAAGACCATGCCGTGGAAGCCGTCGTACGGCTCGGTGAATTCGGGAAAGCGGCCCGATGCGACGAAGTCGAAGGCGCCGCTGTCGACGAGTACCCCGCCGATCGTCGTGCCGTGTCCGCCCAGGAATTTGGTCGCCGAGTGATAGACGAAATCGGCGCCATGCTCGAACGGTTTGAGCAGGTAAGGCGTCGTGAACGTGGAGTCCACCAGCAGCGGCACCCGGTGCTCGTGGGCGAGATGCGCCAGCGTGGCAATGTCGAGCACGTCGAGGCCCGGATTGCCTAGTGTCTCGCCGAACAGGAGGCGGGTGTCCGGCCGCAGCGCGGCGCGCCAGGCATCGATATCGCGCGGCTCGACGAACGTCGTTTCGATGCCGAAGCGCGGCAGCGTGTAGTGCAGCAGATTGTGCGAGCCGCCGTAAAGCGCGTTCGAGGCGACGATATGGGCGCCGGCGCCCATCAACGTGGCAATGGCCAGATGCAGGGCGGCTTGCCCGCTGGCCGTGCCGATCGCGCCCGCGCCGTTTTCGAGCGCGGCGACACGCTCTTCGAAAACGGCGACGGTCGGGTTGGAGATGCGCGAATAGACGTGCCCGGCGCGTTCCATATCGAACAGCGCCGCTGCGTGATCCGTGTCGCGGAATACGAACGCCGCGCTTTGATGGATGGGCGTGACGCGCGCGCCGGTTGTCGCATCGGGCGCGGCGCCGGCATGAACGGCGAGTGTGTCGAATCGGTTGGCGGACATCGGCGGCGACCGGACGCTCGTCCGGCAAGGGTGGCGTGACGGCCATCGTACCATCGCGGCGCGCCTGTTCAAGAGGCGGCGAGCGCGACCGTCCGCACGCCCCGGTGGCTGAAATCGGCGCGTGCGGCTTTCCTTTTAAGGGGCTTTCCGCTAGGATCGACCGATCAAACGAGGCTTTAACCGGAGGGGGCAAACCATGAAGGTCAGCGATATCTTGAAGGTGAAGGGCAATACGCTCTATACCGTTTCGCCCGATACGCCGCTCTCAGCCGCGGTGACCACGATGGCGGAGCACGACATCGGTTCGCTCGTGATCATGGAGCATGGCGATCTGGTCGGCATGTTGACGTTTCGCGAAATCATCGTCACGTTGAACAAGAATGGCGGCACCGTAGGCTCCGGCATGATCCGCAAGGTGATGGACGACCACCCGCTCACGTGCACCCCCGAAACGGATGTCGACGAGGTGCGCCGGATGATGCTCGAGCATCATGTGCGCTACCTGCCGGTGCTCGAGAACCGCACGTTGATGGGAGTCATTTCGTTTTACGACGTCGCCAAGGCGGTTGTCGAAGAACAGAGCTTCGAAAATCGTATGCTGAAGGCATACATCCGGGATTGGCCGGAAGAGGGCGAGTCGCGCGAATTGCGCTAAGGCGCTTCGGCGCCCGTTCGTCCGCTTCCGCTTCCCGTTTCCCGTACGCCTAGACGGCAACAAGACGCGCCCCGGTCTTGTTGCGTCGCACAACAAGCCGGCTGCGTTCTTTGAACGCGGCTTTTTTTTCGAATCGACGCGAGCCATCGTCCGATTTTCGCGACATCGCCTCGCCCTGCAGCCCGATCCATGAGCGAACGCCCGTTAACCATGGCGACCGATGCGCGCCGAGCCCCGCGTCACGAACACTCTCAGTTCGGTTTGCTCAAGGAGCGCCGTTTCGCCCCGTTTTTCTGGACGCAGTTTCTCGGGGCGCTGAATGACAACGTATTCAAAGTCGGCTTTACGTCGCTCGTGACGTACGAGACGGCGCGATTTTCGGGTGTCGATGCAAAAACGGCCGCTTTTCTGATTTCGGCGATCTTCATTTTTCCGTTCGTCCTTTTTTCCGCAACGTCGGGGCAAATCGCTGATAAGTACGATAAAGCGACGCTGACGCGCTTCGTCAAAACGTTCGAAATCGCGGTGATGCTGGTGGGCGCCGCCGGGTTCGCGCTTCATCATGCGGTGCTGCTGTACCTGTGTACGTTTCTGATGGGCGTGCATTCGACGTTGTTCGGCCCGGTCAAATATGCGTATTTACCCCAGCATCTCGATCAGCGGGAGCTCGTCGGCGGAAACGGGCTCGTCGAAATGGGGACGTTCGTGGCCATTCTCATCGGCACGATCGTGGGCGGCGTTGCCGCAGCTTTCGCCACGCACGGGGCGCTCGTGCTCGCCGTCGTCTGCGTGGCCGTCGCCTGTGCCGGGCGGGCCATATCGAGTGCGGTTCCGGCAACACCGGCGCCTCAACCCGATCTGCGCATCAATTGGAACCCGGTCACGGAGACGCTGCGCAATCTCGCACTGGCCCGCGAGAATCGAACGGTATTCCTGAGCCTGCTGGGTATTTCATGGCTCTGGTTTGTCGGCGCAACGTTTCTGACATCGTTCTTCAGCTTCGCGAAGGACGTGTTATCGGCCAATCCCGATGTCGTCACCGTTTTGCTCGCAACGTTTTCGCTCGGTATCGGCGGCGGCTCGCTGCTTTGCGAGCGGCTCTCGAACCGGCGCGTCGAAGTCGGTCTCGTGCCGCTCGGCTCGATCGGCATGAGCGTTTTCGCCATCGACCTTTATTTTGCGAGCCACGCCTTGCCGAGCGCCGGACATCTGCTCGACGTCGCCCAGTTTCTGAGCCGCCCGGCGCACTGGCGTATCCTCGCGGACCTGTTCCTGCTCGCCATGTTCGGCGGTTTTTACAGCGTACCGCTCTATGCGCTGATTCAAAGCCGCAGCCAGCCCACGCATCGCGCGCGGATCATCGCGGCCAACAATATTCTCAATGCGCTCTTCATGGTGGTATCGGCGCTGATGGCTATCGCGTTGACATCGTTGGGCGTGCGCATCCCCGGTATCTTTCTGACGACGGCATTGCTCAACGCCGTGGTGGCCATTTACATCTATTCGCTCGTGCCCGAGTTCCTGCTGCGCTTCGTCGCGTGGGTGCTCGTGCATACCTTCTACCGGATCCGCCTCGTGCATGCGGAGCGTATTCCGGAGACAGGGCCGGCGGTGCTCGTCTGCAATCATGTGAGCTATGTCGATGCGCTCGTCATCATGGCCGGCAGCCCGCGGCCGATCCGCTTCGTCATGGATCACCGCATTTTCGAAACGCCGTTCGCGGGCTGGGTCTTTCGTCATGCGAAGGCCATTCCGATCGCTCCGACCCATGAGAACGCGGCGCTGCTCGAGCGCGCATACGACGCTTGTGCCGAGGCGCTTGCGCAAGGAGACCTCGTATGCATCTTTCCCGAAGGCAAGCTGACGGCCACGGGGGAGATCAACGCTTTTCGCCACGGTGTGACGCGCATCGTCGAGCGTACGCCCGTGCCGGTCATTCCCATGGCCCTGCGTTGGTTGTGGGGCAGCGTGTTCTCGCGGCACGCCGATGCGCGCTGGCCGCGGCCGCTGCGCAAGGGGATGACGAGCCGCCTGAGCCTGGCCGTTGGCGAGCCGATGGAGCCGTCAGCCGCGACGCCCGAGGTGCTGCAGACCATCGTGACAGGCCTGCGGGGGCCGCGCAAATAAAACGTCGGGGCAGGCGCGCCATGGCGGCGCCGCACGCGGTGCAAGGTTGCGCCGCGGGCAGGGCATAATATCGGTCTTTCCCGCATTTTTCGTAAGGCCACGTCCATGTCCGGCAACACTCTTGGCACGCTCTTCACCGTTACGACGTTCGGCGAATCGCATGGCCCGGCCATCGGCTGCGTCGTCGATGGCTGTCCGCCCGGCATGGCGCTGACCGAGGCCGATATTCAATTGGAGCTCGATCGCCGCAAGCCCGGCACGTCGCGGCATGTGACGCAACGCCATGAAGAGGACAAGGTCGAGATTCTGTCCGGCGTGTTCGAGGGCGTGACGACGGGCGCACCGATCGCACTGCTGATCCGCAATACCGATCAGCGCAGCAAGGACTACGGCAACATCGCCGAGACGTTTCGTCCCGGGCATGCCGATTACACCTATTGGCACAAGTATGGCGTCCGGGACTACCGCGGCGGTGGCCGCTCCTCGGCCCGTTTGACGGCGCCGACCGTCGCGGCCGGCGCGGTGGCGAAGAAATGGCTGCGTGAGCGGCTCGGCGTCGAAGTGCGCGGGTACATGAGCGCGCTCGGCGAAATCGACGTACCGTTCATCGATTGGTCGCATGTGCGCGAGAATCCGTTCTTCGTCCCCAATGCGGATATCGTACCGAGGCTCGAGGAATACATGGATGCGCTGCGCAAAGAGGGCGATTCGATCGGCGCACGCATTAATGTCGTCGCTAGCGGTGTGCCCGTGGGTCTCGGCGAGCCGCTCTTCGACAGGCTCGATGCCGATATCGCGCATGCGATGATGGGCATCAATGCCGTGAAGGGCGTCGAGATCGGAGCGGGCTTCGCCAGTGTTGCGCAGCGCGGCTCCGAGCATGGCGACGAATTGACGCCGGCAGGATTTGTCGGCAATCGGGCCGGCGGCATTCTCGGCGGCATTTCGACGGGCCAGGATATTACGGTGTCGATCGCGATCAAGCCGACGTCGAGCATCCGCACACCGCGCCGCTCGATCGATAAAGCGGGGCAGCCGGCTGTTGTCGAGACTTTCGGCCGGCACGACCCCTGTGTCGGTATTCGCGCCACGCCAATCGCCGAGGCGATGCTCGCGCTCGTGCTGATCGATCACGCGCTGCGTCATCGCGCGCAGTGCGGCGACGTGAGCGTCGCCACGCCGAAGATTGCGGCAAGCGCACCCTGATCGTCTGCAGGTCGTTCTCGGCGCAATTCGGCCGAGACAAAAGAAACGGGCGCGGGTCTCGATGGACCCGCGCCCGTTTTCATCTGTGCGGCACGAACATCGTCCGTGCCGCCTTCCCGCGTCACATATTCGCGTAGTTGGGCCCGCCGCCGCCTTCGGGCGTGACCCAGACGATGTTTTGCGTCGGATCCTTGATATCGCACGTCTTGCAATGCACGCAGTTCTGCGCATTGATGACGAGCCGGTCGCTCCCGTCGTCGTTTTTGACGAACTCGTACACCGCCGCAGGGCAGTACCGTCCCTCCGGCCCCGCGTAGGTATGCAGATTAACGTTCACTGGCACGGACGGATCTTTCAGCGTCAAATGCGCCGGCTGATTCTCTTCGTGGTTCGTGTTCGACAGGAAGACCGACGAAAGCCGATCGAACGTGAGTTTGCCATCGGGCTTCGGATAAGCGATCGGCGCGCACTGCGCGGCGGGCTTGAGCATCTCGTGATCGCGGTGCTTGTGATGCAGCGTCCACGGCACGTTGCCGCCGAAGAGCTTTTGCTCGATGCCGACCATCAGCGTGCCGAGATAGAGCCCCTTGCTCATCCACTGCTTGAAGTTGCGCGCGCGGTTGAGTTCTTCATGCAGCCATGAGGATTTGAATGCCTGCGGATAGGCGGCCAGCTCGTCACCGCTGCGCCCGGCCTGCACGGCTTCGAAAGCGGCCTGCGCGGCCAGCATGCCGCTCTTGATGGCCGCATGACTTCCCTTGATGCGCGACGCATTGAGAAAGCCCGCGTCGTCGCCCACGAGTGCTCCGCCCGGAAAGACCAGCTTCGGCAACAACAGCAGACCTCCTGCCGTGATTGCCCGCGCGCCGTAAGATACGCGCTTGCCGCCTTCGAGAAACGCGCGGATCGCCGGGTGCGTTTTGTACCGCTGGAACTCCTCGAACGGCGACAGATAGGGATTCGTATAGCCGAGGCCGACGACAAAGCCCACGACCACCTGGTTGTTCTCGGCGTGATAGAGAAACGAGCCCCCGTAGGTTTGCGTGTCGAGCGGCCAGCCGGCCGTATGGATGACGAGCCCGGGCTGGTGCTTGGCCGGATCGATCTCCCAGAGCTCCTTGATGCCGATGCCGTAGACCTGCGGTTCGGCGTCTTTATTGAGCCGGAATGTGTCCATCAGCTGGCGGCCGAGGTGGCCGCGCGCGCCTTCACAAAAAAGCGTGTATTTGGCGTGCAACTCCATGCCGAGCTGAAAGTTCTCGGTGGGCTCGCCGTCTTTGCCGATGCCCATGTTGCCGGTGGCGACGCCTTTGACGGAGCCGTCGTCGTTATAGAGCACCTCGGCCGCGGCGAAGCCGGGGAAGATTTCCACGCCGAGCGCTTCGGCCATCGTCCCGAGCCAGCGCGTCACGTTACCCAGGCTCACGACATAGTTGCCGTGGTTCTTGAAGTTCTCGGGCAAAGCCCAGTTCGGCGTCTTGACGGCCCCTTTTTCCGAGAGGAACAGAAAGCGGTCTTCGGTGACCGGTACGGTCAGCGGCGCGCCTTTTTCCTTCCAGTCGGGAATCAGTTCGGTCAGCGCGCGCGGATCCATGACGGCGCCCGAGAGGATGTGCGCACCGATTTCGGAGCCTTTTTCCAGCACGCATACGCCAAGCTCGACGCCTTTTTCCTGCGCGAGCTGTTTGAGCCGGATGGCCGCCGAAAGTCCCGCGGGGCCGCCGCCCACGATCACGACGTCGTATTCCATCGATTCGCGCGGGCCGTACTGCTCGACGAGACGCTCGGGGGTCATTGGGGCTCCTTAGCCGTTAGAATGCTTTTTTCGGGTTCGTATTGTCAGCGAACGAAGAGGGCGCTGCAACCGAATGAGTCAACATTAGCACGACCGTTCTATTTTTGTGATAGAGTGCCCCCTCTGTTGTCGGGCCGATATCGCGTGCGCGTCGCCGCAAACGTACAACCTAATCGATAAAGGGATCGACAATGGGCCGTTCGATCAATCTGGAAGGCAAAGTTGCGCTGATCACGGGCGCCTCGAGCGGGCTCGGCAAGCGTTTCGCGCTGGTGCTGTCGCAGGCCGGGGCGAAAGTGGTGTTGGCGAGCCGCCGCGTCGAGCGGCTCAAGGAGCTGCGGGCCGAGATCGAGGCGTCGGGCGGCGCCGCGCACGTCGTTTCGCTCGATGTGACGGACTATCAGAGCATCCGCTCGGCCGTCGCGCATGCGGAGACCGAGGCGGGCACGATCGACATTCTCGTGAACAATTCGGGCGTATCGACGACGCAAAAGCTCACCGAAGTCACGCCGGCGGATTTCGAATACGTATTCGATACGAATACGCGCGGTGCATTTTTCGTGGCGCAGGAAGTGGCCAAGCGAATGATCATGCGTTGCGCGTCGGCCAATCACAAACCGCCGTACCGGATCGTCAATATCGCATCGGTCGCGGGTCTCCGTGTCCTGCCGCAGATCGGACTCTATTCGATGAGCAAGGCGGCGGTCGTGCAGATGACGCGTGCCATGGCGCTCGAATGGGGCCGCCACGGCATCAACGTCAACGCGATCTGCCCGGGCTACATCGACACGGAGATCAACCATCATCTCTGGTCGACCGATCACGGGCAAAAGCTGCTGTCGATGCTGCCGCGCAGGCGCGTCGGCAAGCCGGAGGACCTCGATGGCCTGTTGATGCTGCTTGCGGCGGACGAGTCGCAATTCATCAACGGTGCGGTGATCTCCGCCGACGACGGTTTCGCGCTGGCGTAAGCGACGAAGCGAATCGCATGACGCGTGCCGCGAAGACGCGTGCAATATCCGCCGTGCTTGATTTTTGTTTTTGTTGAAAGAAGACGTGACGATGAGCGATGACCAACCCGTGTTCGAGATGTCGATGCCGATCCGCTGGGGCGACATGGATGCCTTCGGCCACGTCAACAACACCGTCTTTTTCCGCTACATGGAGCAGGTGCGGATCAGTTGGTTCGAAGCGCTCGGGCTTGTCGGCAATGCGCGGGACGGCCAAGGTCCGGTCGTCGTCAATGCGTCCATGGAGTTCTTGCGCCAGCTCCACTATCCGGGCGACGTCATTGGGCGCATGGCAGTGGCGCGCCCCGGCCGAAGCAGCTTCGACACCACATTCGAACTCGTGCGCGCCGACGACCCGAAGACCCTCTATGCACGCGGCAGTGCGCGTTGCGTCTGGATCGACTACGCGGCCGGCAAGTCGGTGCCGCTGCCCGAGCCTCTTCGGGAGCTGATCGAGCGGCACGCATCCGAAAAGGCGGCCTGAGCGGCGCTGCGCTTACTGGCCGAGTAGCCGCTGCAACAGCTCTGTTGCATTGCCGGTCCCGTATTTGCGCATGAGCCGCGCACGGTAGATATCGACGGTTCGCGAGCTGATGTCGAGCGCGCGGCCGATCTGCTTGCTCGTCTTGCCGGTCGCCAACTGCGCCGCGACTTCCCGTTCGCGCGGCGTGAGTTCGACGGCCACTCGCCGCGTGGCGCTCAAATCCTCGAACGTCCAGACCCCGGCCGCGAGCGGCGCATGACGCTCGAGCGCGCGCCCCGTGACATGGCACCAGAACAGCTCGCCGTCCGCGCGCTTCATGATGCGATCGTCGGCGTAGCTGCCTTGTGCCGTCATGATGGGGGCGATGCGTTCGCCGATGCGCTCGAATTCATCGGGCGAAGGATAGAGCACCCGAAACGATTGGCCGATCAACGCCTGGCGATCGCACCGGAAGATTCGCGCCAGGGCGTCGTTGCAGTCTTCGATGACGCGATCTCGCGAGAGCACGAGTCCGAGCGGGGCGAGTTGAAAGGCGGTCTTGTAGTCGATTTGGGGCATGGTCTGCGAAGTGCTGCCGCGAAAGGCTGGGCGGGCCTTTCACCTATGTATTTTTGCGTATTGTGCCGCACGCGTCGGCCATCTTACCCTTTTGCCCATCGTGAGAGGCGCGAAGCGAGGCAGGCGAGAGCCCACGTCGACGCGGCCGCCAATCGACCATTGGCCCGCGGACGACTAGAATGCTCAAGCGTCGAGGCTTCGCGCGACGCATGCCGACACGGCTGCGTATCCGCCAATTCCAATCGTGGAAGGACAATGAGATGAACAAGGTTTATCCAAGCGCGTCCGCCGCACTCCAAGACATCGTGAAAGACGGGCAGACCTTTGCCGTGGGCGGCTTCGGCCTATGCGGCATTCCAGAGGCGCTCATCGCCGCGTTGCGGGACTCCGGCGTGAAGGGCCTCACCTGTATCAGCAACAATGCCGGCGTCGACGGCTTCGGCCTCGGCCTGCTGCTCGAGACGCGGCAGATCAAAAAGATGATTTCTTCCTACGTCGGCGAGAACAAGGAATTCGAGCGCCAGTACCTCGCAGGCGAACTCGAGCTCGAATTCACGCCGCAAGGTACGCTCGCCGAGAAGCTGCGTGCGGGCGGCGCGGGCATTCCGGCGTTCTACACGAACACCGGATACGGCACCATCATTGCCGAAGGTAAGGAAACGCGCCAGTTCGGCGAAAACTTCTATGTGCTCGAGCCTTCGCTGACGGCGGACGTCGCGCTCGTCAAGGCGTGGAAGGCGGACAAGTCCGGCAACCTCGTGTTCCGGCGCACCGCGCGCAACTTCAACCCCATGTGCGCGATGGCCGGCCGCATCACCGTGGCGGAAGTCGAAGAAATCGTCGACGTCGGCGCGCTCGATCCCGATGCGATCCACACCCCCGGCATTTTCGTGCAGCGCATCGTGCTCAATGCGCATCCGGAGAAACGCATCGAACAACGCGTCGTGCGCGCGAAGGGAGACTGACATGGCATGGACTCGCGAACAAATGGCTGCGCGCGCGGCGCAGGAGCTGCAGGACGGCTATTACGTGAATCTGGGCATCGGGTTGCCTACGCTCGTCGCCAACTACGTTCCGGCCGGCATCGAAGTATGGCTGCAGTCGGAAAACGGCCTGCTCGGCATCGGCCCGTCGCCGACCGAGGACGAAATCGATCCCGATCTGATCAACGCCGGTAAGCAGACGATCACGACGTTGCCCGGTTCATCGATTTTCTCGTCGGCCGACTCGTTCGCGATGATTCGCGGCGGTCACATCAACTTGGCCATCCTCGGGGCGATGCAGGTCAGCAAGACCGGGGATCTCGCCAACTGGATGATTCCCGGCAAGATGATCAAGGGAATGGGCGGTGCCATGGATCTCGTGGCTGGCGTGAAACGTGTCGTGGTCTTGATGGAGCATGTCGCCAAGGGCGATCAGCACAAGATCCTCGAGAGCTGCACGCTGCCGCTCACGGGCGTCGGGGTGATCGATCGGATCATCACGGATCTGGGTGTGATCGATGTCACCCAACAGGGACTCAAGCTCGTCGAACTTGCCCCCGGCGTCAGCCTCGACGAAATCAAGGCCAAAACGGGGGCGCCGCTCGACGTGAGCGGCATTCACTGACGGCGTCGCACGCGCGGTCCGCGCGAGACGCAATGTGCCGGGCCCGTGCTGCGCCCGGCTTTTTTTTCGAGGGTCGTTCCATGAGCTCGTCGCCCGGTAGCGCATCGCCCGCCCACGCCTCGCAACCCGCCGGTTCGCGCCTGCGCTATGTGCAGTGCGCAAACCCTGCCGGTTTGCACCGGATGGCCTACACCGAGTGGGGCGACCCCGAGAACGAGCGCGTGCTCGTCTGCGTGCATGGCCTCACGCGTTCGGGGCGCGATTTCGACCGCGTTGCGACCGCGCTCTCGGATGTCTACCGCGTGGTGTGTCCCGATGTCGTCGGCCGCGGCCAGTCCGATTGGCTGCCGGAGCCGAGCCGCTACGGCATCCCGCAATATGTGGCCGACATGACGACGCTGATCGCGCGACTCGATGTCGAATCCGTCGACTGGTTCGGAACGTCGATGGGCGGGCTCATCGGGATGGCGATGGCGGGCTTGACGGGTACGCCCGTGCGCAAGCTGCTCGTCAACGACGTCGGCCCGCATATCGAACCCGCGGCGCTTGCGCGGATCGGCTCGTACGTGGGGCAGCCGGTGCGCTTCGCCTCGCTCGACGAGGGCATCGATCACGCTGCGCTGCTCGCCGCTTCGTTCGGGCCGCTCACGCTCGACGAATGGCGCGAGATCAATACGCCGCTGCTGCGGCAGCGCGACGACCGCGCCTGGGAATTCCGCTACGATCCGGGCATTGCCGTGCCGTTTACCGCTTCGACCCCGGAGGCCAATACCGCCGGCGAGGCGATGCTCTGGCACTTGTTCGAGGCCGCGAAATGTCCGGTGCTCGTGGTGCGCGGGGCGTTATCGGATCTGCTCTCGCGCGAGACCGTCGCACAGATGGTGGCGCGCGGACATCAGGTGTCGAGCGTGGAGATTCCAGGCGTGGGCCATGCGCCGGCGTTTCTCGACCCGCAACAGATCGGCATTGCGCGCCAGTTCTTCGTCGGTGACGGCAACGCGTCATAATAACGGTCTCGCGCGCGGCGTCTCGCATTCGGCGAAGGGCTGGGCGTAGCGCCGTTGCCTACCGCCGCCGCGCGTAACGACCGATCGAGCGGTCATCGAACAGGACTTTTCAAATGGCAGTCATTCGTCATCACGTCGGCAAGCGTCTTTCCGAAATCGCCATTCATAACGGCACCGTCTATCTGGCCGGGCAGATTGCCGAGGACACCGCGCAGGATGCGGCAGGCCAGACGCGCGAAGTGCTGGGCCATATCGATCGCCTGCTCCAGGAGGCGGGCAGCGACAAGACGCACTTGCTGTCAGTGCAAATCTATCTCGCCGATATGGTGCATTTCCCGGCAATGAATGCCGTATGGGACGAGTGGGTCGCGCAGGGCGACACGCCGCCGCGCGCCACCGTCGAGGCGAAACTCGCCAACCCTGAGTGCCTCGTCGAAATCGTCGTCGTCGCAGCACAAAAGCAAAACAGCTGAGCGGCCTGCGGGTGTGCGTGCGAGGGCTGCCTCGCCTGAGAAAGTGGGCTTCACGATGATTGCCGAAAACGACGCCGCGGCGTTGCCGTCCTACGAGGAGGCGCTTGCCTTCGTGCGCGAGCACGCGGGCGACGCGCGCTTGCCGACGGGCGAATTGCTGGCCGATCACGCCGAGGGAACGGCGACGATCGTGCGCAAGCTCAATGTCGATCCGCCCGCCGTGCTGGCGGCGGCGCTCTTTGTGCTCACGCCGCGCCTGGAGGACCCGGAGCGCAAGATCGCGGAGCGCTTCGGCGAGGAAGTCGCCCGTCTCGTCGGCGATGTGCGCAAGCTGCTGCGGCTCGGTACCGTGAGCCTGCGCGTGACGCAAAGCGCCGCGGCCGACGCGAGTCGCGAAGCCCAGGAGGAGCGCCGCGCGCAAATCGAAGCGCTGCGCAAGATGCTGCTCGCGTTCGCGCAGGATATCCGCGTCGTGTTGATCCGGCTCGCGTCGCGCGTGCAGTCGCTGCGATACTACGCTGCGGCGAAGCGCTCGCCGGGCGTCGACGTCGCCCGCGAAACGCTCGATATCTACGCGCCGCTCGCGAACCGGCTCGGCATCTGGCAGCTCAAATGGGAACTCGAGGATCTTGCGTTCCGCTTCGAAGACCCGGACACCTACAAGCGCATCGCCAAGCTGCTCGACGAGAAGCGGGTCGAGCGCGAGACCTACGTCGCAAGTGCGATCGAACGGCTGCAGCAGGAGCTTGCCGCAGCGCATATCCGGGCCGAAGTGAGCGGGCGGCCGAAGCATATCTACAGCATCTGGCGCAAGATGCGCGGCAAGGCACTCGATTTCGCGGAGCTCTACGACGTGCGCGCGTTTCGCGTCATCGTGCCCGACATCAAGGACTGCTACACGGTACTCGGCATCGTCCACAACCTCTGGCAGCCCGTGCCGAAGGAATTCGACGACTACATCTCTCGTCCGAAGCCGAACGGCTACAAATCGCTCCATACCGTAGTGATCGGCGATGACGGTCGTGCCTTCGAAGTCCAGATTCGCACGCAGGAGATGCACCGCTTCGCCGAATACGGCGTGGCCGCGCATTGGCGTTACAAGGAAGCCGGCGTGCGCGGCTACGGCGGCCAGTTCACCGCGAGCGAGAAGTACGACGAGAAAATCGCCTGGCTGCGCCAGCTGCTCGCCTGGAAAGACGAAGTCGCCGAGGGCGAGCATCCGGAGAACCCTTGGGAGCAGCTGCGCCAGGCCACGCTCGACGACGATCACATCTACGTCATGACGCCGCAGGCACGCGTGATCGCCCTGCCGCAAGGGGCGACGCCTGTCGATTTCGCCTACCACCTGCATAGCGAACTCGGCCACCGCTGCCGTGGCGCGCGGGTGGACGGCGCGATGGTACCGCTCAACACGCCGCTTTCGAATGGACAGACGGTCGAAATCATTGCGGTGAAGGAGGGTGGGCCGTCGCGCGACTGGCTCAACCCGCAGCTGGGCTATCTGCAAAGCGCGCGTGCGCGTCAGAAGGTCCGCGCCTGGTTCAACGCGATCGACTCGCAAGAGAACGTTGCGAATGGACGGGCCATCGTCGAAAAGACGTTGCAGCGCGAAGGGAAGACCTCGGTCAGTCTCGATCATCTGGCGGCGAAGCTCGGTTTCAAATCGCCGGAAGAGCTTTTTTCGCAGGTAGGCAAAGACGAGTTCAGCGTGCGTGCGATCGAGCAGGCGCTGTCCGACACGCCGCCGCCCGAACCGGAACCCGAGGCGCCCGCGCAATTCGAAAAGCGCGGCAGCGGCTCGAGCGTGGCGCACGGCGCATCGGCCGGTGTGCTGGTGGTCGGCGTCGACGCGCTGCTCACGCAGCTTGCACGGTGCTGTCGGCCGGCGCCGCCCGACGCGATCAGCGGGTTCGTCACGCGCGGCAAGGGCGTGTCGATCCATCGCGACGACTGCCCCATGTTTTTACGCATGGCGGCGCGGGCGCCCGAGCGCGTGCTGCAGACCGCGTGGTCGGCCGATGTGCTGGGTGGCCGCGGCGCTTCGGTCTATCCGGTCGATTTGACGATCGAGGCGCAGGACCGGCAGGGGCTCTTGCGCGACATCTCCGAAGTGTTCGCGCGCGAGAAGATGAATGTCGTCGGCGTGAAGACGATGAGCCGGCGCAACGCGGCGTTCATGCAGTTCACCGTCGAGGTGTCGAACGCGGCGCAGGTACAGCGTGCGTGCACGTTGCTGGGCGAAGTGAGCGGCGTAGTGCGCGCGGCCCGCAAGGGCTGACGCAGGGCACGGAGGGCGGCGTGGAAGCGAGGTCTGCGAACGGGGTCTGCGCTTGCATGTGAAAGCATAAAAGTGCTTGCCAAGTTTTCAGGGACTCCATATAATCTCTCTTTCTTCAGGCTCGTAGCTCAGCTGGTTAGAGCACCACCTTGACATGGTGGGGGTCGTTGGTTCGAGTCCAATCGAGCCTACCAACGAAATACGAAAATCCGGTTTGCCGGTTTTTCAAGCAGCGCGAAATACGCCCTCGGGCGTCAAAGGCGAATACGGTTATGACACCGCGAACGTTGACCGAAACAACTTCGGAGCGACGCTAGTCGAGGACCTCTTTCGCCCTGTTTCAGTATCTGCGGTTAATGAAAGTGAATGCGGCCCCTCGAAAGCGGGGCCGCATTTTTTTGTCGGCCCGAGTTAGCGCTTCAGCGCTTACTCGGGCCCCATGCTGAGTCGACTCCAGTTGGTGCTTCAGCACTTACTGGAGTCCCGCCAGCGGTCGGCGGGAGTTGGCGCTCGAGCGCTGACTCCGGCCTCTGACGATGCCGCGCGCTTCGCGGCAACCGGAGAGAACGCAATGGTTTCGATACGCCTGCCAGACGGTTCGGTTCGACAGTACGAGCATCCGGTCACGGTTGCCGAAGTGGCGGCCTCCATCGGTCCGGGGCTTGCCAAGGCCGCCTTGGGCGGCAAGCTCGATGGCGAGCTCGTCGATACGTCGGCACTGATCGATCGCGACGCGTCGCTTGCCATCGTCACGGACAAAGACCCCGATGGCCTCGACATCATTCGCCATTCGACGGCCCACCTGCTCGCGTATGCGGTGAAGGATCTCTATCCCGAAGCGCAAGTCACGATCGGTCCGGTGATCGACAACGGTTTTTATTACGACTTCGCGTATCAGCGGCCATTCACGCCCGAGGATCTCGAGAAGATCGAAAAGCGCATGCAGGAGCTCGCGAAGAAGGACGAGCCCGTGACGCGGCGCGTGGTATCGCGCGACGAAGCCGTCGAGTACTTCAAAAGCATCGGCGAGCAATACAAGGCCGAGATCATCGAATCGATTCCCGCCGAGGACGAGATCAAGCTGTACGCGCATGGCGGCTTCACCGACTTGTGCCGCGGCCCGCACGTGCCGTCCACGGGCAAGCTGAAGGTCTTCAAGCTGATGAAGGTCGCGGGCGCGTATTGGCGCGGCGATTCTAAGAACGAGCAGTTGCAGCGGATCTACGGTACGGCGTGGGCGAAGAAGGAAGAGCAGGACGCCTATCTGCACATGCTCGAGGAAGCGGAGAAGCGCGATCACCGCAAGCTCGGCCGTCAGCTCGACCTGTTCCATCTGCAGGACGAGTCGCCCGGGATGGTGTTCTGGCATCCGAAGGGGTGGACGCTGTGGCAGCAGGTCGAGCAGTACATGCGCCGCCGCGTCAATGCGGACGACTATCTCGAGATCAAGACGCCCATGATCATGGACCGCTCGCTGTGGGAAGCGTCGGGCCATTGGCAGAACTATCGCGAGAATATGTTCACGACGGAATCGGAAAAGCGCGACTACGCGATCAAGCCGATGAACTGTCCCGGGCACGTTCAGGTGTTCAAGCACGGCCTGCGCTCGTACCGCGATTTGCCGCTGCGCTATGCGGAATTCGGCTCGTGTCACCGCAACGAGGCATCGGGCGCGCTGCATGGGCTCATGCGCGTGCGCGGCTTCGTGCAGGACGATGGACACATTTTCTGCACCGAAGACCAGTTCATCGCGGAGTCGATCAAGTTCAATACGCTGGCGATGAGCGTCTATCGCGACTTCGGCTTCGAGCATATCGATATCAAATTGTCGCTGCGTCCCGAGCAGCGCGCGGGCACGGACGAGATCTGGGACCGGGCCGAAGCCGGACTTCGCGAAGCGCTGACGGCCTGCGGATTGCAGTGGGAGGAGCTCGACGGCGAAGGCGCGTTTTACGGCCCCAAGGTCGAGTACCACATCAAGGACGCGCTGGGCCGCTCGTGGCAATGCGGTACGCTTCAGCTCGACATGGTGCTGCCGGAGCGCCTGGGCGCCGAATATGTCGCCGAGGACAACAGCCGCCGGCGGCCGGTCATGCTGCATCGGGCCATCGTCGGCTCGATGGAGCGTTTCCTCGGCATTCTGATCGAGCATCACGCCGGTGCGATGCCGCCCTGGCTCGCGCCGACCCAGGCAGTGGTCATGAATATCGCCGAAAGCCAGGCCCAGTATGCGAGTGCGCTGGTCCAAACGTTGCAAAAACAAGGGCTTAGAATCGAGGCCGATTTGCGCAACGAGAAAATTAGCTATAAAATACGCGAGCATACGCTTGAAAAGGTGCCGTATCTGCTCGTGGTCGGCGATAAAGAGCGTGATGCCCAAACGGTAGCCGTGCGTGCCCGTGGCGGTGTGGATCTTGGCGTCATGCCGATCGATACCTTCGTTGAGCGCCTGCGTCAGGATGTCCAGGCCTTCAAGTAACCACTTGGCAGCGCGGCTCGTTTTTTTAATTTCTAGAGGAACCGAACATCGCTACTGATAAGTCGCATCGCATCAACGGTGAAATTTCTGCACCCGAGGTGCGTCTGGTCGGAATCGACAACGAACCGCTCGGCATCGTAAAACTGGCTGATGCTTTCCGCATGTCGGAACAGCAGGACGTGGATCTGGTGGAAATCGCACCCCAGGCGGTCCCGCCCGTTTGCCGCTTGATGGACTACGGCAAATTCAAGTACCAGGAAGCGAAAAAGCAGCACGAGGCCAAGCTCAAGCAGAAGGTCATCCAGGTCAAGGAAGTGAAATTCCGTCCCGGGACTGACGACGGTGATTACAACGTCAAACTGCGCAACCTCGTACGCTTCCTCGAGGACGGCGACAAGACGAAGATCACGTTGCGTTTCCGCGGTCGCGAGATGGCGCACCAGGAAATCGGTATGCGGATGCTCGAGCGCCTGCGCACCGACCTCGACGAGGTCGGGCAGGTCGAGCAAATGCCGAAAATGGAAGGGCGCCAGATGATCATGGTGCTCGCGCCGAAAAAGAAGAAGTGAGGCGTCGTGCCGCGAACGGAACGGTCGTTCGCGGTACGTTGGCTTCGCACAGGCAGTACCCGGCAGGTTTCGGAACGACGCGAAGCGTCGTTCCTGAAAATGCGGCGGGCCCGGGAGGTTTCGGGCTGGGCGCCGCAAACAAGTGGACTGGGTTTCGAAGGGCGGATCTGGGGCATTTTGCCGGCCGCACACCCATCGCCATCTAATAAATGGAGTTGTTCGTCATGCCTAAGATGAAAACCAAGAAGAGCGCTGCAAAGCGCTTCGTGGTGCGTCCGGGCGGTACCGTCAAGCGCGGTCAAGCCTTCAAGCGCCACATCCTCACGAAGAAGACCACGAAGAACAAGCGCCATCTGCGCGGTTCCACCGCGGTGCACGAGACCAATCTGGACTCGGTGCGCGCGATGCTGCCGTTCGCGTAACCCTCAACCGACAACTCATAGGAGCGAAACATGCCTCGAGTCAAACGTGGGGTTACAGCACGTGCCCGCCACAAGAAGATCATCAACCTTGCGAAGGGCTATCGCGGCCGTCGCAACAACGTCTTCCGCATTGCGAAGCAAGCGGTCATGCGTGCAGGTCAGTACGCATACCGTGACCGTCGCAACAAGAAGCGTGTGTTCCGCGCGCTGTGGATCACGCGTATCAACGCGGCGGTGCGCCAGCACGATATGACGTACAGCGTGTTCATCAACGGCCTGAAGAAGGCGTCGATCGAACTCGACCGCAAGGTGCTGGCCGATATGGCCGTGTTCGACAAGGCTGCTTTTGCCGCGATCGTGAAGCAGGTGAAAGCCGCCGTCGCAGCCTAATTGCGAAATTAGTACTGCTTGGTTCGTGGCGGCGGTATCGGTAAAAGCCGGTGTCGCCGCGACAAAAACGGGGGCTCCTCACCGAGCCCCCGTTTTTGTTGGTCGAGCGCTTTCTCTCGTAATTTTTCCTCGACGTTGAAATGATGGGATCAATGGATCTGGACCAGATTGTTGCCGAGGCGCAAAGGGCCTTTGACGAAGCCGCCGATGGCGTCACGCTCGAAAACGAGAAGGCGCGCTTCCTTGGCAAGGCGGGTGTGCTGACCGAACTTCTCAAGGGACTCGGCAAGCTCGATCCCGACCTGCGCAAGACCGAGGGCGCGCGTATCAACGTCGCGAAGCAGCGAGTCGAAGCCGCGCTGTCCGCGCGCCGCGATGCGCTGGCCGAGGCGCTGTTGAACCAGCGGCTCGCCGCGGAGGCGGTCGATGTCACGTTGCCCGGCCGCGGCAACGGCGCGGGGAGTCTGCACCCCGTGATGCGCACCTGGGAACGGGTCGAGCAGATATTCGGCTCGATCGGCTTCGATGTGGCCGATGGCCCGGAGATCGAGACGGATTGGTACAACTTCACCGCATTGAATAGCCCGGAAAACCATCCGGCGCGCTCGATGCAGGACACGTTTTACATCGACGGCACGGATGCAACGGGGCGCCCCTTGCTGTTGCGCACGCATACGAGTCCGATGCAGGTGCGATATGCGCGCACCAACAAGCCGCCCATCAAGGTCATCGCGCCCGGACGCACGTATCGCGTCGACAGCGACGCGACGCACTCGCCGATGTTCAATCAGGTGGAGGGGCTGTGGATCGACGAGCACATCAGCTTCGCCGATCTGAAAGGCGTCTATACCGATTTCCTCAGGAAGTTTTTCGAGCGCGACGATATCTCGGTTCGGTTCCGGCCGTCGTACTTTCCGTTCACCGAGCCCTCGGCCGAAATCGACATGAAGTTCGAGGAAGGCAAGAATGCCGGCAAGTGGCTCGAGATCTCGGGTTCGGGGCAGGTGCATCCCAACGTCATCCGCAACATGGGTCTCGATCCCGAACGCTATATCGGCTTCGCGTTCGGCAGCGGGCTCGAGCGCCTGACGATGCTGCGCTACGGCGTGCAGGACTTGCGGCTCTTTTTCGAAAACGATCTGCGCTTTTTGCGGCAATTTGCCTGACGCCGCGCGCGCTCGGCATTGCCCCGGCTGGACCTCATTCATTCGAACGTAGACACTCATGCAATTCCCTGAATCCTGGCTTCGCGCATTCGTCGATCCGCAACTGACGACCGAAGAGCTGTCGCACGCGCTGACGATGGCTGGCCTTGAAGTCGAATCGCTGCGGCCTGCCGCTCCTCCCACGTCGAAGATCGTCGTCGGGCGCGTGCTCGAAGTCGTCAAGCATCCCGATGCCGATAAGCTCAATGTCTGCCAGGTCGATGCAGGCACCGGCACGACGCTCAACATCGTATGCGGTGCGCCGAACGTGGCCCCGGGCATCAAGGTTCCTGTTGCGCTCGTGGGCGCGCAACTGCCGCCGGCCGAGGAGGGCGGCGCGCCGTTCGCGATCAAGCTCTCGAAGCTGCGCGGCGTCGAAAGCCAGGGCATGCTGTGCTCCGCGCGCGAGCTCAAACTTTCGGAAGACCACAGCGGCCTTTTGATCCTCCCCGAGGATACGCCGGTGGGTCAGGATATTCGCGAGACGTTGAATCTCGACGATACGATTTTCGAAATCAAGCTGACACCGAACAAGGCCGATTGCCTGTCGGTCTTTGGCGTCGCGCGCGAGACGTCGGCCATTACGGGGGCGCCGCTGAAGCCCCTCGCAATCGAGCCGGTGCAGGCCGGACTCGACGAGACACTGCCGGTCAACATCGCGGCGCCCGATTTGTGCGGCCGGTTTTCCGGGCGCGTGATTCGCGGCGTGAATGCGCGCGCGAGAACGCCGCAATGGATGGTCGAACGGCTGGAGCGTTCAGGACAACGAAGCATTTCGGCGCTCGTCGATATCTCGAACTATGTGATGCTCGAGCTCGGCCGGCCGACGCACGTGTTCGATCTCGACAAGATTCATCGCGGCATCGAAGTGCGCTGGGGCCGCCGCGGCGAAAGCCTGGAGTTGCTGAACGGCAATACGATCGAGCTCGACGAGACGGTGGGTGTCATCGCCGACGATCGGCAAGTCGAAAGCCTGGCGGGCATCATGGGTGGCGAGCGTACGTCGGTCACGCTCGATACGACGAACATTTATCTCGAGGCGGCGTTCTGGTGGCCCGACAGTATCCGCGGGCGTGCACGCCGGTACAACTTCTCGACCGACGCGGCCCATCGCTTCGAGCGTGGCGTCGATTACTCGACGACGGTCGAGCACATCGAATACATCACGCGTTTGATTCTCGATATTTGCGGCGGCAAGGCCGGTCCGGTCGACGATCAAACGGTCAACGTACCGAAGCGCACCCCGGTCGCGATGCGTGTGGCGCGTGCGCAGCGCATCATCGGCGTGCCGGTTCCCGCCGACGAGATGGCTCGTATTTTCGAGCGCCTTGGGCTCGCGTTCGAGTTCGACGACGAGCGGTTCTCCGTCACGCCGCCGCCGTACCGCTTCGATATCGAGATCGAGGAGGATCTGATCGAGGAGGTGGCGCGTATTTACGGTTTCGAAAAGATTCCGGCGCGCCCGCCGATGGCGGCAAACGCAATGCGCGCGACGAACGAGACGCAGCGCTCCATTCACGCGATTCGCCACGCACTGGCCGCCCGCGATTACTCGGAGACGATCAACTTCAGCTTCGTCGACGAATCGTGGGAGCGCGATTTTGCCGGCAACGATAATCCGGTGCGGCTCGTCAATCCGATTGCGAGCCAGATGTCGGTGATGCGTACGACGCTCGTCGGCAGCCTCGTGAATGTGCTTCGCCACAACCTCAATCGGCGTGCCGAGCGTATCCGCGTGTTCGAACTCGGGCGCGTATTCCTGCGCGATGCGACGCAGGAGGCCAGCGAATATGCCGTCGAAGGGTACATCCAGCCGAAGCGTATCGGTGCGCTTGCCTATGGGCCCGTGGCGGAAGAGCAGTGGGGTCTCCCGACACGCCAGGTCGATTTCTTCGACGTCAAGGCGGATGTCGAGGCGCTTTTTGCGCCGCGCATTGCGCGCTTCGTGAAGGCTGAGCATCCCGCGCTGCATCCGGGACGCAGTGCTCGCATCGAGCTCGACGGTCGCGCAGTCGGTTTCATCGGCGAGCTGCATCCGCGCTGGATGAGGCAATACGATTTGCCGCAGGCGCCGATCGTTTTCGAGCTCGACGCCGAAGCGGTGATGGCGCGCGCGTTGCCGGTGCCCGCCGAAGTATCGAAATTTCCGCCGGTGCGGCGCGATATTGCCGTGGTGGTGGATCAGAAGATCGAGACGCAGGCGCTGCTGGACGAGATGCAAAAGGCGCTGGGCGAGGGCGCCGGCAAATTCGTGCAAAGGGTTGCGCTCTTCGATGAATTTCGTGCAAAATCAAATACTTCCGGTGGCCTGGCTGCGCACGAGAAAAGCCTTGCCTTCCGCGTGACCCTGCAAGATACTGGCGGCACGCTGCAGGACGAGACGGTGGATGCGGCCGTCAAGGCCTTGGTGGATCGTTTGGCTCGAGTCTACGGTGCGCGGTTGCGGGGGTAAGCGCGAACAGCTTCGGAACGATGCCGGCGCTGCGCGTTGGCATCGGATGGCCGCTGTTTTTAGATATGAACGAAATGAACTCGAGTGATTTCGAAGCCCTTCTTTCGGCGCAGCGTGGCGCCATGATTCGAGAAATTCCGACCCCGCCCGCGGGCGTTTCGAGCGAAACGCCGACGCTGACGAAAGCTGAGCTGGCCGAGTTGCTGTTCGATAACGTCGGGCTCAACAAGCGTGAGGCGAAGGATATGGTCGAGGCTTTCTTCGACGTGATTCGCGACGCACTCGAAAGCGGCGATGGCGTGAAACTGTCGGGATTCGGCAATTTCCAGCTGCGGGACAAACCGCAGCGACCCGGTCGTAACCCGAAGACAGGCGAGGCGATTCCGATTGCCGCGCGCCGCGTCGTGACGTTCCACGCAAGTCAAAAGCTCAAGGCGCTCGTCGAAAACGGAGTCGAAGCGACTTTCCCGCGCTGACGAGCGAAAGGCGCGGTGTCGCGCCCATTCACCACGACGGTTAACTGACGATGACAACGACGGTCGAAAAAGTCGTCTTGCCTCCGATTCCGGCGAAGCGCTACTTCACGATTGGTGAAGTCAGCGAACTGTGCGGCGTCAAACCGCATGTGCTGCGTTATTGGGAGCAGGAGTTTACGCAGTTGCGTCCGGTGAAGCGGCGCGGTAATCGGCGCTATTACCAGCATCACGAAGTCCTTTTGATTCGGCGGATTCGCGAATTGCTCTATGAGCAGGGCTTCACGATCAATGGTGCGCGCAATCGGCTCGATGCGCGCGGTGCGGTGATGGAAGAGGGCAGCGATGCGTCGCAACCCGATGTAGCGCCGGCGGCGCAGCCAGCGCCGAGCGCTGCGCCGGCTGTCGATATCGAGCGGCTGCGCAAGGAGTTGCGCGGTGTCATCGAGTTGTTGCGTCATTAGTGATGAGGTGTAGTTCTTTTCGGTGAAAGTGTCTGTTATACTTTCATGCTTTCGGGGCGTAGCGCAGCCTGGTAGCGTACCTGCATGGGGTGCAGGTGGTCGGAGGTTCAAATCCTCTCGCCCCGACCAGATTAAAACCCGCGTCAGTCAAGGCTGACGCGGGTTTTTCGTTTTTGGCCTTCCCGCGCCATCATCGTCGGTTCTCGGCTTGTGTTGCCTAGTCATTGCCTAAACGTCGGAAACTCGCGCGGTTGGGGAGCGTACATCCTCGTGCATCGAGGTGAATTCCGACTAGTCGTTGAGCATGAGCAAAAAACCTATCAAACAAGACGCCGCGCGCACGTGCCTCATTGACTTCCTGAAAGACGGGCCCACCCCAAGAGGGAAGTTGATGATGCCGCGAGGCTGGTTGACATTGCGCTCGATTTACATCCGGCTCATCTCAGAACCTCAATTAGGCAAACTGCTCATATGTCGGTGCTATGGCGCAGTCACTTTCATCGGGTTGGGCCGGAGCTTAATACGATGTCGACACAGTGCGCCGCGCTCCTCAATCCGACGTTCGCTTGCTAGATTGCACGCCCAGTGGCTCTCGTCATACATTACTGGGGTCGCCGCCGCCACCAAGGACAAAGTTGCCAGCCCAGTGCGTTTTCACCCTCAACAGCAAGAACCCCTCGCTGCTCTCGTGCGCCGGCTTCGGCGCGGTCGCTGCATTCTCCGGTAACGGCGCATACGTCGACCAACCCACCGCCACGGCCGTCCCCAACGCAGGCCCGATCCCGAAGGGGCGCTACTACATTATCAAGCGTGAAACGGGCGGACGCCTTGGCCGCCTCAGAGATCTCGGGCTCGATATGTGGTCGAATAGCGAGCGCGCGACGTGGTTCGCGCTCTATAGCGCTGACGGCAAGATCGACGACTGGACCTTCGTGGAAGGTGTGAGGCGCGGCAATTTCCGCTTGCATCCGAACGGCCGATGGGGCGTGAGCGACGGCTGCATAACGCTCGTGTCACAACACCAGTTCGATCGTCTGCGCGACTACTTACTCTCACAGCCGACGAAGCCCATTCCGGGTACGAGCACCCCCTACTACGGAACGGTGGACGTCCGATGAAGTTGATTCTGCGATTCGTGATTGCCCTTGTGCTGACTGGCCCGGTTTTCTTCGGGCTTTCGCGCATCGATCCGCTCGCGCGCTGGGTCGGCAGTGAAGCCGTGTGGTCCGCGCTTGCGCCGTTGTTCCGCCTGTTCGGCGCGGTAGGCATCGAGGGCGAGGAAACCGTATTGCTCGGCGTGCTGCTCGCATTGAGCTTCATCATTGCCGCCCTGATCGTATGGGGCGCAGGCACAATACTCACGCGCGCTAGGGCGCATCGCGCCGCCGCTCATTGACAGACCCCACGCATCGCCTTGTGCGCTGGTGACGCTGTTATGCGGGGTGATCGCCCATAGGTACCTAGGCGTACCGAGCCTGCGCGTTCGATCGTGAGCTACGCAAGTCTGGGAGTCACAACTTCCCTGGTGTCTGGACGCGTGAGCAGATCAGGGCGTTCACCGACCACAAGTTCGGTTGAAATATTCTTGACGCGCACGCGAGCTCATGGGTACCTGGGCTTCGCGCTGGCAGGACGGCGTCCCGTCCGGCGTCAAAGGTATATGGTGACGTTGAACTATACGTTCTAGCCGACGCACGTAAAATTGCGCCGTTCAACCTCAAGCGCTCGACAGCCGCGAAAAAGAGAAGATAAAAGCCGCGCTGTGCCACTCGTTGCAGCTTTAATCGCGTTTTCTGTCATTTGGGGCGGCAGCGAGAGCCCGCAAGACGAAGCGGCCCATCAGAAAGGCATTTATACCGTAAAATCGGAGGTATTCTAAAAATGAGAACGAGAGATGGGTCAAAAAATCAGCGCAGGAGAAAGATTTGAATTTATCGAGGGCATGCGCGGGATTGCTGCGGTCATGGTGCTTCTAACGCATTACTGTTCCGCCTTCCTTCCTGCTTTCGCGCGCGTCGCGAACGCGCCGCCTCATTTTTCATGGGAGGCGTGGCTCACGGGCACGCCGATATTCTCGCTGATCAATGGGACCATGGCGGTATATATGTTCTTCACCATGAGCGGCTTTGTGCTCGCCGGTTCATTCACCAAGTCGACTTCTGGTATCCCGTCGCAGATTGCGAAGCGATTCCTGCGCCTGTACCCGCCGATCGTATGTTCCGTTATATTCGCGACGCTGCTGCTCTGGTCCATGCCGTCGGTGCACGCCGATGCGGCGAGGGTCAGCATGTCGAGTTGGCTCACGGGATTGTCGCTCGTCCCGTTCACACCTCATTCATTCTTCGGCGAAGCGGTGTTGAGCTCAATGCTGACCGGTTACGGTGGTGTGTCGATATTTGATCGCACACCCTACCTCAAGGACGTATTCCCACTGACGCCGATCAACATCGCAGCCAATATTCCTCTCTGGTCGCTCCACGCTGAGTTCTGGGGGTCAATGCTGGTGATCGCTCTATCCGCCACATATCGTCGGTTGCCAAGGCCCGCGTTTTGGCTCATCTTCGTCGCCTTGTTGTTCGTGACCGGAACGAGCCAATACTCGTTATTCCTCGCTGGTTTCGCTGCTTATATGGGCAGACATCGACTGTTGTCTCGCGACAGCGCACAGTGGTCCACCGTAGGCTATGCGCTGCTCGGGCTGGGCGTCGCACTGAGCTTCACACGTCACTATCAGCCGTTCCAATTCGTACTTGATGTGCTGGCTAAAGTGAATTTGACAAAGAGCGTCGGTGGCGCGCAGTTACAGTTGTCCGTCGCCGCGTTGGCCATCCTCTTGGGATTATGCATCACACCGAGCTGCCGATCATTTCTGCGCGGTCGTGTGCCAAGGTGGCTTGGGAAAATATCGTTCAGCCTGTATCTGACGCACTTTCCTATACTTTTTACCGTGGCGTCTGCCGTCGTGACGATTGCCGCACGGCATCTAGGATATGGTTGGTCGATAGCACTGTCGTGCGCCATCGCCTGGCCTCTCACGTTCTTCGTAGCAAGCGTGTATGAACGGTTCATCGATCAACCATCGGTTGCTTTTTCCAAGCTCGCCGCCGAGCGGCAATCTACGCGGTCGGCACCGGCGAGCTAGCACGAATCCTTTGATCGACGATGTAAAATGTCGGTCCAGTCGACACACCCATTCAAGCCATGCTAGGCATCCTAAGATTTTTTCTCGCCTGTTGCGTTGTCGTCTTCCATTTCAGTGGCAGTGTGCCGACCATCGGAATACTGGCGGTCAATTTTTTCTATGTCATCAGCGGGTACTTGATGACGCTGGTCCTGCATGAGACGTACCGATTCAATCCAGTAAGCTTTTTTTCGAATAGGGCTCTACGACTCTATCCGGCTCAACTTGCGATTTGCATGGTATCTATACCGTTCCTGTGGGGATTGTCAAATGCGCGATCCTTCCATCCTTTGTGGGGAACCGCTCAATGGCAGGACTGGATTGGTAATATTCTGATTTTCCCTTGGACATTTCTACCGAGTCAGCACTTCAGAATCTCCCCGACGACATGGTCGGTAGCCGTTGAAATTTGCTGTTACTTCCTTCTTTGGCTTTTCGTTTCGCGCCGCGCATGGACGGCGATTTCCAGCGTAGGGCTTGCCATTCTATGGCAGGCCTATCAATTCCATGTTGGGGCGGATCAAGGAGCTCACTATTTTCCTGTTTCAGCGGCGATGTTGCCGTTCAGTCTCGGGGCAGCGTCTTACTTCGCGACAGACATGCTCAGTCGATCGAAGCCGAGGAAGCATGCATCAACGGTGAATCAACTGGCAATTCTGATATCGGTTATTGCCGTATTCGTGGTCAATTGGCGCCTGGCTCTACGATTCGATGCAAGCCCGTTTTACGGGTTGTTTTACTACGTCAACAATATACTGGCATGTGTTTCCGTAATTATCCTTCATGGCAAAAAAACCCATGGGATAACAAAGAATATATCGCTGTGGTTCGGCGACCTTTCGTACCCTGTTTTTCTGTGTCAGTGGCTTGGAGCATTCATTGCATGGCATATCATCGGAATCGGGTCGCCCATGCGGAGTTGGTGGGTATTTTTAATCGGTTACGTGATCGCAGTCGGCCTCGGCGTTTGTATCGTATTGCTTGTTGATCGGCCTATTCAAGCGTTGAGGGCGAGAGTTCGAGAGATCGCCCTGGCGCCGCGCACACCGCTACGCCAGTCGCTGAACTGAACAAGGAACGAGGAAGGAGGAATCAGGATTTTCAAGCCTCACTCACCTTCCGCACGCGTTCCAAGATACTTCACGAGCCGCTGAGCCGGCGGTTGCAACGCATCGAAATCCTTGCAACAGACAACGAAGCGCCGGTATGCCCATGCGTCGTTCAGCGGAACGATCCGCAGCCCGAGCGCGCGGCGATAGGTTCGGCCGACCTCCACCGGCACAACGCTGATCCCCAATCCCGCGGCGGCCACGCGAAATGTGGCATCCAGGTTCGAAACGATGACCCTGTACGTTATGGTCTTCCCGACGTTCGCCGCGGCTCGCCTGAGCATCGTATGCACCGAGGAGTTGGGCGGCAGCCCTACATGGTCATACTCGAGCGTCTGCTCGAAATCGATCGACCTTTTGCTCGCAAGCGGATGATCGCGATGCGCCGCAATCGCAAGGCGATCACGCCGATAAAGTTGCGCCTGCAGGCCGCTGCGATCGACGTTGTCCCAGCAAACGCCAATCGCCGATGTTCCCTCGCGCACTTGTCGAACGAGATCGGTCGACATCCGCTCCTCTATATCGACACGGATATTCCTATTCTCGGGCGCACGCATGAACGATGCGATATCGTCGAGCAGACTCTCGGCCATCGCCGAAGGCGAAGCGCAAATACTGACCCTGCCACGCAGCCCCGCACCCAGCGCGGCAACATCGCTCTCCATCCGTTCCATCGTGAAGAGCACCGCCCGCGCATGCTCGAGAAGCGCGAGCCCGGCAGGCATCGGATCGACGCCGCGGCGAGAGCGCGAGAGCAACGGCACACCAAGCTCGCTCTCGAGTTGTGCTATGCGCTTGCTGATCGCCGATGGCTCGATATGGGCCTCCTGGGCGGCGCGCGCTATGTTGCGGTGATCGCACACGGCTACGAATAGACGCAGCGTTTTGATATCGATGTCGTGCATCGGACGAGGCTCCTCGATGCCGCGTGCGCGGCACATGGCATTCCGGATCGGAACGATAACGCTGCCAAAATACCGCTTTTGACGCCGATATGGAACCGATACAGTGCCCATAGCTATGCGCATTGACGAGGCAATATGAGCAGTCAGACCCATTGCAACGGCCGGCTCCCGCTCGAAGGCATACGCGTGATCGAATTCACGCATATGGTCATGGGGCCGACCTGCGGAATGATCCTCGCGGACCTCGGTGCCGAGGTCATCAAAATCGAGCCGCCGGGAGGCGACAAAACGCGACAGTTGCCGGGGCTCGGCATCGGCTTTTTCCGCTCGTTCAACCGGAACAAGAAGAGCGTCGTGCTCGATCTCGAGACGCCCGAGGGAAGGCGGACCGCCGTCGAATTGGTCGGGACCTGCGACGTCATGATCGAGAATTTCCGCCCGGGGCTGATGGGCAAGCGCGGACTCGACTACGCGTCGCTTTCGGCTCTATACCCGGGCCTCGTCTATGTTTCGCATAAAGGCTTTCTTCCCGGACCCTACGAAAAGCGCCTCGCACTCGACGAAGTGGTGCAGATGATGGGAGGCCTCGCGTATATGACAGGACCGGTCGGCCGCCCCCTGCGTGCCGGCACGTCGGTCAACGACATCATGGGCGGCATGTTCGGCGTGATCGGTGTGCTTGCCGCGCTGCGCGAGCGCGAACGCACGGGACGCGGGCAAGAGGTGCAAAGCGCGCTCTTCGAGAATTGCGTGTTCCTCTGTTCGCAGCATATGCAGCAGTTTGCGATGACGGGCGAGGCACCTCCGCCCATGCCTGCGCGCGTTTCAGCCTGGAGAGTGTACGACGTCTTTACGCTGGCCGAAGGCGAGCAGCTTTTCATCGGAGCCGTGAGCGACAAGCAATTCGTTACCCTGTGCCGACTGCTCGAGTGCCCCGAGCTCGCAGCCGAGCCGCGCTTCGCCACGAATGCCCAGCGCGTGGCCGTTCGTCCGGAACTGCTCGAACGCCTCGGCGCGATACTCGTGCAGCTTCGCGTCGAAGACCTGACACCCAAGCTCGAGGCGGCCGGTATTCCGTACGCACCGATCGTTCGCCCGCACCAATTGTTCGACGATCCGCATCTGAAAGCGAGCGGTGGCCTCGCACCGATGCCGACGGACGACGGTGGCATGACCGAGATTGCGTTGCTGCCGCTGACGATGGACGGGCGCCGCCTCGGCGTGCGCCGGGCACTCGCCCGCATCGGCGAGCACACGCAGGAGGTGCTTTCCCGTCTGAAGGCCATCGTCTGATCTGCGGACCGGGTGCTGTTTCCCCGGTCGTGCTGTTACTTGTTCTTCCCCCCGGGCCTTTCTTTTGCCTCGTTGATCTCGCGTTCGACCTCGGACCGGACTTCCTCAGTTGCCTCCGCATTTTTCGAGAGTGCCAGATAAGCACTCGCAATGCGCCGCAAGTCCTCTTCGCACACGTCCTCGATTCCAATCAGCTCGCTGTTCGCTCTGCGGTTTGCCGCTACGAGCTCATTGAGCTTCAGATGAATCGCGACGCTGTCCTTGTTCTGGCTTTGCTGAATCAGGAACACCATGAGGAACGTGACGATGGTCGTGCCAGTATTGATGACGAGCTGCCAGGCATCGGAAAACTTGAACACCGGGCCGAGCACGCCCCACACCGCAATGATGATCACAGCGATGCTGAAAGCGATAGGCGAACCGGTCCATCGTGTTACGGCGCTCGCAAACGAATCGAACGCGCGCGTGATCGGGTGTCGGTTCGAATAGGGCGGCAGCGAAGAATCGGGCACGTTGTCGTAGGGATCGTGCCGCGGCGAATCGTTCGTCGGCGTGGACATGGGCGCTCCTCTCCGGGCGTATCGCCCGATATGCTGAAATGTGAATATCGAAACAGATCGGTGGGCAACGCCAAGCCAGCAAGCCGCGTGCCGCCGGGGAGGGACGACGCATCGATGCGGCGGTGCTAGGATGCATGCACGCCAAAAACAGCGAGGGCATTCGTATGAAAGGAGTCCGTCGCATATATCCCCCAGGGGCGTTGCCGTGACGACGCATCGCACTCTCGGCGCCGCAGTGCATGTGTCGGTGGTTGGCGAATCGGATGTCGCCTGGACGCGGCAGGTCGTTCGCGAACTCGGTGCGCAGCAGGGCCTCCCCGAAGCCCGAGTGGCCGCGTTGGCCACCGCGGTGACTGAAATCGCACGCAATATCGTCGTTCACGCGGGCAGCGGGGAACTGACGTTTCACTCGACTGCGGATGGGCAGCGTCGCGGTGTCTTTGTCGTTGCGCGCGATGACGGCCCGGGGATTCCCGACATCGCACGGGCAATGCAAGACGGCTATTCGACCAAAGGAGGCGGGTTGGGTGCCGGACTGGCAGGCGCGAAACGCCTCGTCGACGAATTCCACATCAGTTCGGCACCGGGTCAAGGCGTCACGGTGACGATGACGCAGTGGCATGACGGCGGCGAGCGAGACCTGCTTTAACGTTACTCAGCGCAGTTCACGCCTGACCTCCACCGCCTCGAGCGGCAAGGTCGCAGTCAGCGCAAAGCCGGCGCCCGGTGCCGTCCGGATGCTGACCTCGCCGCCCAGCAGGGCCGCGCGCTCGCGTATGCCGAGCAGCCCGAACGAATGTCTGCCCCGTCGATCGTTCTGGGCCGCGCCGCGGCCGTTGTCGACGACCCGTACGACGCAGTGAGGCTCCTCGCGAACGATATCGAGGACGACCTCCGTTGCGCCCGAATGGCGCGCGATGTTCGTCAGCGCTTCTTGCACCATCCTGAAGAGATCGATTCGGCATTCCCGGTTGAACGCAATCGCGTCCGCGTCGATATGGCGGGTCACCTTGATTCGATAACGCGCCGTGAATTCGTCGATCAGCGTATCGATCGCCGGGATCAGGCCCAGGTCGTCGAGCATGACAGGGTGCAGATCGGCCGCGATTCGCCGCACCGAGTCGACAAGCTGATCGATCATCCTGTACATCGCCTTGAACGCCTGTTTCGGCGCGGGCAGGTATCCGCCGCCGCCCGGATGTTCGAGCATCGACGCGGCCATCTTCAGGGCGGTCAGCTGCTGCCCCAGATCGTCGTGCAGCTCGCGTGCGATGCGAGCCTTCTCTTCCTCGCGGATGTGCTGAATATGCCCTGACAGACGGCGCAGCTCTTCTCCCGATGCGCGCAGCGCTTCCTCGTCGCGCTTGCGATCGGTGATGTCCATGATCCAGCCGACCATGCGATAAGGCTCGCCCTTGTCGTTCCACAACGCCTGCCCGCGGGATTGGACCCAGCGGAACTCGCCTGACTTCATGCGCACCCGGTATTCGACGTCATAGAGGCGACGCTCGTCGAGGTGCTTTTTCAGGGCTTGTTCGACGCGGTGCGCATCGTCGCGGTGAATCGCGCCGAAATGCGCCTGGCGCTCATTGGGCAGTTCATGATTTTCATAGCCCGTGATCCGCTTGAAGTGCGGGGAGAAATAGATCGCGTCGGTCTGCGGATTCCAGTCCCACAAGCCCGCGGTCGTGCCGCTCACCGCCAGTTGAAACCGTTCCTCGCTCGCCGCCAGCGCCGCGCGATAGCCTTCGATGGACAATTCGAAAGGCGCGAGCAGTTCGTTGAAGAACGCTGCCGCGGCTTGCGCGAGCCGGGCCCGATCCTGCGATGGGGCAGGGAGCACGAGTTCATCGAGCGAAGCGTAATGCAGCGCCGCCATATCGAGCAGTCCCACGCCCTGGCTCAGGGCGCGCCGGCCGATCTCGTAAGCATGCGTGAGCCCTGCTTCGCCTTCGTGCTCGAGATAGGCGCGAAGCCCGCTCAGGTATTCGGCTGCGAGCGCGGCGAGCTGCGTCGTCATGCGTGCGCTCCGAGATAGCGGGCAACGACGACATGCGCGTCGTCCGTAGCCTTGCCGTATCGTACGAGGATGGTTTCCGCAAGCTCCTGTGGGGTGCAGGCAATCGGCATGCGTGCGGTGAATGTGCTCTGTATGCCGTCGGTGACCATCACGAGCGTATCGCCGCGCGATAGCGACAGGCGCTCCGCTCGCAGCGGGGGCACGCGGTAGCCGACGACGCCGCCACGCGTCGAAATCGCGCGATCGCGCGCGTGCGAGTCCGGTTGGGCCCGAACGAGAACGCCGTCGACGTTACCGACGCCCGCCCAGGTCACCGAGCTGTCGCGAGCGTCGAACGACGCAATGCTCATTGCGGCGCCACGCGTCTTTTGCAGCCCTTCGTGGCAATGCTGCAGCACTTGCAAGATGGGTTCGCGCGCGTGCGCCTCGATGATCGGCGCCGCCGCGCATGCCGCTTGCGCCGCTTCGTGGCCATGCCCGAGACCATCGAGCAGCGCTACCACGGCCCCGTCGTCGAATTGAACGACGACGTGCAGGTCGCCCGAGACGCTTTCGAGCGCACGCCCCGCCCAACCCCATTCGATGATGGGTTCACGAGGCGGGGACGCGGCGTTCATCTCAGCCATCTCCTCATCGTGACCTTCGTGCCTTTGCCCACGACGGAGATCAACTCGAACTCGTCCATGATCCGCTTCGTCCCGGGCAGGCCCACGCCGAGGCTCTTCGCGGTCGAATAGCCGTCGCGCATCGCGAGTTCGATGTCGGCGATACCCGGACCCTCGTCTTCCGCGACGATCATGATGCCGACACGCGCGCCGTCGTCGAGCTTTCGCAACGTGACTTCTCCGCGGCGTGCATAGCTGACGATGTTGCGCGCCATCTCGGAAATGGCGAGTGCGATGATGGTCCGGTCCGTCATCGAGAATCCGGCAGCGGCAGCGAGTTCGCGCCCCTTCTGACGGGCAATGACGACATCCTCTTCGCGCTCGATCGGCACGTGAAATTCATCCGCCATCGCCAGCGCTCCCGTTCGCGGTATCGCCGAGATGGGCGAGGCCCTCCTCGAGATCGAGCGCCGTCGCAATGCCATCGAGCGACAGGCCGAGCTGAACCATCGCAAATGCGACCTCGGGCTGAATCCCGACTACGACGGTCTGCGCACCGCGCAGCTTCGCGATGTAGGCGATGCCGCGCAATGTGCGGGTAGCGAACGAATCGAGCACGTCGAGCGCGGTGACGTCGATGACGACGCCTCGCGTGCGCAATCGACCGATCTTCTCGGCGAAACCATCCCGCAATTGAACGAGATCCTGGTCCGACAGCGCCGATTGAATCGATGCGATGAGTACATCGCCTTGCTTGAGAATGGGAACGGACACGGTATCAGCTCGTTGAGTTGGCGCGCGACTCGTTGGCGTTGCCTTGTGACACGCGATAGCCCAGAATCTGCTCGGCTAGCTCGATACCGCCTTGCAGATCGCCGACCGTATCGAGGAGCCGATCGAGCTCGATACCCAGCGCGACCAGCGATTGCGCAACCGGCGCCGCGATACCGGTTACGATGACCCGCGCACCCATGAGTCGTGCCGCGGTTACCGTTTGCAGGATGTGGTTCGCGACGCGCGAATCGATCGTCGCCACGCCGGTGACGTCCATGACGACCACCTTCGCGCGCCGTGCGCGCACCGCTTCGAGCAGGTTTTCGGTGATGAGCCGGGCCCGGTAGGTATCGATGACGCCAATGATTGGCAACAGCAGCAGCCGATCGCGCAATTGCAGGACCGGTGTCGACAGTTCCCGAATGGCTTCCTGTTGCTGTCGAATGATGCGCTCGCGTTCGAACACCAGCACATCGACGATCAGCCCAAGATCGAAGAACGCCACCTTTTTCAGCGACATGAAGGCATCGAACGCTTCGAGCGGCGCGTGCTCCGAATGCGTCATGACCTCGTTGCCGATGAACCTCAGCAGTTGATGGAATGCGCCGAGAAAAAACCGCATCTCGAGCCCTGCCACGGCGTAAAGCCGGCCCAGCTCGATGCGCTGCGCCACGTAATGTCTGCTGTAGTCGCCCGATACAAGACCCTGCAAGTGGTCCGTCTTGAGCCGCTTCGCCTTCTCGAGCAAGGCTCGATTGTCGAACAGCGGACGAGCCTCGTCGAACTTGGCGAGATGCCCGAAGAACGCAGCCGTGTACTCATCGACGCGAGGCAGCACGAGATCCCTGATGCGCGCAATGCGGGCGAGGTCGGAGGGCTCCAGGGCAACGACTTGCTTGCGGCGTTCGATGGCGCCATCGTTGAGCCCCATCTGATGCATCAATGCGAACGATTCGCGTTGTTCGAGCTGCTCCCCCATGCGCCTCTCCTCGGATGTTGTTGGATACGTGGTTACGGATAGACAGATCGTTTGTTCAGATTTTTTCCAAGTATAGCGATGCGTGTCGAACTGGCAAGGCTGATGCAGGCAATCATGCGCGCGGAGCAAGGGAGCGCATGGCATGCAATGCTGTGCGCGTCACGCGTTGGCATCGCTATGCGGTCGTGTTCCTCTTGACTGGACGGCGTCTCGCGGGCGGCGGGGCCGTGGAGGCGCGTACGACGAGCCGCGGTGCCGAGGTCTCGCAGATCTCCGGTTCCCCATCGGGCACACGCGAACCCTTGACGACCAGTTTGCGCAGCAACGTGACGGCAAGTTGTGCTGCCTCGGCCGTCGGTATCGCGACGGTTGTCAATGCGGGCCGCGATTCGCGGGCGAGATGAATGTCGGTGATGCCTATGACCGACAAATCGCGCGGCACGTGAAGGCCGACATCGGCCGCCGCATGCATGGCTCCGAGCGCCGGCAGGTCATTGGTCGCGAAGATCGCCGTGAGCGCGCGGTGTTGCTCGAGCAGCGAGCGAGCAGCCGTGTAGCCGCCCTCTATCGTGTCGGGCGCGTGAATGACGGTGCTGGCATCGATTTCGAGTCCGGCTTCCAGCATCGCGGCAGCGAACCCCTCGTGACGCGGCGTATGGATACCGGACGCTTTGCTGCCGACGATGGCGCCGATCTTTCGATGTCCCAGCGCGATCAGATGCGATGCTGCGAGCTGCCCGGCCAATGCGAAATCGACTGCCACGCAGGGCAGGCGCGGTGGGGCTTCGGGACGCTCCCACATGCACAGGACGACCGGTGCGCCGCGTGCTTCGGTCGCCGCGAGATCGGCGAAATCGAGATTCGCGTTCATGACGAGCACGCCCTCCGACAACGTACCGGCGATTTGCTCCAGATAGGCGCGACCCATGGCCGGATCGTCGTTGGTATTGCAAATGATGACGAAGTGCCCCGATTCCCGGGCCGCACGTTCGACCGCGAGCGCGAACTCGGGATAAAACGGGTTGGCAATGCTCGAGACCATCAACGCGAGCGTGGGACCGCGTCCCTCCGCCAGCGCGCGTGCCGCAAGGTGCGGACGATAGCCCAGGGTGTCGATGGCATCGAGTACGCGCTGACGCGTTTGCTCGCCGACGCGGCCACGCTTGCGCAATACGTTGGAGACGGTGGCGGGCGTTACGCCCGCCAAACGTGCCACTTCGTTGATCGTCGTCATGCGTGCTCAATATTTGGGATGACTGTTCAGAGTTTGCAAGCTGCTTCGAGTAACGGCACTATGGCGCCCATTAGATCAATGAATTCGGAGACAAGGCAAAGGCGCGCGGCCTCGATGGCCGTTTTCCTATGCCGGCCTGATTAAGCGCTTAATCTCCGACTTCGACCGATTACACCACGGAGCGGAAGCGATGGCGAGCATTTCCTTGAAGGGTCTTCACAAGGCATATGGCGATGCAGCGCCGGTCATTCGCGATGTGAACCTCGAGATAGGTTCGAACGAGTTTTGCGTTTTTCTCGGACCGTCAGGGTGCGGGAAATCGACGCTGCTGCGAATGATCGCCGGCCTCGAAGACGTCACAGAAGGCGAGGTGCACATCGGCGAGCGACTCGTCAACGACGTGCCTTCGGCCGAGCGCGGTGTGGCAATGGTGTTTCAGAGCTACGCGCTCTTTCCGCACATGACGGTGTTCGAGAACATGGCCTTCGGCTTGAAGCTCGCCAAGACGCCGAAACAGGAAATCGCGCGCAAGGTGCACGAAGCCGCGCGCATTCTTCAATTGGACGCATTGCTCGATCGTCGCCCCAAGGCGCTTTCCGGTGGTCAGCGCCAACGCGTGGCAATCGGACGAGCGATCGTGCGCGAGCCCGGAGTGTTTCTTTTCGATGAGCCGCTTTCGAATCTCGATGCGACGCTGCGCGGGCAAACGCGGATCGAGATTGCGCGCTTGCATCGTCAGTTCGCCAAGGCCAGCGTCGTCTATGTCACGCACGATCAAATCGAGGCGATGACGCTCGCCGACAAAATCGTTCTGCTGCATGCCGGTAAGGATACCGAGCGTTACGGCAGCATCGCTCAGATCGGCGCGCCGCTCGAACTCTATTACCGTCCCGCGAGCCGTTTCGTTGCGGGCTTCATCGGCTCGCCGCGCATGAACTTCCTGCCGGCATCGATTGCCTCGATCGATGCGGACGGCGTGAGCGCCGTGATCGATGGGACCGGAGAAACGGTGCGACTCGCCGTGGACGGCTCATCGTTGGTCCCGTCGCAGCCCGTCACGGTGGGCGTGCGGCCCGAGCATCTGACATTGCGAGCTGGCGGCGACGTGACCGCCGCCAGCTCGCTTGCGCTCACGCGTGAAGTCGCGCTCACCGAACGCCTCGGCGAGCAGACCTATGTACACCTCGATGCGCCGGACGGCCGCACGCTGATCGCCAAGGTTGCCGGCGACGCACGCGTCGAGCGGGGTGCACGCATGTCATTTGGCGCACCGGCTTCGGCATGCCATCTATTCGGGGACGACGGCTTTGCCATCGCACCGCTGCAATCGATCGAACACTACGCCTGAGGAGGGAAGGGATGCACCTTGGAGTCTGCTATTACCCGGAGCATTGGCCGGAATCGATGTGGGAAGACGACGCGCAACGGATGAAGGCGCTCGGCATCGAGCGCGTGCGCATCGCCGAATTCGCGTGGAGCCGTATCGAGCCCACGCCGGGCGAATACGACTGGGACTGGCTCGACCGTGCGGTCGACGTATTGCATCGTTCAGGACTCCAAATCGTCATGTGCACGCCGACGGCGACGCCGCCGAAGTGGCTGATCGACCGGCACCCCGATATTCTGCCCGTCGGTGCCGATGGGCAGGCACGCCGGTTCGGCTCGCGCCGTCATTACGACTTTTCGTCGCCGTCGTATTTCGAGGCGGCGCGCCGCATCAGTACCGCAGTGGCGCAACGGTACGGCGCGCATCCTGGCGTTGCGTTCTGGCAGATCGATAACGAGTTCGGTTGTCATCAAACCGTGGTCAGCTATTCCGAGGCCGCGCTGCTGCGCTTTCGAGAATGGCTGCGCGCGCGCTACCGCATGATAGACGCGCTCAACCGTGCGTGGGGCAACGTGTTCTGGAGCATGGAGTACCGCAGCTTCGACGAGATCGATACACCGGCTGCGACGGTGACCGAGGCGAACCCTTCGCACCGATTCGATTATCGGCGCTTCGCATCCGACGAGCTTGCGCGCTTTAACCGCATGCAGGCCGAGATCATCCGCGCGCATTCGCCTGGGCGGCCCGTCGCGCACAATTTCATGCAGCTCTTTACCGAGTTCGATCATTACAAGGTCGCGGCCGATCTCGATATCGCGGCATGGGATAGCTACCCGCTGGGCGCCCTTGAAGAGCTGTGGTTCGATCCGGAAACGAAAGCGCGCTGGCTGCGCACGGGGCATCCCGATTTCGCCTCCTTCAATCACGATATCTACCGCGGCATGTCGAGCCAGCCGTTCTGGGTCATGGAGCAGCAGCCGGGGCCCGTCAACTGGGCACACTGGAATCCGGCGCCGCTGCCGGGCATGGTGCGCCTTTGGAGCTGGGAGGCATTTGCGCATGGCGCCGGTTGCGTCTCATATTTCCGCTGGAGACAGGCACCGTTTGCACAGGAGCAGATGCACGCGGGGCTCAATACGCCCGACAACCGGCTCGATATCGGCGGCAGCGAAGCGTCGCGCGTTGCAGCAGAAATCCGCTCGATGCTCGAAGCCCACCCCGATGCGGTTGAGGATGCGAAGCGTTCTGTCGCGCTCGTCTATGACTACCCGGCGAAATGGCTCTTCGAGGTTCATCCGCAAGGCGCGGATTTCCACTATCCGCGTTTCGCGTTCGAGTACTACAGCGCGTTGCGTGTGCTCGGGCTCGATGTCGATGTCGTGCCTGTCGATGCGCCGCTCGATGGTTATCGAATGATCGTCGTGCCGCCGTTGCCCATCGTTCCCGACGATTTTGTCGAGCGATTGACCAGGAGCGGGGCGCAAGTCGTCATTGGCCCGCGTACGGGTTCCAAGACCGTCGATTTGCAAATTCCCGGCAATTTGCCGCCGGGACCGCTTGCTGAGGCATTGCAGCTGCGCGTATGGCGAGTGGAGTCGCTGCGGCCGAACATCTGCCCGGCCGTACGCATGGCAAGCTCATCGGCGGGCCGCCCCGGTAGCGATGCGGGGCAGGGCCGCCATTGGCGCGATCTGATCGAGCTCGATACACATGCGCCGCACGAGGTCGTTGCCGAGTTTGACGATGGCCATCCTGCTTGCGTACGCCACGGTGCCTTCCATTATTGCGCGGGCCTCTTCGATGAAGCGTTGACGCGGCAACTCTTTGCCGACATTGCCGAGCGCGCCGGATTGCGTGCCGTGCCGCTACCGGAAGGAGTGCGAGTGAGCCGCCGCGCGGGCGTGACCTACGTCTTCAATTATGGCGAGCGCGTGTACGAGGTCGAAGGCGTCGAAGCCGACGCCTTCGTCATAGGCGCCGCGCGAGTCGAACCGCAGGGCGTTTGCGCGTATCGTTCCAGCTGAAATGGGCCGGAGCGCGTTATTTGCCGCTCAGGCGGCTACCGTTGATGACGATATAAACCTTGGATAACACGAAGGAGACACGCATGAAGCAACCCGCGAACCGTTTTCGCATCGGCGTCGCCACCGCGTTTTTCGCGGTGGCGACAGCCGCGTCCTGGTGGGCCAATGCGGCACAGGCAGGCACGCTCGATATCAACATTGCCTTCAAGGGCGCCAGCCAGCGCGCGGTATGGCAATCGACGCTCGACGACTTCAAGAAGGCGCATCCGGATATCGACGTGAAAGCTGCATTCATCGACGAGGAAGCCTACAAGGTGCAGCTGCCGGGGTGGCTCACGACCGTTGCGCCCGACATCGTGAACTGGCATGACGGCGAGCGGATGGCCTACTACGCGAAGCGCGGGTTGCTCGAAGATCTGACCGGGGATTGGGCGAAAAACGGCTGGGATCGGATGTACGCTTCGACGAAAGAAGCATCGTCGTACCAGAGCAAGCAATATGCGGCGCCGACCGTGTATTACTCGTGGGGGATGTTTTATCGCAAGGATCTCTTTCAAAAGGCCGGTATTGCGGGCGAGCCGAAGACCTGGCCTGAATTCCTCGATGCCTGCAAGAAGCTGAAGGCTGCCGGCATTACGCCGATCGCCGTGGCTGGCCGCGACGCCTGGACGCTGGCCGGCTGGTTCGACTACCTCGACTTGCGTTTGAACGGGAATGCGTTCCATCAAAAGCTGATGGCGGGGGAAGTGCCTTATACCGACGCGCGCGTGAAGAAGGTCTATACGACGTGGAAGCAGCTCATCGACGATCATGACTTCATCGACAACTCGCTCTCGTACGATCTCGACGCGGCACAACCGTTCCTGTTCCAGGGCAAGGCCGCAATGATGCTGATGGGCACGTTCATCAGCGCGGGTTTCCCGCCGTCGATCAAGCCGCAAATGAGCTACTTCCAGTTCCCGATCATCGATTCGAACGTGCCGACCGCCGAAGACGGTCCCGTCGAATCGCTGCACATTCCCGCACATGCGAAGCACAAGGCCGAAGCGCGAGCGTTCCTCGCGTTCGTCGAGACACCCGAGAACGGCGCGCGGCTCGCGAAGGGACTTGGTTCGCTGTCGGCCAACAGCAAATCGCCCGAGCCGGAGGATCCGATTTCGAAGATCGGTTTTCAGATTCTGTCCAATACGAAGGGCGGTATTGCACAGTTCTACGATCGTGATATGACGAAGGAGATGGCCGACGAAGGCATGAAGGGCATGCAGCGATTCGTGTCCGATCCGACGCAGATCGATGCTGTGCTCACGCAGCTGGAGCAGACGCGCAAGCGTATCTACAAGCAGTAAGGGCAGGCGGCGGCCGTAGTTGGCCGCCGAAATGCCGAAACGCCGAAACGCATTGGAGGCCTTGTCGTGCCGCAGTCAGCCACCCACGAGCATTTGCGCGCCGCGCCAGACGGCGCGGACTTTTCCATGCCGGCCGGCAAATCGCCGGCAAGCCGGCGCGGCGCAGGCCGGCAGGCGGGACGCAAGCTGTCGCCCACGGCGCGCCGTCAGCGACGTGCCGCGCTGTTGTTCCTCGCGCCGGCTTGCATCATGTTCGGCGTCTATGTGATATGGCCGATCGCGTCGACGATCTGGTTGAGCTTCTTCAACTGGGATGGCATGTCGGACAAGGTATTCGTCGGGCTTGCCAATTACATCGAACTGTTCCATGCGCCGACTTTCTATACCGCGCTGAAGAACAACGTGATCTGGCTGGCGATGTTTCTGCTCGCGCCGCCAGCGGGCCTTGCCGTAGCGTTGTATCTGAATCAGAGCGTGGCAGGAATGCGCGTTGTCAAGTCGCTATTCTTCGCGCCGTTCGTATTGTCTGGTGTGGTCGTCGGCCTCATGTTCTCGTGGTTCTACGATCCGACGTTCGGCTTGCTTGCACTGATCATCGGGCACGGCGTGCCCGTGCTTGGCGATGCGCGGTATGCCACGTTCGGTATCGTGATCGCCGCGTTGTGGGCGCAGACTTCGTACTGCATGATTCTCTATCTCACCGGGCTGACGACGCTGAACGGCGAGCAACTCGAAGCGGCGCGAATGGAGGGCGCGCGCCGCTGGGCATTGCTCTGGCATGTCGTGCTCCCGCAACTGCGTCCGACGACGTTCATGGCGGTCGTGGTTACCGTGATCGGTGCACTGCGCAGTTTCGATCTCATCGCCGTCATGACGGGCGGCGGGCCGTTCGAGAGTTCGACCGTACTTGCTTATTACATGTACGACCAGGCGATCAAGTATTACCGCCTGGGTTATTCGGCATCGATCGCCGTGGTGCTTTTCGCCATCATGCTGGTCTACATCGTCTACCAGTTGCGGCGTACGCTGCGTAACGAGCAGTAGAAGGAGAAGTTCATGTATCCGCTGCCTGTCGATAAATGGAAGCCGCTGCCGCGGCGGTTCTACAAGATTTCGGTGCCGATTGCGCTCGTGGTCTGGATGCTGCCGATGCTTGCAGTGCTGATGACGTCGGTGCGCTCGTCCGAAGAGCTCAGCGAGGGCAATTACTGGGGATGGCCGAAGCATATTTCGCTGATCGGCAACTACACCGAGGCGCTGACGACCTCGCCCATGCTGCATTACTTCTGGAACAGCGTGCTGATCACGGTGCCGGCCGTGGTGGGCTCGATCGCGCTGGCCTCGATGGCCGGTTTCGCGCTTGCGACCTATCGCTTTCGCGGCAATACGCTATTGTTCGCGGCATTCGTGGCGGGGAATTTCGTTCCCGTGCAGGTGTTGATGATCCCGGTGCGCGACCTGACGCTGAAGTTCGGGCTTTTCAATACCGTCGAAGGATTGATGCTCTTTCATATCGCGTTTCAGACCGGGTTTTGCACGCTGTTTCTGCGCAATTTCATCAAGCAGTTGCCGTATGAATTGATCGAGGCTGCGCGCGTTGAAGGCGCTGGGGAATGGACGGTGTTTTTTCGCATCGTATTGCCGCTGATCCGGCCGGCACTGGCTGCGTTGGCCATTCTCGTCTTCACGTTCGTCTGGAACGACTACTTCTGGGCGTTGTGTCTGACGCAAGGCGACGAGGCTGCGCCGATTACCGTGGGCGTCGCGGCGCTCAAGGGGCAGTGGACGACGGCATGGAACCTCGTCTCGGCCGGTTCGATCATGGCGGCGCTGCCTTCGGTGTTGATGTTCTTTGCCATGCAGCGGCACTTTGTCGTCGGATTGACGTTTGGCGCCAGCAAGGGATAGACGAGCGTCAAATCAACGGCGCCGCGCCTTCCCGTGGCGGACAACGCCAAATTTCGGCGCCGATGTTTTTCGATACCAGTACCACCTGTACGAAGCTGTTCGCGGGCGCATACGGCGCAAAAAACCGGTCCATCACGCCCGCAAAAACACGCAGGCTGCTCGATGCGAACGCATGCTCGTCGACGGTCGCGGTGATCTCGATGCCCCGAACGAATGCGGGCGACGGTTCCATCGCGATCCATTGCATCGTCGGGCGGTAGTCCAGCGACACGATGCCGTCGATATGTGGCGCCTGTGACTGCGATAGCGCCGCGAATTGCCGAAAGAACTGCTTGAACGCTTCGAGCCCCGCTTGACTCAACTGCAGCGAATGAGGTGCCATCTGACCGATGAGCCGCCACAATGCGCCATCGCCGCGCGGCAAGCGCACCGGCTGCGTGGGCCGCGACAACATCGCCACGTTGCGTCCCAATTCGCTGCCTCCGCTTTGCAGATCGCCCCCGGGCATGCCGATCGGCAGCGAGGCGGGCAGATCGCCGTTCGTGCAGGTCATATCGACACCGAATTCGCGGAACTCGGGCGTTACCGGTTCGCCATCGAGTCCCACGAACACGAGTTCGGTTTGGCCGCGGTTCCCGGCATCGGCTCGCCATCGGTCGCGGCGCACCGTCCAATAGGGCCCGGCGAGCTTCTCCGCGCTGCCGTGCATCAGGGAGTTGACCGGATGGAGCACTGTCTTACGAGCGGGGGAGGGCCCCGCCGTGCTGACGCCATCGATCGAAAAAATCTCGGCCTCCGGTTTGCCCGGTAACGACGGGAGCAGCGAATAAGCGGTCACGTCCGGATTGATCTTGATCGACGCGGCATCGCGTTTGAAGACATTGACCACGGGTGTACAAAACGGCTGGAAGGTATTCGCCCCGATCCTCGAGAGACGCTGCGATGCCCAGGAGTCCTTATGAATTTCGGCCAGCGCGAAGTGGACCGTCACACTACCGCAGGGGCCGGTGGTACTCAGCAATGCGGCCAGATCGAGATCGATGAAGTCGAACTTCTCCGGAAACGCAAAATACTCCATGAGCAAACGCAGCGCAGCGGGCGTGTCGTCGGAGCCCGCGACGAGCGTCTCGCCGTCGTCGAACCCCACCGCGGAAACAGGCGAGGACTCGAGGCGCTTCCAGCGGCCCAAACCGTCTGCCTCGACATACGCGGCGACCGTCTTCAGATGCAGGGCATCGTTCAACGCCGCGATCACTTCACGCGCGCCGGCCAAGTGCAAACGCAAGCGAGGCGGTGCAGTGGCGTTGAGCAGGGCGCCTGCGCGCGTGGCCGAGATGCCGAGCGAAACGAGTCCCGTCGTTTCGGCAGGCAGGATCGTGCCGGTAGGCGCATGCGGGGACGCGGTGTAGGTCCCCTGCGTGACGCGCAGCGGCGCGATCGTTACGTCGTACGTGCTGCGAAAGCCGCATTCGGTGGCTTTGGCGACGAATTGCGTACCGCGCGCGATCGTCAGCGGGGCGGTCAATTTCTCAAAGACTGCATCGGTGCGGACCTGCGCGATGCAGCAAGAAGGAATCGAACGCAGGTACTGCGGAAACAGTATCTCGATCAACGCTTCCGTGAAATCGGGATAGTCGTCGTCGAGCTTGACGTCGATGCGTGCGGCCAGCAGGGCGAACGACTGGAGCATGCGTTCCACATGTGGATCTTCCGAGTGCTCGCCCGCAATCGCAAGGCGCGCGGCGATTTTCGGATAGCGCGCGGCGAATTGCTGCAGCGATTGCCGGAGCAGCGCAAGCTCGCGCTCGTAATGCGGAAGTAACTCTTCCATCTGTTCGAACCGTCGATATTGAAAAGGACCACGCCAGCGAGCGCTTTTCGCATCCCGCTTTGAAAACGAGACGCTCATGCGTTCGCGCGGGCCTATTATCGGCGATTTGAACCGTAAACTCCAAAGCGACGCCGTTTTCGGAAAATGGCGCCGATTCCGATTTTCAGATTCGATCGCCGGTTATCGCCGCGATATACCCGGTTCGAACAGTCGCCGTGCCGACCGTTCATTCCGCCAACGTCTTCGGCGACATTCCGGCGTCGCTGAGCACGCGGGGTTTGGCTGCGTCATCGCCCAGCAATTTCATCAGTTGCTCGAACGGCATGGGCCGCCCGGTAAGGAAACCCTGCACGATATCGCAGCCCGATTCGGCGAGCCAGGCAAGTTGCGCGGCGTGCTCGACACCTTCCGCCACCACGGCGATACCGAAACTGTGCGCCATCGAAATAATCGCGGTCACGATGGGTTGCCCCGCATCGGGAAGCGGATGAACGAAGCTGCGGTCGATTTTGAGGCTGTTGACGGGAAACGATTGAAGATACGAAAGGGACGAGTAGCCGGTTCCGAAGTCGTCGAGAGACAGTCTTACGCCCGATGCTCGAAGGCGGTTCATCGAATCGATGCCCGCATCCATATTCGCCATCAATTGGCTTTCCGTCAGCTCGAGCTCGAGCAGTTGAGAATCCAGCCCGCTTTCGGACAGCACCGCCTTCACCTGATGATCGAATTCAGATTGCCGCAGCTGACGGGCCGAGACGTTGACCGCCACGTGAATTCGCGTGGCCGACACTTCATTCCAATGCGCGGCGTCGCGGCAAGCCCTCCGCAGCACCCACTGTCCGAGCCCGACGATGAGATCGCTGTCTTCGGCAATAGGAATGAATTCGGCCGGCGAGACGGTACCGTCGGCGGGGTGCTCCCACCGCACGAGGGCCTCCGCGCCGACGAGCGCGCCGGTCTTGCAATCGAATTGGGGCTGATAGACGAGATCGAGCGCATCCATCTCGATTGCTTTGCGCAATTCGCTTTCGAGTCTGGCGCGCCGCCGCGCCTCCACAGTCATGTTGGGGTGAAATTCGACCGCCGTATTCTTGCCGCGGCCCTTTGCGGCGTAAAGCGCCATGTCCGCGCTGCTGACGAGCGCGGCGACTTCCCGGGCGTCGTCGGGAAACACGCTTACGCCAACGCTCGCGGATGCCACGATACTCGATCGCTGCAGGTTGAACGGGCGAGCGAGCGCACGGGCGATGCGCATCGCCGCCAGATGCCCCTCGCTCTTGTCTTCATTGATCTCGACGAGTACCGCGAATTCGTCGCCGCCGATCCGGCTCACCACATCGGTGCTGCGTACGGCTTGACGCAAGGCAGTCGCGACCCGCGTGAGCAACTCGTCGCCCGCACCGTGTCCCAGCGTGTCGTTCACAGTCTTGAAATCGTCGAGATCGACAAGCACCAGTGCGAGACGCGTGCCGACGTAGCTCGGCCGATGCAGCCGCCGGTCGAGCTCGTCGTAGAACGCGCGACGATTCGGCAGCCCGGTCAACGGGTCGGTGGACGCCAGGTATTCGAGCTCTTTCTCCGCTTGCGCGACGCGCGCGCCCATTCGCGACGTGACCGCGAACGCGACCCAGATCGCCACCAACGAAGCCGCCGAGAGAAACGCGCCGTAGTGGAGCAGTTGAGCGACGACCGCGTCTGTCGTGGCGACGAGCACGACTTCGCCGATTGCCTTGCCCTTGACCTGGACCTCGGATTCGACGATGACATCGGTGAGCGACCAGGGGCCCGCATGCATGCGTGCATTCTCGATCGTGGCTTCGCCGCGCTCGCGTTCTGAGAGTCCGGGCTTCGCGTAGCGGGCGAACACTGCTCCATTGCTCTTGAAGACTGCCACCGTTTCGACGTAAGGCACCTTGCTCAGCGAATGCAGGACTTCGCCCGCAGCCGGCTTGTCGTCGAACATCAGCGGCGCCGCGGTGTTGTCCGCCACCATCTCGGCGATCATGTTGGCGTCTTCGGTCAGCGATGTCCGCAGCGTCACGGCTTGATAGACAAGGAGTACCAGGCTCGATATGAGCAAGGCTACTCCCACGCGCAGCGTCTTGATCCGTGCCATTTCGCGCGCCGGACTTGGCGTTTCGAGCTTGACGTGCTTCATGTGACATTCCTCGCAAGCCGAAGCAATTTGGAGCTCAGGCCCAGATGGCGTCGGGCTGCCTCGCTATTGTCGATATCGAAGCGCAGTTGATCGCCTTGGCGAACCAGCAGGACCACGCACGGACCCTCGGGGGCGTCGGGCGTACGCACGATGAGCAATGGCGAGTCCGTAGGCAGTGCGGATTTGATCGCGGTCGATGTCGCCGGGCTGCCATCTACGATCAGCACATCGCATCCCGCGGCAGTCGAGCCTTCCGAAAGCATGCGCAGGTGCCACGTACGCGCCGCCACCTGGCGCCCTTCGAGTTTGGCGAGCGCGGCACCGAGCTCCCCCTTGTTGCTCGCGCAGACCATGAGACTCGCCGAAGCGGCACGCGTCGGAGGCCATTCGGTGAAGGCGGTGAAGTTGAAGATATAGGCTGCTTCGAGTGAAAAGAGATCGACCTGAGCGTGTGCCGTCACACGCAGACAGGCTGCGATAGCAAGGATGAACACGGCGGCGGCAAGCTTTCTTCTCATGTGCGGTCCATCAGAACCCATACACGAGTTTGGCGAGGAACGTGCGGCTTTGCTGCACGATGACGCTTTGCGTGAGCCCGGGACCGGCGGGATCGGAAAAGCGCCGGTCGGTGACGTTGTAAATCGAAAACGACAGGTCGGCATGCGGAATCAGCCGCGCTGTGCCGATGCTCAGATTGCCGAGACAGTAGCCGCTTGCATCGCCCGCTTGCGCCAGCCGCGACGATACGCAGCGTAGCTCGGCGCCGACTCGCGCCGAATGATGGAAGACCGGGACGAACACATTGAGCTTGGCGAGCTGTCGCGGCGAATCCTGCAAGGCCGCGCCGGTCTCGCTGTTGCGGGCTCTTTGCCATGAATAGCTCGCCCGGATCGTTGCTCCACCGGCCAACTGCTGCTCATAGGCGAGTTCAGCGCCGTTGGCCTGGACGCGATCGATGTTCTGAAACTGGAACAGCCCGGAATCGGTGAGGACTTCGGTGATCAGGTTGCGCACGTCGTAATGAAAGACCGACAGCGTGGCATGTCCGGAGTCGCTGATCCTTCGATCGTAGATGAACTCATACGTCGTGATGTGCTCGGGTTTGAGCGCAAGATTGCCGGTTTGGCCGTCCGTTCCCGGAATGGTGTAATACAGCTCGTAAGCGTTAGGTGCGCGATAGGCACGCCCGTACACGAGCTTGAGCGTGTCGGCGGCTGTCGCTTTGAAAATCAGTGCAAGACGAGGACTCGCGTTCGCACCGGATACGCTCTCCTCGTCGAATCGCGCACCGGCGTTCAATGTCAATCGATCCGTAAGCTGGATCTCATCCTCGGCATAGACACCGAAAATGTTCGAACTGCGATGATCGTCGAGTATCGATTGATAGGGGTCGACGTTGTAGTTGTATTGATCGCGTCTCGCATTGCGCGTCACGCTCATGCCGACGACGATCTTATTGCGCGGCACGCCCGTGAAAGTCGCATGGACGTCGGCGCCGTACCAGATCGCCTTGTCTCCATCGACGTTGACTACAGCCGGGGCCGTGCCGTATAGCGACGGCATGCGATAGTCATAGCGTTCCCAATAAATCTCGGACGCGACCTCGAGACTGCCCGAGAACGCATGGCGGTAGGTTGCGTTGGCGAAGGTATGCGTATCGCTGGTACTGTCCGGCTCGTTGAAGTTGGCGCCATAGGCCGCGGTCGGCATACCTTTCGTTCGGTTCCCGTAGCCGGCACTGAACACGAAATCACGGTAGGCGAATTTTGCAAACAGATACTGCGCGCGATCGTAGTCGAGTCCGTTGGCCACGCCATTGTTCTGGTCGGGCGTGTCGAACTCGCCGTAGTAGAGGTCTTGCCCGCTGCGGACGTACGAAGTGGCCGACAGCAGCAGATCGGCCCCGTTGCTTCCATGCCAGCCATAGCTCGCGCGTGCGCGCTTTTCGCCGAAGCTGCCGACCGAGACAGCGGTTTGGGCGCCGCCCAATGCCGCGCCCTTTTTCGTCACTACGTTGATGACACCGAAGAGCGCGTTCGAGCCGTACACCGCCGATCCGGGGCCCGGCACATATTCGATTCGCTCGACCAGATCCATATCGAGCGGAAAGTCCGTTCCGATCGAAGCTTGATCATAGACGGAATCGTTGAGGCGCATTCCGTCGATCAACAGCAGAAAGCGGCTGTTGTAATCGCCCGGGCGGCGAAAACCGCGCGCGCCGAGATAGTCATAAGTCCGGTCGTACGAGACATAGAGCCCGGGCAGGGAGGCGAGCGCATCGGAGAGCTTGCGCCAACCGAAGTTGCGGATATCGTCGGCGGTCAGTATGACGGCGGCCGCGGGTGCTTCCGAAACAGGTTGCTCGAAGAGGGACGCCGTACTGACCACCTTGACGTTCATGAGCGCTTCGAGCGGCATCGATGCAAGCGCGTCGGCGGTCAGCGGCGCGTCCTCGGGACCAGATTGCGGCGACGCAGCAACGCTCTCGTTCGACCCGACGAAAATCGGTACAACGGCCAGGGCGATGCGAACGATGAACGTGATGCCGCGTTTGTGTTGTCTGGGGACCATTAGAGCGAAGTCAGAAAGCCGGTGGCGCGAGGACGTGCCTCCTTCACTTAACGGCAGAGTGAAAGCGGTTCTTGAGTTTGGCAGGCGCGTTCGAAGGCGCGGCTTGGCGCCAGGAAGAGCTCGCGCGTGTCAATAGGCGGAGTCCTCAATCGACCTGGGCATGGGAAGCCGCCATCCTGGACCCGAGCCCGACGCGTGGTGGCCCGACGCACGGCCAGGCGGCGTGCGAGACTCGACGTAACGGTTGGGAGTCCTAACGAGGTTGGCTGCGGCCGGTATGGACCGGCGTGGGGAAGCGCGCGTACGAACGCCGCTTCTTGCCGTGACGGCTCAAATCAACTCGAGCTTGGAGGTGAGGTAGGTGAGTTCGATGCGATTCGCTACGCCGAAACGTTTGCGTAGCTTGCGCAGGTGGTAATCGACATTGTGCGCGCTCGTGTCCAGGCGGCGGCCGATTTCCTTGTCGGACGCACCTTCGGCAATACCCATCAGCAATTCGCGCTCGAATGGCGTCAAGCTATTCGCCGCACAGCTGCGCGAGGCCGCGGTCAATTGCGGCAAGGCAAACGCGTGGACCGACAGCGCAATCGACAACGATTGCTCGACTGTTGCGGACGTGATCCAGTCCCGCGAGCGGCGCGGTGCGGTGAAGCTCATGAAGGCGCTCAAGCGCGTGCCGGGGAGGGGCATGGCGAACATCAGGCCGCTGCACATACCGTCATCGCGCATGGTGCTCAGAAAGCCGTCGACTGCTCGATCTTCCGGGGTGCCGATGCTCGATCCGATGCTTTGCTCGCGCAGATGGTACAAGTCCCAGACCATCGGCGCATTGGCGCGCCGCGCAGCGAGCGTGCGCGGATCGATCTCGTGATAGCCTTGCTTCACGTAGTCGCCGCGATAGGTGGGAGGCACGAACGCCTCATGCAGGAAGAGCCGCTCGGCTTGCTTGACGTTGCTCTCCAATCCGAAATAGGCAAACGTCGAAAAACCGACCAGATGCAAGAGGCCGTTGATCATGCGATTGCGCTCGGCAGCGGTGCGCGCGCTGGCCAGCGCGCCGGCGATACCGAGGGACGGGCAAGGTTGATCGTCCGCACTCGTTTGTCGCGGGTCATTGCACCAGATCACATCGATCGGATGTTGCTGCGAAGTTGGCGTTTCGGACTGCTGAGCGTCCAATGAACGACGTGAGGGCGGGAACGACGACGCGTCCTCGCGCAATGCGGCGTGATGCATCGATGAGCCTCCGGTCGAGAGTCGCGTTGCGCGCCACGTAACGCGGCACGGTGGTGCCGGTCAGTGCGTGTAACTTATGGTAATGATAATCAGAAAATCGCATATCGGCACGCGAGGCGTACCCTGATGACAGATGTCGACGAATTCCCGACGCTCGTATGGTTTTCGCAGGCCGACGCGCTCGCTCATCTGCACGAGATCGACGCAAGCGCCGATGTCGACCGTGCCGCATCGGATCTGCTCGGTTGTCACGAACGCCTATTGCACATGGGGTTCCACATGCTCAATTACGGCGCGTTCGAAATGATAGGCCGACGGGTGTTGCGCATCTATTCGATGAGCGATTTAGCGGATATCTCGTTCTCTCGTCTTTATTGGAAACACCGGTTGTACGAAAGCGATCCGCGTTTTGCCGCGCTCTGGCAAAGCGGATTGCCGGCGACATGGCAGGCGGGGCAAGTCACAGCGTATGCGGAGCGGACCGGAGACTCGCGGGCGCGCATGCTTTCAAACAGCCTGCGGTCGCATGAAATGAACGCGGGATTGACGCTCGGCCTGCCGGCACCGCAGCCCGATCTGCGCGTAGCGGTCAATCTGACCGCGCGAGCGCACGAGATCGGGTGGATCAACGACCGCACCGTGGGGGGCGCATTGACGATCGCCCTGACCGTGCACCGCATCGTGCAGCCTTATATCGACGCTTGTGTCCGGCGCGCGCGGGAGCTCGTGTTGAGCGCAGATCAGGCCGCGGTTCTCGAGCGGCTCGTCAAAGGGCTGTCGGATCAGGAGATCGCCACCGCAACCGCGAGTTCGCTGCACAAAGTGGCGTCCCACGTGCGGGCGTTGCAAAAGATGTTCGGGGTCGAGAACCGCGCGCAACTCGTGTACCGCGCTGCGCGCTGGGGTTGGGGCGGTTAAGCGGCGTTTAGCGCGCCCGCGCGAGTCAAGCCGCCTGAAGCCGTCCGGCGAGATAGGCGAGCTGGCTGCGATTACGCGCGCCCAGCTTCTCGCGCAGTTGCCGCAAGTGGTAGTCGACGTTGTGCACGGTCGTATCGAAGCGCGCTGCGATGGCTTTATCGGACAGCCCCGCCACGACCGCCGACAAGATCCGTTGCTGCAGCTCGGACAACCCGTTTGTGGCCTCGCGCCTGCACATGGCCTGGATGTAGGCCGAGCAGCGTTGGTGCAACGACAGACCGAGTCCGATGGCCTGCGCGATGACGCTGTCCGTGATCCATTCGCAGTGCTCCGGCGCCCCTGCAAAAACGATGATTGCGCGCATCGGCGTTTGCGAGATCGGTAACCCGAATGCCAGGCCGCTGGCGAGGCCGTGCGCACGAAGCTCGTCGAAGTGGCGACGGACCTGCGGATCGAGGGCGTCGTTACGCGACGCGTCCAGGATCGAACGGATATCCCAGACATGAAGCCGGCTCGATTCGAGCGCACGCCGCATTTGCGGATCCCGGAGGAAGTAGCCGCCCTCGAGCGCCTTCGGCAACAAATCGCTCGCCAGGTAATCGCGCAGCAAATAAGCGCGCTCGGCCTGGGCCTGGGCATTGAGTTTCAAGGCTGCATAGCCAAGGCCTCTGAAGCCCACGATGTGAAGGACGCCGCGGATCATCCGGATCCGTTCCTCGGCCGTTCGCGCCGCACTGAGTTCGGCCGCGAGAAACGTCGAATCCGCCGCGCCGTCGGCGCGTGCTAACGGGGACAGCGCCGCTTCGTCGAAATACCGCGTATCGCAACGCGGTGCGATCTCCCGGAGCATCGCGGAGCCCGTCCGACGCGCCGGTGCGGGTGGGACCGGTTCGAGATCTTCGCCTTCTTCCACTACCTCGAGGTAAGACATGCGGAATTCCTATATGGGCCGAGGCACGTCGCTTGTGGCGCCGAGCCGCAGCGCGCGAACAGCACGCGGTTGAGGCAGCTCGTCGAAGCGACTCGCCCTCATGAAAAGGATTGTATTGACCGCGCTGGCGATGTGTAGCCCGGCATTTCGTAGTGTTTGGCACGTGGCCCCTACGAAGTCGCCATGCAATTACGGAAGTACGCGAGCAAAAATGCCGGGCGGCGCGTTCGTCGGCGCGTGTGTCAATAATACTGTGTTTTTATACAGTATCAAGTCGACGCATGGGGGTGCAGGGCCAGATATCGTTCCAGCACCCGTGCGAGCGCGTCATCGAATGGCGTGCGGCGCCCGATCCCGAGCGCTTCGAGCCGACTTGCGTCGAGATGGCAGTCGCGCGGCCGCGGCGTGGAATCGACGCTCGATGCCACCGGCTCGAGGCGCGCATCGAGCCTCAGGGTGCGGGCGATTCGCACCGCGATATCGAATTTGGTCATCGGCTCGTCACCGGACCAATGGGCGCGGCCGCATACGGCGGCCCCGCTTGCCGCCCGCTCCAGCAGGCCGCGAATCACGTAAGCCACATCGCCGGTGAACGTGGGGTAGCGCGTCGCCCAGGCATCCATGCGGGCGGCGGGCGAGCCTGCCTTGGCGGATGCGACGACAGCCGGCACGAGGCTCGTCACCGCCGATTCGCTCAAGTCGGTTGTGTGGCCGAAAAGCAACGGTAGCCGAAGCACACAGCCGAAATCCGTGGCCTGCGCCAGCGCACGCTCTCCGTCGAGCTTGCTGTGGCCGTAGGCGTTGAGCGGGCAGGGCGGATCGTCGATGCGATACGGTGGCCTCGTGCCGTCGAACACGTAATCGGTCGAGATCGACAAGACCCACGCATCGTGGCGCCGGCCTGCCGATGCGATCGCCCGGACGGCATCGACGTTGAGCGAGCGAGCGAGTGCCGGATCGCTTTCGCAAACATCGGGGCGCCGCTCAGCTGCCGCAATGACGACGGCGTCCGGCGATGTTCGCGCCATGAACGCATCGATGGCCGCTGCGTCCCGGATGTCGAGGGATATCAGCGCGCCTCCCGCTCGACGATGAGCGGTGCCGATAACGCGCCAGTCCGCCCGCTCGGCCAGCGTTTCCATGACGGCCCGGCCGACCAGCCCCGAGGCACCGATCACTGCGACTGTAAACATGCGGTGCCTCAGCCCGGATCGGCGACGGTCTTTGCTTCCTGGACCGCATAGCCGGCTTCATCGATCGCGGCCGTCAGCGTCCCCAGATCTGCGCTCGACGCGACCCGCACACGTCCCCCCGCAAGGTCGACGTCGACCTGTGCGGCGGCATCGACCGCCCGCACCGCTTGGGTGACAGCTGATACGCAATGCTGGCAGCTCATGCCTTCGACATGGAATTCGATCATTCGGTGTCCCTTCGATGTAAGTGAGTTCGAAGCGCGAACGCCGGATCGTTGCCGGTCATCGTCACGCTTGCATCGAGCGTATACCTTGCCATAGTGGGAAGGTATACGCTGTCTTCACGAATCGGGAGGTATCGGTGAATATCGGCGAAGCTGCGCGCGCGTCGGGCGTGAGCGCAAAAATGATCCGCTATTACGAGCAGGTCGGGTTGCTCGCCCCCCGGGGCCGCACCGAATCCGGTTATCGGCTTTACGGTCCGGCAGAGGTGCATACGTTGCGGTTCATTCGTCAGGCGCGGCGTTTGGGTTTTCTCGTCGAAGATATCCGGAAGCTGCTGGCGCTCTGGCACGATCGGTCCCGTGCGAGCTCCGAGGTCAAGGCGATCGCGCTGGAACATGTCGGCGAACTGGACAGGCGCATTGCCGAGCTCAAAGAAATGCGAGACGTTTTGGCGCACCTCGCGCGCCATTGTCACGGCGACGCGCGGCCCGACTGCCCGATCCTCGAGGAACTCGCGAGCGAGGATCCGGCCGCATTTCAAGAAAGCCACGCCACATTTGCCGCAAAGGTCGTGTGAGGCTTGATAAATGAGGCTCGCACCTTGGTTGCACCGTCAAGGTGCATTCTCGACGCAAGAGACGGCTGCCGGCACCATTCCATAGCGGAATGCACGTCATTCGTGCATTTCACTGGCGACTTTCCGTGGGCACTATATAATCCGGGTTAACCCTTTTCCGGGAAATCCCTAGCTTCGGCAGCGGTTTCCCGACCCCGGAGAAACGTCATGCTCGCCTATATCATCGAAAAGCTCAGCAACTGGTTCGAATCGGCCGAACGCACCCGCCGCGAAGCGTATCTCGCCTCGTCGTCCGATGTCGTCGATCTCGAAAAGCGCCTGCGTGCCCTCGAAAGCAACGGCTATACGCTGTAATGTGTGATCGCAGCGAGCAGGGCAGCATTGAGTGCGCCCCTGGTCGCCGAGCACGGTCATCACAATCGGCGTCGGCTCGAACCGGTGTTTCGCGCGTTTCCGGTAGCCGGAACGTCCGGGCCGCGCTAAGGTGTGAGCGTCGCGTACGCGTTTTGCGTCGCGCGCCTTGTGGATAGTTCTCCATGCACCTCATTTCTTTTCTCTCCACGCCTGCCCGTTCACTCGCGGCGGCGGCCGGACTCTCGATTGCCGTTGTAGCGAGCCCCGTTCTCGCGGACTCGGACCGCGCACCCGTCGTGCTCGATACTCAAACCGGCATCCACGACGGCAGAAGCGGCCTCGTATTGCAAAACGCTCCGCTTGCGCGCCAGGCGATGGTGCCCACGCAGCCCACGGCCACGCTGCCGGAGATGGCGCCTCAAGCCCAGCAGCCTATCGTGGTTGCACCTTACGTTGAATTGCCCGGTGGGTCGGACCGGCGCGCGGTGTACCGGCAGCGCCCGGCCGCAGGGCAGTGACGCGCTATGACACGCGCGCTTCGATCTCGAAGCGCGCTTCGCCGTCCTCGTTCAGCACATCCTTCAGAAACGGCAACATCTCCCGCACTGACGCAGCGAGCGTATAGGGCGGATTGAGCACGAACATTCCGCTGCCGTACAGCCCGAAGCCGTCCGATGGCGGCCGGCTTACAGTCAAGCTCACATGTAGCCAGTCGGTGCTTTGCAGGCGCTTCAACTGCTCCGGGAACCGCTGCGACTCCGGGCGTACCACCTGCGGATACCAGACCGCGTACACGCCGGTGGCGAATCGGGCGAGGCTTCCCTCGAGGCACGTTATTGCGCGCGCATAGTCGCGCTTGTCTTCATAGGACGGATCGATCAGCACGAGCGCGCGCCGCGGTGCGGGCGGCAGCAGGGCCTTGATGCCTTCGAATCCGTCCCCGGCGTAGAGCATCGCGCGACGGCCGGCGTCGCGGAAGTTATGGCGCAGTACCTCGATCTCCGTGCTATGCAGTTCGAATAGACGCATGCGGTCCTGAGGGCGCATCAAGCGCCAGGCCAGATAGGGCGAGCCGGGGTAAAGGCGCAGTTTGCCATCGGCATTGATGGCGCTCACTTGCTCGACGTAATCGGCAAGCGCGGCTGGCAAGTCGTTGCGAGTCCACAGTCGGGCTATGCCCGTTTCGAATTCGGCGGTCTTGGCCGCGTAGCCTTCGGTTAACGCATAGACGCCCGCACCGGCATTCGTATCGATGTACCAGTAGGGCTTTTCTTTTTGGCCTAGATAGCGCAGCAACTGCACGACGACAGCGTGCTTGAGGACATCGGCGTGATTGCCGGCGTGAAACGCATGGCGATAGCTGAGCATGGCAAATCGAACGAGAGTTGAACCGCGACACGAGACTCGCGCCGACAGCGTATGGGTGCGCCGCATTGCGTCCTGCAAACGGGCGCGTCATTGTACGCGAGCGATTCCCGTGCAGGTTCGAGTGCGGCGCTCGGAGTTCGAGCGGCGATCCGGCGCCGTCGAGCAAATCGCCACGCGTCGGCCGTCCCTTCATGCACAATAGCGAAGTCGATCCTGGCGCGCGAGTCGAGCGGACGGCATATGCCATTCGGCCAGGTTGTCCCGCATCGTGCGTCATGGTGTCATTGTGCTCGAGTCGATGGAGATCTGAATGTCCTCGTTGAATAGCAATTTGAGCGGTAAGGCCGCGGTCGTGACAGGCGCGGCAAGCGGCATTGGCAAAAGCATCGCGCTGACGTTCGCTGCGAATGGAGCAGCCGTCGGCATTGCCGATTTGAACATCGCCGGGGCGCAGGCCGTGGTGGAGGAGATCGAAAAAGCCGGCGGCAAAGCGCTTGCGCTTGCGATGGACGTGACCGACGAAGCCGCTGTCACCCAGGGCATCGATGCAGTGGCCGAGCGGTTCGGTTCGGTCGATATTCTGGTGTCGAACGCCGGCATCCAGATCGTCAACCCAATCGAAAGCTACTCGTTCGCCGATTGGAAGAAAATGCAGGCGATCCACGTGGACGGCGCATTCCTGACAACGAAAGCGGCCCTCAAGCATATGTATCGCGACAATCGCGGCGGTGTGGTCATCTACATGGGCTCGGTCCATTCGCACGAGGCTTCGCCGCTGAAATCGGCTTACGTCGCCGCCAAGCATGCCTTGCTCGGACTGGCGCGCGTGCTGGCGAAAGAAGGCGCCCCGCACAACGTGCGCTCGCATGTGATTTGTCCTGGCTTCGTGCGTACGCCGCTCGTCGACAAGCAGATTCCCGAGCAAGCGAAGGAGCTCGGGATCAGCGAGGAGGAGGTCGTCAAGCGGGTCATGCTGGGGCAGACCGTGGACGGCGTTTTCACGACGGTCGAGGACGTCGCGCAAACCGCATTGTTCCTTGCAGCGTTCCCCAATGCGGTCCTGACGGGGCAATCGATCGTTCTCAGCCACGGTTGGCACATGCACTGAAAAAAAGGAGCCACGATGGCGGAGCACAACGCTCAGCCGTTGCACGCGCAGACGCAATCTCCGTCCCGAGAGGGACATGCGCGCGCACGGGAGCAGGAAACAGCCGAACGGCCACGCATTGCGTTGCCGCCCTACGAGACGATCGCGCTGGTTTTGCAAGGTGGCGGTGCGCTCGGCGCTTATCAGGCTGGCGTCTACGAGGCGCTGCACGAAGCCGGGATCGTCCCGAATTGGGTAGCCGGCATTTCGATCGGGGCGATCAACACCGCGATCCTTGCCGGCAACGCACCCGAGCGTCGGGTCGCGCGCTTGCGAGAATTCTGGGAAACCATTTGCCAACCGGCTTACGGGTTGCCGCTGCCGCCCGCGGTCGAACAGGCATTCTTCGATTCGACAGAGGTGGTGCGGACCGCATTCACCGCCATGCAGGCGGCCAGCGCGCTCGTTGACGGGCAAAAGGGGTTTTTCGTTCCGCGTGTGCCGCCGCCGTTGCCGTTTTCGGTCGGCACGCCCGATACGGCAAGCTGGTACGACACCGCTCCGCTGAAAGCAACACTGGAGCGTTTGTGCGATTTCGACAGGATCAATTCTGGCGAGACGCGCGTCTCGGTGGCGGCTGTCAACGTCCAGACCGGTAACTTCGCCTATTTCGACAATCAGCATACGAAGCTGCGGGCCGAACACTTCATGGCATCGGCATCGCTGCCGCCCGGTTTTGCCGCCACGGAGATCGACGGAGAGTTTTACTGGGATGGCGGTCTGATGTCGAATACGCCGCTTTCGGAGGTCGTCCAGACAACGCCGCGCCGCGACACGCTTGCATTCCAGGTTGATCTATGGAGCGCGCGCGGCCCTGCGCCGAATACGCTCACCGATGTTCAGAGCCGCATCAAGGATATTCAGTATTCGAGCCGCACGAGGCTCGTCACGGATATGCTGCAGCACTCGCAGCGGTTCAGGCATGTGCTGCGCGAAGTACTCGCGCGCGTATCGCCCGAGCATCGGGACGATCCTTGGTGCAAGCTTGCCGAGGAGCTTGCGACTTCGCGTCGCTATAACGTATTTCAGCTCGTCTATCGCGACAAGGAATTCGAGGGCAACTACAAGGACTATCAGTTCGGGCTCTCGACGATGCGGCTCCACTGGGAAAGCGGCTTGCAGGATATGCGCGCGAGCCTGGCGCAGCCCGGATGGCTGGAAATGCCCCAGAACGACGCGGGCTTCGTCACACACGACATCCACCGCGACTCGCGGTGAGCCGTGCCTCCCAAGCCGTCCCTGGGAGAGCGGGTAGCCGGTTCGGCGCTCTCGTTCAATAAAAAACGGCACGCAGCGAGCGTGCCGTTCAGTGAAGCGGGCGCTGGGCCGTCCGCGGATGGCGCGGCCGGCAGCGCTTGGATTACTTCAACACATGAGCGATGGCATTTGCCACCGTATCGATGTTGCGCATATTGAGGGCGGCGACGCAGATGCGGCCCGTGCCAACCGCATAGATGCCGAACTCTTCGCGCAGACGATCCACCTGAGCCGCATTGAGTCCCGAATACGAGAACATGCCGCGTTGCGCATTGACGAAGCCGAAGTCTCGCGCGACCCCGGCAGCCTTCAGGCGTTCGACGAGTCCGGTGCGCATGGCGCGGATGCGATCGCGCATCTCGCCCAGTTCCGTTTCCCACGTGGCCCGCAACGCTGGCGTGGCCAGCACGCTCGCGACGATGGAGCCGCCATGCGTCGGCGGATTCGAGTAGTTCGTGCGAATCACGCGCTTCAATTGCGACAATACGCGCGCAGCCTCGTCCTTGCCCGTGGTGATGACCGACAGCGCACCGACGCGCTCGCCGTAAAGCGAAAACGACTTCGAGAAAGACGACGAAACGAATGCGTTGAGCTCAGCCTCGGCGAACAGGCGCACGGCGAATGCGTCTTCCTGGATGCCGTCACCGAAGCCTTGATACGCGATGTCGAGAAACGGTACGAGCCCGCGTGCTTTCACGACTTCGACGACCTGCTTCCACTGTGCTTCGCTGAGATCGACGCCGGTCGGATTGTGGCAGCAGGCATGCAGCACGACGATCGTGCCTGCCGGGTAGCTGTTGAGCGCATCGAGCATCGCCGGAAAATTCACGCCGTGTGTTGCGGCGTCGTAGTACGGATACGCGACGACCTCGAAGCCAGCGCTTTCGAAGAGGGCACGGTGATTCTCCCAGCTCGGATCGCTGATGGCGACCTTCGCGTTCGGTTCCACGCGCTTCAGGAAATCCGCACCGATCTTCAATGCGCCCGTACCGCCGAGTGCCTGTACCGTCACGACGCGCCCGGCCGCGATGAGCGGCGAGCTTTCGCCGAGAAGCAGCTTTTGCACCGCTGCGTCATAGACGGCGATGCCGTCGATCGGCAGGTAGCCGCGCGGCAGCGCGGCTTCGACGCGCACTTTTTCAGCCTCGCGCACCGCGCGCAAAAGCGGAATCTTGCCTTCTTCGTTGGTATAGACACCGACGCCCAGGTTGACCTTCGTCGGGCGCGGATCGGCGTTGAAGGCTTCGTTGAGGCCGAGAATCGGATCGCGGGGGGCCAGTTCGACAGCGGAAAAGAGTGACATGGTCTGTATCGGCTGAGTAGAAAAGCGGCGGCTTCGTGCATGCCGGCAGCAGTTGGCCCGGGAGTACGGGCCAGGAGCTTGAACCGACGGCGAGCGCTGAAGATCGTAATTGTAACGAATCCGGGGCCGGCGTCGGAGCCTTTTGTGCCCGGGCATGCGGCGTTTCGCCGGACGGGCGTTCGTTTTCGCGTATATCGCGCTCGTCGGGTCGCTCCGCTGCTTGCCTATCCGTAAAACGCTAAAATAGCTTTTTTCTTCGGCGAACGATGCCCCTTTTTCCCTCATGTCCGAACATCAGCCTCATGCCGCCGATGCACTCGACGAATCGAAATTCATCGAGTTCGAGGGCTCCCCGTTCCACCTGTATCAACCGTATCCGCCGGCCGGCGACCAGCCGGAGGCGATCCGCTTGCTCGTCGAGGGCATCCACGACGGCCTGTCGTATCAGACGTTGCTGGGCGTGACGGGCTCGGGCAAGACCTTTACGATGGCCAACACGATTGCGCGGCTCGGCCGGCCCGCCATCGTCTTCGCGCCCAACAAGACGCTTGCCGCGCAGCTGTATTCGGAGTTTCGTGAGTTCTTTCCGCGCAACGCGGTGGAGTACTTCGTCTCTTACTACGACTACTACCAGCCGGAAGCGTATGTGCCGCAGCGAGACCTTTTCATCGAAAAGGATTCGTCGATCAACGAACACATCGAGCAGATGCGGCTGTCGGCCACCAAGAGCCTGATGGAACGTCGCGATGTCGTGATCGTCGCGACTGTCTCGGCCATCTACGGTATCGGCAATCCGAGCGAATACCACCGGATGATCCTGACACTGCGCACGGGCGACAAGATCGGCCAGCGCGACGTGATCGCGCGGCTGATCGCGATGCAGTACAGCCGTAACGAGGCGGACTTCCAGCGGGGCGCGTTTCGCGTACGGGGCGACACCATCGACGTCTTTCCGGCTGAGCACGCCGAGATGGCAGTACGCATCGAGCTTTTCGACGACGAGGTCGAATCGCTGCATCTGTTCGATCCGCTCACGGGACGCGTGCGCCAGAAGATCCCGCGCTTTACCGTCTATCCGTCCTCGCATTATGTGACGCCGCGCGAGACCGTCATGCGCGCAGTGGAGACGATCAAGGCGGAGCTGCGCGAGCGGCTCGAATTCTTCCATCGCGAAGGCAAGCTCGTCGAAGCGCAGCGGCTCGAGCAGCGCACGCGTTTCGACCTGGAAATGCTGCAGGAGCTCGGTTTTTGCAAGGGCATCGAAAACTATACGCGGCATTTCTCGGGCGCGGCGCCGGGCGAGCCGCCTCCGACGCTCGTCGACTATCTCCCGTCGGACGCGCTGATGTTTCTCGACGAATCGCACGTGTTGATCGGTCAGTTGAACGGGATGTACAACGGCGACCGCGCTCGAAAGGAAAACCTCGTCGATTACGGTTTTCGCTTGCCGTCGGCGCTCGACAATCGTCCGCTCAAGTTCCCCGAATTCGAGCGCAAGATGCGCCAGGCGATGTTCGTGACCGCAACGCCCGCGGAATACGAGAGGAAAACGTCCGGGCAGGTCGTCGAGCAGGTCGTGCGGCCCACGGGGCTCGTCGACCCGGCGGTGCAGGTGCGCCCCGCACGCACGCAGGTCGATGACGTGCTCTCGGAGATCAATGTCCGGGTCGCGGTGAACGAACGCGTGCTCGTCACCGTGCTGACCAAACGGATGGCCGAGCAGTTGACCGAGTTTCTGGCCGACCATGGCGTGAAAGTCCGCTACCTGCACAGCGATATCGATACGGTCGAGCGCGTCGAAATCATCCGCGACCTGCGACTTGGGACCTTCGACGTCCTCGTCGGCATCAATTTGCTGCGCGAGGGGCTCGACATTCCCGAAGTGTCGCTCGTCGCCATTCTCGATGCGGACAAGGAAGGCTTTCTGCGTGCCGAGCGTTCGCTGATCCAGACGATCGGGCGGGCGGCACGCAATGTCAACGGCTGTGCGATTCTCTACGCGGACCGCATCACGGATTCCATGCGCCGCGCGATCGACGAAACCGAGCGTCGGCGCGCGAAGCAACTCGCGCACAACGAACGCATGGGGATCACGCCGCGCGGAGTGGTCAAGCGGATCAAGGACATCATCGATGGCGTCTACAACGCCGACGACGCGCGTGCCGAACTCAAGGAAATGCAGCAGCGCGCGAAGTTCGAGGATATGTCGGAAAAGCAGTTGGCCAAGGAAATCAAACGGCTCGAGAAGCAGATGATGGAGCACGCCAAGAATCTCGAATTCGAAAAGGCGGCGCAGGCGCGCGATCAACTCGCGGTGCTCCGCGCCCGCGTATTCGGCGCGAACGTCGGGGACTCCATCGTCGGCGGCGACTGAGACGTTTCGCCGTCGTTCTTTTGTTTGTTTGTCCGACGGAACGATGCTAGACTTATGCGCAATTGATAATCGTTCGCATTCGCGTTACTTTTCGCAATGCGAACGGCGATCGGATTACGTCGAGTCACAGTTCAGCGCGGGCGGAATGGCCCGCGGTCGTCTTTCGAAGGAGTGTAAATGCAGCGTTCTTCCTGGATGCGCGGGGGCCTGATCGTGGCTGCCGCGATGGTCGCCACGGTGGCGTCGGCCGCCGAATACCCGATCGGCAAACAAAAGATCGAGGGGGAATGGAGATCGGCGCCGTCTATTTGCAGCCGATCACGATGGATCCGGAAGGGATGATGCGCAAGGCGTCCGATTCTGACGTCCATCTCGAGGCGGACATCCACGCTGTGAAGAACAACCCCACGGGCTTTGCCGAAGGGGATTGGATGCCCTACCTGCAGGTCAAGTACGAACTCACGAAAGCAGGGGCGAGCTACAAGCAGACGGGCGACCTCATGCCGATGGTGGCCGATGACGGTCCGCATTATGGCGATAACGTCAAGCTCGCCGGCCCGGGCAAGTATCACCTGAAGCTCGTGGTCAATCCACCGATGCAAACGGGCCATATGGCATTCGGCCGGCATGTGGACAAGGAAACCGGTGTCGGCCCCTGGTTCAAGCCCATTACGATCGAATACGACTTCCCATTCGCCGGTATCGGCAAGAAGGGCGGATATTGATCCGTTGACGAAGGATTGCACGTATGAAATTTCATCGTCTCAGCCTATGGCTCGCCAGCGTCGTTCTCGGGCTGGCCGGCGCCTCGGTCCATGCGGAAGACTTGCCGACATTCAAGCTCGACATGGCGGACGGCAAAGTCGAGCCGGCGCGTATCGAGGTGCCGGCGGGCAAGCGCATCAAGATCGAAATCCGGAACACAGGCAAAGGCGCTGTCGAGTTCGAGAGCGTGCAGTTGCGCAAGGAAAAGGTGCTCGCACCGGGCGCGGATTCGTTCGTCGTGATCGCGCCGCTGACGCCCGGGGAGTACAAGTTCTTCGACGATTTCCATCAGAGCGCGCACGGTGTGATCGTCGCAAAGTAGTGGGATGAGTCGAGCATTGCGCGCGGTGGACGCAACCCGCGTTTGCCGCGTGCCGGAGAAGTTCGGATGGGGCAGGTATTGTTCGTCGTATGGCGGGAAAGCGTCGAGGCGTTGCTCGTCGTCGGTATCCTCTATGCGTGGCTGAAAAACGGCGATATGTCCGCGCGGCGGTCTTTGCCGTTTCTCTGGGCCGGCGTCGGCGTGGGGGTGCTGGCGGCTGTCGCGCTGGGTGCTGCGCTCGTCGGATTCAGCGAATTCCTCTCGGGCGATGCGGCTGATTACTTCCAGACGGGCATGGTACTCGTCGCCTGCGTGCTGATCGTGCAGATGGTGCTTTGGATGAAGCGGCACGGGCGCACGTTGAAGCGCGACATGGAGCGCTCGCTGCAGACGCATACGCGCGACGGCAACGGCTGGGGTATCGCGATCCTCGTCGCGCTCGCCATTGCCCGCGAAGGCAGCGAAACGGTCATCTTTCTTTACGGCCTGGGATTCGGGCAGTCCGGACATGTCGGCGGCGCCGATGTGCTCGCGATCGTGCTCGGTCTCGCACTGGCGTTTCTCACGTTCTACTGCCTGCAATTGGGCGGCCGGTTCTTCTCGTGGCGGCATTTTTTCCGTGTTACCGAGATCATGTTGCTGCTGCTCGGTGCGGGCTTGCTGCAGACCGGTGTCGATAAGTTGATCGACAAGGAGATATTGCCGCTCGGTATCGCGCAACTGTGGAACACGTCGGCTTTGATCGACGATTCAAGCACGGTCGGCTCGCTCGTCGCCGCATTGACGGGCTACCGGGCTCATCCTTCGTTGACCAATCTCGTCGCCTACGTTTTATATTGGGCGGTCGTCGGTTGGCTTGCGCGCCGCGCGAGCCGCATGCCTGCAACTACAGCGGGCCGCCCGGTATGAGCAGCCCCGCGGTCACGATGTCGGGTTCGAGTCGGCTCGCGCAAGTTGGCGCATGGATGCAGCGTCATGGTGCGGTCATTCGTGCGGTGCAATGGGTTGTCGTATCGATCTATGCATTCCTCATTGTCGTGCCAGCCTGCATGCCGCTGCCCGACAACACTGCTCATCTCTGGACCAATTTGACGCTTGCCGCCCAGTTCGTCTTCTGGGGGATCTGGTGGCCGTTCGTTTTGCTTTCGATGGTGATGCTCGGCCGCTTCTGGTGTGGCGTGCTCTGCCCCGAAGGCGCACTGGCGGAATTCGCGAGCAAACATGGGCGAGGACGCGCCATTCCACATTGGATGCGCTGGGGTGGCTGGCCATTTGTCGCGTTTGGGCTCACCACGATCTACGGACAGATGGTGAGCGTCTATCAGTACCCGCGAGCGGTTTTGCTCGTACTGGGCGGCTCGACGGTGGCGGCAATCGCGATCGGTTTGCTCTATGGCCGGGAAAAGCGTGTCTGGTGCCGGTACCTGTGCCCGGTCAACGGTGTATTTGCCTTGCTTGCGCGCCTCGCGCCGTTTCATTACAAGGTCAATGAAGACGCGTGGCGGCGTTCATATAAAGCCGGCGAGCACGGTCACCGCGTGATTCCGATCAATTGCGCGCCGCTCGTTCCCTTGCGCAATATGAAAGGCGGTGCCGCATGCCATATGTGCGGTCGGTGCAGCGGGCATCGCGACGCGATTGCGCTGTCATGGCGTTCGCCGTCGCAGGAGGTCGTGGAGTTGGGGCGTGATGCCGCGAGCGGCTGGGATACCGCGCTGATTCTCTATGGCCTGCTCGGGATCGCCATCGGCGCGTTTCACTGGACGGTCAGCCCGTGGTTCGTGCAGATCAAGCAGTCGCTTGCCATGTGGCTGATCGATCACGATATCACCTGGCCGCTCGACACGAGTGCACCGTGGTTCCTGCTGACTCACTACCCTGAACAAAACGATGTTTTCTCGTGGCTCGATGGCGCGCTCATCGTCGGCTACATTCTGGCGACTGCCGCCGTCTATGGCACCGTGCTGCTCGCCTGTTTGTCGCTTGCTACGCGCGCGCTGGACCGGTTCGATTTCAAGCGGCTGCATCATCTGACGCAGGCGCTGATCCCCGTTGCAGGCGCCGGCGTTTTTCTGGGATTGTCCGCTACGACGCTTTCGCTGCTGCGCGCGGAGCACATTCCGCTCGAGTGGGCGCCAGGCGTCAGAATCGCCGTGCTTGCTATCGCGAATCTATGGAGTGCATGGCTCGGCTGGCGCGTGATCAGCCGTTATGCGACCACTTTCCTTGCGCGTGGAGCGGCAATGCTGCCGTACATTGCGGCGCTTGCCGTCGCCGATAGCGCCTGGTGGTTGATGTTCTGGGGTTTCGCTCGCTAGTCGAGCTGGAGCAGCGTAACGGCGCATAAAAAAACGGCATGGCTGGCTGCGGCGGTTGCAAAAAGTGGTTGCACGAAGGGGTCTAGACTCGCGTGCAATTCCGTCGCGGCTGGCTACTGCCCAACACCTCTTGGGAGGTGGTCCCCACAATACACGGTCTTACTTCGTCAGGATCAGCTTGCCCAGGCGCGTTGCGCGCAGCTGGTACGTTTCGCCGTTATGGGCGATCAGCACATGAGTTCCTCCCTGAAGCAGCGTTTCGCTGCGCACCACGCGCTGCTCGCGACGTTCGCTGCCGCCCCCATCGCTTGCTGAAGCCGTGCGCGGACCAGAAGCCGGACCGGTCCGTTCGTTTCGGCTGTGACGTGAGGCGGTTGGCATAGCGCGTCGCAAAGTCAGGGTTGTCGGGCGGTTGAATTCACTCATCTGCGCATCAATGTCTCGATTCGATGAAGCAAAGTATAAATGAGAATCATTATTAATTACAAAAAAGATTTTCATCAAGATACGGCACCGATAGCGGCGTATCGATGCCGTTCGCTTACCCCACGCGTGGCTTGCCGTTAATGCAAGGCGCGCGGTTCTTTCGGGTTGCTGGCGTACTGGCGAATGAGGCGCACGGTGTCAATATCGGATTCCCGATATGCCGATTTCACGATTTCCGTCGTTTGCCTTGCGTCTTCGGTGTCAGCGGTAGGGAGGGTCGTCTCGTACTGAAAACGCAGAAAGAGCTGGGATGCGTTCGGTTGCTCGATCGTCATCGTAAGCGAGCCGCCCACATGTGCCTGCGTCGGGAGAATGTCGTACCGCACACTTTCGTTCGGCGTCAGCGTGACGCGGTCTCGAACCGTGGCGGAGCCGTAGTGGAGTTCGCGTTCGAGCGTCAGGTCCGTTCGTGAGAGGATCGTGCAGCTATCCAATCCGATCACGAACAGTTGCGGTTGCTCAGCACGCAACACGAGCCCCTCCCAAAGCTGCTCGCGCGTCAGCTGCTCGACGAGCGGATTGAGTGGGTTGTTGATCTGGATGAGGTGTTCGAAATTCAAGACGGGTCCTTCGCTTCAGGCGTTCATGCTCCGGTGGCATCCACGGTCGACGGGGGCACCGCGGCAAGGCCGGTATTGATGTTGATCGGACGCGTGAGGATTTTGTGAACGGGGCAGGCGTTGGCGATTTGCAGAAGCCGTTCGCGTTGCTCGTCGGACAGCGGCCCCGTGAGAACGATCGTGCGATTGATCGTCGTACCTTCTTCGGTGGGCCCGAGCGAGAGCGTGACGTGCACATCTTCCAGCGGCCACTGTTTGCGCTGGGCATACATCTTCAGCGTGATCGAAGTGCATGCGCCTAGACCGGACAGCAGCAGCGAGACTGGGGTGGGTGCTCGATCGCCGCCGCCGAGCGCGGCGGGTTCGTCGGCATGCCAGAGATGGACACCGTCATCGAACAGAACTTGATAGGGGGTAGGACCGATCTTTGCGTGGACGACGCGTTCGCTCATGCCTGGGCTCCGGGTTCAAGGGCGGGCTCGACGTTGCGGCGCCGATAGCCGTCGTACGGCTGGCGCGCAGACGGTCAGCCGCACGAACGACTATTGTGACGCAATTCATCGCCGCCTGCGCGAGAGACATCGCGCGCATGGCGATGCCCGGAGCCGGGAATCAGTGGGCGATCTGGCCCATGCGGCCCGTCTGATAGTCGACGACAGCCTCTCTGATTTCCTCCTCTGTATTCATCACGAACGGACCGTGCCGCACGATCGGCTCGTTGAGCGGTGCGCCGCCGATGAGCAGCACCTCCAGCGGCTCGTCGCCGGCGCTCAGCGTCACGCTGTCGCCGTCGTCGCCGAATACGACCATATGCTGCGCGCGCACGGCTTGCCCCGTCGGACCGAACTGCCCCACACCGGAGAGCCCATAGGCAAATACGCGGAACCCTTCCGGCACCGGATGGACGACCGAGGCGCCAGGCTGCAGCGAAAAGTGCTGATACAGGATCGGGGTGCGCGTTTCGATGGTTGCCCGCACGCCGAACGCTTCGCCCGCGATCACTTTGACTCGTACCTTACCGTCTTGCGAAGTCGCTATCGGAATCTGCTCCGAAGGGACTTCCTGGTAGCGCGGCGCGATCATCTTGTCCTTGCGCGGTAGATTGACCCAGAGTTGGAGCCCGTGTACGCGGCCGCCACCGGCGGCGAAGGCCGCATCGGGCATCTCGCTGTGAACGACCCCCGCGCCGGCCGTCATCCACTGAACGTCGCCCGGCTTCAGTACACCGGCGTGCCCGGCCGAATCCTTGTGGCTGAAACGGCCCTCGAGCAGGTAGGTCACCGTTTCGAAGCCGCGGTGCGGGTGGTCGGGCGCGCCCTTGGCCGCGCCGGGCGCGTAGTCGGTGGGCCCCATCTCGTCGAGCAGCAAAAATGGATCGAAGTCCATCAGCATGCGGGTAGGGAACGGACGATGGACGACAAACCCGCCGCCTTCCGTCGTGCGGACGGCCGGGAGCGTATATCTGATGCTGCGAGTGGCTGACATGTGGAGTGACCTCGGCGATCCCTCTCGGGCATCGCGGTTTGATTGTGTGGGCTTATTATATGGACCGGCACCCGCCATTCCAGCCACCTCCAGGGCAATGGACCGTCCCATTGATGGAACAATCAGATGCAGCTCGATTCGCACAACCTGAACGACCTGATGTATTTCGCGCGCGTCGTCGAACACGGTGGTTTCTCCGCGGCTGAGCGTGTGCTCGGTATTTCGAAATCACGCCTGTCGCGCAGAGTGGCGGAATTGGAATCGGCGGTGGGTGTGCGGTTACTGCAGCGCTCGACACGCAAGCTTGCACTGACCGAAGCGGGGCAACTCTTTTACCAGCATTGCCGAGAGATGCTGACGCAAGCGCAAGCCGCAATGGATGCGGTCCAGGAGTTGCGGTCCTCGCCGCGCGGTACCGTACGTGTGAGCGTTCCCGTGACGGTCTCGCAGACGCTGCTGTCGGACGTCCTTCCTGAGTTCCTGCTGCGATATCCGGAAATTCGGCTATCGATCCGTGTGACCAATCGGGTGATGGATCTTTACGAGGACTCCATCGATGTGGCACTGCGCGTACGTTCGGAGCCGCCCGACAACGCCAACATCGTCGCGCGACCGCTCTGGCGCACCGAGCAGATGCTCGTGGGAGCCCCGAGCCTGCTGAGCCAGCATGCGCCGCCCGTTGTTCCGGCCGATCTGGCACGCTTCGAAACGCTCGATACCCCGAGCGGGGACGGGCGCCACGTGTTCAATCTGATTTCACCCGATGGCAAGCGGCACGCGCACGAGCATGAGCCGCGCGTGGTGACGGCCGATCTCACGACGATTCGTGACGCAGTGCTGGCCGGTGTCGGTATCGCTGCGTTGCCTGTCATGATGTACGGCGCCGCCATGCGAACGGGACAGCTTTCGCCCGTGATGCCGGGGTGGACGTTGCCGGCGCCGCAACTTTTCGCGGTGTTCGTCTCGCGACAGGGCATGATTCCGGCGGTGCGGGCCTTCGTCGATTATCTCGTCGAGGTCATCGATCGGGCCGAACATCCGGGCGAATGCCCTACAAAAGAGCAAGTCCGCGCGGCGCAACGGCAAGCGTCGATGGTGGCGCCATGAGGCGGGAACATCGCTTTTGTCATTGAAGCGCCGGCGACGATCAGTAGTTTCTATGGTGGTTCGCTTGAACCGCCCCGCAGGGAGGCCTATAGTGGAATCCCGTTCGCGCTGGCGGTCCAGTGCGGAATATGGCGGCTTCTCTCATAGCAAGCCGAATAGGGCTGAAACGCGCTGTCCGTGACGATCACGGCTGTCGCATTTGCGTGCTCCCGCTACCCCGATGGCGAGCGAGCGCGCCGCCCGAAGGCGCCGTGTGCGCATGAAAAAAAGGGCCCTCGTCGCATGATGAGGGCCTTTTTTATTGAGCGCGGAATGCGTGCTTAATGGGCGCCGTTCGGCTTGGGTGCCGTGACGAAACCGATTCTCGTCAACCCGCCCGCTTGCGCCATCGACATGACTTCGGCGACCCGCTCATACGGAACCTTCCGATCGGCTTCGAGATGCAACTCCGTTTGTGGATCGGCCTCGGCCGTCTTCCGAACTCGTTGCAACAGCGCGTCCGGCGCAACGGGCTCGTTGTTCCAGAAGAGGGCGCCGTCGGCGCGCACGCTGACGCTCACATGGGCGGGACGGGGAGCCGGCGCGCTTCCCCGGCTTGAGGAAGATCGACCGCGATTGCGCGATGAATCGCGGGAACGGCTACGAGGAACACGATGAGCAGTACGAGCATGACATCGATAAACGGTGTCATATTGATCTCGTTCATCAGATCGTCGTCGTCATCGACATCGAAGGCTTGCATGGCCATTGCCCGTCCCGTGATCAGTTCGCGCGCGTCGCGAGGCGCAGGCTTCCCGTCCCCGTCGACGATAGCCGCGTCCCTGTCACGAAATACGCGTGCAGGCCGTGGGCAAACCGACGCAGACCTCCGACGATCGCCTTGTTCGAGCGGGTGAGCGCGTTGTAACCGAGCACGGCCGGAATCGCAACGATCAGCCCGAACGCCGTCATGACGAGCGCTTCACCGATCGGGCCGGCGATCTGATCGATCGATGCCGCGCCGCTCGCACCGAGGGAGATCAGCGCACGATGAATGCCCCACACGGTACCGAAGAGCCCGACGAACGGCGCAGTCGATCCGATCGACGCGAGCACGCCGAGGCCGCTCTGCAGATGCCCGACACGATTGTCCATCGTGTCCTTCAAGCACCGCGAGATCCATTCGGAAACGTCGAGTTGATCGTGCAAATGGGGCTGCGTTCGCTTGTGGTGATCGGCGGCTTCCTGGCCCGACAGCGCGAGCGCAAGGAAAGGGTTGTCGTGGGCGGCGCGCGCCGATGCGCCAAGCTTCTCGATGCCGCTCGTGAAATCACCGGAATGCCAGAAATCGCGCTCGGCATGCTTCGTCAGGCGGCGCAGCCGGAGCGCGCTCCATCCCTTCGCGATGATCACGCTCCACGACATCAACGACATTGCCAGTAACGCGATCGCAATCGCGCGCGTGACGAAATCGCCCTGTGCCCAGACATGGGCTACACCGTAGCTCTGCATTGATTTCCTCTTTTCTCGGTGACGTCAATCGCCGAACGCGAATATGAACGGTTTCGTATAGGCCACGCGGACCGGCGAGCCATTTTCCGTATAAGGACGGCAAGAACTCGCGCGCATCGCAGCAAGCGCCGCTTCGTCGAGCCGCGGGTAGCCGCTGCTCTTGGCAAGTTCGATGTTTTCGATCGTACCCGTGAGGCCGATCACGAAATTCACGTCCGCCGTGCCGGCTTCCCCCGGCGACGCGATAACGCGGGGTAGTCCGGTTTGACGATGTTGCAGTCCACGTGACGTACGTCTTTGGGCGCGCTCATCGCGAGCGTTTCGCGCCCTGTGGCGGCCGGCGCGGGCTGAGCCGGATGGCTGGCCGCCTCGTTCGCATTGGGAGCCGCGACGACCGCAGCCGGCTCGGGCTTGTTCTGTGACGCGGCTGATGGCGCGGGCGCCGCTGGATGGTCGGGAACGCGCGGCGACACCGTGCGCACAGGCGCTGGCGGCTGCACGCGCGGCTCGATGTGCTTTTTCACGACGGGTTGGGGTGCCGGAGCGGGCGCGGGGCTCGACCGTAATGCGCTTGGGGCGGCTGGCGCCGGTTCGGGGCTCAGCAATTGTGCGCGGATGACGGGAGATTCGATCGCGACGGGCGGGGCCGTACGCTCGCTCGCACGCATGATCAGGGCGATCAACACGACGTGGATGATGGCAACCGCGGCCACGGTCGACACTGCGCGCATGCGCGCCGCTGGCGGCAGCGCCGATGCCGTCGAGGCCGGGACGTTCAATGGCGCGCCCATCATCAATACGGCAGTGCGCCGACTTCATGGCGCGCGCGACCCAATGGCTGGCACTTCATGCGCGAAAAATCAGGAGGGAGATACCCAGCGCCATGGCGAAACCGATAAGCAATTCCATCTCGAAGTCCTCCGACGAACACGAGCGGCTGCTGGCGGGTGACGAAACTGGCGCGCCGAACGAAAAGATAAACAGCGAAAGCAAACTGCGCAATGCTCAAGCAGCTTTGCGATCGTAAAAAGTGACTTCCATCGGATGGGCGTGCGCCGGGCGCTGCACGCCGCAGCGCGTCTCACACACCCCGCACTGTGCCATGACGTCTCGCACCGATTCCTCGCACTTGCCGCAGCACGTGGCGACGCCGAACTCGAATTGCAGTTCGTCGAACGAATCGACACCTTCCGCGATGGCGGCGCGAATCTTCCGGTCCGAAACGGACTTGCAGACGCAGACAATCATGGCTCGTGCAGTAGAGAACGTTAATGCGAACTATTATCATTTCGTTCGCAACGCTTTGCAAGCCTGCGCGTTGTTTTTTTATCGGGGAAGGATGTGCTGCCCCTTTATTGGGGCAGGAAGGGCGGGCCGGTGTGAACGGTTTTGCTGTTATGCCGCCCTGGGAGCGTGTCCGGCCACGCCGCGTTCGGACCCGGGCGCGCCAACGGGCTGCAACTGTTCCACCGGCAGATCGAGGTTCAAGAGAGCCTGGGCCAGCTGCCGCAGATGGGCTCCGTCGCTCGTGGAGCAGAGGCGCGGCGCCGCGGGTGCGGTGCCTGGTGCAGCACGCAACCCGTGAGTATCGAGGATGCGTTCGAGCTGTCTGGCGATGGCAACGCTCGTGTCGATGAGCGTCAACCGGTCTCCCACGATTCGGCGGATGGCCGTATCGAGGAACGGGTAATGGGTGCAACCGAGGACGAGCGTATCGGCGCCCGCTTCCAGCATGGGCCCGATGTAACCCTCGAGGAGCCGCGAGAGCGCCGGCGAATCGATGTCGCAGCGTTCGATCGCCTCCACGAGGCCGTGGCCCGGTTGGCAGATGAAGCGGCAATCGGCCGCGTGGCGCTCCACCAGTTGGCGAAATCGCTCGCTTTTCAGCGTGACGTACGTGGCCAGGACCCCGGCCACGCGCGTCTTCGACTGCGCGGCCGCCGGTTTGATGCCGGGCTCGACGCCTACGACGGGAATGGGCAGCCGCTCGCGCAGCGCGGCGATCGACTCGGCCGTCGCCGTGTTGCAAGCGACAACGAGCGCTTTCGTACCTTGCGAAACGATCCAGTCCCCCATGGCGAGCGTGCGCTCGACGATATAGGCGTGGTCGCGCTCTCCATAGGGGGCGTGACGGGAGTCGGCCACGTAGAGGAGGGACTCGCCGGGTAGCACGGTACGAACGGCCCGCAGCACGGAAAGACCGCCGAGGCCGGAATCGAAGATTCCGACGGGTGCGGCGGCCAGATCGGGAACGGTGCCCGCCGGGCCGCTTTCGAACGAAGTTGGGGTTGTCGTCATGAGAGGTGACGAAGTGACGAAGTGACGATCGCGTAGTCCGGCTACTGCTCGATCAGGATTCGATCGAACCCATTGCCGACTGTTGATAATTCTGAATGCCGAGTTTATCGATGAGATCGAGTTGCGTCTCGAGCCAATCGATATGTTCTTCCGTATCGTCGAGGATTTTTTCGAAGATGGAGCGCGAGACGTAGTCGCGAACCGATTCGCAGTAGGCGATGGCTTCCTTGCAAGTCGCCTGCGACCCTTGCTCGAGCTTCAGATCGCACTCGAGAATCTCGCGCGTTTCCTCGCCGATGAGCAGCTTGTGCAGATCCTGCAGGTTCGGTAATCCGTCGAGCATGAAGATGCGTTCGATGAGCATGTCGGCGTGCTTCATCTCGCCGATGGATTCATCGTATTCGTGCTTGCCCAGCTTTTCGAGCCCCCAGTGCTTGTACATGCGGGCGTGCAGGAAATATTGATTGATTGCCGTCAGCTCGTTGGTCAGTTGGCGGTTCAAATAGTCGAGGACTTGCTTGTCGCCTTGCATGATCTTCCTTTGTCGTGAGGCATCTGTTTGCGAACGATAAACGCTGCTGTCCGAAATGCCAAGCCGCGTGCGCGAGCGTTGGCCGATCGGACGATGTTCGGCGTGCCGCCGTGAAAAAGCCGGGCGCGACGGCCCGGCTTTCGCACGCGAGACGCCGCGGCCAGGTCGTCGCCTTAAGCCGGCACCACGGGCAGCTTACCGATCTTGGCTCGCCACTCCTTCGGGCCGGTTTCATGCACCGAGGTACCCGTGGAGTCGACCGCCACCGTCACCGGCATGTCCGTCACATCGAATTCGTAGATGGCTTCCATGCCGAGGTCTTCGAACGCCAGCACCTTCGCGCCGCGAATGGCCTTCGACACCAGATAGGCCGCCCCGCCGACTGCCATCAGATAAGCCGCCTTGTGCTTCTTGATCGCCTCGATCGCGACCGGGCCGCGCTCGGCCTTGCCGATCATCGAGATGAGACCCGTTTGCGACAGCATCGTCTCGGTGAACTTATCCATGCGCGTGGCCGTGGTCGGGCCGGCCGGGCCGACCACTTCGTCGCGGACGGGATCGACGGGCCCGACGTAGTAGATCACGCGATTCGTGAAGTCGACCGGCAGTTTTTCGCCTTTCGCCAGCATGTCCGCAATGCGCTTGTGCGCCGCATCGCGACCGGTGAGCATCTTGCCCGACAGCAGCAGCGTTTGCCCCGGCTTCCAGCTGGCGACTTCTTCTGCCGTGAGCGTATTGAGGTCGATGCGTTTGCTCGTCTCGGTGTCGGCCACCCATTGAACCTTCGGCCAGGCGTCGAGCGGGGGCGCCTCGAGCTTCGCGGCGCCGGATCCATCGAGCGTGAAGTGCGCATGACGGGTGGCCGCGCAGTTCGGGATGATGGCGATGGGCTTGGAGGCGGCATGCGTTGGCGCGGCCATGATTTTGACGTCGAGCACGGTCGCAAGGCCGCCGAGGCCTTGCGCGCCGATGCCGAGGGCATTGACCTTTTCGTGCAGCTCGATGCGTAGCTCTTCGATCCAGTCACGCGGGCCGCGCGCAATGATTTCCTGAATGTCGATGGGATCCATCAGCGATTCCTTCGCCATTACCATCGCTTTCTCGGCCGTGCCGCCGATGCCGATCCCGAGCATGCCGGGGGGGCACCAGCCGGCACCCATCGTCGGCACCGTCTTCAGCACCCAGTCGACGATCGAATCGGACGGATTGAGCATCGCGAACTTCGATTTGTTCTCCGAGCCGCCGCCTTTGGCCGCGACCTGCACATCGACAGTGTTGCCGGGCACGATCTCGTAATGGATCACGGCCGGCGTGTTGTCCTTCGTATTCTTGCGCGCGCCTTCCGGCGGATTGACGATCGAGGCGCGCAGCACATTGTCGGGATTCAAATATCCGCGGCGCACGCCTTCGTTGATCATGTCCGTCACACCCATCGTTGCCGGGCCGCTCTCGCTGCCCCAACGCACATCCATGCCGACCTTCACGAAGACGGTGACGATGCCGGTGTCCTGGCAGATCGGCCGGCGGCCTTCCGCGCACATGCGGCTGTTGGTCAGGATTTGCGCGATGGCGTCTTTCGCCGCCGGGCTGGCTTCGAGTTCATACGCGCGACCGAGTGCCTGGATGTAGTCGAGCGGATGGTAGTAGCTGATGTATTGCAGCGCATCGGCGATGCTCTGGATCAGGTCTTCCTGTTTGATGACTGTCATGGCTTGGATGCAGTGGGGGCGAGGCGGCGCGCCGGCCGCCGGGAAAACGCGAAAAATCGCGCTATTGTACCGCGCTGCGCATTGGCCGTTCGTCTCGGAGCCGGGCACCCGCCCGGCCCGCCGGAGCCGACGCCAGATCAGGAGGCGACGGGCGGCGTGCGTTTCGTGCCGACGCTCGCCAGCGCAATGCCGGCGATGACGCACGCGAGAGCAATGCCGTGCGCGAATGTCGGGCGTTCGTCCAGAAACACGATGCCGTACGCGGCAGCCGCGATGGGCAGTACGGCGCTGAAGACGCCCGCAAGGCTGCCGTGAACGTGGCGGATGCCTTTCATCCAGAGCCAGAACGAGAAGATGCTGGCGGACAGCCCATACCAGACGACGAGTACCCAGGTGTGGCTGGGCACGCTCGTGTAATCGAAGTGCGCGAGCGTATTGGCGCCGAGCGGCAACATGAGCAGGAAACCGAACAGGTGTGTGTAAGCGCAGATATCGATCGGTGCCAACGTCTGCGTGAGGCGGCGCGACAAGATCACGTACAGCGATTCGCAGCAAACGGCGCCGAGCACCATCAGGTTGCCGGCCAGCGATGCCGCAACGGGCCGCGCGGGTGCGTGTGCGCCAACTTGCGAGAGGTTGATGACGACGATGCCGGCGACGGCGAATGCGATCGAGACGATGGCCCGGCCCGTAGGTCTTTCACCCAGAAAAAGCCATGCGAACAGGGCGACCACGGCAGGGATCGTACTGGTGATGACTCCGGCCGCCACCGCGCTGGTACGCGCGACTCCGCTCAGCATCAGCAGCGTGAAGCCGAACGTACCGAAAAGAGCTTGAAGGAAGAGATTGAACCATTCGTCGCGCTTGACGCGTTTCATTTTGCTCACACGCAAAAGCGGCCAAAGTACGGCGAGCGCGATGACGAAACGCAGCGTGGCGAAAAGCGGGACGGGGACGAAAGCGACGATCGACTTGCCGATCCCGACATTGCTGCCGACGAGCAGCATGGCGGCAATGAGAAACCAGGCGTATCGATTCATGGGGTTCGGGGCATGGGTCAGGCTGGCATTGTATGGGCGCGACCGGGCCACGGTAAAGCAAGCGCGATGTGCGCATGGATCTGCTCGCCGGCAGTATTCGATCGCCAGCGCGGCGTATAGGACGGAGCGACCGGTAGGTATCACGCGAGTTGCGGCCGGGCGGGTGCAGGGAATATTCTCGGGATTGTTACGCGATACCCGGGATGGATGCGCTTCATGTTGCAGTGCCGCATCCATCGGCGCCAGCTTGCAAGCTGCCCGACCGAATGCTCGAACGACGGGCGCCCCGGCGGCGGATAGGAAATTTCATTTTGTCGATTAGGAGTTGTCGATGTCTGCGATTGAATCGGTCCTTCATGAAAGTCGCGTCTTTGCGCCGCCCCCCGAATTGGTGGCGAATGCGACGGTGTCCGGAATGGACGCGTACCGCGCGCTGATGGAGCACGCGGAGCACGACTACGAAGGATTCTGGGCGAAGCTCGCTCGCGAGACGTTGTCGTGGCACAAGCCGTTCACGAAGGTGCTCGACGAATCGAATGCGCCGTTTTACACCTGGTACGAAGACGGTGAGCTGAATGCGTCGTACAACTGCCTGGATCGGCAAATCGAGCTCGGCAACGCGGAGAAAACGGCGATCGTGTTCGAAGCCGACGACGGTACGGTGACGAACGTGACCTACCGGGAGCTGCTGCAGCGCGTGTGCCAGTTGGCCAACGCATTGAAGGCGCGCGGCATCGAAAAGGGCGATCGCGTCGTGATCTACATGCCGATGTCGGTCGAAGGCGTGGTGGCGATGCAGGCGTGCGCGCGCATCGGTGCGACGCACTCGGTGGTGTTCGGCGGGTTCTCGTCGAAGTCGCTCAACGAGCGGCTCGTCGATGTGGGCGCGGTGGCGCTGATCACGGCCGACGAGCAGATGCGCGGGGGCAAGGCGCTGCCGCTGAAAAACATCGCGGACGAGGCGCTGGCGATGGGCGGATGCGAGGCGGTGAAAAGCGTGATCGTGTACCGGCGCACGGGCGGCGCGGTGCAGTGGCAGGCCGGTCGCGATCTGTGGCTGCACGAGATCACGCAGGGCGAGGCGCCCACGTGCGAGCCCGAGTGGGTGAGCGCGGAGCATCCGCTGTTCGTGCTGTACACGTCGGGCTCGACGGGCAAGCCCAAGGGCGTGCAGCACAGCACCGGGGCTACTTGCTGTGGGCCGCGCAGACGATGAAGTGGACGTTCGATCTGAAGCCGCAGGACGTGTTCTGGTGCACGGCCGATATCGGCTGGGTGACGGGGCACACGTACATCGCCTACGGGCCGCTGGCGTGCGGCGCGACGCAGGTGATGTTCGAAGGCATCCCGACGTACCCGGACGGCGGGCGGTTCTGGGACATGATCGCGCGGCACAAGGTCAGCATTTTCTACACGGCGCCCACGGCGATCCGCTCGCTGATCAAGCTGGCCGAAGCCAACGCGGCGGTGCATCCGAAGCGCTACGACTTGTCGTCGCTGCGCGTGATCGGCACGGTGGGAGAGCCGATCAACCCCGAGGCGTGGGTCTGGTACTACGAGAACGTGGGCGCTGCGCGCTGTCCGATCGTCGATACGTGGTGGCAAACGGAGACGGGCGGGCACATGATCACGCCGCTGCCGGGCGCCACGCCGCTGGTGCCGGGCTCGTGCACGCTGCCGCTGCCGGGGATCATGGCGGCGATCGTCGACGAGACGGGGCAGGACGTGCCGAACGGGCAGGGCGGCATCCTGGTGGTCAAGCGGCCGTGGCCGGCGATGATCCGCACGATCTGGGGCGATCCGGAGCGCTACAAGAAGAGCTACTTTCCGGAGGAGCTGGGCGGGCGGCTGTATCTGGCGGGCGACGGGTCGGTGCGCGACAAGGCGACGGGCTACTTCACGATCATGGGCCGCATCGACGACGTGCTGAACGTGTCGGGGCACCGGCTGGGGACGATGGAGATCGAATCGGCGCTGGTGGCCAATCCGCAGGTGGCGGAAGCGGCGGTGGTGGGGCGTCCGGACGACACGACGGGCGAAGCGGTGGTGGCGTTCGTGGTGCTCAAGCGCACGCGCCCTGAAGGCGAGGAGGCCTTGAAGCTGGCCAACGAGCTGCGCGCGTGGGTGGGCAAGGAGATCGGCCCGATCGCCAAGCCCAAGGAGATCCGTTTCGGGGAGAACCTGCCGAAGACGCGCTCGGGCAAGATCATGCGGCGCTTGCTGCGCTCGCTGGCCAAGGGCGAGGCGATCACGCAGGACGTCTCCACGCTCGAAAACCCCGCCATTCTCGAACAGCTCGCCGAGGTGCGTTGAAGGTGGTCATCGTGCCGCGGTCCGCGGCAGTTTGACGCAGATGCCGGGCGCGGCACGGACAATCCCGATTGCCCGTGCCGCGCCTTTTTGATACATAGGCGCATGGTTGCGCCACGTCTTCCCGAAACGGCTGTTTCCGAGCCAGTCGAGCCTCGATCGATGTCGAGCGCGCTTGCACGCGCGCATCGGCGCTATTGGCGCTTCAATCTCGCGCTCATCGCCGTGCTGATGGCGATGGGCTTTAGCGTATCGTTCGTCGTACCGCTTTTTGCGCGCGAGCTGGCGGGTTTGCGCTTCGCCGGCTTCAGCCTGCCTTTCTATCTGGGTGCGCAAGGCGCGATCGTGATCTATCTGGCGTTGATCGTCGTCTATATCGTGGCGATGGGCATGGCCGACCGTACGATGCGACGAGCGATCGAGGCCGAGACCCTCGACGATGCGCGAGACCGCACGCCATGAAGCTCGTCGGTCGCCTGAGCAAGGCATACGCGTTTTACACGGTCGGCTTCTTCGTCTTCATCTACTTGATGTGGCGCATCGAGCGTGCGCTAGGCGCGGGCCCATGGGTGGGCTACGTGTTTCTGTTTCTGCCGATCGCCGTCTATGCCGTGATCGGCTTGCTTTGCCGCACGTCCGATGTCGTCGAGTACTACGTGGCCGGGCGCCGTGTGCCGGCCTTCTTCAACGGCATGGCGACGGCTGCCGACTGGCTCTCGGCCGCATCCTTCATCGGTCTGGCCGGCTCGCTTTACGCGACCGGCTACGACAGTCTTGCCTACCTGATGGGATGGACCGGCGGGTTTTGCCTCGTGGCGTTTCTGCTGGCGCCTTACGTGCGCAAGCTCGCGCGCTACACGATTCCCGATTTTCTCGGCACGCGGTATTCGAGCAACCTCGTGCGCGGGCTTGCAGCGGGCTCCGCGATTCTTTGCTCGTTCGTCTACCTCGTCGCCCAGATTCAAGGCGTGGGGCTGATTGCCATGCGCTTCATCGGGGTCGATTTTGCGATCGGCATCGCGTGCGGACTGGCCGGCATACTCGTGTGCTCGTTTCTCGGCGGCATGCGGGCCGTCACGTGGACTCAGGTCGCACAGTACGTCATTCTGATCAGCGCGATGCTCGTGCCCGTCTCGATGATCGCGCTCAAGGACGGACTGGGGCCGGTGCCGCAATTGACCTACGGTCGTCTGATGGAGCGTATTCAGACGCTCGAGCAGCAGGCGCGCGACGCGCGCGAAGAACGCAGCGTTCGCGCGTGGTATCGAGAGCGCGCCGCGCAGATCGATGCGCAGATTGCCGCCTTACCGGGCTCATATCTCGACGGGAAGGCGAACTTGGCGCGCGAACTCGACGCGCTGCGCCGGCGCAACGGCCCACTGCGCGAGATTCACGAACTCGAGGCGGCATTAGGCGCCTTTCCGCGCGACCCGGCCGCGGCACGCGCAATGTGGACCCGGGCACGAAACGACTTGCTTGCGCGCGCAACGGATCCGGTGCCGATGCAGGAGCCGTTTTCCGCCGCCAATGAAAACGAGCGCCGCATCCACCAGCGCAATTTCCTCTCGCTGCTACTGTGTCTTTCGCTGGGCACGGCGAGCCTGCCGCATATCCTGGTTCGCTACAACACCACGACCTCCGTCGCGTCGGCGCGCCGCTCTGTCGGGTGGACGCTTTTTTTTATCGCGCTTTTTTATGTGAGCGTGCCGGTGCTGTCCGTTCTGATCAAACACGAGGTGATGACTCACCTGGTTGGACGGTTATTTGCCGATCTGCCGTCATGGGTCGTGCAATGGCATCGCGTCGATCCGACGATGATCAACATTGCCGATACGAATGGCGATGGCATTGTGCGCTGGTCCGAAGTGCGCATGCAGCCGGACATGGTCGTGCTGGCGGCCCCGGAAATTGCCGGTTTGCCGTATGTGATTTCGGGCCTCGTTGCGGCGGGCGCGCTGGCCGCGGCGCTTTCGACGGCCGACGGACTGCTGCTGACGATCGCGAATGCGCTCTCGCACGATTTTTACTACTACATGATCGACCCGGCGGCGACGACGCAGCGGCGTGTGACGCTTTCGAAAATTCTGTTGCTGGGCGTGGCGCTGTTGGCGTCGTATGTCGCGTCGCTCAATACGGGCAACATCCTCTTTCTGGTGGGGGCGGCGTTTTCGCTCGCAGCGTCGAGCTTCTTTCCCGTACTCGTGCTCGGCGTTTTCTGGAAGCGCGCGACGAAACGCGGCGCGGTGGCCGGGATCATGGCGGGGCTTGCGGTTTGCATTTACTACATCGTGTCGACGCATCCCTATTTTGCCCAACTGACGGGCGTGGCCGGGGCGCGTTGGTTCGGCATCCAGCCGATCAGCTCGGGCGTGTTCGGCGTGCCGGCGGGGTTTATCGCGACGATCGGCGTCAGTCTTTTGGACCGAAAACCCGACGCCCATACCCTGGCGCTCGTCGATTACATTCGACGGCCATAGCGCGTTGAGCGTAGTGAAGGGCGGCACGGCCTTTATGTCGTCGCGCTTATGCGACGTTTACTTGCGTTTTTGGTTAAATATTGCCAGTATTTGCAAGTGGCATCCGGACGACGAGGAAAGGAGGACTGACATGAGTGATCTTTATCGGCCGAAGGGGCTGTCGAGTGCACTGTCTTATCAGGATCCGAAGGCGGCTTATCGCTGGCTCGAGACGGCATTCGGGTTTGAGCCGTTGTTCGTCATCCTCGATGGCGACGGCAATCTGGCGCACGCTGAAATGTCGTATGGCGATTCGGTCCTGATGATAGGGAGCGAATGGAGCGAGGAGCACAAGAGCCCGCGCTCGATCGGTGGCAAGAACACCCAATCCGTTCATGTCCAACTCGCGCAGGGCGAAGATGTCGACGCGCATTGCGCCCGTGCACGTGCGGCCGGCGCGGCGATTCTGATGGAGCCGGAGACGCAGTTTTACGGCGATCGGGCATATCGCGCGAAGGATCTCGAGGGCCACATCTGGTCCTTCGGCGTCACCGTCCAAAAGATGACGCCTGAAGAGTGGGACAAGGCGAGCGGGTTCACTACGCGGACTCGGCTCGATTGACAGCCGCTGTCGACAGAATCTTTGCGGCGCTTGCCGATCCGAACCGGCGCCGCGCCATCGAGTTGCTCGGCGAGCGGCCGCGCAGCGCGGGCGAATTGGCGAGCGCGCTCTCGCTATCGCCGCCTGCGTTGAGCCGGCATTTACGGCTCTTGAAGGCGTCCGGACTGGTCGATGAAATGCATCCGCAATTCGATGCGCGCGTGCGCGTGTATTCGTTGAAGGACGGCGCCATGACGGAATTGAAACGCTGGGTTGCCGGTACGGAAGCGATGTGGGCGGCGCAATTGTCCGCGTTCAAGGCACATGTCGAAAAGGGGAATCGATGACAGCTTCGGTCATCGTCTCGCTTCGGGTCGGGGTATCGCCACTTCGGGCGTTCGAGGCTTTCACGCAGGAGATCGGGCGATGGTGGGTGGCCGATCCGCTGTTCGCGCTCACGCCGCGCGGCGATGGACGGTTAGCGTTCGAACCGGGAGAGGGCGGGCGGCTCGTGGCGACGTTCGAGGATGGCACGGAGTTCGAAGTGGGCCGCATCGATGTTTGGGAGCCAGGGCATCGGCTCGCGTTGACCTGGCGGCAGGCGACGTTTGCCGCTGATCAGGCTACGTATCTCGATGTGCGTTTCGAAGCGGTTGGCGATGAAACTCGTGTGACGGTCGAGCATCGTGGGTGGGATACGATCCCTCGGGAGCATGTGGCTCGGCACGGGTTCGAGTTGATGCTGTTTCAACGCCGGCAGGTCGATCACTGGCGTGTGTTGTTGGCTTCGATGAAAGGAATCTTGTGGCACGGCGGCGGGTGAGTTCGTAGCGCTCGCTTGGCGTACGGGTGGGTGGCGGAGCGACGCACGAACTCTGCTATAATCCTCGGCTCCCGGAGAGATGGATGAGCGGTTTAAGTCGCACGCCTGGAAAGCGTGTATAGGTTAACAGCCTATCGGGGGTTCGAATCCCCCTCTCTCCGCCAGCGTCACATAAGGCTCTCCGAGGAGAGCCTTTGTCATTTTGGGTTATTCAAACGCGGTTGGGTTATTCGCGAAAAGCGAATTCCGCTCATCCTGGCGTCTATACTGTTTGCATATACAGTATCACGCCATGTCCCAAAACCTCAACAATCCTTACGGCACTCGGCGCCCATGTCGCGCATGCGAGCATTGGGGCGGAGACCTGCCGGGAACCCCTCACGTTCAATGCGTGCGCGGCGAGCGGCCGCAGATCCAGGCCGACGGTGCGCACGGCTGCGTCTTTTGGGTGCGGGCGATCGGGACGGATGACGACGCAGCGCCGGCGCGAGAATGCGCTCATCGAGGGCTTGAGGACTCCTTCGACGACGAAATGGAATAAACAAAAATGTTTGCACGACTGAGCATTTTTGTTTATACTGCCTCCATGTTCAACAACACGGAGGGGCGGTGAAGCAGAGTGAGTTCAAACGGTGGCTGGCGGCGCGCGGCGCGACTTTCGAGGAAGGAACGAATCACACGAAAGTCAGGCTGAACGGCAAGCAAACCACCCTGCCACGGCACCCGAGCCATGAAATCGGCGAAGGTCTCAGGCAGCGAATCTTGAAGCAACTCGGTCTCAAATGAGAGGGAGCCCCGAACGGGGCTTTCTCCGCACCGTTTCTCGCATGCAATGGAGTGCAATATGTTGAGGTATCCAGCCCTTTTTGAACCAGACGGCGACGGTTTCTGCGTGTCGTTTCGGGATGTCCCCGAAGCTCTTACGAGCGGGGCCACGATGGAGGAAGCGCGCGCCATGGCCGCCGATGCGCTATTGACGGCGATGGACTTCTACTTCGAAGATCGGCGCCCTGTTCCGGCGCCGTCGAAGGCGAAGAAGGGAGAGGAATTGGTCGCGCTGCCGGCCAGCGCCTCGGCGAAAGTGCTGCTGTTGAACGAAATGCTCGTTCAGAAGGTCACGCCGGCCGAGCTCGCCCGTCGATTGCATACGCGCCCTCAGGATGTGAACCGTATCGTCGACATCGGGCATGCGACCAAAATCGACACGATCGCAGCAGCGCTTGAGGCGCTCGGGAAGCATCTCGAGCTGGCGGTGGTGTGACGCGCCGCGAGTGGCACCCAGGGAGGAAGGAATGGAAGAAGTGAAATCTGGCGAGTACCACCTTTTCTTTTGGGGTGGCATCGAGAACGACGGCTTAGCAACGGCGAAGTTCGGCCCCGAGCGGGGCTACTGGTTCGCCACGCCGGAGGAACGCGCAGTCTTCAAGGCTGAGGTATCACTATTCGCCAAGGCAGCCGGCCAAATCGTCTGCTTCAACGAAGTGGATGGGCCGCTCGCGCTCAAGCGCACCATCGCGAAGATGACGCTTGTGTTGGACGGTAAGCGCTACCCATTTGAGTATGACTTCGGTTACGGCTACCCAGTCGACAGTGCGGACTTTATGTTCTTTGATGGCAACTACGCGTGCGACTGCAATCGGAGCCTGTTCCTGGGCCGTCAATATCCAGATGCCGGCATTGAGGAGCGGGAATGCGGGGACTCGATCGACATCGAGGATTTCGAGATTGAGTATCGGGATTGACGCGCCCGTATGGGAGGGAGTGAGTGAATATGACGACAGACACGGAACGTCTCGACTTCATGGCGAAGCATTGCCTTTGCGCGTCCGAGAACGATAACGGCGAGTGGCAAGTGTTTGAATTCGCGCCGCGGTTCTACAGAGATGGCGTCGTGACGCGCAATGCCTTTCTCGATTCGGCTAGGGATGCGATCGACTACGCCATGAATTTCTACCTTGGCGGTGCATCTCAATACGGCGATCCTCGCCACTCGGTCACGTTCATGGATGGCGAAGACCTGGACGCCATCGGCTCATTCCCTTTCGTGGATCTGATACGGGCGAGAAACGAACAGGACCATGACTATCGGGGGCGGTTGATTGAGAGGATGAGGGAAGTAGAGTCGCCGCCGATGGCGGCCAGGGAGGGATGATGGAGGGTTGGCTTGAAGTTCTTGGGCGCGACGCCTACGTCGATATCATGACCTTGGCGAAGAAGGGTGATCCGGTCTTAATCGACGGATACCCGAGCGTCATTACGCACGTCGAGTTTGATGCGGTCCAGAATCGCGGACGGTACAAAGCCAAACAGATCAACCCATTGCCGCCGGGCGGCGTCGTACGTGTACTTGACCACGAATGGCGCGGCCCAATGGGCGCTGAAACCACCGCCCAGCCCGACGACACCGCACCGAGCGTGAATCACGTGCGCGATGCCGTAGAGACAAAAAGGTGAAGTGAAGATGAAACGCGAAGTCCGAAAAATTTTCGAGAAGGTGGCGAGCGCGAACCATCTGAACACCCGAGGCCGCCGAGAGTACAGACGCCAATTTGCGCGTGAGTATCAAGAGATATTCGATAATGTGTATGGCGTCATATCGAGATTCTCTGATATTCCAATCGACAAGGAGACGCGCGAGGCGATGCTTGGAGCGCTATTGGCCGAGTTTCCCCCACCGCCGCCTGCTAACGCCGGTGCGGATGGTTTCTTGAGCATCGCCCTTACGCCGGAGGCGGCGCGTCTCTTGCGAGTCATCACGCCACCGGCTCGAGACCGAGCTTGAGCGCAGTCATCGCCTCCATCGTCATCCGGTACCCATCGTCGTATAGCCGCTGCCGCGTCGACGCCGCCATGTTCCGATCCAGTGAACTCGCATACCCGGTCGGCACAGTGACGATTGTCGCGCCGGCGTGCGCATCGAGCGCGATATGCGATGCCTCATTCGAGGCCAGTAGCAAATCGATCATCCGAGGAGCGAGCGTGCGCAGCCCATATGCACCCGGCAATAGCGGCGTGTCGGCTGATTCAAGGTAGATCCCGAGCCGCGGCACGTCGTCGACGGTCAGGTTGCTCGCCGGGAGATTGTCGGTGCAGCCGCCGTCGACCAGGAGCGCGTTCCCGAACGAAACCGGCGTGAATACGACTGGGATGGATGCCGATGCGCGCGCCGCGAGCGCAATCGGCGCCGACGGCGTCGATGCTCGGCCGAACTCGAATTCTCGTTCCGTCAGCAGGTCGGAGGCGATGACCTTTAGATCGATCGACAGATCTGCGAAGCTCTTTCCGACCGTGTGCTGCTGAAGGAAACCCAACAGCGCCGAGCCGGAGCAAAGCGCCTGGCTCCTCAGCAGCGCCCACGGCGAGAAACTCATCATCGGCGACCAGTCGATTTCCATCAGCATCTGGCGCATTTTGGCGAGGGTCATGCCAGCAGCATACAGACTGGCCACGATCGAGCCGCCCGATGTGCCGGCGAGCTCGACGACGTCATATCCGGCATCGGCGATCGCCTGGAGGGCTCCGACATGCGCGCCGAGACGAAAGCCGGATCCGCTCAGCGCGACGCGAATAGGCTTCAGCATGTCGTCACCTCACCATTGGTGATGAAGCCGTGCCACGGGCGCGTATTGACCGATGGCGTCAGCGTGAGATTGCTGAAATCCGTCCCGCTCACGCCCCACTGAATGCCGCCGTTCTCATCAGCCGGCGCGCCGCGATCACGAAACGGAACGCAGATCATGTAGCTGCGATCAGTTGGACACCAGAAGCGAATTCCCTGCGCCTCTGCCAGCGTCGCGACGGCCTCGCGCTTGTGCATGCGGTCCGTCACCAGTTCGGGCAAGAACCGCACGAACTGCGGCTCAAGATCAACGAACCTCATTTCAGCGGCTCGCCAGCAAGCGGTGTCGACGCGGCAGCCGGAGCGGAAGCTGCCGATGTTGGCACCGCGGCGGGCGCAAGGCTGATCGCAATGTTGAACGCCAGCACGGCCGTATCGATTGCGGCATCGGCGGCCTTCATCTTTTCCGGCGCGAGCGACGACGAATCCACAATCGACTTGATGAGCGGCAAGGTTGCATTGACGACCGATTGGAGGTCCGGTTTCTGGACGGTCGCGCCCGCCACACAGACCTGCTTGACCTTCGGTTCAATCGTCTTCGAGAGTGTGTCAGCCGCGCCACCAGTGAAGACGCCGTCTGCCTTCAGGATTGCGATTTCGCCATTGGCCGCGCCACAGGCGATCGATACTTGCTGGGCAAACGTAAGCGCCGGGGCAGAGCCATTGCATCCGGCGAGCATTGCGACAGACGCGACGAGGCCTGCCGCGAGAAGCAGCATCTTCTTCATGATGGGTTCCTTACTTGGTGAGCTTGATAGCCGCCGCAGCGGCATTGGAGACGGCACCGGCCACCGCTGTGGTGACTTCGCCTTGTGCGGTGATGGGCGCCGTGGCGCCTACGCCGGATTCGGTGAAATGGACGGCGACCGAGCCGCCGGGCTGCATTGAGAGATCAAACGACAGGGACGATATGTCCTTGCTGTTGACCGCGATCGCCTCGCAGCAGACGAGCTGCTTCGTGGTGGGCTCGTAGAACGGCCGCACCGAATATGAGGCGGTACCGGCGCAGCCGGCGAGCGCCGCGGCAACCAGCACTGCGAAAGCGGCGCGGATCATTGCGCTGCCGGCGCGGCCCCCGACGACTTCGCGGCCGCGCGCGTCGCGAGGTAGTTGCCGATGGCATGCACCCCGGCCACGATGAGGCCGGCCACGAGGGCGGATACGCTGGGCGGTACCGGCGTCTTGGTCATAAGACCGAACGCCCACTCGACAGCGGGCATGACAGTGGCCGTTGAAAGCGCGACACCGCCGGTCACTACGGCAGAGGTTTGGTTCATAGGTGCTCCTGGTCGTGATGGATGACTTCGGTGGGGGTGAATTGATAGCCCTCGCGCGCATACTTCTGGACGATCCAGATCGGGAACGGAATGGTGTGAATGCCGGCGTCTTTGACGGTGTGGAACTGCTTGCCGAGCAGCAGTCCATTCACGGTCATGTCGTCGACGAACAGATACGGATCAACCGGCACGAGGTAGGTGTAATTGGGGTGAAGCGGTGTCTCCCCGGGGATCGTCACGGCCCTCGCGCCGGCGAAAAACTTCTCCCAGTCAAAAGCCTGCGCGTGTGGACCCCAGTGCCCTGCTTCGCAATCGGCCGCGAAGACGCTCCAATCGATTACGTCGGCGAAGCATCGCTCGATCGGATGGTGGTGCGCCTCGAGCGGCGCACCGAGCTCCTCGGCTGTCATGCCGGAAATGAAGCAGCGGCCGCCCTCGCGCTCGATCAGTAGCTTGCGGGTGCGCTCGAACAGAGCAGTCTCTTTGCGAGGCGCGTGGCCAGGAAGCAGCACGTCGATGACGAGCGTCTCTTTTTCTTCGTGGATTTGGGTAACGTCGGTCATGGCCGTAAACGAAAAAAAGCCGCCCGGAGGCGGCTCGAAGTGAGAGGGTTCGGGATCAGTCGACGTCGGGCAGATCGACGGTTTGTCCTACGAGCGCGTGCGTGCTGTCGCCAAGGAAGATCATTTGCCCGGGAGCCGCGCCGTTGCAGCCGACGAAGGAGTGGCAGACGTACTGCGGCTCGTCCTCGATTTGATAGCGACGTAGCACGCTCGGACCGAATACCGGCTTTTCGAAATCTCCGTTGAAGGTCCAGTGATCCATATTGGCGACCCCGCGCGACTCCGCCGTTTCTCCCGGCGGCCGCCAGTTTGAGATCGGAAGAATGTGTGGCTCGCGGAATCCATGGGCTGCTCGGCACCCAGGGCAATCGAACCGAATCCCCCAGAACAGCCCATCGCTATCGCGGACGATCTTTGCTTTGCTCATTGAGTGATCCCCATTGCTTTCTTGGCGGCCGAGTACAGCGCCTGCCGATCGACGAGCCCGTTTGTGCCGCCGTTGATGCGCCGTGTCAGCGCGACGAAATTTCCGGCCAGCGCCAACGGCGTGAGATTCTTGCTCCACCAGAACCAAGCTGCGCTCATCGCGGCATGCTCCGGCTGCTCGAGCAGCTCCGGATGGTTCAGCAGGTCGAGGTCGAGCTCGCTGGCGGCAAGCGCATAGTTCGCGCGGCCCGTGATCTGGATGAGCCCGCGGCCACAAAAACGGCGACCGTCACCTGGCTGCGTATTGCCGAGCTCGGTGGCCTTGGCCGACGGCGGCTCATATGCCCGTTGCGCGACCGTTGGGCCCCATATCTCCTTCGTGAAAACGAGGTGCCCAGACTCGTGGCCCGTCTGCGCCAAGAACGCGGCTATGTCGAGCGGCTCGCTGATCCCGTAGTGCTCACACGCCACTCGCATGAAAGGTGCGAATATCGCCGCGCGCGATGGCGCCGCGCCGGTACCGGCGGCGATGATCTGTGGCGTGAGGATCACTTGTCGGCCTTCGTATCGATGCGCCGATGAATCTCGGCAAATCCTTCGCGCGTTTCTTTCGAGTTCTGATTCACGGCCTCGATAAGCCGCTCGATTGAGCGTTCGAGGCTGCCGACAGCCTTGGTCAGTTCGGTCTGGGTAACGTAGTGCTCCGCGACATAAAGCTTGTGAGCTGCGAGCGCATCCGCAAGTGCTTTGATCGCGTCGCCCTGCTCTTTGATGGTCTTGTCGCGCTGCCCCTCCGAACGCTGCCATAACCAGCCAAAAACACCGCTGACAGCGGCAAACCCTGCACAACCAACCTCGACGACGGCGGTGTAGTCCATTCAATCCCCGGAAATGAAAAAGCCGCCTCACGGGCGGCTGGTTGTCGAATGCTTGACACATAGGCGGATTCCGCCTATCTTTGGCGGCATAGGAAGCGCATTCGCGCGGCCGCCATCCGAAAGGAAACCATCATGAAACGCTGCTTTCGCGCGCTTGCGCATCCTGGATCAACTCACCATGCTCTTTCGCTCGCCCTCCGTCGCTCAAATGAAGCAGTGGAAAGAGCGGCTTCGCTTTTCCGGCACGCAGATGGCCAGGATTCTCGGACTCAAGAGTGCGCGCCGCTGGCGGGACTATGCGGACGAGAACAAGCCCCAGGGCATCCCACCAGCGAATCTCTTCATGGCCGCAGCCCTCGTCACTCTCCCGCAAGCCGAGATCGATCGCGTGCTCGAGGCGATGCGCGAAGTGGGCGCGGTGATCGACTTAGACGCCTCGTCCGATTCCCAGGCGCCCGATGGAGAGCAGCAACCGTAGCGATGACACTCGGCTGCGCCGCGGCGACGCAGGCGCGAGCCGAATCCTTCTTCCAGCTCGAGGCCGGTGCCGGCGTGCAAGTCTCGCGCGACGGCGGCGACAATCTTTGGGTCCAATACGGCCTCGCGCATAAGGAAAATCTCACCACGCCGGCATGGATGATTGGTGTCACTGGTGACGTGACAGACTGGTTATCCTGGCATGCGGATTTCGTCGATCTCGGACACGTGAGCGCGTCTACTATGGCGGTCGGTGACGATCAATATGACGTCGGCGTGCATCGGGTGAGGCCTCAGTACCGCAACGTCCCGCTGACGCGATTCGAGGGGAATGGCCACACATACGGCGTCGCGCTGACGTTGGAGCCTCACTACATCTGGCATAACGTTCGGTTCGGCGTTGAGGCCGGGCCGTTCATCTACCGCACGACGTGGAACGAGACGATCTATAACCTTGGCGGCCCACCGTCAACGCTCGGGCCGAAGCCGGAAATCATGATCAAGTACGTTGTGGGCGCCAACGTCTCGTACAAAAACGTTGGCCTGTCCTACCGATATTACGCAAACAAGACCAAATGGAACCCGGTCCCGGGCATCGTGACAGGCACGCATGCGGTGATGCTGACGATCAAGACGAACGCGCTGTTTTAGGCCTGGCGCGCTCGTCCGGCCGGTGGGCGCGATGCGTTACAATCCCGCCCAGAAAATAACCGAGGGCGAAAATGGATAATCAAGGACGTCTGCACGAGCTCGATAGCCTTCGGGCTCTTGCGGCAATCGGTGTTATCGGCTGGCATTACACGAACCATTTTCACGCATCGCCGCTTGCCTATGTAATGGTTCCATTTTATCGGCACGGGCTCTTGCTGGTCGATTTTTTCTTCGTTCTATCCGGGTTCGTTCTGGCCCGCACCTACTGGACGGCCGAGCGCTCCGAAAACTTCGCGCGCAACATACGGGACCGCGTCGCCCGCATGTACCCGCTGCATTTCGCGATGCTCTTGCTTGTCGCGGTCCTGCAGTGGGCGCTCGTTCACCGGCTGCACTCCGAACCGTTCATCTATACCTTCAACGATAAGCGCGATTTCGCACTCAATCTGTTCCTGCTGAATCGCACGGGGCTTGAGCGTGGCTGGGCATATAACGCCCCGTCTTGGTCGATTTCGACCGAGTTCATCGTCAACATCCTGTTCCTCGCCGCCATCGTCGCGCGCCGGCGTATAGCGATCGCTTTGCTGGCTGCTGGATTTGCTGTATCGCTGGTGATAGTGCTTCGGCACGGGCTCATCAGTAACGACACCTTTTATGGTATCGACAACGATGTTTTCCGGACGGTCATCGGCTTCGTGTTGGGAGTAGCGCTTCATCGCTTCGATCGCGGCCCGATAGAGCGCGCCAAGCTGAAAGAGGCATTCTGCGATCTGCTGGCAATCGCGGCCGTGTCGGGATTCCTGTACTACTGCGCGCGCGGCCACTTCACGCGCTATTCCGACTTGATTATCGCGCTAGCCTGCTTCCCGTCGATTATCATCGGCGCAAAGCGCGGTGCGATGGTCAAAAGGGTCCTGAGACTTCCACCGCTTGTATTCCTCGGCGCGATTTCATATTCGATTTACCTCGTGCACTTTCCGTTGCAGTTGGCGATCCACACCGTGTCGGTTGCGATGAAAACGGATATGCCCTATGGAAATGCGTTCTTTCTTGTGGGCTTCATCTTACTGACCATAGCCGTGTCTTCGGTCACATACCGCCTGATTGAGATTCCAGGGAAGCGAATGATCAAGACATGGGGCGCGCGCGCACTCGCCTCACGCACCGCGTCCTGATCACGTCATCAATCCGGCGTTGGCAGATACGGCCTGATGAACACCGGTTGCGCATCATAGTACGCAAGCCAGCGGGGATCGCTTGTATCGACTGCTCCCTGGTTTGGGTACTGATCGGGATCTTGCGGACCCGCGAAATACGCGATGATCGTTTCGTCCGTTGGATCGGAAAATTGGACAAACAGTGTGCTCATGACACCTCCGTCAGATCGTGTAACCGCAGAGTTGCAGAGTAAAGGTCACCGTTCCAGTTGACCCGTTGAAGTTGTAATAGAGTTTCTGTTGCTCCCGCAACGGTATGTCCGCAAACCACGAATTGAAGGATTGCGACCCGTTCGTTGTTATGCCGCTGTCCTCGCGACCATAACCAGTGGAATTGCCTGCTAACTGCATGCCGGCAGCCGCAGCGACACTTGTCGCTACTACTGTTTCGCCACGTACGGATTTCGCATTTTTCGGAATGAGCGCCGAAATCGTGAGTGCCGTGAGTGACGCAGTCTGTACGCTCGTATTGAGGATCGTCGCCGGTGTGAAGAAGTATTCGCGGTCTTGCTGGTAGCCGACGCCAAACTGACCACTTGCGTTCGTCTGCCATACGGCTACAAGCCCGCTTGCTGTGTAACCGCTTGGCAACGTCCCGCCATACACGCTCGGGGCTACCGCACTGGTCGCATTCGTCGCCAGCAGCGCCGCTGTTTGATTAGTGGGATTGTAGATCGCATAGAGCGCGACAAAACCGGAGGCGGGAGGAGACCCGGTATCCATGCCCCCGGCGCCCGTCGTGGCCAGGTTGATCGTCTTGTTGAAATTCGCGAGACAGTAGCGCAATCCGCCGAGCGCCGACTCGACGATAATCTCATCAGCTGTCGCGGTTGCCGTCGCGCTCGCTGCCGTGACGTCCATCACGAAATTGCGGACCGAGCCCACGACGCCGGCCACCTGGCCGAACTGCACCGCATGCTGACTCTGCGTGGCGGCGCCAACCTGAATCGCTCCACCGGTGCATTCCAGAAGGATGTACGAGCCACCGCTGATCGAGCTATTCCAGATGACGACCGCATCGCCGTTCGCGATGTATTCGCCGCCTTGTAGCGCCGCATGATTCGCACCGAGGACAGTGGCAGTGCCGACGCCATCCGCCAGCGTCACGCCGCCCGTATTCGCAGCCGGAGCCTTGTACCGGATCATCATGCCGTCCACGCGCGCCGTGAGGGCCGGGGTGAGGGCGATCGTGTGCGCGTTGGCGGTGCCGGTGGCGACCGCATACGACAGGTTGCCGTTCTGGATCGATGCGAGCAGGGACGAGGGGAGGATCGGCGCGCCTGCGTACTGCGAGATGTTGCCGGCCGTGATGGTGCTTTGACCGTTGGCGACCGTAACGACCCACAGGCCGGTGTATCCAGCGTCGGGCGTGGGCGTGGTCTGGCTGCCCGTGGTAGCCGCGGCGCCAGCCTTTGCGACGAGCGCAATGGTGCCTTTGCGCGTCGTTGCCTGGGGTGTGCCGCTGTTGTTCGGGCCGCTCCACGCCTGCGTCGGATTCGACGCGTTGTAATAAGGAAGCGTCGTGAGGTCGGTATCGCTGTCCTGGTAAATCGCCTCGATCAGGTAGTTGATGGATTGGCCGGCCGTGCCGGGTGCGGGGCACGACAGATTGACGGCGTCGAGCAAAATCCCGCTCTTCAGGATTTGATGGGTCGTGTCCGCCGCTACGGAGCTGTAGGCCGTCGCGTCCATGCTGACGAGCGAATAGATCTCGCCCGGATTCACGTTCACCGTGAGCGTGGCCGGCGACGTCGGCACGCAAGCCAGTCCATTGACCACCGTCGAGGTGCCGAGCATCGCCGCCGCCAGTTTCGCGATACCGGTCATCGCGAATTTGTTCGAGCGGAGCACGTCGGTCTCGAGCGGGATTTGCCCTGCCCAGACGATTACGCGGTCAGTCATGTGTATGCCTCAAAAGAAAAAGGCACCCGGAGGTGCCTTTGTGCGATGTGGTGTTCGATTTACGACTGGATGTCGACCCAGACAATGGTTGCCGCTGGTCGAACTGAATCGATCGCGGCGTAGATATCCGCGTCCGTGACGGCGTTTTGGATCATCGAAAGCGACGCCCACTCAGCCTGCGATGCTTGGCTATAGCCTCCGGTCGAAATGCCGTAGCCAGCCACCGATGGAATGCCGGAACCGAGCGGCCGATAGGCGATTACGAACGCCTGATACGGCATCTGCATCGATCCATAGGCCCCAGCGACGCCATAGCCGATCAGAGGGCCGCCGTAGGAACCCGTGTCGTATGGGCGCTTTGGCTCGACAATCTTCGGCGTGCGTCCAGTGAGGTCCTGCAAGACCTTGACGATCGCGTTACGCGTGGCCCGTTCGCGGAACAGGTTGGCGATGATCGTGGCGCGAAACGACGCGTCCGATTGAGTCGACTTGCGCTGGATCGAGGCGCCGAAAAAGTCATAGGCGATGAGATCGAGATAGCCGTCCGTGGCGGTCCGGATCCTGGCCTGCAACTTCGCATACGCGTACAGCGAATAGATGAACGACATTGCCGTCGCAATGCCGGTGAGCAGCGAATCGACGACGGGCATTGAGTCCGCCGTCGAGCCGAACCATCGTTGCGGAAGCGCCGATTTCAGCCGTGCGAAAACGTCGGTTTGATCGCCGGTCATGAAATTACTACCGAGCCGGAGGTTGTTTTGATCACCTGGAGCGCCGTCGCCGTGACGTCAGCCGTCCCGCCATTCAGCGTCACCGAGGTCACGTTCGTGACGCCGGCCGATGCGTCGTAGGCCACTTGTGCGAGTCGGCTGTACGCGAGCGACGTGCCCAGCGGCAAGGTGTTGATGTAGTTCAGCAGCGCAGTTTGCACCGTGGCAGTCAACGTCGAATGCGTGTAGCCAGCCGCCGTGGTGATGGTCATGGCGACCGTGACGCTCACGACAACCGGCTTGTGCACGTCGAATGTGCTCGTGAAAGGCCGAACTGCATCGATGGCATTAGATACGCTGGATACGAGCGAATCTGGGGGCGTGCCCGAGCCATCGTCAATGACCACGAAGAAATTGCCCATCAACGTCGCGCCGGCGTACGTCTGATTCTCGGTGATGGTGTATTGCAGGCCCTGCTGCACGGCCAGGATCGCCGCTCCAATCGCTGCCTTCGTGGCTTTTGAGAGGCTGTTGATGTACGAAACGAATCGAGCGCGGAAAGCGGAATCCGTTTCGGCGTTGGTCCCGTTTGTGAAGGGTGCGGCGTTGGTGACCGTGTCGACGTATTGGACAGCCTGCGTCAGCGTAGTGATGGTGTTCGCAAGGACATTGGTTTGCGTGCCGGTATTGACCGCTTGCACTGTGGCGACCGCGCTCGAGATACCGGCCGCGATCACGTAGCCGCCCAGCGTCGCGCTATAGGCCGTCTGCGTGGTGTCTGCCACGACGGTGAATTGCTGCGTGCCATCGGCGGTCTGAATGACCGTCCCCACCGGCACGACGGCCTGATAGGTTGGGGTGAAGCGAGAGAACGTGACTTGACCGGTCGACGAGGTTGCGGCGAGCCTCGTCAGCCCATAGTCCAGCATCCACGAATCGAGATCGGCGCCGTTCGATGTGGCCGCGCGCGTCGTGGCGAGCAAAAGCAGAATCAGGCCTTCGAGCCACACCACTACCTGCGCCGTTGCCTCGACGATCGCGAGCGTGACCGAGCCGACGGAGAAGTCGACGAGAACCTTGGCTGCGTTCTGCACCGACGTCGCCATATTGGCTATCGCCTGGCTGAGGCTCCACTGATTGACTGTCGGCATGGCGTACCAAAAGAAAAAGCCCTCCGAAGAGGGCTCTGTGTGTGCGAGAAGGCGTTACGAGTTGACGTTGAAGCTCAGCGTCGCCGGCGCCCCGGATCCTGCCACCGTGTACCGGATGTAGACGGAGATCGTCTGGGGGTCTGGGCGAGTCACCGTGATCTGCGGCTCAGGGTTTCGGGCAACAGAGTCCTCGAGCAGCATCTGACCGCGGATCAGCGCGCGAAGTGTGGCCGCATCGGTGGCTTTGCCGACGTACCGCGCGAGTCCCGCGCCGTAGGTCGGATGCAATGCGTAGTCCGGAGGGCCGTTCGCGTCGAGCGGGTTCGTCAGCAGCCGCCGGATGACGCGCTGTTGGCTCCGCGTGGCCTCATTCACTACGCCGAGGTCACCGGTAGGGCTCGTGACGATGTCCTGGCCCCATAGGTGGTTCAGGTCGTAGAGGGTTTGCGTCGTCATCAGCCACCCGTCACAGTTGAAGTGAGGTGCGAGCTACTCATCGTTTGATTTGGAGCCAATGTATTGCCGCCATCGTGCTCAGGGTGCGTATGGGTATTGAAGAGCGACATGAACGCGGAGGTGACGAACTGGAGAAGGGTTTGCCCAGTCGCACCGAGTTTGATCGTGGGCGCCGTCACACTGGCTGAGCTCGTCGCTGTGACGTTCGCCTGCGTCGCATTCGTGTTGGCATTGCCTGTCACGTTGGCGGTCATGTTCCCGCCCACCGTCGCATTGAGGTTGCCCGTTACGTTCAGCGACACATTTCCGTCGTTAGTGAATTTGAGGTAGCCCCCCGACTTGTGGACCAGCCAGAACTCACCGGACGGTGCCGCCGGCGGTTGCTCGACGTCGGTGAAGAACCGACCCACCACTACGCCAGCATCCTGGTCCTCGCGGTCGAATGCAATGATGACCTGATCGCCGATCGACGGGCCCGCGACCAGCCCCCAGCCGCTGCCGATATACATCGATGCGAGTGGGATCCACCCCAGCGATTCCTGTGTGTCAGGCCACATCTTGACCTTCACGGCATACTTGTTCGGGTCGTATGCCGTGACCTGGCCGACCCGATGCGTCGTCTTTTCTCCCTGCGCCATCTGGGCCTGCGCACGCATCGCATTGAGAAAGTGTTCGATCATGACGGGATAACCGTTGTGTCCAGCGAATGATTCTTTCCGCGCACGCTCATCGTGTAGCCAGAATCGAACGACATCCGGCGATTCACTGACTCAACGTAGTACATCGTGTCGAATGGCGTCTGGGTGCCTGATACGCTCACTATCACGTTCGGCATGAGGATGTTGTCGCCCGGCAGCTCGGCGGTCATCTTCAGCTCGTGCCGGATGATGTCGTTGTAGATCTTCGCGGCGCGCGCCTGTGCGTCCTGCTGCGTCAGGTTGGCGATGATGTAGCTGTAGACCTGCGATGGAGCCTTTGCGGTGCCTGGCGCGATGCCTTTCGCCTTCCCGGCCGGGTACGTCACCGAGAAGCCAGCCTTCTGCTTGTGGTTGAAGCTGTGCACCTGGACGATCACGCCCTTGCCGACCGTCAATGTCCGTGAGAACGACATATCGCGCACGTTGCCTTGAAACGTCGTTTGCGTGATCGCGTCCGGATTCGTCCATCGCAGCGCGTAGGGCGTCGCCGTGGTCGGATCCGGCTTCGGCCCGAAATACAGCGTCATTCCCTGCACATAGACCACGAAGTCATAGACACTTGCCAGCCACGTGAGCAGTTCCCACTCCGTCGAGCCGTGCCGATCGTGGATCTTGTCGATCTCATAGATCTTGCCGACCGCGCCCTTGGTTGCAGTGACCTGCGGCGTCAGCCCATGCCGCTTCGCGAGCGTCGTCGCGATCTGCGAGGCAGTTTGGTTCGTCCACCGATCGAACGTCTTCGCATCGATCAGAAGCGACGTGTAGTCGCGCCCGCTAAGGTCCACGGTTCGGCGCACCGGGTCGAACTGGATCTGATCGACGTTGCCGGTGATGAGCTGCTGCAGGTCTGCCGTGCCGTACTGGTTGGGATCGCCAGGGAAGCCCGCGAAGATCTGCGCCTGGATCGGGTTGGTGCCGAGCACGTAGTTCAGGTCGATCGGGCTCTGCAGCGCGGAGATCGGCAGGCGCATGCGAAACGTGCTGGCCGAGTGCCATGTGTTCTGCTCGACATCCCAGTCGATCCACGGAACGGAGGTGCCGGGTTGGTTCGGGTCGCCGAGCAATACCATGCCCCGCGGTTGCCGGGCTGCGGCCACCGCAGGGACGGTATTCAGTGTCGTCATGCTTGCAGTAGGCCGCCGCTGTTATCCGGCGTGACCGGAATGTTGAGTGTTTGGACGCCTTTAACGACCGGATCCGACGTGCCGTTGGCCTTCGCGATGCCCGTCCATGCCTCGGCCTTGCCATAGACCTTCGCGGCGAGCTGCATGAGGTTGCCGCCGGCGACCGTTACCTGCTGTGCGGCACCCGAAACGCTCCCGAGGTTGGTCGACATGCGCCCCATCACCGCCTGAAGGTTGTAGAGCAGCGGCGCCTGCTCGAACGCCGTGACCTGTGCGGCGATATTCGCGACCGAGGTCGAGATCGGGTTATTCGGCACGATGCCGCCCAGCGTCGTCACGTTCAGCATGGTGTTGGCGCCGCTCGCGAGCAGCGTCGAGACCTGCGTCTGCACGGCGGCGATCGGCGCCAATACGCCGTTGATCGTGCTGGCCGTCGCGCTGGCGAAATTCGACACCGCGGAGATTGCCGAACCGACGGTATTAACCAGTCCCGAGAGCGTGCTGTTGCCAATCTGGCCAGCGAGGCTGTTCGCGCTCGAGAAGTCGGTCGCGATCAGGTCATTGATCGAGGGCCCGGCAAGGGAGGTCAGCGGCGTGGCGTGATCCTTCACGACTACGCATGTGATCCGGTATGGGATCATCCATTCGCGCTGAAAGTCCGCCTCGAAGCGCTGGATAACGACGTCGTAGAAGAGCTCCGACCAGACAAGCGGAACCGATGTGCCGGCGATCCGCTGCGCGTCGAGGTATCGCGCGCGCGACAGGGCATTGGCGCCCATGAACCACCCGGACCACTCCAGCGGCATGTCCGAGCGGCCCATCGCGTCGATAACGCGCGTGCCGCCGACCAGCTCATGCACGGTCAGCCGCTGGTCACCTCCGAACGCGATGTGATCCGGAACCTCCAGATCGGCGAACAGGACGTCGCCGAGGGAAAGGGAAGTTGCCATGGATTACCGCGCAAAGGAGTGGCCGATCGGCGGCGCCGAGCGTGTAAAGTCGAATCCGGAGCTGGTGGACTGCGGGCGGCCCATTCCTCCCAGGATGTAGTCGGTTGCCGCCTCGCCGATCTTCTTGCCGTCGAGGTTGATCGTCGACTTCAGCTGGATGGCCTGCTGTTTCGGCTGGACGTACGGACTCCCGTTCGAACCGCCGTGAGGCTCCGCCGCATTGGCGCTACCGAACATCAGCCGATATGGCCACGCGAAGGCATGGGCCACGCCCGAACCGAATGACTGCATCGCCTTGAATCCTGGGCTGTCCGCGACAGCACCGATGCTGCGCAGGACGTCCGCACCGACCTGCAGCATGCTGGTGATCTGCGGCAGCATCGTCGTCCCAAACTGCTTCTTGAAGTCGTTCCAAGCCGCGTTGAAGTCTGCTTCTGCGCCCGATGCCGAGGGCTTGAACATATCGATGACCTGATCCGCGCCCATTGCGCCCTTGGCCAGCTTGAAATCACGCATCACCTGGAATTGCTGCGTCGTCATGATCGAGCCTTGGTTCGACGCATTGCGATTCGACAGGACGTCATTGACGGCCTTCAGGACATCGCTTTCTTTCGTAATGCCCTTCGACGCGAGCGCGGGCAACAGGACGTCAGTCATCCACTTCGCCGGATCGCTCTGGAGCAGGTCCGACCCTCGGATGTTGGTCATCACGAGCGACTTGAGCGGCTTGCCGCCCACCGAGCCGTGCACTTGCTCCTGGAGTTGCGCGAGGCCGAGATCCTGCAGCAGGCCCATCGTTTTCTTCGGCGTGCGGCCGGCGACGAGGTTCTGGTACAGGCTCATTAGCGCGGTACCCGCCTTCTGTCCGCCTTGCTCGACCATCAGGCCTTCCATGTGCATGAGGCCTTCGTCCGAAAGGCTTCGGAATGCGGTGCCGGCGTTCTGCGAGAAGGCGCCGAGATCCTGGAAGTGCAGGAAGCCGCCGGAGCCCGTCACGAGCCGTTCGGCGAGGTTCAAGGTGCGATTGAATGTCGCCTCGTCTTTGAACCCGCCGCGGCGATCGATGAACTTGAGGACGCTTTTGAGACCCTCGTCATCCATCGCGCCGAGCTTGCCGCCGAAGACCGCAGCGTTCGCCTTGCCCAGCGTGACGAGCGCCGGCGTGTACTTGGCCGCCTCCTCGAACGAGCCGAACAGGCCGACCGATTCGGCCATCGCCTTCATCAGCTCAGACTGGGACACGCCGAACGTGCGGGTCGCCTTGACGAAGCTGTCGGCCTCCGCATTGACCTTATCGCCCAGATTGAGCGATTTGAAGCGCATGAACTCGTCCTGATAGGTCTTTGCGCTTTCGTAGAACTGCTTCCCGACATAGCCAGCCACCATCGCGGCACCCAGCGGCACGAGCATGTCACTGGCCAGGCCGACGCCAATTCCGCCGATGCCGACGCCATTCGATCCCATGTGCAGGTTGCCGCCGTGCACGCGACCGCCATGACGACCGCCACCGCCGCCAGGACCCGGCAACCCACCGCCGCCGCCCGGAAGCCGGCCAGTTCCGCGGATACCGGCGAGCGTAGCCGCGAGCGTGCGCGCCTGTGCATTCGCGGCCATCAACTCCGCCTCGATGCCGAGCCCGCCGGCCGGCAGCGCCACGCGCAGGCCGATGAGATTCTTTTCTGCGAGCGCAGCCTGATCCTGGATGATCTTGAGGCTGCCGCCCAGCGACTTGGCCGCCGTGGCGAGGTTGCGAACGCCCACCACCTCGGCGCCCATTTTCTGCAAGCGCTTGTTCACCTGCAGCGCAACCGCGTCGATCTTCGCAAACTGCTCCGACAGCTTCAGCAGATGCGGTGTGACCAGATCGACCAGCTTGAGTGTGGTCCCGATCTCGTAGACGTTGATCATTTGCGGTATAGAATCAGGGACTTGCTGGAGGTTTTATGGGTCTTGCGTTTCGCGTCCACGAATGGCTGGCTGACCATATAAGCTGGGTCAATTACCCGAAACCGAGGGTGCGCAGTCTCAGCGGGCATCCGCACGGCTGGCGGCTCAGGTGGCAGATGCGGCCGCCGATACATCGAGGCGTGGCGCTGCTACTGCCGACCGCCTGCCTCTTCGTGCCGTACGTGGGGGTGTATTTGGCGATCTTGTGCGTCGTCTTCCTATTCGCCTATTTCCGCAGGAACTGAAGCCGCTTCCATCCCATTCCAGCCAGCCAGGCGAAGGTCGTTTTGCCGAACTGCGCCAGGATTCGCGGCGAACTGTAGTGCGCCGCAGGGCCGAGGACTGGCCGCGGCGGCATCCGATCGGTGCCGAATTCGTGGTATTTCAGGATTTCGTCGTTCGAGCCCACGACCGCCTCATTGCCCTCGGCGTCGGCCCGAATGCTCTTCTTCATTTCGCCCGTGCGCAGCAGCGGCGCATCCGGCTCGTAGCCCAAGCGCGCTTTCTCCGCCTCCGTGCTGTCGGCGAGAAGCGCCCAGTCCGGATAGGGCTCGATATCAGTCTGATAAAAGCCGATCTCACCCTGGGCTGTCTTCGCGATCTCTTCAGCGCCGGCCTTGACCATGTGATGAGTCACTTCCGGGCCGGTGGCGGCCAGTTTGGCGAGGTGGGTTGCGAATGCCCCGAAGCTATTGAACTGCTTCACTTCGGCTCCTCAAACTTCATCGTGTTCCAGTTGAACCTGCCGCCCTCGAAGATCGAGAAGTTGATCGAGAACGCGCGCCGCTCGATTTCGTCGATCCGCCACGCTTCCGCGCGCTCTTTCGGCATGCTCATGGCCGTATGGAACGGAACCCCGTTTTTCATCAACCAGCAGGCCTCCTGAAAAGCGGGGTTCCGGGCTAGTTTTTTACCGCCGCATCCTCTGCTTCTTTCTGCTCGGCTTTGCGCTTGTTCACCCGATACATCGCCGCGGCGCCGATGCCTTCGCGCCCGAGACGCTGAATCAGCGCGTCGACCTCGCGCTGGGTTGTCGGGAAGTCCACCGGATCGCCGTCGATTTCCGCGACCGAGACAGCCGGAAACACGTAGGCTTCCATGTACGCCGCATTGAAAGCGGCATCCTGGCCGATCATGCGCACGAGGCGGCTTTCCGTGAGCACATCCGGCTCCGCGATCTTCAGCGTGCGCCCGCGCCCGTCGACGACGACGTTATCGGGCCGCGCTTCGGCGGCGGGACTCTCTGTCGGGTTCAGTTCCAGCGTGGATTTCTTCGTCATGGGTTAGCTCAACTTGATCTTGCGCGATGCCTCGAAGCCGATCTTGACCTGCACGCGGTCATCGCCGACGAACTTGCCGCCTTCTTCGAGCCGCAGCGCGACTTTCGTATAGCGGTACTGCGTCACCGCGCCGCTCGATTCAGAGATGGTCTCGATGATCGTCGCGTATCCGATGTTCACGCCCGAGTAGTAAAACTGCTCGAGTTGCACGAAGAAGTCGCCGACGACGTTGTCCGTGCGGTCCAGGCCGATCGTTCCGGTCCAGCCGATCGGCACGTTGGCGTGGTTGTTTTCGCCGCTCAGCGCGATGCTCTCGATCGTCTTGTATTTGGGCTTCGCTTCCCAGTCCGTGACTGTCGTGGGAAGGGTGAGCGGCCCGGTCGGCGTCGTCACGTTCAGCGTCACGTCCCGCCCGGTGTTAAACGGACCAATGGCCATGGGTCACTCCAAAAAAGAAAAAGCCGCTCGAAAGCGGCTCAGTTGAGGCGGGGATCGTTAGAACGAGGGGAGTTGCTGACGGGTGATCGTTACCGACTGACCACCTTCCTGGTTGATCAGGATTTTTTCGGCGACAGCGAGGTAGCGCACGCGGACGTCGGCCTGCAAGTAGCCCAGCGCGATCCGGCTCGGCGGGTTGTTGTTCAGGTCGCACTGCACCGTGAAGTCGTCGATTTGAAGCTGCTGCTGCAGGTTCAGGTAGAAGTTGTCGAGCGTCGCCTTCACATTCCGGCGCAGCGGATCTGTCGGCTGCGTCGATTGCAAGCGGCCGTCATAGATGCCCATGCCCGCCGCGGTCGTCGCCGCGAGGTAATTGGTCATCCGCGTGTAGTTGTCGCCGTTGCGCGTGCTGTCCGACGACGAGTTGTGCCCGATGCGCACGCCGAACTGATTGCCTGCCGGGATCGGGTTCGTGATGACGTCGATACCGGCCTGCGCGAGCGATTGGAGCTCGGCGCTCGAGTACTGCTGGTTGGCATTCGATTTCTGCGTGCCGACGATGCCGTACAGCTGCTTGTTCAACGAGGAATTCTGCGGCGCGAGGTTGGCCAGCACGCCAACGACATAGCCTTGCGGCGAGATCAGCCGTACCCCACCGTTGACCGGATCCAGGAAATAGATCCAATCACCGAACATGTACTTGAACGCGTACGAGTCGATGCCCGCCGTTGCCTTCACCGACACTGCGTTGCTGATGGTGTCGCCCGCCGGCGTGACCCCGATCATGTACGTGCCTTCGGACAGGCCGTAGCTGACCTGCGTCGAGAACGTCGTCGTGTCCGAGCAGTCGACGAGCGCGGCCACCGAAGCGCCCGTCCCTCGGAGCGCATACATGCCCTTGCGCGGGATCGTGTCTTGACCGATCAGGACCGAGCCGTTGATCGTGGTCGCGCCATCGGCGCCGCCCGCCAGCGTGTAGGTCGCGAGCGTCGGGGCGGTCGTGCCGGCCCCCGCGGTCGCGACGATCAACTGCGACGGTCCGCGCGCGCCGACCTGGCCATTGTTGATCGCGTTCGCCATGTTGACCCACAGCGCATTGCCCGAGCCAGCGATGTTGTCGAACACCTCCGGCGTCTGGCCGGGCAGCGTCACGATGACCTTGCTCGTGCTCGCCGCCGAGCCCGCCGCGATTTGCACCTGCAGGCTGTTCCCGAGGCTGCCCGTGTACTTGCCGGTGAACGTGATGCAACTCGTCTGCACGACGATGGTCGCAGCCGCATCGGTGCCGTCCGTGACGCGCACGCAACGGAAGTTGTTCGCGCCCTGGAGCACCGCCGCGGCGACGGCCGTGCCCATGTCATACAGGCGGTTCTGGATCGCGCCGAAGTTGCGGGCGTAGTCCGCCATGCTGCCGACGATGGTCGGGCTGTTGACCGGTCCCCACGTGGCCGTGCCGACGAAGCCGGCGACGTTCGTTGGCACGCCATTCAACTGCGCCACTTGCGGCGCGATGATCTGGACGATCAGATCCGGCACGATCAGCGCCGTGGTGTTGACCTGACCGTATTGCACGATCTGCGTCATTCAGATGCTCCAAAAAGAAAAAGGCCTCACATGGAGGCCTTTGGGCGAAGCGGGGAGGGTGGTTATTCGGCGGCGACGCGCTTGACGACGTGGTGCTGGTGCTCGCTGGACAGGATTTCTTCGACTTTGTCCGGATCGGTGATTTCATCGCCCTTGGCATAGCCGCCAAACGGCTCGACGACGGTGAGATGGAATTCCATAGCAGCCTCAAATGTTCGTGGTCGTGGTGTTCGGGTACAACTGACTGTTGGTCGTGCCGTTATAGCCATTCACGCCGACCGATACGTTTTCGACGATGTCGACAACCGTCGTGGCCGTGTTCGTCACGGTCTCTGCATATTCGACCGTTGCCATGATGTCGCGCCGGTACAGCAACTCTTTCTGCGGCACATCGTCGTCGCGCTGGCTTTTCAGGATCAGCCGAGCATCGCTGCCGTCGGCCAGCGTGAGGAAGCGGTTGCTCATGATCGCGGGCACGATCACCGATGCGATTGCTTTGCGGTTCGCGGGAGTATTGGCCCAGACCGTGATCTGGAAAATCTGCTCGACGCGCCCGACTTCGATCTGCTGCGTTCCGCTGCCGCCAACTCGAGCGGCGTTGATCGCCGGGCCCGCAGCCGGCAGCGTGATGACCGCGCCGGAGGCCGTTGTGCCAAGGAAATCGGCATTAATCAGCGCCGCGAGGGCCGTAGCGATCGTGCTCAGCGTGTCATTGGCGACCGTCTGGTACGTGTAACCATTCGTGCCGACGACAACCGCGGTGTTGACGCCCGCGGCAACCGCGCCGCCGACCGTGATCGCACGCGCATTGATCGACAGCGTTAGCGCCGGGGCCGCGACCGTGTAGTCCTGCTGCTGAAGTTGGTATCGCGTCGTGTTGCGCGATTCGCGGTTGAAGACAGTGACGTGCGCGGTGCCCGCCAACATGTCAGCATCGAGCTGCGCGGCGGTCGGCCAGCCGGCATAGACGCGAGCCGGCACGCCCGCCGCCGACGGATTGCCAATGCCGTTTGGATATATGGCATTGGCTAGTAGGGTCACCAAGCCGTCTTGAACATCGCTTAAATCTGCCATGGCATCACGTTTGGGCTTGCATTGCGGTGCATCGCCACCCCAAATCGGTTTTCTCGGCGCTGGAAATCACATATCGGCGCGCAAGATCATCGGTGATGATGTGGGCGCTCCGAATCGAAATGCCCGGGTACGCGGGAAACAAGATGGCCCACCACGGGTTGCGCACGTCACCAGGTAGATTGACGTCGCCTTTCTCGCCTTTCGTTCCTTGCAGGATCGATGCGGGCCACTGCTGCATCAGCATGCTTTCGCCAGCCGCCGTATCGCCACCATAGCCAACTGCACCGACCGTCGGTTGCTGCGCAGCCTGCACGACGTTGATCGTGCGATTGCATTCCACCGCCAAGATCGGCAGGATTTGCTGCATGGCGGCGATAAAAACCGTCCTATCAGCGCCAACGAGGTAATCTCCGACCTTTGTCTCGGTCCCGTCGATGAGGCAATACCAAAGCGGCTTGCCATAGATATTCGGCTTGCCATATTTCATGTCCTGCGCATTGAAACTGGCGGGGAGCGTGGCAATTTTGTTCGCGAGTGCGAGCGGATTCGACGCCGAGGCGGGGCGGTATAGGTCGTAGTTTGGGCCAATCCGCTTTGCTGCCTTCGCATAGCCCGCGTAGATCTTCTGCTGGATCTTCGTAGCGTCCATCAGAGCTCCAACGTGTCGATGCCCATGCCGCACTCGCTGCTGAGAGCCATCGCGACCTCGACCGCGCCGCGAGCATTCATGCCAAGGTGCATCGCTGCCATGGCAAAGTCAGAGCCCGACCCAATCGCGTAGAACCGCGATTCGTACCGCATCGGGAATCCATTCGCCGTGTACAGCATGATCTGACCGTCTGCCGTGATGCGAAGAAGGCGGCCGAATTCGTCCTCGGGCACCTTTGGGTAGGTCGCCGGGTCCATCCCGGCGCGTGCCCAGTCGATTCGCGCGATGCCGGTTGGCCAGCAGCCACTCGTACCGAACAGATCACCATTGATCCGATGGATCTTAGTGCCGGGGTGCTTCGCGCAGTTATCGATGATCATGCGGTCAGCCGCAAGCGTTTTCCCATCCCACGCAATTACCGTCATTTCACCCTCGAACAATCCGTCCACCGCCATTCCCGAGGGATGGCCCCGGAGCGACGCCGATGAAATAGCACATCCGGCGGCGCCACTGGTCGAACAGCTTCGTCCGATCAGACACCTCGTTCTTGTTGTGCGTCCAGACCGCGGCGACGTCTGTATCGAGGTTGTCGCCGGCGGAAGCGATCGCCGTCTCGAGCGTGTAAAGCGGTGTGAGGTACGTCGTAGTGAGGATTGATTCCTCTTCCGGCCGCATATTCGTGAGCCGGTGCTCGAGCGTCTGCCACACGCCCGGGGAGACCCATCCATATGCGAAGTCTCGTGAATCGTCCGCCTGCGTGTCGGCCAGCATGGGGTAGCCAGCGAAGCGCCGGACGTCCGCCATTTGCTGGGCCGTCAGCATTTACGCGATCTCCCAGCCGCCGCGCGCGAAGTTCGAAACCTCCTTCGGATGCACCTTTGCTTCGTGCGGGGCATCGAAAAGTTCCGGGTCGCGCGTCATGCGGACGTACTTGATTTTGTCGTCGGCACCTTCGGCGCCTTCGCCGGTGCCGTCCGTCGCGCCAGTGTCCGCGCTCGCGCCGACGATCCTGGTCTTATCCTCATTGCTGAGCGCATCGAACTGCTCTTGCGTAAGGCCCGCATCCGCGATCTTCTGCGCGAGCAGCTTCGCGGCGCGTTGTTCTTTCGTCAAACCAGACATTTTTGACTCCGTCATGAGGCCCGGGACGCTCGCCCCGGACCATCAGGTTGCACAGCAAACGCGCCAATCAGCCGAGCATCAGCGCCGTGTGTTCCGGCTTGATGTTGGCTGCGCCGTATGCGATCGAGACCTCGTAGCGGACGCGGCGATACAGTTTGTACATCGCCACTTCGAAGGCGAGGCCGCTGCGCGGATCGGTGACCATCACGCGATCCTCCGCCATGTCGCCTTCTTCCGGGAGTGCCGGAGCGCGCGTGGCCAGCACCAGCGCCGAGCGTGCGAAGGCCATGTTGGCGGTGAACGAACTCGCCACGGTGACGGCCGTGCCGGTGTTGATCGCCTGCATGAGGCCGGGCGCGCCGATGGTGAACGCGCCACCCGACAGAGCGTTTGTCACGACATATTTGCGCGGATCGCCAGCAAACGACACCACGTTGCCAGCCAGGATGGTCCCCGTGCCGGTCTGCACGTTGATGGTCGTTGCACCCTTGGCCAACGCGCCGTTCGTCACGTAGCTTGCGCCGGTGCCCGCGGTGGATGTCTGCACGCCTGCGGATTCACGCAGCATGAAGCCGTGCAGTTCGAGCAGCGTGCCCTGCGCGCGAAGCTCGGTCGTGCCGGCTTCGTTCGCCTTCGTGAGCTGCGTGAGCGTGCGGATGTTCGCGCCAGCGGTGGTGTCGATCACCATCTGCATGTCGCCCAGCGGTGCGCCGTTGTCCGACAGGATCTTGCGGAGCTGCGCGGAGTCGCCGAGCGACGACGCGAACGGCGTCGTGCCGGCCGTACCCTCGGCGCGAGAGGCAGTCAGAAACAGTCCGCCCACAAACGCGTCGATCTCGTTCGTAAGTGTGCGGAATGCCTGCGCAATCTGATTGCGCCGGATGTTGGCGTAACCCGGACCGCTGTTCACGCCCTTCTGTTCTTCGCCAGTCCAGCGGAACGGCACGCCCCGCGACTTGGTGATCACAACCGGGTTGTTCCCGATGTTCTGGTCGCCATCGTCGGGCGGCAGCTGACCCGGCGTCGTATCTTCGGCGGAAGCAGCCGGCGTGATCGGTACGCGGACGCTTTGGTTCAGCGCTGCACGTTCGGCCGACGCATCCAACGTCACAGACGGGATGAAGCCGATCATTTCGCGCGACACGATATCGAGCGCCTCATACAGATCGGGAATGAGGCTCGTCAGCGTGTTATTGCCTAGAATCAGGCCAGCGCGCGCCATGTGATTGAACAGGCGCGCGTGCGCGATCAGCGCATACGCCTTCACATGTCGCGCGATCCACGTGACGACGCGCTTGCGGCGATCGATCAGAAAGCCGCCCATGGCGACGAACGCGATGCCCAGCATGAACCAGGCAATCAGGATGAGATTTTTCATAGCGATAGGTCCTGTCAGTCGGAGATTTGGCCACCGCTTTTGACGTGCTCCATCTGCTTGGCAGGAGAGAGCGCGTCAAACGCGGTACGGTTGAGGGTCTTCGCGCCAGAGCCGCTGCCGCCACCACCAGATGCGCCTGATCCGCTGGCTCCCGAGCCCTTGAGGATCTGATCGCGATGAGGATAGTTTTCGACGAGCATTTCGAGCGCTTCATCGAAGTTGGCGATGTCACCAGGGCGCATGCGGGAGAACATCTTGTTCCCGTTTGCGTCATAAGCGACGATCTTGCCTTCCTCGATCTTGAAAGCCTTGCCAAACGCGGCACGCGCCATGTCGCCGGGGATTGCGAGCTTCTCTGCGATGAACTTGGAGCGGTCGAAGCTGCCTCCAATGCGTTCGTCGTAGAGCTGCTGCTGCAGGTTGTCGCGCTCGGTCTTGGTCTTGGTGAGTTCGGTCGCGAACTGCTTGTTTGCAGCCTCAACCTGTTCTTCGGCAGCCCTTTTCGCCGCCGTCTTGATTTCCTCGACCTTGCCTGCTGCGATCAGCTCGCCATCCTTGATGTTCTTGACGGTCTCCATCGCCTTGCGTGCTGCGTCGGCGTCTTCGATCCCCTCGAACAACTTGGCGCGGGCCTCCGCGGTCTCTGCGCGAACCCGATGGTCACGAGCCTCGCCGTTGAGGCGGGAGATCGTGGCGATCGTGCTGTCCCCATCGAACGGAACTTCCTTGCCGTCGGTGTGGATGAACACGGGCAACTTGGCTCCATTGACGTCCTGCGTGACAACGTGGCCGTCGGCGTCGTACTTGAATGGCATTTGGCTTTCCTCGGGCATCCGCCCATGTTTCCGCGCGGCATCCACCGCATTGCGCTCTCAGGCATCCACCGTCTGAGCAATAAAAAAGGCCGCATCGCTGCGGCCTCACCATCTGTGCCGGCTTGCGGCCGGCTAGTCTGAAATCTTCACCTGTCCGCGCACAGTCTTGGGCGGACTCGCGGCTATGCGCGCCTTCTCGGTCTCCCAATCCACGTCAGGCGTAATGACACCGCGGCGTTGGGCTTCGCGGTAAAGCGACTCGTCGGACAGGGTGCCGTCCACGTTCATGTCGCGCAGCAGATCGAGCGACGCCTCAGCAAGCGAGGCGACGCCGAAGTCGCTAAAGATCGACACGTGTCCGCCTTCCGGCAGCCTGACCCACTCGGCGAGCAGTTGCAGCGCCTGGTCGAGCCCATCTTCGACGTCCGATGCGATGCGCTGCAGAGCGCACATGCCCGCCTCGTTATCGGCGACTGTCTGCACGACAGTCCGGTTGGACGGCTTGATGACAAGCAGTTCGGCGCCGGTCTGGCGCATCCGGTCCTCGAGGTCGAGCAGTTCCTTGCGGCCCGCCTCGATGGCTTGGCCAGTGTGCTCGACGTATTTCAAGTCGGCGTCTGCGCTGTCCGCCAGCACTGCCGACGATGAGCCGATGGTGATATCGTCATCGCCGAGATTCTTGCCGAACAAGATCGGCACCCGCGCGACGTGCAGGATGGTTTGCTGGTCGGACTTGCTCTGCCAGTGTTCGACGTTCATGTACGCGAGCTCGATCAGCGGCGATACCGCTTGCATGAAGCCGGTTCGCTTGCCATAGATCGGCACGTACGGGATCTTCTTCAGTGTCGTGGCGCCATGGTCGTGGCGCACCCAAACCTTTTTCCCGGCCGCGTCGGCTTCCTTATCGGACTCGCGCCAGATCTCCCACTTCCCAGGGTACAGAACGCGGACCTGTTCGATGATCCGCTCACCGAACGGCCCATCAGGCTCCTCGATCTGTTCGAGAAACCGCAGTTGGGTCAGCGTCATGACGCCGTTGATGCGCTCCGCGCGCCACCCTAGGACGTTTTGCGCATGGATGTGCACGAAATACGGCCGGACACCAGCGGCCTTTTCGTCGGCGCGCGTCTTCAGACGCCCCCGCGTCGGCGGGAAGTCCACCAGAATGCCGCATTGCCCGTAGCTGATCGCGTGGAACGTCAAGGCTGCCGAGAACGCATGCAGGTTGTGGCCCTGCAGGTCAATGTTCTCGCACCACTGCTTGATCTGGTCTGGCACGTCTTCGCCGAACGTGATCGGCTTGGAGAACGGCTTACCGGTTAGCACCTCGCATGTGCGCAAAAAGGCCGGAAACAGTGTCGCGCTGGCCAGCCGGTTGGCATAGCAGCCATTGTTCTCGTTCGGCCATTGCGGCAGATACGTTTTTCCGGCCTTGCGCATCGCCGCAGTGCCGCCCAGCAGTGCTGTGATCAGCGGATACACTTCCGCCATAGCGTCGACTGCGGCGCTGGTATCTCGGACGGTGGCTGTCATGCGTGTACTGGGCTATTTGTGCTTGAATTTGCGTGCATTGAGCGCAAATTGCGCTTCCTTGCGAAGCGACGGGCTTTTCGAATGCGCGGCGCGCTCGATCTTTCCCAACGGGATTGTCTGCCCGGCGGGCACGCCGAGCGCGCGATGCAGTTTGCCTTCGTGAGACTTCTTGATGCGGATGACCATTGATCCCACCTCATGCTGACAGCGAAGTGACGGACGCTGACGCCTTCTTCGCACTGAGCCGGTACCGGACTACATCCGGCGCATGGTCCTCGGCATCTGTGTCGACGTCATCGGTATGAGTTGCATCTCGCGGCAACACCGGCAACGTGCGGATCACGTGCGTGCAGTTCTCGAACACGTAGAAGCCCGGCAGTTCATTGCCGGATGCCTGCTTGAGCATCTTCCGGATCATTTCCCAGCCGTTCTTTCGGCTGCCAGGCGACTTATCTGCTTTGGTCCACGAGACCTTGCGCTTCTTCATGTCGTCGGCGATGCACATGCCGTTCTGCGTGTCGAAAATCGACGTATCTGCGGGCCCGGGCAGCACCCGATACGGAAACCGGCCCTCACGCTCGACAATGCCGTCGGCGATATCAACGGCGAGCATCTTGCAGCCTTCATTCGGCTTGCCGTTCCAGCCGTACCATTCAGCGATCGCGAACACCGTGCCGCGCGGGAAATGGTGCTGTGTCCCGTCGAGTAGCGTCGCGGCGGTGCCATCGCTCTCAGCGAACCAGATGACGGAAAACGGCTTGCTGCTCCCCCAGTCGAAACCGCGATCCACGCGCCATGACTTCGGGATGGCGAACGGCTTGATGACGTGCGTTGCACGCCGCCACAGATCGTCAAACATGCCGCCGGCAACGATGTCCCAGTCGCCATCCTTCATCGCGCGCACGAGCTCTGGGCTCCCGAGCCCTTCCAGCGTGTCGACGTAGTCCGGGTCCGTCTCCGCCATCGACGGATTGTCGTCGAGCTTCGCCGGAATGTACTGGCGCTTCTTGCCGCCTTCCTTGGGGGGCATCTTCGTGATCGCCCACGGCGGCGCGATGTCGATGAACGCCGCTTTTACCCAGTTGTGGCCAACTCCGCCCGGGTTGGACCCGCAGACGATGCGCGGGAACAGCCCTTTGTATCGCTCCGGGATCTTCAGGCCGCCCAACCGGCACCGGCCGCGCAGGTAGCGGTAGATCTTCTCGGTGAAGTGCGTCAGCTCATCTATCAGCAACACATGGATCTGCGCGCCCTGATACTTGATGACATCCTTCTCGTACTGGCAATGGCACAGGTGAATCTTCGAGCCGTTCCAGAACTCGATCGAGTTCTTGCTCCAATTGATCTTGACGTGCTTCGTGTCGATCCACTCGGCCAGCAGGGCTGGGAACCCCGAATGGCCCTCCATATGGTTCTTCTGGAGATCGTCCGACAGCCGCCGGAAGATGTAGACCTGCAGCCCGGGTATGTCCGTACACCATGCAATCGCGCCGACGCGCATCAGGTGCGATTTTCCGCCGCCCGCCGCGCCGCCATATAGAAGCTCAGTCGCCTCTGTTAGGAACGCCTCCGTCTGCCGCGGGTGAAGGCTTAGTTCCATGGAGATTTAGCGTCAACGTCGGCGTGGCGATGGAGCCCGAGTGCTCGTGCTTCTGCTTGTTCGTGAACGCATCGCCAGCTTCCTTCGCTGCCTGCTCGAGCAATTGCGCCATCAGCGGCAGATTGCCGCGCTGTTCGGCGAGGTCGGCCGCGCGCCCAAGCTTACGCAGCCGCACCGCGCGATGCGACACCGCGATGGTCGAGGTATCGTCCAGAAACGCCTTGCGCGTCGATTCGAAGATGGCCCGGAATTTCTTCCCAAGCCGCTCGCCGGCGCGCTTGGTCGGGTCATACACCTCGCATTGCTGGGGCGTCACGTCCAACCCAAACTCAGCCTTGACGTCCTTCGCGACCTGCGATGGCGTGTCGAAACAAGCCAGTCCCTGCGTAATGCGTGTTTTTACCGTGTCTGGTAGCGCCGCCATTGCATCAATCCTTCAATGCACCATCAACCTAAGCGACACGCAGGATGCAGGTGCCGCACGCATGCGCAATGGATACTGAGCCGACCTCGGGAGCCTGTGCGGCAGCCGCAACCAATTTGGCCGTATCTCCGGCACCACCCGCGATCCCGTAGCGCCGTACGATGCCAACAAATTCCTCGACGTCGTGTCCGCGCATGCCGAGATTCGGGCGCCCGTCCTTCTTGAAGGATGGTTGCCCGTAGTCGTCCAGCCTCTGCGCGATGTGATACAGCTCATGCTCTACCAGCGCGCACCATTCGAGATCCGACGCCTGCCGCGCATACTCGGCGTCTAGCGTTATCAGGAATTCGGGTATCCGTCCGAACCACTCTTCGAACTGCTGCTCTTTGCGGGCGCGCTGCCAACCGCTGTCGCGGAACATCACCAATTCGCACTCGCCCACGACCCGGCGCATCTTGCGCTCATTCGCAACGCCAGCCCATAGGTATGCAACGTCTGCATCGTGCAGGTGCGCATGATCTGGATTGAGGAGCGGCGCGTCTTGGCGAAGAAACGTGTCGTGCACCCATTCGGCCACGCCATCCGCCGGCACAATGAGCGGATGCCAGCGCGTTGTATCGAATAACGACGGCGGCGGTTCAGGGCGCGTTCTCGCAATGGGTTTCGCGATCTGCCGTGACTTTCGAGCCATTCATTTCTCTTGAGGGCGCGAGCCGCGAGCGAAACTCGCTCATGCGCTTGGAATGCAGGCCTGTATTAATCCTGTCAACTTTGACAGTTGCATCGATCTGCGACGGGAGTACCGTTTGGCGCTCCGCATGCTGCGGAAACCACAAGATCAGGAGACCAACATGGCATGGTTTATCACTCGCGTTGAACTTCACAACGCTACCGAGAAGGACTATCAGAAGCTCCATGAAGAAATGGAGCGGCAGAAGTTTTCTCGCACAATACCCGCTCAGGATGGCAAGCGATATCGCCTCCCGACCGCAACTTACTTTTCGCAATCTGCCGAACTGGACGCCAATGGGGTGCGGGATATTGCTGTAGCTGCCGCTAAGACGACTGGGCGAACGGCATGGGTGATCACATGTCTCATGACCAGTTGGGCAGGTAACAATCTCCAGCAGGCAACATAATCGTTGGCGCGCCCCTGCCGCCATTCCCGACGATAGGAAGTCCATCGGGAGCGTCACGTGGCGCGCTGCTGACGAAAGGTCAGGGCGTGTAGGGTTTCCAGCGCACGCCACCATCTTCCGTGAACTCGAACTTCAGGCCGAGGTGCTGTTCGATGGTGGCGCGGTCTTCCGCCGACGCGTCCTGCAGATGGACGGTGTAGAACTTGCCGTGCGTCGTAGCGCCAGCTGTCGAGTACCGCACCCATCGCTCACGGTCAGGAAGGCGTTTGCCAGTTCGCTCGTCGTATCGAGGCTCGGGAAGAGCTTCCCAGCCGTCACCTTCCGGCTTGAAGTTCGCCGAACTGCGAATTTCGCGCATCCCCTCGTGCGGATTCGGCACGCCGTCGAAATACGCCTTGTGCGGCCACCCATACTTGAAGTCGGCCCAATGGCCCTTCGCGCCGGCGCGGATCGCCGCAGCGACGTCGGCAGGGTGCATGGAACCACAGTACCCGCAGCCGCGCAGCATGCCGGCCGTGCGTCCGCCACCGTCGACGTTGGGCGCTTCCGCCGGCCGCCACGGCACCAAACCGTCCGGATTCTGCGCCAGACCGAAGTGATTCATGTCATGCCGGTGCGCGACGCTTTTTGCTTCGTCCATGCGGAAGCCCTGAATAAAAAAGCCCGGCGCGCGGCCGGGCGAATCCGAAGACTCTCGGCTTCGGAGGAGACTCAGGTTGTGCGAGCGAACTCGCCATGCAATTCATATGCGGCGGCGCAATAAGCAGCGTGAGCCAACTCGGGCGTGTCGAAATACCCTAGATTGATGGGGCGGCCGAATACATGGATGCGAGCCTGCCATTTCTTAGTCTTAGGCTCAATCGATACGCCCTTGAATCCACTCGAATTTCTCGAATATCGCCCCTTATTGCGTTGATTTTCTGCTCTCGTGCAAATACGCAAATTCTCGCGACGGTTGTCGAGCTTGTTGCCATTGGCGTGATCGACTTCCGTCCCGTCACCGACCTTCAGGCATAAAATTGCTCGATGCATCCTCTCGATCATCCACTTTCCTGGCCGCGACGGATGTGCGACGTTTCTTGCCGCGTATCCGCTGTCATTGACATGCCATCGATAGCAGCCGAAACGCTCGAAATCGTCGTCATCCAACAGGATGATCTGTCCACGCCGAGTGATGATTTCAGCCATCTGCGCCTCGCTCTAAGGCCGCTCGAATAGATCGATACGGCACCGCGCGAGCGACGCGGGCTTCGGGTGCCCCCTAGCCGTACCGGGAAAAGCAGAAAGCCCGCTGGCAAACGCCTAGCGGGCTTCTGAGATGGGGTTCATGTCAGTGCCGAGTCGCGAACATCGCCTGCGCCGCATCGGCGGGCGTCAGGCCGGCCACGAAGTATCCGTGCATGGTCTCGTATGCCTGGAGCGTCGGACGCCACGGCGGGACGATGTAGCCAGCAGCGACCGCTTCGTCGAATGCGACACGGGTCCATTCTTCGATCTTCGCGAGTTCGGCCGGTGATAGGTCATCGGCCGGCATCGCGATCTCCGAATGCAAAAAGCCCGCTAGGCTTCGGCCTGGCGGGCTTGAGGGGGTATTGCGGTGAGTCTGGCGAAATCGTAGAGGCTTTGTCGCAAAAAAGCAAGGATTTTTCGCGCTCAATCGCACGCCAGTTCTGGCTCTCCGCGATTCATCACGCCGGCAGGTTCGTCCTCGACGTATTCCTCGCTTTCGACGACGCCTTGCGCCTTGAACTTCGGATCGAGCCGCGCAATCCCCAGCGCCTCGATCGCCGAATAATGCTTGCGCATCCACAGCGCGGCACGCTGCATTGAATCCTTCGTCAGCTTGCACTCGTCGGCCAGATCGCGCAGCGAGAGTTCGTCGCGCCGGCGGCGCGGAAGGTAATGGCGAGCGGTGAGCTTCGAACAGGGCTTGAGGCCAAGTCCACAACTACGGCGCGCGTGAAGGGCGAGACGCACAACGCCGCGCTGCTGGTCCTCGCCGATACCGAAGCGAGCGAACAAGGCGGCGGATTCGGTCGATGGCAGCCGATCGCGCGCCGCAGCAACGATCATCGCGCATTGGCCGCGCACTTCCATCTGCGACAGCCCACCGAAATCGACGCTGCCGGAGCGCTCGCCCTTCAGTTGCTCCAGCCAGGTCTGTTGACGCTTATTCAAGCTCGGTGCCTGCTCGAGAACCTGAATCAGGAACTGGCGGAACTTGTTTTCGCCCATCGCCGGTACCGACAGGATGAGGAACGAGACGTGAAGGGCTTGTTCGGTGCTTTGGAATATCGCGTTCACTTGGGTTCCTCGAGGGTGTAGAGCTGGCAGCGCTTTGTTTCTTCGATGCGCAGCGCAGCAGGGCGCATCCGTTTTTTGCAGGCGACCTCGGGGCCGCCGAAAGGTGAGGGAAGAATGAGGCGGCAACCCTTGCAGGTGCCGCGCTCGCGTGCGATGAGGATTTCGAGAGGGTCTTTTGTGCGTTCGTGGCGCGGATCGCCGTAGCGTTCGACGTGCCGCTTCACGCGTCTTCCTCGCCTGTGACGCCATACATGTAAAGCGGCGGCACCGGTTCTGGCTCTTGTTTCGGTGCAGCGCGACGCTCACGTTCGGCCAGCGTGCGCTCCGCCCATTCGAATGCGCGCTGTAGCGCGACTTCACCCGGTATGCGTCCGTCGCACTGTGCCTGCCAGAAGATGTCGCGATAGCAGGTGGGGTGCGCAAGAATCCCAAAAAGAGAGGCGCATAGGAAAAGGTCGTGGGCCGTGACAGCGCCGTTCGGATCGCGCGATTTCGAAAGTAGCTCGAGCGCCATAGTCACGTGCGGGATGGTCTGGCTATCGAGCACCGGCTCTTTCGAAGCCGCTTGTTCTAACCCACGACCGGCGATCAGCCGTTTTATCCAGCGGATCATCGACTCACCTCCAGCATTCCGCGCTCGGCGAGCGCGATATAGGTCTTCGCGACCATCTCGAATTCGAAAGCCCTGCGCTCGGCCTTCGGCAAGCTGCCGCCTTGATCTAGCATGGCGTGGCAGCCGCGTGCGCCCGGTCGATCGGCGCATAGAGCCGCGAGCGCCGCATCGGACGCCTTGATCGCGCCACCCTTGCCGAAGTTCATGTGCGCAGCTTGCGTATGCCCTTCGATGCCGCACTTCATGCAGGGAAGCATCGCAACGGCGCGGCGCAGCGCATCGGATCGATAGGTGAGCACTTTCGGGAAGATCAGGCGCGCCGTCATTGCTCGAACTCGCTTAGGACAGACTCGACCATGAGCTCGCCGCGCTCGGCGTCCAGGTGCGGCCACAGGTAGCGGTATGCGTGGGGCGTGCGAAGGAACGCTTTGACGCTCTCATGCACCTCGTGGAATTCGGCATCGTCGAGCGCCTCGTATGAGATCGAGCGCGGCAGAGCGACGAGCTCGCCGTCGGGCCCGGGCACGAAGTCACAATGGCCGGCACCGACCTCAAGCCATTTGCGCATGCGCTCGGGATCGGTGAAAACCTCTTGGCATTTGAAGAAGGCGGTCAGCATCACGAAGTGGAGGCGATGGAACCGTTCGCTACGCGGGAGCCTGAATTCGAACGATAGCGTCTGGCCCGGCCGAAGCTTCGCGATCTTGCTGCGAAAGCGCGCGTAGGCTCGTTCGTTCTTCTCGTCGAGTCCGGCGAGCTTGCCGCACTCATCGATGCGCAGGATGACTTTGCTCACGCAGCCTCCAATTCATCATCGTGCAGGTGCCTAACGATTCTTCCCTGCGGCGCCGGAGATGCGCATACCAGGCCTGCGGCCGTCGCGAAGGGATTAAGCGACCTCACAGTCTCGCCAGCGCGCACGCGCTGAGACTTGCTTCGTACGTGTCTTCGGTGCTCTCGCTCGCCGCGAGTGAGAGCGGTAGGGCGTGGCAAATCTTCGCCGGTGCCCCATTTCCAGACCGCAGCAAACTTGCCGCCCTGGGCCTCGCGCTTCCAGCCGCAGATGTGAATTTGAGCGCGCTTTTGCTTGATGACGTCGTAGGCACGCCGATACGAAACGCCGCTGGCACGCGAGAGCTCGCGAACCGAGTACGGCCCACATTCTTCGAGCACGCGCCGAGCAAGGGTCACACAAGCCGATTCGGCGCACTTGATTGAGCGTCCGTTGCGTCGCGACGGCAAGCCGAGGGCCATTGCTCGCATTACGATGCCGCGGTATGAATGAGCCTCCAGGCGGTGCATATTGACCTTGATCGGCTCCGGGCACTCCCAGATTTCACGGAGAACCGCGTCCTCACGAGTCGTCCATGCACTCCACGTCTTCTTGGCTTTCATGCTGCCTCCAGGTCCAGAGCGCGCACGATCACATCGACGCGCGGCGCCGCCGCGTAGCGCTTTTGCAGGGTGATGTCCGTGATGCGCGAATCATCGACGTACACGACGCCATTCATCCCGTCCTTCAAGGCCTTGAGCACGTTGTCGGCGTCCGGCTTCTTCGTCGCGCCAATGAGGCCGGCGCGGGCCTTTTCCTGTTTCTTCTTTGACCAGCTCTGCGGGATGGGCAGGTAGATTGCGACCGTCAGTTGCACGGGCCCGTCGAACACCGAGGCGGAGGCCATCGCCTGTTGCGCGGCGAGCCGCACGAGGTTTTCGTAACGCTCGGTCTTCTCGGGCGTGTAGTGGCGCGTGAAAACACGCTGCTTGCCACCGGCTCCTATACCGATGCGCGAGCTCGATTTCGCGCGGCTTTTTGCGACGGGCGTGCCCGGTATGGTGAAGACGATCTGCTTCATGCGGCGGACTCCGTGCGCTCCTCGGCGGCGAGTTCCTTTTCGAGTTGAGCGATCCGCTCGTCCTGCGCCTTCACTTCCGCCCAAAGGCGCATCGCGAGTGCATCGGTCATGCTCCCGATCCACTGCTTTTCGCGCTGCCGCATGAAGATTCGCAACTCTTCCGGAGTCTGGTCGGCGATCCAGGTCATTTGCGATCCCTCGACTCGAGTTGCCGCAGAGTCCCTACCTCGTCGCCACCCGCATACCCCACGGCCTTGGCGATCAAGACGTGAAGTCCAGGTAGACCGTCTCGTGTTTGCACGGCGCCCTCGCGCTGCAAGCGCGTTTCGGCGATCTTGCGACGGGCGCGCTCGACCTGTTCAGTGCGGAGCGCATCGCTCATTTCGAGTTGAGGTGCATTACTGCGCGGCTCCCATGCCCTAGGCGTCAGCGATTTGCACAGATCCCGGAACTCGGGAAGTGTTGGCGCATACGTCTTGTGCTTGTCCGCGCACTTGGCAAGAGCCTTCAGGATCACGTCGCCACTGAACTCTCGCAGGCCGTTTAGCCAGACCGATCGAGCGGTAGCCATGCCAACGTCTTCGCCTTTGTCATCGACCTGCCCGATTCGGTACTTGTCGAGCACCTGATTGCCGTACATGCCGTGCAGGAGCATGAAAAGCCGTTTGATTTGCGCTTCGTCGACGTCAGACATCGATCACCTCGCTTTGTGAGTTTCCGGGCCCAAAGATCGCCGCGGCTGCTGCCGAACGGTCGTTGCGTCCAACCGCTGCCTTGCGGTTGGATTGGCCGGGCTTCATCCGGGCATTGATGGCCCCCGCGATCCAAGCGGCAGGCTCTACCGGCTTTTCCCGCATGAACTGCTGGGCGAGATCCCAAGCGCCGTCGTCGCCGAGCTGCTTTATCGCGCCGCCCATGAGCGAGCGAGCGTTTTTGTCCGGCACGCCGCGCTCAACGAGCCAAGGCACTGCAACGTGGAAAACCGCATCTTTCGAACCGAGTCCGCTCGGCGGCGACGCTACAGCGTCCGTACCGTCAGGTACGGAATCAAGGTGTCCCTGTCCCTGTCCCTGTCCCTGTCCCTGTCCCTGTCCCTGTCCCTGTCCCTGTCCCTGTCCCTGTCCCTGTCCCTGTCTTAGCCGTGACTCCTCCGCCGTATTGCCGTGACCGTCCTCACCTGTCACGCGGACAGGTGCGTGACAGGTCGTGACATGTTCCGAGTGCAGCGTGCGAAGGTCACGAGTGGTTATGTTCCACGGCGGCACAATGTTCATTGCGCGAAGGGCCGCGAACATCACGCTGCGTTCCTCGCGCTCGCGGCGCTTGCGCTCACGCTCGTTGGCTTCTTTCTCCTTCCGCTCAGCCTTGGATTCCCAACTTTCGCGAGCTTTCTCGCAGGTCGTCGGGTTGTATAGCCGGCCGTCACTGCATTTGATCCATCCATGGAGAACGTCGGCCTTGAGCTTTGACCACTTCGCCGGATCGCACATCGCGAGATCGGCCAGCACGTCATCGTCGTCCTCAAGAGAACCGGCGGGCACGTCGTGCCATGCAGCGGTCCAGAGATTGATCATGTAGAACGCCAAAGCAGGGTTGCGCTTGGCTTTGAGCCAAGCCTTGCTTCGACGCAGGCGCTGGATATCCAACGGCATGAATGGGAAATCTCGCAGATCGCATTCCGAAGGCGTCAGCGGGTCCGGTAGATCGCTCAAATTGCCTCCGTTCTATCCGCTGGTTTGAGCGCAGATTCGAGTTCGCGGAACTGCTTCACGCCCCATTCGATGCCGCGGACGATGTTCGTCAATTCCTTCACGGTCGAATCCTGTTGCGCGAGGGCGATCATCGATTCGAGGCGGTTCGACATGGCTCGAATGTTCTTCGGGTCCGGCTCCATGCCGACCGCTGCCGCCAAGTCACGCAACATGTCGCTGCACTCGCGGTCTTCGCGCTCTCGTAGGGCGGCGCGGCGCCCGCGCTGATGCTCCAGATCTGCTTCAAGCGAAGAGATTTCGATTGCGAGCTTGTTCTTCAGTGCATCGAGTCGTCGCGTCGTCTTGTCCCGGTGGTCCTCGATCGCGGCCGCAACGACTTCCCCGTATTGCTGACGGATCCGCGCGGCGGCGCGCCATTCGTTCAGCTCGCGTGCGCCTGCCTGTTCCATGTACGCCTGGCGCTCGTGGTCGCGGCGCTCGCCATCCATGACCAGCTTCAGCCAAAGTGATCGAGGAAGATCGGGGCACTTCGACAAGCTCGGGGCCTTCACGACACGCCAGCCTTCTTCGCCGCGCGTCATTAGGCCCGCGCCCTTCGGGATGTCTTCTTTCTTCAATAGGCCAGCCGGGCAGGCGAAGATGACGCCGCTCGCGTAGGCGAGATAGTCGGTGTACTTTCCCTTCGTCACGTCGGCCCGGAAGTCAGATACGGACACCTTGCATTCGTAGGCGAGGGGGGTAAAGCGAGAGAAACTGCAAGGCACCGCATAGACATCCGGACGTGTGCTGGCCGCCGGGCCCAGTTGCATGTCGACCCAGACGCGTCGGTCGGTCATGCCGCGAAGATGCGCGGCGAGATCGTGGGCGAGGGCGTCGTGAGTCCACCCGGATTCAGTCGTGAACAGGTCACGTTTCATGCTGCCACCTGCAGCGTGTCGAAGAGCGACGGCATTGAGTACTCGCGCTCGGCAGCGCGCAGGTAATGCACCGAATCCATGAAATAGCCCGGATTGAGTTCGGAGCCGCCGCCACGGCGCCCTTTCAGAATTGCTCGGTATGGAACGGTGCCGATGCCGCAAAACGGGTCATAGACAAGCTCGTCGGGGTTGCTATATCGCTCGATGAGTCGATCCACGATATCGAATTGAAGCGGGCACACATGCTTCTCGACGGCGCGTTTCGCTTGGTCACCGTTGAGCGTCAGCATGCGCGTGACGTCGTGCCATATGTTCGGGTCGTGCGAGCCCGGCGAGAGGCTCATGAACTTCGTGGGCAGCCGGCCGGACGCCTGGAGCTCCTCGCCAATTCGAACGTGGAACTCGTAGTCGTAGACGTTTTCGAGGCTGAATTTCGTGAACAGACTTGCGAGGTTCTCGGGACCGAGGGCGGCGAGCTCTTCAGCAGTGACAAGACGATTCCCGCTCGAGCGCCAGAAGGCGTGCGCATCAATCTGCCAGCGCGCGAGGCTGTATTCGGCCTTGGACTTGCGCACGGGGACGTCGGCATAGCCCTTCGAGCGGTCCGACTGCGGCTTATGGAACAGCAGGATGTATTCCGGCGAGCCGACGCTCATCTTCGTGCCGTCCTTGCACATCTCGCTATACGAGAGGCGATAGGTCTGGTTGTTCTCGCGCACGACGTCGGTATTGACGGTGATCATTCCGCAGTAGTCGAACCCGTGCTTACGGCCGTGGAAGAGCGCTTCGGCATGAAACGGGCTGACCGTCGGAATGCCGGCTCCCGTGACGTTGCCGAACAGGATCCGATCTTTGACGTGGCACGCATAGATGCGGCCTGGCTTCAGGATGCGCAGCAGTTGCGGCGTCAGGAAGTCCATTTGCCGCCAGAAGTGATCGTTGTCTTCGGTGTGCCCGAAGTCGTTGTAGCTCGGTGAATACTCGTAATGGTTCGCAAACGGAATCGACGTGACGATCAGATCGACGTGGTTATCGGGCAGGCGCCTAGCCTCTTCGACGCAGTCGTTATTGGCGACGGTGAAGCGATCGCTCGATACCTCGATGCGCTCGACGCCGATCGAGCGCGCGAGCGTCTGCTGCATGGCGAGCTGATTGAGGCCGTATTCGCGGATGATCTGGCTCATCTTTTCGGTCATCTCGTTGTGCTGTTGCCACTTGGCGAGCAGGGTGCGCAGCGTTTCCTGCTCGGCCTCTGTGTAGACGATGTCGATCCGCACACGGTGCTTTTGTAGAAAGCGCTGCACGCGGTGAATCGCTTGAATGAAGTCGCGGAACTTGAACCCGATGCCGGCGAAGATTTCCCAATGGCAATGGCGTTGAAAGTTGCATCCGGCGCCGGCCAGGATCGGCTTGGTCGACAGGCGTTTCAATCGGCCGCGAGAGAAGTCGACGATGCGCTTCTCGCGCTCCTCGAGGTCTTGCGTGCCCCAGACGCTGACCACGTCTGTGATCTCGCGTTGGATCGCATGGCGCTCGTCCTCGAGGTCATGCCAAACGATGACGTGATCATCGGGCCGCTCGGCGACGAGCTCGGCGACCTTTTCGATGCGCGCTTCGAGACTGCGACGCTTCTCGCCAGCGGCGCCTGAGAGGCCCATGGCCAGATCCGGAATCAAAAGCCCTTGGCCGTTGCGCTCATGGCCGGCAGCCTCGTAATTGCTCGGGATCTCGTGGTACCGGATGTCGAGCTCGGGGAGTTCGTAGCCGTCGTCCGAGTAGCCGAGATCGCTAGGGCGCTGCAAAAAGACCGCCCAGCTCGACACCCACAGCCAGAATTCCTTTTCCTTGTGCGGATAGAGCGTGAGGTTTCCAGCCTTCTCGCTATCGCGCTGAAAGAAGCGTGTGAGCGCTTGGCCGGTGTCCATGACGCCGAGAAAGCCCGCGTAGTGGATCAACTCTTTGAAGCGGTTCGGGCTCGGCGTGGCCGAACACACGAACTTGAACTCGACTCCATCGAACAGCGGCAGAAATTCCTGATACGTCTTCGAGCCGAAGCTGCGCAGCACATCCGCCTCATCGAGGCTCGCGGCCCGGAACAGCGAAGGGGTGATCTTTCCCTCGCGAACCGATTCATAGTTCGTGAAGTAGAGGGTGCGCTCGTCGTCGATTTCGCTGTCTGAACGGATGAACCGGGCCGAGACGCCGTATTCGTCCCGAAATCGCTCGTCGATCTCCTGAAAGAACTCCTGGCGCACGCCGAGCGGCATCACCTGCAGGCGCAATCCTGGGCGATGAATCCCGATCAGGCGATGCAATTCGATTTGCGTCGCCGTCTTGTGCAGGCCGAACGAGGCAAACACAGCGCGGCGGCCGCCTTGCGCGGCCCAGCGGACGATATCCCGCGTGTGCGGCTTCAGATTGGGGTTGATCTCGTCCGGCGAGACATCGAAGCCGCAGTAACTCGCCATACTGATCTTCTGGCGCAGGAACTCAGCGTAGTCGGGTGAGCTCATGCGACCTCCAGGTCGAATGCCGTCTGGATGGGTGCGAGCTCGCGCTGCCAGAATGTCAGCGCCTGATGAGATTCAATGCGCTCACGCATGACCTGCGCGCGGGACTCCTTTGTTGCGGGCGTATAAGGTCCGCGCCACGCACTATCAATGCCGATGTTGCGGCCGATATTCGTGCTGTCGGCCGAGGCGAACGGAAACTTTGTAAAGACCTCGGGATTGAGCATTCGCAAGCCGTGGATCTTGCAGATCGGCCGGCCGTGCTTGTCGCAAAGCACATTCATTGCCTCAGCCATGCGCCGGTACCATGGCGGCGTTCCGACGGTGGCGAATTCTCCTGAACTGCCAAGGCAAACGCGCGGCCACGCGAAAGCGAGCCGCTCAAGCCGCTCAAGGCTCTCATGCAGATGCCACACCGGTGCTCCCACCCACGGTGCGCGAATCCTCCATGGCCATTCGTCGAGCAGTGCGTCGTTCGCTGACTCGTCGCCATCGATCACATCGGGAATGACGGCAAAGTCGAACGACGGGTACCGATGCAATTCGGCGATCCATTCGTAATAAGGCGTCCAGTCGCCGACAGGGCGTCCGCTGCGCCATGCGGAAAAGGCCCCGTTGTCCAGCGCAAACGACTGAGCCGCTTCAAGCGCGAGCCCCAATTGATCAGGATGATGAAACGAAACAAAGGCATGACCGCCAGCGATCGCGCGTGCGGCGGCCGTCGCGGGTGTGATCGGAAGGCCGTGGTAGTGGATCACGCCGCTACCCCCGCATGCTCACGCTCGTGTGCGAAGTTGGCGCGAACGAGTGCTTCAGAGACCGGAGGGCAGACGCTGTTGCCAATCATTCTGACCTGCGCGGACTTCGAAAGCCGTTTGCCGTTGACGACAGGATCCAGCACGTAGCTATCCGGGAATCCCTGCGCGCGCGCGAGCTCGCGTGGCGTGAGCATCCGCATACCGATGTCGACGATCGCATAGTCCTCGCCGTGGATCGTCACAAGTCCGAGCCGATCCTTCGTCGGAATCGTGTGCATCGGTTCGCGAACGTCCTGCCACTGACCGCCCTGCGAATAAAACTTGATCAGGAAGGCTTTGACTCGTGCTGCACCGCTCGAAATGCCGTCGTCTGGGAAACGCCCATCGCGCTCGCGATCTCCGCGTAGGTCATCTGTTGCGCTCGTAACGCCTTTGCCTGCGTCGACAGATTGCCGACGATCGGCGCTATCCGCGGCTTTCTCAGACCCGTCGCATATGCGTGCTCGTGGTTCTTCCCGCGAGTCATGAGCTCCAGATTCCCCGGCGCATTGTTGTGCTTGTTGCCATCTTCGTGATTGGGCTCCAGTCCAGCTGGTATTGGGCCTTTCGTCAGCTCCCATACCGCACGATGAGCTTGTATCAAGTACTGCCTTCCGCCCGTGCACACTTTTAATCCAAGATAGCCGCTCTTCAGCCTGCACTCGGCTCGCTTCGGTGTTTTCGGCGTGATCGTTCCGTATCGGTCGGATGTTGCTATCCGCCAGAATTCTCCCTTCTCGTTCAACGTGATCAGCCCCAACTGCAGCGCGATACGGACTGCCTCGATTGCCTTCATCGGCTTTCTCCAGGGTTGCAGTGACTACCGAATGATGGTCCGATGTCGTGACGGTGCCGGCCGGAACGTCCAGGCGAGTACCGGTGACGCCGGTGAAGTGCTTCGCGAGGAAGGCGGTGACGAGCGCATGCTTTGCGCCGCCCGCCACGATCGTGCCAAGCGGTTTATCTAGGCCCGGCACGCGCGGCGCTTGGCCGCCGATACGGATCAGATCATTTTCCGATCCACAAGCGGTGCAGCCGCATACCGGCTCGACGTCATGGACATGGCCGCAGTCGTCGCAGCGCCAGCGCGCGGGGCGCTCGCCATAGCCCGTCTGGATCAGCGTGTGTGCTGCATGGAGCGCGCCCGGGCCATAGATGCGATCGTATTCTTGACGCGTGCCGCCGAGCGCGGCGGTGTCCTTTATCCATTCATCGAAGGTCGGCACAACTTCCAACTCTGCAGAGACGAGCGCTAGTTCGCCGCGATGCGCTGCCGTGACGGTCGGGACTGGGCTCCCGGCCGACGTGCCACGGTGCGCGCCGTGATGCGTCACGGGGATGATGAATGGATCGGCGCTGTTCACGACGAACTTCATGATGCCGCGCGCGATGCGGCGCAGCGTGGCGTCCTTCAGCGGCCGCTCGCGCTCGAAGATAGACGGGCAGGGGATGTACCAGTCGATGCACTCCGCGGCGGTGCGCCATGGCATCAGTCTGCCGCGCTTCACGTCGTCGGATTTCGGATCGGCGTGCGTCGGCATCGGCCAAACGATGGGAAGGCCGTCGCGGCGCGCGAACAGATAGAGGCGCTTGCGGATGGTCGGAGCACCAAAGTCGCAGGCACGGAGGATGCGCCATTCGACGGTGTATCCAAGACCGGCGTACAGGCGCTCCATCGGAAAGTCAGCCCCGAGTGTTTGATAGATCTCCTGGACGTCCGGATGCGCCGGATCGAGACCCGTCGACAGGGCCGCGACGAATGCCCGGAATGTGCGTCCCTTCTCTGATTTGATCGGATGGCCATGAATGTCGAGCGGCCCCCAGTCCAAAAATTCTTCGACGTTCTCGAGCGCGATGCAGCGCGGCGTTTGGAAGGTCGCCCACTTGAGCGTCACCCAGGCGAGGCCGCGAATTTTCTGCTCGCGCGGCTTTCCGCCCTTGGCCTTGCTATGGTGCTTGCAGTTATGGACAACGATGCCATCGGCGATATAAGTCTCGTCGTCTTCGACGGAGATGTTGAAGACTTCCGTCTCGGCGACGGCGTCGGACACCCGCTGCACACGCGACCAGTTGTGCAAGTCATCACGGACTGTCTGTTTTCGCTGCAGTTCCGCTCTCCAACGCACAAGATAGGTTGGCTTTGCATCAACCGGCCGCCCTTGGATTTCCCGGCTATTCTGTCTGGGACCGAAAACCTGTGCGGTATGGCCGAGACTCTCCGCCAATGCTTTAGTGCTGAAGGCAAGCGCGCGCGAGATCGTCACCGTCTCCGTTACGGGGAAGCCCTTCACGTGAAGATCGCTGCCGTCGGCCGATACATATCCGTCGAGTAGCGCGCGGCGCAGGCTCGCCGCGCATCCGAACGCCCACGCCGGAAAACTCTTCACGCCGCCACCGTGACCGAACTCGGCTCGCAGCCACTCGACCAAGCCGCGGTGGTTCGTCGAGAACTGATATGCGGTCGCGGTGTCACGCTCGTGCCATGCGATTTCGCCGAATCCCGAGCGATCGCCCTCGCGCGGCCACACGTTAAGCTTTTCTCGGAGGGCGTCTGCTTCGCTCTTGCCGCAGATGATGACGAGTTCCGCCCGCTCCGTAGTGATGCGCGACCACCCGTCGCCGACGTAGCGTCCGGCTAGCCACATGAGCCGCTCGTCAATGGGAATGCCACGCCCGGCGACGGTGGGAATCGGAAGGGACGGGAAAGCGCAGGGAGTTCCGCAAAAATGCCGGTCGCCGCCGGCAGCGTTCATGGGTGCGGCGCCCACGCGCATATCCCGCGCAGAGACCCATTCGGGCGCGCCAAGCGTACGCGCATAGCGGCGGTTGGCGTTATCCCATGCGTTCGTCATGGCACGAGCGTAAAAGGGATGCTCCGCAGTGACTCGAATAGTCGGAACACCTTGAATATCAATCTCGTGCACCTGCTTGCGGGCCGACATGGTCGCGTACACGCGGCGATAGCGTCCCGCGTGCGTCAGCACCATGTCGCCTTCGCGAATCGTTTCGATCGCACGATATCCACGATCGGTCAAAATCAATGTTCCGGCGGGGAAGCAATCTGGGCTGAACCACGCGAGTCCGATCGGCTGTTGGTTCGTCACGAAGCCGGGATGAATGTCGAACACATCCTCACGGTAGTGCTTGGTTCCCGGATGATTCGCGGCGTGCATCGCGAGCGCTTCGCCATCATGATTGACCGCGATGTTCACCGGTCGGCCGAATGCGCGCTCAATCCCGGTACTCGCACCACCACCGCCTGCGAAGTTGTCGACGATCAACTCTGCACCGAGGTCTAGCGACAATGAAAACGCGTCGCGCTTCATGCGGCTCTCCGCGGCACCGCGCGCATCGTCGATGTCTGCGCTTGGATTCGATCGAGCGCAGCCGTCGCCTTCGCAATGGCTTCGGCCGCCGATTGGATGGTCTCCGACAGCTTGACCACATCGTCTTCGGGGGCCTTCCGATCGGGCCGCGCGTGCATCGTTTCGTCGCACATCCAGTAGAGCGGGTCGTAGCAGTTGCAGAAGCGCATGAGGGCCAGCACTTGGCTGAACTTCAGGTTCTCGTCGCCCTTGGGATTGAGGCAGGCCTTGAGCTTCGCGTATGCGCTCTCGAGCTTCATATCGGGCCAGAGATGCTGGGCAATCTCTTTCAGCTGCTTGCCGCTGTTGGCGCACATCAGCTGGAGCGCCTCGAATTCGTCGTCGTAGAACAGCTTCGTTTGCATCATCCAGTCCTCTACTAGGCGCCTATCTGCGCGCTCCCTAACAATTAGGGACGGTTAGGGTTTCGTGGTGCGGCGCAAAAAAGGGAGACTTGCGTCTCCGATACAACAACCAACAAGAACCGCTATGCCAAACTCACTTCACACGAGCGACTCGATCGCACTTCGAATAAAAAAGGGGTGCCGGGGGACACCCGAACCGCACATGCAGCAAGGTGTGCGGGAGACCATTCGTGCGGCGCTGCTATCCTTTGCCGCGAGGACCTTTCTTGGAACTGCCGACGGGCGGCTGCGCGTCATCACTGGACTCGATCTCGTCCGGTGGGCGGACGCCTCCATCTGCGATCGCTTGTGCGGAGTTGCGCACGTACCGCCAATCGACATCGGGTCGAATATCGTCGACACGCACAGCGCCGTTGGAGGCCTTGTCGATCTCGATTGCGAGCGATTCGCTGCAGCGCCGCTGCCGATAGATGACCTGCCAGAGGTAAGCGACTGAAGTCCCCACGGACTTCGCGAATGCGTCGCGCTCGTCTTTGGTCAGGTTCTTGAAGAAGGCATGAAGTTTGTCCATGCCGGTAACGATAGCAAATGCTCTCGCAAAGAGCAAGCAGATGATCGCAAAACAATAAACTTTGCGAACACAGCAAATGCTAGTTTTCAGGTGTAATGCAGGCTATGGATATGGATGCACACCGCCGCAACAAGCTGAGGGAACTGGTCGAAACGGAGACCGAAGGAAACGTCTCCGCGTTCGCACGCAAGCACGGCCAAGACGCCACGAGACTGCGACAAATACTCAACAAGAACTATCGAGGGGGCAGGAGCTTTGGGGAAAGCACTGCCCGCAGACTCGAAAGCGAGTTGGGGTTGCCGGCCCTCTACTTTGATCGAGGTCTGGTCGAGGAAGTCTCAAACCACAAAAGTGGCATTGGCGATGCCTCAATGAAGGGCGAAAAGAACGGTCTAACTAGGCAACTGCCTACATCGGGTAGGGATATCCTTGCTGCCGAAGGCCGAGGACAATTCGACCAGAACGTGGCACCCGCAACGGTCGGGCACCGCCGCATACCAATAATCAGCTTTGTGCAGGCCGGCATGATGACCGATGTAGCGGATCCTTTTGCATTGGGGGACGGATTTGAGCTGATCCTAACGGACTTGGACGTCTCGGATGGCGCGTTCGGGCTCAGGATCAAGGGGGATTCGATGTTGCCGGAGTTCCGGGAGGGCGATGTCGTCATCATCGATCCGGCGGTAGGCGCGGTGCCAGGCGATTTCGTCGTCGCCAAGAACACAGAGGAAGAGGCAACGTTTAAAAAGTACCGGCCACGCGGCACTGATGCGCGCGGCGAAATGATCTTCGAGCTGGTACCCATGAACGATGACTATCCCGTCCTCAACAGCGAGCGGGACCACCTGCGCATTATCGGGGTCATGGTCGAGCATCGAAAGTATCGGAGGCGGTAATGCGCTCCATCATTCTGGCTGGAGCCATCGCTGCGGTCTGCGGCAGCGCAGCCGCAGGAACGCTCAAAACCGTCACGGAGAACAGCTTCGGCTGCGTGTCGGAGCAAGCGTTCAAGGACGCTGAGAGCTATCTTTCGAACCATGAAGTGCGCCTGTTGCAGCGCCAATTCTCGTCCGGCGAATGCGTGGTCTTCGAGAAGGGGCAGCAGGTGATTCTGGTCGATGTTGCATTCCTATCGTACGCCCTCGTCCGCATCCCCAACAACGCCACCAAGCTGTACACCTTCGTCACGACGTTGAAATAGTCTGCCGCGTCGCCCCGCGCCAAAGCCCGCTCCGAGCGGGCTTTTTCGTTGGTGCTATCGCAGATGTCCTGCGCGCGAAAAAAATTTATCGACAAGCGATAGCAAATGATTGCGTCTAACAAGATCATTTGCTATTGTTCTTCTCAACGCAGCACCGAACCCACTGGAGACCTCGATGAGCAAGAGCAAACAAGACTGGACCGCAGGCCAAACCGTTCGCGTCGGTTTCATGAGCTTGGTTGTGGTTGCAAAGCTCGAGGCGGCTGGCGACGGCAACCCGGGCGCCTACATCCTGACAAGCGGCACCCAGCTCTATTCGTTCGTGCCGCACAACGGGGTGAGCACGATCACCGAAGAGCAGGCCGTCGCGATGTGCGAGGAATCAAAGCGCACTGCCGAAGCCCGCGCCGCGCGCGCTCAAGCCCAGGTAGCTCGGGTGATGGCAAACGCAGCAGTGTGCGAGAAGTTGCAGGCGATTGCCGCATAAATCCGAATACCCCACCCGCGAGAAAGTGCTTGGGGCAGCGGAAGTAGCGCGTAAGACCCCGGGCGGCAGGACAGGAGATCGAAATGAGCCTATTCGCAAAGGACTTGCTGGAACTGCGTGCGATGCCACGCAATCCTGATGGAAAGCTCGGCGGCCTCATTGAAGTTCTGATGCGCGAGCTTGCGTTGAACATCATCGCGCAGGGCGTCGCGGATCAGCGTGGTGGCCTGTAATGCACACGCTCGCTCAGACCGAAGCCCTGGGCGATTGGATCATCGATCGCGATCTCGCTCGAGCTGTCGACGCCGAAGAGCGTGAGATCGAAGGCGAACAGGATGACGAATTCGATGCGGAGGATCTGCGACATGACGCCCGCTGAATTGGAGAAATGGCGCAATCGGCCAATGAGCATTACCACGCTGACTCGCTGCGATGAGTGCGGCGAGTTGAAGCCGGATCCGGCCGTGCAGAAGCGAACGTACGAAACCGGCTACTACGTCAGGCCGAAATTCAGCGTGAGCGCAACGTGTTGCGAGCCGTGCTTTGAAGGCGTGAAGGCCCGGGCGAAAGCCGAGGCAGAGCAAGCGACGGCGGTTTCGGAATCCTGATAGCAGTTACACCTCAAAAAAGGAGTTGGCAATGTCGGAAGTGATCGAAAATTCGGCGCTCAAAGTGCCGCAACTCGGCGAGTACTGGCCAGGGCAGGGCGGCATTTATGCCGGCGTGATGCCCGGCGAGAACGGGCAGCGCCCGTACCATCTGATCGTCTCCGAGGAAAGCGCCGAGGGGCTCGAATGGGGTGAATACGGCCAGAAGATCGAGGGCGCCGACAGTCGTATCGATGGGGCTGCCAACACCAAGGCAATTCTCTCCGCCGACGGCGATCACCCAGCCGCGAAATGGGCCGCGCAGTACTCGAAAGATGGCCACTCAGATTTCTATCTGCCTGCGCAGCGCGAACAAAACCTGTGCTTCGCGACGATCCCCGACAAGTTCGAGACGGACGATTGGTATTGGACGAGTATGCAGTACTCGGCCTACGACGCCTGGAGCCAGTACTTCGATGGTGGCCACCAGAACCTCGCGGGCAAGGGCAACCCCGGTCGCGCTCGCGCCGTCCGCAGATTATTCATTTGAAATTTCTCAATTTGAAGTGCGCCGCGCGTCGCCCACGCGTGTGTTAGGAGGGGCTGGCCCGGGGCCTTATCCGGGCATCCTGAACGGATCGCGTTAGCGGGTGGTTGGACGAGTGGCGCGGGTAATGCCCTAGCTCGCGTCGACTGCACCGATGGGCTGTGCCATAGCGCGATCCGTTGAGGATTACCTACTTAGGAGTCCTTATGACATTGGTCGATGAAATTGAATACCGACGCATTGAGGCGACGCACTCCGTCGTTGCTGGGACTTGCTTCGGACTGTTTGCAGCGATGGCTGGTCTACCGTTCATTTTCGGCGGTCATTTGCTTCTGGTTCTTGTCGGGGGTTGAAGTGTTCCAAACACCAAAGCGCGGTACCGATTTGCGGCATTTCGATAGTGGTCTTTCCGAGGCAGAGAAGCACCGCGTGCTCGAAGAGGTTGAGCGGGATCGGCAAAAGGCACGACTCGGAAATCGCTATTTGCTGCACCCGGAGAACGCTCCGCAGCGCGGGACATACAACCCAATTACCGGCGCGAGGATCGCGTGAAGTTGATCGTCGCCAGCGTCATTTACATCTTCCTGCTGGCCGCCCTCATTGCATTCGTGCGCGGCGCCGGAAGCTCTGCCAACAAGAGGAGGTATTGATGATCCGCGCGTTTGATCGCTTCTATCAGAAGCACCCAAAAGCGGCTTTTGCCGCGATGTTGGTGATCTGTGCGGTGGCGCTGTACGTCGCTCACGGATTGGATTCAGACAACGCCGCCATGTTGCAACTGAAGTACATGGCGAACACCAGGAGTTCTACATGACGAAGCAAATAGCGATGGACTCCGTCGAGTCCTCACAGATCCATAGCATCGGGCACGACGCTCAAACCAACACGCTTGCGATTCGCTTCAAGAGCCGCAGCGGTCCCGGTTCGCTGTATCACTACAGCAACTTCACGGCTGACGACTACGCCGCATTCAAGGCGGCCGAGTCAAAAGGCACTCATTTCGGCAAGAACATCAAGCCTTTCACGGAAAGATACCCGTTCGTCAAGGTGGAGTCGGCGCCGAAACTGGAGCAGGCATGAGCACGGCACTGACCACGCGTAACGAATTCGGCGCACAACAGCAGATGACCGCGGTTGTCGAAACCGCATCGACGGCCGTCGCGGCTCAGTCGAAGGCAATGGTCGAGGCGCGCTACATCATGGCGATGCAGCGCCCCCGCAACTGGGATCAAGTCCGACAGGACCTCATCACCGAGTGCAAGCGGCCGTCGTTCGCTCACAACAAGAGCGCGTACTACCGAAAGCCTATCGGGAATGGCGTCGAAGGGCTGGGGATTCGGTTCGTCGAAGTCGCGCTGCGCTGCATGACAAACGTTCTGGTCGAGACGACCATGATCTTCGAAGACGACGCCAAAGAAGTCCATCGCGTCAGCGTGACGGACCTCGAATCCAACCTGACGTATCCGCTCGATGTCCGTGTATCGAAGACTGTCGAGCGCTCGAAGCCGCTGGATGATGGCTCATACATTTCGGTCCGGAAAAACAGCTACGGGAAGAATGTCTTTACGGTACCGGCCAACGATGACGACTTGCTCAATAAGCGTGCGGCGCAGATCTCAAAGGCGATCCGGACGCTTGGATTGCGCATCATCCCCGGCGACCTCCAGGACGAAGCTGAGGCGATCATCAAGGCTGTGCGTATGGACGAGGCCGCGCGCGACCCTGCCGCCGAGCGCAAGCGGATCGCCGACGCGTTTGCCGAGATCGGCGTGAAAGCTGCGGACTTGACTGCGTATCTCGGCCACTCGCTCGATACCTGCTCGCCGTCCGAGCTCGTCGACCTGCGCGGCATCTTCGGCGCAATTAAGGACGGTGAGGCGACGTGGAAATCGGTGATGGACAACAAGGCCGAACAGCAGGGCGGGAACGACGGTCAGAGTGCGGGCGCGCCGTCTAATGGGAGCGCGACTTCCGGCGATAGCAACCCAACAGGCGCCAAGACGGTTCCCGTCTGTACGGACGACGAATTCAAAAAGAAGGCCGCCGAATGGCGCAAGACCATCCTCGACAAGAAAAAGTCCGTCACCGAGCTGATCGCAACGATCGAGACGCGCACACGCTTGACGGAAGACCAGAAGACGCAGATCGACGCGTGGAGCCACGAAAATGACTGAACGCATCATCCACAACCTCATCCAGGGTACGCCCGAATGGGAGCAATTTCGACTGGAGCATTTTGGTGCGAGCGAAGCCGCCGCGATGCTCGGCCTGTCATCGAAGGTTCGCCGCAGCGAGCTGCTTCACATGAAGCATACCGGTACCGCGCGCGAGTTCAGCGAGTGGGTGCAGAAGAACATCCTCGACTACGGCCACGAGGTCGAGGCGTTGGCGCGGCCGATCGTCGAGGAAATGATCGGGTCGGATCTGTATCCGGTCACGTGCTCGCTCGGTCGTTTGTCGGCGTCCTGCGATGGCTTGACGATGTCCGAAGACATCGCCTTCGAACATAAGCAGTACAACACAGCGCTGTTCGATGCGCTCTCGAATGGCGTGCTGCCCGAAGAGCACGTGCCGCAGGCGCAGCAGATCATGCTGGTGACCGGCGCGGCGCGGGTGGTGTTCACGTGCTCGGACGGCACGCCTGATCCTCTCGTGACGCTTGATGTGCTGCCCGACGAGGCGTGGTTCCAACGGTTGCGCGCCGGCTGGGCACAGTTTGAAAAGGATCTCGCCGAGTACCAGCCGATGGAGGTTGTCGAGGCGCCCACACCGAGCGCGATCATGGCGCTCCCGGCGCTGGCAGTCCAAATCCGCGGCGAGGTCATCACGAGCAACCTGCCAGCGTTCCGGTCGGCCGCCGAGCAGTACATCGCGAGCATCAAGACCGACCTGGAAACGGACGAAGATTTCGTCAATGCGGCCGCAACCGTCAATTTTTGCGACGATGCCGAAAAACGGCTGGCCGCGGCGTTGGACGGCGCGATAGCTCAGATGGCCACTGTGGACGAGGTAAAGCGGACGGTCGAACATCTCATCGAGCAGTTTCGCTCAAAGCGCCTCGCCCTCGACAAGCTCGTCGAACGCCGCAAGAAGGAAATCAAGGAAGCCGCCGTCGAGGCGCGCCGAAAGAAGTATGCCGATCATGTCGAAGCGCTCAACAACGCACTCGGCGACGTAAGCATCGTGGTCACGCCACCGGATTTCGCTGGCGTCATCAAGGGCTTGAAGACGATCGCTAGCGTCAACGACAAGCTCGACACCGCGCTGGCCAACGGAAAGATCGCTGCGGATGCGGCTGCCCGTGATTTGCGCGCGAAGTTGGACTGGTACGAGCAACACGCCAACAACCACGAGTTTCTGTTCCGGGATCTTCAGACGCTGATCCAAAAGCCATCGGAAGATTTTGAGCTCGCGGTGCGGAGCCGTATCGACGAGCACGAGCGCGCTGAAGCGGCGAAGGCGGAGGAGGCGAAAAAGGCGCTGGCCGCAGAGTATCAGGCGTTGCGCGAGAAGGGCGAATATCCAACCTTTGAAGAGGCCGTTGCCGCATCAGCCAGTGGCGAAACGTTGGACTATCGGCGCGGCCCGCAAGAGGAATGGCGCGCTTGCGGATCCGGCCATGAAATGAACGCCCATTTTTATTATCGGCGTTCGCCGCAACCAGCATTGACTGTGGCAATTGCGCCTCAGGCGGAACGTGCGCCCTGGATCGCGCCAGCACCATTGCCGTCATCTGCCGTCGTTTCTGCAAAAGGCACCGCGACACTGCGGCTCGGCCAGATCAATGAACGCCTCGCGCCGATCACGTTGACGGCCGAGGGTCTGGCGATGCTCGGATTTAAGCACGCGACAACCGAAAAATCGGCGAAGTTGTATTTCGAGAGTGACTTCGTAGGTATTTGCGGAGCATTAATCCGCCACATCGAAAAGGCTGCCGCCGAGCTGGAGCGCGCAGCGTAACGAACGGGCGCCGCCGCCGGCCGACTGGAATTGGCAATAGCGTTTCTCCGACTGGCCGGCGATCGGAGCCCCCACATATTGGCCTGGACGATTCGAATGAACGCACCGAACGATGCTCAGCTCTCGATAGAAGGGCTACCTCAACACGAACCCGAAACCAACGCAGTTGCACGCATGATCGCTCGCGTGAACGCGATGGCAATCAAGGTCGCATTTCCTTTCATGGCCCAGAACGACATCCGCTACTACCTCAATGGAATCAACATCCGACCACTCGAGGATGGCACGGTGATGATCGTTGCGACGGATGGCCACCGCTATGTCGTGATCCGCGACCAGCACGGGTATGCCGAGAGCGAAATCACTGTCTCGGTGAAAAAAGATGCGCTGAAGTCCTGCAACGCCAAAGCCACGGTGGACGTGATGTCGAACGGTTCAGCGATGGTCAACGACGAAGGCGGTCAACCGCAATTCATTCAGCCAGGAAAGTCGCTGATCGAAGGTACCTTCCCGCGAATCGAGAATGTCGCTTCGGCGATCGGCTACAGCGAAGGCATTTCCGGGGCCATTAATCCAGCCTATCTGAAGGACGCGCTCGTGATCGGACAGTTCTTCGGCAGCATCCGCTTCTTTACGCGTGATGCCGATAGCCCACTGATGTTCGTTGTGGGCGGCTTGGGCGATCTCGAGGTTTTCGGCGGGATCATGAAGATGCGTGACAGCTTCGAACAGTTGCCCGTGTGGTTTCCGAGGCCATTACCGTTCGATCTAACGCACACGACCCTGGATCCGGAGGCATCGTGAGGAAGGACATAGAGACGTACCTGGGGACGGCAAGCGAGGCCACTGCGAAGCGGATATCCGAGCGAATTGGCATGCCGCATCTCGATGTAGCGAAGGAATTGAATCGTCTACACGCGGACGGCGTGATCGAGCGCGAGAAGCGCAAGGGCGGTGGCAACGAGTACGTGTATTGGCTCGCGCGCCTGCCGGCTCAGACCAACGTTGCGCAAAGTTGTGGCGTCTCTGAAACGCCTGAAATCGAGCACATCGCCGAAGTTGTTCCAGGATCCGGCGCTTCGTCTGCAGCTTCGAAGCCAGAACCAGAGCCGATTCAGACGGAGGCCGAGAAAGCGTTTGCAAAGTTGGCCGCGCAGACGCGAGAGCTGATGGAGATTTTCGGCTTGCCAGGCACGATGACTGAGGCGCTCGATACGGCTCGGTCGATGGTCGAAATCGCGAAGGCGACGGCATCCGAGCGCGACGCGCTGCGCCTCAGATGCGACGAATTGGATGTCGAGAACGAATCCAACAAGCGGTCGCTGGTGAAGTGGCGCCAGAACTGCGCCGATCTGGAGGCGCGTATCGACGAACTGACGCTCGGCCCGATCGGGTCGAAATCGCCCCTGTTCGTCACGATCGGCCGTTCCGCGAAGCCTCAACGTCACGACTCGCTCGAAAAAGCACAGAAGCGCGGGCAGCGCCTCGTGCGCGGTGAGAAGGAATCGGAAGTACTCGTGCTGGAGCCAGTAGGTCGGATCGTGCGCGGCACCGAATGGAGGCCGCGATGATGGCTTGCGAACCGATATTCGAGGCACTTCGGCGACTTGAACATGCCGATATTCCTCCGAGCGATAGGGAGATTCTGCGCCCCGCCTTCGCTGCACTGCACGGCGGCCAGGCATTTCCCTTACCCGAGCGCGTCGTTGCCCGCATTCGGGCGCTCGATGCGCAGTTGAGCAACACGTCGCGCTGATTGCCTCGGACGCGACGCACTTTGATGGCCTGCTCGCACAGGGGCCAATTTTTTAAAGGATCGATATGAACGCAGCAGAAATCGAAATCCCGTTCCACGGCGGACGTCTGAGCGTGCCGAAGGACGCGGCGGTCAAAGCGTGGCTCGATTCCGCGCTTGGGCGCGTATCCGAAAAGGCTGAGAAGGGCATGCCGGCAGTGGGCGAGTACTGGGAGGGGGAGGGCGGCATCTATGCCGGCTTCATGCGCGGCGAGGGCGGCGCGCGCGGCTGGCACCTGATCGTACCGACGCATCCCAGCGCTACACACGACGGCATCAAGTGGGGGCCGTACAACGCCGATACCGGCGCGACGAGTCATACAGACGGGCTTGCGAATACGAAGGCGCTTGCGTTGCTGGGAGCCGATTACCAAGCGGCAAAGTGGGCAACGCAGTTGGAGATCGATGGGCATCGCGATTTCTATCTGCCCTCGCGCCGCGAACTCGCGCTCGCCGAATTGAACCTCGCGGATCACTTCGTGAAGGGCTGGTACTGGTCATCGACGCAGTGCTCGGCCAGCAGCGCCTGGCTCCAGATCTTCGATGTTGGCTACCAGGACGTCGCGGGCAAGGTCAGCACCGGTCGCGCTCGCGCCGTCCGCAGATTGTAATTTTGACTTTTGAAATTTAGCCATGGCCGCCGCCAAAGAACTGCCGATTTACAAGGTCGCGTATGACCTCTTCAAAGAGGTCACCGAATCGACGCGGAATATGCCGAGGGACTTCAAACTTTCCCTCGGCGGCCGGATCCGCGACGAAGCGCTCGAAATTGTGACGTTGATTTTCCGAGCGAACGCGGCGATCGACAAGGTGCCCTACCTGAACGATCTGCTTGAGCGAGTCGACGTGATCAACCTTCTGTTGCGCCTCGCGCACGACATGAGGTTCATTGCGACGAAGCATTACGCAAAAGCGATCGAACTCACGGCATCTGTAGGGCGGCAAGCTGGTGGCTGGCGAAAATCTTCAGCATCGTCGCCCGTTGCCTCACGGTCAAGGCCGTGATGCCTGTGCGATTTTCTATCTGGTCGTGCCGCTGTCTCACGAGGACACCGACATGCGCAATACGGATACCGGCAGCGTTGCTGCGCAGGTCCCGCGCAGTTTCTTTGCTGATCGGTGAGGGCCTTCAGCAAAGCGACGTAGATAGCACGATACGACGCAGTACTCGGCCAACAACGCCTGGAACCAGAACTTCGATGATGGCAACCAGAACAACGCGAACAAGGACAACACCGGTCGCGCTCGCGCCGTCCGCAGATGGAAGCGATGCCGTATCGTTCCAAGAGCTCGTCGCCGCATATTTCGATTGCCGGCGCACGAAGCGAAACAGCAAGAACGCGCTCGAGTTCGAACAGCGGCTCGAGCGCAACCTCGCTCGCCTATACGGCGAGCTGATCGATGGCTCGTATCGCCCGGGCCGTTCGATCTGCTTTGTGGTGACGAGGCCCAAACCGAGGGAGGTGTGGGCGGCGGACTTTCGCGACCGCGTGGTCCACCACCTGCTCTATAACCGGATCGCCGCACGCTTCGAGAACGCATTTATTGCCGATAGCTGCGCCTGCATACGCGGGCGCGGCACGCTGTATGCCGCCGAGCGCCTGGAGTCGAAGGTGCGGTCGATCACGCAAAACTGGTCGCGTCCAGCGTTCTACCTGAAGCTGGATCTGGCCAACTTCTTCGTCTCGATCGACAAATGCGTCTTGCTGGAACTGCTTGCATCGAAGATCGGCGAGCCATGGTGGATGTCGCTGACGGAGCTTGTGCTGATGCACGACCCTCGCAGCGATTTCGAGTTCCGCGGCGACCCCGCAATGATGGAACGGGTGCTGCCGCATAAGAGGCTCATGGAACAGCCGGGGCACCTGGGTCTGCCGATCGGCAATCTATCGTCGCAATTTTTTGCGAACGTCTATCTCGACGTGCTCGATCAGCACGTGAAGCACCAGCTGCGCAGCCGGCATTACATCCGCTACGTCGATGACTTTGTTCTACTGCACGAATCGGTGCAATGGCTCAGTGAAGCGCACGCCAACATTGCCGCGTTTCTGCCAGAGCGCCTCGGCGTGCGACTGAATGAGCACAAGACCATTCTGCAGCCGGTCGGGCGCGGCATCGACTTCGTAGGACAAGTCATCAAGCCATGGCGCCGGTCAACTCGCCGCCGCACGTTTCGCGAAGGTTTGAGACGCGTCGCGATCGCGCCGGCCGCTGATGTGCACGTCATGGCCAACAGCTACTTCGGATTACTACGACAGGCGCCAGCAAGCCATCACGATCGCGCGCGTCTGGCGAATGTAGTCCGCGATCTTGGCCACAGCGTCAACATGCAATTTACCCAGACCTATCGGCGTGGGAAAGCAAACGTCGAAACGTAATCCTCTCGCCGAGCGCGGCATCTCCATGCCTCGTATGCGCTCGGTTTTTCGGTGCCCGGCTGGCATAGCGGGCCGCTTTTTGGAGAATGACAGAATGCCCACCGGATACACTGCAGCAATCGCGGGCGGAATAACGTTTGAGCAATATGCGCTCATCTGTGCCAGAGCTTTCGGGGCGCTCATACTGATGCGTGATGAACCGAGCGATGCTCCGATCCCACATCGATTCGAGCCATCCGATTACCACCAGAAGAAATTAGAGTCCACTCACGCTGAGTTGAACCGAATCCTTGCAATGAGGCCCGCGCAGGTTGATGTCGAGCGAGATAGGGACTATGCGAGCGAGATGGAGTCGTATGGCAGACGCATGAGTCGGGCGGCTAGCCTGCGAACGAAGTACGAGAACATGCTCGCCAGTGTTCGTGCGTGGGAGGCACCGACGCCAGACCATGTCGAGTACAAGGCGTTCATGGAAGATCAGATCGTCAAGTCGATCAACTTTGATTGTGATACTTCGCATGACGCGGTACCTGAAAAGAAGTCGGCCGATGGATGGTTGTCGATACGGCTCGCAGAGCTACGACAAGACCTTGCGTATCACGAGAATGCGCACCGCGAAGAAGTCGTGCGCACCGAGAAGCGCAACGAGTGGCTTAAAGCGCTGCGAGACAGTTTATCCAACCCGAGGTGAATGACATGAGCGACAACAAGGAAACGAAGCAAGCGCCGGTCGTCGAGGCGGCGTCTGTAGAGCACGGACAAATGGGCTGGAAATTGGCGATGCGCGTTATGCAGAGCGATCTATTTGAACAGCTCGACGATGCAGAACGCGCCGAATGCGATGCACTGGTGCGAGCTAACCCGTATATGAATTTCCGCAGCAACGCCGACAGCGCACCAGCGCCGGCCGTCGAGGCGGGGGCGCGGGATGAGTTGTGGGAAGCAGCGCGCCAATTCCACAATCTGACGCAAGGCGACAGCGCGGTTATCATCCGGGCGCCGTCCGCCGAGAAGCGCGACGCCATCATTGCGGCCGGCGAACGCTTGCGAGCCGCACTCGCCCGCGCATCCGAGGCGGCGGCAGGGGAGCCGGATATTGCGGGCATGGTGGATCGCTTCCTTGGCTGGAAGCTACCGCAAGACTTCGCGCCAGATGCTGGGATTTCGTTCAAGCCGCCAGCCAACTTGGCTTTGTGGCCTACCGGAACGAATCTTTTGCACGCAGAGCAAGCACGGCAAATGCTTGAGTACGTATGCGCCGCCCCGCAACCCGATAGCGAGCAGCAAGACGATCTGTTGCGTCGCGCAGTAAAGGCAGTCGTCGCGATGCTCAAGAACGGCGAGTATGCCGAGCATTGGGCGGACGCGGAAGCGCCTGGAGACGCGGACGCTACCGACCTGGAAGCCGCGATTACCGAACTCGTCAACGAGACACATGAAGCCAGCGAGCAGCAAGCGGAGCGCGGGCTGGACGACCTGGTAAACATGCGATTGCGATGCTCAGCGGCTGTCCAGCGCATTCCGTGTGACGTGTTGATCGAGTATGGACGCGCCCTTCTCGCCGCCAAAGGAGACGATCATGCGTGACGACGATCTCAAACCGTATCGCGAAGATGCAAGCACTGTCGCCATCAGCCGTGATTTATTGGCCCGATCGATAAGCGATTTCCGAACGAGCGAGGCGCTGGAGCGGCAGAAAATAGCAGTGCGCGAGGAATTGGAGTCGCTTCTTTTCGAAGCCAGCGCTGCGCCTGCTGATGGGCGGGAGACGCCAGTATGGGCCGTGTACAGCGGCGTGTGCCTGCACGACATTTTCCAAAGTGAAATCGCGGCCCGAATCCATGCGAAGGAAATGCAGAAGCGCCACGACCTATCGGGTTCGTTCGCAGCGTTCCACGTCGAGCCTCGCATCCTCGCCACTGCCCCGACGATGAGCGAGGCGGAAGTATTGCGCGCCGAGAGGGATCATGCGCGGGACATTTCGGCACGCAGCATCGCTATTCTTTCGAGAATCCGTTCGTTTCTAACGCCAGAAGACGTTCGGCTTCCCGACGGACGTGTAATGCAGTTCAACAATCCTGAGATCGAGCGCGAAATGCTGCGTGGATTGTGCGCCGCCATTCGGGCCATTCCAGGCGATCTAGCCACTGGCCCGACGATGAGCGAGGCAGCCGGCGCCAGACGATTCCGTCACGTAAAGACGGGCTGTCAGTACCGGATCATCTGCGAAGGCGGAATGGAGTCTGACTGTACGCATGTTGTCGTATATCAGAGCGAGGACGCCCCCTATGGAATTTGGGTTCGACCGCACGCTGAATTTTTCGATGGCCGTTTCGCCGAAATCGACCGCGCCGCTGCGAAAGGGGATAACCAATGCTGAACTGGTTTCGAAATTGGCTGCTTTGGCACATTGGCCGCGCAGAAATGATCGAATTGGACCGCTGGCGGGCCGGCTGCACGGACTATGCCCGCTGGCTCTGCGTCGATTTCCCCGATGCGTCCGACACGCTCGACAATCTACGCCGGTCAGTCGGAAGTAGCGAGCAGTTCTATGATTCGATCGGCTGGCGCGAATTCCTGCGCAAGCGATACGCCGCTGCGAAAGGGGGAAGCAAGTGAGCCGTCGCAATTACCCATATATCGGAAGTGATCGTGCCATCAAAGGAAAGCGGCTGTGCCACTGCTGCACAGCTACGGCTATCCGAAAGGTTGATATCCAAGTCAGTTGGTTTCGCGGCGACGACGAAGTTTTGCAACTTTGCGAGCTTCACTACGCATTCGTAGGTAAAGGTGCTTGGCGCGAACTCTTTGATGCCGCTGCGTCTGAAAAGGATCGGCGTCGGAAGCATAGCGAACTCGCCCGTGAGCGCGCAAAACAGCGTAAGTCGGCTGTAAAAGGAGAAAGCGATGAGCAATGAACGAGAGGATGAAGTCGAACCGGTAGAGTTCGCGCTTTTGCACTGGTCGATGGACGAATTGCGGGCCGGACGTAATGCGACAGGCGAAACCAATCGAGGCTTTCGCGCTGGCTGGCAAGCCGCCCGCCAGTCTGCCGACACGAACGAATCGACCCTGCGCGTGTCGTCCAGTCACGCCATCCGTAAGCACGAAGGCGTGACGATCTTCGGTTATCCGGCGCAAGTGCTTAAGGTAATGGCGGCGATTGAGTCTGCTGGTGCGACGGGGCAGGAGCCGGCAGCCTGGATGCACAAGTAGGGAGATTTCCTGGAGCCAAGCTTGCGCCGCCTGGATTCAGATGAGTTGTCGCGCGGATGGACGCAGGGACCGCTATTCTACGCCGCCCCAATCGGCGATAACGGGGCGAAGATGGCCGAACTCGAAGCGGCGAATTTCGCGCTTGCAGCCGGGCAATGCGTCCACAAAGGTGGCGTCATGATGGACGAATACGGCCATGCACTTTGCCCGCTGACAAAAACGGATGATGCGCAGCCAGCCGAGAGCAAGCGGGAGGATTTCGAAGCCGACGCAAAGCGCTTGGCGCTTGAGCTAGAGTGTCTTTTGTTGTCCTGCGAGGACAACGCGACGGTATCGAAATGGTGGGACTCCGCAATGGAAGCGCTTGAGCAACATCGCGTACTTCTCGCCCGCGCGTCGGCTAAGGGGGAATGATGAAAGAACGCCCAATCCTCTTCAGCGGCGCGATGATCCGCGCCGTGCGCGACGGACGAAAAACGCAAACGCGGCGAGTGGTGAAGGGCTTTCCGCTTGAGCTGCTGAACCATGCGAACTTTACACCCGAATATGTCGCTCTTCAGGAAAACGATCTGAGTCCATATGGTTACGCCGGCGACCACCTATCGGTGCGCGAGACGTTCTTCGCCTATGGACGTTGGGAAACGCGTTATAGCGCCAAGAAGGGCCGCGATGAATGGCACTTCGTCGACATGACGACCGAGTGTGATCGCGCGTACCAATACGCAGCCGATAATCCAGACGTCCCGTTGGCAAATGGCCGCGGCGGCGTGTTGCCGGGTTGGTGGAAACGGCCGGCGATCTTCATGCCGCGCGCTGCGTCGCGCACCACGCTCGAAGTAACCGGCGTGCGCATCGAGCGGTTGCAGGAGATCAGTTGGGAAGATGCGATCGCCGAAGGGATTCCAGATCCGCGCCGCGCCGCGCGCCGCGTCGATCCGGTCGAAGGATGCGTCGCGAAATACCAAGGGCTGTGGGATAGCCTCAACGCCGCACGTGGCTATGGGTGGAGCGTCAATCCATTCGTCTGGGTGGTGGAATTTAGGAGGGTCGAGGCATGAAGGTGAGCGAACTGAGCGGCGCGCTGCTCGACTATTGGGTCGCACGCTGCGAAGGCATGACGCACGAGACTGCGTCGTTCGCTATTCCCGCGCACGCCTATTCGAGCGAGTGGGCCCACGGCGGCCCGATCATCGAGCGCGAGCGGATCACGGTTGCTTGGCAGCCGATGAAGGGAGAGTGGATGGCCGGCCTCATTGAAACTGAGAACGGATCGATGCTCGAATTCAGATGGCTCGGGTTCGACGCATCCCCGCTCATCGCCGCGATGCGCGCGAAAGTGGCCAACCACTACGGCGATGAGGTGCCCGATGCAACCTGACCTTGAGCACGTGATAGCGCTCACGAATGCAAAGGCCGCCCGAGTCGAAGAGCGCTGCAGCTACGTGGTGACAGGCTATGTGCTAACGCACCCGGAGCTTGCGACACCACCGTCGGCAAAGTTGCTCGGGAGCGCGGAGGCCGCGCTCGGCGAGCTCGCGCGTGAACTGGGCTGCGTGCGCAACGACGACATACCGCATAACGCGGGCTGGTTCGTGCCGGGCAAGCCGACGGCCTATGTGAGTGCCTACGACGCGATATGCGGGCTGGTGGCAAGCCTGAAAGCTGGCGGCACAGTGTATGAAGGCAAATCAGACTCGCAGCAGATCGATATATCGGCTTCGGGGCCAGTTGCGTCAAAACACAACGCGCCGGCGCCCACCATCGAACAGGGGGCGCTTTTCTGATGCAGTACCTGACCGACAATTCCGACCTGATCATGCAGCGCGGCGCCCAGATCAGCGACTGCGGCACCTACCGATACCGCCTCTGGCGCGAATGGGACCGCGTGCGTCCGACATTGGCCTTCCTGATGCTGAACCCGTCGACGGCCGACCATGTAACGGACGACGCGACGATCACCCGGTGCCTCTCGCGCGCAATCGCCGGCGGATTTGGGCGGCTCGAGGTGGCGAACCTATTCCCTTTGCGCGCGACCGATCCGGACAAGCTGCTGACGCATCCGGATCCCATCGGACCGACTCGCGGCAGTGTGACGGCGGACGGCGCAATCCTCGACGCGATAGACCAAGCACACACGGTCATCTGTGCCTGGGGCGCTCACCCGGCCGCCGCGGCGCGCGCCACCGAAGTCCTGCGCATCGTCCGGCTCGTTGGGATGCGCAACAAACTCTATCACCTCGGTCTGAACAAGGACGGCAGCCCGAAACACCCGCTTTACATTGCCGCGAGCACGCGGCCCAAGCCTTTTACGTTGGAGATGTAATCCATGTTCCTGACCGAAGACGAACTGACGGAACTCACTGGCAAGCGGCAGAACGCCGCGCGCGTGCGCGCGCTCAACGGCATGGGCGTACAGCACAAGATCCGGCCGGATGGCTCGATAGCCGTGCTGCGCTCTCATGTCGAGCGCCTCTTTGGCGAGAAGACAGCCAAGCCTAAAATGGAGTGGCAACCTGCCTGGATGTAACGATGCCGCGGCCACGAAAAAAGGAAAACCTGGGGCTCCCGACGCGGTGGAAGCTGCACCACGGGGCATACTATTACCTTGTGCCGCCCGGGCTCGAAGCGGCGTGGGATGGAAAGAAGAAGTTTCGCCTCGGCGCGACGCTGCCCGAGGCATACAAGGTCTGGGGCGAACGGGTAGGGCGGCTGGACAAGATCCGCAATGTCAATCAACTGCTGGACCAGTATGCGCTTGAGGTCGTTCCTACGAAGGCGCCGACCACCCGCCAGCAAAATTTCGCGGCAATGAAGCAGTTGCGAGAACTGCTCGGGGTTGCACCACTCGATTCTCTAAAGCCGACGATCATTTATGGATACGTCCGCAAGCGAGGATCAGTCAAGACGGGGGCGAAACGCGAAATTGAAGTGCTATCGCACGCCCTGACCAAAGCGGTCGAGTGGGGCTATATCGACCGACATCCATTCGCGTGGCAACTACGTTTCGAAGGGGATGAGCCGCGCACACGCTACGTGGAGGATTGGGAGATCAATGAGTGCCTCAGCCTTCAATCGCGGCGCAAGAAGGGCAGCGTACGCGCGGCGCAGGCCTACATTCGCCTGAAGCTACTGACCGGCATGGCGCGTGGCGATCTGTTGCGCTTGCGGCCGGCGGTCGACTTCAAAGACGACGGCATTCATATCCAGCGGCACAAGACGGCCAAGAAGACTGGCAAACGCACGATCTACGAATGGACCGATGAATTGCGTGCGGCCGTAGCCTGCGCGATCGCCGCGCGGCCGGTCGACATCTCGCCATGGCTCTTCTGCAACATGAGAGGCGAATGCTACATCAACGAGGAAACGGGTCGCGCCGGCGGGTGGGAGTCGCTATGGTCGAATTTCATGGCGCGTGTGTTGAGCGAGACGAAGGTGACGGAGCCCTTCCACGAGCACGACATACGTGCGAAAGTGGCCAGCGACGCCGAATCGCTCGATCACGCGCAAGCGCTGCTTTCGCATGCCGATAGCCGCACGACGCGACGTTTCTATCGTCGCAAGCCTGAGAAGGTAAAGCCTGCAAAGTAGCTTGAAGGGTGGGTTATTCGGGTGGGTCGGAAGTAAACGAATCAAGCACTTACGAGGCACTATGAGGGAATTCTATGACCCATGCTCGAAGCGTAGAGGGCTTACGTGGCGGCCACGGGCGGCCGAAAACTGTACGTTTTAACAGCCTATCGGGGGTTCGAATCCCCCTCTCTCCGCCAGGAAACCCTTATAAATCAAGCCTTTCTGATTCTGAGGCTGCGATTTATTCAGCTATTTTCGGCTGAATTCGGCTCAGAATCGCACGACAATCGCAGCATCTCCGAAGCGAATCTCTCTACCGCTTTTCCGCCCGCATCCGGGTCTGCACTCGGCATCCACCGCGCATAGATACGCACCGTCGTGTTCTGGTTGGAGTGCCCCATCTGCCTAGCTACCCACATCGGATGTTCGCCCGCCGAGAGCATCATCGACGCGTACGTATGCCGTGTCTGATATGGCTTTCTGTAGCGCACCTTGGCTTGCTTGAGCGCACGCGTCCACACAATCCTAACCGGCGAGTCTCCCGCCCATCTGGCGCGGTTCCTTGGGTCCTGGAATACCTCGTTGCCGGCGAGTAGCGTGTGTTCTTTCTGAGCCTCCAGGGCGGCGAGGGCGGGAGGCAGTAGCTTGACTTCTCGGCGACTGGATTTTGTCTTCGTGTCCTCTGCTTCGGTGGCGGTTTGCGTAAGCGCTCGGCGGATCACGACGACGCCGCGTCGCCAATCTACGTCGGACCAATCGAGCGCGATAAGTTCGGAGGTGCGGAGGCCCGTCTAGAACGCAAACCGAACCATGTTCGCCGCCTGTGCGGGGAGAGTGCCAATAATCGCCCGCTGCTCCTCCGCTGTGAACGGGTCCACTTCGTCCTGTTCCTTGGGTTCCTCTCTCCTGCGGTACGTCCAGCCGTGCAGCGGGTTCTTTTCCATGAGCGGGGGCTCATCCTGTACCGCGTCCTCGAATGCTTTGCGCGCTACGCTTTGAATGTTTGCGAGGCGCTTGTTTCCGCAATCCAGCTTGTCCAGCCAATCTCGGAAATCGGCGCGCGTCAGGTCGCTTAGATGCCGTTTGCCGAACTGCGGGATAAGTAGGTACTCGATTACTTTGCGGTATCCGTCTACGGTGCTCGCCTTTAGGAACTTCCTTTGACGCTCTAGCCAAGCCTCCAGATAGTCCGATACGGTCTGCACCTCTCCTCGGAACTCTGCGAAAGTTGCGGCTCGCGGGGATTCTGGAAATACGCGAGCATAGTTGAACGTACCGCGAGCTATCGATAGGAGAATCTCGGCGCGGAGCAACTCCGCTTGTTTCAGGCCTGCTGTAGTAGGCTTGATACGCAGCCGCTCGCGACAGATTACGCCCCTGTATGTGAAGGAGATTTGAATACTGCTGTCCGAAACCTTCCTAACACCCCTCCCGTCTCTACCCATGATTCGTATCCTCGCACGTCGATAAGTTGCCGCCCATCTGGGGCCTTAATCCATACTTCACCCTCCAACCAAACCGCGCGATTGATCTTTGTTCGAATCGCGTCCTCTGTATATCCGCTTTCTTGAGAGAATTTACGAATAGTAAGGAATCGGACGCCCAAGTTATGCGCCCACTCGATCTGATCGAAAAAATTTATGTGTCAATGCGTACTCCCCATATTGCTTCATAACTACGCACACGAGACGTAGAGCCTTTATTGATAATCCTGACTGGTGCCGCAAACCGGAGCCGAACCGGCAACTCGAACTCCTTTACAAACGATTTGATTCGATATAAAAATACGTCGTTATCAGACGCTACTTGAGGTGGTTTAATGACCGAGATGGAAGCTATCCGCATCGCTACAAAGGCCGTCGAAATTTACGCAGCGCGGCATCCCCGTCCGCCCCACGTCAACATTACCCAGGCTGCTGCTATGATCGGGCGCAGCCGTCCGACAGTCCGACGTATGTTGCTCGATAACAAGGTCCGACTCAACGCTGCCGCCTTGATCCCAATCGAGGCTATCGATAGGCTGCTAGCTTCGAACAACTAGCATATCGGGTATGCTCAATGCCATTACGCGCGTACCCAGTCCTAACGCAGCGATGCTGCGAGCGGATGCGCTTTCCAGTTCTTAGCCTGCTTGATTTTCTCCTGGATGACGTTCTTAGAGCGGGCCGGCGAGACTACCTTACCCTCTGCGTCCTTCTTCTCCTCCCACTCGCCCTCGATAAAGATACTGTCCCACATTTCCTTATCGGCGATATCCCAGATGAAAGCCTTAAGCTCGGTCAGCGCTGCGGGAACATCGATAACGATAGGCTTACCCGAGAGAGGGTCCTGTACCGTCGTGCCCTTGACGTTGTAGCCGTTCGGTCCTTTGAGGTTCGCGTAGACTTTCTTGCCGTCTGTGCTCTTTTTGTGGAATACCTCGACGATAAACGGCTCACCAAGCAATTCCGCCATGTGCGTAGCCTTGCCCGCGTAATTCATCGCGGCGAACAGCTTGAAGAACGACGCATCGGCCTCCAGGCTGAGAGTCTCCTGTACCGTAACGCGGATAGGAACAAGCGTGCCGTCGTCCAGCTTACGCGGCTCGTGGTTCGGTCCGCTCAGTTCAAAAATCAGATCAACCTTTTCGCGGTCGCGCTCGCGTCCCTCGAATTCCTCCTCGTGTGTGCCAAGCTCGAAGTAGCCGACGAGCCGCGCCCTAGCAATGCCCGCAGCCGGAGGCGTGTACTCGTCCGTCAATGCTGGCTTGCGCATATCTGGAAGCCGGCCATTATTTTTCGCTTTCTGAATAATCCTCCTAATGTCTTTATCCATTTCCGCGCGCCACTCGTCAAAATTATCAGTGTAGCCAAGCCCTGATAGAAAGCACAATGCGTTTCGCGCTCGCTACGATGACTTTCGGGTATGCCTAGCAAAATTCTTGACACAATGGCCCAATCGCCGACATTGAAGAAGTCCTGCACAGTGTTCGGTCCGCTCAGTGCCCATCAAAAACTTGGCTCAAAAAGCCAACTTTTAGAAGGCACTTTTCAGGCGCGACAAGGGTTTCCGGCCGATTGCTTATAGTAATATGCACTTTGCGAGTCGAAGACTCAGAGCGACCAGATAGCCCTACCGTGAAAGATGCCGGGCCAAGCATAGTAGATCGCGGATTCTTCCAGTACCGCCTGCGGTGTCAACTTCGCATGCTTTTGGAACAGACTCCCTAATGCTTGCTCCTGGGCAATGACTCCCGCTGCTGCTATCTGGCCTATCAATTCGTAATGTTGCTTTCTCGACCTACCTATACGAGTGACTTTTCCGTTGCGGTTTATGTATCCGTCGATAAGCTCGTCTAACGGCAGTACGAACGATCCTCGGCTATTTCTCATCCTCAATAAGAATACGCATAAGTCCTTGGCTTTCCTTCCCAGGGAGTTAATTATCGAAAGCTGTTCGATAAGTCGAAGGCTAGCATTCTGCGGAACAGGACACCTGGACTTATACATGTCTCGCTTCTTGATTATTTCTCCAGTTTCCGTATCCACATACGCCTTCACCGATAAGCGGGTGACGGGTTGGCTTGTCTTCCGCCATCCTGCGGCCTTGAGTAGCAACTTAGGGACTCGTATCAGCGTTGTATCCGGTCCCCAAGGGAGGTACCTAGGTGTTGGCTGGTACGCGTTTGGTTCGCATCCAGCGTCGTCTTTGTCGTAGAGCAACGGTCTCCATTAAAGCGATTCGATTAAAGCCGGTCTGAGCGGCTGGCTGGTTCGGGTAGCTCTTGGTACTCCCCGGTCCCTCTCATCCGGTCTGAGAGCTTCCCAGTGGACGATAGAGGTATGTAGCAAAGGGCGGGGTAGGTCGATTTGCGGAGGCTGCCCGGCCCGACACCGACCGGTCTCATTCGAAATATCGCTAAAAGCAAAATTGCACTTTTTTCGAGGGTATCTCGGTCGGAATGGCTTGATAGGTAAGGAATGCGGCCGAAATCGATCCGTTAGGAGTTGACAGGCTTTACAGGTAGCCCCAAGGGACTATCCGGCCACCCGATAGAGTCCTCCTCAATCTCGACGCCTGCCTCTCGGACTACATGCCGCCACAGTCCGGGAATCAGGTTCAAGCGGCAACTCTCGCCGTGCTTCTCCCATAGCTGCTTACGGACCTCGACCGGGCTGTTGTTGGCTTGGTACTGTCCGCCAGCGGTGCGAACCGCCCCAAGGCGCAAGCGGCGGGTTAATTGCCCTTCTTGCTTCGCCATACGGTCGATGACGGCGAATACCGGGTTAGGCTTCTCGCCGCCCGCTGCCGTGGGAACCGTAGCCGGGGCTCGGGTCGCTTTGCGTCGCTCTACATCAAGCTTCTGCCGGATACCTGCTAATTGTTCGGCTAGCAGCTTGTCTTGATCGGTCCATTCCATGCGCACTGCAAGGATGGCTTTAAGGTGCTGTGCTTTAGTCGTCATTTCCCAATTCTCGCGGCGGTCGTCGACTCAACGTACCGCCCGTACTGTTCTCGGATAAGCGCCTGCGCATCTGCCTCAACCGAGCTAAGGTCATATCCGGCGCCGCGCATCCCTACCTCAACCTCATGCAGGCGTTGGGCGGCATCGCACATGCCGAACCAATGCGCGATGCTTCTCGTAAGCCTTCTTTCCTCGTCCCACTTACGACGCTTGAGCGCTTGTAGTCGGCGGAGTTCGACGGTTTCCGTCATAGCGCCGCGTAGCGCCTGTTGTGCCAGTTTCAGAGCCGCGCCGAGACCGCCCGTACTGGCCTCCGCGATGCGCAACATGGTCTTATCGGCCTCAGCGGCGGACTTGAACCGCCAGTCCAACCCAGGCCCGTACGTGCGTTCGATAATGTCCGTCCGGAGCCAGTTATTGTCTTTGCTCCCGCGCTTGCCACTCCGCCGAATCTCTACCGGGATGTGCAGTAGGCGGCAACACTCCAGCAGTTGCACGCGGCTCATTCGCGCTCGTCCTCAATCTGCAAGCTGATAAGCCGATGCTGCGCCTTGTCGCGGATAGCTGCGTACTGGTCAATCAGTCCCCGGAGTCGTCTGATATCTGCGTCTAGGGCGGAAACGAGTGCGTTAAGTTCAGCCTCGTTGAGGGATTCATGCAGCACGAACGGCGGGGCGTCGTGTGCTTCCCGAGTATTTGTATTAATTGGGATTCCTTATGGATAGGGGGCGGCACGCGCCGCCCATGTTTTCAGTTCTGACCCGTCGCGACGCGCGCCACTATCTGCCGCTGGAGTTCGGCATAACGCTCGGCGAGTGCCTTTCCGTCTTTTCCTTTCTCGACCGCGTTCACAAATGCAGTGCGAATACGTTCGGCCTCGTCGCGTAGCTCTTGAATGCTCATTGCAGGGCCTCCAGAAGGCGGCTTAGTTCTGCTGTTGCGCGGTCGGCTTCGTCCCGTTGCCGAGATTCTTCGAGCAGCGCGCGCAGGGCGGCGTACCGCTGCGTGTACTCATCGTGCGCGACTGAAACTTCCGCAACCTCGATGATTCCGGCGCGGCCTTGTGCGCGCTTACGCTCCAACGTTTTGGACGCGGTGTCCACAGCATCGCGGGCCTTCTCAATGGCCGGACGAAGCAGGTTTGCTTTACGGCAACCGTCGCCCGTGGCCTTGAGGGCACGGAGGCGGGCAACCTCATGTGCTACCCGGCTAACGGCTACGGAAAGCTCGGGAGCAGAGGGCGTTGCACGATATGAGCCGTCCGGGTTGCGTGCATCGGCGGGAAATCTAAAGCTGTATGAAGCGCGCGTCGAGGAATTAGACGCCGCTTTGGGTTTAAAGAGCCTCAATGGATACCTTACGGAGAGTGGCCCCGAAGGGCCAGGGATTAGGCGAGGGTAATGATTTGCGGGGCCGCCAAAATATTCGCGTCCGCGAACTTTGTGATTTTTAGGGCCGTCATGTTCTGTTGGAACATGCTTACTGGCGCGCTCGCCGCATTCGTCGGGGTGGTGTCCATAACGATACTTGCTTCGTTGCTACGCTCGATGATCTCAGGCCCATCGAACACTGCGATGCGCTGTACGTCCTGCAAAATCAGCTTGCCTGCGGGCACAGCGAGAGATGCGATAGCGGGGAGCGTTCTGTATGTGCCCCCGCGTGGGCCAATGTCTGGGTTAGCCGCATCCTGGAGCGTTGTAAGCGTCTCCGGACTGCCGATCCAACACGCCGTACGGAGGTCTCCCGCAAAGGCCGCGATAGCCGCAGCGACGCTGTTAGCTGCCGTGCCGTTGGAGGTCATAAGCGCTACCATGAACGCGTCGGTCGCATTGTTCGCCGCGTGCTCAAGTTGGTTCTGCACGTACTGGACGACGGAATCGTTAAAGTTGTTCGCGGCAAACAGCACGTCATTAAATGCGAGAATCAGCCCAAATTTTCGGCGCGACGTAAGCGCAAAATCAACGGACGGCGCAGCGGCGGGGTAGGGCTCGCCTTCTTCGATTTCGGAAGCCTGGAGCAGCGCACCTTGCGTCAGAATACGGACGTTCGGCGGCAACTGCGGAGCCCCAAGGCTGGCCAACGCCGTAACGATAGCGTTCGTAACCGGCGGGAGGAGAACCCCGGGCGTTTGACTCGGGTAATACAGGGCAGGCGTGTTACTCGTCGTGCTGGCCGGTACGGCGGCTTTGGTATTCGTCGCCTCGATAATGGCTTGCGCGGGCGACATGGCTACGGCCTTGCGGATTTGTTCGGCCAAGGTGTTCCGGTTCATTCGGTCCTTATTGTTAGTTTCGGGGGCGGCCTTGAATGCCGTGATAGTTGCTTCGGGATTGCAGGGGATGGCGGTAAGCGAAAGCTCATGGACCTCCGCCTTTGTGAAGTGCGTACCGCCGTTCGGTAGCGCTTTAGACTCCTTCGGAATGAAGCCGATACTTACGCCCTTGATAAGTCCGCTCTTGACAGAATGCCAAGCGGTGTCGGTACGGGTCTTTACTTCGCCTTCTTCATCAACCTTTGCAATGCGCGCGGTAAACGGAAGGCCCTTAGCGGTCGGCGTACCGAATGTCACGGTTCCTACCGGTTTATCAGCATCATGGCCGAGGAGAAGCGGAATATTGCCGCGTGCCGTAAGCCCCGTCGGCTCGATAACGTCTTTGACGCGATCTGGCGTAGGCGTGCTGGCGATGCCGACCAACACGCGTTGTTCGTCCGTCGAAACAGATTTGATTTCGAGAGACGAGGTAAATTTATCCAATTTTGTCCTATTGAGATTAAGAGGTGTGACCGGACGATGGATACGGGCCGCGCCGTCCTCCGGTCGGGAGTTGGCGGGCTTACATGTGGTGCTTTACGGCTTAACTAGCCCCGTAGACAAGTATCCCGGTTTGGTACACGTCGTACTGTGTACTGTTCTTTGGCGCGTAGTACCAAGACAACGTAGTGCCGCTGAACGAGAACGAAGGGACTATTACGCCTCCGGACAAATATCCGTCTCCGCATGTGATATCCGGTTGGAAGCCGAGGAATGCGCCCTGGGACAGCCGGGAATCCGTCAGGGAGGAAGTGGTCCCATCGAGATACCGACTACCGGCGATCCGCAGTACTCGATATGTCGCGTCGAGAACAACGTTTCCGGAGGGGTCAAATACTTGCAGACCTATCGACATTAGATTTGTCCGTACTTCATCTGGTAGGCATAGCCCCCCTGCGATCTCATTTTCTGGTCCATCTTTCTATCGACGAACGCAGACACGAGCGTATGCAGTTCCTTAGCGTCCTGCTGACTCAATCCGCCGCCCCCGTTGTTATGTACCGTGACTGATACCGGAGCGCCACCAGAAGCCGGGGCGGATACCGCAGAGCCTACCGAGCCGCCGTCCGCAAAGTGCGCAAGATGCCCGTTATTGATCGACTCCAGAAGCCCGCGATACCGGGAGGCTTGCGACGCCTTAACGACGAACTCCCCGTTAGAGAGCATGGCCGGAATACTGTCGCTTGTGCCCGTACCGGGGCCGCTGATTGCGCCACCGGTAGCGTAGTGACCTACCGAGCCTATGGCGCGACGATCTGGATGAGAGACGCGCGACAAACAAGATGAGAATGTCGCGGTGACGCTGATGATGCCGACGTTGATTGACGCTGGCAAGCGCCGCGCGTCAATCTGCGAGGTCGATCGAGTAACGCGTGACGATGGCCGTCAAGATGCGCTTGACGGACTGGCGTTTGGCCTCGATCAGCGGCGTCGCCACGGTCCCAGTATCGAGCGCCGCTAAGTCCTGCCCGAGCAAGGTCAACAGCGTCACGCGTGACGCGGTGACTTCGTCCCCGATCGCATCGATGACGGCGCGTTTGCGCCGCAATCGATACGCGCGTTGCCGTTGTGCGGCAGTGCGCCCAGCGGGCCTCTCGCCCGCGTTATCGGGCGCGCCGTCACGCGTTACGCTCGTCAGTTGCGAGCCCATATTCATCACTGATCCTCCTGGCGCGACGGCACGCCGACATTGTTCGGCGTGGCGAAGTTAGCGGGACGTCCTGGTCCCTGCTGCTTGCGCTGCAAGGCGGTACGCCGGCGATAGCTTTCGACGTTCAGCTCGAAGATGGTCGAGTGATGGACCAGCCGATCGACGGCGGCCAGCGTCATGGCCGGGTCGGGGAAGACCTTGTTCCATTCGCCAAAGGGCTGATTGGCGGTAATGAGAAGGGAACGGCGCTCGTACCTGGCGCTGATCAGCTCGAACAACACCGACGTTTCGGCTTGGTCCTTGGTGACGTATGCCAGATCGTCCAGGATGAGCAGATCGAAGCGATCGAGCCGGTTGATGGCCGACTCCAGGGCCAACTCGCGGCGCGCCACCTGTAACCGTTGGACGAGATCGGAGGTGCGAGCGAACAGCACCTTCCAACCCTTCTCCACGAGGCTCAAGCCGATCGCCGACGACAGGTGCGACTTGCCTCCTCCGGGCGGCCCCATCAGAATCAAATTGGCGCCGTTTCGCAGCCAGCCGTCGCCGGCGCATAGCGCCGACACTTGCGCCTTGGACACCATCGGCACCGCGTCGAAGTCGAAGTTCTCCAGCGTCTTGCCCGGCAGCAGTTTGGCGTCCGCGAGGTGACGTTCGATACGGCGTCGATCGCGCTCGGCGATCTCGTGTTCGGCCAGCGCCATCAGTAGGCGCGCCGCAGGCCAGCCTTCCTTATCGGAGCGTTCGGCGAAGCTCGGCCACATGAGCTTGATGGCAGGCAGGCGCAATTCGCTGAGCAGCAGCGACACGCGGGTAGCATCGAAGTCGTGGCTCATGCTGCGGCCTCCATATCGAAGCTGAGCAGGGCCTCGTAATCGCGCAACGAAGCGAGCTGCACGTGCACGTGCGGCACACTCGCCGGGTCCGGTGCGAAGCGCGAGCGCAGCGCTTGTAGATCAGGCAATTGCCCCTGGGCGAGGTACTGCTCCAAATCCTGCGCCAATTGCGCCTCGCAGGCGCGCTCATGGGCCATGCTCAGCAGCTCCACCATGGTCTTGCATGCCGTGCGCGGCGGCAGTTGCTCGCACAGGCGATCGAACGTCAATCGGTAGGCCTCGCGCGGAAACAGTTGGTCGCGGTAGATCAGGTTCATCAGTGCCATTGGCTTGCGGCGTAACGCGTGAATGACGTGTCGATAGTCAATGACGTGTCCGTGCTTGCCGTTCACGCCCGGACGCCCGCGCCGTAGCGTCATCAAGGCTGTGCCGCCCAGAAACAACTCAAGTCGGTCGTCGTATAGGCGTACGCGCAGCCGATGGCCGATCAACCGCGACGGGACGGTGTAGAACACCTTGCGCAAAGTGAAGCCGCCGGTGGAGGTCACATATACGCGCGTTTCCTCGTAGTCGCTGGTGCGCTGACCCGGCAGCGGTTGCAGGAAGGCCCGCTCGGCTTCGATGCGCTTGCCATTGCGCGCGTTCTGGCGGCTGACGATCTCATCGACGAAGCGGCGATAGTCGGCCAGATCGATGAACTCGGTACTGCCGCGCAGCAGCAGCGCGTCACGGATGGCATTCTTGAGGTGACCGTGCGGGCTCTCGATGGAGCCGTTCTCATGGGCGACGCCGCGGTTGTTGCGAGTCGGTTGCATGCCGTAGTGAGCGCACAGCGCTTCGTAACGCGTGGTCAGATCGTCGCGTGCTTCGCGATCAAGATTGCGGAATGCCGCAGACAGACTGTCACTGCGGTGTTCGCGGGGCGCGCCACCGAGCGCCCATAACGCGTTCTGTAGCCCTTCGGCAAGCGCGACATAGCTCTCGCCGCCGAGAATGACGTGAGCGTGCTCGAAGCCCGAACAGGCTAAACGGAAGTGGTACAGGCGGTGATCCAGCGCGACACCCGCCACGCTCACGCCCAGGCTTTGCATGTCGGTAAAGTCGGACAGCCCGAGTCGGCCGGGCTCATGAACCTGGCGGAAGATGACGTCGTGCTCCTCGCCATGCATCGCGCGCCAATCGCGGATGCGTCGCTCCAATGTTCGTCGCACCGTGCGCGACAAACTCGGATGTCGCCGAAGCATCTCCTCGAGCACTGCCACCGGCCGAATACCCGGAGCAGAGCACAGCAGCGGCACAATCTCCGCGTCAAAGATCTCGGCCAACGGGTCCGGACGTCGGCGCTCGCGCGGCGCCTTCTTCTGCGACGGCAACCGCAAATCCTGTTCGATGCGATAGGCTGTGGCCACGCTAAATCCCGCGCGTGCGGCCGCCGTGGACGGTCCTTCCGTGCGTCTGTACTTCATGTAGAGCCTCATCTGGTGGTCGTTGACGTGTCGTCCGGGCACGGCGAGCCTCCCTTGCAAGGAAGACTCGTTCATACCCGATCCACCGCGACCACCGACAGGGCTCTGCGCTAAAGGCGAGCACTCCCGGCGCGGCGCTGCGGCGCCGGTTCCGGGCTACGCCCGTCACCGCCGCCGCAGCGCCTGCATTCTCATCCTGATTGACGCGCTGTTCTCATCTTGATTGACGCGCGGCACGAGCCGCCGTCCGCAAAGAACGAGGTTCCGATAGCTTGAAACATCTGCATCTCTGCTTGATGCAAAGCTATCTTGGCAAGGTCCGCGAGAATGCTTGACGTGAACTGAGCAAAGTTCCCTTTGCCTGTGGTAACGAACTCGTCCAACGCTCGCGCCGAGTCCTGCCACGCAGTAGTAAAGGCCGTAGCCATCATCTGCGCGGTTGTCTCCCCGTCGCCGCCTAGCTTCGCTACCGCTAGGTGCATCTGGTCGGAGTAGCTGTCTCGGACCTCCTTCTCGCGCGCGAGATATGCCTCCAATTGCTGCATGCGTGCGTCGTACGCCTCTTGCGAGGCTCGCAACTCAAGCGCGTATTTTTGTTTATCGCTAGCCGGATCGAGAGCATACTGCTCATACAGGGCCTTGGTTGATTCCGCGTACTGCTTAGCCATTTCTAGCCGCGCGTCGTAGTCCGCTTTTTCGCGCGTAGTCGAGAATCGGGTAGCCTCTGCGCTCGCATATACCGATCCCTGCTGCTCCGTGCCGTTCGACAAACGCAATGCGTAGCGCTGCACATCCCGGATGCGCTGCTGCTGGAGCATGGAAAGCGAATCGTTGAGGCTCCGCTCAACGTCTACACGTTGCTCTTTGAGCTTCTGCAAGTCCCGTAGCGCTTCCTGGTATGCGGCAGATTCCGGCTTGCCGCGTGCAATATCTACCCGCTTCTGGGCGTTGGCGATCTCCTGATTGAGCGCGCGCTCCTGGATCGCTGCAAGCTGACTAAGGTAGGTCTCGCCATCGATAAGGCCCAAGCTGCGCGCTGCCTTTAACGCTGACTCGTGGCGTTTCTCCTCAGCCTCGATAAGCTGGTTAGCCGAGGTCATTTGCGCGAGCATGCCGGAGAACGCAGCGGAGTTCCCGTGCTTCTTTGTTTTCTTCGCGTACTCTTCGTTTATCTGGGCGACGTTATCATAGTGCCGCTTTAACGCTGCCTGATAGTCCTTCGAGTTCTTATCGAGAGCAGCGGTAGCCTTCTTAAAGGCTGTGTCCTCCGCTTGTAGCTCCAGCGTGTGCTTCTGGCTTGGGCTCGCATACTTGTCCGAGCGTAGATAGCTGTCAACGGCTACCTTGGCGTCGCCTGCCTTCGCTGCGGCCTCTTGTGCGCGCTGCTGCGTATTTACGACGGTCTGCTGCTGTCGTAGAACATCGAGCTTCTTCTTTTCTACGTCGAGGGCTTGTTGAGCGCTCGCGACGTTCCCGAACGCACCCATAGATTGCTGCTGCTTAAGGTTACGCTGTGCTGCTGCAAACCGCTCGTATTGATCTCCTACTTGCTTGTCTATACTGTCCGGAACGCCGATACTACGAATAGCGTTCTTTACCCGGTCGATAATCGAGCCCCATTGATGCCACCATGAGAGCACGATACCCATGTGCTTGTCGGCATCGTCGGAAATCCTTTGATGCACGTCCGACAGGTCCCGCATGATTGCCTTAACGGCTGCGGCCTCGTTGCCTTGCTTGACGAAGTTATCTATCTCTTCGACCTGCGCCGCCGTAAATGCGTGGTGAGCCGTCTGATACTTCGCCACCCATTCAAGTACGTTCTCTTGGATGCGTGCGAGCGATTCAGCCGCCTTATCGGTACCGATGCCGATATCCGAGGACATAGCGAGCGCGGCACGCGTCGCAAGCTGTAACTCGTCGGCAGTGAATGCACCTGTCGCAGCGACTTGGGCCATAGCTTCCCGCACATCGCTAAGATGCGCGGTGCTCGATTGCAACCCGTTAGACATTTCCGCCATCTGTCCAGCGGAGAGTCCGATATAACCGTTCGTGCTGCTAATGGCGTGATTGAACGCCTCTACTTGCTCGTAACCCTTAACGATTTGAGTCACGAAGAACGCCGCAGCAGCCGCAGCCGCGCCAAACCCGAGACCGACCGGGCTAAGTACCATGCTAAGCGCGTCAGTACGTTCCGCGAGCACGCCCATAGAACCCGCAAAGCGAGTCCAATTTCCTTGGGACGCCTCGTGAGCGAGTACGAGCAGTTCTCGCCGTGCGCCCGAGCTATTCAGGCTGAATTCGTGTGTATGCTTACTCGCCTCGTCGATCTGGCGAACGTAGCTCGATACGGAGTCGGCGATGCCCAATTGCGCCGCGCGCATCTGCAATAGCTCCGCACGAGTCTTACCCGCTTGGTCCGCTGTGCGCTGTAGCTGTGACACAAAATTGTTAATAGCCCTAGCAGATGCGTTCGAGCCGTTCTGCGCGGCCTCTGCGATGGCCTGTTGTGCTACGCGGACTCGCTCCGCTGCTGCGGCCTGGGTTTGCATGAAGGCATCGGCGGACTTCCGCGCCTTGTCGATCTCTGCCGTGTAGCCGGATGCGTCTGCGGTTACACGAACGGTAGTGGCGTTGTTAGCCATTAGCGCGCGTGATTGCTCAGGTATTGACTCACGGCGTCTTTGACGAGCGCGCTAACTGTGCGGTCCTGCTCTGCCGCAAGTTGTCGCAGCGATTTTCGCACCTGGGGGGAAACCTTCGCGCCGATCACTGTCTCGCGTGAATATGGCTTTGGGTATTTGTTTTCTTCGTTGGGCATATAAATTAACAAGGGTTAACAAAAGAACACGAGCTACCGGTATTCGCTCGAAGAGAACGGACACGGGGTAGCTCACGCGGGGATGACAATGGAATACGTCAAATGAGCGCGGATGGAGAACGAGCGTCCTCTCCTTAGCTGTGGGGTATTTTGTATCGTGGGGATGCGGTTCGCCTTGCACGTACCTGGGGCATCGTCGGGTATGCCTACCCGTTCGGAAAGGTTCTCCTCTCCAAAGCCCTCGACAATTTTATATCGTGAAATGGCGCTGCGTATGCAGCTTTGAGGGCGTCCTCTCCTTAGCGGTCCACTATTTTATATCGTGAAATCCGCCGCGTATGCAGCCCTGAGGGCGTCTAACTGGTTGCAAGCGTCTACGTAGGCAATCTCCATCGCGGCAATCTCTGTGCGAATGCTTTCGGCCTCCCGCGCATCGCCTATGTCGTCTGCGAACTCAAGCGCATCGTCCAGCGCGTCCCAAGCTGCGTCGAGCGCATCTATGTCATGCTGGAGCGCCTCCAAAGTTACCGGCTCATCGTCAAGCATGAGGGCGAAGGAGGGCGATTTCCGGATTGCTGCTACTGCTTGCGCTACGTTATTCATGGTCTACCTCGCTGGATGTTTCGTTAGGACGGCTAGTCGGTTAAGCAAGGAGACTCGCTAAAGAATCGCCCTTGACGAACCGATTTCCTCGCCGGCCCGCTTGCGCTCCTCATGCACTGCGCTACCGTCGATTCGTGCCGGGTCTGCTAGGACTAGCTGTATTCCGGCTTCGCATTGGATTCCCTCCGCGACACCCTAGCTTCGCTATTGACGTGGCCGGCTCTAGGTAGCCTCTCCGCTGCTATACTCAAAGCTTAAGTACAGCATTGGGCGCATCGTATCTGCAAAGCTTAAGTACAGCAAGAGCGCGTTTTAGAGTGTTCGCTCTAGCGTTGTCTTGCTAAACTGCTCTATTGCTTAAGTACGGGAGGCATCATGCCCAGGAAGTCAGTAGATCGGCCCTCATCCGCGCAGGAGCTTGCAAAGGTATCGAAGGAAGCAGCGAAGCAGGCGCAGCAGAATAGCGAGCGGGCGAGATATCTAGTCGAGCTTATGAAGCAGCACTTCAACAGCGACGAGATAAAGAACGGCGTTAAGACGGGCCAAGAGACCGTATCAATGCAAATCCGCGTGATGAGGGAGCAGGCGGACATGTTGAAGGCCGCTGCGTTCGTCGAGGGCCGGCCCGCTACCGCGATTTTGCGCGATCTCCTTAGAATTTATTTCGAGGCCAAGCAGAATGACCCCGACGAGGTGGAGCGGGAGAAGTTCCAGAAGGCAGTAGCGATGCAGGCCAGCCTAGCGCGTTGAGTAGAATCGCACGAACATCGCAGCAACTCCCCGCAGAGCCTTGCTGCATAAGGCATTGCGGGGGTTCGAATCCCCCTCTCTCCGCCAGTCAAGCTTCTCAGGCGGTCTCGCCGATTCTCAGCAAATCTCGCAAACCCTTGTTGCGGCGGGCGAGTTGGGGTGTCGATCTTCTTGCTTCTTTTCCGTGCTGCCTGACATTCGTACCCTTAGTTGTGGGTAGGGTTGGGGGTAGAGAACGGGCGCTTATGGGAAGCTTCCAGGTGTTCCATGCCGAAGCCATCATGGAAGCGAATGAACTTCGCATCTTTGGCTAGCCAATCAGCCCAATGAATTTCGCCGTATGAGCGCAGCAATGCTTCCGCTTCGCGAAGCATCGCGGCGAGGGCTTCGGTTTCTGATGTTGGTCTGTGCCGCGAGCAGGGGGACACGACCGGAATGGAGCATTGCGCGCGCACCCGTGCTGGTGCGCATATGATTACGGACGTACCCGGATTTCAGTGCTTTTTCCCGTCAAGAACTCGAACGTGTCTACGAATTCCAATAGACCTGAAAGCGAACGGCCGGCCGGACTGCACGATCTGCGCGTGACGAAGTATGGCTTCCTTCTACTCGACGATTTCTCGCTGATCGCGCTGGCCGCGGCTGTCGATCCGCTGCGGATCGCAAACACGGTCGTCGGTCGGCGCGTCTACGACTATCAGCTGATCGCGACTGGCGGGGATTTCGTCCAGTCGAGCGATGGAATCTGCGTGCGGCCCAATGCGACGATGGCCGATAGCGGTTCGTTCGACGCCGTGTTTGTCGTCGGCCCCAATCCGATTCCGCGCAGGGGCATCGGCGCGGTGCTTGACTGGTTGCGCCTGCTTGCCCGCCACGGGACAGCGCTTGGCGGCCTCGATACCGGTAGCTTCTTTCTCGCGCGCGCCGGCCTGCTGAACGGCTACCGATGCACGATTCACTGGGAAGATCAGGACGTGCTGATGGAGCAGTTTCCCATGTTGACGGTGTCGAATCACCTGTACGAGGTCGATCGCGATCGTTATACCTGTAGTGGAGGCGTCGCGCCGCTGGACTTGATGGTGCACCTGCTTGGCATGCCGCCCGGCAGCCGCTCGCTCGCGGCGCGCGTGCTCGAACTGCTCATTGCCGAGCGGCGCAGTCATGAGCAGCGCCAACGCACCTCGCTGCGCCAGTACATGGGTGCCGAACACGCGAAGCTCGACGAAGCGCTGCAGGTTATGGAAAGCAACGTCGAAGAGACACTTACCGTCGCCGAGATTGCGTCATATCTGAGCGTTTCGCAAAGGCAACTTGAACGCTGGTTTCATGAGCGTCTCGGCAAGACACCAGCACAGGCGTATCTCGAGATCCGCCTGCTGCGTGCGCGTCAGTTGCTGTACCGCACCTCCCAGCCGCTGGAAGAGATCTGTGCGCGCACCGGCTTCACGTCGATGACGCACTTCGCCACGCGCTACAAGGCGCAGTTCCAGATCCCGCCCAGCGTCGATCGCCGACGTTATCAGAACGCACTATAGGACGTGCTGGCGATGCGCTTCCGGATCTTCTGAGCGCCGTCCGGATGACAGGCCCCGGTTCGCAAGCAGCACGCCGTCTGCGTTGCTCAAACCTGTCTCCACATCTGATCCAATAGTCTGCTCATGGACGCCTCGCGTCGGTAAGCGCGCTCACCGGCGTAAACCCTAAATGTCGAAATGGGGAATTGTTCCGTCGAATCCGGAAATGTTATAAATCCCTGAACTCCTACCATTCGCTCACACCCACCGACCTTCACCAAGGAGCGAGCGCATGAAACTGGAGAACCTGATCCGGATCGAAAACGGCCAAAAGGTGAAGCACACCTTTTCAGACGCCGAGTACGCCAACCGCCAGGGAAAGCTGCGTGAACTGATGGCGCACGAGAACATCGACGCCGTGCTGTTCACGTCGTACCACAACATCAACTACTACGCAGACTTCCTGTATTGCTCATTTGGCCGCAAATATGGGCTCGTGGTCACGCCGAAGAAGGTGGTGTCGATCTCGGCGAACATCGACGGCGGCCAGCCGTGGCGTCGCACAGTCGGCGACTACAACGTCGTCTACACCGACTGGCAACGCGACAACTTCTTCCGCGCCGTACAGGGAGAGATCGACGACAAGGGGCGCGTGGGCGTCGAGTTCGACCAGCTTCCGGTGGAGGTGCTCGCGAAGCTGAAGGCGGCGCTGCCATCCGTCGAATTTGTCGACATCAGCGCCCAGACGATGCGCATGCGCATGATCAAGTCGGCCGAAGAAATCGAGGTCATCAAGCACGGCGCCAATGTGTGCGACGTGGGTGGCGCCGCACTCGCCGCCGCCATTCATGAAGGTGTGCCCGAACATGAAGTCGCGCTCGCGTCGACGCAGGCGATGGTGCGCGAGATCGCACGCCGTTTTCCGGACTCCGAGCTGATGGATACGTGGACGTGGTTCCAGTCGGGCATCAACACCGACGGCGCACACAATCCGGTCACGACGCGCAAGGTACAGAAGGGCGACATCCTGAGCCTGAACTGCTTCTCGATGATCGCCGGCTACTACACGGCGCTTGAACGCACGATGTTCTTCGACCACTGTTCGGACGAGCACCTGCGTCTGTGGAAGGTCAACGTCGAGGTGCACGAGGCGGGGCTGAAACTGATCAAGCCTGGTGCCCGTTGTAGCGATATCGCCCACGAGCTCAACAAGATCTACGCGGAGTATGACCTGCTGCAGTACCGCACATTCGGCTACGGCCATTCGTTCGGCGTGCTGTCGCATTACTACGGCCGCGAAGCCGGGCTAGAACTGCGCGAAGACATCGACACAGTACTGGAACCGAACATGGTGGTGTCGATGGAGCCGATGATCATGCTGCCGGAAGGCCTGCCCGGAGCGGGCGGCTACCGTGAGCATGACATCCTGGTAGTGGGCGAGAAGGACGCGACCAACATCACGGGCTTCCCGTACGGGCCCGAGCACAACATCGTCAAGGCCTGACCCGCCTGCGTTCAAACAGCCTGTGGCCACGGCCGCAGGGCCCTCATGATGTGGCAGGAGACGTTTCCTTGTTTTCAACAGAACAGACGATTGCCGGGTTCGATCCGGATCTGTACGACGCGATGCGTAGCGAGCGCCAGCGCCAGGAAGATCACATTGAGTTGATCGCGTCGGAAAACTACACCAGTCCGCGTGTGCTCGAAGCGCAGGGCTCGGTGCTCACCAACAAATACGCCGAAGGCTATCCGGGCAAGCGCTATTACGGCGGCTGCGAGCACGTCGACGTCGTCGAGTCGCTGGCGATCGCGCGTGCGAAGCAGCTGTTCGCCGCCGATTATGCAAATGTGCAGCCGCACAGCGGCTCGCAGGCGAACGCCGCCGTCTATCTGGCGCTCCTCTCGCCCGGCGACACGATTCTCGGGATGAGCCTCGCGCACGGGGGGCATCTCACGCACGGCGCGAAGGTGTCGTTTTCCGGCAAGTTCTACAACGCGGTCCAGTATGGCGTCGATACCCAGACCGGCCTGATCGATTACGACGAGGTGGAGCGCCTCGCGCTCGAGCATCAACCGAAGATGATCATTGCCGGGTTCTCGGCGTATTCGCGCGTGCTCGATTTCGCCCGTTTTCGTGCGATCGCGGACCGCGTCGGCGCTTATCTGTTCGTTGACATGGCGCACGTCGCCGGACTGGTCGCAGCCGGGATCTATCCGAATCCCGTGCCGTTTGCGGACATTGTCACGACAACTACCCACAAGACCTTGCGCGGCCCGCGCGGGGGGCTGATTCTGGCCAAAGCCAACGCGGAGATCGAAAAGAAGCTGAACGCGATGGTTTTCCCGGGCACCCAGGGCGGCCCACTGATGCACGTGATTGCGGCGAAAGCGGTCGCATTCAAAGAAGCGCTCGGCCCCGACTTTGTTGAGTACCAGAAACAGACCCTCGCGAACGCGCGCGCTATGGTGACCGTATTCAACGAGCGGGGCTACCACGTGGTGTCCGGCGGGACCGACGATCACCTGTTCCTGGTCAGCCTCATCGCGAAGGGGATCACTGGCAAGGACGCGGATGCCGCGTTGGGCCGTGCACACATCACCGTCAACAAGAACGCCGTGCCGAATGACCCGCAGTCACCGTTCGTGACCAGCGGGATCCGCATCGGTACGCCGGCCATCACGACGCGCGGTTTCGGCGAGGCCGACGCTGTGCTGACCGCCGCGCTCATTTGCGATGTCCTGGATAACCTGGGTGACGCGCAGATCGAGCTGCGGGTTCGCGAACAGGTGGCGAAATTGTGCGCCCGCTTCCCTGTATACGCCGGCCTCGGGGTGCAACAGACCAAATACAAGGAAACCTCGCGCGGAGGCCTCGCGGTCAACGTGATCGAGGGTTGAGGAGAAGGATCATGAGCCGGTGCAACTCGTTGGCCTGAAGACATGTGTGGCAGCGGCCTGATCGAAGAGATGCGTTCAGTTCGCGTTCACCGCCCTTATCACGCTCACCGGTGTTAACCCTCGATGTCGAAACGAGAAAGTTTTCCATCGCATCCGGAAATCTTCCCCTTGGTCGAACGTCTACCATTCGCTCAAACGGACCCTGCATATCGCCACGGAACGGACACATCGGACAGGCCGCCGCAAGAGCCGCCGTCAGAACCGCAGCAATCTCACGATTCATTCATGTTTGGAGACAACAAATGAGTACCAGGAAAGCGGTTTCAGCGCGGCCAGCTATGGCCGGCATCACCTCGCAGCCCGGCATGGCGTTCACGTCGAGCCATGATCAGGCGGACACGGCACCAGACGCGCGCCTGCTTAAGCGCGCCGCGATGGCGAGCTTCATCGGCAATTTTGTCGAGTGGTTCGACTACGCGTCCTATGGCTATCTGGCGACGATCATCGCGGTCGTGTTTTTCCCGAAGACCGACGCGGCAACGGGGCTGCTCGCCGCTTACGCCGTATTTGCGATCTCGTTTATTGTCCGGCCCATCGGAGGCATCGTCTGGGGGCACTTCGGTGACAAGATCGGGCGCCGGACAGCGCTCTCGCTGTCGATCCTGATCATGTCGGCTTCGACCTTCGTGATTGCGTTCCTGCCAACGTATGCACAGGTTGGCGTCATGGCGCCGATTCTTTTGCTGCTGGTTCGACTTATCCAGGGGTTTTCGGCCTCCGGTGAGTATGCAGGGGCATCGGCATTTCTCGCCGAATATGCACCGGAGGGCAAGCGCGGTGTCTATACCAGCATTGTCCCGGCCAGCACGGCTGCGGGTCTGCTGTTTGGTTCGATCTTCGTCGCGGTGTTGCATGCCGTGCTCACCACCGAGCAGATCCAGTCGTTCGGATGGCGGTTGCCGTTCCTGCTTGCTGCGCCGTTCGGGCTGATTGGCCGATACATCCGGGTGCGCCTCGAAGATACGCCAAAGTTCAAGGCGCTTGAGATGTCCCACCACGTCGCACGCGCGCCGGTCACCGAATTGCTGACTGTGCATCGCAGCAAGATGTTGATCGCGTTTGGGGTCACGTGCCTGAACGCGGTGGCGTTCTATCTGGTGCTGAGCTACATGCCGACCTACCTGTCGACCGAGATGGGGATGGGCGAAACGCAATCCTTTATTGCTGCCACGATCTCCCTTGCCGCCTATATCGGCTTCATCTTCATCATGGGGGCGCTGTCGGACCGCGTCGGTCGCAAGACGATGCTGATCGGCGCCTCGGTCCTGTTCGCCCTACTGACGGTACCGCTTTTCAAGGGACTCGTCGGTGCCAGCTTCATGACGATCGTGCTGATCCAGATCGCGTTCGGCGCGTTGCTGACGATGAACGACGGCACGCTACCGTGCTTTCTGTCAGAGATCTTTCCGACGCGCGTGCGCTATAGTGGCTTCGCGTTTTGTTTCAATGCAGCGAATGCCCTGTTCGGCGGTACAGCACCGTTTGTCGCGACCTGGTTGATCCATGCCACCGGCAGCAAGCTGGCCCCCGCGTGGTATATGGTCGGCGCGGCAGGCGTCGCTTTGATAGCCATGCTCGCGAGTCGGGAGACATCGCGCGGGCCGCTCGCCGACTGACTCCCACTGGACTGAAGCTAACCCTCTCTCCGCCAGTCAAGCTTCTCAGGCGGTCTCGCCGATTCTCAGCGAATCTCGCTCAGCCTTATCTGGCGAGCGTTTTGTTGGTCTTAATGTTCTTGCCGCCTCCCAGGGCTACCCACATGTTCGCAGCATGGTTTGTGGGTAGGCCATGGGCTCCAAGCAACTTCATCGCCTCAATGCTTTGCGCATCTCGCGGAAGATCGCGCTGAACGCCCCCTGCGTCATCCTTGGCGTTGCCATAACAGCCTCCTTCGTTAGTTTGCGGCTTTCAGATTGCCCTGCGCGCAAGCATGCTGCGAATCTCCCCGATTGCCTTTGCAGGATTCAGGCCTTTGGGGCAGACGTCCGTGCAATTCAGTATGGTCCGACACCGGAAAAGGCGGTACGGATCGTCAAGATTGTCAAGCCGCTCCCCCGTGCCCTCGTCGCGGGAATCGACCAGAAAGCGATAGGCCTGCAGGAGCCCGGCTGGGCCAACATATTTGTCTGGATTCCACCAGTATGAGGGGCACGCGCTGGAACAGCACGCGCACAAGATGCACTCGTAGAGACCGTCGAGCTGATCGCGTTCCTCGGGAGTCTGGAGCCTTTCCCGCTCGGGCGGAGGAGTGTCGTTGATCAGGTAAGGCTTGATCGAATGGTACTGCTTGAAGAACGCGGTCATGTCCACGATCAGGTCGCGAACGACCGGCAATCCGGGCAGCGGGAGCAAGACTGTATGGCGAGGGAGCTCGTTTAAGTTGGTGATGCAGGCAAGCCCATTCTTGCGGTTGATGTTCATCGCGTCCGAGCCGCACACGCCCTCACGACACGAGCGCCGAAAGCTCAGCGTCTCATCCTGTGCCTTGAGCCGGACAAGGACATCGAGCAACATCCGGTCATACGGGGTGACCTCTATCTCGTACGTTTGCATGTACGGCTTGGGATCTCGGTCTGGATCGTAGCGGAAAATTTCGAAGGTCCTTGTGTCACTCACGATGTTCCTCCTTTGTGGAACGAATCTCGCGACGCACCAGCGATGAGAGACTCGAACGTCATACCCAGCATCGTAGAACGCAACGAGGAATCTTCGGCGATGAGCAAGGAGTCGACGTCCACCGTGTTCGCTCGCACGTCTGTCTCGACCTTTGCATGAACTGCGGCCTCTGCACGATCGCGCCTAATCCACTTCCTTGAGCCAGCCGTCGAGTTTTACGGCGTCCTTCTTGATGCCTCGCGGCCAGAGGCGATCGACGAGAAAATGAACATGTCCGTCATCGCCCACGCGCTCATATACGCGTTGGATATCGATTGTGTGTTTCATGATCGCGATGCTCCCGTGTTGGCATCTCCCAGAAGAATGTGAAAGTCAGTGCCGGCCCAGCGTTGCGACTGCGGGAAATAGAACGTGAAATCAAGGACCGAATGACCAGCAACGTCTGCGCTGTCGAACCGGACGCCGTGTGTGCAAAAGGCTTGCACCAGCGACGGCCTGTCAGCTATTCCATGCCATCCATCGAACCCATAGTGCAGGCAGAACGGCTCCAGATTTTCGATAAGCAGTGCTCGACCCCCGGGCAGTACATCGAACGGCTGTGGCTCTCGCCAATGCCAGGTCGCCGCTTCGGGCCGCTGGGCGTGGTATCGCCGCTCGACACTCGAGAGCAGTTCGATCGGGCGCCGTTGATGCCGCGCAATCAGCAACTTGATAAATTCGGCATGCGCCCACACGAGCGGCATGGCGCTGCCGGTCGGCTTGCCAGGCTCGAGGCCACGTTGGGGTATCGGATCGGTGTCCCACACTTGTTCCGGAATCAGGCCACTTGCTCCGGTCATCCGCGTCATCATTTCAAGGTAGGGCAGCGGATCGATTCCCAGCATCAGATCGAGATGGGCCCGCTCGCCTGTCAGCAGGGGCCACAACCGCCCGATGCCTGTGCCATCGAACGATGCGCCGTTGTCGTGTTCGCCGTAACCATCGTCGTTGTAACGCCGGTAAGCGATGCCGTGAGGCGTGCGGACACCCAGCAAGCCGTCGATGACTTTTACCGTATTCAGGATGCGTCGATCGCGCGCATCGCGCAATCCGAGCCGGACCAGATAGAGGCACTCCATGCCGACGAGCGCGACAGCAGGCGCGCTAGTGCCCACCCGATTGGCAATGTCGATTCGACCTCGCAATCCGCCTTTGCGTAGGGGCGCTGCGATTCGAACGTAATAGCCGTCGATGCCGAAGGCCCCGGAAAACGCTCCGTTCTCGACGTAAGTCCAGTCTTCAAGCCGTTCATTCCAATAGTCGGCGAGCGAGAGGACGTAGGCGTTCTCGTCGTGCGGCAAATGTTCGGCCGCGCAGACCATTGCCGCGATCTCGACGCCGAGCGTGAACGGCGAAATGCCGGCATTTTCTTCCCAGCGGTCTTGGGGGCTGCCTGGACCATTGCGCGCGATATAGCCAATCGCGCGTGTAATCATTTCGGACCAGCCTGTCAGTGCGCCCATGGTGCCGGCCTCGGCGAGCTTGGCTGCAAGCAGTACTGGAAAGCCCACCTCATCAAGCTGAATGCCGGTCCAGAACGACCGTCCGTCCGGATAGCTGTTCTGGCTCCAACTTCCGTCCGCTCGTTGCGTTGCAATGAGGTATTCGAGCGTGTGGCGGGTATCTTCCACACAGCCGATCGCGAGCAGCGCGAAGGCGGCTTCGACGGCGTCGCGCGTCCAGACGAGGTGATACCCTCCGGTACTGTCGCTCGTGTTACCCCATGGAATGCTCAGGCTGGCGATCAGCGCTCCCGGATACGTCCTTCCTTCATGAGCTTTGAGCACTGTCGCTGACAGGTAGGCCTCATGCCGAACCGGCTCCGGCGTTTCCGGAATAGCGATTTCGGCGGCCCATGCCTGCCAGGCCGCGGCGCACGAACGCTGCACACCATCGAACCCCTCGGCAAGGCTCGACCGCGCGAGAGTATGGGCGCCTTCCGGCCTCGCGGCAAAGCCGAGCGCAAGCACACCGGTAGCGGCCGCCAGTTCTCCCATCAGGGCAACGTTGCCGTTCAATGCCTGCGCGAAGGTCCAGTCCATGCGCCCATGGATGGCGAAGTCTTGCCAACCGTCGGAATACCCAACGTATCCGGCACTTGCACGCGAGTAGCCGCAATCGGCAGCAAGATGAAGTGCGATTCCGTCTTTCCATGCCACGAGACCGTCTGCTACCTGAGCATTGTTGTGCAGACCGCTGCCGCCAAGATGGGGGGCGAGCAGAGCGTAGAGCTTGACGTCGTTTCCGATGAGCCGGAATGCGACGAGCATCACGTCCCGAATCGGGTCTGGCGATAGCTTGATCTCGAGGCGATACCCCTCACCCTCGTGCACGATGCGCGGCACCGGGATAAAAGGGCTGGGAAGCGAAAGCCGATACCGCCCGATGCGCTTCAGTTCGTGCCAGCCACGCGGCCCGGCGACGATGAAGCCCAGGTCGCGTACTTGAGGCTCGCCAGTGGACGGCCAGTAGACCTCATTGAGGATGCCATTGCCGATCGACGCCCATACGCGGCTGCGACCCAGTGCGGTCGTCACAAGGTCCTTGGCACTCGAGGTCCAGGTAGGAGCAATCCCAGGCCAGCCGGGCGCAGTACCTGAAACATCCACCGCCTGCGTGTCCATGTCGAAATCAATGGGTCTGGGAAGTTTCATCTCTTGAGCGACTGCTTCACGTTTCCATCAGGCCGCACGTTCGCGCAATGCTCGCCGTTCGTCCAGTACGCCGCTATCGATGATCTTCACCGCATACTCCAAGACGTCCCTTCGGGCCTCGGCCTCCGACAACCAACGCTCGCTGAAAAACGGTAAATGCCAATCGGCCAGCACGTTGCCTTCTCTTTCAATCCTGACGGTTGCGATATAGCCGTCCGGTGTTGAGTCGCGCGTGAGGGTCCGGCGAACGGGAAAGGTGTGAATGCAGATAATCCGATCCTTCCATGAGTCCTTAGTCACCGTGTCCATTTGAAGGCTCCTTCATCAAGCAAGTGGTTTGCTTTGTCACCAGGACGACGGTCACCCATCCGTGATTGATCCCCCTCGAGCCGTGCCATGCGCGCGATAGAGCCGATCGCCGGAAAAGCCCACGGCATCCGCCGGCAAGGACCGTCCGTTCTCAAATTACCCCGATGAGATTGGAGAACATTGAGCCGTATCAAGACATGGATAAATATCACAATGTGATATTTATAGTATCGGTATGGCTCACAGCGCAAGTACGATTCGAGGCGAGTGAGCGCGGCGGTACCAACGTCGCCGAGATAGGGAGGTAATTACCGGGCGTGCAGTCCTGGGCTCCGCGATGGGTTCTGGCGATCGCGTTCGCCAACTAAGCCATGGCCTGGCATTCCTTGGCACACTCGCGACAATTTTGTGCGCATTGCTTGCAATGGTCGTGTTGGTGTTTCTCGCACTCGGCGGCGCAGGCCGCGCAGATTGACGCGCACAGCGCGCATATGTCCTTTGCGTGGCGGCTGCCTCGGGCCATGAGTGCAGACGCGAGGCGGCAGACGTCCGCGCAGTCGATATCGAGCCTGATGCATTCGGCCATTTTGGCGACATCACTTTCAGCAAGGCAGGCCGTGGAGCAGTGGTCGCATGCGGCGGCGCAAGCGTCGCACGCTTGAATGCAGGATTGATGCTGTTGGGGTGCCATGAAACCTCCGTTAGACGCACGAAAGCGGTGGGTTCAATGGAACGGATCAGCATCGGGCGTGCCCCGGTGCCAGCAATTCTGTGCGTTGACGAAATTTCATCAATGTTTTCGTTGAGGACTGGGACCGACACGCCTATGTTTGACGCATTGGCGCGCTGCGATTGGGCGCGCGATGTGACTCGATCGAGGGGGCAGGGGTGTCGAACACGCAAAGTTGCCAGCGCGGCGCACACGCGCGTCACGAGGCTTACCGTCTGATCGGAGGCGCCGGTGACAAGGCGCAGGCGGAGGGGCTCGTGAATGCGCTCTGGTACAAGTGCCCGGTGCCGCGCGCAACGATGAAGTCGGTGATGCAGCGCAATGACGCGCGCGCCGTCGCCGATACGATCGTCTGGTACGCAGCGATCCTGGCGAGCGGCGTGCTCGCGTGGCTAGCATGGCGAGCCGATTCGCTCTGGGCGATCCCCGCTTTCTTCGTCTACGGCACGCTTTACTGCAGCCCCGCGGATTCGCGCTGGCACGAGTGTGGGCACGGCACGGCATTCAAGACCCGGTGGATGAACGATGCTCTCTATCAGCTAGCGTCGTTTCAGGTCTTTCGCCGTGCAACGGTCTGGCGGTGGAGCCACGCACGGCATCATACCGATACGCTGATCGTGGGCCGAGATCCCGAAATCGCCGCGCCTCGGCCTACCGACTGGCTCGGACTTCTGCTGAATGTCTTTGCGATCAAGCACGTTTCGAAAGAATTGCCGAAGATGGTGTCGAACGCATTCGGCCATATCGGCGCCGAGGAGAAGACGTTCGTGCCCGAATCCGAATGGCCGAAGATCATCCGTGAGGCGCGCGTCACGCTCGGCGTCTATGCGGTCGTACTCGCGACCAGCGTTGCAGCGCGCTCCGTCCTCCCGCTTCTCTATATTGGGCTTCCCAGCCTTTACGGCGCATGGCTCTACCTTTACTTCGGTTTGACTCAGCATGCCGGCCTGCCGGAGAACGTGCTCGATCACCGCACGAATTGCCGGACCGTAATCATGAACCCGGTATTTCGCTTTCTTTACTGGAACATGAATTACCACATCGAACACCACATGTTCCCGATGGTGCCGTTTCATGCGCTCGAGCGCTTGCACGAGATCGTCAAGGGCGATATGCCGCCGCCTTATCAGAGCACTGTGGCCGCTTACGCCGAGATCATTCCGGCGCTGATGCGGCAGACGCGCGACCCGTCGTACCACGTGACGCGGCCGGTCCCCAAAGCGTCACAAGCATAGGCGCAAGTACATAGGGGGCGAAGACCCCCGAGATGCGATTACCCCGTCATTTACCCGGCTCGACAAAAAAGACAGGAGACACGATATGGCTCAATGGATAGACACCGTCGCCTTCGACGAAATCGACGACGAGGACGTGGCGCGCTTCGACCACGCCGGGCGCACGTTCGCCATCTATCGCGTAGAGGACCAGGTCTACGCCAGCGACGGGCTTTGTACACATGAGCGAGTGCACCTTTGCGACGGCCTCGTCATGGGCCACGTCATCGAATGCCCGAAACACAATGGCCGCTTCGACGTGCGCGACGGGCGCCCGCTTGGCGCGCCGGTGTGCGAGAAGCTCGCGACCTATCCGGCCAAGGTGGACGGCGGCCGCATCCTGATCGAGATCTGAAGCGATGAGTGACGAACGGGGCATGGCCATTGTCGGCGCGGGACATGTCGGTGGACGTGCGGCACAAACGCTGCGTGAGGCGGGATGGCAAGGGCGCATCACGCTCGTCGGCGCCGAACCTCACATGCCCTACGAGCGGCCGCCGCTTTCAAAGGATCTGTTGACTGCACAGCGGGAAGCCGAGCATTGCCGATTGCGGCCGCGGGAGGCTTGGGAGGAAGACGGCATCAAGCACGTTGTCGCGACCGTACAGGCGCTCGATCCGCGGGAGCAGGTGCTGCGGCTCGACGACGGACGGACGATCGCCTATGAAGCACTGCTGCTCGCTACGGGTGGAGATGCGCGGCGGCTCTCGATTCCCGGAGCGAACAGTGCAGGCGTTCATTGTCTGCGCACGCTTGACGATGCACTCGGCATCAGGCAACGGCTGACGCCCGGCGCACGCATCGTGGTGATCGGCGGTGGGTTCATCGGACTCGAGGTGGCCGCATCGGCTCGCATGTGCGAATGCGATGTGACCGTCGTGGAGGGCGCATCGCGTTTGATGGGTCGCGCGGTGCCCGAGCCGATCGCAGCCCGCGTGCACGCATTACACGAGCGCAAGGGGGTACGGCTATTGCTGGGCGCTGCGCCGCTCGCTATCGAGACCGGCGAAGATGCCTCGCTCGTCGTGCGGCTGGAAAGCGGCGATGCGTTGTACGCGGATACGGTTGTGGTAGGCATCGGCATCGAACCCGCGGACGCGCTCGCGCGCGCTGCGGGCCTTGACGTGGAGCGGGGGATCGTCGTGGGCGAAACGCTGGAAACATCGGCGCGCAACGTCTACGCGGCGGGTGATGTTGCGGTGTTTCCCAGCCGCTTCGGCACCCACCGTATCCGCCAGGAAACGTGGCACAACGCCGAGACGCAATCGCAACTGGCGGCGCGCAATGTGCTGGGCGCGCGTGAGCCGTATCGCGCGCTGCCGTGGTTCTGGTCGGATCAATTCGACTATCAATTGCAGGTCGCTGGCGAGCCCGGATTGGGCCGGCAGTCGGTGGTGCGCTCGATCGCCGACGATGCCGAGATTCATTTTCATCTCGATGGCGGCGGCCGGCTCGTGGGCGCAAGCGGGCTAGGCCCGGCGGGGGCGTTTGTGCGCGAGATGAAGCTGGCACGAATGCTCGTCGACCGAGAAGCCGTTATCGGGCAAGCGGAACTGGCCGATCTCGGCGTGAAACTCAAAAGCTTGCTGTGAAGCGAGTTCGTTCTGTGGTGGATTCCGCCGATGTTGTCTGCCAACGCGGGATTCGATGGCGTCAGCGCGCACTCGATGATTCCTCCGATACCGCTGCGTTGCCGGTTTCATCGCGTAGGCTGACCGGAGCCTCGACGAGATAAGGGCTACGCCTTACATTGGCCGAACAGAAAATGCGGAATTCAACCGGCCCGGGCGGCGCGGGCGCGTCCACTACGCCGCACGCATTGAGCACGTGCTGTAGCGCGGAGACGATCTGTCCATCCGGGTCTTGATCGATCGCAATATCCATCGCTCCCTGTTCGATGTACTGCCTGTGGTGATCGAGCATTTCGTGGCCGACCCATACGACCTTGCCGGCCGCGCCCGCTGCCCGTAGCGCGGCCTCGATGCCGGCCGATCCGTATCCGCTGTTGTAGATGCCCACGAGATCCTCGCGCTTGAGCGCTCGTGTAACTGCGCGATGGCACCGGTCGGAATCGTCGAGTGTTTCCATCCCTTCCTCTTCGCAGATGAGCGTCGGAAACGATTCGCTCAACTGCGAGCGGCATCCCGCGACGCGTTCGAGATGGGCGCGGTAGTCTTTTCGGCTGCCAAGCAGCAGCACTCGGCCCGGCCGCGTCGCGAGTCGCCCGACGAAGTAGCCTGCCGTGCGTCCGGCGCAAGCATTGTCGATTCCGGCGTAATGGACGCGCGCAATCTCCGGTATGTCGGTGACCATGGTGACGACGGCCTCGCCGCGGGTCGTCACCGTGCATAGTGCATCGCGGACGTTCGCCGTGTCGTGCGTCGTGATGATGAGGCCCGCACGTGCATATGGCGGTTCGAGGATTGCACGCGTGATAACGTCATCGTCATCCTCAGGGAGGATCTGACGGTGCAGCACGATGCGCCTGTCGAGCATCTGCATCGAGCGCTGCAGTGCCTGCCTCATGCGCCGAAAGAATGGCGTGTCGTTCCTGGGCAGCAATACGTCGATATGCACGAGTCCGTGCCGCGTGTCGGGCAGCACGCGCGGGACGCCGAGCTGGCGCGCCGCCGCGACGACGCGGGCGCGCATCTCGGCCGATACGCTGCCGCGCTCATTGAGAACGCGATCGACCGTGGCGGGGCTCACGCCCGCCGCCTCGGCAATCTCGACGAAGCGCGGCGTGCGTTTGCGTCGGGGCGATGCGGTGCCGCTCATAACGTGTCTCCTGATATCTCCTGGTTCGCGCAATGGCGCATCGCAGCACGAGTTCGAGGTGGACGGCAACGCGTACGTCATGATGGACGTCGACGACCGCGAAGAATCGGCATACACCGATACTCAATGTGCGGAGATTTCAAACCGCGGTAAACGGGATTGCCGTCCCAGTTGGGCCGCTCGTCAGCCGGTGCGATCCGCGGCCATCGTGCCAGTATGGCGCGAAATGCAATTTCCGCTTCCATCATTGTCAACGCCGCGCCGATGCAGACATGCGGCCCGTGCCCAAAAGTCTGGCTTTCGATCACGAAAGCCGGGACCGGCAGGTGCCGGCCGACGAACCGCAGCGACGGGTTCCCCTGACTTAAGTGGACGACGCCGAAGAAGCGTTGTCGGTCGTCAGCACGTCGGGCGAGACGTTGAGAATGTGCATGGTTCTCGAGGCGATATCGGCGAAGGCAGGCCCCGACACGGCGCCGCCGAAGTGCGAGCCCTTGTGCGGGCGGTCGATGGACACCGCGATGATCACGCGAGGCGCGTGCGCCGGCACGATTCCCACAAACGACGCGCGATATTGGCTGTGGTCGTAGCCCTTCGCGGTCCAGTGGTACGCGGTGCCGGTCTTGCCCGCGACGGTGTACCCCGGGACCTGCGCCTGCGGCGCGGTGCCGTCTTTCGACACCACGCTTTCGAGCATCGCGCGCACCTCCCGCGCGACAAGTGGCGAATAGATACGCCGGCCATGCACAGGCGCGGCGCCATGCGCGTGAATCGTCGCGGGAACGAATACGCCCTCGTTCGCGAAGATGGTGTAAACCTGCGCGAGCTGCAGCAGCGAAGCCGACAGGCCGTAGCCGTACGACATCGTCGCCTGTTCGATGCGTCGCCAGTGCTGATATGGGCGCACATGGCCTGCGGCCGCACCCGGCAATCCTGCCGAGGGCGCGCGCCCCAGTCCCATTGCACGGAAGTTGTGCCACATGTCGTATGGCGTGAGCTGCAGCGCGATTTTCGTGGTGCCGACGTTGCTCGACTTCTGGATCACCTGCGAAACCGTCAACACGCCGAAATCGGCATCGTCGTGAATTACGGCGTGGCCGAGTTGCAAGCGGCCGCCGTTGGTGGGCACGATCGTATCCGGCGTGACGACATGGCGCTGTAGCGCAAGCGCAATCGTCAGCGGCTTCAGCACAGAGCCCGGCTCGAAGACGTCGGTCACCGCGCGATTGCGGATCTGTTGGCCACTGCGCGCTACGCGCTTGTTCGGATCATAGGTTGGCCAGTTCGCCATCGCGAGTATTTCACCTGTTCGAGCGTTCAGCACGACTGCGGAGCCGGCTTGCGCGCCGGTGCGCCGCACCGCGTCCCGCACCGCCTTGAAGGCGGCGAACTGAATGGATCGGTCGATGGAGAGACGGATGTCCTTGCCAGGCTTCGGCCGGACGAAACTCAGTGTATCGATGGTCTGGCCGCGCGCGTTGCGCAACACGCGCCGGTTGCCGTCCACGCCGGTGAGGGTGCGGTTGCCGACACGTTCGATTCCTTCCTGGCCCCGGCCATCGACGTCCGCGAAGCCTGTCACCTGCGCGGCAATCGGGCCCTCAGGGTAGAACCGTCGATAGTCGCGCTCGGCGTAGAGGCCCGGTATGTCGAGCTGCATCGCGGCTTTCGCGGTGGCGAGCGGCACCTGTCGCCGCAGATAGGCGAAAGCGCGATGCTCGCGATACACGTCTTGCACGTGGGCGCGGTGGATGCCGAGCAGCGCGGCCACCGAGGCGAGCTTGCCGGGCGGCACGCTCGGCACGTCGCGCGCGTCCACCCATAGCGCGCGGGTGGGCAGGCTCATCGCGAGGATGTGGCCGTTACGGTCGAGAATGCGGCCACGCGCCGCGTGTACGGTGAAATCACGGACCTGGCGGATGTCGCCCTGAAGCTGGTAGAAGCCGTCGTTGATGCATTGCACCCAGAAGGCGCGCACGCCCAATGCGACGAATGCCAGGGCGAACGTTGCGCCCAGCAGCGCCGACCGCAACCGGAACCGAAGGTAGGTACTGTTGCCCAGCACTTCGGATTGCCTGATGCCATGCGTGTTGCGCGGGGGATTCATGACTGCGGGACGGCCGGCGCGCTGTCCGTTTCGCGGCTCGCCTCGGGCTGAAGACACCCGCGCACCATCGACCAGTAAAGCGGCTCGGTGCGGCGCCGCCGAAAGTATTCGACGCGTGTATGCTGCCCTTCCGGCTCGACGCGCAGACCAATCGCCGCGCCGCTGAAGAACGTTTCGGCGCGCAGGGTGATGGCTGTGCCGCCTTCACCCCGATGCAGGCCCCGCGTGCCGTTTTTCCATCGCTGTACGACGCAGTCCGCCACATCGGACGCGGAAATGCTGGATTTCGCGGTAAACGCGGGCGACAGTGAGAAGATGCTTTCGCGGCGCGAGCAGGCCACGAGCAGCACGCAGAGTCCCGCCGCAATTGCTATGTGCCAACCGTTCAGGGGTGTTCTCCCGGTGCAAGGGAGCCCGATGTCGAAGCCCCGATGGAGTTGCATCACAGTGTGACATACAAGGCCATCCGTCCCAACCCCGCAATTTCGCGCGACTCGACCCAAAAGCGCGGCGGCTCAACGGTGACGGCCTTGCCGAAGATTCGCTCGTGCCAACCAGCGCCGCAGATCGATGGCGTCCTGAAAATGTGCCTGAGGTGTCGGGGCGCCGAGCAGTACGATCAGCATCATGTGCCCATGCACGGGCGTCATGACGATGAGGCAGTGGCCCGCTTCGTTGGTGAAACCCGTCTTTTGCAGCACGACGTGCCACGCGACGTTGTGCACGAGCGGATCTGTGTTGTGGTACATCAGCGGCCCGGCGCCGCCCAGCACCAGCTTCTGGCGCGAGGTCGAGTACAGGCGGATCTGCTGGTATCGATACGCGGCACGCGCAAGTCGCGTCAGGTCGCGCGCGGTGGACACGTTGTGCGGCGAAAGCCCGGTCGGATCCACGAAGTGACTGTGCCGCATGTGCAGACGCTTCGCCTTGCGATTCATCGCGCGTACGAATCCGGCGCGCCCGCCCGGATAGTCGCGGCTCAGCGCCAACGCTGCGCGATTTTCGGACGACATCAGCGCGATGTGCAGCATCGTGCGCCTCAGCAGCAGCGAGCCGACCGGCAGGCGCGAGCGCGACCACTTGAGCCGGTCGATGTCGGCGTGGGTGATGCGCGCGGGCCTGATGAGCGAGCGCTTCGAGTCGAGCACCACCATCGCCGTCAGCAGTTTCGTGAGAGACGCGATGGGCATGCGCTGATCGGCATGCTTTGCGTACAGCGTGCGCCCCGTCGCGAGATCCACGACCATCGCGGCACGCGCGCGCACCGCGGGGCGAAGCTGAACATGCCGAGCGTGGACGCCCGCGCGCGCGAACGCGGGACGGGTGAAGACCCATGGCGTGACGACCGGCAGGACGAATAGCGCGACGAACAGGGCCCCCCAGCGGCGCATTGCGCTTGCGCTCAAAACAGTGCGGCGAGGCGATTTGCGCGCTGCGCGAATCGCTTGCGCTCGTCGCCGTGCAACGGCGTGTCGCCGGGCAGCGCCACGGTCAGCGGATTACGCGCCACGTTTGCGACGCGCACTTCATAGTGCAGATGCGGTCCCGTCGCCCAGCCGGTCTTGCCGACGAAGCCGATCACCTGGCCGCGCCGCACGTGAGTGCCGCGATGCAGGCCTTTCGCGAAACGCGACAGATGGGCGAACGCCGTCTGATACGGCGGCACGTTGTCGATCACGACGATCTTGCCGTAGCCGGTTTCCCAGCCGATGTACGAGATCGTGCCGCGAGCGGTGGCGTGCACGGGCGTGCCCGCCGGCGCGGCGAAATCGACGCCATCGTGGCTTTGCCATTGATGAGTGATGGGGTCGAGGCGGCGTGCGGCGAAATTCGACGACACGCGCGTGAACGCGAGCGGATAGCGCGTGAAGGAGGGCGCACCGGACCGGCCATTGGCCGTGTAGTAGAACGGCTTGCCGCGCAGATCGCGATGCAGGAACAGATCGTGATCCGTGCCGCCGCGCGAGACGCGCACGGCGAGCGGAATGTCGTCGGTGGCTTGTACGCTGCTCGCGGCGTCGGGCGCGTTGTCCACATTAGCGGGACGCATCACGAGACTGATGGTGTCGCCCTTGCGCAGGTCGCGGCGAAAATCGATTTGTCCGGCGAACGAGCGCACGAGCAATGCGGTTACGCTCGCATCGAGGCCGAGGCGCTGCATCGCTTCCGTGAAACTCGAATCGATGGTCACGGAGCGGGTGACGGGACCGGGTGCGGTGGCCGGGGCGGCTGGTGTGCGGGCCCTGGGCGCGTGACCGGAGGGTGCGTCGTTGTAGAGCGTGTCCGCAGCCGATGCACCGAGGGGTTGTGCCGCGCGCGGTACATCGGCGTCGCGTGCGGCAGCCGGCATGTCGTCGTCCTGGTGAGAGCCCCGTTTCGGCGGCGAGATCACGAGGGCGACGCAGGCGGAACTGAACGCGCAAACGAGTACGGCTTTGCCGATGCGCGTCATGGGCACAACGGGTGCAGGGAGGGCCATGGATGACGACGGGAAAAGCGGTGAGCAAAGTGACGACAGGTTCGGGCGGACGCCCGGTGTCGCCGGCGATCGCGTCCGGTGCGAGAGCCCGAATGCGTGCGTAGACGAAGTTCGCGCGGATGCTCGTGCGCGTGGCGGCGAAAGCTATTCGCGCTGCGCTTGCACGAAATTGCCGGGAAGCGAATGCAATGGGGAGTCGGGTGAATGTAGATCTGACATCGAGCTGCGCGCCGCCAGTGAAAATCTCAGAAAGCGTTCACCGTAGACAGTGCGCCTTAAGCGAAACTTAAAATCCCCGGGGTATTTTTAGGGGACAAATTCGCGGCGCTGCATGGCCTCACCCATGCGTTGTGCTGTCCCTCACCGACCGAATCGACATCGCCGACTTGGCGCCGGCGGGACCGCAGCAGCGGGCCGAGCAATACCGAGGCTGCTCCTTCGTTTGATCGGACGGCTCACGATAGCATCGCCCGTATCGACAGCGCGTTTCGCTGTGCCACGTCTCGATAGCAGTTGTTGAACACAACGTGTGTGCGCGCGGCCCGGCTGGAAATTGCCTTGATCGGGTCAACCAGTTCGCGCAGTTCGTCGTCGGAATATTCGTAGTTAAATCGTTCAGCGGCGCTGCTTGCACCGCCCCACGTGTCGATGTTCCGGCCATGCAGCCGCACGATTGCAAGTTCGCTCGAGGTGGTTTCCCAGACGCTATGTGCGCGGTTCTTGACGCCTTCCGGTGCGTCCACGATGACATGCACGATGCCGCGTTCGCGTTCCATCGCAAGCGTTGAATCGCGGTGCTTGTCGTTCAGCCAGCTTTCGTGACGAAATTCAAAGGCCGTCAAGAACGGATGCATGCGTTCGGCGCAGTGCTCAACGTGTGTCATGGATTTCGGCGCAGGCGTCACCCAATGCGGAAACTGGAACAGGACGGACCCTAGCTTTCCGGCCTCATGCAGCGGGCGCAGCGCTTCGAAGAAACGTGCCCATAGCTCATCGATGACTGGGTCGGGCACGTCTTTGTAATAAAGATTTTTCTTGTCCGTCTTCGGTAGCTCGGCCAGCAAATCCTTCGGAAAGAATTTCGGTTCGGTCTGGTGGCCGGTGAAAAGCCGGAACGCCTTCATGTCGAACACGAAATTCGGCGGTGTGCGCTCGACCCACAAGACGCTGTTGCTGGGGCTCGGCATCGCGTAATACGACGAATCGACTTCGACCAAGGGGAAGACGCTCGCATAGAACCGCAAACGCGCCTCGGCGCTTGTGCAGCCCTTCGGATAAAACGCCCCCGACTCGATGAGCGTCTTATCGGTCCACGATGCGGTTCCCACAAGGATCGACATAACGCACCTTCCGGATTTCGTCGTGAACGGTCATTTTGCCACGCTGTACGCGCCGCGCTGGCATACCAAGCCGAACGAGCGTAACGACGTTGACTTCCGTCAAGGCGTGACTCGCAGACCACATCACGACGTTGACGTGCATCAAGTCTTGACGGCTTAGGGCTCCGGTCTGACCTGGCGAAAGGCGAATAGCAGCGAAAGGTCGTAGGTGATCTTCAATGCGCCACAGGCAACGAGCGGCACACCGAGCCATCCCATCCCATTCCAATCAGGCCGAACCCGTTTGCCATCAAGTTCAAAGGGCCGAAAAACGTCACGAGCTACGTGCTGGGCCATCAGCCGAAGTCGTTCGACTGGCGAGCGCGGGGCGCGAAAGCGCATCCTTGGAAGCGCGTGCCTCTGTGCATCCATTCCCAACGCAACGTCGACGGATGTAGCGATAGAATGCACCGATGAACACTTATGTCGCCCTCTTGCGCGCCGTGAACGTCGGCGGAACTGGCAAACTTGCAATGTCCGAGCTGCGGGCGATGTGCGAATCCATCGGCTTTGCCAAGGTACGCACGTATATCGCAAGCGGCAACGTCGTCTTCGAAAGCAAGCTCTCCGAAACCTCGGTGAAGACGAAGCTGGAGCGTTGCCTGGAGGCATACGCCGGCAAGCAGGTGGGCGTTATGATTCGAACCGGTGCGGAACTGGATGCGGTTCTTGCCGACAATCCTTTCCGATCGGCTGCGCCGAATCGAACGGTCGCTATCTTCCTCGATGCGCCGCCACCAGCTGACACCCTGGCCGGCGTGAGCGGCCAGCAGATGGAAGAGATCGCGCTCGGAAAGCGCGAGATCTACGTGCACTATGGAGATGGAATGGCGCACTCGAAGCTGAAGATACTGGTCGCCAAGTCCGGAACCGCCCGCAACATGAATACCGTGGCAAAGCTCGCCGAATTGGCGGCAGCGTAGACCGATCGTCCTACACTTGTTGATGGCATCGGATCCTATCGTTGCACGCCGTTACGCAACGCCAAGTAAGCGGGATCCCATCATGGCAATCGATTAGCGCTCGCCCCGCGTACCGCTACCTCCACCGGTGAAACTGTGCGTGGGGCACCTTACCCCAGTCGCGCTGACGAAAAGACGAGCGAGGCAATCGATGAGAGCAAACCCACCAGCACGCACAGAGTTGCCCGGGCAAGTCGTACTCGTCTTTCAGGGGGGTGGCGCATTGGGCGCGTATCAGCTTGGTGTCTACCAGGCGCTGGACGAAGCGGGCATACAGCCCGACTGGGTGATCGGCACCTCCATTGGCGCGATCAACGCAGCCTTGATCGCCGGAAATCCGCCGGAGCGCCGTTATCAACGGCTGGCGGAATTCTGGAACCAGGTGACCGACCGAACCCGCCTGGACGTATCCGTTGCTTGGCCGAGTTGGGACAAAATCTTTGCGAAATGGATGATCATCGGCGGCGGCATCGAAGGATTCTTCCAGCCCAATCCGGCATCCTGGCTCGGGCCGCTCGCCCGTCTCGGGGTAGATCGAGCGTCGTATTACATGATCGAGCCGTTGCGCGATACGCTTTCTTCGCTGGTCGACTTCGATCTGCTGAACGCCGGGCATCCGCGACTGACCGTGGGCGCAGTTCACGCCTGCACGGGCGCGATGCGCTACTTCGATTCGCGCGATCAACGGCTGAATGCCGCGCACATCATGAGCTCGGGCGCGCTGCCGCCGGCGTTCCCGGCAGTGCGGATCGACGGAGAACCGTATTGGGACGGCGGCGTCTATTCCAATACCCCGGTCGAGGTGGTACTGGATGACAAGCCCCGCAAGAGTTCGGTCATCTTCTCGGTGCAGGTATGGAACCCGATCGGCCCTGAGCCGGAAAGCATATGGCAGATATCGGAACGGCAAAAGGACATCCAGTACGCCAGTCGCACCGATAGTCACATCGCGCGTCAGCAGCAGATACACCGTCTGCGCCATGTGATCCGCGAACTGGTCAAGCGTCTGCCGGAAACCGAGCGCGCCTCGGCCGAAGTCCAGGAGCTTGCCGCCTGGGGTTGCCATACCACCATGCGCATGATCAAACTTGCTGCGCCTCGCCTGGATGGGGACGACCAGTTGAAGGATATCGATTTCACCCCAGCCGGCATCGCATCCCGACAGCGCGCGGGCTATGAAGCAGCAATGCGGGCCATTGCCGCGCGCCCGTGGGATGCACCGATCGACCCAGTCGAAGGGTTGACGGTCTACAGCGCGGATGAAAACTAACCGGGTGAGAGGCGCGTTTGACGTTTGCCCGCATGGGGAGCCGGCGACATTGGCCGAAAGCGACGCTCGAAAAAGGCATCACGATTCGCCGCCGTTAAACAAGGGCACGCTCGCGATTTGCTCGGGCAGCACGCCCACGCGATAGCAGAAGCCGCCATTGAGCCGCCCGGCGTAGCCACGTACCGTCATTTACCTGCGCCGTTCTCTCTCTCGCAGCTGAGGACCAGGACGTCGCCGGATCGAGCTCCGGCGCTCAGGCTCGCCGTGTGTAATTCGGTGTCGCTGCACCGCCATTCAGCGCGGAAGTCGCGGCGGCAGGCTGGCTTCGCGTTGCGCGTAGCGGGGGGAAGAACGTAGCTGCAGGTTCGGCGGCCGTCGCATTGATGCGATAGCTCGAGCGTGGCGTTGCCGAGTGCCGTGCCGCAGTTTTGCCCATATGTGCCGGACACGATGGTTATCGGTCGAGCGTCGGTTGATTGGGCGGAAGTGCGAAGCGAGCTCGCGGGAGCGCGAGGCGTCGCGCCGCACGCCGACAGCGCCAAGCCGATGCAAGCCAACGCTCCAAGGAAAAAGGGGGTGGTCGAGTTCATGGCGAATGTCCTTTGTGGCCCACGAAGCCTCAGCATATTCTCCGCCCAATTAAAGCTCTATGCTATGCTAACGATAGCATTCATCGGAAGAAAAAGGGGGAATTGATGTCCGTACCGTATAAGGTGGCGGTGTTGGTTGGAAGTCTGCGCAAGAAATCGTTCAACCGGATGCTGGCCTATGCGCTAGCGAAACTTGCGCGTCCCGCGCTCTCGTTGGAAATTGTCGAAATTGGCGCGCTGCCGTTCTATAACGACGACCTTGAGGCGGACGCGCCCGCTCCGTGGCTGGAGATACGCAACCGGTTGGCCAGCATGGATGCCATCCTGTTCGTGACACCTGAATACAACCGTTCGGTTCCGGCCGTGTTGAAGAATGCTGTCGATGTTCTTTCGCGACCGTTTGGATCGAGCGTTCTCAACGGTAAGCCGGCGGCGGTCGTGAGCGCCTCGCCGGGCGCCATGGGCGGATTCGGCGCCAGTCATCATCTCAGGCAGTCGTTGGTTTGTTTCGGGGTGAACGTGATGGCGACGCCGGAGGTATACGTTGGCAACGTGACCGCGCTCTTCGACGATAGCGGCGCTTTGAACCATGCCGCTACGACCGACTTCCTGAAGCGATTCGTGAGCGCGTTCGCCGCATGGATCGAGCGATTGTCGGCGGGCTAAACGATGCCGCGTTTCCTTTCTCCGTAACACGCGGGTGACATGGGTCCCGTGGGAACGCTCGCCGAACCGCGGCCCGAAAAATTGCTATGGACACACTTCAATGTATGCGCGTCTTTGCGAAAGTCGCTTCGGAGGGGGGCTTCGCGGCGGCGGCACGCAAGCTCAACGTGACGACTTCCGTGGCATCGCGCGCCGTCTCGTCGCTGGAAAACCATCTGGGTTCTCGGCTGCTCTATAGAACCACGAGACACACGACGCTAACGGAAGCGGGCGAACGATATCTGCATCGATGCAGGCAGATTTTGGCGAACATCGACGAGGCGGAGGCGGAAGCGAATGCCGCTCGGCAGCTCCCGTCGGGTTGTTTGCGCGTGCACGCGCTGTCGAGTTTCGGACATCACCTCGTCGTACCTGCCGTGCTGCGATATCAGGAGCAGTTCCCTTCTTTACGGATCGAGCTGACGTTGTCCGGGACGGTGCCTGACATCTTGGCTGAAGGTTATGACGTATCGATCGTCGTCGCGCCCGGGCTGCCCGATTCCGGGCTGATCAGCGTTCGGCTGGGAAGCACTTCGGGCGTCGTCTGCGCCTCGCCGCGCTACATTGCGGCGCATGGCGAGCCCGAGACGCCTGAGGACTTGCGTCGTCATTCCTGTCTGCAGCTCGCCACGCCGGTGTTTCCGTTCAACAAGTGGGTCTTCGAAAGCGCCGACGCACCCGTCGCCGTGGAGATCGGTGCGCCGCGTTATGCCGTCAACGTTATCGAGGCACTCGAGCCGGCGGTCAGGAGCGGTCTCGGAATCGGCATTTTGCCCGCCGCCGTTGCGCTGCCCGGCCTCACTTCGGGCGCCCTCGTCAGGGTTCTGCGCGGGTATGACGTGCAGCCCGTTCTCGTCCATGCGCTGTATCAATCGAGGCATTTCGTCGATGCGAAGATCCGCACATGGATCGCTTTCCTGCGCGAAGATCTGCCCGCGGCGTTCGAGGCCGACCATCGTGCGTTGGCGGCGATAGACCGCCCACGCTGACGATCCTCGAGCCGGGACCCTAGTCGCCGACGTACAGCGAGCCGGCGTTCTCGAGATACAGCGATTTCGCGGGAGCGGCGGCACGCGAGCCCGCTTCGGTCGATCCTCCCGGCTTGCCGCCGTAGGTCGTCGCCTCCGTGTTGTTCGCCTGCACGCCTGCACGCGCCTCGGCTGCCTGCGGGTTGCCCGGATAGTCGATGTTGCTGCCGAGCGGCGAGTAGCCGGATTGCTCCCACTGAACGAGTTCGCTCCTGACCTGGGCGCGCGTGACCTGTGCCGGCCCCTGCGCTTGCGCGAGCGCAACGATCGGCGCCGTTGCGGCGATTGCAACGACGATGGTCTGCATCAGCGTGTTCTTCATGGCTACCTCTGTATTGGACTGCGACATCCGTTGTCGATCTCGATCGATTGATTGCAACCGATGTAAGCAGTGTAGTGAGGCGAGCGATTAGGGTGAATACCTACGGCGGAGAACGCACCGTTGCCGGCGATGCGCGTAATGCGGGTAATGGCGATCGAGCGAAACAGGAGGGGCGCCCGTGACGAGCCTATAAAAAAAGGCCAGCTCGAATGAGCTGGCCGACGGGAGCATTGTCGCCTGGAGCGCGACTGCCGCGCCTGTACGGCGCTCGCAGGATAAGAGGCTAAGGAATGACGACGTAGTTGCTGAAGCCGCCATCGCGATCTTTGAGGCCGGAGATTGCCTCATTGACGCGCGACAGCGGGAATTTGCGGTGTTCGAGATATGAAAGGTCGAGGGCGCCCGTGCCGACCATATCCGCCATTTCTTGCCCTTGAGCCGTCGTGAACCAGTTCGAGCCGATCAAATGCACCTGCTCGTCCATCAGCCATTTGACGTCGATGGGAAGGTCCTCCGCCACGCCGCCGACGTTGACGACCTTGCCGCCGCGTCTGACGCCCTTCATCGAATCGAGCATCGTCGAGGCAGGCGCCTTTGCGCCGAGCGCGCTGATGACGAAGTCGACGCCTTCGCCGCCCGTCAGCGACTTGGCCCAATCGCCCACTGATCCGTCGCCGAGTCTCATGACTTCGATGCGATCAGGTGCGATCGCCTTGATGCGCTGGAGCAGATGCTCGTCTCGCCCCGTGCCGAGAATGCGCGTGAGGCCCATCGCGAGGCCGAGCATCGTCGAAGCCACGCCGAGCGTGCCCGTGATGCCGTCGATCAACGCGACTTGGCCCGAGCCGGCGCCCGCATTCTTCAACGCGCCGTACGATGTGCCCAGATAGCCGAAGCGCCCCGCCTGCTCGAAGCTGAGGTTGTCCGGAATATTGACGAGCGCATATTCGGGCGCTGTCATGTACTCGCCGAAACCGCCGTAAGGATACAAATCGAAAATGCGCTGACCGTCGCGGCTCGTACTGAAGTAGCCGTTGAGCGTGTAATAGCGGCATTCGCTGCGCCGGCCTGCCCGGCACGCTTTGCATGAACCGCAGGAGCGCAGCGGGCTCACATAGACGCGATCGCCGGGTTTCGCATTGATGACGGCTTCGCCGACTTCTTCGACGACACCGGCCGGGTCCAGCCCGAAAATCGCGGGAAACTTCGGCAGCGGCTGATGCGGAAACCACGTCGGCCAGTTGTTGATGACATTGGCCATGTTGGGCACGATACCGCATGCCTTGACGCGCACGAGCACATCCGTCGGCCGCGGCTTCGGAACGGGAATCGTGTCGAGCGTCATTGGGGTGCCGAGTGCGTGCAGCCGCGCTGCAACCATTGTTCTTTCCATGTCTACCTCTATGCTTGTCAAATCGCCGTGCCTGTCTGTTCGTCTGCGCGAGCGCCGCGCGAGCCCATCGCGTCTCAACGATAGCCGTCTTCGAGTTCGATACGCAGCGCGCCCATGATGCGAACGCCCGAGTTGTACCAAGCGACGTTCAGCGCCAACTCGACGAGCTGACGTTCGTCGAGAAACGCCGCGACGCGTTGCCACGTTGCGTCACTGACGTCGACCTTCAGCGTCGATTCCTTGGCCACGGCCATCACTGCGCGTTCTTCTTCACTGAAAAGAGGCGACGTCTCGAAGTCGGGAATGGCTTTCAATTGCTCGGCGCTGATGCCGGCCTTCAGCCCATGCGATTGATGATGCGCGACCTCGTATTCCGATCCCGTGCAGTGACCCACGGTAAGGATCGCCATTTCGCGCAGCTTGGGGCTGATCGACGAGCCGCGGATCGCGTTCGCGTAAGACAGGAATTGATCGAGGATACCCGGCGCGTGCGCGAGCGCGCGGAAGATATTCGCGGTCGGGACCTTGCGTTCGCGTTCGAGACGATCGAATAAGGTATCGTTGACGCCGACGAGATCGGAACGTTGAAGATATTTGACGCGTGCCATTTAATCGTTACCGTGTGTGAGTTCGGCCGAGAGCCGATTGGTTTTGGATGTAGGTTTCGAGCGTTTCGGGCTTGGGTTTGCTCGACGTTTCGACGATTTCGGCACCCTCGAATCGAGAGGCTTCGAAGTACCACCGGTGCGGTGCCGGCAGTCCCCAGCGCACGCTCGTGTTGAGCGAGGCTGCATCCCAGCGAACCGGCTCGACCTCGACGTCGATCGTTTGATAGTGGCCGTCGCACAATTCCACGCGGTGGCCGTCCGGATCGCGCACGTAGACGAACAGCATTCCGCCCGGGCCATGGCGCCCGGGGCCTCGCTCGACTTCATGCGCATAGCCGTAAATGCCCGCTAAATCGCAGGCGGTGAAAATATTGTGCGATTCGGGCACGATGTACGCGAAGTGATGCATGCACGGTCCGTCGTTCTGCACGATGGCCAAATCGAGGCAGGTACCCTTGCGATACATGAACGCGCCGAGCAGCGTTTCGCCATGCGCCAGGTATTCTGAATTGCGAAAACCGAGCTTGCTGTAGAACTCGCACGACTTGGACGTATCGGGCGAAAAGAGTTGAAAGTGGTCGATGCGTTGGGCGTGCGCGCCCTTGAATTTATCGCGGTCGAGATAGAGGCGCGGACGCGTTTCCATCTGCGCGCAGAGCTCGATTTTCGTGCCGAACGGGTCTTCGACGTGCAGCGTCCGCCCTTGGTAGGCGACGTCGACCCATTGCACCGGCAACCCTTGTTCCTCGAAGAACGCATAGGCGAGGTCGAGGTCCTCGTCGAGGAAGACGCGAAAGCCGATGCGCTTGCAGGTGGATGCGGCGTCCTTCGACTGAATCAGCACGAGACTATGGTGGCAAGCCTCGGACAATCCGCGCAAATAACAGATGTCGCTGGTTTCCTCCGTGACGACGAGGCCGACGATGTCCACATAGAACTCGCGGCTTTTCGCCAGATCGGCGACGTTCAATACGATATGGCTCGCACGCGTGATGTTGAACGGCGGCTTGAGATTGACGGTGGGTAGCATGGATGTCCTCGCTGAAGGGTCGTGCAAGCAGATCGTGCAAATGGTGGCTAACGTTAGCACTGACGGCGGACGCTCCCGCTGTCGATTGCCGACGCGCGGTAAAACGGCAGCGCCGCCCACCCGCTAAAGAGCGCTTGTTTTCCGAGGGCTTCTTCGATGCGCAGCACCTCGTTCCATTTCGCCATGCGCTCGGAGCGCGAGAACGAGCCGACCTTGAGCTGACCGGCGTTCCAGCCGACCGCCAAATGCGCGATCGTCACGTCTTCCGTTTCGCCCGAGCGTGCGGAGACGATCGTGCCGAATCCGGCCTTTTTCCCCGCGCGCAATGCGGCGAGCGCCTCGCTGACCGTGCCCGCCTGGTTGGGCTTGATCAGCACCGCGTTGACCGCGCCCGACGATGCTGCCGCCTCGACACGCGCAGCGTTCGTCACCAGAAAGTCGTCGCCGATGATCTGGCAGCGGGAGCCGTAGGTCTGTGTGAACTGGCGAAAGCCGGGTTCGTCGTCTTCGGCCAGCGGGTCCTCGATCGAGACGATGGGGTAGGCATCCAGCCAGCGTCCGAGCATGTCGATCAATTGAGCGGTGTCGAGTGTCCTTCCGTCGAGCGCGAGCGTATAGCGTCCATCGCGGCCGAATTCCGATGCGGCGATGTCGAGCGAGATGCCGACATCCTTGCCGGGGCGTAACCCGGTGTCCGAAATCGCGCGGGTCAATGCTTCGAGCGCTTCTTCGTTGCTGTCGAATGCGGGCCAGTACCCGCCTTCGTCGGCGACACCCTGCAGTTTGTCGGCTTGCTTCATGAGGGCGCCCGCGGCGCGATAGACCTCGGCGGTCCATTCGAGGGCTTCGCTGAAGCTGCCCGCCGATGGACACATCACCATGAAATCCTGAACGTCGACGCGGCGGGCCGCATGCGCGCCGCCGCCGAAGATCTGGATTTCGGGCAGCGGCATGCGCACGGGGCCGTCGCCGGCCAGATAGCGCCAGAGCGGTTGCCCGCTGCTGGCGGCTGCCGCATGCAGCACGGCCATCGAAGTCGCGACGACCGCATTGCCACCGAGACGGCTCAGATTCGGCGTGCCGTCGAGCTCGATGAGCGCCGCATCGATACCCGCTTGATCGTAGGCATCTTTTGCGCGAAGCGCGCTCGCGATCGGTCCGTTGACGCCGGCCAGGGCATTCGTCACATCGAGCCCGCCGAAGGCGTTGCCGCCATCGCGCAGATCGACGGCTTCGCCGGTGCCCATGGAGGCGCCGGCGGGTGCGATGGCGCGACCGCTGACGCCGTTGGCCAGCGTGACTTCGACTTCGACGGTCGGTCGCCCGCGAGAATCCCAGACGCGGCGCCCGTGCAGGTTGGCGATCGTTGCATCAGTCATAAGTTTTTCTCTTGATGTCTTTGTATATGCCTTCGAGGCGAAGTATTCGGCGCCCGCGCGAGCGCCGATCAAATGATCGAATGAAATGGGGTAAGCGGCCCGTAGTCGCATGCGCGTTCAGGGCGCCGCGTCTTTGGCCGCGCCGATCAAGACGAACGCGAGCGTCGCGGAGCGTTCGCTTTTGTTGCGCCAAGCATGGCGGGTGCCGTTTTGAACGACGACGTCATGCCTGCGCAGCAGTTCGGCGCGCCCGTCGTCGAGTTCGAGCCAAATCTCGCCGTCGAGCACGATGCCGTAGTCGATCGTCGGCGTGGTATGCGTGCCGTCGGCTTCGAACAATTCGGCGAGGCCCGGGCTGATGGCGAGATTTTCAGCCGCGGCCGCGGCCGGATCGAAACCGGGTGCACCGAAGACGCGGTCCGGCGGAAACGTCACCACCAGAAAGCGGGTGCCCGATCGCGGCGGCACGATGCTCGTGACGGACAAGGTCGGATCGGTGCCGTCGGACGGCAGCGCAGGGGCAGGGTCCGTGGCCCAGATGAGCCTGGACATCATGCCCGGAACGTGCAGGAATGCATCGGAACGGGGTGCGACGCCGTCGTGCGCCACCATCGATGCGCCGGTTTCGTCATGTCCCGTGACGACGCGGCGTATCGCCAGCGGCACGCCGTCCAAGGCCGGCAGATTCGATTCGTTCACGGCCGTTCCCCCGAGGTAAGACGGACAAGTACCTGGGGCGCAAGGGCAGGCCCGCCCGAAGGGCTGCCTTCGGCACGACGGATTGGCTGCATGGCTCGTCTCCTTGTTTGCTAACGTTTGCACAAATTCTGGCAGAGCGTCATTCGATCTGTCAATAGCGGAAATACGCGCATTCTGTCGCACGAGGCGGATTGACCTCGTGCCTCCGTACTGCTAACGTTAGCAAAACCATGACCCTGGAGAGTGTCGATGTCGTCCGAGAAGATTGTTCGCTATGCGCTCGACGGAGCGACCTACTACGGCGTGGTGTCCGAAGACGCCACGATCGCGCGCTTGGCCGGTTCGCCGTTCGACGGCCTCGCGCGAAGCGGCGAGCGTGATCTATTGAGTCGTGCGCGTCTGTTGGCGCCGGTCGAGCATCCGAGAATCTTCGGTCTCGGCTACAACTACAAGGCGCATTCGAACGAAGTCGGCAAGCCGGTTCCGGATCTGCCCGTGCTGTTCATGAAGCCGAGCACCGCGGTGATCGGCCCGGACGAGTCGATCGTGTATCCCTCCGATGGAGAGATCGTGCATTTCGAAGGCGAACTGTGCGTCGTCATCGGCAAAGTTGCCCGGCATGTGACGGAAGCTCGGGCGCTCGACTACGTATTCGGCTACACATGCGGCAACGATGTCAGCGATAGAGTCCTGCAACGGCGAGAAAGCGCGTTCGGATGTCTCTTCGCGGGCAAGGGCTACGATACGTTCGCGCCGCTCGGCCCCGCTATCGTCACGGGGCTCGATCCGTCGAATGTACCGATCGTCACGCGTGTGAACGGGCAGGTGCGTCAGAACGGCAATTCGGCGGACCTTTTGTTTCCGGTGCCGTACCTCGTCGCCTATCTGAGCCGATATCTCACGCTGCTGCCGGGCGACGTCATCATGACCGGCACGCCGGCCGGCGTGGGGCCGATTCACGTCGGCGACACCGTCGAAATCGACATTGCACCGATTGGCGTGTTGCGCAATAGCGTCGTGGCGGAGACGCCGACGCACGGTCGAAGCGATTGACGGGTCAAACGACCGTCTGACCTTTCCGGGTAGGCATCGCTCGGCCTCGCAGCATCGGGCCGAGCCACGCGCGGGTTTCGATCGCATCGCCTCGCTGCGCACGTTGGCTAGCGCCGGGCGGTGATCCTCCGGCGTTACTCGCGCGTCCGGAAATACGATTCGCGGATCGTCAAGCCGTTTCTGTTTCACACGAAAAAATCCAAGCGGGTTGCATTCAAACCGATTGTGTCGCCCAGCGCCGATTTGGCGCTGTGGCGGCGTATTGCCTTTGCGTTCTCGGATTCAAATGTTTTTCCACTATCGCTGACATCAGGCAGCGATTTTTTAAGACGTTAATTAAATAAAAGGAAGACAAGTGAGACAAAGAAGCATGGCCGTTGTTTTTTTGAGTGGCGTGGCATTGAATGCACACGCGCAAAGCAGCGTCACGTTGTACGGTCGTATCGACAACGGGATACGGTACGAGAGTGGTTTGCCGACCGGGCACCTCTTCACCGCATCGGGCGGGGACTGGGGTTGCTCCTGGTTCGGGCTGCGCGGCACGGAGGATCTAGGCGGCGGAACCCGGGCGATATTCAATCTCGAAGGACAGCTCGACACGATGACCGGCGCATCGGAGGGCGCCTTGTTCAGCCGTCATGCGACCGTGGGGCTCGCCAACGATCGCTTCGGTACGTTCAAGCTCGGCAACCTGGGCGCGGGCGAGCTTTCGCAAGACAGCTGGCCCGTCGATCCTCAAATGATGCAACGCTACTCGATCGAAACCTTGGTTCGCGCCCGCAATTGGGCAAGCGCATCGAACGGCTTCGAGTATCAGACGCCGACATGGGGCGGCTTTTCGCTCAAAGGCCAGTACGACCTGACCAACAATACGGGTTGGAACAGCGCATCGTCGGCGACGGGCCAGGGCCGCTCCGATGGCATCGAGATGCTCTATCAGTTCGCGAACGCGGGCGGGCGCGTGATCTATGACGAGATTCGCGGCGCCGACGGCTCGTTCAACGACGTCTATGCCCACTCGCGGTCTCTTCTGGCAGCCGGCGCGTATTCGTTCGGGCCGGTGCGAGTGTACGCCGGCTATCAGCATCTGAGCGCGCCGAATGCAACCGATGCCAGCGTCGGCGTGGCGTCGAGTACGCAGCCGGTGGGCGTCTCCGCGCCCACGCAAGTGGACCACGAATGGATCGGCGCGGCCTGGAGGGTGACGCCCGCAACGGGGATCATGGCGGCGGTCTATCATGCGAACGCCAATCACGGCAACGGCAACGCAACGCTCTATACGCTCGGCGGTACATACGACCTGTCGAAGCGCACCTTTTTATACGCGGAGATGGCCTACGTTCGTAACAGCGCGACTTCCAACATCGGCTTGAGCGACGGGCCATACGGCAACAACGACTACGATCCCGCGACCAATACGGCGTCGAACGGCAATCCCAACTACGGGCACGCCCAAGCGGGTGCGTTCGTCGGGGTGATGACCGCGTTCTAAAGCTGCCGCTTTCCTAGCGCCTCGCCGCTCCCGTGGAGCGGCGGCGTACTTCCACGCACGACGAGTGTCGGCTGACACAGCGAGTTGTACGGGACCGAGTTCGGCGATTTTTGCCTGATCCCCTTGATCGCGACCGGGCCGCTCGCCGGATGCTTTGCCGATCGCCGCATCGTCACGAAGCGCGCGCGCCCCGCGCCGCGCCCGAAAGCTTGAACGATTCGACCAGCTTCGCCAATTTTCCGGCTTCTTCCTGCATGCGGCGAGACTCGAGTCCGGCTTGATCCACGAGTTCCGCGTTGCGCTCGGTCGTATGCTCGACCTGCGCCAGCGCTTCGTTCACCTGCACGATGCCGTCGCTTTGCGAACTGCTGGCCGTCGATATGTCGCTCAGCACCATCGCCACGCGTTCGACGGCGGCGACGACGTCCGTCATCGTCTCGCCTGCATCGGTCACGTGCCGGCCGCCGGCATCGACCCGCTCGGCCGCATCGCCGATCAAGGATTTGATTTCCTTCGCCGCATCCGCGCAGCGTCGCGCCAAATTGCGTACTTCCTCGGCGACGACGGCGAAACCGCGGCCTTGCACGCCGGCGCGCGCCGCTTCCACGGCCGCGTTCAGCGCGAGGATGTTCGTCTGAAATGCGATGCTGTCGATCACGCCGATGATGTCGACGATTTTGTGCGAACTGTCTTCGATCGACTTCATCGTCTCGATCACTTTGCCGACGGCCAGCCTACCTTTTGCCGCAACGCTCGACGTCGTCGTGGACAACATCTCCGCTTCACGCGCGCTTTCCGAATTTTCGGCCACCGTCGCCGTGAGTCTCGCCATGGAGGCGGCGATCCGCGTCAATGAGGCGGCTTGCGCTTCCGTTCTGACGGCAAGATCGGCGTTGCCCGATGCGATCTGCGCGACGCCGTTGCCAACCAGCGCCGTGGTTTCCTTGATCTGCGAGACGAGCAGCTTCAGATTGATTTGGAGAATGCGCAGCGCGTGCCGGATCCGCGCGGCCTCGTCGTCGCCGTGCGCTTCGATCGTTTGCGACAAATTGCCTTCGCCCAGCGCGTCGATATGGTCCTTGAGCCGTGCGAACGGTCCGGTCACACCCTGGCGAAACAATAGCGAGGCCAGCAAGCAGGAAACGATTCCGGCGACCGACGACCCGATGGCCCAGCGGCTCGCGCCGCCGCCCTCATGCGCAAGGACGGCCAAGTTGCCGGCGAAGAGAACGATCGTCAGGGCCATGAGCGCGTTCATCTTCCTCCAGACGGAAAACCGCCTTTCGGCGCGCAGGCGCCGGAAGATCGATCGCCTGACGAGTCGGCCTTGGTCGACGTCGATTTCGGCGCTGCCGCTCTTCATCGCGGCATACGCCTCGCTCGCCGAGCGAATCTTCTCCGGGGAGGCTTTCGCGCGAATCGTAATGTAGCCGGCGATACGGCGATTCACACAGATCGGCGCCGCCGTCATCTCGACCCAGAAGTGATCGCCGTTCTTGCGAAGGCCTTTCGCGACCCCCGTCCACGTGCGATTCGACCGCACGGTGCGCAGGAAATCCTCGAACACCTGATGCGGTGTGTCGGGGTGGGCGAGCAGGCTTTGCGGCGCGCCGAGCAGTTCGCTTTCGGCGTAGCCGCTCACCGAAATGAAATCTCGATTGGCGTAGGTGATCTTGCCGTCGAGATCGCCTTTCGAAATCATGGCGATCGAATCGTCGAGCACGTATTCGATCCCGCTGGCTGGTCTGTCAGCGTGCATGGCCGCCGGTCTCCGTAATTATTGTTCGTCGATGCGCCGCGTGCCGAGCGCGACGCCTACCTTGACGGCGTATAGCGACCGATGCCCTCGACCCATGCCGCCGCCACCTGGTAAAGATGGTCGACGGGTTCATGCAACAGTGGAACGGCGACCGAGCGGACCTGGTCGCGCAGCCGGTCCTCGGTCAGATACTCCACCGGTGACTTGCCGTCCACGCGCGCGAGCAGCAGCGCCGGGAGCAGCGCGGCCGCGCGCGCTTCGAGGCTTGCACGCAATTCCCAGTCCGCTTCGTCGAAGTACGCTTCGGTCAGCGCCTTGAATGAGATGATCAAGGCGTCGACCTTGTCGGGGCGCACGAGGCATTTGAGCAGCAGGTGATTGAGGCAGAACGCAAGATCGAACGCCGGATCGCCGAACCACGCGCATTCCGCATCGAGCAGCACGGGACCGTTGGGGCCGATGAGAATGTTCTTCGGACTCACGTCGCCATGAACGAGGGCCGTGCGTATCGAGGCAGTACGAAGCGCGAGCGTTCCCAGCCTGTGCGCCAGTGCCGGGTGCCGCGCGGACATCGCGATGAGGTAGGGGTCCAGACGCAACGCACGGAAGTTCTCCCCCGTGTCGAAAGCATCGGCGAGCTCGCTGCTGTCCGCGCTCGCGCTGTGCAAACTGCCGATCAAACGGCCGACGGCCTTGGCCGTGTCGATCTCCACTTCGCCTGCCATGAGCTGCTGCTTCCAAACCGGATGCTCGGCGGGGGAGAGGAAGGACATCGCGAACACCCCGAGCACCGGGTCGTGCGCCAGCGGCGTGGGCACGTTCTCGGGGCAGTGCTGCGCGGCGAATTGTATCCACGCCCATTCATAGGCGTTGCGCGAAACGGGCGCTTCCCATTGCGCGGAAACCTTCAAGGTGGAAAGCGCACGCTTGACGCACAGCGATCGTCCGGGTAGATCGACACGCCAAATGTCGGACGATACGCCGCCCGTCAAAGCGCGCCAGGACGCAGGTTCATTCGCGGCCGCGAGCCGATGCTCGATGAGAAAGGCGTCGAGGCGCGGGTCGGGGCAATTTCGTTCGTTCATCGTGAGACGGCAGTGGTGGAAAATCGAAACGGCACGCTTGCCGTCAAACCTTACGCAAGTTGCAGGGGTTGCGCGGCGCCTCGCCGCGCAGGACACGGACGACTTCCTGCGCCGCGCGCTCGCGCAATTCCAGCAGCGAAGCATCGGATGAAAACGCCACATGAGGGGTCAGCAGCGCGCCGGGCTGCCCGAGCAAGCGTGCGGGAACGGCGGGCTCCGATTCCAGCACGTCGAGGGCGGCCCCGGAGAGGCGACCGCTTTCGAGCGCCTCGATAACGGCGTCCGTATCGACGATCGCGCCGCGGCTCACGTTGACGAGCAGGCCGCCGGGCCGCATGCGCGCGATCCCCTCGCGATTGACGAGGTGGTGCGTGCCGTCGGTCAGCGGCGCATGCACGACGACGATGTCGCTTTGCGCGAACAATTCGTCGAGGCTGACGGCTTGCACCCCGTCGGCATTGGCGGGCATGAACGGATCGTGCGCCAGCACGCGGCATCCGAAGGCGGCGAACTTGCGTGCCGTCGCGCGCCCGATACGTCCGTACCCGATCAGTCCGCAGGTCAGCGACGACAAGCGGCGCAGCTTCGCGTCCGCCGGCGACCACCGTCCCGCACGCACCTCGCGGTCGAATGCGACGAGGCCACGGGTCCAGGCCAACGCGAAACCGACTGCATGATCGGAGACTTCCTCGACGCAGTAGTCGGGCACGTTCGTCACGAGAACGTTTCGCGCCGTTGCCGTCTGAACGGCGATGTTGTCGAGCCCGACACCGAGCCTCGCGACGATTTTCAGATTCGGTGCGGCGGCGATCGCATCTGCCGATACTTGCGCCCAGCACGTCAAGATGCCGGCGGGCCGATGCTCGCGCACGAGGGCTTCGATCGATGAGGCAGAGGCCGGCGATGCGGGGCCGCTGACCAGCCGAAAGCCCGACGATTCGACGATGGCGCGCTCGACGCTGTCGTCGGGCCAGGCGTAGTCGGTGAGAAGAACGGTATCGCTCATGAATGACCTTGTTCATGTGAATCGAGAAATGTGCTCAAACGTTAGCACGAGAAACGATGCCTGCCAAGACGGCCGGCGACACAGCCGGCCTGGCAATTCGCTGCGGCCATGCCTGCAATGGGCTTCGAGATGGGCTATCGAAAACCCCAATGTCGTAAGCTGAGCAGTCGAAATATTCTCCGTCTCAGTGCTAACGTTAGCGCTAACCGAGATCCAAGTGTGACGCATTCGATCGCACCCGACGACACGGACAACAACCAGGAGACAAGGAATGAAGCGGCAACTCGCATTCGCGATCGGAGGCTGTCTTTGCGCAGCGGCTCATGCTCAGAGCTCGGTCACGCTGTACGGCCTGATCGACAACGGCATTTCGTATGTCAGCAATCAGCGGGGCCACAGCGCCGTATTGGCGTCGACCGGGAATATCGTCGGCGATCGATGGGGGTTGACCGGCAGCGAAGATCTCGGTGGCGGATTGAAGGCCATTTTCAAGCTCGAAAACGGCTTCACGGGCACGAACGGCACGTTGCAGCAAGGCGGACGCTTGTTCGGCCGGCAAGCATGGGTCGGTATGTCCAACCCCTGGGGCGCCGTCACGCTGGGCCGCCAGTACGACTCCGTGGTCGACTATCTCGCGCCGCGCAGCTTGGCGCAAAGCTTCGTGGGCGGGCTCGAATTCATGCACCCCATGGACAACGACAACTTCGGCGACTTCTTCCGGCTCGACAATGCCGTCAAATTCGCGAGCACGGATTACAAAGGCCTGAAATTTGGCGGGCTGTATGCGTTCTCCAATAAGGCGGGCGGTTTTGCGGACAATCGCGCATTCAGTGCGGGGGCGACGTACGAGCGAGGGCCCATCACGGTCAGCGCGGCGTACATGCGCATCGACCACGCGGGGGATGGCGCCGCGGGCGCCCTCGACGGTTCGTCCACGTCGGGTGATGCGACGTTCCATGCGGCGACGCAGCAGGTATGGGGCGTCGGGGCGGGCTATACGATCGGACCGGCCATACTAGGCCTCGTTTGGAGCCATTCGCACTATGGCGCGGCGAGCGCGGTCTATCGCGGCAGCACGCTGGCCCCCGCGGCAACGGGTTCGCCTACCGATCTGACGTTCGACAATTACGAAGCGAACATCCGGTATCTGATCAATCCGGCGTGGGTAGTCGCGGCATCGTACACGTTCACCAATGGCAGCTATTCCAATGCCTCGGTTCGTGCGAAGCCGCGCTGGAATCAGTTCAATCTGATGACGGCCTATTCGTTGTCCAAGCGCACCGACCTTTATTTGATGGGCGAGTACCAAACCGTCAGCGGCGCGGGCTCGACGATATTCAACGGCGCCTTCATCGGCAGCAGCGGCGGCCCCTCGTCGACGAACCGTCAATTCCTGACGAGCGTCGGCCTGCGGCACAAATTTTAAGCCGCGGCGTGGGGCAGGACGGCAGCATTGCCGGCCTGCCTCGCAATCCAGTCGCGAAACCGGCCCAGCGCCGCGTTTTCCGCCTTCTCTTCCGGAAAGATCAGGTAATACGATCGGCTGCTCGGGTGTTCGTGCGAGGACACTTGCACGAGCGCGCCGCTTTTCAATTCGTCCTCCACGAGCAAGCGCGGCATGAGCGCAATGCCCATTCCTTGCTTCGCCGCTTCCGCGACCATCGAGAAGAGTTCGAGCCGCGGTCCCGCCATATCGCCTTCGACCTCCATGTCCTGGGATGCGAACCACTCGCGCCAGGCGTAGGGCCGCGTGCTCTGCTGCAGGAGCGTGTAGCGCTTCCAGTCGTTTCGCTTCAGTGCGCCGCGCGCTGTGAGGAGCGCCGGGCTGCATACCGCGACCAAGGTTTCTCCCATCAGCCGCAACCCGTCCGTGCCGGGCCAAATACCGGGCCCAGCGTGAATGGCCGCGTCGAATTCGGTGCCTTCGAATAGGAAAGGGCGCGTCTGCGAGGTCAGGTTCACCGTGATGTCCGGATGCGCCTCATGGAACATCGGCAAGCGCGGCAACAGCCATTTCGTGGCAAACGTAGGGACCACGGCGAGTTCGAGCGTTGCGCCTTGTCCGCCGCGAGCCATGAGTTCGAGCGTATCGCGTTCGAAATCGTTCAGGCGCGCAACGACCCTTCGGCTATAGGCCACCCCGGCTTCGGTCAATGCCACGCCGCGACGGCTCCGGCGAAACAGCTTCACTCCCAGGAAATCTTCCAACGTACCGATCTGCCGGCATATGGCGCTTTGCGTGACGGCCAGTTCGTCCGCCGCTTTGGTGAAGCTCTGGTGCCGTGCGGCCGATTCGAAGGCGCAGAGCGCGCCCGTGGAGGGAATCTTTCTGCGCATGACGGTGGGTCTCCGGTTACTCTGACAACAAGTGAGATTTTCGCACAGATCAGTGCGAACAAATCGTTTGTGCGTGACTCATGGTGTGATTAGAGTGGCTCTAATCTCACTTTCTTTCGAGTTCGAAATGCGTGCACAGCACAAGTCAGCCAGCTTCAAATGGGACGATCCCTTGCTGCTCGATCAGCAACTGACGGACGAAGAGCGCATGGTGCAGGAATCGGCGCGCGCCTACTGCCAGGAACGACTGGCGCCGCGCGTGCTCGATGCGTTTCGGCGCGAGCATACCGACGTCGACATTTTTCGCGAGATGGGCGAGCTCGGCTTGCTTGGTGTGACGATTCCCGAGGCGTATGGCGGTTCCGGGTTGAACTACGTCAGTTACGGGCTCGCGGCGCGCGAAGTCGAGCGCGTGGACTCCGGGTATCGCTCGATGATGAGCGTGCAGTCCTCGCTCGTGATGGTCCCGATCAATGAATTCGGCAGCGAGGCGGTCAAAAACAAATATTTGCCGAAGCTCGCGCGCGGCGAATGGATCGGATGCTTCGGCCTGACCGAACCGGATCACGGCTCCGACCCGGGCAGCATGGCCACGCGCGCGAAGCGCGTCGATGGCGGCTATTTGCTGACGGGCAGCAAGATGTGGATTACGAACAGCCCGATCGCCGATGTCTTCGTCGTATGGGCGAAGGACGACGAGGGAGCGATCCGCGGCTTCGTGCTCGAAAAAGGTTGGAAAGGATTGTCCGCTCCGGCCATTCATGGGAAGGTCGGCCTGCGTGCGTCGATCACGGGCGAAATCGTCATGGACGAAGTGTTTTGCCCGGAAGACAATGCGTTCGAGCACGTGCGAGGGCTCAAGGGTCCGTTCACTTGCCTGAACAGCGCGCGATACGGCATTGCATGGGGCGCGCTCGGCGCGGCGGAAGATTGCTGGCATCGTGCGCGGCAATACGTGCTCGAGCGCAAGCAGTTCGGCAAGCCGCTCGCCGCGAACCAACTGATCCAGAAAAAGCTCGCCGACATGCAAACGGAAATCACGCTCGGTTTGCAAGGTTGCCTGCGGCTTGGCCGGATGAAGGACGAAGGCACGGCGGCCGTCGAAATCACATCGATCATGAAGCGCAACTCCTGCGGCAAGGCGCTCGATATCGCCCGCCAGGCGCGCGACATGCTGGGCGGAAACGGCATCAGCGACGAGTTCGGCGTTGCGCGGCACCTCGTGAACCTGGAGGTGGTCAACACCTACGAAGGCACGCACGACATCCATGCGCTCATTCTCGGGCGCGCCATGACCGGCATCGCGGCGTTCTAGGCGACTATGAACGACTTCAAACAAGGCGCGCTGTCCGGCCTGCGGGTGCTCGATCTGTCGCGCGTGCTCGCCGGACCCTGGGCGAGTCAGTTGTTGGCGGATCTGGGGGCGGACGTCGTCAAGGTCGAGCGTCCGGGCGCCGGCGACGATACGCGCGCGTGGGGGCCGCCCTGGCTTGACGACATCGATGGCAAGCCTACCGGCGAATCCGCGTACTACCTGAGCGCCAACCGCAACAAGCGATCGGTGACGATCGACATGGCGCAGGCCGACGGCCAGGCGCTGATCCGGCAGCTTGCCGGCAAGGCGGATATCGTCATCGAGAACTTCAAGGTCGGTGGCTTGGCGCGGTACGGGCTGGACTATGCGAGTCTGTCGGCGATCAATCCGCGGCTCATTTACTGCTCGATCACCGGCTTCGGGCAAACCGGTCCCTATGCCGCGCGCGCCGGCTATGACTTTCTGATTCAAGGCATGGGCGGATTGATGAGTCTGACCGGGCGGCCCGACGGCTCGCCGGGCGAGGGTCCGATGAAGGTCGGCGTGGCGCTGACCGACGTCATGACGGGGCTCTATTCGACCGTGGCCGTTCTTGCCGCGTTGGCGCATCGCGAGCGCTCGGGCCGGGGCCAGCATATCGACCTCGCGCTGCTCGACGTGCAAATCGCGTCGCTGGCGAATCAGGCGGCCAACTACCTCGTCGGCGGCGACGTGCCTCGACGGATGGGCAACGCGCATCCGAACATCGTGCCGTACCAGGACTTCCCGACGGCGGACGGCTACATGATCATCGCCGTGGGCAACGATTCGCAGTTCGCGAGTCTATGCGAGGCGATCGACCGGCCGCAGTGGGCGCGCGATGCGCGCTTTCGCACTAACCCGCAGCGTGTGAAGCATCGCGACGAGCTCGTCGAATCGTTGCGCGGCATCACGCTCACTCGCACGACCGCGCAATGGGTGTCCATGCTGGAAGCGCGCGGCGTACCGTGCGGCCCCATCAATCGAATGGACCAAGTGTTCGCCGATCCGCAAGTGCAAGCACGCGCGATGCGCTTGGAGATGAGCCATCCCGTCGCGGGAAAGGTGCCGCTGGTGGCCAATCCCATACGAATGTCGGAGACGCCCGTCCAGTACCGGCATGCCCCGCCGACGCTCGGCGAACATACCGAGGCCGTGCTCGGCGAATGGCTCGCGCTCGATGCGCCGCAGCTCGCCGCCTTGCATGACAGAGGCGTCGTTTAACCGACATTTCATCAGGGAAAGCAATCATGAAGGTCCTCGTACCGGTCAAGCGCGTGGTCGATTTCAACGTGAAGGTTCGCGTGAAGTCGGATGGCACGGGCGTCGATATTGCGAACGTGAAGATGTCGATGAACCCGTTCGACGAAATCGCGGTGGAAGAGGCGGTGCGGCTGAAGGAAGCGGGCGTGGCGACGGAAATCGTGGCGGTGTCGTGCGGAGTGGCGCAGGCGCAAGAGACGCTGCGCACGGCGCTGGCGATCGGTGCCGACCGCGCGATTATGATCGAATCGAACGAGGACTTGCAGCCGTTGGCCGTGGCGAAGCTGCTCAAGGCGTTGGTCGATAAAGAGCAGCCGCAGCTCGTGATTCTGGGCAAGCAGGCGATCGACGACGATTCGAACCAGACGGGCCAGATGCTGGCGGCGTTGGCGAACCTGCCGCAAGCGACGTTTGCCTCGAAGGTGACGATCGCCGAGGGCCGTGCGACGGTGGCGCGCGAAGTGGACGGCGGTGCGGAGACGCTGACGCTGAGCTTGCCGGCGGTGGTGACGACGGATCTGCGCCTGAACGAGCCGCGCTATGTGACGCTGCCCAATATCATGAAGGCGAAGAAAAAGCCGCTGGAAACGCTGAAGCCCGAAGACCTTGGGGTGGACGTCACGCCGCGCTTGAAGACGCTGAAGGTGGCCGAGCCGCCCAAGCGCAGCGCCGGTGTAAAGGTGCCGGATGTGAAGACGCTGGTCGAGAAGTTGAAGACCGAAGCCAAGGTGGTGTAAGGGGAGCGCGAAGAAATGACGATTCTGGTGATTGCCGAACATGATGCCCGGAACGAAATCCCCTTGGGGGACAACGCGACCGTCAAGGGCGCGACATTGAACACTATTGCTGCCGCGCAGAAGATCGGCGGCGACATTCACGTGCTGATTGCCGGTCACAACGCGCAGGCCGCGGCCGATGCAGCGGCGAAGATCGCGGGCGTCTCGAAGGTGCTGCTCGCCGATGCGCCGCAACTGGCTGCAGGTCTGGCGGAGAACGTCGAAGCGACGGTGCTCGAGATCGCGAAGGATTACTCGCATATCGTGGCGCCGGCCACGGCTTACGGCAAGAACATCGCGCCGCGCGTGGCGGCGAAGCTGGACGTGGCGCAGATCAGCGAGATCACCGCGGTGGTGTCGCCCGATACGTTCGAGCGGCCGATCTACGCGGGCAATGCGATTGCGACGGTGCAATCGGGCGATCCGATCAAGGTGCTGACGGTGCGTGCGACGGGCTTCGACGCCGTGGCGGCCGTTGGCGGCAGCGCTGCAATCGAGAAGATCGAGGCGGCGGCGGAGCGCGGCATCTCGCAGTTCGTGAACCGCGAGGTGACCAAGCTGGACCGTCCCGAGCTGACGAGCGCGCAGATCGTGGTGTCGGGTGGCCGGGGTCTGGGCAGCGGCGAGAACTATCAGAGCGTGCTCGTGCCGCTGGCCGACAAGCTCGGCGCGGCGTTGGGCGCGTCGCGCGCCGCGGTGGATGCGGGCTATGTACCCAACGATTATCAGGTGGGCCAGACGGGCAAGATCGTCGCACCGCAACTGTACGTTGCGGTCGGTATCTCGGGTGCGATTCAGCATCTGGCCGGCATGAAGGATTCGAAGGTGATCGTCGCGATCAACAAGGATCCTGAGGCGCCGATCTTCAGCGTGGCCGATTACGGGCTCGTCGGCGATTTGTTCACCGCGGTTCCCGAGTTGATCGAAACGCTCGCTTAGGTGCGGGTGACAGTGAGCGCGAAATCCGCGCGTCTACCGGAGTCACGATATGGATGCGATGCAACGCGCTCGCTTCGATGCGGCCGCAGTAGCCAATGCGGAAGATGCATCGGTCTGGCGATGGTTTTCCGCGCTTCTAGAGGAGCGTCGCATTCGTTGGCGCTATACGTTCGACAACTGGGTAATCAGCGTCGACCGGATGCGAGTGGCCACCGAGCCCACGTTCGACGGTGCGATCCGAGCCGCAAAAGACGAGGCCGAGCTGCGCAGAGTCGGCCAGCCCGGCGACTGGTCGGCGCCGAAACGGCGTCGCGCCGAATCATCCGAATATCTAAGGCAGCAACCATGAACTACGAAACGATAGGCATCGTCGGCGCAGGCCAGATGGGCACGGGGATCGCGCAAGTCTGCGCGGCAGCGGGGCTGACGGTCGTGCTCAGCGACGTCGATGAAAGCGCGCTCGAGCGCGGGCGCGAGCGGCTGTCGGCGGGCTACGACAGCCTGGTCTCGAAGCAGAAGATGACGGCCGGTGACGTTGCCGAAGCGATGGGGCGGGTGAAGACGACGTCCCATTCCGCCGCGCTCGGTACATGCGATGTCGTCATCGAAGCGGCTACGGAAAACGTCGGGATCAAGCACCAGATATTGCGCGAGTTGGACAGAATCGCCAAGCCCGGCGCCATCATCGCAACGAATACGTCGTCCGTGTCGATCACGCAATTGGCGGCTACGCTCGCCGACCCGTCGCGTTTCGTCGGCATGCATTTCTTCAACCCCGTTCCGGCGATGGCGCTCGTGGAAGTCATTCGCGGCATGCAAACGAGCGACGCCACGTTCGAGACGACCGTTGCGCTTGCCGAGCGCCTCGGCAAATCCGCGATACAGGTGAAGAATGCCCCCGGTTTCGTGGTCAACCGCATTCTCGTGCCGATGATCAACGAAGCCGTATTCGCGCTGCAGGAAGGATTGGCGAGCGCGAACGAAATCGACGCGGGCATGAGGCTGGGCGCGCGTCATCCCATGGGGCCGTTGGCGCTCGCGGATCTGATCGGCCTCGACACCGTGCTCGCGATCATGGAGGTGATTCAGCGCGAGACGGGCGACACGAAATACCGGCCCGCGTCGTTGCTCAAAGAGATGGTGGACGCGGGCTATCTCGGCCGTAAGACTAAGCGGGGCTTTTACTCCTACTGACCGTGGCCGTGGCGCGCTCTCGTGCCGCCGCAGCGGGCGCGCGCGTGCTGCCCCGCTGGATCAACGTGGCCGTGGCGATCGAAGCGTAGGGCGCGCGCGCGGCGGCGTTTTGGCGGATCTGGTGCACGAACCAGAGGCCGCACGCCGTGGCCAGATCGTGAACGGGAAGGCCGATGGTCGTGAGACCCGGCCCCCACCAACTGAATCCCATCTCGTCGCCGAAGCCCACCACCGAAAGTTGCTCGGGAACGGCGATACGTTGAGCCATGAGCTCTTCGACGATGCCTTGCGTGATGCGCACCGCACCGGCCACGACGGCCGTCGGCGCTGCGGCCTGCGCCAGCAGGTCTCGCATGGCTTCGCGCCCGAAATCGATCGAACCCGGCGGGCCGAGCCGGACGAACTCGGCGCTCGGGCGCGCATTGCGCGGCATGGCTTCGATGGCTCTTCGATAACCCTGCAGTCGCGCTTCGCCGGTGGGCAGCTCGTCGGTGCCGCCGACGTAGGCGATGCGTCGGTGGCCGAGCGCAATCAAATGGTTCGTCGCATCGAACAGCGCCTGCGTATCGTCGATGCCGAAGTACTGGTCGCCGATGACGGCTTGCCGGCGAATCAATTGGACGTGCGGCAACAACTTGAGCAGGCGCGTGGCTTCCCGATGCGGCTTCGCCGTGGGAACGATGATGATCCCGGCCACGTTCGCGCTCGTCAGCTCGCGAATGTGATGCAGCTCGACCATCCGGTCGTCTTCGGTTTCCGACAACATCAATTGAAAGCCCGCGCCCTGCACGCACTTCGACAGCGCGTGTGCAATCGTCGAATAGAAGCTGTTGCGAATATCGGGCAGCACGAGGCCGATGAGATTGCTGGACACGCCGCGCATCATGCGCGCCGCGAGATTGGCCACGTAGCCCATTTCATTGGCGACTTCCGTGACCTTCTTTTTGGTGGCGGCGCTGATTCTCGGATCGTCGGCGAGCGCGCGGCCAACCGTCGAGGGAGAGACCTCGAGGCGGGCGGCGATGTCTTTGATGGTGATCATGGCGTTCCAATGAGGGCGGATTCGGACAAACGATAGCACACTCACTCGCTGCAAGGCAGTTCCCCCGATCGACCGCCCGGTACGACGGCGAACGAGCAATTCCCCCGTCGGATCATGCGTTTGCACGCGCCTAGTGCATACGTAAGCACGAAATAAGTAGATGTACGCATTTGACAGCGAAAGAGCGGGCATCTAATCTACGCTAACGTTAGCATTGATCGTGTGAAGCGGTAATCGAAAGAACGCCGTCATGGCGTATCGCACGAAGACAACTTAATGGAGACAATTGATGACCGCTTCTCACCATGACATCGGGTACGAGCGCAAAACGCTCGTCCTGCTGGGCCTGGGGTTCGGACTGGTCGGTTTCGACCGGTGGCTGATGGCGCCGATGTTTCCGTACATGATGAAAGACCTTGGCCTCGACTATTCGCAACTGGGTAGCTTGATCGGCGTACTCGGCGTGGCGTGGGGCATCTGGTCGATCGTCATGGGGCCGGTTTCGGATCGCATCGGCCGCAAGAAGATTCTCGTCGCGACGATGATCGTCTTCTCCGTGCTGTCGAGTTTGTCGGGGTTCGCGACGGGCTTCAGCAGTCTCTTGTTGTTGCGTGCCGCGATGGGCGTCGCCGAAGGTGCATTCACGCCCGCAAGCCTCGCGGCAAATAGCGAGGCGTCGCGTCCCGCCCGACGCGGCCTGAACCAGGGCTTGCAACTGAGCATGATCCCGCTCGTCGGGCTCGGTTTCGCCCCCATCGCCGCCACGCAACTGCTTCGCGTCGTACCGTCGTGGCACTGGGTATTCATGATCTCGGCCGTGCCGGGCTTGATCGTCTCCGCGCTGATCTGGCGACTGCTGCACGAGCGCACGCGCAGCCGCGATGTCCCGCTCGGCGTCGAGGGCGCCGCCAAGATGGAATGGACGCAGTTGCTGCGCACGCGCAACGTGCTCGTCGCGACTGCTGCCATTCTGTGCGCGATGGGCGGCATTTTCGTGATCGGTGCGATGGTTCCGATCTACCTCGTCGCCGTCCTTCATCTGGACACGCGGAGCATGGGCTTCGTCGCTTCGGCGATCGGATTCGGCGGGTTTGCGGGCTCGTTCGCGCTGCCCGGTATCTCCGATCGCGTCGGCCGACGCCCGACCGCGCTGTTCGGCTTCGTCGCCGCGACGCTTCTGCTCTATTGCTTCGCACGCACGGGCCCCCATCCTCAAATGCTCTTCGCGCTGCTCTTCGGCGTATCCCTCTTTTCGATCGGCTTGCTGTCGTTGCTCAGTGGGCCGGTTGCCACCGAGGCGGCTCCGCCCGGTCTCGTCGCGTCGGCCATCGGCTTCGTGTCGGGCGTGGGTGAGACGTTCGGGGGTGGCGTTGCTCCTGTGATCGCCGGTTTCATCGCGCAGCATTTCGGCCTGGCCCGGACCCTCGATTTCGCGTTCTACAGTCTCGTCGCCGGAGCGGGCATTGCCGTGCTGCTCGTCGAAACCGCGCCGCGCCGGCGCACCCTTGCGCGCCCGGACGGCGATGCGGTCGAAGTTCATTTCGTCAACGATCTTTGAGCCGGACATGTCTCCTGTACTCGTGAACGTGTCGATCGCCGCCTGCACGCCGTTTCCGGCGCTGCTGTTCGAAGGCCGCGTGATGGCTTTGGCGCAGTGGCGCGCCAGCGGGTTGCGCGGCACATCGTCGGTCGCCGAATTCCTGAATGAATGGGAGTGCAACGCCGATCGATTGAAGCAGGTCGTTCGATCGGAAGGGACGCAGACGCTCATCGCGGAAAAAGGTGTCGAGCTCGCTGCCTTCCGGATCCACGAGCCGATCGCCCCGCGGCAGGTCTACTGCACGATCGGCAATTACAGTGAGCAGGTGGTGCAGGCAGCCCTCGATGCACATGGCGCTGCCGATGCGCCTGTCCGCCGGGAAGCCGTGCTCGCATCGATCGAAACTCGGCGGCGCGTGGGCACGCCCTATATATGCGTGAAGGGAACAGCCGCGGTTTCGGCCCCGTTCGACCCATTGCCGGTCGAAGCCGGCATGTCGACGCTCGATTGGGAGGTGGAGATCGGGGTCGTGATCGGACGGCGCGCTTGCAACGTCGACGTCGCAAGCGCGCTCGACTATGTCGCGGGCTATTGCGTCGTCAACGACATCACGTTGCGCGATCGCGTAGTGCGGACCGACGTGCCGGTGCTCGGCACGGATTGGCTTCAGTCGAAATCGAGAGCCGGATGGCTGCCGGCCGGTCCGTGGCTGGTTCCGGCATGGGACATCGAGGCGCCGTCGGCGCTGCGACCGTGGTTGCGGCTGAACGGCGCATTGATGCAGGACGGGCAGGCCGGCGACATGATTTTCAGCATTGCCGAGCAGATCGCCTACCTGTCGACGCATACGTCGTTGCAGCCGGGCGACTTGATCTGCACGGGTACGCCTGCAGGCATCGGCAGTCACCACGGGCGATATCTGCGTGCCGGCGATGTGCTCGAGGCCGGTGTATCGGCGCTCGGCACGCAACGGATCGTTTGCGTGGAAGTGGTCGGAGGCCGTTCGGATGGGGGAGCGGGACGAGGAGAGGAACGATGAGTCAGACGAACAGCGCGGGCAGGCCCACTCAGGAGCGCTTCGAAAGACGTGCGGGCGAGCACGTGTCTCCGACCGTTGGTGGCCGGGGTGCGTATACGGCCGCTGCAATCGGGTTGCACTGGATCGTCGCGGCGTTGATCGTCGGCGGGTTTGCGTTGGGCTGGGCGATGACGCGCATGCCGGGCATCACGCCCGATAAGCTGCGCTTCTATTCCTGGCACAAGTGGATCGGCGTGACGGTGCTCGCGTTGGCCGTGTTGCGCATCGTCTGGCGGTTGACGCATCGGGCACCCCCGTTGCCCGATTGCATGAGCGCGTGGCAACGCTGCGCGGCGAATGCCGTTCACGTGGCGCTGTACGCGCTCATGATCGCGATTCCCGTTTCGGGCTACCTCTACACCGCGGCGGCGAATGTGCCCGTCGTCTATTTGGGCCTCATACCGATGCCGCAGCTCATCGCACCGGACCCGGTACTCAAGGTGTGGTTCAAGTCCATTCACATTGCGCTCGATTACGGACTGCTCGCGCTCGTTGCAGGGCACGTCGCCGCGGCCGTCAAGCATCAGTGGATCGATCGGGACGGACTGCTCGGGCGGATGCTGCCTTTTCTCAAATGACGAAGGATCTTCGATGAAGTCATCGCTTTACCACTGCATGGCGCCGGTGCTCGTGGCAGCCGTCTTGACTGCGCCCGGCGCGGCGCGCGCCGAAGTCGACCTCGCGAAAAGCTCGATCACCGCGGTATCGAAACAGATGAATGTGCCCATCGAGGGCGTCTTCAAGAAGTTCAGTGCGCGCGTGAGCTTCGATCCGGCCAAACCGTCGGCAGGCAGCGCGCTGATCACGGTCGATGTCGGCAGCTATGACCTGGGCGATTCCAGTTACAACAGCCAGGTGGCCGGAAAGGAATGGTTCGACGCGAGGACTTATCCGACGGCAACGTTTGCTTCGAGCGAGATAGCCGCTGCCGGTGCCAATCGGTACCGCGTGACGGGAAAGCTGACGATCAAGGGCAAATCCGCGATCGTCACCGTGCCCGTCACGCTAACGGTGCGTGACCACGCTCAGACGCTGGACGGCAGCATGCCGATCAAGCGCTCGCAGTTCGATATCGGGACGGGCGAGTGGAAGGACACGTCGATCGTCGCGGACGACGTCACCATCAAATTCCATCTCGTTGCAGCGAAGTTTTAAAGAGAATCCAATTCAACGCATTTGGAGGAGACAATGAACAAAGCAAACCAGCTCGTCACGGCGGGCCTCATCGCCATCGCGGGAGCATCGTGTTCGGCCGCCGCTTCTGCGACCAGCTATCAACTCGATCCGACGCATACCTATCCCAGCTTTGCCGTCGACCATTTCGGCGGTGTGTCGATCTGGCGAGGCAAGTTTACGAAGTCGAGCGGCACCGTGACGCTCGATCTCGCGAAGAAGACCGGGACAATCGATGTGTCGATCGATCCGTCGTCGATCGACACGGGCAACGCGCAACTCGATCAAAACCTGCGCGGGACGCAAGGGTTCGATACGAAGCAATTCCCGAGCGCGATTTACAAGGGTACCCAAATCCGATTCGATGGCGATCGGCCCAAAGAGGTCATCGGCGCGCTGACGCTGCATGGCGTCACGCGGCCGGTCAATCTGCGGATCGAATCGTTCAAATGCTTCATGAATCCCTACTTCAAGCGCGAGGTGTGCGGTGTGGAGGCAAGCGCACAGTTCAACCGCGCCGACTTCGGCATCGATATCGGGCAGCGGCTTGGGTTCAACATGCTGACGAAGCTTCAGATTCAGGCGGAAGGCATCAAGCAGGAATAGGGCCGCGCCGCAAGCGCTAGCCGGCGATCTTTTAAAAGTCCTGTTCTATTGCACAAATGTGCCTTCTCTATTCGCGATGAACGTCGAAAAATACAAGCAAACGACGAGACATCTTGAAAGGGGGCACCGTCATGAAAACCCGAGTCGCGATCATCGGCGCCGGACCGTCGGGTCTGCTGCTAGGCCAATTGCTGCAACGAGCAGGCATCGACAACGTGGTGCTCGAGCGGCAGACGGGCGGCTACGTGCTCGGGCGAATCCGGGCGGGCGTGCTCGAGCAGGGCGCGGCGGATCTCATGCGCGAGGCTGGCGTCGGCGCGCGTATGGATGCGGAAGGACTCGTGCATGAAGGCATCGAACTCGCCTTCGGCGGCCGGCGCGACCGCATCGATCTGAAGGCATTGACGGGCGGTGCCACGGTGCTCGTCTACGGCCAGACCGAAGTCACGCGCGATTTGATGGCGGCGCGCGAGGCCAGTGGCGGTACGACCATCTATGAAGCCCGCAACGTTCAATTGCACGGGATCGAGGGCAACACGCCCCGTGTCACGTTCGACAAGGACGGCGAGACGATGGCGCTCGAATGCGAATTCATCGCTGGCTGCGACGGCTTTCACGGTGTATCGCGCAAGGCGATACCCGCGGATCGCCTCACGCAGTACGAGCGCATTTTTCCATTCGGATGGCTTGGACTGCTATCGGATACACCGCCCGTCAGCCATGAACTGATCTACGCCCACCATGCGCGCGGCTTTGCACTGTGCAGCCAGCGCTCGATGACGCGCAGCCGCTATTACCTGCAAGTGTCGCTGAGCGAGAAAGCCGAGGATTGGACGGACGAGCGCTTCTGGGCCGAGCTCCAGGCGCGCTTGCCGCGGGATCTGGCCGAGACGCTCGTGACAGGCGATTCGCTCGAAAAGAGCGTGGCGCCGCTACGCAGTTATGTGGTCGAGCCGATGCAATATGGCCGGCTCTTTCTCGTCGGGGATGCCGCGCACATCGTCCCACCGACGGGTGCGAAGGGGCTCAATCTTGCCGCGAGCGATGTCGGCACCCTGTACCGGATTCTCCGTGGCGTCTACGAGGGCGGGCGCACTGACTGGCTCGAGAAATACTCGTCGATCGCACTACGCCGTGTTTGGAAAGCCGTGCGTTTTTCCTGGTTCATGACGAACCTGCTCCACGAGTTTCCGGACCGCGATGGTTTCGACAAGCAGATGCAGCGCATCGACTACGAGTACTACACCCGTTGCGATGCGGGGTTGAGGGCGATCGCCGAGAACTACGTAGGGCTGCCTCATGAAGCGATCGAATAGGGTGCCCAAACGTTGGAAGGGGCAGGAACTTGGCCGGCAGGGATGACCGTTCAGTGGTGGCCTTTCGGCGCCCCCTGCCTCGCCGTACCGGTCAACCGTCGGGCAGTGCACCGGTGTACTCGTACGCCACCGTTCCCTGGGGATGCGTGTGCCAGCCCGGATCGCGGTAGTCGTTGCGCCCGAGCCCCTGCCTGACCTTGACGACCGTGAACATGCCGCCCATTTCGAGCGCGCCGAAAGGCCCGGTGCCCGTCATCATCGGCAGCGTGTTTTCGGGCAAGGGCATCTCCATTTCGCCCATTGCGCCACCGGTGCTGCCCATCGCCATATAGTCCGGCACCACGTTGCCGATGCGTTCGGCCAGGTCGTCCTGCCGTACCCCGATCATCGTCGGCACGCGGTGCCCCATCGCGTTCATCGTATGGTGCGACTTGTGGCAATGAAACGCCCAATCGCCCGGCCGGTCCGCGGTGAACTCGATCGCGCGCATCTGGCCGACTGCAACATCGGCGGTCACCTCGGGCCAACGGGCCGCCGGTGGGATCCATCCGCCGTCCGTGCCGGTGACCTCGAAGCGATAGCCGTGCAGATGGATCGGGTGATTCGTCATCGTCAGATTGCCGAACCGGATGCGTACGCGATCGCCGGCGCGCACCGGCAACGGATCGATGCCGGGGAACACGCGCGAGTTGAAGGTCCACATGTTGAAGTCCGTCATTTCGTTGACGCGCGGCGTAAAGCTGCCCGGATCGATGTCGTAGGCGGCCAGCAAAAATACGAAATCGCGGTCGACCGGCATGACGCTACGGTCCTTCGGGTGGACGATGAACATGCCCATCATCCCCATCGCCATTTGCACCATCTCGTCGGAGTGAGGGTGATACATGAACGTGCCGTGCGTCTCCAGCTGGAACTCGTAGACGAATGTCTTGCCGGGCGGGATGTGGGGTTGCGTCAATCCACCGACACCGTCCATGCCGTTCGGCAGCCGCATTCCGTGCCAGTGGATCGTGGTGTGCTCGGGCAGTCTGTTGGTGACGAAGATACGGACCTTGTCGCCTTCGACGGCCTCGATCGTCGGGCCCGGCGACTGACCGTTGTAGCCCCAGAGGTTGGCCTTCATACCGGGCGCCATTTCGCGCACCACGCGTTCGGCCGTCAGGTGAAACTCCTTCCAGCCGTTTTTCATCCGCCAGGGCAACGTCCATCCGTTCAGCGTCGCGACCGGTGTATAGGGGCGGCCGTTGGGCGGCATGAGAGGCGGCTGCGTCGCCGCGGCCGCCATGGTCGGCGCTTCCGGCAATGAAGCCGCGCCGGCCTTGCTGACCATGGCGGCACCGAGCAGGGCGGCTCCCGAGCCGCTCAGGAATTGTCGACGGGACACCATGTCACTGCCCTCCCGAACGGCTGGCGGATGCCGGCGGCGGCAAACATCCGCCCAACGCTTGCCGGATGTCCGTTTCCGCGAGCCAGTAGTCCTCGAGCGAATCGACGTAGCCGCTCATCGCGGCGGCCTGCTCGCGCGCGTCGGCCAACAGCTCGAAAACGCCGGCGAGCATGCCGTTGTAGCGGAGCAGCAGTTCGTCCGAGATCGTTTTGCGAAGCGGCACGATTTCGTCGCGATAGCGCTTTGCTACGTCGTAGCTCGTCATGTACGCCGAGTAGGATTCGCGAACCTCCGATCGAATCTCGAGATGGTTGCGCGAGGCGAATGCGTCGAGGTCGTTCAGTGCGGGACGCGTTTTCGGCAGATCCGGCAACTGATCCGGAAGGGTGTACTGCGTGTGCCCGCCCCGCAGCCCCAGCGTTCGCGTCAATTTCTCCCGCGCCGACAGCGCTTGCTGGCGAGCCTTCGCTGCCTGTACTTGCGCGCTGGCACGGAAGGCTTGCTCGCGCGCCTCATCGAGCTTGCTCAGGTTTCCGGCCTGGCGCATGCGCGAGGCCAATTGTGCGCCGGCGTCGGCGGAGTCCTCGACGTGCCCGGCGTATCGGGCGGCTTGCTCGCCCGCCACCGCTCGGATATAGGCACGGCGCGCATCGGCGGCCACCTTCGACATCGCGTCGGCGGTGCCGGGGTTGTCGTTGTGCAAGGCGAGCCGTGCCGCGTCGTCCATCGAAAGCGGCTTGGAAGCGTATTCCCGGGTGCGCATGGCCATTGCATCGCGTGCGGTGGTGGTTCTTGCAACGAGCGCTTCATCGTCGACGGCAGACGATGAAGCGCTCGCGGGAGCCGGGGCCGCCGCGTCCGCGGGGGCGGGAAAGGTGGAGGTGGCGTGCGTGAGCATCGGCAATGAAGCCGCCGCGCCAAGCAGCGCCGCAGAAATTAGTCGCATGGATTTTCTCGTCTTCAATCATCCGGCGGGTCCAAGAGACCGCCGGCACGAATGGAACATCGCGGGCTTTAACCGCGGTGGAAAACTAGACGAGCGTGGAGCGAGGAGGGCGCTCGATGCCGCCGGTCAAAAAAGACGCGGCACCGGCCGAAGGGGGAATAGATGCGACGACACGCGTAGCGTCCGCGATGACGGCAACGATGGGAACGGCCGGCAAGGCGGTCCCGAGGCAGCACGATGCGCACATCGAACACGAATGCACGTGAGGACTGCCGCGCAGGTCATGATGGTCGCCATCGCCGGCGAGAACCATCCCGTGCATTTCTCGATGGTGCTCGGACATCTCATGCCCGGCGTGCCGGACGGACGCATCGCCGGCGCGAGCATGTGTGGGCACGCATTTCATCGAGATGGCCGCAAACGACTGAACCGGCAGGCTCAGTGCCAAGAGCACGACGATGAATAATTTGCGCCAATAGGACATGGGTGGGAAGTCTAGCACGCGTGTACTTCGCGGGGTAAGCCACGCGCGCCATGGCGCGCGTGCATCGCCGCTAGAAGTTCCGCGCGAGGCCGACCATGAACATGTCCTGGTCCTTGTCATTGCCGGTCGCGACGCGGTTGAAGCGCAGGCTCGCGGCCCAATTGTTCGTGACCTGGTAGCTCACTTGCGCGCTGAGCAAGGCGTTGATTCGCATGCGATTCGAAGGTTCGTCGCGGTCGCGCGCGAGGTACGGCCCTACACCGGCCGATAAGGTCCATTTGCTCTGGATCGGCGCGACGTACCAGAGTTGTGCCGCCACGCCGCGCCGGCCGGCCGTGCCGTTATTGCCTTCGTAGACGAAGCTCGCGGAATACGCCCAAGCGTTGCCGAGCGGGCGCTTGAGTTCGACCATGTAACCTTTTTCCATCGGCACTTGAGGATGGTTTGTCTGCGACGTGCCGGCCCAGATGCTCAGCTGTGTCTTGCCGTCGGAGAGCGCCGGTGCGGGGTTGCCGCGAAGATCGGAGCCGATGCCGAAGAGCACCGCGTCGGAGTTGAATCCGTTGACCATCTGGATATGGTTGTATTGCAGCTTCAGAAAAAAGCGGTTGGGCACGACATAGAACCGCACTGCGGCCGAGGCGCGCAGGCCCAATCGCTTTTCGTTACGCGGTTCATTCTCGACATGCGTGGTATCCATGCTGAAATAAGGCCCCGCGGACAACTCGAACGCCACGCGATCGCTGAGGGGCCAGCGAAACGAACCCAGCGCCGCAAAGCCATCGCGATGATGATTCGTCGGATGCCCCTCGTTCAGATAGGCGACGTAGACGGAGAGGTAATCGTTGAGGATGTCGCCGAAGCCGATTTCATAGGCGCGCCAATGCATGTCGCCGCCTTCGGTCGCGCGGCCGTTGCCGAACACGGCGTAGCCGTCGATCGTGCGCTGCGGCGATTGCTGCGCGGCCGGCGCATTCGGTGTGCCGTCTTCGGCATGCGCCAGGCTTGTGCACTGCAGAGCGGCCAAGGCCGCGAGCGTGCCTGCGCACACAGTGCGCCAATCGATGCGGTGAAACTTTAGAGGCGTCAAAGCAAATGACCGGTTAGGTAGAAAAGGCGAACGCACTTCGCCGCTTCGCAACAGCCTACTTATCGTTGACCGATCCCTATGTAGGGCACCGAACGCACGAACGCGGAAAATTGCATGCGCTCATCCGGTCGGTCCTTCGCGCGCCCGCGCTTGTAACGGACCTAGCGATGGGAAGATGACGGCATTTGCCACTTCTCGCGACTCACATCATGACAGTGCCGCCGCTTGGGACATCCGGCTCGATGGGTCCCGAACCCGACCCGTCGACCGAACAGCCGAAGCCCACCGTCAGCTCGGGCCGGGGCCGGCATCGGGCTCACTCGGTGCTCGATGGCCTGCGCGGTCTCGTCTCCGCTGCGCGGGGTAAGGAGACATCGCCCACACCTGCGTCGCCGGAGACCGGACAGACACGGCACGACGCGGCAGCCGCGCTAGAGCCTCGCACCGCCCGATATCTATCGGGTCTACTCGACGAGATCGATCGGATCAGCTCGCGCCAGTATGGTGGCGGCATCGAGATGCTGATCGACGAGCACCCGTCACCGGAGCGCGAGCAATTCCTTGCTGCCTTGGCGCGAGGCTGCGAGGTCACGATTGGTCTCGGCGGCGATGACACCGGTGCCCCGGATGCGCTGCTTCAGAACATCATCGATCTCGTTCGCGTGATGGAGCGCGAGACCAAGGCCAAATCGGTGCTCGACGTCGCGGGGCGGCGCGACCGCGCGCGCCTTGAAGAGCTATGGGCGCAAGCGGGCGGTCTTCCTTATCCCACGCCGCCGTTCCGCGATGAAACGACGAGAAAGGCCAACCACCCGCCCGGTGACGCTTCGGGGCAATAGCCTTCCTGAATCCTACGCGGCGCGCCAGCGAGCGAGCACGGCCGGCAGTTCGGCCATATCGTGAAAGATCGCTGCGACGCCCGTGGCTCGCATCGCCTCGGCATGGCCGTGCCCCGCAGCGTCGGGGCAGTAGCCGAACACGGTTGCCCCGGCGGCCAGTCCCGCGGTCGCACCCGTGATCGTATCTTCGACGATCGCGCAGCGCGCGGGATTGACCTCGAGCCCGCCTGCGGCGGCGAGGTAGACATCGGGATGCGGCTTGTTCCGGGGCATTTCATGACCGCTGAAGATGCGTCCTTCGAAATACTCGAAGATACCGACCTTCGCGAGCTGCATTTCGACCTTGTGCCGATCGGCACCGGATGCGACGGCGATGACACCGCCAAGCGCTTCGTGCAGCGTTTTGACTGCCAGTGGTGCGCCTGTCACGCCGAGGAGCTCGGCTTCGAGCGCCGCATTGCGCCGGGCGCGGAACTGCTCGAGCCACTGCGCCGTGAGGCGAAAGCCGGTGTGCGATTCGATGAGGGCGGCTTCGTCCTTGACCGTTTTGCCGACGAAGTGCCGCATCGTCTCCCGAGTGCTGATGTTCCAGCCGAGCTCGCCGAGCATTTCGGCAAGCACGCGGTTCGTAATGGGCTCGGAATCGACGAGGACGCCGTCGCAATCGAAGATCACGGCGTCGAAGGGGAGGGCGGACATCGTGCGCGAATCATCCAGATAGTGTTCAAACGCGGCCCTTACGTCGATGCGCTTCGGGCCGCAAACCGGATGGCATTGTATCGCGCGCGGGGACGTCCTCGCCGCTCCCTCCCCGGATGCGGCAAAGACCATCCGCCTCAGTCCTCGATCCCGAGTCCCGGCAGTGCGTGCGTCCCTTCTTCCGCTACCGAGTGCAGCCACTCGGGCTTCAGGTCGAGTGCGCGCAGGATCGTCGGCGCCACTTGCGTGGTCAGGACGGGCTTGGCGATCGTGCGGGCGTGACGAATGCCAGGGAACGACACGAGCAGACCGAGGTGGCTGTCGTCAGGCGCATTGCCGCCATGTTCCTCGTCCTTTTTCTTGCTCGACGTATAGATCACGCCTGGATTCGGCTGCACGACGATATCGGGCGTGCGGCCTTGCGCCGGATCGCCAAAGCGCGCGGCGAGTTGCGGGCCGTAGAGGAGATAGGCCCCCGGACCATCGGCGCAGATGCCGGGCGCGTTGCAGCCGAGATTGGCCTTGAGCGTCGCGATCACGGCGTCGCGCTGGCTTTGATCGCGCAGCCAGACGAGCCCGACATCGTCCGTTTGCACCATGCCCGTGCCGGCAAGCCCGGTGCCGTCGTTGAGGTTGCCCGATTGCGTCGTGTTCTGGCCGAAGTTGCCGTTCGGATCCAGGTAGTTGTTCGCTTCGAGCAGTTGCGTGAGCGTGTCGCCGTTTTTCACGAGCTTCGTGTGATCGGTCGGCGATTGGCCATGTTTGGCCGTCACGATGATGACGGTCGTGGAGTACAGGTTGCGCTGCTTCAGCTCGGCGACGATGCGGCCGATCGCGTCATCTGCATAGGCGATCGCATTGGCCACGTTCGGGCCCGGGGTGAAGCTCGCGTCGAGGTAGCCGCCGCCGTTGGCGACCGGCGATTTTTGCGCCACGCTCAAGGTCTGGAAGTTCGTGCCGAACAGCGTCGGTACCGGCGCGTTCTTCGTCCCCGTGGAGTCCTTGCCATCGATCTGATCGAGGATTGCTTGCACGTGGTAGTTGTCGAATTTCTCCGTGTGGGTATAGACGTCCGTATAGTCGGTCTGCGTCGCCGGATCGATCGAATTGATTTCGGTGCGGGCGAGATCGTCCACGCCATGGCCCGACGGTCCGTTGAGCCAGTCGTAACCCCACGCGTGCTTATCGGCCCAGGCCGTATGCGCATCGCGCATGTGCTCCTTGATGACTTCGAATATCGTGTTCGTCTTGATGTAGTTGTGCGGATAGACGGGGCTGCACACGCCGTTGACCAGCGCGTGCGGGATCGCTTGCGGATTGAATGCGCCACCGCCGTCGAGATGGATCAGCGCGCCGCCGTTTTGCGCATCGATGCCGGTCGTTTCGTCGAACACGACATTCCAGCCGCGCTTGCCCGAGCATGTGTCGTCGGTGGGTGCGAACAGCGTGCGGTCATAGGAGACGTCGTAAAAGAGGCCGGCGGATTTCGGCGAGCCGCCCGTGACGAGCGCGGCGAGACCGGGGAATGAATCGGACAGGCCAGGCGTGCGCGCCTCGGTATAGGTGACGCCGGAGTGCGCCAGCACGGCGAGGTTCGGGCAGGTATTGGCGCCAGTGCAGCGAGCGAGGTCTTGTTCGTGCAGCCCGTCGATGCTGATGAGTAGCACGCGCCTTGCATCGTGGATTTCATGGGCGGCAGCGTCCGTTGCCGCGCCTGCGAGTGCCATCAGCCCGATGGCGAGCGCCGTGCCCGCGTGGCGCATTGCCTTGCGTCGATTCATGTCTACCTCGTTGTAAGGCGCGGAGAGTTTCCACGCTAAAAGCAGCTAATCTGAGGGTCGAATGCGACTGGGCGATGAAGCGGACCTTTCAGTCTGCTATCGATCGGCGCTTGGCGTGCAGGTCACGGTCGATGGCGCCTGAACCGGGTGCCGGTTCGGCGCGGCGCCCGCTTGGCAGCCGATGTGCCAAGAGGCTGTTAATATTGCCGTCTGATTTTCGGGTAGGCGGTTACAGGACGAATATGGGTTTCGAGCAGCTGGCAGAACTGAGAAAGCAACTGGCGAAAGAAGCGCGCGCCGCAAAGGAGCAGGCCCAGGCCGCCGATGCGGGCAAATCGCCTCGACAGGCTCGGCCTGGTCAGCGCGACGCAAAGGGCGACGCCAACGGTCATCGCGATGCGAAGGGGCCGCGCGACGCGAAGGCCCACCAGGAGACAAAGGGTCAGCGCGACGCGAAGGGACAGCGCGGCGATGCCCGAGCCCAGCGCGGGGAGGCGAGAAGCCATCACGTGCCGAAGGCTGAGCCGGTCGATCCCGTGGTACGGGTCATCGGCAAGCTGCAAAAGCGCTTTCCGGCAGCATTCCCCAAGAACCCCGCGCCGAAGGTGCCGCTGAAGATCGGCATTCTGGCCGATCTCGTCTCGCACGCCGAGGAGCTCGCGCTGAACGAGGCGCAGATCCGCGATGCGGTCAGCACATGGTGCCGCGGCAGCCGTTACTGGGCCTGTCTCGTCGACGGTGCGCCGCGAGTCGATCTCGACGGCGCGCCGGCCGGCAGCGTCACCGCGCGCGACGCGGCCTTCGCGCGCAGGCAGGCCAAGGGCGGCGCTGCAGCGCGCCGCAAGGGCGATGGCACACAGCCGGCTGCGAAGGCTCCCGCCGAACAGCCGGCGCAGCCGGGCGCGCCGGAAGGTTCGCCGGCCTCCGAGGCGGCGCAGCCAGCTGGGGCTGTTCAGTCGGCTGACGCGGCTCAGGCGCCCGAGTCAGGCTCGACGTCCGATGCGGGACATGCGTCCGACACCGGGCATGCGTCCGACACCGCGCCCACGCCCGCCGTCGAGCATTCGCCGGATACGGCTCAGTCGCCTGACTGAGCCAAGGCTCGGGCGCGTCCCCACGCGCCCGAGGGTTAGACTATCGTTCGCTGCGTTGCGCCGCGAGCCGCTTTTCTCCTATCGCGCTTTTTTCGACGCATGTCGAAATCATGGCAAGCCGTTCGACATTGTCGAGGTAACACGCTGCGTGTTGCCGCAACTCTTCAGGAGCGACAAATGGAATATCTGCTGATGATTTATGGCAATGAAGCCCGGGCCGCCGAAATGACGCCGAGCCAGGCCGCGGAGATGACGGCTGCGTTCGGCGCCTATACGGAGGCGCTCAAGGAAGCCGGCGTCTGGCGTGCCGGTGCCCGACTGCGGCCGGTCGACACGGCCACCACGGTTCGAGCGAAGAACGGCAAAACGGAGGTGCTCAACGGACCGTATGCGGAAACGCGCGAGCAACTGGGCGGCTATTACCTGATCGACGTACCCGATCTGGATCAGGCGCTCGCATGGGCTGCGCGTTGTCCCGCGGCGGACTACGCCGGGCTCGAAGTTCGCCCTATCTGGCCGATGCACGAGTACGCCCCGAATGCCCGATAGCGGGGACACGGCCGCCGCGCGTGCCGCGGAGGCGGCGGCGCGGCTCAGTTACGGCAAGCTCATCGCCTTTCTCGCCGCGCGCAGCCGCGACGTGGCGGGCGCCGAAGACGCGCTCGCGGACGCATTCGCGGCCGCGCTCGCGGATTGGCCGCGCAACGGCGTGCCGCGCACGCCGGATGCGTGGCTGCTCGCGGTGGCCAAGCGCCGTATCGTCGATGCGATCAGACGTCGTTATCGTGACGCCGATGCAGCCCAGTATCTGGAATGGCTGAGCCAGCTGGCGCCCGAGACGGATGATGCCGCCGCATCGATTCCCGACGAGCGCCTGCAATTGATGTTCGCCTGCGCGCATCCCGCGCTCGAGCGCAGCGCGCGTGCGCCGCTCGTCTTGCAAGCGGTGCTCGGCTTCGATGCTGCGACGATCGCCTCCGCGTTCCTCGTCGCGCCATCGGCGATGAGCCAGCGGCTCGTGCGGGCCAAGAACAAGATTCGCGAAGCCGGCATTGCACTCGAGATGCCCGAGCCCGGCGAGCTGCCCGCGCGGCTCGAATGTGTGCTCGATTCGATCTACGCGGTCTATGCCGAAGGATGGTCGGATCCCGAGGGCGGGGATCCCCACCGCCGCAATCTCGCCGATGAGGGCATCTGGCTGGGCCGCCTCGTCGTCTCGCTCATGCCGGACGAGCCGGAGGCGCTCGGATTGCTGGCCATGATGCTGCACACGCACGCCCGCCGCGATGCTCGCCGCGCGGCCGACGGGGCCTACATCGCGCTGAGCGAGCAGGATGTGATGCGATGGGATTGCGGCATGATCGAAGAAGCGGAAGCGTTGCTGGCCCGCGCGAGCCGGGCCGGCCGGATCGGCCGCTATCAGTTGGAAGCCGCGGTGCAATCGGCCCACGCGATGCGCAGGTTCGGTCATCGTCCCGACTGGCAGGCGATCGTGCAACTCTACGACGCGCTGTGCGCGTTGAGCGGCTCGCCGGTTGCCGCGCTCAACCGGGCGGTTGCATTGGCCGAGCGCGATGGCGCAGCGGCCGGCCTTGCCGCGCTCGACGAGGTCGCGGGCGATGCACGGCTTTTGGCTTATCAGCCATTCTGGGCGGCGCGGGCCGAACTGTCGGCGCGCGTCGGCGCGTGGCAAACCTGCCTCGACGCATATCAACGTGCCATCGGCCTTGAATCGGACCCGGCGGTGCGGCGGTTTTTGCTCCAGCGCGCGCAAGCCGCGCGCGCCCGATGCGGGCAGAGCGCTTCGCCGGCCGAATGATCGCGCTGCCGCTCGTTCCGTCATCCAATACGGCATTCCTTTATTCGAATTCGTGGGGCCTACAAGTTTTTGGAGGTCCTGGTCCACGCTTATCCGTTTATTACATGAAAATATGCAAGATGCGTTGTGAGATAGAATAAAAATTACCGGTTACTACGAAATTTGCATATAGCATACCGTTTGCCAAAACGATTAGAAAAGTAATACAGTGAAAGCGAGTTGACATTAAAAGGAAGTGGAACGTACTCTGCGCTGTCGCTGGTTTTTCTGGAAGACATTCGCGCCGCCCCGTTCCTATGGAGTCGACGATGTCAACGATGATTTTTAGTAGTCCATACGTTTAGTACTCCTATTTATTGCAGGTTGGAATCACGGTCTGGGTTTCAGTGAATGCTGGGCCGGGGCGCAGCACGCCCCTTTTCGTCGCGAGCTACGGATTTGCTTGCGTGGCGTCGTATTGCCTGCCGGCGAATGAGAGAGAAGAACAACGAGACGAAACCTGGCATCGGTTAAACACTTTCTCATTCAGGATTTCTATGCGATTTCATTTTGGATTGAATTGGCATTACGCTTCGATTGCCGCGCTCGCGCTATTGAGCGCATGCGGCGGCGGTGACGGTGGACAGGCGTCGGCGAGCCGTGCGGGCGCGGCCACTTCGAGTCCCAGCACTCCGGCGCTTGTCGCGCCTGCTTCCGCCGTCGCGGCGACGCCGGGCGTGGACAAGACGGTATCGCCGGTGGAAATGCCCGATACGGTCATACCGGTCAATTACCGGCTTTGGTTCCGCCCGAACCCCGTGCTGAATGCGTTCGACGGCCGAGCGGACGTCGAGATCAAGGTGCTCAAGCCGGTCACCGCGATCACCGTGGCCGCGCACCGGCTGCAGTTCGTAAACGGCACCATCGCCTTGCAGCCCGGCAATGTGCAGCTGGTCGCGACGCCCCAGGACCAGGGCGATTACTATCAATTGCGTCCTGCGAGCGGACAGATCGCGGCGGGCACCTATTCGCTGCACATGGAATGGCGCGGCATCATCAACTTCAAAAGCTATGACGACCCGGTCACGAAGACGGGCGGCAGTTGCGGCAACGATCCTTATCCGGGATGTTCCGCTGCGGAAGGCGTATTCCGCGTCGATCTGAAGGCGACCGACGGTACGACGAGCGGCGCCATCCTGACACAAGGCGAATCGGATCTCGCGCGGCAATGGTTCCCCGGGTGGGACGAGCCGGCGTTCCGCCCGACCTACGAGGTCAGCGCCGACGTGCCGCAGAACTGGCGAGTCGTCTCGAACGCGGCGGAGAAACCGCCGGTCAACGTGGACAGCGGTTATAAGCGCGTTTCATTCGAGAAGACGCCGCCGATGCCGTCGTACCTGCTCTTTTTCGGCGGCGGGCAGTTCGATGTGCTCGAAGACGACTTCTCGAGCCCGCTGCCGGACGGCAAGGGTCTGCATTTGCGCATCTTCACGCCGCCGGGCATGCGCGATTGGGCATTGCCGGCCATGCAGCAGACGAAGCAGGCGCTCGATTACTACTATCGTTACACAGGCATTCCGCTGCCCTTGACGAAGTTCGATACAGTCGCGGCGAACGACGCGTTCAAGGCGCAGAAAGATCTGAACTTCGGCGGGATGGAGAACTGGGGGGCCATTCTCGAGTTTGCCGACGACATCTTGCCGCAACCGGGCACCCCGATGTCGAACTATGGCGTGACCGTGCTGACACATGAGGCAGCTCACCAGTGGTTTGGCGATCTCGTCACGCTGGACTGGTGGGACGACGTCTGGCTCAACGAATCGTTCGCAACGTTCTTCGAGAACAAGACGAAGATCGCCTTCTTTCCCGATCGCTTCAACTGGGAAGGCGAGGTCCGCAACAAGTATCGCGTCATCGCGGACGATCTGACGTCCGCATCCTTCCCGGTGCAGCCGAATTTCAACGCATGGGCTTCGAACGACTTCGTCATCAACGCCGGGCGTTTTGTCTATGACAAGGGCGGTCAGGTTCTGAAGATGATCGAGGGCTACCTCGGCGAGGACGTGATGCGCAGTGGGCTGCAGTCGTATCTGGCGGATTACGCACTCGGCAACGTCACGCCCAAGCGGCTATGGGACGAACTCGCGCGAGCAAGCGGGGAGCCGATGACGCAGATCGGCGACAGCTTCGTGCGACAAACGGGTGTACCGCTGGTCTCGCTGAACACGACGTGCGATCTGACGACGAACCAATCGGTCGTGACGTTGAAGCAGCTGCCGTTCCCGAACCAGAATCCGTATCCCGGAACGCTATGGACGATCCCGCTGACGTTGGCCTATGGCGACGGTCTGACGAGCCGTAAGACCGTCTCGATGAAGGGCGCGGACATGCAGGTGCGTCTCCAAGGCTGCGGCGCGGTGCTGGCCGATCCGACGGGACAGGACTATTACGTCGTGAACTATGGCGACAACGCGTGGACGCAGTTGCTCGCGCAATCGAGTGCACTGCTCGAGCCGGCCAGGCTGACGAATCTGAAGCTCGGCACGCACTTGCTGGTCGACCACGGCCTTGCGCCGCAATCGCGCGCGACGGCGATCGATTCGCTCGCCGCGTCACCGAGCGTCGCAGCCCGGCTGATGCGCCAGGCACTGATGCCGGAGCAGCCAGTCGAGCGCCGCATCCCGCACTATCAGGGCCGTTTGAAAGCGAGGCCGCAGCCGTCGAGCAAGCAACAGTAGTTGAGCGATTGATCGGTTGACGGCGCGCGGTTCGCTTCAAAGAAGCGGATCGCGCGCTTGCGCACACCTCTCATTTGCCGAATTCGGAACGCACCCTTAAAAAACTTTCGAAGAATCGAATGCGCTTCGCTACAGATTTGGGGCGGCGAAGTCGTTATCGCAGTGAATATTCATCGAACGATTATCTGGCTCGTTATGAACAGAAATTTGCCGCAGCTGGTTTTCTGCATGGTTTCCATGTTTTTCTTGAATGCATGCAGTGGTGGGGCGGCGGCGCCGCAAAGCGGCGGCGTCTATATGGCTAACGTCTCTCAGGCGTCCGTCGCCGTCTATGAAATTGCGGCAGACGGCGCCGTTTCCCCGCTGCCTGCTGCTATGGCGCGTACGGCCGATGACGGCAGTTTCTCGCTAGCGCGGCCTGCGCATTACCCCGTGCTCGTGCGGGCGAGCGGCGGGCGCTATATCGAGGAAGCGACGGGCGAGCGGGCGTCGCTTTCGGGCGAACTCGATGCCGTCTATGTTTCGGCGCCAACAACCATGGTGGTCTCCCCGTACTCGAATGCGATCGTCATCGATGCCATCGCGGCCGGAGGCTTGAGCGCCGAGAACATCGCCGCGGCGTCCGCACGCGTCAACGCATTCGTCGGCGGCATCGATGTTCAGCAGACCGTGCCGGTCTATCCACCGGCTTCCGATGGCGCAGCCGTGTCCGATGGCGCGAAGATGGCGTTCGCGCTCGGTGCCGAGTCGCAAAGCCGCAGCGATAACGGTCTCGCGATTGCTGCGAGCTCGCAAGCGATCGTCGACCAGGCGGCGAACGGCGATACGCTCGCCCGTTGTCACACCGGTGCGGGCGACGTCTTGAGCGACGGCTCCGTCGCAGCGGCCGATGCCGACCATTGCCTCGTTACCTCGGGCGCCGCCGCGTTTGCCCACAATGCACACAATCGCACCGGCATCACGTCGCTTGCGATGCTCGAGCCTGCGCAGCAAACGGCACCGCAGCTTGCTGCCGCGTCCGCATGTGGGGATCGGGTCGCGCTGCTGACTGACAATCTTGCGCTGTTCGAAGGCCGCAAGAACTCGGTGCAGGCGCTGCTCGCCGGTGGCATGACCGACCAGAATTGGTCGACGTTCCAAACACCTAGCCGCTGGGGGCCGTTCGCGAGAGGATATGGGGCCATCGAGCCGCCGGCGAACTGCACGGACATGGATACGTTCAAGCGCGAACTGGTCATGGCCGCGGAAAATTTCTGGGTCGACCAGAACATCAACTACTGCCACCACCATGTCCCCGGATGGCTGCCGCCCGACGATTCGAATCGCGCCAACCCGAAGTACCGCAATTCCACGCCGGAGAGCACGTCGGGGGAGTCGGCGGGCGGCAATCCGCAGCAGATGACGTGCACTGGGCAGCGCAATGCGAACGGCGCCCAAAGCGTGCAGGTGGCGGCAAGCGATACGCCCGCGTCGTTTCCCGCGGCGGCCATCAACTGGAAGGGCGTGGACTGCTCGGACTACACCGCATGGATCTATAACTTCGCCGGCATGACCTCCAACGATCTATCGACGGGCATCGGTACTCAAGCCTGCTCGACGGCCGATCGGGGCGGCTCCGACGCGAATCCGTCGCCGGGCGTATTGCTCGACATCAATCAGGGAAATTTCGACGCGATGCAGAGCTATCTGCGCCCAGGCGATCTGCTCTACATCACACAAGAAAATGCGCTCACCGACAGCGGCGAATTCACGGGCGACTACAAACTCGCGCATGTGGTGACCTGGACAGGAAAGCATTGGAACGATTTGCAAGCCGGGACCGACGCGGCCCGGTATGACATCGGCCGGATCGGGCAGCCCGACTCGCGGCTCGGCGGCGATTTCAAAGCGCATCTCGATTTCGACGTCAGTCAACTGGGTAAGACGGCGAGGACCGACCCGTGGATGATCATCGACAGCCATTATGCGGGGCCCGCCTACCGGCCGTTCTTGGGCTGGTATCGCACGCATCTCTCGCATGTGAGGCGGATCATCGGTGCCGACGCGGCACGCACCGACCCGGTGCTCGCCGCCTACGTCATCGCGCCGGTTTCGCAAAACGCGCAGCATACGCAGGTCGTGCTGGGATCTGCCCACGCGGGCAGCGGCGCCGCGAGCGGCTACCGGATGATCTATGACGACGTTCAGGGCAAGCAGGCGTGTTACCGTGCGGGCACCGCGCAGTAGCGGTCCGGGGAGGAGGGGGGCGTACCGGCCGGCAACGGCGCATCGGGCTGCGCCGATTCTTCCCGGGCCGAGCTTTCGACGAAGCGAATGAAACAGTTCAGCCGAAGCCGTTCTTCGCTGCGCAGGTCGCGCTCGGCAATGGCCTCCGATAAATAGCGTTCGCGGCAGGTTTCCAGAACGTATCTGTTTTGCGCCATCAACGTCTTCCATCCCCCCGATGAGGCGAACGCGTCGTTTGCCCAATCGATGAAATCCAACGCGCAGGCGAGATGCCAGCTTCGCGCGCGCCATGGCAGCCGCGCGGCGACGAGATGCTGCTCGAACTTCGAAATCGTCGTCATCGTCAACTCGCTCCGGTCTGAAACCGCCTCGTTCAGGGTTGAGCCGGGGCGCCCGGCGTCGATAGTTCAGAGCTTAGCGATACCGTGCTGTGCTCGAACCGCAGTGTGCGAAATGGCGATGCGCCGTGCGAAGAAGGGGATGCCTTCGGGCCGGTGGGGCACTGCCGCGTCGGCGCGCTGCATGTCGCCAGGCCATGTCAGCCGATGTAAGGGATATTTGGTGGGCAAGGCGGCGTGAACTAAGATGCAATCGACCGGTCGTCGATGAGTCGCATCGCGGCCATCCCCCACCACGTTCAGCGAGTCAGACATGGTAAAGGCTTTTGCATCGCAGGCGGATCTGCAGGAAAAGCGCGTCTCGTTCGAGCAGTTGTCCGAAAACGCCTATGCCTACACGACGGAAGGCGATCCGAATTCCGGCGTAGTGATCGGCGACGACAGCGTGCTCATCGTCGATACGACTGCGACGCCCGCCATGGCGCGCGATCTGATCGCCAGGATCCGCAGCGTCACCGACAAACCGATCAAGCACGTCGTGCTGTCGCACTACCATGCCGTGCGCGTGCTCGGCGCGTCGGCCTATGCGAGCGAAGGAGCCCAGGAAATCATCGCGAGCCGCGGCACGTACGAGATGATCGTCGAGCGGGGCGAAGCGGACATGCACTCCGAAATCGAACGCTTTCCGCGGCTCTTCGCAGGCGTGGAGACGGTGCCGGGCCTCACTTGGCCGACGCTCGTCTTCAAGCGGGAGCTCACGCTGTTTCTCGGCAAGCTGGAAGTCAAAATCATGCATCTCGGGGCGGGCCATACGAAAGGCGATACGGTCGTCTGGCTCCCCGGGCAAAAGGTACTGTTCTCGGGCGATCTCGTGGAATACGAGGCGGCCTGCTATTGCGGCGACGCACAACTCGCGCAATGGCCGGCCACCCTCGATGCGTTGCGCGCGCTCGGGGCCGAGAAGCTCGTGCCGGGACGCGGCCCCGCGCTGACGAATCGCGCGGCCGTGAACGCCGGCATCGACTACACGCTGGATTTCGTCACGACGCTGCTTGCGCAAGCGCGCACGGCCGTCGAGCGCAAGCTCGATCTGAAGGCCGCGATGGCCCTCGCGCGCGAGGCGATGGATCCCAAGTTCGGTAGCGTCTTTATCTACGAGCATTGTCTGCCGTTCGACGTTTCGCGTGCTTACGACGAGGCGAGCGGCATCGTTCATCCTCGCATCTGGACGGCGCAGCGCGACAAAGAAATGTGGGGCGCCCTGCAGGGCTGAGCGCTCGAGGCAACGCATGGAAACGCCGGCCGACTATCGGAACGCGCACTTCGACTATCGACGCGCGGCGGAAGCTGCGTCCGATGCGCAGGCGGTGGTCCATCCGGTCGTCGTCGTGGGTGCGGGCCCGACGGGACTCGCTACGGCAATCGATTTCGCGCAGCGCGGCATCGAGGTGGTGCTCGTCGATGACGATGACCGCCTCTCTGTCGGATCGCGTGCGATCTGTTTTTCGAAGCGATCGCTCGAGGTATTCGACCGTCTCGGTTGCGGTGAGGTCATGGCGGCGAAGGGCGTGCGCTGGCACGTCGGGAAGGTGTTCTTCCGCGACGAGCTCGTCTATGCGTTCGACCTGCTCGGAGAAAGCGGTTACCGCCGCCCGGCGTTCGTCAATCTGCAGCAGTACTACGTCGAAGGATATCTGCTCGAGCGGGCGATGCAGCTCGACAATCTCGACGTGCGCTGGAAAAACAAAGTGGTCGCAATCGAAGCGCCGCGGGTGCGCAATGCGGATACGCGCGGCAACGGTTGCGAGCCGATCGCGTTGACGATCGAGACACCCGAGGGGCAATACGAGTTGCGCGCCCGTTTCGTCGTGGCCGCCGATGGCGCGCGCAGTCCGCTGCGCAAGCTGCTCGGCTGCGACAGCGCGGGACGCACGTTCAAGGACCGCTTCCTGATCGCCGACGTGAAGATGGAGGCCGATTTTCCGCCCGAACGATGGTTCTGGTTCGATCCGCCATTTCATCCGAATCAGTCGGTGCTGCTGCATCGACAGCCCGACAATGTATGGCGAATCGATTTCCAGCTCGGCTGGGATGCCGATCCGGAGCTCGAGAAGGCGCCCGAGCGAGTGCTTGCGCGCGTGCGTGCACTGTTGGGCCACGATGCGCAATTTTCCCTCGAGTGGGTCAGCGTTTATACGTTTTCATGCGTGCGCATGAAGAGCTTTCGGTGCGGCAATGTCCTTTTCGCGGGCGACAGTGCGCATTGCATGTCGCCGTTCGGTGCTCGAGGCGCGAATAGCGGCTTGCAGGATGCGGATAATCTCGCCTGGAAGCTGGCGCTCGTCCTGCGAGGACTGGCACCGGACGCGCTGCTCGATTCCTATGCGCGGGAACGCGAATATGCAGCCGATGAGAACATCCGCCACTCCACGCGCTCGACCGATTTCATTACGCCGAAGACGGCGACGAGCCGGGTCTTTCGCGACGCGGTGCTCATGCTCGCGCGACATCATGCGTTCGCTCGCCAGCTCGTCAACAGCGGCAGGCTGTCGGTTCCGTCGGTGCTTGCCGACTCCGCGCTCAACACCGCGGATCGCGACACCTTTTCGGGCAGCACGGTGCCCGGTTCCGTCAGCGCCGACGCCCCGGTCGATCGCGACGGTGATGACGACTGGCTGCTCTCGCACCTCGGCGATACTTTCTCGCTGCTCATTTTCGGCGGTACGAATGGACTCGACGCGAATGCGCGGGGATTGCTGGCGGCCTCGGCGAGTTGCCGGGTTCCGGTCCGAAACGTCGTGGTATTGCCAGCGGGTGCGCAAGTGAGCGGCACCGATGATGCCGCTGCCGCGACCCTTTTATTCGATCGGGAAGGGCTGGCTGCCGAACGCTACGACGCGAAACCCGGCACCGCATACCTGATCCGGCCGGACCAGCATGTCTGCGCGCGCTGGCGTGCGGCCAGCGCCGCCGATCTGGAAGCAGCGCTCGCGCGTGCGCTATGCGCCAACGTGGATTGACGCCGCCAAGCGCGGCTAAGCGATCGAGGTGACGATATGTCGTTGAAGACCGAACCGAATCTGACCCGGCCCGACGATTTTTATGAATCGTTGCTCGAGATGCATCGCGATCTGGACGATGCGCAAAGCCAGTCTGCCAATGCGCAACTGATTCTGTTGCTCGCCAATCATATCGGCGAGCAGGCCGTGCTTGTGGAAGCCATGCGGCTCGCGCGCGAAGGCGTGACGGAGCGTTCGACGCCTCGCGCGAGCGTTACGCGTTGAGCAGCCCGCGGCGCGCGAGGTTGCGGTAAAGCGCGCGCACGCCGAACGTCCACGGTGCAATTTCATTCGACCGTTGCACCGTGTTCACGAGCGCGCCGAGCGAAGGCGTCGAAATCGTCACCACATCGCCGAGGTGGTGGGTGAATCCGGCGCCGGGCGCATCCCGATCCTTGATCGGCGAAAACATCGTGCCGAGAAACAGCACGAAGCCGTCGGGGTACTGATGGTGTGGGCCGAAAGTCTGCGAGACGAGGTCGGCCGGATCGCGGCTGATCTCGCTCATGTGGCTGACGCCCTCGAGCACGAAGCCGTCATCGCCCTCGATGCGCAGCGCGAGACTCGCGAGACGCACCGTATCGAGCGTGAAATGTTCGTCGAAAAGGCGCACGAACGGGCCGATCGCGCACGAGCCGTTGTTGTCCTTCGCCTTGCCGAGCAGCAGCGCCGAGCGGCCTTCGATGTCGCGCAGGTTCACGTCGTTGCCGAGCGTCGCGCCGACGATGCCGCCCGCGCTGTTCACTGCCAGCACGATCTCGGGCTCGGGATTGTTCCATTGCGAGCTCGGGTAAAGACCGACGGCCGCGCCGAGTCCGACCGCCGACATCGGCTGGGACTTGGAGAATACTTCGGCGTCCGGGCCGATGCCGACTTCCATGTATTGCGACCAGGCATTGCGACGCTCGAGCTCGGCCTTCAGCTTCATGGCCGCTTCCGAGCCGGGTTTGATCTTCGCGAGATCCGTGCCGATCAGCTCGACGATGAGTTGCCGTACCTGCTCGGCCTTGCTCGCATCGCCCCCGGCTTGCTCTTCGATCACACGTTCGAGCAGGCTGACGGCGAACGTCACGCCGCAGGCCTTGATGGCTTGCACATCGCACGGCGCCAAGAGCCGCGCGCCGCTTGCGCCGCCACCGTCGAAGCTCGCCTCGATCCATCGCGCGACGGGACCGAGCGACTCGCCCGGTGCGTGCCGGGCGACGTCGACGGCATCGGGGCGATCGAAGAGATCGGCTGTCGTGGGTGCCGAGGCCGTGATATCGAAGACCTCGCCGTTGCGCACGGCGACGACGGACGGCCCATCGACGGGCGCTTCGCGCCAGACGCGCCCGACGAGGAGCGCTCGGTCGAGATCGGTCGGCAAAACGGAAAGCGATGCTGGCTGCATGAGCGTATTCGGTACGAAAGTTGACGGTTCGACGATCGTAGCCACTGCGCGTCACAGTGTCCACGGTTTCCATGCGCAGCCGGTCGCGCGCGGGGGCGGGCGACCGGCTAAGACCCCACGCTGGGTGGGGAATAGAGAATCAATCGTAGAGCTGCGATGCGATCTTCGGATCGTCGATGTTCGACTTGTCGTACCAGTAAAAGCCCGTGTCGATCACCTTCGGAATCTGCTTCGCCTTGCCGTTGATGGCCTCGACGGCCGCCTTGACCGTTTCGTAGCCGATACCGCCCGGGTTCTGCGTGATTGCGCCGGCCTCGATGCCGGAGCGGATCGCTTCTTTTTGCTCCTTGCCCGAGTCGTAGCCGATGATGACGACCTTGCCGGTCATCTTCATTTCCTTGGTGCCGTGGATGACACCGATCACCGAGCCTTCGTTCGCGCCGAAGATGCCCTTGATCTTGGGATGCGCGGCGAGCAGCGCCTTCGTGATCTCGGTCGATTTCAACTGATCGCCGGCGCCGTATTGAATATCGACGATCTTGACCTTCGGATGCTTGGCCTTCATTTCGTCGACGAAACCGTCGCGCCGATCGATACCCGTGCGGCTCGTCTGGTCGTGCACGACGAGCGCGACTTCGCCTTCGTCGCCGATGAGTTGGGCCATCTTGTCGGCGGCGAGCGCGGCTGCCTTCTTGTTGTCGGTGGCCGCGGTGGCGAGCGGGATGTTGCTGTCGACGCCCGAGTCGAACGCGATGACGGGGATCTTCTCCTGCTGTGCCTTCTTCAGGAGGGGGATCGCCGCCTTGCTGTCGAGCGCGGCGAAACCGATCGCGGCGGGCCGTTTCGCCAGCGCGGCCGAGAGCATGTCGATCTGCTTGTCGACCATCGCTTCGGTTTCGGGCCCTTCGAACGTGACTCTGACGTGATAGTCTTGGCCAGCCTTTTCAGCGCCTTTTTTCACGGCTTGCCAGAACTGATGCTGAAAGCCCTTGGAGATCAGCGCGACATACGGCTCGTCCGCCGCTTGTGCCCCCGCACCGAATCCCAATGCCAGGGCAAGCCCGACAGCCGCGCCGATCAATCTCGGTTTCATCATTTGCACGTCTCCTCTCTGGTTGAACTCATGGCGCGGGCGAAGCGCGCGCCTGCTGTAAAACAAGGCAACGTTACCGCTGTTTTCTTCGACGCAGCATGTCCATATAGACGGCCGCGATGATGATTCCGCCCGTCACGACGATCTGCCATTCCTGCGCGACCGACATCACGCGCAGCCCGTTCACGAGCACGCTCATGATGAATGCGCCGATCATCGTACCCGTGATCGTGCCGATGCCGCCCGATAGCGACGTGCCGCCGATGACGACGGCCGCGATCGCATCGAGCTCGTAGCCCTGGCCGAGCGCCGGTTGCGCGGAATTCAGCCGCGAAGCGATCAGCAGACCGGCGATGCCGCAAATGGCGCCGCCGACCGTATAGACGGCGATCTTCCACCGATCGACGGCCACGCCGGACAGGCGCACGGCTTCCTCGTTGCTGCCGAGTGCGAACGTATAGCGGCCGAACAGCGTCTTGTTGAGTGCGACCGCGGCAACGACGGCGAGCAGGAAGAGGATCAGCACCGAGTTCGGAATCGGCAGCGCCGGAATCAAAGTGCCGATCACCGAATCCTGCGAGATACTCGTGAAGCCAGGTGTGTCGTTGAAATAGATGGGCCGCGTGCCCGAGATCACGAGCGAGAGTCCCTTGAGCAGCATCATCATGCCGAGCGTGGCAATGAACGGCGGAATGCGCAGCTTCGCGATCAGAAAGCCGGAGATCCAGCCGCACAGCGCGCCGAAGAAGAGCGCGGCGAGAATACCCACGAAAAGCGGCATGCCCCAGTTCGTCAGCACCATGCCCGTCATGACGGCGCAAAAGGTCATCAACGTGCCGACGGACAAGTCGATGCCGCCGGTAATGATGACGAACGTGGACGCGACCGCGAGCACGCCGTTCACCGCCGTGGCCTGCAAGATGCTGACCAGGTTGTCGACCTGCAGGAACTGCGGCGACGCAATGCCGAAAAATGCGATGAGCACGATGAGACTGGCGAACGCGAGCAGCTTCTGGCGCGCGCCGGAGTGAAAAATCTTGCCGACGAGTGCGGCGACGCTGCGCTCGCGCTCCATCGACAGGGCGGGTTCTGCCGGAGGCAGCGGGTTCGGTGTCTGGCTCATGTTCGATTCCGTCGATTCATTCGGTGACGACTGACTCGCGTTGCGTCGCGAGCTGCATGATGTTTTCCTGCGTGGCGGTGCCGGCCGGCAGTTCGCCGGTCACGCACCCCTCGCACATGACGAGCACACGATGGCTCATGCGCAGGATTTCGGGGAGCTCCGACGAGATCATGACGATGGCCTTGCCTTCGGCCGCCAGCGCGTCGATGAGCTTGTAGATTTCCGTCTTCGCGCCGATATCGATGCCGCGCGTCGGTTCGTCGAAAAAGAGGATGTCGCAATCGCGCAGCAGCCACTTGGCGATCACGATTTTCTGCTGATTGCCGCCGGAGAGCAGACGCACCTGCTGATCGACCGAAGGTGTCTTGATGCGCAGCTGCTTCACGTATTTGTCGGCCGCGCGATGAATCGCGCGCTGGTCGAGAAACATGCCGAACGAGGTGAAGCTGTGCATGCTCGGCAGCGCCACGTTGGCTTTCACGTCCATCCCGGTGGCGAGGCCGAAATGCTTGCGGTCTTCGGACAGATAGCCGATGCCGTGGCGCACCGCATCCTTCGGCGATTTGATCGATACGCGCTTGCCGTGCACGTAGATCTCGCCGCGCTCGAGTGGATCGGCGCCGAAGATCGCGCGCGCCACTTCCGTGCGGCCCGCGCCCATGAGACCGGCGAAACCGAGCACCTCGCCGCGACGCAACGTGAAGCTCACGTCGCGGATCGCGGTGCCGCGCGTCAGGCCTTTGACTTCGAGCGCGATCTCGTTATCGGCGGTGTGGCTCGGGTGCCGCGGCGCGCTGTCGAGCTGGCGTCCGACCATCATGCCGATGATGGTCTCGACCGGCGTTGTCGCAGTGGGAACCGTGGCCACGTACTGTCCGTCCCGCATGACCGTCACGCGGCTCGCGATCTGCCGCAGTTCGTCCATTTTGTGGGAGATATAGACGATGCCGACGCCGTGGGTCTGCAGCTGCCGAATGATACGAAAGAGGTCCTCGATCTCGACGTTGTTCAACGCCGCGGTGGGCTCGTCCATGATGAGCACGCGCGAATCGAACGAGAGCGCCTTCGCAATCTCGACCATCTGCTGCTTGGCCACCGTGAGCTCGCCCACCGGCGTGCGCGGATCGAGCTTCAGATGCATGCGCTTGAAGATCGCGGCGGCCCGGCGATTGAGCTCGCGCTCGTCGATGAAAAGCCCGAGGCGCCCCTTCGGCTCGCGCCCGATGAAGATGTTCTGCGCGGCGCTCAGATGATTCATCAGGTTCAACTCCTGATGCACGATGCCGATGCCGAGCGCCTGGGCGGCGCGCGGGTCGGGAATGTCGACAGGTTGGCCATCGACGAGGATTTCCCCCTCGTCCTTTTGGTAGACACCCGATAGCACCTTCATCAGCGTCGACTTGCCGGCGCCGTTCTCGCCCATCAGGGCATGGACCTCGCCCGGCAGCAACTCGAACTGACAATTGTCGAGCGCACGCACGCCGGGAAACGACTTGCACAAGTTGCGGATGGACACCAGGGGGCGCGGCGCTTGCCCGGCTGGCGGTTGATCTGTCTCACTCATCTGTCTCGTCCTGGACGGGGCCCCGAAGGGAGCCCCGGCGGTTCGCTTGCCGAAACGTTTCGCTAAACGTTTCGGCGTGAGACTAGATGGCGCTAAGGCCGATGTCAACAGGTGAGACGGCACTATCGGGTTAACCATGTTGCCGCGTCCATCGAAACGTTTCGCTAAACGTTTTGCCACAGTTTGGGAATGCGGATATGATCGGGGCTCGTCTTGCGGGCGAGACCATGAGGAGCGGCTCGGCAAAGGCATCGATGGGACCATTCAGAGCGGGAAACAACGTGGCAGCAACGATGAAGGATGTGGCGCGGCTGGCCGAAGTCAGCCTGGCCACTGTCTCGGCAGTACTCTCGGGTTCGACGTACGTGAGCCCCGAGCTGACGAGCCGCGTGCAAAAGGCGGTGGCGGCGCTCGGCTATGCGCCGAATACCGTGGCGCGCAGCCTCAAGAAAGGTGCGACCAAGCTGATCGGTCTCGTGGTGCCCGATATCACGAATCCATTTTTCACGGAGCTCGTCCACGAAGTCCAAAAGCGCGCGCGCACGCTGGGCTATGCCGTGCTGCTTTGCGACAGCGAGCGCGATCTCGAGCAGGAACGCTGGTACTTGCGCATGCTGCGCGCGCATCTGGCGGTCGGCGCGATTCTGTGCGCGACGGGCCCCGACGAAACCTACAAAGACCTCGCCAACAACGTCGGCATCATGCCGATCGTGGCCGTCGATCACATCATCCGGGCGTCGGATTACGACTCTGTCGTATTGGACAACGTGGCCGCTTCGCGCATCGTCATGCAGCACATCCTCTCGCTCGGCCATACGCGCGTTGCGATCCTTGCAGGTCAGCAACATCTCGTGCCGGGCCGGGATCGCCTGGCCGGATTCGTCGACGGGTTGCGCGCGGCAGGGCTCGAGGTCATACCGGAACTCGTGCGGCAGGGCGCTTTCGGCGAGCCGGAGGCATTCAAGGCCGCGCAGGCGCTGATGAAGCTGCCCGAGCCGCCGTCCGCCATCTTCGCGACGAACAACCAGATGTTGATCGGCGCGATGCGCGCGCTGGCCGAATCCGGCATCCGGTGTCCCGACGACATCTCGGTGGTCGGCATCGACGACTTCGCGTGGGCGGCCGCATTCTCACCGGCGCTGACGACGGTGCGGCAACCCGTCGACGAGATGGCCGCCGCCGCGCTCGACATGCTCGTCGAGCGCGTGAACGGACTCGATGTCGCGCCCCGCCATATCGTCTTCGCCCCAGAGCTGGTCGTGCGTCAATCGTGCGTCGCGCCAGCCCCCAAGCGCGCCCCGGCCCGTCGGGGCAAGGCGGCGAAATCCGAACGCGCGGCCAAGGCGCCGCAGTTATCCCACGCCTGATACGGGCGCTTCGTTTATGGAGATACGACCGTGACCCACGATCGCTCAGATCGCCACGACCGTGACGAGCGCGGCGCGATCGCCCCCGGCCCAATGGGCTTCGGGGCGGCGCCGCTCGGCAATCTTTTCGCGCGCGTCAGCGACGAGGTGGCGCTGGAGACGGTGTCGGCCGCCTGGGACGCCGGCATTCGCTACTTCGACACGGCGCCGTTTTATGGCGCGGGTCTCTCGGAAACGCGGCTGGGCCGCGTGCTTGCGCGCTATCCGCGCGACGCTTTCGTCGTATCGACGAAAGTGGGACGTCTGCTGGTTCCGGACGCTTCCGTGCCCGAGGTTCATAACGGCTTTGTCGGCGGTCTGCCGTTTCGCGTGGAATACGATTATTCGGGCGACGGTGCGCGCCGCTCGCTCGAGGCGAGTTTGAAACGACTCGGCACCGATCGCATCGATATCGTCTATATCCACGATGTCGCACAGGACACGCATGGCGACGACTGGCTGCGGCACTACCGGATCGCGGTGGACGGCGCGATGAAGGTGCTGTCTCAATGGCGCGACGAGGGCATCATCGGCGCGTGGGGGCTTGGCGTGAATCGCGTCGAGCCCTGTCTGAAAACGCTCGACGATGCGGACCCCGACATTTTTCTGCTCGCGGGGCGCTATACGCTGCTCGATACCGGCGCGCTCGATGCGCTCATCCCTGCTTGCGAGGCGCGCGGCGTGCAGTTCGTAATCGGCGGTCCTTACAACTCGGGGCTCCTCGCGGGCGGCAATACGTTCGAGTATGCCGAAGCCCCCGCTTCGATGCTCGACAGACGGGCGCGGCTTCTTGCCTTATGCGAGCGCTTCGGCGTCGATCTGAAGGCCGCCGCGCTGCAGTTTTGCAAGGCGCCGCGACCGGTGGCCTGCGTCATCGCCGGTGCGCGCACGCCCGAGGAAGTCCGGCAGAACTGCGCCGCGATGGCGGCGCCCATTCCGCGCGAGTTCTGGGCGGCGCTCAAAGGCGAGGGGCTCATTCCCGCGAACGCGAGCGAGCCCGGCTGAGGGCTGCCCGGCGCACGATGCCGCCGCCCCCGATGCGGCGGATCGCCAGAAAGACATTTCCTTTGCTTGTTCAGGATTCCTGACGATGGTCATCGACGGACATTTTCATATCTGGTCCTTGGCGCGGGGCGATTACGGGTGGCTCACGCCCGAGTTCGGCGTGCTTTACCGCGATTACGGGCTGGCGCACTGGCGCGACGAATTCGCGCCCCTCGGCGTAAGCGCCGGCATTCTCGTGCAAGCTGCGCCGACCGAGGACGAAACGACGTTTTTGCTCGAGCACGCGTTGGCGCACCCCGGCGAAGTCGCTGGCGTGGTCGGATGGACGGACTTCGAGCGCGACGATGCGCCCGCGCGTATCGCGGCGCTGGCGACGCATCCGCATCTCGTCGGCTTGCGGCCGATGCTGCAGGACCTGCCCGATCCGGGGTGGATCGGGCGCCCGTTCGCGCGTCGTGCGCTCGATGCGATGGTCGAATCGCAGCTGACTTTCGACGCGCTCGTTCGCCCCGTGCATCTGCCCTGGATTCTCGAACTCGTCGAGCGGCATCCGTCGTTGACGGTCGTGATCGACCATGCGGCGAAGCCCGACATCGCCTCCGGAGAGGGGCGCGAGGCCTGGAGCGAGCGGCTCGCCGCGCTCGCCGCCCATCCGTCGGTCTACTGCAAACTGTCAGGTCTATGGACCGAGGCGGCGTCGGGTTCGCCCGTCGAGACGGTCGAGCCGTGGGCTCGGCGTGTGCTGGAGCTGTTCGGCACCGAGCGGACGATTTGGGGCAGCGATTTTCCCGTCGTGCGCTGTGCAGGAGAAGGGCGGGCGTGGCTCGCTCATGCGCTCGAACTGGTCGGCACGTACGGTCCCGACGCGGTGCCGCGCGTCTTCGGTGCCAATGCCCGGCGCGCCTATCGGCTCGGCGATCCCGCCGTGGCGAGCAGCGGCGCGTCCTGATGCGATGACTGCACGCTAACCGTCGGTTTGCGCGACCTTGCCCCGCGCGCCCCGAAGCCGGGCGTCGCGACGCTTTTGCAACCGTTTTTGCAGCGCCAGATAAAGCAGCGCGCAGGCACTCATCACGAGCGGCCACAGCAGGAACCATCCGGTCGCCACGCATAGCGCCGCGACCGCGATCAATGCGATGCCGGCGCATCGGTGGGCGGCGCTGCCGCGCGGCAGCAGCTTCAGTGCGGCGGCCGTGCCGAGCGCGTAGACCGTGACGAACGAACCCGTCGTCACCAGCACGAGCGGTTTGGGCCCGACCTGCGCCCATGCAACGACCGCCGTGGCGAGCGCGGCCAGCGCCGCGACCACGCCCAGGCTGCGACGCGGGACGTCGCCCGCGAGCGAGCCTGCTGCCAGCCAGCGCGGCAGGGCACCGTCGCGACCGAGCGCGGCACCGAGCTTGGCTGCGCCCGCAAAGTAAGCGTTCATCGTGCCAAGCGTGAGCAGGACGGCGGCGAACGCGGCGACGATCCGGACTTTGCCGCCGATACCGATCACGAGCAACTGGGCGAGCGGCGCGTCGGCCTGGCCTGCCGCGGGGCCCAGCACGAGCACGCTGGCCGCGGCGACGGCGAGGTAGAGCACGCCCACGACGACGACCGCGATGCCCGAGGCGAGCGGCAGGTCGCGCGCCGGCTGCCGGAATTCGCCTGCCAGGTGGGTGATGGCTTCCCAGCCCGCAAAGCTCCAGACGAGCAACGCTGCCGCGGGTGCGATGGCCGACCAGCCGTGCGGTGCAAACGGGTGCAGATAGGCGAGCCGCGCATGCGGCGCCGAAACGGCGACGGCCGCGAGCAGCAACGCCACGAGCAGCGCCGAGAGCACGACTTGCAAGCGCCCCGAGATCGTGACGCCGAGCGCGTTGGCGGCCGTGACGACAATCACGAGTGCGACGCTCGTCAGCAACACGGTCTGGCCGCCGCCGCCGACGGCCGCGGCCACGTAGGCGCCCGCGAACATGGCCGCGGCCGGCGCGCCGGCGGGCACGGCAAAGTAAAAGCACCATCCGACGATGGCCGAGGCGCGCTCGCCGAACGCATTGCGCACGTAGGTTGCGACGCCGCCCGCGTCGGGGTAGCGCGCACCGAGCGCGGCGAACGTGGCCGCGAGCGGCGCGGACAGCAGAACCAGTGCGAGCCAGGCCAGCAGCGAAGCCGGCCCGGCAATGTTGGCCGCGAGCGCGGGCAATGCGATCACACCCGTGCCGAGCACGGCGCCGACATAGAGCGCCGCGCCTTGCAACACGGTGAGGCTGCCGTGGGACGGGGCCGGTGGGACGGGCGGGGTGGGCGCCGGCGAGCCGTGCATCGTTGGGTCTCCTGATTATTTGTGGTCATGCCTCGCTATGGCTGCCTACTATAGCGGACACGTCGGATCGCCGCAGCGAAGTCCACCGTGCGCGTACCGAGCTTGTTTATTATGGAAATCCCGTATACCTACCTTGCATCGGCGAAAGGATCGAGAAGGATTGCGTCCAATAGAATTTCGCCATCAACGCGACAACAGACCGCATCCCGCGGCGCGCGATAACAAAGGAGACGTCACGATGTACCCGACCCTGCGCAATTTGAAGGTCCTCGCTCTCGCTTCGGCACTTTCATTTGGTATCGTCTCGCAGCACGCATCAGCCGCTGATGACGGAAAGGTCACGATCATGGTGGGGGGCATCACCAAGATCATCTATTTGCCTGCGAAGCTCACCGAGCAGCTCGGCTACTTCAAGGACGAAGGTCTCGACGTCGAGCTGCTCTCGCAGCCGGCCGGCGTCGATGCGGAAAACGAGCTCCTCGCTGGCGCCGTGCAAGGCGTGGTCGGGTTTTACGATCACACGATCGACTTGCAGACGAAGGGCAAGGAAACCGAGGCGATCGCCGTGTTCTGTCAGGTGCCCGGCGAAGTCGAGATGGTGTCGACGAAGGCGGCCGATACGCTCAAGTCGTTCGCCGACGTGAAGGGCAAGACGCTCGGCGTGACCGGCCTCGGTTCGTCGACGAGCTTTCTCACGCAGTACCTCGCTGCCCAGCACGGCATCGCGTCCAACCAGTACACGATGCTGCCTGTCGGCGCGGATGCGAGCTTCATTGCCGCGATCAAGCAAAGCCGCATCGATGCGGGGATGACGACGGAGCCGACCGTCTCCAAGCTGCTGAAGACGGGCGACGCGAAGGTGCTCGTCGACATGCGTAACGTCGACGGTACGAAGGCCGCGCTCGGCGGCGTGTATCCGGCGGCGAGCTTTTATGTGCAGCGTGCCTGGGCAGAATCGCACAAGCAGGAGGCCCAAAAGCTCGCGCACGCGTTCGCGAAGACGATGCAGTTCATCAGTACGCACAGCGCCGATGAAATCGCCGCGAAGATGCCGGCCGACTATCAGAAGGACAAGGAACTCTACCTGATGGCGCTGAAGGCGTCGCTGCCGATGTTCACCAAGGACGCGAAGATGCCGAAGGATGGCCCGGAAACGGTGCTCAAGGTGTTGGCGGGCTTCAACCCGTCGGTCAAGGGCAAGCACGTCGATCTGTCGAAGACCTACACCAACGCGTTCGTGGAGTCGAAATAATCGGGCACCGTGCGTTCCGGCCGTTGCCGGAGCCCGTGCCTTCACCGGCGCCGCGAGGGGCGGCGCCGGCCACTTCCCTGGATTTGCGATGAACAAAGCTGTCTCCAAAGAATCACCTGTCATCGAGTTCAACTCGGTATCGTGCCGCTTCATTTCGCCCGACGGCAAGGCGACGATCGCATTGCGCGATTTCAGCATGTCGGTCGCCAAGGGCGAGTTCATTGCGATCGTCGGCCCGACGGGCTGCGGCAAATCGACGACGCTCAGCATGATCACCGGCCTGCTCAAGCCGACGACGGGTGAAGTCCGTGTGATGGGCGCGCCCGTGACGGGCATCGATCCTCGCATCGGCTTCGTCTTTCAGGCGGACGCTGTGTTTCCGTGGCGCACCGTGCTCGACAACGTCGCGGCCGGCCCCATGTTTCGCGGACGTTCGAAGACCGTCGCACATGAAGAGGCGCGCGATTGGCTGCGCCGCGTCGGTCTCGAAAAGTTCGAGAATCACTATCCGCACCAGCTCTCGGGCGGTATGCGCAAGCGCGTCGCGCTCGCCCAGACGTTCATCAACAAGCCCGAGATCCTGCTCATGGACGAGCCGTTCTCGGCCCTCGACATGCAAACGCGCACGCTGATGCAAGACGAGCTGCTGCAGTTATGGTCGGCCAATGCGGGCTCCGTCGTATTCGTCACGCACGATCTCGAGGAAGCGATTGCGCTGGCTGACCGCGTGTTCGTGCTCACGGCGCGTCCGGCTACGCTGAAAAAGGTCTACGAGATCGATTTGCCGCGGCCGCGCATCACCTCGGAAATTCGCTACGAACCGCGCTTCATCGAAATCTCGCGCGATATCTGGCGCGACCTGCGCGAAGAAGTGCAGATTGCTTGATGTCTACCCTCGCGCAAGAACTGAAAGAACGCGGCAAGAACTGGAAGGAAGGTCGGAAAATGTCAACTGTTGAACATGCTCAACGCGCCTTTGGCGAACAATCGCTCGCCGAGGTCGAAAAAGTCGCGCAACGCCGGATCCGGCAGCGCCGTGCGCTCGTCATCGGCTTGCGTATTCTCGTGCTCGTCGTCGTGCTCGGCGGCTGGGAGCTCGGCGGACGATTCAAATGGTTCGATCCGTTCTTTTTCTCGATGCCGTCGCTGATCTTCGATCAGATCGTCGACTGGTTCGTGAATGGAACCTCGCAAGGCCCGCTGCTCGTGCAGGTCTGGGTGACGCTCGAGGAAACGATGCTCGGCTTTCTGATCGGCGCGGTGGGCGGCATCATCTGCGGCGTCATACTCGGCCGCAACAAGCTGCTTTCCGACGTCTTCAGCCTTTACATCAAGATCGCGAACTCGATTCCGCGTGTGGTGCTCGGCTCGGTATTCGTCATTGCGCTCGGCCTCGGCATGGCATCGAAGGTGGCGCTGGCGGTCGTCATGGTGTTCTTCGTCGTCTTTGGCAATGCGTTCCAAGGCGTGGTCGAAGCGGACCGCTATATGATCGCGAACGCGCAGATTCTCGGTGCGTCGAAGCGTCAGCTGACCACCGCGGTCGTGATTCCGTCGGCGCTCTCCTGGATCCTTGCCAGCTTGCATACGAGCTTCGGTTTTGCGCTCGTCGGTGCGGTCGTCGGCGAATTCCTCGGCTCGAAGCAGGGTATCGGCCTGTTGATCTCGACGGCGCAGGGCGCGTTCAACGCAAGCGGCGTGTTTGCTGCGATGATCGTGCTGGCCGTGGTCGCGTTGACGATAGACTACCTGCTCACGACACTGGAAAAGCGTTTGCTGAAGTGGAGACCGGCCGCCTTCTGAGGAAGTAGGCGCCGCGGCCGCAACCGAAAAGCGGTAAAAGCGGCAAAGCGGTTCTTCGCGGGCACGCATCGAAAGATGCGTGCCCGCGCCCCGTTGAGCGTCGGATGAATAGGGGGAGTTCGTGATGCTGCATAGCCTGCGTGCGCGGCTGCTGCTGTGGGTTTTTCTGCCGCTCGGCACGTTCGTCTTCGTCACGGGCTTGATGGCGCACGACGCGTCGCGGCAGACGGCCGATCTCGTGCAGGACAGTGTGCTGCTCGCGTCCGCGCGCACCATAGGCGAAAACATCGAGTGGCGCGACGGGGCGCTGATCGCGAATATCCCGCCCGCGGCGCTCGAAATGTTCGAATCGCCTTACCGCGACCAGGTCTTCTACAAGGTCGTCGCGGGCGAGGACAAGCTGCTCGGCGGGTCGATCGATCTCGCGCTGCCCGGGCACCTGGCGACCTTTCCCGTGTTTTACGACACGGTGCTCGACGGACAAAACCTGCGCGCCGTCGCATTCCAGCGGCAAGTCTATGACTCGGGCTCCGTCACGCCAGTCACCGTGATCGTGGCCAAGACGCAAGCTTCGCGCGAGGCGATGCTCTCGCAGCTCTGGCACCCGCAGGTCCTGCGGCAGGGTTTGATGCTCGCGCTGGCCGCGGTACTTGTCGTGATCGGCCTCACGAGCGAGTTGCGGCCGCTCATGAAGCTCAGCGAAAACGTTGCCGATCGCGACGCCATGGAGCTGGAACCGATTCGCTTCCACCATTTGCCGTCCGAACTGCGTCCCATCGTCGACGCGATCAATCAATGTATCGCGCGCCTGAAACTGCATACGACGACGCAGCGGCAATTCATCGCCGATGCCGCGCATCAATTGCGCACGCCGCTGACGCTGCTCGACACGCAGGTCCAATACGCCTGCCAGCACAACGCCGGCGATCCCGTGCTCGTCGATGTGCTGCATGGCGTGAGGCGCACGAGCCTCAAGATGATCGAAATCACGAATCAGCTGTTGCTGCTGGCGCAGGCCGAGTCGACGCGAGCCGCCGCCACGCTTGTGCGCGTCGATATGGCACGTGTGGTTTTCTCCGTGCTCGAGGAGCTCATCATGGCGGCGCAGCGGCGTAATATCGACCTTGGGGCCGATCTCGCCGATGACATCGCCGTGATGGGTATCGAGCAATTGCTGGCCGCGCTCGTTGCGAACCTCGTCGACAATGCGATTCGTTATACACAGGAAGGGGGGCACGTGACGGTGATTTGCAGGCGCGAGGGGGACGAGGTGCTGCTGGAAGTGGTGGACAACGGGCCGGGCATTCCCGCGGAGATACGCGCACACGTGTTCGAGCGTTTTTATCGCGGCGCGACCGATGTCGACGGGACCGGTCTCGGGCTCGCGATCGTGCAGGGCATCGCGCGCTCGCATGGCGGCGCGGCGTCCGTCGCACCGGGCCCTGGGCGCGTCGGCCTCACGGCCACCGTTCGTCTGCCGGCTGCAAGCCGTGAAGGAATGACGCAATGAAACTGCTTCTGGTCGAGGACAACGCCGAACTGGCGCACTGGATCGTCAATTTGCTGCGAGCCGAGAATTTCGCCGTCGATTGCGCGAGCGACGGCGAATCGGCCGATGCCGTGCTCAGTACCCAAAGCTACGATGTCGTGCTGCTCGATATGCGTTTGCCGCGCATGAGCGGCAAGGAAGTGCTCGCACGATTGCGCAGACGCGGCGATAACGCGCCGGTCTTGATGCTGACGGCCCATGGTTCGATCGACGACAAGGTCGATTGCTTCAGCATCGGTGCGGACGATTACGTCGTCAAGCCGTTCGACGCGCGCGAGCTCGTTGCGCGCATCAAAGCGCTGATCCGCCGTCAGACGAGCGGCAAATCGGGCTCGCTCGTGTGCGGCGACTTGCAGTACAACACGGATACGCGCGAGTTCTCGCACAACGACGCGCCGCTCGCCTTGCGGCGACGCGAACATGCGATTCTTGAAACGTTGATGCTCAAGCAGGGCAAGACCGTCACGAAGGCCGCGCTGATGGACAGCGTGTTCAGTCTGGAGGATGAGGCGAGCGCCGATGCTATCGACATCTACATTCATCGCTTACGTAAGCATCTTTCCGCATCCACGGCGCAAATCATGACGTTGCGCGGGCTTGGCTATATCCTCAAGGAGAAAGAAGCACAATGATGAACTAGTCATCATTGCGTAACTAGTGAAAGCACTTAGTACTACTAAGCGATCACGAAAGCAGCGCGAAGGATTCGGACCACTACGATTGTCTCCATTCCGTTTTGGCGGAAAGCTCGGTGCTCAGATGGGAGTGGCACCGTTCAAACAAGCAGAAGTTCAACGCAGTGAATGAGGAGACGATCTTGAGAAGGACCTATCGGACCTTGGCAATTGCCGCCGGCGCATTGGCCGCGGCGAGCGGCGCGCACGCGCAGTCGAGCGTGCAGCTGTATGGGCTCATGGATTTGAGCTTCCCCACTTACATCACGCATGCCGATGCGAAGGGCAATCACTTGATCGGCATGGGTAACGCCGATGGCGAGCCGTGGTTCAGCGGCAGCCGCTGGGGTTTGAGGGGCGCGGAAGATCTCGGCGGCGGCACCAAGCTGATCTTCACTCTCGAAAGCGAATTCGTGGTTGCCAACGGGAACATGGAAGATCCGGGCCAGATCTTCGATCGCGATGCGTGGGTTGGCATCGAGAACGATACGTACGGTAAATTCACTGCCGGCTTCCAGAACACGATCGCGCGTGACGCCTCGGCGATTTACGGCGATCCGTACGGCAGTGCCAAGCTGCGCTATGAAGAGGGCGGCTGGACGAACTCGAACAACTTCAAGCAGATGATTTTCTATGCTGCCGGCGCAACGGGTACCCGTTACAACAACGGTCTCGCGTGGAAGAAGTTGTTCAGCAACGGCATCTTCGCAAGCGCAGGTTATGCGTTCAGCAACTCCACGTCGTTCGCATCGGGCAGCACCTATCAGGCAGCGCTCGGTTACAACGGCGGCCCGTTCAACGTGTCGGCTTTCTACAACCACGTGAACAACACGGGCTTCGTCGATCAAACGTGGTCGGTGGGCGGTAACTACACGTTCGGTATCGCGCGTATCAACGCCGGCTACTTCCGTTATCTCGGCAATCAAGGCTCGCTGGGCCAGCGCCAGGACAACGCGTGGACGGTGTCGTTCAAGCTTGCGCCGAAGGGACCGTTCGACTATGAGCTCGGTTATCAGCAGATGCGCGTTCACAACGCCGCGTACAACGCTGACGGCGATATTCCGAACGCCAACACGGCCCACGTGTTCGATGCGACGGCCGGCTTGCACAACGGCTTCAAGGAAACGCTCTACGCATCGACGTTCTATCACCTGTCCAAGCGTACCGAGCTGTACCTTGCGGGCGACTACATGCGGCTTCACGGCGGCTACACGGTCGGCAGCACGTTCGGCGCGAAGAACCAGCTCGAGCTGACCACGGGTGTGCGTACCCGCTTCTGATTGTCCTACCTCCTCCAAGACGGTGCTGCCTGATGAGGGCAGCCATTTAAAGGCGGCGGCGAGCCTCATCGCTTGCCGCCTTTTTTTTGGGAAGACAGCATGGTTAGGGTCACTAACGTTCGTGCCGCGCTGAGCGCGACGGTCGCCGGCTACACGGGTGCCCTGATACTCGTGATCGCGGCATCGGTTGTCGGACTCAGATCCGCCAATGTGGCGCTCGAGAAGATGCATAGTGCCGAGACCGCGGCGCTGACGCATCTCGCGGAGACCTCCGCGAACCTCTTGCAAGCGCGCGTCGATCTAGGCAGCTACGAGACACTCGTTGCACAAGGCAAGCCGACAGAATCGACGCTGGCGAACATTCATGCGGCGCTGGCCGCCAGCGATCGCGCGCTCGAGGCTTACAGCGCGCTGCCCGTATCGGGCGATGCGGAAGCCTCGCTCGCGAACGCGTTGCGCACCGCGCGCGCCAATCTGATCAAGCAGGTCATCGCGCCGGAAATCGCAGCGCTCGACCAGGATGATTTTGCCTCCTTCCGCACCATCGAGCGGCACGCACCGGAAGCAATTTTCTCGGACTACAAACAGGCGGCGCAGCGGCTCATGGATTTCCAGGTGCGCGCGCAACAGATGCATTTCGATGCGGCGCAGGACCGCTTTCACCGCTTGCTGGCGCTTTTTGCCTGCGTCGGGGCCGCCTCTATCGTTCTCGCAGTGCTCGCTCGGCGAGTCCTGAGCGCGTCGATCGTCAAGCCGATCGGCACCGTAATCGATCACTTCGAGCGAATCGCTTCAGGCGACCTGACCTCGACGATCGATACGTCGCGCGGTGCGGAGATGGGCAGGCTGCTGGATGCGCTCGCGCGCATGCAGGCAAGCCTGGCGGCGACCGTCACACGTGTGCGCGACGGCACCGGCGAAATTCGTCACGGTGTGCACGATATCGCGAGCGGCAATGCCGATTTGTCCGCGCGCACCGAACAACAAGCAGCAGCGCTCCAAGAGACAGCGGCGAGCTTGAAAGAGCTCACCACAACCGTCGCGCAAAACGCGCAGCACGCCCGGCAGGCGAGTGTGCAGGCGCAAACGGCCTCAGCGACCGCCGTGCGCGGCGGCGAGGTGGTAGGGGAGATCGTTCATGCAATCGCGGACATGTCGGCCGACTCGGATCATATCGTCAACATCATCGGAGCAATCGAAGGCATTGCTTTCCAGACGAACATACTGGCGCTCAATGCGGCGGTCGAAGCCGCGCGGGCTGGCGAAGAGGGACGCGGATTCGCTGTCGTGGCCGGCGAGGTTCGCGCGCTTGCTGGCCGGTCCGCCGCCGCGGCCAAGGAAATCCGTGCACTGATGACGGCGTCGGTCGCCAAGGTGCAAGGCGGGACCGAATTGGCCGAGCGCGCTCGCGCGACGATGGGCGACATCGTCAAGGCTGCACACGAGGTCAATGGGATCGTCGCGGAGATTAGTGCGGCATCGGACTTCCAGTCCCAGGGAATCGAAGAGATCGAGCGCGCCGTATCGCACATGGACCGCTCGACGCAACAAAACGCCGCGCTCGTCGAACAGGCCGCGTCGGCTGCGGCATCGCTGGAGGAGCAGGCGCGCCTGCTCGATGAAACGGTGGCCGTATTCCGGCTTCGCGCCGACGCGCTCGCAAGCACGACGCGCGAGCGCCCCGCACCGGTTGGCATGCTGCCGGCCCATTCACTCGCTCACGAATGACCCACGACGTTCATCCTTCGCACCGTCATCGCACCCATCTGATCGTGGGTCTCACACACGGCGGGAAAACGTTTCGGCCCGGCGACTGGGCCGAGCGTCTTGCCGGTGTCATCGCGCTGTTCGTCAAAGAGAAGCGGCCGGGCAGGAATCCGGCATCGACATGGCTTGCGGTGCCGTTTGTCGATGAGGGCATCAGGTGTCTCACCGTGTCGGGCGAGCTGGCCGAAATCTGCCCGGAGGCGTTCGAGTTCGTGATGCGATTCGCCGCGGACAACGAGTTGCCGGTCGAAGAGGGGGTGCGCATCCTGCGTGCCGGTTGAACATCAACGTATGGCCCGGCACTTGATGTCGGGCGCAGTGTACGGCGTCGGGTAATCGGACCAGGGGCCCGTCTCCAGGAAGAGACGATGCATGGCCAGGACCTCAGCCTGGCGCTCCTCGCTGGTACTGAGCGGTGCGGCCGGCCCACGCCGGCCGGCCAGCGGCTCGTTGACGGCGCATTCGACGGTCTTGCCGTCGGGAATCGCCACGGTCGTCGTATACGCGTAGTCGGGCCGGCCCTGTTCGGCACAGCCGACGCCGCAGGAGACGATGGCACCCATCAAAACCGAGGCTGCTACGGATCGCATCTTCATGGCGGACTCACTCCGGCGAGGCGCGCGCGGCGCCCGGGTTCAGGGCGGCCGATGATTGTCAGTATGGGCTTCGGAGCCGGCATTGGGGCGAAGACCCTACGGTTCGCGCATGTCGCGCCCTTGTTCGCATTTGCGCTTTTTGTTCAGGCGAATAACGAGGCGACCGGGCGGCTGATAGAGTGGCGTTTTCACCCTCTGACCAAGCGAGGCATCAATGCAACTGATTGGCATGCTGGATTCGCCGTTCGTCCGCCGTGTGGCCGTTTCGATGGCCGTGCTCGATATCGGCTTCGAGCACCGTCCGCTCTCCGTGTTTCGTCATTTCGACGCGTTTTCCGCGGTCAACCCCGTCGTCAAGGCGCCGACGCTGATCGACGACGACGGCACGCTGCTCATCGATTCCAGCCTGATTCTCGACTATCTCGATCAGAAGGTGCCGCCGGAGCGCCGGCTGATGCCTCAGGAACTGGCGCAACGCCGGCGCGCGCTTCATCTGATCGGTTTTGCGCTTGCCGCCGGCGAAAAGACAGTGCAGATCGTCTATGAGCGTAACCTTCGGCCGGCGGAGAAGCAGCACGAACCTTGGGTCGACCGCGTGTCGGGCCAACTGTCCTCCGCCTACGCGCTGCTCGAGCGCGAAGTCGGTTCGGCCGGCGGTGCGGGCTGGCTCACGGGTGAGCGCCTGATGCAAGCCGATATCACCGTGGCGGTGGCTTGGCGCTTCACGCAACACATCCTGCCCGGTGCGATCGATCCCGCGCTTCACCCGGCGCTGGCCGCCTTCTCCGAGCGTGCTGAAGCGCTGGCGGAGTTCGCGGCTGCGCCGCTCGATTGATCGGCCTGGTGTTCCTATTGTTCGCGAAGGCCGACAAGTGACTTTCCATTTTGCGGATTTATCGCGCCTCGCGGTCTGCCTAGAATGGCTTCATGTCGAAGTCGTCATAGCAGGTCGCGGGTCGAGCCGCACCAAGCAAGGGGAAAGCCACCATGAAAGCCCTCATCGAACGTCAGCTTTACAGCCCGTCGGTTGTCTTGCCGATGGTTGCTTTCATGGAACTGCTCGTATCGCACGATTTCAATCTCGGGCAGGTCGGAGCGGTCGTGGCCACCCGCGGGGCGCGCGCGGCGCTGACCCGTTCGCGCGGGCTGCTTTTCCCGCCGCGCAGCCATGCCGGCCTGGCTGCCTGAAACCCGTGGTTCCGATCGTGGCCATGACAGGCATGGCAAACGCGGTACGGATCGGCCTCATTTCCGATACGCACAATCTTGTGCGCCCGGAAGCGCTCGCGTGGTTGTCCGGTGTGCAGGCCATCGTGCATGCCGGAGATATCTGCAAGCCTGAAGTGCTCGACACTTTGTCTGCGATCGCTCCGGTCACTGCCGTTCGGGGCAACAACGACAAGGGCGCGTGGGCCGAGCGGCTGCCGTTGTGGACGACGCTCGTGATCGAAGGGGTGGCGATTCACGTCGTGCACGACATCGCCGATTTGCGGTTGAGCGAGGCCGGCTCACGTATCGATGTCGTCGTGACGGGGCATTCGCATCAGCCCGCGCTCGCGCTTCGCGAGGGCGTGCTGTTCGTGAACCCGGGGAGCGCCGGGCCGCGCCGCTTCAAGCTGCCCGTATCGGCGGGCGTCCTCTTGATCGAAGGCGGGCGCGCACGCGCTGAACTCCATACGCTCGTCTGACCCACGATAAAAAAGCCGGCGCGCTGATGCGGCCGGCCTCGTCGTTCGCGGGCAAGCAGTATGCGCTCGCCGCTCAGCCTTCGGTCGGCGGAACGTATCCGGTTGCCTGATCGGCACCGTCGCCGAAGAAGAACTTCTCCGTTTGCTTCATCAGATACTGACGCGCACGCGGATCGGCCATATTGAGCCGGTTTTCGTTGATCAGCATCGTCTGATGCTTGAGCCAGGCCTGCCACGCCTCCTTGGAGACGCTTTCATAGATGCGCTTGCCCAATTCGCCGGGCAGCGGGGGAAATCGAGGCCCTCGGCTTCCTTGCCGAGCTTCGCGCATTGAACCATGCGTGTCATTGTGGGTTTCTCCAGAAAATCGAATAAGGACGCGCCGCGCGAGCGCGATGTACGGTGCGCGTCGCGCTCAAAGATGCTTCATCAGCACGAGCGACTTGCGCTGCCAGTTGTAGAGGCGCCTGCGGTCTTCGGGTAGGTCGTCGACACTGACTTTCACGAAGCCGCGCTTGAGGAACCAGTGTTCGGTGCGGGTCGTCAGCACGAAGATGCGCGTCAAGCCGCGCGCCCTCGCGCGTTGCTCGACGCGTTTCAAGAGGCGCTCGCCGTCACCGGAGCCCTGGGCGTCCGGGGCGACGGTGAGGCACGCCATTTCGCCGATGCGCTCCTGCGGGTACGGATAGAGCGCCGCGCAGCCGAACAGCACCCCATCGTGCTCGATGACCGAGAAGTGGTCGATGTCGCGTTCGATCTGGTGCCGGCCGCGTTTGACGAGCGTGCCGTCCGATTCGAGCGGCTCGATCAGCGTCAGGATGCCGCCCACGTCGTCGGGCGTGGCTTCGCGCAGGCTTTCGAGGTTCTCGTACGAGATCATCGTGCCCACGCCGTCGTGCAGGAACAGTTCGAGCAGCAAGCTGCCGTCGAGCGAGTAAGGGATGATATGCGCGCGCGGGACGCCGCCGCGGCAGGCGCGCACCGCATGCTTCAGGTAAAAGCCCGCGTCGCCTTTCACTTCGCCGCTTTCGTGCAGACGGTAGGCGTCGTCGAGCGAAAGCTCGCGCACGAGATCGCCGGCTTCGTTCATGATGCCGGGCGTTTCGGTCAGGAAGATGATCTTGTCGGCACGCAGCGCGATGGCCGCCGCGGAGGCGACGTCTTCCATCGAGAGGTTGAACGCTTCGCCGGTGGGCGAGAAACCGAGCGGCGACAGCAGCACGAGCTTGCGGCTCGCGAGCGAATGGCGGATCGATTCGGCATCGATCTTGCGCACGACGCCCGTGTGAGCGAAATCGACGCCATCGAGAATGCCGACGGGCCGGGCCGTCACGAAATTGCCTGACACCACGCTGATGTGCGCATGTGCCATGGGCGTGTTGGGCAGGCCCTGGCTGATCGCGGCTTCGATATCGAGCCGCACTTCGCCCGCCGCTTCCTTGGCCGATTCGAGCGCGCGCGCATCGGTGATGCGCATACCGTGCGAGAACTCCGATTGCACGCCGTGCAGGTTCATCTGTTCCTCGACCTGCGGGCGGGACCCATGCACGAGCACGATCTGGATACCCATCGCCTGCAAGAGCGCGATGTCCGACACGAGCGCGTTCAGGAGTCCTTGATGAACGACCTCGCCGCCGAAGCCCACGACGAACGTCTTGTTTCGAAACGCGTGGATGTACGGCGCGACCGATCGCATCCAGTCGACGAACTGGGCGTGTTGGGAAACGGGGTCGGCCGCGACGGGGCGAGTCGCGACGGGTTCCGGGATGGGGACGAGGTCGGATTGTGCGTTCATGCCGGGATTATAATGCGCCCCCATGTCGAACGTACCCAATAGTCCGGCCGCCGATGAGAGCGGACCGCCGCGCCAGGGTCGCGCCCACGGCTCGCGCCACGCGCGCGTGCCGCCGAACCCGATTCCGCCCTTCGAATTTCCCGCCGCGCTGCCGGTCACCGGTCGCCGCGAGGAGATCGCGCGTGCGATCCGCGACAATCAGGTCGTGATCGTCTCGGGCGAAACGGGCTCGGGCAAGACCACGCAACTGCCGAAGATCTGCCTCTCGCTCGGGCGCGGGCGCGGCGCGGGCGGCAGCGGGCTCATCGGTCATACGCAGCCGCGCCGGATCGCTGCGTCGGCCACGGGGCGGCGCATCGCCGAGGAACTCGGCACGCCGTTCGGCGAGGTGGTCGGCTACAAGGTGCGTTTCACCGACAATCTGGCGCCGGGCGCATCGGTCAAGCTCATGACCGATGGCATTCTGCTCGCCGAGACGCAGACCGATCCGCTGTTGCGCGCCTACGACACGCTCATCATCGACGAGGCGCACGAACGCAGCCTGAACATCGATTTTCTGCTCGGCTATCTGAAGGAGATTCTGCCGAAGCGGCCCGATCTGAAGCTGATCGTCACGTCGGCCACGATCGATGCCGAGCGCTTCGCGCGTCATTTCGGTACTGAGTCGAAGCCTGCACCCGTCATCGAAGTGAGCGGGCGGCTTTACCCGGTCGAGATCCGCTACCAGCCCGTCGAAGACCCGCGCGAGCGCAGCGCGGCGATCAAGACGGCGCAGGGCACGGCAGCCACACCGTCCCCGCGCGAACGCGCGAAGGGTGCGCGCGAAGCCGAGCGCGATCTCATCGACGCCATCGTCGATGCCGTCGACGACCTGTGCCGCGAAGGCCCGGGCGACGTGCTCGTCTTTCTGCCGGGCGAACGCGAGATTCGCGACACCGCCGAGGCGCTGCGCAAGCACCACCCGCCGCACACGGAAATTCTGCCGCTCTTCGCGCGGCTCTCCGCGGCCGAGCAGGCGCGCGTGTTCAAATCGTCGAATGCCCGGAGGATCGTGCTCGCAACGAACGTCGCCGAAACCTCGCTGACGGTGCCGGGCATTCGCTATGTCGTCGATACGGGGCTCGCGCGCGTGAAACGTTACTCGTACCGCAACAAGGTGGAGCAGTTGCAGGTCGAGCCGGTGTCGCAGGCCGCGGCCAATCAACGGGCCGGGCGTTGCGGCCGGGTGGCGGACGGCATCTGCATCCGGCTTTACGACGAAGCCGATTTTCAGGCGCGCGCGCGGTTCACCGAGCCGGAAATCCTGCGCTCGTCGCTGGCGGCGGTGATTTTGCGGATGAAGGCGCTGCACCTCACCGCCATCGAGACGTTTCCGTTCATCGAGCCGCCGCCGGGCCGCGCCATTGCCGACGGCTACCAATTGCTGGCCGAGCTGGGCGCCGTCGACGACGACAATGAACTGACGCCGCTCGGGCGCGAGCTGGCGAAGCTGCCGCTCGATCCCCGCGTGGGGCGCATGATCCTCGCCGCGCGCGATCAGGATGCGCTCGCCGAGGTGCTCGTCATTGCGAGCGCGCTTTCGGTTCAGGACCCGCGTGAGCGGCCGGCCGAGGCGCAGGAGCAGGCCGATCAGGCGCACCGTGCCTTCGCCGACGAGCGATCGGAATTCCTGCAATGGCTCAAGATCTGGCGTTGGTTCGGCGAAGCAGTGGCGCACAAGAAATCGAACCGGCAACTGGTCGATGCGTGCCGCGAGCGCTTTCTTTCGCATCTGCGGCTGCGCGAATGGCGCGATGTTCATTCTCAACTGCTCACCGTGGTGCGTGAGCACGGCTGGCGGATCAACGAAAGCGAAGCGACCTTCGAGCAGATTCATCTGGCCCTGATGACCGGCCTCATCGGCAATCTCGGCCTCAAAGCCGACGACGAGCCGTACTATCTCGGCGCTCGCGGGATCAAGTTCTTTCTCTGGCCCGGCTCGACGCTGGCCAAGAAGGCGGGGCGCTGGGTGATGGCGGCCGAGCTGGTCGAGACGAGCCGCCTCTATGCGCGCTGTCTCGCGAAAATCGAGCCGGAATGGATCGAGAAGGTCGCGTCGCACCTCCTCAGGAAATCGCTCTCGGAGCCGCATTGGGAAAAGCGTGCGGCCCAGGTGGCGGCATTCGAGCGCGCCGTGCTCTTCGGGCTGCCTGTCTACCATCGGCGGCGCGTCGCGTTCGGCTCGCAGGCTCCGGCGCGCGCGAGAGAGCTTTTCATTCGCGGTGCGCTCGTCGAGGGCGAGTTCGATACCAAGCTCGGGTTTTTCGCCCATAACCGCAAGCTGCTTGCCGACATCGAGCAACTCGAGCACAAGTCGCGCCGGCAGGACGTGCTGGTCGACGACGAACTGATCTTCGCGTTTTACGATCAGGCGCTGCCCAAAGGCATCTACACCGGGGCCGCATTCGAGCGCTGGTACCGCAATGAAGTGAAACGCAGCGGCCAGCCGGAGGACAAACTCCGCTTGCTCTATCTGTCGCGCGACGACCTCATGCGTCACGAGGCGGCGGGCATTACGACCGATCTGTTTCCGAAGCGTGCGGCGATGGCGGGTGTCGACATGGCGCTCGCCTATCATTTCGAGCCGGGCTCGCCGCGCGACGGCGTGACGCTCGCCGTGCCGCTTTTTGCGCTCAATCAGGTCGACGCGCTGCGCGCCGAATGGCTCGTGCCGGGCATGCTGAAGGAAAAGGTCCAGTTGCTGCTCAAATCGCTGCCGCAGAAGCTGCGCCGGCATTGCGTGCCGCTGCCGGAGTACGCAGCGGGATTCGTCGAACGTCACGCCGGACGCTTTGGCGTGCCCCCATTGCACTCCTCGAAGGGGGCTGGCGTCGGCGCGGGCGAGTCGCCTCGCGGCGCAGGTGGTCTCGTCGAGGCGCTGATCGCCGACGTGCGCGAGACGACGCAGGTCTCGATGAAACCGACCGACTTCAAGCTCGAAACGCTGCCGGCCCACCTCTTCATGAACTTCAAGGTCATCGACGAGCACGGGCGGCAGCTCGCGATGGGCCGCAATCTGGCCCAGTTGCGTGCCGAGCTCGGCGGCGAGGCGCAGCGGCAGTTCCAGAAGCTGGCCGTCGGTGCGTCGCTCGACGGCGCTGCCGGCATCGGGCAAGCGCGCCCGGATGCCGAGGCCGGCGCGCGCGGACCTGCCGGGGCGCGACAGGCGCCGCGTGAAACCGCGGCGGCCGAGTCCTCCCGCAGTGCGTCGGCCGGCGCGGGCGGCGAGGCGACGGCGCTGTACGAGAAGCTGACGACCTGGAACTTCGGCAAATTGCCGGAATTGCTGGAGATTCGCCGCGGCGGCCAGACGTTGTTCGGCTATCCGGCGCTCGTCGATCGCACGACCCATTGCGACATCGAAGTCTTCGATTCGCCCGACGAGGCGGCGCGTGCGCACCGGGCCGGTCTGCGGCGGCTTTTCGCGTTGCAATTGCGCGAGCCGATCAAATATCTGGAGAAAAACCTGCCCGGCTTGCGCGAAATGGCGCTGCAGTTCATGCCGCTCGGTACGCAAGAGGAGCTGCGCGATCAGCTGATCGACACGGCGCTCGACCGCGCGTGCCTGCAAGATCCGCTACCCGACGACGACGCGACGTTCCACGCGCGCCGCGACGAGGGCAAGAGCCGGCTTTCGTTGCTCGCGCAGGAAATCGCGCGACTCGTCGGACAAATCCTCGCCGAATACGCGGCCGTGACGAAAAAGCTCGTGCAGGCCAAGCCGCACGCGGCCGCCTATGCGGATATGCAGCAGCAACTGCAGATGCTGATCGGCAAGCGGTTCATCGTCGACACGCCGTATGCCCAGCTTGCGCATTTCCCCCGCTACTTGAAGGGCATTGCGCTGCGCATCGACAAGCTGAAGGCCGATCCGGCCCGCGACGCACGGCAATTCGCGGAGCTGCAGCCGCTCGCGCAGCAATACCAGCGCGCGCGGCAGGCCCGCGGCGGTGTACCGGACGCACGGCTCGCCGAGTTCCGCTGGTTGCTCGAGGAGCTGCGCATTTCGCTCTTCGCGCAGGAGCTGCGCACGCCGATGCCCGTTTCGACGAAGCGGCTCCATAAGGTGTGGGAATCGCTGCAAAGATGATCGAGAAAACTTCGACGGTGCCGATAACCCGATTAGGGCGCGCAAACGGAAAAAGCAGTATTTATTCCGAGGCCGTCAACCTCGGCCCGCGCCAAGCCGTTTAAAGGGGCGTTGGCCATTCGAACGAGTTCTCATGCCCAAGATTATTTCCTTCCGCGCGCGGGGCCTGATCGGCACCGCGGCGCTCGCGCTGCTGGCGGCAAGCGCCGCCGCCGTCTCGTTGCCTGCCTATGCCAACAACGTCATCGTTCTGAATTCGGCCGAGGCGACGCTTTCGCTGATCGACGAGGCGACGCATCAGGTCGTCGGTACCGTGCCGACGGGCAAGGAACCTCATCACCTGATGGCGACGCCCGACAATAAAACGTTGATCGTCGCGAATTCGGTCTCGAACGATCTGATCTTCGTCGATCCGAAGACGGGCAAGCCCCAAGGGCGCGTGCCCGGCATCGAGGACCCGTATCAGCTCGGTTTTTCGCCCGATCGCAAGTGGTTCGTCACGACGGGGCTGCGTCTGGACCGGCTCGACATCTACAGCTACGACGCGCCTACCAACGGCCTGAAGCTCGTGCGGCGCCTGCCGCTTGCGACGATGCCGAGCCATATGGCGTTTTCCAACGACAGCCGGACCGTGTTCGTGACGCTGCAGGTGTCGGGCGAACTCGCGGCGATCGATCTGCCGACGCAGACAGTGCTCTGGAAAATGCCCGTGGGTAAGACTCCGGCGGGGCTCTGGATGACGCCGGGCGACAAGTATCTGCTCGTCGGCATGACGGGCGAGGACGACGTGGCAGTCGTCGACTGGCGCACGCGGTCCGTAGTCAAGCGGATCAGGACAGGTAACGGCGCGCACAACTTCCGCTCGCTCGACGACGGCCGCCATGTGCTCGTCAGCAACCGCGTTGCGAATACGATCAGCATCCTCGATGAACAGACGCTGACGAACGTCGGCGATATCACGGGCCTGCTGCCTGGCCCCGACGACATGGAACTCACCGCGGACAAACGCTACCTCTGGGTGACGTTCCGCTTTGCGAAGCACGTCGGCATCATCGACATGACCACGAAAAAGCTCGTGCAGACGATTGCCGTCGGCCGCTCGCCGCATGGGATCTATTTCTACGATCGCGCCCCGGTAACGGCCGCGAACGGCGCGTAAGCCAGGGGCCGCGCGCGCCGCCATGCTGCATTCGGTCATCGCTTCGCTCGACGGCGTCGTTTCGGCGCTGCAGACCTGGGCCTATGTCCACGTGGTCCAGCCGCTCCTGTTCCGGTTCGGCTGGATGGACTACGACGAAGATTCCTACGATGCGCTCTATCCGGTGATCGTCGGCTTGCTGACGATCGGTGCAGCCTATCTGCTGCTGCGCCCCCTCGAGGCGCTGCGTCCGGTCGAACGATGGGAAAACCGCCGGGCCGTGCGCGTCGACGTCCTCTATACGGCCATCTCCAAGCTTGGCCTCTTCAATCTGCTGTTCTTCCTAGGTTTCCAGCCGTTCTTTGCCGACTTGCAGGTCTGGCTGCGCTATCGCGGCATCGCCAACATGGACCTCGATCACCTGTGGCCCGGCGTCACGTCGCAGCCGATCGTGGCATTCCTCATCTACCTCGTCGTACTGGATTTCGCCGGCTACTGGTATCACCGCTGGCAGCATCGCTTCGGCATCTGGTGGGAGCTGCATGCGGTTCACCATAGTCAGCGCCAGTTGTCGCTCTGGTCGGACGATCGCAACCATTTGCTCGACGGGATCGCTCAGGCTTCGTTCTTCGCTGCCATCGCGCTGGCGATCGGGGTGGCGCCGACGCAGTTCGTGGTGCTCACGGCCGTGACGAACTTTCTGCAAAGCGTGCAGCACACGAACGCGCGGCTCGGCTTCGGGCGTCTGGTCGAACGGGTACTCGTCAGCCCGGCGTTCCATCGTCGCCATCACGCGGTCGGCTACGGACACGAGGGCACCGCCTACGGCTGCAACTTCGGCGTGCTCTTCCCCTGGTGGGATATGCTCTTCGGCACTGCCTCGTGGGTTCGGTCCGTCGAGCCGACGGGGATCCGTCAGGAAATCGAGGGCGAATCGTATGGCGATGGCTTTTTCTCGCAGCACTGGCTTGCGTTCGCGCGTATCGCGCGGCGGCTCGGGTTCGGCCGCGGCGCGCGCCGAGGCAGTGCGCCGGCCGCCTGAAGGCGCATGCCGATGAACGAGCTCATGCGTGCATTCGGCCGGGCGCTCGCGGGCGTGCTGCACCCGCGCGTGCTGTGGCTCACGTTCTTGCCGTTCGTGATCGCCTCGGCGGGATGGGGGCTGTTCTTCTGGTTCACCTGGCAGGACCTCGTCGGCACCGCGCGCGGCTGGCTTGCCGGCTCGACGTTGGGGATGGCGCTTTACCGCGCGTTCGACTGGGTGGGCTTGACCAACCTGCATGCGGTGATTGCGCCGCTCATCGTCGTCGCGTTCTCGATTCCGGTCATCGTTTCCACCGTATTGCTGCTGATCGCCACGCTGTCGATGCCGATGGTGGTGCGGCACCTGTCGGCCCGCCGGTTCCCGACGCTGGAGGCGCGGCACGGCGGAACCTGGTACGGCAGCCTCGCGTACGGCATTGCGACGACGCTCGTTTGCCTGCTGCTCATTCTCCTCACGCTGCCGCTTTTCGTTCTGCTTGCGCCGCTGCTGCTGATTCCACCGCTTTTTGCCCTGATTTCGCCGCTCTTCGCGCTGATTCCGACGCTGTTATGGGGCTGGCTCACCTATCGCGTGATGACATACGACGCGCTGGCGCTGCACGCGAGCCGCGCCGAGCGGCTCGCGTTGATGCGGCGCCACCGTGTGCCGCTGCTTGCGATCGGCATTGCGAGCGGCCTCATGGGGACGCTGCCGACGTTGCTCTGGGCCTGGTCGCTCTGGCTCGTCGTGCTCTTTCCCGTCATTGCAGCCGTCACGATCTGGATGTACGCGTTCATCCTCGTGTTCTCCGCGCTCTGGTTCGGTCACTACTGCCTGGAGGCATTGCAGGCGATGCGCGAAGAAGAGGGCTTGCAGCCGTCACGATCATGAACGACGATGAGCGATCTCTCATCTTCGTGAGGCGGTCATGGCATTTGGCGTCATCATCATCGGCGATGAAATCCTGTCGGGTCGGCGTACCGACAAGCATCTGCCGAAGGTCATCGAGCTATTGAACGCGCGGGGCCTGGCGCTCGCCTGGGCCGAGTACGTCGGCGACGACCCCGCACGGATCACGGCCACGCTCGAGCGCAGTTTCGCCTCGGGCGACATCGTCTTTTCGACGGGAGGCATTGGCGCGACGCCGGACGACCATACCCGGCTTTGCGCGGCCAACGCGCTCGGTGTTCCGCTCGAGTTGCACCCGGAGGCGGCCGAACTGATCCGCCAGCGAATCCGCGACATGCACCCGGCCGGCGCGCCCCCGCTCGATCTCGATTCCCCCGAAAATCGTCATCGCCTCAATATGGGCGTCTTTCCGCGCGGCGCCTCGATTATTCCGAACGGCTACAACAAGATTCCGGGGTTCTCGATCGGAGATCACCATTTCGTTCCCGGTTTCCCCGTGATGGCGTGGCCGATGATCGAATGGGTACTCGATACGAAGTACGCGCAGATGCACCATCGAGTCGCGCATGCCGAGCGATCGCTGCTCGTGTTCGAGCTCATGGAGTCGACGCTGACGCCGTTGATGGAGAAAATCGAAGCGGATTTTCCGGGTGTTCGCGTATTCAGCCTGCCGAGCGTGGGCGACGCGGAGCGTGGCGGCGTCTATGCCCGGCGGCACATCGATCTCGGTGTGAAGGGCGAACCGGAAGCCGTCGCCGCGGCCTTCGTCAAGTTGCGCGAAGGGGTGCACCTGCTGGGCGGCGATGTCGTCGAACCCGAAGCCGGGCAGACGCGATAGCGCTCGCCCGAGAGCGCCACGACGCAGGACCTGCGTTCGCGTGGGCGCAAGCTCAGGCGCCGAGCCAGGGCAACCCGCTGTGGCACCAGCCGTCGACCGTCTTGCGATGACCGTTGCCGTCCTTCGCACCTTCGAAACCTTCCAGCAGGTCGAACGCTTTGCCGAATCCCGCCTTTTCGGCTGCGACGGCGGCCAGCTTCGAGCGCGCGGCGCTGCGGCACAAAAAGATGAGGTGCGTATCGGCCGAGACTACGCTGCGTAGTTGTTCGATGAACTCCGTGTTCGGCACGCCGCCGGGGTAGCGCGTCCATTCGATGTGGATATACTGGCCGTCGCCGACGACCGGGCGGCCGACCCAATCGAGTTCGGCGCGCGTGCGGACATCGACGAGCCGGGCCTCAGGCTTGAGCTGGAGAAACTCGAAAGCCTCGGCCGGCGTGAAAGCGCCGGCGTAGGGCAGTTGATGTTCGGCGCGGCGTTTGTCCGCTTGCGCCAGGATCTGTTCGAGCGTACTCATGAAGCCGGTCTCCTCGTGGCAAAAAAGCATTTTAGCGCGGTGAGCTTGCGTGCGAGCACGAACAGGTTGGGGCGTCCCGATAAGGGGGTGCCCCAACGGGGTGCATAATCCCACTGAGTGCACCGAATTAGAGCGCTCCGGCGCGCTGCGTTCGAATCGCGCACCGAAAAGGTGCCTTCTTGCCGACCCGCACGGCGACAAGGCACGTCACGGTGCAGCGCAGCGTTCCAATGCAGGGCGCGGCACTTGGCGTCGGCACGAGGGACCCATTGAGTCGTGCGGGAAAACGAGCATGCCTGGCACGAAAGATGCTCTAACGGGCGGCGACCGCTTGCGCGGTGGTATCCGGCGTACGAAGTCGTTCGCCGGGGCTCTCGCGCAGTGAAGAACCGCCGAACCTATCAAATGGAGAAGAGGATATGAGTAAAACCGTGGCCGACGTCATGCAGCTCGTCAAGGACGAGGACGTCAAGTTCGTCGACTTTCGCTTCACCGACACGCGCGGCAAGGAGCAGCACGTCTCCGTTCCGCTGTCGGCGTTCGACGGCGACAAGTTCGAAAGCGGCCATGCGTTCGATGGTTCCTCGATCGCGGGCTGGAAGGGCATCGAAGCATCGGACATGTTGCTCGTGCCGGACCCCAACACCGCTTTCATCGACCCGTTCTACGAAGAGCCGACGCTCGTGTTGACGTGCGATGTCGTCGAGCCTGCGGACGGCAAGGGTTACGAGCGCGATCCGCGCTCGCTCGCCAAGCGCGCCGAAGCCTACCTGAAGAGCACTGGCCTGGGCGACACCGCCTTCTTCGGACCGGAACCCGAGTTCTTCATTTTCGATTCGGTGCAGTGGAACACGGATATGTCGGGCTGCTTCGTGAAGATCGGCTCGGAAGAAGCGCCGTGGTCGTCGGGCAGGGAATTCGAAGGCGGCAACACCGGTCACCGTCCGGGCACGAAGGGCGGCTATTTCCCGGTCGCTCCGGTGGATTCGTTCCAGGACATGCGCTCGGAAATGTGTCTGCTGCTCGAGCAGATCGGCATTCCCGTCGAAGTGCACCACCATGAAGTGGCCGGCCAGGGCCAAAACGAGATCGGCACCAAGTTCGCGACGCTCGTGCAGCGCGCCGACTGGACGCAGCAGCTCAAGTACATCGTCCACAACGTCGCGCATACGTACGGCAAGACGGCGACGTTCATGCCGAAGCCGGTCGTCGGCGACAACGGTTCGGGCATGCACGTTCACCAGTCGATCTGGAAGGACGGCCAGAACCTGTTCGCCGGTAACGGTTATGCGGGCCTCTCTGAGTTCGCGCTGTTCTACATCGGCGGCATCATCAAGCATGCTCGCGCGCTGAACGCGATCACGAACCCGACGACGAACTCGTACAAGCGCCTCGTGCCGCACTTCGAAGCACCGGTGAAGCTCGCCTACTCGGCGCGCAACCGCTCGGCCTCGATCCGTATTCCGCACGTGTCGAATCCGAAGGGCCGCCGTATCGAGACGCGCTTCCCGGACCCGATGGCCAATCCGTACTTCGCGTTCTCGGCGCTGATGATGGCGGGCCTCGACGGCGTGCAGAACAAGATCCATCCGGGCGAAGCCGCGGACAAGAATCTCTACGATCTGCCGCCGGAAGAAGACGCGAAGATCCCGACCGTCTGTGCCGGTCTCGATCAGGCGCTCGAGGCGCTCGACAAGGATCGCGAGTTCCTCACGCGCGGTGGCGTGTTCACGGACGGGATGCTCGACGCGTATCTGGAGCTCAAGGAAGGCGAACTGCAACGCTACCGCATGACGACGCATCCGATCGAGTTCGAAATGTACTACTCGCTCTAAGCATTGCGATGCGCAGCGCCCACCTCCGTGGCCGTTGCGCAGAACATGCTTGCGATCGGTCTCGAGGGACGGCGCCGCCGTCCCTTTTTTGTGTGTCGGCCGCAGTGAGCGCTTCGGCGCTTGCTGCGGCTTCCTGCCGGGTCGGCCCAGGGTGACCGTGCTTTCACGATGGCGCTAAAAAATCTGATCAAGACCAGCAAAGGGCAGAGCGAGCCTTTGACAGACGATGCCGCGCTTGGCGCATCCGGTCTGTTGCCGGGTCTCGAGGCGTTGCCGACGGTCGTGCTCGTGCTCGAAAAGCGCACGCTGCGCGTCGCATTCGCGAACCCGTCCGCCGAGTCGCTGCTCGATTTATCGCGGCGTCAATTGATGCAGATGTCGTGGCCCGACATCTTTGCGAACGGTGATGTGCTCGTCGAGACGATCGCGGCGATCGCGGAACAACGATTCCATGCGACGCATCTCGACGCGGAATTCGAGCGTCCGGGCCGTGAAACGCTGCAAGTGCACATGGTGGTGGGTTTTCTCGAAAGCGCGCCGGACTACGTGTTGCTCGAGCTGTTCCAGAACGAGCGGCACTTGCGGACCGATCGCGAGGAACGCATTCACGATCTGGCGACCGCCAACAAGCAGTTGATCCGTAACCTCGCGCATGAAATCAAGAACCCGCTTGGCGGTATTCGCGGCGCGGCGCAATTGCTCGAATTGGAGCTCGACGCGCGGGAGCGGCACGAGCTGCGTGAGTACACGCAGGTGATCGTCAAGGAATCCGATCGGTTGCAAACGCTCGTCGACCGCCTGCTCGAGCCGCATCGGCATCCGCATATCGTGGGCGACGTGAATATCCATGAAGTCTGCGAACGCGTGCGCGCGGTCATCCTGGCGGAGTTTCCGCGCGGCCTCACGATCGAGCGCGATTACGACGTGAGCGTGCCCGAGCTGCGCGGCGACAAGGAGCAACTGATTCAGGCGCTGCTCAACATCGTGCGCAATGCGGCCCAGGCGCTGCGCGAACGCATCAGCGAGGGCGATGCGCGCATCGCGTTGCGCACCCGCGTGGCGCGCAATGTCACGATCGCCAAGCGCCTTCATAAACTGGCATTGGACTTGCGTGTCATCGACAACGGCCCGGGCATCCCGCACGACATCCGCGAGCGCATTTTCTATCCGCTCGTCTCCGGACGCGAGGGGGGCAGCGGGCTCGGCCTCACGCTTGCGCAGACTTTCGTGCAACAGCACGACGGGATGATCGAAGTGGAAAGCCGGCCGGGCCACACCGAGTTTCAGATTCTATTGCCGCTAGATAATTGACCAACGACCTTCCATGAAGCCGATCTGGATAGTAGACGACGACCAATCGATTCGCTGGGTGCTCGAAAAGGCGCTCGCGCGCGAGAACCTGGCCACGCGCAGCTTCCCCAACGTGCGCGAAGCGCTGGCCGCGCTCGAGCACGAGACACCGCAAGTGCTCGTCTCGGACATCCGGATGCCCGGTTCGTCGGGCCTCGATCTCTTGCAGTCGATCCGCCAGCGGCTGCCCGAGCTCCCCGTCATCATCATGACGGCGTACTCGGACCTCGACAGCGCCGTGGCCGCGTTTCAGGGCGGCGCATTCGAATACCTCGCGAAACCGTTCGATATCGATCGCGCCGTCGAGCTCATTCACCGTGCCGTCGACGAGAGCTTGCGCGGTGCCCATGCGGCCGATCCGTCGCTTGCCGACGCGCCCGAGATGCTCGGTCAGGCACCGGCGATGCAGGACATGTTCCGTGCGATCGGGCGCCTTTCGCATTCGTCCGCGACGGTGCTCATCACGGGCGAATCGGGCACCGGCAAGGAGCTCGTCGCGCGCGCATTGCACCGGCATAGCCCCCGTGCGGGCGGCCCGTTCATCGCGCTGAACACCGCGGCGATTCCGAAAGATCTTCTGGAGTCCGAACTGTTCGGCCACGAGCGCGGTGCGTTCACGGGCGCGCAGGCGATGCGGCAAGGTCGTTTCGAGCAGGCAGAGAACGGCACGCTCTTTCTCGACGAAATCGGCGACATGCCGTTCGATCTCCAAACGCGGCTGCTGCGCGTGCTGTCGGATGGGCAGTTCTATCGCGTCGGCGGCCACAGTCCGCTGCGCGCGAATGTGCGCGTGATCGCGGCGACGCACCAGAACCTCGATGCGCGCGTGCGCCAAGGCCTCTTTCGCGAAGATCTCTATCACCGGCTCAACGTCATTCGCTTGCGTTTGCCGCCGCTACGCGAACGCAAGGAGGATATCCCGCTGCTCACACGGCACTTCCTGCAAAAGAGCGCGCGCGATCTCGGGGTCGAGCCGAAGCGCGTATCCGAGGCCACCGTTGCCTATCTTGCCTCGTTGCCGTTCCCGGGCAACGTTCGTCAGCTCGAGAACCTCGCGAATTGGCTCACGGTGATGGCGCCCGCGCAGACCATCGAGATCAAGGACTTGCCGCCCGACCTCGTGCCGCTGCAACAGCCTGCGCATGCCGCCAGCGAGATCGTCGCGGGCACGGCGATAGCCGGCGCCTCGGCTGTTGCGGGCAACATGCCGCTCGAGGCAGAGGCCAACGGCGCGTCGATGACGGCGCCGACACCCGCCGTGCTGGGCACCGTGCCGACCGGCTCGCCGGTGGGCGTATGGGAAAGCGGTTTGCGTACCGAAGTGGCGCGCATGCTGCGGGAAAATGCGCCCGACGTGATGGACGAACTGGCTCGCCGTTTCGAAGCCGCGGTGATACGCGAAGCGCTCGACTTCACGCGGGGACGCAAGGTCGAGGCGGCCGAACGGCTCGGTATCGGGCGCAACACGATTACACGCAAGATCCAGGAGCTGCGTCTCGAATCGTGAGGTGCGAAGGGGTGTACACGGGACCGTGCGAGGTACAGCGAAGTGCCTCGCGGTGCGTGGCCCCGTGCTACGCTGCCTGAGCGCGGGTGCTCTCAGCGATTGCCATAACGCGGATTGGCTTCGAGAAACACGCCAACGTTGGAAGCATATTCATCGTATTTGAATTGCACATCGGCAAGACCGGCCAATGATTTCAAATAGTGCGGTTTTGTGCCGTAATACGCATCTACGCACGGTTGCTCGAGCACACGGTTGTTTTTGTCGTAACAAGCGGTAAGCGTTCGGGCGACAGGAATCTTCGTGCCGTATCCGGAGCGATTGGCGTCATATTCAGGGGCCTTCGTCCCCAGGTCTCCCTCGGCGAATTTGACTGCCTCGAATTCCGTGGTGTACTGATCGCCGCTATCGGCGTGCACGGCCGTACATTGGACCTTGTATTGGCCGCTTGGGCCGGCAAGCAGGCTTTGCAAAGTGATGACCGAAGCGCCGCTTTGCTCCTGCCCTTGCGTGGTGGTGCTTTGTCCGCCGCTATGCGTGGCGATGCATTGAACGGATCGATAGGTCCTCGCGGCGCCCTCCTGGTTGACGAAATCGATCGAGGGCGCCGCGCAAGCGACCGTGGCGACGCAAAGAGGCAGCAATCCAAAGACGGCGGTTGTTCCAAACTTCATATAGCGGCTTTTCCTATGGGTTGATGTGAGAAGCGCGCTCAGAATAACGTCGGTTCAGCCGATATTTGCGATCACCGGCGCATGATCGGACGGTTGATCCCATTTGCGCGGCGTTTTATCGACTTCGCAATGGGTGCAGCGTTCGGCGAGCGGCGGCGATAACAGGATGTGATCGATCCGCAGGCCGGCATTCCGCCTGAACGCGAGCATGCGGTAATCCCACCAGGTGAACGTTTTCTCCGGCTGTTCGAATCGGCGAAAAACGTCGACCAGTCCGAGACCGGTCAATTTGACGAATGCCGCACGTTCTTCCGGCGAGACCAGATTTTGCCCCTCCCAAGCTTTCGGGTCATGCACGTCGCGGTCTTCGGGCGCGATGTTGTAGTCGCCCAGCAGCGCGAGCGACGGGTAGCGTGTCATTTCGCCGCGGAGCCATTCGGCGAGCGCTTCGAGCCAGCGTAGCTTGTAGGCGAATTTTTCGGTGGCCGGAGCCTGGCCGTTCGGAAAGTATGCCGAGACGATGCGCAGGCCATTCACCGTGGCGGCGATCAGGCGCTGCTGTTCGTCGGCAAAGCCCGGGATGTTGCGCACGATATCGGTCTCGTCGACTTCGACGCCATCCCGCACGAGGATACCGACGCCGTTATAGGTCTTTTGCCCCGCGCACCAGCTCCGATAGCCCTTTGCGGCAAGCTCGGCATGCGGGAACTTTTCGTCGGGCATTTTCAGTTCCTGCAGGCACAGCACATCGGCTTGACTGAGCTCGAGCCAATCGATGACATGCTGCTGGCGCACCTTGAGGGAATTCACGTTCCACGTGGCGAGTTTCATGTTTTTCCGCATCCTTGCTAAGACGTTTTTATCCGGTCGGGTTGGGGCTCGTCGTTTCGTTCGCTGCGCGTCATTTTCGGCGACGGGAACGCTCGAGTCCGGTTCGATTCGCTAGCCTGCGACAGCGTGCGTTTTCCGGATCGTATCGCGCTTCGGCATACCCTGTCTTGGTCGGCGGCTCCCATGAAAATCAATCTCAGACAACTCGATATCGCTGCGATCGAGCCGGCGGATCCGGAAGCGCTCGCGTCCGAGGTGTCGCCGCGGCGGCAGCGATCGCCGTCGTCGAATGCGGCTTTGGCGCAGTTCAAGGCGCGCTCGGCCGACGAGGGCGCATCGTCGCCGCGATCGAATCGAAGCGATCTCAAGCGGCCGCTCGAGAAAGACGATGACCTGCCGGGGCCGGCGGCGGTGAAACGGCAGCGGCGCCCCGACCTGCCCAGTCCGAAATCCCCGCGCACCGGCCTGTCTCCAGGGGCTGCTTCAACGGCGCGGCCCGTGTCGTCGCCGTACAGAAAATGGGCGTCGTTCATGGACGCGGCCCGGCGTCCTGGCAAGCCACGTATGCCGGGAGACCCGTCGCGAACCGCCACGCCCGATCAACTTCTCAGAGCGGCACGCAAGTACTCGCGCCAGGGCAGCAGCGATCAAATGCTCTTCGATACGCTGAGTCCGAGCCTGGTGGCACGGCTCAATGAACTGCCGATCAAATCGACCTTGGCCTCGGCCATTGCCGCGATGAAGCCGGGCGTCGCGCAAACCAGTTCGGGATTCCGCGAGGTGAGGCTGGCTGAGTCCCCGCGAACGCGGGCTGCGCAGCCCCTCAAAGAGCCGCTCGGCAGGGGCAGGTTTGGCACTGCCTATGCGGTGACGCTTGCGGAAAATCTGATAAGGAACGGCAAAAATCTTGGCCGAGAGTTCGTTTTCAAGGCACTGCTCCGCCCGGATCCCGAGAACCCCGTGCCGGTCGATCTGTATGCGGCGTTACATGGCGACGAAATGAACGACCCGGCGGCAAGGGAAGGGGCGATTCAGAGGAAAAAGCAGCAGATAATCGATGAATTTCAGATCACGGCGGCGCTGACGAAGACCGCTCACGTCATGCAGGTCTACGACCTGGTTCGCATCGACGATGAATTCGGAATTCTGTGCGAAAAGATAAATGGCGAAAATATCGGAGGCGTCGTCAAAAAATCGCGAGCGGCGCTCGAAGCGGTCGTGATCGACGAACGAGACTATCTGGACCTCGTGAAGCAGGCGATCGCCGATATCCTCATCGCGATTGCACTATGCGAGCAGCAAGGGGTGACCCATTCGGACATTTCTCCGAACAACGTCATGTATGACGCGGATGAGAAGATGTTCAAGCTGATCGATATGGGCAATGGTCGTGAGGTAGGACAAAGGCGTCCGCCGGGCACGCCTGGGTACACCGATATCTCGACGTCGGTCGCCGATCACAAGAGCGACATCTACGGTGTCGGACAGTTGCTCGCCTATTTCGTCAAAAGCGGCACAACGCCCACCGGGATAAGTGGCTTCTCCGCCGAGAGCTTGACCGTCGACGACTTCCCGTTTTTCGACGATCTGCAGTATCTGCCATCGACGGACAGGGACGAAATCCTCGACGTCACTCGCCGTATGATTCAGCAGCCGCCTGAAAGCAGGCCTTCGTCGATCGAATTGCTGCGGCATCGATTTTTTGCGGGGCTGGCTCCTCGGGACCAGACGCACCTATCTTACGAAAAGATGGAGCGATGGCATCGCAGCCAGTCGATCTCGTCGAGGTTTACCGCGTGTTATCCCCACATCGAAGACATGCAGGCCAGAGACGCCATCTACGACCTCGTAGTGGGGTTGAACGAAATGTGGCAAGACGATCAACAGCGGAACCGTCAGGCAGACATCGGGGAGCGCTTGAAAAAACTGAGCGACCCGTCGGTTCGGCAACTGTTGGATCGCGCCGAGCAACTGCAATCGGGTGGCGCGGGGCTTGCGTCGACTGAATCCGGGCGGGCCGACGCCGACGCGTGATGCGCTTCGCCCGCGCAGTGACGGACGACCTTGACTGCGACAGGGTTTTGGCGGCGGGTCTACAATGATTCCAGTCGGTTTCAGCGCGCGTCCGGAACGTGCGCCAGTGCATACGGGCGCCCACTGATACCGTCGTCGTCCTGGGTTGGGATCGTGGGGCCTGAATCAGTACTGTTCCGGTCCTGATTAGGAGAACGATGCAATGCTGCGTATGAGCAAGCTGGCCGATTACGGCACGGTCATCCTCGTCGCGATGGCCCGGGAGCCGGAGGCTGTGCAAAGCGCCGGCAACCTCGCCAGCGTCACCGGCATTCCCGTGCCCACGGTCTCCAAGGTCATGAAGATGCTCGTGCGCGGTGGGCTGACGGCCTCGCTGCGCGGCGTCAGCGGCGGCTACCGGTTGAAACGCTCCGCCGCGCTCGTCTCGCTCGCGGACATCATCGCCGCCGTCGACGGGCCGTTCGGCATGACCGAATGCAGCCTGGCGCCGGGCGTGTGCCAGCAGGAATCGATCTGTAGCGCGCGGGCGAACTGGCAAAAGGTCAATCGTGTCGTCTTCGAAGCACTGAGGCAGGTCTCGCTGGCCGATTTGGCAGGGCCGGTGCTCAGCGATGTCGACATCAGCGCGATTCGCGCACGCGAAGCCGTACCGCTCGTACGCGCCGCCGCGCGCCGGAGCTGACCGGGAGAAACGCATATGAGTTCAACGCCATCCAGCCTCGATCGTCTGATCAATCGCGAATACCGCCACGGATTCGTGAGCGACGTGCTGGCCGATACGCTGCCGCGCGGCCTGTCCGAGGACGTGATCCGGCTCATCTCGGCGAAGAAGGACGAACCGGCATTCATGCTCGAATGGCGGCTTGCCGCCTATCGCCATTGGCTGACGATGACGGAGCCCGCCTGGGCCACGGTTCGTCACCCGCCGATCGATTATCAGGACATTGCCTACTATTCGGCGCCGTTCGCACAAAAGGATGGCCCGAAGAGTCTCGACGAAGTCGATCCCGAGTTGCTGCGCACTTACGAGAAGCTCGGTGTTCCGCTCGAGGAGCGCGAATTGCTGGCGGGTGTCGCGGTGGACGCCGTGTTCGACAGCGTCTCCGTGGCAACGACGTTTCGCGAGCAACTCGGCAAGCTCGGCATCGTGTTTTGTTCGTTCTCCGAAGCGGTTCGGGAGCACCCCGATCTGGTGCGCCAGTATCTGGGCTCGGTCGTGCCGCATACCGACAACTTCTATGCCGCACTGAACTCCGCGGTGTTCAGCGATGGATCGTTCTGCTATATCCCGCCGGGCGTACGCTGCCCGATGGAGCTCTCGACCTACTTTCGCATCAATGCGCGCAACACGGGGCAATTCGAGCGCACGCTCATCATCGCGGACAAAGGGGCATACGTGAGCTACCTCGAAGGTTGCACGGCGCCGATGCGCGACGAGAACCAGCTGCACGCGGCGGTGGTCGAGCTCGTGGCGCTGGAAGGCGCGCAAATTCGCTATTCGACGGTGCAAAACTGGTATCCGGGCGATGCTCAGGGGCGCGGGGGCATCTACAACTTCGTCACGAAGCGGGGGGATTGCCGCGAAGCCGGCGCGAAAATCTCGTGGACGCAGGTGGAGACGGGCTCGGCCATCACCTGGAAATACCCGAGCGTGATCTTGCGCGGCGACGATTCCGTCGGCGAATTCTATTCGGTCGCACTGACCAATCATCGTCAGCAAGCCGATACGGGCACGAAGATGATCCACCTGGGCCGCAACACGCGCAGCACGATCGTGTCGAAGGGCATCTCGGCCGGGCATGGCAAGAACGCCTACCGCGGTCTCGTGAAAGTCGGCCGCGACGCGCACGGGGCGCGCAATTACACGCAATGCGATTCATTGCTGCTCGGCGATCGTTGCAGCGCGCACACGTTCCCGTATATCGAGGTGAAGAATCCGAGCGCGCACGTCGAGCATGAAGCCTCGACTTCCCGTATCGGCGAGGACCAGCTCTTCTATTGCCGGCAGCGCGGCCTGTCCGAAGAAGACGCGGTTTCGATGATCGTCAACGGATTTTGCAAGGAAGTATTCAAGGAGCTGCCGATGGAGTTCGCGGTCGAGGCGCAGAAGCTGCTCGGCGTGAGCCTTGAAGGCAGCGTCGGTTGAAGCGGCGCAACAGGAACCAGAACCATGCTCCATATCGATGACCTCCATGTCGAAGTAAACGGCAAGCCCATTTTGCGCGGTATCGATCTGCATGTCGGGGCGGGCGAGGTGCACGCCATCATGGGTCCGAACGGCTCGGGCAAGAGCACGCTCGCACACGTGCTCGCCGGCCGCGACGGCTACACGGTGACGGGCGGATCGGTCCGCTACGCCGAGCGCGATCTGCTGGCGCTGGCGCCCGAAGAGCGTGCGCGCGAAGGGATATTTCTGGCGTTCCAGTACCCGGTGGAAATTCCCGGCGTCAGCAACGTCTATCTGATGAAAGCGGCTTTGAACGCGCAGCGCAGGCACCGCGGCGAGCCCGAACTCGACGCGATCGATTTCCTGCAACTCGTCAAAGCGAAAATGGCGCTGATGCGGATGGACGAGGGCCTGCTTTACCGGGCCGTCAACGAGGGTTTCTCGGGTGGCGAGAAAAAGCGCAACGAGATTCTGCAGATGGCGGTGCTCGAGCCGCGTCTCGCGATTCTCGACGAGACCGATTCCGGTCTCGATATCGATGCACTGCAGATCGTGGCGGGCGGCGTGAATGCGCTGCGAAGCGCCGAACGCGCATTTGTGCTCGTCACGCACTATCAACGGCTGCTCGATTATGTCGCGCCGGACTACGTGCATGTCCTGGCTCATGGGCGCATCGTCAAGTCGGGCGGGCGGGAATTGGCGCTCGAGCTCGAGCGCAAGGGGTATGGTTGGCTTGCCGACGAAGCAGGCAGTCGAGGCGAGGAGGGCCGGCTATGAGCGATTTAACGGTCGATCGTTATCATCACGCGTTTCGCACGCTCGCGAGGACGCTGCCGGGTGCGGAGCTGCCCTGGCTGCGCGGCGCACGACGCAGCGCGTTCGAACGGTTCGACAAGCTGCGGTTTCCGACTACGCGGCAGGAAGACTGGAAATATACGAACGTTGCGTCGATCGGTGCGCGCGAATGGCATTTTGCGTCGCCGCGCGGCGATGTCGACGTATCGGCAATCGTCGACGATCTCATACTGGACAAGTCGGTGCATCGGCTCGTGTTCGTCAACGGTCGGCATGCCCCAAGGCTCTCGCGAACGAGCGGTCTGCCAGAGGGCGTATTCATCGGCAGCCTGACGCGCGCGCTGCGGGAGATTCCCGAGCAGCTCGAGGCGCTCCTTGCCCATCACACACCGCACGACGGTTTCGAGGCGTTGAACACCGCTTTCCTCAGCGATGGTTATGTGCTCGTGTTGCCGCCCGATTGCCGGCTCGACGCGCCGATCCAGATGCTGTTCGTCGCCGAGGAAGCCGGCCTCGCCATCCATCCGTTCAATGTCGTGATAGCGGGCCGCGGCACACGCTGTACCGTCATCGAGCAGTTCGTCGGCGTGGCCGACGACAGCTATCTGACGAACACGGTGACGCGCATCGTCGTCAAGGAGGGGGCCGACGTCGAGCATTGCCGGATTCAGCAGGACGCGCGCCGCGCCTACCATATCGGCCGCCTCGCGCTGGACCAGGAGCGTGCAAGCCATGTTGTATCGCATTCGTTCGCACTCGGTGCCGCCCTGTCGAGGGTTGAGATCGATACACGTCTGATGGGCACCGACGCCGATTGCACGCTCAACGGGCTCTACTTCGCGCTCGCGCGGCAACACGTCGATCATCACACCTGCATCGATCACGAGTCCGCGCGTTGCACGAGCCGCGAGTTCTACCGCGGTGTGCTCGACGGCGCGGCGCACGGCGTGTTCAACGGCCGCGTCGTCGTGCATCAGGATGCGCAGAAGACGGACGCGCACCAGTCCAACCGCAATCTGCTGCTGTCACGCGACGCCGAGATCGACACCAAACCGCAGCTCGAAATCTATGCGGACGATGTCAAGTGTACGCACGGTGCCACCGTCGGCAAGCTCGACGAGGCGCAACTCTTTTATCTGCGCGCGCGCGGCATCGATGAGCCGCAAGCACGCGCGACGCTGATCTGGGCGTTCGCGCGCGATATCGTCGATCGCGTCAGCGACGAAAACGTGCGGTGCCGGCTCGCGAAGATGCTGCTGGCACGCATGCCCGACGGCGAACGGATACAGCGGGAGCTCGCATGAAGCCCATCGAACCGCTCGCTTTTTTCGACGACTCGGCCCATGCGCGGTGGCGCAGCGATTTCCCGATTCTCGACGAACGCGTGCATGGCAAGCCGCTCGTCTACCTCGATAACGGGGCGACGACGCAAAAACCGGCTTCGGTCATCGAGGCGCAACGGGCTTACTACCTGCACTCGAACGCGAACGTTCATCGTGGCGTGCACGAACTCTCGCAGCGTGCGACCGATGCGTACGAGGGCGCACGTGCGCGGATCGCGCGCTTCGTCAACGCGGCGCGCACCGAGGAGATCGTCTTCGTGCGCGGCACGACCGAGGCGATCAACCTCGTTGCGCAAAGTGGCGTACGTCCTCGCCTGCAGCCCGGCGACGAGATCCTCGTGAGCGCGATGGAGCATCACTCGAACATCGTGCCGTGGCAACTCGTGTGCGCCCAAACGGGCGCCCAGCTCAAAGTGGTGCCGATCGACGACAGCGGTACGCTCGATATGGCCGCCTGCGAACGCATGCTCGGCGAGCGTACGCGGCTCGCAGCGTTCGCGCATGTTTCGAACGCGCTCGGGACGATCAATCCGGTGAAGCAACTCATCGAGCTTGCGCACCGGCGCGGGGTGCCGGTGCTGATCGACGGCGCGCAGGCCATCGCACATCTGCGCGTCGATGTGCAGGCGCTCGATTGCGATTTTTACGCGTTCTCCGGACATAAGGTATATGGCCCGACCGGTATCGGCGTGCTCTATGCGAAGGCGCGCCATCTCGAGGCGATGCCGCCGTGGCAGGGCGGGGGCGACATGATTCGCTCCGTCACGTTCGAGCAAACCGAATACAACGCGATTCCATGGAAGTTCGAAGCGGGCACGCCGGACATTGCTGGGGCGATCGGGCTCGCGGCAGCGCTCGATTATGTCGATGCGATCGGCATCGATGCCATCGGGGCGCACGAAGCGGCGCTGCTCGCTTATGCGACGCAGGCCATCGGGGCGCTCCCGCATATACGCCTGATCGGTACCGCGCGCGAGAAGGCCGGCGTGCTCTCGTTCGTTCATGACGAGGTCCATGCGCACGATGTCGGCACGATTCTCGATCACGAGGGTGTTGCCGTGCGAGCCGGGCACCATTGCGCGATGCCCGTCATGCAGCGCTTCGGGGTGCCGGCGACGGTGAGGGCATCGTTCGGGCTGTACAACACGCGTGCCGACGTCGACGCGTTGCTGCGCGGGCTGGCGAAGGTGCAGGAGGTATTCGGCCGATGAGCGATCTGCGCGAGCTCTACCAGGAGGTGATTTTCGATCACTACCGGCACCCGCGCAACCGCGGGGCGCTGGCGGATGCCAATCACAAGGCCGTGGGCTATAACCCGCTGTGCGGCGATCGGATTTCGCTCTATCTGCTCGTCGAGGACGGCATCGTGAAGTCCGTGCGCTTCGAAGGCTCGGGATGTGCGATTGCGACCGCATCGGCATCGATGATGACGGAGGCGCTCGTCGGCAAAAGCGAGATGCAAGTGCAGGCGCTGTTCGAACGGTTTCACGCGATGGTGACCGAGCAACGCGAGCCATCGGCCGACGAGCGCGAAGCGCTGGGCAAGCTGGCGACGCTGGCTGGCGTGCGTGAATTCCCTGCGCGCATCAAATGCGCGACGCTGGCGTGGCACACGTTGCGTGCTGCGTTGAACGATGCGGGCGAGACGGTATCGACGGAATGAGGACGATGCGATGACTGCGATGGATTGGCTAAAACGAAGCGACCGGATCGACCAGTCGAGCGAGGGTGAACTCAAGGAGCGCGTCGTCGAGGCGTTGAGGACCGTCTACGATCCCGAGATTCCCGTCAACATCTACGATCTCGGTCTCATTTATGCGCTCGATGTCGACGAGGCCGCGGGGCGGATCGCGATTCGCATGACGTTGACCGCGCCCGGCTGCCCGGTGGCGCAGACATTTCCCTCGATCGTAGAGGATGCGGTGCTTTCGGTGGCCGGCGTCAACAACGCGACCGTCGAGCTCGTCTGGGATCCGCCGTGGGACCGGGATCGGATGTCGGAGGCCGCACGGCTGCAATTGGGGATGCTCTGATGTCCGGCTGGATCGATGTTGCACCCGTCGAAGATTTGCCGCCCGGTTCGTCGAAAACGACCGATGTGGATGGGGTGCAGATCGCGGTCTTCAATGTGGATGGCACCTGCTACGCGATCGAGGACAAGTGCACCCATGATGGAGGCGTGCTGACGGGAGGCGAGGTACAGGGCGATGTCGTCGTATGCCCTCGTCATGGAGCGCGCTTTTGCATCCGGACGGGCAAAGCGATGAGTCCGCCGGCTTATGAAGACGTGCCGACGTTCGACGTACGCATCGATTCGGGCATCGTACAGGTGCGCGATTCACGCTGGGACGACGAGGCGGACTAGGGGACGATGCGTTTCAGTCCGCTCGAGCCGCCGCAGCCGGCTACTGGACGGATCGTTCGCATTGCAGGATGATGCGGGAAAGCTACGGAGCCGGAGGCACGCCCATGAGCACTTACGATACGACGCTGAAAGTACGCGATATCGTGGCGATGGACACGATGCTGTTTGGGTTCGAACGCCCGGACGGGTTCCAGTTCAAGGCCGGCCAGGCGATGGATCTCGTGCTCGTCGAGAGCGAAATCGAGGCGGCGCGCGGTGCGCGGCACACGTTTTCGATCGTGACCGCGCCATCCGAGGACGGGCTGGCGATCGCCACACGCATGCGCGACAGCCCGTTCAAGCAGGCATTGAAGCGGTTGCCGCTGGGCGCCAAGGTCCGGCTCGACGGGCCGTTCGGTTCACTCGTGCAAAAGGATGCAAAGCGCTCGGCCGTTCTCATCGCGGGCGGCATTGGCATCACGCCGTTCATGAGCATGCTCCGCCAGGCGGCTCACGATCAAGCTCCGCAGCTCCTCATGCTCGTCTATTGCAACCGCCGCCCCGAGGATGCCCCCTTCATTTCCGAGCTGACACAGCTCGAGCGCGCCAATTCGAACTTCCGGCTCGTTGCGACGATGACCCAACCCGGAAAATCGAATATCCATTGGAACGGCCATATCGGCCGGATCGACGAGGCGTTGCTGCGGCAGGTGATGGGCCATGTCAACGAGCCCCTTTATTACCTGGCGGGGCCGCCGGCCATGGTAAGCGATGTCTACCAGACACTGAGCGACATCGGCATTTCCGACGACGCGATCCACAGCGAAGAGTTCTACGGGTACTGATGGATCGCGTCGAGCGCGCAGGCCGGCCTCAAGCGTTCGCCGCCACGGCGAGCCGGTACTTCGTCACCTGACGATACGGCTTGTCGGGCCGCACGATCAAATGATCGCGTTCGAGCCGGTTGATCTCGTTCGGAAAGGCGCCGGCCTCGAGGCAAAACCCGGCGTGCCGTGCGTACCGGCTGCCGTTGCGCCCCGGCTCGTCATCGAGGAAATTGCCCGTATAAAACTGCAAGCCGCGCTGATCGGTCGAGACCGTCAGCTCGCGGCCGCTCGTGGGGTCGTACACGCGCGCGACCTCACGCACGGGCCGCCCTTCCAGCGCCGTGCCGGGCAGTACGTAGCAGTGATCGAAGCCGCCCGCGAGCGTCAGCTGCGCGTGGGGCCAGTCGAGCCGCGCACCGATCGGCGCGCTTTGTCGAAAATCGAATGCGTTGCCGGCAACGAGCGACTCGCTGCATGGAATCAGCGCCCCATCGACCTCGAAAAAGCGGTCCGATTCGAGCGATACGACATGGCCGCGAATATCGGTGCCCGGTTCGCCCGTCAGATTGAAGTACGCATGGTTCGTCAGGTTGATCGGCGTCGGTGCGTCGCTGCGGGCCCCGTATTCGATGCTGAGCTCGCCGTCGTCGTCGAGCGAGTAGCGCACCGTGACATCCACGTTCCCCGGAAAGCCCGCTTCGCCTTCCTCCGAGTGAAGTCGCATGACGAGCCCGCCGTCGTCTTCCTCGGCGTCCCACAGCGCGCGATGAAAGCCGGCATTGCCACCGTGTAGCAGATTCGGTCCTTCGTTGCGATCGAGCGTGTACTCGACGCCGTTCAGCACGAACCGCGCGCCGGCGATGCGGTTCGCCCATCGCCCGACGGTCGCACCCATGTAAGCCGTGGAGGCAAGGTATTCGGCGGGGGTGTCGTGGCCGAGCACGACATCGCCCAGGCGTCCCGCGCGATCGGGGGCGAGCCACGACACGAGCGTCGCGCCGAGGTCGCTGATGGCGACTTTCATGCCCTGGGCGTTGCGCAGCGTGAACAGACGCACAGGTTGCGAGCCGGGCAGCATGCCCCACGGTTCGGAACACGGTATTGCGGTGTTGATCATGACGTATCGTGAAGTGAAGAGCCGGTGAAGAGAGGAAAAGAGCAAAGGGGCGGCGCCAATTCACCCCGTCGCCGGTGCGCTCGCGCGCTCCTGGAATTCGCGCGGCGTGCAGCCGAGCTCGCGACGAAAGACTGCGTGCATGTACTGTAGCGAAGTAAACCCGCAGCGAATGGCGACCTCCGCCGTTGCCATGTCGCGCCGCGCCAGCAGCGCTTTCGCGGCATCGAGTTTCTGCCGCAGGATTTCCTGGTGGATCGTGCAGCTCAGCTCGCGGCGAAAATGCTCTTCGAGGGACGAGCGCGAGACGCCCACGTAATCCGCGACCTGCTCGGTGCGGATGCCCTGGCAGGCGTATTGCCGGATGAAATGACGGGCACGCGCGACATACGGGCTGGCGATGGGGCGATGCTTCGTCGATTCGAGCACATTGATGCCGACGGGCGGCACGAGGATGCGGCGCGCCCCGAAGCGGGCCCCATGCAGCATTTGATGCAGCAGATGGGCGGCCGTACGCCCCATTTCTTCGGTGCCTTGAATGACCGACGACAGCGGAATGCGCGTGAGCGTGCGCGCGAGCGGATCGTTGTCGATGCCGATGATGGCGACGTCCTCGGGTACGGGAATACCCGACATCAGGCACGCCTGGAGCAGGTGCCGCGCTCGTGCGTCGGTCACGGCGATGATGCCAACAGGCTTCGGCAGCGCGTGCAGCCAGCCCGTGAGCTGCTCGATCGCCTGGTCCCACGTGGGCGCGCTCGTGCTGAGACCGCGATAGATTTCGCCTTCGATATCCTCGGGCGTTCGGCCGTCGGCGCGGCGCAGGCGTGCGAACGCGAGCTCACGCTGATGGGCCCAGCGGTGATTCGGCGTGGGCGGCAGGCTGTACAGCGCGAAATGCTGCAAGCCCGCGCCAATCAGATGCGTATAGGCGAGCGAGACCAGCTTGACGTTGTCCGTCGCAATATATGGGACATCGGACGGATAGTCCGACGGGTTCTCGTAGGACGAACCCACCGCCACGACGGGCAGCGGCGAGCCTTCGAGCGCTTCGCTGACGGCCGGATCGTCGAAATCCGCAATGATGCCGTCGCCGTCGAAGCGCTCGATGCCCGTCAGCCTGCAGCGGAAATCCTCTTCGAGAAAGACGTTCCACCCGATGCGCGTGGACAGCAAATAATTGCCGACGCCGGTGATGATCTCGCGATCGTAGACCTTGTTGGCGTTGAAGAGCAGGGCGATTCGGTGCGCCTTGGGCGGCACGGACGGCTTCGTCATCGCGGCGTTCGCCCGCGGGGGCGCGGTGTCTCGTGCATGCTCGTCTCCGGTATCGTTTCTTGTCTCGCTGCTCCGCGATTTTAGGCGCGAAAGCCGTTACGCGTAAGACGTGTGCCCGGCACCCGCAAGAAACGTTATGGCGGATGCGCAATTTCGTAATTGTCGCGGCCCGGGCCGCGCGGCAGTATGGCGTCACTTCGAGGGCGGCATGCTGTGCACGCCGGCGCGTCGAAGCCCGCCCGACAGACGAGGTTGCCGCCACCCGAGCGCTTTTCGTCTGCCGCGGCGTCAAGCCCAATATAAAAAGGAGTGAGACATGCAATCCGCAAAGCGTCGTTCGTTCTTGAGTTCGCTGATATGCACGGCGATCGTCGCCGGTCTGTCGGCGGCCGCCCCGCTCGCGCATGCGAGCAAGGATCGCCCCGAAATCGGTTTTTGCATCGACGATCTACGCGTCGAGCGCTGGTCGCGCGATCGCGACTATTTCGTCGAAGCCGCGAAGAAGCTCGGCGCGACGGTCTCCGTGCAGTCGGCCGATGCGAGCGAGGCCCGCCAGAATGCCCAGATCGAAAACCTCATTTCGCGCGGCGTCGATGTGATCGTCATCGTGCCGTTCAATTCGAAGACGCTCGGCAACGTCGTCGCCGAAGCGAAGAAGGCTGGCATCAAGGTGATCTCGTACGACCGGCTGATTCTCGATGCCGATGTCGACGCCTATATCTCCTTCGATAACGAAAAGGTCGGCGAACTGCAGGCGCAAGGTGTCTTCGACGCTCAGCCGAAGGGCAACTACTTCCTGCTCGGCGGCGCGCCGACGGACAACAACGCAAAGATGCTGCGTGAAGGGCAATTGAAAGTGCTCAAGCCGGCGATCGATCGAGGCGATATCAAGGTCGTCGGTCAACAGTGGGTGCCCGAATGGAGCGCATCGAATGCGCTGCGCATCGTCGAAGACGCGTTGACGGCCAACAGCAACAAGATCGACGCGATCGTCGCCTCGAACGACGGTACGGCGGGCGGCGCGATCCAGGCGCTGGCGGCGCAGCACTTGGCGGGCAAGGTTCCGGTCTCGGGCCAGGATGCCGATCTGGCGGCGGTCAAGCGCGTGATGGCCGGCACGCAGACGATGACGGTCTACAAGCCGATCCGGCAAATCGCGAGCGAGGCGGCGAAGCTCGCCGTGCAATTGGCCAAGGGCCAGAAACCCGCCTTCAACGCTCAGTACGACAACGGCAAGAAGAAGGTCGACACGATACTGTTGCAGCCGATCCTGCTCACCAAGAAAAACGTCGACATCGTCGTCAAGGACGGCTTCTATACGCAGACGCAGCTTTCGAGCAATTGACGCGAAGGCATTCGCGCGGCACTGCTGCCTGGCCCCGGCCGGTGGCGGTGCGCGCGCATCGACGTGGACGAATCGAATGACGCAAGCTCTGCTGACGATGAAAGGCATCGTCAAGACGTTCTCGGGCGTGAAGGCGTTGGACGGCATCGACCTGCGCGTTTCGCCCGGCGAGTGTCTCGGTCTGTGCGGCGAGAACGGCGCCGGCAAATCGACGTTGATGAAAGTGTTGTCGGGTGTCTATCCCCATGGCACCTGGGACGGATCGATCGTCTGGGATGGCGCCGAGCTCAAGGCGGCGAGCGTGCGCGACACCGAGCGCGCGGGCATCGTCATCATTCATCAGGAATTGATGCTCGTGCCCGAGCTCTCGGTGGCCGAGAACATCTTCCTCGGCAACGAGCTCACGCTGCCGGGTGCTCGCATGAACTACGCGGCGATGTACCAGCGCGCGGACGAATTGCTGCGCGGACTCGGCATCGCCGGCATCAACGTCGCCCAGCCCGTCATGAACTATGGCGGCGGGCATCAGCAATTGATTGAGATCGCCAAGGCGCTGAACAAAAAGGCGCGGCTCCTGATTCTCGACGAGCCGTCCTCATCGCTCACCGCGACGGAAACGCGGATCCTGCTCGATATCGTGCGCGATCTGAAGCGGCGCGGGGTGGCGTGCGTCTACATTTCGCACAAGCTCGACGAGGTCGAGGCGGTTTGCGACACGGTCACCGTGATCCGCGACGGACGCCATATCGCGACGCAGCCCATGCGCGGCCTGACGACCGAGCAAATCATCGCGATGATGGTCGGCCGCGAGATCACGAATCTTTTTCCGCGCGAGCCGCACGAGATCGGCGAGACGGTTTTCGAAGCGCGTAACGTCACCTGTCTCGATGTCACGAACCCGCGGCGCAAGCGAGTCGACGACGTGTCGTTCAACGTGCGGCGCGGCGAGATTCTAGGCGTTGCGGGCCTCGTCGGTTCGGGTCGCACGGAACTGATGCAGGCCGTTTTTGGCGCCTATGCCGGAACGAGCACCGCACACGTGCTGCTGAACGGGCAGCCGTTGTCGATTCGAAGCCCAGCCGACGCGATTCGCGCGGGCATTGCGATGGTGCCCGAAGATCGCAAGCGGCACGGCATCGTGCCGCTACTGGGCGTCGGCCACAACATCACGCTGTCGGTATTGCAGCGCTTCACCCGGCACGGCGCGCTCGACGCCGCGGCCGAACTCGATACGATCCGCACGGAGATGAAGCGTCTTTCGGTGCGCGCCGCGCATCCGATGCTGCCGATTGCGAACCTCTCGGGCGGCAATCAGCAAAAGGCGGTCCTCACGCGCATGCTGCTGACGCATCCCAAGGTGCTGATTCTCGACGAACCGACGCGTGGGGTCGACGTCGGCGCGAAGTACGAAATCTACAAACTCATCTTCGAGCTCGCGAAAACGGGTATGGCGATCATCGTCGTCTCGTCGGAGCTGCCCGAAGTACTTGGTTTGAGCGACCGCGTGCTCGTGATCGGCGAAGGCGAAGTGCGCGGCGATTTTGTCAACGACGGGCTCACGCAAGAGCAGATCCTGACGGCCGCGATTCAGCCTGCCGGCCGCCAGGCGCAACAGAACGAGGCCAATGCCGCATGACTCCCGAAACGATTTCCCCAAGCCGTGCCGGAACGACGGACGAACACTCGCTGCCGGGCACCGAGCGCGTCAGGCAACTGTTCGCGCGCTACAAGATTCTTGCGCTGCTCCTTGCGGTGGCGGTGATTTGGGTCTTCTTCGCGGTACTGACCCACGGCGCGTTCGCCACGCCGCGCAACCTTTCCAATCTGCTGCGACAGATGGCCGTGAGCGGCATGCTGGCGTGCGGCATGGTGTTCATCATCATTGCCGGCGAAATCGATCTGTCGGTGGGTTCGCTGCTCGGTTTGCTGGGCGGCGTCGCGGCGATCCTCGATGCCAACCGGCACTGGCCCATCGGGCTGACCGTGCCGGCCGTGATGGTGCTGGGCATCCTGGCGGGACTCTTCAACGGATGGCTTTCGACGTACCGGCGCATACCATCGTTCATCGTCGGATTGGGCGGCATGCTCGCCTATCGCGGCGTCTTGCTCGGTATCACGGGCGGTTCGACCATCGCGCCGGTCTCCGACCCATTCGTCTTCATCGGCCAGGGTTATTTGCCGCGCGCGGCGGGGATTGCGCTGGCGGTGGTTCTGTTCGCGCTCCTCACGTTGTTGACGGTGCGCCAGCGTGCCAACCGCCGCCGCTACGATCTGGCTCTCCTGCCGCTTTGGCAGGACGTGGCCAAGGTCGTGGTTGCCGGCGCCATTCTCGGGGTGTTCGTTGCCGTGCTGGACAGCTACGGCGGCATCCCGCTGCCCGTGCTGCTCGTGCTGGTGCTGCTGGGCGTATTCAGCTGGATCGCGACGCAGACCGTCTTCGGACGCCGGATTTACTCGGTCGGCTCGAACCTGGAAGCGACGCGCCTATCCGGCGTCGACACGAACCGCGTGAAGCTCGCCGTGTTCGCGCTGATGGGGCTCATGTGCGCATTCGCCGGCATCGTGAATACCGCCCGGCTCGCGGCCGGCTCGCCGTCCGCCGGCACGATGGGCGAACTCGACGCGATCGCGGCCTGTTTCATCGGCGGCACGTCGATGCGCGGCGGTTCGGGCACCGTTTACGGGGCGCTGATCGGCGCGCTCGTCATGGCGAGTCTCGATAACGGCATGTCGATGCTCGATGTCGATGCCTATTGGCAGATGATCGTGAAAGGCGGCATTCTTGTTCTGGCCGTCTGGATCGACGTGGTGTCCGGATCGAACCGGCGTTGAAAAACCGGGGCGGCCAGGCGCGCCCCAGATTCGCAACTCTTGGAATTCGCATGTCGTACGCAATTTATCCGAGTCTTACCGGCAAGTCCGTCGTCGTGACGGGGGGCGGCAGCGGCATCGGTGCCGCGATCGTGGAAGCGTTCGCGCGGCAGGGCGCGCGCGTATCGTTCATCGACGTGGCCGAGGACGATTCGCGCGCACTCGTGACGCGTCTGGCCGACTGCGCGCACGTACCGCGCTTTTATCGCTGCGATCTGCGCAGTCTCGACTCGCTGGCGGCAGTGTTCGCCGATATCGAAGCGGCGTCGCAGACGATCGACGTGCTCATCAATAACGCAGCGAACGACGACCGCCACGCTCTAGACGAAGTCACGCCTTCCTACTGGGACGAGCGCATCGCCGTCAACCTGCGCCACCAGTTTTTCTGTGCTCAGCATGCGGCGGCCGCAATGAAGCGGGCGGGGCACGGTGTTATTCTCAATTTCGGCTCGATCTCGTGGCATCTGGCTTTGCCCGAACTGTCGATCTACATGACCGCGAAGGCGGGCGTGGAAGGAATGACACGCGGCCTCGCCCGCGATCTGGGCCGCTTCGGCATTCGCGTGAACGCGATCGTGCCAGGTGCCGTCCGAACGCCGCGTCAGATGAAACTGTGGCAATCGGCCGATAGCGAAGCGAAGCTCGTCGCCGGTCAGTGCCTGCCGCAACGCATCGAGCCCGAGCATGTCGCGCGCATGGCGCTGTTCCTCGCCTCGGACGACGGGGAGCGATGCTCGGGGCGCGAGTATTTCGTCGACGCCGGATGGTACGGCACTTGAACGCGAACTTTCTCTCCTCATGACGAAGACGACAATCGACATGTCCTCCCCCCGATGCGCAAACTGCGCAGCCAGAAGTGGTTCGACGATCCCGCCAATGCCGACATGACGGCGCTCTATGTCGAACGTTTCATGAACTACGGTCTGACGCGCGAGGAGTTGCAGTCGGGCCGCCCCATCATCGGCATCGCGCAAACGGGCAGCGATCTGGCACCGTGCAACCGGCACCACATCGAGCTCGCGCAACGGACCAAGGCAGGCATTCGCGACGCGGGCGGCATTCCGATGGAATTTCCCGTTCATCCGCTCGCGGAGCAGTCGCGCCGGCCGACCGCCGCGCTCGACCGCAATCTGGCCTATCTCGGGCTCGTGGAGATACTGCACGGTTTTCCGCTCGACGGCGTCGTGCTGACGACGGGGTGCGACAAGACTACCCCGGCTTGTCTCATGGCCGCGGCCACCGTCGACATGCCAGCCATCGTCCTCTCCGGCGGCCCCATGCTCGACGGCTGGTTCAATGGCCGGCGCGTCGGATCCGGAACCGTCATCTGGCACGCGCGCAATCTGCTGGCGGCCGGCGAGATCGACTACGAGGGGTTCATGGAGCTCACCGTCGCCGCATCGCCGTCGATCGGACATTGCAATACGATGGGCACCGCGCTGTCGATGAACGCGCTTGCCGAAGCGCTCGGCATGTCGCTGCCGGGATGCGCGTCGATCCCGGCAGCCTATCGCGAGCGTGCTCAGATGGCATATGTGACCGGCAAGCGCATCGTCGATCTCGTGCGCGAAGATGTGCGGCCCTCTGCAATCATGACGCGCGAGGCGTTCGAAAACGCGATCGTCGTCGCCTCGGCGCTGGGTGCGTCGACCAATTGCCCGCCGCATCTGATCGCCATCGCGCGGCACATGGGTATCGAGCTGGATCTGACCGACTGGCAGCGGTTCGGCGAGGACGTACCGCTCATCGTCAACTGCATGCCGGCCGGCGAGTATCTTGGCGAGGGCTTTCATCGCGCGGGCGGCGTGCCCGCCGTGCTCCGGCAACTGCATGCGGCGGGGCGGCTCAACGGAGCGTGCGCCACGGTATCGGGCCGCACGATCGCCGAGATCGCGCAAGCCGCACCTGACGCGGACGGCGACGTCATTCGGCGTTGCGACGCGCCGCTCAAGCATCGCGCCGGGTTCATCGTGCTCGGCGGCAATTTCTTCGACAGCGCGATCATGAAGATGTCGGTCGTCGGCGAGGCGTTTCGCCGAACGTACCTGAGCGAGGCGGGCGCCGAAAATCGTTTCGAAGCGCGCGCGATCGTCTTTGACGGTCCCGAGGACTATCACGCACGCATCAACGATCCATCGCTCGACGTTGACGAGCACTGCATTCTCGTCATTCGCGGTTGCGGCACGGTGGGCTATCCGGGCAGCGCCGAAGTCGTGAACATGGCACCGCCCGCGGCGCTCATCAAGCAGGGCATCGATTCGCTGCCCTGCTTGGGCGATGGTCGACAAAGCGGCACATCGGCGAGTCCGTCGATTCTCAACATGTCGCCGGAGTCGGCGGTAGGCGGAGGGCTTGCGCTGTTGCGCACCGGCGATCGGATTCGCGTCGATCTGAACGCGCGCAGGGTCGATGTGCTCGTCGATGAAACGGAGCTCGCACGACGCCGCGGCGAGACCGCCGCGAGCGTGCCGCCGTCGCAAACGCCGTGGCAGGAAATCTATCGGCAATTCGTCGGACAGCTTTCGACAGGCGGCTGCCTGGAGCCCGCGACGCTTTACCTGAAGGTCATCGAAACGCGCGGCGATCCGCGGCATTCGCACTGACGCGCTTTTGGCGGATGGACGCTTTTGGCGTGCGCAATTGGCGCACGCCGACGCGGGTTTTGTAGCATGATTCTCGCGAGCGACGTCAGGAGCCTATCGTGGAAAAACCGCTTTCGCCGCAGCCCGGCGATTCCACTGTCGCGGGCCGCAGCCCGGCGTTCATCGCGCGCATCGCGGTGCCGCTCGTCGTGCTGGTTTCCTTCGCAGTCCTGATTTTCATGCGCGCCGCTTCGGCGTGGTCGCTCGGCGGTGGCTCGGTGCTCGGGTATCACCGGTCGGCCGATCGCGCCGGTCAGTACGTGATACGTGATCTGACATGGGAGAGCGCGGGGCAGCTTCGCCGCGACAGCGGCTTCGATGGCACGATCGAAGGGCATGTCTACGCGCAACCGCTGTACTGGCATCCGCCTGGAGCGAGCGTCGGGCTCGTGGTCGTCGCGACGGAATCGAACATCGTTTATGCGCTCGACGCGACGACGGGCCGTGTCGTCTGGAAGCGTGCGCTTGGCCAGCCGGCCCGGCGCGGCGATCTGCCGTGCGGCGATATCGATCCGCTCGGCGTGACGGGCACGCCTGTCATCGATCCCACGAAAGGCGCCCTTTACCTGGATGCGATGGTGAAGGACGGAAAGGCGCTCAAGCATCTCGTCTTCGGACTCGCGCTGCGCGACGGAGCGGTGCTGAAAGGATGGCCTGTCGACGTCGCGGCCGGTGTGAAGGCGCTCGGTACCGCATTCGATGCAACGGTGCAAAACCAGCGGGGCGCGCTCGTGCTCGCGGGCGGGCGGCTCTTCGTTCCGTACGGCGGACATACGGGGGATTGCGGCGCATACCGCGGGCGCGTGGTCGCCCTCGCGCTCGACGCGCCGGCGGTATCGGGCGAGTGGCATACGCGCGGCACGCGGGGCGGGATCTGGGCGCCGGCCGGCATCGTCGCGGCTGAGGATCATCTGTTCGTGACAACGGGCAACACGTCGGGCGCGAAGTCATGGGCCGACGGCGAGGCTGTCATTCGGCTCAACCTTGAACTCACGCGCTCGTCGGATCGAAGCGATTTTTTTGCCCCTTCCGACTGGCAGCAGCTCGATAGCGACGACAGCGACCTTGGTGCTACGAGTGCGGTGCCGATCACCGTGCATGGGCGTCGATTGATGCTGGCGCTTGGCAAGGATGGCAAGGCGTATTTGCTCGATCGCGACAAGCTTGGCGGAATCGGCGGTGCGCTCGAGGCCAGCACGGTATCGGGCGCGCCTATTCTCACCGCACCGGCAACCTGGGCCGATGGCGATGCCGCCTTCGTTGCCTTCAGAAGTTCGGCTCAACTCGAATCATGTCCGGGCGGCGGACGAGGGGCGGGGGTCACCGTGCTGCGCATCGACGGCGTGGGCAAGGGCGGCATCAAGTCCGCATGGTGCCGCCCAATGGAGGGCGGCGGCAATCCGATCACGACGACGAGCGATGGCCACTCGAACCGCATCGTCTGGATCGCGGGCGCGGAACGCGACGACCGCCTCCACGGCTTTCGTGCCGACAATGGCGAGCCCGTTTTCTCCGGTGGAGGGGACGAGGACCGCATGCCGGGGCTGCGCCGTTTTTCGACGATCGTTGCCGCGAACGGCCGGCTTTATCTGGCCGGCGATGGCAAGGTGTATGCGTTTTCGTTGCCGCGTTGAGCGCGGTGACTGGGCGCGATGTTTGACGCGTCGTGAGAAAGCGGATATACTTCTTTTCTCTGACGCGGGGTGGAGCAGTCTGGCAGCTCGTCGGGCTCATAACCCGAAGGTCGTAGGTTCAAATCCTACCCCCGCAACCAAACAGCATTCGAAGGTCTGATTTCATCGCGAAATCAGACCTTTTTGCTTTTTGGGCTGTGCTGCATGTCGTTGAAATAAGGCGATTAGATGTTCCTGACGCCTAACCTTTCGGTCTCAATGTAGGTCCGAGAGATCGCCGGTAGGCGCCGTTATTTACTTACCTTTGTTCGCCTCGGTCGCTGCAGTGCCTATGGCTTCGATCTCAGCCGTCTCCCAGCGTCCCCGCCGCATCGCTTCAGCCAACATACCCAGCGTCAGCGGCACAAGCGGGGGCCGTCGGAAATGCTTCGAAAACAATCCAAGGAATGACGAGAGCAGTTCCTGTCCTTCCGGGCTGAAGTAGCGTCTGTAAGGAAACTCCCTTACTTGCACGTTGAATGTCTCTGCCCACTTGGTGATGAATTCGACAGCGTCAAGCCCTGTCAGCCCCAGGTCTTCCTCGAGGCGCGACATCGGCTGCAAGTTCAGCTTGCCTCCAAACAGGGGGCGTCCAAGCTCTTCTCGGGCAAACGCTTCCAGGCGCTCCCAAATCTCGTCTTTCATAGCGGCCCCGATCTCCGATCATCAAACGCGGATCGCTGCTCATTCAGCACCTATCGAATACGGCGCGGAGCCGGTACTTTACACGGCTTATTGGAGCGGCCCGCGCGTTTGCTTTCAATAGCGAACCAAACGGTGCAGGACCGTTTTGACCATGACCACCCGGGTGTCGCTTCATGTTCCCTACGTCCCTAATTAAGCGCCTAAAGCAATCCATCGAGCGCTCCGTTAACACAGACACCATTGCAGTCGTCGCCGCTGCGCCTTCAAGGCGCACTCTGCGATTCTCGCCAACGGCAACTCATCTGCGGGCGCCCGCCCCAATCGATGCTCCGTATCGCTCGGCATGACTGCCTTGTTTCGCACTGCTAACAATGCGATGCGGGCCTCGCTCGCGCGAAAAAGAGACGTTTCGCGTCGCTGCGGGGAAGTTCAATCCGATGAGACGAATGGCGTCGGTCGGCGATGTGGGCATCGGTCCTTACCCACTGCGACAGGCGCATTCACGCGAGGACGCACCATGAAGTGGTTTTACAGCCTGAAGATCGCCCGTAGGCTGATGCTTTTGAATTTGACGGCGGCGCTCGCGCTGTTCCTGATTACCGGCTTCGGCATTTACCAGACACATCGCGTCTACGAAGCGGCCAGCTACTCCACCGACAATACCGTACCGAGTCTGGAAACCCTCGCGCGAGCCGCCGATGCGTTCGATGAGGTTCGTCTGCTCACCGGAAAGTACATTTCGGCGAGCGACCCTCAAGCGGCCAAAAGCGTCGAAGAGGCGATCGCGCAAAAGTCCGAGCAAGCGCGTTCCGCGTTTAAAGCGTACGAGTCGGTCACGTCCGACGACAAGGACCGCGCCCTGCTCGCGGCGGACCGCGAGGCGGTAGCCAAAACCGAGCAAGTGCGCGAGCAGGCGATCGCACTTGCTCGTGATGGCAAGAAGGAAGAAGCCTTTACCTTGTTCACAACCCAGGTCGCCGATGCCGCGCAACTGCGCAGTGCTGCGCTGACCGCGCATCGCGCGTATAACGCGCAACTGGGCAGGCAGGGTGCCGACGAAGCTACCCGCATCATGAGCAACGCTGAATGGTCCGAAGGCGTCAGCGCAGGTCTCGTGTTGATGGGCGTGCTCGCACTGGCGTCCGTGGTGGCCCGTTCGATCACAAGGCCACTGGGCGAGGCGGTCGCATTCGCACACAACGTGGCGCGCGGAGATTTGACGGGGCGCGTGAACGCGGTGAGCTCGGATGAAACCGGCAATCTGCTTGCGGCACTCTCGCAAATGTGCGAAAGCCTCAAAGAGGTAGTCGGCAAAGTCCGCGCGGGCAGCGAGACGATCGCCACCGCCACTTCGCAGATTGCCTCGGGCAACCTCGACCTCTCTTCGCGCACGGAGCAGCAAGCGTCATCGTTGCAGCAGACGGCATCGAGCATGGAAGAACTGACCTCGACGGTGCAACTGAATGCGCAAAACGCGCAGCAGGCCAGCTCGCTTGCCACCAATGCGTCCGATGTGGCGCATAAGGGAAGCGACGTCGTGGGCCGCGTGGTGGAGACCATGTCGCAGATCAGCGAGCGTTCGACGAAAATCGCCGACATCACCGGCATCATCGAGAGCATTGCGTTTCAGACCAACATCCTCGCGCTGAATGCGGCGGTCGAAGCGGCGCGGGCCGGCGAGCAGGGGCGCGGGTTCGCCGTCGTCGCAAGCGAGGTGCGTTCGCTCGCGCAACGCTCGTCGAGCGCGGCCAAGGAAATCAAGGACCTGATTACGGCTTCGGTACAAACGATCCAGGACGGCTCGGCGCTTGCCGGCGACGCGGGTCGAACGATGGCCGACGTCACGCAGGCGATCGCACGTGTCACCGACATCATGGGTGAGATCGCTGCCGCCTCGAACGAACAAAGCCGCGGCATCGAGCAAATCGGCGTGGCGATCACGCAGATGGACGAGGTGACGCAGCAAAACGCGGCACTCGTCGAAGAGGCCGCCGCCGCCTCGCAATCGCTCGACGAGCAGGGGCGGCAGTTGAGCCAGGCAGTGGCGTTCTTTCAGGTGGTGGGTAGGGCGGCTCGCGAGCCCGCTTGAACACCTCCCGAAAGCCGCATTCCTCGCCGCGGTGACGTAGCGCCGCATCACCGGCGTGCGCGGTGCTTGAATTGCCTACTGTGGTTTTGTACAGTAGTGCCACTTTGAGCCCGCGCGATTCTTCCTCTTCCGATGCGCCGAGCGCACCGTCCGGTGTGCCGGCTCCGTTCGCCCGCAAAATCATCCATTGCGATTGCGATTGTTTCTACGCGTCGGTCGAAATGCGCGACGATCCCAGCTTGCGCGGGCGCCCGCTCGCCGTGGGCGGCCGGCCCGAGCACCGAGGCGTCGTCGCCACCTGCAACTACGAAGCGCGGCGGTTCGGCATCCATTCGGCGATGTCGTCCGCGCTCGCCGTGCGCAAGTGCCCCGACTTGCTGATCCTGCCGCCGGCGATGGAAAAATACCGCATCGCCTCGCGCCAGATCATGGCGATCTACCGCGAATACACGGCCGATGTCGAGCCGCTCTCGCTCGACGAAGCCTACCTCGATGTCACCCATTCCCCCCATTGCAAGGGAAGCGCCACGTTGATGGCCGAGCAGATCCGCGAGCGCGTGCGAGCGACCGTGGGCGTGACCGTTTCGGCCGGTGTGGCACCGAACAAGTTCGTCGCCAAGATCGCATCGGATTGGAACAAGCCCGACGGCTTGTTCGTCGTGCGTCCGCATGAAGTCGACGCCTTCGTCGCCGCGTTGCCCGTGCGCAAGATTTTCGGGGTGGGGAAGGTGACGGCCGCCAAGCTCGAAAAGCTCGGCATCGTGACTTGCAACGATTTGCGAGCATGGCCGCTGGTCGACCTTCACCGCCGGTTCGGCGTCTTCGGCAAACGCCTTTACGAGCTCTCGCGCGGTATCGATCATCGGACAGTGCAGGCGGATCAGGAAAGGAAATCGGTCAGCGTCGAGACGACGTACGTAACCGATTTGCGCACGCTCGACGAATGTGCGCGGGAACTGCGTCGTCTGGCGGAACAACTCGACGTGCGCATCGAACGCGTGGGTGCCGCGGCCGCGATTCGCAAGATGTTCGTCAAGATCCGGTTCGCGGACTTTCAACGGACGACTGTCGAGTGCGTCGCCGATGCGACGCACCTGCCCACGCTGCTCGTGCTGCTCGAAAAAGGCTTGGCGCGACGAGACCGCCCGGTGCGGCTGCTCGGCGTGGGTGTGCGTCTGGAGGAAGACGAAAGCCGCATGAACGGCCAGTTTCCGCTTTTCGAGGATGGGGCGACGCAAGAGGGCGAGCCCGCGGGCGAGGGTTAGAATCGATGGCACGCCGTTCGTCGGCGTGCCGCAGCGCGCAGTGTCTGCTCCTACCTCATTCACTCATTACCCGAGGACTCGCCGATGGACCTCATCATTCGCCGCGCTACGTTGCCCTCACATGTAGCGGGGCGTGATCGGCCCGTCGACATCGGCATCGTCGGCGAACGCATCCAGGCTGTCGAACCGGATCTCGGCGCATCGGCCCAGGAGGAGATCGATGCCGCCGGTGCGCTCGTGATCCCGCCGTTCGTCGATGCGCATTTTCACCTCGATGCCGCGCTCTCATATGGGTTGCCGCGCGTGAACGAATCGGGGACCTTGCTCGAAGGCATTGCGCTATGGGGCGAGCTCAAGCCGCAGCTCACGCACGAGGCAATCATCGAGCGTGCGCTGCAGTATTGCGATTGGGCTGTTGCACGCGGCTTGCTGGCGATCCGCTCTCACGTGGATGTTTGCGATCCGCGGCTGCTCGCGGTTGAAGCGCTGCTCGAAGTGAAGCGCCGCGTTGCGCCGTATCTGGATCTCCAGCTCGTCGCTTTCCCGCAGGATGGCCTGCTGCGCAGTCCGGGCGCCTTCGACAACCTGCAGCGTGCGATTGCGATGGGCGTCGACGTGGTGGGCGGCATTCCGCATTTTGAACGGACGATGGCGGACGGCGCGGAGTCGATTCGAATGCTGTGCGAATTCGCGGCGGACAAGGGCCTGCCCGTCGACATGCATTGCGACGAATCGGACGATCCGCTGTCGCGCCATATCGAAACGCTCTGCGCGCAAGCGCATCGGCTCGGGCTTGGCGGACGTGTGACCGGCTCGCATCTGACTTCGATGCATTCGATGGACAACTACTATGTCAGCAAGCTGCTGCCGCTGATGCGCGAATCCGGTGTGGCGGCGATTGCCAATCCGCTCATCAACATTACGTTGCAAGGGCGCTCGGATACCTATCCGAAGCGGCGCGGCATGACGCGCGTACCGGAGATGCTGGCGGCCGGCATTCCGGTAGCGTTCGGCCACGATTGCGTGATGGACCCGTGGTACAGCCTGGGCTCGGGCGATATGCTCGAAGTCGCGCATATGGGGCTTCACGTGGCCCAGATGACAGGCCAAGCCGCGATGCGAGCCGCGTTCGATGCGGTCACGGTCAATGCGGCTCGTATCATCGGGCTCGATGGCTACGGCATCGAGCCGGGCTGCCGGGCCGATTGCGTCGTGCTCGACGCGCGCGATTCCGTAGAAGCGATTCGTCTGCGTGCCGCGCGGCTCGCCGTCATCAGGCGGGGAAAAGTGATCGCACGTTCTCCCGCGGCGCGGGCATCGCTTGCGATCGACGGCCGTCCGCGCGAAGTCGATTTCAAGCTCTATCGCTAAACAAACCGGGTGCGCACCGTGAGCGACACAGGCGCGGCGTGCCGGCCGTGCCGCTCCCGGAGTGCTCCCCGCGCCTACTGCGCGGGTGCCCCGGCCATGCCGTTGTGGCGCAACAGTGCGTCGATCGTCGGTGCGCGCCCGCGGAATGCCTTGAACGATTCCATCGCGGGCCGACTGCCGCCGACCTCGAGGATCTCCTGGCGATACCGCTCGCCCGTGCGTGCATCGAGCACGCTGCCATCCGCCAGCTTCGCTGCGTCCTCGAATGCCGCGTACGCGTCGGCCGACAGCACTTCCGCCCACTTGTAGCTGTAATACCCGGCAGCATAGCCGCCGGCGAAGACGTGGCTGAACGTATTCGGCCAACGCGAGAAAGACGCCTGCGGGATCACGTGGTAACGCTCGTTGATCTCCCGCGCGAGATCGTTGGCGCTTCCGGCGCCTCCAGCATCGAAGTCGATATGCAGACGCATATCGAACATCGAGAAGACGATCTGCCGCATCGTCGCGAGCCCGCTCTGAAAGTTCTTGGCGGCGAACATCTTGTCGAAGAGCGCGCGCGGCAGCTTCGCGCCCGTATCCACATGGGAAGACATATCGGCCAGGACGTCCCATTCCCAGCAGAAGTTCTCCATGAACTGCGATGGCAGCTCGACCGCATCCCATTCGACGCCGTTGATACCCGACACCGCGAGCTCGTCCACGCGCGTCAGCATGTGGTGCAGACCGTGCCCGAACTCATGAAATAGCGTAATCACCTCGTCGTGCGTAAAGCAGGCCGGCTTGCCGCCGACCGGTGCCGAGAAGTTGCAGGTCAGATAGGCGACGGGCGTTTGCAGGCCGCCCTCGTCCTCGCTTTTGCGATGGCGCGAGCGCGCATCGTCCATCCACGCGCCGCCGCGCTTGCCTTCGCGCGCGTACAAATCGAGGTAGAACTGAGCGACGAGCGAACCGTCGCTGTTCTCCACGCGGAAAAACCGTACGTCCGGATGCCAGCGCGCCGCCTCATCGGCGCGGATCCGTACGCCAAAGAGCGCCTCGGCGACCTTGAACAGCCCGCCCAGCACGGCCGGTTCCGGGAAGTACTGCTTGACTTCGTTCTCGGAGAACGCATAGCGCTTCTCCCGCAGCCGTTCACCGGCGAAAGCGATGTCCCACGGCTCGAGCTGCGCCAAGCCCAGCTCAGCGGCGGCGAACTCGCGCAGTTCCTGCCAATCCTTTTCAGCATAGGGCCGGGCGCGGTTGGCGAGATCGTCGAGGAACGCCACCACCTGTTCCGGCGAATCGGCCATCTTGGGTACGAGCGAGACTTCGGCGAAGTTGCGGTAGCCGAGCATGCGCGCTTCCTCGCGCCGCAGCTTCAAGAGTTCGGCGACGATCGCCGTGTTGTCCCACTCGGCTTTGCCCGCCCCGTAAGTACCGCCGAGCTCCGAGGCGCGGGTCACGTAGGCGCGATACATCGCTTCGCGCATCGGGCGATGTGTGGCGTACTGCATGACCGGAAAATACGAAGGAAAGTGCAGCGTAAACTTCCAGCCCTCGACACCCGCGCTCTCGGCCGCCTGGCGCGCCGCCTGGACGACGTCGTCGGGCAACCCCGCGAGCTCGGCATCGGTCTTCGCGATATACGCGTACGCATTCGTGGCATCGAGCACGTGATCGGAAAACGCCTTGGCGAGCGCGGCCTGACGCTCCTGCAGTTCCATGAAGCGCGGCTTTTGATCTTCCGGCAGTTCGGCGCCAGATAAACGGAAATCGCGCAGCGCATTCTCGAGGATCTTCTTGCGCTCGCGGCTGAGTGCCGTAAAACCCTCGCTTGCGGCGATGGCTTTGTATTTTTCGAAAAGCTCGAGATTCTGGCCGACGCTCGACCAGAACTCGGTCACGCGCGGCAGGTTCTCGCCGTAGGCTGCGCGCAACTCCGGCGTATCGGCCACGGCGTTCAAGTGACCGACGATGCCCCAGGCGCGCGAAAGCGGCTCGGTCGCCTGCTCGGTGGCCTCCACCACATCGGCCCACGTGGCCGGCGTATGCGGATCGAGCGCGTGGTCGATCGCCGCCTGCGCATCGGCAAGCAGCACGTCGAGCGCTGGCGTGACGTGTTCCGGACGGATTTCGCCGAAACGCGGCAAACCGGAGAAATCGAGCAGCGGATTGTCCTCACGCGAGCGCGTGCCGGAGGAGGCGGACGTATCGTGCGTGTTGTTGGCCATGGCGCTTCCTGTCTGTCGTTGATCGAATCCGGACATTGTCCTGCGGACCGGATAACCGTATTGGAGAACTCGTGTCCTAACGGGACTGCTCGCGATGCGAGGCGCAGCGTTCGGCCGCTTCGATCGTGTTCACGAGCAGCATCGTGATCGTCATCGGTCCGACGCCGCCGGGCACCGGTGTAATGAACCCGGCCACCGCGCTGACCCTGGCGAAATCGACGTCGCCGCAGAGCTTGCCGGCATCGTCGCGGTTCATGCCGACATCGATGACAGCGGCGCCGGGCTTGACCATATCGGCCGTGACGATGTTGCGTCGCCCCGTCGCGGCGACGATCACGTCCGCACCGCGCGTGTGCGCCGCCAGATCGCGGGTCTTGCTATGACATATGGTGACCGTTGCACCGGCTTCAAGCAGGAGCAACGCCATGGGTTTGCCGACGATGTTCGAGCGGCCGATGACGACGGCGTTCGCGCCACGCAGATCGATGCCCGAGGCCTCGAACATCTTCATGATGCCGTAGGGTGTGCAAGGACGGAAAAGCGGCTTGCCGGTCAACAGTGCACCGGCATTGGCGATGTGAAAACCGTCGACGTCTTTCTCCGGCGCGATCGCTTCGATGACTTTGTGGCTGTCGATGTGCGGCGGCAGCGGCAGTTGAACCAGGATGCCGTGAATCGACGGATCGCGGTTGAGCGCGTCGATGCGTTCGAGCAGCGCGGCTTCGGTCAGCGTGGCCGGATAGCGGTCGTACGAGGAGTGGATGCCGTTGTCCCGGCACGCTTTCACTTTGTTGCGGACGTAGACCTCGCTCGCCGGATCGTCGCCGACGAGCACGACCGCAAGACCGGGCTGGCAACCTTGTGCCGTCAACGCGGCGGCGCGTGCGGCGACGTCGCTGCGCAGGGTCTTCGAAAGGGCGATGCCGTCGATCAGTGTGGCTGTCATGGTGGTCGGTCGAGATTGAAAAAATGACGATGCGATACGCGAGACGGCGTGCCGCGGCGCGGACTTCGAAGCGAAGGGAAGAGGCGGCGTCGTAGGGCCGCGTTTGTCGCGCTGGGGCGGCGCTTATGCAACGGCGCGCAAAAGGGGGATTATACCGCCGGGCCGAAAAGCGACGCGTACTAGATCAATAGCGACATCGATGCGCGGTGCGCTCGAGAGAACGCACCGCTGCGAGGTGCTGCCGCCACCCGACTGACTGATCTGTCCGGCTGGGCGCCCCGGTGGCGCCGCCGCCGGGAAGCGATTATTGCTGCGGCTTGTTCGACAATGCGAGCCGCAGCAGATCGGCGACCGTATTGACGCTGAGCTTTTCCATGATGTTGGCGCGATGCGCCTCGACGGTCTTGATGCTGATGCCCAGATCGTCGGCGATCTGCTTGTTCAGACGCCCGGCGATGATGCGCTCGAGCACCTGATGTTCGCGGGCCGTCAGCTTCGAGAGCCGCTCGGCAGCGGCACGCTGTTGCTGCACGCTGGTGCTCTCGCTGCGGGCCTTGTCGAGCATGCGCTCGACGAGCTTGCGCAGTTCCGCCTCGTCGAACGGCTTTTCGATGAAATCCATCGCGCCTTTTTTCATCGTCGAGACGGCCATCGGCACGTCGCCGTGACCTGTCACGAAAATGATCGGCAGCGAGGCGTTTTCGGCGATAAGCCGCTCTTGCAACTCGAGGCCGCTCATGCCCGACATGCGTACATCGAGGATCAGGCAGGCGATCTGGCCGGCCTGATGTGCGGGCTGATAAGCCTCGAGGAATTGTTCAGCGCTCGAGAAGCACTGCACCCGATAGCCGTTCGCCTCGAGCAGCCAACGCAACGAATCGCGCACGGCCTCGTCGTCGTCGACGACAAAGACGGTTTCCTGACTGGTGACTGGGCTACTCATAGCTCTCCCGTAACGGTTTGTGGTCGAGGTGCCTCGGACCCGCCTTGGTTCGGATCGGCAGGTTCGCCGATCGGCAGACTACAGTGAAACGTCGCGCCTGTGATCTTTCCGTTGGTGTCGACGTTGTTCACAACCCACAGGCGGCCGCGATGCGATTCGATAATCGAACGGCATATATTGAGCCCCATGCCCATGCCATCCGATTTGGTGCTGTAAAACGGTTCGAACAGCCGTTCGATGGCGGCTTCGTCCACACCCGGCCCCTGATCGACGACGCTGATGCAGGCGAAACCGGCATCGAGCTTGACGACGACGCGGATCACGGCGTCGGTGGCGTTCGGATGGGCCTCGTGCATGGCCTCGGCGGCGTTCTTGAGCAGATTGACGAGCACTTGCTCGATGAGCACCGGGTCGACGTAGATGACAGGTAGACGCGAGCGAATCTCCGTCAGGATCCGGATGCGGCGCTTGCGCGCTTCGATCTCGGCCAGGCCCACCGCATCGGCGACGATATCCGACACGCGCGCCGCCTGCCGCTTGGGCTCGCTGCGTTTCACGAACTCGCGAATACGCTTGATGATCATGCCCGCGCGCACCGCCTGCTGAGCCGTTTTTTCGAGCACGGGCAACAACGTATCGGACTGCGTACGGCCTGCTTTGACGAGCGCGACCGTGCCCGAGCAGTAGTTATTGATCGCCGCGAGCGGCTGGTTGAGTTCGTGCGCGAGCGACGAGGCCATTTCGCCCATCGTCATGAGCCGGCTCGTGAAGTGAAGCTTTTCTTCCTGCTGGCGCGCGAGTTCCTGCGCCTGCTTGCGCGTCGTGATGTCGGTCGCGATTTGCATCTGCGCGAGATGGCCGTCGACCCACTGAATGTACTGGCGCCGGACCTCGAACCACTTCTGAATGCTCTGCACGTAGACTTCCTGCGCGTCGGCCGTGCTCTCGGTGAGCGCGGCGGCCGGCAATCCCGCATAGGTATCGATCATGTCGATCGAATCGGAAGAGGCCTGGGTGCTGTCGAAGCCACCGCCCGCGAGCTCGAGATGGCCGTCGGGCCGGATGCCGAACAGGTGCCGGTAATAGCGGTTCGCGAAAAGCAGCTCGGCTTCGTCGGCCGCGAGCACCGAGACGGCCGCGTCGAGGCTCTCGAGTACCGTGGTGAACCGCTCGTGCGCTGCCGCGAGCTCCTCTCTTGCGCGCTTGGGCTCCGTGATGTCGGTCATCGAAGACATCCAGCCCGTTTGCCGCCCCGAACTGTCGATGAGCGGCGAGACATAAAGGCGCGCGTGAAAGATTGAGCCGTCCTTGCGGCGCACCCGCAATTCGAAACCCGAGGACGGCGCCTTGCCGCGCAGCGTCATGTCGAGCTGGCGCTGCATTTCGGGGTAGGCGTCGCGCGGCCAATAGGGGAAGGGCGCCGTTTTGCCGACGAGGTCGCTTTCGTCCCAGCCCGTCATCCGGCAAAACGCCGGGTTCACGTGAGTAATGCGTCCGTGCATGTCGAGCACGCGCATGCCGATCAACACCGAGTTTTCCATCGCCCGGCGAAAGAACGCCTCGGCGTACAGTGCCTGCTGCGCCTCGAAACGCTGGCGCGTATGCTTCCAAAGACTCCACAAACTCCAGAGCACGAAGCACGACAAGCCGGCCACGAGCCATACGAGCGTGTTGTCGGTGAAGTTCGTCAACTGCGGGAACGCGTAGACCCGGACCGTCAGCCCCTGGCCCGGCGGATCGAGCGGCAGGTCGTAGAACAGATCGCGCGGCAGGCGCGGACGCGTCGACGTGGTCGCGAGCTCGCGGTTGTTCGCATCGAGCAGCGAGATCTTGTACTTCGCCGAGAGCTCGGGCGGGATATCGTGCTTGAGCACGCCTTCGATCGAAAAGACGGCGGCAATGGCGCCCAGGAATTCACGGTCGCGATAGATCGGCGTTTGCAGCGTCAGGTAGCCGTTGCCGAGGTCATCGTAGATGAGCGGCGAATAGATCTGGCGCCGCGTGGCGCGCGCTTCGCCGAATCCGGCCGTGACGGCGACATCCATCTGCGCGTCGGTGAGCCGCGCGAATCGCTGGCCTGCGAGCGGCAACGGCGTGTCGGGCCAGCGGGGCTGCTTCTGGCTCGTATACCAGTTGACGTAGAGGATTTCGGGGTGAGCTTGCACGATGTCGGTCATCGACATCTGGAACGAGTGCTGGTCCGCGTGTCCGGCCGCGAGATCGCGCGCGAGCGCCTGCAGCTGTTCCTGGGCTCCGGTCATCGAGAGCCGGATCTGCTGCTGCGCCCAGGCGACATTGCGGTACAACGTATCTTCTTGCTGCTGCTGCTCCCTGCGGTTCAGACTCCACAGGATGAGGCTCATGACGACGAGGAACACCAGGATCGACAGGAGCGGCGTCAGCAAATAGGAATTCGACCACCACGGTCCGTGGTGCCAGCGGGACGGCGTCGAGTCCGCCCGGGGACCGGACGGCCGCGCCGAGCGTGCGAAAAGCCGATCGGTCAACATGGCTCGAATTGTAGCGCAGCGCCGCCCCGCCAATTGGCGTAAAACAGGGAGAAACCCGAGGCGATTCGGACGATTGGCTGCTTTGGGTCCCGTCTTGGGCGGATTCCCGGTGCGTCGCAACAATATTCCGCATTATGAGAAATGATCTCGTAATTTGAAAAATCGATTGCGCATGAGGGGCCAGCCTCTTTACAATCGCCGACAATTGCCGCGGCCGTACCCGGCCTGCGTATGTCCAAAGAGCATTCCCTATCCAGGAGACGAGAATGTCCGCTGTGCCCGACGAAGTCATGAAGTATGTCGCCGCCGATAAAGACGACGATCCCCAGGAAACAGGCGAATGGCTCGAAGCGCTCGAGGGCGTGATCTCCGCCGTCGGTCCTGACCGCGCGCACTACCTCATCGAAAAGCAGATCGAATTCGCGCGCGTGCATGGCGAACATCTGCCGTTTTCGGCGAACACCCCCTACATCAATACGATTCCCGTTGCCAGCCAGGCGAAAATCCCGGGCGACCAGGATATCGAACATCGCATCCGCTCGTACACGCGCTGGAATGCCATTGCCATGGTGCTGCGCGCCGGCAAGGACACCAACGTCGGGGGCCATATCGCCTCGTTCGCCTCGGCCGCGACGCTTTACGATGTCGGCTTCAATCATTTTTGGCATGCGCCGTCGGACAAGCACGGCGGCGACCTCGTCTTCGTACAGGGCCACTCGTCGCCCGGTATCTACTCGCGCGCATTCCTGCTGGGCCGTCTCACTGAGAAACAGCTCGACAACTTCCGTCAGGAAGTGGGCGGCGAGGGCATTTCCTCGTATCCGCACCCGTGGCTGATGCCCGACTTCTGGCAATTCCCGACGGTGTCGATGGGCCTCGGTCCGATCATGGCGATCTATCAGGCGCGCTTCATGAAGTATCTGCACGCGCGCGGCATTGCCAACACGGATGGCCGCAAAGTCTGGGCGTTCCTGGGCGACGGCGAGACGGACGAGCCGGAATCGCTGGGCGCCATCGGCATGGCCGGCCGGGAGCGGCTCGAGAATCTGGTCTTCGTCATCAATTGCAACCTGCAGCGTCTCGACGGTCCGGTACGCGGCAACGGCAAGATCATTCAAGAGCTCGAATCCGAGTTCCGCGGCGCGGGCTGGAATGTCATCAAGGTCGTCTGGGGCAGCCGCTGGGATGCGCTGTTCGCACGCGACAGGACGGGCGCGCTGATGCGCCGCATGATGGAAGTCGTCGACGGCGAATATCAGACGTACAAGTCCGAATCGGGCGCGTTCGTGCGCGAGCACTTCTTCAATACGCCTGAGCTGAAGGCGCTCGTCGCGGATTGGTCGGACGAGGACATCTGGAACCTCAATCGCGGCGGACACGACCCGCACAAGATTTACGCGGCGTTCCATGCGGCCACGAACACGAAGGGCCAGCCGACCGTCATCCTCGCGAAGACGATCAAGGGCTATGGCATGGGCGAAGCCGGCCAGGCCATGAACATCACCCACCAGCAAAAGAAAATGCAGGTGGAGCAGCTCAAGGGGTTCCGCGACCAGTTCCGCCTGCCGATCTCGGACGAAGAGATCGGCAATGTCCCGTACCTCACGTTCGAGGAAGGCTCGAAGGAACTCGAATACATGCGTGCGCGACGGCAGGAGCTCGGCGGTTATCTGCCGACGCGCCGCGAGAAAGCGCAACCGCTGCCGGTGCCGGAGCTGTCGGTATTCGAGCCGCTGCTCAAGGGCACGGGTGAAGGGCGCGAGATTTCGACGACGATGGCGTTCGTGCGGATTCTCAACATCCTCTTGAAGGACAAGGCGCTCGGCAAGCGCATCGTGCCGATCGTGCCGGATGAGTCGCGCACCTTCGGCATGGAGGGCCTGTTCCGCCAGATCGGCATCTGGAATCAGGACGGGCAGAAGTACGTGCCCGAAGACTCCGACCAGCTCATGTTCTACAAGGAATCGGAGACGGGCCAGATTCTGCAGGAAGGCATCAACGAAGCCGGCGGGATGTGCGACTGGATCGCGGCCGCGACGTCGTACTCGACGCACGGCGAGATCATGGTGCCGTTCTACATCTTCTATTCGATGTTCGGCCTGCAGCGCATCGGCGACCTCGTCTGGGCCGCGGGCGACATGCGCTCGCGCGGCTTCCTGCTCGGCGGCACCGCCGGCCGCACGACGCTGAACGGCGAAGGCCTCCAGCACGAAGACGGCCATTCGCTGTTGTGGGCGTCGTCGGTGCCCAATTGCGTGACCTACGATCCGACGTTCGGTTACGAACTCGCCGTGATCATGCAAGACGGTATGCGCCGCATGATGCAGGAACAGGAAGACGTCTTCTACTACATCACGGTGATGAACGAGAACTACGAGCACCCGGCCCTGCCGCAGGGCGAGCACGTAGCGGAAGACATCATCAAGGGCCTGTACTCGTTGAAAAAGAGCGACGCGGCGGCCAAGGCACCGCGCGTGCAACTGATGGGCGCGGGCACGATCCTCAATGAAGTCATCGCCGCTGCCGATCTGCTCAAGAACGACTGGGGCGTCGCGGCCGATCTCTGGAGTGCGCCGAGCTTCACCGAGCTGGCCCGCGAGGGACAGGCCACGGCGCGCTGGAACCTGCTGCATCCGAACGAGCCGCGCAAGCTTTCGCACGTCGAGACACTGCTCAAGGACGCACCGGGCCCCGTCGTCGCGTCGACCGATTACGTGCGGGCGCTGGCCGAACAGATCCGCGCCTACGTGCCGCAGCGCTATGTCGTGCTCGGCACGGACGGCTTCGGCCGCTCGGATACGCGCGAAAAGCTCCGTCACTTCTTCGAAGTCGATCGCTACTGGGTCACCGTCGCGGCGCTCAACGCGCTCGCGGACGAAGGTACGATCGAGCGCAAGGTCGTCGCCGACGCGCTTGCCAAGTACCAGCTCGACCCGAACAAACCCAACCCGATGACCGTTTAAGGCATTGCCAACGCGCGCGCCCCAAGCCCGCCTGCCGCGCCAATGCGGCGGGCAGGCTCGCGAGCCCTGGAGACACCAACAAATGAGTGAAGCGATCGAAGTCAAGGTGCCGGACATCGGCGATTTCAAGGACATCCCCGTCATCGATATCCTGGTGAAGCCGGGCGATGCCGTCGAGAAGGAGCAGTCTCTCATCACGCTCGAATCGGATAAGGCGACGATGGACGTGCCGAGCCCCGCGGCGGGCACGGTGAAGGAGATCAAGGTGAAACAAGGCGATCCCGTGTCCGAAGGCACGTTGATCGTCGTGCTCGAAGGCGGGGGCGCTCCGGCCGCCGCCAAACCTGCCCAGGGCAACGGTGCAGCGGCGCCTGCCGCGGCACCGGCCGCGCCTGCTCGAGCTGCCGCGCCCGCGGCGGCAGGCGGCCAGCAGGAGGTCAAGGTTCCCGATATCGGCGATTACAAAGACGTGCCGGTCATCGAGATCGCCGTCAAGGTGGGAGACCGCGTCGAGAAGGAGCAGTCTCTCATCACGCTCGAGTCGGACAAGGCGACGATGGATGTGCCGAGCCCGGCCGCCGGCGTAGTGAAGGCGATCAACGTCAAAGTCGGCGATACGGTATCCGAGGGCGTTGTGATCCTCACGCTCGAATCGGAGAGCGGGGCCGCTGCGGCGGCACCGGCCGCGCAGCCGGCCGCGCCTGAGCCAAAGAACGTCGAGCCGCTCGATTCGCCGCGTCCCGCGGGCCCGCAAAGCGTGCCGGCGCACCCGTCGGCACTCGCGCAGGCGCCGTCGATCCCGGCCGGCGAGGGCGGTTCGCGCCAGCCGAGTCATGCATCCCCGTCGGTGCGCAAATTCGCGCGCGAACTCGGCGTGGATGTGGCGCAGGTGCGCGGCAGCGGACCGAAGGGGCGCATTACGCAGGACGACGTCACGGCTTTCGTGAAGGGCGTCATGACGGGGCAGCGCGCCCCGCGGGCACCGCGGCGCCTGCCGCGGGCGGCGGCGAACTCGGCTTGTTGCCGTGGCCGAAGATCGACTTCACGAAGTTCGGCCCGATCGAGGCGAAGCCGCTTTCGCGCATCAAGAAGATCTCGGGCGCGAACCTGCATCGCAATTGGGTGATGATCCCGCACGTCACGAACAACGACGAAGCCGACATCACCGAGCTCGAGGCGCTGCGCGTCACGCTGAACAAGGAAAACGAAAAGGCCGGCGTCAAGATCACGATGCTCGCGTTCGTCATCAAGGCCGTCGTTTCGGCGCTGAGGAAGTTCCCGACGTTCAATGCGAGCCTCGACGGCGACAACCTGGTCTTCAAGCAGTACTACCACGTCGGCTTTGCCGCGGACACGCCGAACGGCCTCGTCGTTCCTGTCATTCGCGACGCCGACAAGAAGGGCTTGATCGAGATCGCCAAGGAAATGGCGGAGCTTTCCAAGCTTGCGCGTGAAGGCAAACTCAAGCCGGATCAGATGCAAGGCGGGTGCTTCTCGATTTCGTCGCTGGGCGGCATCGGCGGCACGCACTTCACGCCGATCATCAACGCCCCCGAGGTGGCCATTCTCGGCCTGTCGCGCGGTGCGATGAAGCCCGTATGGGACGGCAAGCAATTCGTGCCGCGCCTCACGCTGCCTGTCTCGCTGTCGTATGACCATCGCGTCATCGACGGCGCCGAAGCGGCGCGCTTCAACGCCTACCTTTGCGCGCTGCTCGCCGATTTCCGGCGCGTGATCCTGTGACTGTCGACGCTAACAAGAAGGGGACGTGAATGAGTCTCGTCGAAGTAAAAGTGCCGGATATCGGCGACTTCAAGGACGTCGATGTCATCGAGGTCAACATCAAGCCGGGCGATGTCATCGAAAAGGAGCAATCGCTATTGACGCTGGAGTCGGACAAGGCGTCGATGGAAGTGCCGAGCGATACGGCCGGCACCGTCAAGGAAGTGCGGATCAAGGCGGGCGATAAGGTTTCGCAAGGCACGGTCATCGCGCTCGTCGAAGCGCAAGAGGGCGCGGCCGCGAAGCCGGCCGCGGCGGCCAGTGCGCCGGCGGCTGCATCGGCACCCGCACCTGCACCCGCACCCGCGAAAGCGGCCCCCGCGGCTGCGCCGCAGGCCGCCAGCTATGGCGGCGGCGCCGACATCGAGTGCGATATGCTCGTGCTCGGCGCGGGCCCTGGCGGCTATTCCGCCGCGTTCCGCAGCGCCGATCTCGGCATGAAGACGGTGCTCGTCGAGCGCTACTCGACGCTCGGCGGCGTCTGTCTGAACGTCGGTTGCATTCCGTCGAAGGCGCTGCTGCATACGGCGCTCATCACCGACGAGGTGGCCGCGCTCGCGGCGCACGGGATCACGTTCGGTGCGCCGCAGATCGACCTCGACAAGCTGCGCGGATTCAAATCGGGTGTCGTCAAGAAATTGACCACGGGCCTGGCCGGCATGGCGAAGGCGCGCAAGGTCGAGGTCGTCACCGGCGTCGGCACGTTTGCCGATCCGCATCATATGGAAGTGCAGACCGAGGGCGGCAAGAAGGTCGTCAAGTTCAAGCAGGCCATCATCGCGGCGGGCTCGCAGGCGGTGATGCTGCCATTCATGCCCGAGGATCCGCGTGTCGTGGACTCGACCGGCGCGCTCGAGCTGCGCCAGATTCCCCAGCGCATGCTCGTCATCGGTGGCGGCATCATCGGTCTGGAAATGGCGACGGTCTATGCCACACTCGGCGCGAAGATCGATGTCGTCGAAATGCTCGATGGCCTCATGATGGGCGCCGACCGCGATCTCGTGAAAGTCTGGGAGAAGTACAGCGGCAAGCACTTCGCCAACATGATGCTGAAGACGAAGACGACGGCTGCCGAGGCCAAGCCCGACGGCATCTACGTGAAGTTCGAAGGGGAGAAGGCGCCGGCCGAACCGCAGCGTTACGATCTCGTGCTCGTGGCGGTCGGCCGCAGTCCCAACGGCAAGAAGATCGGTGCCGAGAAAGCCGGCATTGCCGTCACCGACCGAGGCTTCATCGACGTCGACAAGCAGATGCGTACGAACGTGCCGCACATCTTTGCGATCGGCGACATCGTCGGGCAGCCGATGCTTGCGCACAAGGCCGTGCATGAGGGACACGTTGCGGCCGAGGCCGCGCACGGCGAGAAGGCATACTTCGACGCGATCCAGATTCCGTCGGTGGCTTATACCGATCCGGAAGTGGCTTGGGCGGGCAAGACCGAAGACCAGTGCAAGGCCGAGGGCATCAAATACGGCAAGGCGGTGTTCCCCTGGGCCGCTTCGGGGCGCGCCATTGCGAACGGCCGCGACGAGGGCTTCACGAAGCTGATCTTCGACGAGGCGACGCATCGCGTGATCGGCGGGGGTATCGTCGGCCTCAACGCGGGCGACCTCATCAGTGAGGTTTGCCTTGCGATCGAGATGGGCGCCGATGCGACCGATATCGGGCGGACGATTCATCCGCACCCGACGCTTGGCGAATCGATCGGGATGGCCGCCGAGCTCTACGAGGGTGTTTGCACCGACTTGCCGCCGCAAAAGAAGAAGTAACGGACGAAAGCGTTCGGCACCCGAGGGGGCCGAACGCTCGATGTCCGCTGGCATGTGAGTCGGGCGCTGAAAACAAAAACGGCGCGCTCCTTTCGGGAGCGCGCCGTTTCGTTACTGCTGCTACGGGTGAGAAAGCTTAGGCAGCCGTCTTCTTCGTAGCGGCGGCACGCGAAGCTTGCGAGGCGGCTTGCTGAGCGGCCTTCGTCGCAGCCGTGGCGGCGGCGTTGAAGTTGCTCTCGGCGATTTCGACGGCTTGCTTCGTTGCCTTGTGGACCGTTTCGTACGTCGTGTTGGCGGCCGTGATGGCCGACTTCATGACCGCAACAGCTGTTTCGGAACCAGCCGGGGCGTTCTTGGCGACGTTGTCGACGAGCGCCTGCACCTTGCGGTTCTGCTCTTCGTACTGGGCTTCCGCCACGCGGGCGAACTCAGCTTGCGTGGCCGAGGCGATTTCATACAGGTGGCGGCCATACGACAGCACCTTCTCGGCCACCGGCTGCGCCAGCGAGGCTTGCAGCGCGAGCAGTTCTTGCGCGTCCTTCACCGACAGCGCGCGTTGCGCGTTTTCCTGGCTTTCCGCGAGCGTCGACTTCACGACCTGCAGGTTCAGTTCGACCAGTTTCTCCACACCTTCGAACGCCTTGTTCGTCAAGCCGAAAAGGGATTCGAAATTGGCTTTCTGCGCTGCGGCGAATTGCTCGGGGGTCAACAGAGTCATGTTTTATGCTCCTGAAAAACGACCCGTCTCTCGCGGATCGCGTAGGTTAATGGCACGGCTTCGGAATGTATCGCGTCGTATGCTCGACGCGTATTGTGCGTCGCAACATCAGAGCCTATTTTAGGCTTGCGCGCTCAAATGTCAAGTGCAATTTGGTGCAATGCACAATGTAAAGGATTTCGCGCGGAAACAACGGCTTAGCGCGGGGGAGGGTCCGCACCCTGGAGCGTCCGGGTACGGGAATTGCTGCGGCGCGCCCGCATGCCGCATTGCCATGACAGCGGCGTGGCAAAATCACAAAAAGGGTGTCAACGCAGCGCTCCTCGCGCGCGTTATCTGATCTTCCCGACGGCCAGCAGCGGTGTGTGCGGCGCAAAGCGGTGCGGAGAAAGGGTGCGAACCTTTTGCCTGTCCCTTCGGTCCCATACACGTTTCGTCGCTCGAATGCCGGTGTTTTCCCGGCCATTCGCTTAAGTTTGCATGAGGCGCGCCGATATGTGGGTATGGCCCTACTGCTCGGCGTCGACTTGTCCCAATATACAAGCATCGATGCCGTTGGCCGTGCAGCTAGCTACAAATTGCTTCAAAGACCGACGATAAGTGCTTCTGATTGCTAATTTTTAGTAGCTTTACTACACTTGCCGTCAACGCTTCGTCTCTCGCCACCTCCGTATCAAGAACACCAATGAAAACCGCACTGTTTTCGTCGCTCAAAGTGAGGCACGGCGTGGCGCTTACGAGAGTCGTCTCGGTCACCGCAACCCTCCTTGCCGCCGTCATTTTCGCGGCTCCTATCGACGCGCTCGCAGCGTCGGGTTCGACCGATGCGGCTTCGTCCAAGCCCGCAGCCACCAAAGCACATTCATCGAAAAAAGCCGTCAAGCAAGCCGTCCGAACCGAGAAGGCGGCCGCAGCGCCCGACGAGCGCTCGCGTAAAAAGCGCGTGTCGTACACGCTGCGCACGCGTGGCCGTCATGGCGCAATGCACAGGATTGCGTTCGAGCCGCGCTCGCCCGTGGCCGGTCAGCCGTTCGGACTGCAGGAAGGCCCCGAGGGCCTCGCGTTGCGTTCGAATGTCGCTTATGTCATCGATCAAAACACGTCAGAAGCGCTTTTCGACAAGAATTCGCATTCCGTCGTACCGATCGCCTCGATCACGAAGCTGATGACGGCCATGGTGGTGCTCGATGCCAACCTGCCGCTGACGGATCTGCTCGAAGTGACCGACGAAGATCGCGATCTTGAAAAACACACGGGCTCGCGTCTTTCCGTCGGCTCGGTGCTTTCGCGTGAAGACATGCTGCACATTGCGCTGATGGCATCGGAAAACCGTGCAGCCGCGGCGCTCTCGCGCTATTTCCCGGGCGGACGTCCGGCGTTTATCGCCGCGATGAATGCAAAGGCCAAGGCGCTCGGCATGGCCGATACCCACTTCGAGAACCCGACGGGTCTGACGAGCCGCAATGTCTCGACGGCGCGCGATCTCGTGAAGATGGTCGATGCCGCGTATCAGTATCCGCTCATTCGGAAGTTCTCGACCGACCGCAGCTACACCGTCGATACGGGCAGGCGCGAGATTGCTTATAACAGTACGAACGCGCTCGTGCGTAGCGCGAAGTCGAACTGGGAGATCGGTCTGCAGAAAACCGGCTTCATCAATGAGGCGGGTGAATGCCTCGTCATGCAGGCGACGATCCAGGGCCGGCCCATCATCATGGTGTTGCTCGATTCGGCCGGGAAGTACTCGCGGTTTGCCGATGCGGCGCGCCTGCGCACGTGGCTCGATAACGGCGGCGGCGATCAGCGTATTACGAGCGCCGACACGGGCGGACACGGCACCTGAGCGCCGGTTTCTCCTGTAGTGACAAAGCATAAAGCCCCGCATTCGCGGGGCTTCGTGTTTGAGGCGGTGCGGCGGGGTGGCGCTTTGGCGGCTTGCGCGTTTGCTCCTGCGTTCGCCCCCTTTCCTCAGGCTGTTTTCGCTTTGGCGTTTTCGGTCGCTGCTTCCGGGCGATAACCGAGGGCTTCGGAAATGACGAGCGCCGTGCGGCTCAGGTGGACGAGCCAGGCGTCCTGGAGCCGGTCTGCCGGTGCCGACAGCGACAGGCCCGCGACGAGCTTGCCCGTATCGTCATGGATCCCGGCGGCGATGCAGCGTACGCCGAGTTCGAGCTCCTCGTTATCGCGCGCGCACGCTTGCTGGCGAACCTGCATGAGTTCCCGCTCGAGCCGGGCCAGATCCGTGATGCTGTTTTGGGTATGGCCGGACAGGCCGGTGCGCGTGGCATAGGCGCGCACGCGCGCAGCCTCGTCAACGGCGAGAAAAAGCTTGCCGACCGAAGTCAGGTGCAATGGAGCGCGCCCGCCGATCGCGCGGACCACTTGCATGCCCGAGCGCTCCGAATACGCACGTTCGATATAGACGATCTCGTCTCCCTGCCGGACGGACAGATTGACGGTCTGTCCCGTGAGGCGGTGCAATTCCCGCATCGGCATCAGAGCCGCATCGCGCACCGACAGCCTCGCCTTGACCAGATTGCCGAGTTCGAGCAGCCGCATGCCCAGCCGGTAGGTGCCCGGGTCCGAGCGATCGACGAGCCGGCACGTGACCATATCGTTGAGGATGCGGTGTGCCGTGGACGGGTGGAGCTCCGTCCGGATCGCCAGCTCCTTGAGGCTGACCGGATCGCTATGCGCGGCCAGGGCGTCGAGCAGCCGCATCATTCGTTCGATCACCTGGATCGATGTCTTGGAGTCCTGATTCGTATCGCTCATCGTGGATCGATTGACGCAAAGCAAAAAAACATTGTATCTCGTATTGTGAAAAAAGCGAACGGCGTTTGAATATCGCTTGAACTCTGTGTTCCGGCTCGATTCGTGTTGCCGACGCCGGCAAACGACGCATAATGACAGGCGTTTTTCCAACGGAGCCGCTATGCGAGTCGGATTGTTCGTTACCTGTCTCGTCGACCTCATGCGCCCGGAGATCGGGTTTGCCGCAATCAAGCTCATCGAGCGTGCAGGGTTCGAAGTCGTCGTGCCGCCCGCGCAGACTTGCTGCGGGCAACCCGCCTACAACTCGGGCGAGCGGGGCATCGCGCGCGATCTCGCCGAAAAGGCGCTGCGAGAGTTCGAGCAATTCGATTACGTCGTCGTTCCGTCCGGTTCGTGCGGCGGCATGATCGGCGTGCATTACGCCGATCTCTTTCGCGACGATCCGGAGCTCATGGGCCGCTACGAGCGGATGCGGGCAAAGGTTTTCGAGCTGACCGATTTCCTCGTGAATGTGGCGAAGATCGAGTTGCCGCGGGCCGAATCCGCCGGACCGGTCACTTATCACGACTCCTGTGCCGGGCTGCGCGAGCTTGGCGTGAAGCAGCAGCCGCGCGCGTTGCTCGCCATGCGGGGCGTGGCGGTGACGGAAATGCCAGGGTGCGAGCACTGCTGCGGTTTCGGCGGCACTTTCGCGGTCAAATACGGCAACATCTCGACGGCGATCGTCGACGAAAAGTGCGAGAACATCCGCGCGAGCGGCGCCGCGACCGTCGTACTCGGGGACCTCGGCTGCATGCTGAACATCGAGGGCAGGCTTCGCCGCACGGGCGATGCGACGACGCGAGTGCTGCATATTGCCCAGGTGCTCGCCGCGGATCTCTGACAGGGCTTTTTTCTTCGTTACCTCGGGCCGACCATGCAAGTCCAATCGATGCATTTCAAGGCGCGCGCCAAGGAAAATCTGGCAAATCCGCGATTGCAGCACAACCTGACCAAGCTCTCGACGAAGTTCGTGAGCGCGCGTGCCCAGGCCATGCAGGCGATCGACTTCCCGGCAACGCGCGCGGCGCTGAAGGCACGCCGCGATCGTGCGCTGGAGAATCTCGACGTCTGGCTCGAAACGTTCGAGCGCGAAGCGACCCGGCGCGGTGTCACCGTGCTGTTCGCCGAAACGACGCGCGAGGCGGCGCAACTTGTCGGAGAGATCGCGCGCAAGCATGACGTCAAGAAGGTCATCAAGACGAAGTCGATGGTGTCCGAGGAGATGCGTCTGAATGCCGTACTGGCGGAGATGGGCGTGCAGTCCGTGGAGACCGATCTCGGCGAGTACATCCTGCAGATCAACGACAACGAGCCGCCGAGCCACATCATCGCGCCCGTCGTCCATAAGGACAAAGAAGAAATCGCCGATCTGTTCGCCAAGACCCACGGTCGGGCGCGTCTCACCGAAATTCCCGCCATGACGCGCGAAGCTCGCGAGGTGCTGCGTCCCCAGTTTCTTTCCGCCGACATGGGCGTGACGGGCGGCAACTTCGTGATTGCCGAGACGGGCTCCGTCGCGATCGTGACGAACGAGGGCAATGAAGGGATGTGTACCGTCATGCCGCGCGTGCACGTGGCGGTGACCGGCATCGAAAAAGTGTTGCCGACGCTGGAGGATCTGGCTGTTGCGATGCGCCTCTTGCCACGCTCGGCGACGGGGCAGACGGTCTCGAACTATTTTTCGCTGCTGACCGGGCCGCGCGGCGAGGCCGATGGCGACGGGCCGGAGCACATGTACGTCGTGCTCGTCGATGGCGGACGCACGGGCCTCATCGGCGGAGCGTTCCAGGAGATGCTGCGCTGCATCCGCTGCGGAGCCTGCATGAATCATTGCCCCGTGTATCAGAAAGTCGGCGGCCATGCGTATGGATGGGTTTACCCGGGACCGATGGGCTCGGTACTCACGCCGAGCTACGTCGGGCTCGACAAGGCACTCGATCTGCCGCAGGCGGCGACGCTGTGCGGGGAGTGCAACAGTGTCTGTCCGGTGGGGATTCCGATCTCGGACCTGCTGCGCAAGTTGCGCGAGAAGCAGACCGAGCGTCATCTCCGGCCGGTGACCGAGCGCGCGGCGCTGGCGGTGTGGGGCTTCGTCGCCTCGCGTCCCGCGCTTTATGCGCTCGTCGCGAAACTGATGGTGCGCGTGCTCGAGCGCATGGGCGGCGAGCGCCGCGCGATCACCCGGCTGCCGTTCGGCCAGGGATGGACTGCCACGCGCGACATGCCGGCGCCGGTCGGGCGCACGTTTCGCGAGCTCTATGCCGCGCAGCGCAGTCATCGCGACTAGCCGGCGCGAAGAGTAACGCGAATATCGATGCCGCCGATGCGGCGCATTGTTTGCGTTGGCGTAACGCTGAATTCGCTATTCGCATCTTTGTCTCGATAGGCGGCGTCTATAAAATACGTCTCACAGAATGCGGGCATGCGAGGGCGCATGTCCGTTGCGAAACGAGGCGCACTATGAAAACGAAAATATCCGTCTATTGGCCCCTGGCCGTCGTTCTGATGCTTGCCGCGATGGCAGCGATGCTCGGTTATGGCGAGCGCCGGCAACACAGTTCGCATGCGCCGCTGGCGGCGGCGCAACTCAGCGCCGAGCTGGCGCGTGCAGTCTCGTACGGGCTCGTCGGTACGCAGCCGGTGCGCGCGTCCTCGAGCGTCTCGGCGGCTGGGGACACCGCGCCGTCGCAAGCGCTGTAACGCTCCCGGTCCTATAATGCCGGGTCGGCAGCGGTGGCCGGCAGTCGACCTGTATCCATGTGTCAACCCGGACGCGCCGGGTGCTTTATGAAACCCGTTGCCATTTGCTTCGTTTGCCTGGGAAACATCTGTCGATCGCCGACGGCTGAAGCCGTCATGCGCGCGCAAGTCGAAGCCGCGGGCCTCACGGAATGGATCACCGTCGATTCGGCGGGTACGGGTGACTGGCATGTCGGCGAGGCGCCCGATCATCGCGCGCAGACGGCCGCAAGCCGGCGCGGGTTCGACTTGTCGGGACTACGAGCCCGGCAGATCGCCGCGCCCGACTTCGAGCGATTCGATCTGGTGCTTGCGATGGACGCCGCGAATCTCGCCCATTTGCGGCAGTTGTGTCCGCCCCCGCTGCGCTCGCGCGTCCATCTTCTGATGGAGTTCGGCAGCCAGCCGGCGGTGAACGAGGTCGCGGACCCGTACTTCGGTGGGGGCGAGGGGTTCGAACTCGTGCTCGATCAATGCAAGGATGCCTGCCGCGGCTTGCTCGCGCGCCTGCGTGCCGGGCTGGCCGGTGAGACGGCTTGATTTGTTCGTGCACCCATAACCGCCCCGGAAGGAGGGATACTTGACTAAAATCCTCATGTATTTATACTTGACCAAAATCGTCGAGAATCCGGTCCCCCCGCAATCATGAGACTCACCACCAAAGGCCGTTTCGCCGTCACGGCGATGATCGACCTGGCCTTGCGCCAGGATCAAGGTCCCGTGACGCTTGCCGGCATCAGCCAGCGCCAGCGCATTTCGCTGTCCTATCTGGAACAACTGTTCGGCAAGCTGCGCCGCCACGAGATCGTGGAGTCGGTGCGCGGGCCGGGCGGTGGATACAACCTCGCGCGCCGCGCGCAGGAAGTCACTGTCGCCGACATCATCATTGCCGTCGACGAACCGCTCGATGCCACGCAATGCGGCGGCAAGGGTTCGTGCGAGGGGACGAAGCAAAACGACGGCCACTGCATGACGCATGAGCTCTGGTCCACGCTGAACCAGAAGATGGTGGAGTATCTCGATTCGGTTTCGCTGCAAGACCTGGTCGATCAGCAGCGCTCGCGCGAAGGCGCGTCCACGGTGCTCCACGATCGGCGCAGCGAGCCGGCCGCGCCCGAGGCACCGCGCCTAGCGCCCAAAGGACCGAACTCGGTATTCAACATCGCGAGTTCGTGAACGAATGCTGCGCGCGCCGGCATATGAACGCGGATGCCATGGCCGAGCGGGCGCCTGACCCAAAACAACGATTTCCCCGGAGCGATTGATGAGTAACCCGAGCCCCCACCTGCCCATCTATATGGACTACAGCGCGACGACGCCCGTCGACCCGCGCGTGGTGGACAAGATGATTCCCTATTTGCGGGAGCAATTCGGCAATCCGGCTTCGCGCAGCCATGCTTATGGCTGGGAAGCGGAGCGTGCAGTGGAAGAGGCGCGCGAGCAGGTTGCGGCGCTCGTGAAGGCGGATCCGCGCGAAATCATCTGGACGTCGGGTGCGACCGAATCGGACAACCTGGCCATCAAGGGCGCTGCGCACTTCTACAAGAGTCGCGGCAAGCACATCGTGACGGTCAAGACCGAGCACAAGGCGGTACTCGATACCTGCCGCGAACTCGAGCGCGAAGGGTTCGATGTCACCTATCTCGATGTCAAGAGCGACGGCCTCATCGATCTCGACGCTTTCAAGGCGGCGCTGCGGCCGGACACGATCGTCGTGTCGGTCATGTACGTGAACAACGAGATCGGTGTTATTCAGGACATCGAAGCGATCGGCGAAATCTGCCGTGAAAAGAACATCATTTTCCATGTCGATGGCGCGCAGGCCACCGGCAAGGTGGAGATCGATCTGGGCCGGCTCAAGGTCGACCTGATGTCGTTCTCGGCTCACAAGACCTATGGCCCGAAGGGTATCGGTGCGCTCTACGTGCGCCGCAAGCCGCGCGTGCGGATCGAAGCGCAAATGCATGGCGGCGGCCACGAGCGCGGTATGCGCTCGGGTACGCTGCCGACGCATCAGATCGTCGGCATGGGTGAGGCTTTTCGCCTCGCGCGCGAGGAAATGGCCACGGAAAACGAACGCGTGCGGATGTTGCGCGACCGCTTGCTGCGCGGGTTGTCGGAGATCGAAGAGGTCTACGTCAACGGCGACATGGAGCGCCGGATTCCGCACAACCTGAATTTGAGCTTCAATTTCGTCGAGGGCGAATCGTTGATCATGGCCATCAAGGATGTGGCCGTGTCGTCCGGTTCGGCCTGTACGTCGGCGTCGCTGGAGCCTTCCTACGTGCTGCGCGCGCTGGGTCGCAACGACGAACTCGCGCACAGCTCTATCCGGTTTACGGTCGGCCGGTTCACGACCGAGCAGGACGTCGATTACGTCATCGACTTGCTCAAGAGCAAGATCGCCAAGCTGCGCGACCTTTCCCCGCTGTGGGAAATGCACCAGGACGGCATCGATCTTTCCACGATCAAGTGGGCCGCGCACTAAACGAATCAGGCGAATCAAGGAGTTTTGACCATGTCTTACAGCAACAAAGTATTGGATCACTACGAGAACCCCCGCAACGTCGGCTCGTTCGCCAAGGACGACGACGCAGTGGGCACCGGCATGGTCGGCGCGCCGGCCTGCGGCGACGTCATGAAGCTGCAGATCCGCGTCGGCGCCGACGGTCTGATCGAGGACGCCAAGTTCAAGACCTACGGTTGCGGTTCCGCCATCGCGTCGAGCTCGCTCGTGACCGAGTGGGTGAAAGGCAAGACGCTCGACGAGGCGCTCTCGATCAAGAATACGCAGATCGCCGAGGAGCTCGCGCTGCCGCCGGTCAAGATCCACTGCTCGATTCTGGCGGAAGACGCGATCAAGGCCGCGGTCGCCGACTACAAGCAACGCCACACCGGCGCTGCTGGCGAGGCCGCGCAGGAAGTGAAACAGCAAGTTGCTTAACGTGCCATGGCAATTACATTGACGGACAAGGCAGCGCAGCAGGTGCAGAAGTACCTGACACGGCGCGGCAAGGGCATCGGATTGCGGCTGGGCGTGCGTACGACGGGCTGCTCGGGTCTCGCCTACAAGCTCGAGTACGTCGATGAACTCGAGCCCGAGGATCAAGTGTTCGAGTCGAACGGCGTGAAGGTCATCGTCGATCCGAAGAGTCTCGCGTATATCGACGGCACGCAGCTCGATTTTGCGCGTGAGGGATTGAACGAGGGCTTCAAGTTCGACAATCCGAACGTCAAGGACGAGTGCGGCTGCGGCGAATCGTTCCGCGTCTGACGCTGCAATCGGCGGGCAAAGGGCGGCGCGGGCCGCCTTTTTGTCGATCGGAGTTCGCGCTTCGGCGTCACACATGGGCGCGGTATCGCTGCGATGCCGGGTGCTTTTAACCGACAACCGATTTTCATGGCCTCGATTCAGCAAAGCCACTTCGATCTCTTTCATCTGCCCGAGCAGTTCGCGCTGGACATCCAGGCGCTCGATGCCGCTTACCGGACGGTCCAGACGCAAGTTCATCCGGACCGCTTCGCCGCCGCGGGCGACGCGCAAAAGCGGGTGGCCATGCAGTGGGCCGCGCTCGCAAACGAGGCTTATGGCACGTTACGCGATCCGTTGAAGCGCGCGCGCTATCTTCTATCGCTGCGCGGCGTGGATGTCGATGCCGAGAACAATACGGCGATGGAGCCGATGTTCCTGATGCAGCAGATGGAATGGCGCGAGCGCGTGGAAGATGCCGCGTCCGCGCGCAGCGTTCCGGCATTGGACGCCTTGCTCGAAGAACTGCGCGAGGAGGAACGCGTGCGCTTCGACAAGCTCGCCGCGTTGCTCGACAGCGGTGCCAATCAGCCGGCCGCGGAAGCGGTGCGGCAGTTGATGTTCATCGAGCGCGTCGTTGCCGAGCTCGGCAAAGAGATCGAGCGGCTCGAACATTGAGACTGAGCCGAGCCCGATGCGAACGGCTAGGGCTCATATTCGACAACGGCAGCGCAGTCTCCCCGAAGATAACTACAGATGGCTTTACTGCAAATCTCCGAACCCGGCATGGCACCGGCGCCGCATCAGCGGCGGCTCGCCGTGGGTATCGACCTCGGTACGACGAACTCCCTCGTTGCCGCGGTGCGCAACGGCGTGCCCGACGCGCTGCCCGATGAGCACGGTCGCGTATTGCTTCCGTCCGTCGTTCGCTATCTCGAACGAGGCGGGCGCCGCATCGGACTGAGGGCGAAGGAAGAAGCCGTCCTCGATCCGCGCAATACGATCGTTTCCGTGAAGCGCTTCATGGGACGCGGCAAGGCGGAAGTCGAAGGCGCCGAGAACGCGCCTTACGATTTCGTCGAGGCGCCCGGCATGGTGCAGATTCGCACGGTCGCGGGCATCAAGAGTCCGGTCGAGGTGTCGGCCGAGATTCTCGCAACGCTGCGTCAGCGCGCCGAGGATACGCTGGGCGACGAGCTCGTCGGAGCGGTCATCACCGTGCCCGCCTATTTCGACGAGGCGCAGCGCCAGGCAACGAAGGACGCCGCACGCCTGGCCGGGATAGATGTTCTCCGGCTGCTCAATGAACCGACTGCGGCGGCGATTGCCTACGGCCTCGACAATGGTTCCGAAGGCTTGTACGCCGTCTACGATCTGGGCGGCGGAACGTTCGATCTCTCGGTCCTCAAGCTGACCAAGGGTGTCTTCGAGGTTCTCGCGGCGGGCGGCGATTCGGCGCTCGGCGGCGACGACTTCGATCATCTGCTCTATCGCCATGTCTTGAGCGAGGCCGGGCTGGCTCAGCAGCATTTGCCGCCCGAGGATGTCCGCCTGCTGCTCGATCGCGTGCGCGCGGCCAAGGAGGCGGTATCGACTGTCCCCGAGGTCGTGCTCGAAGCGACGCTTTCCGATGGCACGATGATCTCGATTCCCGTGACCGAAGCGGCGTTTTCGGCGCTGGTAAAGCCGCTCGTGCAGCGCACGCTGACGCCGACCAAAAAGGCGTTGCGCGATGCCAAGGTGTCGCCGGCCGAGATCAAAGGCGTGGTGCTCGTTGGAGGCGCAACGCGCATGCCGGTGATTCGGCGTGCCGTCGAGGCATTCTTCGGGAAACCGCCGCTGACGAACCTCGATCCCGATCAGGTCGTCGCACTCGGTGCGGCGATTCAGGCCGACCTGCTTGCGGGCAATCGCGGCGGCGACGATTGGCTGCTGCTCGACGTCATTCCGCTGTCGCTCGGCATCGAGACGATGGGGGGACTCGTCGAGAAAATCATTCCACGCAATTCGACGATTCCGGTCGCGCGTGCACAGGAGTTCACGACGTTCAAGGACGGCCAGACCGCGATGGCGATCCACGTCGTGCAAGGCGAGCGCGAGCTCGTGTCCGATTCGCGCTCGCTCGCCCGTTTCGAGTTGCGCGGCATCCCGCCGATGGCCGCCGGTGCGGCGCGCATTCGCGTGACGTTCCAGGTCGATGCGGACGGATTGCTTTCGGTCGTGGCGCGCGAGCAGCACTCGGGCGTGGAGGCATCCATCGTCGTCAAACCGTCGTACGGCTTGGCCGATGACGAGATCGCGCGCATGCTGGAGGACAGCTTCCAATCCGCCGAAGTCGACATGCGGGCACGCGCGCTGCGCGAGGCGCAGGTCGAAGCTCAGCGGCTCAGCGAAGCGACCGAGGCCGCGCTGGCCGCGGACGGCGAACTGTTGGGCGCCGCCGAGCGTTCGCGCGTCGTTAGCGCGCTCGACCGTCTTCGCTCGGCGGCGAGCGGCGCCGACGCGAATGCGATCGAGGCGCAAACGAAAGCGCTTGCCGCCGAGACCGATGAGTTTGCCGCTCGGCGGATGAACAAGAGCATCCGCGCTGCCTTGCAGGGGCGCAAGCTCGACGAAATCTGACTGGCAGGCGGAGCGTGCTCGACAGCGCGCCCGCCGCCGCACATCTTACTGACCGAACGGAATCCGTATGTCGCAAATCGTGGTGCTGCCTCATGTCGAACTGTGCCCGGAAGGGGCTGTCATAGAAGCCGAGCCGGGCAAGAGCATTTGCGCAACGCTGCTCGAAAACGGCATCGAGATCGAGCACGCTTGCGAAATGTCTTGCGCGTGTACCACTTGTCATGTGATCGTTCGAGAAGGCTTCGGAGCGCTCGAACCCTCGGAAGAGAACGAGGACGATCTGCTCGACAAGGCGTGGGGGCTGGAGCCGACATCACGACTATCATGCCAGGCGATCGTGCCGCCCGGCGAGGACCTCGTGGTCGAGATCCCACGTTATTCGATCAACCACGCGAAGGAAAACCACTGAGGAGGAGGGAGCAGCCATGAAGTGGACGGACACCCAGGACATCGCAATGGCCCTCACGGACAAGCATGCCGATGTTGATCCGCAATATGTGCGGTTCACCGACTTGCATCGTTGGGTCACGGAGCTCGACGGCTTCGACGACGACCCCGAGCGTTCGAACGAAAAGATCCTCGAAGCGATTCAGCTGGCCTGGATCGAAGATGCTCAGGAGTGACCGGCGCCCGCGCGATGGGGCCGGCCGGTCATGAATAAAAAGGCGATCCGCCGAGCGGATCGCCTTTTTGTTTGTGGGCTCGATCGAGCCCGGGGCTGCCTTTGCGCCTAACGTGCGACGAGCGCGCCATGCTCGATCCGCACGGGTTCTCCCTGTTGGAACGGCGGTGCCTGGTGATAAGTGAAATAGCGCGTACGTCCGTTCTGCATTCGCACGCGGACTTGGTAAACGGTCGAACTGCGCAAATGTTTTTCGACGGCGTTGCCGGCAAAACCGCCACCCACGGCCCCCAACGCGGTCATGCCCAAGCGGCCAGTTCCAGCGCCGAACTGGTTGCCGATCAAGCCGCCGGCAACGGCACCGCCGACCGCGCCGAGCCCCGTGCCACGGCCCTCATGGCGCACGGCCGAAATCGATTCGACCGTTCCGCAGCTTGCGCACGGTGCAGCCGCGCGTTGCTGCGGCGGCGTGTAGGGCTGCTGGGTTTGCTGCGGCGCGTACGAAGGCTGCGGGTTGCCTTGCTGCTGGGCGTACTGTTGCGGCTGTCCGTAGGGCTGTTGAGCGTACTGCGGTTGTGGCTGTGGCTGCGGTTGCTGCGCATAGGCGCTCTCAGCCGGCGGCTGGGCAGCAGACTGGCTGGGGCTGACCGACGATTGAAGCGGTTGCGAGGGCTGCCGCTGGCCGGCGTATCCGCTCGTCGCTTCGCCGGCCTGGGCACCCGGAGGCTGCGCGGCGGCCTGCTGTTGGCTACCGCCAACGGCGGCGGGCGCGGCGGTGTCCACGACGGGCTGATTGGCCACCTGGGCCACCTGGGCCGATTGGGTCTGAGCAGTCTCGCCGCCGGTGCCCGATGCTTTCGGAAACACGCCCGTGATCGCGGCGGTCGCGGCAAGACTTGCAATGATGATCGTCGCAGCCGCGGTAGCGATCAGCGGATGAAGGCGGCGTGGCGACGTGGTGGGTTGATTCATGTCGGACCTCGTCGAGACGATGTAGTGCTTGCTGTGCGCGCTGATTTAGACACAGACAGTTTCGGCGAAAGGTCCACGGCCGACGTTTCAATTTGTAACCGCTTGCACGAGGCGCGTTTTTCGGGAGCATAGGGCTGCTCCGCCGCGGCGGAGCGTCCTCTGCGGAGCGCAAAGGGTGCGACACCTTCAACGCCACGCCCACCGTACGCTGCGCGCGGCAGCTTTTACCGATGGTTACAAAGTCGAACGACGCGCGCCGCCGGGAGCGGCGCTCAATCCTCGCGGCGCAGGTGGGGGAAGAGAATGACGTCGCGAATGCTGGGGCTATCGGTGAGCAGCATCACGAGCCGGTCGATGCCGATGCCGCATCCGCCTGTGGGCGGCATGCCGTATTCGAGCGCACGGATGTAGTCGGCGTCGTAGTACATCGCCTCTTCGTCGCCCGCATCCTTTTGCTCGACTTGCTTGCGAAACCGTGCAGCCTGGTCCTCGGGATCGTTGAGCTCGGAAAAACCGTTCGCGATCTCGCGTCCGGTAATGAAGAGCTCGAAACGCTCCGTGATGCCGTCGACCGAATCCGATGCGCGGGCAAGCGGCGAGACTTCGACCGGGTAGTCGATGATGAACGTCGGCTCCCACAGCTGAGCTTCAGCCGTCTCTTCGAACAGCGCAAGCTGCAGGGCGCCGAGGCCGGCATTCAGGAACATCGGTTGCGTCGTGTCGACGCCAAGGCGCTTGAGCTCCGAGCGCACGAACGCCGCATCGCCCAGTTGCGTGTCCGTATAGTCGGGCGCGTACTTGCGGATGGCCTGGGTGATCGTCAATCGATGGAACGGCTTCGACAGATCGAGCTCACGACCTTGGTAAGTGATCGTCGCGGTGCCGAGCGCGTCGACGGCCGTCTGACGGATCAGGCGCTCGGTGAAGTCCATGAGCCACACGTAATCGGTGTAGGCCGCATAGAACTCCATCATCGTGAATTCGGGGTTGTGCCGCGGCGAGACCCCTTCGTTGCGGAAGTTGCGGTTGATCTCGAACACGCGCTCGAACCCGCCAACGACAAGCCGCTTCAGATAGAGCTCCGGCGCGATGCGCATGAACATCTGCATATCGAGCGCGTTGTGATGCGTAACGAACGGCTTGGCCGCCGCGCCGCCCGGAATCGGGTGCAGCATCGGCGTTTCGACTTCCATGAAATTCGCATCCGACATGAACTTGCGAATCGAGGAAATCGCCTTCGTGCGCGCGACGAAGGTCTGGCGTGCTTCGGGTGTCACGATCAGATCGACATAGCGCTGCCGATAGCGCGTTTCCTGATCGGCGAGGCCGTGGAACTTGTCGGGAAGTGGCCGCAGCGCCTTCGACAGCAGCCGCAATTCAGTGCATCGGACCGACAGCTCGCCCTTGTTCGTCCGGAAGAGCACGCCGCGCGCCGCGACGATGTCGCCGAGATCCCATTTCTTGAATGCATCGTAGGTGTCGGCGCCGACATCGGCGGGTGTCACGAAGAACTGAATCTGACCCGAGCCGTCCTGGACCGTGGCGAAGCTCGCCTTGCCCATGACGCGTTTGAGCATCATGCGGCCGGCGACGGCCACTTGCAGCGCCGTGGCCTCGAGCGCGTCCTTGTCCGCATCGGCGTAATCGGCCTGCAGACTGCCCGCCTCGTGCGTCGGACGGAAGTCGTTCGGATAGGCTACGCCCGCCGCGCGCAGCGCATGCAGTTTCTCGCGACGCTCGGCGATGATCTTGTTTTCGTCGACGCTGGCGTCCTGGCTCGAAAGGGTCGGTTCGGTCATGATTCTCTACTGTGGGGGAGGGCGGCGCACGTCGCGTGGCCGCCCGGTGCCGGCTGTCGCGCGTCCGACACTACAAGATTCGGCGCTTTACACGCCTTGTTTCAGGCTCGCGCTGATGAACGCATCGAGATCGCCGTCGAGCACACTTTTCGTATTACTGATTTCGACATTGGTGCGCAGATCTTTGATACGGCTGTTGTCGAGCACGTAGGAACGGATCTGGTGACCCCAGCCTACGTCCGTCTTGCTCGATTCGAGCTTGTCCTGCTCCGCCTGGCGCTTGCGTATTTCCGCTTCGTACAGCCGCGATTTCAGCATCGCCATGGCTTCGGCGCGGTTGCGGTGTTGCGAGCGGTCGTTCTGGCACTGCACGACGATGCCCGATGGCAAGTGCGTGATACGCACGGCGGAATCGGTCTTGTTGATGTGCTGACCGCCCGCGCCCGACGCGCGGTAGGTATCGATCCGCAGATCGGCCGGATTGATGTCGACTTCGATCGAATCGTCGATTTCGGGGTAGACGAACACCGACGAGAACGACGTATGACGACCGCCTGACGAGTCGAACGGCGACTTGCGCACGAGGCGGTGCACGCCGGTTTCGGTGCGCAAAAAGCCGTACGCGTATTCGCCTTCGACCTTGATCGTCGCGCTCTTGATGCCCGCAACATCGCCTTCCGATTCTTCGAGCACTTCGGCCTTGAAGCCCTTGCGTTCGCAGTAGCGCAAGTATTGACGCAGCAGCATCGACGCCCAATCGCACGCCTCCGTGCCGCCCGCGCCCGCTTGAATGTCGATGAACGCGTTGTTCGGATCGGCCGGATTCGCGAACATCCGGCGGAATTCCATGTCGGCGACGCGTTGCTCGATTTTCGCAGCGTCGCTTTCGACGCCGACGAGCGTGTCTTCATCGCCTTCTTCGCGCGCCATGTCGAAGAGATCCTTCGTGTCGCGCAGGTCGTTGTCGAGCGTGCTCAGTACGTCGACGACGCCTTCGAGCATCTTCTTTTCCCGGCCGAGGGCCTGGGCGTGCTTCGAATCGTTCCAGACGTTCGGGTCTTCGAGTTCCTTGTTGACTTCGATCAGCCGTACAGCCTTGGCGTCGTAGTCAAAGATACCCCCGTAGCTCGCCTGCGCGGCGGCGCAGGTCGGCGAGAGAGCTCTCGATGGCATTCAGGCGTTCCGCTTCCATGTCGATCTGCTTTTGCGTCGTCAAAAGGGGAAATTATAGCCGATCGGCGTCCACCGCTTCGCACCGTCTCGAGCGCATTTCGCCGTCGAAAGAATCACGGCTCGCTGCTCGAGACGAGCTGCAGCGTTTCACCAGAACCCCCACGCGGCGCGTCGGCCAACCGACGATCGCGGCGATGCGCACCGAACATCGTCAGTGTCACACCAAGCCGAAACTGCCTCACGACGATCGTTTCATCGATCAGCGCGAAAGCAAAGAACCCGAGCAGCGTGCCCGCGACGAGTGTCGGCGCGTGGCGAAACGCCTCCGGCATGAGCAGGCTCAGCCACAGAAAAATGTTCGGCGAAGTTTGCAACAGATGAATGTCGCGTGCGACGGCCGGCGCGATCGTCCGCGCACTCAGGCGCTCCTGGATGAGCATATACAGCGCGCTGCCGATACGGCTCGCTCCGAAGAGGAGGAACGGCAGCAGCAACGCCGCCCACGGATGCCAGCTGCTGGAATGCAGCGCGGCGACGACGAGCGGCCCGCCCGAGCGAAGCGCTACGAGAAAGGCGAGGAAGACCATTGCGAGGGAACCGGTCCAACCCCAGTTCGTATTCAGCCGGCCTGCGGCGATCGGTCGAGCGTACCGCCAGCTCTGGGCGAAAAGCGAGGGCAGTGCGAGCGCGATGACCAGCACCACGAAGAACCGCTGCAGCGCGCGCACGTCGCCGACCACTTGATGATGCCCCACGAAGAGCGCGAGCAGGATGACCGGTAGCACGATCGAGAGCGCGAGCGTGTAGCGCGCGGCGAAAAAATAGTCGCCGCCGCGAGCCAGCGAGAACGTCGGCACGGAAAGCGCGGGCGGCACGATCAGCAACAATCCGACCAGATGAAGCCATTCGCTGCGAAAGCAGGTGAGCAAAATGCACGCGCCGGCCACACGCGCGGAACTCATGACCGCGAGCGCGACGTTCTCCGGACCGCCGCTTGCGCGCAGCGATTGCGGCTCGATTCGCAGCGCGAGAAAAAACGCATTCAGTGCGAGCAGTGCCACGATGGCGGCGCTGCTCCACGTGTGCGGCAAGGCCATGCCGAAGAACGAAAATACGAAACCGGCGAGCGCGGCAGCGAGCATCCATTGCAGCAGGTAGATCTCGACGTGTTCGCCGATATAGTTGAGCGTCGACGAACTGCGCGCCGTCATCGATTTCAGATCGTCCCACGAGAGCGGACGTGAATTCGGCAACCGGAAGTCGATGTAGTCTTCGGTCGGCAAGCCTGAGGCAATCAGCGCGAAGATCTCCACGACATACTTGTGCGCGACGACGAGCACGTTCTTGCCTTGCCGATCGAGCGGTGCAAGGACGTCCTCGTAGTAGGCCTTGCAACAACTGAACAAATCCATCCAATGCTCGCCTTGCGGCGGCGCTCCATCCGGGTGGTGAAAACAGAAATCGTAGAGCCCGTGTCCGATCGATTTTTTGATCAGCGTTTTGTTCTTGCCGGCGAAGATCCCGAAGTCGCGCTCGACCAGCATTTCGCTGTGCACGATGCGCGGTGTGCCGCCAGCGCCTTCGAGAATAATGGTGGCCGTTGCCTGGGCACGCTCGAGCGTTGATATGTGCACTTCGTCGAACGTCAGGCCGAGGCGGCGAACGTAGCGCGCGGCCTGCTGCGCTTGCCGGCGGCCGAGCGAAGTCAATGGCGAATTCTTCGATCCTGCGAAGTAGTTCTGCTCGTTGGCGAGCGATTCCCCGTGGCGCACAAAATACAGCGTCATTGCAGTCATCTCCCTTTTCGCGATCGGCCAGCCGTGACAGGCTGTGACGACGATAGCCGTCGCGAGTCGTACATCCGAGGCGCATGGCCCCATTTGCACGTAGGTGACGTTGCAGCGCAAAAAAGTTGCGACTTCCCGATGAGGAGTCGAATTCGATGGAGGAGGGCATCGGTCATCCCGATGCGAATGACGCAAGCAGTCGAGCCGCTAGCCGGCCTCGTCCGGGCCGACCGCATGTTCGACGAAAAGCTGCACGCGCGCGACACCGTTCCAACTATCGCAGGCGAGCCGATATGCGATATGCGCGCGCGCCGGAAGCGGCTCCGTGTGATTGAACCAGATCGCCTGGAATCGCTGACGCCCGCGCATCAGTTGCAGCTTCAGGTGCTTGTCCTTCACGAGCGCCTGCGACACGACATCGAAATCGCCCGAGAACGTCGGCGCCGGAAAACCCTGACCCCAGACGGCCGCGTCGAGCATTTCCACGATCTGCGGCGTGAAGTAGGCGTCTTCGAGATCGCCGTCGGTGAAAACGACGCGCGCCAGGACATCCTCGCTGAGCCATTCGCGTCCTACTTTTTCGAACGCTGCTGCAAAGCGCGGCACATCGGCCGCGGCGAGCGTGACGCCGGCCGCCATCGCATGACCGCCGAACTTCGCAAGCAGGCCCGGCTCGCGTTTGGCCATCAAATCGAGCGCGTCGCGCAGATGAAAGCCTTGGATCGACCGGCCCGAACCTTTGGCGACGAGACCACGCTCGTCGGCGGGCGCGAACGTGAACGCCGGCCGGTGGAACTTCTCCTTGAGCCGGCTCGCGACGATGCCGATCACACCCTGGTGCCACGCCGTATTGAAGAGCGTGATCGTCGTCGTGCCCGATGGATCGACCCCGGCGAGATCGGCCAGCGCCTGCTCCTGCATGCCGGCTTCGATCTCGCGGCGCTCGCGGTTCATCGCATCGAGCTGCTGGGCAAGCTCCCACGCCCGCCCGACATCGTCGGTGATGAGGCACTCGATGCCGAGCGACATATCGGAGAGCCGCCCGGCCGCGTTCAGGCGCGGCCCGAGTGCAAAGCCGAGGTCGAAGCCCGACGCATTGCGGGCATCGCGTCCGGCGGCTCGGAAAAGCGCCGCCACGCCGGGCTGCATACGGCCGCGCCGGATACGCGCGAGGCCCTGCGCGACGAGGACGCGATTGTTACCGTCGAGCTTGACGACATCGGCGACCGTGCCCAGTGCGACGAGATCGAGCAGCCCGTCGAGCCGCGGCTCGGTCGCGCCGGGCGCGTCGAACGCTCCGCGTTCGCGCAACAGGGCCCGCAGCGCGAGCAGCACATAGAACATGACGCCGACGCCGGCGATACACTTGCTCGGGAACGTGCAGCCCGGCTGATTCGGATTGACGATGGCGCGCGCGTCCGGCAGGACGTCGCCGGGCAGGTGGTGATCGGTGATCAGCACCTCGATGCCGCGGGCGCGGGCTGCGGCCACGCCGTCGACGCTCGCGATGCCGTTGTCCACGGTGATCAGCAGGTCGGGCGAGCGCGCGGCTGCCAGCTCGACGATCTCGGGCGTCAGCCCGTAGCCGTATTCGAACCGATTGGGCACGAGATAGTCGATCGTCGCGCCGAACATACGCAGACCGCGCACGGCCACCGCGCATGCCGTCGCGCCGTCGCAGTCGTAGTCCGCGACGACGAGCAGGCGCCGCTTGGCGGCAATCGCATCGGCAAGCAGCTCGGCCGCGTCGCTGGCGCCCTTCAGAGCGACCGGCGGGACGAGCCGGGTGAAGGCGGTTTCGATTTCTTCCGGCAGGCACACGCCGCGGGAAGCGTATAGACGCGCCAACACAGGGTGCAGGCCTCGGCTGATCAGCGCAGCAACGTCTGCGGGCGAGGGCGCGCGCGTCACGATTCGGGTCATGGCAAGTCGGAAAAGATCGGAAACGGTGATGTTGTCGCGCAGACCGTGCGCCTTGCGCGCGATGCCTGATATGAGCGGCGCGTCATTCGAACAGCGAAGCGAGCACGCGTCGACGCCAGAACCGGCGCAAATCGCCGCGCCCGGCGGCAAGCGTCACCGATGCCGTATCGCCGCACAGCGTCAAGGCCAGTGAGCCGATGTCTCCGCCTTCCAGCGCCGCGAGTGCGGGCGCGAACCACGCCTGCTCGAGTTCGGTGAGTGCATGACTCCAGCCGGGCCAGTCCTGGTCGATGAAGGGCGTCGCGAACGCTTCGAGTTCGACCAGCGTGCCGCCGCCCGCCAGGCCGGCTGCCGCCGGATTGGCGGCGGCCGGCAGCCGTTCGTACGAGGAGGGCGGCGCGCTCGCCGCGACGCCGGCGGCCAGCGCGAGCCCGCGCGTGGCGGCGGCGTGGGAGAAGACTCGTGCGAACGGACTGCGCACGCTCTGGCGGGCACCTTGCGCGTGCAGCCAGAGCGAGTTGATCGCGGGCAGGCCACGTGCCTCGCGTGCTTCGTTGATCGGATGTTCAAACCACGCCATCTGGACTTCGTTCTGAAGCTTCATCCAGGCACGCGAGCGTTGCCCCGTGCGGGCGTCGTGCGGCAGCCAGATTCCGACGCTGCGCCCGCTCGCGCGCAGCGGCGAGGCGCCGGCCAGCGAGCCCAGCGCCTCGCCGCTCAGATACCAGCGCTCGGGGCGCGGCGCCTCGATGCGCATTCCGAGCTCTTCGACGAGCGGCCTCGCGATGTCGAAAAGCGCGCAGGCCTCTTCGTCCTGGAGCTGAAGCGATGCCGGATCGAGCAATACCAGATGGTCGTGCGCTACGCGCAAATGGACGGGTTCGACACAGGCCCAGACCGCTTCGCCCGGGTCGGCACCATCGGCCAGCATCATATAGGGCGCGAGCGGCGCCTCGTCGGCGGCACTCGCTGCGGCAGCGTCGGCGAGCACGCCGAACTGGCGCGCCACCCAGCGCTCGTGCGGCAGGGTGCGCTGAAAGTCTTCGCCCGCCACGCGCTCGACGAGCGTGGCGCGTGCGAGCAGTTTGTCGAGGGCTGGGGCGCGCAGCGAATGCAGTTCGCTTGGCGCGTCGGCGGCCGTCGGCAACGCGAACGGCAAGAGCAGATGAAGACGGTTGGCGTGCATGATGGGGGGCATTGTATGGCAAACTGCGCCCTTGATCGGCAGTGCGCGCGCTGCGGCACGTCCATTGCGTCGCATGCGATGCCGATGGGCAACGGATTTAAGGACTCGCTTGAAACTCCCTTACGAATGGCAAATCGGCTGGCGCTACACGCGCGCCGGCAAACGTACGACGGGCAACGGTTTCATCTCGTTCATCGCACTGGTGTCGATGTCGGGCATCGCGCTCGGGGTCGCCGCACTGATCGTCGTGCTCTCCGTCATGAACGGCTTTCAGAAGGAAGTGCGCGACCGGATGCTCTCGGTGCTCGCGCACGTGCAGATTTTTTCTCCGAACGGTGCGATGCCCGAATGGCAGTTGACGGCCCAGGAAGCGCGCCGGAATCCGGAGGTGATCGGCGCCGCGCCTTATGTCGATGCGCAGGCGCTGCTCACGCGCGGCGACGCGGTGAGCGGCGTGGCCCTGCGCGGCGTCGAGCCTTCGCTCGAGCCGCAGGTATCGGACATCGGCAAGGAAATGAAAGCGGGACGCCTCACGGATCTCGCCCCCGGCCAGTTCAATATCGTGCTCGGCGCCGATCTGGCCGACGGGCTCGGTGTGACGGTCGGCGACAAGATCACGCTCGTCGCGCCGGAAGGATCGATCACGCCGGCCGGCATGTTGCCGCGGCTCAAACAGTTCACCGTGGCGGGCGTGTTCCAGTCCGGGCATTACGAATACGACAGCACGCTCGCCCTCGTGAACATCCGCGATGCCGAGGCGCTGTTCCGGCTCACGGCGCCCACCGGTGTCAGGCTGCGCCTGAAGGACATGCAGCAGGCACCGCGCGTGGCGCACGAGCTCGCGCGCAGCTTGTCGGGGGAGTTGTACATTCGCGATTGGACGCAGCAGAACAAGACCTGGTTCTCGGCGGTCAAGATCGAAAAGCGCATGATGTTCATCATCCTGACGCTCATCATCGCGGTCGCGGCGTTCAATCTCGTGTCGTCGCTCGTCATGACCGTCACGAACAAGCAGGCCGATATCGCAATATTGCGCACGCTCGGCGCGCAGCCGGGCTCGATCATGAAGATCTTCGTCGTGCAGGGCATGACGATCGGCTTCGCGGGTACGGCAACCGGTGTGGCGCTCGGTACGCTCATCGCCTGGAGCATCCCGTGGCTCGTGCCGATGATCGAGCATCTGCTCGGCGTGCAGTTTTTGCCTCCGTCCGTCTATTTCATCAGCGAGCTGCCGTCCGAGCTCGTACCCGCGGACGTCTTCCGGATCGGCGTGATTGCATTCGTACTGTCGTCGCTCGCTACGCTCTACCCGAGCTGGCGTGGCGCGAAGGTCCGGCCCGCGGAGGCGCTGCGCTATGAGTGAACTCATGATCGGCCGAGGCGCGGCGACAGGTCCGGCCGTTGTGGCGGAAAGCGTGCTCGAGGCAACCGGAATCTCGAAAACGTTCGTGCAAGGCGGCTTGAATGTCCCGGTGCTCACGGGCGCGAACCTATCGGTGCGGCGCGGAGAGAAGCTCGCAATCGTCGGCGCGTCGGGCTCCGGCAAGAGCACGCTGCTGCACGTGCTGGGCGGGCTCGACGAGCCGAGCGCCGGACACGTGTCGCTGCTCGGCAAGCCCTTCACGCAACTGGCGGAGCGCGAGCGCAACGACTTGCGCAATCGCGCCCTGGGCTTCGTCTATCAGTTCCATCATCTGTTGCCCGAATTCAGCGCGCTCGACAACGTCGCGATGCCGCTTCGCATTCGCCGGCTCACGAGCGCCGACGCGAGACGCGAAGCGATGCGCATGCTGGAACGCGTCGGGCTCGCGCATCGGGCACAACACCGGCCCGGCGAGCTTTCGGGCGGCGAGCGCCAGCGCGTGGCGATCGCGCGCGCGCTCGTCACCGAGCCGGCCTGCGTCCTGGCGGACGAGCCGACCGGCAACCTGGACGGCGGCACGGCCGATACGGTCTTCAACCTGATGCTCGAGCTCTCTGAGAAGCTCCAAACGAGCTTCGTCATCGTCACGCACGATCACGATCTCGCGGCGCGCTGCGATCGCACGCTGCGGCTGCGCGACGGCGTGCTGCACGAAGATCCAACGGTGCCGGTCTGAGCCGGGCCTCATCGATATCGCGGGCCGCCCGTCATGTGGATCGATACGCACTGTCATCTCGACGCAGCCGAATTCGACGCTGACCGCGAGGCGGTAGCGGGGGCGGCGCACGACGCGGGCGTCTCGCGGATCGTGATTCCGGCCGTGGCCGCAGGCAATTTTGAAACCGTACGGCGGCTGGCCCGGCAAATCGAGGGCGGTGCCTACGCGCTCGGCATTCATCCCCTGTTCACGCGAGAGGCGCGCGAAGACGATCTTGTCATTCTGCGGCGGGAGATCGAGACGAGCCTCGCCGATCCACGCTTCGTCGGCATCGGTGAAATCGGCCTCGATTACTTCGTGCCGGGGCTCGACGACGAGCGCCAGCGGTTTTTCTACGAAGCGCAACTGCGGCTCGCGCGCGAATTCGATCTACCCGTCATTTGCCACGTGCGCAAATCGCAGGACCTCGTACTGAAAGGGCTGCGCCGCAGCGGCGTGAAATGCGGCATCGCGCATGCTTTCAACGGCAGCTTTCAGCAGGCGCACGCCTTCATCGAGCAAGGCATGCGTCTCGGATTCGGCGGCAACGTCACCTTTGAGCGGGCGCGTCAGATTCGCCGGCTAGCCACCGAGCTGCCGCTCGAAGCCATCGTCGTCGAAACCGACGCGCCCGATATCGCGCCCGCGTGGCGCTACAAAGGACGCAATACGCCGGATCAGACCGCGCGCATCGGCGCGATCATCGCCGAGCTGCGCGGCCTCGACATCGACCGATTGGCCTTAGGCACGACGGCCAACGCTTACGCCGCATTGCCTCGACTCGAACCGCGCCACCCATAATCGCTCGTTCCAATGCGCCACGTTTTCGGCGCTTGCGAAAGGAGGGGCGGGATGCGGATGGTGCTCTGCGGGTTCGTGCTCGGCATCGCTACGTTGCAGCAGCGCGCGGATCTGCCCGGCGGGTTCGCATGGACTCTCGGCGCACTCGTGGGCTTGGCCGCGCTCGGATGGTTTCTCCTGGGGGCGATCCCACGGCTGGCTGGCACGAGGGAGGATGAACCGACATGGTGCGCTCGCGCGGTGCAATGGAGCCGGCGCAATCCGGTGAGCCGCTGGGGCGCACTCGCATTGGCGGCCGCGCTGATAGGCCATGGCTACGCCGCGTCGCGCGCCGAGTGGCGTTTGCGCGAGGCTTTGCCGCCGCATTGGGAGGGGCGCGAGCTCATGCTGCGCGGCGCCATCCGCGGGCTGCCGGCGCATGAACCCGGCGTTGTGCGTTTCTTGTTTTCGGTCGACGTCGTCGATGTACGCACCAGGTTGGGCATCGACGATTTTCCGTCTCTCGTTCAGCTCAGTTGGTCGGAACGCGCCGGCGGCCGGGTGCCCGAACTGGTCCCCGGTGCGCGTTGGCGTCTGACCGTGCGCTTGAAGCGGCCGCATCGCAATGCGAACTTCAACGGTCGCGATGGGGAGGCCGCACTGTTCGCACGCGGGGTGCGCGCAACCGGTTATGTCGTCGCGCCGTCGACCGCGCGCCTGGAGCCCGGCCGTGTGGGCACTCTCGCGGCACGCGTCGACCGTTGGCGTTTCATGCTGGCCGCCCGCATCGATACGGCACTCGCCGGGGCGCCGCACCTTGGCATCGTCAAGGCGCTCGCGATCGGGGCGCAGGAGGCGATCGACGCGGCGGACCGCACGATATTGCGCCGCACCGGGACGAGCCACCTCGTCGCGATCTCCGGGCTGCATATCGGCTTCGTGGCCGGCGCGAGTGCCGCATTGGCCGCATGGCTCTGGCGCCGCTCATGCGGTTTCGGCGTGTGGCTCGCGCGTCGCGGCCGGCGCGAATGGCCGCTCATCGTGCCTGCGCCTGTTGCGGCTGCGCTGACCGGCACGCTGTGCGCAACCGGCTATGCCGCGCTCGCAGGGTTCAACGTGCCCGCGCAGCGGGCGTTGTGGATGCTCGTCGTCGTCAGCGCCGCCGCGGCGCTCGGACGCAATATCGCGTCGTCGCTCGTGCTGGCGTGGGCTGCGGTGCTCGTGCTCGCCGCCGATCCTTGGGCCGTGCTCGCCCCCGGCTTCTGGCTCTCGTTTGGCGCGGTCGCCGTCATCGCGCTGGCGATGCAGTTCCATTTGCGGCGCCCTGGCGATCGCGAGCTCGACACCCCTGAGATCGACGATCCGTTGCAGCCCGGCAGCGAGCGGCGCGCGTCATGGCGCGACCGATGGCGCATGGGTTCGCGACGGCTGGGCGAAAGCCTGGTGGGCGCGGCGCGCGCGCAATACGCCGTGACGATCGGGCTCGCGCCGTTGACCGCGTTCTGGTTTTCGCAAATCTCGCTGGCGGGACCGCTCGCCAACGCGTTCGCCGTGCCTTGGGTGAGCCTCGTCGTCACGCCGGTCGTGCTCGTCGCCGTGGTGTTGCCCGCACCGCTCGATGCATCCGCATTCGAGCTGGCCCACACGCTTCTTGCACCGCTCATGCGGCTTCTGGCCAGGCTGTCGGCGTATGAATGGGCCGAGTGGCGGCTCGCGCGACCCTCGACATGGGCAATGGTGTCGGCCGCCGTGGGCGTTCTGTGGTGCTTGATGCCGCGGGGCTGGCCGATCCGGTTTGCCGCTCCCTTGGCGTGGCTGCCTCTGGCGCTGCTGCCGCCCGCGCCGGCGCCGGGCACGTTCAGGCTGACGGCTCTCGATGTGGGCCAAGGTGCGGCGATCCTCGTCGAAACGGCACGACACGCGCTGCTTTTCGACGCCGGGCCGGGCCCCGAGTCGACGAGTGCCGGCGAGCGCATCGTCGTGCCATCTCTCGTCGCCAATGGTGTGCCCACGCTCGATGCGCTCGTGCTGAGCCACGGCGACGCCGATCACGCCGGGGGCGCGCCGGCAGTACTCGATGCGGTGCCCGTACGCCAATTGCTCGGCGGCTTGCCGCCGTCGAATCGCCTATGGGCGCTGGCGCAGGCGGCCGATGCGCAGGGCCGGCGCTGCGCTTCGGGGCAGCGCTGGCGATGGGACGGCGTCGAGTTTTCCGTCCTGTGGCCCGACGCAGGCCCCTTGCCGAGCAAATCGAACGCGCATTCCTGTGTATTGCGGATCGAGGCGCCGGGCTTCGTGGCGCTGTTGACCGGCGACATCGATGCGTCCATCGAAAAGACCTTGCGCCTGCGTGCCCAGGCAGCGCTGCGGGCCGATGTATTGCTCGTGGCCCACCACGGCAGCCGCACGTCGTCGACCGAACCTTTCCTCGATTCGGTAAGGCCGCGCATCGCGATATTTCAGGTAGGCTATCGCAACCGCTTCGGCCATCCGCATCCGAGTGTATGGGCGCGCATTGCAGGGCGCGGCATCGAGCTCGCGAGAACCGATCGCGACGGTGCGGTGCGCGTGGAGCTCGATGACGGCGTGCCGACGCTCGAGCGCTATCGCGATACGCATCGACGATATTGGATGGATCAGACGGACAGCGGGCCTCGCGGCGCGGCGGGGTAGCGCCGGCATGACCAGGCACGAGCGGGTGGTGCAGGCAACGGCGGCGGATAACGACGGAGGCAGCGGCGCTTGAAAGACATCATTCACTTTTCGCACGCGAACGGTTTTCCGGCACCGATCTACCGGACGATGTTTGCGGAGCTCTCCGACGACTACGAGATCCGCTACATCGAGCGCATCGGGCACGATCCGCTTTTTCCGGTCACGAGCGACTGGCCGCATCTCGTCGACGAACTGCTCGCCGACATCGAGCGGCGATATGAGGCACCGGTATGGCTCGTCGGCCATTCGCTGGGCGGCTATGTATCGCTGATGGCGGCGCTCAAGCGTCCGCATTGCGTGCGCGGTGTACTGATGCTCGATTCGCCCGTCGTCGCGGGCTGGCGTGCGAGCGTGCTGCGCGTGTCGCAATGGACGGGCCTCGACGAGCGGCTCTCGCCAGCGGCCGCCACGCGCAACCGCCGCACCCACTGGGCGAGCCGGGAGGAAGCCTGGCGTCATTTCCACGCGAAGCCTGCGTTTGCACGCTGGGACGAGCGGGTCTTGTCCGACTATGTCGACTTCGGCATTCCGCAGACCGCCGTGGACGGTACGCGCGCGCTCGCATTCGATCGGCAGATCGAGTACCTGATCTACAGGACACTACCGCGCACGCTCGGTGCGCGTCTCGCGCACGGCTCGCCGGTGCCGGTCGGCTTCATTGCGGGCACGCATTCGAAGGAGGTGCGCCAAGTCGGCCTCGAAGCGACGCGTCTCGCAACGCGGGGGCGTCTCGAATGGATCGAGGGCACGCATCTTTTTCCCATGGAAAAGCCGATCGAGACGGCGCGCGCGGTGCAGCGGGTGCTGCGCTCGCTGCGTGAGGCTGGATAAGCACGCAGGGAGCGCCGCGCGCTCCTCGGCACGCTGAGCGCGCGAACCTTTACGGTATAATCCGTTTTTCCCGCGAGCATCCAGCGATGACTAAATATGTTTTCGTCACCGGCGGCGTAGTGTCGTCCCTTGGCAAGGGCATTGCCGCCGCCTCTCTCGCCGCGATCCTCGAGTCGCGCGGTCTCAAAGTCACCCTCCTCAAACTCGATCCCTACATCAACGTCGACCCGGGCACCATGAGTCCGTTTCAGCACGGCGAGGTGTTCGTGACCGAGGATGGCGCCGAGACCGATCTCGATCTCGGGCACTACGAGCGCTTCATCAGCACGAAGATGCGCCGGGCGAACAACTTCACGACGGGCCAGATCTACGAATCGGTGATCCGCAAGGAACGCCGTGGCGATTATCTCGGCAAGACCGTACAGGTCATTCCGCACATCACGAATGAAATTCAGGCGTTCATCGAGCGCGGCGCGGCGTCGGCCACCTGCGGCGAGCCCGACGTGGCCATCGTCGAGATCGGCGGCACGGTCGGCGATATCGAATCGCTGCCGTTTCTCGAAGCCGCGCGGCAGATGAGCCTGCGTCTCGGACGCAACAGTGCTTGCTTCGTGCATCTGACGCTCGTGCCTTACATCGCGACAGCCGGCGAATTGAAGACCAAGCCCACGCAGCACAGCGTGCAAAAGCTGCGCGAAATCGGCATCTTGCCGCACGTGCTGCTGTGCCGCGCGGATCGCCAGATTCCCGATGACGAATCGAAAAAGATTTCGTTGTTCTCGAACGTGCCCGAAGACGCGGTGATCTCGGTCTGGGATGTCGACAGCATCTACAAAATTCCGCAGATGCTGCACGATCAGGGGCTCGACACGATCATTTGCGACGAGCTCAAGCTCTCGCCCAAGCCCGCCGATCTCACGCTGTGGGCCGATATCGTCGAGAAGCTCGAGCACCCGCGTCACGAGGTGACGATCGGCATGGTCGGCAAGTACGTCGATCTGACCGAATCGTACAAATCGCTGATCGAGGCGCTGCGTCATGCATCGGTCCATACGTCGACGAAGGTCAACATCGAATACATCGATTCCGAGCAGATCGAGCAAGAAGGTGTCGCGAGCCTCGCGCATCTCGATGCCATTCTCGTTCCGGGCGGCTTCGGTCGCCGCGGCACCGAAGGCAAGATCGCGGCGATCCGTCACGCGCGTGAGGCCAAGGTGCCGTACCTGGGCATCTGCCTCGGCATGCAGCTCGCGGTCATCGAATTCGCGCGCGATGTCGTCGGCATGAAGGATGCGAACAGTACCGAGTTCGATCCGGCCACGCCGCATCGCGTCGTGGCGCTCATCACCGAGTGGTATGACCGCGAGGGTCGCGTCGAGAAGCGTAGCGAGGGATCGGACCTGGGCGGTACGATGCGCCTGGGCTCGCAGCGTTGCCCCGTCAAGCCCGGCACGATGGCCGAAGCGATTTACGGCAAGGATGTCAACGAACGGCATCGCCATCGCTATGAAGTCAACAACCGCTATGTCCCTCAACTCGAGGCAGGCGGCCTCGTCATCAGCGCGCGTACGCCCAGCGAAGATCTGCCCGAGATGATGGAGCTGCCGCGCGAAATGCATCCGTGGTTCGTCGGTGTGCAGTTCCACCCCGAATTCACGTCGACACCGCGTGACGGACATCCTCTGTTCAAGGCGTTCGTCGAAGCGGCCCGTGCGTGCCATCTCGCGCGAGTCGGGGAGAAGGTATGAAGCTCGCCGGTTTCGAGATTGGCCTCGACAAGCCGTTTTTTCTGATTGCGGGAACCTGCGTCGTCGAATCGGAGCAGATGACGATCGATACGGCAGGCGCGCTCAAGGAAATCTGCGCTGGACTTGGCGTACCGTTCATCTACAAATCGTCGTATGACAAGGCCAACCGCAGTTCGGGCAAATCGTTTCGCGGGCTCGGAATGGACGAAGGCCTGCGCATCCTTGGCGAAGTGAAGCGGCAACTGAACGTGCCCGTGTTGACGGACGTGCATTCGATCGAGGAAATCGAGTCGGTCGCGTCCGTTGTCGACGTGCTGCAAACTCCGGCGTTTCTGTGTCGCCAGACCGATTTCATTCACGCCTGCGCGCGCTCGGGCAAGCCCGTCAATATCAAGAAAGGGCAGTTTCTCGCGCCGCACGACATGAAAAATGTGATCGCGAAGGCGCGTGACGCGGCGCGCGAGGCCGGGCTTTCGGAAGATCGCTTCATGGCCTGCGAGCGTGGCGTTTCGTTCGGCTACAACAACCTCGTTTCGGATATGCGCTCGCTTGCCATCATGCGCGAAACGGGAGCGCCCGTCGTATTCGATGCGACGCATTCGGTGCAACTGCCGGGCGGGCAGGGCACGAGCTCGGGCGGTCAGCGCGAATTCGTCCCTGTGCTCTCGCGCGCGGCGGTGGCCGTCGGCGTGGCCGGGCTTTTCATGGAGACTCACCCCGACCCGGCGTGCGCGCTGTCCGATGGCCCCAATGCCGTGCCGCTCAAGCGGATGGCCGAGCTGCTGGAAACGCTCGTTGCGCTCGATCGCATCGTCAAGCGTGCGCCGCTGCTCGAGAGCCACTTCGACTGACGAACAGACGAACTGACGCACCCCCACGCTTCGCGGACGATTCGTGGCGCGGCGACGGCACCGCATAGTGACTCGCAAGCGCGGCGACTCCGGGATGCAGTGGGAAAAACAAGCAAAAACGAGATAGAAGAAGCGGAATTCAACTTCATTTCTAGAGGAAATCATGAGTGCAATCGTAGATATCATCGGCCGCGAGATTCTGGATTCGCGAGGCAACCCGACCGTCGAATGCGATGTGTTGCTCGAGTCGGGCACGATGGGCCGTGCGGCCGTGCCGTCGGGCGCGTCGACGGGTTCGCGCGAGGCCATCGAGCTGCGTGACGGCGAAACCGGCCGCTATAGCGGCAAGGGCGTGCTGAAGGCCGTCGAGCACATCAATACCGAGATTTCCGAAGCGATCATGGGTCTCGATGCGTCCGAGCAGGCGTTCCTGGACAAGACGCTGCTCGAGCTGGACGGCACCGATAACAAGTCGCGCCTGGGCGCGAATGCGATGCTGGCCGTTTCGATGGCGGTGGCCAAGGCTGCGGCCGAGGAAGCGGGCTTGCCGCTTTACCGTTATTTCGGCGGATCGGGCGCGATGCAACTGCCGGTGCCGATGATGAACATCGTCAACGGCGGCGCGCATGCGAACAATAGCCTCGATATCCAGGAATTCATGATCGTCCCGGTGAGCCAGCCGACGTTCCGCGAGGCACTGCGTTGCGGCGCTGAAGTGTTCCATGCGCTCAAGAAGATTCTGGCCGATCGCGGCATGAGCACAGCCGTTGGCGACGAAGGCGGGTTCGCCCCGAATTTCGGCAGCAACGACGAGTGCCTCTCGACGATTCTTCAGGCCATCGAGAAGGCCGGTTACCGCGCGGGCGAAGACGTGCTGCTGGCGCTCGATTGTGCGGCAAGCGAGTTCTATCACGACGGCAAGTACCAGCTTGCGGGTGAGGGCTTGCAGCTGTCGTCGGCCGAGTTCACGGACTATCTCGCCACGCTCGCCGACAAATTCCCGATCGTGTCGATCGAAGACGGCATGCACGAGGGCGATTGGGCGGGCTGGAAGCTGTTGACCGACCGCCTCGGCAAAAAGATTCAGTTGGTCGGCGACGATCTGTTCGTGACCAACACACGCATCTTGAAGGAAGGCATCGAAAAGGGCATCGCGAACTCGATCCTGATCAAGATCAACCAGATCGGCACGCTCACCGAGACGTTCGCCGCCATCGAAATGGCCAAGCGCGCCGGTTATACGGCCGTTATTTCTCATCGCTCGGGCGAAACGGAAGACTCGACGATCGCCGACATCGCAGTGGGCCTCAACGCCGGACAGATCAAGACCGGTTCGCTCTCGCGCAGCGATCGCATCTCGAAGTACAACCAACTGCTGCGTATCGAAGAGGATCTCGGCGATATCGCCAGCTACCCCGGCAAGTCGACGTTCTACAATCTGCGTTGATTCAGGGTTTTTCGTCAACGATCGTTTTGCTCGCCGCCTCGTGCCTAGCCGCGGGGCGGTTTTGAATTTACGGCGCTTTCTCGCATGCGGCTCGTCACTGTCGTTCTCGTCGTCCTGCTCGTGCTGATCCAGTATCCGCTCTGGTGGGGACACGGCGGCTGGTTGCGCGTGCACGAGCTGCGCGAGGCGCTCGACGCGCAGGCGCATAAGAACGCCGATGCCAAGGTGCGCAACCAGCGCATCGAGGGAGAAGTGCAGGACCTGCAAGGCGGCACGGCCGCGGTCGAGGAGCGTGCCCGTTATGAAATGGGCATGGTCAAGGACGGCGAAGTATTCGTGCAGTTCGTCTCGCCGAATACGCCGGCAAGCGCGCTCGCGCCCGCCGCGGCGAGCAATACCTCGACGCGCGGCGAAGTATCGGCCGCGCCTGTCAGCGTAGTGCCCAATCCGGTTTCGCGCGCGAAGTCGCGCGGCAAAGAAGAAAAATCAGCCAAGAAGCGCGCCGCCGAAAAGACCCGGCAGTAGCCGTCGTCAGCCGCCCGTTACCGCCGTTCGCAACGCGTCATTCGCCGCGCGCTACCGCTACCACCACCAGCCGGGATAGAAGCCCGGGCTGTAGTACCCGAAGCCCCCACCGCTGACGTAGCCACCGTAGATCGTAGGCGCCGGATAGTAATACGGCGCGTAGTAGGGCGCGTAGTAGCGAGCCCAGTTATCGGCTGCGATTGCGGCGTCCTGGTCCTTCAACACCTGTTTGTCGATCTCGTCGTAACGCTTCTTCTCCGCACTTGTGAGCGGACGGGCCGGCGATGCCGCGCCTGGAGCGTCCGGCGGCAGGCGGCTCAGGATGGGGCCGGGGGGCGGCTCGACGACGCAGGCGGCGAGCGTCGTGGCTGCGGCGAGCACGAGCGCGAGTCTCACCGGTACGGTGCGGCCGTTTTCGACTCGTTTCATCGATGGGCGTTGAATGTGCGTTTTCATGATGGCCTCGCGAAGCCGCCTCTTGTGAATCCGTGTATCGGGTATCGGGTATCGGGTGAACCCCTCTGCGGCTGCCAGTGACGCTTCGACCGGGCGCGCCGTCCGAAAGTGCCGCGGTCCGCGGCCCGCCGTCAATGCCGCTGCGAGGCGGCCGGCGTCACCCCGACGGTGACATCGTTGGCCGAAAAGAGCTGCACGACGTCGACGGGGTCGAACTCGAAGCGCTGATTGCAGTATTCGCAATGGATCTCGATGTGACCGTGCTCGTCGATGACACTGTCGACTTCCTCACGCCCGAGCATTTTGAGCATCGATCCCACCTTTTCGCGCGAGCAACTGCAGGCGAAGTGTGCCTGTGCCGGCGCGAAGTGCTGGACGTTCTCCTGCCAGAAAAGGCGCTTGAAAAGCGTCTGAGGTTCTTCCTTCAACAGCTCTTCTTGCGAGAGCGTCGAGCCGAGCACGCACACGCGTTCCCACGTATCGGCGTCATGCTCGCCCGCGTGCGGCACGATACCGCCGTCGCCGGGAAGTTTCTGCAGCAGCACTCCCACCGCCCGCTCGGTATTCGCGGCGAGCCACAGGCGCGTTTCGAGTTGTTCGGAGTGGCGCATATAGTGTTCGAGCACTTCGGCCATCGACTGGAGGGGGCCTGCCTCGCCATTCAACGGGACGATGCCCTGATAGGGCTCGTGCCCCGGGCGGCGGTCCTGCGGGTCGAGCGTGATGACACACCGTCCGTGCCCGCTCGCGTTGAGCAGATCCGCGAACGGTATCTGCGTGCCCTTGGCGGCTTCGGCTTCGGCTTCGAGCTCCGCGGAGAATTTCGCGGTGGCGCGCATGGCGAGCGACGAGCTGCATTGGACGACGAGCATTTTCACCGGGCCGTCGCCGAAAATCTGCATGATCAGCGTGCCGTCGAATTTGAGATTCGCGGACAGCAGCGCGCACGCGGCCATCATCTCGCCGAGTATGTTGCGCACGGGAGCGGGGTATTGCCGGCGCGTCAGCACTTCCCGCCAGGTGTTGTGCAGCGAGACGATCTCGCCGCGCACCGGCGCCGTGCTGAACATGAATTTTTGCAAATGGTCTTCCACAGCCTGTTCCTTCGATCGTCGATATCGGCCGAGCCTGGTTCGCGCTGCATCAACCGATGCGCACGAGCTGTTCCTTGTAGAGCGCCCTGCGTTCGATGTAGCCCTGGGCATTTTGCGCGAGGCGGCTCACCTCCTCGTCGGTGAGTTCCCGCACGACCTTGGCGGGTGCGCCGAGGATCAGCGTGCGTTCGGGAAACACCTTGCCTTCGGTGACGACGGCGCCCGCGCCCACCAGACAATTGCGGCCGATCACCGCACCGTTCAGCACCACGGCCTGAATGCCGATGAGGGCACCATCCGATACCGTGCAGCCGTGCAGCATCGCCTGATGCCCGACCGTCGCGTTCGTGCCGATGACGAGCGGGTAGCCCGGATCGGTGTGAAGCACGGCGCCTTCCTGAATGTTGGTGCCGGCGCCGACTTGAATGGGCTCGTTATCGCCCCGTAGCGACGCGCCGAACCAGACGCTGGCATTTTCTTCGAGCGTCACGCGGCCGACGATGGTGGCCGTGTCGGCGACGAATACGCTTTCGTGAATGGTCGGGCCATGCTCGCCCAGCTTGTACATCGCCACAGTGAATGTCTCCCGTGCAAGGCCATGCCGCAGCCGTGGAGTGTGGCCGCGCACCGAGTAAAATGGCCGCCCTTGTCACGCGCTCCACGGCACGCGCGAGGCCGAATCGCGTATTGTAAACGGTCCCGCCTGTCACCGCGGCGTTCGCTGCCGGTGGGCCGCAGCGGCCGTGCCGCGTTGCTTTTTATCGATGAGTCCCGACTCAGTAATGTCTGCAACAGATTCTTCCGAAAGCGACGAAATCGAGCGTGAAGACGATGTTCGTCATCTCGCGCTTTGCGTGCTCCTCGAATGCGAGCCGTCGGCGAAGGCCGCTCATGCTCAGGCGCTGCATCGGCGCTGGCTGGCGCGCGAGTTGCCCTGTGGGGCTCAGGCGAGCATCGCCGAGCCGGCCGGCCTGCCGGGCAGGCCACGCGCGCCACTGCTCGTCGAACCGCGCTTGCTCGCGCATCGCGGCATGCGCTCGCCGGAGGGCCGCGCGGTGCTTCTGCATGCGCTTGCCCATATCGAATTCAACGCGATCAACCTCGCGCTCGATGCCGTCTGGCGTTTCGGACAGATGCCGGAAGCGTTTTACGGCGACTGGCTGCAAGTTGCCGCCGAAGAGGCGCATCATTTCACGTTGCTCGCTGCGCGGCTCGCTCAACTCGGGCACGCCTATGGCGAGTTCCCCGCGCACAACGGACTCTGGGACATGTGCGAGCGCACGCGGGCGGACGTACTCGCGCGCATGGCGCTGGTACCGCGCACGCTCGAGGCGCGCGGGCTCGATGCGTCGCCGCCGATTCGCGCGCGGCTCGTGCAGGCGGGCGATCTCGATTCGGCTGCCATTCTCGATGTCATTTTGCGCGATGAAATTGGCCATGTTCGCATCGGGAATCATTGGTTTCGCTACCTGTGCGACGCGCGAGGGCTCGATCCGCATCCCACGTACGTCCGGCTGGCCGAGCAATACCGCGCGCCGCGCTTGCGCGGGCCGTTCAACTTCGAGGCACGCCGCCAGGCCGGATTCGATGAATTCGAACTGTCGCGGCTGAACGGCGATGAGGGCGCGCCAAGCGACGCCTGATGCGCCCGACGAGGCGATCGTTCGAATCGATCCCGGCTATGCCCAAATCCGCGGCGCGCAGACAAAGCGTTTCTCCCGATATAATCGAACGACCATTCGTTTTTCGGCGACGCTTCATGACTACTTCGCAATCCGACTTCCTGACCGTTCGCGGTGTGCGTCTGCACGTGCGCCGTTGGGGCCCGCCCGGCGCTCCAACGCTTTTCATGCTGCATGGCTGGATGGACGTTTCCGCGTCGTTCCAGTTCGTGGTGGATGCGCTGGGCGGCGATTGGCAGGTGATCGCGCCCGACGCACGCGGTTTCGGTCTGTCCGATTGGCCCGTGGCGGAGCGCGGCGGCGGCCATTATTGGTTCCACGAGTACCTGGCGGACCTCGAAGCCTTGCTCGACCATTACGCACCGAGCGGACAAGTCAATCTCGTCGGACACAGCATGGGGGCAAACGTCGTGTGCCTGTACGCCGGCGTGCGGCCCGAGCGCGTGCGACGAGTCGTCGACCTCGAAGGGTTCGGGCTGGCGCCCGCAAAGGCTGCGCAGGCGCCGCACCGGCTCGCCGCCTGGCTCGACGACCTGCGCGCGCCTCCCACGCTCAAGACGTACGCGACGCTCGACGACGTCGCCGCGCGCTTGACGAAGAATAATCCGCGCCTTGCACCCGAGCGTGCGCGCTTTTTGGCCCGGCATTGGGCGAAACGCGGCGACGACGGGCGCTATCTGTTGCTGGCGGATCCGGCGCACAAGATGCATGGTCCGCTGCTTTACCGGCTCGACGAAATAATGGCGGTGTGGGCGAAGGCCAGCGCGAAAGTCCTGCATGTCGAGGCCGTCCGATCGCCGACGCTTGCGATGCTGGCGGGTGCCATTCCGCTGGACGAGTTCAAGGCACGCTTCACGGCTTTTCGAGACTGGCGCGAAAAGATGATCGAAGACGCAGGACATATGGTTCATCACGATCAACCCGAGCAGGTGGCGGCGCTGATCGAGGCGTTTTGCGCCTGAGAGGGGCAAGCGCGTCCGGGGCGCGCTAGGGAAGCCCGAGCGGAACGCCGCATTGCAGTAAAATGCTTGGATACTCCCTCCGCTCGAAGCATGAACGCCGATCTGCATTGCCATTCCAACGTATCCGACGGGCTGCTCGCGCCCGCGGAGGTCGCGCGCCGTGCGCATGCGGGGGGCGTGACCGTCTGGTCGCTGACCGATCACGACGAACTCGGCGGTCAGAGCGAGGCTCGCGCCGCGGCCGAGGCGCTTGGCATCCGTTATTTGCCGGGGGTCGAAATTTCCGTGACGTGGGCCGCTCGCACGTTGCACGTCGTGGGGCTGGGCGTGGACCCGTCATGTCCGACGCTCGTCGAGGGGCTGAGTGCGACGCGCAACGGGCGTACCGCGAGGGCGCAGGCCATGGCCGCGGCACTCGAGGCAGTCGGCATTCCCGGTGCCTATGAAGGCGCGCTGCGGTTCGTGTCGAATCCCGACCTGATTTCACGCACGCATTTCGCGCGCTTCCTCGTCGAAAAAGGTTTTGCCCCGTCGACAGCCGACGTGTTCGATCGCTTTCTCGGCGAGGGTAAGCCGGGCTATGTTCCGCATCGTTGGGCGACCCTTGAAAACGCAGTCAGCTGGATTGGCGCGGCCGGCGGCATTGCGGTCATTGCCCATCCGGGGCGCTACCGCTATACGCCGCTCGAATTCGACGCGCTTTTCGGCGCCTTCGTCGATCTGGGCGGCCGCGCCATCGAGGTTGTCACGGGTAGTCACACGCCCGATCAGTACCGCGAATACGCCGATGTCGCGCGTCGTTTCGGATTCGAGGCGTCGCGCGGTTCGGATTTTCATGCGCCCGGCGAGGGTCGCGTGGAGCTTGGCGCGCTGCCGCCGCTGCCGCCCGATCTGACGCCTGTCTGGGACCGCCTGCTCTGATGCACGCGCGACGAGCGCAGTTTTCCGCGAGACCCGGCTGGGCGGCAGTGCGTCGCACGGCATCCGGTGCCTGCCATGCTCGCGCGTCGCGTCGCTGAACGCTCACTTCTTCCATGTCCCAATACTTCCGGATCCACCCCGATAACCCACAGCCGCGCTTGATTGCGCAGGCGGTCCATATCGTGAAAGACGGCGGCGTGATAGCGCTGCCGACCGATTCGAGTTATGCACTCGGGTGCCGTCTCGACGATAAGGACGCCGTGACGCGTCTGCGCCGCATTCGCGGTCTCGATGAGCGGCAGCATTTGTCGTTGCTCGTGCGCGACCTGTCCGAGCTCGCGAATTTCGCGATGGTCGACAACGGGCAGTTTCGCTTGATCAAGTCGGTGACGCCGGGGCCTTACGTATTCATCCTGCAGGCGACGAAGGAAGTGCCCCGGCGGCTCTCTCATCCGTCGCGCAAGACGATCGGGCTGCGCGTGCCGGATCACGCCATCACGCTCGCGTTGCTCGAGGCGCTCGGGGAGCCGCTCATTGCCACGACGCTGATCCTGCCGCCGGACAGCGAACCTGTGAACGATCCCGAGGCGATCCGCACACGGCTCGAAAAGCAGATCGATCTCGTGATCGACGGGGGCGCCTGTCCGCGCGAGCCATCGACCGTGGTCGATCTGACGGGCGATGAGCCGGTTCTCGTGCGTGCGGGGCGCGGTGCGCTCGAACCGTTCGGACTGAGTGCCATGGAGCAGTGAACGCAAGACGCTTGCCGCGCGAGACCGGCCCGCGACCAGTGCGGTACGGCCCCCTTGTTACAATAAGCCCGATATGGATGCTTCCCTGATACAAACGATAGCGGTCTATGCGTTGCCCGTGATCTTCGCGATTACGCTGCACGAGGCGGCGCACGGCTACGTGGCCAAGCTGCTTGGAGACAATACGGCCTACATGATGGGGCGGGTTTCGTTCAATCCGATGCGCCACATCGACCCGCTGGGCACGATCGCCATTCCGCTGCTGCTTTATTTCGCCACGGGCGGCGCGTTCATGTTCGGCTACGCGAAACCCGTTCCAGTCGCGTTCAGCAACCTGCGCAATCCGCGCTGGGGCAGCCTGTGGGTGGCGCTCGCCGGTCCGGTCTGCAACTTTGCGCAGGCGCTGCTGTGGGGATTCATCGGCGTTGGCCTGTCGCTGTCGTCGGTCGACGAGCCGTTCTTCTCGCGCATGGCGGGCGCCGGCGTCAGCGTGAATCTCGTGCTGGGTATCATCAACCTGTTTCCGCTGCCGCCGCTCGACGGCGGGCGCGTAGTCATGGCGCTGTTGCCGCCGCGCCAGGCGATCGGCTTGGCGCGCCTCGAGCCGTATGGCTTTTTCGTCGTGATGGCGCTCGTGATCACGGGCGTGCTGACGAGGTTCTGGCTGCGGCCGCTCATGTCGCTCGGTTACGATGCCTTGACGGCCATCCTGACTCCCTTTGTCTCGCTCTTCAACTAAGACCATGTTTCCAGACCGCATTTTCTCCGGCATGCGACCCACCGGCTCGCTCCACCTCGGCCACTACCATGGCGTGTTGAAGAACTGGGTGCGCCTGCAGTCCGAATACCCGTGCTTTTTCTGCGTGGTCGACTGGCATGCGCTCACCACCCACTACGAGACGCCCGAGGTCATCGAAACCAACGTCTGGGAAGTACTGATCGACTGGCTCGCATCGGGAATCGATCCCGCGCAGGCGACGCTTTTCATCCAAAGCCGAGTTCCCGAGCATGCGGAGCTGTCGCTGCTGCTCGGCATGAGCGCGCCGCTCGGCTGGCTCGAACGTGTGCCGACCTATAAGGAGCAGATCGAGAAGCTGAAGGACAAGGACCTCTCGACATACGGTTTTCTCGGCTATCCCGTGTTGATGGCGGCGGACATTCTGCTTTATCGCGCCTCGCTCGTGCCGGTCGGCGAAGATCAGGTGCCGCACGTCGAGATGACGCGCGAGATCGCGCGGCGCTTCAATCATCTTTATGGGCGCGAGCCCGATTTCGAAGAAAAGGCGCTCGAGGCAGCCAAGAAGCTGGGCGGCAAACGCGCGAAGCTGTACCGCGAGTTGCGCAATGCCTATCAGCAAGAGGGCGACGACGAAGCACTCGAGCAGGCGCGTGCGCTGCTGCAGGAGTCGCAAAGCATTTCGATGAGCGATCGCGAGCGGCTTTTCGGCTACCTGGAAGGTGCGCGCAAGATCATCCTCGTCGAACCGCAGGTGCTGCTGACGAAGGCTTCGCGCATGCCGGGGCTCGATGGGCAGAAAATGTCGAAGTCCTATGGCAACACCATCGGGTTGCGCGAGGACGCCGATACGATCGCCAAGAAAGTCCGCACGATGCCGACGGATCCCGCGCGGGTGCGCCGGACCGATCCGGGCGATCCCGACAAATGCCCCGTTTGGCAACTGCATCAGGTCTATACCGACGAGGCCACCCACCAATGGGTGCAAAAGGGCTGCCGCTCGGCCGGTATCGGCTGTCTCGAATGCAAGCAACCCGTTATCGAAGGTATCTTGCGCGAGCAGCAGCCGATGCTCGAGCGGGCGCAAAAGTATATGGACGACCCGACGCTTTTGCGGGCCATCGTGGCCGACGGCTGCGACAAGGCGCGCAAGTTCGCCACCGAGACGATGCGCGACGTACGCGAGGCCATGGGCCTTTCGTACTCCTGATCGGTCGGCGTTTGCGATGCACGCGCAATGTGCCCGGGCGGGGTTGCGATGAGCGGCGAGCACACGGCGGCGCCGGGCGCTTCCGCCTGGATCGTCCGGTGGTCGCATCTGCTTGCGCCGGATGCGACCGTGCTCGACGTTGCCGCGGGTAGCGGTCGTCATGCACGCTGGTTCGCCGCGCGCGGGCATCGCGTGATCGCCCTGGAGCGCGCCCCCGACGCGCTTGCGGCACTGGCGCAGATCGAGGGCGTCGAGCCCCTCGCAGCCGATCTCGAAGACGGCAGTCCGTGGCCGTTTCCCGATGCGGCACGGTTTGCGGCGGTCGTTGTCACGAATTACCTTCATCGCCCGCTGTTGCCGCGTCTCGTCGCATCGCTCGCGCCAGGCGGCTTTTTGTTGTACGAAACTTTCGCGCAGGGCAATGAAACGCTCGGGAAACCTTCGAACCCGGCGTTTCTCCTCGCGCCGGGCGAGCTGCTCGACGCCGTGCGCGGCACGTTACGGGTCATCGCGTTCGAAGACGGTTACACCGCATTACCGCGGCCTGCGTTCGTGCAGCGCCTGTGCGCGGTGCGCGAGGCCGAGAGGGTTCGGGATGCCGTGGGCGGGGCGGGCGCAACCCCGGGTCAGCCGCGTTACGATTTGAGCGGCTAATCCGCTACAATCGCGCTTTCGGAATGGAATTCATGGCGTTTCATGGCTAACGGCACATCCAGCAGCAACCGGGACGGCGTCCGGATTCGCGGCAGCATTCCCGCGATCGTCACGCCGATGCTCGACGACGGCGGCCTCGATCTGGCGGCGTTTCGCAAGCTGATCGACTGGCATATCGAGGAAGGCACCAACGCGCTCGTCGTCGTGGGTACGAGCGGCGAATCGGCCACGTTGTCGGTCGAGGAGCACGTCCTCATGATCGAAACGGCCGTTACGCACGCGGCCGGCCGTATTCCGGTGATTGCCGGCGCCGGGGGCAATTCGACCTCCGAGGCGATCGAGCTGACCGAGCGGGCGAAAGCCGTGGGCGCCGAGGCGACGCTGCAAGTCGTCCCTTACTACAACAAGCCGACGCAAGAGGGCATCTACCGCCATTTCGCGAAAATCGCGGAAGCGGTCGATTTGCCCGTCATTCTCTATAACGTGCCGGGCCGTACGGTGGCCGACATGTCGAACGAGACGATCCTGCGCCTCGCACAGGTACCGGGCATCATCGGCGTGAAGGAGGCGACGGGCAACATCGATCGCGCAGCACATCTGATCAAGGCCGCGCCGTCGCATTTCGGCATCTATAGCGGCGACGACCCGACCGCGATCGCGCTCATGCTGCTCGGGGGCCATGGCAACATTTCCGTGACGGCCAATGTCGCGCCGCGCGCGATGAGCGAGCTGTGCAAAGCGGCGCTCGAGGCCGATGCGAAGACCGCCCGTGAAATTCATCTCCGTTTGCTTTCGTTGCACAAGACGCTTTTCATCGAATCGAATCCGATCCCGGTGAAGTGGGCGCTCGAGGAGATGGGCCGGATACAAGGCGGCATCCGCCTGCCGCTGACGCGTCTCGACGAGCGCTGCCACGGCGCCGTGCGCGATGCGTTGCGCGAGGCAGGCGTGCTGCGATAAAGGCGGTACCGATGTCCGCGCGCGCACGCAACGGCGCGCCGGCTGCTGTCATTCACTAACCGAGATCGTTCTCGACTCGCGCTCCAGCATCGTTGCAGGCACGCGTTCGCATCACGAAGGGTTCCATGAAACGTTCTGTTTTTTTCATTCATGCCGCGCGTACGGCGGCGCTTGTGCTCGCGCTCGGATCGCTTGCCGGCTGCGACACCCTCAACGAATGGTTCTCGTCCGATAAAGTCGATTACAAGGCCACGCGTTCGGCCCCGTCGCTGACGGTCCCGAGCGATCTGACGGCGAGCACCGCGCCGACACAATACACGGCCCCGCCGTCGAACGCGGCACTCGGCGGCGCGCCCGAGCGCAATCGCACCACCGCGGGCAATGCGACGGAAGGGGTGCCGAGCGCGCAAGACCCCTATGGCATGCATATCGAGCGCGATGGCGACCGCCGCTGGCTCGTCGTCGACGGCCGCTCGCCCGACCAGCTTTGGCCGCAGTTGCAGGAATTCTGGCAGGACAATGGCTTCGCGCTGAAAACCAATGCGCCCGCAACGGGCATCATGATGACGGACTGGGCGGAAAACCGCGCCAACATACCGGACGATTGGTTTCGCCGCACGATTGGCCGGGTGATCGATTTCGCGTACTCGTCGGGCACGCGCGACAGATTCCGTACGCTCGTCGAACGCGGCCCGAACGGCGCGACCGATATTTCGATTACGCATAGCGCGCTCGAAGAAGTGCTGACCGGGCAGGACAAGGACTCGTCGCGCTGGGTGGAACGTCCGCGCAATCCGGTGCTGGAAGCCGTGTTTCTTTCGAAGCTGATGCAGAAGTTCGGCCTGACCGACGCACAATCGAAGGAACTCCTCGCGAACGCGCGTCCCGGCACGGCGCCTGTCACGATCGATATGGCCGGTGCCCAGACGACGCTCGAGCTTCAGGAGTCTTTCGATCGGGCGTGGCTGCGCGTCGGGCTGGCGCTCGACAGGACGAATTTCACGGTCGATAACCGCGATCGCGCCAAGGGGCTCTATTACGTGCGCTACGCCGATTCGATGGCCGAGCTCAAGCGCGACGGCCTGTTCGGCAAGCTCTTCTATCGCAAACCGGTGGCATCCGCACCGGGGCAGTCGTTCCTCGTCAATGTCCGCCAAAAAGGCGAGGGCCAGACGCAGGTCGCAATCGTGGATGCAAACGGCCAAGTCGATACCTCGCCCGAAGCGAAGAAGATTCTGTCGCTGCTGCATGCCGAACTGAACTGACGGGCCGTTCATGCGTTTTGCCAGTCTCGGCAGCGGAAGCGAAGGCAACGCGCTCGTCGTCGAAGCGACGAGCGGGACGACGGCGACGCGCGTATTACTGGATTGCGGATTCTCGGCGAAAGAACTCGAACGGCGGCTCGCGCGCGTCGAATGCGGCATCGAGCAGCTCGACGCCATTCTCGTCACGCACGAGCACAGCGACCACATTGGCAGCGCGTTGACGGTCGCTCGCAAATGGAGTGTCCCGCTTTATATGAGTTGGGGCACGGCACGCGCGGTGGGTGCGGACGTGGCGCCGGGCGTCGATCTCCACGTGTTGTGGGGTGACGAGACGGCCGCTATCGGCGACCTGCAAGTATGCCCTTATACGGTTCCCCACGACGCGCGCGAGCCGCTGCAGTTCGTTTTCGGGGACGGCGCGCATCGATTGGGCGTGCTGACGGATGTCGGTACATCGACGCCGCATATCACAGCGATGCTCCATGACTGCGACGCGCTGGTGCTCGAATGCAATCACGATGTCGATATGCTGGCGACGAGCCGCTATCCGGCATCGCTAAAGGCGCGAATCGGCGGTAACCACGGGCATCTCAGCAACGACGCGGCTGCGGTCATTCTGGCGTCGCTGCGTCGCTCACGGCTCAAGCATATCGTTGCGGCGCATCTGAGCCAGCAAAACAATCAGCCAGAGCTTGCTCAGGCCGCGCTGGCGCGTGTGCTGGGCTCCGCTATACACGACGTGATGGTTGCATCGCAGGACGACGGTTTCGCGTGGCTGACGCTAGGCGGTGTCGAGTAAGGGCGTGTCGGTTCGCGGCAACGCAATTCGCAATTGGCGCAGACAAGAAAAAACCGGCTCGAAGCCGGTTTTTTCTTGCCTTGCAGCTTGACAGCTTACTGGCTTGCGCCCGAAGCCGGAGCGGCAGCCGACGCAGCAGCGTCCGAAGCAGCGGCAGCAGCACCCGAAGCCGCAGCAGCGTCGCTCGCAGCAGCACCAGCGCTCGAAGCAGCGTCCGAAGCGGCAGCAGCGGCGGGAGCCGAAGCAGCAGCAGCGTCGCTAGCCGGCGCAGCAGCTTGATCGCTGCTCTTGTTGCATGCGGCCAAAGCCATGGCAGCCAACAGGGATGCTACGAGGAGGGATTTCTTCATGATCACGTCCTTTTATGGTTAAAGGTAAGCAACAGCGCGAAATAATACCGGTAATGTGCTCCAACACCAACCTGGGCCGCTGGTGGGATGCACATCAGAGCGTGAATCTTCCCCACGGCTTGGGCGGAAATTATATGCACTTTCGTACGGACCGTCGACAAACCAGGGTCAATACGTTGCCTTTCTCATACAGAATTTCAGCTTTTTGAACAATAGGGACGATTACCTCAAGCGGATGCGCCGATCCGTACCCAGCCGGCAAGATACCACTCGTGCAACAGCGCTGTCATCGACGAATCGGCAGATAGTGTTACAAACCGTTTCCCCTCGAGGCGCCTCGCGTCGGCGAGTTCGAGCAGCCACTTTTTGCTCCGCGGCAGACGGTCTTCCTCGCCGTTGAGAAAGTAGCTGTCCTTTCCGTACAGGAGCGTCGTCTTCCTGTCGAGCCGAACCCCATGGCGAAGCGCCTTTTTCACGAACGCCGCCTCGTTTGCCGGCCGCTCGGGCGCCTCGAAGACGACGTGAGCCTTCGGTTCGCCCAGATAGCTGCCAAGGAACGAGACGATGTCGCGCTCGTTCCATCGTATACGAGCAAGGATCGCGCCGACTTGCTCGATCAGACCATCCGGCAGCCGTGCGGGATGCTTGACGGCGTCTTGCCGGGGATCGCGATAGCGGTCGTCCTCGCGCGCTTGCTGCGCCACGCTGCCGCGTTCGGCCAGGTGATAGAGAAATTGGCCGATCAGTTCGCGCGCCGAAGGCGAGCGAAAGCCGATCGAGCACGTCATGCATTCGCCGAGCGCCACGCCGTCGTGAGCGATGTGCGGCGGCAGATACAGCATATCGCCCGGTTCCAGTACCCATTCTTGCTCGGGCTCGAAGCGCTGTAAGACTTTCAACGGCAATCCGTCTTTCAGGGAAAGATCTTTTTGAGCGGAAATTCGCCAGCGTCGCTTGCCCTGCACCTGCAGCAAAAACACGTCATAGGAATCGAAATGTGGGCCCACTCCGCCGCCATCGGTGGCGTACGAGATCATGAGGTCGTCGAGCCGCGCGTCCGGAGCGAAGCGGAACCTGTCGAGCAAAGCGCGAGCGCGGTCATCGTGCAAATCGACGCCTTGCACGAGCAGCGTCCATTCGCGGCGCCGCACGCTCGGGATTTGCTCGGGTTCGAAGGGGCCGTGTGCGAGGCGCCATGCGCTCCGAAAATGCGTAATGAGCCGTGCTTCCGCGTCGTCGCTCGCCGCCAGAGCGAAGAGCTCGTCGCGCGTGAGCGGGGGCGCGATGCCGGGCACGGCCTGACGGACGAGCAACGGTTTTTTCTGCCAATACCGACACATGAATTCGGACGGCGTCAAATTCGCGAGCAACGGCGTCGGTAAGTCGGGTGGAGGGGGCAAAACGGCGGACGCGGCAGAAGTGGCGGACGGAGCTGAGGGCGGTGTGTGGTCAAGGGGCCGCTTGGGCATCGTATAATGAGACCGTATTTTGGAGATTCCGAATGAAAATCGCGAAGAACACTGTCGTCTCGGTCGCCTATAAGTTGTCGGACGCGCAAGGCAATCTGATCGAGGAAAGCGACGAGCCGATGATCTATCTGCACGGCGGGTATGATGGCACGTTCCCCAAGATCGAGGAAGAACTCGATGGGCAAGAGCCGGGCTACCAAACGCAGATCCAGCTCGAGCCGCAGGACGCGTTCGGCGAATATGACCCAGACCTCGTGAAAATCGAGCCACGCAACCGCTTTCCGGAACCGCTCGAAGTCGGTATGCAGTTCGAGGGTACGCCGGAAGACGGCGACGACGACATCGATACACTGATTTACACCGTGACGGACTTGGCCGAAGACAAGGTCGTACTGGATGGCAATCATCCTCTGGCGGGCATGGCGTTGCGCTTTGCACTGACGGTCAAGGAAGTTCGCGAGGCGACGGCCGACGAGATCGAACACGCCCATGTGCACGGTGCCGATGGCCTCGAAGTCCTCGACGAGGACGACGACGAAGACGAGCCGGGCTCAGCTCCCACCTTGCACTGAACCTGGGCCGCTGCGCGTTGGCGCCGCAGGCGCTTCGGGCTGCGGTATCTTCCTGTCGATACTGCCGCTCGCGCTGCCTGCCTGCGGCCACCCAGGCGGTTGCGGTAGTAGCGGCGGTTCGGAGGCAGGCGCTTCCGGGACGGCGGGCAGTGCGGTCGGAGGCGTCGGGAGAAGTTCCGAAGCGCCCGGCACGACAGACGGGGAGGCGATGCGCGGCGGCATCGCAGGCATCTCCCGCATCTGTGCCGGAATACGGCGCACGGTGACCTGAAACGGCGGCGTCCTGTCGAAATTCACATCCACTCTGACCCATTGCCTCGTTCTCTCTCGCGGCGCAATCGCGATGCGCGTGACGTTCGTCATGCGCGAACCCTTGTCGTCAAAAAGCGGCTGGTCGATGGTAAAGCCTCGAGACAGGGCCGCCGTGTCGTCGTGAATGACGACGACCGGCCCTCGGTACGTCTCGGCCGCTTTAACGAGAGAGCGTTTGAATTCCAGGTAGCCGTCGCGCTTGCGCGCGCGGCCCATGCGGAGCCACGAGAAGCGTTCCGCATGTTCGTAGCGCGCGAAGTCCGGGTCCGCCTCCACGAAAACGACGAGCGCATGCGCATTGCGTCGACGGGCGTATTCGGCCGCGTGTTCCAACCAAAAGGCGGAGGCGATGGCGCGGTCGTCGTATTCCCCGTTGCGGCCACCGCCGCTCAGATAATGATTATTGCCGCCGACGACGTTCAGGCTCACGAATACAGTGTCGTCCAGCTGCCAGCGGACGTTTTCCCGATATGAATGAAACCGTGCGACGTCGCTTTCGCGTTTGAGGACAATCGGCGATTGGCCGAGCGAGACGTTGTCCGCATAAATCGTTTGACGCAGGAAATCGAGCCGCTCCGGCGCGTCGTAGCCGCCGCCGTTTGCGCTGCCGCATTCCGCCCAGTCGTATTGCCCCGGCACGACGATGAGGGGCACGTGCGAGGTTGCCAGGATTTGCTGGCGCTGCGCATAGACGTTGTCGGTGCAGCGCTCGGAGGGCCCTTTCAGGTTGCCGTCGTAGACAACGAATGCAATGTCCTCCTCGAGTCCGATCGCTTGAAGGAGTCGCTGCGTAGCCGCCTCGTCGGCACTTGTTCGCATCGTTCCCGCAATGACGGAGAAGGCGAAATGCGCTCTGGCCGCGACAGCGGCCTCACCGTAAGCGAGCGCAAGCAGTGCGGCGAGCCCTACCGCTACCGGGCGCAGCCCGGCGCGCGCAAGCCGGCCTTTCTCAGTGTCGGTCGTCTTGCGCCGCATTGGCCTGTTCATGCAGCTCGTAGAGGAGATCGAGCGCGGCGCGCGGGTTGAGCTCGTCGGGGTCGATGCCGCGCAGGCGACTGATGACCGGGTGCGGTGGAGCATCGTGTTCGTGCGCGGATTCGTCGGGTGCGTCTTCGACGAACGGTGCCGCCGCGAACAAATCGAGTTGCGGTGTTGCGTAACCGACCGATTGTTGCTCGAGATGCGCGAGGTGTTTGCGTGCGGCGCGTATGACGGCGGCCGGCACGCCCGCCAGTTGCGCCACCTGGAGCCCGTAGCTCTGGCTTGCGGGGCCTTCTTCGACGGCATGAAGAAAGACGATCCCATGCCCATGCTCGACGGCGGACAAGTGGACGTTCGCGGCTTGCGGGAATTCAGCCGGCAGTTGCGTGAGCTCGAAATAGTGGGTGGCGAAAAGCGTCTGACAACCGTTGTGCGCGAGCAGGTGCCGAGCGATGGCCCAAGCGAGTGCGAGGCCGTCGAACGTCGACGTACCGCGCCCGATTTCATCCATCAATACGAGGCTTGCCGGCGTTGCATCGTTGAGGATCGCGGCGGCCTCCGTCATCTCCACCATGAACGTGGAGCGGCCGCCGGCCAGATCGTCGGCGGCGCCGATGCGGGTGAAGATTCGATCGATCGGCCCGAAGGTGGCGCGGCGGGCCGGCACGTAACTGCCGACATAGGCGAGCAGCGCGATCAACGCCGTTTGCCGCATGAAGGTCGATTTGCCGCCCATATTGGGACCGGTGATCAACAGCAGTTTGCGCTCGGGGCTCAAGCAGCAGTCGTTCGCGACGAACTGTTCGACCTGCGCTTCGACGACGGGGTGCCGTCCCTGCTCGATATCGATGCCGATCTCCGTCGTGAACGTGGGTGCGACCCAGTCGAGGGCTTGCGCACGTTCCGCGAAGGCAGCCAGCAAGTCGAGTTCGGCAAGCGCCGACGCCACGCGCTGACATTCGCCGATGTACGGCAGCAACGCTTGAAGCACGGCATCGTAGAGCGCTCGCTCGCGTGCAAGCGCGCGTTCCTGCGCCGATAGCGCCTTGTCTTCGAATGTCTTGAGCTCCGGAGTGATGTAACGCTCCGCATTCTTGAGCGTCTGACGCCGACGGTAGTCGTCGGGGACCTTGTCGGTTTGCCCTCGCGTCACCTCGATATAGAAACCGTGGACCTTGTTGTATTCGACGCGCAGATTGGCAATGCCGGTGCGCGCGCGCTCACGCGCTTCGAGGTCGATGAGGAATTGCCCGCAGTTTTCCGAGATATCGCGCAACTCGTCGAGATCGGCGTCATAGCCACGTGCGATGACGCCGCCGTCGCGCACCATCGCAGCCGGCTCCTGGGCGATGGCACGCTGGAGCAGTTCGCCGCATTCACGCGGCGGCTCGAGGGCGGCCGCGATGCGTTCGAGCGCAACCGCGCCGGCCGCGGCGTGCGCCACCTGTTCGCGCAGCGCAGGCAGGGCGGCGAACGTATCGCGCAAGCTCGACAAGTCGCGCGGGCGCGCCGATAGCAATGCGAGGCGGCCTGTAATGCGTTCGATATCGGCGATGTGCCGTAAGACCGCTCTGAGCGCATCGAGACTTGCATGGACAGGCGCATCGAGGAGGGCACCGATCGCGCCGTGCCGCTCGCGCGCCGACCCTGCGTCGCGCGGTGGGTGATGGAGCCAGTGACGCAGCAGGCGGCTGCCCATCGTCGTACAGCAGGTGTCGAGCAATGAGCACAGTGTCGGCGATTCGCCGCCGCGCAGCGTTTCGGTCAGCTCGAGATTGCGACGCGTCGCAGGGTCCAGCCCGATATATTCGGATTCATACTCGACTCTGAGACTGCGGACGTGTCGCAGTTGTTGCCCTTGTGTCGCCGAGGCATATAGCAGCAGCGCGCCGGCCGCTCCGCACGCGGCCGTCAGCGATTCAGCACTGAAGCCGTCGAGGCTCGCTACGTTCAGCTGATCGCAAAGCCGCTGTTTGCCCGACGCGATATCGAAATGCCATGTGGGCACGCGCGTGACGGTACCGGGCACGGTGGCCGGGAGCGGCGCTGCCGGCGAATCGGCGGCCAGGATTTCGGCCGGCCGGATGCGTTCGAGCGCGGCAGCGAGCTGGTCTGGCGCTACCTCGGCCAGCCTCAGTGCGCCGCTCGCGAGATTGAGCCAGGCGAGGCCGACGCCCGTTACGACGCCGCGTTTATTGTGCGCGGGGCTCATCGCGAGCAGATAGGCGTCGCTCTTGTCTGCGAGCAGCGCTGCATCCGTCAGGGTGCCGGGGGTCACCACGCGCACGACCTTGCGCTCGACCGGGCCCTTCGACGCAGCCGGATCCCCGATCTGCTCGCAGATTGCGACGGACTCGCCGAGTTTGACGAGCTTCGCCAGGTATTGCTCGACCGCGTGATGCGGCACGCCGGCCATCTTGATCGGATTGCCGGCCGATGCACCGCGCTGCGTGAGTGTCAGATCGAGCAGGCGCGCCGCTTTTTCAGCGTCGTCGAAGAACAGCTCGTAAAAGTCGCCCATCCGATAGAAAACGAGCGTGCCGGGGTGTTCGGCCTTGATGCGCAGGTACTGCTGCATCATCGGCGTATGCGCGGCTACGTCAGGGGCGCTGGGTGCTTCGGTTGGATTGCCCATCTCAGTGTCTTTCGTGCTTGCGAGTACAGGGCGAGAGTGTACCGCGACGAAGGGTTTGAGCAGTCGGCCGAATGGCTGACGAGGGCCTTTCGATCAGCTTCACGAAGCCCGTGGCCGCCATCTTGCTTAGCGTACCGCTCACGTTGGGGACGGCGAGCGTCGGCAGTCGGTCGAACGACCAACGATGAGGGAAAGGGAGGCCGCGCCTTGCGGGCTTCAGTGCGCGAGGACGCTGCGCCGGCGCAGCAGTGCGCTGGCCGTATCGACGAAGGCCGCGAGCACGAGCATCGCGACGATCACCGTGCATGCTTGCGGCAGGTGGAATAGGGAGAGCTCGTAGTAGAGCATCTGGCCGAGACCGCCCGCACCGACGAAGCCCAGAATCGCTGCCATGCGGATATTGGTCTCCCATCGATAAAGGACATAGGCCAGGAACTGCGGCTGGACGCAGGGCAGCGTTCCGTAGACAAACGCCATCGCATGGGAGCTTCCCACTTCCGTCAGCGCACGCGCGGGCGCGTCTGGCGCATTCTCCAGCGTTTCCGCGAAAAGGCGGCCCAGGACGCCAGCGGTATGCAGCGCCAGCGCGAGGGTACCGGCGAACGGCCCCAGTCCGGCGACGAGAACGGTCAAGGTCGCCCATACGAGTTCGGGGACGGCACGCAGCAGATTCAACAGCAAACGCGATAGCGCGCGCAGACTCGTTCCGTACATGCCCGATGCCGGCAGCGCCAACGCAAAGCCGACTAATGCCGCACAGAGCGTCCCGATGGCGGAAACGGCAAGCGTTTCGAGCATGCTGAAAGCTGTCTTCGAGAGAAACGCTGGCGCTAGTTCAGGCGGGAAGAACGACAGCAGGAAATGCAGCATGTCGCGGGCGGCGGCCGCCGAAACGAGCTGGCCGATATCGAGCGAGAGATAGGCGAAGCTGCCCGACACCGCCGTGGCGACAGCGATTCCCATTAGCAGGCATTTCGTGCAGATACGGACCGGTTTAGCTTCGCTCGCCATCGCTCAGTCCAACAGTTTGCGCAAGCCCGCGCTGAGTGCATCCGCGAGCAGCACGAGTAGCAAAAACGTCACGAGGATCGTCGCCGTTTCGCCGCCGTCGAGCATCTTCATCGCCTGATCCATCAATTGGCCGAGCCCGCCGGCCCCGACGAATCCCATGACCACCGATGCGCGGATTGCGCACTCCCAGCGATATACCGTGTAAGACACGAGTTCGCGCGCCGCATTGGGCAATAGCCCATAGGCCAGCGCCGACAGTCGCGGGCTGCCGCTGCCGAGCAGCGCATGTGCGGGGCGCGCGTCGCTCGATTCGAGGATTTCCGTATAGACCTTGGCCAGCATGCCGCCATAGGTGATTGCGAGCGCCAGCACGCCGGCGGCGGCCCCGAGTCCCAGCACCCGTACGAACACCAGCGCCCAAACGAGCTCCGGTATGCCCCGTAGCAGCAGCACGATGGCGCGCACGCCGGCGCGCGTCACTGCGCGTATTCGGTATCCGCGGCCGGGGCCGATCCGTGAAATCGACAAGTTGCGCGCCATGGCCGCAGCCAGCGGCGCGGCGAGGACAAACGCGAGCGCGATTCCGGCCGTGGCGATGGCCAACGTTTCGACCGTGGCCTTGGCGACCAAGCCCAGAAACTCCGCCGAAGCGTCCGGCGGAAGGAAGTGGCCAAGAAAGCTTCCGGCGACCTTCAAATTGCCGGGCTCGAACAGGACCGCCGGATGAAATTGCGACAGCCTCAAGAGCGGCCACAGCACGATCAGCGCAAGCGCCAGGGTGGACGCGCGACGCAGCGCGAGAGGATCGCGGGGATGCGCGATCATTGGCAGGCCGCCCGTGGTGAGGGACCGCGCGTCGAGCGGATCGATACGGCGTCGTTGCCTTGTACCGGCGGGACGTCGCCTTCGGATGCGTAAAGCTCTCGCAGCAATGCATCGCTCACGCGCGCGACGGGCAAGTCGAAGGCGATTTCGCCCGACCTCAGGCCGACGATGCGCGGAAACCAGCGCAGCGCGAGATCGACCGCATGCAGGCTGGCTACCAGTGCCGCGCCATCCGCGTCGGCCTGCTTGCACAGTTCGCCGAGAGCAAGGTTGGACAACGTGGGATCCATGGCCGATACGGGCTCGTCCGCCAGGATCAAATCGGGACGCTGGTACAGCACCCGCGCGATGCCGACGCGCTGCAACTGACCGCCGGACAATCGATCGCAACGATCGAACAGGCGATCGGCAAGCTCGAGCCTCGCGAGCTGATCGCCGGCCCCCGTCGTATCGAGCGGATAGACCAGAGAGAGCAAAGACTTCCATCCGGGCCAAGCCCCGAGGCGGCCCGCGAGAACGGCGGTGACGACGCGTTGGCGTGGCGGCAGGGGGGGCGCCTGGTGCACCATGCCGATGCGCGATCGCAATCGCCGCAGGCGTGCCGCCGAGAGCTCCCACGGGCTGAGCCCGAGGACCTCGATACGACCCTCGCTGGGCCGCAGCGAAGTGGCGAGCAAGCGCAGCATCGAAGTCTTTCCCGCACCCGATGGACCGATGAGCGCAATGCGCTCGCCGCGCTTCGCGGACAGCGTGATCTGCCTGAGCGCCCGATGCCCGTTGGGGTAGCCGAGGCCGACCGCGTCGAGCTGGAAGCTCACTTGATGAGGCCGGCGGTGCGAGCCGCGGCTTCGATGCCGGCATAGTTTTCCGGCTTGGTCGGAATGAACTTGACGGTCCGTTGCAACGCCATGATGGCCCGTTGCTCGGGATCGTGCGGATCCAGGCGGAGGAAAGCTTCGGTCAAAGTCTTGCGCAAGGCCGGATCGAGCCCGCCGCGCACGGTCCAGTTGTAATCGTAGTAGGGCGGTGTCACGGCGAATACCCTGACCTTCGTCGGATCCACCTTGTGCTGCTCGACCAGCTTGTCCCACACGGACGCGTTGAGCACGCCCGCGTCAGCCCGGCCGGACTCGACGAAAGCGGCGGTTGCGTCGTGCGCGCCCGAAAACGCCACCGTCTTGAAGTCCTTGTCGGGATCGATGCCCGCTTGCAGCAGGAAATAACGCGGCATCAAATGGCCGGACGTCGATGACGGTGCGCCGAAGACGAACGTGTGGCCCTTCAGATCCGCTAACGATTTGATGCCAGGGACAGCCGTAATGAACTTACTGGTGAACGTCGCGTCTTCCTGCCGCTGTACGATGGGCACGGTTGCGCCATTCGTGCGGATCTTGCTTTGTACATAGGTAAAGCCGCCCAACCAGGCGAGGTCGATCTTTCCGGTCGCCAGCGACTCGACTACCGCCGCATAGTCCGTGACCGGCACGAACTCGACCTTCATTCCCGTTTTCTTCTCGAGGTATTTCCCGAGTGGCGCGAACTTGCGCTGTAGTTCGGTCGGCGATTCGTCGGGGATGGCCGACACCCTCAGCACATGTTGCTGTGCCCTGGCGGGCGCGAGAAAAACAAGCCCGAAGAGGGCGATTGCGGCAAGGCGTTTGAGGACGGGCCAGAGGGCGATGAAGGGCATGGTGTGCCGAAATCCAATGATGGTTGAGTGAACGGTCGATGCGAAACCGGTTATGCCACGGCGACCCGGGCGGGACCCGGGATCATCTCGCCGATCACGGCCGCGTCTTCGAATCCTTCACTGCGGAAAATATCGAGAATCGCGTCCGCTGCGCTCGGTGCGCAGGACACGAGCAGACCACCGCTCGTTTGAGGATCGGTCAGGAGCGCTTGCAGGCTAGGCGTGATCGGCGAGGCCAGGTCCACCGCATCGCCATAGCTGGCCCAGTTGCGCGCCGACGCGCCGGTCACCATGCCGGCACTCGCGAGTTCGAGCACGCCCGGCAGCAACGGAATGCGATCCATGTTCAAGCTCGCGCCGAGACCCGCGCCGCGGCAAAGTTCCAACAAATGGCCGAGCAGACCAAAGCCGGTGACGTCGGTCAGCGCATGGACGTCCATCACATCGGCGAGCCGCCGTCCCGGTGTATTGAGCTGCGTGGTGCACGCGATAAGCGCCCGGTAGCCGGCCGCATCGAGTTTGTCTTTCTTGACCGCCGCGGATAGTACGCCCACGCCCAGCGGTTTGCCCAGGATCAGCTTGTCCCCGGGCTGGGCCGCGTCGTTTTTCTTGACTCGATCGGGGTGCACGAGCCCCAGCACCACGAGCCCATAAATCGGTTCGACGGAGTCGATCGTATGGCCGCCGGCGACAGGAATGCCGGCTTGTGCGCAGACCGATTCCCCGCCCTCGAGGATTTTGGCGATGACTTCGGTCGGCAGCTTGTCGATGGGCATACCCACTAGCGCGAGCGCCATGATGGGCGTTCCACCCATTGCATAGACGTCGGAGATGGCGTTGGTGGCGGCGATACGCCCGAAGTCGTATGGATCGTCGACCACCGGCATGAAGAAGTCCGTAGTGGCGATCAGCGCCTGGCTTTCGTTGAGCTTGTAGACAGCGGCGTCATCGCTGGTTTCCTTGCCGACGAGGAGTGCTGCCGGAGCGGGCAGGCGCATCGAATTCTTCAGAATTTCGGACAGCACGCCCGGGGCAATTTTGCATCCGCATCCGCCGCCGTGGGAGAGCGATGTGAGTTTGATCGTTGCGTTGGCTGGCTGATTCACGAGAGGTCTCCGGTTATGTCGGGCGCAGGGCGTCGGCCACAAGTTTAATCACTTCGGCGCGCTCCCGCGCAGGCGCGAAAAGCGGCGCGCGTTGCGCGCACTGTTGGCGCAGGCGCGTCAGAAAGCCGATATCCTGGCTTGCGCGCTGGAGTAGTTCGGCCAGCTGCGCGGCGTTGCCGGGCGGGAAATAGCCTTCGTAATCCCGGCCCAGCATCCCGATATTGCCCGGGATGCGGCTCGCCAGCACGGGTACGCCGCTCGCGATCGCTTCGACGATGACGTTGGCGCCGCCTTCCATGACGCTCGAAATCACCAGCGCTTGCGCGCCGGCGATGCGTCGCCGCGTCTGGGCATGCGGTAGATTCGCCAGCCACGAATAGCGCTCGCCGAGCGGCCATGTTTGCGCTTGCAGCGCCTGGGCTGCCCGCTGATATTCATCGTCGAGCGCACCGCCGATGTGGGTCATGCGTATGCGCGAATCGTCGGGAAGAAGGGCGAGAGACCGCATGGCGGTCAGCGGATCCTTTTCCGGCCGCATATGGCCGACGAGTACGACGTCGAAGTATTCGGAATCCACGGAGGGAGAATGGCACGCGATTGCAGATTGATAGATCACACGGCACTTCGCGCGATGGGCGGCGGACAGCTCGAACGGGCCTTCGTCTTGCAGCGCCACGAGATGCGTCGCGAGCTCGAGGGAACGCTGCGCGGCAGGATCGCTGCGGATGTCCCGGTAAAGGTCCGTTCCCGTGAGTACCACGATCAACGGGCGTTTCGGGCAGGCATCGGCGAATCGCGCGACGGCGTCGGCCGAGCGCCGCGCATGCAGCGCGATCAGGCATGCGGGCGCCGGGTCGCCCGCGGCGGGCCCCGCCCATTCGCTCGCCAGCGTGACATCGTAGCCGGCGCGCAGAAACCGGGACCAGCGATGAGCGGTTTGCCAATTGCCGTTGTTGGCTTTGCGCAGCGCCGGGCTGATAATCGCAACGGTTGGGTTCGGAGGACGCATGACATTCGGCTCTGAGGGAATAGCGGCAAGACACATCGGTAAGGTCGAGCTGGCCGCGGCATTCGCCGATGCGCACCGGCGAACCTGGGACGTCCTTCGGGATCTGTCGCCGTCCCAATGGCAGGTCCGCTACGATCGCGGCATCAACCCGCCCTTGTGGGAGTATGCACACATCGCGTGGTTTACGGAGCATTGGGTGCTCAGGGCGCCGCGCCCCGACCCGGATGGCCGCCTGAGCGCGACATTGCCTTCCACGATGGAGCAGGCGGATGGCCTTTTCGATTCGATGCGCGTGGCACATCAGGATCGCTGGCATCTGGTGTTACCGTCGCATGCCGAAATACGCCAGTATGTCGCTGATGTGCTGGAGCGGGTCCTTGCCGCGCTGGACGCGGCGGACGAAACGGATCGGGATCTCTATTTTTTCAGGCTTGCATTGTTCCACGAGGACATGCATGCGGAAGCGTTGACTTACATGCGCCAGACGCTCGACTACCCGCCGCACGCGCCGCTCGTCCTGCCTGCGGTACGCTCGAACGCGGGGGCCGCAGCGGCGGGTGGGGAAACGTTCGCGATGGGGTCGCAGCCCGGGCAAGGATTCGTCTTCGACAACGAGAAGTGGGCGCATCCGGTCGAGGTCCCCCCGTTCCGGATCGATCGAACGTGTGTCAGCAATGCGGCCTTCGCGCAATTCGTGGACAGCGGCGGATACGTCGACCCGCAATGGTGGTCCGCATCCGGTACCGCGTGGCTGCGGCAAAGCGGCCTTGCTCATCCCGCGCGGTGGCGTCCGGCCGGCGACGCAGCCGTGGCTGGCCGCCCCGGCCAATGGGAATGGCGCTGGTTCGGCGAATGGGTGCCGCTGCCGCTCGAGTTGCCCGTATGCCATGTCAATGCCTTCGAGGCCGAAGCGTATTGCCGCTGGGCGGGCAAGCGTTTGCCGACGGAGGCGGAATGGGAATACGCGGCCACGCGTGAGCTCATCGACTGGGGCGGTTCGGTGTGGGAGTGGACATCCGATTCGTTTTTGCCGTACGCGGAGTTTTCCGCCGATCCCTACCAGGAATACTCGGTGCCGTGGTTCGGTAGCCACCGGTCGGTTCGCGGAGGCTCGCTCGTGACCCGCGAACGCATGCAGCACCCTCGGTATCGCAACTTCTATTTGCCGCATAGAAACGACATCTTCGCCGGATTTCGCTGCTGCGCGTGACCCGTTTGACCGGCGGCGGGCACTGAGGCTCATTCGTCGGTCATCGCCGCGATGTCCAGATGCCGCGCGGTAGCATCTGAGCCAGCTTGTCCACCCATAGCGTGTTGAAGCAAGCATTGGAGGAAGTCGGCGAGCATCATTGCACTGCCGATGGCCTTGGCCGCATTGGCCGTGAACATGATATGGCGTTTTTGCAGGGCATCGGCGAATGCGCCGACGAACGGGGCAAGCAGCACGTAGGACGCCGTGAAGAAGATCTGCAGCAAAGGCGTGACCCAACTCGCGGCACGCATGGCGGCGGACCGGCGCCCTCCGTCGCCGTCAGTCTTGCTGTGCTCGCCGGCTATACGGCGAGAGAATGGGCACCATTTGAGCGTAGATCTTCGGGTTGCCCGCGACGATCTCGCCGACATGGAGGAACTCCGAATCGCCCGTGTAATTGCCGACGAGCCCGCCCGCCTCCGTGATGAGCAGGCTGCCTGCTGCCATGTCCCAGGCACTGATGCCCTGCTCGAAAAAGCCGTCCAGCCGACCCGCCGCGACGTTCGCGAGATCGAGCGCTGCCGCGCCCGGCCGGCGCAGCCCCGTGCACGAGCGCGTCATTTCCGCGAACAGGCGGCAGTAGGCTTCGAGCCGATCGTTCTCGCGAAACGGGAACCCCGTACCGATCAACGCATCGGCGAGCCGGTCGCGGCGGCCGACGCGAATGCGCCGGTCGTTCAGATAGGCGCCGCGGCCGCGCGAGGCGGTGTAAAGATCGTTGCGAGTGGGGTCGTACACACACGCCTGTGTAACGATGCCCTTGTGGGCCAACGCGATCGATACACAGTAGTAGGGCAGCCCGTGAATGAAATTCGTCGTGCCGTCGAGCGGATCGATGATCCATTGGAAATCGGATTCGTTTTCCGAGCGGCCCGATTCCTCGGCGAGGATCGCGTGATCGGGGTAGGCGGTCTTCAGCGTATCGATGATCGCTGCTTCCGCCGCCTTGTCGACCTCCGTGACGAAATCGTTGTGCTGTTTTTTGCTGACCTGGATGAGGTCGAGATCGAGCGATGCCCGGTTGATGATCTGCCCGGCGCGGCGAGCGGCCTTGACAGCGATATTGAGCATAGGATGCATGAACAGATTCCTTTTACCGCGAGGCGCCGACGCCGCCGCGGATGGGGCCAAAACCGCCCGGAATGCGCGCCGGGCGCGGATTCCGTCGACGAAGACGAATTGAAGAAGAGCGGAGCGCACGCGGCCGATCGCACTATGTTCGGCCCGCCGCGCGCGAATGGACGTGATTTTACCAGGAAGCGGCCGCGGCGCGGCGCCCCGGCGAGGACAGCGAACGCGTGCACGGCCGTCTTGGGACATTCGCCGCGACCCGGGTCCTCACATGGCGATACCATATAGCGCATCTGTCGGGCGGGCACGATGCCGCGTGTGCCGCTCGTCTCACTGGGAATCGATCGACTCATCTTGAACTTATCCAATCATCGTTCGTTGCAGACGCCGGACATAGACCCCGCCACGGCGGGGCCGCACGGCGGCTTTACCTCTACTCTCTTCGTGCTCGTCGAGCCGAGCCATCCCGGTAACGTGGGCGCGGCGGCGCGCGCCCTGAAAACCATGGGTTTTTCGCGGCTGGTGCTCGTGGCGCCTCGCGTCGGTCACGTGAAGACGGATGCCGAAGCCATCGCGATGGCGAGCGGCGCGGACGACGTGCTCGCCTGCGCAACCATCGTTCCGACGCTTGGCGAGGCCTTGGCCGGCGTGCAGTGGTCGGTGGCGCTGACGGCGCGCATGCGCGAGTACGGACCGCCGCAGATGGCGCCGCGTATCGCGGCAAGCGAGGCATGTCGCCATACCGCGCAAGGCGATGTCGCATTCGTTTTCGGTAACGAGCGCACCGGGCTGTCGAACGAACACGTCGAGCGCTGCAGTGCGCTGGCACATATCCCGGCGAATCCCGCCTACAGCTCGCTCAATCTTGCCCAGGCGGTTCAGGTGCTCGCCTACGAGCTGCGGCTCGCCTATCTTGGCGAGACCGTCGACGTACCGTCGGGCGAGGGGCTCGGTCCGCGCGCGCCGAGCGAGGAAATCGAGCGGATGTTCGTGCATCTGGAGAATGCGCTGATTGCGCTGGAGTTTCTCGATCCGTCGAATCCCAAGAAGCTGATGTCGCGGCTGCGGCGGCTTTTTGCACGCGCAGGCCTCGAGCGCGAGGAGGTCAACATCGTGCGCGGCATCGCCAAACACATCTTGCTCAAGACGTCCGGCCCGGGCGACTGACAGCCGCGATCCGACGGGCTCGCGCGAGGCGAGCGTCTACCGGGGCGCCCCCGCGGGGCCCGCGGTGTTTCGACAATCCCCCTGAAACGAACAGGGCGAAAAAGCGCCTCGGGCAAAAAGCGTCGGTTCACTCTACAATCGGCCGGTCGGTCATATGCAAATCGCCGCCGGTCATATGCGCGCCTCCGCGCGCCGCAGCCGCGGCTTTTCGAGCGAGCCATTCATATGTTCACGAGACTTCGCGAAGACATTGCCTCCATTCGGGAGCGGGATCCGGCCGCGCGCAGTGCCTGGGAAGTCCTCACCTGTTATCCGGGCTTGCATGCGATCGTGCTGCACCGGGTCGCGCACGTCTGCTGGCAAGCGGGACGCCGCTGGCTCGCGCGCGCCATCTCGCAGTTCGCCCGCTTTCTGACCGGCATCGAGATTCATCCAGGTGCGACGATCGGTCGACGCGTTTTCATCGACCACGGGATGGGCGTCGTCATCGGCGAGACGGCCGAGGTAGGGGACGATTGCACGATCTATCAGGGCGTCACGCTCGGCGGCACGATGCTGACCCGCGGTGCAAAACGGCATCCGACGCTCGAGCGGGGCGTCATCGTGGGCGCCGGTGCCAAGGTGCTGGGTGGGTTCACCGTGGGTGCCGAAGCCAAGATCGGCTCGAATGCGGTCGTCGTCAAACCGGTGCCGGCCGGCGGTACGGCGGTTGGCAATCCGGCCCGCATCGTCGTGGCGGCCGATGCAAGACCTACGGGCGCAAGCACGCCTGAGCGCACCGCGTTTTGTGCCTACGGCATTACGCCGAACGCCGAGGATCCCTACTCGCTCGCGCTGCATGGGCTCATCGACCATGCCGCCAAAGAAAGCCAGCGCGTCGATGAAGTCGTCGCGGCGCTCGAACGTTTGGGCGAGCGTCTGCAAGCGCTCGATGGCGCCGATGGCGCGCTATCGGAACTGCGCCGCATCTCCGAGGCGATCGAAGGCAAGGTCGCCCAACCTTGAGCGAAAGGCGGGCGCGGCCGGACGGGGTCAGTCGAGCGGCAATGCCCGAATGCCCTCGGCGTCGACGCGCAGGTATCCGCCGCGCCGCTCGCCGTGGTCGAGATCCCAGTCGGGCAGCACCCAGCGGGTGCCTTCTGTTCCCTGATGGCACGCGGGCTTGTGCGTATGGCCATGGATCATCGTGGTTGTCCCGCTAGCCTTGAAAAGCGCCGCCACGCCCTTCGTCGTGACGTCGTAAAGCGGTGAGGGCGGGCGCGTGCGGCCTGCTTCGCTCGACACGCGCATCCGTTCGGCGAGCGCCTGCCGCCATCTGAGCGGCCAGGCCAGGAACAGCAATTGCGCGGCGCGCCAACGCGCGAGCCGACGGAACGTCTGATACTTGTGGTCGGCGGTGCACAGCGCATCGCCATGGGCGAGCACGATGCGCGCGCCGAAAGCCGTCATCACGAACGGATCGGGCAGCCAGATCGCGCCGGCGGCGCGCATGAAGCGCTTGCCGAGCAGAAAATCCCGATTCCCATGCATGATGTAAAGCGCGATCCCCCGCTCCGAGAGCGTATGCAGCACCTCGGCGATGCGCGCGGCGAAAGGATCGACCCTGAGCATATCGTCGCCAATCCAATACTCGAACAGATCGCCGAGCACGAAGACGGAATCCGCACTGTCCGCGGTCATGAGAATGAAGTGCTCGAAGGCGGCGACCGTACGCGGAATGTGCGGACTCAGATGCAGATCGGAGATGAACAGCAGCGGACGCGGCGCATGGCCGCGCGTATGCACGTGCTCGGCCGGCACGGTCGATTCATTGCTGCGGGGCGGCCCGTCTTGACGCGACGAAACGCCCGCACGGATGACGCTCGTGTTCAATCGACGACGACTGCTTTTTCGATGATGACATCGTCGACGGGGACGTCCTGATGGAAGCCCTTCGAACTCGTCTTCACCTTTTTGATCTTCTCGACGATGTCGAGTCCTTCGACCACCCGCCCGAACACCGCGTAACCCCAGCCTTGCGGCGTCGGCGACGAGTGGTTGAGGAAGTCGTTATCGTTGACGTTGATGAAGAACTGCGCAGTGGCTGAGTGCGGATCGTTCGTCCGAGCCATCGCGACGGACCCCGTCACGTTCTTCAGGCCGTTGTTCGCCTCGTTGGCGATCGGCGCATCGGTCGGCTTTTGCTTCATGCCCGGTTCGAAGCCGCCGCCCTGGATCATGAATCCGTCGATTACGCGGTGAAAGACCGTGTTGTCGTAGTGTCCCTTCTTCACGTAGTTGAGAAAGTTCTCGACACTCTTCGGCGCTTTTTCGGCATCGAGTTCGAGCTTGATGACGCCGTGGTTCGTATGCAGTTCGACCATGATGAATTCCTTCGCTTGAGAAATGCCGCGCGGCGACCTGCCGGCGGCGGGTGGAGCGTTATTTCGAAACGACGCTTGCCGATTCGATCACGATCGGTTTTTGCGGCACATCGGCCATCGGGCCTCGCGTCGTGGTGGGGGTGGCCTCGATTTTCTTCACGACATCCATGCCCGAGACGACCTTGCCAAAGACAGCGTAGCCGTTGCCATCCGGTTTCGGATAGTCGAGCCCGTCGTTGTCGACCGTATTGATGAAGAACTGGGCGGTAGCCGAGTTCGGATCGCTCGTGCGCGCCATCGCGATCGTTCCCGCTACGTTCTTCAGACCGTTGCGGCTTTCGAGCGGGATCGGCGCACGCGTCGGTTTTTCCTGATAGCCGGTGGTGAAGCCGCCGCCTTGAATCATGAAGCCGCGAATCACGCGGTGGAAGATCGTGCCGCTGTACTGGCCGGATTTGACGTAGTCGAGAAAGTTCGTGACCGTCTTCGGCGCTTTGTCGGGATAGAGCTCGACGCGGATATCGCCCTCGCTCGTCTTCAACAGCACTTGCGGGTGCGCGGCGGAAGAAGCCGTTTGCGCGAGCGCGGGCGCACTCGCGATCAGAGCGGCGCTGCCTAGCGCCAACCAGAAGCGTTTCATGAGCATCCTCATGCGTGGAAAAAGAAAAACCGCGCTCAGTTCGACGGCGCGATGTAAGGGGCGGGCGCAAACGGACTCGGGGAACCTGTCGTGAGCGGAGGGGCGTCGGGCGCCGCGACCGTCGACGCGGGGGCCGCCGTTGCCGCGGCGCGTGCTAGCGGCTTTTTCGCGGCGCGCGGGGCGACGATGCGTTCGATATCGGCAAGGCGCGCGTTCGTTGCGCCGCTCGTGCGGCCGAGCCGTTGCGCGCGCTTGTAGGCTTCGGCCGACATCCGCAGATAAAGATCGCCCAGATTCTCGTAGGCAAGGCCATACCCGGGATTCGCCTTGACCGCCGTTTCAAGCGCGACGCGCGCGTCGTCGTAGCGACCAGCTTTCGCGTAGAGCGCCGCGAGATTGTTGTAAGGCTCGGGCAGTTCGGGGTACGCCTGAGTGAGTTCGACGAATTGTTCGATGGCCTCGCTATCGCGATTCAAATGTGCGAGTACGGTGCCGCGTTTGAATTTTGCTTGCGCGTCGCGCGGGTTCGATGCGATTCGCGCATCGAGCTCGGAGAGGGCCGCATTCCAATTTTGCGCAGCGATGGACGAGTCGGCTTGCGGCGTCTCGTCGCGCGTCGCGTGCGTGGTTTGCGCATGCGACGCCGTGGCCGGCAATACCGCGAGAGCAACGCCGAAGAGGGCGATGGCGGCGAGGGCCGCGATGCGCTCGGTGCGGCCGCTTGAAGGTTTCATAGGCTGAGGTCGAGATGTTATACTCCGGCCCATTCTAACAAAACGTTTGCTCGTTTCATCGAACGGGCGAACGGTCTTCCGCCAGTCGTGGTCGTCCTTGCCCCGATCGCAGTCTGATCGCGGCGCCGAGCGGTCACCCGCCCGCCGCGCCGCCTGCGCGTCGCCCATCTCGCGGGGATGGCTCGGGGCTCGCTCATCGTCTCTATGGAATCACTGCGCATCTACAACACGCTCGCGCGTGACAAGCAAGCTTTCGTGCCGCGCCGTGCAGGCGAAGTACGGATGTACGTCTGCGGGATGACGGTCTACGACTACTGTCATGTCGGACACGCGCGCGTGATGGTGGTGTTCGATATCGTGCAACGCTGGCTGCGCACGCTCGGATTTCGCGTGACTTATGTGCGCAACATCACCGACATCGACGACAAAATCATTCGGCGCGCAGTCGAAAACGGCGAACCGATCAAAGCATTGACCGACCGCTTCATCGCGGCGATGCACGAGGATGCCGATGCACTTGGCGTCGCGCGTCCCGATCTGGAGCCGCGCGCGACCGACCACATTGCGCAGATGCTCGGCATGATCGAGAAGCTCGAGGCCAATGGCTATGCTTATCGCGCGAAGGATGGCGACGTCAATTACGCGGTGCGCAAATTCGCACGTTACGGTGCGTTGTCGGGCAAGTCTCTCGAGGATCTGCGCGCGGGCGAGCGCGTTGCCGCGAACGAAGCGAAAGACGATCCGCTCGATTTCGCGCTGTGGAAACGTGCGAAGCCCGAAGAGCCGGCGGATTCCAGCTGGGATTCGGCGTACGGGCGCGGGCGCCCCGGCTGGCACATCGAATGTTCGGCCATGAGTTGCACGCTGCTCGGCGAACACTTCGATCTGCACGGCGGCGGTCAGGATCTGCAGTTTCCGCACCACGAGAACGAAATCGCACAAAGCGAGGGCGCGACGGGGCAGACGTTCGTCAACTACTGGATGCACAACGGGTTCGTTCAGATCGACAACGAGAAGATGTCGAAGTCCCTCGGCAACTTCTTTACGATTCGCGATGTTTTGGCGAAGTACGATCCCGAAGTCGTACGGTTTTTCATCGTGCGCGCGCACTATCGCTCGCCGCTGAATTACAGCGATGTCCACCTCGACGATGCGCGTGCCGCGCTCACGCGCCTTTACACAGCATTGAAGGACGTGGGTCCGGACGGGGCACCGCTCGACTGGCATGAAGATCATGCCGTGCGGTTCCGTGCGGCCATGAATGACGACTTCAATACGCCGGTGGCCGTTGCGGTGCTCTTCGAGCTTGCGAACGTCGTCAATCGCACGCGCGACGCGGCGCTTGCACGGCAATTGCGTGAGCTCGCGCAAACGGTCGGGCTGCTTGCCCGCGAACCGCGCGTGTTCCTGCAGCAGGCGCAGGGCGGTGTTGGACTTGATTTAGACGAAGCGGCAATCGCGGCGAAAATCGCCGAACGTGCCGCTGCGAAGCAGGCGAAAAAGTATGCCGAGGCAGACCGGATTCGGGCCGAGTTGCTCGACGCCGGCGTTGCGCTTGAGGACAAACCGGGCGGGATCACCGAGTGGCGCCGCGTATGAACGTGCATTGCGCGAAGCGCTAACCGACTCGTCAGGCAGGAGGCATGATGACAACGGCCAGGAAGGCGCCGGTCAAACGCGGCGTGACAGTGAAGCGCGCGTCGAAAGATGTGTCGAAGGCGGCGGCGAAGCCGAAGGCGCCCGCTGCGCGCGGCGCGCGCGCTAAACCGAACGGTGCGTTGACCGAGGAAGGCGGCATTCAGGCTTTCGAGCGTGGCATCGACGACGGCGGTGAGGTCGTGCGCAAGACGCGCGCGGGCACGAGCGCTCAGGCGTCGGTGCCGGTCCAGATAGCCGGGCTCGAACCCGCTGTGACTCGCCCCGCGTATTGGGACCGCGCGTGTGCCGATCTCGTCAAGCGCGATCGGATTCTCAAGCGCTTGATTCCGAAATTCGGTCCGGTGCATTTGATCAACGGCAGCGATCCGTTCGTCACGCTCGCACGTGCCGTCGTCGGGCAGCAAATTTCGGTGCCCGCCGCTCAAGCCGTGTGGCGACGCATCGAACTCGCATGCCCGAAACTCGCTCCGCAACAGTTCACCCGTCTCGGGCACGAAAAGCTGACCGGATGCGGGCTGTCGAAGCGCAAATCCGAATATCTGATCGACCTCGCTCAGCACTTCGTGTCCGGTGCCCTGCACGTCGACAAATGGATGTCGATGGAGGACGAAGCCGTCATTGCGGAGCTCACGCAGATCCGTGGCATCGGCCGATGGACCGCCGAGATGTTTCTCATCTTCAACTTATCGCGCCCGGACGTTTTGCCGCTCGACGACCTCGGGCTCATTCGCGCGATCAGCGTCAATTATTTCAGCGGCGAGCCCGTCACGCGCAGCGAAGCGCGCGAAGTGGCGGCCAATTGGGAGCCGTGGCGTACCGTCGCGACCTGGTACATGTGGCGCAGCCTCGATGCTACGCCTGAGTCATAAAAAAACTATCGACGGTTCATTTCGATAGATTCGAACGATTTTGACGTGGACGGTGGCGGTTAGAATACGCGCTGCCGAAAGCCCCCAGGATTGAGACCTATGAAAACGACGTTTCTGGATTTCGAACAGCCCATCGCAGAGCTCGAAGCCAAGATTGAAGAATTACGCTTCGTGCAGGACGATTCGGCTGTCGACATCTCGGAAGAAATCGAGCGGCTCTCGAAAAAGAGCCAGCAACTGACCAAAGACCTCTACGCCAATCTGACGCCCTGGCAGGTTTCGCAGATCGCGCGGCATCCGCAGCGTCCTTACACGCTCGATTACGTCAACGAGCTTTTCACCGATTTTCACGAACTGCACGGCGATCGCGCGTTCGCGGACGATCAATCGATCGTGGGTGGTCTGGCGCGTTTCAACGGTCACCCATGCATGATCATCGGCCATCAGAAGGGGCGCGATACGAAGGAGCGCGCCGCGCGCAACTTCGGTATGCCGCGGCCCGAAGGCTATCGCAAGGCCGAACGGCTGATGCGTCTTGCCGAGAAGTTCGGACTCCCGCTTTTCACGTTCATCGATACACCGGGCGCTTATCCCGGCGTCGGTGCCGAAGAGCGAGGACAGTCCGAAGCGATCGGCCGCAATCTGTATGTGATGGCGGAGCTGAAGGTGCCCGTGATCGCAACGGTGATTGGGGAAGGCGGCTCGGGCGGCGCGTTGGCGATCGCCGTTGCCGACAGCGTACTCATGCTGCAGTTCTCGACCTATTCCGTCATTTCGCCGGAAGGTTGCGCATCGATCCTGTGGAAGAGCGCGGCGAAGGCGCCCGAGGCGGCCGAAGCGCTCGGCTTGACGGCGCACCGGCTCAAAGCGCTCGGGCTCATCGACAAAATCGTCAACGAGCCGCTGGGCGGCGCGCATCGCGACGTGAAGGGCATGGCGGCATTCCTGCGCCGCGCGCTCGCCGATTCGCTGCGGCAGTTCCAGGGCATGAGCGTTCAGGACCTGCGCGAGCGCCGCTACGATCGGCTGATGGCGTATGGCAAATTCAAGGAGACGACGCCCGGCGCTTGAGTCGCGCATCGTCATGACATCCGATTTCGAGCGCGTGCGAGCCGCGCGCCTTTCCGACTGAGCCCGTGACTTCTCTCGTCGATCCCGCCGCCGAGCGCATCGTTCTGGATGCGCTCGGCGGTGTGCTTTCGACCGTGCCGGGCGATGCGGCGATCGGTATCGCATTCAGCGGAGGCCTCGATTCCACCGTACTGCTGGATGCGGCGGTGCGTGTGGCCGGTCCGCAGCGCTGCATTGCGTTGCATGTTCATCACGGCCTGAGCCCGAATGCGAATCGGTGGCTGGCACATTGCGAGAGCACCGCGCGCGCGCTCGGTGTCGGTTTCGACGCCACCTATGTCGAAGTGCGCCGGCGGCCCGGAGAGAGTCTCGAAGCGGCTGCGCGCGATGCGCGCTATCGCGCGCTCGACGCCCTGTGTGTGCTGCATCGCGTGTCCATGTTGTGGCTTGCGCATCATGCCGACGATCAGGCGGAGACGGTGCTGCTGCAGTTGTTGCGGGGCGCGGGAGTCGCGGGGCTGGCGGCGATGGCGCCGCATCGCCTTGAAGGGACGGCGACGATTGGGCGTGCGCGTCCTTTTCTTGCATTGCTGCGCGCGCAGCTCGAGCGCTATGCGCGTTCGCGCGAACTACGCTGGGTCGAGGACGAATCGAATGCGGACACCCGCTATGCGCGCAATGCGCTGCGTCACGATGTCATTCCCGCGCTGACCGTACATTTCCCGGGTTTTCGCGATGCGCTCGCGAGAACGGCTTCGCACGCGGCGAGTGCGCAACGTCTGCTCGACGATCTCGCGCAGATCGATCTGAAGACAATCGGAAAGGACGACGGGCGTTCGCTTTCGAGGCGCGCACTGCTGGCGCTCGACGGTGCCCGCGCAGCGAATGCGATGCGCTGGTGGATGCGTGCGAACGGGCTGCCGGTACCGTCGGCGGCGCGGTTGAGCGAAATGTTGCGGCAAGTGCGCGAGGCGCGTGCCGAGCATGCCATGCGCATCGACCATGCGGGCGCGCGATTGCGGCTTTACCGCGATGCCATCTACTGGGAAAGCGGCGAACCGGGCGTCCATGTCGAGGGGCAGGCGAGCGCATCGATCAAAGAGGCGTGCGAGCTCGTGTGGCGAAACGACGAAGTCTGGCGTTTGCCTCAGTGGCGGGGCTCGCTTGTTTTCGAGCCGGTTCCTGCGGGAGAGGCGGGAATCGACACCGTGCCCGAGGCGCTGCTCGCCAGCGCGCCGCTGACGGCCCGGCCGCGCACCGGTGGCGAGCGCATGCGCCGTGCACCCGGCGCGCCCGCCCGTACGCTCAAGAATCTCTTTCAAGAGGCGGGCGTGCCGGCCTGGCAACGCGACGTGCCGCTCATTTATCTCGGTGAGCGGCTGTTGTTCGTCCCGAACCTCGGCATCAACGGCGCATTCGCGACGGCGCCCGGCACGTCGGCGCCCGGCGCGTCGGCGAGCGAGCGCGGTGGGCCGCGCCGGCGGCTCGAGTGGCGCGCCGATCTGCTCATTGCCTAAGCGCAGCGGGCCGCCGCCGCGGTCGAGCTTGTCTTTTATGCCCTGATCTAGTACGCTCGAACGCTTGTCCGCCCCGCTTTTGCACCCGCTTTTTGCAGTCAGTGCGCTTTTACGCGAACGCTGCATTTTGCCGTGCGGCGGCGCGCGCGGCGCGTCGTGCCCCCCGTCCGGTGTGTGCACTTCGCGTCCGCCGCGCGGCCCGGCGTACAACAACGCCACTCTCCACCGCCATCTTTCGTCGTCGTCGAGCGCTCACGAGGCCGCGTGACCGAACGGCATGTTCGCGGATGCATTTTGGGGCGCGTCGGCGCGATTACTCTCCTAGTTCAGAACGACAATGGCACTCATCGTACATAAATACGGCGGCACTTCGATGGGCTCGGTGGAGCGCATCAAGAACGTTGCCAAGCGCGTCGCGAAATGGCGGCAGGCGGGCCACAAGTTGGTCGTCGTGCCTTCGGCCATGTCCGGCGAAACGAATCGCCTCCTTGGGCTTGCCAAGGAAATCTCGAGCCAGCCCGATCCGCGCGAGCTCGACGTCATCGCCGCGACTGGCGAGCAAGTCAGCGTGGGACTGTTGTCGATCGCGCTTCAGGACGCGGGCGTCGACGCCGTCAGTTATGCGGGCTGGCAGGTTCCTGTCAAAACGGACAGTGCGTTCACGAAGGCTCGCATCAGCGAGATCGACAGCGAGCGCATCATGCGCGATCTCGATGCCGGCAAGGTCGTCGTGATCACGGGCTTTCAGGGCGTCGATCCGGAAGGTCATATCACGACGCTCGGCCGTGGCGGTTCGGACACCTCGGCCGTGGCGATTGCCGCGGCGCTGGAAGCCGACGAGTGCCTGATTTTCACGGATGTGGACGGGGTCTATACGACGGATCCGCGCGTGGTCGAGGAAGCGCGCCGTCTCGACCGTGTGACGTTCGAAGAAATGCTGGAAATGGCGAGCCTGGGCTCGAAGGTGCTGCAGATCCGCTCGGTCGAGTTCGCCGGCAAGTACCGTGTCAAGACGCGCGTACTGTCCAGCCTGACCGATCCGATGATCGCGCTCGAAGAGGAAATGAACTCGGGCACGCTGATTACTTTTGAAGAAGACGAGACCATGGAAAAAGCAGTCATCTCCGGAATCGCGTTTCAGCGCGATGAGGCCCGCATTGCGGTGAGGGGTGTGCCCGACAAGCCGGGCATCGCGTATCAGATTCTCGGCCCGGTGGCGGATGCGAACATCGACGTCGACATGATCATTCAGAACCAGAGCGTGCAGGGCAAGACCGACTTCACGTTCACGGTGCCGCGCAACGAGTATCAACGCGCGATGGATATCCTCACCAATAGTGTGAAGGGACATATAAGCGCGGAGGAAGTCGTCGGCGATCCGAAGGTGTCGAAGGTTTCGGTGGTGGGCGTGGGCATGCGCTCGCACGTCGGCATCGCGAGCAAGATGTTCCGTACGCTGGCGGAAGAGGGCATCAATATCCAGATGATCGCGACGTCCGAAATCAAGATTTCGGTGCTCATCGACGAGAAGTACATGGAACTCGCCGTGCGCGCGCTTCATAAGGCGTTCGAACTCGATCAAGCCTGAGGGCGTGCTGTGCGAATGAGCCCGGTTGCGGCCGGGCGGCGACGCGTTGTTGGATCGTCATGGGCTGCGGTGGCAGGATCAAAAGCGATGCGGAAAAAAGTGCATCGTAAAAATTGACCGATTCCGCTGTTCCCGCTATCATCTTGGACTCGTTGCGCTGCCTCCCGGCGCTAACGAACAGTTTGGGAGACGTGGCCGAGAGGTCGAAGGCACTCCCCTGCTAAGGGAGCATCTGGGCTAAAACCTGGATCGAGGGTTCGAATCCCTCCGTCTCCGCCAGAAGTTTGGCGGAACAAAACCCCGTAAGTTCAAGGACTTACGGGGTTTTTCTTATTGTGTTTCGATCTCTCGGTGGACCGCCTCTACCCACGCGACTACCCACGGTAGCGGGGATTTTTGTTCCAAAAATAATCGCTGTCCACGGAACGTGGACAAATAGAATTCTTGGACAAGTACGGAGCTGGGAGGGGCGCTCTCTCGTTTCTATCTGTCGCAAGGAGGGGGTAGGCGATGCAGTTGCCTGCGCCGGACCCCGGTGTGAAGTGAATCGAGACTGGCAAAGCAGTAGTGGCCCGATCGCCGAGGCTATCGACGATCTCACGCGCGATCTGAGAGCGCTGATGGGGGACAAGCCGGCGCCGTAACGACAAGTCGGCGCGCCCCGAGGCAGCGGCGAGACTGACGATGTGCGGGACGCGTAAAGAACCCCTCGGTAAACCAACGCCTGCTATCGACGCAGCGCGGCGCGCACGTCCCCTCCGGCGCTAGAATGCGGTTCCCCCTGTCTATCGTGTTTCCCATGCCGCTCCCAACGACCGACTTCTTCGAGCGCGTCCTACGTGCACCATACGAAGCGCTGTGCCATACGCCGCAGGCAACGGCGTACATTTCTGGCGTCTTCCGCTACGACGGACAGGCGCTCGAAGAGGGCGACGCCTTTGATCTGGACGGGGTGACGATGACGAGCCAAGAGGCTGCGCAACTGCTCATGACATTCAACGGTTCACGCGTGCATGAACAGGCCCAGTATGAGTTCGGCGACGACGAGTCGCCCCCCGGCACCTACTTTACGACGGTTCACCCGGGGTTGATCCGCGAGGGCCACAAGAACCGAGTTGGCATCTACGAGGAAGAAGGTGAGGCGCAGGCGCTGTTTCTCGACGATGTGTCCGGGGACGACGCGCTCGAGGCCGATGTGGATCTGGAGGGCGAGGAGCGAGCGCGTGCGATGCACGTCGACCACTTTTTCCTGCGACGGCAGGCCCCGGATTGGCTCGGTACAGTCGCGTTCGCGCTCTGCGCGATGGTGGCGCACCGTCTCGCCTACTCACATATCTCGCTAGTGGCCGGTGGCGGCATCGGGCACGACGCCCACATGATTGGTTATTTCTTTTGGCCCAAGCTGGGTTTCGATGCGCAGCTCGGCGATGGCGAAGTCGATGGCTTTCCGCGCCTTGCTGCATGTCGGACCGTTCAGGACGTACTCGCGATTGACGAAGCCTGGTGGCGGCGGCACGGCTCGCAGCGCTGGATGGAATTCGACCTGGCAGGGGACAGCCCCGCGTGGGGAAAGCTGCTAGACTATCTGCGTGAGAAGGAGTTGATATGAGCCAGGCACTGAAAAAAGCGAAGGATCCGGCGGCGACCATCAAGTCGGCGAAGGTCGTCGTTCGCCTGACGCGCTCCAAGAAAGTGCCGGCAGTCACGCCGGCAATGAAAGAGAGGCTGCGCGCGAGGGCGAAAAACTCGAAACGGAGTGCGTTCCCCGAGCTGCCAGAGTGGCGGCTTGAGGGATAAACGCGACAGCGGGCCGCAAGGCCCGTTTTTCATTTTCGGATCGGGCAGTCGCGACGTCGGCCTGATTCGCCCGCGGTCTCAGCAATTGGAAGGCGCCGAAGAAACAAGTATAAAAATCGAGCGTATAGCTGATAAAAAGGGTCGCATCGTGATTTGGGCCTATGACTGGGATCTGTCGGTGAATCCGGCGGGAACGATGAGCCGCAAGGTTCTCGGCTACGAACACAGCCGGTCAAGCCCGATGCCGCAACTCAGCAATCGCGCGAGGCCATCTGCTGGTCGTACGGGCGGATGCTGGCGATATCGCTGTGTTCAGTGAAGCCGTGCTCGGGACGTTTCCGGATCAGAAGGGCGACGACGCGATCCTCGCTTGCGACATCGTGAGCCAAACTCAGTTCTCCCGCGTTCACTATGAACTGTGCACGCCGGTCAACACTCATTCGCTGATGCGCTGCTACGACGCAAAAATCGAGTGCCATAGGTTTTTGAAATCCAACGTACGGCTGGCGTTCTGGCTGCCGGTTGTTGTTGCTGTGATCGTGATCGCAAGTCCCGGAGAAGGCTAGCGCCGAAATCACGACGAATCCACTATGAAATCGTTTCGTTGCTTGCCGGCCATAACGGCAAGCGATGAATTCGAGTCAAGCGAGGATTTCAGCTTTATTGGCACTTAATCGGTAACGCCTCAATTTGATGCCGCTTCGCGCGAGACCATCGGCCAGGTAAGTTTTCTACCGCAACTGCGCGACGAATAGCTGGTGTGCGGCAGGATCGTCGTTGATCGGCGGGTCGAATTTCGCCTTCACATAGAACAGCATCGACTGTCTCAGGTTCAGCGTCGCTTCCATGGTCTTCGTCGGCAAATCGTATTCCGCCGCGATCGCCTGTCGCTTTTCCTCTTCCAGGCCGGGATTGGGTGTCACAAGTATCTTCACGACCGTATTCCAGTCGTGGTCGCTCGCTGAATCAATGTTGGATGCCTTGGCGTGGCGGGTCGCAAGGATCCGGCCCAGAACGAAGTCCCGAAATTCGGCGCGCGTGTGGCAGTACGCGCGAACGTGCCAGCGTTCACCATCGGATGCGAACGCGTGAGGCGAAAGCCACCGCCACGCTGGCTTCTCTCCCGTCATAGACTGGTATTGAACCTCGATCTTTTGCCGCTCACGTACAGCGGTCACCATCGCTTGTAGTACCTGCGGCGTAGCGCGGCGCTTTGGTAGCGGCCAGTTGGCGACAGGGACGAGTGGCGACGGAACGTCAGCGAATTCATCGAGCGTCGTCGGCTCAATCAGTTTGGGCATGAACCCAGACAACGGGAGATAGCGTCGACGTGACTTGCTGTACTCCATGTTGTTCGGATACCGCTCCATGTACAGGCGGAAGTCCTTCGCGGCCTGTATCGGGTTGATTCCGAATGCATCGATCAGGTCAGCTCGCTGCAACTCCCCTCGCCAAAACAGGCAGCGCTCAATGTGCATCAACCTCTGAATGACTGTCAGTGGCAGGTCATAGGGGGTGTTCGCGGAAACTGGTTTGGCGGTGTTCTGAGGCACGGGACTGTCCAACCCCTGTATGCCCGAGGCGCGGAGCCCCAGAATCCCCGAGGCGCGGGTGATGCGCTGGATTCACAGATTAGGAACCCCATGTGAATCTATCCACCATTGACAAATCCTAACACCAACCGTTACCTTATGCTATAGGTAGCAATACGCTACGTATAGCGATAGGCGATCTACGGCGTCAAACACGGGCGGCACGGAGGTTTCAAGTTGAGCGACCAAGCGAGTATTCACGGAGAACATTTAGTGCCACGCTTTGAACTGCAGCGGGTGATCCTGATCGACTCGTACACCGAGGGGCGAATCACAGAATTGCCGGTGGCCGGCGGCACGGCGATCACGGGTCGCAACGGCCGTGGCAAGACCACGTTGCTGCGCCTCATTCCGGCGTTCTATGGTGCACTCCCGAATCGGATCGTCAAGCCAGCTAGCAACCGCAAGAATTTCGCCCCGTACTACCTCCCGAGATCCACGTCGTATATCGTTTATGAATACCGACGCGGCGACGTTCTATGCTGCGCCATCCTGTCTTCGGACCAGTCCGGCGACGGCGTGGAGTATCGCTTCGTCCGAAGTGGCTACCAGCGCGCGTGGTTCGTGCACGATGACGAGCGCACGCTGGTCGCAAGCCAGAACCTGCCGGAGCGTCTCAAGTTGAGCGGCGTCCCCTGCACGGGCAAGATGCGGCTCGACCAGTACCGCGCGATCATCCAGGGCAAGCGAACGCACGGAACCGACCTAAAGCTGCACCGCCGATACGTCCAAGAATACGCGTGCTGCCCGCAGGGGCAGTCGCTGCTGCACATCGAGAGCATCGTGCTGGGCATGTTCATGCGCAAGACAAACTTCACGGATTTGCAGCGCATGATCGTTTCGAGCGTCGAAGGCGCGCGTGAGAATGCGGGCGGACAAATCGCACTCGGTGCGGAACGCAAGAAGATCGAGGACTGGCCCGACGCATTCGAGGGCTACTCGGCCGTGATGGAGGAGGAAAGCCGCATGGAGTCGGTCCAGAAGGCCTATGACGCGCTGCTCGCAGCTGAACAGGAGCTTCGGAGCATCCATGCGCGATTCCTGGCGTTTGACCGGGCGCTTGCCACCGAGGAGGCAAGCAAGAGCCAGGTTCGCGATACGGCCGAGCAGGATCTCAAGCGCGTCGAGCAGGAGCACGGAGACGCCAAGCGGGAACTGATCGCGAAGATCGGTAGCGCCAGTCGCGCCATAGCGGACACAGAGCGCGACCTCAAGCAGTTGACCGACACGCAGAGCGAGTTCCGGCGTAACGACGTCGAGAAGAAAGCCGCGCTGCAGGAGCGCGAACAGGAGATCGAGCAGGCCAAGAAGAATCTCGGCGATCGCCGGGTGGCAATGCTCAGCGAGCAGAAGAACATCGCGGACGAATACGACAAGCTCCTAGCCCAGTTGAGGCTTGAGCACGCCGAGCGCGTGCCGGAGTTCGCTCGTCAGCGCACGGAAGTCCACGAGGTATATCGCCAGCGCGGTGAAGAATTGACCGCCGAGTTCGAGCGGCAGGAGCGCGAGGCTCGGGCCGCATCCGATGCCTGCCTGCAACCCCTGCAGGACGCCCTGAGCCACGCCAACGAAGCGAAGGGCGCAGCCAATGCGCAGTTGGCGAATCCCCAGGCTGACGCCGCCGTTGTGGAAAAGCTCGAGCAGCAGCGGGTGGTGGTGCAAGAGGCTCATGCTCGATACGACGAAGCGAAGGAGCGAGAAATCGAGGCACGCAAGTCGCTCGATCAGGCCAAGGCGGCGTTCGCCGATGTCGAGAGAAAGTTCGGTACGTTGCGGGCTGACGTCGAGAAGCTGAACCGAACGCTCGCGACGCACCTTATGCACGCCTCGCCCGACGAGAACAGCGTGCTATACCTCCTGCGCAGCGAACGTCCGGACTGGACGCAGGACATTGCGAAGGTCTTACGCGAGGACCTTCTCGAGCGCACCGATCTGTCGCCCGCCATTGCCGCCATACAGGACAGCGTGTACGGCCTGCAACTCGATCTGGATTTGCTCGATACGCCGTTGGTCGCGGACGAGTCGGCACTGCAGCGCCAGATCGAGGAGACCCGCGAGGCGATCCAGGAACTGCAGGAGCGCATCGAGCAACAGGAAACCTTGCTCTCACAGCGGGGCAACGAGCGGACTGTGGCCGACGCCGCGCTGGACCGGCGCAAAGCCGAAGTGGCCACGGCCAAGGTCGCACTGGAATCGGCTCAGCAGCAGGAAAAGCATGCCAAGACCGAGGTCGAGCGCAGCCGCAATGCTGCCAAGGAACAGGCGCAAGCTGCCTACAACGACGCCGACCGTGCCGTCACTGAAGCCGCTCAGGCAATCACTCGTCATCGCAACCGCCTCGAGCAGGAACTGAAGACCCTTCGCGCAAGGCAGGACGAGCGTCGCAAAGAAAGCCAGCGCACCCTTGACCAGTCGCTCGTGGACATTGGCGGGAAGGAGGCGGCGGCCAAGAGGCGCTTCGAGGACGCCTGTGCCGAACTCGAGCGTGACCGTACCGCGCGGCTCAAGGAGCAGGGCGTCGATACGGATGCACTGCGATCGCTCGAGCAGAAAATCGCTGTCGCCGACCAGGACCTGAAAACGATCCAGCAGTCTCGGGACCTGATCGCGCAGTGGCGAAACTGGCTTGTCTCGCATTGGAGCCGAAAGCCCGTGCTCGAGGACACGCTGGCGCGTGTGATTCGCGAAAGGGCCGATCAGGAGGAAAGGAGCGCCGCGCTCACCAAGGTATTTTCCGAGGATCGAGCTCGTCGTGAGGGTGTGATCAAGGGCCTCAACCAACGAATTGCAGAGATCCGGACGCAGCGCAGCCGGGTAACGGAACATCGAAGGGGCCTCGATGCGTACCCGGTGGACGCAAGCGACGTACCTCAGTACGACGAGACATGGACGCTCGTGGTGCTCGTGGGGCAGTCGACTGAGCAGATCCGTGCGGCCAAGAATCACGAGAACCGGCTGCGCGAGGATATCGAAGCATTGAAGCGCAAGTTCTACGCCAATAGCGGATCTCCGCCCGAGCAATACTATTCCCTGCAGCGTAGCATCATGGGCCCAGACCGCGCGGAGAAACCGCGCGAGTGGGTGCCTCACTTCAAGGCGTGGTATGCGACCGAACACGAGCAGTATCGGAACCTGCTGCGCGTCGACGCCCGAACCATCGCCGACGCGGTGGGGGACTTCCGCGACCGGATGGACACCTTCCACCGCAAGGTCCAGCAGTTCAACCGGGAGTTACAGGAAAACCTGAACTCGAACCTGGCGTTCGAGAGCATCGGCAGCCTGAGCGTCCAAATCGCGTCTTCCATTCGCGAGCTCGAATACTGGAGCACTATCGACAAGGTTGCGGAATCGCGTCGGGAATGGCTCGCGGGCGAACTCGTTGACTTGCCGCCGCCCGCGTTTGCCTTGGCGTTGAAGGAATTGCTGCAGCACTGGCAACTGAAGGAGGGCATCCAGGCCGAACTGACCCATCTGGTGCGTATTCAGGGCGAGGTCGTGGAAAATGGCAATCGCCGCCACTTCCGCAAGGCCGAGGACCTCGACACGATCTCATCCAACGGGCTGTCCTATATTGTGATGGTGCTCATCTTCGTGGGCTTTATCAACCGCGTGCGCGGCAAAGCCTCGGTCAACGTGGTGTGGGCGCTCGACGAAATCAAGGATCTCGATATCGGCAACGTCGAACTGCTCATGGACATCCTTGAACGCAATAACATCACGCTGGTATCGGCCTGCCCGGACCCCGACCCGGATGTGCTGGCCCTGTTCCGAAACAGGCGCTCGATCCGCGCCGACCGGTGCATCTACGATCCGTCCGACGTGATGCGAGCGGGCGACGATTCGTCTGCCGACGAAGCCGTGGTAGACGAAGCCACGACGGGGGACGATGATGTTTGAACAAGCCATGTCGCTGTTGCTTTCTGGCGAGTTCATCTGCGAGGTTCGATACCCGGACGCCTACCGCTTCCTGCAGGCCGACTCGAACCAGAAGGACGCCAACGCTTACCTGACCCGCATCGGCCGAACGCTGGTGGCCACCGAGCAGGGTGGCGCATGGTATGCCGCCTACGGGCGCATCGACCAGGACGAGAAGCGGGCGATTCGCGAGGAATTTGCGCGCATCAAGCAGAAGATTCGCTTCCTTGTGGAGTTCTTGGTGAAGGCTATGCGGGCGACGAACCGCGAGGCCTTCTTTTCGCGCGGGGATGTGATCGAGGCTCATGCGCTCATGGCCGCGATCGATGGCAATCCAGGCTTGCGGGCGGAATTCCAGGCCCTCGGCAATGTGGGGCGTGGCGGCGCGACGGATGGCAAGCTGAAGGGCAGCCTCGATCGCCAACTGCGCGTGCTTGTGGACGAGGGGTACCTCATCATCGCCAATGCCGAGCGTGAAATCTATTCGGTCACGGGCAAGATTGAGTACCTGACCGAGATCGTGCAGTTCCTGATGACGACGGACAACATCACCGACGACATCACGGAAGAGCCTGATACGACGGCACCTCTCTTCTGACCTGACGCCATGGCCGACAAAGCTGACCTCGTTATCAACCACCTGTCCGAGCTCTACAAGCACAAGGAATTGGTGGCGGCAGCCTACCACCGCGGTTCGGTCGATAAATCGGACGATCCTGATGATGGGCGCGGGCTCTACCGGCTCAATCAGGCGCGCATTCTCGTGCCCTACCACGAGGGCACATACCGCCTCGCCACGTCGTTGGCGAAGCATCTCGATGAGGTGCTGCAGATCGAGCGGCTCTATTCGGTCGTGGGCGCCAACGTCGCGGAACTCGCGGAGCGTCTGCCGGCGATTGCCAACGACGTGGCGCACGCAGTGTTTGAGGCTCGAACAGATGATGTGGATCGGTACATCGACGAGTTCGATCGCGCAGTATTCGAATTGGCCGACAGCGTCACTGGGGCGCTGCAGTATCTGCGCATCCTCGCCGACAACAACTTCGCGAACGTGAGTACGTACGCCGAGAAGCGCCGCCAGAACGAATACTATCTGGAGCGGGTGGAGCGGATTAGCCAGGCGCTCGGCGCCCTGCAGTCGAACAACCTGATTCATGTGCTCGAGTCGACGCCCGAAGGCGAGCGGCTTCTGGATGCCTACCGGTCCCAGATCGCAAACCATCTGTCTGAATGGCGGGCGCAGTTGCTCGACATCACAGCCATCCTGCGTGATTACCTGTTCCGCACCCGGCAGATCGAACTGATCGCGCGGCGAATGCGCGCCTTCGAACATTTCCTGCGCCGCACGCCGTCCTATGACCCGGCCGATCTCGAGGTGGACGGCGATGCCCCCACCTGGGCGCGACACGCGACTGGGTTCTCGCTCGCTGCACACCCGTGCGTGCAGGAGACGGCACACGACGAGATCCTGCTCGACATTGCGCGAGCGATCCCGGCTGTGATTCCGCCCACCGTCGTGCCTCCCAGACTGGGCACACTGTTACCGGACGCGCCCATCTCGCTTGACGACGCTGAAGAGCAGGCAAAGCCTTGGCAGGAGGCGATGGCGATCTTGCTCGAAAGCGTGGGGCCGACCCCTATCTCGGTACTCAAATGGAAGGCCAGGCGTCCCGAGCTCGCCACGCTTGCTGACGACATTTGGCTGCTGTGCGTGTTGCATGAGGAAGCACTGCACCGCAAGCGCAGTGCAGCCGTGCATTTTGAGCCGGTGATGCTTGAGACCGAACGTCTATCCGGCATGATCCGCATCACTGATATTCACATATCGAAGGCGGCGCAATGATCGAGAAGGGCCTTGCGTTCATTCTGCTTCGCGTCGTCCAGAGCGAACCCGAAACCGATAAGTTCAATGCTTCGGCCACGCTGCGCGAATTCGCGGCCGACAGCGGGATCGGCGTCGTGCAGGGCAGAAGCATTTTTTTTAGCGCCAGCCACAAGCAACGCATCCGGGACTGGCTTGCCGCCGAGAACATCGATCCGAACACCTCACCGACTGCGTGGCAGAGGCGTGGCCGCGCCGAAGCGCTTGCCATTGGACCTGACGAGAAGTGGGCCGGCGAGGCCGTGCGCGCAGATCGAATCTCGGTCAAGACGCTGAAGGGCCTGCCCCTGCTCGTCGACGGCCAGCCTGTATATCTCCCACCGCTCGCGAACCTGGAGTGGCGTTGCCAACAAGCCCTTGAATCTCTTCGGCACGATGCGGTTGTTGTCGTGGAAAACTGGGAGACGTTTGAGCGAATCGACGATTTTCAAGTGGATATGAGCCACGCTTCGTTCAATCCGCTAATTTTGTGGCGCGGGGGCGCATCGGGTACGTCAGTCGGTGCGGTAGTGCGATTCATCGAAGCCTATCGACGCCCGGTATGGTCGGCACCCGACTACGATCCGGAGGGGTTGGCAATCGCATCGCGTCTGCCACATCTCGTTGGTGTCATCGCACCTCAGGACGACGTGCTGCAGCAACTGCTGCGTGAATCTAAATTGCATCGTCGCTACAGCGAGCAACTCCCCGGCGCTCAGGCTACGCTTGAGCGAGCCACGAACCCAGACGTGAAGCGATTGTGGGCGCTTGTTCGCGCAAGTGCCAATGCTCTTCCGCAAGAACGCTTATGTCTGAAACGCTGATTTTTGCCGTGCTTGTACACGGTCGATGGAGTGTTCAATGAAACCTCTGGACTTGCATATCGGCCTTGAATTCCTCTGCGGCCCGTTCTCGTAGCGATCATGCAGAGAAGCACCTAGGTGGTAAGTCCTACTATCCAGCGCTGCTGGGGCAAATCGCCGATCGTGGCGCGAGTTCCGGTCCGGAACTCGGGTTGTCCCCTGGTCTCATGAACCCCGTCGGCACTGGAGCGAGAAGAGCGCTTCGAGTATCGTGTTAATCAGTCACACGTCTGTTCTGTTTATCTTGCCTTCGATGTCGGCGCATACCTGCATGAGCTGATCGAAGGTTGCAGGGTCGCCGAGCAATATTGCGTCATCCAACATGGCGCCGTAGTCGTCGGCAAGGGCTTTGCGCGCATCTCCTTCGGGAACGGTATCAGCTTGCGAATGTCGTAGGTCAGGTCAATGTCTTCGGAGAAGCGATCGATGATCTTGTAGGCCTTGGACAGGGAGGTACCGCCTTTGAAGGTGAGGTCGGCGGACAAGGGCGACTCGAAGAGCGCGCGCAGTGTCCACACGACCCATACATCCTTTTCAAGCAGGTGCGCAGGACGTCCCGTTTGATCGCGCGCGTATTCCAGTGCTTCGCGCCGATCGTCCGCGCTAAGACCGAAGAAGTACTCAGCCATGCGCAGCTTCCTGACCGATGGCCTGAGCCATCCACGACGGCAGGATAGCCCGGGCAGACGTCAGCGTTTGCCATTCCGTTGCCGGAAGGGTGCGGTGCAGTGCCGCTAGAGATCTGCCGGCATGTGTCGGCCCCATCCAGGCCAGCGCGCGCACCGCGGCGCCGGCGGGCCCGTTACCCAGCGCCAGCATCCAGCGGGGGGCGTGTTTGACCAGCAACTCCGAGCGTCCGAGTTTCAGCTTCCGGGTACGCCCCGACGTCACGTAGACCTCCCGCGTCGGCACCTGCTGGGTCAGGCCGAGTGCGTTCGCAGCACTGGCGCCGTGCGGGGCGATGATTTCGCCGCTTTGCTCGGCCATGGCTTTCACGACCTTCCCCGGCGCAGGGGCGCGCGAGCCGAACCGGCTGGAGACGGGGGCGACATAGGTGCCGCGCGCCACGCGCATAAGCTTGCCGGCCTTGCTGAGGCGCGAAAACGCCTGGTCGACCGCAACGCGGCTTCCCAGATGCAGGAATTCCTTCGGCGACAGCACGCCGCCCTCGGGGAGAGACCGGGCGTGGAGCAGGATGGTTTCGGGGAGCGTGTTCATGGATACCTCACGTGTAAGGAATTATACACGGTTTCTGACATCAGGCATCAAGGCCGCGGCGCAGGCTGGGGCAACGGCCCAGGCGCTTTTCGCCGGGCTTCGATGCGACGGGCGATTAAAATTTGTTGACGATATCAACGATGGGTTGATGCCATCGCGGCTTCGTAGCAGTCTCGTGGGAACAATGGCGCCAGCCGCCTGGATCTGCCGATCCACCCAAGCTGGTGGGATCGCCACGGTGGCCAAATTCGCGTTCGGCCGCGAGAGACATCCATGCGCGCGTCTGTTCGTCAGGGAGTCCGGTGGACGCAGGGTTGGCGATGCCAGGTTTTGAGCGATGCGATGACTACTTGCTGGCTACGGCCTCGGAGCCACGAGATTGCCAACCGCCGCCGAGTGCCTTGAAGGCCGCGACTGCTGCACGTGCTGATTCCGTCTGCGCCTGTGCTCGCTCATCGGAGGCGCGCAGCAAGCTTTCATCGGCTTGCAGGACTTCGATCAGGCTGACGACGCCTTTCTGATAGGCCGCGAACGAGGCAGTTCGCGCGCGGCCCAGCGAGTCGACGCCCTGAGCCAGGATAGCCGCCTGATCTTCGCGCTTGACGAGCGCCGAAAACGCATTCTCCACGTCCTCAGTAGCGTGGAGTGCGGCAAGCCGATACGCCGCCAACATCTCGGCCTCCTGGCCCTTGGCCTGGTCGATCTGCGCATTGATGCGGCCGAAGTCGAACAGCCGCCAGCGCAGGCCGAACACGCCGGCCGCTTGATTGGCGCCGCTCGTGAACAGATTGCCACTGGCCACGGAGGTCGCGCTGCCGATCAGCCCACTCAGCGAGAGCTTGGGGTAGTACTCGGCGATGGCGGCGCCAATGCGCGCATTGGATGCGGCGAGGCGGCGCTCGGCAACGATGAGGTCGGGGCGGCGTCTGAGCAATTCGCCCGGCGACCCCGTGGCCGCAATCTGCGGGGCGACCGGGATGTCGCGCGTTTCCATCAATTCCGCGCGGTGCGTGCCGGGTTGCGCGCCCACCATGACGTCGAGTGCGTTCATCGCTGCGTCCAGGCCCGTTTCGAGCACCGGGACGGAGGCCCGCACCTGAGCAAGCGCGCCTTCAGCCTGCCTGACCTGGAGTTCGGCCGCCAACCCTTTGCCATACAGAAGATTGATCGTCGAAAGCAGATCCTGCTGAGTTTGCACTTGCCGCTGCGCCACGTTCAGACGGGCTTGCAGGCCACGGATGGTGATATAGATGTCGGCGGTTTGGGCGGCCACCGCCAATCGAGTGGCCGCTGCGCCGGCTTCCGAAGCCTGGTAGTCGGCAAGCGCCGCTTCCCGTCCGCGACGCAGGCCCCCGAACACGTCCACCTCCCAACTGGCGGTGAGATCGGCTTCGTATTGGTTGCCGTGGCGATCAAAACCGGGCGTCGAATTCAAGATCCGGCCCAGCGGCGTTTCGACGGATTGGTAAACTCTCGCGGCCTGACCGCTGACATTGGCGGAGGGAAGCAACGCGGCATTCGCCGCGCCAAGTCCGGCGCGTGCCTGCGCGACGCGAGCGGAGGCCTGCGCGAGGTCGAGATTCTGTTCCAATGCAAGCGCAACGAATCGCGTCAGTTGCGGATCCCCGAACCCGGTCCACCATGTGGTCAGGTCGGCACTCGCAGCCGCGTGCCGGTGATCGACCGCGGCCTGGCCTTGGAACTGCTCGGGCATGGATACGTCAGGCCGGACGTAATCAGGGCCGACCGCGCACCCCGTCAAGAGGCCGGCGGCGATGTACAAAGCAACGATGTGTCTGGTCAGCATGAGGATTTCGCTCGCAATGATGTGTTAGTGACTATAATACAAAAAAGTCACTAGTTGTTACTTCTTGACGTTGGCAATAAGCTGGAGCTATGAAAAAAGCAATTCCTTCCCCCGTTCGCGGCCCGGCCGATCACGAGGTGCGCAATCAGATCGTGGCGGCCGCCACCGAGCACTTCAGCCGGTATGGCTACGAGAAAACGACCGTCTCCGACCTCGCCAAGGCGATCGGCTTCTCGAAGGCGTACATCTACAAGTTCTTCGAGTCCAAGCAGGCGATCGGCGAAATGATCTGTGCGAACTGCCTGAGCCAGATCGAAGCCGAGGTCAGGGCGGCTGTGGCGGAGGCCGAGCTGCCGCCCGAGAAGCTGCGGCGCATGTTCAAGGTCTTCACGCAGGCGAGCCTTCGCCTGTTTTTCCAGGACCGCAAGCTTTACGAGATCGCGGCATCGGCGGCCACTGAACAGTGGCAGGCCGTGCGTGCGTATGAGGAGCGCGTCCAGCAGTTGCTTCAGGACGTCCTGCAAGAGGGCAGGCAGAGTGGGGACTTCGAGCGCAAAACGCCCCTGGATGAGACTGCCATGGCGATTTACCTCGTTCTGCGACCGTACCTCAATCCGCTACTGCTGCAGCACAGTTTCGATTACACCGATACGGCGCCGGCGCACCTGTCGAGCCTCGTCCTTCGCAGCCTGTCCCCTTGAAATTTTATTGTGACTATTGACTAATTTGGTCACTAGAACAATAATGAAAGCCGTCATCACTTCGCCGATGAGACTTTCATGCGCTCCCGCCGCCTGGTTTCCTTTGTCATTTGTGCCTTGCCGTTTGCGCTCGTCGCTTGCGGCGGTAAGGCCCCCTCCGATCCGCGCACCGAGGTGCCGCTCGTGCGTTCCGCGATCGTTCAGAACGCGACCGCTGCATCGCGTTCGTTTACGGGAACCGTAGCCGCACGAGTGCAGAGCGACCTCGGGTTCCGGGTGTCGGGCAAGGTGCTCGAGCGGCTGGTGGATGCGGGGCAGACCGTCAAACGTGGTCAGCCGCTCATGCGCATCGATCCCGTCGATCTGAAGCTGGCCGCGCAGGCTCAGCAGGAGGCGGTTGCAGCCGCACGAGCACGGGCGCTGCAGACGGCGGGCGATGAAGCTCGCTACCGAGACCTGCGCGGCACCGGCGCGATATCGGCTTCGGCCTACGACCAGGTCAAGTCGGCGGCGGATGCGGCCAAAGCCCAGCTCAGTGCCGCGGAAGCGCAAGCCGATGTGGCCCGTAACGCGACCCGATATGCCGAGCTGGTAGCGGACGCGGATGGTGTCGTCATGGAAACGCTGGCTGAACCGGGCCAGGTCATCAGCGCCGGACAGACGGTGGTGCGCCTGGCCCACGCCGGGCGTCGCGAGGCCGTCATCCAGTTGCCTGAAACGCTGCGCCCCGAGATCGGTTCGGTGGCACAAGCGACACTCTTCGGCACGCAAGGCGCAAGCGTCCCGGCCACGCTTCGCCAACTCTCCGATACTGCGGATCGCCTCACGCGCACGTTCGAAGCGCGGTATGTCCTGCAAGGAGATCTGGCCAACGCCCCGTTGGGCGCCACGGTGACGATCCAGATGCCGGACGCGCGCTCCTCAGTGCAAGGTGCGTTGCAAGTGCCGATGGGGGCACTGCTCGACACGGGCAAGGGCCCCGGGGTATGGGTCATCGACGGCGAGCCGGCCAAGGTGTCCTGGCGGCCGGTTTCGATTCAGCATCTGGATGACGACAGCGCACGCATCGTCGCTCGACTCCAACCAGGCGACCGGGTCGTCGCGCTCGGCGCACATCTGCTGCACGAGGGCGAGCGTGTTCGGGTGGCGGGCCAAACCGTTGCCGCGGCGACCGAAGGAGTCCGTCCGTGAGCACAGGCCGTTTCAACCTATCGGCGCTTGCCGTGCGCGAGCGCGCCATCACCTTGTTCCTGATCTGCCTGATTTCGCTGGCGGGACTCGTTTCGTTCTTCAAGCTGGGGCGCGCGGAGGATCCGGCCTTTACGGTCAAGGTGATGACGATCATCACCGCGTGGCCGGGTGCGACCGCGCAGGAAATGCAGGATCAGGTTGCGGAGAAGATCGAAAAGCGCATGCAGGAGTTGCGCTGGTACGACCGGACCGAAACCTACACGCGACCGGGGCTGGCCTTCACGACCTTGACGTTGCTCGACAGCACGCCGCCTTCGCAAGTGCAGGAGGAGTTCTACCAAGCCCGGAAAAAAGTCGGCGACGAGCTCGCCAATCTTCCGCCTGGCGTGATCGGCCCCATGGTCAACGACGAATACGCCGATGTCACCTTTGGGCTGTTCGCGCTCAAGGCCAAGGGCGAACCGCAGCGCTTGATGGTGCGCGATGCCGAGAGGTTGCGCCAACGGTTGTTGCATGTTCCGGGCGTGAAGAAGGTCAACATCATCGGCGAGCAGGCGGAGCGAATCTACGTTCAGTTCTCGCATGAGCGTCTGGCCACTTTGGGTGTCAGTCCGCAGGACGTGTTCGCCGCGCTCAACGGTCAGAACGCCTTGACGCCGGCCGGCTCGATAGAGACCAAGGGCCCCGATGTGGTTGTTCGTTTGGACGGCGCCTTCGACGCATTGCAGAAGATTCGCGACACACCGGTCATGGCGCAAGGTCGCACGCTGAAGCTGTCGGATATTGCCACCGTCAGCCGTGGCTACGAAGATCCCGCGACATTCATGATCCGCAACAACGGCGAGCCGGCCTTGCTATTGGGCATCGTCATGCGCGACGGCTGGAACGGACTCGATCTCGGCAAGGCACTGGACTCGGAGGTGGGTACGATCAACGCCGAGTTGCCGCTCGGCATGAGCCTGAGCAAGGTGACGGACCAGGCCGTCAACATCAAGTCGGCGGTTGACGAGTTCATGATCAAATTCTTCGCCGCGTTGCTGGTGGTGATGCTGGTCAGCTTCATCAGCATGGGCTGGCGCGTGGGCGTCGTCGTCGCCGCGGCGGTACCGCTGACGCTGGCGGCCGTCTTCATGGTGATGGCGGCGACGGGCAAAAATTTCGATCGCATCACGCTCGGGTCCCTGATTCTTGCGCTGGGTCTGCTGGTGGACGACGCGATCATCGCCATTGAAATGATGGTGGTGAAAATGGAGGAGGGTTACGACCGCGTGGCCGCTTCCGCCTATGCGTGGAGCCATACCGCGGCACCGATGCTATCGGGCACGCTCGTGACGGCCGTCGGCTTCATGCCCAACGGCTTCGCCCGATCCACGGCTGGGGAGTACACCAGCAATATGTTCTGGATCGTTGGCATTGCACTGATCGCGTCATGGGTCGTCGCCGTGGTCTTCACACCCTACTTGGGTGTGAAGCTGCTGCCCGACTTCAAGAAAGTCGAAGGAGGCCACAACGCGATCTACGACACGCCGCGCTACAACCGTTTCCGTCGGTTGCTGGGGCGGGTGATTGCGCGCAAGTGGCTGGTCGCCGGTTCGGTCGTGGGCCTCTTCGTTTTGGCTATCGGCGGTATGGCGGTAGTGAAAAAGCAGTTCTTCCCGATTTCCGATCGCCCCGAAGTGCTCGTCGAAGTGCAGATGCCCTATGGCACGTCGATCGTGCAAACGAGCGCCGCCACCGCGAAGGTGGAAGCCTGGCTTGCCAAACAAAAGGAAGCCAAGATCGTCACAGCCTACGTGGGTCAGGGTGCGCCACGCTTCTATTTGGCGATGGGTCCGGAGTTGCCCGATCCGTCGTTTGCCAAGATCGTGGTGCGCACGGACAGTCAGGATGAGCGCGACGCGTTGAAGCAGCGGTTGCGACAAGCCGTCGCCGACGGTCTGGCCTCCGAAGCGCGCGTGCGCGTGACGCAACTCGTATTCGGTCCGTATTCGCCGTTCCCCGTTGAATACCGCATCACGGGTCCCGATCCGGACAAGCTGCGCGATATTGCAGCTCGAGTTGAGCACGTGATGAATGCCAGCCCGATGATGCGCACGGTCAACACCGACTGGGGTACGCGCACTCCCAGCCTGCACTTCACGTTGCAGCAGGACCGATTGCAGGCAGTGGGACTGAGCTCCAGCGCCGTGGCGCAGCAGCTGCAATTCCTGCTGACCGGCGTCCCTGTCACTACGGTACGTGAGGACATTCGTACGGTGCAAGTTATCGCACGCTCGGCCGGCGACACCCGCTTGGACCCGGCCAAAATAGGCGACTTCACATTGGCGGGCGCCAACGGGCAGCGCATCCCGCTGTCGCAAGTGGGCAAGATCGAGGTGCGCATGGAGGAGCCGATCATGCGGCGGCGCGACCGTATGCCGACGATCACCGTGCGCGGCGATATCGCCGATGGCTTGCAGCCCCCGGATGTGTCGGCGGCGATCACCAAACAGCTTCAGCCCATCGTCGACAAGCTGCCGAGCGGGTATCGCATCGAGCAGGCCGGCTCGATCGAGGAGTCGGGCAAAGCGACGAAAGCCATGTTGCCGCTCTTTCCGATCATGCTGGCGATTACGTTGCTCATCATCATCTTTCAGGTGCGCTCCATCTCCGCGATGGTCATGGTGTTCCTGACCAGCCCGCTGGGTCTGATCGGTGTGGTGCCGACGCTGATTCTGTTCCGCCAACCGTTCGGCATCAATGCGTTGGTTGGCTTGATTGCGCTCTCGGGCATCCTGATGCGCAACACACTGATTCTGATCGGTCAGATTCGCGAGAACGAACGGGCGGGATTGGATCCGTTTCACGCGCTCGTCGAAGCCACCGTGCAGCGTGCGCGACCGGTGGTCCTGACCGCGTTGGCAGCGATTTTTGCCTTTATCCCGCTGACTCATTCGGTGTTCTGGGGAACCCTCGCGTACACATTGATCGGCGGTACGTTGGCTGGAACGATCTTGACGCTGATGTTCCTGCCGGCCATGTATTCGATCTGGTTCAAGATCAGGCCGGGCGGTACGAACGATCGGGGGATAGGCCCGCACGAACACGCGCAGTCCGTGAAAGAGATTCTCGATGACGAGTTCGCCGCCAAGTCATGAACCTCGAGTGAAAGACCCGGCGGGGCGGCTCATCCGCTCTTTATCCTCATTCATCTGCTAGAAGAGAACTGCTATGTCGAATTCCAAAGTGGTCGTTGTGACCGGCGTGTCATCGGGTATCGGGCGCGCCACCGCAGAGAAGTTCGTCAAACGAGGTTGCCAGGTATTCGGCACGGTACGTAACCCTGCAAACGCACAGCCCATACCTGGCGTTGTGCTGATCGAAATGGATATCCGTGACGAGACTTCGGTTCAACGCGGATTCGAGGCCGTCATCGCTCGAGCCGGGCGCATCGACGTGCTGATCAATAGCGCGGGCGTGACCTTGCTCGGCGCGACCGAGGAAACGTCGGTTGCGGAGGCCCAGGCACTGTTCGATACCAACGTTTTTGGGGTTTTGCGAACGATACAAGCGGTGCTGCCGCATATGCGCGCGCAGCGTGCGGGAAGAATCGTCAACATAAGTTCCGTGCTCGGCTTCCTTCCGGCTCCGTACATGGGGCTCTATTCGGCTTCCAAGCATGCCGTCGAAGGGATGTCCGAGACCCTGGATCATGAGGTGCGCAAGTTCGGAGTCCGCGTGGTGCTGGTCGAGCCTTCCTATACCAAGACCAATCTGGATCTCAATGCACCCCATGCTGCTTCCAAGATCGCAGCCTACGACGATGAGCGCGCAGTCGTTTCTCGCGCCATTCAAAAAAGTGTCAGCGAGGCACCAGAGCCAGATGGCGTCGCAACCACGATCGTCGATGCCGCGTTGGGCGAATGGAAAATGCGGCGCGCGCCGAAAGGTCAAGCCTCTTTGCTGAGTAAATTGCGTCGTTTCATGCCTGCCGGCCCCGTCGATGCAAGCCTGAGAAAAACGTTCGGACTCTAAAACGCCTCATCTTCGCCGAATAAACGGTCGAACTAGGAGCCGTCCAGCCGACTCGATCGATGACGCGCAGTACCGCTCTCCGGATCTGAAGACCACGTACGTCACGGTGCCGGTAACAGAGTCGAAGAACGCTTGAACGATGGGCTGCATGGAATCTTTCATGGGCACTACTGCCGGGCTTTATAGTGAGCGCATTGGCACTCATCGGCTAGTTACTATCGGAAGACGATATGAAAACGACGGTTCTATCCAGTTGGAATCAGTTTATGGAATTGACATCCGGGCTCGATGGATGGGCGTTTCGCGGTCAGCAGAGCGCCGCTTGGCATCTCGAGAGTTCGCTGTCACGGTACATGCGCGCCTATGTGCATGACAAAAGCGAATGGCGCGCCCGTGAGGAGCGCGCCATTCGCGTGTTTCGGCGCAAGGCACACAATTTTCTCGACCATCCGGCGCTGCTGGTCAATGACTTGCGCTGTCTTGCGCTCATGCAGCACCACGGCGCACCGACGCGCCTCCTCGATTTCACGAAGAGCCCATTCGTGGCGGCATTTTTTGCGCTCGAGCGTGCCGTCGACGATTCGGCGATTTTCGCGCTCAACACGCCGGCCCTCTGGAATAACCGGGCGCTGCCGAGAGCAAACCCGGGTCTCACGCGAGACGTCATCGATCCTCGCGTTGAGGGCCGCTTCGATCAGTACTTCTTTTGCAACTGCAACGAAGTGATCTGGTTCGGTGAGCCGACCGAAATGGACGATCGGCTGATCGCGCAGTCCGGCACGTTCGTTGTGCCTGGCGTCATCGACAAGCCGTTGCAGGAGATTCTCGACGGCTACGATGCCAGCGAGGAGCTGCTGCATAAAATCGTGCTTCCCGCTAGTGTGCGCGTGGATGCGATGAAATGGCTGTATCGGATGAATATCACCAACGCTTCGCTGTTTCCTGGCCTCGATGGGCTGGCCCGTTCGATCGCATTGGAACTGGAAATCGTCTGGCCCGGCATGGTTGCGCCGCGCTGAACCAAGCTAGGGCGATTGCGTTCCCCGCGTATCGCATCGATGCGGGGAACAACGGACGCTTTACCTCAATGCACGTCCGAAAACCTCTCCCAGCTCGGCATCTTCGACGATCGGCGCGATGTCGAGCTGCATCAAGTCGCTCCACATATACGCGAATTCGGTCAGCGCCTTCACATCGTCGGTCTCCAGCAAGTCGAACCCGCCGTTGAGGTCCGCGCGCGTCCATCGGCCGAGCAATTTGACGCCGGCCGGCGGGAGTCCACCGGTGTTCTGAAATCGTTCGATGGCTTCGGCCCGGGATTGCGTGTTCGGGGCCCAGGTAAACGTCAGCATGAATTTCATGATAGCCCCCTCGCTTTCGACGCCGATCAAATTCCGATGTCCGTGTGTGTTGGATGATCGGATGCGTGGCGCCGTCGTCCGCTGATGTCCGATACGGGTGACGACGTTCAATTTATTGTAGTCAACGCCACGCGCTTGTTCGCCGAGCGGGGGCGGCAGGTAACGAAGTTTTGTCGGCAGATGCTCGATATTCGGCGATTTGCCAAAAAAAAAGAAAGACTGTAACTGCTATGGGTTGCCGCCCCCTTTTCAACGATCTTATTCATCAATGGGGCCCTGGCGGTGTTCCAGGCTCACGGACCCCATGAAGGGTCTAGCGAAGCTCGGTGACGAGCGCGTCAGCCCCCTTGTCGACGCCGGTCTTCGCGGCGCCCAACGATCCGAAGGCTGCCACGAGGTTCATGGCATTCGGATATTGCTTCGACACATAGGCCTTCAATAAGTGGCCGTTGCTGCTGTCATAGACCTCCACGGCGTACGACACCGAGCCGCTGAATGCGCCCTGGCCGCCACGCACGGACTGCACGCCGTTATAGAGATTGCCCGCCAGATCGAAATGCATGAACTGTCCAACCAGCAGTTTTGTTTTTTCCGCGCCGGTCAAGGTCAACTTGATGCGCAGCGTGTTGGGGCCCGGCTGTTGCACGATTTGAAAGCGAGTGGCCAGTTTTTCCGAAAACTTGTTACCCATGTAGTCGGCAAGCAAAGCGCGGTCGTCGGCCTTCAGGTCGCCGAATTGGTTGTCACTGCCCTGATACACCACGACTGGTTCCAGCAGAACCTGCGTGTATCGCGACCAAGCCGTGGCGGCCGTGTATTTGTACGGCACTTTCGCGGCATCCTCGTCGTGGTTTTGCCGCAATTGTGCGGATGAGGAGATGCCAGAGTAGGGAACGGGCTGCACGCCGGCGCATGCTGACAAGACCAGAATAGTAGTGGCGGCGACAAGAAGCGGGACGACTTTCTTTTTGAGCATTTGCTTTCCTCGAGGGCAGTGGGAGCCGGGGAACCCTTTGGTTCCGGGCGGAATCGACGAGACCGAACGGTAGCACCGCAACGTTTCGATGTAAACCGTCTAGACGGATTGTGTTTGTGGCGGATGCGACGGTACAATGGCGCGGGCCGGCTTGAATAGCCCTCACGTCCCCGCCGCAATCGTCGCGGCGTAATTGATATCGACCATGGATAATCAGACACGCTCGGAGATATCCCGCAGGAAAGCAATCGAAGCTGCGCTCACCATCCTTGCGCGGGATGGTGTTGGAGGACTGACGTTCGATTCATTGTCGCGTGAAAGCGGCATCAGCAAGGGTGGCCTTCTGCATCAGTTCAAAACGCGGCATGGCGTGTTATGCGCGCTTCTCGACTATCAGCGGCAGCAGTTCGAGCAGATCGCGACTGACTATCTGGCGAAGGAGGGCTCCACCAAGGACGAACCGATCCTCGCGGCCCAGATAGCGATTTACAGGGAGGCCATCAAACAGCCATCTTCCGTGGCCCGTGCAGGGCTTGCCGCCCTGATCGAAAGCCCAACCCTCCGTGAAGAACTCAAGACCTCGGACAAGGCGGTCATGCAAGCCTTGCGAGATGACGCGGCCGACCCGGATTTGTCGATGTTGCGATACTTCGCGGCCAGCGGCATCGCTTTTCATGCCTTGCTGGGCATGTCGGCATTGAGCGAGTCGGTACGCAAGCGATTGTTCGACCGGCTTCTCGACGAAAAGCAGTGGGGGGCTTCGACATCGCAACCGATGCGCCGCACCCCTCGACGCTCAGACTGACTCGCTGCTGCGGGTCGATCGTCTGCCTCGAGTTGGGTTGCCTTTACGGCTGAGCAACAGGGTAACGATCGCGGATACGGCGAGCGTTGCACCCACGAAGTAGAGGCCTGCCGCATAGCCGCCCGTCGCAACCTTTAGCCAACCGATCACGAAAGGACCGACGAACCCGCCGAGATTGCCGATCGAGTTGATCATCGCGATGCCGGCTGCCGCGCCGGCGCCGGAAAGAAACATGCTCGGGATTGCCCACAGCGGCGCCTTGGCGGCGCTGATCCCGACGTTGACGACGACGAGCGCGAGCACGACGAAAAATGCCGTGCTGGCCTGCCCCGCGAAGACGAAGCCGAGGCAGCCGAGCGCGCAGGGTATGACGACATGCCAGGTGCGCTCTTGCGTTTTGTCGGAGTGCCTCGCCCAGACGATCATCGCGATGACGGCAAGTACGCTCGGAATGGCGTTGATCAGCCCAGTCTCCAGCGGTGTGAAGCCGAACTGGCGAATCATCAGCGGCGCCCACAATCCGAGGGTGTAGAGTCCAGCCGACGTTCCGAAATAGATCAAAGCGAGCGCGAGGACGCGCGGATTGCGCAACGCGCCAATTGCGCCGGCGGTATGGCCGGACTGCGCCCTCGTCACGCCGCTTTCGGCGTCGAGCTTCGCAATCAGCCAACGGCGTTCGTCGGGGCTCAGCCACTGCGCTTGCGCGGGTGCATCCGTCAGGAACTTCATCACGACGAAGCCGAGGACGATAGCCGGCATCGCTTCCAGAACGTAGAGCATCTGCCAGTCGGCCAGCCCCCACATCGACGGCAACTGCATGATGGCGCCCGAAACGGGGGAGCCGATCGCCGTCGAGATCGGCGCGGCGGCCATGAACCATGCCGCCGCTACCGCACGCTGCTTCGCCGGGAACCAGAGGCTCAGATAGAGGATGATGCCCGGAAAGAAGCCGGCCTCGGCGACGCCCAAAAGAAAACGCATGGCGTAGAAGCTCGCGGGGCCCACGACGAAGGCGGAAGCGGCGGATACGAAGCCCCAGCTGATCATCACGCGCGCAATCCAGATACGGGCGCCCACGCGGTGAAGGATGAGGTTGGATGGGACTTCGAACAGGAAGTAGCCGATGAAGAACAGGCCGCCTCCGAAACCGAATGCGCTCGGCGAGAGACCGATGGCCTTGTTCATCGTCATTGCTGCGAATCCGACGTTGACGCGATCGAGAAAACTGACGAAGTAGAGCAGCATCACGAACGGGATGATGCGCAACATCAGTTTCCGCGTGACCCGATGCTCGAGGTCGATGCTCATGTCTCCTCCTTAGGTACAACTTTTCATGGCGCGCCGCTGCATACGGCGCGCTCTGTCCTGCATCTGCGGCTGGGCTTTTGCCCTAGGCTGTCGCCTCGCTGACCGCGACGATTGTGCAGATCGCCTCGGTGACTTGCGCCGTGGTCGCACTGCCTCCGAGGTCCCCGGTGTGGAGCTTTGGATTCGCCGTGACGGCTTCGATTGCGTGCATCAAGCGCTTCGCGGCATCGAACTCGCCGAGATGCTCGAGCATCATGACGGCGGACCAAAAAGTGCCGATGGGATTGGCCAGGCCTTTGCCCATGATGTCGAATGCCGAGCCGTGGATCGGCTCGAACATCGACGGGTAGCGGCGCTCGGGATCGATGTTGCCTGTCGGCGCGATACCGAGGCTGCCGGCCAGCGCGGCAGCGAGATCGCTGAGAATATCCGCGTGCAGGTTCGTCGCGACGATCGTATCGAGCGAGGCGGGACGATTGATCATGCGTGCCGTCGAAGCGTCGACGAGTTCCTTATCCCACTTGACGTCTGGAAACTCTGTCGAAATCTGAAGCGCCACCTCGTCCCACATGACCATCGCGTGTCGCTGCGCGTTGCTTTTGGTAATGACGGTGAGTTGCTTGCGCGGGCGCGACTGGGCGAGCCGAAAAGCGAACCGCATGATGCGCTCGACGCCGGCGCGCGTCAGAATCGATACATCCGTCGCCGTCTCGATCGGATGACCTTGATGCACGCGCCCCCCGATGCCCGAGTACTCGCCTTCGGAGTTCTCCCGCACGATGACCCAATCGAGGTCTTCCGGCCTGCATCGTTTGAGCGGGGCATCGATGCCGGGCAAAATGCGCGTGGGCCGTACGTTCGCGTATTGATCGAGCCCCTGGCAGATTTTCAGGCGTAGCCCCCACAGCGTGATGTGATCGGGAACGTCGGGATCTCCCGCGGAGCCGAACAGGATGGCATCCTTGCCGCGCAGCGCGTCAAGACCGTCGGGCGGCATCATGACGCCGTGCTTGCGATAGTAGTCGGCGCCCCAATCGAAGTCCTTGAATTCGAATGCGAACCGCTCGGCGGTCTTCGCGAGTGCTTCGAGCACTTGTTTGCCGGCGGGAATCACTTCCTTGCCAATGCCGTCGCCGGGAATCGCCGCGATACGGTACGTCTTCATGTTGCATCCTCGAAACGTTGTGTTCAGGACGCCAAACTTAACCCAACCTCCGGTGCAGTAGCCGATGCTAAACTCAAAGCATTCTTAACTTGAATTCACAAGTCGTGCCATGTCGGAAACCGTTCTTCCGTCCGATCTCAGCTTCTTTTCGACGCTCGCGGCTTCGGGGAGCCTCAGTGCCGCTGCGCGTGAGCTCGGACTGACAGCGGCTGCCGTCAGCAAGCGGCTCACTCAGATGGAGCGGCGCGCCGGTGTCGCGCTCGTCAATCGCACGACCCGGCGCATGATGCTGACGCCGGAAGGCGAACTCTATCTCGCGCATGCGCGCCGCATTCTCGACGAGATAGGCGAGCTCTCGGAATTGCTCGGTAGCGTCAAGAAGACGCCGAAGGGATTGCTGCGCGTCAATGCGACGCTCGGTTTTGGGCGAAGCCACATCGGGCCGGCGATATCGCGCTTCGTCACGCAGTACCCGCAGGTATCGGTGCAGCTTCAGCTCTCGGTAACGCCGCCGCCGCTGACAGAGGACACTTTCGATGTTTGCATCCGCTTCGGTGAGCCGCCCGATACACGCGTGGTGGCCCGCAGGCTCGCGCTGAATCGCAGGCTTCTATGCGCAGCGCCGTCTTATATCGCCTCGCACGGTATGCCGGCGAGCGCGCGCGATCTGGCGAAGCACAACTGTATCGGCATTCGCCAGGGCGACGAAGCTTACGGTGTATGGCGGCTCACGTCGGGGAGAGGGGCTGCGCGCAAGACGGAAACGGTGAGAATCAACGGCAACCTGACGACAAACGATGGCGAGATTGCCGTGAAGTGGGCGCTCGACGGTCACGGCATCCTCATGCGCGCCGAGTGGGACATCGATGAGTATCTGGCCGATGGACGGCTCGTGGCCGTTTTGCCGGGGTATGACACGCCGAGCGCTGACATCTACGCTGTCTATGCGCAGCGGTTTCAGATGTCTACCAGGATTCGCGCATTTGTCGATTTTCTGGCGCTGCACTTGGAGGGTGCGCGTAACGCCCGTCGCTGATCAGCTGCGCTTATGGGCGATTAAAGCGGTGCTGACGCTCGTACGGTGATCGAATAGGTCAGATACGACAAAGCTTGTACCAGGCGGGCTTATGTCCGGGTCGTCGAAGAGCTTGCTGTGCGACGTGGTCAGGCTGCGAGCTTGAATTCCATTCGCTTGCCTAGCGCCGTAAGGGCGCTCGCCAGAGTCGTCAGCGTAAGGCTTGTATCTTCCTCGTCCAGCAAGCGATTCAATGCTGCCCGGCTCGTGTGCATGCGTTCCGCCATCGCTGTTTTGGACAACTTTTGAGCTTTCATCTCCTGCGCGATCTGCCACGCGATGATTCTTTTCATGGCGGTGGCTGTGGCTTCTTCGAGCCGACCTTCCTCGGCGAGGAAGTCGTCGAAGCTACTTCCGACGTGCTTGTTTGCCATGGGGTGACTCCTTCGATTGCTTCGCACTTGCCGCGTCGTGAGCTTGCCGCATTCTTGTTCGGGCGAGTTTCAGATCAGACGTAGGCGTTTGCTGCGACTTCTTAATGAAGCCGTGGAGCAAAACCATCTTGTCGTCAATGACCGTGAAGAGTACCCGAGCAATCCGCTGCCGCAAGTCAACTCGGACCTCCCAGATTTCTGCTTCCATCTTTCGGACCAAAGGCATCCCGATCGGCCAGCCAAGCTCGACGGTTTTGATGTCGTCACCGATAGACTTTCGATCTTCGATGTCCAGCCCGCGAAGCCATTCACGAACGGGCTCATTGCCATTTTCTGACCGATAGAAGTAGACAAAGAGCACGCGATCGGGAGGGGCCATGCGGGAAGCAGTATCTGAGAACGCCACCATCGTACCAATTTTGGTACGTTTGTCAAGGGGGGGCGTGGGTTGCGGTTGCGCGAAACGGCGACGGATCGGCAACCTCTCCGCTTGCTGTCGGGGCTGGATACGCTCGTTTTCTGCCACCGAGTCTCCGCAAAGGTCGGAATGATCGAGCGTTGCGGGACGACTAGATCTTTCGTCGAGCGTCTCGCGGAGAAGGGGCTGTTGGCGGCTGGTGTCGATGGCCAGTGCAGGGTTCTTCCGTGCTACGATTTCCGACAGACCCGACCTGGTATTCCAGGGGCTATCTATTCTTTTCCAAGAACGAACAAAAGACGGGGGACGATATGGGTTGGGGATTCAGAAGAACGTTTAAGATCGCGCCGGGAGTACGCGTCAATCTCAGCAAGAGCGGCGTGAGCGCATCGATTGGTGGCCGCGGGCTCACTTATAACACGCGGGGTAAGTTGACGGTTAGCATTCCCGGCGCAGGCATCCGATACACGGAGAATCTAAATGCGCGCAGGACTGCTGCTCCGATCGGAGCCGCTGTCGCAGCGAGCAGGAGACTCGATTCGTCGAGAGAGGGCGTGCTTTCAAAAAGAGAGCAGGCCACCCGTGATTTCGTTGTCTTGATAAAGGATCGAACGACCAAGGCACTCCAGAGTTACTTCATTTCTCATGGTATCTACGTCGCCGTCGACGATCTTCCACAAGCTGTGACTCTCGAGGAGCATCAGAGCTTTCTTGGCCGCCTTGCGCCCTCATTAGAGGTCACGACTCGGGCGATTAAACTCGCTATGGATATCGGATCGCTATCTCTGGCCGAAAAAGAGAAAGCGATGTCGGCGTTGTACAAGATCGAGGAATTGTGCGGCGAAAGTCATGGAGACCGAGGAGAGCTGAGCGACGCGGCCATTTCTTTATATGAACGAACGCAAGCCTGGCCTTTGCCGCCGAGTCTGGGCGCGCCGTTTTTGGTTGCGTTGGTAGCGTGCCCATTGCTTCTCACGGGTCTGTCCGTTGTCGCCCTCGTTTTGATCGTCCTCCCGGTCATCTATGTGGCGTTCAGGCTGAAAGCGTTCGAGACTGCAAAAGCTACGGCGGGGGAAGCAATTGACGAGGCTGAAATCAAGTTCGAGGCTCTGTTGAACATTGAAGTGTCACCGCGCCCCACGGTGCCGAAGCGGACCGACAATACCCGTGCGAATGCCCTCATGTTGGGAGCGGTAGTGATCGCATTTGCCGTTGCTGCCGTTGCCTTTCGCGCGGTCAGTGATAAGGCGTTAGTGCCATCTACGGGGGCTTCGGCGCAAGCGCTATTGCCACGGCCCGGAGGCAACGCTGATGGACCGGTGACTAACGCTTCGACAGCGACCGCGACCGTAGTTGCATACAAGACCAGCTTCAACTGCGCCAAGGCGCGCTCCGACTCGGAACGCATAATTTGTAGCGATGCTGAGTTGGCCGCTGATGATGTGGAACTGGCTGCGATTTATGCCGAGGCGAAAGCGGTCGCGACACACCAAGCCGCATTCAAGGACCATGTGCGCCAACAGTGGAACTATCGCCAGCGCAAGTGTCACGACCGAGATTGTGTTTCCCAGTGGTACGCAGACCAAAAGCAATGGCTCATGAACATCGTGAACGGGAAGGGGGGCAGTGTGAGCCAGCCGCAAGCCAATGGACCGTCATCGGTGTCGACGTTTCAAACGAGCTTTGATTGTTCGTCAGCGACATTCCTCGACGATCAGGCGATTTGTCACGATCCCGGTCTTGCTGCGATGGATCTCGAGATGGCGCACGATTATGCCGCGGCGGTGCAGCGCGGGTCACCGGACAAGCTCGCAGACAGCCAGCACGACTGGGTTATGCAGCGGCGCAATTGCGCGGGTGAATTGAACTGTCTGCGGCATGCTTACGGCGTGCGTATCGACCAAATTCAGCGCTGGCCGGGAGCGCCCGCGCTCGAATCGGAGTGACTACGCCAATCAGAGTGATTTGGCGAGTTCCGTCAGCTCGGTATGGAGCTGCACGCGAAGTACACGCTTTTTTGCGAAGGCGCGCGCGGGCACCTCGGCCGCCAGCTCATGGAGAAGTGGGAACTCAATAAAGACGCCGACCCGCAGGTCTACGGCATCGGCATCAAGGAACTGTGGGAGGGTGATCCGGCCGAGCACCAGCCGGGGCTCGTCATCCATACGGCCGGCTGGCAGCTCGAGCGGCATGCTGGCGGCGCAGGCCGCTTTCGAAGCCGTGCAGGCCGGGCGCAGCAGTGACGAGCTGGCCGCCTACCCGGAGGCATTCAAATCCTCATGGTTGCACGAAGAAGTCAATCGCGCGCGCAACTTCAAGCAGTGGATGAGCAAGGGGCTCTACCTCGGCACGCTGATGGGTCGGCATCGAGTAAAAGCTCCTCGGCGGCAACGTGCCGTGGACGCTCCATCTGGGTTACGCCTGAAGGCAATGGTGGGCCAAACTATGCGAACATGTAATGCCCGAACTCGACGGAGCGCGCTTCAGCCGCGACCGTGGGGTGAAGAGGGCTGATACGGTTGCTCAGCGTTTGGCAATGACCATGGATATCCGATCACATTCGCGTCCCAAAGAAATACAAGACTTCATAGACGGAGCCAGGGTGCTCTTCACGGCCGAGACGCTGACAAAAGAGGCCCGCGCATTGACGGTTCAGATATTCGCGCTGCTCGAGCGACATGGCGAGATTCGCTTGGAGACACGCGAGCGCTTTCCCGCTTGCGATTGGCTCGATAGCACGCTCGAGCCGTATCTGGGCGCGGACAATGCATTCGGCCAAGTGGCGCGAAGCATCAAAGCGCTCGAACCGTATATCGGCTGGTCCCGGCGGATGACCGTCGCGAATGCGAGCGAGAATTTTCTGGAGGGCCATGCGAACGGCACGATCTGCGGCCCAGGCGGCACCGAGGAACGGTCCGATCTTCAGCTTGGCTTTACGATCATGAAGCCTGACGTCCGCTACCCCGATCACAGTCATCCGCCTGAAGAAGCGTATGTGCTGATGACCGCCGGGCAATTTCGCAAGGACCGGGGGCCATGGCTTTCGCCAGGGATTGGTTGCGGCATCCACAATGTCCCCGGCGCGATTCACGCTGTGCGCTCGGACGACAATCCATTCCTGGCTTTGTGGTGTCTTAAGGTCTGACCTATGGCGCTCTCGCCCCACATGCACGGATCACCAGGGCCACGACATCGTCGGTCAGCGCTGCAAACGCTTTTTTCGACAGCGCACGTTTGCCTGAAAGCGCCTTGATCTGCGCATCGAAATCAGCGTAGTGCTGCGTGACAGCCCAGATCAAATAAAGCAGTGCACGCGCATCGATCGGTGCGAGCAGCCCGCGCGCAATCCAATCGTTGATGACGACGACGCGCGTTTCCATCCACGGCTTGACGCGTTCCGAAAGAATATCCTTCATGTGCGTGGCGCCTTGAATGATCTCGCTGGCCCAGACCTTCGATCCGAGTGGGCGGCGTTGCGAGAGCGCCATCTTCGCTCGCACATATCCTTCTATCGCTTCGACAGGGTTGTCGCTCGAATCGAACGTATTGGCCGCGCAATGCCATTCCTCGAATACGTCGTCCAGCACGCGGCGATAGAGCGCTAGTTTCGTCGGAAAGTAGTAGTGCACGTTGGCTTTCGGCACACCAGCGCGCTCGGCGATCATGGCCGTGCTCGCCCCCTCGAGGCCTCGCTCGGCAAACACGGCCTCGGCGCAAGCGAGCAAATGCGCTTCGTTGGACAGCCGGATATGTGCCTTGCGGCGTCGCAATATCGGTGGGTCCGATTGCGCGTCGGAGTGTTCGGCCATCGCCGCTCGTCGGTCGTCGATCTTCATGTAAGCGCCTTGTTCGATCATATGCCGCGTCCGGTCCCATTGTAGTCGTCAGCGGTCTCGTCATCGCCCGAATAAAGAAAAGATTGCAAAGTCGAGGCCAATGTTCTAAAACCTGTCCAATCGGACAGGATTCGATCCGCATTGAAACGATGAAATCGATGAAGCACGTACTTCAATGCAATGCGCGATTCCCATGCGATCGTCAGGCATGCCAATCGTCCGATTTCGATAAGGAGCGCGTCCGATGAGCACGAGTGCAATGACAGAGCGCGGCATCGATACGTCGATGAGGGTCAACGGCCAGCGCCTGTGGGACAGCCTGATGACGATGGCGAAGATCGGCGCGACAGCGAAAGGCGGTGTATGCCGCCTTGCGTTGACCGATCTCGATCGGCAAGGGCGCGATCTGATCGTCAGTTGGGCGAAGGAAGCCGGCTGTACGGTCAGCGTCGATCAGATGGGCAATGTCTTCATGCGGCGCGCGGGCCGTCATCCCGACGCCGCCCCGGTCATGACGGGCTCGCATGCCGATTCGCAGCCCACCGGCGGCCGGTTCGACGGCATTTACGGCGTGCTCGGCGGGCTCGAGGTGATTCGCACGCTCAACGATCATCGCATCGAAACGGAGCATCCGGTCGAGGCCGTCATCTGGACCAATGAGGAAGGCTCGCGCTTTGCCCCGGCGATGGTGGCCTCAGGCGTGTTCGCCGGCGTTTTTACGCTCGAATACGGGCTTTCGCGTAAGGACATCGAAGGAAAGACGATCGGCGAGGAATTGCAGCGGATCGGTTACGCAGGCGACGTGCCCTGCGGCGGCAGGCCGATCCACGCGGCGTTCGAACTGCATATCGAGCAGGGGCCGATTCTCGAGGCGGAGGACAAGACGATCGGTGTCGTCACCGATGCGCAAGGGCAGCGATGGTACGAAATCGTGCTGACCGGACAGGAGGCACATGCGGGCCCTACGCCGATGCCGCGTCGCCGCGATGCGCTGCTCGGGGCCGCACGCGTCGTCGATCTCGTCAACCGGATCGGGCTGGCTCATGCACCGCTTGCCTGCGCAACGGTCGGCATGATGCAGGTTCATCCGAACTCGCGCAACGTCATTCCCGGGCGCGTCTTTTTCACTGTCGACTTTCGCCATCCCGACGATGCCGTACTCGCGCAAATGGACGCCGAGCTGCGCCAGGGCGTAGCCGACATCGCCAACCGTATCGGTCTCGAAACCGCGCTCGACCAGATCTTTTATTACGCACCCATTGCGTTCGATCGTGCCTGCGTCGAATCGGTCAGGCGTGCCGCACAGCGCTTCGGCTATTCGCATCGCGACATGGTGTCGGGAGCCGGACACGACGCCTGCTATCTCGCACAGGTGGCCCCGACATCGATGGTGTTCGTGCCCTGCGTCGACGGCATCAGCCATAACGAAATCGAGGATGCCACGCCCGAATGGATCGAGGCGGGAGCGAACGTGCTGTTGCACGCGATGCTCGAGCGCGCATGCGAGCCCGTCTGACGCGCGCGGTTTGATCGGCTGCTGTTTCACGTCGTCCAGTCCTGTCGTCCCTCTTGCGAAGGAGCACGCATGACCATCAAGAAGACCGGCGATATTGCCGCCGGGCGGCTTGACGCGGCTCGGTTGGCTTGCGAGTTTGCCGATATCGCGCCACTCATGAACGCCACGGAGGCAGCGATTGCGGCCAGCCGCTGCCACTATTGCTACGACGCGCCATGCGTGCATGCCTGTCCGACGCAAATCGATATCCCCGGATTCATTCGCAAGATCGGCAATGGGAACCTGAAGGGCGCGGCGCGCGATATTCTGTCGGCCAATCCGCTCGGCGGCATGTGCGCGCGGGTCTGCCCGACCGAAATTCTGTGCGAAGGCGCGTGCGTTCGAAACGATCAGGACAACGAACCGGTACGGATTGGCGCGTTGCAGCGGCATGCGACGGACTGGGCCATGGCCCGCGGCGAGCCGCTCTTTGCGCGCGCACCCGATACGGGGCGCCGCATCGCCGTGGTCGGTGCGGGACCGGCCGGGCTCGCCTGTGCGCATCGTCTTGCACTGTCGGGCCATCGCGTAACGATTTTCGATGCGCATGCGTTGCCAGGCGGCCTCAATGAATACGGCATTGCCGCCTATAAAACAGTCGACGACTTCGCGCAGCGCGAGGTGCAATGGCTGCTGTCGGTCGGGGGCATCGAATGGCGCTCCGGTGCAGCGCTTGGGCGTGACATCGACCTGGCGGAGTTGCGTCAGCAGCATGACGCGGTCTTTCTGGCAGTTGGGCTCGCGGGGGTCAAGGCGGTCGGTATCGAGGGCGAAAGGCTGGCCGGCGTCGAAGACGCTATCGCGTTCATCGCGCGGCTGCGCCAGGCAAAGGACAAATCGACCTTACCCGTCGGCCGTCGCGTGGTCGTCATCGGCGGCGGCAATACGGCTGTCGACGCCGCCGTGCAAAGCCGCAAGCTCGGTGCCGAGAGCGTGACGATGGTCTACCGGCGTGGGGTGGAGGCGATGAGTGCGACGTGGGCCGAGCGCGAATTCGCGCAAAAGCAAGGCGTAACGATCGTGCTGTGCGCGCGGCCGCTGCGCCTCATTGCAGACGGCGACGGACGCTATGTGACCGGCGTGGAATTCGAGCGCACCCGCGAAGACGAATCGCACCGCCTCATCGACACGGGCGAGCGTTTCGCCATCGAGGCCGACATGGTACTGAAGGCGATCGGGCAGAAGCTTGTCGCTGACGGCATCGATCGCGAGATTCTCGGGCTCGATGGCGGGCGCATCGTCGTCGACGACGAACGCCGTACCTCGCTTGCGCAGGTCTGGGCCGGCGGCGACTGCGCCGCACGTGAAGGCCTCGATCTGACGGTCCAGGCCGTGCAGGACGGCAAGCTCGCGGCCGAATCGATGGACCGGCATTTCGCCCGCACGGCCAAGCACGCGGCCTGACGCGCTCAGCCCGATTCTTTCCCAGCCTTCGCCCCACGGAGCCGACCATGGCCGATCTTCGCTGCACCGTTGCCGGCATTTCATCGCCGAATCCGTTCTGGCTCGCTTCGGCTCCGCCAACCGACAAGGCCTACAACGTCAACCGCGCCTTCGAGGCGGGCTGGGGCGGTGTGGTCTGGAAGACGCTCGGTCTCGATCCGCATGTCGTCAACGTCAGCTCGCGCTACGGCGCTGTGCAATGGAACGGGCAGCGCATCGCGGGGCTCAACAATATCGAGTTGATCACCGATCGCCCGCTCGACGTCAATCTGCGCGAAATCGAGCAGGTCAAACGCGATTGGCCCGATCGCGCGCTGATCGTTTCGTTGATGGTGCCTTGCAACGAGCAGGACTGGAAATGGATTCTGCCGCGTGTCGAAGATACCGGCGCCGATGCCGTGGAACTCAATTTCGGGTGCCCGCATGGCATGAGTGAACGCGGCATGGGCTCCGCCGTCGGTCAGGTGCCCGAATACATCGAAATGGTCACGCGCTGGGTCAAGGAGGGTACGCGGCTGCCGTGCCTCGTGAAGCTCACGCCCAACATCACCGACATCCGGCTCGGCTCGCGCGCCGCATTCAAGGGCGGTGCCGATGGCGTATCGCTGATCAACACGATCAATTCGATTGTCGCCGTCGATCTCGATCAGATGGCACCCATGCCGACCGTCGACGGCAAAGGCACGCACGGCGGCTATTGCGGCCCGGCTGTGAAACCGATTGCGCTCAACATGGTGGCCGAAATCGCGCGCGACAGCGAGACGCCGGGTTTGCCGATTTCTGGCATCGGCGGTATCACGACATGGCGCGACGCGGCCGAGTTCATCGTGCTGGGCGCCGGCAGTGTGCAAGTCTGCACCGCCGCGATGCATTACGGCTTTCGGATCGTTTCGGATCTTGCCGATGGGCTCTCGAACTGGATGGATGAAAAGGGCTACGCGACGCTCGACGACATCCGCGGCCGTGCGGTGCCGAACGTGACGGATTGGAAGTACCTGAACATGAGCTACGACATCAAGGCGCGCATCGATCAGTCGCGCTGCATCCAATGCGGGCTCTGCCATATCGCCTGTGAAGACACTTCGCATCAGGCCATTACACGAGAAAAGGACGGCGTGCGCCATTTCGAGGTGATCGACGACCAGTGCGTCGGGTGCAATCTTTGCATGCACGTCTGCCCGGTCGATCAATGCATCACGATGGAGCGCGTCGACAGTGGCGCCTATTCCAATTGGACCACGCATCCGAACAACCCGGCGCGCACGCAGGACGAGGCCGGCGTTCCTGCGCAAGCGGCCTGACGCGAGCCCGGACGCGCCGCATGAGACGGCGCGCCGGTCATTTGATAGTCGGTGCGTGCACATGGCACGCAGGCGACGACGGGAGAACCCAATGAATCAGTCCGTAGGAAGCAGCGATGCCGTCATGCAGCCGAGCTTGGCTGCGAGCCCGCTCTACAACGACGACCTCGCGCCCACCGACCCGGCTCGCCGAACCTGGAAGTGGTATCACTTCGCGGCGCTATGGGTTGGCATGGTGATGAACATCGCCTCGTACATGCTGGCGGCCGGGTTGACCGATCAGGGCATGTCGCCGTGGCAAGCCGTGCTGACCGTACTGCTCGGCAACGTGATCGTCCTCGTGCCGATGCTGCTGATCGGCCATGCGGGTGCGAAGCACGGAATTCCCTACGCCGTGCTGGTGCGCGCCTCGTTCGGTACACAAGGCGCCAAACTGCCTGCGTTATTGCGGGCGATCGTCGCCTGCGGCTGGTATGGGATTCAGACCTGGCTCGGCGGCAGCGCGATCTATACGCTGCTCAACATCCTGACCGGCAACGGCTTGCAAGGCGCGCCGATCGCGGTGCTCGGCATTTCGGCCGGGCAGGCGGCCTGCTTTCTGTTTTTCTGGGGCATCCAGATCTACTTCATCGTCAACGGCACCGATTCGATCCGCTGGCTCGAAAGTTGGTCCGCGCCGATCAAGGTCGTGATGTGCGTGGCGCTCGTCTGGTGGGCGACGTCCAAAGCGGGCGGTGTCGGCTCGATGTTGTCGACGCCATCCCAGTTCGTGGCGGGCGGCAAGAAGGCCGGGCAATTCTGGGCGACGTTCTGGCCGAGCCTGACTGCGATGGTCGGGTTCTGGGCCACGCTGGCGCTGAACATTCCCGATTTCACACGCTTTGCGCGCACACAGCGCGACCAGATGGTGGGGCAGGCAATTGGCCTGCCGTTACCGATGGCTTTGCTCTCCGTCATCTCCGTGGTGGTGACCTCGGCCACGGTCGTCATCTACGGCAAGGCGATCTGGGACCCGATCGATCTGACGAGCCGCATGACCGGTATCGGCGTCGGGCTCGCGCTGATCATCCTCACGCTCGATACGATGTGCTGCAATCTCGCAGCCAACCTCGTCGGTCCGGCGTACGATTTCTCGAGTCTTTGGCCGCGAGCAGTGTCATATAAGACCGGTGGCCTGATCACCGCAACGATTGCAATCGTCATGATGCCTTGGAAGATTCTCGCGACCACGCAGGGCTACATTTTCACGTGGCTGGTCGGATACTCGGCGCTGCTCGGTCCGGTGGCGGGCATCATGATGGTCGACTACTTTCTCGTGCGACGCACCCGGCTCGATCACGGCGAGCTGTTCGACGAGCATGGCGAATATTCGTACACGGGCGGATGGAACCCCGCGGCTGTCGCGGCACTGCTGATCGGCGTGCTGCCGAACCTGCCTGGCTTTCTCAATACCGCATTTCCCTCGGCATTCCCGAATGTGCCCGATATGTTCAAGGAACTGTATACGTATGCGTGGTTCGTCGGGCTCGTGTTGGCCGCGCTCGTATACGGCGTGTGGATGCGGCTCGGCGATCGGGCGAATCCTCGTATCGCCCGGGCGTAGCGGCACGAAGACATCAGCGTCAACTTCCATTGACGACATGGCATGGAATAGGAGACATCGAAATGGCAATCCTGATTCGCGGTGGCACCGTGGTCGACGCGAACGACACTTATCGGGCCGATGTGCTGTGCCACGACAGTGCGGCGGGCGGCACGATCGCGCAGATTGGGCTCGATCTCGATGTGCCGGCTGACGCGACCGTCATCGATGCGGGCGGGCAGTATGTGATGCCAGGTGGCATCGATCCGCACACGCATATGGAGTTGCCGTTCATGGGCACGCGGGCCAGCGACGACTTCTTCACGGGCACGGCAGCCGGTCTGGCGGGCGGCACGACGAGCATCATCGATTTCGTGATTCCGAATCCGCGGCAGCCCCTCATGAGCGCGTTCGAGGATTGGCGCGGCTGGGCCGGGAAGGCCGCGGCCGATTACGGCTTTCATGTCGCGGTGACGTGGTGGGACGAATCGGTTCATCGCGACATGGGCACGCTCGTGCATGAGCATGGTGTCTCGAGTTTCAAGCACTTCATGGCCTACAAGAACGCGATCATGGCCGACGACGAAGTGCTCGTGAACAGTTTTATGCGCGCGCTCGAGCTCGGGGCGCTGCCGACGGTGCATGCGGAGAACGGCGAACTCGTGTTCCGGCTGCAGCGCGAATTGCTCGCTCGCGGCTTCACCGGACCGGAGGCCCATCCGCTTTCGCGTCCACCCGAGGTCGAAGGCGAGGCGGCCAACCGAGCGATACGGATCGCGCAGGTACTGGGCGTGCCGGTCTACATCGTGCACGTGTCGGCGAAAGATGCGCTCGATGCAATCATCCGCGCGCGCAGCGAAGGCCAGCGCGTATTCGGCGAAGTGCTCGCGGGGCATCTCGTCATCGACGAATCGGTCTACCGGGATACCGACTGGGGACGTGCGGCCGCGCACGTCATGAGCCCGCCGTTTCGCACGCAGGCGCATCGCGATGCGCTCTGGCATGGATTGCAGGCCGGTCATCTGCAGACGACTGCGACCGATCATTGCGTGTTCTGTGCGTCGCAAAAGGCGATGGGGCGGGACGATTTCACAAAAATTCCGAACGGATGCGGCGGCGTGGAAGACCGCATGTCGGTGCTCTGGCATTACGGCGTCAACATGGGGCGCCTCACGCCGAACGAGTTCGTGCGTGTGACGTCGACGAACGCCGCGCAGATTTTCAATCTTTATCCGCGCAAAGGCGCGGTGGTGCAGGGCGCCGATGCCGATCTCGTGGTCTGGGACCCGCGGGGGAGCCGAACGATTTCAGTGGCCACGCACCATCAGAACGTCGATTTCAACGTATTCGAAGGAATCACGGTCAAAGGCGTGGCTACGCATACGATCGCGCGCGGCGAGCTGGCGTGGGCCGATGGCGATTTGCGCGCGCGGCGCGGGCAGGGCCGTTATCTGAAACGGCCGCCGAATCCCGCCTATTTCGACGCCATACGTGTGGCGAACCGGCTCAAGGAACCGGCACCGGTGGCGCGCTGAGGACTGACGCGCAGGCGGTGTTGCCGTGTTGACGTGCGTCAAACCTCGGATGCGGCGACGGAACACGCCGGGCGATCAAGCTCGACTGACGCGCATCTCGCGCGCGATCGCCACGAAGCCGGCGATATATCCGATTTCCTCTTCTCCGCGGCGGATACCCAAATTGATGCTCTTGCCGATGCCGCGCTTGCCAAGCCGCACGGCTCGAATCGGGAAATCGGCGCCCTCTTCGTGAACGAGCCAGTCGGGCAGCACCGAAACGCCGCGCCCGGCGGCGACGAGCTGGAGCATAAGATCGGTCGCTTCCGCGCTTCTACGGTTCCTCGGCTTGCAATGAGCCGGGATGAGAAAGCGCGTATAGATGTCCAGCCGGTCTTCGCTGACGGGAACGGTGATCAGTTCTTCGTCGCGCAGGTCGCGAGGCTGAACGAAGGCACGCGCAGCCAACGGATGCGCTTCGTGCACGACCAGGACGAGCTCGTAGTCGATGACAGGCGTGAAGCGAATATCCGGTAAATCGATGGGATCGGGCGTAACGAGCAGGTCGATCTCATGGCCGGCAAGTGCCGCAACGCCGTCGAAGCGGAACGCTGTGCGTACGTCGAAGTCGACGTCCGGCCAGGCGGCAAGGTAACGGGGCGTGAGCCGCGATAGCCACTTTTGGCAGGGATGGCACTCCATGCCGACGCGCAGTGCGCCGCGCCGACCTTCGGCGAAATCCACCAACACGCGCTCGGCGTGATCGATTTGGGGCAACACGCGCTGCGCCAAAGCGAGCAGATACTCCCCGGCCTGAGAAAAGCGCAGCCCGCGCCCGCTCTTCGTCCAGATCTTGACGCCGTGCTGCTCTTCCATCTTTCGGATCGTGTGCGACAGCGCGGACTGCGTGACGTTGAGCCGTTCCGCGGCTGCGGTGACGCTGCCTAGCCGATCGACTTCCAGCAGGATAGCGAGCTGTTGGCGGTCTAGCATCCATGATCTCCATTCATTGTTCCATGAAAACATACCATTTCTGCTCATGGACGTGCGTTGCTATTCTGACCGAAATTCATGGCCGCGTGACCGCGTGCCGTCATATTGAAACGAGGAAGAAATAGTGAAGGCATGTTCCAGAGAGATCACAGACGACGCTTCGACGGAAAACCTTGCTTGCATATTCGATCAAGTTGCCGATCGCAAGAAGTCGAACTCGATGAAATGGGCGATTGCCGAAAAGCTGCTTTCAGCAGATGAATTCGCTGCGGATTCGTTGCCCATGTGGGTTGCCGATATGGATTTCCGCGCGCCCCACCCTGTGATCGAGGCGCTTCACGAAGCGGTCGAGCACGGCATCTTCGGCTATCCGGGCGGCGCCACCGACAGCTATGTCGAGGCGGTGGTCGGCTGGCAGGCCAAGCGTTTCGACTGGGACGTCCCCAAAGAATGGGTGGTGCAGACGTCCGGCATCATCACCACGCTGAAGACTGCGGTGCAGGCGTTTTCGTCGCCGGGCGACACAGTGCTGATTCAGCCGCCGGTCTATGCGCATTTCCACAACGACGTCCTGATGAACGGACGCCATCTGGCTTTCGCGCCGCTCGAACGAACGGACACGGGCTATCGCTTCAACGAAAAGACGTTCGAAGCGGCGATCCGCGATAACACGAAGCTCTTCATCCTTAGCCATCCCCATAATCCGACCGGGAATGTGTGGTCCGAGGACGATCTGCGCGTCATGGGAGAAATTTGCCTTCGGCATGGCGTGCTCGTCGTCTCCGACGAAATCCATCAGGACCTGATCGTCAACCCCGCGAAAAAGCACATTCCGTTTGCTTCGCTCGGCGAAACGTTCGCGCAGAACAGCTTCTGGCCTGGATGGACTGCCGAGGGTTGGAAATGGACGCCGACGCGCTCGATAAATTCATGCTGACCAAGGCGAGGCTTTGGGCCAGCATCGCGTACTCGATAGCTGCACGACGCGAGTTCAAAAAGGCGAGGTCGTGGTCGTCTGCGGGCCTTCGGGATCGGGAAAGTCGACGCTCATCAAGACCATCAATGGGCTGGAGGTTTTCCAGCAAGGTTCCATCACCGTCGACGGCGTCAGCGTGGGACATTCGAAAGCGGATCTGGCGTCACTGCGTACCCGGGTCGGAATGGTCTTTCAGCATTTCGAGCTGTTCCCGCATATGAGCATTTTGGACAACCTCACATTGGCGCAGATGAAGGTGCTCCGGCGATCCCGCGAAGAAGCCGACGTGAAGGCGATGATGCTGCTCGATCGGGTGGGGCTCGAGTCGTACGCCCGAAAGTTTCCGGGGCAAATGTCGGGCGGACAGCAGCAGCGTGTTGCCATCGCCCGCGCATTGTCGATGGACCCCGCGGCGATTCTGTTCGACGAGCCGACGTCGGCCCTCGATCCGGAGATGATCAACGAGGTCCTGGACGTGATGATCGAGCTCGCACAAGAGGGTATGACGATGGTCTGTGTGACGCATGAAATGGGTTTTGCGCGCAAGGTCGCCGATCGCGTGCTTTTCATGGACGCCGGCGTAATCGTCGAGGACTGCGTCAAGGACAGCTTCTTCGATACGCCTCGATCGGAGCGCGCTCGGGACTTTCTTGCGAAGGTCCTGCATTGATACTCTCCGTGCGGTCTGCCGATCGGCGGCAACGTTCGGATGCATACTCCGCTCGCCTCAGCGACGCTTCCCCTTACCGCTCGCTTTCTTGTTGCGGCTATCGGCCCGGGAGGTTCCCGTGCCGGAAGCGGGCCGCGAGGGCGGCGCCGGACGCTGCTCCGGAGCGGTCCGTGCGCTGGGCGGCAGACGTTTCAACTGCTCACGGCACGCTTTCACTTCACCTCTGATTTCATTGTTGTCCCGCAGCGCGTCTGTGATCTGACGTTTTTCCACGTCTTCCATGCGGGAGGCGGCGATCATGAGAATCTTCGTGCCGGCCGCGAGGTGTTGGTCGATCATATCGAGCAGCGGCGCCGCGCCGAACGGAACGGTGCCGGCCGGATCCTCGAGCCGCTCGGCGAGCGCACGCACGGTCGCTCGAAGCCATTGACGCTTCGCTGTATCGAAGTCGGCGACGTAGCGCCATTCGAGACGGATGGTGAACGATTGAATTTGGTCGATTTCGCGTTCGGCGGTCGTCGCGGCATCCACGCTGGGGTGCCGAGTGCCGACGTCCTCGATCAGTTGGTTGCGAGTCGCGTCGATATCCTTCGCGGCACGCGACACGTCGTCGGACAGTTGATCGGATAGTTGTTGAAAGCGCAACGGGTCGAGTGTCGGCTCGCGGCTGAGCTCCGCCGCGTTTCGGTACCCGTGCGAGAGGTCGGCGAGCACACTCAGCGTGTACTGAACCGATTTGGCCGTGCGGGCCACACGCCGCGTGAATTGCAACGTACGTTGAGCACGTTCGCCGGCGACACCGCGAGTCAGACGTTTGCTCCGGCCCGCGGACGGCACGGCGGCGGCCTGCTCGCGCACCTGCCTCACCGTCTCGGCCAGCAACCGGAGCTTCGCCGTGCAATCGGCCGTAGCGCCATCGTGGATCGCACGACGGGCCTCGCCGTAGCATTCGACCAGCTCGGCGACCGAGCGCATAGCCACGGTCAGGGCGTTCAGGTTCAACTGCAGATTGGCGTGGTTGTCCGCGATGATCTCGGCTGCATCCGCCGGTGGCGAAGGCATTTGCGCAAGATGCGCCTCGATGCGCTGCACGGCTTCGCGCGTGGTCGCGATCAGCGCTTCGTTGGCAGTTTCCTCTTCTCGCGCCGCGGCGCGGTCTTCGGGGGAAGCACCGAACCGCACGATCGGAAGCGATTGCCGAAGGTCGTACATGCATTTCAGCGCCGGCCCCATTGCGGCGGACTCTTCGATGGTGAACGCGACGGTCGCGGCGTGAGCCTTCTGAAAGGCGCCGTTGAGGAGTCTCGTTCGCTGTCGGGCACACGCGCTCGTGAATTGGCGAAGGGCGGGGCCCAGGGCCCGACCATAAGCGGGTGCCGCGGCCCCGGCCGCCACGGCGGCCTTGCGCACCCGATCCGCTGCGTCGAGCAGGTTCGTCTCCCGATCGAGCATCGCTTCCACGTACTGTTCCAACGCGGCGAAAGGCGCCGCCAGGCGGGCGGCATCGATATCCGCCGCGTCACGCGGGAACGGCGTCGCTTCCAGCTTGGCCCGCAGTGTCTGGCAATGCCAGCGCACATCCGAACCGATCAATATTTCGGCGGCCGTCACACTCGTGCTCGCCGCGGTCGGATCGGCATCCTCGTCATGCGGCTCATGCGTCGTGGCCGACATCGCCGAGAACAGCTCGACGAGCGCCTCGTTCATTTGACCGACAGCCGCGTTGCGGGACTCGCCGAGCTCTGCGGACAGTTGCCGCGCTTTGGGAGAAGAGCGTGCCGCTTCGGGCCAAGATGCCGTGGAATCATCGAACGTGTGAAGCGCATCGTCGTAGGCGCGCGCAGTCTGATACCAGGACTCGAACGTATCGACCAGGCTGTCGAGGGAACGCGACGGGTCGTTGCGACGCGCTTGTGCCGCGACCAGAAGACCGCCGGCTTGAACCAGCGGAGCTTCGAGGGCCGAGTGCAACGCGGCCAGCAGCGCCGGTACGTTCGGCTCGCCTCGCAGGACGAGCGGCAGCGCGCTCAGGACGTACTCGAGTTCCGATAAAACGTTCTTGCGGTTCCCCGCCGGGGCCATCGCGGGATTCTGTGCCGCGGCGGCCGACAACTGCCCGAAAGCGTCGACGACCACGCGCAGCTCGGCGTCGAAGGCCTCGATCGGTGCCACATCGAGCGGCAGCGCGCGAAGCGAATCCGCCTCGCAGTGTTCGAGCGCGGTGCGCAATGGTTTCAGCACCGCGTCCAGGGCTCGCGGATTGCCCACTGCGAAAGCATGCCGGTTTCGCTTGAAGTGGGTCATGGCGGTCAGCAGCGAAGCCTTGACGATCAGTCGCGCTGTCTGAGCCTCGCAATGCGCGGCCGCTCCGTCGAGCTTCGCGACGTCTGCGCCGGCTGCGCCGACCTTGCGCGCCAAATCGATTGCGGCGCGGTATTGATCGGCCGCGGTCTGCCAGGCTCGTGCCGCGTCCTCGCATTCGAATACCGTTTTGGGCAACTGCTCCAGGGGGTGGAAGGCCCGCAGGGCATCGCTGAAGTCCGTGGCGAACGTGATCGGATGAAGCGTCTCCGCCTGCCTGCGCAATTCTTCCGCGCCGGCGGCGAGCGCGTGTGCATCGGCCGGAATGCTCGATAGTGCCACCCACTCCGACAACATCTGCTGCCGTTCGGCGCGACGCGCGCCGCCGGACCAGAAGTTCGGCGTGCCGTTGAGTGCGGAGTCGGCCAACACGAGAAAATCGTCGTCCGCATCGTCTGTGTTGCGCTCGGATCGCCGGCTCGACGTCATTGAGCCGCTCGATGACGAATGCGCGCCGTCGGTATCGCGAGATGCTGAAATGGCTGCGCGGTCCTGCAGCCTCAACCTGTCGAATTGCCGAGTCAGCGCTCGCTGAAAGCGCGGGCCGCGCGCGATCGGTTGCAGCTCAGGGTGCGAACCAACATTGCCGCTGCCGAATGTGCCGCCGCCTTGATGCCCGCCCGGGGTAGCGTGCGCCTCGCGCGGGCGCGTACGCAGCACGGCCAGCGGTCCGCTCGGCGGCGTGCGGTTGCCGGATGGCCCGGATGGTCTGGATGGTCTGGATGTAGGGCGGTCGTCGCTATGAGAGCCGTGAGCGGAGGGCGAATCCATGGGTGCCGTTGTCGTCGGTAGGGTCGGGCGGTCGATGGGCATTACGATTGTCTATGCGGGCCGACTCATACCAAAGGAGCCGATCGCCGCGCACTTGGCGGCGGGAGGAGCACGGTTCGAAGTAGATCTTCGGTGCCGCCAGCGTAGTGCCCGAGGCTGCGCCGCGGTAGGCAGCCGGCGAAAAGCCGCGGCACTCGGCGAACGCTGTACGCCGTACTTGCGAGGATGGCGCGGGTGCGAACGTCGAGCGCGTGTCTCTACCCGTTGCCGCCGGCCGACAGTTCGGCCCAATCGAGCTCTTGCACGAGCGTGCGGTAGGCCTGGTCGCCGATGACTTCTTCATTGCGCAGCGCGATAACCTTGCGGCGCGCAGCGTCGATCGCCTTGCGCCTCAGTGGGCCACCGGGCACCTCGTTCAGCGGTTTGCCGTGATCGTGGCTCGCGTTGAGCTCGACGACGGCTTGATACTCCTTTCTGAGCAATTTCGCGTGCATGGAGTCGTCCGCTTCGATCGAATCGAGCAGTGCCTGATAGATCAAGGTCCGGCCGGTTCGCACCTCTTTTGCAACGGGATCGTCGTCGGACAGCTTCAGCAGCCGGATGATCGGTTTCATCGTGAGGCCTTGAAGCACGAGGGTCCCGAAGACGACCACGAACGCACACAGCAAGATGATGTCGCGGTAGGGAAACGGCGAACCGTTGGGCAGCGTCTGCGGAACCGCGAATGCCGCGGCAAGCGTCACGATGCCTCTCATCCCCGCCCATGAGACAACGAGCCCGGCTCCCCACGAGCGGTTCTTGCGCGTCACGGGATTGGCCTTCCGGTTCTGAAACATTACGAGCGCGCTGTAGCCCATGACCCACAGGAACCGCGTCGCGATGGCCACGCCGAGTACGACGATCGCGGCAACGACGGCCTCGATGCGCGGGGTGCCCGTCCCGCTGCCCAGGCGCTCCCAGATCGGTCGCAGCTGCATGCCGATCAATACGAATGCGAGTGCATTCAAGACGAAGACCACAGCCTCCCAGACTGCAAGGATGGGCACACGCATGCGCGCAGGGATGCGCGGACCGCCCCCGCGCGCCATGGTCATCGCGAACGCCACCATCGTTAAAATGCCGGAGAGGCCGACCTTTTCCGCGAGTATCCAAACGGCGAAGGTGAAAGCGAACTGCAGGATCAAAGAGATGGCCACATGGTCCGAGGCGGTCGTGATCGGTCGCAAGACGATTGCCAAAACGATCCCGGCCGCAATACTGCCGAATACCGTCAGCAGGAACATCGGCATGTAATCGCCGAAGCTCAGCGGCCCGGCAACAAGGGTGGTCAGCGCGAGTCGGTAGATGAACAGAGCGCTTGCATCGTTGAGCAGGCTCTCGCCTTCGAGCACATTCAGCACTCGTTGCGGCAGTCCCACCTGGCGCATGACGGCAGTTGCGGCTGCCGCGTCGGGCGGCGCCACGATGGCGCCCACGGCAACCGCGATGGCCCACGGCATGCCCGGCATCAGCCAGTGACAGGCCAGCGCCACGCCGACCACGGTTGTACCCACCGCGGCAATCACGAGCCCGGCCACCGGGCGCCAGTTCGCACGAAGGTCCCGAAGCGATGTGTCATAGGCGGCGTCCAGCAGAACTGGGGCAACGAACAGGGCCAGCGCCAGTTGCGGGTCGAGCGTCCATCTCGGGCTGGCGGGCAGGAATGCCACGCCCGCGCCCCCGAGCGCGAGCAGTGTCGGGTACGGTGCACCGATTCTGCGAGCCAGTTCCGCCAAAAACGCCGCCGCGATCAGCAGCACGATGATCCATTCAAACGTTTCCACGACTCAATCCCTGTTATCGGCCGAATCGAAGTCTAGCGCGAGCACGAGTGGGTTCGTAAAGAAAGGTTCGTCAGATTGCCCGAGCGGCGGAAAACGGTGAACATGGCGGGAAGGTCGCCATTCATGCGGACAGAACGATCGAGGTGGCCCAGATTGTGGAACCGTTCTAGACACGGAATGTGTGCAGCGTTGCCGCTTGCTCTGGGTAGTCCAGAAAACCTATAAATATCCATGGGTCGGCGCGCGCATGCGCATCGTTAGAATCGAGACGTTCTCATTCGCCGGGCCATCGGATATGAAACGCATCGTTGCCCTGCTGATGGTGTCCTTTGTTTCCCTGAGCGGGATCGGTATAGCAAGACGAGGGCGGTCGTCCTTATGAACAAACGAATTCATCTCGCCTGCCTGGCGCCGTTATGGTTTGCAGGGGCAATGTGCGCGAATGCGGGCACGTCCGGCTCGGTACAACTGCGGGCACCAGGCGTGCTCTGCGATCGATTCATGTGTGCGGACGACAAGGGCATCTCACGCTCGCTGACCGAGCGCTACCTGGGTGCGCACGCCGCGGCGAGGCTTTTTTCGCAGGGCGATTTCAGCCTCACCGAATTCACGTTCGCCAACGGTATTTTCTGCGATGTAAAGGAGCGTGTCTGCCGCATCAATCGCTACTACGGCGAAAATGGCAAGCGCAGCGGCGCGATATCGAAAAAATACACGGCGCTGTTATTTGGCAAGTGACGTCCCATTCGCGGGTGCCGGAACGGAGCGGGCGCACGGCGCCCACTCGCATTCAAACGAACGATGACGTGCGTGCGTCAGGATCCTTCGAGGGGCACCGTCGGCTTGCGGACGATGGAGTGATGATGGACTGCCGTCCTGGTGGCCTTGCCATGATGCGGCGAGGTCGCGGTCGATCGAGCGGTATCCCCGACCCGATCCGCCTGGGTATCGGAACGATCGGCGGCACGAGCGAGGCCCTTGTCGCGATCGCCCGAAATCGGGCTGTTGGAATTCTTGATTCCTTCCGCGCTCATATGGCTGGCCGACAAGCCGCCGACATTGCCGGCCGCGCTGCCCATCGCGCTGCCCATTCCGGCACCATGTCCGCCACCAGCGCCGCCGCCACCACCCGAACCACCGCCGCCGCCGCCACCGCCACCGCCACCGCCACCGCCCGCACCACCACCGGCAGCGAACGAGACGGACGATACGGCCAAAGCAATACTGGTGACGGCGAAAAGCGCCCAACGTTTAGTTTTCATTTGAATCCCCCTGATCGAGTGCCTGCGCTCGCATTGTGCGATTTCCCGTCCCCAAATCAATGCAATGTCGTTACCGTTTGTATCCGGAAGCAAACAGGCGGGAGGCCGCGATCGGCGTGCGCCCGCCGAGCCGCGGCCGCGATGCGGTTTCGGGCGGTGCGCCAGCGGCGAGAGCATTCGATACAAATTGCAGTGCAGCATCGGCCGCATGAGCCGACCGCATCGCTGCAAGCGGCCGCTCATACGCGCGCTTCGAGCGCGGCGCGCAGCCGCGCCGGGGACATCGGCAGCGCTCTGAACCGGACTCCCGTTGCATGAGCGATCGCATTGGCGAGGGCTGCTGCCATCGGCCCTTGCGCGGCCTCGCCCACGCCGAGGAACGGTTGCCCCGGGCGGTCGATCAATTCGACATCGACCGCGCGCGGAGCGGACTCGAACCGCAGGATGGGATAGGTGCTCCAATCGAAGCTCGTGATCGTGTGTCGATCGAACGTCGTCTCCTCGAACAGGGTCCAGCTTGCCGATTGCACGATGCCGCCTTCGATCTGGTTACGCACGCCGTCGGGATTCACGATCTGCCCGCAATCGACGGCGCTCACGATCCGTTCGATCGTGACACGCCCGGTGTCGGGCTCGACGCTCACCTCGGCGGCAATCGCACAATACGCCATGAGGTTTTTGTACTGGGCGAACGAGAAGCCTCGGCCCCGCCAGCGCGTCGAGGCGGGCTGGCGTTCCCAACCGAACCGTTGGGCGGCCCGACGAATGACGTCTTGCGCGCGCGGATCGTCGAGATGGCGAAGCCGGAACTCGACTGGATCTGCGCCGGCAGCGGCTGCCAGTTCGTCGATGAAGCTCTCGATGGAAAACAGGTTGTGATAGGCGCCGAGCGAGCGCATCGCCGAGACACGGATCGGCATCTCGGGCAGAAAATGATGCTGCACGTAGACGTTCGGGATGCGATAGAGCGGAATGCTGTTGCGGTCGCCGCCGCCTTCCGGCATCGGGATGGGTTTCGGCGGAGCCGGTGTGAACGGTTTGGCTAGAAACCAGGTTGGCATCAGACGTCCGGCGTTTTCGATGCGGTTATTGTGCGTGTTACTCCAGATCTCGAATCGCCAGTCGACGATATGTCCCGTATCGTCGAGCGATGCTGCGACGTCGGTGATCATCGCAGGCCCGAACGGCTCCCACATGTGTTCCTGTTCCCGCATCCATTGGACGCGTACGGGGCGCCCCCGCAACGCGTGTGCAATCAGTGCGGCATCGGCTGCGACATCGTCGGCACCGTTGTGCCCATAACAACCGGCCCCTTCCACATGGACGCAGCGAACGTGCTCCGGTTTCATCGAAAGCATTTCGGCGATGCCCTTTCGCAGCGGGAAGACGCCTTGTGTATGGGTCCAGACGGTCATCTGCGTTCCATCGAATTGCGCCAGCGCACACGAAGGCCCCATGGAGCCGTGCGTCAGATAGGGCTTCGTAAACCGTGCGTGCAGGGTCTTTGCGGCGATCGTTGAAGTCGATTTCCGGTTCGCGACGGAAATTTCCTGAGCGGGCAGCTTTCGCAGCGTGTCGTAGAGCGTCGCTGGATCGGGCAACGGCGGCCCGGCGGTCCACGTGGCGCTGGCCGACAGCTCACGCATCGCAACGATGGCTTGCCATTCGTCTTCGGCGGCGACAGCCAGATAGCTGCGGTCACGAATGACGGCGACCACGCCGGGCAGCGACCGGATGCGCGCAAGATCGACCGAGGCAAGGGTCGCGCCATATGACGGTGGCCGGACCACACGGGCGTGGACCATCGCTGGCAGCCGCATGTCCTGCACGTAGCTCGCGCCGCCTGTGACCTTGCCGGGGATGTCGACGCGCGGATAGGGCCGCCCCACGATCCCGAACGATCCCGGATCCTTCGTGGGCTGTCCGGGCATCGCATGGCGATGCAGATCGGTGCCGCTCACGGCTTCGCCGAACGACAACCGCCGCCCGTCAGCCGCTACGATTTCGCCTTGTTCGACGACGAGCGAGGCGGCGTCCGCATCCAGCCTGGTCGCGGCCGCTTGAATGAGCAGTTGCCGTACTTGGGCCGCGGCATGGGCGATGGCGGTACCGCTGTCGGCCGTCGAATGACTGCCGGCCGTGTATCCCTCGTTGGGCGTGAGCGAAGTGTCGGCCGTCACGAGCGTGAGGCGCTCGGGGGACACGCCGAGCTCTTCGGCGGCGATCTGCAAGAACGCCGTTCGGATGCCGGTGCCGAGTTCGGCTTTGCCGGTGAATACCGTGATACGGCTGTCGGCGTCGACTTTGATCCAGGCGTCGAGCACGGGGGTCGTCTTGAGACTGCCAGGCAAATCCGGTTCGGACGCATTGAAAGTCCCGGCTTCGGTCGTGGTCTGCGCCCATATGCTGGCGGCGGGCAGCAGCGTGAAGCCGACGGTGATGCTGCCCGCCGCGAGAAACCGTCGGCGCGACGGACTTTCAATGACGACGCGGCCGCTCATGGCCTGTGTCCCGCGTCGCGGATCGCCGCGAGAATGCGCATATGCGTGCCGCAACGGCATAGGTTCGGCGCCATATGCGCGCGAATCTGTGCCTCGGTGGGCGAGGGGATGCGATCGAGCAAGGCCTGCGCCCGCATGATCATGCCGGCGATGCAATACCCGCATTGAGCGGCTTGCCGATCGATGAAGGCTTGCTGCAGCCGGCTTGGATGCTTTGCATCGCCGAGACCCTCGACGGTCCGCACATTGCGTTCGCTTACTGCCGCGACAGGCAGCAAGCATGAGAACACCGGCTCGTCTCCCACGATGACGGTGCACGCGCCGCATTGTCCGAGACCGCAACCGAACTTCGCTCCGTTCAGCTCGAGCGAATTGCGCAGCGCATAGAGCAGCGGCATCGCGGGGTCGATGTCGAGCGTGTGACGCTCGCCGTTCACCGTCAGATCGATCATGGCTCGCTCTTCTCCTTGCGAAGCTTGGCGACGTAGCTTTCGTCGATGCGCCATGGGGCGCCCGTACTGAAGCGTGCCCGCAGAAATGCCGTTACGTCGGCGATTTGCGCATTCGTCAATGTCGCGGAATAAGCCGGCATGTAAAGGGCTGCCGCGCTGTCCTGGTCGCGGATGCCGTGCAACACGAAGCGGACCGCATTGCGTGGACTTTGCGCATTGACCGCCGTGCCGAGCGAAAGCGATGGGCGGCCGCCATACGCGGACATGGGGGCGGCATTATCGTGACACGATGCGCACGCCGCTGCATAGAGGGTACTGCCGCGCTGCAGCTGAGCGGAATCGGCTTGTTCGGCGACGGTCGCCACCGTTCGTGTGGGTGCACTGGCTATTTGTAACGTCATCAGATACGAGGCCATCGCCCGCACATCGGCCGGATCCGCGAAGGCCAGGGCATGCGTCACATCGCGCATCGGGCCGGCCGCCATACCGTGCTCGCTCGCGAGCCCTGTACGCAGGTAAGCGCTCAATTGATCGACGCTCCACGGTTTCGGTCTGTGCAGCAATGCCGTCAATGCCGGCGCTTCCCAGCCTTCGACGACAGCGCCTTGGAACGCATGGCCCGCTTTTTCCGCACCGAGGGCGTTCAAAGGCGTATGGCAGGCGGCGCAATGTCCGAGAGTATCGACGAGATATTTGCCGCGTCGTTCGTCGGGGCGGTCGGGAATGCGCTTCGGCTCGGCCGGACGGCGAAGAAACAGGAGGTTCCACCCTGCCATCAGTGGACGAAGCCGGAGCGGAAACACCAGATGGTTTGGCGGCGGGGTGGCCCTGACAGCCTCGCGCGTCATCAGGAAGCGATAGACGGATTCGAGATCGACGTCGGTCATGCCCTGAAAATGCGGATAGGGAAACGCCGGATAAAGACGATGTCCATCTCGGGAGACACCGCTTTTCATGGCGCGCGAGAAATCGCCAAACGACCACCGGCCGAGGCCCGTTTCGGGGTCGGGGGTGATGTTGGTCGAATAAAGGGTGCCGAATTGCGTATGGAAGGGGCGGCCGCCCGCAAATGGGGCGCCGCCCGCCGCGGTATGGCAGACCGCGCAATTGCCGAGGGCGGCGAGCCGTGCGCCCGCCACAACAGCGTTGGCGGGCAATGGTGCGGCTAGCGGCGAATCGGACGAGCCGACTTCGGCGAAGCCCACGGGAGGAGCGACCGCCGTCGCGCACGCAATTGCCGCCGCTGCGAGGGCCTTTTCGCGCATCGTCTCTCCTTGCCGATAGACCGCTCGCTCAGTCTAGACCTCTTACCGCGGGCCTGCATCGATGGCTTCGCCAAGCGCCGCATTGTCATAGGCGGCTGCTGCGCTCGAATCGGCGTACGCGCCCGTCGCGATCGGTTCGATTGAGAAAAATCGTATGGCGACGACGCTCCCGCATGCGCATAGTGGCGAGCCCACGCGTGCCGCAATACGCCGCACCGTTCCGCTTCCGTGCAGGAGTTTCGCTCATGACTTGCAGTTCCGACCTCAGCCCCTCGATCCGGACTCATTCGCATTTCCATGTCCATCGCGGGCGCCTGCTCGTGGCGTTTTGCCTGACCGCGGTCCTGTCGCTCAGCGTTCATGCCGTCATGCTTCAGGCGTTCGATGTGCCGTATCCATCGGCACAGATCTCGAGTCCGCTGCCCGATATCGTCAATAACGCCATTGCAGTGTGGGTAGCCATCTGGTTGTTCGCGCACATGAGGCGGACCTGGCCGCATCGTTCACGGTCCGTTCATGCCGGCATTATTTTTCTGCTTTTGTGCGGGCTCAACGAGACGCTGCGAGGCTGGTTCATGAACGGCTATTGCACGAGCGCGCGAGGCTGGCTGTTTTTCGCAATCATGGCGGTACCCGCGATGGTCTTCTATGCGGCGACCGCAGTGGCTGCGGCGCTCGTGGAGCGCTTCGCCAAGCCGCGGCGCATGTTTCATTGCGCCGCGCTCGCTGTGTCGGTCCTGATGGGCCTGGTCGCGTTCCCGTTGGTGTCGTGGGGGAAGGGCGCGGTGTTCGGAGTGTTCGGCGAAATGGTATCTGGCGGTGGATGGTGCCAGCTTCCCTACGGGATCAACGTCTTGGCACCGGCTTATCTGACGTTCGTCGAGCCGGCGTTCGCTTGTCTGATGTGTTGCGCCTTGGCCTCGCCGTTTTTATGCAAGAACGGCGCGGGGCGAATTGCGCAATTCACATTGTTGACGCTCGCGCTGAAAAAGCAACTGCTGATGGCGTTGTTCTACGCCATATACGCTCCGCTGCCTTTCGGCGCCGCGCTTCTGAGCATGGGACAGTTTTCCCTTGAAGCGGCTGTATTGGGAGCCGCCACAGCGCTGAGCTGGGCGTACGCGAGCAACGGCATCGCTACCACGAAGCCGGCATCGAGCGGGGTCGCACCGGCGCCTTGATTCGGGCGGCACATATCGTGCAGCAACAGTTACAAGTATGAAATATGCGGCGGCAAGCCCTGCGGTATAGTCCCCCTCATCGAATTACCGTATGACGGACAGGGGTTATGTCATGACTATCAAAAGAACAAGCATTGTTTCATGTGTTGCGGTTGCGCTGGTTGCAGGCGCGTCGAGCGCCGCAATAGCCGCGGATGTAAGCGTGGGGGTGAACATCGGGGTGCCGGCGCCCGTTTATGTCGCCCCCGCGCCGGTTTATGCGCCGCCCCCGCCACCGCCTGTCGTATATGCGCCGGCGCCGGCGATCGTGATGGGATGGCATGGCGATCGTTACTGGGACGGGCGCCGCTATTGGGATCGCGACGACTGGTATCGCCATCATGGCCGCGGCCGCGGTTGGGATGACGACCACTGGCATGGCCCTGGTCGAGGTCACGGTCACGGTCGTGGCCATGACTGATCGCGCCTGTTGATCGGCTGAAAGGCGGTCCCCGCACCGCACCCATATGAAAAAACCGCCCACCGTGACTCTCCGGTGGGCGGTTTTTCATTGTGGCAATGCTGGGGGCCGAAAGGCTCTCGGCCGGCGAACTTATTCGGCCGGCAAAGATGCCATTCCGCCCACGACGGCATGAAAACCGCTATCGACATGCATGATCTCGGCCGTGACGCCGCTTGCGAGATCGGACAGCAGAAAGGCCGCGGTATTGCCGACCTGCTCGATCGTCACATTGCGCTTGAGCGGTGCGTTTTCCGCGACGAACTCGAGGATCTTGCCGAAGCCTTTGATCCCGCTTGCCGCGAGCGTCTTGATCGGGCCGGCGGAAATGGCATTCACGCGCACGCCGCGCGCGCCGAGCGAACCGGCCATATAGCGCACCGATGCTTCGAGCGCGGCTTTGGCGACACCCATCGTGTTGTAGTTCGGAATCACCTTTTCGGCGCCGAGATAGGACAGCGTCAGCAGCGAGGCATCCTGCGACAGCATCGGCAACGCGGCCTTTGCGAGCGCGGGGAAGCTGTAAGCCGAAATGTCATGCGCGATGCGGAAGTTTTCGCGCGTCATACCATCGAGAAAATCGCCGGCGATTGCCTCGCGCGGGGCGAAGCCGATCGAATGCACGAGACCGTCGATACTCGGCCAGTGTTGCTTCAGCGATGAGAAGAGCGCTTCGATTTGCGCATCGTCGGCCACATCGCAAGGGAACACGAGTTCGCTGCCGAATTCGGTGGCGAACTCGGTAATGCGATCCTTGAAGCGCTCGCCGACGTAGGTGAAAGCGAGCTCGGCGCCTTCGCGCTTGCAGGCTTGCGCGATGCCGTAGGCGATCGAGCGGTTCGACAGCAGACCGGTCAGCAAAATGCGTTTTCCAGCGAGAAAGCCCATGAATTCTCCTATATCAGGTGTGCCTTGCACGGCGGCGCGTAAGCGATCGGGCGGCCGGCGAATGGTTTTTCAGTACAATTTGCGCAATTCTCTCATATCGCCATCCCCGCTCGACCATAGGTGCTTATGACGACAGGTTTGCGACGGACCGCCGCGCTGCGTTGGCTGTTGGTCTTGTTCGGGTTCGCATGCGCGCTCGGTGTGTCCGCCCCGGTCGAGGCAGCCTATGCCATCGCCCAATTCGGTACGCCCAAGTATCCCCAGGGCTTTACGCACTTCGACTACGTCAACCCCGATGCACCCAAAGGCGGCACGCTCGAGCTTGCCAATCCCAGCCGTCTCACGAGCTTCGACAAGTTCAATCCCTTCACGATGCGCGGCAACGCGGCTCCCGGCATCGGCATGCTGTTCGAGAGCCTGACCACGGGCAGCCTCGATGAGCCGGCTTCGGCATATGGCTTGCTGGCCGACGATATCCGCATCGCGCCCGACCGCCGCTCGGTGACATTTCACATCGATGCGCGAGCGCACTTTTCGAATGGCGATCCGGTGACCGCCGATGACGTCAAGTATTCGTTCGATACGCTCAAGAGCCGGCAAGCCGCTCCGCAGTTCGCCGCCTTCTACGCCGACATCGCGCGCGCGATCGTCGTCGATCGGTCGACCGTTCGCTTCGAATTCAAACAGGCGAACCGCGAATTGCCGCTGATCGCAGGCGGCGTGCCCGTGTTTTCGCACAAGTGGGGCCTGCGCGCCGACGGCACGCACATACCGTTCGATCAACTCGCGTTCGACAAACCGATCGGCAGCGGACCGTATCTTATCGAGCAGTACGATGGCGGCCATACGATTACCTATCGGCGCGATCCGTCGTATTGGGGTGCGGCGTTGCCGGTCCGGGTCGGAACGAACAACTTCGAGCGCATCATCTATAAGCTCTACGCCGACAGCGTGGCGAGGCTCGAAGCCTTCAAGGCCGGCGAATACGACGCGCTCGTCGAATACATCGCGCGCAACTGGGCGCGGCGCGATGTCGGCAAACGCTTCGACGACGGCGAACTCATCAAGCGCGAATTCCGGCAGCACAACGGCGCGGGGATGCAGGGTTTCGTGTTGAACCTGCGTCGGCCCTTGTTCCAGGACTTGCGCGTACGCAAGGCGCTCGACCTTGCATTCGACTTCGAATGGCTCAACGAGCGCCTTTTCTTCGGCGCGTACACGCGGCTCGACAGCTACTTCGCCGATAGCGAGCTGCAGGCGAGGGGAGTGCCTGGCCCCGGCGAACTCGAGCTGCTGGAACCGTTGCGCGCACAACTCGATCCCGCTGTGTTCGCGCCGATGCCGGTGCAGCCCAGCACGGACCCGCCGAACTCGTTGCGCGGCAACTTGCGCAAGGCGCGCGAATTGCTCGCGCAAGCGGGCTGGACTTATCGCGACGGCGCCTTGCGCAATGCCAAGGGCGAGCCGTTCGTCTTCGAGATCCTCGAGGATTCGGGGCAGGGGGCGTCGATGGAGCCCGTCATTGCCGCCTATATCCGCAACCTCGCGAAGCTCGGCATTCGCGCCATCTATCGAACAGTCGATTTCGCGCTGATCCAAAAACGCTATGACGCCTTCGATTTCGATGTCACGATCGTGCGTTATCCGGGCACGCAGATTCCCGGCGTCGAACAGGTCTCGCGCTTCGGCAGCCGTTCGGCCGACGAGCAGGGCTCGGACAATATGGGCGGACTCAAATCGCCCGCCGTCGATGCGATTCTCAATGCGCTCGTGCATGCGCAGACCAAGGACGAACTCGTGAATGCGGCGCATGCGCTGGACCGGGTGCTCATGCACGGTTATTACATCATTCCCCAATGGTTCAGCACCACGCATCGGATCGCCTACCGGCGCGACCTGCATTATCCGCGGACGCTGCCGCTGTACTATTCCGCCGAGGACTGGATCGTATCGACGTGGTGGCGCGAGCCCGACAAGCAGGCAGGCGCCAAATCGAGTGCCGATAGCGCGCGCTGAATGCGCCGCTAAAACGCGTTGATGTGCATACATGCTGACGGATAACCGATTATGTGGGCCTATATTCTCAAGCGGTTGCTGTTGATGATTCCGACGCTCGTCGGGGTGCTCACCGTCACGTTCGCCGTGATTCAATTCGTGCCGGGCGGGCCCGTCGAGCAGGCGGCCTATGAATTGCGCAAGGGAGCGGCCCAGGAGGGGCAGCCGCCGCCGTTCGGCTTGCGCGCGCACAACGGCGTCGACGCGCAGCAGATCGCGCAGCTGAAGGCGCTATACGGTTTCGACAAGCCGCCTTTGACGCGCTACTGGCTGATGCTCTCGCGGTTTGCGCGCTTCGATCTCGGGCAGAGTTACTTCCATCACCGTAGTGTCTGGTCGCTCGTCATTTCGAAGCTGCCCGTATCGATCAGCATCGGTCTCTGGACATTTTTTCTGACCTATCTGATTTCCGTGCCGCTCGGCATCGCGAAGGCCGTCCGCAACGGTTCGCCGTTCGATGTCGTGTCGAGCCTGATCGTGCTGGTCGGATATGCGATCCCGGGGTTCGTGCTCGGCGTGCTGCTGCTCGTGCTGTTCGGAGGCGGCTCGTTCTGGCAGTTCTTCCCTCTGCGGGGATTGGTCTCTGACGATTTCGCCCAGCTCTCGTTCGGCGCGAAGATCGCGGATTATCTTTGGCACATCGCGCTGCCCGTCACGGCATCGGTGGTCGGCAGCTTCGCCGTCGTCACGATGCTGACCAAGAATGCGTTTCTCGACGAAATCAAGAAACAATACGTGTTGACCGCACGGGCGAAAGGCCTCAGCGAGAAACGCGTGCTCTGGAAACACGTGTTCCGCAATGCGATGCTGCCGCTCGTCGTCGGCTTTCCCGCCGCATTCATCGGTGCGTTTTTCACGGGCAGCTTGCTGATCGAAACGCTTTTTTCGCTCGACGGACTGGGTCTGCTGTCGTACGAGTCTGTCGTGCGGCGCGATTATCCCGTCGTGCTCGGTACGCTTTACGTCTTCACGCTGATCGGGCTTGCAACCAAGCTGATCTCCGACCTCTGCTACGTCTGGGTCGATCCGCGTATTCAATTCGAACAACTGGAGCGTTGACGTGGGCCGAGTCCGTCCTCACATCGCGCAAGACGCGCAGCCGCGCAGCGAGATCGCCGAAGCCTTCGTTTCGCCCACGCCGATGCGGCGCCTTTGGCGGCGCTTCAAAGCGCAACGGCTCGGCTACTGGAGCTTGATCGTATTTTGTATCGCGTTCGTCGCGAGCCTGGCCGGGCCGCTGTGGTCGAACGACAAACCGCTCGTCGTGCGCTATCAGGGCCAATTCTATTTTCCGCTCGCGAAGACCTATGCCGAGACGACGTTCGGCGGCGACTTTCCGACGCCCGCAGATTATCTCGACCCGTACGTGCGCCGCCGCTTCGATCTGCCCGGCAATTTCGCGATCTATCCGCCGAACCATTACTACTACGACACGCTCAATTATTTTTCGAAGGAGCCGAATCCCGCACCGCCGTCGCGCGAGAACTGGCTCGGTACGGATCAGCAAGGGCGCGACGTGTTCGCGCGACTGCTTTACGGGTTTCGCATTTCGGTCGAGTTCGGGTTGATACTGACGCTGATCGGCAGTGTGCTCGGCATCCTGGCCGGCGCGGTCCAGGGATATTTCGGAGGCCGAACCGATATCCTCGGCCAACGGCTCATCGAGATATGGAGCGCGCTGCCCGAGCTCTATTTGCTGATCATCTTCGCGTCGATCTTCGAGCCGAGCTTCGTGCTGCTCATCGTGCTGCTTTCGCTTTTCGGCTGGATCGGGCTGTCGGATTACGTGCGCGCCGAGTTTCTGCGTAACCGTACGCAGGACTACGTGCGCGCGGCGCGCGCCATGGGCCTGAGCAACCGGCAGATCATCTGGCGTCACATACTCCCGAACAGCCTGACGCCCGTCATCACGTTTTTGCCGTTCCGGATGAGCGGCTCGATTCTCGCGCTGACGAGCCTCGACTTTCTCGGCCTGGGGGTGCCCCCGCCGACGCCCAGCCTTGGCGAGTTGCTGGCGGAGGGCAAAGCGAATCTCGACGCCTGGTGGATCTCGTTATCGACATTCGGCGTGCTCGTCGCCACGCTGCTGCTGTTGACGTTCATGGGCGATGCGCTGCGCAACGCGCTCGACACGCGGCTCGCCGATGCCATGCGAGCGGGAGGCAACCAATGAGCGCGGCGCATAGCAACCAAGCCATGGATGCGAACGGGGCGCCGCTGTTGTCGATCGAAGGACTCAGCATCGCTTTCGGCGAGACCGTCGCTGTGAACGACATCACGCTTGCGATCGGCCGCGGCGAGCGCGTCGCGCTCGTAGGCGAATCGGGCTCGGGCAAGACCATCACGGCGCTTGCCATCCTGCGACTGCTGCGCGATGCGCAAGTGAGCGGCGCCATCCGGTTCGCCGGGGCCGATCTCAACGCAAAGAGCGAACGCGACATGCGCGCGCTGCGCGGCTCCGATATCGCGATGATCTTTCAGGAGCCGATGACGGCGCTCAATCCGCTTTACACGATCGGCGAGCAGATTGCCGAGACGATCGTCGCGCATGACGGCGTGGCGCCCGCCGAAGCGCGGCGACGCGCCGTGGCATTGCTTGCGCGCACCGGCATTGCCGAGCCGAACAAGCGCGTTCTCAGTTATCCGCACCAATTATCGGGCGGGCAGCGGCAGCGCGCGATGATCGCCATGGCACTCGCGTGCCGTCCGCGCCTGCTGCTCGCGGACGAACCGACGACAGCGCTCGACGTCACGATTCGCGCGCAGATCGTCGATCTGCTGCTCGAGTTGCAGCGCGAGGAAGCGGCCAAGCGCGGGATGGCCGTGCTGTTGATCACGCACGATCTGAACCTCGTGCGGCGGTTCGCCGAGCGGGTTGCCGTCATGGAGCACGGCGTGCTCGTCGAATGCGGCCCCGTCGAGCGGATCTTCGAAGCACCTCAGCACGCCTACACGCGCCGCCTCATCGAAAGCCGCCCGCGTCGTTCGGTGCAACCCGTACTGCCGATCTCGCCCGCGGTGCTCGAAGCGCGCGACGTATCGGTGGCATTCCGGACCCCCTTGCCCGGCATGAGAGGCTGGTTTCATTCGGGCAGCTTTGCGGCGGTATCGAATGCGAGCGTGGCGGTGCGCCAGGGGGAGACGCTCGGCATCGTCGGCGAATCGGGTTCGGGCAAATCGACGCTTGCGATGGCGTTGCTCGGCTTGCAACGCACCGCGTTCGGGACGATCGAATTTCAAGGCCAGCCGCTCGCAAGCTACCGAGGGCGGGCAAAGACGGCGCTGCGCTCCAATATGCAGGTCGTCTTTCAGGATCCATTCAGTTCGCTTTCGCCGCGCCATACGATCGAACGCATCGTGGGCGAAGGGCTCGCGCTCCATCGGCCGGAGCTCGGCGCCGCCGCGCGACGCGAAAAGGTCGTGGCGATATTGCGGGAAGTGGGGATGGACCGGACCGTGCTCGCGCGTTATCCGCACGAGTTCTCGGGCGGTCAGCGGCAACGGATCGCAATTGCTCGCGCCCTCGTACTGGAGCCGCGGCTTCTGGTACTCGACGAGCCGACGAGCGCGCTCGACGTATCCATTCAGCAGCAGGTGTTGGCGCTGCTGAGCGCCTTGCAACAGAAATACAACCTTGCATTTATTTTTATCAGCCACGATCTGGCCGTCATCGGTGCGATGGCCCATCGCGTGGCGGTCATGCAGGACGGCGCGATCGTCGAGACGGCGGACGTCGAAAAGATATTCTCGAAACCGCGGCATCCGTATACGCAAAAGCTCCTCGCGGCCAGCATGCAAGGATGATCGCGGCAATTATGACGGTACCCCGATTGTTTTTTTTAATTTGTTTTGACAACTGGTTACATCCTGGCTAGTATCGTCCAAACTTTCCGCAGAACCCCTCGCAGATCCCTGATTCTTAAGCAAATTCTACCGACCGATGCAGCACCGATACTTTGCCCAGGCTTGCGCGCGCGTCGTCACCGGAATGTTCGTTGGCGTCTTGATGAGCGCAGCAGCCGGTGCGTTCGCGGACGAAGCGAACACGTTGTCGCAAAGCACCGCCTACCCGATTCGCGCAGAATCGACCTCGCTTTCCTCAGTTTCGTCCCCCGATTCCCAAGCAGCAGAGCCCACGACCCGTGCCGGCCGCGCCAAAGCCTTTTTCTCCGGCATGGCGGGCAAGGCGGGTGATGTCGTCGTCGGCGCGCTGAACATGATCGGCGTACGTTACCGCTGGGGCGGCGATTCCCCGGATTCCGGGCTCGATTGCAGCGGATTCGTCCGCTACGTATTCCAGGATACCCTCGGTCTCGCGCTGCCGCGCCGGGCCGAAGAAATGAGCCGTGTCGGCGAAAAGGTCCGCATCAGCGACCTCAAGCCCGGCGATCTGGTGTTCTTCAATACGATGCGTCGCACGTTCTCCCACGTCGGCATCTATATTGGCGACAACAAGTTCGTGCATTCGCCGTCCACCGGCAGCACGATCCGCGTCGACGATCTGGACGACCGTTACTGGGAAAAGCGCTTCACCGGTGCTCGCCGCATCGAATCGCGCTTCCCGGTCAAGGCCGACGAGTTGCGTCAGCGCGTGAGCGCGACGATGGACGCGACGGCCGGCAACTGAGTACGATCGGCCCGCGCTGCCGCAGCTGAGGCGGGCGCGCTCTTCGATTGTCCAAAACACCGCTGCAGGTGTAAGCCGGCAGCGGTTTTTGTCGTTCGGTTCGAGCCCTGTGCGCCGCGCGTTTTATGATGCGGGCACGGAAACGGCCCGGACGTGGCCCGCTGCGAGCCTTTGCTCCAGTTGCGAAAAGACCTTGGCGACCGCTTCCTCGCCCGCGAGGATCGCCGCGTTGCGCTGTCCGAAATCGCTGCCGCTCATCGCGGCCAGATTCGGACGAATCACGAAATCCGCGTATTTTTCGAGTTCGTAGGTTTTGATCGTCTGCCCCATGATCGTGAAGGTCTGAAGCAGGACGTCGAACGAGTTCTGCGTAAGCGCACTCTCCGGGTTGGCGGAAATATCGACGGCAATCACGAAATCGGCCCCCATTCTCCGCGCGAACGAGGCGGGCACAGGGCTGACGAGTCCGCCATCCACGTACTCGTGGCCACCGATCTTGACCGGTTCGAAAATCGACGGAACGCTGCATGAAGCGCGTACGGCCACACCTGTGTTGCCGCGCTGGAAGAGAATCGGCTGGCCCGTGCGCAAATCGGTGGCGACGATGCCGAGCGGGCGTGCCATTTTCTCGATCGGCCGGTTGGCGAGCGTCGTGTTGACGTAGTTCTGCAATGCAACGCCTTGCAAGAAGCCGCGCGTACGAAACGGCATCGCCCAATCGCTGATCGAAGCCTGATCCATCGTCAACGCGAGCTTGTTGATCGCGATGCCATTCATACCCGAAGCATAGAGCGCGGCGACGACCGAGCCCGCGCTCGTTCCGCACAGCAGATCGGGCGTCACGCCGCGCGCTTCGAGCGCCTTGATGACGCCGATATGGGCGAAGCCGCGCGCGGCGCCGCCGCCGAGCGCGAGACCGATGCGAAGCGGCCGCTCGGGCGCCGATGCGACGGGCGGGTTCTCGTTTGTTTTCGGCGGTGCCGATGCGCAAGCGCCGACGAGCATGGAGGCGCAGGCCAGCGAGAAGTTGCGCCGTGACAAGCCGGACGATTGCGGTGGTTGCGGCAAAGTAGAGCGGGGGGAAGCGGGTTTCAACGATATCTCCTGCGGCCATGATGCGCACCGTGCGCGACGTGAGGCGCGGTGTGCGCAATGTCGTGCGCGGGCACATCATAAGGCAAAGCGCGGCTCGTGGCGGCACGTCCCGGCGAAGCGCGCCGCTGCGGGGCTTCGGTATCGCCGGGTATAATCGCGGTCTCTTTCCGTTTGCTCGCAATGCGTGTATCCATCGCGCGAAATCCGCCCATGTCCAACGTCCGTACCCGTTTCGCTCCCAGCCCCACCGGTTTCATCCACCTTGGCAACATCCGCTCGGCGCTCTATCCATGGGCCTTTGCGCGCAAGGTGAAGGGGACCTTCGTGCTGCGGATCGAAGACACCGATGTCGAGCGTTCGACGTCGGCTTCCGTCAATGCCATTCTCGAAGGCATGGCGTGGCTCGGCCTCGATTACGACGAAGGGCCGATCTATCAGATGCAGCGCATGGACCGCTATCGCGAAGTGGTCACGCAAATGCTCGAGCAGGGTCTCGCTTATCCGTGCTACATGTCGACGGAAGAACTCGATGCGTTGCGCGAACGTCAGCGCGAGGCCGGCGAGAAGCCGCGCTACGACGGCACCTGGCGGCCGGAACCCGGCAAGACTTTGCCGACGCCGCCTGCCGGTGTGGCACCCGTCATCCGTTTCCGGAATCCGCTCACCGGTATGGTGGCCTGGGACGATGCCGTGAAGGGCCGGGTCGAAATTTCGAACGAGGAACTCGACGACCTCGTGATCGCGCGCCCCGACGGGACGCCGACTTACAACTTCTGCGTTGTCGTCGACGATCTCGACATGCGCATCACGCATGTGATTCGCGGCGACGATCACGTGAACAACACGCCGCGTCAGATCAACATTCTGCGTGCGTTGGGGGCGGAGCCGCCGGTCTATGCGCACTTGCCGACCGTGCTCAACGAGGCCGGCGAGAAGATGAGCAAGCGCCACGGTGCGATGAGCGTCATGGGTTATCGCGATGCCGGTTATCTGCCGGAGGCCGTGCTCAACTATCTCGCGCGTCTGGGCTGGTCGCATGGCGACGCGGAGATCTTTTCGCGCGAGCAGTTCGTCGAGTGGTTCGATCTCGAACACCTTGGCAAGTCGCCGGCGCAATACGATCACAACAAGCTCAACTGGCTCAACAACCACTACATCAAGGAAGCCGACAACGCCCGGCTTGCCGGACTCGCGCTGCCGTTTTTTGCGGAGTTCGGCGTCGATGACGCGACGCTGGCGAAAGGGCCGTTGCTTGCGAGCGTGATCGCGCTGATGAAGGATCGGGCAACGACGATCAAGGAGATCGTCGAAAACGCGCTCATGTTTTATCGCGAGCCGGCGCCCGAGGCCGAGGCGCTCGCGCAGCATCTGACCGATACGGTGCGTCCGGCGCTTGCCGATCTGGCGGCTGCGCTGCGTGCGGCGGAGTGGACGAAAGAGGGTATCGCGGCCGCGTTGAAGGCGACGCTCGGCGCGCACAAACTCAAGATGCCGCAGCTCGCGATGCCGCTGCGGCTGGTTGTTGTCGGGACGACGCATACGCCGTCGATCGACGCGGTGTTGGCGCTGTTCGATCGCGACGTCGTGGTGAGCCGGATCGAAAAGCACGTGTGAGCGTGACGTCTGGCTGGCGTGCTCGAGCGCTGCGATAAAAAATTGCGCGTCGGTTCGCGAAGGGTATTTACAAACCAGGAATTGACCTCTAAAATCTCGTTTCTGTTCTGCAAGGGGGTATAGCTCAGCTGGGAGAGCGCTTGCATGGCATGCAAGAGGTCAGCGGTTCGATCCCGCTTACCTCCACCAAAACATGGTCCGCAGACAGCCGCAGTAGTCAGAAAAGCCCTGAGCAATCGGGGCTTTATCTTTTTCTACGGTCCGTAGAGAAGCCCGCCAGCGCGTCGTGCAACGTCAGCGCGGCACCTATCCCCAAGCCCACTGCAAAGACCGCTGTTGCCATGGCGGTCGTTCCGCTCGCGAGCATCGCCGATGGATGGGGACGACAGACAGGATGACTCCCTCGATTGATCGACGCCACGCATCAATCGATCCAAAAGTTGCACTTCACATCGGAGACGGTTCCGAAGAACAATGCGCGATCGCCCTGCAGCTCGAACACATGACCCGCGAGCGGCGTATCGACTAGAACCGAACCATCCGGAGACACCTCCATGCCACAAGCAGCCGTCGCTTCCAATCGACGCAGCACAAGCGCAACCGTACTGCGCGTGACCGCCGGCAACTTCCTCGAGCAGTTCGACTTTTTCCTGTTCGGCTTCTATGCCACGCAAATCGCCGCGGTTTTCTTTCCGTCGTCGAGCGAGTTCGCCTCCTTGATGATGACCTTCGCGGTGTTCGGCGCCGGCTTTCTGATGCGGCCGATCGGGGCGATCGTCCTCGGCGCCTATATCGACGATGTCGGCCGCCGCAAAGGCTTGATCGTCACGCTTTCGCTGATGGCGCTCGGCACGCTTCTCATCGCCTTCGTGCCCGGTTACGCCAGCATCGGTCTCGCCGCGCCCGCTCTCGTGCTGCTGGGCCGTCTGCTTCAGGGTTTCTCGGCCGGTGCCGAGCTCGGCGGTGTCTCCGTCTACCTCGCCGAGATGGCGACGCCGGGTCGTAAAGGCTTCTATACCAGCTGGCAATCGGCAAGTCAGCAGGTCGCGATCGTCGTGGCGGCCACGCTAGGCTTCACGCTGAACCAGTGGCTCAGCAAAGGCATGATCGCCGCATGGGGATGGCGGGTGCCGTTCTTCGTCGGCTGCCTGATCGTGCCTTTCATCTTCGCGCTGCGCCGTAACCTCGCCGAAACGCAAGCGTTCCAGCAGCGGCAGCATCGGCCCCATCTGCGCGAGGTGTTCCTCACGTTGGCTCGCCACTGGGCGACCGTGCTCGCCGGCATGATGCTGGTCGCGATGACGACCACGAGCTTCTATCTCATCACCGTCTATGCGCCCACCTTCGGCAAAACGGTGCTGCACCTGAGCACGGCCGACAGCCTGCTTGTCACGCTGTGTGTCGGCGTGTCGAATTTTATCTGGTTGCCCATCGGCGGTGTGCTGTCGGACCGCTTCGGCCGCCGTCCGCTGCTGGTCGGCATGAGTATGCTCACCGTGCTGACCGCGTATCCGGTGCTGTCCTGGCTCGCGCACGCGCCGAGCTTCGGGAGCATGCTCGGTGTGCTGCTGTGGCTGTCGTTCATGTACGGCGTCTATAACGGGGCGATGGTGGTCGCGCTCACGGAGATCATGCCAGCCGAGGTCCGCGTGGCCGGTTTCTCGCTCGCATACAGTTTGGCAACCGCCGTATTCGGCGGGTTCACGCCCGCGGTTTCCACGGCGCTGATTCATTGGACGGGCGACAAGGCCGCACCGGGGTACTGGCTGAGCGTCGCCGCCGCCTGCGCATGCTGTGCAACGTTCGTGCCGTACCGTCGCTTACCGGCCGCGTTCGGCGCAGTCCAATCCCAATAAGAGGCGCCGTCCGATCATGCGCACCCTTCGATCCGTTTTGCGGAAGTTCGTTACTGCCGCGTTTTTGGCCGGCACGTTTGCAGCGGCGAACGTGCAAAGCGCGGAACTGCATGTAATGACCTCTGGCGGCTTCACGGCGGCCTATCAGTTGCTCGGCCCGCGCTTTGCCGCGGCAACCGGAAACACGCTCGAAACCGTCCAGGGCCCGTCGATGGGCAAGTCCGCCGCCGCCATACCGAATCGGCTTGCGCGCGGCGAGCCCGCCGACGTCGTGATCATGGTCGGCTATGCACTCGACGATCTGATCAAGCAGGGCAAGGTCATCCCCGGCTCGCGCGTGGAGCTCGCCGATTCGCGCATCGGCATGGTGGTACGCGCAGGTGCGCCGAAACCGGACATCGGTTCGCTCGACGCGTTGCGGCAAACCCTGTTGCAGGCGAGGTCGATTGCCTATTCAGACAGTGCAAGCGGCGTATATATCGAACGCGAGCTTTTCAAGAAACTGGGCATCGAAGACGACGTCAAGCCGAAGGCGAAGATGATCCCACGGATTCCGGTTGCATCGGTGGTCGCCACCGGTGACTACGAAGTCGGTTTTCAACAGGTCAGCGAGTTGCTGCCTGTGAACGGCGTCACCTTCGTCGGCACGATTCCCGAATCGGTGCAGTCCGTCACGCGCTTTGCCGCGGGCATCCCGGCCGCCGCATCGCATCCTCGGGAAGCCAGGCAGCTTCTCGACTATCTCGCGTCGCCCGACGCGCGGCCGGCGGTCGAATCGACAGGGCTACAGCCGGTCGGCGAACACTGAGCCGGTCTTCAGCCGGGCAGGGCCGTGCTGAGAGGTTCACGATTTCCGTTGCGCGGTTCGTTTCGTGGCGCCGCGTGCGGCGCGCGTGCGCTGCGTGTCGACGACCATGCGGTAGAACTCTTGTGCCGCAGGTGTCATCTGGCGGCCGCGCCGGTGTACGAGACCGACGCGCCGCGTGACGACCGGGTCGACGAGCGGTACGCTCGTCAGCAACGGATGCTCTGACTGCGGCATCGCCATCGACGGCACGGCAGCGACGCCGAGCCCGGCTTCGACGAGCCCAAGCGCCGTCGTTACGTGGCGCGTCTCGCAGACGCTCGGTGCGCGCGGTGCGACGGCCGCGAGCGCCTGGTCGAGCAGCAGGCGGTTTCCGGACGTCTTGTCGACCGATACATACTCGTGTTCGTAGAACTCGCTCCACGAAACGCGCTTCTTGCCCGCGAGCGGATGATCGCGCCGGCACGCCACGACAAAGCGATCTTGCAGGAGCAGCTTGAATTCGACGTCAGCGTCCTGACTGCCGACGAAACCGACGCCGAAATCGGCTTCGCCATTCTTGACCGCGTTCAACACTTCGTTCGAGCTTGCATCGAAGAGCTTGACGCGGATACGTGGATAGCGGCTGCGATATTGCGCAATGACAGCCGGCAGAAAATAGTGCGCAGCCGACGGCACGCACGCGATCGTCACATGCCCGAGTCGGCTCGAAGACACTTCGCGGATGCTGAGCAGCGCCGCATCGAGATCGTCCAGCAACTGCTCGGCGCTCGGCGCGAAGGCTTGGCCAACCGTCGTCAGATACACACGGCGCGTGGTGCGCTCGAACAGCCGGGCGCCAAGCGCTTCTTCGAGCTTGTCGATGCGTCGGCTCAGGGCCGGCTGCGAGATGTTGATCGATTCGGCGGCCTTGCGGAAGCTGCCCAGCTTGACCACCGCGGTGAAGGCCTGCAGATCGTTGAGATCCAAGTGGATGGCCACCGTACGCGCTCACTGTGTCGAAAACGCCATTGTGCATGAGGCGGGCCGCCTTCGCCCCTGGGACGATCGCGCTCAGCCAGACTTGTCTAGGGCCGCCGGCCGATGAACGGATACGTTCGCGCGGCCGTTCGCAGGCGATCACAGTGCGGCGAGCACCCTATCCAGCTCCGTCAACAGGCGGTCGGCATCGTGCGCGCCAAAGACCAGCGGCGGTCGGATCTTCAGCACGCTCGCGTCGGGCCCCGTCGCGGAGATCAGCACGCGTCGCTGACGCAAGCCGTTGACGACCTTGAGCGCGGTCGCGATGTCGGTGTCTTTCTTCGCGCGATCACGCACTATCTCGACGCCGAAATACAGACCCGCGCCGCGTACATCGCCGATGCACTCGTATTTCCGCGCCAATGCGTTCAACCCCTCGAGCACGATGGCCCCGACGCGTTGCGCGTTCTCCGGCACGCGTTCGTCGCGCAACACGTCGAGCGTGGCCTGCGCGGCAGCGATCGCCACCGAATTGCCGCCGAAAGTATTGAAGTAGCGCATGTCCTGGCCGAAACCCGCGACGGCCTCGCGGCGCACCACGAGCCCCGCCACCGGATAGCCGTTGCCCATCGGTTTGCCTAGTGTGACGATGTCAGGCACGACCGAGTGGCGCTCATGCCCCCACATATGTGTGCCGCTGCGTCCAAAGCCCGACTGCACCTCGTCCGCGATGAACAGGCCGCCGGCGCGGCGGACCACCTCGGCCACCGGCGCGAGCACATCGGTCGGCTGGGCGAATACGCCATCCGACGAAAAGAACGAATCGGCGATGAACGCGGCCAGGCCCCCGCCGTGACGTCGGATGTCCTCGATTTGCAGCGCGACTTGCTCGGCCATGCGCTGACCGATTTCGGACGGCGTCATGCGATAGGAGTCGGGGGCCGGCACCGTTCGCACGTAAGGGCCTAGCAGGGCCTTGCGACCGAGCGAAGGCGAGAAGCTCGAGGTCAGGTGCGAGTTGCCGTGATACGCCTCGCTCGTGACGATCACGCCTGTTTTGCCGGTGTAGTGCATCGCGATGCGCATGGCGAGGTCGTTGGCCTCCGAACCTGTGCAGGTGAACATCACCTGGCCTTCGCGCATCGATGTATTGAACGTCGCCAGCAGCGCCTCGGCATAGTCGAGGATCGGCTCCTGCATGTAGCGGGTGTGCGTGCAGAGCGTCGAGAGCTGCCGGGTAACGGCATCGACGATGCGCGGATTGGCGTGCCCGACGCAGACGACGTTGTTGTAGGCATCCAGATAGTCTTTGCCTTGATCGTCGTACAGATAGACTTTCTCGCCGCGCACGATTTTGACGGGCTCGGCGTAGAACAATCGATACGACGGACTGAGCAGCCGGAGGCGGCGCGCAATATGCCTTTGCGCGATGGGGTCGAGGTGGGCAATCGCCGACGGATCGAAGCCGTTCGGCATATCGCCGCGCAGTGCGTCGTGGAGTTTGCTCGTATCGGCGGCGTCGGTCGGGGTGGCCGGCTGCGACGTGGGAGTGGCATTCATAGGGCGGTCCGAATCGGTGAGTTGAGCAGTACGATGGAAGAACTAGAGCAAGGCATGGGAAACAGTCTCATGGTCGCGCTGCATGAACCAGCGCAGATGCTCCCAGCCGGGCCGAGTGAAACGCAGGATGTAGGCTTCGTTGTCCGGGAACAGTATTGCGCGCCATGAAGTGAGTAAGGCCCGCGCCGCGACGCGCGCCATGGCGAGGTGCGGGATCAGGCGCAATTCGTCGGTGCCCAGTTGCGCATGCGCGAGATAGCCGCGCAGGAGTTCGCGTGCTTGAACGAAGAGGTCGTGCGGGCCGTTCGCGTCGAAGTCGAGCGGAAACTGGTTCATCACCGCCGTGGCGACGTCGATGGCTACTGCGGTGTGTACGGTGTCGCCGAAGTCGATGATCCCGCTGACGAAGTTCGGGGCGCCGGGGTTGGCGACGATGTTCGAGCGGTTGAAGTTGTTGTGCACGACCTGAGCGGGACAGTGCCGCAGGGCCGGCTCGATCGCGGTGAAGCGCGCGAACGCCTCCTCGATGAGGGTGCGATGCGCGGGGTCGGTGATATGTGCTTGCAAGCCCGTCAGATTCGTCAAATGCTTTACGTCCCAGGCCAGTACCCGGTGCTCGTGCGGATGGCGAAAGCCGGCCATGGCCCGCTGCAGTTGCGCGAGCACCTCACCGATCGCGTAATGATCGACCGCGCTCGCGTGCAAGGTGTCCAGCGGCATGCCTTCGAGGTAGCTGTAGAGCCTCGCCGTGCGATCCGGCTCAGGCGGTGACGCCACAGGTGCGACGAATCGTCCGTCCTTGCTCGGCAGCACGCGCGGCACCGGCAAGTCCGGTGCGACGGCAGCGACGTGGCGCATCGCGGCGACCTGCAAGTCGAGCTCTTCGGCCGTTTCGCCTGGGTTCGAGACCTTCAGTACGTATCGCGCGCCGTCGCTGGCGTCGATGCGGAAGGTGTCGTCCTTCTCGGTCGAAAACCGCGTAGCCGTGCCATCGATGCCGTATATGCGGCGCGTGATCGCGATCGCATCGCACGTATTCAAGCGTGGAAAGCTGACCGAGAGGCCGCTGGCCAACAGGGTCTCGAGCGCCAGGTCGGACGTGGCGCATCGGCTTGCGAAAGGACTGGGCGTGAGCATGAGCAACGCGGCGTGAGAAGAGTGGGCGGCAGTAAAGCGGGATGTTTTCGACGCGCGGTCGGCCTTGGGGTAGACATCGAGGCAATCGTGCGATGCGATTCCTTGACCGCCGTCGAACATGGCGGTCAAGGGCGAAAATCGCTTACAGGCCAAGCTGTTCGGCCAATTCGATGATGGTCTTGACGGGCGTATAACCGTATTCCGGTGCTTCCGGTTCGTGGCCGCGCAGCACATGCGCCTTATGCACGATGCCGAGATCGTGCGCGGTCATCAGGTCGTAGCGCGGGCTCGAGGAGACGTGCAGGATCTCGTGAGGCTGCACGTCGAGCTTTTTGAACATATATTCGAAGCCTTGCATGCGCGGCTTATAGGCCTGGGCATCTTCGGCCGTGATGACGGCATGAAACGGCGCCCCGAGCTTCTCGATGTTGCTCATGATCTGCGAGTTGTCCGCGTTGCTCAGGCCGACCAGCTTGTATTTCTTCGCAAGCCGCGAGAGGCCTTCGGGGACATCCGGATGCGGCCCCCATGTCGGCACTGCCAGATAGAATTTTTCGGCCTCGCCTTCGATGTAGGGCACGCCGGTGCGTTCGCAGGTGCGGCGCACGGCGTTCAGGACGACCTGACGGTAGGGTTTCCAGGCCCCGAGCACTTCGTCGCGACGATAGGCGGCGAACAGCTTGACGAAACGTTCCAGCTCTTGCCCGTGGAGGCGGTTGCCATAGATCTCTCGCGCCGTTTCGGCCATGCGAAAGTTGACCAGGGTGCCGTAGCAATCGAACGTGATGAATTTCGGCTCGAAGTCGATCATGTCTTCAGTCTCGATGAGTGACGAATCCCAAGGGACTCTTGAACGAAGGGCTTGCCGCACACCACGTCGGGCAAGCACCGATGGAAAGGTCGGTAGATGAAATTTAAGCGGGGACGACTTCGCGACTACACCGAATTGAAGAGGCCAAAAAACGAGTTTCACCCGTTTTCGGGAGGATTCGCGGCAGTTCCTGCGGCAGGAAATGACACGCTGCAACATCGACGCAAAACAGCAAAATCGTCTTATCGTCGTTCGTGCTTGTAGGACTACTATTGATCCCGTGGCGCACGCGACGGCACTCGTATGGAGGCGGGGCGGGGATGAAAACGGATTGCACGCTTGACCGGCTGGACTTGCGCATTCTCAGCGAGCTGCAAATGCGCGGCCGCATGACCAACGTGGAACTGTCCGACGCCGTTGGACTGTCGCCCAGCCCGTGTCTGACGCGCGTCAAGCGGCTCGAGGCGGCGGGGTTCATCGCGGGCTACGGCGCGATATTGAAGATCGAGAAGCTCGGGGACGTCCAGATCGTGTTCGCCAAGATCACGCTCGCGGATCACCGCCGCGAAGACTTCGTGCGCTTCATCGACGCGATTCGCGGCATCGACGAGATCATGGAGTGCCATCACGCGACGGGCGGCTACGACTTTCTGCTGAAGTTCGTCACGCGCGACATCGCGCACTACCACAGCCTGATCGAGGGGCTGCTCGAGCGCGACATTGGGATCCACACGTACTTCAGCTACGTGATCATCGAATCGCCCATCGTCAAGAGGCGCTATCGTCTCGATGCCCTCCTTACGGCGAAGTGAGGCGGTCGTCGGCCATACGGTCGGGTGATCCGCTCATCCAACCTTGTCGAGCAGGCTGTACCATGCGACCCCCGCCGCAATATAAAAGCGCTGAAGCCCATGCAGCGGAATCGGAGTGATCGGCGATTGCGGATACGGAAACCGGTTGACGTTGCCGGCGAGCCGCGCCGCGATGTGCCGACCGAGACTGGTACAGAGCGCAATGCCGCGCCCATTGCACCCGAGCGCCATCGTCACGCCCGGCGCCGGCTCGTGGATATGCGGCATGAAATCCCGTGTAATGGCAATTCGCCCGGCCCAGCGATACTCGTAATCGAGCGGTCCCAACTGCGGGAACAGCAATTCGAGCGAGCGCTCGAGATGCGCAAAATCGCTCGGCCCGCGCGGCTCGGTAAAGAAACCGCGTCCACCCATCAACAAGCGGCCCGCCGCATCTTTACGGAAATACAGCAGCAGCCGCTGTGAGGTCGAGGCGGTCTCGCCGCGAGCGAGGATGGCTTGCGCATGCGCTGCGCTCAGCGGCCGCGTGGCGACGATGAAACTGTTGGCGCTCAGGACGGTCTGCGCCAAGCCCGGCCATAACGAGCCGGTGTAGCCGTTCGTGGCGATCACGACACGCTCGGCGCGCACTTCGTGGCCATCCAAAGTGGTCGCGATCCAGCGCGTGCCTTGCCGCTCCAGCTTGGCGACGGTCGTTCGCGCATGCACAGCGCCCCCGGCTTTTTGCACCGCACGCGCGAGCCCGCGTGCGTACGCCAATGGCTGAATGGCGCCTGCGCGGCCATCGAGCCAACCGCCCGCAAACGCTTCGGTGCCCACGCGCCGAGCCACGGCGGCCCGGTCGAGCAACTCGATGGGCACACCGCGCCGCCCCCATTGCCGCGCCCGCGCATGCATGGCCGGAACGCCTTTCTCCGAATAGGACAGTTGCAGCCAGCCCGCGCGTACGGGCTGACAGTCGATGGCATGCCGGTCGATCAGATCGAAGACGAGATCCGCCGAACGCGATATCGCATCGATCAACGGTTCGGCGCGCTCGGCACCCAACATGCGCACGAGATCGTCCGGGTCGTGCTTCAGTGTCGGGTTCACCTGTCCGCCATTGCGGCCCGACGCGCCCCAGCCGGGTTCATTGGCCTCCAGCACCGTCACTCCGACACCGCGTTCGGCCAGGTGCAACGCCGTGGAAAGGCCGGTATAACCGCCGCCGATGACGAGCACGTCCGTGGCCGTCGATTCGAGCAACGGGGGGCAGCCGGCGCTGCAGGGGCCGTGGCGGCCCACAGCGAAGGCGGCAGCGGCTCGCTCGTCTTTTCCGAGTCGGTGCGCGGTACGGTCATAGACCTGCATCCCCCGTTGCGACGTCAGCGGGCCGGTGCAGCACGCGGCGCAGGAAATCCTGCGTCCGCGGCTCGCGCGGCGCGCCCAGTACTTGTGCCGCGGTGCCCGCCTCGACGATGGTGCCGCTATGGAGGAAGCAGACGCGATCGGCCACCTCGCGCGCAAAGCCCATCTCATGCGTCACCACGATCATCGTCATGCCTTCGCTTGCGAGCCTGCGCATGACTTCGAGCACATCGCCCACGAGCTCGGGATCCAACGCGGAGGTGGGCTCGTCGAACAGCATGGCCTCGGGTTCCATCGCCAGCGCCCGCGCAATGGCGACGCGTTGTTGCTGACCGCCGGAGAGTTGATTGGGATAAGCCTGCGCCTTGGTGGCGAGTCCAACTTTGTCGAGCAGCGCCATCGCCTTCGCGCGCGCAGCGCCGGGCTGTTCGCGCTTCACATAGACGGGGCCTTCCATCACATTTGCGAGGACGGTGCGGTGGGGGAACAGGTTGAACCGCTGGAACACCATACCCATGCGGCTTCGCAGCGTATGAATCGTCTTGCTGGTCTGGTCTACGCGTTCGCCGAATGCCACGATCTCGCCGCCGTCGTACGACTCGAGCCCGTTGATGCACCGCAGGACCGTGGACTTGCCCGAGCCGGACGGGCCGATGAGACAGACCACTTCGCCCTTGTCGACCGCGAGGTTCACGCCGCGCAGCACATGGTGATCGCCGAAATGTTTGTGCAACCCGCGAATCTCGATCATGGTTTATTCCTGCCGGCGCCCATACGGCGCTCGAGCCTGCGCAGTCCATATACCAGCGGCAAACTCATCAACAGATACAGCAACGCGACGAGCGTATAAACGGTCATGTTCTGGAAAGTGGAGGAGGCGATCAGCTGCCCGGCGCGCGTCATTTCCGCCACCGTAATGGTGGAAACGAGCGACGAATCCTTGAGCATCATCACCAGCGTATTGCCATAGGGCGGCAACGCGATACGGAAGGCCTGCGGCAGGATCACGCGGCGCATGACGAGCGCGCCGCGCATACCGAGCGCTCGAGCGGCTTCGTGCTGGCCGGCGTCCACGGCCTCGATGCCGGCGCGGAAGTTTTCGGCCTGATAGGCGGAGTACGCGATCCCCAGCCCGATGACGCCGGCCTGAAACGCGCTCAGTTGAATCCCAATGTCAGGCAGTACGAAATAAATATAGAAGAGCTGGACGATGATCGGCAGCCCGCGGATGACATTGACGATGCTCGCGCCTATGGTCGACACGGCACGCACGGGCGAGAGCCGCATCAGTGCGAGGGCGAGTCCGATCACGCTGCTCAACACGAACGACAACACGGTCACTTGCACCGTGACCACCGCGCCCTTTAACAGAATCGGCAGGAACGCTATCGCTTGCTGGAGGAACGCCGCGGCACTCATGGCGAATCAGATGCCCCACTTCTGCACGATCGACGACAACGTGCCATCGCTCTTGATCTTGGCGATGGCCTTGTTGATACGACCGAGCAGCTCGCTATCGCCCTTGCGGACGACCAGGCAGACATCGCCCACATTGACGGGCTTGTAGCTCGACACGAGCTTGACGCCGTGCAGCGTGTTCTGGCGGATCTGGTAAGCGACGATGGGTTGATCGCCGAGGCCGGCCTTGATGCGCCCGAGCGCCAAGTCGCGCGTCATGTCGGCGATGGAGTCGTAGCTGCGCACTTCCTTGAAAATGCCTTTTTTGTTGAGCATGTCGAGGAACACAGTGCCGACTTGCGCACCCACTACTTCGCCCTTCAAGTCGTCTAGCGAGGTATAGGCCTTGTTGTCGTCGGCCTTGACGAGCAAGCCTTCTCCGTACGAATAGACCGGATCGGAAAAGTCCACCACCTGTGCGCGCGCCGGTGTCTTCAGCATGGCAGCCGAAATGATGTCGATCTTGTTGGACGTGAGCGAGGGAATGAGCGCGGAAAACACGGTTTGCTGCACGTTCACGTTGAAGCCGCCCGCCTTGCCGACGGCGGTGACGGTATCGACCATCATCCCTTGAATCGAATTGCTTTTGACGTCGAGGAAGGTGAACGGCACACCGGTCGCCGTGGCGCCGACGTTGTAGGTGGCTGAGCCGCCTTGCGCCCACGCAACGGCTGCGGTGCCGAGCAGGGCCAGCGCCAATGCGGCGCGACGCGAAAAAGAGACGAGAGACATCGGACACCTCCTTGCAGAAAAGCAGTTCGCCTGGTTAGGTCCGATCATCGATTGTAAAAAATCGATAAACCATAATGGAAAACCATATATCGACTCAGTCGAATCGATATGCGATTCTTTGTCCTTAGTAGAGCCGAACGAACATTTTCTTCAGACATGACTGCATCCGACGACGCGCCCAACCTGCTGTTCAATCAGTCTTTGGAAAAGGGGCTGGCCGTATTGAGCAGCTTCGACGCACAGCGCCGCACGATGACGATTGCCGAGGTGGCTGCCGCGGTGGGCATCAACAAGAGCTCGGCTCAGCGGATGATCTTCACGCTGGAGCAGCTTGGCTATCTGCGTAAGCATCCGCAAACGCGCCGCTACCAGCTCACTCCCGCAGTGATGAAGATCGGCTTCAATTATCTGGCCGCCGACACGCTCATCGACGTGGCGAATCCCTTCTTGGCCGAATTGACCAAGCTCACCACGGAAACATCGTGCTTGACCGAACCGGATCAAGGGGAGATGGTGTACGTCGCACGCTTCGTGAGCGCGCACTTCGTGCCGGTGCATATGCCGATCGGCAGCCGCATTCCGATGTATTGCACGGCATCGGGACGTGCCTATCTTTCCGCGCTGGCCGAGCCCGAAGCACGCTCGATCGTCGAGGCGTCGGACCGCATCGCGCATACGACCCATACCCGGACCGAAGTGGCCGACATCATGCAGGCGCTGCGCGAGGCACGCCAGCGAGGCTACGCTACGAATCGCGAAGAACTTTTCCTGGGCGACATGACCATCGCGGCGCCGATCGTCAGTGCCAACGGTCGCCCGCTAGGTGCTGTTCACCTCGTCGCACCGACGGGGCGGTGGAGCCTGGAGGAGATGGAAGCCAAACTCGGGCCGCCGCTGTTGCAATGCGCGCGGGCGATCAGTTCTTCAGTGCGGGCTTTGGGCTGAAAAAGACCTGATCGCCGCGCTGGGAGCGAGCACGATGAGCAGGCCGGGCCGCGGCGCTTGCGCGTCAGTCGTCGAGCGCCTTGCCGCCCGTTTCCTCGAACATCGATACGGCGATCAACGAAATCAGCACGCAGCCGATCATGTACCAGGCCGGCGCCATCTTGTTGCCCGTCGAACGAATCAGCCATGCGGCGACGAGTTGCGCCGTGCCGCCGAAAACCGAGACCGCGATCGCATAGGCGCTCGACATGTAACCCGCGCGCAGATGCTTCGGGAAGTTCTCGGGCATCAGCGCGTAGGCGGGCGCGGAGCCCATCGTGTAGCAGAGCATCAGCGCGATCAGCGCGGCCAGCACGACCGGCAGCGACGGAAAGTGCGTCATGACCCAGAACGCGGGATACAAGAGCACGATCAGCGCGATGCGGCCGATCTGTGTCAGCGGCTTGCGCTTGCCCATGCGATCGGACAATGCGCCATAGATCGGACACATCACGAGCGAGATGACGCTCGACGCGACGCCCGCCAGCATCGACATTTTCGGCGGCAGACCCAGATACTGGATGCAGTACGTCGGCATGTAATACATCATCACGTAGGTCGAGACGGACATGCCCATGATCGCGAAGATCGTCAAGAACCAGTTGCGCACGTAGAGGCCGCGCTTCGGATCGTCGCGGCTCGCCATGGCTTTCGCGGCGGGCGCTTCTTCGCGGATATGCCGGCGCAGATAGATGCCGACCGGCGCGATCAGCGTACCCATGAGAAACGGGATGCGCCAGCCCCAGTTGTGCATGGTTGCGTCGGAGAGCAGGAAGCCCAGACTCGCCGCGAGACCGGAGCCCAGCAGGGCCGCCGCGCCTTGGCTCGCCAACTGCCAGCTCGCGCGAAAACCGCGGCTGCGCGCGCCGCCCATTTCCAGCAAGGTCGCGGTAGCCGAGCCGAACTCGCCGCCCTGCGCGAAGCCCTGGACCAGCCGCGCGACGATGATCAGCAGCGGCGCTGCCACTCCGATCTGCGCGTACGTCGGCGCGATACCGATGGCAGCCGAACCCACCGCCATCAGCAGAATGGTCAACGTCAGCGCGGGCTTGCGGCCCGCCCGATCGGCGTACCGGCCGAGCACGAAGCCACCGAGCGGGCGCATCACGAAACCGACGGCGAATACCGCGAATGCGAGCAGCGACGACATGATCGGATCGCTCGATGGAAAGAACTGCTTGCCGATCGTCAGCGCGAAATAGCTGTAGACGGTGAAGTCGAAGAATTCGAGCAGATTGCCGATGACTGCCGCGAATACGATCTTGCGCTGCTGCGCGGGCGTCATTTGCGCATCGTTGCGTGCGCTTGCTTGGGAAACGGATTGCGCGGTGGTGTTCATGCCCGGTCCTTGCTCAGGAAGCGCTCGACGAGACGCGTCCAGAAGGCTGCGCCGATCGTGAGATTGTCATCGTTGAAGTCGTAGTGCGCGTTGTGCAGCATCGGGCGGCCTTCGCCGTTGCCGAGGCGGATGAAGCAGCCGGGGACTTTGTGCAGGTAGTAGGCGAAGTCTTCGCTGCCGGCGATGGCCGGAAACGGGAAAATCACGTGTTCCGGACCGACGAGTTCCTCCGCGATCCGGCGGGCGAATACCGTTTCGTTCTCGCTGTTGATCAGCACGGGGTAGCCGCGAATGAAGTCGATCTCGGCCGTCGCGCCGTAAGCCTGCGCCTGAGAGGCGATCAGCCCCCGGATCCGTTCCTCCAACGTTTCGCGCACCGTCGGCGAGAACGAGCGCACGCTCATTTCCAGCACGGCATCTTCGGGAATCACGTTCGGCGCATGGCCTGAGCGGAACGATCCGACTGTGATGACGGCGGCCTCGGTCGGATCGACGTTGCGCGACACGATCGATTGCAACGCCATGACGATGCTGCTGCCGACCACCACCGGGTCGATTGCGAGGTGCGGCCGAGCCGCGTGTCCCCCACGCCCGACGATGCGCACCTTGACCGTGTCGCACGCGGCCATCAGCGGGCCGGTGCGCAAACCGAACGTGCCCGCCGGCACGCCGGGATGATTGTGCAGACCGAAGATCGCTTCGCAAGGAAACCGCTCGAACAGTCCATCGGCAATCATGCGTTGCGCGCCGCTGTCGGAGCCGGCCTCTTCGGCCGGCTGAAAGATCAAGTGCACGGTGCCGTCGAAGTTGCGCGTCTTCGCAAGCTGCTGCGCGGCGCCGAGCAGCACCGTCGTATGACCGTCGTGACCGCAGGCGTGCATCTTGCCGTCGTGGATGCTTGCATAGGGCAGGCCAGTCAGTTCCTTAATCGGCAACGCATCCATGTCGGCGCGCACGCCCACGGTACGCGGGCTGCTTCCCGCACTCAGCGATGCCACGACGCCGTGTCCGCCGACATTGCGCGTCACGACGTAGCCCCACGCTTCGAGCTTTTCGGCGACAAGGCGCGACGTTGCCGCTTCCTCGTACGTCAGCTCGGGATGCCGGTGAATGTGATGGCGGATTTCGTCGAGTTGCGGTCTCGCATCGGCGAGGTCGGCCAGCTCACAGTATCGGGATGGTTGCGTTTCACGCATCGGTCGTTCTCCTCGCTCTTAGGCACCTGCACCCGGGCACGCCGGCACGCGACCCGCGTCGCTGTGCGCGTTCGGTCTTGTCGTGCCCCAGCCGGCATTATCCCAAGGCAATAAAAGCGATCCATGCGCTCAGACGTGCGAAACTGTTGCATTCGATGCAACGGAGGATCCTGCGATGGGCGCTCTCGAACCCGCCATCAGCGACCGGACGATGTCCTATCTCGAGGCGATCGATGTCCACGGGACAATGCGGGGGGCGGCGGAATCGCTGGACGTGAACGTATTGACGATCAGCCGGCAGATCGCTTCGATGCAGCGCGAGTTGCAGCTCGCCCTGGTATCGCGCAAGGGGCGCGCAGTGACGTTGACCGAAGCGGGGCATGCGGTAGTCGACTACTTTCGCGAATGCGAGCGTAATGCGCGCCGTTTCAGATCGCAGCTCGAGGAGTATCGGGAATTGCGCCGCGGCCGTCTGACGCTCGGCATCGCCGAAGGGTTCGTCAATGATTTCGTGGCGGGCGTGCTCAAGCGGTTCAACGCGCAATTCCCGCAGATCACGGTGGAACTATGCAGTCCGATCTTGCCCGACATGCTGCGCATGGTTCGGGACGACGAGGTCGATATCTGCTTGATGGCCGGAATAGAGAAGGACCCTTCGCTCGTGATGCGGCGGCTGCAAAGCGAACCGTTATGCGCGATCGTCTCTCCCACCCACCCGCTAGCCGGCCTCGGGACTGTCTCGCCCGCTCAACTGGTGGACGAAAACCTCGTTTTCATGCCGGATACCTTCGCCGTACAGCGGTACATCGATGCGATCTTCCACGATATCCGCCCGATGCTCGTACCTCGGTTCAAATGCGATCGGTTCGTGACCGCATTGACGATGGCCGCCGAGGGGCTGGCCATCGCGTTCATGACACGGCGGGCAGCCGCCAGACCGATCGCCAACGGCGAGGTCCGCGCGATTCCGATCGATCATCCGATCGCGCGTTCGTTGGACCGGTTCATCGTGATGCGCGCTGGTCGCCGTCTTCCTCCCGCCGGAAACTTTCTTTGGAAGGAAATCGTGCGTGTCATGTCGTCGGTCTGACCGGCTGAACGCGATTGGCCGTGCCAGCCGTGGCAGTACCGAATTGCGGTGCGTACTGCGGAGGCGTCCAGCGAAACGGCAGCACGCCGAGGCTGCGCCTCGTTTCTCTCACGTGAAAGCGGATGACTCGCTGCGCGCCCTCGAATTCGTTCAGCACCGCGCCTTCCCAAACGATCTCGGCTTCAGCCGCGATATAGAGCAAATCGCCGGATTCGAAGTCGGGAACGAGCAGTCCCGCGAGCGGCGAAGCTGTCAGATTGCCGATCGTGTTCAAAAGTCGATTGCCGGCATAGTCCGGAATGCAGAACGTCACGGGGCTCTCGACGCGAACGAAGCCCGGCATTCCGCCGCGATGCGAAACGTCCACGCCGCGCGCAGCGCCGGCGTTCGGTGATGTATGCGCCGACGCGATGAATAGCGTGTCGGCACGTTCGAGCAACGCGCGGTCCGCGTCCGAAAGTGCAGAGCCCTTCGTTTGAACGGCCGCTTGCCCCGGCGGTGAGTTGCCGATATCGATTCGTTCAGGTGTGCGAGCCTGGATGAATCGGGCGCAGTTTCCAAAGCTTTGACCGACGCTCACGGTCAACGCAACGTCTGCCAATGCGACAACGACGCCATTGATCCGATTGCGACGGCGCGTCGGCAGTTCGATGCCCAGGCCGCCGAAGAAGGCACCGGGGTACCACGCGCCGTCCAGCGGATCGCCGGGGAGGGTGGTTCCCGCCAGGCGAAGCGTCCGAGGATCCGGTGACGACACGAAGCCGGGGTGCCCGATTCGCATCGTCGCCCACGGTTGCCCGAACTGATCGATGCCACCGACGATCATGAAGGGCAACTGCTCGTAGAACTGACGGTGTTGGTCGGGCATATGATCGCGGATGCCGCGTCGGCCGGCAGCATCCGCTGCCTCGCGAACGCCGGCGCGGCTTTGAGCCGCGAGCTCACCTTCGTGAAACGGCGACCCGCCGCCGGATCCGCCTGGCGCCGCAGCGCTATCGATTGCAGTCATCGCTCGGCTCCAAGGTAATCACGAACGCTCGGGCGCCGCGTTCGCCAACAGCCCCGCCCGCGTCGTTGGCATCGGAACGAATCCTGGCAATGCCTCGATGCGGCGTAGCCAGGCGCGTAGATGCGGATACGGATCGAGCGACACGCCGCCTTCCGGCGCATGCGCGATATACGAATAGGCCGCGATGTCGGCGATCGTTCGGTGATCGCCAATTGCGAAGGGCTTCGACGCCATTTCGTTTTCGATGACATCGAATAGTTTGACGGCGACCGCTTTTGCGGCTTCCCAATCCAGCTTCGCGTCGAACACCGTGACCAGACGCGCGGCGCATGGCCCGTAGGCGAGCTGTCCCGCAGCCAGCGAAAGCCACCGTTGCACGGCCGCGGCGCCTTTCGGGTCGCTGGGGAGCCACGACTCGTCGCCGTAGGTCTTCGCGAGGTAGACGAGGATCGCGTTCGAATCGAACAGAACGAACTCGCCGTCCTCGATCACCGGCACTTGCCCAAAGGGGTTTTTTGCAAGAAATTCCGGGCGACGGTTTTCGCCGGCCGACATGTCGATCTCGATCGGGTCGTACGGCAAACCGAGTAGTTCGAGAAAGAGACGGACTCGGTGCCCATGGCCTGAAAGCCAGGTCGTGTAAAGCCGAATGGGCCGCTCGGGATGCGGTTGCGCAGAGGACATGTGAATTCACTCCATTTCGTATTGACGTCGGCTTCGACGGAATATGCCCAGCGTAACGCAGCCGACTTTTCCAGATAAGATGGATAATCACGGTTTCTCTGTCCACTTAAAGCGAACGTCGATGGCGAATCTTCGTGAAGTGAACTTGAACCGCCTCGTCGTCTTCGTGGCGGTAGTCAATGCCAAGTCGCTGACGGGGGCTGCGGCACGCCTGGGCATGGCAAAGACGATGGTCAGTACGCACGTTCAGCGGCTGGAGGCCGAGCTCGGCGTCAGTCTGTTGACGCGTACGACCCGCAGCCTGAACCTCACCGAGGCGGGCCGCCGCTTTTACGACGCCGCTCGCGACATCCTTCGCGCAACCGAGACGGCGATCGACGAGATCGCAAGCGACAACGCCGCATTACGAGGGACGTTGCGCGTCAGTGCGCCTGTCGACTATGGCGCGTTGGTGGTCGCGCCCGCTCTGGTCGCGCTGCGGCGCGCCCACCCGCAGCTCGGTATTCAACTGCTCAGCGATGACCGCTATGTCGATCTGGTTGCGGAGAACATCGATGTCGCCATTCGGCTCGGAAAGCTGGCGGATTCGAGTTACCGATCGATCCGGGTCGGCAGTTATGTATGCTGGCCCGTTGCCTCGCCGGAATTCGTGGCGGAGCACGGCCCGGTACGAAAACCCGAGGATCTCGCAGGATTGCCGTTGATCGCGGCGTCGGCGCTGAGGCGGCCATTGACGTTCGACCTCGTCAATAGCCACGGCGTGAAAAAGCATATCCGCTGCCGAAGTGCGATCGCCGCCAATACGGCACCGGCCTGCCGAGCCGCAACGTTGGCGGGTGGCGGTTTCGCGGTGCTGACGGATTTCTCGATCGGGGCCGACATCAACGCGGGCAGGCTCGTGCGGCTGTTGCCGGGTTGGCAGACGCCGACGGCCGACATTCGCGCGGTTTTTCCGCCTTCGGACCGCATCTCCGCGAAAGCGCTCGCGCTCGGGCAGATGCTGAGACAAGCGAACGATCTGTAACCGTCAGGGCTTCGCGGTGCGCCGTGGCCGCTTGCGCTTGACGGTGTGTTCCTGTTCCTGGCCGTTGCCGTCATTCAGTCCTTCCGCCGTCGTGGGCAGGTTATGGGCATCCAGCCATGACGGACGTTCGGCATACATTTCCTCGATCAATTGTTTGACGAGAACGAGGTATTTCGAGTTGTCGTTGACGCGGTGATTGAAAATGACGGGCGAGGTTGCGCGATCGCTGTCCAACAGCCGGTAATGCACGTCGCGGCGCATTTGTCGCGCCGACGAGGGAATCACGCAAATACCGAATTCAGCTGCGACGAGCCCCAGCGCGGTCTGGATTTCGCGCACCTCCAGCACTTCCCCAAGCTGGACGCCGTGACCGTTCAGCGTGCTCAATACCTGGTCCGCAAAGCTCGGGCGCGGCTCTTTCGGATAGACGATCAGCTTTTGTCCATCGAGTTCCGTGGGGGGCAGCGGCATCGACGTGTGCGCCATGGGTGAGCCCATCGGTAGCGCCACCGCCAGACGCTCCTCGCGCAGCACGATGCCCGTCACGTTCGGATCGCTGTGGCGCACGCGACCGAAGCCGATATCAATGCGGCCTTCCTTCAACGCCTGGATCTGCTGGACCGACATCAGTTCGACCACCTGTATGTCGAGCTCGGGTGCGTGTTCGCGCAGCTTGCGCATCAGGGTGGGCAACCCGCCGTAAAGTGTGGAGGCGACAAAGCCGATCGACAAAACGCTGCGCTGATTGAGACCCACACGTCTTGTCGCGGCCTGCATCTGCTCGACACGTCCCAGCACCTGCATCGCTTGCTCGTAGAACAGACGGCCGGCCTCGGTCATCTGCACCGGGCGGCTATGGCGAATCAACAGTGAAACGCCCAGCTCTTCCTCGAGCAATTGAATTTGCCGGCTCAATGGAGGCTGCGCGATATGCAGTTGTTCCGAGGCACGCGTGAAATTGCGCTCGCGCGCAACGGCAATGAAATAACGGAGCTGGCGCAGGTCCATGGTGCAGCCTCAAAGTCGGTCCAACTTGTCCATACCGATCGGGTATGTTGCGCCGCAATACACAGAATTAAATAGCCCGCAGCGCATGTTCCATATCTTAAAGGTATCGAACTCGATAAAAAAGGTGTTGGACGCTGGCGAGAGGCGGGGCGTATAAAACGACTCCATGAACTCCACTCGCACCGCATCCGCCATGTCTGTTCCGACGATCCAACGCATCGAAACCCGCCTTGTCGATCTGCCGACGATTCGCCCCCACAAGCTCTCGGTTGCCACGATGTATGGGCAGACGCTGATGCTCGTCAAGCTCTATTGCAGCGATGACGTGGTGGGCATCGGGGAGGGGACGACCATTGCCGGAATGGCCTATGGCCCCGAAAGCCCGGAGTCGATGAAACTGGCCATCGATGCTTATCTGGCGCCCGCGATGATCGGGAAGGACGCGACCCGCATCGAGGCGCTGATGGCGTATCTCGGCAAGCTCGTCAAAGGCAACCATTTCGCCAAAAGCGCGCTCGAAACGGCGCTGCTCGACGCGCATGGCAAACGTCTCGGTGTATCCGTGGGCGATTTGCTCGGCGGACGTCGGCGCGATCGCCTGCCGATCGCATGGACGCTGGCATCGGGCGACACCGCGCGCGACATCGACGAAGCGCACAAGATGCTGGACATGCGTCGGCACAGGGTCTTCAAACTGAAGATCGGTGCGCAGGCGATCGACGCTGACATCGAGCACGTCGCCGAAATCAAGCGGGCACTGGGCGAGCGCGCCGCGGTACGCGTCGACGTCAATATGGCCTGGAGCGAAACGCAAGCGGCGCGCGCCATTCCTGCACTTGCCGACGCCGGTTGCGAACTCGTCGAACAGCCGGTGTCTTCCGCCGCTGCGCTGGCGCGTCTCACGCGCCGGTTCCCCGTCGCACTGATGGCCGACGAAATCGTCCAGGGGCCGAAAAGCGCGTTCGATATTGCCAAACACGATGGCGCGGATGTGTTCGCCATCAAGATCGAGCAATGCGGTGGGCTCTTCGCGGCACAGCGCGTGGCCGCGATCGCCGATGCCGCGGGCATCGAGCTTTATGGCGGCACGATGCTCGAAGGTGCGTTCAGCACGATCGCATCGGCCCATCTCTTCGCGAGCTTCGACAATCTGCAGTGGGGAACCGAGCTGTTCGGACCGCTGTTGCTGACCGAAGAGATCCTGCGGCAACCGCTCGATTACAGCGACTACGAACTGACCGTGCCCACCGGTCCGGGCCTCGGCATCGAATTGGACGAAGCCGCGATTCAGCGCTTCACGCGCGACGGGTTGATGAAAGTCACGAAATCATCCTGACACCACACATCTGGCAAGAGGACGTTGAACATGCTTTTTCATGTACGAATGGACGTGAGTCTGCCCGTCGATATGCCGGCCGATGTGGCCGGCGAACTCAAAGCCCGCGAGAAGGCGTATTCGCAGACGTTGCAATCGAGCGGTAAATGGCGGCACATCTGGCGCCTCGCCGGCGAGTACGCGAACTACAGCGTTTTCGATGTCGAGAGCAACGCCGAGCTGCACGACATCCTGATCGGCCTGCCGCTTTTCCCCTACATGAAGATTTGCGTGACACCGTTGTGCCGGCATCCGTCGTCGATTCGCGACGGCGACGCTTGACGTTTTTTTCAAGGGCGGGCGCGTGCGAAACCGGGCTTACCCGAAACCTATCTGGATGGAGACAACCGTCATGACCACCAAAGTGTTCGATACGAAGGAAGTACAGGACTTGCTGCGAGCCGCGGCCAACGTGGACGGCAAGAACGGCGATGCCCGTTTCAAGCAAATCTTCCAGCGCCTGCTCAGCGATTTGTTCAAGGCCATCGACGACCTCGATATCACGCCCGACGAAGTGTGGGCCGGCGTCAACTATCTGAACAAGCTCGGGCAGGACGGCGAAGCGGCGTTGCTCGCCGCGGGCATCGGCCTCGAGAAGTATCTCGACATCCGCATGGACGCGGCGGACAAGGCGGTGGGCATCGCGGGCGGCACACCCCGTACGATCGAGGGCCCGCTTTATGTTGCGGGTGCTCCGGTGCGCGATGGCGTTGCCCGAATCGACATCGATCCCGATTCGGGCGCGGGCCCGCTCGTCATCCGAGGCACGGTCAGCGGCGCCGACGGCAAGCCGGTGGCAGGTGCGTTGGTCGAATGCTGGCACGCCAACTCGAAGGGCTTTTACTCTCACTTCGACCCGACCGGCGAGCAAAGCGAGTTCAACCTGCGCGGCGCGGTCAGAACGGGCGCCGACGGCAAGTACGAAATCCGCACGCTGATGCCGGTGGGCTACGGCTGTCCGCCGCACGGTGCGACGCAGCAGTTGTTGAATGCGTTGGCACGGCACGGTAACCGTCCGGCCCATGTGCACTTTTTCGTGACCTCGGAGCACTGCCGCAAATTGACGACGCAGTTCAACATCGAGGGCGACCCGCTGATCTGGGACGACTTCGCCTATGCCACGCGCGAGGAGTTGATTCCTCACGTCGTCGAAAGAACAGGCGGGCTCGCGTTGGGGCTGAAGGCCGACCCATACAAGGAAATCGAGTTCGATTTCGTGCTCACCCCGCTGGTGAGCGGCAAGGACAATCAGATCGTCCAACGCCCGCGGGCCGCGGCCACGGCGTGAACGCAGGGAGAGCCAATATGTCCGCCATCGTCGATACCGCCAACGAACTCGATTGCCTGCTGTCCACCGCCGTACAGGACGACAAGCAGGCCGGCATTTTCCGCTGCCGCCGCGATATCTTCACCCACGCCGGTTTGTTCGAACTGGAGATGAAGCATATCTTCGAAAACAACTGGGTCTATCTGGCTCATGAAAGCCAGATCCCGAACAGCAACGATTACTACACCACCTGGATGGGCCGACAGCCCATCGTCATCACACGCGACAAGAATGGCGAGCTGAACGCAGTCATCAACGCGTGCGCACACAAGGGTGCAATGCTGTGCCGGCGCAAGCACGGCAACAAGGGCAGCTTTACCTGTCCGTTTCACGGTTGGACTTTCTCGAACACAGGCAAGCTGCTGAAGGTGAAGGATGAGAAGACCACGCAATATCCGCCGCAGTTCAACACCGCAGGATCCCACGACCTGAAAAAGGTGGCGCGGCTCGAGAGCTATCGCGGTTTTCTGTTCGGCAGCCTCAACGCGGACGTTCAGCCACTCGCGGATTACCTCGGAGCGGCCACGGTCATCATCGATCAGATCGTCGATCAGGCGCCGAACGGTTTGGAGGTCTTGCGCGGCAATTCGTCCTACATCTACGAAGGCAACTGGAAGATGCAGATGGAGAACGGTTGCGACGGCTATCACGTCAGCACCGTGCACTGGAATTACGCGGCGACGATGGGGCGGCGCAAGGAGGGTGGCACGCAGGCCGTCGATGCAAACAGCTGGTGCAAATCCATTGCAGGTGTGTACGGGTTCGACCATGGCCATATTCTGCTGTGGACCAGAACGATGAATCCGGAGGTACGCCCCGTCTATCGGCACCGCGACGAGATCAAGGCGCGCGTCGGCGAAGCGAAGGCCGAGTTCATCGTCAATCAGACGAGAAATCTCTGCCTGTATCCGAACGTTTTCCTGATGGATCAGTTCAGTACGCAGATCCGTGTGGTCCGGCCAATCAGCGTGGACAAGACCGAGGTCACGATCTTCTGCTTCGCACCGAAGGGCGAGGACTCGACCGATCGCGCAACGCGCATTCGCCAGTACGAGGATTTCTTCAACGTCACCGGCATGGGCACCGCCGACGATCTCGAAGAGTTTCGTGCCTGCCAGACAGCTTATGCGGGTACAACTGCGAAATGGAACGACCTTTCGCGCGGCGCGCCGTTGTGGGTGGAAGGCCCCGACGAAAACGCGAAGAAGATGGGATTGATGCCGCGTATCTCGGGCGAGCGCAGCGAAGACGAGGGGCTCTTTGTCTGTCAGCACGAATACTGGGTGCGGGTCATGCGCGATGCATCGAACAAGGAACGAGAGGAGGCATCGGTATGAGCTTCGACTACCGTACCGTCTGCGACGTGCTTTACCGCGAGGCGCGCTTGCTCGACGACCGCCAGTGGGACGAGTGGCTCGCTTGCTATACCGGCGACGTGACCTACTGGATGCCGGCATGGGACGATGACGATCAGATCACGGACGACCCCGAGCGTCAGATTTCGTTGATGTATTACGGGAACCGCGGCGGTCTGGAAGACCGCGTGTTCCGCATCAAGACCGAGCGCAGCGGTGCGTCGACACCCGAACCGCGGACCAGCCATTACGTTGCCAACGTGGAAGTGCTGGCCGAGCGCGGCGATGAATTGGACGTGCGCTACAACTTTCACACGCTCAGCCATCGCTATAAGGTCACCGATCAGTTCTTCGGCACGATGTTCGTCACGTTGAGACAGGTCGACGGGCAACTGTTGATCTCGTCCAAGAAGATCGTATTGAAGAACGACTATATCCGTCAGGTGCTCGACGTCTATCACGTCTGAGATTCAGAGCCTGGCGAACAACATGGGAGTGAAGGAGGTTCCATGTCAAGCTATAACATTGCGCTTAACTTCGAAGACGGCGTAACGCGCTTCATCGAATGCAAGGCCGGCGAGAAAGTCCTCGATGCCGCCTTTCGCGCGAAGATCAATCTGCCGATGGACTGCGCGGACGGGGTATGCGGCACCTGTAAATGCCGCGCTGAAAGCGGCCGTTACGACCTCGGTGACGACTACATCGAAGACGCGTTGAGCGAGGACGAAAAGCGCAATGGGCTCGTGCTGGCTTGCCAGATGGTGCCCGAGAGCGATTGTGTGATCGCGGTGCCCGCGTCTTCCTCGGGATGCAAGACCGAGCAGAGCCGGTTCACCGCGACCGTGGCGAAGGTCGAGCCTCACAACGATGCCGCGGTCGTACTGGAACTCGATGCGGGCGTGAGCGCGCCAGTGTTTCTCCCGGGGCAGTACGTCAATATCGACGTGCCGGGTAGTGGGCAGAACCGTTCCTATTCATTCTCGTCGGCTCCGGGCCAATCGACGATCAGCTTTTTGATCAAAAAGATTCCCGGTGGAGTGATGAGCACGTGGCTCGAATCCGCACGGGCGGGCGACAGACTGGATCTGATCGGGCCGTTCGGCAGCTTTTATCTGCGGGAGCCGCAGCGGCCGCTGCTCTTCCTTGCCGGCGGCACGGGCCTCGCACCGTTTCTCTCGATGCTGGAGGTGCTGGCGCGCGGCGATTCACAGCGCAAGGTACATATGGTCTACGGGGTCACGCGGGATCTCGATCTGGTGAAGGTGGACGCGATCGAGGCGTACACGGCAAGACTGCCGCATTTCAGCTATGCGACCGTGGTGGCCGATGCGGTGTCGAGCCATCCGCGCAAGGGATGGGTGACGCAACACATTCCGGCCGACGCGCTCAACGGCGGCGACGTCGACGTCTATCTATGCGGGCCGCCGCCGATGGTCGACGCGGTACGCAAGCACTTCGACGATAACGGCGTGAGGCCCAGCAGCTTCCATTACGAGAAGTTCACGCCCAACGCGAGCGCGAGGGCAGTATGACCATGCAGCGATTCGCAGGCAAAGTGGTGGTCGTGACGGGCGCGGCGCAGGGTATCGGTCGGGGTGTCGCGCTGCGTGTGGCTGCCGAAGGCGGCAAAGTCGTCCTGGTCGATCGCGCCGATTTCGTTGCGGAAGTCGCTGCGCAAGCGCCCGAGGCGAGCGCGGCCGGCTTCGTCGCGGATCTGGAGACCTACGAGGGCGCTCGAGCGGCGATGGCGTTTGCGGCGCAACGGTTCGGCGGGATCGACGTGCTCGTCAACGGTGTGGGCGGGGCCATCCGCATGCGTCCGTTTGCGCAGTTCGAGCCGGCGCAGATCGATGCGGAAATCCGTCGTTCGTTGATGCCCACACTGTACGCGTGCCATGCAGTGTTGCCGCATCTGCTTCGGCGCGGTCGAGGCACCATCGTCAACGTTTCGTCGAATGCGACGCGTGGCATTCGACGCGTGCCGTATTCGGCCGCGAAGGGCGGCGTCAATGCGCTGACTCAGTCACTGGCAATGGAATATGCGGAGCACGACATACGGGTGGTGGCGACGGCGCCCGGCGGGACCGAGGCACCCGCGCGGCGCGTCGCCCGCAATCCGGAAGGCGATAGTGCGCAGGAACGCATCTGGATGAGCGAGGCCGTGCGGCAGGTCAACGAATCCACGTTTCTCAAGCGCTACGGCACGATAGAAGAACAGGTCGCGCCGATTCTGTTTCTGGCTTCGGATGAGGCCAGCTATATCACCGGCACCGTTTTGCCCGTTGCCGGCGGCGATACCGGTTGAGCGGCGGCCGGCGGCAGCGGCGCTTATCGGTGGTTCCTGTAGTACTCCCGATTGTAGTACTGGCGGTTGTAGTACTGCCTGTTGTAGTACTGACGGTTGTAAAGCTGGTTGTTATAACGCTGGTTCTCGTATTGCCGGTCGTAGTACTGGCGGTTGTAGTAATCCCGGTCGGCATCCTCGCGGCTGCGAACCTGGTCCGCGGTAACGGCGTTCGTGTACCAGTCGACGGGCTGCATACCGGCAGCGGAGACGGGCTGCGCCGGTGCGAGCGAAGCCGACGTTGCAAGGAGCGCGACCAAGGCAGCTTTGGGAAGCACGTGGGGCATGGGCTCGTGGATGTTGCCGTCGAGTGAGATGAAGCTCCATGATCGCGCGGCAGCGAATGGGCCGGATGCACCAATGCGAAGTCATGGTTCGTCGTGCGACGCACGAACCCGCAATCGACCAGGCCCTGAATGCGACGATTTTGCCTCGCCGAGGGCTTCGCCCACGATAACCAAAGTGTTATCGATATCCAAAGAAATATTGACTGTCGGGTTTGGTGCGTCCGCCCGTATTCTCGCCACACATTGGTGCATGAGATGCCCCGAAATATTGTGTCGATAGCGAGCGATACGGATGAAAAACGGAGACGGGCAAGGTAAGCGCATTCGGTCGTGTCTGGGTGCGTTGTTCGGCATCGCCTTTACGGGCTGGGCGGCGCATGCCGTCCTCGGTATGGACATGGAAACACCGTTGCTCGTTGCGCCGATGGGCGCGTCGGCGGTATTGCTGTTCGCCGTGCCGGAAAGCCCGCTTGCCCAACCGTGGTCGATCATGGGCGGCAATATCTGCGCGGCGATCGTTGGCGTGGTATGTGCGAAGTTGATCGGCACGCCGATCGTTGCGGCCGCAACGGCGGTGGCCTTGGCCATCAGTGTCATGCTGGCATTTCGCTGCGTACATCCGCCTTCAGGCGCCGTTGCCCTGACTGCCGTACTCGGCGGCCCCGCGGTTCACGAGCTCGGTTATGGCTTCGTCCTGGTGCCGATCGCACTGCAATCGGCGGCACTCCTGAGCGCCGCGCTCGCGTTTCACCTGACGATGGGGCACCGCTATCCGCGCTCGTTCAGCGGCGACGCCAGCCATGCGGCGGCCGGACGCTGGGCGAGCCTCTGGCAACGTCTGTCGTCGGTCGCTCAGCGGCGCGGCGGGGCCGAGGATGCCTCGATGCCGGGCGCGAGTGCGCACCGCCATTCGCCCGGAATTGAAGCGTTACTGCACGGCGACGGAGACCGCTTCGCCCTTTCCCGCGGGTGCGGGGAACTCACCTGCGCGGACATCATGTCCGCCCTGCCGCATTCGCCCAGGGTGCCGAACCCGAGTCACTATGACTGTACCGTCCGCACCGATACACCGATCAGCGAATTGGCGCCGCACTTCAAGGATCACGCGTGCGATCGCGTGGGCGTGCTCGACGGCGGCGGCCGGCTCGTCGGGGCGATCAGCCAACTCGATTTGATCTGGGGGCTCTACCGCCAAATGCGAACGCCAGAGGGCATCGCTGCATGACGGAGCAGCTTTGGGCGTCCCTGCCGACCCATTCATCATCATCAATGTTGACGATAAAAAACTTTAACTTTTCCTAATAGATCGACTCCCGCACTATTTGTCCATGCAAGCGGCCTGCAATGCGTGAGCTGCAGGAATCAGAAGCTAGCTGACGAAGTGCCACGCTCGGGCAGCCCGCCCTGGCACTCCAACAAAACGTACCGCTTGAAGGAGACACGCGTGTTCGACGCCGATCGATTGATCGCGCGGCACTGCTGCGAAGGGCGTTCGCTCCTCGCGGTGCTGCACGCGATACAGGACGAAGCCGGTTTCATCCCGCCCGAAGTGGTGACGCCGCTGGCGCGGGCGATGAACCTCTCGCGCGCCGAAGTGCATGGCGTGCTGACGTACTACCACCATTTCCGCACGAGCGCGCCGCCGCGCGTGGGCGTGGCACTGTGCCGGGCCGAATCGTGCCGCAGCATGGGCACCGAAGCGCTGGCCGCGCATATCGAAGCACGCACCGGTTGCCGCTTCGATGCCAAGCATGCCGACGGCACGAATAACGGCCACCCTGCCGAAGGCGCGCCGGTCGAACTCGAATCGGTCTACTGCCTGGGCCAATGCGCGCTGTCGCCGGCCATGACGATCAACGGCACGCTGCACGCGAAGGTGACGCCGGCCAAATTCGATGCGCTGTTCGAGGCGGCCTGCACGCAGGCCGGCATCGCACCCGCTCATAAGGAGTCCGTATGAATTTGCAGGCCGGGACACCCCTGTCGGCGGTGCGCATCTTCGTGCCGCGCGATTCGTCGGCGCTCGCGCTGGGCGCCGATGCACTGGCCGCGGCGATCGAGGCCGAAGCCGCGCGGCGCGGCGTGGCCATCGAGCTCGTGCGCAACGGCTCGCGCGGGCTCTTGTGGCTCGAGCCGCTCGTGGAAGTGCAAACGAGCGCGGGCCGCGTGGGCTACGGCAACGTCGAGGCGGCCGATGTCGCCGCGCTGTTCGACGCGGGCTGGCTCGATGGCGGCGGCACGCACGCGCGGGCGGTGGGCCTCGTCGAGGAGATTCCGTATCTGAAGCGCCAGCAGCGGCTCACGTTCGCGCGCCTGGGGCTCACCGATCCGCTGTCGATCGACGATTACCTGGCCCACGAAGGCCTCGTGGGCCTCAAAGCGGCGCTGGCGATGGACGGCGACGCGGCCGTCGAGGCGCTGATCGAATCGGGCCTGCGCGGGCGCGGCGGCGCGGCGTTTCCGGCCGGCATCAAATGGCGCACGGTGCGCGCGGCCCAGGCCGCCCAGAAGTACATCGTGTGCAATGCCGACGAGGGCGACTCCGGCACGTTCTCGGACCGCTTGTCGATGGAGGGCGATCCGTACGGGCTGATCGAAGGCATGATCATCGCGGGCGTGGTCACGGGCGCCACGCGCGGCTACATCTACGTGCGCAGCGAATACCCGCATGCGATCGCCATGCTGAACGCGGCGATCGAACGCGCGCGCGAGGCAGGCTGGCTCGGCGCGAGCGTGCTCGGCTCGGGCCGCGCGTTCGAGCTGGAGGTGGCCAAGGGCGCGGGCTCGTACGTGTGCGGCGAGGAAACGGCGCTGCTCGAGTCGCTCGAGGGCAAGCGCGGCATCGTGCGGGCCAAGCCGCCGGTGCCGGCGCTCGCGGGCCTGTATGGCCAGCCCACGGTGATCAACAACGTCATCACGCTGGCCACGGTGCCGGTGATCTTCGCGCGCGGCGCGGCGTACTACCGCGACTTCGGCATGGGCCGCTCGCGCGGCACGCTGCCGTTTCAGCTGGCGGGCAACATCTTGCGCGGCGGGCTCGTGGAGCTGGCCTTCGGCGTGACGCTGCGCGAGCTGCTCGAGGAGTACGGCGGCGGCACGGCCAGCGGGCGGCCCGCGCGGGCGGTGCAAGTGGGCGGGCCGCTGGGCACGTACTTGCCGGAGAGCCAGTGGGACATTCCGCTGGACTACGAAGCGTATGCGGCCGTGGGCGCGGTGGTGGGCCACGGCGGGCTGGTGGTGCACGACGACACGTCGAACCTGGCGGAGCTGGCGCAATACGCGATGCACTTCTGTGCGATCGAGTCGTGCGGCAAGTGCACGCCGTGCCGTATCGGCTCCACGCGCGGCGTCGAGGTGATCCAGCGCATGCGCAATGGCGACACCTCGGACAAGCAGGTGCAACTGCTGCGCGATCTGTGCGACACGATGGTGTCGGGCTCGCTGTGCGCGATGGGCGGCATGACGCCGTATCCGGTGCGCTCCGCGCTCGATCATTTCCCGGAAGATTTCGGTCTGCGTGCCGAGCCCAAAGCGGCCGCGGCTTGAGCCGCTGGCGCGCACGCAAACCTCAGGAGTACTGATTCATGTCCGACGCACTTGTTTCCCCGAAGACCGGTGGTTGCGGCTCAGGCAATTGCGCCTGCAAGAGCGCCGCGCAGAACCTGAACCCGCTCGATGACATCGACTACGGCACGCCGCGCCGGCACGCCGACACGGACGTGACGCTCACGATCGACGATCGCGAGGTGACGGTGGCCGCGGGCACCTCGGTGATGCGCGCGGCGATCGAAGCGGGCGTGAACGTGCCCAAGCTGTGTGCGACCGATTCGCTGGAGCCGTTCGGCTCGTGCCGGCTGTGCCTGGTGGAGATCGAAGGCCGGCGCGGTTATCCGGCCTCGTGCACGACGCCGGTCGAAGCGGGCATGCGCGTGGCCACGCAAACGCCGCGGCTGCAGGATTTGCGGCGCAACGTGATGGAGCTGTACATCTCGGACCATCCGCTCGATTGTCTGACGTGTCCGGCCAACGGCAACTGCGAGCTGCAGGACATGGCGGGCGTGGTGGGCTTGCGCGAGGTGCGCTATGGCTTTGACGGGGCCAATCACCTCAAGGACCAAAAGGACGAATCGAACCCGTACTTCACCTACGATCCGTCCAAGTGCATCGTGTGCAATCGCTGCGTGCGCGCGTGCGAGGAGACGCAGGGCACGTTCGCGCTGACGATCGCCGCGCGCGGGTTCGATTCGCGCGTGGCGGCCAGCGAGAACGTGCCGTTCATGGACTCGGAGTGCGTCTCGTGCGGCGCGTGCGTGGCGGCGTGCCCGACGGCCACCTTGATGGAAAAGTCCGTCACGGTGCTCGGTCAGGCGGAGCATTCGGTGGTGACGACGTGCGCGTACTGCGGTGTGGGCTGCGCGTTCAAGGCGGAGATGAAGGGCAGCCAGGTGGTGCGCATGGTGCCGTACCGCAACGGGCAGGCCAACGAGGGCCACGCCTGCGTGAAGGGGCGCTTTGCGTGGGGCTACGCGACGCACAAGGACCGCATCACCAAGCCGATGATCCGCGCGAAGATCACGGACCCGTGGCGCGAGGTGAGCTGGGACGAGGCGATCGCGTATGCGGCCTCGGAGTTCAAGCGCATCCAGGCCAAGTACGGGCGCGATTCGATCGGCGGGATCACCTCGTCGCGCTGCACGAACGAGGAGACGTATCTCGTGCAAAAGCTCGTGCGCGCGGCGTTCGGCAACAACAACGTGGACACGTGCGCGCGGGTGTGCCATTCGCCCACGGGCTACGGGCTGAAGACGACGCTGGGCGAATCGGCGGGCACGCAGACGTTTGCCTCGGTGGCGCACTCGGACGTGATCGTGGTGATCGGGGCGAACCCGACGGACGGGCATCCGGTGTTCGCCTCGCGCTTGAAGCGGCGCGTGCGCGAGGGCGCCAAGCTGATCGTGGCCGATCCGCGGCGCATCGATCTGGTGGACGGCCCGCACCTGAAGGCCGATTACCACTTGCCGCTGCGCCCGGGCACGAACGTGGCGCTGATCAATGCGCTGGCGCACGTGGTGGTCACGGAAAACCTGGTGGCCGAGGCGTTCGTGGCCGAGCGCTGCGAGCCGGTGTCGTTTGCGCAGTGGCGCGAGTTCGTGGCGCGCGAGGAGAACTCGCCCGAGGCCACCGAGGCGGTCACGGGCGTGCCGGCCGCCGATGTGCGCGCGGCCGCCCGCCTGTACGCGACGGGCGGCAACGCGGCGATCTACTACGGGCTCGGGGTGACCGAGCATGCGCAGGGCTCGACGATGGTGATGGGCATCGCGAACCTGGCGATGGCCACGGGCAACGTCGGGCGCGAGGGCGTGGGCGTGAATCCGCTGCGCGGGCAGAACAATGTGCAAGGCTCGTGCGACATGGGCTCGTTTCCGCACGAGCTGCCGGGCTACCGGCACGTGGGCGGCGACGCGGTGCGCACGCAGTTCGAGGCGGCCTGGCACGTGGCGCTGCAAGCGGAGCCGGGGCTGCGCATTCCGAACATGTTCGATGCGGCGCTGGACGGCACGTTCCTGGGGCTGTACTGCCAGGGCGAGGACATCGTGCAGTCGGACCCGGACACGCAGCATGTGGCCGCGGCGCTCTCGGCGATGGAGTGCATCGTGGTGCAGGACATCTTCCTGAACGAGACGGCCAAGTATGCGCACGTGTTCCTGCCGGGCTCGTCGTTCCTGGAGAAGGACGGCACGTTCACGAACGCGGAGCGGCGCATCTCGCGGGTGCGGCGCGTGATGCCGCCGATGGCGGGCTTCGCGGACTGGGAGGTGACGCTCAAGCTGTCGAAGGCGCTGGGCTACGAGATGGACTACGCGCATCCGGGCGAGATCATGGACGAGATCGCGCGGCTCACGCCGACGTTCGAGGGGGTCTCGTATGCGCTGATCGACGAGCTGGGCAGCGTGCAGTGGCCGTGCAACGCGCAGGCGCCCGAGGGCACGCCGACGATGCACGTGGACGAGTTCGTGCGGGGCAAGGGCAAGTTCGTGATCACGAAGTTCGTGGCGTCCGACGAGAAGGTGACGCGGCGCTTCCCGCTGCTGTTGACGACGGGGCGGATTCTGTCGCAGTACAACGTGGGGGCGCAGACGCGGCGCACGGAGAACGTGCGCTGGCACGACGAGGACCGGCTCGAGCTGCATCCGCACGATGCCGAGGAGCGCGGCGTGAAGACGGGCGACTGGGTGGGCATCGAATCGCGCGCGGGCACGACCGTGCTGCGCGCGCTGGTGACCGAGCGCATGCAGCCCGGGGTGGTCTACACGACGTTCCACTTCCCCGAGTCGGGGGCGAACGTGATCACCACGGACAGCTCGGACTGGGCGACCAACTGCCCCGAGTACAAGGTGACGGCGGTGCAGGTGATGCCGGTGCAGCAGCCTTCGGCGTGGCAGCAGGCGTACTCGCGCTTTACCGACGAGCAGCTCACGCTGCTCAACGAGCGCGAGCGCGGCGCGGCCCATGCGGGCACGGGCAAATGAGCACAGTGAGAGACCGACGATGAACGAGCACCACCTGATCGAGATGGCCAACCGCATCGGCGAGTTCTTCGAGTCGATGCCCGATCGCGACGAGGCCCTCGCCGGCATCGCCGAGCATATCCGCTCCTTTTGGGAGCCGCGCATGCGACGCGTCCTACTGAGCGCGCTCGACGAGGCCAGTGCGTCCACGATGCGCGAGATCGTTCGCGAGGCGCTTTCGCTGCGCCGCGCCGAACTCGAGCCGCGCGCCACCGCTTTCGTGACTTCACTTTAGGGAACCCATATGAAGATCTGTGTATATGGCGCCGGCGCGATCGGCGCTTACATGGGCGCACAGCTTGCGCTGGCCGGTGCCGATGTGAGCTTCATCGCGCGCGGCCCTCATCTCGCGGCCATGCAGAAGAATGGCGTCCGGCTTCAAACGGAAGAGGGCGAGCGTGTGGTCAACGTGCGGTGCACGTCCGATCCGCGCGAGCTTGGCGAGCAGGACTACGTCATCGTCGCACTCAAGGCGCATTCCGTGGCCGGCGTCGTCGACGCAATGCAGCCGTTGCTGGGCCCGAATACCGCGATCGTGACGGCCATCAACGGCATCCCGTATTGGTACTTCTATCGCCATGGGGGCGTATTCGCCGGCACCATGCTCGACAGCGTGGATCCGGGCGGCACGCAATGGAAACGCCTCGGGCCCGAACGCGCGATCGGCTGTGTGCTGTATCCGGCTGCGGAGATCGTCGAGCCCGGTGTCGTACGCCATGTCTACGGCAAGAAGTTTCCGATAGGCGAGCCGAGCGGCGAGAAAACCGAGCGTATCCTCGCGTTGCAGGAAATGATGGTGGCGGCCGGCTTCGATGCGCCGATCCGTGACGACATCCGCGATGAAATCTGGCTCAAGCTCTGGGGCAATCTCTGCTTCAACCCGATCAGCGCATTGACGCATGCGACGCTCGACGTCATCACGAGCAACCCCGGCACGCGTGCCGTGTCCCGAACGATGATGCTCGAGGCAAAGTCGATTGCGGATCGCTTCGGGGTGCATTTCCGCGTCGATGTGGAGCGGCGCATCGACGGTGCGGGCGCCGTTGGGGCGCACAAGACTTCGATGCTTCAGGATCTCGAGTCCGGTCGTCCGATGGAAATCGATCCGTTGCTGACCGTCGTGCAGGAGATGGGCCGCCTCGTTGGCCAGGCGACCCCGATCATCGACACCGTTCTCGCGTTGATCAAGCTCCGGGAGCAAACGGCGCAGCACGCGCTTGCGCAGACGGCTGCCCGGGCCGCCTCGCAGCCTCCCGGCGTCACGCAAGGGGCTCGCGCGGCGTAAGGCATCGTAGGGGGAACTGCTTCCCGGCCGATTCCCGCCAGCCTTTTTTCTCTCCCGCACACCGTTGCCGCGCCTGCGGCGACGGTGTCCGCATCCCGAAGTCCGCCTGATTCCCCTTTTGGTCCAAGCGATTACCCGCTGACATCCGTGCGGCGCGGTATCCTGTCGGTCGTGCGTCGCCCGCTACTCCGCGTGCGTGGGGCTCCTCCACGTACGCGTGTCGCTGAAACAACGGATCGCGGCGATTCCGTGAAATATCACATACAAAATATTGACGGCTGCCGCGTCGCAGCATTACCATGGCTACCATCTGATCAAACTTCTCCTGGAGTGGGAAATGGAACTGGTGGAACTTCCGAACTTGTCGTTGCTTTCGCTCGCGGCCGTCGGTCTTGGCAGCCTCGCTACCTACTTGATTTCGCAATGGCTGCCCGCATCGGTCGCGGATCTCGCGGCCAAACACGGGCGTTTCGTCGGCCTGGGCGAAGTGGAGGGCGCCGGCGTGCACGCTGGGGCACGCCCGGGGCGGACTCGTGAGGCACTGAATGTCGTCAGAACTGCTAACTAAAACTACCGCTTCGCCGCTCACGCTTTCGCTGAAATCGATCGGCGCGAGCGTCAGCTTGCGCGATCAGGCTTATGCGATGCTGCGCAAGGCGATTGCGGACGCCGATATCTACGCGACGCGGGAGCCCGTGCGGCTCGATGAGCGCATGCTGAGCGAAACGCTCGGCGTGAGCCGAACGCCGATTCGGGAAGCGATGACGCTGCTCGAACAGGAGGGTTTTTTACGCACGGTTCCGCGCCGCGGGATTTACATCGTGCGAAAGAGCCGGCGCGAGATCGTCGAAATGATCCAGATGTGGGCCGCACTCGAGAGCATGGCGGCGCGCCAGGCGACGCTGCACGCGACGGACGAGGAAATCGCCCGCTTGCGCCGCATGTTCGACAACTTCCGCGATACGACTCCCGCCGAGCATATCGAAGAGTATTCGGATGCGAACATCGCGTTCCATCAGGCGATCGTCGAACTGTCGAAATCGCAGATCATCCTCGAAACGATCAAGAACATCTTCGTGCACGTCCGGGCGATCCGGCGAATGACGATTTCGCAAAGCGACCGTGCCGCTCGCTCGATCGTCGACCATCTGCGCATCATCGAAGCGCTCGAAAAACGCGATACCGAGCTGGCGGAGCGACTCGTCCGTCAACATTCACTCGATTTGGCCGATTACGTCGACGCGCATTGCGATTTTCTCGACTGATCGCGCGGCCCGGGTTCAGGCGTGCTTCGCGGTCAGCGCGCCAACCCGGGTAATCTGCTCGAGCAACGCCGCGCCTTCGTCGATCAGGAAACGCTTGAAGGCTTCCGCAACGGGAGGCAGGCGTTTGTTCTTGCGGTGCACGACATACCAGTTGAGCATGACGGGGAAGCCCTCGACGTCGAGCACGACGAGATTGCCGACTTGCAACTCGAGACTGATCGTGTGAGCCGACAGAAAAGCGATGCCCATACCCGCGATCACGGCTTGCTTGATCGTCTCGGTGCTCTTGATCTCCATGGCCACTTTCGGGTGCTCGAGCCGGCCGGCGAGTCCCTCCTGCATCGAATTCCAGGTGTCCGAGCCGCGCTCGCGCACAATGAACGGCTCGTCGGCCAGTTGTGCCATGGTGATGAAGCGTTTCGACGCGAGCGGATGCGTCGGTGCCGCGACGATGACATAGGGATGGGGCGCGAACGGCTCGGTCGTGACGTCCATATTGACCGGCGGGCGGACCATGACCGCTAAATCGGTCTGATTCGTCGATAACTGCTGAAGCAATTCCTCGCGGTTGTGGACCGCGAGATTGAATGTCACCCCGGAATAGCGGCGTGTGAACTCGGCGAGCAAACGTGGAAAGAAATAATCGCCCGCGCTGATGACGGCGACATTGAGCGTACCGCCGGAGATACCCTTGAGCTGGCTCATCGCTTCGTCCTCCTGCTGGAATTGCTGAAGGATCGTGCGGCTGAACTGCAGCATTTCGGTGCCGGCCGGCGTCAGGTAGATTTTTTTCCCAAGCTGTTCGAAAAGAGGCAACCCCGCGTGCTCTTCGAGTTGAGCAACCTGCGTGGAGACCGCCGGCTGCGTCAGATGAAGCTCCTCTGCGGCACGTGAAAAGCTCAGGAGGCGGGCAACCGTTTCGAAGACCTTCAGCTGCCGAAGCGTTGCATTTCTGATAGTCATGGCCGAAGCGGGTCCATAAGCAAAACTGGATCGTCATCGTAACAAACTTCAGGTTTTCCTAACTTAGCAAAGACCCTATGCGTCCGCCCCTTTTGCCGACGAAGCGCACTTTGCGCGCATTAGGGATAACACCCGGCAGGAGCGACCTGACTTGAGTTGGCGAGAAACCGGCAATCCCGCAACGTGTTGCGCCGTGGGCTCCGAGCCGTGCTCGGCCGGTCCATAAACGAAAGTGAATCGAGACGGTAACAAACTTTGATTATCGGTAATTCATCGCTGCCCCTAGCATGCGTCTATGCAATCAGGCTTTGTCATCGAACAGGAAAGCGCGCATCGGCGCCGCGCCGCGCAGCAAGGCGGCTGGAGCCCAGGCGCGAGCCCGTCACGTCGATGCCGTCGGCCGGTTGCCTTTTCACTCATCGCATTCAAGGGCTCAGGCACTCACTCGATTTTAAAAATGATTCATAAAGAATGAATGAATTAAGAGTGTAGGCCCGTTGCGCCTCTCGCTTTTCAATAATTAGATGGATGGAGACGAAGCAAATGGACGGAAACGCTGCATTTTGGAAGGGCAGGTGGTCTCAGCTGTTCATCGGCATGCTCTGTATGGCACTCGTGGCCAACCTTCAGTACGCGTGGACACTGTTTGTCGCACCGATGCAGGCGCGGCACCATTGGGAACCTGCGTCGATCCAGCTGGCCTTCTCGATCTTCATTCTGACCGAGACCTGGCTCGTTCCCGTGGAAGGGTGGCTCGTGGACCGCTTCGGCCCACGGCCGGTGGTGGCGCTCGGCGCGGTTTGCGCGGGCCTCGCATGGGTCATTTATTCGTTTGCCACCACGCTGCCTGAGCTCTATGCAGCCTCGGTCATCGCCGGAGTTGGGGCGGGATGCGTCTATGGTACGTGTGTCGGCAATGCGCTGAAGTGGTTCCCCGATCGCCGCGGTCTCGCGGCGGGGCTCACTGCCGCTGGTTTCGGTGCGGGCGCGGCCGTCACCGTGATTCCGATCGCCAACATGATCACGCGCTCGGGCTACGAACACACGTTCTTCTTCTTCGGCATTCTGCAAGGAGCCTCCATCTTCGTGCTCGCCATGCTGCTCGCCAAACCGACGGGCCGCGGCGCGGTCGCGCCCAAGCGCAAGTTCGCGGTCACGAAGGTCGACTACACGCCTGGCCAGATGGCTCGTACGCCGGTCTTCTGGGCGATTTATATCTCGTTCGTCGCTGTGGCGGCCGGCGGGTTGATGGCAACGGCGCAGATCGGGCCGATCGCCAAGGATATGGGCCTGGCGCGCTTGCCGATGACGCTCTTCGGGCTGACGTTGCCGCTGCTGACGATGACGCTCTCGATCGACAACATCTGCAACGGGTTCACGCGGCCGCTGTGCGGCTTCGTCTCGGACAAGATCGGCCGTGAAAACACGATGTTCATCGTCTTCATCGGCGAAGGCCTCGCGCTGCTCGGCCTCATGCAGTACGGCACGAACCCCTATGCGTTCATGACGTTCGCGGCGCTGATCTTCCTGTGCTGGGGCGAAATCTTCTCGATCTTCCCCGCCATCTGCGCGGACACGTTCGGCAGCAAATTCGCCGCGGGCAATGCGGGGCTGCTCTATACAGCCAAAGGTACCGCGTCGCTGCTCGTGCCGCTCGCATCGATCCTGGCCTCCGCCGGCGGATGGAACGCGGTGTTCCTGGTGTCGGCCGCCATCACGATCACTGCGGGGGTCGCGGCGAAATTCCTGCTCGCCCCCATGCGCTCGCGTTGGATCGAGTCGCAGGGGGAGGGTGAGTCGTTCGTTGCGGCACCTCGTTCGTCGTCGTCGCTGACGCATTGATCGCAGGCTAATGGGCGCCTTGCTCGGTTTCGGGCAAGGCGCCCAATGTTTTTGGGCGGACGGATTGCGCGAGCTCGACTCGCGCGCAGCACCAACAAGACACGGCAAGCCTCGGCAAGTAACAAGCCTCGACAAGTAACAAGCCTCGACAAGTAACAAGCCCCGGCAAGTAACAAGCAACAAAAACGCCGCGCGATGTATGCGCGGCGTTACGAGAGAAGATTAGGAGTACTGATGAATACCGGATCAGGCACCAGCGAGCATGGGCAAGCTGTAATCGGTCTGGACCTGCGTATCGCGCGCGCGGACCTGCACGACGGAGGGGCGGTTCGTTTCCATGTGGATCGCCGTGTCGAGAATCGGCAGCGGCTCGGGGCGCTGCGCGTTTTTCCTCGTCAAGATGGCGTGGCTCAGGAATTCCGGGCTGTAGGCCTTGAGCAGATGCGGATGGTGAGTCTCGATGTACGTCACGATCCGCATCGCTTCGTCCTCGATGCAGGCAAGCGATGCAAGCGTGCGCGCATCCCACCGAAAGCGCAGTCCCAACTCCTCGAACGCCATGTTGTAGGCGCACACATGCGCGTGCAGATCGGCCTCGGCCTCGCGCCCCTCGATGAATGCCTGGCTCATAGCCCTTTCCTCCGGATCGATGAATCGGTGAATCGATGATTTGACTAGAGCATAAAGCGCCGATTGGATAGTCGATAGTTAAAGTTTTATTGGAAAATCATAAGGCAATATCTATGGATGCCCACGCCAGCCGCGCTGCGGCGGTCTCGCTGCAACGACCAGCCCCTCTTTCCTCGCACAGCCACTGCATCGGAACGCTTGGGTCTTGGAGATATCTGATATACAGTATTGAGAATATCGAAGAGGCGAGGGGACAGAGAGCCATGGAGAGGGAAGCTGAGAGCCGCGGTGTACCGGCGGCATTGACGTTGGCGCCGATCGGCGCCTCGGCGTCACTGCGCGACCAGGCTTACGCGAGCCTGAAGCGTGCGATTGCCGAGACGGACATTTACCGTTCGCGCGAGGCGGTCCGCCTCGACGAGAAGGAGCTGGCCGAGGCGCTCGGTGTAAGTCGTACGCCCGTGCGCGAGGCCATGACGTTGCTCGAACAGGAAGGGTTCTTGCGGACCGTGCCGCGGCGCGGCGTCTACATCCTGCGCAAGACCAAGCGCGAGATCGTCGAGATGATCCACATGTGGGCGGCGCTCGAAAGCATGGCCGCGCGTCTCGCGACGCTGAGGGCGACCGACGACGACCTCGCGCGGCTGCGGCGGCTCTTCGACGACTTCGGCGAGACGGCGCCCGCGGACCAGGTCGAGGAGTACTCCGAGGCGAACATCGCGTTTCATCAATCGCTCGTCGAGTTGTCGGACTCGCCGGTTCTCATCGAAACGGTCAAGAACATCTTCATGCATGTGCGCGCGATCAGGCGCATGACGATCGCGCGCAGCGATCGCGCCTCGCGCTCGATCGGCGATCACATGCGAATCATCGAAGCCCTCGAGGCGCGCGATACCGAGCGCGCCGAGCGCCTCGTAAGACAGCATTCGCTCGATCTCGCGGCGTTCGTCGAGGCGCATTGCGACTTCCTCGATTGAAGCAGCGGTATCGGTAAAGCAACGGAATCAGGGCGAGCTCGAGAGGCGGCTCGCTTGTGCACCGCAACCGAAAAACGGTCAGCGGTAGGTCGCGTCGAGCGCTGAGGGGAATCGCAGTGCAGCAGCGTTCAACGGGGCCAAAAAAAGCCTTGACTAATACTGTGTGTGGAATATTGTATATCACAAGAAACACCAAACATCTGCGCCAAGGAGGCAAGACATGGCAGAAGTTGTTGGGACGATCGAGCCGGAGACGATCCCCGCTACCGAAACACCGCCGATGACCGACGGCTTTCATCTCGTCATCGACGCATTCAAGCTGAACGGCATCGAGACGATCTACGGGTTGCCGGGCATTCCCGTGACCGACCTTGCGCGTCTCGCGCAAGCCGAGGGCATGCGGGTCATCAGCTTCCGACATGAGCAAAACGCAGGCAACGCCGCGGCAGCCGCGGGTTATCTCACGCAAAAGCCCGGGCTTTGCCTGACGGTTTCGGCGCCTGGCTTTTTGAACGGATTGACCGCACTCGCCAATGCGACGACGAACTGCTTTCCGATGATTCTCGTGAGCGGCTCGAGCGAGCGCGAAATCGTCGATCTGCAGCAGGGCGATTACGAGGAGATGGACCAGCTCAATATCGCGAAGCCGCACGCCAAGGCTGCATTCCGCGTGCTGCATGCGGAAGACATCGGCATCGGCGTGGCCCGCGCGATTCGAGCGGCCGTGTCCGGCCGTCCCGGCGGTGTTTATCTCGATCTGCCCGCCAAGCTGCTGGCGCAGACGATGGATGCCGCGGCCGGCCGGAAATCGCTCGTGCGCGTGGTCGATGCCGCGCCGCGCCAATTGCCCGCGCCGGAATCGGTGAGCCGGGCGCTCGAATTGCTCAAGCGCGCCAAGCGTCCGCTGATTCTGCTCGGCAAGGGCGCGGCCTATGCGCAGGCCGACGCCGCCGTTCGAGAGCTCGTCGAGAAATCGGGCATTCCCTATCTGCCGATGTCGATGGCCAAGGGCCTGTTGCCTGACAATCATCCGCAATCGGCGTCCGCGGCGCGTTCTTTCGTGCTCGCCGAATCGGACGTGGTCATGTTGATCGGCGCGCGCTTGAACTGGCTGCTTTCGCACGGCAAGGGCAAGACCTGGGGCAGCCCGAAACAGTTCATTCAGATCGATATCGCTCCGACCGAGATCGACAGCAACGTGGCCATCGCGGCACCGGTGATCGGCGATATCGGCTCATGCGTCGCGGCGCTCGCCGAAGGCATCGGCGCGGACTTCCCGAAGCCGGCGGCCGATTGGCTCGCAGCCGTGGCCGAACGCAAGAACAAGAACCTGACGAAGATGGCGGCCACGCTCGCGGCCGATCCCACGCCGATGAACTTCCACAGCGCGCTGAGCGTGCTGCGCGACGTCGTCAAGGCCAACCCCGACATCACGATCGTCAATGAAGGCGCCAATACGCTCGATTACGCGCGCAGCATCATCGACATGTACCAGCCTCGCAAGCGGCTCGACTGCGGCACGTGGGGAATCATGGGTATCGGCATGGGCTTCGCCGTGGGCGCTGCCGTCGAAACCGGCAAGCAGGTCATCGCGATCGAGGGCGACAGCGCCTTCGGCTTCAGCGGCATGGAAGTCGAGACGATCTGCCGCTACGACCTGCCCGTGTGCATCGTCGTGTTCAACAACAACGGCGTTTATCGCGGCACGGACGTCAACCCGTCGGGTGGAAAAGACGTCGCGCCGACAGTGTTCGTCAAGGGTGCGCGCTACGACAAGATGATGGAAGCGTTCGGTGGCAAGGGCTATCACGTGACGACCACGAAAGCGCTCCAACAGGCACTCGACGAAGCGATCGCGCTCGGCAAGCCGGTGCTCATCAACGCCGTCATCGACGAATCGGCGGGCACCGAAAGCGGCCGGCTCACCAACCTCAATCCGCAAAGCGCGGCAAGCAAGAAATAACGCTCGAGATTCCCATACATCAGGAGAAAACAATGAGCCTTCCGTTAGACGGCATCAAGATCATCGATTTCACGCATGTTCAGGCCGGCCCCGCCTGCACGCAGCTGCTCGCCTGGTTCGGTGCGGACGTGATCAAGGTCGAGCGCCCGGGCGCCGGCGACGTGACGCGCAATCAGCTGCGCGACATTCCCGACGCCGACGCGCTGTACTTCACGATGCTCAACAGCAACAAGCGTTCGCTGACGCTCGACACCAAGAAGCCCGAGGGCAAGGCGGTGCTCGAAAAGCTGATCCGCGAATCGGACGTTCTCGTCGAGAACTTCGGCCCCGGCGCGCTCGATCGCATGGGCTTTTCGTGGGAGCGCATCAAGGAGCTCAATCCGAAGATGATCGTGGCATCGGTGAAAGGCTTCTCGGAGGGGCATCACTATTCCGATCTGAAAGTGTATGAGAACGTCGCCCAGTGTGCGGGCGGCGCCGCCTCGACGACCGGCTTCTGGGACGGCCCGCCGACGATCAGCGCGGCCGCGCTCGGCGATACCAACACCGGTATGCATCTTGCGATCGGCATCCTGACGGCGATCATCGGCCGCCAGAAGACGGGCAAGGGGCAAAAGGTGGCAGTCGCGATGCAGGATGCGGTGCTGAACCTGTGCCGCGTCAAACTGCGCGATCAACAGCGTCTCGAGCGCGTGGGCTTCCTGAAGGAGTACCCGCAGTATCCGCACGGCACGTTCACCGACGTCGTACCGCGCGGCGGCAATGCGGGCGGCGGTGGGCAGCCGGGCTGGGTGCTCAAGTGCAAGGGCTGGGAGACGGATCCGAACGCCTATATCTACTTCACGGTCCAGGACCATGCGTGGGAACCGATTTGCCGCGCCCTCGGCCGTCCGGAATGGATCAACGATCCCGACTACATGACGCCCGAGGCCCGTCAGCCGCATATCTTCGACATCTTCGGCAAGATCGAAGAGTGGCTTGGCGACAAGACGAAGTTCGAAGCGGTCGACATCCTGCGCAAGTTCGACATTCCGTGCGCGCCGGTGCTCAGCATGAAAGAGCTGGCTTATGACGAATCGATGCGCAAGACGGGCTCGATCGTCGAAGTGCCGCACAAGGTACGCGGCACCTACCTGACGGTTGGCAGCCCGATCAAGTTCTCGGATCTCAAGCCCGAGATCACCTCTTCCCCGCTGCTCGGCGAGCACACGGAGGAGGTTCTGCAACAGCTTGGCTATACCCAGGAACAGATCTCCCAAATGAAGGAGATCGGTGCCGTCTGACGGTCCGCGCGAAAGCGGCGGGGGCGGTCGATATACTGCCCCCGTCAATACGAATGGGATATGCGCCATGAAAACGACAGTCGATTTGCAGCAGTTGCTTTCGGTTATCGGCGATGCGGTCGTCGTCTCGGACGCCGAGGGCAGCATCACGTTGTGGAACCCCGCGGCCGAACGCATGTTCGGCTTCACGGAGCAAGAGGCGCTCGGCCAGTCGCTCGATCTGATCATCCCTCAACGCTTGCAGCAGCGTCATTGGGACGGCTATCGGAAGACGATGGAGACGGGCCAGACGCGCTACGGCAACGACGTGTTGAAGGTACCGGCCGTGCACAAGGATGGTCGTGCGCTGTCGATCGCGTTTACGGTCGCGCTGCTTCATTCGGCTGACGGCGCATTGACGGGGATCGTCGCGGTGATTCGCGACGAGACGAGCCGCTTCCAGGAAGATCGCAATTTGCGCAAAAGGCTCGCGGAGCTCGAAGCGCGCGCTGGCGCGTGAAGCGCGGCGCGGCCGGCAAGCCGCACGCGATGCGGGAGAGCACAAAGAAGGGGCGTGTGATGCAGGTGGAAATACTGGGCCGGTTTCGGCTCGAGCTGTCGGCGAGGCAACTGATCGACAACGGCGGATGGACAGCCTTCGCGGCGGTGCGCGATGCGGCGGACGGCGAGCCGCAGGAGCACGTGAGCCTGCTGCCGTTTCAGCGGGTCGTCGACGATGCGGTCTTCGCGAGCGAAGCCGCCGCGCTCGCGGCGGCGCGCCGGGCCGCGATGGCGCTCGTCGTCTCGGCCGGATCGTCGCGCTGACGGACTCGCACACCGCCGACCGACTGGGGATGCGGCACCTTGCGCCATCGCAATCGGCGCTGATCGATACGAATGAATATTGGAGACAGGAAGTGGGCAAGGCATTGAAGGGGGTGCGTGTCCTCGATTTCACGCATGTGCAGTCCGGGCCAACCTGCACGCAGCTACTGGCCTGGTTTGGCGCGGACGTCATCAAGGTCGAGCGGGCAGGAGCGGGCGACGTTACGCGCGAACAACTGCGCGACATTCCCGATGCCGACAGTCTTTACTTCACGATGCTCAATCACAACAAGCGTTCGGTGACCATCGACGCGAAGCATCCCGAGGGCAAGAAAGTGCTCGAGGCATTGATCCGGAAATGCGACGTGCTCGTCGAGAACTTCGCGCCGGGCGCGCTCGAGCGCATGGGCTTCGGCTGGGAGCGCATACAGGAGTTGAATCCGCGCATGATCCTCGCTTCGGTCAAGGGCTTCGGGCCGGGACCGTACGAGGACTGCAAGGTCTATGAAAACGTCGCCCAGTGCGTGGGCGGCGCGGCATCGACTACGGGTTTCGACGATGGGCCACCCGTCGTCAGCGGAGCGCAGATCGGCGATAGCGGCACCGGGCTGCATCTCGCGCTCGGCATCGTGACGGCGCTTTACCAGCGCACCGTGACGGGCCGCGGACAGTACGTGCTGGCGGCCATGCAAGACGCTGTGCTCAATCTTTGCCGCGTGAAGCTGCGCGATCAGCAGCGCCTGGATCGCACCGGTGTGCTGCGCGAGTATCCGCAGCATCCCGCGGGCACCTTCGGTCCGGCCGTGCCGCGTGCGGGCAATGCGTCGGGCGGCGGCCAACCGGGCTGGATCCTGCGCTGCAAGAACTGGGAGTGGGATTACAACGCCTACATCTATTTCATTGCGCAGGCGCCCGTGTGGGGCAAGATCTGCAATGTCATCGGCAAGGAGGAGTGGGTCACCGATCCCGACTACGCGACCCCCGATGCGCGGTTGCCGCGACTCAAGGATATCTTCGCCGAGATCGAACGGTGGACCATGAGCAAGACCAAGGTCGAGGCGATGCAGATTCTGAACCGCTACGACATCCCGTGCGGTCCGGTGCTGTCGATGAAGGAGATCGCTGAGGACGAGTCGTTGCGCAAGACGGGCACGATCGTCGAGGTCGATCATCCGGTGCGCGGGTCGTACCTGAGCGTCGGTAACCCGATCAAGCTCTCCGACAGCCCGACCGTCGTCACGCGCTCGCCACTGCTTGGCGAGCATACGGACGAGGTCATGGCGGAGCTCGGATTTTCTGCCGATCAGATTGCGGAGCTGCGCGCGGCAGGCGCGATCTGAGCGGAACCGCACCGGCGAAATGCGGCGGCCCGCTCGGCGGGCTGCGCGTCGCGCTGCGTTGCGACGGGCGGGCATTGCATCGCATCGGCTCGCCCGACAAGCCCAATTCAACTTCAGGAGATATCCCGATGAGTTCGTGGATACGCTTTCACTCGTCCGACGGAAGCGTCGGCTTCGGTGTACTCGAAGACGATTGCGTGGCCGAGTACGAGGGCGATATGTTTGGCGCGGCTCGTGCGACCGGGTCCCGGCGGCGGCTCGAGGACGTGCGGCTCGTGAGCCCGTGCGCGCCGACCAAGGTCATCGCTTTATGGAACAACTTTTACGCGCTGGCCGAAAAGCTCGGCAAGGCGGCGCCTTCCCATCCGCTGTTTCTGATCAAGCCGCCGATGTCCGTGATCGGCCCGGCGCAGCCGATCCGGCGGCCGACCGGCTACGGCGGCAAGATCGCTTATGAGGGCGAACTCGGCATCGTGATCGGCAGACAATGCCGCGACGTGTCCGTCGACGAGGCCGCTGCCTGCATCTTCGGCTACACCTGCATCAACGATGTCACGGCTGTCGAGTTGCTCAACGAGGATCCCAACTTCGCCCAATGGTGCCGGGCGAAGGGGTTCGACACGTTCAGCTGTATCGGCCCGGCCATCCGCACCGATTTCGACTGGCGCAACGCACATGTCGTGACGCGCCTCGACGATGTCGAGCGGCAGAATTATCCGCTGGCGGACATGATTTTTTCGCCCGAGGCACAGGTGAGCATGATCTCGCACGACATGACACTGATGCCGGGCGATGTCATCGCGTGCGGCACCTCTGTCGGCGTGGGTTCCATCAAGGATGGTGCCGAGGTCAGTGTGTCGATCGAGGGCATCGGCGTCCTGTCCAACGTGCTTGGCGCGAGGGGCTGATATGGCGATGACCATTGCGGTGCCGAAAGAAGTGCATCCGGGCGAGCGGCGCGTCGCCGCCACGCCCGAGACGGTCGCACAATTGCGCAAGCTCGGCTATGAAGTGAGCGTCGAAACGGGAGCGGGTGCGGCGGCCGCGTTCGATGATGAAGCGTATCGCGCGGCGGGTGCTCGGATCGTCACCGATGCGCGCGCCCTGTGGAACGAGGCCGATGTCGTCATCAAGGTTCGGCCGCCCGCGCACCATCCGGCGCTTGGGGTCGACGAGGCCACGCTCCTCGGACCGGGCGGGACGCTGATCGGCTTTCTCTGGCCTGCGCAGCATCCCTCGCTCGTCGATGCGCTGGCCGCTCGCGGCGCCAATGCGCTCTCGATGGATTGCGTGCCGCGTATTTCGCGCGCGCAAAAGCTCGATGCGCTGAGTTCGATGGCGAACATGGCCGGCTATCGCGCGGTGATCGAAGCCGCGTATCGCTTCGGCCGGCTTTTTACCGGTCAGATCACGGCCGCGGGCAAGATGCCGCCCGCGAAAGTCATGGTCATCGGCGCCGGCGTGGCGGGTCTCGCCGCGATCGGTGCGGCGCGCGGACTCGGCGCGATCGTGCGCGCTTTCGATACGCGCCCCGAGGTCGAGCAACAGGTGCAGAGTCTCGGTGCCGAGTTTCTGACCGTCGACATCGACGAGGAGGGCAGCGGCGCAGGCGGTTACGCGAAAGAGATGAGTGCGCGCTTCATCGAAGCGGAGATGGCACTGTTCGCGGCGCAGGCCAAGGAAATCGACATCATCGTCACGACCGCGTTGATTCCGGGCAAGCCGGCACCCAAGCTGATCACCCGGCAGATGGTCGAATCGATGCGCCCCGGCAGCGTGATCGTCGATATGGCGGCCGAGCAGGGCGGCAACTGCGAGCTGACGAAGCCGGGCGAGGCCGTCGTCGAACACGGTGTGACCATCGTCGGCTATACCGATTTGCCGAGCCGCATGGCAACCCAATCGAGCCAGCTTTATGCCACCAACGTTCGGCATTTGCTGACCGATCTGACGCCGCAAAAAGACGGCACGTTGCGAATCGATATGGACGACGAGGTCGTGCGCGGCGCCACGGTGGTCCATGCGGGCAAGCTCACCTGGCCGCCGCCCGCGCCGAAGCAACCCGCCGTCGCGCTGCATCGGCCCGCGCGGGGCGCGGTACCGCATGCGGTGGCTGGGATGGCCGACAAGGGCGAAGCCGGGGCGGGCGCGCGTGCGTCGGGCGCAGCTTCGGCCGTCCTGCTGGGCATCGCCGTGCTGGCGCTTCTGGCGTTGGGCGCACTCGCCCCGCCTTCGTTCGTCTCGCATCTGACCGTGTTCGTGCTGGCCGTGTTCGTGGGCTATCAGGTCATCTGGAACGTGACGCCTGCGCTGCATACGCCGTTGATGAGCGTGACCAATGCGATCAGCGGAATCATCGTCATTGGCGCACTCCTGCAGCTCGGCACCGGCAATGCGCTCGTGACCGTGCTGGGCGGCATTGCACTCTTTGTCGCGACGATCAACATCGCTGGCGGGTTCCTGGTCACACAACGCATGCTGAAGATGTTTCAGCGCAATTCATAAGGAGTCCTGAGCGATGCTCAATGGAATCGGCAATATCGCGTATCTGGGCGCGAGCACGCTGTTCATCCTGAGCCTGCGCGGGCTCAGCAATCCGGTTAGCGCTCGGCGCGGCAATCTCTATGGGATGCTCGGCATGCTCGTCGCGATTGCCGCGACGCTCTTGATTGCGCCGGGCGTGAGCCTCGCGGTCGTGCTCGTTTGCGCGGCAGCGGGCGCCACACTGGGGGCGCTGCTCGCCAAGCGCGTCGAAATGACGCAAATGCCGCAGCTCGTGGCCGTGCTGCACAGCTTCGTGGGGCTGGCCGCCGTCGTGACGGCCGTCAACAGCTATTTGGCACCGCTCGCTGGGCTCGCGGGCGCCGCGCGCGTCATCCACGAATGCGAGATCTATCTCGGCGCGCTGATCGGGATGGTCACGTTCACAGGCTCGATCGTGGCGTTCCTGAAACTGCAAGGCACGCTCGGCGGCAAGCCGCTCATCTTGCCGGGGCGACATGCACTGAACCTCGGCATCGTGGCTGTCGCGCTTGCGCTCGGTTACCGGTTTCTCACGGCCCCGTCGGCCGATGCGGGTTTGTTCGCACTGCTGACGATGATCGTCTTTGCAGGGGCGCTGGGTGTCCACCTCGTCATGGCCATCGGCGGCGCCGACATGCCTGTCGTCGTATCGATGCTCAACAGCTATTCGGGGTGGGCCGCGGCGGCCACGGGCTTCATGCTCGATAACGATCTGCTCATCACGACGGGGGCGTTCGTGGGATCGAGCGGTGCGATTCTCAGCTACATCATGTGCCGCGCGATGAATCGGAGTTTCATCTCGGTGATTCTCGGGGGCTTCGGCACGACGAGCGCCGTGAGCAGTACACAGGCCGCCGGCGAAGTCGTGGCCGCGACGGTGGACGAAGTGGGCGCGTTGCTGCGCGACGCGTCGGATGTCATCATCGTGCCCGGCTATGGCATGGCGGTCGCGCAGGCGCAATCGACCATCAGCGAAATCACGCGCAAGCTGGCTTCGATGGGCGTGAAAGTGCGCTTCGGTATTCATCCCGTTGCCGGTCGTTTGCCGGGACATATGAACGTGCTGCTTGCCGAGGCCAAGGTCCCGTACGACATCGTGCTCGAGATGGATGAAATCAACGACGATTTCGCGCACGCCGACGTGGTGCTCGTGATTGGCGCGAACGACATCGTCAATCCCGGCGCGCTCGAAGATCCCGCCAGTCCGATCGCGGGCATGCCCGTGCTCGAAGTCTGGAAAGCGCGCACGGTCGTCGTTTCCAAGCGCAGTATGGCTTCGGGGTACGCGGGAGTCGACAATCCGCTCTTTTACAAGGACAACACACGCATGTTGTTCGGCGACGCCAAAGCCAGCGTCGATGCGTTGCTGCAAGCGCTCGCGGCCTGAAGAGAGTCCGCCGGCGCGCCCAAAAGCGCTTGCGAACAGGCAAAATGGGTGCGTATAATCGCGGGCTTCGCTCTTGCGCGAGTTGCGCTGGGCGGTGAAGAAGAAAATACTTCACAAACGCGGCACGCGAAGATAGAATGGCGATCTTCGCTTTTGACGAAAAGTCGATCGCGGCAGTAAGTCGAGCAGTAACGTGAGAATTTTGTCCCCTTCGTCTAGAGGCCTAGGACATCACCCTTTCACGGTGAGTACAGGGGTTCGAATCCCCTAGGGGACGCCAGACATCGCGGTGCAGCTGAAAAGCGCGCCGCAGCGCCAGAGACAAGACCAACACTCTGGCGTCACGATGCCAAGACTGGAGTGGTAGTTCAGTTGGTTAGAATACCGGCCTGTCACGCCGGGGGTCGCGGGTTCGAGTCCCGTCCACTCCGCCAGACAAAGCCCGTTCAGTTCATGCTTGAACGGGCTTTTTTAATAGAAGTGCAAGCTGTACGTTGTCCCCTTCGTCTAGAGGCCTAGGACATCACCCTTTCACGGTGAGTACAGGGGTTCGAATCCCCTAGGGGACGCCAAACATCGCGGTGCTGCTGAAAAGCGCGCCGCAGCGCCAGAGACAAGACCGACACTCTGGCGCCACGATGCCAAGACTGGAGTGGTAGTTCAGTCGGTTAGAATACCGGCCTGTCACGCCGGGGGTCGCGGGTTCGAGTCCCGTCCACTCCGCCAAAAATGAAGAAAGCCCGTTCGAGCATGCGTTCGAACGGGCTTTTTTTTAGCCGCTCGGCCAATCTACGGCGAGAGCGCAGCGCCGGGGAAATTCTCGGTTGCCAGCCGCGTCGCCCTGGCTTACCGTGTCTGGGATTGCTCCTCGTTCCGGCTGCGATGTTCGACCCCTCCGATGCCCCGTTGCCGTTTCATCTGCGCGAAGCCGTGCCCGACGACTTCGTCTTTGCGGAAGCGCTGACCCGTTCGAACATGAACGGTTACTACGAGCGCCATCACCTCGTCTGGCGGGCCGATCTGTTCTACGCGAGCTGGTGCGAGTCGGAGAACTTCGTTCTCGAGTCGGACGGCGAGCCGATCGGCGTGCTGCGGATGACGGAAGAGGGCGATTCGCTTCATATTCGCGACGTGCAGATCGCCGCTGACCACCGGCGTCAGGGCGCCGGCACCTTCTTGCTGAGAACTTGCCACCGATGGGCACGCGAACGCGGCTTGCAGGAACTGCAATTGCGTGTATTCGTCGATAACCCGGCCGCGCGGCTCTATCTGCGTATGGGTTACCGGAGCGCTGGCCCTCGGTTGGCGCAGTTCGGCGCAATCCGGCATATGACGCGGCGCGTCTGAGCGGCCGTTTCTCCGGCGCCAGCGTAATGCTCAGCGGTGCGACATGGCTTCGGCAGCACCCTCGATTTCGTCGTCGGCGTCCCCGGGAGGGGCCTCGGTGCGTTCATGGCCGCGCACCATGAACGCGCGCGGGCTCTCGCCGAACGCGCGCCGGAACATCGCCGAAAACGCGCTTTGGCTCTGATAACCGAGTTCGCGCGCGATCCGCGAAAGCGCGAGCCCTTGGTTGAGCAAAGGAATGGCGCGTGCAAGGACCGCTTGCTGTCGCCACTGGGAGAAGCTCATGCCGAGCTCCTGCCGAAAAAGACGCGCGATCGTGCGGGTGCTGGCGCCCACGCTCGCCGCCCAGTATTCGAGCGAATCGGTATTGCCCGGATCCGCGAGCAGCGCTTCGCATAATGCACGGAGCCGTTTTTCCCGCGGCATCGGGACCGACAGCGGCAACGGGGCAGCGCGGGCAAGCTCGTCGAGCGCGAGCGCGCCGAGCAGCTTCTCGCGAGCCGGCGCGAGATCGGCCATATCCATCGCCGCAATGACTTCGCGCAACAGACACGAGACCTCCATGACACGGCAGCTCTCGAGCCCGGCCGGAACCGCGGACTCGTCGATATAAAGCGTGCGCATGTAGGCCTCCTCGACGACGACCACTTCATGCGGTACATGCGGCGGCACCCAGATTGCTCTCGACGGCGGCACGATCCAGCTACTGCTCTCGATCGCGAGCCGCAACACGCCGCGCGGGGCGTAGGCCAGCTGTGCCCACGCGTGCATGTGCATGGTGATGCGTTCGCCGGCCGGCATGGGCCGCGAACGGACACGGATCGGATGGGCGCGCGTCGGTGCGAATTCGGGCGGAATATCGACGAAATGCACGCGTGCGGCGGGCGGTGCCAAGGCTCGTAAGGTCATGGTTGCGTTAGCATACTATCGCTCTCGGGGGACCGGCATGCATGATGCATGTCCGGCGCGAGCGGCGACCGGGCACCGGCGTATGAACGAGTAAGGCACCGGAACAGTGGGGTGGAGATGCTACACGTTTTCGTATATGGCACTTTGCGCGAAGGCGAAGTGAACGACATCGGCCAGGCCGCCGCGCGTCACGGGCTGCCGGCCCCCCGGCTCCTCGGCGCGGCTTCGGTGCAGGGGCGGCTATACGATTTCGGCAGCTATCCAGGACTTGTGCCGGACCGCGAGGCTCCCGCAGTGCGCGGCGATGTCTACGAGATCGACGATGCGCTCCTGCCGGTGCTCAACGAGATCGAGGAAGTCTATCCCGGCGTCGAGGGCCTGTTTCGCTTGCGCGAGATCGGCGCCAACGTTGCTGGACGGGAACTGCGGTGTTTGTTCTATCCGGTGGCGGCGGAGTCCGTCGCCGAGCGCTTGCCGATCCGCGCGGGCGACTGGGTCCGCTACCGCATCGCACGCGATGCGGTAGCCGAGCTCCGCTATGGCAGCTGAACTTAGCTGATAGCAAAGGTCCCGGGCGCGGCGCGATCGCCGGATCAGATTTCCTCGTAGAGCGGCAAGGTCAGGAATTCGGTGAACTGCTCCGATGTCGACATCTGCTCGAAGATCTGCGCCGCACGCTCATAAGGCGCTGCTTCCCCGTCAACGGCCTGCTTTACTTTTTCCAACTCTTGTTGCGCCAGCGCGCGGACCAGCTCGGCCGTGACCTTGCGGCCGTCGTCGAGCGTGCCCTTCGGCGAGCGGATCCATTGCCAGACCTGCGAGCGCGAGATCTCGGCGGTTGCCGCGTCTTCCATCAGGTTGTGAATCGGCACGCAGCCGTTCCCCGTGAGCCACGAACCGAGGTAATGGATGCCGACGTTGATGTTGTTGCGCAGACCCGCCTCGGTGATCGGGGCTTCGGGGCGAAAGTCGAGCAGGTCCTTGGCGGTGACCTGTACATCGTCGCGTCGTTTGCCGATCTGATTCGGCTTGTCGCCGAGCACCTTGACGAATTCTTCCATCGCGAGCGGCACGAGGCCGGGATGCGCGACCCAGCCGCCGTCGTAACCGTCGGTTGCATCGCGCGCCTTATCGGCGCGCACCCCCGCCATCGCTTTCTCGTTCGCCGCTGCGTCGCTCTTGATCGGAATCAACGCACTCATGCCGCCGATCGCGGGCGCATTGCGTCGGTGGCACGTCTTCAGCAACTGCAGCGCGTAGGCGCGCATGAACGGCACGGTCATCGTGATCTGAGCGCGGTCCGCGAGGCAAAACGCCTCGTCGTTCTTGAACTTCTTGATGGCCGAGAAGATGTAATCCCAGCGGCCGGCGTTGAGCCCCGAGCTGTGCTCGCGCAACTCGTAGAGAATTTCGTCCATCTCGAAGGCGGCGAGGATCGTTTCGATGAGCACCGTTGCCCGGATCGTCCCGCGCGCGAGTCCGATCGCTTCCTGCGCCGCGATGAAGACATCGTTCCACAGGCGCGCTTCGAGATGGCTTTCGATTTTCGGCAGGTAGAAGTAGGGGCCGCTACCTCGCGCGATCAATTCTTGTGCGTTGTGAAAGAGGTAGAGCGCGAAATCGAAGATGCCGCCCGAGACGCGCTGGCCGTCGACCTTGACGTGTTTTTCGTCGAGATGCCAGCCGCGCGGACGCACGATCAGTGTGGCGACCTTGTCGTTGAGCCGATATTGCTTGCCGTTCTGTTCGAGCGAGATCGTCCGGCGCACGGCATCCTTGAGGTTCAATTGCCCGGCGATCTGGTTGTGCCAGTTCGGGGTATTCGAATCCTCGAAGTCGGTCATATAGGCGTCCGCACCCGAGTTCAGCGCATTGATGATCATCTTGCGCTCGACCGGGCCCGTGATTTCGACACGTCGGCATGCCAGATCGTCGGGCAGCGGCGCAATGCTCCAATCGCCGTCGCGCACCGACTGCGTTTCGGCCAGGAAGTCGGGACGCTCCCCCGCGTCCAGCCGCCGCGTGCGCGCCGCGCGCCGCTCGAGCAATTCGCGCCGGCGCGGCTCGAACCGACGATGCAGCTTCGCGACGAGCTCAAGCGCGTCGGGGCTCAGGATGGTTTCGAAACCGGGCTCGATCGGGCCGGTGATCTCCATGCCTTGCGGCAGCGACAACGTGTTCGCCATGTGTTTCTCCTTGGTCGGTCAAATGGCAAAATCGCTCATTCTATTGGTGATGATTTGGTATAAAAAAGCGTCTGGAAGTTAATTGATCTTTGACTTTTTGATACATAATCTGCGGTTGTTCGAATCTCTACATCCCCGGTCATGGCGCGCTTCAAGCAAATCGAGACCTTCGTCGCCGTGGCGGCGAAAGGCAGTCTTTCCGCGGCCGCCCAGGCCGAAGGCGTGGCGCCCGCCGTCATCGGGCGCCGGCTCGACGCACTCGAAGAGCGGCTCGGCGTGAGGCTTGTCGTGCGGACGACGCGCAAACTGACGCTCACGTTCGAGGGGGCGGCGTTTCTCGAGGATTGTCAGCGGATCGTCGGCGATCTCGCGGATGCGGAGGCGAGCGTGTCGGCCGGCGGCGTCAAGGCGAGCGGCCATCTGCGCGTATCGGCACCGGCCGGCTTTGGCCGCAAGCACGTGGCGCCGCTCGTGCCCGAGTTCGCGGCGGCTCATCCCGACGTTTCCGTCACGCTCGACCTGTCGGATCGGCTCGTCGATCTCGTGAACGAGGGCTTCGACTGCGCCGTGCGGCTCGGGGACCTGTCCGACTCCTCGCTCGTCTCGCTCAAGCTCGGCGAAAACCGGCGCGTCTGTGTGGCCGCGCCCGCCTATCTCGCGCGTCACGGCGCGCCGGATACGCTCGCCGCGCTTGCGAGCCACAACTGCCTCACGCTGGCGGCGAACGCGAACCAGCAGCGAGTCTGGACCTTCCAGCAGGCGGGCGAGGTCGTGTCGATCAAGGTCGGCGGCTCGGTGGAGTGCTCCGATGGCGCGGTCCTGCATGAGTGGTGCCTCGCCGGCCACGGGCTCGCCTGGCGCTCCTGGTGGGAGGTCGGTGGCGATATCGCGGCGGGGCGCCTCGTCACGGTGCTCGACCGCTTCGCGGCGCCGCCCATCGGCATTCAGGCGGTGTTCGCGCAACGGCGGCATTTGCCGCTGCGCGTCCGTCTTTTCCTCGATTTCCTCAAGCACACCTACGCTCAGCCCGGCTACTGGCAATAGTGTCAGGCGGGTTTTCGATATGCGGACTGTCCCGTAGCCGCGCGAAAGCGGTGCGGTGCGGGCACTACAATCGACTTCAGGCACCCGGCGCAAGGCGCGCAAAAGACGCTGCGGGTGTCCCTGCGCGATGTCGCCAGTATTGGAGAGGGCCATGTTCAAGCACATCCTGGTTCCGACCGACGGTTCGGACTTGTCGCAAAAAGCGATCGACGGGGCGATCGATCTTGCGCGAACGGTCGGTGCGCGGGTGACTGCCTACACCTGCTTGCCGCAGTACCCGTATTCGCCCTACGCCGAGGTGGTGATCGAGCCGCCTGAAGACTTTCAGTCCCGCAGCGAGCGCGAAGCGCGCGTGCTTCTGCACGAGATCGAAGCGGCTGCCGAGCGCGTCGGAGTGAGCTGCAGGAGCGAGACGAGCGCGCATCCTTCTCCGTATCTCGGGATCATCGATGCGGCCGAGCGCGGCGGCTGCGACGTCATTTTCATGGCGTCGCATGGGCGCCGTGGGCTGGGCAGTCTCCTGATCGGTAGCGAGACGCAGCGCGTGCTCACGCACACCACGATTCCCGTGATCGTCTATCGCTGAGCCGGCGTCCGGCGCGTCGGCGTTGCCGGGCCAGAGGTTCGGCTGCGCCGGGCCGTTGGGCCGCGGCGCAGCGACTGCGACTTGCCGACCTGCTTTAAGCGACCTTCTTGCTATCGAAGAACTGTTCGTCTTCGGTCGAGCCGTGCAACGCCGTCGTCGACGCGTCGCTTTCGACCGTTTGCGTGACGGCATCGAAGTAGCCGGTGCCGACTTCGCGCTGATGCTTGACCGCCGTAAAGCCCTTCTCGGCCGCTTCGAATTCGGCTTGCTGCAACTCGACGAAGGCGCTCATCTGCGTGCGGGCATAGCCGTGCGCGAGGTGGAACATCGAGTAGTTCAGCGCATGGAAGCCGGCGAGCGTGATGAACTGGAACTTGTAGCCCATCGCACCCAGTTCCTTCTGGAACTTGGCAATCGTCGCGTCGTCGAGATTCTTCTTCCAGTTGAACGACGGGGAGCAGTTGTACGACAGCAGCTTGTCGGGGAAGACCTTGTGGATCGCTTCGGCGAATTTCTTGGCGTATTCGAGGTCCGGCTTGCCAGTCTCGCACCAGATCATATCGGCGTAGGGCGCATAGGCCAGGCCGCGCGACACGGCTTGCGCCAGGCCCGGCTTCGTCCTGTAAAAACCCTCCACAGTCCGCTCACCGGTCAGAAACGGGCGGTCGTTTTCGTCGATATCCGAGGTCACGAGATCCGCCGCTTCGGCGTCGGTGCGCGCGATGAGAACGGTCGGCACCCCGCATACGTCCGCCGCGAGCCGCGCCGCGGTCAGCTTGGCAATGTTTTCGCGCGTCGGCACGAGCACTTTACCGCCCATGTGGCCACATTTCTTGACCGAAGCGAGCTGGTCCTCGAAATGCACGCCGGCGGCGCCCGCCTCGATCATGGCTTTCATGAGCTCGAATGCGTTGAGCACGCCGCCGAAACCGGCTTCGGCATCCGCAACGATCGGCGCGAAGAAATCGATATAGCCTTCATCGCCGGGATTCTTGCCCTCGGACCATTGGATCTGGTCTGCGCGCGACAACGTATTGTTGATGCGCTTCACTACGAGCGGCACCGAATTGGCGGGGTAGAGCGACTGATCGGGATACATCTCGCCGGCAACGTTCGCGTCGCCGGCCACCTGCCAGCCCGACAGATAAATCGCTCTCAGGCCGGCTTTGATCTGCTGCATGGCTTGATTGCCCGTCAGCGCGCCGAGCGCATTGACGAACGGTTCGGTATTGACGCCCTTCCAGAGCTTTTCGGCTCCCACGCGGGCGAGCGTATGTTCCGCTTGCAGGGAGCCGCGCAGACGGACGACATCTTCGGCGGTATAGCTGCGCTTGATGCCTTTCCAGCGTGCGTCCGTTTCCCACTGGCGTTGAAGTTCCTGAGCCTGCTGCTGACGTGACATGGTGTGCTCCTGGTTTGCGTATGAGGGAAAAACCGATTCATCTGCCGCGTGCCACCGACGTGGCGAAGTCTTATATAAGAGTCTAGGCAAACCCAATACTTAGCAACAGCCATGCTACCCGCTTTTTTGGACAAAAATTCTATTTAATTATCAAATGGTTACGTCAATATATCACGATGTGAAAGATGGTTTTCTATGCTGCAATGACTGACGTTGTGCCACGCAGCACGATTTTTTACGACGCAAAAAAATTTTCCATATTGTGAAATGCTCTCGGTCTCCGGGTTGGATGGCTGCATGCGCTGAAGGCTCGACGCAGCCGGCAAAAAAAACCGGCGTCCATGGACACCGGTCTCGAGGGAACCCGCTTTGCGGGGCCGTCGGCCTCACAAAGCGCGATACATCAGTCGTTAGCTGCTGCGGCGTGCGCCGCCGCGTGCCGAATCGCCACGCCGACCCTGATAGCCGTCGCGCGAACCGCCGTTGGGACGCCCGCCGGCTGGGGCGCCACGGCCCTCGCCGTGGCTGTACGAGCCGCTGCCGCTGCGCGCACCGCCGTTTGCGTTCGAGCCGAACCGGCGAGGAGCGCTGCTGCTGCCGGGCCGGCCGCGGCCACCGAAACCGCCGCGATTGTTCGTCGGCGGTGCCTTGCGCGGCTCGAAGCCTACGACCACGTTGACGGGCAGCGTCGTACGCACGAACCGCTCGATGCGCTTGAGCGCACCGAATTCGGCGTGATTGACGAGGCTGACGGCCGTGCCGGTCCGTCCGGCCCGGCCGGTACGGCCGATCCGGTGCACGTAGTCTTCCGCGAACTTCGGCAGGTCGTAGTTGAACACGTGCGTGACGCCGGGGATATCGATGCCGCGCGCAGCCACATCGGTCGCGACGAGCACGCGTACACGGCGCTCGCGCAGCGCGCGGATCGTGCGATTGCGGGCGCCTTGCGGCAGATCGCCATGCAGCGCCGCCGAAGCGAAGCCTGCATCGGCGAGACGGCCGGCCAACTGGTCGGCTTCGCTTTTCGTTGCGGTGAAGACGATCGCTTGGTCGAGCGCCGTGTCGCGCAGCAAATGCTCGAGCAGGCGGTCTTTGTGGTCGCGGTCGTCGACGTAGTGAATCGCTTGCGCGATGTTGTCGCGCGATTCGGGGCGATGCTCGATTTCGATGCGCTCGGGGTTGCGCAGCAGCCGGTTCGTCAGCGAGCCGATCTTGCCGTCGAGCGTAGCGGAGAAGAACATCGTCTGGCGCGTGGCCGGCGTGGCCGCGACGATCGTTTCGATATCCTCGATGAAGCCCATGTCGAGCATGCGGTCCGCTTCATCGATCACGAGGATTTGCAGCAGCGACAAATCGATGCGGCCGCGCTCGAGGTGATCGAGCAAACGTCCCGGCGTGGCAACGAGGATCTCGGGGTTTTTCGCCAGCAGCGTCAACTGCTGACCGTAGGCGACGCCGCCCAGAATGCTGACCGTACGCAGACGCCTCAGGTGCTTGCCGTACGTCGATGCGGCCGTTGTCACCTGCATGGCCAGCTCACGCGTCGGGGTCAGCACGAGCAGGCTTGGCTGTGCCACGGGCGGGCCGCGGCGCGGGCGGCGGTCGCCCGCTGCCTCGCGCGGCTCGGCGGTTTTCGTCTTTTGCAACTGAGCGAAACGCTCGATCGCCGGCAGCATGAACGCCGCCGTCTTGCCCGAACCGGTCGGGCTCGAGACGAGCAGGTCACGCCCGGCGATGGCGGCGGGGATCGCGCGTTCTTGCACCGGGGTGGGCTTGACGTAGCCCGCGGCCATCAGCGCCGAAACGATCTCGGACGACAGACCCAGCGCGGCGAAGCCGGAACCGGCCGTCTCGACGGAGTCGGCGGCGGGTGCGGCGGGCGCGGTATCGATGTCGAGACCGAGTGCTTGATCGGCGATGGCGGTCATGGGAGAGGTGAAGCTCGAGGTCATGAGAATCCTTAACAACTGTGGGAAGGAACGTCGGCGCCAATCGGCATCACCCAAGTCGTCGGATTCAGCATGCAATACTTCAGCGAGCAAATCGAAAAACGGGGGCAGCCCGCAAGTTACGGCGAGCTTTTCGTTAGAAGCTGTATCGAGTGCGGGATGCCGGTGTGGCATCGCCGCCAGCCTGATCGAGGCGGCCCGCAGGGGCCTGGGCAGGAGGGGACAGTTTCTAAACTGGATTGGAGCAAAACGCTACGCAGCGCTGCACCGCGGGAAAGGCCGAAAACACCTTTGGCACATTTGTGTGGCGAAGCGCAGGCCGCAGTATAAGGGTTTTTGCTGCGCTGCGCCACCCACGACTCCAAAAACTGGCGGTTGCTACGATGCCGTGCCGTTTTTGAGCGACTCGACCAGTTCGACATACTGTTGCTTCGCCTGGTCCTGCGCGGTTCCTTTCAGTGAAGCCCACGCGTCGTGTTTGTACTTGCCGACGATATCGGCGAAACCCGGTTTTTCGCCTTGCACGTCACCCTCCGTGGCCTGCTTGAAAAGCGCGTAAAGGCGAAGCAGCGTCATGTTGCCCGGTTTCTCCGGTAGCGCCTTGACGTCCGTCTGTGCCTGCTCGAAGCGCGCATCGAGTGTGCTCATTGGATTCTCCCTGTGGAGCGATTGGGCGGCCGATCATAGCAAGCTCCGTCTCCGAAAACATCGAGCAAACCTTCCAAACGCTTGGGCCGCACAGGTCGGGCCGCACAGGCGGGGCCGTGCGGCCTGCCGGTTTGCGATCCGGAACCGACGGGCGCCGCATTACAATAGCGGCCATGACCCGAACCGTTCTGCTTGCTCTCGATACCTCGACCGAATATTGCTCGGTGGCGCTGCTCGACGCCGATGCCCGCGCCGGCCAGCCGCCCGCCGTGGCGCCGCGCGTGCTGGCTCGGCATGAGAAAACGGGCGCGGTATCCAGCGCGCGCGTGCTGCCCGCCGTGAAGGAGTTGTTCGACGAAGCCGGTTTGACGTTGCGCGATTGCAATGCGATCGCCTTTGGCGCCGGCCCCGGTTCGTTCACGGGGCTACGCACCGCGGCAGGCGTCGCGCAAGGCCTGGCCTTCGGTCTCGCGCTACCGGTGGTCCCCGTAAGCACGCTGCTCGCCTGCGCGGAAAGCGCGCGTTTGCGCGACCCCGCGGCCACGCGAGTGCTCGCCGTGCTCGATGCGCGCATGGGCGAGGTCTACTGGGCCGATTACGCGTGGAGCGCGGATTCCGCCGAATGGCGCATCGTTTCGGCACCCGCCCTCGGCGATCCCGGCGCGCTCGCCATTCCTTCCGAGCCGTTCACGCTGGCCGGCAATGCGGCGGCCGCGTTCAGGGACCGGCTCGCCGCGGCTGGCGCTGCGCGGACAGTGGATGGCGAAGCGGTGCCGCATGCCGTGCCGCTCGCGCATGCGGCGTGGCGAGCCTATCGCGCCGGGCGTGTCGTGTCGGCCGAGCAGGCCGCCCCCGAGTACATTCGCGACAAGGTGGCTCAAACGAGCGCCGAACGCGAAGCGGTCCGCGCGGTGCGCGAGGAGGGGCGCGGGCAATGAGTGGCGTGTTGCTGGCCGATCGGTATATCTCGCCGATGACCGATGCCGATCTCGACGAGGTGGCTTATGTCGAGCGCGAAGCCTACGAGTTCCCCTGGTCACGCGGCAATTTCGAAGACTCGCTGCGCAATGGTTACTTCGGCGTTTGCATGCGCCACGTCACCGGCACGCTCATCGGGTACTGCGTGCTGATGCCTGTCGTCGACGAAATGCACCTGCTCAATTTATGCGTCGCGCCGCAGGCGCAGCGCACGGGCGCGGGCCTCGCGTTGTTGCGCGAAGCTGCGCGTCTCGCGCACAGCAAGGGCCTGACGGGCCTGCTGCTCGAGGTCCGGCCGTCCAACGTCCGGGCCGTGAAGCTGTACGAACGCTTCGGCTTCTCGACGATCGGGCGCCGCAAGCACTACTATCCGGCGCGGCATCGCGGCCGCGAGGACGCACTCGTCATGCGGTTCACATTTCCGAAGGAGGACGCGCATGCCGCTCGATGAAGCCGCGCTGGACATGCTGGGGCTTGCACCGCTTTGGGCTCGGCGCGGCAGTGGCACGGCGCCGCGTGCCGATTTACCCGACCCACCCGAGCACGAAGCCGATGCGTTGCTCGAAGCATTCGGTGATGTTGCGGTGCCACCGTCTCAGCCGACGCCGACGGTCGATCGCGCCGATGTCGCGGCGCTCGACTGGGAGGCGCTCGAAGCCCGCGTGGCCGGCTGCGAGCAGTGCCGCCTGTGCGAGAAACGCACGCGCACCGTGTTCGGGGTCGGCGATCGCGAGGCCGATTGGATGCTGATCGGCGAGGCGCCGGGCGAAAACGAGGACAAGCAAGGCGAACCGTTCGTCGGCCAGGCCGGCAAGCTGCTCGACAGCATGCTGCGCGCGCTGACGCTCGCGCGCGGCGAGAACGTCTATATCGCCAACGTCGTCAAATGCCGGCCGCCCGGCAACCGCAATCCGGAGCCCGACGAGGTGGCGCGCTGCGAACCGTACCTCCAGCGACAAGTTGCGCTCCTCAAGCCAAAACTGATCGTCGCACTGGGGCGCGTCGCGGCGCAAAACCTGTTGAAGACGGATGCGAGCATTTCGTCGCTGCGCCAACGCGTGCACCGTTACGAGGGCGTGCCCGTCGTCGTCACCTATCACCCCGCTTATCTGCTGCGCAGTCTGCCGGACAAGGCGAAAGCGTGGGCTGACCTATGTCTCGCGGCCGACACCTATCGGCAAGCGCTTTCCGAACGGGCGGGTGAATGAGCGCGTTCGAGCCGGCAGCCGAGGCGGCCGCGCTCGATGCGTTGCTCGACCGGTTCCATGAGCCGTCCGTCCGGGATCTCGCATGGCTGCTTTTGAGCCCGTCGCTTTTGCGGCCGCAGCCACCGCTCGGCATGCTTGCCGAGCCTTTCGACAGTCCGGCCGACGCGGCGGCGAGTGTCGCGTGGCTCCTGACGCTCGAGCGCGACCCGGCGCCGCTGCGCGAGTGCCTTGCCGCATCGCGATTCACCCGGTTGGGCCGCTACGCAGAATGCCTGCTCGCATTTTTCCTCGAGCACGGCCCTTCGCTGAGGCTCGTTGCGGCCAACGTGGCGTTGCGCCGGGCAGGCCGCACGCTCGGCGAATGCGACTTTCTGATCCGGACACCGGACGGATCCCGTCTGCATTGGGAGCTCGCGGTCAAATGCTATTTGCATGCGGGCGGCACGGATGCCTCGCTGGCCGACTACGTGGGCCCGAGCTTGCAAGACCGCTTCGACCTGAAGCTCGCGCATCTCGTCGAGCACCAACTGCCGCTTTCCGCGCGCGACGAGTTCGCGTCGCTCGGTCATGCGGGTCCGTGGGACGCGCGGATGTTCGTAAAAGGCTGGCTTTTCTATCGATGGAACGAAGCGTCGGGCGGGCTCGAACTGCCGCCGATGCCGGCGGCGATCGATCCGCGGCACGCGCGGGGGTTCTGGCTCGAGCGCACGGCGTTGCCGCGTTTTGCCGCGGGCCGTGCCGACGCCTGGGCCGTGCTACCGCGCCTTGCGTGGCTCGCCCCCCGATCCGAGCGTGCGGTGCAAGCGGGGGAATTCGTATCGGCCGATGCGCTCGCCGCGCGCCTGGCCTCGCAGAGCGGACCCACGATGGTGGCCGCCTTCAGCCGTTGCGCCTCGGGCGACCCTTGGATCGAGCAGGCGCGCGGCTTCGTCGTCCCGGACGGCTGGCCGCGGGCGGCGGCCGTCTTCGCCCGGCAGTCCTACCACCAGCGATAGAAGTGATGGAGCGGGCCGGTACCGGTACCCACGTCGAGTCGTACGCTTTCGCGCATCGCATGGAGCAAATAGGCCTTGGCACCCGCGATTGCGTCGCCGAGATCGCTATGCCGCGGCATCAGCGCGGCGATGGCGGAGGAGAGCGTGCAGCCTGTGCCGTGTGTATTCGGTACTGTCAGCCGCGCCGCGCCGAAACGCCTCGTGTTCGTGGCTTCGACGAGCCAATCCGGGCTTTGGGCGCCGCCCAGGTGACCGCCCTTCATCAGTACGGCTTGGGCGCCCAGCGCCCGCAGCGCCTGCGCCTGATCGAGCATGGCCGCCTCGTCGGTGGCCTCGGGGCCGCCGAGGAGCGCCGCCGCTTCGGGCAGATTGGGCGTCACGAGGCTCGCGAGCGGTACGAGCTCGTCGCGCATGGCGGCCACGGCGTCGGGGGCGAGAAGAGGGTGCCGGCTCGATGAAAGGATGACGGTGTCGAGTACGACGAACTGCGGTCGGTACTGGCGCAGCGCACCGGCTACGGCGCGCACGATATCGATGTTGGCAAGCATGCCGATCTTGACCGCATCGATGCGAATGTCGCTGAAAACCGCATCGAGTTGGGCGCCGACGAATGCCGCGTCGGGCGCATGCACGGCGAAGACGCCGCGCGTGTTCTGGGCGGTCAGCGCCGTGACGACGCTCGCGCCGTAGGCACCGAGCGCCGAGAACGTCTTGAGGTCGGCCTGGATTCCCGCGCCGCCGCCCGAGTCGGAGCCGGCGATCGAAAGGACGTTCGGTATGGCATGCGACATGGCGACTCCCCGGCCCGGTGCCGGCTTCGTGCTCGACTCAGTGTTTGACTTCGCCGATCAGCGCGACTGCATCGAAAGCGCGCTGATTGGCTTGGTGGCGCCGCATGACCACCCACATCATCAGACAGACGAACGTACCGAACAGCACGATCACGATCGATACCGGCACGTCGAGCCAGACGAGCACCGCATAAAGGCAGAGCATGATCAGCACGGACAGATTCTCGTTGAAATTCTGCACGGCGATCGAATGTCCCGCGGAAAGCAGCACGTGCCCACGGTGCTGGAGCAGCGCATTCATCGGCACCACGAAAAAGCCCGACAGGGCGCCGACGACCATCAGGAACAAGTAAGCAATGATCAGATAGCCGGGCACATGCACGCGCCCGAAGTAAAGGCCCCAGTTCGCGGGAATCAGATGGCGGGTGTAAAAGGCCATGAGCATGACGGCGATGCCCATGAGCACGCCGACGGGCAGTACGGTAAGCGACTTCTTGAGCGGCACTTTGGCTGCGGCTGCCATTGCGCCGAAGGCTACCCCGAGGGCGACGACGGCCTGCAGAATCGCGCCTTCGGACAGCGACATGCCGAGCGAGACTTCGGCCCATTTCAGCACGATGAACTGAAGCGTCGCGCCCGCGCCCCAGAACAGCGTCGTGACCGCCAGCGAGATCTGGCCGAGCTTGTCGCGCCACAGTGTCAGGAAGCACTCGGCGAAATCGGTGACGAGCTTGATCGGACCGTGTTCCTGCCGCGGATACCGTGCGCCGGTATCGGGGATGCGCAGGTTGAAGAGCGCCGCAATGAAGTAGATGCCGACGATGACGAGCATCGCGGCTTCGGCCGGCGTGGCGACGAACGGAATATGGTGCCGAAGGATGTGCACGGCGATATGGGGGCTGATGAGCGCGCCTCCGAGCACGGTACCGAGGATGATCGATGCGACCGTGGTCCCTTCGATCCACCCGTTTGCCGCGACGAGCCGCTCGGGCGGCAGCAGTTCGGTGAGGATGCCGTATTTGGCGGGCGAATAGGCCGCCGCGCCGAACCCGACGATGCCGTAGGCGAGCAGCGGATGCGCTCCGACCATCATGACGATGCAGCCGACGATCTTGATCGTGTTGGTGACGAACATGACGCGCCCTTTGGGGCGGGAATCGGCAAACGCACCGACGAACGCTGCAAGCACCACATACGAGAGGACGAAAAACAGCTTGAGCAGCGGCGTCATCCAGTTCTGGGCATGCAGGTCTTTGAGCAGAGCGATGGCGGCAATCAGAAGGGCACTATCGGCCAGCGACGAAAAAAACTGCGCGGCCATGATGGAATAAAAACCTTTTTTCATCAGATGCGATGCTGTCCTCGTCGTTGTGCCTTGTCCTGGCTCCTCGCGAGCGACGCGTTTGGGCCTATGCCGTTCGAAATGGGTTGTGCGCACGGCTTTATATCACGAAAATAGGTGCCTTCGGACGGCTGCTCGCGTTGCCCAGGCGGCGCCAGCGGCCATTCACCCGCGCGAAAGGAGCGCCACGAGCGCCCGATAGCGCCTGCTTGCGCCCTTAAGTTCTTACGAAAACACCCATGCCGCGCCCGCTTCTCGCCACGATCCATACCGCCGCCCTGGCCAACAACCTCGCTGTCGCCCGCCGCCACGCGCCGAACTCCAAGGTCTGGGCAGTCGTCAAAGCCAATGCCTATGGCCACGGATTGGCCCGTGCGTTCCCGGGCCTGCGGGCAACCGACGGTTTCGGTCTGCTCGATCTCGAAGAGGCGGCCAAGTTGCGCGAGCTCGGCTGGGCCGGTCCGATTCTCCTGCTCGAGGGTTTTTTCCGGCCTACCGACATCGACGTGATCGACCGGTACAGCCTCACGACGACGGTGCACTGCGACGAGCAGTTGCGCATGCTCGAAATGGCGAGGCTCTCGAAGCCCGTCAACATTCAACTCAAGATGAATACGGGGATGAACCGGCTCGGGTATACGCCCGAGAAGTTCCGGGCCGCCTGGGAACGGGCGCGCGCGTGCCCCGGAGTCGGTCAGATCGCGTTGATGACGCATTTTGCCGATGCGGACGGCGAGCGCGGCATCGAAGAGCAACTCGCAGCATTCGAGCGCGGTGCCGAAGGAATCGCGGGCGCGCGCAGTCTTGCGAACTCGGCCGCCACGCTCTGGCACCCTGGCGCGCATTTCGACTGGGTGCGCCCCGGCATCATCCTTTACGGCGCATCGCCCTCGGGCGTCACCGCCGCGATCGAAGGCACCGGCCTGCAGCCGGCCATGACGCTCGCCTCGGAGCTGATCGCCGTCCAAACGCTGAGCGCCGGGCAGACCGTCGGCTACGGCTCGGCGTTCTCGGCACCGGGCCCGATGCGCATCGGGGTCGTGGCTTGCGGCTACGCCGACGGCTATCCGCGCTGTGCGCCCGACGGCACGCCGATCGTGGTCGACGGCATTCGCACGCGCGTGATCGGACGTGTTTCGATGGATATGCTGACCGTCGATCTCACGCCGTGCTCGGCGGCCAATGTCGGCTCGCGCGTGGAGCTCTGGGGTGCGCAGGTGCCGATCGACGACGTCGCGCGCGCCTGCGGCACGATCGGCTACGAACTCATGTGCGCTGTGGCGCAACGCGTGCCCGTGCGCGCGGAATAGCTTCGCACCTGTTGCGTTGTGCCCGTCGAGCACCATTGAAACCATCTAGAACGGCCGAACCGGCACCGCCGGATAGCGGGCCCATAGCGCGTGGCAAAACAAAAAACGACGTATAGCTGTACCGAGTGCGGCGGACAATCTCCCAAATGGCAAGGGCAGTGCCCGGCCTGCGGAGCATGGAACACGCTCGTCGAGACGGTCGCACCGGCCGCCGGCGCACATCGCTTCCAATCGCTCGCGAAAACCGCCCCCGTGCAACGGCTCGCCGATATCGAAGCGGCCGACGTGCCGCGGTTTTCCACCGGCATCGGGGAGTTCGACCGCGTGCTGGGGGGCGGCTTCGTCGCAGGTGCGGTTGTGTTGATCGGCGGCGATCCCGGCATCGGCAAATCGACGCTGCTCCTGCAGTCGCTCGCCGCGCTGGCCGAAGAGCGCCGCGCACTCTATATCAGCGGTGAGGAATCGGCGGCCCAGATCGGCTTGCGTGCGCAGCGGCTGGCGCTTGTCGAGCCAGGCTCGAAGGCGGCCGAGCTGAGGCTGCTCGCCGAGATTCAGCTCGAAAAGATCCAGGCGGCGATCGAGGCGGAGCGGCCCGATGTCGCCGTAGTCGATTCGATTCAAACGATCTATTCCGACGCGCTGAGCTCGGCGCCGGGCTCGGTCGCCCAGGTGCGCGAGTGTGCGGCACAGCTCACGCGGCTCGCCAAGCAATCGGGGACGACCGTCGTCATGGTCGGCCACGTGACGAAGGAGGGCAGTCTTGCCGGCCCACGCGTGCTGGAGCATATCGTCGACACGGTGCTTTACTTCGAAGGCGATACGCATTCGTCGTTCAGGCTCGTGCGTGCGTTCAAGAACCGTTTTGGCGCCGTCAACGAACTCGGCGTTTTTGCGATGACGGAACGCGGGCTGCGCGGCGTGGCGAACCCCTCGGCGCTTTTTCTCTCGCAGCACGAGCAGATCGTACCGGGCTCGTGCGTGCTCGTGACGCAAGAGGGGTCGCGGCCACTGCTGGTCGAAATTCAGGCGCTCGTCGATACGGCGCATGTGCCGAACCCGCGCCGTCTGGCCGTCGGGCTCGAGCAAAACCGGCTCGCGATGCTGCTTGCCGTGCTGCATCGGCATGCCGGCATCGCCTGTTTCGATCAGGATGTGTTCCTCAACGCGGTGGGCGGCGTGAAGATCGCAGAGCCGGCCGCGGATCTGGCTGTCTTGCTTGCGATCCACTCGTCGATGCGCAACAAGCCGCTGCCGAAGGGGCTGATCGTGTTTGGCGAAGTCGGTCTGGCCGGTGAAATCCGGCCGTCGCCGCGGGGCCAGGAACGGCTCAAGGAAGCGGCCAAGCTTGGTTTCACGGCGGCGCTGATTCCGAAGGCGAATGCACCGAAGCAGAGGATCGACGGATTGCAGGTATTGGCCGTCGAGCGAATCGACGAGGCGATCGGCCGCGTCAAGGAGCTGGAGTAGCCGCTAGTTGCATAGCGCCCTGCGCAGCGAGCGCCTATTCCAGGCGCGGGCGCGCGAAGTACGCGCTACGAGTCCGCGTCCGTTGTCGTGAACAAAAGGTGTTGGCGGGCTTCCTCGACGGTCAATACGGGGCTCACACAGCAATCGAGCGGCTCGAGCAATGCGAGCCAGGCCGCAAGCGGCTGGCTGGCGATGCGCGCGGCCAGCTCGCGCGTCAGCGATGCAGCGTCGGCGCCGCCCGCCGCCTGACCGAGGCTCCAGTGGCGACTCGTCCAATCCTCGCGCCCCAATGCGCGGCACAGCTTCTCCCAGAATTTGAGCTCCAGCGCGCCGATGGCCAGCCAGCGTCCGTCCGCCGTCTTGTAGACGTTGTAGCAAGGCGCGCCGCCGTTCATCAGTCCGTGTCCGGCGGCGAGGTCCGCCGATGCGGCGTGCTGCCCGCCGGCATTCTCGAGTGTGGCGTGGGCCACGACGTTGCAGGCGCGGATGGCATGCGTCATCGATATGTCGAGAAACGAGCCGCCGCCTCCCTGCGTGACCTGCCATAGCGCGGCAAGAATCTGGGTGAGCGCCGTCGATGCGCCGCCGAGAATATCGGCGATCTGAATGTTGGGAATGACGGGCGTGCCGTCCGCCCCTCGGATTTGATCGAGGACACCGGCGTAAGCCAGATAGTTGATGTCGTGTCCGGGCCGATGCGCAAAGGGCCCATTTGCACCATAGCCGGTGATCGCGCAGTAGACCAGTTTGGGATTGATTTTGGCGAGGCTCGCGTAATCGAGCCCCAGGCGGGCCATCACGCCGGGCCGGAAGCTCTCGACGAGTACATGCGATTCGCGTACGAGCGCGCGCAACACCGTGCGGCCCGTCTCGCTCTTCAGGTCCAGCCGCGTTTCACGCTTGCCGCGATTGACGAGCCGGTAAAACGCGCTCGGCCGGCCCGCGGACCGGTCCGCCGCGCTTTGCAGCATCGCCCGCGCGCCGTCGCCCGCTCCGGGCTCTTCGAGCTTGAGTACGTCGGCGCCGAGCTCCGCCAGCCGCAAGGTGGCGAGCGGTCCGGGCAGCAAACGGGTAAGGTCCAGCACGCGCAGACCTCGCAACGGGGCAGTCAAGAGCACACCTCCTCTCGGTCGAATGAGCGCCCGCACCCGGGCGCTAGCCTATCTGTTCGAGTTCCTCCTGCGCTTCGAGCCACTGAGCTTCGAGCGTCTCCAGGCGCGATTGGACATCGGCTTGCTGCCTGAGCGTCTCGGTCAGCCGGGCCTTCATGGCGGGCTCATAGCTGGCCGCATCCGCGACGAACGCGTCTAGCGCTGCCTTTTGCGCGTTCAATGTGTCCATCTCCTTCTCGATTCTGGCAATCCTCGTTTGCAACGGCTTTTTCAGTTGCGCGAGCTTCTGTCGAACCTGCGCCTCCTGGCGGCGCTGATCTTTGCGGTTGGCCGCGCCGGCCGTGAGGCCATCCACCGCGTCGCCAGCCTCGGCATGCGCCGCTCGGGCCGCGCTGCGCGCTTGCGCGGCGTGTTCGAGGAGCCAGTCGCGATAGTCGTCGAGATCGCCATCGAACGGCTCGACACGGTGATGCGCGACGAGCATGAACTGATCGGTGCTCGCTCGCAGCAGATGCCGGTCGTGCGAAACGAGGATCAGTGTCCCCTCGAACTGCGCAAGCGCCATGGTCAATGCGTGCCGTGTTTCGAGATCGAGGTGATTCGTGGGCTCGTCGAGCAACAGCAGATTCGGTTTTTGCCAGATGATGAGCGCCAGCGCAAGCCGCGCCTTTTCGCCGCCCGAGAACGGTGCGATCGGCGCGCTCGCCATGTCGCCGGAAAAGTTGAAGCCGCCCAGGAAGTCGCGCAGCACTTGTTCGCGGGCATCGGGGGCGATGCGCGCCAGATGGGCGAGCGGCGAATCGTCGGGCCGCAGTGTTTCGAGCTGGTGCTGGGCAAAGTAGCCGATCACGAGCCCGCGGCCTTGATGCATCGAGCCCGCGAGCGGTTCGAGCGTGCCGGCCAGTGTCTTGACGAGCGTCGACTTGCCTTGGCCGTTCGCGCCCAGCAGCCCGATGCGCTGACCGTTCTGGATGGACAGCGTCACGCCTTCGAGGATCGGAATGTCGATGTCGCCGCCATCGCCGCCATCGCCACGGTAACCGCACCGTACGTCCTCCATGACGAGCATCGGATTCGGCGCGGCATCGGGCTCGCGAAACTCGAACGTGAAAGGCGACGCCACGTGAGCCGGTGCGATGAGCTCCATTTTCTCGAGCGCCTTCATGCGGCTTTGCGCCTGCCGGGCCTTGGTGGCCTTGGCCTTGAAGCGATCGATGAAGCTTTGCAGATGGGCGACCGTTTTTTGCTGCTTCTCGTAGGCGCTTTGCTGCAACGCAAGCTGCTGCGCGCGAAGGATCTCGAACTGCGAGTAGTTGCCGCCGTAGCGCGTCACCCGTCGATTCTCCAGATGCAGCGTGACGTTGCACACCGAGTCCAGGAACTCGCGGTCATGCGAAATCACGAGCAGCGTGCCGGGGTAGCGGTGCAGCCAGTCCTCGAGCCAGACGATCGCGTCGAGATCGAGGTGATTCGTCGGCTCGTCGAGCAGCAGCAAATCGGAGCGGCACATCAGTGCCTGCGCGAGGTTCAGCCGCATGCGCCAGCCGCCCGAAAAGCTCGCGACGCTTTCGCGCGTTTGCGCGAGCGTAAAGCCCAACCCGAGCAGCAGCGCCTCGGCGCGGGCGGGCGCCGTATAGCCATCCGCATCGGCGAAGGCTGCATGCTCGTGGGCGAGAACCTCGCCGTCATGGGCGCGTTCGGCTGCGGCGATGCGCGCTTCGACCTCGCGCAAATCGGCGTCGCCGTCGAGCGTATATTCGAGCGCCGATTTCTCGGCGGCCGGTGTGTCTTGCGCCACATGCGCGATGCGCCAGGTGGGCGGCAGCGAAACATCGCCGGCGTCGGCATGCAGTTCGCCGCGCAAGACGGCAAAGAGCGTCGACTTGCCCGCGCCGTTTGCGCCGACGAGTCCGGCTTTCTCGCCCGGATTGAGGGCGAACGACGTGGCTTCGAAAAGGGGCTTGACGCCACGCGAGAGGCTGAATTGGTTGAAACGGATCACGACGGAATTTGACGGCTCGAAAAACGCTATTTTAGACGGGGCTGCCGTGATCGGGCGCGCTCAGTTTGGCCCCGATATCGCATAGACTGCCGGTTCGTCGGGAACGATAACGCAGGAGAGGGCACGATGACATCGCTTTATGAATTTACCGCACGCGAACTCGGCGGCGAGCCGGTGAGCTTGGAACGCTACCGGGACAAGGTGCTGTTGATCGTGAACACGGCCAGCGAGTGCGGGTTCACGCCGCAGTATGCCGGCTTGCAACGCCTGCATGACCGTTATGCCGCGCGCGGCTTCGAAGTGCTGGGCTTTCCGTGCAATCAATTCGGCAAGCAGGAGCCCGGGGACGCGGCCCAGATCGGCAGCTTTTGCGAGAAGCAGTACGGTGTTGCCTTTCCGATGTTCGAAAAAATAGATGTCAAGGGACCGAACGCGCACCCGCTGTATCGCTATCTGACGCGGCAGGCGCCAGGAGTGCTCGGCACGCGCTGGATCAAATGGAATTTCACGAAGTTTCTGGTCGATCGTAGCGGCCGCGTCGTCAAGCGCTATGCGCCGGCCACGAAGCCCGAGGAACTCGAGGGCGATATCGAGGCGTTGCTGTAAAGAGGCACCCTGCTTGCCCCTGCGCCGGTGCATCACAGAATCGGCGAAAAAAGCCGCGCCACATGCATCAGAATTCGCCGCAGCGTGGGGGCATCGTGGTATTCGCTGCGCTCGACTTCGTAGGACTGTTCGAAGTCGTCAAGCAACATGGTCTCGACTTCGCGGGCAAAGCCAGGATCGATTGTCAGCACCATGATTTCGAAATTGAGGCGAAACGAGCGATTGTCGAGATTTGCGCTACCGATCGCGGCGGCGATATCGTCGATCAGCACGACCTTCTGGTGAAGGAAGCCCGGCCGATACCTGAAAATGCGTACGCCCGCCCGCAGCAGATCGTAGGCATACAGCTTCGATGCCTCGAACACCACGTAGTGATCGCGGCGGCTCGGGATCAGGATCCTGACATCGACGCCGCGCATCACGGCGAGCCGCAACGCCGAGAACACCGCCTCGTCGGGAATCAGATAGGGCGACGTTATCCAGACGCGCGTCTGGGCGGCATTGATCGCCTCCACGAAAAACAGCGAGCCGGTTTCGAACTTGTCGGCGGGGCCCGGTGCGACGACGAGACAGTGCATGTCGCCCACCGCCTGGGGTTGCTCGGCCTGCGACGGCGGCAGTTGGGGCAGATCCTGCGTGGCCCAGTGCCAATCCTCGATGAACACGAACTGCACGCTTGCCACCACAGGTCCGCGCAAGTCGACGTGCGTATCGCGCCAGGGCGAGAGGCGCGGATTGCCGCCGAGATACTCCACGCCGACGTTGTGGCCGCCGACGAATGCGCGTTCGCCGTCCACCACGACGATCTTGCGGTGATTGCGGAAATTCAACTGGAAGCGGTTGACGAAGCGCCGGTTCGTCGCAAACGGATGGATGTCGATGCCGGCCGCGCGCAGCGCCAGGACATAGTGCTGCGGCAGATCGAACGAACCGATGCTGTCGTAGAGAAACGACACGCGAACGCCCGCGGCCGCTTTGGCGATGAGCAGGTCCCTCAGCATTCTTCCGAGCGCGTCGTCGCGCACGATGAAAAACTGAACGAGCACGTAGCGTTGTGCGTGCTCGATGGCGTCGAGGATGGCGGCGAACGTCGCGTCGCCGTTGACGAGCGTGCGTGCGCTGTTGCCGGGCAGAAACGGCATGCCGCTCAGGCTTGCCAGCGAGCGCACGACATGGTGACCGAGCGCCTCGGCGGGCGCGCCGGCCGTCGAGGCGCTCGTATCCCACGTCTGCGGGTGGGCGCGCGAGCGTACCAGCTCGTTCTCGACCCGGCGCGCGTCGACATAGCCGGCGAACTTGCTGCGTCCGAGAAAAAGATACGGAACGACCGTCAAATACGGCATCGCCACGAGCGAGACGGCCCAGGCGATAGCGCCTTGCGAGGTGCGCGTGTGCAAGATCGCATGGCAAGCGGCGACGGCGCCGAGCACGTGCGCCGCAAAGATGAGACTGCCGAGCGAAAGCCAGTTGAATTCGAAGTGCATGAGACAGCCTGTTCCGTCCGCGATGACACGCGCATCGCCCGTGCGCATCTTACCGAAACGCAGGCGGAAGATGATGAGGCCGAAGCGTGCCTCAGGGTGCCGGCAAATCCCTCGCCGAAAGGAGGAACACGCTGTCTTCGCCTGCGCTCGTCGGCAGCCAGACGAGATCGAGCCCGCCGAATGCCGCTTCGACATGTGCGCGCTCGTTGCCGATCTCGACGATGAGCACGCCTTCTTCGGTCAGCCAGTTGCGCGCCTCCCCGACGATGCGGCGAACGATATCCATGCCGTCGTCGCCGCCCGCAAGCGCGAGGGCCGGCTCGTGGCGATACTCGGCCGGCAGTTCCGCCATCGATGCACTGTTGACGTAGGGCGGGTTGGCAATGACGACGTCGTAGCGGCGTTCGGGCAGCGGCGCGAAAAGGTCGCCTTCGAACAGCGCAATGCGGTCCTCGAGCCCGTACTCCGTCACGTTGAGCGCGGCGACTTCGAGCGCCGGCGCGGAGATGTCGACCGCATCCACGTCCGCATTCGGAAACGCGTGGGCGGCGAGGATGGCGAGCGATGCCGAACCGGTACAGAGTTCGAGCACCGCGCCGACTTCGTCGGGGTCCGCGACGTAGGGCTGCAGGCCGTCTTCGAGCAACTCGCCGATGAATGAACGCGGCACGATGACGCGTTCGTCGACGTAAAAGCGCCGGCCGTGCATCCAGGCTTCGTGCGTGATGTAGGCGGCGGGCAGCCGTTCGTCGGCACGGCGAGCGATCACGGCGAGCACTTCTTCGATCTCGCTGGCGAGCAGCCGGGCGTCGAAAAACGGTTCGAGCGTATCGAGCGGCAGGTGCAGCGTATGCAGGATCAGATACGCAGCCTCGTCGTAGGCGTTGTCGCTGCCATGGCCGTAAGCAAGCCCCGACGCGTTGAAGCGCGAGACCGCATAACGGAGCAGGTCGCGAACGGTGATGAACGGCGTCGTCATTGCTGCAGCTCCTTCGCGCATCAGGCGATCAGCGCTTCAAGCACGCGCCGATAGATGTTTTTGAGGGGCTCGATGAAAGCGAGCTCGATGTGTTCGTCGATCTTGTGAATGCTGCCGTTCGGCGGGCCGAACTCCACGATCTGCTTGCAGATTCGCGCGATGAAGCGTCCGTCCGAGGTGCCCCCTGTCGTCGAGAGCTCGGCGCTCACGCCGGTCTCCTGCCCGATGGCCGCGACGACCGCGTTCGACAGCTCGCCGCGCGGCGTGAGAAACGGCAACCCGCTGACGGTCCAGTCGAGTTCGTAATCGAGGCCGTGTTTATCGAGGATGGCATGCACGCGCTGTTGCAGCCCCTCGACGGTGCTCGCGGTCGAGAAGCGGAAGTTGAACGTCAACTCGGCCCGCCCCGGAATCACATTGCTCGCGCCGGTGCCGCTGTGCAGATTCGAGACCTGCCAGGTCGTGGGGGGAAGTATTCGTTGCCGGCGTCCCAGTGTTCGGCAACCAACTCCGTCAGCGCGGGCGCCAGGAGATGAACGGGATTCTTCGCGAGATGCGGATAGGCGATATGGCCTTGCACCCCTTTGACCGTGAGCTTGCCCGACATCGAGCCGCGCCGGCCGTTTTTGACGACGTCGCCGAGTGTCGCGTCCGACGTGGGTTCGCCGACGATGCAGTAATCCAGCGTCTCGCCGCGTGCTTTGAGCGCCTCGACGACTTTCACCGTGCCGTACGTGGCGGGCCCTTCCTCGTCGCTCGTGATCAAGAAGGCGATCGAGCCGCTGTGATCGGGATGAGCGGCGACGAACTCCTCGGTCGCGACGACGAAGCCCGCGATCGATGTCTTCATGTCAGCCGCGCCGCGGCCGTAGAGCTTGCCGTCCCGCTGCGTGGGCACGAACGGCGGCGAACTCCATTGTTCGAGCGGGCCCGTCGGCACGACATCGGTATGGCCGGCGAACGCGAGCAGCTTTCCGCCTGCGCCGCTGCGGCCGCGCTTGACGGCCCACAAGTTCGTGACACCGTGCGCTTCGATCGTCTCGCACGTGAAGCCGATGGCTTGCAGGCGTTCGATCAGCAACTGCTGGCAATCCTGGTCGTCGGGCGTGACGGATGCACGCGCGATCAGCTGTTCGGTAAGGGCGAGGGTGCCGGACATGGATTCGAATCCGTATCAACAAAAAATGCCGGCCGCACGGCGGCCGGCAGTTGCGTTCGAGGCGTTGTCCCGTGCGACGCACGCCGCGCCGGTGCGCGGCAGGCAGTGCACCGGGGCACCGGGCTACGCGAAAAGCGTTTCGTAGGCTTCGACGGAAAAGCCGAGCGTCTTCACGCGCCCGTCGACCACCACCACGGGGCGCTTGACGACGGAAGGCTTGTCGACCATGAGCGCAACGGCGCCGTCTCGCGTCTCGGCGGCCGCCTTGGCGGCATCCGGGAGGCCCCGCCACGTCGTGCCGCGGCGATTCAGCAGCAGTTCCAACGGTACGTCGGCGAGCCACGCGGTCACGAGCGAAGCGGTCAGCCCCGCCTTCTTGAAATCGTGAAACTCGAACGGCACGCCGCGCGCTTCGAGCCAGGTGCGCGCCTTCTTCACGGTATCGCAGTTGGGAATGCCGTAGACGACGGTATGCGCGGTCGACATCAATCGCCCCGCAGCAGCTCGTTGAGGCCCACTTTGGCACGCGTCTTGGCATCGACCTTCTTGACGATCACCGCGCAGTAAAGACTATGCGACCCGTCCTTCGAGGGCAGATTGCCCGCGACGACGACCGAGCCCGGCGGCACGTAGCCGTAGCTGACTTCGCCCGTTTCGCGATCGTAGATCTTGGTGCTCTGGCCGAGGTACACACCCATCGAGATGACCGAATTCTCGCCGACGATCACACCCTCGACCACCTCCGAGCGCGCGCCGATGAAACAGTTGTCTTCGATGATGACGGGATTGGCCTGCAGCGGTTCGAGCACGCCGCCGATCCCGACGCCGCCCGACAGATGCACGTTCTTGCCGATCTGCGCGCACGAGCCGACCGTGGCCCAGGTATCGACCATCGAGCCTTCGTCGACATAAGCGCCGATGTTGGTGTACGAAGGCATCAGTACGACGTTTTTCGCGATGAACGAACCGCGGCGCGCGATGGCGGGGGGCACGACGCGAAAGCCGCCCGCCGCGAAGTCTTCGGCCGTGTAATGGGCGAACTTCGAAGGCACCTTGTCGTAGAACTGCGAGTAGCCGCCTGCCGGCATCGGGGCATTGTCCTCGAGCCGGAACGACAACAGCACGGCCTTTTTCAGCCATTGGTTGACGACCCATTGACCGTCTTTCTTTTCGGCGACGCGCAGCGCGCCGCGATCGAGTTCGCCGATCGCATGTGCGACGGCTTCGCGCACTTCGGCCGGCGCGGCCTTCGGCGAGAGCTCGGCACGGTTGTCCCAGGCGGTGTCGATGATTTGCTGAAGTTGTTGCGACATGGTCTCGATTTGGCTAAGTGGATATCGGATGGGCAGTTCCGGCCCGGCTGAGCGGTGCGGCAATCAGGCGGCGGCGAGCCGCCGCGCGGGCGCGACCGCTACCGAGCGAGCGAACGGCAGAAATCGACGATGCGCCGGGCGCCTTCGACGCACTCGCTCTCGTTCGCGACGAGCGCCAGGCGGATGAAATCCCGGCCGGGGTTGACGCCATGCGCGGTGCGCGCGAGATACGAGCCCGGCAAAACGGTCACATTATAGTCGGCGTGAAGACGCCGGGCGAATTCGGTGTCCGAGAGCCCGGTGCGTGCGACGTTGGCCCAGAGGTAGAACGCGGCGTCGGGCAGCTTCACGTCGAGCACCTCGGCAAGCATCGGCGTGACCGCCGAAAATTTGCTCACGTATTTCGCGCGGTTTTCGCGCACGTGCGCTTCGTCGCTCCAGGCGGCAATGCTCGCGCTCTGGTAGACAGGCGAAAGCGCGGCGCCGTGATAGGTCCGATAGAGCAAGAAGCGTTGAAGCAATCGGGCATCGCCCGCCACGAAGCCCGAGCGCATGCCGGGCACGTTCGAGCGCTTCGACAGGCTCGACAGCATGACGAGACGCTCGAAGCCGCGGCCGAGCCGGTGAGCTGCCTCCAGGCTGCCGAGTGGCGGTTTGGCTTCGTCGAAATAGATCTCGGAGTAGCACTCGTCCGAGGCGATGACGAAACCGTGCTCGTCCGAGAGCGCGAACAGTTCGCGCCAATCGTCGAGCGTCAGCACCGCTCCGGTCGGATTGCCCGGCGAGCAGACATACAGCAACTGCGTGCGCGACCAGACGTCTCGCGGCACGGCGCGGTAGTCGCACGCGAAGTTGCGTGCCGGGTCGCTGTTCGCGAAGTACGGTTGCGCGCCGGCCAGCAGGGCCGCGCCCTCATAGATCTGATAAAACGGGTTGGGGCAGAGCACGACCGCATCCGAGCGCGAGCCGTCCACCACCGCTTGCGCAAGCGAAAAAAGCGCTTCGCGCGAACCCGACACGGGCAGCACTTCGGTTGCGGGATCGAGCGCGGGCAGACCATAGCGCCGGGAGGCCCAGCGCGCGATCGCCTCGCGCAGCGCGGGCGAGCCCGCCGTCGCGGGATAGTTCGACAGCGTGTCGAGCGATGCCACGACAGCATCGGTGACGACCTTCGGCGTGGCGTGCTTGGGCTCGCCGATGCCGAAGCTGATGTGAGGCAGCGCGCTCGGCGGTGCCGAGTCCTTGAGCAGGGCGCGCAGCTTTTCGAACGGATAAGGCTGGAGGCTGTCGAGTCGAGGGTTCACGTTGGGCTTCGGCGTTGACGAAATCGAAAGCGGCTGTGCTCGCCCGCTACCATGCCGAATCCGGCGACGCCTACGGGGCCAAGCCCGCCAGCGCGCTCCAGGCTCGGCCGCGGTGCGGCGACGATCGAGAAGGCGGCCATTATAGCCGCCCTGGCTCGCCCCGTTGCGCTGCGTCGCTCGATGGGCCGGGACGCGATTGGGGCGATGGTATGATTGCCACTTGCCCGCGGGCCGTGCGGCTCGCGGCCCGTTCGACCTTCCCCTATTCAATCAGCGATATCGCCGTGCGTCTGACCTCGATCAAACTCGCTGGCTTCAAGTCCTTCGTCGATCCCACCCACTTCCAGGTCCCCGGCCAACTGGTCGGTGTCGTCGGGCCCAACGGTTGCGGAAAATCGAACATCATCGATGCCGTGCGCTGGGTGCTGGGCGAGTCGCGCGCCTCCGAGCTGCGCGGCGAGTCGATGCAGGACGTGATCTTCAACGGCTCGACTGCGCGCAAGCCCGGCAGCCGCGCGAGCGTCGAGCTCGTATTCGACAATGCCGACGGCCGCGCGGCCGGCCAATGGGGGCAGTACGCCGAAATCGCGGTGAAGCGCGTGCTCACGCGCGACGGCACGTCGAGCTACTACATCAACAACCTGCCCGCGCGCCGGCGCGACATTCAGGACATCTTCCTCGGCACCGGCCTGGGGCCGCGCGCTTACGCGATCATCGGGCAGGGCATGATCTCCCGGATCATCGAGGCCAAGCCCGAAGATCTGCGGGTCTTTCTCGAGGAAGCCGCCGGCGTGTCGAAGTACAAAGAGCGGCGCCGCGAGACGGAGAACCGCCTGCACGACACGCGCGAGAATCTGACGCGCGTGGAGGACATCGTCCGCGAACTGAGCGCCAACCTCGAAAAGCTCGAGGCGCAGGCCGTCGTCGCGACCGAGTTCAAGACGCTGCAGGCGCAAGGCGAGGAAAAACAGCGGCTGCTGTGGCTCTTGCGCAAGAACGAGGCCGCTGCCGAGCAGGCGCGGCAACAGCGCGCCATTTCCGAGGCGCAGATCGATCTCGAGGCGCAGACCGCGCGCCTGCGCGAAGTCGAAGCCGAACTGGAGACGTTGCGCGTCGCGCACTATGCCGCGAGCGACGCAATGCAGGGTGCGCAGGGCGCTCTATACGAAGCGAATTCCGAGGTGAGCCGGCTCGAAGCGCAAATCAAGTTCATCGTCGAGTCGCGCAATCGCGTGCAGGCCCAGATCGCGGCGCTGACGGCGCAGCGCGAGCAATGGCAGGCGCAGGCCGAAAAGGCGCGCGGCGAGCTCGAGGATGCCGATGCACAGCTCGCCATCGCCGAAGAAAAGGCCGCGCTGGCGGAAGACGCGGCGGCGGCGAAGCACGATGCATTGCCGGCGCTCGAGGCGCAATGGCGCGATGCGCAGGCGCGGCTGAACGACGAGCGCGGCGAGATCGCCCAGACCGAACAGGCGCTCAAGCTCGAGGCAGCGCATCAGCGCAATGCCGATCAACAGTTGCAGCAGTTGCAACAGCGCCACGAGCGCCTGAAGGCGGAGGCGGGTGGCCTCGACGCGCCGGACGAGGTGCAGCTCGAGGAAGGGCGCATGCAGCTTGCCGAGCATGAGGAGATCCAACGCGATGCGCAGGCGCGTCTGGCCGAGGCCGAGGGCGCGCTGCCGGCGCTCGACGCGGCGCGGCGCGAGGCGCACGAGCGCACGCAAACGGAAACGGCGCGCATCCATCAGCTCGAAGCGCGGCTCGTCGCGCTCAAGCATTTGCAGGAAAACGTACAGACCGACGGCAAGATTCAGCCCTGGCTCGACAAACACGAACTGGGAAGTTTGCCGCGTCTGTGGAAGAAGCTGCATGTCGAAACGGGCTGGGAAACGGCGCTCGAATCGGTGCTGCGCGAACGGCTCGCCGCGCTCGAGATCTCCAATCTCGACTGGGTCAAGGCGTTCGCGAGCGATGCGCCCCCGGCCAAGCTTGCGTTCTACGCGCCGCCTTCGGCTGGCGTGCCGCGCGAGCAGGCCCCGGGCCTGCGGCCGTTGCTCTCGCTCATGCGCATCGACGACGCGGGGCTGCGCGCGGTGCTGGCCGACTGGCTCGGTCATGTGTACGTCGCCGACGATCTGGGCTCGGCGCTCGCCCAGCGCACGCAGTTGCCGGAGGGGGCGGCTTTCGTCGTCAAGGCGGGGCACGTACTCACGCGTGTAGGCGTTCAGCTTTACGCGGCGGATTCCGAGCAGGCCGGCATGTTGGCCCGCGAGCAGGAGATCGAGAACCTCACACGCCAATTGCGCGCGCAGACTTTGTTGGCGGACGAGGCGAAGACCGCGGCGATTCGCGCCGATGCGGCGCACACCCAGGCGACGCAAGCTCTGGCCGACGCGCGCGCGCAGCTCGAGCGGGCGACCCAGCGCGTGCATGCGCTGCAGCTCGACGTGCTGAAGCTCACGCAAGCGCACGAGCGCTATACCCAGCGCAGCACGCAGATTCGCGAGGAACTGGACGAAATCGGCGCGCAGATCGAGGATCAGCGTGCGCAGCGCGCCGAATCCGAGGCGAACTTCGAGCGCCACGACGGCGAGCTTGCCGCGTTGCAGGCCCGTTTCGAGGACGATCAGCTCGCGTTCGAAGCACTCGACGAAACGCTGAGCGCGGCGCGCACGGAGGCCCGCGATCTCGACCGGGCGGCCACCGACGCGCGCTTCGCCGCGCGCAACATGGCCAATCGGATCGAGGAGCTCAAGCGCGGCATTCAAATCGCGCAAGAACAGAGCGAACGCGTCGCGGCCTCTCTCGAGGACGCCCGCGCGGAACTCGAATCGATCAACGAGCAGACCGCGCATACGGGCCTCCAGGACGCGCTCGCTGTGCGCGCCGAAAAGGAAGCCGCGCTCGGCGCCGCGCGCATCGAGCTCGACGACCTGACGGCGAAGCTGCGTCATGCCGACGAAATGCGGTTGACGACCGAGCGTTCGCTGCAGCCGCTGCGCGAGCGCATCACCGAGCTGCAGTTGAAGGAGCAAGCGGCGCGCATCGCCGGCGAGCAGTTCGTCGAGCAACTCGCCGAGGCGGGTGTCGACGAAGCCGAGCTGCAGCAAAAGCTGACGCCGGATATGAAGCCGTCGTACCTGCAAGGGGAAGTGACGCGCATCAACAACGCGATCAATGCGTTGGGGCCCGTCAATATGGCGGCGCTCGACGAGCTGGCGGCCGCGACCGAGCGCAAGACGTTCCTCGACGCACAATCGGCCGACCTGACGGCCGCCATCGATACGCTCGAAGACGCCATCCGCAAGATCGACCAGGAGACCCGTACGCTGCTGCAAGGCACGTTCGACGAAGTCAACCGGCATTTCGGCGAGCTCTTCCCGCGGCTTTTCGGCGGCGGGCAGGCGAAGCTCATCATGACCGGCGACGAGATTCTCGATGCGGGCGTGCAGGTGATGGCCCAGCCGCCCGGCAAGAAAAATTCGACCATCCACTTGCTGTCGGGCGGCGAGAAGGCGCTGACGGCCACGGCGCTCGTCTTCGCGATGTTCCAGCTCAATCCCGCGCCGTTCTGCCTGCTCGACGAGGTCGATGCGCCGCTCGACGACGCGAACACGGAACGCTTTGCCAATCTCGTGCGTGCCATGTCCGAAAAGACGCAGTTCCTCTTCATTTCGCACAACAAGATCGCGATGGAGATGGCGCAGCAACTGATCGGCGTGACGATGCAGGAGCAAGGTGTCTCGCGCATCGTGGCGGTCGACATGGAAACCGCGGCCGGTTTCGCACAGAATACGGCTTGAACGAACGACAGCGGCGGTCGGCACACTGCACGGCCGCCCTCGACGAAAGAACGTGCTTCATGGAGCGTGCATGGACGAGTTGACACTCGGGTTGATCGGCGCGGGCGCCGTGGTGGTGGCGGGAGTGGTCGGATACAACGCATGGCAGGGGGCGAAAGTGCGCCGCAGGATGCCAAGACCGATGCCGCCCGACGCCGCCGAAGCACTTGCGCGTCACGATTCCGAGGAGGAGCGGCCGTTTATCGAGCCCGCGCGCGCAAACGTTCGCCGCGAGCCGGCGCTCTCCGATGCGCCGGCCGCAGCCGAGGCGGCCAGGATCGAACCGAGCTTTGGTGCCGCACCGCTCGACACGCCGGCCGATCTTCAAGCGGACGCGACGGTGCCCGACGGCGATCTGTCGCGCGACGTGCCCGGAGCGCGGCACGCGGAGCAGATGTCCGATGCGCCCGTCGCGCCGGCTGCCACGACGATTTCCTCGGCGCCGCCGCATGTCGTCGATCGCCGCATCGACTGCGTGGTGCCGATCAAACTCGGCGGCTCCGTTGCCGGCGATAAAGCGGTGCCGTTCGCGCAGCGATTGCGCCGAGCCGGCAGCAAGCCCGTCTATATCGAGGGCAAGGCCGAAGGCGCCGGCGCCTGGGAGCTGCTGCAAAACGGGCAACGTTATGACGAACTGCGCGCGGCTGTCCAGCTGGCGAACCGCGGCGGTGCGTTGAACGAGCTCGAGTTCTCGGAATTCGTCTCCGGTGTGCAGCAGTTCGCCGACGCGGTCGACGGCGCACCCGAATTTCCGGACATGCTCGAAACGGTGTCGATGGCGCGCGAACTCGACAGCTTCGCGGCGCAGTGCGACGCGCAGTTGTCGATCAACGTGCTCTCGGACGGGGCGCCCTGGTCGGCCAACTACGTGCAGGCCGTGGCTTCCCAGGACGGATTGCTGCTCTCGCGCGACGGTACGCGCTTCGTCAAGCTCGATGCGAGGCAAAGCCCCGTTTTCATGCTGCAGTTCGGCGACACCAACTTCCTGCGCGATGACCTGACCTACAAGGGCGGGCAGATGATCACGCTGATTCTCGATGTGCCGGTGGCCGACGAGGATATTCTGCCGTTCAGGCTCATGTGCGACTACGCGAAGTCGCTGGCCGAGCGCATCGGCGGGCGTGTCGTCGACGATCAGCGTCGGCCGCTTCCCGAGTCCGCGCTGCTGGCGATCGAAAAACAACTGATGACGCTTTACGCCAAGCTCGAGGAGGCCGGCATTCCCGCCGGCTCCGCGGCGACGCGCCGGTTATTCAGTCAATGACGCCGGACGGCTTGCGCGCATGACGGGCGCTGCGATAATGCCGGGGTGAACTCGAAATCGAACAAGAGCGCCCCGGCATGGCCCCACACACTGCACAAGCACCGACAGACCAACCCGCCGAGCGCGCAGCATGGCTGCGTGCGGAGCTCGATCGCGCCAACTATCAGTACTACGTGCTCGATCAGCCCGAGCTGCCCGATGCCGAATACGACCGGCTCTTTCTCGAACTGCAGCGCATCGAAAGCGAACATCCCGATCTGATCACGCCCGAGTCGCCGACGCAGCGTGTCGGCGGCCAGGCGTCGAGCGGCTTCGCGCCCGTGCACCATGCGGTGCCGATGCTCTCGCTGAACAACGGCTTTACCGACGAAGATATCGTCGCCTTCGACAAACGCGTTGCCGACGTGCTCCACAGCGAATCGGTCGAATACGCGTGCGAGCTGAAGTTCGACGGCCTCGCGATCGCGCTGCGCTACGAGAACGGCCGGCTCGTGCAGGCAGCGACGCGCGGCGATGGCGCGACGGGCGAGGATGTGACCCAGAACGTGCGTACGATCCGTTCCATTCCGCTCAAGCTGAAGGGCGATCGCGTGCCGCGCCTCGTCGAGGTGCGAGGCGAGGTGCTGATGTTCAAGCGCGACTTCGAGCGGCTCAACGCGCGTCAACGCGAAGCCGAGCAACGCGAATTCGCGAATCCGCGCAATGCGGCGGCGGGCAGTCTGAGGCAGCTCGATCCGAGAATCACCGCTCATCGGCCGCTTTCCTTTTTTTCATACGGCATCGGCGAGCTCGACGGTATCGAGATGCCCGGTACCCATAGCGCGCTGCTCGACTGGTACGGCGAGCTCGGGTTGCCGGTGTGCGCCGAACGCGCCACGGTCAACGGCGCGCAAGGGCTCCTCGAATTCTTCCGACGTATCGGCGAAAAACGCAAGTCGTTGCCTTACGAGATCGACGGCGTGGTCTACAAGGTCAATCGGCGAGAGGAGCAGGACCGGCTCGGATTCGTTTCGAGAGCGCCGCGTTTCGCGCTCGCGCATAAATTCCCCGCCGAAGAGGCCATGACGGAGCTGCTCGACATCTACGTCAACGTCGGGCGCACGGGCGCGATTACGCCGGTGGCGCGGCTGAAGCCGGTCTTCGTCGGCGGCGTGACCGTCACGAACGCCACCTTGCACAACGAAGACGAGGTACGCCGCAAGGACGCCCGCATTGGCGACACCGTCGTCGTACGACGCGCGGGCGATGTGATTCCCGAGCTCGTGTCCGTCATGCTCGAGCGCCGGCCCGAGAACGCACGCGAGTTCGTGATGCCCACGCACTGCCCGGTCTGCGGTTCGCGCATCGAGCGGCTGCCGGACGAAGCCGTCGCACGATGCACCGGTGGGCTGTTCTGTCCTGCGCAGCGCAAGCAGGCCATCTGGCATTTTGCGCAGCGCCGCGCGCTCGATATCGATGGCCTCGGTGAAAAGATCATCGACCAGCTCGTCGAGCAGCAGCTCGTGCGTACACCGGCCGATCTTTTCAATCTGGGCTTTGCGACGCTGGCCCAACTCGACCGCTTTGCCGAAAAATCGGCGCAGAATCTGCTTGATTCGCTCGAAAAGGCCAAGCACACGACGCTTGCCCGCTTCATCTATGCGCTCGGTATTCGCCATGTGGGCGAATCGACGGCGAAGGACCTCGCGCGGCATTTCGGCTCGCTCGATCCGTTGATGAACGCGTCGATGGAGGAATTGCTCGAAGTCAACGATGTCGGCCCCGTCGTGGCCGAGTCGATTCATCAGTTCTTCGCAGAAGAGCACAATCGGACTGTCATCGAACAGTTGCGGGCGCCCGGCAAAGTGAGCTGGCCCGAAGGGCCGCCGGCGCCGCGCGCGCCGCAAGGCGCGCTGGCCGGCAAGACCGTCGTGTTGACCGGTACGCTGCCGACATACTCGCGCGAAGACGCGAAGGAACTGTTGGAGGCGGCCGGCGCAAAGGTGTCCGGCTCCGTATCGAAGAAAACCGATTATGTGGTGGCGGGAAGCGAGGCGGGCAGCAAGCTTGCGAAAGCCGAGGAACTCGGCATTCCCGTGCTCGACGAAGACGGTATGCGCAAGCTTCTGGAGGGTCACAATCCATGATTCGCGAAATTCTCAAGATGGGCGATCCGCGCCTTTTGCGCATTGCCCAGCCCGTCGATCATTTCGACACCCCCGAGCTTCATGCACTCATCGCGGACATGTTCGAGACGATGCATGCCGCCAACGGCGCGGGGCTTGCCGCACCGCAGATCGGTGTCGATCAGCAGGTGGTCATCTTCGGCTTCGGACACAACGAACGCTATCCCGAGGCACCGCCGGTGCCTGAGACGGTGCTCATCAACCCGACCATCACACCGGTATCGCAAGATACGGAAGAGGGCTGGGAAGGGTGCCTGTCAGTGCCGGGCATGCGCGGGATCGTCGGACGATTTTCGATGATCCGCTACCACGGGTTCGATCAGTATGGGCAGCCGATCGACCGCGTGGCGGAAGGCTTTCATGCGCGCGTCGTGCAGCACGAATGCGATCATCTGATCGGCAAGCTCTATCCGATGCGGATAACCGATTTCTCGAATTTCGGCTTCACCGAGGTGCTCTTCCCCGATCTCGACCCCAACAGCGACGACTGACGCGCGCTTGCCGTTCGTCCGGGCGAGCTCGCGAGAGCGAGCCCCGGACGGCGTCGCTGTTCAAAACGCCTCGTCCGCCAGCAGATAACGCCATTTTCCCTGCGGCAGTGCGCCCAGCGCCACGCGGCCCATGCGGACACGCTTCAGTCCGACGACGTGCAAGCCGACGAGTTCGCACATGCGACGGATTTGCCGCTTCTTTCCTTCGCGCAGGGCAAAGCGTAGCTGTTCGCCGTTTTGCCAACTGACCTTGGCCGGTTTCAGCGCCGCGTCATCGAGCGACAAACCGAACCGCAGCAACGCGAGTTTGTCGGCGGGAAAGTGCTGATCGACATCGGTCGTGTGCTCGCCGTAGGTCACACGTACGAGATATTCCTTTTCCACGCTCGAATGCTCGCCGATCAGTTGCTTTGCGACGCGGCCGTCCTGTGTCAGCACGAGCAGCCCCGTCGAATCGATATCGAGGCGGCCAGCGGGCGCCAGCGCGCGCAGATGACTCGGGGAGAAGCGCACGGGCGAACGGTCCCCGTCCCAGCGATTGGCCGCGGTGACGAGCGTGACGGCGGGTTCGTAGCCGTCTTCGGCCTGTCCCGACACGTAGCCGACGGGCTTGTGCAGAAGGATCGTGACTTGCCGCGATTGCGCGGCGTGCGCATCGCGCGTGATGTCTATCTTCTGATCGGGGCGTACGCGAGCGCCGAGCGTATCGATTCGTTCGCCATCGACGCGCACCCAGCCATTCGCAATCCACTCATCGGCTTCCCGGCGCGAACACAGCCCGAGTTCCGACATGCGTTTCGATAGGCGCATCGTCCCCGCCGTTTCGGGGTTCGCCGGGGCCTTTACTGCGGCGGCGCTGCGCGGGCGGTGCTCAGGACGCCCGGCACGCTCCGGACGTTCGGCACGTTCCGCACGTTCCGTCGGCTGGCGCTTGACCGGCGAGCCGGTCAAGCGCTCGGGCCGCGCTTGCACGGCGGCGCCCGAGCGTTTGCCCGTGCCCGCTGCGCTCCGGTGGAGCGCGCGCGTTCCGCTTTCGTTCGCGGTGGCGCCTCCACGTTTGCCGCTGCCCGTTGCGGTCCTCGGCGTGCGGGTGTCACTCCGACTCACGTCGCCAGCGGCAGCCGTGCGTTTGCCGCTGCCCGTTCCGGTCCTCGGCGTGCGGGTTCCGCTTTCGTTGAAGCCAGCCCCCGTGCGTCTGTCGTGGCTTGCCGCAGCCCGGGGCGCGCGGGCGTCACTCCGACTCACGTCGCCGGCGGCAGCCGTGCGTTTGCCGATGCCCGTTCCGGTTCGCGGCGTGCGGCTTCCCGTTTCGTTTGCGACGGCTCCCGTGCGCTTATCGTTGCTTGCCGCAGCCCTGCGAGTTCCCGCTGCGCTGTCGCGCTCACGGCTGCGCGGCACGCCGGCCGGCGCGCCTGCCGGCGAACCGCCGGACGCGGTTGCCCTGCGGGCGCCCGGTGCTGCCGGTCGCCGGCTTCTTTCACCGGGCGACGAGCCCGGCTTGTCCTCGCGCGTGCGACGCGCGAGTGCCGTGCCTGCGTCCCGCGCGCCGCCTGTGGCTTTCGCGGCGGGGGCGCGTGGCGCCGGCGCTGCCTTGCCGGGCGCTGTGCCCGCTGCACGCGGTGCTGCGGCACCTCGCGCCGGCTTGCGTGCCGACGGGCTGCCGGAACGAACGGGAGCGCGATCCGGTGTGTCCGGTCGCGGATGCTTGGCTGTCAGTTTGACGCGCATAGATTCTCTAAAAAACGGGACCGCGGGCGTAGGGCCAGCGCGGCGATGAAACTGCGCCTATAGCGCGATGGCTCGCAGCAGTTCGGTTTCCAGCTGAATTTGCAGCCGGCTGTCGGACAGACCGCGGCCATCGAGCAGAAAGACGTCTTCGACGCGTTCGCCGAGCGTATTGATGCGAGCGGCATGCACGCCGACACAATGGTCGGCGAGCACACGCGCGATCGAATAAAGCAGACCCAGCCGGTCGTTTGCCGAGACCGAGAGAATGTAGTACTGGCCGCGCTCGTCGGCCCGCAAATCGACGCGCGGCGTGATCGGGAACGTGCGCGAAAGGCGCGACAGCCGGCCCTTGGACGGCTCGGGCAACGGCTCGCCCGATGAAAGCCAGGCACTGAGCTGCTGCTCCACGAGATTCGCGATATCGCGATACTGCACGTCTTGCTCCGGATGCGCGACGATGAAGTTGTCGAGCGCATAGCCGTGGCGGGTCGTGCTGATGCGGGCGTCGAGCACGGACAATCCGTTGCGCTCGAAGTAGGCGCAAATGCCGGCGAACAGATCCGGGCGATCGCGCACATAGACGAGCACTTGCAGCGCTTCGCCGATGGGCGCCGGGCGTGCGCGTACGATGGGCGCCTCGGCTTCGACGTGGCGATACAGCACGCGCGTTTGCCAGGCGATATCGGCGGCGTCGTGCCGCAGGAAGTAGCCGACGTCGAGCTGCTCCCAAAGCGCGCGCTGGGCGTTCTCCGGCACGGTCTCGAGCCGCAGCAGCGCGAGCGCTTCCTCCTTGCGCGTCTTGAGCTCGGAGTGCTCGTCGGGGCGTGCGCCGCCGAGCACGGCGAGTGTCATGCGGTAAAGGTCCTCGAGCAGCTTGCCTTTCCAGGTGTTCCAGACCTTGGGGCTCGTGCCGCGGATATCGGCTACCGTCAGCAGATATAGCGCGGTGAGCCGCCGTTCGGTGCCGACGAGTTCGGCGAATTGCTTGATGACAGCCGGGTCGCTGGTGTCTTGCTTTTGCGCAACCTGACTCATCGTCAGATGCTGCTGCACGAGCCAGACGATCAGCGAGGCGTCGTCTCCCGTGATGCCGTGCTCGCGGCAAAAGCGTCGCGCGTCGGCCATGCCGAGCGTCGAATGATCGCCTCCGCGGCCTTTCGCGATGTCATGAAAAAGCGCGGCCACGTAGAGCACCCAGTGGTGCTCGAAATTGGCCATCAACTGACTGCAAAACGGGTACTCGTGCGCATGCTCGGCCAGGGCGAAACGGCGCAGATTGCGCAGCACCATCAGAATGTGCTGATCGACCGTATAGACGTGATAGAGGTCGTGCTGCATCTGGCCGACGATGCGACGAAAATTCAGTAAATACCGGCCGAGCACGCTCGTTTGATTCATGAGGCGCAGTGCATGGGTGATGCCCTGCGGCTCTTTGAGGATCTGCATGAAGAGGCGCCGGTTCTCGGGCGCCTTGCGCCAGCGCGAATCCATGATCTCGCGGGCGTTGTAAAGCGCTCGCAGCGTGCGTGCCGACAGCCCCTTGGTGCCAGGCGTGGCCTCGTAGAGCACGAACGCCTCGAGAATGGCGGACGGCGCGCGCTCGAACACGTCGTCGCTGACGATCTCGATCATGCCTTGCTTCTCGACGAAGCGATCCGATAGCACGCGCGTAATGCCGCTCGTGCGCGGGAAGAGCTGCGCCTCGACATTCTGAATCAGGATCGTCGCGAGCTGCGTCACGGCTTTCGCTGCCCAGTAATAGCGGCGCATGAGCTGCTCGCTCGCCCGCCGCGCCTGCGTCGAGTGGTAGCCGAAGCTCTCGGCGGCAGCGGTTTGCAGATCGAAAACGAGCACATCCTGGCGGCGCCCCGCGATCAGATGCAAACGGGCACGCAGCATCTTCAGGAAGCCTTCGTTGCGGCGCAGCTCACGCGCTTCGCGCGCCGTAATGAGACCGCGCTGGTCGAGCTCGCGCCAACTGCTGCCGAAGCCGGCGGCGCGGGCGATCCAAAGAATCAGCTGCAAGTCGCGCAGCCCGCCGGGACTTTCCTTGACATTGGGTTCGAGGCTATACGGCGAGTCCTGGAATTTCGCGTGGCGCTGACGCATTTCGAGGACCTTCGCCTGGAAAAATGCGCGCGCGTCGAGCGTTTCGTTAAAGCGCAGTGCGAAACGCTGAAAGAGCGCCGTGCTGCCCGTGATGCGTCGCGCTTCGAGCAAGGATGTGCGCACCGTGATGTCGCGCTCTCCTTCGTCGATGCATTCGTCGACGGTGCGCACGCTGCTACCCAGTTCGAGCCCGAGGTCCCACGCCATGCCGATGAACCGCTCGATGCGCGCTTCGAGCTCGGGCCCGGGGGTTTCGTGCAACAGCACGAGAATGTCGATGTCGGAATAGGGCGAAAGCTCGCCGCGACCGTACCCGCCGACGGCGACGAGCGCGAGCGAGGCCGGCATTTCGCAGGCGAGCCACGCGCGGCGCAACGCGTCGTCCGTGGCGCGCGCGAGCGCGCGCATGGCCGCATCGACATTGCCGGCGGTTTTGAAGCGATCGAGAAGCGCCGTCTTGGCGACGCGGTAATCCGCTTTGAGCGACATGGAGTGGGGCGGGGCGGCGGGGACGCTCATGTGACGACGAAGATGCGGCTGACGGTGGCAACAAACGGTGGCCAGGCAGCGGGCGCCGCCGCTCGCGCGCGATGCGCGCCGCGGCCCGCCAACTGACCGGATGCGCGCCGCCGCTAGGCGGCGACGGACAGACGGGGCCGTTCGGGCGTTCCGGCCGAAACGGTCAGCACGTCGAAGCCCGTATCGGTGACGAGCACCGTATGCTCCCACTGCGCCGACAGACTGCGGTCGCGCGTCTTGACGGTCCATTGATCGGGCATCGTGCGAATCTCGCGGCGCCCGGCATTGATCATCGGCTCGATCGTGAAGATCATGCCCTTTTGGAGCTCGAGACCGGTGCCGGGGCGGCCGTAATGAAGCACCTGGGGATCTTCATGGAAGACCTTGCCGATACCGTGGCCGCAGTATTCGCGCACGACACTGTAGCCGTGTGCCTCGGCGTGCTTCTGAATGGCATGGCCGATATCGCCGAGCCGCGCGCCCGGGCGCACCTGCTCGATTCCGAGCCACATGCACTCGTAGGTCGTCTGGGCGAGCCGCCTGGCGAGAATCGAGCCTTCGCCGGCGATGAACATTCGGCTCGTATCGCCGAAATAGCCGTTCTTGATGACCGTGATATCGATATTCAGGGCGTCGCCGTTCTTGACGATCTTGTCGCCCGGAATGCCGTGACAGATGACGTCGTTCACCGAAATGCACGTTGCCTTCGGATAGGGCGGGTAGCCGGGCGGCTGATAATTGAGCGGCGCCGGGATCGTGCCTTGCACGTCGAGCATGTAGTTGTGGCAGAGCCGGTCGAGCTCGCCCGTCGACACGCCCGGTTTGACAAAGGGCGTGATGTAGTCGAGCACTTCGCTCGCAAGTCGGCACGCGATGCGCATTTGCTCGACGTCGTATTCGTTTTTGATCGTGATAGCCATTGGAGTGCCAGCATGGGACGCGGATTGCCGGATTATCGCACCATATAGAGCCGCCGGCTGAAACCAAGGTCGGTGTTGAGGCGGACGCCGCGAGCGTGATATACTTTCTGGCTAGTCGTCAATGGTGCCCGGCGGAATTCGTGTTTCATTCCGTGTTTGATTCGCTCGGGGCTTCGGCGGCTGGAAGTCAAAGAGTCAAATTTTGAGTAAATCGCAAGCCGGCGCACCCAGGGTGCCGGGTGCGCATGATACGCGAGCATCGGCGAGATCGTCCGTGCACGCCTGTCGCGCATCCGTTACTGCAGCCGGCTTAAGGCCCAACCCTCGCGGAGAATTTCAATGGCAGTCACCATGCGTCAAATGCTGGAAGCCGGTGTCCACTTCGGTCACCAGACCCGCTTCTGGAACCCCAAGATGGCCCCGTTCATCTTCGGTCATCGCAACAAGATTCACATCATCAACCTCGAAAAGACGCTGCCGATGTACAACAACGCGCTGAAGTACGTGCGTCAGCTGGCGGCGAATCGGGGCACGATCCTTTTCGTGGGTACGAAGCGTCAGTCGCGCGACACCATCGCCGAAGAGGCGCAGCGCTGCGGCATGCCTTACGTGAACGCCCGCTGGCTCGGCGGCATGCTGACCAACTTCAAGACGCTGAAGGTTTCGATCAAGCGCTTGAAGGACATGGAGACGGCCGTCGAGGCAGGCGAGACCGAGCGCATGAGCAAGAAGGAAGCCCTGTTGTTCGAACGTGAAATCGCGAAGCTCCAGAAGTCGATCGGTGGCGTGAAGGACATGGGCGGCATTCCCGATGCGATCTTCGTCGTGGACGTCGGCTATCACAAGATCGCCGTGACGGAAGCCAACAAGCTGGGCGTTCCGGTCATCGCCGTGGTCGACACGAACCACTCGCCGGAAGGGATCGACTACGTGATCCCCGGTAACGACGACGCGAGCAAGGCTGTGGCGCTCTACGCGGCTGGCGTGGCGGACGCGATTCTCGAAGGCCGCGCGAATGCGGTGAACGAAGTCGTCCAGGCAGTGCGCGGCGAAGGCGACGGCGACGAATTCGTCGAGGTCAACGGGGAGGCGTAAAGCAACCCTGGGGCCGGCAAAAAAGGGGGCTTTCAGGGGCCCCCTTTTTTGAGTTTCGGCCGCGGCGACGGCCGTTGATGCGGCGCGGCGGTTTTGGCGCGTGCCGCGAACGAATGCCTGCCGTTCGCATCGAAAGCGGGCGGCCTATGAAAGACAGACTCAAGGAGCGAATGATGGCGGCAATTACCGCAAGCATGGTGGCAGAACTGCGCGCGAAGACCGACGCGCCCATGATGGAGTGCAAGAAGGCGCTGACGGAAGCCGAAGGCGACATGTCCCGCGCGGAAGAGCTGCTGCGCGTGAAGCTCGGCAACAAGGCCAGCAAGGCCGCCTCGCGCGTGACGGCCGAGGGCATCATCGTCTCGTCCATCAGCGGCAACGCGGGCGCGCTCATCGAATTGAACTGCGAGACGGACTTCGTCGCGAAGAACGACGATTTCAACGCGTTCGCCAAGCAAGTCGCGGAACTCGTCGTGGCGCACAAGCCGGCCGATGTGGCCGCGCTGTCGGCGCTGACGCTGAATGGCCAGACGGTCGACGCCGTGCGCCTCGCGCTCGTCGGCAAGATCGGCGAAAACCTGTCGATCCGCCGCTTCATGCGCTTCGAGACGACCAACAAGCTCGCGGCCTACCTGCACGGCACGCGCATCGGCGTGCTCGTGGAGTACACGGGCGCCGACGAGCAAGTCGGCAAGGACGTCGCCATGCACGTGGCCGCCATGAAGCCGGTGTCGCTCTCCGCGAGCGAAGTGCCGGCCGAGCTGATCGCGAAAGAGCGCAGCATCGCCGAGCAAAAGGCTGCCGAATCGGGCAAGCCGGCCGAGATCGTCGCGAAGATGGTCGAAGGCAGCGTGCAAAAGTATCTGAAGGAAGTGTCGCTGCTGAATCAGCCGTTCGTGAAGAACGACAAGCAGACGATCGAGCAGATGCTGAAGGCGGCCAATGCGTCGGTCCAGCAGTTCGCGCTCTTCGTCGTCGGCGAAGGGATCGAAAAGCGGCAGGACGATTTCGCGGCGGAAGTGGCCGCGCAGGTCGCAGCCGCCAAGCAACAGTAAGTACCTGCCTCGAAAGCGTCCGGGTGCCGGTGCATTCGGGCGGCGAGGCGAGCCTCGATGCGGAGTTCGGTACGAACCCGCTTCGCGGCATCGGCGGCACCGACTATTGACTAGGGGTTTTTACCTAGTCATCGCGCGCAAGCTTTGCCGGGTGGCGGTTTTGCCAGTTGCCCGGCGAGCGCGCGGCGCGGCGTGGGCGGTGCTTGCTCGAATTTATGTTTCACCCCTACAGTTCCACATTGTCGTCACTCCCTTCGGCGCGATCGGATACCGCTATGCCCACAGCCTATAAACGCGTTCTTCTCAAACTCTCCGGCGAAGCTTTGATGGGCGACGATGCCTTCGGCATCAACCGCGCGACGATCGAAAGAATGGTGGCGGACATCGCCGAGGTGGTTGGCCTCGGCACGCAGCTCGCGGTCGTGATCGGCGGCGGCAACATCTTTCGCGGCGTGGCCGGCGGTGCGGCGGGCATGGATCGCGCAACGGCCGACTACATGGGCATGCTCGCGACGATGATGAACGCGCTTGCGCTGCAAGACGCGATGCGGCACGCGGGCATCGAGGCGCGCGTGCAATCGGCGCTGCGCATGGACCAGGTGGTCGAGCCGTACATCCGTCCGCGTGCGATCCGGCAACTCGAGGAAGGCAAGGTCGTGATCTTCGCGGCCGGTACGGGCAACCCGTTCTTCACGACCGATACGGCTGCGGCGTTGCGCGGCTCGGAAATCGGCGCCGAGGTGGTGCTCAAGGCGACGAAGGTCGACGGCGTATACTCCGCGGACCCGAACAAGGATGCGTCGGCAACGCGCTATGCGACGATCAGCTTCGACGAGGCGATCGGCCGCAACCTCCAGGTCATGGATGCGACGGCGTTTGCGCTGTGCCGCGATCAGAAGCTGCCGATCCGCGTTTTTTCGATCGTCAAGCCCGGCGCACTGAAGCGCATCATTCAGGGGGAGGACGAGGGTACGCTGGTCCACGTGTAAACTCTCGCACAACGCGGAAAACGCCCGCCGCGGCTTGTCCGTGGTCATGCGCGCCGCTGGCGCGCGGGCGATCCGCACTGTTATGAAGGTTCGGAGGTTTAAATGAGTCTGGCAGACATAAAAAAGGGCGCCGATCAGAAGATGCAGCGTTCGATCGAGGCGTTCAAGAGCGATCTGGCGAAGATCCGCACCGGGCGCGCCCATACGGGCCTGCTCGATCATATCCAGGTCGACTACTACGGATCGAACGTGCCTATTTCGCAGGTCGCCAACCTGACGCTCATCGATGCGCGCACGATCGGCGTGCAGCCTTGGGAAAAGAAGATGGTCGCCGTGGTCGAAAAGGCGATCCGCGAGTCGGATCTCGGGCTGAATCCCGCCACGCAGGGCGACTTGATCCGGGTGCCGATGCCGGCGCTGACCGAGGAGCGCCGCCGCGAGCTGACGAAAGTCGTCAAGAGCGAAGGCGAGACGGCGAAGATCGCCGTGCGCAATCTGCGCCGCGACGCCAACGAGCAGCTCAAGAAACTCGTCAAGGACAAGGAAATCTCCGAAGACGACGAACGCCGCGCCAGTGACGAAGTCCAAAAGCTCACCGACAAGTACGTCGCCGAGATCGAGAAACTCGTGCATACGAAAGAAGCCGAGATCATGACGGTCTGAGGCCACGCGCTTCCCGACGTCTTCCCGGTCTTACTTCGTTCAAAGCAGTTATCTGTCCCGGCGGCCATGACTTATACCAGCTCAACTGTTCGCGTACCCGATGTCGCAGCCGTTCCGCGCCACGTCGCGATCATCATGGACGGCAACGGCCGCTGGGCGACGCAACGACGTTTGCCGCGCGTAGCGGGCCATACGCGCGGCGTCGATGCGGTGCGTGCGACCGTCGAGGCGTGCGCACGCGCGGGCGTCGAATATCTGACGCTTTTCGCGTTCAGCTCCGAAAACTGGCGCCGGCCCGTGGAAGAAGTGTCGTTCCTCATGCGGCTTTTCGTGACCGCGCTCGAGCGCGAGGTCGGCAAGCTGCACGCCAACGGCATCCGCTTGCGCGTCGTGGGCGATCTGTCGCAGTTCGATACGCGCATTCAAGACCTCATTCGCCGCGCGGAAACCAAAACGGCACGCAATGAACGGCTGACGCTGACGATTGCCGCCAATTACGGCGGGCGCTGGGATATCCTCCAGGCGGCCCGCAAGGCGGCCGAGGAGGCCGCGCAGCAAGGCCAGCCGGCGAATTTCGACGAGGACGCGTTTTCCCGGCATCTGGCGATGGCTTACGCGCCGGAGCCCGATCTGTTCATCCGCACAGGCGGCGAGACGCGCATCAGCAACTTCCTGCTCTGGCAACTCGCGTACACCGAGCTCTATTTCACCGAGACGTTCTGGCCCGATTTCGACGCCAATACGCTCGCCGATGCCATTGCCTCTTATGGACGCCGGGAGCGGCGTTTCGGCCGCACCAGTGCACAGCTCGAGCCGCAATCGCAGGACGTCGATTCCCTCCCATGCTGAAGACTCGCGTCGTCACGGCCATCGTTTTGCTGGCCGTGTTTGTTCCGGTCACGCTTTATGCGCCGGCAAGCGCGTTCGGTGCGTTGATTGGACTGGTCGTGGTCCTGGCGGCATGGGAATGGGGGCGCCTTCTGGGTTTGCCGGCCATCGCTTCGTATGGCTACGCCGCGCTGGCCGCGGTGGCGCTGCTGGCGAGCCTGCGGCTCGGCCCCGGCATGCGGGCCACGCGCCCGCTTTTCGAGGCGGCCGCGATATTCTGGCTCCTGGCGGGTCCGTTCGCGCTTGCCCGCAAGCCGCAGCTTGCACACGGTGCGTGGCGCGCGTTCCTCGTCCTGGCGGGGCTTGTCGTCTTCGTCGCCTGCTGGCATGCGCTGGTGCTCGCGCGCACGATTGGCGTCGCGTTCGTGCTTTCGGTGCTGATCGTCGTCTGGCTTGCGGACATCGGCGCATACTTCTCCGGCAAGGCTTTCGGCAAGCACAAGCTCGCGGTGACCATCAGCCCGGGTAAAACCTGGGAAGGCGCCGTGGGAGGCTGGATCGCCGTGCTCGTCGTGGGCGGCGTGGCGATGGCAAGCGAAGCGTTCGCGCCTACGCTATTTTCGACGTTGCCGACCAAGCTCGGCGCAGTACGGGCGCTCCTGGCGCTCACCGGCCTCGTCGCCTTCAGCGTCGTCGGCGATCTGTTCGAGTCGCTGCTCAAGCGCCAGGCGGGCGTGAAGGATTCGAGCGCGCTGTTGCCGGGGCATGGCGGGGTGCTGGATCGCATCGACGCATTGCTGCCGGTGTTGCCGCTCGTGATGTTGCTCGTGGCGTAAGGCGCCTTCGGCGCCCAGGAAATGAACTTATGACAAAACGTTTGACACTGCTGGGTTCCACGGGCTCGATCGGCGAGAGCACCCTGGACGTCGTCGCTCGCCATCCGGAGCGCTTCTCGGTCTATGCCTTAAGTGCGCATCGCAATGGCGATAAGCTCGTCGAGCAATGCCTGCGCTTTGTGCCGGAGGTCGCCGTGGTCGGCGATGCCGACACGGCAGCCCGAGTCGAGGCGCAATTGCGTGCGGCCGGCTGCGCCACGCAGGTGACTTATGGCCCGCAGGCACTCGTCGATGTGGCCAAAAGCGATGACTGCGACACTGTGGTGGCGGCGATCGTCGGCGCGGCGGGGCTGGCGCCGAGCTTGGCCGCGGCCGTTGCCGGCAAGCGCATTTTGCTCGCGAACAAGGAAGCGCTCGTCATGTCGGGTGCAATCTTCATGGATGCCGTGCGCGACCACGGCGCCACGCTGTTGCCCGTCGATAGCGAGCACAACGCGATCTTCCAGTGCCTGCCGCGCGACGCATCGCCGCGCGGCGGCGTCGCCAAGATCATCCTGACGGCGTCGGGCGGCCCGTTTCGCACGCGCGAACCGGCCACGCTCGTCGATGTCACGCCCGAGGAAGCCTGCAAGCATCCGAACTGGGTCATGGGCCGCAAGATCTCCGTCGATTCCGCCACGATGATGAACAAGGGGCTGGAAGTGATCGAGGCGCATTGGCTGTTCGATCTGCCCGGCGAGCGCATCGACGTGCTGATCCACCCGCAAAGCGTCATCCATTCTCTCGTTTCGTACGCCGATGGATCGGTGCTGGCCCAGCTCGGCAATCCGGACATGCGTACACCGATAGCGCACGCGCTCGCTTATCCCGAGCGCGTCGATTCGGGCGTCGCTCAACTGGATCTGGTACAGGTCGCGTCGCTGAGCTTCGAAAAACCCGACTACGAACGTTTCCCGTGTCTGGCGCTCGCCATGCAGGCGCTGAGCGCGGGCGGAATTGCGAGCGCGGCGCTGAATGCGGCCAACGAGGTCGCGGTCGAGGCTTTCCTCGAGCGCCGCATCGGTTTCACCGATATCGCGCAAACGGTGGCGGCCGTGCTGGATGCGGTGCCGAACCAACGCCCCGACGAGCTCGCTACCGTGCTCGAAGCCGATGCCGCTGCGCGGCGCGCCGCCATCGATTTCATCGCGCGGCGCCCCATCGCGGGGCGCACTGCCGTTCACCGCGACCGGGCGAACCGCGCGTTGCAGTGAGACGTAGATGAACCTGCTGATCGAAATTGCCGCCTTCGCCGTTGCGATCGGCGTGCTCGTCGTCGTTCATGAATTCGGGCATTTCGCTGTCGCGCGATTGTGCGGCGTCAAGGTGTTGCGGTTTTCGATCGGTTTCGGTCGCCCGCTGCTGACCTGGGTCGGTAAACGAAGCGGCACCGAGTGGACCATCTCGGCGCTGCCGCTCGGCGGCTACGTGAAGATGCTCGACGAGCGGGATCCCGGGGCGGGCATTGCCCGCGCCGACCTGCCTTTCGCGTTCAATCGCCAGCACGTTGCCAAGCGCATCGCGATCGTGCTGGCCGGGCCGCTGGCCAATTTCGCGCTTGCCATCGTCCTTTTCGCAGCCGTTTTCGCGACCGGTGTCGTGGAGCCGGCGGCCACGCTTGCCACGCCGCCGGCCGACAGCGTAGCGGCGCATGCGGGCTTCGAAGGCGGGGAGACGATCGTCGCGATCGGCGACGTGCACGGTGCAGACATCGAGCCTGTGCGCTCCTGGTCCGATTTGCGCTGGAAGCTGCTCGATGCGGCGTTCGATCATCGGCGCATCGTCATGCGCGCGCACGACGGGCACGGCACGTATGACTTCCAAGTCGACCTCAGCCGTGTCTCGGACCGCGACGTCGACGACGACTTCATGTCGAAGCTGGGTTTCGACGAAGGCGGCGCGCTCTCGGTGGCTGCCGTGGAGCCCGGCAGCGCGGCCCAAGAGGCCGGCCTCGCAGCGGGCGATGTGTTACGCACGGTCGACGGCCGACGCATCGACGGCGCCGAGGCGTTCATCGCTTATGTGAAGTCTCACGCCGGACATCCGATCGAGCTCAAGGTGGAGCGGCCCAACGCCGCAAGCGGCCCGCTCGCCGTGGCCATCACACCCATTGCCCAGGAAGACTCCGCCACTGGGCGCGAGGTGGGCCGCATCGGGGCCGCGCTCGCCACCAAGGTGGCTACGGTGCACGTGCGTTACGGCCCGCTCGAAAGCGTCGCACGCGGTGCGAGGCGCACATGGGAGATCGGCGTGTATTCGCTGCGCATGTTCGGGCGCATGCTGATCGGCGAGGCCTCGATCAAGAATCTGTCCGGGCCGGTGACGATCGCCGATTATGCCGGCAAGAGCGCGCGGCTCGGCTGGGTGCCTTTCCTGTCCTTTCTCTCGCTCGTCAGCATCAGCCTCGGCGTGTTGAACTTGTTGCCAATTCCGGTATTGGACGGGGGGCATCTGTTATATTATTTGGTTGAAGCTGCGACCGGCAAGGCCGTATCGGAGCGTTGGCAGCTTGTTCTGCAAAGAGCCGGACTCGTTTGCATCGTCGCGTTGTCGGCGATCGCGCTCTTTAACGATCTGGCTCGTTTAATCCACTTCTAAAGCGTCCCGCGGCATGCGCTCGGCAGGCCGCTGCGGACTGATGCAGCTAAAAACATTGGGGAAGCACGTTGTTGAAACCTCATCGCTTTGTTCCTAAGACTGTCGCAGCCACGGCCATCGCCGTCCACGGGCTCGTCGCTCATGCCGCGGCGCCTTTCGTGGTGAAGGACATCAAGATCAACGGGCTGCAACAGGTCGAACCGGCCACGGTGTTCGCCTACCTGCCGATCAAGCAAGGCGATACGTTCACGGACGACAAAGCATCGGAGGCGATCCGCGCGCTCTACGCAACGGGGTTCTTCAACGACGTTCAGATTTCGACGGAAGGCCAGACGGTCATCGTCAATGTCGTCGAGCGATCGGCCATTGCTTCGATCGACTTCTCCGGGTTGCACGAATTCGAAAAGGATGCCTTGCTCAAGGCGCTCAAGAGCGTTGGCCTCTCGCAGGGGCGCTACTACGACAAGTCGCTCGTCGACCGCTCGGAGCAGGAACTGAAGCGCCAGTATTTGACGCGCGGTTTTTACGCGGCCGAAATCAAGACCACGGTGACGCCTGTCGACCGCAACCGCGTGTCGATTCTGTTCTCGGTGACGGAAGGCCCAAGTGCGAAGATCCGCCAGGTCAATTTCATCGGCAACAAGGCGTTCAGCACGAGCACGCTGCGCAACGAGATGCAGCTGTCGACACCGAACTGGTTCTCCTGGTACACGAAGAACGACCTCTATTCGAAAGACAAGCTGACGACCGACCTCGAGAACGTCCGCAAGTACTATCTGAACCACGGCTATCTCGAGTTCAACATCGAATCGACGCAGGTGTCGATCTCGCCCGACAAGAAAGACATGTACCTCACGCTGACGGTACACGAGGGCGAGCCCTACAAGATTTCGAGTATCAAGCTGGCCGGCAATCTGCTCGATCGTCAGGCCGAGCTGCAAAAGCTCATCAAGATCAAGCCGGGCGAGCGGTTCTCGGCCGACAAGCTGCAAGCCACGACGAAAGCGATCGTCGACAAGCTCGGCGAATACGGTTACGCGTTCGCAACCGTCAACGCGCAGCCCGAAATCGATCAGCAGCATCACACCGTTGCGATGACGCTGCAGGTGGACCCGAGCCGCCGCGTCTATGTCCGGCGCATCAATATCGTCGGTAACACGCGCACGCGCGACGAAGTCGTGCGCCGCGAAATGCGCCAGCTCGAAAGCTCGTGGTTCGATTCGAGCCGTCTCGCACTATCGAAGGATCGCGTCAACCGGCTCGGCTATTTCACCGATGTCGATGTGACGACGGTGCCTGTCGAAGGGACGGCGGATCAGGTCGATGTGGACGTCAAGGTCACCGAAAAGCCGACCGGCGCGATTACGCTCGGCGCCGGTTTTTCGTCGACGGACAAGGTCGTGCTGTCGGCCGGCGTATCGCAGGACAACGTCTTCGGTTCCGGCACGAGCCTCGCGGTCAACGTCAACACGGCGCGCACCTATCGCACGCTGACGGTGACGCAGGTGGACCCGTACTTCACCGTCGACGGCATCAAGCGGATCACCGACGTCTATTACCGTACCACCGAGCCGCTTTACTACTCGACGAGCTCGAGCTTCCGGATCATCACGGCCGGTGGCGATCTGAAGTTCGGCATTCCCTTCTCGGAAGTGGATACCGTCTATTTCGGCGCGGGCTTCGAGCAAAACCGGCTCGATATCGACAGCAACACGCCCAAGAGCTACCGCGATTACGTGACCGACTTCGGCCGCGTATCGAACAACATCCCCGTGACGGTGGCATGGTCGCGCGACGCGCGAGACAGCGCGCTCGTGCCGAGCCGCGGCTACTTCACGCAGGCGAACGCCGAGTACGGCACGCCGGCCGGCGCGACCCAGTATTACAAGGCCGACCTGCAGGCGCAGTATTACTACTCGTTCGCGCGCGGCTTCGTGCTTGGCCTGAACTTGCAGGGCGGTTACGGCCGCGGTCTGGCGGGCAAGCCTTTCCCGATCTTCAAGAACTACTACGCGGGCGGTATCGGCTCCGTGCGCGGATATGAACCGAGCTCGCTCGGCCCACGCGATGCGACGACGGGAGATCCGATCGGCGGCTCGAAGATGGTCGTCGGCAACATCGAGTTGACGTTCCCGCTGCCGGGTACCGGCTACGACCGGACGCTGCGCGTCTTCACGTTCCTCGACGGCGGTAACGTCTGGGGCGAGCTCGGCAACAGTGTCGGCGCGAACGGCTTGCGGTATGGTGCCGGTGTCGGTCTCGCATGGATTTCGCCGATCGGGCCGCTCAAGCTGAGCCTCGGTTTCCCCGTGACGAAGCACGAAGGCGACAAATATCAGAAATTCCAGTTCCAGATCGGGACGGCATTCTGACGAACGCGCCCCAAACAGCATCGAGAGGAAGATTTTGCTAACCGGTACGTTTTCGAAACGCTTGATTTGCGCGACGGCGCTGGCGGTCGCGCTAGGCGCCAGCGTCGGCGAGGCGTGTGCTCAGGAAGCCCGCATCGCGGCCGTCAACTCCGATCGCATTCTGCGCGAATCCGCCGCGGCGCAAGCGGCGCAGAAAAAGCTGGAGGCCGAATTCGCGAAGCGCGACAGCGACTTGCGCGATATGACTCAGCGTCTGAAGGCGATGTCCGATGCGCTCGACAAGAACGGTCCGAAGATGTCGAGCGTCGAGCGCGCGGAAAAGCAGCGCGAGCTGTCGAACCTCGACAGCGACTTTCAGCGCAAGCGTCGCGAGTTCAACGAGGATCTCAATCAGCGCCGCAATGAAGAGCTGGCCGCTGTGCTCGACCGCGCGAACAAAGTCATCAAGCAGATCGCCGAGCAGCAGCACTACGATCTGATCGTGCAAGAGGCGGTCTATGTGAGCCCGCGCATCGACATCACCGACCAGGTGCTCAAGGCACTTGCGGCGAACGCAGCGAACTGAACACGCGGGGTAGCAAGCGAATGGCATTGACGCTCGGTGAAATTGCGCAGCGTTTCGGCGGCGACATCGTCGGCGACGCGACGACGCGCGTTGGCGGCCTCGCGCCGCTCGATCAGGCGGGCTCGGATCAGCTCGCCTTTTTAGCCAATCCCAAATATCTGTCGCAAGTCGAGGCGACGCAAGCAGGCGCCGTGCTGATCTCGCCGGCCGACCTCGCGAAGCTCGGATCGCGCGAGGGGCGTAACTTCATCGTCACACCGAATCCTTACGCTTATTTCGCCCGCGTGGCGCAGATGTTCATCGACCTGGCTGCGCCCAAGGCGGCGGCGGGCGTGCATCCGAGCGCAGTGGTCGATCCGGGCGCGCAGGTTGCGGCAAGCGCGGTCATCGGCCCGCATGCGGTGATCGAGGCCGGCGCCGTCATTGGCGAAGGCGTGCGGCTCGATGCGAACGTCACGATCGGCCGCGGCACGCACGTGGGCGAGGGCGCGCACCTTTATCCGCACGTCACCGTCTATCACGGCTGCAAGATCGGCCCGCGCGCGATCATTCACGCGGGCGCCGTCGTCGGGTCGGACGGTTTCGGCTTTGCGCCGGACTTCGTCGGCGAGGGCGATGCGCGGACGGGGACCTGGGTCAAGATTCCGCAGGTCGGTGGCGTGACGATCGGCCCGGACGTCGAAATCGGCGCCAACACGACGATCGATCGCGGTGCGATGGCCGATACGGTCATCGAGGAGTGCGTGAAGATCGATAATCTCGTGCAGATCGGTCACAACTGCCGGATCGGCGCTTATACGGTCATCGCGGGCTGTGCCGGCATCGCGGGCAGCACCACGATCGGACGCCACTGCATGATCGGCGGGGCCGTTGGCGTCGCGGGGCACGTGACGCTGGGCGACTACGTGATCGTCACGGCCAAATCGGGGGTCTCGAAATCATTGCCCAAGCCGGGCATCTACACGAGCGCATTTCCGGCGGTCGAGCACGGCGAGTGGAACAGGAGCGCCGCGTTGATGCGTAATCTCGACAAGCTGCGGGAGCGGATCAAAGCGTTGGAGGCCGCTGCCGCCGCGCGCGACAGCGGAGCATGAAGAGCGCCTGAAGTGCGCGAATGGCGGTGCCGCGCATGAACGGCGGACGCCGCGGGCGCAGGCAGCACGAACGCTTCGAACGAAGCACAGCAGTTATCATCCGCGCAACCGAGCGTGGAGCAGACACACCATGAGCACTGAAAAAATCAACCTCGACATCCATAAGATTCTGACGCTGCTGCCGCATCGCTACCCGATCCTGCTCGTCGACAGGGTGCTCGAGCTGGAACCGCACAAAAGTATCAAGGCACTGAAGAACGTGTCGATCAACGAACCCTATTTCGTCGGCCACTTCCCGAAGCGGCCCGTGATGCCGGGCGTCCTGATCATCGAGGCGCTGGCGCAGACCGCGGCGCTGCTGACGTTCACCGAAGAGGCGCACGATCCCGCGACGGCGCTGTATTACTTCGTCGGCATCGATGGGGCACGTTTCAAACGCGTCGTCGAGCCGGGCGATCAGTTGATTCTGAACGTGGCGTTCGAACGCTGCATGCGCGGTATCTGGAAATTCAAAGCGCGCGCCGAGGTCGATGGCGCGACGGCAGCCGAGGCTGATCTGATGTGCACGATCAAGCATACCGATCAGTGAACGCATTGACGTATTGAAGAAGGGCGAAGGCGCATGAGCAGGATTCATCCCACCGCGATCATCGAATCGGGCGCAGAGCTGGCCGACGAGGTCGAAATCGGGCCGTACGCGATCGTCGGCCCGAACGTCGCGATCGGCGCGGGAACGGTCATCGGTTCGCATAGCGTGATCGAAGGCCATACCACTATTGGCGCTGCCAACCGGATCGGGCATTACGCCTCGATCGGCGGGCGCCCCCAGGACATGAAGTACCAGGGCGAACCGACGCGGCTCGTCATCGGCGAGCGCAACACGATTCGCGAATTCACGACGATTCATACCGGCACCGTGCAAGACGGCGGCGTGACGACGATCGGCGACGACAACTGGATCATGGCGTACGTGCACATCGGGCACGATTGCCACGTCGGCAGCAACACGATCCTGTCGAGCAATGCGCAGATGGCCGGCCATGTGATCGTCGGCGACTGGGCGATCGTCGGCGGCATGTCGGGCGTTCATCAATTCGTGCGGATCGGCGAGCATTCGATGCTCGGCGGCGCGTCGGCGCTCGTGCAGGACGTTCCGCCGTTCGTGATCGCGGCCGGCAACAAGGCGGAGCCGCACGGTATCAACGTCGAAGGCCTGCGCCGGCGCGGTTTTTCCGCCGAGGCGATCTCCGCGCTGCGCGGCGCTTACCGTCTGCTCTACAAGAACGGGCTGTCGCTCGAGGACGCGAAGGCCCAGCTGGGCGAACTCGCTGCGGCGGGCGGCGACGGAGACGAGCACGTGCGCAAGCTGATCGCCTTCATCGACGCGTCGCAGCGCGGCATCATCCGCTAAATGGTGCTCCCGACCCACTCGCTGCGCGTGGCAATGGTAGCGGGCGAGCCGTCGGGCGATCTGCTCGGCGCGGCGCTCGTGGGCGGCCTCGTGCGCCGGTTGCCGGCCGGCACGCGCTACTACGGCATTGGCGGCCCGCGCATGATCGCGCACGGCTTCGACGCGCATTGGCCGATGGAGAAGCTGACGGTGCGCGGCTATGTGGAAGCGCTACGTCACATCCCCGAGATTTTGCGAATCCGGCGCGACCTCAAGCATCAACTGCTGGCAGAGCGGCCGCACGCATTCATTGGCGTGGACGCGCCCGACTTCAACTTCGGGCTCGAGGAGCCGTTGCGCGCAGCGGGCATTCCGACCATTCACTTCGTCTGTCCGTCCATTTGGGCGTGGCGCGGTGGCCGCATCAAGAAGATTGCGCGGTCGGTCGACCATATGCTCTGCGTCTTCCCGTTCGAGATCGAGCTGCTCGAGAAGGCCGGTGTTCCGGCCACTTACGTGGGTCACCCGCTTGCCGACGAGATTCCGCTCGTGCCCGACATGGCGGGTGCGCGTCAGGCATTGGGCCTGCCCGCGGGCGGTCCGGTGATTGCGGTGCTGCCGGGCTCCCGACGCTCGGAGATCGAGTTGATCGGGCCGACGTTCTTTGCCGCCATGGCGCTCATGCACGAGCGCGAGCCTGACGTGCGCTTCGTCATGCCGGCCGCGACGCCGGCCTTGCGCGCGCAACTGCAGCCGCTCGCCGACGCTCATCCGGGGCTGCCGCTGACGATCACCCCAGGCGATGCGCAGCGCGCCATGACAGCGGCCGACGCGGTGCTCGTCAAGAGTGGCACCGTCACGCTGGAAGCCGCACTGCTGAAAAAGCCGATGGTGATTTCGTACAAGGTGCCATGGTTGACGGGACAGATCATGCGCCGCCAGGGTTATCTGCCGTACGTCGGTTTGCCCAACATCCTCGCGGGCCGCTTCGTCGTCCCCGAAATCCTGCAGCATTTCGCCACGCCGCAAGCACTCGCGGATGCAACGCTGACCCAGTTGCACGACGAAGCGAATCGGCGCACGCTCACCGAAGTGTTCACGCGCATGCATGAGACGCTCAAACGCAACACGGCCGAGCGCGCGGCGGAGGCGGTCGAGCGGGTCATCGAATCGAGAAGGGTACGAACATGACGGCCTCCGGTCCAACGCGCCGCGCCGGCGCGGCGAGTGGTGCGGCAGCATCGAAGGCAGCGGGCAAACCGGCTGGCGACGCGCCGCAATCGGCGCTCGATTTCAGCTCGCCGCTCGATATCGTCTGCGGTGTCGACGAGGCGGGGCGCGGACCGCTGGCCGGTCCAGTCGTGGCGGCGGCCGTCATCCTCAATCCGAAACGACGTATTCGCGGTCTCGACGATTCGAAGGTGCTCAACGCGAAAACGCGCGAAGCGCTTTACGAGAAAATCGTCGAACGCTCGATTGCTTATTGCGTGGCCTCGGCCAGCGTCGAGGAAATCGATACGCTCAATATCCTTCACGCGACGATGCTGGCGATGAAACGCGCCGTCGAGGGACTGGCGATCACGCCGACACTGGCCAGAATCGACGGCAATCGTTGCCCCATGCTGTCGATCCGAAGCGAAGCGATCATTGGCGGCGATGCCCTCGTGCCGGCGATTTCGGCGGCGTCGATTCTTGCCAAGGTAACGCGCGACCGAATGCTGCACGAGCTGCACGAACGTTTTCCGGTGTACGGGTTCAACGCGCATGTCGGCTACAGCACACCGCAGCACCTGGCCGCGCTGGCCGAGCACGGCCCGTGCGAGCACCATCGGCGCTCGTTTGCGCCGGTGCGCGAGGCATACGCGCAGCGCGGCGTGCGCGTCAGCCTGCCTGCCGGCGCCCAGGTCGTGGTTCCATCGACGCTCGAGGAGGCATTCGCGCTCGTGGACGTTGTCGCGCCCGCGGCAACGCCAGGCGAGGACGCCGCGCCCACGCCTCCCCCGATGCCGTGAAAGCCATTACTTCGCGCGACAATCCGCTCTATAAGCGTCTGAAGGCGCTGGCCGGCTCGACGCACCAGCAGCGCAAAAGCGGCCATGCGCTGCTCGAAGGCTTTCACCTCGCAAGCGCCTACCTCGATGTTGCGGGGCAACCCGAGACTTGCGTGGTCACCGACGAGGCATTGCATCATCCGGAAGCGCAGGAGATCGTCGCGCGCGTCGATCCGGCACATGTCGTGTTGTTGCCGCAAGCACTGTTCGGGCAGCTATCGAATGTCGTCAACGGCGTTGGCATGCTCTTCGTCGTGCCGAAACTCGTGCGGGCGCTACCGGAGCGCATCGACGAGACCTGCGTCGTGCTCGACGGTGTGCAAGATGCGGGCAATGTGGGTTCGGTTCTGCGCAGCGCGGCTGCTGCTGGCATCAAGCGTGTATTTTGTGCGCCCGGAACTGCCTATGCCTGGTCGTCCAAGGTCCTGCGCTCCGCGATGGGCGCGCATTTTCTGCTCGATGTCCACGAAGATGCCGCGGCCGAGACGTTGATTCCACGTCTTGCCGTGCCGGTGGCGATCACCGATTCGCACGCGGCCTCACCGCTTTACGATTGCGATCTGTCGGGGCCCATCGCGTGGGTATTCGGTAACGAGGGTACCGGCGTGTCACCCGCGTGGCGCGTCGCCGTTTCGTACCGGTTGAGCATTCCTCAGCCGGGCGGGATGGAATCGCTCAACGTGGCCGCGGCCGCCGCCATTTGCCTGTTCGAACAGTGCCGTCAGCAGCGGGCTTGAGGCCGCAGCCTCGGCGTCATGCCCCGTTGAGCGGCTCTGCCTGAACCATGCGGCGTCGCATTCGCACCTTCAATAGCCAGGCCGTTCCAGTTTGATTTCCTGGAGGATCGTGGTTGCGATTTCTTCGATCGACTTGTGCGTCGACGACAACCACTTGATCCCCTCGCGCCGCATCATCGCTTCGGCTTCGTTGATCTCATAGCGGCAGTTTTCGAGCGCCGCGTATTTGCTGCCGGGACGCCGCTCGTTGCGAATTTCGGACAGGCGCTGCGGGTCGATGGACAGGCCGAACAGTTTGTCGCGGTGATCGCCGAGCGCGCCGGGCAGCTTGCCGCGTTCGAAATCTTCGGGAATCAGCGGATAGTTCGCCGCTTTCACGCCGTATTGCATGGCGAGATAAAGGCTTGTCGGCGTTTTGCCGCTTCGCGATACGCCGATCAGGATCACGTCGGCTTCGGTCAGATTGCGATTCGATTGACCGTCGTCGTGCGCGAGCGAGAAGTTGATCGCCTCGATACGCGTCTTGTATTCCTCGGTGTCCGCATTCTGGTGGCCGCGGCCGACAGCGTGCGTCGACTTCATATCGAGTTCCTGCTCGAGCGGCTCCACGAACTGCTGGAAGATGTCGAGCACGAGCGCGTTGGAATTCTTGACGATGGCGTTCGATGCACTGTCGACGAGCGTCGTGAAAACGATCGGGCGGCGGCCGTCGAGCAGGGCGGATTCGCTGATCTTTTCGACCGTCGCATACGCCTTGTCGGCCGAATCGACGAATGGGACGCGCACGAGACGGAACTTCTGGTCGAACTGGGAAAGAATCGAGTGCGCGAAGGTTTCGGCAGTGATTCCAGTACCGTCGGAAACGATGAATACGGTTGGCGGCATCGAGAAAAACTCTGAAGGTAGCGGCGCTGCGGGGTGGGAACTGGCTCGAAAACAGACGGCATTGCCCGCGGAAAAACGGAGGAGCGATGCCTTTCAGGCGCCCCGGCGCACGTTCTGCCGGCGCTTTTTCGCTTCGAGCGCCCCGATTATCGCGCGGCGGCCACTATTTGGCGAGGCAGCACGGTAAAATAGCGACAACCTGTTGGATAAGCAATTGCTATCGAAACACGAATGCGATTGTTTCTCCAACAGGTTGCGCATGATGCGCGCCGTCTTCCAATGGGATGGCGCGCGTCCAAGCCCGCGTGCGCAGCCGTGCATTTTTTTCACACTTAGGGGCTTGTATGACTAACGTAGCAAACGTCGCAAAGGACCAGGCGTATGTAGTTCCGTTCGAACAATTGCGAATGACCGATGTCGAGATCGTGGGCGGCAAGAACGCCTCGCTCGGCGAGATGATCAGCCAGCTGGCCGAGGCAGGCGTGCGCGTGCCGACCGGCTTCGCCACGACCGCGCTGGCTTTTCGCGATTTCCTCGCGCACAACAACCTGACCGAGCGCATTGCGGCGCGCCTTGCGACGCTCGACGTCGACGACGTCAAGGCGCTCGCCGCCGCCGGTGCCGAAATTCGGCAATGGATCGTCGAGGCGCCGATGCAGGCACGCCTCGAGCAGGAGATTCGCGCGCAGTTCGAGACCCTCCAAAACGGCTCGCCCGACGAGCTGTCGTTCGCCGTGCGTTCGTCGGCCACGGCCGAGGATTTGCCCGACGCATCGTTCGCTGGCCAGCAGGAAAGCTACCTCAACGTCGTCGGCATCGACGAGGTGCTGGACCGGATGAAGCACGTTTTCGCCTCGCTCTACAACGATCGTGCGATCTCGTACCGCGTTCACAAGGGCTTCACGCATGCGGAAGTGGCGCTTTCGGCCGGCGTGCAGCGCATGGTGCGCTCGGACGTGGGCGCGGCAGGCGTCATGTTCACGCTCGATACGGAATCGGGCTTCAAGGATGCGGTGTTCATCACCTCGAGTTACGGTCTCGGTGAAACCATCGTGCAAGGCGCGGTGAATCCGGACGAGTTCTACGTCTTCAAGACGACGCTCGAGCAGGGCAAATATCCGATCATCCGCCGCTCGATCGGCTCGAAGCTGATCAAGATGGAGTTCACGAAGCCGGGCGAGCCGGGGCGCGTGAAGACGGTCGACGTGCCGCACGAGCAGCGCAACCGTTTCTCGATCACCGATGAGGATGTGATCGAGCTGGCGAAGTACGCCGTCATCATCGAAAAGCACTACCAGCGTCCGATGGACATCGAGTGGGGCAAGGATGGCCGCGACGGCAAGATCTTCATCCTTCAGGCGCGCCCGGAGACGGTCAAGAGCCAGAGTGCCGGCAAGATCGAGCAGCGTTTCAAGCTGAAGGGCCAGTCGACCGTGCTTACCACCGGCCGTGCGATCGGTCAGAAGATCGGCGCGGGACGTGTCCGCGTCATTCACGATCCGTCGGAAATGGAGCGTGTGCAGCCGGGTGACGTGCTCGTGGCCGACATGACCGATCCGAACTGGGAGCCGGTGATGAAGCGCGCGTCGGCGATCGTCACGAATCGCGGCGGACGTACCTGCCATGCGGCGATCATCGCGCGCGAACTCGGTGTGCCGGCCGTCGTCGGTTGCGGAGACGCCACCGATGTCCTGAAGGACGGCACGCTCGTCACCGTGTCGTGCGCCGAGGGCGACGAAGGCAAGATCTATGACGGCTTGCTCGAAACGGAAGTAACCGAGATCGCGCGTGGCGAGCTGCCCGAAATTCCGGTCAAGATCATGATGAACGTCGGCAATCCGCAACTTGCGTTCGATTTCGCGCAGTTGCCGAACGCCGGTGTCGGCCTTGCGCGGCTCGAGTTCATCATCAACAACAACATTGGGGTGCATCCGAAGGCGATCCTCGAGTATCCGAATGTCGATCAGGATCTCAAGAAGGCTGTCGAAAGCGTTGCGCGCGGCCATGCATCGCCGCGTGCGTTCTACGTCGACAAGCTGACCGAGGGCATCGCCACGATTGCCGCGGCGTTCTATCCGCGCCCCGTCATCGTGCGGCTTTCGGACTTCAAGTCGAATGAGTACAAGAAGCTGATCGGCGGTTCGCGCTACGAGCCCGATGAAGAAAACCCGATGCTGGGTTTCCGCGGTGCTTCGCGCTATATCGCGCAGGACTTCGCTCAGGCGTTCGAAATGGAATGCGTGGCGCTCAAGCGCGTGCGCGAGGACATGGGTCTTTCGAACGTCGAAATCATGGTGCCGTTCGTGCGTACGCTCAAGCAGGCGGAGCGCGTGGTGGGTCTGCTCGCGAAGTTCGGATTGAAACGCGGCGAGAACGGCCTGCGTCTCATCATGATGTGCGAAATTCCGTCGAACGCGATTCTGGCCGAGCAGTTCCTCGAATACTTCGATGGCTTCTCGATCGGCTCGAACGACCTCACGCAGCTCACGCTCGGTCTGGACCGTGATTCCGGCATGGAGCTGCTCGCGGCCGACTTCGACGAGCGCGACGAGGCGGTCAAGTTCCTGCTGAAGCGCGCGATCGATACGTGCCGGCGCCTGGACAAGTACGTCGGTATCTGCGGCCAGGGGCCGTCCGATCACCCCGATTTCGCGCAATGGCTCAGCGATGAAGGCATCGCGTCCATCTCGCTGAATCCGGATTCGATCATCGAGACCTGGCAGGCGCTTGCCAAGGCCGCCGCGAAGTAACGAGCGAACCCGCCCGATATCGGTGCGGGTCCATCGTGCAAGCCACGGCATTCGTGCTATAACGCCCCGGTAACCCCGGGGCGTTTTTATACTGGGCAATTCAATTCAGTACTCAGGATTCGGAATTCGGTACTCGGGGTGAGCCGGATTCGAGGAGACCGGAGATGAATCCGAACGACTATATCTGGTGGATCGGCGCGGGTGTGCTTGTCGTCGCCGAGCTGTTGACGGGGACGTTCTATCTATTGATGATCGCGCTCGGTTTTCTGGCCGGCGCGCTCGTTCATCTGGCCGGTGCGGCGCCGGCCGTTCAATACGCGGTGGCGGCGCTCGTTGCGCTGGCGGCCGTCATCACGTTGCGGCGCAGCCGCTTCGGTCACCGCAAGGCGCGGCGCGATGCTGCGTCGAATCCCGACGTCCATCCCGATATCGGCGCCGCGATCGAGGTCCTCGAGTGGCGCGACGGCCATGCGCGTGTGCCGTATCGCGGCGCGCTCTGGGATGTGGATCTTGCGCCCGGGGCCCGCGCCGACGCGCGCCGCTATGAGATCACCGCGGTACACGGCAACCGTCTGGTCGTCGCCGAAAAGAAGCCGTCGGGGCCGGGCGCGGCGCATCATCCGCTGTCAACAACCAAGGAGTGAACAATGGATATGACCATCGTGGGGGCCGTGCTGCTCGTCGTCGTGATCGTCCTCGTGGCGCAGACGATCAAGATCGTGCCGCAGCAGCATGCGTGGGTGGTCGAGCGGTTCGGTCGCTATCATGCGACGCTCGCGCCGGGGCTCAACATGGTGCTGCCGTTCGTCGATCGCGTCGCCTATAAGCACGTACTCAAGGAAATCCCGCTCGAGGTACCCGCGCAAATCTGCATCACGCGCGATAACACGCAACTGCAGGTGGACGGGGTGCTGTACTTCCAGGTGACCGATGCGATGAAGGCATCGTACGGATCGACCAATTTCGTGTTCGCGATCACGCAGCTCTCGCAGACGACGCTGCGCTCGGTCATCGGCCGGCTTGAACTCGACAAGACCTTCGAAGAGCGCGATCTCATCAACCGCAGCGTGGTGTCGGCGCTCGACGAGGCCGCGTCGGGCTGGGGCGTGAAAGTGCTGCGCTACGAGATCAAGGATTTGACGCCGCCGAAGGAAATCCTGCATGCGATGCAGGCACAGATCACCGCTGAACGGGAAAAGCGCGCGCTGATCGCGGCCTCCGAAGGGCGCAAGCAAGAACAAATCAACATCGCGGCCGGCCAGCGCGAGGCGGCCATCCAGCGCTCGGAAGGCGAGCGTCAGGCGGCGATCAACCAGGCGCAGGGCGAAGCAGCGGCGATTCTGGCGGTGGCCGAAGCGAATTCGGAGGCGATCCGAAAGATCGCGGGCGCGATTCAATCGACCGGGGGCATGGACGCCGTCAACCTGAAAGTGGCCGAGCAATACGTCAACGCGTTCTCGAATCTGGCGAAGGCGGGCAATACGCTGATCGTGCCCGGCAACCTGTCCGACTTGAGCACGATGATTGCCTCGGCGCTGACGATCGTGAGCCGCGGCAAAAACGCACAGGTGGCCGAGGCGCGCTGAAACCGTCGGCCATTTCGCGACCGAGGCCGCCGGCGCTGGCCTCGGTGTTTGACGGAGCCCTCAGCGCTCGGTTTGCAGCCTTTCTCCGCCTTGGCCGGACGCTCAGCCGGCCGAGCGCATGAGCCGTGCCTTTTCGCGTTCCCAATCGCGCTTTTTCTCGGTCTCGCGTTTGTCGTGCTGCTTTTTGCCCTTGGCGAGGCCGATTTCGCACTTGACGCGGCCGCCTTTGTAGTGAAAGTTGAGCGGCACGAGCGTATAACCGCGTTGTTCGACCTTGCCGATCAGTTTTTTGATCTGGTCCGCATGTAAAAGCAGTTTGCGCGTGCGCACGGGGTCGGGCTTGATGTGGGTCGACGCTTCGGGCAGCGGACTGATGTGCGCCCCGATCAGGAACATCTCGCCGTCGCGCACGACGACGTAACCTTCCTTGATCTGGCCGCGCCCGGCGCGCAGTGACTTGACCTCCCATCCCTCGAGCACGAGCCCTGCTTCGTAGCGCTCCTCGATGAAGTAATCGAAGAAGGCTTTTCTGTTGTCGATGATGCTCATGAATGGAGGATGCCCATCTCGTTTAAAATCGCAATTTTAGCAAAGCGGGACCTACCGAGGCTCCGCTCCGCCCACTTTCGCCCGCGCGCCGTCAAATGTATGGCTGATGTCCAGAAAACCGTATTGATCCGGCACTCGGCCGAGGAGATGTTCGATCTCGTCACCGATGTCGCCGATTATCCCAACTTCCTGCCCTGGTGCGGCGGCGTCGAAATCCGGCGGCAGGACGAGCACGGCATGGAAGCCCGCATCGACATCAACTTCAAAGGCATCAAGCAACACTTCGCGACACACAACTCGCAGTCGCGTCCGACCCGCATCGACATGGAATTCGCCGAGGGACCGTTTCGCAAGTTCACCGGCTACTGGCGGTTCACCCCGCTGCGCACGGACGCCTGCAAAATCGAATTCGCACTGCATTACGAGTTTGCGAGCATCATCCTCGAGAAACTCATCGGCCCGGTATTCACGCATATCGCGAACACGTTCGTCGAGTCGTTCGTCAAACGCGCCGATCAGCGCTACGGCCGGCCATGAGCGCGCCGTTGTCGATCTGCGTCTGCTATGCGCAGCCCGGGACGCAAACCGTGATCGAGGTCCGTTTGCCGGTGGGCGCGACGGTTCGCGACGCGATCGACGCGAGCCGCATCGTCGAGCGGCATCCGGAGATCGAGCTCTCGACCGCGAAAGTCGGTGTCTACGGCAAGCTCCGGCCGCTCGACGCGCCGCTTGCGGATCACGACAGAGTCGAGATCTACCGTCCGCTCATTGTGGACCCGAAGCTTGCTCGGCAGCGGCGCGTGGACAAGACACGCCGCGAGGGCTCGATCGAGGGCCGCAAATGGTTGTCGAAGGATTCGCGCTGAGCGGGGAGGCGGGCCGGGACTGCGCGCCGCTATGCCGCTTGACCGACCATACCACACCGGCCAACAGCAGCGCGATGGCTGCGATTTCCAGCGGGCGCGGCATGCGCGCGTCGTAGATGAATCCGTAGAGCAGGGCGAAGAGCGTCTCGAAGACGATCAACTGGCCCGATAACGTGAGCGGCAAGCGGGTTGCGGCCGCGTTCCAAAGGCCGTTGCCGAGCCAGGAAGCCCCTATCGCCAAACCCAGATTGAGCAGCCAGAACGTTTGCCAGCGCGCACCGCTCAGGGCGTCGAAGCTGTCCGCCGCGCCATGCGCGTGGACGAATGCGAGGGCGGGCAACCACGTCAGCGCGCCGAAGAAGCCCGTCGCCACGCCGAGCAGGACGGACCATTCGTTGCTGTCGAAGCGGGCATTGCCGCGCAGCGTGCGCGCGTTGACCACGGCGAACCAGGTCCATGTGGCGAGCGCGCCCACCGCGCAGGCGACGCCGGCGAGCTTGCCGGCCACTGCTGTCGCGCTGGCGGCCGCCTGCGAGGCGTCGCCCGTGAAGACATCCACATTGATGCAGGCGATGCCGGCCGCCACGAGCCCGAGCGGAAAGATCAGACGAAGCAGCGGCACGGCGCCATGGTCGTGTCGGCCGGCGAGCGTGACCGTGACGGGGAGTACGCCGACGATCAGCGAGGTCGGCCCAATACCGATCCGATGCACGGCCGCGGTCAGGAAAAGGTAATAAACGAGATTGCCGATCAACGCGAGCCCCGCGAGCGCGCCGAGATCGGCACGTGTCAGCTTGCCGGCCACTCGGCGCGCGATCGGTACCGCAGCGGCGAGCGAAACGAGCCCGTACATCATGCAGCGCGCAGAGGCGAGCAACGCCGGCGGGAAGTCGCCCAACAGCCTCGGCACGAGAAACACGGTGCCCCATAGGGCGCCAGCCATGATGCCGTAACTCACGCCCTGCCGCATGCCGTGATCCTCGTTCGATGGGTTGCACTGTGCCGCACTGTAGGACCGCGGGGAGCCCTCGTCTTGTTCATTTCTGCACTCGCGGCAGCTTGGGCTCGATCGCGCGCTTTTTTTCTGTTGGTTCGATTCGTGCGTGTCACGCAAACGAAAAACGAGCGAACCGGGCTCGAACGCAAAACCGAAATCGCGTCGGCCCGAGGGGCACAAAAATGCGCTAACTTGCTGTTCGCGCAGTGAAAACCGGGGAGGTATCGCGTATAATTCGCTTTTGCGCCTATAGGATTTGCCATGCGTCTGATCCAGAAAGCACTCACGTTCGATGACGTGCTCCTCGTCCCGGCTTTCTCCGAAGTGTTGCCGCGCGACACCAGCCTCAAGACCAAGCTGACCCGCAATATTTCCCTGCATATGCCGCTCGTGTCGGCCGCGATGGACACGGTCACCGAGGCACGGCTCGCGATCGCCATGGCGCAGCAGGGCGGCGTCGGCATCATCCACAAGAATCTGACGGCTGCCGAGCAGGCGCGTGAAGTGGCGAAGGTCAAGCGGTTCGAATCGGGTGTCGTGCGCGATCCGATCACGATCCCGCCCGACATGAAGGTGCGCGACGTCATTGCGTTGTCGCAGCAGCACGGCATTTCCGGCTTTCCCGTCGTGGAGGGCGCGAAGCTCGTCGGTATCGTGACGAACCGCGACTTGCGCTTCGAGACGCGCTTCGACGAGCCCGTACGCAGCATCATGACGCCGCGCGAGCGGCTCGTGACGGTCAAGGAAGGGACGCCGCTTGCGGAAGCGAAGGCCTTGATGCACTCGCACCGTCTCGAACGCGTGCTCGTCGTGAACGATGCATTCGAACTGCGCGGGCTCATGACCGTGAAGGACATCACGAAGCAGACCGAGCACCCCGATGCGTGCAAGGACGAGCACGGCAAGCTGCGCGTGGGCGCGGCCGTCGGCGTCGGTCCCGATAACGAAGAGCGCGTGACGCTGCTTGCGGCGGCGGGGGTCGATGTCATCGTCGTCGATACCGCGCATGGTCACAGCAAGGGCGTGCTCGAGCGTGTGCGCTGGGTCAAGAAGCAATACCCGCACGTGGAAGTCATCGGCGGCAATATCGCGACGGCCGATGCGGCGCGTGCACTCGTCGAATACGGCGCGGACGGAGTGAAGGTCGGCATCGGCCCCGGTTCGATCTGCACGACGCGTATCGTGGCCGGCGTGGGCGTGCCGCAGATCACGGCGATCGCAAACGTCTCCGAGGCGCTCAAGGGCACCGGTGTTCCGGTGATCGCCGATGGCGGTGTCCGTTACTCCGGCGATGTCAGCAAGGCGCTTGCCGCCGGTGCCGACGCAGTCATGATGGGCAGCATGTTCGCCGGTACGGAAGAAGCGCCGGGCGATGTGTTCCTTTATCAAGGCCGGCAGTACAAGTCGTATCGCGGCATGGGCTCGGTCGGCGCGATGAAGGACGGCGCGGCGGACCGCTACTTCCAGGACAATTCGGCCAATATCGACAAGCTCGTACCCGAGGGGATCGAGGGCCGCGTTGCATACAAGGGCTCGGTCAACGCCATTCTGTTTCAGCTGATCGGCGGTGTGCGGGCCAGCATGGGTTATTGCGGTTGCAGCACGATTGCCGAGATGCACGAGAAAGCGCAGTTCGTGGAGATCTCGTCGGCAGGCATGCGCGAATCGCACGTGCACGACGTCCAGATCACGAAGGAAGCACCGAACTATCACGTGGACTGACGCGTGTGGGCGTCGCGGGGCGGGTCGGCTTGGTTCGGCTTGCCCTGCACGCCGACCGTCCGGTTTTCGCGATCGTCGTCAGCTTTTTTGGGTGATGGCTGCTGCCACTCGCTGCCTGCCAGCTGTTGCGCCTGCGTGCCGGTGTTGTTTGCCGGCCGCTCGGCGCAATTTGTTTATCGGCGCGGCCAATCGCCTGTTCTGACGCATTCGTTTTCTATTTTTCCTCATTGAGTTTCGTGCCCAGCCATGCATGACAAGATCCTGATCCTCGACTTCGGCTCGCAAGTCACCCAACTGATCGCCCGCCGTATTCGCGAAGCGCATGTGTATTCGGAGATTCATCCCTACGATGTCGACGACGCGTTCATCCGTGAGTTCGCCCCGAAAGGCGTGATTCTGTCGGGCGGGCCGAGTTCGGTGACCGAATCCGATACGCCGCGCGCGCCGCAGGCCGTGTTCGAACTGGGCGTGCCGGTGCTCGGCATCTGTTATGGCATGCAGACGATGGCGGAACAACTGGGCGGCAAGGTCGACGGCGGGCACGTGCGCGAATTCGGCTATGCCGAAGTGCGTGCGCGTAACCATACGAGCCTCCTCGAAGGTATCGAAGATTTCCGCACGCCGGAAGGACACGGCATGCTGAAAGTCTGGATGAGCCACGGCGACAAGGTGACCGAGATGCCGGAAGGCTTCGCTCTGATGGCTTCCACGGAATCGTGCCCGATTGCGGCAATGGCCGATGAAAAGCGGCATTTCTATGGTCTCCAATGGCATCCGGAAGTCACGCATACGGTTCAAGGCCGTGCGATGCTCGAGCGCTTCGTGTTGCAGATTTGCGGCGCGAAGGCCGATTGGGAGATGGGGCATTACATCGACGAGGCTGTCGACAAGATTCGCGCGCAGGTGGGCGACGAGCATGTGATTCTCGGCTTGTCGGGTGGTGTCGATTCATCGGTGGCGGCGGCGCTCCTGCATCGCGCCATTGGCGATCAGCTGACGTGTGTCTTCGTCGATCATGGGTTGCTGCGGCTGAACGAGGCGGAGCAGGTGATGGCGACGTTTGCCGATCATCTCGGGGTGCGCGTGATCCATGTCGATGCGAGCGAAGCGTTTCTCTCGAAGCTTGCCGGCGTGACGGATCCGGAGCACAAGCGCAAGATCATCGGCGCGGAGTTCGTTGAAGTGTTTCAGACGGAAGCGGGCAAGCTGCGCGATGCGAAATGGCTGGCGCAGGGCACCATTTATCCGGATGTGATCGAATCGGCCGGAAAGGGTAAGAAGGCCGCGCATACGATCAAAAGCCATCACAACGTTGGTGGGTTGCCTGAGACGTTGAATCTCAAGTTGCTGGAGCCGCTGCGCGAACTGTTCAAGGACGAGGTACGCGAACTCGGCGTGAAGCTCGGATTGCCGTATGAGATGGTCTACCGGCATCCGTTTCCGGGGCCGGGGCTCGGTGTGCGGATTCTTGGCGAGGTGCGGCGCGACTTTGCGGATCTACTGCGGCGAGCTGATGCGATTTTTATCGAGACGCTGCGTAACACGATCGACAAGGAGAGCGGGAAGTCGTGGTACGACCTTACCAGCCAGGCGTTTGCGGTGTTTTTGCCCGTGAAAAGCGTTGGCGTGATGGGCGATGGGCGGACTTATGAATATGTCGTCGCACTGCGTGCGGTGCAGACGCTCGATTTCATGACGGCGCATTGGGCCCATTTGCCGCACGAGTTGCTCGGGCAGGTTTCCAATCGGATTATCAACGAGGTCCGCGGGATCAATCGGGTTGTTTATGATATTTCGGGGAAGCCGCCGGCTACGATTGAATGGGAATAATTCTTAGAGACTGAGTGAGACGGTATGATCCGGTCAAAATGCCGGATAAACCCTGTAACACAAGGGTTTGAGCCAAACATGCCGTCTCACCTCACATCGCCCAATCTCGCCTGATTTGCTGGTACGGGCGATGGCACGTTTTTAGGGTATCTGTTCTGTCCGGTTCTGTACCATTCAGGTACCATGATGGTATCTAGCGGTGAACCGAACGGAGGGTACCTTGCTGACAGATACAGGGCTGCAGAAGCTCAAGCCCGCAGAGACGATTTACAAAAAGGGCGACCGCGATGGCCTGTATGTCGCCGTGCTGCCGAGCGGCACGCTATCGTTCCGCTACAACTACCGTTTAAACGGCCGAGGCGAGACGCTAGTCGTTGGCAGATACGACAAGAAACTCGCGAGCAAGCCGACGCGCGAACCCGATGCGCTCGAATACGGCATGGACGTGTCGCTGGCGGAAGCGCGCACCCTGCTGGACCGCGCCAGGCGCGACGTGGAGCGGGGCGTGTCACCATCGCGAGGGAAGGCAGAGAAGCGCACGGCTGAGGCCGATGCGCTCACGTTCGGCGGCTGGGCCGAAAACTATTTCGCGCACAAGGCTGATCCCAAGAGCGGCGCCGAGCAGCTGGCGGACAGCACCCTGGCGATGCGAAAGTCTGTCTACAAGCGCGCAATCGAACCGGTACTGTCAAAGCTACGGCTGGATGAGATAACGCCCGCTCGCTTGAAAGCGCTCTGCGACGACGTGAAGGACAAGCGCGGCCCCGCTGTGGCGATCCATGTCCGCGAGGTAACGCGAGCCATATTCGCGCACGCGCGCGCGAGTGGGCAGTCCGTCGAGAATCCGGCCGAAGCGATACGCGCATCCGCCATCGCAACGTTTGAGGCGCGCGACCGCGCATTGTCGCCGGCCGAAATTCGCACGTTCATGACGGCGCTGGAGCAGGTGGCCACGACGCCAACACTGCGGCTGGCGCTGAAGTTCGTTTTGCTGACTGGCGTTCGAAAAAGCGAATTCATCGACGCCGTGTGGGGCGAAGTCGATTTCGACGCCGAGCGATGGACCATTCCGGCCGAACGCATGAAGGCCGGCAAGGCTCACGTCGTGCCGTTGAGTGACCAGGCGCTGGACATTCTGACGACGCTTCGTTCGTGCTTCGGGGCGAGCAAATATCTGCATCCCGGCCGTTACGACCACGACCAGCCAATCAGTAACGCGACGCTAAATCGCGTCATCGACGCAGCCGTGGAGCGCATTCGAAAGGATGACCCGGAATTCAAGACGTTCGGCGTGCACGACCTGCGGCGGACATTCTCCACCGGCCTGAACCGTGCTAAGTTCGACGAGCGGTGGATTGAAATGTCCCTGGCGCACGCGCCACGAAACCGCATTGCAGCCGTCTATAACGTGAACCGCTACTTGTCAGAGCGGAAGATCATGCTGCAGTGCTGGGCCGACATGGTCGATGCATGGATGCGGGGCGAGTCTGCGCGCGAGATGATCGCCGACGCCAAGCGCCGTGCAGCCGAAGTCCACGAAGATGACCTGGACGACGACCTGTAAGCTGCGCACCCCCACATCAGAACCCGGCTTCGGTCGGGTTTTTTTATGCGGTTTCGTCTCTATCGTGAGTTCGCGTGATTCACGATGACGAGTTTGGAAATTCCGCATGGAGAAGTGAGCGACCCACTTCGAGAGAATCGACTCATGCAATCAAACTTAGTGGAGTCGCAAATCATGCGAAACGAAGTTCTCTCAGATGCGGAGCTTGGCCTGGAGGGTTTCATCCGTCAACGAAAGCTGCTTGGCGACCGAATTTTCCCGGCGTCGGCTGCAACCCTGTGGCGGCACGTAAAAGAAGGGAAGTTTCCGGCCCCCGTGAAACTTTCAATTGGCATCACAGCGTGGCGTGTCGCAGACGTGGTCGCGTGGCAGCGTGCGCGGTTGGAAAGCGCTGGCGCAAAATAAAGGGAGCGTCCACCTAACGATGAAAGCTCCCGAAAAGATACTGCGTGACGGCAGACAGTTTAGCACTCCTAAACAACGTGGGCGAAAGATTTCACGCGTCTCGCCGCGTAGCGATTACCCACTGTTCTGGCGTTTCGCATGCGCTCGAACTGCGGCGGATTTTTATCCTGCCGCCATCGCCCTCGCCGGCAAGCTGCTGAAGCGCGGCCAGGACGCCGCCGATATTGCTAGCGATATGGAGTTTCTGGCGCGTCGTGCTGGGTTCTCCGGCTTCGTGCTGCCTGTAGTGGCCGACTTGTCGCTTACGACGCGGGGCGCAGCATGAGCGCGCGCCACGAATACGCCGGCTGCATGCCGCAAGTCGCTACGCTGCTGCTGGGCGATCCGACCGAACGCAAGGCGCACGAACTGCGTTACGGCACGCGCGGCAGCCTATCCATCGACTTGGAAAGCGGCGTCTGGCACGACCACGAAGCCAACGCGGGCGGCGGCGTGCTGACGCTGATCGAACGCGAAACGGGCAAGGTAGGCCGCGCCGCCGTCGCATGGATGGAAGAAAACGGCATCGTCGCCGTAAATGACAACACGCCAGCGCCGCGTAAGCGCATCGTCGCGACATACGACTACGTGGACGCGGACGGCGTGCTGTTGTTCCAGGTGTGCCGCATGGAGCCGAAGGATTTCCGGCAGCGTCGCCCCGATGGCAGCGGCTGGTCCTGGTCGGTAAGGGGCGTTGAGCAAGTGCCCTATCGACTGCCGCAGATGCTGGAGCGCGCCGACGAAACCATTTTCATCGTGGAAGGCGAGAAAGACGCCGACAACCTTGCGGCGCGTGGCCTGTTGGCGACGTGTAACGCGGGCGGCGCGAATAAGTGGCGCGACGAACTGACGACGCACTTCAAGGGCCGTCACGTTGTGATCCTGCCCGACAATGACCACGCCGGCCGTGCGCATGCGCAGCTGGTGACAAGCAAGCTGCAGGGCATCGCAGCGTCCGCGCGCGTGCTGACGCTGCCGAATCTGCCGCACAAGGGCGACGTATCGGATTGGCTGGAAGCCGGCCACGGCGCCGACGAACTGCGCGCGATGGCCGAGCAGGCAAACGCGCTTGTTCCGGCGAACGATGACGCGCCGATACTCGATCCCAGCCAGATTAGCGAGGACGCGCTCGCACTGGTTTTCGAGCATCGCCACGCCGATGCGCTGCGCTACTGCCACACGGCGGGCGCGTGGTACGCGTGGACCGGTACCCGTTGGCAGAAGGAATCGACGCAGCTTGCCTTCGCCTGGGCGCGGCAAATCTGCCGCGACTTCGGCAACGCGCCGAAATTCGCTACGGCCCGCACGGCATCCGCTGTAGAGAAATTCGCCGCATCGTCGCGCCGCCTCGCTGTCACGTCCGAAGTGTGGGACAGTACGCCGTGGCTGATGGGCACGCCTGGCGGCACGGTGGACCTGCGCACCGGCGATCTGCGCCGAGCGATCCAGGACGACCACATTACGCGCCAGACGGCTACCGCGCCCGCTGCAACGGGCACTGTGCCACGCCGTTGGCTGGCGTTCCTGGAAGATGCCACGCGATGCGATGCAGACCTGATCCGATTCCTGCAGCAGATGGCCGGCTATTCCTTGACAGGCGACACGTCCGCACACGCGCTGTTCTTCATCTACGGCGCAGGCGGCAACGGAAAATCCGTTTTCCTCAATACGCTGACAGGCATCCTGGGCGAATACGCGCAAACGGCCGCAATGGACACGTTCACCGCTTCCGCGCACGACAAGCACCCCACTGACCTGGCGGGATTGAAGGGTGCGCGCCTTGTGAGTGCCAGCGAAACCGAGGACGGCCGCGCATGGGCCGAAACGCGGATCAAAAACATGACTGGTGGCGACCCGATCACTGCCCGTTTCATGCGGCGTGACTTCTTCACGTATCGCCCTGAATTCAAGCTGGTCATCGTGGGCAATCACAAGCCGCGCCTAAACAACGTGGACGATGCAACGAAGCGCCGTTTCAACATCATTCCGTTCATCCACAAACCGACTGCGCCGAACCCGGAGCTTGAGAAAGAGCTTCGCGACGAGTGGCCGGCCATTCTGCGATGGGCGATTGATGGCTGCCTAGACTGGCAGACCAACGGCCTAGTGCGCCCCGCCGTCGTCGTGGACGCCACGCGCGAATACTTCGAAGATCAGGACGTACTCGGGCAGTGGCTGGATGAATGCTGCGAACGTGAGCCACGACACAAGGACACAAGCGCCGAGCTATTCGCGAGCTGGAAGCGTTACGCGGAAGCGGCCGGGGAAAAGGCCGGCAACACCAAGACGTTCGGCGAAGCTATGCGCAAGCGTGGATTTGCGACCTGGCGGACGAATAGCTCGCGAGGATTTGAAGGTATCCGCGCGATCCCGCGTGCCGCCCCACATGACCCGCGTTTCCCCAACGATTGGGACACCGATTCAGGCCGACCGTTCTAGCGGCCAGCAAGCCCCACGCGTCCCGGCCTAGCGTCGGGTTTTCGCTTTAGTGACGGAAGTGACGCATCGGTGACGCATTCTCCAACTAATGCGTCACGCCGCGAAGCCTTATGCAGAAAGGGTTTCATGGATGCAGTGACGGATGTGACGGATGTTTGGGGGTATCCATACATACCGGGCGCACACGCGCACGCGCGCAGCAGCCGTCATATGGTAGAACCCGTCATATCCGTCACGTTTGCCCGTAGCATCGACCGGAAAGCCTTATCTGGATTGGGTTTGCGGGCGGTGACGCATGAGTGACGGATAGCCTGGCTGCCTGTCCGTGCGTCGCGTCGCGCGTCGTGACTGATCCGCCGTCGCATCGGCGAATCACGCAATAAAAAATCATGGCACGCGCGTGCCAAGCGTCGAATATGCGACGCAACGCCGGCAGTGTAATCAATTCCGTCTATGGGGCGAGGCGCTCACGGCGCAGCGCCCGGCTGCCTGGTCGGCTGGCTGCGTGACCGTGCATCGTCTGGCGTGGTACGACGACGGCGGCGTGATGTACGTGGGATGGCGACCTGCGTCTTGGTGGCTGGCGAGCACCCCCACCCCCCCATCGCGGGTCCCATTCGGGCCGTGCCGCCTGCGGGGGCAGCGTTCCCGCCCCGCCGGACAACTGCGTGCCCCAAAAATCACTTTCCAATTCCAATTCGTTGATAGCGCAACGAATGCAGAACCCACAAGAGGAAAATTGAGCGCGAACGCCGCAGAATTCTTCTAAACAACCGCAAACGAGCTAATACATGCAATCGAACCCTCTCCGTGAAATCTCCGAGGCCGCGAGCCGCGCGCTTGGCTGGCATGACCACTTTAGCGCTGGCATTGAAACGCCGCGCCGTACGCCGACGCCAGCCGTAGCATCTGGCGGAGTCGATCTGCTGCGCGCGCTTGACCTGGGCACAACGCCGGAGGGAGTCTATCGCCTGGATGCGCGCAAGGCTGGCGAGTCGCAGGCGCTTGATCCGCGCGCCGTCATCGAAGCCCACAGCCGATGCGTGGCCGCTGGTGCGAGGTTAATCGTAGCCGCACCCGCTCCAACGCCGCCGCTTGGCGATGGGATCGCGCTGTACCGGCAGGAAGCCCTTGTGCGCAGCACTGATCCGGCCGCTTTCGCAACGGTGGCTGACGGCGCAGCAGCAACCGATTCAGCACTGCCGTTTCACGACGCATCTTTCCAATGGCAAGACGCGCCGTCCATCGCGTTCAGCGCGACCATCACGCGCCCCCAGCACCGCGCTGTCGGCGGCGACCAGCTGCTGGACGATTTGATGATTTCCATCCTGGCGGGCCTCGGCGAAGCCGCAGACAAGGCTCTGCTGGCTGCCATTGCCGCGACCGCGCCTGCGGCGTTCTCGTTCGGCCTGGCTGCGGCGCGACACCTTACCTACGACAGCCTTCGAGCGCTCATCGGAACAAACGGAACTGGCGCAATCATCGCTGGTGACGGTTCGTTCCGCGCCAGCCCTGGCGTAAAGGCAGAGCTTACAGCCGTACACACCGACACGTTCATCGGCGCGTTCGGTCGAAGCGCCGTCGCTATTCGGCCGGAACTGCAGGTTCATTTTAAGCGGCTCGATGTGAACGGCTCGCAAGAAGTGACCGTGTTCGCGAACGTCCAGGCAATTATTCCCGATTCGGGCAGCTTCTGGACTGCTGCAGCCTGATGATCGGCCGCCTGCGCGGCCTGCTGGGCGGCCGAAAGCCCAGCGCAAGGCAGGCTAGCGACGAGCTGCCAGTCGAAGCCGCAACCGTGATCGCCGCCGCAGCCGTCGTGGATCGCGGCTCGGATGACGAAGGAAACCCGCGCGTGTTGGTGATGACGGCGCACGGGACGTTCCGCTATTCGTTCGATGGTGCGCGCGACTGGCTGCGGCAAACATTCCCCGCGCTGACGGACGCACAGATGGCTCGCGCCGTGAAGCTGCTGACCAGCCGCGTCACTGAACTTCAACGCGACGCCATCGCGGCGCCTGCTAAGCGCAGCGACTGGGCTAGTTGGAAGCCCTTGGAGATTTGAATATGGAACAGCAGAAAGTCTCACTGACAATCCCGCGCGACGTGCGCGAAAAGATCGAAGCCGAACGACGACAAATGAGCGAGCGGTTCGGCGCGGACCTTTCATTCAATCAATGCGCTACCGCTCTGCTGCGTCGCGCGCTGATGAGCGAGAAAACCGATTTCCTACCCGCTGCGGGTTAGCAGACGGCGCCACTCGCGGCGCGCCGGTTGGGGAAGTTCGCGAGCGTGGGGATGGGCACGCACCACGTCGATAAAACGCGGCCTGTTTCATTCGCCCTGGCAGACGGCCGGCAATGGTCTGCCGATACACACACAAACACGAACATGAGCACACGCACGACACTTACTGAAGTCGCCGACCAAGTTGGCGAAGCATCCGCGCTGCTGGCCCGCTATCGCACGCTACTGGCCGGTGCCGCAAACATCGACTCGCCGGTAGTTGCGCACGCAATCACTGACCTACGACGCACAGCGGCCGCCCTGGAATGCTCCGCAATCGGGCTGGCAACAGCACGGCGAGGTATGAGCCAATGAAAGCACTTCTTACCAAGCTATTTCGACGCCGCGCCAAGCCTGCGCAAGTACCCGAAACCGCAGTGCTGCCGGCGTCGGCACCAGCACCGCAACCGGCGTCGCCTGGCGGAAAACGCAAACGGAAATATAGCGGCTGCAAGCGGCGTCGCCCAGGACCGCCTGGCACAACGCGCATCGACCCTAACGGCCCGCTGCTCGAACAGGCCCGAGAAGCGAGAGGCATCAAGTAATGAGCGCCATCGATTCGGACAAGATTTTCGACCTGTTGGTGGCGGCAGCCAATACGGCCGATGCAATCGCCAGTGACAAACGGCTGTCGACAAATGACCGCGCGGTGGCGGCGTCGATTCGCGATGCTGCTAAAGCCTGGCGGCGGCCTGCGTTCGACAGATTCAGCGATTGGACACCACAACAGCAAGGGTGACGGCGTGAGCGCAATTCTCGATATGGAAGTATCGGACGCTGATCTGGCGGCTATGTTCAATATGACAACGCGCTGGGTGCGCCAGCGCGCCGAGGAAGGCGTGATTGTTCGCATCGGCCGTAACCGCTACGCGCTGGGCGACTCGGTGCAGGCGCTGATTGCCTACCAGACTGGCGGCGATATTGGCGAGGAAATCAATAAGGCGCGGCTGCGGAAGCTGAACGCCGATGCTACGCGCGCCGAACTGGAGCTGGCGAAGGAACGCGGCGCGGTCGCCCTAATTAGCGAATTCGAGCGCGCGCAGTCGGCGAGGTGCGCGGTTATCCAGCGGAACGTCCTTAACGTCGCCCAGCGAGCCGTGCTGCAGCTACTCGGCGAAACCAACGAAATGACTTTCAAGCAGAAGATGCGCGAAGAATTGACGCTTGCACTTAAGACCGCTGCCGAAACCGAACTAGACCTGACCGACGAGACCGACGACCATGCAGACACCGACGACGAATGAAGTCCTGGCATCCGCTAAGCGCGCCATACTGTTCCTGACGCCGCCGCGCGATACCGAAGTCGAGCGCACAGCCGCGCAATCAGCTGCCGAACGCGCCTTGCTGGATGCCGTTGTTCAGTTCATCCGCGCCGGCCGCGATGACCTGGCGCACCGTGCCGCCGAACTCGCAGCCGACTCACGATGAGTGCGGTACGTCTTCCGTTTGCTGTCGAGCACGGCGGCCGTGACGTGACGCGGCGTGATGGCGATGCGACGGACTGGGACGGCGTTGTGAAGCGGCTGCTGGGGCCTGTCGTGACGCCGGCCGACCGCGAGCGACGGCGGGCGGATGCGCTGGCGCTGGCGGCGGCTGCCATGCGGGCCGCTGGGGAGAAGCAGGGATAGGCCTTGTGCCGGCCTAGTCGCAACCCCCGGTGTAGTGGTATCAACCGGGGATGCTTGACGCAAAATGGCTTGATTTTTTCAAACTGCCGCTCAAGGCGACAATCGCGATTGCCATAACGAGCGGCGCGCTGCTTGCCCTGGTCCTTACTCACGTTCTGGACCTGGGTCCGATTGGTCCATTCGCGCTCCCCGTCCTCATTATCGTGGCGGTGGCTTCGGTGTCTTTGGGCATAGTGGGGGGCGTAGATGCGTTGCTTGCTCCCTACCGCGATAAGCGAAAACTGTCAGTACTGGAGCAGCGGCGCGCGATTCGGAAGAAAGAGGAAGACGAGCGGCAGGAGCACAGGCGCGTTAGCGTGCTGGGCAGGCTGAACCACCTGTCAAAGGAAGAAATCGACGTGGTGGCCGATGCGCTTCGCAAGGGCTCGCCAACGTTCTACACCTACGTGTTCAGCCCGCCCGTGGGCATCATGCAGGGCAAGGGTCTGGTATGGTCACCTGGCGGCACTCACCACCAGGATTACTACCCGTTCAGCTTCCATGACTTCGTTTGGGATGCGCTGCTGGAGCGCAAAGACGAGTTCTTAGCGAAGGACGCGGAGCACAAAAAAGCCGAGGAAGAACGGAAGAAAGCCGAGCGCCAACGTCGCGGCTACTAGCCGGCCATCGCCGCCGCTGCGCGTCGAATCCGTTTCCTGGCAGCGTCCGCCGCACGCAGCACTGGCGCGCCGTTCACGACGCGCGCCGGCAGGGCATACAGGCCGCCTTCGATCCGCTCCAATACGCCGCGCCTGGCGAGCGCCCGCAGTTTCCTGATGACGGTTGGCCGCGGCATGCCCGCATAGTCCGCCAGCTTACTGGCGTTCATCGGCCGCCCTTCCGCTTGGCCGACGAACACGGCGGCGAGCAATACCAGTTCATCTGCGCGTGCGCCGAACCGTTTGTGCCCCAGGTACGCCGCGCCGAACGCTCGCAGCACGTCGAGCATGGCGACCGCGATTACCGCACGGTGGTGCGCCTGATGGATTTTTTGCGTCACGTATTCACGTCCGTGAATTAAGTCTTTGATTTTTCAAGGAAATTTGTTGATATGGGCTGCGTCGGCTTGTATCATGTCGTCTCATTAGGGCGATGCGAACAGACCATGCAACTACCGAACAGCGTTCAGGAGATAGCCGAAGTGATAGGGCGTGAACGCGCGTTGTATCTCATTGGGCAACTGCCGCGATACGTCGGCGGTGCGAACGGCAAGAAATCGTCACGCGTCATCTTGTACGTGCCGACGGTGCAGCGCCTGCGGAACGATCATGATCTGGTGCGCATCTTGGGACGCGACGACGCCGAAGCGCTTTGCCGCGAGTTCGGCGGCCAAAACCTGAACCCACCAAACTGCAGCGAGGTTTACCGCCGATACCGCGACCAGCAAATGGCGCGCATGGTCGGCGATATGGTGGGCGAGGGATTGCCAAACGGGTACGCCGTCGCGCAGGTAGCAAGCCTGTTCGATGTGTCAGGACGCACGGTGCGCAACGCCATCGGGGCCTGATGGTATATCTGATGGTATGGCGATGCGCGACACTTAGGAAACCCAATAGCCACGCGGGTTTTCAGGTCCAATTCATTATCGAATGGGAGTAGGGGCTCTTGAAATTCACTTTTGAATCAAGTACTTATGATGGTCGATAAATCACGCGTGCCCGATTCTAAATTGCCGGGCGTGGTCGGTAAGTCATTGCCTTATATGGGAATTATTTGCCTTCATCTGCGCCAGCGTGGAGCCCGAGTAACCGCGATTTGACGGTATTCCTGACGGTATACGCGGGCGACATGCGTAGAGGCTTGTTTGATACCGGCAGCGGCGTTGACGGTATTTGTGACGGTATCGGTAAGCGGTGGGATAGACGCTGGGTGCCGCGTTCGGGAGACTGCAGAAGAGTTGAATTGCCGTGGTGCCCGGACCCCGGGCTGGATGTCAACCGGCGGGCGGTCAGGATTGCTATGCAATGGGGACTTCTCGCGCGCGCCGCGTGTAAACGGTGTTTGGGCGCAGGCGGAAACCGGCCAGAAGGCGACCTTCGTTCGCTGCGTCGCTATGACATTCAGGCGGCAGTTCCACTTCGCAAGCGGTCATTCGAACGCCGAGAGCCTGTTTCGTGTTATCGGCCGACTGCGATCACTGGGCTGAGCGCTGGCGAAAGGCCGCAATAGGTTGCGCTGAAGTCGTTTATCATTTCGAGCTTTTGTGTAAATCGAAGAGATCAGCGATGGCCAACTACGCACGACCACTGAACAACGCGGCAGAAGTCAACCGTGCGGCTAGGGTTCTCGTCGCCAATGAGGATCAGGGTCTTCCATACGACCAACAAGCTTTGGCCATCGTCAACAATTGGCGGAGCGCGCACGACTATCCGCTCAACAGCATTCACATGACCATGAAGGGTCGAGCAAAGCGAATCTTAGGTGGCAACGCTCAGGTGCTTTCCGCGCAGCGCATCAAACGGCTCGATTCGATCTTGCTGAAGTTGCACGACCGAGAGCAAATGAAGATGTCGCAAATGCAAGACATCGGAGGCTGCCGCGTGATCCTCCCGAACATTAGGCATGTATACGAACTGCGAGACAAGTATCTGAACGATCCGGTCGTGCACGATTTGCTAACGCCGAAAGATTACGTCGCCGAGCCGGTCCCGGACACCGGCTATCGGAGCGTGCACCTCAAGTTCCGCTTTCAAGGCCGTGGAGCGTCGGAATCTTGGAACGGCCTGAAGGTTGAGCTGCAGATCAGAACGCTCGCGCAGCACCGCTGGGCTACAGCAGTTGAGGCCGCAGGAACGTTGCGCGGGCAGCTTTTCAAATCGCGTCGCGGCGATCAAGCCTGGCTTCGCTTCTTTCATCTAGCAAGCGCGGCGTATGCGCATCGAGAGCGGACGGCGCCGGTGCCGAACGCGCCCGAGGAACCGGACCGCATCATTGAAGAACTCGGCGCCCTTGACGCTGAACATCATATTATTCGAACGATGGGCGGTTACTCACAACTTATCCGGCAGTTCGACAAGAAGCGCGGCGCCTATTACTACGTGATGCATCTCGACCCACAGAACAACAGCATTAACGTATGGGAGTATCGGAAAGATGAAGCCGGAGAATCAGCGGAGCACTTGGAACGACTTGAGCAAGAAGTAGCCAAGCCCGCGCAAGTCGTGCGAGTGTCCGTATCTTCTTTGTCTCATCTGAAGCGGGCCTACCCAAATTACTTCCTCGACACGAGTAATTTCCTCAGAGACGTGCAGGCGACCATCAACGGTGAAGCGGTCACGAAGCGCGTTAGGACGCGGGCGGCAAGTTAGCGACTTTCGGACCTAGCACCGGCGCGAGCCGAAGCTTAGCAGTAGCTCCTGATAAAATCGCTCGGAGATGAAAAGGATTGTCAATGTCTAGCTTACTGTTGGCGAAACCGACGCAAGTCGCACGGCAAGGTCGTGCCCAGAACCCTATCAATGGTAGCGACTCCGAATCGTACGCTATGGCGAAGATCATCTTGGCTTGTCGTGGAGAGGGACATTGGGCTTCAAGAGAGGAAGATAATTCGAAGATCGATATGTTCTTCTCGGCGACGCATCCTTGGTACCCAAGAGAGCGTCTCGTTGTTCTCTCGCAAGTCAAATCCGGGCCAACCTATGGTGAGCCCCTTCATCAGGGCTTTAAGCTGAAAACTGCGGCAAAAATTGCAGCGATCAGGACCAGTCACGGAGTTTGCGTCGCGTGGGTTGATCGAGATGCCAATCAGATTTATTGGGCATATGTCCACCCCACGACGACGATTCGCTCACAAGAATATGGAGCCTACCATCGCGTTACCCCAGCGATGATTTACGACTTGGCTAGATGTGCTTCCGTCAAGCGGCCGGGGAACACAGGCGGGCGTGGAATTATTGTGCGGCGGAGAAATTCGTCGTTACCGGAGCGGCGAAAACGCGTGCATGCTGCCTATCGGCAGTTTGCAAAAATTCTCAGTCCAGCAATTGGAACGATAGAGCTGACGCGGCTCGGTTGGCGGCACATGTTTCGAAGCGGAAGGCGAAATGAAAGTAAATCAACAAGTATGGACATCATTCCATACCTCGGAAAGCTCTTAAAGCAATCTCCATCTACACATGCCATCACTGAACATAAAACTTTCAATTCGGGTGGCTACACGTATCGGGTCTGCGAGCATTTGATGAAGTACAATCAAGTAAAGATTCAGGACGCGCCCGCATCACCACTTGAAGATGTTGTTACACATATTCGTGCGATAGAGGAGATTCGCTATCCGGAAAACTGGGAAAGCAACGTCATGCTTTCTCAACTCATCGAGCGACGCGTTGTCCTGCGTTCCGCTTATTACAAGCGGTGAAGTGGCGACGGGCTGCCAGCACCTGCTTCAACGATCTGCCGATAAATCGATCATCTGATTTCGGCACGTCTTAGACGTTGCTGATAGCGTACTGGGCGCGGACTTGCATGATTTATACATTTCGTTGCACACAACCCGCCGCCGCCGACATTTGAGCGCAAAATCGAACACCTCGCAAGACCAAATTGCGAGTGACCGCTGTCCGTGCCTAGATTTGCAGCCGCCCCCGCAGATTCCGCCCCCGATCGACCGTCGGCTAGGAGGCCGACTACCTGTCCGCGACGAACTCCCGGGGAGCGACCGCGGTACTTCGAAACTCGACAGTCGGGCCGCTAGCGGCTAACCGGCCGCTTCGGGTCGATAAGACCCGTCCGTCTTTCGACTGAGCGGTCCGTTTCCTCAATTCCGGCGCACTAGCGGTCTTTGCTGTGCAAAAGACGGCAGGCGAGGCATCGGCGGGCGCCCCTGCGGCCTCGTGAGGGCGGCGGGTCAACGGCGATCCCGCTGCGGCGCTCCTGCCCGTTGACTGCACGCGGCTCGTGATCAAACGCGCACTCGCCGTGATCTCCGATCCTCGTCCGCACTGCGTCGCGCCGCTCAGCAATTCGGATGGGCTGGTGACCACTAATGTCATCTTCATGGTACATTAACGGCGGTAGCGACTTACGAAGATAGCAAGATGCCAACCCCTCACGCTCCTTCCATCGGCGTCCGACGGGCGCTCCGCAAATTGGGTGCCGATATTCACGACGCGCGTCGTCGCCGCAGGCTGACCATGGCGGTGATTGCCGAGCGGGCTTTCACGTCGAGAGCGACTCTGCAGCGCGTCGAGGCGGGTGATCCGAGCGTGAGCATCGGTATCTATGCAGCCGTGCTGTTGGCACTTGGGCTTCTAGGTGGACTAGAGGAGGTCGCCGACACTGCCCACGATACGGTGGGGCAGTCGCTGGCGACCGCGGCGTTGCCTCAGCGCGTCCGGCTGCCCCGTGGCAGGGGGAAGGGTAACCATGGCTGATGTCGAGGTATATATCGATCTCGACGGCACGCCGCGGCCGGTGGGGCTGCTCAGGCGCCATGCGTCGCGTCGAGAAGAAACAGTCACGTTCGAATATGACGAGACCTGGCTGGCGGACGTTGAGCGCTTTTCGATCGAGCCGGCGCTGACGTTGACGCGTGGTGTCTTTCCGCCGCCGCCTGACCAACCTGTTTTTGGTTCGATCGGCGATTCGGCTCCGGATACCTGGGGGCGCCGCCTCATGCAGCGTGCGGAGCGTCGCCAAGCCGAACGGGAAGGGCGGCGCGTGCGGACGCTCGGCGAACTCGACTATCTGCTGGGCGTAGCTGATGAAACTCGCCTTGGCGCGCTGCGGTTCCGCTGGAGCGGAGAAGACAACTTCCGATCGCCCGTCCCCGCAGGGGTCCCCGCCCTGGTCGAATTGGGGCGCCTGCTGCAGATCACCGATCGAATCCTGCGTGACGAAGAAACCGATGAGGACTTACAACTGATCTTCGCTCCCGGGTCATCGCTCGGTGGCGCGCGTCCCAAGGCATCGGTCATCGACCAGCACGGCCATCTGTCGATTGCCAAGTTTCCGAAGGAGACCGACGACTACAGCATCGAGACCTGGGAGGAAATCGCTCTGCGATTGGCTGAGCGCGCCGGTATTCCCACCCCGCATCACGAGCTGCTCGAAATAGCGGGCAACGCCGTTCTGCTGTCGCGTCGCTTCGATCGTGCAGGGGGAATTCGGATCCCCTTTCTCTCGGCCATGTCGATGACGGGATCGCGGGACGGCCAACGCGGTAGCTATCCAGAACTGGTTGACGCACTGACACAACACGGAGCGAACGCGCGGGCCGATGCTGCGCAGTTGTATCGCCGCGTGTCCTTCAATGTACTGGTCTCAAACGTCGATGATCATCTGAGGAACCACGGCTTCCTGTGGGCGGGACACGATGGCTGGATATTGTCACCGGCCTATGACCTCAATCCCACGCCAACCGATGTCAAGGCGCGCATCCTCACGACCAATATCGATCTCGACGAGGGAACGTGTTCGGTTGGCCTCTTGGAAAACGCCGCGGAGTTTTTTGGTTTGTCGCTGAAACAGGCTCGGGCGACGATCCGGGAAGTGGCCAACGTGACCAGGACGTGGCAATCGGTTGCTGAGGAAGTCGGTTGCAGGCGCGCAGAGATCGCTCGCATGGCAAGTGCTTTTGAGCACGACGACCTTTGCGCTGCATTACGGTTGTGACGGTATCGAGGGGCGCGTTCGAACGAGCCTGACGGTATCAGCGACGGTACAGCGTTCACAAATCGTCCTGAGACAGCTAGTGCTCGCGATTTTTTCAAACAAGGCGGGCGCTGATCCTCTGGTGTGTTCCGACAACAGCCGTCAACTGCATCGAGGGCTCGTGGTTGGTGACGGTAAAAAGTGTACCGACCACGAGCACGAGAAACGATGCTCACCGAATTTGTACTCCGCAACCTTAAACCCCGCACCGCCCCGTACAAGATCCCCGACCGCGACGGCATGTACGTCGGAGTCTCTCCGGCGGGCACCATTTCCTTTCGATACGACTATCGCATTAACGGGCGGCGCGAAACGCTGATAATTGGCCGCTATGGTCGAGGTGGCATCTCGGTTGGCGTTGGCGCGGGAAAAACCGATGGACGCCCTGTCGTGCCGTCCGTGAAGGCAGGTCTCCGCCAGTGGAAAAACAGAGGGAAAAGCAGTAGCGCGCCGTGGCAAAGACCTTTGGTGAACCGGCTGCCAGCTGGCTTGACAGCGCCAGAATGGCGGACACGACGCGGTCCGTGCGCAAGGGCATCGTTGTGCGCGATATCCTGCCGGCCTTTAAAGGAAGGCTGCTTTGTGAGGTGACCGCTGATGATCTGCGAGCGCTGCGTGCGAGTTAAAAGGCGTGGTGTGACATTTCAGTGAGAAGTGGCATTTCAGCGTTCGCTGAAACTGGCGGGTTTATTGAAATTACACTCGGCAACGGCGAGTACGCCACCTTGATCGGCGCGCTTCAAGGCCATGGATACGCCCAGCGCGAGGGGCTTCGGCGTTTCCAACTGTTACGTCAGGTTGCCGCACGAGATGGCGGGGAAGCAATCGACGTCGTAGTCGATTTTTTGATGCCCCGCGACGCCGAAATCGTCAAGAACGATCCGCCCCTGATCAGCGACTTTGCTGTGCAGCGGGCGGATGGCGCCGATCTGGCGATGCGGTTCTATCAGCTTGTGGCAGTGGCAGGGCCGATGCCGGACGGAGGGACGAACCGTGTAGAGATCGCGGTGTGCTCGATCCCTGCTTTGCTCGCGATGAAGGGCCATGCACTGGCGGGCCGTTACAAGCAGAAGGACGCCTACGATATCTATTACTGCGTGCGGAACTACCCCGATGGGATCGACGCGCTGGCACGGGAATGCCGGCCGCTGCTGGGGCATGCAAGCGGCGAAACCGGCTTCCGGTACATCGGCGAGAAGTTCGACACCTTCGAGGGATACGGGCCTACCTGCGTGAGATGCAACGTCACACGACAGCGCGCTTTGATGAAATAGCGAAGCGGGCATTGATCCTCTATTCTGATGACATCTTCCCTGCGCTGATTACGTGGCGGCGATAGAAGCGGCGATATCGCATCCAAAAGAGAACTCTGCGCGTATAGCGCCTAAAAGCAGCACGCACAGACAGCGCGTGTCCGTGCTAAGGCTCAGTGCCGGTCGAGCCGACCTCGAAAAGGAGCGGTTCGGCGAAGAGTTTTTCGCTGCCTGCCTAAATGGTGCGCTTGGCTCGAGCGAGGCCGGCATACCGTTGCAGCACACGATGGAGGTCCGCATCATGGCAACCTCGCAAGCCCGTGGCAAGCCGCAGCGGGCGCCCGTGCAACGGGGCACGCTCGTGCATCCGCTTTGGGTCCGCGTCACTCATTGGCTGAATGCCATCGCGGCAATCCTCATGATGCTCTCAGGATGGCAAATCTACGATGCGTCACCGGTCTTTTCGGGGTTCATGTTCCCGATGCCCGTCACGCTCGGCGGCTGGCTCGCGGGCGCGTTGCAGTGGCACTTCGCCGCGATGTGGCTCCTCCTCGCCAACGGCATCGTCTATCTCGCCCTCGGCATCGTCACCGGGCGTTTTTTCTCAAAATTCTTCCCCCTATCGCCGCGCGCCGTCTTTGGCGATCTCGTGCTGGCGCTCAAGGGCAGACTCTCCCATGCGGACCTCTCTCGATACAACGCGGTGCAGAGGCTCGCCTACGTCGCCGTCATTGTGGACCTCGTCGTTCTCGTCCTTTCAGGTCTCGCGATCTGGAAATCGGTGCAGTTTCCATTGCTACGCGACATGATGGGCGGCTACGACTCCGCGCGCGTCGTACATTTTTGTGCGATGGCCTTCCTGGCGGCGTTTCTCGTCGTCCATATCGTGATGGTTGCACTTGTGCCACGCTCGCTGATTGCAATGCTCCGCGGCCGATAGAGCGTGATCGTCTCGACGCTACTGAACCGGAGGCATCAGTGAAACGCTCCCGAATTCCTATTCATCCCGAGCTTCCAGCGCTTGCGCTCGATTCCAAAACGATCCTCGCCGACGCGCGCCGTGAGTTGGCCCTATCCTCGCGACGCGAATTCGGCAAACGCATACTGTCCCTCGGCGGCCTGCTGATGCTGACCGGTTGCTCGCTCACGGACGACAAATCGGTCAACGCATTCCTCATGAGCGTCTCGCGCATGAACGATCGGATCCAGGCATGGCTCTTCGACCCGAAGCGGCTTGCACCGACCTACAGCGAACGAGACCTCACACGCCCGTTCCCGTTTAACGCGTATTACGACATCGACGACGTACCCAAGGTCGACGCCGCCGCGTTCACGCTAAAGCTGAGCGGGCTCGTCAACGGTAAGCGCTCCTGGACTCTGGCGGAGCTTTACGCGCTGCCGCATGCGGAGCAAATCACGCGGCACATCTGCGTCGAAGGATGGAGTGCAATCGGACGCTGGGGCGGCACACCGTTCGGGGACTTCCTGCGCCGCGTGGGTGCAGACACGAGTGCAAGGTATGTCGGCTTCAAGTGCGCCGACGACTACTATGAAAGCATCGACATGCCGACGGCGCTCCATCCGCAAACGCTGCTTGCCCTTCAATATGATGGCGAGACCCTACCGCCGAAATATGGCTTCCCAATGAAGCTACGCATTCCGACAAAGCTGGGTTACAAGAATCCGAAGCACATCATGGAACTCTTCGTGACGAACACGTTTCCGGGCGGCTATTGGAGCGACCAGGGGTACAACTGGTTCGGAGGGTCCTGACGCCCAGGCTTGTTTTCCGCGCTCAGGCGGGAGTAACGGTTCACGTCCCGTCCTCGTGGTACCTGTCTCTGCAATCCATAAACGAGCAATCGGCTTTCAAAAGCCGTCTTTTCAACCTTCACCGCTAATGGAGGTAATTCATGAGCAAGAAGGCAATCGTGGCGCTCGGCGCTTCGCTCGCCGTCGGCATTTCATACGTGTCAGCCCAGCAGGCCAGCGGCACGATGTCTGAAACCGAGATGGCAAGTGGCACCATGGCAAAACCCTCGATGAAAGAGGGGAAGATGAAGCACACGCCCCGGAAGAAGGGCAATTCGATGGGCATGAAGCACGAAGCGTCGGGTGCGACGGGACAATAATGACAACCTGATGCGGCAACTGCCCTGCTCGCACCGTTAACGCGCGGTGTGCTCATGCTCGCGCATCTCGGTCGATCGGTTGGGCGCACTGCGTCTACTAAGGACCTGAATTCCCGCAACGGGCGGCGCATAATATCGTGAGGTCGACCCTTGGCAGGAAGAGGGTTTTTATGCGCTGCACAATCTGCGGATCCGAGAATCCTCCCGATGCGAGGTTCTGCCAGGAATGTCAGGCTGTGCTCTCCCGCGTGTGTCCGCATTGCGGACATGAGGCAGCGCCAGCGGCCCGCTTCTGCAGCAACTGCGGAACGCCGCTGACTGCGCCCGCCGCTGCGCCGCCGTTTTCCCGACCATTGGGCCGCGAACCGCCTCCGACGCCCATCCACTACACGCCCGATCATCTCGCCGAACGAATCCGAGCCGAACACGCGGCGATGGAAGCGCGTGGCGAACCTGCCGGCGAACGCAAGACCGTGACCGCGCTGTTCGCCGACATGGCCGGGTCGACTGCGTTGATTCACGATCTCGATCCTGAAGTCGCGCATCGCCTGATCGTGCCCGTGGTCGAGCTGATGATGGAAGCGGTTCATTACTACGAAGGGTACGTCGCAAAATCGCTCGGCGATGGCATCCTTGCGCTGTTCGGCGCACCAATCGCGCACGAAGACCATGCGCAGCGCGCGCTTTTCGCTGCATTGCGCATGCAGCAGGCGATGCGGCAGCACGGCGACCGCATTCGTCTGCAGGAAGGCGTTCCTCTGCAGATTCGCGTCGGCGTTCACACGGGCGAGGTCGTCGTCCGTTCGATCCGCACCGACGACCTGCATACCGATTACGATCCGCTCGGGCATACGATCCACATCGCATCGCGGATCGAGGGAATCGCTGCACCCACGTCGATTCTCGTCAGCGAATCGACGCACAAGCTGGCCGAAGGCTATTTCGAATTCAAGGCGCTCGGGGCAACGCAGCTCAAGGGCATTCCCGCGCCGCTGTGCGTATACGAGTTGCTTGGCCTGGGGGCATTACGCACGCGCCTGCAACTGGCCGCGCACCGCGGTCTCGCGCGATTCGTCGGCCGCGAAACGGAAATGGACCACCTGAACCGCGCGCTGGAAGCCATGAGGGCCGGGCATGGCCGCGTGGTCGGCGTGGTGGGGGAGGCCGGCGTCGGGAAGTCTCGCCTTTTCCACGAATTCAAGGAGCGTTCGCGACGCGGCGCGCTGGTGCTCGAGACGTTTTCCGTATCGCACGGCAAGGCGTTTTCCAATCTGCCGCTCATCGAGCTCCTGAAGAACTATTTCCAGATCACGGTGCAGGACGACGAGCGGCGCTGTCGCGAAAAGGTCATCGGCAAGGCACTCGCTCTGGAGCGCAGTTTCGAGGATCTCGTCCCATACGTGCTCTATCTGCTCGGCATCGGAGAAGGCGGGCCGGTACTCGTCGAGATGGATCCACAGATCCGGCGCGACCGCACGTTCGATGCGATCCGGCAACTTCTTGCGCGCGAGAGCGAGAATCAGCCGGTCCATTTGCTGTTCGAGGACCTGCAATGGCTGGACCGTGAAACGGAAGCGTTCCTCGCCTACCTGATCGACCACCTGCCGGACACGCGCATCCTGCTTCTGGTGAACTACCGGCCCGAGTATCAGCCCGCGTGGACGCGCGCCGCTCACTGGAGCGCCATCCGGCTTGAACCGCTTGGTCCCGCCGACGCGCAAGGACTGCTGGCGGCGCTGCTCGGCGAGGACCGCACGCTCGTACCGCTGAAGCAGCGCATTCTGGAGAAGACGGAGGGCAATCCGTTCTTCATGGAGGAAGTGGTCCAGACGCTCGTCGAGGAACAGTCGCTGCTCGGCGAAGCGGGACGCTACCGCATCGTCGAGACGCCGGCGACGCTGCACATTCCCACCACCGTTCAGGGTGTGCTCGCGGCACGGATCGACCGGCTTCCGATCGACGAAAAGGAGTTGCTGCAGGCGCTAGCAGTGATCGGCCACGAGTTTCCGTTCAGCCTGATCCGGCGAATTTGCGGCGAGGAGTCGGTGCGGGACGACGAACTGCGTCGGCTGCTCGCCCATCTGGAAGCAGCGGAGTTCATCTACGAGCGGCCCGCGTTTCCCGAGGTCACTTATTCGTTCAAGCACGCACTGACGCAGGAAGTGGCAGGGCGCTCGTTGCTCACCGAGCGACGCACCACGCTGCACGAGCGCACCGCGCAGGCGATCGAGATGCTGTTCCCGACGCGCATCGCCGATTACTGCAGCGAACTGGCACATCACTACAGTCAGAGCGGCAACATTCCAAAGGCCGTCGAATACCTGCATCGTGCGGCTCAGCAGGCGCTGCGCCATGCCGCCCATCACGATGCAATGAATCACCTCGGCGCGGCGCTTGCATTGCTGAAAGGCCTGCCCGACACCGCGATGCGCGCGCATTGGGAACTGACGCTGCTGCTTTCCCTTGGGCCAGTCCTGATGGACGTGCGCGGGTATGGCGCACCGGAGGTCGGCGCGACCTATACGCGCGCGCTCGAATTGTGCGAGCGGACGGGGGAGGCATCGCAACGCTTTGCGACGCAGCTGGGACTGCGGATACATCACCTGGTGCGCGGCGAATATGCGCTCGCGACCGACCTGGGCCAGCAGATGCTCGGCACGGCGCGGGATGCGAACGATGCTGGCTTCCTCGTCGAGGCACATGGTGCATTGGGTTCGTGCTTTTTCCTACAGGGCGATTTCGACGCTGCACGCAGGCATGTCGAAGAGGCCCTGGCGATCTATGATCCGGAACAGCATCAGGCTCACGTGTTTGCACATGGCGTCGAGCCCGGCGTCCGGGCACTCAGCTACCTCGGGTTGACCTTATGGTTTCAGGGGTATCCCGACCAGGCGCTCAAACGTAGCGCCGACGCGCTCGCGCTGGCACAGGCTCTTGCCTATGGCCCCTCTCTGGCGTTCGCTCTGACCTACACCGCGCACTTGCATCAACTACGGGGGGAGCGCGCGCTTGTCGCCGAGCGCGCGGAAGCCGTCATCGCGGTATCTGTGGAGCACGGATTGCCCTACTGGCTCGCGTGCGGGACGCTGTTGCAAGGCTGGGCGATGAGCGCGCAAGGCAACATCGAGGGCGGCATTGCGCAGATGCGTCGAGGGCTCGATGCGCATCGGGCCGCCGGCGGCGAAGATCAGCGGCCTTATTTTCTTGCGTTGCTTGCCGACAGTTACCAGCGTTCGGGTGGCAAGCGCGCAGCACTGCGCATGTTGGACGACGCGATGGCGATCGTCGAGAAATCCGGCGAACATTGCTACGAGGCTGAGCTGTACCGGCTCAGGGGCGTCTATCAGGGCGGAAGCGCGGACGAGGCGGGGACAGCCGCCGCATGCGACGACGAGGCCGCCGACTGTTTTTACCGGGCGATCGCGCGCGCACGCGAGCAGGGTGCGAGGGCGCTGGAATTGAGGGCAGCGTCGGATTTGGCTCGTCTATTGCAACGGCGGGGAAGGACCGTGGAAGCGAAGCAAGCGCTGTCCGACGTGTACACGAGCTTCACGGAAGGCTTCGCTACGAGCGATCTGCGAGAGGCGAAGGCGCTGCTGGATGCATGGAGCGTGAGTGCAGGTTGAATGGAGCCGAGTCGCACGGCGGCGTATCGCGTGACGAAGTGCGTTCCACGACCTGAGGCTGCTCCGCAGGATGGGGAGTCGAGGGAACGGGCATGGCAACCACGCACACGAGGCGCCGCGACGATGTCCCGCGCAAACCGATCGCGCTCGCGTTGCAGGGCGGCGGCATGCATGGTGCTTTCACCTGGGGCGTGCTCGACCGGCTGCTCGAGGACGGCAGGCTCGAGATCGAAGGCGTCAGCGCGACGAGCGCCGGCGCGATGAACGCTGCGGTACTCGCATACGGTCTGCAAAAGGGCGGCGCGGACGGTGCGCGTCAGGGACTGCACGATTTCTGGCACGCGATCGCGCAATCGGCAGAGCGCTACAACCCGCTGCGCTGGGTGCCATGGTTGAAGGGAACGCACAGCTTCGGGCTCGATCACTCGCCGCTTTATGCATTCGCCGACATGATGCTGCGCGTCTTTTCACCTTATCAGTTCAATCCGAACAACCTGAATCCGCTGCGCGAAGTGCTCGACAGTCACGTCGACTTCGACGCGCTGCGCAAGCACTGTCCGATTCGGTTGTACCTGTGCGCGACCAACGTCGAGACGGGGAAAATACGCCTGTTCGCGCGAGAGGATGTCTGTGCCGACGCGGTACTTGCATCCGCATGCGTGCCGACGCTGTTCCAGGCAGTTTCGATCGACGGCGAGTACTACTGGGATGGCGGCTACATGGGCAATCCGGCCATCTATCCGCTTATCTACAATTGCGCGACGCGCGACGTCGTGATCGTGCACATCAATCCGCTCGTGCGTCGCGGTGTACCGATCACGGCCGCGGAGATTCTCAACCGCATCAGCGAGATCAGTTTCAACTCGTCGCTGATGCGCGAGATGCGTGCCATCGCGTTCGTCACCGACCTGATCCAGCAAGGCACGATCAAACAAGGCGACATGAAGGAAATGCTGATCCATTCGATTCGCGCCGACGACGCGCTGAGCGCGTTGAGCGTATCGAGCAAGTACAACGCAGATTGGGGATTTCTGAGCGAGCTGCGTGACCATGGGCGGCGCGAAGCGGATGCATGGCTCGCGCATCACTACGCAAACATCGGACAGCGCTCGAGTATCGACATCCGCACGGAATTTCTGTGAACGCCTCGCGCTGATGTCGGCGTCGGGCGATCGCGCTGGCCCCACGGCCCAAGGAGCGAACGTGAACCGAACGCAGGCGCGGTTTGTCGCGTTGTGGTCGTGTAGCGGCGGGACGGATGCCGGCGAGGTCTATCGCCTGCTCGCGCGCTGTTATAGGGAGCCGGCGCGCCATTACCATACGCTCGTGCATGTGCGGCGATGCTTGCGTCACTTCGACTTGGCGCGTGATGCGATTCGGGCACCGGATGCGGTCGAACTCGCGCTCTGGTTCCATGACGTGATCTTCGTTCCGGGCGCGCAAGACAACGAGCAGCGTAGTGCGGAGTGGTTTCGAGAGCAGGCGCGCGGCCGAATCCGTGCGTGCGATCGCATCTGCGCGATGATTCTCGCGACGACCCACGCGGGCACTGCCGCGGAACCGGATACCCGCTTCGTGTGCGACATCGATCTGGCGGTGCTGGGCGCCGCTCGCAGCCGGTTTCGCGACGACGGCCGGCGCCTGCGGGCAGAGCGCCCCGATCTCGACGACCGGGCTTACGACCTTCACGAACGGACGATTCTCGGCGCGCTGCTCGTACGGCCGCGCATCTATCTGACCGATTTCTTCTATGCACGCTGCGAGGCGCAGGCACGCAGAAATCTGAACTGGCGGCTGGGCCTACCGATTCCAGAATGACGACGACATCGAAAAATCGTCCTGACGTGTGACTACTAGCGTCTCAGTTAGCCAATACGCTCGAGGTTCTCACGATGGCTCTTCGCGGACGTCCCGGAAAACGAGGCAATGCTTGCATCGTACCTCGCGCCTTTTCCGCCCAGTCCCACCGTTGCCTGTTTCGCTCCCTCGAGCAAGCGTTCCGATAGAACTTTATGAAGGAGCGAATCGTGAGTGCCCCCAGAATCTTGATTAGCGAGGTCGGCCCGCGTGACGGCTTGCAAAGCATCAAAAACGTCATGCCGACTGCGGCAAAGCTGCGTTCGATTTCCGCGCTCGCCGCTGCCGGATTGAAGGAGATCGAGGTGGGGTCGTTTGTGCCGCCCAAGCTGCTACCGCAAATGGCGGACATACGTGAGGTCGTGCTTCACGCTCTCTCGATTCCCGGTCTTCAGTACGCGCCAATCACGAAGCCCCACGACTTGTTCGACGATCCTCATTTACTTTCTACCGGTGGCCTTGTTGACGTCATCTTGCCTGCGGACGCAAGCACTGCCGGCCACACCGTGATCACGAAGACAGCGTTGTTGCCGCTAACGCTCGGTGGAGAGCGTCTGAAGTTGCGTGCGCATCAATGGCTTTGACTTCGAGAAGGGGGAACGTCCGCCATCTTCGGTTGACCTTGCCCAAGCATGGAAACCCTGGATGGAATCTTGCATTGAGATACTTCATAACGAGGCTACCTCTCATGGATTCGAATTCGGCGCTCGTTACCAGCCATAGAACCGCGGCCAGGTTTCGACATTGCCGTCGAGGCCGACGGCCTGATAGGCGGGATGCTGTGCGCCGGTGGCGCACGCATGATTGGGCAGTATCCGAAGGCGCGTCCCGATCGGAAAACGTTTCTCGATCTCGTGATCCGGCGTACCCGACCGGGAGACGATTCCGTGCTCCTGGTTCGCACCGCTCATCACATACTCGCCAAGCACCTCTCCGTTTTCGCTGCACACGAGCCCGTAACCAAAGTCGCGCTTCTGGCGCTGAGTGCCACGGTCGCGGCTCATGGCCATCCACCCCGCATCGACGATGGCCCAGCCTTTCTCGCTCTGATGCCCGATGACGGTAGTCAACACGCTCAATGCGATCTCGGACGCGTCGTTCACGCCGATGTTGTGCATGACGAGATCGAACATGACGTAGACGCCTGCGCGAACTTCGGTCACGCCCTCCAGATGTTCGGCGGCCAACGCTGTCGGTGTCGATCCGATGCTCACGACGTCGCACCGCAGGCCCGCTGCCCGAATGCGTTCAGCGGCACGCACGCAGCGCGAGCGTTCCTGCTCCGCGATCTGCACGAGCTCGTCACGGGTATCGTAATCGTAGCTCGAACCGGCATGGGCCAACACGCCGCCAAGATGCATGCCGCCATTCGATAGGGTCGCTGCGACAGCGAGAAGCGCGTCGTCATCGGGTTTGATACCTGAGCGATGACCATCCACGTCGATCTCGATCCAGACCTCGAAGGGCTCTTCGTACGCTCGACCGAACGCGGCGATGGCCTCGGCGCAGGCGACGCTGTCGGCAACGATCTTCAGATCGCAGCCTTGTCGGCGAAGTGCCAGCGCCCGCGCGAGTTTTGCCGGCGCCATGCCCACCGCGTAGACGATGTCGCGAATGCCGCTTGCGAAGAATTGTTCGGCTTCCTTGAGTGTGGATACGGTGATGCCGCGTGCTCCGGCATCCATTTGTGCCCGGACTACCTGCTCGCATTTAGTCGTCTTGACGTGCGGACGGAACCTCACGCCGAGCGCATTCATGCGTTGCTGCATCCGTTCGATGTTGCGGTGCATCCGCGCGACATCGATCACTGCAGCGGGTGTATTCAACGACTCCAAATTCATCAGTGGCTCCTGGCAACTCTTGGCGCGGTCGGTGTCGATGCCGTGTGGCGCATGAGGAGAAGCCACTATAGAAGTTAGCCGAGAATTTGTGCTTAACGGAGAATAAACTGGCCGTTAAGCCGCGTTGAATGTCGGTGCGAGAAGGTCGCACCGCCCCCCAGCATTAAATGGGCTTTGATTCAACCGCGCCAGGGCACGGGGTTGAAGGCTCGCTTCGCGGCTTCCAGGAACACACGCTGACGAATGGTCAGGCCCTGGCGCGTGGGCGTCAGGGCCATCACCGGTGCAGGTTCGAGGTGCCATGCCGGCAAAATGCGCTTCAGCTTCCCCTCCGCGATCAGCCGCGCGCAATCCCATTCGGATCGCGCGACAACGCCGAGGCCGTCGACGGCCCAGTCCCTGACGACGGTGCCGTCGTTCGAAGACAACGCGCTGCTCAAGCGGACCGTCACGCCCTTGCCGATGCGTTTGCCTGCAGCATCGTGCTGAGCAAAACGCAGACGCGTCACGTCTTCATCGTTTTCTCGCAAGGTCAGGTAAGGGTGCCGGGTCAGTTCGGAGGGATGCTTGAGCTTTGACAGCGAACGCGCCAGGGCAGGGCCTGCGCAAAGAATGCGGTCGTTTGGCGCCAGGAAATGTCCCACCCAGGAAGAGCCTTTGATGTGGCCGATCGAAACGACCGCGTCGGCGCCCGACGCAGACGCGAGCGGACTTTCGACCAAAATTAGCGAAATCGCCAGATTGGGGTGTGAGCGATGCAGGCCGCGGACGAGCGGCGCGACATATTCCCTGCCGAATCCGAATGGAGCCACGACGCGCAAATGACCACTTACACCAGCGGACGCTCCGGAGACGCGTGACGGAATAGACTCGATCCGCTCCAGGATCTCGATGGCTTCCTGAACAAGGCGCTGTCCTTCGTCAGTGAGCGAGATACCTCTGGCTGCGCGCGTGGCAAGACGCACCCCCATCCGCTCCTCGATGCGCTGAAGACGTACCGTGACCGCGGGCGGCGTCAGATCTAACAACCTCGCTGCTGCGGCAAGCGAGTGAGATACGCCGAGCGCGCGCAGCAGCTGCATGTCTTCAAGTTGAAGCATTAAGGGCCCGTTAACGATGGATTCATTGGAGATTAAACACGATAAAGATAATTTTTTCTATAGTACGTGGCACCGGCTTGCCAACAGCGTCACTCGATGGTTGCTGCAGTGTCGCCCCGAGTGGTTGCGCTTCAGGCGAAACGGAAACATTCAGTAGGGGAGATTAGTGAAACACGATTCGTTCGCGAACAGCTCGGCCTCGGCCGCGGGTCTTCGGTATCGCAAGTTCGCTCCGGGCGACGTACCCGCGGCTCACGCGCTCTCGATGGCACTGGGCTGGCCATATAGAGCGGAAGACTGGCAGTTTTCCGCCAATACGGCGATAGCGTTCGTGGCCGAAGAGCGGGGTGTCGTCATTGGTACTGCGATGTGCTGGAAGTTCGGCGCCGACCGTGCCTCGCTCGGTCACGTCATCGTGTCGTCGGCGCACCAGGGCCGCGGTATCGGCCGCGAGCTGATGGAGATCGTCCTCGAAGAGTTAGGGCCACGCATCACATTCCTGCACGCGACGCTGGCCGGTCGGCCGCTCTACGAAAAGCTCGGCTTCAGCGTATGTGGATCGTTGGAGCAACATCAAGGGAATGTCGGTAAACCTCTCTCCGTCGCGTTGCTCGACGGCGAGCGACTGCGCACTGGGATCCCTGCCGACTTTCCCTGCCTCGTTGAAATGGCTTCGCGCGCCTCGGGCCTCGAGCGCCATGCGCTGTTGTCCGCAGTGCTCGAGCGCGGGGAAAGCGTCGTACTCGAACGCGATGGCGAGATCGTCGGATTCTCGGTGTTGCGGCGCTTTGGCCGGGGGCACGTGATCGGCCCTGTGGTCGCGATTCGTTCGCATGACGACGCGCGCGCAAAAGCCTTGATCGCCTACTGGCTGACCGGACGAGAGGGCGAATTCGTCCGTATCGACGTGCCCTCGGAAACAGGTTTGAGCGATTGGCTGAGCGAACAGGGACTGCAGCGCGTGGACATCTGCTCGAAGATGGTTCTCAATGCGCCTGCCCGCGAACATGTTGGCGCACCCGATCCCGCTTGCCGCTTCTACGCATTGGTCAGTCAAGCCATGCTTTAGACGTTCAGTACGGACCGGCTTATCTGCCGCTTGCACGCATAGTGTCGGGTATGAGCACGCGCCCGGCCGCTTTGGAGTTTGTCATGCATTTCGGTTCTTACTGGCTCGATACGTCCGAGCCATTCGTCAGCAACTCGCCTGACATGGACGGCGGAAGTTGCGACGTGGTCGTGGTGGGCGGCGGCATCACCGGCTCGGCGGCGGCCCTGGCGCTCACCAAAAAAGGCGCGCGCGTCATCGTCTGCGAAGCAGGTACCGTGGGACAGGCCGCGTCGGGCCGCAACGGCGGCATGTGCAACAACGGCTTCGCGCAGGATTACGCTTCACTCTCGCAGCGGATCGGTACGGAATTGGCCAACCGGCTCTATCTCGCGTTCGACTCGGGTGTCGACATGGTCGAGAGGCTGGTCAGCGAAGAGTCGATCGATTGCGATTTCGTTCGCAGAGGAAAGCTGAAGCTCGCGGCGAAGCCGGAGCACTTCGATAAGCTTGCGAGAAGTCAGGCGTTGCTTGCCGCGAGCGTGGACCCTGATACGCGCCTTGTGACAAAGGCGCAGCTTCGTGACGAGATTGGCTCCGACCGTTATCACGGCGGGTTGATCTTCGAGAAGAGCGCCGGGATGCACGTCGGTCGTTATGTTCGTGGTCTCGCGAGAGCTGCGCAAGCGCGTGGCGCCCATGTTCTCGAGCGGGCGCCAGTACTGGGATTGCAGCGGGAACCTCGGGGCTACATCGTGCGGACGCCGCGCGCATCGATCCGCGCACCGCAGGTGCTCCTGGCGAGCGGCATCTCGCAGGTGGGACCGTTCGCGTGGATTCGGCGAAGAATCGTGCCGGTCGGGGCGTTCATCATCGTCACCGAGCCTTTGCCGGTGGACCTGATCGACCGCTTGCTGCCCACGCGCCGGATGGCGACCGACACCAAGAACTTCGTCAATTTCTTTCGTGTAACGCCCGATAACCGGATGCTCTTTGGCGGACGCGCACGTTTCGCGACATCGAACCCGCGCTCCGACGAAAAAAGCGGGCTGATCTTGCGACAGCAGATGGCCACGGTGTTCCCCGAATTGGCGAACGCGCGCATCGACTATTGCTGGGGCGGCATGGTGGACATGACCGCCAACCGCCTGCCGCGCGCGGGCCAGCGTGACGGTATCTATTACTCGATGGGCTATAGTGGCCATGGCACGCACATGGCCACGTTGATGGGCACGCTGATGGCGGAGATCATGGACGGACGCCTCGATCTGAATCCGTGGAAAGACTTCGACTGGCCTGCCATCCCCGGCCACTTTGGCAAGCCGTGGTTTTTGCCGTTCGTTGGGGCATGGTATCGAATCAAGGACACGCTGCAATGACTTCACCTGTTCGTCATCTGATGCAGGCAGGACGGCTCGACCGGTTGTACATCGACGGCGAGTGGACTGCCTCCGATCGTAGCGATCGAATCGCCGTTATCTCGCCGTCCACCGAGGACGCAGTGTGCGAGATCGCACTTGGCAACGCGCGCGACGCCGAGCGGGCAGTGCTCGCCGCGCGTAAGGCTTTCGCGGCTTGGTCGGCAAGTTCGCCGCAAGAACGTGCTGTGCTGCTCGACCGGGTTCATGCGCTGATGCTGGAGCGCGCCGAACTGTTCGCCGCTGCGTTGTCGACGGAAATGGGCGCGCCCATCAGCTATGCGCGCGCCGCACATGTGCCGCTTGCAGCCGAACATATTCGCGTCGCGCGCGACAATCTGGCCAGTTATCCGTTCAGCAAGCAAAGGGGGACGACCGCGGTCGTACGCGAGCCGATCGGCGTCTGCGCGCTGATCACGCCCTGGAACTGGCCGATCTATCAGATTACGGCGAAGGTCGGGCCGGCACTCGCAGCCGGCTGCACAGTGGTACTGAAACCTAGTGAATTCTCGCCGCTGAGCGCATTGCTATTTGCTGAAGTCATCGCGGACGCTGGTGTTCCAGCGGGCGTTTTTAACCTCGTGAGCGGCACCGGCCCGGAGGTGGGTACGTTACTGGCGTCACACCCGCAAGTCGATATGGTGTCGATCACCGGCTCGACGCGTGCGGGCATCCTGGTTGCGCAGGCAGCTGCGCCGACGGTCAAACGTGTGGCGCAGGAGCTCGGCGGCAAGTCGCCGAACGTCGTGCTGCCCGATGCGGATCTGCCACGTGCTGTCTCGCTGGGCGTTGCTGCCGCGTTTCGGAACATGGGTCAGTCGTGCAGCGCGCCGACGCGGATGATCGTGCCGCGTGGCGTGTTGCGACAGGTCGAAGCGTTGGCTGTCGCGGCAACGGAACAGATGATCGTTGGCGATCCGTTCGCCGACGCGACGACACACGGTCCGTTGGCCAATCGTGCGCAGTTCGGCAGGGTGCAGGAGATGATCGAAGCCGGCATCGACGAACGCGCTCTGTTGCTCGTCGGTGGACCAGGGAGGCCGGCCGGCCTGAGCAGGGGGTTCTACGCACAGCCAACGATCTTTTCCGAAGTGGGTACAAAGATGAGGATTGCGCAGGAGGAGATCTTCGGCCCGGTCCTTGCCATCCTTCCCTACGACTCGGTCGAAGAAGCGATCTCGGTCGCGAACGACACGGTTTATGGGCTCGGCGCACATGTTCAAGGCGCAGACAAGGCACTGTTGCAAGCGGTCGCAGCGCGCATTCGTTCGGGCCAGGTGCATCTGAACTATCCGGCTTGGGACCCGCAAGCGCCATTCGGCGGGTACAAGCAGTCCGGCAATGGTCGAGAGTACGGGATGGAAGGCATGGAAGAGTACATGGAAGTGAAGTCGATCCTCGGGTTCTACGATTGAAACGGCTGCGATACCCGACGCGATAACACGCCAGCGTCGACTCTATTTCGCTTTCCAAAGGTGCCGAAATTGAATACGTCCGCAACGGTCGAGACTTCGTTGGACGCGCATCATGAGCATTGGGCGAAGTTGCGCCGCGACCTGCATGCCCATCCCGAACTGCGATTCGAGGAACGCAGGACGGCAGACGTCGTCGCACGTGAGCTCGAATCGCTCGGCTATGCAGTGTTGCGCGGGCTGGGCGGGACCGGCGTGGTCGGTAGCCTGCCCGGCGCCGACCCGGGCCGTGGCATCGTGCTGCGCGCGGACCTCGATGCGTTGCCGATCCAGGAGGCCAATGACTTCGCGCACGCCTCGTGTGCGAACGGAGTCATGCATGCCTGCGGACACGACGGGCATACCGTGATGCTGCTGGGCGCCGCCCGTGTCCTGAAGCAATTGCCGCAGTTGGCCGGCACGGTTCATTTCGTGTTTCAGCCTGGAGAGGAAGGGGGCGCGGGCGCACGGAAGATGATCGATGACGGCCTGTTCGAGCGATGTCCGACGGAAGCGGTATTCGGCATGCACAAAGGGGCGCATGCGGCTCAACCGCACCTGGGTCTCGATCCGATACCGCTCGCCTGTTCGATGGTGCTCCAATGTCAGACCATCGCAGCGCGGCACAAGGATCCTGTCGATCCCGCTGTGATTTCGGTCTGCATGTTCCACGCAGGCGATACAGACAACGTCATTCCGGACAGCGCCGAATTGCGCGGCACGATTCGCACGCTCTCGTCGACTCTGCAACAAAGGCTACAGCGCGACATCGAGCTGATGTGCCACGGACTGGCTTCGGCCTATGGCGCCCAAGTCGAGGTGACGTTTTTCCAATACTACCCGGCAACGATCAACACGCCGGCCGAGACCGCGCTCTGTGAAACGGTTATTCGCGAGACGTTCGGCAGCGAGCGCCTCGACAATCACATTCCTTCGAACATGACATCGGAAGACTTCGGCTTCATGCTCGAAGAACGGCCGGGCGCTTATGTGTTGATCGGTAACGCTCCGCCGGGCGCGGCCGCCCGATCGCTACATCACCCGAAGTACGACTTCAACGACGACATCATTCCTGCCGGCGTCCGATATTGGGTTGCTTTGGCGCAGCATTATTTCGGTGCGGTATAGCGCCTGGCACTCTTTCGCAAATGACGGCGACGTCCGATTTGCTTGATACAGATTTCGAGCAGATTCAGCGATTCTGTCAGCGCTTCCCAGTCCATATGCCCATATCCGAGCAGAAAACCGCGCGCATTGGGTTCGAGCTTCGTGAAATCGCGAACGTCGTCGAACACGACGCCCTTCGATCGCAGCGCGGCTTGCAAATCACGGTCGAACGTGTCGTTCTCTCCTGACACGATCACATGCAGGCCTCCCTCGTCGCCCCCTAGGGTGACCACGTCGGCGTATGGGGTCAACCGTTCGCGTATGGCATCGCGCATCGCCCCATAATGCCGCCGCACCCTGCGCAAATGCCGATCCAGCTCGCCCGATAGGAGCAACGTTTCGACGATCTTCTGCACGGGCCACGATACATGCGTGCGCTCGCGCTCGACGCGCGCAACCAGCGCGGCGGCTGCGCACGGCGGCGCGACGATGAACCCGAGCCGAAGGGAAGGGCTGACCGCCTTCGCGAAAGTATTGACCAGCAACGTGCTTTCCGGCGCATGGCTGAAAATCGGCGGATGATTCGTTCCCGCGTAGTGGAACTCGCAGTCGTATTCGTTCTCGATCATCAGCATCCCGCGCTTGCGCGCGAGTTCGACCAGCGCCCGGCGCCTTGGCCCCGACAGACGTCCTCCCATCGGGTACTGATGGGCCGGGGTGAGATGAACGAGGGCGGGGACTGCGTCGTCTTCGACAATCCGTACGATCCTCGTGACGGTTCACTGCTCCATGCTCGATGCTGTCGCGAAGCTGTCCGTCGAAACCGAACTGCGCATCATCCGGCTCGCCGATCGCGCGATGCGTGAGCTCGGCATCGAGCGTCCCCGCGTGGCGGTCGCCGGCCTCAACCCGCACGCGGGTGAAGGAGGCCTTTTCGGGCGCGAGGATATCGACATCATCGCGCCCGCGATCGAACTTGCGCGGAAGGAAGGCATCGACGCCAGCGGCCCGTGGCCCGGCGACACCGTGTTCATGAACGCCCGCCGCGGCCGGTTCGACATCGTGGTAGCGCAGTATCACGACCAGGGCCTCATACCGGTCAAGCTCGCCGGCGTGGAGGACGGCGTGAACATCACCGTCGGCCTGCCTTTCGTGCGTACGAGCCCCGACCACGGCACGGCCTTCGACATTGCAGGACAGGGCATTGCCGATCCAGCCAGCCTACAGATTGCCCTCCAGACCGCTCACCAGTTCGTCCAATCGCGGGCGAAGCACCCATTGTCTACCGGAGCTTGACGTGTCCCACTTCATTCTGATGTTGACCGAAAACGACGCGACCGTCAGCGACGCGATCGCAACCTACGACAGCCTGCGTGACAGCCCCGTCCGCTATGTCGGGTTCAAGGATGTCGGCTTGCCCATAAGAGACTTGAAGGAGCTCGCCCGACGCATCCGCGCCGATGGCCGCAAGGTCATGCTGGAAGTCGTCGCAACGAGCCGCGAAGCAGAGCTGGAATCGATCGACGCGTCGCTCGAGATCGGAGTCGACTACCTCCTTGGCGGCCGCCACGTTGAAGACGCGCTGCCGCTACTGCGTGGCTCGGCAATCCGGTATTTTCCGTTCGCCGGCCGCACTGTTGGTCATCCGACCGTGCTCGAAGGGACGATGAACGAAATTGTCGAGGATGCGCGCCGCATCGCATCGATGCCCGGTGTGCATGGTCTTGACTTGCTTGCGTACCGGTTTGCCGGCAAGGACGATCCGGCCGAGCTAACAAAACGTGTTGTCGACGCGGTCGCCGGGCCCGTGATTGCCGCAGGCAGCATCGACCGCGAAACACGTGTGAAAGCGATGATTCACGCGAACACGTGGGGCTTCACTGTCGGCAGCGCGCTTTTTCAGCAAGCCTTCGTCGACCGACGCCTGTCGGCGCAGATCGACGCGATCTTCCAGATCGAAGGCGTGACCGCGTAGCGGTCGAGCGGGGCTAGATAGTGTTACTCCACTATCTTGAACAGCCGATTCTTCTCGATCACACTGGCTTTCGGCAATTTGCCGTCGCCCTCCGCGTCGGGCCGCAGATGCCGATCGTCGAGCGCCGGCCCCGTATAGCGGCTGCGCGGTCGGATCACCTTGCCCACGCGCAGTTGCTCGATGCAGTGTGCGAGAAGCCCGACGCTTCGCGCGATCGCGAACAATCCGAACGCCGCATCGCGCGGCAACTGAAGTTGCACCGACAGCATCGCCAGGGCGACATCGATGGTCGGCCGCTGGCCAGTGAGCGTCGTGACCTTGTCGATGAAGTGCGCCAGTTCCGCCGGTGGATCGAGCCGCGCGAGCAACGCGGCCGCGCGCGGATCGCCGTCGGGGTAAAGATGATGGCCGAAACCGGGAATCGGGATCGCGGACTTCAGGTGATGATCGACCACACACGCGGCGCCTAATCGTTGCACGTCGTCGAATACCGCGCGCACGCGTCCCGACGCGTCGCCGTGCAGCGGGCCCGACAACGTTGCGAGTCCCGTCAGCAGACAGCCCGCGAGTGACGCGCCGGTCGATGCGGTGATGCGCGCGGCGAATGCCGAACTCGTGATCTCGTGATCGGTGACCAGCACCATCGCGCGGCGCAGCAGGTCCGCACTACGGCTGTCGAGGCCCCAGCCGGCCGCGAGCCGCTGATGGATCCGGAGCGGGCTTGCACTGGCATCGTCGTGCGCGCCGAACGCGCGCGACACGATCGCGACGAGCTGTCCGGCCTCGGTGTGCAACGCGCGGTCGAGTCGGCCGAGCGTCGAGTGGCCGTGCGCGGCCAGCATCGCGAGTATCGTGAACGCGCATTGCCGATCGCGCTCGCCGGGCGGCAGCGCGACCGCGGGCGCGTCGAACGACACGGGCGTTGTGGCCTGCCAGAGCAGGGCAGCCGTTTCCTCGAGCGTCGCCGTATCGGCAAGCTGAATGCTGTCGCGGCCGCGATACCAGGCGCGGCCTTTGGAGAACGTGGTGATGCCGCTGTAAATACACGGCTCGGCGCCGAAGATCGTGCTGGCTGCCAGCGCCGCGCGCTTGCGGCCGACCTGTTTCTTGCGGCACAGCGCGATCACGTCCTCCGCGCGATACAGGCTCTTGCGCGGATCGTCGGGATCCTGCATCACGGCGATGCTGCCGCGGCTCGCGTACGCATAGATGGTCTGCGCCCGCACGCCGAGCCGCCGCGCCGCCTCCGTCAGGGTGATCCAGTTCTGCATGGTGAGTTGCGATGGCGATGCGGTCGGCGCCCGGCCGCTTGCGCCGACTATAGACCGGGTTCGGTTGAATGTCACGGCGAGCGGCTCAGAGCTCGATACGCGATAGTTTGCCGAGCAGCACCGAGTACGACAGTGTGCCGAGGAGGCAGATCGCACCCATCAGGTTCAGCGCCCAGAAAAAGTTGCCGGTACGCTGCGTGACGTAGCCAATCATCAGCGGCGTAGTGATCGCTGCGATATTCGCGGCGAGGCTCGTGATGCTGCTGGTGAGCCCGACATAGCGTTTCGGCGCGATCTCTGACACGGCCGCCCAAGACATCGAACCAATGCCCTGTGCAAAGAACGCGACGGTCAGGATAGCAATCACCAGCGCATTCGAATGCACGCAGTTGACGAGCACGATGGATGCGCCGAGGAAGGTGCCGATCACGAGCGGCGCCTTGCGCGACGACGACATGGACACCCCGCGCCGGATGCAAAGATCGGACAGATAGCCGGCGATCAGGATTCCCAACGTCGCGCCGATGAAAGGCATCGCTTGGAAGAAACCGACCTTGATCATCGACATGTGCCGCTCCTCCACCAGATAGGTCATGAACCAGGTCGTGAAGAACACCAGTAGCGTGTTGTTGCAGAACTTGCCGAGACAGATTGCGAGGATCTGCCGGTAGCCGAGCAGGCGCAGCGCCATGCGCCAGTCGAATCGATCGCGCGCGGTCACCACGGGACGCCCTTCGGTGATGTACTGCAGCTCGGCCGCATTGACGTTGCAATGCCGCGACGGATCGCGATAAAGGCGATACCAGACGACGCTGAGCACGATGCCGAACGTGCCCGTCGCGAAGAAGACGGCACGCCAGCCGAACGCCGACGAAATCCATAGCAGCAGTCCGGTGAAGAGCGGCGTGCCCACGTATTGGCCCATCACGTACACGCTCGTCGCGAAGCCGCGTTCCTGGACCGGGAACCACATCGTCACCGCGCGCGCGTTCGACGGAAACGCGGGCGCCTCGAGCGCCCCCATCGCCAGGCGCGATCCAAGCAGCATGTGATAGCCGTGCGCGAGCCCTTGCGTCAGCGTCGCCAGCGACCAGCCGACGAGCGACAGCGCATACGCGACGCGTGATCCGAGCATGTCGGCGAGCACGCCTGCCGGCAGTAGTGCGAGCGAGTAGGCGAGGCCGAACACGGCGAACAGCTCGCCCATCTGCACGCGGGTGAGCGCGAGATCCTTCGATAGCGCGGGCGCGACGATGCCGAGCGCCGAGCGGTCGACGTAGTTGAGGATCGTAGCCACCAGCAGCATCGAGAGCACGCCGTAGCGCACCCTCGATCTTCTTGCGATACTTGCGTGCGCGTCGAGCTCGCGCATGACCGAAACGTGCTCTTCTGCGGTTTTCAATGTCGTCTCCTATCTCCTGATTGATGGGCCCGCGCGGTTGCCGTGTGCGCGGACGTTCGTCGGGTCAGCCGCGTCTGCCGGCGCCCGTCACCGCCGCGACTGTTTTCTCTGCCTGCATTTTCCCGACCTCGTCTTCAGTTCGTTGAACATGCAAAGAGCATTGCGCGGCGGCGATTCGCAAGCAATCTTGATTCTTTCAATCAATATCAAAGTCCCCGTCCGGACTGGGACGCGTGAGGGTTTTCCTGAGTTCGCGGATGCGTCGGTCGCGCGCTCGTACGGCGTCGCAGATGACAGACGACAGAATTGGAACCGTTCGGCAAATCCGGCGGTGCAACGCCGCGCGAATATGTTGATCGAACCAATCAATATTGACCCGCGCCGACTGCGCTTCGTAGGCTGTGTTCCGTTTTCCGATCCAAGGACGAGACCATGCCTGACAAGAATCGCCCCCGCCTGCTGGTTGCGCGACGCGTTCCCGCCGCGGTGGGCGCACGCGCGCAATCAGAGTTCAACGCGTATGTAACGCACGCCGACATGGATGCGGCGTCCGTCGTAGAGTTCTGCAACCGCTACCAGACGCCGGCATTGCTGATCGGCAAGAGATCGGGGCTGCAGGCCGAGCACATCGAGGCGTTGCCGTCGTGTGTAAAGATCGTCGCGAACGCGAGTGCGGGTAGCGACCACATGGATGTCGCCGCCGCGCACGCTCGGGGAATCGTGGTCAGCAACGCTCCGGACGCGCTGACCGACTGCACGGCCGATTTCACGCTGCTGCTGATTCTGGCCGCATGCCGACGTGCGTCGGAGTACGAGCGCATCGTGCGCGCGGGGTGGGGCAAGTCGTTCGGCATGACCGACCTGCTCGGTACGCGCGTGAACGGCAAGACGCTCGGGATCGTCGGTTTCGGCAGGATCGGTCGGGCGGTCGCGCAGCGTGCGCGAGGCTTCGGAATGAAGATCGTCTACACCGACCGGCGGCCCGCACCGCCCGAGATCGAGGCGGGTGCCCGCTATTGTGCGGATCTGGACACGCTGCTGCCGCAGTGCGACATCCTCTCGCTGCACGTGCCGGGCGGCGGCACGCCATTGATGACGCGCCGCGAGTTCCGCTTGCTGCGCGACGGTGCAGTATTCGTGAATGCCGCGCGCGGCAGTCTCGTCGACGAGGATGCGCTGTACGATGCGTTGGCGTCGCGTCGGTTGTTCGGTGCGGGGCTCGACGTCTATCGGAACGAGCCCAATATCGATCCGCGCTTTACCGCGCTCGACAATGTGTTTCTGTCGCCGCACATGGCGAGCGCGACGATCGAGACGCGCGACCAGATGGGGTTCACCGCGCTCGACAACGTCGCTGCGGTGCTTGATGGGAGGGCGGCGCCGAACGCGCTGTGAAGGCAGGGTAACAGCGCGCTCTGCAACGACTTCGGCCTCGACAAACGGAGCGCTGCCGCATGCGATTACTGACGCGGCAGTGGCTCTGGAGGAAACCTCGCGAAAATCGGCTGATTTTCAGTGCTTCGTCTGCGCGGTGCGGGCAGAGGTCGCCTGTGTTATGTCCTATTCGCTCGTCGCTTGCGAAGCGTATCGCGGATACCGCCGCGCGGGCGGTCCGAAGTTTCAGGCAACGTTGCACTGGAAAAGCTGGACGACTCATTGTCGAGTGCTGGGCGAACGCTTCGCGTCACCGGGCATCGTGACCAGACCGGAGTCCATCACGTAGCTGCAATTCGCCGCCTGGCGACGGGCCGGTAAGAACTATCGATCGGACGCTCAGCTCATAAAATCGGATGGTCCCTTCGGGGGCGACCTCTGCCGTCGGCGGCCACGCCCTCCAACGATGCGTGGCGGCTTTTGTCGTAGGTCCGGGTTCGGCCAAGAGCGGACACTCGACAGTAGAACGCAGATCGTTGACACTTTCGTTTTTTCGGGAGCGCGAAACGCGCTTGACGAATCGGCGGAAGAGGATCGGTAAGGAAGACGCAGATGAGAGAAACGTCACCAGCAACGAATCTTGACGCACCTGTCTGGCTGAGCGTCGCGCTCCAGGAGCAAGGCATCAGACGTTACGGTATGGGAGATTGCAATCCTCGAATCGCCGAATACAATAATTGCACTCAGCTTGCTGGCTACGACGACAAAATCTCATGGTGCTCATCGTTCCTGAACTGGTGCATGAAGCAATCGGGCGTTCGCGGCACCGGCTCTGCTTTAGCTCGGTCCTGGCTCACCTGGGGACAGCCGCTTGAACAACCGAGATATGGATGTGTTGCGGTTCTGACCGCCGATGAAGCGGTCGATTGGAAGGGACATGTCGGGCTATTTCTTCGAATTGACGCAGACAACGTCTACCTGTTCGGAGGCAACCAGCTCGAAGAGGTTCGGGAACTTGCATACCCGCGCGACCGTGTGCTCTCGTATCGCTGGCCTTAGACCTCCGCGCTCGTCCATTCGCATGAGGCCTGAATTGCTGTTACCGGCCAGAAGCCGACGGTCGACACGGGTGGTTAGATAGTCGTCAATCAGACTGACTGCTTGGGTACCGAAGCCATTAGCCTTTGACTTGGCTGAATACCTGGAAACACATAGGGCTTTCCGCGCCATTTTTCGCTCAAGGTCACTGAATAGCAACTGGAGGAAAACAGCGAATGGCGAAAAACGATCGCATCAGGATCATTTCCAGGCGAACGCCGGAATCAGCGGCGATGTCCGCGAACGTCAAACGAGCGATGACGATCACCGCCGCTCTCAACCGGTTGACATACGACGATCTGAGCGAAGTTCGAGCCTTGTTCAGTGAGCTCATCGGCAAGCAGCTCGACGACAGTTTTTCATTGATACCGCCCTTCTACACAACCGGCGGGGTCGATATCAGCGTCGGGCGCAATGTCTTCATCAATCAGAATTGCACTTTCTATGACCTTGGCGGGCTCGACATTGCCGACGATGTGATGATCGGGCCGAATGTGAACATCATCACGTCCGGTCATCCCATGGAACCTTCCCGGCGACGCGAGGGCGTAATCGCAAAGCCCATCGTGATTGAGAGAAACGTCTGGATCGCAGCTGCAGCCACCATTATAGGCGGCGTAACGGTAGGCGAAAACTCGGTTGTCGCGGCCGGTTCGGTCGTCACCAAGGACGTTCCCCCGAACACGCTCGTCGGTGGAAATCCGGCGAGAGTCATTCGATCGATTGCCGAATAAGGACCCGCGACAAGGGGGCGAGGCGAGTCCAATGCGACCGGCACTGTCGCCTGTACGAGGAACGCGAGTTACGGCGGATGCACGGACCGGTGACCGCTTTGAGGTCCTTCGAGAGACCGCTCCGGGGCGACCACGGGCAATTGCACCCAGTCGCCGCCGATCTTCTTCAATCGCCTGTTCTGCGCCTGGGTTGTTACGTTGGGCTGCAGCCATACGGACGAGATGTAGCGCGCCAATGACATCTCCGAGTTCACGATCGAAAGGCCTAGTCCTCAATCAGACAGATAGTCACTTCGGGCGGACGCCCGGGCTGACAATGTCGTCCCCCCGCGCGGGGCATGGTTATGGTTGCGGAGAATCGTTGCGCTGTGGCGATCACCGCCTGGTCAGCGTCCGGAGGATTTTCTGCACGGTGAGCTCATGCTGCTCCAGCGCCTCATCGAGCGTACGTGCTCCGTAGCTCCTGTTGTCTCGTGCTTCCATTCCGGCGACGCGCGTCACGAACAGCGAAGCATCCCCGGTTTTCGGTTCGGATACACCGCGGAAGCGGGTCGTGACCGTCACACCGTATTCGTCCAGCAGCGTGCGGCGGAAGATCAGTTCGTTCTCAGTCATCCAGCGTGACCACTCGCCGCGGTCGAACACCTCGACAGGCCTGTTCTTCTCATCGAGGACATAGAAGCGTTCCGAGCTGGACGGGATGGAGCGAGCTTTCATATTTCAATGCGAAGGCGTGAGAAGGAAGCCGATCGCCCCCCGCCACCAGGATTCGTCGACGCGGCCAATCCAGTCGTTATGTTCAGCCGCCTTCACCACCATCAGTTGTCTCGGTTCGGCCAGCGAGTTGTAGAGCGCTTCGCCGAGCCGCGGGGGGACGATGCTGTCGCGTTCCGCAACCACGACCAGAACAGGGCGGCCGAACGACGCCAGGTGGATCACGCTGTCGTATCGGTCGCGCAGCAGCCACTTCACGGGCAGCCACGGATAGTGGTAAGCGGCGACGTGCTCAAGCTGATCCCATGGCGTGATGAGCAGCAAGCCAGCGGTCTTGTCGCGTTCACGCGAGCCGGCCGCAGCCGCCACGCCAGCCCCGAGCGATTCGCCGATGAGCAGCAGCGGCGCGCCATAGAGGCGATGCGCCAGCGCGATGGTCTGTTGGGCATCAGCGACCAGACTCTCTTCGCCCAGAGTGCCGTCGCGCGGCCCGTAGCCTGGATATTCGGCGAGGATCACGCGCAACCCGAGCCGGGTGAGCGCTGCGGCGTAGAACGAACGGTGTCCGGCATGCCCTGCATTGCCATGAAAGACGATGGCGGTCGCGCGCGCGGATCCGGCCGGTTCGGCCACCAGGCCCCGGAACGCCTCAGGTGTCGGCCAAGCGCGAAGTCCGCCGGAAACGACGTCCCCGATTGCAGCCTTCTCAGGGAAGTAGATAAAACGATCCTGCAAGATGGCGACTCCTGCGAACACAATCAGGCACACAACGGTGAGACGCAGCGTCAACCCGTTGAATTTCATCGCCTTGAGCCCGATCCATCGATCTTTTCCGTTGCGCACCCGGTTTAGTTTAGCGTGCATTCGCCACCGCTTATATCCATGCGCGTCGTCAGGGTAGATCTGGTCCGCCGGGCGGTCGTTCGCTGCGAGACCACGGCCCCCCGCGCTTGCACAACGAACCGTGGACCAGCCCCGTGCTGCATACTTGTGAATCACGCCGCCGAAAGAATCGACATGATTACCGATCTTGCACACGCCTGGTTGACCTGCAGTGCGCCTGTGGCCGCTGCACAGGCCGCCGGCCGCCCGCTCGTGGCGCTGGAATCGACCATCATCGCCCACGGCATGCCCTACCCAGAGAACGTTCGCACTGCGCGCGAAGTGGAGGCCTTGATCCGGGACGTGGGAGCCGAGCCCGCCACTATCGCGCTGGTCGGCGGGCGAATCCACATCGGCCTTACGGACGACGAGCTGGAACTGCTCGGCCGCTCGGACCAGGTACACAAGGTCAGCCGCCGCGACCTGCCGGCCGTGCTGGCCGGCGGCGGGCTCGGCGCCACGACAGTGGCCGGCACGATGATATGTGCCGCCCTGGCCGGCATCGAGGTATTCGTCACCGGAGGCATTGGCGGCGTGCACCGGGGGGCGCCGGAAACCTTTGACATCTCGGCCGACCTGCAGGAACTGGCGAAGACCTCGGTGGCGGTGGTCTGTGCCGGTGCGAAGTCCATCCTGGATATCGGGCTCACGTTGGAATACCTGGAAACGCACGGCGTGCCGGTGCTCAGTTGCGAGCAAGACAATTTCGCTGCGTTCTACACGCGCGATAGCGGCTTTTGCGCGGACTTCAGGCTGGACGACGCGGCGGAACAGGCACGCTTCATCCGCACCAAGTGGGACCTGGGCCTCGTGGGCGGTGTTGTGTTGAGCACTCCGGTGCCTGAAGCGGCAGCGATAGCGTTCGACGACATCGACGCGCTGACCCGGCAGGCGCTCGCCGAGGCCACGGCGCAAGGAATCACCGGTAAGGCCGTGACACCTTTCCTGCTGGCTCGCATCAAGGCGCTGACGGGTGGACGCAGCTTGGCGACAAACATCGCGCTCGTGAAACACAATGCCGAGGTGGGGGCAAGGCTGGCGCTGGCATTGGCACACGCGGGGCGCGGGCCGGGCTCGGCGTAGCGGCCGGGACGTCCGCTCTCCACCAAGCTTCGCTTCAGCTTGCTGACGACTGCTTGTGGCGTGCGCCGTGCAAAGGCGGCGCCTTCCAGCATGCATCCCGCCCGGCAACCGCCAGCTTGCGACGGTCACAGTTCGGGGCGACGGCGAGCGGCTTTGCCGTTTCATCATCGGACCGGACTCGCCGCCAGTTTCGGTCATTCGCGGCTACACCGCGCGATATGGGGATTGCAGTTCGTCGATTCTTGACGGAGTGTTGTGCGCAGGCCGTGTCTTTTCCTGGCCAAGGACTAACTGCCGAACTCTCTGTTGGCGTTACCGTTGGTGACTCAGCGCAGTTTGTAGCTTCGATTGACCTGACGAGTGATGACTTGTCAATGATGGGCACTCTAGGCCTAAGCCTGAATGTCTCGGCATACCCTACCTCCGGCGAATTAAATGCTGCTGCTAATGGCGATGCGTGAGTGCTGACTTCCAACCACTTGGGAGGTCCTGCATCAGCCCGACCTCGGCCAGGAGCAGCCGCTGGGTTGCGTCAGCACAATCCGGATGCGCGCCTGGGAAATGGGGGATAGTGTTTATCTTGCGTACCTGCTGATGAAGGCCGCGCGCGGAGGATGTCATGTATAGAAGTACGGACATCAATAATTTTCGCTCGCCATCGGCGGCCGAGAGAGAACTGATCTCCGAATTGACGGCCGCAAAGACAGTGGGGCAGTCGTTGGCTAGCGCGGCGTTGCCTCAGCGCGTCCGGCTGCCACGTGGCAAAGGGAAGGGCGATCATGGCTGGTCACAGCAGTGCGAGCATTGATCCTCCAGTGCTGTCCAACAACGGTCGTCAACTGCTGAGCATGACATTCGGTATCGCTGGCGGTACCGACGCACCGTTATCCGCGAGAAGCCGTCCCCGTAAGGGGGGCCACGCACTGGATTGACAATCGAGAGGGAACGGGGCCTCAAATTTCCCGAGGGTTGAAATCATAAATAAATCACGCGCGCGCAATTCTAAATTGCCCGGTGCGCCTTATTTAGAATGATTCTCGTGGCCGCCGCGCTGCTGAAGATAAAACTCCATGTGTGCCAAGACTACGTCGAGCCCTACAGACAAAGCCGCCTGCGGAATATTCACAACGTATCCACTAAGGCGTACGTTTGCCCGCAAGATTGCCCTAGCCAACGGACCGCACTTTGCCAAATAGTCGTCCGGATTGCGCAGCGAGACACCCAGATACTTTTGTCGCGAACTGCGGGAGGTCAAAGAAATAATCCTCGCGTCTGTAATATCGGCCCATCGAATTAATCCTACTGACGCAGCTGAAGCCTGGTCTGCGAGCCCTTCATTGTTGATGATAATTGCGGGTTTTCTCCACAGTAGCCGGGATAGGTAGAACAAACCGCATGCGCTAAAAAACGGGATGCCGGTAGCTACCGCTAACGTCGAACTGACATTCATCGAGGCTGGATTTCGCGCCAGCAATAGTACGCACAAGACAGCGAGGAGAAATGAGCCGAATAGCAAGGCGATGAGCTTTCCGCGGCTTTGGTAAACGATAATGGGTCGCATCAATGAGTCTAATGCGCGCTCGTGAATGTGATCCGGAAGCCCGGGTAAGTTCGTTTAAGGGCAGAACGCATCGCCCACACGCTCGCGGGGATCGCGCATGCCATACCGACTAGTACGACGTGCGCTGGGTGACGTCCAACACCCAGCGCGCCTTCCACGACGCCGACGAGAAAGCCGACAAAGAATGCGAGAAAAAAACCAACGAGCACCGCTCGCCAAGTAAAAGCCCACCAAACACGCGTTGCCGCACCCCACGTCCAGTCGCCTTGCCTCACGTACCGCTCCTCGTCGGCTTTTATGTATTGAATATCGGCAGATTTGCCTATGGCTTTAGACTTCGTCGATGGCCGTCACACGACGCACTGACTCGTGACGCAGTGCAAACATCGTCCGTTGCGCGAACGCTGCGCAAGCCCGCAGCGATTCGTCCGGCCTCAATTGTCACAACTTGATCCGGGGCCCTTGCCATGGACGAACAGACCGCCGAAGCCTACTCCGCAGGCGCGAGCCGATTTGCGGCTGAGTGGCGCGATCAGCCCCCGCCGACTGACATGTACGCGCTGTTGCATCGCTACTTCACCTTGGGCGGCACAACTGCCGACATCGGTTGTGGCGGTGGCCGCGACGTTGCGTGGCTAAACGATCACGGCTTCCCCGCCGTTGGCTTTGAGGCCGCCGAAGGGCTACTTGCGCAAGCCACCGCCGATTATCCGTCGCTGGTTTTCAAGCGTGCTGCGCTTCCCGCGCTGGACGCCATCGGCAGAGAAACATACGACAACGTATTGTGCGAAACCGTCATCATGCATTTGCCACCAGATGAAGTTACCCAAGCCTGCGCACGCCTATTCAGTATTCTCAGGCCGGCGGGGACGCTGTATCTAAGCTGGCGAGTGGCACAAACGCCTTCAACTCGCGACCCCGCTGGCCGACAGTACGCTGGCTTCGACGCGGCACTGGTCAGGGATGGCCTTGGCGATGCCGAATTCTTGCTTGATGCCGAAACAGTGAACCTCTCTTCGGGCAGGCGGGTGCATCGACTCATTGTGCGGCGGCGGTGATTGACGCTGCGGCGACCAGACCCGCCATCCAGGCCGTCACAGAAACTCGCTGCTGAGTAGCTAAAGGCCGCTTTCCCATAACATGGCCAGTCTATGTTCCGCTGTCGTGCCCCAACGTTTCCTGGAGGAAGGCGATAAAACTGGCCAGCTTCGGTGGCATGCGCGCATCGGGCAAATGCACCACATGGATGGGCCAGGTCTGCGCCGGCCAGTCGGGAAAAAGACGAACGAGCCGCCCCGCATCAAGATCTTCCTGCAGCATTACCTGAGGTTGAAAAACCACCCCCAGTCCCGCGAGCGCGGCTTCGCGAAGCGCGAGTCCGCCATTGACATCGAGACGGCCACGCACTGCGACGCGCTCCACGCCATTGCCGCCCGGACGTAGGAAACGCCATTCACGTTCAGGTCCACTCGCGACCATGAAAGCCAGGCAGTTGTGCTGCGCCAGATCGGCGGGCACCTGCGGCCGCCCGTGGCGCGCCAGATAGGCCGGTGATGCGCAGGCGATACGCGGCGAATGGCTCAACGGCCGCGCAATCAAGCCCGAGTCCGGCAGTACCCCGGCGCGGATGGCGGCGTCGAAACCTTCTTCCGCCAGATCGACGAAACGATCGCTAAGGGACAGCTCGACCTGAACCTCGGGGTAGCGGTCGAGGTACGTGGAAAGCGCCGGTACGAGCACACGCGTGCCATAGATCACCGGGCAACTCACCCGCAACCGGCCACGCGGGTTGCTCTGCATTTCTCGCGCGTCCATCTCGGCGGAGTCCACCAGCGCCAGAATCTCGAGGCATCGCGAGTGATAGCGCTTGCCGAGTTCGGTCAGGCTTTGACGCCGCGTCGTGCGATTCAGCAGCCGGCCTGCGAGTCGTCGCTCCAACTCGCGGATATGGTTGCCGACCATCGTGGGCGTCATACCGCTGCCTTCGGCCGCGGCGGTAAAGCTGCCGCGCTCGACCACGCGTGCAAATATCGCCATGCTGGAAAATCGATCCATTCGCAAGCTCTATTAAGGAGTGTTCGAAGAAATACGGCATTTATCAAGAAAGGCTAAAGAATAATACTCGGGTGATGGCTTCACTCACAATCCACAGCGAGGACTCACCATGACTATTGCAAGCACGAACCTTCAGCACCAACACGTCGTCCTGCTGGGCGGCACCTCGGGAATCGGCCTTGCCACGGCCCAGGCCGCGCTGGCAGCCGGCTCCTCGGTGAGCGTTGTTTCATCGCGCAGTGAGCGAGTCGCGGAAGCCGTCGCGAGACTCGGCGACCGGGTCAAGGGATACACGGTCGATCTGAGTAACGAGTCCGCCGTGCGCGCGTTGTTCGGGCAAGTCGGCGCTTTCGACCATCTGGTCTACAGCGCGGGGGATTCGTTGAAAATCGGGGCGCTCGCCGACATGGACCTCGCTACGGTCCGACAGATTTTCGAAGTGCGAGTATTCGGCGCAATTGCCGCCGTCAAACATGCGGCGCCGTATCTCCGTCCCGGCGGCTCAGTGGTGTTGACCAGCGGTATTGCGAGCTTGCGGCCACAAAACGGTTGGGTGGCGCTGGCCAGCGTCTGCAGCGCCATGGAAGGTCTCACACGGGCACTCGCGGTGGAATTGGCGCCTATTCGCGTCAACCTTGTGAGTCCCGGCTTGGTGCGCACGCCGCTTTGGGATAACTTGCCGGAATTCGAGCGCGAAGCGCTCTACGCCGCGAGCAGCGCGGCCTTGCCAGTCGGTCGCGTCGGCGAGGCGGAGGACCTTGCGCAAACGTACGTCTATTTGATGTCCAATCGCTATGCTACGGGGCAGACCATCATTGTGGACGGCGGTGGCGTGCTGGTCTGATTAGCAACGGGCTCTAAGAAAGCGATAGCCGCTATACCCTGAAAGCTGCCGAAGACGTCACGCTTCGTCGAACGACGCCAGCGGGTCGACTTCGGTCCGTCGTCATGGACCGTGTTCGGCCATGAGACGTCATTCCGGCGACTTGTCGTTCGGACATTAGAACGTCGGCTGCGCCCGGCTATCGGCCATTCGACGCAGCGAAACATCCGGAGACGCTCGTTCATCGGTCGAACGCGATCAAGTCCTTGAAGATCAGGTGACCCCAGCTTTTCCCGCGCGCATGCACAAGCAGTCCGCCTTCAGAAAGCCCGCCGAGTTGGATGGGCGCGAAACCGAGCTCTTGCGCAAGCGCACCAATTTCCGCTGCGGCGCTGTCATCGTCGCTCGCCAGAAACACGACCCTCCTGCCACCGTGTACGGCCGGATCCTGGTCAAGGACGGCAGCGACCAGATGGTTGAAGCCTTTCACCAGCCTGGCTCCGGTGAACGCCTTCGCGATGAAAGTAGAGGACGGGAGACCGCCCAGTTCCTCGAGCGGGGCCTGCGTGTTCATCGCGTCGATGACTGTCTTCCCCTTCCAGTCGGGCAGTACTTTTACCACCTCCCGGTGCGATTCAAAACGGACTGCCAAAAAGATGATGTCCGCCTTGACGGCTTCCGCCAGGGTTTTGGGAATAATCGTGGGTCCGATCGCGGCCGCATCGGCTGCAAAGCTTTCCGGGTCGCGCGTGGTTGCAACGGCCACTTCGATACCGTTGCGGGCGAACGCCTTGGCAAGTGCGCGGCCGATCTTCCCGAAGCCAATGATGGCGTAATTCATATGTTTCTCCTTCGTGTCTCGGCGCGGTCAGAGCTTGTAGCCGCCGCTCGCTTCAATCGTTTGGCCGGTCACCCAATGGCCTTCATCGGAGGCCAGGAACGCCACGACGGCGGCGATTTCCGAGGGCTCGCCAAAGCGGCCTGTTTTGCCCTTTAGTGATTGTGTCATTTGATTTTTCTCCTCAGAGTGGTGCCAAGCCACCGTCAACGGCGACCTCGCTGGCGGCGCCTTCCTCGATGAAGCGCTGTGCCGCGGCGCGGCCGATGCCGGTAGCGCCGCCGGTGATCACCGCGGTCTTTCCAGTCAATCTGTTCACGTCATGCATCCTTCGAAAGAAAAGTGACGAACACGATTCTGGACCTCTTGATTCATGAATCCAATTGACAGAATATCTATAAGTACCATCTACTTTCTAGATATCTATGCTCGACAACGTCACCATCAATCAACTTCGGGCGTTCGTCGCCGTGTGTGACGAAGGAAGCTTTTCCGGGGCTGCTCGGGAGCTCAGGCGCGCACAGTCGGCGATCAGTCACGCGATCAACGCGCTCGAGAGTGCCTTTGATGTGGTGCTGTTCGAGCGCAACACCCGCAAAGCGACGCTTACGGCTGCGGGCCGCAGTCTCCTGCCTGATGCTCGTGGGGTGATCTCGCGCACCGACGAAATGAAGATGCGCGCGGTTTCGATTGCTGAAGCCGGGGTTCCACAGGTCTCGATTGCCGTGGATACCTATTTCCCGCGTGCGCACCTGATTGAATGCCTGCGCACCGTGCAGGCGGACTTTCCAACCGTTGCAATCAATCTGCGCATGACGACCATGCAGGACGGCGAGCGTTTGGTTCTCGAAGCTACCTGCGCATTGGCAGTGACAATCGCGGACGTGCCGGAGCTGAGCGCCGGTAGCATAGAACGGCAGTATTTATGTGAAGCGCAAATGGTGACCGTCTGTGCGCCATCGCATCCGCTGGCCGCAATCGCGGGGCCGATCCCGCGGGAGGAATTTGGCCGGCACATCCAGCTCGTCGTCACCGACAATCAGCCCGATGCGGAAAAGACACAACATGGGGTCGTCAGTGAACGCCAGTGGCGGGTGAATGACCTCGGCGCGAAGCACGATCTGCTCAGGGGAAGCTTGTGCTGGGGGCACATGCCGCATCATATGGTGGCGGTCGACCTCGCGAATGGAACACTTGTCGAACTCCAAAGGCGCGCCTGGCACATGCGTGCCCTCACGTTCATGATCTCGCACCGGCGCGGGTATTCGTTTTCCAAATGCGAGACACGGCTCGTCGAGCTCCTTGGCAATCGTCATCCTTCGCACGGGGTGGGAAGACCAACGCCGGCGTAGTGCGCGGTCGCTGATTCGAAAGGGCGAGTGACCCGCGCTCCTCACGTTGGGGCTGCTTCTACTGCCTCGCTCACTGTCATCAGGTTCACCTGGTTGAAAAGGGCATTGGTACGGCGTCAGATCGCTCCCACAGGGTCTTCAGATGGTCGACGAACCATTTACCCGCAGGTCCCGGCGGCTGCGACGGCTGGTGATACACCGACATGGTCAGCATCCAGCCGCTGGGCGGCATGTCGTCCACGTCCAGCACCACAAGCGTACCTGCCGCGATGTCCTTCTCGACCATGTGCAAGGGCATCCCTCCCCATCCCACGCAGTCTTTAAGAAACGCATATTTTGTGGACAGGTCCGCGAGACGCCAAGTCGAAGCCGAAGCAACCCCGAAGTCACGGCCAGCGGTGAGATCGGACCGGTCCGTCAGCACCAGTTGGACATGTTTAGCCAACTCGCGCCGCGGGATTCGATGGCCCACGCTCGCGAGCGGATGGCATGCCGCAGCAACGGCGACCAGTGGCAGTTCGCCAATTCGCTCGCTGACCAATGATGGAAAGGACTGTGGCAGGGGCGGCAGGATGCCCAAACTACATCGCCCATCGAGAACGGGTTGATAAGCCGCTCCCAAGCCTTCGACGAAAAGCCGGAGCGGCGTCAACGGAAACCGCTCTGCGAATGCCTTCGCGACGGCACTGACCACTGCCGTCGGGAAGAAAACATCGACTACCACCGATAGTTCCGCCTCCACGCCCGAAGTCATCAGCCTAGCGCGTGCCTTCAGCGTGTCTACGCCGGCAACGATGTTGCGGGCGTCGGCGAGCAACTGCACGCCCTGCGGCGTGAGCTTCGGGAATCGGCCCGTGCGGTCGAATAGCACGACGTCCAGTTGATCTTCCAGGCCGCCGACCCAGCCGCTCACCGCTGACTGCACACGGTTGAGCTTGCGGGCGGCCGCCGAGAAACTGCCCTCATCCACGGCGGCGATGAAGGTTCTGAGTTGATCCAGCGAGATCCCATCCAGCATTGGTGCGCCATCCATCTCTGAGGTAGATGGATTGTATCTCGATATCCCGGCTTCCCAGATGCGTGGCGTGCTGCGATGATTTTCTCCCAACGCAGCGACGTTCTGTGAAGCGCATCAGTCCAGGAGTTCTTATGACCTGTAAGAAGGAGCAATAAACCATGTACGACCATGTCATCTGGCCGGAACGCTACGACCCGAAAACGTCGGCCATCTACGCGCTCAACGATATCGACGTGAAAGCGCCGCCCGAAGTGGTGTGGAAACTGCTCGTCGACGCGAAAAACTGGGCGAGCTATTTCCCATCCGAAGACCAGGTTGAGATCCTGTCCGGCGAGTCGGAACTGGCTTTGGGAACTCATTACCGCCGCGTGACGGTTGGCTTCCCGATGAGCCTCGAGGTGACCGAATGCGTGCCGAACCGAAGGCTCGCCTGGGCGACCACCGTCGACGGCGACGAGACCGGTTCTAGCGCTTACCACGGCTGGGTAATCACGCCGACCGACGATGGCTGCCACGTGCTGACGGAAGAGACGCAGCGAGGGCCGTGGTTTCTCGATGTGCTCGGAAGACAGCATCCCGGTGGGCTCTATCGCTATCACCAGGATTGGGTCGAGCGGTTCGCGCGTCGCGCGGAGGCGGAAGTCGCGAAGAACGCCGGGTGATCGTGCGACTGCCCGTGTCGATAAACCGGATCGGCGGAACGATTGCTCGGCCGTCCTCATCCAGAGAAAAACATCTATGAAGATCGAACTCAAAGGCCGCAGGGCCATCGTGACTGGCTCGACTGCGGGCATCGGCCGCGCGATCGCCGAGGGCCTTGCCCGTGCGGGTGCGTTGGTCGTGATCAACGGACGCACCGAAGCGCGAGTCGCGACCGCACTGCAGGAGATCCGGGCCGTCGTGCCCGATGCCGAATTGACCGGCATCGCGGCTGATCTTTCGACCTCGGAAGGATCGGCCGTGCTTGTCGCGCAAGCGGCGGATGCCGACATTCTCGTGAATAACCTCGGCACGGCTCATCCGAATGATTTCTTCAAGCAGCACGATAGCGAATGGCTTGACCTGTTCCAGCTCAATGTGATGAGCGGGGTGCGCGCTGCACGGCATTATCTGCCGGGCATGGTCCAGCGCGGCTGGGGACGGGTCGTGTTCATCAGCAGCGAATCCGCGATCATGATCCCCAAAGAGATGATCGACTACGGCATGACCAAGACGGCGCAACTCGCGGTATCGAGGGGACTTGCAGAATTGGTGAGCGGCAGTGGGGTGACGGTCAACGCAGTGCTGCCGGGGCCGACCCGCTCGGAAATTCTCGGCAACTGGATGAAAGCTACCGCGCTGGAGCAGGGCATCACGCAGGATGACGCGGAGCAGAACTTCCTGAAAACGATGCGACCGACCACGCTGCTCAACCGGTTCACATCGACCGAAGAAGTCGCCAACATGGTGGTGTATGTCTGTTCCGAGCAGGCCTCCGGCACCACGGGCGCGGCATTGCGCGTCGATGGCGGTGTCATCCGCGCGATCATCTGAACCGATGCCCGGGAAACTTCAAATCAAACCTGAACCCCAATCATGAAAAACAATCTGTTCGAAGTGATCCGTTGGCCAGCGGACATGACGCCAAGCCGCTCGCCCATCCATTTCACGAATGAGCTCGAGGTTGCCGTTTCGCCCGAAACCATCTGGTCTCTTCTCGTTGATCCCAAGGCGTGGTCTCGTTTCTATCCTGGCGTCAAGAACGTCGAACTGCTGGACGGACACGAACTGTTGCGAGCCGGCACGCGTTTCGAAACGAATCTTGCTGGCCAGGACGTCGCTGCATCGGTACAGGAGTTCGATCCCATCTCCCGCATCGCCTGGGGCGGCGGTCCGACGACTTCGAGAGACTCCACGGCCTATCACGCGTGGATCATCACGCCGACATCCGACGGTTGTCACCTCTGGACTGAAGAGACGATGCAAGGGCCGCTCTGGATCGAGTTGGCGAAGGAAGCACCGGATATCTTTTGGCGCACCCATGAAAGGCTTCTGGCAGACCTTGCGAAGGTAGCGCTCGAGTTCGAGGCACAGGGAAACGAGAGACGCCCTCATTTCAAGTCGGCTGCGCAATAGCTGAAAAAGATGACCTATATCCACCTCATCGACGCCGTCACGTCGATGTCGGCAATGGCCGAGCTCTCATCTTTCGATGAGACTAAGCGAAGGTCCGTTGTGCCTTGAAAGCCGCCCTCTACCGTCGCACGCCGCCACGTTTTCTCACGCTCGCGCGGGTAAATCCTGAAGCGCATCCAGGAATGCTCGGACCTTGAGGCTCAGCAGCCGGCGAGAATGGTAAAGGGCCCATATCTCCACCGGCGAATCCTCTTCTTTACCCCAGCAGACGAGTCGTCCGGCCATCACATCTTCTTCGACTAGCAGTCTTGGCAACATCGCCGATCCCACGCCGGCGAGAACGGCCTCGCGCACCATCAGTAGCGACGATAGCCGGAGGACCGGCATCGGCTCAAATGTCTTGGTACCTTTGGATTTCGTCCGTATGCTCCAGATCGCTTCCGATGGCGCAGCCACCGACAGGACCGCCGGGACCGGAAACGGGCTCACATCCTGTTTGCGCATCGCAGGAATCGATAGGGCCGGCGTTGCCACAAGCCATCGCTCATCGTCAAGAATGCGCCTTCCCACGAGTAGCTCGTCTCGCGGCGGATTGACACGAATCACTAGGTCATAGCCGTCTTCCACCGGATCCACGACACGATCTTCCGCGACAATCTCGACCTCGACCTGCGGGTAGGCCAACGCGAAGCGCGCAGCGATCCTGCACAGCACGACGTGCGCGAAAACGATGGGAGCACTGATGCGCAGCCGTCCACGGGCGACGGGCGCACGCGAGGCCACCGCGTCGCCCGCCTCCTCGAGCTCTGCCAGAAGGCCTCGAGTGCGCTCATGGAGTGCGATGCCATCTTCCGTCAGGCGCATTCGTCTCGAGCCGCGCTCGATCAACCTCACCCCGAGTTCGTCTTCCAACTCGGCTACATGCCGCGATAGCGTGGCCTTGGGCCGGTCCAGCGCGCGGCCAGCTGGGCCGAAGCCGCCGTGAACGGCGACCGCATTGAAATCAGCAAGCGCCATTAAATTCATGAAAGTTCTATTTTTGAGACGAGGTGTTTTGATTCTATATCTATCGAATCAAATTCGGAACGAATAACCTGTCTTCACCGGGCCGCTTTGGGCCTTTCATTTGAGAGACAGTCATGACAATTCTTGTTACTGGAAGTACGGGCACAGTGGGTAAGGAAGTTCTTGAACACCTGCAAGGCCGTGGGGTTCAAGTGCACGCCCTAACGCGTTCGCCCGACAAAGCCCAATTTGCTGACGGCATCAGGGCAATCAAAGGCGACTTGTCCGATGTGGATTCGGTACGGCAAGCCATGAAGGGCATCAGCACGTTGTTCCTGCTGGCGCCAAACGCCGCAGACGAACTGACTCAGGCGCTGCAGGCCTTGAGCATCGCGCGAGAGTCGCATGTGAATGGCGTGGTGTATCTGTCCGTATTCAAGGGCGCAGAGTATGTCGACGTGCCACACTTCACGGGCAAGCACGCAGTCGAGCGCATGATCGAGCAGTGCGACATGCCGGCGACTGTGCTTCGTCCCGCGTACTTCATTCAGAACGATGTGCGGCAGAAAGATGCGTTGCTGGAGCACGGCATCTATGGGATGCCGATTGGCGAGAAGGGCATTTCCATGGTGGACGTTCGCGATATCGGAGAGGCGGCAGCCAAAGAGTTGCTGCGGCGCGAGCTCGCTGCCAACCCGCTACCGCGAGAAACGTACGAACTGGTCGGCCCGGACACGCTGACTGCGGAATCCATTGTCCGTATCTGGGCGGATGCACTCGGACGCCAGGTTCGCTATGGCGGTGACGATCTCGATATTCTCGAGCAGCGTTTGAAGTCAGTCGCGCCGGCGTGGCTGGCGTATGACATGCGCTTGATGATGCTGCGATACCAGCAAGACGGTGCCGTGGCTTCGACCGAACAGATCGGGCGCTTGTCGACCCTACTGGGACGCCCGCCTAGGTCTTATCGCGATTTTGCGGTTGCCATGGCCGCTGCCTGGGCGAAGGATTGATTCACGCACTGCAGGGCGGTTCATCAGGACGGCTGCCAAGCAATGCAGCGCAGCGCTCGCGCAGGAAGCCATGCAACTGGTTGATCGCCGGCGATAGTTGCGTACGGTGAGCACAGATCAGGTGCAGCGGCGCAGGCTCGCAATACGCCGAGGGAAATAACTCCACCAGTCGACCTGCCTTCAAATCGTCGATCAAGTCCAGTCGCGACTTGTAGACAATGCCTTCCCCCGCAACGGCCCAGCGGCGAACGGCGTCCGCGTCATCGCTGATGCGATTGCCTGTGACCGCCACGGTGCGCTCACCGCCCGGCGGCGTAAAGCGCCAGCGTTCATGAACCTGTTCACTCCAGACGTACCGCAGGCAGTTGTGTCGCCGTAAATCCTCGACCTTTGACGGCGCGCCATGCCGTTCAAGGTACGAGGGCGCGGCGCACACTGCACGTCGGTTGTTGTCGACCAGCTTCATGGCCACGAGAGACGAATCAGGCAGCGCTCCGTAGCGTACGACGGCATCCAGCGGCTGGCGGACGAGGTCGGCCGCACGATCGCTCATTCTCACGTGCAGCGATAAGCCGGGGTGCAAGTGCTGAAAGTCATCCAGCCAGGGCAACAGCAGGTTTCGACCAAAGTCAGACGGAGCGGACAGCCGCAGCGGGCCGGACAGCGCCTCCCGGCCGTTTGCCAGGGCCTGCTCGCCTTGCTCCAGTGCACCAATCATGACCCGCGCGTGCGGTAGATAACGCTCTCCAGCTTCCGATAGCTGCATGCTGCGCGTCGAACGGGTGAACAGGCGCGTGTCCAGCGCCTTTTCGAGCCGCTGCACTGACGCACTCGCCTGTGCGGGCGCAATATTCAGCTGGCGCGCCGCCTCCGAGAAGCTGCCGTAGTCGACCGTGTGCACGAAGATCTGAACGTCATCGAGTCGAATCATTTTCATTGAAATGCCGAAAGTGTTTGGGCTCCGCGGGCATTTATCCGTATTTCGACGAAAGATAACATGCTCTCACTCACTCTTGGAGGACACGTCAATGAAAGCCATCGGCTTCTATCAGAACCATCCCATCAGCCACCCTCAGGCGCTGCAGGACATTGAGCTGCCGACGCCGGAGTTGCGCGACCATGATCTGTTGGTGGAAGTGAAAGCGGTGTCGGTGAACCCGGTCGATACCAAAATCCGTCGCGGTGGAGATATTCCCGAGGGCGGTGTGCGCATCGCTGGCTGGGACGCGGCGGGCATCGTCCGTGCAACCGGTCCGCTGGCCACGCACTTCAAGCCGGGCGACCGCGTCTGGTACGCCGGTGACATCACGCGGCCCGGCAGCAACAGCGAACTGCACGCCGTGGACGAACGCATCGTCGGCCCCATGCCGGCATCCCTCGACTTCGCGGAGGCCGCGTCGTTGCCGCTGACGACGATCACTGCGTGGGAGCTGCTGTTCGACCGCCTGCGTGTTCAGACGGCGGACCCGACCGACAACAACGTGTTGCTGGTCATTGGCGCGGCGGGCGGCGTCGGCTCGATTCTGACCCAACTGGCGCGCGAGTTGACTGGCATGACCGTCATCGGCACGGCCTCGCGGCCGGAAACCCGCGAGTGGGTGCTGGCCCATGGCGCGCATCACGTCCTCGATCACAATCAGGCTTGGGAGCCCCAGTTGGCCGCGCTCGGCATCGAGCACGTCACCCACGTTGCAGGGTTGAACAACAGCTCCGCCTATGTGCCTCAAATTGCCGCGGTGCTGCGCCCGGAGGGCCAGTTCGCGCTCGTCGACGACCCGGTGGATCTGGACATCGGTCCGTTCAAGGGGAAATCCATCTCGATTCACTGGGAGCTGATGTTCACCCGCGCAATGTTCACCACGGACACCCTCGCACGGCAGCACGCCTTGCTGCGTCGCGCGGCGCAGCTGGTCGACCAGGGCCGCCTCAAGCACACCCTGACCCGACGCATCGACGGCATCAACGCCGCAAGTCTGATCGAAGCGCATGCGCTGGTCGAGGCAGGCAACATGATCGGCAAGGTCGTCCTTGCCAACCACTGAACCCTTTTGACAACGGCCGGACATCATCATGACATCGCAAATCATCAACACGACTGCAATCAGCCTGGACGCCGCACAAGCATTGATAGCCGAAGCGCGCCGCGCGTGCGCCGCGCGAGGATTCGCCGCGACGATCGCAATTACCGATGCAGGCGGTCACCTGCGCGCTTTCGAGCGCGCGGATACGGCGCCATTCCTGACTGTCGACGTCGCCATCGACAAGGCATGGACCGCCGCGTCATTCGGCATGGCCACGCACCAATGGAATCAGTACATGGCCGAACCTACCGTTGCCCCGCTGGCGCACCATCCGCGGCTGATGGCGGTCGGCGGTGGCGTACCGATCTTCCACGAAGGGCGTCTGGTCGGCGGCATCGGTATTTCTGGGGGAACGTCGGCTCAAGATCATGAGGCCGCCGAGGAGGCACTGCGTCAGGCAGGATTTATACAGTGAGTCGAACTGCCGATACCGGGGGGCCGCTACGCTTTTGCACGGCCACCCGGTTGCCAGCTCACCTGACGCTCACGACGACTTTGCCCTTGGCGCGTCCCTGGGCCAAGTATTCGAGCGCTTCCTTCGCCTGCTCGAACGGAAAGACCTTGTCGATGATGGGACGAATGCGTTCCGATTCGAGCAATTCGCCAATTTCGGCGAGCTGCGCACCGTCGGGGCGCACGAAGAGAAACGAGTAACTGACGTTCTGCCTTCTTGCCATGCGCATGATCTTGCGGCTCATCAAGGCGAACAGGAACCCAAAAACGAAATTCAGACGCCGTGCCCGTGCGAACGCAGCGTCCAACGGGCCAATGAGCGAGACGATCTTGCTGCCCGGTTTGAGAATACCGACAGCCTTCTCGATCGCGTCGCCCCGCAGCGTGCCGAGCACGACATCATAGCCGCCGAGCACTTTCTCGAAGTCCTGCTTCTTATAGTCGATTACCTCGTTTGCGCCCAACGCCGTGACCAATTCGACATTGCCCGTGCTGGTGGTCGTTCCCACCTTCGCGCCAAAATACTTCGCCAGTTGGATCGCGAACGTGCCAATACCGCCGGAGCCGGCCGGAATGAAGACTTTCTGATCCGCACGGACGCCAGCGCGCTCCTTCAGTGCTTGCCAGGAGGTGAGGCCGACCATCGGAACGGAAGCCGCCTGCACGAAATCGAGCTTCGCCGGCTTCGGTGCGGCAACGCTTTCCGGCACCGCCGCGAACTCGGCGATCGAGCCCCTGCCAAGATCGAAGACGCTGGCAAACACGGCATCGCCCGGCTTGAAACGCGTCACGCGGCTGCCGACTTCAACCACGACGCCGGCAATATCGCTGCCCAGTGTCGCCGGCAATTCGAACTTGAGAATGGGTTTGAACGTTCCGGCCGGAATCATGTTGTCGATCGGGTTCAACCCCGCCGCGTGCACTTCGACCAGCAGCTCATCGGGCTTTGGCGTGGGACGCGGAACATCGGCGAACCCTATCTCGGGCGACTTGCCGTAGCGCTTGAATGTGAGTGCCTTCATGTCGTTCTAATTCCAATGTCGGGTGTGGGCAGCGCAGCGGGCCATCAGCAGCGATCAGACTTGCGGCCGGTAGCGATCGGCCGCGTGCGCTTGTCGAACGTCCGACAAAAGCCCTTGACGGGCGCCATCCAATGCGTCCCAGCGCGCGGCCACGTGCAGCGGTGGGATGGTGACGAGTTCGCGGCGATCGAAGCCGACCAATGCCGCATCGACCAGTTCGTCGACCTCCATGACTTCGTTCAACGTATCGACGTCGATGCCGGCGCGCCCCCAGATTTCGGTGCGGGTCGCCGCCGGCAGCACCGCCTGCACATAAATGCCGCTCGGCGACAACTCGAGATTCAATCCCTGCGAGAGAAACAGCACAAAGGCCTTGGTGGCGCCATAAATCGACATCCCGAACTCGGGCGCGAAACCCACCACGGAGCCAATGTTGACGATCGCGCCGGTACCTACGCGCGCAAAGCGTGGAGCGACCGCGGCGGCGAGCCGCGTCAGCGCCGTCGTGTTGAGCGCGATCAGACGCTCGATGCTATCGGCGCTCTGCTGTACGAAGCTGCCCGATTGAGCTATCCCGGCGTTGTTGATCAGGATGCCTATGCGTGCGTCGTCGCGCAGGCGAGCCTCGACTGCGTCCAGATCCGCGGGTTGGGTCAGGTCGGCCTGCTGCACCTCGACGGCCACGCCGTTTTCTTCACGCAGGCGCGCGGCCAACGCATCGAGGCGCGCCTTGTCGCGAGCAACCAGCACAAGGTCATGGCCGCGGGCCGCGAAGCGCGCGGCGTAGGTAGCGCCGATGCCGGACGAGGCACCGGTGACGAGAACGGTCGGAAGCGTGGTCATGAGTCATTTCCTTTGCAAGGGTGGCGCGGACGGGGACGGAAGCCTTATCGGTCAGGCATGGATTCAATGATGATGGTCATAATCTAAATTGTCAACTTTTTGATTATGATCGACATCAATGTATGATGGAGCCTTCGCAGACATGAACCGACCGTGGTCAGGAAATGAAGATCACCAAGGCACAGGCACAGGCCAACCGGGAGCACGTGGTCGAGACGGCGTCCCGGCTGTTTCGGGAGCGCGGCTACGATGGCGTTGGCGTTGCGGATCTGATGGCCGCCGCCGGCTTCACCCATGGCGGCTTTTACAAACAGTTTCGCTCGAAGTCAGACTTGATGGCGGAATCGGCGGCGTGCGGCTTGGCGCAGTCGGCGGCGCTCAGTGCCGGCGTGGGGGCACCGGAGTTCGTGCGGTATTACCTTTCCCGCGAGCATCGCGATGGGCGCGCCACCGGTTGCACGATGGCCGCGCTGAGCGGTGACGCCGCGCGCCAGCCGGAGGCGGTTCGGGCCGCGTTTGCGGCAGGCATCGAGAATCAACTGGCTCTGCTGAGTTCCGAGGGCGCTGCGTCGGACGGCGCCGACCGGGGGCGGGCGCGAGCCCGATGCCTCGGCATACTCGCGCAGGCGGTGGGCGCCATTGTCCTGTCGCGCGCATGTCCGGACGACTCGCCGCTGGCCGATGAAATCCTGGCGGTTTGCCGTGACGAGATTCTTGCGTCGTTGGGCGAAGCTCAGGCAGCAAGCGCACCTTCGCGTGACCGGCCTGCCTCTGAAGCCGGACAACCGGCCGTTCCCCGGAATACAAGGGAGAGCAGGCGCAAATTGTCCGCTGGGACGGTAAAGAAGTCGAATTAGAGCGTTTCAGTGTGCGCCGAGTCGATCTCGAGGGCAGGGGGCGCGCGGCCCGCGAAACAGTCCTTTAGCGTACAGACCTGCGGCCAGGTTGATCGGATGATGGCTGGAAGATATCCAACCTGATGCAAGCGATCGACAAGAGGCGCTATGCGATACCAACGCGATGTAAATCAACCTCCGCGGGACCGACGAGTGGAATACGGCTTGGCCGACCAAGCACGGGAGGACAAGCGCAAGCAGGATGACACTCATATCGACTCTGCAGCCACCAAGTGGCGGTATCGGCCCCAGCCCACCCCGAAGAAAGACACGTGATGCACGGCAGCCGGCCCGCGGCGAAGATAACGCCATCCGCATAAGCGATTGGGTAAGTGATCGCGACACATCGTGATTCCGGATGATTGCCGTTCGCAGGCCGAGCCGCCTCGCGTTTCGACTGGAAATGGAGGCGGCAATGAACATCAATCCTCTCGCCGGCAAGCTCGCGTCGAACGCGATGCTGGTCAACGTTGCGCGGCTGGTCACGGCGTACTACACCGATGTACCGGACCCCTCGATTCCCGAGCAACGGATCGCATTCGGCACGTCCGGGCATCGCGGCTCGGCGTTCGAGCGTAGCTTCAACGAGTGGCATGTACTCGCCATTACCCAGGCCATTTGCCGTTATCGAAAGCACCAGAGCATCGACGGCCCGCTATTTCTCGGAATCGATACCCATGCGCTCTCGGAACCTGCTGGCGCGAGCGCGCTCGAGGTACTGGCCGCCAACGGCGTCGACGTCATGATTGCGCAGATCGGCGAATACACACCCGCGCCGGCCGTGTCACACGCGATCCTGGCTTACAACCGCGGCCGCGCTGCGGGCCTGGCGGATGGCATCGTGATGACGCCTTCGCACAACCCGCCGGAAAGCGGCGGGCTCAAATACAACCCGCCGAACGGCGGACCGGCGGACGAGACCGTCACCCGCTGGGTCGAGGCAGCGGCGAACACCTTGCTCGAAGCCAAGCTCGACGGCGTGCTGCGCGTACCGCTGTCGAAGGCGCTGCGCGCCACGACGACGCACCGGCATGACTTTCTCAACGCATACGTCGGCGACCTCGTCAATGTCATCGATATGGATGTGGTGCGCGGCGCGCCGATCCGCCTGGGAGTGGATCCGCTCGGCGGTGCCGGCGTGCACTACTGGGGGCCGATTGCAGCACGCTACGGCTTGAATCTGATTTCGGTCAATGACGAGGTCGATCAGACGTTCCGCTTCGTGAGCCTCGATTGGGACGGGCGGATTCGCATGGACCCGTCGTCGCCCTATGCGATGCAAACGCTGCTCGACCAGAAGGACCGCTTCGATGTGGCGTTTGCGTGCGACACCGACCACGACCGGCATGGTGTCGTCACGCGCAACGCGGGGCTGCTGCCGCCGAATCACTATCTCACGGTCCTCGTCGATTACCTGTACTTGCATCGTCCGAAGTGGCCCGCTGACGCCGCGGTGGGCAAGACCATCGTCAGCAGCCAGATGATCGATCGCGTGAGCGCGAAGCTCGGCCGTGGGCTTTACGAAGTGCCCGTGGGATTCAAATGGTTTGTCGGCGGCTTGCTTAACGGTTCGCTCGGCTTTGCCGGAGAAGAGAGCGCAGGCGCGAGCTGTCTGAGGCTGGACGGCACGACGTGGACGACGGACAAGGATGGGATCGTGCCCGCGTTGCTCGCAGCCGAAATAACGACTCGAACAGGCCGCGATCCCGCCGAGATTTACCGTGATCTGAGCCAGAGATTGGGCGAGCCGACCGAACGTCGCGTGCAAGCCGTGGCGACAGCGCAGCAGCGTGCACAGCTGGCGCGGCTTTCGCCTACTCACTTTACCCATACCGAACTGGCCGGCGAAAAGATCGAGCAGGTGCTCGATCGCGCGCCAGGCAATTACGCCGCCATTGGCGGCATCAAGGTCATCACGAAGAACGGATGGTTTGCCGTGCGTCCGTCAGGAACGGAAGACATGTACAAGATCTATGCGGAGAGCTTTCGCGATGAGGTTCACCTGACACGCATCGTCGACGAGGCTCAGGCATGGATCGACGACATGTTGGAGACACAGACGGCCGAGCGTGACGGCGCCGTGCAGTGAAGCGCAAAAGCGAGCGCATTGCATGGGACCGATCGCGATGAAATACACAACTGGACGTGGACGAGGTTACGCGATGGGCCGACGTCGCAGATCGTCGTCGCCATGGAACAGCACGGAGCCGGTTCGCGAAGAGCTCTTCGGCGAAGAACGGCTGGCGCAGCATGCTCGCAGTCTCGCCGAAGCACAGCAAATCTCGAAGAGATCGTTTGCCGGGCCGTCGCTTGCAACGCGACTCAAGGATAACGCGGACCAGCTGTTGCACGCCTACGAAGCGACCGTGGCCGCCGCCGCGCACGATGAAGCGATCACGCCGGCAGCAGAGTGGCTGCTCGACAACTACTACATGGTCGAAGAGCAGGTTCGGCAAATTCGCGACGACCTGCCGCCCAGCTACTATCGGCAACTGCCCAAGCTGAACGGCGGCCCGTTCGCCGGCTATCCTCGAGTATTCGGTCTCGCCTGGGCCTTCGTCGCCCATACCGACAGCCGCTTCGACCCCGATCTGCTGTGCCGGTTCGTGCTGGCCTACCAAACGGTGCAGCCGCTGACGATCGGCGAACTCTGGGCGGTCGCGATCACGCTGCGCATCGTGCTGATAGAGAATCTGCGGCGCCTCGCGGACCAGATCACCGACGAGCGATCAGGTCGATTGGAAGCCGACGCGATGGCCGACCGCCTTCTCGGCGCGCGTGGGCAACCGCCGGAGCCGGTTGCCGCATTCGTCGCGCGCTACGAATCCTCGGCCTTACGCGACACTTTTGCGGTGCAGTTGTTGCAACGGCTGCACGACCAGGACCCTGAGGTGACGCCCGCGGTTGCCTGGCTTCGCGAGCGACTCCTGACCCAGCACACCACGGCGGAGGGGATCGTGGCTGCTGTGCATCAGCGGCAGGGCGCGGCCAGTCTGACGGTGCGCAATGTGATTACGAGCATGCGCTCGATTTCCGACGCCGACTGGACGCAAATGTTCGAGCGTGTCAGCCCAGTCGACGAAATCTTGCGGACGCATCCCGGTTTCGTCGAGATGGATTTCGCGACGCGTAATTTATATCGCGGCGCCATCGAGGCGCTGGCACGCGGCTCGGGGGGCAGCGAGACCGATATCGCGCGCCGTGCCGTTGCGGCCGCAGAGCAGGCGGCACAACAAGCCAATGCGGAGCATGCCACGGCAGGAAACAACGGCGCGCAGGCTGCCGACACGGCGGCGCGCCGCACGACCGATCCCGGTTATTACCTGCTGGCGGGCGGTCGCCGTTCGCTAGAGGCCGCGATCGGCTATCGCGCTCCAGTTGCTGTGTGGCTGCATCGCTTCACGCGCCGCGCCGGGATCGGCGGCTATATCGGCCGTATCGTGTTGCTTTGCGCGCTGATGCTGGCGGGCGTGCTGGCGCTGCTGGCCGGCCTCGTCCCGCACGCGGGTTGGCTGGTTTGGCTGGGCTTCGCCGGGTTGCTGCCGGCGGTGGATGTGGCGGTGGCAATCGTCAACCGTGGCGTCATGCGTGACGTCGGCGCAATCGTGCTTCCAGGCCTTGCTTTGCGCGACGGTATCCCGGCCGCCTTGCGCACGGTAATCGCCGTGCCGACGCTGCTGACGACACCGGCGGCAGTGGCCGAACAGGTCGAGCGGCTCGAAGTTCATCACCTCGCAAGCCCGGAAGGCGAGCTTTACTATGCGCTGCTATCCGACTGGACCGATTCGCCGACCGCCGAGGCCGATGGCGACGACGCGCTGCTGGCGGCCGCGGCAGCGGGCATCGCCCGACTGAACCGCCTCTATGCGGGCGGACTGGATGGCGAGCGCTTCCTCCTGCTGCATCGACGACGCACCTGGAATGCCGCCGAACGGCAATGGATGGGTTGGGAACGCAAGCGGGGCAAATTGCATGAGCTGAACCGGCTGTTGCGTGGCGCGCTCGATACCTCGTTCATCGGCATCGATGGGCAACCGCCCGCCGTGCCGTCTCAGGTGCGTTACGTAATCACGCTCGATGCGGATACCCGCTTGCCGCGCGACACGGTTCGCCGGCTGATCGGCAAGATGGCTCATCCGCTGAACCGCGCGGTGTTCGATGATGCAAGCCGGCGCATCGTCGACGGCTACGGCGTGCTGCAGCCGCGCGTGACGCCGTCGCTGCCGGTGGGCGCCGAGGGCTCGCTGTTCCAGCGCGTGTCCTCGAGTCCGAGCGGCATCGATCCGTATGTGGCCGCGGTGTCGGACGTCTATCAGGACCTCTTCGACGAAGGCTCATACGCGGGCAAGGGGATCTACGATGTGGACGCCTTCGAGACCGCCTTGGCAGGACGCGTGCCGGATAACACGATGCTCAGTCACGATCTGTTCGAAGGTATTTTTGCGCGCGCCGGCCTGGCGTCCGATGTCGAGGTCGTCGAAGCGTTTCCGGCCCGTTACGACGTCTGCGCAGCACGCCAGCATCGCTGGGCGCGCGGCGACTGGCAACTGCTGCCGTGGTTGGCCATGGCGCCCCGACGCGCAGATAGCGCGCTGGGAGCGACGGGCCGCTGGAAGGTACTCGATAACCTGCGCCGCACGCTGACGGCGCCCGCTGCATTTGTCGCACTGCTGGCAGGCTGGAGCTTGCCGTTGCCGGTTGCGCTCGGCTGGACCGGCTTCGTGACGGCAACCATCGCCTTGCCGGTGCTGCTACCCCCGCTGAGCGCGCTCGTGCCGCGTTGGCAACGCGCGCACGTGAAAATGACGGCGCGCAGCCTGCTGTTCGTGTGGCTGGACGATCTGCGGCTCGCGCTCGCGCGGCTTGGATTGTCCATCTTCTTCCTGCCGCAGCAGACGTGGTCGATGATCGATGCGATCGCCCGTACGCTGTTCCGCGTGCTGATCAGTCACCGGCACCTGCTTGAATGGACGACCGCGGCCGAAGCCGGTATACGCGATCGGCTCACACTTGCCGCGACATTCCTGCGCATGCGCGGCGGCCTCGTGCTCGCGCTCTTGGGCATCGCGGCGAGCGCGTGGGCAGCGTGGCGCTTCGGTAATGACGGTGCGTGGGCGGGCGTTCCATTCGCGTTTGCCTGGATCGCGTCGCCTGCCATCGCGTACTGGACGAGCCTGGCACCCTGGCCGGCCGGCGAACTTGTCGTGTGCCCCGAAGACGCGCGGCAACTGCGGTTCCATGCACGACGTACGTGGCGCTATTTCGAAACCTTCGTCACGGCCGCCGACCAGATGCTGCCTCCGGACAACTTCCAGGAGGATCCACGGCCGGTCGTCGCGCATCGGACGTCGCCGACCAACCTCGGGCTCTATCTGCTTTCCACAGTCAGCGCGCGGGAGTTTGGTTGGGTCGGCACGCTCGACACCGTCACGCGGCTCGAAGCGACACTCGCCACGATGCAGCGCTTGCCGCGCTACCGCGGACACTTCTACAACTGGTACGACACCCAGGATCTGCGGCCGCTCGAACCGAAGTATGTGTCGTCGGTCGACAGCGGCAATCTTGCCGGGCATCTGATCGCGCTGGGCAATGCCTGCCGCACGTGGGCGACACAGGCTGCCCACGCAGGGCGGGTGGTGGTGTTCGCAGGCATCCGCGACACATTGGCGTTACTGTGCGACACCGTGCGCGCGAGCCGGAGCGCGAGCACGCGGAGCCCTTTGCATGGCGAGTTCGACCAAGCCGTGGGCGCGCTGCAGGCAGTGCTCGTCGTCGAGGGACCGGACGCGCCAGCAGCGGACGGCAGCACACCAACAGAGCTCGCACCGGCGTGGCCGGCAATCGCGCTGCTCGCCGCCACGGTGGCCGATATCGCGCGCGCCCTGGTCGATGAAAAGCATCGCGATCGAGACGGCCCGCTCGACGACGTGCTGTTTTGGGCCGACGCGCTCGAACTTGCGGTTCGCAGTCATCGCAGCGATAGCGCTTGCGCCCCGGACGGTTTGGCCGCACTGCACGCACGCTTGCGCACACTGACCGATACCGCATTGCAGATGGCGAATGCGATGGAGTTCGGTTTCCTGCTGGACCCGACGCGCCATTTGTTGTCGATCGGCTACGCGGTCAGCGAGGGTCGGCTCGATCCCAGCAGCTACGATCTGCTGGCGTCGGAGGCGCGGCTCGCGAGCTTCGTTGCGATCGCCAAAGGCGACATTCCCGCGCGCCACTGGTTCCGGCTGGGCCGCGTCGCGACCCCTGTCGCGGGCGGCGCCGCGCTGGTCTCATGGTCGGGTTCGATGTTCGAATACCTGATGCCTTCGCTCGTGATGCGCGCGCCGGCGAGCAGCCTGCTCGCGCGAACCAACGGCTTGGCCGTGCGCAGGCAGATCAGTTACGGCGCGACGCTGGGCTTGCCGTGGGGAATCTCCGAATCCGCCTATAACGCACGGGATCTCGAATTCACGTATCAATACTCGAGCTTCGGCATCCCGGATCTCGGGCTCAAGCGCGGTCTCGGTCACGATGCCGTCATTGCGCCGTATGCGACCGCGCTTGCCGCGATGGTCGTGCCATCGGCGGCCATGCGCAACTTCGAACGCCTGAGCGCCGCGGGAGCGGGCGGGCGCTTCGGCTTCTACGAAGCGCTCGACTATACGCCCGCGCGCGTACCCGAGGGGCAACAGGTCGCGCTGGTACGCGCTTTCATGGCGCATCACCAGGGCATGTCGATCGTATCCATCGCCAATGCGCTGCTGGGCGGACGCATCCGCACCTTTTTCCATGCGGAACCGGCCGTCAAGGCAACCGAGCTGCTCTTGCAGGAACGCATGCCGGGCAGGGTGGCCGTCGCACATCTGCGGGTCGACGAGAACCGCAGCACAGGCCCGATGCGCGACGTCGAGCCGGCTGTCGCACGGCGACTGCTGTCGGCGAATGACCCATCGCCCGCGACCCATCTGCTCTCGAATGGCCGTTACGCCGTGATGCTTACGGCGGCCGGCTCCGGGTACAGCCGCTGGAACGATCTGGCCGTCACGCGCTGGCGGGAGGATGCGACGCGCGACGACTGGGGCAGCTACGTGTATCTGCGCGACGTGGCAAGCGGTGAGCTCTGGTCGGCCGCATGGCAGCCGACGGGGGTGGTGCCCGACAGCTACGACGTGACGTTCGCGGAAGACCGCGCGGAGTTTGTCCGGCGCGACGGGGCGCTGACCACCTCGCTCGATGTGGTGGTATCCGCGGAAGACGACGCGGAGGTGCGGCGGGTATCGGTGGCCAACGGCGGGTCGCGCGCACGCACCATCGAACTCACGTCCTACGCTGAGATCGTGCTTGCACCGCCGGCCAGCGATGAGGCGCATCCGGCGTTCTCCAAGCTGTTCATCGAGACCGAGTATCTGCCTGAGCCGGGTGTCATTCTGGCGACGCGGCGCCGTCGCGAACCGAGCGAACCGGAGGTCTGGGCCGCCCATCTTGCGGTGGTCGAAGGCGATGCTCTCGGGCGCGTCGAAGTCGAAACGGATCGCGCCCGCTTTATCGGGCGAGGCCGGAACGTCCGTTCACCACTGGGGCTCGCAGACGAGCGGACCCTCGGCAATTCGGCAGGCGCTGTACTCGATGCCGCGTTCACGATGCGGCGGCGTCTCGTCATCGAGCCGGGCGCGACCGCGAGCGTTGCCTTCTGGACTATCGTCGCCGAGTCGCGCGCGCAACTTCTGAATCTGGTGGACAAACATCGCGACAGTGCTTCGTTCGCGCGGGCGGCGATGCTCGCCTGGACGCAGGCCCAAGTCCAGTTGCGCCATAACGGGGTGAGCCCGGACGAAGCCAGCCTGTTCCAACGGATGGCGGGCGCCATGCTGTATGGCGATCCTTCGCTGCGGCCGAACTCCGCCGCACTGGTGCGCGGGATGGCGGCGGTTGCCGCGGCGGGTGGTATGGGCGCCGCGCCGCTATGGGCGCATGGCGTGTCGGGCAATCTGCCCATCCTGCTGGTGCGGATCGACGACGCCGAGCATATGGCATTGGTGCGGCAGCTGGTGCACGCCCACGAATACTGGCGCATGAAGCGGCTCGCGGTCGATCTGGTCATCGTCAACGAGCGCGCGTCGTCGTACGTGCAGGATTTGCAGGGCGCGCTCGAAACGCTGGTGCGCTCGGGACCCCCACGGCAGCGCTCAGGCGGCGCCGCGCGCGGCGAGATCTTCGTGTTGCGTGCGGACCTGATGTCGAGCGACGCGCGTGCCCTCTTTCCCGTTGCCGCGCGCGTGGTGCTGGCAGCGCGCAACGGCCGCTTGCTCGATCAGTTGCAGCGGTTGGCGAGCGTGGCCCCTCGTCTGCCACTGGTACAGCCCCGCGTCAGGCGCTCGCCTTCGGCGTCTGTACCGGCGCCGGTCACGAGCATTCAGACGGGGGCCGGACTTGAATACTTCAACGGTCTCGGCGGGTTTGAGAACGATGGTCGCGAATACGTGACGGTCCTCGCGCCGGGTCAATGCACGCCGATGCCGTGGGTCAATGTCGTCGCGAATCCGGGTTGCGGCTTTCTGGTGTCGGCCGAGGGTAGCGGCTACACGTGGGCATCGAACAGTCGAGAGCACCAACTGACGCCTTGGTCGAACGATCCGGTCAGCGACCCGCCAGCAGAAGCGTTTTACGTTCGTGACGACGAGACAGGCATGCTCTGGGGGCCCCAGGCGAGCGCCGCGCGCGACAACACGCCCGGTGCCGCACCGTACATCGCGCGTCACGGCCAGGGCTATAGCCGCTTCGCGCATACCGCTGAAGGGATCGCGCTCGAGCTGCTGCAATTCGTGCCGCTCGAGGATCCGCTCAAGATCTCCCGTCTGACGCTGCGCAATCTGTCGAACCGTCCCCGCCGGCTTTCGGTGACGGCCTACGCCGAATGGGCATTGGGTGCGTCGCGCAGCGTTGCCGCGCCACATACCATCAGCGAGATCGACGCGGCCACGGGGGCGATGTTCGCCCGCAATGGTTGGACTCAGGCTTATCGCGGCCGCGTCGCGTTCGCGGATCTGGGTGGCGAACAGACCGCATGGAGCGCCGACAGGTGCGAATTCGTTGGCCGCAATGGTACCTTGAACGACCCTGCGGGGCTCGCCACTGGCGCGGGTGCCTTGCCGCTGTCCGGGAGGGTCGGGGCGGGTCTCGATCCATGTGCGGCGTTGCAGTGCTCGATCGAACTGGAGCCCGGCGGGAGCGCCGAAGTGGTATTTCTGCTCGGCGAGACGGACGCACCCGAGGCGGCACGGCGATTGATTGCACGTTATCGCAAAGCGGATCTCGATGCGGTACTCGCCGCCGTGACCGCGTTCTGGGACGAGACGCTCGGAGTCGTTCAGGTGTCCACGCCGGATCGCGCGATGGACCTGATGCTCAACCGTTGGCTGCTCTATCAGACGCTCGCCTGTCGCCTCTGGGCGCGCGCTGGCTTTTATCAGGCGAGTGGCGCTTACGGTTTTCGCGATCAGTTGCAAGACGGTATGGCACTCGCCGTTGCACGCCCGGCGCTGACCCGCGAGCACCTGCTGCGCGCGGCGGCGCGACAGTTTCCGGAGGGCGACGTGCAGCATTGGTGGCTGCCTCAGGACGGCGCCGGCGTGCGCACGCGTATCTCGGACGATCGGGCGTGGCTTGCCTACACGGTGGCCCACTATGTTGACGTGACCGGGGACCGGGCAATTCTCGACGTCGCTGTGCCGTTTATCGAGGGCAGACCACTGGCCGCCGGCGAGCATGACGCTTACTTCGTGCCGACTGTTTCTGAGCTCAGCGCGCCGCTGTATGAGCATTGCGTACGTGGTCTGGAGCAAAGCCTGGGGCTCTTCGGAGCGCACGGCTTGCCACTGATCGGCACGGGCGACTGGAACGACGGCATGAATCGGGTCGGCGAGAAAGGGCGGGGAGAAAGTGTCTGGCTCGGCTGGTTCCTCTACGCCGCGCTCATGGCGTTCGCACCGATCGCGCGTACACGTGGCGATGGCGAACGGGCGGACCGCTGGCTCGAGCGTGCCGAAGCGCTGCGCAACGCGCTCGAGGGCGCGGGTTGGGACGGCGAATGGTACCTGCGCGGCTACTTCGACGACGGCACGCCCCTTGGGGCGGCCAGCAACGATGAGTGCGCGATCGATGCGATTGCGCAATCGTGGAGCGTGCTATCGGGTGCGGCGGGCGCGGCGCGGGCCGAACGCGCAATGGCCGCGCTGGATAACCGGCTGATTCGCCGCGAGGACGGCTTGGCGTTGCTGTTCGCGCCGCCGTTCGATCGCACGTCTCTCGAACCGGGGTATATCAAGGGTTATCCGCCCGGCGTTCGGGAAAATGGCGGGCAATACACGCATGCCGCCGTATGGTCGGTGCTGGCCTTCGCGCAATTGGGCGACGGCGATCGCGCTGCGGAGCTGTTCGCGCTGCTCAACCCGATCAATCGCACGCGTACGCGAAGCGGGGGGAGGCGCTATAAGGTGGAACCGTACGTCCTGGCCGCCGACGTTTATTCGGTCGCGCCGCATGTAGGGCGCGGCGGATGGACGTGGTATACGGGTTCGGCGGGATGGATGTATCGGGCCGGCATCGAGGGGCTGCTTGGCATCCGCAAGCACGGCGAGGAGCTGTCGATCGAACCCTGTGTGCCGAAGGGCTGGCCTGGCTTCACTGCCGTGTTCCGCCATGGCGCCGCGCGATACGACATCACTGTCGAGAACCCGTGCGGCGTCAGCCGAGGCGTGAGCAGCATGGAAGTGGACGGTACGGTGCTCGAATTCGGCAAGACAACGGTGCGATTGGTGGACGACGGTCAACGCCACAGTGTGACCGTGACCCTCGGCGTAGATGTCGCGTCATGGCCGAGGGCGTCGTCCGGCGAGGCAGAGAGCCTTAAACAGTCGTGAACGAGCTTCGTTCGGTGTTCGCCGCTCATATCCTGCCAACAAGCAGCAGCACGACGACGATGAGCAACAGCACGCCGAGCACGCCGCTGGGCATGTACCCCCATGAACGGCTGTGCGGCCACGTCGGCGCGGCCCCAATCAAAAGGAGCACCAGTAGTACGACCAATACGGTTCCTAACATGATGCTTCTCCATGAGCCTTGTTTTGCCTGGCGCTTCGGTGTGTTTGTCGCCGCGCATCGCGCAGTGCGTGCGGAGTCTGTTTGGATTCTCATGCGACATGCCTGCCGATGCTCGTTGCCCGCAAGTGGTGGAGCATGCCGTTCGAATCAAACCGAAACCGCTAGCGTGAGGTTGGCACTGATTGGCGACGCAGTCGGTACGGCGGCGGACAGGGAGACCGCAAATACGCATGCATGAGCCAAGGGCACCCCGGCACGCCAAGTCATTCCGGCGCTCGGTCAACTCGGAGGCGGTCGCATCCGCTGCATAATGCGGCTTTCATCTCCAGGCTCGGGATCCATTGCCCTGAGCATATTCCGCGAGGTAAGGCGTGCATCGATCATCTCCCGAACTGAAGTAGCGTAGTGGTCGGCGCCGATGGCGCTCTGCAGGTCTTTGCTCCACTGATCGGTTCCACCCGCAGGCCACAGGCCCACGACGATCGATGTGTCCGGCAAGCGCTGCCGCAGGCGCCGCAGCAGGTAGCGCAAATGTGACGGGATGCCGTCTATGTCGAGATAAAAGATGCATATCGTCGTCGCCGCAGTGAGGTCGAGGCTGCCGATCCGCACGCGAGAGACCGCGTCATGCGGGATCACCCGGCAGTCGCGATTGTGCTTTCCCAAAAGTTGAACGAGGATGGCCGATGCCAATTCGTCGAGCGGGCCCCGTCCTGCTATGCAAACGATGGGATTGTCGGCGCGCTCGGCCATTGAAGCTTGCGCGTCCGTTGGTACGATGGGATGCATCAGTTCGAGCGGCACGTTTTGTCCGGCGCGCGAGGGCGTCAGAGCGCTCGAACTGTCGTTGGCCGCCACCGGTGCCGGATCCATATCGGCGAAGCCATCCAGACCTTCTATGAGATCGTTCGTCGTGTCATGGATTCGCGTCAGCTGTACGGCTGTTACACCGCCGCGTGCAACATCGTTGGCGGCGAGTTGCAATCCCTTGAGCGCGACCTCGTCGTAATAGGCGGAGAGCGCTCGGTCGCGCAGCAGGATTTCCGCCTGCTCCAGTATTTCATCCGGGTCGCCCGCGAGCGCTCGCTGGTAGAGATTTTCGATCGGAGTCAGCGCCGGCTGATCACCGAGCAGCACGTCGAGAAATTCGAGCCGGGCAACGTGGCGGCCTAGAACCAGAACGCAAAGCGTCAGCGGCGTGGACAGGATGAGCCCGACAGGCCCCCACATCCAACTCCAGAAAATCGCGGCAACGACGACCGAAAACGGGGAAAGACCGGTGCTATGGCCATATAACAAGGGTTCGACGGCTTGACCGACCAGCAGTTCGACCGTCAAAAAAAGTGCCAGCGACCAGATCGCCATCGACCATCCGGGACTGACTGCTGCGGCAAGTGCGATAGCCAGGAGCGCGGATATCCAGATGCCAACGTAGGGCACGAGGCGCAACAGCGCGGCCAGAATGCCCCAAAGTACGGGGTTGGGGACGCCAATGAAAAACAGGCCTGTCCCGATCACGACGCCCACGCCGGCATTCACTCCGAGTTGCGCGAGGAAATACCGGCTGAGGCGGCGCGCGGCCTCGTCCATGGCGGTCGTCGTCCGATGCAGATCCCTGGAGCCGAACAACCGGATCGCGCGATTCCGCAAATCGTCTCGCTGAAGCAAAATGACAACGGTAACGACGAACACGATAAAAGTCGTTTCAAGCGGGCTGACGACGGGGGACAGCACGCGCCGTATAAGCTGGAAGGCGGTGGGAACGGGCTCGCGCACCTCGACCGGAAGCGCGGCGGGCGAGGGCGATGCGTTCAACGCGGAGGTGGACTCGGGCTCGCGAACGGTTTGCGGGTGACCGATCGTCGCGTGTTGAAGCGCTTCGCCAACGGCGCCCGTCAGGTCGTTCAATTTCGAAAACGTGAGGGTGCGCGCGGCATCGATCTTCGCTTCTATCGTAGCCTGATACCGAGGAATGCCGACAGCGAGATTGGTCAACTGGGTTGCGATCACTGCGCCAAGCAGGATGATCACTGAGAGCGAAAGCAATACAGCGACGAGAACCGAAGCAATATGTCCGAGCCTGACGCGGACCAGCATATTGACCAGAGGCGAGATGAGGAAGCTCAATAAAACAGCGACTGTGACCGGAATCAGAACCTCGCGCGCGAAATAAAGGCCGGCGACGATGGCTACGCCTGCGGCGATGGGGACCAATGCCCGTACGCCGGGCGCTTCGGGTGACTCGGCTTGCGTTGCCGGCGTCGCGCAATGCGGTTCGATTAATTTGGACATGACTGCTGGTGCTCGCAATGCGTTCGCACAGCGACACCCCTCACGAATTCGTGGAATCGAATCCGAAGCTACGCCATGAAAGCTGCGGATGCGGTACGACAGCGTACAGAGAAGACGCGCGCAAGCTCTGGAGCATTCGTTTACAGTCCGATGGAAGCGGTCATTTTTGCGTTCCACCACTTTGTCGTATTCTCGAATGCGCTCGCAGCGGTCATCCAATGACGCTCGGCGTCACGTCCTGTTAATCTCGACTCGTCGAACCTCCAGGAGTCTTCCGTGCCAGACGCAAATCAATCTCTTGGAAACCACCTGCTTTCGGTTTTGCCGGAAGCCGAGTGGGAACGCATCGGTCCGCATATCGTGGAGGTGGATATGCCGCTGGGACAGGTCGTCTACGAATCCGGCGACCGCCTCCATCACGTCTATTTCCCGTCGACCGCAATCGTCTCGCTGCTCTATGTGATGGAGAACGGGGCGTCGGGCGAGATCGCGATCGTCGGCAATGAAGGCGTGGTCGGCATTGCGCTCTTCATGGGAGGGGAAACCACGCCGAGTCGAGCGGTCGTGCAGAGCGCGGGCAAGGCCTACCGGCTCGAGGCACGCCTCTTGAAGGAGGAATTCCATAGAGCGGGCCCTACGCAGCGGTTACTGCTGCGGTACACGCAAGCCCTCATCACGCAGATGGCGCAGACCGCGGTGTGCAACCGGCATCATTCGATCGATCAGCAATTGTGCCGCTGGCTCCTGCTGAGCATCGACCGGCTGCCGTCCAACGAGTTGAAGATGACTCAGGAACTGATCGCCAACATGCTCGGCGTGCGCAGGCCCGGCGTCACCGAAGCCGCGATGAAGCTTCAGGACGCGGGCCTCATCCGCTATAGCTACGGTCACATCGAGGTACTCGATCGACCAGGCCTGGAAAAGCGTGTCTGCGAATGCTATGCGGTGGTGAAGCGCGAATTCGATCGACTGTTGCCCGACCTCAGGGCGTTATAGCGCAAATGGAAGCGCTGAAGAACCGCTGTACATCCGCCGGGAAAGGTATAGAGTGGGCGTTGGTGCGGCGCAGCATTGACAGTGCTGGGCCGCTCCGACCTGCTGGTCTTTAGCGAGACGCTCGCCTCCGAAATCCTTTGGACGCACGTGCCGGGTCAATTCGGGAGCATTCATACAATGAACATCGCTGCTATTGAGCAATCCGCTGACTTCGGCCAGCGTGCGTTACCGGTAATTTTCGGCTTGCAGAACGAAGCGTTCGAGCGTTTGCAGACGCTGACGCATCTCAATCTCGACGTCTTGAAGGCAATGATGGAGCAAGGACAAGTCGTCTTGTCATCGATGCCATTCGGACGAGCGCCATCCACTGACGCGGGGGGCCTGCCGCAGCAATTTCTCGAGCACGCCCAGACGTATGCGGAGCAGGTCCGACAACTTGTGATGCGCTCCCAGGGAATGATGCAGGAAGCTATCGAGCACGCGGCCGGCGTGCGCAGGCCTGGAAACGCAGTATCTGACGTCGCATAGAGCATAGCGATGCGCGGGCTTGCCGCGCAAGCACGGAACGACGCCCTGCACGAGCGGGCCGTTGGGCGCTTTAGCCCCCTGGTGGGGAGCCGGCAAGACGCCGGCTCCCCCTTTTTTTGCCGTCAAAATAAGTTTGCTTTGCAATGGCATTGAGCGCATTGTGAAGTGATCCAGATGTACCTGGCCGCCCTTTTTTCGCATCCGGATAGGCCCTGTCCAATGACGGTCAGCATCGCTCGAGGAGCACGTCATCATGTCCATTCCGACCGTCGAATACAAAGGGTACGTGCTCAGCGCCTACCCCCATCAGGAATTTCCGCTGCATCGCGATCCCTATGCCAAAGGTCCAAGGCAGTTCTCGTGCGTCGTGAGAATTGATCCGAGTGCGGCCGCCTGGGTCCAGGCCGGCCGCTATCGAACGCTATTCGGCGCAGCGAGCCCCACCAACGAGGACGACGCCATCGTCCTCGCGATGCAATATGGCAAAGACATCATAGACGGCAAGGTTCAGGCGACCGAGCTCTGATACACCGAATGAATGCTCGTTGGTCGACCGTTCTAGGGGAGCAGGCCATGGAATATCCACTTTACGTCCGCCGAGATGGCGACGGTGGTTTTCGCGCGAGTTTGCCCGATTTTCCCCGCGCCGATGTGCGCGGCGATTCGTTCGGCGAACTGAAGCGCAACGCGCAAGAAATAGTCGAGTTGATGTACGACCGCAGCGAACAACTCATACCTGTCCCCACCGGCAGCACTTCGGAATTGCATGCGCTCGATATGGACGACGGAGAAGGGCTCTGGATGTTTATCGACATCGACTTGGCGCGGGTTACCTCGAGGGCAGTCGGCGTTCAATTCAGCCTGCTCGAGAGTCTGCTGAAGCAAGTCGATGCGGCGGCGAAAGAACGTCATATGACGCGCTCCACGTTTTTCACGTTGGCTACCGTGCATGAACTCGAGAGCCGATAACCCCAGCCGTTTGCTGGCGAACCAGTTTGTCTCACAGCAGGAGTGGACCATGATCGACGACCAAGTGAACCCGGAAGAACTAGCGGAAAGCAGGACACGCAGAGAAGCCGCCGATAATGCGACGGACGATGGCATGCCTATGGCGCCCGAACATATCGAGAGCGACGTTGAGCAAGCTGAATTTAAAACGCCGAAGCAATGGATAAGGCACGCGAGAAAATGGCTGGGTTCGGGACGAAGCTTTATGCAATTCTGAGCACCGTCGATTCATCGTCGCACATGGCTACAGTCACAGCGCCTTCAAATCGGGCAGTAGACGATCGAATTCACGCTTCACCACGGCGTAGCATTCGCAGACATGCCGCTCGAGCCCTGGCCGGTCAAGCACCTCGATGTGCCCATGACTGTAGCGGATCAATCCGGCGCTCTGCAGTTTCAATGCGGCTTCGGTGACCCCCGATCTGCGCACGCCAAGCATGTTGGCGATGAGTTCCTGTGTCATCTTCAACTCGTTCGACGACAGGCGATCGATGCTCAGCAGCAGCCACCGACACAATTGCTGATCGATCGAGTGATGCCGGTTGCAGACCGCGGTCTGTGCCATCTGCGTGATAAGTGCCTGCGTGTAGCGAAGTAACAAGCGCTGCACGGGCCCACCGCGGCTGAATTCGTCTTTCAGAATTCGCGCACTGAGCCGATATGCGTGGCCGGCACTTTGAACGATCGCGCGGCTCGGGGTGGTTTCTCCACCCATGAAGATCGCGATACCGACGATTCCCTCCTTGCCCACGATCGCGATTTCGGCAGACGCGCCGTCTTCCATCACGTATAGCAGCGAGACGATCGACGTGGTCGGAAAGTAGACGTGTTCGAGCTGCCCGCCCGACTCGTAGATGACCTGCCCGAGCGGCATATCCACGTCAACGAGGTGGGGGGCAAGGCGCGCCCACTCCGCCTCGGGTAGCACCGCCAGCAACTGGTTCGCGTTTCGATCCTTAATATCTGGCATTGACGACCCCTTGAGCCGCTGTGGCGCACGTGTGCGTCGACGTTACGACGAGGCAAAAGCCGCCTTTCGCGTGGAATCCTATTATCTTATGAGCGTCGTGCCGTGAAAAGAGCGGAAAACGCTCGCCTTGCGCCGAGCCGAAGGCTTCGGATGCTATGTCGCGGCAAGCGCAGGCCGAACGCGAAAAGCAGGCGCGCGTGATTCCGGGTTCCGCGGAAGCCGAGATTGCCGCGAAGTTCGTCGAAGCGGCGCAAGTCTACGAAAACCATCCGGGAGCGCTTCAATTGCGGGCGATGAATATCATCTATGAAACGACCAAGGAACGCGGTGCGACGATCCTTATTCCGAGTTCGATGGTCGACAGTCTGAATCCGCCGCTAGCGCTGGCAATTGCGGGGCATGACGTGGCCGGGGCTGCGTTGACGCCAGTCAAGACCGCAGCGTAGGTCGTCCTGAAGTGTTCACCTATTCGGCGGGCCCGAGGATTACATCGATAGCGGCCTGCCCTGCGATCTCCGCAACGAGGTAGGCCCAGCGTCGGGAAAACGGACCACCCCGGATCTTGATGCGCTCGCCGAGCGCTGCCACACCCGGAGGATTGATGGGTGCTTTGATGCGAAACCAGACATCGAACATATCCGTCGATGTGGAAACGAGATCAATGTGAACCTCGAATCCGCGATATTCGACTGTTCGTTGCATGATGAACCTCAGGTTGCCGCAGGGCGAGAACACACGAGGGCCCATGCTAAACCTATTTGTCTCCTGCGTACGCTTTTGCCGGGCCTTTCCATTGCCGCTCGGAGAGGGCCGCGTCAGCGACCTGGCCGGTTGGCGTGTGGTGGACCTCGGTGCCGTCGCGTCGATGCTGACGATTGCACTGCCGCTTTGGTGGAGGCTACCGGCATTGGCCGGACGGACGCTTATAAAACCGCCTCCGCGACGAGCTGCAACGCAGGTGCGAGTTTCAGATAAACCTCCGGGCGTTCGAGCGCATAGGTCAGATTTCGTTGCGCGATTTGCACGTGCTCCGTGGCCAACAACTGCGCGCGTGTGCCTTCGCCGCGCTCCATCGCTTGCACGAGGCCGTGATGCTGCTGATGCGCCATGAAAAGCCATTGTCGGCCTTCGTCGATGGCCGATTGCATGGGCAGCATCGCGCTTGCCGCGGCGAACGGTAGACGGTTGTTCATTTCGATCGCGCGGATCAGCGCTGCGTTGCCCGAGCCTTCGACGACCAGCTTGTGAAACCGGTTGTTCATGTCCGTGTACGTGGCGTAGTCGTCGAGGTCGAGCTCGGGCTTCGCGAGCAGCCGGTCACCCGCGCGCAGGCATTCGTTCAGCGCATTCGACAACTGGCGCGGTACGCCGTGTTCGGCCACGAGGCGCGCAGCCATGCCTTCGAGATGCCCGCGTACCGCAATGGCATCTGCGATTTCGGCAGCAGTGATGCGCCGCATCACATAGCCGCCCGCCGGAGACGGTTCGACGAGGCCTTCCTGCTCGAGCGTGGTCAGCGCGAGCCGGACGGGCGTGCGCGATGCCTGAAGACGCTCGGCGAGCGCGACTTCCCCGAGGCGCTCGCCGGGGGCGAATTCGCCCTTGAGGATCAGGTCGCGCAGATACACCAACACACGTTCTTGCTGAGATTCCATTTCGTTCTCCTAGGCCCGCCGGGCGATGCCCAGGGGCAGGCATGTGCCACTGATTTTAGAGCAAGTTAGACGAAAGCGGGATCAAAAAAATGGCGCTTTCTTGTTCAATGTTCTTCAATGTATGCAGGATGAAGGAAGGCTCAAGTAAGAGTGCTTGCGAGACATGTAGGTGAAAATCCTATGCGCACATAGATTTTAGATAAAAATCAACTGGTTGAGTAGAGCTTCGGCCGGCGATTGCACAGAAAAACCACCTCCGACCAAGGCATAGATGTATGCAATGATTGCGAAAATGGATTCTCTAGTCTACGATTCGGCATCAAGAAGTGAGGTGCTGTATGCATACATCAGCCTCATGAATTCATGTCAATCGGAGACACGCCATGATGAGTTCCCAGCAAAACGACACGATCACGCGCGTCGGCAAAGGCACGCCAGCCGGCCAGCTTCTGCGCAACTACTGGCAACCGGTGGCGCTCGTGGAGGAGTTGCCCGCGCAGCGCCCGGTCCGCGCAGTGCGGCTGATGGGTCAGGATTTCGTCGTCTTCAAGGACGAGCAGGGCCGCTACGGCATGCTAGATCGCGACTGCCCGCATCGCGGCGCGGATTTGGCGGCGGGGCGCCTGGAGGCGGGCGGTCTGCGCTGCGCGTTTCACGGCTGGCTCTTCGACGTCAACGGAAGCTGTCTGTCGACCCCCGGCGAACCCATTGGCAGCACGCTCTGCAAGAAAGTGCGCCAAAGCGCGTATCCGGTGGTCGAGCGCAGCGGCATCCTGTTCGCCTACATCGGCACCGGCGAACCGCCGGCGTTCCCGAACTTCGATTGCTTCGCCGCGCCGGGCGAATACACGTTCGCTTTCAAAGGGCTGTTCGAATGCAACTGGCTGCAAGCGCTCGAAGTGGGCATCGATCCCGCCCACGCATCGTTCCTGCATCGTTTCTTCGAAGACGAGGACGTGAGCGACAGCTACGGCAAGCAGTTTCGCGGCGCGTCGGCGGATTCGGACTTGCCGATCACGAAGGTGCTGCGCGAATACGAGTCGCCCGAGATTCTCGTCAGTCCGGCTGACTATGGGCTTCGGCTGATCGCGAAGCGTCCGCTCGACGACACGCGCACGCACGTTCGCGTGACCAATGTCGTGTTTCCGCAGGCGTTCGTGATTCCAATGAGCGCGGAGATGACGATCACGCAATGGCATGTGCCCGTGGACGACGAGAACTGTTACTGGTACGCGATCTTCACGAGCTTCGGCGCGCCGACCGACAAGGCACAGATGCGCGCGCAACGGCTCGAGCTGTACGAGCTGCCCGATTACACATCGCGCAAGAACAAACGCAATCACTACGGCTTCGACATCGACGAGCAACAGACCCAGACCTACACGGGCATGGGCTTCGACATCAATGTCCACGACCAGTGGGCCGTCGAATCGCAGGGGCCGATCCAAGACCGCACGCGTGAGCATCTGGGCACGACCGACAAGGGGATCATCGCCTACCGGCGTCTGCTCGTCGACGCGATCGAGAAGACGCGCGCCGGCGAAAAGACGCTGATGATGATCGACGAACAGGAGGCGGCCCACCTGACGGGACCCGCATCGATCGACGGTATTGGCCCTGCCGATGGCTGGGACGACTACTGGAAGGCATCCGACGCGAAACGCCGCGATGCCGCACCGTGGCCCGCGCCGAAAGCTTGAGGACGGTCCGCTCAATCACGATGGAGGGCGCGGCCATTCAACTGCCGCGTGAAGCACGATGTCTTTCATTGAAAACCACGGTTTGTGGACGGATGCGCAGCATGCCGCATACGCCGAACTGCTCGACCGGCTGAAAAAAAGCGACGTGCAAGTGGTCCGCTTCTCGTTTCCCGATCAGCATGGACTGCTGCGCGGCAAGACGCTCGTCGTCGACGAGGCGATCAGCGCATTCAAGAGCGGTGTCACGCTGACTAGCACGCTGCTCGCCAAAGATACTTCGCACCGCACGGTGTTTCCCGTTTTCACCGCTGGCGGCGGCTTCGACATGCCTGAAATGCAAGGTGCGTGCGATACGTTGATGGTCGCCGATCCGGAAACCTTCCGGATTCTGCCGTGGGCACCGCATACCGGATGGGTGCTCTGCGATGTCTATTTCCCGAACGGCAGACCGGTGCCGTTCGCCACGCGTCATCTGTTTCGTCATGCGCTGGAACAGCTCGGCAATCAAGGGTTCGAATTCGTGTCCGGTCTCGAAGTCGAGTTTCATGTCTTCAAGGTCACCGATGCGAACATGAGGCCCGAGCATTCGGGGCAACCAGGCATTCCGCCCGATGTCGAGCTGCTGTCGCATGGTTATCAGTATCTGACGGAACTGCGCTACGACGCCGTCGATCACGTGATGGAAATGCTCAGGCGCGGCATCGACGGGCTCGAGTTGCCCGTGCGCTCGCTCGAAGTCGAATACGGCCCGAGTCAGTTCGAGTTCACGTTCGCGCCGAGCCGGGGCATGAAAAGTGCCGACGACATGATCCTGTTTCGCAGCGCGGTCAAGCAGATCTGTCAGCGTAACGGTTATCACGCGACGTTCATGTGCCGCCCGCGCATCCCGAATGTCGTGTCGAGTGGATGGCATCTGCATCAGTCTCTCGTGCATAGCGCGGACGGCGGCAACGCGTTCATGCCGGCGAATGCGGACGCGCCGCTCTCGATAGTCGGGCAGCGGTATCTCGCAGGCCTGCTCGCGCACGCGCAAGGGGCCGCCGCACTGTCGACGCCGACCATCAACGGATATCGCCGCTATCGGCCGTATTCGAATGCGCCCGATCGCGCGAACTGGGGTTGCGATAACCGCGGCGTAATGCTGCGCGTGCTGGGCGGACAAAACGATCCTGCGACGCGCATCGAGAACCGCGTCGGCGAACCGGCCGCGAATCCATATCTGTACTTCGGCTCGCAGGTGCTCTCGGGACTGGACGGACTTGGACGCAAGCTCGAACTGCCCGCATCTGCGGACACCCCTTACGAAACGCAGGCCGATTCGTTGCCGCGCACGTTGAGCGATGCGATCGCCGCGCTGCGTGCCGACGAATCGCTGCGCGAAGGATTCGGCAGCGCATTCATCGATTACTTCTGCAAGCTGAAGGAGGCGGAGATCAACCGCTTCAATCTGGAAGTCACCGAGTGGGAACACCGCGAGTATTTCGAAACGTTCTGATGGCGTTCCCATCGAGGAGAAATGTCATGCCTATCGTCACCTATATTCTGCGCGACGGTGATCGCCGCGAGATCGACGTACCCGCCGGCACGAGCGTGATGGAGGCCGCGATTCACGGCAACGTGCGCGGCATCGACGCGGAGTGCGGCGGCTGCCTCTCGTGCGCAACATGTCACGTTTATATCGATGCCGCGTCGACGGCGGCTTTGCCGTTGCCCGATGATTCCGAACTGGCATTGCTCGATGGCGTCGCCGGAGAGCGGCGTCCCGAAAGCCGCCTGAGCTGCCAGCTCGTCGTCACGGCCGCGATGGAAGGACTTGTCGTCCGTATTCCGCCGCGGCAAGGGTGACATCATGAACAGCACGCTTGTGGTGATTGGGGCGTCGTATGCGGGCGTGCAGCTCGCCGCGTCGGCGCGCGAACTCGGCTTTGACGGCCGTATCGTGCTGCTCGGCGACGAGCCTGACGCGCCTTACCAACGTCCGCCGTTATCGAAGGGATTTTTAATGGGCAGCTTTGCGGAGCAGCGTTTACCGCTGCGTTCGCAGGCGTTTTTCGATGAAGCGAATATCGAATGGATGCCGTCGATGCGCGCCACGGAGATCGACCGCGCGCGTCGAGAGATCGAACTGCACGACGGGTCGCGCATTGCGTACCGGCACCTTGCGCTGACGACGGGCGCGCGTGTGCGCAAGCTCGACTGTCCCGGCGCGACACTTGACGCCGTCCATTACTTGCGCGATCTGCGCGACGCAAGGCGTCTTGCGCAGGCTGTGCGCGCGACGCAGCGCGCGGTCGTGATCGGAGGCGGCTATATCGGTCTCGAAGCGGCGGCGGCACTGCGTCAGCAAGGGCTCGACGTGACGGTGGTGGAAACGCAGCCGCGTCTGCTTGCACGCGTCGCGTCGCCGTGGTTGTCGGCCTTCATGCTGCGGGCTCACACGGAGCAGGGCGTCGCATTCGAGTTCGGACGCAAGGTGGTGGCGCTGCATGAGACGCGTGAGGGCATATCGGTTGAACTCGATGACCGGCAGCGGCTCGGTTGCGACCTCGTAGTGGTCGGTATCGGCGTGGTTCCAAATGCGGAGCTCGCCGCCGACTGCGGACTGAGCGTGGCGGACGGCGTCATGGTGGACGCGTGCGCTCGTACCAGCGACCCGTCGATCGTCGCCGCGGGCGATTGCGCTTCGTACGTTCCTCATTGGGCGCCGCCTGGGGCGCGCCCATGCCGAATCGAATCCGTGCAGAACGCAAACGACATGGCGAAAACGGCGGCGGCAACGATTGTCGGGCGGCCGCAGCCGTATCGCGCGCTGCCCTGGTTTTGGTCCGATCAATACGACCTGAAGCTGCAGATGGCCGGCGTGAACACGGGCTTCACCGACTACGCGATGCTCGGTTCCGTCGAAGAACGACGTTTCTCGCTGTTCTACTTTCGCGATGACACGTTGATCGCCGTCGATAGCATCAACCGGCCGCAACACCATATGTTCGCGCGAAAGCTTCTCGCGAGCGGCGCGCGCGTCACGCCGGAGGCGGTACGCGATCCCGCATTCGATCTGAAAGCGCTCGCGAGCAGCGATGCGCATGCGACCAACCGCCATGAGGGTTAGCGGATCGCATCGAGCCGAACAGCACGCGCTGACATGGCAACGCCGGCAATTCAATCCCATCAGTGAGGATGCAATGCAAGAGACCCGGACTGTCGATATACAAACGCTCATCAACGAGCACCCTTTCTCCCTATTTCAGTGGCTCGTATTTGCAATGTGCTTCGTCGTCGTGCTGATGGATGGCTTCGATACGGCCGCGATCGGTTTTATCGCCCCTTCGTTGTTGTCGGAGTGGCATATCGGCAAGGCGGCGCTTGGCCCTGTGCTGAGTGCCGCGTTGTTCGGGCTCGCTTGCGGCGCTTTGCTTTCGGGGCCCGTGTCGGACAGGTGCGGACGGCGCCTCGTGCTCACGTTGTCCGTACTGCTATTCGGCGCGGCATGTTTCGCTTCGGCGTACGCGCAGAATTTGACCGCACTGACGACGCTGCGTTTCGTCACAGGCGTCGGACTCGGTGCCGCGATGCCGAACGCCGTCACGCTGATGAGCGAATACTGCCCTGACGGCCGGCGCGCGACAATTGTCAACCTGATGTTCTGCGGATTCCCCGTAGGCGCCGCCGTGGGTGGATTTCTCGCTGCGTGGATGATTCCGCAGTTCGGCTGGCGCAGCGTTCTGCTGCTCGGCGGTGCAGTGCCGTTGCTGCTCGTCATCGTGCTTGCGTTCAGGTTGCCGGAGTCGATCCGTTACATGGGGGTGCGCCAGCAACGGGTCGAGAAGATTCGCAACGCGATGGCGCGCATCAGTGCGCACGCGCGCTTTGCCGATGCTTTCGTCATGCATGAATCGTTCAGCCGGGCAGCGGGACGCGGCGGCATTCGCATCGTTCTGTCGCGTTCATTCATTCTCGGCACTGTGATGTTGTGGCTGTGCTACTTCATGGGGCTCGTCATCTTCTACGGACTGATCAACTGGATGCCGGTTCTGCTCAAGGAAGCGGGACTGAGCCCGCAGCGCGCTGCGCTCGTATCCGCGCTGTTTCCGCTCGGCGGCTTGGGTACGGTGCTGTGCGGCATGCTGATGGACCGCTTCGATGCCAATCGTGTCGTCGCCGCCGCTTATGCATTCACTGCGATCAGCGTGTGTGCGATCGGCCTGGCAGTCGGCAATATTGGCCTGTTGACGTGCGCGGTGTTCATTGCCGGCGTGCTGATGAATACGGCCCAGGCGTCGATGCCCGCTCTCGCGGCTGCGTTCTATCCGACGGCCGGACGCGGCACGGGTGTCGCGTGGATGCTTGGCGTCGGGCGCTTCGGCGGCATCGCGGGATCGTTCCTGGTCGCGGAGTTGGCGCGGCGGCAGGTCAGTCTGCCGGGCATATTTGCGATCGTTGCCGTGGCAGGCGCGCTGGCCTGTGTGGCCCTGCTGCTCAAGCAGGCGACGTGTTCGAGCGCGGGTGCACAGGACATTGTGGAAGGCGAATCGCTTGCGCACTAAGGGCGTACATGCGGGTTCCTGGCAAGCAATCGTTGCGCATTGGAGGGGATTGCTTCGCAGTGCATTGCGATCGTCGTCACGACATTTCCTATAGTCGCGTTATCGTCATATTTGTATGGAAGGGGCTTGTGATGAGGGGTGTCAGTGACAGCACGCCGGCCGGTTCGGGAGGTTTGCCGGATCCGGGCGGCGCGGACGGTGGAGGCAAAGCGCCTCGACCTATCGATCCCGTCGTTCGCGCGCAATCTCCGCTGACAGACGGCTTGCAGCCGCGGGGAGAATCCGATAGGCCTCGGACCGCATCGTTTGGAACGACCGATCGCGCGGCGCCGTCAGTCAGCGAGGGCAAGATGCGCAAGATTATCGCGACTCTCGAATCGGAGCGAGCCGGACTCCGCCACCCTGGGCAAAGCGTGAGCGACATGATGTCCGACTTGGTTTCGGATGGATTTTCCACGGATGACGTTGCCGACATTATCAAAATGCGTCCAAACGACGCATTTGCGACGTTAACCGTGCTGGCATCGGGCGACCTCGATTTCGACGCATTCACGCATGAACAGTGGCTCACGATCGCGAAAAACTGCGGCGCGGCGGCACTTAAGGGAGTCGGGGTGTACAGCAATGAGTTGCAGCGCTGGCCCGATGAACACAAAGAGCGATTGATGGTTGAACTGGCGAGACGCGCGAACGATGACGGGCCGCTACCGTACAGGCCCGCAAAGCTCGTCGTAATTGCTCACATGCATGGCATCGAGGCGCTGGATGCGCTGCGCAGCCATGCTGAGGCGCTCGAGGGATGGGGCCATACACCGTATCAGATCTCTGAGATCGTGAACCACCATGGCGCCGCGGGATTGCAGGCACTGACCGATTTCTACAAATCGGAAACGGGGCAGCAGACGCGCGGTGTATTGACGCCCGAGATGATGACCGAAATTGTTAATTCGGAGATTGGCCTTTCCAACCTGGAAACGCTCACCAGGGATTGGGAAAAGCTAAAGAGCCTGCACCCCAACGCAATTTGTACGAGGGTTTTGGGAGATTGCCTGCCTCCTCCATCCGGTTGGTAGTGAAATCAGGCGCGGGGCCGCAGCGTGTGATCGCAGCTTGCCCACGTCACATCGAACTGAGAGCGAAGCGGGACAACGCGGCCACGTAGGCCCATGGAAAGATACCCCGCGCATGATTGTCGCTGAATACCAACTGCATGCCGTAACCGGCCGACCGAATCTCCAGAACGGCGATATCGCGCGGCACGACAGGCGTTGCTCCGCGTAGGCGAAGTCGTCGGCACTCGGCGCATGGGCACTGCATCCGCAGCGCATGCGCCGAAATCTGTTGTGCCGGTCCGCCGTTCCAATGCAGCGTCAACGCATCGGCATTGAACTCGATCGACAGTGGACTCTTCATGGCTCGCTAGCGCAGCAGGTACGGGATATCGACCTTGACCGCGCCGGTCGGGCAGTCCTGTTCGCACGGCATGCAGTACCAGCATTCGTCGAATTGCATATATGCCTTGCCCTTGCTGACGTCTATCGCGAGCAAATCGAGCGGGCAGACATCGACGCAGACTGTGCAGCCCTTGTCGGCGATGCATTTGCTTTCATCGATCGTGACGGGCGCCGTGCTTCGGTGAAGGATGTCATGCGGGATGTACGACATGGGACTTTTCTCCGGTCAGGCACTGGCGTCGGCCAACGCGCCCGTATGTGTCCGTTGGCTCTTCTCATCCGCATGGATGCGAAGGTTGCGGTATGAACCGATGTCCCGCTCGTCGAGCGGGACGATATAGGGTTCGACGGCGCGCTTCTCGCTGACCATGCGGCCCTGCGTGTCCTTGCGCAGATGTGTATGGCAGAACCAATGCGCGTCGTCACGCAGCGGGTAGTCGACACGATGGTGATAGAGTCCCCAGCGACTTTCCGTGCGAAACAGCGACGCGCGCGCGGCCATTTCCGCGCAATCTCGGATCGCGCGCACTTCGGCCGCGCGCATCAGTTCATGCGGATGCGTGGCCTTGATCGACGCGATGTCCGCGGCGATTTCCTCGAAGCGTTGCAGGCCGATTTCCATCTTGCGGGTGACCTTCGGCGGCTGCAGATAATCGTTGACCATGCGGCGCAGCTTGTATTCGACCTGCGCCGGCGCAAGCCCGTGTTCGCGTTCGAGCGGTGCAAACACGCGTGCGCGCTCGGCATCGATCTGCTGCTGATCGAGCGGGGCATGCTCGCGGTCCGCGACGAAGGCCGCCGCATTCTGCCCCGCGAACCAGCCGTACGTGAAGGCGCCGAGCATGTAGTTGTGCGGCACGGCGGCCATGTCACCCGCGGCATAAAGGCCGCCAACCGTGGTTTCGGCCCGTTCGTTGACATACACGCCCGAGGCGCTGTGTCCGCTGCAAAAGCCGATCTCGGAGATGTGCATCTCGACCAGCTGATGCCGATAGTCGGTTCGGCGCCCCGTATGAAAGCGCCCGCGGCTCGGGCGTTCGTTGGTGTGCAGAATCTTTTCGATGGTCTGGATCGTTTCTTCGGCGAGATGGTCGAGTTTGAGAAACACGGGACCATTGCCGCTTTGGAGTTCCTGGTAGAACTCCCACATCATCTGTCCGCTCCAGTAGTCGCATTCGATGAACCTTTCGCCCTTGCCGTTCGCCGTATAGCCGCCGAGCGGCCCCGTCACGTAGGCGCAAGCGGGGCCGTTGTAGTCCTTGATCAGCGGATTGATCTGAAAACATTCGAGGTTCGCGAGCGCAGCGCCCGCGTGATACGCCATGGCGTAGCCGTCGCCCGCGTTGGTCGGGTTCTCGTAGGTGCCCATCAGATAGCCGGAAGCGGGCAGGCCCAGTCGTCCCGCCGCGCCGCATGACAGGATTACGGCCTTCGCGCGAACGACGTAGAAATCGGCCGTCCGGCAATCGAAGCCCAGAACGCCACTGACGTTGCCATGCACGTCCGTCAAAAGGCGCGTGGCGACGATGCGGTTCGTGATCGCGACGCGAGCGCGTTTTAGCTGCCGATACAGCATCTTCTTGATGTCATGACCTTCCGGCATCGGCAGCACGTAAGAGCCCATGTGATGCACTTTCTTGACCGCGTAATCGCCGTTGCCGTCCTTTTCGAATTTGACGCCCCAACGGTCTAGTTCTTCGATCGTCTTGAAGCTGTGTTTGGCGTACGCATAGACGGCCGACTGATCGACGATGCCGTCGTTTGCGATCGTGATCTCGCGCGTATATTGTTCGGGTGTCGCGTGGCCCGGGATGACGGCATTGTTCAAGCCGTCCATCCCCATCGAAATGGCGCCGCTGCGTTTGACGTTGGCTTTTTCGAGTAGCAGGACCTTCAGGCTGGGGTCACGCTCCTTCGCCTTGACGGCAGCCATCGGGCCGGCTGTGCCGCCGCCAACCACGACAATGTCGTATTCGAGTACATGCGTGTTCATCTGCGTTCCGACTCGTTATGACAAGATGAGTCGAGTCTAACGAGCGGCTACATGAGGTCCAACCAACGATTTCTGCTTTGCATTTTCCTCGCGAGCGACACTCGAGCGCCGCTAGACCTCGGTACGCCTGAGCAGGTAATCGAGTCCGCCGACCCGGTACCACCGGTACCCGTAAGGCTCGAGCACGACCGCATGTCGGCCGTCGTCGCCCGCCTGGCTGTGGTCATCGGACAGAAGGTTGATCAGCCGGTCGTCGTCGGGCCGGTCGCAGCCGGAGCGAAATCTCACGGTGCACGCCTCGGCGGTGAAGTTATGCAGGCATAGGACCGAGTTGTTGCGCCAGTCATAGCGCAGCGCAAGCACATCGTTTCGCGATGTGCGCAGCACCTCGAAATCGCCCCAGCCGATTTCGGGCATTTCGCGGCGCATGCGGATCATCCGTTCCGTCCAGTTCAGAAACGACTCGGGGTCGCGGCGCTGCTGCGCCACATTGATGCGCTCGAAACCATAAGGTCCGCCTGAAATGACCGGCACAGGCGGCTTAGGATGTTTCGTGAAGCCGCCTTGGGGCTCGACCGACCATTGCATCGGCGTACGCATGCTTTCGCGCTCGGGCCGGCTCAGGTCGTCGCCCATGCCGATCTCGTCGCCGTAACGGATCACCGGTGTGCCCGGCAAAGTCAGCATCAGACTGTAGGCGAGTTCGAGCCGGCGCCTATCGCCCGACAGCATCGGCGCGAGCCGGCGGCGAATGCCGCGCTGGTACAACTGCATGTCCGGTTCCGGGCCGAATGCGGCGAACACCGCATCGCGCATTTCAGGTGGCAGCCGGCCCAGGTCGAGCTCGTCGTGATTGCGCAGGAATACGCCCCATTGCGCACTCGCGGGGCGCGGCTTCGTTGCGATAAGTGCCTTCTTGAGCGGTTTGGTGTCGCCCGTCGCAAGGGTGTAAAACGTATTCTGGTTCAGTTGAAAATTGAACATCATGGGCAAGCGCTCGCCCGCATCGCCGAAATACTGGAAATCCGTGTCGGGCAGGACATTCGCCTCCGCGAGAATGATTGCGTTGCCCTCGCGCCATTGCAAAAATTCTCGAAAGGCGCGCAACATCCCGTATTGCTCGATATGTTCGCGCACCGCGGCACCCTTCTCGGCAATCACGAACGGCACGGCATCCATCCGAAAGCCCGATACGCCAAGCTGAACCCAGAAGCCCATGATTTTCAGCAGCTCGGCGTGAACCCAGGGATTGGACGTATTCAGGTCCGGTTGAAAATCGTAGAAGCGGTGGAAATACCAGCGCTTCGCCTGCTTGTCGAAACTCCACGTCGATTTTTGCACGCCGGGGAACACCACGCCGCCTTTCGCATTGGGGGGCTTCTTGTCGGACCACACGTACCAGTCGCGATAGCGCGAACCGGGATCGCTACGTGCTGACTGGAACCAGGGATGCTGGTCGGACGTGTGGTTCACCACTAGATCGATGATGACGCGCAAGCCCCGCTCGTCGCATGCATGCGTGAATTCGGAGAAGTCGCCGAGCGTGCCGTATTTCGGATCGACGTTGTAATAGTCCGTGATGTCGTACCCGTTATCGCGTCCCGGCGACGGCTGAAACGGCATCAGCCAGATCGTCGTCACGCCCAGCCCCTGCAGGTAATCGAGCCGCCGCATGAGACCCTGGAAGTCGCCGATGCCGTCGCCATTGGCGTCGAGGAACCGGCCTACCGAAAGGCAATAGATGATGGCATTTTTATACCAGAGGTCGTTGAACATGCGGGGCGTCGAAACGATGAATCGTTGAGAGGAACGGCTATGTCGGAGCTGAAATGGTGGCAACGTGGTGTCATTTACCAGATTTATCCGCGCTCGTTTCAAGACAGCAACGGCGACGGCATAGGCGATCTGCCGGGCATCGCCGCGCGCTTGGGATATATCACCGCGCTCGGGGCCGATGCTGTGTGGATTTCGCCTATCTATCCGTCTCCTATGGCCGACTTCGGTTACGACGTCGCCAATTACTGCGATATCGACCCCATGTTCGGCACGCTTGCCGAGTTCCAGCAATTGGTGGACCACGCCCATCGTCTCGGTCTCGAGGTCCTGCTCGACTTCGTGCCGAATCACACCTCGAACCAGCATCCCTGGTTCGTGCTGAGCCGCTCGTCGCGCGATAATCCGAAGCGCGGCTGGTACCTTTGGCGCGATCCGGCACCCGACGGAGGGCCGCCAAACAACTGGTTGAGCAGAATGGGCGGCTCGGCGTGGGAGTGGGACGAATCGACAGGACAGTACTACTATCACGCGTTTTTGCGCGAGCAGCCCGATCTGAATTGGCGCAATCCGGAAGTGCGCCGCGCCATGGACGACGTGCTGCGTTTCTGGCTCGATCGCGGCGTGGACGGTTTCCGTGTCGATGTACTTTGGTTGCTGATCAAGGACGCCCAGTTTCGCGACAATCCGCCGAACCCCGGCTACCGGCCCGGTGAGCCCGAACATCACCGGCTATTGCAGACTTACACCGAGGATCAGCCGGAAGTGCACGACATCGTGCGCTCGATGCGTGCCACGCTCAGCGAATATGGCCAGAAGGTGTTGATTGGCGAAATCTATCTGCCCATTGCTCAACTGATGACGTATTACGGGCCGAACGGCGACGGTGCCGATATGCCGTTCAACTTTCAGTTGCTCAACGCGGCGTGGCGCGCGGGTGATATCGCCCGCTCGATACGGAATTACAACAGCGCGTTGCCCGAACATGCCTGGCCGAACTGGGTGCTCGGCAACCACGACAATCCCCGTATCGCATCGCGCATCGGTGCGGAGCAGGCGCGCGTGGCGGCCGTGTTGCTGCTGACACTGCGCGGCACCCCGACACTGTATTACGGTGATGAAATCGGCATGACCGACGGTCGTATTCCGGCCGATGCGATTCGTGATCCGGCGGAGCTGCGGCAACCCGGAATCGGGCAGGGGCGAGATCCGGAGCGTACGCCGATGCAGTGGGACGGTTCGCTGCCGAACGGCGGCTTTACGACCGGTCGGCCCTGGTTGCCGGTCGGCACGACGACGAGTGTTCGAGCGCAAGAGGGCGACGCGTCGAGCCTGTTGTCGCTCTATCGTCGCCTGCTCGAGTTGCGACGCAGCCACGCCGCGCTCGTGCGGGGCACGATAGCGAACGTGGCTGCACAGGGCGACGTGCTGACTTACGAACGGTGCCTCGGCGATGAGCGGCTCTTGATCGCGTTGAATATGGGCCGCGAAGATGCCACGGTATCCGCACACGGTGGTGTCGTGTTGCTATCCACGCTTGCCGGCCGAGACGGTCAGCCGCTTCAAGAAGGCGTCAATCGGCTTTCGGCCGGCGAAGCATTTGTCGCGACTATGTGAACGCTTGAATTGCAACCGCTATCCGGCTCCACATATCATTCATCATTCGCCAGCCGTCCCGTGAGAGTGATCGACCAATGGAAAAAAGAGAAACCTGATGCCGAGCCTCGAGCGAACGCGATCGACCCGGGTCGTCGATGCTGTCTGGCGCGTGGTGCTTCGCCTCGGATTCCGGCTGGCTCGTATCTGGTGGCACGTTCGACGGCCTCATCACGAGGGGGCGCTCGTAGCGGTCTACGTCGGCAGGGCGCTCCTGCTCGTGAAGCCATCGTACCGGGCCGAGTGGGGCTTTCCCGGCGGCAGTCTCGACCCAGGCGAGGCGCCCGACGCGGCGGCGCGGCGCGAAATGCAGGAGGAGCTGGGCCTCTCGGTGGACGCATTGTCGCCCGCGGGCACCGTCCGCGGTACGTGGGACGGGCGAATAGACCACGTGCATTTTTTTGAACTGCACCTCGATCGCCTACCCGCGCTGCGGCTCGATAACCGTGAGATCGTCGCCGCGCAACTGGCGTCCCCGGAGGAATTGACTGGCATCGCGCTGACAGGAGCAGTCGCTGCATTTATCGGCAGCAGCCGATGAAGGTGCTTTCGAACCGTGTTCGGGCCGCATTGCCGCGAAGCCGGAGCGGTGTCTGAACACGGTATGGGCTTACATCATTTCAACCAACCCTTGATGCGTTCAACCATGACGTTCGTCGATATCCCGTAGCGGTCATGCAGCGTTGGCAGCGCCCCGGCATCGAGGAACGCGTCCGGAAGCGCGATCTGCCGGAATGGGCACGATACGCCGGCTCGCATCAGTTCCGCCGCCACCGCTTCCCCAAGTCCACCGACGACGGTATGGTTCTCAGCCACGACAACCATGCGTCCACTGCGCCGGGCTTCCCGCACGATGGTCTCGGTGTCGAGCGGCTTGATGGTCGGCACATGCAGCACGGCGGCACCGATGTTGTCCTTCTCGAGTGCGCGAGCGACCTCGAGCGAGCGCATCGTCAGAATGCCGGAGGCGATCAGCAGCACATCGTTGCCGTCGCGGAGCATTTTCGCCTTGCCGAGCTCGAACCGGTAACCGTATTCGTCGAGCACGGCCGGCACGTTGCCTCGTAGCAGACGCGCATAGACAGGCCCCTTATGCGCGGCGATCGCGGGCACCATTTGCTCGATATCCAACGCGTCGCAAGGATCGATGACCGTCATATTGGGCATCGCGCGCATGAGCGCGAGATCTTCGGCCGCCTGATGACTCGGACCGTAGCCCGTGGTCAAACCCGGCAGGGCGCAGACCAGCTTCACATCGAGGTTGTCCTCGGCGATCGTCTGATGGATGAAGTCGTAGGCGCGGCGCGTCGCGAAGACGGCATACGTCGTCACGAACGGCTGTGCGCCTTCGTGCGCGAACCCCGCGGCCGCCCCCATCAGCAACTGTTCCGCCATCCCAATTTGGTAATAGCGCTCGGGAAACGCCTTGGCGAAGAGGTGCAGATCGGTGTATTTGCCGAGATCGGCCGTCATACCGATCACATTCGCCTTGTCGCGCGCCAGTTCGACGAGCGCATGCCCGAACGGCGCCGAGCGCGTCACCTGTCCCTCGCCCGCGATGGACGCAATCATCGCCGACGTCTTCAGACGCGGCTTGTCTGCCACGGTGTTCATGCTTTTCTCCCTGCGTCGAGTGCCTGAAGCGCGAGCTTCCACTCATGCTCGTCGACGCGAATGAAATGGTTCTTCTCCCGTTGCTCGAGAAACGGCACGCCGCACCCCATGCGCGTATCGCAGACGATGATGCGCGGTTGCGGTTCGGCATGCGCGCGGGCATTGTCGAATGCGCGCTTCACGGCGTCGATGTCGTTACCGTCGATTCGTTGCACGTACCAACCGAACGCCTCGAGTTTGTCGACGAGCGGCTCGAATGCCATGATCTGCGTGGACGGGCCGTCTGCCTGCTGGTTGTTGACGTCGACGATCGCGATCAGGTTGTCGAGCTTCCAATGCGCGGCGGACATGATGCCTTCCCAGATCGCGCCTTCATCGAGTTCGCCATCCGAGAAAAGCGTATAGACGACGGCATCCGAACCCTTGCGCTTCAACCCGAGGCAGCGTCCGACCGCAATCGTCAGGCCTTGTCCGAGCGAGCCGCCCGACATTTCCATGCCGGGTGTATAGCTCGCCATTCCCGACATCGGCAGGCGGCTGTCGTCGCTTCCGTAGCTCTCGAGCTCATGAGCGGGCAAGATGCCGGCTTCGAAAAGCGCAGCGTAGAGCGCGATCGCATAGTGCCCGTTGGAGAGCAGGAAGCGGTCTCGTCCTTCCCAATCGGGATCGTCGGCGCGGTAGCGCATCGCGCCGAAGTAGGCGACTGCGAGGACATCGGCGATATCCAGTGCCTGGCCGATGTAGCCTTGACCTTGGACCTCGCCCATCAACAGCGCATTTCTGCGGATCCGCCAGGCGCGTTCCGCGAGCGGCACGGCCTCCGGTGTAATTTGACTGCTCATGTTCTCTCCTGTGATCAGCCGATGAAATGACAAGATGGCTCAGCGATTGACGGATCGGGGCACGAGGAAAACCAGCAAGGCGCCGAGCGTCACGGCCAGCGAAATGAAAACGAGACCAGCCGTGGACTTGCCTGTCAAATCGTTGAGCCAGCCTACGATCGCAGGCGAAAAGAAGCCCGCGAGATTGGCAAAGCAGTTGACCGCGGCAATCCCCGCGGCGGCGGATACGCCGCCCAGCATCGCGGTGGGCAACGACCAGAATTGGGACGACGCCGCGAGAATGCCCGCGGATGCAACGCACAGGCAGACGATCGACGCGCCCACACTGCCGAGCAGCGGCAGCGACGCGAAGCCGGCCGCCGCGATCAGCATTGGGACGGCGAGGTGAAAGCGGCGTTCTCTGAAACGGTCCGCGCTGGCGCCGATCAACGGCAACGCGACGATCGCGCAAAGGTAAGGGACCGCGGTGAAGAGTCCCACCCACAGCGGATCGGCCACGCCGGCTTTACGAATGATGGTCGGCAGCCAGAACGTGAGCCCGTACTGACCGAGCACGACGCAGAAGTAGATCGCGGCCATGAGCCACAAGCGGCGATCGCGAACGAATGCACGGATCGAGAGGTGGGCGACTTTTTGCGCGTTATCGCTCGATACGTTGCGAGCGAGCACGGCCTTTTCCGTGTCGGTCAGCCACTTCGCTTGCTGGATACCATCGTCGAGATAGAAGAGGATCGCGATCCCGAGCACGAGCGACGGCAGTGCCTCGAGCAGGAACAGCCATTTCCAGCCGGACATCGCAAGCGAGCCCTGCAACGAATGCAGGATCCAGCCCGAAATCGGGCCGCCGAGAATGCCGGCCAGCGGGATCGCCATGAAGAACAACGACAGTGCCTTCGCCCGCCGCTCGGAGGGGAACCAGTACGTCATATAGAGAATGACGCCGGGTGCGAACCCCGCTTCTGCAACGCCGAGCAGGAACCGGAGCCCGTAGAACGCCGCGGGCGACTTAACGAAGACGAAGCTCGCGGAAATGACCGCCCAGGTCAGCATGATGCGCGCGAGCCATTTGCGGGCACCGACGCGGTGAAGGATCAGATTGCTCGGCACCTCGAATAGAAAGTATCCGAGGAAGAAGATCCCCGCGCCCATGCCGTAGATCGTTTCGCTGAAGCGGAGCTCGTTGAGCATCTGCAGTTTGGCGAACCCTACATTGACGCGATCCAGGTACGCGCCGAGATAACACAGCATCAGGAACGGTATCAGGCGACGACCCACTTTCGCGTAGGTCTTCGCTTCGAAATCTCGCGCGTCGTAACGCGGCGCTATGCCGTCCGTGACGGACGCGTCGGTGTACTTCATTCTCATGTTCTGTCTCCTGCCATGGCTCCGGTTCATCCGGATGTCGGCGGTTCGATATAGGCTTGGCTCAGTGAATCAGCATGCCGCCGTTCACATCGAGCGTGATGCCGGTCAAGTAGCTCGACAGGTCGCTGATCAGAAAAAGGCACGCATTGGCGACATCCGCAGCGTCGCCGAGCCGGCCCAACGGAATGCCCTTGATGATTTCCGCGCGCATGTCGGGCGTGAGCTTGTCGCCTGTTATGTCGGTTTGTATGAGGCCCGGCGTGATCGAATTGACGCGAATGCGGTCCCCACCAAATTCGCGGGCCATCGCTTTGGCGAGACCGAGCACGCCCGCTTTGGCTGCGCTGTAGTGAGGGCCGCCAAAGATGCCGCCGCCGCGTTGCGCGGACACGGACGACATGCAGACGATGCTGCCGCCGCCTTGTTCCTTCATTGCGGGGATCACGGCCTGCGACATGTAGAGCGTGCCGCGCAGATTGACGTCCACGATTGCGTCGAAGTTCTCGGACGAGATATCGAGCGTGCGTACCGGCTGCGTGATGCCCGCGTTGTTCACGAGCCCGTCGATCCGGCCGTAATGTTCGAGCGTCGCACGCGCGGCCGATACGCACGCCGCCTTGTCCGTCACATCGCATGCCAGGCCGAGATGTCCGTCACCGAGTTCGCGCGCCGCGGATTTGGCATCTTCCTCGCGCAGATCCAGTATGACGATATGTGCCCCTTGCGCCGCGAGCACGCGCGCAGTGGCTTTGCCGATGCCGCGCGGAGAGGCCGCGCCGGTCACCATGACGATCTTGTTCTCGAGCAACATCGTTTGTCTCCGATTGGTTAGTGGCTCGAGTGTCGGGGCTGGCGCCGCTCGCATCAACGCGGTATCGCTCAACATCGATTGAGAAATATTCAGGCGGGGCGATGGTGCGCCGCGTCAAGCGTCATACGTCATGATGGATCGTCATCGCGTGGGCAGCACGAAGGGGACAGTACGCGCTGTTACGGGGACGTGCGGCGCGTGCCGCGATCGGCGGTACGCTCGGCTTCCATCCACGTCAGGAACCGTTCGACGCGCGGCAGATCCGCATTCTGCGCGGGATAGACGAGATGATGCGCGCCGACCTCGACGGCGAAGCTATCGTCGAATACCGGCACGAGTGCGCCTTCCCTGATTCGCACCGACGCAAGCATCAGCGATTCGAGCGCGATGCCGAGACCCATCGCGGCGGTCTCGAGAGACATGTACGAACGGTCATACGAAAAGTCGAAAGTCTTGTGCGCCGCTGAAACGCCGGTTCTCCCGAACCATTGATTCCATTGCACGAGCGGCGTTTCGGAATAGATCAGTCTGCACTTCAAAAGATCGTCCGGCGTGGAGACCGGATGCTGTTCGAGATATCGGGGCGACGCCAGCGGCGCGATGAATTCCCCGCGCAATGTCTTGATTTCGAGGTTGGTCCAATTGCCGTAACCATGCCGGATGTCGACATCGTAGTAGCCGTTCGAGAACGAGACGTTCTCATACGAGCACGCGAGATTGAGCTGAATATCGCCGTTGGCTTCCTGGAACGATGCTAGGCGGGGCAGCAGCCACATCAGCCCGAAGCTGGGGCTCGAATGCACGCGTAATATCTCGACCCCCTTGACGTTCGATGCCCGTTCCGTGGCGCGGCTCAAATCGGCGAGCGAGCCGGTGACGTCGGACAGATAGCGTTTGCCCGTAGGGGTCAATACCAGGCCTCGCCCTGACCTGACGAACAGGTCGCGGCCGATGATCGATTCGAGGTTGCCGATCTGATGGCTGACGGCCGACGCGGTCAATCCGAGCTCTTCGGCGGCGCGATTCACGCTGCCCGTGCGAGCGACGCTTTCGAAGGCGAGGATGGCCTTCAGAGGTGGGATACGCATAGTCAAATTTTTTTCAATCGCAGTTGAATGAAACCGCCTTGTCCGGGCCGCATGGGCACTGCCATGCTGCCGACAAATCGCATCAATTCATGCAGCCTCGCAATCCCCGGAAGTCGACCGCACCGAATCGGCAGTTACGACGAATATAGCGCGCTCGAGGGACGGCAGGATGCATGACTGCGAAAACAATAGAAGTCACGGAGACACGCATGCCGGAATACCTGCTGTCCGCACGTTCGATCGCGAAGCGCTTCGGACCGACGAACGTCCTGCGCGGTTTCGATTTGTCGATAGCGCGCGGCGAGGTCCATGCATTCCTCGGTGGTAACGGCGCCGGCAAGTCGACCTTCATCAAGATCGTCTCGGGCCAATATGAACGCGATGACGGCGCGATCGAGTTCGAAGGCAAAGCCATCGGAACATCGATCGCATCGGATATCGATCCGGGCGCGATTGCGGTCGTCAATCAGGAACTGGCCTTGTTGCCGCATCTTTCCGTCGCGGAAAACATTGCGATGCCGCGCCTGCGACGCGGCGTGCAAACGTATAGCAGCCGCTTGGCGAGGGCGACGGCGGTGGACGCCTTATCGCTCATCGATCCGCAATTCGCCGATCGGTCGGTCGGCCGTCTCGTCGGCGAGTTGACGCTGCACGAGCGCCAACTCGTGGAAATAGCGCGCGCGCTGGGCTCGGGCGCGAAGCTGCTGCTGCTTGACGAACCCACGGCGAACTTGACCGCTGCGGAGACGACGCGGCTCTTTGCGGTTGTGCGTCGCCTCGTTGCCGACACCGGCCTCGCTGTGTTGTTCGTCTCGCACCGCATGCGAGAGATCCGGCAAGTCGCCGATGTTTGCACGATCATCCGCGATGGCAAGACGGCCGTCGACCGTGCCCGGATCGAGTCGATCAGCGATCGTGAAATCGTCGAGTACATGGGCCAGTGCGCCGCAATGGACGACCAAGCGCAAACCGCCGGCGCACTGGGGTCGTATACCCGTTCAGGTGCGCGCCGGACGCCGGCAAGTGAGCGCGCCGATCTACCGAAGCTCAGCGTAAGAAGGGCGGGTATCCATGTCGACGTGAAGCCCGGCATGATCCTCGGTCTGGCCGGTGCGCCGACCGGCCCGTCAGGATTGATCGAAACATTGACAGGCCTTGCCGCTCGAGGCGAATGGGAATTGTCGCGCGGTGGAAAGCCGCTGCGATATGCAACTACCGCTGCGGCCGCGCGCGATGGCGTCGGCTTCATTTCGGGCGACCGTGCCGAGAAGGGGATTTTGCATAGCCTGTCCATCCTCGACAATTTGAGCGCAGCGGAGCGCGTGGTGCGCCGCCGATACGTAGCGCGGCGAGCGGAGGCGGCTCGCGCTGCCTGGCTTCTCGAAACGTTGGATATCCGCGTGGGCTCCCTTTCGGATCTTCCCGCCACCCTGAGCGGCGGCACGCAGCAAAAGCTGCTCGTCGCCCGCTGGCTCGCGCTCGATCCGCAACTCCTGGTTCTCGAAGAGCCGACCCGTGGCGTGGACATCCGCACCAAGCGCGAGATCTACGGGCTGGTCCGTCAATTGGCCGAACGCGGCTGCGCCATCGTATGGTGGTCGACCGAGTATTGGGAGCTCGTCGAGCTTTGCGACGCAGTACTTGCATTCGATCTCGGCGGAGAGCCGACGAGGGTACTTCCACGCGCCGAGATCGATGAATCGACGCTCGCCGACGCCACCGGCATGGCCGCATGAGATCGAACCGTAAACATGGCATTTCCAATCCGGAGACATTGATGAAGACCCTGCCACAAGCGATCGTGAGCGAGCGCGAATCGCCTTCGAAAGCCAAGCGATGGATGCTTTCCAGCTACCGGACGGAAATCGCGATAGCGATTGCGATCGTGATCATCGAACTGGCGGTCGGCACGGTCGTTCCCGCGGCGCTGTCCGTCGGAAACCTCGCAAACGTTACACAAGCCGCTGCGCCGCTCGCGATCATGTCGTTCGGTGTGCTGCTCGTGATCATCACAGGCGGCATCGACCTTTCCGTGGGGTCGGTCTTCTCGTTGACCGGGATGGTCACGGGGCTGGCCATGGCGCACGGGTACGGCGCGGTCCTCAGCAGTCTCGCCGGTCTCGGCGTTGGCGTGGCCGTGGGTCTCGTCAATGGTGCGCTGGTCACGTTCGTCGGCCTTGCTCCATTCGTCGTGACGCTGAGCACCTATGCGATTGCGGGCAGCTTGTCGTTCATCGTCACCGACGGCCATTCGTTGCCGATCACCGATCCCAACTACTGGCTCCTGAATTCGGGAACGCTGATTCCAGGCATGCCGAACTACGCGCTGTGGTGCGTGCTGCTACTGGCGCTCATCGAACTGGGATTGAACAAGCTCGTTGCGGGCCGCTGGCTCTATGCAATCGGCAGCAGCAGCTCGTCCGCACGTGCGATCGGCATTCCCGTCAAACGCGTGCGTCTTTGCGCCTATCTGCTCTCTGGCTTGCTCGCGTCATGCGCCGGCATCGTCAGCATTTCATACATCAGCAACGCCGAGGCGACGGCGGGATCGAGCCTCATGCTGCAAGCGATCGCTGCGGTCGTGATCGGCGGAGCGAGCCTTTTCGGCGGAACGGGCTCGGCGATCGGCGCGTTGCTGGGCTCGTTGATGATCACGATCATCCAGAACGGCGCCAATCTGATCGGCGTCAACAGCTTTTGGCAGGGCACCGTCACTGGAATCGTGATTCTCGTTGCAGTCCTCGTCGACCGGGTGACCAAAGCCCGGCGCTAAGCCCAACAGTATTAATCGAAGGAGACATGATGTATAAACCCGACTGGAATTCGAAAATGGCGGACCGCGCCCCTCGGTTCGTCAATCGCCTGATGCTGGCTGCATCGATTGCCTTGGCATCCGCCTGGCCGTACTCGGCCATTGCGCAAAGCAAGCCGACAGTTGCCTATATTGCACCGTCGCTCGATATTTCGTATTGGCAATGGGTCGCATATGGCGTGAAGCAGCGCGCGCAGGAGCTCGGCATGAACTACGTCGAGTTCACCTCGGAAAACTCGCCCGCGAAACAGATGGACAATGTACGCACTGCTTTGACGCGCGGCGTCAGTGCGATCGTGATGGGCCCGGTCAGTTCCACCAGTACGCCGCCCGTGCTGCGCCTGCTCAAGTCTCGATCGGTGCCGGTGGCGTTTGCCGGTATCGGACCGGAGTCAGGACAGACCGACTATACGTCGGCCGTCACCGCGAACAACTTCGAGACCGGCAAGGCGGAGGGGGCTTATGTATGCAAGCTCGCAAAGGAGCGAGGCGGCAACAAAATCGCCATGCTCTCGTTGCCGCAGGACCGCGAGAACGCGCAGAAATACATGAAAGGTGCGCAGCTCTCGTTCAAGGCCGACGGATGCGAACTCGTACAAGTGCTCGAAACGCACGGCCTCACCGTCAACGAGGCGGTGGCCCAGGCCAACGATATTCTGACCGCGCATCCTGACGTCAAAGCGATCTACGGGATGTACGACGAAGCGGCGACCGGTGCGGCAAAGGCCTTGCAAACCCGCGGTTTGACGGGCAAGGTCGCCGTGGTGACCGCGGACGGCAGTCCGACCACGATCCGCCTGCTGCGCGATGGCGCCATCCAGGGAATCTTCCTGCAGGAGGCGGTGGGCCAGGGCATCGACGCAACCTCTCAGGTATTCAATGCGCTCAACCACAAACCGACGACGCAGGACCTCGCGCTGAAGGAGCCGCTCGTCACGCGCGAGACGATCGACGATCCCGATGTTCGAGCGACGGTGAAACGTGTGTACCCACCGTCCGCGGGAAACTATTAGGCTTCGAAGCTCGATCGCCTGCCGGCCGATGCAGGGCGGGCGAAATGCTTTCAACGATTCTTCACATCGGAATGCGCCATGGACGATCTGCCCATCATCGATCCGCATCATCATCTCTACGACCTCAAAACTGGCAACTATCCCTGGCTGCAGGGACCGATGCTCAAACGTGTTTTCGGCGACTACTCGGCAATCCGCCGGGACTACCTGATCGAAGATTTTCTCGCCGATATCCGGAATCAGAATGTCGTGAAGAGCGTACATCTCCAGGTGGAGTACGACCATAACGACCCGGTGGCCGAAACGCGCTGGTTGCAGAGCGTCGCCGACCGATACGGATACCCGCACGGGATCGTCGGCTTCGCCGACCTCGCTTCGCCGGACGTCGAGTCGGTCATCGCGGCGCACTGCGCGTTCGAGAACATCCGAGGTATCCGCCAATGCTTGAATTTTCATCGCGACCCGGTCAAGACCTTCATCGATAGCCCGCATTTGATGAGCGACAGCCAGTGGCGCCGCGGATACGGCTTGCTCAGGCAGTACGGGCTTTCTTTCGACCTACAGTTGTATTACACCCAAATGGAAGAAGCGACGGCGCTCGCACGCGATTTTCCCGATACGCCGATCGTGCTGAATCACACTGGCATGCCGGTAGATCGCGAGCGAGACGAAATCGAAGCGTGGAAGAAGGCGATGAAGATGCTGGCGTCGGCGCCGAACGTCTCTTGCAAGATTTCGGGGTTAGGCATGGGCGATTGGAATTGGACCGTGGATTCCATTCGCCCGTTCGTGCTCGATGCGATCGAGGCATTCGGCGTCGAGCGCTGCATGTTTGCGTCCAACTTCCCGGTGGACAAGCTGTTCAGCAGTTATGACGAGCTGTTCAATGCCTTCAAGGCGATTACGCGCGACTTCTCTGCGGCCGAGCGTGCCGCGCTGTTCCATGACAACGCTGCGCGCGTATACCGTCTCTGACCACTGATCGCGCAAGCTTACGGCTGTGCCAACAGCCAATCGCGAAACGTGGCAACCGATGGCTGCTCCGCTGAAAGCCGCTCGGTGATGGCGCCCCGCAGGAATACATGAAGCGAGTAAGATGTATCTACGCGAAAGTGCGGACGGTAACCATTGCCGGAAAACGGACCATCGCGCCGACTCCGGCGCAGAAATATTTCGCCCCGAGATTCCGAGACGAAAGAGACCGCATGGCTGCCGGCGGCGTGTGGCCGCGATAGCTGGCCGCCAGCGAAGTGCAGCAGACCGACGTCAAGGGATCCATCATGATGCATGTTTTCCTGGCCAACAATCGCGACGAACTCATCGAGCGGTGCCGGGCCAAGGTCGCGCAGCGGCCCGCTCGGGCAGCAACCGCCCAGCAGCTCCGGAACGGTGTGCCGATGTTCCTGGATCAGCTCATCAGAACGCTGCGCATGGAACAAACGTCGAAGCCGATGGGTAGCCGCCGCATTTCGGGGCCTTCGGGCGGCGGGCCGTCGTTATCGGAGATTGGCGCAACTGCTGCCGAACATGGACGGGCCCTTTTGGCGCTCGGGTTTTCGGTCGATCAGGTCGTCCATGACTATGGCGACATGTGTCAGGCCATCACCGACCTTGCGTATGAGCGCGATGCGCCGTTTCAGATCGACGAATTTCGCACCCTCAATCGCTGTCTGGACAACGCGATTGCCGATGCGGTAACCGAATTCAGCTACCAGCGGGATTTTGTCATGGCAGACCGACAGGCCGTCGAGCTGCACGAACGCCTCGGATTTTTCGCCCATGAACTCCGCAACCTGCTGCACACTGCCACGCTCGCGTTTACCGCCGCCAAAACCGGAAGCTTAAGTCTGTCAGGGGCAACGGGGGCCGTGCTCGAGCGAAGCCTTGACGGGCTGCGCGATCTGATCGCGCAATCGCTGGAAGATGTCCGGGAAGCAACGGGCATTACGGCGCAATCCAGAATGATTCCGGTTGCCGAGCTCATTGCGGAAGTCAAACAAGCTGCGGATCTCGCGGCTCAGGTTCGTGGATGCGTATTGACGGTGTCCGCAGTGGACCCGAGACTAGCTATCATTGGAGATCGCGACCAGCTTTACTCAGCGTTGGCCAACCTGCTGCAGAACGCCTTCAAGTTTACGCATCTCCACGGCGAGGTGACGCTCGACACGTATGCCGTGTCGGATCGCATCCTGATCGACGTGAGCGACGAGTGCGGCGGTCTTCCGCCTGGCGACGCGGAACGGATGTTTCTGCCGTTTACGCAAAGCGCGAAAGACCGAACTGGCCTTGGGCTGGGGCTATCCATTGCGCGGCGCAGCGTAGAGGCGAACAACGGGACTCTGAGCGTGCGCGACGTACCTGGCACAGGCTGCGTGTTCACGATCAGCCTGCCCCGGCATGCGGCGCCAGAACACGCTCGGTAGGGCCGTCGCGCCCCGGGGGCACAGGTTGCCGGCTGTCGATCCGGCCTCGGTTCGTACCAACGCAGAGAGCACTGTCGACGTTGCGTACCTATATCGTTTCTAACCACTCATCGGGCACGCTTACGGCCGTGCCAACAGCCAATCGCGAAACGCAGCCACCGATGGCTGCTCCGCTTTCTGAGCGGGATAGCCAAAGTAATAGCTCATCCCGCTGGCATACGGCAAATCGAAGGGCATGAGGAGTTTGCCCGACGCCAGCTCGTCCTCGATCAGGCATCGAGGAACGAGGCCGACCCCGCTGAAACCTACGTCCTGCTCACGCATTGCACCGAGCGGACGAACGCGGCGAGCGCAATCGATGACTGGAAACGCGTTTTCACGGCTTTCGGCGCACGATTGAACGTTCCGCGGGCAGGCTGCTGCGGCATGTCGGGTACCTACGGGCACGAGGCAGGGAACCGCGCGACGTCGGAGACGATTTACGGCATGAGCTGCGCGCCGGCTGTGGCGCGACATCGCGACGGGGGCAGGTTGATGGCGAGCGGCTACTCGTGCCGCTGCCAGGTGAGGGCGATCGATGCAACGGATCTACCGCATCCGCTGCAAGTACTGCTCAGCTTGCTCGACAGGAAATCGAGCCCTGTCAGTTCAACGACTTCGATTTCTTGCCTGCGCGCGACGGCGGCTGACACATGACGCACGCGCGGGCGCGGGGCAGATCGTGCTTATAGGAGACGAACTTGCCTTTGCACCGGCAGCACGGATGCATATCGAGGATGCCGCCCTTGAAAAAGCGTACGAGCGTCCAGGCGCGCGTCAAGTCGAGATGCACATCGAGTCCGCCGCGCGTGCAATGCTCGCGGTAGAGGCGGTACCCCTTAGTGAGCGCATCGACGTGCGAACAGCTCGCTTCGTTTCTAAGAAAGGTGTACGTGTGGTAGAAGAGCGACGAATGAATGTTGGCCTGCCACGTCATATACCAGTCGGCAGAGGAGGGCAGCATGCCCTTCGGCGGCGACTCGTCCTTGACCTCGCGATAAATGCGAATCAGTCGGTCGCGCGAGAGCGTCAGTTCCGATTCGAGCACCTGCATGCGGGCGCCCAGCTCAATCAACGCGACGGCGCGCGACACTTCCCGCGCTTCTTCGATCAGGCTCATCTTCGGCATGGCGTGCTCCGTTGGTCGGTCAGCTGAATTGCCTGGCAGGCTGTGCGGCCAGCAAAATGGCCGCATGCATCGCGCTCAGATCGCGGCCGGTATCGGTTGTTGCCAGAGCCGAGAGCATCGCGGCGTCATCGAACCGGATGTCGCAGACCAGGTCTTCGCTCTGGGCAAGCCTGACCGTTTGTGAAGGCGACAGCATCTGGATCAGGTTGGCCATCTGCGCCGACAAGCCCAGCCGAAACATGCCCTCGGCGAAATCATCGTTGAGCATGTGCTGCGCGAGCATCAGATACGAGATGTTGAATTCGCGCATCGATTCGAGCGTTTCGCGATCGTTCACTGTTTGCCTCTTCAGCGGGGGGCGGGTCGCACGACATTTGCCTGCACTGCTTCGAGGGAGCTTCGGGCCGTGCGTGCGGTGAACGGAAGTATTGTTCAGATCGTTCGCGCTACCAATCAGCCGCGGCGGAAGATTCTGTCGTCCGGACTACGCCCGCTGTCGGCGTTTTCCTACGTGGGCCGCTGCTCAGTGCGCGAGCACGCGCAGTCCATGCGCCAGATGTCCCACGGGCGCGGCCAGGAGCGGCCGGGCGACCCAACAGGCTGCCGCCCACGCCAGTGCGACCACGAGCAGATCGCAGCGCCCGCTCTTCCACCAGTTCAGCGAATGGCGCCTGAATATCCACGGCACGCCGAGCGGATTGGGCCAGTCCGCAACGAGATGCATGAGGCCGCCGCAGGCGAACCCGAACAGCGGCGCGGCGAACGGGTGCGCATGGCCCAGCGAGCGATAGGCCAGGACGAGGGCGGCAATCCATCCGACCCCCCAATGCGTGGCGCTGCGATGCGCGATCCAAAGCCGCCGGCTGCGGCTCCACCACGCGATTTCGAGCCAATCGGGCGCGGTGCCGCCCGCGACGCCCGCCAGGCACGCGGCCAAGCTGCCGATATACCAGGGGCCCGCCGCGCCCGCTTGCGCGACGAGCACCGCTGCGATCACACCTGCTGCCCAACCGGTCAGATGGTGCGCACTGCGAGATGCCATAACGAGGACCTGCTCGGAAGCTAAAAGGAATGGGACGCTATCACGGATGGGGCGTGGCCGTCGACGGTGACGCGCCGGGGCGCCACGCAAGCGGAGAGTGCCAACCGCCGGCGCAGGCATGCTCGATGCGCGGCCGCCTGCATGCCGCCGCCGGAGTCCCTACCATGCGTATCGCCCAGATCGCGCCGTTGTACGAAAGCGTCCCCCCTCACGCATATGGCGCGACCGAGCGCATCGTCCATTACCTGACCGAAGCGCTCGTCGCGCGCGGCCACGATGTGACCCTTTTCGCGAGCGGCGACTCGCGCACGTCGGCCCACCTCGTGCCGAGCTGCGAGCGCGCGTTGTGGCGCGATCGCAATGTCTGGGATACCCAGGCTCAACATCTTCATCAACTGGGGCAATTGGCCCGCCGCGCGCACGATTTCGATATCGTGCATTTTCATGGCGAGCCGCTGCACTTTCCGCTCGCGCGTTATCTGCCTTGCCGCCATATCACGACGCTGCACGGCTTACTATTGCCCAACGACCATGGCCCGCTGCTGCGTACCTTTGCCGACGTTCCGCTGGTCTCCATTTCGCGTTCGCAGCGCACTGCGTTGCCCTGGGCTCGCTGGCAGCGCACGGTCCACCACGGCATACCGCCCGACGAACTGCCGTATGCGGAGCGTGCCGGCGAATATCTGTTGTTTATGGGCCGGATAACGCCCGGCAAGCGTCCCGATCTGGCAATCGAAATCGCCTGTCGCGCGGACGTCCCGCTTAAAATCGCCGCGGTGGTTCACGAAGGCGAGCGAGCCTATTTCCACGAGACGATCGAACCGCTCATCGCACGACATCGCCGCCATGTCGAATTCCTCGGCGAAGTCGGTGGCGAAGCGCGGGCCCGTCTGCTTTCCGAAGCCCGCGCGCTGCTGATGCCGATCGATTGGGAGGAACCGTTCGGTCTTGTGATCATCGAGGCGATGGCCTGCGGCACGCCTACGATCGCGTTCCGTCGCGGTGCCATCCCCGAGATTGTCGAAGACGGCCTGAACGGCCGCGTGGTCGACGACGTCGAAAGCGCCGTCGCCGCCGTTCACGCGATGGGCGACATCGACCGCCGCGCGTGCCGTTGCGTATTCGACGAGCGTTTCACGGCACAGCGGATGACCGGCGATTATCTGAGCGTCTATGAAAGCCTGCTCGCCCGGCAGCCTTACGCTCCCGCGAGCCCCGATTACGCCGGAGCCAGGGTGATGAGGCGGCCCGCCGGATAGGCGGGCCTTCGGTTATTTTTTCTGGCTACCGAGCTCCGCGCCCGTGGTGGGATCCACGGTGCGGTCTGACTGCTGGCGCTGCGCCATGGCCTCGAGCGCCGTACGCTCCGCATGGGACAGCACGACCGATGCCTTGCCATCGCCCCCATCCGCTGCCGCAGGCGGATTCGCGACGAGCCGCAGGCCATCGCCCCGATTCCACGGGCCTTCGATAGGCGCGTCGCCTTGCGACATCTTGTAGTAGACCTGCGCGAACTCGCTCGAGGGCGGACGTTTTCCCGGCGGGAAATTGCCCGTGATCGAATACAGCGCTTTCTCGAACGACTTCTGATGCGAGACTTCGCGCGTCATGAGAAAGCCCAGAGCATCGCGCACGCCCGGATCGTCGGTCACGTTCATGAGGCGTTCGTAGATAATTTTTGCGCGCGCCTCGGCGGCAATGTTCGAGCGCAGATCGGCGGTCGGTTCTCCGATCGTGTCGATGTAGGCCGCACTCCAGGGCACGCCGCCCGAATTCGTGAGCGCCGGACCCCCGCCGTAAAGCAGTTGCGTCACGTGGCTGTCGTTGCCGGCGCCGTGGAGCTTGCGATAGCTCTCGGCTTGCGCATCGATGTTCTCGGCGAGCTCGCCTTTCGCACCGCGGTTCAGCATCGCGACGATCGAACCGATGATCTCGAGGTGGCTCAGCTCTTCGGTCGCGATGTCGTAAAGCATATCCTTGCGCCCCGAATCCTCTTCGCCAACGGCTTGCGTGAAATAGCGCATGGCGGCGGCGAGCTCGCCCTGCGGCCCGCCGAATTGCTCGAGCAGCAGATTGGCGAGACCGGGGTCGGTCGCGCCGACGCGCACGGTGTATTGCAGACGCTTGTTGTGAATGAACATGGGAACTCCTTCGAGAAGACGAGAGTGGATGCCTCCGGCCAGGTATCGGTGCCCGCTCGGCCTGTCCGGATACGCAACGGCTATTCCCGCCGGCCCACGTCGGCTCATTGCCGGTGTGGCAGGCAAATTGCTGGGTGCAGGCGCAAAGGAGGGCGCCATGAGCGACCATCGACAAGGACCATTGAAAGAGCGGCGCCGTCTCGGCCGTTGGATGCCGGCGCAGGAAGAACGCACCGCGGCATTTCGCTGCGAGATTGCCGCGCGGGCGCGGGCAAGGGCCGAATGCGCGGGGCAGGCATGGTCACCCGCAAGCGTGGTTCGCGACCTGTCGAATCTCGTGCACGGCGATCCCGTGCTTCGGATGAACCTGACCCGCGCAATCGACGATGCGCGAGACGCCGGCTACGAGCTGGGCTACGGATCGATCGACGAGTTGATTCGCATCATCGACTATCTGGTAACGTTTGCGCCGCCGTTCGACGCGTCGGCGCCGGTGGCGACGCCGCTGAATGCGGTCCTCGATTGGCCGATGTGCATGCCGTCGGGATATGCCGCGTTTCGCGATCCCGCCTTCAATGCGCAGATGAGGCGCGTACTCGATTACTGGTGCGGGTTTCTGAGCGGTCCGCATTCGCGTGCGCACCTGAACGCCGATTCGCCGGACGGCTGGTTCTGCGAAGAGGCGCGCCGCAAGATCGATATGGATGCATTCCTTTGCGACCCCGCCAAGCCGTATTGGGGCTTCGCCTCGTGGAACGCATTCTTCACGCGCGAATTGCGCCCCGGCGCGAGACCCGTGGCGAATCCCGGCGATCACGGCATCATCGTCAGTGCCTGCGAGGCATCTCCATATAACGTGCGCGAAAACGCGCAGCTCTACGACCATTTCTGGCTCAAGGCACAGCCGTATTCACTGCGTGAAATGCTGGCTTGCACACCGCAAGAACGTGTGCAGCGCTTCGTCGGTGGGACCGTCTATCAGGGCTATTTGAGCGCGTTCAATTACCACCGCTGGCATGCGCCCGTCGCGGGACGGATCTGCGAAGCGTACAACGTCGACGGAACGTATTACTCGAATACCGAGGCACAGGGTGCCGACCCTGGCGGGCTCAACCATTCCCAGGGCTACACGACAGCGGTCGCGGCGCGCGCGGTCATCGTCATCGATTGCGACGATCCGGCGATCGGGGAGGTGGCCTGCGTCTTCGTCGGTATGGCGGAGGTGTCCTCGTGCCGGATCGTGGCGCTGCCCGGACAGCACGTCGAAAAAGGCGATGAACTCGGTTACTTCCAGTACGGCGGCAGCACCTGGTGCGCGGTATTCCGGCCGGGGGTCATCGATACGTTCGTGCCGCAGCCGCCGTACCGCGACGATGGCCCGCCGATCCGCGTCAATGCGCATCTTGCGACGGCGAAGCGTTCGAGGCGTTGATCGAAGCCGAATCTTGGCGGGTGATTTACCCAGTGCCCGCTACCTATTGCACGACCTTTCGCGGACGTTGCGTGCGGCGGCGCAAGCACACCGGGTGGACGTAAGCGCGCAGCGGGTATATAAGAACCGCACGGGGTCTCGACCGGCGGTGCGTTTGCGGAGCACGGCGGCCGGCGCAGGACCCGCCGAATGTGAGGAAATGACCGTCATGATGTCCGATCCGTCGAACAAACCCAGTGAAGACCGACCCTCCAAACCGCTCGAACTAGGCGAGTTCGAATCGGCGCTCAGTCACGTCGACAAGCAGCTCAGTACCGGTAACATCGCCGTCAGCGCCGCAAAAGGCATCGTATACAGCTTGATCGAGACGCTTGGCGCGCTCGTGGGCGATCCCGACCTCCCTGAGCATAGCCGGGCAGGCTACGAAGGATTGCTCGAGACGGCCCGGGAACTACGAGCGAAGATCGGCATGTAGCGCGGCGCCGATTCGCAAGCATCGGCCGCCGGCCCGACCCACCGAGGACGGCGTCTAGCGCCGAATCGGCGACGCCCGGCTGCGGCCTGCTAAAATGCCCGCGCCGCCATGTAGTGGATCGCAGATGAAATTGCTTGATGCTTTGGTCGAACAGCGCATCGCCGCCGCGGCAGCGCGTGGGGAGTTCGACGATTTGCCCGGCGCCGGAGCGCCGCAGGAACTCGACGACGACTTGCTCGTGCCCGAGGAAGTGCGCGTCGCCAATCGTATACTGAAGAACGCGGGTTTCGTGCCGCCGGCCGTAGAGCAACTGCGCTCGCTGCGTCATCTGCAAGACGAACTGAACGCCGCAGGCGACCAGGCGGCGCGTTGCCGCCTCCAAGCCAAGCTGCTCGCCCTCGATATGGCACTGGAATCGCTGCGCGGCGAGCCAACGGTCGTGCCGCGCGAATACTGCCGCCGTATTGCCGAGCGGCTCTCCGAGCGCGTTCAGAGCGACGCGCAAGATGCGGCCCAGCCGCAGCAGGTTGGGCTTTCGTGAACGAACGCGATACGCGCTCCGTTGCGCCCGGTTCCGAGCAGAACGGTGCGAGCGCCAATGCGCAGGCCGCGGCGGAGCGCGATCGCCGTTACATGGCACAAGCGCTGCAAGCCGCCGAGTCCGCGCGCGCAGCGGGTGAAGTGCCGGTCGGCGCGGTGCTGGTGCAAGGCGAACGCGTGCTCGCAACCGGCTTCAATCATCCCATCGGCGCTCACGACCCCTCGGCTCATGCCGAAATGGTTGCGTTGCGCGCGGCCGCCCAAACGCTGCAAAACTATCGGCTACCCGGCTGCGAGCTTTATGTGACGCTCGAGCCGTGTCTCATGTGCGCGGGCGCCATCATGCATGCGCGGATCGCTCGCGTCGTGTTCGGCGCGCACGATCCAAAGACGGGGGCATGCGGCAGTGTCGTCGATGCCTTCGCCAATTCCCAGCTCAACCACCATACCCACGTTAGCGGCGGCGTGCTCGAAACCGAGTGCAGCGACGCGCTGAAGTCATTTTTTGCGCATCGGCGCGGGGCCATTCGCGCCGCGCGTGTCGCGGCAACCGCGCGTGCCGCCGGCGCGGCTGGTGCCGCCGATACCGCCGATGAGCAGGCCTGCATGCCCCGTCAGCCGGTGTAAGTAACATTGGCGAGGCGACACGTTCACCCGTTTCGAAATCGACCATGACCCGTTCGCACACCATCGAGATCGTCGCTCCCTCCGGCTACCCGCCCGATATGGCCGCCGTCGAGCGCGGCGTTGCGCGACTGCGCGCGCAAGGTCACCGCGTGAGCGGCGAGGAGGTGGCGCAGCGCCGTTACCTGCGCTTTGGCGGCACCGACGCGCAACGTGCGGGCGATCTCAACCGGCTTGCCGATCCGGCCCATCCGCTGCCCGACATCGTGCTGGCCTTGCGCGGCAGCTACGGGGCGGTGCGCATTCTCGACTTGCTCGATTATGCGGGTCTCGCGGGGCGCCTTGCGGGGGTCCCGATCGCGATCTGCGGGCACAGCGATTTCACCGCGATTCAATTGGCGCTCTTTGCGCGTGCGGGTCTCGTGACGTTCGGCGCGCCGATGCTCACGGCCAATTTTGGCGCCGAGGCCATCAGCGCCTTCACCGACGAATGTTTCTGGACGGCGCTCGAATCGAGCGAATTCACCGTGCGCGAACCCGTCGCGCAGCGCGTTGAAATCGACGTGAGCGGCACGCTCTGGGGCGGCAATCTCGCGATGATCGCGGCGCTCGTCGGCACGCCTTACATGCCGCATATCGACGGCGGGATTTTGTTTGTCGAAGACGTCAACGAGCACCCGTACCGCGTCGAGCGCATGCTCTATCAGCTTCATCACGCCGGCATTCTCGCGCGCCAGCGGGCCCTGATACTCGGCGATTTCATCGGCGGGAAGCTGGCGCCCATCGACAATGGTTACGACTTTTCCGCCATGCTCGAGCACATGCGCACCGTCACCGGCGTACCGATCGTAACCGGCCTGCGCTTCGGCCATGGCAGCGAACTCGTCACGCTGCCGTTCGGTGCCCGGGCGCGGCTCCAAGCCGACGGCGACGGATTCTCGCTGACTGTCGGCGGGCATCCCACGCTCGCCTGAACCGCGCTTCCCGTCGCGCAGTGCGCGATAAATTGTTGACAATCTGACGCTCGATTTCGCGCCCGGATGCGGTGCGCACCTTTCTCGGGAATGCACGCGGCTGGCGCGTCCATGCACCAAATAGCGGATTTTTAAGTGAAAACCCGCAATGAAGGGTGGGGCTCGTGCCCGAGAAAATTGTTGACAATCTTTATGTCCAACCTACTATACCGATCATGCCGACGCCGAAATCATCCGACGCCGCAATACCCTCGGCGATTGCCGAGCGCATTCGCGACGCGATCCTCGAACACCGGTTGAAGCCCGGCGCGAAGCTCACCGAGGCTCAGCTTTGCGAGGTGTTCGATGTCAAGCGCGGAACGGTGCGGCAAGCGCTCTCGCAGCTCGCCGGCGAGCATCTCGTCGATCTCGAGCCGAATCGCGGCGCGTTCGTGGCCAGCCCGTCGCTGCGCGAGGTGCACGAGGTGTTCGAGATGCGCCGCATCGTCGAGGCCGCGGTGATCGAGCGCGTTTGCGGCAATCAAGACGGGAAGGGGGCGGCGCATTTAAAGGCGATCGCCAAGATGATCGAGCGCGAACGCGCTGCGTTCGAGCATCGCGATTTCCGCTCGTGGATCCGTCTATCGGGCGAGTTCCATACGGCGCTCGCGGAGCTCACGGGTAATCGCGTGCTCTGCAATTGTCTTGCGGGGCTCGTTGCGCGCTCGACGTTGATCTCGGCACTCTACGAATCGCTGGGGCGCAGTCCGTGCTCGTTCGACGAACACGCACAAATCGTCGACGCAATCGGCGCCGGCGACACCGCGCGCGCCGCGGAATTGATGGTGCGTCATTTGCAGACGGTCGAATTGAAGATGCTCGATCGGCCCGCGCGCGGGGAAGCGGATTTACGCGAGGTATTCGGCTAACACGCGCATGCGCCGTGGCCCTGGCAAGGCGGGTCCGCTTCAACTGATTAGTACAACTAAATAACTTTCAGCCGCGAATCGCGCCGACCGCGGCTGCCGTTCGACAGGCGCTCGGTCTTGCGCGGGTATCCGACACGCCGCGCAGCAACGTTGTTCCTTTACCGGAGACGCTTATGCCTGACCTGACCGTACCCACCGATGCCGGCGCTGTCGGCCCATCGTCCTCCCATGCCGATAAGGGTGTGCCCGCGGGCTATAGCGAACGTCTGTGCAACGCGGATCTCGCGCCGCTGCGCGATCAACACTGGGGCGCGTACAACATCTTCGCGTTCTGGATGTCGGACGTGCATAGCGTGGGGGGCTATGTGTTCGCGGGCAGCTTGTTCGCGCTCGGTCTGACGAGTTGGCAAGTGCTGATTGCACTGCTGGTCGGCATCGGGATCGTGAATGTCTTCGCAAACCTGATCGCCAAGTCGAGCCAGCAAAACGGCGTGCCGTACCCGGTCATTTGCCGCGCCACGTTCGGCGTGCTCGGCGCCAATATCCCGGCCGTGATTCGCGGCCTCATCGCCGTTGCCTGGTACGGGATTCAGACCTATCTCGCATCGAGCGCGTTCGTCATCGTCCTGCTCAAGTTCGCCCCGCAACTGATGCCCTATGCCGACGTTCATCACCATGGCTGGCTCGGATTGTCGACGCTCGGCTGGGCCGGCTTCATGGTGCTCTGGGTCTTGCAGGCACTCGTGTTCTGGAACGGGATGGAGACGATCAAGAAGTTCATCGATTTCGCGGGCCCCGCGGTCTACGTGGTCATGTTCATCCTGGCCGGCTACATGGTTGCGCGCGCAGGCATATCGAACATCCATCTGAATCTGGGAACCGTGAAGTACCACGGCTGGGAGGCATTGCCTGTCACGATCACGGCGATTTCGCTCGTCGTCTCGTACTTCTCCGGGCCGATGCTGAACTTCGGCGACTTTTCGCGCTACTGCAAGAGCTATGCGAGCGTCAAACGCGGCAATTTCTGGGGGCTGCCGGTCAACTTCCTGGCGTTCTCGCTGGTCACGGTCGTGACGACCTCGGCGACGCTGCCCGTATTCGGCGAGCTCATCACGGATCCGGTCTCCACGGTCGGGCGCATCGATCAGCCGTTCGCCGTCGTGCTGGGCGCGCTGACGTTCATGATCGCGACGATCGGTATCAACATCGTCGCGAATTTCGTCTCGCCGGCGTTCGACTTCTCGAACGTGGCGCCGAAGCATATCAGCTGGCGAGCGGGCGGCATGCTGGCCGCGACGGCGTCGGTGTTCATCACGCCGTGGAACCTGTTCAACAATCCGGCCGTGATCCACTACACGCTCGATGTGCTCGGCTCGTTCATCGGCCCGTTATATGGCGTTTTGATCGTCGATTACTTCATCGTGAAGCGGCAGCATGTCGTGCTCGACGATCTCTATTCGATGTCGGAACACGGAACCTACTGGTACCGAGGCGGTGTGAACTGGCGCGCCGTCGCGGCCGTGCTGCCGGCTGCGGCGCTTGCCGTGGCCTGCGTCATGACGCCCGCGCTCGCAACGCTTGCGAACTTTTCGTGGTTCATCGGCGTCGGGCTTGCCGCCTTGTTCTATTGGCTCGCCACACGCGGGCTGCGCGGCTGATCGTCCGACGACATACTCAACGCTCGCGGGAACCACCAGGCCATGAAGATCAAACTCATCAATCCGAATACGACCGCACGCATGACCGATACGATGGCGGCATGCGCGCGCAGCATCGCAGCGCCGGGCACCGAGGTCATTGCCGCCACCTCGAGCATGGGGCCGCCATCGATCGAGAGCTGGTACGACGAGTCGCTCGCGCTGCCGGGGTTGTTGGCCGAAGTGGCGGCCGGCGAGCGCGACGGAATCGACGCTTACGTCATCGGTTGTTTCGGCGATCCGGGCTTGTTCGCGGCGCGCGAGCTTGCGCGCGGACCCGTCATTGGCATTGCCGAGGCCGCGATGCATGCGGCGAGCGTCATCGCACCGGGCTTCACGGTCGTCACCACGCTCGCCCGTACGACGGGCATGGCATGGCATCTGGCGGAGCGCTATGGCATGAAGCGGTTTTGCCGCAACGTGCGCGCGACCGAGGTTGCCGTACTCGATCTTGATCGGCCCGGCAGCGGGGCGCGTCGAGTCATCGTGGATGAATGCCGCCGCGCGCTGGCGGACGATGGCGCCGACGCCATCGTGCTCGGCTGCGCCGGCATGGTCGACCTTTGCCGCGCGATCGAGGACGCGATCGGCGCGCCCGTCGTCGAAGGTGTCACCGCGGCGCTCAAATGGGCGGAGGCGCTCGCCTCGCTCGGGCTCGCCACGGCCAAACGCGGCGAGTATGCTCGTCCGCTCGCGAAGCGCTATGACGGTCCATTGGCCGAGTTCAGCCCGCGCGAGACGCCATAGGGCACCGCACAGCCGGTCCGCGGCATCCGCGCTGCCGGCGCGGGACATATGCGCGCGGTGAGCTTCGCTATCGGCGCGCCCGTATGGGCGCCCGAGGGCGTTTTCTATACACTGATCCGACTGATTCGAACCTTTGCCGTGCCTCGCACGCATGCCGCTGCGCCGCACGGACGGTCAACCTCTTTCTGGCAGGAACTTTGCCATGACATTCGAGCCTCGCTATCCGCGCGACCTGATCGGCTATGGCCGGCAACCCGTCCAGGCCGATTGGCCCGGTGGGGCGCGTATCGCTGTGCAGTTCGTTCTCAATTACGAGGAGGGCGGCGAAAACTGCGTACTGCACGGCGATCCCGCATCCGAGCAGTTTCTGTCGGAAATCGTCGGCGCTGCCGCTTATCCGGCGCGGCACATGAGCATGGAGTCGATGTACGAGTACGGCTCGCGCGCGGGCATCTGGCGCATCTTGCGCGAGTTCGACAAACGCGGCCTGCCGCTTACGATCTTCGGCGTCGGCATGGCGATCGAGCGCAACCCCGAAGTGGCACGCGCGTTCGTCGAAGCGGGGCACGAGATCGCCTGTCACGGATGGCGCTGGATCCACTATCAGGACATGCCGCCCGAGCGTGAAGCCGAGCACATGCGGCTCGGCATGGAGGCGATCGAGCGCGTGACGGGCGTGCGTCCGCTCGGCTGGTATACAGGACGCGACAGCCCGAACACGCGGCGGCTCGTGGCCGAGTACGGTGGCTTCCTTTACGACTCCGACTACTACGGCGACGATTTGCCGTTTTGGACGGAAGTCGAGGTGACAGGCGGCGAAAAGCGGCCGCAACTGATCGTTCCGTATACGCTCGATACGAATGACATGCGGTTTGCGACGCCGCAAGGCTTCAACACGGCCGATCATTTCTTCACCTACCTGCGCGATGCCTTCGACGTGCTTTACGAGGAAGGCGGTGAAGCACCGAAAATGCTGTCGATCGGCATGCATTGCCGTCTGCTCGGCCGGCCCGGGCGTTTTCGCGCGCTGCAGCGGTTCCTCGACCATATCGAAGGCAGGGATCGCGTATGGGTGGCGCGCCGCGTCGACATTGCGCGCCATTGGCATACGCGCCATCCCTATCGGCCAAACAAGGATGGCGCGCGCGCGTGAAGCCCATGCAATACCGATACACGCTGGAACAACTGAACACGATGCCGCGCGACGCATTCGAGGCCGCGCTATCGGGCATCTTCGAGCACTCTCCCTGGGTGGCGCGGCAGGCGGCCGAGGCAAGACCGTTCTCGAGTATCGATGCGCTTCATGCGGCGATGTGCGGCATCGTGGCCAACGCGGGCCCGGCGCGGCAATTGGCGCTCATCAATGCCCATCCGGAACTCGCCGGCAAAGCTGCGGTGCGCGGCGAGTTGACGGCGGAATCGACACGCGAGCAAAGCGGTGCGGGTCTTGCGCAATGCACGCAGGAAGAGTTCGATAAACTGCAGCGCCTGAATCGAGCCTACCGCGAGAGATTCGGTTTTCCGTTTATTCTCGCCGTGCGCGGCTACGACCGGGCGGGCATCATCGCGAATTTCGAAGCGCGTTTGAACAACGCGCGCGACGAGGAACTGCACACGAGCCTGGAGCAGATCTATCGCATCGCGCGGTTTCGCATCGACGATCTCGTGACGGCATGAACGCATTGATGCATCGATGGATCGACATTTCGAACGATACAAAGGACGACAACGATGGCCCTCCCGATTCTCGACCCGAACGCGCCCGAGTTCACGCGCCGCTACGTCAATCTGGCCGACCCCCGCCTGGGCGCGCAGGCACTGGTGGCGAGCGACGAATTTTTCGCGCCCAAGGATCGCATGCTGAGCCCCGAGCCTGCCGTATTCGTTCCGGGAAAGTACGACGAGCACGGCAAATGGATGGACGGGTGGGAGACGCGCCGTAAGCGCACGACGGGGTACGACTGGTGCATCGTGAAACTGGCGCGGGCCGGTATCGTCAAGGGCGTCGACATCGACACGAGCCATTTCACCGGCAACTTTCCGCCGGCGGCCTCGATCGAGGCCGCGTTCGTGCCCGGCGGCGGTCAGCCCGACGATGCAACGCAATGGGCGCAGATCGCGCCTTCCACGACGTTGCAGGGCAATAGCCATCACTACCTGGAGACGAACGACACGCAGGCATACACGCACGTGCGCCTGAATCTGTATCCCGACGGCGGCGTCGCGCGCCTTCGCGTGTATGGCCAGCCGCAAGTCGATTGGGCCGATGTGAGCCGCGGCGCCGCGCTCGATCTGGCCGCGATGGAAAACGGCGCGTATATCGTCGCGGCGAACAACGAACACTTCGGCGCGGCCTCGACGCTATTGATGCCGGGCCGCGGTATCAATATGGGCGATGGCTGGGAGACGCGGCGGCGCCGCGAACCCGGCAACAACTGGGCGATCGTCGCGCTTGCGCATGCGGGCACTGTCGAGAGAATCGAAGTGGATACCGCGCATTTCAAGGGCAACTTTCCCGATCGCTGTTCGCTGCAAGCGGCTTGCGTCTCGGGGGGACCGATCGCTCGATCGTCACGCAGTCGATGTTCTGGCCGGTGCTGCTCGACGAGCAGAAGCTGCGCATGGATGCCCAGCATGTGTTCGACACCGGTCTCGCCGCGCTCGGACCCGTGACCCACGTGCGCTTCAATATCTTCCCGGACGGCGGCGTCTCGCGCTTGCGTGTCTGGGGCCGCATCGAGTGAGCGCGGTATGAGAGAGCTTCTTATCGAACCGCTCACGCGCGCCGCGTTCGCGCCGTTCGGCGATGTCATCGAGCTCGAAGGCGCGCGCCAAATCCCGATCAACCTCGGGACGACGATGCGCTACCACGACCTCGCCCATATCGATGTTGCCGAAGGTGGAGGGCGGCCGCTCTTGAACGTCTTTCGCGGCGAGCCGCGTGCGTTGCCGTTCGAAGTGCGGATGCTCGAGCGGCATCCGCTCGGCAGCCAGGCGTTCGTCCCGCTGACGGACGCGCCCTATTTGATCGTTGTGGCCCCGAAGGGCGAACTCGCGCCGGCCTCGATGCGCGCTTTCGTGTCGCGCGGCTGGCAGGGCGTCAACTACGCCAAGGGCGTCTGGCACCATCCGCTCATTGCGCTCGATCGAGTCAGCGATTTCGTCGTCATCGACCGCGGCGGCGAAGGCCACAACTGCGACGAGCAGACGCTGCTCGAGTCCGTGTGGCTCACCCAGGACGGCATGTGGCGGGCGCTCTCATGAGCGTTCGCGCCCGCTGTCGCCCGAAATGGCGAGGCGGGCAAGCATAATATTGCACTGCCGCAATCATCGAATACCCTGCCCACGTTTCGGCTCTTCCACGCTAAAGACGACGAAATTCGTGTCGTTATCAGAGCTAACGGATTAGAAGCTGGAAGCGCTGCCTACAAGAAGCAGCGCAAACCGTCGAAGAGCGAATACAACGGGGTGTGTCGTGAATCAAAAACGATCGACCTGGACGCGCACGGCCGCGCCGGGAGAAGTCATCTATTCGGAAGGTTTCGCGGGCGAGCCCGTTATCTATGTGATTACGGAAGGCCGAGTCGAGATTTCCACACACTGCGACGAAAAGAAGGTCGTTCTCGCGACGGTCGGCAAGGGCGAATTCTTCGGCGAAGCGGCGCTGCTGCCGAGCGAGCCCCGCGCGCAGACAGCGAAGGCGTTGAGTTTTTGCCAATTGACCGTCGTGCCGTCGAGCATGGTCGATGAAGAGCTCGAGCGTGCTTCGCCGCTGCTGAAGCATTTGCTCAGAACGACCATTCGCCGCGGGAAAAAGAAAGACGACCTGCTCGCTACCTACACACATGCCGATTTCCTGCCGGGCGTGGTCTCGTACGCCCATGTACTGGCCCTGATGGCGAGTGGGGAAGGCACGGAAGCCTCGGATGGCTGGGGACGCCGTTCGCAGCCCGATGAGGTCGCGGTCACGTTGCCCAGTGTCATCGCGAAATGCCGTGCCATCGCCGGCCATTCTCGCCCGCACGTGATGACGATGCTCCGGCGCATGGAAAAGCTCAATCTCGTCGCCATGGAGTTGGGCCGGACCGAGCATCTCGCCAACAACGGCCGGCACTCGACGAACGATGGCGCGACGGCCCGCCAAGTCGTGCGATTCGATCCGGCTCGGATTATCGAGCGCGCACAACAGGTCGCCGACCACGATCTCGATGTCGCGATCAACAGCGAGCTCGAACTGATCGAGCTCTCGGATCTCGAAGCGTTGATCGGCGTCGAGCGCAAGGTGCTCATGAACAAGCTGTCGCACTCGGAGATTGCGGAAGACCTGTTCGCATTTCGCAAGACGAACGTACTCAGCTACGTCGAGCAAAAGGGCATCAGCTATTTCACGAAGCGCAGTGCCCGGCCTGGCGGCGAAGTGGCCTCGCTCGAGGATCTCGAGTACGTCGATCAACGCACGCTGTTCGAAGCGGTCAGCGCGACCGACACATACGATCTCGCCAAGATGCTTGCCGCGATGACGGACGAGGCTGTCGCCGAGCGGCTCCAATCGGTCATGACCGAAGCGCGCAAGAAAGAGGTCTCCTGGGTGATGCGTCGCGAGATCAAGCTCGATCCGCTCGAAGTGAGCGATATCGAGCAGCGGTTCATCGAATCCGTCAGGGCGATCAAATTGGCGGCGGCTGGTGCGCCGGCCGAGCCGGTCAGACGCGAAGCCTGAACGGTAACCCGCGGGCATGACGGGGCGGCCGCGACGGTCATGCCGCGCATGAGGCGGTGAAGCGAGCCGCGCGGCGCGCAAAGGAACACACTATGGACTTGCTGACGATATTCGGCGCGCTGCTGGGCACGGCCGCGATTGGTACGGGTTTTTGGCTGGAAGGCGGGCATTTTTCGACGCTCTTTCAGCTCGAGGCCTTCGTCATCGTGCTCGGCGGTACGCTGAGCGCGGTGATGATCCAGAATACCTGGGCCCGCTTTTTCGACGGCATCAAGCAACTGCATCTCGCGTTCATGAAACCGCGGACCGTCGATCGCGAGAGCCTGTCGGTCCTGCTCGCATGGGGGATCAGGCCAAGCTCAACGGCATGCTGGCTTTCGAGTCGCTCGATACGAGCGGCATCAACCCGTTTGCGCGGCGCGGCCTCGAGCTGCTGGCGAACGGTGTCTCGACTGCGGTGCTCGAAGACGCGTTGCAACGCGAACTCGCCGCCTACGAGCGTAATCGAATGGCCGCGGCACGCATCTGGCAGCAGGCCGGCGGTTATGCGCCGACGTTCGGCATCCTCGGTGCCGTGCTCGGGCTGGTGCATGTCACGGGCCATCTGCTCGAACCCGCTCAGCTCGGGGCCGGCATTGCCGCGGCCTTTACCGCGACGCTCTACGGACTGGCGATCGCCAATATCGTGTTCCTGCCGCTTTACGGCAAGATCAAGGCGCAAGTCGAAAGCGAGCTGCGCTTCAGGCGGCTTTACCTCGATGGTTTGCTCGCAATCTCGCGCAAGGAATCGCCTCAGACGATCGAAACGCGTCTTGCCGGCGAAGTCCGCGAGCGCTCCGCCGAGCTTTTGGCCTGATCGGCCGTCCGTGCCGGCTTTTCCCGGTTGTCGGGCAGCCGGACCGCTTTGACGAGGTTTTCGTGCCATGAACATTTTCACGGGGGGCAAGCGCCTGGCGTCCGACATCGGCGGGCACGAGCGAGGGGAGGACAGCGACGAGCACTCGGAGCGCTGGCTCATTTCCTACGCCGATCTCATCACCACCTTGATGGTGTTTTTCCTGGCGCTGTACGTGCTGCAGCTTGCCCGGTACCGCGAGCTCGAAAGCAAGGCGTTCGAACAGCGCATCGTGAAACAACACGAGCAGGCGGCCGCGGCCAATGCGGCCAATGCCCGCGACGGCGTGCGCGAGGGCGCAAAAAAGACGTTGATGGCATTGCTGAAGCCTTTCGGCGATAGCGGTCAGATCGCCATGGTCGATACGCCGCAAGGGCTCGAAATCGCAATCAACGCCCGGGTTCTGTTCAATTCGGGCGATGCACGGTTGTTGCCCGATTCGTTCGCGGTGCTGACCGAGGTTGCCCACGTGCTGGCCGATCATTCCACCCGCAACGTGCTCGTCGAGGGGCACAGCGACAGCGTTCCGATTTCCAACGCGAAGTACGCGTCGAATTGGGAGCTGTCATCGGCTCGCGCCGGAGCCGTCGTGCGTTTTCTCGTCGACAAGGGCGTCGCACCGCATCGATTGTCCGCCGTCGGCCGGGCCGACAACGATCCCCTCGTGCTCGGCAGCGACGAGGCGGCCCGCGCGGCCAACCGGCGCGTGACGATTCTCGTTCAATACTGAAGCGGCGCGCGCGGTAGGTTTTGCCGCCTCGATCGATCCGGCCCCACTCGATGCCCGCGCTTTGCCGCGGGCATCGTAGTTCTAGCGGCCCCCAAGCGTAGGAAAGCGCTGACAAGGTTGCCTCCACATATTACGTGCGGTTCAGAGTTGGCTGATTTGCTTCGGGGTTTGTCTGACCGATACTTAAGTCACAGGAAATCGGTTTAATTTGCAGCCGATCTGATTGGAAGGCATCCGCCCCAGGAGATTCAAATGAGCCTCATTGCCAAAGACCTGCTCGAACTCAAGCGCCTCACGCAGGGCGGCGCTGGTGCATTGACGCAGCATCTGCTGCGCGAAGTGGCCGCGAATCTGATCGCATTTGGAGTAGCCGACCAACGCAGCGGCGGTTGACACGCGCAGGTCGACGACGCAAACGTTTGCGTGCTGCGCCGCGTCGTGCAAAAGGACATTGGAACATCCCGCGTCAGGCGGGGAAGAACCAGGCAATCAGGGAATCTAACAACAGAGCAGCAAACCCGGATAGAAGCAGAGGAAAGCTATGAACGCGTTTAATAACCACGAATCGATCCGCGAAATCAATCTGTCGTATTTGACGCTCGTGCAGCGGTTGCTGCGCGAGGACCGTAACGAAGGGATGGCGAAGCTGGGCTTGACGGCTTCATTGGCGGAAGTGCTGTCGGGGCTTTCGCCGGAGCAAACCTTGAAGCTCGCGTCGCGCGATCAACTCGTATGCTTCTTCCGCTTGAACGGAGATGCCATGCTGGGCGCCCTCGGTACGCCCGCGGCAGCCAAGCCCATCGCTCAAGAGCCGGCGCAAGCGCTCGCTGCCTGAGCGAGCCGGTGTGAATCCTCTGGTCCGTCGTGGAGGTTGGTAGCCGAGCATTTCAGCGCTCGCTCGGAAACCGCGGTACCGTGCGACGGACTCTACCTGCCCGCCCTTGTCGGCGGGTTTTTTTTCGGCCGCTCACTGTTGCGCGCCGGACTCGAACCATGCCGCTAGCTTCGCTCGCTCGTCGTCGGTCATGTGGGTGACATTGCCGAGCGGCATCGACTTCAACTGAACGGCCTGTTGGTAGATACGCTGCGCGTTTTGCTCGATCTGCTCGTGGGTATCGAACATGACGCCCGCGGGCGCGCTACCCATCAAACTTGGATGCGCCGAGTGGCAGGCCACGCACCGGCCCTGCAGGATGGGTGCGATATCGGCAACGCGCAGCGCGCTAGCCTGAGCCGCCTGGGCTTGCGGCGCGACCGATCGCGGCATCGTCCATACGAGCGCGATCGATACGAGCGCAATGCCGGAGGCCGGCAGATACCAGCGTGCCTCGCCGCGATGACGCATCACGAAGAACTGCCGGATCAATGCCCCCGCGAGCATGATGAGTGCGAGCACGGCCCAGTTATAAGGATGGGCGTAGGTCATCGCGTAGTGGTTCGATAGCATCGCGAAAACGACGGGCAGTGTGAAATAGGTGTTGTGCACCGAGCGCTGTTTGCCGCGCTTGCCGTAGATCGGGTCGGGGGTCTGCCGCTTCAGCATGGCGTCGACCATCTTGCGTTGCCCCGGGATGATCACGAAGATCACGTTGGCCGACATGATCGTCGCCAGCATCGCGCCGACGATGAGATAGGCGGCGCGGCCGGCGAAGACGTGGCAGGCGAGCCAGATCGCCGCGAGCACATACGCGCCTACGCATAGGGCGAGCAGCCGATCGTTCGAGCCGAGTACACGGCACAGCGAATCGTAGACGGTCCAGCCGGCGGCGAGAAAACCGAGCGCCGAAGCGATCGCCACCACCGGCCCCATGTCGAGCACATTGCGATCGATCAGATAGGTGTCCGGTGCAAACAGATAGAGCACGGTAAAAAGCGCGAAGCCTGACATCCACGTGGTGTAGGACGGCCACTTCGACCAATGCAGATGGTCGGGCAACGCCGGGGGGGCGACCATGTATTTCTGCATGTTGTAAAAGCCGCCGCCATGCACGTGCCAGAGCTCGCCCGATACGCCGCGTGCGGCGAGGGCCGCGTCTTTCGGTTTTTTGAGGCTGTTGTCGAGTGCCACGAAGTAAAACGACTCGCCGATCCAGGCGATCGCGGCAACAACATGAAACCAGCGGATCGCGAGGTTGAGCCAATCGGTTACGAAACCTGCCATGAAGTGTCTCCAGCATTCGATTGCGATCGTCGCGGCGCGTCAACTGCCGCGATAGGTGCTGTACGCCCACGGCGAAACGAGGAGCGGCACGTGATAGTGAGCCGCCGCATCCGCCACGCCGAAGCGCAGTACGACGCGATCGACGAAGCGCGGTTGCGGTAGGGCAACGCCGGCCGCGGCGAAGTAATCGCCTGCATGAAAGACGAGCTCGTACTCGCCTGTCGCGAACGCGCTGCCTTCGACGAGCGGCGCATCGCAGCGGCCGTCCGAATTGGTGACAGCGGTGGCGACGAGCGCGCGGCTATCGTCGCCGCCGAGCGCGAACAGTTCGATCCTGATGCCGGCGCCCGGCCGGCCGTGCGCGGTGTCGAGCACGTGGGTGGTGAGTTTTCCCATCGCATGCGGTCCTGAGTTCGTATGTCGGCATTCTAAAAAGTCGAAACGCTGCGTGCGCGACCGATAGGAAAGATAATGGCGCTCGCATGACGCGCGGCAGGGATGGAGCCGGACTCGCGCCGGCGAGGACGACTATATCGTAGCCGTGAAGGTGGGTATCGCAGGTGGACCCATTGCCACCGCTATTTTGGCCCTCGATCGTTAGGGCCTGTCTACATAGGGAGCGTACATGCCCGATCAGTCAGGCGCCGGAGCACCTGCGCCGCGGCCCGCAACGCTGCTCGTCAAGCATGCCGACGTGCTCGTGACGATGGACGGGGCGCGCCGCGAACTGCGCGATGCGGGGCTTTTTATCGAAGGCAACCGGATCGCCGCCGTCGGGCCGACGAGCGAATTGCCGGGCGGCGCGGACGTAGTGCTCGATTTGGCCGGCCATCTCGTGATGCCTGGTCTCGTCAACACTCACCACCACATGTATCAGAGCTTGACCCGAGCAGTCCCCGCGGCGCAAAACGCGGAACTGTTCGGTTGGCTCAAGAGCCTTTACCGCATCTGGGCGCATCTGACACCGGAGATGATCGAAGTCTCGGCGCTGACGGCAATGGCGGAGCTCGTGCTCTCGGGATGCACGACATCGAGCGATCATCTTTATTTGTACCCGAACGGCAGCCGGCTCGACGACAGCATTGCGGCGGCGGCACGCATCGGCATGCGCTTTCACGCGAGCCGCGGCAGCATGAGCGTGGGCGAGAAGGACGGCGGCCTGCCGCCCGATGCCCTCGTGGAGGACGAGGGCGCGATTCTGACGGATACGCAGCGCCTCATCGAGACCTATCACGACGCCGGCCGCTACGCGATGCTGCGTATCGCGGTCGCCCCGTGCTCGCCGTTTTCGGTGAGCCGCGATCTGATGCGCGAATCGGCGGCGCTCGCGCGGGCATACGGCGTCTCGCTGCATACGCATCTGGCCGAAAACGTCGACGACGTGGCCTATACACGCGAACGCTTCGGCATGACGCCCGCCGAGTATGCCGAGGACCTCGGCTGGGTCGGCCCGGACGTGTGGCATGCGCACTGCGTGCAACTCGACGAGGCAGGTATCGGGCGCTTCGCACACACACGGACGGGCGTTGCCCATTGCCCGTGCTCGAACATGCGGCTTGCATCGGGTATCGCCCCGATCCGGGCCATGCGCGACGCCGGCGTGCCGGTGGGACTGGGCGTCGATGGTTCGGCCTCGAACGACGGCGCACAGATGGTGGCCGAGGCCCGGCAGGCCATGCTGCTTCAGCGCGTGGGCTTCGGCCCCGATGCAATGAGTGCGCGGGAGGCGCTGGAACTCGCCACGCTCGGTGGGGCCGCCGTGCTCGGCCGAGACGATATTGGCGCACTCGCCCCCGGCATGGCGGCCGATTTCGTGGCCTTCGACCTGCGTCAACCAGGCTTCGCGGGCGGGCTGCACGACCCCGTGGCCGCACTGGTTTTTTGCGCTCCGTCTCCCGCTGCCTGGAGCGTGATCGACGGGAAGGTGGTCGTGCGCGAAGGCCGGCTCGAAACGCTCGAACTGGCACCGCTTATCGCGCGGCACAACGCGCTCGCGCGCAGCCTCGCGCAAGCGGCGCGCTGAATGCGCGCGGCGTTGCGCGAAGCGGCGTTGCGCCGTATCAAGCCGCATCGCCGACGAGCGAGCGCGTGGCGTCGGCGACTACGCTGCGCAACCAGCGCACTTCGTCGGAGTAGTGCGAGCGTTCGTGCCAGAGCTGGTAGTACTGCATCGGCGGAAAGTCGAGCGGCGCCGGCAGCACGGTGAGCGGCAGAAACTTCGCGTAGTGATCGGCGAAGAGCCGCGTGGTCGTGAAGATCAGATCGGACTTCACGAGCACGTAGGGCGCGAGATTGAAGTAAGGCAGCGTGACGACGACGTGGCGTTTGAGCCGCTCGCGCGCGAGATGCACGTCGATGGCGCCGCGCTGTCCGACCGAATAGGGCGACGGCGCGAGATGCGGGGCGTTCAGGTATTGGTCGAGTGTCAGCGCGCCGCGCTTGGCAAACGGATGGGTCTTGCTCATGACGCAGACGATCTCGTCGATGAACAGATTCGAGAGATGCAATTGCTCGGGCGGCTCAGGCCAGTTGCCGACGACGACGTCGAGCTTGCCCTCCTCGAGCGCGAGTTCGTAATCGAAAGCGGGGCCGAGCGAATGGAACTCGAGCTGCGCGTTCGGCGCGGCTTGCCGGAAGCGCTCGACGACGGTCGGGACGAACAGCACGTTCAGGTAGTCGGGGCAGCCGATGCGGTAGCAACGAATGGAGGTGGCCGGATCGAAATTATGTTGCTGAAAGCGGATTCGCTCGATTTCGCGTAGCGCGTTCTGCACGGGCTCGAGCAGCTTCAGGCCGTATTCGGTCGGCACCATGCCGGATTTGCCGCGCACGAGCAGCGGATCGCCTGTGATGTCGCGCAAGCGGCGCAGCGCGGCGCTGATCGCGGGCTGGGACTGATTGAGCTTGACGGCGGCGCGCGTCACGCTGCGCTCCATCAAGAGGGTATGCAGGACGCGCAGCAGGTAAGTGTCGATCGCCTCGCGTTGCTGACTCATGTTCTCTCCGTTTTCCGTATATTGAGCGGCTGATCGATCGGGGGCGGGGATATCAGGCTTTTAATATGTGCATAAATTCGCGTCAAGCGAGGAATGCGTCGGGTTCGCCTTCGATTTTGTCGGCTCGACGGTACGCCGGGATTTGGGTATCGTCGGACCACGGCGATGCACGCGGGCCGCGGCGGCAAGGCGATTAACTTATGAGCGATCTTTCCTTTTCAGAGAACGGATTCGACGATGCGGCGGCGCCGCGCACACCGCGCCTCGCACTTCACGGTATCAGCAAGCAGTATCCGGGCGTGCGTGCCAACGACGGCGTGGATCTCGTCGTCGCGCCGGGCGAGATCCACGCGGTGCTCGGCGAAAACGGCGCGGGCAAGAGCACGCTGATGAAGATCATCTATGGCGCGGTGCGGCCCGATGCCGGGGAAATCCGCTGGGAGGGGGCGGCGGTCGAGATCGCGAGCCCCGCGGCGGCGCGCAAGCTCGGTATCGGGATGGTGTTCCAGCACTTCTCGCTGTTCGAAACGCTGACCGTGGCCGAAAACATCGCGCTCGCGCTCGACGAACCGTTCGACCTGGCGGCGCTCGCGAAACGGATTCGCGACGTGTCGCACGAGTACGGGCTCGACATCGATCCCGCGCGGCATGTGGCGAGCCTGGCAGTCGGCGAGCGGCAACGTGTCGAGATCGTCCGGTGCCTGTTACAGCGTCCGCGCCTGCTGATCATGGACGAGCCGACTTCGGTGTTGACGCCGCAGGCGGTCCAGAAACTGTTCGAAACGCTGCGGCGTCTTGCCGCTCAGGGCTGCAGCATTCTCTATATCAGCCACAAACTCGACGAAATCCAGGCGCTCTGCGATACGGCGACCGTGATGCGCGGCGGCCGCGTGACCGGTCGCGTGCGGCCGCGCGACGAAACACATGCGTCGCTCGCGCAGTTGATGGTCGGCCATTCGCTGCCGGACTACACGCGCCGGCCCCATACGCCGGGGGCGGTGCTGCTCTCGGTCAGGGACCTGTCGGTTGCGAGCAACGATCCGTTCGGCACGTCGCTCGCCGGCGTCTCGTTCGACGTGCACGAGGGCGAGATTTTCGGCATCGCCGGCGTGTCGGGCAACGGGCAGGCCGAGCTGCTCGCGGCGCTGTCCGGCGAGGGCAATGGCGCGGTCGCTGCCGACGCGGTGATGCTGTGCGGCAAACCCGCGGGGCGGCTTTCGCCCGCCGCGCGCCGGCGGCTCGGTTTCGCGTTCGTCCCGGAAGAGCGGCTCGGGCGCGGCGCGGTACCCGCCATGTCGTTGGCGGAAAACGCGTTGCTGACGGCGCATCGCGACGCGCGCATGGTGCGGCATGGCTGGATTCGCGCCCGGGCGATGCGCGCCTTCGCCAAGCGGTGCATCGAGATGTTCGACGTCCGATGCGGCGGGCCTGATGCGCTCGCGCAATCGCTCTCCGGCGGCAATCTGCAAAAGTTCATCGTCGGACGCGAGATTCTGCTTTCGCCGAGGGTGCTCGTCGTGGCGCAGCCGACCTGGGGCGTCGATGTCGGCGCGTCGGCGTTCATCCGTCAGCAGTTGCTCGATCTGTCGGCGAGGGGCGTCGCCGTGCTCGTCGTATCGGAGGAACTCGACGAGCTCTTCGATATCTGCGATCGCATCGCGGTATTGGCGGGCGGGCGGCTGTCGCCGGCGCGTAAATCCGACGAGACGCACGCCGAAGAGATCGGCCGCTGGATGGCGGGCCTGTTCGGCGATCGGGGCGCAGCGCCGTCGGAGCCGCAGCCGGCGCATAGCTGAGTCCAATAGCCGTCGCCGGCGCATAGCGCTCGCAACCGATACGACAAACGATACCGACCACGACCGTTCGACCATGCCATTTCCTTACCGACTCGAAGCCCGCACAGCGCCTTCCCATACGATGCGGCTTGCGGTGCCGCTCATCGCGGCGGCGCTGACGCTCGTTATCGGATTCGCCATCTTCGGGCTCGTCGGCCGCGATCCGGCCGTCGCCATGCGCGCCTTTTTCATCGATCCGCTCTCGAGCGTCAACGGCTGGTCCGAACTCTTTCTCAAAGCGTCGCCGCTTTGTCTGATCGGCCTGGGACTCGCGCTCGGCTACCGAGCCAACGTCTGGAATATCGGCGCGGAAGGACAAATGCTGGCGGGCGGCATCGCCGCAAGCGGCGTGGCGATCCATTTCGATCAGGCGAGCGGCGCGTGGATCCTGCCTCTCATGATGGCGGCAGGCGTGCTTGGCGGCATGGCTTGGGCGGCGATACCGGCTTTCCTCAAAAGCCGGTTCAACACGAGCGAAATTCTCACGAGTCTCATGCTGACCTATGTCGCCACCCAGTTGCTGATCTTCCTGGTGAGCGGTCCCTGGCGCGACCCGCAAGGCATGAACTTTCCGATCTCGGAGATGTTTTCGGGCGATGCGCTCTATCCGACGTTCGGCGGGGATTGGCATTGGAAGTTCATGCGCGGCACGCGTCTGAATGCGTCGATCTTCATAACGGCCGCGGCGGTTCCGCTCGTCTGGCTTTTCATGCGCAAGAGCTTTGCGGGGTTCCGCATGAACGTGGGCGGGCTCGCGCCGCTGGCGGCGCGCTATGCGGGGTTTTCGGAGGGCCGCACGATCTGGACCTCGCTGCTCGTGAGCGGCGCGCTTGCCGGTCTGGCCGGCATGGGCGAAATCGCCGGACCGATCGGTCAATTGCAGGCGAGCTGGTCGCCGGGCTACGGGTTCACGGCCATCATCGTCGTCTTCGTCGGGCGGCTTCATCCGGTCGGCATCGTTTTCGCGAGCCTCTTGATGGCGTTGCTTTATCTCGGCGGCGAGGCCGTCCAGACCTCACTGCAACTGCCGCAGGCGCTCAGCGGCGTGTTTCAGGGGCTGCTGCTCTTTTGCCTGCTCGGAGCCGATTTGTTCGTGAACTACCGCGTGCGGCGCGTCGCGCTTGCCGGGCAAACCTGAGTCCCTCACCGAACCGTCAGCCCATCAACCGATCAACGATTCAACGATGAACATCGATCAAATCAGTAATCTCGCCGCGAGCGCGGTCGTGGCCGCGATTCCATTGATGTATGCGGGGCTCGGCGAGCTCGTGACCGAAAAGTCGGGGGTGCTGAACCTCGGCGTCGAAGGCATGATGCTGATGGGCGCGGTAAGCGGTTATGCCGTGACGGCGACGACGGGCAACGCGTGGCTCGGGGTGGCCGCCGCGATCGGTGCCGGCGCCGCCATGGCACTGCTGTTCGCCTTTCTCACGCTGACGATGCTGGCCAATCAAGTGGCGACGGGACTCTCGCTGACGATCTTCGGTATCGGGCTGTCGGCCTACGTGGGCAAGCCCTACACGTCGGCGGCGGCGCACACGACGATCGCGGCATGGCCGATTCCCGGCCTCGCGCATGTGCCGGTGCTGGGGCCGTCGGTCTTTACACTGACGCCCCTCGGCTACCTTGCGTTCGCCCTGTTTGGCGCCGTTGCGTGGTTCCTCTACCGCACGCGTGCGGGGCTCGTATTGCGTTCGGTCGGCGAATCGCCGCAAGTGGCCCACTCGGTCGGCTTTTCGGTCGTTGGCGTGCGCTACGGCGCGACCGTTTTCGGCGGCGGCATGGCCGGGCTCGCGGGCGGCTATTACTCGATCGTCTATTTGCAGCTCTGGCAGGAGCAATTGACTTCGGGGCGCGGCTGGATCGCGCTGGCGCTCGTGGTGTTCGCCACCTGGCGGCCTTGGCGGCTACTGGTCGGCGCGCTGCTCTTCGGCGCCGTGACCGGTCTTCAGTTTTACGCGCAAGGTGCGGGCGTGCCGGTGCCGACACAGTTTCTCGCGATGTTGCCCTACCTGGCGACGATCGTCGTGCTCGCCGTGATCTCGCGCAATCCGAACACGATCAAGCTCAATGCGCCAGCGTCGCTCGGCAAGCCGTTCTTCGCCGCGGGCTGAAGGCCGCGTTTCGCTGGGCGCACGAACCTGTCGCATGAAAACCGCTTCAATCCACACAAACGGAGAAATTCGATGAGAAGAAAAATGTCGACCACGCTCGCCGGTGCATTCGCGCTCGCGCTGGCCTGTGCCTTCGGCACAACGGCGCAGGCCGCGGATGCACCGGGCGTGGCGTTCGTCTACCTCGGCAATCCCGGCGACGCGGGATGGACCTATGCGCACGATCAAGGTTCGAAGGAAGCCGAAGCCAAGTTCGGAAGCAAGATCAAAGTGACCCGTGTCGAGAACGTGCCCGAATCGGCCGATTCCGAACGCGTTTTTCGCGACCTGGCGAACAAGGGCAATAAGATCATCATCGGCACGAGCTTCGGCTATCAGGACTTCGAGCTGAAAGTCGCGAAAGATTTCCCCGATACCGTCTTTCTCCACGCCACCGGTTACAAAAAGGCGCCCAATTTCGGCACCTATGATGTGCGAATGTACCAGGGCGCCTACCTGGCCGGCGTGGTCGCCGGCTATGTGACCAAAACGAATACGCTCGGCTTCGTCGCCTCGGTGCCCATTCCGGAAGTGGTCCGCAACATCAATGCTTACACGCTCGGTGCCCGCTCAGTGAATCCGAAGATCCATACGAAGGTCATCTGGATCAACAGCTGGTTCGATCCGGGCAAGGAAAAGCAGGCGGCCGAAACGCTGATCGGTCAAGGGGCCGATGTGCTGCTGCAAAACACGGATTCGAGCGCGACGCTTGCAACGGCGGAGGCCCGGAAAGTCCATGCCTTCGGTTGGGACTCGGACATGAAGAAGTTCGGACCCGATGCGCATCTGGGTTCGGTGGTCGCGCACTGGGGTGTCTATTACTCGGCCGCGATTGCGCAGGTACTCGACGGCAAGTGGAAGAACGAGCCTGTCTGGTGGGGCATTCCGCAGAAGGCGGTCAATCTCGAAGACCTCAATACCGCGGCGATCCCGGCCGAGGCGCAAAAGAAAGTCGAGGCCAAGCGCGGCGAAATCGCCGGCGGCAAATGGGACGTCTTCAGCGGGCCGATCAAGGATCAGTCCGGGGCGGTGAAAGTCCCGGCGGGCAAGGCGCTTGCCGATACCGAACTGCAGCGGCTCAATTGGTATGTCGAAGGCGTCGAGGGTGCGCTGCCGAAATAAGAAGGCTCACCGGGGGCGTGCCGTTGCCGCGCGGCCCCCGGGTGACCCGGCGGTATCGGGCGCTGAAGCCGAGCGTCAATCGTCCAGACGCATGCCGACCTTGAGCGAGACTTGCCAGTGCGCAATGGCGCCATTCGACAGATGCCCCCGAATCTCGGTCACCTGAAACCAGTCGAGGTTGCGCAGGGTCTTCGTGGCCCGTTCAAGGGCGCAACGGATGGCATCGTCGCTCGATTTCGTCGACGAGCCCGTGAGCTCGATCTGCTTGTAGACGTGGTCGTTCATGAGAGACTCCGTTCTTGGCGGGAAAAGAAAGTATAGGCAGCGCTGACGCGCGCCATGCGACTGAATCCGGCGACAGCGCGCAAGCGAACACATGGTGCAGGCATGCGCCGAGCGCGAGACGCGGCCACCATGGCCGAAGGCGCAGGGTTCGTTCCAAGGCTCTGGAGGGAAAGGGGGAACGATGGATATCGGATTTTGCGGCGCGGGTCTCATGGGAGGCCCGATGGTGCGCCGCCTGTTGCAGGCGGGTCACCGGGTCTGGGTCTGGAATCGCACGCCCGGGAAGGCGCAGGCACTGCTGGCTGCCGGCGCGCACCGTGTGGAGACACCGCGCGAGCTGACGGATCGCGTGGATGCCGTTTTCCTGTGCGTATCGGACGCGCATGCCGTCGACGAAGTCGTCTTCGGTCTCGGCGGCATACTCGGCGAAGACTGTGCCGACGCCGGGGCGGGCCGGATCCGGCATATCGTCGACCATTCGAGCATCCCACCGGCCGCCACGCGCGACTATGCGGCCCGCGCAGCCCGGTTCGGCGTGGCCTGGATCGACGCACCGGTCTCCGGCGGCGTGCCCGGTGCCGAAGCCGGAACGCTCGCCGTCATGGCGGGAGGCGCGGCGGATGACATCGATTTACTGACGCCCGTGATCGCTGCCTATGCGGCACGCGTGACGCGGATGGGCGAGGTCGGAGCCGGGCAGACGACGAAGCTGTGCAATCAGGCCATCGTCTGCGCAACCGTCGCGGCGATCGCGGAAGCCGTGGGATTGGCCGAGCGCAGCGGCATCGATGCGGCGCGGCTGCCCGAAGCGCTCGCGGGGGGCTGGGCCGATTCGGTGCTGCTACGCACGTTCGTGCCGCGCATGACCGGGACGGGACATACGCCGCTCGGTTCGTTGAAAACCTTTCAGAAAGATATCGACACCATAGCCGATGCCGCCCGCGATGCCGGTGCCGTGATGCCGGTGGTAAGCGAAGTGCAGCAGATCGTGCGGCTCGGCGCCGCGATGGGGCTGGCCAACGCCGATCTCGCGGCGTTCATCGACGTGGTCCACCCACGCCGGGCGTAGGCCACGAGACGCGAGCGCCGCGAGCGTCGGCGCTGTCAGCGCAGCGATCGCGGGGTGGCGTCCCCGGCGTTCTGGCGGCGCGGGCCGCGCTCCGTCACGGCGGCGCCGAACTCCGGAAGAATGCGAGCACGGGCACGGCTCGCGAACACGAGAAAGCCGAAGCCGTTGGCTTCATACCAGTAGCCACCGTTCTCGAGACCGTCGAGCGGCTGTTCGAGCGCGTTTGCGATCGACTCGATGCAGCGGCGCCGCAAATCGTCGACTGCGGGATAGGGCGGTTGCGCGCCGCGGACGCTGCAAAGCAGGACATCGAGCCCGGGTAGCACATGAGCATAGAGCACGGGCTCGTCCTGGGCGCGTGCGCGTGCGATCTTCGTGTCGAGCTGACAGAAAGGTTTGAACTGCCGCAACACGGCAAGAAAGGACTCCTCGCTCGGGGCGCTCGCGCGCCGGCGCTTTCTCGGGAAGGACATAAACATTCGCCTGAAAAAGAATTGCAAGAAAGACAGCGTCCTCATGCGACCACTCCCGGCTCTCGCGCGCCGCACGTCGATCTTTTATAGCATACGGATACGGCGTCTTCACGATCGGCGCATGCTTCATGCAAATCGTGCCCCGTATGCAGTGGCGCAAGCGTGCGAGACTCGCGTCCCCACACTCGCCCGACATCTATGCCAATAATAGGCCCGTGTATCGTGCGCGTGCTCATCGAATTGAGAAAAAATGGCGATTTTGCGTACGCTCGCGCCTCTTCGGGCGCGTTGAAATATCGAACGGCAGCGACGATAATGGGGCGGTTCACGTTCCTCTCGGCCGCAAGGGCCGTGCCGCGGCGCAGCCACGATCGATTTACGGCGCGCGGTTCGGAGCAAGAGGAGACAGGAGAGGGCCGCTAAGGACACATGAAACTGTTCACGAAGGGGCTGCTGCTGATCGCGGTGCCGAGCGTCGTCGAACTGGCATTGCTCGGCATGTTGTCGAAGACTCAGGAGCAGACGTCGCAGGCCGCGCAGTGGGCAGCGCACAGTAAGCAGGTTCTCTATCAGGCGTCGGTGATCGCCGATCCGCTCTTGCGCGCGGCGTCCCGCGTGCGCGCGGGGCTCATCGCAGGCGACCCCGCGTTTATCGACCGTCGCACGGTCTGGGTCGACCTGGGCGATCGGCTGGCGCAACTCGAGCGGTTCGTTGGCGACGATCCGCTTCAGGTGGAGCGCGTGCGGCGCATGCGCGAAGCGGTCAATGCCTATCGCGCGCAGGCCGACGCAGTCTACGCCGCACTGCGCAGCGGGCAGCGGATCCGGCTGGCGTCGGTCGAAGACTCGCCGCTGCCGGAGCCCATCCGGGTATTTCGCGACGAACTCGATGCGTTCGTCGATGCCGAATCGCGGCTGGATGCGCAGCGCAGCGCCGAGCTTGCCGCCACACGCGACGAGCAGCGTCATGCGCTCGTGGCCGCGATTGCCGGCTCGATGCTGATTTGGGCTGTTGCGGCGCTGGGCTTCGCGGGCAATATCGGCCGCCGGCTGGCCACGCTGACTGCCAACGCCGAGCGGTTGGGCCGCGCGCAGTCGCTCGGCGCACCGCTCGCGGGTAACGACGAACTGGCGGAGCTCGACGCCGTGCTCCATCGGACCAGCGCCCGGCTGGCGGCCGCGGACCAGGAACAGATCGCGTTGCAGCGCACGCTGGAGGCGCGCGCGCGGGAACTGACCGAGGTGAATGACAATCTGCGCCAGCAAAAGCAGGACAACGATATGTTCATCTATAGCGTCTCGCACGATTTGCGCTCGCCGCTCGTCAATTTGCAGGGCTTTTCGCGGGAGCTGCAGGTATCGTGCGATGAATTGCGCGGGATGCTGGACGACGCGCGTTTGCCCGGACCCGAGCGAGCGCGCATCTCCCACGTGCTGGATGGTAATTTGAGCGAGGCATTGCATTTTTTGCGGACCGCCGTCTCGCGCTCGGCGTCGATCATCGACGCACTATTGCGCATTTCGCGAGCGGGCCGCCTCGAGTATCAGTGGCAGCGGGTGAGTGTGGCGCGGGCCGTGGCGCGTGTGGTGGAATCGCTGCATGCGCAGATCAGCGAGCGCGGTGTCGCGATCTCGGTCGGTGAGTTGCCCCCGGTATGGGGCGACCCGACGGCGATCGAGCAGATTTTCGGCAACCTCATCGGTAACGCCGTCAATTATCTGGACCCGACGCGAACCGGCCGCATTGAAATCGGCGCGCTCGAGCAGCCGCCCGCCGAGCCCGGCGAGCGTGCGACACGCATGCGCACTTATTATGTGCGTGACAACGGGCTCGGTATCCCCAAGGCCTATATGTCGAAGATGTTCAGTGCGTTCCAGCGGCTGCATGGCGATCGAACCAAGGGCGACGGCATCGGGCTCGCGCTCGTGCGGCGCGTGACCGAACGGCACGGCGGCCGCACCTGGGTCGAATCCGAGGAAGGCGTGGGGTCCACGTTTTTTGTGACACTGCCGGAACAACCAGTCCGTTCGTAATCTGTCAAAGAAAACGACAAACCAATCGAGAGGCGAACACCCGTATGAACGACGCCGCGCCTGGCCCGGCAACTGCCCGCGTGCTCGTCGTCGACGACGACGAGGGCATCTTGCGCCTCGCGCGAAAATCGCTCGAGCGCGCGGGTTGTCGCGTGTTTTCGAGTTCGAACGTCGTGGCGGCGCGCGCGAGCATCGAGGGCGACCGGCCCGATCTGCTCGTGCTCGACTATCAACTCGGGTGCGCTGAAACAGGGCTTGATTTCTTTCGCCGGCTGCGGCGGGAGGGCATCGCGCTGCCTGCCATCCTCGTTACCGGGTTCACCGACGAATCGCGAGTCATCGAGGCGCTGCGCGCCGGCATATCGGACGTGGTGCCGAAGTCGGAAGGCTACCTCGACTATCTGCCGGAAGCCGTCGAACGCGTGCTCGCGCAGGTTCGCCTGCAGCGTGCGTCGGCGGAGGCCCTGCTGCTGCGCGACCGCGAGGCACATTACCGGAGTCTTTCGGAGACCTTGCCGCACCTCGTTTTTACGAGCAACTCGCGCGGCGAGTGCGACTTCTTCTCCAAACAGTGGTACGCCTATACTGGGCTCGACGAGGCGGCGTCGCGCGGCCTCGGCTGGCTCGACGCGGTGCATCCAGACGATCGGGAAGCGCTGCGCCGCAACTGGCTCGACGCGGTCCGAGGCGATGCGGCCGATCATCGGCACGAGCTGCGCATTCGGGGCAGCGATGGGAGATACCGCTGGTTCGACATGCGCATCGCACCGGTGCGCGACGCGAATGGCGGCATCGCCAAATGGTTCGCGAGTTGCACGGACATCCAATCGCAGCGCGAGGCGATCGACGAGCGCGAGCGCCTGCTCGCTGCCGAACAAAGCGCGCGCCAAACGGCCGAGGAAGCGAATCGCGCGAAGGATCGTTTCCTCGCCATGCTCTCGCACGAGCTGCGCACGCCGTTGACCCCGGTGCTCGCGGGGACGCGCGTGCTCGAGGTGATGCCGGGCCTGCCCGATGCCGCGCAAGCAACCGTCAAGATGATCCGGCGCAACATCGAACTGGAGGCGCGGCTCATCGACGACCTTCTGGATCTCACGCGCGTTGCCAACGGAAAATTGCGGCTCTCGCTCGAAGCGGTCGACGTACACGAAGTGATCGACAGTGTGCTCGAACTCTTTCACAGCGAGATCCAGGTCAAGCAGCTCGACGTCAATGTCGAGAAAATGGCGAGCAACCGCTATGTGCTGGCGGATCGCGCCCGGCTGCAGCAAATGCTCTGGAATCTCGTGCGTAACGCGGCGAAGTTCACGCCCGACGGCGGCCATATCTATGTGCGCACGCGCGACGCGCGCATGCAGATCGAAATCTCGATCGAGGATACGGGAATCGGCATTGCTCCCGATCAGATCGGCAAGCTTTTCAATGCGTTTGAACAGGGCAGTCAACGGATGACCCAGCAGTTCGGCGGGTTGGGTCTGGGGCTGGCCATCACGAAGGCACTGACCGACGCCCATGGCGGCACTGTCAGCGCCCACAGCCCCGGGCCGCATTGCGGTGCGACCTTCGCGATTGCTCTGCCGACCGTTGCCGCGCCCGCGGCGGCGCCCGAGGTGACCGACGCCGCCGCGGGCGGCGCCGACGAGCGGTTGGCGATACTGCTCGTCGAGGATCACGCCGATACGGCCGAAGTCATGGCGCAGCTGATGCGCGGGCTAGGCCATGAGGTGACGGTCGCGTCCTCAGTGGCAAGCGCGCTGTCCGCATCGCAGGGGGCTTCGTTCGACCTCATCGTCAGCGACATCGGCTTGCCCGATGGCACGGGCATCGATTTCATCGGCGCGTTCCGTCAGCGCTCGCAAGTCCCGGCCGTCGCGCTGACGGGCTTTGGCACGGACGAGGATGTGCGGCGCTGCCTGGCGGCCGGGTTCACTTCGCACCTCACGAAGCCCGTCAATTTCGCTCAACTCGAAGAGCTCATCCAGCGCACCGCGGCGGAAAAAGCCGGCGGCGGCGGCGCGCGCGCAGCGGTGGCGTGAGGCGATGCGCGACTGCGCAAGACGTCCTTCGCGCGTCGCCCGAGATCGGCCTCTGAGCGCTCGGTCGCTCAGCGCTTGAGCGAATCGCGTATCTCGCGCAGCAGTACGGTGTCTTCGGACGGGGGCGGCGGCTCCGCCGGCGCGGCGGGCTCGGCGGCTTCGCGCTCGCGCAGCTTGTTGATGAACTTCACCATTCCAAAGACGATGACCGCGAGGATCAGGAAGTTGATGACCACGGTGATGAACGAGCCATAACCGAACACGGCGACGCCTGCCGTCTGCAGATCCTTGAACGAATCGGGGTTGCCCTTGAACGAGGGAGGGATGTCGCCCAGGCGAATGAACTTGTTCGAGAAATCGAGCCCACCCGTTGCCACGCCCACGAGCGGCATGATGAGATCCTTGACGATCGAATTGACGATCGTCGAGAAGGCGCCCCCGATGATGACGCCGATCGCGAGATCCATCACGTTGCCCTTGACGGCGAATTCCTTGAACTCCTTCACGATGCTCATGTTTTCTTCCCTCCTTGTGAAGGGCGCGCGGCAATGAATGGCGCCCGCGGCCATGATAGCGAACGGGTGCGCCGAGCGCGCGTTTTTTCGTTCGTTGCGCGGCACGTCTTCGGCCGTCGCGTCGATCTCGCCGTGCTTGCTCAGATCCGATAGGCGAGGCGCAGTCCGCCCCAATGCCGTGCTGCGACGAAGATCGGTGCCGATGCGTCTTTCATCGTCACGAACTGGCCGCCGCCCATGTCGCGGCGGTACGTCTGCAGCAGGAACGGTTTCGTATGCGTGGCGCACGCGAGTCCCGTTCGGTCGTTGAAAATCCTGCGATTGCGACAGTGCGCGGCGTTCCAGGCGGGCTCGCCAGGACGCTGCGGCTCCGAGAACTTCCTGTTATGCGTCGGCAGGTAGCCTCGGACGTCGACGGCAGCGCAAAACGCGACCCGCTCGTCGAGCGCGAGCAGCGGCTCCTGGAACGCCGGCAACACCCGGTCGGTGAATTGCGTGAAGCGCGTCATGAACTGCTGCGGATCGGAACCGGGGATCGGCACATAGTTGGCGTCGAAGAGGTCATCGAGCCGGATATCGCCGCGCGCGATGGCGGCCTCGAACGCCTTGCCGATCGCCGCGGCGGTGCGCTGCACGGCCTCGATGAAACGCGTATCGGGCGTCTCGACGCCCGTTGCGGCGGTCAGTTCGATCAGCGTCTCCGAGACGCTGACGAGGTTGGAAAGGCGGTCTTTCGCTTGAAGGAAGTTTTCGCCCGATTGCTCGACGTCGTTCGCGATGGCGGCCACCGCCTGTTCGAGCGTATGGCATTGCGTTTCGATTTCGGTCGTGAGCGTCGCGATCTCTTCGGCTTCGCCGTGCAGTTTGGTCACGGCGTTGCCGGTGGACGCGACGATTTCGCCGATCGCGCGCGTACCGTCCTTCACGCGATTGGCGCGTGCGGTGTTCTCTGTGCCGTCGGCAATCAATTGCTCGGTTTGTGAGGTCAGGCGCGCGAGCGTGGCTTCGATCTGCGAGGTCGCTTGAGCCGTCTTGCTCGAGAGGTTTTTGACCTCGGCGGCTACGACGGCGAAGCTCTTGCCCGATTCGCCCGCGCGCGCCGCTTCGATCGCAGCGTTGATCGCGAGCAGATGCGTTTGCCGGGCGATGAGCGAAATCTCTTCGGATACGCTGCTGACATGAGCGAGTGCTTCGCGCAAGGCGTCGATCTGCGTGGCGATGCCCGTCACACCTCGCACGAGCCCATGAATATCCTCGAGCGATGCGTCGAGCGTGATGCGCGATTCGTCGACGGCTTGCGAGGCTTCGGCGCTGACGACACGCACCTGGCGCGCCGCTTCGGCGATACGGTGGTTGCCGGCCATCGTCACGGCGGCGGACTCGCGCAACTGCCGGCACACGTGCGCCTGAGTCGCGACGCGGTTGGCGACCTCTTCGACGTGGCCGGATACATCGCAGATTTCGACGCCGAGCTTGCCCGCGTGCTCGGCGATATCGCCGACGAGCGAGTGCGCGGAGCGGGGCCGGCGCTTGACGAAGCGCATCATGAAGGTCTCCTGACGGAGCTCGGCTCCGGTCGTTTTTCTTCCCGGCCAACGCCGGTGCGAATCAGTTCTATCGAATCTGGCTTACGCAGGCCTTACGCGCGAGTGCATCGAAGGCGTCGCGAACGACACGGCCGCCGCATGCTCGACCCATGTGTTTACGGCGCGACAGCGTTCCGACTTGAGGTTTGCGGAGTAGTGAATTTCCGCCATTGCGCGTGCGCGAACAAGTCTTTAGATTGAGCGGCGGCTTTGCACGCACGACGCGCCCGATGAGACCCCTCGCAGCAGCCCCGGGCTAGTTCCCACGCTCCGTCAGAGAGCCCATTCGTGCGTGCGTCACACATTACGGGAGAAACCGTGCGCGTTCCTTTTGCGGCGCGCATGCCGATATCATGTTCAATCGCTTGACGATACGCGGCGGGCTGACGCTCACCATCGCGGGTTACACACTCGCCCTCATTGCAACGATGGTAGTGGCGATGCTTGGGCTCAATCAAAGCAACGATGCGCTTCGCCAGATGTATGCGACCGATACGGCTGCGCTCACGCATCTGAAAACGAGTTCCGAGCGCATGCTGCAACTGCGGCTGGCGCTGGCCAGCTACGAGACGCTGTTTGCGATGGGCGAGGCCTCGGACGACATGCTGCCGAAAGCGCATGACGTGCTCAAGCAGAGCGACACGGAATGGACCGAGTATCTGCGCAAACCGCGCGACGCCGAAGAAACCACGCTGGCGAACAATGTTGGCGAGGCCCGCAAGGCGCTCATCGACCAGGGCATCGAGCCCGAGTTCAAGGCATTGACGGATAACGATTTCAACGCATTCCGCAATATCCAGGGACGCACAGCCAATCAGCTCTACGCGCGCTACGATGCCGCGATCACGGCGCTCGAAGCGTTGCAGGTCCGGCATCAGCAGGCGCGCTACGATCGGGCGCAGCAGGCGTTCCACACGCTGGCGCTTGCCGCCGCCGCAATGGCGTTCGTTGCCTTCGTCATCGGCATCATCGCGCGTACGGCGCTCGTCGCGGCGGTCGTGCGGCCGATCGACAGCGTCATTCGTCACTTCGAGCGGATTGCCTCGGGCGACCTGACCGGTGCGATCGATACGAGCCGCAACAACGAGATGGGGCGTCTCGTGACGGCGCTCAAGCAGATGCAGACCGCGTTGGCCTCGACCGTGGGCCGGGTGCGCAGCGGCTCGGAGGCCATCATGCACGGCGCGCGCGAGATCGCGTCAGGCAATGCCGACCTCTCGCAGCGCACCGAAGAGCAGGCGTCTTCGCTGCAGCAGACGGCCTCGAACATGGAAGAGCTGACCGCGACGGTCAGACAGAACGCGGATCATGCGCGCGAAGCCAATGCGCTGGCCGACGAGGCATCGCTCACGGCGACGCGCGGCGGCGAGGTCGTCAGCGATGTCGTGCGGACGATGGAAGACATCGCATCGAGTTCGAATCAGATCGGCGACATCAGCGGCGTGATCGAGGGCATCGCTTTCCAGACCAACATTCTCGCGCTCAACGCGGCCGTCGAGGCGGCACGCGCGGGCGAGCAGGGCCGGGGCTTCGCCGTGGTGGCCGGGGAAGTGCGCTCGCTCGCGCAGCGCAGCGCGAGCGCCGCCAAGGAGATCAAGGCGTTGATCGCGCAGTCGGCCGATAAGGTGCAGGCGGGCACGACACTCGTTGCGCGTGCCGGGACGACGATGCAGGAAGTCGTGGGCGCCGTGCAGCGCGTGACCGATATCATCGGCAAGATCAGCACGGCTTCGGTCGAGCAATCCAACGGCATCGATCAGATCGGCCAGGCCGTCATGCAGATGGACACGGTGACGCAGCAAAACGCGGCACTCGTCGAAGAAGCCGCCGCCGCGGCGGCGTCGCTCGAAGAGCAAGCGGCACAACTCGAAGCTGCCGTTGCGGCGTTTCGTGTCGACGCGCATGCGGGCGCTGCCGCCACCGCAAATGCACGCGCGGCCGTCTCTCATGCGCCGGCATCACACACACGGCGCGAGCCTGCCACGGCTGCCGCATTGCCGGTCTGACGCGCAGCGGGTTAGGCGAACGTGTAATCGCGAACCCGCACGCGGCGCGTGCGGTGTTTGAAAACGAACGAGAAGCCCGGCCACAGCGCGGTATTTTTTCCGCTGGCGCTCAGATACCAGCTGCGGCATCCGGTCTGCCAGACCGAACGGCGCAGCGTGTGCTGCAGGCGCTCGTTGAACGCGCGCTGAGCGGCGTCCGTCACCGTCATCGTTCGGGCGCCGCGGCGAGCGAGCGTGCGCAGACAATCGGCGATGTAGTCGATCTGCGACTCGATCATATAAACCATCGAGTTGTGGCCGAGCCCCGTATTGGGGCCGACGATCATGAAAAAATTCGGAAAGCCGGCCACGCTCGTGCCGAGATAGGCTTCGGGGCCGTCTCGGCGCCAACGCGCATCGAGATCGGCCCCGTTCGCGCCGATGACCGTAAAGGGCGCTCCCACATCGTTGACCTGAAAGCCCGTTGCGCAGACGATCGCGTCGAGCGCGCGATGCTTGCCGTCCGTCGTGACGATGCCGTCCGTGACGATCTCGCCGATGGCGTTCGTCACGAGTTCGACGTTCGGCTGCGCGAGCGCCGGGTAGTAATCGCTCGAAAGCAGTACGCGCTTGCAGCCGAACCGGTAGTCCGGTGTCAGCTTCTCACGCAAATGAGCGTCGGGCACCCGTCGCGCCAGATAGGCGAGGCTGAATGCCGTGGGCCCCTTCATCAACCGCGGATGGAAGACGAACGCGACGGCCCGGGTTTCGTGCTGCCAATAAAGCGCATGGCGCAACAGACGTTGCGACAACGGTAGACGCCGGAAGAGCCGCTGTGCGCGCTCGCTGATCGGCCGATCCGGTCGGGGCATGATCCATGGCGGCGTGCGCTGGAACAGGTGAAGCTGCGCGACGCGCGGCTGGATGCGCGGCACGAACTGTATCGCGCTCGCACCCGTCCCGATCACGGCAACCGTTTTTCCTTCGAGCGCATAGTCATGGTCCCACGCCGCCGAGTGAAAGAGCTTGCCCGCGAAGCGCTCGATGCCCGGGATGGCCGGTAGCGCCGGCCGCGACAGTGCACCGTTGGCCGCGATGACGATATCGGCTTCGACGCGCTCGCGCGAGCCGCCGCGCACGATGTCGAGCTGCCAGACGCGCGTGGCGGTGTCGAAGCGGGCCGCGCTCACGCGCGCGCCGAAGCGGATGGATGGCCCGAGGCCGTACTTGTCGGCACAGTGCTGCAAATACGCGAGAATTTCGGACTGCGAAGCAAACGTGCGGGTCCAGGATGGATTCGGCTCGAACGAAAACGAATAGAGATGCGAGGGAATGTCGCACGCAGCGCCGGGATAGACATTGTCCCGCCAGGTGCCGCCGACGTCGTGGGCGGCCTCGTAGATCACGAACGAGGCGATGCCCATGCGTTTCAAGCGGATGGCCATGCCGATACCGGCAAAACCGCTGCCGACGATTGCGATGCGAGGCGTGCTCGCGGGCCGTGCGGCCGGCATCGTCAGTGCCCAACGACAGAGGCTCCCGCGCGGGGAGCCTCTGTCGAATACAGCGGGCGGAGTGCGATGCGCGCGCTCAACTGTCGTTCCAGTCGCCGCCGCCCGAATCGTTGCTGCCGTAATCGACGCCGCCGCCACCGTCGTTCCAGTCGTTCGAGCCCTGACCGAAGTCGACACCGCCGTTGTCGCCCCCGGCGGCGCGACGGCGCGCTTCGTCATCGTCGACATAGACATCGCGTTCGATCACACGGTCGCGCCCATGCGACAGCGCTTCGCCAAGCAGCACGCCCGTCAGCAAGCCGCCCATTCCGCCGCCGAAGCCGCCGCCTTGCTGGACGACGACGGTCGGCTGTTGCTGCACCGGCTGCTGCGGCGCCTGTTGCTGAAGGCGCTCGGCCTCCTGCGCATACGGGGACGCCGATGCGCCGGCGGCCGGCGCGGCATGCGGATCGGGCCTGCCTTCGGCGCGCGCTTTCAAGCTTTCGAGCTGACGATCGAGCTCGTCGAGCCGATAGCCCGGGACGGGATTGCTACCGCTCGAGAGCGTCTCGACGAGCTCGCGCAATTGGGTTTCGGCACCCTCGACTTCGCTTGCCAGCGCCTCATGCCCCGGCGTGGCTGAAAGCCGCGTATCGAGCTTCAACGCGCGTGCCGCGTTGAGGAGTTCGGTGGCCCGCTTCAATTGCGCGCGACGCTCTTCGTCGGCGCGACCGTCTTCGGTCGTGCGCGCGCGGCGCAGCGTCCAGCGCAGCACGAGCGCGATCACGACGACGAGCAATACGATGCCGATCCACATGCCCATAGACGGTCCGCGGTGGGCGAGGGCGCCCGGTACAGCTTGCGCCGGTGCGAACATGTTGGCCGCCGCGTGCTGCGCGGGTGCGGATGGCGGAATCGTCGCGTTGGCACGGTTTGCAGCCGCGCGCACGCGTGCCTCGACTTGCGCGAAGCGTGCCGGGTCCGTGAACTTCAGTTGCGGATCGAGCGTTTTGGCCTGCTCGATCTGTGCGAGCCCGTCGGCGTAGCGGCCCTCGCGGGCGAGCACTTGTCCGTACAGATAGTGAGCGTGCGCATTGTTCGGGTGGGCTTGCAGAACCTGCGTGAGCTCGGTGTCGGCCTGCTGCCAGTTGCCTTGCGCCATCGCGCGCTCGACTTGCTGCGCGCTCGGTACGGCGGCGAATGCGGCACTCGCGGTCAGTGCAAGTACCGCTGCCACGACTGCGACAAATTTCTTCATGAGCTCAACCGGGCGCGTTGCGCCCGTCTCCATGCCATGGGTCCGATACCGATGCGACGGGCGCCATTGCAGCGAAGCGCGTGCGACGGCGGCCCGTTTGCCACTGATGTTTTGCCGTATCGGTCCTGAGCACCGCGCGTTTTTATTGCGCCGGCGCGTTCAACTGCTTCTTCAACGCGGCCAGCCGCTCGTCGACCGACGGGCCTTTGTCGAGCGCCGCGAGTTTGTCCTCGAGAGCGTTGCCGCTCGAGACGTCCGCCGAATTGAGGCGCGCATCCGAGCGCGCATTCGAGAGCGCGACTTTCTCTTCGAGCTTGTTGAAGTCTTCGGACAGGTTCTTGCCGCCAATGCCGCCCAATGCCGTCGCGGCGGTGTCCTTGGCCTGGGCGATCTGCTGTTTCGCCTGCAGGATGTTCGAACGCGAGTTCAGATCGTTGCGGCGCCCGCGCATGTCGGCAATCTGGCTCTTCAATTGCTCGACCGAGGGCTCCAGCGTGGCGAGCTCGCGTGCGAGCGCGTCGCGCTCGGCTTCCGCGGTGGCCTGCGCCGCCAGCGCTTCGCGCGCAAGGTCTTCGTTGCCCGATTGGAGCGCGCGTTTTGCGCCGTCTTCGTACTTGCGGGCCTTTTCGGCGGCCGCATCGCGCTTGCTTTGCTGCGTGGCGACCTGCGCTTCGATTTCGATCAGCGAATTCTCGGCTTTGGCGATGCTGTCGTCGAGCTCGCGCACGATTTGACGCGCATCGCGCGACGGATCCTGTACGGATTCAGCCGCGTCATTCAAGAGCCCCTTGACGGTGCGCGAAATAGTGTCGAATAGCGACATGTAGTTCTCCTCAGTTGACTCGGCGCCGAACGAAAGATTGCGAGTGTCCGGTTCATCCTCTACTTTACGCCGCGTTGCCGGGCCGCGGCGGCAAGCGTACGCAGCGGATATCGGGGCGCGTGGCGGCTTTGCAAGAGCGCGCAGGTGCCGCGCGCCGTCCGAACCCTCGTCCGCTGGCGGATATTACAACAAGGGATCGTTAACTCCCGCTTAAATGCGGCTTGCGGCGGGGCGTGCGCCCGACTCAGGCAAGACGCGGCGTGAAACGCTTGCGTGGGGGGCGCGAGGGGCTGTCGGCCGGGTTGTCGGCGGATGTTTCGGACCAGCGCGACGTCAGACGCGTGACCGTTTCGAGATCGAGTGCGGGAGGCGGTTCGCTGTCTTGCATACGGGCCTCCTCGACCGGCTCGCAGGCAAGCGCTCGCGCGACGGCCGCCGCAACGGGTATGGCCTCAGGCCGTACGGCGGCGGCCTCGTCCCATTCTCCGCCGGCCCCCATGGCCTCGGACTCGGCTGGCGTTTCGGCGGGCGGCTCGCACGGCGATATCCGATGGCCGGTGGTCGATTCCCGAGCGGGCGCCGCATCGGCGATGCGCCGCAGCGTCTCATTGAGCGAATCGGGGGCGGCCGGCGCTCTCCAGCTGTCCACGATCCGTGCCGCACGCACGTCCTCGGCCGTTTCCTCGAAAGCGAGCACGGCGCGGCGCACGAGTTCGCTGATGCTGATACCAAGGCTGTGCGCCTTGGTCGCCAGGGCGCGCTTTTGCGCCGGTGTCACGAAGACGGCGATACGTTCGCTGCGGTGATTCATGGTCGGCTCGCTGGCGTAAGGAGACGGTAAGGCCGATCGGTTGCCTCGGCACGAGAACGGCGGTCGGCCTCCATCATAGAATGTCGGCCGCTGCCGCAAAATGTGCGCGTTGCGCATAATGAGTGTCCGATCAAGGACTTGACTCGCTTGTAGGCGGCTTGTCCACAGACCTTTCAACATTTTCTGTTGATAACCCGGCGGCGGCTGTGCGCCAGCCAACGTGGGGAATTCTTACAAAAAAACTTCGTTGCCGGCCAGGCGATTTCATTAAAATGCGCTGTTGCGTCGCCGGGCCGCGGGCGTTGGCCAGTCGCGGCACCGTTATAATTACGATTTCGAGCGCCGCCCGGCGGGCGAGCGCGCAACGGCGCGGCAAGCCGCGCTGACCATGCGTCATGCCTATCATTAAACGACCCCGATCCTCCGAGTCTCCGGCCGACGGCCGACAACCTTCCCGAGTGAGTCCCGAACGCCAGCATGGCTCGTTCGGCAGCGGCCTGCTGCTGACATTGGGCGGCCTCGTCGCAACCGTTGCCGTCGTCTTCGCGCTGATTATCGGCTATGCATTGATCGTGATGGCGCCGCAATTGCCGTCGCTCGATGCGCTGACCGACTATCGCCCGAAGGTGCCATTGCGCGTCTATACGGCCGACCACGTACTGATCGGCGAGTTCGGCGAGGAGCGGCGCTCTCTCGTGCGTTTCGCCGATATTCCCGATTCGATGAAAAAAGCGGTGCTCGCGATCGAGGACTATCGCTTCTACGAGCATGGCGGCGTGGATTTCCTCGGCATCCTGCGTGCCGGTATGGCGGACATTCTCCATGGCGGCGCGTCGCAAGGCGCGAGCACGATCACGATGCAGGTGGCGCGCAACTTCTTCCTCTCGAGCGAGAAGACCTACACGCGCAAGATCTACGAAATGATGCTCGCGTACAAGATCGAGCGCGCGCTGACGAAAGATCAGATCCTCGAGCTCTACATGAACCAGATCTATCTGGGCGAGCGCGCGTATGGTTTCGCGGCGGCCGCCCGGGTGTATTTCGGCAAGGATCTCAAGGACATCACGCTGGCTCAGGCGGCGATGCTGGCCGGGCTGCCCAAGGCGCCCTCGGCATACAATCCGATCGTCAATCCGAAGCGCGCGAAGATCCGGCAGGAGTACATCCTCAAGCGCATGCTCGATCTGCGCTATATCACGCAGGCGCAATACGATCAGGCCGTCAAGGAAGACATTCACACGAAGGTGTCGGGCAACGAATACAGCGTGCATGCGGAGTATGTCGCCGAGATGGTGCGACAGATGATGTACGCGCAATACAAGGAAGAAACGTATACGCGGGGCTTGTCGGTCGTGACGACCCTCGACTCCGCGTACCAGGATGCGGCTTACCGCGCCGTGCGCAAGGGTGTCATGGACTACGAGCGCCGGCACGGCTATCGCGGACCGGAAGGCTTCGTCGAGCTGCCGGCCGGCCGCGACGAACGCGACGAGGCAATCGACGATGCGCTCGCCGATCATCCGGACGACGGCGAACTGGTGGCCGGTGTCGTCACCGCAGCGAGCCCGAAGCAGCTGACCGTGCAATTCGTCGACGGCAATACGGCCAACGTGACCGGCGAAGGACTGCGTTTCGCGGCGACTGCGCTGAGCGCGCGCGCCAGCGCGGCGCAGCGGATCAAGCCTGGTTCGATCGTCCGGTTGATGCCCGATGCGAAGGGCAACTGGCAGATCACCCAGCTGCCGCAGGTGGAAGGCGCGCTCGTTTCGCTCTCGCCGCAAGATGGCGCGCTCCGTGCGCTCGTCGGCGGGTTCGACTTCAACAAGAACAAGTTCAATCACGTGACGCAAGCCTGGCGTCAGCCCGGTTCGAGCTTCAAGCCGTTCATCTATTCGGCGTCGCTCGAAAAGGGCCTCGCCCCGGCGACGATCATCAACGATGCGCCGCTTTACTTCCCCCCGAGCACGCCGGGCGGGGAGGCGTGGGAGCCGAAGGACGACGATCAGCCCGATGGCCCGATGTCGATGCGCGTGGCGCTCGAGAAGTCGAAGAACCTCGTCTCGATCCGGATTCTTTCCTATATCGGTACCAAGTATGCGCAGGACTATGTGACGCAGCGCTTCGGTTTCGACGCGGACAAGACACCTCCTTACTTGCCGATGGCGCTGGGCGCCGGGCTCGTCACGCCGCTGCAGTCGGCCGCGGCCTACGCGGTGTTCGCGAACGGCGGCTATCGCGTCAATCCTTATCTGATCGCGGAAGTCGATGACGCGCACGGTCAGCCGATCTCCAAGGCGCAGCCGATCGTGGCAGGGCGGGACGCGCCGCGTACGATCAGCGCGGCCAACGCCTTCATCATGAACTCTCTGCTGCATTCGGTGGCAACGGCAGGTACCGGTGCGGGCACGAACGTCTTGCATCGCTCGGACCTCTCCGGCAAAACCGGTACGACGAACGACGCCAAGGACGGATGGTTCGCGGGTTACCAGCCGACGCTGGTCGCGGTGGCCTGGATGGGCTACGACCAACCGAAGAGTCTCGGCAGCCGCGAATTCGGTGCGCAGCTCGCGCTGCCGATCTGGGTCGACTACATGGGCCAGGCGCTGCGTGGCGTACCGCAGGTGCAAATGCCGATGCCCGAAGGTGTGACGACGATCGGCGGCGAGCTTTACTACGCGGACATGACGCCCGGCAATGGCTTCGTTGCGAGCATCGGCACAGGCGGCGAACCCGGGACTGCGCTGGCTGGCGCCGGCGCGAGCGAAGCGGTCGGCAGCATCGGACCGGCGGGGCTCGCGGCGCCTGCGGCACCGCCGCCCAGTGTGTCGTCGCAGGAGAAGAAACAGATTCTCAATCTGTTCAATGACAACCGGCCCTGAGCGGTCGCCATCGCGCGATCAATTACTCGAATGGCCTGGGAGTCGCGCTAGGCCGACGCGCTAAGTCGACGCGCGCGCCCGTTCGAGATGGGCGGACAACGTGGCCGGGTCGGTATTCGTTCCGCACAAGATGACGCCCACGCGCTTGCCTTGCAGCGTTTCGCGCAGCGGCCCCAAGAGCGCGGCCGTTGCCGCGGCGCACGCCGGCTCGACGGCGAGCTTGAGCTGGACGAACAGCTTGAGCATCGCTGCGCGCAACTCATCGTCCGAAACGGTGACGATCCGATCGATGTGGCGCCGGCACAGCTCGTAGCTATATTGCTCGGTGTGCGGTGCCATCAGGGAATCGGCGATGGTGTGCATCGCGCCCATCTTCACGGTGTGATTGGCGGCGAAACTGCGCGACATTGCATCGGCGCCCTCCGGTTCGACACCGAACACATGCACGCGCGGATTGGCGAGGCGCAATGCGGTCGAGACGCCGGCTGCCAAGCCGCCGCCGCCGATGGGGACGATCACCGCATCGAGATCGGGCGTCTGCGTCGCCCATTCGTAGCCGAGCGTTGCCGTGCCCAGCACCGTGCGATAGCCATTGAACGGGTGAACGAAAAAGCGGCCTTCCTCGGCTTCGATTCGGCGCACGACATCGAATGCTTCGGCCGGCGAGTCGGCCATGACGACCTCGGCCCGATACTGTTTGCACAGTGCGATGCGCGCAGGGCTTGCCGTGCGGAACATCACCACTTTCGCGCTCGTACCGAGCCGCATGGCCGCATAGGCGACCGCCGCCGCATGATTGCCGCCCGATACGCAGGTCACGCCGACGCTGCGTTGCGATGCGTCGAGCGCGAGCAGATTCGTGAATGCGCCCCTCACCTTGAAGCTGCCGCTCGACTGCAGCAATTCGAACTTGAAATTGATGTTCGTGCCTTCGAGCGTCGGAAAGTCATGCCGTTCGAAGACCGGCGTCCGCACGACCCAGGGCGTGAGCGCGAAATGCTGTGACGCGATGGCATCCAGCGTGGGAACCGGCTCGGCGTCGATCGTATGGTCGGTATGCTGCGATGAAGCGGTGGACATGAGCGAAGCCATCGTAAAGGACAAGTGAGGGACCCGCGCTACTGTTGCTACTGTTGCTGCTGTTGCGTATCGACCGACATGCTGCGAATGAATTTGCGCAAGAAGCTTTCACAGGCGTCGAGCTGCGCGAGCTCGACATACTCGTTCGGCTTGTGCGCCTGCTCGATGTCGCCCGGCCCGCAGACGACGCTCGGCACGCCGGCCAGCGCGAACAGCCCCGCTTCCGTGCCATAGGCGACCTTGCGCGTATCGTGATCGCCCGTCAAGGCGCGCACGAGTTGCGTGATGGCCGCCTGCTCGGTGGCGTCGAGACCCGGCGCCGCGGCGATGCGCGTGAACTCGATGGCGGCGTTCGGATGCTCTCGCTGCATCTGCGGCAGCAGCGTTTCGTTCGCGTAGCGCTCGATGCGCGCGAATACGACGGCCGGATCGAGCGTCGGCAGGTTGCGAAACTCGAAAGCGAAGCGGCACTCGGCCGGCACCGTGTTGATCGCATTGCCGCCTTCGATCGTGCTCGTCTGCGCCGTGGTGAACGGCACGTCGTAGCTCGTATCGAACGGACCGTCGCGCCGCATTTGGTCGGCCACGTCGCGAATGTGGCAGATGAGGCGGGCCGCATATTCGATCGCGTTGAGGCCCTTGGGCGTCAGCGACGAATGGGCCGCATGACCGCGCACGCAGCAGCGATACGCGTTGATGCCTTTATGCGCCACGATCGGACGCATGCTGGTGGGCTCGCCCACGATGCAGCCGTCCGGCTTGATGCCACGCTTTTGCAGGTCTGCGATCATCAGCGGTGCACCGGCACAGCCGATTTCCTCGTCGAACGAGAAAGCCAGGTGAATCGGCTTCGCGAGCCGTGCCGATTGCATTTCGGGCACGAGCGCGAGCGCCGCGCCGATGAAGCCCTTCATATCGCAGGTGCCGCGGCCATACAGCCGGCCGTCGCGAATCTCGGGTGAAAACGGATCGCTGTCCCACTGTTGTCCATCGACGGGCACGACGTCCGTGTGACCGGACAGCACGACGCCGCCTTGCGTAGAACCGTCGTGCGCGGGGATCGTGGCGAACAGGTTGGCCCATTCGCCGCGCTCGCCGCGCGCATCGCGCGTCAGCAGGGAAGAAATGCCTCGTGCCGCCAACGATTCGCACACGAGTTCGATCAGTTCGATATTCGGTACACGGCTCGTCGTATCGATCGAGACGAGCCGTTCGACCCATTGCAAACTGAGCGGAACCGGTGAAGCGGAGGAGGGGGCCGAAGCCAGCGAGTGGGGAGAGGACGTGGAGGATCGGTGCGCCGTTTCAGCGTCTTGAGACATGACAAGCTCCAGCTCGAGAGTGCCTCCGATCATACCGAAAAACCGCGTGCAACCCAAATAGTGCGAGCGACAGCGGCATGCTGCGGCGCCGCAATCGAGCGCCGCAGCATGCTTTTTTCATCGCGCGGCGGCGGCCGGTTGGCGCGCGGGCGCGCCCAGCGCACGCAGCGTCTCCTTGGCGGTCGCGACACGCACGGCCAGATCGGGGCTGCGCGTTTCGATGCGCAGCTTGTCCTGTCCCGCCAGCTTGATGTGCTTGTTCTTGTGGACCATCTCGATGATGCGCATGCCGTCGATGGGCGGATTCGGCACGAACTGAAGGCTGATCGCGGCTTCGCCAGCATCGATCTTCGAGACGCCGAGCGGCTTCGCCGCAAGCCGCAGCCGGTGCGTCTCGACGAGCGCGTGGGCTTGCGTCGGCAGCTTGCCGAAGCGGTCGATCAGTTCTTCCTGGATATCGTCGATGGCGTCGCTGGTCTCGCAATTGGCGAGGCGTTTGTAGATCGACAGGCGCTCTTGCACGTCGCCGCAATAGTCTGCGGGAAGGATGGCGGGCGTATGCAGATTGATCTCGGTCGTCGCCGCGAGGGGCGCGGTCAGATCGGGCTCCTGGCCGTTCTTGAGCGCTTTCACGGCATCGCTGAGCATCTCCGAATACAGCTGAAAGCCGATCTCGTGGATTTCGCCCGATTGCTTGTCGCCCAGTACCTCGCCGGTGCCGCGAATCTCGAGATCGTGCATCGCCAGATAAAAACCGGAACCGAGTTCCTCCATCTGCTGAATGGCTTCGAGGCGGCGCTGCGCCTGCTTCGTCAATCCTTGCGGATCGTGCACGAGCAGGTAGGCATAAGCCTGGTGGTGCGAGCGCCCGACGCGTCCGCGCAATTGATGCAGCTGCGCGAGGCCGAACTTGTCGGCGCGATGAATGAGAATCGTATTCGAACTCGGGACGTCGATGCCGGTTTCGATGATGGTCGTGCACAGCAGGACGTTGGCCCGCTGAGAGACGAAGTCGCGCATGACGCGCTCGAGCTCGCGTTCATGCATCTGCCCGTGTGCCACCGCGATCCGCGCCTCGGGCACGAGCGCTTCGAGCATGGCGCGCCGGTTTTCGATCGTCTCCACTTCGTTGTGGAGGAAGTAGACTTGCCCGCCGCGTTTGAGCTCGCGCAACATCGCTTCGCGAATGACGCTGTCTTCCTCGCGCCGCACGAATGTCTTGATCGCCAGCCGTTTTTGCGGCGCGGTGGCGATGACGGAAAAGTCGCGCAGGCCTTCGAGCGCCATGCCCAGTGTTCGCGGAATGGGCGTGGCGGTCAGGGTCAGCACGTCGACCTCGGCGCGCAACGCCTTTAGCGCCTCCTTTTGCCGTACGCCGAAGCGATGCTCTTCGTCGATGATGACGAGGCCGAGCCGCTTGAAGCGCACGTCCGACGACAGCAGCTTGTGCGTGCCGATGACGATGTCGATCGAGCCGTCGTTGATCTGCTCGATGGCCGCGTTGACCTCCTTCGTCGACTTGAAGCGCGAGAGCTCCGCAATGCGCACGGGCCATTCGGCGAAGCGATCGGTAAAGGTCTGCGTGTGCTGTTCGGCGAGCAGCGTGGTGGGCGCGAGCAGCGCGACCTGCTTGCCGGCCATCACCGCGATGAACGCGGCCCGCAATGCCACCTCGGTCTTGCCGAAGCCCACGTCGCCGCATACGAGTCGGTCCATCGGGCGACCCGTCGTCATGTCGCCGATAACGGCGGCGATCGCGGCGGCCTGATCCGGCGTTTCCTCGAAACCGAAACTCTCGGCGAATTTGCCGTAATCGCGCGGATCGAACCGGAAGGCATGGCCCTCGCGCGCGGCGCGCCGCGCATAGAGGTTGAGCAGCTCGGCGGCCGTGTCGCGAATCTGCTGTGCCGCGCGGCGCTTGGCCCGTTCCCATTGGCCGGAGCCGAGCGCGTGCAACGGGGCGGTGTCCGGGTCGGCGCCGCTGTAGCGGGAAATCACGTGCAGTTGCGCGACGGGGACGTAGAGCTTGCTGTCGCCGGCGTACTCGAGATGGAGGAACTCGGTTTCGCCTTCGCCGAGGTCCATCGTCACGAGTCCCATATAGCGGCCGATACCATGCTGCGCGTGCACGACAGGATCGCCGACCTTGAGCTCCGAGAGGTCGCGCACCATCGAATCGACGTTGCTGGCCTGCTCCTGACGCCGGCGGCCGGCGCGCCGGGCCAGCGGGCCGTAGAGCTCGGTCTCGGTGACGACGGCCCAACCTTCCGCCGGCAGCGAGAAGCCCGTCGAGAGCGGCGCCACCCCGAGCGCAAACGCGGCGTCGCCTTGCAGCCAGCTCTCGAAGCTCTCGCCCGCTTGCGGCTTGAGGCCGTTTTCGGCGAGGAACTGGGCGATCGTTTCGCGGCGGCCGGCCGACTCCGCGGCGATCAGCACACGCCGGCCGCTCGTGGCGAGGTAGGCGCGCAGCGCGGCGACCGGATCGTCGGCACGACGATCGACGGCCAGCGACGGCAGCGGCGTGCTCCAGCCTCCGCCGCCGTCGGTGGGCACCACCAGACGCGCGAACGGCTTGGCCAGCGTATAGAAATCCTCATCGGAAAGGAACAGCCGCTGCGGCTCGAGAATCGGCCGCTCGCGGTCGTGCGACAAAAACGCGTGGCGTTGCTTCGTGTCGGCCGTGAAGCGCCGGATGGCGTTCTCGAGATCGCCGACGAACGCAAGGTGGGCGTTTGCCGGCAGGTAGTGGAACAGGGTGGCCGTCTGCTCGAAAAAGAGCGGCAAGTAGTACTCGATGCCGGCGGAGGGCACGCCGTTGCCGATGTCCTTGTAGATCGACGAACGGCTCGGGTCGCCTTCGAATACCTCGCGCCAGCGGCTACGAAACGCGGTGCGGGCCGCTTCGTCGAACGGAAACTCGCGGCCCGGCAGCAGGCGCACGTCGCGCACGGGGTACAGGCTGCGTTGCGTGTCCGGATCGAATGCCCGGATCGAATCGACCTGGTCGTCGAAAAGATCGATCCGGTACGGCAACGCGGAGCCCATCGGATAGAGGTCGATCAGCGAGCCCCGCACGCAGTACTCACCGGGGCGCACGACCTGGCTCACGTGCTCGTAGCCCGCGAGCGTGAGCTGCGCTTTGAGTTTGGCTTCGTCGAGCCTGGCCCCTTGCGAGAACGAGAACGTGTAGGCCGCGAGGAACGAGGCCGGCGGCATCCGGTAGAGCGCCGTCGTGGCGGGTACCAGCAGTACGTCGCAACGACCCTCGCCGAGGTCGTGCAGCGTCGCCAGGCGCTCGGACACGAGATCCTGGTGCGGCGAGAACGTGTCGTAGGGCAGCGTCTCCCAGTCCGGCAGCCGCCGCACGCGGGCGCCGGGTGCGAACCAGGCGAGCTCCTGCGAAAGCCGTTGCGCGTCGACGGCGCTCGCGCAGACCACGGCGAGCAGCGGCACCGCCGCGCCCGCCGCCTGCAGATATCGGGCGATCAGCAGCGCGTCGGCCGAGCCATGCGCCCCATCGAACGCGAAGCGCTGGCCCGGCTTGACGAGCGGAAACGGTAAAAGCGGCGAAAAGGGTGTTGCGGCAGTCTGCATGACGGGAATGTAGGCCGTTTCAATGAACGGCACGTGCGCAAAAAACGGACGCAGCACGGGCCGGAAGGGGTTGAGCGCGAGCACGGACCCGGGTCGGCCGAATCGGACCCGCCTCGCGCGAAGCACCTATTATAAAATCCGTCCTTTATTTTGACCCGCGGCCCGCTCCTTGACTTCTCGTCTTTTTGCCCTGATCCCCTGCGCCGGCACCGGCAGCCGTTCCGGCGCACCGATGCCCAAACAATACCGCACGGTCGCCGGCCGGCCGTTGCTCCACTTTACGCTGGCCGCTTTCGACGCTTGCAGCGAGTTTGCGCAGACGCTCGTCGTGCTGGCGCCCGACGACACGCACTTCGATGCGCGTCGTTTCAGCGGCCTGCGCTTCGCCGTGCGGCGCTGCGGCGGCGCGACGCGGCAGGCGTCGGTGATGAACGGGCTCGCGGCGCTCGCGGAGTTCGGCGCCGCCGCCGACGACTGGGTGCTCGTCCATGACGCAGCGCGCCCCGGCATCACCCCCGCGCTGATCCGTTCGCTCGTCGCAGCGCTCAAGGACGACCCCGTCGGGGGCATCATGGCGTTGCCGGTGGCCGACACGCTCAAACGCATGGATGCTGAGCGCGGCGGCCACATCGCGCGCACCGAGCCGCGCGACGGGCTGTGGCAGGCGCAAACACCGCAGATGTTCCGCATCGGCATGCTGCGCGAAGCGATCGAACGCGCGCAGCATGATGGCCATGATTTGACCGACGAGGCAAGCGCGATCGAATGGCTCGGCCACGCGCCGCGGCTCGTTCAGGGCAGCCTGCGCAATTTCAAGGTGACTTACCCCGAGGACTTCGAGCTCGTCGACGCGATTCTCAGGCATTCCCCGGCCGGCTGAGCGCTTCGCCGGAGGCGGCGGCGGCCCGCTCAGCCAGTGGCGCCGACACTTGGACCTATTTATTCAATCGAAACCGGAAGCACGGATGGACTACAGAATCGGACAAGGCTACGACGTACACGCGCTCGTGCCAGGGCGGCCGCTCGTGATTGGCGGCGTGACCGTGCCATACGAGCGCGGGCTGTTGGGGCACTCGGATGCCGACGTGCTGCTGCATGCGATCACCGACGCACTTTTCGGGGCGGCGGCGCTGGGCGATATCGGCCGGCACTTTCCGGACACCGACGAACGCTTTGCCGGCGCCAACAGCCGCGTGCTGCTGCGCGAGTGCGCCGCCCGGCTCGCGCAAGCCGGCTTTGCGATTCAGAACGTCGACAGCACGGTCATCGCGCAAGCCCCGAAGCTCGCCCCGCATATCGATGCGATGCGAACCAATATCGCCGACGATCTGAGCCTGCCGCTCGCGCGCGTGAACGTGAAGGCCAAGACCAACGAAAAGCTCGGCTATCTTGGCCGCGGCGACGGGATAGAGGCGCAGGCGGCCGTTTTGCTGCGCGCGCTCTAGCGCCTGTCCCGCTGATCGCGGGCTAGTTGCCCTCGATCGCGAGCACATTGGCGGCGGCGCTGACGACGGCCGCGATGCGCCCGACATCGCGCAGTTGCTGCGCCGACATGCCTTGCTCGTTTTTCAGCAGCGCGTAGTGCGAGCTTACGCAGAAATGGCACTTGCCGACGATCGAGGCGGCGAGCGCATACATTTCGAAGCGGCGCTTGTCGACGCCGCCATGGGTGGCGTACGCGGTCATCCGCAGCTCGGGCCGCTGGGTTTTGAGGTCCTCGTCGTTCGCCATTTCGACGTACGGATACCAGACATTGTTCATGCCCATCATGGCGGCCGCCGTCAGCGCGCCCGTGACCTGCTCGGGCGGCAGGGCCCCGGACGAACGGATTGCATCCACGATCGTGGTGCATTTCGCGGCGAAGGCAGCGGCCAGCGCCACACCCGCCGCATCGGCGCCTTCCAGCGACGAGCGCGCGATCGTGCCGTCGAGGTTCAGGCGGATGTCCTTCGCGTAATCGGGGATCTTTTCCTTGATCGCAGACAAGAATTCCATTGAAGACTCCTATCGAGTGACCGATAAAAAAGCCCGCCGGCCTTGTCGAGCACAGCGGGCTCGGTGCTTGACCGAAGCGCCTGCCGCAGCTTAAAGCGTTGCCCCGCCGACCGTGCGGTTGCACGGGCACAGTTCGTCGGTTTGCAAGCCGTCGAGAATACGCAGGACTTCCTGCGGGCTGCGGCCCACGTTCAAGTTGTTCACCGACACGTGTTGAATCGTGTTGTCCGGATCGACGATGAACGTTGCGCGCAGGGCCACGCCGGCTTCCTTGTCGCGCACGCCGAGCTGATCGATCAGCTCGCCCTTCACGTCGCCGAACGCGTAGTGGTTCAGGCGATTGAGGTCCTTGTGCTCGCGACGCCATGCCAGCTTCACAAACTCGTTGTCCACGCTACCGCCCAACAGCACGGCATCGCGTTCCTCGAAGTCCTTTTGCAGCTTCCCGAACTCGACGATCTCCGTCGGGCACACGAACGTGAAGTCCTTCGGATAGAAATAGATGATCTTCCACTTGCCCGGGAACGATTGTTCGGTGATCTCTTCGAACGCCGATTGACCGTTTTCTTCATGGTTGTTGAAGCCCGGTTTCGCGGCAGTGACGGTGAAGGCTTCCAGCTTATCGCCCACGGTTTTCATGCAGTGACTCCTCATCGGGTTGAAAAAACGCACTTCAAAAATACGCGCCCGCTGTAACGGATGCGTTACACGCCCCAACTATAACGCTATTGGAAAATAGTTGCAATAGATTTTATCTAATCAAACCGATAGCCTGCCGCGTTGCGGCATACGAGGCGAGGGGGGGCGAGCGCTGCGCAACAGCCGGTCCGCGGCATCAAGCGCTTTTTCCCAGGGGGAACTCGATCGTGACTTCGAGACCCGGGCCCGGCGTTCGGTTGCGCAAGCGCAACGAGCCGCGGTAGCGGCTCACGAGCCGCTGGACGATGGCCATGCCAAGGCCCGTGCCGTTGGCCTGGCTGCGCGCCGAGTCGACCCGATAAAAGGGACGCGTCACGAGCGCGAGTTGGTCCTCGGGAATGCCGGGGCCCTCGTCCAGCACGGCGAGCTCGACGCGTGAATGCGCGACTCGCGTCTCGAGCATGATGTGCGGAATCCCATCCATCTCGCTGTGGCCGTACTTCTTTGCGTTTTCGAGCAAATTGCCGACCACGCGTCGGACGTCGGTTTCGTCGGCTTCGATGATCGCGGACGGTGCGAGCCGCGTAATGAGCCGCACGCCGTCCTCGCAGGCCATGCGGGCGGCCATCTCGCCCGCGACCTGCGAAAGATCGACCGACTCGGACGTACGCTGAACCGGCCGCGCATAGTCGAGAAAGCGGCCGATGATCATGTCCATTTGCTCGATGTCGTCGATCATCGCGTCTTTCGTTACCTGATCCGACGGGCTCATCTCGGTCTCGAGCCGCAGCCGTGCGAGCGGGGTGCGCAAGTCGTGCGAGATGCCGGCGAGCATCAGCGCACGATCGGCTTCGAGCTGCTCGAGATCCCGCACCATCTGGTTGAAGCTGCGATTCGTATCCGCCGCGACACCGAGACCGCGCTCGGGCAGCGGCTCGGGGGCCTGACCGGAGCCGACCTTGCGCGCGGCAACGGCAAGCCGCGCAAACGGCCGGTTCACGAGGCTCGTGATGAATGCGGCGCCGAACAGCGACAGCGCGAGCGCGAAGATGCCCCAGCCGGCCCATTGCAGACCCGTGACGTTATCGAGCTGTTCCCGGTCGAGCGCGACCCAGTAGTCGTCCTCGTCGATCTTGAAGCTGATCCATACACCGGGAATGTCGTTGACCGATTGAGCGATGACGGTATCGTCGCCAAGCCGGCCGCGGATGTCATGTTCGATGAGCCGGTTGAGCGACTCGTCGGGCTGCAGCGTGTATTTGTCCGTCGTCTCGCGCGGATAGACGCGCACGCCCTCGTTGCTTTCGAGATCTTGCAAGAGCGCCCGCCGCAGGTCCGGATCCGAGTAGAGCAGCGCCGTGCGCGTGAGCTTGACGATCGCCACGAGCTGCAGTGCCACCCGTTGAGCGCGTGGCTCGCGCTCGATCACGCGAAAGCTCTGGAACCACGCGGCGAGACTCACCGCGATCAGCAGAGCGATCAGCAAGAAGGTGCGCCAGAACAGGCCCCCGAAGACGTGCGTGAGAATACGCCGGTCGATGCGCATGGGGCCTACTGACACAAAAGGAAAGGGACGGGCGACGGCAACCCGCCGATCACGCCGATCCGTCGGGGATGAAGACGTAGCCGAGCCCCCAGACGGTCTGGATGAAGCGCGGGCTGCTCGGATCGACTTCGATCAGCTTGCGCAAGCGTGAAATTTGCACGTCGAGGCTGCGATCGAATACTTCGTATTCGCGGCCCCGCGCCAGTTCCATCAGTTTTTCGCGCGAAAGCGGCTGGCGCGGATGGCGTGCGAACACCTTGAGCACGGAGAACTCCCCCGTGGTCAATGGGATTTCCTGGCCGGCTTTGGTCAGCGTACGCGTGGCGAGATTGAGCGCGAAGTCGCCGAACTCGAAGACCTCGGCCGTTTCGGACGGCGCACCGGGCAACTCGGAGGGCGACTGTCGCCGCAGCACGGCGTGAATACGCGCAACCAGTTCGCGCGGATTGAAGGGCTTCGGCAGGTAGTCGTCGGCGCCCATTTCGAGCCCGACGATACGGTCCACGTCTTCTCCCTTGGCGGTCAGCATGATGATCGGCGTACGGTTGTTGCTGCCGCGCAGTCGGCGGCAAATGGACAAGCCGTCCTCGCCCGGCAACATCAGGTCGAGCACGAGCAGATCGAAGCGCTCGCGCACCCAGAGCTTGTTCATTGCCGGCGCGTTTTCCGCGACGTAGACATTGAAGCCTTGTTCGCCGAGGTAGCGGCGCAGGAGATCGCGCAGGCGCGGGTCGTCGTCGACGACGAGAATTTTCGAGGGGTTTTTCGTTTCCATGGTCGGCATCTTAGCGCGATTGCAAACAGGGACGGGAAAGTACGAATTCTCGCGTTACAGTCAGTTACAAAATTTACCCCGCTTCGAGGGGGTGCGTAAACAGCGCACACGTAAACTTCTTCACCGAAAGCGGCTCTTCGGTGGATACTTCATCCGATACATTTTCATGCCCGCCACTCGCTCGGGCTCAAGCACACGTAATTCGAGGTCGCCGGTTGCCGCACAACGAAGGGAACAAGATGATGGACAGCGCGTGGCCGCGTATGCGCGCTCGGATCCTGGCGATCGCCGTTGCGGGCGCCATCGTCGGCGCTGCGGCTCCGCTCGAGGCCTACGCCCAGCCGCAGCGCCGAGGTGACGGCGAGGCGCAGCCCTCGTCCTCCTTTCGCCGCCACTCGTCCCATTCTCAACATCCCCGCGCGGCCAGCGCCGCTTCAGCGCCTATCGTGCGCACGAATACGCCGTTCGACTTCGGCACTCAGCAACGGGACGGACACCTGACACCGGAAGAGCGTCGCTTGCTGCGTCAGCACATCGAAGACGCCGTGCGCGAACTGTACAAGCGCTGAGGCCGAGCGACGACGGCGCGGCTCGCGCACGCCGGCCGCTTTCAACGCGAGCGGGCCGCGCGCCAGGCGATCCAGAGCTTGCGAATGGGTGTCAGCGCGATGCGCTGATGAAGCACGCGATAGCCGTCTCGTTCGATTTCGTCGAGCAGCGCGAGCGCCATGGCCGATTGAGCCCGCAGCGTACGCTGAGTCTTGCGTTCCGGTTGCGGGATGCCGGCAAGCGCGGCCACGATGGCCTCGCGCGCACGCCGCGTCTGAAAGCGCATGAGCTCGTCGAACGCGGGCGTGTACTTGCGGTTGATGAGTTCAGCCGCGCTGACCTGGAACCGCTGCAGTTCGTCGATCGGAATATAGATGCGGCCGTGGCGCGCGTTGTTGCCGAGTTCCTGCACGAGCTGAGCCAGCATCAACGCGTTGCCGAGCGGCGGCGCCCATTGCGCGGCCGCCGCCGTGTCGCGGGCGGTGACGCGCGCCACGGCAAGCGCGAATGCGCCGCCGACCTGCTCGATATAGCTGCGCAGGTTGGGGTAGTCGAGATAGCGCGCCTGGTTCAGATCCATCTCGAAGCCGTCGACGAGCGCCTGCAGCGTGGCCGCTTCGCCGCCGATGTCCGCGCGGTGCGTGGCAAGTGCAACCGATACCGGGTGCGTCGGCTGTCCGGCCGCTAGCGAGGCGAGCTCTTGTTGCCACCACGCGAGCTTGGTTCTGCCGATGGCGGGATCGCTCGTCTCCCTTGCCGCTTGTTCGAGTTCACGGCGCAGCGCGAAGAGCGCGGTCAGCAGCGGCTGCTTCGCAAGCGGTGCCTGGCGCAGCGCGTAGTAGACGCTGGAGCCCGGCGGGGCGGCTTTTTGCGCACAGTACTCGTCGAAGTGACCCTGGATGGAACTGGATTCTTGTGACACGTCCGTAAAACTGATGAGAGGCGGCAGGAGCGGAGTGCGGATACTACCTCATCCCGACACGCCGCTCGTCACGCGGGCTCGCTTGCGCGAGCTCGCGCCGCCGGCGATCGGATATCGGTCTCGTCGAGAAAGCGGAGCACATGGCCGGCTCCCCCTTTCGTCCAGACATCGACATGGTCTGCGCCATCGACCACGGCGAGCCGGCGCGGCGCACGCACTCCCGCGTAGAGCTGCGCGAACTGCCGCGGGGGAATGACACCGTCCGCGTTGCCGCCGTAGATCAACACCGGCACGCGGACCGCGCCGATCTTGCGCAGGTTGTCGTAGCGATCGCGCACGAGCCAGCGTACCGGCAGCCGCGGGAAACGGGTAACAGCGACATCGGCGATGCAGGTAAAGGGGGCCTCGAGAACGAGCGCCTCGATCGCGAACTCGGTGGCGAGCTGGACGGCGACGCCCGAACCGAGGGAATAGCCGTGCAGCACGACGCGCGGAGTCTGCCGCATGGCGAACTCGATTGCCGCTCGACCGTCGGCATAAAGGCCAGCTTCGCGCGGCTTGCCCCCGTTGCCCCCGTAGCCGCGATACTCGGCGAGCAGGACGCCGTAGCCGGCGGCGATCAGATCGTGTGCGATATGCACGCGCTGCGAAAGATCCTCGCCGTTGCCGTGAAAGAGCACGACGACGCGGCCGTCGGCTCGCTCAGGCGGCTTATAGCGAACGCTAAGCGCGAGTCCGTCCTGCGTTCTCAGCGTGACGCGTTCGAGCCGGTCCGCGGCAGGGTTGGGCGCGAGCCCGCGAATCTTTTCGAGTGGATAAATGAGCCGGCCCTGGAGCCAGAGCACGGCTGCCAAGGCGGAACCGACGCCGAGCCCGGCAACGCCGGCAGCCGACAACAGCGCGAGACGCGATGGGCGCTTCATCAATGCGAACCTCCCGACGGGAATTCTCTCGGTCTCCGGCGCGACATCGGTACTCGCGCAGGTGTGCACTCGATGACAAAGAGAGTAGCGCGGAGGGCGAAACTGCGCAGCACGAATTCACGATGAGCGAGCGGTAGCGCGCGATGCTCGAGGCGAAAGTAGCGCTTCGAAGCAGGCCGCCGCATCGAACGCTGTGCAATGTTCGGGCCTGGCAGAGGGGGCGGGAAGGCAGGGATCGACTCGCGCATAGGCGTGCATTGCCGACGAATCGGTATAAACCTTGATCCTGCTCAGACATTCGATCCGGGACTGTGCTTATATCACGCTATGAGGTAAGTGCGCGCACGTCACCGTTGCCCTGGCGGATACGGCCTTTGTGATCTGCGGCTGCACCATGATCGACCACACGCGAGAAGCGGCATATGGAAACCAAGATGAAGATCGGCGAACCGGAGCAACGTATCACTGACCAACGAACGGCCGGCTGGCCGGTGCTGAGGCTCGGATTCAGGCCTTTTTATCTGGGAGGTACCGCTTTCGGTCTCCTTGCCGTCGGGCTCTGGCTCGCCAGCTTGCATGGCTATCCGGTCGCCGGGCGCGAGCCGACGATGACGGGCGTGATCTGGCATGTTCACGAGATGCTTTTCGGGTTCGTGGCGGCCATCGTCGTCGGCTTTTTGCTGACCGCGGTGCGTGCGTGGACCTCGCGCGAAACGCCGCACGGCATACCGCTCGCGCTTATTTGGCTGCTCTGGGCCGCGGGACGCATCCTCGTCTGGACCGGGCCGCCGCTCGTAGCCGCCGTCGTGGACTGCGTCTTTTTGCCGCTGGTGGCGTTCGTGCTTGCGCGTGTATTGCTGCGTGCGGGCAACCGGCACAACGTTTTTCTACCCCTCGCGTTGGGACTGCTCGGGATTTTGAATGTGCTGTTTCAGATGTGGGCCTGGCAGGGACGATTCGATCTCGCGCTCCGTACGGCGTATGCGGCGACCGGGCTCATCATCCTGTTCGTCGCCGTCATTACCGGCCGCGTCGTCCCGATGTTTACGATGAACGCCATTCCCGGGTTCACAGTGCGCCGTTGGAAGTGGATCGACGCGCTCGCCTACCCTGTTCCCCTCATCGCGCTCGTGCTCGATGCCGTGAATGCGCCGGCCGTCGCGGTCTTCGTCTTCGCACTGGCTGCCGCGGTGATTCACGCCGTCCGTATGATCGGTTGGCGCTCCTGGCGCGTCGGAGCGCGCCCAATACTCTGGATCCTGCATGCGGCTTGTCTCTGGATACCGATCGGCTTCGTGCTGCTGGCCTGCTCCGCGCTCGGTCGCGCGCCGCATTCGCTCGCGATCCACGCGTTGACGGTGGGCGCGGTTGGCGGCGCGATCATCGCAATGGTGACGCGCACCGCGCTTGGCCATACCGGACGGATGCTCGTGGCCAAGCGGCACGAAGTGCTGAGCTATTGGCTGATGATGGCCGCCGCGGCATTGCGCGTCCTTGGACCGCTGGCCGCGCCTGGCGCGACGGGCGTTTGGATCGATGCGGCCGGCGTATGCTGGTGCCTGTCGCTGTTCGTCTATCTGATCAAGTACGGACCGTTTCTCACGGCGCCGAGGGTGGACGGAAAGGCCGGATGATGTCACGCACGTTTTCCCTTTTGCTGAACCATTGAATGCAGCGTTGCGGATATAGTCGCGCCAAGACCAACCAGCATGATATGGAGAACGGCAATGAACGACCTGTGTATCGAACTCGATCATCGGCCCGGCGCCTTGGCGCGCATGGGGGAAGTGCTCGGCGCGAAAGGCCTGAGCGTGGAGGGCGGCGGCGTATGGAGCGTCGACGGACGTGCGACCGCGCATTTCCTCTTTGAAGATGGCGCGGCTGCGGCGCATGCGTTGCGGGAGGCGGGCATGGTCGTCCATGCTGTCAATGACGTGCTCGTCCAGCGGCTGAAGCAGGACGTCCCGGGCCAACTCGGCAAGATTGCCCGGCGCATGGCGGATGCCGGCGTCAACATCGAAGCGATGTATAGCGATCACGACCATCGACTGATCCTGGTGGTCGACAACTATGCGGCGGGACGAGAGGTTTCGGAGGCGTGGGAGCGTGAACGTGCCGAGCATGAGAACAACAAGGGAGGAGGGCACTGATGAGTCAGCACCGATACGCGTTGACGGTGGAATGGACCGGAAACCTCGGCGTGGGTACGCGCAGCTACCAGGCCTACAGCCGGGATCACGTGGTCCATGTTTCGGGTAAGCCGTCGATCGACGGATCGAGCGATCCGACATTTCGCGGCGACGCCACGCGGCACAACCCGGAGGACCTTTTTGTCGCCAGTTTGAGCGCGTGCCACATGCTCTGGTATTTGCATCTTTGCTCGGCCAACGGGCTTGTCGTCAACCGTTATCGCGACGCTGCATCAGGCACGCTTTCGTTGAGGGCCGACGGTTCCGGCGCATTCTCGAACGTGACACTGGCACCGGAGGTCGTGCTCGCCGCCGGCATCGACGAGCACGCGCGGCAACGCGCGATCGAGTTGCATGAGGCGGCACACCACATGTGCTTCCTGGCCAATTCGGTTACGTTCGACATGATCGTCGAGCCCACGGTCCGTTTCGAAGACGAAGCGGCGGATACGGGTAGCTGAACGGTCCTTCGCGGCCATGGCGGCGTGACAGACGTGGCCTCGCTAGAATTGGCGGCAATCCGGGAGGAAGGAGGATGCGATGACTGCTTCAGGTTTGTCCGTATTCGCGCTGGCGCTGGTCGTGACGGCAGGCTCGCCCGGCCCAAGCGTCGCGGCACTCGTCGCGCGCGTGCTGACCAACGGCGTGCGCGACGTGCTGCCGTTTCTCGTAGCGATGTGGTTCGGTGAAGCGTTGTGGCTGACGTGTGCCGTGACGGGACTTGCGGTGCTCGCGCGCACGTTCGAGGCAGTCTTTGTCGTCATCAAACTTGCCGGCGTCGCCTATCTGCTGTTTCTTGCCTGGAAAATGTGGTTCGCGCCGGCACAGGTTCGTGAAGATGCATTGCCGAGCGCCAGGTCGCCCGTTCGCATGTTCACTGCCGGCCTGACGGTCACCCTCGGCAATCCGAAGATCATGATTTTCTATCTGGCGCTGTTGCCGACGATCGTCGATCTCTCTCGCGTGAGCCTGCATGCATGGCTCGAACTCGTGGCGACGATGCTCGTCGTGCTCGCGAGCACCGATTCCTTCTGGGTCCTCGTCGCGGCCCGTGCGCGCAAGCTGTTGACGAGCCGGCGCGCCGTGAAGATCTCGAATCGCGCGAGCGCGACCATGATGGCCGGCGCTGCCGTCGTGATTGCGACACGCTGATTCTCGTAGTTCGCGCAAGTTTCCGTAGTTCACCGTTACGCCCCGGCTAAACGAATATCGCGCGTTGCACGCGTTGATACTCGAGTCTGCGTCGCTCGACGCATTCGCAGCCGATGCGGCGAGCTGCCAGATCCCGTAGTCGCTCTTGCGGCGATCCATCTGCTGGCGTACGCATGCAGGCCTTGTCCGATAAGCATCATGGGGCTTTCGCCCGTGCGTTCAGGCGAAAGTGGAGTCTACGAAATCTAGCGCCGATCTGCCTCCGTTCCCGCGCTAACCTGAAGCTATGCAGTTTCGGTGACCGATCTTCGAGGGAGACGTTGACGTCATGGATGAAATCGAACGCGAGCTGGCCAAGCTGATCACCGAGGGACTCGATCTGGATATCGACCCGCAGAGCATCGACCCCGAGACGCCCATTTTCGGCGAAGGCCTCGGTCTCGATTCGATCGATGCGCTCGAGCTTGGTCTGCTGTTGTCGTCGACCTATCAGATCACCATCACGCCGGGCGACCAGAAGAACCACGAGATATTCCGCTCGCTGAGGGCGCTCGGCCGTCATGTCGAGCAGCATCGGGCAGCACAGACTCATTGATGCCAGCCGTCACGAGGGCAGAAGGCTCCATGACGACGGTGACGGGAGGGGCGAGATGCGTGATTCGCGATACCGTGGGTGCCAGCCATGCGGCGATACCCGGCCATTTTCCCGGCCATCCGGTCGTGCCGGCCGTCGTCCTGCTCGAGCGCGTCAGCCGTGCCGTCGCGCAATCATATGCCGGCGCCGCGATTACGCGCATCGAGCACGTGAAATTCCTGGAGGTACTGCGCCCCGGCGAACCGTTCGAGATCGTGCTGTCGATCGATGACGACGTCGTCTCTTTTCAATGCGTGAAGGACGCCGGTTCGCTTTTCGCGGTCGGCAGGCTCCGCGCGGAGGTCAATGCAGCATGACGAACGCATCGGCGCCGATCGCGCCGCTTTACGTGAACGCCTATACCCTGACCAGTGCGCTCGGTGCGGGCAACGACGCTGCGTTGGCCGCGTTGCGCTCGGGTCGGGGCGGGCTGCGCGAACTCGAGTTGCGCACCGGCCGCAAGACATGGCTCGGTCTCGTGGATGACGAGGCCATCGGCGGTTCGCTCGGAGGCGAGTTTGCGCGCTTCGATTGCCGCGCGCATCGCATGCTTGGCCGGGGCGTCGAGCGCGACGGCTTCGCGCTCGCCGTGGCCGGTGCCCGCGAGCGGTATGGCGCCGAGCGTGTCGGATGTTTCGTCGGTACGATCGCGTCGGGACTGGCACATCTCGAAGCGTGCTATGTCCGTCACGCCCCGAGCACGGACGATCTCGGCTCGGATGTCCGCGTGCGTCATACCGCGCACCTTTTCTCGGCAACGGAATACGTCATGCGTGTGCTCGGTCTCGACGGGCCGTCGGCCACGATCTCGACGGCATGCTCGTCGAGCGCCAAGGTGTTCGCTACCGCATACCGTCATATCGCGGCGGGTCTGTGCGATGCGGCGGTCGTGGCAGGCATCGATTGCGCGAACGAAGGATTCATTTACGGTTTTCACTCCTTGGGCTTGCTGTCGGCGCAGCCGTGCCGGCCGTGGGACCGCAATCGCGACGGTATCAGCATCGGCGAAGCAGCCGGCTTCGCCTTGCTCGAACGCGCGCCGCGCGGCCATGGCGCCGTGGCGTTGACGGGCTTCGGGGAGAGTAGCGACGCCTACCATATGACAGCGCCTCACCCGGAAGGCGAAGGCGCGCGCGTCGCGATCGAGCAGGCGTTGCGCCGCGCCGGCCTCGCTCCGGCCGACATCGACTACGTCAATCTTCACGGCAGCGGAACGCCCTCGAACGATCGGTCCGAAGATGCCGCGATCGCCTCGGTGTTCGGCGGCGCATGCGCTAGCAGCTCGACCAAGGGCTGGACCGGTCATACCCAGGGGGCTGCCGGTATCACCGAAGCGGTGCTGTCGTTTCTGTGCATGCGCGCGAACCTCGTGCCATCGACACTGAACACGACCGATCCCGATCCGGAACTGCGAACGGACGTCGCGCTCGAGAACGAGGAGAGGCCGTTGCGCCGCGTGCTCAGCAATTCATTCGGCTTTGGCGGCAACAACTGCGCGCTCATTTTCGAGGCTGTCCAATGAAGACACTCTTCGTCGAAGCGCTCGAGGTACTGGGCCCCGGGCTGCCCGGCTGGAACGAGGCTGCCGCCACGCTGCGGGGCGAGAAGCGCTATGCCCCGTGCGAATTCGAGGCCGGCGAACCGGAAATGCTGGCGCCGAACGAAAGGCGGCGCGCGACAGCCGCTATTCGTCTTGCGTTGCGTGTCACCGAACAACTCGCGAAGCGCTCGTCGCTCGATCTGGCCGCGCTGCCTTCGGTGTTCGCGTCTTCAGCGGGCGATCTTCACGTGACCGATCGCGTTTGCGTTGCGCTGGGTCGACCAGGCGTACCTGTGTCTCCGTTCCATTTCCACAACATCGTGCACAACGCGAGCGCCGGCTATTGGTCTATCGGAGCGCACGCGTGCGGCGGCTCGACGAGCCTCAGCGCGGGCGAGACAACGTTTGTCGCGGGTCTGCTCGAGGCCGGCTGCCTGGTACTGGCCGAGCGTGCACCCGTGCTCTTCGTCTGCTACGAGCAGCCGGCGCCTGCGCCGATCGGAGTGCATCTGCCCATCGTCGCACCGTTCGCGGCGGCGATGACGATTCATCGCGAGCGCGCCGGCCCCGATTGTTTCGCGATGCATATCGAGCATGTCGCGAGGCGCGACGATACCGCTATGGCGGACGACGCGCTCGAACGCTTGCGCAGCGGTAATGCAGCCGCTCGCGCATTGCCGCTGCTCGCCCGGCTCGCATGTCGCAGCGACGAGCGAGTCTTTCTCGCAACGGCGCCGGAAGGCGCGCGAACGAGCGTGGCCATTCATGTCGAACCGGCCTGACGGTCCAGACATCTATCGCCGGATTCCCCATGCGGGAGCCATGTGCCTGCTGGCGGCCGTTCGGGAGTGGGATGCGAGCGGAATTGTCTGCACGGCGCATTCGCATGCGCAGGCCGACCACCCGCTGCGCGAAGACGGCAGATTGAGCAGCATGCATGCGATCGAGTATGCGGCGCAGGCCGCGGCACTTCACGCGAGTCTTGCCGGCGAGACCGTCAGGACCCTCAAGACCGGCGAGGCTCGCGCGCTGCGGCGCGCGTACATTGCTGCGCTGCATGCAGTCGAGCTCTGTTCACACTCGCTCGACCACGATGAAATGATTCGGAGTCCTCTGGAGATTCGAGCGCAATTGACTGCGGCGGGCGCGACAGCCGCGCGCTATGGGTTTTCCGTGGTGTGCGGCGCAGTCTGTATCGCTCGCGGCACGATGACCGTTGCGATGCCAGAGTGAATTTTTTCGATGGAGCGCAAACGATGGCATTTCAGATCGACGACCTCAGTAACCAGCTCGGCTATTTCCGCCTGCTCGAGACATCGGAAAAGGCGCGCTGGATCTTCCGCGACCAGCGGTGGGACGAGATCGACGAGAGCAAGGTGAGCGCCGAGTTGATCGAGGATGTAAAGATCGCGGCCTATGCCGAGCTGACGACGTTCTCCGCGACGGAAGCATTCATGAAGCTGCTGCACGACGATGTCGACTTTACTCAATGGCTTTCCGTGTGGTTCTTCGAAGAGACCAAGCATCCGCTCGCGCTGATTCGCTGGCTCGGCAAACTCGGCGTGCCGACCGCGCAGGATTTCATCCATCGCGGCAGGAAGATCGAGCCGATGACCCACTCGCGCGTGGAAATGCTGACATCCAATATCTGCTCCGAGATCGCGGCCAACACCGCATACAACCAGTTCGCGAAGACCGTGGAAGAGCCGGTGCTCGTCGAAATCGTGAAGCACCTCGCGCGCGACGAAATGCGGCATTCGGTCGGCTTCGAATACTACTGTCGGCAAGCGATCGAGCGATCCGACGACCCCGAGCGGGACCGCCTCGTCGCACTGCGCACGGCGTGGTTCCTCTTGCAGCCGGCAAGCGACGGCGTCACGCGGCATCCCGTTTTCCTGACATTGCTCAAGATGAAGTGTCTCGACATGAAGGAAGTGGAGCGGCGCTACCGCGAACATATCGTGAGCCGGATTGCGAAGATGCTCGATCTCGAGATCCCGGGCGTCGACGCGTTCTATGAGGTCTACGCCGGCATGAAAAAGCGCTACCGCGCCGCACGGCGTTCCGCGCATGTTGCGTGAGGCGACGCGCCGCGCGCTCGCCGATATCGCGGGTTACGGCGCGAACGGCGTGTTCGTCCCACTCGACGACGAGCGGGAGGCCACCGATCTGCCTGTGCGCGGTGTCATTCCGCCTCAGCTGGACGGCTTGTATCTGCGCAACAGCTTCAATTCGCATCCGTCTCGCCGTACACCGCAGCCGCACGTGTTTCTCGAAGATGGCATGGTGCACGGTGTGAGGATCGCGCAAGGCCGTGCACTCTGGTATCGCAATCGCTGGGTATCGACCGATGGCCTTGCGCAGGTAGCGAACCGCACGCCACCGGGCGGTCCCGCCGATCGTCGCTGGAGCTCCGGGAACGCGGCCAATGTCAGCGTCGTCGCGCATGCGGGGCGATTGTTGGTACTGGGCGAGACAGGGCTGCCCTATGAGCTGAACGAACAGTTGGAGACTGTGGGGCGCTGCGATTTCGGCGGCGGCCTGGCTCGTAGCATGACCGCACATCCCAAGCGCGATCCCGCCACCGGCGCCTTGCACGGCTTCGGCTATTGGCCACGGCGTCCCTATGTGACCTATTTTCGCGTGGACCCCGATGGACGAATGGCGCGCGCCGAACCGGTCGATGTGGCGGGCGCCACGGTCATGCACGATTTCGCCGTTTCCGAGCGCTTCGCCGTTTTCATCGACCAGCCTTTATTGTTCGAGAGGCCACCGCGCCCGGGAGGCGGCTTGCCGTTTCGCTGGGCACCCGAGTACGGTTCGCGTCTCGGCTTGCTCGATTTGCACCGTGAAGGCGTGCCGGTGAGGTGGTTCGCGATCGATACGTGCTTCATCTCGCATGTGCTCAATGCATTCGACGACGGCGAGCAAGTCGTGCTGCGCGCGGTTGTCAGTCACCCTTACTACCTGACCGGTATGCCGCGGCCGCACGCGGCTTCGTTATCGATGCATGAGTGGCGGATCGACACATTGACAGGGCGCGTCTCGAGCACCTGCATCGCCGATTCGCCGGGCGAGTTTCCGCGGTTCGACGACCGGTTGACGGGCCGCCCGCATCGGTACGGCTATTCGACGGAGATTGTGCTTCGTCACGGTTGGCTCGCCTGTGGCGGCCTTTTCAAATACGACTTCGCGATCGGCGCCGTCGAACATCATCGCTTCAGCGAGTATGAAGCGGCGTCCGAGGCGCAGTTCGTGCCGGCGAGCGAGGACAGCGCGGAAGACGAAGGCTGGGTGTTGTGTCTCGTCTATGACGCGCGCGTCGATCGCAGCCGGCTGGTCGTGCTCGATGCTCAGCGGTTCTCCGGCGAGGAAGTGGCGTCGATCGAGCTGCCGCAGCGCGTGCCGTATGGCGCGCATGGAACATGGGTTGAACGGCAGGCGCTCGAGCGCGCCACGTCGCCATGCCGGTGATTTCGGTGACGCGCTTGCATGTGCGCGCCTGGCGGCACATCCCATCCGTGCTGGCCGCGACGATGGCCGCCGCCTGGCAGGCGCGCGCGGCACCTGGCAACCTCGCGGTATCGGTGCTCAGCGCGAGTTGCGATACCTATTGGACGCGAACCGTGTGGCAGGACGAGCCCGCCATGATGGCCTACGTGCATGCGGGGGTCCATCGCCGGATCATGCGGCATCTGCTGAGATGGTGCGACGAAAGCTCGGTCGTTCATTGGCACGACAGCGTGGCGCGGCTGCCGGCCTGGGACGAGGCCCATCGGCGCTTGAGCGACGAAGGACGTCATTTTCCGCCGCCCGGGGCGGGGTTGCCGCCCGCGTTTGCGTTGCCGCGCCGTAGATTTTGGCGCGAGCTTCGCATCAGATAGCCCGCGCCGTTTTTGCCTCGAAAGGGTCCTGGTCGAGAACGCTTGCCCATAGCGCGGACCAGGTCGGCCAATCGTGGGTGCCGGCAATGTCGATGCTGCGTTGGGCCGGCAACAGCGCTTGCAGCAGCGTGCTGCCCAGCGCGAAAGGATCGCTGCGTCCATAACCGAGATGCACGCGCAGGCCGCTCGACGCGTCCCGTACTTCACGGCGCAACCAGTCGAGCACGCGCCATTCCATATCGCCCGGCTCGTTGGCTTCGGGGCGCCATGCGTCGAGCCCGCCCGCTTTGGCGATCTGCAAGAGCATCCGCCGACTGGCGAGATAGGGGGCGAGCAGGACGATGCCCTCCGTGCTGCCAGGGTGCGCACGGCAATACATCAGGGCGCCCATGGCGCCGAGCGAGGTGCCGACGAACCAGAGCCGTTCGATGCCGCGTTGATGAGCGATCCGATCGATCTCGCCGTGCAATCGGGGCAGTAGCGAGCCATCGGCATAGGCTGGGAAATCGACGTCGATACCGAGCGCATCGACGGGCAGTCGGCGCTCACGCAGCGCCTGCACGATCCCGTTCGAAAAAAAGGAAGCGGCGCGGTCGTTGACGCCAGGGAGCATGACGAGCAAGACGCGCCCGGCTGCCGCATCGGGCGATGGATCGAACAGAGCGTTGATTGACATGCGATGGTCCGTTCTCGCAGAGGGACGGAAAAGCAGTACCCATTATGGGACAACTTTGGGGTTGCGCATTCGTCCCGATGGTCGAATTTTCGTAGTAGTGGCAAACCATGCTGCATATCGGCTTACTGTTTCGCCGAGAGGACAGGCGGGCGAGGCAATGAGCAATCGTATTTCACAGCACGATCCGGACGGAGCGAGGCATTCACCCTGCGCCGTCGAGCCTCAGTGCGGCAACCAGGCGAATTTGCCACGACCGACGGCTGCGTCTGCCGGCAGCGCTGCGCTGCGCGGACTCCCCCCGCGCTTGCCGACGAGGCGCATGCACGTCGATATCGAGGGAACGTACGGCGCATTGCGCGATCGGGCGCGCGAAGTCATCGGTCCCGACGCATTCGACGAAGCCGCATTCGCAGCGCACCTGCGTGGCGCGAGGACAGGGAGGATCGATCTATCGGGCGGACTCGAGAATCGCCTGCATGAAGCGGATCATTGGACGTTGATGCATGTGGATCCACTGGCCGGCGGGCCGTTGAAGCTGATCGGTCACGGCACCGATCATGCCGTCTACCGCGATCCGAGCCGGCCGGGCCAAGTGACGAAAATCAGTGTCGAGACGCTCGGCCGTCTGATCAGGTGGCTCATGCTGTTCGGCCGTGGCGAGGATCTGAAAACACCGCAAGCCATTCGTGCCGTCGGGCAGAGACTGGCTCGCAGTGAGATCGGGCGCGACGGGCGGCTGCGCGCGAAGTTTCCCGCACGAGCCGTGCCGCGCCAGTCCATCGGGATCGACGAAATCTCTGTGCGTGGCGTAGTGGCGCAATTTCTGTTGCAAGGCGGCTTGCTCGTCGATCCGCATCGATCGATTCCCACGCTCAACCCCAATGCGATCTACCGGCTGCCTGCACTCGTGAGGCACCAGGATTTTCTGCCGCAGCTATCGGATTCCGACACGATGCACTTCAGCCTCAGTCTGCATTACATCGAGCAGTTCGACGAGCGGCCGCCCGACGACCGCTATGCCGATATCAACAACAGTTTGGTGCTGAATCGTCCCGGCACTTTCAATAAGGACCATTTCGATTATTGCTTCGCGGGGACGAAGCTGAGCGAACTGTACGACGCCAGCAAGACCGATAGGAGATTGCGCGAGAGCATTTGCGATTTCCTGCCGCACGGTATCGACTTCATGAACAAGACGCGGGAGGTGATCGACATCGCAGGCGACGGCAACGTCATCTTCAACGCAGGAGAGTACTACCTTCCCGACGCGCTGGTCTCACCCAACTTCGAAGGCGCACTTGGCTTGTCGGGCGATACGCTGCGCCGGCTCAAGCGAGGCAAGCAAATCGCGGGCAGCGACGCATGGATGCTGACCTTCACGCTCAGCATCGTGCGGGCCATGAACGCGATGGCGCAAGCGCGAGGCATCGAGGAGCGGGTGCACTTGTTGCGCCCTGACGAGGAGTCCGAACCCATCGACTGGGCAAGCGTGTTGACGGAGTTACGCGACAAGCGGACGGTGGGCATGCCGCATTCGCTCGAGCGCGAACCGCTGCTGATGCCGATCGAATCGTTCCCCTGGGGCGTCAATACGCAAGACCTCGCCGCTTGATCACTGCACGCGCCACCAGCGTGGCAAGAGTCGCCGCACCTCCGGGCGGCGATACCGATCGTCGATCAAATGAAGTACGCCGACATCCTGTTCGGTGCGCACGACACGGCCAGCGGCCTGGACGACTTTTTGCAGGCCCGGAAAGAGGTATGCATAGTCGTACCCATTGCCGAACTTGGCTTGCATCGCCAGGCGCATTTGCTCGTTGACGTCGTTGACCTGGGGTAGCCCGAGCGTGGCGATGAACACGCCAATGAGACGATCGCCCACGAGGTCCACGCCCTCGGAAAACGCCCCGCCCAGTACCGCGAGGCCCACGCCGCATTCGCCGCTTCGGAACCGGGTTAAAAACGCGTCCCGTTGCGACTCGCTCATTCCGGGAGATTGCATCCAGAGTGGCAGACCGGGATGTTGCGCGCGCAACAATGCCCCGACACGCTCCAGATAGTCGAAGCTGCTCACGAAGCCCAGATAGTTGCCTGGCAATGTTTCGTATTGTTTGGCAATGAGTTCGACTATCGGTGCAAGCGATCTTTCCCGGTCGCGCCACCGGGTCGAGACCTGCGCGCATACACGCACCGTCAATTGCTCGGGCCGGAACGGCCCCTCGACATCGAGCACGCGCGTTGCGTCGGGCAGCCCCAACGTGTCGCGATAGAAATGCGTCGGGCTCAGCGTGCCGGAAAACATCACCGTCGCGTGCGCGGCGGCGTGGCGTTGCGCTAAAAACGCGGCAGGTACGACGTTGCGCACGCACAGCGTCGACGTCGTTCCTGCACGCCGCCCTGAGGCGTGCGGCTCGCTCGAAAACGTGCTGTCGAAGATCGAGTGGTCGTCGAACTGTTCGGCCAGCGTCACGAAATGCAGCACGTCGAAGAAAAATCGCCGCATTGCGTCGTCGATCGCGGACGCATCCTCGGCAAGCTGATCGGTCACTGCGCCAATGAGGCTTTGCGCTGCAAACACCAGCTTGGGCGGGATCTCGGCATGAACCGTATAGCGTTGCTCTTGCGTGCGATCGAGCGCGTTCCATTCGCGTTGGAGTCGCTGAAGCGGCTTTTTCAGGCTGTCCGGTGCCACCTTCAATGCGCCGCGCAGCGCCGGCCGCTCGAGCGAGGCCGTGTACATCTTGCGGCCGCGCTCGAGCAGGTTGTGCGCTTCGTCGACGAGTACGGCCACGCGCCATTCCTGGGCGCGGGTGAGCGCATAAAGCAGTGCGCTGCTGTCGTAGTAGTAGTTGTAGTCGCCCACGACGATGTCGACCCATCGCGCAAGCTCCTGCGCGAGGTAATACGGGCACACGTCGTGAGCCAGTGCGACCTCGCGCACGCTCTGGCGGTCCAGCCTGCGCTCGGTCAGCGCGGCCTCGCGTGCCGCCGGCAGGCGATCGTAGAATCCGCGCGCAAGCGGACAGGACTCGCCGTGGCAGGCTTTGTCGGGATGCTCGCACGCTTTGTCGCGCGCGACGAGCTCGAGCGTGCGCAGCGGTAACGTTTCGACGCCGGTATTCGAGCGCAACGCATCGATCGCGTCCAATGCAAGTGCGCGGCCCGGCGTTTTCGCCGTCAAAAAGAACAGGCGATCGACATGCTGTTCGGCGCAGGCTTTCAGCACAGGAAAAATCGTCGCCAGCGTCTTGCCGATGCCGGTCGGTGCCTGAGCCATCAGAACCGCGCCATCGCGCGCCGCGCGATAGACGGCGACGGCCAGCTCGCGCTGCCCGCTCCGAAAGGTGCCGTGGGGAAATTGAAGCGCGCGCAGCGCCGCGTCGCGGGCCGTGCGATGCGCGTGCTCCTGTGCCGCCCACTGCATGAAGCGTTCGCACTGCTCGTTGAAAAATGCCTCGAGCGACGAGGCGTCATGCGTCTCGGTCAGCACCGTCTCCTTCTGGCTGCCGATGTCGAAATAGACGAGGGCGACCTCGATCCGCTCGAGCCCGCGGGCCTGACAGAGCAGATGCCCGTATAGGCGCGCCTGAGCCCAGTGGAGTGCGCGATGATTGCCAGGCATGGCATCGAGCTCGCCCCGGTAGGTCTTTACTTCCTCGAGCCGATTGAGCGAGGCATCGTATCCGTCGGCTCGCCCGCGCACGGTCAGCTCGCCATGGGCGCCGACGAGCGCGATTTCGGCTTCGTAGCCGGCGCCGCGCCGTTTGGCAACGACGGCATGCCCTTCGATGCCTTCGAGCGCGCTCGGCGCTGGCGTGAAGCGCAAATCGAGGTCGCCGCATTTCGCGGTGAACTCGCACAGCGCTCGAACGGCGACGACGAAGCTCACGGGGCGACTCCGGCGCCCGGTGTCGTGACGCCGGCCACGGCGCGGTCTGAGCCATCGATACCGCCCTCGCCATCGACCTCGGCCTCGACTTCGCCCTCCCAACGCACGTCGAGCACGCGTGCCGGCATGCCATGTTGCGCGCAATAGGCGAGCCACCGGATCTGGTTGTCCTGCAGGCGGTCGCCGGGGCCCTTGACTTCGATCAACTCGTAGCGCCGGTCGGTGGGCCAGAACCGAATGAGATCGGGAAGGCCCGACCGATTCGCTCGAATATCGCTGACAAGCCGTGCGAACCAGAGCTTCAAATGCCTGGCAGGCAGACAGTCGAGTGCCAGCGTCATCAGTGAGCTCGTCAGTGCGCCCCAAAAGACGAAGGGCGATTGCATACCGGCTTTGTGCTCGTAGTGGCGCCAAATGGTGTCGTGATAGGCGCCGCTATCGAGTTGCGCGAAGCAGCGTGCGAACGTTTCGGCGCGGCGAGCCAGGAAGTCGGGTGCGTGAAGATCGGCGGGCCCCCGCTGGAATGGGTGAAAGAACGAGCCCGGCACGGGTTCGAACACGGCTTCCCAGCACAGCAGCCCGAACAGCGAATTGATCAATGTGTTCTCGACATAGAACACGGGCGCCTGCGGCGCATCCAGATGATCTTGTACGACATATTCGACCGCGACGGGCACGGCCGGGCGCATCAGGGTGAGCGTCGAGCGTGCGAAACCGGCCGGCTCGGCCGCACGGCGGACGGGCTGCCCGAGCCGGCGCGCAAGGCGGGGCATCATGCGTGCGGCGCGCTGGTACTCCGCCTCGTTTTCGGGCGCCTCGAGCGCGCGCGTGACGAGCGCGAACGCATCGCCGAAGCGTGCGCAACGTTCGAGTACACGCGTGCGCCGGTGACGGGCTTCGGGCCATTGGCTGCGCTCGTAGACTTCGAGCGCGAATTCCCAATCCCGCATTTGTTCGGCGCGATAGCCGATTCGATAGAACAATTTGGCGCGCCGCATTTCAAGCCAGGCGTTGTCGATCGGCATGGCAAGCACCGCGCCGAACAGCTCGCGCAGTGCCGCGATCCTCTCGACCCCGTCGATGCCGTCGAGCGCTTCGCGGCATGCCTGCAGCGCGAGGTAGGCGTCGACATCCGAGCGACGTTGAAATGCACGGGCGGAAGGTTCGAACGACACGGCCTCGTATCGATAGACGCCAAGATCCGCCAACACGAACTCCGACCAGCTCTGATGCAGATTGCCAAAAAACATGAGCCTCACCCGATCGCAAACGGGCGTGATTTCAAGTTCGAACACCTGTTCGTCGCTCGTGGCGTCCCATGCTCGATACGGCCGCGTCTGGGCGCCATACTCTGCGCGCAACAGCTCGCGCAATTCCGACTTGCTGCATCGGCGTAACGCAACGGCTTCGGAAAAAATCCGCTCCAGCTCCGGGCGGGTCGCGAGCGCGAAGAGATCGTCGATCGAAAGGTGCGGCTCGGGATCGATCCAGCCCAGTGCGATCAGCGGCGCGGCCGCGGCAAGGGGGCAGCCGATCTCCGCGTAATTCAGTTTGCTCGTGCGAAAGCGCGGGCCGTTGCGCATCAGCATACGAACGAGCAAGGCGCGCGAGGCGAGGGGCAAGCGAGCGAATGCGGATGCGAATTCGCGCTCGATGGCGTCGAGCAGATCGTCGTAGCGTTCCGATACCCACGCGAGCGCACGCTCGAAGTTCAGCAGGTAGTAGAGGGGCGATGGGGAAGAGGGGGAGGGCTCCACGGCATTGCGATCGACCTGTATATCCATACAGGATGATAGCAGAGTCGCTCCAGCCTCATTTCGCGGGCGGCCGCCGCGTTTCCCACGTCGTTTCCCTGGTTTTCTGCACGCCTTCCCACAGGCCGTTCAGATAGACCGCTCCGAGGGCACGATCGTAGAGGCCGTAGCCCGCGCGGCCGGTTTCGCCCCAGATCATGCGTCCATGGTCCGGTCGTGCATACCCGTCGAAACCGACTTCGAAATACGCCTTGACGATCTCGGCCATATCGAGCGAACCGTCGGCCGACCGGTGAGACGTTTCGTGAAAATCGCCGGCCGCGTTCGTATGAACGTTGCGCAGGTGGGCGAAATGAATGCGTCCCCGGGCACCGAACTCGCGCACGAGCGAAGGGATATCGTTGCGGGCGTCGGCGCCGAGCGAGCCCGAACACAGTGTCAAGCCGTTGGCCGGGTCGTCGACGATTGCGAGCACGCGTGCGAGATCGTCGCGGTTCTTGACGATGCGAGGCAGACCAAAAATCGGGCGCGGGGGGTCGTCGGGATGGATGGCCATCTTGATGCCGGCCTCCTTCGCGACGGGCACGACCGCGCGCAGGAAATAGGCGAGATTGGCCCACAAGCCCGACTCGTCGAGTGCGGCATACTCGGCCAGCAGCGCCTTCAGTTCGTCGGGCCGGTAGCTCGTATCCCAGCCCGGCAGTGCGATACCTTGGCCGATGTCGAGCGCGTCGACCTGCCGCGCGTCGAAAGCGAGCGTCGTGGAGCCGTCGGGCAACCGCATGTCGAGCGACGTGCGTGTCCAGTCGAAAACGGGCATGAAGTTGTAACAGACCACCTCGATGCCGCAAGCGGCAAGATTGCGCAAGCTCTGGCCGTAGTTCTCGATGAGCCGGTCGCGCGACGGCTTGCCGAGCTTGATGTCCTCGTGAACCGGCACGCTCTCGATGACTTCGAGCTTAAGGCCGTGCGCCTCGATCGTGTCTTTCAGCGCGCGGATCTTTTCGAGGGGCCAGATCTCGCCGACCGGAACGTCGTAGATCGCCGAGACGACCCCATACATCCCGGGAATCTGGCGAATGTAGGCGAGCGGCACGGGATCGCTCTCGCCGTACCAGCGAAACGTCATCTTCATGTTGGTTAGGAATCCTGGCTATTTCGAAACGAGCGGCAGTTCCTGCGCTCGTCACACTGGCAACGGCAAGTGCGGCTCAGGTAATGACGCCGACTTGCCAGGGCACGAATTCGTTTTGCCCATAACCCAAAAGCTCGCTCTTCGAACGCGTGCCCGACGCGCAGTCGAGCATCATGCGAAAGATCTTCTCGCCGAGTGCGTCGATCGTATCGGTGCCGTCCACGACACCTCCGCAGTTGATATCCATATCGTCCTCCTGCCGCTCCCAGAGGGCCGTGTTGGTCGCGAGCTTCAGCGACGGTGCGGGCGAACAGCCGTAGGCCGAGCCGCGTCCCGTCGTGAAGCAGATCAGGTTCGCACCCGAGGCCACCTGCCCGGTCGCCGAGACGGGGTCGTAGCCGGGCGAATCCATGAAGACGAAGCCCTTCGCGGTAATCGGCTCGCCATACTCATAGACTTCGACGAGGTTCGTCGTGCCGCCTTTCGCGACCGCGCCCAATGATTTTTCGAGGATCGTCGTCAATCCGCCCGCCTTGTTGCCGGCCGAGGGATTGTTGTCGAGCGCGGCGTGGTTGCGCGCGCAATACTCCTGCCACCACGCAATACGCGCCAGGAGCTTTTCTCCGACTTCCCGGCTCACCGCGCGGCGCGTCAGCAAATGTTCTGCGCCGTAGATCTCCGGTGTTTCCGAGAGGATCGCCGTCCCGCCGTGCCGCACGAGACGATCGACGGCCGCACCCAGGGCAGGGTTCGCGGAAATGCCGGAGTAGCCGTCCGAGCCACCGCATTGAAGCCCGACGACGAGATGCGCTGCCGGCACGCTCACACGCGTGGCCCGATTCGCGTCGCCGAGCATCTCGCGCACCATCGCAATGCCGCGTTCGACCGTCTTGCGGGTGCCCCCGCTGTCCTGGATCGTGAAGCTGCGCAGCTTGGGCGCATCGCCGCGCAGACCACCGGCTTGCAGTACGCCCTCGATCTGGTTCGTCTCGCAACCGAGTCCCACGAAGAGCACCGATGCGAAGTTCGGATGGAGAGCGTAGCCCGCCAATGTGCGCCGCAAGATGCCGATGCCTTCGCCATGCATATCGATGCCGCAGCCGAGCCCGTGCGTGAGCGCGACCACGCCGTCGACGTTGGGATAGTCGGCCAGTGCCTCGGGATGGACGTCGCGCCGGAAATGGTCGGCGATGGCGCGGGCCACCGTGGCCGAGCAGTTGACGCTCGTCAGGATGCCGATGTAGTTGCGCGTGGCAACGCGGCCGTCGTCCCGGCGAATGCCCATGAAGCTGGCGGGTTCGGGGACATAGGCGGTCGGATGGACATCTGCGCCGAATGCGTGCTCGCGCGCGAATTCGGCCATGCCGAGGTTATGGACATGCACATGCTGCCCGCGCGCGATGTCCTCGCGCGCCACGCCGATGACCTGGTTGTAGCGTTTGACCGGCGCGCCCGCGGCGATGGCGCGCGTGGCGATCTTGTGGCCGGGCGGGATCAGCCCCGACACCACGAGGTCTTCGCTCGCGATGCGCGCGCCGGACATCAGCTGACGCGTGGCGATGACGACATCGTCGTTCGGATGAAGGCGGATCACGAGGTGATCCTGAGAAGCGAGTGAAGACATGGCATGCCTCGAATGACGAATGACCGGTGCGCGTGCGAGCTCAAACCGCGGAGCGCGCGCCGGCGTCGACGCTGCGTGCGTCGGGTTCGACCGGCAGCGGCTCGATTTTGCCGACGATCACCAGATAGCTGAATGCGCCGAGAAAGCAGAATCCGCCGGCCACGACGAGCGGGATCGTGAACGAGCCCTTGGTCATCGCGACCATCACGCCTGTGAACGTCGTGATGACGATGCCGGCCAGGTTCGATGCGAAGTTCTGGATCCCGCCGATCGAAGCGACGTGTCGCGGAGTGGGCGCGACGTCGGCCGGCAGGGACCAGATGCTGGCCGCGGCGAAGGCCAGGCTGCCGTATGCGATGCCGAAGAACGCAAGCATCAGATAGACGTTCGATGTGAGCGTCGAAAGCGTGATGACCGACGACATCAGCATACCGCCGACCATGCAGGTCTTGCGCGCCGCCGTGAGGCTCCAGCCGCGGCGATAGAGCGCGTCGGACACGAGGCCGCCGATCCAGCCGCCCGGAATTGCCATCAGCGCCGGGATCATCCCCAGCGTGCCGAGCGACTTGAGCGAGAAGCCCCGCGTTTGCACGAGGTAGCTCGGAAACCAGGTGATGAAGAAGTAGATGACGAAGTTCAAGCAGAAAAAGCCGAGCATCATGCCCCAGAGCGTGCGGTGCTTGAACAGCGACGCCCAGGTGACCTCGTTGCCCGTCTGGGCCGGCGCTTCGTAGACGGCGTCATGTTCGCCCGTCATGTCGGCATGCGCGGGGCTGCGATAGATGACGAACCAGCCCACGATCCAGAGTGCGCCGAGCGCGCCCGTGATGACGAACGCGGCTTTCCAACCGAGCGTGCCGATGATGAGCGCGACGACGGGGATCGACAGTGCCGATCCCACGCGCGAGCCGCTATCGAAGATGCTCGTGGCGAGCGCCCGCTCGCTGGGCCGGAACCATTGGCTCACGAGTTTGGCGCACGAAGGGTAGGCGCCGGCTTCACCGATGCCGAGCAGCAGGCGGCAGCCGAACATGCCGGCCACGCTCGTGACGCCCGCCGTCGCGGCGGTGAAAATCGACCACCAGCCGACCGCGAGCGGCAAGGCGATGCGCGCGCCGACGCGATCGACGAACCAGCCGAACGGAATTTGCATCAATGCGTAGGTCCAGAAAAATCCGCTCAGAATGAGCCCCATCTGTGCCGGTCCGATGCCGAGCGCCTTTTCGATTTCAGGCGCGGCGACCGCAAGATTGGCGCGATCGATGTAATTCACGGCGATCGCTAGAAAGCACAACAAAATCACGACCCAACGCATTTTCCTCATTGCTTGTCTCCTGGTTGCTTGCCGGAGCGGGTGCTTTGTGCCCGCTCCAGTGATATGAATACTGGCTTTGAAACGAGACGGCGGCGGCGACTCAAACTGCGGTGGCCGTACGCAGTGCTTCGTTGAGCCGCGGTTGCGCCAGCCCGAGGCCGAGTTCGGCGGCCATCGCGACGACGGGGCGCAAGCGCCGCTCCTTCTTTTCGCCGTGATTGCGGGCGATATCGGCGAGCCGGTGGTCGAGAAACGGATTCAGGAACCGCTCGCGCACGTCCTCCAGATACCGGCGTGCCGCTTCGCCCTGGCCCTGCGCATCGAACACCGGCAGCACTTCGTCACGCCAGACGGATTCGAGATCGGCGCGCAAGGCGGCGTCGCGCATCGCATGCAGCGTGTTTTCGTCGGCGGGGCGCCCGTCGGTTTGCCAACGCTCGGCGAGATAGGTATGCCCGAGGTTCAGCAGGAACAACTTCAAGCTCTCGTAGCGGTGCAACTCGTCAGTGACGATCATGGCGTCGTGCTCGCACGGCAGTACCATGCCCGCGCGCCGCTCGATCGCCCAAAGGGCGTAAGGTTCGGCGATGGCGCCGACGGGCCGGATCGGCTCGGAGACGATGCGGTCGACGAGTGAATTCACCCAGACGCAAGTCTCTTCGATATAGCGCACGAATGCGGCATCGGCATGCCATTGCCGCGCGAGGCCGGCGACGAGCGCGCGCAGCGTATCGCCGTTCTGGCTGACGAGCTCGCACGGGAGCAATGTGAGCGGCGCGCCTGAGGCCGCGAAGCGCGCATGCAGCAGCACGGCGAGTTTGGCCGCGAAACCGCGCGGCACGCGAGTCTCGTCGTGCAGCAGTTCCGCTGTGTCCTCGTCGTCGCATCGATAGCCGCTGTCGCCGGTGTTCGAGATCACGACGCGCGCATCGCGGACGAAGCGCTCGCGCACCGTCGCCCAGTCGCTATTGGCATCGAGCGCTTCGTCGACGGCATCGCATTCGATCGTCGTGTCGACGACGGTCTCGCGTTGCAGCCCGCGCACTCGAACGGGATAGCGCTTCGCGGCGCGCAACGCTTCGATTCGTGCACGGCTTTCGGGATTGCTCGTCGTCTGGACCACGGTGACATGGCCCAGTGCACGACCCGTTTTCAACGCCTCGGAGATGAACAGATCGGCATGCGCTTGCAAAAAGCGACTCGTGCCGAATTGAAGAATCGGATTACCCATTATCGATGACGGTGGAGTTTCAGCAGGCAACGAGGGCTTTGATGACGCCGGCGTTCGGATCGAGCAGCTTCGGAAACGTCTCCGGCAGCTCGGCAAGCGTCAGCCGGTGCGTGTTGAGGGCTTCCGTCGGAATCTTGCCCGCGCGCATGGCGTCGAGCACAGTCTCGAAATCGGCCGGCGTCGCGTTGCGGCTTGCCAACAGCGTTGTCTCGCGCTTATGGAATTCAGGATCCGAGAAAGAAATCCGATCCCGCACGATCGAGATCAACACATACTTGCCGCCGTGCGCGACGAATTCGAGCCCGCGCTCCATGGCTTTGATATTGCCCGTCGCGTCGAAGACGACGTCGAAGAACTCATCGCCGGTGACCTGCGCGAGCGCCTTTGCGTCCGTAGCCGCCTCGCTCGTATCGAGCAGCACCGTGTGGTCCGCGTGCAGCGCCTTCGAACAGACCTCGAGCCGGTCTGCGCGGCCATCGAGCACGGTGACTTGCGCGCCGCGAAGCTTGGCGAAAATCGATGCGGCCATGCCGATCGGCCCCGCGCCGACGACGAGGACGCGTTGTCCGTGCTTCACCTCGGCACGCGCCGCGGCATGGGCGCCGATCGCGAGAAATTCGAGCATCGCGGCCTGATCGAGCGTCACGCCGTCGGCCTTGAAGACGAAGCCCTGGGGCACGGCGAGATATTCGGTCATCCCGCCGTCCGCATGAACCCCGAGCACACGGATGTTCACGCAGCAGTTGGTCTTGCCTGCACGGCACGCGACGCAGTGGCCGCAGGACAGATAAGGCATCACATAGACCTGGTCGCCGGCCTTGACCGACGCGCTCGCAGGCGCGGATTCGACGATGCCGGCCAATTCGTGGCCCATCACGCGCGGATAGGCGAGGTAAGGCTGGTTGCCGGTAAAGATGTGCAGGTCGGTACCGCACACGCCCACTCGCTTGATACGGATCAGGACGTCGTCCGGGCCGGCTTCGGGCCGCGGGCGCTCGGAAACTGTAAGCTTGCCCGGTTGTTCGCAAATGACGGTTTTCATCGAAGGCAGAAGGGTTAGGGGACGGATTGCCGCCGAACTCGGCGGGCTGTGCGGCGACCTGCTAAGAGACATTTGGCCTTACCAGCGTGCAAAATATAAAAATTGAATGAATTGGTCAAGCCAATTTTGCGGGGACGCCTTTCGTCTGTTAAATACTCCGAGGTGCCCGTCGAGGGTATGTGCCGAGGTGCGGCTTCGATTTACAATCGCGGCTCGTTGGCGGGCGCTGGAGTCCGCCGGGGTCTCATCGACAGGATGTACACGTGGCAGCCAAACCCGCCGAGACGCGTCGTCTTTATCTTCAGATTGCCGACAAGCTGCGTGCATTGATGGAGCAGCCTGATTTCGCGCGCAATGGGCGATTGCCGCCCGAGCGGGAACTGGCCGAGCGGCTCGGTGTATCGCGCCCCACGGTACGCGAGGCGCTCGTCGCGCTGGAACTCGAGGGGCGCGTCGAGATTCGCATGGGCTCGGGCGTCTACGTTTGCGCAACACAGGGCGAAGCACCGAGCGCCGTACCGAACGAGGATGAGCTCGGCGACAGCCTCGTCGACAACATGGCGGCTCGCTCGCTCATCGAGGGGGCGATCGTCGCGAGCGTGGCGCCGTTTGCGAAGCCGAAAGCACTCAAGGCGCTGCGGGCCATTTACGACGACATGGCGCGCGAGGTCGCTGCGGGGCAAATACCGATCGGCCCCGATCGTGCGTTTCATGCGGCAATCGCGCAAATGTCCGGCAACGAGGTGTTGATTCGACTGATTGCATCGCTCTTCGACGAGCGGCACAGTCCGCTTTCGACGAAATTGCGGGATCACTTCGAAAACGACGGCACATGGCGCGCGGCGCTGGGCGAGCACAAGGAGATTCTCGAAGCGCTCGAGGCGCGCGACCCGGTACAGGCGCAAGCAGCGATGCAACGCCATATCAAAGCATCGCTCGAGCGCGTGATGGCGCAGCGCAAGCAGGGGTGATATCGCCTGGGCGGCATCGCCTGTGCGGGCGGCGATTTTGCGCGGGACGCTCGTCGCGCGGCGCACACGGATATGCATGCCGTGCGCGTGCATTCGGTTTGCGGATTGCTTCTTCGTACATTCGATTCTTCGGATGCGGCCGATCGCTATGCTGCATGTACTTGTTCGCGCTTCAGGAGAATCGTTATGTCTTCGCTGTTCGTTTCTGCGGAATCCACCGGATCTCATCCGTGCTCCGGTCAAGATGAGTCTGGCGTGAACCGACCGCGGACAACCCCGGTGGGAGCGCGCGAATTGGCGGCTTTCGGTAGATTGGCCCCTCTGTACCGATTTGCCGTTACGCGTTCCGGTGAAGTAGTTGATTGCGAGGCTGAACGCTCCGCGGGTCTTGTGTGTGTGCCGCTTCGTTCACATGTGCCGACGACGAGCTTCGTGACAACGGAAGCCATCGACTATCGCGCGTTGCTGCATTCGGTCAGGCAACACGGTAAGGAGCCCGGTCCCGCCATGAGCGAAGAGTTTTCGACGGTGATGAGGGTCGTGCGGGCGCTCATGACGGAGCAAGACGGCAAGCCTCCATCCCCGGGGCAGCGCGAGCAATGCGCCTTGCTGTTGGACGCCGTCAGCTCATGGTCGAAGCAGCCCCCCGACATGATGCACGCCAATATCGAGCGGGCGCTCATGGAGTGTTCAACGCTGCCCTACGATGCTCGCGCGATGCTGTTGGGCGCGATCGTGAAGTGGGACCTGTCACGTCTCCCAGAGGCCGTCCAGGCCGGCGACTATTATCGCCTGGACCGGATGATCGACTCGCTGACGGGCAACGCGCGGTTCGAATTGTCGGGGCGCCTCTGCGTGCCTCTCCGAACGTTCGACGCTGAAGCACGACGGCGCTCATGGGTAGGCGTTTCTGGATCGACGCTTGGCATCCCGCCTCGCGAAACAGCCCCGAAAGCGATATCCCGATAGCCGTCGCCAGAAAAGCGGAGCGGCAGATGGTAAGGAATCCGAACGACCGAAATGCCGACGCGGGCGCGCGACCACACGTCAGCATTCGCGCCGCTGCCGCTTACTGCCAGAACTCCGACATTTCGATATTGCGCAAATCGAAGACGAGCACTTCGGCATCGCGCCCGTTGCTGAAGCTCAGATTGCGCTCATCGCGCAAACGCATCCCGTCGCCTTCGCCGAGCACTTGTCCGTTGACCGTTACGCTGCCGCGCGCGACATGGACGTAAGCGAAGCGGTGCTCGTCCAACGTCAGTTGCGCCGCTTCGTCGCCGTCGAAGAGCCCGGCATAAACACGCGCATCCTGGCGTAGCTCCAGGGATTCCTGCGCGCCGTCGGGCGAGAGGATCAACCGCAGCTTGCCGCGTTTTTCCGCCGGCTCGAACGTGCGCTGTTGATAGCGCGGCTCGGCGCCGTTGCGCGCGGTGGCGATCCAAACCTGCAGAAAATGCACCCGCTCCGAGGGCGAGGGATTGAACTCGCTGTGCAGCACGCCGGTACCCGCGCTCATCAATTGGACATCGCCGGGGCGAATGACCGACCCCGTGCCCAGCGAATCCTGATGTTCGAGCGCGCCCTCCAGGACATACGAGAAGATCTCGACATCGCGGTGCGGATGCTTGCCGAAGCCCCGGCCGGGCATCACGCGATCGTCGTTGATGACGAGGAGATCGGAGAAGCCCATCTGCTCGGGATCGTAATAGCCGGCGAACGAGAATGAGTGGCGCGAGCTGAGCCATCCGTGTTCGGCGCGTCCGCGCTCGTTGGCATTTCTGATTTCAACCATGTCGACCTCCGTCAAATCGTTAGTCCGGCAGCGGACGCTCCGCCGCCGTTCACCGTAACGACAGTCTAGGTCAACCTGGATATGCAAAATCATGTGAAAATGAGACTCACTGTCACGTCATGGTGGACATTTGCATGCAATTCGATGACCTCCGCATTTTTGTTGCCACCGTCGATGCGCGGAACTTCACGTCGGCGGCCAATCGCCTACAGCTTTCGAAGCAGTTCGTGAGCCGCCGGGTCATGGCGCTGGAGTCGTCGCTCGGCGTGCGGTTGCTCGTGCGCAACACGCGCAAGCTGGCAGTGACGGATCTCGGCCAGGACTTGTACGAACGCGCGAAACGGATTCTTGCCGAAGTGGCGGATGCGCAAGCGGCGCTGTCGCTCGGGCGAACGCGGCCGCGCGGTCTCCTGCGCGTGAGCGCGCCGCTGTCGTTCAGCACCGCCCACCTATCGCCGCTCGTCGCGGACTTCATGCGCGCGAACCCCGATGTGCGCATTGATATCGAGCTGAGCGACCGCACGGTCGACGTGATCGGCGACGGCTTCGATATGGCCCTGCGCATCGGCACGTTGTCGGATTCGACGCTGATCGCTCAGCAGCTTGCCGAAATACGGATGATCGCCTGCTGCTCGCCACGCTATCGCCCGGCCGAGCGTTTGCCGGCGACCCCCGCCGATCTCGCCCGTCATGCCTGTCTGCTTTATGGGCGGGAAGGGGGGACCGGATGGACGCTGACCGTCGGCGGCGAAAAGCGCGTTTTCGAGGTCAGTGGACCGTTGCGTGCCGACAATGGCGAAGTCGTTCGCGATGCGGCCATTGCCGGCCTCGGGATTGCACTGTTGCCGGCGTTCATCGTTTCCCCGGCGCTGGCGAGCGGGGCACTCGTGGAAGTCCTTTCCGAATTCGCCGCGCCCTCGCTCGCGCTCTATGCGGTCTACCCGCGGCATCGCGAGCACTCGATCACGGTGCGCTCGTTCACGCAGTTCCTGCGTCAGCGTTTCGCGCGCGGGTTGGGGCAGCAATAAGCCCGTGCGCCGCATGCGATGTGTCAGCCAGCGGCAAGCGCGCTCGCGAGCGGCCCATGCGATAATGCCGCACATCTCTTTCCAGCCGGGCCGCGCAGTCGATCGAACCGCAACGTTTTTCGTCGCTGTCTCCTCGTGCTCATCCGGCCTCGCAGCCCTCGTGAAAAATTTCGTTGTCCCAATCGATGCGCTCGCTTCGTTCGACGAGATCGTCGACGTGCGAACGCCGCTCGAATTCGCCGAAGACCATATCCCGGGCGCAGTGAGCGCGCCCGTGTTGAGCAATGAAGAGCGCGTCATCGTCGGGACGCTGTACAAACAATCTCCATTCGAAGCGACGCGGCTCGGCGCCGCCATGGTCGCGCGCAACATCGCCCATCATCTGGAAACGACGTTCGCCGATCGTCCGCGCAACTGGCGTCCGCTCGTCTATTGCTGGCGCGGAGGCAAACGCTCGGGGTCGATGACGACATGGTTCAACCTGATCGGCTGGCAGGCGCGGCAGCTCGACGGCGGCTACAAGGCTTACCGTCAGCGGGTGCTCGACGATCTGGAACGATGGCCGTCGCGCTTTCGCTATGTTGCGTTGACGGGGCACACCGGTACGGGCAAGACGCGGCTGCTGCATGCGCTTGCCGAGGCGGGTGCGCAGGTGCTCGATCTCGAAGGCCTGGCGCGGCATCGCGGCTCTTTGCTCGGCGCGCTGCCGGGCGAGCCCCAGCCGACCCAGAAGGCGTTCGATACGGCGCTCGTGGCGGCGTTCTCGCGCTTGAGTCCGGAGCGGCCTGTGTTCATCGAGGCGGAAAGCCGCCGCATCGGTCAGATCACGTTGCCGAGTTCGCTGCTCGATGCGTTTCACGCGGGGCGATGTGTGCGCGTGTGCACGCCGTTGCCGATCCGAGTGAAATTCCTGCTGGAGGATTACGGACATCTCTTCGATACGCCGCAATACTTCAAGGACCAACTCGTGCGTCTCGTCGGACTCCACAGCCGTCAGACGGTCGAGCATTGGCATGCGCTCGTCGATGCGAACGAACGCGAGCGGCTTTTCACCGAACTGGTCGAGGCGCACTACGATCCGGCCTATGCACGCAGCAGCCTGCGTTCGTTCGGCAATATCGATCATGCGCTCCCGTTTTCATTCGATCCTTGCTCGTCGACGCAAGTGGAACAGGCGCGCGAACTGATTTCGCGTATCGACGCGGAACCGCTGCCCGCGGGCTCGCCGGCGCCAACCCCCGATGCGCGGACCGAGCGGACCGACGCCGCGCGCAACCCGCGGCACGGCGCGCCGGCCAATCTTGCCGACAGTTGAGGAGCGCCGGGGACGGCGCCCGTCCGCGTGTGTCGCTTGGACGGATGGCCTGCGCATGTTGAGACGGTGCGGAACAGCCGCCGTCCGAATCGTGAATCGTCATGCAGGGAAAGACATCCGCGGGCGAATCGGTTAAAATCCCGCGCTTACGCTTCGGGGCGTTCGCACCGTGTGCATCGTGCACACACCACGGGTGCGATGCCTCGGTGTGCCGGATATCGGAGCACGCATCGCGCGCGCGTCCGGCTGCGAGGATGGCGAAATTGGTAGACGCACCAGGTTTAGGTCCTGACGCCCGCAAGGGTGTAGGGGTTCGAGTCCCCTTCCTCGCACCACTTCTTTTTCGTTCACCGGCCAGGCTTTTGCCACAGGCACCCGGCCTCGGCTCGACGCCTTCACTCGGCGAGACATGAACACCATCCACGACACGATGCACGGCACCGATCGGCCCGTACGCACGGCTATCGTCGGTGCCGGCGCGATCGGCGGAGCCCTTGCGATCGCACTGGCCCAGGCGGGGCACGCGGTCAGCGTGCTTGCGCGCGGTGCGACGCTTGCGGCTATTCGCCAACATGGCATCCGCATGGTGGACGCCGCCGCCGCGAGCGACACCGGGCGGGCCGCAACGGTCCGCGCGAGCGACGACCCGAGCGAGCTCGGCGAGCAGGATTTCGTCGTCATCGCGCTCAAGGCGCAGGCATTGCCTGCCGCGGCGGCAGCGCTTGCGCCGCTCGTTGGCGCGTGCACGGCCGTGGTGAGTGCGACCAACGGATTGCCGTGGTGGTTTCTCGACGGTATGGATACGCCGCTTGCCGACAGCCGCCTCGAAGCCGTCGATCCGAGTGGTTGCATCGGTCGTATCTTGCCCGCGGCACGCTCGATCGGCTGCGTCGTCCACCTCTCGGCGTCGACCGACGCGCCCGGCATCGTCCGGCGCGCAAAAGGCAACCGTCTCATCGTCGGTGCCGCTCAGGCGGCGCTCGGCCCGAGCGCCGCCGCCTTCGCGCAAGCGCTGCGCGAAGGCGGGTTCGACGCCGAATGCACCGATAGGATCCGCGGCGACATCTGGGCGAAACTCTGGGGCAACATGAATATGAACCCGTTGAGCGCGCTGACCGGCTCGACGGCCGATCGTCTGCTCGACGATCCCTACACGCACGCGCTCACCGTGCGCATGATGGAGGAAGCCGCCGCGATCGGCGGCAAATTGGGCTTGTCGAGCGGCATGACGATCGAAGCGCGTCTCGCCGTCACGCGCGAGCTCGGCGCATTCAAGACTTCGATGTTGCAGGACATGGAGGCGGGCAGGCCGCTCGAGATCGGCCCGATTCTAGGGGTGTTTCCCGAACTGGGCCGCAAGCTCGGCGTGCCGACGCCGTTTTGCGACGCTGTGCTCGGCTTGCTGCGTCAGCGCGCCGCATCGAGCGGCCTCTGAAGTTCCCGGCCGGCGTCGTTCGCCGCGTCCGCCCCGATTCGTTCCGTCTGCTTTCAGCGCTTTGCAGCCTGTCGCTCGCCGCGGTCATTCACGCTCGGCGAGCGCATTCGCGATCACCTTGTCGAGCACACGGCCGAGGCTGGCTTTTTCCGCATCGTCGAGACATGCGAAAAGCTCCGCGTTCCATTTGCGCGCAATCGGCATGACCTTGCGATACAGCGCCCGGCCTTCGCTCGTCAGAGAAACGAGCACGACGCGCCCGTCCTCGCTGCTGGCCTCCCGCCGAACGAGTCCGCGCTGGATTAGCGCTTCCGCGGCGCGGCTCGCCTGACTTTTGTCGAGATTGGCGCGCCGCGCGAGATCCATGATCGAAAACGGACCGAAGGAGCCGACCGCCGCGATGACGCGCGCCTCGGGCAGCGTGATATCGAGCTTGGCATGGTAGCGTTCGCTGATGCCGCGATCGGACAGTTTGTTGAGCACGTGCATGCGGTAGGTCAAAAACTGCTCGAGCCCGAGTTTGGCGGCGGCCTTCATAGCGGTCCTTTTGGTTATCGGCACAGTGAGGCGAAGCCCGCGCGGGCACCGCGCGCGAGGTTCATGCGCCGTATTTTATGCGCGTCAGTTGTTCGGCCGCGTTGGCGAGCAGCATTGCGGCATCGCGGATCGCCGCTTCCAGCGTGATCGGGCCGGGTGCCGGCGAGAAGCAGCCATCGAAATGCGCGGACAAGTGCGCGAGCGCCGACGGATCGACGGCGCCCGACAGCAGCGAGGCGGGCACCCCCGCGGCGCGCGCGTGCTGGCAGGCGATGAACGGCGCTTTGCCCCGCAACGTTTGCGTATCGGAACGGCCTTCGCCGGTAATGAGCCAGTTCGCTCCGTTCAGCGCCGCATCGAGTCCCTGTTGAACCGCCACGACTTCCGCGCCGGGTTGGAACTGTGCGCCGAGCATATGCAGCGCGAAGCCGAGGCCGCCTGCCGCACCGGCGCCGGGCAGCGCGCGTGCGGTCCGGCCCAGAGCCGTTTCGAGCATCGCCGCGAAGCGTTCGAGCACGGCATCGAGCGGCGCGACCTGAGCGGGCGCGACGCCTTTTTGCGGACCGAAGACGGCCGTGGCACCTTGCTCGCCCGAGAGCGGATTGTCGACGTCGGACATGGCGACGAACGAGACTTCGCGAAGCCGCGCATCGAGCCCGGTCACATCGATGCGCGCGAGGCGTGCGAGCGATTCGGGCGTCGGCTCGAGCTCGCGCCCCTCGGCGTCGAGCAGGACCAGCCCAAGGCCCACGAGCAGGCCTGCGCCGGCGTCGTTGGTGCTGCTGCCGCCGAGCGCGACGAAAAACCGGCGCACGCCGAGGTCGAGCAGCGAACGAATCGCCTCACCCATGCCGCGCGTGCTGCGCGCCTCGACGGGCGTGCGCATCGCGACCGCATCGGTGATGCCGACGATCTCCGCGGTCTCGACGATCGCGCTGCCGTCGGGCAAGAGCCCGAGCGCCGCCTCGCGCACTGCGCCGGCTGCGCCGCTCACTTGCACGACGCGGCGTTCGCCGCCGTGAGCGAGCATGGCGTCGAGCGTGCCTTCACCGCCATCGGCCATCGGCGCGAGGCGAACGACGGCGTCGGGTCGTGCGCGCTTGATGCCGGCGGCGATGGCTGCGGCCACGGCCTGCGCGCTCAGCGATCCTTTGAACGAATCGGGCGCGATGACGACGACCGGGGCGGGCGAGAGGTTGGGCATGACGTCTCCTGTCAGTTTTTTTCATGTGCCGGGCGAGCGGGCCGCCAGCGTCGGTCGACAGCATATCAGCGCCCCGGCGCCGACGGGTAGCCGGCGGCGGACGCGGGACATTCGAAGCGGCGCGCGCGAGCAGACGCGATATATCCTGAAATGTGCCTTGAAAAACCGCGATTCGGGGCTTGCTTGACCAATAATTTGCTAGAATGCTCGATTCTTCCGATCCAACCCGTGCCGTCGCCTCCCTGCAGGCATGCGGGCACGGAGCAGGGCGACGCGCGCGTCGGGCCGAAAAGGTGATGCGGCGCCTTTTTGCGAGAGATGCGCCGCCCCTGGCACGGAGAAGGTAACCCGATTCGCTAGATCAATTTAGGACGATTGAAGCCATGGCTAACGTTGTTGAAAACCTCGGCAAGCTGGAACGCCGCGTGACCATTTCCCTGCCGAAGGAAGCGGTGCAAAAGGAAATCGAGTCGCGTATCCGTCAGATTGCGAAGAACGTGCGCATGCCGGGCTTTCGCCCCGGCAAGGTGCCGCTCAAGATGGTGACGCAGCAGTATGCGGGGCAGGTCGAGGCGGAAGTGTTGAGCGACAAGGTCGGCAAGCAGTTCTTCGACATCAGCCGTGCCGAGAATCTGCGCGTCGCGGGCCAGCCGAGCTTCAGCCCGAAAGAGGGCACGGGCGAGGAGGCCTACGCGTTCGATGCGACGTTCGAGGTCTACCCGGAAGTGAAGCTCGGCGATTTGTCGACCGCGAAGGTCGAACGCTCGGTCACGACGATCGCGGACGCGGAAGTCGACCGCACGCTCGACATTCTGCGCAAGCAGCGCGTGCACTACCATGCGCGTGGCGAGGCGGGCGAGCACGGTGACGGCGGCGGCGATCAAGCTGCCCAAACCGGCGACCGGGTGACTGTCGATTTCGTCGGCAAGCTCGATGGCGAGCCGTTCCAGGGCGGCAGTGCCGAAGACTTTGCGTTCGTGCTGGGCGAGGGCCGCATGCTGCCCGAATTCGAGCAGGCCGCAACGGGCTTGAAAGTCGGCGAAACGCGCGAATTCGACTTGAAATTCCCGGACGACTATCACGGCAAGGAAGTGGCCGGCAAGACGGCGCAGTTCACGATCACGATGAAAAAGGTCGAATGGCCGCATCAGCCGGAAGTCGACGCGGAATTCGCCAAATCGCTCGGCATTGCCGACGGCGATTTGACGAAGATGCGCGCCGAGATCAAGGAGAACCTCGAGCGCGAGGCCAAGCGCCGGACGCAGGCCATCGTCAAGAATCAGGTGATGGACGCGCTGCTCTCCATTTCCGAACTCGAAGTTCCGAAGGCACTGATCGAGCAGGATCAAGAGCGGCTCGTCGAAATGGCGCGCCAGGACTTGACGCAGCGCGGCGTGCCGAATGCGGCGAACGCCCCGATCCCGGCGGAAATGTTCAAGGAGCAGGCCGAGCGTCGCGTCAAGCTGGGCCTCGTGCTGGCGGAACTCGTGAAGGCCAACGGCCTCGAGGCGAAGCCCGAGCAGATCCGCGCCGAGGTCGAGGAATTCGCCAAGAGCTACGAGGACCCGAAAGAAGTCATCCGCTGGTATTATTCGAACCAGCAGCGTCTGGCCGAAATGGAAGCGTACGTCGTGGAAAGCAACGTCGTCGAATTCGTGCTCGGCAAGGCGCAGGTGACGGACAAGGAAGTTAGCTTCGAAGCACTGGCAAGCGCCTCGGCGCAAGCGTAAGGTCTCGCCGCGAACGGCGTGCGGGCTGTCGGAGCGACGGCCGCACGCCGTTTTTGCTGACGGGTGCGCGTTCCCGGTGCCGTTGCCATCCAAGACCTATTCCGAAAAGGAACCATTGCATGACCTTTCGCGCTCAATTGCTGGACACCTTGGCCTCGAACGCGCCGCGGGATCTCGAGACGCAGGCGCTCGGCCTCGTCCCGATCGTCGTGGAAACGAGCGGCCGGGGCGAGCGTTCGTACGACATCTATTCGCGGCTGCTGAAGGAGCGTGTCGTCTTCATGGTCGGCGAAGTCAACGATCAGACGGCGAATCTGGTGGTCGCACAGCTGCTGTTCCTCGAAAGCGAAAACCCGGATAAGGACATCAGCCTCTACATCAACAGTCCGGGTGGGTCGGTGTCGGCCGGCATGGCGATCTACGATACGATGCAGTTCATCAAGCCGGACGTTTCGACGCTGTGCATGGGTCTTGCGGCGAGCATGGGCGCATTCCTGCTGGCCTCCGGTGCCAAGGGCAAGCGCTTCGCGCTGCCGAACGCACGGGTCATGATCCATCAGCCGCTCGGCGGCGCGCGCGGCCAGGCTTCCGATATCGAAATCCAGGCACGCGAAATTCTTTACCTGAAAGACCGGTTGAATCATTTGCTCGCGCACCACACCGGTCAGCCCGTGGAACGTATCGCCCGCGACACCGACCGTGACAATTTCATGTCGGGGGAGGACGCCCAGGCTTACGGCCTCGTCGACCAGGTGCTGCAAAAGCGCCCCTAAATCGTGACGGACCATCTCGCGGCAGCCGGCATTCTTTCGCTCGTAGGTGCGGATGCCGGCTCAAGCGATGCTATAAATGGTCGATAATAAAGTTCAGGGCGTCGACGGCGGAGACGCCGCCCCATGTTTCGTCTGTAGAATCCGACCCTAAAGTCGAAAGCCGACGAACAGCGTACCTAGTTTTTCGAGTGTCCGGAGGCTCGTATATCCATGGCGGACAAAAAAGGTTCGAACAGCGAAAAGCTGTTGTATTGCTCGTTTTGCGGCAAAAGCCAGCATGAGGTGAAAAAGCTCATTGCGGGCCCGTCGGTGTTCATCTGCGATGAGTGCATCGACCTGTGCAACGAGATCATTCGCGACGAAGCCGCGGGCGCAGGCACGGACGCAGGCTTGTCCAGATCCGACCTGCCGAGTCCGCAAGAAATTCGCGATATTCTCGATCAATACGTGATTGGTCAGGAACGGGCGAAAAAGATCCTGGCCGTGGCGGTGTACAACCACTACAAGCGGCTCAAGCACCTCGACAAGAAGGACGACATCGAGCTCTCGAAGAGCAATATCCTGCTGATCGGGCCCACGGGCTCGGGCAAGACGTTGCTCGCCCAGACGCTCGCGCGGCTGCTGAACGTACCGTTCGTCATTGCGGACGCGACGACGCTGACCGAAGCGGGCTACGTCGGCGAGGATGTCGAGAACATCATTCAAAAGTTGCTGCAAAACTGCAACTACGAAGTCGAGAAGGCTCAGCGCGGCATCGTTTATATCGACGAGATCGACAAGATCAGCCGTAAGTCCGACAACCCGTCCATCACGCGCGACGTGTCTGGCGAGGGCGTGCAGCAGGCATTGCTCAAGCTCGTCGAGGGCACGATGGCATCGGTGCCGCCGCAGGGCGGCCGCAAGCACCCGAACCAGGATTTCATCCAGGTCGATACGACCAACATCCTGTTCGTTTGCGGTGGCGCCTTCGACGGACTCGAGAAAGTCATCACGGACCGTACCGAAAAGACCGGTATCGGTTTCGGCGCGACCGTCAAGAGCAAGCAGGAGCGCGACGCGGGCGAGGTGCTGCGCGAAGTCGAGCCCGAGGATCTGATCAAATTCGGGTTGATTCCCGAGTTGATCGGCCGTCTGCCCGTCGTAGCGACGCTCGGCAAACTCGACGAAACGGCGCTGATGAAGATTCTCGTCGAACCGAAGAATGCGCTCGTCAAGCAGTACAACAAGCTTTTCGCGATGGAACGCGTTGAACTCGAGATTCGTCCCGCAGCGTTGCAAGCCGTGGCGCGCAAGGCAATCCGCCGCAAGACCGGCGCGCGTGGCCTTCGCTCGATTTTGGAACAGGCGTTGCTCGACGTGATGTACGAATTGCCGGCAATGAAAGGGGTCAGCAAGGTGATTATCGACGACAACGTAATCGAGGGCGACGGAAAGCCGCTGCTGATTTACGAGGAAGCCCCGAAGGTAGCGGGTTCCAACTGAGCGATGGACCTGCTGGGCCTAGGGTTTTCTTTGACATAGGCCGTTCATGGCGACGTGAACGGCTTTTTTCGTTTATCTTGTGGGTTAGCACTGACGACTTCGACACTTTCACTGAACTTTTTCCCACGCGCGAAGGCTTGCAATCGATGTAGCGGGCCTCAACTACCGAACGTTCTGAATCCACTAATGGGGAAATGAAATGTCAGGAACCCAACTCCTCCCTTCTGAGCGCACGACGCTCCCGCTGTTGCCCTTGCGAGATGTGGTTGTTTTCCCACATATGGTGATCCCCCTTTTCGTGGGGCGCCCGAAATCGATCAAGGCGCTCGAAGTGGCGATGGAGGGTGGCAAGCACATCATGCTTGTCGCACAAAAAACGGCGGCCAAGGACGAGCCGACCGAAAAGGACATGTACGAAGTAGGGTGTATCGCAAACATCCTGCAAATGCTCAAGCTGCCCGACGGCACCGTAAAAGTGCTCGTGGAGGGTTTGCAGCGTGCCAAGACGTTGACGATCGAAGAGCAGGAGACGCAGTTTTCCTGCGAAGTCATGCCGCTCGAACCCGACCATGCGGACAGCGCCGAGACGGAGGCGCTGCGCCGTGCGATCGTGTCGCAGTTCGACCAGTACGTGAAACTCAACAAAAAGATTCCGCCCGAGATTCTCACGTCGCTTGCCGGTATCGATGAAGCGGGGCGTCTGGCCGATACGATTGCCGCGCACTTGCCGCTCAAGCTCGATCAAAAGCAGCACATTCTCGAGATGTTCCCGGTCGTGGAACGGCTCGAGCACCTGCTTGCCCAGCTCGAAGCTGAAATCGACATCCTTCAGGTCGAAAAGCGCATCCGTGGGCGCGTCAAGCGTCAGATGGAGAAGAGCCAGCGCGAGTACTACCTGAACGAACAGGTCAAGGCGATCCAGAAGGAACTTGGCGAAGGCGAAGAGGGTGCCGATCTCGAAGAGCTGGAAAAGCGCATCGAAGCCGCACGCATGCCGAAGGAAGCCAAGAAGAAGGCCGATTCGGAACTCAAGAAGCTCAAGCTGATGTCGCCGATGTCGGCCGAAGCGACGGTGGTGCGCAACTACATCGATACGCTCATCGGGCTGCCGTGGCGCAAGAAGAGCAAGGTCAACAATGACCTCTCGAACGCAGAGCGCGTGCTCGATGAAGATCACTTCGGCCTCGAAAAGGTCAAAGAGCGGATTCTCGAGTATCTCGCGGTCCAACAGCGCGTCGACAAGGTGAAAGCGCCGATCCTGTGCCTCGTGGGGCCGCCGGGGGTAGGTAAGACTTCGCTCGGTCAGTCGATCGCGCGTGCGACGAACCGTAAGTTCGTGCGCATGGCGCTGGGCGGCGTGCGTGACGAAGCCGAGATCCGCGGCCATCGCCGTACTTATATCGGTTCGATGCCGGGCAAGATTCTGCAGAGCTTGACGAAGGTCGGCGTGCGCAATCCGCTCTTCCTGCTCGACGAAGTCGACAAGATGGGCATGGATTTCCGCGGCGATCCGTCGTCGGCGTTGCTGGAAGTGCTCGACCCCGAGCAGAACCACACGTTCGCAGATCACTATGTCGAAGTGGACTTCGATCTGTCGGATGTGATGTTCGTGGCGACATCGAACTCGCTCAATATTCCGCCTCCGTTGCTCGACCGGATGGAAGTGATCCGCTTGTCGGGTTACACCGAGGACGAAAAAGTCAGCATCGCGCAGCGTTATCTGCTGCCGAAGCAAAAGAAGAACAACGGCTTGAAGGAAGGCGAGATCGAGGTTGCGGAGCAGGCGATTCGCGACATCATTCGTTACTACACGCGCGAAGCGGGCGTGCGTTCGCTCGAGCGTGAAATATCGAAGATCTGCCGCAAAGTCGTGAAGATGCTGCTGCTGAAAAAGGCGGAGGGTGCGGTCAAGGTCGAGGGCAGCAACCTCGATACGTTCCTCGGCGTGCGCAAGTACGACTTCGGTTTGGCGGCCAAGCAGAATCAGACTGGCCAGGTGACGGGTCTGGCTTGGACGGAAGTCGGTGGCGATCTGCTGACGATCGAAGCCGCGGTCATGCCCGGCAAGGGCAACGTCATTCGCACGGGTTCGCTCGGCGATGTGATGAAGGAGTCGGTCGAGGCTGCGCGTTCGGTGGTCCGCTCTCGCTCGCGGCGTCTCGGGGTCAAGGACGAGGCGTTCGAGAAGCAGGATATCCACATCCACGTGCCGGAAGGCGCGACACCGAAGGACGGTCCGTCCGCCGGTATCGCGATGACGACGGCGCTGGTGTCGGTGCTCACGGGTATCCCGGTGCGGGCCGATGTCGCGATGACGGGCGAGATCACGCTGCGTGGCGAAGTACTGCCGATCGGCGGGCTCAAGGAGAAGATGCTGGCGGCACACCGCGGTGGCATCAAGCTCGTGTTGATCCCCGAGGAAAACGTCAAGGATCTGACCGAGATTCCCGACAACGTGAAGAACTCGATCGAGATCGTGCCGGTCAGGTGGATCGACAAGGTGTTGGAGCTTGCGCTGGAGCGGGTGCCTGAGGCCCTGCCGGAAGAAGAGCCGAAGGCTGAGCCCGTTGCCGAAGCGGCGAAGGATGCGGCTACGACGGAAGTCGTCAAGCATTGAAAGATGACGGCCGCAGATAAGCGGCTGTGAAAAGCCGCGAGAGGCGTGCAATGCGCTTCTCGCGGCTTTTTGCGCCCGGTAGGGCGCATCAACCTGGAGGTGAGAACCTTTGAAAGTTTCTCGTCTTGTTATCTTCTCATTGCTGCTGGGACATCAAGTAGCGTTTTCACAGAGCATCGATTGCACGTCGAATCAGCTTGATATCCGGCAAATCGCGGGCGATGCCCCCGGTATGAGCAAATCCAATGCTTTTTTTGCCATCCTGAATGTTGGGAAAAAGCCTTGCAGGCTCAGTGCGCAACTTGTCAGGGTGGGTGAAGAAGCGTTGAGGGTAAGCTTTCACGACAACACCCCGGTTGATTTCGTCCTTCCTCCTGTGCGCGAGAAACGCTTTATTCATGCCAAAGACGTGATTGGCTTCAACGTCAGTAACGATAGCGCCAGCGGCCCGACAAGACATATCGGTGCGCTTCATTTTGAATTTCAAAACGGAGATTCCTTTACTGCCGACTATGCCGGATACGACACAGCGCCTTTCACTCCTCAGGCGCAAATCATTCCGTTTTTCGCCTGGCAGGTTTTTCAGGGCGATCAATGCCTGACGCCGCAAGGCAAAGCTCTTTCCTTTGTCGAAAACCCGGAAATCGACACACGGAAACGGCTGTCGTGCGGCTAGCAAAACCTTCCGCATCCGGCGCAACCCTGGTTGACACTCCAGTTTCGGCCATCTTTAATGGGCCAGCGCAGCATCGCCTGTGCTTTCTTTCGAGCACTTTACGGTGCTCTCACAACTGCAGCCCAACAATCATCATCGGGGACTCGGATGAACAAGACGGAATTGATCGACCACATTGCAGAACAAGCAGACCTGTCGAAGGCGGCGGCCGGACGGGCGCTCGAGGCCGTGATCGGCGGCGTCAAAAGCGTGTTGAAAAAGGGCGGCTCGGTGACGTTGGTCGGTTTTGGCACGTTCGCCGTCGGCAAGCGCACGGCGCGCACGGGCCGCAACCCGCGCACGGGCGCAGCCATCAAGATCAAGGCAGCTAAGGTTCCGAAATTCAAGCCTGGCAAAGCGCTGAAAGATGCGCTAAACTAGCGGGCTCGTTGGCTGGCAAGCGTTGAGTCGTACGGCTACCAGTCGACGGATGTAGCGCGAACGGGTGCTTAGCTCAGTTGGTAGAGCGGCGCCCTTACAAGGCGTAGGTCGGGAGTTCGAGCCTCTCAGCACCCACCATTTTCCGTTTCGCGATTCGCTTTCAGGCAGTTCCGCAGTGACCTACCGCGGTGGCCTGCCGCAGTAGCCTGTGTAATACCGAAGACCCGCACAGCTTTTAGCTCTGCGGGTTTTTTGTCGTCCTTCAGGCGCCCGGGCACGTCCGCCGGCTGCCTCCTGTATCTGGGCTCTTGTCGTTCAATCTCGTCGCCAGGGGGACGAGTCGGAGCGCCTCGTAGCGTCAACCGCCCTCGGCGCACCGAGGGCGAACGGTATAACGCTCGGTGAGCGTCGACACTGAGCTCAAACCGGTGCTGTCTGAGTGGGCACGACGGTAGGCTGAATCGGCTCCGCGGTCGGCTGCGCGGGACCCGCTCCCACTTGCGCTTGCACATTGCCTAAGTAGCTACCGGCATACCCCTTCGCCAGGGTCAGCGGCGCATTGACGGTTGCCGTCGTCGCCTTTTCCATCACCTTCTTGGCGATGCCGTCGGACATCGAGTCGAACTTGACCTTATGCCCTCCGATGCCGTCCAATGCTTCGCCCAAGCTGCCGAGTCCGCCTTCGGCCATCGACTGCGTGAAGTTGAAGATGCCCGGCGTCGGATTGCCTTCCAATCTCGACTTCATATTGTTCATCGCGCTAACGGCATAGTATTGCGCTGCCTGAACGGGCATGTTCATGCCTGCGGTCGCCGCTTTTTCAATCAGCGTCTTGGCGAGACCGTCGCGCATGGCAATCTTCGCCTCCGGCCCGGCGATGTCGCCCACGGCTTGGGCCGCCATACTCAGGCCCGCTTCTTCGAGCGCCTTCTTCAGGTTACCTCCGTCGAGCACCGTGCGGGCAATGTTCATCGCTTGCGATTCGCCCTCGAGTACCGCCGATCCCATGTCCGCCAACTCGCCGATACCCGGAATGAAGCTGAGTGCGCCAAGCGCCGTCGCGCCCCAGTCGAGCACCATCGATCCGATCTTCAGCCCTTCGTCGAGTGCATGCATCAGTGCGCCGCCGTTGTGTTTCGGCGTCTTGATGTTCGGCTGATCGGCGGTTCCCATCATCATGTCGGCCACGGCATCCTGATCGGCGGCCGTTTTCGGTGCATGCGTCACCGGCTTTTGCACTGTCCGGTTGGCCGCGGACATGTTGTCGTAGAAGTGCTTGAAGTCATCGTTGCTGATGTTGCCCGAATCGACCGTATGCCCGCCGCCGAAATTGAAGAACCCGTGATGGGTTTTGTAGCCCGTGATCGAGTTGTTGAGCACGCCGAACAGCAATGGGTCCGAAAGCAACTGAGACGCGGCTTGCTTGACCTTCGGATCGAGGCTCTTGTCGTTGACCATGCTCGTGAGTTTGTCGCGCGTGAGGTCGCCGTCGCCGAAGAAGGCCTTCTGATTCTTGTTGATGGTGTCGAGCGTATTCAATTCGTCCTGCGTCATGTGCATCGACGATGACGCGGCTTGCAGAAAATCAGCCGTGCTCATCTCGTCGTTGCCGCCGGACACCTGCTTCCATTGATCCGGGTGGTCGATGAAGTATTTGGCGGCCGCAATGACCTGGGGCGGCGTCTTTCCGGTCTTCGCGTCGCCGTCCACGATCTGCTTGAAATCGGCCAAGCCCAGATTCTTCGGCAAATTGTCGGAATAGCGATAGAGCTCTCGCATGGCATCGCTTTCCGTCATTTCCGACGGTTGAACGTTTCCGGTGGCGTCGGATGGGATGTAATTCTGCTCGTAACTGCTCGCCTGATCCTCTTTGAACGACGCGACCTGCGGGTGGTTGGCCGAGAAACTCGAGAGGTCGCCAGCCTTGATTTTTCCGCCGCACCGGCCATCGCCTTGCGAACCGATCGCATAGAACAGCTGGGGGTCGTTCTGCAATCCCTGGATCGCGGCCTTCAGGTCCGGAGGGGTGGAAGGATCGTTGGCCTTGTCCTGCAGCGATCCCCAGCTCAGTGGGCATTGATCCTTGTGACGGTCGAGCACGGATACGATTTGCAACTCGGTGTTGCTCAGCGTCCCGCTGTTCCAGGTCAGATTCGAAGACCCGGGTGGCGCGTTTTCCATGATCTTCTGTGCGGACAGGCCGCCGAAAACACCGCCGCCGTGCCCGGATGCAATGTTGTCCAGCAACGCCTTGTAGGCCGCATTCGAGTCGCCTTGCGGATTGGCTGACGGGTCGGCCGGCATCTGGCCGTTGGGCTGTGCCGCCTGGCTGTCTTGGCCGCGTGACTTTTTGTCGTCGGATTCGGTATCGCTGCCTACGAGCGTGCCCAGGGAGTTGGACAGCATCTTCTCCAACTCCGTGTAGACGTTTTGCAGCACGGGATCCGATACTTGGCCGGCAACGCCGGCGCCGACGAACGCAGCGCCGCCGGCGGCCGCCCCGGCGGCCCCCGAGCCGAGCAGTCCTTGGCCCGGAAGGCGTCGCTTCGTCGTGCCGTCAGGGGCGGGCGACGTTGGAAGCTCGGATGTTCGATTCGACGAGGAGGTATGACTCAAGGGCATGGGGAGCCTCTTCTGTTCAAGATTGAGACCGTGACGGAAATCCGCGCGCGTGGCGCTCATGCGGGTCGCAGCGCGTAGCCCGCGGAAACGTAATCGGCGTGGACAGACAACAACTCGTTCAGCAAGAGCGTAGAGCGCGCTTGCGCGTTTTCAGGCAAATGTTGACGAAAACGAGTCGCCGCCCACGAAATGAACGAGTGCTGCCGTTGTGACCGGCGAGAGGACGGCCTTGATCAGGGGACGACGCGCAGCATGGAGAACATGCCCATCACCGCGATGGAATCGACGCAGCAATGCGGTCGGCCAACTGCCCGAGAGCGCGGCTCAACGATGCCGCCTGGCCCGCGGCGTTGCTGTCCGGCATCTCTACGGAAAGCGTGGCCTGCCGTGTCAGCACCACGCGATCGGGGCGCCCCGTCGATAACGTCCAGGCGGCCTGCATCCTCAATGTCTTGCTCGTATCGATTTCGAGATCGAGGACGGTCACTACGAGCGCGCGTGTCTCGGTGGGTGCGGGCGAGTCCGGCAGCACGAACGAGCCTTCGGGCAAGCGCGATAGAAGATCCTCCGCGAGCGTGCGGCGCATCATGCGCGCAAGCGGCGCGCCCCAACGCGTACCTTCATCGACCGACAACTGGTTCCCCGAGATCTGCGTGACGACTTCGGGCCGGTCGAGTTCGCCGGGAATATGCAGGGCGGTGAGCTGCACCGGCTCGATTCGGCCGGTGGCGAGCGGCGTCGCTGCTGGCGCTGCGCTCAGCGTCACGTAGCGCATGGGCGGGCCATGACTGCAGCCGGCGATCGTCATGGCGATGGCGCCCGCGTGCAACGAACCGATGACGATCGCCGCCAGCCGCATCGCGTTCGTCCGCGGCAAGCGGCGCCTCGTCCGGTTTCCGGCAGTGCGTGTCATGGTGTTTTCTCCTGCCTGCCCCGAACGAGCGCCTCGGGATGCCGATCGAGATAATCGGCCAATGCGCGAATCGAGCGTGCGGCGTCGGTGAGCTCGCGCAATGCCGCCGGCAGATCGTTCTGGCTCGTCGCATCGCCTCCGAGCGTATGGTTGGCCGCGGCGGCGGCCTGATCGGCGGAATTCGCCACATCGCGCAGCTGCGCCACCAGGGGAGCGACTTGCGGCGATACCTGCTGCAACGTGCGATCGATCTGCGTGACCGCGCGATCGATATGCTCGAGCGAGTCGCCGATGCGCGGCGATGAACTCAGGGCATCGATGTGCGCCGCGATGCTGCGCACGCGCTCGCCCGTTTCCTTGATGGGAAGGCTGTCCATTTTGTCGACGATGTCATTCGCTTTGGACGCGATCGTATCCATGTCGGCGGACGCGACACTCGGTATCACGGGTGTGCCGTTATCGAGCGCCAGTGTGGCGGCGGGCGCGTTCGCCACGAAATCGAGGCCGACCTTGCGAGGTCCGACGAGCGGTGGGTCCTGTGTGAGCCGTGCACGCAAGCCCTGGGCGATGAGTCGTCGCAGCATGCCGTCCACCGCGGGTCGCCAATCGCCGTTGGCCGGCGGCGGAGAACCGACGATGCCGAGCGCGGACGGATCGAGTGCGATCTGCACCGGTGTATCCAATGCACCGGTCGCGGCGTCGTAGCGCAAGTGCACATCGACGACCGTCCCCACCTGGAAGCCGCGCAACTCAACGGCGGCCCCGTCTTTGAGCGCACCCGCCGCACCTTCGAAGCGAACGGCGTAGGTGACGATGGGGCCGTGCCGCGGGGGCAGGGCAGGCCGACTATCGTCGCCGACGAAGTGAGTCGTTGGTTTGCCAGGCCCGGGCTCCATGACGATTTCAGGCCCGGCCAAAAGCGCCTTGAGCGAGGCGAGATCGTCGATATCGGGTTTCGCACCGCGCAGAAAAAATCGGGTGCCGCTGAGCAGATACCGCTTTTCGGCGTGATCGATCTTGAGCGTCGCTTCGACGTGCTGCCCGTCAGGTGCGAGGGTGACATCCGAGACGTTGCCGACTTTGACGCCTCGTAGCGTGACGTCCGTATCGTCCGCCTTCATTCCATAAGCATTGGCGAATGTCACCGTGACGGTCTCGCCTTCCTGAATCAGTGCACGGACGCCGAGCCAGATCGATACGCCCAGCGCGGCGATCGGCACTGCCCAGATCCAACCGGGCCAAGCGCTGCGCCGGACGTCGGCCTGTGTACGCCTCGATTTCGGCCTGTTCACGGACGCTTCCTATCGCGAACATCCCACATCATCCGCGGATCGAACGCGCGCGATGCCGCCATCGTCAACAGCACGACGAGCGCGAAGGCCGTGGCGCCTATCGCGGGACTCGACGAGGCAATGCCATCGAAGTGAATCAACGGAACGAACGCCGCGATCGTGAAGACGTCGACGTTCGACCATCGTCCCAACTCGTCGATCCAGTGATAGATGTGGGTCTTCAGACGCAGATGCTTATGCGAGCGGCGTCTCACCGAACCGATGAACCAGGCCATTCCCGCGACTTTCGCGACCGGAATGACGATGCTCGTGCAAAAGATCAAAATGCCGAACGGCCAAAGGCCGACATGAAAGAGTTGGTAGACGCCGTCGATGATTCGATGGGACATGTGCCGGCCGAATTGCGTCGAAGCTGTCATCGGATAGAGATTCGCCGGCACTGTCAGGACCAGCGCGGCCAACGATAGCGCGCTTGCCCGCACGAGCGCATCCGTTTTGCGCGTATTGAGCTTCAATCCGCATCGGGGACACCGGTGGCCGACCTGTGAAGCCGGTTGAACGAGGTCGCATGCAAGGCAGGACACCACGGGCCCATCCCCGGCCGGTTCGCGTTCCGGGGCGATGGCTCGCCAGACGGTTCTCCGATCGAGCAGCGCGCGCGTGACCATCGACAAGAGGGCGGCGGCAATGAAACAGTAGCCGCCGGCGCCGATTCTGCCGGTCAGATCCTGTGTCACGCGGGCGTATCCGACGAAGCAGCCAACGAGGTAGACGTCGGGCATGGCCCAGACGTCGAGCGCCAACGTCCAACGGAAAAGCCGGCCAATGCCCTTGAAGCGCCGTCCCGCGTACACCGCAGCGAGCACGAGCGCGAGACCGCCGAAACGCACGAACGGCAAAACGATGCCGAACATGCCGAGCAACAGGGCGAGCAACACCCAACCGTCGTCCCACATTGCCGCGATGCCGGACGCAAGAACGGAAGAGTGCTGAGTACCGAGTATTTGGACGGTCATCAGCGGCGCGAAATTGGCGGGCAGTAACAGAATAAACGTGGTCGCGGTGCAAGCCAGCGCTGCTTGCGTGCTACGTCCGCTGCGACGCTCGAGCGGATAATGGCAGACTCTGCACCGTGCGACCGAGCGCGCGTCGAGCGGCGAGAGATCCGCGAGCGTGCCGCATTCCGGGCAACCGATCGTCATGGCATTTCGCCCTCACTCTACGTCTCCGGGGTCCGGGAGAAAATAACAATGGCTCCCACGTGAGTAGCATGGTTCGTTCCCGGTGCGGATGTGAGGGCGCACGCGAGGCCCGGCGCGCCGATAGCGCGTTTTGCGCGCAACTATTGCGGCGGCGTAGCGCTCAATCGGCGATCGCCTTCGCCTCGATATCGGCCTCTTGCGTTTGCAGCAGCGGGGTGCGCGCGAATACATCGGCGACCCAGTCGGCAAAGATCCTGATCTTGCGCGGCAGATGCCGATTGCGCGGATACATGATCGAGATGGGCCGGGGCGGACAGGGGTAGTCTTTAAGAATTTCGCATAGCGCGCCGCTCTGGATATAAGGCCAAAGCGGGAAGACCGCGCCTTTGAGAATACCCAAACCATGCAGGCCGCATGTCACGTACGCATCGACTTCATTGACTGCGATCATACTGCGCATGTCGATCGTCTCGATCCTGTCTCCAACGAGGAAATCCCAGCTTCTTATGCGGCCGGTGTTGCTCGAGACATAGTTGACGGCGACATGTTCGCGTAGCGCTTCCAGCGTTTTCGGCTCGCCGAATTTCTCGAGATACGACGGCGCCGCACAGGTGATGCGCGGCAGATTGCCGAGGCGCCTCGCGACGAGTCCTGAATCCTCGAGCTCGCCGGTGCGAATCACACAGTCCACACCTTCTTCAATGACATCGACTTGCCGATCGCTGAGTCCCATTTCCACCTGGATGTCGGGATAGAGCGCAAAGAACTCGGGCAGTGCCGGAATGATCGCAGTCTTCGCGATCAACGACGGCAGATTGACCTTGATCCTGCCTTGCGGATTGAGCTTCGCGTGCGTGAGTTCGGCCTCCATTTCGTCGACTTCGGCCAGCACGCGCAGGCAACGTTCGTAATAAGCCTCGCCGTCTTCGGTGAGGCTGATGCTGCGCGTCGTGCGATTGAGAAGCCGTGCGCCGAGATGCGCTTCGAGCGCCGCGACCATTCTCGATACTTGCGGGGTGGCAAGCTGCAGCGATTCCCCTGCTTTGACGAAACTGCGCGATTCGACCACGCGCGTAAACACTTTCATTGCCGCGAAGCGATCCATGGCGGCATCCTCCGATCGTTGTTGGAACAGCGAAACCGTTGCCCGCCCGGCGGTCATTGTTCTGTCAGGCGCACCAGTGAATTCTGGAATCGACTATTTATCCGCTGATTGAGCCCTTCTAAACTGATTCTACCTGCTGCAGATCGACATTCGCAGCGACGTATCGCACAACTTTTTGGAGTTCATCATGAAAGCATTGATCAAGGCAGCCGCGGTTGCCCTCGCATTGGCCGTACCGGCCCTTTCGTTCGCGCAATCGGACAATCAACCGCTCACGCGCGCTCAAGTACGCGCCGACCTCGAACGCGCCATGAAGGCCGGCTTCAACCCGTCGGACCGTATGCATTATCCGGAGAATATTCAGGCTGCGCAGGCGCGTATCGCCGCCGAGAATGCCTCGCGGCAAGCGGCTGCCCAAGCCGATACGAGCGGCGTCGGCGGCGCAGGCAATGCCGCGGAATCGGGCCGTGCCGCGGAAGGATCCGTGAGCTCGTATTCGCCGCCGATCTACAAACGGTATTGAGCTGTCGCGTGCGGCGCCGAGCCGCTGAATTGCCCGGTGGTTTTTGCCCAGACGTTCGTCTGGGCTTTTTTCTTCATGGGCGGCGAGACATCGAGAGTTTGCTTGCCGTAGCCGCAAGCATCGCGGTGACCTCGTCGAGCGAAGGGGCGACGTAGCTGTCGATACGACGCATATAGGGACTCGTCAGCGAGGCGATGGCCTGACCCGACGGTCCGAGAATCGGAAACGTGACGTCCGTTACACCGAACGTCTGAGCGCTCTCCTTACGCAGATGCCCCTGCGCGCGGATCGCTTCGAACATCGTTGCGAGTTCGTTCGACGAGCGTGCGATCTCGCCTTTTACGCGAGTGTGCTCGGCAAGCATGCGCGCGCGTTCATCCTCGGTTTGAAAGGCAAGCATGACTTGCCCCGATGCCGTATCGACGAGACCGACGCGCGAGCCCAGGCGAATCGACAATCCCCATGTGCCCGGACCGTCCACTTGCGCGATGACGAGCAGATTGCCCCGATCGTAGACGGTCAAATGACACGACTGCTCGGCGGTATCGGCGAAGCGCTGCATTTCGGGCACGGCCTCGGTCAGGAAGCGGTGCATCGGAGGGTGGCGGTGCGCCAGCGCGAACAGCTTCAGGCTCAGCGTATAGCGGTCGCCGCCCGGCGAGCGCATGACGTATTGGCGGGCGACGAGGCGTTCGAGCATCCGGTAAATCTCGCTCGCATTGCGGCCCAGCGCTTTCATGATCTCGGCCCGCGTCAGTCCCTCTTTTTGTTCCGACAGCAGCTCGAGTATGTCCAGGCCCTTGTCGAGCGCAGGCGCACGGTAGCGCTCGGCTTCGTCGGCGGCTGAAATATCGGAGGCCTCGTCGGCCGCGGTCGCGTTTTTCTCGGACTTCAATTGATCTGCCCTCGGGCGAAGGTTAGGGAAAACACCGGTCATCGCGGTGCTTGCGGTCAATCATCCGTATATGAATAATACATTCATCAATGAACTTGGTGACGCGGACCGGTAACGGTGCGCGCGGCTGCCTCCGCAGGATAACCAAGCCGCCGACGAGCGGAGCAAAAGATGCCGGTCGATCTGCCGGCTGTTGCGTCGTACCGACGCTCAACGAGGAGGAGACGATGGCGTACGGTCCGGCGTTGGCGCGAGGCGGCGATGTGCAAGGCCATTCGCTGCACCTCGGGAGCACGGCTGCTGGCGTCGCTGCCGTGCCCGTCGTGGACGTGCGCGGTGTGGTCAAGCGCTTCGGTGCCACGACGGCGCTGGCCGGCGTGGACCTTGCCGTCATGCCGGGCGAAGTGCACGCGCTCGTTGGCCGCAACGGCGCGGGCAAATCGACGCTCGTTTCGCTGCTCGCGGGGCTGGCGCGGCCAGACGCCGGGCAGATCCGTTTCACGGGCGAGCCTGCGGCCGGCCTCGTCGGGCGCAGCCCGGGTTGCCCGAGCGTCGCTTGCGTTCACCAGCACTCGACGGCAATTCGCGAGCTGTCCATCGCTGAAAACCTGTTCCTCAATCGGCAGCCGCACGCGCGCGGCGCGATCGACTGGCGCACGATGCGGTGCGAGGCCCGAGCATTGCTCGACCGCTGGCATATCGATGTGCACGAGGACACCCGCTGCGCGGAGCTCGACGCACCGGCGCTTCAACTCGTCGAAATCGCACGGGCTTTGTCGCAGGGCGCCCGTCTGATCGTGCTCGACGAGCCGACCGCCCAGCTCGATCGGGGCGAGATCCGGCGGCTGTTCAGTCGCATCGAGGCGATGCGGCGCGAAGGTGCGACGTTTCTGTTCATCTCGCATCGATTGCAGGAGGTCTACGACATCTGCCAGATGGTGACGGTATTGCGCGATGGGCGGCGTGTGCTGACGGCGCCAGTCGAGGGACTGCCGCGCGAGACACTCATCGACGCGATGACAGGCGAGACAGGAGGCGATGGCATCGCCGACATCGGCATGCGGAAGATGCCGACTGCCGAACCGCTCGCGTTGGAAGTGGCGGGGCTGGCGGGCACGGATTTCGATGCTGTTTCGTTCGCGGTTCGACGCGGTGAGGTCGTCGGTCTGGTCGGAGCGTCGACGAGCGGGCGCGTGGAACTCGCCGAGGCGATCGCCGGCCTGCGCAAGCCGCGCTCGGGCGCGGTCCGCGTTCACGCACGAGGCGGGACGGCCGCAATCACGCTTCCCTACGGCGATGTGGAGGCCGCGCTCGATGCGGGTGTGGGCTGCGTGCCGAAGGCGCGCCACCGCGAAGGTCTCGTGCCGGGCCAATCGATCGCCGAGAACGTGACGATGACACTGGCTCGACGGCTCGGCCCCTGGGGCATCGTGCGCGATGCCGTCAAAAGCCGGCTGGGCGCCGAGGCCATGGCGTCGCTCGGCATCGTTGCGCGCGGGCCGCAGGTGCGAGTGGCGACGCTCTCCAGCGGCAACCGGCAAAAAGTCGTCATGGCGCGCGCGCTGGCGACGAATCCCGATGTGCTCGTACTCGTCGATCCGACGCTTGGCGTCGACGTGAAGTCGAAAGAGATATTGCTCGCCCAGATCGACCTCGCCCGCGACGCCGGCCGCGCGGTGATCGTCTCGAGCGGCGAGCTCGACGATCTGCGCAGCTGCGACCGCGTATTCGCGATGTTCCGTGGCCGCATCGTCAAAACGTTTCCGGCCTTCTGGGCCGACCGTGAACTGATTGCAGCAATCGAAGGAGTCGATCTTGATGAAGCCTAGTCTGTCCGGCGCCGCCGTCGAAGTTCGCGCGGCCGGGTTCCCGTTTTCGACTGGGCAGCCCCGCCCGTCGCCCGTACGCTGGGAAGTGGCGCGTCGGCGCGAAGTGGCGCGCTTCTCAGCGCTTGCGCTGCTCGTCGCGATAGGCTCGCTCCTCAATCCCGATTTCCTCACGCGCGCGAATCTCGTCAACGTGCTCGGTGCAACGTCAGCCTTGGCGCTCGTCGTGCTTGCCGAGTCGCTGATCGTGCTCGTCGGCCAGTTCGACTTGTCGCTCGAGTCGACCTTCGGACTGGCCCCGGCGGTGGGCGTCATGCTCGTCATCTCAGCCGGTTCCGGCGGCCCGGGCTGGGCGTGGCCCGCGGCGGCGCTTGCGGTGATTGTGGCCGTGGGTGCCATGATCGGCTGGATCAACGGACTGCTCGTCGTCAGACTGCGCCTGAACGCTTTCGTCGCGACGCTTGCGATGCTGATCGTATTGCGCGGCGTGCTGGCCGGTGTGACGCGAGGGGGGGCCACGTTCGCGCTGCCCCCGTCGCTTCGCACGCTCGCGGCGGCGAGTGCGCTCGGGCTGCCAATTTCGGTCTGGTTCGCCGCCGCATCGTTCGCCGCGGCTGCGTTCATACTGCGCTATCACCGGCTGGGGCGCGCCCTTTACGCGATAGGCGGCAGCCGCGAGGCGGCGCGCGCGGCGGGCATTCGCGTCGAGCGTATCGTATGGGGTGTGTTCGTGATCGGCGGGGTCCTTGCGGCCGTCGGCGGTATGGCGGCCGTGGGCTACGGCGGTGCGATCGACGCGAGCGGTGGCGGCGGCATGATCTTCACCGTCGTCGCCGCCGCGGTCATTGGCGGGATCTCGCTCGATGGTGGCAAAGGATCGATACTGGGTGCGCTCGCGGGCGCAATGCTGCTGGGCGTAGCGCAGAATCTCCTGATGCTCGCGCACGTGCCGTCGTTCTGGGTTCAAGCGATTTACGGTGCGGTGATCCTTGCAGCGCTGATGTTGACGAAACGGGCCGGCGGTGACGCATGACGACGATGACTTCTCCGACATTCGATCCGCGCCTGATTCTGCTCGCGCCGGAGGACAACTGCGTGATCGCCGCGACGACGCTCGAAGCCGGTACGGCGCTCGCCATCGACGGTGAAACCGTCGTGCTCGCGACGACGATCCCGCTCGCGCACAAGCTCGCGCGCCGTCCGCTCGCAGCTGGCGAGAAGGTCATCCGCTACGGCGCGCCGATCGGCCATGTGACGGCGAGCGTCGCACGCGGCGAGCATCTGCACATGCACAATCTCGTGAGCGACTATCTGCCCACGTACACCCACGACGAAGGCCACAGTTTCGTCTCCCACGACAAGCGTTGAGCACCTGTCCCTTTTCGACGGATACTTCGATGAACGAGCTCTCTTCCCAACCGGCCCCGCTTCGCGGTTACTTGCGCAGTGACGGCCGCAAGGGCATTCGCAACGTGATCGCAGTCGCGTATCTCGTCGAATGCGCCCATCACGTGGCACGCGAAATCGTCACGCGCTTCGGGCCACGCTACGACGAGTCCGACGCCGACGCCGTGGCGGGCGACTTCGACGTCGCCAACGCCCACGACGAACAACCCGATGTCCATCTGATCGGCTTTCCCGGCTGCTATCCGAACGCCTACGCGGAGAAAATGCTCGCGCGTATCGCCACACATCCGAACGTCGGCGCGGTGTTGTTCGTCTCGCTCGGCTGCGAAAGCATGAACAAGCACTATCTGGCCGATCTCGTGCGCGAAAGCGGACGGCCGGTCGAGGTGTTGACGATCCAGGAAACGGGCGGCACGCGCAGCACGGTGATGCGCGGCGTCGACTGGGTGAAGCGCACGCGGCAGGCTTTGCGCGCGCAGGGCACCGTGCCGATGCAGCTTTCCGAACTCGTCGTCGGCACGGTCTGCGGCGGTTCGGATGGCACGAGCGGCATGACGGCCAACCCGGCCGTGGGGCGCGCGTTCGATGCGCTCATCGAGCGCGGCGCGACCTGCGTCTTCGAAGAGACGGGCGAACTCGTCGGGTGCGAATACCATATGAAGTCGCGCGCGGCGCGGCCAGAGCTCGGCGACGCGATCGTCGAATGCGTGGCGAAAGCGGCGCGCTATTACACGATCATGGGACACGGCAGCTTCGCGGTCGGCAATGCCGACGGCGGGCTCACGACGCAGGAGGAGAAGTCGCTCGGCGCTTATGCGAAAAGCGGGGCATCGCCGATCGTCGGCATCGTCAAGCCGGGCGACGTGCCGCCGACGGGCGGCCTTTACCTGCTCGATGTCGTGCCCGACGGGGAGCCGCGCTTCGGTTTTCCGAACATCAGCGACAATGCCGAAATCGGCGAGCTGATCGCCTGCGGCTGCCACCTGATCTTGTTCACGACGGGCCGCGGTTCGGTCGTCGGCTCGGCGGTGTCGCCGGTCATCAAGGTTTGCGCCAATCCAGACACCTACCGCAAACTATCGGGCGACATGGACGTCGATGCGGGGCGCATCCTCGAGGGACGCGGCACGCTCGACGAGCTCGGGAGCGAAGTATTCGATTTGACCGTCGATGTCGCCAACGGCGCGCGGTCGAAGTCGGAGATGCTCGGCCACCAGGAATTCATTCTGACCTACAAGGCATTCGAGCCGGTTGGGCCGGCCTGTTTGCCGATCATGCCCGCGGCGCACGCTGGCGGACATCAAACGGAGCGTTTATGAATCCCACGGCAACATCACCGGAGCATCCGCTCGCGGGCAGGCTCGCCGGCAAAGTCGCGGTCGTGACCGCGGCCGCGCAGGGCATTGGCCGCGCGTGCGCGGAGCGATTCGCGCGTGAGGGCGCGCGCGTCGTCGCGACCGATATCCGGCTCGATCTGTTCGGCGACGTACCGTTCGAGGCGCGCCCGCTCGACGTGCGCGATACGGCCGCGATCGCGGCGCTCGCGAGCGAGCTCGGCGGCATCGATATCCTGCTCAATTGCGCCGGTTTCGTGCATGCGGGCAGCGTGCTCGAATGCGAAGAGCACGACTGGGATTTCTCGTTCGATCTGAACGTGAAGTCGATGTACCGGACGATCCGCGCGTTTTTACCGGGGATGCTCGAGCGCGGCGGCGGCTCGATCGTCAATATGGCGTCGGCGGCTTCGAGCGTCAAAGGCGTGCCGAACCGCTTCGTCTACGGCGCGTCGAAAGCCGCGGTGATCGGGCTCACGAAGTCGGTCGCCGCGGACTTCGTGACTCGCGGCGTGCGATGCAACGCGATCTGCCCGGGAACCGTGGCTTCGCCCTCGTTGACGGCTCGCATTGCCGAGCAGGCGGGCACGCAAGGCAAGTCGGTCGCCGAAGTCGAGGCGGCATTCGTCGCGCGTCAGCCCATGGGCCGCATCGGCAAACCCGAAGAGATCGCCGCGCTCGCCGCCTATCTCGCATCGGACGAAGCGGGGTTCACGACAGGGCAGGTGCATCTCATCGACGGCGGCTGGTCCAATTGATCCTTCCCACTTTCTCTTATCGCAATCCACTGATATGAAACTGCTTCGTTATGGGCCGAAAGGTCAGGAAAAGCCGGGCCTCGTCGATGCCGAGGGCAACATTCGAGACTTGTCGACGCACGTCGACGACCTCGCTGGCGATGCGCTCTCCGATGCGAGCCTTGCGCGGCTGCGGGCGATCGATCCGGCGACACTGCCGGTCGTGCGGGGCGAACCGCGGATCGGTGCCTGCGTCGGCCGGGTCGGGAAGATGGTATGTATCGGTTTGAACTATGCGGATCACGCGTCGGAATCGAACATGCCGATTCCGAGCGAACCTGTGGTCTTCAATAAATGGACGAGCGCGATCGTCGGCCCGAACGACGATATCGAGATCCCGCGTGGATCGAAAAAGACCGACTGGGAGGTGGAACTCGGTGTCGTCATCGGGCGGCCATGCAAGTATGTCGACGAAGCGAACGCCCTCGATTACGTGGCCGGTTTTTGCGTCATCAACGATGTGTCCGAGCGCGAGTGGCAAATCGAGCGCGGCGGGCAGTGGGACAAGGGCAAGGGCTTCGACACGTTCGGCCCCCTGGGCCCGTGGCTGGTCACGCGCGACGAAATCGCCGATCCGCAGCAGCTTCATCTTTGGCTCGAAGTCGACGGGCACCGCTATCAGAACGGCAATACGCGCACGATGATCTTTACGGTCGCGAAGCTCGTCTCGTATCTTTCGCAGTGCATGAGCCTGCAGCCTGGCGATGTGATTTCGACCGGCACGCCGCCGGGCGTCGGTCTGGGCATCAAGCCGGAGCCCGTTTACTTGAAAGCGGGCCAGACGATCCGCCTCGGCATCGAGGGGCTCGGCGAGCAGCGGCAACGCACGGTCGCCGCGGAGTGATCCGAGCCCCGCAAGCGTTGATCCAAGTCAAGCAGGACGACGCTTGCCATCGACTATCCTGATGGCAAGGGCGCGTGGCACGTCTGCGCCTTTTGTCGTAAGGTTGCCGGATGGATTCGCCGCGGCACGGTTGCCGCAAAGGGGGCGCTATGCATATCTCTTTTCCGATCGAGGCTCCCGAGTACTGCGGCCGCGACCTGGTGCTCGCGTTCCCGGCGCTCGTCGATGGCGAGCGCGTCCAATGCGCAATTACCGCTGAGGCGCTCGAAGACCACTTTGGCGCCCAGTCGCTCCGGGAAGAGGATGTCCTTGCGGCGTTCGAAAAGCATCGGCACGCCATCGAACGAGCCGCTCGCGAATTGTTGCAAGAACTCGGCAAGAAGCCGGTGCTGCTGCATAGCGGGTTTTTCCGTTTTCACGACGCTTGACTCGCACCGGGAGACAACGACGTGCGCGCGATGGTATTCGACGGCCGGTCCCCGCACTTGAGCGAGCGCGAGTTGCCGGATCCGACGCCCGGCCCCGGGCAATTGTCGATCCGCATTCGCGCATGCGGGGTGTGCCGCACCGATTTGCATGTGGTCGACGGGGAATTGGCCCATCCCAAGACGCCCGTCATACCGGGGCACGAAATCGTCGGTGTCGTCGCGGGCCTGGGTGAGGGCGTCACCGAATTCCGGCTGGGCGAGCGCGTCGGGGTGCCCTGGCTCGGCCATACGTGCGGGCAATGCAGCTACTGCCGCGGCGGCCGCGAAAACCTGTGCGATCGGCCGGCGTTCACGGGCTACACGCTCGATGGTGGGTATGCCGAGTGGGTTACCGCGGATAGCCGCTATTGTCTGCCCATACCGGCTCGTTACTCCGACGCGGAAGCGGCGCCGCTATTGTGCGCGGGCCTCATCGGATATCGCACGCTCTCGATGGCCGGCGACGCCCGGCGTATCGGCATCTACGGCTTCGGAGCGGCCGCACACATCGTGGCGCAAGTGGCCAGCCATCAGCAGCGGATCGTCTATGCGTTCACGCGGCCCGGCGACACGGCCGCGCAGCAGCTCGCTCGCCGACTCGGCGCACGTTGGGCCGGCGGCAGCGATGCCGCACCGCCCGAACCGCTCGATGCGGCACTTATTTTTGCACCGGTCGGCGCGCTCGTGCCCGCCGCACTGGCCGCCGTCGTCAAAGGTGGCATCGTGGTCTGCGGCGGCATCCACATGAGCGCGATTCCGTCCTTTCCGTACGACCTGCTCTGGGGTGAACGGCGCCTTGTATCGGTCGCAAATCTGACGCGCGAAGATGGACACGCGTTCATGCGGATCGCGGGCCAGGTGCCGCTGCGCATCGAGACGACGCTCTATCCGTTGCGCGAGGCCAACCGGGCACTGTCCGACTTGCGCGAGGGCCGCCTCACCGGCGCCGCGGTGTTGACGACCGGCGATTGACGCAACTCGAGGGCGTATATCGGCGGGCTCAAACCGCTTCGAGCGCGGTCAGATCGACGATGCGGATTTTTTTGCCGTGGGTTTCGAGCAGCCCGTCGCGCTGGAATTTGGAGAACATACGGCTGACTGTCTCGAGCTTCATGCCGAGGTAATTGCCCATTTCCTCGCGCGTCATGCGCAAGTTGAATTCGGCGGCCGAGTAGCCGCGCGCCTTCATGCGGCTCGATAGATTGAGCAGGAACGTGGCGACGCGCTGCTCGGCGCTCATCGTGCCGAGCAGCATCATGAGCGACGATTCGCGCACGATTTCGCTGCTCATCGTGCGCAGCATTTGCCGCTGCAACTGCTTCGATTCCGTGCACATCGATTCGAGTAGCGAATAAGGCATGATGCATACGCTGCTGTCTTCGAGGGCTATCGCATCGCTGCTGTGTCGTTCGGCACAGACACCGTCGAGCCCGAGCACTTCGCCCGCAAGGTGAAAACCCGTGACCTGCTCTCGGCCATCGCGGTGCATGACGACGGTCTTGAACGAACCGGCCCGCACGGCATAAATGCTCTCGAACGGATCGTGGGTACGGTACAGCGCTTCGCCGCGCTTGATGGTCCGCGTCGTGTTGACGATCGCATCGAAGCGCGCGATTTCCTGAGCGGTCAACCCATCCGGGACGCAGGCCGAGCGCAGCGAGCAGGTCGAGCAACCCTCCTTGGCAGACGACGGTAGCTTTCGACTGTAGGCATCCCAGGACGTCTCCTGCGGGGCCGGGGATGGGCCTTCTTGTCGGGGGAAATCCAGTTCGAGCAACATGGTGGCCTCCGCCAGTGACGCGCGCGGCAGCACGCACGTGATCTTTCATGGCAGTGAGTATGGCCAGCGCCCCGCGAAAAAAATATCAGCGCGATACGAAACTGGGGTAGGTATCGACGGCGCTTTGTAAGCATTTTCCTACGGTCGCGCAGGAATCGGCTCATTCGTCAGGCATGGCGGCGCCCCCGATCGCTCGTTGATCGGCATCAAGCCGCGCAGGCCTCGCGGGTCGCACACTTATTGCATCAATGATCGATGCAGTGGGCCGGTGCCCCGGAGAACCATCATGTACACACGTATTCTGGCTGCCATTGACGGCAGCCGCGCAGCGCGTCTTGCGCTCGACGAGGCCGTAAAGATCGCCAGCGCTTCGGGCGCGTCGATCGTCGCGGTCTGCGTCGTGGAGCACGCCCCGCAACTGGTGGACGTTGGTGCGGTCTATCAGGGCGGTGAGGGCGCGAGCCCCGAGGCGATCGAGGCGGCGACGGCGGCGCTCGAGGAAGCCGAAGAAGTCTTCAAGGCGGGAGGGGTCGAGGGCACGCCGCGTGTCGTCGACGCGTACGGCGAAAGCGTAGCCTCGGTCATCGCTCGCGTCGCCGCGGAATGTGGGGCGGAACTCATCGTCATTGGAACGCATGGTCGCCATGGCGTGCGCCGCGTGTTGCTGGGCAGCGTTGCCGAATCGTTGCTGCGCTCGGTGGATTTGCCGGTGTTGCTCGTGCGCCACGATGAAGTGGCCCGCGGCGCAACGGGCAAACTCTGACGGGAGTCCGCGGCTCGTCCGGGCCTCGGCGTGCCGGATCGATGCCGCCGTGTCGTCGGGCCGGCACTCAACTTTCACCGGACGCCGCATCGCTGGCCGGGACGAGGAGAACCGGACAGCACGAAATGCGCAGGAAGCGTTCCGCTACGCTGCCGAGCATGAGCCGTTGGAATCCGCGCCGCCCGTGGGTACCCATGACGATCAGATCGGCCGGCCACTCCTCGGCGACGCGCAGAATCGTATGCGCAATATCGTCGCGAAGCGGGTTGGTCTCGACCACGCGCGGCGTGCCGGTAACGTCGGCGGCTTTCATTTTCTCGATCGCTTCGTCGACCACGCGCGCTCCCTGCTCGAAAAGCGCATCGCGCACCAGGTTGGGATCGTAGCCAGGCGCCTCCGAGCCGATGACCGGCACGTCCACGACATAAAGTGCAAGCAATTCGGCGCCGGAACCGCTGGCGAACCGGAGCGCGGCCTCGAGCGCGCGCGTGGACGTGGCACTACCGTCGATAGGGGCGAGGATGTGTCGATACATTTGGGCCTTCCGCGAAGTCGATCCGTTTTCCGGGCATCATCGGCGCACGCTCATCGTTGCAGCCTGATCTGAATCAAGTGCGCGCGATCTGGCCGTCGGGGGTGGCCGGACCGGGGAGCCACGCCGCCGCGCGGACGCCGAGCGCCAGAAACGGGCCAGCTCGGGGTGGATCGCTTCGCGCCAGCGGGCTCCGGTAAAAAGACCGTAGTGATCGCAATCGGCGATCGTCAGGCGCATTCTCGAGCGCTTTGGCACGGACGTGAGAACGGTATGGGCGGCATGCGTCTGGCCCGCGCCGGTGATATCGTCGCAATCGCCCTCGACCGTACAAAGGGCGGTGCGAGCAAGCGCCGAGCCATCGATGCGGCGTCCGGCAATCTGCCAAATACCGTGCGCGAGCCGGTGCTCGCGAAAGAGGACCCGCAAGGTATCGAGGAAATAGTCCTCGGTCATGTCGAGCACGGCGGCGTACTCGTCGAGCGCGCGTCGGCTTTCCGCGGCTTTTGTCTTGTCTGCGCGCCACCGGTGCGCCCAGTACCGCGATTCGAGTGCGAGCTGGCGGTCCGGATGCACGGCCATCAGCGCCGCATGTTGAATATAGCCTGGATAGACCCGTCGGCCTGCCCCAGCGTAACCGGGCGGGACGATATCGATGAGGGTGTCTCGGAACCAGCCGATGCTGTGCGCGAGCGCGAAGCGGCCGACCGCCGTCGGATTGATGCGTGCATCGATGGGACCGCCCATCAGCGTGAGGCTGAGCGGAGCCGGCTCGCCGCACGCGGCGAGGAGGGCGGCCGCGGCAGCGGCGGGTGCGGTGGCCTGGCATACGGCCAGGACATGCAGTCCGGCGCCGCCGAGCATGCGCAAAAACCGTTCGATGGTCTGGACGTAGTCGTCGAGGCCGAACCTGCCGGCCGTTATCGGAACGTCTCGCGCGTTGGCCCAATCGGTCACATAGACGTCGGTGTCCTCCAGCAGCGTCTCGACCGTCTCGCGCATCATGACGGCGTGATGGCCGGCCAGCGGCGCGCAGACCAGAACGGGACACGGGGATGAGCGAAGGACCATGCCTTCGCGGGCGAAGTGACGCAGTGCGCAAAACGGCGTTGCCGCGACGACGGTTTCTTTCACGCTCACCTGGCGTTCGCCGATCGTCACCGAATGAATATCGAAGCCCGGCGCTTGGGCGGCGGTCTGAATGAAGCGGCCGAACCAGTCGCTGCCCGGAACGCCGATATCGCCAGGCGCTACCGGTAACCCGAAAAGGCGCCCGGCATATTCGGTCCACGCGCCAACGGAGCGCGCCAGCGCGCGCTGCGCTTCCAGCCAGTCGTAGAGCATGACCGCCTCCCGCGGCACGCCGCGCTCGCCAGCGTGCGGCCCGCGCAGCGCGACAGTGCCCGGCTATTGTGCCGACGCGGCATGCCGGCTGGCAAGCCCGTCTTTCCGCCAGAACCGGATTTGTCGCCGCCGGTTGCAGCTGTTGTACTATTGGACGTTTTTGTCCAACGTAACCAGTCACGCATGCTCGATTTCTTTCGCAACCACAAGCGCCTGATGATGTTCATGCTCGTCCTCGTCATCGTGCCGGGGCTGGGCTTCATCGGTATCCAGGGTTTCCGCGGGTTCTTCGACGAAAGCGCCAATGTGGCGAGCGTCAACGGCCACAAAATCACCCGTGCCGAATTCGACGACGCGATGCGTCGGCAGCTCGATCAGGCGCGGCAGGTGCTCGGCGCGCGCTTCGACGCGAAGATGTTCGATACGCCCGAGCGGCGCCGCGAATTGCTCGACAGCCTGATTCAGCAGCGCGTGCTGGCCGACGAGGCGCAGCGCGAGCACCTGAGCGCATCGGATGACGCGGTGCGTCGAGCGCTCTTGGCCGATCCGGTGATTGCGTCGCTGCGCAAACCCGATGGGGCGATCGACGTCGATCGCTATACCCAGTTGCTCGCGATGCAGGGCATGACACCCGATCAATACCAGGAGCGTGTCCGTTACGGCCTGGCGATGGACCAGATCCCCGATAGCATCCAGGCGAGCGCGTTCGTGCCCAAGAGCGTTGCCGAGCACCTGGCCCAGCTTGCCGAGCAACAGCGCGCGGTGCAGCCGCTGGTGCTGCACGCCAGCGATTACGCCTCGAAGGTCAAGGTGGACGATGCGCAGCTCGCCGCGTACTACGATGCGCATCGCGCCGATTTCGCGACGCCGCCGACGGCATCCATCCAATACGTCGTGTTCTCTCCGGCTACGCTCGGCGCCGGGATCAACCCGACCGAAGCCGATGCGAAGAAGTACTACGACGACAACACGGCGCGTTTTACGACACCGCGCGAAGTGCGCGTGAGCCAGATTCTGATTCCGTCGCCGAGCGGTGCGAAGCCCGACGAGGACGCGGCCGCCAAAAAAACGGCGCAGGACGCACTGGCGCAGGTGAAGGCGCATCCCGATCAGTTCGCGCAGATCGCTCAGAAAGAATCGAAGGACCCGGGCTCCGCATCGAAGGGCGGTGACCTCGGCTGGTCGACCGGTGGCGTGATCACGGGCGACAAGGCGTTCGACGCGGCCGCGCTCGCGTTGAAGAAAAAGGGCGATGTCAGCGATGTGGTGCGTTCGGCGTTCGGCTACCACGTGATCATGCTGACCGACGAAAAGCCGCCCGTCGCCAAGCCGTTCGCCAGCGTGAAGGACCAGATCGAGAAGGAACTGAAATCGCAGCAGGCCGCCAAGGCTTTCAGCGACGGCTCCGACGCATTCACGTCGACAGTCTACGAACAGGCGAAGAGCCTGCAGCCGGTTGCCGACAAGTTCAAGCTGACGCTGCAAACGGCCACGGTCACCAACAAGCCCAGCGCGTCGCTGCCGCCCGACAGCCCGCTCAACAATCCCAAGTTCCTGGCTGCTGTCTTCGCCAACGATGCGGTCAAGGACCATAACAACACGCAGGCAATCGACGTCGGCAATAACACGCTGATCTCGGCTCGCGTGACCGACTTCAAACCGGCTGCCACGCCGCCGCTGGCATCGATCAAGGATGCCGTGCGCGCCCGCTACGTGGCCGAGCAGGCTGCCGAGCTCGCCCGCAAGGACGGCGCCGCCAAGCTTGCGGACTTGCAAAAGTCGAAGTCGACCGCGGGCTTCGGCGCCGAGATGAAGCTCTCGCGCACGGATGCGCAAAGCGTCCCGCCCGCAGCGTTGAGCGCGATCTTCAAAGCCGATGCCAGCAAGCCGCCCGTCTACGCCGGCGTCGATCTTGGCGAGGCCGGTTACGCCATCTATCGTGTGAATGCCGTGCTGCCCGGTGCGCCGATCGACCCGGCCCGCCTTGCGGGAGCGCAACAGCAACTTTCGCAGATGAGCGGACAGACCGATATGCAGGCTTATATCGATGCGCTGCGCGCGCGCTCGAAGGTGAAGTTCTACGGAGCGGTGGACGGCAAGTCAGGCAGTACCGATTGAGCGATTGCCGGCAGGTCCGACTTAGCGGACTTGCCGGCGCTGAAGGAGCGGCGCGAGAACCGGCCAGACATTATCGAGCAGTACCGGCTGCGCCTGCTCGGTCGGGTGCATCTGATCGCTCTGGAACATGTCCGGCTTGTTTTCGATGCCGGCGAGCAGAAAAGGGACGAGCCGTACATCGAGTTCCTTGGCGAGCGAGCCGTAGATTCGATGGAACTGCTCAGTATAGGCGGGGCCGTAATTGGCCGGCACATACATCCCGACGAGCACCACTTTCGCCTTGATCTGCTGCGCGTCCTTGACGATCGTGCGCAGGTTGTCTTCCGTCGTCGAGAGCGGGACACCGCGCAACGCGTCGTTGGCGCCCAGCTCGACGATCACGATCGACGGCTTGAGGCGCGATATCAATTCGGGCAGGCGCGCGCGGCCGCCGCTCGTCGTGTCTCCGCTGATGCTTGCATTGGCGACGCTATAATCGATGCGCTCGTTCGCCAGGCGGCGCCTCAGCAGCGCGACCCATCCCGAATCTCTGGGCAGGCCGTACTCGGCCGAAAGACTGTCGCCGAGCACGACGATGACCGGCTTGGCCGGCGCGGCGGCGTCCGCCGTCGCGCCGGCCGAGATCGCGACCACGGCGAGCGCGATAGCCAGCAACGCTCGGCGAAGATTGCCGGCGAGCGCACCCACTTTCGAGCGACGCGCCTTCCTCATGCAGAAAAATACCGATCCCATCATCGAAGTACGCAATTTATCCAAGCGGGTCAAGAACGCAACGGGCGAGCTGACGATACTCGAGGACATCACACTCGAGGTCACGCCCGGCAGCAGCGTGGCAATCGTCGGTGCCTCCGGCTCGGGTAAGTCGACGCTGCTGGGCTTGCTCGCCGGATTGGACAATGCCACGTCGGGCTCGGTTCGATTGTTCGGCAAGGCGCTCGAAACGTTGTCGGAGGATGAACGGGCGAATCTCCGAAACGGCATGGTCGGGTTCGTCTTTCAATCGTTTCAGCTGATGCCGCATTTGACCGCTCTCGAGAACGTGCGCTTGCCGCTCGAGTTGCAAGGCGGCGTCACGTCGCACGAGGCCACGGGCCGTGCCCGCGCGCTGCTCGATCAAGTCGGCCTCGCGGCGCGCACTGGACACTATCCGAAGGTCCTGTCCGGCGGCGAGCAGCAGCGTGTCGCGCTCGCGCGTGCCTTCGTCACCCACCCGGCGATCCTGTTCGCAGACGAGCCGACAGGCAGTCTCGATGCCGCGACCGGGCACGCGGTCATCGATCTCATGTTCGAGATGAACGCGGCACACGGGGCCACGCTCGTGCTCGTCACGCACGATCTCGAACTTGCGCATCGTTGCGCGCGCATCGTGACGCTCGACGCGGGACGGGTGGCGCATCGGTAGGCGAGCGCCGCCAACAAGCCGGGCCCGCCCAGTGTAGCGTCAACGCTTGCTGGCTTCGCGCGCTCGCGCGATCAGCGCGGAAGTGGATGAATCGTGCTTCGATGGGTCGAACTGCGCTGCGACGAGGTCCGCCTCCACGACTTTGCCGAGTATCTTGCCGAGCTCCACGCCCCATTGATCGAACGGGTTGATGTTCCAGATCGTGGCTTGTACGAGCACCTTGTGCTCATAAAGTGCAATGAGCGCACCCAGCGAGTGGGGCGTCAAGGCGTCGACAAGCAGTGTCGTCGATGGCCGGTTGCCCGGGAAGACGAGGTGCGGCACGAGCTCCGGCTTGTCGGGGCCGGCGACCTTGCGTGCTTCCTCGACCGTCCGCCCGAGCATGAGCGCTTCGCTCTGCGCGAAGCAATTGGCGAGCAGCTTCGGATGATGGCTCGCGAGCGGATGCTCCGGCGTGAGCACCGCGATGAAGTCGATCGGCACGATGGTCGGGCCTTGATGCAGCATCTGAAAGAACGCGTGCTGCCCGTTCGTGCCCGGTTCGCCCCACGTGACGGCCGCAGTCGCGTAGTCGACGAATTGTCCGTCGAGCCGCGCGGACTTGCCGTTGCTCTCCATTTCGAGCTGCTGTAAATACGACGGCAAGTAGTGCAGCGCCTCGGAATACGGTGCGACGAGATAGCTTTGCGAGCCGAAGAAATTGCGGTACCAGATGCCGACGAGTCCCATCAGGACGGGCAGGTTGCGCTCGAGCGGGGCTTGCCGGAAGTGGGTGTCCATGGCGTCGGCGCCGGCTAGCAGCGCGTCGAAATGCTCGGGCCCGACGGCGATCATGATCGAAAGACCGACCGCCGACCACAGCGAATAGCGCCCGCCCACCCAGTCCCACATTTCAAAGACGTTCTTTTCATCGATGCCGAACTTGACGACTTCGCCCGGATTGGCAGACACGCCGACGAAATGCTTGGCGAGCGCCTGCTCGGGGCAGCCTCGTTGCACGAACCAGTCGCGCAGCGAGCGCGCGTTCGTCATGGTCTCGAGCGTCGTGAAGGTCTTCGAAACGACGATCGCGAGCGTCTCCTCGGGATCGATGCGGGCAAGGACGCGAGCGAGGTCGGCACCGTCGACGTTGGAAACGAAGTAGCTGGCGATCTCGGGATGCGCGAGATGATCGAGTGCATGGACGACCATTTTCGGACCGAGATCCGAACCGCCGATCCCGATATTGACGACATGACGGATGCGCTTGCCGGAGTAGCCGGTCCACGCCCCGCTCCTCACGCGTTCGGCAAAGGCGGCCATCTTGGCGCGCTCGGCGCGGATTTGCGCGTGGTAGGGGGCATCGGCGCGCGTGGCTCGCAACGCGGTATGCAACGCCGCACGGCCCTCCGTGGGGTTGACGATGGCGCCTTCGAACATGGCGTCGCGACGCGCTTCGACGCCCGCTTCGCGCGCGAGCGCAACGAGCAGGCGCAGTGTGTCGTCGGTGATCCGGTTTTTCGAGAAGTCGGCGGCGAGGCCGCCCCCTTCGAAGGTGAAGCGCTCGGCGCGGGTGGGGCTGGTGTCGGCGGCGAACCAGTCGCGCAGCCGCGCTTCGCGAATCGTGTCGTAATGCGCTTGCAGCGCGGACCAGGAGGAAAGCGAGTTCGTCGTCATGGCTGTCGGTCGATCGTTGGGGGCTCGAACGAAGGCCGCGGCACAGGTGGCCGGGCCGGCTTTCGCTTGCTGCTGCGACCCGCTGTGCGCCGCCGGCCGCGATGGCGGCGGCGCCTCTCGAGAAATGCGGCGGGGTCGAACAGTATAGCGGCGTTGGAGGGTGGCCCGCATTACCAGCACGCGTCACTCGCGCGCCGGATAAATCAGCCGATTGATGGAAGCGCGCACCGTCGGGGCGAGCTCTCCCGCCGTCAACCCGGCCGGCCCGATCCCGTGGGCCGTCAGTGTATCCGCGGCAAGACCATGGAAGTAGACGCCCGCGAGCGCGGCCTCGAAGGCCGGCAGGCGCTGAGCGAGCAACGCGCCGATGAGGCCGCCGAGAACGTCCCCCGTGCCTCCGGTGGCCAACGCCGCGCCGCCGGTCGGGTTGATCGCCACGCGCGCATCGGGAGCGGCAATGACGGTCCCTGCGCCTTTCAGGACGACAACTGCACCGAACCTGGAAGCGAGTGTTCGCGCGGCTGTGACGCGATCGCGCTGCACCGTCGCCGCGTCACAGCCCATCAGGCGCGCCGCCTCGAGCGGATGCGGCGTCAGGACAGTCGCTGCGCCCGCCGCGCCGCGCTCGACGAGCGCTTGCGCGAGACGAGCCTGCTGCGCCAGCAAATTGAGCGCGTCCGCATCCAGCAGTTTGGGCATATCGAGCGCGATAGCGTCGGCAAGCACATCGGCCGCGCGTTCGCTTGTCCCCATGCCGCAGCCGATCGCCAGCGCGTCCATGCTCGCGAGGCGAAGCGTATCCAGCGGATGCAGCATCAATTCGGGGTAGGGCGGATCGTAAGGCGGCGCGCCGCTGCCGAGAAAGGCGACATGCACTTTGCCCGCCCCGGCATGCAGCGCGGCCCGCGCCGCGAGAATCGGTGCGCCGCACATACCGGTGTCGCCACCGACCACCGCAAGGCTGCCGAACGTGCCTTTATGCGATGCGAATGTGCGCGCGGGAAAAACGTCGGTGAAGAGATCTGGCGCGTTCAACCGAGCGACAGGCGTCGACAGCTCGATGACGTCAGCGTCGATGTCGAGCGGCGCAACCCATAGAGTGCCGGTCAAATCGCGGCCGTGGCCCATGTAAAGGCCCGGTTTCGCGCCGATGAACGTGATCGTGTGCGAAGCGCAAGCGGCGACGGCGCCGCCGACGATGGTGCCCGAGTCACTGTCCAGCCCGCTCGGCACATCGAGCGCGAGCACGCGGCCGCATCGGCGGGCGTGCGCGCCGATGCGGCCGGCCAGCTCGGCGAACATGCCCTCTAGCGGACGCGCGAGCCCGATCCCGAACAGACCGTCGACGATCCAACCGTAGCGCTCGAACGAGGCCGGCGGCACATGCGAGATCGGCACGCCGGCCGAGCGCGCCGTACCGAGCGCCCACCGCGCATCGTCGGGTTTGACCTCCACCGGCATGCACACTTCGACAGGCACGCCGGCCTGGTGCAGCCCCGTTGCGCACATGAGCGCGTCGCCGCCGTTGTTACCGGGACCTGCCGCGAGCCAGACGGGCCATCCGCCCGCCAGGGAACCGTCGTGTCCCGCCTGCTCGAGCAGGCATCGCGCCGCTGCCGCACCGGCGCGCGCCATCAGCGTGTTGGCCGGCAAGCCTGCCGCCGCACGATGCTCGATTTCGCGCACTTGCGCCACCGAATAAAGCGGCAGCGGCCGCTCCTGCGGATGGACAAAACTGGAACGCGGCGGGGGCGAGGCGGCTTCTGTCATGGGTCTCGGATATCCGGGAGCGTCGCAGCGGCAACGGGCACGAGACCGATCGCTCGCCACCCGTGGCGTGCCTCGGCGGTGGGTGGCCGCACGCTTGCGGCCATGCGGTGGTTCGCTCAGCTCGCGAAACGATCGGCGCGCAACGCGGCAAGCGTATCGGGCGGAACACTGGGCTCGGTGCCGCTGATGATTTCAGCAAGCACTTTAGCAGACCCGCAGGCGAGCCCCCAACCGGCCGGCCCGTGCGCGAGATTGACGAAGAGCCGCGGATGCGACGCCCGGCCGACGACGGGCAACCCGTCCGGCGAAAGCAACTGGACGCCATCCCATGAGTGCGCGGCCGAAATCTTGGCGGCGCCCGGTATCCAGTCATGCGTGGCTTGCGCCAGCAGCGCCGTTGCGGCCGTGGCAAGCGGTTCCGGGGCCGGTTTTGCGATTTCGCGCTCCGGCTGCACGAGTGCCGCACCCGCCACGCGCACCCTCTGATTCACGCGCGTCATCGTAATGCGCCGGACCGTATCGACGACCGCGACATGCGGCACACACTCCTCGTAGGCGATCGGTGCCGTCAATGCGAAAAAGCGGGCTGGGTGCAAGGGCAGATTCGTTGTGGCCCGTTCGATGAGGGGGAGGCTGCCGGCGCCCGCGGCAACGACGATCGCGTCGGCCGATACGACATCGACTTCCCGTGCGCTCGCGCGTTCGCTCGGCGCAGGCGCGAGTTCCACCGCCGCGCGCTGCTCGTCGAGCCGCAAGGCTTCGACCGCGCGGCCGAACATGAACCGGACACCGGCTTGCTCCTCGAGCACTTGTTTGACGAGCTTCGTGAACAGCGGGCAGTTGCCTAGGCGCTCATGCTCGAAGAACACGCCGCCCGCAAACTCGGGATCGGTGGGTATCGAATGCTCGAGATCGGCACATTCGCGTGCCGTGAGCACCTGATGCTGGACTTCGAACTCGCGCAGCAAATCGAGCGCGCTTTGCGCAAGCTCCCACTCGCGCGGGTGCCGCACCACGTGAAGCATTCCGCTGCGCTGCTCGAATTCGAAATCGAAGCGCGTCTCGAGCGCCTCGAGCGTCTCGCGCGACAGATCGACGAGCGGCCCGAGGCGCCGATACTGGTCTCGAAACGCATCCGGCTCCTGAAAGGCGGCGAGCCGCTGCATGAAGCGCCGCGTGCTGCCGTTGAAGCCGGGCTTGTAGACGAGACCGCTGCGCGGTATCCGCGCATTGGGCACGAATGTGGGGCCGAACCATACATCGAGCGGCGTGGGCAGGAGCGCGCCGCCGTGCCCATAGGTGGCCCCCTGCGCAACGGTTGCATGGCGCTCGATGACGCAGACGCGGTGTCCGGCCAAATGCAGCTGATATGCGGTGGCGACGCCGACGACCCCGCCGCCTATGACGATGACATCCATTGAATGATTGCTCGGAGCCGTGCAAACCGCGAGGCGCGCTCGCATTGCGCCTTCGCGTCGAGGAAGCAAACCGCGGATGATAGCGCCAATCGTGCCTGCACGCCTCACCCGCGCGAGCGAAACCGGTCCCGAGCCAGCGCCGCGGCTCCGCCGTGGCGGCATTGCGGCCTGGATCGGAGCGGCTTATTGGGGGCCGACTTCCGGGTATAATCCTGGTCTTCCTTTCGCTTCATGTCGTCCGCACGCGTGGCCAGTGACGCGCGTGCCCGACCCATCGACGCCCACGTCCTTTCATGGCTCACTTCTCGTGCTTTCCCGGTGCTTCGGCGCTCTCCGACTTCCGTCAATCCCGTCTCATCGACACGCTCGGCCGCATCGACGCGAACATCGTCGATGTCCGCGGGCAATACCTGCACTTCGTCAGTTCGGCCGAGCCGCTCTCGCGCGAGGATAACGAGCGCATCGAGGCGCTCCTCCACTATGGCGCGCCGTTCGCTGCCGGCGAAGGGCGCGGCGCGGGCGAAACGTTTCTCGTCGTGCCCCGCTTCGGCACGATTTCGCCGTGGGCCAGCAAGGCGACCGACATCGCTCATCACTGCGGTCTCGATCACGTGCGGCGTATCGAGCGCGGAATCGAGTACACGGTGACGCTCAAAGCGGGCTTTCTGGGAGTGGGGACCAAAAAAGGACTTTCGGACGAGGCGCGCGCCGCGGTCGCGGCGGCGCTGCACGACAGGATGACCGAAAGTATCGTGGGCTCGCGCGGGGATGCGCACCATCTGTTCGACGAATTGCCCGCCAAGCCGCTTTCGACGGTCGATGTCCTCGCCGCGGGCCGGGCCGCGCTCGAGCAGGCCAATAGCGAGCTGGGCCTCGCGCTGGCGGATGACGAGATCGACTATCTCGTCGATGCCTTCACGAAGCTCGCGCGCAATCCGAGCGACGTCGAGCTGATGATGTTCGCACAGGCGAACAGCGAGCACTGCCGGCACAAGATCTTCAACGCGCAATGGACGATCGACGGCGAGCCGCAAGACATGTCGCTTTTCGCGATGATCAAGAACACGGAAAAGCTGAATCCCCAAGGCACGATCGTCGCCTACTCGGACAATTCGGCGATCATGGCGGGCGGCCCGGCCGAGCGCTGGTTCCCGCGGCAGGCCGCCGATGCCGGTGACGGCGCGGGCATGTTCGACGAGCGGTACGGCCGCCACGTCGAGCTCACGCACACGCTGATGAAGGTCGAAACGCATAACCACCCGACCGCCATCTCGCCGTTCGCGGGCGCCGCGACGGGCGTGGGCGGCGAAATTCGCGATGAAGGCGCGACGGGACGCGGCGCGCGGCCGAAGGCGGGGCTCACCGGATTCTCGGTGTCGAACCTGGCACTGCCGGATGCGCTCGAACCTTGGGAAAGCGCCCGTGACGCCGCCGTGCCGCTCGCCGAGCGCAATCCCGCGGACACGTACGGCGCCTACGGCCGCCCCGATCGCATCGCATCGCCGTTGCAGATCATGATCGACGGTCCGCTCGGCGGCGCCGCGTTCAATAACGAATTCGGGCGGCCGAATCTTGGCGGCTATTTCCGCGTCTACGAGCAAAACGTCGGCGGCCAGGTACGGGGCTACCACAAGCCGATCATGATCGCGGGCGGCATCGGCAACATCTCGGATGCCCACACGCACAAGCACGACCTGCCGGCAGGCTCGCTGCTGATTCAGATCGGCGGCCCCGGCATGCGCATCGGCATGGGCGGTGGCGCCGCGAGTTCGATGGCAACGGGCGCGAACACGGCGGAACTCGATTTCGACTCGGTCCAACGCGGCAATCCGGAAATCGAGCGTCGTGCGCAGGAAGTCATCAACGCCTGCTGGCAGTTGGGCGCCGGCAACCCGATTCTCAGCATTCACGACGTCGGCGCGGGCGGTCTGTCCAACGCGTTCCCCGAGCTCGTCGATGGCGCGGGCAAAGGCGCGCGCTTCGAACTGCGCCGCGTGCCGCTCGAAGAGAGTGGACTGTCGCCGCGCGAAATCTGGTCGAACGAAGCGCAAGAGCGCTATGTGCTGGCGATTGCGCCGGCCGATCTGCCGCGTTTCGAAGCCATCTGCGTCCGCGAGCGCTGCCCGCTCGCCGTCGTCGGTGTCGCGACCGAGGCGCGCCAGCTCCAACTGATCGACACGCAAGGCGAGGGCCCGGCGCAGCATCCCGTCGATATGCCGATGGATGTGCTGCTGGGCAAGCCCCCGCGCATGCACCGCGATGTCGCGCGCGTGGGTGCTGCGCGGGTACCGGTCGACGTGACCGGTTTGTCGCTCGCCGAGATGGCGGTGGCGGTGCTCAAGCATCCGAGCGTGGCAAGCAAGTCCTTCCTGATCACGATCGGCGACCGTACGGTCGGCGGCACGAGCGTGCGCGACCAGATGGTCGGCCCGTGGCAAGTACCGGTGGCGGACTGCGCGATCACGGCGCTCGACTACGCGGGTTTTCGCGGCGAAGCCATGACCATGGCGGAGCGCGCGCCGCTGGCCGTCATTGATGCACCGGCGTCCGGCCGGATGGCCGTCGGCGAGGCCATCACGAACATCGCCGCTGCGCCCATCGCTTCGCTCGACAAGCTCAAGCTGTCGGCCAACTGGATGGCCGCTTGCGGTAGCCCTGGCGAGGATGCGGCGCTGTTCGATACCGTCAAGGCGATCGGCATGGAACTGTGCCCGGCGCTCGGTATCAGCATTCCGGTCGGCAAGGATTCGCTGTCGATGAAAACGAAATGGGACGAGCGCGGGGTGGCAAAGGAAGTCACGGCGCCCGTCTCGCTGATCATTTCGGCATTTGCGCCTGTCGACGACGTTCGCCGGCATCTGACGCCGCAGTTGCGGCGTGCGGCCGAGGTTGGCGACAGTGTCCTGATCGCAATCGATTTGGGGCGCGGCAAGCATCGGCTCGGCGGCAGCATCCTCGCGCAGGTCACGCAGCAAGTCGGCGACACTGTGCCGGACGTCGACGATCCCGAAGATCTCAAGCGCTTTTTCACGGCAATTCAAACGCTCAATGCCGACGGCTTGCTGCTGGCCTATCACGATCGCTCCGATGGCGGACTGTGGGCCACGGTTTGCGAAATGGCATTTGCCGGGCATGTGGGCGCCTCGTTGAACGTGGACATGCTCGCGCTCGATGCCGGTCATGAGTTCGATTACGGGGACGCCAAGGATTGGGCGAAGCAAACGAGCGGGCGTCGCGACGACCGCACGCTGCATGCGCTGTTCAACGAGGAACTCGGCGCCGTCGTGCAAGTGCGTGCGAGCGAGCGCGACACCGTGCTCGCGCTGTTGCGCCAGCATGGACTGGGTGCCTGCTCGCATGTGATCGGCAAGCCGAACGAGCGCGACATCGTGGAAATCTACCGCGACGCCAGGAAGATCTATGACGCGCCGCGCACCGAGCTGCAGCGGGCGTGGACCGAGGTGAGCTGGCGCATCGCACGGCTGCGCGACAATCCCGCCTGCGCCGACGCCGAGTACGAGACGTTGCTCGATGCGGCGGACCCGGGAATCGCGCCGCATGTGACGTTCGATCCGAGCGGGGACATTGCCGCGCCGTTCATCGGCACGGGCGCACGCCCCCGCGTGGCGATCCTGCGCGAGCAGGGCGTGAACTCGCATCTCGAAACGGCCTACGCATTCGATCGCGCCGGTTTCGATGCTTATGACGTCCACATGAGCGATCTGCTCTCGGGCCGCACGACGCTTGCCGACTTCGCGGGTGCCGTGGCATGCGGCGGCTTTTCGTATGGCGATGTGCTGGGCGCCGGCGAAGGCTGGGCAAAGACGATCCGCTTCAATCCGCGGCTCGCGGACATGTTCGCCGCGTTTTTCGGCCGTCGCGAGACGTTCGCGCTCGGTATCTGCAACGGCTGCCAGATGCTCAGCAGTCTCGCTTCGATGATCCCCGGCGCCGAAGCGTGGCCAAAGTTCACGCGCAACAAGTCCGAGCAGTTCGAAGCGCGCTTTTCGCTCGTGTGCGTCGACTCTTCGCCGTCGATTTTCTTTGCGGGCATGGAAGGATCGCGCCTTCCGGTTGCCGTCGCACACGGCGAAGGCTTTGCTGACTTCTCCCAGCAAGGCGATGCGTCCCGCGTAAGCGTCGCGATGCGCTATATCGATCATCGCGGCGAGGCCACGGAGCGGTATCCGTTCAATCCCAACGGATCGCCGAACGGCATCACTTCGGTGACGACGCCCGATGGCCGCTTCACCGTGCTGATGCCGCACATGGAGCGCGTGCATCGCACGGTGCAGATGAGCTGGCACCCCGAGGGCTGGGGCGAGGCGAGTCCGTGGATGCGCGTGTTCCGTAACGCACGGCGCTGGCTCGGCTGAGCGCAAGGCGCCGCCTCCCCGCCTCGCTGCGGCACGCTGGCTCCAGAAACGACAAAGCCGCCCGATGAAGAAGGGCGGCTTTGTCGCTTGAGGGGCGGCCTGCGATTACTGGATCTTGGCCTGGGCGCGCAGGTTCTGCTCGAACGCCTGCAGTTTTTCCTGCTGCATCTGCTGAACGATCTGCGGCTTGACCTGATCGAGCGGCGGCGGGGCGATGGCTCGCGTATCGTCGAGCCGGATGATGTGCCAGCCGAACTGCGTATGGACGGGCGCGTCCGTCATCTGGCCTTTCTTCAGGTGTTCCGCGGCCTGCGCGAATTCCGGCACATAGGCCTTCGGATTCGACCAATCGAGGTCCCCGCCGTTTTTCGCCGAACCGGGGTCTTTCGAATACTGCTTCGCGAGGTCTTCGAAATTTGCACCGCCCTTGATCTTGGCGATCAGGTCTTTTGCCTGCTGTTCGTTCTCGACGAGGATGTGATGCAAGTGCAGTTCGTTGCCGGCGGCTTGTTTGACGAGCTCGTCATAGCGCGCCTTGACCTCGGCATCGCTCGGCGCGTGCTTCTTGACGAAGTCCTCGATGAGCGCACGCAGGACGACCGTCTGCTGAGCGACGGCGATCTGGGCCTTGACGTCGGGGTGTGACGGGATCCCTTCGCGCACGGCTTCCTGCATCAGAATTTCGCGATTGATCAGTTCATCGCGTACAGCTTGTTGCAATTGCGGCGAATCCTGCTGCCCCTGCTTGACGAGCTGACCCACGAGCGCATCCGCGCGCGATTTCGGAATCGGCGTTCCGTTCACGACGGCAACATTTTGCGCAAAAGCCGGGGCGGCGGCGAACGCAGCCAGCAGCACCCAAAGACGGGGTTGGTTAAAGGTCATCGAGAGTTCCTAACGTTTCCTAACGGGAAGGGTTCGGTCAATCGTTGCGCCGCGAAGGCTCCGCACGGGTTCGACACGATGCGTGTTTATCGTTCGGAGCGTCGCATTCAGGACGTCGAAGACGGCGCATCGCCGAGCCGCGTGAATTCTTCGGGCGTATAGGCCGTGATGGCGAGCGCGTGAATGCCGCGCTGCATCACGTCGGCCAGCGCATCATACACCAGGCGATGCCGCGCCAGCCGGGGTTTGCCCGCAAACGCGGACGACACGAGCGTGACCGCGTAGTGTCCGCCGGCGGCCGCACCGGCATGGCCCGCATGCAGCGCGCTGTCATCGCGGACCGAGAGCGACGAGACGGGCAGCGCCGCATTCAGGCGCGCCTCGATGAAGGCAATACGTGCCGCGGGTCCCGCTTCGACGAAAGCGCTGCTCGACAGTTCACTCATCGCTCACTCCTCCTTCAAATACTTCGCGAGCCACAAACTTTGCGCGACGATGAAGACGACCATCGCCCCCGTCGTGCCGAACAGCTTGAAGTTGACCCACTGCGACTCCGTGAAATTGCCGACCACATAGAGGTTGGCCACACCGAGCGCCACGAAGAAGAGCGCCCATGCGACGTTGAGCTTGTCCCAGACGCCGTCGGGCAGGCTCAACTGTTTGCCCATCATGGTCTCGATCAGGTTTTTGCGAAAGCCATAGCGCGCGACAAGCAGGCCCGACGCGAAGAGCCAGTAAAGCGCGGTCGGTTTCCACTGAATGAATTTCTGATCGTGCAAGACGAGCGTCGCACCCCCAAAGACGACGATGACGCCGAGACTGACCCACAGCATCGTATCGACCTTGCGATGGCGAAACGCGACCCAGGCAACTTGCAGCAAGGTCGCGGCAATGGCGACGGCGGTCGCCGTGAAGATGCCCCAGACCTTGAATGCGACGAAAAAGAGGATGATCGGGAAAAGGTCGAAGAGAAATTTCATGAATGGCCGAGGGTGTCGGAAGAAGGCGACGAAATGTCGGCGAACGCGGCCGCCCCGGTTCGGCCCCGCTCGAGAACCAGGGACAGCACGCCGGCGGCGCTACTTGGGGTCGAATTGTAGCGCAGCCGAATTGATGCAGTAACGCAGGCCCGTCGGTGCCGGGCCGTCTTCGAATACGTGGCCCAGATGTGCGCCGCAGTGCTTGCAACGCACTTCGATGCGCAGCATGCCATGAGAGCGATCGGTACGTTCTTCGATGACCTCGCCGTCGATGGGCTTGAAATAGCTGGGCCAGCCGCAGCCTGCGTCGAATTTCGTCGACGACTCGAAAAGCGGCGTTCCGCAGCACACGCAATCGTAAATGCCGCGTTCCCAGTGATCCCAGTACCGGCCCGTGAAAGGGCGCTCGGTGGCGGCGTGGCGTGTAACCTCGTACTCGGTTTCAGAAAGCTGACCGCGCCACGCCTCGTCGGGTTTGCCCAGCGGATAGTCTTCGTCGGTGGGGGCCGGGGAGGCGAGCGGATCGTGAGGATCGGTATGACGGTTCATGGGAAGATGTCTCCATCGAATGGCGCCCGCTTGGCGGGCGCTCGTTGCGAGCGTGAAGAGGGCTAAGACGAGCAGCTCACCGAGAGCGTGCCCGCCCACTCCGGCGGCAGCGCCGCGTAGTCCTCGAATTCCGGCTGCTCGTCGAATGGCCGCGAGAGCACCGCGGCAAGGCGCGCCACTTCGGAAAAGTCCTTTTCCATCGCCCGCCTGATCGCGGTTTCGGCCAGATGATTGCGCAGCACGTACTTCGGGTTGATGCGATTCATCGCCTCGCGCCGCGTGGCGTCGTCGCGCGGGTCCAACGCAAGCCGCGCGCGATAGTCCGCGGCCCATCGGTCGAACGCCTCCCGATCGAGGAACATGTCGCGCACCGGAGCATCGCCGCGCGCATCGTCCTTCGAAACCTGCGCGAGGCGGCGGAACGTCAGCGTGAAATCGGCACGGCCGGCATGCATGAGTTCGAGCAGTCGGTCGACGAGCTTGTCGTCGCCCGGTCGCACGTCCGACAAGCCGAGCTTCTCGCACATCCGGCGCTCGAACGCCGGCGCAAAGCGGGCCTTGAATCCTTCGAGCGCCTCTTGCGCGTCGGCGACCGAGCGCTCGGCGCGCACGCTCTCCTCGTAATGTGCGCCGATGAGCGGCAGCAGCGCCTGGGCCAGGCAAAAGCAGTTCCAATAGGCGATCTGCGGCTGCATACGATAGGCGTAGCGGCCCTGCGTATCCGAATGGTTGCAGATGTGGTTGGCGTCGAAGGCATCGAGAAAACCGAACGGACCGTAGTCGATGGTGAGGCCCAGTACCGACATGTTGTCCGTGTTCATGACGCCGTGGCAAAAGCCCACTGCCTGCCACTGCGCAACCATGTCGGCGGTACGGGCGACTATCTGTGGGAGCATGGCCAGATAGGGGTCCGACGTTTCCCTGCACTGCGGGTAAAAGCGATCGATCACATGATCCGCGAGCGCGCGCAGCGCGTCGATCTTCTCGCCCGCATAGAAATGCTCGAAATGTCCGAAGCGCACGAAGCTCGGCGCCACCCGTGTGACGACAGCCGCCGTTTCGATCTCCTCGCGGCGCACGGGTTGATCGGATCCGATCACGCATAGAGCACGCGTCGTCGGAATGCCGAGATGATGCATGGCCTCCGAGCAGAGAAATTCCCGGATCGAAGAGCGCAGGACGGCGCGTCCATCCCCCATACGCGAGTAGGGGGTGCGGCCGCTGCCTTTCAGCTGCAGCTCGTTGCGCAGACCGCCGTGCTCGAGTTCGCCGAGCGAGAGCGCGCGACCGTCGCCAAGCTGTCCCGCCCAGACGCCGAATTGGTGCCCCGAGTAGACAGATGCGTACGGCAACGCCGCCTGCGGCCATTCGCGCGTGGCGTTGCCGCTGAAAAGCTCGACGAAGCCGGGCGTCTCGGCAATGCGCGGCTCGAGCCCGAGGAGCGCTGCCGCGTCGGCCGAAAACGCCACCAGATAAGGGGCGGGTAGCGGGGCCGCGGGCAGCCGCGTGAAAAACGCGGTGCCTAGCTCGGCGAACGAACCGCTGCGCGCGGTGCCCAGCGCGCTCGCGAGTTCATCGGCGGTGTCGAGCGGTGCTGCGATGCTTGGGGAAAACGACATATTGAGGTGCCTTTGAGTTACCCGCTATTGTAAGGCGCCGGCCGAGGGCGCGTCGCAAGCCGCGCGAGCCCGGGCTGCGGGCACTCGAGCGCACCGGACGCGATCGCGGGACGACAACGAAAATAGGAGGGCGCCGCCATGACCGAGCCTCTGCTGGGCCAGATGATGGACATACCGCTCAACGTTTCGATGCTGCTGCGGCACGCCGCGCGTTATGCGGGGGATACGGAGATCGTTTCCCGGCGCATCGAGGGCGATATTCACCGCTACACCTATCGCGATTGCGAAAAGCGCGCCCGGCAACTCGCCCAGGCGCTGATCCGGCTGGGCGTCCAGCCCGGAGAGCGCGTCGGCACACTGGCGTGGAACGGCTACCGTCACCTCGAAGCCTATTATGGGACGACGGGGTTCGGTGCCGTTTGCCATACGATCAATCCGCGGCTTTTTCCAGAGCAGATCGCCTATATCGTCGCGCATGCCGACGATCGATACATCCTGTTCGATACGACGTTCGCGCCGCTCGTGGCCGAGCTCGCACCGCGCTGCCCGAACGTGAAGGGCTGGATCGCGCTCGCGGATGCCCCGAAGGAAAGCCCCCCGGGCAGTGTGCCTTTGCTGTACTACGAGCCGCTGCTCGCGGCCGAGGACGGTGAGTTCGAGTGGCCCGAACTCGACGAGCGGCTCGCCTCGTACCTTTGCTATACCTCGGGTACGACGGGGCATCCGAAAGGCGCGCTGTACTCGCACCGATCCGTGGTGCTGCATGCCTACGGCGCATCGCTGACCGGCGCGATGGGAATTTCGGCGCGCGATTCGGTGCTCCCCGTCGTGCCCATGTTCCATGTCAACGCCTGGGGCATCCCTCACGCGGCGCCGCTGAACGGGGCAAAGCTCGTGCTGCCGGGCAAGGACCTCGACGGCAAATCGCTTTACGAGCTGATGGAGGCGGAGCGGGTCACCTTTTCGGCTGGCGTGCCCACGGTCTGGATGGGCTTGCTCGCGCACGTGCGCGAAGGCGGCAAGCGCTTTTCGTCGCTCGAACGCACGGTCATCGGCGGCTCCAGCTGTCCCCCGGCGATGCTGCGCAGCTTCGAAGACGATTATGGCGTGCGCGTGATCCATGCCTGGGGCATGACCGAGCTTTCGCCGCTCGGCACGCTTGCGCGACTCAACTGGGAGCAATCGCAGCGCCCGCGCGAAGAACAGCGGCGGTTGCTTGAAAAGCAGGGCACGGTCATCTTCGGCGTCGACATGAAGATCGTCGATGCGAACGGCGCGGAATTGCCGCGCGACGGCGTGGCGTTCGGCGATCTATACGTACGCGGCCCATGGGTGATCGACCGCTACTTCGCGACCGAGACATCCGCGCTCGTCGACGGTTGGTTCCCGACGGGCGACGTGGCGACGATCGACAGCGAAGGCTTCCTGCATATCACCGATCGCAGCAAGGACGTCGTCAAATCCGGCGGCGAATGGATCAGCTCGAGCGAGGTGGAGAATATCGCCGTCGCCCATCCCGACGTCGCCGAGGCAGCGTGCATCGCGTGCCCGCATCCGAAATGGGGCGAACGTCCGCTGCTCGTCGTCGTCAAACGGCCGACCGGCGATGGCCTGACTCGCGAGGCGCTGCGCGCGTTTTACGAAGGCAAACTGGCGAAGTGGTGGATTCCCGACGACATCGTTTTCGTACCCGAATTGCCCCATACGGCGACGGGCAAACTGTCGAAGATGAAGCTGCGCGATATGTTCCGGGATCATGTGTGGCCGACGAAGGAGCGAACATGAAAGGGCAAGACGAGGCCCTCCTCGTAATCGATCTGCAAAACGACTTCATGCCGGGCGGTGCCCTGGCCGTCGCGCGCGGTGACGAAGTCGTGCCCGTGGCGAACCGGCTCGCACGCGCGTTCGAGCATGTGATCGTGACCCAGGACTGGCATCCGCGGGACCACATCTCGTTCGCCGCCAGCCATGCGGACAAGTCACCGTTCGAGCGCATCGCGTTGCCGTACGGCGAGCAGGTGCTGTGGCCCGTGCACTGCGTGCAGGGCACGGCGGGCGCGGCGCTGCACGAGGCGCTCGACATCGCCCATGCGAGGCTCGTCATTCGCAAGGGCTATCGCCGCACGATCGACAGTTACTCGGCCTTCGTCGAGGCGGATCGCGAAACGCCGACCGGACTGGCCGGCTATTTGCGGGACTCGGGCGTCAAGCGGGTCTGGTGCTGCGGTCTCGCAACCGACTACTGCGTGGCATGGACCGCGCTCGATGCGCGGGCCGCGGGGTTCGAAGCCCTCGTCGTGGAAGACGCCTGCCGAGCCATCGACCTCGAGGGCTCGCTCGAACGCGCGTGGCGAGACATGGATGCGGCTGGCATTGCGCGCGCTCGCGCCGAGGACGCATTGCGGTAGTCGGCCTCGAACGGGCTCGAAACGAAACGGGTATCATCCGTCGCTGACATCTGACAGGCCGACCGTCGGCGCGACAGCCGGCCGAACGCAAACGAACGGAGCTCAGCGTGATTCGACACATCGTAATGTGGAAATTGAAGGACACGGCGGAAGGTGCAACACGCGCGGAAAACGCATTGAAGCTGAAGGAAAAGCTCGAAGGCTGCCGCGATATCGTGCCGGGCATCCTGCGCATCGAAGTCGGCATTGCGAAGCCGGAACTCGAATCGACCTACGACGTCGTGCTCCTGTCCGATTTCGCCGACAAGACCGCGCTCGACGCGTATCAGGCTCACCCCACGCACGAAGCGCTCAAGTCGTTCGTCGGCGCCGTACGCGAAGCGCGCCAGTGCATCGACTACGAAATCTGAGACCCATCAGCCCCCCGCAAAAACCGCGATGCCGCACACTCCGCCTCCCGCCGGTCATGCCAATGTGATCGAAAGCCCCTTCGTCGATCACCTCGGTGTGCGTCTCGTATCGGCCGCCGACGGTGTCAGCGAGGTCGAACTGCCGCTCGACGCAACCCTTATGAACACGTGGCAGGTCGCGCACGGCGGCGTCACCATGACGCTGGCCGATGTCGCGCTCGCGACGGCCGCGCGCAGCCTGGCCGGCGACGGCATGGGCGTCGTCACGGTCGAAATGAAGGTCAATTTCATGCAGCCCGGGCGCGGCGAGTTGCGCGCGTTCGGCCGCGTGCTGCATCGTTCGACGACGATGGCGTACTGCGAAGGCGAAGTGCGCGACAGCGAGGGCCATTTCGTCGCCAAGGCACTCGGGACGTTCAAATACATGCGGCGCCTGGCCGTCGGCCGGGACATCGTCGAGCAGCGAACCCGGCGCATACCGACGGGCAAACCAGGCCCCAGCGACGGCTGATCCTCTCGCCTGCCGCTCGGGCGGCCACGGCCCCCGGGCTCCCGCCGTCCACAGGGATTTTTTCGTTTTCGGCTTTGCGCTTGCCGGACGCTTATCGAAGGAGAAAATCGCCATGACTCAGATGAACCGCCGCGTGCTGCTCGTCTCGCGTCCACAGGGTGCCATGACGGCCGACAACTTCCAGCTCGTCGCAACGCCGCTCGAGCCGCTTGCCGACGGGCAGTTTCGCGTCCGCAATCATTGGCTGTCGATCGACCCGTACATGCGCGGCCGGATGAACGAAACGAAGTCGTACGCCGCGCCGCAACCGCTCGGCGAAGTGATGATCGGCGCAACGGCCGGAGAAGTCGTGGAATCGCGCAACACCCGCTTTGCGGTGGGCGACAAGGTCACGGGCGTATTCGGTTGGCAGGAATTCGGCACATCGGACGGCACAGGCGTGACGAAGGTCGACGATACGGCGATCCCGCTCTCGGCTTATCTCGGCGTCGCGGGAATGCCGGGCGTGACGGCGTGGTACGGGCTCAACGAGATCATTGCGCCGCAGGCAGGGCAGACGATCGTCGTCAGCGCGGCCAGCGGTGCCGTCGGCAGCGTCGTGGGCCAGTTGGCGAAGCTGGCCGGATGCCGTGCCGTAGGGATTGCGGGCGGCGCCGAGAAGTGCCGCTACGTGACGCAGACACTCGGCTTCGATGCCTGTGTCGACTATAAGGCCGGCAAGCTCCAGGAGGACCTGGAGGCTGCCACGCCCGAGGGCGTCGACGGCTGCTTCGAAAACGTGGGCGGCGCCTCGCTCGATGCGACGCTCACGCGGATGAACCCGTTTGGGCGCATCGCGTTATGCGGCATGATCGCGGGTTACGACGGGGCGCCCCAGCCGCTTCGGCAGCCCGCGCTGATCCTGACGATGCGCCTGACATTGCAGGGTTTCATCGTGACCGAGCATCTGGATATCTGGCCGCGGGCGTTGGCCGAGCTCGCCTCGCTCGTTGCGCAAAAGAAGCTTAACTACCGCGAAAGCGTAATGGAGGGGCTCGAGCATGCGCCCGACGCTTTGATGGGGCTTCTAAAGGGACGCAACTTCGGCAAGCAACTCGTCAAGCTCGTTTGAGGAATCGGAGTCCGTCATGCAGGTGTTCGAAGGCAAGGTTGCCGTGATTACCGGCGCGGCGAGCGGATTGGGCCGCGCGTTTGCCGAACAGGGCGCCGCGCTCGGCATGAGACTCGTGCTCGCGGATATCGATTCCGATGCTCTGGCCGATACGGCAGCGACGCTGAGGGCCGCCGGTGCAGAGGTCGTTGCTGTGCCCACCGATGTCTCGGACGCCGGCGCGGTCGAAGCGCTCGCCCGCAAGACGCTCGATAGCTATGGCAAAGCGCATCTGCTGTTCAACAATGCGGGCGTGGGTGCAAGCGGCCTCGCCTGGGAGATGAGCGCGAACGATTGGGCGTGGGTCTTCGGCGTGAACGTGATGGGTGTGGCGCACGGTGTGCGCGTATTCGCACCAATCATGATCGGGCAGAACGAGCCCGCGCATATCGTGAATACCGCGTCCGTCGCGGGATTCCTCGCGCCGCCATTGATGAGCGTCTACAACGCCTCGAAGCATGCCGTCGTCGGACTGACCGAAACGCTTTATCACGATTTGCGCAAGGTCGGCGCCCCGGTGGGGTGCTCTCTGCTGAGTCCGGCGTTCGCACCGACAAACATCGCTGATGCCGAGCGCGCGCGCCCCGCGCGCTGGCGCAACGACACGGCACCGACGGCATCGCAGATCCTCGCTGCGCGCGAGTTGCGCAAAGCCGTGCGTGCCGGACGGCTCACGGCCGCCGATATCGCCAACGCGACGTTCGACGCGATACGCGACGAACGCTTTTATGTGTTTACGCATCCGGCCATTGTTCCGAGCATCCGCTTGCGGCACGAAGATATCGAAAGGCAGCGTCAGCCCAGCGATCCGAGCAGTCCGGCGTGAGTCGTCAGCCCCCGGTGTTCGAGGCGCCGCCGTCGATCCAGAAATCGAAGATGCGTTCGACGTCGCCCGGGCGGCGCACGCGATGCGATCCGTCATCGTCGCTGCGCTCGGCGAGATGGACCCGGAGGCCCGTGCTCCCCATATCGACGCGCAAGGCCGTCGTGCCGCGGGTCCCGTAATCGGGCGTCTCGATGAACGCCGCGGACAGCGCGCGTTCGCGTTCGAGCGGGATGCCGGTGCAAGGCAGCGTGTCGTCGGGTGCGATCTGTCTGTCGAGCATCAGTTCGATAAGGGCCGCAAGCGGGGCTTGCCCGTTGCCAGCACTCGTCAGCGCAGCCAGTGCGGCGCGCTTTCTCGCGAGCTTGGGCCAAGGCGTGTCGAGCACCGCATTCGAAATACCGTGTGTGCCGGGCGGGAGTAGGACGGGCGGCGCTTCGCCGCGGTTGCAGTACCACGCGAGCTCGCGCCGGACAAAATCGCCTGCCAGCAGATTGAAGCCGTTGTAGATTGCGCCGCGCTCGGCCACCCGCGCGAGGTAGTCGAGCGGGGCAAGACGCTCGCCGGCGAGATACTCCGCGACGAGCATCCCGCGCGTCGGTGCATCGGGCCGTGTGTCGAGCGGGGCGCGGTAATTCGTGAGCGCGGCGAAGCGTCCGTCGCGCGATACACCCAGCCAAGTCCCGCCGCCCGCCAGATCGCGGCCGGCCAGTACTTGCGGAAGATCGGTCCACCATCCGAGGGGAGCGGTCTCGCGGCGAAAATATTCGTCGCGATTGGCGGCGAGCGTGAACAGAGGGCCGTGTGCCGCATCGGGCCGCCAGTCGAAAACGATGAGGCACATCTGGCGCGTCAGACTTCCGTGGGCAATGCGTACGGCAACGGCTCGAACGCCAGTTCGGGCCCCTCGGCGGTACCGACTCGAACGACGCCTTCGTCGAGCGATGCAAGCTTGATCTCGACGAGCGCGTCGAAACCGCCTCGTGGCGCGGCCGCGACATTGACGATCATCCCGCACGGCTGGCCAGGATCGGCCGAATGGAAGAGTTCCGCGCCGGCGCGCACCGGGTCGCTATCGGTGGCGATATGCGCGAGTGCCACGCGCCGCTTGATCGTGCCGCGGTACTGGCTGCGTGCAACGACCTCCTGGCCCGGATAGCAGCCTTTACGAAAGTTGACGGCGCCCAACGCGTCGAAATTGACCATTTGCGGCACGAACTGTTCGACCACGTCCGCTGTAATGCGCGGCTCGCCCGCGCGGATGTCCAGCCAATCCCAAACGGCCGACGAAACGTGCGCGAGACGGGCTTCGAGCCCCGGCAGGCAGGCCTCGACCTCGGCTTTCGGGCCGATCCACAAATAGCGGGCGCGGCCGTTGGCGTCGGGCACACGCACGAGCGAGCCCAACGGGCCGGCGACCTGCACGTTCACGCCGTCCGGCAGCGCTTCGAATACGCTCGAAAGCGCTTCGCGCACATCGCCCGCGAAGCCGATCACGGCGACCGCGTCCGTGATATCGACAAGCTTCGCCTTTGCGCGCAACACGAACATCGACAGCCGCTTTTGAACATTCGCGCAAACGGTTCGCGCGACGAGCAGCCGAATCGATTGCCCGGCGCGCCACGTGAGCATGGAGGCGATGAGGCGGCCTTTTGGCGAACAGTAGCCGGCCAGCCGCGCACTCGCGGCGTCCAGATGCTGGACGTCGTTCGTCAGCTGGCCATGAAGGAAGCTCGCGGCGTCGTCCCCCGTGGCCTCGATCACACCGAACTGATCGAGCGCCATGAAAGCGCCGCGCGCGAGGACCGCGTCGAATTCGCCCGCAGGCGGGCGGAATAGGCCCGGTGCGGGCGAAGCGGGGGGCAAATCGGGTGCGTGGGGGGCATTCATGGATTCGATATCCGGTCAATCCTGACTTTGGCTGATGCGAGCAAGCTATTATATGGGGTCTACCCGAGCCTTGTTTCGCATGTCCCTTCTGAAGAAATGCTTCGCCCTCGGTGCAGTTGCCGTCGTTTTGCTTGCCGCCGCCGCGGGCGGCGGATATTTCTGGGCCACGAGCCCCGTCACGCTCTCGGCTCCCGTGGTCGATGTCACGATCAAGCCGCACAGCAGCGTGCGCAGCGTCGCGTTGCAACTCGTGCGGGCGGGCGTGGCGCTCGCCCCCGAACCGTTCGTTCTGATGACGCGCGCGCTGGGCCTGCAAACGCGGCTGAAATCCGGCAACTATGAGTTCAAGAGTGGCGTGACGCCGTACGAAGTGCTGCAAAAGCTGGCGCTCGGCGACACGAACGAGGACGTCGTCACGATCATCGAAGGCTGGTCGTTCAAGCGCATGCGCGCCGAAATCGACGCCGACCCGTCACTCAAGCACGACACCGTGGGGATGACGGACACCCAGTTGCTGGCTGCGATCGGGGCGCAGGAAAAGGACCTCGCGAATGCCGAGGGGCTCTTCTTCCCGGATACGTACCTGTTCGACAAGGGATCGAGCGATATCGACGTGTACCGGCGCGCGTACCGGTTGATGCAGCAGCAGCTCGCGCGCGTCTGGATCGAGCGCGCACCCGGGTTGCCTTACCAGACGCCGTATGAGGCGCTGACGATGGCGTCGCTCGTCGAGAAGGAGACGGGCAGGGCTGCGGACCGTCCGCTGGTCGCGGCGGTGTTCGCCAACCGGTTGCGTATCGGCATGCCGTTGCAAACCGATCCGTCGGTGATCTACGGTCTGGGCGACGCGTATACCGGCAGGCTGCGCAAGCGGGACTTGCAAACGGATACCCCGTATAACACCTATATGCGGCGCGGTCTGCCGCCGACGCCTATTGCGCTCGCAGGCGCGGCATCGCTCGAGGCGGCGACGAAGCCGGCGCCCACGGGCGCGCTCTATTTCGTTTCGCGCGGCGACGGCACCAGTGTCTTCTCCGATACGCTCGGCGATCACAACAAGGCGGTCGATAAATATATTCGAGGTCAACCCTAAATGGCGCGCGGCAAATTCATCACCTTCGAAGGCATCGACGGCGCAGGCAAAACGACGCATCTGGCATGGTTTCGGGAACGTCTCGAAGACAAGCTGAGCCCTGCGGGCAGCGCTGTCGTGACGACGCGCGAGCCCGGCGGCACACCGCTCGGCGAAGCCTTGCGCGAGCTGCTGCTGCACGAGCGGATGGACCTCGAGACCGAGGCGCTCCTGATGTTCGCGGCACGCCGGGAGCATCTCGCGCAGGTCATCGAGCCGGCGCTCGCACGCGGCGACTGGGTCTTGAGCGACCGATTCACCGATGCGACGTTCGCCTATCAGGGCGGCGGCCGCGGCTTGCCGCGCGATAAGCTCGAGGCGCTCGAACGCTGGGTGCAGGGCGGATTCCAGCCGGATCTGACCGTGCTTTTCGATGTGCCGCCGCGAACCGCCAGCGAGCGGCGCGGCGCGGTGCGCTCGCCCGACAAGTTCGAGAGCGAGACGCTCGCGTTTTTCGAGCGCACCCGCGCCGAGTATCTGCGGCGCGCGCAAGAAGCCCCGCATCGGTTCTTGGTTGTCGATGCGACGCTCGGCATCGACGAAATCCGACACCAGCTCGCGCGGCTTGTGTCGACGCTTTGAGGCGAATCGCCGCGACGAACGCGGCACCGCGCCCCGCTTCTCATTTAAACGCAACGTCTGGACGATTCGACGATGATTCATCCTTGGCAACTGGACGACTGGAACCGCTTGCAATCGTTGCGCGGGCAGTGGCCGCACGCCCTTTTGCTGCACGGCCAAGCCGGTATCGGCAAACTCCGTTTCGCGCAACACGTCGTGCAAGGCCTGCTGTGCGAGGCCCCGCGCGCCAACGGCGAGCCTTGCGGGGCCTGCGCGGCCTGCAATTGGTTCGTTCAGGGCAACCACCCCGACTACCGGGCCCTGTTCCCGGAAGCGCTGGCTTCGGAGCTGGGCTCGTCGGCGCCTGCCGCTGAGCACGACGAGAAAGCGGACAGCGAAGACGGCAAAAAGACGCGCACGCTGAGCAAGGAAATCAAGATCGAGCAGGTGCGGGCGCTGCTCGATTTCTGCGGCGTGGGCGCCCATCGCGGCGGCGCGCGCGTGGTGCTCGTCTATCCGGCGGAAGCGCTCAATGCGGCGGCGGCCAACGCGCTCCTGAAGACATTGGAGGAGCCGCCGGCCGGCGTCGTCTTTTTGCTCGTCTCGGCACGCCTCGACAGGCTTTTGCCGACGATCGTCAGCCGGTGCCGCCAATGGCCGATGCCGACGCCCGCGCCCGAACTCGCGCGCGAATGGCTGGCGCAGCAAGGCGTGGCGGACGCCGATGCGCTACTGGCCATGGCGGGTGGCGCGCCGCTTGCCGCACTCGCGCTCGCCGCGGACGAAAACCGGCCGCTGCGTGAGTTCACGCTCAAGCAGCTCGCGGCCGGCCCCCAATGCGACGCGTTCGCTTGCGCCGAGGCGCTGCAAAAGCTTCCCGTGCCCATCGTGCTCGGTTGGCTGCAGCGCTGGCTTTACGACTTGCTCGCCGAGCGCACCGCCCATCGGCCGCGCTACTTTCCAGCGGCGGCCCGCGATCTCGCGCACTGCGCGCAGCGCGTCGACGCCAATGCGTTCGCGCGCTATATGAAGACCGTTGCACGTGAACGTGCGGTCGAAAACCATCCTCTCAATGCGCGTCTCGTCTTCGAGGCGCTGTTTCTCGGTTACCGCGAGCTCTTCGTCCAGTCCGCGCACGCTTGATACGAGCCCACGCCATGTCGATACACATTCGGGATGCAACCCTCGACGATCTTGCCTCGATCGTCGCCATTTACAATTCGACGATCGCCTCGCGCAGCGTCACGGCCGACCTCGAACCCGTGACGGTCGAGAGCCGCCTGCGGTGGTTCCACGCCCACGGCGCGGCGCGTCGGCCATTGTGGGTCGCCGAGCAGACGGAGCGCGACGATCGCGATGACGCGGGGCGCGTGATCGGCTGGCTGAGCTTTTCCGACTTCTATGGGCGCCCGGCCTATGCGCGCACCGCCGAGCTCAGCATTTACCTCGACGAGTGCGCACGCGGCCGTGGACTTGGCAGGCAACTGCTGGAGCAAGCGCTCGAAGCGGCGCCCGGCCTTCGGATCGATACCGCGCTTGGATTCATCTTCGGCCACAATGCGCCCAGTCTGGCCTTGTTTCGCCGGGCAGGCTTCGAAGACTGGGGCATGCTGCCCCGTGTCGCGGTGCTGGACGGCGTGGAGCGCGATCTCGTCATTCTCGGCAAGCGAATCGCATAGCGAATTCGTTCGCCCGTTGCGCAAAGGAACCCAGGATGTTTGTCGATTCTCATTGCCATATCAACTTCGAAGGACTGGCCGATCGCCTGCCCGACGTGCTCGAGAATATGCGAGCTCAGCAAGTGACGCACGCGCTTTGCGTCAGCGTCGATCTGGAGACGCTGCCGGCCGTGCTCGACATTGCTTCGGCGTATGACAACGTCTTTGCGTCGGTCGGCGTGCATCCCGACCATGAAGACGCGCGCGAGCCCACCGTGTCGGAACTCGTCGAGCTCGCGAAGCATCCGAAGGTCGTGGCGATCGGCGAGACCGGACTGGATTACTACCGGCTCGAAGGCCGCTCGATCGCCGACATGGAATGGCAGCGCGAGCGCTTTCGTACGCACATCCGCGCCGCGCGCGCGACGATGAAGCCGCTCATCGTCCACACGCGAGCGTCGGCCGACGATACGCTGAGGATCATGGAGGAAGAAGCGGCTCACGTACCGGGCGGCGTCATGCATTGCTTCACGGAGCCGTGGCCGATCGCCGAGCGCGCGCTCGCGCAGAACTTCCACATTTCGCTGTCCGGCATCGTCACGTTCAAGAGCGCGGCCGACGTGCAGGACGTCGCACGGCGTGTGCCGCTCGAGCGTTTGCTGATCGAAACCGATTCGCCGTACCTCGCACCGGTTCCCTACCGTGGCAAACCCAATGAACCTGCGTACGTCAGCCATGTCGGAGCTTTCATCGCACAGATACGCGATATGCCCAAGGAAGCGCTCGCCGAGGCGACGACCCGGAATTTCTTCCGGTTATTCGCCTCGGCCGCGCGATCCTCGAGCTGAACGACACGTTCGCCTTTGTCAGGCAACAGAAAGGAAAACCATATTGCCTATGAACACGCTCACCCTGCCGCTCATCCAACGCCCCGGCCGCGCCGCCCCCCGCCTGAGAACCGCCAGTGGCCTGCGCCGGGCGCTTGCCGCGTGTGCAACCGCGCTCGTGGCTGCGGCCGCGGTCGCGCCGGCCTACGGGGCCGACACCGACAGCATCGTGAAAGCCGTCAAATTCGACGACGACAAACGCATTGCCAAGCTGCTCGCGCAAGGCGTCGATCCGAACATGACGACGCCAGACAAGCTGCACATGCCGCTCATCGTCCTCGCCGCACGCGAGAAGTCGGACAAGGTGGCCAAAGTGCTCGCCTCGAATCCCAAGACCGATCTGGACAAGGTCGATAGCGCCGATGAAAACGCCATGATGCTCGCCGCATTGAACGGCGATCTCGATCTCGTGAAGCTGCTGATCGACAAGGACGCCGAAGTCAACAAAAAAGGCTGGGCGCCGTTGCACTATGCTGCGGCGAACGGTCACGACGATATCGTCCAACTGCTGATCGACCATTCCGCCTATCTGGACACGCCATCGCCGAACGGCACGACGCCGCTCATGATGGCCGCGCGCGGCAATCACATCACGACGATGAAAGTGCTGCTCGATGCGGGGGCGGACCCGCGGGTCAAGAACCAGATCGGCATGACCGCGCTCGACTTCGCGAAGCAATACCACGCGAAGGACGCAACCGAAGGGCTGGAGGCCATGTTCGCCCGCGACGCCGCGAGTGCGTCCGCTGTGGCCCCTGCAAGCGGGCAAAACGGTGCAAAATAAGCGTTTTTTGGCACGGCTGGCGCCGTGCCTGCCTGACGGGTCGACCGGTCGCGAAGTACGGGACCGGTTCGCAGCCCGCGGATTTACCGCTGGAGAAAAGGATAACCATGTTGCGGGCTTTGATTGGCCTTGGGGCACTCGCCATGCCGGTGGCGGCGTTCGCGTTTTCGGGGAGCGAACTCAGCGGATTGTGCGGCCGAACCGATACGGTCTCGCGCGCGGCATGCAAGGCGTACGTACTCGGCGTCGCCGACGGCGTCTACAACACGATCGACGCGATCGGCGGCACGACGGGACCGCGAGTGGGCCAGTATTTTTGCCTGCCGAGCGGCGTGAAGCCCCAGCAGCTCGTCGACGCGGTCCGTAAATACGTGGCCGAAAACCCGAAACTGGCCGATTACAACGCCAGTACGAGTGTTTCGCTCGGGCTCGGCAAGGCTTTTCCCTGCAAACACGATTGAAACAGTCGCCGAACGCATGTTTCCCGACTGTAACAGCCGGGAATAAGTGAAAATGGCGCGTTTCCTTCCGAGAGCCGTACTCAATAATGAAGGCTCGAGTGCCGGCGCGATGCGAACGGCCCGGGTCTCGCCCTGATCGGTCGAACTGACGCGGCGCGCCTGGGCGGCGCCTTGTCCGGAACCTCGCCCGCTTGCATGGAGTTCACCGAATGAAGATTGCGCAGATCGCACCTTTGACCGAATCCGTTCCGCCGAAGCTTTACGGCGGCACGGAACGCGTCGTCTCATACATCACCGAGGCGCTCGTGGATTTGGGCCACGACGTCACGCTTTTCGCGAGCGGCGATTCCAAAACGAGTGCGAAGCTCGAGGCCGTCTGGCCGCGAGCGCTGCGGCTCGACCCGGCTATTCGCGACCGCATTGCGCCGCATATGCTGTTGATGGAGCTCGTGAGACGTCGCGCGGACGAGTTCGACGTCCTGCATTTCCATATGGACTACTACTCGTTTTCGCTGTTCAACCGGCAGGACACGCCGTTCGTCACGACGCTGCACGGCCGTCTCGATCTGCCCGAGCAGCAGCCCGTTTTCGATACGTTCGATACGGCACCCGTCATCTCGATCTCCAATGCCCAGCGCCATCCGATGCCGCAGGCGAAATGGCTGAGGACGGTCTACCACGGTCTGCCGCGCACGCTTTATGAGCCGCAGCCGGTCGAACAGCGGTACCTCGCATTTTTGGGCCGTATTTCACCCGAAAAGCGCGTCGACACGGCGATACGGATCGCCTCGCATTGCGGCTTGCCCATTCGCATCGCGGCCAAGATCGACTCGGCCGACCGCGAGTATTTCGAGCGGGAGATCAAGCCGCTTTTCGACTTGCCGCACGTCGAATTCATCGGCGAAATCGCCGATGACGAGAAGGCGACGTTTCTGTCGGGTGCGCACGCGTTGCTGTTCCCGGTCGATTGGCCGGAGCCGTTCGGTCTCGTCATGATCGAGGCCATGGCCTGTGGCACGCCCGTGATCGCGTTCAATCGCGGCTCGGTGCCCGAGGTGGTCGACGAAGGGGTGTCGGGATTCATCGTCGAAGACGAGATCAGCGCCGTCGCCGCGGTCAACCGGCTGCACACGGTTTCCCGCGCGGGAGTGCGCAGACGCTTCGAGGAACGCTTCACCTCGCATTTCATGGCCAGGCAATATCTGGACGCTTATCAGACGGTCATCCGGGCGCAGAAGCGCTCGCGCTTCAAGGTGATCGATTCGAAAACAAGCTGAGCGCAAAAGTTGGCGAGGGCCGGACAAGCGCGGCGCGAGTGCGCCGCGCCAGGGCAAAACGCCTGCTTCAGAGGTTGATGCGGGAAATCTTCATGCCCTGCAGGGAGAGATCGCCCATGAGGCCTGCATTGGTCATGACGATGACCTGCACGGGCTTGGTGGCCGTGGTGGTATCGACAGCGCCGTTGGCCCCCATCTTCAGGAGGGCGACCGAGGCGTCGCCTCCTACGGACCATCCCTGGCGCTGCTGGAACGCCTTGAGCGCGTCATCGGTCATGAAGAGAAACACGACAGTTTTCGATTGAGCCCCGGCCTGTAGCCCGAACGAACCCGACACCAGGTTGTAGTAGCCCTGGGTCGTACCGCCGGTGCGCAACGCTCCTTCGCCGAATTCGCCGCCGACCACGAAGCCTGCTTGCAGGACCTTCGGGAATACCAGGACGCCGCGCGCCCGCGAAACCAGATCACGAGAGCCGGGTACCTGCGCGTACATCCGCGACAACGCCGCATCGACGCCGCTATTGATCTCCTGGCGCTTCGACGACGTGCTGCCTGGACTTTGCGCCGTCGGGCTGCCGTTGTTCGTGGTCGTGGTACAGCCCGCGAGGGCAAGGCCGCCGGCCACCACCGCGGTTGCCGCCTTCAGCATGAAGCGTTGTTGTTTGTTCATGGCTCTTTCTCCGTATTGATCCGTCGGTCAAACCTTCGACGGCAGGTTTGGACGAAGCGTCGATCCCACGCATTCCGCGCGTGTCGAGGTAACAAGCACGGTGCATGCCCGTACCTGTCCCGATTTCACGTCAGTGAGCCACCGGGCGTTTGGGCACCGGCGGACGGCGCAGTGCGCGCCTGACGCCGGCCACCACGAGACCCAATGCGAAGAGAAAGGCTGCCGGCACGACCCAGTAGCCGACGAAAGCGTGCCAAAGATAACTGGCAAGCGTGTTGCGCCGCACGATATATTCGTCGATCGCGGCTTGCTGGCGCGGCGCGTTGGCCGCCAGGACGTCGCTCGGGCAGCCGGCGGCACGCGCCTCGTCCGGCGTGCCGCGACAGCGGGCCGCAGCGCCGGCCGCGCGTTGCGCGTCGTCGAGCACCCAGGTGGTCAGCGCACGGTCGCGATCGACGACGTTGTAAGCCATCTCCTCGCGAATCTCGTGTACTGCCACGAGCGCCACCGGTACGGCCCAAATCAGGATCGTGACGACCCAGCGCTTGAGCCACCGGTTCTGTCTCCATGCCATTCGTTGCCTCCGCTATGCTTTACGCATCAACGACGAGACGTCGGCCCATGGCGTCTTTATCGATGTAGGGTGTAGCGGGCCGTCTTGGCAGCCATCATAGAAGAAATGCGACGAATCGTCGCGGGAGTCGAACCGCTTCGCGAAAGGGTGCGTAATTTCTTCAAATTCTCTGTCATTTACCGCTTGAGGGACGCAGTCATCGGGGCGCCGCCCACAGCCCAGCCTTCACCGACACGCGGAACGGCTTTTGCGTAGGGCCTACACTGGAAGCCTGCGCGACGGTTCGCGGGCTCGGCGGGCAGTCGCCCTTAACCTATGTGCATCCGCACGGGGGTTCGGTCCATGTCGGAACCATTCACAGAACAGTACAAAGGGTTTTCGATCGGCGTGCAGGCATTGCGGCGTGCAAAAGAGCCGGACGAGGCGCCAAGCGCGCCGCGACATTTCGATATCGTCGTGATGATTTCTCGCAATGCGAGCGGGGAGCGCGGCAAATCCGAAATGTTCGGCGTGCCGGAGCACGAACCGCTCGACGATCAGATCGCCGCCCACAAGATCGGCTTGCAATATGCCCGCGACATCATCGATGGCAAAGTCGAGGGCTCTTCCGTCGATAAGCTTTAACGAAGCTTCGACTTTAACGAGGCTTCTTTCCCTTTCTCCTTGCGCGCGCCCGCGGAACGGTCCAGCATATGGGGTCCGGATCGCGTGGTGCGCGCGGTATTTAGCGCAAAATATCATCGCCCGCGTATCGCACGGCGATACCGGTGATCTCGAGCGTACGTTCGAATCGTAAATTCAGGCTTTAGCGAGCCCGATCACAATATGCGAAAAAAGGAGAAGCTCATGGTTCATCGCACCCGTCGCCGCATGCTCGCCGTCGCGGCCAGCCTCGTTGCTGTCGCCGCCGCGCCGTTCGCTGCCACCGATGCAGCCGCGCAAACGGCCCATAAGCCGAAAGTGGCGCTCGTGATGAAATCGCTCGCGAACGAGTTCTTCCTGACCATGGAAACTGGCGCGAAGGACTATCAAAAGCACAACGCCGGCAAGTTCGAGCTCATTACGAACGGTATCAAGAACGAGACCGATACGGCGGCGCAGATCAACATCGTGGAGCAGATGATCAATTCGAAGGTCGATGCGATCGTGCTCGCACCGGCCGACTCGAAGGCGCTCGTGCCGGTTGTCAAAAAGGCCGTCGACGCGGGAATCATCGTCGTCAATATCGATAATCGGCTCGACCCCGACGTACTGAAGTCCAAGGACCTGAATGTACCGTTCGTCGGTCCGGACAACGCGAAGGGCGCCGAGAAGGTCGGCGACGAACTCGCGAAGAAACTCAAGGCGGGTGACGAAGTCGGCATCGTCGAAGGCGTTTCGACGACCACCAACGCTCAGCAACGCACCGCAGGGTTCAAGGCCGCGATGCAAAAAGTGGGCGCCAAGGTCGTCTCGGTCCAGTCCGGCGAATGGGAGATCGACAAGGGCAATGCCATCGCGTCGGCCATGCTGAATCAGTATCCGAATCTTAAGGCGCTGCTGTGCGGCAACGACAACATGGCGATCGGGGCCGTCTCGGCCGTGCGCGCCGCAGGCAAGCAAGGCAAGGTCTACGTGGTGGGCTACGACAACATCGGCGCCATCAAGCCGATGCTCAAGGATGGCCGGATCCTCGCGACTGCCGACCAATACGCCGCCAAGCAGGCCGTGTTCGGCATCGACACGGCGCTCAAGGCGATTGCCGAGCACAAGAAGCAGGCCGACCTGTCGAGCGTCGTCGAAACCCCGGTCGACCTCGTGACCAAAGCCGGCGTCGTCAAGTCAAAGTAAAGCAGCGCAAGCCTCAGCGGGCCGCCGTCGCGGCCCGGCCCACTCCTCAGTCGAATATTCAAGTATCGCGCGCCGGTGCCGTTATCCGTGAGAATAGGCGTGATGCGACAGGCCAACGCGGCGCGCGATGTCGCCGGAATGGGATGGGCGGCCTCGAGAACAGGATCGCGATGGATTCGACCGACGCAGACGATACGGACGCAGTGCTTGCGGTGAGCGGCATCGGCAAGACCTATGCCGAGCCGGTGCTGTCCGATGTGACGCTTGCGCTTCGCTCAGGCGAGGTCTTGGCCTTGACGGGCGAGAACGGTGCCGGTAAAAGCACGCTCTCGAAAATCATCGGTGGGCTCGTCGCCCCGACGGGCGGAGCCATGCGGCTCGGCGGCAAGCCCTATGCGCCGGCAAGCCGGGGCGAAGCCGAGGCGCTCGGCGTGCGTATGGTCATGCAGGAGTTGAACCTGTTGCCGACGCTGACGGTTGCCGAGAACCTCTTTTTCGACAACTTGCCGCGCCGCGGGCCGCGTGCCCTCGGCTGGATCGACCGCCGGCGCCTGGCTCGGGACGCACACCGCGCGATGGCGCGAGTCGGACTCGATTCGATCGATCCCGACACGCCTGTGGGCGCGCTCGGCATCGGCCACCAGCAAATGGTCGAGATCGCGCGCAATCTGATCGGCGACACGCGTGTGCTGATCTTCGACGAGCCGACCGCCATGCTGACGGATCGCGAAGTCGACCTGCTGTTCGATCAGATTGCGCGCCTGAAGGCGAACGGCGTCGCGATCGTCTACATTTCGCATAGGCTCGAAGAGCTCGCGCGCATTGCCGATCGCGTGGCGGTGCTGCGCGATGGCAGACTTGTCCATACCGCCCGGATGGCCGACGTCTCGAGCGAGCGGCTCGTGACGCTGATGGTCGGGCGGGTCATCGGCGAGCGCATCGACCTCGGCGAGCGCCGGATCGGCGCGCCGCTCTTGAAGGTGCAAGGGCTCGGACGCGGCGATGTCGTGCACGACGTGTCGTTCGAGGTCCGGGAAGGCGAGATCCTGGGCGTGAGCGGCCTGATCGGTGCGGGCCGGACAGAGCTCATGCGGCTCATCTACGGCGCAGACCGGGCCGATTCCGGCACGATCGCCGTGGGGCGGCCCCCGACACCCGTGCATATCGGTTCGCCAGCCGATGCGGTACGGCACGGCATTGCGCTGATCACCGAGGACCGCAAGGGCGAGGGCCTGCTGCTGCCGCATTCCATCGCCGCCAATGTGTCGCTCGGCAACATTGGAAGCGTGGCACGCTGGGGTTTCATCGACGCGCGGCGCGAGCAGGCGCTCGCGCGCACCCAGATGGACGCGCTTCGCGTGCGCGCGAGCGGGCCGACGCAGCCCGTGGGCGAGCTCTCGGGCGGCAATCAGCAAAAAGTCGTGATCGGGCGCTGGCTCGCGCGCGAGGCGGATGTGCTGCTTTTCGACGAACCGACGCGGGGCATCGACGTCGGCGCGAAGTTCGATATCTACGGCTTGATGGGGGCGCTCGCGCGCGAAGGTCGCGCGCTCGTCGTCGTTTCGAGCGATCTGCGCGAATTGATGCTGATCTGCGACCGCATCGCCGTCATGTCGGCGGGGCGCTTGACCGGCGTGTTCGAGCGCGACGAATGGAGCCAGGACGCGCTGCTCGCCGCAGCGTTCGCAGGACATATGAAGGGGACTCGTCCAACGGCCCCCGATCATGAACGAAACGCACGGAGTGCTTCATGACCGATCCATCCGCGCGCCCCGATGGTGCGCCTGTCCTTGCCGACGAGACGCCGAGCGTGAAGCCGGGCGGCACTCGGCTCGGACTTTCGAATTACCTCGGCCTGGCGGGTGCGCTGGCCGTGATGGTTGCGCTCTTTTCGCTGCTGAGCTCGCACTTCCTGACATACGATACGTTCAGCACGATCGCCAACCAGATTCCCGATCTCGTCGTCATGTCGGTCGGGATGACGTTCGTGCTGATCGTCGCGGGCATCGATTTGTCGGTGGGCTCGGTGCTAGCGCTGTCCGCATCGGTCGTCAGCGTCGCCGCGCTCCAATGGCACTGGCCGCCAGTGCCGGCCGCGCTCGCCGGTATGGCGGCCGCGGCATTGACAGGCGCGGTCACCGGCGGCGTGACGGTCGGCTGGCGGATTCCGTCGTTCATCGTCTCGCTCGGCGTGCTGGAAGCGGCGCGCGGCCTGGCTTATCAGATGACGAATTCGCGCACGGCGTATATCGGCGATGCGTTCGACTTCCTGTCGAACCCGATCGCCGTCGGCATATCGCCGGCGTTCCTGATCGCGGTGGCTGTGATGATCGCCGCGCAGGTCGTGCTCACGCGCACTGTTTTCGGCCGCCACCTCGTGGGCATCGGCACGAACGAGGAGGCGGTGCGGCTGGCCGGCGTCGATCCGCGGCCCTACAAGGTCGCGGTGTTTGCGCTGATGGGCGCACTTTCCGGACTGGCCGCGCTCTTTCAGGTGTCCCGGCTGGAAGCGGCCGATCCCAATGCGGGCGCCGGCGCGGAGTTGCAGGTCATCGCGGCCGTGGTGATAGGCGGCACGAGCCTGATGGGCGGACGCGGTTCCGTTATCAGCACGTTCTTCGGCGTGCTGATCATTTCGGTGCTGGCGGCCGGTCTCGCGCAAGTGGGTGCCAACGAGCCGACGAAGCGGATCATCACGGGGGCCGTCATCGTGGTTGCGGTCGTGCTCGACACCTACCGAAGCCGCAAACGCAGTTGAGAGCGCGTGTTCTGCCGCGGCAGGCGATGCGCGGCGGAGCGAACGGAACAGGGCACAAAGGCGGTTTCGCCGCGGCGAAGAAAAACAAGCGAGAGAGAAACGGGTTATGGCAACGATCAAGGATGTGGCGGCCATCGCCGGCGTGTCGTTCACCACGGTGTCGCACGTGGTCAACAACACGCGGCCGGTGTCCGCGGATGTGCGCGCGAAAGTGGAGCGCGCGATCAGCCAACTCAACTACGTGCCCTCTGCGGTGGCGCGTTCCCTGAAAGCCAAGACCACCGCCACGATCGGGCTCGTCGTGCCCAACAGCAGCGATCCGTACTTTGCCGAACTGGCGCGCGGAATACAGGACGGCTGCGCCCGCGAGGGCTACTGCATGTTCTTCTGCAATTCGGACGACGATCCGGCCAAACAGCGCAACTATCTGCGCGTGTTGCAGGAAAAGCGCATCGACGGACTCATCATCGCATCGGCCGGCGAAGATGCGGTGCTGGCGGCGAGCCTTGCCGACGCGCGCGAGCCGCTCGTCATCGTCGATCGGAACATCCAGGGGCTCGCCGCCGATCTCGTCCAGATCGATCACGAACGCGGTGCCTATCTCGCGACCCGCCACTTGCTCGAACTCGGACACGTCAGGATTGGATGCATCTCGGGGCCGGTTTCGACGGCGGTCAGCGCCATGCGTGTGCATGGCTTCATTCGGGCGATGTCCGAGCGCGGTATCGATATCGAGCCTTCGGCCATCGTCGAAAGCGATTTCTCGGGCCCGGGCGGCCAAGATGCGGCGGGGCGGCTTTTCGATACCGTGCGGCCGAGCGCGATCTTCGCCTGTAATGACATGATGGGTATTGGAGCGTTGCGTGTCGCGGCGGAACGCGGCATTGCGGTGCCGCGGCAATGCTCGATCATCGGCTTCGATGATATCGAACTCGCCGCTTATACTTATCCGTCGCTGTCGACGGTGGGGCATTCGGTGCGTGCGCTCGGCGAGGCCGCGTCCAAAATGCTGATTGCTCGAATCAACGGTTCGATGTCGGGGCCGATTCAGCGTTGCGTCGTTTCGCCTCGCCTCGTGCTGCGAGAATCGACCGCGGTCTATGCGGGCGCGGCGCAGTACGTATAGCCCCGCCATCTCGACGGAGAACAACAGGATGACAGCAGCGAACGGGCCGGCGAGCGCAGGCGTTTTGGCGGGCCAGGCGCGCGCCACGGCGCGCGTGGCGGTGGTCGGCAGCCTCAATATGGATCTGGTCGCGCGGGTTGCGCGCATGCCGCTCCCGGGCGAAACGCTCGCCGGACAGACGTTCGCGCAGGTCCCGGGCGGCAAGGGCGGCAACCAGGCCGTCGCGGCGGCACGACTCGGCGCGCAGGTTTCGATGATCGGGCGAATCGGCGACGATTCGAATGGCGCCACGCTGCGCGCGGGCCTCGAATCCGAAGGAATCGACTGCGCCGCACTTGCCGAGACGCCTTCGACGCCTACCGGCGTCGCGCTGATTCTGGTCGACGATGACGGCCGCAATTCGATCGTCATCGTGGCCGGCAGCAACGGCGCGCTGACGCCCGACGATATCGCCCGGCACGAAGCGGTGCTGGCCCAGGCGGATGTCGTCATGTGCCAGCTCGAAACTCCGCCCGCGACAGTCCTGGCCGCCCTTGCGGCAGCTCGCCGGCTCGGCAAGACTGTCATTCTGAATCCCGCGCCCGTCACCGGGCCTTTGCCGGCGCAGTGGCTGCCACTCGTCGATTACCTCGTTCCGAACGAGCTGGAGGCGGCAACCCTCACGGGCTTGCCGATCGGCTCGCCCCGAGACGCGGTCGTGGCGGCGCAGGCGCTCGTGGCGCAAGGTGCGCGCAATGTATTGATCACCCTGGGTTCCGCGGGCGTGGTGGCGGCAGTCGGCGGCGAGGAGCCGGTGCACGTACCGGCGCCGCGGGTGGCCGCGGTCGACACCACGGCGGCGGGCGACACATTCATCGGCGCATTCGCCGCGCAGCTCGCGCAAGGCGCCAGCACGGATGCAGCACTGCGTTTTGCCCAACGCGCCGCTGCGATCTCCGTGACACGCGCGGGCGCCCAGCCGTCGATTCCAACGCGCGCCGAGCTCGACGCAGCGGCTTGCTGACTCCCCCTCGCAATACCGCCCCGCCGCGGGTTTCCTCCGGGGGGCGCGTCCTCGGAAATCGCTCAAGCGCTAGTTCGCGCCGGCCGTTAAATCAGATAGAGCAGCGCACGCGGAGGCAGCACGAAACGTGTTGGCTCACACCTGCCCACGACGCGTTCGCATTTCGCGTCCGCTCTAAATGGGGACGCAAGCATCGCGGCGCTGTCCGCCATTTTTGCGGACGGTGCTCCAACGCGAAAAGTTGTAACGGAAGCGTACATGTGTCGACGAACGTGACACCTGCAACGTATACGAAGGTGGGGGCGAAAGAGGAGCGAGAGGGACGCACATCGCGGACGTAGATTGTAGGCGAGCGCGGTCGCATCTCCAAGTTAGTAGTCACGTGAACAACGTAAGCCGTGAAAAATAATTTAAAAGGGTTTAGGATGAATTCGAGCGAGGTCGTTTCGGTATAGTGGCCTGGAGACGACATCGACCGCATACTTGGGCGAGGAGGGAGCATGGATATTTACAGCAGTTTCGCGAACCGCTTCGAAAAAACGCGAGAGGAAGAGTTCTCGCTTGAGGAGTACCTCGCGCTCTGCAAAGACAATCCCGCCGCGTACGCCACTGCCAGCGAACGCATGTTGACGGCTATCGGGGAGCCGGAGCAGGTCGATACACGCAACAACCCGCGGCTGTCGCGGATCTTCGCGAACAAGGTCATCAAGGTCTATCCGGCATTCCGGGAGTTCTACGGGATGGAGGATGTGATCGAGCAAGTCGTCGCGTACTTCCGTCACGCGGCACAAGGCCTCGAAGAGAAAAAGCAGATTCTGTACTTGCTCGGGCCGGTGGGCGGCGGCAAATCGTCCATCGCCGAGCGGCTCAAGCAACTGATGGAACGCGTGCCGTTCTATTCGATCAAGGGCTCGCCGGTTAACGAGTCGCCACTCGGGCTCTTCGACTACGACGAGGACGGCCCGATCCTCGAAGAGCAGTACGGCATTCCTCGCCGCTACCTCAAAAGCATTCTGAGCCCATGGGCGGTCAAGCGCCTGCACGAGTACAACGGCGACATCCGCAAGTTCCGCGTCGTGCGCCGGTATCCGTCGGTGCTCCGCCAGATCGGCATCGCGAAGACCGAGCCGGGCGACGAGAACAACCAGGATATCTCCTCGCTCGTCGGTAAAGTGGACATCCGCAAGCTCGAACAGTATGCGCAGGACGATGCAGACGCCTACAGCTACTCGGGCGGCCTGTGTCTCGCGAATCAAGGGTTGCTTGAATTCGTCGAAATGTTCAAGGCGCCGATCAAAGTGCTGCACCCGCTGCTGACTGCGACCCAGGAAGGCAACTTCAAGGGTACGGAAGGCTTCGGGGCGATACCGTTCGACGGCATCATTCTGGCGCACTCGAACGAGTCGGAATGGAAGGCGTTCAGGAACAACCGCAACAACGAGGCATTGCTCGACCGGATTTTCGTCGTGAAGGTGCCGTATTGCCTGCGGGTGTCGGAAGAGATCAAGATTTACGAGAAGCTGATTCGCAACTCCTCCCTGGCCGACGCCGTGTGCGCGCCCGGCACGCTGAAGATGATGGCGCAGTTCTCCGTGCTGACGCGCTTGCAGGAGCCCGAGAACTCGAATCTCTTCTCGAAGATGCAGGTCTACGACGGCGAAAACCTGAAGGACACCGACCCGAAGGCGAAGTCCTATCAGGAATACCGGGACTACGCCGGGGTCGACGAAGGGATGACAGGGGTGTCCACGCGCTTTGCATTCAAGATTCTCTCGCGCGTGTTCAACTTCGACACGACCGAGGTCGCGGCGAACCCCGTTCACCTCATGTACGTGCTCGAGCAGCAGGTCGAGCGGGAGCAGTTCCCACCGGAGACCGAACAGAAATATCTGTCGTTCGTGAAGGACGTGCTGGCGTCGCGCTACGCGGAATTCATCGGCAAAGAGATTCAGACCGCATACCTCGAATCGTATTCGGAGTACGGTCAGAACATCTTCGACCGCTACGTCACGTATGCCGACTTCTGGATTCAGGATCAGGAATTCCGCGATCACGACACGGGCGAAAGCTTCGATCGCGCCGCGCTGAACGCCGAACTGGAAAAGATCGAAAAGCCGGCCGGCATCAGCAATCCGAAAGATTTCCGCAACGAAATCGTCAATTTCGTGTTGCGGGCACGGGCGGCAAACGGCGGCAAGAATCCGGCGTGGATCAGCTACGAGAAGCTGCGCGTGGTGATCGAGAAGAAAATGTTCTCGAACACCGAGGAACTGTTGCCGGTCATTTCGTTCAATGCAAAGGGCTCGGCCGAGGAGCAGCGCAAGCACGAAGACTTCGTCAATCGGATGGTTGCGAAAGGCTATACGCCGAAACAAGTACGCCTGTTGTGCGACTGGTACTTGCGGGTGCGCAAGTCCTCGTAACGAAGGGCGCAGCGCCCGGCGGCCCGACGCCGGCCGGGCGTTTCGCGGTACGCGCGGTGGGCAGGCATGCGGTCTGCCCGGCGGCTGCGCGCACCGCTTTGAGGAATTGAAGCGGGAGACTGGATGTGCTTCACCAAATCATCGACCGCAGGCTGGCAGGAAAGAACAAGAGCATTGCGAACCGCGAACGCTTTTTGCGCCGTGTAAAGAACTACATTCGGCGGGCTGTTTCGGAGGCGGTGCGCGATCGCAGCATCAAGGATATTCAAAGCACGCAGAGCATCACGATTCCGCGCAAGGATATCGCCGAACCCATGTTCCGGCACGGCTCGGCCGGCAAGCGCGAGCTCGTGCATCCCGGCAATGAAGACTATGTGCGCGGCGACAAGATTCCGCGCCCGAACGGCGGCAGCGGAGGCGGTGGCAGCCAGGCCAGCAACGAGGGCGAAGGGCAGGACGACTTCGTCTTCGAGCTTTCGCGAGAAGAATTCATGCAGTACTTCTTCGACGATCTCGAGCTGCCGCGGCTCGTCAAAACGCATCTGCTTGCCGTGCCCACGTGGAAGAACATCCGCGCGGGCTGGGCGGCGGAGGGAACGCCGAACAACATCGATGTCGTTCGCTCGCTGCGCAGTGCGCTCGGGCGCCGCATTGCCCTTGGCGCACCGCTCGTCAATCAGCTACGTGAGCTCGAGCAGCAGCTCGAAGCGCTGAAGAACGAGCCGGGAGACAACGGCGAGGAAATCCGGCTCCTCGAGGAAGAGGTCCATCATTTGCGGGGCCGCATCTGGCGCATCCCGTTCATCGATCCGTTCGACCTGCGTTATATCAATCGCGTCAAACAGCCGCAGCCCTCGAGTCAGGCGGTCATGTTTTGCCTCATGGATGTCTCCGGGTCGATGGACGAGCAGCGCAAGGATCTCGCCAAACGGTTCTTCATCCTGCTTTACCTCTTCTTGAAGCGGAACTACGAAAAGATCGAAGTCGTCTTCATCCGGCACCACACACGGGCGGAAGAAGTCGATGAAGACACGTTCTTTCATTCGACGGAAAGCGGCGGCACCGTCGTATCGAGCGCCCTCGAGCTCATGCGCAAGATCATGGACGAGCGCTATTCGCCGACCGAATGGAACATTTACGGCGCACAGGCGTCGGACGGCGACAATTGGACGGACGATTCGCCGAAATGCCGTCGAATTTTGCAGGACGACATCCTGCAAAAGGTCCGCTACTTCGCGTATATTCAAGTCGCACCCGAAGAGCAGAATCTCTGGGTGGAGTATGCGCAGCTGGCCATGACGCAGCCGCATCTTGCAATGAAGAAGGTGGATGCCGCAGCCGATATCTACCCTGTGTTCAGGGAATTGTTCGAAAAGCAGGTGGCATCGCATGACTACTAAGCATCTGCATAACGAATCGCGCGGATATCAGCCGGAGCGTCGCCGCAAAGGCTCGCACACAAGCGGGCCGCACGAGCAAGGCAAGCAGCACGCCGAGACCGAGCCGGCGCGCCGCCCGGTCGAGGCGCCCGTTGTGCAGCCGAAGGAACCTCGCATGAACGTTGCCGACCGCAGACCTCTGCCGTGGCCGTCCGATTGGACTTTCGAGCTGATCGAAGAGTACGACACGCATATTGCGCAGGTCGCCGAGCAGTATCAGCTCGATGTCTATCCGATCCAGTTGGAGCTCATCAGCGCCGAGCAGATGATGGACGCCTATGCGTCCGTCGGCATGCCGGTCAACTATCGCCATTGGTCGTTCGGCAAGCACTTCCTCTCGACGGAAAAGAGCTATCGCCGGGGACAGATGGGGCTTGCCTACGAGATCGTCATCAATTCGAACCCTTGCATCGCGTATCTGATGGAAGAGAACACGATGACGATGCAGGCGCTCGTGATCGCTCACGCCGCCTACGGACACAACTCGTTCTTCAAGGGCAACTACCTCTTCAAGCTCTGGACCGACGCGCACGCGATCATCGATTACCTCGTCTACGCGAAGAACTACATCGCCGAGTGCGAAGAGCGTTACGGGCTCGACCGTGTGGAGGAACTGCTCGATTCGTGCCATGCACTGATGAACTATGGCGTCGATCGCTATAAACGGCCCCAGAAACCCTCGCTTGCGAAGGAAGCCGAATTGCGCCGCGATCGCGAAGCGTACTTGCAATCGCAGGTGAACGAGTTGTGGCGGACGCTGCCCGCGCATCACACCCCGCTCGCCGCGGAAGAAGAGGAGCGCTATCCGCCCGAGCCGCAGGAGAATCTGCTCTATTTCGCCGAAAAGAACGCGCCGCTGCTCGAACCGTGGGAGCGGGAAGTGATCCGCATCGTGCGCAAGATCGGGCAGTACTTCTACCCGCAGCGTCAAACCCAGGTCATGAACGAGGGCTGGGCCACGTTTTGGCACTACACGCTGCTCAACACGATGTACAACCAGGGGTTGCTCGAAGACGGCTTCATGATGGAGTTCCTCCATTCACATAGCAACGTCATCTATCAGCCCCCAGTCACGAAACCGTATTACAGCGGGATCAACCCTTACGCACTGGGTTTCTCGATGATGAGCGACATACGCCGCATCTGCGAGTCGCCCACCGAAGAAGACCGCAAGTGGTTTCCGGACATCGCCGGATCGCCGTGGCTGCAGACGCTGCACTACGCGATGCGCAATTTCAAGGACGAGAGTTTCATCGCGCAGTACCTCTCGCCGCAACTGATCCGCGATATGCGGCTCTTTTCGGTGCTCGACGACGATACGCGCGAGACGCTGGAAGTGTCGGCGATTCACGACGAGAGCGGCTATCAGCACGTGCGCCAATCATTGTCGCGGCAATACGACATGCACCACCGCGAGCCGAACATCCAGGTTTGGTCGGTCAACACCCGCGGAGACCGGAGTTTGACGCTGCGACACTTCATGAGCGATAACCGGCACTTGTCGGGGGACAGCGAGGAAGTGCTCAGACACATGGCCCGGCTTTGGCAGTTCGACGTTTATCTGGAAAGCGTCGACGAGAATGGGACCGTGCGCAAACGGTACGAGTGCCGATATACGGCGCCGGAGCTCAGGCTCTGATTGCCGGTCATTGTCGGAATACGACGGACTAACTGTCCGACATGCGCTCGTTGGCATTGCCGAGGAGCCGGCGGACCTCCTCGTCGCTCGTTTGATCGAATTCGTCGTAGTGTTGCCCGACGCTGAAAAAGAGCGCCGGCTGGGCAATGCAGACGAATTCGTCCGCGAGATCGGTCAACTCCGACTCGGCGCCCGGCGGCGCAACAGGCAGCGCAACGATCACATGGGCCGGGTTGCGTTGCCGCAGGGCGCTCAAGGCGGCTCGCATCGTGGCGCCGGTCGCCATACCGTCATCCACGAGGATGACGGTTCTTCCTTCCACGGAAGCGGGCGGGCGATTCTCGCGATAGTGCGTTTCCCGGCGAGCGAGTTCTACCCGTTCTTCTTCCAACACCTTTTCGAATGCAGCGTGTGACACGTGCGCCGAGTGCATGATCTCGCGGTCGACGAACTGCGCGCCCCCAGGCGCAATCGCGCCCATCGCGAGTTCGCGTTGCCCTGGCACGCCCAATTTGCGCACGGGCATCACGTCGAGTTCAAGGCCGAGCGCGCGAGCAATCTCGGCGCCGACTGGCACGCCGCCGCGCGGCAGGGCGAGCACCACCGCGTCCTGGGCCGTATTGCCTTTCAAACGATCGGCCAACATACGGCCGGCTTCGGCGCGATTTTTGAACAAAGCGTGCATGAACATCGGACCATCCGTCGATCGGCTTTTGCAGCATGAACGCATGACGCTCAGAGCGCGTCATGAAAGATGATGCCGACCGTATGCCGGTGCCCCGATCGCAAGCGGCTTACCCCGTGACGCATATTGACCCGATAGGCGCCGCGGGAGCCGTTTGCAGGGCGATGGCTGACAGCGAATATTGCGGCGTCGCCCTGCGCGAGCGGAGCGACCTCGACGCGCGACTGCATGCGCGGACGCTGTTCGGTCAGCACAAACTCTCCGCCGGTGAAATCTCGCCCGGGCTGCGACAACAGAATCGCAACCTGAAGCGGAAAAACATGCTCGCCATAGAGATCCTGATGCAGACAATTGTAGTCGCCCTCGGCATATTGCAGTAGCAAGGGAGTAGGGCGCACTTGACCCGCGTGGTGGCAGCGACGGATGAACGCCGCGTGCGTGCAAGGATAACGGGTGTCGATTCCGAGCCGCTCGTTCCAGCGGTTTGCGATCGGGGCCAAAAACGCGTAAAGCGTCTCGCGCAACATCTGGAGGAGCGGGGGCAACGGGTAGCTGAAGTACTGATATTCGCCCCGACCGAATCCGTGGCGCGTCATCACGACACGATTTCTGAAGTGCGCCGCGTTGTCATATAGGCCACGTAACGCCTCGCATTGCGAGGGCGACAGCAGGCGAGGGACGACTGCAACGCCCGCTTCGTCGAGCGTTTCCGAAAGTGCGGGCCAGTCGAGCGTTTGGATGCGAGATTGCGTTGCCGGGCATTCGGCGGGCATTTTGTCGTCGGCATCCAGCGCTGCCACGGCAGCGGCGGACATGTACGGTGGCGTGGCCAATGCAGCCTCCAGGAATTGCCGGAAGGATTCAATGTAACGCTCGGGCGCGCTGCCCACGCTCCGAAATTTGCTATTTCGTTCTTCATCCGATCCCCGACCCGGAGCGGTTCGCCCGCGAGCCGGGGCACCGACGGCAGCGCAGCACAAAATTCCGCATGCACCGGCAAAAACGTAACGTCCATGCGGTTTGTTCGCCGCGAACAACCGCACGTCCCGCCTGTTACGCGATAAATTGACTTCGCTTTACAGATACGAGCTAGATCAGGCTAGCAAGGTCCGGAAATCGCGCAATACAGAGGAGCAAAAATGACCGTGGCACTCGTGCTGCACCGTGGGGACGGCGCACCGCTTTCAACCTCGTTCCGCAGGGCGGCGTTCGGCAACGACGATCCCTTTGCACGACATCGCGAGATCGCGTGGGAAGGACCGGACTCGATGGTCGCGGGTCGGGTCAGCTTCATTGGCGAGCTCGACGTCGCAAGGTTTCCTCATATTGAAACTCTCGTCGTAGTCGAAGGAAATCTCACGCTACACGCCGCCGGAGAAGCCCCGCTGCTGCTCGGTCCGCAGGCGGGTGCGGTCATCGCGGCCGGTACAGCGCTTCGCGTCCAGGCGGAGTCCCGCGTGCGTTTCGTGTTTTGCGCGGCCGCTTGCGAGAAACCGACCAAGCGCGGACTCATCCCCTTGCGGGCCGACGCCGACTTCAAGCCCTCCGCGTCGCTACCGGCGGAAATACTGCTAGGCCCTGCGCCGCAATGCCGTAGCGACAATGTCTTCACCGACGATGGCGCAGAGTACCTCGCGGGCACGTGGGATTCGACGCCTTACCATCGGATCGTTCGGCCGCATCGAGTGAACGAGTTCATGCATCTGCTGGCCGGCAGCGTTCGGTTCGCCGCTCCAGATGGCAGCGTGCTGTCGCTCGGGGCCGGCGACGCGCTCTTCGTACCGCAAGGCGCACCGATCGGATGGGAAAGCCGCGAGCGCGTGGCGAAGTTTTACGCGATTCAAAACCTCCAGGCTCCGATCGAGCGAAACTGATCATGTCCCCTCCGTTGCAACACATTCAAACCTCGCCCACGCTGCCGGCCGCGGCTGATGTGGTGGTGATCGGGGGTGGCATCATCGGCGTCTTCTCGGCCTACTACCTGGCCCAGCGCGGCGTGTCGGTCGCGTTGATCGAGAAGGGGAGGATCGGCGCCGAGCAGTCGAGTCGCAATTGGGGCTGGTGCCGGCAGCAGAATCGCGACGCTCGGGAATTGCCGATTGCCAGCAAGAGCCTCGACCTCTGGGAGCAATTTGCGGTGCAATCCGGTGAAGATACGGGCTTTCGTCGCTGCGGCCTCCTGTACCTCAGCAACGACGAGGCAGAACTCTCTCGTTGGTCCAATTGGCACGAGTTTGCGAAGACCGCCGGCGTGACGACATACATGCTCGATAGCCGGCAAGCCGCCGAGCGAGGGCAGGCGACCGGCCGCGCCTGGAAAGGCGGCGTCTTTTCCCCCAGCGATGGCACTGCCGATCCTGCGAAGGCTGCGCCGGCTGTGGCAGCCGCACTCATCAAGCTCGGTGGCAGCGTTCACCAGCAGTGTGCGGCCCGCGGCCTCGAATTGGAGGGCGGTCGGGTCAGCGGCGTGATCACGGAAGCCGGAGTCATCAAGACGAAAACCGTGGTGCTCGCCGGAGGCGCGTGGGCGTCCTCGTTCTGCCGCCAGCTCGGTATCCGTTTTCCGCAGGCCTCCATCCGCCAGTCCATCCTCAGCGTGGCTCCCGTGGAGCATCCGTTGCCGGACGCCCTGTTTACTTCAGGCGTATCCGTCACGCGACGCAGCGACGGACGATACGCACTGGCCATCAGCGGCCGCGCACGCGTGGACGTCACGCCACAGTTCATGCGATTCGCGCCGCAGTTCGTGCCGATGTTCGCCAAACGCTGGCGCAACCTCCTGCCGGGGGGCTGGAAGGCGTTCGAGGCGGGCACGAAACGTTGAAGCGGTGGCGGCTCGACGCGCCGACACCCATGGAGCGCGTGCGCATTCTCGATCCTAAACCCGACCTCCCGACGATCAGGGAAACACAGCGCCGAGCCGTCGAACTGCTGCCGGAACTTGGCCGCGCCAAGATCACCCACGCGTGGGCCGGCTTCGTCGACAGCACGCCGGACGGTGTTCCCGGTATTGGGGAAGTGCCGGGCATGCCGGGATTGATTTTGGCAGCAGGCTTTTCGGGACACGGTTTCGGTATCGGTCCCGGCGCTGGCCATTTGATCGCGGATATTGCTACCGGTGCGGTACCGATCGTGGATCCCAAACCGTATCGGCCGAGCCGGTTCAGCGATTCGGCGTGGGGCAAGGTCGCCGATTTTTAAACTACTACGAGCCGAATCAACCTATGACGACGATTGCCGTGGTTCATACGGGACTGGTCACGGTCCAGCCGATCAAAGAGCAAATCAGCGAGCAACTCCCTGAGGCGCGTGTCATCAACATCGTCGACGATAGCCTGCTCGCCGACGTGCGAGCAGCTGGCCACCTGACTCCGGAAGTTGCCAGCCGGATCCATTCGTACATGGCCAATGCGCAGGCGATGCACGTCGATATCATCCTGAACGCCTGCTCGTCCGTAGGCGAAGCTGTCGACTCGGTGCGCCACTTCGTCACCACCCCGATCGTGAAAATCGATGAGGCGATGGCAGAAGAGGCGAGCTCGGTCGGTCATCGCATTGGGGTGGTCGCAACGGTATCGACTACGCTCGAACCCACCGTTCGACTGGTCAAAAAGAAGGCGGACGAACTCGGTCGTACGGTTGAAGTGACCGAGCGGATTGCAGAGGGTGCGTTCGAGGCGCTCGTCAGCGGGGATGGCGCCCGACACGATGACATTCTGAAGCGCACTATCTCGACGCTGGCAGAGCAGGTCGACGTCGTCGTGCTGGCACAGGTTTCGATGGCGCGGCTCGTACCGCAATTGACGGGGGTGCGGGTTCCAGTGCTCTCCAGTCCACGCAGCGGTGTGGCTGCGCTCAAACGCGCGCTTGGAACGACGTAATCACACAACACACACACAACAATGCGCCCGACACGCGGCGCTGGTCTCAGTCGCCCGCCAGTTCACCGAGGGTGACCGGTTTGATCGGGGGGCGGATGCGGTAGTAGCCGACCGTCTCGGGTGCGACGTTGCGTGCGTGCGCGATGATTTCGGTTACCGTCAGCCCGCACATGCGCCCCTGGCAAGGTCCCATCCCGCAGCGCCCGAACGATTTCGCCTGATTGGGGCCCTGGCAACCCAGGGAAACGAAACCGCGCACTTCACCCGCGGTGACTTCTTCGCAGCGACAGACTATGACGTCGTCGGCCGGAATACGGTTTGTGTCGCGCGGCCGGTACAGGCTGTCGAGAAAAGGGCGGATGCGCTTCAGGTCAGCGAGCTTGCGGCGATGGATCGACGCTTCGCGATCGCGTGTCGACCGGTCGATCGCGCCGAGCTGCTCGGCCACAGCGAGCCCGGCGAGGGCGCCCTGGACGGCCGCCGCCTGCGCGCCGATAATGCCGCCGCCATCCCCAGCGATGAAGATGCCGGGCACGTCGAGTTCGCCCCAGACATCGGCAACCGGCGCGAAGCACAGCTGCGCCGCGTCCCAACGATGTTGCGCACGCAACGAAAGGGGGAACTGAATGTTCGGCACGACGCCCTGATGCAGCAGGAATAGGTTAGCGTCGATGCGATGCTCGCGCCCGTGCGTTGTGAAACTGAGCGCGGCGGCGCGCTCGACGCCGTCTTCATCCGTCTTCGCTTCGATGCGTAGATCGTCGGCCGCTTCATGGATCGGCACGCCAGCTTCGCGCAGCGTGCGGATCAGCTGCAGGCCCTTGCTGAGCATAGGCCACGCGCGCAGAGCCGATAGGATGTAGCGCTTCGCGCGCCAGCGGTCCTCGTGGCGCGTCGTATCGACGAGCGCGCGAATCGGCACGCCAGCGCGCGTGTATTGCCAGCCGAGCAAATAGACCAGGGGGCCGCAGCCGACCAGCACGGGCGGCTGCGCCGGCACTTCACCCGCGCTCTTCAACAGGATCTGCGCGGCGCCCGCCGTCAACACGCCCGGCAATGTCCAGCCCGGAATCGGGAACGGGCGTTCCAATGCACCGGTCGCGAGAATGATGCGCTGCGCCTGAAAGCTGCCGACCTTGCCGTCCTTCAGATAATGGACACAGCGCTCCCGGGTCACGTGCCACACGGATGCATCGGCGACGTGGTGTGCGCCCGAGCGGGCGAACGCGTCGGCAATGGCTGCGCCTGCCGCGTAATCGGGACCGAGAATGTCCGTGCGACGGGCGTCGGCATGGCTGATGGCACGATAGATCTGGCCGCCGACGGCGTCCTGTTCATCGAGCAGCACGACCGAAAGTCCCGCGCTCGCCGCGCGCGCGGCGGCCGCGAGCCCCGCCGGGCCTGCGCCCACGACCACGACATCGACATCGACCGGTTCGTGGGCGGGTTCAGCAACGTTTTCAACGCTCACGAACGTGCTCCGGCGATTGGGCGACGACAGGCGGCAGTTCACGTGCGCCCTCCTGAGAGCGGACGCGCATGCCGTCGCGTACCGTAACCGTGCAGCTCTGCCGGCTCGGCACGCCATCGATTTCCACGAGGCAGTCGAAGCACGCGCCCATCATGCAGTAGGGCCCGCGGGGCGAAGCGCCGACGGGCGTTGCACGAAACCGCGAGACTCCTGCCGTCAGCAGCGCAGCCGCCACGGAGCGGCCGCCGGGTACGTGCATCGATCGCTCGTTGAACCAGATGCGGACTGGCGCATCAGCGTCGGACAAAGTCTTGAATAACGGTTTGGATGTCATGGCGCGATCAGTGAGCTGGAACCGGAATGGCGCTGGCGAGGCTGAAGCGATTGCCCGAAAATGCAGGCAGTTCTTCCGGAATCGGCGCGCCGGCGATCCACGGCGCGATGCGCGTCGCATGGGCGGCGGCCAACGTCACGCCGCTGTGACACGTCACGACGAACGCGCCGGGATAGCGGGGCGACTCGTCATAGATCGGAAAACCGTCCGGACTATAGACGCGCAGGGCGGCCCACATTCGCACGAGCCGCACGTCCTTCAGGAACGGGAACGTGCGCACGCCGCGCCGCGCGATGTCGGCGAGTACGCGGGTTGTCGTGAAGTCGTCGAAGCCTGCCTCTTCCATGGAATCGCCGAACTGCACGGTGCCTTCATCAGTTTGCCGCACATTCAGCGTGGGGTGATGCAGAAACGGCGCGACACGCTCGCTGACGAGTATCTGTCCGCGGTTCGGCTCAACGGGTGCGTGAAGTCCTACCTGTGGCGCGAGCGCTCGATTGCCGAGTCCCGCCGAGAGCACGACCTTGTCTGCGCGCCAGGTACCGCGAACACCGTGCACCGTAAAACCTGCGCCGTTTGGCGCGATGCGTGACACGTTTTCGCCGCTCACCAGCGTGACTCCGCGCTGCTGCATGCCGGCATGCAGCGCCCGCAGCAGTTTCAAGGGATTCACATGGCCGTCCATCGGCGTATAGCTCGCACCGAGCACCGCTGGCCCAACCGCAGGTAGTCGCTCGCGGACTTCGCGCGCGTCGAGTAGCTGATAGGGGTAGTCGCCGTCCATTTCGCGCCGCAGCGTCGAGAGGCGCGTTTCGCGTGCCGCCAGCTCATCCTCGGAAAAACAGAAGTGAAACCCGCCGGGCTGGCGCAGGGCGACGTCAACGCCCGTCTCGTCCGCGAGCGTCGCCGCAAGCGTTGGCCAGCGCGCTGCGGAATCGCGTGACCAGCGCGTATATGGCGTTAGGCCATAGCCCTTGCCCTGGATCCACACGAGTCCGAAATTGCCGCGTGATGCACGGAAAGCATCGTCGCCCTGGTCGAGCACGGTTACTTTCGCACCTTCGCGCGCAAGCCCATAAGCGACGGCGGAGCCGACCAGTCCTGCGCCGACTACCAGTACGTCGGGGCGGGTGGAAGCAGATTGCTTCATCCGGCGTCTCCAGTCAGGGTACTCAACCGAAATGGTATATCCCTCGACGCATTAGCTTTTGCGGGAAACGAAGTGAAATTCAGCAGTTCCGATGTGTTTTCGGCTTACTTTCAACACTTTCCGAACGCGGCTTTCCAGACGCGGCGCGAGCGCGATTTCGCGATCGACGATCCGGGACGGGGCAACGCTACGTGATGGACGGATGCCCATCCTTGATTTGACATAACGCGAATTATCAACCTTTGGCTTGTATGTAAGAGCAAAGTTCTAATGTCGGATGGAAGGTGCGGACGAAAACTTGGATCTAGCTTTGACAACGCTCGCCACATGAAACCGGCGATGAGAATAATTCTCGTTTTCATTGACTTTGCAATTCACAACCTCTACGATCTCCCGCATTGCGATTAAGCCGCATACGTACCGGACCTATTCACCTCGATACTTCGATCAAAAGATGCAGGACAACAAGATGAAATTAGCGTCGCGCCGAGGAGCGCGCACCTGTTACCGCGCGCGCCCAGCGACGTGCGCCGCTGTCGCTGTCTACGCATGGCTTGCAAGCGCAAGCGCATTCGCCCAAACCCAAGCCGATACGGAGTCGAAAGTCCCGCAAACCGATGCCACCGCTCAGGCGCAACCCGCAGATATCTGGAACCGCGATACGCTGCTTGGCGATATGGGCGGAATCCGTCCGTGGCTCGGCAAGTACGGAGCAACGCTGCAGATCACCGAGACCAGCGAATACCTCGCGAATCTCCGCGGCGGGCTAAATCGAGGTGGCGCGTACGACGGTCTGACAACGATGACTCTGTCGGTCGATACGCAAAAAGCGATCGGCTTACCGGGCGGCACATTCAACGCCAGTGCGCTGCAGATTCACGGCCGCAATCTGAGCAGCTCGAACCTCGGCACGCTCAACACCGCAAGCGGCATCGAAGCGCAGGCCGCGACGCGTCTGTGGGAGCTGTGGTACCAGCAGTCGTTCCTCGACAAGCGTGTCGACGTGAAGATCGGCCAGCAAAGCCTGGATCAGGAATTCATGGGCAGCACGTATGCCAATACGTTCATCAATACGATGTTCGGCTGGCCCGCACTGCCCTCGTACGATCTGCCCAACGGCGGCCCCGCCTATCCGCTCGCCGCACTCGGCGTGCGGGTGCGCGCGCAACTGGCACCGTCCGTCACCGCGTTGGCGGGCGTATTCGATGGCGATCCCCTCGGCAACAATCCCAACAACCTCAGCGGTACGAACTTCAATCTGCACAACGGCGCCCTTTACATCGGCGAGTTGCAGTACGCGCTGAATCCGCCTTCAGAGGGCGAAGCGAACACCAGACACTCCGGCGGCCTGCCCGGTACGTACAAGATCGGCGTCTGGTATCACAACGGCCGCTTCGCCGATCAGCGCATGGGCGTCGACGGATTGTCGCTCGCCAATCCCGCCTCGACGGGTATCGCGCAGTCGCATCACGGCGACTACAGTTTCTATGCCGTCGCCGATCAAATGATTTGGCGCCCGGACCCCTCGGGCCCGAAGAGCCTCGGCGTTTTCGCGCGCGTAATGGGCGCCCCGGGGGATCGAAATCTCGTGAGCTTCGCGGCCAATGCCGGCATCGTGCTGAAGGCCCCGTTCCAGGGTCGGGACAACGATAGCGTCGGCCTTGCCGTCACCTATATCCAGGTCGGCAACCATGTCACGTCGCTGGACCGCGATCAGCTTGCATTCGGCGGCGGCCCCTACGGCGTGCGCACGCGCGAAACGACTGTCGAGGCGACCTACCAGTATCAGGTCACGCCATGGTGGATGCTGGCCGCCGACGCCCAGTACACGTTCAACGCAGGCGCAGGCCAGAATCCGAAAGACCCGGCGCGCCCATTGCGCAATACGTTCGTCGTCGGCGCGCGTGCGACGATCACCTTCTGATTGCGGCGGCGCACGTGCCCTTCGCGTGTGATCGACCTCGAGTGGATGGGAGAGCAAGAATCGGCTCGTAGATACGAGCGGCGACAGCGAACATCAGTGTGACTCGACTCGATAGCCGGAGATCACAAAATGTCCGTACGCACCGCTTCCGAATCTCCCACCACCCGTCTTTCGCCTGCTTTTCATCGGCTTGCATGGTCCAACCTGGCCGCTCAGTCGGCCGAGCAGATCGGTCTCGCAGCGACGCCCCTTGTTGCGGTCTTCGCCCTCGGTGCGGGGGCTGGGCAAACCGGCTGGCTGCAGACCGCCCAAACACTGCCGTTCTTGCTGCTTTCCATGTTGCTCGGTGTCTGGGCGGACCAGAGATCGCGCAGGCAACTCATGGCGGGCGCGGAGAGTTTGCGCGCGGCAGCCCTGCTCGTCGTGCTCGCCGCGCTCGCGACCGGCAAGCTCTCACTACTGCTGCTCGCGATCTGCGGCTTCGTCGGTGCGTGCGGCACCGTCGCCTACAATGTCGCCGCACCTTCGCTGATTACCACCTTGGTAGAACGGCCAGCCTGGGCCGCGGCGAACAGTCGAACGGAACTTGCTCGCAGCGTCGCGTATGCCGCAGGGCCAGCACTGGGTGGACTGCTGGTGGGAACCATCGGCGCATCCGCAGCATTTATCGTCGCCGCGATGCTCTCCACATTGGCCGCTGCGCTGCTGATCGGCATCGACGAACCGTCACGCACGGCACCCACGCGCCGACACTTCGCGGCCGATCTTCGCGAAGGTGCTGCATTCGTCGCAGGCAATCCGCTGCTGCGCGCGATCGCGCTCACGGCAATCTTCTTCAACGTCGGATTCTTCACGATCCAGGCCGTCTACGTACCTTACGCGAGCCGCTATCTTGGCCTGTCGCCGGCAGGAGTGGGTGCCACGCTGGCCGCTTACGGCGCGGGGATGATTGCGGGCGCGCTGACCGCACCACGCATCGCAGCGTCGCTGCGCTTCGGGCAGATCATCGTCGTCGGACCGCTTTGCGGGCTTGCTGCCTCTCTGACGTTGTGCGCAACGCTGATCGTTCCTTCACCGTGGCTTGCGGCGGCGGCTTACTTCCAGCTCGGTATGGGCCCCATCCTGTGGGTCATCAGCTCGACGACGCTGCGCCAGGCGATCACGCCCGAAACGATGCTGGGACGCGTGTCGGCGCTGATCAGCACCGCGACGTACGGCGCGCGCCCGCTCGGCGCGTTGATCGGCGCCATGCTCGGCGGCCCCTTCGGCGCGAAACCCTGCCTCATCGTGGCGGTGCTTGCATTCGTCGTTCAGGCTTACGTCATCTTGCGCTCCCAAGCCGCGAAGCTCGTCTCGCTGCCCGGGGCGGGCGCCTAGGGCCTGTAATTAGCGTGAACAGGCCCTAGCGCATAGGCGAATCGATGGATCGCGCGACGAGCCGCGACGAGCCGCAACGCTCGCTGCCGCGCGAGCCCCGCGCCGCCCCTCGAGGCGACGCGGGGGATACCGCATCGATCACCGGCGTTGCAGGCGAATATCGCGAGACGACGCACCGACATAAACCGCGCTACCCGGCACGAACTTCCAGCCATTGCTCGCCGTGTCCCAGACGCTTTGGAAGCGTGCGGGGATAGAGACGCGGACATGTCGTGCCTCACCCGGATTGAGGTAGACCTTCTGCCAGCCGACGAGGCGTTTCGGCGGCTCACCGCTGTAGTTGACGCCCAGGTAGACCTGCGGCACTTCGGCGCCTGCCATCTTGCCGTCGTTCTTGACGGTGAAGCTTGCCGTCATCGAATGATCCGGTCCGGGCCGGACGTCGAGGTCGGAGTAGCTGAAGTGCGTATAGGACAGGCCATGACCGAACTCGAAGAGCGGAGCGATATTCTTCGCGTCATACCAGCGATAGCCCATGTTCAGCTTTTCAGCATAGACGGGGTCTTTCGGCAGCGTGCCATCGGTGCCCCACGTCGGCGTATCCTGGTCGTGCGCAGGGAACGTGACGGGCAGCTTGCCGGACGGATTGACTTTGCCGAACAACACGTTGGCAATGGCCTGTCCCCCACCCTCGCCCGGGAACCAGGCTTCGATGATCGCGGAAACACTGTCCTTCCATGGCATCAGGACCGGATTCCCGCTTTCGACGATGACGATCGTATGCGGGTTCGCCTGTGCCACGGCTTCGACCAGTTGATCCTGATTCGACGGATTGGCGAGCGCCAGGCTCGTGAGTTCGCCGAAGTCTTCGCCCGACGACTGCGTCACCACGACGATCGCCACATCGGATTGCCGCGCGAGCGCAACGGCGCGATCGATCTCTTCCTGCGTGTAGGCCCTGAACGGCTGCGTCTGATCGCTGTTGCCGGCGAAGCGGACTTGCGCCGCGGGCGCCAGCGCCTGAATGGCCTTGACGATCGGCACGTCGAGCTTGAGCCACGGGTTGGTCCACCAACTGCAACCCGTCGCCGAGCCGAACGTCAACCCGCCGCAACCCGCGAAATTGCCTGACACAGGATCGCGCGTGTTGCCCGAACCGCCGCCCGTGAGAACGGCGGCGTCGGCGTGTCCGCCGATCACGGCGATCCGCTGCAACGCCGCGGCCGTTAGCGGCAATTGTGCGTTGTCGTTCTTGAGCAGCACCATCGATCGCTCCTCCGCGGATTGGGCGAATGCCCGGCCCGCAGCGAAATCGATCGGCGCCGGCTTCGGCGGATCGTCGAATACGCCGGTGCGAATCATCACGTAGAGCTTGCGACGCACCATGTCGTCGAGCCGCGCTTGGGAAATCTGGTGATTCGCCAGCGCCTGCTTGACTGCATCGGGCGTCAGATAGACCGTTGGCCCGACATCTTCCTCTTCATCCAGGCCGGCGTTGATCGAGGCCGCCGTGCTGTGAGCCGCGCCCCAATCGGACTGCACCTGGCCTTCGAAGCCCCAGTCGTGCTTGAGAACATCGGTCAGCACATGCGGGTTTTCGCAAGAGTAGGTTCCGTTGACGCGGTTGTAGCTGCACATCACGCTGCCGGGCCGCGCTGTGCGCGCGGCGATTTCGAAGGGCAGCAGATACAGTTCGCGCAGAGTACGCTCGTCGATCTGGCTGTTGCCGCCCATGCGGCCGGTTTCCTGCTCGTTGCCGACATAGTGCTTGATGGTGGCGATCACCTTCTGGTTCTGGGTGCCGACGGTTCGCGCCGCCAACATCTCGCCGGCAAGGACCGGATCTTCGCCGAGATACTCGAAAAGACGCCCGCCGCGTGGCTCACGCGCGAGATTGGTGCCGCCGCCCAGGCCCATGCCAAAGCCTTGCGCACGCAGTTGCGAAGCGATGCGCGCCCCGAAATCGTACGAGAGGTGCCGGTCCCAGCTAGCGGCGAGCCCGATGGTTGCCGGGAACGTCGTGCTCGGCTGGGACGTGCTGCCCGAGCCCGTAGCCGAATCGACCATGTTCAAATCGGGAATGCCGAGACGCGGCACCCCCTGAATGAAGCCGGCTCCTCCGCCCGGAACATCGCTCATCTGATATTTCGAGTGGATCAACTGCAGTTTCTCGTCCAGCGTCATTTGCCTCACGAGCATATCGGCGCGCCGATGCGCGGCGAAATCCATACCGGGAGTGAACGACGACGGTGCGGGGTTGAAAGCCATATCGCTCTCGCTCGCGTGAGCGCTCGCGAATGCGGCCGCCAACACCAATGCCATTGGCCAACGATTGACCTGCATGTGTCTCTCCATGAATGTGGGTTGTAATGCTCGACAACAACACCGGATCTCACTGGATTCCAGACGACGGCTCCGCGCCCCAGCAGGCACCGGCAACCTTGATGCAGGGTGGAGGCCGCTTTGCGATGGTGGGAGCGGCCCCGTCGCTTCGTAGGGCGGGGACCGGTACCATCGACGCGTTATGCGTAGCAAGACTCCATGACTACCGATCTTATGGAAGTAGTCTGACTACAGGCTCACTACAGTATCAGTACTTTCCCGTAGCCGAGCATCCGCGGAGGTCGCCGAGGGCGCTTCGGCTGTAGGCTGCACGCCCGCTGGGTTTGCATGAAATGGAAGGATTGCGACGTTGCCCGTACAGAGGATTATCCAAGCGTCTGTATCGGTACTGTATAGGGAGGGTGCCGCTGAACGACTGTCGACCGTGCCGAGCGGCACGGTCTGTTTAGAGCGCAGCGCGGGACCGACGCCGATGGGCGTCGAGGCCGCGCCGCGACGAACGTCAACGCACCTCGGCGAGCTGTTCGAGAATGGCGGGGTTTTCGAGCGTGGAGACGTCCTGCGTGATCGCCTCGCCCTTGGCCAGCGAGCGCAGCAAGCGCCGCATGATCTTGCCCGAGCGCGTCTTCGGCAGGTTCTCCCCGAAACGGATCTCCTTGGGCTTGGCGATCGGGCCGATCTCCTTGCCCACCCACGCGCGCAGCTCGTTGGCCAGCTTCAAAGCCTCCTCGCCTTCAGGGCGCGTGCGCTTGAGCACCACGAACGCCACCACCGCTTCGCCCGTCGTGTCGTCCGGACGCCCCACCACCGCCGCTTCGGCCACCTGCGGATTGGCCACCAGCGCCGATTCGATCTCCATCGTCCCCAGCCGGTGCCCCGACACGTTCAGCACGTCGTCGATGCGGCCCATGATCGTGAAGTAGCCCGTCGCCTTGTCGCGCACCGACCCATCGCCCGCCAGATACAGCCGCCCGCCCAGCTCCTCCGGAAAGTAGCTCTTCTTGTAGCGCTCCGGATCGCCCCAGATCGTGCGGATCATCGCCGGCCACGGCCGCTTGACCACCAGGATGCCGCCCTGCCCGTTCGGCACGTCCTGCCCCGTCTCGTCGACGATCGCCGCCATGATCCCCGGCAGCGGCAGCGTGCACGAGCCCGGCACCAGCGGCGTGGCCCCCGGCAGCGGCGTGATCATGTGCCCGCCCGTCTCCGTTTGCCACCACGTATCGACGATCGGACAGCGCGCAGCGCCCACGTTCTCGTAGTACCAGACCCACGCCTCGGGGTTGATCGGCTCGCCCACCGTGCCGATCACGCGCAGCGACGACAAGTCGTAGCGCTTCGGATGCACCGCCGCGTTGGCTTCGGCCAGCTTGATCAGCGAGCGGATCGCCGTGGGCGCCGTGTAGAAAATGCTGACCTTGTGCCGCGCGATCATGTCCCAGAACCGCCCGCCGTCCGGGTACGTCGGGATGCCTTCGAACATCACCTGCGTCGCGCCGCACGCCAGCGGCCCGTAGGCGATGTACGTGTGCCCCGTCACCCAGCCGATATCGGCCGTGCACCAGAACACGTCCTGCGGCTTCAGATCGAACGTCCACTTCATCGTCTGCGCGGCCCACAGCAAGTAGCCCCCGGTGCTGTGCTGCACGCCCTTGGGCTTGCCCGTCGAGCCCGACGTGTACAGCACGAACAGCGGATGCTCCGCGCTCACCCACTCGGGCTCGCACGTGGGCGCCTCGCCCTGCGTGATCTCGTGCAGCCACAGATCGCGACCGGCCTGCCACTGCACCGCGCCGCCCGTGCGCCGGTACACGATCACGCTTTTCACCGCCTCGCACCCGCCCATCGCCAGCGCCTCGTCCGCGATGTTTTTCAGCGGCAGCGCCTTGCCCCCACGCATCTGCTCGTCGGCCGTGATCAGCGCCACCGCGCCCACATCGACGAGCCGCTCGTTGAGCGACTTCGACGAGAACCCGCCGAACACCACCGAGTGCGTCGCACCGATGCGCGCGCACGCCTGCATCGCCACCACGCCTTCGACCGACATCGGCATGTAGATCACGACGCGGTCGCCCTTTTCGATGCCGCGCGCCTTCAATGCGTTGGCCAGCTGGCACACGCGCTGCAGCAGCTCGCGGTAGGTCACGTTCGTCACCGTACCGTCGTCGGCTTCGAACACGATCGCCGTTTTCTCCGCGTTGCCGAGCTCGATTTGCCGATCCAGACAGTTGTACGACGCATTCAGCTCGCCGTCTTCATACCAGGTGTAAAACGGCGCATTCGATTCGTCGAGCACCTTCGTGAACGGCTTGTGCCACGACAACGTCTCGCGAGCGAGCTTCGCCCAGAATCCTTCGTAGTCGTGCTCCGCGTGCTCCATCAGCGCGCGGTACGCGTCCATTCCGGGAATCGACGCATTGGCAACTGTTTGAGCGCTGGGCTCGTAGATGCGGCCCTCGCGCAGGACCGATTCGATGACACTCACTGTCTCCTCCATAGGGTTGAGCACGCGAGCATCGGAACGACGCGCCGAGTTGCTTTCGGGTGTGCAAGCATCCGCTCGAGCCCGGCTTTCGCGTGCGGCCTCGATTCCCTACGCTACCGCTCTTCTCTTACCCAAAACTTACTCGGCCCCGTTTATGCGGGCATACCCGGACAGGCATGCACGCGGCTTGCTCGACTGCGAGAACGGCGCATGCCGCAACGGCATCGCCGGTGTCTTCACAGGAGGTGTCTCATGGCCAACCAGCAGCAGCAAAACCCCGGCCAGCAGCCGTCCCAATCGGACGAAAAGCAGGGCAGCGACAAGACGTTTACAACTGACGTTTCCGAGACCGATAGCGAAGGAACGACGGTCCGCGAGGCCGAGGTCCGCAAAGACGATCTCAGCGAAGTCGATCCCGCGACCCGCAAGGATGAGGGCTGACAGTGCGGCCGCCCGCCGCCGAACGGCAGTCGCGGGCGAGCCGATGTGCCATGCAGCCTGCCCTCGCCCTGCAGGGGCATGGCCACGCGGCCCCTCCGCGGCTGCGCTGCTAAGATGGCGATCTCGCGACCGAAGTCCTTTCACGGGAGAATCGCCATGCACTACCTGTTGTTTTACGAACTTGCGCCCGACTATCTCGAACGGCGCCCGCTTTTTCGAAACGAGCACCTGAAACATGCATGGCAGGCCGTCGAACGCGGCGAGCTCCTGCTGGGCGGGGCGCTCGCCGATCCGGTGGATCAATCGATCTTGCTGTTTCAATGCAAGGATGCCGAGACTGTCGACGCCTTTGCGCGCAACGACCCCTATGTACGGGAGCACATCGTCACCGGCTGGAAAATCAGGCCGTGGACGACCGTCGTCGGCGAAGGTGCCGACAACCCGATCCGCTGAGCCTGCCTATCCGGCTTCAGCCGCGCCGCGCGCTTGCGCCCGGGCCGAGTCGGCGCAACAGCGCGGCGTGTTGGGGATAGCGCGCGAGAAGCACTAGCGTGTCGGCGAGTTCGAACGCGGAAAACTCGAAGCCTGGTGCCACAGTACATCCCACCAGTGCGAAGCTTGCATCGTTGTCCGTCGGCACGCACTCAGCCGCGAACCAACAGCCCGCGGGCACCACCACCTGATAGGCGGAGCCTTCGTGGCTGAGGGCGTCAGCAAGCCGTCGCGTCGTCAAAACACCTGCCTCGTCGATCATGTGGATATCGAGCGGATCGCCTGCGTAAAAATGCCACACCTCGTCGGCATCGATGCGATGCCACGCGGAATAGGCGCCATCGCAAAGCAGGTAATAGATGGCAGTCGATGCGGCGCGTACGGGCCCCTGCGCCGCGTTTGCTCTGGCCGCGGAAGCCAACCGCACGACGCGGGCGCCATCGCGGTGGGTTTCCCGGTAATAGCCTCCCTCCGGGTGCGGCGCAAGCCCGAGCCGATCGATCAATGCGCGCGCGGCGGCGTTCGATACGCTCATCGGTAGCCTCTCCTGTCGGAAATGGTGGGAACAGCGACGCAGTTTAGCCGCGAATGCGCCGTTGCTACAGCCAGCCGAACCGCTACACTTGAGCGCGTCGACTTCGAAGGACATCGATCCGTGACGCACCTCGTTTTCTTCTGCGGTCATTCGGGCACCGGCAAGACCACGATTGCCAAACGCCTGATCGGCCCCCTCATGCGCGAGACGGGCGAAGCGTTTTGCCTGCTCGACAAAGACACGCTTTACGGCGGCTACAGCGCGGCGGCCATGCGGGCACTGACCGGCGATCCGAACGATCGCGACAGCCCGCTCTATCTTCACCATCTGCGAGACCCGGAGTATCGCGGACTGCTCGATACCGCGCGGGAAAACCTCGAACTGGGCATCAGCACGGTGGTGATCGGCCCGCTTTCCCGCGAAGTCCGCGATCGGCGCCTGTTCGATCGCAGCTGGCTCGGCATCGGCGATGACGTCGTCATTCGCATCGTCTGGGTATCGACGTCGGAGGACACGGCGCACGCCCGCATCGTGGGACGACGCAATCCCAACGATGCTTATAAGCTCGCGCACTGGGACGAGTATCGGCAGCGCCGCTTCGTACCCGATGGCGCCGCGCGCGAGGGGCTGATCATGTTCGACAATACGTCGCCCCGGCAGACCGATTTCGACGCCCTGCTCCGGGCTATCGTTGCCGCCCCGGATCCCCTGGCTTGAACATGCCTTCCCCTCGAGCCCAGTGTTCGCCGCGCGCTCAGACGGACACGGCCGCTTCCGCTTCCAACGTCGCGCCATCGTAGAGACGCCCGAAGCGGTTCGCGAGAAATTCGCGCATCGATACCTGCTCCTGCCGAATGAACCCGCTGCGCGGCAGCCTGTTCTCGCGGAAAAGATCGAGGACCGCGCACATAGCGCCCGCAGTGGTGATTTCGATCGCGCTCATCGCCACGCCGCAGACATGCTTTGCGAAAACCTTGCGCGTGAACACTTCCTGCACGAGCTGCCCGTCGCGCATACCGGTGACGGTGACGAAAATGAGCACGACGTCTTGCGCAGTGGACGGTACCGCGCGCCGCATCATCGATTTGAGCGTATCGCGGTCGCTGGCAAGCCGCATGTCCTCGAGCAGAAACTGCATGAGGTCTCGATGCCCGGGATAGCGCACGGACTTGTAATCGAGCGTCTCGACACGGCCCGAGAGCGTCTCGCACAGCGTACCCAGGCCGCCCGAGGTATTGAATGCCTCGTACTCGGTGCCGTCGAGCGAGAAGTGCTCGAGCCCTTCGAGCGGCTGCACCCATTGCTTACGCGAGTCGCGGATCGCTTCGCAAGGTTGGCAGTATTCGTTGATGAGCCCGTCGACACTCCAGGTCAGATTGTATTTGAGCGCGTTGGTGGGAAACTGCGGCAGCGCGCCGACACGCATCTTCACGTCGCGAACCTGCGAAAAGCGGTTTGCCAGTTCGTGAGCGGCGATGCCGATGAACCCCGGCGCGAGACCGCATTGCGGCATGAACGCGTGCGCGGCACCATCGGCCAGGCTGCGGATCGCATGGGTCGCCCGCACGTCCTCGGTCAAATCGAAGTAATGAACGCCGGCCGCCTTGGCCGCCGCAGCCACGTTGACGGCAAGGTAATACGGCAATGCGTTGACGAGTGCGTCGAATCCGTTCAAAGCGGTCTTGAGCGCATTTGCATCGGCCGAGTCGACGCGGTACGTGCAGATGCCTTGCGCCGCGAGCTTTTCGAGTACGACTGGATCGCGATCGAACGCGGCCACTTCGTAATCGCCGGTTCCCCGCAGCATGCGGGCGATGGTGTGGCCGATGAGACCTGCTCCGACGATGGCTACTTTCATGCGCTTCTCCTTGGCGTTCTGTTTGGTGGGTGCGCCCTTCCCGCCGCGCGGGACAAGGCGAGCGCAGTCAGCGCTTCAAAACAGTTTAAGGATGCGCAAAACCGGAAAACAGGCGCAAAGTGCCGTGGGCTGCGGCCGGTTTCGTCGAAAAGACGACTCCAACCGACACTTCGACGAAACGCGCCTACGTGAGCGTGCCGCGATCGATTTTTCGAGCGAGGATGATCGAGGTCGTCGTGCGTTCGACGCCTTCCAGCGCGCCGATCTGGTCGAGCAACTCGTTGAGCCGCTCGGGGGAATCGGCTCGCAGCCATGCGACGTAGTCGTATTCGCCGCTGACGGCGCAGAGCAATTGCACTTCCGGCATCTTCGCGAGCCGCTTTTGAACGTCCGGACCGTACTTCGGCGCGAGAATGATGCCGACATAGGCATTGATGCTGGCGTCCAGAACGTCCTGTCCGAGCCGTACGCCATAGCCGGCGATGACCTGCGTGCGCTCGAGCCGCTCGATGCGAGCCAGGACCGTGGTACGGGCCACGCCGAGACGGCGGGCCAGATTGGCGACGCTCTCGCGCGCGTTGGCCTGTAGCAATGCCACCAGGTTGCGGTCGAGTTCGTCGAGTTGATCGAGGCGTGGCGGTCTCATCGATGAAAGGCGGGGCGCCCGGCTGAATGACAAGCGCCGCATTATCGCTCATCGCGCTTGCTCACGGGTGAGCTTACCGGGCGGTTTCATTTGTAAGCGCATGTCTCAAGGCGGACGAACGCCGCAGCACAGTGGTACAAATCGACTTTGCTTGGCGCACCTCACTGCGCGCCGGCTGTTTGTTCGAACGAACGAAGGAGTTCCAATGAAAAAAACGTTTGTCATCCTCGCGTGCGCGCTCGCGGTCAACGGGGCGTTCGCGCAAACCGCCTCACAGGCGCCTGCGTCGGCGGCCTCCTCGCCCGCCACGCCCGCCGAAAAGCACGAAGCTCGTATCGAGCAGCGTATCGCCTATCTGCACGGTCAGTTGAAGATCACGCCCGCGCAGGAGACGCAGTGGAAGGCATTCGCCGATGCCATGCGCGAGGACGGCGAGACGATGGGTAAGCTGTACGAGCAGCGCATGAAGGGCATCGAATCCGAGACGGCGCTGGACAACATGCACGAATACGCACAGCTCACGCAGGCGCATGCCGATGGCGCGAAGAAGCTCGCGGCGGCATTCGAGCCGCTTTACTCGAGCCTCTCGGCAGAACAGAAGAAGCTGGCCGATACCACCTTCCGGGAGAATATGGGCCGGCACAAGCACCGCGGCGCGCCCATCCCGAAAATGCCGAAGCCTTCGCAGCAATAGCGCTTGCGCTGAAAAGGCGTGCGCGATGGCCGGCTTCGGGCTACGCTCACGCCTTTGTCTTGACGCCGCTTCGATGAACGAACTGAAAGATGTCGATTTGAGCCGCGATCCCGCCGCGGATCGATACGTGAAGGACGAGACCGTCAGTGTTGCCTTCGCGCAGAGCCCCGGCACGTTGATGAGCCTCGAAGGCCCCAATCGTTACGAGCCCGGCGACGCGCTCGTCACCGGAACGGGCGGCGCCAGATGGGTCGTCGAGCGCGCGCGCTTCGATGCCAAATATCTCCCTGCCGCCGCGGGCGTCGCCCACGGTGAAGCGGGTGCCTACCGCAATCGGCCGGTCGTCGTGCTCGCGAAGCGAATGACGCAACCGTTTTCGATCGCGCGCACGGCCAATGGCGACACGCTCACCGGTGCCGCTGGAGATTGGCTCATGCAGTACGCGCCCGGTGACTACGGCGTCGTGAAGGCTCAACGTTTCGCGGCCGTCTACCGTCGAGCCGATTGACGAGCCGTTCCCACGGCGTGTCCATCATGGCCGCGGCTCATGCGAATTCGTCTCCCAATTCGATATCGACCTCGCGTGGCACGGCCTCACCGTTGGCATACTGCTCTTCCAGCGAGCCCAGCGCCGCTTCGACATAGGCGCGCAGGACCGCAAAACTGCGCGAGCGCATCCGCGCCGGCAGTGCTACGTAGCGCGCATAGGCGGGCGCGGAGAGACGGACGGTCAACGTCATGCGCCGCGCGGTCGCCCCGAAGCGCATCGCGACCCATTGAACGGCAAGTCCGGGCGTGCCGCTCTCCGCCGGCCGATCCGAAAACACTGTCTGCTCGGGAAAGAGGTCGCTGATGACGCGCGCGAGCGCTTCCAAGTGCGCGTTCGCACATTCGTAGCGATAAGCTTCCATCGTTGGGCACTCTCTCTTTCATGTCGACGACGCGTATGCGCCTGCGGATGCCCTGAAGCTCGCCGCGCGCGGCGAACCTGCCATACCGGTCACAGTGGCCCGGTGGACGACCGCGCGATCAGTTCGCCCGGCAGCATCGCTTCGCGTACCGGATCGGTCCCACCTTCTATGCGCTCATGTAAAAACTCGACGGCCCGGTAGCCGATCGCATAAGTCGGCTGACGGATCGTCGTGACGCCGACGAGCTCGGCCCACTCCGAATCGTCGATCGCAATCAGCGCTGCGTGCTCTTGCCAGTGTACGCCGTAGCGCGCATGCAGATGCAGCGCCAAGGAAAGCGCAACCGGGCCATTGGCCGCGAACAAGGCCACTCGCTTGCGCCCTTCGGCCGAAGCGTCGGCCAGATGCGCATCGATCTCGGCATAGGCTCGATTCACCGCGTGCGTATCGCCGAGGTCGGCCACGATCGTACGTCCCATGACGGGGTGCTTCGCTTGCGCGAGTGCGGCCCTGAACGCTGCTTCGCGCAGGCGGCGCGAGCTGATGCGCTCATAGGGCTGGACGACAAAGCAGATATCGTCGAAACCCTGCTCGAACAGATGCTGCATGCCCAGGCGCACCGCGGCATCGTTGTCGAGGCCGACCATATCGGCCGCGACCCCTTCGACGGTACGATCGACGAGCACTGCCGGCGTGCCTTCGGCGTGAATCGGCTGTAGCGTCTCTTCGCTGACACCGAGCGCGTTGACGATCACGCCTTCGACGCGATATGTCGTCATCAACTGTACGTAGCGCCGCTCCATCTCGAGTTCGTTTGCCGCGTTACATACGAGCGGCATCAGTCCGAGTGCGTGACACGCGGCCTCGACGCCGCGCAACACCTCGACGGTGTAAGGATTCGTGATATCGGCGACGAGCATGCCGATCAGCCGATTGCGCCCGCGTTTCAGCCCGCGCGCCATCTGGTTGGGCCGATAGTCGAGGCGCTTGATCGCGGTTTCGATACGTGAGCGCAACTCGGCGGAGAGGACATTCGTCTCGCCGTTCAGGAATCGCGAGACGCTGGTCTTGCCCGTGCCGGCTTCGCGCGCGACATCGCTGATCGTCGCGCGACGCGGTACCCCAGAAGGCCGAACGTTCATCGCGCGTCCTCTCCTCCGCGAAATGCGTGCTCGAATGCAAGTGCCAACGAAAATCTCCTCGTGGGAAACAGTGGCGATCGCCAAAGGGACGAGTCAGTGCTCTGCGTAGGACTGGCGCGGGTGCCGCTGCGGCGCGGCATCCGACGCGCTGCCTCGCGTCGCAAAAAAAGCGCGCCGTGGCGCGCTTCCCGACTCGTACGGTGGCCGCATCATAGCGCAGCAAGGCACGCCGCACCACCCGTCACGCCGCCGATTCACCTACGCAATCTAGGAGGTGCGTTCGCATCTCATCGCACTTGCCGCCCAAGAACCTCGCGGTTGGCAACGTTACCGACGAGTTTGCCGTCGAGCGCATCGAGAAGATTTTGTACCGCGCAGGAAGCCATCGCGTGGCGCGTCTCGTGTGTAGCCGAGCCGATGTGCGGCAGCGCGACGACCTGCGGCATGCGCAACAGCGGCGAGTCCGCGGCGAGCGGTTCGTGCTCGAAGACGTCGAGCCCGGCACCGGCGATCGTGCCGTTCCGTAGTGCCTCGATCAACGCGCGTTCGTCGACGATGGGCCCACGCGATGCGTTGATAAGAATTGCACTGCGCTTCATGGCGGCGAGCTCTCGCGCACCGATGAGCCCCTCCGTTTCAGCTGTGAGCGGCGTTTGCAGACAAACGAAATCCGCCTCGCCCAGCAGCGTATCGAGTTCCGCGCGGCGCGCACCGAATGCCTGCTCGGCCGCCTGGTTGGGATGCCGATTGGCATAAAGCACGCGCATATTGAAACCGAGCGCAGCGCGGCGTGCGACAGCCGAGCCGATGCGCCCGAGCCCGACGATGCCGACCGTCTTCCCCTGGACCTCGACGCCGTATTGCTGCGGCCCGACGCTACCGCGCCAGTGTCCGGCCTTGACCCACTCCGCGAGTTCGACGACGCGTCGTGCCGTCGCAAGAATCAGCGCGAATACGGTATCGGCCGTCGACTCGGTCAGCACGTCGGGCGTATGCGCAAGGACGATGCCGCGCCGGTTCAGATCGGGCACATCGAAGTGGTCGATGCCGACTGAGATCGTGGACAACACGCGCAGCCGCTTCGCGCCCTCGAGCATTGCGGGCGTGATCGGCACGCTTGCACCCACGGCGCCGTCGGCGGCAGCCAGCGCGTCCGCGAGCGCCGAGGCGCGCGCCTCGGCGCTCGCAAACGCGGCTGGATCGAAGAGTTCGACCTCGGCGCGCTCGCGCAACCTGGCGAGCACATCCGCAGGCAATGGCTTATAAACGACGACACGAGGTTTCATCGGTTCACTTTCCCGACGCATGTGCATGTGCGCCAAGCGCTGCGCTGGCTTCAGGCTGAGCCTTGACCGCAAGTGTCAGCAGGACCGACGCGACGAGCGCCGCGCTCATGAAGGCATACGACGCAGCCGGCGAGCCAGTCGCACCATTCAGATAGCCGACGAAATACGAGCCGACGAACGAGCCGAGCGCGCCCATGCTGTTGATGAGAGCCATCGCGCCACCCGCCACGTTCTTCGGCAGCAGTTCGGGAACGATGGCGAAAAACGGCCCATAGGGCGCATACATCGCCGCGCCCGCGATGACGAGCATCGCATACGAGAGCCAGAAATGCGTGCTGCCGAGCGCGTAGGATGCCGCGAACGCCGCTGCGCCGATGAGCAGGCTCGGCCACACGAACGCCTTGCGCACGCGCAGCTTGTCCGATGCCCACGAAACGACGAGCATCGCGATGGTCGCCATCAGATACGGCAGCGCCGACAGCCAGCCCGTTGCCACCATGCCGAGTGCCGAGCCGTTCTTCAGGATCGACGGCAGCCAAAGGACGAATCCGTAGACGCCGATGCTCCAGCAGAAATACTGCGCGCAGAGCTTGACGACGGCGGGCGAGCGAAACGCTTCGGCGTAATTGCGCACGGGTTTGATCGTCGCTTGCTCGGCCGCGAGCGCCGCGTCGATGCGGCGCTTGTCTTCGGCGCTCAGCCACTTCACCTCGCGCGGGGTGTCGCGCGCAAGCGCCCACCAGCAAAACGCCCAGATAACGGCGGGAAAGCCCTCCGCGATGAACATTTCGCGCCACCCGAACGCATGCACGAGGTAGCCCGATACGACCGACATCCAGAGCACCGTGACGGGATTGCCGAGGATGAGGAACGTGTTGGCGCGCGATCGCTCGGCCCGCGTGAACCAGTTGCTGATGAAGATCAGCATGGCCGGCATGACCGCGGCTTCGACGACACCGAGCAGGAAGCGAATGGCGATGAGCGAAGGAACGTTGGCGACGACACCGGTCAGCGCCGCGCACGCGCCCCACAGAATCAGGCTGACGAAAACGAGCTTGCGCACGCTACGCCGCTCGGCATAGATGGCGCCCGGAATCTGGAAGAAAAAATAGCCGAGAAAAAAGAGCGCGCCGATCAGCGAAGACAATCCCGCGCTGACGCCGAGATCCTTGTTGATGCCGGCGGCCGACGCGAAGCCGTAGTTCGCGCGATCGAGATAAGCGAGGCTGTAGGTGATGAAGACGATCGGCATGATCGCCCACCAGCGGCGGGGGGCCAGGTTTGCGGGCATAGGTGTCTCCTCCATGTGAACAGGCTTGGCGCGGGGCGCGCCGAGCCTTCGTTACGTCATGCGGGGGCAGCGATCCGTTCGATCCGGTCGAGCTCGCCGCGCGTCGGAAATCCTTCCGAATCGCCGATCACCTGGACCGCCAGCGCACCGATGCAATTTCCGCGCGCCACCGCTTCCGGCAACGCCCGGCCTTCGAGCAACGCACTGATGACGCCCACGGCGAACCCGTCGCCCGCGCCGACGGTATCGACGACTTGCGCCACCGGTGCGGCCGCGGCGTACCCCGACGATTCGGCAGTGCGGTAATAGGCGCCGCGCGCGCCCAGCTTGACGACGACGCCGCGCGCGCCCGCATCGAGGTAACAGGCCGCAATGTCTTCGGGTTTCGTGAAGCCCGTCAGAACCGTGCCCTCCTCGAGGCCCGGCAGCACCCAGTCGGCAAGCGTGGCGAGCCGGTTCAGCGATGTCACCATGGCTTCGCGGGAGGGCCACAACGTCGGCCGCAGATTCGGATCGAACGAGATCGACTTGCCCGCCTCCCGCATTTCGCGTGCGAGGTGAAACGCAAGTTCGTGCGACGAGGCGGAAATGGCGGGCGCGACGCCCGTCAAGTGCAAATGCCGTGCCGCCAACGCGTACTCGGGCGAATAGTCGTCGATCGACACGTGGCTCGCGGCCGATCCCCTGCGGAAATATTCGACAGCCGGATCGCGGCCGTCATCCTGCTTCGATTTCAATTGGAATCCGGTCGGGTACCGTCCGTCCACGCTCACGCGGCCCGCGTCGATGCCCTCCTTGGCGAGGGTATCGAGCACATAGCGGCCGAAAGAATCGTCGCCGACGCGGCTCATCCAGCCTACCTTGAAGCCGAGCCGGGCCAGGCCGATGGCCACGTTCAGATCCGCCCCGGCGATTCGCTTCGTGAACCGGTTCACCTCCGCGAGCGGCCCCGGCTCATCCGCGACGAAAAGCGCCATCGCTTCGCCGTAGGTGAGGACATCGAGAGAAAAGGACATCGAAGACTCCCAGGTCATGACTGTGTTTAGGTCGCGGCCAACCATGCAACGCGTCGGCGCGCGTCGTCGGCCACGCCTTGCTCGGCGAGCGGAAATTCGATCGCTCGCGGCACGCGCCGCGGCAGGATCGCGAAAATCGAGGGGAAAAACGGATCGTCGGCCGCGGGCGCGCACGCAAAACGGCGCGCTCCACTTCCCGTGACCCCTTTGCAATGGATGTACTCGACATGTTCGGCGAGGGCCTGGGCCGCCGCGAGCGGTGCTTCGCCAGCCCACTGCCAGTTGCCGATGTCGAAGGTCATGCCGAGTACATCGGGTGCCCCCTCTTCAGCGAGAGCATCGAACAATGCCACGAAGCGCGCGAGTGTGTCGTCGATTGCGCGTTGACCGTTCTCGACGAGAAGGCGCGCGCGCCCCTGAGCGCAGATGCGCGCAATGGCGGCGGCATTCGCCCGCCCGGTGAATGTGCCCAGCTGCAGTTTGAAGTATCGGGCCCCAGCGCGTCCGCCTCGGCCTGCGCCGTCGCCAACGCGTGGTGGTCGAGCCGCCCTTCGATATACAGGCACGCCGGCGTCGAGTAGACGCACCACAGGCCACGTTTGCGCGCCTCGGCGCCCAGCCTGGCGAGCGCTTCGTGACTGGCATCGGCGTCGCTCGCAAAAAGCTCCCGCCGCACTTCGAAGCCGTGAGCACCTGCGTCCGCCGCGACGCCCAGCCAGGGGGAATGTCCGCTGCGCCAGACCGGATCCGCACCGAACGCATTCGCAACGATCACGATCTCAGTCATCGGACACCCATTTGACGCGTTGCGCGATCGTTTGGAACCGGTTCCACCAGCAATCCAAAAAAACGGGCACCGACGGCCCGACTTGCGAATGATGCTCGCACACCCGGGTTTCTCGCCATTATGGAAAGCCCTTAGCTCCGGGCGTCGCTTCGGACAGGCACATATCGATGAACGCCGTGGCGACGCGGGATTGGGCGCTGCGCTCGCGGCATTGACCGGTGGGAAATCGGCTGCCTGGAAAAGCGCCGCTCATATCCCGCGGCTTGCTGCGGGGGCGCTTGATATCCGATGCGCGACAATTACGATGTCCGGTCGTGTTGCTTTGGCACGGTGACCGCATCAGGAGGAGAGCGTCTCGTCTCGGTATATTTAAACTGCGCCCACGACAGGTAATGGTCCGCCTTTTCCGTACGGACGATGCCCGATGCAGCCACATGAAACTCCGGTGAATAAAGAATATGATCCGGCTTACTGCCCCACGACGGCACTGTCGGAGCATCAGGCAGTGCGTCACGTAGGCGACGCGGCTCAACGAAACTCGAAAACACAGCGGGATTATCCGTATTCAAATCACCGGCGAACAGTAGCGACTTAGACGGCAAACATTCGTCAAAGCACTGCGCCACGCCGGCAGCGTGTGTAGTGCCTACGCCCTGCTCGTAATCGAATCCCAGGAATTTATCGGGGTTTGTATGCACGGTAGCAACCGAAACTGTCGACTCGTGCAAGCGTGCCAGCAATAAGTGCCGGGGTAAGGGCCGGACCTCCTTTCCATCGATATGAATCGGGAATTGCGGATCCGGCAAGCGCCAACTCTCTTGGCTCAACGGATGCTTGGAAATTATGGCATTCGCCAATTGCTGCCGAGAGTCGATATGCGAAGGGTGCATGGACACCTCGCTCACGTGTGACATGCCAAGCGCATCCGCCATTTTCTCTGCCAGCGATCCTGTGCTGTTGGAAATATGGGATTCCTGCAAGCAAGCGATATCTGGATCGATTTCGCCGATCTGATCGATGAAATACCTCAAGTCTTCAGCATCGTAATCGAACGTACCCGCCTGAGAACGCACGGTCCGTCCTCCGGCAATATTCCATGTGACCAGGGTTAGGTTTCGCTCCTCGGTGCCGCCGCTTTCTCGTGCCATGTGGGCGCGCGGCACCGCCCGGTCGATACGAGGACGACTATGGAGGGGCGCCAAAAGACGCGGTATCTGGCCAGAGGCGTAAGGTGCCGGGGTCGGGGTGAATGCCTGTGTCGGCGATGAGTCGTTAGCCCTGCCGCACCCGGCTTGATCACTGACCCGATGGTAAGAAGACAAACTGCCTATATGCCGATCTGACATAAATCCCCCGCACCCCGCTATGGAAACGCATCCCGCTGGAACAAATCACTAAAACGTATCAGCTACGGCCCACATGGGAGGAGCGCAACTGAAAAGCGGAACGCATATGCGAAGTGGTCGTCGATCGGCTCGCTCGTCCGGATTGCCCACCATTATCGAGAGCCCTTGTCCCCGGGCGTCACGTCCGACAGACACATATCGATGAATGCCGTGGCGACACGGGATCGGGCGTCTTCATGCGGCACGAGAATCGAAAACCGACGTGTCAGCGGCTGCGGTGCCAGCGAAAGCGCTCGTAACGCCCCATCCTCGTGGCGCATCGCCAGCGCCGAGACGAAACCGACGCCCATGCCGGCCCGCACCGCTTCTTTCACACCTTCGACGCCCGCTACCCTGAGCGCCACGTGCATCGGCAGGCTGGCCGCTGCGAATGCCTGCTCGACGATCTGCCGCACGCCGGAGCCCTCTTCACGCAACACGATGGGAAAAGCGCTCAACGCACCGAAACTGACCGTGCCAACCGCCCCGTCGGACGACCCGGCAAGCGGGTGATCCGCCGGCACGATGGCCACGATCTCGTCCTCGCCCCAGCCGCGAAGCCCGGTTCCCGGCGGCAGGCCCGCCCCTGGCGGGCCCTCGACCATTGCGACGTCGAGCGTCTGCAGCGCGGCGACGATGTCGGCGGTGTTGCCGCCCGACGTCATCACGGTCACATCCGGAAAACGTCGCTGAAACGCGGCGATCAGGTACGGCAATAGATAGCTTGCAAGGGTGGTGCTCGCGCCCACGCGCAGGCTCCCACGCGCGAGACCTCGCAATGCGTCGCGATAAGCGTGGGCCTGCCGGTATGCGTCGCTCACGTGCCGCGCGTACTGGGCAAGCTGCTGACCGGCAGGTGTCAGCTGTACGCCCCTGCCGTGCCGCCGGTAAAGCGGCTCGCCGAACTCGTCCTGCAATTGCCTCAGTTGGCCCGAGACGGCGGGCTGCGACAAATGAAGTGCGCCCGCGGCATGGCTGATATTCAGATGCTCGGCAACGGCGGCGAAGGTTATCAGTTGGTCAGGGGTCATTGGCGACATATATCGGTACAGCCGATATATTACGTCGCAAATGACAATTTTTCATATCGATATGGTCGAAATACCATAAACCCTGTTCCTCTTCCCGCTGAAGGCACCTCGATGTCTCACTCCTCCCAATTTTCTTTTCCTGCCGCAACGCCTGGGGGGTCCGACAAACAGGGCCATCTGAACGGTCTCCTTTTCGTTGCACTGTTCGCCGCCGCCGTAACACGGCTTGCCGCTCTGCCGTCGCTCGCCGCGTTGGGCGTGAGTCCGTTGATCGTAGGCATCGTGGCCGGCGCAATCTACGGCAACACACTGCGGGCCGGGATGCCTGCCCAGTGGGCCAGTGGAGTCAACTTCGCTGCACGCCGCCTGCTGAGAATCGCGGTTGCGTTCTTCGGGCTACGGGTGAGCCTGCAGGAAATTGCTCAGGTGGGCTTGCCTGGCCTCGCCGTGTCTGTCCTGGTGGTGCTCAGCACACTCGCTGTGGGAACCTGGATCGGTATGCGGCTATTCAAGCTCGACCGCGACACCGCGATGCTGACCGCCGCCGGTAGTGCGATTTGCGGGGCGGCCGCGGTGCTCGCGTTCGAATCGACGCTGCAGTCGAAGCCCGAAAAAAGTGCCGTTGCCGTGGGGAGCGTGGTGCTGTTCGGCACGCTTTCCATGCTCCTTTATCCGTTGGCGTACCGCGCGGGCTGGCTGCATCTCGATACGACCGGGGTGGGGCTGTATTTCGGCGGTACGATCCATGAAGTCGCGCAAGTAGTCGGCGCTGCGAGCGAGGTCAGCCCGGCGGCGACGCATGTGGCGACGATCGTCAAGATGACGCGCGTGATGCTGCTCGTACCCGTTCTCCTCATGGTCAGTGCCTGGCTCATGCGCTCGGACGCGCGCGCCCATGCCGATCGACCGCGCGCGGCCAGGCTGGCGGTCCCCTGGTTCGCGTTGGGCTTTCTGGCCTGCGTGCTCGCCAATTCCCTGCATGCGTTGCCGCATGGGGTCGTTCTGGCAGCCAACGCGCTCGATACCTTCGCACTGACGATGGCCATGACCGCGCTCGGAATCGAAACGCGACTCGTGCACGTCCGCCGTGCCGGCCCGCGTGCGTTGGCAACGGGTCTCGTCCTCTATCTATGGCTGAGCGTCGCGGGACTGGCCATCACCTGGGGCGTTCAACGGTACCTGGGCTGAACGAACCGCCTCGCGGAGCGATCAAAGCGACGGCGCCTTGGCGCCACCGCTCGTTTCAAAGGAGAAATCGATGGCTTATGAACTGCATTACTGGAACGGCTTGCAAGGCCGCGGCGAGTTCGTCCGCCTGGCGCTCGAGGAGTCGCGCGCGCCCTATATCGATGTCGCCCGCGGCCGTGCCGAGGATGGGTATGGCGAGAGCGCCATGCTGGAGGTCATGTCGAGCAAAACCGAGCCGCAAGTTCCGTTCGCCCCGCCTTTTCTCAAAGACGGGGATCTGATCGTGCCGCACACCGCCAACATCCTGCTCTATCTCGGACCGAAGCTTCATCTCGCGCCGAAGGACGAACTTCGCTATGTCGTGCACGGCCTGCAACTGACGATCGCCGATATGGTCACCGAGGTCCACGATACTCATCATCCGATTGCCACCGGGCGCTATTACGAGGAGCAAAAGGATGCCGCCCATGCCCGCGCGGCCGATTTCATCGAGCACCGCCTGCCGAAGTTCATGGGGTACTTCCAGCGCGTTCTGGCACAAAACCCCAACGGCGCCCGATATATGGTGGGCGACAGCCTGACCTACGTCGATTTATCGATGTTCCAGCTGATCGAGGGGCTGCGCTACGCGTTTCCACGTGCGATGAAGCGGTTCTCCGCCCGCTATCCCGGCCTCGCCGCGTTGCATGACGCCGTCGCCGAGCGCCCGAACATCGCCGCTTATCTCGCCTCCGAACGACGCCTGCCGTTCAACGAGACCGGCATCTTCAGGCATTACCCCGAACTCGACAAGGACGTGCGCTGACGATGTCGTCTTCCGACAAGGCTGCGGTGCGAAATGGCGACGCGCGCGCCGAAAAGGCGATGCTATCCTTGCGCTCGACGCAATCCGCCACCGCCGACGTGCTTTCATTCCTGCTCCGCCTGCGTACCCGCGCTCAAGCCGTGTTTCGCCTGTCCGAGGCCCATACGATGTTGTTGTGGGCCGTCGCCACGGGTTTGCTCGGCGCCTTCGCCACAATCGCCTTTCGGCGCTGCATCGATCTGCTCCAATGGGCGATCTCCGGGCGGGCCAGCGGCTTAGTCGAAATGGCGCGCGCGCTGCCGTGGACCGTGCGGCTCTGGCTGCCCGCGGCCGGCGGCCTGATCGCGGGCGGCATCCTGATGCTCTCGCAGCGTCGGGCCAGCGGGCCGGCGAATTCGGACTATATGGAAGCGATCGCGATCGGCGATGGTGTCGTGCCGGTCTGGCAGAGCGCGTGGCGCAGCGTTTCGGCGCTTTTCACCATCGGCTTCGGCGGCTCGATCGGCCGGGAAGGCCCGATGGTTCAGTTGGCCGCCCTCGCCGGCTCGATCATCGGCCGCCTCGTCCATTTCGATTCGCAGCGCTTGCGTCTGCTCGTCGCCTGCGGCGCGGCGGCCGGCATCACTTCAGCGTATAACGCACCGATCGCGGGCGCGTTCTTCGTCACCGAGATCGTACTCGGGTCGATCGCAATGGAGAACTTCGGCCCCGTGGTGGTGGCCTCCGTCGTCGCGAATATTACGATGCGCGAGTTCGCGGGCTATCGGCCGCCTTATGAAATGCCGGAATTCCCGCCCATCGCCGGTCTCGAGGTGCTGCTTTTCGTTGCGCTGGGCTTTCTGTGCGGTGCGGCGGCGCCGCAGTTCCTGCGGCTCATCGATCTCGCACGCACACAGTTTCGCAGGCTGCCCGTATCCCTGCCGTTGCGGCTCGCCCTCGGCGGACTCGTCGTCGGGCTCATCTCCATCTGGGTCCCGGAGGTCTGGGGCAATGGGTACAGCGTCGTCAATTCGATTCTGCACTCGCCCTGGACCTGGACGGCGCTCGTCGTCGTCCTCGCCTGCAAGCTCGTAGCCACGGCGGCGACGGTGGGCTCCGGCGCGATCGGCGGCGTATTCACGCCGACGCTGTTCGTCGGCGCGACGCTGGGCTCGCTGTTCGGACTTGGCGTACATGCGCTTTGGCCGCACGGCACCTCGGGCGCGTTCGCCTACGCGATGGTCGGCATGGGCGCGTTTCTGGCCGGTGCGACGCAGGCGCCGCTGATGGCGATCCTCATGATCTTCGAGATGACGCTCAGCTATCAGGTCGTGTTGCCGCTGATGCTGTCTTGCGTCGTGGCGTATTTCGTCGCCCGTGCCATCGGCAACGCATCGATGTACGACATCACGCTGCGCCGCCACGCGGACGAACAAGAACGGATGCGCCTGCGGGCAACGCAGATGCGCGAGCTCATCCAGCCCGCGGATACCGTCGTGCCGCTTACTGCCAGCGTGCGCGAGATGACGCGAATCTTCCTCGAATATCCCGTCAAGTACCTCTACGTCGTCGATGCGGAGGGCCGTTTCCTTGGCGTGGTCGCGCTGAAGCACATCACCTCCGATCTACTCGAGAAGCGCGACACCGCGTCGCGCACCGCGGCCGATTATTTGCAGCCCGAATTTGCGACGCTGACGCCCGATATGCCGATCAGCGTTGCATTGCAGCGTTTTCTGGCCTTTCAGGGCGAACGGCTGCCCGTCGTCGCGAGCGCGGAGGAGCCGACCTTGATGGGGGCGGTCTACAAAACCGCCTTGCTCGACGCGTACCGTCGGATGAATCCGGCAATCTGATGGAGCATGGGCCGCGCGTGATGGCCCGGATGGCAAAGCTCGGCAATTTCTCTACAATGAAACGGAAGCTGGGCAACGACGCGGTACCGTGCGCAACGCACCGGGTGAGCGTTCTCCCGGCCGATTCGTCGATCCGGAGCGAAGATGAGCGAGCCGTTCCTCGATGCCGTGCGCCGCGACCACGCGGGATGGATTTTCGTCCATATTGAAGGCGAGCCGTACGACCGTGGCGAGCAGCACGGCAAAGTGTTGGCCGCGGAAATCCACAACGCGATCCGCACCGCCAAATATCTCGCCCGCTGGGATACCGGGGAAGAATTCGAAACGTTCACGCGTGCTGCCGTCGAACAGTTTTCGCGCAAGCTCGATACCGAATACCTGGACGAAATTCAGGGCATCGCCGACGGTGCAAAATTGCCGTTCGCCGACGTGCTCGCATGGAACGGCTATATGGACCTGCTGCAAAGCTGGTGGCCGACCCAGGCGGCGGCACGGGATCCCTCGGCCGGCATCAAGCCCTGGCGCGGCCGGCGGGGGCATCACTGCAGCGCATTCATTGCGACCGGCAGCGCAACCCGCGATGGCCGCATCGTCATGGCCCACAACTCGTGGGACCGCTACGCGGCGGGCGATGCATTCAACGTGGTATTCGATATCGTCCCCGACGCGGGACACCGCATTCTGATGCAGGGCCTGCCCGGCTGCATTTCGAGTCTGACGGACTTCTGGCTGACGTCGGCCGGCCTCATGGTGACCGAAACGACGATCTCGAACTTCGCCGGGTACAACCCATCGGGCGCGCCGGAGTTCTACCGTTCGCGGCGTGCGACGCAATACGCCAATTCGATCGGCGAGTGGTGCGACATGTTCGCGCTGTCGAACAACGGCGGCTATGCGAACAGCTGGTTGCTGGGCGATTTGAAAACAGGCGAAATCGCTCGTTTCGAACTCGGGCTGCACGCCCGCGGGTTCGAAAGCACCAAGGACGGCTTCTATAGTGGTTGCAATACCGCCACGAATTTGAAGATTCGCAATCAGGAGTGCATTGGCGAGGGCGAAGACTATACCGACGTTCGTAAAAACGGAGCGCGCCGCCTGCGTTTCATGCAGTTGGCCGACATCCATCACGGCAAGATCGACGCCGAGCTCGCAAAGGAAATGATCGCCGATCACCACGATGTCTATCTGGACCGCGACGACAATCCTTGCTCGCGCACCATCTGCGGGCATCTCGAACTCGACGACGCGCGCTTCGCCGGTCACGACCACGGGCCGTTCAATCCTTGGGGGCGAACGATGGCAAAGTCGTCGACAGCGAAATGGCGCGCGATCTCGCGTTCTGGGCGCGCTGGGGGCATCCCTGCGGCCGCCCGTTCGATGCACAGGCGTTCATGAAACGCCACCCACAGTGGAATTGGCTCAACGGTTACATGCGCGACAGGCCCTCGTGGCCCTGGACGCGCTTCGAAGTGCTGCGCTAGGGCACGCCCTGCCCCGGGCACGCGGCATGCTGCGTTTGCCGGTCGGAAGACGACTCAAAGGCTGCATGTCGCATCGAGAAGGAGGTCGAGTCATGAAAGTCTCGACACTGACGACCATGGCATTGCTTTCGGCATCGTGCTTCGCCGCACCCAACCATACGGCGGCGCTCGACAGCCTGACGGCACGCGCCGCGCTCGCCGCGGCGCGAATCAACGCGCCGCCCGTGGCACCGCCCGCGCCGCATGTGCTGGCCGGCACCGGGCCGGGACCCCAGCATTGGAGCCGCATCGAATTGCCGAAACCGCACGGCCTCGCGGCCCGCTTTGGTCCGCACGAGCGACAGGCGCAAACCTGAAGACGGCCCCCGAAGCCCGGAGGACCGCAATCGAGCCGCAACAGAGCCGCCGCCGCATGTCGGCGGGCGGCGCCCCATACTGCCAAAGGAGCATGCTCATCATGTCGACACCCGCGGTCCCGGACGAACCCATCGATCTTCAGATCGCGGATGTACTGCATGCGGTGTCCTTTCCGGCGAACAAGGACGAGATCGTCGACATTGCTCGCGATGTCGGCGCGAGCAATGAACTGCTGGCGATTCTCGACGGGTTGCCTGAACAGGACTACGCCGACGTCGATGCGGTCACGCGGCTGATCGGCAGCAACTACGGGCCCGGCGTCAGCGTTTGACGGCGAGCCGCCCCGGCCGGCGATGTCCGGTGCCGTCTAGCCTATCAGGCCTTTGATCTTCTCGACTGCGCTCGCCCGGTTCGAGACGATCGCGGCAACCGCCTTCGCCGCACCTTCCGGAAGGTTTCCTCGTCCGAACAAGGTCGCGAGAATGAGCATGGCAATCGGGCAGCGGCCATCCTGGCCCAGGACATGGGGGAAGCGGTATTTGAACACCTCGTGCTCCGTCGGGTTCGGCTGCGCGGCGCCCCAGAGCGCGCAAGCGCTGTAGTACCCGTCCCGGTGGCGTTCCTTGCCTTTCCTCGCAGCAAGCTTTTTTGCGACATAGTGGCCGCCTTTGTCGAGCGCACCGTAAGTCGCCAGCGGGAGCCCCACGAGCGGATGCAGGCCGGCGGCCGACGACGACGCCCCCTTCATCCATTCCTGCGCAATATTGGCCGCCTCGCCGCAGCAACTGCACGTACCGCGGTAGCGGTCCTGGAGTGCCAGCAGGGGATCGAGCTTGCTGCCCGTCACGAGCACCGAGATGACGGTCGTGATATGGCTGAGAACGCTGAGATAACCGTTTGCGAGCGTTGTCGCATTCGCAGCGGCGTTGGCGCTCATCCACCACGTCATGCACTGTTGCACAAGCGAGCTGTTGGTCGTGCTCATTACGGTGCTGACCATCGGCTGAACCGCGACAAACGTTCCTACCGCGCTGATGGTGGCGTCGGTCACATCGTGGACTTGTTTGCCCCCTTCGAAGACCTTGCCGACCGTCTCGCTGCCAGTGGCTTTCGCGACGAGCTGTCCCGCTGCATTGATCGCCGTCGGCACGGCCGAGGTCACGAGCTGCCCAACGGTATCGGCGAGCGCGCCCGCTTTGGCTCGCGTGAACTTCGGTTTCGTCTCGATCAGGGTATAGACGAGCTGCTTGGATTCTTCGTAGCTGGTGCCCAACCCGGACTGCATCGCGCGAATGTCTTGCGCGCCTTTGAGCAGAAGCAACATCGCCTGCAGAATCTCGAGATCCCGATGCAGATTCCCGGTTTGTGGCGAGGGCGTCCGGGCTTCCATCATCAGCCGCAGTCGTCGCCTGGCATCCTCATACCTGTCTTCTTGTCCCATCGTCGACTCCTTTAACGTTGGCGAAGCGAGCGCATTCGCTCGTTTTCACTCGCCTAGTTTTAGTCATCGCCGACGCGCAAATCTCTGAGAAATATCTCGATATTGCAGACTCGAAGCGCTTTCAGCCAACCAGGACCCGTTGGAAGAAGCCCGCGAGGACCGATTCGGTTATCTCATCGGTGAACTGCTGGGGATCGCACATGCGAAAGAACTGCAGGCCGTCGCAAAGGCTCACGAGCCCGAGCGCCAGCGTTTCGGCCGGCAACGGCAGCTCGCTGCCCACCTGCTCCGAAAAAGCGCGGATGTACGCTGCGATCTGCTCGAGCTTCTCGTTTCTAAACGCGTTGAAACGGGCGCGGAATTTGGCGTCGCGGCCCGCCAGCAGTTTCGCCTCGACCCAGAGCGGAAAGCAACGGTCGTCCCGAATCATCTGGCTGTAGTAGGTCATGACGCGCGTTTCGATCTCCGCTTTCGTGCCGCCGTCTTGCATGATCGCTTGGAAATCGGCATCCATCCGGTCGTGGTCGCGGCGCAGCAGTTCGATCAGCAACTCGGACTTGCCGTCGAAGTTCGAATAGAAGGCGCCACGCGTATAGCCGGCCGCCGACGCGATGTCCTCGACGCTCGTTGCGACATACCCCTTTTTGATAAACATCGTGCGCGCCGAGTCGATCAAGCGCTCGCGCGTCTGGTCCTTGCTCTGCTCGCGGGTCAGGCGTTTTCGTTTCATATCCCACAGTGTAGCACTGCCAGACCGGAAAATCCGCCTTTGCATTCCAATACACACCTGTATTAGAATGCACTCGCAAATTTGAGACAACTTTCCCCCGGTGCGGCTGACCGGCCGCGCTTGCGCGGTTTACGCTGCGGCGCTTTTTCTTCACCTTTCATCTGCTTTCGAGGGCTTCGTGGATCGTTCCGATCATGGCGCGCCGAATGGCGTGCGCGCGTCGTCGCGTCGCGCCGCTTCGTCCCCGCGCCGATATAGCGTTCTGGCATCGGTATGCTGCGCCCTGGCGCTCGCCGGCTGCCATCCGCGGGAAGCCGCCGTGCCTCCGATCAAGCCCGTCGTGGCGATTGCGGTGCATCCGGACGGTCGCGCACCGGTCGCCTCGCTGCCCGGCCAGGTGCAGGCACGGTACAGCACGCCGCTTTCATTCCGCGTCGCGGGCAAGATCGTCGAGCGACGCGTGCGTCTCGGCGATACGGTCAAGCCCGGGCAAGTATTGGCGAGCCTGGATCCGGCGGACGTGCAAAAGAACGTCGCGAACGCGCAAGCGCAGCTCGACGCGGCGCAGCACCGGCTCGTCTATGCGAAACAGCAGCTCGATCGCGATCGCGCCCAGGCGCACGAAAACCTCATCGCGCCCGCGCAGCTCGAACAAACGCAAGACGCTTATGCGGCGGCCGCGGCGCAGCGCGATGCCGCGCAAGCCCAACGTGCGCTGGCTGCCGATCAGCTCCGATATGCCACGCTCACGGCCGATCATGCGGGCGTTATCACGGCTGAAAACGCCGATACGGGCCAAAACGTGTCGGTGGGTCAGGCTGTCTACCAACTGGCGTGGAGCGGCGAGATCGATGTCGTCTGCGATGCGCCCGAACGCTTGCTGCCCTCGCTTGCCGTCGGCCACACGGCGCGGGTGAGTCTGCCGGCTTTGCCGGGCCAGACGTTTGCGGCACGGGTGCGCGAAGTCTCGCCGGCCGCCGATCCGCAAAGCCGCACTTACCGCGTCAAGCTCACGCTGCAGGCGCCGACGCCCGCGCTCAAGCTCGGCATGACCGCGAACGTCGCGTTCGAAACGTCCGGCGATACGTCGGTCGCGCATCCGTTCACCCTGCCCGCCACCGCGCTCTTTCACATCGGCGAGCGGCCGGCCGTGTGGGTCGTGCGCGCGGGCAGCGATACGCTCGAGCTTCGTCCGATACAAGTCGTGCGCTACGACGAACGCACGATCTCCGTCGCCTCGGGACTTCGCGATGGCGAGCGCGTGGTGCTGCAAGGCGTCCACGCCGTCAGCGCGGGCGAACACGTCCGCGCGGTCGCGCCGTTGCATCCCGAGGATTTTGCGTCATGAGCGTCGATCGCCCCAACGATTCCGACGGCCTGCCGCAATCGATGCCGGCCCCGTCCCCGCAGGAAGACCGTTTCAATCTGTCCGCATGGGCGCTTCGCCATCAGGCGCTCGTGATCTTCCTCATCACGCTCGCGACGCTGGCAGGCATCCTCGCCTACACGCGGCTCGCACAATCCGAAGATCCGCCGTTCACGTTCCGCGTGATGGTGATTCGTACGCTCTGGCCCGGCGCGACGGCTCGGCAGGTGCAAGAGCAGATCACAGACCGTATCGGTCGCAAGCTGCAGGAAGAGCCGCACGTCGACTTCCAGCGCAGTTACTCTCGCCCCGGCGAGTCGATGATTTTTTTCACGATGAAGGACTCCGCTCCGGTCAAGGACGTGCCGGAAACGTGGTATCAGATTCGCAAGAAGGTGGGCGACATTGCCGCCACGCTACCTCCGGGGACCGTCGGCCCGTTCTTCAATGACGAGTTCGGCGATGTTTACACGAACGTCTATACGCTCCAAGGCGACGGCTTCACGCCGGCCCAGTTGCATGACTACGCCGATCAATTGCGCACGGTCCTGCTGCGCGTGCCCGGCGTGGCGAAAGTCGACTATTTCGGGGACCCGGATCAGCACGTCTTCATCGAGATATCGAACGCACAGCTCACGCGTTTGAACATCTCGCCACAACAGCTGGCCGAGGCCATCAACGCACAAAACGCCGTGTCGCCGGCCGGCACCGTCACGACGGGTGTCGACCGCGTGTTCGTCCGTCCGAGCGGACAATTCCGCGATGTCGAGGCGCTCGCCAATACGCTCATCACGATCAACCAGCGCATGTTCCGCCTCGGCGATATCGCCAAGATCACGCGCGGTTACGACGACCCGCCCGTGACGCAGATGCGCGGCAACCACCAGGCGGTACTCGGCATCGGCATCACGATGCAGCCGGGCGGCGACGTGATTCGCCTCGGAAAAGCGCTCGATGCCAAGCGCGACGAGTTGCGCATGCATCTGCCGGCCGGGCTCGAGCTCACCGAGGTATCGAGCATGCCGCATGCAGTATCGCATTCGGTGAACGACTTTCTGGAAGCGGTCGGCGAAGCCGTCGCGATCGTGTTGATCGTGAGCCTGATCTCGCTGGGTCTGCGAACCGGGATGGTGGTCGCCATTTCGATTCCGATCGTGCTGGCCGTCACGGCGCTGTTCATGTCCCTCTTCGATATCGGCCTGCACAAGGTTTCGCTCGGCACGCTCGTGCTGGCACTCGGGCTGCTCGTCGACGATGCGATCATCGCCGTCGAGATGATGGCCGTGAAGCTCGAACAGGGCTGGAATCGGACGCGCTCCGCGGCGTACGCGTATACGAGCACTGCATTTCCGATGTTGACGGGTACCCTCGTCACCGTTTCGGGCTTCTTGCCGATCGCGCTCGCCAAATCGAGTACCGGCGAATATACCCGCTCGATCTTCGAAGTCTCGGCGATCGCGCTGATCGCATCGTGGTTCGCCGCCGTGGTGCTGATTCCGCTGCTCGGCTATCACCTGCTGACCGAGCGCAAGCGCAACCCGCATGGCACGGACGCGGGCGGCGACGGCGCCGCGGCGGACGACGCGCATCACGTGGATATCTACGACACGCGCTTTTATCGCCGGTTGTCCGTCTGGGTCGCGTGGTGCGTCGAGCGGCGCGCCATCGTGCTGAGCATCACCGTCTTGCTCTTCGTCATCGCGCTGGCCGGGTTCTCGCTCGTGCCGCAGCAATTCTTTCCGAGTTCGGATCGCCCCGAGCTGCTCGTCGATATGCGGCTGCCGGAAGGCGCGTCGTTCGAGGCGACGTTGCGCGAGGCCAAGCGCCTCGAGAAGACGCTCGATGGGCGCCCTGAAATCGACCACTTGGTGGACTTCGTCGGCACGGGTGCCCCGCGCTTTTATCTCCCGCTCGATCAACAACTGCAGCAGCCGAACTTCGCGCAATTCGTGGTGACTGCCAAATCCGTCGAGGACCGCGAGAAGCTCGCCCGCTGGCTCGATACGCAGCTCGAAAACCAATTCCCCGGCGTGCGCACGCGCTTGTCGCGGCTCGAGAACGGGCCGCCCGTGGGCTTTCCGATCCAGTTCCGCGTGAGCGGCGATGACATCGCGACGGTGCGCTCCATTGCCGAGAAGGTCGCCTCCATGGTCCGTGCCGACACGCGCACGCGCAATGTTCAATTCGATTGGGACGAGCCCGCGGAACGGTCTCTGTCGTTCGAGATCGACCAGATGAAAGCGCATGAACTCGGCGTGACGTCGCAAGACGTATCGAATTTTCTTGCGATGACGCTCTCGGGCTATACCGTCACGCAGTATCGCGAGCGCGACAAGCTGATCGGTGTCGAGCTGCGCGCACCCAAGAGCGAACGCGTCGACCCCGCAAGGCTGACGAGCCTCGCGATGCCGACTCCGAACGGACCGGTGCCGCTCGCGTCGCTCGGCCATATGCGCGCGACGCTCGAATACGGCGTCATCTGGGAGCGCGACCGTCAGCCGACCATCACTGTCCAAGCCGACGTGCGCGGCAACGCGCAGGGCATCGACGTCACGAACACCATCGATCGCGCGCTGCGTGCCGAACGGGCCCGGTTGCCGCTCGGCTACCGGATCGAGGTCGGTGGATCGGTGGAGGAAAGCGCGAAGGGCCAGTCGTCGATCAACGCGCAAATGCCGCTGATGGCGATCGCCGTATTGACGCTGCTGATGATTCAGCTGCAGAGCTTCGCGCGCGTCCTGATGGTCGTGCTGACCGCGCCGTTGGGACTGATCGGTGTCGTCGCGACACTGCTGCTGTTCGGCAAGCCGTTCGGTTTCGTGGCCACGCTCGGGGTCATTGCGATGTTCGGCATCATCATGCGCAACTCGGTCATCCTCGTCGACCAGATCGAGCAGGATATCGCGGCCGGGCATCGGCGCGTCGATGCCATTATCGGCGCCACCGTCCGCCGCTTCCGCCCGATCACGCTGACCGCGGCGGCCGCGGTGCTCGCGCTGATTCCGCTGCTGCGCTCGAATTTTTTCGGGCCAATGGCCACCGCCTTGATGGGCGGCATCACGAGCGCGACGATCCTGACACTTTTCTATTTGCCGGCGCTTTACGCGGCGTGGTTCAGGGTGCGGCGCGACGAGCGCGATCCTCTGCCGTCCGGTACTGAGCATACGGGGAACTGACGATGAATTCCGCCTCGAGTCGCGTTGTTCTCACCGCGGCCATCGCATCCGCACTGGCCGGCTGTTCGTTCGGTCCGAACGGCGCACCGCCCGCGATGCCATCGCCCGCCCAATATGGCGCGGCACCGCAACCGCCGCGCACGGCGACGGCTGGCGGTGTTGCCCAGCAGTTCGAGATGGGCGCTGAACCGGTGCCCCAATGGTGGCGGCTTTATCGCTCGGATGCGCTCGACGCGCTCGTCGATGAGGGTCTGCGCAACAGTCAGACGCTTGCCGCAGCCGAAAAATCGCTCGCCGCCGCGCACGAGCAACTGCGCGCACAGATCGGTTCGTCATTGCTGCCGCACGTTGACGCCGGCGCACAGGCAACACGCGAACGGGCGCTCGGCATTCCCACCGCCGGACCGAATACCGTCCTCTACAACGTGTTCGTGGGGCAGGTGGAAGCGAGCTATACGTTCGATCTTTTCGGCGCCGTGCGCTACGCAAATGCGGAATTGCGTGCGCGGGTGAACCAGCAGGCGTTTCAGCTCGATGCGGCACGGCGTGCGCTTGCGGCCAATATCGTCGGCTCCGTCATCAACGTCGCCGCGCTCGACCGTCAAATCGCCGTGACGGAGCGGCTCGTGGCACTCGCCAACGACACGGCGCGCGAGGATGAACGCCGCTATGCGCTGGGCGCCGTCTCGCATGCCCAGGCGCTGACGTCGAAGCAAAGCGCCGCGTCGCTCGCGGCCAATTTGCCCGGGTTGCGCCAACAGCGCGCCGCGGCCGCGCATGCCCTCGCCGTGCTGTTGGGCCGCACGCCCGACGCCGCGCCCCCCGTGCCGGCGCTGGAGAGCTTCGCGTTGCCCGAGCGCGTACCCGTGGTGCTGCCGTCCGAGCTGTTGCGCTCGCGTCCCGACATCCGCGCCGCCGACGCCACACTCAAGGCGGCCGCGGCGGATGTCGGAGTGGCAACGGCGCAACTGTTCCCCAGCGTTTCGCTCTCGGCAAGCATGGGGCAAAGCGGCTTCTCGTGGGCCAAAGCGCTGTCGGGCGCCGGCGCCGTGTGGAGCATCGGCGCCGGGCTTTCTCAGCCGCTTTTTCACGGCGGGGCACTGCGCGCGCAGCGCCGAGCCGCGATCGACAACTACGACGCAGCCGTGCTGCAGTACAAAGCGACCGTGCTCTCGGCTTTCCAGAACGTAGCCGACACGCTCGCGGCACTCGAGCATGATGCTGAAACGCTCGCATCGGCGGACACGGCTGCCGGGGCCTCGCGCACCGGCTTCGAGGAGACTGCCGCGCGGCACCGACTCGGGGCGTTACCGCCCTCGGCCGAACGTGCGAGCGAACAGCAATATCTGAACGCGGAGCTCGATGCGATTCGCGCGACCAGCCGGCGCCTGACCGATACCGCAAGCCTCTTCCAGGCAATGGGCGAAGTGCCGGCGGACGAGCGCTCCTGACACGCGAACCGGGCAATCCGGCGCACACCGATCAGGCGACGCCTTCGAGGCGCCGCCTCTCGGCCCTCGACATGAAGTAGTTGATGACGATCACGCCGATCGTGACGACGGCGATGAAAAGCGTTGCGAGCGCGTTCATTTCGGGATTGAGCCCGAGCCGGACCCGCGAGAAAACGACGAGGGGCAGCGTCGTCGATCCGGGCCCCGAAAGAAATGCCGACAGCACGAGATCGTCGATCGAGAGCGTGAACGACAGCAGCCAGCCGGCCATGAGCGCCTGCGAGATGAGCGGCAGCGTGATCGTGAAAAACACCTTCAACGGCGTCGCGCCGAGGTCGAGCGCCGCCTCTTCGAGCGAGGGGTTCAGATCGCGTACGCGCGACTGCACGATGATGGCGACATAGGACATGCAGAGCATGACATGGCCGATCCAGATCGTGACGAGACCGCGCCCTTCGGGCCAACCGAGCCACTTGCCCATTTCGATGAACAGCAACAGCAGCGAAATGCCCTGAATGACCTCGGGGATGACGAGCGGCGCATTGATCATCCCGGTAAAGAGCGTGAAGCCGCGAAAGCGGCCCATGCGCGCCAGTACGAAGCCCGCCCAGGTACCGATGAAAACCGAAGCGAATGCCGTCAGCAACGCAATGCGCAGCGAAAGCCAGAATGACGCGATCAGTTCGTCATCCTGTACGAGCGCGGCGTACCAGCGCGTCGAAAAACGCGTCCAGACGGTGACGAGCTGAGACTCGTTGAACGAATAGACGACGAGGCTCAGGATCGGAATGTAAAGAAACGCGAAGCCGATGCCGAGCGCGATCAGCTGCAACGTGCGATTCGGTTTGATCATCGGTGCGCTTCGAGTTGTTTGGCCTGATAGTGCTGGAACATCGCCATCGGAACGAGAAGCAGCAGCACCATCGCGCAGGTCACCGCCGATGCCATGGGCCAGTCGGCGTTATTGAAGAATTCGTTCCACATGACGCGGCCGATCATCAACGTATTCGCGCCGCCGAGGAGCTCGGGGATCACGTACTCGCCCACCGCGGGGATGAACACGAGCAGGCATCCGGCGATGATGCCGTTCTTCGATAGCGGCAGCGTGATCTGGACGAACGCTCTCCATGGCTTCGCGCCAAGGTCGTATGCCGCCTCCAGCAGCGTCAGATCCATCTTCACGAGATGCGCATAGAGCGGCATCACGAGAAACGGCAGATACGAATAGACCATGCCGATATAGACGGCGACGTTCGTCCGATAAAGCTCGATCGGCGTGTGGATGAGGCCGATCGTCATCAAAAAGTTGTTGAGCAGCCCGTTGTTCTTGAGAATGCCGACCCACGCGTAGACGCGAATCAGGAACGACGTCCAGAACGGCAGCATGACGGCCATCATCAGCAGATTGCGTGCCCCGGGGGCGGAGCGGGCGATGTAATACGCCATCGGGTAGCCGAGCAGCAGGCACAACAGCGTTGTGACCGCGGCTACGACCACCGAGTTGACGTAGGTCGCGAAATAAAGGCTGTCGCTGAACAGAAACGCGTAATGCGCGATGTTCAACGATATCTGGATGACACCTTCCTTGAACGCCACGAGCTCGGAGTAAGGCGGAATACCGAGCTGCAGCTCCGCGAAGCTGATCTTGACGACGAGCAGAAACGGCACGAAGAAAAAAAGCAGCAGCCAGATGAACGGCCCGGCGACGACCGCCGTACTGCCGGTGAGCCGCAAGCGCCGCGCCGGCCATGCGGCCAACGAAGTCAGAGCGTTTTTCATGCTGTCAGCACCACCCCGGCCGAAGCGCTCCAGCGCACGTAGATCTCGTCGCCCCAGGTGGGCGTATCGATCTCCGAAAGCGCGAGGCTCGTGACGTTCGCGATGACCGTCTTGCCCGAATCGAGCTTCACATGATAGAGCGAGTAGCCGCCGAGATAAGCAATGTTCGACACCACGCCGCGCCCCCAGTTGTAGGCGCCCTCGGGCGGTTTGCGCGTGAGCGCGACACGTTCGGGACGCACCGAAATGGTGACCGGCATGCCGAGCGGACCTGTAATGCCGTGGTTGACGTACATCCGGCACGGCAGTTCGGAGGTCTCGACGAATATGTGATCGGGCTCGTCCTCGACGACGTGCCCGTCGAAAAGATTCGTCGACCCGATGAATTCCGCGGAAAAGCGCGTATTGGGATACTCGTAGACCTCGTTGGGCGTACCCAGTTGCACGATCCTTCCCTCGCTCATGACGGCGAGCCGGCCAGCCATCGTCATCGCTTCCTCCTGATCGTGCGTGACCATGATGCAGGTCACCCCAACGCGCTCGAGGATATTGACGAGCTCGATTTGCGTGCGCTGGCGAATCTGCTTGTCGAGCGCCGACATCGGCTCATCCAGCAACAGCAGCTTCGGCCGTTTCACGAGCGAGCGCGCGAGCGCCACGCGCTGTTGCTGGCCGCCCGACAGCTGATGCGGCTTGCGCTTGGCGAAACGGCCCATTTGAACGAGATCGAGCGCCGCTTGCACCCGCTCCTTCAATTCGGCCTTCGGCACGCCCTCCTGCTTGAGACCGAATGCGACGTTCGATTCGACCGTCATATGCGGAAAAAGCGCATACGACTGGAACATCATGTTGACCGGGCGCCGGTACGGCGGCATCAGCGCCAGATCTTCGCCGTCGATCAAGATCTTTCCCGACGTGACGGTCTCGAGCCCGGCCAGCATTCTCAGCAGCGTCGACTTGCCACACCCCGAACTGCCGAGTAGCGCAAAGAGTTCGCCCTTCGCGACCGACAAGCTGACGTTGCGCACGGCAACGGTCTCGCCGAAGTTCTTGACGACATCCACGATCTGGACGAAGTCCTCGGCCGAGGCCGTTACTGACGATGGGGCCCGCGCGCCGCTTGGGGCCTGCGAGCTCGGCTGATCGCTCATGGTCTTCCGCTTGATTCGAATCGTTTGACGTACAAAGCCCCCGGCTCCGGTCCGGGGGCTTTCGAGATTACATGCCGGCTAAATGTTCTCTTAACGGCCCGACTTGAACTCCGTCCAGAGCCGCGTTTGCAGACGCTGGATATCGGCGGGCAACGGTTTCAAGAGGAACAGTGTCTTGACCACATCGGCGGGCGGATAAACCGCCGGATCGTCGGCGATGTTTTTGTCCACGTACTTGCGCGCTTCTGCATTGGCGCTCGGGTAATACACCGCGTTCGTAATCGCGGCATGCACCTTCGGATCTTCGATGTAATTGATCCACTCGAGCGCCGCTCCCTTGTGTTTCGCGTCTTTCGGAATCGCCATCACGTCGAACCAGATCGGTGCCCCGCCCTTCGGAATGTAGTACTCGATCTTGTAAGGCTTCTTCGCCTCCTGCGCGCGATGCTTGGCGATCACGACGTCACCGGACCAGCCGTAGGCGAAGCAGATATCGCCGCCGACCATATCGTTGATATAGCCCGACGAGTTGAACTGCGTGATGTACGGGCGGATCTTCTTGAGCATGGTCATCGCCGCCTGGTAGTCAGCCGGGTTCGTGCTCATCGGATCCTTGCCGATATAGTGGAGCGCAGCCGCGAAGACCTGATCCGGCGCATCGAGCACCGACACGCCGCACGCCTTGAGTTTGGAAATGTTCTCGGGCTTGAAGAGGACGTCCCAGTTATCGAGCGGGACTTTGCCGAGAATCTTGGTTGCCTTGTCGACGTTGTAGCCAAGGCCCGTCGTGCCATAGGCCCAGGGCACCACATACTTGTTGCCCGGATCGGCGCCGGCCACGAGCGCCATCAGTTGCGGGTCGAGATACTTGAGGTTCGGCAGTTTCGATTTGTCGAGCGGGGCGAAGATGCCGGCCGCGATCTGTTTGCCGGCGTAGTTGCTCGTCGGCACGACGATGTCGTAGCCCGAGTTGCCCGTGAGCAGCTTGGCTTGCAGCGTGTCGTCGCTATCGTAGTTGTCGTATTTGACCTTGATGCCGGTTTGTTTCTCGAAGTTCGGGATCGTGTCCTTGGCGATGTAGTCGGACCAGTTATAGACATTCAGTTGCGTGTCTTTTGCGAGCGACGCAGTCCACGGTGCCGCGCACAGCGCGAGCACGGCCAGTCCACCCAGAACCCGTTTTTTCATTCCACTCTCCGGTCCATCCGGCCAGCGCCGGTGCCAACCCGTTCCGATATCGCGGCGCGATACGCGCCGCGCGCTGAAAAACCCGAAACCTATCATCAATCGCCAGGCAAGACCAAAAAAAAACCGCGGCATTCGGCCCGGCTGTCGCGCAAAGGGTACAGCGGCTGGACGCGCCGCTGCGCATGAATGGACGGGCGTCGGCGACTGATGAAAACGGGCGCAATTTTATCCCGTTGCACGGCGGTGTCCAGCGGAAAAAATACCGGATCGGCCATTCGGCCGGTCTTGTCCGCGACCTCCGATACCCATTCGGGAGACAGCGCGAACGGAAAAGCGTGCCGCGCGTATGGGCTACCATAGCGCCTGATCTGTCTATTACCAAGGTTTCAAATGGCCTCCAATCTCCATGATGTCCCGGACAGCCCGTGCATCGGCGTGTGTTCTACGCTTTTCGACGACATCTGCAAGGGCTGCGGACGCACGGCAACCGAGGTCTCGAACTGGGTTTTCATGAGCAACGAGGAAAAGCGTGCCGTCTGGGTGCGCATCGAGAAGGAAGGCACCGCCATGCGCTTTCAGTACGACAAGCTATAGGCTCGCCCGGCTCGGCCCGAGCGAGCCGTGCACGAACTGCGCGCCGAGCGGATGCCGACTGGTCAGCCCAGTCAGCCGGCCGGCTTCGGCTGCTTGAATTGCAGCGACTTGTATTCGAGGTACTCTTCGAGGCCGAACGTACCGTTTTCCCGACCGTAGCCCGACTGTTTGAAGCCCCCGAAAGGCGCTTGCATATTCCAGTCGCCGCCATTGATGTCGATCTGCCCCGTCCGAATGCGCCGCGCAACACGATGCGCCCGCTCGTCGTCGCCCGCCCAGACCGCGCCGGCAAGGCCGTAGGGCGAATCGTTGGCGATCCGAACGGCCTCTTCCTCGTCCTTGTAAGTCAGGATCGAGAGTACGGGGCCGAAGATTTCCTCCTGCGCGATGGTCGCCTTCGGATGGACGCGGCCGAAGACGGTCGGCTTGACGAAAAAGCCTTTCGACAACCCTTCGGGCATGCCGGGGCCACCCGTCACCAGTTCCGCGCCCTCTTCCATGCCACGCTCGATATAGGCGCGCACACGGGCCTGTTGCGCAGCTGAAGCCAGCGCGCCCAGGCGCGTCGTTTCGCTACGGGGGTCGCCCGGCACATAGGCTTCGGCCGCCCGCTTCGCGAGTTCACGTACCTCCTCGTAGCGCGACTCGGGCACGAGCATGCGCGTATGCGCGGAGCAGGTCTGGCCGGCATTCAGGAAGCTGTCGGAAACGGTAGTCTTGACGGCTGTGGAAAAGTCCGCATCGTCGAGAATCAGCGAAGCCGATTTCCCGCCGAGTTCGAGCGCGACGCGTTTCACGGTTGCCGCGGCGAGTTCGGCTACGCGCTTACCCGCGCGCGTGGACCCCGTAAACGAGACCATGTCCACGAAGGGATGGCTTGCGATGATCTCGCCGACGACCGCCCCGTAGCCGCTCACGAGATTGAACACGCCCGCCGGCAATCCTGCATCGTGAATGACTTCGGCCAGCACGAATGCGTTGAGGGGCGCGATTTCGGAGGGTTTCAGGACAACGGTGCAGCCTGCGGCAAGCGCCGCAGCCACTTTGAGCGTGATCTGGTTGAGCGGATAGTTCCAGGGGGTGATGGCAGCGACCACGCCGACCGGCTCGCGCACCACGAGCGAGTTGCCCACGCGTTCTTCGAATGCGAATTCTCGAGCCAGTTTCGCGTACGCGTTCCAGTGATAGACGGGCGAGCCAACCTGGATCGCGCGCACGAGCTTGATGGGCATGCCGACCTCGCCGCAGATCAGCTGCGTGAGCTCCTCGGTGCGGGCTTTGAGCCCATCGGCAATCTTTTGCAGATACTCGGCCCGCGTGACGGCGGGCGTGGCGGCCCATGATTCGAACGCGAGCTTCGCAGCCTCGACGGCCGCCTCGGCATCGGCCGCCGCGCCTTCGGGAATGCGGCCCATGACCGCTTCGGTGCCTGAATCGATTACGTCGATCGTGCCGCTTGACGACGGCTTCAGCCACTTGCCGCCGATATACAGGTGCTCGTACGTTTTCATGTCGAATTCCGTCTCGCAAGGCGATCAGAGCATTTTACGCGCGGCGGCGTCGCGACGACGTCCGTACGCCATTCGAGCGAGAGGCACTCACGAAAGGCGTACGCGAACGGTTACTCGACTCCCTGGCTGGCCAGGAAGTCCTCGTAATTGCCGCCGAAGTCATACAGCGTGCCATCGGTTCGCACCTCGATGATGCGGTTCGCAAGGCCGCTCACGAACTCCCGATCGTGTGAAACGAAGATCAGCGTGCCGTCGAATTTATCGAGTGCGACCTGCAACGATTCGATCGATTCCATATCCATATGGTTCGTCGGCTCGTCCATCAGCAGCACGTTGTGCCGGCCCAGCATCAGCTTGCCCCAGATCATGCGCCCCTTTTCACCGCCCGACAGCACCTTTACCGACTTCCTGATGTCATCCGCATTGAAAAGCAACCGCCCGAGCGTGCCGCGCACCATTTGATCGTCGTCGCCCTCCTTACGGTAGGCATCGATCCACTCGGTCAGCGTCACGTCGTCCGGAAATTCCTCGTACGTATCCTGAGGCATATAACCGATATTGGCGTTTTCGGCCCATTTGACGCGACCGCCGTCGAGCGCCAGGTTGCCATGTAGTGCGCGCAGCAACGTCGTTTTGCCGGCGCCGTTCTCGCCGATGATCGCGATACGTTCAGCGGGCTGTACGCTGATGCTGAAGTTCTCGAAAATCGTCCGGTCGTAGCGCTTTGTGATGCCTTCGGCCACCACCGCGATGTTGTGCAGCTTCTTTTCGTACTCGAAGCGGATAAACGGGTTCTGCCGTGACGACGGTTTGAATTCCTCGATCTTGATCTTGTCGATCTGCTTGAGGCGGCTCGTGGCTTGTCTAGCTTTCGACTTGTTGGCCGAAAAGCGCCGCACGAAGTCCTGCAGATCGGCAATGCGCTCCTTCGCCTTGGCATTCGCGGCCGCTTGCCGCTCGCGGGCTTGCGCCGACGCCAGCATGTAGTCGTCGTAATTGCCGGGATAAACCTTCAGCGTGCCGTAATCCATGTCCGCCATATGGGTGCAGACCTGGTTCAGGAAATGCCGATCGTGCGAAATGATGATCATCGTCGAGTTGTACTCGTTGAGCACATTCTCGAGCCAGCGGATCGAATTGATGTCGAGGTTGTTGGTCGGCTCGTCGAGCAGCAGTACGTCCGGATTCGAAAACAACGCCTGCGCCAGCAGCACGCGCAGTTTCCAGCCCGGCGCGATGTTGCTCATCGGTCCGTTGTGATCGTCGATATGAATGCCGATGCCGAGCAGCAGCTCGCCGGCCCGCGCTTCGGCGGTGTAGCCGCCATATTCGGCGAACTTCGCCTCGAGCTCCGCCGCGTGCATGTAGTCGTCGTCCGTCGCCTCCGGGTTGGCGTAGATCGCATCGCGTTCGGTCATCGCGGCCCACATTTCGGTATGGCCCATCATGACGACATCGAGAACGCGCATTTCCTCATACGCGAACTGATCCTGGCGCAGCTTGCCCAGCCGCACGTTCGGCTCGAGCATGACGGTGCCCGAGCTCGGCTCGAGATCGCTGCCCAATATCTTCATGAACGTCGATTTCCCGCAGCCGTTCGCGCCAATGAGGCCGTACCGGTTGCCTTCGCCGAACTTGACGGAGATGTTCTCGAAGAGCGGCTTCGGCCCGAATTGCATGGTGATATTGGCGGTAGACAGCACGGCGAGGCCCTCAGAGTGGTGTTCGACGAAAAACTCGTAATTTTAACAAGTTTCGGCGACATCACCCACCGTGCTGCGCTTGCGCTTCCGGTTGAACCGCCGCGCCGCCGGGTGCGCTGGCCGCACGTGGCGCCGGGCTGGCCGTTTTCGCGCCGGGCGGCGGCGCGCTCGGGGCCTCCCGCATGTTCGCCATCAGCGCGGCACACGGCACGTCCTTGTTGTGGCTCGGCGCGATGAGCGGGATCAGCGCGGCGAACGGATTGATGAGCCCCAGCCCCACTGCGGCGCCTGCGCGCAAGATCAGCGCCCCCTTGCTCACGCCGACGTCGGGATGTTTGAACGTACCCTTCACGTAGAGCGGCGAACGCAGCGAAACCACCCGCAACCCCTTCGTATGCGGATGAATCGTGAGATCCATCGTTTCGTTGCGCAAATCGATGTGACCGTTCATGGAGATCAACGCGTCGTCCGTGTCGATGGCGAAAGTCTTCGATTCGAGCACGCCGTTGGTTGCCGTGAAATCCGCCGCGCCGCAGCGGATATTGACGTTACGGTGTCCGAAAAGCTTTTCATAGACGATATTGGCGACGTTGAGTCCCGCCTCTTCCATCAGCAACTGGCTCACGGTCCCATCCGTGACGAGCACTTTCGTTTCCCCGTCGATCGTCGCAGCCAGCGCCGCCGGCGAATTGCCGGTGGCCGACAGCGCCGCATCGCCATTCACCTCGCCCAAGGCCGACTCCATGCTCTTTTGCTTCGGGAACAACTGCTTGAGCTTCAAATGGCGCGCCGACAGCGACATGCGGGCCTTCAGCGGGACCGCACTGCCATCCAGATGCAGCTCCGACGCCAGCGTGCCGCCGGCCACGCCGAAACGCAGCGGAGCGAATGTCAGCGCGCCGCCTTTCAGCAGCACGTGCGTATAGAGATCGGTCACGGGAAGATCGGGATTCCTGATGATGCGTTTGCCCGTGAACGTCACGTTGGCATCGATCGCATGCCACCGGTCGGTCTTGAACGACTCGACCGGCAAAGCCCGATCGGCCGGCTGTTTCACGGCCGCCCCGCGGCGCGCCTTGCTGGCGTTCGTATCTGCGCCCACGACGGGCGCGAGGTCCGCGAAACGCAGCAGACGCGACTCCACGTTGCCCGTCAACAGCGGCCGCGAGTCGCGCCCGCTATAGCTCAGCGTTCCTTCCAGATCGCTCTCGCCGACGCGTCCGGTGAAGCCGCTATAGGTCAGCACCGTGTCGCCGGTCCTGATGTGCCCCGCGAGCCGCCCATCCGTCGCGTAAGGCGGCGTGTCCGGTAGCGTCACGCCGAGGATCGGGTAAAGGTGCGACAAACTCGCGCCTTGCAACCACAGCCGCACATCGAGCGCAGCCAGATGCAGCGGATCGGTCAGCGTTCCGACGAGCGCGAGCCGCGTGTCGCCCACCTTGACATCGACTTGCAAGGGGAAAGGTCGATGCGCGTCGCGCAGCGACAGCACGCTGCCCAGCTTGCCGCTGCCCTCGACCGCGGTCGTCCGATAGTGCCCCTTTGCCGTAAATCCCAGCGCGTAAAGATCGCGCGGATTGGGAGCGGGCTTCGACACTTCCTGCGCCTCGCTCGTCGGCACCGCGGAGGCTGCCGACGCCGCCGCGGCCGACGCTTCGGACGCAACCGCGGGACCCTTCTTTTGCGCCGCCAGCTTGCGAGCGCCTCCCTGCCCAACGGTGTGCGCTGCGCTTTCGCGCGAGGCCGCCTCTTGCTGCTTGAGCACATCGCCTATCGCGAGCGGTTTGCCCAGCGTATCCACACCGATTGCGAGATCGATTTTCTTGAGCGCGTCATTCAGCGCGATCTGGCCTTTCGAGAAGCCGAGATTGGCAAGGCGTACCGTCCAGCGCGTCGGATTCTTCGATTTGGGCAGCGTGAACGTCCAGTTCTCGCGCCCGTCGGCCAGGCGCTCGAGGTCGATCGAGGGGCTCACGAGATCGATCGACGGCACCGAGATCGTATGAGCGAGAAGCGGCAGCATCTCGACCGTGAAGGAAATCTCGTCGGCCGTTGCGAACTGCGGCGCGTGTGTCCAGTCGGGATTGCCGATGCTCACGCGATGGGCCGAAAATCGCGGCCACGGCACCCACGCGCGCCATCCGTGCTCGCTGGCAGGCCGATGCCAGGAGACGCGCAGATCGCCGTTGATCGCGAACGGGCGGCCGATGGCTTGCGAAACCTTATCGTCCACCCACGGCCGCGCGCGGTTCCAGTCGAATGTGACGAGCGCCACCGCAAGCACGGCGATAAGCACGACGATAACGGCAAGTGTCCAGGCAAGCACCTTGCCGGCAGTACGCGGAACGGATCGAATCGGCATAAGGACTCCGGCGTACGCGAACGGCGACGAACTCGGCAGCCGCCCGATGCGCGACCATCATGACCCGAAATTCAGCAAGGAGTGTGCCGCGCGAAAACGGCGGCCGCGCTGGCCGATCCGATCGTCTATCATGTCGCAGCAGCATGGCGGTCAGGCGGCACCGGCGCCGGTCCGCATCGCATTTCATCCCCACTTGACGAATTTTCTCCGATGTCCGCCCTTCCCCTCGTGCAGACGTTCGGCATCGTTCGCCGCGATGCGCGCACCGCGGAGACATTGCTGTTTTCGACCGACTTCGCATTGGCGGCCGGCGAGCGCATCGCGGTAACCGGTCCATCTGGAGCCGGGAAAAGCGTCTTGCTGCGCGCACTGGCGCTGCTCGATCCGCTCGAGGCCGGGCGCATCTGCTGGCATGGCCGCGATGTCGACCGAAAAACCATCCCGCGCTATCGCTCGAGCATCGCCTATGTGAAGCAACGGCCCGCCCTGGTCGACGGCACCGTCGAAGACAACCTGCGCTACCCGTACCTGCTCGGCGTGTACCGCGATCGGCGATTCGATCGCGCGCGAGCCGCATACCTCGCCAAGCGCGCGGGTCGCACGGTCGGTTTTCTCGATAAACGCGCGAGCGAACTCTCCGGCGGCGAAGCCCAGCTCACGGCATTGATCCGTGTCCTGCAGCTCGATCCCGAGGTCCTGCTCCTCGACGAACCGACCGCCTCGCTCGATCCCCAAACGACACAGGCCGTCGAGGCGCTCGTCGACGACTGGTTTTGGGCCGGCGAACACGCGCGTGCGTCGATGTGGGTCTCGCACGACCCGGCGCAGGCAGGCCGCGTCGGCACGAGCCGGCTCACGATGCAGGCGGGGCGCTTGAACGCCTGTGAGGAGATCCATCGATGAACGCCCCGCTTCAAGCGTTGAGCCTCGCCGATGTGGCCATCGCGACGCTGCTCATCGTCGTCAACGGCGCGGTGTCCGCCGCGCTCTCGCTCGGCTTGGGTCGCAAGCTCGCGCTCGCGGCCATACGGACCGTCGTGCAGTTGCTCGCGATCGGTTACGTGCTCGGCTGGGTCTTCCGATTCGACCACTGGTACGTGGTCTTGCCGCTCATGGCATTGATGACGCTCGTCGCCGGGTTCGCGGGGGCATCCCGCGGCACGCACAGCTATCGCGGCCAGCGCGTGGACAGCGTCGTATCGATCTGGCTCAGCGCCTGGCTCGTCGCGGCAATCGGTCTTTTCGCCGTGATCCGCATTCATCCCTGGTATGCACCGCAGTATGCGATTCCGATCCTCGGCATGATTCTCGGCAATACGCTGACCGGTGTATCGCTCGCGATCGAGCGCATGACGGAGGCATTGACCGCGCGGCGCGATCGCGTGGAAATGGCGCTGGCGCTCGGCGCGACGCGCTGGGAGGCTGCGCGGGCGCCGGCCCGCGAGGCCGTGCGCGCAGGCATGATCCCAACGCTGAACCAGATGAGCGTAGTCGGCGTCGTGAGCCTGCCCGGCATGATGACCGGACAAGTGCTCGCGGGGCAACCTCCGCTGCAGGCAGTCCGGTATCAAATCGTCATCATGTTTCTGATTGCAGCCGCATCCGCGCTCGGCACCCTGGGCGCGGTCCTGCTGACGTACAGGCGTCTTTTCTCCCCCGAGCACCGGTTTCTTGCCGCACGTCTGAGCGAGCGAGAGACGGCCTGATGCGGCCTATGCGGGCCGTCAGCGTTGCGCCGAGACGGTCACCTTGGAGCCGTCGCTCAGGCCAATCATCTTCGCGCTGCCGTTGGTCGGCATCGTGAAGCGCACGATCTGACTGAGGGTCGCGAGTTGCGGACACTGCAACGTCTTACCCCCCGCCTTCATCGCAGCCTTGCCTTTGGGCGCCGTGCCCTGCACGCTCATCTGCATGGTGGCCGTACCGTCAGCCGCCACGACCGGCGCGAGCCGGATGCTGAGCGAGCGCATCGCCGCGCCGTTGGGATCGAGCGTCATCTCGGAACGATTCGGACAATTCTCCGGGACTGCAACGGCGCCGCCGGGCGGTGCCGTCTTCCAGTTGTAGTCGTCGGTCTGCCCCGAGCTGATCGTGCGCGTTTCCTGAACGTTGCCGAAGACCTTCGACGCAACCTTGACCGTGTATTTGATCGGCCCGTCGGCGGGTGCCTTCGACGTCACCGTGATGGGCGGCGCGGCGTATGCGGCGACACTCGAGAGAGCCGCGGCGCATACGGCGACGCGAGCCCAAGCGGCAGACGATTCAATAAACGAGCTGCGGTGAACACTCATGCTGGCACCTCCTTTTCGAGCTGCGCACGACGGCGTGTCATGCAACGATGCGATTTCAGTGACCGCTGGACGATGCGATGCCAGTCTAACGCCAACTGCGGCACATCGTTGGACGAAAGCGATCGGGGCTTGTCCCGCTTGTATTCCTCGCCCAGCTAAGCTTGGACGGCAATGTGATGCTCGGCCGCGCGGCTACCGCTACAATAGGCGGATTTTCGAAAGGCTCGCATCGCGCGGCCCGGCAACTCCCCTCTTTGCATCGCCATGAACCTCGTCATCCAGAGCACCGAGCCGCTCCCGGCCGCCCATCTCAAACCGCTCGTTGCTCTCGCCCACGGCAAGCACGCCGAGCCGATCGATGCCCGCGCCGTGCGCATCGTCGAGGCCGACGAAGCTCAACGCGGCGATATCGAGGCTTACTGCGAAACGCACGCTCTCGATTATGCGTTCGTTCGGCCGGGCCTGGGCTGGCGCGATTTCGGGCTCGTCGCCATGGATATGGATTCGACGCTGATCACGATCGAATGCATCGACGAAATCGCCGATTTCTGCGGCCTGAAGGCCGAGGTGTCCGCCATCACGGAGGCAGCGATGCGCGGCGAGATCAAGAACTTCAACGAAAGCCTGGTCGCCCGCGTAGCGCTGCTCGAGGGGCTCGATGCCAGTGCGCTCGATCAGGTTTATGCGCAACGGTTACAGCTTTCTCCTGGCGCGCAAACGATGCTTGCAGCGGCGCAGGCCGCGGGCATGCGTACGTTGCTGGTCTCGGGCGGGTTCACCTTTTTTACCGATCGATTGAAATCACGCCTGAGCCTCGATTTCACACGAGCCAATTCGCTCGAAATCGTGGACGGCAAGCTGACGGGCAAGGTGATCGGGGAAATCGTGAACGCGAGCGTCAAGGCACGGACCGTTCGGGAAACCTGCGACAAACTCGGGATTCCCACCTCGCGGGCGATCGTCCTCGGCGACGGCTCGAACGACCTGGAGATGATGGCGGAGGCGGGGTTGTCCGTCGCGTTTCGCGCCAAGCCTGTCGTGCGTGCCGCGGCGGACGTGGCGTTCAATCACGTGGGACTCGATGGGCTCTTGCGCCTGCTCGAACCCACGCCCTGATGCGACGATGACGGCGCACGCCCGTCATCGATACCACTATCAGCCGAGAGCCGACGCCATTGCCCGCTCGATGTCGGCTCGAAGGTCCAACTCGTCTTCCAGGCCTGCATAAAAGCGTACCAGCGTGCCACGATGCGGCCATTGCGAGGCAGTCCGCATCTTCGCCACGTCGTAGGGCATGGCGAGGCTGTGCGCCCCGCCCCAACTCCAGCCGATTGCAAAGAGTTCGAGTGCCTCGACGAACGCGTCGATTTGCGCCGGGCTGTAGCGCGCATCGAAGACGACCGAGAACAGCCCGCCCGCGCCAGTGAACTCGCGCATGAACACCTCGTGCCCCGGGCAATCCTCGAAGGCCGGATGCAGCACTGCCGCGATCTCGCCTCGCGTCTCGAGCCAGCGCGCCAGCGCAAGCGCCGTGCGGTCATGCGTTTCGAAGCGCGCCTTCATGCTCGGCAGACTGCGCAAAACGAGCGAGCAGTCGTCGGCCGAAACACCGACGCCGAGACGCATGCGCGCTTGCTTGAGCTTCAAATGCAAGTCGCGATCGATCGTGATCGTCGCCCCCATGAGCACATCGCTGCCGCCCGACTGATACTTGGTCAATGCTTGAACCGAGATGTCGACGCCCAGTTCCAATGGACGGAAGGCGAGGCCCGCCGAGTAGGTGTTGTCGATGGCGGTCACGACGTTACGCTCGCGCGCGGCCGACACGATCGCCCGCACGTCCGGTACTTCCATCGTCACCGAACCCGGCGCCTCGATCCAGATGAGCCGTGTATTGGGCTGGATCAGATCGGCAATCCCTGCGCCCACGAGCGGATCGTAGTAGCGGACCGTCACGCCGAAATCGCGCGCGAGCCATTCTCCATGGTCGCGATTGGGCGAATAGACGTTATCGGGAATGAGCACGTCGTCTCCAGCCTTCACGATCCCGAAGTAGACGTTCGAAATGGCGGCCAGACCCGACGGTTGCAGCAGTGCGTACTGCCCGCCCTCGATCGCGGCAATGCGCTGGGCGAGCGCCGCCGAGGTCGGCGTGGCATGCAGCCCGTAACGCCATTGCGATTCGTCGCGCCAATCGGCCGCGCGAACGGCCGCCAGATCGGGAAAAACGACGGTCGACGCCCGCATGACCGGCGCGGCGAACGACGCAAAGCCGGGTGCGAGCTCGATGTCGGGATGGACGACGCGCGTTTGCGGCGCGCGCTTAGATTTCGAATCGGTCATGTTCGGTTGATGTTGGAAGAGTAAAGAAGCGGCCCCTCGCCCTTCAAATCCGCTCGAAGATCGCGGCGATACCCTGGCCGCCGCCGATGCACATCGTCGCGAGGCCGTAGCGCCCGCCGCTGCGAGCCAGTTCGTAGATCGTCTTGACCGCGATGATGGCACCGGTTGCGCCGATCGGATGCCCGAGCGAAATGCCCGAGCCGTTCGGGTTGACCTTGGCCGGATCGAAGTCGAGCTCGGCCGATACCGCGCAGGCCTGTGCAGCGAACGCCTCGTTTGCTTCGATCACATCGAGATCGCTCACTTGCAGCCTGGCGCGCTCGAGCGCTTGGCGTGTGGCCGGCACAGGTCCGATGCCCATGTAGGCGGGGTCGACACCCGCGTGCCCGTACGCGACGAGCCGCGCGAGCGGCGCGATCCCGCGCGCCTTGGCCGTACCATGCTCCATCAGCACGAGCGCGCCGGCGCCATCATTGATACCCGATGCGTTGCCGGCCGTCACCGTTCCGCCCTCTTTCTGATAGACGGGCCTCAGGCGCGCGAGATCGGCGGCCGACGTGTCATGACGAACGTGCTCGTCCGTATCGAAGATCGTTTCGCCTTTCTTGCCCTGCGATGCGATGGGCAGGATTTGATCGCGGAAGTAGCCTTCGCGGATGGCGCGCGAAGCGCGCCGGTGCGATTCGACCGCGAGCGCGTCCTGCATTTCACGCGTGATGCCGTACCGGCGGGCCACGTTTTCGGCGGTCACACCCATATGAAACGACTCGAACGGATCGTGCAGCGCGCCGAGCATCATGTCGACGAAGCGCGCGTCGCCCATGCGCTGTCCGAAGCGGGCGGCCGGCGCGATATAAGGCGCCCGGCTCATGCTCTCGGCGCCGCCTGCAACGGCAATCTCGGCGTCGCCGAGCAAGATGCTTTGCGCGGCGGATACGATCGCCTGCAGGCCCGAACCGCATAGCCGGTTGACCGTCATGGCCGGTGCATGCTGCGCCACACCGGCGTTGAGCGCCGCCACGCGCGCGAGATACATGTCCTTCGGCTCGGTTTGAATCACGTTGCCGAAAACGACGTGCCCAACGTCCTCGCCCGATACTCCCGCACGGCGAAGCGCTTCCTTGACGACGCGCGCGCCGAGCTCGGTCGGCGCAAAGTCCTTGAGGCTGCCGCCGAAATCGCCGATCGCCGTGCGTACACCGCTCACTATCACCACTTCACGTTGCATTGCTGTCTCCGTAGTCGAGGTTGTCGGTACGATGCCGATACATCAAGGCAGCGAAGTGCGGCGAATGTCGGGGATCGGCGGGGACCCGCCGTTCAGACCTCTCCCCATAGATCGTGGCCGTCGGCGCCCGTGATCCGGACCGACACGAACTCGCCGACCTTGTAGCGCTTCGACGCCTTCGTAACCGGCGCGACGTAGACGACGCCGTCGATCTCCGGCGCGTCGGCAGCCGTACGGCCGATCCCGCCTTCGGCATGAACTTCGTCGATGAGCACCTTGACCGTCTTGCCGACCTTGCGCGTCATGCGCTTGGCCGACACTTCCTCGGCCACTTCCATGAAACGCGCGCGGCGCGCCTCGCGGACTTCGTCGGGCAGCGCGCCATCGAGCTCGTTCGCACTTGCACCCTCGACAGGAGAGTACGCGAAGCAGCCGACGCGATCGAGCTCCGCGGCCCGAATGAATTCGAGGAGCGTCTCGAATTGCGCTTCCGTCTCGCCGGGGAATCCTGCGATGAACGTGCTGCGGATCGTGAGATCGGGGCACATGCGTCGCCAGGCCGCCACACGCTCCAATGTGCGCTCGGCGTTGGCGGGGCGCTTCATGCGCTTGAGCACCTGCGGATCGGCATGCTGGAACGGCACATCGAGGTAGGGCAGCAAATGGCCTTGGTATGGCCCCTCGGCCATCATCGGAATGATCTCGTCGACATGCGGGTACGGGTAGACGTAGTGCAGCCGCACCCAGGCGCCGTACTGTGCGGCCAATTCGCCGAGGGCGCCGACGAGCTCGGTCATGCGCGTCTTGAGGGGGCGGCCGTTCCAGAAGCCCGTGCGGAATTTGACGTCGACCCCGTAGGCGCTCGTGTCCTGCGAGATGACGAGCAGCTCCTTCACTCCCGACTTGAAGAGATTTTCCGCCTCGAGCATGACTTCGGCGACCGGACGCGAGACCAGGTCGCCGCGCATCGACGGGATGATGCAAAAGCTGCAGCGATGATTGCAGCCTTCGGAAATCTTCAGATAGGCATAGTGCCGCGGTGTCAGCTTGATACCGGCCGGCGGAACGAGGTCGACGAACGGATCGTGTGGTTTCGGCAAATGGCTGTGCACCGCCTGCATGACCTCGCCCAGCGCGTGCGGCCCCGTCACGGCCAGGACTTTCGGATGGACCTCTTCTATCAGGCCCGAGCCGCTTGCGCTCTTTTTCGCGCCGAGGCAACCGGTCACGATGACCTTACCGTTTTCCGTCAGCGCTTCGCCGATGGCGTCGAGGCTTTCCTGCACCGCCTCGTCGATGAAACCGCAGGTGTTGACTACTACGAGATCGGCTCCGTCGTAGGTGCCGGAAATCTCGTAGCCCTCCGCCCGCAGCTGCGTAATGATCTGCTCGGAGTCGACGAGGGCCTTCGGGCAGCCGAGCGAGACGAAACCGACCTTGGGGGCCGCAGGCGTAGGCATAGCCGCGACGGGAGAAGAACTCTGGGGCATGTGATGGATCCAGCGATAACAGGAACGAATGGCGCGTAGCGGGGAAAGGCTGCGAACGACGCGCGTTCCGGCCCGTTGTCCGATATGACGGAAAGCCGCGTATTGTACCGCGTCGCACCGGCGCCGGCTCGGCCCGACGCAGCGCACTCATGCGCGCTCTGCGGTAACCTTTCTGAACTGCGCGGCCCCGGCCCGCCCCATCCTGCACGATTTTCCGCGGAGAAAAGCGATGCTCGATCATCCACGTCACGTTCGAACCGCCAAACTCGATATCGCCTACACGGACACGGGCCCGACCGACGGTCCGCCGGTTCTGCTGCTGCACGGCTGGCCCGATTCGGCGCGCGCCTGGCTCGGCATCGCCCCGCGGCTCAACGCCGCGGGATGGCGCACCATCGTGCCCGAATTACGCGGGTTCGGCGCGACGCGTTTCCTGCGCAACGACACGATGCGCGACGGCACTGGCGTCGCATTGGCACAGGACGCCATCGATCTGGCCGACGCGCTCGGTATCGCGCGTTTCGATGTGATCGGCCACGATTGGGGCGCTCGCGTGGCCTACACGCTCGCGGCGCTCCTTCCGGAACGCGTGAAGCGTATCGCGGCTATCGCCCTGGCCTTTCAGCCGAAAGGCGCTTTCGAGCTGCCCGACACGTTCGCTCAGGCGCGCCGCTTCTGGTATCAATGGTTCATGACGCTCGACGATGGCCCGGCCGCGGTGCGACGGGACCCGAAAGGCTTCGCCCGGATCCAGTGGGAAACGTGGTCCCCGCCGGGCTGGTTCGACAACGCGGAATTCGAGGCGACCGCACGCGCCTTCGACAATCCCGACTGGGCGGAAATCACGCTCAACGGCTACCGCACGCGCTGGTGCACGGGCGACCTGACCGACCCCGATTACGAGCCGCTACGGTTGCGGCTGCATGCAATCGAAACGCTGTCGACACCTACGCTGATGATCCAGGGCGGCGCGGACGGGTGCGACGAACCGGAGCTTTCCGCCGGCCAGGAGCGCCATTTCACAGGGGGCTACCGACGCATCGTGCTCGACGGAGTCGGGCATTTTCCGCCGCGCGAAGCGCCCGAAGCCGTCGCCGATGCGCTCCTGGGACATCTGGGCTGAGGCTGGCCGGGCGTTCGGGCGTCGAGCGCGGGTTACTTTTTCTCGGGCTCGGGCCCGGCGCTGCCCGGCTTGTTGAACGGAAACGTGCTGAACATGGTCTTCGCCTGGTTCTGCATCTGCTCTTGCAACTGGACGAACATGTTCTTCGACTGTTCGATGTAGCTCGTCATCATGCCCTGCATCATCGGCGCCTGCATGTTCATGAACTGGGACCAGACTTCGGGGTTGAGCGCATTGCCTTCGTAAAGATTCTTCGATTGCTCGGTGAGCTTGTTCTGGATGTCGATGAAGGCCTGGATGTTCTTTTCCAGGTAGGTCCCCATCATGCCCTGCATCGCATGCCCGTAAAAACGGATGATCTGCGAGAGCATCGACGACGAGAACATCGGTACGCCGCCGCTTTCCTCCTCGAGGATGATCTGCAGCAAAATGCTGCGCGTCAGATCTTCGTTGGTCTTGGCGTCGATGACCTTGAACTCCTCCTGCTCGAGCACGAGTTGCTTCACGTCACTCAACGTGATGTAGGTGCTCGTCTCCGTGTCATAGAGCCGGCGGTTCGGATATTTTTTGATGAATCGCTCGGCTGTTTTCTTTGTAGTCGACATGTACGCCTTCTTTATGAACGCAAACGCAAACGCAGCGCTGTAATGGCGCCCGCGCGCCTGCCCGCGCAACGCGGGCAGGCCGGACCCCCGAAACCGAAACGCTCTGATGCGAAAAACGGCCGGGGCGTGAAAGCCTGCCAGCCGCCCCCGCGTCAGCCCATGTGCAAACCGCCATTCAACGAGAAGTCGGCACCCGTGGCAAAGCCGGACTCGTCCGATGCGAGCCACGCCACGATCGACGCTATCTCGTCCGGCGTGCCCAGCCGGCGCACGGGAATCGTCGCAATGATCTTCTCGAGCACGTCCGAGCGAATCGACTTGACCATATCCGTTCCGATATAGCCCGGCGAAACCGTATTGACGGTCACGCCCTTGGTCGCCACTTCCTGCGCGAGCGCCATCGTAAAGCCGTGGATGCCGGCCTTCGCCGTCGAATAGTTGGTCTGGCCGAACTGCCCTTTCTGGCCGTTGACCGACGAAATGTTGATGACACGCCCGAATCCGCGCTCGACCATTCCGTCGATGACCTGCTTCGTCACGTTGAAAAGGCTCGTGAGGTTCGTGTCGATGACCGCGGTCCAGTCTTCATGCGTCATCTTGCGAAACACGACATCGCGCGTAATGCCCGCATTGTTGACGAGAATGTCGACTTCGCCGACTTCGGCCTTGACCTTGTCGAACGCATCCTTGGTCGATTCCCAATCGCCGACATTGCCCTCCGAGGCGACGAACTCGAAGCCGAGCGCCTTTTGCTGCTCGAGCCATGTCACGCGGCGCGGCGAGTTCGGCCCGCAGCCGGCGACCACCTTGAAGCCCTGTTTGTGAAGGCGCTGACAAATACCGGTGCCGATGCCACCCATTCCGCCGGTTACGTATGCAATTCGCTGACTCATGAATCACGCTCCATTTTCGTTTTCTGCGGGGCCCATGCGAGCCCCTCGTCTTCGCCGCCCGCCCAGGCGCGGCGCGCCGGCGGCGCTCACGCCGCCCGGCGTCAGACTCGCTCGACGGCCAGCGCGACGCCCATTCCACCGCCGATACACAGCGACGCGAGGCCCCGCTTCGCATCACGCTTTTTCATCTCGTGCAGCAGCGTGACGAGAATACGGCAGCCGGACGCTCCGATCGGGTGACCGATCGCGATCGCACCGCCGTTCACATTGATCTTCGACGTATCCCAGCCCATTTGCTTGTGAACCGCAAGCGCCTGAGCCGCGAATGCCTCGTTGATCTCCATGAGGTCGAGATCGCCGACCGACCAGCCGGCGCGCTCGAGGCACCGGCGCGATGCCGGCACCGGACCCATGCCCATTACCTTCGGATCCACGCCCGCGTTGGCATAGGCCTTGATGCGCGCAAGCGGCGTGAGCCCGAGCGCCTCGGCTTTTTTGGCCGACATGACGAGCACCGCGGCCGCGCCGTCGTTCAGGCCCGATGCATTCGCGGCCGTCACCGTGCCTTCCTTCGAAAACGCCGGCTTCAGGCCCGCGAGCGACTCCGCCGTGACGCCGTGACGCACGAACTCGTCGGTCGTGAAGCGCACGGGCTCGCCCTTACGCTGAGGGATGTCGACCGGCACGATCTCGTCGTCGAACCGACCCGCCTTCTGGGCCGCCTCGGCCTTGTTTTGCGAGAGCGCCGCGAACTTGTCCTGCTCCTCACGCGTGATCCCGTGCTCCTTGGCGACATTCTCCGCGGTGACACCCATGTGGTACTGGTTATACACGTCCCAGAGGCCGTCGACGATCATGGAATCCACGAGCTTCGCATCGCCCATGCGAAAACCGTCGCGCGAGCCCGGCAGCACATGCGGCGCGGCACTCATGTTTTCCTGGCCGCCGGCCACGACGATGTCCGCGTCGCCCGCGATGACCGCGTTGGCGGCGAGCATCACCGCCTTGAGTCCCGAGCCGCAGACCTTGTTGATCGTCATGCCGGGCACCGCGGAGGGTAGTCCCGCCTTGATGAGCGACTGGCGCGCCGGGTTTTGACCCGAGCCAGCCGTCAGCACCTGCCCCATGATCACTTCGCTGATCTGCTCCGGCTTCACGCCCGCGCGCTCCAGCACCGCGCGGATCACCGTTGCGCCGAGCTCCGGTGCCGCGATGCGCGCCAACGAGCCGCCGAATTTGCCGACCGCCGTGCGGGCAGCCGATACGATCACTACGTCTGTCATTTGAAGCTCCTTCGAGCGAGGCGGCTCAAAGAACCGCACCTCGTCCAGTTGAAAACGATCGCGCCGAACATGACGCGATACCCGTCGTCGAGTGCGCGTCAGTCGCGCTGTTGCACATAGCGCCCCGGCGCCGGCTCGATGACCGGATAACCGGCCGAGCCGAGCTGCGCACGGGGCTTCACTTTCTTGCCGCCGTATTGATCGAGCCAGGAGATCCATTCCGGCCACCAACTACCGGGCTTTTCGACGGCGGCACCGAGCCATGCATCGGGATCGGCATCGAGCTCGCGCTCCTTCGTCTCATGCGCCCAGTAGCTGCGCTTGCCCTTCGCGGGCGGATTGATGACGCCGGCGATGTGGCCCGACGCACCGAGCACGAACCGCTTCGGACCGGTGAGCAGCGGCGCGGACGCATAAGCAGTCCGCCACGGCACGATGTGGTCGTCTCGCGAACCGTAGATGAACGTGGGTACGTCGATGCGCGACAGATCGAGCGCCTCGCCGCAAACGGTCAGCGCCCCGGGCTCGCGCATCTTGTTTTCCAGATACGTGTTGCGCAGGTACCAGACATACATCGGCCCCGGCAAATTCGTCGAGTCGCTGTTCCAATAAAGCAGATCGAACGAGGTCGGCGTGCGGCCCTTCAGATAGTTATCGACGACATAGTTCCAGACCAGGTCGTTCGGCCGCAGAAACGAGAATGCGTTGGCAAACTCGATGCCGCGCATGAGGCCCGGCGGCGTGCCGTTCGCCCCACCGATCGTCTGCTCGCGCATGCGCACATGCGCTTCGTCGACGAAGACATCGAGCACGCCCGTGTCGCAGAAATCGAGCATCGCCGTGAGCAGCGTCATCGACGCCGCAGGGTGCTCGCCGCGTGCCGCGAGCACGGCGAGCGCTGACGCAATCATCGTCCCGCCGATGCAAAAACCGAACGTGTTGATCTGCTCGCGCCCGCTGACGGCCTTCACCACCTCGATCGCGGCGAGCACGCCGTCCGTCATGTAGTCGTCCCAGGTCTTTGCCGCGAGCGTCGTATCCGGATTGCGCCACGAGATCATATAGACCTGGTGTCCGCACTCGAGCGCATGCGCCACGAGCGAGCTCTCGGGCTGCAGATCGAGGATGTAGTACTTGTTGATGCACGGCGGCACCATCAAGAGCGGCCGCTCGAAAACGCTTTCGGTACGCGGCTTGTACTGGATGAGCTGCATCAGCTCGTTTTCGAAGATGACGGCACCTTCCGTCGAGGCGAGGTTCTTGCCGACCACGAAGCGCGATTCGTCGCTTTGCGAGATCTTCCCGCGCCGCAGATCGGACAACAGGTTCATCACGCCCTGGCGAAGGCTCTCGCCGTGGCTTTCGAGCAGCGTCTTTTGCGCTTCGGGATTGAGCGCGAGAAAGTTGCTCGGCGAGGTGGCCGCGGTCCACTGCTGGACTGCGAAGCGAATGCGCTCGCGGGTCTTCGGATCGGTATCGAGCGCCTCGGCAAGCTCCTGCAGATAGCGTGCGTTGAGCAAATACCAGGCAGCCATGTACGCGAACGCCGGCGACGATTTCCATGCGTCGGACGAAAAGCGCCGATCGGGCAATTCGGGCGCGGCCAGACCGGGCGCGCCGAATTGCTTCATGAGTTCGAGGCACTCGCGCGAATAGTCGGCCTGCAGTTGCTGCAATCGCTCAGGCGGCACCGAAGCGACAGGCAGCTTCAGCGTATCGAATGCCGGCGCGGCCGCACTGCCCATTCCGGGCGCCGCCCCAGGCATCGGCGGCATCATGAACGGGAACGGCATCGCGGTGCCGTTCATGGCCGCGCCCGCTGGGCCCACGCCCGGCCGCGGCATCTTCTCGGCGAACGCGCGCCACGCGTTCATCCATGCATCGAACATTCGCTGGGCCTCGGCGGGGCCGGTTCCGGCCTGCTGCTCGCTCGTCGAGGAGGGATCGGGATGAGAGGAAGCTGATGGACGTTTTGATGCAGACATACCCGCTTATGACCGGTGAGTCTCGGAAGACTGGTTGAAAGGCGGGTGTGAAGCGCGGTCGGGGCGAACCCTCATGACCTTCATGCGCTCACCCTTGCGAGCGGCCATTCTGTCTCCCAGGCGCAAAATATGTCAATGCTTGGGCCGATTTTGCCGCACCGCGATAAGTTTTTTATTATCGTTTTCCCGATATCGATTGATCGGGCCGAGCCTTCGGCCCGGCTTGGCGTTGCATGCGTCGGCCGCTGCCGGTCGTCGCCGGGCGTCCGCCAGCGCACGGACCGCCAGCGGCGTTTGTGCACTACATCTTTGTGCAGCGCATTGCTGCAGCCGTTCCGCTCAATCGGCAAGCCAGATCAGCGCGGCCATGCGCCCGGTCCTGCCGTCGCGGCGAAACGAGTAGAACCGTTCGCGCTCCGTGACCGTGCACGCCCCGCCGCCGCCCACTTGCGCCAGACCGAGCCGGGCCAGCCGTAAGCGCGCCAACGCATAAAGATCCGCCCAATACTTGCCCGGCGCGTTCTCGCGGGGTACGAACGCTCGCACCGTGGCCTCCGCGTCTCGGGCATCGCCGGCACCCTGCATGAACGCATCGCGCACCTCGGCGCCAACCTCGAAAGCCCGCGGGCCGATGGCCGGACCGAGCCAGGCATGCAACGAAGCCGTGGGAACCCCGGCCAGCTGCGCGACGCGCTCAGCCGCCTTTTCGACCACACCGGCCGCCAGACCTCGCCACCCCGCGTGTGCGGCACCCACCGCGCGGCCTGCCGAATCGCAAAGCAGCACCGGCAAACAATCGGCCACCATCACCGTACACGCCAGCCCCGTCGCAGCCGTGACGCACGCATCGGCGCGCAAGGGCTGCGCCGCTGCCACCGCGTCCTGCGCGCTCGCCACCGCATCGCCGTGGACCTGATCGAGCCAGGCCACGCGCGCGCCGGTCAGCGTCGCGAGCCGCGCGCGATTTTCCGCGACCCGCGCCGGATCGTCGCCGGTATGCAACCCAAGGTTCAGGCCGCCAGGCTGCTCGACGCCTTCGGCGAAGCGTCCATAGGGCGGCAGACTGACGCCGCCCGCGCGCGTCGTCACGAGTGCCCGGACACGCGGAGATACTTGCCACGAGGGCACCACGCAATCGGCCTGCGTCAATTCCGCGCGATCCATTCTGAGCCTTCCCTTGTCGTTTTCGTTAGCGATTACGCATGGCGGGACCTCACTCGAGGTCATCGTCGGCGTCATCGAACTCGAACGTGCCGGACTCGCCCGCTTGCCAGGCCTCGTCGAATCCGGCGTCCGTTGCATCGAGCGGCACCTCGGCCTCGGCACCGAATCCCAGTTCCCGTGCGAGCTCCGCCATATCGGCCGGCACTTCGGCGCGCCACTGCATTGCGCGCCCTGTTGCCGGATGAATGAGCCCGAGACGCCACGCATGCAGCGCCTGGCGCGCAAAACCATCCGGCAACGGAATGGTCGAACGCCTGCCGCGCGCGTTGCCGTAAAGCGGATCGCCCAGCAGCGGATGCCCGATATGCGCGCAATGCACGCGAATCTGATGCGTGCGCCCCGTCTCGAGATCGCAATGCACCGCGGAAATGGGCTGTCGGTTCCAGAGCGTTTCGTCGATGCGGCGAAAATGCGTGCGCGCGGGCTTGCCCGCCGCACCCGCAACCACGGCCATACGCGTACGCTCGCGCGGATCGCGTCCGATCGGCGCGTCGATCGTACCTTCTTCCGGCGTTGCGCCCCAGACCAACGCGACGTAACGCCGCTTGACCGTGCGCGCCTGCAGTTGGCGAACGAGGTCGGTCTGCGCTTCGAGCGTGCGCGCGACGACCATCAGTCCCGAGGTGTCCTTGTCGAGCCGGTGCACGATCCCCGCCCGGGGCAGCCCGGCCGCGGCCTCGCCGTAGCGATGCAGCAATCCGTTCAGGATCGTGCCGCTCCAATTGCCGGCGGCCGGATGAACGACGAGGCCAGCCGGTTTGTCGATGACGACGAGCGCATCGTCCTCGTAGACGATATCGAGTTCGAGCGGCTCGGGCGCAAAAGCCAGTTGCTCGGGCAGCAGATCGGGCTCGAGCTCGATCACCGCATCGAGCGGCACCGCTTGCCGCACCTTCGACGGCATTCCGTTCACGCGTACGCGACCGGCCTCCACCCACGTTTGCAACCGGCTGCGGGAAAACTCGGGGAATACCCGGGCGAGCACTTTATCGAGCCGTTCGCCGGCAAGCGCGGCCGGCACGCAGGCGCTGCGCGGGGCCGGCGCGGCGACGCTTGCCATCGGCCGCGTGCGATCGCCGTCGGTGAGCGCACCGCCGCGGGCGTCGGCGCGGTCAATGCTTCGGCTATAATCGGCGCTTCGATCTTTGGAGCCGGGCTCGGCGCCTGAAGGACTTTTGCGGGTCATTAAAACTGGGTCACTGAGTGAGACTGATAGCTAGGAAGCATGGAGAAATGCGGCAAGCCTCGAACACCATGATGCGATCGGCCATTCGCGCGGCCGGGCACGCACTCGAAAGCACCGCCCGGCGCGTCGCCCGGCCCGCGGCAGCGAGCCTCTCGCTGGCGGCTGCCGCATTGATCGTGACGGGTTGCCACGGCCTGCCCCAAAAGACCGACGAGACGGTGACCTGGTCGAACAACAAATTATACTCGGAGGCGCAAGACGCCCTCACGGGTGGCGACTGGGGCAAGTGCGCGAAATACTTCGAAGCGCTGCAAGGCCGCGATCCGTTCGGCCACTTCGCGCAACAAGCTCAGATCAACGTTGCGTACTGCAACTGGAAGGACAACGAAGCGGCGGCGGCCGATCAGGCTATCGACCGCTTCATCAAGCTGCACCCCGATCATCCCGATATCGCGTACGCGTACTACCTGAAAGGGATGATCCACTTCAATGACGATCTCGGCCTGTTCGGACGATTCTCCGGGCAGGACATGAGCGAACGCGATCCGAAATCGCTGCGCGAGTCGTATGACGCGTTCAAGATCGTCGTCGACAAATATCCCGATAGCAAATACGCCCCCGATGCGGCGGCGCGCATGCGTTATATCGTCAATGCGCTCGCCTCGTACGAAGTCCATGCGGCCGACTACTACTACCGGCGCGGCGCCTATGTCGCTTCGATCAACCGTGCTCAGCGGGCGATCAAGGAATACAAGAACGCGCCCGCGATCGAAGATGCGCTGCATTTGATGATGCTGTCGTACACCAAGCTCAATGAGCCGCAGCTCGCCGAAGATTCGCGCCGGGTGCTGGCGGCAACGTTCCCCGACAGCCCCTACATCACGGGTCGCCCGCGTCCGGGTACGAAGAAGGCCTGGTGGCAGATCTGGTGAGATTCACGCGGGGACGAAACGAGCGCCGCCGCGTCAACGCGGCGCGCTCCCCCCGCGTATATCGGATGAATGCAACCGAGCGATCCGGCAATGCCGGCAGGGCTATGACGCTTCGGCGTCGCGTACGGCATCCTGCGTTCGCTCGGCAAAGAACTCCCGCACGACTTCGATTTCACGCGTCCGCTTGAACGGCGGCAGGCTCTGCCAAATGCGTTTGCCATAGGGCTTCTCGACGAGGCGCGTGTCGCAGATCATCAACACGCCCCGATCGGTTTCCGCCCGAATGAGCCGCCCCGCCCCTTGCTTCAGGGTAATCACGGCCTGCGGTACCTGATGGACCGCGAACGGGCTCAAACCTTTCTTCGTCAGGACATCGAGCCTCGCCGACAACACCGGGTCGTCGGGTGGCGCGAAAGGCAACTTATCGATGACGACGAGCGACAGCGCGTCGCCGCGCACATCGACGCCCTCCCAGAAGCTTTGACTGCCCACGAGAATCGCATTGCCGTACGCACGGAAACGGTCGAGCAGTTCCGTACGGCTCGCATCCCCCTGAGTCAATAGCGGCGTCGACCAGCCACGTGTCTCGATGACGTCGCGCAGCTTGGCCGCGATGCGATCGACCGCGCGCAGCGTCGTGCAAAGCACGAAGACGCCCCCGCCGGCCGCTTCGATGGCTGGCAGCGCCGCATCGAAGACGGCATCGGTAAACGCCGGCGACGACGGTTGCGGCAAATTGCGCGGTACATAAAGCAGCCCTTGCGTGCCGTAGTCGAACGGACTCGGCAACGTCATCGAGCGCTTGGCATCGAGACCCATCTGCGCCGCATAGTGGGTGAAATCGCCGCGTACGGAAAGCGTCGCCGACGTAAAGATCCATGCCCTCGGTACCCCTGCGCGCTGCTTCGCGAAAATGGGCGCAACCGAAAGCGGGGTCTCGTGCAATTGAACGCTGTGCGAGAACACCTCGACCCAGTGAATACGATCGTCGGTATTCTCGGACGCGGCTCTCGGCTCAGGGCTCGCCGAAGCGGCTCGTTCAGCGTCGGCTGCAGGCCTCGGCGCAGCGATCCAGCGCGCCAATTGATCCTGCAATTCACGGGCGCGCCGCAGGCAGGCACCGAGCGATTCGGCGCGCTCGGCCTGTGCAGCCAGCGCCTGAGCCAGCGTCTCGAGCGCCGCATCCAGTGCATCGAGCGCCGCATAAAGCGGATGGGTCTCGCCGAGCTGGGCTGCCGAGACTCGCAGCGAATCGTCCCTGAAGGTTAGCCGGACGTCGCGCGCTGCGCGCTCGAGCGCGGCGCCGAGCTTGACCCATTCCACGGCATCGCGCGCATGGACGAGCCCTTCGGCGACCGTGTCGCGCGCGAGCTCGAGCAATTGCGCCGTGGAAAGCGTTTCGCCGAAAAACAAGGTGGCCGTTTCCGGCAATTGATGCGCTTCGTCGAAGACGATCGTATTGGCTGTCGGCAACAGCTCGGCCATGCCGGTATCGCGCAACATGATGTCGGCGAAAAATAGATGGTGGTTCACGACGACGATATCGGCCTGCTGCGCCTCGCGGCGCGCCTGCATGACGAAGCAGTCCTTGTAGTTCGGACACTCCTGCCCGAGGCAGTTTTCGCGCGTGGAAGTCACCATCGACCAGACCTGAGCCGTCTCCGGCACGCTCGCGAGCTCCGCCTTGTCGCCGGACTTCGTGATCTTCGCGAAGCGGACGATGTCCTGCAAATAGGCCGTCTCCTGCCGCGAAGGCAGCCGCCCGTTATCCGCGGTACGCTGCAGGTAGTAGTGGCACAGGTAGTTGGCGCGCCCCTTGAGCATGGCGACGCTGACCGGTACCGCGAGTGCGTCGCGGACGGTCGGAATGTCGCGCGCGAAGAGCTGGTCTTGCAAGTGCTTCGTACCGGTCGAAATGACGACCTTGCCGCCCCAGAGCATCGCGGGGACGAGGTAGGCAAAGGTCTTCCCCGTACCCGTGCCCGCCTCGACGATCAGCGTGTTCTCGCCGCTGTCTTCTCCGTGCGAAACGCTGCCGGTCTCGTCGACTTTGCCTGGGTCTTGACCTTGCGGGTTGCCCTCGCCCGAGAGCCGCCTCGCCGGTCGGCGCTGCAACTCGAACATCGCCGGCTCGGGCAGCGCGCGAGCCGACGCTTCCATCGTCGCCGCCACGGCGCGCGCCATTTCGATCTGGGATGCTCGCGGCCTATAGCCGTCGATGGCGCGGGCGAGCACACCGTCGGCCGCGAAAATCGCGTCCAGCTCGGTCCCGCGCTTCGCGCTCAATGCGATGGAAGTGTCTCGCTGCGGTGCACCGGTGCGCCCCGCGGCGTTCGAAGATTGATCCGGCGATGAATTCAAGGCAAGCGATTCCTGCTCCGTCCGGCGTCAAGTCACAGCGCCGGCGCCCGCCCGACGGTCGCTCATGCGTGCTTGTCCGGTTCAAGCTGCAATTGCAGCAGCATGATGTTGTCTTTGACCTTGAGCTTGCGCTTTTTCAGGCGCCGCAGCTCGAGGTCCGAAATATCCGATGAGTCCGACAGTCTGTCGATCATGCGATCGAGTTCACTATGCTCCCACTCCAACTGCACGATGCGGTCGCGTAAAGCGTTCGTGGTGATCGCGTGATGGCCGCGCATGGTCCGCCTCCTCGGTCGATAGGCGCTCGCCCGCCTCGCGGCGGTCTTCACCTGAGGTTGCCGTCCAGCAAAAACGCGTCGCGTCAGTCGCTCTCCTGCTGCTCCTTTTGCAACTGCTTTTGCTGCTCCTGCTGCTGCAACTGCTCCTGCTGTTTTTCCTGCGCTTTTTGCGCCGCCTGCTTCTGGCGCGCCTCGACGTCCGCCTTGTGCTGCGCGGCATCCGTCTGCTTCTGTTCGAAGCGCTGCGCGCGCTCGGCGCGCTCGCGCGCATCTTGCGCCGCCTGGCGCCGCGCATCGTCGAGCTTGCGCTGATAGTCGGCCTGTTTGCGATCGTACGCAGCCTGATTCGCGGCACGCTCCGGCGCCTGCGCCCCGCGGCGCGCCTCGTCGAGCGCATGCTGGCGCTGCCTTTCCTCGAACGCCTGCGCATTGCGCGCATCCGCCGCGGCCCGTTGCGGCGCGTCGGCGGCGTCGCTCGCCGCCTTCAAGGCCTCGCGCTGATCCCGCTCCTGCGCGTGCGCCGCGCGCCGCTCGCCGTTGAGCGCGAGCTGCTCGGCCTGGATGCGGGCCTGCACGGTGCGCATCTTGTCGCGCGCGCGCCCGAGGCACGCGTTCACGAAGAATTTCGAATAGCAATCGTGCACGGCCACGCCGTACGCGTAATCGTTCTGAGCCCCGCGTTCATCGAGCGCCTTTTGACGCGCGTCGAAATCGCTCGTGGCTGCGGCATTCGCCGAGGCTTGCGCCTCGGGCTTGCCTGCCGTCCCATCGACGCGTTGCGCCGAAGCACCCGCGGAAGGCCCTTCGGCCACCGACGGTTGCGCCGCCAGCGCCAGCGGACAAACGACGATCGCCGCGGCCAATCCGGCAGCGCGCACGAAGGCGGGAAAACGGGAGGTCTGCAACGTGTTGGACAGGGACTGGAACATGAGCGAAATTCTAACACTCGGGGATTCGCCGCCGATCATTTATGGCAAAATGCGCCGCTCCAGCAACCCGGCCTCGCACCCGCCCCGCAGCTGCTTCGGACCTATTTCGGCCCCGTTTCACGCGGCTCGGCGCGGCCCGCACGGCCCTGCAGCCCAACGCCTCTATGACGGACACCGTAGCACTCAAGATCGTACAGCGCATCGCCACCGAATTGACCGTTCAGCCGCGCCAGGTCGCAGCTGCCGTACAACTGCTCGACGAAGGCGCAACCGTCCCGTTCATCGCGCGCTACCGCAAGGAAGTCACCGGCAATCTCGACGATACGCAGCTTCGTCACCTCGAAGAGCGGCTGCTTTACCTGCGCGAGATGGAAGAGCGCCGCGCCACCATCCTCGCGAGCATCGAAGAGCAAGGCAAGCTGACCGACGAGTTGCACACCGCGATCGTCGCGGCCGACAGCAAGCAAACGCTCGAAGACCTGTATCTGCCCTATAAGCCGAAGCGCCGCACGCGCGCGCAAATTGCGCGCGAAGCCGGGCTGGAGCCGCTTGCGCAGGCGCTGCTCGAGGACCCGCGGCTCGATCCGCAACAGGAAGCCGCCCGGTATGTCGATGCCGAAAAAGGCGTGGCGGACGTCAAGGCCGCACTCGACGGCGCGCGCGACATTCTGTCCGAGCAGTTCGGAGAGCGCGCCGAGCTGCTCGGCAGGCTGCGTGAATACCTGCAAGAGCGCGGCATCGTTTCGTCGACGGTCGTCGCCGGCAAGGAGAACGAAGAAGGCGAGAAGTTCCGCGACTACTACGACTACTCCGAGACGCTGAAAACCGTGCCGTCGCACCGCGCGCTGGCGCTTTTCCGTGGGCGCAACGCCGGCATCCTGATGGTCAAGCTCGGGCTCGGCGCTGAACTCGACGCCGAAGTGCCGCACCCATGCGAAGCCATGATCGCGCGTCACGTCGGCATCGCGAACCAGGGGCGCGCGGCCGACAAATGGCTCGCCGATGTCTGCCGCTGGTGCTGGCGCGTGAAAGTCCAGCCCCATCTCGAGAACGAACTGCTGACCCAGCTGCGCGAAACCGCGGAGCATGAAGCCATTCGCGTTTTCGCCCGCAATCTCAAAGACCTGTTGCTGGCCGCGCCAGCCGGCCCCAAGGCCGTGATCGGGCTCGATCCGGGGCTGCGTACGGGCGTGAAAGTCGCGGTCGTCGACCGGACCGGCAAGGTGCTCGCAACGGATACGATCTACCCGCACGAGCCGCGCCGGGACTGGGACGGCTCGCTGGCGAAACTTGCGCGCCTTGCCGCCCAAACGCAAGCGGAGCTGATCAGCATCGGTAATGGCACGGCGTCGCGCGAGACCGATAAATTGGCGAGCGAGCTCATCAGCCGCCATCCCGAGCTGAAGCTTCAGAAAATCGTCGTATCCGAGGCAGGTGCGTCGGTCTACTCGGCCTCGGAGCTGGCGGCCAAGGAATTCCCCGACCTCGATGTCTCGCTGCGCGGTGCCGTCTCGATTGCCCGCCGTCTGCAGGATCCGCTCGCCGAACTCGTCAAGATCGAGCCGAAAGCGATCGGAGTCGGCCAATACCAGCATGACGTCAATCAGCGCGAACTCGCCCGCTCGCTCGATGCCGTTGTCGAAGACTGCGTGAACGCGGTCGGGGTCGATGCGAATACCGCCTCGATCGCCCTGCTCGCTCGTGTCTCGGGCCTGAATGCCACGCTCGCTCGCAACATCGTCGAGTTCCGCGATGCCAACGGTCCCTTTGCATCGCGAGAGCATCTGCGCAAGGTTCCGCGTCTTGGCGACAAGACCTACGAGCTCGCAGCCGGTTTCCTGCGTATCAACGGTGGCGAAAATCCGCTCGATCGATCGTCGGTGCACCCCGAGGCCTACCCCGTCGTCGAACGGATTCTCGCGAAGATTCGCAAGGACATCGACGTGGTGCTCGGCAATCGCGAGGCCCTCGCCGGTCTAAGCCCGACCGAGTTCGTCGACGAGCGCTTCGGCTTGCCGACCATACGCGATATCCTCGCTGAGCTCGAGAAGCCCGGGCGCGACCCGCGCCCCGAGTTCAAGACCGCCACCTTCCGCGAAGGCGTCGAGAAGATCTCCGATCTCGTACCGGGCATGGTCCTCGAAGGCGTCGTGACGAACGTCGCGGCGTTTGGGGCGTTCGTCGATATCGGTGTGCATCAGGACGGCCTCGTGCACGTCTCGGCCCTGTCGACCAAATTCGTGAAGGATCCGCACGAAGTCGTAAAAGCCGGCCAGGTCGTGAAGGTCAAGGTCCTCGATGTGGATGTGAAGCGTCAGCGCATCGCGCTGACGATGCGGCTGGCCGACGATGCGGCTCCCGTGCGCAGCGGCGGCCCGACCGGCGAGCGCGGCGCAGGCCAGGCGAACGGCAACGGACGCAACGCGGGCATGCGTGGCCAGCGTACCCGCGACGAGCAACCCGCCGGCGCGATGGCGGCAGCATTCGCGAAATTGAAGCCGCGCTGACGCGCTCAGGAAGAGCGCCGCGTCCCGCGCGGCGCCTAACGGAAAATGCCCGTGTCGAAGCCAGACACGGGCATTTTTGCATATGAGCCCGCGCCGCCTTCGGCGTCGGGCAAGCCGCCGCTCAAATCTCGATCTTCGTGCCCAACTCGACGACCCGATTGGCCGGAATACTGAAGAAGTCCGTGGGCTTGGCCGCGTTCTGGTGCATCCAGGCGAACACGCGCTCGCGCAGAATCGACATGCCGGGCAACTGTGTCGGCACAACCGTTTCGCGGGCGAGGAAAAACGACGTATCCATGAGTTCGAACGTCATTCCGTACAGCCTGCTGATTTCCGACAGCACCGCTTTCACGTCGGGCGTTTCGTTGAACCCGTAAGCGGCCTTCACCATGAACAAGCCGCCGCCCTCGTCTTTGATCGCGACGCGCTCGTCGTCCTTGACGTATGGGATGTCGCGCGTGACGAATGTCAGAAACAGCGTGCGCTCATGCAGCACCTTGTTGTGCTTGAGGTTGTGCAGCAGGCTGACGGGCACGAGCGTATCGCTGCCCGTCAAGTAGATCGCCGTGCCCGAGACCCGATGCGGCGGGTGCGCAAGCAAGCCCTGCAGGAACGGCGCGAGCGGGATGCCGTCAGCGGCGGTACGCTCCTTGACGAGCAACCGCCCCTTGTGCCAAGTCATCAGCAGGAAGAAGAGCAATGCGCCGATGCCGAGCGGCAGCCAGCCGCCCTCGGCCACCTTCAGCAGGTTCGCACCGAAAAACGCGAGGTCGACGACGATGAAGGTTGCGATGATGAGCGCAACGAGCAGCTTGTTCCAGTTCCACACTTTGACCATCACGACGCAAGCCAGCACGGTCGTAATGACCATCGTCGTCGTGACGGCGATGCCGTATGCCGCCGCGAGATTATCGGAGCTCTTGAACCCGATGACGATCATCAGAATCACGAAGAGCAGCATCCAGTTCACGACGGGAACATAAATCTGACCGATTGCAAGATCCGACGTATGGAGGATCTTCATGCGAGGAACGTAGCCGAGCTGAATAGCCTGGCTCGTAAGCGAATAAGCACCTGAAATGACTGCCTGCGAAGCAATGACCGTTGCGATGGTGGAGAGTACGACGAGCGGCAGCGTGGCCCAGTCGGGCGCCATGAGAAAGAACGGATTCGCGAGCGCACTATGATCGTGCATGAGCAGCGCGCCCTGCCCAAAGTAGTTCAGTACGAGCGAAGGCATGACGATGCAATACCAGCCCACGCGGATCGGCTTCGCGCCGAAATGGCCCATATCGGCATACAGTGCCTCGGCACCCGTCAGTACGAGAAACACCGAGCCGAGCACCACATAGGCCTGCAGAAGATGACGGCTCATGAATGTCATCGCGTAGTACGGATTGAGCGCGGCGATGATGCCGGGTTCGCGAATCACATGCGCCACACCGAGCACGGCTAGCGTGATGAACCAAACGATCATGATCGGCCCGAAGAGCTTGCCGACCAGCGAGGTGCCGTGCCGCTGAATCCAGAACAGTGCGATGAGGATCACGATCGTGATCGGTATGACGAGATGCGAAAGCTGCGGTGTGGCAACCTCGAGGCCTTCGACCGCGGACATGACCGAAATAGCCGGCGTGATGACCGCATCGCCATAGAACATGCAAGCGCCGAAGATGCCGAGCATCAACAAGGTGGACGATGTCCGTCCCTTGCTCGTAAACGGCCGAAGCGAGAGCGCCATCAGCGCGAGCACACCGCCCTCGCCGTTGTTATCGGCCCGCATGACGAACAGGACGTATTTGATCGAGACGACAACGACTATCGCCCAGAAAAGCAGCGAAATAACGCCAAGAATGGACGCATCGGTCAATGGAATGCCATGCGACTCGCTGAATGCTTCTTTGAGCGCATACAGCGGGCTCGTGCCGATGTCGCCAAATACGACGCCAATGGCGGCCAGAGCAAGCGCAGGTAAGGAGTGCTGGCGGATATGATCGTGGCCGTTATCAGTCATAGGCGAAGAAATGTAGAGCGGATCAGCGGGCAGCGAGCGCTATTCTAGCGGTGCTTGCACGGCGCGCACATACAAAAAAGCGGAGTCGGTCGACTCCGCCGCCATGCGACTCGTCCGCATCCGCGATTTTTCGCCGCCGGGCACGTTATGTGCCGGATGGCGACCCGGCCGTGCCGCGTTTGATCCACGCGGCAAGATTATGGGGGCGCACGGTGTCCCACTCCTCGAACGGCTGATGGATCCACGGGTTCGTTGGCAGGTACTGCACGAAGTAATCGGGCTTCACCTGCGAGCAGCCCTTGTACCAGAGCACAGCCGAGCGCACGGCGGCCACGGCCGGATACCGCTCTTTCAGGTGTTGCTGAACCCGGGCAAGCGTCACGCCCGAATCGACGAGATCGTCAACGAGCAGCACGTTGCCCGACAATTCGCCGCGCGTCATCGTGATGTACTGCGCGATGTCGAGCTCGCCTTGCTGCGTACCCGCTGCCTCGCGGTACGAGCTCGTCGCAAGAATGGCCAGCGGCAAATCGTAGATGCGGGAGAGCTGATCGCCCACACGCAAGCCGCCACGCGCGAGACACAGAATCTTGTCGAATGTCCATCCTGAATCGTGCACCGCGAGCGCGAGCATCTCGATCAGCCGGTGGTATTCGTCCCAGCTGATCCAAAGGTTCTTCTCGTCGTTGCGCGCATCCGCCATCGAGAATGTCGTCATGTCCCGCACCGCCCGTTACACCTTGAACGGATGACGCAGCAGGATCGTTTCGTCCCGGTCCGGACCCGTCGAGACCATATCGATCGGCACGCCCGCCACTTCCTGAACACGCGTCAGATACGCCTGCGCGGTCGCCGGCAGCTCGCTCCACTGCGTGATCCCGATCGTGCTCTCCTTCCAGCCGCCGAACGTCTCGTAGACCGGCTCGCAGCGCGCCACCTCGGCGGCACCCCGCGGAAGCAGATCGACATCCTTGCCGTCGATCTTGTAGCCGACACACAACTTCACTTCGTCAAGCCCGTCGAGCACATCGAGCTTCGTCATGCACAGCCCCGACACGCCGTTGATCTGGATCGAGCGGCGCAGCGCGGCGGCGTCCAACCAGCCGGTGCGACGCGGCCGGCCCGTCACCGAGCCGAATTCCTTGCCGACGTTCGCGAGCGTCACGCCGACCGTCTCCTGCCGATTTGGATTGTCCGCATCGTAGAGTTCGCTCGGGAATGGCCCCGCGCCGACACGCGTGCAGTACGCTTTCGTGATCCCGAGGATGTAATGAAGCTTTTGCGGCCCGACACCTGCGCCGGCGGCGGCGGCACCGGCCACGCAATTACTCGATGTCACGAACGGATAAGTACCGTGATCGATGTCGAGCAGCGTGCCTTGCGCACCCTCGAACAGCAGGTTGCGCCCCGCGGCGTTTTCGTCGTACAAGCGCCGCGATACATCGGTGACCATGGGCCCGATGCGTTCGGCGTAGCCGAGCATCGTGTCGAGCGTTTGCTGGAAATCGACCGCCGGAGCACCCAGATACTGGGTCAGCACGAAATTATGAAAATCGAGGTTGTCCCGCAGACGCTCGGCGAAAGCCGCCGGGGCAAACAGATCCTGAACGCGCAACGCGCGCCGGCCTACCTTGTCTTCGTACGCGGGGCCGATGCCACGGCCCGTCGTGCCGATCTTGCCGGCGCCTCGGCGCAACTCGCGCCCCTGGTCGATGGCAACGTGGTACGGGAGGATCAGTGTGGCCGCTTCGGAGATGAAGAGGCGCCGCCGCACATCGAGGCCGGCTGCTTCGAGCTCTTCGATTTCCTTGAAGAGCGCCTCCGGCGAGAGCACGACACCGTTGCCGATATAGCAGGCCACGTCCGCACGCATGATGCCCGACGGGATCAGACGCAGGATGGTTTTTTTGCCACCGATGATGAGCGTATGGCCGGCGTTATGACCGCCCTGGAAACGCACGACGCCTTGCGCGTGGTCCGTCAGCCAGTCGACGATCTTGCCTTTGCCTTCATCACCCCATTGAGTCCCGACGACGACGACGTTGCGTCCCTGGGCTGCGTTCACTGCACTGGCAGACATGTTGATTCTTGAGCTGGTTAAAAACGTATTCTACCCATGTTCGCCGGGCGTTCCGACTTTTTCGTTTCGCGTCAACGGCATGGGATTCCTGGACGATGCGGCACCGGTCGCGGTGCGCGCGACTTACGGCCGTCGCACCTCGACTACCCACGCGCCGTCGCGCTCGATGAGCACGCGATCGCAGGCGAATTCGTCGAGGTCGTGATCGTGGCCCGGCAACGCCTGAATGACGATTTCTCCCGCATCGCGCAGAGCGGCGACGCTGGCACGTAACGCGTCGTCATGCCGCCACGGTGCCAGGATCGCACTGCTGCGCGCCTGGGCCGGCAAAATCCGGGCAAGCTCGCGCAGATCGAGCGAAAAACCGGTGGCCGCGCGGGCGCGCCCATACGCCTGACCGACATGGTCGTAGCGCCCGCCCCGCGCAACGGCATTCGATACGCCATCCACGTAGGCGGAAAACATGACACCGCTGTGATAGGCATAGCCACGCAGATCGGCCAGATCGATCGTCACTTCGGCTCCCTCGACTTGCGCCGCGAGGAACGCCAGGTCATCGAGCGCCTGCGCGATATCGGGCCATTGCGGCAGACGCTGCCGCGCTAGCTCGAGCACCGATGCGTCGCCATAGAGCGAAGGCAACAGCCGCAGCGCGTCGCGGATGGGTGCGTCGAGCCCTTGCGTGAGTTCGTCGAGGCGCGCGACGTCCTTGCCCGCGAGCGCCTCGTAAAGCGTCTCGCCCATGGCCGCCGCGGCCGGTTCGCGCGCGAACAACGCGGCGAGTACGCCGGCATGGCAAAGATCGAGCCGGACCTTGTCGAACCCGGCCAGCCGCATGGCATCGAGCATCAACTGCTGAACTTCGACATCGGCTTCCAACCCCGCGTGACCGTAGAGCTCGGCGCCTACCTGAATCTGCTCGCGCGTCGCGTGGAGTCCGCGCGGCCGGGTATGCAACACACTGCCCGCGTAACAAAGCCGCGTAACGCCCTGCCGATTCAGCAGATGCGCATCGATGCGCGCCACCTGGGGTGTCGTATCGGCTCTGAGTCCCAGCGTGCGACCCGATAACTGGTCGACAAGCTTGAACGTGCGCAGATTGAGGTCCGCGCCGCCGCTCGTGAGAAGCGATTCGAGATATTCCAGCAGCGGCGGCATCACCAGCTCATAGCCGTAGGCGCGAAACCGATCGAGCAGCGCGCGGCGCAACTCCTCGATCTTTCGCGCTTCCGACGGCAGCACATCGGCAATATTCTCGGGAAGCAGCCAGGTCGACATTCAGGTGAGTCCTACGACATTAATGGATAACGCACGGCCTCATGTGGCCACGAGAAGCAACACGAGACCCAACGCCATGACGATGAGCCCGCCGACGCGAATATGATGCGTCGGGCGTGCCGCAATTTTACGGAACGTCTCCCGCCACGCGGTCGGGAATACGAACGGGAACATGCCCTCGATAATGAGCATCAACGCGACCGCAAGCAGTAACGAGCCAGCCATGTCCATACGCTTTCAGCCGCGGCCCGATGAGCGCGGCGTCCCCTCTTGTCAGTGTTTTTTCGGCGCAGCCTCGGCGCGGGTGGCCGCATCGGCATTGCCGCCGGAGCTGCGCATGAAGCGGAAAAACTGGCTGTCCGGATCGACGACGATCACGTCGTTCGGCTTGAACACCGCCCGATAGGCCTGCATGCTCTGATAAAACTGATAGAAACCCGGGTCCCGGCTGAACGCGTCCGCAGCGATTTCCGCGGCTTTTGCATCGCCTTGACCCTTGATCGTCTGGGCCTGTTTGTATGCGTCGGCCAGCACGGTCTGGCGCTGCCGGTCGGCGTCCGCCTTGATCGCCTCTGCCTGCGCGGCACCGTCCGCGCGTGCCGCGCTCGCCGCCTGCTCGCGCTCCGCCGCCATGCGTTTGTAGACGGTGTCGGACATGTTCCCTGCAAAATCGACGCGCACGAGTTGCAGATCGACGACATCGATACCGAGCGAACGGGCACCGTTCGCCATCGCCTCGCGGGCACTCGCCGCAATCTGAGTCTGATGCGAAAGGGTATCGGTCAGCGTGCGCTTGCCGAGCGCATCGGCGAGCGCCTCGCGCGCGAGCGCGCTCAGACGCTCGGGAGCACTTTGCAGGTCGCCCCCGGTAGTCGCAAACAGCTTGAGCGGTTCGACGACGCGATACTTCAGGAGCGGACTGACGAGCAGATCGCTTTTGTCCGACGTCGTGTAGCGATCGGGATTGCCGGCATCGACGGTCTGGATGCGCATATCCATGCGCGCCGCCGCTTGAAGGGGGGTGGGCAGCTTGAAATGCAGGCCTGGGCCGACGACCGTCGGGTCCGCGTGGCCGCGCGAATAGACGATGGCGACATGCCGCTGATCGACGACTACGAGCGTGGATGCGCCCGCGAACAGCAGCAAGACGACGACGATGACGAGCGCAACGATACGGTTCATGATCAGGCGCCCCTCATTGCTGCAAATCGTCTTCGCGCGAGCGGCTTCGGAACCCGTCGCGTGAACGTACCGCGTCGCTCGCGGCGGCCGCGCGGCTTGCGGGAGAGGCGACGGCCGGTGCGGCCGCAGAAGCGCCCTGCGTGGGCGCCGCGGCAGACGATGCGGGCGCTGGCGCCCCCGGCGCCGCCTGAGCATCGCCCGCGCCTCGTCCCTTCGCCTCGATCAGCTTGTCGAGCTGCAACTGGACGACGCTCGACCCCGCTTTCGTGTCGACGAAAACCTTGGTCGTGTTCGAATAGATGTCACGCATGGTATCGAGATACATTCGCTCGCGCACGATGGCGGGCGCCTTGGCGTACTGGGCATAAACCTGAGAGAAACGATCCGCGTCGCCTTGGGCCTGCGTCACCACGCGCTCGGCATAAGCCTTCGCATCGTCGATCGAGCGGGCGGCATCGGCTTGCGCGCGCGGCAGAACTTCGTTCGCGTACGCCTGCGCTTCGCGCTTCATGCGCTCACGGTCGTCTTTCGCCCGAAGCGCATCGTCGAACGCCGCTTGCACCTGCTGTGGCGGCTCGATGCTCTGAATCGTCACGCCGGCAACGGTCAGCCCCGCGCGATACAGGTCGAGCGAGCGCTGAATCGCGGTGGCCAATTGCTGGCTCAGTTGATCGCGATTCTGATCGAGCAGCGCCTGCGTGCCGCTCGCGCCGACAATCGCGCGCGCCGCCGCCTGAGCGGCCTGCGTCACGCTGCGATCGGGGTCGACCGCGTGAAAGAGGTAGTCGGTCGGCGATTTGACCTGGTATTGCACACTGAAGCGCACGTTGAGGATGTCGCCATCCCGCGTGAGCATCGAGGCATCCATCAGGTTGCCGTCGTTCACGGCATTGCGCCGACCGACTTCGACCGAGCGGATCTCCGCTACGTTGACGATTTCGCTCGTCTCGAACGGATACGGCGAGCGCAGATGGACACCAGGGCCCACCGTCCTGCGCAATTTTCCGAACTGCAGCACGACGCCGGTTTGGCCGTCTTGTACGACGAAAACGCCACTGCCGATGTAGATCGCCACGAGTACGCCGATGACGATGCCGACACCCACGCGCGCGGCACGCCCGTTATCGGGCCGGCGTTCGCCCGGCCCGGGGCCGCCGCCCTTGCCGCCGAAAAGCCGCGAAAGGCGCCGATTGAATTCGCGCCACATCTCGTCGAGATCCGGCGGCCCTTCGCCGTTGCCGCGCCCACGGTTCGGCTCGTTCGGACGCTGCCGGTCGCCGTTGCCGTCGCTGCGCCCCCAACGAGGATCGCTGATGGAAAGAATGGCGCGCGCACGCATCCAGAAACTCCGCTCGTTGTATTCGTTCACCTGTGTTCGTTCGCTCGAGTTGGGAGAGCCGGTCAATGCAGATCGGAGCGGCGCACAACCGCCATTCCGTCCAGTCGCGGTACGTCGAAATCTTTGTGCTCGTCCGCCGCTGCCTGGGGTTCCGGCAGCGCCCGCCCGGTGTCTGGGAGATGTTCTGAGGTGGCGATCTCGGCGATGGCTGCGCGCAGCGAATCGAGTCCTTGCCCCGTGCGCGCGCTCAAAAAGACGCGCGAGATATTACCATACTCGTCGCGCTCGACCGCGTCCTTGCGAGCCTCGAGTTCCGGCACCGCATCGATCTTGTTGAAGACGAGGACTTGCCGCACGGTATCCGCGCCGATCTCGCGCAAGACCTCGTTCACTTGATCGATCTGATCGAGCCGCACGCCGCTCGACGCGTCGACGACATGCAGCAGCACATCCGCATGGATCGTCTCCTCCAGCGTCGCGCGAAACGCAGCCACGAGTTGGTGCGGCAACTCGCGAATGAACCCGACCGTATCGGACACCACGACCTGGCCGGCCTCGTCGCCGAGGAACACGCGCCGCGATGTCGTATCGAGCGTGGCGAACAGTTGATCGGCCGCATAGGCTTGCGCCTTCGTCAACGCATTGAAGAGCGTGGATTTGCCTGCGTTCGTGTAGCCCACGAGCGAGACCGACAACGTGCGGTTACGCTGGCGCTGGCGGCGCTGCGTGCCATGCTGGCGCTGCAGCTTCGCGAGGCGCGTCTTGAGCATCTTGATACGGTCGCCGATGAGCCGCCGGTCCGTCTCGAGCTGCGTTTCGCCGGGCCCGCGCAGGCCGATACCGCCTTTTTGCCGCTCGAGGTGAGTCCAAGCGCGCACGAGCCGCGTTGCGATGTACTGCAACTGAGCAAGCTCCACTTGGAGCTTGCCCTCGTGGCTGCGGGCACGCTGGGCGAAGATGTCGAGAATGAGGCTTGTCCGATCGATCACGCGCCGATTAAGCGCCCGCTCCAGATTGCGTTGCTGTGCCGGTGCGAGCGAATGGTTGAAGATGACGATTTCGATGTCGTTCGCCTCGCAGGCGAGGCGCAACTCCTCGGCCTTGCCGCTGCCGACGAACAGCGCGGCATCGGGGCTGGACCTGCGCCCCGTCAACATCACGGCGGGATGGGCGCCCGCGCTTTGCGCGAGCAGGCTGAGTTCTTCGAGACTGGCTTCGAAGTCGATCTTGCCGAAATCGATGCCGACGAGCGCTGCGTTGATCAAATTGGTGGACGTCAAATTGGAGGGGCCGGCACGGCGGCGCGGTGCAAATGCCGCCATGCCGTCCGCAATGATGGGTTCAGGACGTCTCGGCGTCCGGATGGAAATTGACCGGACGGGCGGGAACGACCGTCGAAATAGCGTGCTTGTAAACCATCTGAGTAACGGTATTCCGGAGCAACACGACGTACTGGTCGAACGATTCGATGTTCCCTTGCAGCTTGATGCCGTTGACCAGATAAATCGAGACAGGCACGTGCTCTTTGCGCAGTGCGTTCAAAAACGGGTCTTGTAACAATTGCCCTTTGTTGCTCATAGCAAACTCCGTCGTTTTTTTGCAGGTTGGATCCACATCGACGCCGAAGAAAAAGAGATCCGGCGTCAATCGCTACACTATAGCCGATTTTCGTTGGCGCACGCGGTGCCCGGCCGTCCGGCCGATCCTTCGTCGGAGCCGGTCAGCTCTTGTCCGCGTAGGGGTTCGCCGATGAGCGAAACTCTATGCGCAATGGAGTTCCGGTCAGCGAGAAAGTTTCTCTGAAGCGGTTCTCGAGGTACCGTTTATAGGTATCCGTCACCGCATCGAGCGCATTACCGTGAATCACGATGATCGGGGGATTCTGCCCCCCCTGGTGCGCGTAACGCAGTTTCGGGCGTACGGGTCCGCGACGCCGCGGCTGCTGGAACTCGACCGCTTCGATGAGCGCACGCGTGAGCTTCGGCGTCGGCAGTTTCGCCATGGCCGCGGCATACGCCGCGTCGACGGAGCGCATCAACGCGCCAATGCCGGACTTCTCCGTGGCGGAAACGAAATGGAATTTGGCGAATTCCAGGAACTTCAGCTTGCGCTTCAGATCGGCCTTCGTGCGTTCGCGCACATGTTCGTCGAGTCCATCCCATTTGTTGACACCGACGACGAGCGCGCGCCCCTGCTCGACGACGAATCCTGCGATATGCGCGTCCTGATCGGAAATATCCTGACGCGCATCGAGCAGCAAAATGACGACGTTTGCATCGGCAATCGATTGCAGTGTCTTGACGACCGAGAACTTCTCGACGGCCTCGAATACCTTGCCCCGACGGCGTAACCCGGCCGTGTCGATGAGCGTGTAGTGGCGGCCCTGCCGCTCGAAGTCCACATAGATCGAATCGCGCGTCGTGCCGGGCATGTCGAACGCAATGACGCGATCCTCCCCGATCAGCGCATTGACCAGGGTGGACTTGCCCACGTTCGGGCGGCCGACGATGGCGATCTTGACGCCGTGCGCAGCCTGGTCCGCCTCCGCTTCGTCAGGACGGCCCGAATACGCGATCTCGAGCGCATCGTTGATCATTTCGGTGACACCGTCGCCGTGCGCGGACGAAATCGCCCGCGGATCGCCGAGTCCAAGCTCGTAGAAATCCGCCGCGACGGCGGTGTACTTCATGCCTTCCGCCTTGTTGACGACGAGCATGATAGGCCGCCCCGTCTTGCGCAGGTACTCGGCGATCGACTTGTCCTGCGGCGCCAGGCCGTTGCGGCCGTCGACGATGAAAACCACGACGTCGGATTCCTCGACCGCTTGCCGCGTCTGGCGAGCCATCTCGTGAAGGATGCCGTCCTTCGCCACGGGCTCGAAGCCTCCGGTGTCGACGACGAGATAAGGTCTGTCGCCCGCGCGCCCCTCACCGTAATGGCGATCGCGCGTGAGACCCGGCAAGTCGGCGACGAGAGCGTCCCGCGAGCGAGTGAGCCGATTGAACAGCGTGGATTTCCCCACATTGGGGCGCCCAACGAGGGCAATAACGGGTTTCATGAGATGTCATCAAAGTAAAGCGCCGGTGCCGTGATCGGCACCGGATGGCGCGCGCGTTGCCTGAAGCGCCGGCGCCCGGGCAGCGCGGCTTCGCGCGGCGCGCGCCGTAAAAGGCCTGTCGTCTTGCCGCACGTTATCACGATCGCGTCATGACGCCCATGCGGGGCGCGACCGACGGGCCGCGCCGTGCGAAACCGGCGGCTGCCTCATCGATAGGGAAAGGCCGGCACGGAGCGGCCCAGGGCGGCTAGCCAGGCGCCGCCCGCTTTTGCGCTCAGCGCGGGCGGAAACCGAATAAGTTGCCGTCCTTCGTCTGAACGACCAGCGTATCGCCCGCTACCACGGGCGGCGCGCTGATACGACTGCCGTCGGTCGGTACGCGCGCCACGAACGAGCCGTCGTCGCGCGAGAGGAAATGTACAAAGCCCTTGTAATCGCCAAAGACGGCCGACGGCCCGAGCAACAGCGGTGCGCTCAGATCGCGATTCTTGAGCTTGTCGTTACGCCAGAGCACGTGGCCGTCGCTGGCGCCGAATGCCTCCGCGACGGACCAATCGTCGCTCGAGATCACCGTGGCGCCGTCTTGCGCCACCCCCGTCGTGCTCGAGAACGGCTGTTCCCAAATCGGTCGTCCCGAATTCGCATCGAAGCAGCCGATGCGCCCCTGGAACGTCGCGGCGCAAGCTTCGGCGCCCACGAGAACCGGCGCGCCCGTCACGTCGTTGATCCGCTCGACTTCGGTGACGCCCTTCGGGAACGACACGGGCGCCTGCCAGTAATCGTCGCCCGTCTTCAAGTCGATCGCGGCCAGCCCGCCGCCCGGGAATCCGGCCAGCACCGCCGCGTCGCCCGCGAAGGTCATTCCGGCCGACACGCGCAGATTGAGCGGCACCGCCCGGTTGTGATAGACCCACTTGAGCTCGCCGGTCTGCGCATTGAACGCATTGATCTGTCCGTCGATCGTGCGCACGAGCACGAGCCCGTTGCCGACGAGCGGCGGCGAGATGACCTCGCCCGGTACATCGGATTTCCAGAGTTGCTTGCCGTTCGCATCGAGCACATAGACGCCGCCGCGCACCGCGCCGACCGCCGTCAAGGTGCCGTCGCTGCCGACGCCGGCCGTCAGATCGGTGTGAAGCTTGGTGTGCCAGATTTCCTTGCCCGTCTTGGCATCGATCTTCGCCACGGCGCCGCCCGCGCCAGCCGCATAGACCGCGTCGCCGACCGCAATCGGAGAAAACAGGTAGCGCCCCGCCTTGCCGACGCTCGCGCGCCAGACGCGCTCGACCGTGAGGGCGGGCTTGAACTCCGTAAGCGGTGTCGGCACGCGACGCTCGTCCTTGGAAGACGAGCAGGCTGTCATCGCGAGGACGGTCATCGCACAAGCAACGGGCACGGCGAAACGTTTCAGCAAATTCATTGGAGGGCGAAGCATCGTCTAGGGTTGATCAATCGAGGCGAGCGGCGCTGCCTATGCGGCAACCGCCCGACGGCGAACCGGCGCGCCATCGCTGAGCCGGCTCAGCTGCCCAGCGCGTCGAGCTTGAATTGAATCAGCTGACGCGCGGACGTGTCGCTCTTCGCCAGTGAATCGAGTGCGACCTGATAGGCGGCACGCGCGTCGTCGCGTTTGCCGCCAGCGGCCAGCAGATCGCCGCGACGGTCGGCTACGACGCCCTTGAACCCCTCGGGTGGCGTGCCGGCCAGTAATGCAAGGCCCGCATCGTACGACTTCTCGTCGAGCAGGACGCCCGCGAGCCGCAGCTTCGCGATTTCCTTGTATTCGTCGTCCTTCGCGTGGTCGATCGCCCATTGCAGCTGGGTTTTTGCCGCCGCGATATCGCCGGCCTCGTACAACGCCTTGGCCGCGGCGAGCGCGGTCATTTGGGCATACGCCGTGCCGTCGTACCGCGATTCCATGTCGGCGGCATCCCGCACCACGTTCGCCTTGTTCTTCGACGAAACCGCCTGCTGCACTTGCTCGTACAGCACCGCCGCTTGAGCCGCCTCGCGTCGTTGCCAGAAATTCCAACCGTTCCAGGCGGCAGCGGCAAGGAGCGCAACGAGGACGATCCAGGTCGCCGCGTTACCCCACTGCGCCCACCAGGCCTTGAAGCTCTCTATCGATTCTTGTTCGTCGTGATAACTCATCGCCAAGCGATTCCTTCTTTCCTGCGTCTTGTGATTGTCGGGTCGCCGTCATGCGCCGCACGGGGCGTGCATCAATCCTCGCCGTCTTCGGCGGTTGCAACCATCGCATTGATTAGAAATTCGGTCAAGTTTTCGACCTGAACGCTGCGTTGTTCGCTTTTCTCGCCCGCAGCGCCCGTTTCGCGCAACGGCTTGACCGCCACCGTCCCGCTCGCGACCTCGTCTTCGCCGAGGATGACGGCGAACGCGGCTCCGCTCGCATCGGCGCGTTTCATCTGCGATTTGAAGCTCGCCGACGCGCCGTCGGCGCTGCAGTGCAAGACGACGTCGAGGCCCGTATCGCGCAAGCGCTCGGCGATCACGAACGCCTGCTCGCGCGCGGCGTCGCCCTGGTGGACGACATAGACATCGCAACCTTCTTCCTGCGGCACGAGCCCATCTTCCTTCAGCAGCTCGAGAATGCGCTCCACGCCCATCGCCCATCCGCACGCGGCGGTCGGCTTGCCGCCCAGTTGCTCGATGAGCGGATCGTAGCGGCCACCGGCGGCCACGGTGCCTTGCGCGCCGAGCTTGTCGGTGACCCACTCGAATACGGTCAGGTTGTAATAGTCGAGCCCGCGTACGAGCCGCGGATTGATCGAGAACGGCAGGTTGTTGGCCTTCAAGAGCCGCTGCAGTCCTTCGAAGTGCGCACGCGACTCCTCGCCGAGGAAGTCGATGAGCTTCGGCGCATTTTGCGCGATTTCCTGCAGCGCGGGATTCTTCGTATCGAGCACGCGCAGCGGGTTCGTGTAGAGGCGGCGTTTCGCGTCCTCATCGAGCGCATCGACATGCTGTTCGAGATACCGGATCAGTTCGATGCGATGCGCGGCACGCTCTTCGGCCAGACCGAGCGAGTTGATTTCCAGCCGAATACCGGTCAAGCCGAGGTCATCCCACAAGCGCTGGCACATGAGGATGATCTCGGCATCGGTGTCGGGGCCCGCAAAGCCCAGCGCTTCCACGCCGACCTGGTGAAACTGCCGGTAACGCCCGCGCTGAGGCCGCTCGTGACGAAACATCGGACCGACGTACCAAAGCCGCTTCGGACCGTCGTAAAGCAGATTGTGCTCGATGCAGGCGCGTACGACGGCCGCGGTGTTTTCCGGGCGCAGCGTCAGATTTTCGCCGTTCAGCGCATCGACGAAGCTGTACATCTCCTTCTCGACGATATCGGTCACCTCGCCGATACCGCGTGTGAACAGCTGCGTGTGCTCGACGATGGGCGTACGGATGTTCTGATAGCCGTACGCACGCAGCATCGACTTCACGGTGGACTCGAAAAACTCCCAGAGCGCGGCATCCTGCGGGAGGATGTCGTTCATGCCTTTCACGCCGGTCAGTTTCTCGAGCTTCTTTTTCGGTTCAGTCATACTGGATTGTGTTGGCGATTGACGCTCAGTTCGCGACGACAGCGCGGCCATACCGGCGCTCGACGTAGTCGCTCACGATTTGCTGGAATTCCTCGGCGATGCGCTCTCCGCGCAGCGTCTTGACCTTTTCCCCGTCGATGAAGACAGGCGCGGCGGGGTTTTCTCCCGAGCCCGGCAGGCTGATGCCGATATTCGCCTGCTTCGATTCGCCCGGACCGTTGACGATGCATCCCATCACGGCGACATGCATCTTCTCGACGCCGGGGTACTGCTCGCGCCAAACGGGCATCTGCGCGCGCAGATAGGACTGGATCTGCGCGGCCAGTTCCTGGAACAGCGTGCTCGTCGTACGGCCGCACCCTGGGCAAGCAATGACCATCGGCGTGAACGAACGCAGTCCCATGGTCTGCAGTATCTCCTGGCCCACGATGACTTCGCCGGTACGCGACGCACCGGGCTCGGGCGTGAGCGAGATGCGGATCGTATCGCCGATGCCTTGCTGCAGCAGCACGCCCAGCGCGGCTGTCGAAGCGACGATGCCTTTCGAACCCATCCCGGCCTCCGTCAGCCCGAGATGCAGCGCGAAGCGGCAGCGGCGCGCAAGCTCACGATAGACGGCGATCAGATCCTGCACGCCGCTCACTTTGCACGACAGAATGATTTTGTCGCGCGAGAGGCCAAGTTCCACGGCGCGCTCCGCGGAGCCGATGGCCGATTGGATCAGCGCCTCGTACATGACGCTTTGCGCATCCCAGGGTGAGCTGCGCGCCGCGTTTTCATCCATCATCCGCGCGAGCAGATCCTGGTCGAGGCTGCCCCAATTGACGCCGATGCGCACGGGCTTGTCGTAACGGATCGCGGCCTCGATCATCTGCGCGAACTGCGTGTCGCGCTTGGCGCCCTGCCCGACGTTGCCGGGGTTGATCCGATATTTCGACAGCGCCTCGGCGCAGCCCGGATAGTCACGCAGCAACAAATGGCCGTTGTAATGGAAATCGCCGACGAGCGGCACGAACACACCCATGCGATCGAGCTGTTCGCGAATGGCCGGTACCTCCCGTGCGGCTTCCGGCGTATTCACGGTGATACGGACGAGCTCGGAGCCGGCCTGAGCCAGCTCTTTCACCTGGATTGCCGTGCCGATCGCGTCGGCCGTATCCGTGTTCGTCATCGATTGAATGCGCACGGGAGCATCCCCGCCGATCGTCACCAGCTGACCGCCCCACCGGACGTCCACGGCATGCGAGACGCGGCGCGGAGCGGGGCCGCCGAAAATCGGCTCGGACGAACAAATCTGGCTGCTGCTGTCGGATTGCATCGAAAGACCCATTGTTGCTGATTACGCTACGTGCTCCGCGCGCTCATGAGCGGCGGTTCACCCATGTAAGAGGCGCCACAGCGGCGGCGGCGCCGGCGCCCACGCTCATACTCACGGCAGCGTGAAGCGCGCGACATTGCCTTTAATCGGACCGTACTTCGCGGCCTCGACGGGCTTGCCGTCAACCGTGACCGACTGAAGGCCCGCCCGATTGCCCGCGATCACCTTCAAAGGCGCTTGGCCCGTCACTTGTTTGGTATCGCCAGCGTGCACGATACCCGAGAACACTTCCTTGCCTGCCTTGTCGCGTACGCTGAACCAGCTGTCCTGCGTCACGGCGAACGAAAGCGTCGTGGCACCCGCCGGAACGGCCGACGCCTCGGCCGGCGTTGCCGCGCTCGCCGCGGCGAGCGCTGGCGCTTGCGCGGCCGGTGCCGGTGTTACCGCGGCAGCCGGCGCCTGTGCCGGCGGCAAGGGCTGCTGCGCCGAAGCCGGAGTGGCGGCGGAAAGCGATGCAAGCGGGGTGGGCGTGAGCGCCTGTCCTTCGCTTGCATCGCCGGCAACCGCGGCCGGCGCGCTGGCCGGCGCGAACCCGGTATCCGCGGCGGCCGCGGTACCCGATGCGATCGTCTGTCCTTGCGCGGTCGTCGTCGACGGACCGCTCGAATTCGCCGCCGCACCGTTCGCGCTCGCTTTCAGGCGCGCGAGCCAAGCCGGCGGTTGACCGCCGCTATGCCACATGACGAGCGCAACGAGCCCGACGGCGACAGCGGCAACCCCCCACCACCACGAGCGGTGCCTCGGCGTGCCGCCCAACGAAACCGAGACGCGCCCGCGCGGCAAATCGGTGCCCGTCGATGCCGGCATCGAAAGATCGGGCTCCGGCTCGCCTTTCTCGCGGCGCAACGCCTGCACGAACGGCGCCGCGTCGACGCCCAGCATCTTGGCGTAGCTGCGCACGACCCCGAGCGCGAACGTCGTGCCCGGAAAATGGCTGACGTCGCCCGACTCCAGCGCTCGCATCTTGGCCGGCGGTACCTTCAGCCGTGCCGACACATCGTCGATCGACCATCCCTTCGCCTCGCGCAACTGCGCGAGGCATGCCCCCGCCGCTGCAAGCGAGCCGAACGAGGCCGCGATTGCCGCGTGCCCCGATTGTGGCGCGGCACGATGCCCGGTCGAAACCGGCCCCGATTGTCCCTCGCCCGTCTGAGTGCCCTCTGTATGCGGATGCTGCGGCTCACTCATCCCTGATCCTCGCGTCGATTCTTTTTCACCTGTGCGCCCCGGTTCGACTTTTCGTCCGCCGGATTCGCAGACCGTTTATAACAAAATGCGCTGCACCACGTATCGCTTCCGTGCTTCTTGCTGCTTTCTGCCGCTTCTTGACACTTCGTGGCCCGTCGTGCCGACAGGGGTGTTGCGCCCGCTACGGGCATTCACTGAGCGCGCCGCAGCTCGATGACCCGGCTTGACCGCTCCATCCGCTCGGCTACGCGCGTGCGATCCTTGACGGCCCCCGCGAGCTGACCGCAGGCGGCATCGATGTCGTCTCCGCGCGTCTTGCGCACGGTCGTCACGACCCCGGCATCGATGAGAATCTGAGCGAACCGTTTGATGCGCTCGGCTTTCGAGCGCAGGAGCCCCGACTCCGGAAACGGATTGAACGGAATGAGGTTGAACTTGCACGGCACGTCGGCGGTCAGCGCGAGGAGCTCCCTTGCGTGGGTCTCGCTGTCGTTGACGCCGTCCAGCATGCAGTACTCGAATGTGATGAAATCGCGCGGCGCCACGGTCAGATAGCGCCGGCACGCAGCCATCAACTCGGCGAGCGGGTATTTCTTGTTCAGCGGCACCAGTTCGTCGCGCAATGCGTCGTTCGGTGCGTGCAACGATACAGCGAGCGCCACCGGCACATCGGCGCCGAGCCGGTCCATCATCGGCACGACTCCCGAAGTGGAGACCGTGACACGCCGGCGCGACAACCCGTAGGCGTTATCGTCGAGCATCAGCCGCAACGCCGGCACGAGCGCATCGTAATTGAGTAGCGGCTCGCCCATGCCCATCATCACCACATTGGTGATGACGCGCTCGCCCTTGCCCGTTTCGGCGCCGCCCGAGGCCGCGCGCAACGCGAACTCGGCCATGCGCAACTGCCCGATGATCTCGCCTGTCGTCAGATTACGGGAAAAACCCTGCTTCCCAGTGGAACAAAAACGGCAGTTGACGGCGCATCCCGCCTGTGACGACACGCACAGCGTGCCGCGCGTTTCCTCGGGAATGAAAACGGTCTCGACCGCGTTCCCGTTGCCGACGTCGACGAGCCATTTGCGCGTGCCGTCGGCCGAGACGTGATCGCTGACGACGGCCGGCATCGTCAGCGTCGCGCGGCCCTTGAGCTTTTCGCGCAGCGACTTCGCGAGGTCGGTCATGCCGTCGAAGTCGGCGGCGTTGTATTGATGGATCCAACGCTGCAACTGCTTGGCGCGAAACGCCTTCTCGCCCAGGCTGTCGCAATAGGCGACGAGACCCTCGGCGTCGAGATCGAGAAGGTTGACGGATGAACTGCTCGTCATATCGAATCCTGCTGTTTCACTGCGTCAGCACCGGTCGTGCCAGCGCCCGCATCGCGTGCGAAGCCGACCGGTGCCGTTCGCGCCCTATCGGGCATTGCGCCCGAGCGCGCTCGTCAGCGCGAATAAACGTTGATCTCGGGGAAGAAGAAACCGATTTCCACGCGAGCGGTTTCCGCCGCATCCGAGCCGTGCACGGCATTGGCGTCGATGCTGTCGGCGAAGTCCGCGCGAATCGTTCCCTTGTCGGCCTTCTTCGGATCCGTTGCGCCCATCAGATCGCGGTTCTTGAGAATCGCGTCCTCGCCTTCGAGCACTTGCACCATGACGGGGCCCGAAATCATGAATTCCACGAGATCCTTGAAAAACGGACGCGCGGCGTGCACGGCGTAGAATTTCTCAGCATCGGCGCGCGAAAGCTGCGCCATCCGGGCCGCCACGATCTTGAGGCCCGCATTCTCAAAGCGGCTGTAGATCTGCCCGATCACGTTTTTTGCCACTGCGTCAGGCTTGATAATCGACAGGGTACGCTCGATCGCCATAAAAACTCCAAAAAATTAAGGGGTTACGATTTCTAACGAATCTGCAATTGTAGCATGTTCCGGTGTATGATTGCGATTGAACCCTTACGAGGGTGAAAGGTTCGAATGAATAGGATGCCGGTCGCATACGCGGCCGTTGAAACTCGCGGCGCCCGTACCTATCTTAGTGTCGGGATGGCCTGGAAAAACGCCCTGTCGCGTGTTCGAGCCTGCCCAACGTCACTGCGTCTTACGCAAGGAGAAAGCATGAACGACTATCCGTACAACTTCGGCCGCGGCGGCGCCATCGCCACGGCGGAAACCCGCAACCGCGTGCTACGGAACACTTATTGGCTGCTCGCGCTGTCGATGGTGCCGACGGTGCTCGGGGCTTGGGTCGGCGTCGTGTCGGGCTTCTCGCTCTTTGCCGCGACGAGCCCCGCCATGAGCCTGCTCGCGTTTTTCGCGATCGCATTCGGCTTCATGTTCGCGATCGAGCGGACGAAAAACAGCGGCGTCGGCGTTGTCGTGCTGCTCGGCTTCACGTTCTTCATGGGCCTCATGCTGTCGCGGCTGCTGAGCTTCATCCTCGGCTTCTCGAACGGCCCTTCGCTGATCATGCTGGCCTTCGGCGGTACCGGCGTCATCTTTACGGCCATGGCAACGATCGCCACGGTCAGCAAGCGTGACTTCTCCGGGCTGGGCAAGTGGCTCTTCATGGGCGTGATCGTCTTGTTGCTGGCAATGGTCGCGAACATGTTCCTGCACCTGCCCGCACTGATGCTGACCGTCTCGGTGCTCGCCATCGCGATCTTTTCGGCCTACATGCTGTTCGATGTGCAGCGCGTCGTGAACGGCGGCGAGACGAATTACATCACGGCCACGCTCGCGATCTACCTGGATCTTTACAACGTGTTCGTCAATCTGCTCTCGCTGCTCGGGATTTTCGGCGGTAACCGCAACTAATCGAGCGCTGCCAGCCACAGAAAAACCGGCCTTCGGCCGGTTTTTTTTCGCCTGGTCTCTTCGGGCTCAGTCCCGCTCGAAAAGCGCAATCGATTCGACGTGCGAAGTGTGCGGAAACATGTTGACCACGCCGGCGCCCTTGAGCCGATATCCAGCTTCATGCACGAGGAGCCCCGCATCGCGCGCGAGCGTCGCCGGGTTGCAGGACACGTAGACGATCCGGCTCGGCAGCGGTCCTTGTCCGCTTTGCGCAATCTCGGCGAGCCCCTTCGCAACGGCCAGCGCGCCCTCGCGCGGCGGGTCGACGAGGAATTTGTCGAACGGCCCGAGCACGCGCAGGTCGTCGGCAGTCATCTCGAAGAGGTTGCGGCAGGCGAATGACGTATGGGCGTCGACGCCGTTCGAGCGCGCGTTCTCGAGCGCTCGGGCCGTCAGCGTCTCGCTGCCCTCGATGCCCACGACTTCGCGTGCGCGCCGTGCCAGCGGCAGCGTGAAATTGCCGAGTCCGCAAAAGAGATCGAGCACGCGATCGCTCGGTGACGGCGCGAGCAAACGTACCGCACGACCGACGAGCACGCGATTGATCGCATGATTGACCTGAGTGAAGTCCGTCGGCTTGAACGGCATGCGGATGCCGAACTCGGGGAGCGTGTAATCGAGGGCGACGTCGAGCGGGTAAAACGGCACGGCGGTGTCCGGACCTTTCGGCTGCACCCAGAACTGGACGCCATGCTGATCCGCGAACTGCCGCACCTGCGCTTCGTCCTCGGCATTCATCGGTTCGAGCACGCGTAGCACGAGTGCGGTCACGCTCGAGCCTACGGCCACTTCGATCTGCGGCAGCCGCTCGCGAATCGACAGGCTTTCGACGAGCCGGCGCAGCGGCACGAGCAGCGCCGAGACGTGCGGGGGCAGCACTTCGCAGCTCGTCATATCGGCGACATAGCTGCTTTTTCTTTCATGGAAACCGACGAGCACCCCGCCCTTTTTCACCACATGGCGCACCGTGAGGCGCGCCCGGTAGCGGTAGCCCCACGTCGGCCCGTGGATCGGCCGGAACACCGTTTCCGGGCGAAGCTTCGCCAGATGCCATAGATTGTCCTCGAGTACGCGTTGCTTCACGGCCACCTGCGCGCGGGCATCGAGGTGCTGCATCGAGCAGCCACCGCAGGTGCCGAAAAACGCGCAGCGCGGCGCTGTACGCATCACGCTTTCGCGCAGAACGTCGACGACCTGCGCCTGCTCGTAGCTCGGCTTTCTCCGATAGCTCGCGTAGGTGACACGCTCGCCAGGCAAGGCCCCTTCGACAAAAATGACTTTCCCGGGCGCGCCGTTCTCATCGACGAGGCGTCCGACGCCTCGCGCATCCATGTCGAGCGAGTCGATCTCGATCATTGGGGCGGGAGCAGAGACAGTATCCGGTCTGGCAGACTTGATGCGCGGCACGATGGGGCGGGAAGATTCAGACACCGGCTTTTTCCTGGCGGAAATCGAATGAAAGGCGAGATTGTAGACGAACGACGGGGGCCAACGGCACACCGAAGGAGTCCATGATGCGGTTACTCAGCTGGAACATTCAATGGGGACGCGACGCACACGGCGTGGTCGATCTTGCGCGCACCGTCGATGAAGCCCGTAAGCTCGCGGATTTCGACATCCTTGCCCTCCAGGAGGTCACGCGCGGCTTTCGCGCCTTACCGGGCGGCCCTTCGGACGATCAATTCGCCGACCTCGCGGCCGCGCTTCCCGGTTTTACCGTGCTCGATGCGATCGGCGCAGACCTGCCGCCCACCGCCGCGGGCCTTCCCCGTCGCCAATTCGGAAACGCGCTGGCCAGCCGCTTGCCCGTCGAAAAGGTCATTCGCCACAGCTTGCCGTGGCCGGCCGACGCGAGCGGACCGTCGATGCAGCGCGTCGCGCTGGAGGCCGTGTTGCAGGCACCGCGCGGGCCGTTGCGCGTTATCGTCACCCATCTCGAATTCTATTCGCTCAGTCAACGACTCGCCCAAGTCGACGAACTGCGACGCCTGCAGCGCGAAGCGGCCGACCATGCACGCCATCCGGCACCGGCCGAAAATGCCACCGGTCCGTTCGCTCCCTCAGGCCGCCCAGTCAGCGCGATCGTCTGCGGCGACTTCAACAGCGAATTCGGATCGCCCGCGTATCGGCGCTTCATCGAACCGATCGATGACGGACCGGGCTTCGTCGATGCATGGACGTTTCTTCATCCCGGCCGTACGCCGCCGCCCACGGCGGGTGTCTATGACAAAGCGCAATGGTCCTCGGGCGCAATTCCCTGCGACTTCCTATTCGTGACCGCCGATCTGTGCGATCGCCTCGTGCGATGCGAGATCGATGGGGCTACGCAGGCTTCGGATCATCAGCCGATCGTTCTCGAGCTGCGCTAGGCGCCGCGCCATGAACGGCCAAACCGCGGACTAGGTGGTTTCGAATGCGGCCAGGTACTCGGGCCACTGCGCGCCCGGTTCCTGCGCGAGCGCGTTCTTGACGAATGCGATCTCGTCGGCGTACTCGTCAGCCGAAAATGCGCCGCGCATCAATTGAAAGCGGCAATAAAGCAGGTAGGTGTTGACCACATCCGTCTCGCAATATTGGCGGATCTCCTCGATACGCCCGTCACGGAAGGCCGTCCAGACCTGAGCACCGTCCATCCCGAGCTTGCCCGGGAACCCGCACAGCTTGGCGAGCGCGTCGAGCGGTGCATTCGCGCGGGCCTGATACATCGCGAGCACGTCCATCAAATCGGTGTGACGCGCGTGGTAGCGGCTGATGTAGTTATTCCATTTGAACTCGCGATCGTCTTCGCCCAGATCCCAATAGCGCGGAGCCGAGACGCCGTGCACGAGTGCGCGATAGTGCAGGACCGGCAGATCGAAGCCTCCGCCGTTCCATGAAACGAGTTGCGGCGTGTACTTTTCGATGACGCGATAGAAGGACTGAACCAACGCGGCTTCGCCGTCCTCGGGCGTACCGAGCGAGCGCACCCGAAAACCGCCGCGGTCGCGAAACACGCAGGAGATCGCCGCGACACGCTGGAGGTAGTGCGGGAGGAAATCGGTGCCGGTTTTTTCGCGGCGGGCTGCGAAGGCGTGCTCCGCCACCTCGACGTCGCTCATCGACTCGGGAAGGCCATCGAGCCGGCGAATGCCGGCGACATCGGGAATGGTCTCGATGTCGAAAACGAGAATCGGTGTCATCCAGGTCTGAGTCTTGTCTAGAGCACGGCGTCCTTGCGCACGCCGTTGGAAGCGAAAAAGCGTTTGAGCCTGACGAGCGCCTCCTGCTGGATCTGTCGGACGCGTTCCCGCGTGAGTCCCATTTCGTCGGCCAGTTCTTCGAGCGTGGCGGGTTCGATATGGTTGAGTCCGAAACGGCGCTCGATGACGTGCCGGTGCTTGTCGGACAGACGAGAAAGCCAGGCGCGGGTCAGCGTTTCGAGTTCCCGGTGCTGAACCTCCGCGTCGGGAGACTGGCTCTGTTCGTCCGAGAGCAGATCGAGCAAGCTGCTCGCGGGGTCGAGGTCGAGCGGAGCATCGAGGGATGCCGTATGCTCGTTCAACGCCAGAATGTCGGTGACTTCGTCGGTCGTCTTTCCGGTCAGGTAGGCGATATCGTCGATGCTCGCGTCGCGCCGCTCGCTCGCGTCGCCCGAATTCATCGAATTTTTTTCGAGATGGCGCTTCGCGCGCAGCACCTGATTCAATTCGCGGATCACGTGCACCGGTAAGCGCACGGTGCGCGCTTGATTCATGATCGCGCGCTCGATGCTTTGCCTGATCCACCACGTCGCGTAGGTGGAGAAACGGAACCCGCGCGTGGGATCGAATTTCTCGATCGCATGCATCAAGCCCAGATTGCCTTCCTCGATCAGATCCAGCAGCGGCACGCCGCGATTCAGATAGCCCTTGGCAATGCTGACGACGAGCCGCAAATTGCGCTCGATCATGACCTGCCGCGCTTCGAACTCCCCCGCCTTCGCGAGCCTGGAGTAGCGCTGCTCCTCCTCCACCGTGAGAAGCGGCTTGACGCTGATGCGATTCAGGTAATGCTGAATGGTATCGGCCGTCAGCTCGGCCTGCAGCAACGCACGGAAATCATCGGGGTCGGGGGCGGCCGCCCCCTCCCGCGCCTCGGGTTCGGCATCGTCCGCCTCGCCCTCGCCCGCCGCTCCCTGCGCCTCGAATTCCGCTTCGGCTTCGGGGGTGTCGTCATCCGGCTCGCTCGTCGAAGCGCCCGTCTCCGGTGCTACTTCCTCCGCGATACGGGTAAGCGTTTCCGTCTCGGCTTGTTGCTTGCGGCGCTTCGATTTCGGCATGGTCGTATCGCTTATTGCGGCGGCAAGTATTTCATCGGGTCAACAGGTTTGCCTTGCTGGCGGACTTCGAAGTGAAGCATGACTCGGGGTGCGTCGGTCGAGCCCATCTCGGCGATCTTCTGGCCTCTGGTCACCGAGTCCCCCTCTTTTACCATCAAAGCGCGGTTGTGTGCATATGCGGTCAAATACGTTGCGTCGTGCTTGATGATAATGAGATTGCCGTATCCGCGCAGCCCATTTCCTGCATACACCACGCGACCATCGGCTGCGGCCCGGACCGGATCGCCCGCGGCACCGCTGATATTGATGCCCTTGTTGGTCGAGTCGTTGAACGACGCGATGACGGGCCCCTTCACGGGCCATGCGAAACTGATTGCACCGGCGGCGGGTGCGGGAACGCTCGAAGAACTCGGCGCGGCCGGCTGCGGCGGGATCGTCGTGGCCGCCGAGGCGCCTCCGACCATCGGCGGCATCGCGCCGCCGGCACTTGCGCCATTGCTTCCGCTCGGCGTGTTCGGGTTGGCCGGCGACGGCGGATTGCTCGAAAGCGGTGCGGCCTGAACCGCCCCGCCCGTGATCGGTGCCGTCGCGACGCCCGGCGTGACGGCCGCGGCATTGGCGCCCGGCGGCACGACACGCAGCAGTTGATCGACCTCGATCTGGCTCGGATTCGCGAGATTGTTCCAGGCCGCTATATCGCGGTAGTTTTGGCCGTTTTCGAGCGCGATACGGTAAAGCGTATCGCCCGGCTTCACGCGGTAGTAGCCGGGCGGCGGCGGCCCGAGCGGCACGGCCGGTTGCGCTGCCTGCGCCGATGATTGAGTAGCGAGCGTGCCGGAACGGTCGACGACCGGTGCCTGATCCATCCTTGTCGCGCAGGCTGCAAGCGACGCGAGGGCCACCGCACACATCACGCGTTGGGCGGCAACCAGCCCGCCGTTTCTGTTGATTGTTCGCATCGCGCTCAACGTAAACATCGGTGTCAAATCACTCCGGATTTTAAGGGGACAAAGAAAACGCTATCAAGCTGCGACTCCCGCCATTGGCTCGGCCCGAGCCGCTCGACGAGCGTGAGCACCTGCGAGTGCCCGCCCAGCGCGGCGACAGGCGCGACGAGGCGTCCGCCGACCGCAAGTTGCTCGGCGAGCGCCTGCGGCACGTCGAAGCCGGCGGCGGCGATCACGATCGCATCGAAAGGCGCGGCCGCCGGCAAGCCGAGTCGGCCGTCGCCATAATGCAGGCGGATATTCGGCACCCGCAGCGGCCGGAGATTCTGCTTGGCGCGCTCATAAAGCGGCTTGACCCGTTCGATCGAATAGACATCGCGCGCGATCTGGCTCAGCACCGTTGCCTGGTAACCGCACCCCGTTCCGATCTCGAGCACCCGGTCGAGCGTTCGCCCGGCCGCGGCGAGCTCGAGCATGCGAGCCACCACCGATGGTTTCGAAATCGTCTGCTGATGACCGATCGGCAGCGCCGCATCTTCGTAAGCCTGCGGTGCCAGCCCCGGATCCACGAACAGGTGGCGCGGAACCGCCGCCATCGCATTGAGGACGCGCGCATCGCGGATTCCGTTCGTTCGAAGGCGTTCGACCATGCGCTCGCGCACCCGTTCCGAAGTCAGCGCGTGCGCGCCCGAAAACGGCACATTGGGCGCGCCCATTTTGTCGACACCTTGCGACGGCTGCGTGTCAGTGCGCCGGGCACCCGGCTCGGTCGAACGCAGCGGCGCCTTGCCGGCGGCACGCGCGCGCGGCTTGCGCTCGAGATCGGCGAGCCCGAGCGGAAAACGCCTGGCGCGCTCGCTCGTCATGAGGCGCCGCGCCCCGCAAGCGACCATTCGCGCGTGGCGGCGAGCATTTGAGTATGCGTGAGATCGAGTTGCAGCGGCGTAATGGAGACGCGCCCATTGGCAAGCGCGTAAAAGTCCGTGCCCTCGCTCGCATCGAGCGCCTCGCCGGACGGACCGATCCAATAAATCGGCTCGCCTCGGGGATTCGTTTGCCGAATCACCGGCTGCGACGGGTGACGCTTGCCGAGCCGGGTCACCTCCCATCCGCGCATCTCGTCGTAGGGCAGATTGGGAATGTTCACGTTCAGCAGAGGATGGCCGGGAAGCGGATTCGACAGGAAGTGCTGGACGATATCGAACGCGACACGCGCGGCATCTTCGAGGTGAGCCCAGCCTTTGTCGACGAGCGAGAACGCAATCGCCGGCACCCCGAACATTACGCCCTCGGTCGCGGCCGCCACCGTACCCGAATAGAGCGTGTCTTCGCCCACGTTCTGGCCATTGTTGATGCCCGAGACCACCAGGTCGGGCTTGTCGTCGAGCATGCCGGTGAGCGCGATATGCACCGAATCGGTCGGCGTTCCGTTCACGTAGTAAAAACCGTTAGCCGAGCGCAGCACGGACAGCGGACGCGCCAGCGTAAGAGAATTTGATGCGCCGCTGCAATTTTGCTCGGGTGCCATCACGGTGATGTCGCCGAGCGGCTTCAGGGCGCCATAAAGCGCGGCGAGACCCGGCGCCAGATAGCCGTCGTCGTTGCTCAGTAAGATTCGCATGCGGCGATTGTAACCGAGGAGTCCGCGCCGCTGATCGCCTGGGCCGGCGTATTCGCGCCCAATTCCCACGTCACGCCGTTAGACGATCTTACGCTCACGCAGGCTCGCAATCGCTTCGTCGTCATAGCCGAGCCCGTGCAGCACTTCATCCGTGTGTTCCCCGAGCTCGGGGCCGAGCCAGCGCGTGCCGCCCGGTGTAGCCGAGAGTTTGGGCGTCACGTTCGGCAAAGCGATGTCGAGCTCCCCTTGCCACTTGAAACGCTGAATCATCTCTCGCGCCGCGTATTGCGGATCGTCGAACATGTCGGCCACACTGTATATCCGGCCGACGGGCACATCGGCCGCATTGAGCACCTCGAGCGCTTCGTCGATCGTGCGCCCGGCCAGCCATGCGCCGATCGCCTCGTCGATTTCCCGTGTGCGAGGGACCCGGCCGTCGTTTTGCGCAAGCGCGGGATCGTTCGCCAGGTCGCTGCGCCCGATGGCCGTCATGAGGCGCTTGAAGATCGGATCGCTGTTGCCGCCGATCACGATCTGGCCGTCCCTGCATGCATAGGTGTTCGAGGGCACGATGCCGGGCAGCGCAGCCCCGGTGCGCTCGCGCACGGCGCCATATACGCCATACTCCGGCACGACGCTTTCCATCATGTTGAAAACCGCTTCGTAAAGCGCGACGTCGACGACCTGCCCTTTACCGCCCGATGCCTGCCGATGATGCAGCGCCATCATTGCACCGACGATCGCATGCAGCGCCGCAATGGAATCGCCGATCGAAATACCGATCCGTGGCGGGGGAAGATCGGGAAAACCCGTGATGTGCCGCAAGCCTCCCATCGCTTCGGCGATCGAGCCAAAGCCCGGCCGGTCACGGTATGGACCGGTTTGCCCGTAGCCTGAAAGGCGGACCATGACGAGGCCCGGGTTCTCGGCGCTCAGCACGTCGTAGCCGAGCCCGAGCTTCTCGAGCAGGCCGGGCCGAAAATTCTCGACGACGATATCGGCTTCGCGCGCAAGCTCGCAGACGATTTTTTTGCCTTCCGGTGCCTTCAGGTTGACCGTCACCGATTTCTTGTTGCGCGCCTGCACTGCCCACCACAGCGAGGTGCCGCCCGCTTCGGGGTAGAGCATGCGCCACTTGCGCAGCGGATCGCCCCCGTTCGGGTCTTCCACTTTGATGACCTCGGCGCCGAATTCGCCGAGAAACCGGGCGGCAAACGGGCCAGCGATCAGGGTGCCGAGTTCGAGCACCTTGATTCCCGCAAGCGGGCCAGGAGTTGCGGTCATAGCGTTCCTTTCAGAAAGGCGGCGAGCGCCACCCGGTCAAAGCGAGCGCCGGTCGAGCATGGCACGGGCGATCGTTCCGGCATCGACATATTCGAGTTCGCCGCCGACCGGCACGCCGCGCGCGAGCCGCGTGACCGCAAGCTGGCGCGCCTTGAGCATTTGCGCAAGGTAGTGTGCCGTGGCTTCTCCCTCGTTCGTGAAGTTCGTGGCCAGCACGACCTCCTTGACGACCCCATCCGAGGCGCGTTTCACGAGACGGTCGAAATGGATCTCTTTCGGACCGATTCCGTCGAGCGGACTCAAGCGCCCCATGAGGACGAAGTAAAGACCGCGATACGTCATCGTCTGCTCGAGCATGATCTGATCGGCGGGCGTTTCGACGACGCACAGCAGCGTCGGGTCGCGCGCTTCGTCGCTGCATACGTCGCAGATGCGAGCCTCGGTGAATGTATTGCACTTTTCACAGTGTTGCAGATGCTCCACCGCAAACAGCAGCGAGCGTCCGAGCCGCTCGGCGCCCTGCCGATCGTGCTGCATCAGGTGATACGCCATGCGCTGCGCCGACTTCGGACCGATGCCGGGCAACGCGCGCAGCGCCTCCACGAGCGCGACGAGCGCGGAAGGCTGTTTCATGGCGATAGCGCGAGTCGTGCGCTCGGAATGTGCATGAACGGCTCCGGCCTCAGAACGGCAGCTTGAAACCCGGCGGCAACGGCAAGCCGGATGTCATACCACTCATTTTCTCCTGCGCCGTGGCCTCCGCCTTGCGGACCGCATCGTTGAATGCGGCCGCAACGAGGTCTTCGAGCATGTCCTTGTCGTCGGCGAGCAGGCTCGGGTCGATCGCCACGCGACGGACCTCGTTTTTGCAAGTCATCGTGACCTTGACGAGACCGGCGCCGGACTGCCCTTCCACTTCCATCTGGGCGAGTTGCTCCTGCATCTTCTTCATGTTTTCCTGCATCTGCTGGGCTTGCTTCATCAGCCCGGCGAGTTGGCCTTTCATCATGGACATGCTCCTTGATCGTGTGGATAGGTGGACGACGTCCGGCTAAGCCGGGCGTCGTCGATGTGCGTGGCTGCCCGGGATGCGCTCAGTGGACCGTCGCCCCCGCGTCGGGCGCAATGGGCCTGATCGAGCCGGGTACGATGCTCGCGCCGAAATCGCGAATCAGCGAGCGCACGAATGGATCGGCGCCAATTTCCCGTTCCGCTTCGCGCTGACGTTGCGCGCGTGCGGCCGCCTCGATTGCCGCAGCGGTACGCCGCGCGGGGCCGACCTCGACGCGCACGTCGACAGGCCTGCCCAACCGCTCGTGCAGGGCGGACTTCAGCTTCGCGACCTGCGCGGTGTCGGCATATTGCGGCACCGGCACGACCAGCTTCAGGGTCTCGCCGTCGAGCATCGTCAATTCGCTATTGAATGCGAGCTGATGCGCCACGCCTTTTAGCGGAAGCTCGGCGGCAAGCGCCGGCCAATCGCCGGCATAACCTAGCGCGTCGAGCATGACGGGCGGCGGCAGCGAGGCGAGATCGATGGCGGGCGCAGCTTCCGACGCCGCTTGGCTCCCATTGCGGGTATCGGCTTGCGCATCGTCGAAACGCTCTGCGGCGAAATACGCGTCTTCAGCGCAAAAGGGCGCGCCATCGTCGAACGGTGCGTCGGCAAGCGGTGCGTCATCCCAGGGTGGCGATTCGGTCGCCGGCGCGCTTGCCGCGCTGGCGTCCGCACCGCGGGCACGCGGCACCGGAACCACGACGGGTGTGCGGGGTGCGGCCGGTTTCGCCGCCGGCGTGGGCGTCGAAGACTTTGCCGCGCCGGCCGGGCGATTGCGATCCGCCGATACGCGCAACCCCGCGCCGCGCAGCACTTCGAGCGCGGCGCTCGCGCCCGTGGCGCGAGACTGGGCAGCCGGCTCGGGCGCCGATCGTGGTGGCGCGCCCCGCGCCGACGCAGCGCTCTCGCGCGCGACGGGCGGTGAACGGTCTGGCGGCGAAGCCTCCAACGGGGCGGGCGGGCGCGCCGGCGCCGCAAACGCTTCGCGATGCGGCGCCGGCGCGCCGCTAATGGCTTGCGTTTCACGTTCGGGCGGCGCCTCTTTCACCACCGCGCTGTCCTGCGCAGTCGCGTCGGTGCGAGCCAGAATGCCGGCCGTTGCGCGCCGGCTCCCCGCCGATGCGGCGGGCGCAGCCGTACGCTCGCCGGGGCCGGGCGCACCGCCGGCGCCCCGAACCGTCGGCTCGAATGCCAGCATGCGCAGCAGCGTCATCGTGAAGCCGGCATACTCGTCCGGCGCGAGGCCGAGTTCGTTGCGTCCGATCGTTGCGATCTGATAGAAAAGCTGGACTTCTTCCGGCGTGAGGGCATCGGCGAAACGCCGCACGTCGTTCGCTTCGGGCCAATCGTCGAGCACCGAGGCCGGCGCGAACTGCGCCCAGGCGATGCGGTGCATGAGGCTCGCCAGGTCTTGCAGCGCCGTCGAGAACGAGAGACTGCGCAGCGCCATTTCGTCGGCGATTTCGAGCACTTGCGCGCCGTCACCGGCAACGAGCGCATCGACGAGCCGGATCAGATAGCTCTGGTCGAGCGCGCCCAGCATGCCGCGCACCGCCTCCTCGGAAATCTGATTGGCCGAATAGGCGATCGCCTGATCGGTCAGCGACAGCGCATCGCGCATGCTGCCGTCCGCGGCGCGCGCCAAAAGCCGCAATGCCTGCGGCTCGAACGCAACGCCTTCCGCGCCGAGAATGCGCTCGAGGTGCCCGACGATGTGGCCCGCCGGCATCTGCTTCAGATTGAATTGGAGACAGCGCGAGAGCACCGTCACCGGGATTTTCTGAGGATCGGTCGTCGCGAGGATGAACTTGACGTGTGGCGGCGGCTCTTCCAGCGTTTTCAACATCGCGTTGAACGCATGGTTCGTGAGCATGTGCACTTCGTCGATCATGTACACCTTGAAGCGGGCGTCGACCGGCGCATAGACGGCGCGTTCGAGCAACGCCGCCATTTCGTCGACGCCGCGGTTGCTCGCGGCATCCATTTCGACATAGTCGATGAAGCGTCCCTCATCGATTTCGCGGCATGCACGGCACACGCCGCAAGGCGTCGCCGTGATGCCGGTCTCGCAGTTCAGGGCCTTGGCGAAGATGCGCGAAAGCGTGGTCTTGCCGACCCCGCGCGTACCGGTGAACAGGTAGGCGTGGTGCAGACGTGCGCCGTCGAGCGCGTGCGTGAGAGCACGCACGACGTGCTCCTGGCCGACGAGCGAAGCGAAATCCTTCGGCCGCCACTTGCGTGCGAGAACTTGATAGGTCATCGCCAAATTGTATCAGCAACGATGCGGCGCAAGACGAGGCGAGTAGCGACGCGGAGCGACTACAGGAAACCGCTTGGCGGGGAAGAGAAAGAGGACAACGAGAACAACGAGAACAAAAGGAAGGTGACGAGCCTGACCCTCGGCACTGGCGGAAAACGGCTGTGGCTGCTTCGTTCCCGACCTGACCAGGTTGACCGCCCCTCCATGCGAGGAGGCCCGTCACGGCGCATTCTATCATCGTCGCGCACACGGCGCGACCCTTCTTGCGCCCCACGCTTCTTCTTGTGCCGCCGCGGCGATCGAACGGGGGCCGCGGTGCCGGGCCGGGCGCCCGTGACCGCTTGGCTATCGGCCTCGTACGACGGATAGCGATTTGGGCTAATATGGCATTCGGACGACTCGCCGCCGAAAGCGCTGCCGCACCTGGCTCATGCGATCCGTGCGGCTCGCTCGACTAGTTGAATGCAGTGGACGCAGCGCATCGCGCCAGCCGCATTTGCGCATCGGCACCAACAGTGCGTTTCCCCGTTTTGGTGTATCGTGGCGGGCAATTGAGGCTCGGGTCCCGGAACCCGATGAGGTAAATCTAAATGAGCGAACAAATCAAGCACATCAGTGACGCATCGTTCGAGCAGGATGTCGTGAAGTCCGACAAGCCCGTATTGCTCGATTTCTGGGCCGAATGGTGCGGCCCCTGCAAGATGATTGCCCCCATTCTCGACGAGGTGGCCAAGGATTACGGCGACCGTCTGCAGATCGCGAAGATCAACGTCGATGAAAACCAGGCTACCCCGACGAAGTTCGGCGTGCGCGGCATTCCCACGCTGATCCTGTTCAAGAATGGCGCTGTGTCCGCGCAGAAGGTCGGCGCACTGTCGAAGTCGCAACTGACCGCCTTCCTCGACAGCAACCTGTGATCGTCATGCCAGGCCTGTTGTCCTCGTGCAACAGGCCTTTCAGCCGCGCGAGCGTCCGCTCAACGGTAGCTGGCGTGTGCTATGCTAGAATGACAAGACGTCAAGAAAACGTATAAGTCCTTGAGCGGTTCCGCTCATCCTCCTCCCAGATTCTTTCGTCGCACCTTCTCTTCCCCGGCGGGATTTCCGTATGCATTTATCCGAGCTCAAGTCTCTGCACGTTTCTCAATTGATCGAAATGGCCAACGGCCTCGAGATCGAAAGCGCGAACCGCCTGCGCAAGCAGGAACTGATGTTCGCCATCCTCAAGAAGCGCGCCAAAACCGGCGAGACCATTTTCGGCGACGGCACGCTCGAAGTCCTGCCCGACGGATTCGGCTTCCTGCGCTCGCCGGAAATGTCGTATCTCGCGAGCACGGATGACATTTACATCAGCCCCTCGCAGATCCGGCGTTTCAATCTGCACACGGGCGACACGATCGAAGGCGAAGTCCGCACGCCGAAAGACGGGGAGCGGTACTTCGCACTCGTGAAGGTCGACAAAGTCAACGGGCAGCCGCCCGAGGCCTCGAAACACAAGATCATGTTCGAGAACCTCACGCCGCTGCACCCGAACAAGCCGCTGTTGCTCGAACGTGAAATGCGCGGCGAGGAAAACGTCACGGGCCGCATCATCGACATGATCGCGCCGATCGGCAAGGGCCAGCGGGGCCTGCTCGTCGCGTCGCCGAAGTCGGGCAAAACGGTGATGCTTCAGCACATCGCGCATGCGATCAAGCAGAACCATCCCGATGTCGTCCTCTTCGTGCTGCTCATCGACGAGCGTCCCGAAGAAGTGACGGAAATGCAGCGCTCGGTCGCGGGCGAAGTCGTCGCCTCGACGTTCGACGAGCCGGCCACGCGCCACGTGCAGGTGGCCGAGATGGTGATCGAAAAGGCCAAGCGCCTCGTGGAGATGAAGCACGACGTCGTCATCCTGCTCGATTCGATCACGCGTCTCGCGCGCGCTTACAACACCGTCATTCCCGCGTCGGGCAAGGTGTTGACGGGCGGCGTGGACGCCAATGCGCTGCAACGTCCGAAGCGCTTTTTCGGCGCGGCGCGCAATATCGAGGAAGGTGGCTCGCTTACGATCATCGGCACAGCCCTGATCGAAACGGGTAGCCGCATGGACGACGTGATCTACGAAGAGTTCAAGGGCACCGGCAATATGGAAGTGCACCTGGAACGCCGTCTGGCAGAAAAGCGCGTCTATCCGTCCCTCAATCTGAACAAGTCGGGTACCCGGCGCGAAGAGTTGCTCATCAAGCCCGAGATCCTTCAGAAAGTCTGGGTACTGCGCAAGTTCATCCACGATATGGATGAAGTCGAAGCGATGGAATTCCTGCTCGACAAGGTTCGCCAGACGAAGAGCAATTCCGAGTTCTTCGATATGATGCGCCGCGGCGGCTGAGCTCAGATTGGCATAACGTTGCGCAAATCGCGCCGACAGGGCGCGCCGGCAGCCGATGCCGGCGCGGATCGGTCCCGGCGCCAATCCGTCCCGCCCCCGCCCAACCGGGCACTGCATCATGCTCACGAAGCTCTCCCGCTGGCTCGACACGCGCCGCCGCGAACGCGCACTGCGTGAGTACGGTATTGCCGACGATGTCTGGCAGGCGACGCTCGACGGCCTGCCGTTCCTCGGTTATCTCGATGCGGCCGATCTCGCTCGCCTGCGAGAAACCGCTAGCCTCTTCATCGCTCAAAAATCGTTCTCCACGGCCCACGGCCTCGAGTTGACCGATGGGATGATCGCCGGCATCGCCGTGCAAGCCTCGCTGCCCGTGCTCAATTTGGGCCTCGAGTTGTATCGCGGATGGGTCGGCATCGTCGTCTACCCCGGCGAATTCGTCATTCGCAAAACCGTCGAGGATGAAGACGGCGTAGTGCACGAAGTGGAGCACGACGCGAGCGGCGAAGCGTGGGAGGGCGGCCCCGTCATCCTCTCGTGGGAAGATGCGCAGATGACCGATGCGCGTGACGCCTACAACGTCGTCATCCACGAATTCGCCCACAAGATCGACATGCTGAGCGGCGAAACCGATGGCCACCCGCCGCTCTTCAAGCGCTGGCACGCGCCGCTCACCGCCGACGAATGGGCCAGCGTCTTCGATTCCGCCTACGACCGGTTCTGTGCGCAGGTCGATGCCGTGCCGACGCGGCGCTGGGCGCGTTTCGAACGCGAATCGCTGATCGATCCCTATGCGGCAGACCATCCATCCGAATTTTTCGCGGTCTGCAGCGAAGCACTCTTCGTTCAGCCGCGTGCATTCGAGGCCGAATATCCCGAACTGTATCGTCTGCTCGCGCGTTATTACCGCCAGGATCCTGCGCGCACGGGCGTACTCCTCGAAACGCACAGCGGCGGGCCCGATTGATTGGCGATTGGCGATCGGCGTGGCCCGACGACGAGCAAATCTTTTCGCCAACAGCATGATTTTCTGGCATAATCGCCGTCTTTCGACCTTGGGCAAGTGGCTCGCGGTTCGATGGCGTCGCGACTACGGCGGCCGCCGTATCGGCATCGCAGCGGGCTGGCTACCGCCACATTAAAGGAAGCACCATGAAGGAAAATACTCACCCCAATTACCGCGAAGTCGTTTTTCAAGACGTGTCGAACGGCTTCACGTTTGTAACGCGCTCGACGATCCAGACGCGCGAAACCATCGATTTCGAGGGCAAGTCGTACCCGCTCGCCAAGATCGAAGTGTCGTCGGAGTCGCACCCGTTCTATACGGGTCAGCAAAAGATCATGGACACGGCGGGTCGTGTCGAGAAGTTCAACAAGAAGTTCGGTGCACGCGCAGCCGGCAAGGCCGCCGCAAAGTAAGTCGCCGCGCCTTTGTACGAGCGTGCAAAGGTACTGCAAGAAAAAGGGCAGCCCGCGCTGCCCTTTTTTCATCGTCATGCCGATCGGCCAGCGGCGTGGCGTCACGCGCCGCATGAGCGCGGCTACAATGCCGATTCGCTGCGATGGCGATCGCCCCCGCCATTAGCCGAATAACGATAACGATCGCCGTTCATCCGCATGAGACCCGTCGTCCGACTCACCGCCTCCGCTACGCGTGCGCTGCCCCGCTGGCTGCTGCTGACGATCTGCATCGTCTATGCGGCGTTCGGCCTGTTCGGCCGCGACCCGTGGAAGAACGAAGATGCGGCTGGATTCGGCGTCATGTGGACGATGGCTGGTGGCGACGTCCGGGATTGGCTGCTGCCGAACCTCGTCGGCAAGTACGTCACGGACACCGGCCCGCTCGGCTACTGGCTCGGCGCGGGGTGCATCCGGCTGCTCACACCATGGGTCGACGCGGCCGATGCGTCGCGGCTGTCGACCGGCATACTCTTTTGCGTGACCTGTGCGTTGGTCTGGTATACGGCCTATCTGCTCGGGCGCCGTGCCGAAGTTCAACCGTTCAAGTATGCCTTCGGCGGCGAACCCGCGCCGCGCGACTACGGACGCGTGCTCGGCGACGGCGCCTTGCTGATTTTGCTCGCGTCGTTCGGACTCGCCGAGCGAGGCCACGAAACGACACCCCAGCTCGGCCAGTTGATGAGCATCGCGCTCATCGTGTACGGACTGGTGCGCACGCTCGACAAGCCATTGCAAGGGGCGGTCTGTTGGGGCCTCGGGCTCGGACTCGTCGCGCTGAGCGGCAATCCGCTGCTGGTTGCCGCTCTCTTCGCCGGTACGCTCGTTCTGCTGGCGCTGGTACCGGAAGCGCGCTCGATCTGGCTGCTGGTCGTCGGCATGCCGATCGCGGCAGCGTTGTCGGTGGCGTGGCCGCTCGCGGTGCTCAAACTCTACGGCGACGATGCGCGGTGGTTCATCCAACAGTGGGTCAACGGCAGCATCAATCGCTTTTCGGCGCCGCCGGGGCACGTCGTGCGTTACGCCTTCAAGAACCTGCCGCTTTTCACTTGGCCCGCGTGGCCCCTGGCGGTGTGGGCCTGGCTCAGTTGGGGCGGTCTGCGCCGCAAGCCGCATATTGCAGTGCCGCTTTCGGTCGTCGCACCCGTGCTGGTCCTCGTCGTGTTGCAAAGCCACCAAACGAACCGGCTTTACATGCTGCTGTTGCCGCCGCTCGCCGTGCTGGCGACGTTCGCCTTGCCGACGCTCAAACGTGGAGCCATCAACGCGATCGACTGGTTCGCGCTGCTCAGCTTCACGATTCTCGGCACGTTCGTCTGGCTGGTCTGGCTGGCGTCGCAAACGGGTTTCCCCGCCCCGCTCGCGCGCAACCTCGCGCGGCTCGTGCCGGGCTTCGTGCCGCATTTCGATGTGCTCTCTTTCGTCTGCGCCATCGGCGTCACCGCGTGCTGGCTTGCGCTCGCGCGCTGGCGTCTGGCACGACATCCGAACGTGCTCTGGCGCAGTGTGGTGCTCTCTAGCGCCGGCACGACGTTGATGTGGGTGCTGCTGATGACGCTGTGGCTGCCGATCGTCAACTACAGCCGGACCTATCGCGATGTCGCGATGCAGATCGCCGAGCATCTGCCCGACGACTACCGCTGCATTTCGCCGGTTCGCCTCGGCGACGCACAGCTCGCATCGTTCGCTTACTTTGGCGACATGCAATTCTCGTTCAGCGGGGACTGCGACGTGTTGCTGCGCCAGGATGCGCAAGACTTCATCGCGCCGAGCCCTATGCCGAGCTACGTTTGGAAGCTCGTATGGGAAGGCCGCCGCGCAGCGGACCGTGACGAACGCTTCCGCCTCTATGTGCGCGTCGATCGTCCGACGCCGCCCGCACCGCGGCGCAAGCATCCGATTCACCGGCGGTAGCCATGTTCGCGGACATCCGCAATATCGCGGGGCTCGCATGGCCCGTGCTCGTCGGGCAACTCGCCATCATCGCATTCGGAGTCATCGATACCGCCATGGTGGGCCGCTTCTCCGCGGTCGATCTTGCCGCGCTCGGACTCGGCTCGTCCATCTATGTGTCGGTCTACGTCGGTCTGACGGGCGTCGTGCTCGCGCTGCAGCCGATCGCCGGTCAGCTTTTCGGCGCGCGCCGTCACGCTGAAATCGGCGAGGAGGTTCGCCAGGCACTCTGGCTTGCGGCGGGGCTTGCCGTGCTCGGCTTCGCGGTCATGTACTTCCCCGCGCCGTTGCTCGCCATTGCGCGCGTTCCCGCGGCGCTCTACGAACGAACCGAGCTTTACCTGCGCATCGCCGCGTTCGGTCTGCCAGCCAGCCTCGCCTTTCGCGTCTATTCGGCACTCGCCAACGCGGTGGGCAAGCCACGGCTCGTCATGATGCTGCAAGTCGCAGCGCTCCTGGCGAAAGTCGCGTTGAACCTCTGGTTCATCTTCGGCGGCTTGGGGCTCCCGCCGTTGGGCGGCCCGGGCTGCGCACTCGCCAGCACACTGATCAACTTCGCGCTCGCGGGCATTGCTCTGACCTTGCTCGCCAGGCTGGAGCTTTTCACACCGTTCGGAATCTTCGCGCGCTTTTGCTGGCCCAGCGTCGAGCGGCTCGCGGCGCTCCTCAAGCTGGGGCTGCCCATGGGGCTCTCGTATCTGATCGAGGTCACCTCATACACGTTCATGGCGCTTTTTATCGCGCGCTTCGGCACGACAACCCTCGCCGGGCATCAGATCGTCGGCAACTTCGGCGCAGTGCTCTACATGACACCGATGTCGATCGGCATCGCCACCTCCACGCTCGTGGCCCATGCCCTCGGCGGCGGGCGCCACGATGCCGCGCGGGCGCTCGCACGGCACGGCATCGCCCTGGCCTGCGCGATCGGATGCGGCTACGCCGCTGTGTCCTGGCTGCTCCGCCCGCTGATTCTCGCGGGCTACACGCCCGACGCGGCCGTCATCGCTGCGGCCATGCCGCTTTTGCCGATCATGCTCGTCTACCACATCTTCGATACCTTTCAGACGGCCACGGCGTTCGTGCTGCGAGCCTATAAGGTTGCCGTCGTACCGACCGTGATCTACGCCGTGGCGCTTTGGGGCGTTGGACTCGGCGGCGGTTATCTGCTCGGCTTCGATATCGGCGGCGCCGTACCCGAATGGCTGAGAGGCGCGCGCGGATTCTGGGCGGCCAATGCCGCGAGTCTCGCGGCGGCCGGCGCGGGCCTCTTCGTCCATTGGCGCTCGGTCAGCGGGCGCCTCGCGCGTCACGCTCAGGCCACCTCAGGCGCATCGACCGGGTCCTGACGACGGCTCTCGAACACCTCACGGGCCGCGAAGAGCGCGTTGAGCGCCGCTGGAAAACCGGCATAGACGGCCATCTGCATGAAGACTTCGACGATCTCGGTCTGGGTCACGCCGACATTGAGCGCGCCTTCGATGTGTACTTTCAATTGCGCCGTCGCATTGCCGAGCGCCGCAAGCGCCGCGATGGTCGCGATCTCCCGCGACTTCAGATCGAGCCCCGGGCGGCTATAGATATCGCCGAACGGGAATTCGATCAAGACACGCGCGAAGTCAGGCGCGATCGGCGCCAGCGCGGCAATCACGCGCTCACCGGCTTCCCCGTCGATTTCCCTCAGCTTGTTCCATCCCCTCGCGTAGCGTTGTTCGGCGGCCGAGGCGTTCGTTTCGGTGTTTTGCATGGCAAGTCCTTTCGTAGTTGAGTCGTCATGGCCCGGCTGGCATCGTCGGCCGACCGGATCCGCGTCATGTCGTGCGCGAGTACCTCGTAGTGGCGAATCTTCTCGTCGATCGCCGTGAGGTTCGTCTGCAACTGTGCAAGCTGATCGAGCACGCTCTGGCGATGCTCGATCAGCAGCGCGAGCCGCTCTTGCGCCGTTTCGTCGCCGCGAGCACGCAATGCCGCAAAAGCCTGCATGCCGGCAATCGACATGCCGGTCGCCTTCAGTCGCATCACGAATCGCAGCCAGTCGATATCGGTGCGCGCATAAAGCCTGTGACCCGCGTCGGTACGCGAGACCGGCAACAGCAGGCCGGCCTGCTCGTAGTAGCGCAGCGTATGCGTCGATACGCCGAGCTCGGCGGCCATGCGTCCGATCGTGAGCGCTTCTGACATGACATCCTCAACGTTAAGACTTCGAGTGCACACGAAGTCAAGCACCCGATGCACCGAAACACAATAAAAAAAACGGCCGAGCATGATGAGCTCGGCCGCCGCTGCGCCGCATGATCTGCGGCGAATCAGTGAACGACACGCTCGAACACGAACTTGCCGTCATGCACATCCACAGGAATCACGTCCTTCGGTCCGAACCTGCCCGCGAGAATCAGCTTGGCGACCGGATTCTCGATCTCCTGCTGGATCGCGCGCTTCAATGGCCGCGCCCCGAAGAGCGGGTCGTATCCAACCTTCCCGATCTGCTCCAGCGCTTCATCGGAAACGACGAGCTGCATTTCGAGCTTCGCGAGCCGGTCGTGCAACCGCTCCAGCTGGATCTTCGCGATCGATTCGATGTTCTTGCGATCGAGCGCATGGAACACGACGACCTCGTCGATCCGATTCAGGAACTCGGGACGGAAGTGCTGCTTGACCTCGGTCCACACCGCATCCTTGATCGCTTCCTGCGGCTCGCCCGACATCGCTTGAATCATTTGCGAGCCGAGATTCGACGTCATGACGATCACCGTATTCTTGAAGTCCACGGTACGTCCCTGACCGTCGGTCATGCGGCCGTCGTCGAGCACCTGCAACAGTACATTGAAGACGTCGGGGTGCGCCTTTTCGATTTCATCGAGCAAAATGACACTGTACGGCTTGCGACGCACGGCCTCGGTCAGATAGCCGCCCTCTTCATAGCCGATATAGCCGGGCGGCGCGCCGATGAGACGGGCGACGCTGTGCTTTTCCATGAACTCGCTCATATCGATGCGAATGAGGTGCTCCTCCGAATCGAACAAGAACGACGCGAGCGCCTTGCACAGTTCGGTCTTGCCGACCCCCGTCGGGCCCAGGAACAGGAACGAGCCGTATGGCCGGTTCGGATCCGCGAGCCCCGCGCGCGAGCGGCGAATCGCGTCCGCCACGGCGCTGATCGCCTCGTCCTGACCCACGACACGCTCGTGCAGCTTGCCCTCGATCTGCAACAGTTTTTCCCGCTCGCCTTGCATCATGCGCGACACCGGAATGCCCGTTGCACGCGATACCACTTCGGCGATTTCCTCGGCGCCCACTTGCGTGCGCAACAGACGCGGGCGCTCGGGATTGTGCTGCTCCTTCGCCTCGGCCTGCGTGACTTGCTTCAAGCGCGCCTCGAGCTCCGGCAGCTTGCCGTATTGCAGCTCCGCGACCTTTTCGAGCTTGCCCTCGCGCTGCAGGCGCGTGATTTCGGCGCGCGTTTTCTCGATCTCTTCCTTCAACTGCGCGCTACCTTGAACGGCCGCCTTTTCGGCCGTCCAGATCTGCTCGAGGTCCGAGTACTCGCGGTTGAGCCGCTCGATCTCCTCCTCGATCAATTGCAGCCGCTTTTGCGATGCCTCGTCCTTTTCCTTTTTCACTGCCTCACGCTCGATCTTGAGCTGGATGAGCCGCCGATCGAGACGGTCCATTGCTTCGGGCTTCGAATCGATTTCCATCTTGATCTTCGAAGCGGCTTCGTCGATGAGGTCGATGGCCTTGTCAGGCAGGAAGCGATCGGTGATATAGCGGTGCGACAACTCGGCCGCGGCCACGATCGCGGGATCCGTGATCTCCACGCCGTGGTGGAGCTCGTAGCGTTCCTGCAGACCCCGCAATATCGCGATCGTCGCCTCGACGGAGGGTTCCTCGATGAGCACTTTCTGAAAGCGCCGCTCGAGCGCGGCATCTTTTTCGATGTACTTGCGATACTCGTCGAGCGTCGTCGCGCCGATGCAGTGCAACTCGCCTCGCGAGAGCGCCGGCTTGAGCATGTTGCCCGCGTCGATCGCACCTTCCGCCTTGCCGGCGCCCACCATCGTATGGATTTCGTCGATGAAGACGATCGTCTGCCCTTCATCGCGCGCGATATCGTGCAACACCGCCTTGAGGCGCTCCTCGAACTCGCCCCGGTATTTGGCACCGGCAAGCAGGCCGGCCATGTCGAGCGACAGAACGCGCTTGTTCTTGAGCGATTCCGGCACCTCGCCGTTGACGATGCGCTGCGCAAGGCCTTCCACGATCGCGGTCTTCCCGACGCCGGGCTCGCCGATCAGTACCGGGTTGTTCTTGGTGCGGCGCTGAAGAATCTGGATGGAACGGCGAATTTCGTCGTCGCGCCCGATCACCGGGTCGAGCTTGCCGGCGCGCGCGCGCTCGGTCAGGTCGATCGTGTACTTTTTGAGCGCCTCGCGCTGGCTCTCGGCCTCGGCGCTATGCACCTGGGCTCCACCGCGCACAGCGGCGATCGCCGTCTCGAGCGCGCGGCGCGTCAGACCATGCTCGCGCAGCAGCTTGCCGGCCTCGCCCTTGTCGTCGGCCACGGCAAGCAGGAACATCTCGCTCGCGATGAACGTATCGCTCAGTTGCTGCGCTTCCTTGTCGGCCTGGTTCAAAAGACCGTTGAGCTCGCGGCTCAGTTGAATGTTGCCATCGGTTCCCTGCACCTGCGGCAGGCGCGCAATCGCTTCGTTGACAGCCGTTTGCAAAGCCTGGATATGCACGCCGGCGCGGGAGAGCAGCGAGCGCGAGGAGCCATCTTCCTGCGCGATTAGGGCCGCCAGGACGTGTACGGGCTCCAGATACTGGTTACCCCGGCCGACGGCAATGCTTTGCGCGTCGGCCAGCGCTTCCTGAAATTTGGTGGTGAACTTGTCGATTCTCATGAAGAGACCTCCAATTTTGACTACCACCAACATGAGGGGCGAGCCGCCCGTTTCAAGCGTGCCCGATCAAATCAGGTGTCGCCGCCATCGGCGACAGCGATCGGTACGATCGTCCGTGCGCCGACATCGGGCGCCGCGACGAGCGGCACGCCGAGCAGCGCGGCAAGCGGCGCCGCCTGTCCGACGAGATCGGCGAGCGTGTGCCGGTCCAGCTCCGCAAGGAATGCGCCACGCGCGGCCTCGAAAATGTGTCTGAGCCGGCATTGCGGCTCGATGACGCACTGCCGGGCCTCGCCGCCGCCGCGTTCGAAACAACCGACGAGCGCAAAATCGGTCTCGGTCGCCCGGACCACCTCGCCGATCGTCAGCGCAAGCGAACGGTCATTGAGCCGCAGGCCGCCATGGCGGCCCCTTATCGTGTCGATCCACCCGCGCTCGCCGAGCTGCTGCACGACCTTCATCAAATGGTTCTTCGAGATTCCATAGGCATCCGAGATGTCCTGAATCGTCGACAGGCCGTCGCGGCGGACGGCCAGATACAGCATCACGCGCAACGCGTAGTCGGTGTAGTCGGTCAATCTCATGGCTTGGTTCGCATCGGCATTTGGGGGTACGAGCGCCCGGACGGGCAAAAACCGTGTCCGGCGAAGGGTTGTCTACACGGCGTGTTGACCATAACATGCGTTGCCGGGATGGGTTCACGCAGTGCGGCATCGGAATTGCCCATCTCGATAAGGAATGAAGTATGGCGCGCCGTTTCGCCGCATGCCAGCGCGCTCCCTCGGAAATTGCGATGACTACCCCACCCCGTCCCGGCGGACAGACGCCCGGCGCCTGCCCCGCAGCCCCGGCTCGCGAGAGCGCGCCGACAGAAGCGAACATCCGCGAGCTCGTCTACGCGTTTTACGACCGCGTCCGGGCCGACGCGCTGCTCGGGCCGGTTTTCGATGCCGTACTGCACGGCCGCTGGGACGAGCACCTGCCGAAGATGTGCCTCTTCTGGGGCGCGCTGGTGCTTGGCGACAAGCGCTACCGCGGCAACGTCCAGTCGGCGCACCAACCGATCGAGGGGCTCGAACCCCGGCATTTCAGCCGCTGGCTGCACCTTTTTCTCGATACCGTCTGCGATCGCTATGAGCCCGCGGCGGCCGTCCGATTCATGGAGCCCGCGCTGCGCATTGCGCAAAGCTTGCAGCTCTCGCGCTTCGGTTGGGACTACAAGGTCCCGCCAGAGCAGCAGGCGCTGCTCGAGCGCATATCGCCCAGGCGGCCCACCGACGATATATCGGCGGTTTCGCCCAGCGGCAGACCGCGCGCGCCGGCGGAGCCATTTCCAGCCAAAATCATCGGCCGCGGCAACGACGAGGTTTCTTAGCGGCCTCCCGGCTCCGTGCCTGCGTCGCTCGGCGCATTGGCTGGGTTCGTGGCATGGGTGGCATTGGTGGCCTCGATACCCCAGCGCGCCAGTGCGGCGTCGTCGGTCACGCGCGCATCCACCCAACGTGAACCGGCCGGCGTCGTCTCCTTCTTCCAGAATGGCGCCTGAGTCTTGAGGTAGTCCATCACGAACTCGCACGCCGAGAACGCGTCGCCGCGGTGAGCCGCCGTGGCGGCCGCCAGTACGATCTGGTCGAGCGGATACAGCTTGCCCACGCGGTGCACGATGAGCACGTCCGAGCCGGGCCAACGCCGCCGGGCTTCCTCGACGATCGACTCCAGCGCTTTTTCGGTCATGCCCGGGTAATGCTCGAGCTCCATGGCGACGACGTCGTCGCCGTCGTTCATATCGCGTACCGTTCCGACGAAGCACGCCACCGCGCCCACTTTGGGGTTATGCGCACGCAGCGCAGCCACCTCGGTGCTCAAATCGAAGTCGGCGGTCTGAACACGCACAGTCATAAGCCCCTCCTCGTTCGCGGCTCGCGCTCACCCGCCCGTCACAGGCGGAAAAAACGCGACTTCGCAGCCTTCGGTCAGCCGCGCGGCCACATCGGTCATCGTCTGATTGCAGGCCATGCGCAAGGCGCGCCCCTCGGCGAGCGCCTCGCTCCAGGCGCCGCCGCGCGCGCGCAGCCACGCTCGCAGGTCGCCGATGGTGCTGATGCCCTCGGGCAATTCGACCGACTCGTGCGCGAGGCCCAGCGATTCCCGCACGCTTGCGAAATACCTCAGTTCGATTTTCATTCGATGCCAATTCGCCGTTCAGTACCGCCCGTCAGCCGAGCAGCTCCGAAAAAGGAAGAAAACGTACGGTCTCCCCCGCGCTGATCGCGTGATTGGGCGGATTGTCGATGAGGCCATCCCCCCATACGGTCGAGGTCAGCACGGCCGAACTCTGATTCGGGAAGAGCTCGAGCCCGCCTGCCGCATTGATGCGCGCGCGCAGGAACTCGTTGCGACGATCGGCCTTTGCTTGCGTAAAGTCCGCGCGCAGCGATATGGCGCGCGGCGCCACGTCGTGAGCGCCCCCGAGCCGCAGCAGGAACGGACGGACGAACAGCAAAAAGGTCACGAAGCTGGAAACCGGGTTGCCGGGCAGGCCGACGAAAAAGGTCTCAGCCTCCATCGCGGACGAACCTTCGCTCGGAGCGGCCGCCTGAGCGCCGCTCGCCGCCTGCCTGCGCACCGCACCGAACGCGAGCGGCTTGCCGGGCTTCATCGCGATCTGCCAGAGCGAAAGGCGGCCCAGCGCTTCGAGCGCAGGTCTGATGTGATCTTCTTCGCCGACGGATACGCCGCCGGACGTCAGAATCAAATCATGCTCCCGCGCGGCCGTGGCCAGCGCCTCGCGGGTGGCGTCGAGCCGATCCGGTACGATGCCGTAGTCGGTGACGGTGCAACCGAGCCGCTCCAGCAGCCCGCGCAACGTGAACCGGTTCGAGTTGTAGATTCGCCCGGGCGCGAGCGGCTCGCCCGGCATCGTCAACTCGTCGCCCGTGAAAAACACCGCGACCTTCACCCGGCGCGTCACCGTCAGCGCGGCGCACCCGATGGAGGCGGCGAGGCCCAGCGCCTGCGGTGTCAAGCGGGTGCCGGCCGGCAATATCACCGCACCGCGCCGGAGATCGGCGCCCTGCATCGTGATCCACTCGCCCGGCCGCGGGGTATGCAGAATTTGCACGGTTTCGCCCGACGCCTCGGTCTGCTCCTGCATAACCACCGCATCGGCGCCCGGCGGCACCGGGGCGCCCGTGAAAATGCGCGCCGCGGTCCCGGCCGCAAGCGGAGCGGCCTGTTGACCGGCGGCAATCCGCTGCGAAACCGGCAGCGCCCGTTCTCCATGGAGCAACTCCGCGCTGCGAACGGCGTAGCCGTCCATTGCGCTCGTGTTCATGGGCGGAACGTCGATGGCGGACATCACATCGGCGGCCAGGACGCGCCCGAGCGCCTCGACGGTCGACACTGTTTCGGTGCCGGAGACGGGCCGTGCGGCCGCGAGCAGCGCGGCGAGCGCGTCGGCCGTCGACATGAGCGGTGGGCGGGTTGATGTTGCGCTTGGCGTGGACATCGGTCTGACGGGCGAGTCTGAAGGCGAGACTCTCATTGTAGCGACGTGCGCTGCGGACGGTGCGCTGCCGTTGCCGACAGCTCGCCGGGACGCCGGCCTCAAAGCCCGGTATGGGTCGCGATGAACTCCTTCACGCGGCCCGCATCGGCCGGCAGCACCTCGAAGCGCTGCGGCAGCGACTCGAGCCCCTCGAACCCGGCCGGCCGTTCGGGGTCGCGTCCGAGCGCCTCGCGAATCGTTTCGCCGAACTTGATGGGCTGCGCCGTCTCCAGCACGACCATCGGCACGCCGGGCTCGAGATGCTCCCGGGCCACCTTGACGCCGTCGGCGGTATGCGTGTCGATCATCGTGCCGTAGCGGGAGAAGACATCGCGGATCGTCGCGACACGGTCCGCATGCGTGCTGCGTCCCGAAACGAAGCCGAATTCGCGCACGCGGGCAAAATCGCCGCTCGCGGCCAGATCGAAGCCGCCCTTTTCCTCGACGTCGCGAAAGAGCTGCAGTACACGCGACGGATCGCGGCCCAGCAGATCGAAGACGAAACGCTCGAAATTCGACGCCTTCGAGATGTCCATGCTCGGGCTGCTCGTATGGAACGTCTGAGCCGCGCCGCGCACGCGATAGACGCCGGTGCGGAAGAATTCGTCGAGTACGTCGTTTTCGTTGGTGGCGACGACGAGTTTGGCGATCGGCAACCCCATCATGCGTGCGATGTGCCCCGCGCAGACATTGCCGAAGTTGCCGGAGGGCACCGTGAACGACACGCGCTCGTCGTTCGAGCGTGTCGCCGCGAAATAACCCTTGAAGTAATAGACGACCTGAGCCACCACGCGCGCCCAGTTGATCGAATTGACCGTGCCGATATGCTGCCGCGATTTGAACGCGTGATCGTTCGACACCGCCTTCACGATGTCCTGACAGTCGTCGAAGACGCCTTCGACGGCAATGTTGAAGATGTTCGGCTCTTGCAGGCTGTACATCTGCGCCGTCTGGAACGCACTCATCTTGCGATGAGGCGAAAGCATGAAAACGCGCACGCCGGCCTTGCCACGCATCGCGTACTCAGCCGCGCTGCCCGTGTCGCCCGATGTGGCGCCGAGGATGTTCAGCGTCTGCCCATGCTTCGCGAGCGCATACTCGAACAGATTGCCGAGCAGTTGCATCGCCATGTCCTTGAACGCAAGCGTCGGACCGTTCGACAGCTCGACGAGTGCGAGCGGCGCGCCGTTCTCCACCCCGAGCTGCCTCACTGGCGTGATCGCCTGGGCATCGTCGCCCGAGCGCGCGTTGCAATAGACGTCGGCGCGGTAGGTGCGCCGCGTCAGCGCGCGCAGATCGTCGGCCGGGATGTCGTCGGTGAACTTCGACAGGACTTCGAAGGCGAGGTCGGCATAAGGCAGAGCGCGCCAGCGCGCGAGTTCCTCGGTCGAGACACGAGGGTATTCAGCCGGCAGGTACAGACCGCCGTCCTTCGCGAGACCACCCAGCAAGATGTCGGAGAACGTATGGCGCTCGCCGATGCCGGCGCCACGCGTCGAAATGTAGTTCATAAGGAATCTCTCTTCGGCTCAGGCAAGCGCTTCGATACGCAGTTTCGTGACGTTCGAGACGACGGTCGCGAGCGCCTCGATCCGAGCGATGGCCGCATTGACGTTTTTCTCGAGCGTCTCGTGCGTGATGATGACGACGTCCGTCTGCCCGTCCCCGGCGACCTGCTCCGCTTCGCGTTGCAGCATGGCATCGATGGAAATGCCCGCGTCGGCAAGCAGGCGCGTGACATCGGCGAGCACGCCTGTCACATCCGCCACGCGCAGGCGCAGGTAATAGCCGCTCGTGACCTCTTCGATCGGCAGCACCGGCGTGTCCGACAGGCTTTGCGGCTGGAACGCGAGGTGCGGCACGCGATGCTCGGGATCCGCCGTATGCAGGCGGGTCACATCGACGAGATCGGCGACGACGGCCGATGCCGTCGGTTCCGCGCCCGCGCCCTTGCCGTAGTAAAGCGTCGCGCCGACAGCATCGCCATGCACTTCGACCGCGTTCATGGCGCCTTCGACGCTCGCGATGAGGCGCTTGGCCGGAATGAGCGTAGGGTGCACGCGCAACTCGATGCCGCGCGCCGTGCGCCGCGTGATGCCAAGCAGCTTGATGCGATAACCGAGGTCTTCGGCGTACTTGAGATCGGTGGCATCGAGCTTCGAGATGCCTTCGACGTAGGCGCGATCGAATTGCATCGGCACGCCGAACGCGATGGCGCTCATGATCGTGAGTTTATGCGCGGCGTCGATGCCTTCCACATCGAAGGTCGGGTCCGCTTCGGCATAACCGAGTGCCTGCGCGCCCGCAAGCGCTGTCGCGAAGTCGACCCCGCGTTCGCGCATCTCCGAAAGAATGTAATTCGTCGTTCCGTTGATGATGCCCGCGATGTACTGAATGCGATTGGCCGTCAGGCCTTCGCGCAGTGCCTTGATGATCGGAATGCCGCCCGCCACGGCCGCCTCGAACGCCACCATCACGCCTTTCTCGCGCGCCGCCGCGAAAATCTCGGTGCCATGCACGGCCAGGAGCGCCTTGTTCGCGGTGACGACATGCTTGCCGTTGGCGATGGCGCGCAGCACGAGTTCGCGCGCGATACCGCTGCCGCCGATCATCTCGGCCACGATGCCGATCGCCGGATCGTCCACGACGGCGTTGAAATCGGCACCGACTTGCACATCGCTCGCGGCCTCGCCCAGGGCGGCAAGCGCCTTGGCCGGGTTGCGCACGGCGATGCGAGCGATTTCGATGCCGCGTCCGGCGCGGCGTTTGATTTCTTCCTGATTGCGCCGCAGCACCGTGAAGGTGCCGCTTCCTACCGTGCCGAAGCCCAACAGGCCAACTTTGATCGGTTCCATGCAGCGTCTGAGTCGATTGGATAATGCGTTGATGAGTGTGTCCTGCGCCCGCGCCTCGCGTAGCGTCACATGCTGTGACGTTTGCGGTAGCCCTCGAGAAACCGCGCGATGCGGTTGATCGAATCGGTCAGATCGTCGGCGTTCGGCAGGAATACGACCCGGAAGTGATCGGGACTCGGCCAGTTGAAACCCGTGCCTTGCACGAGCAACACACGCTCTTCGAGCAGCAGATCGAGCACGAACTGCTGATCGTCCTGGATCGGATAGACCTTCGGGTCGAGCCGCGGAAACATGTACAGCGCGGCCTCGGGCTTCACGCAGCTGACGCCCGGGATCGCATTGAGCATCTCGTAGGCAATCTGGCGCTGCTTGTGCAGCCGCCCGCCCGGCATGATGAGATCGTCGATGCTCTGATAGCCGCCCAGCGCGGTCTGAATGGCGTACTGTCCCGGCACATTGGGGCAAAGGCGCATCGAGGCGAGGATGCCGAGCCCCTCGAAGTAGTCTTTTGCACGCCGGCGGTTCTCGCCTGTCAACCCCGAGACGTACATCCAGCCGGCGCGGTAGCCGCACGAACGGTAGCTCTTCGAGAGGCTGTTGAAGGTGACCGTCAGCACGTCCTCGGACAATGCGGCGACCGACGTGTGCTTCTTGCCGTCGTAGACGATCTTGTCGTAGACCTCGTCGGCGAAAATGACAAGGCCGTGCTGGCGCGCGATCTCGAGCAAACCGAGCAGCAATTCGTCCGAGTAGAGCGCACCCGTCGGATTGTTCGGGTTGATGATGATGAGCGCACGCGTGTTCGGCGTGATTTTCGCGCGCACATCGTCGAGATCGGGCATCCAGCCATTCGATTCGTCGCACAGATAGTGCACGGGCGTGCCGCCGGACAGACTCACAGCGGCCGTCCACAGCGGATAATCGGGCGCCGGCAGCAGGACTTCATCGCCGTCGTTGAGCAAGCCCTGCATGGCCATCACGATCAGTTCGGACGCGCCGTTGCCGATGTAAATGTCGTCGAGCTCGACCCCTGCCACGCCCTTTTGCTGCGTGTAGTGCATGATCGCCTTGCGCGCCGCGAACACGCCCTTCGAATCCGAATAACCCGACGAAGCGGGCAGATTGCGGATCATGTCCTGGACGATTTCCTCGGGCGCATCGAAGCCGAACGGGGCGAGGTTGCCGATGTTGAGCTTGATGATCTTGTGACCTTCGTCCTCGAGGCGCTTGGCATGCTCGAGCACGGGCCCGCGGATGTCGTAGCAGACATTCAACAGCTTGTTCGATTTGAGAATCGGTTTCACGGCGACACTGTTCCTCGGGAAAGGCCTGAAGGGGCGAAAGCGCTGGCAGCCGAGGCGCCGGACGCGCCAGGACGGTGCCGGGCGCGGCGGCGAATTCACCGGGTGGGGGAGCACGCGAGGCGGGCCAACGCGTCAGCGCTTTTGGCGCTCGTTGCCAGACTCCCCGCACGGCAATCGCGATGCAAAGGGCGCCGCCAGGCGGCTAAAAAGTTATAATTTAGCGGATTTCGGCCAACTTTCGCAATGCACAATCGCTAGGAGCCGAAAGCCAGCCGGGAAACTACGGAAAAAACGGATTTGAAATTACACCAGGATTCGAGCGGCGCCCTGAACACGGTCACCGGTTACGGCGCCCACTATGTGGAGATCAATCTCCAGCGCCACGAAAGCAGCGTCGTCGTGGTGCCGGACGCGCCCGTCGTCGACTGGCCCGTCTCGTCGTTCGACATGCTGAGCGTGGAACACTTCGAGATCGTGCTGGCCACCGAGCCCGAGGTGGTCGTCTTCGGCACGGGCGCACGCCTGCGGTTTGCGCATCCGCGTCTGACGGCCGCGCTCACGGCGCGACGCATTGGCGTCGAATCGATGGATTTCATGGCCGCCTGCAGGACTTACAACATTCTGATGGCCGAAGGCCGCCGGGTCGCCGCGGCGCTGCTCATCGAGCGATGACGGTTCGCCGCGCGTGCCGTGCCGCGTCCGGGGGTGCAGTCGTAGCAGCGGCGCTCTCAGCGGTGCGAGGAGCCGGCCGTGCGCCGGCGGCGCGCCGTACCGTCCATACCCATTGGCCGCTGCCGCGGCTTCGCTAAACGGATTCCGACTCATGCCGCTTCAACGTTACTCCCGCGCCGCCGGCGCCAGTCCGGCAGACGGCCACGCCCCGTACGGCGCGGGCCTCGCGCAGCAGTTGCCGGCGGGCCGCGTCGCCATCGCCTTGCTCGTCCTCGCGCTGGCCATCATCTGGTTCGTGCCGCTCGGCTTGCGGCACCTCGTGCCGAGCGACGAAGGCCGCTACGCAGAGATGGCCCGCGAGATGCTGGTCACGGGCGACTGGATCACGCCGCGCTACAACGGCTACAAATACTTCGAAAAGCCGCCGCTGCAGACCTGGGCCAACGCCCTGACGTTCGCCTGGTTCGGCATCGGCGAGTGGCAAGCCCGGCTCTACACGGCATTGACAGGCTTCGCCGGCGTATTGCTCGCGGGCTTCACGGCCCGGCGGCTCGTGAGCCCCGCCGCGGGTTTCGCCACGGCGCTGGTGCTGGCGAGCGCGCCCTACTGGAACCTGATGGGGCACTTCGACACGCTCGACATGGGCCTCTCGTTCTGGATGGAATGCGCGCTGTGCACGTTGCTGCTCGCCCAGCGCGCCGACGCCGCCACGCGCGAGCGCCGCGCCTGGATGTGGGCATGCTGGGCGGCCATGGCGCTGGCGGTACTCTCGAAAGGGCTCGTCGGGCTCATCCTGCCCGGTGCCACGCTCGTCTTTTACACGCTGATCGAGCGCGACTGGGCCATCTGGAAGCGCCTTCATCTCGCGAGCGGGCTCGTCGTCTTTTTCGCCATCGCGGCGCCCTGGTTCGTGCTCGTTCAGCTGCGCAACCCGGAATTCTTCAATTTTTTCTTCGTCGTCCAGCAATTCGAGCGCTACCTCACGCCCGACCAGCACCGCCCTGGGCCAATCCATTATTTCGTCTGGGTCGTCCTCGTCGGTTTCCTGCCGTGGCTGTCGATCGCGGCGCAAAGCCTGCGTCACGCGGCACGCGCGCCGCGCGAGGCCAACGGCTTCAGGCCCGCGATGCTGCTGTTCGTCTGGACGGCCTTCATCTTCGTCTTTTTCAGCGTATCGCATTCGAAGCTCGTTTCGTACGTGCTGCCGATCGCCCCTGCGCTGGCCCTCGTCATCGGCGCCTATTTGCCGCATGTTTCGCGCGATGCGTGGCGCCGCCATCTGCTCGGCTATCTCGCCCTGCTGGCGATCGTCGCCGTCGGGGCCATCTTCATCGGCCGCTTCGGCGATGCCCGCACGCCGAACGCGCTTTATCTGGAATTTCGCAACTGGGTGTTCGCGGCGGTGGGCGTCGCCGCCGCGCTCACGCTGGTGGCGCTCTGGATCAACCGGCGCGCGCAGGCTTCGGTGCTGCCTTCGGCAACCGCATTCGCCGCGGCGTGGCTGATGCTGGCGACCATCGCGGGCACGGGCCACGAAGCATTCGGCCGGTATAGTTCCGGTGCGCTCCTCGCACCGGCCGTCAAAGCGGCACTTGCGCGGCTGCCGGCCGACGCACCGTTCTATTCCGTCGGCCTGCTCGATCACACGTTGCCGTTTTACGTCGGCCATACGACGATCATGGTCCAGGACGCGAACGAACTGACGTTCGGCGTCCACCAGGAACCGCAAAAATGGGTCCCGACCATCGCCGAATGGATCGAGCGCTGGAAGGCCGCGCCGTACGGGCTGGCGGTCATGACCCTCTCGCGCTACGACGAACTGGCGGCCGCCCATGTGCCGATGCGCGTGATTGCACGCGACACGCGCCGCGTGGTCGTTGAGAAACCCGGCGCCCCATGAAGCTGCATCTGAATCCGAATCCGAACCTGTCGGCGCCGCGCGTGCGGCGCCTCCGCGATTTCCAATGAACCCAATTTCGCTATTTTGCATTCTGGCGGGCGTGACACTGAACGCCGGCGCGCAGTTGCTGCTCAAGGCCGGCGTGAACGTCGTTGGACACTTCGAATTCACCCGTGCGAACATTGTGCCCATTGGCCTGAAACTCGCCACCCAGGTGCCGATCGTCGGCGGTCTGGCCTGCTACGTCGTCAGCGTGGCTGTCTGGGTCGTCGGGCTGTCGCGCGTCGACGTGTCGGTTGCCTATCCGATGCTTTCGCTCGGCTACGTCGTCAACGCATTTGCAGCCTGGTATTTGTTCGGCGAAGCGCTGTCGGTACACCGGCTGGCAGGCATTGCCATTATTCTGGTCGGCGTCGTGGTCCTCGCGCGCAGCTAAGCCTCACCGGCTGCCCCGTTCTTTTTATCCATGCACAGCATTCATCATTCATGACCCAGCAAGCCCTCCCCTTTTTGCCGTTCGTGCGGCCCGAGATCGACGAGGACACGATTCAGGGCGTAGCCGACGTGCTGCGCTCCGGCTGGATCACCACCGGCCCTCGGAACACGGCTTTCGAGAAACAATTGTCCGAGTTCTGTGGGGGCCGTCCCGTGCGCACGTTCAATTCGGGCACGGCCACGCTCGAAATCGGCTTGCGCATCGCGGGGATCGGCCCCGGCGACGAGGTCATCACGTCGCCCATTTCATGGGTCGCGACAGCGAACGTCATCCTCGAGGTCGGGGCAACACCGGTTTTCGTCGATATCGATCCGCTCACCCGCAATCTCGATCTGAATCTCATCGAACAGGCCATCACGCCGCGCACGAAGGCGATCATTCCGGTCTATCTTGCAGGGCTGCCCGTCGATATGGACCGGCTCTACGAGATTGCGCGCGCCTACAAGCTGCGTGTCGTCGAAGACGCAGCGCAGGCGATCGGCGCCACCTGGGGCGGCGAGCGCATCGGCAAGCTCGGTGACCTCGTCTCGTTCAGCTTTCACGCGAACAAGAATCTGACCTCCATCGAAGGGGGTGCGCTCGTGCTCAACGACGAACACGAAGCCGAACTCGCGCGCAAGTACCGGTTGCAAGGCGTTACCCGCACGGGCTACGACGGCATGGACTGCGATCTGCTTGGCGGCAAGTACAACCTGACCGACGTGGCGGCGCGCGTGGGGCTCGGGCAATTGGCGCGGCTCGAGCGCTTCGTCGCGCAACGCAAGACGCTGGCGCGGGCGTATTTCGAGGGGTTCGAAAACGGCGCCGCGAGCGCGCTCGGTATCGGGCTGCCCGTGCGCGACTTCGAAAACGGCAACTGGCACATGTTCCAGATCGCCCTACCGCTCGCGCGGCTCACGATCGATCGCGCCGGCTTCATGCAGAAGATGCATGACACATATGGCATTGGCACAGGCGTGCATTACCCCGCCATCCATCTGTTCACGCTTTATCGCGCGCGCGGCTTCGCACCGGGCATGTTCCCGCACGCCGAGCGCTACGGCGCATCTACGCTCACGCTGCCGCTTTTCACGCAAATGACCGAAGCCGATGTGGCTCGCGTCACCGCCGCCGTCAATGAAATCTGCGAACATCACGGGAAATAAGCGGACATGACTCATACGGAATATCGTTCGACGCATCCTGAAGTGTCGGTGATCATCCCGGTCTACAACGAAGAAGCCGGCCTCAAAGCGCTTTTCGCGCGTCTGTATCCCGCGCTCGACGCGCTGCGCACGACCTATGAAATCATCTTCGTCAATGACGGCAGCCGCGACAAATCGGCGGCAATGCTCGCCGAGCAGTTTCGCGCGCGCCCCGATACCACGCGCGTCGTTCTGTTGAACGGCAATTACGGGCAGCACATGGCGATTCTCGCGGGTTTCGAGCAATCGCGCGGGGCGATCGTGCTGACGCTCGATGCCGATTTGCAAAACCCGCCCGAGGAGATCGGCAAGCTCGTGGAGAAGATGCGCGAGGGCTATGACTACGTCGGCTCGATCCGGCGCGAGCGGCAAGATACGCTCTGGCGGCGCAAGGCTTCTCGTGCGATGAACCGCCTGCGCGAACGGATCACGCACATCCGCATGACCGACCAAGGCTGCATGCTGCGCGCCTACAGCCGGCAGATCATCGATACGATCAACCGCTGCGGCGAGGTCAACACGTTCATTCCCGCGCTTGCCTATACATTCGCGCAAAACCCGATCGAAATCGAAGTCGCTCACGAGGAACGCTTTGCGGGCGAATCGAAGTATTCGTTTTACAGCCTCATCCGGCTGAATTTCGATCTTGTAACGGGCTTTTCGGTCGTCCCGCTGCAGTGGCTGTCGTTCATCGGTGTGATCCTTTCGATGGGTTCGGCCGGGCTGTTCCTGCTGCTCGTCATTCGCCGCTTCGTCATCGGTGCGGAAGTCCAGGGCGTGTTCACGCTGTTCGCCATCACGTTCTTCATGCTCGGCGTCATCATCTTCGCGCTCGGACTGCTCGGCGAGTATATCGGCCGGATCTACCAGCAGGTGCGCGACCGCCCACGCTATCTGATCCAGACCGTGCTCGAGGCACGAGAGGCACTGCCTACGCCCTTCGCAGCGGTCACGACGCCCGCTCCCTCGGGCGAACACATCGCGCAGGGAGACTCGCATCGATGAAACCGCGCGCCGTCGTTTTCGCCTACCACAACGTCGGTGCCCGCTGCCTGCGGGTGCTGCTGGCGCGCGGGGTCGATGTCGCACTCGTCGTGACGCACGAGGACAACCCGCTCGAGAACATCTGGTTCGAAAGCGTGGCGGCCGTGGCCGCCGAGTATGGAATCGAGACGATCACGCCGCGCGAGCCGGCCGGCGACATCTTGCGCGACGCGGTACGCCGCGCTCAGCCTGAGTTCATTTTCTCGTTCTACTACCGGCACATGCTGCCGATCGATGTGCTCGCGCTCGCGCCGCGCGGCGCCTACAACATGCACGGATCGCTGCTGCCCAAATATCGCGGGCGCGTGCCGACGAACTGGGCGGTGCTGAACGGGGAGACGGAAACCGGCGCAACGCTGCACGAAATGAGCGTCAAGCCCGATGCAGGCGCCATCGTCGGCCAGACGAGCGTGCCGATCTTGCCCGACGACACGGCGCAGCAGGTGTTCGACAAGGTGACGGTCGCAGCCGAGCAGACGCTTTGGCGCGTGCTTCCCGCGCTGCTTGCGGGCGAGGCCCCGCATCTGCCGAACGACATCGCAAACGGCAGCTACTACGGCGGGCGCAAGCCCGAAGACGGCCGCATCGATTGGTCGTGGCCGGCCGAGCGTGTCTACAACCTCGTGCGCGCCGTCGCGCCGCCCTACCCGGGCGCATTCACCGATATCGGTGACGAACGCTTCATCGTGGCCCGGGCCCGGCTCGCGCCGATCGGGGACGCACGTGTTGCCGCCCTCGCGAATTTGCCCCCGGGTCTGCACGTAAGCGATAATGCGCTTTTCGGCCTGTGCGGCAATGCACGCGCCATCGCCATCTCGGAGTTGTGGCACGCGCACGACGGGAAAACGGTCGTGGTCACCCCTGCCCAATTCACCCAGCTCACCGAGCTCACTCACCGCATCCGTCATTCATGAAAACCGAAGGTTCCGCTAAAAAAGTCCTGATTCTCGGCGTCAATGGCTTCATCGGCCATCACCTGTCCAAGCGAATCCTCGAAACGACCGACTGGGAAGTCTTCGGCATGGATATGCAGACGGACCGGCTCGGCGAGCTCGCGAACCATGAGAGGATGCACTTCTTCGAAGGCGACATCACGATCAACAAGGAGTGGGTCGAGTATCACGTCAAAAAGTGCGACGTGATCCTGCCGCTCGTTGCGATCGCCACGCCGGCCACCTACGTGCAGCAGCCGCTGCGCGTGTTCGAGCTCGACTTCGAAGCGAATCTTCCGATCGTCCGCTCGGCGGTGAAGTACCGCAAGCACCTCGTTTTCCCGTCGACGTCCGAGGTCTACGGCATGTGCGCCGATGAAGAGTTCGATCCGGCAGCCTCGCCGCTCACCTATGGCCCGATCAACAAGCCGCGCTGGATCTACGCCTGCTCGAAGCAGTTGATGGATCGCGTGATCTGGGGTTACGGCATGCAGGAGGGGCTCGATTTCACGCTCTTCAGGCCGTTCAACTGGATCGGGCCGGGCCTCGATTCGATCTACACGCCGAAGGAAGGCAGCTCGCGCGTGGTCACTCAGTTCCTCGGGCACATCGTGCGTGGCGAGAATATCAGCCTCGTCGATGGAGGCTCGCAAAAGCGGGCCTTCACCGATATCGACGACGGCATCAGCGCCCTCATGAAAATCATCGATAATCCGGCCGGCATCGCATCGGGCAAGATCTACAACATCGGCAACCCGAAGAACAACTTCTCGGTGCGCGAATTGGCGCACAAGATGCTCGCACTGGCGGCGGAGTACCCGGAGTACGCCGAATCGGCAAAAGCGGTGAAGCTCGTCGAGACTTCGTCGGGCGCCTACTACGGCGAGGGCTACCAGGACGTTCAGAACCGTGTGCCCAAGATCGAGAACACGATGGCCGATCTCGGCTGGGCACCGCTGGCCACGTTCGACGACGCCTTGCGCAAGATCTTCGAAGCCTATCGCGGCCATGTCGAGCTGGCACGCGCGCTCGTCGAACAGCAATAACGCGCGGGCGCCCCGTTGGCTCGCATCGTCCTCAAGATCGACGTCGATACGCTGCGCGGCACGCGTGAGGGCGTGCCGAATCTCGCGCGCCTGTTCGATCGCTACAAGGCCCGCGCGACCTTTCTCTTCAGCCTCGGTCCCGATCACACGGGCTGGGCATTGCGGCGCGTCTTCCGCCCCGGGTTTCTGAAAAAGGTGTCGCGCACCTCGGTGGTCGAGCACTACGGCGTGCGGCAACTCATGTATGGCGTGCTGCTGCCCGGGCCGGACATCGGCTTGCGGGCGGCGGCCGAGATGCGGGCCATTCATGAGTCCGGCTTCGAATGCGGCATCCATACCTGGGACCACGTGTACTGGCAGGACAACGTCCGCAACCAGTCGCGCGAGTGGACGCTGCGGGAAATGAACAAGTGCCACGAACGATTCGTGACGATCTTCGGCGCGGCGCCCGCCACGCACGGCGCCGCAGGCTGGCAGATGAACGAGCATGCGTTCGAACAGATCGATGCCTGGGGCATGCCGTATGCATCCGACGGGCGTGGCCACGGGCCGTATCGCCCGGTCGTTGGCGGGCGCGCCCTCGCCCATGTCCAGCTGCCGACGACGCTTTCGACGCTCGACGAATTGATCGGCGTCGATGGGCTCGACGAAACCAGCGTCGCCGCGCGGCTGCTCGCTTCGACCGAGCATAATCCCCACGATCAGGTCTTTACGCTGCATGCGGAACTGGAAGGGCAAAAGCTCGCGCCGGTATTCGAGCAACTGCTCGCGGGGTGGCGCGCACAGGGTCACACGTTTGCGACAATGGGCGACTACCATGCGACGCTGGACCGCGAATCGCTGCCATCGTACCCTGTCACGTGGGGTGAAATTCCGGGGCGCTCGGGCGAGTTGATCGTCCAGCCCGACTGAGGCGCGCGTGCGGTGCAGCGCGCCTTCAGGCAAGCGCGCCTCGTTGTCGATGCCCGATAGAAGAATGAGAATGCCTTGCGCAGTAAGAAAGGAGAACCAGGTGCCCATTGCAGTCGACCAACCCGTCCCTGATTTCACGGCCGCCGCGACCGGCGGCGACTTCGCGCTGTCCGCGCTGAGGGGCAAGAAGCTGGTCTTGTATTTCTATCCCAAGGACAACACCCCGGGTTGCACGACCGAGGGTCTGCAGTTCCGCGATCTGTATCCCAAATTCAAGAAAGCCGGCGCGGAGATCGTCGGCGTTTCGCGCGATAGCCTGCGCTCGCATGACAACTTCAAGGCGAAGCTGGAATTGCCGTTTCCGCTGATCTCGGACGCTGACGAAACGCTTTGCAAGCTCTTTGACGTCATCAAGATGAAAAAGATGTACGGCAAAGAGGTGCGCGGCATCGAACGCTCGACCTTTCTCATCGATGCCGAGGGCGTGCTACGGCGCGAATGGCGTGGCGTCAAGGTACCGGGGCATGTCGACGAAATCCTCGAAGCTGTACAAGGACTTTGACGCGCGTTATATTGCGTTGCAATGAGTCCGCATTCACCCAGTTTCCGCCGTTGCCGCGCTGGCGTTGTCGAACGCCGCAGAGGTTTCACTCGCAAGGCGCCGCACGACGCTCGAAGTCGAGCCGCTTGCTCCGTTTCAGCCGGGGCGGCGGCTTTTTTATTTTGCTCTGAAGGAGTCGATCGAAATCTAGGCGAACCGGCGTTTCGAAACTGACAGCGCGCTACCCCGCCGCGGCTCGAATGGCCCCCATTTGCAGCCCGATCGAGCCGCGGCGGGGCAGCGTACGATATGCGACCCGATTCATTGAGGGAAACCATGCCTTTGCCTACCCCGCCCAGCAAACTCGGCAATCTGTTGCCGCCGGATGAATTCAAGGCCAAAGCCCGGCCTGCAAAAAACGCGAAGAAACAGGGCATTGCAGGGGAGCAAGCAGAAGCGGCCGAATTCGACACGATCAGTGGCTCGACGGACGTCGCCGAGCCGCTGGCGCGCGCGGCCAACTCGGCCACCACGCTGCGACCCGTACAAACGCCCGTGGCCGCTTCGTCCAACGACGATGCCGGCGCACCGGCTGGGCGTACCCGAAAATCGAAGCAGACGGCAGCTTTACTGCAGCCCGTGCCCCAGCCGCAACCTGTCGCCCGGCAAGAGGAACCCGCCAGCGATGCGCGCTCGGCCGCCAATATTGCGCGCGGCGCCAACGCCAAGCCTAGCCCGACACGTTCTCGCAAGAGCGATGCGGAAACGGAAGTGCGAAAGCTCTTCGTGCTCGACACGAACGTGCTGATGCACGACCCGACCTGCCTCTTCCGGTTCGAGGAACACGACGTCTATCTGCCGATGATGACGCTCGAGGAGCTCGACAACCACAAGAAGGGGATGTCGGAGGTCGCGCGCAACGCACGCCAGGTCAGCCGTACGCTCGACGCGCTCGTCGCGAATGCCGGGCCGATCGCGGAAGGACTGCCGCTCGCAAGGCTAGGCAGCCGCGAGGCGCTGGGCCAACTCTACTTCCAGACGACGCTCAACGATATCGCGCCCGTGGAAGGGCTCCCGCAGGGCAAGGCCGACAACCAGATTCTCGGCGTGGTTCGCGCGCTTCAGCGCGATCGCCCGGATCGGCAAGTCGTCCTGGTGTCGAAAGACATCAACATGCGGATCAAGGCGCACGCCCTGGGTTTGCCCGCCGAAGATTACTTCAACGATCAAGTCCTCGAAGACAAGGACCTGCTCTTCTCCGGCATTCGTTCGCTCCCGCAGGATTTCTGGACGAAGCATGCCAAGGGCATGGAAAGCTGGCAGGACAACAAGACCGGCACGACCTACTACCGCGTGACCGGCCCGGCCTGTTCCTCGTTGCTCGTCAACGAATTCGTCTATCTGGAACCCACCAACGGGGAGCCGACATTCCACGCCATCGTGCGCGAGATCAACGGCAAGACGGCGCTTTTGCAGACCTTGCGCGACTACAGCCACCACAAGAACAACGTGTGGGGCATCACGGCGCGCAACCGCGAGCAGAACTTCGCGCTCAATCTGCTGATGAATCCCGATATCGACTTCGTGACGCTGCTTGGCCAGGCCGGTACCGGCAAGACGCTCGTCGCGCTGGCAGCGGGGCTCGCACAGGTGCTGGACGAGAAGCGCTACAACGAGATCATCGTCACGCGCGCCACGGTGCCCGTCGGCGAGGACATCGGCTTTCTGCCCGGTACCGAGGAAGAGAAGATGCAGCCGTGGATGGGCGCTTTCGACGATAACCTCGAAGTCCTGCAAAAAACGGACGACAACGCGGGAGAATGGGGACGCGCCGCGACGCAAGAGCTGATCCGCTCGCGGCTGAAAGTGAAAAGTATGAATTTCATGCGTGGGCGCACCTTCGTCGACAAGTACCTGATCATCGACGAAGCGCAGAACCTGACGCCGAAACAGATGAAGACGCTGGTCACGCGCGCGGGCCCCGGCACGAAGATCGTCTGCCTCGGTAACATCGCGCAGATCGATACGCCCTATCTGACCGAAGGCAGCTCAGGCCTCACCTATGTGGTCGACCGCTTCAAGGGCTGGGCTCACAGCGGCCACGTCACGCTCGCGCGCGGCGAACGTTCGCGGCTCGCCGACTACGCGTCCGACATTCTCTGACAGGCGCGCGACACGCGAGCGCTCGCGGCAGACATCGCGTCAAAGCCCGGCCCCGGCCGGGCTTTTTTTTCGGGCTGCCCCGACCGGGCCGTCACTGGCTGCACCGCCTACGAAAATCCGTGGATCGAAGCGAAAACGTCCATCGATTGCAACGCTTCTCATCCAAACTTCAAGTGATTTCTCAGGAAATCTTGCCGCACGCCCGTCCAACGGGCTACTATCGGTCGCACCAGTCCATTCCTCTGCCTTGCGTCCGAGAAATCGACGCCGCTTAGCCGCTGCGCCATGCGACGACTTGCCCTTCTCGCTTCCGTCTCACTGCTTCTGGCCGCGTGTTCGAGCGTCCCGACGAATACCGCGCGCTCCAACGCGCCTGGAGAGGCGTGGCGCACGAAGCCGCGCGGCTTGCCGAATTTCGTCGATCATTCGATCGGCCGCGAGGAAATTTCCGTCCAGGCGATGAGCCTCGTAGGCGTGCCCTATCGCTGGGCCGGCAATACGCCGGCGAGCGGGTTCGACTGCAGCGGGCTCGTGCAATATGTGTTCGGCCGTGCCGCGGACATCAAACTGCCGCGCACGACAGCGGCGATGAGCGAGCGCGGCCAGCCGATCGACCCCGACGAAATCGCAGCCGGCGATCTGGTTTTTTTCAATACGTCGGGCAGGCCCCACTCGCACGTGGGCATCTATGTCGGCAAGCTGCGTTTCGTCAATGCCCCTTCGACGGGCGGCACGGTGCGGATCGATTATTTGACGAATCCCTACTGGGCGAAGCGCTTCGACGGCATCCGGCGCATGGCGCCGCCGGTTGGTCAGCCGGCTCCCTTCGACGCGCCGACTTATCTTGCCGCGCCCCGGCAGCCGACGGCTCCCGTTTCCACCGCCCGAACCGAAGCCGGACCCGCGGAGGACGTCGAGACGCCGGCGCAGGCACTGGCAAGGATGCAGCATTACAAGCCGCTTTCCGAACGCGACGATCCATGGGCCGATACTGGCGCGCCCGCCGCCGCAGATGCGGACGCGGCCTCGGCCTCGGCCTCGGCGAACGACGACCCTATCGCCCGTTTCGCGACCAGCAAGTAACCTGCGCCGACGCGCCGCAGTCTAGAGCAGACGCTGCCCGACCCACCAGGCCGCCGCAGCCAGGACCGCTGAGGCCGGAATCGTCAGCACCCATGCCCACACGATATTGCCCGCCACGCCCCATCGCACGGCCGAAAGCTTTTGCGTCGCGCCCACACCGACGATTGCGCCCGTGATCGTATGCGTCGTCGAAACGGGCACGCCGAGCGCCGAGGCGGTGAACAGCGTAATCGCACCGCCTGCTTCGGCACAGAAGCCTCCGACCGGCTTGAGCTTGGTGATCTTTTGTCCCATCGTGCGCACGATCCGCCAGCCTCCGAAAAGCGTACCGAGGCCCATCGACAGGTAGCACAGGCCGATCACCCAGACCGGTGGCGCATCGGCTGTGGCCGAGGCAAAGCCGGTCGCGATCAGCAGCATCCAGATGATGCCGATCGTTTTCTGCGCGTCGTTGCCGCCGTGGCCCAGGCTGTAGAGTCCCGCGGAAATGAATTGCAGGCGCCGGAAACGACGGTCCACCTTGCTCGGCGGGGTGCGAAAGTAGATCCACGAAACCGCGAGCATGAAAAACGAGCCGAGCACGAAGCCGAGCAGCGGCGAAATGAAAATGAAGGCGACCGTCTTGATGAGCCCGTTGAGGTTCAGCGCCCACCACCCCGACTTCGCCAGCGCCGCACCGACGAGGCCGCCGATCAATGCATGCGACGAACTCGAAGGAATGCCGAAACGCCAGGTCAAAATGTTCCAGATGATGGCGCCGACGAGAGCGCCGAAGACGACGTAATGGTCGACGATCTGTGGATCGATCGTTCCTTTACCGACTGTTTGGGCGACCTTCAGGTGGAAGATGAAATAGGCGATGACATTGCAGGCCGCCGCGAATGCCACCGCTTGTTGAGGCTTCAGCACCCCGGTCGACACGACGGTGGCGATCGAGTTCGCCGCATCGTGAAAGCCGTTCATGAAATCGAAAACAAGGGCAACGGCGATCAGCATCGCAAGCGCCCACAGCGCAATCTGTATCGAATGCATCGGTCAGGTCCGGTCGGCTCGTTCAGGCGTTTTCCAGCACGATGCCTTCGATGATGTTCGCGACGTCCTCGCACTTGTCGGTGACCGCTTCGAGCAGTTCGTAGACCGCCTTCACCTTGATCAGCGTCTTGACGTCGTCCTCCTCGCGAAAGAGCTTCGACATAGCCGAGCGCAGAACCCTGTCAGCCTCCGACTCCAGACGATCGATCTCTTCGCAAGCCGTCAGAATGGCACGCGCCTGACTCATGTCCGACAGCATGTTGACAGCCTGCTGTACATGTTTGGACGTGCCCGTGCAGATGTGCGCGAGTTCACGCGCCTCGGAGCTCAACGCCTGGACATCGTAGAGCGAGATGGCCGTGGCGACGTCCTCCATGAGATCGAGGATGTCATCCATCGTCGTGATCAACTTATGGATTTCGTCGCGATCGAGCGGCGTAATGAAGGTCTTGTGCAGCAGGTCGATGGTTTCGTGCGTGAGCTTGTCCGCCGCTTTTTCGTTGACCTGTACGCGCTGCTTGTGCACTTCGGCTTCGCCGAGGTTGTCGATCAGGCGTTCGAGCTCTTCGCTCGCAGCAACGATGCACTTCGCGTGCTCATTGAAGATTTCAAAGAATTTGCCCTCGGTGGGCATGAAACGACCGAACATGGCTATCCCGGGAGAGAGACGTCTGTGACTGACACAAAATCGCAACATTGTACCGGGTAGCGCCGCTTCCCCCAATGGTTGCAACCGTTTATGACAGGCAATTCGTCGTCGGGCCGCACTTTGCTGCGCTCACTCGCCGCCGTGGAAAGTCTGTGCGCCGGCGAAGTTGTCGAACTTCGTGTATTGGCCCAGGAATGTCAGTCTGACGGGCCCGATCGGGCCGTTACGCTGCTTGCCGATGATGACCTCGGCCGTGCCTTTGTCGGGACTGTCGGGGTTGTAAACTTCGTCCCGGTAAATGAACAGAATGACGTCCGCGTCTTGTTCGATTGCACCGGATTCGCGCAGATCGGACATCACGGGCCGTTTGTTCGGCCGCTGTTCGAGGCTTCGGTTCAACTGCGACAGCGCAATCACCGGTACATCGAGTTCCTTCGCCAGGCCCTTGAGCGAACGCGATATTTCGGAGATTTCGGTCGCACGGTTTTCGCCGGGCGAACTGCCCGACATCAGTTGCAGATAATCGACGATGATGAGCCCGAGCTTGCCGCATTGACGCGCGAGCCGCCGCGCGCGCGAGCGCAGCTCCATCGGATTGAGGCCGCCCGTCTCATCGATGAACAGTTGCGCCTCGCTCATCTTTTGCACGGCATGCGTGAGCTTGGGCCAATCTTCGTCGGTAAGCCGCCCCGTGCGCATGCGGTGCTGATCGAGCCGCCCGACCGACCCCAGCATCCGCATGACGAGCTGCGTGCCCGGCATTTCCATCGAAAAGACCGCTACCGGCAAACCATATTCCACCGCCACGTACTCGCCGATGTTCATCGAGAGCGCGGTCTTACCCATCGACGGTCTGCCTGCGACGATGATCAACTCGCCGCCATGCATGCCCGATGTCATGCGATCGAGATCGACGAAGCCCGTCGGTGTGCCCGTGACGTCGCTCGGATTGGCCGTGTGATAGAGCGTGTCGATACGCTCGACGACCTGCGTCAGCAGCGGCCCGATTTCGAGGAAGCCCTGTGTGCCGCGCGCGCCGTCTTCCGCAATCGAAAAAACTTTCGATTCGGCTTCGTCGAGCAGCTGCCGAACTTCCTTGCCCTGTGGATTGAAGGCGTCCGCCGAAATTTCATCCGCCACCGAGACGAGGCGGCGCAGCACGGCGCGGTCTCGCACGATCTCGGCGTAGCGGCGAATATTCGCCGCGCTCGGCGTGTTCTGCGCCAGTGCGTTCAGATAGGACAGCCCGCCAACCTCGTCCGCTTTGCCCGCACTCGTCAGCGCTTCGTAGACGGTCACGACGTCGGCGGGACGCGTGGACGCGATGAGCCGGCCGATGTGCTCGTAAATGAGGCGGTGGTCGTAGCGGTAAAAATCGCTCTGGGACAGGAAATCCGCGATGCGGTCCCACGCCGCGTTGTCGAGCAGCAACCCGCCCAATACGGACTGCTCGGCCTCGATCGAATGCGGCGGGACTTTGAGCGACTCGAGCTGGGGGTCTTTGGACGGTGCGTTCATGGGGAGGAATTATCGCGAAATGGCGAGCCGTCCGCCACAGAAACGAAAAAGGGCAGTAGCCGAAAACCGGCTCCTGCCCTCGTTCGCTTGGCGCCGCAGCATGTGCGGCGTTCAAGCATGCGTCAGGCGTGCTCGCCGAGCACCGAGACGTTGACGTCGACTACGACGTCCGTATGCAGCGAAACCTGCACCGGGTGGTCGCCCACCATCTTCAGCGGCCCCGTCGGCATGCGCACTTGCGCCTTCTCGACAGCGAAGCCTTGCTTCGTCAGCGTTGCGGCGATGTCCGCGTTCGTGACCGAACCGAACAGGCGACCGTCTACGCCGGCCTTCTGTGCGATCTGGACCGTCAGGCCCGACATCTTTTCACCGAGCGTTTGCGCGGCGGCAAGCTTTTCACCGGCGATTTTTTCGAGTTCGGCGCGACGGACTTCGAACTCGGCGATCGCGTCCTTCGTGGCACGGCGGGCCAGTTTCTGCGGGATCAGGAAGTTACGGGCGTAACCGTCCTTCACCTTGACGATGTCGCCGAGGTTGCCCACGTTGACGACTTTTTCCAAAAGAATGATTTGCATTCGAATTCTCCTTGTGCCGTCGTCCGCTTAGGCCTTGTGCAGATCGGTGTACGGCAGCAGCGCGAGAAAGCGCGCGCGCTTGATTGCCGTATCGAGCTGGCGTTGATAGTGGGCCTTCGTACCCGTCAGACGAGCCGGCGTGATCTTGCCGTTTTCGCCGATGAAGTCCTTCAGCGTTTCGATGTCTTTGTAGTCGATGTACTCGACGCCAGCAGCCGTGAAGCGGCAGAACTTCTTGCGCTTGAAGAGCGGGTTTTGTTGCTGACGGCGCTTGTCGAACTTCTTACCAGTAGGGCGGGGCATGTTCAGTCCTTTCCAATGTCCTGCAATTCTGTGATGTGAAACACCAAGGTTCTCGCGTTACGGCTTTTCTTGGCCAGAAAGCCCGTGAAGAGCGCTTCTACGCCCATCTCGCAGCTTTCGAGCTGTCCGCTCGCGGCGCCTGCGGCCACCGCGGGCATCGTCAATTCGACTTGCCGGGCGATACCGGCTTCGACGACTTCCGCGCGGTGCTGCAATGTGCAGCTTGCGATCGGCACGCCAGCCGGCGTGTAGCGCAGCGGTTCGCGCTCGATCACACTGGCCGTGAGTTGCAGCCTGTTCACGAAAGCGGTAAAGAGCCTGAAAAACCTTGGCGGCTTCTAACGTGAATCCGTTAAGCCTGCGCTTCGGACGGCTGCGACGAGACGGCCGCCTTCTTGGCTTCTTCGCGCTGCACTTCCTTCATCATCGGCGACGGGCCGGTTTCGGCCTTCTTCATCTTGACGATGAGGTGGCGCAGCACGGCGTCGTTGAACTTGAATGCGTGCTCGAGCTCTTCGAGCGTTGCCTGATCGCATTCGATGTTCATGCAGACGTAGTGAGCCTTCGCGAGTTTCTCGATCATGTAGGCCAGTTGGCGACGGCCCCAGTCTTCGATGCGGTGGATCTGACCGCCACGCGTGGTGATCGTGGACTTGTACCGCTCGATCATGGCGGGCACCTGCTCGCTCTGATCGGGGTGCACGACGAATACGATTTCGTAATGACGCATACACACTCCTTGTGGATTGAAGCCACCCGGGCGTCGATGGTAAAAAACCCAACCGGTGTGGCAAGTGAGAAGCCAGAAAGTGTAACTCAATTGTGTGGGAGACGCAATTGCATTCGCCCTTCGGCCGGAGATTGCCGTGATATTTCAATGACTTGGCGCTCGGCCTATCCGGTCATCACCTGCGCGGTCATCACCTGCGCCGCCCATCCAGTAGCCGGGCCGTGCGTAGACGGCCTTCAGGTAATCGATGAAGTACCGGACCTTCGCCGGCACGTATCGCTGCTGCGGGTAGACCGCCAGGATGTCGTAATCCGGTAGCGCAAACTCGTCGAGGACGGTTTCGAGCTCGCCGCGTTCGAGGTCTTCCGCGATCTCCCACGTCGAACGCCAGCCGAGCCCGAGCCCCTCGCGCGCCCAACGGTGCAGCAGTTCGCCGTCGTTGCAGTCGAGCGTGCCGGTGACGCGCATCGTCACGAGCTTGCCGGCGCGCCGAAAGTTCCAGCCGCGGTTTTGCCCCCCTTGAAGGTTGAACGCCAGGCAATTGTGCTGAAGCAGGTCCTCGAGCGTCTTCGGCCGGCCATGTTTCTCGAAATAGGCGGGCGTGCCGCAGACCACGCGGCGATTCGAGGCGAGCTTGACGGCCACGAAAGACGGATCGACCGCCCCGCCGATCCGGATCGACAAGTCGTAGCCCTCGCGCACGAGATCGACGACTCTGTCGGTCAGGTTGAAGGAAATTCTCAGCTCGGGCTTGTCCGCGAGGAACGCCGGCGCGAGCGGCGCGACATGCTTGCGCCCGAAAGCCGCCGGCGCGGAGACGATCAGATGGCCGCCGACGGCGCGCAGCCCCGCGGCCAGCTCGTTCTCGGCCTGCTCCCATTCCGTCAGGAGCCCTCTGCACCGTTCGAGGAACGATGCCCCCTCCTCGCTCACGACGAGCCGGCGCGTGGAACGGTACATCAGCTTCACGCCGAGCCGTTTTTCGAGCGCATCGATGCGTCGGCCGAGAATGACGGGCGATACGCCCTCTTCCAGCGCCGCCGCCGCGAGGCTGCCCGCGTCGGCCACGCGCACGAACGTCTCGATCTGCTTGAAGCGATCCATTTTCAGTCTCCCTGTCACGCCGGGCAGGCCGAGCAGCCAGCCAGCGATCCCCCACCTTGATTCAATACTTTTTGTATCGGATCAATCGACACGAAGCGATCTTATCAAACCTTTCTCGGCCACTTACAGTGATCGCAACGAAGTACTCAACTATCAGGAACAGGAACCAGGAGACACTCATGCCGAAAATGAGAGCTATCGATGCCGCCGTGCTCGTGCTGGAGAAAGAAGGCATCGATACCGCCTTCGGGGTGCCCGGCGCCGCGATCAATCCGCTTTATTCGGCACTGAAAAAGGCCGGCGGCATCAGTCATGTGCTGGCGCGTCACGTCGAAGGCGCTTCGCACATGGCCGAGGGGTATACGCGCGCCGCGCCGGGCAACATCGGCGTGTGCATCGGCACCTCGGGGCCGGCCGGCACGGACATGATCACTGGGCTCTACTCCGCGTCGGCCGATTCGATTCCGATTCTCGCCATCACGGGCCAGGCGCCGCGTTCGCGGCTTTACAAGGAAGACTTCCAGGCCGTCGATATCGAATCGATCGCCAAGCCCGTCACGAAGTGGGCCGTGACCGTTCGCGAGCCGGCGCTCGTGCCGCGCGTGTTTCAGCAGGCGTTTCACCTCATGCGCTCGGGCCGCCCGGGCCCCGTGCTCGTCGATTTGCCGATCGACGTGCAACTGGCCGAAATCGAATTCGACATCGCGACCTACGAGCCGCTGCCGATCTACAAGCCGCGGGCCACACGCGGCCAGATCGAGGCCGCGCTCACCATGCTCAATGACGCCGAGCGACCGCTCATCGTGTCCGGCGGCGGCGTCATCAACGCGGCAGCCGAGGCCTTGCTCGTCGAATTCGCCGAGACGCTCGGCGTGCCGGTCATCCCGACGCTGATGTCGTGGGGCGCGATCGCCGACGACCATCCGCTCATGGCCGGCATGGTGGGTCTGCAAACGTCGCACCGCTATGGCAATGCCACCCTGCTCGCCTCGGATTTCGTGCTCGGGATCGGCAACCGGTGGGCCAATCGGCATACCGGCAGTGTGGAGGTCTATACGAAGGGCCGCAAGTTCGTGCACGTGGACATCGAGCCCACGCAAATCGGGCGCGTGTTCGGCCCGGATCTGGGCATCGTGTCGGACGCCAAAGCCGCGCTCGAACTGTTCGTGGAAGTGGCGCGCGAGTGGCGTGCCGAAGGCCGCCTGAAGGATCGCGCCGAATGGGCCGAGGCCTGCCGCGAACGCAAGCGCACGCTGCACCGCAAGACGCATTTCGATAACGTGCCGATCAAGCCGCAGCGCGTCTACGAGGAGATGAACAAGGCGTTCGGCCGCGACACCTGCTACGTCAGCACGATCGGACTCTCGCAGATCGCCGCCGCGCAATTCCTCCATGTCTACCAGGCTCGCAACTGGATCAACTGCGGCCAGGCCGGACCGCTCGGCTGGACGATTCCCGCGGCGCTCGGCGTGCGCGCGGCGGACCCGCAGCGTCCGATCGTCGCGCTCTCGGGCGACTACGACTTCCAGTTCATGATCGAGGAGCTCGCCGTCGGCGCGCAGTTCAACCTGCCCTATGTGCACGTGGTGGTCAACAACTCGTATCTGGGCCTGATCCGGCAAGCGCAGCGCGCTTTCGACATGGACTACTGCGTGCAGCTCGCTTTCGAGAACATCAATGCTCCGGAGCTCAACGGATATGGCGTCGATCATGTCGCCGTGGCTGAAGGCCTCGGCTGCAAGGCACTGCGCGTATTCAAACCCGAGGACATCCAGCCCGCGCTGAAAAAGGCGCAGGCGATGCTCTCGGAGTTCAAGGTGCCGGTCGTCGTGGAAGTGATTCTCGAGCGGGTGACGAATATCGCCATGGGCGCGGAGATCGATGCGGTCAACGAATTCGAACCGCTCGCCGAAACGCTCGAAGACGCGCCGACGGCCATCGCCGCGTTCGAATGACACCGGTTTTCGCATCCTGACCTGAGTTACCTGACTGACTGACTGACCGACCGACGAGTCACCACCATGCCGAAATTCGCAGCCAACCTGACCATGCTGTTCAACGAAGTGCCCTTTCTCGAGCGCTTCGCGGCAGCCGCGAAGGCGGGTTTCACCGCCGTCGAATTCCTGTTCCCGTATCCGTATCCCGCCGCCGAACTGGCTGAGCGGCTGGCCTCCAACCAGCTACGGCTGGTGCTGCATAACCTGCCGGCCGGCAACTGGGATGCGGGCGAGCGCGGCATCGCCTGCCTGCCCGAGCGCGTCTCAGAGTTCCAGGACGGTGTCCGGCGTGCGATCGACTACGCCAAAGCGCTCGGCGTGCCGCAGTTGAACTGCCTCGTCGGCATCCGGCCGCAGCAGGTGGACGCCCGGCGCAGCTTCGACACCCTCGTCGAAAACCTACGATTCGCCGCAGCGGCGCTCAAGCGCGAAGGCATCCGGCTGCTCGTCGAGCCCTGCAACGCGTTCGACATCCCCGGGTTCGCGCTCAACCGCTCGAAGGAAGCGCTCGATGTCATTGCGGCGGTCGATTCCGACAACCTCTACCTGCAGTACGACATCTATCATATGCAGCGGATGGAGGGCGAGCTCGCGGCCACCATCGAACGCAATTTGCCGCGCATCGCGCACATCCAGCTTGCCGACAACCCGGGCCGGCATGAACCGGGCACGGGCGAGATCAACTACCCGTTCCTGTTCGCGTGGCTCGACAAACTGGGCTACGACGGCTACATCGGCTGCGAGTACAAGCCGCTCACGACGACGCAAGCCGGGCTCGGCTGGCTCGACCGCGCGATACGCGAGTAGGCCGGCTGCAGGCCGGCACGCACTGCCAATCGACGGCAACGGCTCGGGAAACGGCATACCCCATCCGCCCCGCAACATCAGATCAACGGAACTACGGAAATGGCAAAGATCGGTTTCATCGGACTCGGCATCATGGGCGCGCACATGGCGCGCAACCTGCTCAAGGGCGGGCATACGCTCGTCGTCAACGGCAAGTACCCGGTACCTGAGGATCTACGCGGCAACACGACCGTGGTCGAGGATTCCACCGCGGTCGCCCGCGCATCGGACATCGTCATCTCGATGGTCCCGGACACGCCCGACGTCGACAATGTGCTCTTCGCCGATGACGGCGTCGCAGCCGGCCTGGCCCCCGGCAAGCTCGTCATCGACATGAGCTCCATTTCGCCGCTCGACACGCAAGCCTTCGCCAAACGCATCAACGCACTCGGCTGCGACTATCTCGACGCGCCCGTCTCGGGCGGCGAGGTCGGAGCCCGCGACGCCACGCTGACGATCATGGTCGGCGGCCCCGACGCCGCTTTCGAGCGCGCCAAGCCGTTGTTCGAGCTGATGGGCAAGAACATTTCGCTCATCGGGGACAACGGTGCCGGGCAGACTTGCAAGGTCGCGAACCAGATCATCGTGGCGCTCAATATCGAAGCGGTGGCCGAAGCGCTGCTGTTCGCCGCACGCTCGGGTGCCGATCCCGAGCGCGTGCGCCGTGCACTGATGGGCGGCTTCGCCTCGTCGCGCATTCTCGAAGTGCATGGCGAGCGGATGACGAAACGCACGTTCAAGCCGGGTTTTCGCATCGAACTCCATCGCAAGGATCTGAACCTCGCGCTCGACGGCGCGCGCAAGCTCGGCATTTCGCTGCCGCATACGGCCAGCGCGCAACAGCTGTTCAGCGTGTGCGCGGCGCACGGCGGCAATGCCTGGGACCACTCCGCGCTGCTGCGCGCGCTCGAGATCATGGCGGGCTTCGAGATCGCCCAGGCCGACGACGGCACCGCGCGCGCGGCCTGAAAACGGGAGACGCACGCCAAGACACGCCGCGTGCGGCCTTCGCGCCGCCCGGACGCTGCGCAAGTCACGGCAAAGCGGGATATCGGCCGCGCCTCGCGTGCGGGGGCGGCCGGCTTGTGGGGCGCTACGCCCGGCGTTTGCGTTCGTCGTGCCGTTTGCGGCCGGCGTCGCGCGCCGTGGCGGGCAAAACGCCGCTTTCGGGCTGAGAGCGGCGAGCGGGGTCCGTCAGCGGCACCCGGCGACGTCGGGGAAGCCTTGGTCGGTCAGACGTCGTCGTCGGGTGTCCGCCTGCCGGATGTCGAGCGTACGGCGCAACGCCGGCGTCCGACCGGCGCGTGGCCCCCGATTCAGTAAGTATCGAAGGCGAGCTGCAGCACTGTGCGCTCCTTCATACCCGCTGCCAGCGCGAGCATCAGCAGCACGCGCGCCTTGTACGGGTTGAGCGACCCGGCGCTCACGAATCCCAGCGCATCGTCGGGTGCCGCGCCGTTGCGCATGACATGGCCGGAGCCGACCCGCGACGCGCGCACGACCGCGACGCCCTGCTCCGCGGCTTGCGCGAGCGCCGCTTGCAACGTGGCGTGGATCGAACCGTTGCCGGTCCCGGCCACGACGATGCCGCGCACCCCGGCGGCAACCAACGCGTCGACGGCCGTACGCGACGCGCCGGCGTAGCTTGCGACGATCTCGACGGCGGGCCACCCGTTCGCTGCGTCGAACGGTGTCGCCGCCGTATGCGGCCGCACGACGGTGCGCTGAAACTCGACGCGCGCATCCTGTACCCATCCGAGCACGCCAACTTCATGCGATTGGAACGCATCGACGGCGTAAGTGCTCGTCTTGACGATATCGCGCGCGCTGTGAATCCGGTTGTTGAATGCGACGAGCACCCCTTGGCCATGGGCGGCACGCGCGGCCGCCACCGTCACCGCACCCAGCAGATTCAGCGGCCCATCGGCGGAAAGCGACGAGGACGGCCGCATCGCGGCCGTGAGCACGACGGGCTTGGCCGTTTTGACGGTCAGATGCAGCAGATAGGCGGTTTCTTCGAGCGTATCCGTGCCGTGCGTAATGACGATACCGTCGATGTCTTCGCGTGCGGCGAGCGTGTGAATGCGCTCGAGCAGCGTATTCCAGAGCGGAAAATCGAGATCCTTGCTGTCGATGCTGGCGACCTGTTCGGCCTGGACGGCTGCGACGCCGGCGAGCGCGGGCACGGCGGCCAGCAGCTTGTCGACGCCGACGACGCCGGCCTGATAGCCGGCCGTTTGCGCCGCGTCGGGCGCGGAGCCGGCAATCGTGCCGCCCGTCGCCAGCACGGCGACACGGGGCAACGGCAAGGAGGATGCGGAGGTAGCGGTCGTGTTCATGGCCGCCATTCTATACGCGCGAAAGCCGCTCGCCGAGCCCGTTGCCGCTGCGGCGGGCGGGTGCTTCGCAATCCGTGAGCGCGGGGCGCCGCGACTTGCGGCTCAGGCCGCTTCACGCAGCTTGCCGGTGATGTCCGTGCCGGCGAGCTCAGGGGCGAACATTTCGATGAGCCGATACGCATAGGCCCGCAAAATGGCGCCCTTGCGGACCCCGACGCGCGTCGTGCTCGCCGCGAACAGATGCTGCGAATCGAGTGCAACGAGGCCGGTGTCGCGCTTGGCGTCGTACGCCATCGCCGCCACGATGCCGACGCCCATGCCAAGCTCGACGTAGGTCTTGATCACGTCCGCGTCGATGGCCGTCAGCACGACATCGGGCAATTGGCCCGTTTTCTCGAATGCTTCATCGATATGCGAGCGGCCGGTGATATCGCGCTCATACGTAATGATCGGGAAATCGGCAACCTCCTCGAGCGTCACGTTGGTCCGCGTGGCCAGCGGATGGTCTTTCGGCACCACGATCACGTGATGCCACGTGTAGCACGGGAACGTGAGGATGTCGGCATAGCTGTCGAGGCCTTCCGTCGCAATCGCGATATCGGCCTCGCCGTCGACGAGCATCTGCCCGATCTGACGCGGACTGCCCTGGCGCAAGGCGAGATGGACCTTCGGAAACGCCTCTTTGAACTGGCGAATGACGGGCGGCAGCGCATAGCGCGCCTGCGTATGCGTCGTGGCCACGACGAGATGGCCCGTGTCCTCGTCCGCGTACTGGCGCGCGACGCGGCGCAGGTTCTCGGCATCGAGCAGCATTCGCTCGATCAGGCGATGCACCGCCTTGCCCGGCTCCGTCAGGCCGGTGAGGCGTTTGCCGCGCCGCACGAAGATGTCGACGCCGAGCTCGTCCTCGAGATCCTTGATCTGCTTGGAGACGCCCGATTGCGAGGCGAACAGCACATTCGCGACCTCGGTGAGGTTCAGATTGCGGCGCACCGCTTCGCGTACGTATCGCAGTTGTTGGAAGTTCATGCAAGTCTCGCTGGTTCGGGAGTACGGCGGTCGATTCGGTAAGGCGCGATGCACTCAGGATGCGGCGACATCGAGAAACTCCCTGACGAACGGTGTGCCCGGACGCTCATAGACTTCCTCCGGGGTGCCCTGCTGCTCGATGCGCCCATGATTGAGCACGACGATACGATCCGCCACATCGCGCGCCTCCTCCTGATCATGCGTGACGAAGAGCGTCGTGATCGCAAGCTCGTCATGCAGCCGCCGCAGCCAATTGCGTAGCTCTTTACGCACCTTGGCGTCGAGCGCGCCGAACGGCTCGTCGAGCAACAGCACGGACGGGTCGACCGCCAACGCGCGCGCCAGTGCCACGCGCTGCCGCTGGCCGCCCGAGAGTTCGGCGGGATAGCGCTGGCCGAGCTGCGGGAGCTGCACGCGTTCGAGCAGCTCCCGCACTTTGGCGTCGATCGCCGCGGCCGCGGATCGCTCGCGACGCGGCTTGACGCGCAGTCCGAACGCAACGTTCTCGAAGACCGTCATATGACGAAAGAGCGCGTAATGCTGGAACACGAACCCGACACGCCGATCGCGCGCGTCGAGGGCGGTGACGTCGCGGCCATTCAACACGATTTCGCCGGCATCGGCCGACTCGAGCCCGGCCACCACGCGCAAAAGAGTCGTCTTGCCGCAGCCCGACGGTCCGATCAAGGCCGCCAGCTCGCCGCGGCCGAACTCGAGCGATACGTCGTCGAGCGCCTTGAAGTCGCCGAAATGTTTTTCCAGATTGCGAACGGTGATGCTCATGACGATCCTTTCATCGATGATGCGTGCGGCCCATGCCGGCGGCGGCCATCCGGCGCTCCGCGACGAGCTTCGCCACCAGCGTCGCGAGCGCGATCAACGCGAGCAGCGACGCGACTGCGAAGGCGGCCGCGAAGTTGTAGTCGTTGTAGAGAATCTCGACATGCAGCGGCATGGTGTCGGTCAGGCCGCGGATATGGCCCGAGACCACCGATACCGCACCGAACTCGCCCATTGCCCGCGCGTTGCAGAGAATCACGCCGTAGAGCAAGCCCCACTTCACGTTCGGCAGCGTGACCCGGCGCCAGATTTGCCAGCCCGACGCGCCGAGCACCCGCGCCGCTTCCTCCTGCTCCTTACCCTGCGCCTGCATGAGCGGAATCAGCTCGCGCGCGACGAACGGAAACGTCACGAATAGCGTCGCGAGCACGATGCCCGGCACCGCGAACACGATCTGAAGTCCGTGCCGCTCGAGCCACGGACCGAGCCAGCCTTGGGCGCCGAACAGCAGCACGTATATGACGCCCGAAATCACGGGGGACACCGAGAACGGCAGATCGATCAGCGTCGTGAGCAGTGCGCGGCCTCGAAACTCGAACTTCGCGATCGCCCACGAAGCGGCGAGCCCGAACACGAGATTGAGCGGCACGGCAATCGCGGCGACACCGAGCGTCAGCGCGATCGCCGCGCGTGCATCGGGCTCGACGAGCGACTCGAAATAAAAGCGCACACCTTTGCTGAACGCCTCGGTGAAGACGGCGGCCAACGGCACGACGAGAAACAGCGAGAGAAAAACGAGCGCGATGCCGATGAGCGTCCAGCGCGGCACCCACTGGGCCGCAGGCGCGAACCGGCGCGCCGATGCGGCCGGTCGGCGGATGCCGGCGGTCTGAGCACGCTCCCGATTTTCATGCGTATCGGCTCGTGCCCGCACGCCATCCGCTGCCGGCGAGCGAGCCGAACGGGCGGTCGCAGCAAGTTGGTTCATGTGAGCGCTCCCGAGATCGTCGTACCGCTCGTCAGAGCCGACCGGCGGCGCCCACGCGGACTCGTGCGCCGCTGCCAATGCCATTGCAGCGCGTTGATCGCGAAAAGCATCAGGAACGAAGCGACGAGCATCGCGGTGGCGAGCGCAGTGGCGCCGGCATAGTCGTACTGTTCCAGTTTGGTGATGATGATGAGCGAGGTGACTTCGGACTTCATCGGAATGTTGCCGGCGATGAAGATGACCGAACCGTATTCGCCGAGTGCGCGCGCGAACGCGAGCGCGACCCCCGTGGACCAGGCGGGCACGAGCGCGGGCAGCACGACGCGCATGAACGTCTGGGCGCGCGAGGCGCCAAGGCAGGCGGCGGCTTCTTCCTGCGCGCGCTCGAAATCGGCAAGGACCGGCTCCACTGTTCGCACGACGAACGGCAGGCCGATGAACGTCAACGCGACCAGCACGCCAAGCGGCGTAAATGCCACTTTGAGGCCGAGCGGCGCGAGCCACCGGCCGATCCATCCGTGCTCGGAGTAGACCGTCGCGAGTGCGATACCGGCCACCGCGGTCGGCAGCGCGAACGGCAGATCGACGATGGCATCGACGAACCGTTTGCCGGGAAACCGATAGCGCACGAGCACCCACGCGACGAGCAGGCCGAACGCGCCGTTGATGAGTGCCCCAACCGCCGCGGCGCCGATCGTCAAACGATACGAGGCAACAACGCGCGGCGAAGCGACAGCCGCGAAGAACGGCGCGGGTCCGAGCGTCGCCGCCTTCAAAAAGGCCATGGCGAGCGGTATGAGCACGACGAGACCCAGGTAGGTCAGCGTGAGACCGAGTGTCAGACCGAAGCCGGGCAAGGCGCCGGGTTTGCGAAAAGCGAATTTCGTCATGCTGTCGACCGATAGGCGGGCACCGCTCAATGCGGCTGATAAATCGAATCGAACACTCCACCGTCGGCAAAGTGCGTCTTTTGCGCGTTGGTCCAGCCGCCGAATGTGGCATCGACCGTGTAGAGCTTGAGCTTGGGGAACTGCGCGGTCAGATCGGCCGGCAAATTGGTGGCGCGCGGCCGATAGTAGTTGCGCGCCGCGATCCGCTGTCCTTCGTCGGTATAGAGAAACCGCAGATACGCTTCGGCGAGCTTGCGCGTGCCTCGCCGCTCGACGACGCGGTCCACGACCGCCACCGGGGGCTCCGCCAGGATGCTGGCCGACGGCACCACGATCTCGAACTTGTCCGCGCCGAATTCCTTGCGTGCGAGAAACGCCTCGTTCTCCCACGCGATCAGCACATCGCCGAGACTGCGTTGCACGAAGCTCGTCGTCGCGCCGCGCGCTCCCGAATCGAGCACGCCCGCATTGCGATAGAGCGCAGTGACGAACGCGCGGGCCTTGACGGCGTCGCCGCCCGGCCGGTTGAGCGCATAGGCCCAGGCCGCCAGGTAATTCCAGCGCGCCCCGCCCGAAGTCTTGGGGTTCGGGGTCACGATCGAAACCCCCGGTTTCACCAGATCGTCCCAATCCTTGATGTGCTTGGGGTTGCCGCTGCGCACGAGGAACACGATCGTCGACGTATAGGGCGAGGCGTTGTCCGGCAACCGCTTTTGCCAGTCCTGCGCCACGAGGCCACGGTCGGCCAGCGCCTGGATGTCGTAGGCCAGCGCGAGTGTCACGACGTCGGCCTGCAGGCCGTCGAGCACCGAGCGCGCCTGCGCACCGGAGCCGCCGTGCGACTGACGGATCGAAAGCGTCTCGCCCGTTTGGGCTTTCCATTGCGCGGCGAAAGCCTTGTCGACGTCTTGATAGAGCTCGCGCGTCGGGTCGTAGGAAACATTGAGCAGCGTCGTTTGCGCAAATGCGCTCGGCGACCCCAGGATCAGCGCCGCCGTGCCGGCGGCCATCCCCGCCAACCAGCGTCTGCGCGCGCCGGAACGCGCCGTTCCCCGTGTGCTCATGCGTTTCCCCTCTGCCTGCCGGCGTTTGTATGAAGTCGGGCCAGTCTAGACGGTCGCCCTTATGAGCGGAACGAATGGATTTTCATTTTTTTATACGAAAAGCTGCTAAAGGCGGCCCTGCGAGTTTTCGCAGCGGGGTCGCAACGTTTTGCTTGAAATCCGCTCGATACTGTATAAAAATACAGCAACCTGTTCATACATACAGTGGCCCTATGACCAAACTCACCGCACGGCAGCAGCAGGTATTCGATCTGATCCGGCAATCGATCGAGCACAGTGGTTTTCCGCCCACCCGCGCCGAAATCGCCGCGGCGCTGGGTTTCAGCTCGGCAAACTCCGCTGAAGAGCACTTGCGCGCGCTGGCGCGAAAGGGTGTCATCGAACTGGCCGCGGGTGCATCGCGCGGCATCCGGCTGCTCGGTCTGGACGATGCGCCGCGTCAGCTTTCGCTGCCGCATGCGGCGCTCATGCAATTGTCGCTGCCGCTGGTCGGACGAGTCGCAGCGGGCAGCCCCATCCTGGCGCAGGAGCATATCTCGCAGCATTACGCCTGTGACCCGGCGCTCTTTTCGAGCAAACCGGATTACCTGCTCAAGGTGCGGGGCCTGTCGATGCGCGACGCCGGCATTCTCGATGGCGACCTGCTGGCGGTGCAAAAGCGCACTGAAGCGAATGACGGTCAAATCATCGTCGCGCGTCTTGGGGACGACGTCACGGTCAAGCGCTTGAAGCGCCGCCCCGACGGTCTCGAACTGATCGCCGAGAACCCCGATTACGAAAACATCTTCGTGCACGCCGGCAGCGCGGAGTTCGCGCTCGAGGGGATTGCCGTCGGCTTGATTCGTCCCACCGAATTCTGAATTACGAACATCACGGAGACGCCATGGACCGCCTTGCCCGCCTTATTCCGTTTCGCGCCTTCGGCCGCCTGCGTCGTTTGCGCGGCCTCATTCCCTGCCCGCCGCTCGAGGCAACTCCGTTGCGCACCGCGGGGCGCGAATCGACGTTTGCGTCGTCGTCTTCCGGCCTCCAGCCGTCGACACAGCCCGCGTTTGCCCGTGTGTCACTCAACAGCGGCCTGCACGCGGAGCCGGCACGCCGCGCTCCTGTCCGGGTTTATCACGGCGCGTCGCGCGTAATCCTTGTCGGCACGATCGACGCGGTGTGCCGCATGATCGATCGGTGCATCGACGAGGAGCGCGCCGGGCTGCGCTCAGCCAGTTTGGGTTGAATGCGAGGGGACAACGCCGGGGCGCATGGGTCCCATTGCCCGCTGAAACAGGTTGTTACCGCTAGTGATGACGGCCGGGATCGTTTCGCGTCGGAAGCAGTCCATCTGAATTCCATCCGAATGAGCTGACTATCGAATGATGAACGATCAAAGGAGTCTCGGCCGCCGGCATCGGCTCGTCACCGCTGTCGCCGTCCTCATTGCCGTTATCGTCCTCGGGGTGGCCGCCTTGGCGTACGCCTCGCCGTATCTTGTGCTGGATCGGCTCAAGCGCGCGGCGGACGCTCGGAATGCCGAAATCGTCAATCGCTACGTCGACTATCCGGCGCTGCGCACGAGCCTGAAGCAGCAGGTGACCGAGATGCTGGCTCGCCGCATCGATGAGCAAAAACGGGAGCATCCGTTCGCGGCACTCGGTGCGCTGGTCGGTATGGCGCTGATTGGCCCGCTCGTTGACGCTTATGCCACGCCGGACGGCGTCGCGGCGCTATTGAACGGCTTGCCCCCCGCGGCGAACCGGGCGAAACGCCGCCGCAGCCGGGCGCACAACCCGACGAGGACTCTGCCGCGTCGGGCCAGGGGCAATCCAACGCGCCCGCGCCTGCGCCTGCTCCTACTGAACCGCCGCGAGCGAGCGCGGGATATGACGGCATCGATCAATTCGTCGTCACCTATCGGCGCGATGCGCAAAGCCGGCCCTACAGCGTGCTGCTGCGGCGCGACGGCTGGTTCTCGTGGAAGCTCTTCGCGGTCAACCTGAATCAGTAGCGTGCGCGCGCTGCCTGTCGGCGCTCAGGTTTCCGTTCCCGCGCCAGCCTTGGCGGGCGCTGCAGTCACGGGCTCTTGCTCATGCGCCGTCGACACGGCCACGAGAATGCTGCACGACACGCGATCGAGCAATAGCGTGTTACCGGCCCCCATCCACCAGCGGGACAAACCGCTCCGTGCGCGATGCCCGACCACGACGAGGTCCACTTTCAGATCGGCGGCGAGCCGGGCGATTTCATCGATCGGATGACCGAACGCGAAATGCCCCTGTGATTTGACACCCCGCTCTGTGAGCCAATCGACGCCTTCCTGCAGGATTTCCCGGGCGGCGTCCTCGAAGCGGCCGCACGCGACGTCGGTCAATAGCCCAGCGCTTTGGGCGATGCTCGTGCGCATGTCGACAACCGACAATAGATGCGTTTCCGCCTTCAGGTCGAGCGCGAGATCGGCGCCGCAGCGCAATGCTTTGCGGCCTTCGCGCGTGCCGTCGTAACAGAGCAGAATTTTGTTGTAGCTTGCCATCGTGGCCTCCCTTCCTGCGTTAACCGCAGACGTTTGGTTCAATCATGGTGCGGGGCACCCGCGCTTGCAAGAGATGGAAAACGCCTAGTTCGCTGCCGCCCACGCGTCCTTTTGTGCTCCCTTGCACGACGCTTTCAGACGATGCAATAGAATGGAGCGCCGACGGACCTATTTTCGTACCAGCCCCATTCGACTCCCGATGCCGCAAAACGCGATCGAATTTTCTGACGTGCAAAAACACTACGGCGATAAGACGGTCGTCGACGGACTGAGTTTTCATGTCCGCACTGGTGAATGCTTTGGACTGCTAGGGCCGAACGGGGCCGGCAAGACCACGACATTGAAGATGCTGCTCGGCATTGCGAACCCCGACGCGGGGACGATCATGCTTGCCGGCGAATCCATCCCAGCACGCTCGCGCATCGCCCGGCAGCGCGTCGGCGTAGTCCCCCAATTCGACAATCTCGATCCCGATTTCACCGTGCGCGAAAACCTGCTCATATTCGGGCGTTACTTCGGCCTGTCTGCGAGCAAGACCCGGGCCATGGTGGATCCGCTATTGGAATTCGCGCGCCTTGAAAACAAGGCCGATGCACGCGTGGCCGAGCTCTCGGGCGGCATGAAGCGACGTTTGACGCTTGCACGGGCACTGATCAACGACCCGGACGTGCTGGTCATGGACGAGCCCACAACCGGGCTCGATCCGCAAGCGAGGCACCTGATTTGGGAACGGTTGCGCTCGTTGTTGTCTCGCGGCAAGACCATCATGCTCACGACACACTTCATGGAGGAAGCGGAGCGGCTCTGCGATAGGCTCTGCATCATCGAGGAAGGCCGCAAGATCGCGGAAGGCGCGCCGCGCGCATTGATCGCCAAGGAGATCGGCTGCGATGTCATTGAAGTCTATGGCGCGGCGCCCGAAGCCCTGCGCGAGGAATTGTCGCCTTTTGCGGTGCGCACCGAAATCAGCGGCGAAACGCTTTTTTGCTATGTCGACGATCCGGGGCCCGTCAATGCTCGTCTCGCAGGCCGTCAGGGATTGCGCTACCTTCACCGACCGGCGAACCTCGAGGACGTCTTCCTGCGCCTGACCGGGCGAGAAATGCAGGAATGAGCCACGGGCAACGTCAACCGGAAAAGCTTTGATGGATACGTCTTCTTCCCATCGCACCGAAACTGGGCAGCGCCGCACGCGCGAGCGGCATGCCGTGCGCGTGCGATTCGCGTGGCCGTCCAACGCAACGCACTGGATTGCCGTATGGCGGCGCAATTACCTGGTCTGGCGCAAGCTGGCGTTGGCGTCGATGTTCGGCAATCTGGCCGACCCGATGATCTATCTCTTCGGACTGGGCTTCGGGCTCGGGCTGATGGTGGGACACGTCGCCGGTGTCCCGTATATCGACTTTCTGGCGGCGGGTACGGTTGCGTCGAGCGTCATGATGTCCGCCACATTCGAAGCGATGTACTCTGGATTTTCCCGGATGCACGTGCAGCGTACGTGGGAGGCGATCATGCACACGCCGCTCACGCTCGGCGACATTGTCGTAGGCGAAATCGCGTGGGCGGCCAGCAAGGCAGTGTTGTCGGGCGCCGCGATCATGCTCGTGGCCGGCGCGCTGGGCTATGCGCACTTCCCATCGATGCTGCTCGCCCTGCCCGTCGTTGCGCTGGCCGGGCTCGCTTTCGCGAGCCTCGCGATGATCGTGACGGCGATGGCGCCGTCATACGACTTCTTCATGTTCTACCAGACGCTGGTGATCACGCCGATGCTGCTGCTTTCCGGTGTGTTCTTTCCGCTCGGTCAGCTTCCGCCTGCCGTGCAGCACGCCGCGCTCGCGCTGCCGCTTGCGCACGCGGTGGAGCTGATCCGGCCCGCCATGCTCGGGCGCCCGATGGCCGATGCGCCGCTGCACGTGGCCGTGCTCGCGGCGTATGCCGTTACATCGTTTCTGGTCTGCTCGGCGCTATTTTCCCGCCGCATGATGCGTTAGGGCGACCCAAACAGCCATCACTGTTCATCATCGTCCCAGGGGATTTCGACATCAGTGATGAACGCGACCATCGAAAACGGTTGCGCCTCGTGCCGCCCCATCTTGCCATCGGCTCGATGCCATTCGACGCGGAATCTGACCTCAGGCGTGTCCGCGAGCAGCCGTACGGTGCGCAGTTCTTCGGGATCCGACGTCTCGACGGGGCCGTCGAGCGAAACGAGCAGCTTTTGAGGCCACACGCCGTTGACGGGATCGTAGACGCGGTCGCCGTCGGGAATGGAGGTATGCGCCTCGACGCCGATCGTCGCGCAGGCGTCCACCACCATCTTCGCCAGGGCTCGAAGTACGGCCGTTGCGCGCGCCGAGTTCGCTTGACGAATAGCGAGGTCGCCGCGAGTCAATGCTTGTTCGAGTTTCGGATCGGTCTTCTTTTGCTTGCTCATTTCGTCTTCCAATGAATTCGATACACGACGACCGCCACCGCCGTGCGGGGCATGCGTGGCCGTCGAACGCATCGTACCACCGGTGGGCATGCATCCGGCCCCAACGCATATTCGCCGTGCACCTCGATGTCGCGCAAGCGGCATTCCCGTTTCAAACGCGCTCATCGAGGCCGCGCGACGATCCCGTAAATTCTGATTCGTCTGCAATACGGGACCTACAGGTTTCGGATGACGGCCGATAAAGCCGTGCTTCTATACTGGCCTTGTGGCCGCGTAACCAGACGTAACCGAAAAACGGAAAGCGGCTCGCGTGCTCCCTGTAAAAAAAACGACTCAATATATTGGCCAATAAACGGGACGCTTTCATCGAGGGATAAATTGAAACTGCTCGCCCGCCTTGCATTCGTTTCGGTTCGCGCAATGCTACGTCCCAACCTTGCGGCGCTCGATGCCTCGGAATGTCATTTCCGCGTGCTGCCGACCGACCTGGACGTCCAGCTGCATATGAACAACGGCCGTTTCCTGCAGATCATGGACCTGGGCCGCATCGATCTGCTGCTTCGCAATGGGGTACTGCAGAACGCCATGTCGAAAGGTTGGCGAATGTTGCTGAGCGGCGTCATGATTCGGTATGTTCACGAGCTTCGTCCATTCGAGCGCTATGCGTTGCGCACCCGCATACTAGGATGGGACCGGCGCTTTTTCTATATCGAACATCGCTTTGAAAACAGCAAGGGCCGGCTCGTTGCGCTCGGAACCGCAAGAGCGGCGATTGCCGACCGGGCGAGCAGATCGCTCGTTCCGGCGGACCACGTCGCGGCGGATCATGGCCACGCCAAGTCGCCGGCCCTGCCATTTTTCGTGCGGACGTGGAATGAATCGGACAGCCAGATGCGCAAGGAGGCGAGCGCGATTGAACGACAGCAGGATGCGGCTCAGCGTTCCGACGAACTCGACTGGCGGCGCTGGGGTATGCACCCGGCGATGAACGAACGGGTGCCGATGCCGGAAGAGGCGCCGTCGCTGCATGAGGAAATTGGGAATGTGCCGGTGCCGCTCAATTCATTCGAAGGCACCGCATCGACATAGACGCAAGCGCGCCACGACTCGATGGGCCGGTTCCGGCGTCAGCTCGAGCGCTGCGGCTCATCGACTGCAAAAAAGGGAGACTCGACAATCTGGATGGGGTGGCTGATGGGACTCGAACCCACGACGACAGGAATCACAATCCTGGACTCTACCAACTGAGCTACAGAATGATGTGCGTCAGCGCGCCGTAATCACCGCCTGCTCGCTTGCGCACCGAATAGACAGTCGGACGCTCGCGCGGAAAATCTTGCGCGCCCGGCATCCGAATGCCCATGCGCTTGCGCATCAGCGCCTCGAGTGCGTCAGCCGTGATGACCACGGTACCGTCAGCGCGACGCACGACCTCGACGCCGAAATTAGCTTTGAACTAATTGGCCTGTGCAGACGATCGCTTTTTGCCCGTGATCTCTTCGAGATCTTGTGCTAATAGCAGTTTGAAGGGCGTGCATTGACACTTTGTTATTTGCGCATGTGGCGTTCGGGCAGCGCGGGCCAGAACTTTTTTCCGTCCTTTGCCATCGTCCACGGATTCGAATGCTCGCGATGGCTGCGCGCGACGTACTCGGTACCCGAGGTGCGTAAGCGCGTACGTTCTTCGCGACGGTGCCGTCGATGCCACCTTGCCTTTTCCGTAGCCTCCGATATAGCCGTCGTGATGGCCGTAATCGGCGTCTTTCTCTTGCTCCGACTCATTTCGCACCTCGTTTCGTACCCCGAACGTGCGAAAGCCCGCTCGCGGCGGGCTCGTGTGCAACAGCGGCAGTGGGAGACGCGATTCTACTGCATCAGCCGCCCGGAGGGAACCCGCAAGCAGATGTGAAAACGCCCGAGCGGAGCTGGCCTTTCCTTATTCTTTCTGGCCTTTCTTGAGGAACTCATCGAGAGGAACCGCTAGCGTCGAAAAGATGTTTGCAACGTCTAGATAATCCAGCCGCCCTTTTGCAACGTCTACCATAATTTCTTCGAGAGCGGGACTTCGGGCCACCATGAAGTTTTCCAGCAGCAGATAGGTCAGCGCCGAAACGAGTGCCGTTCGTTTATTCGCATCAGAGAACGCGTGTCCACGCGCTATCGCCTCTGCGTACATCCCGGCGATCTCGAAAACATCCTCCAGGTTGTCGTAGTGAACCTTATGTTCAATGCGACCAAGGGCGCCTTCTAAAGCGCCCCTGTTCGTGCCCTGTACGCCGGGCTCATTTTCAAGAATGAAATTGTGGACGATCTCGACCAGATCGGCACTTAGCATCATCGCTTAGCTAGCGCCTGGATCACGGCATGATGCTGCTCGTACACACGTTTCGCTGCATTGACGATCTGCTTACGACCATCCAGGGAGCTTGCATTGACCTTTGTTGTGGGGAGCTGTACGCCTGCCCTGGCCTTGACTTCGACTCCGTGGATGTTCCCAGTCTTACCCTTCATGACCATGGGAGCTCCTTCGGGGTTGGGGTTGAGAGGGTTCTACAACCACTGTTAACGGCGATTCTACACAAAAAGTTTACTAGCAACGTGTTGCCATATGACTCCGACTGTCACAGCACACAGCCGCCAGTACTTCGAGCCGTTTGGCATGATCTCAAAGTACATGCCCTGGCTATCAGCCAGCTTGTAGGAGCGCTCCCGAGGTTTGGCAGAGCGAATAGCAACATCGGTAAGCGGCATGGGGGCATCGAGGGGGCAGAAACGCCCTCAGATGTGTGAAATATGCCACCTACGATGCCCCCGGGATTGACCGGTGCAATGGTAAAGCTTGGGCAACGTTGGCAATGAGAATCTCCGCAAGTGCTTGACTGGCGGGGGTTTTCCGTGGGCGATGGGAAACGTTGGGACGTTCTTTGGGGTGGCTGATGGGACTCGAACCCACGACGACAGGAATCACAATCCTGGACTCTACCAACTGAGCTACAGCCACCACTGGGATCTGCAGTTCGGTGCGTCAAGACCAGCCGCACCGACGAAGAAGCGAGATTATACAAATACCATCGCGACTTGCCTAGCCCCTCAATCGACAATTTCTACCGCGGATTCGAGGGGCTCACGCAATTGCGCGCGCGCTTCGTTGAATATCGACAGATCGGCGGCGGCGAGCCGCTTGTTGTCAGACAGCACCCGCCGCCAGCCGCGCGCGCCCGCCATACCGCGATACAAGCCCAACGCGTGACGCGTGATTGCGCCGAGGAACGTCCCGCGCGCCAGCTCGGTACGGCAGTATTCGATGAGACCCGCCTCGATCTGCTCGCGACTCCGCACCGGTGCCTCCGCACCGTAGAATCGCGTGTCGACTTCCACGAGCAGGTAGGGGTTGTGATAGGCCTCGCGCCCCAGCATCACCCCGTCCACATGAGCGAGATGCGACTCGACTTCGTCCAGCGTCTTGACACCGCCGTTGAGGATGATTTCCAGCGCCGGAAAATCGCGCTTGAGGCGATAGGCGTAGTCGTATTTGAGCGGCGGTATCTCGCGATTCTCCTTCGGCGACAAGCCCTTGAGGACGGCATTGCGCGCATGGACGATGAAGACTTCGCAGCCGGCATCGGCCACCGTGCCAACGAAATCGCGCACGAAGGAATAATCCTCGACGGCGTCGACGCCGATCCGATGCTTGACCGTCACCGGTATGCCCACCGCGTCGCGCATCGCCTTCACGCACTCGGCCACGAGTGCCGGCTCGTTCATCAGGCACGCGCCGAACGCGCCGCGCTGCACGCGCTCGGAAGGACAGCCGCAGTTGAGGTTGATTTCGTCGTAGCCCCACTGCTCGCCCAGTTTGGCCGCTCGTGCCAGATCGCCGGGCTCGCTGCCGCCCAGTTGCAACGCGACCGGCGCCTCTTGCGCCGTGAATGCAAGATGTCGAGCGACATCGCCGAACAGCAACGCGCCCGTCGTCACCATTTCCGTGTACAGCCACGTATCGCGCGAAATGAGCCGATGGAAGTACCGGCAGTGACGATCGGTCCAATCCATCATGGGAGCGACACTGACACGGCGCGGGCGGGAAAGGGAAACAGCAGAAGACGACATAGAAAGGCCAACGACAGAATAGACCGCGATTTTACCGCAGCGGGCAGGCGAAAGCCCCGTCGAAGCGCCCGCAAAGCAGCAATCGGTCTCGCCCGAGGCAGCCGACCCGCTAGAATGTAGCCCGCGCGTCGCGGCACGGCCGGCTTTCGCGCGCCCAACCCGATTCGAAGGAGCGTTGATCGATGAGCGGCGGATTCTACCGTCATGGCGTGAGCCGGTGCATCCTGGTCTGGGTGCTGCTGACGATGCTCGCTGGATGCAGCGCGCTGTTCGGCCCCAAACCGCCGCCCGTTACTGAACAGCCGGCGCCCGAGCCGCAACCCGAACCGGAGCCTCCGGCGCCGCCGGAACCGGAAGCCTCGGCGCCCGCGCCGGCGTCCGCCCCCGCAGTTCCCGAGGTCAAACGGGCACCGCCAAAACCGGTCCATCGGCACCCCCCGCCGCATCGCGCCGCGCCGCCCGAAACGCCGCCAGCGCCGGCGCCCGTCGTGCCGGCGCCGATCATCAGCACGCGGCTGCTGTCGTCCAACGATACCCGCGGCCTGCTGGATGCCCGCGTACAGCGGCCCGACGGCAAGGCGCTGGGACGTGCCATCGACATGTTCGTGGACAAGGACGGCAGGCCGCAGGAAATGCTCGTCAATCTGTCGGGCTTCCTCGGCATCGGCGACCGCAAGGTCCGCTTCCCCTGGAATGCGTTCACTTTCAATATGAACGCGAAAAAAGCCGCTATCACGCTGGCGGTCAAGGAAGGTCAGCCGCCTGCCGCGCAGGCGTTGCAGAAAAAGGGGGCTCGTCCCGCCGGCATCGCATCCAAACCCGAACTCACGCGCATGATCGATGCGACGGTCGAGCGCGGCGATGGCGCGCGAGTGGGGCGCGTCGTCGATGTACTCATCGATAATCATGCCGCGCCCCAAGCCGCGGTGGTCGACGTCAGCCGACTCATGCAGGATCGGCGCAGCATCGCGGTCGACTGGTCGGCGCTGCGCTTCGTCCACAAAGACGATGCCCTCCGGGTCGAGTCGGATCTGACCGATGCGCAAGTCGACGCTGCGCCGAATTACGAGCCCGATCGCCCGGTGCGCGCCGTGTCGCCCGCACCCAAGCCCCCCGTCGCCGCTCAGCCGGCCCCAGCGGGGGCCAAGCCTGCGGCCTCCGGCAACAACGCTTCACGGTGACGAACGCGCAGATGGCAAACCTACGCAGTCTCCGCGCGCTCGATTGGCTCAACTTCTTCCTCGCCAACGTCCAGACGGGTTTTGGCCCGTTCATCGCGTCGTACCTGACGTCGCATAAGTGGACACAGGGCGAGATCGGCATTGCGCTCAGCGTCGGCACGGCAACCGCCATGCTGAGCCAGGTGCCCGCCGGCGCGTTGATCGACGCGCTGCGCAACAAGAAAGGCGCCGCCGCGCTCGCGATCGTCGCCATCGCGGCATGTGCGCTCTTGCTCGCCGCCAGTCCGACGACCGTCCCGGTGCTCGCCGCCGAGGTGTTTCACGGTTTCGCGAGCTGCATGCTGACGCCTGCCATCGCGGCCATTTCGTTCGCGCTGGTCGGCCGCCATGCCCTCGGCGACCGGCTCGGGCGCAACGCACGCTTCGCATCGATCGGTAGTGCCGTCGCCGCCGCGCTCATGGGTGCGTTCGGCGAGTATTCGTCGGCGCGGGCTGTCTTCTGGTTGACCGCGGCACTGAACGTTCCCGCGCTCATCGCCCTTTCGATGATCGAGCATACGGGGCGCGCCGCGGCGAAGGCCGCGGGCGCGGCCACGGTTGCTCCGCCCGCCCCGCCGGTCGCCACGCATCGCCGCGCGGGCATGAGCGAGTTGCTGCGCGATCGGCGGGTACTCGTATTCGCCGCGTGCATCGCGCTTTTCCATTTGTCGAACGCGGCCATGCTCAATCTGGCCGCCGGCGAAGTCACCACGCATATGAGCGATAACGTGCAGCTCGTGATCGCGGCGTGCATCATCGTGCCGCAAATGGTGGTCGCGGCGCTCTCGCCATGGGTGGGACGATCGGCCGAACGTTGGGGCCGGCGTCCGCTCCTCTTGTTCGGCTTTGCCGCGCTGCCCGTGCGCGCGCTGCTCTTCGCGGGCGTGTCGAGCCCTTATCTGCTCGTCCCTGTGCAATTGTTCGACGGCATCAGCGCGGCAGTCTTCGGCGTGATGTTGCCGCTCATCGCGGCGGACGTGGCCGGAGACAAAGGACATTACAACCTCTGTATCGGCCTGTTCGGACTCACGGCAGGTATCGGCGCAACGCTATCGACGCTGCTCGCGGGGTTTATCGCCGATCATTTCGGCAATACGGTCAGCTTTTTCGGTCTCGCCGCGGCGGGCGTGCTGGCCGTGCTGCTCGTTTGGATGGCGCTGCCCGAGACACGCGATGCGGTCGATGCACCGGCCGAAGACGGGCAAGGCCCCACACCGGCTGCGCATTGAAACCGGCAGCCCCGCGCCCGCGGGGCGAACGATCAACCGTCAAGCCGGTCATCGACGATCGCTCGCGCCGCGTCGAGCGCGGCGCGAGCCGCCTGCCGTTCGGTCGGCCACAGCTTGTCGACATGAACGAGCTGCCAGTCCTGCACCACCATGCCGTCCTTCAACACGCGAAAGTGCGATTTCACGCCCGTCATCACCTGTTCCACGGCGACTTCCAGTGCAAAGCCGCGGTAAGGCTCCTCGTAATCGCCCATGTCGATGCCAGTCGGTTTCATCGCACTCCCCCAACGATCATTGCAGGTAGGCCTACAACCGGGACCGCAGCGCTCGACTAATCGCAATCGCCCGACAAATACTTCCGGCCCTCACAGGTGATCTCGATCGCGCCATCGGTATTCTCGTCGACAAGCCCGGCGCCAAGCAGCTCGGCGGCGACCGACATCGAGACGAGCGGCGGCGCCTGGCCGATTCCCACGTCGTTCAGGCGCCTCAGCGCCTCTATCGCCTCGGGGCTCAAGGGTTTGGACATGGCCGGCTCCTTGTCTGTGATAGCGCTTGCGCGCCGATGTCGACTCCGATCGACTCCGGTGCCATGCAACGCTCGCGTGAGCATCGTCAATCCATCCTAGCACTTCCTCCGCGCGAAGCAGATGCGCAAATACGCGTGCGCCGGGAGACGGCCTCGCCTCTATAATGACGCTCGTTCCGTTAGACGAACGGGCGCATCGCGTCATGCCCGCGCCGCCCGCGCACTACATGCAAAAAATCATCCTGCCTCTGGTGTCGGGCTTTCTCGCCGCGCTCTTTTTCCATGAAGCGACGCTCGCGCTCCTCCATACCGCGGGGCTCATCGACATGACGGGCTTTTCCACGACCCCGTTCGCGCCGCTCGACATCCCCGAGTTCGTCGCCAACGCGCTCTGGGGCGCCGTGTGGGCCGTACTGATGGCCTGGCTGCTGCGCGTTTCGCCCGAGCGCGTAGCGCCGTGGGTTCAGGCGTTGGTATTCGGAGGTATCGTTCTCACGGCGGCACGAATCTTCGTCGTCGATCCCATACGCGGCATTTGGCCGAGCGGCAACATGCTGCCGCGCCTTGCCATCGGTTTCGCTGCCAACGCCATGTGGGGCTGGGGCGCTCTCGTCTTCATGCGCGCTTTCATGGCTGAAAGCGCCGAAGAATCGGCCTGAAGTCTCTCCCGAAGCAGCGCCGGATAATGCGCGATGCGGCGCCGACTCAGCCGTGAAGCGCGCGCAGCGGGTGCTCGTCCGGGCGCCACGGGCTCATGAACATGCGCTCGACATCTTGCGCCGTCACGTCCCCGATGCGCCCGATTCGCCAGACAGGGTGATTGTCCTTGTCGATGATCCGCGCACGCACCCCTTCGAGGACATCGCCAAACGCGAACATCGTATGAGTGAGATCGAGGTCACGGCGCAGGCATTCTGCCATCGTGCTGTCGCCGCGCGCCACGACCTCCAGCGAGACGGCCATCGATAGCGGCGAACGTTCATGCATCATGCCGAGCGTATCCTCCGCCCAATCGCATGCGCCCTCTTCCCTTTCGGCTGCGAGCGACGCGGCGATGGCCGCGGCATCGGGCTGCCCGAAATGCCTGTCGATCCATGCGCGCGTGGCGGCAAGCGACGTGTCGGCGTGTTCATCGCCGTTGGCGCAGATAGCCTCGTGCGCAATGCGCTTCACGCAGGCGATCACGTCGGTGCCTGTGGCAAACGATTCATGACCCAGCGCTTCGAGAAGCGTCGGAATGGCGCTGGCATTCATGCAGATATCGGCCAGCCCGGCGTAGAGTGCATCGGCCGCGCCGATCGTTACACCGGTGACGGCAAGATACCGGCCGATCGCGCCGGGCGTACGGGCGAGGAACCATCCGGCGCCGACATCGGGGAAAAATCCGATACGCGTCTCGGGCATCGCCATTCGCGTCGTGCTCGTCACGACGCGCAGGCCGCCGGTCCGATGCGCCCCTTGCGAAATGCCCATTCCGCCGCCCATGACGATGCCGCTCATCAACGCGATATAAGGCTTGGGGTAAATAAAAATCGCGTGATCGAGCGAATACTCCTCGATGAAGAAACGCTCGCGTGCGGCGATGTCGTTGCGCTGCGACATCTCGTAGAAGGAACGGACGTCGCCGCCCGCGCAAAAAGCGCGCTCGTGCGGCGAATAAACGACGACGGCAAGCACGCCGGGATCCGTGCGCCATTCGTCGAGCCGGGCGTGCATCGTGCGGATCATGCCCAGCGAAAGCGCATTGAGCGCCTTGGGGCGGTTCAGTTCGATAAAACCGATTCGATTGGCGATGAAGGTGCGCACCTCGGCCGAGGTGGCAGCTAAAGCCGAATCATCAGTCGTAGTCATGGCTGGACGTCGAAACCGAAGAAGCGACACATGAAACGGTAGCACGCGCGGGCATCGACAGCGAGCGAGGCCGTCCGAATCAATGCGCCTGCATCCCGGAAAAGAGGTTGAGGACGACGACACCGGCCACGATCAGCGACAGGCCGATGACCGCGCCGACATCGGGAACCTGCCGGTAAAGCACGATGGCGACGAGCGTGATGAGCACGATGCCAACGCCCGACCATATTGCGTAGACGATGCCCACCGGCATCGATTTGAGCGTCAGCGAAAGGCAGTAGAACGCCACGCCATAGCCGCCGACCACGACGAGCGAAGGCGCGAGACGCGTGAAGCCCGCCGAAGCACGCAGCGCCGAAGTACCAATGACCTCCGCGACGATCGCGATGGCGAGCCAGAGATAGCCGAGACCGCTCGATCCGCGCATCGGTTTCAGCCCTTGACCAGCGCAAGCTGCGCGTAGTCGTGGCCGAGCTCCGCGCTGAGCGCCTCGACGACCAGTTCGTGATCGGCGCGTTGAGCGAGTCCCGACACCGTCACCGACCCGATGACTCCGACACCGGTCACCGTGATCGGAAACGAGCCGCCGTGGGCGGCGTACTCGGCGCCGGGCAATCCATGCTTGTCGGCAAGCGTCGTCCCGGCCTGCTGCATGCGCAGTCCGATCGCATACGAACTGCGGCGGAAGTGGGCGACGACGTTGCGCTTACGGCGCACCCAAGCTGCGTGATCGGGCGTGGCCCCCTCCAGCGAGCAGAAAAAAAGCGACTGGCCGAAGGTCGAAACATCGATGGCGAGCGCGAGCGAACGCGCTGTCGCAATTTCGTGCAGATAAGCGCCGAGCTGCCAGGCGCGAGCGGCGTCGAAACGAGGGAACACCAGCGTGTGCTCCTGGGCTGCGATGGTACGCAGATCGTGGTCGATATCCATGAGAGAACAAAATGCCGTTGGGTAATGCGCGTGAACCGGGACAACCCGATCGTGCTGCGGCGCGGCACCCGATTCTAGCGCAGGTGTATGCGGCCGCGCCCAAGTGGCGGCGAGCAATCGGGCATCCGCGCAAACCCGCGATCGATAGATAAAAGCGAATCCATCCTTGCGTCGACTTTGGGATTTATCTATAATCTTCTTTTCGACGGACGCGGGGTGGAGCAGTCTGGCAGCTCGTCGGGCTCATAACCCGAAGGTCGTAGGTTCAAATCCTACCCCCGCAACCAATACAAGCACGTCCGCAAGCACTTCCAAGCGATGTGCCGCCGTCCAGGAACATTGAAGCTCGATCGTCAGATCGGGCTTTTTTTATGTGCGCGCCGCGGAGGTTGGCGCGATAACGAAAGCCCGGCGAACCGGGAAAAACCCGCATCGACGACCGAAACGGCGGCGACCGTCCAGCCATGCGCCGAGTCCAAGACAACGTTTTCTTTATGTAGTCTCGGCTCCTATTGCGCATAATCCGGCGCGCCCCTATCGTTGTCGAAGCAACATCAACGGCTGCGCAAAAAAACAGAAAGACTGCGCGAAAGGCCGACACTCTGAGACAGGTACGGAGACCACCGATGACAAGCATGTCCGAACCCGCACACGCCGGGCCCCCCACATTTTTTTCGAAGCAGGCCACGGTCGCCCGCCCCGGTTTCACTCGCTGGATGGTGCCGCCCGCGGCACTCGCCGTGCATCTGTGCATCGGCCAGGCCTATGCGTTCTCCGTCTTCAACGGCCCGCTGACGAAAGTCATCGGCATTACCCAATCGGCGCCGGATGACTGGTCGCTGACCACGCTCGGCTGGATTTTTTCGCTCGCCATCGTGTTCCTCGGGCTCTCCGCGGCCTTCGCGGGCAAGTGGCTCGAGCACGTCGGCCCGCGACGCACGATGTTCACGGCGGCCTGCTGTTTCGGCGGCGGCTTCCTCGTTTCGGCGCTCGGGGTCTGGCTGCATCAGATCGTGCTGCTCTATCTCGGCTATGGCGTGATCGGCGGTATCGGGCTGGGGCTTGGCTACGTCTCGCCCGTGTCGACGCTGATCCGCTGGTTCCCGGACCGCCGCGGCATGGCAACCGGTATGGCCATCATGGGTTTCGGCGGCGGCGCGATGATCGCGGCGCCGTTGTCGGTCGCGCTGATGAACCACTTCAAGAGCGCCACTAGCGTCGGCGTGGCCGAAACGTTCATCGTTCTCGGCATCGCCTATTTCATCTCGATGTCGATCGGCGCCCTCGCCATCCGTGTGCCGCCCGCGGACTGGAAGCCGGCGGGATGGACGCCGCCCGACACGTCGCACAAATTGATCACGCGCAACCACGTCCATATCGACGAAGCCTTGAAAACGCCGCAGTTCTATCTGATCTGGCTAGTGCTCTTCCTGAACGTCACCGCGGGCATCGGCATTCTCGGACAGGCCTCGGTCATGATCCAGGAGAGCTTCAAGAACACCGTCACGCCGGCCGCCGCCGCGGGCTTCGTCGGACTTCTCTCCCTGTTCAACATGGGCGGGCGCTTCGTCTGGGCATCGGCATCGGACTGGGTCGGCCGCAAAAACACCTACTTCATCTTCTTCGTGCTGGGCGCCGTGCTCTACTACCTCGTTCCGAGCTTCGCGACGACGGGCAACATTGCACTTTTCGTGCTGGCTTACTGCGTGATTCTTTCGATGTACGGCGGTGGCTTTTCGACCGTGCCGGCCTATCTCGCGGATATGTTCGGAACGGCCTTCGTCGGCGGCATCCATGGGCGCCTGTTGACCGCCTGGGCCGCCGCGGGCGTGGCGGGTCCGGTGCTCGTCAACTACATCCGCGCATACGAGGTAGCGCACGGCGTGGCCAAGGCCGACGCTTACACGATGACTGTCCACATCATGGCAGCGCTGCTCGTCGTCGGCTTCATCTGCAACCTGCTCGTTTCGCGCGTGAACGAGAAACATCATATGAGCGAGCTTCAGCTCGCCAACGAACAGTGAGGAGAGGCGCAATGAACGAGACATCCACCGCGGTCACGCCGTCGAGCCGCATCGGCCTGATCGTCTTCTGGGCGTACGTGCTGATCCCGCTCGCCTGGGGCGTCATCAACACGCTGCGCCAGGCACTCAAGCTGTTCGTCTGAGGCGCACCGGCGAGCCGACCGGAAGCCGGGCCATGCGCCCGGCTTCGTTTTTTCGGTGCACGATCCGAAACGTCGGGCGACCCGCGGCGAGCCGGCAGCCAGTGATAAACTCGCATCACTTTCACGCGCGCGTTTTTTGCCGGCTTGCGCGAGCGCCGAGTACGCAGCAGCGCTGCACCGCGCCCGCGCCGTCCCTCACGATATCTATGAAATTCTGCTCAGCCTGCGGCCACTCGGTCAGCTTACGGATTCCAGCCGGAGACAATCGCGAGCGCTTCGTATGCGAGCGCTGCGGCGCCGTGCATTACCAGAATCCCCGCAATGTCGTCGGGACGGTGCCCGTGTGGGAGGACAAAGTCCTGCTCTGCCGCCGCGCGATCGAACCGCGCTATGGCTATTGGACGCTGCCGGCCGGTTTCATGGAAATGGGCGAGACCACCTCGGAGGCCGCCGCGCGCGAAACGCTCGAGGAAGCGGGCGCGCGCGTCGAAGTCCAGCACTTGTTCTCGCTGCTCAATGTGCCGCACGTCCACCAGGTGCACATTTTCTATCTGGCGCGGCTGCTCGATATCGATATCGAAGCCGGCGAGGAAAGCCTCGAAGTGCGTCTTTTCGACGAAAGCGAAATCCCCTGGGACGACATCGCGTTTCCCACCGTCTGCCAGACGTTGCGTTTTTTCTTTGCCGATCGTTCGGCCGGCAACTATGGGCTGCACACGGGCGACATCTTCCGCTCGCTGCGCGAAGGCTGATCGAACCCGCGCGCCGATGGTCCCCTGGCTCGGTCCTGACGATCCGTTCCCGCCTGTCGAGCAGGCGCTCGGCGCAACGAGCGGTGCGCCGGGCCTGTTGGCCGCGAGCTCGGACCTGCTGCCCTGGAGACTCGTCGATGCCTACCGGCGCGGCATTTTCCCCTGGTACTCGGACGGTCAGCCGGTACTCTGGTGGTGTCCGCATCCGCGCATGATCCTCGTGCCGGCGGAATTCAAGGTATCCCCTTCGCTGAGAAAGACGCTCAAGCGCGTGCTGCGCGATCCGCGCTGGGAGGTCCGCGTCGATTGCGATTTCCCCGGGGTGATGCGCGCCTGCGCGCAAGCGCCGCGCCAAGGGCAGCGCGGCACCTGGATCACGGCCGAAATCATCGACGCCTATTCGATGCTGCATCGCGCCGGCGAAGCGCACAGCGTGGAAACCTGGTACGAAGGCGCCCGCGTGGGCGGTCTGTACGGCGTCTCGCTCGGACGCATGTTCTTCGGCGAATCGATGTTCGCCGATGTGACCGATGCGTCGAAAATCGCGCTCGCCGCACTCGTGGGCCACCTGCTCCGCCACGAAGTAGAAATGATAGACTGCCAACAGAATACGTCGCATCTGGCATCGCTCGGCGGCCGGGAAATTGCGCGCAAGAGCTTTCTCGGACATGTGCGCGAAGCGGTGGCGCAAGCGCCCATTCCGTGGCGCTTCGATAAATCCGCCTTGCTCGAGGTCCTGCCTGACAGGATGCAGGCGATGCCGGAAAAACGCGCGCGCTGACCACGCACCGTGAGCAGCCTGCCAACGAGGGACGATGCTTCGAGAGCCGCCAATGACTCACCCGAATGAGCTGCCGCTTTCACCTCTTTCCGCGCTGCAATTTTATGCAACCGCGCCCTATCCTTGCAGTTATCTGGAAGGACGCATCGCGCGCTCGCAAGTCGCCACGCCAAGCCACCTGATCAATTCCGACGTTTATACCGAGCTCGTCAAGGCGGGCTTTCGCCGCTCCGGGGTATTCACGTACCGCCCGTACTGCGAAGGTTGCCGCGCTTGCGTGCCGGTTCGCGTGCCCGTCGCGGCCTTCACGCCGAACCGGACGCAGCGCCGTGTGTGGAAGCGCCACGCCAGCCTCGTCGCATCGGTCTCGCCGCTGCACTACGACGAGGAACACTACGGGCTCTATATGCGCTATCAGGCGGCCCGCCATGCGGGCGGCGGCATGGACCGCGACAGCCGCGATCAATACGAACAGTTCCTGTTGCACAGCCGCATCAACTCGCGGCTCGTCGAATTCCGCGAGCCGGTGCCAGCCGATCTCGGGATGGCGCAACCGGGAACACTGCGCATGGTCAGCATGATCGACATCCTCGGCGACGGGCTGTCCTCCGTGTATACCTTTTTCGAACCCGACGCCGCGAAGGCGAGCTACGGCACCTACAACATTCTCTGGCAGATCGAGCAGGCTCGAAGCCTCGGGCTGCCTTACGTCTATCTGGGCTACTGGATTCAGGAAAGCGCCAAGATGGCCTACAAGTCGAATTTTCGGCCACTCGAAGGCTTGAGCGGCGGGCGCTGGAGCCCGCTGGATATGTCCTCGCGCGAGGCGCCGCCCTCCGACGACGATGCCGCGCGTGGCGCCGAAGGGTAACGCCCTTGCGCGCGCCGGGCACCGGGCCGCGCGTTTCGGGGCCGGCACCGCGAAGCCGGTAAAATAGCGGGTTTCCATTTCCGGCTCCAACCTTTCCGTGCTCAGCTCCCTTTATCCGTTTGCACGAGCCCAACTCTTTCGCATGGATGCGGAAGACGCTCATCATCTGACGCTGCGCGCACTGAGTGCCGCGGGCCGGGCCGGCGTCGCGCGGCTGCTCGCCACGCACGTACCCGACTTGCCGCGCACGGTGATGGGCATCGCGTTTCGCAATCCGGTCGGGCTCGCAGCGGGGCTGGACAAGGATGGCGCCTGCATCGACGGACTCGCCGCACTCGGCTTCGGGTTTATCGAAGTCGGCACCGTGACGCCGCGCGCACAACCCGGCAACCCTCGCCCGCGCATGTTCCGGCTACCGCAGGCCGGCGCACTCATCAATCGGATGGGTTTCGACAACGGCGGCGTGGATCAGTTCGTGCGCAATGTGCAGGCGGCGCGATACCGTGGCCCGCTCGGCCTGAACATCGGCAAGAACGCCGATACGCCCATCGAGCGCGCCGCCGACGATTATCTCTATTGCCTCGAAAGGGTCTACCCGTTCGCCAGCTACGTCACGATCAATATCTCGTCGCCGAATACGAAAAACCTGCGCCAATTGCAAGGAGCGGACGAACTCGACGCGCTCGTCGGCGCGCTCAAGGACAAGCAACAACGGCTGGCGGACCTGCACGGCAAGTTCGTTCCGCTCGCGCTGAAAATCGCCCCCGATCTCGATGACGAGCAGATCAAGGCGATCGCCGCCACCCTGCTGCGCCATGGCGTCGAAGGCGTCATAGCCACCAATACGACGCTCTCGCGCGCGGCCGTCGCAGGTCTGCCGCATGCCGACGAGACAGGCGGCCTGTCGGGCAAACCGGTGTTCGAAGCTTCCAACGCCGTGATCGCCAAGCTGCGCGCCGAGCTCGGCGAAACGGTCGCCATCATCGGCGTCGGCGGCATCGCGTCGGGTGCCGACGCGGTGGCCAAGCTTGCTGCGGGAGCGTCGCTCGTACAGATCTACACCGGCTTCGTCTACCGGGGCCCCGCGCTGGTGGGCGAGTGCGTCGACGCGATCGCCCACATGAGTGCGCCTGTCATATAGACATAAACAAACGATATTTCTAGACCGATTGGTATTTCGCTATCATGACGCACCTAATCACTGCCCCCGAGGCGAGGAGATCGACACGATGAAATTGGCGACGCTCAAGAAGATTCTGACGGCCGGCCTGCTTGGCGCGGCGTTCGTTACGGTCACCGCGCACGCAGCGGATTTACTCGACGAGGTCAAACAGCGCGGGACGTTGCGCATCGGCCTCGAAGGGACGTTCCCGCCGTTCAATTCGAAGAATGCCAGCGGCGAACTCGTCGGTTTCGATGTCGATATCGCCAAGGCCGTGGCGGCCAAGCTCGGCGTGAAACCCGAATTCACGACGACCGAGTGGAGCGGCATCATTGCCGGCCTGCAGGCAGGCAAGTTCGACGTGATCGTCAACCAGGTCGGCGCGACCGATGCGCGCAAACAAGTGTTGGATTTTTCGCCGGCCTATACCTACTCGGGACCGCAGTTGATCGAGCGCAAGGACGACCCGCGCGAGTTCAAATCGCTCGATGACCTGAAGGGCAAAAAGCTCGGCCTCGGACTGGGCACGAACTACGAGCAGATGGCCAAGGCCGTTCCCGGCATCGACGTCAAGACCTACCCGGGCGCGCCCGAATATCTGCGCGACCTTGCAGCAGGACGCCTCGACGCCGCACTCAACGACAAGCTGATGGTCGCTTATCTGCTGAAGGGCTCGCAACTGCCGTTGCGTGCGGGTGCACAGCTGAACAGCGATACGCCGTCCGCCATTCCGTTTCGCAAGGGCAATCCGAAATTTGCCAAGGCCATCGACGATGCTATGACCCAGCTCGAAGCCGACGGCACTTTCAAGAAGATTTCGGAAAAGTGGTTCGGCATCGACGTTACGAAGCCCAAGGGCAAGTAAGCGCCCCTCGCTATTTCCCAGCTTCTGATGAAGGGCGGCGTCACGGCGATGCCGCCCTTTCTCTTTATCGAGCGTATATGATGTGCGCTCGCGCCGTTGCGGCACGTCGAATCGTTTAGCCCCCACGCCACCACAGGTCATGTCCTCCACAACATCCCTGCTCGTCCAGTCGATGCCCGCACTCTTGCAGGGCGCGGCACTCACCGTCAAATTCGCCGTGCTTTCGATGGCCTGCGGGCTCGTTGCCGCAGTCGGGCTCGCATTGATGGGTATCAGCCATAGTCGCCCCCTGAACTGGATCGCGCGCATCTATGTGAGTCTCATGCGCGGCACACCGATGCTCGTGCAGATCTTCGTCGTTTATTACGGGCTGCCAAGCGTCGGCATCGCGCTCGAACCGACGCCGGCGGGCGTCATCGCGCTGTCGGCGAATGTGGCCGCGTATCTATCGGAGAGCATGCGCGGCGCCATCAACGGCATTCATCGCGGCCAATGGCTGGCAGCCTACAGCCTCGGCTTGTCCAGGCGGCAGACGCTGCGCTATATCATCGGGCCGCAGGCGCTGCGCATCGCGGTGCCGAGCCTTTCGAACAGCCTGATCAGCCTCATCAAGGATACGTCGCTCGTCTCGGTCATCACGGTGACCGAACTCTTGCGCAGCGCACAGGAGATCATTGCGGCCACCTATCAGCCGCTACCGCTTTATCTCGCGGCGGCCGCAATCTATTGGGTGCTCTGCCAAGTGCTCGAATGGGTGCAGCGCTGGTACGAGCGCCGGCTGGCACTGCCGACGCGTCACTGACGGGCCGGCGTATCGCGCCTTTTCAGTAGGCCGGTAGCTTCGCGGCTGCCGCGACCGCGTCGAGCGCTGCGCCGAACCGATCGATGCGCGGCAGATAGAAATGGTCGGGGTCGAGCGAGTAGGCAACCCGGCGCGTGCGCCCCATCACTTCGCTGCGGGGAAAGAAACCGAAGTAGCGCGAGTCCGCACTATTGTCGCGATTGTCGCCGAGCATGAAGTACTTGCCGGCCGGCACGATCACGGGACCGAACGAGCTTCGCGGGCTGGGCGCCACCGGCGACCCGCGTACGACGCGAGACGACTTGTCCAGATGTTCGACGAGGTAGATCCCCGGCGAAGACGGCGCATCGCGCATGGGTGCCACGACGAGGGACCGGTACTGCGCGCGCACTCCGTTCACGTAGAGCACATTGTCGACCAGTGAAACGCTATCGCCCGGGATCGCGACGATGCGCTTGACGAGAAGCTCGTGGGCAGCCGATGAATCGATCGTCACGATATCGCCGCGTTGAGGGTCGGCAAGGTGTGCGATTCGAATGTGCGTCAGCGGCACCCGCAAATCGTAGGCCATTTTGTCGACGAAAATGCGATCCCCCTCACGAATCGTCGGCAGCATCGAGCCGCTCGGCACGGAGTTCCAGTCGGCCACGGCGCTCCGGAACACGACCATGAGGAAGATGAAGGCAATGAGGCTCTTGTTGTTGCGCCAGAGGTTGGCAAGCGTCGGCATCGATGAGCTCCCGGACGGATGATTGATTGCAAACGAGCATCGGTCATGGCCGATGCGCCTGCGATCATATCCGAGTTGCCGCGCCAGGCATGTCGAACTGCCCATTACGCGAAGGCGCGCCGAAGCCGTGCCGCATCGGCCGCGAGCGCCCCGCCGTGCCGGACTCCGTTATCGCCGGCCCGGCATCTCGACCGAGAACTCCCGGCTGACTTCATCGGCGGCCAGCTCGACGAGCGCCAGCGCCGCAGCTTCGGCTTCCTTCGGGTCGCGCCGCTCGATCGCCGAAACCAGACGTTCGTGCGTGCGCACCGAGATCTCCCAGGCGCCCTGCTTTTCCATCAGCATCGGTTGCGTCGCGGCAAGCGCTCCGCGAATGATCGCAGCCATTTGCTGGAAAAACTGGTTGCCGCTCGCATGGACGATGCGCGTATGCAGCATCTCGTTGGCGGACGCATAGCCTGCGTCTCCCGGCGCGAGCGAGCGAAACAGATCGAACGCCTCGCGAATGGCGGCCACGTCGGCCACGCTCGCCCGTACCGCGGCTTGCGCCGCCGCCCGCGGCTCGATGACCATACGAAACTCGATGACGTCGCGCATGAACAGCGGATCGGGCTTGGCCCTGAAGCGCCAGTTCACTACGTCTTCGTCGATCATGCGCCAGTCGCGCATCGAACGAATGCGCGTACCGACCTTCGGCCGGACGTCCAGCATGTGCCGCGCGAGCAGCATCGACAACGCTTCACGCATGACCGTGCGGCTGACGTCGAACTCCTTCGACAGCACGTCTTGCGGCGGAAGAATCGCCCCGTACTTCTCTTCGACGATGCCTGTGACAAGCCCGTCCATCACTTTGCTGACCAGCGAACGATCCTTCCCCTGCTCCATGACTCCCCCCGATGCGCCTATCGACGCTTACTCCCGCCTCATCCGTTGCCCGGCTACGCATCGCGCTTTCGGTACGCGATACGGTGCTTCGTTCAAATTCGCCACGCTATTGGGAAACGCCTGAACAGGGTTATCCCTCTGACGAATCACGTATGACTATGCTTGCGCGCTGCCGCTCGCTCGCGGCGTGGGCGCCAATCGTTTAGGAGACCTCACTGTCGTCTCCGCTTCGACGACGGGCGCGGTACAGGTCGCATACCGCTGCATACGAGCACCGCTTGCCGACCATCGAGCCGCGGGCCCAGGTAAGACGAATCGTCATGCTGCACGGTACTTCTCATACAAGTACAGTTCCGTTCGCAATCGCACTCACTCTTCCGAGTTTGCACGGCGTAGGCAATACAACGCGCGAAATTGCACCCCACGCACATGTCTCAACAATGAGTCATTCGCGACGCTCGTCGCTTTTACATGCGAGGGACGCCAACTCTGCGAAGCGTTGTCCGCGGGACCGTCGATGCATCCGCATCGCCAAGCCGCTGGCCGGCATGGCGGGGGGAGCCGAACCCTTGTCAGCCGGGCCTTCGCTCTCGTAGCGAAATCAGCGCGACGCAGCAACGAATGTGGCCGATGCAACACAACTGAATCAATTTCCGCCACCCAGCCCGTGCTTGCCCGCCGCCGATCGAGAGGGTGCGCTGGCTGCCCAAGGCCGTGCGCCTCGAGCCCAAAGAGCAGGCCGATCAACGGTTTACGGCAATCAAACAAAGCTGAATCTGAGGAGTCCCGGTCCACGGGCGCGTTGTGCAGATTTGAAACAAAAAGGTTGCTCGGTTCCGTAGTCCCGCGTCGCAACAGTGGTCGCTTCCGGTGCGGCGGGGCCTCGCGGGGCATGGCACGATCCTCGCTGATCCTGGCGCGCAACTGAGCGCTGCCGCACAGACGGTGGCACGGCCAGGGAGAGAAGGCCAAAACCACGCCGGGTTGAATGGCGATGTCGGAACCCAGTCGTCCGACGCATCCAAGCATCCACGGCCTTAAGCAACAAAGAGCCGCACGAGCCTATGCGCGAGAACCGCATGACGTGGCTGTTATTCGAGGACCGATCATGTTGACACTACAATCCGACCTTCACGGCAACCATCTGCTAGGGGCATTGCCGTCGCATGAATGGCAAGCGCTGACGCCTCATCTCGAGTTGGTTCATCTTCGCACAGAGCAATTGCTGTGCGACTGCGGACACAAGATCCATCACGTCTACTTCCCGACGACGGCCATCATCTCGATCCTCTCGATGATGGAAGACGGCGGTTCTGTCGAACTCGCCGCCGTCGGCCGTGAGGGCATGACGGGCGTACAAGTGCTGACCGGCGGGGAGACGATGCCGAGTCGTGTCCAAGTGCAATGCGCGGGTTTTGCCTACCGAATGAGCGCTCAGCAATTGAAACAGGAGATCGCGCGTTCCGATCTCCTGCGCCGGCTGATGCTGCTTTATATGCAGGCCCTTCTCACGCAAGTCGCACAAACGGCCGCCTGCAACCGGCACCACTCGCTCAGCAAGCAACTATGCCGTTGGCTGCTGATCGAAATCGACCGGGCCGCCACGAACGAGCTGGCCGTGACGCAACAGATGATCGCCGACATGCTCGGCGTGCGCCGCGAGGGCATTACCGAGGCCGCCGGCAAGCTGCACGAGCAGGGCCTCATCCATCACAGCCGAGGGCATATCAAGGTGCTCGATCGCAAAGGCCTCGAATCGCGTGCTTGCGAATGCTACGGGCTCGTGAAACGCGAATTCGACCGGCTGCTGCCGAGCCTGCATCAAACGAACGCCGTCACCTGAGCGCACGACGTAGTCCGCACCGCGGTGCAAGCCGCGGTGCGATGCCCAACGCTCGGGTCCGCGCGCGAATGCCTTCCCGTTGCGCTCGCGCGCCGAACGCGCGGCTTACCTTGGTGCGCCGTAAAGAATCGATTCGACGCCCGTTCCGGAGCCCAACAGGCACAGATCCGCGCCTCGTGCGGCGAACAGCCCGACGGTGACGACACCGGGCCACGCGTTGATCGTCGCCTCGAGTTCGCGCGGCGCGGCGATCTGCAAGCCCTTTACGTCGAGAATCTCGTTGCCGTTGTCCGTGATATAAGGCGCGCCGTCCTGCCGCACGCGCAGCACCGGCACCCCGCCGAGCCCCATGACTCGCCGCCCGATCGCCGTGCGTGCCATCGGCACGACCTCGATCGGCAATGGAAAGCTGCCAAGCACATCGACCCGCTTCGATGCATCGGCGATACAGACGAATACTTCGGATACCGAAGCAACGATTTTCTCGCGGGTGAGCGCGCCGCCGCCGCCCTTGATCATGGCGCCGCTCGCGTCGATCTCGTCGGCGCCGTCGACATAGACGGGCAGCGATTCGATCTCGTTCAGATCGAACACGCGAATGCCGTGCTGCTCGAGCCGTGCCGTGGTGGCAACCGAGCTCGACACCGCGCCGCGGTAACGCGCCCGATGCGGTGCCAGCGCTTCGATGAAACAATTTGCCGTGGATCCGGTGCCGACGCCGATGACGGCGCCCTCCGGAGCGTGGGCATTCACGTAGTCGGCGGCGGCTTGGCCGACCATGCGCTTGAGTTCGTCTTGGGTCATGAGGAGCAGCTCGATGTGAGGCGAAAAGCGCTGATTTTACCGGAGTCCCCCGCCCTGATCTCGACGCCGCGGGTCATACGCTGCGCGGGTGCGGCACGACATCGGCAAGCGCGTGCGTCGGCCGGCGCCGCAGCGCGACGTCGAACGGATTGGCCAACGGCCCGATCGCATCGGCCTGCCGTTTCAGCAGCTCCACGATCATCGGCAGCCGTTCCTCGTTGAGCCTCGAAGCCAGGGTGCCCACGCTCAACGCCGCAATGGCCGTACCCGTGCGATCGAGGATCGGTACGGCCACGCCTGCCATGCCGTCGAGCACGCCGCTGTTGCGTCCCGCGTAGCCAAGCTGCCGCACGCGTTCGATCTCGGTGCGCAGGTAGACCTCGTCGAGTACGCCGTATCCGCGAATACGCGGCACGTTGAAGCGGATGATTTCTTCCCGTTCGGCTTCGGGCAAGAACGCAAGGATTGCGAGGCTGCCTTGTCCGACACCCAGTGCGATTCGTCCGCCGATGTCGCTCGTGAACGACCGGATCGGAAACGGTCCCTCGCAGATGTCGAGACACACTGCATCGAACCCGCTCTTCGCCAGTAAAAAAATCGTCTCGCCGAGACTGGCGCATAGCCTCAGCAGCGATGGGCGGCAAAGCGTGCGCAACCCGCCGGGGTTGCCCGCGAGCGCGGCCAGCGCGAAGAAATCGAGGCCGAGCCGGTAGCGCTTGCTCTGCTCGTCTTGTTCGACCGCGCCTTCCGCGATCAACGCGTGCAGGATGCGATGCGTCGTGCCCTGCGTAAGGCCCACGGACTTGGCGAGCTGCGTTACGCGCGCGCCATCGGCCTGCGCAGCTGCCAACGCGCGAATCACGGCGAATGCGCGCGGCAGCATGCCGCTCGCGCGCGCGTCGTCCGCCTGCTCGGACGCTGCCCGCGCCGGTGTGCCATCCGAGACGGAGGATTGCCTCATATATGCGACCGTTATTCCATTGAGTGAAACTATCTATGCCAGCTCCTCGAAAGCGAGTATCTCAGTTTTCGAGCGTGCGCGTGAGATGCGGCTTGAGACAGCGGGCAAACCCTGATCGTCCGCAATGGAATGAAGCGAGGGAAAGATACCTCCACGTTCCGCTCAATGGAATTTTTTCGATTTTCCTCCCGCTCACCGGAATTCCAAATTGACGCGACAAATCTGTCTGGACAGAATCAGCCGTGCCTCGCGCCCCATGGCGATATCGCCATCGATGGTGTCGCGGCGTCGCGGTTACAGAGGATCCGCCATGTCGTTTCTCAAGCTCACCGATCTTTCGAAGTCGTTCGGCGATCTGCAGGCCGTACGCAACCTGAACCTGTCGGTCGAAAAGGGTGAATTCGTTTCCTTGCTCGGTCCATCCGGGTGCGGCAAAACCACGACGCTGCAGATGATCGCCGGTTTCCTCGACGTATCGAGCGGCAGCATTGCGCTCGACGGATGCGACATCACACATCTGAAGCCCAATCGACGCGGGCTCGGCGTCGTGTTCCAAAGCTACGCGCTGTTTCCACACATGAGCGTCGCGCAGAACGTCCGGTTCGGACTCGAGATGCGCGGCACCGATCGCAAGGAAAGCGAGGAGCGCGTGCGTGAAGCGCTCTCGCTCGTTCATCTGGACGCGCTCGCCCACCGCTTCCCGCGCGAACTCTCGGGCGGCCAGCGTCAGCGGGTCGCACTGGCTCGCGCCATCGTCATCGCGCCGCCGGTCCTGCTGCTCGACGAGCCGATGTCGAACCTCGACGCCAAGCTGCGCGAGGAAATGCAGTTCGAACTCCGCGCGATCCAACGGCGCATCGGCACGACGACCATCATGGTCACGCACGATCAGTCCGAAGCGCTGTCCATCAGCGACCGCGTCGTCGTCATGGAGGCAGGCCGCATTACGCAGATCGATACGCCCTATCGAGCCTACGAGCGCCCCGAGAACCGCTTCGTTTCGCAATTCATCGGCAAGGCGAATCTGCTCGCGGGCACGGTGCTCGCGAACGACGGCGATGAAATCCGCATCGACCTCGGGCATGACGTCGTTGCCGTCGGACGCGCGGTGCTCAGCGGCAACGGCCGTGGCGACCCCGGCAAGGGCGACGCGGTGACGGTCTGTATCCGCCCGGAAAAGCTCAAGCTTTGCGAGTCGAGCCGCGGCCGCCTGGACGCCACCGTGACGAGCCGTTTCTTCCTCGGCAGCCAATGGCTTTATCGGGTGGCTTCCCCGCTCGGGGAAGTGCTCGTGTGTTGCCAGAACGAAGGCGGGGAGCCGATCGCAGAAGGACAGCAGGTCGGTGTCGATTGGACCAACGACGCCATCCGCTTCGTCGAGACCGAGGCGCGACAATGACGATCGCTGCATCGAAGTCCTCGCAGCCCCCATCGGTGCGCACGACATCGACCGTCGCCGCATCGCCGGCGTTGCCGTCGACCGGTACGCCGTGGCGATCCTATGTGCCGCTGTGGCTCGCGAGCGCGCCCGCATTCGTGCTGTTTGCGACCCTCGTGTTCGTACCGCTCGCGATGACGCTCGTGCTGACGTTCTATCGCTTCGATCCGTCGAGCGGCCCCATCGCCGCGTTTCAGTTCGGCAACTACATCGAGGTCGTCGGTTCCCCTTACTATCAGACCATCTTCGCGCGCACGTTCGCCATCGCGTTCGTGACGACGGTGGCATGCGTTGCGATCGGCGCGCCCGAAGCCTATGTGCTCTCGCGCATGCGCGACCCTTGGCGCTCGTTGTTCCTGCTCGCGATTCTGGCGCCCCTGCTCGTCTCCGTCGTCGTCCGCGCGTTCGGCTGGAGCATGCTGCTCAACACGAACGGCCTCGTCAATCAGGCGTTCGCCTTGTTCGGCCTCGGGCCTTTCAAACTCGAATACACGTCGTTCGCGATCGTCATCGCACTCGTGCACGTCATGCTGCCGTTCATGGTCATTCCCGTCTGGACCGCCCTGCAAAGGCTCGATCCGCAAACCGAGCAAGCCGCGCTGTCGCTGATGGCAACGCCCTGGGTCACGCTTTATCGCATCGTGCTGCCGCAGGTGATGCCGGGCATTCTGTCGGGCAGCCTGATGGTGTTCGGCCTATCGGCCAGCGCATTTGCGATTCCGGGCCTGCTGGGAGGGCGGCGCCTGAAAATGGCCGCGACCGCGGTCTACGATCAATTTCTCGGCTCGCTCGACTGGCCGCTCGGTGCAACGATCGCGCTGTTGCTGCTGGCCGCCAATCTCGCCGTCATGCTCACCTATTACCGCGTGCTCGAGCGCCGTTACGCGCGCAGCATGGGTTGAGACCGGAACTTCGCCATGAGACGTAACGGACCTCTCGCACTCGCGTTTCATACGCTCGTGATCCTGTTCGTGCTTGCACCGCTTGCCATCGTCGTGCTCGTGGCATTCACGCCCGACGAGACACTGACGTTGCCGACGCACGGGCTTTCGCTGCGCTGGTTTCGCGCCATTCTCAATTACCCCGATTTCATTGGCGCGTTCTTCAACAGCGTGAAACTCGCGTTCCTGGCGTCAACACTCTCGCTCGCGATCGCCCTGCCGGCTGGACTTGCGATTGCCCGCGCGCGTTTTCCGGGGCGGAACTTTCTCAACGCGTTGATGCTCTCGCCGCTCGTCATTCCCGGGCTCGTGCTGGGTATCGCGTTTTTGCGGTTTTTTGCCGTGATCGGCGCGACGGGCTCGTTTGCCTGGCTCGTCATAGCGCACGTGGTCATCGTCACGCCGTTCGTATTGCGTTTGATCCTGGCCGCCGCTAGCGGGCTCGATCGCAGCGTCGAGCACGCCGCGTTCTCGCTCGGCGCGAGCGCATGGACCACGTTCCGGCGCATCACGTTGCCGATGATTCTGCCCGGCATCACCGGCGGCTGGTTGCTCGCATTCATCAACAGCTTTGACGAACTGACCATGTCGATCTTCGTCACGTCGCCGCAAACCGTCACGTTGCCGGTGCGCATGTACATGTACGCGACGGAGTCGATCGACCCGATGATGGCATCCGTCTCCACGCTCGTAATCGCGATCTCCGCCGCGGCGATGCTGCTGCTCGACCGCATATACGGGCTCAACCGCGTCCTGATCGGCAATCATTGATGCTTGGCACTCCTGATCGGCAAGCCGACGCCTGCCACCCCTGCGATCCGCAATTCGTTCGTGTCGCCGAGACGCGTCGTGCGAGCGTCTCCTTCTTTCTCGACGGCCGCGAGGCGCAAGCGCTGGTTGGCGATACGGTGCTCACCGCTGTGCTTTTGCAGCAGCGGTTCGTGCGCCATAGCGAATTCAACGACGAGCCGCGTGCCGGCTTCTGCCTCATCGGCGCATGCCAGGACTGCTGGCTGTACACCGAAGCCGGCGAGCGCATACGCGCATGCTCGACGCCGATCGTGGCAGGCATGCGCCTCGTCACGCGCGCCAGGGCCAGCGGCATGAACTGCGACGGGGACCGTGCGGCCGCGCCTGGTGACGGCACGGCGTGGAGCGGCGAACGATGACCGACGCTGCGTGCATTGTCATCGTCGGCGCGGGTCCCGCGGGCGTGCGGGCGGCCGAAACGCTCGTCGCAGCGGGATTGCGTCCGCTCGTGCTCGATGAGCAATCGCGTTGCGGCGGGCAGATCTATCGGCAGCCGGCCGCCGGTGCCGGTTTCGAACGCTCGAAGCGTACGCTCTACGGATTCGAGGCAGCCAAAGCCCATGCGCTCCATTCGACGATGGAGGCGCTGCTCCCCCATATTGGCTATCAGGCCGATACGCTGGTCTGGGACTGCGAGGCGCGCAATGGACAAGGCGGCCGGCTCGTGGCGCTGCATGATGCACGCGAGCAGAACGTGCCTTTCTCCCACCTGATCCTCGCAACAGGCGCGACCGATCGCGTCTTGCCGATACCCGGATGGACGCTGCCAGGCGTCTATACGCTCGGCGGTGCGCAAACAGCGCTCAAGGCGCAAGGTTGCGCGATCGGCTCGCAGATCGTATTCGCCGGTACAGGGCCGCTCCTTTACCTCGTCGCATACCAATATGCGAAAGCCGGTGCGTGCGTCGCCGCCGTGCTCGATACGAGCCCGCTCGCCGCGCAGGCTCGAGCGCTGCCGAAGCTCGCTCGCCAGCCAGCCACGTTGGCCAAGGGCGTCTACTACGTCGGCTGGCTCCAGGCCCACGGCGTGCGGATCGAACGCAACGTGACGCTGGAGCGCGTGCACGGAGAACGGTCCGTCACGGGTCTCGCATGGCGTCGCGCTGATGCCGGGAACGGCGACGAGGCTATCGTCCAAACAATCCGGTGCGATGCACTCGCGCTCGGCTTTGGGCTGCGTCCCGAAACCCAACTGGCCGACATTGCGGGTTGCCGCTTCCGCTTCGACGACACCACGCAGTGCTGGCTGCCCGAGCGCGACGCGGCAGGACGCAGTTCCATTGCGGGGATCTATCTCGCGGGCGACGGTGCGGGGATAGCCGGAGCCGATGCCGCGGAACTTGCCGGCCGGCGCGCGGCGCTCGCGGTACTCGAGGACTTGCAGTGCGAAGCCTCGCCCGATGCGCATCGCGAAGAAACGGCATCGCTCGAACGTGCAATGAAGAGGATCGCCGTCTTTCGCTCGGGATTGGAAGCCGCGTTCCCGCCGCCTTTTGGCCGTGCCGCATCGTGGCCCGATGACACGATCGTGTGCCGTTGCGAGCAGATCGACGCAGGCACGCTGCGACGCTGCGTGCGCGCCGGTGAGGCCAAGGAGATCAATCGTCTGAAGGCGCTGACGCGGGTCGGTATGGGTCGCTGCCAAGGGCGCATGTGCGGTGAAGCAGCGCTCGCGCTGATCGCCGACGAGACCGATTGTTCGATGCAAACCGTGGGGCGCTTGCGGGCGCAGGCTCCCGTCAAGCCGATTCCGCTCGCAGCCGCACTCGGGGACGATGCGCTTGCCGCCATTCCGGAGCATGCGCGCGATGAGTGAGCTCCATCACTACGACGTGGCAATAGCGGGCGGCGGGCTCGTCGGCGCTTCGGCGGCACTCGCGCTCGCACGGGCCGGCTTGCGCGTCGTGCTGTTCGAGCGCCGCTACTGCGGCGCTCAGGCCAGCGGTGTCAATTACGGTGGCGTACGGTGCCAAGGCCGCCCCGCCGAGCAATTGCCGCTTGCGATGCGCGCGCGCGAGGTCTGGCGGCGTTTGCCCGAATCGATCGGTATCGATGGCGAGTTCGTGGTGTCGGGCCATCTGCGGCTCGCTCGCAGCGAGGCCGACCTGGCGGGACTCGCCGAGTACGTGCACATGGCCGCCGAGCACGGACTGCACCTCGAGTTCATCGCCGGCCGGGCGTTTCGCACGCGTTATCCGTGGCTCGGCTCAGCCGCGATCGGCGGATCGCTCTGCGAGACCGACGGGCACGCCAATCCGAGGCTCGTGTCCCCGGCGTTTGCGCAGGCGGCACGCCGCGCGGGCGCCGACGTACTCGAGCTGACCCCGCTCGACGATGCGACATATGACGGTGCGCGTTTTCACTTGTCGGCAAACGGCCGGCGATTCAGCGCGGATTGGCTCATCAATGCCGCCGGCGCGTGGGCCAATACGATCGCGCAACGCTTCGGCGACGCAGTCCCGATGCAGCCGATCTACCCGAACATGTGGGTGACGGAGCCGCTACCGCAATTCATCACGCACAACCTCGGCGTCTACGGCGGTGGCATCTACGCACGCCAAGTCGCGCGCGGCAACTGCATCATTGGCGGCGGGCGCGGTTATGGCGACGGTCAATATGCACAGCCTTCCTCCGACACCACGCGTACGGTCATGCGCGATGCCTGCGCGTTGCTGCCGATGCTGCGCGAAGCGCTGTTGATCCGCTCATGGAGCGGTGTCGAGGGATGCACGCCCGATCACAACCCGATCATCGGTGCCAGCCACCGGGTACCGCGCCTGTTACATGCATTCGGTTTTTCCGGCGGCGGCTTTTTGCTTGCCCCGGGCGTCGGCGAAGTGCTTGCCGAGCTCGTGGTCTCCGGCGCAACCGCAACACCGCTTGCCGCGTTCGATGTCGACCGATTCGTTCCCGCTGCAGCTTCGCTGCCCAGCATTACTTCGTCATGAGGAGACCCGTCGTGAAACCGTCGTCGATCTTGTCGTCCGTTGCCGTTACTCTATGCGTCGCCGCTGCCGCGACAGCCGTTCACGCTCAATCGAAAACGCTGTACATCGGCATGAATGGCGGGCCGATGGAAAAGGCCTATACGAGCCAGGTCCTGCCGATGTTCGAGCAGGCCAATAATGCGAAGGTGGTTGTCGTGCCCGGCACTTCGTCCGATATCCTCGCGAAGCTGCTCGCCAATCGCGATAAGCCGCAGATTCATGTCGCCTTTCTCGACGACGGTGTCATGGCGCGAGCCGTCAGCATGGGGTTGTGCGAAAAGCTCGACGATTCGCCCGTGCTCAAGGAGCTCTATCCGTTTGCGCGAATGAAAGACGATGTCGGCGCGGGCGTGCAACTCGGCATGACCGGCATCGCGTACAACACGAAGCTGTTTACGCAGAAAGGATGGTCCGCGCCCAGCTCGTGGCTCGATTTCGCCGATCCGAAATACAAGGGCAAGGTGGTGTTCCAGTCGGAATCGAGCAGCACATTCGGGCTGCACGGTTTTCTCGCGCTCAATCGCCTCTGGGGCGGCAGCGAGAAAAACGTCGAACCGGGGTTTACGAAATGGCCCAATACCGTCGGGCCCAACGTCGTCGAGTACGTCCCGAATTCGGCGAAGATTTCGGAGATGGTGCAAACGGGCGAAGCCGGCCTCTTTCCGCTGACGCCGACCGCCGTGGCCGATCTGCAGGACAAGGGCTTGCCCGTGGCCTACGTTTCGCCCAAGGAAGGGCCGGTGCTGCTGCTCGTCGATGTGTGCGTCGTCAAGCACAACCCCGATCCGCAACTCGCGCAGAAGCTTGCGCAGTTCCTGCTGTCGAAGCCCGCGCAGGAAAAAGCGGCTGAGGCGGGCAAGCAGATTCCGACCAACCGGTTGGCTACGATGCCGGCATCGATGCAAAAGAGCCTCGGGAACGTCGAGAGCCTGCTGAGCAAGGTTACCGTCGTCGATTGGGATTCGATCAATGCGCGCCGTCCGGAATGGGATAAGCGCTGGAATCAGCAGATCGAGCGCTGATAAGGCATCCGCACGCCAACGCTGCCACTTGCAGCGGCTCCGGTGGCGTGCCGTTTGACGACGTCAGGGCTTGGCGGTCCGCTGTCTCACCGCTTCGAACAAACAGACACCGCTCGCCACGGAGACATTGAGGCTCTCCACCGTCCCCGCCATCGGTATCTGCATGACTTCGTCGCAGGTGTCGCGCGTGAGGCGCCGCATCCCCTCGCCCTCCGCGCCCATGACGAGCGCCACGGGCCCGTCGAGTTTCGTGCCGTAAAGGCTCGCGGACGCATCTCCCGAGGTGCCGACCACCCATACGCCGGCATCCTTGAGCTCGCGCAATGCGCGTGCGAGGTTGGTCACCGTGATGTAGGGCACTGTGTCGGCCGCGCCGCTCGCGACCTTGGCCGCCGTCGCGTTCAGCCCGACCGCGCGGTCGCGCGGTGCGATTACAGCGTGCGCACCGGCTGCATCGGCCACGCGAAGGCATGCGCCGAGATTGTGAGGATCCGTCACGCCGTCGAGCACGAGCAAAAGCGCCGGGCCCTGGATCCCGTCGAGCAGTTCGGCAAGATTTTGCGCGAGCGGCAAATCGCTTGCGCGCGCGACGACGCCTTGATGACGCTCGGTATGCGCAAGGCCCCAAAGACGTGTCTCGTCAGCCGCGATCAACCGGACGCCCGCTTCCTTCGCCGTGTGCAGGAAGTCCTGCATACGGCGGTCGCGCCGCGTCGCGTCGTAAAAGACTTCTTCGACTGTGGACGCGTCGTGACGCAAGCGCGCCGTCACTGCGTGAAACCCGTAGAGAACCTTGAGACGTGCCATAGCTGAATCGAAAAATCGTGTGAGTATGCGATGCGAGCAGCCGATAAAAGCCGCTCGCTATCACGGGCATGCGGACATGCTGACATGCGCCGATGGGATGCCCGGCACCGAAGCGTCCGACATGCGTGGACGGTAAGCCGGTGCGCGCCGCGCCGCACCGGCAAGCTACCGCGGTTACTTCTTGCGCACGTGCGATTTCGAAGCCGGCTTCGTCGCAGCGCCTCGTTTCCTGGCTGCTTGCCCGCGTGCGGCTCGCGCCTCCTTCACAGCCGGCGTCTTGCCCGGCGCGGCCTTCTTGCGCGCCGTGGACTCGCCATTTGCAAGCGTTCGCACGCGCGCACCAGCCGGCTCCGCAACCGCTCGCTCGGCCAGCGCCGCACGCTGTTGCACGACCGCCGTCTTCGTCACGGTATCGCGCACGAGCCGGAAGTCGATCTTGCGGGCATCGAGATCGACACGGCCCACTTGCACGCGCACGCGATCGGACAATCGATAGCGAATGCCGGTACGCTCGCCGCGCAGCTCGTTCTTGATCTCGTCGTATTGGAAATAGTCCGCGCCGAGCTCGGTCACATGCACGAGCCCTTCGATGAAGAGCGCGTCGAGTTGCACGAAGATGCCGAACGACGTCACGCCGCTCACCATCCCACCGTATTCCTCGCCAAGCTTGTCGCGCATGAAGTAGCACTTGAGCCAGGTCTCGACGTCGCGCGAAGCTTCGTCGGCACGCCGCTCGTTGGACGAGCAGTGCAAACCGAGTTCTTCCCAGATTGCCGTATTCGGCCCACCGTTGTTGCGCGGCGCAGATTCGTCAGCTTGCTGCAACGCACGCGCTTTCGGCGAGAGCGCCGTATTCAGCGTGACGCCGAGCGGTGGCTGCGGCCGATATTTACGGCCCGCCAGAATGGCATAGATCGCGCGATGCGTAAGCAGATCGGGATAGCGTCGAATCGGGCTCGTGAAATGCGCGTAGGCCTCGTAGGCCAGACCGAAGTGCCCGATGTTATCGGGGCTGTAGACGGCCTGCTGCATCGAGCGCAGCAGCATCGTTTGCAACATCTGCGCGTCGGGCCGGTCGCGGATCTGTGCCATGAGCGCCGCGTAATCGCTCGCATGCGGCGTCTCGCCGCCGCCCAGCGAGAGCCCCATACCACGCAGGAACGTGCGCAGGTTTTCGAGCTTTTCGGCGGTCGGACCTGCGTGAACGCGGTAAAGCCCCGGATGCTTGTTGCGCTTCAAAAAGTCGGCGGCACAAACATTCGCCGCCAACATGCACTCTTCGATGAGCTTGTGCGCGTCGTTTCGCTGACGCGGCAAAATCTGCTCGATCTTGCCTTGCGCATTGCAGACGATATAGGTTTCCGTCGTATCGAAATCGATCGCCCCGCGCTTTTGGCGCGCGGCAAGCAGGGATTTGAATACGCCGTAGAGGTTCTGCAGCTGCGGCACCAGTACGCTACGCCGTGCGGCCTCGGGACCTTTCGTATTGGCGAGTATCGCCGCAACCTCGGTGTAAGTCAGGCGCGCGGCCGAGTGCATGACGGCCGGATAGAACTGATAGGCCTTGATCTCTCCCCTGCCCGTGATGACCATGTCGCACACGAGCACGCACCGGTCCACCTGCGGGTTCAGCGAGCAAAGACCGTTCGACAGCTTCTCGGGCAGCATCGGGATCACGCGCCGCGGGAAATAGACCGACGTGCTGCGTTCGATTGCGTCGGCATCGAGCGCCGTCTCGGGCTGGACGTAGTGCGAGACATCGGCAATCGCCACGATCAGGCGAAAGCCATCGCCACGGCCGACCTTCATCGGTTCGCAGTAGACGGCATCGTCGAAGTCCCGCGCATCTTCGCCATCGATCGTCACGAGCGGCACATCGCGCAAGTCCACGCGATGGCGCAGATCGGCCGGCCTGACTTCGTCGGGCAGCTTTGCGGCTTCGGCGAGCGCCTGCGGATTGAACTCGTGCGGCACGCCGTACTTGCGCACCGCGATTTCGATTTCCATGCCCGGGTCGTCTATGTCCCCGAGTATCTCGGACACGCGGCCTAGTGGCTGCGAATGCCGGCTCGGGAAATCGGTCAGCTCGACCACCACGACCTGCCCGACCTTCGCTTTTTTCGTGCTTTGCGTGATCAGAATGTCGTGACCGATCCGCTTGTCCTCGGGGGCGACGATCAGCGCGCCGTTTTCGCTCAGCAGTCTGCCGATCACACGCTTGTTGGCGCGGTCGGTGACCTCGACGATGTGCCCCTCCGGCCGCCCGCGCCGATCGTAGCCGATGACGCGCGCGAGTACGCGATCGTTATGCATGACCTTTTGCATTTCAGCGTTCGGCAGGAACAGATCGTCCTGGCCATCGTCTCGCACGACGAAGCCGTAGCCGTCGCGATGACCCTGTACGCGGCCGGCGACAAAATTCGAAGGATGAGTCAGCTGGTAGTAGCCGCGCTTGTCGAGGCGGATCTGGCCGTCGCGTTCCATTGCGCCAAGGCGTTTGAAGAAGCCTTCGCGCTCCTGGCGCTTGATCGAAAGCGTCTCGGCAATGTCGTTCGCGGTGAGCGGCGTGTCGCTGGTGCGCAGCACGCCGAGAATCTCTTCGCGGCTCGGGATCGGGTACGGGTATTTGCTCAAGGGACGCGTGTCGGTGGTTTGTTCTTGTTCCGGGGTATGAGACATCATGGCAATGCGGGCGATTCTAACACTGTGGATCGTGGCACCGGGCAGCCGGCGGGCCGCGGCAGGGAGCCGGGTGGCTTCGGGCAGGCGTTGCGGCCGTAATGGGGCGGTATTCCCAGCGCCGACCGACACGTTGCGACCAGGCGCGATAAAGCGCTTGACAGCAATTTCAGGGCCCATATAATGGCGATCTTTGCTGCACGACGCACACCTGCCCAGGTGGCGGAATTGGTAGACGCACTAGGTTCAGGTCCTAGCGGTGGCAACATCGTGGAGGTTCGAGTCCTCTCCTGGGCACCAAAGATTGACGTGAAAGGCCCAGCCCGCAAGGCTGGGCCTTTTCATTTGGCGTAAATTTGGCGTAACGGCCTTCTGCAAGCGACGAGGCCCGGTAGCAGAAGCGAGCAAGTCATCGGGACCGATGAGCCGGCACTCACAGGGATCCAAAATCGGACCGCCGGAAACAGGTAACACGGGTAACCCTCACCGCAGCAATGCGTCAGTGCCCCGAGGGCCAACGGCCTGCGCAGCTTTGAGACCAGTCACAAATAGGTAACCGTAAAGTGACACGTTACCTTTTGCTTCTGTCACAGCAGCACTCATTCAATCCGCTTGAAATCAAATAGTTGGCCGAGCGTTACACATTCAGTGACCGGCCGTGACCATCCGGCAGTAACGTAAATTGCCGTTTCTGTTCAGTGGGTTACCGCCGCTTTCGAGGCCTAGTGACACCCGTTACCGTTTCCCGCGGCCCGCTCCACGATGTTCGTCAGCCCGAGCTTCCATGTACAACCGGTAAAACGGTCCGACGATGCGAACCTTCCCTTGATTCGCCACTACCCCGTCACTATCATTGCGGCGTGTTCGAAACAACGAACACCCGGATTGGCGTCCGGATGATAGAAAGCAGGCGATAGGCGGAAGATCAGCTTATCGCCTGCGCGTCTCGTGCCTCCTCTGGTCGGGCCTTGACGAGGGAGCCTTCGGGCTCGCCGGTTCTTTCTATCCCGGTACGCCAACCTTGTCTCGTGCCCGGCCACCTCATCTGGCGTCAGCGTCGGGCTTGTCGAACCCGCACAAGGAGGCGCGCCCCATGGATCCAATCGCCGCAGATTCCGAGTCTCTACAGTCCCGGCTTGACGTCGCAATGATCAGCATCGATCGCATCACCGCCCTAACCGGCCTGCTGGCCGTCGAAGACGTCGCGGCAGCCTTTGCCCGCCTCTCGTCGCTTGAGCAAGTAGCCATATTCGGCTGCATCGAAGCCGATCTCCATAAAGCTCGCGAGGCATTATTGCGCGCCGTAGGTCACGACGACCGGAGGAATGCACCGCGCCCCGGTTCGTGATGCAATATGTGGTTCTTGCAGCTTCCGAGTTCAGGTGCGCGTCACGAAGGCGCCCGCCAAGCCCTTCGTGACCACTATCGACGCTCACCATCTCCAGAAATCGGCCCGGGCGTCACGCTCATATACCGCTTTAGATCGGGCTTGCCCAAAGCAATCAGGTTGAGCATCGCTACGCCAAGACGACGGGCAAATTCATCGTCGACCTTATAGTCGAACTCATCCAGTAGGATCGGCATCTCGAGACGACCAGCGAGCAGTGGCGCAAGCTTGACCGGATCAGCGGTCTGTACGTTGAACTTTTGTTGATCGTCGTCGTAGGTCAATACGACAGAGTAAGGCGGGTGCGTTGCCATCAATATCCCCTGCATTGCTGATAGTTCATGAATGCCTGCTGTTTACAGAGCGCCAAGCCACGAGCGCCTCCCATCGGGCTCCCGAGCGCGTGGCACATATCTAGATCCCGCTCATACTGCTCGAAGCACTCAGCCTCGTGCTCCTCGCTAACAGCTCGCCCAGAAACGCTCATCAAATCGTCGGACGTGCGACTGGTGCCAAAGTCGAACCGGTCGCCCTCTCCAAGAGGCGTCGACGAATGTGCATCTGGGGCCGCAGCTTGGGCCGGCGTGCCGGCTACGACGCTCTCGAGGTACTTGATCAAATCGTCAGCGCTAACGTCGTCGTAGCTCTGCATCCAAGAGTACGACTTGGGCGCGGAAACCGCTCCTCCAAACGCCGCTGCTACTGGGCTGCCACCTTCTCCCATCTCAGCGAATGATTGACGGGACGGCTCGATCTGATTCCGTCGCGAAGTACGCTCGGGAGCGGCAAGGCCGCCGCCAAATCGCCTCGCAGCGCGCTCAATCGCGACCGTGACTCCGCCACTTTTCACCGCTGACCGAAGCAAGGCGATCGCATCGCTCGGATTCACGCCTGCCGGCGTATACGCGACCTGTAGTCCGAGCTCCCGAAGGTAACCGCGCGCCTGATGAATTGACCGTGCCAGTGGCCAACGTCGTAAGAACTCTTCGGCATCCCACTGATGCTTCACCGTCGGTATCGCTGATACACCGGTGGTAGACAGAATTGCTTGTTCACCGAAACCCAAGTCGATTGTGACCGAGGCCATCGACAAATCTCCTCCACACATGATCGGGATATGAGATGCAATCGTAGCCGCGTCTCCGCTGCGGGGCAAACCGCATAAAGAGGTCAGGACAACCCGAAAGCCCTACCCGCATCCACTCTCTCAAAATCACCGCAGAGGCGTCTTTCCGCCGAATGCACCCAAGCGCACCTTCTCGGCGAGAAGACGGTCGATTACAGTTTGAACGGCCGCTTTCACGTCCCCGTCCTTCTTCTCCCACAATGCGTATTGCGCCCGCAAAGCATCGGCGTGAGCGCCATTCAATACGTTCCGCGCCCGGTGAACCTCAAGGATCAAGCGGCGCACTTCCGACTCTCGATATCGCAACCAAAGGTCGCGGAGTTCGTTGTCAGTAATCGGCACGAAGTTGTCGGGGGTGAGCTTCATCTGGATGCCACAATACCTGTATGCCCATACAGTATAGAGCGTGGCAGAATGCGAGTGAAGGACCATTCTGCTGGGGAGTGGCATGTGCACGAGCTACAAAGTCGGCCGCGAGATCGATGTGGCGCGCATCTTCGATGCGGAGCCGCCGGTCGGCGAATGGCACGAGGAGGTCTACAAAGACTAACTGGCCCCTATTGTTCTGCAGGAACGAGACGGCACGCGAACGCCGAAATTCGCCACATTTGGGTTGATCCCCCGAAAGCGGATCCCGGATCGCTTAAAGCCTTATGATACGATGAATTGCCGGTCGGAGACCGTCGGCACTAAGCGTTCCTTCAAGTGGCCCCTGGCGAGCCGGTCAACTCTGCTTGATCCCTTGTACCGCCTTCTATGAGCCATGCTATGAGACAGGAAAACCCGTGCGCTGGGAAATCGGGATGGCCGACAAGGAACCTTTCGCTATCGCGGGCCTTTGGCGCGAATGGGCCGATCGCGACGGCCTCGCGCTGTCATTCACCATGCTGAAAATCAACGCTGACACGCATCCGCTAATGCGCCGCTTCCACAGGCCCGGCGACCAGAAACGGAGCGTGGTTATCGTGCCGCGGATGCACTATGGCGACTGGCTGTCTTGCCGTGACTCTGACGTGGCTCACACGTTTCTCAATTCGTATCCGGCCGAGTTATTGACGGCCCAAGCCTCGCCGTTACCGCCACGCCAGCAACAAGCGAAACCACAAGCGACCTGACTGAAACGGCCAATGAGACAAATCGCTACCCGGGGAAATCAAAATGTTCGATCTCATCAGTAGAAACCGAGGCTACCTCTTTTCTTCCGGCTATCTCCAGGAAATGTTAGATGGAAAGGTCCAGACTCTCGAACGTGAGGTCGATGGGATCGACGCCGAACGTCTCCTGAATACCGCGCCCGCCGATTTAATTGCATACCTCGTCGAGAAATATACGGTCCCCCACATAACATTGCATCGCTCAGAATGGACGGTAGACCAACAAGAGACGCAAGTCGACGTGAGCGCCGACCCGTACCGACACTTCTCTCACGCTCGGTCGGGGCCGTTCTATGTTCCCGGCCAGACCATTGAGATCCACGTGCCGTTCGAGGGCGACCCGGATTTATTTTTTATGCGGGCGAATCAGTTCACTGCGAATCCACCGCGAGCGAGCATTCGGGGTAACACACTTGTACTGGTGTTTATGCAGCCGCATGATCAGCAGCGGGACATCCGGAGTGACATTGACCGTCTTCTGGTTGAAATCGAGCAACACATTAAGTGGGGGAACGATCAGATCGAACAATGGATCAGATCTCTTCATACATGCGCTGAACAAGCGGTTAATGGCCGGCGCCAGCGCCTCCTTGAAAATCAGAACCGAGTGGCATCGCTCGGGATCCCGATACGCGAGCGCGTTGGAACTCCAAAAACGTACGCCGTTCCGGACGTTCGTAAGAAGGCCGCCCCAAGTTTGCCTCCCGCGTCGACTGCGCCGTATGCTGCCGAGCCCTCCTGGGATATGACGCAGTACGAACACGCTCTGTCCGTAATCCGGAATATGGCGCTGGTGTCATCTTCCGCCATATAGGAGCCACTGGGCTTCCGGCATAAAGGAGCCGGGACGTTTTCGGCATAAAGGAGCCACCGCGTTTCCGGCATATAGGAGCCAGTCGATTTCCGGCATATAGGAGCCAGGAGCCAGGGCAGGAATCGAGCATCTCGATCGTGATGCTCATCGCAGGCTTAACTTGTGGGGCGTGATCCCCCAAGGGAGGCTGCGATGGGCCGACGGAGAATCGAGATGCATCAATATCGCCAGGTTCTCGTGCGCATGCGCCACGGGGATTCCGAGCGCGAACTGGCGCGCTGTCGCTATATGGGCCGACGCAAGCTCGCCGCACTGCGAGAGTTGGCCGAACAACGAGGCTGGCTCAAGCCCGATGCGCCGTTACCGGATGACGCCGAGATCGCCGCGGCGCTCGGGCCGCCGCACAAGGCTAGGTCCACCGTCTCGGGGCTCGAGGTCCACCGCGCATTGATCGCCTCATGGATCGAGCAGCAAGTGCCCGGCACCTGTTAGCGCCGGTGTAAAACCGACGCTAAACGACGGCGCAAGGTTGAGCGAATCACTCAAGAACAAAGGGGCCGCGTGGGCCCCTTTGTCGTCAATGACATCGATCAGAACGGCGGATCGCACTCGTTGAGCGGCAGCTCGTGTTGCCGGCGATCGTCACGTAGGACCCGCTGCATGTCGGGCAGATATCGGGCGCAAATCACTTCACGCAGGTCGTCGAGTAGCTCGAACACGGCGAGCGCCTGCTCGGGCGTCCAATCATCGGGCACGACGAAGCTCAGGCCGCGCGTTCGACCGGAAGGCAACAGCGGGGCTTTCATGATGTCTGCCCTCCCTTGGCCGATTTGCCGGGACTGCGCTGGCGGGCGCGTTTGTCAGCCCGCTCGCGAGCTTCTTTCAGGCGGTACGATTCGCCTTCGATCGAGATGACCTCGGCCAGATGCACCAGGCGATCGACGAGCGAGACGACGCAGGCAGCGTTGGGGAACACTTCGTGCCATTCGGCGAACGGTCGATTCGATGTCACGATCGTGCTGTTGTTCTGGTATCTGCGGCTGATCAGTTCGAACAGCAGATCCGCATGGCGATTCGAGTACGAGAGGTATCCGACCTCGTCGATTACAAGGACGTCGGGCGCAGCATAGCGACGCAGGCGCCGGCGCAGCGTTGAATCGCTATCGAGCGCGGCCAGTTCGCCCAGCATGTTGCCGGCGGTGGTGAACAGCACCGTATGCCCATGCACGAGCGCCTGATGCGCGATGTTCTTCGCTAGCGTCGACTTGCCCACGCCGTTCGGGCCGATGAGCACGACGTTGGCGGCGTCCTTCATGAACCCGAGCGTCATCAGATCCTCGATGGCGCCGCGATCACATCGTGACGGCCAAGCCCAATCGAAGTCGCATAGGGCTTTGAATCCACCCAGATGCGCTTCCTTGATGCGCCGCTCGAGCGAGCGACGGGCTCGCTCGTCTTCTTCCCACTGCACGAGCGGGGCGACCCACGGCTGCTGCGCAACTTCCGGCCAGTGGGCCAACAGCCCGTGCAAACGTAATTCCTGTGCGCGCGTACGCAATGATTCAAGCGAGCTCATCGGAGCCTCCGGCGAGTTGGTCGTAGGTGTCGAGCCGGTGTGGTCGAACCGGCGTGTCCTTCTGGCGTACGTGCGGTGGCAGACACACGGCAAGCGGCGGCGGTAGCTGCTGCTCTTCGCGGCGGCGCTCCAGCGCCAAGCGCACGGCGTTCGGGTGCGGAACGCCGCTTTCGAGCGCATCTCCGATTGCGGCCTGCAATTGCGCAGCGCCGTATCGTTCGAGCAGACGCAGCAACGCCGCCGTGATGGTGCCCAGATTCGCATTGCGTTCAGCCGCGCGGCGCAGCAGGTCTTGGCTAGCAGGGGCGGCTTTGGCCAAGCGATCCATTCCGCGATGATGCCGGGCCTCGCGTTTGACGCCGACGAGCGTCTCGATGTGAACGGGCTCTTCGATTTGCGCGCCGCGGTCGAAACTGCGAGCGTGGCGGGCAATGATCTCGGCGCCATCGAGCACACGTACCTGCTCGAGATCGGCGCGTATCGTGAGCGTGCGCCGCACGTGCGTGTGCGGGATCGAGTAGTCGTTCAGATCGAAGCGCACGTAGGGCGTCTTGCCGACTTTGACGGCGAGCGTTTCCTCGACGGGATACGGGTTCTCGGGCAGCGCAAGCAGCGTTGGCTGTTCTTGAGTAAATGCTTGGCGCACGCTGATCATGCGATCCTCCGGGCACGGGCGATCGGCCGCCTGCGTGCGGCACCAGTGCTCGGCTTGCGCATTCAGATCGTCCAGATCGGTGAACTGCCTGGCCGCGAAGAACGCGTCGCGGACATGTCGAATCGCACGCTCAACGCGGCCCTTCTCATTGCCGCGCGCAATGGCCACCGGCCTGGGCTCGAAGCGATAGTGCGCGGCGAAGGCGAGCAGCGTCGGATGGAAACGGATGGCCTCGCCCTGGCGTTCGAGCACGGCGCTCTTCAGGTTGTCGTAGAGGATGACCCTGCCGAGCCCGCCCCAGCAGGTGAAGGCGCCGATATGGCCGCGCAGGAAGTTCTCCATGCGCGCGTCGAGGAAGAACCGAAGATACAGATCGCGCGAGTATGAGAGCACCATCACGAAGGCCATCAAGGGCCGGCGCGCTCGGCCGATCTGCAAGTGACCGAAGTGCCCCCAATCGCATTGCATCTGTTCGCCGGGCAACGTGCGCAGCCGCAGGTACGCCTCGGCAGGCGGGCGCGGCCGGTGCAGCGAGATCAGATGCCGGAAGTGCGTGGGGCCGCCCTGATAGCCGCGCTCACGCACCATACCGTAAAGGCGACTGGCGGTGAGTGTCGGATACTTCTCGAGCGTCTGGCCAATGAACGGCAGATATGGCTCGATCATCGAAGAGCGCGGCGCCGATCCATGGCGCGGCAAGCCGGCCTGCGCGAGCACCCGTTTGACGGTGTCGCGATGCACGTGCAGTTGCCGCGCGATGGTGCCGCAGCGCCACTTCTCGACGTGATAGAGCCGCAGGATATGGGCTTCGAGTTCAGCGTCAATCGTCACCTTCAGAGCCTCCCCGCAATCGGTAGATGGAATGGAAAGCTCGACGGCGCAGCGGGCCAAGGCGTACGAACGGCGAACACGCATTGCCGCATAGGTGGCAATGCGTCGCCGTCGGCACTGATGCCGTGACGCGATGATGAGCGAAGGCGGCGCGCATCGACTCCGCAGCCAGTAGAGCACTGGACGCCGTCGCGAGTGAACCGTGATGCGTCACTTTATTGATTCGTGCCCGGTAACGCCGGGCGCGCTGCGCATGGGCGAGACGTCCACGGCGAGAGTGCTGGTAACGCTGGGCCGCTTCGCGCTGGCTCGCGCGGCGAGCCGCTTGCGCACAGCCGTTGGCGCAATAGATCTGGCCGCGATCACAGCGGCGACAAATGAACACCTGTGCCCGACAGCGGGCGCAAAGGAACAGGCGGCCCGTGGGCTGCTCTTGGCAATAGCCTTCGGTCATCGGCGCTCCGATCGAAACGCCGAAGACGAACGCATAGACAGGAGCGCGCCAGCCGTGGAATACTGCGGCTGCACGCGCTCCCTGTGTTAAAGCCCCTGGCTTTGCACGTTGACTTGTGTGGCGCGACTCCGGGGTTAACTTGGCGGTTTAGCCGGGGTCGCGTCGGTGGTTTCTTCGGCGCTGTGCCTTTCTACCGCAACCGCTTCCCGCCGTCATCTCCCAACGCGCTTTGCGCGTCTGCACTCGCCCTACGGGCTCCTTACGACGCGCAAAGCGTCGTCAATGCCCAGCGCAACCTTCCCTACACATCGCGCAATAAGATCCGGCCGCTCAGTGGCTCGATTCCGGAACGCCGTCGTTTAGTGTCGGATTTGGACCGGCGTTCACAGCACCGCGATTCTGGCCGCTTTGCGGCGTGAGCACGGCTACACCGGCAGTTATTCGTCGGTTTATCGCATGATCGTTTCGATCAACGCGGACCGTCCGCCCGAGGCCACCGTGCCGCTCAGCTTTGCGCCCGGCGAAGCGGCGCAGGTCGATTTCGGTGCCGGCCCGATGCTGCCCGACGCCGACGGCGTGCTGCGGCGCACGTGGGCGTTCGTGATGACGCTTGCCTTCTCGCGACATCAGTACGTCGAGTTCGTCTGGGACCAGACGGTCGCAACTTGGCTCGGGTGCCATCGTCGCGCCTTCGAATGGTTCGGCGCCGTGCCCACGCGCGTGATCATCGACAACCCCAAGTGCGCGATCACGCGTGCCTGCGCTTACGACCCTGTCGTGCAACGCGCCTACGCGGAATGCGCGGAAGGGTACGGTTTCCGGATCGATCCCTGCCCGCCGGCGGACCCGCCCAAGAAGGGCATCGTCGAAGCCGGCGTCAAATACGTAAAAGGCAACTTCCTGCCGCTGCGCCAGTTCCGCGACTTCATGGATCTGAACGAGCAGGCTCGTCACTGGGTCATGCATGAAGCGGGGCGTCGCATCCACGGTACAACACGCAAAGTACCGCTCGATTTGTTCGAGATCGAACGGCCACTGATGCGCGAGCTGCCAGCCGTCGCCCCCGATCTGGGCACCTGGCACAAGGTCTCGGTTCACCGAGACTGCCATGTCGCCCATCAGCGCGTGCTGTATTCCGTGCCGTTCTCGTTGGTCGGCAAACGGTTGTGGCTGCGTGCAACGGATGCTTCGGTTTGTATCTACGACGATTACCGACTGGTCGCTTCGCACGTACGCGGCCGCCGCCCCGGCGATCGGCTTACCGTGCGCGACCACCTGCCGCCCGAGGCGCGCGCGTTTCTCGCTCACGATCGGCAGTGGTGTCTCGAACAAGCTACGCGCGTGGGGCCGGCTTGCGCCGAGCTCATCGAACTGCTGCTGGCCGATCACATTCTCGAACGCCTGCGTGCGGCGCAGGGCGTCATGCGGTTGCAGAAGCCCTACGGAGCTTCGCGCCTGGAAGCGGCGTGCGCTCGGGCGCTCGCACACGCCAGTCCCTTCTATCGGACCGTCAAGACGATCCTTGTCGGCGGCTTCGATCAGCAACCACTCACCGATTCGAACGACCACATCCATGCGCCCAGCGCGCGTTTCGCCCGCGACGCCCAGTCTCTGTTTGCCCCCGACGCCCACGTGCGTCACTGACCCAGGAGATGGCCATGCAACCCATGCCAGCCTTGACCCCACATCTGAAGCAACTGCGCCTGTCCGGCATCCTCGACTCGCTGGAGGCGCGCAATCGCCAAGCGATCGACGCGAAGCTCTCTTACGTCGACTTCCTCGCGCTGCTGATCGAAGACGAAGTCGCCCGGCGCGAGCAGAAGAAGTTTGCGTTACGCATGCGACGCGCCGCCTTCCGCACCAGCAAGACGCTGGAGCAATTCGACTTCGATCGGCTACCGCAGTTGAACCGTGCCCTGGTACACGATCTGGCCGGCGGTCGTTACCTGGGCGAGCACGCACCCGTGCTCATCGTCGGGCCCTGCGGTACCGGTAAAAGCCATCTGGCGCAGGCCCTCGGCCATTGCGCCGTGCGCCAGGGAGTCGACGTGCTGTTCACCACCTGCACCCAGCTCACAACGAGCTTGAACGCAGCACGCGCCACCGGCGCCTACGAGCGTCGGCTCGCCAGCTTAATGCGCGTCGAATTGTTGATCATCGATGACTTCGGGCTCAAACCGCTTCGTCCGCCCGCCGACGAGGATCTGCATGAACTGATCGCCGAGCGTTACGAGGCGGCCTCCACCATCGTGACGAGCAACCTCGATCTGACCGAATGGGATCAGGCGTTTCCAGCTAACCGCTTGCTGGCCTCGGCTACGCTCGACCGCCTGCGTCACAACGCCTACTGCCTCGTGCTCGATGGGCACTCATATCGCAGCCCGAGGCACCTGCCGGAGCATCACTTGAACCTTGCAAACGCCGGATAAACGGCACATTCTTGAACCACAAAGATGCTCGATTCTGCCCACTTCTGCTGGCGCCTATATGCCGGAAATACCCGGCTCCTTTATGCCGGAAGGTGACAGCTGGTGATGGAACGCAGTCCGCGCGCCTTTGCCAGGATGGATGAGGAGGCGCTGCGCCAACACTTTCTCGTGCAATTGAACGGGCAATTTGAGGGCGGCGCGACCGGCGAGACATTTAACTTCGGTGGCAAGACCGACATCTTGCTGCGCGCCGACGGGCGCAACGTTTTCATCGCCGAATGCAAATTCTGGAATGGCGCAAAGAAATTTTCGGACGCGGTGGACCAGCTTCTCAGCTATACGTCCTGGAGAGATTCGAAGACAGCAATTCTTGTCTTTAACCGCGGCACGGACACGAGCAAAGTTCTCACCGCTGTCGAGGCAGCAATGACAACGCACCCGCATTTCAAGCGGTCCTCGGACTGGAACGACGACACTGGCCGTCGCTACGTCTTGCATCAGCCCGGCGATAAGAACCGCGAACTAATCGTTTCTGTGATGGTGTTCCACATTCCCGCCCCTGAGGACGCGTCGACCCCCGAATGAGGGGCCAAGGGGTGTTCAATGCTCCCACGAGCCCCGCGGTGCATCCACCGCGCAGCGGGCCGAGCGTCACACACTAGCAACTATGTGCACAAAAACGCATCATCCGGGCATGCTCGCCATTCTCCGCGGGCGCGCTCCACGAGAGGCCGGCCGCCGAGACTCCTGGCGCACAGAAACCGCTCCTTACATCTGCGCCGCAGGCGGGGAGGAGGACCGCGCAGCCCTCGGCTCCGTGTTCGCGGCTGTCCGTACACCCGCCCCTTTCAAGTCCTGCGGCTGTCCATAGTGACCTCTTGGAATCATTAATGCCCCACGGCCTCAAAGACGACGGGCAAATTGGGTTCGTATGCTAGCATTACATCTCACATAACAAACGCAGTTTGGAGAAAGTGTGGAACCGCAAGCCGGAATAAGAAGCCTTACCGTCGAAGGACTTCACGAGCAGTTCGACGTCGACCTTGAGTTCAAGCCGCGACTGAACATAATTTATGGAAAGAATGGCAAAGGCAAAACAACAGTCCTTCACATATTAGCCAACGCCCTTGAGCTCGACTTCAAGCGATTTAAATATCTAAATTTCAGAAAGATCGCAATTTCGACTTTTTCCGGCACAACACTTGAGATAACAAAAACCACGGACGCTGATAGTGTCAAGGTGCGCGTTAATGGCGAAGCGACTTCATTAGTTGACAGCTCTGAACATCTGTCTGAGCTCGAGTTGACATCTCTTCGCACCGTGCTCGGCGAGCGTTCAACGTACCTACCCGCGTTTCGATCAGTTCTCGAGCGGGTTCGCGATGAGGTGGGGGCCTACTACCGCGATAGAACACGTGATTCAAATCTGGATGAGCTCGAGGCAAAGGAGTTGGAGTCGCTCCGCGAAAAATTTGGCGTTCGAAGACTACGTGCCGCGACTGAAATGCGTACGCTGCGGGAAGAGGCGAGCATAACGGCGCGCAAAACAGTGCAGTGCCGCCAGTGGTTTGGGCCGTTTGTACCGACAATCCGATATCCATCGATAATGGAAGTTGATGACGGACTGACATCTGAATGGCGATCGGCTCAGTTCGCGATGGCGGAGCGTGAACAAAATATGTTCGCAGACGTTTTCGTCAAAGTATTCCGAACAATTGTTGGCCTAGATAATCCACAAAAGCCCTTTGAAATTGAAGATGCGCTCGCCTCTATTGCGGACTCGCTCGATAGTAAGGATTATCAACTCGGAAATCGTCGATCCGAGCCAATCTCAGATCAATTACGCGAGGCGATGGAATTTCTCAAGCAAAGACCAGCGCATGAATCAAAGGGAATTGAAAAATCAGTGCTTGCGCTGTACCTGGAAACGTTAGTCGAACGCAAGGAAGCAAGAAAGAACGCTCTACAGAGCAGCCGAGACTTTGAGACCTCTATTAATCGGCTCCTGGGGACGCAAAAAACTCTAAAAATTGGCGAGACCGCAGGCCGGGAGCATGTTAGGTCGGCAGTCTCCGTAGGCACTGAGGGAGGTCGTTCGTACGGACTTTCCGCCCTGTCTTCCGGCGAGCGTCAGATTTTGACAATGCTCTATTCAGCTTGCCGCTCGCGATTTAAAGATGGAATTTTTCTCATCGATGAACCGGAGCTTTCTTTGCATATTGACTGGCAGAGAATGATTCTTAATGAGCTAATGTCCTTGGCTCCGAATCGCCAAATCATTGCTTGCACGCACTCACCGGAGGTTGGGGCCGATCACTTCGATGAGACGCAGGATTTTGAGCCGCGCCTCACCAAGCGCCCGCAGGACGATTTATTTGACGAAATAGACGACGCAACAGACGGAGAATAACATGCAGGGGTATTCAATCGCGGGGTATTTGAACGCGGTTATGCGACGGACACAAAAAACCATCTTGGTCGAGGGGAATTCAGACAAATCAGTCCTTCAACGTCTGAAGGGCGAGCGCTGTGCCACGAAGAGCGAAGAGCTCCCTGGAGTTATTGACATTGCAAGTCTCCTGACAGACGAGAAAATAAAGGGTCTCGGAATGAAGGAAATAGTTAAGACGGTGCTTACAGAATTATCTGCATCTGCGTCAATGTCAGCGAAGGCCGCCGAAAAATTCGGCACGCTAACGGACCGGGAATGGGATGGACTTACGCTCGACTTGGAGCTACAAAACCCGTGGTTTCCGCCTCAACAAGGATGCCCGAATTTTGTAACTGTCGGGCATTCGGTCGAGAATTATTTTTTTCGACTACCACCTGTTCTAGCATTTCTTCGTCAATTCTTTAGCGACGATCTCGATCAGGATTTTTTTAATCTCCTATCCGATAGATTTCACGCGATAGTTGGCTTTGCCGTTTCATATTCACTAGTCATGAAACATATCGGCGCGCTTACTCGCGCCGATCGACTGATTTCAACCACCGCGATTGAATGGGTTGACTCCCTGTACATTGCAAAACCGGCGCTCAATAGCTGTCTGACTGCGCGAAATTTTCACGCACAAGTTAATGTTTACTTGCTCGTAAATCATGGCGCCAGAGCTTATGCGGACAGGTTTCCGACAACGGAACCCGGTCACTGGCTTTGTCATGGGCACCTGGGAGAACAGGCAATATGGGCGTGCGTCGCAAGCCTTGCTCGCGAGTGTGGGGTAGGCAATGACACGGCGACCCAAATCGAGCGGGGCTTGAACGATGTTCGATTCAAACACTTTGTAGACTATCTTTGTCGTGACAATGCTCACCCTCACGCACCGCTTGACTCAGCCGTTGAATGGCTCACAACATAGTTCCCTGGCGAAAAAAACAGCGGGTCGGTTATCGGAGTCGGCAACGGCCCACCATCGAATAAAACAATGCGCTCGCCCATCATTGAGGCTTTCATGTGCGCATTTCCGGATCGGCGGTGATGACAGGTCAGCTATCCGAGGATCATACACGTCTCGGCGATCGATGCAGTTTCGTTTCCGATCCAACCATTGCGATCGCCGAGGTATGCAGCTCATGCTATGTTGGGACCGGAACGGCCGGAATCTCATAGCGGTCGAACCTCACAACGTCTTCGCCGAGCCAGTCGTTCAGCTCGGCGAAACGAGCCTGCAGCGGCTCGATCTCGTTCCGCCCGAAGACCCGTGCAGCTGTGTCGGGCGTACCGAATCCTCCCGAGTTGACTGGCACGATGCCGAGCAACTGCGGCGGCACTCGGTGCGCCGCAAGTAGGTCATCGCGGGTCACGTTCTTGATGTTGAAGAACTCATCCTTTGCCGCGACCTCCGACACGGGAATCAGCTGGATGCCGTCCTTCTTACCGTTCGGCGCGTACATAAACACGTTGCGGAAGTTTCCCGGCCCCTTCGCGTTTTTCAATGCCTCGCGCATGTTGTCGACGTCCTCTTGTCTCTGAGCAGCGTCGGTCATGTAGAGAATGAAACCTGCGTGGCTGCCGTTCTCGTAGTACTTCCTCCGAAACAGCGTCGACGACTCGTTCAACCAAGCAGAATGCAGCGAACTGAGGTACTCGGGTAGGCCATACACCTCCTGATTGATGTCCGGCCGCATGAGCTGAAAGACGCTTTCCGGCTCGAACTCGTGCCGGTCGTGCCAACCATTCACATAGAGGAAGCCGCACATATCCGCCCTCCGCCGCGTGTATTTTGCGAGCGTGGGCTCGAGCCGCAGCGTCCCTCCTAACCGGTTCTTCCGGCGTTCGACGTAGCCATTGCCGAACGTCAGAAAGTCGAGTGCCCACCGCTCGAACGCATGCCGCGACAACCATTTGTGCGGCCGAAATGTCGACGCGAGCACGTTCGCCTTAAAGTACAGCGCGGAGCTATGGTGCGTGCTCGCGCGGAACGACTTCGCCAGTCCCGCGAAGCTCACCGGCGGCTCGAACCATTCGCCATTCGACCAGCATTCGACATAGTCGAGAATCTCGGCCCTGTTCATCGCCGGGGAGGGGTCACCGAACGTGAAAACCTCGGCTCGCGCGGGCGCGGCCTGCATAGCGTTGGCGGCTGCCGCGACCGCGGAGGTGTGCGGCGCATGGAAGTGGCGCTCGCTCATGAATAGAACTCCGTGAATGATGAAGAATTGACGCCCGCTCCCGCCAGCGGCTCGCGGTCGATCGCGTGCAAACACGCCCATGCCAGATCGGCGTGGCCGGTCTCGTCGTTACGGCCCGCCGTGAAGGTTGTCTGACGCCCGCTCGCCGTCATCGTCTGCTTGATCGCCATGAACGCTGCTGCCAGGTCGGTCCAGCTCGCGTCGAATTGCAAGCGGCCGTTGCGAATGACGGACTGCCCCTTCAGCACGAGCCTAGTTTTCACCTCGGGCGAGTAGTTCAACGCGACAGCGCCCGGAAAAAACTTGCAAACCAGCTGATAGACGCCCTGCCCCATGCCAGTCGTGTCTATAGCGATGTAGCCAACGTTGTAGCGTTGCGTGATCTGCTCGATCGCGGCGGCCTGCTCTTCGAAATTGTTGCCGCGGAACTGGTGACGTTCGAGTACGCGGAACGGGCCGCCTTCGACGCGCGGAGGCGCCACGACGACAAGCCCCGCCGAATCGCCTGTAAGCGCCGGATCGTAGCCAACCCACACCTCGCGGTAGCCAAACGGACGCAGCAACAACGGCGAGAAGTCCTCGGACCACTCTTCCCAGGAATCGATCATGCACCGCTGCAGCTCGGCCAGCTTGAACACCGAAAGCGAATCGTCGATGAATTGGCACATCAGCAGATTCGCGAATTCCTCGGCGCTGTATTCGTTGCGCAGCTCATCGATGTCGAACAGGTCGCATCCGCCTGCCATTGCGTCGAGAATCGTGACGATCTGGCGCCACTGCGCATCCGGGCACAACATACCCCGCACGAGCGCCTCGTGGCTTGTATCGATCTGGATACGATCGCCGGCCGTGCGGCCGCGGTTCGCGTGTGCGCCGCTCCAGAACGAATACGCTTCGTGCGTGATGCTCGAGGGCGTACTGAAATATGTCTTGCGCCAGCGCTTGTGCATCGCCATGCCCGAGGCGACCTTGTTGAGCTCGCGAAACTTCGGTACCCAGAAATACTCGTCGAAATAAAAGTTGCCGTGATAGGACTGCGCCGTGCGCGCGTTCGTACCCAGGAAGTACAGGATGGCGCCGTTAGGGAGAATGATCGGATCGCCCGTCAACTCCAGCTCCGCTGCCTCGCGGGCAAACTGCGTGATGTACTGTTTGAAGACGTGTGCCTGCGCTTTGCTCGCGGACAAGAAGATTTGGTTGCGACCGGTCTCGAGCGCATCGGCAAACGCCTCGCGCGAGAAATACCAGGTTGCACCGATCTGGCGCGACTTGAGGATGTTCCGCGTTCGCCGGTCGCCGTTGCGGTACCAGACCTTCTGATAGTCAAACAGCGAATCACGAAACGCCGTGACGATCCTCTGGTGCTGCTCCTCACTGATCTCGTTGCGCGGCGGTCGCCGTTTCCTTCCGGCGTTGCGCGCGGCGATGTTCGGATTAAGGTCGCCTTCCTTCCCGGTCTCGCCATACTTTCGCACGCGGGCGAGCCGCTCGATCTGCCGGCCGAGCAGGTCGATTTCCTTGTAGTCCGCGCCGTCTTTCTTATCTTTCGCAATCAGCAGCGCAAGGCGCGTCTCGGTAGCCGCCTCGATTCGTTGGATCGGCGTGGTCTCCTTCCATCGATCGCGGCGGCACCACGACGCCACGGTCGGGGGTTTCAACTGGAGATGCCGCGCAATCGACGCGATGCGCCAGCCTTGCCAGTAGAGCGAGCGTGCGGTCTTGCGCGCGTCCGTTTGGTGTTGAATCGAGTCCGTCGTGTCGAGCATGCACCAAGCGTAGGGCTCCGCGCACGCGTGAGCACGCGAAGCAATGCGTACCCGGTCCAGCAACGCTCATGGAACGTTGAGCGATAGCCGACGAAGGTCGAACATGAGAACCACGCTCACTCAAACCCTATGGTTCGACCTCTCGATATGGCAACCAGCAAAACGAAGTTCTTTCGCGTCGCAGTAGAAGGCGCGACCGTCGATGGCCGCGAAATCAAGCGCGATTGGCTCACCCAGATGGCAAAGAACTACAACCCGGAACTGTACGGCGCGCGCCTAAACGTCGAGCACGTCAAAGGATATGCGCCGCTTTCGGCGAACAGCCCGTTCGGCGCGTACGGCGACGTGACTGCCCTCGAAGCGCGCCAGATCGATGACGGTCCGCTGAAAGGAAAAATGGCGCTCTACGCGCGAATCGACCCGACCGACGATCTGATCACGCTGTCGAAAAAACGCCAAAAAATCTATACGTCGATCGAAGTCAACCCGGCCTTCGCCGACAGCGGGGAAGCGTACTTGGTCGGCCTCGCCGCGACGGACGATCCGGCAAGCCTCGGCACCGAGGCGCTGCAATTTGTCGCGAAGCGCTCGAACAACGTCTTCTCAGCGCCGTGCGAAACAACGATTGAATTCAACGGCGACATCGAGTCCTCGAGCCTTCTTTCGATCGTCAAGGGAATGTTCGCCCGGAATCGCACGACCGACGATCAGCGTGACGGTGATGTTCGCCGAGCAGTCGAAGAGGTAGCCGGTTTTGCTACGAAGCAGGCCCGAGAAACCGCGGCCCTCCGCATCGAACTCGCGTCCACTGTCCTCGACGTGGCTGACGCGAGGAAGCAGGCCGAGGAGGCGGTCGCCGCGGTGGAAGCGCTTACCACCAAGCTTTCGTCAACGGACAACGGTGCACCGCGACGGCCGCCGTCAACCGGCGCGGCGGGCGAATTCGTGACCGACTGCTGACCTATTCCACGCTCACATCTCGGAGCCCCCATGAAGAAGGAAACGCGCTTGGCGTACAACAAATACGTCGCGCAAATCGCCAATCTCAACGATACGTCCGACGTGTCGACGAAGTTCACGGTCGAGCCCTCCGTGCAACAGACGCTCGAAACCAAGATCCAGGAATCGAGCGAGTTTCTAAAGCGCATCAATGTGCTGCCCGTTACCGAATTGGAGGGCGAAAAGCTCGGCTTGTCCGTCTCCGGTCCGATTGCCAGCCGCACCGATACGACGAAGGCGGACCGGCAACCCGTCGACCCAACGGCACTCGATAACGCCAAATACCGCTGCGAGAAGACCGATTACGACACGGCAATCACGTACCGCAAGCTCGACGCGTGGGCCAAGTTCCCCGATTTCCAGCAACGCGTCCGCAACGTGATAGTGACGCAATCCGCGCTGGATCGGATCATGATTGGCTGGAACGGTGCAGCGGCTGCGCCTACGACCGACAAGGCGGCGAACCCGCTGCTGCAGGACGTTAACATTGGTTGGCTGCAGCAGTACCGTAACCGGGCGGCTCAGCGTGTTCTGCATGAAGGCACCAAACAAGCCGGCAAGGTGCTCGTCGGCAAGGACGGCGACTACGCCAACCTCGACGCGCTTGTGATGGACATCGTTTCGTCGATGATCGACCCGTGGTTCCAAGAAGACACTGGGCTCGTCGTAATCTGCGGCCGAGAATTGCTGCACGACAAGTACTTTCCAATCGTCAACGCGACGCAGGCGCCGACCGAGCAGCTCGCAGCCGATTTGATCGTCAGCCAAAAGCGCATCGGCAACTTGCCTGCCGTGCGCGTACCGTTCTTCCCGAAGCGCGCAATGATGGTGACGAAGCTCGACAACCTATCGATCTACTTCCAAGAGAGCGCTCGTCGGCGCTCGCTGATTGATAACCCGAAGCGCGATCAGATCGAGAACTACGAATCGTCGAACGACGCGTACGTCGTCGAGGATTTCGGCTGCGGTTGCGTCGCGGAAAACATCGAACCGGTGGCGGCATGACCATCGACACGCCTGCCCGCGCTCACTACGCCAGGGTGACGGCTGCGCGCGCGGCAGCTGCCGCCTCGCCCGGTCAATCGATGGCCGGGGCAACGCCATACGAACTCATGATGGCGAAGCTCGCCGCCGACCGCCGCGCCCTAAAGAGCGTGCAGTCGATCGCCCGGAAGATCGAACTCAAAAGAAAGCTGCTGCCCGAGTATGCCGACTACGTCTCGGGCGTATTGAGCGGTGGCCGCGGCGCACAGGACGATGTTTTGGTCACAGTCATGGTGTGGCGCATCGATGTCGGCGACTTCGAGGGTGCGCTCGACATCGCATCCTATGCCCTGTCACACGGCCTCGCCCTGCCCGACCAGTTCGAGCGATCGCTTGCCTCTCTCGTCGCTGAGCAGTTCGCCGACGCAGCGCTCTCGGCATTCATGGAGGGAGGGACGTTTGATGCCGGGACCTTGGAATGCGTTGACGAGCTGACCGGCCACGCCGACATGCACGATCAGGTCCGCGCGAAGCTCTACAAGGCCCTTGGCTACGCGCGACAAGAAACCGACCCGCCGCGCGCACTCGAATATCTGCGACGAGCGCTGTCGTTAAACGACCGCGTCGGCGTGAAAAAGGACATCGATCGGCTTTCGAAGCTGATCGAGGCGGTCGAGCGTCTGAGCGACGCAACCGACGGTCAGTGAAGAGCCCTCCCCGGCATGGCGGCACCGACGCTCGATCCCTACACCTGTTGGCAAACGGGAACCGAGCGTCGGTCCACCGCCATCCCTGAACACCTGGACATCATGAGCAGCTTCATTGCGATCGCCGATACGACAGTACCGGCCCAGCCGGCCAACGCCACGATCGTCAGGAACGACGGATGGTTTCCCGACATCGATCTGAAAGACCTTCGCGAAGCGATGCGTCTCGACGGCACGGTGACGCTTGAGCGGTTGCGCCTAGCCACGGTCGATGCGATCGCGAGCATCAACGATGAACTGCGGGCATGGAAAGCGGGGCGATGCGCTCAAGGGCACGCCGATCTGGCGAGCGTCCCGGCTGATCAGACCGACGGCGTCAGCGCTCACGTGCTGCGGTACCGCCGTGCGGTCTACAACTTGACACGTGCCGATCTGACCGAGCAGTACCGCGCCTACGACGTCACGAAGACGGGTGCCAACGACACGGAAGTCCTGGAAGCAACGATATGCGAGTCGCGCCGCAACGTCCGGTGGGCGCTGAATGACATGCGCGGCACCCCGCGCTCAACGATTGAGCTGATCTGACCATGATCGTGAGAGCACTACGGGGCGATTCGGTCGACTCGCTGTGCTGGCGCCACTACGGGCGTACCGACGGCACAGTCGAAGCTGTACTGGAGGCGAACGCCGGTCTAGCAGACCTCGGCGCGATTCTGCCCGTCGGCACCCCGGTCCACTTGCCGGCGCTCGAAACCGTCACAAACACAAAGCCACTGCTGCAATTGTTCGATTGACCCCAAGCTACTTCCATACATGTCCGGATCGCACACTCCAACCGCCGCGCCGTTGACCACGGTCGGCATTGCCAGCCTTGCGCCGGGTATCGATGGCAATGCGTTGATCGGCGCGTTCACCGGCGCAGCACTTGTCGTCGTCACGTCGAAAGAGATCGGCGTCGGCCGGCGCGCGGCCTACATGCTGATCTCGCTCGTGATGGGATATCTTGCGGCACCTGAAATCGTCAACGCCACGCCGCTCCAATCGACGGGTGTGGCGGCGTTCTTCGCAGCGGCCCTTGTCATCGCCATCACGCTTCGAATGATCGAGCGGGCGAGAGCCTGGGATCCACGCTCGATGTTTCGAAACCGGGAGTGACATGTCCGTTTCGTTTGCTCTTATCGCATGCATCGCACACCTCGCGACGCTCCTTCGTATCCTCACGTTCCGACGAAATGGCGCGCGATATCGGGGTCACGTGTCGTGGGCCGCCTGGGTCCTAGCTGCCGTCATGGGCGGAGCCGCGATCGAACTGGCGCTGCGCCTCGGGCAAGTCGGCGTTTTTGAAGCGGCAGCGTCAGTCTTGCTGGCCGTGTTTGTGTTCGGCGCGCGCGGCAACGTCGCACGCCTTCTCTGGAGCGATTGACCATGAAGACGCATCGCCTCGGCGACCACGGTGACGACGTTGCCCTGCTGCAACGCCGGCTGGCCCGCGCCAGCTTCCGCCTGGAAGTGACCCACCTCTACGACGACGCGACTCAAGCCGCTGTTGCCGCCCTTCAGCGAAAGTTCGGGCTCATCGACGATGGAATAGCTGGGCCAAAGACCTATGCCGCACTTGCAGCCGGCCAGCGCGATCCAAAGCACCTCAGCGCTGCTGATCTCATGCGGGCAGCGCAAACGCTCGACGTTCCCGTCGCTTGCGTGCGCGCCGTGATCGAGGTCGAATCCCGCGGCACCGGCTTCCTGGCCAATGGTCGTCCCGCCATCCTGTTCGAGCGGCACATATTTTGGAAGCGGCTCCAGGCACGCGGTGCCGATCCCGCGCCATTGTCGGCAAAGCATCCGAATATCCTGTCAAAAGCGCCGGGCGGCTATCAGGGTGGCGCTGCGGAGTACACGCGCCTCGCTACGGCCGAGCTGATCGACGTCGCAGCCGCTTGGGAGTCGGCGAGCTGGGGCGCATTTCAGGTGATGGGTTACCACTGGGAGCGTTTGGGCTACGCGAGCGTCGACGATTTCGTGGCTCGCATGGAAGCTGACGAAGCCGGCCAGCTCGATGCCTTCGTGCGCTATGTCGCGGCTGACATGGCGCTCATCGCTGCGCTCAGGGCCCCGAAATGGGCCGCTTTCGCGAAGGGATACAACGGCCGGACCTACGCGGCGAACCTATATGACGTCAAGCTCGAGCGCGCCTATGAACGGTATGCGGCGCGCGAAGCAGCGGCGGCCAAGGACACGGCGGCGGTTGCCGCGTGAACAGGCTTGCAGGGAAGCTGATCGCGGCATTGGTGACCCTCGCCGCCCTCCTCGCTGGCGCGTCCTACGTGCGTGCGCTGCGTGCCGACCTGGCAAGTGTGAATCGGCAGCTTATCGATGCGCGGAAGCGCATTACAGAGCGCGACAGCGCCCTTGAGCGGGTACGTTTGGATGCCGCCAATAAAGTGACCCAGCAGATACAACTCACTCGAACACACGACGCAATCGCCTCGAAACTGGCGGCAGCTCGGCTCGAGAACCGGAGATTGATCGATGAAACCGCCGAGCTTCGCGCGTGGGCTGATACCCGCTTGCCTGATGATGTTGTGCGCCTGCACACAAGCCCCACTCTCGCCAGCGCCAACGATTACATTGAACGAGTGCCCGGCGGTGAGCCATTGCACACTCCCGGCTATTGCACCACGAACGAACGGTGATCTAGACGCGGCTCTCACAACGGCAAAGGCCGCATGGGCTGCGTGTGCGGCCAAGGTCGATATGATCGTTTCGTGCCAAACGGAAGCGCGGCAGCGAGACGCCAGAGCAAATGTCCATGAATAAACCCGCGAGCCTGCGAACGGCGCTCGTCGCTGCCATCCCATCTTTGGAGGTCGAGCCCGACAAGCTGGCAGTGTTCATCGACCAGGGATCAATCATCGCGACCGGTACACGCTCGCTCTCGTTCGAGTACCGGTACACGGCGCATGCCCTCGTGATGGATTTCGCAGGCGATGCCGATGACGTCTTCGTCGCGCTCATCGAATGGGCGCGCAAGAATCAGCCGGAACTTGTGACGGACCCAGACGAACGTGAACACGGCATTACCTTCGAGGTGGACATTCTCAACCATGCAACGGCCGACCTCTCTATCAAACTGGCTTTGACGGAAGGAGTGGCGGTAACGACCGGGCCCGACGGCAATCGAGTTATCGAACACATCGACGACTCACCGCTCCGGGCAGCCGATGGCATGACATGGGTTGGAAGCCGTGGACAATTTGAGCGCGCTTGAGGACTGGGCGGGCGCCCTGCTCGCCCGAATCTCGCCCGCTGGCAGACGCGCGGCGATGCGCGACATCGCGCGCGAGCTGCGCCGCAGCCAGCAGGTTCGCATCGCCGCGCAGAGGAATCCCGACGGCACCGGATACGAATCGCGCAAGGTAAGGCACAGTGACAAAAAGCTGCGCAGCAAGCGTGGACGCATCAAACGAACGGCAATGTTCATGAAGTTGCGCACGGCGCGTTGGATGAAGATCGAAGCGAGTGAGAGACAACTAGCAATCGGCTTCTCTGGTCGCATTGCGCGAGTCGCCCGCGTGCACCAGTTCGGCGAGAAAGCACCGGTGGTGCCGGGCGGATCCGAATACCCATATCCTGTGCGAGTGCTGCTTGGTTTGACAGATCTCGATCGCGAGCTTATTCGCGAAAATTTGCTAAGACACCTGACGGAATAATCGGCCAGCGATGATTTGCTGCGTCTCCGCGCTCCCAAACAGCGTGTTGTTCTCGGACTGCAACAGGGTCGGAATCCGGCCAGAAGCGGGCGTTCGTGACTAGCGGTTTTCGGGCAGGCTGGAAGCGGACACAGCGTTGCCAGATTTGGAAGCGGCGCGGAATTGTGAAGCACGCCTCACCGCGACGTGGCTTCATTCCGAGGTGGTAAACTGCTGGCCTCGGGGCAGTTGTGATGGTGTCGCCGCTAGCTGCGGTGCAGTGAGCGCCGCGACCAGTGGCCGGCGTGTTCGTGCACGTCACGCAGCGATGCGGCGCAATATTACTGAAGCCGCGTCAGATGCGCTACCAATCCGGCTTAAGAACTGGGAGGTGGTTGGGGAATGGCTCGTAGATTCAACATTGCGGCCCTGAAGGCCATTGCACAGGCTCCGGCCTCAGATGCGGCGAAATGGCTGACCGGCGCAGAAGATTCAGTCGGCTTCCTGAAAGAGAATGCTCAGAGCGAGGAAATCGTTATCTACGCTGGCGGACCGGCCGTGCTCATTCACGCCGTGCTCGCACCTGTTCAGCAGGTCACACCAGCCGATCAACAAGACCTCATGAGTCGGTTCGTCAGCACCGATGAGGCCTGGGCGATCCAGAAGAGCTACGGCGGAGGAGAAGGTCACCGCGTTTATCTGGAGCCACCAATGGGGTCGGGCAATTCGCTCGCCGGTGGCGAGAAGCTCGTCTACCAGCGCAGCTTTCATGGAGTGGACAAAGGCGAGCGAGCAATGGAATTGAGCCAGAAGCTCGTGCACGCCCTGGACCTGCACTTCGTGGCAGAGCGGAACGCCTACTGCCGGCTGGACTCACGGGGCGACATTGAAGACGTGATCCGCATCATCCGTGCGGACCTTGCTCCCGGCAGCGAGAAACTGGTGGCAGTCACCATTCTCACGGAAGACCTTGCCAGATACATGGCGTTGGCGGGCTTTGCCTTGGTCTTCTTCTTTGACTTCACTCGCTTCAGTCCCAGTTTCGGCGGCTGGGGCGACCACGAGCGCATCGATCGTAAGGCACCGGACCTGTTCTATCACGGCGGTGGCATCCACAATGCCAGCTACGTGAACGGGCGTATGATCGTGCGCCCGACCGTCACCGTGCAGGACTTGGTTGCCGAGTGGGAGGCGGAGTCCAATCCCAAGAGAAAGAGGGAGTACGCCACCTTCAAGATCTTCGATCGCAAGAACAACCGCGAATTGGAAACCTCATGTGCGCCGGAGTTCCTCTCTAACTACTTTCAGAAGTCGGATCTGCCTTGGGAGATATCACCGGCGTTCTTTCGTGCCGACGTCTTGCACAGGTTCAAGGCGGACCCTGAGAAGTACAGCCTCGACGACCGTTCGATCACTTGCCGCAATGCTTGGTACTTGAAGAGCTACGACATCAACGAGGCCGGCCAAGTGCATGCCTACATCGGTGACTTGGCACGTCTCCCGATTGAGGAGCAGCGCTATTGGCAGTCCTTCAACGAATGGCCGAACGGGTCGATATCGAAACGAGCCTATGAGAACGACATTCTTGGTGAGTTCAGCTCTGAATACGACCCCCTCAGCAGCATGAAGTACAAGATCGGGAAGCTAAATGCCGCCCCTCCTGATTGGTGGCAGCCGCGCTCTGAAGGGCATATGGAAGCCGCACGGTATCCAGCTACGGACTCGGTCCTTGAGTGGGCCAACGAGGTCATGGCCTTCGATCAAGTTCTCGTCGAAGGCTTCCAGGTCAAGCCCCTGCGCAAGCTGCTCGAGTCCAAGGGACGAAAGGCAGAGGCAAGCTGGGCCTCTTTGCGCGTGGTCGCTGAACTAGCTGTGGCCTCAGGAATGACGGTGGACGAAGCCAGAGCACTGCTTACACCGCTGAGCCGGCTGCATGCGCTGAGGAGCATTCTGAAAGCCCACAGTTCCGTCGAAGAGAAGGACAAGGAAGAGAGACAAGCGCGCGCAGCATATGGAACGTTGCGCGCGCATTTTAAGGAGCTCGCTGCTCAATGCGACCGGAGCTTTGACAAGATCATGCGTATTCTTGGAATTGCTGACTTGAATCCGTAGATCGCGAACGGTGACGTAGGCGTGATATGCGCGGCGGCCTCGAGACGGACGCCTTTGACGGTGGCGGCCTAAGACTGGTAGGTGGCCTTCGCGGCTTCCTTGCCCCGGCGGCCGCCGACAGCGACGGCGCTGTCATCGAGGCACCAGGCGAGCGGGGCCAGGTGGTCGCGGCCGGTCAGGCCATTGTGCGTCTGGCAAAAGGCCGGCGCCCGTCAGGCCGCGATCGACCAGCCGGGCACCGTCCGCCCGCAGATCGGCTCCGCCGCGGTCGCCACGCTGTTCGGCTAGGCAGACGGCAACCAGCCCCCCGCGTGGGATAATCTCGACGATGCTATCCGATCCGATCTGAGGCAATTGATGGGGCCCGAAGCCGAAGAAGTTCAAGAAGAAACGCAACCAGCGAAGCTCTTCGACCTGCCAGAGACGGAAGGGGTCAACGAATCCGAGCGCATCCTTACTGGTCTGTGCCAGCGGACGTTCCTACGCCTCTGGTCCCAGACGAACGTCTACACTGACGACGGCTTCAAAAACGGCAAGGGTGCGACGAAGGAACTGTGCGACGCGCTCGTCGTCTTCGGGAAAGATGTCATCTTGTTCTCGGACAAGCACGTCCTCTTCAACGAGGCCAAGGGGCTCAAGGTCGCCTGGCCGCGCTGGTACAAGAAGGCGGTGTTCGAGTCGTGCCGACAACTCCATGGCGCGAAGCTCTGGCTCGAGCGCTTCCCGCAGCGCGCCTTTCTGGACGCGAAATGCACTAGGTCGTTGCCGGTCCCCGTCCCCTCCGAAAACGCCACCTTCCATTTGGTGGCCGTGACCCGCGGCAGCCGTAACTCCGCGCTTGCGCACAACGACGGCGTAGGCTGCGGATCGCTCGCTGTGAACAACACGGTGAAGGGAGACACCCACAACGAGCTTCCTTTCGTCATCGGTATACCCCAGCCGGAAAAGCACTTCGTCCATGTCTTCGACGAGGTATCTATTGAGCTGGTTCTCCGCGAGCTCGACACTGTCGTCGACTTTCTGGACTACCTCAAGAAGCGACAGGCGTTGCTTGGCACGTCCGGGATCATGGTCAGCGCCACGGGCGAGGAGGAACTGCTCGGCTCAGTATTACTTTGCGCGCAACAATGGGAAGACGGTTTGTCATGGCACGGTCGATACGCGACCGGAAATGATCAGAGCCTTTCTCGAAGCCAAAGGTTGCAGCCACGCCAAGGTTGGTATGGAGACAGGCCCGTTGGCCGTGTGGCTTTATCATTCGTTGCGGAAGCTGAATCTCGACATCGATTGTATCCATGCGCGTCATGTGCATTCCGCGCTCACGGTGCAGTTGAACAAGACGGACCGGAACGATGCGCGCGGTATTGCCAACCTGGTTCGCTCAGGGTGGTATCGGCCAACCTTTGTCAAAAGTCTCGAGTGCCACAACGAACGGCTGCTGATCTCCGCGCGTGACCGCCTGGTGAGAGTGCGGGTTTCGATCAATAATCAGATTCGTGGTTTGCTGAAGACATTCGGCGTGGTGCTTTCGCCGGGTAGGAATGATGTCTTCCGACGCGAGGTCCTCGCGGCAGATCCTTCCGTCGAGGCAGTGAAGTCCGTGATCCTCATGCTACTGGATACGTGGCGACATGTGAGTCTGCAAATTAGGGCGTGCAGCAGGATGCTCGAGAAACGAGCTACGCAGGATCCCGTGTGCCGAATGCTCATGTCGATTCCGGGTGTTGGTGCGCTAACGGCGCTGTCCTACAAGACTGCAATTGGCGATCCGGCACGCTTCCGCCGTGTGGCTGATGTGGGTGCCTACCTTGGCCTGACTCCGAGGAAATACCAGTCCGGTGACGTCGACAGAAACGGCGGGATTTCCAAACAGGGAAACCGGCAGACGCGATCGCTCCTATACGAGGCAGCGTCATGCCTGCTATCGCGCTATGGAACTGAAACCAGTCTGGCGCGTTGGGCGGGCATGATTCGTCAAAAAAAGGGATACAAGAAGGCCGTCGTCGCACTGGCTCGAAAGCTATCAACTGTTATGCTGAGTATGTGGAGGACGGGACAACTGTATAAAGACCCTGCTCTGCAGGTTGGCCGTTAAGCGAGGTGCGGCTGTCAGCGACTCCGATCAGACTGAGTTCGTCGCCGAACTCGATTCCGAGACTCGCTTTGCTACCTCTCATGGGATAGCGTGAATCACATAGGATCGAGCGCGACGTCTGGCTGCATGTTGTAGCGCGTGAAAAGCGCGACTACGAAGACGACAAAGACCACAGTAGATCGGTGGTGTTGACCAATTAGACGATAAGCGCGTGTACCGGATTTACCGGGAGCTGGAGTTGAACCTGCGCATCAAGCCGCGCAAGCGGCTCGTACGGCAGGCACGGGAGCCGCTGATCGTGCCGGCGTCGATGAATGCGGTGTGGTCGATGGATTTTATGCACGACCAGTTGAAGGATGGCCGCAGTATCCGGTTGTTCAACGTGATCGACGACTTCAACCGCGAGGCATTGGGAATCGAGATCGACTTCTCGTTGCCCTCTGCGCGCGTCATCCGAGCCTTGGAGCAGATCATTGACTGGCGGGGAAAGCCCATGGCGATACGGTGCGATAACGGCCCGGAGTACCTGAGCGACGCAATCACGCAATGGGCAGCCAAGCATGGCATCGCGTTGAACTACATCCAGCCGGGCAAGCCGCAGCAGAACGCCTACGTGGAGCGATTCAATCGTACGGTGCGCTATGAATGGCTATCGCAGTACTACTGGGACGACCTCGCGCACGTGCAGCACTTCGCGACGGAATGGATGTGGCAATACAATCACGAGCGCCCTAACATGGGCCTGGGCGGCATGACGCCGAAACAGCGGCTCATGGCCGCGGCATAGTCTCTACTTCTGACTCGCGTTAAAAGCGGGGGGACTACCCCGGGTGCTTACACACCAACGGGTGTATCTTCGCTTATTTTCGCCCCCGCTGAAATATGTCACGAAAACCCTTTGTCCTCGTCAGCGGCCTACCTGCCAGTGGGAAATCAACTTTGGCTCGAAAAATCGCAACCGTGTTGGAGCTACCTTGCATCGACAAGGATGATCTTCTCGAAAGGCTTTTCTTGACAAATGCAGTCAGTGAGCCGGCTCAACGCAGATCGCTTAGCCGGTTGGCTGATATCGAGTTAATGGAAAGTGCAAGACGATCAGGAGCAGCAGTCCTTGTGTCTTGGTGGCGGCATCCCAAGTCGAATGCAGATTCGGGTACGCCCGTTATGTGGCTGAGCGAGCTTCATGAGCCAGTGGTCGAGGTTCACTGCTTTTGCACGCCTGAGGTAGCTGTGGAGCGCTTTCTCGCGCGCGAGCGACATCCTGGCCATTTAGACTCGCGATGGTCCCGCGACCAACTGCTGGAAATGTTTCACGATCAGGCAGCATACGGGCCCATATACGCGGACAGAGCAATCTGCATTCCAACCGATCATTAGACGGACGTCGGTCGCATCACCGACGAGTGATTGCTGGGCGTGATAGCGCGCGCAACGCGCGCTGCCGCATTTCAAGCCGCTTGTCGCGGTTCGTCGGCAGACACCGCACGGGCGCCCTTGTGTCGAGGCGCCGTTTCGGTCAATGCCGACGCCATAAACACACCAATGACAAGACCAGCCAGCGCAAAATCGAACACGCGCGGCAGCCCGAAATTCTGCGCGATATACCCGGCGATAGCCGGTGCCACCCCTCCGCCGAACATCTCTCCGATGCCGGAGATCAACCCAATCGTCGAAGCCACGAGCCCCGCCGGTGCCGCTTCGTACAGTGTCCGTTAATGGTTAGGGAAGTCGAACTCGCTCCCGAGGCAACGGCGCCAGCCATTCGATAGACGAAACGCTGCGATACGCTTGCCGCTCGCCCTATTAGGCCGCTATAACTTCCCTTGTTGATCAATCATTCAGCCAGAACGTCCGGCTCACGGCGCAAAAAGAGCGATGGACCGCTTTCCATCCGATACAGCTTCAGCACGACCGGCCCCACTGTTCCGCACAAACAGCAACGGCACGATGGCAAGCAGACAGATTACGGCAAGACTGCCGTAATGCACGGTCCACCCCGCATGTCCAATGAGGTAGCCTGAGAGCGGCGAAACGACCATACCGGCGACCCCGAACGCGATCCCGATCATCAGCCCCATTCCCGCGCCGGCCGCCCGCTCCGCCGAATCGATGACCATCGCGTAGGCAACCGGAAATGGGGCATTGCGGAACAATCCCCAAACGAGAAGGACGCTCCACGCACTGGCGAGGGAGTCGATGCGCAACAGCATCAGTGTGGAAATCGCACAGCAAATCGCCAACACGATCAGCGTTCGCTTTCTTCCCAGCGAGTCCGAAAGCGTCCCCCACACGACCTGTCCCACCCATCCCGTCAACCCCGACACGCCGGATACGAGGGCCGCCGCCGAAACCGTCATATGGGCCACCTCGATCAAATACGACGTCAAAAACAGGACGATGCCCAGCTCGGCGACCAGAAACAGAAAGATCGAAGCGATCGCCAATCCCGTATTGCGCTGGCGAAACGCCGCCTTGATCACGCCCATCGGCCGCCGGAAATCCCCTCTTTCACCCACCGCAGCCGTGGGCGTCGTCAAATCATTCGCGCGCATCCATTCGAATGCCATTTCCTGATTGCGTCGGGTGCCGACGACCAATTGCGCCACGATGATCACGACGCCGATCAGCGGAATGAGCGCAAAGGCATCGGTCCATTGTCCGTAACGCAGGACGATAGCGATCAGCACGCCGGAAAGGAATTGGCCGATCGGAAAACCTGTGTGGTGAACGCCCACGGCGAAGCCGCGGTTCTCCTTCTGCCACCAGTCGCTAACGAGTGCCACGTTGACCGGCTCGGCGCCGCCTCGGCTCAGCCCCATCGGTACGCGCAGCAGTTGAAACCATCCAAGGCTCCCCGACATCAGCGCCGTCAGCAGCCCACCCACCACGGCCAAGGCATAGGCGACGATCCACGTATAGCCGCGCCGATATCCGCTGCCGATCAGATCGGACGCCACGCCGAAGCCCACGGCGCCGATCATCGAGGCAAACGCGAAAATCGTATTGATGAATCCAGCCTGAACGTTCGACAGGCCATAGGCAAACTTGATCGACGGCAATACGGCCGGCATGATCTGGCCGTCGATCGAGATCATCAGCACGGCCAACGTCGTAATCCAAAGCATTGCCCAGGAGCTCCAATGCGCGCGCACCCTGCGGCGTGCCCGCCCGGATGCTTGTGTCATCGGCTCAACTCTTTCGTTCATGACTGTCTCCGATCCTGTTTGTCTTCAATTGATTGCACATATTCGGTTCCGCCGATGCGCCGCTTCCAACTTTCCCGTGAGTGGCGACGCACGCCCCAGCCGATCACGCGCATCCGGTTGCCAGGGTGAATGGGATCGGGGCCCCAGATGGCTTGATAGGTATCGATGCAGCGCCCCGTGCGCTGTAAGTGCCCCGCAACCGATATGAGCGCAAGCCACCAGACGGTGAGTACGGCCGCCATCCACCGCGGCGCGTCGGCAAGCTTCAAACCCATCCCGATTACGACGACCGCCAAGAGAATCGCAGCGGTCCCGACAACCTTGTGCACGTACTCGAACCAATATCGTCGCGCCGTCATGTCGTAGTGATCGCCGCGTATCGCATCCTCACTCGAAGCGCCAAGCCCGATTGCAGTGGAGCCACCACCCTTGCTACCCCGCCACACCCCACCCAACACCTGGACCCATCCGCTCGCGACCACCGCCCATCCGAACCATCGATGACACTGTGCCAGCGCACTTGTGTCATGCGCACGGCCCAATGCAAGCGAGCACCCCAACGTCATCGACAGCACCCCTGCCGTCTGCAAGATGCGATGCCAGTGCCACCACGTTTTGTTGTCGAGTTCGTCCGGCCAGGCTTGTCGCGGCATCACCTTGAAATAGCGGGCCACCAGCACGCCAAGCGGCAACAGAATCGCCCACGCGGCCACCATCGCCCTGCCGTGCCATGCGGTCCACGCGGGAAGTTCGTGATCCATGCGCCCCGATATCGGCGTCAGCAGCCACGTTACGAGATCGGCGCTCATTCGGCGGACCGAATGACCTTCGAAACATCCGGCTCGCGCTGCGTAGCGATATAACTTTCCAACCGTCGCGTCCGAACGTCGAAAATACCGACGCGATCGTCATCCTGCGAGACGAATGCCAGACCGCGCTCGCGATCGAACGACAGCGCAATCGCTCGCGCCGGCATCGGAATGTGGTCGATTTCGGCAAGCGTGGCAGGATCGACGAGCGACAAGCTCCGCTCGCCGTAGTTGGTCACGATCAGCATCTCGTCGTCCCAGCGATAGATACGTGTGGGATCGTCGCGGGATGCACTGCGCCGCCGCACTTGCATCGCTTCCGTATCGATCGCCGTCAGTGTTTGGCTCCAACGATTGCTGACGAATAGCGTGCGCTCGTCGCCGCTCAAACAATACCCTTCGGGCTTATCGCCTGGGTGGCAAGCCACCGGCACCGCCAACGGGTCCCACGGTTTGACCTTCGTTACCGTATGCGAAAGCAAATTCATGCAGTAAGCGGTGGCGCCGTCTTTAGTCAACGCGAACAGGTGACTCTTGATACCGCCGGAGGGCACGGCTCGCCGTGGCGCCTCGTCGGTCAATGGCCGATCGAGCACGAGCAACGTGGCTTTCTCCTCGCTCAGCGCATACAGACGGTCGCGCTCATCCATCTGCAAGCCATGAATCCGGTTGTACGGCGCAAGGTCGATCGTTCGCGTCAGCGAGCCGGCTTCGATGTCGATCTGCAACAGCGAATGACCGCCCGGGCCTGTGTGGCCGGATGTCTCGACACCGTAGTGCCCGATCCACGCGTTGCGATTTGCCCGGTCCGTCACGAACTCGTGCGGATACGAAGGCAACGCGACGCTATGCAGGCGTTTTCCCGATTCGATCTCGTACCAACTCACGCAATGACTGCATTTTTCCACAAGCAAAAGCGTGCCGCCGTCGCTCACGTTGCACCTCTCGTATTAAGCCGAATGCGATAAAGGGATGTCGATGCGCAGATATAGAGCGCGTTGCCGTGCGGCCCGCCGAAGGTGACGTTGGCGACTTTCTCGGGCACGCCGATCCGCGCCAGGCGCGTCCCGTCAGGATGATAGATCTGCACACTATCCTCGCTGCTCGTGAAAACCCAGCCCTGGCGATCGACGCGGAAGCCATCGGCAAGGCCTGGGGTCACCACCGCGAAGATGCGTGGATTGGCCAACTCGCGCCCTGACACGACATCGAACGCGACGATGTGATGATTGCCGCTACCGTCGCTGCGCAACGCCGCCGAGGTGTCCGATACGTAAAGCACCGACTCGTCCGGCGAGAACGCAAGGCCGTTCGGCTCTTCGATGAAATCGGATACGACGGAGAGCGTCCGTGTGCGCGGATCGTATCGGAAAACATAGTTGCCGCCGAGTTCGGATTCAGCGACATGGCCCTCGTGATCGGACACGATGCCATACGGCGGATCGGTGAACCAGATCGTGTCGTCACGTTTAACGATGATGTCGTTCGGCGAGTTCAGGCGCTTACCCTCGAAACGATCGACCACGATCTCGTCCTCCGTGAACGGCACGCCATCGCGCATACGCGTTCGGACAATGGCTCGCTGCCCGTGCGAACAATGAAGGATAGAGCCGTCGCGCTCGCGCGTATGTCCGTTCGTGAATTCAACGCCTTCACGCCAAACCGTCATTCCGTCGCGTTCGGACCAGCGCAGCATCCGATTGTTGGGAATGTCGCTCCACAGCAGCGCGGCGTCCTCATCGATCCAAACGGGCCCCTCGCCCCATATCGCGCCCGTGCACAACCGCTCGAGCATCGCGCCCGGGGCAAAGAGCGAGCTAGCCCGGGCGTCATACACGGTGATTTCCGTCTCGATCGCATCCATCTCTTTTGAACTCTCGTTGCACATCTGAATAGCCCGCGCTGTTATTTGCCCCAGATCCGACGGTACGCATCGCGATAATGGTTGGCCGGGTCGTAGATGTTGTTCGACGTAACGTCGGAAGCGATGTTTTCCCGTATCACGAGATGCACCGGCGTGCTGTAGCCGCTCGGCTGCGCGCCGGCGAATGCACGGTTCAACTCGTCGACGAGTTGCCAACCGTGGAGCATCAGCGGCTCGGGAATCGTGCCCACCTGATAGCGGTCGCCGCGAATGCGCTGGTAGGCGGATTGACTACCGTCGCCGGCCGATACATTGAACGGCGGGCCGGCCGGCTTTTCGCCCGCGCTCGAAAGCGAGGGCCCCATGAAATCGAAGTAGAGGTCGTTAATTCCGAGCGAATACGTCCACTTGGCGCCGTAGCGTTGCAGCAGCGCAGTCGACAGTTGCGGAATGCGCGTCGACGTCTCCGAAAGCGGGGTGTCCTCGACCGCCAGCAGCGCGCAGCCTTTGCATTGCTTGATGACGTTCGCCATCGCGGTCGATTTGGCGACCGCCACCTTGTAGAGCGAATCGGTGAAGACAACGACGCCCGCGGTGCCGTTCGACTTGACCACTGCATAGTCGGCTGCCACCTTCGCAACAGCGATCGGATCTGTACTGACGTTCGTGAAAAGGCCGGTCGCCGGGTCCGGGCCCGCCTTGGGCCCCGCATGCCAGCCTACGACTGGAATTTTCAAGCCGCGCGCCTTCTGAATGACGACCGCTTGCTCGGCTGGATCGAAGCCGCCAAGAATGATGCCGGCTGGATTGAGTGCCATTGCCTGATTCATGGCGGCCGTGCGCCCGGAGACCGTGCCCTGCCCATCGAGGATGCGCACTTTCCAGCCGATCACGTGAGCGGCCTGCGCCACACCGTCGCTCACACCCAGTACCCCGCCGTTGCGAAGATCGGACGCCACGTACACGATGGTCCTGTCGGGCTGCGCCTTCGGCCCGGCCGTCGGGCCGTCCCAGGCCGGCGACGGTTGAACGGCTGCATCGACGACCTTTTGCGCCGTGGCGAGATAATCGTCGGCCGCCATCGCTCGTGTCGCCAGGGTGAAGCAAGCAAGCACCGCGACAGCAGCCGCGATCAAGTTGAGGGGCTTGTGAATCGACTGCACGCACTTCATCGTCATGTCTCCGTTGCTGTTCATTGTTGGACTTTCCACGTCATGCCGCGAGCTTCAGTTCTGCTTGCCGGTAGGGGCCGCATTCGAGGCCGTCCTCGATGCAGCGCGTTTCGGCGCCTGCGAGCGTCGGCGGGCGCCATAACCGGCGATGCCGATGGCAACCAATAGCGTCACGCCGTTGAAAAGCGGCTCGACAAAAAATGCGCCGCCCAATTGCTCGATGCCCGAGATGCCGACCGCCAGGACGCCCACGCCCACGAGCGTGCCCCACACGTTCACGCGGCCGGGGCGGATCGTCGTCGAACCCAGAAACGCGCCGACGAGTGCTGGCAGCAGATATTCGAGGCCGACGCTTGCTTGTCCGATTCCGAGCTTCGATGCGAGCACGACACCGGCAAAGGCCGTCAGCAATCCCGACGACATGAATGCACCGATGACATAGCGGCGCACAGGAATCCCATTGAGCCCGGCCGCACGCGAATTGGCACCGATCGCATAAAGGAATCGCCCGACGGGAAGATATTCGGTGGCGACCCACAGCAGCAGAGCGATCGCGATCACGTACCACGTCGAGATAGGCAGCCCCAACAGCACCGCGCCGTTGATCCGATAAAAGGCGTCCGGCAACGTGCCGACTACCTGCCGCCCACCGGTGTGCCACAGCGCAATGGCGTAGACGATCGTGCCGCTACCGAGCGTTGCGATGAACGAATCGATCTTCGCCATCTCCACGAGCAGCCCGTTGAGCAGACCGAACCCAAGCCCGAGCAGCAAGACGATCCCGACCGCCACGGGCCACGCCAGGCCAAACCGCGTTTGCAAGGTGATGGTCAGGATGTGCCAGAGCACGATGCCGTAGCCGACCGTCAAATCTATTTTGTTGGTCAACATCGGAATCATCGCGGCCAATGCGAGCATCGCGATGATGGCCTTGTCCGACAGAATCGAGTTCAGATTCATCCGCGTCGGAAACGTATCGGGCAGGACGATCGAAAACAGCACGATCAACGCCACCATCAGGATCGGCAGGCCATACACGGGCAGGATCGTCGAGAGGCCGTACGAAATCGCACGAGGTGACGATTTATCCTTGGTTTGCGGGATGGAAATCATGATGAGTCCTTTCAATTTTCAAATCGATCAGCCGACCGCGCATTCGTTGGCGGACGCGCGCTGCAGCAGCGTTTCGATCGTCAACTCGGCACGCGGGACGCTGTCGATCACGCGCTCCCGGTTGAATATCAAGGCACGGTGCGCGATGTTCGCCACTTCTTCGAAATCGGTCGACACGAGCAAGACGGCCACACCGCGTTCGAGCGCCTGGTTCACGAGCGCGTAGATGTCCGCTCTCGCCCCCACATCGACGCCCGCCGTCGGCTCCTCGAGGATCAGCAGTTTGGTTGCAATTTGCAGCCAGCGCGCCATGACGACTTTTTGCTGATTACCGCCGCTGAGATTTTCGATGGCTTTGCTCGGGTCGTTCGGACGCACGCCGAATTGTGACGTCAAGACGAATGCCTGTTGATGCTCATGACGTGCGCTCTTCAATTGGAAGAAGCCACGCCCTATCGCAAGTGGATTGAGAAACAAGTTTTCGCATACCGAGAGCGGCATCGCGAGCGACTCGCCCGTTCGGTCGCCGGCAACGAACCCGATCCCTTGCCGCATCGCATGCCGGGGACTCCGAACGTCGAGCGTTGCACCGCAAAGCTCCATTCGGCCGGCGTCCAACGATGCCTGTCCAAAGAGCGCGCGGCCCACCGTGTCCTGCCCGGCCCCACGCAAGCCTGCGAGCGCAACGATCTCGCCCGCGGCAAGCTCGAGCGAAACGGGCCCCACGTCGCAGAACACGGCATCGCGCAGTGCGAGAACGACGTCCTTGCTGCCTCGGATCTGGGGCACATGGATCGGTTGCGGCTTGCGCCCGACGATCATGCTGACGAGATCTTCTGGGCTCGTCTCCTCGATACGCTTCTGTCCGACGAGCCGGCCATCGCGCATCACCGCCACGCGATCGGCGATTCGGAAGATCTCATCGAGGCGATGCGAGACATAGATCATCCCCACACCCCGTTCGCGCAGCGACGAGAGCACGGTGAACAGACGCTCGACGTCGTCCTGCGGCAGGCTGGCTGTCGGCTCGTCCAGGACGATCAAGCGGGCGTCCGTGGCCAAAGCCCGCGCGATCGCAAGCAACGATTTTTCGGTGCGTGTCAGTTCGCTGACCGGCGTGTCGGGATCGATATCCGCGTCGACCGACTCGAGCGCTTCGACGGCACGGCTTCGCACGGCACGCCAGTCGATGAGGCCCCCACGTCGGGCGAAGCCGCAGCCGAACGCTACGTTCTCCGCCGCGCTCATCCAGTCGATCAGACCGAGGTCCTGATGGATGAATGCGAGGGACTCACGCGAGCGTTCGCCCGTGAGCGACGCACCGCGAAACGTGATCGATCCCGAATCGATTGAATAGACACCGGCGAGCAGTTTGATCAGCGTCGATTTGCCCGCGCCGTTCTCTCCGAGCAGGGCGACCACCGATCCCGCATCGATATCGAGACTGACGTTGTCGACGGCGAGCGTGCCGCCGAAGCGCTTCGTCACGTTGTTGAAGGACAGTAGCGATGACATCCATGTCTCCTCGTGTTGGACCCGCGTCTAGAACGTATGACGCAGGCCCATTCGCACGCCAAGTTGATTTGCGCCACTCGACGCGTCGAATCCTGTGATCTGCGCTTGCGTCGCATCGCCGGCGGCGTGCTGATAGACCGCCATCACGTAGGTATCGGTGCGTTTGGAGAGAAAATAGTCGGCAATCAGATCGAGCTGGTGATACTTCGGCCGGGCTCCGTTCGCATCGTCCTTCCCGGCAAGAAAATCATAGGAGCCGGAGAGAAAGAACGCCGGGGTGAATTGATAACTCGCACCGGCTTCCACATTGTCGAATGCGACGTGATGCCCGGCATCGCCCGATGCGAAGAAAGTATGCGAAAGATTGAGCAATGCCTTGAGATTGCCGAACGCGTATGAGCCTGCCAGCGCGGCCACGCGTTGGCTCGATGCCTGAGCGAGATAGTTGCCGTAGATGACGTTCGTGAAGGTCGGCGTATTGACGTAGCCATCGACCGCCACAGCCGGATTCTTCACGTTCAAATAGGCGGCGGCGAGCTGAAGCGGCCCGCGTGCATATCCTGCGCCGATGCTCCACACACTATTTTGCGAAAAGCTGCCCGGCACGCCGCCGAAGCTATAAAGACCGCCGAACGTGAAGCCACCGTAATTGGCGCTGGCAAACTTCACACTGTTGTTCACGCGAAATCCGCTGCCCGTATTGTCGATGTCTTCGGGATGCGAGAAATACCAGCCACCCCAACGCCCGTTGGAAGAAATCGGCTGGATGTAGTCCACCACGAGGTCGTATTGGCGGCCCAGCGTCACCGTTCCATATGGCGTCGAAAGCCCCATGAATGCCTGGCGTCCGAACTCGCGTCCGCCCGGCCCGGCTTGCCCGGAGAAACCGTCGAAGCCGTTTTCGAGCGTAAAGATGGCTTTCATGCCGCCACCGAGGTCTTCGGTTCCGGTGAAGCCCCAGCGGCTACCGGCCACTACGCCGCTGACGGCTTGCCAGCTGTGGGCGCCTCCCTGATTCGTTGCATATGTCACGCCGTTGTCGATGATGCCGTACAGCGTGACGCTGCTTTGCGCCATTGCCAGCGGTGCGAAAAGTGAAATGGGAATGGCGAGCAGTGCAGCACTTCTCATGACGTCTCCTTGCTTGTTTTCGGTACATCGAATTTTTTGCAAGTGTGGACGCCGGACAGTTGCCGCGCTAATCAAAAGTTTTCAGCGATCGATAACCTGTGTTTATAAGCGATTGGATGTGAACGTCGTGCGGCGCACGTACTACGCGGCTTCCGACTCGCCATGGAAAAGCTGCAGAAAGTGGCGCGCCGGGGCGCTCAGTGGCCGATCGCGCCGGATGATGCTGCCGTATGACGGCAGCTTGTGACGGAAGGCGTAGGCGATCGCGGCCACGAGTCCATGCTCGGCATTGACCTGGGCCACGGTAGCCGGAATCGCGCCGAGCATTTGCGAGCGCGACACCAAGCTCATCGTGGTCAGGATCGATCCGGTTTCGATGAGCCCGCGCGGCATCGGACGATGATGCTCGCCGAACTCACGCTCGACGACGTCGCGCGCGGGACTGCCAGTGGGCTGCAGAATCCATGGGTACTCGGAGAGCGTCGCGAAATCGAGATCACGACGCCGAGCCAGCGGATGGTCGACGCCCGAGACGATGGCAAGCGACTCGTCGTCTACGGTGCGAAACAAGTATTCACTGCGTTCGTGTGCGTCTCGCCCGATCACTACCTCGAGCACGCCTTCGTGCAGTTGCGGCATCAACCGATCGCTCGTATCCACGGCAATTTCGATGGCCAACAACGGAAAGCGCGCCTTCAGCTGCACGAGCGCCTCGGTCAAACGCCCGGGCGTCGCGGCCATGATGCTGCCGATCACGAGCCTCCCCGCGCTGCCTAGCTGCAACTCCGCCAGCTCGCGATTGAGCGACTCCATGCTGCCGCGAATGCCGCGGAAATAACCGAGCACACGCTCGCCCGCCGGATTGAGCTGAAGACTTCGCCCCGTTCGCTCGAACAGCCGCTGCCCGAGCGCGCTTTCGAGCTCGTGCAGCATTTTGGTCGCCGCGGGCTGCGTGAGCCCGAGCTGTGCTGCAGCGCCGCGCAGCGTCGAACACTCCTCGACAGCGAGCAGCAGTGCGATTTGTCTCATCCGCAGCCGGTTCAGCAATTGCGGCGTCGAGTCTTTTCTATCTATGGAGCCCAAGCTGATTACCTGTGGTTATCGATTCATCAAGAGTTTTCAATTTACGGAAGGGGTGCGTCTACCTAGGATCAACCCTGTATGACATGGCCGACGAACGGCCGACTCAAGGAGATCCTGAATGACCATCGAACATCACGCCGCCCGGTATCGGACGAATTCAGCCGAGGTGAGCGCATGACGGGCGCATCGCCGCTTCCCGTCGTCGCACTGACGCTCGGCGATCCGGCCGGCATCGGGCCCGAGTTGATCGCGAAGCTGCTCGCCCGCCCAGATGCGGCGATGCACGCGAATATCGTGCTGATCGGCGATCCGTGGTTGTGGGAGGAAGGCCAGCGGCTCGCGCACGTGTCTGTCGAGGTCGAGCCGATCGCTTCGCTCGCCGATACGCGCCATCGCCCATCGACGCAACGTCCTGCCTTCATCGCGATCGATACGGTCGAGCAAGCGCAGGTCGTGAGCGGTCAACCACGCGCGGCCGGCGGCCGCTCAGTGTTGCAAGTGCTGGACCACTGCATGGACGCGACGCTCGCGGGCCATGTCGACGCGATTGTCTTCGCACCGCTCAACAAACATGCGATGAAACTGGGCGGGCTCAAGCACGAGGACGAACTGCACCACTTCGCCGAGTATCTGGGCGTGAAGCATTACTTTTGCGAATTCAACACGCTCGGCGACCTCTGGACCGCTCGCATTTCTTCGCACGTGCCGCTGAAAGAGGCTGCGGCCTATGTGAACGTCGATCGCATCGTACAAGCCTCCGAGTTGATTTACAGATCGCTGCTCGATAACGGCGTCGAATCGCCGAAGGTGGCGATTGCGGCCTTCAATCCGCACGGCGGCGACGGCGGCGTATGCGGCCGGGAGGAAATCGACATCATCGCGCCCGCCGTACGCGAGCTGCAGGCTCGAGCGTGGCCGACCGATACGCCGTTTCATGGGCCGTTCCCCGCGGACACCATCTTTCTGAAGGCGCAGTCCGGCGAATACCAGGCGATCGTCACGATGTATCACGACCAAGGGCAGATCGCGATCAAGCTCATGGGCTTCTCACGCGGGGTAACCGTGCAAGGCGGACTGCCCGTGCCGATCACGACGCCCGCGCACGGCACGGCTTACGACATCGCAGGGCTCGGCCGCGCCGACGTGGGCGCGACCTGGCAAGCATTCCAAATCGCGTGCCGCATGGGCGCCGCGCACCGGCGATCCATCGAGGCGGTCAGGGCATAACGGCGGGCGCTCCCCGTAGCGATACCTCATGACGAAGCATGACGAAACAACCGAGACATCCGAATGAAAATCAAATCCGTGCGCGCACGCCTTTTTAAATGGAAAGGCAAGACCGTGCCGCCTCAAGGCAATTTCTGCTCGAACGCGATGGACCTGCTCTACGCGCCGCAAGAAACGATGAGCACCTTCCGCTTCCACTCGTGGACCGTCGTCGAAGTCGAGACCGATTCCGGCATCGTCGGTCTCGGCAACGTGGCCCTCGCCCCGCAGGTCGCGAAGGTCATCATCGACGAGTATCTCGCGCCGCTCGTCATCGGTCAGGACCCGTGGGACTACGAGTATCTGAACCAGCGCATGTACCGCGCGACGCACGCATGGGGGCGCAAGGGCATCGGCATGGCCGCGATTTCCGCAGTCGACATTGCGATCTGGGACATCCTCGGCAAGAGCGTCGATAAGCCCGTGTTCAAGTTGCTCGGCGGCCGCACGAAGGAAAAGATCCCCTGCTACTACTCGAAGCTCTATCGCACCAACCCGAAGGCCATGCAAGAAGAGGCGCAAAAGTATCTGGACGAAGGCTTCCGCGCGTTCAAGATGCGCTTCGGCTATGGGCCCGCGCACGGTCAGCAGGGTGTCGTCGAGAATCTGAAATCGGTCGAGGCCGTGCGTGAGGTGATCGGCTACGACAACGATCTGATGCTCGAGTGCTACATGGGATGGAACGTCGAATATGCCAAGCGTATTCTGCCGAAGCTCGAGCAATACCAACCGCGCTGGCTCGAAGAACCCGTCATCGCGGACGACATCGACGGCTACGCCGAGCTGAATCGGTTGACGAGTATTCCTATCTCGGGCGGCGAGCATGAGTTCTCGCTATACGGCTTCAAGCAGCTGCTCGATCGCAAGGCCGTGTCGGTCGTGCAATACGACACCAATCGTGTCGGCGGCATCACGATGGCACACAAGATCAACGCGCTGTGCGAAGCGTACAGCGTACCGGTGATTCCGCACGCCGGCCAAATGCACAACTACCACCTGACGATGAGCACGCTTGCCTCGCCGATGAGCGAGTACTTCCCGATGTTCGACGTCGAGGTGGGCAACGAGCTTTTCTACTACATCTTCGACGGCGAGCCGGTTGCCGAAAGCGGCTTCCTGCAACTGCGCGATGACGTGCCAGGCCTGGGTCTTACGCTGAAGACCGAGTTTCTCGATCAGTTCGAGATCGTGGAGTGACCATGAGCGCACGTTACCAAGGCGTGTTTCCCGTCGCGCCGACGATCTTCAAGGAAGACGGCGCACTCGACCTCGACGGTCAGCGCCGTTGCCTCGATTTCATGATCGATGCGGGCTCGAACGGGATCTGCATTCACGCAAACTATTCGGAACAATTCGCGCTCGGCGATGACGAACGTGATCTGATCACGCGCACGACACTCAAGCATGTTGCCGGCCGGGTACCGGTGATCGTGACGACGTCACATTTCAGCGCGCGGATTTGTGCCGAGCGTAACCGATATGCGCAAGCGCTCGGTGCGGCTATGGTGATGGTGATGCCGCCCTATCACGGCGCGACGTTCCGCGTCCCCGAGGCGCAGATTCAGGCGTTCTTCCGCGAAGCGACGGCCGGGCTGGGCATACCGTTGATGATTCAAGACGCGCCCGCAAGCGGCACGACATTGTCCGCGCCGTTTCTTGCCAGGCTGGCTCGCGAGATCGAAGCCGTGTCGTACTTCAAGATCGAGACCGCCGGCGCGGCCTCGAAGCTGCGCGAGCTGATCGAACTGGGCGGCGATGCGATCGAAGGACCTTGGGATGGCGAGGAAGGGATCACGCTGCTTGCCGACCTCGATGCGGGTGCGACCGGTGCGATGACGGGGGCTGGCTACCCGGACGGGATCCGTCGGATCACCGATGCTTACTTCGCGGGCCAACGCGACGAAGCAGTTGCCCAATACGCTCGTTGGCTGCCCCTCATCAACTATGAAAACCGCCAGGCAGGCTTTCTGGCCGCGAAAGCGCTGATGAAGGAAGGCGGCGTGATTGACTGCGACAAGCCACGCTCGCCTTGGCCGGAGCTGCATCCGCAAGTTCGCGCGGGTCTGCTCGACGCGGCTCGCCGGCTCGATCCGCTCGTGCTGTCCTGGGGCCGGTAAGGGAAAGACGCCCAGGCGGCCCTCAAAGGCCGCCGCTACTGGTCAATAGATGATGTTGGGTGCGAGTGTCTCGCCCGTCATGAAGCGCCGATGCGACATGTGCTTCAGATCGTCGGAAGCCTGACCGGTTGCGATTGCCTCAGCGAGCATGCGGGCGGCGCCGAGCGAGCTGCTGAAGCCGTGTCCGCTGAAGCCGGTGCACAGATACACGCCGGGATGTTGACTACATTCGGAGACGACCGGAATGCCGTCGGGCGTATTGTCGATGGCGCCGCCCCACGCGATGTCGACTTTCGATGGATCGAACTGCGGAAATACTTTACGCGCCTCGTCATAGGCGGAGTGCACCAGCGACAGGTCGGGCGCGGGATCGAGCACGCGATTGCGCACGAACGGCGAGCGTCCGAGATGCAGATAGCTGAACTCGCTCCACAGTTGCCGGAAGAACTCGCCGCCGAATTGCACCTTGATGCTGTTGCGACGGCTCGCATACAGCCCTTTGAAACGCATGCCGTAGCGCAGCGCGTTCGGCACCACGTGCACGGTGCCCCGCCCGCTCTTCGCGAGCGTGTAGCCGCCATCGGCACGCTCTCGCAGTGCGAACTCCGGCGCCTTCAGCGGTCCACTGAAGGCGAGACGAATATCGCTGTGCGATTTCGATGCCGACGAATAGACGTTCAGCGTCGGCAGCACGATCTTTTGCTTCAGACAGAAAAGCGACGACCACGCGCCTGCCGCAATCACCACCGCATCGGCGCGCACGCGTCCGCGCTCCGTCTCTATGCCGGCGATGCGGCCCGCCTCGAAAACCAGATCGTTGACCGCGCAGTCCTGCAGGATCGCGACGCCTTGCGCGGCAGCTCGCTGTGCAAGCAGGGGAATCGCGCAAGACGGATCGGCATAACCGTCGTCGAAAGTGCGCACGCCGCCGATCCACGGCGCGCAGCCATCGGCGTAGACCTTGTTCGCTTGCTCGCGCGACAGCATCTCCGCCGCGACGCCGCTGCTGCGCGCAAAATCGCACCACGCATGCCAACCCGCGAGTTCCTCTTCGCTGCGCGTGACGAAAGTGATCCCGGTCTTGCGAAACCCGACATCGACGCCGATCTCGTCGGCGAGATCCGTCCAGCGCTGTACACTCAGTTTCGCCACGGCCAGTTCGCGCATGTCACGCCCGAGCGTTCGACACCATCCCCAGTTGCGGCTACTCTGCTCCGCGGCGACATGACCTTTTTCGAAGACCGCGACGTGCTTGCCGAGCCGGTTCAGTTCATAGGCCGTCGCTACGCCCGCCGCGCCGCCGCCGATCACCGCGACGTCCACGTGCGTCGGCAGCGTCACGTCGGTGTTGATTTTCAATAACGGTTGTCTCACTTTTCAGCCGGGTCTTAGGGAAAAAGCGTGCAGTAGGAACATCGCCGACATCGTTGTCTCGATCGACAAAGCGACGCAAAGAAGCGATGTTTGGTCGCTGTTTCGTCGCTTTTGATACGCGTGCCGGTATGCGGATGACGTCGAAGTTTAAGAAGGAGCCTCCGCCATGACAAATTCGCAAGTATTGGGAGGACATGCTTTTTTGATATGGTGAGCGCTGTGCAGCGGGCGGCTCGACACGTGCCTCGAAGATGTCGCGAATAAACAGCCAAGGGTTTAGGTGCGTACCCATATCAAAAAGTGATGGGGGGTCAAATATGGCGTATTTGGATGTGCAGCGGATCCATCAATAAAATGGACCGACTAGCGGCCGGATCAGCGAATGTAGCGACGAGCGCGATCTCCCTGACGCAAGACCGCTGATCACGATGAGACCAGAGGACGACGATGAAAGCCAGCAGAAGAGACTTCCTCGCGATGTTCGCCGCGGCAGGCGCAGCAACCGCCTTGCCGGGCATCGCGATGGCGGACGAGGCGCCGCGCAAGGGCGGCAACGTGCGCATGGCGGTGCAGAACAGTTCGATGTCCGACACGCTCGATCCGGCCAAGGGCGGGCATTCGGGCGATTGGACCAAGCAATTTTGCGTGTTCAACGCGCTTACCGAGTTCAACGGCACGCTCACGCCCAGCAACGCGCTTGCCGACAAGCTCGAGAGCACCGACGGCATGACGTGGCACATCGGTCTCAAGCAGGGCGTGCATTTCCACGATGGCGCCGAGTTGACCAGTGAAGACGTCGTCTATTCGCTCGCACGTCACAAGGACCCCGCCACGGCATCGAAGGCCTTCGCGATCGCCAGCGGCTTCAAAGAGATCAAGGCTGCCGGCAAATCTGAACTGACGCTGGTGCTCGACCAGCCGAACTTCGATCTGCCCTCCGTGCTCGGCAGCAGCTACTTCCTGATCGTCAAGAACAACACGAAGGATTTTGCGAAACCGGTGGGCACAGGTCCGTTCATCGTCGACACGTTCACGCCCGGCGGCAAATTCTCCGCCAAGCGCAATCCGAATTATTGGAAGTCGGGCCTGCCTCATCTCGATACCGTCGAGATCATCGGCTTGCCCGATAACAGCGCGCGCGTGAACGCGGTGCTGGCAGGCGACATCGACATTTGCTCGCTGGTCGATCACCGCTATGCCGCACAGGTAAAGGGCAACGCCAACGTGCAGTTGGTGGCCAACAAGCTCGCGATTTACACCGATCTGATCCTGCGCCAGGATCACCCGATCACCGGGAATCCAGACTTCGTCTCGGCCACGCGCTGCCTCCAGGATCGCAAGCGCATGGTGAACGACGTGATGCAGACCTACGGCGTGATCGCAAACGATCATCCGGTCGCGCCGTGGGACCCGTACTACCTCGAAGGCCTGCCCCAACACCAATTCGATCTCGACAAAGCGAAGTTCCATCTGAAAAAAGGCGGGCTCGTGGGGAAGTCGATGGAAATCTATTGTCAGCCGGGCATTGCGGCAGCCGTGGAAGGCGCGCAGTTCCTGCAAAGCTTCGGCGCGCAGGCGGGCTTCAACTTCGTCATACGTCAGGTGCCGACCGATGGCTACTGGTCAACCTACTGGACCAAGCGCCCGATCACCTACGGCTCGATCTCCAACCGGCCGAACGTCGGCATGATCTTTCAGCTGTTCTACTCCTCGAAGTCGCCGACCAATGAAGCGCATTGGCAGAATCCGAAGCTCGACCAACTGCTCAGTGCGGCGCGCGCGGAAGGCGACTTCAACAAGCGCAAGGCAATCTATGGCGACATGCAGACGCTGGTGCACGAAAGCGCCGGCACCGTGATTCCCGTGTTCGACGTCATCCTCGACGGCGTCTCGAAGAAGGTGCGCGGCTACCAATCGAATCCGTCGGGCATGAACATGGGCTACCGGTTCGCCGAAGCGGTCTGGCGCGCCTGAGTTCCGTGGCAAGGCAAAATGCCGTTCAGTCGCCAGACTGAACGGCATTTTTTCGTTGGGAGTTTGCGCTTTGCAGCGGCGTCAGGCCTTCGCGCGCAACGCCGTTTCCTCCAACCAGTTGGCCCGCATCTCGGGCACCGAATCAATCAGCAGCGATGTATACGGGTGCCGTGGCTGGGTGAGCAGCGTGCTGGGGTTGCACGCATCGACCTTCTGGCCTTTGAACAGCACGACGATGTCGTCGCAAATCGAGCGCACGGTCGAAAGATCGTGGCTGATGAACAGATATGACATGTTCAGCTCGTGCCGCAGCTCGACCAGCAGATCGAGGATAGCCGCGCCCACCACGGTATCGAGCGCCGACGTCACTTCGTCGCAGATGATCAGGTCGGGATCGGCAGCCAGCGCGCGCGCCAAGTTGACGCGCTGTTTCTGGCCGCCCGAGAGCTCGGCGGGACGTCGATGCGCAATCGACGATGGCAGCTCCACCAGCTCGAGCAGACGGGCGACGCGCGCCGGCACCTCCTTCGACGCACAGCGTTCGAAATGCCGCAGCGGCCGCGACAGAATCGTCTGGATGTCCTGCGCCGGATTGAGGACCTTGTCGGCGTTCTGGAATACCAATTGAATGCGTCGATATAGACCGCGATCGCGCTTGCCATGCTCGCCCGGCAACGGCTTGCCGGCGAAACGGAGAACGCCCCGCGCCGGCGCAAGCATCCCCGCGATCACATAGGCGAGCGTCGACTTGCCCGAGCCCGATTCGCCGATCACGCCGAGCGTGGTGCCGCGCCGCAGCGTCAGATTGATGTCGTCCAGGACGCGCACGGACGGCATGCCCGCGCGGTCGCGCTCGCCGTACCCGGCGATCAGATTGCTGATCTCGAGCAATGCCGGTTGCTTTCCGGCCTGATCGGCGTCTTCCTCCGTCAGGCGGCACGACGGCTCGGCAGCGGCCAGCAGGCTGCGCGTGTACGGATGCGCAGGCGCATCGATGATCTGTCCAAGCACGCCCTCTTCCTGAATCTCGCCGTTGCGCAGGACGAGCACGCGATCCGCAATCTGCGCCACCACCGCGAGGTCGTGCGACACATACACCGCGCTGATGTGGAACTGTGCGATCGCACGCTTGAACGCGCGCAGCACTTCGATCTGCGTCGTCACGTCGAGCGCCGTGGTCGGCTCGTCGAACACCACGACTTCGGGGTCCGACATCAGCGCCATCGCCGCCATCAGCCGTTGCAGCTGACCGCCCGATACCTGGTGCGGATAACGCTCGCCGATAGCCTCCGGCGACGGCAGCGCGAGCGCGCGGAAGAGCCCGACGGCCTTCTCTCGCGCGGCCTTGCGGCTCATCAGCCGGCGCACGCACACGCCTTCGATCACCTGATCGATGACGCGTAGCGCGGGGTTGAACGACGCCGATGCGCTCTGCGCGACATAGGCGACCCGCCGGCCGCGCAGGTCGCGCAATGCCGCAGGCGCCGCCGCCAGGACATCCGTTCCGCCGACGCCGACGCGCCCCCCAGCAATCCGGCAGCCACGCCGAGCGTAGCCGAGCAACGTCAGCGCAATCGTCGTTTTGCCCGAGCCGGATTCGCCGATCAGCGCGAGCACTTCGCCGCGCCGAATCGAGAAGCTGACGTCTTTGACGATCGGTATTTCGGCGCCATCGTCACCGCGTGCGACGACCTGCAGATTGGCAACTTCTACGAGACATTCGGTCGACATGGCTTATCCCCGTGCGCCGCCGCGCCTGCGCACGGCCAGACTGTCGATCAGGAGGTTGACGCCGATCGTCAGCGTGGCGATCGCGAGCGCCGGCATGATCACCGCTGGCGCACCGAAAGAAAGACCCGACAGGTTCTCGCGCACAAGCGATCCCCAGTCGGCATACGGCGGCTGCACGCCAAGGCCGAGGAAGCTCAGGCCGCTCAGCATCAGCACGTTGTAGACGAAGCGCAGGCCGAAGTCGGTCAGCATCGGATGAATCATGTTGGGCAGGATCTCGCGGCATGCGATATGGAAGGCGCTTTCGCCGTTCAGGCGCGCGACCGTGACGTATTCCATCGCATTGATGCCGACCGCCTGAGAATGCGCGATACGGAATGCGCCCGGCATGTAAATGACGCCAGCCGTCAGCACCAACACACGCAGATCCGAACCGTAGATAGCGATGACGAGCAGCGCGAGGATCTTGCTCGGTGTAACGAGTAACGCATCGACGATGCGGCAGACGATCTCGTCGAACCAGTTGCCGATCACTGTCGACACCAGCGCGAGCAGCGTGCCGCTCACGCTCGCGATGACGGTGGCGGCAAGCGCGAGCCCGATGGAATAGCGCGCGCCGTACAGAATGCGGCTCAGCAGGTCGCGGCCCAGGAAGTCGGTGCCGAGCGGATACGCAAGACTGCTCGATGCGAACACCTTCCCGCCGCTCATGTCCATCATGCCGTAAGGCGCGATGAAGGAACCGAAAATGGCGATGAAGACCCACGCGAGCGAAAGGAAGAGACCGATGCGGCCGAGCCCGCTCAGGGACATGAAGAAGCGCCCGATCCGACGCGGCGAAAGCAGGAAGGTCATGGCGTCACCGCAATTTCGGGTTGCAGACGATCGTAGCGATGTCCGCGAGCAATAGCAGAAGCAGATAACAGGTGCTGAAGAACAGCACGCAGAACTGGACGATTGGCAGATCGCGGTTGCTGACCGCGTCGACCAGCGTGCTGGCAAGCCCTGGGTAGGAGAAGATCGCCTCGACGATGATGACGCCGCCGAGCAGATACGACAGGCTCAGCGCCATCGCATTGACGATCGGTCCGATCGCGTTGGGCAGCGCATGGCACAACACCGTGCGCGACGGACGCAGGCCCTTGAGCACGGTCATCTCCGCATACGGCGCATCGAGTTCGTTGACGAGCGCCGCGCGCGTCATCCGCGCCATCTGCGCGACCACGACGCAACACAGCACCAGCACCGGCAAACTGTACGACTTGAAGAACTCGCCGACGCTCGACACATCGGGATTGACCGACACGGCCGACACCCAGTGCAGCTTGACCGCGAACAGCAGCACGGCGAGCGTGGCGAGCAGGAATTCGGGGACGGCGACCACCGACATCGTCAAGACCCCGATCACCCGGTCGAGCAGTGTGCCGCGCACCATCGCCGCGACGATGCCGAGCACCAGCGCGATCGGCACCGAGGCAGCGGTCGCCGCGCCGGCCAGCATCAGCGTATTCGGAATGCGCGCCAGCACGATGCTTTTGACCGGCACTTGCGCCGCGTACGAAATCCCGAAGTTGCCGCTCATCATCCCGCCGAGCCACGTGAAGAAGCGCAGCAGCAGCGGTTCGTCGAGCCCCAGCTCCTTGCGCAGCATCGCCACCGTTTCCGGCGTGGCGTACTGGCCCAACGCCATCTGGGCCGCGTCGCCAGGCAGCAAGCTGGCCATGAAAAAGACGAGCGCGGAAACCAGAAACAGCGTGAGCGCACCAATTGCGATGCGGCGGCTCACCATGCGCAGCACGACGCGATTCATATTTCACCTCGGTAACCTCGGTATTCAGGTGCGCCGGTCCGGCTTTGCGAGACGCCGGGCCGGATCGCGCTCGAAACAACCGCTCCGCTGTCAGGGCATCATGAGACCGCGTCCTTGAAGCGGAAATACGCGCCCACCAGGGGCAGGAACCATTCGCGCCCCGCGTAGCCCGGCAAGGCCTTCCAGTCCTCACGCGCCCACGGATTGGCGCGCGCGGCGCCCATCACGATATCGGCCATCACGTCGCCCATGTAGGTCGACATCTGCGTGCCGTGCCCGCTGTAGGCAACCGAATAATAAAGCCCCTCGTGCTTGCCCGCCGACGGCAGACGATCCGCGGTCGCCTCGACGAGGCCGCCCCAGCAATACTCGATGCGCACGTCACGGAAATCCGGCAGCAGCTTGTCCAGCGACTCTTTCAGAATCCGTCCGCTCTTGCGGTCCGACGCGGGATTGCTGCGCGCGAATTGCGCGCGGCCGCCCCACACCAACCGGTCGTCGTCCGTCGTCCGGAAGTAGTTGCCGAAATTCAGGCTCGTCACGTAGTTGCGGCGGTTGGGCAGCGCGCGGTCGAGCAGTTGCGGAATCGGTTCCGTGACGATCACGAAACTGCCGACCGGCACGATGCGGCGTTGCCACCAGCCAAACGGCCCATGATTCGAGCAGCCGGTGGCGAGCAGCACGCGTCCTGCCTCGATCTCGCCTTTCACCGTCACGATGCGGTGCCGGTCTCCGCCGAGCGGGACGAGCTTCGTGACCGCCGCATGCTCGAAGACGCGCGCGCCGTGACGCGCCGCCGCCGTCGCCAGTCCGGTGCCGAAGCGGCCCATGTGCATCTGGCCGCCACGCCGATCGAGCATGCCGCCATGAAACGCATCCGAGGCGATCTCGCGGCGCACGTCGCTGGCCGACAGCAATTCGACATCCGAAAGCAGATGCTTGCGCAACGCTTCGTGGTTGCGCGCGATGCCGGCCATATGGCTCGGCTTGCTGGCGAGCTTGAGCTTGCCGTGACGAACGAAGCTGCAATCGATCTGTTCGCGGCTGACCAGTTGCTCGACGTAATCGACCGCGTCGGTGTAGGTCTGATAATACCGCTTCGCCACCTGCTCGCCGTAGCGCCCGATCAGATCCGGCAGGCTCTGCGAGGTGCCCGGGCTGCAATGTCCGCCGTTGCGGCCCGAGGCTTCGCCGTGGATGCGCGACGCTTCGAGCAGCACCACGTCGACGCCCTTGCGCGCGAGCGACAGCGCCGCCGACAGCCCCGTGAAGCCGCCGCCGATCACCACGACGTCCGCACGCGCCGGCAGGTCGCCGGTCACGCCGGCCTCGAAGCGAGGCGCTGTTGCCAGCCAGAAAGATTCGAGTCTCATAGCCCGACGACGGCGGCAAGACCACCGATATCCTTGATTTCCGTATAGCCGTAAAACGGATTGGCCGGCTCGTGGCCGCGGTTGACCCACACCTTGTTCCTGATGCCCATGTCGTGCGCGATCATCAGGTCGTAGCGGAAGCTCGACGACACGTGCAGGATGTCTTCCGGACCGCAGTTCAACTGGTCGAGCAGATACTCGAACGCCTTCATCTGCGGTTTGTACGCCTGCGCCTGTTCGGCCGTGTAGACCGCATGGAACGGCGCGCCCATGCGCGCTATGTTGTGAGGAATCTGCACGTTCGACGCATTCGTCAGGCCGACCAGCTGGAATTCCTTCGCGACCTTGGCGAGACCGGTGGGCACGTCCGGGTGCGGCCCCCAGCCCGGCACCTGATCGTAGATGGCCTTGCCGTCGCCTTCCCGATATTCGACGCCAAAGCGTTTGCAGGTACGGCGGATGGCGTTGTCGACCACCTGTTCGTACGGTTTCCACGCACCCAACACTTCGTCCAGACGGTAAGCGGCGAAGGCGTCGGTGAATGCGCGCATCCGCGCGGCAGGCACACGGTCCTGATAGAGCGCGCTCGCGGCCGGCGCCATCTCGAAGTAGATCAGTGTGCCGTAGCAATCGAAGGTGATGTACTTAGGCTTGAACAACGACATGTTATTTCCTCGGCAATTGGGGCGCGTCGCCCGGAATTAGAAATCGATGAGCACCGACTTGTAGCGAAGACTGCCTTCGAAGGCTTGGCGGCCCAGATCCTTGCCCATGCCCGATCCCTTGAAACCGCCGGTCGGGATGATGAAGTCCCACGTGCGGCCGAAACGGTTCACCCACACGGTGCCCGCCTGGATGCGGCGCGTCGCCCGCAGCGCCCGGCCGAGGTCGAGCGTATGGACGGCCGCCGCCAGGCCGTAGCTGGCGTGATCGGCGAGCGCGAGGGCTTCCTCTTCGTCGTCGAAGGTCTGCACGGTCAACACCGGACCGAAGATTTCTTCGCGCACCGCGAGCGACCGACTCGTCACGTCGGCGAGCAGCGTCGGACGGTAGTAATAACCCTTGCTGTCGTGCTCGAAGAAATCGGCGCCGCACAGCGCGCTTGCGCCTTCGTCCATGGTCTGCCTGACCGCCGCGTGGATGTTGCGGGCCTGCTGCCCGTTGATGATAGGCGGAAAGCAACTCGGTTCACGCCAGGTCGGTCCTGGCCGCAGCGCGTCGATCTTCGCGATGATCGCTTCGATCAACGGCCCGGCGATGCCGCGCTGCGCGATCAGCCGCGTGCCGGACACACAGGCCTGCCCCGCATTCGACGTGAACCCGCGCACGACGCGGCCGGCGACCGCGTCGATGTCGCCGGCGTCGTCGAACACCACTTGTGGGCTCTTGCCGCCGAGTTCGAGCGTGACCGGCTTCGTGCCGTGATGCGCCGCCTCGCTCATGATCGCGGCGCCCGTGCGGGTCGAACCGGTGAACGACACCTTGCCGACGAGCGGATGCCTCACGAGCGCCGCGCCCGCGCCCGCACCGCGGCCCTGCACGATGTTGAACACCCCCGCCGGCAAGCCCGCTTCGATCGCGAGTTCGGCGAGACGCATCACCGAATAAGGCGTCAGCTCGGACGGCTTGAGCACCATCGCGTTTCCGGCTGCGAGCGCGGGCGCGCATTTCCACGAAGCCATCGAAAGCGGGAAATTCCACGGCGCGATGGCCGCCACCACGCCATACGGCTCCGGCAGTACGAGGCCCAGGCTGTGGTGCGTCGTCGGCACTGCGTCGCCGCCGAACTTGTCGGCGCACTCAGCGAAGAAGCGGATGCACTCCGCGGTGAACGGCACATCGAAGGCGCGCGCTTCAGCAATGGGCCGGGTCGAGCCGATCGCCTCGAGACGCCCGAGAGAATCCGCTTTCGCGTCGATCAGGTCGGCCCAGCGCGACAGCACGCGGGCGCGCTCGCGCGGCGCACGCGTGCCCCAGCCGCTCGCGAGCCAGCTGCGGTGGGCATCGCACACGGCCTGATCGACGAGATCGTCGGAGGCGTCGGGCAGCGTGCCCATCACGCCACCGTCGGAGGGTCGCAGGACCTCCAGCTCCTCACGGCCATCGACGCGTTTGCCGCCAATGAAGTGTCCGCTTGGAACCGGGATGAGAGGTGAAGTATCGCCCTTCATGTCGTTCATAGGGACCCGGTCATGTCCATGGGATGAGCGCCGCTGTGCGCGTGTCATATCGGCGTTTCATCAAGTTACGGCGAGTGTAAGAACGACAATTTTCTTTGACAAATACGCATATAATCGTAGGCCATACATTTTTGATATGGCCCGCCCGATGCTGAATTTTCGCGAAGTTCAGGCCTTTCGCGCGGTCATGTTGTCGGGTTCGATGACGCAGGCCGCAAAAGATCTGCACACGTCGCAATCGAACATCAGCCGCGTCATCGGCCAACTGGAACGGCGTCTCGGCATCAAGCTGTTCGAACGCCAGATCGGCAAGCTGATGCCCACGCTCGAAGGCCAGGTGTTCTTCCGCGACGTCGAACATACGTTCGCGAGTCTGCGCGGGCTCGAGGAAAAAGCCGAATCCATTCGAAAACGCGGCAGCGGCCGTCTGCGTGTCGCGGCCGTGCCATCCATGGCGATCGTCGCCGTTCCCGATGCCATTCAGGTTTTCGCGCAGCGTTATCCCGATGTCGACGTCACGTTGCAGGTCGCCGATTCGCTGACCGTGTGCCAGTGGCTCGCAACCGGCTATGCCGATGTCGGCATCGCCTCCGAGATCTTCAACGGCACGAGTGTCGCGTCGGAGGTGGCGCGCAAGAGCCGGGGCGTGTGCATCGTGCCGAGCGATCACCGGCTCGCCAAGCGCGGTGGCACGGTCACGCCGGCGGACCTCGTCGGCGAACGCTTTCTGTCGCTCAAATCGAGCGACGTGATGCGCAAGCGGATCGACGACGCCTGTCAAATCGACGGCGAAGACAAGCGCATCCTCGCCTACGAATCGCATTTCGCCGCGGCGATCTGCCGGATGGTCGCCTGCGGTTTGGGCGTGAGCGTCATGAATCAACTGGTCGCGCGCGAATACGCGAGCCAGCTCGCCATCCTGCCGTTCTCGAAGCGCATCGAGTTCTCCACTTACGTCGTCTATCCGCTCAACATTCCCATGAACATGCTGGCGAAGTCCTTCGCCGACGCGTTCCGGGAAAGCAGCGGCTGACGGCGTGCTGCGGGACCGGTCTGCCGCGCGGGCAGCACCGCCGCCCGCTCTCGCAGCGCCAGTGCTTAGCCGACGCTCGCGCCGCTGATTTCGTCGGCTGTATTCCTGACCGCACGCCCCCATTCCTCGATCCGGTCCGCTTCGAAGCGCGAGCCGGGCATCGAAAAGCACACGCTTGCCACCGCGATGCCGTTCCCGTCGAAGATCGGTGCGCCGATGGCGTAGATCTGGTGGCGGTACTGGCCTAGATTGACGGAATAGCCGCGCGTGCGAACGCGCTCGAGCTCTTTGCGGATCAGCGCGGGATCGTTGATGGTGTGCTCGCCGTACTTCGGCAGATCGCGCCCGAGGATCGTGTCGATCTGGTCGCCGTTCATGTGCGCGAGGATCGCTAGGCCGTTGGCGGTCGCATGGAACGGCGACACGTTTCCGATGGAGTACGCCGTACGGACGTGCTGCTTGCACTCGGTTTCCTCGATGAGAACCATCGCCGTGGTGCCGTCCGGGATCGAGAGATGAACGGTTTCGTTGACGAGGTCGCACAGGTCCTGCATCGGCTGGCGCGCGGCTTTCTGCAATGCGCCGCCCTTCAATGCGCTGGGCCGCACGCCCACTACCCGCGCGCCGATCTCCCAGCGCGTCACTTCGCTGCCGGCCTGACGCAGCCAGCCCGCTTCCTGAAACGTCATCAACACGCGCTGCACGCTCGACTTCGGCATATTCAGCAGCTTCGAGAGTTCGCTGACTCCGATCGGCTGATGCTGCGAGATGGTCTCGATGATCTCGATGCTCTTCAGGAGGCTGTTCATCTTTTGATTCCTTGCGATCGACAAGCGCGCATGCTAACTTGGCAACTCGTACCACATAGAAGCACGGCGTGCCGTATTGTGGCACACAACAAAAGCGAATGCAACGGCCAATCCGCAGACGCGCGAGCGTAGCAAGGCTTACCTAGAGAAACGCAGAGGAAGGCAATGGGCTTGAGAATCGGAGTAGACATCGGTGGATCGTTCACGGACTTCGCCGTGCTGGACGACGAGACGCGGACCACGCGCACACTGAAAGTTTTTTCGCGGCCGGACTCGCCGGGCAGCGAAGTGATCGACGGCATGCAAGGCTTGCGCGAGCGTTTCGGCATCGACCCGCGCGACGTCACCTACTTCACGCATGGCACGACCGTTGGCGTGAACGCGGTGGTGATGCGCAAGGGCCTGCGCCTCGCGCTCATCACGACACGCCATTTCGAGGATGTGCTTGACATCGCGCGCCTGAAGATCCCCGACATGTATCACCTGATGTCGCGCCGCCCGGATCCGCTCGTCACGCGCGACCGCGTGTTCGGCGTCGATGGCCGCATGCGTCCAGACGGCACAGAGGAAACACCCATCGACGAAGCCAGCGTGCTGGCCGCGCTCGCCGCGCTACGGGCGGCGCAATGCGAAGGCGTGGTCATCTCGCTGCTGCATTCGTACCGCAACTCCGCGCACGAGCAGCAGGTCAAGGCGATCATCGAAAAGGCCGCGCCCGGATTCTTCGTGTCGTGCTCGCACGAAGTGTGGCCGATCATCCGCGAATACGAGCGCACCGTCACCGCCACGATCGGCGGCTATGTGCAGCCGCGTGTCTCGCAATACCTCTCGCGCCTGCAGGCCGCGCTCGCCGAGAGTGGCGTCGGCGCGGATCTCAAGGTGACCAAGTCCAACGGCGGCGTGATGAGCGCCGAAAACGGCAAGAGCAACTGCGTGCAAATGATCCTCTCGGGCACCGCCGCCGGCGTGATCGGCGCGTCGTATCTGGCGGGCATCTGCAAGATCAAGGACTGCATGAGCCTGGACATCGGCGGCACGACCGCGGATGTCGCGCTGATCGTCGATGGCAAGCCGCAGTACGCCACTGGCGAATACATCGGCGACTTCCAGATTCACATTCCGTCGGTATCCGTGTCGTCGATCGGCGACGGCGGCGGCTCGATCGCCTGGGTAGACGATTTCGGCGTGCTGAAGGTCGGCCCGGAGAGCGCCGGCTCGAATCCTGGGCCGGTGTGCTATGGCCGCGGCGGCACGCGGCCCACCATCACCGACGCGTTCGCGGCGATCGGCGTGCTCGGCCGCGCGTCGCTCGGGTATAACGCGGTGAAGGTCGACGTCGACGCGAGCCGCCGCGCGATCGAGCCGCTCGCCCAGCGCCTCGGGCTGGATGTGCATCGGACCGCCGCGGCGATCATCGATGTCGCCGTGTCCGGCATGTACGGCGGCGTCAGCCGCATCGTGTCGCGCTTCGGCATCGATCCGCGCACGTTCTCGCTGATGCCGTTCGGTGGCGCCGGGCCGATGCTCGGCGGTTTCCTCGCCCGCGCGCTGAACATGAAGCATCTCGTCGTGCCCACCACGCCGGGCGTGCTGAGCGCGCTGGGCGGCCTGATCGCCGACACGAAGAACGACTTCGTGCGCACCACCTACTACCCGCTCGACGCCGCCTCGCTCGACAAACTGTCCGTCGATCTCACCACGCTCGAAAAGCAGGCGCGCGACTGGATCGTCAGCGAAACCGGCTCGGACAAGGGCGCCGAGATGTCGGTGTCGGCCGACATGCGCTACCGCGGCCAGTCGTTCGAAGTCGACACGCCGCTCGATCCGCAATCGATCCGCAACGGCGACATGGCGACCATCGCCGACGCATTCCATCGCGAACATCACCGCCTGTACGGCCACAGCGATGCCGCGTCGCCCGTGCAGGTCGTGGCCCTGCGCCTCGTGATCAGCCTGCCGACGCCGAAGCCCGAAATGCAGAAGATCGCCGTGGGCGAAGGCGCACCGCCCGTCGAGGCGATGATCGACGTATACCTGGACGACGCATGGCGCAGCGTGCCGCTCTATCACCGCTCGGTGCTGCTGGCGGGCCACCGTTTCGACGGCCCCGCGATCATCGCGCAGGACGATACGACGACCTGCGTGCTGCCCGGCTGCGAAGCTGTCGTCGATGAATACGGCAACCTGCTGCTGTCGCTGCAGTGAGCGCAGATGACTTTCGAAGGACTGAGACAATGACATTCGACCGATCCGTTCTGCAGATTTTTGCCAACTATTGCGTGGCGGCCGCCGAAAGCATGGCGCATACGCTGATGCGCACAGCCCATTCGGCCTTCGTCAAGGAAACCGAGGATTTCTCCTGCACGATCATGACGCCGGAAGGCCTCACCTTCGCGTCGCCGAAGACGCTCGGCGCAACCTGGTATCCGGGCCTCGACTTCGGCTCGGTGATCGAGGCGATCGATCACTACGAACCCGGCGACATCGGCATGACCAACGATGCCTATAGCGGCTACGTCGCCACGCATACGCCCGACGTCATGATGTGGAAGCCGGTGTTCTACAACGGCGAGATCGTCTGCTATGTGGGCGGCCATATTCACAACACAGACATGGGCGGCGCGGTGCCAGCCTCGCTGTCGCGCACGCTCACCGAGATCTATCAGGAAGGCATCCGCTGGGCGCCGACCAAGATCATGCGTGCCGGCGTGCTCGACGAAACGCTGCTCGATCACATGGCGATCAACGTGCGCGCCCCCGAGCAGAATCGCGGCGACCTGAAGGCGCAGATCGCGATGCTGATGACCGGCGAGCGGCGCGTGCTGGAGATCATCGAACGCTTCGGCGTCGAGGACTTCAAGGCGGGCATGCACGCGATGATCGACTACTCGGAGGAACAGGCGCGCGCGATCGTCGCCGCCATGCCCGACGGCGAATACTTCTTCGCCGAATACGCGGACGAGGATTCGGTCAACGGCAAGCCGCTACGCGTCGCGCTCAACCTGAAAGTCGAAGGCGAATCGCTCGTGCTCGACTTCACGGGCAGCGATCCGCAGCTCAATTCGTCGCTGAACATGCCGACCGGCGGCAAGGAGCGGCACGTGCTCGCCCTCGTCGGGCTGAACTACGTGCTCTATTCGCTGCATCCCGATCTGCTGCTGAACGCCGGCATGCTGAAGGTCGCGCGCTGCGTGCTGCCGGAAGGCACGATCATGAACTGCGTGCCGCCCGCTGCGGTCGGCATGCGCAGTCTGACCTGCAAGGTCGCGCAGAACGTCACCTTCGGCGCGTTCTCGATGGTCTGCCCCGAGCGCCTGCCCGCGTGCCCAGCTGGCGGCATGTCGATTCTCAACGTGCGCACGGTCGATAGCGACGGCCGCACCGTGATCGCCGCCATCGGTCCGGTGGGCGGCGGCGCAGGCGGCATGATCAGCGCGGACGGTTCTGACGCATCGGGAGCGAACGTCGCGTTTCTGCGCAACACCCCGGTCGAGATCAACGAAGCCGAAGTGCCGATCCGCATCCTCAAGTACGGTATGGTGCCGGGCAGCGCGGGCGCGGGGCGCTATCGCGGCGGCCTTGGCACGGTCATGGAATTCCGGGTGTTCTCGCCCGGCACGCTGGTCACGGCGCGCAATCGCGACCGTTCGCGCTTCGCGTCATGGGGCGTGCTGGGCGGCAAGGCGGGATCGAATTCGCGCTTCACGCGCAATCCGGGCACCGAGCGCGCGGAAGATCTCGGCGTCACCGATCTCGTCGTGTGCGGCCCCGGTGACGTGATCCGCCTGGAAGGCTGCGGCGGCGGCGGTTACGGAAATCCGTACGAGCGGGATCCGCAGATGGTCGCCACCGATGTTCTGCGCGGCTACTTGAGCGAAGCCGATGCGCTGACGCTGTACGGCGTGGTGCTGAACGCCGGCGAAGTGGATGCGGACAAGACCAAGGCGAAACGCGCCGCGCTCGCGGCCGAAGCGCCCGCCCGCCCCGTCGGGCACTTCGATTACGGAGCAGCGCGCACGGCCTACGAGGCGCGCTGGACCCGCGAACGCTACGCGGTGCTGACGGAGATCCTCGCGGCGGTGCCGGTGGTATGGCGTCACTTCCTCAAGCACAAAATCTTCGACACATTCGATGCCTGGGAAGCCGATGGCCGTCTGCAGCCGGGCGGTCAGGCGATCCGCGATATCTTCGCCGAGGTCGCGGCCAAGTATCCGCAACTCATCGAGGCACAGCGCGCGGCCTGACGCCCCTCGCCGATGCCGCCGCGATGCGCGAGGCCTGCCGGTTTTCCTTTGACGGCAGGCGGTGCACGCGCGGCATCCGGTCAAACGCGTTTTTGAAGGGTGAGCAATGACATCGCTGCACGAAACAGATCGGCGTCACTTTTTTCATCCAGGCACGCACGCAAACGATCACGCAACTGGCGCCCTGCCCGGCTTCATCCTCGACAAAGGGCACGGGATCTATCTGACCGACGTCGACGGGCGCGAGTACATCGACGGATTCTCCGGACTGTATTGCGTCAACGTTGGCTATGGCCGCGAAGAAATCGCCGATCGCATGGCCGCGCAATGCAAGCGGCTGTCGTACTACCACACCTACGTCGGCAGCGGTAACGAGCCTGTGATCGAATTGTCGCGACGGTTGATCGTGCCCCTGGCGCGTGCGAAGCGGACTTCACCGCGCAATGCATCGCCGAACTCGAAGCGTTGATCGAATTCGAAGGCGCCGACACGATCGCCGCATTCATCGCCGAACCGATGAACGGCACCGGTGGCATCGTGCCGCCGCCCGAAGGTTATTGGCGAACGACACGCTGCCCGCATGACGACGAACCTCGAGGCGACCATGACGACACTGCATCTGCCCGCGATCGGTTTAGGTACATGGCGATCGACGCATGACGAGGGCGTGCGCGCAGTGCGTACGGCGATCGAAAAGGGCTACCGGCACATCGATACCGCCGCGCGCTACGAAAACGAAGCCGCGGTCGGCGAAGGCATTCGGCAAAGCGGCATCGCACGCGATGATCTGTTCGTGACCACGAAAGTCTGGTGGACCGAACTAAGCGCGGCGGCTTTCAAGCGCTCGCTCGAAAGAAGCCTGTCCGAGCTGAAACTCGATTACGTCGATCTATTGCTGATTCACTGGCCGAATCCCGACGTGCCGCTCAAAGAGCAACTCGGCGCGCTCGCCGATGCGCATCATCAAGGACTCGCTCGCCAAGTCGGCGTGTCGAACTTTCCGGTGGCTTGGCTGGACCGCGCGGTGCAATTATCGCCGGTACGGCTGTCGGTGAATCAGTGCGAATACCACCCGTATCTGGACCAGCGAAAGGTGCTTGATGCGTGCGCGCGCCACGCAATCACCTTCGTCGCGCATACGCCGCTGGGCAGCGGGCGGCTCCTCGACGAACCGCTGATCGCCGAAATCGCGGCGCGCCACGGAAAACGGCCGTCGCAAGTCTTGCTGCGCTGGCTCATCCAGCAGCCCGGCGTTGCGGCAGTGCCGAAGTCGTCAAACGAGATTCGGATCGGCGAAAACATCGACGTGTTCGATTTCGCGCTCGACCCACACGAAATGCGCCGCATCGCCGCGCTCGCTCGTCCCGACGGACGGGTCAGCAAAGTGGCGTGGGCGCCTGAGTGGGATAACGCCTGACGCTGTCGTACTCGGCTCCAAACTCGCGATAAGGATTCGGATGCTAGTCTTTCACCACAAGGACCAGGCTCTGCACGACCCCGAGCGTGTATTTCGTGGCGGAAAATACATCCCGCAAGTCGACAGGGCAGAACGTTACAAGATCTTCCTGGACATCGTGACTCAGGCGGGGCACGACGTAAGGTCCGCAGAATTGAGCGGCCTGAACGACATTTTAGAGATCCACGATCCAGCCTACGTCGAATTTCTCAAGACGGTCTACTCGCGTTGGGAAAAACAAGCGGAGTTTGGCCCCGACGCAGTGCCAAACGTACATCCTACCCATAGGATGTCGCGCAAACCCCAAAATCTTCTTGGCGAGCTCGGCTGGTACAGTAATTCAACCTCGTGCCCAATCACAAGAGACACGTGGAAGGCTGTCTTCGCCAGCGCGTGCGTCGCGCTCAATGGTGCGCGTTCGCTCGGTGAGGGCGCAAAACAGGTCTACGCGCTATGCCGGCCTCCCGGTCATCATGCGTTCCCTGACATGATGTCTGGTGTATGTTTTCTAAATAATGCCTCGATTGCGGCACAACAATTGACGAAGCGCTTCGGAAAAGTGGCTGTCGTCGACCTGGATGTGCACCATGGAAACGGAACTCAGCACATCTTCTATCGCCGTTCCGATGTTCTTTTTTGCTCCATTCATGCAGACCCTTCGCAGCGCGCGCCGTTCTATGCCGGTTACGACGATGAAATTGGCGCAGATGCCGGCGAAGGTTTCAATCTCAACATGCCGCTCCCCGTTGGTACTGGAGATGAAGTCTGGCTCAATGCAGTTATCCAGGTGGTCCGACGAATCATGGCATTCAATCCAGGCGCTATTGTAATTTCACTAGGATTTGACGGGTCGATACACGATCCGATGAAGACTTTCCAGCTAACGAATAATGGCTTCGCAAAAGCAGCATCCTTGTTAGCTGCCCTGAATGTTCCCACGCTGCTTGTTCAGGAAGGTGGTTACATCAACCCGCAACTGGGCGCATGCCTGCAGCTATTCCTTGCAACGTTCCAGGGCGGCTAACAGTGCCCACGGTCGCTATGGACGATGACACAGTTACGCTGCAACAGGCTGTCCGCGCGAATGCTTAAGACGTTGGCGAACGTTCGCGCTTCGCCTCCCATGCAACGCCTGCCTACGGTAACTCAGGCGATGACCTTCTGCTCTGAGGTAGCCTGCTCGCGCATGCGACGGGATTCGTCGCGCAGGAACTGCTGGTAATCGTCCAGATCGCCGTCGAAGGGCTCGACGCCGCCCCTGGTCACCAGCCAGAACTCATCACATACCGCGCGCAACAGGGCCCGGTCGTGACTGACCAGCATCACCGTGCCTTCGAATTCGTTGAGCGCCATGGCTAGCGCTTCGCGTGTGGCCAGATCTAGGTGGTTGGTAGGCTCGTCGAGCAGCAGCAGGTTCGGGCGCTGCCACACGATCATGCACAACACGAGCCGCGCCTTTTCGCCACCGCTCATCGTGCCAACCGCCTGATGGACCATGTCGCCACTGAAGTTGAAGGTGCCGAGGAAGGTGCGAAGCGATTGTTCGGTGCTACTCTGGCCGGGGGCGCGCATATGCGCCGGCGTCTCCTTGGCAAGGCGGATCATGTGTTCCATCGGCGTGTCGAGCGGACGCAGCACGTCGAGCTCCTGCTGGGCGAAGTAGCCGATGTTCAGACCTTTGCCTTCGCTGATTTCGCCGGCGATCGGCGCCAGCGCGTGCGCCACGGTCTTCACCAGCGTGGACTTACCTTGGCCGTTGGCACCGAGAATGCCGATCCGCTGCCCGGCCAGCACGGAACGGCTGATGCCGCGCACGATGACCGTGGGCGGCGTGCCCGGCAGCGCGCCGGTCGGCGCGGGGTAGCCGAAGCTCGTGTCCAGCATCGACAACAGCGGGTTCGGGACGTTGAGGGGCTCCTTGAACTCGAAGTTGAACTCCGCATCGGCAAGCACAGGTGCGATCTTCTCCATGCGTTCGAGCGCCTTGACCCGGCTCTGCGCCTGTTTCGCCTTCGAGGCCTTGGCCTTGAATCGGTCGATGAATTTCTGCAGGTGAGCGATCTTGTCCGCTTGCCTGGCCACCGCGGCCTGCTGCAACCCGATCTGCTCGGCGCGCATGTCTTCGAACTTGCTGTAGTTGCCGCCATAACGCACGAGCTTGGCGTTGTCGACGTGCACCGTCACCTGCGTCACCGCGTCGAGGAATTCGCGATCGTGGCTGATCACTACCAGGGTTCCTTGATAGCGTTTGAGCCAGGCTTCCAGCCAGACCAGCGCGTCGAGGTCGAGGTGGTTGGTCGGCTCGTCGAGCAGCAGCAGGTCGGACGGGCACATCAGCGCGCGCGCCAGTTGCAGTCGCATGCGCCAGCCGCCGGAGAAGCTGTTGACCGGCTGGCTAAGCTGCGCAGCACTGAAGCCAAGGCCCAGGATCAGCGCTTGGGCACGTGCAGGGGCATCGTGTGCACCGGCGTCGTGCAGGGCCATGTAGGCGTGCGCCATGCGCATGCCGTCGTCGCTGGCTTCGGCGGCGGCTGCTTCGGTCTGCGCCGCCAACAGCCCAGTGTCGCCCTCGATTACGAAGTCGGTCGCGCTCTGCTCGGTCTCCGGCATCTCCTGCGCGACCTGGCCCATCTTCCACGCAGCGGGAATCGAGAACTCGCCGCTGTCTTCGTGCAGCGTTCCGTTGAGAAGGCCAAAGAAGGACGATTTGCCGGCGCCGTTGCGGCCGACAAGACCAATTTTTTCGCCGGGGGTGAATGTGATCGACGCGCGGTCGAGTACGACATTAACGCCGCGACGCAGCGTGAGATTACGGACGGAAATCATAAGGAGCTACATCGGAGAGGATTGGCATGATAGCCGACCGGACGTGCAGCGCTGCCTCTTTTCTGATCCGCTTGCGCTTTGCGGCGCCCACCGCCGATTCCATCCTCGAAAAGATGGGCGTCCTCGGCGGTTCATTAAGCGTACTTGACGGCCTTGCGCAGTCCATCGACGAATACATCCAGGTCCGCTTCGTTCATGTAAATGTGCGGCGACACACGCAGTCCCTCCAACTGGCCGACGCGCCGGTATTTAACATGAATTGAGAACGATTGTCGCAAGACGCGTTCGAGATGCACGGCATCGATGCCGTCGACGGAAAACAGGCTCACCGCACCCAGCGTCTCTGTCTCGAGCGGCGTGTGGATCCGCAAGCCATCAATGTCAGCGGCGAGCCGCGTCCAGTAGCGGGTAAGTGCGCGCAACCTCGCATGAATATTCCCGACACCGATCGCTTGATGAAAGCCGATCGCCGGTTCGATGCCGGCCTGCAATGCCGAATTGTAGGTGCCGAGGTTCCAGTGATCGAACTTGTCCACCGTGTCGGGCGTGGCATCGAACGAAGCGAGCAATGGCCATGTTTCGCGTAAGCGTCCTCGTTTTATGATCATCATGCCGTTTCCAACGGGTGCGCCGAGCCATTTATGCAGGCTCGTCACGAAGAAATCGCAGCCGAGCTCGCGGAAGCTGATGGGCATCTGCGCGAAGGATTGCGCTGCGTCGACGATGGTGATAATGCCGCGCTCCCGTGCGAGCGCACACAGGCGGGCAACAGGCAGCACCCTGCCTGTCCAGTGAATCATATGCGTCAGATGAAGCACGCGCGTCGCGGGACAGATCGCCGAAGAATACGCTCCGATTATTTCCTCGTCGCTGGCGAGCGGATCGAACGTCACCGAGTCGACCACAACGCCTTCGCGGCTCCGCCGCTGCTGCCAGCCGCCTAGTGCGCTCGGATAGTCCCACGACGACACAACCACTCGATCGCCAGTGGACATCTGGACACCGAAAATTGCGACGCTGAGGCCTTCGCTCGCATTGCGGTTAAGCACGACCTCATCCGCATCGCAATCGGCTAGTGTCGCCAACTGCCGCTTGATGTCAGGAAGCTTCAGGTCGAGACCGGTCCACATGTTGACGTCCGGATTCTTGCTGATGAAGCGGTAGGCGTCGATGACCGCCTGCTCAACGACGAACGGTGGCGGACTCACTGCTGCATTGTTCAGATTCAGCAACGGCTGCTGTGCGGGATACGATTTGCGGACCTGCTCCCAATCCACATCGGTGTTCCTTTCGCATGAAGCATCTGCAAGCATGTTCCGTGTCCTATTCTGATTTCGGCGTGGATGCGTCGGCAAAACCGCAGTCACTCTACACGGTAACGGGAGGCCTGGATCGCTGTTCACGCAGGCCAAACCACGCGAATGCTCTGTTGTTGCTGGCACATGAGCAATTTTCTACCGCCGCGCTGCCAACGCTATCAAATCCAGCGCAACGCCTCAGCAATGACATGCGTTGCCCCACTGTCTGCGCATTGGCCATGAGCGATCAGAAGGCGCTCGGGCTTCCAATCGAGCACTCTTTGGCGAGCGGCGCGCGCGGCATCACGCGAGAGAAAACTCAGTCGCCATTCGCGCGGCGTGCTGCCGTGCGGTCCGACGAGGTCGTCAAGCCGCAGGAGTATGCCTTTCCACCCTGTGGCCACCTCCTCGGGAAAGCGTTGGATCAGGTCGCCGAAGATGGCGGTGCGTGATACGCGATGGAAGAACACTACTTCTTCCATGGCAAACGATCCGCGAAACACAACTTGATCGATGTCGTCGATCCATTGTCGGTCCGGCTCGTCGCCAAGTTCGGCATCGAAGCGAAACCCCTTCATTTTTCGAACGAGCCCCGGAGGGGCATGGATGCTCGCTGCAGGCCAGCGCATCTTCCACGCCGAGAGCGCGAGATGATGCAGTTTGTTCGGTGAGACGATATGCGCGACCGGCCCGACTGCCTCTACGGCGACGGCTAAATCTTCCGTCAGCGCGATTGGAGACCACACCCACGTCTTCCCCGACGAGAGCCGCACGACCGCCATGCGGGTCGGGTATGGAAATCCATAGAACGATACAGCTGGCCCATCGGCAAAATACAAATTCTGTCCGAACGCAGTCAGCATTGGTCGAGATGTCTCGCAAGGACGATATGGCAAGGCGATGCTCCCGGCGCCGAATAGCGTGTGCGGCATCATGTAATGGGAATGGGGGTTCAGAAACTCGCGGTTAAATAGTAATACGCATAAGCAGTGGCACGTATCCTCATTTCACGTAGCGATCGGCCTACAACGTTCGCCGGAGAGCGCTTGGTCGGTCCGAACTGGTACATCGGTGCGTGCCCGGCCGCTATCTTGCTACACTAGGCCGCTATAATTCCCTTTTCAATCATTCATTTAGTCATAAAGCGCGAGTCCTCTCCCGGGCAACCGAGTTCTCGTTCCGCGATAAGCCGTTGCCGAGGTTCCGAACTCTTCTTTAACCATAGAAGGACGTGATCTTGAAGACATCCCTCGTAATAGCGTCGCTGCTGGCGGCTACGGCCTTCGCCGCATGCAGCAAGAGCAGCGATGAATCTGCGGCCCCCCCCGCGTCGGACGCGGCCGCCACTTCGAGCGCTGCTTCTCTCGAAGCGCCGCCCGCCGCTGCCGCCTCGGGTCCTGCCGCTGATGCTGCAGCTTCTGCTCCCGCCGCTGCTGCTCCTGCCCCTGTGCCCGCCGCTCCGGCCGGAGCTGGCGGACATGCAGGGTTACCGCAAGGCGCAAGCGATTAACGGCGATCGCGGTGGTGCGAACGGGAGAAAGGGACGCGATGATCGCATCCGCTTTCGCCATACCTGCGATCTGTCAGCCAGCGCTCCAAGGCGTCTTGCAGCGCGTGTACTCAAGTTGATAGAGAGTCGTATCTGGCGCTGTCGCGCCCGCTCCGGGCAATGCCGCAAGTCCCGAAACAAAGCGGTCAGCAGCTGAACGGACATTGCCTGCCCGGCACCCTTCGACCAGCACGATCCATGTCGGTATCCTGGTGCCCTCCGAACGCGCCTTCTTTTCCGCCGTTTCCACCTTGCTGATCGCTTCGTCTGCAAGGCACAGGTGCACGCCCGTGATACCGGGTAGGTCGACGAGGGGCGGCAGGACGCGCTGACGCAAACCCTTCACGACCTCTGCCCGTGCATCCGATGGCACGTCGAAGCGCACGGTCGTGAGATAGGCCCCCTGCCCAACGCCGTCCGAATAGGCGACGTGGCAGATCGAGCGTGCCACGCTCCGGAAAGAGGCAACGACCTGCTTGGTCCACGGCGTCGGCGTGTTCAGCCGAGAAAGGTAATCTTGCGCGCCAAGCACCTCGACGGTGTCGGCCTCGTAGAGATTGAAGTACTCGGGGCCTGCATCCAGTGCTATGAAGCGCCGCCCGCGCCTGAACCCGGGGATGCCGGCGCGTTCGGGCATGTGCTCGCGGTTGTGCCACTCGTAAAATTCGTCCTTCGCTTCCGGCAGCAGGTCATGCCAGATTGCGACGACGCCCGTTCCCGAAAGACTCATATCTCCTCCCTCTGATAAATCGAATCGTCTTGAAGCGCTGATGGATACTCGCCGCGGCCCCAGGCTGCGCCAAGCGCGTCCGCGTACTGGACAACCGTTTGTGTCTGCACACCGAGCCCGCTGCCGCCGAGCGTCATGGTGTCGCCTGCTTTCAGGAAGACAGGCGGCTTCTGACCGAGGCCCACGCCGGGAGGCGTGCCCGTAATGATCACATCGCCAGCCATCAATGGCATGAAACGGCTGAGATACGCCACGATGTGCGCGACGTTGAAGATCATGGTGCGTGTGTTGCCGGTCTGACGGCGAGTACCGTTCACGTCAAGCCAAAGGTCGAGCACCTGCGGATCGGGAACTTCGTCGCGTGTCAGCAGCCACGGACCCAGCGGAGCGAACGAAAATCCGCTTTTACCCTTGGTCCACTGCCCTTCGCGTTCGAGCTGATACGCGCGTTCCGAAACATCGTTTGCAAGGCAGTAACCCGCCACATGGTCCAGCGCATCGGCTTCGTCGACTTGCCACGCGGGTTTGCCGATTACGACGCCGAGTTCTACCTCCCAATCGAGCTTTTGTGCGTCTACGGGCAAGACGACCGGATCGTTGGGGCCGCTGATGGAGCCCGTATGCTTGTTGAACACCACAGGTTCCCGAGGGATCGGCGTGTCGGTTTCGGCAGCATGATCGGAGTAGTTCAGACCAATGCACACGAGATTACGGACATTGCCGATGCAGGCGCCGAGACGCGTCCCCGCATCAACGACGGGTAGACGATCCAGATCGAGTTCGCGCAGCCTTGCAAGGGCGACTGGCGTGATCGTCGTTCCATCGATGTCGTCCACGATGCCGGTCAGATCTCGGATCGCGCCGCTCGAATCGATAATACCGGGGTGCTCATGACCAGGCTGGCCAAAACGGACGAGACGCATGTAGTACTCCTAACAAGACAAAAAGGTAATCGGCAATGTGCCGAGCTCGCCGAAGCCGATATGCAACTCTCGACCCACTGGCAACTCGAGAACGCCCGCGTAAGACCCGGTGATCACAGCTTGGCCGGCATGCAGCCCGACGCCGCGGACGCGAAGGAAATTGGCGAGCCACACAATCGGCGCGAGCATGCCCCGATCGGGGTGGCGCCCCGTGAACGTGACCGCTTTTTCCCCGAGGCGAGCCAGACTGAGGTCGAATTCCACAGGGAGATCGGCCGGCGTGGCACCATCGGGTAAGCGAACGCGGGGTCCAACGACAAGGCCGGCATTGAACAGGCCGTCTGCCAGTAGTTCAGGGAACGACAGCCTTTCGGGATGCGAGTAACGACTGCCTAGCAATTCGAGCGCGAGGTGCGTGTTCCCAAGAGCGTCGAGCACTTCAGCTTCGCCATAAGCTTCGCGCCGCGGCGGCAGGTCGCGGTTCAGTAGACAGGCCAGTTCCGGCTCCGCCCTCACAGAGGCGCGCGCAGGCGCACTGATGCGACATACATCGCCTCGATGAATATCAACGTCATGGATCGGCGCTGCGATGACTTTGCCCGGCTGCGGAAGCGCACATTTCCATGCGACGATCCGCCGCCCTAGCTGATGGCTGACCTCTTGCTGGATTGCGAAACCGTCGTCCAGATTCGCGGGCAGCACCTCGACTGGCAGACCCTCTAGGAGCATGCCTTTTTGGCGCGCTGTCACAAGAATACTTGCTGCCTGTTCACGCCGACTGGCGATGGCCTCAGCGGCCTGCGGCGCGGCTGTCATATTCACGCCGCCTCGCTTACGTTCGCGCCAACGCTTTGACGCGGCCATACCGCACCCAGCTTCGAAGCCGCTTCTTTCAATAACGCGTGGAAGTCGTCGTAGCGCTCGGGCCGAACTCGCATCACCGGTCCAGCGATGCTCATCGTGCCGACCACCGTATTGTCGGCCAGCGATCGCACAGCCACCGCCAACGCGGCAACGCCCGGCTCCGCCTCCTCTACAACAAGCCCATAGCCGCGCTGTCGGGTGAGCTCCAGCTCGGGGATCAACTGTTCGACGCTGGCGATCGCTTTGGGCCCATATGCGCTGGCGGCGGCTTTTCCAAGTCCACCACGCAATGCACATTCGATCGCCACGTCGTTCGGCATCGACGCGAGCCACGCTTTCCCGTTCGCCGTTGCATGCAAGGTGATAGGGCTATCCATGGACGGCGAATACATGAGGCCCGGGGCTGCGCCTTGAGAGGACGCCAGCCACGCGAGCGTTCCTTCACTTGCGACGGTTAGCCGAACCAGCTCGCGGCACTGCGCCGCCACGTCATCGAGGATCGGCTGCACCAGGCCCGGCAAGCCGAGGCCATGCAAGTACCGCTGACCCAACAGGGAAAGCTTCAGGGTCAGACGATATTGCGACGTGCTTTCGTCTTGTTCAGCCCAGCCTTGCTCGCACAACTGTGCCAGTACTCGATGCGCGGGGCCTTTTTCCAGCTCGAGTTCGGCGGCGATGTCCGACATACGCATCCAGCGCGCCTCACGTGCGAGCAACTCGATCGCTTGGAGCGACCGGTCCACTGCTCCCTTGACAACTCTCATAATGTGGGTAACATCCTTCCTATTGGAACGATGTTACAACAATAAAAGAATGGCACCGGAAAGTCAATTACATGGAGACAGGCATGAACGCAAAAGCATCGGCCAAGCCCCACGGCAAGCGCCAGTCGAAGGTCGCAGCAGCCAGTGGTTGGATCGGCTCGGCGCTCGAGTACTACGACTTTTTCATCTACGCGACCGCGGCGTCATTGCTGTTCCCGCAACTCTTCTTTCCGTCCGGCAATCCAACGGTAGGCATCGTCGCGTCACTGGCCACCTTCGGCGTCGGCTACGTGGCCCGTCCGATAGGGGCGATGGTGCTCGGGCACGTCGGCGACCGTCATGGCCGCAAGACGGTGCTGATCTTCTGCATGCTCCTGATGGGTGCCGCAACGATGTGTGTCGGCCTCTTGCCCACCTACAAGCAGATCGGCATCTGGGCGCCCGTGCTGCTCGTCATCCTGCGGCTCATTCAGGGATTCGCGGTCGCGGGAGAGATGTCCGGCGCGAGCTCGATGATTCTCGAACATGCGCCGTTCGGACGACGCGGGTACTTTGCGAGCTTTACTCTCCAGGGGGTGCAGGCGGGGCAACTCCTCGCGGCAGCCGTCTTCTTGCCGCTCGCGCACTTCATGCCGAAGGATCAGTTTGCTGCCTGGGGGTGGCGCATCCCGTTCCTGCTGAGCATCGTCGTGATCATCGTGGGCTACATCATTCGGCGCGAGGTCGACGAGACGCCAGCTTTTGCGGAAGAGCAGGCACACGGAGAAGTTCCGCCTTCGCCGGTCGTCGAAGTCCTTCGCCAGAGTTGGGGCGACGTCTTGCGCGTTGTCGGCATGGCGCTTGCCGCGGTCACCGCGCTCCTCGCGACTGTGTTCGGCGCGACCTATGCAGTCCAGCCGGCGTACGGTATTGGGTTTCCTGCCAGCGTCTTTCTGTGGGTACCGGTCCTCGGCAACCTGTGCTCCGTAATACTGATCCCACTCGTCGGCAACCTCTCTGACAAGATCGGTCGCAGGCCCCCCGTTATCGTCGGCGTTGTCAGCTCCGGAATCTTCGCTTTCGGCTACCTGTACGCCATCAGCATTCATAGCATCTGGCTCTCACTCGTCTTCTCATTGCTCATGTGGGGCGTCGCTTACCAAGGCTTCAACGGCGTGTTCCCGAGTCTTTTCCCCGAACTGTTCCGCACGCGCGTGCGTGTCTGCGGCATGGCAATCGGACAAAACGTGGGGACGACTTTGTGTGCCCTGCTGCCGTCGCTTTTCGTCGCAGTCGCGCCCCCGGGGTCCTCCAACATCCCGTTGAAGATCGGCTGTCTCACCTTCGGCATTTGTCTCGTCGCCGCGTTTGCCGCGTTCACCACCCGAGAAACGTATCGCATTCGCCTTGCTGAGCTGGGAGACCGCAACGCGATTCCTGTACCCGAGGCCGAATATGAACGCCTGCGCAGTGAGGCCATCGCCGCGACGAGCAAGGATGTCGACGAACCGCAGTTTGCGAAAAAAGTGTTGCGGTCCTAACCCGCCGCCGGCCGCCTACTCGGCGTATCGACCGCGTTGGGTCAACGCAAGTTGGACGCCGCATGCAAACGTGCACTTCGTAGCGCTACGCCGTTTCGAATGTGCTTGAATTGACTTTCGTTTTACATTGAACATCAAGCCGCAATGGAACCCCATATCTCGGGCACGACGCGACTCTTTGGGTTGGTAGGCGACCCGCTCAGCACGGCGAAGTCGCCACGATTGTTGAACCAACTGTTTGTCGAACAGCGCGCCGACGCAGTTTGCGTTCCTTTCTGTATTAAGGCGGACGATCTATCCGCCTTCGTTACGGGCGCAAGAGCGATCGGCAATCTGTCCGGCATGCTGGTCACGATGCCTCATAAGCAACGAATGCTCACCTTCGTCGATGAGCTGACCTCGACTGCTCGCCAAGCCGGCGCGCTCAATGTCATCCGCTGCCAAGCAGATGGACGCTGGGTCGGCACGATATCCGATGGCGTCGGCTGCGTTCTTGGGATGGAATGGGAAGGTCACCATCCGGCGAATAAGTCGGTGCTTCTCGTCGGCGCAGGAGGCGCAGGTAGAGCGATCGCATTTGCCGTCGCTTCCGCAGGCGCTAGCAAGCTGACCATCTCCGATGTCGACGAGCACCGCGCCAACGATCTTGCGGCGTCTGTTGCCGCTGAAACCGGTTGTGCTACGCGTTCAGGGCCAGCGGATCCGCATGGCTTCGAGGTCGTGATCAATGCCACCCCGCTCGGCATGAACGCGAACGATGCCATGCCGGTCGACCCGCAGCGGCTCGAACCCGGCACCATCGTCGTAGACATCGTTAATACGCCCGAGCCGACGCCGCTTCTCCGAGCTGCTCAGGCACGTGAATGCCGTACCCAGGACGGCGGTCCAATGCACCAGGGACAGGCTTTGTACGCGCTGCGCTTTCTTGGGTTCGACTACCGCCCCGATGGCCGTCTGACAAGCAGCGAGAGCCTGAAATGAGCACCGAGGCAAAAGCGCACGAAGGAAAATATGTATGAAGGTCGCCTTGTTGGAGGCCAGTCATTGGCATGTCCCTCTGTATCTCGATGCGCTTGAAGCGCCCGGGATCGAGGTGGTTGCCCTGTCTGACGCGGAGCACGTGAAGGGCGAGGCGATTGCCGCACGATTCGGAAGCAAGTTGTACTCGTCCGCCTACGAGTTGCTTGAGCGCGAGGAGGTCGATTTCGCGTTTGTGTTCGGGCGGCATTCCGAAATGCCGGCGCTCGCCGAGGCCGTAATCGCGCGGAACATTCCGTTCGCGTTGGAAAAGCCGTGCGGCGTCAACATGTCCCAAGTCACCCGGCTTCGCACACTGACCGAGGAAGCGAATCTTTATTGCGCGGTGCCGCTGATCTTCCGGATGAGCGAGCTGCTCCGCTCACTCGAAGAAGCGGAGGGGCGCATACCATCAGACTTTAATTACATGTCGTTTCGCTTTATTGCCGGGCCGCCCAGTCGATACGAAGCCGCAGGCTCCGGTTGGGCAATCGACCCGGCATATTCCGGCGGCGGATCGACGATCAACCTGGCGACACACTTCATCGACTTGTTTAGATTGCTCACCGGCAAAGAGGTTGCCCGTGTCTCCGCCGTCATGAACTCGAGAACGCATGGAGGTGCCGTAGAAGATTATTCGCTGGTGACCATGCAAACCGAAGACGGCGTGATCGGCCTGGTGGAGACGGGATACAGCTTTCCCAGTACCGCCGACGAGCAGCGCGAATTTTCCTTCACTCTCGCTTCGGACCGCATGTACGCGAAGTCTGGTCCGGACCGAATCGAGATCCGCGACAGAAATAATCTTGCCGCGGGCACGCGCAGCCGCCGCCTTCAGCTTGAGACCGACGTCTACTATCCGTTGTTCGTCAAGCGCGTCCTCGCTGAAAGTCAGACTGGCGCAAAGCCGATTGCATCGTTGCGCGATGCGGAGCGGATGATGCAAGTCATGGATGCAGCCTACGCCTCGGCCCAACGAGGCGGAGTGTCTCTTCATCTATCTGCCTGACGATCTCGACGGTGCCCTCCCGAGCGGATCGCCGCTCAGCTCAGGTGGCATACGCCGACGGCGACGTAATGCCCGTCTGCGCAGCCACGCCGCCTGCGAAATTGCGAGATGATGCGTAGGGGCTGCACGCAGTCGAACCAGCACAGACGATCGGGAGGGACGTAATGACGATGTCGGAAAACCCAACGATCGCCCTCGTTGGGCCGGGTGCAATCGGCACGACCGTGGCGGCGGTCCTTCATGAGGTCGGACGAACACCGACCATTTGCGGCCGTTCAGCGCACGAACACCTCGAGCTCCGCTTCGACGGCGGTCGCATCGCGGTGCCGGGGCCTGTGCGAACCAATCCGGCTGAGGTCGAAAACACGTTCGACCTGGTTTTTGTCGCGGTGAAGTCAACACAGGTGGACGCGGCAGCGCCGTGGCTTTCTGCCCTGAGCGGTAACAGGACCGTTGTCTGGGATAACGGCTCGCATCGGCGCGGCGGTTCGACGTGCAATATCGGTCGTGCGACGAATGAACCGGCAGTCGCGCAAGAGAACATTTTTTGGCGCTCACCACAATATTTGCGCTCCTGAAACGTCTTCAGGCGCATGGAACCGCCACCCACCTCGTACCCGATGACCGACCGAGACAACGACATCACCGCAACGGTGGTGCGTGAGCGCACGAGGCTCGTCAATTTCATCCGGCGTCGAATACGCGACCCGGATGATGCCGAGGATATCTTGCAGGATGTCTTCCACGAATTCGTTCGGGCTTACAGGCTTCCTGCTCCGATTGAACAGGCTAGTGCGTGGCTTTTCCGTGCCGCACGCAACCGCATCATCGATCGCTTTCGCAAGAAAAGAGAGCAGCCACTGACTGATCCGTTCGAGGCCGAGGACGATGCCGATAGTGAGTATCGCCTCGACCTCGCGCTGCCAGCGCACGATGCGGGTCCCGAAGCGCTCTACGCTCGCGCTCTATTGCTCGAGGCCTTGCAGGATGCGCTCGATGAGTTGCCGCCGAATCAACGTGAGGTATTTATCGCCCACGAGCTTGACGGGCGCCCCTTCAAGGAAATGGTGGCGCAAAGCGGTGTGCCGCTCAATACGCTGCTCGCGCGCAAACGCTATGCGGTTCTGCATCTGCGCGCCCGACTGCAGGTCATTTATGACGAACTGGATATTTAGAGGAGTCAACGGATGAATTTCAGAATCAGATGTGCCGGTAAAGCGCTGCTTGGGGTCGTCGCCATTGGCGTGCTTGGGTGGGTCGTCATGACGCTATGGAATTGGGTGATTCCTGGCCTGTTCGTTGGCGCACGTGCGATCGACTTCGCCCATGCGTTGGGCTTGCTCGTTTTGAGCCGCATCCTCTTTGGCGGATTCCGCGGACACGGCGGCTGGCACGCACGGCGTCATTGGCGCAAATGGGAAGCGATGACGCCCGAGGAACGGGAGCATGTTCAGACACTGTGGCGCTCGCGCCATACGCAGCACACGGAGGATTGAACATGCCCCAGAACTCGATGCGCGGCTGCAAACAGGAGCCGGGCCGGATTGCGCCAGTCGTCGACCTGAAACGTTGCGAAGGGAAAGGCGATTGCCTGGAGGTCTGCCCGGAGAATGTGTTCGAGGTCCGGCGTATCGATGAGGCCGATTATCTCAGCCTCGATTTGATGCATCGCCTCAAGCTACGCGTGCATGGAATGAAAGTCGCCTACACGCCGAACGCACATGCCTGCCGCTCCTGCGGTCTTTGCGTGACGGCATGCCCTGAACGCGCGATCAAGCTCGCCAAAACAGCATAGCATTACACGTTTTCGCGGATGCCAGAGCCTGTTTAACGAGCCGTCTTCGGGGTGAAATGGATCCATCACGGCGACGATGCCGAGGCTCGGTGTCCGCCGCGCCCACTAGAAAGTCAACACCACCCTGCCCGGCACGCGTAGCCCTCCCTCGACTGCCGCAACCGTCTCCACGGCCTGCGAAAATGCCCTTTCGAGTCCGATGGTGGGTTTCAAAATGCCTTGCGCCGCGAGTTCAGCGATTGCGGCGAGATGTCGGGTCGCCATCGTGGCAAACACCAATTTGTAGCGGCGCGTCAGCAGGCCGCGCAAAAGCCGCCGCGGTGTCGGATTGATGTCCGCGAAGACGCCTCCCCGATTGAGCATTGACAGACCGAGCCCCAGGTTCAGCGTGCCCGCAGTATCGAAAATCACATCGAATGGTCCGGCAGCACCCCACGCACTCGCATCGGTATAGTCGAAGACCGACTCCAGGCCCGCCGCACGAGCACGCTCCATCGACGCTTGGCTACACGTGCCCGCCACTCGCGCACCTCGAGCGATAGCCAGTTGCACCGCCATTAGGCCGACTGCCCCGGTGCATCCGTTGATCAGCACGCGGGTACCGCGCGACACCCGCCCCTTCAGCAGCAGCGCCGCCCATGCCGTCGCACAGGGGATCGGCAGACACGCCGCTGCTTCGAACGAAAGTTGCGAGGGCTTCTTCACGAGATTGCCCTCAGCCGTGACCAGCACCTCGGCGAACGCCCCGGGATGTTTGATCGCCATGGTGCCCAGCACTTCATCGCCCACGCGGAAGGCGGCAACGCCCTCGCCCAGCGCGACGACAACGCCCGAAAAGTCGGACCCCATGCCCTTGGGAAATCGCCTATCCATGACGAGCCGCATGGCGCCTTCGCGTTGCTTCCAGTCCAGCGGATTGATGGCTGCGGCCCTCACACGAACAGCCACTTGCCCCGCCCGAGGCTGCGGCACGGCGCATCGCCCGATGTGCATCGTGTCGGCGTTGCCGTAGCGATCGAATTGAAGTCGATTCATGCATACCTCTAAATTTGCACTGAGTGCATTACAATAATTCACTAAGTGCAATATTGCAAGCGATGCAGGCCGTCTGCTACGATGGCGCCTATGCAGACCAAAACTGTCGAACCGAACGAATGGCAGCCGGAGGGGCTGCGTGAAAGCAAGCGCCGCGATACCCTGCAGCGGATTACGCAGGTCGGGCTCGATCTTTTTCTCGCCGCCGGTTACGAAGCGACCACGCTCGACGACATTGCCGCTGCCGCTGGCATCTCCCGGCGCACCTTTTTCCACTACTTCAAATCGAAAGACGAAATACTGCTCGCGTGGCAGACGGGAATGGGCGACGCGGTGCGCGACGCCGTGCTGGAGGCTTCGACGGATCAATCGCCGCTAGAGGCGTTGTGCGGCGCCCTTCGGAAGCTGGCTTCGTATTTCGACACGGACACCGCGATCGGCATCGCCCAAGTGCTTCGCTCGAGCGACCAGTTGCGCGCCGCCAATCAAGCGAAGTACACACACATCGAGCACTCCGCATTCGAGTCGCTGTGTCGGCTCTGGCCGGGCCGTAGCCGGCGCGGACCGCTTAGAATGGCAGCCATGGCCGGCGTCGGCGCGTTCCGGGTGGCGATCGACGAATGGATCGACGAAGGCGGAAAGGGAGCGTTGACCAAGCGCATCGAGAAGGCGTTCGATGACTTGCGCTCTGCGCTTCGCGCTGGTTAGCGCGCCTGCGATGAAGCGAATGAGGCAATCTGTTCGGAGTAAGCGCGTCGAGTGACGCACGCGCCCTGCCCGGACAGCGGCGGCCTTACTTCGCCACCGCGAGCCCGACGTACTCGTTCGTGTACGTCCTGCTCAGGTCGATATGTTTGCCCTTGACCGCGGGATTGATCGTCGAGAGGACTCGAAGAACGTTCTCCGGTCCACCCGTCGGCATCTTGCCATCGGCTGTGTACATCGACATCGTCGATTTCAAGGCCCGTACATACAGTGCCTTGTCGCCGCCGTAGTAGTCCTTCGGCATTTTGTCCGCAATCTCTTCCGCGGAATGAGAATGGATGTATTGCATCGTTCGGACCATCGCGCGCGCCAATGCCGCCGCCTGCTGCTGATGCGATGCCAACCAGCGCGCATCCACGTATAAGCCCGTGAATGGATAAATCCCGCCGAGCGCTTCGCGGGTTCCGTCCACCGTACGCAAATCGACCATGACGGAAGCGTCGCCCTGTTCAAGCAATCGCGATACCGTGGGCTCTGTCGTCATGCCCGCATCGATGCGGTGCTGACGAACAGCGGCGATGAACGAGTTGTCAGCGCCAACTGGCAGCGTCGAATACTGCTGTTGTACGACACCGCTTTTCAGCGCCATGTATCGCGTCAGGAAGTCTGTCGACGATCCCAAACCCGTGACGCCCAGTGTCTTACCCTTTGCATCGGCCATGCTCTTCATCGGTGAGGACTTCGACACGACCTCCACCTCGCCCGGAACCTGGAGGAAGGTCACGATCGACCGCACTTCCTTGCCTTTGCTCTGCAGGTCGATCGTATGGTCATAGGCGCCTGCAACGGCTTGCACCGCGCCGGAGAGCAACTCGTTTTCGGCATCGACGCCCGACGGTTGTGAAAGAAGTTCCACATTGAGTTTCTCGTCCTTAAAATAGCCCAATTGATCTGCAAGCTTCACGGGCAAATAGATGAACTTCGAGATGCCCCCCACCATGATGGAAAGAGGTTGTGCATCATCCGCCCGGGCGTTGCCCAGCGCGAGCGCACTCAACAGCGCGGCGGCAATGCAAAACACACGCTTCTTTGATTGCTTCATCATTTTTTGTCTCTGTTAGTGACTGTGATTGGCAACGGCGCCGGTGGTCTCGACCGTGTTCCGCTCGTCAACGCGGATAAAGAACGTCATCAGGAACGAGGCAACCAGCAATGCAGCGAGGAACAGCAGCCCATGGGTTGCGCTGTGCCCCGAGCCCTTGATGTAGCCGATCGCAAACGGTCCGACGAAGCCGCCCAGATTCCCGACGGAATTGATGACTGCGATCGACACCGCCGCTGTGGAACGGGTAAGAAACAGCGTCGGCAGCGCCCAGAACGGTGACTTGAATGCGTAGAGCCCCGCGAGGCTCAGGCTGATCATCGTGATGGACACGTACGGATTCGTCGACAGCCCCGCGCCCAGCAATGCCACCGCGGAGACCGCCAGGGGAATGGCCGAATGCAGACGCCGCTCGTTGCGGCGGTCCGAACTGCGCGACCACCAGACCATGACGATCGTCGCGAACAAGTACGGCACGATGGCAATGAGCCCGACCTCCGTGTGACTGAGCGACTTCGAAAAACCTTTGATGATCTGCGGCATCCAGTACCCGACGCCAAGACTGCCGCATTGATAAACGAAGTAGATGAACGACAGGTACAGAACTTTCGGATTGGCCATCGCCTTCAGCGAACCGAAATGCTTGGCGTTTGGACATGCCTTTCTATCGTTTTCCAACTCGTTCAGCAGCCAGTCCCGCTCTTTCGGCTCGAGCCATTTCGCGTCTTGCGGACGGTTCGTTAGGTACGTAAAACACATGAAACCGCCGATCAAGGCCGGCACGCCTTCGAGCACCAACATCCATCGCCACCCGCTCCAGGCGAACCAATGAACGTTGTCCATGACCCATGTGCTCAACGGAGCGCCGATTACGTACGAGATCGGAATTGCCGCCGTAAACAGGGCAACCGTCGTCGCGAGTTCTTTGGCGCGGAACCAATACGTCAGATAAACGATGATGCCTGGAAAGAAGCCCGCCTCGGCCACGCCCAGCAAAAAGCGCAAGACATAGAGCTGATTCGCACTCTGTACAAATGCCGAAGCGATCGACACGATGCCCCACGTGATGAGGATTCGCGCGATCCAAACGCGAGCGCCGTACTTGTTCAGCAGCACGTTGCTGGGCACCTCGAACAGGAAGTATCCAATGAAGAAGATGCCCGAGGCGAAGCCGAAGGCTTCGCTGCTCAGCGCGAGCTCCGTGTTCATTTGCAGTGCCGCGTAGCCGATGTTGGCGCGATCCAGATACGAAACGATATAGAGAACGAAGACGAACGGAATAATTCGCCACCCGATTTTGCGCACGGTGGCTCGTTCGTCGATGGCAGTCATTGCATGCATATGTGTCTCCGCCGGCGGATGCCGCCGGCCGCTTTGGAACAAGTATTCGGAATTACGCCTGGTGCTGCGAGAACACCATGCATACGGGACTACCCGATTCGATAGAAAACCCGGTCGGCTCGAGTTGGCCCGTCGTTGAATCGATCGAAAACGCGACGATGCTGTCGCTGTCTTCGTTCAACGCATACATGTACCGGCCGTCGGGCGTACAGGTCATGAACCGCGGCGTGCGGCCGCCCGTCGGTTGGGCACCGCTAAACTTCAGATGGCCAGTGGATCGATCGATCCGGAACACGGCGATGCTGTCGCATCCTCGATTCGACGCATAAACAAAGCGTCCCGCACGATCGACCTCGATTTCAGAGGCACGGCTGTTGCCCGTGAACGTATCCGGCAGCGAGGACACGACCTGCAACGGTGTCAGCGCCCCGCTTTCATGCGCATAGTGGTATGCCGTAACGGTCGAATCCAGCTCGTTGACGACATACATAAACGCGCCGTTCGGATGAAATGCCGCGTGTCGCGGTCCGGCGGATTCCCGCGATGCGACGAACGCAGGCGTGGCCGGCCTCAACCGCCCATCCTCGAAACGAAACGAAAAGATGCGGTCCAGACCTTTGTCCGGAACGATCACGAACTTGCCGGTGGGATCGAATCGATTGAAGTGCGGCTTGGCCTGTTGCTGCTCGACACGATGAGGGCCGACGGGACCTTCGAGACGAACAAGCTGCATCACTTCCCGCAGCGATCCGTCGGCCGCAATCGGCAGCACTGCCAAGCTTGCGCCGATGTGATTGGAAACCACGATATAGCGACCTGACGGGTCGATAGCGAGGTGGACCGGATTCTTGCCCTGGCTGCTTTGCCGGTTCAAAAACGTGAGTTCACCCGACGCTTTGTCCACACCGAACGCACTGATGTCGCTTTGATCGCCATGCACGGCGTAGAGTCGCTCGCCATTCGCGCTGATGGCAAGAAACGATGGATTGACAAGGTTCCTCAAGAGTTGGACGCGTTCGAGCGCCCCCGTCTCGGCGTCGACCCGATAGACGCTGATGCCCTCGCCTCGGGCGTTTCGCTCGCGGGTCGTACGCGAGCCGACGTAAGCAAACATGGATGTCCTTCCTTTCGTACGCGTCCCGGGTTTGCACTAGATTGCATTTGTACGCTATAAAATGCAACAATGCAGTTATGGAAAACACCGATCACCCCACGGAAGCCAGCTTGGACATCGACGGCAAGTCGTACCGCCACGTCGATCTGCCGGGCTGGTTCGGCGACACGCTGCGTGATTTGCCCGTCGTGCTACGCCTGTTGCTCGAGAACGTCGTCCGGAACACCGACGGCGACGAACGACGGCAGGCCGTCGAGGGCATTCGCGGCTGGATCGCTCGCGGTACGAGCGAAGCGGAGATTGCCTTTAAGCCCAATCGCGTCCTCATGCATGACACGACGAGCACGCCCGCCCTCGTCGACATTGCCGCCATGCGAGACGCGCTCGCCGAAGCCGGCGCCGACCCTGCGTTGCTCAATCCGGTGCTGCCGGTCGATTCCTCAGTCGATCACTCGCTCGCCGTCGAATACTTCGGGCAGCGCGACGCCGCACCGCTGAATCTGCAGCTGGAGCTGCGGCGCAACGACGAGCGCTATCGATTCCTGCGCTGGGCGTCGAAGGCGCTCAAGGGCGTTCGTATCCATCCGCCCGGCACGGGCATCATGCATACGATCAACCTCGAGCAACTGGCGACCGTAGTGACGACGTTCGAGCGTGACGGCGAACGATGGGCCGTGCCCGATACACTGATCGGCACGGACAGCCATACGCCAATGATCAATGGCATCGGCGTGCTTGGGTGGGGCGTGGGTGGTCTGGAAGCACAAACGGTCATGTTCGGCATGCCGGTCATGCAGCGTATTCCCGACGTGATCGGCGTGCGTTTGACCGGTGCACTACAGGCTGGGGTGTTAGCGACGGATCTCGCGTTGACCGTCACACAACGCCTTCGTGCAATCGGCGTATCGGGCGAGTTCGTCGAATTCTTCGGGCCCGGTGTGGCAACCCTGAGTGCGGGCGATCGAGCCGTCGTAGCCAATATGGCGCCCGAATACGGCGCATCGACCGGCTATTTTCCCGTGGATCAACGCACGCTCGACTATCTGCGGTCGACCCATCGTTCTCCACAATTGGTGCGGCTCGTCGAAGCGTTCACGCAACGGACAGGCCTTTGGTTTGATCCTCACGCCACCCCTCGCTATACGCGCACGATCGAGATCGACCTCGCCGGCATCGGCATGCATATCGCCGGCCCGCGCCGCCCGCAGGACTTGCGCGCCTATTCCGAGACCAAAGCGTTGCTATTGACGCTCGGCTTCGAACCGTCGCAACCGCACCCTGTTTTGCCGAAGCATCCGGTCGCGATCGCCGCGATCACGAGTTGCACGAACACGTCCGATCCCGCGTTACTTATCGCCGCGGGCCTGCTGGCTCGGAAGGCCCGAGCCACGGGGCTCAAACCGCCGGCGTGGGTCAAGACCTCGCTGGGCCCGGGTTCTCCTGCCGCGGCGGCATACCTCGAACGCGCCAACCTGATTGACGATTTGTCGGCCGTCGGCTTCGATATCGTCGGGTACGGCTGCACAACCTGCATCGGCAATTCGGGGCCGCTCACGGAATCAATCCGCGCCGCCATTGCAAACAAAAGCGTCTATCCCGTCGCCATGCTGTCGGGCAATCGCAACTTCCCCGGCCGCATTCATCCTGAACTCGACCTCGGGTTCATCATGTCGCCGCCGCTCGTCATCGCCTTCGCTCTCGCGGGCACTGCCGAGATCGACCTCGGCCGCGAGCCCATCGGGCAAAACGGTGAAGGCAAACCCGTCTACTTGCGGGACATCTGGCCGACTCGTGAGGAAGTCGCGGAACTCGTTGCCGCAGCGGCGGACCCACAAGACTACCCACGCGCGTTCGCGCTCGCCAGCGCCAATCCCTCGTGGCACGACCTGGACGCGCCCGATGCCGCCCGGTTCCCGTGGGACCCGACTTCGACGGCGTTGCGCAGGCCACCGTTCGCATCGGCGACCGAAGGGACACAGTTGGGGCGCTATAGTGCTTTTCCACTGCTCGTGCTTGGCGACGACGTCACGACCGACCACATTTCACCCGCGAGCGCGATTCCGAAGGACAGCTATGTCGCCGATTTCCTGGTCTCTCGCGGCGACGATCGCAACGATCTGAACGTGTTTGCATCGCGACGCGGCAACTGGGAAGTGATGGTTCGGGCGGCCTTCTTCAATCGAACGCTCGTCAATCGTTTGGCTCCAGGCCTACCGGTCGCCCATACGCTGCATGTACCAAGCGGCGACGTCATGCCCCTCTTCGAAGCCGCGCAGCGCTACCGGCAAGATGGCGACTCGGTCGTGCTCGTAGCGGGCGAACGGTATGGAACGGGTTCCTCGCGCGACTGGGCAGCCAAAGGGCAACGATTGCTCGGCATCCGCGCCGTGCTGGCGGTCAGCTTCGAGCGCATTCATCGATCGAACCTGATCGGCATGGGCATCCTGCCACTGCGTTTCGCGGCGGGCACAAGCCCGCACACGCTGGGGTTACAACGCGGCGACAAACTAGAAATCGACGCGCCGGCTGATATGCTGTCACCTCGCTGCAAGGTACCGGTGCGCATCGTTCGCGCGAATGCAAGCGTGCAGCCCATTGAAGCGACGGCAGCCGTCGAAACGCGCCTCGAATGCGAGTTGCTGCGCTCGGGAGGTGTCATCCCGCTGATCCTGCACAATGGCTTGGCGAGGCAGAAAGCGTGAGACGAGGCCGCCACGGAGCGCGAAGGGCATCATTCCATGATCGACAGATCCATTGCGACGCAAATCGTTGAATTGATCAAGACCGAAGGGCTCGATGTCGGCGTGCATCTGCCTGCGCAGATGCTGGCCGATCGACTGCGGGTTTCACGCTCTCCTGTGAACGAGGCGCTCGCGCTGCTTCACGAGAAAGGTATCGTGACGCGCGAGAAGAACCGCGGCTTCTTTGTGGCGAAGGCTGTCATCGAGCCGCTTGCGGACGTCGTGGCAGAGCTGGGTCTCGCCGAAGCCGATCTCGTGACGAGCGTTTATTTTCAGATCGCCGACGATCGGTTGAAAGGCGAGCTGCCCGATGAGTTCTCCGAGCAGTTGATTCGCACACGCTACGGGCTCACGAGTGCACAGCTCACCGCGGTCATGGCGCGGATCGGGCAAGAAGGCTGGGCGGAACGTAAGCCTGGATACGGGTGGCAGTTCTCCCCCATGCTGACGACGCCTGACAGTCTATTGAAGTCCTACCGTTTGCGTCTTGCGTTGGAACCCGCTGCGCTCCTCGAGCCGGGCTATCGGCTCGAACGCAAAGTGCTCCAACGGTGTAGAGACGTCGAAAAACATTTGCTCGCCGGCGGCATTGAAACCGACACAGCCGATCAGTTGCACGAACGCGGTGTGCGCTTTCATGAGTCACTGGTGGAAGCCTCCGGCAACAGCTTTTTCATCGATGCGATCAAGCGCGTCAATCGCGTGCGGCGCTTACTTTCCTATCGATCGATGCAGCATCGCGAGCGGTACGTCGAACATGCAAAGCAGCATTTGCATGTGCTCGAACTGCTCGAGCGCGAACGAAATGAAGAGGCGTCGGCAGCCATGCGGGAGCATTTATTGCACACGCTCGAGGCGCTTTCGCGGATCAGAGAGATTCTCGAACCGTAGCGGGCTGCGAGGCCATCGCAGTCGCCACCCTGACGGTGGCGATCGACGAAAAAAAACGGCCATCGTCGATCAATGGCCGCTGCATGCTGCGAGAGGCAGAGCCGCTTACTGCGCGGCGATATTCGGTTGCGCCATGCGGCTCTTTGCCGTCACTGCCGACACGGCGACCGTAACGACGACGTTGACCACCAGCGCGATCAAACCGATATAAGTCGGATACGTCGCGCCTGCGATATGCAGCGCGTACACCGGCTTCAGACCCTGCATCGCGGCGAGAATCGTGCCGAGCGAGATACCCGCGAGCCAACCCAGGAACAAGCCCGGCGTCGTCAGACGACGCGTGTAGAGCGAAAACACCACGGCCGGGAAGATTTGCAGAATCCATACGCCGCCGAGCAGTTGCATATCGATCGCATATTGCGTGGGCAGCGCGATGATGAACAGCAGCGCGCCGAACTTCACGACGAGCGAGACGAGCTTGGCGTTCGAAGCTTCCTTTTCAGGCGTGGCGTTCGGCGCAATCAAAGGTTTGTAAAGATTGCGCGTGAACAAGTTCGCGGCACCGATCGACATGATCGCGGCCGGCACCAGCGCACTGATCGCGATGGCCGCGGCGGCAAAGCCCACGAACCACGACGGGAACAGCGTGAGGAACAGCGTCGGCACCACATCGGACGGCGACTTCACGTGCACGCCCGCGGCGATCGCCATGTACCCGAGCAGCGCGATCAAGCCGAGCAGCACCGTATAGGCCGGCAGGAAAATCGCGTTCTTCTTGACCGTGGCGGCGGAACTCGACGAGAGCACGCCCGTCAGCGTGTGCGGATACATGAACGCCGCCAGTGCGGAGCCGAGCGCGAGCGTCGCATAAGCCGTGAACTGCGACGGCTTCAGCAAAATGCCTGTTGCGCCGCCTTTGGCCGTGAAGTACTTGTCCGCAGTGTCGAACAGCGCGCCGTAGCCGCCGAGCTTGGCCGGAATCCAGCAGATCGCGACTATCACGACGATGTAGATCATGATGTCCTTCACGAACGCGATCATCGCTGGCGCGCGCAGGCCGCTTGCATACGTATAGAGCGCGAGAATCACGAACGCGACGATGAGTGGCAACTCACCCGTGACGCCGAGGCTCTTGATGACGACTTGCATGCCGACGAGCTGCAGCGCGATGTAGGGCATCGTGGCGACGATGCCGGTCACCGCGATCGCTGCCGGGAACCATTTGCCGCCGAACACGCCTTGGACATAGTCGGCCGCCGTGATGTGATTGCCTTTATGGCACGCCTGCCAGAGCTTGGGCATGACGGCGAACACGAACGGATAGACGATGATCGTGTAGGGCAAGGCGAAAAAGCCATAGGCACCCACCGAATAAACGAGCGCGGGCACGGCAATGACCGTATAAGCGGTGTAGAAATCGCCGCCTACGAGGAACCAAGAGATGACAGTGCCGAATTGGCGTCCTCCGAGTCCCCATTCATGCAATTGCGTCAGGTCGCCTCGTTTCCAGCGCGCGGCGACGAAGCCGAGCACAGTGATGAGCGCGAAGAAAACGATGAAGATCGCGAGGGCGGTGGTGTTGATCGCGGTCGGCTCGGTCATTTGGCGCTCCGGTAGACGGCGTACATCAGCAATGAAGTGATGGGCACCCAAAGAAACTGGTACCAGTAGAAGAACGGAAAACCGAGCAGCGAAGGACGCGCGCCGTTATAAAACGGCAGCCATAGCAGTGCGAAATAAGGCAACAGCAAAATCAACGGCAACCACGCGCGGCGTGGTGGGCTGGAGGTCTCCATACCATCTCCTTAGGGCTGACGAGGAATAGAGCGGCGTTCCGCAGCTACGGGCCGACATTCGTTGTCTTTTTTTAACTATCGTGGGAAGAATCGAGCCAAACGCGGAGCTTGCTTTGGAGGAACTGGCCTGTCCTTATGCAAATCGGGTGCGATTGACGGGCGTAGTATTCGCGGTCGGTACGTCGTCCGCAAGCGCATAACTACTTAGGGCTGCTACGTAGTAATACGTAGTGGACTGGTCCGGCCTGGACGATGTCGGACGATCGCCCGACTCGCGGGGAAGTCGCGAAACTCGTGTCGATTGCGATCGAACCCATCAAGCGCTCGCCCCCTGATTTCGCACTTGCGTGCTAGCGCCAACCGTCGGGTGGCGCCCCCTCAGCCGACATTGAGATTACCGCTGAGTCGTGCGTGGAACGCGCGACTTCGTTCATCGAGACCGGTGAACACGACGGCGGCGTCGTGCTGCCGATACTTCATCTGGATGGAATCGAGCGCGGCCACCGTCGATGCGTCCCAGATCTGCGACTTCGAGAAATCGATGACGACCAGGCGCGGATCGGTCGCATACTCGAAGCGGTCCACGAGGTCGTTGCTGCTGCCGAAGAACAGCGGACCGTGCACCTCGTAACGCACGCTTTGTCCGTCGGCGGACATGGTGCGCGTGGTACTGATCACATGCGCGACGCGGCGCGCGAACAACACCATCGCCAGCAGCACACCGCCCATCACCCCAAGAGCAAGATTGCCGGTATACACGGTCAACGCCACGGAGACCACCATCACCGACGTTTCCATCATCGGCATCCGCTTTAAGGTAGCGGGGCGCAAGCTGTGCCAATCGACGGTCTTCACCGCGACAACCATCATCACGGCGGCAAGGGCGGCCGTCGGGATACGCGCCATGACCGGACTTAGCCCGGTCATGAGCAAAAGCAGTGTGAACGCGGCGGCGAGCGTTGAGACGCGCGTGCGGGCGCCCCCGATACCGACGTTCACCACCGTCTGGCCGATCATCGCGCAACCGGCAATCCCGCCGAAGGCGCCCGCACAAAGATTGCCGAGCCCGAGCGCCCAGGATTCGCGCGCCTTGTTGGAGCGCGTCTGCGTCATTTCGTCGACGAGTTTGGCCGTAAGCAAGGTTTCCAGCAACCCCACGAACGCGATGCTGGTCGCGGTCTGCCATACGATCTTCAGCGTACTCAAGTCGAACGGCACCGTCCATGGCGTGAGCCCCGGCAAATCCGCTCGACCGGGATGAGCACCGCTGACCGTCGGCACGCTCCATTGCAGCCCGACGGCAATGCCGGTCGCGACCACGATCGCGATAAGCGGAGAAGGCACGGATCGCAGGAATCGCGGGCCGACCAGCACGATAGCGAGCGTGATCGCAAAGACCACATAGACCTCGAATGGCTTGTCGATCACGTGCGGCAGTTGCGCACAAAAAATCAGAATGCCCAGCGCGTTGACGAAGCCGAGCATCACCGAGCGCGGAATGAAGCGCACGATGCGCGAGAAGCCCATCAAGCCGAATGCCGCCTGGACCATCCCGCCGAGCAGCACCGCCGGCAAAATGTAGCCCGCACCATGCGCGCGAACCATCGGGCCGACGACGAGCGCCACCGAGCCCGCCGCCGCGGTGACCATCGCGGGCCGCCCCCCGAACAGCGACGTAACGAGAAGCAGCACCACAGAGGCAAAGAGCGCGGAATACGGCTCGACCCCCGAAATAAACGAGAAGGAGATGACCTCGGGGATCAGCGCGAGGCTCGTCACCACGCCCGCGAGGATTTCGCGCTGCAGTTCGGCGCGCGACGCGGGCAATGCAACGCGCGACGCGGCGCGCGGCGAATCGATCCTGCTCACAGGATGTGTCATATCGGTACTCGGTTGTTTGAGACATAAGACGCGGCACACGTCATCGCCTGTAGAGCGCCGCGAACGGATCACGTCCGGACGATGCATCGAAAGCCGATATGGCTGGTCGACGTATCGAGCGTCTGGCCCTGACGTGCCGCAGGCCGGTAGCGCAGGCAATAGCCCGGCGCGCATAAATGCGATCCACCCTTCACCACGTTGCGCACGTCCGGAGCGTGAGAGCCCGTCGACGGGATGCAGCACGACTTCACATCCGCAACGCCAGGCGGCTGGCCGTAACGGGTCACGGTCCACTCCCACACGTTGCCCGCAACGTCGTAAAGCCCATAACCATTCGGCGGGAACGACTTCACCGGCGAAGTGCGTTCAAAACCGTCGAGCACAGCGTTGCTCCACGGAAATTCGCCTTGCCACGTATTCGCCATCTGCCGACCCTCGGGCGCGAATTCATCGCCCCAGGGATACGCCGCACCATCGAGACCGCCGCGGGCCGCATATTCCCACTCGATCTCGTTCGGCAGAGACTTCCCTGCCCATGCCGCGTAGGCGCTCGCATCCGCGAACGAAACATGCACGACCGGATGGTCGGCGAGACCGCCCAGATCGGTGTCCGGCCCTTGGGGGCGGCGCCAGCACGCGTCCGGCACATAAGCCCACCATTGCCGAAAGTCGTGCAGGCTCACCCGCGACTGCGGCTGCGTGAACACCAGCGAGCCGGGGCACAGAAGCGCCGGATCGGCGTCGGGATACAGCGCCGGGTCGGGCTGCCGCTCCGCGAGCGTGACGTAGCCGGTCGCCTCGACGAAAACAGCGAACTGCGCGTTCGTCACCGGGTGCGCGTCGATCCAAAAATCGGGGGCAGTGGCGCGCCGCGCCGGACGTTCCTCGCGATAAAAAACATCGGAGCCCATCGTGAAGTCGCTGCCTCTGATCCACACCATGCCTTCGGTGCGGGCAGCGTTCATGGAAGGCGCCGCCGCTTTTGCGGAGCAGCAGCATGCGGGCTTCTCGGGTTTGATGTCCATGATCGGCGCGCCCATGGCGTTACGCGTTGAAGACCGACTTCGGCACGAAGTCGAGCTCGGAGCCCGGCGGAATCAGCGCCTCCTGCTTCACGCTGTCCTCGAACTCCCGCACGACGCGATGCGCGTGCTGCATCACCCACCACCGCACGTAGCGCTGATTGACCGCCTCGCGTTCCTTGGGATCTTCCTGCAGATGCGTGATGCGCGCGAAGCCGAGCGGCAGCTCGGGGTCGTGAAAATGCTGCTGGCGCTTGAAGTTGATCTTGAAGTCTTTCCACTTCACTGCATGCAGCTCATCCTTGAGCCATACCATGCACGACTCGCGGTTCGAGCTCTCCTGTTCACCGAGGAAAAACGCGGTCTGATCCTTACCATCGATGAGCCGGTCCTTCGGCGTGTCGCTTCCCGCGAACTTGAGCAGCGTCGTGAAGAGATCGGTGACATGGACCATCTCGTTGCTTTCTACGCCCGCCGGAATGCGACCCGGCCAGCGCGCCAGCAACGGCGTGCGGATGCCGCCCTCCGCCGAGCTGAAGTACGAGCCGTCGAAGAATCCGCCGGTGCCGCGTCCTGCCAGATGGTCCTCCGCGCCGTTGTCGCCGCACAAGATGACGATCGTGTCGTCCGCCACGCCGAGACGGTCGAGTTCATCGAGCAGCACGCCGAAATCGTGATCGAGCATCAACAGGCAATCGCCCCATTCACCGTTGGTGCTCTTGCCGACGAACTCGTCGCGCGGCGACATCGGAAAGTGCATCAGCGAGTGATTGAAATAGAGAAAGAACGGCTCGTCGTTTTTGACGCAACGCTGCATGAAGTCGAGTCCGCGCTTCTGGTACGCGAGGTCGCAGGTCTTCTTGGTTTCCATCGTGAGCTGCTCGTCGAGCAGCGGCCTCGCGCCCTTGCCCTTGAAGCCCTCGTGCATGTGCGAGTAGCCATCCCGCTCGGGCACGTAGTGGGGATCCTCCAACCACATGCACTCGTCATAGGTACGCAATGGGCCATACCATTCGTCGAAACCGTGATCGGTCGGAAAACGCCCGTCTTCCGCGCCGATGTGCCATTTTCCGAGGCACGAGGACTTGTATCCGCCCTGCGCGAGCAGTTCGGCGATGGTGACCTCCCAGGTCACGAGGCCGCCGCCGTTGCCGCCCAGCGCGATCGTGTGATTGCCGGAGCGGATCGGGTAGCGGCCCGTCATCAACGCTGAACGCGTCGGCGTGCATTGCGGCTCGACCACGTAGTGCGTGAGCTTGGTGCCCTCCTTGCAGAAGGCATCGATACGCTTGGTATCCGCGCCGCGCAGTTTGCCGCCGCCGTAGCAGCCGAGTTCCCCCATACCCAGATTGTCGACGTGGAAGAACAGGATGTTCGGTTTCTTGCTCATTGCAAAACTCCATCGGATCGAGAACGTTATCCCCCGCCCTCGGTTAGGGACGCTTTTCGCGTTGTGTCTTACTGCGCCAAATGCTGGCTCGACAGGATCAGAGCATCTCTTCGACGCCGTTCGGGCCCATCTCCATACTGAAACCCTCGACGCCGCCCGGTCCCAGTTCGGATCCCATCGCGGCGAGCGATTCCTCGCGAATCAGGCCTTTGAGGCGATGCACCAATTCGATGAATTCGGGCGTATCCAGCATCGCTGCCGAACGCGGACGCGGCAGCGGCACGCGTATTTCGGTCTTGATGCGGCCAGGCCGCGCCGTCATCACGTAGATGCGGTCCGACAGGAAGACGGCTTCCTCGATGTCATGTGTGATGAACAGCACCGATAGCCGGAAGCGCTGCCACATGTTCGTCAGGATCTCCTGCATGACGGTCCGCGTTTGCGTGTCGAGCGCGCCGAACGGCTCGTCCATGAGCAACACCTGCGGGTTGGCCGCAAGCGCGCGCACGATGCCGATGCGCTGCTTCATGCCCCCCGACAATTGATCCGGATAGTGGTTTTCGAAAGTCAGCAGCCCCGCAAGGCCCAGCAGCGTGCGGGCAGTGCTTTCACGTTTGGCACGCGAGACGCCTGCCATCTTCAGGCCGAACTCGACGTTCTCTCGCACACGCAGCCAAGGGAACAACGAATACTGCTGAAACACCACGCCGCGTTCCGCGCCGGGCTTTTTGACGAGTACGCCGTCAAGCGTGACCGTGCCTTGCGTCGGTTTCGTAAAGCCCGCCGCGATGCTCAGCAAGGAGGACTTGCCGCAGCCCGACGGACCGATCAACGAAACGAACTCATGCGGTTCGACGGTCAGCGATACGTCCTTGACTGCTTCGGTCTCGGCGTTACTCGAGCCGAACACGACGCCGACGTTGCGGCACTCGATGCGGCCTTTGTTTGCGTTGCTCATTTGCGCGCTCCGTTGACGTATGCGAGCCATGGCATCGAGAACTGCCCGACGAGACGGATTGCGCCGCTGCAGATGAGACCAAGGGCGCCGATCGTGATCATGCCGAGGACGATCGCCGGATAGTTGACGAGCGAATAGGCTTCCCATGTGTAGTAGCCGACGCCGTACTGCCCCGCGATCATTTCGGCCGCGATGAGCGACACCCAGGCCACCCCCATTCCTACCGCCAGCCCCGTGAAGATATTCGGTAGGACGCCTGGCAAGATCACATGCCAGAACAGTTGGGCTTCGCTCGCGCCGAGACAGCGGCCGGCGCGCAGCAGCACGCCATCGAGCGACTCCACGCCATCTACCGTGTTGAGCAGGATCGGATAGAACGCGCCGATGAACGTGATGAACACGATCGACGACTCCGTTGTCGGCCATAGCATGATCGACAACGGCACCCAGGCGATCGCCGGGATCGGCCTCAGCACTTCGATCGCCGGCATGAGCAACTGCTTCACGATGCGATATCGTCCGATCACCAAGCCCAGTCCGACGCCCGAGAGCAGTGCGACGAAAAATCCCAGGAAGATGCGTCGCAAGCTGTTGCCGATGTTCGTCGAAAACGTGCTTGACCCGGCGACATGCACTGCCGCATGAAACACGTCGAGCGGCGTCGGCACGTCCTGAAAGCGGACATAGAACTGGACCCGAAAGCGCGTGCCGAGATACCAGACCAGGAATGGCGCGCCGAGCGAAGCAATCGCGAATGCGAGCCTCACGGTGACCGCTTGCGCACCGTTCGGCGCCGAGGCTTGCTTACGGACGCCGTTACTTGACACAGCGGCCGGCGGTTTCTCTTCAGGCAACGACGATGCGCCGTTCTTGATCTCGAGATCGAGGGAGCCTTCCATGTCACTTCCCTCCCTTACCGACCGCGCTCAACGCCTGCGCAAAGTTCACGACCGTCTCGCCCGAATTCTTCGCGCTCGCCTCGGCATCGCGCTTGAGCATGAACGATCCGATGTCCGGTCTTTTTCCATTTGCAGCGCCGAGCGTATAAAACGCGGCATCCGCAAAGACCTTCACGCCGAGCGTCTTGTCCATCAGATAGACCGCGTCGACCTTCTTGCCTTGCGCGCGATACGCGTTCACACCTTCGAGCGTGCATGCAGCGGAGCTGAACGAGGCGACCTTGCCGCCTTCGGCCCAGATCTGTCCCGCCTGCGACGGATCGCCGATCGGCGCGTTGCACACCGTGTCGTTGCCCTGCACCTGATAGTTGGAGAAGTCCGCGAGCTGCGCGTCGTAATTGCGCCCGGACGCCTTGAAAGCCTCGCGCACGAAGGCGTCGTTCACCCATTTGTCGATATCGAGGTCTTTCACCATGTCGAGCTTCTTGAGCACCGCATAGTCCGCCTTCAACGCGGCGACCCAGCGTGGCTTGATGGTTGGGTCGAGCGTATCGATGCCGCCCGGTCCCAGGAAGATGTACGCTACCTCCTTGTCCACCTTGGTCCACGACTGAATCTTTTCCGCGGCCTGCTCCGGATCGCGGCGGACCCAATCGTCGGCTTCCATCAAAGCCCTGATGTAAGCCGTCACGATCTCGGGATATTTCTGGCCGAAGTCCTTGCGGACCACCACGCCATGAAACGTCGGCTGTCCCGTCTCGGCACCGTCGAAGATCTTGCGCGCGAAGCCGCGATAGGGCAGCAACTCGGCGAACGGCACGAAGTCCGCATGAGCGTCGATTCGTTTTTCCTGGATGCTCGTACTGCCGACTTCCGGCGACTGGTTCACGAGCGCGAAGTAGTCGCTCGGCAGATGCCGGCTCTGCAACGCGGCGAGCAGCATGCCGTGGGCGGCGGAGCCGAACGGCACCGACACGCGCTTGCCTTTCAGATCGCTCAAATCGTAGTAAGGCGAATCTTTCGGTACGACGATGCCGTTGCCGCCGCCGTGCGCGTTATAGGCGATTACCGCGACGAGTTCGGTATCGTTGTTCGTTGCGTGCCCCGTCGCCCCATTCACGAGCAGCGGATAGTCGCCCATCATGCCGATCTGCAACTTGCGCGCAATCATGGCGTTGGTGATGGGCGGCCCGGAAGTCGCGTTTTGCCAGGTCACGTTGTAGGTGACATCCTTATACTTTCCCGTATGCGGCAAATATTTGTCGAGCAGATGGAGCTGCTTGATGACGATGCCGCCCGTGACTGTGTTCGTCGTGGTGTCTTGCGTGCCGATGCCGATGTCGATCGTTTCCGCGTGCGCGGCGCCTCCGAACGCCGGCATGGCGCCGATTGCGACGAGCGAGGCACTGCTCAACGCCCGGCCTACCAAAGCTCTGATTCGCATGGTGTAACCCTAAGAGTGAGTGACATGAATCGGGTCCCTGCTCCGCCCGCGTGGGATCCAGCCAGAAACATCAACCGTCGACATCGATCGTCTGTCTTTCGACACGACCTCCGTGGACATAACTCGTCATTACAAGTTGGCGAATCTATGCAAGCCCTATGCCAACGTTTACCGGGGGCAACCACCGCCGACTTGCCCTTCTTTCAGCCTCTGTCGCGCCTCACGATTGCGCGCGCGCAGGCTGTCGGTGCAGAAACGGTTCCGGCTTGGTGCAAGCTTGCGCGGCATCAGGCAAGCGAACAGATCCACGGAAACGTACGGAAGCGAATAAACAAAGACGCGCCGATAGCCACCGCCATGAATGGCGCAACGCGGCTCGCCGCGAACTGCAACGCCGGGATCGACGAGCGGGAGCCTGCGCTCCAGAATGCGCAAAGACAGAGCAATGCCGTAAGCAATCCAAACGCCCCCGCAATGAACGTCATCTGGGACAGGGCGCGATCCATCATGACGCTCGAATAAACCATCACGTTGTCGATCGCGCCGGAAGTCGTCACAGCGGCCACGGTCGCTACGCGCCCGAACGTTCCGTGGCCCGGACTCTCCCGGCACACCGCATTTTCATTTCGCGGCCCATCTCGCCGGCGCAATTGTGCGATTCGCTTCAGCCCCGCCAGCAGCGGCACGGCGCCGACTAGACCGACCAACGGCGAATGCGCCACCCATCCCGAGCGCATGACCGCAATCGATATCGCCAACTGTGTCGCCATGCTGAGGAATTGCCCCGCGACGATCTCCATCGCGCGATAACGCTCGTTACTGAAAAATCCGAGCAGCAGTGCATATCCATCGACGTTGGTCGAAACATAAGCGGCCGTCGCGGTGACAATCAGGGCGGGCAAAGCGTCCAATCTTCTCTCCGTTAGTGCTTCACTCATCTACTCGTCATGACAAGACATGACGTGTAGTCTAAAGCAAGGACGATGCCAATTGTGGAAACGCGGTTCGCTCGGGCTTTTTTTTCGGCGGTGCGCTTCATGCAGGTGCGACCTGGCACACGCATCAGTCATTCTCGCCATAAGTCGGTGCGTGACGCCGTATGCTCGAAACCGAATGCCGTCAAAAAACGAGGTCTTGAAATGACACGCCATCCCATGACATGACATGATGGGTTTTCGGGTCGTCAACGCAGATATGCAGCGGTATAATCTTCCATCGCCAAAGCTGCATCGTGGAATCCCCCGTGCTCCCGCTCATCGACCATGCAGACAAGCCAGATCGCCTTCGAACCCGACTCGCCGGTTCCGCTCTATCAGCAAATCAAAGATACGCTGCGCAGCGGTATCCTCGACGGAAGGTACCCTCCGCATAGCCGCATGCCATCGGAGAGCGAACTGCAGGCGATGTTCGAGGTGAGCCGCATCACGATCCGGCAGGCGCTCGGCGATCTTCAGAAGGAAGGGCTGATCTTCAAGGTGCACGGCAAGGGCTCATTCGTGTCGCAGCCGAAAGCGGCGCAGAACATCACGTCCCTGCAAGGCTTCGCCGAGGCCATGTCGAGCGAAGGACACGAGATCGTCAATCGCGTGGTCTCTTTCACTTTCGTTCCAGCCAACGCCGAGGTCGCCGCGAAGCTCATGCTTCAGGAGGGTGAGAAGGTGGCGGAGATTCATCGTGTGCGCCTGCTCAATCGCGAGCCGACATCCTACGAAATTACGTTCCTGCCCGAACCTCTCGGCAAGAAGCTGATGCGTGCCGACCTCGCCACGCGCGACATTTTTCTCATGCTCGAGAACGATTGCGGCATTGCCCTGGGCAGCGCAGACCTGAGCATCAACGCTATACCCGCGCGCCCCCCTGTCGCGCGCGCGCTCGAGATCAAACGCGATGCGCCTGTGCTTCGCGTCGAACGGCTGACGCACGACAGCAACGATCGCCCCGTCGACTTCGAATACCTGTATTTCAAGGGCGATACGTTCCAGTTCCGGTTGCGAGTGAATCGTGAACGTCCCGCAAAGGGGCGTCGGAAGGCCTGAGGCGGTGGCTGCCTGATGGCGCTGCGAATGGAGTGGCGCGCCCCGGAAGCGCGCCCGTGCAGTAGCCAAGGCAAGGTTGGTAGTGGGCTCGAGGACGGCGCGTGCGCCATTCTCGAGCCAACAACCTGATGTCAAGCCACGTAATCGGGCTGACGCTGTGGCTGGGCGGCGACGAATGCAGCGTGTTGCGATGCGTGCTCATAGACGGCCAGGCTGCGCTTGTACGCCCCCAGGCTGCAGTCCATGCGCAACGCGTTGGCCATCTGCGGGACGAGGCACACATCCGCCAGCGTCGGCTGCGTGCCGAAGCACCACGGGCCTTCGTTGCTGCGTTCGAGCAGACGCTCGACGGCGGCCATGCCCTCCGCAACCCAGTGTCGATACCACTGCGTTTTCTGTTGCGGCGTAACTTTCAGCTCCACTTCCAGATAACGCAAGACGCGCAGGTTGTTGATCGGATGGATGTCGCACGAAATCGCGGTCGCCAGTTCGAGCACGCGCGCCCGCCGTTCCGGTTCCAGCGGAATGAGGCGAGGCTCGGGATATTTCCGGTCGAGATAGTCGAGGATCGCAAGCGACTGGCCCAGGCTGAACTCGCCGTCGATCAGCGCGGGCACCGACGCCGACGGATTCACGTTCGCCACATAGTCGGTCGCGCGATGTTCGCCGATCCGAATATTGACGGGCAGCGTGTCGTACGCGAGGCCCTTGAGTGCCAGCGCAATGCGCACGCGGTACGAGGTCGAGCTGTTGAAGAAACTATGGAGTTGCACGGCCGTGTCTTCCGTTGATAGCGCTGCGTCACACGATGCGAACGGTCAATTCACCCAGATGCTCGATGCCGACCTTCATCTGATCGCCCGCCTTCACCGCGCCGACGCCCTCCGGCGTGCCCGTGAAAATGACGTCGCCCGGTTCGAGGCGGAAGAACTTCGACAGGTAGGCGACCGTCTCCGCGACCGACCAGATCAGATGCGACACATCGCTCTTTTGCTTCGTCTCGCCGTTGACGGTCAACCACAGTTCCGCGTTTTGGATGTGGCCGACGGCGCTTGCGGGATGAATCGGGCCCATCGGCGCGGAACGGTCGAACGCCTTGCCGATTTCCCACGGGCGCCCCATTTCGCGCATCTTCATCTGCAGGTCGCGACGGGTCATATCGACGCCGACGGCATAGCCCCACACATGATCGAGCGCCTGCTCGACTTCGATGTCCGCGCCACTCTTGCCGATCACGGCAACGAGTTCCGCTTCGTAGTGATAGTTCTGCGTCTGCGACGGATACGTCAGTTCAAGCGTTTCGCCATAGGCGACGGGGACGACGGCATCGGTCGGCTTGCAGAAGAAGAACGGCGGCTCGCGATCGGGATCGAAGCCCATTTCGCGCGCATGCGCCGCGTAGTTGCGGCCCACGCAATAAACGCGGCGCACGGCGAATTGAGCGTCGCTTCCAGCGACGGGAACAGCGACGGGCGCTTCGGGAGTGAAAACGAAAGCCATGATGGGGTCGACTCGACAAGTGAAAGGATGGAGGGCGCGCCCTGCGACCGGGCGCGCAAAGATCAGGATGCGCCCGCCTAGCTGCGCTCTTCGCGCAGCAGATTCAGCGCGGCGAGCACCGGACGGTCGGAATAGCTGAACAGCACGCTTTCCGCCGAGGCAGAAAGTTGCACGGGTTCCCACGACGGCGCGACGAAAACGTCATGCGGCTCGAACGTGAATTCGTCGCTGCCAATCTTCACGCTGCCCTTGCCTTCGACGACGCAATACACGGTGGCGTCCGTGCTGCGATAGGCGCGGCCCGTAAAACCCGCCGGCAGGTACTGCATGAAGGTGGCAATCGTTGGCATCGGCCAGCCCCCCGTCGCCGGGTTGACGTAGCGCAGCTTCACGCCGTCCCAGTCGTCGAGCTCGCCGTTGCGATACAGCGCATCGAGCGCTTCCCGGCTGCGTTCGTACGGGTAGCAGAAAATCGGCGAAGTCGGATCGGACGCGCGATGCCGCATCGGCACCATGTTGTGACCGAATCTCGCGAAGCTGTCGCCTTCGGGACGCGAGACGGGTTGAGTCGCCTCAGGGTAGTTTTCGGCGAAACCCGCGTCCATCTGCGCGACGAGCGGAATATCGAGGCCGTCGAGCCAGACCACGGGCTCGCCGCCTTCTTCTGCCGACGGATTGCCGTGGTCGTGCCACGTCCACGACGGCGTGATGATGAAATCGCCGGGATGCATCGTCGTCCGCTCGCCGTCGACGGCCGTCCAGGCGCCCTTGCCCTCGACGATGAAGCGCAGCGCCGACTGCGTATGACGGTGGCTGGGGGCGATCTCGCCGGGCAGAATCAGCTGAAGCCCCGCATAGAGGTTCGGCGTCATGCTCGACTTGCCGGACAGCCCGGGGTTCTCGAGCACCAGCACGCGGCGAACGGCTTCCTCGGCGCTGATCACGCTGCCCGCCTCCATCACGAGATCGCGTACCTGTGCGTACTTCCAGATCGCGGGCCGAGCCTTCGGCTGCGGCGCTTTCGGAACGAGGCTGTGCAGCGATTCCCATAGCGGCGCCATGTGCTGGCGGGCGATCTGCTCGTAGTAAGCCGCGCGCAATGCGTCCGGACGATTGTTGGTCATTTGCGTCTCGTTTCGATGTCTCGGGGCGGACGCGCTGTGCCGGCGCCGCATTGAATGGATGGTTCGATCGACCTCGTGCACTCTTTATATGCGATAGACCTATGCTTAGTAAAATGGTTAAATCATCTAATCCATGTGTTTTCGGATATACCTCCGGAACCTGGCGACATCGTGACCGGAGGACTGCGCGATGGACTGGACATACCGTCTGCGTCTGCGACATCTGCAATTGCTGCTGAGCCTGGCGGAAACGGGCAATCTGAGCCAATCGGCCACGGCGCTCAATACGACGCAGCCGGCGCTGTCGAAATGGCTGAAGGAGTTGGAGAAAGACGTCGGCCTGCCGCTTTTCGAACGGCATGCGCGAGGTTTGCGGCCGACCGGGCCCGGCGAGGCGCTGATCGAGCACGCGCGGCGTATCGAAGCCCATCTCGACACCGCCCGCGACGACATGCAGGCGCTGCGCGAAGGCGGCAGTGGCCTCGTGAGCATCGGCACGTCAGGCGTAGCGGCGGCGGACACAGTGCCGCTCGCCGTGTCGCGACTGCTCTCGCACATGCCGCGGGCGAAGGTTCGTCTTGTCGAAAGTACGATGAACCAGCTGATGCCGCAGCTCGCGCGTGGCGAACTCGATATCGTCGTCGGCCGCTCGGGGGAGCAGCAGTACGAGGACGCGCAGTTGCAAAGCGAGACGCTTTATACCGAACTGATCGACTTCGTCGCCCGTCCGAATCATCCGCTGACCCAAAAGGCCATGCTCGAGTGGGACGACGTTCTCGCCTACTCCTGGGTCGTCTGGCCGCAAGGCACACCGGTGCGCAATGCGCTGGAGACGGCGCTCGCGGCCGCCGGGCGCGCGCTGCCGGCTCATTGCGTCGAATCCAACTCGTCGGTTCTGAACCTCACGCTGTTGAACAACACGGATTTGTTGGGCGTCGCCTCGCATCGGCCCGCACTCCGCTTCCAGCAGCTGAACGCGCTTCAGATACTGCCAATGGAATTGCAGGGCTTCGGCTCTGTATCGATCTACTGGCATCCGGAGAACGAAAATCGGGCTGCGGTGGCCATGGCGCTGGAGGCGCTGCGCGCCTACGCCGATCCGAGCGAGGGCGCAAATCGAGTCCTCGGTATGTAACTTCCGTCGATTAGGGGCAGCCGGTCAAGACGAGAAATACAGTGTGTACGGCCACGGGAGCACGCATGATCGATTTCACTCGGACGAAGCCGAGATGCGGACACGCCTGGCCTATCGGCTCAAGGCCGATTGGGCGCGTTGCAACCACTCGCTGTTGTGGTCACGGGCGTAGCGCGTCCAATGCCTCGCATCGTGCACGATATCGGCGTAAAGTTCGCGCGCTCGCCGACGATCGGCGTCGTCGGCTTGCGTCGCCAGCCAATCGGCGTACAAGCAACGGGGCGCCGCATCGCTTGCGCTGGCGAGCGCCACCTCGAATGCGGCGCGCGTGCCCGGTGCGCCGATCGCCGCCAAAGCTCGTGCGTACAGCAAGGCAGGTTCGGATTGCTGACGGGCGATGGGATGAACGGCGAAGAGCCTTTCCAGCGTCTCCTGCGTACCTGTGGCATCGCCGTTGGCAAACTGCGCTCGCGCCAATCCCTGCAGCAAACCCGGATCGGACGAGAACGGCCCCGTAGCCGCCGCTTGGTAATGCTCGAGCGCTTCAGCGGCGTTTCCCGCTTCGAGCAGCGCGGCACCGAGCCGCATGCGATGCGCGACGCTCGGCGCGCGATCGAAAGCCATGCGCGCCTCGCGTACGGCTCGATCCGGATCGACCAGCTGCGAAAAGGCCCGCGTTGCCGCCCTCGCTCCACGCGATTGGCGCAAGCCAGGCAAGTAAACAACGAACAGATAGACCAGACTGCCTAGGCCTGGGAAGAGAAACAGAATCACCAGCCAGTACATGTTCTGCTGCGTGCGCACGGCATGCACCGCAAGAATGAGGGCGATGATGATGTGGATGCTTATTCCGAAAATACGCATTTACGAGAGGCTCGATCGTGATCCGTTGTCTACGGTGCGCCGGCGAATCGGCGAACGCCATTGTGACAGAAGTGATGCCACGCGCTTTCTGACGGCGAATTACCGGGCAATGCCGCAAAACAAAAAGATCATCCTATGCAACGAGGGCCCGCAGATCGATCATTTGTAGTCCAGGTATCGCTGTCAGCGAGGGCTGAAACAAAGATGAGTAGCTACCCGATCGAAGTCGATTTCCCCGATATTGCCGCGCACGCGCCTGGCAATACCGGTATCCCGTACCTTTACACGTTCGATTCCGGCGTAGCCGGCCCGCACGTCATGATCAACGCACTGACGCACGGCAACGAGGTCTGCGGAGCGATCGTCGTCGACGAACTATTGCGCGCACGATTGCGCCCCCGTCGCGGCAAGCTCACGCTGTCGTTCGCCAACGTAGCGGCGTATGCGCGATTCGATCCCGCCGCGCCGGACCGGGCGCGCTTCGTCGATCAGGACTTCAACCGCGTATGGACCGCGGCGAAGCTCGACGACGTCACGACGCGTTCGGCGGAACTGGATCGCGCCCGCGCGATGCGGCCGGCGATCGATACCGTCGATCTGCTGCTCGACCTTCACTCGATGCACGAGAAGAGTTCGCCCCTGATCGTCGCCGGTCCGCTGAAAAAGGGCGCCGAACTCGCGGTTCGCCTCGGCACACCGGCCACGGCGATCCTGGACGAAGGTCACCCCGAAGGACGCAGAATGCGCGACTACGAGGACTTCGGCGATGAGGCGAGTCCAAAGAACGCCCTCCTCATCGAATGCGGGCAACACTGGGAGAAAGGTGCGGTCACCGTCGCGCGAGACAGCACGGCGCGCTTCCTGCTGTTGGCGGGCATCGTCGACGAAAGCGACCTGCCGGCCGAATGGCTCAGGCCGCTCCCCGAGGAAATGCGAGTCGTGCGCGTCACGGAACCGGTTGTTGCGAAGAGCATGGACTTCCGATTCGCGGCACCGTATACGGGCCTCGAAGTGTTCGAGAAGGCCGGCGCGGTCATCGGGTGGTCAGACGGTCAAGCCGTCACCACCCCGTACGACGACTGCGTGCTCGTCATGCCGTCTCTACGTCAGTTGCGGCCCGGCGTGACAGTCGTCCGGCTGGGGCGAATCGAACAGCGCATCGCCCTTTCGCCGGGCAAACCGCAAAACGCAACGTGAACCGCGTAACGTGTCCAGCGGGTGCGCGACCGACGGGCCGCCCCGCTCAGCCGCGCGAATGCAACACGCCGGACAAAGCCTTGGGCTAGCCGCGCGCGCAGAAGTCAGGCAAAGCGAGGTGGCCGTTTCGCGACGAACGCGGCCTTACCCTCGATCGCATCCTCGGACAGTCCAAGCGGCACGGTGAGCGCCTCCTCCATCGCCAAGCCAGCGTAATACCCGTTGCGCAAGCCGGTCGCAACAGCACGGCGCGACGCGCAAACCGCTTTTGGCGACACCGCCGCAATCTGGCGTGCAACCTCGATAGCCCGGGCCTCCAGGCGTTCGTCGTCGACAAGCTCCTCCACCAATCCGATGCGACAGGCCTCCTGCGCATCGATGGCCTCGCCGGTCAGCATGAGCCTCAGCGCATGCCCGCGCCCGACCAGGAGAGCAAGCCGCTGCGTCCCGGTCGCAGTCGCCATCGCTCCAAGCTTCACTTCGGGCACGCCGAACGTAGCGGCGCGACCCGCGATGCGGAAATCGCACGCGAGCGCCATCACGAGGCCGCCGCCCAGCGTGTGGCCGTTGCACGCGGCTATGATCGGAACGGGTCCTTTTTCAATCGTCTCGTTGAGTCTCGTCTCGACGATGCGCGCTTGCTCGATCCACTCGGGTGTGGCCTCGAACTCCTTGATGTTCGAACCGACCGAGAATCCTCGCCCGGATCCGATCAAAACGCCACAACGTGCCCCGTATTTGGAATCGAGCACCTCGATGAACGAGGTCAGTTCGCGGCGAGCAGCCACGGTGAAAACGCCCATCGGCCGGGCGGTGATTCGGATCAGCACAACCCCGGGAGCCGCGAGGGTTGCTACGAAAGTCGCATTTTCAATGAGCGTTTCAGTCATGACGGATTCTCACTCGGTAAAGGACCCAGCGTGTTTTGGCGATGGAGCGGTCAGCTCGAGACCGATCGGTTCCGCGAAAAACAGGCGTGGATCCATTGTCTTCAGGTCTGCGGAAACCTCGAGCGGTATACCGGCGCGAGCCAGCACGTCGCGCTCGAGATCGATGCCAGGGGCTATTTCGACGACGGTTAGGACGCCCTCGATCAACCTCAATACACAGCGTTCGGTGACGTAGGCGATGTCCTGTCCACGCCGCGCAGCGTCGCGCCCGTTGAATGTGACGTGGCCCACCTCTGGAACGAGCTTCGGAAGCTTGCCTTCGTTCACGATCCGCAGCACGCCATGACCCGCTTCTACTTGAAGTCCGCCGGCGGTGAAATAACCGCTGAATACGATCTTGCGCGCGCGCGCAGTGATGTCGATGAACCCGCCACAACCAGCGGTCAGATACGGACGGGACGGCAGACGCGAAACGTTCACGCTACCGCGCGCATCGATCTCGAGGAACGACAGCAACGAGCAATCGAAGCCGCCGCCCTGGAAGTACGTGAACTGCTGCGGAGTCGGGAAGATGGCCTGCGCGTTTGCGGCACATCCGAATGCGAAGCCGGTGAGCGGCACGCCACCGACGGCGCCCTGTTCGATGACCCAGGTGACGGCTCCGGCTTGTCCCTCCTCGATGAGAATTTTTGGAACCAGCGCGGAAATACCGAAGCCCAGATTGACCGCACTATCTTCGGCCAGCTCCATCGCGGCGCGGCGCGCGATCACCTTGTCAGCACTGAACGGCTCAGGCTCGAAAGCGGACAGCGGCCGCCGAACCTCTCCGCTGATCGCCGGATCGTAGCCGATCTCGGTCGCTTGCCTCTGATCCGCGTCGACGATCACGAAATCCACGAGCGTGGACGGTATATGAACGCGGTGAGCCGGAATCGATCCCTCGGCCGTCAGCCGCTTTACCTGGCAGATGACGATACCGCCCGAGTTGCGCGCCGCCAGCGCGATATCGACCATCCCGAGCACGGCGCCTTCCTGCTCCATGGAAATGTTGCCGCGCTCATCGGCCGTCGTGCCGCGAACGATGGCGACATGGGGATACAGATTCGGATAGTGGAGCCACTCCTCACCGCCGAATTCGACCAGCTTGACGACATCGCCACGGCGTGCAGCCGCGTCGTTCATCCGGCCGCCCAATTGCCGAGGGTCGACGAAGGTATGGAGACCGACCTTGGTGAGGACGCCCGGGCGCTTGGCGGCCGCGTCCCGTGCCATGTCGTACATCACGCCGGAGGGGAGGTTATAGGCCGCCACCTCGTTGCGGCCGATCATCTCCCAGATTGCCGGGGAAGGACGCGATGAAGGCCCGCTCGGGTAGGAGCCGGCGATGATCGCACTGACGAGCCCCGATTGCGCCAGGTGATCGATGCCCTTGATCCCGTACATATCGCCGGCCGCGATGGGCGAGAAAATCGTCAGGTTGCGCGGGTAACCCTCGGTGCGATAGCGCTTCCCGATGGCTTCGAGCGTGCGGTCCGGACAATTGAGACCCGCGGAGGAACCGATCGCAACGACAGCGTCGTTCGGTACGAGTTTTGCCGCTTGTTCAGCGGAAATCACTTTGTTCTTCACTTGCAAAATGAGCGCGTTCCCGATCGCGGCGCGATCTTTCGGCGCCCAACTCAGGTTGGGAGAAAATTGCACGGACTATTTGATCGCCGGCACCGTTGCGGCGTTTTGCGCCTCGATCCTCGCCTCGACGGGCTGAAGCACGCGCATGAGCAACCACGCGAGCAGGTAGGCGCATCCGCAAATCGCAAAGATGATGTTGTAGCCGGTATCGACGTTCCCGAGCGCCTTGAAATGATCGAGTAGGCGGCCGACGAAGATCGGGAACAACGTCGATCCGAGCGCTCCGGCCATGCCGCCAATACCGACAACCGAACCGACGAACTCTTTCGGAAACAGGTCGGCCGGCCGTGTGAACAAGTTCGCGGACCAGCCCTGATGCGAGCCCACTGCAAGGCTCAGCAGTCCGACCATCACCCACATGTTGCTCACCCATGGCGAGAGCACGATCGGCACGACGAGACACGCGATGCACAACATCGTGGTCTGGCGCGCCTTGCTGACCGACCAACCGCGAGCGATCAATCGGGACGACACCCACCCGCCGATGACGCTGCCCATCGATGTCGCGACGTAGATCACCACGAGCGGAAGGCCAAGGTTCTTGAGGTCGAGGCCGAAACGCGAATTGAAATACGACGGCAGCCAGAACGCCATAAACCACCACACCGGATCGGTGAGCAGCTTGCCGACGAAAAACACCCAGGTTCCACGGTATTTGAACAACGAGAACCAGCTGACTTTTGCATTGGCCGGGTCCGACACCGCGCCGCCCTCGACGATCAACGCGAGTTCCTCACGCTGAACCTTTCGATGGCGTTGCGGAACCTCATACATCGCAAACCAGAACCCCAACCAAACGAACCCGGTCAGTCCGGTGACGAAGAAAGCCGCCTGCCATCCGTAAGTGGACGCAAGCCACGGCACCACCGCGGGAGCAGCCACGGCCCCGATACTGGTGCCCGCCGTCAGGATGCCGATCGCGAACGCTCGCTCGCGCTTGGGAAACCATTCCGATACCGCCTTGACAGCGGCCGGAAAGCTGCCGGCTTCGGCTACACCGAGCAGTGCGCGAGCGGCGCCGAAGCCAAACGTGCTGCGCACGAGTGCGTGCCCGCACGCTGCGATGCTCCAGACGCAGACACACGCCGCGTAACCGATCTTGACCCCGAAGCGATCGACGAGCTTGCCCGACACCAAGAGACCGAGCGCATAGCAGGCGGTGAAGACGACGACGATATAGCTGTATTCGGTCTCCGACCAATTCAACTGAGCGGCCAACGCGGGCTTCAACAGACCCAGCACCTGACGATCGAGGTAGTTGATCGTCGTGGCAAAAAACAACAATGCGCATATCCGCCACCGATAACCCGACTGATTCATATCCACCTCCTCAATATATCGAACCGGTTCGTTACTTAGGAGCGGATGTTGGCATAGCACGAGGCCGCGAGCAAGCGCATTTACCGCGACCTGGGGTTAACGAGGAAATCGGTGACCGGCCTTCGCAAACCGCCGCGCGCGAAGCGCAGGGCCGGTTTTCGGCGATGGTATAAAGTGTCCCAACGTTTCCCTACCCGTCCGATCTCGAAGCAATGCCGACCACCTCCGAAACCAAAACGAACCCGCGGTCCGTCACGCCATCCCGCACTGCGAAGCGGCTGCGCGACCCCGTCCAAACGCAAAACAAGATCCTGGCGGCCGCGAAGGCGGAATTCGCGAAGGTCGGCCTCGGGGGCGCCCGCATCGACTCCATCGCGGAGAAGGCCGGTGTCAACAAACGGATGATCTACGAGTACTTCAAGGGAAAAGACGAACTGTTCCAGGCTGTGCTCGAAGACGCGTGGACCGATATCAGGACCGCTGAAGGCAAGCTTCAGCTCGATCATCTGCCGCCCGCCGAGGCGATCCGTGCGCTGATGACGTTCACTTGGGAGTACTACCTGAAGCACCCGGAGTTCATGTCGCTCGTCAATAGCGAGAATCTCCACAAAGCCCGCCACGTCAAGAAATCCCGGCGCTTCGTGGAGATCCATAGCGGCTTCATCGACATGCTGCAGCGCATCCTCGACCGGGGCGTGCAAAGCGGCGAGTTCCGCGCGGGAGTCGATCCGCGCCAGCTACACTTGACCCTCGCCGCAATCGGTTACTACTACCTGACGAACCGCTACACCGGCGAGGTCATTTTCGGCTTCGACTTCACTTCGAAGGAAGCCCTCGCGGCGCGCCTGGAATTCAACATCGATACGGTCCTGAGCGTTTTGCGGCCCCGATAGCCAAGCCGCGCCCGCCCCTTCTTGCTCCATCGCGCGCGGCAAATGCCGCGCGATATTCGACACAGCGCTTCCGTCTCATGGAAAACCCGTTTGACATGCGCTTCGCTCGGGTATTAAATAACGAACCATATCGTTACTTACAGCTTCTTCGCCATATGCGCGGCGATCGAACAGGAGGAGACACCCATGCAACGCCCGATTGCGCTCATCACCGGCGCTCGAAGAGGTATCGGCAAAGCGATCGCGCTGGAACTCGCCGGCTCCGGCTTCGACGTCGCCCTCACAGACATCCAACCGTCAGACGAACTGGACGACGTCTGCCGCCTCGTCGCTCGACGCGGGGCGCGAGCCATCTCGGTCGTTTCCGATCTGGCGGCCATCGATATGCATGACGCATTGCTGTCCAGTGTGGAGGCGCAGCTCGGCCCCATCACATGCCTGGTCAACAATGCCGGCGTATCGGTGATTTCGCGCGGCGACCTTCTCGACGTGAGTCAGGAAAGCTACGACCGATGCCTGAATGTGAACACCCGCGGGACGTTCTTTCTGATGCAGGCTTTCGGCAGACGTGTGAGGGCGCGCCAGACCAATGCCGGCACGTCATCGCCAGAGCTGGCGCCCCGCCAGACGATCGTCACGATCAGCTCGTCCAACGCGGTTGCCGCGTCTACGTTGCGCGGCGAGTACTGCGTATCGAAAGCGGCGCTTTCGATGGCCACCACGCTGTTTTCGCTGCGCTTGGCCGAGCTCGGCATGGCCGTTTATGAAGTGCAGCCGGGCCTCATCGAAACGGAAATGACCGCGCCGTCCCGCCACCGGTATGACGCGTTGGTGGAAAGCGGCCAATTGGCGATTGGGCGGTGGGGCCGCCCCGAAGACGTTGCGCTTACCGTTCGCACACTCGCGACCGGTGGTCTGCCCTACAGCGCTGGACAGGCCATTCGTGTCGATGGCGGCCTACTCGTTCGGAAGTTCTAGATCATGACGCACGAAATCAAGCTCCCTACCTCCGACGGCACGCTCGAGCCTTACACGCTGGTCGGCCAACCGCTCGTCGCTGTGCCGCCCTCGACGCCGTTCAACCGCATCGCCTATTCCGCCGCGCACGTGGTCGCGCAGCCGTTTGCGACGGGAGATCCCGGCACCTCGAACGCCATCGACTGGTCCCGCACCATCGCGTATCGGCGCTATTTGCTCAACCAAGGGTTAGGCATCGCCGAAGCTATGGATACCGCGCAACGCGGCATGGGCCTATCGTGGGACAACGCGCTCGAACTGGTGACGCGCACTGTGTCCGAAACGCGCGATATTCCGGGCGCACTGATCGCGTCCGGCTGCGGCACCGACCATCTTCCGAACGGGTCCGCGGCGTCCCTCGACGATGTGATTCGAGCCTACGCATCGCAGCTCGAGGCTGTGCAACGCGCCGGAAGCCGGATCATCCTGATGGCAAGTCGCGCGCTGGTGCGCGCTGCCCGTTCCGAGCGCGATTACGTGCGTGTCTATCGCGAAGTGCTGTCGATGTGCGATGGGCGCGCGATCCTTCATTGGCTGGGCGACGCATTCGATCCCGAGCTCGCCGGATATTGGGGCAGCGCCGATTTTGAGCGGTCCGCGGCAACGTGTCTCGAGATCATTCATGGCAACGAAGAGAAGATCGACGGCATCAAGATTTCCTTGCTCGATGCACAAAAGGAAATTCTCTTCCGGCGGCGCCTGCCGGCAAGCGTGAAGATGTACACGGGCGACGACTTCAACTATCCCGATTTGATTGCGGGTGACGATGAAGGCTTCTCGCACGCGCTACTCGGCATCTTCGACGCGATCGTACCGGCGGCATCGCAAGCGCTCGCCGCGCTGGCCGTCGGCGATCGCGCTCGCTACGATGCGCTGCTTCGACCCACGGTACCGTTGTCCCGCCATATCTTCCGCGCACCCACGCAGTACTACAAAACGGGCGTGGTATTCCTCGCTTACCTCAATGGTTTCCAAGACCACTTCTTCATGCTCGGCGGCCATCATGGCATGCGACCGCCGCTTTACTTTGCGGAACTGTTCCGCCATGCGGACGCCGCTGGATTGCTGCGCGATCCCGAGCTCGCCGCCCGGCGTATAGCCGACGTATTGCGTCCGTTGGGATGTGTGGCATGACTGCCGAGAACTCGCTTCGCGGTCGTCTCGATATCTGCTCGATCAACACCGCCACGCTCGGCCACCGCGAACCACTGTCGACGACGATCGATCGAATCGCAGCCGCCGGGTTCGGTGGCATCGCACCGTGGCGAGCGGAAGTCGAGGCGGCCGACGTCAAGCGCATCGCAAGACAGATCCGCGCGCTGGGCCTCGCTGTGACCGGGTACTGCCGCTCCACTTATCTGCCCGCCCTCACCGGCGAGCAACGGATGGCCAATATCGAGTCGAATATCGTGGCACTCCACGATGCAGCGGAGTTGGGTGCACGCTGCTTCGTCATGGTGGTCGGCGGGATGCCGCATGGCAGCCGAGACCTCGAGCTGAGCCGAAATCAGGTGATCGATGGCGTTGCCGCGTTGCTGGAAACGGCGGCACGAGTCGGCGTGCCGCTTGCCCTCGAACCGCTCCATCCGATGTACGCCGCAAACCGTTCGGTGTTGAACACGATCCCCCAGGCGATCGACATCTGCCAGGCCGTCGACCCGCACCATAGTGGCTACCTCGGCATCGCGGTCGATGTCTATCATTGCTGGTGGGATCCGCAACTCGAGTCGGCCGTGACCAGGGCCGGACGCGCAGGCCGCATCCTCGCCTACCATGTCAGCGACTGGCTGCACGAAACCCAGGATATGCTGCTCGATCGCGGAATGATGGGCGATGGGATCATCGAGCTGTCGAAGATCCGAAGCTGGGTCGAGCGCGGCGGATACGCGGGCATGACCGAGGTGGAGATCTTTTCTCGCGATACGTGGTCGAAAATGCCGCCCGACGAAGTGCTGCGGATTTGCGCGGACCGTCTGCAGTCGGTTTGCTGAGCGGCGAAGAGGCAGCGTTCGAGCACGACGACGCACGACCTTTGTTCAGATGGCGTGCCGGAGCCACGCGAATCTCACGACCAAACAGCGAAACAGCCCGGAATCGCTGAGCGCGGCACGCTCGTCTTTCTACTGCGGGATTTTGCCGGTCGCGGTACCTGAAGCGCCCTGCGGCGACATACCCTGCTCACGCTTTTGCATAAGCGTGCCACCTTGGGGGGATGACGCTGGGTGGCTCGGATCCGCGTAGCGCGTGGTGGTGCCGGGCGCCTGCTGGTCGGGTTGCGCGCCTTGCTGGGTGGAGCTCGGTTGCTGTGGGGGCTGTGTGGTCTGGGCCATGGCCAGCGGGCTTGCGATGACCAGTTGCGCACAGGCGGCTATCAGTATTGGCCTGAAGAATTCCATGGTACCTCCCGGTTCGTGCGGATCGAGTCGGCGGCAAGCCATCGTGCCCGCCGCCTCCCATCGACATTGCGGCAAGGCACGTGCCAGGTCTCTCGACATGGACACGCGCCCTTGCACCGCATGATCCCGGCTCCCGCCCCACTATCGCATCGCTTTCTCCCGCCCATACAGCATCATCATCACGATGATCACGAGGCCGAACACGACCTGCCGGAAGACATCGGCGGGCAGCTTGATGCCCATCGAAGCGAAATAATCCTGCGGCTGCAGTACCGAAAGAATCGACTGCAAGAGGGTGATCAGAATCACGCCGGCCACGGTGCCGAGATAAGTACCCCGACCGCCGAGCACATTGGTTCCGCCCAGCACGATGGCGGCGATCGTAGGCAACAGATAGGGATCGCCCATGGCCTGATACGAACGGTTTGCCCATCCGGCAAGCAGCACGCCGCCGGCCGCCGCGCAAGCGCCGGAAAACGCGAAAGCGATCAGCGTGACCCTCCGGCTATCGACGCCGGAAAGAAAGACCGCCCGCTCGCGATTGCCGATCGCATAAATCTGACGACCGAATACGGTGCGCGTCAGGATATAGACGGTGAGCGCCCCAAGCGCGATCCACACGAGCAGCGGATTGGAAAGACCGGGGATCCACTGACCGCTGGCAAGCTCGATCATGAGTGAAGTCGCCCGGTCCTGAGGTGCGAACCCCCCGGTGTGATAGACCATGAGGCCTTGGGCCACGGCATTCATGCCGAGCGTGAAGATCATGGAAGGGGCCCGCAGATAAGCCACGCCCCAGCCGTTCACCACCCCGATCAAAGCGCCGCATAAAATCCCGAACGGGACGGCAAGCGGTACGCCGAGCGCAGTGCCGAGAATGCCCGATGCGCCGGTGGCCATCATGCCGCCGATACCGATCGTCCATGGAATCGAGAGATCGATCTGTCCCATCAGGATCACGATCATCTCGCCCGTCGCAATCACGCCGAGGAACGCCGCAACCTGAAGTTGTTGACCGAGATAATCGACGGACAAAAAGCCGGGTTTGGCCACGCCGCCCAGCAAAAGGAGCAGCACGATGCAGCCAAATGCGATCAATGTCGCGACGTCGATCTTGGGCAAGGAACGAAGCATGGCGGGCTTTAGCGATAGAGATCGAGCTTGTTGCGTACCCGCAGCAGGCGCAGCGAGCCAAGGCTGACGGCGAACAGCAACACCACTCCGACGAATAGCGGCTGCAGCACCGGATTGATGTTGAAGACAACGAGTAGATCGCCCACCGTGCGCATCACGAACGCCCCGAAGACAGAGCCGACCACGCCGCCCGAGCCCCCGAAGAGCGAGGTGCCGCCGATCACCAGCGCGGCAATCGAGTTCAGCGTATAGTCCCCGCCCAGCGCGGCACGCGCTTCGCCGGAATACGTCAGGCACGTGAGCAACAGCCCGCCCACCGCGGCGAAGAGCCCCGCAAGCGTATAAGCGCAAAGCTTGGCTCGCGCAATCGGAACGCCCGACATATAAGCGGCCTGTTCCGACGAACCGACCGCATAGGCCGCCCTGCCCAGCGTGGAGTTTCGGTAGGGCATCCAGATCAGGACGACCGCCGCCACGATCAGCACGACCGACGAAGGCACCCCATAGGTCGACCTCGTCATCAGATCGGCGAAATCGCCGTTGACGTCACCGCCCGGCTGCGGTCGTAACGCGAGCGCAATACCGAAGTAGATCGCGCTCGTCGCAAGCGTCGCGATGAGGGGCTGCAGCCGCCCATAGACGACGATCAATCCATTCACGAGACCGCACGCGAGACCTGCCGCGAGGACGCCGGCAATGCCGAGGATCGTCATGACCGGACTGCCCGTGACGATGACTGATGCCAGGCAATTGGTCAGCATGAAGATCATGCCGACCGACAGGTCGAGCCCGCCCGTGAGCACGGGCACGGTCTGCGCCATCGCAACGAGCGCCAATAGCGCCCCCTTGTTCGCCGCGGTATTGACGACATCCGAACTCAGTCCCGTAGGCTGCGCGGCGCCGTACACCGCGAACATGATCGCGAAAATAGCGGCCGCGGCGAGCGCGCCGCGCTGGGCGGCGAGCCGATATCGCCAGTTTCTGTCGCGCGCTCCGACCGTCATCTTCGCCCCTCGTTCCACAGTTGCATCGGCAACCTCTAAGCAGCGTTCGAAGCCGGCCGCTCGCCCGCCGAAGACAAGTTCAGCGCCGCGCCCACGAGATTGCGCTCGGTCAGCTCGGCGCCTTGGAGCATCCGGCTTATCGTGCCGTCATAGAAGATGGCCACGCGGTCGCAGCAACCGATCAGTTCGTCGTAGTCGGTCGAATAGAAGAGCACGGCCGTTCCCTGCTGCGCGAGCCGGCGCAGCAGCAAGTAGATCTCCTGTTTCGTGCCGACATCGATGCCACGCGTCGGATCGTTCAGGAGCACGATGCGCGGGCGCGTCATCAGCCACTTGCCGATCACCACTTTCTGTTGGTTACCGCCGGAAAGCGCGGCCACGGGACCGTCGAGTCCATCCGATTTGATGGCCAACTGCCGCACGAGCGCGTCGAGTTGCTCGGCCTCCGCCTTGCGGTCGATGCGGCCGAACCGGCTCAGCGTCTCGAGCGCGGCAAAAGAGAGGTTCTCGCGCACCGTCATGGGCAGCATCAGCCCTTCGTTCTTGCGGTCTTCCGGAATCAGCGCGAGCCCGAGTTGTGGCGACTTCGCCTGACGCGGGCTGCCGATTTTCGCGGGCCGGCCGGCCACTTCGATCGTCCCCTCCACGCCGATCAGCGCACCGAACAATGCGAGCAGGAACTGCCGCTGGCCCTGACCGTCAAGACCGCCCAGACCGACGACCTCGCCCGGATGGACTTCGAGCGAAATGTCGTTCAATTCTCCGGCCCACGACAAGTTACGCACGGCAAGCGCCGGTGTTCCGTCGCGCCGCGTCCCGCCGAGCGGCGGGAAGGCACTCGAATACTCGCGGCCGATCATCATCTCCACGATGGCATCGTCCGATCGCGTGCCGGCTGCGAAGGTTTCGATGTAGCGGCCGTTGCGAAACACAGTGCATTCGTCGGCAAGCTCGGCGATTTCGTGCATGCGATGGGAGATGTACACGATCGCCATGCCCTCGGCCCGAAGCTGCTTCAGCAGGGTGAAGACCTTGGCTACGTCGGCCGCTGTCAACGCCGAGGTCGCCTCGTCGAGTATCAGCACTTTTGGCCGCCGTGCCAGCGCCTTGGCAATTTCCACCAACTGCTGGCGCGAGAGCGGAAGCTGGCCTACGGGCGCGGCCGGGTGGATATCCTCGCCGCCGACGCGGGCCAGCATCTGCTCCGCCCGCCGCCGCTCTTGCGTGCGATCGATCAATCCGAGGCGGCGCAGCGGATCCGCAATATTGATGTTGTCGGCCACCGTGAGATCAGGCAGCAGCGAAAGCTCCTGAAAGATGCAGGATATGCCCGCGTCCGCCGCCGCGGCGGGCGTAGGGAAGCTGACCGGCATACCGCCAAGCACGATGCGGCCGCGCTCGGGCTGCACCACGCCTGAAAGGATCTTGATGAACGTGGATTTGCCCGCGCCGTTTTCGCCGAGAAGCGCATGAATCGAGCCCGCGCGACACGAAAACCGCACATCCTCGAGCGCCCGGACGCCGCCGTAATGCTTCGACACACCCTCCACGCGCAGCAGTGGATCCGATGCTCCCTCCCCCATCGTCGTGCCTCCCCTTTTCGGCCGCGGCAACGATGCGCGGCCGCGCTCAAGCGTTCAGTTGTTCTGGCTGCTCTGCTTCGCAATTTCCTCGGCGGAGAACCCGATATTGCAACTGGGGAAGTTGTTGCCGGCGAAGAAGCTGCCCGGCAGTTTGGGGAATACATTCTTGTCCGGCGTAAAAGGCGAATAGTCGACCGACGTGGGCAGCGCGATGCCTTGAGGCACCACTTTGCCTTGCAGCGCCGCAATCGCGGTTTTGATCGCCACCGCGCTTTGCGCCGGCCCGGTACCGCCCGACTGGCAGGTCAGGTCTGCCTTGTCGCATAGCATCCGAAAAGCGTTCTCCGTCTCGCCGGAAATCGGCGCCTTGAACTTGCCCGCGTCGAGCATGGCCTGCACCGTGCCTTGGGAGCCGCCCTGTACGTAGATGCCGTCGAAAATGCCGCCCGCGGCGATCGCATCCGCGGTTGCCTTTTGCGCGTCGCCCGGTGCCCAGTTGCCGATCACGTCGACTACCTTGACCTTGCGGCCGGACTTGTCGAGTACTTCATGAAAGCCCTTGTCGCGGGCGAGATCCACCGGTTGGCCGGACGGTCCGCGTACGTGCAGGAACGTCAGATCGCCGCTCTTCTTTTTGGCTTCCTTCAGCAAGAACGTCGCCGCCATTTCGCCGAGCCCGACCTGGTTCACATTGACCGAGATTTGATCGGGGCTGTCGATCACGTTATCGAACGATACGACGACGACACCCTTCGCATTGGCCTTGCGCACGACGCCCTTGAAAGCCGCGGAATTGTTGGCATCGACGATGATGGCATCGAAGCCTTGATCGATGAAATTGTTGGCGGCGGCAATCTGCGCGGAGATGTCCTGACCAACCGAGACGACCTTGAATTCCTTGATGTCGTTTTTGACCGCCGGCTGGGAAACATAGGCTTTGGCAACGCGGATCATCTGCACGCGCCAGTCATTGGCAATAAAACCGTTAACGAGCGCAATTCGATAGGGGCCCGGTTTGGCCGGCCACTGGAAGTACTTCGTGTCGGCCGCCTGCGGCTTGAAACAGCCCGGATCGGCGCCGGGGCCGCTAACCGCCTTCGGGCCTTGCGCAAATGCTGGAGTCGACAACGCGACCGCCATCAGTGCGCCAACGATCATGGGATGCAGAGCTTTATGCCAAGCTTTCATTGACCTACCCCCATCGAAAGGTATATCGCCGCAATGCGGGCAAGTGTGGAGAGTGGCGATTGCCCTGTCAAGAAGTGAGAGGGATCGTCACTTAATGGGATGTCGTAGGAGCAGGTTGTATTTTGCGCTGCAGCAGTGCTCATCGTACTGCCGATCAGCTCACGTCTGACGGTTTTTTTCCGCTGTCCTCCGTGCTGAAGCCGGCCATCTGTTCGGCCAGGTCCTGCGGCCGCGCGTGCCGTTCGGGGCGCACGTCCCAGTCGAACACCGTACGCGCCACCTCGGCGTGGCCGTGAACGCAATTACTCGAGTCGGCGCCGCTCGTCTCGTATTCGGGAAAAATCGGCTGCTGCTGAATCTCCTTCATACGCGCGAGCTGCTCATCCGTCATCTCCCCGTGGTCGATTACGCGCGACGCCGATTGCGGGTCGATGAGCTTGTCGTCACCCGCGTCGATCGCGGGTCCCTTCAGGGCATTGACGCGAAATGGCGTACCGTCGGGCAAATGGCCGCTTACCTTGAGACTCTGTGCCCTGGGTGCACGCGGATCGGTGCGTCGCGAATGTCCAATGGCGCGCGCCAACCCCGGCTCTCGTGCGCGCTCGGCTTCCGATGTTTGATATTGGATGTGTCCGGGATCCGTGACGTCGCCTGCTTCGTTGGTCCGCGTGTCGCTCACCACGGTACTGACACGCCTGCGCGGCAACGCCGACAACTGGGGCGAGACGCTCCGAGTCCGTGAACCGCCTGGGGACGCATCTTGCTCCGTCGTCCGCTTGTTTGCCCTGGTAGTGCTGCCCGTCTGAGTCAGCGCTCTCGCGGCGCGGCCCACCCCTCTGCCATGCATCTGCCCCCTCTATCTCTTGTCCCGGTTTGTTGCCCGAGTATCGGATCCAGGCGGCTGTCATCGTTCAAGAGGCAGCGTAAAACCGCGTCCGCTGGCGAAAGAAATTCATGGCATCGCTTTCGGCATCACGCCCAAGCGCGCAATCGTTCGGCCTCAAGGCCGCCATCGATAAACGACGACACTCGACCCGTTGTAGTTGTCCTTCGCAACCAGGTACTCGCCGTTCGTTCTCAGATAAGCCCGCAGTCCATACATCGAATCCACATCGTTGCCGACGTCGATCCTGCCTTCGCTGCTGTTGGTCAGCGTCGCCACGCGCTGGCCGCCGCTCAGGCTGAATACGTCGATGTTCGGCACGGTATGGACATACCCCACGAAAAGATAGTCTCCAGCGGCTGCGAGCGACTTCGCGCTCGCGTTCTCCAGCACCACGACCGGGTTCGGCCTGCGCGTGTTGCCGGCAAGCCAACCGTGATAGACCTCGATGCGCTCGCTCATCTGCGTCCAGTCGAGCGTACTGCCGCTCCCCTGCGCAAGGATCATCGTGTCGCTCTCGGGCAAGTAAACGATTCGCACGAGCGGGCGGACGCTGGCCGGGACCGGGATCGTTTCGGGCGGGCTCCACCGCGGTTTCCCATCGGCGCCGAAGCCGAGAAGCCGGTAGTGGTAGATCGCGTCGGTCTTGTCGAGCGCTGCCCAGACGTCGCCCTTGCTGTCCAGGCAAAAGCCTCCTGTCACTTCCCGCACCGTATCGAACAAATCGCCGGGCAACGAGCCGTCCGGTATGGCGATATATCCATGCGCGGCATTGAAATGAAAGAAATGAAACGTTCTGGGGTTTTGGCTTGCCGCGACCAGAACGAGATTCCCTCCCACGCGGGCCAGTTGTCCGAAATGCTCACCGCGCTGAGTGCTGTCGAGGCGCGGGTCCGAGGGAAACTCGAACGGATCGACGGTATTGGCAAAAAAGACGCCGCCCGACTTTCCACGATAGATGTTCGTACCGCTGTAGAAATCGGTCCCATCGTTACCGGGATCGGGTGCGGCAATCGCTTCGAAATTCAGCGAATGCAATTCCCACTGCATTCGGCCGGCCCTGCCATACGCCCGGATATCGGTGCCGCCGGTCCGGGCGAGGTCCCATCCCCTACCCCACGGATTGTTGAGGACATAGAGATTGCCGCTGTCATCGCGCCCGATGCCTACCACGCGATTGAAGCGGTTCTCGCCCGTTTGCCCTTTGATGCCCGTCGAGGTGTCGAGGTAACCGCCGCGCACGCCGAACGTGCCGGCGAGCCTGGGAAGCCCATTCGAAAACGAATATAGCTTGATGTTCAAATCAGGGCCTTCGTCGCCCACCAGCAATTGCTTCGAGGTCGAATCCCAGAAAAGCGCGGATGGCCGCGACCCCTCCGGCATACGAATAGCCGTCAATTGACGCCCGGCCGCGCTGAACTCGACGATTTCGCCCTCGTCTTGTCGGGCAACCCAGACATTTCCGGCATCGTCCGCCGTCAGCGCGCCGGGTTTCTGAAAGGCGATATCGCGCTGCCAGATGCCGTCGACGGTATAAATGCGGACCCGGCTGCCGGGAAGGTCACTCGCGTAGACCAACGACTTCGATGCCGCAAGACCGGTGATTCGATCGGCATGAACGCCGACACTCGCATTGCTGACCTGGAATACCCGGTCGCGCAAGCCAGTCGTTCGATCGAAACGACCGACCGCGCCGCTGCCGCCGCGCGCGCTCGACTGCAACTCGGCAAAGATCGAGGTAGCATTTCCCGCGATGGCCCCGCCTTGAACGTCGTTGTGCCGGCCGATGGAGCCGATCGTTTTACCGTTGCGATAGATTCCGATACCGCCCGCGCTCTCGTCCCACATCGATGCCGTATAGATCGTACCGTCAGGCGCGACCCACATCGCGCGGGCCGCGTTGCCGACATGCTCGGCAAGCGAACCGTAGGAATTCGCGAGCCAGTCCGTGGTGTATCGCGCGGGACAGGACGGCGTAACCGCCGCGACCATGACGCCGAAAAGCGCCCCACGAATTATTTTGTTTGTCAGCATCGATTTTTGTCCAGAGCTCGCCCACAAATTTCGATCATAGCAACCAGAATTTGTTGAAAAATTCCTGCGCGCCTCAACGCATACTTTTTATTCAACAACGACGACGGAGCGTTTGGATTGCTTCAGTGACCAACCGCGTCCGCATACTCGTATCCGGGCTTCTCGATCGGAGAAAGACTTGATTGCGTTCGCCGCGCCCGCGCTTCGTATCGGTATCGCGCCGGCGTCAGCTAACGTGCTATTTCTTTTGGTTTGATGTTTTGCGCCGCGACACCTCTCGCGGCACGCGGACGATGCAACGCTTTTTCGCCCAACACATTTCGTACAGAGACGCGGCAGAGGTCGCCCGACAATCGACCTTCGCTTCCCCATTTCGAACCGGGAATCCGGCTTCTCCCGCCCCGCGGGCGACGCCGGCAGCTACATCGAAAGGGGCACTGGCCGGATTACCTGTGTCGCGCATCGGCTCACTCCGGCTCGATCGCCCGGAGGCCGACGTCGCAAGGCGCACCGTGACGTCTTTCGCGGCTCCCGGCAACAGGGCGCATGTGCCTACTCTGCGAGATGCGTTGGCCGCCGCAGTCCTTTCAAGAGCGCAGATGCTCGTCTTGTCGAAGGGGAGGTACGAACCGCTTGTAGTGCGGTATATGCAGGACCTCCACGGCATCCATATCGAGCCGTCGAGGGCCGCGATAGTGGGTGAGGTTTTCATCAAGCGCGAAGCGAAGCGATTCAAATACATGCGGGATGCCGAGATTCCGAATTTCGTCACTCGCCGTGAACTGAGCGTCGGCTTCGCGGGCTCCCACCAGGTATATGGCGCTCGGGCGGCCGGCGCCCTACCCGGGCTGCGCGATATTCCGGTGATCGCGCATCCGACTGCGCGATTCGTTTTGGCGGCGCATGAAACCAACATCGACATGCTCCTCAAAAAAATCAGCAACGGAGAAACGCTGATACTCACGACGGAATACGTTCCATCGGGCCGTCGCATCGCGGCGGAAAAAGGATGGCCCGTGTATCTTTACCGCTCTGGCAAAGGCATGGCGGAAATCGACGCCGGCGAGTTCCCGGAGCGATTCGATGGCGTAATAGCAATCGCCGACACCGGAAATACGCTTGCCGCGAACGACCTGCGCATAGTTCGGGAATTCGATCCCCTTGCGCCGCTCGCGATCCATTTGCTATGGCAAGCAAAGGACGGCAAAGGCGGTGGTCGAGCGAGCAGCACGGAGCTGCTCGACCTTCCGTCGGAGAGCCCGGAACGGCAAGCCCGGTGGAATCCGTGGCTCGACGGCACGCACGCCGAGCGAATCAAGAAGATGCTTGCCGCCCCGCATCGGAAGTCTTGTCCCCCCGGATCAGCAACGTAGCGCAACGCTTGCGCGACCCGCCGCGGAATACGACGCGGCGATCATCTTGAGCGGTTTAGTGCGCTCTCTCACAGGCGGCGAAACGTCGAGCGAGCAACATGAATGGACGGACACGCGAGACCGGTCCCCCCGCTTTCGACCGGTAGCGTTCCCAATTTGCGCCCAACGCCAACCCAATGGAGCGAGCCGTGAGCATCAGAACTTCGGGAACCCCCCATCTGGCCTTACGCAGCATGGCTGCGGCGTCATTTTTCTGCGTTACCCTCTGGGTGCTACCGCTGTCGACCTACGCGGCGCCACCCATCTCCTCACCCGCCAGGACGGCCCATACGTCGCCCGACAGCGGCAGCCGGAACGGCAGCATTGAAAGCGCACCCAACTACGCGATATTCGTCGACCGGTACGGGCCCGCCGTCGTCAATATCCGTGCAGCGGGCGACGCGGACCGATCGGCGCAACTCGACGCGATCGCACCCGACGATCCGATCGGCGCACTTCTTCAGTCCTCCGCCTCGCAGCAGGATCAATCCCCGCCCGCTCGCGTCATGTGGGGGCGTGGGTCCGGGTTCATCGTCAGCCCGGATGGGCTCGTCGTGACGACGGCGCACACCGTGAACCGCGCGGACGAGGTCACGGTGACGCTGACCGACCGGCGCCAGTTCAAGGCACGCGTGCTCGGCGTCGATCCTCGAACCGATGTCGCGCTGCTTCAAATGCAAGGCGCGTCGAAACTTCCTGTCGTCCGGCTTGGCGACGCTGCGAGGGTAAACACCGGGGAGCCCGTGTTGACGATCGGCGCTCTCGAGGGCGCGCAAAACACGGTCACTGCGGGGATCGTCAGCGTCGCGCCACATGGGTTGCCCGACGGCACCACCTTCCCGTTCTTTCAGACCGAGATTGCCGTGAACCCCGATAACTCGGGCGGTCCCCTGCTGAATCGAGACGGCGCGGTGATCGGCGTGGACGTGCAGCTTTACGTGGACGCCCCCCGCTATCAAACGATGACGTTCGCCATCCCGATCACGGCGGCAATCGAGTTGCGTACGCATTTGCTGGGTCAAGCGAAGGTCGGCGGCGGCAGTCTCGGCATCACAACGCAAGATCTCGATCCCGGTCTGGCCACGGCGTTCGGCCTATCGCGACCGCAGGGCGTACTCGTGACGCTCGTCGCCCCGACGGCGCACGGCACCGCTGTCAACGGCCTGAGGGCCGGCGATGTCGTCACGCACGTCAACGGAAAGAGCGTCGACCACGCCGCCGACCTGCGCGATGCCGTCGCGGGGCTGACGCCAGGCTCGAAGGTCACGCTCAAAATCGTCCGCAACAACAAGCCGATGACGTTGAGTGCAACGGTGGCGGCGTCCACTGACGCCGCGGCACCCAGCAGCGACGATCTCGACAGGGTCGGTCTAGCCGTCCATCCGCTCAGCGAAGCCGAACGGCGCACAAGCGGGGTCGAAGCCGGTTTGCTCGTCGATGCGGCCTCGGATCTTGCGGCGGATGCCGGGATCGAACCCGGCGATATCGTGGTGTCGGTGAACGGAAAGCCGGTTGCGTCCCGCGAAGCGTTGGCCGCGCTCGTCGCCGCGAGCCCGAAGGTAGCCGCACTGCTGATCGTTCGCGATAACACGCGTACGTTCGTATCGCTGAAATCCAGGTAGCGCGGCCCGCGCCGGGCGCAACAACGCGGAGCCATGGGCGAGCGGCGCGTAGTACCGGACAGGCGCAGGGTCTTTCTTATTACAAAACCGAAATCGACCCGGCTGGTCGGACGAGGCGTCTTCCCCGCGCAACGCGGGGCATCGAACGCCGTCGACAGCCGATTGCTGGCGACGTTCGCCGTTTTCGCCAATAATGCGTCGATAACGATCGCAGGGCGGAGGCGCCATGGACTATTCCCCCGAAGCCATTCGTACCGTCGCGTTGGTCGGTCACACCGGTTGCGGCAAGACCTCGCTCGTCGAGGCGCTCCTGCACGAGAGCGGCACGATCCATGCGCCCGGCAGCGTCGAGCGCGGTACGACGGTCTGCGATTTCGATCCGCTCGAGCGCAAATATCGCCATTCGCTGAGCTCCGCGATCGCGCACGTCGATTACCGCGACACCCGCATTTATCTGGCCGATACACCGGGTTACCCCGACTTCTCGGGCCTGTCGATCAGTGCGCTGCCCGCCGTGGAGACAGCGGCCGTCGTCATCAATGCGCGCGCCGGCATCGAAATGACGACGCGGCGCATGATGGCCTGGGCTCAGGCGCGCAAGCTGTGCCGAATCATCGTCGTCAATGGCATCGATGGCGAGAAGGTCGATCTGCCCGGCATCGTCGCTCAGATTCAGGATACGTTCGGCAAAGCGTGCCTGCCGATCAACCTGCCTGCCCAGGGCGCGCAAGCGGTGGTCGACTGCTTCTTCAATCCTTCGGGCGAATCGGACTTTCTGACGGTAGCCGCGGCGCACGATGCGCTCATCGATCAGGTGATCGAGCTCGACGCGAATCTGATGGAGCTCTATCTCGAACAAGGCGAAGCGATCAGCCCCGAGCAACTGCATGCGCCGTTCGAGCGCGCGTTGCGTGAAGGGCATCTGGTGCCGATTTGCTTCACCTCCGCGGCCACGGGCGCCGGCATTCGCGAACTCCTCGATATCTTCGTGAAGCTGTTGCCGAGTCCGCTCGAAGGCAACCCACCTCTTTTTTATCGCGACGTCGATGGCCGTCGCGAGGCCGTTCAAGCTCGACCGCTCGCCGACAAGCACGTCCTCGCGCACGTATTCAAGATCGTGGTGGATCCGTATATCGGCAAAATGGCCGTGTTTCGAATACATCAAGGCACGGTTCGGCGCGACAGCCAGCTCTATATCGGCGACGCACGCCAACCGTTCAAGGTCGCCCATTTAATGACACTCCAGGGCAAAGAACACGTCGAGATCACGCGCGCGGGACCGGGCGATATCTGCGCCACGGCCAAGGTGGACGAGATCGGCTTCGATGCCGTTCTGCACGATTCGCCCGACGACGGCAATATTCATCTCACGCCCCTCGCGTTTCCGACACCGATTTACGGCCTCGCGATCGAGCCCGAGCGCCGCGGCAACGAGCAGCGCCTATGGGAAATCCTCCAGAAGCTGACGGCGGAAGATCCTTGCTTGCGAATCGAACATTCGGGCAACAACGAAACGGTCGTACGCGGTCTTGGCGAGCTGCATCTGCGACACATGCTCGAACGGCTCGCCGATCAATACAAGGTCTCCGTGCTCACCCGGCCTCCCAGGATCGCCTATCGGGAAACGATCGTCGCGCAAGCGGAAGGACATCATCGGCACAAGAAGCAGACAGGCGGCGCCGGACAATTCGGCGAAGTCATGTTGCGCGTCGAACCCTTGCCGCGCGGCAGCGGCTACGAATTCGTCGATGCGGTCAAAGGCGGCGCCATTCCGGGTCAATTCATGCCGGCCGTCGAGAAAGGGATACTGCAGGCGATGGAAAGCGGGCCACTGGCCGGCTTCCCGATGCAGGACGTGCGTGTGACGGTTTTCGACGGCAAGAGCCACCCCGTCGATTCGAAGGAAGTTGCGTTCGCCACGGCGGGACGCAAGGCGTTCATCGATGCCGCGCTGAAGGCGCAGCCTCTCGTGCTCGAGCCGATCGTCAATATCGAAGTGATGACGCCCGAGGCGGCCATCGGCGACATCATCGGCGACCTGTCCACGCGCCGCGCCCAGGTGCAGGGCACGCGCGCACTCGCGGGACACGCCGTCGTGGTAACAGGAAAGGTGCCGCTATCGGAGCTGACCGATTATCAATCCCGCCTCAACGCCATAGCCGGCGGGCATGGCAGCTACAGCATCGAATTCAGTCACTACGATGCGGTCCCGCCCAATCAGCAGGAGCGGCTCGCCGCGGAGTATCGCAAGCAACACGAAGCTGCGGCGCAATGAATGCGCCGCCCAGGGCCTGCCTCGATTGACGTGGCGGGAGACTTGCGCAACGACTCAGGCCGCCCTCGTCCACACCTTCTGCGATGCGACACCCGTTTTTCACGATCGGTCATTCGACACGCTCGCTCGACGAGTTCATGGGCCTGCTCGAGGCCTCCGATATCGAACTGCTCGTCGACGTGCGCAGCTTTCCGCGCTCGCGAACGAACCCGCAGTTCAACGTGGACACGTTGCCGGATGCGCTGGCGGAGCACGGAATCGAGTACTGTCATCTGCGGGAGCTCGGCGGACGGCGAGGCAAATCGCAGCGCACGGAGCCTTCGGCGAACGGATACTGGACGCATCCCGCGTTTCGCAACTACGCCGACTACGCATGCACCGCGACCTTCGCGGAAGGCCTGGCCGCGCTGCTCGAATTGGGCGCGAGCAAGCGCTGCGCCATCATGTGTTCGGAGGCCGTCTGGTGGCGCTGTCATCGCCGCATCATTACCGACTACTTGCTATCGCGCGGCGAAGCGGTCAAACACATACTGGGGGATCGTCATGTGGACGCCGCCACCATGACGCCGAGCGCTCGACCTCAACGGGATGGCACCATCATCTATCCCGCAGACACGCGGTCGTGAACAGGCACGGTCCGCGTACCGCCCGCTTGCCGCACTCGGACGGTAAGATCACTGAGGTTCGAGGTGAAGCGCCTTCGAGCGCGCCGGCCGGCCGAGAAGAAATCCCTGCGCGTGCGTACAGCCGCAAGCGCGTACGAAGTCGAGTTGCTCGTTCGTTTCGACGCCCTCGGCCGTCGTCGGCATCCCGAGTTCGCGTGCCAACGCAACGATTCCGCGCACGACCGCCGCGGATTTGCTCTGATGCGCGGCCGTTTTGACGAACGATCCATCGATCTTGAGCTTGTCGAACGAAAAGCGCACGAGCGTCGACATCGTCGAGTACCCTGTGCCGAAGTCGTCCAGTACCAGCCCGACTCCCTGTGCCCGCAGGTTCGCCAAATTCCGGCGCGTGTGCACGTCATCGCTCAGAAAGACGCTTTCCGTGACTTCGATATTCAGCCGCTGCGGCGGCAAGCCCGTTGTCTTCAGCACCGTTGCAACGGTCGATGCGAACGATGCTTCGGTCAATTGAACCGGCGATACATTGACAGCAACCACTGCGGCATCGGACCAGCTCAGTGCATCGATGCACGATTGACGCAGCGCCCATTCGCCGAGCGGCACGATCAATCCCGTCCGCTCGGCGATCGGAATGAAAGCGGCCGGAAACAACTCGCCCCGGCTCGGATGCGTCCAACGGAGCAATGCCTCGCGGCCTGTGACCACCCTCGTGGCGATCTCGACGACAGGCTGGTACTCCATGCGCAAGCCCTTGAAAGTGCGCAGCGCGCCCTCGAGATCGCTGCGCATGAGACTCAGTTCTTCGTTCGTTGCATGCGCCGAAGGATTGAAAACGGCCGATGCGCTCTTGCCGCTGCGCTTCACCGCGTACAACGCCCGGTCCGCGCAGATCAGCAACTGGGCGCCCGTATCGCCGTGATCGGGGTAGAGCGCAATACCGACGCTCGCACCGATATGCACAGTGGCATCGCTCAGTACGAACGGCTGTGAAAGCGTCTTGACGATGCGATCGGCAAGTGCGGACGCATCGGCCGACGACGTCGTGCCGTCGGACACGACGACAAACTCGTCGCCGGCCAGACGTCCGACGAGTTCGCCTTGCGGAGCGGCCTCGCACAAGCGCGCCGCCGCACTTTGCAGAATCTCGTCCCCCGAGGCGTGACCAAGGCTGTCGTTGATGGCCTTGAAGCCATCGAGGTCGATCAGCAGAACGGCGAACGCGTGGGCTCGGCGCGGCGAAGCGGCACTCGTTCGCTCGAGCAAAAACTCGCTGATACGGGCGCGATTCGGCAAACCGGTGAGGCTGTCGCGATGAGCAAGCCGATGACTGCGTTCACGCGCGGCAAGCAGGGCGACCGTGTCGCGATTGCTCCGCAAGGCAACGGTGAAAAATCCGGCCGCGCAAAATGGCGCTTGAAACAGCAATACGAGCTTGCCCGATCCAGGGGAAAGCGCTGCGCCCAATCCCAGCAACCCGAGGATTGCCGAAATCTGCACCAGAACGAGGCGTGGCGTACCCGCGTTGCGTCCGGCCAACCCACCGATCACGCCGACGGCGCAAACGTTTCCAAGCAGGAACAGCGTCGGATCCCCACTGGTATTGCATAAAAGCGTGCCGAAGCCGAAAAGCGCACTCCAGAGGATGCTCACGAAAAGAAAAAGCGCGGTGGGCGTTGATGCTTTGCGCGCGCTACGTCGACGGCATACATAGACCACCGTCAAACGCACCGCGAGCAACGCAAGCACGGCGCCGCCCCAACCCGCATACAGGCTCCTGCGCTGAAAATAGTACGCCGTTGCCGCCACACTGATTTCGCATATCGACGCAAAGACTATTTCTGGCGTGCGAGTGAATAGATTGGCTAGCAGTGTTTGTCTGTTTTCGAAGCTCAGATGCGCATCGGAGGAGACAAGCCACCTGAAAAAAGCCGACTTCGGTTCGCTAAAAGCCATATCCAACGGATTCGACGGTAAGAGGGTCGGCGTGAGCCTATCGCGCGATTATTACGTGAAATCGTAAGAATTGCCAAAGAAAGCCGAAATGGGCGAAAAAAGATCGACGCAGCGCATCGAATCATCGGCTTCGCTTCGAAGATCAACCTTTCGCGATCGATCGAACAAACCATCGTCGAGCGCTTAACGTTGCGCTCGAGGCAACGCGCTTGCAAAACACCGGTGATTCGCGTCGCCGCATTCAACGTTTCCGAGATTGCCGTCAAGTGTCGCCTGACCGGTCAGATAAAACCTCCATGGACAGACAATCATTGCCGCCCGATATCGACGTCGCCTCGATCGCCATGAACGAGTCGCTTGGCATCGAAGCGGCTGAACTCGAGGCGCGGGCGGATTGGCACTTCACGAAGCGCGAATTCCGCGATGCGCTGGCGTGTCAGCTGCAAGCCGTTGCCATCCGTCAGCGCGCACATGATGTGACAGGCGCGGGAAATGGCGCACAAAACTCGGGCCTTCTCTATTTTCTTCTGGGTCATCACGAAGATGCGATACGCGCTTACGGGGAGGCGCTGGAATCGCGTACGCGCACGGACGACTTTCGCGGGCAAGCCGTGACATTGGCGCGGATGGCCGAGGTGTATCAGCATATCGGCCGGCACGGGCGAGCCGTTCAACTGCTCGAACAGTCGCTGGACCTCCTCTCGCGGGCCGGCACGAGCGAAGACATCGGGACCGCGCTGAACAACATCGCCGTCTCCTACCGGGAATTGGGCGAATGGGACAAGGCGATGCGATGCTATGAGCGATCGCTCGAGAATCGCAGACAGACCGGCGACATCGAGGGACTCGCGGCAACGCTTCATAACCTCGGCGTCCTGTATTCCGATCAGTCGCATGACGATCACGCCCGGAAGCTGCTCGAGGAAGCCCGCGGCCTACGGGAAACGATGGACGACATGCAAGGAGTCGGGCAAACGACGCTTCGGCTCGGCATGCTTCACGAAAAGCATGGAGATTTCCCGGCCGCTATCGCGGCCTACGAGCGTGCCCTGACATTGGCCCGGCGAGCGGACGTGCAAAGCAAGGACGACGAAGCCGCTGCACTGCTCAATCTCGCGGATGTCCATTCGGATCAAGGCAACATCGAGCGCGCGCTCGCGCTGCTGGGTGACGCCGAAAAGCTCTTCAACGAAACAGGCATGACGACCGGCGTGGCCATGGCGCAATACGGGCGTGGCAGCACGCTCGCGGCAGCGGGCCGCACGTCCGAAGCGCTGGCCTGGTTCGAGGCGGCACAATCGCACTTCTTGCGGCTGAACGACCGGCCTCGCCTCATCTCCACCTTCATTGCCATGGGCACGCTTTTGTCGCGCACCGAGCGGCACAGGCAGGCTCGCGACGCGTTCTCGTCCGCGCTCGAATTGCAAAGGGAATTGGCACTGCGCGCCGACGAGGCGATCACGCTGCAATTGATCGATCGGGAATCTGCCGCTTTGGGAGATACCGGAAGCGGTCTCAATCGCCATTAGCGGGTTCATCGTTCCGGCCGTAGTTTGCTATGTCCGCCATCGCGTGACGCCCCGAGCGCAACGCGATGCGTTTGCGCCGATCGGCGCAAACGCGGTTGGATACTCGAGGCAAGAGGCTGCGTCAGCCGAGCGGCAGGACTGCCGCCGCCACGGGTGAGTGCTTCGTCCCTTCGTTCATTCGTCCGTTACGACTTGGCGGGCGCGAGCGAGCCCATTCCGTGCGGCGTCTTCATCGTCGTGCAAGTACCCGTCGGCACATTCTTGTAGTGCGCGCCGTCATAGTCCATCTTTTGCGTGCCGGCGCAAGTGGTCCCCGCCCCCGCCTTGCAATCGTTATGGCCGGCAAGCGCCACGCCATAGCACTTTTCCACGTTCTGGGCGGCAGCGTTCTGCGCGAATGCGCCGGTCGCCAGCGATGCGAGAACCAGGGCTGCTGCGGAAAGTTTGTTCGTATTCATCAATTCGCTCCTAGATGCCATCAAGTGGTTAGCGATCGCTTGCACCGCATCATTGGCCTTGCCCGACTGTCCTGGCACGGCGCGGCTGCACTGCGCGATCTGACAGGTAATTCGCCGCAGCTGGGCAAGCGGTTACAGCGGTCGAAAAATTTTCGACACCCGTTTCACGAAGCTGCGAATGCTTCGGCGACAACCTCGATGAGTGCTTGCATGCGGGCCGTCTTATACAAGTCCAGATGGGCGACGAGCCAGACCTCGAAGTGCTCGCGGCGATGCGGCATCACACGCACGAGCTCGGGCTCGTCGTCCGCGCGAAAGCATGGCAGCCCGGCAAGACCGAGTCCGGCGATCGTCGCCTCGAACAGCATCATCGTCGATGCAGTCTGAAACGCCACCCGCCCCCGGTTGGTAGGCTCGCCGCATAGGGCGTCCCACATCGACGGTACCACCGGCTGCTGATACATGACGAGATCGTGTCCTTCGAATGCCTCGCCTTCACGCGGTGTTCCCCGCGCGGCGACATAGGCGTGCGAAGCGTAAATACCCATTTCCAACTGAGCCAGCCGCCTGACGACGAGCTCCGGCGAATCAGGCCGAACCGTCCGGATCGCGAGGTCGGCCTCACGCTGCGTGAGATTGGCGATATCCACCGATGTCACGCAAACGATATCGATACCCGGATGCGCACGACGCAGCTTCGCGATGGCGGGCACGACGAATTTTTTGCCTAGCGAGTCAGTCGTCGCCACCCGAATCGTCCCGCACAAGGCTTCGTCCATCCCGGCCACGCGCCGCTCCATCGCCAGCGCCGCCTGCTCCATGGCCTCCGCCGGTGCGACCAGCGCTTCGCCCGCCGAAGTCAACACGTACAGCGAGGGCGTGCGCAGGAAAAGCCGCGCGGACAGCGCCGCTTCGAGCGCCGCGATGCGCCGCCCGACAGTGGCCTGATCGACGGCGAGGCGGGCGGCCGCGCCGCGCAGTGTGCCGGCTCGCGCCACCGCCAAAAAGAAACGCGCATTGTCCCAATGAATCATCGTTGCGAGGCCCCCGGGCATGGATTCGTGCCGCCGATGCAAATTTGCATCACAGATATGCGATATTACTGCTTTATTGCATCGCCGCGCATTCGTAGACTGAGAGGCATTCAGCCAACGGAGGAACGAATGTCCGATACGGTTCTCGCACGCACGGACGAATGCGGCCTTCAGCGCCGCGACGCATTGCGCAGGCGCCTCACGCTGGGTCTGGTCGCCGGCGGCATGTTCATGGCAGTGCTCGATACGACAATCGTCAATGTCGCGCTGCCCGCCCTGCGTGCGTCGCTCGGCGCGACGGTGAGCGGCCTCGCATGGATCGTCGATGCTTACACGCTGACTTTTGCCGCGTTGATTCTCGCCGGCGGCGTCGCCAGCGATCGTTTCGGCGCGAAAACGGTTTACCTCGCCGGGCTCGCGGCATTCGTCGCGGCGTCCGCCGCGTGCGGTCTCGCCCAATCCGTCGGCGCGCTCGTCACGGCCCGCTTTGCGCAAGGTGCCGGCGCCGCGCTGTTCCTGCCCGCCTCGCTTGCCATCGTCCGTGCCACTTTCGACGATGCGCAGGAACGGGCCCGTGCCATCGCCACATGGGCGCTCGTCGCGTCGGCAGCGGCCGCGATCGGCCCTGTCCTGGGAGGAGTGCTCGTCGATAGCTTCGGATGGCGAAGCGCATTCCTCGTCAATCTGCCGACAGGCGCGGTTGCTTTCGCGGGCGCGCTGGTCTCAGTCCGACAGGCGGCGCGCAGCACCTCCGTGCGCCGCTTCGATTGGGGCGGACAGTTGTCGAGTGCGGCAGCGCTGGGCGCACTGTGTTTCGCCGCAATCGAATTGCCGACTCGCGGTCCGCGTTCGCCCGAAGTCGTGGTGGCTTCCCTGTTGTTTGCCGCCTGCGTCACGGCACTGGTTTTCTTCGAGCGCCGCTCGCGCGAGCCGATGGTGCCGCTTGCGTGGTTTCGAAACAGGATCTTCCTGGCGATGAATGCGGCGGGAACGCTTGTCTACGTGGGCTATTTCGGACTGCTGTTCAATCTGAGCCTTTACCTGCACGGCGCGCTCGGCATGAATGCGAAGGCGACCGGTTTCGCCCTCTTGCCCATGGCGGCAAGCCTGTCGTTCGGCAACCTGCTCTCGGGCAAGCTCCATGCGCGCCTCGGCGCCGCCCGCTTGATGACGATCGGCCTGGCCGCGGCGGCGGTCTCGGCCCCCCTCACGGCCGCGCTGTTCTCATGGGCGGCACCCCGCCCATTCATCTATGCCTCGATGGCCGTTTTCGGAGCGGGCACCGCTTTATCGGTACCGCCGATGATCGCCACCGTGCTCGAGCAGGTGCCCGCGGAGCTCGCCGGCGTGGCCTCGGGGCTGCTGAACGCGTTGCGCCAGGCGGGCAGCCTCGTCGGCGTCGCGTTGGCCGGCGCGGTCACGATGCTTGCCGCGCATCTGAGCGTTTCGCTGTGCGTCGTCAGCGCGGTGGGCGGCGCGGCGTATGCCGCAGCCGCCATGCTGGCGCATGCGTTCGGCGCCGAGCGCGGCACTCAATAACCGAGAATCGGGTCCCAGAGCGCGCAGTCGTACTGGACACCGTAATGGTAAGCAGTCCTGATGTCCATTCATCGGTTCATTGAATTCGCGCATTCACCGCGCACGCAGATCTTCCCGCTCGAGGCGAAACCGTTGGTAGCTCAGCGCTTCGCTCGCGTTGTATCCGACCCGTTGCATGCCAAGCTTTTGCGCGACACGCAGCGACGCGGTGTTCGCGGACGCGATTTCCGCAATGACGCGCGGCAACCGGAGTGTTGCGAAGGCGTGATGCACGAGTGCGTGGGCGGCCTCGGTGGCGATTCCCCTACCCCATGCATCGCGCACGAGACGCCAGCCGATCTCGACCTCGGGCCCCGCTCCATGGTCCGGAATGAGCAACACCCAGCCGATGAACCACTCGGGCGCGCTGCGCTCTCGTATCGACCAATAGCCGAGCCCAGGCGGATACGCCCTCGTCGTGCGGAATGCCACGAACTGTCGATGCGCGACCGGGTCCTGCCAAGGCCCGGCGATATGACGGGTGACCTCGGGATCGCGATCCATGGCGAGGCACGCCTCGAGGTCGGCGAGCGTGCGCTGCCGGATCAGCAACCTGGGGGTATCCAGGGCAGGCAGTTCGGGAGTCGAAACGGACATGGCGAAAGAGTAATGGGTTTTCTGCATCGAATGCGGCTGGCTTGCAATGAACGGCATAACCGTTGCGAGGCCAGTCTTTCTAAAAGCCGACATTTAAAATCGGATCGTAATATTTTAGACAGCTACATAGGGATTAATACCGATAAACGGCCAACCCAATCATGCAGCCGCTTAAAGTGCGCGTACACTCGTCATGCCAACCCACGGGACGGCCGCGCCAGCGTGATCCGCGGCGCGGCTGACGATCTGGAGACAAAGGAGAACGCAAAAATGGCTTGGACGCGTGAGCAGAAAAACGTCACGATCGCAGCCTATCTAGGCTGGACGCTCGACGCCTTCGATTTCTTCCTGATGGTTTTCGTCCTCAAGGATATCGCTGCAGAGTTCAACACGACAATCCCGGCCGTCGCGGTTGCGATCACCCTGACCCTGGCGATGCGGCCGCTCGGTGCGCTGATCTTCGGCCGGCTTGCCGACAAGTTCGGCCGCCGGCCGACCCTCATGATCAACATCGCCTGCTATTCGGTGCTCGAACTGCTCTCGGGCTTTTCGCCGAATCTCGCCACCTTGCTCGTCTTGCGCTCGCTGTTCGGGATCGCCATGGGCGGGGAATGGGGCGTCGGTTCCGCGCTCACGATGGAAACCATTCCCGCCAACGCCCGCGGCTTTGTCTCCGGGCTGCTGCAAGCCGGCTACCCGACCGGATACCTGCTCGCTTCGGTCGTGTTCTGGCTGCTGTTCGACGTCCTGCATTGGGGCTGGCGCAGCATGTTCTTCGTCGGCATCATCCCCGCGCTGCTGGTGCTCTATATCCGCAAGAACGTTCCGGAATCGCCCGCGTGGCGCGCCATGGAGACGCATCAACGCCCGGGCCTGATCGACACGCTCAAGAGAAACTGGGCGCTCTCGATTTATGCGATCGTGCTGATGACTGCATTCAACTTCTTCTCCCACGGCACGCAGGACCTCTATCCGACGTTTTTGCGCGTACAGCACAGCTTCGATCCGGCAACCGTCTCTCGCATCCTGATCGTCCTCAATATCGGCGCGATCATAGGTGGACTGTTCTTCGGCTCGATGTCGGAAAAGATCGGCCGGCGCCGCGCGATCTGCATCGCGGCATTGATCGCGTTGCCCGTGCTTCCGCTGTGGGCGTTCTCGGCTAGCGCCGTCGCGCTCGCGATCGGCGCGTTTCTCATGCAAATCTCGGTACAGGGCGCGTGGGGCGTGGTTCCGGCCTACCTCAACGAGATCTCGCCCGATGAAATTCGCGCCACGTTCCCTGGCTTCGTCTATCAACTCGGCAACCTGATCGCTTCCGTCAACGCCACGATGCAGGCATCGCTCGCCGCCAGCCAGAACAACAACTACTCGCTCGCCCTGGCCGCCGTTGCGGCAATATCGGCAATCGTCATCGCGGTGCTGATTCTGTTCGGGCGCGAGCAACGTGGCGTGGACATGCTGCGCTCGGCTAAACGCGTCGGCGAATCCGCATGACGGGACGCCCGTGATGCCCGATGTCTGACCGCCTTCAGAGTTTGACGGACCGGAGTAGCGCCGCACCGCGTGCCTTCGGCCCGTCATTTCCGCGAGGGTTGGCGGACTCTAGAGGACTCCACCCACAAACAACGCTTGCCGCCGTATCGATACGTTTTTATCGTTCCCGAAACAACGAGTTTCAATCGAAAACTTGAATCGCTTGTTCGCGGCCGGCTAACCGGCATGGGAGGCGCACATGGCAGTTCGCACATCGAACCGGATAACCGGCGACACGAAGGCACGCATTCTCGATGCGGCCGAAGACATCTTCATCGAATACGGTTTCGAGGCCATGTCGCTGCGGCAAATCACGTCGCGCGCGGACGTCAACCTGGCCGCGGTCAACTATCATTTCGGCAGCAAGGAAGCGTTGATCCACGCGATGCTGTCCCGTCGCCTCGATCGCCTCAACGAAGAACGATTGAAGATGCTCGAGCGTTTCGACGCGGCGCTCGGCGACCGGCTCACCTGCGAACATGTCCTCGGCGCGATGTTCATCCCCGCGCTGCGCCTGTCGCGCGATCCGCAGGCCGGCGGGCGGGCGTTTCTGAAGCTGCTGGGCCGCGCCTATACGGACCCCTCCACATTCATTCACAACTTCCTCAGCGGCCACTACGCATCGGTCGCCGAGCGCTTCTTCGACGCCTTCCAACGAGCGCTGCCGCATTTGCCTCGCGAGGAGCTCGGCTGGCGACTGCATTTTGCGATCGGCGCGCTGTCGGGCGTGCTGGCGGGCGGCGATACCGATAATCTCATCGCCGAGTTCTCCCAAGGGCAGACGATGAGCGATCTGCAATTGATTGCGCGCCTCGCGTCGCTGATGGTTGCCGCGCTGAAGGCACCGTTGCCCGACGCGGCCCAACTCGCAGCTTTCGCCGCCGTGCTGGGCGATGCCGCGGACGGAACCGATGCGGCCGTTGCAATCAGTGCCTGCGGCTCGCTCGATCGGCATCCCGCTGCCTTCGAGGACGATCGACGCGCGACGGCCCCGAACGGCGGCGCAAGCGATGCCGAGGCAGCGCCGGCATCCGGTCCGCGGCCCATGCCCCTACCGGAGCAGCGCGGAACCCAGCGCTCGGCGCTCTGAGCCTCGATCGGCATCAACGCAGGTCGATCGCTATCTCCACCGTATGCGCATGCCACGGCCGCTCGATCACTGTGTGTCCCGCATGCCTGGCCAATCGCGTCAGCACGAATGCGTCCGACGGACGCAACAGGCCGACGATGCGGCCCTGAGTGCTGGCTAGGCGCGCGTACCATAGCGCGCCAATGTCGCCGCCGACGGGCGCCACGGATGCCGTCGATGCGCCGGCCGATACGGCATCCGCCGCAAAGGCGATGCTTCGCCCGAGGGACGCGTCGACGAGAACGGTCGTGGCCGGCGCGACCGGCGCGACCGTCCGGCCGGCCGCCGCTCGCGGCGCACTCGCGACCGATTCCGGGCTACCGCCGCACACACCGGCGATCAACGCCGCCGAGTCCACGATGAAGCTTCGCCGATCCATGAAGCTGAGCCCCCTTACGTATAGCCACGCCGATCGCGCCAGGCGCGCGGCCAGATGCCCGATTTGCCCGGCGCCAGGATGCCGTCGGGATCGAGCGTATCCTTGATCGTTTCCGACAAGCGCAGCAACGCACCATCGTTGAAATCGTATTGCGCAGCCGCCAGGTCCATGTAGGCCAGATGGGTACGGTACTGGCCATACCCCGCCGCGCGCGCATCGCTGATCAACACGCGCAGCAAGTCGCCCGCGGCATCGGTCTGGCTTGCATCGCCGCGGTCGAAGATCGTTGCGACGATGTGATGCAAATGGCGCGTGCCGGCGGTGAAGCCGCCGTAGTAATCGAACCCGTATTCGGCACAACGGGTCTTTGCGAGCCAATATTGCCGCATCGCGTCGCGCCCCGCGAACGGGCAGATCGGCGAAAAATCGACGTGCGCGCCCGCGCCGCCGCGCCAGTCGAGCATCCGAAATGCGGTCATGGTCGGGACGCCGGCCATGTTGCGGTCGCCGCCGCCCTCGGGTTGCGCGTCGCCGGCATACCGCGCAGCCTCGATGCGCACACCTCGCACGCGGGAAAACGCCCGCTTGACGACCGAAAACTGCGCCTCGACGACTTCGGGCTCGCCGTACAGGCCGAAACGCAGATTCCATCGCCCGATCCCGAGCCGCTTTGTCATCGCATCGATGGCGGACTCGGGCATCGGCCCCTGCCCGTCATACCACTCGCCGCGCGACGACACCCCCGCCGCAAAGCGAACAGCGCCTTCGACGACGGCGTGATTGCGAATCGTCTCGTCGAGCTTGAACGGACGCAACGTCTCGACGATGGCCTCCAGGTCCGCTTCGTCGCCGAAGCGCAGATGCGCGAGCAGATAGCTGGCCGGCCGCGGCATTAGTGCGATGCCGAGCTTGGTCACGATGCCGAAATTCGACTGCATGAACATCGCGTCGTACGAGGGGCCGAAGCCGGGCTTGTAGAGCTGCCACGAACTGCCGATCTCGATGCCGCCCATTCCGGTGCGCACAATGTCGCCCGTCGCGAGGACGACTTCCATGCCGCACTGCATCGCGGCGTGGTCGCCGTAGGGCGTGTAGCCGAAGCCGCGCTCGAGCGTATTGCCGACGACGCTGCCCCAGCCCGCCGCGGGCGGATCGATCCATAGCTTCGCACCGCGGGCGCGCAAGTGCTCGTGCAGATCGAAGTAGGTCACGCCGGGCTCGACCAGGGCATAGCCGAGGGTCTCGTCGACTTCGAGGATGCGGTTCATGCGTCGCAGATCGACCACGATCGATCCGGACAGACGGGGCGCCGCTCCTCCATACGCATAATTGCGGCCGGTCGAGACCGGCCAGAGCGGCAGACGATAGCTGCGCGCGATGCGCAGCACTTCCCTGATTTCGTCGACCGAAGCGGGCAGTATCGCTGCGGATGCCGCGAAGCGCGGCTCCTGAGGGCCCGGAGCGAACGGATCGGCGTATTCGATCAGTTCGTTGTCCGAAACAACGACGTGAGTTTCGCCGACAATCGAACCGAAGAGGCGCAGCGCTTCGTGAAAGCGCTGTGCACTGCAATGGGGCGGCAGCACGCTCATCGAGGCCACCGCGGCGAAAGACGCACTGACGATTTCATCGAGTCCCCTTGGTTGCGGCGCAATGTCCGCTAGTTCGCTCGACGCGAAGCTGCGCTGGAGGACTTTCGGCAAGCTTCGGCATGCGATGCTGCCGCCATTGTCCCACGAGCGCGCGCTTTTCCGGGGGCCCGTGCGCGGGCATCGACCGTGCTCGGACATGCGCAGCAGCCGTGGTATCTGAAACCCGCGCGGGGCGAAAACGAATGATGTCGCCCGCCTTTTGGAACATTTCGTTACGCGCGCGTGGGCCCGATGCGCGTGCGAAAGGACCCTCGCGGCAGCACACACGGGTTAAAATCCCCGCCAGCCACGAATTTCGCGCGTAGCCACCGCGCTTCACTAACCAACCTGGGGCAGCTCCTGCTGTCGTCCGTGCAATGCCGAATCCCGCAGAATCCCATCCGCAGAACGACTTCATGAACGCAGCGCGCAAAGAGCGCAAGCGCGTCGAAATCTATCTCGTGAACGGCATCCGTCTGACTGGATGCATCGAGTCGTTCGATCAATATCTCGTCATGCTGCGCACACCCGTCGGGCTGCAAGGCATTTACAAGCGTGCAATTTCGACGATTCAGCTCGATACCGGCACGCGCCCGGGGCCGCGCGGCCCGCGTACCGGCGGGTATGGCGAGCGCCACGGTCCGCGCGAGGGCTCAGGCGCGCCTCGCGAAGGCCGCGAGCCGCGCGAATCGCACGGCATGCATGGGTCATCGGAGCGCTCGGGCGACGCGCCGGTGGTCGTGACGCGCAGACGCCGGCCGTTCAGCACGGGCCCGCATGGCAACGAGCACGGCAACCACCACAGCAGCAGCAACAACAACAACAACGACGGCAACAACAACGACGACAACAATAACAACAACGAATGAGGTGCCTCGCGGCGAGGCACCTCAGGATGTCAGCGAAGGCCCGCCATCGCGGGTCGAGCATTGCTCTGCCGCTGCGAAAGGCTCTCTAGCAATGCCTCCGCGCGGGCGCGCTGCTCGCGAGTCAGTTCGAATTGCCGGCGGATGCTCAAGATCCGCTGCCGCCAATACTGCGCCGTAAGCATACGATTCTCGGGTTCGCGGATCGCCCGCTCGAGATGATCCAGATCCGCGTCGACCAAATGAAGCGCATACGTCCGGCGCGCCGGTTCCGTCTGTTGAATTGCCATTGCAGTCCTATTTTCGAAAACAACGTGCCTCTAGTCTGCAAGTTCGATGCCTCATTGCGACGAATAGCGCGCGATGGAGAGAAATAGGCGCATCGCGGCGAATGTCTTGCGGCTCGGGAGTCGAAGTGCGGCGCGATTGGCTGGCAACGATTACATCCATCGCGGAAGAATGTGCCTGCACAAAAGCCGGGAACGCGGCCCTGCCCGAATCGTCCGACGAAAATGTCACTCGCTGACCCGCACGTAGCGAGCTTCGAGCGCCCACGGCAATGACGCCGGGAACCGACGCAGCGCGTCCAGTGACTCGACGAGCGCTTCATAGACCAGACGCCCGTCGCCCCGGCGGGGCAACGGACGACTAAGCGCTCCGTTTCGAACGCATCGGGGGGATGTCGATGAACAGCGGATCCATGGGCTCTGGGCTCGATGCAGTACCGCATGATAGCCGGCCTGCTGCCGCGCCCGGCCCCGCACGCTCGATTTGGGACGGCGCGCCCCGTTCAGCGCACGCGGTGCGGCAAGCCCGAGTCCGCCTCACGCTGCAACTCGCGCACCTGACGCTTGAGCGCACGCAATTGATCCTGCGCGGCGCGCTTTTGCGCGTCCAGCGCCGCCGCCTCGCCGCGCGCCTGCTTCTGGCGATCGGCGGCGAGTGCTTGCTGCTCGTGCGCAACGTCGAGATCGGCCTGCAAACGCTCGGCCCGCGCTTGCGAAAGCGCGATCAAATGTTCCGTATAGGCTTTTTGCGCCGCCAGCTTGGCCCCGCGCAACTCGACATCAGCGAGCTGCGCGCTCTTTTTCGCGAACTCGGCATAGATCGCTTCCGCGCGGGCCTCATCCTGCGTCTTGATCACGCGCCAAAAGTTTTTCTGTTGAAAGAGCGCGACGTAGTAGGTCAGCTCTTTCCCATAGAGCAGCAGGCTCGCGCCGTAGCTGCCGTTGTAGCTGGTGCGAAGCTCGGTCAAGTCGCTGCCATGCATGAGACGCTGCAATTCGGCAACGTTGCCTTGCGCCGCTTCCTTCGAGTCTTCGACTTGGGACACCGCCGACGCTGCTGGGGCTTGTTCGTGTACCGGCGATGCGTCGGACGTCGCCGCGGCGGGCGTTGCCGCGCCCGCGGTCAACGGGATCGAGGCGCTCGTCTTCGTTGCCGGTGCCGTCGTACTGCCGCTCGATTGCGCGCCGGCGCAGCCGAACATGCCCAATCCCCCGATCATGACAAGCGCCGCAAGCGCTGTCCCCCGTACTTGTGGTAGATGCCTCATCGTTATTCCCGCGCGAATAGTTTTTATGTGAGTAAGCATGATTTACTGACTCAAGCGTGTCATTATTACTCAGTTTCGCGCGCTTCGGGCTCTTCCTCGAAGATTTGGTATTTGCGCATCTTTTCCCATAAGACTTTGCGGCTGATACGCACGACAAGATCGCAATCTTCACAGCGTGCCACCGTCGGCCTGCTCGAAGTAACCCTTGTGCGCACCCACGGCATCGGTAAATGAGCCCTTCGCGTGGCCGAAAAACAGTGACTCGAAGAGACCGTCGGGAATCGCGCCGCAATTGACGGGGACGAACGGGCCGTCGGCATAGCGGGAGTACTTTTCGTGCAGGTGAAAGGCGTCAAGGCCGTCCCCTTTGCCGAGGTTGCCGGGCACTTCACGCCGCTCGTCGGCAAAGACATTACGATCGGGCAGTTGATCGAGACCGCGAACGAGATCACCCGGCTTTATCAGTCGCACGGATAGGCGCTATCGTTCGCGTTCATTCCGGCTCAGACGTTCGAAAGCGGCGTCGTGCGCGTAACCGTTGTGGAGGGATGCGTCGCGCAGATCGACATCAAGGGCAATCCGGGCTCGACCGAACGCAAGATTCGCCAGCTTGCCGAGCGCATCCGCAACGAACGGCCGCTGCGTCGTGCGACGTTCGAGCGCAGCGTGAATGCGCTCGGATTGCTGCCTGGCCTCACCGTGACGGCCACGGTACCAGCACCGAAAACGACAGACGGCGCGACGACCCTCGAGCTCAACGTCGCGCGCAAGCCATTGAACTTCAGCGCGGGCATCGACCTGCACCATCCGGGCGTGCAAGGCCTTTTCACGGTCACGTTCGAAGTCAACCGTGCTTTTGCGGTGGCGATGCACTACCTGCAGACCGTTACCCCTATGTGTCGTTCGATATGGCGCGTGTGTACCTACACTCGGGGCCGACATCGCCCAATAAGCTGTCTTCGGTCGCGCTTGGCTTGCGGATCACCGACACGAAGCATTACAGCCTCGATCTCTCGATCGCCAAGGCCGTTGCCCACGCGCCGATCGAAAGCCCACCGCGCAGCCCGCGAATCAACGCCACGTTTTCGTACCAAATGTTTTGACGTCCGAAGGAAATGCCGCGGGAACGAACCAGGACGAACTGCCTGCCCGCTCCAGCCTGATTAGAGGTTCCACTATCAAACCTCAGTCATTTTTTCGTGGGTATGCTGGCCTGATTCCAACAAGCGCGGCGCGACAGACCTATCCGCCACCGCGCGAAAGAAACGACAGCCGACTCACCCCATCAGGAGGACGACATCATGCACTTCCCGCACGACACCCGCTCGATCGCCTTGCATGCCGTTAAGCGCATGGCAGCAGCCGGCTTGCTACTGGCCAGCGCCACGATAGCCTTCGCGCAAGGCACCGATTCCCCCGTCGGCGTATGGCAAACAATCGACGACCACACGCATCAACCGAAAGCGCTTGTACAGATTACGCAAAACGCGGATGGATCACTGAGCGGGAAAGTCATCAAAGGCCTGAACCCCGCGGACTCGCCCGATCGCCGTTGCACCGAATGTACCGACGACCGCAAGGATCAGAAAATTCTCGGTATGACGATCATCCGCGATATGAAGCAGGACGGCGATCATTGGGATGGCGGCAACATCCTCGATCCCGAAAACGGCAAAGTCTATCGATGCAAAATGACGCTGGACGAGGGAGGCCGGAAGCTCGTCGTACGCGGCTATATCGGCGTCTCGCTGCTAGGCCGGTCGCAAACGTGGAACCGGCAAGCCGATGCGGCTTCGGACCAGGCAAAGAACTGATCGAGCTCACGACACCCTGTTGCGCGAGCGGTCCTGACCATACGGCAGGTTCGCTCGCAGAAGAGCCGCGTGGCTCACGCGGCGCGACGCAGTGAAGCCAGATAGGACAACGTGGGCGCATCGATCGTCGAAAAAGCCGGCGCCACCTTTGCCGGATTCAACTTCGCGCGCATACGCGCCCTGACCGACTCGCACAGCCCTTCGGCCGCATCGCCATACAGTTCGCCCAGCACGTGCCTGAACACGCCCGCGTCGTACCACGTCTTGAAGCGACGGTGGCAGGTTTGATAGGAAGGGTACCGGCGCGGCATCGAAGACCACGCTGCGCCGCTATAGATCACCCACAACACGCCATTGAGCACCGCGCGTGTATCGGTGAGGGGACGGCCACGCGCAGGCGCGCGCGCCTGCAATTCAGGAAACAGCGTGACCACACGGTGCCATTGCTCGTCGGTTATTTCGCGGTAAGGGGTCATCTGTGCCTCCTTCGTTTGAATAGAGAGCACGATAGGCCTCGTCCCGGCCGGCGAATATCAGAATAATCCGAATCTGTCCCGCGCCCTGCTCGCGCGCGAGCCGAAGCCCGCCGCCCGCGACCGTCAAGTCAACGAGGTATCGACGAGCCTGCGCGGCGCTTCCAGATATTCCTTCGACTGCATTTCGACGAGACGCGAGACCGTCCGGCCGAATTCATTGGCCATCGGCCCTTCGGGATAGAGCGCTTCGGGCGCCACCGCCGCCGACATCAGCAGCTTCACCTTGTGATCGTAAAAAACGTCGACCAGCCAAGTGAAACGGCGCGCTTCCGACGCCATGCGAGGCGTCATTTGCGGCACGCCGGAAAGCACCACCGTATGAAATCGCGAGGCCAACTCGAGATAGTCGTTTTGCGAGCGCGGGCCGCCGCACAGCGTCGCGAAATCGAACCAGACGACGCCGTCGGCGCGCCGCAACGCTTTCAATTCGCGCTTCTCGATATGGAGCAGCGGGCTTTCATCGGGCACGGCCGCGAGCTGCGAAAATGCAGCTCTCAGCGCGCGGTCGGCTTCGGCGCCCAGCGGCGTGTGATAGACGCTGACCTGTGCGAGCGTGCGCCGACGATAGTCGGTACCGCCATCCACATTCATCACATCGAGCCGCTCCTTCACGAGCTCGATGGCGGGCAACACGCGGTCACGGTGCAAGCCGTCGGGGTAGAGCGTATCGGGATCGTAGTTCGACGTCATCACGAACTGCACGCCGTTATCGAAGAGCCCGGTGAGGAGCCGATGAAGAATCATCGCGTCGGCAATGTCGGAGACGTGGAACTCGTCGAAGCAAATGAGCCGATAGCGCTTGGCGACACGCCGCGCCAGTTCGTCGAGCGGATCGGCCTGCCCTTTGAGCTCCTCGAGCTGCCGATGGACTTCGCGCATGAATTCGTGGAAATGCAGCCGCGTCTTGCGCTGCACCGGAACCACCGCGTAAAAGCTATCCATCAGGAAGCTCTTGCCGCGCCCGACACCGCCCCACATATAGACGCCACGCGGCAGCTCGGGATGCACGAGCAGCTTGCGCAGCGCATTCGAGCGCCGGCTCTTGTAGGTGACCCACTCCGCATAGCATTGCTGCAAGCGATTCACCGCCGCGAGCTGTGCGTCGTCGGCGAGATAGCCACGCGCTTGCAGCTCGTGTTCGTAATATTCGAGGACATTCATCGTGAAGGAACCGCTCGGCCAGCGTCCGGAGCGGGCGCTGTGCGGGGGACCGGGCGCGCCCGCGCACCGGCCCTGACCGGCCGAAGAGGCGCCAGGGATTTCGCCCCTGCCGCTCCGTGGGCCGCTACTGCTTGAGAGAACTGACTACCAGAACTTACTGCCGGGAGTGACTACCGCGACTTACTTGTTGAGCGAACGCTTGTCGACGGCCAGCGCGGCTTCGCGCATCACTTCGGAGAGCGACGGGTGCGGATGGCAGATGCGTCCGATGTCTTCGGAGGCCGCCTTGAACTCCATCGCGACAACCGCTTCGGCTATGAGATCCGATGCGTTCGCTGAAATGATATGGACGCCGAGCAGCTCGTCGGTCTTCGCGTCCGCGATCATCTTGACGAAGCCCTCGGGCTTCGCCACACCCAGCGCACGCCCGTTGATCGAAAACGGAAACTGCCCCGTCTTGATCTCGCGGCCCTCGGCCTTCAACTGCTGTTCGGTCTTGCCGACCCAGGCGATCTCCGGCTCGGTATAGATGACCCACGGAATGCAGTTGTAGTCGATATGCGGCTTCTGACCGTCGATGATCTCCGCCACGAGCACGCCCTCGTCTTCCGCCTTGTGGGCGAGCATCGGCCCGCGGACGACGTCGCCGATCGCATAGACGTTCGGCACCGCCGTACGGCAGTGATCGTCGACCTCGATGAACCCGCGCTCGTTCGCCTTCAGGCCGATCGACTCGAGACCGAGGTTATCGGTATTCGGCACGCGGCCCACCGATACGATCAGACGATCGGCCTCGAGCGTTTGCGCGTTGCCGTCCTTGTCGGTGTAGGCGATCGTGACGCCCTTGGCGTTCGCCTTCACCTCGCCGATGCTGACGCCGAGCTGAATATCGAGGCCCTGCTTCTTGAAAAGCTTCGCGGCTTCCTTCGCGAGCGCGTCGTCGGCCGCACCGAGAAACTGCGGCAGCGCCTCGAGCACGGTGACCTGCGAGCCCAGGCGGCGCCAGACCGAACCGAGCTCGAGCCCGATCACGCCGGCGCCGATGACGGCGAGCTTGGCCGGAACCGCATCGAACGCGAGCGCGCCTTCGTTATCGGAAACGATCTTGTTATCGACCGGCACGTTCGGCAGATGACGTGCCTTCGAACCCGTCGCGATGATGACGTTCTTCGCCGTAACGACCTCGGCCTCGCCTTCGCCGCTCACCTCGATTTGCACGCCCGCGTCGCTTTTGCCGACGAACTTGCCATGGCCCTTGAGCCACGTGATCTTGTTCTTCTTGAAAAGGAACTCGATACCGCTCGTCATTTTTTCGACGATGCCGTCCTTGCGGGTCTGCATCTTTGCGACGTCCATCTTGACTTCGGACACGGCGATGCCGTGCTCGGCCAGATGATGCGATGCATCTTCGAACTCCTCCGACGACGCAAGCAGCGCCTTGGACGGAATGCAGCCGACGTTCAGGCAGGTGCCGCCGAGCTTCAGCGTGCCGGCCGGGTTCTTCCACTTTTCGATACAGGCGACGCTTTTGCCGAGTTGGGCGGCCCGGATCGCGGCGACATACCCGCCGGGACCCGCGCCGATCACGACGACGTCAAATTGTTGGGACATGACGATCCTTTCGATGACGCGACGGCGCGGCGTGAGCCACGCTTCGTCGCGATTTTCAACCAAGCTTTGCTGCGCCCGGACAGCGGGCGCGGGGGATTACAGATCGAGGAGCAAACGCGCCGGGTCTTCGAGAGCGTCTTTCATCGCGACGAGCGAGAGCACGGCTTCGCGTCCGTCGATGATGCGGTGGTCGTACGACAGCGCGAGATAGTTCATCGGGCGGATGACGATCTGGCCGTTTTCGACGACCGCCCGCTCCTTCGTCGCGTGTACACCGAGGATCGCCGACTGCGGCGGGTTGATGATCGGCGTCGACAGCATCGAGCCGAACACGCCGCCGTTCGAAATCGAGAACGTGCCGCCCGTCATTTCCTCGATCGACAGTTTGCCGTCCTTGGCTTTCTGACCGAACTCGGCGATCTTCTTCTCGATCTCGGCAAGGCTCAATTGATCGGCGTTGCGCAAGATGGGGACGACGAGACCGCGCGGCGAGCCCACGGCGATACCGATATCGAAATAACCGTGATAGACGATGTCGGTGCCGTCGATCGACGCATTCACGAGCGGGAATTTCTTCAGCGCATGCACGGCCGCCTTCACGAAGAACGACATGAAGCCAAGCTTCACGCCATGCTCTTTCTCGAATTTGTCCTTGTACTTGTTGCGCAGATCCATCACCGGCGCCATGTTCACTTCGTTGAACGTCGTGAGGATGGCATTCGTTTGCTGCGATTCCAGCAGGCGCTCGGCGATACGCTGGCGCAGGCGCGACATCGGCACGCGCTGTTCGGGGCGGTTGCTGAGCCACGTGTCGGCCGAGGCCGGGGCCTTGACGTCAGGCAGCGCGGGCTTCGATGCACGCGCTGCCGGCGCGGCAGGCGCCGCAGCCGGTGCCTTCGCGCTCGTGCCGAGCACGTCGCCCTTCGTGACGCGGCCGTCGCGGCCGGTTCCCGCCACCTGGTCCGCCGACAGGTTCTTCTCCGCCATCAGTTTGGTGGCGGCCGGCGATGCAGCGGCACCGGCCGTGGCCGTTGCGGTGGCTGCGGCGGGAGCGGCAACCGGTGCGGCAGCGGCGGGAGCGGCAGTAGCAGCCGCGGGTGCCGCGGCACCGGCCTTGCCTTCCGTATCGATCTTCGCGATCAGTTGCTCGGAGCTCACGATCTCACCGTCGCCGACCACGATGTCCGCCAGCACGCCCGATGCCGGCGCCGGCACTTCGAGGACGACCTTGTCGGTCTCGATCTCGATGAGCGTTTCGTCTTGCGTGACGGCCTCGCCGGGCTTTTTCTTCCACGCAATCATGGTGCCTTCCGAAACCGATTCGGAAAACTGCGGAACCTTGACTTCTACAATAGCCATTTGATTTTCCTGAACTCGTATCTGGTGTGGAGCGCGAACGCTCGCCCGTCCTGCCCGCGCGCTTCGATTGGTCGGGGCGGCATACGGCGCGGGAAAGCGCGCGGCGCTTTCCCGGTTCGCTGTCGTTAGTTATTTCGCAATCGATGCGCTCTTCAAGCGGCCGAAAGCACCTTCGATCAACGCTTTTTGCTGCTCGTAGTGCTTCGCGTAATAGCCGACCGCGGGCGATGCGGATGCCGGGCGGCCGCTATAGGCGAGCTTCTGCCCATCGCGCATGCCTTCCTTCAGGTGATGCTCGATGTAGAACCACGGACCTTGGTTTTGCGGCTCGTCCTGGACCCATACGACCTCGGTGGCATGGTCGTATTTCTTCATCTCCGTTTCGAACTGCTTGTGAGCGAACGGATAGAGCTGCTCCACACGCATGATCGCCACGTCGTTCGCTTTCGCTTCGCGACGATGCGCGATCAGGTCGTAGTAGACCCGGCCCGAGCACATCACCACGCGCTTGACCTTCTTCGCTTCGATCGCGGGGTCGACTTCGCCGATCACAGGCTGGAATACGCCACTTGCGAGTTCCGACAGGTCCGAGATCGCTTCCTTGTGGCGCAGCAGCGACTTCGGCGTGAAGACGATGAGCGGTTTGCGGAACAAACGGATCATCTGACGGCGCAGCAAATGGAAGATCTGCGCGGGGGTGGTCGGTTGCACGACCTGCATGTTGTGCTCGGCGCACAGCTGCAAATAGCGCTCGATGCGCGCCGACGAATGCTCGGGACCCTGTCCTTCGTAGCCGTGCGGCAGCAGCATCGTGAGACCCGAGACACGACCCCACTTGACTTCACCCGACGAGATGAACTGGTCGATCACGACCTGCGCGCCGTTGGCGAAATCGCCGAACTGCGCTTCCCATGCGACGAGCGTATTCGGTTCGGCCGTCGAGTAGCCGTATTCGAAGCCGAGTACGGCTTCCTCGGAGAGCACCGAATCGATGACCGTGAACTTCGCCTGACCGTCCGCCACGTTTTGCAGCGGAATGTAGGTGCCGTCGTTCCAGCGCTCGCGGTTCTGATCGTGCAGCACCGCGTGACGGTGCGTGAACGTGCCGCGGCCCGAGTCCTGGCCCGTGAGGCGCACCGCATAGCCCGATGCGACGAGCGATGCGTAGGCGAGATGCTCGCCCATGCCCCAATCGAGCGGTGCATCGCCGCGCGCCATGGCGCGGCGGTCGTTGATGACACGCTCGACGAGCGGGTGCACTTTGAAGTTCTCGGGAATCGTCGTGATGCGTTCGCCGAGGCGCTTGAGCTCGGCAAGCGGGACGGCCGTATCGGCCGCATCCGTCCACTTGCGATTCAGGAACGGCACCCAGTCGACCGCGTACTTGCTCTTGTAGTTCGAGAGGACCGGATCGACGGTGTGCTGGCCGGCATCCATCGCCTGGCGATAGGCCTTGACGAAGGCATCGGCGTCTTCGGCGCCGATCACGCCCTGCTGCACGAGCTTTTCCGCATAGAGCGCGCGCGTACCCGGGTGCTGGGCGATCTTCTTGTACATCAGCGGCTGCGTCACCGCGGGCGTGTCCTGCTCGTTGTGGCCGAGCTTGCGGAAGCAGACGATGTCGATCACGACATCCTTGTGGAACTGCATCCGGAAGTCGATCGCAAGCTGCGTGGCAAGCACGACCGCTTCGGGATCGTCGCCGTTCACGTGCAGCACGGGCGCCTCGATCATCTTCACCACGTCGGAGCAGTAAAGCGTCGAGCGCGCGTCGCGCGGGTCCGACGTCGTGAAACCGATCTGGTTGTTGATGACGATATGCAGCGTGCCGTGCGTGCCGTAGCCGCGCGTTTGCGCGAGGTTCAGCGTCTCCATGACGACGCCCTGGCCTGCGAAGGCCGCGTCACCGTGAATCTGCACCGGCAGAACCTGCACGCCGCTCTCGTCGCCGCGACGATCCATACGCGCCTTCGCGGAACCCTCCACCACGGGGTTCACGATTTCGAGGTGCGACGGGTTGAACGCCAGCGACAAGTGCACCGGACCGCCTTCGGTGGAGACGTCCGACGAGAAGCCCTTGTGATACTTCACGTCGCCTGCCGGCAGATCGTCGACGTGCTTGCCCTCGAATTCGGCGAACAGATCCGACGGCATCTTGCCGAGCGTGTTCACGAGCACGTTCAGACGGCCGCGGTGAGCCATACCGATGACGATTTCCTGTACGCCCTTCGCACCGCCGTGGCGCACGACCTCGTCCATCGCGGCGATGAAGCTCTCCCCGCCTTCGAGCGAGAAGCGCTTCTGCCCCACATAGCGCGTATGCAGATAGCGTTCGAGACCTTCGCCGGCCGTGAGCCGGTTCAGGATGTGCTTCTTCTTTTCAGCCGAGAAATTCGGCGTGGCCCGGATCGATTCGAGGCGCTCCTGCCACCAGCGCTTCTGTTCGGGATCGCTGACGTACTGGAATTCGGCGCCGATCGTGCCGCAGTACGTATCGCGCAGCGCTTTGACGATATCGCGCAGCGATGCCTGCTCGAAGCCGAAATACAGATTGCCCGCGCTGAACGTCTGGTCCATGTCGGCTTCGGTGAAGTCGTAGAACGCAGGCTCGAGCTCGGGAATGGAGGGACGTTCGCGGCGCTTCAGCGGGTCGAGGTTGGCCCATTGCGAACCGAGAAAGCGGTAGGCGCTGATCAGAGACTGGACGTGGACTTGCTTGCGCGCCGTGCCCAGATTCTCGCCGGCTTCGCGCGGAATGAAAGCATTGGCCTTCGCGCGCTGCGCAAACGATTCGACGATCGGACCATGCGCGACGTCGTTCGCGTTCGAGCCATCCGACGCGGGCACGTTTTGCAGGGCGTCGAAATACTCCCGCCAATTGTCGGGGACCGACGCCGGATTATCGAGGTATTGCTCGTACAGCTCTTCGACGTACGGAGCGTTGCCGCCGAACAGGTACGAGTTCAGCTGGAATTGCTTCATCATGTTTACGCTCACCTTTTCTTCGAGTTTCTCGAGAAATAGCGGGTTACTCAACCTTCCGCGACACGGCCTGACCGTTTAGCGGATTGCGCGAATCAAGTCTTGCTTGGAAGGACCTAAAACTAGCACCGGGAGGATATCACACAACCGACATTCGAGATGGACATAAGCGCCATTCGATATCGGCATGTGTTCCCTGCTCCAATGAAAAAGCCGCTCGTTTTTCTTTGCGAGCGGCTTTTTTCCGAACAGATGCCATCGATAGCTGGCTCTCGATCAATCGACCGAGGTTTCGCGGCTCGCACGGCGGCGCTCGTGCTCCTTCAAATGACGCTTGCGCAGGCGGATGGACTGCGGCGTCACTTCCACGAGCTCGTCGTCGTCGATGAATTCGACCGCGTACTCGAGCGAGAGCTGAATCGGCGGAACGAGCCGAACCGCTTCGTCCGTACCGGATGCCCGCACGTTCGTAAGCTGCTTGCCCTTGATCGGATTGACCACGAGATCGTTGTCGCGGCTGTGGATGCCGATGATCATGCCCTCGTACAGTGCATCGCCGGGCTTCACGAACATACGGCCCCGGTCCTGCAGCTTCCAGAGTGCGTAGGCCACGGCGGCGCCATCGTCTTGCGAGATCAGCACACCGTTGCGCCGCTCGCCGAGCGAGCCTTCCTTGACGGGTGCATATTCGTCGAACACATGACTCATGAGTCCCGTGCCGCGCGTGAGCGTCATGAACTCGCCCTGAAAGCCGATCAATCCTCGCGCCGGAATCCGGTATTCGAGGCGCGTGCGGCCGCGCCCGTCGGATGCCATATCGAGCAGCTCGCCCTTGCGCCGGCCAAGCTCTTCCATGACCCCGCCCTGGTGCGAATCTTCCAGGTCGACCGTCAGCAGCTCGTACGGCTCGTGCTTCACGCCATCCACCTCATGCAGGACGACGCGCGGACGCGATACGGCGAGCTCGTAGCCTTCGCGGCGCATATTCTCGACGAGGATCGTCAAATGCAGCTCCCCGCGGCCCGACACTTCGAACACTGTTTCGTCGCCCGTGTCGCGCACGCGCAACGCTACGTTATGGTTGAGCTCGCGCATCAGTCGATCGCGAATCTGCCGGCTCGTGACGAATTTGCCTTCCTTGCCCGCCAGCGGCGACGAATTCACGAGGAAGTTCATCGTCAGCGTCGGTTCGTCCACGGTGATCATCGGTAGCGCTTCGGGCGCCTCGGGCGAGCAGATCGTCGCGCCGATGCCGATGTCCTCGATGCCGTTGATGAGCACGATGTCGCCGGCCTCGGCCTCTTCCACCTGAACGCGCTCCAGCCCATGGAACGACAGGACCTGGTTGATCTTTCGATTCAGGATCTCCCCCTCGGGGCCGAAGCGCACGACGACGGGCTGCCCGGGCTTCACACGCCCGCGCGTGATGCGCCCCACGCCGATCCGGCCCACGTAGGTGGAATAGTCGAGCGAGGTGATCTGCAGCTGCAGCGGCGCGTCCGGATCGGCCGGGCGCACGGGCACGTGCGCAAGAATCGCCTCGAACAGCGGCCGCATGTCGCCTTCGCGCGCAGCCGAATCGAGCGAAGCGTATCCGTTCAGACCCGACGCATAGACGATCGGAAAGTCGAGCTGCTCTTCGGTCGCGCCCAGCTTGTCGAACAGATCGAACGTTTGATTGATGACCCAATCGATACGCGCACCGGGCCGGTCGATCTTGTTGACGACGACGATCGGCTTCAATCCGAGCGCCAGCGCCTTTTTCGTCACGAACCGCGTTTGCGGCATCGGGCCTTCCACGGCATCCACGAGCAGCAACACGGAATCGACCATCGACAACACGCGTTCGACCTCGCCGCCGAAGTCGGCGTGCCCGGGGGTGTCGACGATGTTGACGTGCGTCCCTTCGTATTCGACGGCACAGTTCTTTGCCAGGATCGTGATGCCGCGTTCGCGCTCGATGTCGTTCGAGTCCATGACGCGCTCCGCGATCTGCTGATTTTCACGGAAGGTGCCCGACTGACGAAGCAGTTGATCGACGAGCGTGGTCTTGCCGTGATCGACGTGGGCAATGATGGCGATGTTGCGTAGGGCGCGAGTCATAAGGAATCTGAGCGGTTTGGGGCGGCGGCTTCATGCCCGAGGTAATCAAAAATTATAGCACGTCGGTGTGACGCAAGCCCCACTGGCAGGCGGGGCCAGAGCACGCGGCGCGTGAATCGGGCGCTTCGCCCGCCAACTGGCCGACGTGTGTTCGCGCTCGGTGGCATGATGAGCGCCCGCGCGATGAGCCGCTCCCACACAAGAAGGTTGCATAGGCAGCTTTTGGCGACTAGAATCATGCCTAGTCAACTATTGCATGCTCACCCAGATCATGACCCAACCGCCCGATCAGCTTCTTGCAGAACTGCGCGAATTCGAGCTCGACGAGGTGGTCGGGTATTTGCTCGCCCGGGCGAAGTCGAGCATGTCGAACCTGGTCTCGCAGCGCACGATGAAAGAGCTGGGCATCACGAGCACGCAAGGCAGCATTCTTTTCATGATCGGTTCAGGGCGCTGCCAGCTTGCGGCGGAGCTCGCGCGGCACTACGGGATCGATGCAAGCGCCGTGACGCGGCTCATCGACCGGCTCGAAAAGCGCAAGCTGCTCCGGCGGGTGCGCAGCAGCGAGGACAGGCGGGCCGTGCTGCTCGAGCTGACGGCCGAGGGCTACGAAATGGCCGCACACATTCCGGGCGTGTTCTGCGACGTAGTCGACCGGGCGCTCAGCGGTTTTACACCCGAAGAAGTCGGCTTCCTCAAAAGCATGTTGAGGCGCATTCTGGCGAATACCTGCGAATCGGTGGACGAGACGCCTCGTTAGCCGCGCCGCGCAAAGTTCGGATTTCGCAGGAATCGTTCGCGTCCGCGAGCACTGCTTCATCGGTGTGATGGCAAGTAATCTCCATCCGGAACCCATAACAACAAGTTGCGATGTCCATCATTTCATTCGAGTCGAAAGGCGATGCAATGAACTCTCCAACCGTGCCGTCCCATGTTGTCGCGCCCGCGAGCGCCATTGCCGCGGCATTGACCGCGCTCGTCCTCGCCGGTTGCGTCAGCTATGCCGGCATCAAGAGCGACAAAACACCTGCCAGCGCCGCCAGCTTCGAGGCCGCGCAAAGTCTGCCGGCTCAAAGCGGCCAGTGGCCCTCGCTCGATTGGGCCAATCAATTCGGCGATGCTCAATTGCCGAAGCTCATCGACGAAGCGCTAGACGGCAATCCGACGATCGCACAGGCTCAGGCGCGCCTCGCCAAAGCCCAGTCCTACATCGAGACCTCGCGCGCGGGCCTGATGCCGAAAGTCGAAGGCAGCTATTCGATCACGCGCGAGCGATTCACCGAAAACGGTCTCTATCCTCCGCCGTTGGCGGGCAACTGGGTGACCGAGCACAATGCGCTCGCGAGCGCCTCGTGGGACCTCGATCTCTGGGGCAAGAACCGCGCACGCCTCGCATCGGCGCTTTCGCAGCAAAAGGCCGCGCAGGCCGACATCCAGCTCGCGCGCATCACGCTCGCCTCTTCGGTCGCACGTACCTACAACCAGCTCGCACAGCTTTACGCGATACGTGACATTACGGCACGCGAAATCGCCAATCGCCAGGAAGTCAGCGCGATCACGAACGGGCGCGTCGTAGCCGGTCTCGATACCAGTGTCGAAAAGCAGACCGCACTCGGCAACATCGCCTCCACCCAGACGACGCTGTCCGATCTCGACGGGCAAATCACCGCTCTGCGCTATCAGCTCGCCGCGCTGCTCGGCAAGGGGCCCGACCGCGGGCTGCAGATCGCTCAGCCGGCGCTGTCGGCCGGCGGCGCGGTGACACTCCCCGATAACCTGCCGGCCGATCTCGTTTCGCGCCGTCCGGATCTCGTCGCGGCGCGCTGGCAGGTCGACGCGGCACTGCACGATGTGAAAGAGGCCAAGGCCGAATTCTTTCCGGACATCAATCTGGCCGCGGCAGCGGGTCTGGACTCTTTCGGCTGGAGCCGGTTCCTGACGGCCGGCAGCCGCCAATTGCAGGCCGGGCCCGCGATTCACCTGCCGATCTTCGATGCCGGCGCCCTGCGCGCCCAATTGAAGGGGCGGTACGCCGATTTCGATCTCGACGTCGCGAATTACAACCAGACGCTGATCAACGCCCTGTCGGACGTGGCCACGCAGGTGTCGTCGATTCGCGCGATCGACCGTCAGATGAATGACGCGCAACGGGCGCTGGACGCATCGAGCGAAGCTTATCGGCTGGCCGTGATCCGCTATAAGGCAGGACTCTCGCCACAATTGCAGGTGCTCACGGCCGACATCAACCGGCTCAACGCCGAGCAAACGGTGACGAATCTCAAGATGCGCCGGCGGGATCTGCAATTTGCGCTCATCAAGGCGCTCGGCGGCGGATTCGACGCAAACACCGTCGGGCTCGGCGAGCCGGCGCCGCAGGTGCCGGGACAGGCGCGAAGTGCGGCGGCGCCGTCGAGCTGATGAAGGCATGATCCAGGCACGGCACCGATCGACGCGCCACGAGCCGACGAACATTCGAAGACAGAAACCCGAGAACCGGAGAGCATTTCCATGAGCGAGACTCAACAATCCGCCGCGAACGTTCAGACGCCGGCGAACGGAAAGCGCAAGCGGCTGATGGCACTGCTTGTCGGCGTGATCCTCATCGCGGCCATCGCGTACGGCGTCTACTATTTCCTCGTCGCGCGTTTTCACGAGGAAACGGACGATGCCTATGTCAACGGCAACGTCGTGCAGATCACCCCGCAGGTGACGGGCACCGTCATCGCGGTGAATGCCGACGATACGCAAACGGTCAAGGCGGGCGACCCGCTGGTCGTGCTCGACGGCGCGGACGCCCGTGTCACGCTCGCGCAGGCCGAGGCGAATCTCGCGCAAACGGTGCGTCAGGTTCGCGGCCTTTTCGCCAACAACGATCAGTACCAGGCGCAAATCGCACAACGCCAGTCCGATCTGTCGCGCGCGCAAGACGATCTGCGGCGACGTATGGCCGTCGCGCAAACAGGTGCGGTCTCGCAGGAGGAAATCTCGCATGCGCGCGATGCAGTGAAAAGCGCACAAGCAAGCCTCGACGCCGCCGAACAGCAACTCGCGTCGAACCGCGCGCTGACCTCGAATACCACCATCGCAACGCATCCGAATGTGCTCGCCGCAGCCGCGCGAGTGCGCGATGCCTATCTGAACAATGCACGCAACACCCTGCCGGCACCTGTCACCGGCTACGTGGCGAAGCGTTCGGTGCAAGTGGGGCAGCGCGTCTCGCCCGGCACGCCGCTCATGGCGATCGTGCCGCTCGAGGCCGTCTGGGTCGACGCAAACTTCAAGGAAGTGCAAATCAAGCATATGCGCATCGGCCAGCCGGTCGAACTGACCGCGGACGTCTACGGCTCGTCGGTCGTCTACCACGGCAAGGTCGTGGGCTTCTCCGCGGGTACCGGTTCCGCGTTTTCGCTGCTGCCCGCGCAGAATGCCACGGGCAACTGGATCAAAGTCGTACAACGTCTGCCCGTTCGGATCGAACTCGATCCGAAGGAACTGCACGCGCATCCGCTGCGCATCGGCCTGTCCATGCAAGCCGACGTCGACATCAAGAACGACAACGGCAGCCAGTTGGGCAACGCCCAAAACACCGTCTATCAGACGAACGTATTCGACAAGTACGGCGCAGACGCGGACGCGGAGATCGCTCGCATCATCGCGCAAAACGCGGGCTCGGATGCAGCGGCGGGCGTGGCCCGGCAAAAGCCGCCGGCATCCCACGGGACGCGCGGTGCGCAAGTCGCGAGTGGCGCGGCAAAGCTGATGTAAACAAGCAGCCCAACGTTTCCCGTTTCGAGGCATTTACGCAATGGCCCAATCCGCAGCCGCTCCGCATCCGCCGCTCACCGGCGCGAAGCTCGTTATCGGCACGGTCGCCGTGTCGCTCGCGGTGTTCATGAACGTGCTCGACAGCTCGATCGCGAACGTGTCGATCCCGACGATCTCGGGCGATCTTGGCGTCTCATCGGACCAGGGGACGTGGGTCATCACCTCGTTCGCCGTCGCCAATGCCATCTCCGTGCCGCTGACGGGCTGGCTGACCGACCGCATCGGCCAGGTTCGCCTCTTTCTCGCATCGATCGTGCTGTTCGTGCTGTCTTCCTGGATGTGCGGCCTGTCTCCGACGCTGCCGTTGCTGCTCTTCTCGCGGGTCATCCAGGGCGCGGTCGCCGGGCCGATGATTCCGCTCTCGCAAACGCTGCTGCTGGCGAGCTATCCTCGTTCCAAAGCTCCGCTCGCGCTTGCCATGTGGGCGATGACCACGTTGATTGCGCCGGTGGCCGGCCCGATTCTGGGCGGGTGGATCTCGGACAATATCTCGTGGCCGTGGATCTTTTACGTCAACATCCCGGTCGGCATCGTCGCGGCAGTGGCAACGTGGGCGATCTTCCGCACGCGCGACTCGGCGATCAAGAAGGCACCGATCGACACCGTCGGCCTCAGCCTGCTCGTGATCTGGGTCGGCTCGCTGCAAGTCATGCTCGACCAGGGCAAGGATCTGGACTGGTTCTCGTCGACGACGATCGTGATACTCGCGCTCATCGCCCTGATCGGCTTCGCGTTCTTCGTGGTCTGGGAGTTGACCGCCGAGCATCCCGTCGTCGACCTATCGCTGTTCAAGAAGCGCAACTTCACGGGCGGTACCGTCGCACTGTCGGTCGGCTATGGGCTTTATTTTGGGAACCTGGTCCTTCTGCCGCTCTGGCTGCAAACGGATATCGGCTACACCGCGACCGATGCGGGTCTCGTCATGGCGCCTGTCGGGGTCTTCGCGATTCTGCTCTCGCCGTTGACCGGCAAGTTCTTGCCACGAACCGATCCCCGCAAGATCGCCACGGCCGCGTTTCTCGTATTCGCGCTTTGCTTCTGGATGCGCTCGCGCTATACGACCGGTGTCGACACCTGGTCGCTCATGCTGCCGACGCTCGTGCAAGGCATCGGCATGGCGGGCTTCTTCATTCCGCTCGTGTCGATCACGCTGTCCGGCCTGCCCGGCAATCGCATCGCGGCCGCATCGGGCCTGTCCAATTTCGTGCGGATCATGTGCGGCGGGATCGGCACCTCGATCTTCACGACGGCCTGGGATCATCGCACGACGTTCCACCACGCGCAGTTGACCGAGCGCGCGAGCGCGTTCGATCCGACGTTCACGCAAGCGATGTCACAGATGGGCTCCGCGACCGGCCTCGACGCGACGCAACGATATGGGCTCTTCGATCGCATGGTGACGCAGCAGGCCGCCCAACTCGGCGTCAACGACCTGTTCTACATCTCGGCGGTGATCTTCGTGGTGTTGATCGGGCTCATCTGGATTACGCGCCCCGAACGATCGGGCGGCGGGGATTCGAGCGCAGCGGCATCGGCCGCGCATTGATCGAGCCTTTCTCAGCTTTTCTCATCACAATTGAGAATTCTCAAAGTACGTGAGAAAGCATGATGCAAAAGCATGGAGCGCCTTATAAATCGAGAAAGGATCTCCCAGGCTCCACCGCTCCGACGCTGAAGAAAACCCTCGACGTCCGCCTTACCCGCCAACGACGAGCCGTTCCGGCGCAAGCACGCCGTCCCCAGCACGTGCTACGCCAAGCAAAGCCCCATCGCTTTCACGGTATACCCGCACGCGAACGCTGCCCTCGCTGCTTTCCTGCACCGTCGGCGCGCTCAGTTCCGCCAGGCGGATGCGCTGTCCTTGCTGAAACCTGCGCGCGAGCTCGTGCCCGAGCTGCACGGGTGCGAACGTGGACAGCAACGCGTCGACGGGCTGCAGCATCGCATCGCGCGCGGGCATATCCATATCGGAAAGTGCATCGAGCGTGACCGCATGTTCCAGAGTCAATGCGCCCACCCCCGTGCGCCGTAACGCGACGAGGTGCGCGCCGCAGCGAAGCGCCGCACCGATATCCTCGGCCAGCGTGCGAATGTAAGTGCCCTTGCTGCAGGTGACGCGAAAGGTCACGTCCGGCAATACGCAGCCGGTCACCTCGAGACAGCGGATGGTCACCGCGCGACCCTCGCGCTCCACGGTCTGCCCAGCTCGCGCGTACTCATAAAGCGGTTTGCCGTCGCGCTTCAGTGCCGAGTACATGGGAGGTACTTGAATGATTTCGCCGACAAAGCGCCGGCATGCCGCTTCGACCTCTGAGCGCTCGACCCGCACCGCCGCCGTCTCGAGCACCTCGCCCTCGGCGTCGCCCGTCGAGGTACGAATGCCGAGCCGCATCGTAGCCTCGTAGGTCTTGTCGGCATCGAGCAGATCCTGCGAAAACTTCGTGGCCTCGCCGAAACAAAGCGGCAACAGCCCCGAAGCGAGCGGATCGAGCGTCCCCGTATGACCGGCCTTTTTCGCAAGATACAGGCGCTTCGCGCTCATCAGCGCGTCATTACTCGACAGCCCGAGCGGCTTGTCGAGCAGCAACACCCCATCGAGCACGCGACGCGGCACCCGGGGCCTTTGATTTTGATTCATCGGACAGTTGCAAAAAGAGCGGACATACACCGGGACCTCAGTCGGGACTCAATCGTCCTTGGCCCGGCTGGCGTTAGCCTCGTCAATCAGGCGCGACATCTCGACGGCCTGTTCGATGGTCTTGTCGAAGTGAAAGTGCAGCGTGGGCACCGTATGAATGTGCAGCCGCTTGAACAGCAGATTGTGAAGATGGCCTGCCGCGTGGTTCAGTGCGCGCTCGGTTGCCTGAGCGTCGCCCGTCAGCGTCGTGAAATAGACCTTCGCATGCGCGTAGTCGGGCGTGAGCTCGACGCTTTGAATCGTCACGAGCCCGATGCGCGGATCCTTCACCTCGCGCATGATGAGTTCCGACAGATCGCGCTGGATCTGATCGGCAATCTGCACGTTGCGGTTAGGAGAACTACGTTTCTTCGACATGGCGAAAATTCCTGATGCAAACTTTGCGGGCCGAAAGGCCACACAACCGTTCTTGCGGCCATCGTTCGAACAAAGGGCCGCCCAAAAAAACAACGGGCGGGACAGGCTCGTCGCCCGCCCCGCCCCGAGCCGCGCACGTGGCGCTTACAGCGTACGCGCGACTTCGGTGACCTCGAACACTTCGAACTGATCGCCTTCGACGATATCGTTGAAGTTCTTGACCGACATACCGCACTCGAAGCCCTGCTTCACTTCCTTGACGTCGTCCTTGAAGCGCTTCAGGGAATCGAGTTCGCCGGTGTGGATGACCACGTTGTTGCGCAGCACGCGCACCGACGACGAACGCTTCACGACACCGTCCGTCACCATACAGCCGGCCACCGCGCCGACCTTCGGCACGCGGAACACCTGCCGCACTTCGACCATGCCCGTGATGACCTCGCGCTTCTCCGGCGACAACATGCCCGACATCGCAGCCTTCACTTCATCCACAGCGTCATAGATGATGTTGTAGTAGCGAATATCGATGCCGTTGGTCTCCGCCAGCTTGCGGGCCTGGGCATCGGCCCGCGTATTGAAGCCGATGATGACCGCTTTCGACGCCGTGGCCAGATTGACATCCGACTCGCTGATGCCGCCCACCGCGCCGTGCACGATCTGCACGCGCACTTCGTCGGTCGAAAGCTTTTGCAGCGACTGCACGAGCGCTTCTTGCGAACCCTGCACGTCGGCCTTGACGATGAGCGGCAGGTTCTTGACCTCGCCCTCGCCCATTTGCTCGAGCATGCTTTCGAGCTTCGCGGCCTGCTGCTTGGCCAGCTTCACATCGCGGAACTTGCCCTGACGGAACAGCGCGATTTCGCGTGCCTTGCGTTCGTCCTGAAGCACCATGACTTCTTCGCCAGCGGCAGGCACTTCCGACAAGCCCTGGATTTCGACCGGGATCGACGGGCCGGCCGATTTCGTCGCCTTGCTCGTTTCGTCGAGCATTGCGCGAACGCGGCCATAGGCGCTGCCCGCGAGCACGACGTCGCCGCGCGAGAGCGTACCCGATTGCACGAGCACGGTCGCAACCGGGCCCTTGCCCTTGTCGAGCTTCGCTTCGATCACGAGTCCCTTCGCAGGCGCATCCACCGGTGCGGTCAATTCGAGCACCTCGGCCTGCAGCAGCACGTTTTCGAGCAGATCGTCGATACCCGCGCCCGTCTTGGCCGACACCGGCACGAACGGCGAATCGCCACCGTACTCTTCCGGCACGACGCCTTCGGCCACGAGCTCTTGCTTCACGCGCTCGGGGTTCGCTTCCGGCTTGTCGATCTTGTTGATCGCGACGACGATCGGTACACCGCCCGCCTTCGCGTGCGCAATGGCTTCCTTCGTCTGCGGCATTACGCCGTCGTCGGCAGCCACGACGAGAATCACGATATCGGTGGCTTTCGCGCCACGTGCCCGCATGGCCGTGAACGCTTCGTGGCCCGGCGTATCGAGGAACGTAATGACGCCGCGCGGCGTTTCGACGTGATAAGCGCCGATGTGCTGCGTGATGCCGCCCGCTTCACCCGCCGCCACCTTGGCGCGCCGGATGTAGTCGAGCAACGACGTCTTGCCGTGGTCGACGTGGCCCATGACCGTGACGACCGGCGGACGCGGCAGTTGCTCGGCGTCGTTCGCCTCTCCTTCGACGAGCAACGCCTCGGGATCGTCGAGCTTCGCTGCCACGGCACGATGTCCGAGCTCTTCGACGACGATCATCGCCGTTTCCTGATCGAGCATCTGGTTGATCGTGACCATCTGGCCGAGCTTCATCATTATCTTGATGACTTCCGATGCCTTGACGGACATCTTGTGCGCGAGGTCGGCAACGGTGATCGTCTCCGGAACGTGCACTTCGCGCACGATCGGCTCCGTCGGTGCCTGGAAGTTGGCGGCCGCATCCTGGTGCTTGCCGCGGCCCTTCGGACCGCCGCGCCAGCCGCGATCGACACCGCCGCTCGAATCGCCGCGCGTCTTGATGCCGCGACGCTTCGCGGCGTCGTCCTGCCAGCCCGCTTTGCCGCCAGGCTTTTTCTTGTCGGCGGAGGGAGCCGCCGGGGTCGTGCTCGGCGCGGCCGCGGGTGCCGCCTTGCGCGCGGCCGGACGGGCCGCCTCGCCCGGCGGGCGCGCGGGCTTGTGCAACGTGCCCTTCGCTTCGGCGGTCTTGACGGCAGGCTCGGCCGGCTTCGCGGGCGCGGGCTCCGGGGCCTTTACCTGCGCCTTGCGCGGCGTATTCATCATCTCGCGAATCGCGCGCGCTTCGGCCTCGGCCGCCTGGCGGCGCTTGGCGATTTCCTCCTGCTCGGCGCGGGCCTTCTCGGCTGCCTCGCGCGCAGCGTCTTCGGCCTTCTTGGCCGCTTCACGCTGTGCGGCGCGCTCGGCGGCGGCTCGCTCGTCCTCGCTCGCACCACGCTCGGCCTGCTCGCGCGCAGCGACTTCGGCACGCTTCGCCGTAGCCTCTTCCTCGGCGCGGCGACGCTCCGCCTCGGCGGCTTGCTCGCGCGCCTGGCGGTCCGCTTCCTCGCGCTCGAGACGTTCTTGCCGCTCCTTGAGTTCCTGCGCCTGCTTCTCGAGCAGCTCGGCCTCCCGGCGTGCCTCTTCCTCGCGCCGCTGCAGCTCGGCGCTTTCGGCGTCGACCACCTGCCCCGCCGCTTCGGCAGCCGCTTCGCCGGCTTCGTCGCGCTTCACGAACACGCGCTTTTTGCGCACTTCGACCTGAATGGTGCGAGCCTTGCCCGTCGCGTCGGACTGTTTGATTTCCGACGTATGCCGGCGCGTCAGCGTGATCTTGCGCTTGTCCGCGTCCGCCGAGCCGTGCGCTTTGCGCAAGTGGTCGAGCAAACGTGCCTTGTCCGATTCGGACAGCGCATCGTCCTCACTCGCTTTTTGGACGCCCGCCGCCTGGAGCTGCTCGAGCAGCACCCCGGCAGGCATTTTCAGTTCCGCGGCAAATTGGGCTACGTTGTTACTCGCCATTCATTCCTCTTAATGCAAGGACCGATTCCTTGCGGTTAGCATCGGGTCGTGCGACCGGCGCGTGCTAAATCTATCGCCGTCGCGATCGTTTCAGTGCGTCATGGTATTCACTCACTGGAACCAGTGTTCACGTGCTTTCATGATCAACGCTTTCGCGGCTTCCTCTTCCATTCCAATCAATTCGACCAATTCGTCCACGGCCAGCTCGGCAAGCTCGTCGCGCGTCTGTATTTGATGCGCGGCCAGCTTCGCGAGCAAGTCGGAATCGACTCCGTCGAGGCTCTTCAGATCGAGCGAGGCGTTTTCGACTTTCTCTTCGTTCGCGATGGCCATCGTCAACAGCGCATCGCGTGCGCGGTTGCGCAGCTCGTGAACGGTGTCTTCGTCGAACGCCTCGATCTCGAGCATTTCGTTGAGCGGCACATAGGCGATCTCTTCGAGGCTCGTGAAGCCCTCGTCGATCAAAATGTCGGCCACTTCCTCGTCGACGTCCAGCCGCGCCATGAACAGGTCGCGCAATACGCCCCGCTCCTGGTTCTGCTTCTGCGCGGATTCGTCCGGCGTCATGATGTTGATCTGCCAGCCGGTCAGCTCGCTCGCGAGCCGCACGTTCTGGCCGCTGCGGCCGATCGCGACCGCGAGCTCGTTTTCGTCCACGACGACGTCCATCGAATGTTTTTCTTCATCGACGACGATCGACTGGACCGCTGCCGGCGCGAGCGCACCGATCACGAACTGGGCGGGATCCTCCGACCATAGCACGATGTCGACGTTCTCGCCACCGAGCTCGTTGCGCACCGCCTGCACGCGCGAGCCGCGGATGCCGACGCAGGTGCCGATCGGATCGATCCGCTTGTCGTAGGCGATGACGCCGATCTTCGCCCGCACGCCGGGATCCCGCGCGGCGGCCTTGATTTCGAGCAGGCCCTGCTCGATTTCCGGCACTTCCATTTCGAACAGCTTCATCAGGAACTCGGGCGCGGTGCGCGAGAGCTCGATCTGCGGCCCGCGAGCCGTGCGATCGACCTTCGCGATATAGGCGCGCACGCGGTCGCCCACGCGCAAGTTCTCTTTCGGAATCAGTTGATCGCGGCGCAACAGCGCTTCCACGCGCCCCGATTCGACGATGAAGTTGCCCTTGTCGAGCCGCTTGACCGTCCCCGTCATGATCTTTTCCCCACGCTCGAGGAAATCGTTCAGGATCTGCTCGCGCTCGGCATCGCGCACCTTTTGCAGGATGACCTGCTTCGCGGCCTGTGCGCCGATGCGGCCGAACTCGATCGACGGGATCGGCTCTTCGATGTATTCGTCGATTTCGATGTCGGGCTGCTCTTCGCGCGCCTCGAAAAGCAGGATTTCCTGATCCGGCTCTTGCAGACCGGCCTCGTCCGGCACGACGCGCCACCGGCGATACGTTTCGTGCTCACCCGATTCACGATCGATGTGCACGCGAATATCGACGTCTTCTTCGAAGAGCTTCTTGGTTGCCGAAGCAAGGGCGGCTTCGAGCGCAGCGAACACGACATCCTTGTTGACGTTCTTCTCGCGCGCCAGCGCATCCACCAGCATCAATACTTCGCGACTCATTGTTTCCGGCTCCTAAAATCAACGTGCGGGACGAGGCGCGCGCGGTCCATATCCGCAAGCGTAAAGTCGAGCATCGCGGCGCCTTCTTTCCCAACAAATTCCAAACCGATCGTTTCCCCGTTCGGCGCATGGAGAATGCCCCGGTACGTCTTGCGTCCGTCCAACGGTTTTTTCAGCGTAACGACCGCCTCGCTCCCCGCGAATCGCACGAAATCGGCCAATTTCTTCAGCGGACGGTCGAGCCCAGGCGACGACACTTCGAGCCGCTCGTAATCGATATTTTCAACCGTCAAAACGTGCTGGAGCTGACGAGTGACCTTTTCACAGTCCTCGATCGCGATACCGGAGGGCTGATCGATATAGACACAAAGCATGCCGCGCCCGGTACGCTCGAGATCGACCAACTCGTAGCCCATGCCCGAGACCGTGGTTTCTATCAGTTCCGTCAGTTGCACAAGTGCCCTCTAAGATATTCGCGCGCGACGCGAACATCTTGCGGGCCGCGCGCCTGGCCGGCGCACGGAAGGTCAGTGCAACCCGAGATGCTGAACCGCAACGGCAAAAAAAAATGGGCTGAACGCCCATCTTCTTCTTACCGGTGGTCGCACCTGAGCCGCACGAAAAAGCCGCACGCCCAGCGACTTCGACATTCTAGCATTTTTCAAGAGCACGTGCCAAGCACGCGCTCTTTCGAACGACGCCTTTCTCGAATGCGGACCGCTGGCCGTTACCGGCCCCGCGCCCGATTGCGCGGCATTCCGCGCGGCCCGTTGGCGCTCCCGCCCGGGCGATTGCCGCCGCCCGCAGGCCGGTTGCCGCCGGGGCCGCCACCACCGCCGCCCGGGCCGCGCTTGGCACCACCGGCAGGCAACGCGCGGTTGCCATCCACGTCGCCACGTGCGCGTTGCGGCCCGCTCTTGCCCCGGTTTGCGCCCGGACGCCCGCCGAAACCGCCAGGCGCATCGCCGAATCCGCCGCCCGGACCGCGCCGGCCCGGACCGCGGCCCGGCTGCTCGAAGCGGCCGTGCGCCGTCAGCACCGGCTCGCGGCTGATGAAGCCCATCGACGTTTGCATCGGATCCGGTTGGCGACGTTCCTGCGTCGCGCGGCGCGCACCCTTGTCTTCGACCGGCGCCTTCAGCCCGACCGCACTCATGAGGCTGCGCACCTGATTTTCTTCGAGCTCCTCCCAGCGGCCGCGGCGCAACCCGCGAGGCAGCGAGATCGGGCCATGCCGCGTGCGAATCAGACGGCTCACCATGAGGCCGACCGCTTCGAACATCCGGCGCACTTCTCGATTGCGCCCTTCCGCGAGCGCAACGTGATACCAGTGGTTCGTCCCTTCGCCGCCGCCGTCCCGAATCCGCAGGAAGTTGGCTGGACCGTCTTCGAGTTCGACGCCGTGGAGCAGCTTTTGCCGCGCCCCTTCGCCCAGCTCTCCGACTACCCGAACGGCGTACTCGCGTTCGACGCTATAGCGCGGGTGCATGAACCGGTTGGCCAGATCGCCCGACGTCGTGAGCAGCAACAGCCCTTCGGTGTTGAAGTCGAGCCGGCCGACAGCCAGCCATTTCGCCGTTTTCATCGGCGGCAGCTTGTCGAAGACCGACGCCCGGCCCTCGGGATCGGCATGGCTCACGATCTCCCCGGCTGGCTTGTGGTAGACGAGCACGCGCGGCGGCTTCGTCTGCACGCGTCGCTTGACCGGCTTTCCATTGATCCTGACCTGGTCCGTCGGCATGATGCGCTGACCGATATGGGCCGGCTCGCCGTTCACCGATACACGCCCGGCAACGATGAGTTCTTCCATTTCGCGGCGCGAACCCATGCCGGCTTCAGCCAGCACCTTGTGCAGCTTCGGCGCATCGTCATCGGGCGACAGCACCCGCTTTTGGGGTGCCTCGCGGCCGCGGCGCAGCATCGGCGCACGAACGCCGGCCGTCGAGCCGTTGTCCGCATCGAACGCCGGCGACGTCACGTACGAGAACAGGTCGTCGGACCCTCCTGTCGCTGCCGCGCCGGGCGCATCGCCACGCGGTTCCTCGGCGCGCTTGCCCTCGCCTGCCGGACGGCCGGAGCCGGGGCCCGGGCCCGGGCCGCGCTCGCGGCGCCCGCCAGCGGGCTTGCGCGGCGGCTTCCCGCCCGCGCTTCGTTTTTGATCCCGGTGCGGGGGCGCGGCGTCGAGCGCGTCGCCTCCTGGCGCAGCGAGCTCGGCCGGCGCATCCGGCTCCGATTGCGCCGCTGGATCGCCTTTGGTCTTGGCCGCCGCACGACGCCGCGCGATGAGACTGCGCGGCCCGCGGCGCAGACCGCGCCTCGGGCGCTCCTCGCCGCCGGCATCCGCCGCCTGGGGCTCTCGCTCGTTGGAGCCGTCGGGTGCCTCTTGCGCGCCCAATGTCTGTTCGCGGCCCGCAGCGTCAATAGCGTGCCCGGACGCGGACAAATCGGTGTCGTGGGTATCTGTCAAAACAACCTCGAATGTCAGAGGGCTCGCACTCGTCGCGAGTGCGGCAAAAATTCGGTTAATTCAGGCACGGCGCGAGGCCGCTTCGTGGTTGGCGAACGGGTCGTCGTCGACGCCATTCACCGAATCGTTTTCGTCATGTTCCGAAGGTGCAGCGGGCGACTCGATCGCACGCAGCGCAGGCGCGGGCACCGCGGCCACCGGCGCTTCGCCGTCGCCTTCATTCGCTTGCCGTGGCGCGTCGCCGATATCCTCCGCGCATAAATCGTGCTCCGCGGCGTCGCCCGCGCGCACCGCCTCCGCCGGCTCGTCGTCCGCCGCGGCATCGGCCCCGCCGGCGACCTGCGCCTCGTCAGTCTTGCCGGCTTCGTCGAATTCCTGGCTCGCCGACTCGGGAAACTCGATTGCGTGCTGAGCGAGCGGCGTTCCATCGAGCTGGGCAGCTGGATCTTCGAGCGGCGGCAGCTCGTCGAGCGCCTTCAAACCGAGATCGTCGAGAAATTGCTTGGTCGTCGCATAGAGCGCGGGCCGCCCGGGAACGTCGCGGTGACCGATGACCTCGATCCAGTTGCGGTCCTCGAGCTGTTTGACCACTTGCGTATTGACCGTGACGCCGCGAATCTCCTCGATGTCGCCACGCGTGACGGGCTGCCGATACGCGATGATCGCGAGCGTCTCGAGCACCGCTCGCGAATACTTCGGCGGCTTTTCGGGATGCAGGCGGTCCAGAAAATTGCGCATCGCCGGCTTGCTTTGGAAGCGCCACCCCGACGCCAGCGCGACGAGTTCGACGCCGCGACCGGACCACTCGCTTCTCAAATCCTCGAGCAACGCACGGACTGTGTCCGCCGACAGGCCATCGGCGAAGAGCTTGCGCAACTCGCCGAGCTTCAGCGGTTCTTGCGCGCAAATCAAAGCAGTCTCGAGGACGATCTTCGCCTCTTGGGTATTCATGCAGCTAGGCCAGACCCTGTGTGGTCAAACGAACCGGATCAATCAGACGATGTTGGAACAGAAGACGCGCTCGCCCGATTTTGATCGGTCATATTGATGGGAGCACGGACCGGGGGGCGGCGAATCGGACAGCTATCGAGCCAAGCCCAGCCGGACAAAGCGGCGGCCTTCCGAAGATGGCGCCGCGTGATTGAACGTCATCTTACGCAAAAAGGTTCGGTGCGTAAACGGGCAACCGAGCAACAGGGCCCACAACTGCCCCGCGCGCGTTTGCAGACGACCCGAAAACGAGCCTGGACGACAAGCCGCTCTGCCCAGCTGAATCGACCTGCTTCCTCGATGCGTTCGATTCGAGCCGAAAGTCGCTGCGCACTGCCGGGTTCGCATCCCGCGCCCGGTCCCGCGACGGATGCTGCAGGTGCAAAAGCGCCCGTATGGCGCTGGGGTGCAAGTCGACCGTCGGGCGGCGGGCCAATTTTGCGCATCGCAATATTCGGGCGCCCACGCACCCCCGGCGCGCCGTACTGCACTGGATTGGTGATTGTCCCGATTTTCCCCGGCGGGGATTTGGCGTCTTATACGCCCCTAGCTGATCCCCCGACAGGCCCGCCGCCACGCGCCTCGCGGCGCCCGTCGACCCGCGTGGCACGCTTGTTGCATTGATCGGGCCGCCGAAGCCGGTACGGCGCGCTCGATAGCTTGATTGGCGAGCGCGGCCACAGCCGGCGCACTCGGCACTCGTTTTATCGGGTGTTTCGAGCGTGCGCAGCACGGGGCGGCGCACCGGGTCAGTTTCGCTGAGGTGAGGACATGATGCTGTTCGACGATTTGAGAGATAACGAATGGGCGCTGGTGGAAGCGTTGTTCTGCGCGGAACCCGCACGCAGTGAACGGCGCGGACGCCCTCGCGTGGAAGCACGCGCAGTCGTCAACGCGGTGCTCTGGGTGCTGTCCACGGGCGAAGGCTGGTCGAAGCTTCCGGGCCGCTATCCTTCTCCGCCGACTTGCCGGCGCCGCTTCGACGAATGGCAAGCAGACGGCACACTCGCTGAAATCGTCAAGCGCCTGTCGACCTGCGGACGGCAGATTTCGCTGCGCGGACGTATCGGCGCCTCCACTGTCAAACCGCCCGCGCCGCCCAGCCGCGACCGCCTGCGCGGCGCATTCTGGACCAATCCTGAATCCTGGCGCGCGCCGGTGAAGATGGCCTGATCGGCGCGTACGCGAGCGGGCGCGCCTGCGGCCAAACGCAGGCGAAACATCCATTTACCAATATTTACAGCGCGCTTTCGCGGCCCCGCGTACCTTGCCGGTATGCAGACAAGCCTTTTGCGCGGCCTGCCCGCGAACGTCCTGCTGAAGTGCATACCGTTGCTACTGGGCAGCATGATCGTCCCGCTCGTTATCGCGGCGATCATACCGGTGGGAGACGGCGGTGTACGCAGCAGGGGCGCCCGCGCTCAGCCGCATCCCCCACCGAGCGCGTCGACGACCGTTCCCATGCCGGTTGACGTGCCGCGTGGCGATTTGCGCAGCGACATCGTCCGCAATGCGCGGTCGCACCCCGAGGTATCGAGCCCACCGCCCCCACCGCGCCCACGTAACGTTCGCGATCAGCATTGATTCGGTGTTGGAGGGCGTGATAACGACAGCGAAGGGAACCGTGCGCGTTCGCCGCGGTCCGAGTGAATGCCATGAGCACATCGTGGCAGCAGAAATACACCGGTAGCCCGTATCCTTGCGATACGGGCTTTTTTTGCCGGCTTTCGCCCGCGTTACGGCGCTAACGTGCGACGTCGACTGCGACGGCCATCTTGAATACGTAGTCGTCGGCGCGGCGCGCATCCCAATCGAGGGCGCGCTCCTCGCGGGCGAGACGCGTGAATTCGGCGCGCCCCTTGTCGGTGAGAACGGCAATATCAACCGGCGCATGAAAGCCAGCGCCAGGGGCGACGGTACGCTGACGCACCGTCTCCATCAAGCCGAGTCCTCGCAGATATTCGAAAACACCCGGGCGCCTGGCCCATGGAACCTGACGGTATTGGACCCGCCTTAGCGCTTCGAGCACCGCTTCATTTGAAAACGTGGCCATCTCGACTCTTTTTCAAATCCGGCCATCGCACAGTTCATGCCTGAGCATGCACCGCACGGCAAGGCCGCACTGGGTGCGGTTTGCCGATTCGGGAGCGATGGTCCGGAACATCCGGCGTCGCCGTATCATCGATACTGTCCGTGATTTACGAGCCCCATTTGGGGGGCGGCGCCCCATGACATCGGCGTCGCCGATGCGCCGCGGCTGGATCAACCGCCAGCTCACTCGTGGATCCCGAACCCATACGTTACCGCATTCGAATTGATCATATTCACTTTATTCGCGCTTTTTTTTGCAGTTTTCGTACTGTGGCGCCGCGCACGCCTCGCCCTCGGCCCGTCCGCCATCCTTCTGTTGTGGCTGCTCGCCGCCGGGTGGCTCGCGGCGCCTTTGCTCAACGCCGTTCAGGCACGCGCGCCCGACTCATCTCCCATCCGATTCGGTTCACGCACGGTCATCGTGCTGCTGGGAAGCGGTACGGAGTACGACGCCCGCGGCCGGCTCATACCCAAGAAGGACGCCTCGGCTCGCATCGCGAAAGCCGCGTCGGTATACGCCCAATGCAAAGCGGAAGTGCCGCACGGCGATTGCCGTGTCCTCGTGAGCGGCGGCAATCCCCAGCGACATGAGGCGAGTGAAGCCGATACCTATGCGCCGTATCTGCTGCGCTCGAATGTCGCGCGTGCAGACCTCGTACTCGAAAACGCGAGCCGCAATACCTACGAGAATGCCAAGTACGTGGCACGTATGCTGCGCGATCGACATTACGATTCGTTGATACTCGTCACGTCGGCTTACCAGATGCCCCGCGCGCTGCTCGATTTCGACCGCTTCGGGCTCCCGGTACAACCGGTCGTTTCCAACGCGCGCGAAGTGCGATGCGGCGCGCTGCCCCGCTTGTCGAACCTGGTCAATGCCAATATCGCGCTGCACGAGCTGATCGGCATCGCCCAATTCCATGTTTACCGGGCCTTGGGGTGGTTTTGATAAAGGCCACTACAATGGAAGCAATGCGGCAATCGGATGTAACGACATGTAACGGAGCGTCTCTTTTGCCTTACAAAGGAGTCTGGCTCCGAATATGCTCGCTAGAATGCAGTGTCCCGAGAACGGGCAGGATCTCGACCATCACCTATCTACCTTTTTCGCACGGAGGCAAATAATGAAGAAAGCGTCACTGACTGTCCTGGCTTCTCTTTCGATGCTCGCCGGTGCCGCCTATGCGCAGACGGAAGGCGTCCAAATGAGCACTGACCCGGCCAAGGCTGCAGAGGTCGAGCAGCGCGCGCAGGCACTTCAGTCGCAGCAGGAAATGCAGCCGCAAGAGACGATGCCGATGGACCATACGAAGCCGATGCGGCATCACAAGAAGGCAATGAAGCACAAGAAGGCCGAATCCGGCGAGTGAAAACGTTGCGGGGTGAGCCCCGCGCAACAGGCAACGACAAGCCGAACCGGCCTCGCCGGTTTCGGCTTTTTTTATAGCCGGAACCGTCCGCCCGCTGTGCTAAAGTCGCGCTCCGATATTTCTTCGCCAATACTCTCGACGCACCACGGTGCGGAGGAAAAGCATGAGCAACATCCAACTGGACATCGAATGGACCGAGGCCGCGTCGCGCAAGATCGAGAAGCTGATGCCGCGCGGCTCGCAAGAGGCGTTTCTCGCATTGCCGCCAATCGAGTGCCTGCCCGTGGAAGGCGATGTACTCTTTCTCGGGCCCACGGGCAAACAGCAGCCGTTCATCGTCGTCGAACGTCAATACCATCATGACGGCGAAGCCGATTGGACCATCGTTCTGATTCTCGACGTCCCGGATACCGCGCATTGACCTGACGTTGGGTTGGCTAAGCCGGCCGCACGACAATCCTCGGGCCACGAAAAAGACCCGCGTTCCGAAGAACGCGGGTGAAACCGTCGCCCTACGAGGATGGGCGACGGGGCCATCGTGTCCGGCATGCTTTCTCCCGCCGGCCATGCCGTTGCCATTCGATATCGCACTGCATGTGGCTCGTCCGCGGCTGCCGGCTCTAGAGAGAGCAGCTAACATGCCAGTTGCTCAGCAACCGCCAAGTCGCTGATTCGCATCGACAAATTACCGTGCCAAAGCGCAAGGCCGACGCAGGGGCGCCATGTTACGGGGTAACGTCACGTGACAAAGGCCGTGACGTGAGCCGCCCATGGCCGATTCATCCCGTAGCGACGACGGTCCGCACAAGAAAAAACCCGCCTTGCGGCGGGTTTCTATGGGGTGCTTCCTCGGGAGCAATGCAGGATCAGTGCAATTGGTCCTCGAGCAGTCCCATGATTTGCCGGGCCTGCGGAGTCGACTCGACATCGCCTTTATCGTCGACGACGGCAACGCGAGTTTGATTCGGCGTCAGCGCACGCACGTTGATGCGGTATTGCTTGGCGATCTTTTCCTTCTTGCCGTGGAACACCTGGTTCCAGAAGCCCTGCTTATCCGCGCTCAAGTCTTTCGGATCGACGTAGCGGATGTAATAGAGGCCGCGCGTGCGGTCTTTGTCATCCACCGTAAAGTTGCTTCGGTCGAGCGCGATCCCTACGCGAATCCATGCGTTGTCGTAGCCTTCGCCAAGTTCGACCTCGGACGTTGCCGCCTCGCTGCTCGCCGCTTGCTCTCGCTTGCTGGACTGTGCGGTAAACGCGGCATTTTGCGCAGCAATCGCCGCAGCATCGGACTTCGCCTTGCCCGCCTTGGCAACGTCCGCATCTTCAGCGGGTTCCTCGCCGAGCTGGCTGGCGCCGCGCGAATCGGCCCGCGCGAGCGTTGCCATGAGACGTTTCAGATACTCGGTCTCGAGCGCAGGATCGTTCGGCTTCGGTTGCCATGTGCTCGTATCGTTGTGGACGCCTTCGAGCGCTTCGCGCATGCCCTTCTGACTTACGAACACATAGGTGCCGCCATTGGGCGCGGTATCGAGGCGCGTCCGATACTTGTTGCGCTCCGCGGCGACGTACGAGTTGCCCATCGCCTTCGACAGCGTGTTGCGAATGAGGCCCTGGTTCACTTCCGGGCGCGTCTCGTTCCAATCCGTTTCCATGACGTGCTTGTCGCGCTGATCGACGACGAGCAAGAAGCCCTGTTCCTGCCAAAAGCGCCGCACTTGCGGCCAGACCTGATCTGGCGTTTTGCCGTCGATCACGAGCCAGCTCGCGGTACCGTCGCGTTGAATGTGCATGCCGGCGACGGGGGGAACCACCGCGGTTTCGGACGGGGCGGCCTTCTGCACCTGACGCAGCGAGGAAAGCGAAGTCTGCCCGCCGAGAGGCGGCAGCGAACGCTGATCGGAAGTCTCCTCGAGCAGGTTGGGGGAACGGCAAGGGATGCCTGCTTCGATTTCGAATCGCTCCGGTAGTCGACCTGGGTCGGCGACGGGGAACTGCAACCGGCAACGAGGCCGCCGGCCAAAACGAGAGCTGCGAACCGCGAGGTAAAACGAAGATCAGTCATGTTCGGGAAATCCTTGCGCTTTCGCCACGGGTATTTCCGTGGATCAGCCGCGCATTTTACCGGTCCCGGACCATCGTGTGTAAAACCGGCGCCTCGCGCCCTATCGTTCGCGCTCGGAACGCCGGTTCGCGACGGTCAATGTCGCGGTTCGCCGTGCGAGAGAATCCAGCCCAGCGCGGCCGATTTTGCCGCTTCTTCAGCCTCGGCTTCGGTGGCGAACGGGCCTTGCGTCACATGCACCACATGCCGTTCGGCTTCATCGGTGCCGTTACCGCCTACCCGAAAGCGCGCCGCGAATCCCTGCGCCGCGGCGGGCACCACTTCGATGTCGACATCGACGCCCTCGATCCGATGGGTCACGAATCCGTCCATCTCTATCTCCTTCATCGCGCTGGCGTTCGACGATCGTAGCATTTGCCACGCCGCGCTTGTACGGGGTTCTTCAACCGCTGGTGGATTCGTCATCGGCATCAGCGTCTGCAGGTTTGGCCAACTCTGTCGGAGCGAGCCAATGCGTCGAGACGAGCGCGTCGCCGTTGAACGTGCATTCGAGCGCGGCGGCCCGGCTGCGCGTTTTGCCGGGCGCAGCGCGGACCGCCGCGACCGCGCCCGATGCCGCCGCCGATACCCCGCTTGCCGCGGCGGGTCCCTGCAATGCCCCTTCGACGACGACTCGCGAGCCACCGATGCCCACGCCTACATTCGAAATTTTGAGGCGATCATGCGGGGCGGCTCGAGCGAGCTCACTACGCATCCGCGTTTCGCAAGCGCTCGGGTTTTGATAAAGCGTACAGCCGCCTGCCAGAAACGGCATGACGAGGAGCAGCCCGGCGAGCGGCGCGATTCGGATCTTGTTCATCGGCGGATCGATTTTTGCGGGCGATCATTTTAACGCTGTGTGCGCTCGCGTGCGTCGGGCCGCGCCGATGGTAGAATCGCGTCCACCCTGCCCGGGTGATGAAATTGGTAAACATAGCGGACTTGAAGCAATTGAGTGCCCGGCTGGAAACGGTCGGTGCAGAACCCTTCAAATTCGGCGAACCCCCTGGTGCATGACATCTGTTCATTATGGATATCAGGCGGCCGAGGCAACGCCGAGCCAAGCCCGGTGTGCGTCGTCACCGATGCGCGCCGCGGAAGGTGTAGAGACTAGACGGGGGGCGCCTAATGCTGCGCGGCACATCTCGAAAGTGTGCCCGGCGATGGCGAAGGCATAGTCCAGCGCACAAACGGCAATGCAGTACCTGAGCGCATCGCCGGCATCGAAAGATGCAGTGTGACGAAAATCCGCCGCCTAACGGCTTGCCGGTTCGATTCCGGTCCCGGGCACCATAGAATGTTCCGGCTTGTGCCGATGTGTTCGGAAGAACCCAGCTAGGTCAAGGTTCTCCGGGGGTTGTTATTGCTTTTTGGACCGGCTTGGTCCTTAGACAGCCAGTTGTATACGGTGGTATTTTTGGTGGTATCTGTGACGCTGCCGCCCTTCTCCGATAGGAGATATCACCATGCCGCTCACCGACGCTCAAGTTAAAACCGCGCGGCATAACCCGGGCGGAACGGGTAGGCGCTTGGCGGACGGTGGGCGTATGTATCTCCAACTCGACGAATCCGGCGCGAAGTACTGGCGGATGAACTATCGATTCGCCGGCAAAGACAAGACACTCGCGGACTTTCGGAACACGAGTTATCGGAACCGCGTGAATGACCTCACCAACTCAGCCGGTCGATGTCGCCGACCTCGCGCACAGGCAGCGGGCCCCAGTCTTGCCCGGACCGTTGTCCCGACCGGTCTCGCCCGGGATAATGCCCCCACCTGTTGACTAACGCTGCTCGCACGGATGGCTGCATGACCGATTCTCTAAGCCCTTGGGGCGACGACGATTACCGACACTGGTTAACCGAGCTTAAGCAGCGGGTTGAACTCGCACGTCAACGCGCAGCGGCAAGCGCGAATCGAGAACTCGTCACTCTGTACTGGCAGATCGGGCAAGATATCTTGGACCGTCAACAACGCCAGGGCTGGGGCGCGAAGGTCATCGACCGGCTCGCACGGGATCTAAAGGCGGCTTTTCCCGACATGCAAGGGTTTTCACCACGCAACCTCAAGTACATGCGGGCGTTGGCGCAAGCATGGCCGACGCCCGCAATTGTGCAACAGGCCGTTGCACAATTGCCTTGGTCTCATATCGTGACCTTGCTAGACAAGCTCAAGGAGCCGGGCGCACGCAATTGGTACGCGGCACAATCGCTCGAGCACGGCTGGTCGCGCAATGTGCTTGCGATGCAGATCGATACCCACGCTTATTCGCGTGCCGGTGCCGCGATCACCAATTTTGATGCGCGACTCCCTCCACCGCAATCCGATCTGGCGCGCGAAGCATTGAAGGATCCGTACGTGTTCGATTTTCTGGGGCTGACGGAAGACGCACAGGAACGCCATATCGAAACCGCGCTAACGCGTCACATCACGCGTTTTCTGCTCGAGCTGGGTGCCGGCTTCGCGTTCGTTGGTCGCCAGTATCGGCTTGTCGTCGGTGGCGACGAATTTTTCATCGACTTGTTGTTCTATCACTTGAAGCTACGCAGCTACGTTGTGGTCGAATTGAAGGCGACGTCCTTCCGTCCCGAATACGCTGGCCAACTCAACTTTTATCTGTCTGCGGTCGACGCAGAGCTGAAGGGGCCCGACGATCAGCCGACGATCGGCTTGCTCTTATGTCGAGAGAAGAACCGGCTGGTTGCAGAATACGCACTGCGCGGGATGACCAATCCGATGGGCGTCGCGGAATACCAGCTTCTCCGTCAGGTTCCGGAGCCGCTCGAAGCAGGCTTGCCGTCGATCGACGAGATCGAGGCAGAACTCGGCCCCGATCTGCCCGACGTCGAATGAGGATGACGACGTGCTAGGCATTGGAGACCTCTTCCCATGACACTCACCGCTGGCGACCTCGAACGAATCAGCACCGCTACGCTGCAGCACTATAACGCGCATGCGGAAGATTTCCGCGAAGGCACGAGCGACCACGACGTCACGCAGAACATCAACGCTCTTTTGCGTCATATCGTCAGCGAGCCGCCTTTTGCGATCCTCGATTTTGGCTGCGGGCCGGGACGGGATCTCAAGGCGTTCACTTCGCTGGGACATCGCGCAGTCGGCCTCGATGGTGCCGAACGCTTCGTCGCGATGGCACGCGCGGAGACCGGCTGCGAAGTGTGGCATCAGGATTTTCTGCACCTCGACTTGCCAGTTGCACACTTTGACGGCGTTTTCGCCAACGCCAGCCTGTTCCATGTTCCGAGTCAAGCTTTGGCGCGCGTGCTGCGGCAATTGCACTCGACGCTAAAGCATGGCGGCGTGCTATTCAGCTCCAATCCGCGCGGCGCGAATCAGGAAGGCTGGAGCTACGGCCGCTATGGCGCGTTCCATGATCTCGAAGCATGGCGGCGATACATGGCGGATGCGGGATTCCTCGAACTCGAGCACTATTACCGGCCCGCCGGCTTGCCGCGCGAGCAACAGCCTTGGCTCGCCAGCGTATGGCGCAAGCCGTCCGCTTGAAGTGCCAGGCGCATTGGCGAACTCGACCGGCGCCTAAACTTTTATCGTCTGACGAGATCAGCCCGAACGAAGGCTTGTTGCAGCAGCAACCCATAGCCGGATCGAGATTGCGGGGCAAAGAGATGTCGTGCAGCCACTGCGCGAACACCCATGACCCGCCATGCTTGAACCACGCCCGCGACTCAATTCCCTTCGCATAACACAGCTGTAATCAAGAGGGGAACCACTTCATGAATAATGGCATCGCTGCCCGCTTGGCGAACGCGCGCCTCGACCGACTCGGCAGGGCCGGTTACTACCACGCCGTACGATGACGCCGTAGCCGGATGGCCACTGCCCTGTTTGAACATCGCATCGTTCGGTTCATACCCGAAGACGGCATAGACGCGAAAGCCGAATGCCGTCAAATTACTGCCGTGCGCTGGCCGAAACGCGTTGACCGAGTCCGGCTCAATGCGCATGGGCTTCGCCTCGATGGCCTTGTCGCCCACGAGCGCGGCGATGAACTCGTGCGCATTCGATTTACAGTCGAGTTGCGGATCGAGCGCATGGGCACCGCAGAGCACCGGAGGCAGTCCAGCGCCCAACGCCGTAAGGAGGGTTAGCGTGTTCAAGGCGACCTTTCCCATCGTAGCCACGCACGTCGTTCTATCAGACTGCATACTCGCACGCCCAGCATTTGGCGTCGGTACGGTGGCGCTCCATGTCGCGCGCCACACGACCGGGACATCCGGAAGTCTGGTCCCGTCAAAGAACCGGCCCCCCACATTCCGCCGCTGCCATAGCCCTGCGCGTGACTAACTCGCCGAGCGCAACATCGGCAAGCGCGATCCCAAGGGATTTGAAGACTGTTATTTCGCCACGCGGTCGCTCCTGGACATAGCCATTGGCGATGACGTCGCCGAGCTCCACAATGTTGCTCCAGTCAACCATCCCCGGCGCCGCCATCAGTAGGTCCCCCGCCTCTTCCTCTGCCTGCGCGAGCGATTCGACGACGATCATGCCGGCTCGAGAAAGCGTCGTGTCGTCGATCTCGCGCGCGCTCGGCTTGCTGGAGCCGATCGCGGCGACGAAGGTTCCCGGCTTGAGGTTGGCACCGTCGAAGAGCGGGATGGTGCTGCGCGTAGCGGTGACAACGACGTCGGCTGCCTGCACCGCCATTTCGGCCGTGGACGCCTCGAAGCATACGCCAGCGTAGCGTGCCTGCATTTGCGCAACCGCTTCCTGCACGCCCTCGCTGCCGACAATCAGCACGCGCTCGATGCCTGATTTCTCGACGAGAGCCCGGATGTGCGCTCTGGCCTGCACGCCGGTTCCGAATATCGCGAGCACCTTCGCGTCGGCACAGCCGAATTCGTCAAATGCAATGCGGGTCACCGCCGCTGTGCGATATTCCGTGAGCGCTCCGCCATGGATGATGGACAGCAACCTTCCGTCATGTGTGGAGAACAAGGGAATCACGAAGTCGAAAACCCCCTTGTGCGTCGAATATACCTTCGCGCCGCACACACCAGCGCCGGGCAAGATTGCTCCCATGGTGCTCAACGACACGTCTTCACCGAGTGTCCGTACGCGTGGCTGGATCTTCGCTCTTCGGCTGCCTTGTTCAGCAAGCGCGAAGCGCAGCGCTTCAATGGCGTCGCTCATCGTGATCAGGCGGCGGACCTGATCGTCGGTAACTATGTACATAGTGTTTCCTGGCAGGGGTCAAAAGCGATAGAAGGCTGCCTGCAACGCGCGGCGCTCGTCTGGATTGCTCAGCATCGCCAGCATCAAGAGAATGCGAGCCTTTTGGGGCGGCTGATCGTCGACGACGATCCAGTCATAATCGTCGTCAGGCTGTGCGCCGTTGCGGATCACTACGCCGCTCCCTGTCCGTGAGGCCCTCACTATGTGCAGCCCCTCACGCGCGGCCTCCCGCAGCGGCTCGACCATATGTTCGGCGATGTTGCCATTGCCAGTGCCAGCGAATACAAGGCCGCCCGCATCCGCCGCAATGGCGCGGACCAGTTCACTCTCAAGCGCGCCATAGGCATATACGACGACGACTTTCGGCAACACCTCCATGTCGTCGATGGACCACGGCGTGGAAACAGTGTGATCTCGCGATGGCGTACGGTAGTAGCGAGGCTTGCCTTGGATCACGCAACCGAGCGCACCGTAGGGCGAGCCGAATGCCTCGAGCTTGAAGCTGTTTGTCTTCGTGACGTCTCGAGCAGTATGGATCTCCTGGTTTGCGACGACGAGCGTTCCTTTTCCATGCGAAGACGGATGAGTGGCTACCGCGATCGCGTCGTAGAGATTCAGCGACGCGTCGGAGCTCATCGCCGATGGCGGCCGCATGGAGCCGACCACGACGACAGGCTTCACGCTCTTCAACGTCAGATGCAGAAAGTACGCGGTCTCCTCAATGGTGTCGGTGCCGTGCGTGAGAATGACGCCGTCTACCGTATCGTTCTTGAGTACCTCGGATATCCGCTTCCCGATCATGAGCAGGTGCTGTTCGTTGAAGTTCTCCGAGCCGCTCTGCAGCAGCTGTTCCGCGCTCAGGTTCGCAAGCGACGACGCTTCCGGAATGGCTGACAGGATTTCGTCGATCGCCAGCACGGAGCATGCGTAGGAGGAGGTGTCGACGGCGCTTGCGCCACGGCCGGCAATCGTACCGCCCGTGCCGATGACCACAATATTGGGCTTGTCTTTCATCCGGTATCGATTCGAGGAATTGGTGAGGGAGGACAGCCGCGCGTCACACCTTGTACGGCTCATTAAACGAGCGAGAAAAAGTTGGACAACAACTGATCGGGCTTTCCGTCGATCCAACCCGTGAGCAACGCGGCCGACCCGGCGGCCAACGTGAAACCGAGCGCGCCATGCCCAATGTTGAGCCAGAGATTCGGATAACGCGTGGGCCCGATAATCGGCGTGCAGCGTGGCGTGGCCGGACGCAGCCCGGTCCACTCGGTCGCGTCGGCGTGATCAGCTACGACCTGAGGGAACAGCGCGGCGACCTCCGCACGTAGCGCGGCAACGCGCGACGGATCCAGCTTGAGGGAGTAGCCGTCAAAGTCAGCCATGCCCGCCACGCGCAACCGGTCACCAAGACGCGCATAGACCACTTTGCGTGCGAAATCGGTGACACTCAACGTCGGCGCGATCGACTGCGGTCCCAGCGGGTAGGTCAAGCTGTAGCCCTTGAGCGGATAAACAGGCACGTGAAGGCCCAAAGGCTGCAGCAGATGCGTTGCGCCGGCCCCGGCAGCCACGACGACATGGTCCGCTTCGAGCGCCCCGCCACTGCTGCGCGCCACGATGTGTCCGCCTTTGGCGACCTCCAGTGCGTCGATGCGCGTATTCATCGAGAACCGCACGCCGCGCGCCCTCAAAATCGCTTCGAGGCCTTTGCTGAAGCGATGGCAATCGGCGGTATCTTCGCTGCGCGTATAGATGCCGCCGACGATCCGGTCGCGCACATGAGCCAGCGCAGGTTCGAGCGCGACGCATTCGTCGGCGGACAGCGCCTCCTGCTCGCAGCCGAGCGAGCGCTGAAAATCGAGCAGATCGATGGCGCCTTGCATCGCAGCAGCGTCGCGGTGCAGGACGAGTTTTCCAGAGTGCTGAAAGTCGAAGTCGAGCGTGGGTTCGTCGCGCAGGAGTTGGTGCATGAGCGCACGGCTCGCGAACGAGAGCGAGAGCAGTTCGCTCGTGGTGAGATTGCTACGCCGTTGCGTGCAAGCGAACAGGAATTTCAGGCACCAGAGCCACTGCTCCGCGCTCACGAACGGTCGAAAGCGCACCGGCGAGTCCCGCCGCGTGAGCCACGCCGGCAGCTTCGACAATACGCCCGGCCCGGCCAGTGGCGCGACGTAGCTGTACGATAACTGGCCACCGTTGCCGAAGCTGGTTTCGGTAGCCACCTCACCATGCCGGTCGATGACGATGACCTGATGTCCGGCCCGGTTCAAATAATAGGCGCTCGACAGACCGATGACACCTGCACCCAATACGGCAATCTGCATGTCGCTTGTTTCCCCTGGTTCACGGTCCACTCACATGAGACAGGATGTTGAGCCAGGCGACACCAGCGGGATTGCACCGATGAGCAAAAAAATAGAAGAAACGCGACAACGAAACCACCGCCGGACAGGGGCGCGATGATGGCATCGCCGCCGTCGCCGAGCTTCAGTCTTCGCTCGGACCTGTGCGCGAGCCGCGCAGCTTGCCCGGCGTCACGCCGTAGGTCTCGCGGAAGACCCTGATGAAATGCGCGGAATCAGCGAAACCACACTCGTATGCGATGTCCGTGACCTTGCGCCCGGTGTTCAGCAGCATCCAGCGTGCGTATCGTAGCCGCATACCGCGATAGAACTCGTTCGGCGACACCTTCATTTCGGCCATGAACGCCCGTTCGAGCTGACGCACGCTAGTGCCGATCATCTTCGCGATCACCGCGATGTTGAGCGGCGCTTCGAGGTTTTCCTCCATGAGCAGCGCAGCATGGCGAACGGTTGCGTCGTCCACCGACAGGTAGCCAAGTGCACGGCGGCGCTCGATGAACGATGCGCCGGCCTGCCGGCTGACGGTCATCTGGTGAATCACCTTTGATGCGCGGTCAGGTCCGCAATGCAGATTGACGAGCCGCGCAGCGAGCTCGATGACCGAGATGCCGCCCGCACACGTGATGCGATCCCCGTCGATGAGGTAGTCGGCATGCGTGACGACGCGTAGTCCGGGAAATCTGTCGCGATAGTCGTCGAAGTGAAAGCTGTGCACGCACGCGACGTGATCCTGCATGAGTCCGGCATGGGCGAGGACGAAGCTGCCGGTGCAGATGCCGACCAGCGGAACGCCCGCTAGTGCAGCGGCGCTCAGATAGTCCCAGTAGCGCCTGTCCACCTTATCGAGATGTGGCAGCAGGCCGCCGATGACGACGATGTAGTCGAATTGCCCGACTTCCGGAAAGGTGGCCTGCACCGGTACAGCGATTCCGCAGCTCGATTCGACGGTGGTGTCGTGCACGCCAATCGTCGTCCAAAGACAGCGCAACTGGCGACTCTGATCGCTGCGATCGGCAGCGTGACGTAACGCGTCGCAGAGCCCGCCGAGCGACAGGAGCGGAAAGCGCGGCCATAGCAGGATTCCGACGTTGAGCTCCGCGCCGGCGCGCCCCTGGGGCGAGTCGGGCGCCGTGGAAAGTGAATCAAGCCGCTCCACCAGTTTGTGGGCCGGCGGCGCTTTGGCCGGGGGAACGTCGGAGGAAACCATGGGCGGCGCGAATGATCGTGTGACGCCATTATAGGACCGCACGACACGCATCGCCGCTGTCGCATTTCTTCTGTTTTCTGGCAAATCGGTGCAATGCCGCTAGTTTGTGTCCGCATAAATTTGTCTCGCCAGCGCAGACCACATGCCGCGCGGTACCAGGACGGAGGCGACGGGGACAATCCAGCGGATCGACCTCGATGCAGATAACTATCGATGAGGTAATGCAATGACCAAGAGCACGATATTGGGTCGCCGTGCGACGACCTTTGGCATTCTGGGGGCCCTGGTCTCCGTTTCTGCCGGGGTGGCGCATGCCGACGAAACCGTGAAGATCGGTGAAGTCGCGCCTCTGACCGGTCCGGCTTCATATCTGGGCAAGGACACTGAGAACGGCGCGAGGCTTGCGGTCGAGGAAATCAACGAAAAGGGGCTTGTCGTCGGCGGAAAGAAAGTCGTACTGGTTCTCGACGCCGAAGACGATGCTGGCGATCCGCGCCAAGCCACGCAGGTCGCACAAAAGCTTGTCGACGACAAGGCAGTGGCGATAGTCGGTCACATGAATTCGGGAACGACGATTCCGGCGTCCAAGATCTACCGTGATGCCGGTATCGTGCAGGTCTCGCCCTCCGCTACGAATCCGGCGTACACGCAACAGGGCTTCAAGACCGCATACCGCGTGGTTGCAACCGATGCCCAGCAAGGGCCGGCCCTCGCCGATTACGCGACGCGGACGCTAAAAGTCAGGACGGTCGCTATCGTCGACGACGCCACCGCATACGGGCAGGGTCTGGCCAACGAATTCGAGAAACGTGCGAAGGCAGACGGCCTTTCAGTGGTTTCGCACGATGCGACCAACGATAAGGCCACCGACTTCCGCGCGATCCTTACAAAAATCAAGGGTGAGCATCCCGACGTGATCATGTATGGCGGCCTCGACGCGACCGGTGGCCCGTTTGCGAAGCAGGCTAAGCAGCTCGGCATGACGCAGAAGATTCTTGCAGGCGACGGCCTGTGCGCCGACGACCTCTCAAAACTCGCCGGCGCCGCAGCCGACGACGTGATCTGCTCCATCGCAGGCTCGCCGCTCGAGAAGATGCCGAAGGGTCCGGCCTTCATGCAGCGCTACGAAAAACGCTTCGGTACACACCCTGTCCTGAACTCGCCATTCGCTTATGACGCTGTGTACGTCATTGCCGAAGCGATGAAGCGTGCGGGTTCGACGGCCCCGGACAAGATTCTTGCCGCAATGCCAGCGACGAACTATGAGGGCGTTCTCGGCCAGACGCAGTTCGACTCGAAGGGCGACCTGGTCCACGGGACGATTTCTCTCTACAAGTACGTCGGTGGAAAGCAAACCCTCCTCGACTACCTGAAGAATTAACCCGCCAGGATCTGCTGGTCAATCAGGCACAGCTGCAGCGATGCGGTTGTGTCTGTCCTACGCTTCTCCTTTTTCCTCACTCCCGCCGCATTGATAGCGAAAAGCGCCGGCTACCGAGGGGCGGTCCCGTCGCGCAGGGTGCAACTCCCGCAAACGCACAACGGCCGGACGTTCTGAACCGGATATGGACATCTTTCTTCAGCAGTTGATCAACGGGCTGGTGCTGGGCAGCATCTACGCCATAATCGCACTCGGTTACACCATGGTGTACGGGATTCTGGGCATCATCAACTTCGCGCACGGCGACGTTCTCATGGTGGGCGCCATGGTCGCGCTCTCCGCGATCGACGTGCTCCACAATCACTTCCCGGGCCTCGGGAACATCCCCACGCTCTGCATTGCGCTCGCGGTTGCCGCGGTCGTGTGTGCGGTTGTCGGGTACACGATCGAAAAGGTCGCGTATCGGCCGCTGCGTCGCGCGCCGCGCCTCGCACCGCTGATCACGGCGATCGGTGTATCGATCCTGCTGCAGACGTTCGCCATGATCATCTGGGGCCGCAATCCGCTGGCGTTCCCCCAACTCGTCTCGACCGACCCGATCAACGTCATCGAGCCGACCGAAACCGGCGTGGGCGCCGTGATCTCGATGACGGAAATCGTCATCATCGTCGTCGCGTTCGTCGTGATGGCGGGTCTGCTGCTCCTCGTGCACAAGACCAAGCTCGGCCGCGCCATGCGCGCGATTGCCGAGAACCCGAACAATGCTTCGCTGATGGGCGTGAACCCGAACTTCGTGATCTCGGCCACGTTCATGATCGGCTCGGCGCTCGCCGCGCTGGCCGGCGTGATGATCGCCTCGGAATACGGCAACGCGCACTTCTACATGGGTTTCATCCCCGGCATGAAGGCCTTCACGGCCGCGGTGCTGGGGGGTATCGGCAACCTCGGCGGCGCGATGGTCGGCGGTGTGGTGCTCGGCCTGATCGAGCAGCTCGGCGCAGGCTACATCGGTAACCTGACCGGCGGTGTGTTCGGCAGTAACTATCAGGACGTCTTCGCATTCATCGTGCTGATCGCCGTGCTCGTGTTCCGTCCGTCGGGGCTGTTGGGCGAACGTGTCGCGGACCGCGCATAAGAGGGAGTAGCAGAACATGACTTCAATTCAATCGATCGAGCCGTCGACAACGCTCATCCCCGAAAAGAACACGACGAAGACCCTCGCAGTGGGCATCGTGACCGCCATCGTCGTTGCCGCGGTGCCCTTCGTGGTCGGTGCCGCGGGCGGCAACTACTGGGTGCGCGTGCTCGACTTCGCGATGCTCTACGTGATGCTCGCGCTGGGCCTGAACGTGGTGGTGGGCTTCGCCGGCCTGCTGGATCTGGGCTATATCGCGTTCTACGCGGTGGGCGCCTACGTCGCCGCGCTGCTCACTTCGCCGCATCTCACCACGCAGTTCGCGTGGATCGCCAACATGTTCCCGGGCGGGCTGCATACGCCGTACTGGATCGTGGTGCCGTGCGCCATGGCGCTCGCGGCGATCGCGGGTCTCCTGCTCGGCGCACCAACGTTGCGGCTGCGCGGCGACTACCTCGCGATCGTGACCTTGGGCTTCGGGGAAATCGTCCGGATCTTCATGAACAATCTCGACCGTCCGGTGAACATCACCAACGGGCCGCAGGGCATTACCGGCGTCGCGCCGCTGCAGGTGTTCGGCTTCGATCTCGCGCAGCCGCACGAGATCCTTGGCTTCACGTTCACGTCGGTCTACATGTACTACTACGTGTTCGTGATCTGCGCGCTGCTCGTGATCTGGGTCTGTACGCGGTTGCAGCACTCGCGTATCGGTCGCGCCTGGGCCGCCATTCGCGAAGATGAAATCGCCGCCAAGGCGATGGGCATCAACACGCGTAACGTGAAACTGCTCGCATTCGCGATGGGCGCATCGTTCGGCGGTCTGTCGGGCGCGATGTTCGGCGCGTTCCAGGGCTTCGTGTCGCCGGAATCGTTCACCTTCTGGGAATCGGTTGTCGTGCTGGCGTGCGTGGTGCTCGGCGGCATGGGCCACATCCCGGGCGTGATCCTCGGCGCGGTGCTGCTCGCGATCTTCCCCGAATTCCTGCGTTCGACGATGGGGCCGCTGCAGCAGGCGATCTTCGGTCACCAGATCGTCGATACAGAAGTGATCCGTCAGCTCCTCTACGGTCTTGCGATGGTGCTGATTATGCTGTACCGCTCCGAAGGCCTGTGGCCGTCGCCGAAGCATGAAGACAAGATGGCGAAGCTCGCGAAACGCAACGGCAACAAGCCGGTGTGCACCTAAGGACTGGGAGAACTGCACATGAGCGATAACATTCGACTGTCCGTAACGGGCGTGACCAAGCGCTTCGGGGGGCTGCAGGCGCTGTCCGACGTCGGCCTGGAAATTACGGCAGGCAATATCTACGGCCTGATCGGCCCGAACGGCGCTGGCAAGACGACGTTCTTCAACGTAATCACCGGGCTCTACACGCCGGACTCCGGTGAGTTCAAGCTGGACGGCGAGGCGTACACGCCGACGGCCGTTTATCAAGTTGCGAAGGCGGGCATTGCCCGTACGTTCCAGAACATCCGTCTGTTCGGTGGCATGACCGCGCTGGAGAACGTGATGGTGGGCCGCCACGTGCGCACGAAGCATGGCCTGTTCGGTGCCGTGTTCCAAACGCCGGCGGAACGCCAGGAAGAGCGAGAGATCAAAGAACATGCAATCGAGCTGCTCGAATACGTCGGCATCGCACAATACGCGGACTACACCTCGCGCAACCTCTCATACGGTCACCAGCGCCGTCTGGAAATCGCGCGCGCGCTCGCGACCGATCCGAAGCTGCTCGCGCTCGACGAGCCGGCTGCAGGCATGAACGCGACCGAGAAGCTCGAGCTCACAAAGTTGCTCGACAAGATCCGCGGCGACGGCAAGACGATCCTCCTGATTGAACACGACGTGAAGCTGGTGATGGGCCTATGCAACCGCATGACCGTGCTCGACTACGGCAAGGTGATCGCCGAAGGTTTTCCGCAAGACGTGCAGAAGGACGCGAAAGTGATCGAGGCATATCTGGGCGCGGGGGTCCACTGATGGCTACGGCAATGTTGAAAATCAAGGGGCTGCAGGTCAACTACGGCGGCATCCAGGCGGTCAAGGGTGTCGATCTGGAAGTCGCGCAGGGCGAACTGGTGACGCTGATCGGCGCGAACGGCGCGGGCAAGACCACGACGATGAAGGCGATCACGGGTCTGAAGCCGTACTCGGCTGGCGACATCGAGTACATGGGCCAGTCGATCAGGGGCGTGCCGGCGCACGAGTTGCTCAAGCGCGGCCTCGCAATGGTGCCGGAAGGCCGGGGTATCTTCGCGCGCATGTCGATCCTCGAAAACATGCAGATGGGCGCGTACCTGCGCAGCGACAGCGACGGCATCCGGAAGGACGTCGACCGTATGTTCGGCTTCTTCCCGCGCCTGAAAGAACGTGCGACGCAGCTCGCAGGCACGTTGTCGGGCGGCGAGCAGCAGATGCTGGCCATGGCACGCGCGATCATCAGCAAGCCGAAGCTTCTGTTGCTCGACGAGCCATCGATGGGTCTCTCGCCGATCATGGTGGAGAAGATTTTCGAAGTGGTGCGCACGATCTCGTCGGAAGGCATTACGGTGCTGCTCGTGGAGCAGAACGCGCGTCTTGCGCTACAGGCGGCCAATCGAGGCTACGTGATCGACTCGGGTCTCGTGACGATGGAAGGCGAGGCCAAGCAGATGCTCGACGATCCGAAGGTGCGCGCAGCGTACCTGGGAGAGTAAATCGCCAAGACCTTCTCAAGAACAGCCGCAGAGAGGTTTCCGGCGAGCCCCTCTGCAACGAGCGCATCAATGAGCTCTTTCTGCTCGCTTGAGATTGTTTTCATATTGAATAGTGCTTTTACCGAACCCTAGTTTCCTGCCGATGCGGCGATTCCCCGTGTTGATCACTACTCCCGGCGGCAGTTGGGTCGTCCTGCCGGAGTTGTACCGCTCCGCCTGCCTGGATGGATAGGTCTTCACCCCCATCCTGGTCAGTACTTGCTCGGCCAGGACTTCCACCGGCTGCGTAGGAATGGGCTGACCGGACAAGGCGCTTCGCTTCGCTTTGGCGTACACCCCCACCCCAAGCTTCACGATAACGCCACCCTCAACGAGTTTGCGCAGCGCGCGACTAACCTGGGCTTCGCTACCAAAGCGCGCGAAGTCTGTTCGCAAGAATACGTCGGCCGTCCGTTTGGCGATCGATATCCTCAGCCGGTCTTCAAGGTACACGACAATCTCCGATCACTAGGTCCGCGACAAATATACCATAACCCTATGATATATAAGAATATATTACTACGACTTCCGATCATCGTGTAGATGATGAAGTAACGCCCCATTCCGATCCCGCCCGCTCGGAGGGGTGAAGCTCTCAGCTGTGTGGGTGACAATATCGGTCGCAGGAATCCGTTCGCGGTTTGCCGCCAGTATTCAGACGACTGCCCGGCCTCAGTCGATTTCGAGTTGGCTCTTTTCCCCGACGTATGTATTTGTAAGCGGCTCTTGCTTTGCGCACGCCCTCGGCCCTGCGGCTTAACTCGACCGAATGCATCCGCGGACCGTGCCGAGATCGCCAATTTCGACGCGCGGCTGCCACTGCCGCAGTCCGATCTGGTGCGAAGCAACGTTCTATCACTTGAAGCTGCGCAGCTACGTGGTCGAATTGAAGGCGACGCACTTCCGTCCCGAATGCGCCAGCATCCTGATGCGACGGCTAGCCTCACTCGTTACATCGCGCGCAGAAATGCCGAGGGCAGCGTGACCCTGTGCTTACGCTCCGCGGCGCCGCGCTAGGCGCCCGAGTCAATGTGCTCGATTTTTTCAGGGAGCTCCCACAGCAGAATATTGGCCCGTTTGCGCGAATTGTTAAGGGCTTCTTCCGCCTGAGTCCGGTGCTTCGCCCGCGCTTGTCGATCCGCGCGTTCGTCCGCGCTCAGGGAAGCGCGAGCATCGGGATGGCTTTTGCGCCATTTGGCATCCTCAGCGATGAGACGCTCGATCCGACGCTGCAACATTCTGCAGCTATGTGCCGCGTTGATGACCTCTGTCTCGAGTGCGGCAATTTCCAAGCCGCCGAGTGCGCGTTTGAACCGCCTGACGGTCTCATCTGACGGATTGGCAGTTCCTCGGTAATGCAGCCCGCAGACCGCGTTCTCCAACTCGGCCGCGTTGCGCAGCGCCTCGTTTGCACGCCGGAAACTGTCGACGTGCGAGATCAATTCATCGAGTGCTATACCCCGCGGAATCGTACTAAAGCGTGACGGCGTGCCGTCAATGGATGTCTCCGGCGTAGGAATCTCGTCCACGATTCCAACCATTCTGCGCGCAGCAAGATCCTCCATAACAGCGACGAATGTCTCGCTCAATATTTGAACACCGCTTGTTCTAGCGCTGGGCTCCCCCTCTAAAACAGCGTTTGCCTCCCCAGGTTGTTCGCTCCCGGTATCGATCGGATGTCCCACTGGACATCCCATTCCTGTAATGACGCCGGGCGCGAACGACGGCAAGCGCTCCAATTGACGAAAAACGTCGGTCATCGCGTCGCGCTGACCACGCAATTGCTCTCTGAACCGTGAAGTAAGCGCAGGAACGCCGTCCGTCCACTCGACAGCGTTCTCGAAAAGAGCGTTGTTTTCCCGCGTTGGTGCAATCACGCCAAACGCGAGGCGCAACGACAGCGCCTCTACAATCCGGTGCTCGGTGATGGCTCGCAGCGCCTCCATGGGATCGTCGGGGCCGCCATTTTTTCTGCCCAACGCCTCGACGATTGCATCTGCAATCGAATCGATCCCATCCTGCAACGTTGCCAGGGGTGAATTGAACCGGTCGGCACCTGGCCCGCTTGATTGCATCAAATCGAGTTGAGTGCGACAGACCAGCGCCGGGTCGCGCTTTTTGAGTTGCATGGCTTCGTCTGCGACCAGTTCCTTCGCCGCCCGCTTGAGGATCGTCGCGGCCCGCATGATATCGAATGCGAACGTCTCGCCGTACTCGCCGACCGGTACCGCTACCACGTTCGTCAAGAACTCGGGATTGGCGAGCGTCAAATAAAACCGGTCCACCACTTCGACTGGCGTCATCGCGCGAACCTGTGCAACTTCTTGCGCACTCGGCCCGCTACCACGAACCTTATGAACGAAATCGATGAACGAGCGACGTTCGTTCATGGCCATTGGCATAGGCATGACGTTGATTGGCGATACGTTGTCGTCGTATAGCGCAGGTGTTCTCTCCATTAACAATGCGTTCCTTGGATCGAATGGCGTATAAGCCTGCCCCTCGACACCGCCGCCGTTCGCTCGCAACCTCTCGATCTTGTCTGCGAACGAGAAACACAGCGGTGAAAATGTGGACTGCAACTGCCGTAACGTTTTCCGTTTCGCTTCCATTTCATCGAGCTTGCCGCGGCGCTGTGCCGGTTCGACGGAAGTTTTTTTGCTCGGCGCATTCGCAAGCGGCCCCGATGCAATGCCTCGAGAGGACGGCTTCACCGAAAGCGGTTTCGCGGCAGGGGGGCCCCTATCCTCAGCTCCAGGCTGAGTAGGTTCGGGTTGGCCCGGCTGTCTAATGGGCGATGACGATGCCATAACGTACGGAATCTGCATATGTCAGATCACGACGTATAGCATGCGCCCAAGCGCGCGGGCCCCAGCGCGCGAACTCAGCACTGGCACGGCGAAGCCCAAAGCCGAAGCCGGAGCTCCGCTCGGTGCGAACGCTCAAAAACCGGATTCGGGGGTTAACACCCACAATTTGTCAACACCGCGGAAAGCTTCGCGAAGGAATCCGCTTTCTATAATCGGCCTCATATGTCGTCAGCCTGCAACCAGCACAACGTTTGGACCCTGCGATGAAAGATGCCGAAATCGACCGGTGGCCATTTGCGATCCTCATGTGCGTTTGTCTGGGCGGCCTGTTGTTGAAGTCGTACGCGCTAGGGCACCACACTTCGCCGCTCGATGGCGCGTTCGCCCGCACATGGAGCGACCTGCTGCTCTTCCTCGGAGGTGTGGGCAGCGCCGCGCTTCTCTGTGTCAAGGTCTTGGGCCCCGCCAGGGTCGAGAGCATGCTTTTCTGGGTGTTCCTCGCAGGCATCATCGCCGCCGCGATCCTGTTTTGCCGGGGAATCTGAGCGAAGGCATGAGCATGGCGCACATCATGGATCGACGCAGGAGTGAGCGATGACCGAAGGCCGGATGTCTTTACGCGCCGTCATCGACAAATGGGTTGGCCGCACGGCGACGAACCCCATCAAGATCGTTCGACACGGCGATGCACGCTCGGGCCGCTACGTGCTCGTCTCGCTTTCGCGCTCGGCGACGATGCAAACGATCTTCTTCTTTCGTCACGATAACGGTAGCTGGAACGTCTTCCCGCCCGAAACCCAACGCCCCGTAATGACGCATCTGCAATACGGGATGCACGGCATGCGCTGATTGCCGATTGTCCGTTTTGCCCTTTGCGCCTCAGTACACCCCTGGCACGCCAGGCGGACGGTGCTTGAAGCGCCGGTGCACCCAGTAGTATTGATCGGGGAATCGCAGAATCTGCGTCTCGAGAAACGCGTTCATTCTCGAAGCATCGTCCATATCGCTCCCCGACGGAAACCCGTCGAGCGGCTCGAAGATCGTCAGCTTATAGCCCTTGAAATCCGGAAGTACCTCGGTCACGAACGGCACGACCCGGGCGCGGCCCAACTTCGCAAGCCGCGAGACCGAAGTCAACGTACACGCGGGAACGCCGAAAAACGGTGCAAAAACAGAGTTCTCGATACCGTGATCCATATCGGCTGCCAGCATCACGGGCTTGCCCGAGCGCAGGATCGAGAGCACCTTTCTCGCGCTCGTCGAGCGCTCGATCATTTCCGCGCCGAACCTGCCACGCTGCCGCTTTGCCAGGTCGCACATGCGCGTATTCGACATGCGCGTGTACAACGCCGCGACAGGCAGTTGCATCGAATACAGCATGCAGCCCACCTCGATGCCGACGAAGTGAAATCCCATGAAGATCGTCGGCGGCGCATCCGGGTCTTCGAGATCGAGCTTGCTGTCGATCTGGACGATCGCCCTGATCGCCCGGGCACTACCGAACCACTGAATGCCCCGCTCCAGATAGCTGCGGACAACCTGCCGAAAATGAGCTTTTGCGAGATCGTCGTGCTCACGCTCGCTTTTCTCGGGAAAGCACAGGCGCAAGTTCACCAATACGATATGTTTTCGGCGGCTCGGAAGCATGTACAACATCGTGCCGAGCATACTGCCAAGTCTCGCGACCAGCGCATAAGGAAGGACCGAGAACGCGCGCAACACCGCGACGAGGAATGCGTGACCGAGTTGTTCCACAAGGTGCCCCGATCAGCCAGGCCGGCGGAATTCGCTTTCCACCCAGGCCGCGGCACTCGCCTTGGTCAATTTGAACGCTGCCGCCACACGCACCTGCGCAAGCCGTTCGCCAGCGGAATCGAGCGCGCTCAATAGTGCGTAGGGCTCGTCCTCGTCGGGCACGATGTCCAATGTGATCTCGAGTTGATCGTCGCCCGTTGCCGCCGCGACTGTCACCCGCTTATGCAACTGCGCGCGCAGTTGCTGCTCATGCCTGCGCAATACCTCGGAAGCCGTTTTTACGAGGGTATTGAATGCCGATGTGTCCAGTGGCTTCGGGTCCTTCTTGTTGCGGCCCATTGTCCACGGGCCCACAAGCGCGGGTTCCGGTTCCCCGTCCTTGATCATCTGAACGGCCCAGCCATCGTCGTCTTCGTTCTTGACCACGCGCGCAGTCCAGCCCCCGTCTCGCCACAGACGATCCTCGTGCAGGGTTTCGAGAACTTCGTCGCAGAGGCCCTCCGCGGCGGGACTGGTGGAGAGATCGGACGATGAAAACAGCGTATCGGTCATTTCGGGTTGATGGTCGTTCGTGGGCGGCGGCATTCGGCACAAGGATGGGATTCTACTCGCCCGGTGGACCGTTCTGTTCAAGTTTGCCGTGAATCTGCCGTTTACCCGGGGTTGGCCCGACACGGTACCCATCGAACTCCTGGAGCTCATTCATGAACGTATTGCGCGCGCGCAGCCTTAGCATCGGCGCACGGCTTGCCGCCCTGTCCTGCACGCTCGTGGCACTGCTGTTTCTCGCATTCTCGTGGGCGTTGACACAAGCCGCGGGCGCACAGGTGCGCGAGCAGGTCATGAAACAAGTGGATGGAAAGAATCGCTCGATCGGCGAAATGATCAGCGTGGTCGATCAGACGCTGACGGCCGAGGTGGGCCGTTCGATGACGCTTTTCGCAAGCTTTCTGCCCGGCCCGTTCACGATCGACGAGAACGCCAAAATCGACATCAACGGTGTGGCCACGCCGACGTTCAAAGCGGGCGAGCGCGTGCTGAACCTCGATTTCACGATACCCGATCAATTCCTGGAGCGCAGCGGCGCAGTCGCCACCGTATTCGTACGCAATGGCGACGACTTCATCCGCGTCACCACGTCGCTCAAGAAGCAAGACGGGTCGCGAGCGATCGGCACGCTGCTCGACCGTAAAGGTCCCGCATATGGGCCCGTCATGGCGGGGCGCACCTATACGGGCCTCGCGGCGCTCTTCGGCAAACAGTACATCACTCAATACAAGCCGATCACGGATGGGTCTGGCCGTATCATCGGCGCGCTTTTCGTTGGCGTCGATATCGAGGCGCAGATGCAGGCGCTGCAGGACCAGATTCGCAAGCTCAAGGTCGGCGAAAGCGGCTATTACTTCGTGATCGACGCGTCGGGCGGGGCGAACCGCGGCAAGTTCATCGTGCACCCGGCCGCAGCCGGACAGCGCTTCGACGACAAGAACGGGCCCTACACGCGCATGCTCGAACAAAAGGAAGGCCGCATCGATTATGCGTCGGCGGACGCCTCGCTCGGCGAGACCGCTGCACGGGAGAAGACGGTTTCGTTCATCACCGTGCCCGAATGGCAATGGGTCGTCGGCGGTGTCGCGTTGCGCGACGAGGTCATGGCGGAGATCGCCTCGACTCGCAACCGCTTCGCCGCGATCGGTGTGGCCTTGCTGATCGCTTTCGGCGTGTTCTTTTCGATCGCGGTGCGCCGCGTGGTGAGCCGCCCGCTCGAGCGGATCGCTGCCGCGGCAGGCCAGCTCGCCGCGGGCGACCTGGCCGTGCGGCTGAGCGGTAGTGGCACAGCCAGTTCCCGCGCCGGCGTGCGAGACGATGAAATCGGCCGGCTCATGCGCGCCATCGACGGCGTCGGCGAAGGCCTTGCGCGCATCGTCGCCCAGGTACGCGAAGCCGCCGCCGGCGTCAGCGCAGGCACGGCACGCATTTCGGCGAGTAGCGGCGACGTCGCGTCCCGCATCGCCACCCAAGCGGCGAGCGTCGAACAAACCGCCGCCAGCATGGAGGAGATCACGTCGACGGTTCAGCAAAATGCGGATCACGCCGCACGCGCCAACGCCGTCGTCGGGAGCGCGGCGGACGCGGCGCTCGGCGGCGGACAAGCTGTCGAGCGCGTCGTCTCGACCATGAGCGACATCAATCAGGCCTCGCAGAAAATCGCTGACATCACGACCGTGATCGAAGGCATCGCATTCCAAACCAATATCCTTGCGCTCAACGCAGCGGTCGAAGCTGCGCGCGCAGGCGAGCACGGCCGAGGGTTCGCCGTCGTGGCGTCCGAGGTTCGTGCACTCGCGCAACGCAGCGCCGCGGCCGCCAAGGAGATTGCCACCGTAATCGGCGAATCGACATCCACCGTGCAAAACGGCTATCGGATTGCCGCGGAAGCCAGCACGGCGATGCAGGGTATCGTGGCGCGCGTCGATGAAGTACGCGCGATCATCGGCGACATTGCGGTCGCATCGCGTCAACAGTCGGCCGGCATCGAGCAGGTCAATATCGCCATTACGCAAATCGGTCAGGCCACACAGCAAAACGCGACGCTCGTCGAAGAAGCCGCCGACGTATCGCGATCGCTCGAAGCCCAGGCGTCCAGCCTCGATGGCGCGGTCTCGGCGTTCAAGCTCGCCAACAACGCCAGGGGCGCTTGAGCCCCTATTCCAGTGGCGGGGTACGCTCCTTGCGCGCCTCGCATGTCGTGCCGCGCAAGCGTCGTCGGTGAGCATCGATCGGCGCTGAGCGCGCCGTCGCACCGGAGGCACTGACATGGCAACCCAACGCAATACCACCCCGCAATTCGACCGGCCCTTCAAGCTCGTTGCGGCCGGATCCCGAGTTCTGGCGCAAAACGCGGCAGGCAAGATCATCGACATCGGGGCGATCGAATGCGGCGCCCAGGGCGCCTGCTCGATCAAGCTCGATGTGGATGCGATCGAAAGCGGCCCCCAGCCCGACGCGACGCAAGCGCTGCAGGCGCTGATACCGATACTGACGTTCGACTACCTCGACGGCCTGTTCACGAGCGAGGCCGATGCCCGCGTCGACGGATTGCTCGACGAATGGCCACACGTGTCGTTCACGCTGCCGGAGCCGGCACCGCGCGAACTCACCGACCGCAGACCACCCGAGCTCTTTTGACACGGCACGAGACTCCAAGGCACCGTCAACGACACCGCTCAGGCACGGACGTTGCGAAACACCTGACGGTGTCTAACCGTTGCTGAGCCATTCGTCACGAGGGTACGCAACGGTCGTCTCGGAAATGAGACATGTCGGACGCGCTCGCTTGGGCGCGTCCATCTCACCAGAACCTGCGCATACGGGCCTTTGCCTCGAGCTGCCAGCCGACTTCCTCGTTCCCCAGCCTTGAATTCGTCTTACGTCTGAGACGAAATCGCCAGCTTTTTGCCTCGCATCCCTCCTTTTTGCGGCGGGTGCCGCATGGCTGCTGGATGCGCCGCCGATGGCGCAGTGCTTGCTAAAGCAGTCCGCGCATCGGTAGCGGGCAACGATCGGTTCCGTAGAAGAACCATAAGGACCAAGGAAGGGGGATCTCATGGACAAGGCTAACGCGCTGCTAGCGAGGCCTTCAGCGCTCGGGGGAGCGCTGAATCAGGGTGCCCATAGCATTTTCGCGCGCTTGTTTTAAATGCATTCCGCCACACCGGAAGCCGCCACCGAGCCGGCAAGCGAGCCCGCTGCTCGAGGATGGGATGTCCCACCGACCTCCGGAATCGAAAACGATCCGTTGCTCGGCTGTCTCATCGCGCTCGCCCGGCTATTCAACCAGCCAACGAGTGCCGACGCGCTCGTGGCAGGCCTGCCACTGAACGATCAGCACCTGACGCCTGCGCTTTTCATTCGGGCGGCGGCGCGTGTCGGCATATCGGCAAAGCTCAACAGACGCCAGCTCGACAGCGTTACCGACATGCTATTGCCGGCCGTTCTTCTCTTGCGAGATAAGCAGGCCTGCGTCCTGTTGCGCAGGAACGGCGGCGGCAGTATGCAAGTCGTTCTCCCGGAAACAGGCGACGGCGAACAAGAAATCAGCGTAGCCGATCTGCAGGAACGCTATACAGGCCTCGTTCTCTTCGCGCGCCCTGCTCACCGGTATCACGAGTGCGATCCGGACAGCGCCGTGCCGCGCGCGAGCCACTGGTTCTGGGGCGTGGTGAAGCAGGCATGGCCGATCTACGCGGAAGTGATGATTGCATCGCTGATGGTCAATGTGTTCGCGCTAGCGATGCCGCTTTTCACGATGAACGTCTACGACCGGGTGGTCCCGAACCACACGCATGAGACGTTATGGGCTTTGACGGTCGGCGTCATGGTGGTGATAGTGTTCGATTTGCTCATGCGATCGCTACGCGGCTATTTCATCGACGTGGCCGGCAAGAAAATCGACGTGATTCTTTCCGCCAATCTGTTCGAGAAAGTGCTGGCGATTCAGATGGCCGAGCGACCGCCTTCCGTGGGTGCCTTTGCCTCGAACATTCAGGAGTTCGAAGCAGTAAGGGAATTCCTCACCTCGGCGACCGCCTCCGCGTTGATCGATCTCCCCCTTTGCGTCGTTTTCATCGCAGCGATGTTCTGGGTTGGCGGCGCACTCGGATGGCTCCCGCTGATCGCCCTGCCGCTCGTCGTGGGGTTCGGCCTGGCCGTACAAGGGCCATTGGCCGCGACGGTCGAGGTCAGCCAACGTCACACGGCGCAACGGCAAGCCCTATTGATCGAATCGTTAGTCGGGCTCGAGGCCATCAAGATCAATGGCGCCGAAGGCCAAATGCAGTCGTTGTGGGAACAGACGGTCGGCCAGTTAGCCCGTCTTGGCTTGCGCTCGCGCTTTCTTTCGGCGTGCGCGGTCAACTTCGCCGCTTTCACGCAGCAGGCCACCTATCTCATCGTCGTCGTATGCGGTGTCTACTTGATTGCCGACGGCAAGCTCACCACAGGCGGCCTCATTGCCTGCACGATTTTCACCGGTCGCGCATTGTCTCCCATGAGCCAGGTTGCGTCCCTGCTGACCCGCTATCACCAGTCGCGCGGCGCGCTCGCATCGATCCAGCGGTTGATGCACCTGCCGGTCGAGCGCCCTGCCGACAAACGGTTCGTGCACCGCCCTGCGCTGCGCGGCAGCATCGAATTCAAGAATGTCCATTTTTCATACCCCCGCCAAACCGGCGCTGCGCTCGAAGGCGTGTCGTTCCGGATTGCTGCCGGAGAACGTGTCGGCATCATTGGCCGGGTCGGCTCGGGAAAGACTACCGTCGAAAAACTGATTCTCGGGCTGTACCCGCCCGCTTCCGGGAATGTGCTTGTCGACGGCGTCGAGTTGCGACAGTTCGATCCCGCACAACTGCGGCGCGGTATCGGCCACGTTCCGCAGGATGTCGTGCTCTTCAACGGCTCCGTGAGAGAAAACATCGTGCTCGGTGCGCCGAGCGCGGACGATGCGGCCGTACTGCGCGCGGCGCGAATTGCCGGGGTGGCGGACTTCGTCGACCGTCTGCCGAACGGATTCGACCTGCCCGTCGGCGAACGAGGCGAAGCATTGTCCGGCGGTCAGCGGCAGGCGATCGCGATCGCGCGCGCCGAGTTGCTCTCGCCACCCATTCTCGTGCTCGACGAGCCGAGCAGCGCAATGGACAACCGCTCCGAAGAGCTCTTCAAGGCGCGACTCACCCCGCAACTCGAAGGGCGTACGCTGGTGCTGATTACGCATCGTGCATCCCTGCTGGCGCTCGTCGACCGGCTGATCGTCATGGATCAGGGACGCGTTATCGCCGATGGGCCCAAGGATCAGGTCTTGGCCGCCCTTGCCGGAAGGAGGCTTCATGTCGCGGCCGGCTGAGCACAACGGCGCGGATTCGTCGACCGTGCACCGCGGCACGCTCGCGGCACTGGCACATCGCATGAGTGCCGCGCTGCGGCCGCGGCCCGACGATACGGCGTTCATGCGCGAGCGCTGCGCAGCCGTCATGGAAGGGCCGCGCTATTTCACCCACTGGATCCTCTGGGCGACATTGGCCTTCTTCCTTGCCGCATTGACTTGGGCTGCGTTCGCCAACGTAGACGAGGTCATCGTTGGAGAGGGAAAGGTTATCCCGACACGCCGAATTCAAGTCGTGCAAAACCTCGATGGCGGCATCGTCTCCGAGATCATGGTCCGCGTGGGGCAAGTCGTGCAGAAAGACGAGCCGCTGTTGCGCATCGACGATACACGGTTTGCATCGTCGTACAAAGAGGGAAAAACCAAGGATGCCGCGTTGATCGCGAGGATCGCACGGCTCACCGCGGAAGCGAACGACACGGCGTTTATCGCTCCTCCGCAATTGGAGAAAACGGATCCGTCGCTGCTCAATCAGGAACAATCGCTGTTCGAATCCCGTCAGCGTGAATTGCAAGCGAACCTGGCCGTGCTCAAACAACAGTCGGAGCAACATCGCCAGGAACTGGCGGAGAAGCGTTCGCGCGAGGTGCAACTGCAGCACAGTTACAGTCTCGTCGCCAAGGAACTCGACTTGACGAGCCCACTGGTCCAAAAGGGCGCCGTTTCCGATGTGGAAGTGTTGCGGCTGGAACGCCAGGCCAACGATATGAAGGGCGAGCTGGATGCAACGCGACTCGCCATGCCAAGGCTGGACGCTGCGTGGCGTGAAGCTCGACAAAAGATCGACGAGCTCACCGCGCGCTTCCGGGCGGACGCGATGAAGGAACTGAATGAAACGCGCGCCGAACAAGCGGCCCTGAGCGCGGCCAACGTTGCACTGGAAGACCGTGTCACGCGCACGACCGTGCGGGCGCCCGTGAAAGGCATGATCAAGCAAATCAAGATCAACACCGTGGGCGGTGTCGTTCAGCCGGGCATGGATCTGCTCGAAATCGTGCCGCTCGACGAGACGTTACTGATCGAGGCACGCGTGCAGCCTTCGGACATCGCGTTTCTGCACCCGGGTCAGGACGCAACGATCAAGCTCTCCGCTTACGACTTTTCCATTTATGGCGGATTTCCCGCGACGGTCGAGGACATCAGCGCCGACACCTTGATGCCCGAGCGCCCCGGCGAAAAGCCGGAAAGTTACTACCGTGTCCTCGTTCGCACGAAGACGAACAAGCCCAGCGGCCAGCGCGAGCCTGTGCGGATCGTGCCGGGGATGATTGCGACCGTCGATATCCAGACCGGGCGCCGAACTGTACTGCATTACCTGCTCAAGCCCGTGATCAAGACCAAGGAAACGGCGTTACGCGAGCGTTGAGATCAGGCGGATTTCAGTTTTATTCACATACGGCACGGCGGCATCGCTTCGTCGAGACTGGTTGTGCCAGGCACTAAACAAAACGGGGAAGACTCATGGCTACCATCACCAGCGGAACGACTGTCTCGATCAGCAACACGCCGCAGGCCACCGACGACGTCTATACATCCGCGCAGACAGGACTGACCGACGATTCGCTCGGCGTTGTCTATCTGAATGTGATGGCCAACGATCTCGGCGGAGCGGCGAAGACACTCTACTCCGTCGACAGCGGTACCGAGACTACGCTTACGCAGGAACAAAGCGCGCTGTTGACTCAGGACACCACGCGCGCGGAAGCCGTCAGTACGGACTACAGTGCGCATGGTGCGCATATCTGGATCACGTCCGACGGAAAGGTGGGATACGATGCGAGCCACATCGACTCTTCCTGGCTTGCAAACAGCTTCAACACGCTGGGTTACGCGCAAGACAGCTTCAACTATGCGATTCGACTCAGCAACGGCACGCTCAGTTGGGCGACGGCCTACGTCGACATTGCGCCGCCGGCGCCCGTCGTGGCATTGGCAAACGACACGGGGAATTCCGCGCACGACTGGATCACCTCGGACAGCACGCTCTCCCTGGGCGGCCTTGCACATGGTGCCACGGTGCAGTACAGCACCGACAATGGCGCGCATTGGAGCAGTAGCTTCACCGCCGCTGAGGGACTGAATTCCGTCGAAGTGCGGCAGATCGATGTCCTTGGCAATGTTTCGGCAACGTCGACCTGCTCGTTCGTTCTCGACACAACGGCCGCGGCGGCTCCTGGGGTAGCCCTGACGACGGACTCGGGCAGCAGCGCCTCGGATCACGTGACGAACGTCGGTGCACTGAGCCTCACCGGTGTTGAAGCGGGCGCGACGGTACAGTACAGCACCGATAACGGCGCTCATTGGACCAGCGGTTTCAGTGCGGTCGAGGGGTTGAATTCTGTCGAGGTGCGGCAGATTGATACGGCAGGCAACGTATCGGCGGCGACCACGTTCAGCTTTACGCTCGATACGTCGGCTGCTGCGCCGGGGGTGACCCTTACCACCGACTCCGGCGGCAGCACGAACGACCACGTCACCAGCGTCGGCACGCTGAACCTCAGCGGTGTCGAGAACGGCGCCACCGTACAGTACTCCACCGATGGCGGGCAAAGCTGGAGCACCAGTTTTTCCGCAGTCGAAGGCACGAACAGCGTCGAGGTGCGTCAGACTGATGTAGCCGGGAATGTCGCCAACGCCACCAGCTTCAGCTTCACGCTCGATACAGCGGCCGCCGCGCCGGGCGTGACCCTTGCCACCGATTCGGGCAGCAGCACCACCGACCACGTCACCAACGTCGGCACGCTGAGCCTCAGCGGTGTCGAGAACGGCGCCACCGTACAGTACAGCACCGATAACGGTGCTCATTGGACCAGCAGTTTCACTGCAGTCGAGGGGTTGAATTCTGTCGAGGTGCGGCAAACCGATGTAGCCGGCAACGTCTCCAGCGCCACGAGCTTCAGCTTTACGCTCGATACGACGGCTGCCGCCCCAGGCGTCGCGCTTGCCACCGATTCGGGCAGCAGCGCCTCGGATCACATCACCAACGTCGGCACACTGAACCTCACCGGTGTCGAGAACGGCGCCGCGGTACAGTACTCCACCGATGGTGGCCAAAGCTGGAGCACCAGCTTTGCCGCCGTCGAAGGCACGAACAACGTCGAAGTTCGTCAGACCGATGTAGCGGGGAATGTCTCGAACGCCACGACCTTCAGCTTTACCCTCGATACAACCGCCGCTGCCCCAGGCGTCGCGCTTGCCACCGATTCGGGCAGCAGCGCCTCGGATCACATCACCAACGTCGGCGCGCTGAACCTCACCGGTGTCGAGAGCGGCGCCGCCGTACAGTACTCCACCGATGGTGGCCAAAGCTGGAGCACCAGCTTTACTGCCGTCGAAGGTACGAACAGCGTCGAAGTTCGTCAAACCGATGTAGCGGGCAACGTCTCCAGCGCCGCGAGCTTCAGCTTCACCCTCGATACCGCGGTGGCCACTCCGGGCGTGAGCCTTACCGCCGATTCCGGCAGCAGCACCACCGACCACATCACTAACGTCGGCACACTGAACCTCACCGGTGTCGAGAGCGGCGCTGCCGTCGAATATTCGACCGATGGCGGGCAAAGCTGGAGCACCAGCTTTACCGCCGTCGAAGGCACGAACAGCATCGAAGTGCGCCAAACCGATGTAGCCGGGAATGTCTCCAGCGCCACCAGTTTCAGCTTCACCCTCGATACAACCGCCGCCGCCCCAGGCGTCGCGCTTGCCACCGATTCGGGCAGCAGCGCCTCGGATCACATCACCAACATCGGCACGCTGAACCTCACCGGTGTCGAGAGCGGCGCCCCGGTACAGTACTCCACCGATGGCGGGCAAAGCTGGAGCAGCAGTTTCACCGCCACCGAAGGCACGAACAGCGTCGAGGTGCGCCAAACCGATGTCGCCGGCAACGTCTCCAACGCCACGAGCTTGAGCTTCACCCTCGATACGACGGCCGCCGCCCCGGGCGTGACGCTTGCCACCGACTCCGGCAGCAGCACCTCGGATCACATCACCAACGTCGGCGCATTGAACCTCACCGGTGTCGAGAACGGCGCCACGGTACAGTACTCCACCGATGGTGGCCAAAGCTGGAGCAGCAGTTTCACCGCCGTCGAAGGCACGAACAGCGTCGAAGTGCGTCAGACCGATGTAGCGGGCAATGTCTCGAACGCCACGACCTTCAGCTTTACACTCGATACAACCGCCGCTGCCCCAGGCGTCGCGCTTGCCACCGATTCGGGCAGCAGCGCCTCGGATCACATCACCAACGTCGGCACATTGAACCTCATCGGTGTCGAGAACGGCGCCGCCGTACAGTACTCCACCGATGGTGGCCAAAGCTGGAGCAGCAGCTTTACTGCCGTCGAAGGCACGAACAGCGTCGAAGTCCGCCAAACCGATGTAGCCGGCAACGTCTCCAGCGCCACGACCTTCTGCTTCACGCTCGATACGTCGGCTGCTGCGCCGGGGGTGACCCTTACCACCGACTCCGGCGGCAGCACAACCGACCACGTCACCAACGTCGGCACGCTGAACCTCAGCGGTGTCGAGAACGGCGCCACGGTACAGTACTCCACCGATGGCGGGCAAAGCTGGAGCACCAGCTTTACCGCCACCGAAGGCACGAACAGCGTCGAGGTGCGCCAAACCGATGTGGCCGGCAACGTCTCCAGCGCCACGAGCTTCAGCTTCACCCTTGATACGGCGGCTACCGCCCCGGGCGTGGCGCTTGCCACCGACTCCGGCAGCAGTGGCTCGGATCACATCACTAACGTCGGCACACTGAATCTGAGCGGTATCGAAAACGGCGCCACCGTACAGTACTCCACCGATAACGGCGCCCATTGGACCAGCAGTTTCAGTGCGGTTGAGGGGCTGAATTCTGTCGAGGTGCGCCAAACCGATGTAGCCGGCAACGTCTCCAGCGCCACAAGCTTCAGCTTCACCCTCGATACAACTGCCGCCGCCCCGGGCGTAACCCTTGCCACCGACTCGGGCAGCAGTGGCTCGGACCACATTACCAACGTTGGCACGCTCAATCTCAGCGGTGTCGAAACCGGTGCGGCTGTACAGTACAGCACCGATAACGGCGCTCATTGGACCAGCAGTTTCAATGCAGTTGAGGGGTTGAATTCTGTCGAGGTGCGGCAGACCGATGTGGCCGGCAACGTCTCCAGCGCCACGAGCTTCAACTTCACCCTCGATACGGCGGCGGCCGCCCCCGGCGTCGCGCTTGCCATCGATTCGGGCAGCAGCACGACCGACCACATCACAAACATCGGCACGCTCAACCTCAGCGGTATCGAAAACGGCGCCACCGTACAGTACTCCACCGATAACGGCGCTCATTGGACCAGCAGTTTCAGTGCGGTTGAGGGGCTGAATTCTGTCGAGGTGCGCCAGACCGATGTTGCCGGCAATGTCTCCAACGCCACCGGCTTCAGCTTCACGCTCGATACAGCGGTGGCCGCGCCGGGCGTGGCGCTTACCACCGACTCCGGCAGCAGCACGAGCGATCACATCACCAACATCGGCACGCTGAACCTCACCGGTGTCGAGAACGGCGCCGCCGTACAGTACTCCACCGATGGTGGCCAAAGCTGGAGCACCAGTTTTACCGCCGTCGAAGGCTCGAACAGCGTCGAGGTGCGCCAAACCGATGTCGCCGGCAATGTCTCCAGCGCCACCAGCTTCAACTTCACCCTCGATACGACGGCCGCCGCCCCGGGCGTGACCCTTGCCACCGATTCCGGCAGCAGCACGACCGACCACATTACCAACCTCGGCACACTGAATCTGAGCGGTGTCGAGACCGGCGCCACGGTACAGTACTCCACCGATAACGGTGCTCATTGGACGACCACCTTTACCGCCGCCGAAGGCGAGAACTCGCTGCAGGTGCGTCAAATAGACATCGCCGGCAACACTTCGGCCGCCACCGCATTGAACTTCACACTGGACACCACGGCGCCCTCCACGCTGACCTGGCAGTACAGCGGGCACACACTGACAGCCACCACCGACACATCGAATGTCTGGAAGGTCACGATTCACGACAATTCGACGGGTGTCGACTATCTGGCAACACAGCAAAGCCCGGGAACGTGGAGCTTTTCGAACCAGACTCTCAATCTGAACAAGGACTCCATCACGGTGACCGAGTGGGACCTCGCGGGCAATACGCGATCACTGCAACACACAGCTCCTGCCGGAATCGCCGGATCTGACATCAATCTGGCATTGGCGGATCCATCGAACGGCGCAGCCGATCTCACGGTAACGATCTCGGGGATGCCGGCCGACTGGAAACTCAGCGCCGGGACCGACCTCGGCAACGGCTCCTGGCTCGTGTCGACACACGATCTGAGCGGACTCTCCGTTACGCCCCCCGCGTCTTTCACTGGCGCAACGGTACTGAACGTAACGGAGAACTGGACCAACGCCGACGGCAGCCACTCGTCGCTCACTGTCTCAGACAACGTCGAAGCCTACGCGGCCAACGCCCCCATTTTCGCTTGGTCTGGCTATGACCACCTCAGCGGCTCGAGCGCGAGCGACCTCTTCGTCTTTGCCCAACCGATCGGTAACGATACGCTGCATAACCTTGATGTTGGAGCCGACAAAATCGATCTGGTCGGATTTGCCGGCATGGGGAGCTTCAGCGATGTGCAGACACACATGACCGATGACGCCAATGGCAACGCAGTCATCACACTCGGTGCCGGCCAAAGTATTACGGTCGAGGGCGTGCATTCGGCGGACCTGACAGCCAGCAACTTCGTGTTCGATCAAGAGCCCGTGAGTACCAATACAGGCATCCTGACGGTCAACGATGGCGCCATGCTGCCCATCGGCGGAACCATCGAGAATGCCGGGACGATCGTACTTGCTTCGACCGGCGATGAAACGAACCTCGAAGTCCTCGTCAAAAATGCAACGCTCGAAGGCGGTGGCCAGGTTCAGCTTTCCGACGACAGCCACAACATCATCTTCGGAGGCGCAGCCGATGCGACGCTCGTCAACGTCGACAATACGATCGCAGGCGCGGGCCAAATCGGCGCCGGCCAGCTGACGCTGACGAACGGTGGCACGATCGTCGCCAACGGCACGCATGCGTTGGTGATCGATACCGGCAGTAACACCGTCAGCAATACGGGCACGCTCGAAGCGACCGGGGCGGGCGGTCTCGTGGTCGACGGTGCCGTACTGAATACAGGAAACCTCTGGGCCAATGGCGCAAACCTGACGATACATGGCGATGTGACCGGAAACGGGGCCGCCACGATCAGCGGTGCGGCAACGCTGGAATTCGGTGGCGCCTCGGCAGCCAATACCGCGTTTTCCGACGGTGCAGCCGGCACGCTCCAGCTCGATCGCGCCGAAAGCTTCAGCGGCTCCGTCTCGGGCTTTACGACCGGCGACAAGCTGGACCTGGCAGACGTACTCTATAGCGACCACGCGACGCTCAGCTTCACGGCAAACGATGCGGGAACAGGTGGCACGCTGACCGTCAGCGATGGCGTCCACACAGCTCAGATTGCGATGCAAGGCAATTTGTCCAGTGGAGGGTTCCAGCTCGCGCAAGACCAGAGCGGCGGCACGCTGGTCACGTATATTGCGCCGGCCTTGCCGCACGTCCAGGAATATTAACGGAGATATCGGAAGAACCCGTGTCGGAATCGGCTTAACGGGATTCTCCTGATTGAAAGCGCAACGTATCTCAAGCAATATAAATCGTCGAATGATGCCGAAGTACCGGGGGCGGTATTTTTTGCTTCGGCATCATGAGATAGCGGTCTTGGGGTTACAGGAAATGCGCAATGAATAAAAATAGGCCAAGGCTTGCAATGCTTTTATTGCTGGCCGCGATAACCGTCGATGCTTCAGACGCTTGCGCACAGACCCTTCAAGAGGCAGTCGAACAGGCCGTCGCGACCAATCCCGAAGTGCTTGCCACGGATTATCATCGCGAGGCAGCGGATCAAGCGCTGAAACAAGCGCAAGCCGGCTACTTGCCGCGTCTCGATGTCGATGCCGGCATCGGCCGGGAGCGACGCGACGACACCGAAACGCGCCTACTCGGTTTGAATCGCACTACTTTCACGCATCGCACCGCCAACGTTACGCTGACGCAAATGCTGTTCGACGGCGCAGGCGTCAAAAGCGAAGTCGCCCGCCAAAGGGCGCGCATCGAATCGTCTGGCTATGGAGTGGCAGCGACGGCACAGGATGTGGCGCTGCGCGTCGTCGGTGCCTATCTCGAAGTATTGCGCCGGAAAGAAACAACTGCCGCGGCGGAAGACAACATCGAGGCACATCGCCGCATCTACGAGCAGATCAAGTTGCGTAGCGATCGTGGCGTTGGACGACGCGCCGATCTCTATCAGGCTGAAACTCGTCTGGCGTTGGCCAGCGACAACTTGCGCTCGGAGCAAAGCAGCCTGAAGGATGCGGAAATCGCGTACACACGTCTGGTCGGCGTGCCGCCGGCGGCGCTGATGAAGCCCAGCGCGCAGGAGGAGGCGATCCCGCCTACCGAGCAACTCGCTGTGGATGCCGCGTTGGCGCGCCATCCTTCGCTTGGCGGAGCCGACGCGGACGTCGACCAGGCGCGCGCCCAGTACAACGTCGCAAAATCAGCGCTATGGCCGCGCCTCGATCTCGAAGTCAGCACCGCGCACGACCGCGAAAGCATGCTCGGGCCCAGCACCGATCGTCGCGTCATGCTTCGGCTGCGCTTCAATATTTTCAGTGGCGGTGCCGACAAGGCACGAATCGGGGAAGCCGCAGCGCAGATTCGCGAAGCCGAGGAGCAGCGCGACCATACGCGTCGCGAAGTGCAGGAAACCGTCTCGCTTGCATTCAACGCCTACCGCACCGCGCGTGATCGTACCGCCGTCCTCGCGCAGTACGTAGGCTCGAGCGCTTCCACACGCGAAGCCTATGGGTTGCAATTCGGCATCGGGCAGCGCTCGCTGCTCGATCTGCTCAACGCCGAAAGCGAGTACTACAGCGCGCGCATCGATTACATCAGCGGCCAGTATGCTCAGACGGCGAGCGCTTATAAGGTCTTCTCAGGCATGGGGCAGTTGCTCGATATGCTTCACGTCGATCTGCCGCCCCAGGCCATTTCGTCCTACCGTCTGCGGGTGCGATGACGCAGCCAATCTCGTCGCATGGCACCGTACTCAGGTGCACAGCGATACGCGCTCCGGCTCGTCTGCGTCGAACCAATCGGGATTGCGAGCGGCGACGGGGCCCAGCGAAACGAGGATTTCCCGCAAGTGTGCGCGCATCGCCTGCTCCGCCGCGGCGGGATCGTGCGCGCGCAGCGCGGATACGATCTTCGCGTGCTGGCGAATCAACAGATCGAGCGGTGAAACCTCGGGCAGGCTCAGATAACGCACGCGGTCCATTTGCGCCTTGATATCCTGAATCGTTTCCCAAGCCGCAATACAGTCGATCGATTGTGCAATGGAATAATGAAACGCCTCGTCGAGCGCAAGGAATCGCGCGGTGTCGTTCACCTTTGCCGCGAGCTTCTGATCGCGGAGGTTTTCGCCGAGCTGCAGCAGTTGGTCATCGGTAATCGATTCTGCCGCCTTGCGTGCCACGGCGGTCTCGATCGCCTCGCGAATGAAACGCCCCTCGCGCACCCTTCGCGGCGAAATCTTGCGCACGAACGTGCCGCGCTGAGGCAAAACCTGCAATACGCCCGCCTCGGCGAGCTTGATGAACGCTTCACGCACAGGTTGTCGCGATACGTGAAACATCTCCGACACCTCTTTTTCCGACAACGGCGTGCCGGGGACCATCTGCCCGACGAAAATCGCCTGGCGCAACGCCCGGAAAATCTGTGCGCCGATCGGCTCATGGGAATCGAGCGAAACCTGCGCAGCCAGGTCGGGAAGCGCGGTGCGCGGCGCAGCGGCCAACCCGCCGCGCCGCCTGACCGTTGCAACCGGTGCCGACCGGCCGGTCGGCGAGGCGGAACGCGGAATCGAAGCGGTGGAAAGCGTGGTTTTCATATCCACCATACTACCATGCGCGTCCCACCCGAACGCCCGCTGGGCGCGGCTCGCGAATACCCACGATCGAGCAGACGGCGCCTGCCACCGCAATGCCGCCTGCCAGGACGAACGCGCTCGCGTACGAGCCGTGCGCGGCTTGCACGATGAAACCCGTCGCAGCCGGCCCGATAACGCCGGCGAGATTGGCGAGAAAGTGCACGAAGCCGCCGACACCGCCCACGTGGCGGCGCGGCACCGTATCCTGGATCACGGCCCAGTACACGGAACCCGTCACATAGAGAAAGAAAATCGACACCGACATCAGCGCAACGGCGCCCGATGTGCTTTGGACCCCACCCGCGAGCGCGACGCACAGCGCCGACGCGCCAAGGCATACGCCGAGCACGATCCGGCGCGACAGCAGCGGTCGTCCCGTGACCTTGAGAATGGCGTCGGAAATGAAGCCGCCCGAGGCAAGCCCGACGCTTCCGAGCAGCCACGGAATGACCGTTGCGATACTCATGTCGCGCAGACTGAGGTGATGCGCCTCGGTCAGATAGGTCGGGAACCACGAGAGGAAGAAAAACAGCACGTAGTTATAGGCGAAAAACGCGCAGGCCGTGGCGAGCACGAGCGGCTTCCGCAGAAAATGCGTGAGCGGCGCGGACTCCTCGTCGATGGCGCCTGCGGTACTTGCGTCGCGCTGTTGCTGCCCGCTTTCGATCAGCTCGAGCTCGGAGCGTGAAATGCGCGGATGATCGCGCGGCTCGTCGGTCGTCGTCGTCACCCAGGCGACGAGCCATATCAGCCCGAGCACCATGATGCCGACGAAGGCCCAGCGCCAGCCGAACCGCACGGCAAGATAGCCGACCACAGGTCCTGCAAGCGCGCCGCCCAACGGCGTTCCGGAACTGATGACACCGATCGCGCTGGCGACTTCGCGCTTCGGGAACCAGTTGTTGACCATTTTGCTGTTCGACGAGCTGAACGGCCCTTCGCCCATGCCGAACAGCACGCGTAGCACGATCAACGAAGCGATGCCGGTTGCAAGTGCCGTCGCACCGCAGAAAATCGACCAGATCGCCATGGCGGCGCCGAATACGCGCTTAGCGCCGAAGCGGTCCGACAGCACCCCGCCGACGAAGTTGAAAATGGCGTAGCCCACGAAGAAGCTGCTGAACACGACGCCGAGTTGCGCATGCGTGAAGTGCAGGTCTTGCTGAATCAACGGCGCCGCGATCGAGAGCGCTGCGCGATCGAGGTAGTTGACGAGGCCTGCCAGGAAAAACAAGGCGACGATGTACCATCGCTGGCTCTTGAACATGATTGCGTCTCCTTAGCGCATCCGCGCTGACTTTCATCGATACAAAGCTGTCGCACCTCTTTGCGGGCGTGTTCGACAAACCTGAAAATGCAAATGCAGCGAACCGGCACGAAGCGCCCGTTCGCATCGCGGTAACTCAATCGAACTGCAGATGAACCTTCATCGATTGCGACCGGTCGTGCGCCACCTCGAATGCATGATTGGCCTGCGATAGCGAGAACGAATGCGTCATCAGCGGCCGCAAATCGAGCTTGCCTTGCGCGATCTCCCGCGCCGCAATTGCGTATTCGTCGGCAAAGCGGAACGAGCCCGTGTAGCGAATCTCTTTGGACATGACGAGGTTCGCCGCGACCGGCGACTGTCCGGCGGGCAGATTGCCCACTTGAACGACGGTGCCGCCCGCGCGCACGGCGCGCAGCGCGGTATCGAGCCCGGCGGGACTGCCGGACGCCTCGATGACGACATCGAACGTGCCGCGCGCCTCGGTCCAGCGCGATACCACGTTCGTATCGCCTGCATCGACGGTTTCATCGGCGCCCATTGCGCGCGCGATATCGAGGGCCCGCTTCGAAAGATCCATGGCCACGAGCCGATGCGCGCCGGCACGGCTCGCCGTAGCCAGCAACAGGCAGCCGATCGGACCGCACCCGACGACGAGCACCTGCGCGCCGACGAGCGAGCCGGCGCGGCGAATCGCATGCAGCGCCACCGCGAGCGGTTCGGCCATCGATGCCTGCGCGAAATCGAGCGTCTCGGGTACCGCCACGCATTGATGCTCGGCAACGACGATGTACTGCCTGAACATGCCCTGGCTATGCGGGAACGTCGAAGCACTGCCCATGAAGCGCATATCGAGACAGTGGTTCGGCATGCCTGCCACGCAATAGCGGCAGCGCCCGCAGGTCAGCCCCGGATTGACCGCAACACGCTGACCCACTGCGACCCCGGCAGCCGCACTCGATTCCGGCACCCCCGCGCCAAGCGCGTCGATTTCGCCCGACACCTCGTGCCCGAGGATGAACGGCTCTCGAACGGCGAAGTCTCCGCTCTTTCCTTTGAAGTAGTAGGACAGGTCCGATCCGCAGATGCCGCCCGCGCGTACGCGCACGCGAACCTGCCCCGGCCCCGGTTCGGGACGTTCGATGTCGTCGACACGAATGAGCTTCGGCTCATGAAGCACGGCTGCCAGCATTGAGAGGACTCCTTACCAGTTCCAGAGGGTGCCGTCTTCGAGTCGCGCGACGGGAAGATAGGCCGGGTCGTAGGGATAGCGCGCGGCCAACGCCTCGTCGATATCGACGCCATGCCCGGGCGCCTCGCCCGGGTGCATCATGCCGCGTTCGAACCGCCACGCGTGTGGGAAGACTTCGAGCGCGGCTTGCGGAAAACCCATGTATTCCTGTACGCCGAAGTTCGGTACCCACAGGTCGAAATGCAGTGCCGCGCCCATGCAGACGGGCGACAGATCGGACGGGCCGTGACAGCCGGTACGCACCTGATAAAGCGAGGCAAAGTCCGCCACGCGGCGCAGATGCGTGATGCCGCCGGCATGCGTCAACGTCGCACGGATATAGTCGATCAACTGCTCTTCTATGAGTTGCTTGCAGTCCCAGATGCTGTTGAACACCTCGCCTACGGCAATGGGCGTGACGGTGTGCTGGCGAATCAATCGAAAGCCGGCCTGGTTTTCGGCTGGAGTGGGATCCTCGAGCCAGAAAAGCCGGTACGGTTCGACGGCCTTACCGAGGCGCGCCGCTTCGATAGGGGTCAGGCGGTGATGGACGTCGTGCAGCAAATGCGTATCGAAACCGAAGCGCGCACGCACGGCCTCGAAAAGCTTCGGTACGAAATCCAGATATTTCTCCGAAGACCAGCTGTGCTCTTGTACGACACCTTTGGTGGCCGGCTCGTAGACGCCCCCGCCTTTCGCCACGCCGTAGACCGAGCGCATGTTCGGCACACCGCATTGCACGCGAACCGCCTTGTAGCCCGCCTCGATATGCTCGGCGTATCGATCGAGCGCCTCGGAAATATCGGTACCCGTCGCGTGCCCGTACACCATTACGCCTTCGCGCGAAGCGCCGCCGAGCAACCGGTAAAGCGGCAGCCCCGACACCTTGCCGAGAATGTCCCACAGCGCCACGTCGACGGCCGCGATGGCCGTCATCGTCACCGGGCCGCGCCGCCAATAGGCGCCCTTGTAGAGGAACTGCCAGATGTCTTCGATACGTCCTGGATCGCGGCCGATGAGCGCCGGGCAGACGTGGTCCTTCAGATAAGACGCCACAGCCAACTCCCGGCCGTTGAGCGTCGCATCCCCGATGCCATGAACGCCTTCGTCCGTGACGATCTTCAATGTGACGAAATTTCGACCGGGACAGGTGACGATGACATCCGCGCGAACGATTTTCATGGGGCGAGTCCTTGCATCTGCTTCGATGTTGGCTCATGCTACCATACAAGTATGTTTGATTGATTCCAAGGGATAACCCGGATATTCGCCTCATGACCCCTGCTCCTCGTCTGACTCGTCACGCGCTGCCCGAGCTGACAGCGCACCTTCTATCGCCGGGCTGGCGCGAGCCCGACATCGGTATCGTGCATTTGGGCATCGGCAACTTTCATCGTGCCCATGAGGCGCTCTATACGGAGCAGGCCGTTGTGGCCGCAGGTGGGGACTGGGGCATTTGCGGCGTCACATTGAAAGCGGATACGAGCAAACGCGATGCGCTCGCCGCCCAGCAAGGGCTCTATAGCGTCATCGAGCGCGGCCCCGATGGCGAACGCATCACGCTCGCGCGCATCGTTCGCGAAGTGCTCGCGCTGCCCGACGATCGTGCGCGGCTATTCGAGCGGCTCACCGATCCGCGTGTCCGCATCGTGTCGCTGACGGTGACCGAAAAAGGTTACTGCCGGGACACTGAAACGGGCGATGTCGATCTGGGGCACCCTGACATTGCCCATGACTTGGCGCATCCCGACGCGCCGTCGACGGTTCCCGGCATACTCGTCGCCGCGCTGCGCCGCCGCATGGCCGATCCGTTTACGGTGCTGTGTTGCGACAACCTCGCGCATAACGGCGCGGCGACGCGCCAGGTCGTCGCCTCTTACGCCCGGGCGCTGGATCCGTCGATTGCGGACTGGATCGTTGGAAACGTGGCGTTTCCCTCGACGATGGTGGACCGGATCGTACCGGCTACGACTGAGGCGGATCGCGAATCGGCATCCGCGGCGCTCGGCTATACCGATCTGATGCCGGTGCCTTGCGAGCCGTTTCGGCAATGGGTGGTCGAAGACCGTTTCCCGGGGGGCGCCCCGCATGGGAGCAGGCTGGGGTACAAATGGTCGAGGACGTGACGCCGTTCGAGCTCGCGAAGCTGCGCATGCTCAACGGCACGCATTCGACGATCGCCTATCTCTCGATGCTCGCGGGCATCGAAACGGTCGATGCCGCGATCGGCGAGAAATCGATACGCCAATTGATCCACGCCATGATGACCGAGGAAATTGCACCGACACTGAGCGTGCCGCCGTCGCTCGACCTGCACGCTTATCGCGACGCATTGCTTCAACGTTATGCGAACCCTGCTCTCAAGCATCGCTGCGTACAGATCGCAATGGACGGCAGCCAGAAGATTCCGCCTCGTCTGCTCGGGCCCATCGCCGAGCGCCTGGCTGCCGGCCAGCCGTTCCCGCGGCTCGCGCTTGCCGTTGCGGCGTGGATGCGGTTCCTGCGAGGTCGAACCGACGATGGTGCGCCGTATGAGATCAGCGATCCGCTTGCCGCCCGGCTGACGCACGCCGCACAGCCCGCGGCGAATACGCCCGAGGCGCTCGCCGACGCCTTGCTCCGCATCAGAGAGGTGTTTCCCGAAGCGCTCGCGGGCAACCGCGTCTTGCGGGATGCGCTCGTTCGAGCGCTGTCGGCCCTTCGCGAAGGCGCACGCCACGCGGTTCAGGCCTATGGGTGAACGTCGGTCCACGCCTCTGGACGCGGACAACCAGCCGTCAATCGATTTGCTCTGCGGCTTCCTCGATGACGCTGGCATCCGACGGGCGCACGACGCGCGCGACCTCGGCGCCGTCACGCAGGAAAATCAGCGTGGGCCAAAGCTTCACCTTGAATGAACGGCCGAGCGGCCGGCCCGGGCCATCCTCGATCTTCAAATGGCGCACCTGCGCGCGCGGCCGGAGCGACTGGGCAATCAGCGGCTGCGCCCGCTCGCAGTAGCCGCACCAGTCCGTGCCGAACTCCAGGACCGTCGGACCGACGAAGGCGTCGACTTCGCCGCGCGTCGGCGGTGTTTTCGAATAGGCGGTATCGCGACTCATGACCCTTCCCCGTTGCCGATGAAGGCTCAATGATGCGCGCGTGCCGCGCGCGTGTGCGCGGCCTTTTTCGCGGCCGCTTTGCGGCCAGCCGCGCCCTTGGTGGCGGCGGCCTTCTTGGCCGCGGCGGAGCGGCTTGCCGCCGGGCGCTTCGCCGCCGCGGACTTGGCCTGCGCCGAAAGTGCACCGCGCGATGCGCTCTTTTTACCCTCGTGTTTGAGCACGGCCGTCGTCGTGCGGGAACGCTTGGCAGTGGTCTCCTTGCTGGCCGATTTGCGCGCCGCGGCCGGGGTTTGACCCACCTCGCGATCCTTCTGCGCCTTCTTGCGCGTCGACTCGCTGGTCGCCCCCTTCTTCGGCGGCTTCAAGTCCACACCCGCCCTGCGGGCCTTCGACAGTCCAATGGCCACCGCTTGCTTCGCCGACTTCACGCCATGCTTGCCGGCGCGCACGTGATCGATCTCTTCCTTCACGAATTCGCCGGCCTGCGTGCTCGGCGCTTTGCCCGCACGCTTGTCGGCACGGGCACGCGAGAGGGTTTTCTTCTCAGGCATGGCAGTTCTCCCATGGATTGGTTGGGTTTCTTACTGCCGCGCAAGACCTGTGCCTCGCTTCCCGGAAGTCGTCGCTGCGGACCCCGGCGGTCAACCCGCAAGCGCACAACGACGGCGCCCGCCATGCCGCCGGCCAGGTGTCCGTGACGCCGATCGCCTCACGGCACCGCCGTTTCGCGCCGAAGATCGATCCATGCCACTTGCGGATAGGCCCGCGCCGCATAGTCTCGCAGCATCGCGGGGACGATGCGCGCAGGAACGAAAAGGCTTTGCCGCAACGACAACGAAAGCGCCACTGCGGTCTCGTCCGTCGCAGCGGGCGCCGCCTCCCCGGTCAGCACGACGGCGCGCACCGATGTCGGCCGCCCGGGACGCAGCCACGGCGACACCATGCCGGGCGCCATCCCGAACTCGATCAAAGGATCGCAGCCGGGCGGATTGATATGCAGCCGTTTGACGCTGGCACGAGCGAGCCCCAACCGTTCGGCCACCTCGCGCATGAGATCGCGGCTCAGCAATGGATCGCCGATGGCTGTGCACAGCAGCGTCGAGTCGCCCAAGCGCACCGTCACGGTCTTTTGCACCTGGGCTGGTGCGACGATGCGCTGCTTTTGCGCCGCACTGAATGACGGAGGATGCGACCGAACGGCAGGCTCGACGCCGTAGCGCAGACAAAGCGCGAACATGAGCGCCACGCTTTGTCGGGGCAGCGCCGTGTCATCGAATCCCGGCTCGAATGCCGTACCCTCGCGAAGGCTCACTCCCGCGGGTTCGAGCGTCGTGCCAGGTCGAAAGCCAGGGGACTCTGAAAAGAACAATCGAAAATCCGGACCGCTCGTCATAACGCCCTCGTGCGACAGCAGTTTCGAACGCTTGCTCGGGGTGTCCGGCCTGGCAATGTCTACCGGGCAACGATGCTGCCAGAAACGCGGCACGGACGCCGAAAACGATACCGGCCGCACCGTGGGCCGGACGCGCCGAGAATCGTGAAAACCTGCATGTCGCGTGATGAGGATTACGGCTTTGGGTAGTGGCAGGCGCCAACGCGGGCTAATGCTGCAGGTCTGTTCACCCTAGAATGAGGACTTCCCGTCGAAGCACTCCACCCGTTCGTCCAAAACGCGGAAAGGATACTGACATGCGAGCCCTGCGCCTCGTTCTGATGCTGCTGCCCGCCCTCATCGCTTCGCCGGTGCTGGCGAAAATGGTCGTCAAACCCGTCGAATGGACACTCGACGGCACGACGTTCGATAGCCGGCTCGTCTATGACGACGACTCCATGGCGAAGCGCCCGGGCCTCGTCATGGTGCCCAACTGGTACGGGATCAACGATATCGCCATCGAAAAGGCGAAGAAGATGGCCGGCAAGGACTACGTCATCCTGCTCACCGACATGTACGGCAAAGGAACACGCCCGAAGGGGGACGACGACGCCAAGGCGGCGGTCACGCCGCTCTACAAGGACCGGGCCATGATGCGCAAACGCATCGTCAAGGCGTTCGAACAGCTCGAGGCCGCCGCGGCCGGGGCTCCGATCGATCGCGCACGCCTTGCCGCCATCGGCTTTTGCTTCGGTGGCGCGGTCGCACTCGATCTCGCGCGCAGCGGCGCCCCCGCGAAGGCCGTGGTCGCCTTTCATGGCGATCTGAGTACCGACAACCCCGCGCTCGCCCGAAACATCAAGGCGCGCGTGCTCGCCATGAACGGAGCCGACGACGCGTTTACCATGCCGGACGCCCCCAAATTCGTCGAAGCAATGAAGCAAAGCCCGGCCGACTGGCAGTTCGTCGAGATCGGCCATGCCGTTCACTGCTTTACGGAAACCGAGGCCACGAGCCCCACGGGAATGTGCCGCTATGACGCGAAAGTCGCGGCCCGGTCCTATGCGATGATGCGCGAATGGCTCGCCCAGAGCTTCGCCTCGAACTGAGCGCGCGGACTGGCACGCCTGAACGCATGCCAGAAAATCCCTACACCATGCGCAACCTATCCTTACTCGACAATCCGCCTGCGCCTATCGAACAACCGAGCGCATACGCGTAGCATGGTTCTCGAGCGGCAAAATCGATTTCTATCGATGGCGCCGCCCGCGCGGGGCCACCCCGCGCGCCGCACTACCACTCGAACAGAAATGGGAGCCACGACATGAACACGTCCTACGCCAGCAGCAGCTACGACGCTTGGGAATTGCCGCCCGAGGAGCGCGAACTGCGTCAGTGGATCACCGACTGGTATCAATCGGCAGTGAAAAGCGGCTATGTGGAACCCCCCTATGAACTCGACAACGAGATGGCCGAACGCCTGGAAGGGTTCTTTCGCTTTGGCCTGACCCCTGCGGAAGGCGCAAACGTGGTCTTTGGCAGGCTACATTGACGGGAGAATCAGCCGGGGGCCGAGCGTTCACCGCGGCGGCCTCCGCCCCCGCCCCGCTTCTTGCGATAAGCGGGGTCTACGTGTTTTCCCCTACGCGTGCCCGCTAGCCGTAATCCGCTATAAAGATTGGCGCCCCGCCTGCCGATAGCCAGATACGCCCTTTCGGCGAACGGCGAACGGCCGCTAATGACGCGTGCCGACCGGTTTCGATTCGTATCGGGAGCTAGGCCCCGCCGGCCACGCTCGCGCGTGGCCGGCATGACGCGTCATGAAAGACAATTTACATTCCCGGATGCCAATGGGCCGGCGCTTCAATATCGGCGTCGCCTGCACGCTCGTGCCCGTTCTCTTGCTGTCCTATTTGCTGCTCAAGCATCAATGGATGGCGTTTCAAGACGCGGACGCGGCCGTGCACCGTTTTCATTCGTTGGGCGCCACGCTGATCGCGATGGAGAAGATCTCCGCCGAGCGCGGCCCGATGAACGGCGTGCTCGGCGAAGATCTGCCCATCCCAGCTATGCGCACGGTTTTGCTCAAGCGTGCGCGCATCGAAAGCGACGAGCGACTCAATCGCCTGCTCGAAACGCTGAGCCCGGACGAGTGCGCCACCTGCTCGGACGATTACGCGATCGTGCGTCAGCTCAAAAGCGAGCTGACGGCGGCACGCGTTCAGGTCGATCGCCTCGCGGCCATGCCGCGCGCGGCGCGCGACGACCGCGCGCTGGAGAACGTCCTTCATCGCATGTTCTCGATCGTCGACGGCTTCAGTCCCGTGGCGGTCTCGCAGACCTCGGCGGTCGCGCGCGGCGATCCCAACACCATGAATTGCCTCATCATCTCGCGTCTGGCCGCCGATCTGCGCGAGCATGCGGGCCGGCTCGGCTCGCGCTTCACGAGCGCGCTGGCCATGCGGCGTCAGTTGACGATCGAGGAAAAGCTCGCGATCGCGCAGACGCACGGCCGCATCGACCAGATACGCGCGCTCATCGATGCGCGCATGGTCGAGCATCCGTTGCTGAGCGCGGAAGCGTTCGCCGCCGTCAACACCCGCTATTTCGGCGACGGCTTGCGCTATGTCGCCTCCGTTCAGGCGCTTGCCGATCGGCCGATCGGTGCCGGCATCTCCACGGGCCGCTTCGCCGAAGAGTATGTGCCCACGATGAGACCGATCGTCGGCTTTCGCGATGCAGTCCTCGAGAAGGCGGCGTCCGAACTACAGCGCAACCGCCACGCCGCGCTGGTGGCCGCGGTTACCACAGCCGGCGGCGAAGTGCTGTTGCTGATCGCCCTCGGCTTGCTCATCGTCGGCTTCAGGCGCGACGTGGTCAGCCCTTTCGCAGAGGCCACCGCGGCCATCCAGGCCATCGCGGCCGGGAACCTCGATCATCACGTACCGTGTTCGTTCAGCCGGGACGATATCCGCGTGATGTTCGATGCGCTGCGCGTCCTGAAAGAGAACAGTATCGAACGCGCCCGGCTCGAAACCGACCGCGCACGCCTGATCGACGAGTTGGCGACGATGGCCGAGACCGATCCGCTCACGCGGCTTTTGAACCGGCGCGCCTTCGAAGGGCGTGCAGGCGCCTTATGCCGGCAGCCCTACGATCCTTCGTCACGCATCGCGCTGATCATGTTCGATATCGACTACTTCAAGCGCGTCAACGACACCTACGGCCACGCCGTCGGCGACGAAGCGCTGCGCAGGGTCGCCCAGCTCTGCCACACTCACTTCGCGCGCTCGGATATCGTCGCGCGCATCGGCGGCGAGGAGTTTGCGGTGATGTCGCGCGTGCAAAGCATCGAAGCCGCCCGCGAGATGGCCGAGCGCATGCGGCAGGACATCGCCCGCGCCGCCGTGGATACCGACTCGGGTACGCGCTGTCAGATGACCGCGAGCTTCGGCATTGCCATCGCTACGGGAGCGGCAGCCGAACTCGAGGGACTCCTCAAGCAGGCCGACCAGATGCTCTACGAGGCCAAGGTGGCCGGGCGCAACCGCGTCATGGTGCGACGTGCCGCACAGGCCGGCGACCCCGCCGAGGCAGCGGCGGGTTGACGCGTTCGCGCGAATCGCATCGCCATAGCGCGGAAAACGGCCCCTGCCCGCGGGCCAGCCTGCCCGGCGCACCGCGTTCGACGATGCCGCCGGCGTCCATGACGAGGACTTCGTCGACAAGCTCGGTCAGCGCCGAAAGGCGGTGCGTGATCAGCAGCACGCTGCGTCCTCGCATCAACGCCATGACGGTATGCAGCAGTGCTTGCTCCGTGATGCTGTCGAGCCCTTCGGTCGGCTCGTCGAGAACGAGAATCGGCGCATCGAGCAACAGCGCGCGCGCAATCGCCAGACGACGTGCCTGACCGCCCGACAACCGTGCGCCTGCCTCGCCGATCTGCGTGTCGTAGCCTTGCGGCAGGTCCGTGATGAAATCGTGCAACTGCGCGCTGCGGCATGCCGCCTCCAGCGCCGCTTGATCGGCGTCGGGCCGCGCCATCAGCAGATTGTCGCGAACGGTTGCGTTGAATAGATAAGTGTCTTGCGAGACGACGGCAATGCGTGCGCGCACGGATTCGCCCGCGCACTCGCGCAACTCGCGATCGCCAAGCCGGATGCTGCCGGCCTGATAGTCCCAAAAGCGCAGCAGCACGTTGACCAGGCTCGATTTTCCCGCGCCGCTCGCGCCGACCACCGCGAGACGACCGCACTCGGGCAACTCGAACGATACATTGCGCAATGCCCAATCGTCGCCTTCCCGATATCGCATGAAGACGCCCTCGAACGCGAGCGCGGCGCCGCGCGGCAGGTGCGGCTCGGCTGGGTCGGCCACGGCAGGCGCCGCATCGACGAGCGCAAAAATACGCCGGGCGGCCGCGAGACTCTCGCCGAGCATCTGCATGGCGAGCGGCAACGGCATCGCCGCTTCGAACGCGGCCAACACGAGGAGCGCCAACATCGCCAGATCAGCCGGCGGCAAGGCACCGCGGCTCACGGATGGAACGACGAGTACGAGCGTCGCCCACATCGCCAGCGATGCCGCTACGACGAGCGTCGCTTGCGAGAGTGCATCGAGCCGGTTCACCGCGGCCTGCCTGGCGACGAGTTCCGCCGATAGCGCGTCGATGCGCTGCGCATAGCATGCCTCACCGCCGTAGACACGCAGTTCGGCCGATCCCTGCATGGCGTCGATGACTGCCTCGCGCATTTGCGCGCGCAGCGCCACGCATGCACGCGAAGGCTCGTTCGCGCGGGCGAGCAGACAAGCCGGCAGCACCACGCCCGCGAGCAGCAGGCAAACGAACAGCACGAGTGCCGCCGGCAGGCTAAAAACGGCCGTGGCGGCGATCAGGATCGCTGCACCCACCGCGCCTACGATAATCGGCAGCAGAACCCGCAGATAAACGTGATCGAGACTATCGATATCGGACTGAATGCGGCTCAGGAGATCGGCGCTGCGCAGATCGGCCAGGCGAGCCGGCGCTAGAGGCTCGATACGCGAGTAGAACCAGACGCGCAGTTGGGCCAGCAGCTGCAAAGTGGCATCGTGGGTGACGAGCCGTTCGATGTAACGCCCAAGCGTACGAACGATCGCGCAGGCGCGGATCGCGGCCGCCGGGGTGAAGTAGTCGAAAGTCGTCCGCGCGATACCCGCGAGCGCCATCGAGGCGATGAACCAGCCCGAAAGCGCCATGAGGGTGACATTGGCGAGCAGCGTCGCGAGCGAGACGGCTGCACCGAGCGCCATCCGCTTCCAGTACGGACGAAAGAGCAGAACAAGGCGGATGAAATCGGCGCGAGCCTCGTGCGCAAGACGCACGCGGGAATGCTTCGGCCGGTCCGATCGCAGCGAGGCGCTCACGATACAACTCCGGAAATCGCATCTGCATCTGCATCTGCATCTGCATCTGCATCTGCATGCGCATCGTGCGTGTCGTAGGCTCGCATCAGGCGGCGATAAAGGCCGTCGCGGGACATCAATTCCCGATGCGATCCGCTCTCGAGGGCACGTCCGCGATCGATGACGACGATATGCGTCGCCAGTTGCGCAGTGGCCGGCCGGTGAGCTGCAAGCAGCACCGTCCGTCCACGCGCGAGCCGACCGATTGCGGCATGAATGCGTTGCTGCGTACGCGCATCGAGATGGGCGGTCGGCTCGTCGAGCAGTACCACGGGCGCATCCTTGAGAAAGGCGCGGGCGAGCGCAAGACGTTGAATCTGACCGCCGGACAAGCCCACGCCACGCTCGCCGACAGGCGTGTCGTATCCGGCGGGCAATGCCTCGATGAATTCGTGCGCATCCGCAAGCTCGGCGGCCTCGCGCACGCGCGCGAGCGAGGCGCCGGGCGAAGCGAGCCGCAAATTGTCGAGCACCGTGCCGGCGAAGAGGTGCGCGCGCTGCGGCACCCATGCCACGTTCGCGAGCCAGCTGGCTTCGTCTATGGCCGACAGGTCCACGTCGTCGATCGAAATCGAACCGCTTTGGGGCAACGCGAAGCCGAGCAGCAAATTGAGGGCGGTGCTCTTACCCGCTCCGCTCGGGCCAACCAGGGCCGTGACTTCGCCGGGCTCGGCAACGAAGCTGAGCGCATCGAGCGTGGTGCGGCCTTCGGCATGCGCGAACGACACGCGCTCGAAACGAACGCGGTGAGGCTGCGCAGGGTGCAGCGTCGCGCGCTCAGCGCAACGCTCCGGTAACGGTGCGCTCAGGATGTCGACGATACGCTCCGCGGCCGCAATGGCCTCCATGCGGGCGTGATAGTGCGTGCCGAGCGTACGCAACGGCAGATAGAACTCAGGGGCGAGCAGCAAAACGAAGAACACCGGCTGGAAATGCACCTTCGCATAGAGCAGATTGAAGCCGATCAGCACGGCGACGATCGCAATGCTGACCGTCGACAGAAATTCGAGCGCCACCGAGGACAAAAACGCGATCCGCAAGACCTGCATCGTACTGAGCCGATACGACTCGGACACGCGAGCGACGATTTCCGCTTCACGCCGACTGGCGTTGAAACGCTTGAGCGTCGCGAGGCCCGCGAGCGTGTCGAGCAGGCGTGCGCTCAAGCGCGTGAGCCGGCTCCACTGGCGCTGGTTCGCGGCCACCGCATCCTTGCCGAGCAGCGTCATGAAAAGCGGGATGAGCGGCGCAGTCAATACGAGCACGAGACCCGATACCCAGTCGAGCGGAAATATCACGACGACGAGCGCGAGCGGCAGGAGCGCGCTCAACGCGCGCTGAGGAAGCCAGCGTGCATAGTAGCCCTCGAGCGCCTCCACTCCCGTGACGAGATGGCTCGATAACGCACCGCTCGATTCGTTCGCAAGCCATGCGGGACCGAGCGCCTGGATCTTGCGAACGAGCTCCGCGCGCAACGCGGTGCGCACGGTCGCCGCGCCGGCGAACGCATATCGCTGCGCCGCCTGCACGGCGACGAAGCGCAAGCCGATCGCCGGCAGCATGGCCGCCAGTGCCGGCCACACTGTCGCGAGCGCGGCGCCGCGGAGGATGACGGCGTTGACGATCCACGCCAACAACGCCGCCTGTGCGATCACGGCGACTCCTGCCGTCAGTCCCATTGCGACGGCCATTCCGAGTGGCGCACGTATGCCGTCCGCGCGCCGCGCAAGCCATGCATCCAGGGTCTTTTTCAACTGAGAATCGGGGCTCATGCTCTTGAAGCTCGAACATATAAAAACATCGCGGCACGATGTCGCACCCATGCGAACAACGATGCAACCGTACCGGCACGCACCTTAACAGAACCGCGCTCGCGCGAAACGATGGCCGGCACGCGGAGACGCGCTGAGCCCCGTGCTTGCGTGGTTCTTGCGACGGTATGCCGCAAGAAATCGAGCCGCGCTTAATTAAAATCAACGACAGTCGAACGTGTTGCGTTCGCGCGTTCGTGCCGGGTCTTTGCCGACACACGGTTCGCATCATTCGCACGATTCGGCAACGCCTATTACCGGAGCTTCACATGATCAGCAATACCGTGGTCGAGCTTTCGCGGCTTCAGTTCGCCGCGACCGCGCTCTATCACTTTCTGTTCGTCCCGCTCACATTGGGGCTGTCGTTTCTTCTGGCGGTCATGGAGACCGTCTATGTCATCACCGGAAAGCCGATCTACCGCGATATCACCCAGTTCTGGGGCAAGCTCTTTCTGATCAATTTCGCGCTCGGCGTGGCGACCGGTCTCACGATGGAGTTCGAGTTCGGCACCAACTGGTCGTTCTACTCGGGCTTCGTTGGCGATATCTTCGGTGCGCCGCTCGCCATCGAAGGCCTGATGGCATTCTTCATGGAATCGACGTTCGTCGGCCTCATGGCCTTTGGCTGGGAGCGGCTTTCGAAAGGCAAGCATCTCGCCGTCACCTATCTCGTCGCACTCGGCTCGAATCTCTCGGCGCTCTGGATTCTCGTGGCCAACGGTTTCATGCAGAACCCGCAAGGGGCCGCCTTCAATCCCGTGACGATGCGCATGGAACTGCAAAGCTTCAGTGCGTTGATTTTCAGCGAAGATGCGCAAACCAAGTTCGTGCATACGAGCATTGCCGGCTATGTGACCGCCGCCATCTTCGTGACGGGCATCAGTGCCTTCTATATGCTGCGCGGCCGGCACATGGAGCTCGCCAAGCGCTCGTTTCGGATGGCCAGTCTGTTCGGTGTGCTCTCGGTAGCCGGCGTCATTACGCTCGGCGATGCGCTAGGCTTCGTGGGCGGCCATGCCCAGCCGTCGAAGCTGGCGGCAATGGAAGCGCTCTGGCAGACCGAGCCCGCACCGGCGCCCTTCAACGTCGCGGCATGGCCGCTCAACAGCGAGCGCCGCAACGCCTGGAGTCTGCAGATCCCCTACGTGCTCACGCCGCTTCTTACCCACACGTTCGATACGACGGTGCCGGGCGTGGACCGCATCGAAGCCGATGCGGTGAAACGGATCAGAAACGGCATTCCCGCTGTCGCCGCATTGAAGGTGTTGAGCGCCGATCCGACCAACGCCGCGGCGCTCGCGCAGTTCGAGGCACACAAGGCCGATCTCGGCTACGGGTTTCTCGTGAAGCGCTATGCGGCTGGCCAGGACGTCGAGCGAGCGACCGAAGCCGATATCGCGAAGGCCTCGAAAGACACGGTGCCGAACGTATTTCTGATGTTCTGGATGTTCCGCATCATGGTGGCCTGCGGCATTTCGATGCTGGCCTACTTCGTGATCGCCGTCATCTTGTCATTACGCGGGGACGTGCATCGCCGGCGCCGGTTTCTCAAGCTCGCGCCATGGATGATCCCGGTTCCGTTCATCGCGTGCGAAACCGGCTGGATCACCGCCGAGGTCGGACGCCAGCCGTGGTCGGTCTATGGTGTGTTACCCACCTGGATGTCGGCGTCCAGCCACAGCGTCGGATACATGATCTTTTCGCTCGCCGGCTTCTTGCTGCTCTATTCGGTATTCATCGTCATCGAGGCGTTCCTGATGGTGAGAGCGATCCGCCAAGGGCCCGACGCGCCACATGGCAGCGATACGGCACCCGCCATCACGGAGCCGGCGGCGGTTCCGACCGGCGCAACCGCTGCGCCGGCACGATAAAAAGGACTGCGAGATGGAACTCTATCTAGTCTTCAAGGTGCTCTGGTGGCTGGTGCTCGGCGTGCTGCTGATGGGGCTCGGCATCATGGTGGGCATGGACATGGGCGTCGGCGCGCTGCTGCGCTATGTCGGGCGCACCGACACCGAACGGCGCATCGCGCTCAATATCGTTGCGCCACACTGGGACGGCAACCAGGTCTGGTTCGTTCTCGGCGGCGGAGCGGTTTTCGCCGCATTCCCACTGCTCTATGCGACTGCGTTCTCGGGCCTTTACATCGTCATGCTGTTGCTGCTCTGGACGATGATCCTGCGGCCGCTCGGCTTCGAGTACCGCAGCAAACTGCCGACGGCTGCCTGGCGCAACGTGTGGGACTGGGCGCTCGTCGCGAGCGGCATGGTGCCGATGATCGTCTACGGCGCGGGTGTCGGCAATATGCTGCGGGGCGTGCCCTTTCATTTCGACTGGGATCTCACGTCGCACTACACCGGCAGCTTCGTCTCGCTGCTGAATCCGTTCGCGGTGATGTGCGGCATTCTTTCGCTCTCGCTTGCCGTCTATATGGGCGGCGTGATGCTCACAGGACGCTCGGAGCCCGGGCCCCTGCAAGCGCGTGCGCGCCGCGCCGCCACGGTCGGCATTGCGATCGCATTCACGCTGTTCACGATCGGGGGATGGTGGACGATTCATCTGAACGGCTATCGGCTCGTACAGGCACCGGCGCCCGGCTTGGCGCAAACCCCGCTGCAACAAACCGCGGTGCTCGTCAGCGCGGGGTGGTTCGATAACTACCGCGCCGTTCCCGCGCTTTGGCTCGTACCGGCACTCGCATACTTCGGCATGACGCTGGGCTTTTTAGCGCTGCGCGCGCGCCGCGCGACACTCGCCTGGTGGTGCGGCGCGCTCGCATGGATCGGCGTCATCGGCACGGTCGGCGTCAGCATGTTTCCGTTCCTCTTGCCCTCATCGAGCCACCCGTCGCAGAGCCTCACGGTCTGGAACTCGGTGTCGAGCCGCCATACGCTGATCTGGATGGCGGGCTGGGCCGCTATTTTCGTCCCGGCCATTGTCGCCTATACCAGTTGGGCGTTTTACATCATGCGCGGCAAGGTGAAGGCAGAACATGTCGAAGCCGACCCGCACGCTTATTAATGGGGTAATCATGAAGACGTTTTTGCAATTCGCCGTGATGCTGGCCGCTGTCGTCGCGGCGATCGTGATCGGTGTCATCGTGGGCAATTATGGCGCGTGGTACTTCTCGTGGATCGTCGGCACGATCATGATCGTGCTCTTCTCCGCCGCGGGCGGTGTATTGCTCGATACGCAGGAGTACGAACGATCGGCAGCCCGGCGCTGATCTATGCTTCGTAAAGTTCGAGCGGCAAGCCGTCCGGGTCGCTGAAGAACACGAAGCGCTTGCCGGTCAGCTCGTCGAGCCTGACCGGCTCCACCGCCACCCCCGCCGCGGTGAGCGACGAGACGCACGCATCGAGATCGTCTGTCGCAAAAGCGAGATGGCGCAATCCCCGGGCCTCGGGATACGACGGCCTCGGCGGAGCCTCTGGAAACGAAAACAACTCGATCTGGCCATACTCGCCGACTTCGAGATCCAGTTTCCACGAACGGCGTTCCCCCCGCCACGTTTCGCGAATGACGCGCAATCCCAACGTCTGCGTGTAAAAACGCTTCGAACGCTCATAGTCCGAGCAAATAATCGCAACGTGGTGAATGCGGGAAAGGGGCAGCGCAGCGGACGTCATCGCATCTCCTATGGCACCGATGTTTATACACCGCCCGCGCGATACGCTCAATGCCCATTGATCGACCGACCCGGCAGTTTGGCGAATAAAAACGTATTAAAAAAGGATCGCGAGCGCATCGGAGCATCCTGCGGTCACGGCGCGAGGACATCGTCCGCCAGGGCATCGATCGCTCGCTGTCACGACCATGACATAGACATTCTGCGAAATAGCGCTAATTCGATTTGCATGAATCGTACAAACTTTTCGAATAGACGCTACAAAGAAACTTTATGGATCAGACATTTCGTTTTCTCTCGCAGATTGCAATTCTCCCTTTAGCCGATGAGCGCGTGCACGCGCGCTTTTTGACCGACCGCGACTTACCCGCGCTGCTGGAGTTGGAGCAGGAAAAGTGGACCGATGTGCAGGCCGCGTCGCGCGCCCAACTCCAGGCGCGAATCGACGCTCATCCCGATCTGGCCGTCGGCGCCTTTTGCTCGCGATCCGGCCGACTGCTCGCCTCGCTGTTCATGCGGCCCGTCGCCGACGACTTCCACCGCTGTGTCACGACCTGGGAAGACTGCACATTACTGCCCTCTCCTGCCACAGGGACGACGCTATTCGGCATCAGCCTCACGAGCCGCGATCAAGCCGGCGTCACGGCATTACTGAAATTTTTTTGGCCCTACGCACTCAAGCGCGGCTGGCGGTACATCTATCTCGGCTCTCCGGTGCCCGGTCTGCGCGACTGGATGGCGGCTCATCCCGAAGGGCACGTCGAAGACTACGTCCATGCCCGGCGCCGCGGCCTGCCCCTCGATCCGCAGTTGCGCTACTACGCCTCGCGCGGCTTCGACAGGATCGTGTCGATCAAGCGGGACTATTTCCCGCATGAGCGCTCGCTCGATTACGGGGTGCTCCTGCGAGGAACGGTTCCTTTGTCGATACTGCGTCCAGTTTGGTCTGCGCTTGCGCTGCCTACGATACAACGCATCGCCCACCCGCTCGCCGCATTGCTATGACTCGATCCGCCACGCACTCCACGACCGGACGCGTTCAGCCGCGCTCGTACAGCGATTGGCCCAGCGCATTGTTTTTGTCGTCCGTCCTCATCAATACGATTCTGATTTCGATCTGCACCAACCCGTGGTTCCTCGCTCCGCTGATGCTGCTCCAAGGGCTCCTGCTGACCGGGTGTCAAGAAGCCAAGCATCTGTGCGCGCATGGGACGTTCATCGGTAATCGCAACGTGAGCGACGCGATAGGCACCGCATGCGCGGCGCTGGTCGGGCAGAACTTTTTTGCCTTCCGTTACTTTCATCTGGCACACCATCCCCTCCCCTGTACCGGGGCCGATCCCGAAGGGCCGCTCTATGCCCGAAGCTGGCGCACGCGCTGGATCTGGCTGCTGGCCCCGCTCGAGGTGCCTTGGGTCGCCTGGCATCTGACGCGAACGGGATGGTCGATGGTGCCGCGGGCCAAACGCGCCCGGCGCAATGCAGCCTTCGTCTGGTGGGTCGTATTTGCGCTATCGATTGCCGTCGGGCTGCGCCACGCGCCACGCACGGTCGCTGTCGCTTATCTGATTCCGCTCGCACTGTCGGCATGGTTCGATTTCATCCTCACACAGGCCGAGCACTATGGCGTGGCGATTGCCCCCGCCTCGTGCCGGCGTCCGCAGGGCTCGATCGCGAACGACATTGCGCTTCCGTTCGGCCTCGGCTGGGTCCTGCTGCACCGTTCGCTGCACCGGGCGCACCACTGCGAACCTGCCTTGCGATGGTTCGAGGTGGCGCGTCGGATCGAAACGGATCCCACCGCGGCGCCAATCGGCTATATCGCGTTCGTGCGCCGTTGGCTGACCGACGGCCCCAGGTTATGGCTGACGGATCGAGGCTCCCGCGCGAACGCGAACGTGCCGATTCGCGCAGAACCGGGACGCCGGACATGACGCCGACCTACGATGCTTCCACCCGCCGCGGCAAACCGCTGTTCTGGAATGGCACACTCGTGCGCAGCCGGTTCTTCGATGCGCTTTCGCTGATCCTCCCCGCCGGCGAGGCGTTTCTCATCGACACGCTCGAAACGTGGCGTACGCGTTGTCCCGCGCCTATCGACACCAGGCTGCACAGCGAGGTCGAGCGTTTCGTTCGAGAAGAGCGCGCGCATCGGCAAGCGCACGTGCGTTACAACGATGCGCTGATTGCGGGCCTGCCAGGCGCGCAGGCCGTCGCCGAGCGGGCAAACCGCGTGACGGCTGAACTCGAGCGGCTCGATTTGCCGATGAAGATAGCGCTCGTCGCCGCATTCGAGCACTTGACCGCCGTACTCTCCGAAGAGGTCGTCTCTCACGGCACCTTGCTGATCGATGGGCAATCGCACGCGGCGAAGCTGTGGCGCTGGCATGCGCGCGAGGAACTCGGGCATCGCGATGTGGCTATCGATGTCGCCGCGCACGCGGGACTGAACCGATGGACGCTGCGGTCGGCCTTGCTCCTCGCTACGGGATATCTTTTGGTCGACGAGTTGCGCTACACGTTCGCGTTGTGCCGCTGCGATATCCGCTCGGGCGCGCCGAGTTGGCGCGCAGCATCGATCGATGCCGCCCGGTTCGCGTTCGGCAGCCTGCCCTCGCTCGTCCGCATGGTGCGGGGATGGTGGCGTTATTTCCGCGCACCGTTGGCGAGCGCACGCTGAATATCGATTTCGCTGTCGGGCACGGCGTTTCGCCGCGGCCACCGGAATTGCAATAACACTTTCCTAGCATGGGTCGCGAATCCCCCCTGCATCGCCAACATGAAATCCGCCCTGCGCCGCATCCTCCCGTCATCCACATCTCCCACTGCTGCTCCCGCGGCGGAGATCCGGCCACCGCAAAGCGCCCCGCAGCCGGAAGGATCGGCAGCGGCGCACCCCGCACGCGGCAGCGTGCGGGGCCGTCTCGCGCAATTGTTCGACATGAAGAAGGTTCCCTTCGAGCCGGCTGTCAGCGTCGAGCGCTGGGACGAGACGACGACGCTCGGCATCTGCGAACGCTGGGCCGAAGGGCAGCGCAAGCAGCCGTCGATCGTCGGACTGGCTCGCCTGACGGCGCTGAACTTCGAGCGCGCACGACCGGATTCGATCCCCGCGGAGATGAGAGATCAGCGCTTGTTGCCGGAAGGATCGAAGGACGAGGACTATTACCGCGAGATGATCGCGACATTCCTTGAAACGGTAGGGCTCGACGATACCGACGCAGTCATCGACAGCTTCAAAAAGACCGGTACGGGTGCGTTGCATCGTCAGCGCCTGACCGTCTCCTCGACCGTCAACGGGGCGGTAAGCGCCGCGCAATTGGCGGCTTCGGCTCATCTGCCGGCGAAAACGGCGCTCTCCGGCGTGCAACTGCTGCTGACGTTGCTTTCGACGCAGCTGGCATTCGATTCGGCCAACATCCGGTTCCGGAATTCGGGTACCGAGGAAATCATGCCGCTTGGCAAGGCCGATGCGACGCCGAGCGCGAAGACAGGTCCGAATGTCATGCGGGCATCGGCACGCCTCGCGTTGGAACTGCGCAAAATCGGCAACGCCGTGCGAAAAATGGAGCGCGCGCAAGCCGATCTCGACGACGCGCATACTCGGCTTGCGAATCCGAATGCCGCACCGCAAGAGCGCGAGCAGGCCGAGCGGGACATGCGTGCCGCCGGCACCGCACTCAGCGTCGCTTATGCGCGGTTTTGCATGCGCATGGAGTTGAAATCCGATTACAAAACCGCGGCCGAAAGCGCAAAGATCGAGTATCACGGCAACAAGCGCGCGTTCGGCGTCAGTGTCGCGTCAGGCGCGGCGACTTATACGGCGACGCTGCTCGGCATCCTCACGCCTGTCGTCATCACGTCGTTTGCCGCCACCGCCGGCGCGACGGCCGGCGCTGTCGCGCTCGTGGCCGCGCTTTATGTCGCCTACCAACTCGGTTCGGGTCCAAGCAAGGACGGCGAAGCCAAAGCGAAACGCGCGATCGTGGCACTTGCCAAATCGACGGACCTGCTGGCCGGCAATGCCGCCAAGCAGCAAACCGAACGCGCCGCGGCCTATCGCACCTACATCGCCGAAAAACGCGTGACGAACAATCCCGAGGTGCGCAAGCAGGCCAAGGCCAAACTCATTGCCACGCTCGAAGAGATCGCGCGCCGCGATTCGACGAAAGACGATCTCGATCCAGTCAGGAACTGGACCGATTACGCGGCGCTGCGTCGCGGGATCGCCAATGCGGGTGCCGATGAAACCGCCGTGAAAGCGCTCGAAGAATCGTTCGCTGAAACACACGCGAGTCAATTCAAAGCGTCGACCGTCTCCGATGCGTGGAAAACGCCCGATCGCATGCGCTTCGACAGCATGGGACGGCTGCTGCTGGGCCGCGTGAGCGAATCGCTCGCGTCGCTGCACGACTTCAACACCGAGGTGGAACGGACCGGCGCCCGCGAGTCGCGGCGCAAGGCCGCGGCGCGCAACACGTTGCGTGCCGGCCGTCGTGCCGAGGTCAAGGCCTGCTTGCGCGACTGGCTTCATTTCGAACTCGCGCAGTCGCGGATGAAGGCAGCCGTTGCCGAGACCGATCCGGTTCAGGCGCGCAACACCCTGCGAGCGGCAGCCCAGGCGCTCGCGGCCATCGAAAGCGCCGATGCCCGCGCACTGTTCAGCACCGATGCGCGCAAGCAGGTGGATGCGACGAAGCTCGCCAAATCGATGGCGATCGGCGAGCGTGAACGCTATACGGTGACGAACGCCGGAGCGGCCGCGTTGGCCGCCGCGGTCAATATCTCCGGCTCGGCGGCGAGCCTGGGGCTCAATATTCACAAGGCCGAATTGGCCAGTCATGGGGTTCATCAAAAGCCGGCGTTCGGCGATCAGAACGACGCGCGTCTGGTGGCGCAAGGCACCGCGCCCGTTACCGCGCCCTATTCCGCGGGCGAACGCGCGCGGTTCCAGAAGACCAGCATGGCCAAGCTCGTCAAGACGCTCGCAAGAGACGGCGAAGCCGTCGTGACGAAGCTCGACTTGCCGGCGACGAATGCCATGCTCGTCGATCTGGGCGATCGACACAGCGACGCGTCGCTCGACCGGTTGCTCGCGAGCATCGAGGCAGCACGGGACATCCCCGACGAAATCACGGTTTCGGTCGGCGGGGCGAAGCTCAGTTCAGGCAAACTGAGCGGCACGACCGGGTATTACAACTGGCGCTATCGACACGCACCGCTTGCGACCCAGGCGAAGTTCAGAACGCGTCAAATGGCGATGCTCGCCGATAGCCTTGCCATCTCGGTCGCCACACCCATCGCTCACGCAGTGGCACAAGTGCCATTGTCGAAAACGCGCAAGGCGGCCGATCTCGGCAAAAGCCTGAGCCCGGGCGTACGCGAACGACTGACGAGCCTCGCGACCCAGCCGCCGCCATCCGAGGCGCCGCCCGCGACGGATGCGCGGCACACGAGCGATACGGTTATAGAACGAGTCGAATCGGCGTTGCCGCCGCCCGAAAGGCCGCTTCCTGAAACGCAAACGGGATCGCCCCCAGCGAACGACTTCATCGCTTCGGCCGGCGCGGATGCGCACGGGCTGGCAGGCTCGTTCGATGCGCAAGCCGCCGCACTCGCACTGCGTGCTATCCCGGAGCTCGGCGGCAGTGCGCGCGTCACGCATCCGGACGTGCCTGCGGCGCGCCCGGAGAACGTGTTCGTGCCGCGTCCCGAGCAAGCGACGATACCGGTAGCCGAACGCCATGAACCGCTCGAACTCGAGCGGCAGCGCGACATGATGATGGGCGCGGGGCGCGACGAGACGCTGCGATGGTTCGCGCAGCACGGGATTCGCGCCGCGGACAACAGCGGTCATGCCTCGATGGACTGCCTGATCATTTCGCTACTTCAGCACGCGACGGGCCGCTATGACGCGCAATCCGAGCCGCTGCTCGCGGCTCAGGCATCGCGTTACCGCGAAGCGATGGCGCGCGAGTATCCCGAGATCGAAGGCGGCGACCGCATGCTCTACGACGACGAGCCGGCGATCGCGGCGCTGATGCAGCGGATCAACCGCGATTACGGCGCCAGTATGAATCTGCAATTGATCATGCCCAGCATCGACGGTCCTATTCGCTTTCAAGCGTCGCGGCTCGGAACCGATCCCGTCGGCATCGTCATGTTCGGCAATCACTTTCAGGCCGTTCACATGGCGGGCGACATCAGCGAAGAGCGCATCGTCGACGAACCTTCGGACACGTCAACATCGTCGAGCGAACAACCGGTCGCCTCGGCGTCGTTGACGCAAGCCACGCTGCCGGCCGACGTCGAACCCGTCAGCAGCCGGCTCGAGGCGTGGTTGTCCGCCATGCCGACGGACCCGCGAACCCTCGGCGCGCTCAGGAAAGCAGCGGCATCGACACAACCCACACCGCGCGGCATCGATGCCGTGGAGGATTCGACGCCTCGTTCGCCGTCCCTCGACAGGCGGGATTCGCTCGCCGGAACGACGGCCGCCGTCGTCGGAGCCGATTCGCGCCGCTGGACCGTGGCCGGGCGGCGCGTCCGATTCGATGACGATGCCAAGACGAACGACGGCCCAACCCGGCGCGCCAGATCGAATAAACCGGGACGGGAATGAGTCAGCGTCGACGGTGACGAGCGGACATCGATCGAACGCCGATGCGGCAGTTACTGCGCCGCGAGCCCATGACGAATCGAATAGCGGAACAACTCTGCGTTGTTACTCACGCCGAGTTTCTGCATCAAGCGCCGCTTATGCGTGCTGATCGTTTTGGCGCTCAGCGAAAACGCCTCGGCGATCTCGTTGATGCTGCGCCCGCTCGCGAGCAGACGCAGCACCTCGAATTCCCGATCGGAGAGGATCTCGTGCGGCGGCACGTCGCTCGAATGGCGTTCGAACACCACCGCATCGACGAGCGTCGGATCGATGAAGCGCCCGCCTGTTGCAAGCTTTCGAATGGCCGCCAGCAGCACTTCGGGATCGCTATCTTTCGTGACGTAGCCGCTCGCACCCGCGCGCAAAGCCCTCGAGACGACCTGCGCTTCGTTATGGATGCTCAGAATCAGGATCGGCATGTCCGGATATTCGCCATGAACGCGGCGAATCAGGTCCACGCCGCTGATACCCGGCATCGTGATGTCGAGCATCAGCAAGTCCACCTCACGGCATCGCAGCTTACTGAGCACGTCGGCCCCGCTCGCGGCTTCGTCGACCACCGTCACGTCGGTGGCGGTCGCCATGATCTGTTTCAAGCCGCTGCGGACTACGGCATGATCATCCGCGATCAGAATCTTGATCATCTTCTCTTCCATTCTCGACAGGAATACTGATCGACACGACAGTCCCCGAACCGGGTGCGCTGTCGATCTGCAATGAAGCACCTATGAGCCGTGCACGTTCGCTCATGCCCAGCAGTCCATAGGAATCGCGCGTGCCGGCGGCAGCCGGATCGAAACCGCAGCCATTGTCGCTGACGTTCAGGACGAGCCCACGTGCGTCGCGCATCATCGTGACGTAGACGCGCGTAGCGCGGGCATGACGTGCGATATTCGTCATCGATTCCTGGACGACCCGAAACAGCGCCGTTGCATGCGCGTCGTCGAGCTCGGGCTCGCCGGCATTGAGCACGAGCTGACATGGGATGCCCGTGCGCTTGCCGAAATCGTCGGCCAGCCATTCGAGTGCCGAAACGAGACCGAAATTCAACGCCGCGGGCCGCAGGTGATTCGCGACATTGCGCACCATCAGAATGGTCTGCTCGACCAGATCGCGCATGCCGTTCACCTTCCCGAGCAGATCGGGCGCGCCACTCAATCGCATTCTGAGCAATGATACGTCCATCTTCAAAGCCGTCAGCAATTGGCCGAGTTCGTCATGAATCTCGAGTGCGATCCGCTTGCGCTCTTCTTCACGTATCGCCTCCATATAGGCGCTCAGTTGACGCAACTGCTCGCGCGATTCGAGCAACGCCTGCTCGATGCGCCTGCGCTCGGTCATGTCGCGTATGCCGATATACATCGCGGGCTCGTCCTGGAACGTCGCGAGCCGGGCCGTCATGGCGCCCCAGAACGTGGTGCCGTCGAGCCGGCGCAGGAGCACGTCAGTGTCGCACGACATCCCCTGGATCCGCGCACGCTCGATGATTCTGCGTCGACCGCTTTCTTCGGCGTAGAGCAGGTTGCAGTCGACATGGCCCTGCTCGACCTCGCTCACGCCCATCAATTGCCGCCACTGCTCGTTCGCATACAACACGCGCGGTTCGGCGAGCGAGCCGATGCAGAGGGGCACCGGGCTTGCCTCGACGATCTCGCGCAGGCGCGCCTCGCTGACCTTCAGCCGCGCCTGGGCGCGTTCGCGCTCCTCGATTTCGGCGCGCAGATCGTCGTTCGCACGCGCGAGTTGCTCGGTACGGCGCGCCACGCGCAATTCGAGCTCGTCGCGAATGCGCGAAAGCTTGAACTCGGCCTTTTGCCTGACCCTCACCTCCTCCTGCAGTTGCCGGTTCTGCCTGACGAGCGTCATCTGCATTTCGCGCATGGCCAGATGCACGTTCATTCGGGCAACGACTTCGTCGATACGCACGGGCTTGGTCACATAGTCGACACCGCCCGCCATAAAACCTTCGACCATATCCCCCAGGCCATCGGCAACCGTCATGAAGATGACGGGGATGTCGCGTGTGGGTACGTCGGCCTTCAATCGCCGGCAGGTATCGAAGCCGTTTATGCCCGGCATGTTGACGTCGAGCAGGATCAGCTCGGGCTGGGAGAATCGCGCGCGCTCGATCGCTTCCGCACTGTCGAGCGCGATCAGCACGCGAAAGCCGCGCTCGCCGAGCGCATCGACCACCACGCCCAGGTTGGCGGGGTTATCGTCGACGATCAGCACGGTCGCGGTGCGCGGCTGGAGATCGGCAAACTGATTCACGGCGCGCCTCCCGCGTGCAGATGCCGCTCGACGAACGCGAGCAGCGCCTTCGATTGATAGCCGCGCGCAAGCGCGCGCAACGCCGAAGCGAGCGGCGCATAGCGGGTGTCGCGCGCACTCAGCGCATCCGCCCAGCCGCGCACGGCCCGCATATCGCCCATGCGCGCAAGCTCATGCAGCTCGCGCATCGACTCCGCCGGCGGCGTCGGCAGCAGGACGCTCGCGAGTTGCGCGAGATCGAGCGCGCGCCCCGCGGGCTGCGATGAATAAGTCCACTCGAGTCCCAGCAGCGCCGCCATTTCCGCCTGCAATCGTTCGAAGTCGACCGGCTTCGGTAAAAACACATTGGCACCGGCCGCGAGCGTTTTTTCGACGTCCGCGGCCGAGGAGCTGGCCGAGAGCGCCACGATCGGCACACCGCGGTATTCGCGCAATGCGCGCACGCGCTCGATGAATTCGAGCCCACTCATGCCGGGCATCACGATGTCGGTCAATATCAGCGAAACAGGGCTCCCGCGCCCTTGCGATTGCATCAGCGCGGCGAGGCCGTCGGCGGCCTTCTCGAGGGAGATCACCTCGAAGCCGAGACTGCCGAGCAGATCGGATACGATCGCGCGGTTGACAGCGATATCGTCGAGCACGAGCACCGTACGGCGCGCCCCGGTATAGCCGGTTGCGACCCGCTCGATTTCGCACGCGATCGCGTGCGTACCCGCCTGGATCGCGGCAGGCAGCTCGAAGCGGAAGACACTGCCTCGGCCGAGTTCGCTCTCGGCGGCGATTTCGCCGCCCATGGCGCGCACGAACTGCTGGCTGATCGCGAGGCCGAGCCCCATGCCGCCATCGTGGCCGCTCTTTTGCCGGCCTTGCTCGAACGGCAGGAAGATGCGCTCGAGCTCGTCGGCGCCGACGCCGCAACCCGTGTCGCGCACCTCGAAGCTGGCCCCGCCCGCGGTGCCGCGCCGCACGCGCAGCTCTACCGTCCCATGCGCCGTGAACTTGATCGCGTTCGTCAGCAAGTTCAACAGCACCTGCCGCAAACGGCGTTCGTCCGCGCGTACACCGAAGGGCACATCGGGCTCGATGTGGCAGACGAATCGAAGCCCCTTGTCGGTCGCCTTGACCACGATCACTTCCCTGATCGCGCTGACGGCCTCCGCCAGAGGCACATCCGCGACTTCGACACGCATGCGGCCCGCCTCGATCATCGCGAAGTCGAGCACATCGTGAATCAATGCCAGCAATTGTTCGCCGCAACGCTGAATGACGCCGACGGCCTCGCGTTGCGTCGCGCCGAGCGAGCCGTCGCGGCGAAGAATCTGCGCATAGCCGAGAATGCCGTTCAGCGGCGTGCGCAGTTCGTGACTCATGCTGGCGAGAAATGCGCTCTTGGCGCTGTTCGCGGCTTCGGCCGCGTGCCTTGCCTCGCGCTCGGCCGCGGCGTCGCGCTCGTCGAGATACGCGCCGTAGACGCGCAGCGCCATGGCATTGATGGCCAATACGACGCGATCGAGTTCGTCCGGTATCGTGCGCTTGCCACGCTCGAGTATCAACGGCACCGGCAGCTCGCGATAATCGTAGCGGGCAACGGCCCGGGCGATCGCGGCCAGATGTCGCGTCACGAGCCGGTTGAGCAGCCACGTGATGAACAGCGCGACGAGAAACGTACTGGCCGCCTGGTTCATGAGAATCAGCGCCGCCGTTCGCGCGAGCGAACGGTAAAGGCCGGCGAGCGTCGCTTCGACGTGCAGCGTGCCGATCTGCCGTTGCACCCCCTCCTGCCCCCTGCGCATGATCGGGTAGTCCCGCGCAATCGTCGCCGTCGCGCCGACGGAATGGCCGGCCGACACGATCAACGGATCGGCGCCGGCCTCCCGCACCTGGACCGCACTGATGTCGTCGAGCCGAAGCATGCCCTCGAGTTCGAGGTTCAGTTGCGACCGGTCGAGTCGCCACAGCGCTTCTGCGAGGCTGTCGCGGTAGATGCGGTCCACTTCGGAGAGGCGGCCCTGCACGTGCTCGACCCCCAGCCAGTAATCGCGGCACAGCTGCGCGGCGGTCAGCGCGAGCGTGACGACGCAACTGAACACGAATACGATGACGAACAACCGCACGACGACACTGCCGCGCACGCGATCGAGGGGGCGCCACCTGAGAATTGACGCGTTGAGATTCATATCGACTTCAGAAAAACCCTGCCTTCATGCCACCGGCGGCTCACTTGACCATCCAGTATTCCCCGGGATGTCGCGGTCCGCGTCCGACAAATACCGATTGTCGAGATGGATGACCGTACGGCGGGCCAGTTCGGCGCGTTCGAGCGCGGATCGGATATCGGGCTGCGAATCGAACAGCCGTTTGTATGAACCATCGCGATAGGCTGCGCGCAAGCCGGTCTCGATCGTGCTGGCGAGCGCATCGTCGTGCTTGCTCGTATAGAAAATGAAATCCGAGCGGTAAGCGAGCAACAGATGACGTTCGACGACGAGATCGGGATTGGCTGCCCCACGTGCCGCCAATTCGGTCCACGCTTCGACGACACCGCGCGGAAAATAATCGATGCGACCCGCCTCCGTCATCGGAAACAGCGAATCGTACGTCGACGTTTCGATATTCAGGCCCGCATCGCGCAGAATGCCCGTATCGACCCACCCGAAGCCCTGCCCGCCCGTCAACGTCTTCAGTTGGGCGAGCGAATCGATCTTGTCGAACTCGGCCTGGCGGTCCTTGCGAATCAGCAGGACACGATAGCCGATCAAGCCGCGATAGATCGGTATGCGCACCGGGCGCAGCATCGCTTCGTCGCGCGCCGACATGCTGACCCACGCCAGATTGATCGAGCGTCCCGCCGCCAGCTCGCGCAATGCCCGCTCGCGCTGCATTACGTCGCTCGAGCGGCGAATCGTGTAATCGGCATGCGCCTCGCGCATCGCAAGATCGAGCACGGCTTTCGCGAACAGCGCGCGCTGATCGTCGATGACCGTGAGCCGCGGATAGACGATGTCGAAGTGCTCGGCGCGCGCAAGGGGCGCGAACAGAGCGGTCAGCACAATCATCGCCGCGGTGACGACAGCGCGACACGAAAGCCGCGTGCCCGGCATCGCCTCGGCATGGCGCCGTAGGCGCGGGAGAAGCGTCTTGGCAGTCCTCAGCGGCACAACGAGACTTTCCGTTCAATATGTGGGACAGATGGAGCGCGCTGGCGACCGTCAGCGGGCCAGAGGCCATGCCGGCATGGACCGGACGACGCTGAGCATCGCACGATTGCCGGGAGTTTGGAAGCAGCCCAAACCCGGTCACCATTGTAAACGTCCTGCCGCCTCGCGGCCGATTCAACGGTCTGACGAAACGCTCGCGCGTCACTCAGCGCTGCGCACTCCGTCGACGGGCTCGACGAAACGCACGCCGCGCGCCGCGCGCAGTGCCGCGACGTCCTTTTCGATGTCGTGGCCTTGGCCGAGCGCGCCCAGCGAGTAGACGCCATCCTCGTTCGGGCCGCCGACGATCTGCAGATTGCGGGGCACGAGCAGCGCCTGGAGTTCGCCGGCAGTCATCGATGCGTCGACGACGAGCCGGATCGATGCCGGCGGCAACAGGGCATCGGGCGATGACAGCGTGCGGTAGGCGGCCGGCTGATGGGATACGCCAAGCGCGAGGAACCCACCCGCTTCGAGCAGCACCATGGCGGCCAGACCGCAGGCGACCCAGGCCCAGCGACTGCGGGCCGCCCCACCGGCCGCGGCGGCAACGTGCGGGACAGCGGGCTCATCCCGCGCCTCGACTTTTCGCATCAATCGGTCGAGCCCGCGCTCGACGGGCAGCTCGACCCCGCCGCTCGCATTCATGCCCGCATGCACACGCCGTTGACGAACGAGTTCCTCGCGACAATGGATACACTCGCGCAGATGTTCGTCGACCTCGCGTCGAACGGACTCGGAAGCGGTGCCGTTGACGACCCAAGGCAGCAAATCCCACACGCGCAGGTGAGTACGCTCGCAACCGTTGTCGGTCGATGTATTTTTCACTGGTCTTCCTCGGCAAAACCGGCCAACGCCGGCATGACATTGCGCAACTTGACACGGGCATGGAACATCCGGGCCTTCACCGTACTGACTGGCGAGCCCGTCATGTCGGCGATCTCATCGAGCGAATATCCCATCACGTAAGCCATTTCCATCACGAGGCGCTGCTCGGGCGTGAGCCTCGTCAACCCCTTGTTGAGCCAGTCGATCAACTCGTGATCGACACCGGGCTCGCCCGCCAGCGCCTCATGCTCGCCTTCCAACGATTCGGTGGGCAGCAAGCCTTGTCGCAGCGCCTTGAGCGTCACACGATAGGCGATGCCCATGAGCCAGGTCGAGACGCGCGAGTGCCCCCTGAACTCGTGGGCCTTTTGCCAGACGACGAGGAACGTATCGTTGACGACCTCCTCGATCAGGTCCTCCCGCCGCGTGAAGCGCGCCAGGAAACGGACGAGCCGGCGGTGGTATTCGCGGTAGAGCGAGGCCAGCGCGGCCTTGTCGCGCGTGGCGATGCGCGCCAGCAACGCGACGTCGTCGGCGTCGTTGCTGCGCGAGGCCGCCGCCTTGGGCCGCCCGATTGAAATCTCCACGACCGGCAACATGCAGTTCAGAATCCACCCAGTTCGATATTTCACTGTAGGTACCCGCCAGCATGAAAAAAGTTGCGACGTTTCGAATATCGAAAGCCGATGCAGGCCTCACTTTGCCGTCAACGCTCACAGGATCTAGATCGGGAAAGACGGATTCCGCTGTAGGGATTTCCTGATCAAGACGCCCCACGGGCCGCTGGGAACCTTTACGGCCAGCCGTTTCGTGGGGTAAGGAGTTCGGCACGCATGCTGTGACAAGCCGCACAACGGGCATGAACCTGACGCATCCGAGTTCCCGACAGCCGGCACTAACGGACAACAAGACTTCATTCATGAAGCCGGGCGCGACGGGAGCGCGTCCTACTTGGAGGTGACACCGCAACAACAAGCGAGCGTCTTATAAACGAAACATCTGTCATGAGAGACCAGTATGTTCACCGTCCGGTCGAACCACGCCGATGCCCCATGGCGCAGTGGCGGCGCCGTTATTACACGAAACGCTTCGTCGACGAAGCGCGCTGAAAGGAGGATAAAGTGCGATTCGCTCTTGTAACCGAGGACCCCCAGCTCACGGCCAGCCTGGCCGACTGTTTCGCCGACGAGGCGATTGCGGTCGACCCGTTCAGCGCCGAGCTGCCGCTCTTTCGCGCAATGCGCACGACGGCATTCGACGCCGTGCTGATCGATGCGAAGAACAACTCAATGCTCGTCAATTCGCTGCTGTCCTGGCGCAATTGCAATGCCGACTTATGCACGCCGGTCATCGTGCTGACGCCATTCTCCAACTGGTCGGCGATGCTGCGATGGATCAATGCCGGCGCAACCGACGTCGCCAGCCGTTTCGATCTCGAGCAAGTGCGGCTGCGTGTGCACGTCGCCCTGAGCCGCCGGACTCAGGAACGCGTCGACGACGTAATTGCCGTGGGGCCCTATACGTTGCGTCGCGACGTCGGCACGCTCACGATCGACGGCGAAGAGATTCCGCTGACGCCGCGCGAGTTCGCCATGGCGTGGCTTTTCTTTTCGAGCCCCGGCAAGTTTCTGAGCCGTGCGCAGATTGCAAGCAGCGTCTGGGGTGCCTGCGAGGACGTCGCGGGTCGTTCGATCGAACAGCACGTCTACAAACTGCGCAGGAAGCTGCGGCTCTCGGGCTGCACGGGCGCCAACCTGAAGACGGTCTACGCGCTCGGCTACAAGCTCGATCTCTCGGCGTCCGACGCGCCGGACGAGGAGCCGATACCCACGCCATCCGATTGCAAATCCCCCGCTTCCGGCTCGCCGGAACTGCCTGGCCGCCGTCTGCTGTCGGCCATGAAAGTGGCCGAGCTCTAAGAGCGCGGCTCCCCGCCTTTTTTCCTTCCGCTGTCCGTTATCGCATCGATCGTCGGAACCGACGATCGATGTCGCGCATCGGCGCTTGCCGGCATGCTTCATAGCTGCACGTGTATCGGGCCTCGTTCGTTCAGTTCGTTTCGCCGAGGTCCAGCGGAGTTCGCCGCTATCCGCGAGCGGACGGCCGGCCGCCGGGTATCGTCGATTCCGAGCGATGCGCCGTGCCCTTGCGTTCCCAGCCGGAACCCGGGTGGGCGCTTCGTCGCGCGGCGAAACACCCCGCATTGCCGGCAGGCAGTGCGCATCCACCATTCATGACGACGAGGTGACTCATGAGCGTATCGATCGATAATTCATTCGGCTCGGGCATCAATTCACTCGATTTCGCCAGCCCGATGGGCTCGGGCGGCAACAAGGTTCAACAACTCGAACAAATCCTGGCGGAAGTGCTGCAGATGATCGAGGACCTGCTCCAGCAGGCCATTCAAAAGCAGAACGCGCAAACCGGCATGGATACGAAGGGCGGCGGCGGCAACTCGTCACCCGATGCGGGCGGCGGCGGCGGCGGCGGCGCGCCGTCCGGCGCGGGCGGCCCCTCGGGCGCCGGCGGCGGAGCACCGGGCGGAGGCGGACCCTCGGGCGCAGGCGGCCCGTCGGATGCGGGCGGCCCCTCCGATGCGGGCGGCCCGTCGGATGCCACGGACGGTGGCCAGTCGACGTCGCTCGACTCGATGCTTCAGCAGATTCTCTCGATGCTGCAACAGCTCCAATCGCAAAACGGCCAGTCGGGCAACGGTCAGAACAACGACCAGATGATGCAGATCCTCGGCGAAATCCTGAGCATGCTGAAACAGATGATCGATGGAGCCGGCGGCGCGGGTGGCGGTGGCGGTGGCGGCGCAGGCGGTGGCAGCGGCGCGGGCGGTGCGGGCGGCGGCGGCGATGCCGGCGGCCCGTCGGGCGCGGGCGGTCCCTCCGGTGCCGGCGGTCCTTCCGATGCGGGCGGCCCCTCCGATGCCGGCGGACCCTCGGACGCAGGCGGGGGCAACCAGCCGCAATCGATCGAATCGATGCTTGCCGAAATCACGCAGATGCTCCAGCAACTGCAATCGCAAGGCAGCCAATCGGGCGGCAACGGCAACGGTAACGGGAACGGAAACGGAAACGGCGGAGGGACGAACCAGGAGCTGCAAATGCTCGGCGAAATCATCCAGATGTTGCAGCAGATCATGCAGCAGCAAAAGGCGTCGGGCGCGAGCGGCATCTGATCCCCGCGGAAGAGGCCGGCGCAACGCCGGCTTTTCACATTTCACAGGCACCGTTCGGAAGGATTTGCCATGAGCATTTTTTCGAAAATCAAGCACGGCTTCGAGCATCTGGGGCACGACATCGCGCACGTCGCGAAAGACGTCGGCCACGGGCTCGAAACAGCGGGTAAAGACATCGCCAAAGTCGGCGAAGGCGTGGTCAAGGGCGTGGAGGACGTGGGCAAGGCCATCGGCAAAGACGTCGCGCATGTCGCCGAGCACACGCTGCAGGCAGCGGACGACATGATACATGGCCACATTCAAAAGGCCTTGAATCAAGCGATGCAGGCCACGCAGGACCTCGCCAAGACCGCTTACGACGCCGGCACGGCCGGCGAGCAGGCCACCGTCGATTCGCTCGCCCACATGCACCTGAGCAAGAAGATGGACCATGTGATGGGCAAGGCCGAAAAAGGCATGCAGAAAGTGGGCGAAGGCATCAAGACCGGCGTCGGGATGGTCGGCCAGCAACTCGGGAAAGATGTCAGCACGGTCGGCAAGGACCTCGCGAAGACCGGCGGCGATGTCATTCACGGGCATTGGCAGAAGGCGCTCGACGATACCGTGAAGACCGCGCAGGACGGCTTCAATACGGTGGCCGACGCCAGTACCGCCGTGGGCCAAGCCACTGTCGATTCGCTCGCCAACATGCATTTGAGCAAGGGCATGGACCATGCGATGGGCAAGGTCGAGAAAGGCTACGACACCATCAAGAACGATGTGAAATCGAGCGTCGATCAGGTCGGTGCCCAGGTGGTCAACGGTACCGAAGGCATGATCAAGGATACCGTTCAGGCCGGCAAGGATGCGGTGCATGGTCATTGGGGCACCGCGTTCGGGGACCTCGGCAAGGCAGGCATGGATGCGATGGAAGTCGCCTCCGATCTGACGCCCGAAGGAGCGATGGCCGCCGTCGGCACGCAAGTGCTGGTCAACGCGCACATCGGCAGCCAACAGCTCGACGAGGCTATCGGCGGTGCGCTGCATGGCAATGTCGCGCAAACGGTGAAAGGTGTCGTCAAGAACGTCTCCGAAATGGAGATCGGCAACCAGGTGCAGGACAAGCTCGGCTCGCTGGAGTCGAAGGTCATGCCCGAAGGCGCTTCGGGCTCCGGCTCGGGGTCGGCCTATGCCGGCGTCGCGGCGGGCGCAGCACTCGGCATCGCCGGCAGCGGCGGATTCTCGATGGGCGGCAAGCGCTCGCATACTTCGTTCGAAGGCGGCGCGGGCGGATCGTCCAAGATGAAATTCAGCGAACGGTTGAGCGCGATGACGGGCCGCGGCGGCGGCAATTCCGCGCAACGCAACGAAAGCGCTGCCGGGGGACGCGAAACCAAGGAGGAAAAAGAGCAGCGTCGTGCCGATAACGCGCAGAACGCCTCCAGCAACACGGCCAATCAGGCCAACGGCGGCCAGGCCGGCGACAACGGCCAGGAAATGCTCGAGATGTTCCTGCTGCAGGCCGGCATGACGCGGCGCGACGATGCGAAGAAGCGTCGGGCGATGCTGACTGGCGACGCATGAGCGGCGCTCGTTAGCCCTCCCCGCTTCGAGCAGTGCAAAGGACCGGCCCGCCGGTCCTTTTTTATCGATGGCGTTTCGCCGCTGCAACGACAAAGGGACCGGCTCACCGCCCGGTCCCTTGCGCCGACTTGCGTTTCCCTTCCCGCGCTTCGATCCTATCTCGTTGGCAGTCCTAGAGGTGGGCCAGGCTGCCACGAAGGTGTCGTCGGTTGACCGACGGACGTCATCGGCTGGCCGACGGACGTCATCGGCTGACCGACGGAAGCCGTCGGCCCGCATCCCGCATCGCACGGCGCGGCATCGTCGGGCGAGGCCGATACGACGCGCGGCGTGAGCAGAAACAGCCGTTGAAACTTCTGCCCCTGATGATGCTTGAAGCGAAAGAGGCTCCCGATCACGGGAATCTTCGATAGCACGGGCACGCCCGTTTCGCTGCGATCGTCCTGGTTGACGGTATAGCCGGCGATGAGCAGGCTTTGCCCCTGATCGATCAACGCCTGCGTATCGATCGTGCTCTTGCTCACGACAGGTAGATTCCCCACACTCTGTCCTGTCAGATTGCCGTCTTCGATGTGCACGTCGAGCCGGATCTGCGGCTTGCCCTGATCCGAGACGATGCTCGGCAACACCCGCAGCGCCACGCCGGCCGATACGCTGAAGAGACTCCCCGATTCGAAGCCCTGGACCGGCACGTAAAACGTCTGCTTGTTGTCCATGATCGCTTCCATATTGTCCAGCGTGGCCACCTTCGGGCTGGCTGTGATATGGGCGTTGTCCGTTTGCTCCAGCGCGCTGATGCGGCTCAGCAGATACCGCCCGGTACCCCCGATGACCGCCGTCAACACGCCGCCCACCGGCGTCGCGGCCACCGCGGCGCCCGCTGCGGCCGTGGACAGCGAGCCGATCGTGCCGGGACTGCCCGGCGCGGGGAATCCTTGCGGATTGACCGAAGCCGGGAAACCGGTCTGCGTGTTCTGGCCGTTGCCGGTCTCGATGTCGACATGACCCGAGTGCAGGCGCCAATCGACACCGAGCTCCTTCAACCCCGTCTCGGTGATCTCGATGATGCTCGCGTCGATTTCGAGCACGCCGGGCCGGCGATCGAGCGAAGTGATGAGCTTTTCGAGCGCCGGCATCGCATCGGCGCGAGCGCGCACGAGGATCGCGTTGTTGCGTGCGTCGGCTCGGATGATCGGTTCGTCGGAGTGACCGGCGCTCGAGGACGAATCGGTACTCGTCGGACCGGGATCGTTGGGAAGCGGAGATACGACGGTGTTCGCGTCCGTACCGCGCATGTTCGCGGGCAGCGGCGGGTTGATCGCCGTGCGCGCCGAGCCGTTGCCGCCGAACATGTTGGCCATGGGGGGAAACGAACGGTCGCCCGCGCCGTAACCAGGGTTCGGATTGGCGCCCGAGCCACCGATATCGCGCAGCCGATAGGCGTCGTCTCCAGGCGCCGCCGTGGTGTCGGCGGCTCGCGCACCGGGGCTGTCGGGATAGAGACTGCGCAAGGTCGACGCGACACCGGCCACGACGACAGGCTGCCCGTTGATCGTCAACGTGCGATCGGTGGCCCAAGCATAGTGCAGTCGGAACGAGCGCACTTCCGGCGCATCGCTGCGCGCAACGTCATGATCGATCAGACGGGCGACATCGGTCACGAGCTCGACGAGGCGCGGCGGCCCCGAAACAACGGCCGTGCGCATCGCATCGTCGTAGAGCACGGGAAAGCGCGGATCGGTGATACCGAGCCTCGACAACGCGCCGCGAAGATCGCTCGTCGTCGCGTGGACGAGCCCGATCGTGGCGCTGCGCGCCTCGTTAGGCCCCGACACGCGCAACACCGAGCCATCGTAGTACCAGACAAAGCCGAACGAATCGGACAATCGGTCGAGAAAGCGCTGCGGCGTCTCGTCGAACCGCCCCGTGACGACACCGTCCACGTGCGGGGAAATCCAGGTCATGACGTTCTCGCTCGCACCGAGATCGCGCAGGACCTCCTTGATGTCCTTGTGGTCGGCCACGTACTGGAAATGATTCGACTTCCAAGGAATCGCTCTTGCCGATGCGTCAGGGCTGGCGACCCCCGCGCCGATCAGCATCGCGAAGACGAGCGCTTTCAGGCGCAGCTTGCGTCCGGGCATATTCATCGTTTTTGCGTTCCAGGCGGATAAGGGCTTCAGCGCGTGTGGGTGACGATCGTCTCGGAAGGCGACTCGTTGAAGTGCCGGCGATACCCCTTCGCCAGCGTCGAGCGGCTCTTGAGCCCCCACCGCGCCGCCGTGTCGTAGATCGACGGTGCCGGACCGTTTTCATCGAGCAGCGCCTCGCGAATGCCTTCCATGCGCAGCGACCGGATCAGCCCGCACGGGGTCACGCCGAGCGCGCGTTTGAACACGAGCTGAATCGTGCGCATCGTGACGTTCATCTCCGCCGCAACCTCGCGTGTGGTCAGATCCTCGCGGTCGATGTTCTCGATGATGTATCGATAGGCGCGCCGATATTTGGCGGGCAGCCGGGCGGAGACGTCGTCGTTGATCGCGGCGGCCGCGGCGCGCGGACGTGCCGTCGTCGCGCTGCGCACGGTCGCGGCTTCATTGCGCAGGCAACGCAGCGCTTCGGTCGTGTACTGCGAGTAGAACTTCAACGCGCGTACGAAATCGCCGCGTTGCGTGGCGACTTTCGCCATGCAGTAGAGGTAGTCGAAGTCGCGCCGCGGCTGGTCGCCGATTGCCGGCAGGTTGTCCATGATTTGCGCGGCGATGTCGTCGAGGCCGCCCGCCAATGCCGCAAGTGCGGTGTCGAGACATCCACGGAAGGTCAGTTGAGCATTCGTGACGCCCCGATTCAAGCGCGCATTGAGCAACGATGCGGGCGTGCCGCGGTCTCCCTGCGCGAGGCGCTCCATGCAGTGAAGCTCCTCCAGGCGCAGCGACAACAGCGCGGGGCTGGCCGCCACGACGCAGGCCGGCTCGATCTGCGCACGACCTCCGGCCGCCAGCGATACCGTCGTCAATGCCGATTGCCAGAAGGCATTGTCGTCGAGCGCGCGCGAAGCGCGGATCTTCAGGCGTACATCGAACTCCCGGGAAAGCAGCTCGACGATCAGGCGAAAGCGCGGCTCATCGAGATGGTCGGCAATTTCGGCGGCCTCGAGGAGCGCATCGTCGGCGGCCTGCTGCTGGGCCAGTTGATGATGCGAAAGCGCCATGCCGATGTGGGCCTCGATACGCTGTTCGGCATGCGCCTCGGCCTCCGAAGCCATACGAGCGAAGCTGCGCTGCGCGACGCTCAAGCGGCCGTGCAGCAGCGAGAGCCAACCCGTGTTTCGGCAAGACTGCACGCGCAGCTGATCGTCGTTTTTCCAAACCATCTTTTGCGCGCGGCGGTAATAGTCTTCGGCTTCCTCCCAATTGCCCAGCACGAGCGATACGTCGGCCAATGCCGTCAGTTCCTCATTGCTGCGGCTACGTGCCTGGGAATGCACGCGCTCGCTCAAATCGGCCGCGTCGTCCACCGCGCAATAGGCGCGCGCGAAGTCCCCGTCGAGGGTGGCGGCGCAATAGCGGGGCAGACTCTTGCGAAATTTCAACGCGGACAACAATGCCAGATAGACGGTCGGATACATTGCTCGACACTCGCTGTGTTCGCCCGACTTTCCACGGCCGATCGGGCGTTAGGCCGCGCATCGCATCGCTCGCGAAACCGTTGAGTCGATGCAGTGCTGACACTGATATTAGCGAGAGCTGTTCCGCGCAATCTCAACAATCTCAGCGCAGTACACAACAATTCTCAATCAGAAAAAACAATCCCTCGCATAAGAAATTCGGATGTTTTAGATCGCAATGCTCATCGCGTCCCATGGCCCGCACCCGGCGCCGCGAGCGCGGCCGCTTCGCGCCCGAACTCGTCGAGTCTCAGCGAACCCAATACCTGCTGCGCGAACACTCCTACCAGGAAAATCAGCATCAACAAACCGATCGCACCGCGCATCGGTTGGCTCAGCGCCGAGGGTTCGAGCTTTTCCGCCGCACGCGCCAGTATGCCGATCGAAAGATCGACCAATATCAGCGCGAGCATGATGGGCGTGCCAAGCTTGACGGTGGCGGACATGATCGAATCGGTGCGCGCGATGATGAAGCTTTGCGCGACATCGGTCATCGATGGCGTCAACGAAACGAGCGGCCACCATTTGAACGATTCGAACATCGCGCCCAGCAAAAATGTCATCCCGCCGCCCACATAGAACAGCGCAACGGCCATTTGCAAAAGCGTATTCGAGACCGGCGTGCTCTGATCGCCGCGCAGCGGGTTGTTCATCTGGACGCTGTTGTAGCCCGCCAGGTCGTCGATCAGCGTGCCGACGCACTGCGCGATGAAGAACACCGTCGAGGCGGCATAGCCCAGCACCGCGCCCAAAAACATTTCCTTCAGCGAAATCATCAGCAGCTGCGCGGAATTGACCGTATCGAAATAATGTTCCGGTTGCGCGGCGGCCACGAAAAACGCCAGCACATAGATGATGCCGTTGCGTGCGGTACCGGGCAGCATGTCGCCGCTCGTGGGCGGGAAGATCTGGAACGCCACCGCAATCCGGGCGGCGCTGATCGCCAGCGTCATGAAAAAACCTTCGTATTCGCCGAACAAATCGGCAAGCGCACGCCCTACGTGCAATCCATCGACCATCCTAGGCTCCTCGGTGCATACGGGCGGCCGCGGTTTCGCCCGCTTCTTCGTCGTTGCGTTCCTCGACACGGCGCTCGGCCGCCGCAATCGCCTTCTTCAATTGCTCGCGCGCGGCCTCGAGCGACGCATCCGCACGCCGCACGGCAATGCCGAGCTGCTCGACGGCTTGCTGCTGCGCCTCGGCCGCCTCGATCGCGCGCGTAAGCGCGGTGCGCGCCTCGTCCACCGCCTGTCCAAGCGGCTCGCGATAGCGGTCGTGATCGAGATAGGCCAGCGGCGACAATCCGTCGGGACTGCTGAGTAACTGAGCAATCCGTTCTTCGTGCGCGAGCCGTCGCGACTGTGCTCCCTCGAACACCTCGTTGGCCTGCTCCGTGGCTTCGATGAGCTCCTCGCGATGGCGGCGTGCATCGGCCAGCTCCTGCTCGAGCCGTTCCTTGGCGCGGGTCTTCGCGGCCACCACGATTTTCCAGACATGCAAGGCGGCCTGGGTCATGATCGGCGCATGTGGGCGTCCTACGCCTGTCCGAAGCCGCTGAGCAGATCGCGGGTCTCGTTCAGATCGGCCAGTTCGTCCGTGCGCTGACGCACGAACCCTTCGATGTCGTCGTGCATGGCGATGGCCTCGTCGGCGAGCGGATCGCTGCCGCTCTTGTACTCGCCGATCTGCAGCAGCATCTCGATCTCGTCGTACTTGGCCATCAGACGACGCACGCGCGACGCTCCCGCGCAATGCTCGGGCGAAGCGATTTGCGGCATGACGCGGCTCAGGCTGCCCAACACGTCGATCGCGGGGTAGCGATTGCGCGCGGCGATCTTGCGCGAGAGGATCAGATGCCCGTCCAGAATGCCCCGCACTTCCTCGCTGACCGGGTCGCCCCCCTCCTCGTCGTCGGCCAGCACGGTATAGAGCGCCGTGATCGAGCCCTCCCGTCCCATGCCCGCGCGTTCGAGCAAGCGCGGCAGTTCGGCGAATACCGAGGGCGGAAATCCGCGCCGCGTCGGCGGCTCGCCGGCGGACAGACCGATCTCGCGCTGCGCGCGCGCAAATCGCGTGAGCGAATCCATCATCAGCAAGACGCGCTGCCCGCGGTCGCGAAAATATTCGGCGATGGCCGTGCCGACGTGCGCCGCCTTCGCGCGCTCGATCGACGATCGGTCGGACGTGGCGCACACCACGACGCTGCGCGCCATGCCCTCCTCGCCGAGGATCAACTCGATGAACTCGCGGACTTCCCGCCCCCGTTCGCCGATCAGCACGATTACGTTCACGTCGCAATCGGTACCGCGTGCGAGCATGCCGAGCAACGTACTCTTGCCGACCCCGGCCGCCGCGAAGATGCCCATGCGCTGTCCTTCGCCGAGTGCCATGAGCCCGTCGATGACCCGAACGCCGGTGCCGAGTTGCGTCTCGATCATGCGCCGCTCGAGCGGATCGGGCGCCGGGGCATAGACGGGCACGCGGCACTGCGCGAGCACGGGCCCGAGCCCGTCCGCCGGTTCGCCGAGCCCGTCGAGCACGCGCCCGAGCAAGCCGGGCCCCACGGGGACCGACAACGGCTCGCCGCGGCCCGTCACACGCGTGCTGCGCGACACGCCCGTCATGCTGTCGAACGGTGCAAGCAACGCATGTTGCCGTCCGATACCGACGACTTCCGCCCGCTGCATCAATGTGCCGTCGGGCCGCCAGAGTTCGCACAATTCGCCGAGCTGGGCATCGATCCCGCCCACCTTGATCAACGTACCCACGGCCTCCAGTACCTTGCCGTACCGTTCGAACGAAGCGCTCGCGCCAAGCGCCGTCTCCAGGCGATCGGCGAGGTGGGCGATCGTACTCATATCCTCGCCCCGTTGGCGTCCGGGCCCTCGAACCGGTCGTGGCGGTTCGCACGCGCCGCGTCGTCGCGCGATTCGAGCCGGCCCGATGCGTCATGAGGGTCACGAGTCCCCTGCGGAGTATCGAACTGCCAGTCGTCATCGAGCGCGCCGCCGGCCGGCGGCGCTTTTGCGGCGGTCAAGGCGGCACCGTTGGCCAGCGCGCGTTCGAGACTTGCCAACTGCGCGCGCAGACTCGACTCGACGACGCCGTAGTCCCATTCGCAGACACAGGTGCCCTCGTCCATGTCGTCGTCGACGATAACCTCGAGATTGAGCGGCGGCGAAGCGTCGCGGGCAAGCTCGCCGAACAGCCGCTTCGCACTCTCGGCATCGGCAGGCGCAACGCTCACCGTCAGATGCGTCGCGTCGTCGATCGATCGTGCCACGGCAAGCGCGACGCGACGCATCAACGCGTCGCGGTCCGTCTCGGCGACCACTTGCTCGACCGCTTTCATCACGAGGCGCGCGAGGCGATCGGACGACGACTGCAGCTCCTCATGCTCGCTACGGGCGCGCGCCGCGAGCCGCGCGTGCGCCTCGGCCAGCGCGCGCCGATGGCCGGCCGCATAGCCGAGCCGCGAGCTGTTGTCGAACTTGCGCCGCGCCGCCTCGACGAAGGCGTCGGCTTCGCGACGGGCCGCTTCGATGAGCTCGCGCGCGTGTTCCGTGGCCTCGCGCATCGTCGCATGCACGACTTCGTCGAGTGCTCCCAGCGCGTCGTTCAATTCGGTCACGCGTGCAAGCTCGTCCGCGCGCACGACATCGGTATCGAAGGCGAGCACTTTCGGTTGTGCTTTCAACCAAATAACCATTGAAACTCCGGGAACAAATCGCCTGCCATGGAAAAGAATCGGCTCGTGTCGCTCTCGCCCGCGGGCGCCTTCGCAGCACTCGCCCGGCTCGCCACGCCCGCCCTGGCTGTCCGGTCGGCGCCGGGGCGCAGCATCCGTTGCCAGCGCTCGCCTCCCGCGACGCGGGCGAGGCTCAGCTCGACGATATTGCCGAGCGTTGCGTTGCCGCATGCCCCCTCGCCCGAGATCATTTGCCAGCCGCGATCTGCCAGGATGTCGGGTGCCAGATCGTCGGGCAACGGGTCGGCGCTTGCCATCGCCGCTGGCCGATCCTGCAGCTGTGCAAGTGCTTCATCGCCGAGCGCAAGCGCGAGCGCACGCCGCCGATCGCGGTCGATGCAACGGCGAATGCCGTCCTGGCAACGGATCAGCGCGCGTGCCGCCAGTACACGGCGCAGCGCTGCGGGCGCCAGAATGGCGATGCGGTTGCCCGGCTGCAGGAATGCGTCGAGCGGCACCGGCTCGGAAAACCAAAGGCGCCGGCAGGCCGCGATCCTCAGCGCCATTGCGCGCGGCTCCGATGTTCGCGGCTCACTCGCGTCGCCAGCCGTCGACGTTTGCGCGAGCGCCGAGGCCAACTCCAGCACCCTCGCCTCGAAGCCGGCCAGCATGCGGATGAGCGGATGATCGGCACTGCTCATGATGCGGCCGCGGGCTTCCGGACCTTGCCCTTGACGCGCTGAAGCCAGCGCGCGGGCGCCCCGTTTTTCAGTGCTTTCGGCAGAAAGAACGCGCCGAAAGCAAGCGCACTCGCGAGCGCACCGAGCACGGCCGCGCCGACGGTCCAGACGACAGGCAGTCCGCCCGCCGCACTGCCGCCCGCCGAGTTGCTCGATTGCGGCTCGGAGGCCTGCACCAGCGTGACACTGACATTGTCGTAGGACAGTCCCTCGACGCTGTGAACGACCAGATTCTTGATGCTCGGCACGAGCGCCTGCACATCGGTGCCGGATTGATACTTGATGAATACAGCAGCCGACGAAGGCTTCACGGTACTGGACAGCGGATCGTTATTCGGCAAGACGATCTGCACCTGCGCGAACGCCACGCCGTCGACGCGCGAGAGCGTCTCCGACAGTTGCTGCGACACGCCGTAAATGAAGCGCACGCGCTCTTCGGTCGGCGTGGAAATCAGCCCGTCCTTCTTGAACAGGTCGCCCAGCGACGTGTATTTCTGATGCGGCAAACCGTGTGCTCGCAGCACCTCGGTCGAACGCGCGAAGTCCGCGCCATCGACCGATACCGTCCAGCTCTTGCCTCCATCGGGCGACGATTTGCTCGCATCGATACCAGCCTCGATCAACACACGCATCAAATCGTTGGCGTCCGGCTCGGACAGCTGCGCATACAACTGCTTGCTGCATCCTGCCAACAATGCGGCAGCCAGCGCCGCAATCGCCAGCGCGCGCACTAGAGATGGAACACGGCGCATCGCGCTCTCCCGTCATTGATTCTTCATCAGTGTTTGCACAGTGCTCTTGCCGCCTTGCGCGACCGCCGTACCTGTGTAGATCTTCACCATCTGCTCGGTGATTTCGTGCTGAATCTGAAGCGATTGGGCCTCGACCTGCTGCATCGACATCGAGCCGCTCGACGCCTCGAACGCGTCGATCTTTTCCGTCAGGGCACCGAAGGCCTCGTCTTGTGCGGTGACGGCCTCGGATACCATCGACGGGCCTTGTATGTGCGCACCCTGCTCGGGCACGAGCCGCGCCTGCGCGAGCGCGTCGCGAAAGCGGTCTCCGAGGCCGGCTGGGGCCTGCGCGCCCATCGCGGCTTGCGCGGCGCCGGTCACGCCGCCGGCGGGCTCGGCAAACGAAACGGACGGCGGCGGGGCAATGGCTGCTATTGCGGAAGTCATGAGCTGTCTCCTCAGGCGCGCATGTAGCTGAACGACATCGCTTGCCGAAGCAGATCGGCCGCCTCGGTTTTGCCTGCCGTCTGCGTGTCGTCGCGTTCGGTTTTCTCGCGCTTGCCCATCAGCAGGTTCATGAGGCCGACCGATTCGGCGTCCTCGTCGCGCGTAAGCACCTGGTTGGCATAGATCCGCCAGCCCGAATCGCCGAGCGACGAGAGGCACACGGCCAACAGCGCCGTGACGTAGGGACCGAACGGCGGCTGCAGCTCGCGGCCCTCGAGCTGCCGCAGCAGTTGCGCCGCGTCTTCCATGCGATTGCGCCGAATCAGGAGCCATGCATCGTACGCATTGAGCTCGACGAAGTTCGGACGCATCAGGTGTAGCGCCGCCAGCAGGCGGTCCGCCTCGTCCAAGTGCCCCTTGCGCGCCGCCCAGGTCAACAACTCGACCAGTGCGGACACCAGGCGATTGCTGCATGTCGTGAGATTCATCGTTACACCTCGCGAAGTTCAGATTCGTCAATCAGGGCGACAGCCGTGCCGCCCTCATCGGAAGCTGCGCCGCCGACGTCCGTAACGTATCCGGGCCGAACCGGCGCGCTTGACACAGACAGCGAATTCCGTGGCCCGCCAGCGAACCCGGAGCGCGCCGGCGGCACGGCCCACGTGGATTTCGCCGGCCGACGCGCGGTTTCGTCGCAGGTGTCGCCGCCTGAACGCACGCTACGCGAGACTTCGACCATTCCCACTCACCGCGCGCATACGGAGCGTCAGCCGATGTCCGACGAGAAAACCGAAGAGCCGACAGACAAGAAGCTTCGGGACGCGCGTCGCGATGGCGAAACGGTCAAGAGCGCCGATCTGTCGTTTTCGATGCTGTTGATCGCCGCAGCGCTCGGGCTGTCGTTGGCGGGACCGGTCATGGGCCAACACCTGCGAGCCCTGCTTGGCTTCGCGCTCGACATGCGGTTCGCGAGCGGCACGGATGCGGATTTGCGGCGGGCCATGGGCCGCATCGGCATCGAGGCGCTGCTGCTGTCGATACCGGTATGGGTCGCGATGGTGGCCGCGGCGGTCGCCGTCGCGTCGCAGGTGGGTTTTGCGATCTCCTTCAAACCGCTCGAGCCGAAGTTCAATGCGATCAACCCGGCCTCGGGCTTGAAGCGGATGTTTTCGCTGCGTTCGTTCATCGATCTCGCGAAGATGCTCGTCAAGGCGGTCGTGCTGGCCGCGGCGCTCTACAAGACGATGATGGGCCTCGTGCCGCTGATCGTCGGCGTGGCCTACGAACCCGTGCTCGACCTCATCGAGATTTCGTGGTCGGCGCTATGCCGGCTGTTCGCGGTGGGCGGCGTGCTCTATCTCGTGCTCGGCGTAGCCGATTACGGCATTCAAAAATGGCTCTTCATTCGCGATCACCGCATGAGCAAGGACGAGGTCAAGCGCGAGCACAAGGATTCGGAAGGCGACCCGCATTTGAAAGGTAAGCGCAAGCAGGTGGCCAAGGAAATCGTGGAAGGCAATCCCGAGAAGGCCGTGGCCGGCGCGCAAGCCGTCATCGTGAACCCCACGCACTACGCCGTCGCCGTGCGTTACATGCCCTCGGAGTACGAGCTGCCGCGCATCGTCGCGAAAGGCGTCGACGCCGATGCACTCGAGATTCGACGGATGGCCGAGCGTCACGGCGTGCCGATCGTCGGCAATCCGCCGCTCGCCCGGGCGCTGTATCTGGTGCCGCTCGACGATGCGATTCCCGAATCGTGCTTCAAGGCCGTTGCCGCGGTACTGGCCTGGGTCGAAGACATGGCTGCGGCAAGGCGCGGCGATGCACCGAACGCACCGCCGGACGCGCCGAATCCGCAAGCTCAACCCCATCGAGGCTTACCGTCATGACCAAGAACGCCACCATGTCGAGCGTGTCGCAATACAGCGGGGAGGTCGGCATCGCCGGCGTCATCGTCGCTGTCGTCGCGCTGATGATCCTGCCTCTGCCGACGTTTCTCATCGATACGCTGCTCGGGATAAACATTACGACGAGCGTCGTGCTGCTGATGGTGACGATGTACATCCCGAAGGCGACGTCGCTGTCGGCCTTTCCGTCGCTGCTGCTGTTCACGACGCTCTTTCGCCTCTCGCTGAACATCGCCTCGACGAAGTCGATTCTGCTGAACGCCGAGGCCGGCCACATCATCGAAAGCTTCGGCGAGCTCGTCGTCGGAGGCAATCTCGTCGTGGGTCTCGTCGTCTTTCTGATCATCACGACGGTGCAGTTCATCGTGATCGCAAAAGGCTCGGAGCGGGTTGCGGAGGTCGGCGCGCGCTTCACGCTCGACGGCATGCCGGGCAAGCAGATGAGCATCGATGCCGACGTGCGGGCCGGCAACATGACCGCCGAGCAGGCGCAAAAGCGCCGCGCGCTGCTCGCGATCGAAAGCCAGCTCCACGGAGGGATGGATGGCGCGATGAAGTTCGTCAAGGGCGATGCGATCGCGGGTCTCGTCATCACGATGGTCAATATTCTCGCGGGCATCGTCATCGGCGTGAGCTATCACGGCATGTCGGCGGGGGAGGCGGCGAGCCGATTTTCGGTGCTGTCGATCGGCGATGCGATGGTCTCGCAGATTCCGTCGCTGCTCATTTCGGTCGCGGCGGGCGTGCTGATCACGCGTGTGGCCGACGAAGACAGCACGCCGCGTTCGCTCGGTACGGAAATCCTCGAGCAACTCTCGGGCAACTCTCGCGCCCTCTTCGGGTCTGCCGCACTGCTGTGCGGCTTTGCGGCCGTGCCTGGATTCCCCTGGGAACTGTTTCTCGTGCTCGCGGGCGGGCTGGCGGCCGCCGGCTTCGCGCTGCGGCGCAAGCAGCGCAAGGACAACGAACCGGCCGGCCCCGAGCTGCCCGCCTTGACGCGCGAAGGATCGAAGGAAAACGCACCCACGATCTCGACCAAAGCGCCCGCGTTCGCCGTCCCGCTGGCGATTCGATTCTCGCCGAAGCTGGCTTCCCTCATCAACGCGGCCAAGCTCGACGAAGCGTTCGAACAGGGGCGCCGCGCATTGACCGCCGACCTCGGCCTGCCGTTTCCGCGCACGGCGCTCTGGGTGGACGACGCCTTGCCCGATCACTGCTATCAGCTGCTCGTGCAGGACGTGCCCTCGGTTCCGCTCGACCTTCCGCCGAATCTGAGCGTGGTGCGCAGCGTACCTGATGCGTTGCGCGACGCATTCGAAGCGCGCCGCGATGTCGCCGGGCTCGACGAGAGCTATTGGATCGACACCGCCCGCCTGCCCGCTGAGTCGAGCCGCGACGTGGTGAGCCGCGAAGCGTTGATTGCCGGTCATGCGGTGGCGCGCCTCGGCTCCGACGCAAAGCTTTTCATCGGCCTGCAGGAAACGCAGTGGCTGCTCGAGCGCGCAGGCACCGACTATCCGGGCCTCGTGGCCGAAGTGCAAAAGGCGCTGCCGGCTCAGCGGATCGCCGAGGTCCTGCGCCGCATGCTGGAAGAGCAGGTGCCGATTCGCAACATGCGCGCGATCCTCGAAAGCCTCGTCATCTGGGGCCCCAAGGAAAAGGATCTGCTGATGGTGACCGAATACGTGCGCGGCGATCTGGGCCGCTTCATCGCCCACCGGGCGACGGGCGGCACCGGTGAATTGCCCGCGATCGTACTGGACCCGGAAGTCGAGCAGACGATACGCCAGGCCATCAAGCCGACACCGGCCGGCAACTTTCTCGCACTCGAGCCTGCCATCGTCGATACGCTGCTGCGCAATCTCGAAGGCATCTGCGGCGCCGAGCCCGTCAAGCATCTGGCCGTCATCGCTGCGATGGACATTCGCCGTTACGTGCGGCGGATGATCGAGCAGCGGCTGCCCTGGTTGCACGTCTACTCGTTCCAGGAGCTCGGATCCGACGCGCATCTGACGCCGGCCGGGCGGCTGACTTTCTGATGCGGGAGCCGTCATGAGCGAGCGCGTACGCCAACCCCAGGATATTCGCATCGTACCCGCGGGTGCGGCCGCCGGAAGTGCGATATCGCCGCGCTCGCCGTCCCCGAGCGCGACCGCGGTACAGATTTTCAGGCTACTGGCAAGCCAGGCGCAAGGACAGCCGCTATCGGCGAACGCACCGGCCGGCGACGGGGCGTCGGTCGACGAACCCGATGCTCAGGCATCGTCTTCGACCGATCAGGGAGCGGCCGCCATCGTGTCGGCCGAGCCGCGCGAACAGCAACCGCCGTCCGTTCCGGCTTCGGGCCCCCACGATCAGCCGAAACAGGACACGTCGCGCGGCGGCGCCTTGTCGGGCTTGCGATCCACGGCTCAGCGCGAAGCGCAAAAACCCGAACCGCCCGAACACGATGCCGCGCTCGGCAAGCAGATCGTGCATGCGTGCGCCACGGCCGCGCATGGCGAGCTCTTCACCCGCGAGCTGGCCGATCGCATCGCGCGCTTTTGCTCGATGTCGGGTGCGTCGGACGACGCATCGTGGGCCGTCACGCTGCCGATGAATCCCGCGGTGCTGCCCGATACGCTGTTGCATCTGCAACTTTCGCCGTCGTCCATCGGTATTCGCTTTGAAACGTCGAGTGCGCGCTCGACGCAATTAATCTCAGACAACACCGACGCCTTGCGCACCCGATTGAGCGACGCCCTGGGCCGCCACATCGACGTCGAGCTCGCCGCGTGACATACGCCCGAAACGCACCTGCGCCACGAGGATATCCAGCAGACCATGAACGACGCCCTGCCGACATTGCTCGAAGGCAAGCTACCCCGCTACACGAGCGCGCTCGCTCAGCTGACTCGCGCGCTCGCGCTCAGCCATTCGGCGCATCCGGCGGCTCAGCTCGGGCTGCGCGTACGCGGGTTCGAAGCGAGTGCGTTCGAAGCGCCGCTGACTCTCACGCTCGATAGCACGCATGGGCCGATTTCGGTCGTCGCCGACGCTGCAGAACATTCCGCACTCCTCAGCATTGCGCTCGATAGCGAACCCAAGCGGGCGAGCGCACTGGCCAATATGTGGCTCTCCGAGTGGCTCGCACGCCTCGATGCCGGCGACGGCATCACGCCGTCGGTCAAATCCATCGCGTTGGGCGCGCATGCCGCCGACGTGCATGGACTTCAGCTTTCGGTCGATGCAGGCGGCGGCCACGTCAAGCTCGCCGTCGTCGACCTCCCCGCTGCTCTTGCGGACGATTACGAACGCGCTTGGGCGCACCCGTGCGCGCAGGTGCCGCACGACACCGTCAACGACATCGTGGTGCCGGCGGCCATTCGGCTGCGCAACCGCCTGTGTTCGCCGGCGACGCTCGCGTCGCTGCGACGCCACGACGTGCTGCTCGGCTGGCAACCGGGCCACCCCTACATCGAAGGCGGCGCCATAGAACAAGCCTCGCTACGCGTGGGCGCCCCTCGCGGCCGCCAACTGCGGGCCGGCGTGCGCGTCGATCCGCATACCGTTACTCTGGAGACCCCCGTGACCCTTGCCACCGCCGCCCAACCCGACGATTTCGACCCGCTCGCGGGCGCATCGATCGATCCATCGAGCGAGCCGCTCGTCCCGGTCGGATCGATCGAGCTGCCGGTTCATGTCGAGCTGCTCAGCGTCAATCTGAGCGTCGCCCAGCTGGGTTCGCTGCAGCCCGGCTACGTGCTCGACCTTCCGCTGCCGCTCGCCGATTCCGCGGTCCGACTCGTTTCGTACGGTCAGACGCTCGCGTTCGGCAAGCTCGTCGCAGTCGGTGACAACCTCGGCGTGCAGATCAACCGCATGGCGGCCAGCGATGAACGGCAATCTTGACGTCGCCTCGCTGCTCGTCGCGCTGCTCGCCTTCGGCCTGCTGCCGTTCGCAGCAATGGTGGTCACGTCCTACACGAAGATCGTCGTGGTGCTCGGTTTGCTGCGCAACGCGCTCGGCGTACAGCAAGTGCCGCCGAGCACTGTGCTCAACGGCATCGCCATGATCGTGACCTGCTTCATCATGGCGCCCGTGGGCATGGAGGCCGTGCATCGCGCTGAGCTTTCGAGCGACCAGACGGCGACGAGCCAGGTGATGCCGATTTTCGATGCCGCCCGCGAGCCGTTCCGCCAATTCCTGCTCAAACATACCGATGAACGCGAGAAGGCGTTTTTCATGCGCTCGGCGCAGCAGATCTGGCCGGCGGACAAGGTCGCAAGTCTCAAGCCCGACGATCTCGTCGTGCTGGCTCCGGCGTTCACGCTGACCGAGCTGACCTCGGCATTCAAAATCGGTTTCCTGCTCTACCTCGCATTCGTCGTCATCGATCTGATCGTGGCGAACCTCCTGATGGCACTCGGGCTCTCGCAAGTGACGCCTACCAATGTGGCGATTCCGTTCAAGCTGCTGCTGTTCGTGTCGATGGATGGATGGTCGACGTTGATTCACGGCCTCATCTCGACGTACAAGTGAAGGAGTGAAGCATGGATGCCGACGCAATCACGCGCCTGACCACCGATGCGCTGACGTTGTGCCTGCTCGTCTCGCTGCCCGCCGTCGGCGTGGCGGCCGTCGCGGGCCTCGTCATCGCGTTCTTGCAGGCGGTGACCTCGCTGCAAGACTCCACGATCTCCCATGGCTTCAAATTTCTGATCGTCACCGTGGTCATCATCGTGGCGGCACCCTGGGGTGCATCGGCCGTCATGCACTTCGCGCAGTCCGTCATGCGGAGCGTCTTCCCATGAGCATTCATATCCGAGGCATCGGCCCGATCCCGGCGCCCGCCGATGACGGGGCATCGTCGCAAAACCCGCAGGGACCGTTTGGCCCGCAAGGCCATCATCACCACAAGCATCAGGTTCATCAAGCGCAGAAAAGCGGCGCTCGCTCGCGGTCCAAGCGTAAGCGCGGCGCCGATTCACAGGACGGTATCGACGAATCGGGTGCCAGCGAAGAGCTGCTGATGATGCTCACCGAGCATCTGCAAAAAGAGGCGGACCTCGTCATGCGCGTCGCCGAGCGACACGGCGGCGAGCGTGGCGAATCGGACGCCGATACGCGCGAGGGCGGCGACGAAAACGGGAGCGCCGCGTCCTCCCGGCTCAAACGCACGGGTTCCGGCAAGCGTTTCTTTCGCACCACGGACCATCCCGAGCAGGCAATCGCGGCTTTCGATGCCGCGGAATCGGCACTGCTCGAAGCACGCCGGGCGCAAGGCGAGGCCCGCCCCGCGATGAGCTCGACTTATCGCGTACTCGCTGTGATGCGCGACTTTCTGGCCGTACCCGGCACCGCGGCACGCGCCTCGGCAACGCTGGCGCTGATCAGGGAGCGGCTCGTCGCGGCTGTGGGCACCCCGACGAAACGGGCGCCCGAGCAACAGGAGTCGATCAATCTGCTATTGCCGCTGATGCTGCTCAATCTCGAACGCGCGCGCACCGATACGGAGCGCGCGCTGGCGGTCGCGAAGATCAGCTCGCTGATCGAGCGGCGCAGATCCTACGTTTGAACGCATACGCGCGACGCGCAACGCAACAAAAAGGAGTTCGTTCATGACCAAGGAAATTCGTCTGCTCACCGGGCGCCACGCAGGCGCCCGCATAAAGTTGACCTCAACGCACACAGGCATCGGCAACGATGGCGAAGCGGAAATTCAGATCAGCGATTGGGATCAGCCCACCATGCAATTGAGCCAACACGACGACGCAAGCCTCACGATCGCCGACGCGGACGGTCATGGCGAGCCCATCGTGCTCGAGGACTTCAAACCGCACCGCTTCGGCAACGTCGTGCTCTGCGCTGGAGACGCCGATGCGCCCTGGCCCAGCGATATCGAGTTGCTCGAAACGCTGCTGGCGCCCGCTATCGCGCCCGTGGAGGAACCGGAACCCGTGCGCGTCGACGAGGTCGTGCCCGCCGCACCGCCTGCCTCGCCGAAGAATCGCAAGACGCTGCATGCGCTGGGGATTGCGGGCGTCGCCGTTCTCGCGATCGGAGGTGCCGGCATCGCTTTGCCTGCCGTGCTCCACCCTCGCACCGGCACCTTGGCGGGGCTCGGCGGGTCGACCGAGCCGCAACGCGGCATGGCACCGCAGGCCGGTCTCGAACAGCTTCAGCGGGCGCTCGATCGGCTCCACCAGCCCGACGTCGCCGTCACGCAGCAAGGCGGGCGCTTCGATGTCGTCGGCGTGGTACCCGACACCGGGAGCGAGGCACTCGTGCGAACGACGCTCGAAACGATGGCGCCGGGCCGCATCATATGGCACCTCGGCTGTGTCGACCAGATCGAGCGCGACCTGCAGGAGTCGCTGCACGACCCGGCTTTGCAAGTGCACTACCTCGGCCACCGCGAATTCGGTGTGTCCGGCGTGGCGAAAGACACGCGCGCAGTGCGCACGACGCTCGCGCAACTGAGCGCCGACCTGCAGCCGATGGTCACGCGTGTGGCACAGGAGCTCACGCCCGATGACCGCATGGCGATGCCGAGCTCGGTCGAGTCGCTGCTCGCAGTCGACGATCTTCAATACGTCGAGGCCGGCGACGGCACCAAGCAATTCATCGATTCACGCGCAGCCGCGCATCCACTGAACTGAGGACGATCATGTATGACACCGTGACCCCCGAAATGATCGATGCGATCGACAGCGTGAAGACGCTGGCCGACCAGCCCCCGCAACAGCGGCAAAAGCTCGGCGAAGCGGCGCGCGGGCTCGAACGCCTCGCGACCGAAATCGCGTCGCAAGCGCTCAAGCTGGCCGATCCGATGCTTCGGCAATCCGCGACCACCGTCGCGGACGGCCTGACTGCCGCGGCGCAATTGTGCCGCAACACGATCGAATCTCCATCGTGACCTGTCAGGCCAGTACCGCATTGCATTAGTCGTTCCCCGTACGAAAGTACGAATCCGCAGTATCCGCGTCCATCCGGTCGCGGCAACACCATCGCCCTGTAATGGGTTTTTTCTGATCGTTAGGAGTGCTTAAAATGGCTATCAATACGTCTGCTTTCTCGTCCGGCGCAACGGTTGGTCAAAACGCTTCGACCATCGCCGAAATGTCGGCCAGCACGGCCAGCTCGATCGCGTTGCAAGACGCGGCGACGCAAATGGAAAACGCGCTCAACAACAACGCGGCCAAGGATCAGCTCGAAGAAGCCGGTCCGAAGAACGCGAAGAGCCTGACGCAAGGTTAAGCGTAATCCGAGGTGCGCCTTCGTGCCGCGCGGGGCGCACCCCCTTTTCGTTCCGAAGACTCCTGCTCATGAGCCTCGAACGCCGAAATCAGTTGATCCGCGAGTTATGCGATTTACGCGGCATCGGCGATGCCGATCGCGCCATCGAGCGCGGCGTGATCAGCATCGACGATTTCGACATCGCCATCGACTTCTACGAGGAAGACCCGGCTGCCATCTACGTGAATTTTCAATTCGGCATCGTCTCGGGCGGACGCACGTTGCGTGTGTTCCGGCTGCTGCTCGAAGCGAATCTTTCCGTCTATGCGCAGGACCAGGCCCAGCTCGGCGTGGAAGCCGAGACGGGCGGCGTCATCCTCGTCGTCCGTGGGGTGCTCGAAGCGAATTCGGACGGGCAATGGCTCGTCGAGATGATCGAACATTATGTCGAGCATGGCCGTTATTGGCGGGAAAACATCCTGCTTTCCGATGACGAGATGTTTCGCCATCTCGCGGATGGGAATTATCTCTGGATTAGAGCCTGATCGAAACGGAATGCCAAACACATGAATAGACATTTAAGACAGTTCGCCAACGCCTCATAAAATTCGTTCTAATCCTGGTTAAAAATCGGCAGCAGTAGCAAAATATCTCCTGACGCTGACGCCAATCGAGTGTTTTGCAAAGACGATGCGCCAAGCGTGAGAGCGGTACTTATAAGCAAGCCAATTCAACGAATCGTTGTAACCGTGTCCACCAGGCCGCGGCATTACTCTGGCCCATCATGGGCCCAACCTTGATGATTGGGAGTACTACAAATGGCAATCAATACGTCCGCTTTCTCGTCCGGCGCAACGGTTGGTCAAAACGCTTCGACCATCGCTGAAATGTCGGCCAGCACGGCTAGCTCGATCGCGCTGCAAGACGCGGCGACGCAAATGGAAAACGCGCTCAACAACAACGCGGCCAAGGATCAGCTCGAAGAAGCCGGTCCGAAGAACGCGAAGAGCCTGACGCAAGGTTAAGCGTTTATTCGGGTGCGTCCTCGCGCCGCGCGGGGCGCACCCACCGGGTATATTCATGACCAAAGTCACCTCCGCAAACCGTACCGGCGATTTGCCGGTCGAGCGATCCGGCCGCGAAACGAAGAAGACTTCGTCGCAGCCCTCCTCGTCCGCAGGCCCCACGCGCGACGCCAATCTCCAATCGCTGAGCAGGCGTTCGGCAGTGAGCGCGGAGCCGAACCCGGAAGGCGCTCGGCGCCGTCGCGCACGCTTGCCCCAAACGGGTGACGCCGCGCCCGCCGACGAGGGCGCTCAGCCGGATCAGGCCGCGCCGAACGCGGCAGGCGGAAATTGGATGCGGCATCTCTGGAAGGCCTATGTCGGCGCACTGGCCGTCGGCGCGGGCTACGGTGTGTATCAAGGAAGCAGGCAAGCGTCGTCAGGCTCGGAATCGCCCCCGGGCACGAGCGCCAATCGTCCGCCCACGGCAGCGCCGAAGGTCCCCAGTCCCCGAATCGATCTACCCACCGTCTATCAAGCTCGCGAGAATGTACTGCAGCGGTTCGGCACCCATATTCCGGCCGATAGCGATTGCCATTCGATCGAACCGCAACTGGATCAGTTGCCGTTCGGCATGCCGGGCGTAACCGATTTGCAGTATGTACCGGGGCTACTCGGCAACGCAAAAGTCGTCGGCATGCATTTGGACAAGACGTTGCCGCAGGAACTCGCCACGCATATCACGCAGCACGAATACATTCACTGCTTTAACAGCCCTGCATTTCAGGAGTTGCTTCTGCGCAGCGGCACCCCGTCGATTTCGGAAGGGCTTGCCCAGCACTTCACGGAGAAATTCCCGGACGGGAGGCGCTTTCGCGGCACCGTGCTCGACAATGGATCGGCGGCGGCGCGGCTCGCCAACGGCAAGTCGGGCGTCGAGCTTGCGGCGGAACTCGAGCTCACAGTGGGTAAGGACACCCTCGAGCGCGCCTACTACGGCGGGGAACCCGAGGCCATCGCGAAGGTTGCCGATGCGATCTACGGCCTCTGGCCGAAGGCGCCGACACCGAATGCCTGGCTTCACACCTCGAGTTGGCGCGGTGCTGGCCAGCAAGCGATGGCCGAATCGTTCGTCGGCGCGACTCTGCTTCATACGGGATCGTTGCCCAAAGAGGAGCTCGGCCAAAGCTATCCGATACGCTTCGCGCTACCCGTGGGCAGCTTCGCGGAAATCTCCGCCGAGCAGGCGGCAGCGCTGCGCGCGCAGGCGTCGAAGGTGCGCAAGGCGCTTGGCCCGAATGCGTTCGATCGCGCGTTTTGCGCGACCAATCCGGCCAAGCAACAGAAAGCCATGAATAAGCTCGCCGACGAACTGCAGCGTCTTTGGCGCCCCGTCCTTGGGTAATGGCGCAATGTGCGAGTTCGCGCGCTCTACTGAGCCCGTTCCTCGATCTCACGTCGAATAGCCCTTTGCGTGCGGCAAACGCGCTTGCACGTCACCTCCGCGCTCCCGCTCGATCGGTCTGCGGGGTGCGCCGCGAAAGCCACCGGGTCGAGCGTCAATGTCCGGAACAGTTGCGCCAACTCGGCCGCCTCCTCCACCCGCAATTCGCTCGTGAGCCCTAGATAGGTCGCGTCGCTCATCCCCTTCGGAGCGCTTGCGAGCGCGTGCTTTCTCGGCGCATACGCCCCATCGAGTTGTGCAAATTTCGACCCATGCCGTCTGCGCAAGACGTTTTGCCGACGGCCGACCTCGGCCGGCCGATCGGCCATCTCAGTTCCGGGTGATCGAAAGCAATGCCTGTCCCGAGTGCTGCACGAGTCGCTGCAGGATCTGAGAGATCAGGATGGCGAGTTGCTGCAACTCGGCCATTTCCTGCTGGAACAGGTCGTACGGCGGTTGGGCCGGATGAGCCGCAACTGCGTTGTGCATGGCGTTGACATGGTCGTGGACCTTGCCTTCCAAGCCGGAGAGCTCTTGATGAGCGTCGGCAATGGGGCCTGCGACACCTTCGGTTTTCGGTCCTTGCGCCTCTGGTCGTTCCGCCTCTGGTCGTTCCGCCTTCGGACCTTCCGCCTTCGGCTCTTCCGCCTTTGGACCTTCCGCCTTTGGACCTTCCACCTTTGGACCTTCCACCTTTGGACCTTCCACCTTCGACTCTTCCACCTTCGACTCTTCCACCTTCGGCTCTTCCGCCTTCGGAGCTTCCGCCTTCGGAGCTTCCGCCTTCGGAGCTTCCACCTTCGGAGCTTCCACCTTCGGCTCTTCCACCTTCGGAGCTTCCACCTTCGGAGCTTCCACCTTCGGAGCTTCCACCTTCGGAGCTTCCACCTTCGGAGCTTCCACCTTCAGCTCTTCCACCTTCGCGCCGTCCACTTCGTGAGCGTCCGCGTTCGCAACCGATGCCGACAACAACACGTTGACATGGACCGATACCGCCGCCGATAACCCGCCGTTGCGCTTCTCGCCGGTCATCGGCGGCTTGCGCCCGGCCGGGGCGTTTCCTCCGCCCGCCTTGGGCATGCCTGCCTTGAGCGCATCGAACCGCTTCTGAAGATCAATGGGCAATGCGGGGCTTGGCAACGCCTGGATGCGTGCCACTTCGCGCGCCGTCGCAAGCGCTTGTGCGCGCGCCCGGAACGTGGCGCCCGCGCGCGGCAGATCACGAGCCGATAACCGCGGCCGAGCCGCTCCACTTATGAGCGCCGCCGCCGCGGACGACGACGTGTTCAGCCGCGCAAGGTTGCTCAACGCTCCATTCGAAGCGGGCCGCGTCGTCCCTGTCCTGGCCGGCGCGCTCGCCGGCTTGCTCGCGCCGCGCGTCAGCCCCGAAAAGAACGACAGCGCTTTCGTGATCTTGCTGTTCATGGCATGTCCCCCGACGCGATTCGATGCAAGTCGAATCCGGCCGCCCGCAACATCGTCGCGTCGGCACGCTGCCATCGCGCGAGCAGGTCATGTCTGTCCGAGCGGATCGGCCCCGAGAAGAAAACGCCTAGACATGCGAGTGCAAACAGCAGCACGCGCGACACGCGCCTGCCATGGACAGTATCGGTTTTCATCGCCTTCTCCGGGTTTCGCGTCGACAATGCCGCACGAGCGGCAGGATGAATCGATTGTCATGGCGACCGAACTGCGCTCACGTCGGAAGTGGCGAATATCGGCGTCCCTCGACGAATCGATCGGCCGTTACGACTCGCGCGCCGAAAAACGCGATTCGCCCAATACATCCGGGCGCGAAGAAACGAGAGAAGCGGGTTGGGCAGGAACGAGCGAGAGCAGAGAAGGGCCGGCTGGACGGCCAGCGCTCAATGCGGTTGATTGACGGCGTCGGCGCATGCGATGCCGACTGCGGCCGACAGCGCGCCGCAGGCATCGATCGTTTGGTGCGCCGCGTCGCCATGGGCGCTGCTCTTGAGCGCCGCATAGATCTTGTCCGAATCGAGCCGCGGATCGACGGCGAGCAGCAATGCTGCCACGCCCGAGACGAACGCCGTCGAAAACGAAGTGCCCGAAAAGAAATCGTAATGACCGCCCGGCGTCAGGCTCAGCACGTCGCGACCCGGCGCCCGCACGACCGGCGCGGCCGTCTTGGCGCCCGGGTAGTCCGCCGCGATCACGTGCGCGATGCCAACCGGAAAAGCATGCATGTCTCCACTGGGCGGCACCGCGCCCACCACGACACTGCCGTGCCGCAGCGAATATTCGACGAGCTGCGTCAAGAGCGGATCGGGCGGACCGCTCAAGCTCAGATTGATGACGTTCGCGTGCGCTTCGATCGCCGCCGCAAGTGCCTGGGCAAGCGTCAGCGAATTGCACACCGATTGCCCGGGCACATGACCGCCCGAAGACGCCGGCTCCTGCCAGCATGCCTTCAATGCAAGAATGCGCGCACGCGGCGCGACTCCGACCATGCCGCGACCGCCGTTGAGATTGGCTGCTATTACGCCGGCCACGGCGGTTCCATGCACATCGTGGCCGAACGTCGCCAAGTTCTGTTCGACGAAATCGCGCCTCATGACGATCGATCCCGCGAGGCCGGGATGAAACGCGTCGACGCCCGTGTCGATGAGAGCGACTCGGACACCCTCGCCTTGCGAAATGCGCTGCGCGGCCAGGGCATCGATTTCGCGCAACCCCCGCTCGAAGTCGACATAGTTGGCGCGATATGCACGCTCCGCGGTACTTTTCGCGTCGGCCGCCGCGGCCGTCTCGGCCGTCGTCGCGCTATCGCCACCGGGTTTGCTCAACGTGCCGACGGTGCGAAAGGACTGCAGCGGCTGCACGATCTTTACGCGCCGATCATGCGAAAGCTGCTCGATCACCTGTGCACGGGTGCGCTCGTCACGCACCTCGAGCACCGCGCAATGGGCCTTGAGCGGCACGATCGGCCAGGCCATGACTTGCTCGAGTTTGTAGTCGCGGGCAATGGCATCGATCGTTTCCCGCGCGCTGCCGTAAGCCGTATAACCGGGACCGCCGTCATAGCCGCCAATCGTCGTGCCTGCCAGAATCGGCACCGATTCGCTCGGATTGGCAACGGCCACGACGATCATTCGCTCGCCCTCGTCGTTGATCTGACGGAGCACATCGGGATCGATATCGGCGTTCGTTGGCGGGACCAGCGAAACGTGGCTGCATGCCACGACGAGCGGGACGATGGCGGCGACAAGCGCGACGAGACGCGCCCGTGCCGTGCGCCGGACCGCTTTCGTCCGTACCGCCATCCATAGCCGGACGACGTGCGCGCGGGCCGGCCGTTTCAGGGCCGCCTCCCGTGCAAACGGTGCACTGCCGGCGCGCGGCGTGCTGGGCTGACAATGTGTCATCTGATTGATTTCTCCGGGTTGCTGATCGAGAGGCGAGACATGGCAACCCGTGAGTACCGCAAACAGTGAAAAATGTTGCAGCCCTGACGCACGAACCGTGAAACAGGACGAACCGCTCGCCGGACAACGCGCCATGCGTGCCCGCGAGCGCCTTTCGTCAGACGTTATCGAGGCCGCCCTGTGCCGCCCAATCGAAATTGCTTACACCGGAAATGCCGTCGCCGCCCGCGACGTCGTGCGTTTCGATCCGGTTGTAGGTATCGGGATTCGAGAGCATGAACTTGGCGGCCGCGGAGACTTCCGAAGGCGTGCCGCTCGCCGGATTGTAAGCCATCTGATACAGCTTGTTCGGATCGAGCTTGGAGATGCCCTGCTCATGCAGGTAGGCGCCGAGCGCGCCCGAGGCGCTTTGCGCGTCGAGCGACGCATCCGTCGCACCCGTATCGCCAATCGTCGCGCTCGCATCCAGGAAATCGGCATCGCCCGCCGAAGAGGCATCGCCGGTGTTCGACGCGTCGCTCAACCCGCCTTGCGCCGCCCAGTCGAAATCGTTCACGCCTGCAATGCCGTCGCTGCCCGCGACGTCGTGCGTTTCGATCTGATTGAACACATCGGGGTTCGACAGCATGAACTTGGCGGCGTCGGACACTTCCGACGGCGTGCCGGCAGCCGGAGAGTACGCCATCTGATAGAGCTTGCTCGGATCGAGCGAGCCGATCCCGTTCTGATGCATATAAGCAGCCAGCGCACCCGATGCGCCTTGCGCCGTCATGCCCGCATCGGGCTGACCGCCGTTGTCGATATTGCCTGCGCCGAGCGAGCCCTCCTCCGCGAACACTTGTTGCAGCATCTGCTGAATCGATTGCAGTGCCGATTCGTAAAGTGCTTCGTAATTCGCCACAGCGGAATCGACCGGGGACGATGTCGTCGGACTCGGGTCGAGTGGCTCGGACTGGACAGTGCTATCGAGAGAAAGGTTGACGCTCATGGTATTAGACTCCGCATAGATGAGAAACCGCCGATGCGCATCGTGCGCGAAAGGCCCCGCCGCGTAAGCGCCGCACTGACCTGCATTCCCCGCGTCGCTCTGCGCGCCACGATATCGAAGCCGCCTTTCGATCTTATGGCTCGCGGCGAAATCAAAAAGCCATCGGCGAATCGTCGAAAGATGTATGCGTCGCGCATCGCCCGCCCAATCCGCCGTTCGACGATTATTGTTTTTGAGGTAGCATCGTCCCGCTCGGGGTACCTTGCCCTGCCCGCCGAAGTCGTTGCCGCAGCCTGGCGATACTTCGGCGCAGAGTCTGATCGAAAGGAAAGCGGTACCAGTCATGAGTGGGATTCAGGCGTTGCTTCGAATACGAACGGCATTGCGGTTGCGGCAGCGATATTCGCATTTGTCCTTCGGGCAGCGCCTCTCAGTCGGGCGTCGGTTGGCCCTGGCATTCTCGATGCTGGTAGCCTCGGTTCCCGCCGCTCGCGCGTCCGATACCTGGCATTTTCAGTTAGGCGCGACGACGGACCGCATCAACCGCGGCCTCGATATGAGCCACAACGAGCCCTCGGTCGATGCGGCGGTCAGTTGGTACCCGGGCACGGGACCGTTTGCCGGCGTTTCGGCATGGACCGTCAGGCCCATGAGCGGTAGCCCGATGGGTGCGGAATTCCTCGCCAACGCAGGATACGGATGGCGCCGCGGCGATTGGGGTGCGAAAGCGATGGTGCTGCACTATCAGTTCGCCCACATCCCTCGCGCAACGAGGATCGAATACGACGAGGTGGGGTTCGCGGGAAGCTGGCGCGAGAGCCTCTTCGCTTCTGTCACCGTGTCGCCGAATACCGCTTATGGAGGATCGCCGCGAACGCTGGCGCTGACCTACAACCTCGTCGGGCATCTGCCGCTCGCCCATGGATTTTCGGCGACGGCCGGCGTCGGCTATTACGACCTGCACGCCGGACTCGGCTCGGGTTTCGTCTATGACGACATCGGGCTGATCTACCAATACCGTTCGCTGCAACTTCAGCTCGCCTACTTCGGCACACAAGGTCCGCAGCGCATCAAAGCGCTCTTCGGTCCAATGCTCGTGCATCGCTGGGTCGCGCAAGTCAGTTGGTCTTTCTGAGGTAGCACGGCGAGACGCCCAAGCGCATCCGCTCTCGCTCGTCCCCCCCATAGGCATCGCCGAACACGCGCCATCCGCGCCTGCGATTCGATTCGCCGCGGTACGAGCAATTTCGCCGCGAGACGACGCACCCTCATATTTGCCTCCCGATACTGAGCACGCGCGCTCTTCCTACGAACCACGTAACGAAGCCGCGCATACCGAGCGGCCGTTGCCGTTATCTCGGCACGCTCGATTACTCCAACCCTATCGAAGCAATGCAAAATGACCACTGTCCAATCCAGCCGTGCGTCAACCTCGGCATCCAATTCCAACTCCCCGTCCGACAACGCTCAAAGCGCCAGTCCAAAAGCGCCGACGGGAACCGCGAAACGCCGTAATCCCGATTCGCCGACCGGCAACCTCGCCAAGCGTGGCAAAGGCGAGAGCAGCGAAGCGGCGTCCACCCTGCAAGCGCACACCCGCTTTTTTGAAGACGGCAGCAGCACGACAACCGGTTCGCGCGTTCCGTCGCGTGTTCCGATTGCGCAGCGCGCCGGCCACATCGCCGCCGCGCTACGCGGCCGGCAGATCGACGCGGTGACCCACGGCACCGACAAGGCAGCGCTCGAACGAGGCGCTAAAACCACGCTGGGCAGCTGGACGTCCGATTCGCATTTCCATCCGACCCAATACACGCAGCAAGGCATTCTGCCGGAAGAAATGCTCGCGATGATGGATAAGGTAGGCGTGTATCGCAGCGTGATCATGCCAATTCCAACCGATGTCATTCCATGCGGCCACCCCGACAACAATCACATTCCGCCCGAGGACTATTACGTTCCGAAGGAAGACATGAGCATGGCGCGCCATGAGCTGACCGCGGAGCGCGAAGACAAGATCGCCAAGAGCGCGCATCTCGTCGTCAACCAGCAAGTCGACGCGGACACGGCCGATTTCATGGACATGTCGGGTCTCACCGATGCTCAGCGCGACCGCCTCGATCCGATGGTAACGGGCCTGCATCTGGGCTCGCCGCTCAGCTCCGAAGCGCTGATCAAAAAGCTTCACAAGGACCCCGGCACGTTCACGGGCATCGGTGAAGTAACCATTCACAAGGAGCTCGTCGAGCGCCAGTTCGACGGCGCGCGTCAGGCCAATCTGACCGACAACGTTCAACCGTTCAAGGACCTCATCGCAACGGCAGGCGTCGTCGGCATGCCGGTGGTTCTGCATTGCGACGTGGACTCGACCGATAACCAGCGCAAGAACGGCCTCGGTGCTCCGCAGCATCTCGACGGCATCAAAAAGCTGCTCGGCTCGCCCGAAGCGAAGAACACGACGATGGTCTGGGCGCACTTCGGCGGCATCGGACGCTTCGTCGCGAAGCCCGACAACCACATGGAAAACCTGCGCCAGATTCTGCGCGATCCGGAAATGAAGCACGTTCACGTGGACATCTCGTGGTCCCGTGTGGCACGCCAGATCGTCATGAAGCAAAACGCGCACGGCGTCGAGGAGCCCGATCCGGCCTCGATCGACGCGGCCGCCAAGCTGATCACCGAGTTTCCCGATCGCTTTCTGATGGGCTCCGATGCGCTCGATCCGAAGAAGGAAGAAACCTGGGCCGAGACCGGCAACATGTATAAGCCGCTGCTCGACAAACTGTCTCCCGAAGTACGGCATCAGGTGACGATCGGCAACTACGAGCGCGTCATCGTCGGCGCGCGCGCGAAGGTGCGCGCGTTCGAGAAGCATGTGCTGACGAACGAGTTCATGAAGCGCAACGTGCGCCCGTCGGGACCGACGCCGCTGCGCAACGGTCCGCACATCGAACCCGAAAAGCTGCGTGCCGCACGCGATGCGGCGTTCGCCGCCGCGGGTGTCGATGAGCGCGGCGAACCGGTGTCGAACGCAGCGCGTTGATTGAAAGCGAGCCCGCGCGAGCCGATGCGGTTGGCTTCGCGCGGGTACCCCAAGACCCGGTTTGAAGGACGGCGCGTGGTGTTTCGGCGCCTTATTTCATTCGTCTCCCTGAGCGAGTCGAGGCTATGAAACTGTTTGGAACCAGCGCGTCGTCCACCGCCGCAAATCAACACCCTGCGCAAGCCGCAACCGATAGCGGCAACCGTACCCGTGCCTCGCGTTCGAGCGGGCGTCGATCGTTTGGCGGTATGCTTTCGAAGCTTACCCGGCTCGGGCGATCGCAGAAGGCGCCGTCTTCACTGGCGACGGGCGGGAGTCTTCAGCAACCCGTGTCCGGAACGGTTGGCGCAGCAGACAACCGGCGCTCGGGCACCGCCCCTTCGAACGACGACGACGTGCGCGAAATGGTCGCACGCATCGTCTCGCAAAAAGACTCGCGCCGTCCTGGCGCCGCCGGTACGTCGAGCGAAACCGAAGCCCGCCCCACGATCGCGCACTTCCTCGCACCGGAACTCGGCGTCTCGCCGAGTGCACCCGAGAAACGTTCCAAGAAAGGCTGGAGCGGGCTTTTCCATCGCCGATCCAGTTCGAAAAAGACTCCTGCCGCCACGCAAAAGGCCCCGACGCAAGCCCCCCCCGCCACATTGTCGACGGCCACCCATCGCGAGGATCCGATTGGAGAGACCGTTAGTTGGATCAACGCCAAGCGCGCCACGGAATCCACCGCGCAGGAAGATATCCAGGAACCGAGTGCCGCCGTTTTCTCCTCGACAGGAGCCGGAGACGACGATACCGAGGTTCGGCACGAGAGCCCTCGTAACTCGAACACATCGGAGCATTCGGCGAAAGACGTCACCTACGACACCGGCCCCATCTTCGACGAGTCGGGCGACGAACATGAAGAGGACGATCTGTTCGATCTCGACATCGGCCCGTTGCATCCACCGCCGGTGGAAAATGAAATCCGTCCGGTCACGCCATCGAATTCGGAAACCGGTTCGGCACGGCACGACGTGCCGCCGCAGCAGAATGAAGTGTTGACTACGACCGCGCCGGTCCCGCAACCGGACCCCGTGCCGAGCGCCAACCCGCAGCGAAGCAGCCTGGGCAAGTTGAAGCAACTCAAGAACGCCCTCAAGGGCTGGCAGACCTATGCCAAGGACGAAGCGTATATTCACGGCTTCGGCATTTCGTCGACGAGCCTGTCGCTCACCCCGATCTCGACCAATACAAAAACCGCACGCGCCAAACCGTTCACGGGCGTCACGCGCGAAGGCGATGCACCCGTCGAGCTGCACAAGCGGCTCGCGAATTTGCCCGGCAGCACACCGCCGGCCGTGCTTCACGAAAGCCCTGTCGTGCAGGAACTCGAAGCGCCGAACGCACTCGATCGATTGTTTCTCGACGCGAGCATCCTCCCCGGCACCAACCGCCGCCAGCTCTTCGATTCGATCAAGCAAGTCGCCGCGGAAAAGAACCTGACGCCGTTCGAGGCATCCAGCCTCACCCAGGCACTGCATATCGCGTTCAGCCGCACGCCCGATCGTTCGAGCGACGCCGCTTACGATCCAGCGTACGATGCCGCGCACGATGCGCAGATCGCACTGCAATCGCTGCCGCAGACGAATCTGCTCGATGCGCTGCGCGATACCGCCGAACCGCAGCGCACCCCCGATTACGATGCCGACAAGGCCTGGGCGCTCGCACAAGAGCTCGTCCACATTCCAGGCGGCGTCGGCACGAGCCTCATCGAAAAGCTCACGCCGCAGACGCCGCGTCCGGCGGGCACACATGCCTCGGTCGTGGAAAAGGACCGGATGCTGGTGAGCGTGTTGCTGAAAGCCTCGCAACAGGTCGTGCGCGAAGCACGGCAATCGGCCGCTACGAAGCCCGAAAGCAAGATACTCGGCGTGTTTCCCCGGGCATCGCGGCAGGTGGGCAATGCCGCCTCGCCCGAGCCCGGCGGTCCTCGCATGCTCGCCCACGATCCGGCTTCGATCTTCGCCGACGGTGCGCTCCACGCCGCCATCGCGCAAGCGGGCGAAGACCAGTGGCCCGGAAACAACAACACGTCTGTGCCGAGCAATCTCTCGCTCGCGCAAAAGGCGATGCTCGCCGTCAAAGACGAGTTGCAGACGATCGATGCGCACGTCGCCGACGAAGCCACCCGCGGCACGGCCTTCAGCCAGGGCACGCACGGTTGCCGCTTCGCGATTTCGATGATTCGCGGCGATATGCTGACCGACCAAGCGCGTGAGCCGAGCGGCGTGCGCAGTCAATTCCAGCTCGCCGAATCGCGCCTGGGCAAGAGCGTTGGCAAACACCTCGACCGCGCAATGCGGCGCCGGACCACCTGGACGCGCTTCCTCGGCTCGCTCGAAGCGTTGAGCCGGCACGTCGGCGTCTACAAGAACAAGAGCCCCTTTTACACTTACAACCGCATCGCGGAGAGCGACGGCGGCCGCGGCATGGGTGTCGCGAACCGTGGCGGCACACACGCGGGCCGCGCGCTCTACGACATGCAGCACAAGGTCCAGACGACGATCGACGAACGCGCCAATCTTGGCGAGGACGCGGCTGCCGGCGACGAGGAAGCGCTGCGTCTGATGGTGCGATCGTCGATCATCCAGACGTCCAAGGCAGAGACACTGATGTTGCCGCGTTTCGCGCAGCCCGTGAGCCTCTCGGACCTGTCGCAAGGCAAGGTCGTGGACGCCGTGATGCAGAAACTTGGCGGCGCCGGTGCCGAAGCCGATGCCGAAGCGAACGACGCGTTGCGAGCCAAAGTCGCCGCGATGGTGGCCGACGAGAACAAGCCGTTGACGACGCAACGGTTGCTGCAATGGGCCGCCGCTGTCGGCGGCCCCGATAATGCGGGCTCGGCCAAGGAGATAGCGGGCGCGGCGCCGGCCGACCACCCATGGCGTGCGTTCGCGGAAGCGTTCGAGCGCGCCGAACATCCGGACGAGATCGCCCCGATCGCCACCCCTTCCTTACGCGGCAAGTCGCGCGACGAAGTCGCTGACATCCTGGCCAAAATCGTCGCCGCGGAGGAACTGGGCTCGGGTTTCGCGCTGGATAGCGCCGGCAACGTGCAGGGCACCACGAAGAACGTTTCGGGCATCATCTCGAGCGTTCCGCTGCACTTTCTCGGCAGCGTCCACGCGGACCTGGGCGGCGGCAAGATCCGCACCGTGCGCTTCGAATCGGTGACGAGTACCGATCGCAGTCAATTGCGCGTCAGCGTGACGACACTGAAGCGCGCTCAGGCCGGCTTCGGCGGCAGCGTCGGGCATTTCACCTCGGGTGACGCACCGATCACGGCCGGGGGCGGACTCGATGTCGGCGGCGCGTACGAAGTCGTCCATCAGGAAGGCGCGGTCCTAGGATTCCCCCGCAATCTGTCGGGCGGCGTGCTGGGCGATCGCGCCGTCAACGAGAAAAAGGCGCAGCTCGTCAAACTGCTCGTGCAAGGCGGCGCACTCGAAGGCCATGCGCAGCCGGCCAACGAGGAAGACCGCAAGTCGCTGATCAAGTGCGCCTATCAGGCTTTCGGCGACGATCTGTCGATCGGCTTTTACGAAATGGACCAAACCGACAAGCAAGGCACGGCGAGCGTCAACGGCAACGTCGGCATTCGATTCGGCGATTTCAAGCTGGGCCTGCCGACGTTGGGCGCAGCAGGACGCGCGCAAGGCACGACGATCCGGTATCGGGACCAATCGGGATTCCTGAAGACCGAATGGGAGACGGACTCGAGCGCTTACAACGCGTCGTTCCAGGGTTCTTTGGCGTCGCTGAATGGCTACGACCAGCTTTCGGCGGGCACTCACGACCTGCACAGCTCGATCACCACCGCCATCGCCCCATTCGTATCGGGCTCGGCGCAATTCTTCCGCTTCGGCGTGGCCGATCGTCGCGTCCAGATCGTGCAGGACGGCAAGGAGCTGCCGACGAGCTTCGCGACACGCACGTTCCAGGCGCCGATTTCCTTCCTTCACGAATTCGGCCAAAACGTCGACAAGTATGCCGACGACAAGGCAAAGAAGTTTTTCCCGAAGGAGTACAACGCGGGCGGTCAGGCACGCGAGAACGTAGTGCAGCGCGAGAAGACCCGCATGCTCGAGTTCGTCAACCACTACCTGAAGGAACGCGACCTGACGTCGACGCCACAGCTCTACACGGAATTCGGCGACAACGTGGATACGGCCAACAAACTGCGCGCAGCCGCTTACATGGCCGAGCGGCTGGGCAAGAAAGAGACGGCAGGTACCGCGCGCGAAGAGATATCGGCGATACACGGCGACGAGAAGTATCGCGAGGGCCGCTTCCTGACCAACCTTCAAATCGAGCAGGAAGGCAAGCAGGTGGGGATCAACGGTATCGTCGGCGTGACCTATGCTCGCAACGATAACCGCGCGCAGCAGGTTCTATCGTTCACGTAAGCGGACTCGCCCGCCCGGGCACATAAGCGGACGGCGCGGCGATCCTCGTTTCGCCGCCCGCGCTGTCAGAGCCGCCGCCGCTTCGCTGACGGCTCAGCCGACGAGGAAGATGGGCCGGGCGCCGGCGGTGAGCCCGGCGGCGACGCTTCGGGACTGTCGTCGCTCCCGCTTCCCGAGTCGGAAGCGTCCTGCGAACCTTCGTCATCGGAACTCTCCGATGACGATGCGCCGGCGGCGCGCAGCAAGTCGACGATTGCGACATGCCCGTGAGCTTCGGCGAGCGCCAGTGGCCGCCAACCGCCCGTGTCCCTAATGCTTGCGTCGGCCCCCAGGCGCAGCAAAAAGGCGACCGCTTCGGTCTGGCCTTGCTGTATCGCGTGGTGCAGCGCGGTGCGCCCCGCGGCGTCGGTACGATCGACTTGCGCGTCGTGGTCGACCAGGACTTCGATCATATCGGCGTCGCCGTCCCGAGCGGCCAGCATCATCGCTGTCTGACCCAGCGCGTTCGCATGTTCGACATCGGCGCCGTGGGCAATCAGCGTCTCGGCCAATTCGGTATCGCAAGTCCTGGCAGCCGCCAGCAGTGCCGTCATGCCTTCATTGTCGGTGCCGCGGATATCGCCGCCCAAGGCCAGCAGCGCATTGACCGCCTCTCCGTGACCTTGCGCCGCCGCGATGATCAGGGCAGTTTGCCCATTGGCGTCGCGCTTTTCGATTTCAGCCCCCTGCGCAGCAAGCATGCGGATCGAATCGTGGCCATTGCGAGCCGCAGCGGCCATCAGAGCGGTCTGCCCCGACGCATCGGTCCGGTCGATCTCGGCGCCCGCCGCCGCCAATGCCTCGATTGACGCGGGAGCGTCGACCGAGGCCGCAACCATGAGCGCGTCCCGCCCATCGAGAGCGGTGTGATGGACGTCCGCGCCGGCATTCAGGAGGGCCGTTACAACGGCCGGGCCTCCCCCATTCGCCGCGTGCATCAGCGCGCTCCAGCCCTTGCTGTCGGCGGGGGCCGTATCGGCGCCCTTCGCCAGCAGCGCATCGACGACTTCGACGTGTCCCCTGCCTGCCGCCCACATCAACGCGGTTCTGCCTTGCGCGCGCTCGGCGCGATCGAGCGCCGCGCCGCCTTCGATCAACGCTTCGGCGATGGCCAGGTTGCCGTCGTGCGCCGCCATCATGAGCGCCGTCATGCCCATGGCATCGGCATGATCGACGTTCGCGCCGCGCGCCGCCAGCGCCCGGACCGCCGCTGCCTTCCCTAGCATCGCGGCCAGCATCAACGCGCTCCAACCGTTTGCGTCAGGCAGCTCCCGCGCGGCGCCGCGGTCGATCAGCATTTCGATGGCCGCGACGTGTCCGCGCTGCGCCGCGAGCATCAGCGCGCTCGCACCTGCATCGTTGACCAGGTCGAGGTTTGCGCCCCGCGCGGCCAGCGCGTCGATCGCAGCGGCTTGCCCCGCTTGCGCCGCGAACATGACCGCGGTAAGGCCGTCGCTAGTGACCCGGTCGATGTAGACTTCGGCGTCCGCCAACGCTTCGATCATCGGTACGCGACCGTAGGTCGCTGCAAGCATGAGCGCAGTGATGCCCGTAGCGGTGGTTTGCTCCGGATCCACGCCGCGTGCCATCAACTCGGCGAACGCCTTCGTACCGCCGTTCGCCGCGGCCACGAGCAATACGCTCCAACCGAAATTGTCGCGATGCTCCGGGTTCGCGCCGCGGGCAAGCAGTGCCGCCAGCGCTTGAGGCCGATCGTGCGCCGCGGCGGTCAGCAGCGCGCTCCAGCCGACCACGTTCGTTCGCTCCAGGTTCGCCCCGCTCTCATGCAGCGCCTCGATAGCCTGCACGCGCCCCGCGCGCGCGGCGATCATCAATGCGGTCTCGCCTGACTCGTTCGTCAGTTCGACATCGGCGCCAGCCTCCTTGAGCGCGCGAATGACTCCGGCTTGGCCACTTTGGGCGGCCAACATCAGTGCGGTGCGGTTATCGCGGTTACGCAGGTTGATATCGATTTTCCCTGCCAGCCGTTCGATCGCCCGTACCATCCCTTGGCTCGCGGCGTAATGCACCACCGCGTTGCCGCGCTCATCGATTCCGCGGATCTGCGTAAATGCCTGAACCAGAAAGGCCGTCAAACGTTCATCTCCGGCCTTCGCCGCGCCGAGCAGTACGGCATCGCGCTGCGCACTGCCGAGCACATTCAGTTTGTCCACGACCGGCGCCGTGAGGATTTCACCCGTATCGGATCTGTTCTCCCAATATCGGCGCACGACCGGGTCGCTCAGTTGCGCGAGCCATCTCACAGGCGCTCGTTCGGTATCCAGCAGCGCGAGCATACGCTCCGGCGTCAGCGCAATCAGCTCGTCGTGCGGCGTATTGTTCAGGGCAGCCATCACCATGGGTGGCGTCAAGGCGTCACGCATATAGCCCAGATCGCGCAGCACCAGCGAACGATCTTTTTTCCGCTTCGTCGTGAACGATAAAGGCCTGGTACCCGAGCTCGACGATCTGCTCGCTCGGCCCCCCACGTACGACACGCACAGGAAAGTCATTCAACAGGTCGCTTTTGACGAGGTTTGCGCCGATCTGCGGCATCAGCAGCACCGGATCCTGCGTCATCCGATAGCTGCTTTCTCCATCTTCGTCTTCCCCGCTGACGAACAGCGCCTCGGCCTCGATCGGTCCGAAGCGTTCGCGCAGTTCGGTTTCGGCCCATGGCGCGAACTCCTGATAGAAAGCCCAAACCTCGTCGGCCGACAGCGTCCGATCAGTAAAGCCGTTGAAGCGTCCGCGAATCTCCGCCAGGCAGTTTTCGGCGACGTGGCGCACGAGCCGCCCCGGCGTGACGCGCTCGATGACGTGTTGTTTGCACGCGGCGAAATCGCCGTCGGAAATGCCGAGGCTCGCAATGAATGCGTCTTCCCGTGGGTCCGTGCCATAGTCCGACACGAGATGATTCCAGCATGCGTTGTGATAATGGATCTCGTTCGGCGGGTAGTGCTGACGCATGCCGAACGATCTTTGCGTGAACTCGAGAATCGATTGCGTCAGCATCCGTTCCCATTCTGTTTTCGCGTTGAAACGCAGCCCGCCGGCGCTTTCGAGATCGATCTCTCTTGCCGAATTGATCAGATGCGTGATCGCGCCGTCGGCACACACGATCAGCCCGGGCGCCAGGTTCCTGACGATTTGCTCGCGCTTGTCCTCGTCGATTGCCGGATCTTCGATTCGATAGGCAAGTTGCTCGAGTGCCTCCTTGCCCTGAGTATGCGCAAGCACGACGCGTGTCGAAAAATAACCGGAAGAACCGGCTTCGACGCGCCCCGCAAACGTTTCGATCTGCGCCGACGCATTCCGGTGTTCGGCTGTTTGCTTGCGTTCGAGGAATTGCTTCAATGAATCGACGTTTTTGCGGATCTGTGCCTTGGACACGGCGTACTCGGGCGATTGCTCGAAAGCCGAGAAACTGCCGTGCTGCAGCGCGTTGAAATAGACCGGTCGCTCTCCGTAGCGTTGCGCGGCCTTCTGCGCGACCGCCTCGCGCCTGCCGTCTGCGTCGTCGTCATGTTTCTCGACATGAAAGCTGCTGCCTTCGGTAAAGTTGATTTTCACTTGACGGACCCATTGATTCGCACCCTGCGAGCTTGCAGGTAAAAGGCATCGAGCACGCAGCCGTGCGACGAAACCGCGCCGCGCGCGGCGAATGGGGTTCCGGGTCAGCCGTTTCCACAAGACAAGAAATGTTTATCGAGCGCCATAAGGGATGTTTATGGTGCTTTTCTCGAGTGACGAATCTCTATATATTCATCCGCGCTTCAACCACCCATTCCACCAGCCTGTGAGGGAAAGATGTCGAAATCGAAAATGACCTGGATAGCGCTGTCCATTGCCGCTGGCCTTTGGTCGACGCAAGCGTTGGCCAACCCGCAACTGTCGACGCTGGCCGACATCGAGGCGGCGCTCGAGCGAGGAGCAACCGTTTCGGTAGCGGTCGATCTCACCCGATGTGCCCCGAGCGGCAGCACGACGCGGCCCGGGACGACGCGTGGCGGACTCAAGATCTCGTCGTACCGCATCACGCCCGACGGCACGCTGAGTTTCGCGGACGAGCATGCAAGCGTCGGACAGGACGGTTCGCCGCTGTGGCAATTCATTCGCTATCAGGTCAAACCGGACCAGACGGTCGCCTTCTCGACCGATTTGTTCTCGCTTCCGGCCTATACGCGCTTGATGCCGCAGATCACGTACGCCTGCGCGATCAATCAAGGCATCGAATTCGTTAGTGACCGGCACTGATGGCATAGATCGATCTCCTTATCAATAAAACCTCATAACCGTATCCATAAAATCGTCGATCTATATTCCAAATCCTCATTTCGCTCGCTTCCAGCGCAATTCGTTCGCTGAACCGAGCGGCACGGCGATCGAGCTTATGGTTGGGCCATGACGCGTCGGGCGCGGCATCCGCGTTTTTCCAGCGGGCCGCTCGACGCACGCCCCATCCATCCCTCGCCCATCGCCCCTATGAAAAGCGGAACGATTTCCACCGGTAACCCGGTCGCGTCGACGTCGACCGATCCGCAGACGGCTTCCGTTCGCGATACGTCCGAGCGGCTGCGCCGCGAAACGCCTGCCGTCAACGCGCAGTTCTCCGACTTGCGACCATGGCGCCGGACTTCGGCCCACATCGAGGAGAGAACCGATTCGGACATGAGCGGAGCTTCGTTTCACAGCACGGTTTCCGGTCCGTTCGACGCTCTCTCCGATACGATCTCCGATACGGTCACGCCAACCAATGCCGTCGTGCCCCCGAACATAACGGCGTCCACGGGTCCGCTCGAGCACGAGGCGCAGACGAACGAAGCGCCGCCGCTTGCGCACACGCGGCGCGAACGGCTACTCGAGGACTACTTGAGCGCGACGGGGCGACCGCTCGATCTCGAACGCGCCCTGACCGCGATCAAGCTGCGTTGCGCCGCGGAAGTTCACTGCGAGAAAAACGAATGGGCCCGATTCATGCCCCGTCTGCACAGAAAAGGCGCCGCGCTGCGACGCTTCGAGGAATTGCTCGACGTACCGGTGGACGAGTTGCTCGCCGACGTGCAAGCGCACCCCAAGCACTATTCGCGCACACTGTTGACGGACCTGGCTCAGCATCATTTGCTCGCTTCGCTGAACATCGATGTCGCGCTATATAAGCAAGGTATCCACAAGGCAGGCCTATACGAAGGGCTCCACAGCGTCGCGGGCCGACTGACCTCGGTCGCGGCCGCCGGCATCAGCGGCGGCCTGTCGCTCGTTCCAGGCACCGAACACGCATTGAAAGCGGCTCAGAAAGCCGCCAAGGTCCTTGCGCACGAATTGCCGCCCAATATCGTGAACCCGGCACTCACGGGCACGCTGCGCTCGATCACAGACGTGAAGGAATCGTTCAAACGCGTAGGCGGGCAGCCGGTGGTCGCGCCACAAATCGAGAGAAGCCCCGACATGGGGGCGATCGTGAGATCGCTCAAGGATCAGCGTCGCGAACTGGCCACGGCGGTTGCGCAGTTTCGGCAGGCGGCGCAATCGGATGAGGGCGCGCAAGCCGCAGTCGGCCCTCTGACCGATGCGTTCCTCGCGTTGCATGACACCGCGGATCGGCAGTACAGGCGCCGCATCGGCTTGAATCGCACGCAGACCTACAGCAAGGGCTGGGGGATGGCCGTGAACGGCGTAGCCGCAGCGGGCGCCGTGGTAACCGCTACCGTGCCCGTCGCCGGGCAGATTGCCGGCCCCGCGATATTGGCCGCCACGGTACCGCTGCAATGGGGGGCGGGCTACCTCGACGAACGGCGCAACAAGCATCGCTATAACCTGCGAGCGAACACCAAGTGGGGCGACTTCCTGACGGAAGGCGCCGCGCGCATCCATTTCAAGGATTTGAGGCCCGAGCATGTCTCGGAAGCGGCCCTCAGGCGGTCGTTCACGACGCAGCCCGAAGTGCAGATCGCGGCGGTTCGAGAGGTCTACGAAGATGCGCTCGGCGAATGGATCCACGAGCATGCCGAGCTGGAGCGAAAAATCCGCGCGCTGCAAGCGGGCGGGACGACGCCAGAGCGTACGCTGGCGCCGCATCGCACGCGGCTTGCGGAGTTGACGGAACGCATCGAGTTCGCCAAGCAGCACGCGGGCGATTTCGAGTCGCTGGATCCGGCACGCTGGGCCGCGATTCCCACCGACAGCCTGATCGGCCGCTGCCTCGACGACTTGAAGCAACTCGAAAAGGCGAATCGCCGCGCGCGGCTTCGCAAGCCCGGAGAAAGCGCCCAGATCGTTCAGCGCTACGTCCAGGCCTTTCACGCGGGCGTGTCGACCGGTACGGCCCTGCCGATCATGGATGGCATCACGGCAACGGATTCGTCCTACACCACGGATGCGCACCGCCATCGCACCGGTCTCGATCCCTCCGCCGAAGCGGGCGCATTGAGTGCGGGCATCACAGGCGGGGCAGTCTTCACTGCGGCCACGGGCGAGGTGCGCATGAGCAAGGCCGACAACAAGAAGCTGCTCTCGAAAACGCACGTGAGCCCTCTGCAATCGCGGCTGCACGAAGCGCGCTGGGTGTTTCAGGCGGCCGGGCGGCGCGTCGACTTGACTACGACGGCGGGGTACCGCCGGCATGTCCATTCGACGTGGGACGAACTGAGGCTGCTTGGCCGTGCCGTGGGCCACGGCCTCGTCAGCGGACCGGTCGGCCTGGCCAACCTCGTGCGCGCGAAGTGGTGGCCCCGCGGGCAACTGCGCCAAGCCAAGGCCCAACTGCGCGACGCGCTCGACGCCATGACGCAGGCCGGGGTGCCGCGCAACGAAGCGGTGCCGCGAGCCAACACGCTGTCGGCCATGAAAGACGAGCTATACGACTACCCCGCGGTGCGCCGCCATCTAGGCGTCGATGGGACGGATAGGCCCGCTGCATAAGGCTCCGGCGGGTATCTATTTTTCTTATACGGTGGATTTATTTTTCTGCCTGGACTGACCGGGTTGGCTCCTTCGACAATCCACCCGACAAACAATGGCCGGCGATGCGCCCACACCCAGCAACCGGCGGCCATCCATCGTGGACGGAGAGTCGAGGTCATGGAAGTGAAATCGCAAGCAAACCAAGAGAACGCGGCAACCGGCGTCGGCGCCGCGCGAGAGACCACCCCAAGCGACGGCCGCTGGCAATTCTGGGTCGATCGGGGAGGCACGTTCACCGATATCGTCGCGCGCCAACCGAACGGCGAACTCATCACACACAAGCTGCTTTCGGAAAACCCCGATCGCTATCGCGATGCGGTCGTCCAGGGCATCCGCGATTTGCTCGGCATCGAAGCAGGTGCCCCGCTGCCGCAGGACAAGATCGAAGTCGTCAAGATGGGCACGACGGTGGCGACCAATGCCTTGCTCGAACGCAAAGGTGCCCGCACGCTGCTCGCGATCACGCGTGGCTTCGCGGACCAATTGCGCATCGGCTATCAGGAACGCCCCGACATCTTCGCGCGGCATATCGAGCTGCCGGCGCAAATGTACGAACGCGTGGTGGAGATCGACGAACGCATCGATGCGCAAGGCACGGTGCTGCGCGAGCTCGACGAAGTGGCCACGCGCGCGGCGTTGAGCGCCGCGCGCGAAGCCGGCATCAGCTCGATTGCCATCGTATTGATGCACGGCTACCGCTTCCACAAGCATGAACTTCGCGTCGCCGCCATCGCCAGCGAATGCGGCTTTACGCAAATCTCCGTCAGCCATCAAGTCAGCCCGCTCATGAAGCTCGTCGGCCGTGGCGACACCACGGTCGTCGATGCCTATTTGTCGCCCGTGCTGCGCGATTACGTCGATCGCGTCACGCAGCATACGGGCTCCGTCCGGCTCATGTTCATGCAGTCGAGCGGCGGCCTCGTCGACGCTTCGCGCTTTCGCGGCAAGGACGCGATCCTGTCCGGCCCCGCGGGCGGCATCGTCGGCGCGGTCAAGACTTGCGAAGCCGTGGGCGAACAGAAGGTCATCGGCTTCGACATGGGCGGCACCTCGACCGACGTCGCGCACTACGACGGCGCATACGAGCGCGTATTCGAAACGCAGGTTGCCGGCGTTCGCGTGCGCGCGCCGATGATGGACATCCATACGGTCGCGGCCGGCGGCGGCTCGATCTGCAGCTTCGAGAACGGACGCTTCAAGGTCGGCCCGGAATCGGCCGGCGCTTATCCGGGTCCGGCGAGCTACCGCAACGGCGGCCCGCTGACGGTGACCGATTGCAACGTCATGCTCGGCCGCGTGCAGGCGGAGCATTTCCCGCACGTGTTCGGACCGGACGGCGATCTGCCGCTCGACGTCGAAGTCGTGCGCCGGAAGTTCGCCGATCTCGCGCAACAAGTCGAACGCGAAACGGGCCGCTCGATGAGCCCGCAAGCCGTCGCCGAGGGGTTCCTCACGGTGGCCGTCGACAACATGGCGCAGGCGATCAAGACCATCTCCGTCGAACGCGGGCACGACGTATCCGACTACGCACTGTGCGCGTTCGGCGGCGCGGGCGGCCAGCACGCCTGCGAGGTGGCCGACGCGCTCGGCATGAAACGCATCGTGCTGCATCCGTTCGCGGGCGTGCTGTCCGCATTCGGCATGGGCCTCGCGGACCTGCGCGTGCTGCGCGAACGCGCCGTCGAAACGGTACTCGAAGAAGCCGCGCTGCCCGAGTTGCGCGGCTTCTACAACGCGCTCGAAACCGAAGCGCTCGAAGAACTGGTGGCACAGCGCATCCCGAGCGATCGCACACGCGTGACGCGGGCCGTGCGGCTCAAGTACCAGAACACCGATTCCACACTCGAAGTGCCGTTCGGCCACGAAGCCGAGATGGTGCTGGCGTTCGAAACGCTGCATCGCAAGCGCTACGGCTTCGTCATGCAGGCCAAGGCACTCGTCGTGGAATCGGTCGTCGTCGAGGCCGTCGGCCTGACCGAGACCGATACCAACGCGCTGACCATGGTCTCGCGCCGCGCCGCGAGCGCTCCGCAAACCGATGCGCGCGCAACGATGTTCGTCGGCGGACGCGAACTTCAGGTTCCGCTTCACGCGCGCAAGGCAATCGCGTTGGGCGACCGGCTCGAAGGCCCTGCCCTCATCACCGAGGACATTTCGACGATCGTGCTGCAACCGGGCTGGTCGGCGAGCCTGCTCGAAGACGGCACGCTGCGTCTCGAGCGCAACGATCAGGCGCAGGCGGGCGCCGCGGCAGCGACGACCGCGATCACGACGGCACGGCACCCCGTTCATCTCGAGATCTTCGACAACATCTTCATGTCGATCGCCCAGCAAATGGGCGTGACGCTCGAGAAGACGTCGTACTCGGTCAACATGAAAGAGCGGCTCGACTTCTCGTGCGCCATCTTCGACCGGGCAGGCGGCCTCATCGCGAACGCGCCGCATATCCCGGTTCACCTCGGGTCGATGAGCGACAGCGTGCTCAGCGTCATTCGCGAGCACGGCGCGACGATGAAGCGCGGCGACGTCTTCATGCTCAACGTCCCGTACAACGGCGGCACGCACTTGCCTGACATCACCGTCGTCATGCCTGTTTATGACGAGCGTGCCGAGCTGCTCTTTTACGTGGCCGCGCGCGGGCACCACGGCGATGTCGGCGGTATCACGCCGGGATCGATGCCGCCGAACAGCACGCGCATCGAAGAAGAAGGCGTCCTGCTCGATAACGTCAAGATAGTCGACGAGGGTACCTTCCTCGAGGGACCAGTGCGTGGGCTCTTCAACGAGGGCCCCTACCCGAGCCGCAACGTCGATCAGAACATCGCCGACCTGACCGCGCAAATCGCCGCCTGCGAGTGCGGTGCGGCCGAACTGCTGCGTGCGGTCAAGCGCTATGGTGCCGATGTCGTGCTCGCCTACATGGGGCACGTGCAGGACAACGCCGAAGAAGCGGTCCGCAACGCCATCGCAACGCTCCATGACGGCGAATTCGCCTATGAGATGGACGACGGGGCCGCGATCCGTGTCAAGGTGACGATCGATCACGAGCGGCGTCAGGCGCGCGTGGATTTCACCGGCACGAGCGAGCAGCGCAAGACGAACTTCAACGCGCCCTGCTCGGTCTGCAAGGCCGCCGTGCTCTACGTGTTCCGCACCTTGCTGACTGACGATATCCCGATGAACGAAGGCGTCTTGCGTCCGATCGAAATCGTGATTCCACAAGGGTCGATGCTGAACCCGGTGTACCCTGCCGCTGTCGTGGCCGGCAACGTGGAGGTCTCGCAATCGATCACCGATGCGCTTTACGGTGCGCTCGAGGTCATGGCTGCCTCGCAAGGGACGATGAACAACTTCACGTTCGGCGACGAATCTCATCAGTACTATGAGACGATCGCTGGCGGCTCGGGCGCGGGGCGCGCTCATCCGGGCACCTCGGTGGTGCAAACGCACATGACGAACTCGCGGATGACCGATCCGGAAGTGATCGAGTGGCGCTTCCCCGTCATCGTCGAACAGCATGCGATTCGGGCGGGCAGCGGTGGCGCCGGCCTGCAATCGGGCGGCGACGGCGCGGTGCGCAGAATCCGCTTCCGGCGTGCGATGACGGCGAACATCCTCGCGAACCGCCGTCGCGTCCCGCCGTTCGGTCTGGCGGGTGGAGAAGCCGGTGGCGTCGGCCGCAACTGGATTGAACGCGCAAACGGCGAAATCGATCATTTCGGCGCGACGCATACGGCAACGGTCAATCCTGGCGACGTGTTCGTCATTGAAACGCCGGGAGGTGGCGGCTTCGGCCGCGCTGCATAATTCCAACAATACAAGCGCGAGTCGGGGCCTGTTCGGAGGGCGGCATTGCACGAACAGGCCCCGGTCAACGCGCCATACCGAGGCCCCGCGTGAGAACGCGCGGGACCTTGTCCATTCGCTGCTACGGAGGAGCACCCCATGCAACACGCAGTCAATCTATACCCGCTTGTCGGTGTGGCTGTAATCGTTATCGGCTTTCTATTGCGTTTCAATCCCATGTTGATCGTGGCGGCATCGGCCATCGTCACGGGGCTTGCCGCGCACTTCCCCATCGACCATATCCTCGCCGCGATCGGCAGCGGCTTCGTCAAAACACGCGTGATTTCGCTGATCATTTTGCTGCCGCTCGCGGTGGTCGGTCTGCTGGAACGGCACGGGCTGCGCGAACGCGCGCAGATCTGGATCTCGGGTATTCGCGCCGCAACGCCCGGCCGTTTGCTGATCGCCTACCTGTTCGTGCGCGAAATCACGGCGGCGCTCGGGTTGACCGGGCTCGGCGGCCATGCGCAGATGGTGCGCCCGCTCATCGCACCGATGACGGAAGGCGCGGCCGAGGCGCGCCACGGCAAGCTGAGCGATGCGGTTCGCTACCGGCTGCGCGCGTTCGCTGCGGCGTGCGACAACGTCGGTCTGTTCTTCGGCGAGGACGTGTTCGTCGCCTTCGGCGCCATCGTGCTGATGGTGACGTTCCTGAAGGAGGCCGGCATCGTCGTCGAGCCGATGCACGTCGCCGTTTGGGGCATGCCGACCGCGCTGTCTGCGTTCCTGATTCAAAGTTTCCGCCTGTACCGGCTCGATCGTTGGCTCGCTCGCAATCTCGGTAGCAAGCAGCCCACCGACGCTCGTCAAGGCACCGGTTCCGAAGAAGTCGCCGCGAAGGCCCAAGGAGAAAACGCATGATCGTCTCGCTCAACGTATTCTTCTGGCTCGTCGGGATCGTGCTGTTCGTCATCGGCGGCATCATCGTCAGCGACCGCTCACATCCGAAGCGCTTCCTCGCAGGCGGCTTCTGGATCGTCTGCGGCGTGATTTTTCTGGCCGGCGACCGCTTGCCCGCCGATGTCGTCGGCGTACTCGTGATTCTGATGGCCATCGTCGCCGGTATCGGCGGCGTCACACGTGCCAAACCCCAGATGCGCCCTGAGGAAGCGCGCCGCGCCAGTGCGGTCCGGCTCGGCAACAAGCTCTTCATGCCGGCGCTCACGATTCCGCTCGTCACCGTCATCGGCACGCTGCTCGCGCCGAAGCTCGTCTTCGGCGGTGTCGCGCTGATCGACCCCAAGAATGCGACGCTCGCATCGTTCGGAATCGGTTGCGTCATCGCGTTGATCTTTGCCTGTGCGCTGACGCGCGATTCGGTCGGACAGTCGGTGAAGGAAGCGCGCCGCCTCGTCGACGCCCTTTCCTGGGCCGTCGTGCTTCCGCAATTGCTCGGCATGCTGGGGCTGGTGTTTGCCGATGCCGGGATGGGCAAGGCCGTCGCGCATCTGATCACCGCCTACGTGAACCTCGATTACCGCCTGGTTGCCGTGGCCGTCTACTGCGTGGGCATGGCGTTGTTCACGGTCATCATGGGCAACGGCTTCGCGGCGTTCCCCGTCATGACCGGCGGCGTCGCCCTGCCGGTGCTGATCGGCGTTTTCCATGGCAATCCCGCACCGATTGCGGCGATCGGCATGTTCTCGGGTTATTGCGGAACGCTCTTGACGCCGATGGCGGCAAACTACAACATCGTGCCGGCCGCCCTGCTCGAGCTGCCCGATAAATACGGCGTCATTCGGGCACAGGTGCCGACGGCGATCGCATTGTTGATCGTCAATATCGTGCTTTTGAATGCGTTCATGTGATGTCTGAAGCCCTATATCGAGATTGACAGCGCGCAAGGGCCGGATTGCCGAGGCAATTCCGGCCCTTCGCTCATTCGGATCGATGGCGGAGTGCAAAGTGAATCTCAAGTTCCTCGAAACGTTCATCTGGGTCGCGAAGCTGCACAGCTTCAGCCTCGCGGCGGACAAGCTCCATTCGACGCAGGCCGCCATTTCGAGCCGGATATCGGTTCTCGAACAGGAACTCGGCTCGAAGCTCTTCAAGCGGGATCCGAAGGGTGTCACGCTCACGCGCGCCGGCGAGCGGGTGCTGCAACATGCCGAGCAGGTGAGCCGATCCATGGCCGAGCTCTATGCCTCGTTGCAAGACGAGAACCTCGCTGCCGGCACGATCCGGATCGGCGCGATGGATAGCGCGATTCATTCGTGGTTCGTCGATTTCGTCGCCGACGCGATGCACCACTATCCCAACCTCGATATCGAAGTCACGTCGGACACGGCGCTCAACCTGAACGAACAGTTGCGCCGCGGAACATTGGACCTCGTGATTCAGACCGACATGATCCGCGACGAGACGATCCGCAGTGTGGAGCTGCTCGAACTGCCGGTGTCGTGGATTGCGGCGGCCGGATCGAACATGCAGCCCATGCAAGCGGACGAAACGATGACCGCCGCGTTGCGCCGGCTCGGCGCCGAGCGGCTCATCACGTATTCGCGCCACTCGCGTCCGCACCAGGATTTGCTGCGGCTCATGCAGTCATATGGCGTCGCCGAGGCGCGCGTGAGTTGCGTAAACTCCCTGGCCGCGATGATTCAATTGACGCGCACCGGGTTCGGTGTGGCGGCGATGCCCCCGGCGCTCGTGGCCGACCTGCTGGAAAAAGGCGTCCTTCGCCGGCTCGATGGGCTCGAAACCCCGCCGCCGCTACCGTTCGTGATTGCCTGGCGTACGGGCACGAATCGCGCTGAAAATCTCGTCGACATCGCGGCGCAAACGGTTCGCAAGTTTGCCGAACGAGTAGGCGAAGGTGCGGCGCGTCTCATCGTTTGATCGGCATTGCCAGCGGCTCACGACGTTTCGAGGTAGTGCGCCGAGAAGAAGTGCGCGATGACTCGGAACTCGTCGAACTGCGTGGCCAGCTCGAAGCTCAGTAAGAACGCCAACGCGAAAAACGGTCCGGGCCATCGTCGTGCCATCGCAAGCACGGGTTTCGCGGCGATCGAGCGTACCGGCCGCACACTCATGACGCCGGCGAGCAGGATCCCAAGCAGCCCACCCACGATCACATCGCTCGGATAATGCAGCCCGAGATAGATGCGCGGCAACCCGATCAGCACGGCGGTATGAATGAACGCATAGATGCCGAGCCATCTCGACGCCAAAAAAATGCCCATTGAAATCGCGCACCAAAGCATTGCATGGTCGCTTGGAAATGCGCTCCACGTCCGCGGCAACAACTGATCGACTTTCGTGACCGGATACAAGCCCTGCAGAGCCGGCTCATAGACCGGACGCAGGCGAAATGGCAGGTAATGCGCGAGCAGCCGTCCCGCGAGGAATGCAACGAAACCGCTCACGATCGCGATGACTACCAGTTCGCGGTCGCGCCGCCGAATGGCGATCTCGTCCCGCGATGTCGCGCGGTAATGTCTGAACCAGATCCACCAGAGCAACGCCACGAGCAGCGTGCCCTTGAACAAGTACATCTTCGAGATCGCGTCGACGATATGAGCGACCGATTGCGAATGCACCGTGTAATGGCTCATCGCTTCGATCAACGGACGATCGAATGCGTTCATACCTCTCCCTTTTCGAGCACGCCCTTTCCTGCCGGGTCTGGCGCAACGTCGCTAGGCTAGCGCACACATCGCGGTCGAACCGCGCGCTACCGATCATAAAACTGTCATCGGAGTCGTATGCGAGGAACATGACTTGCTGCCGCGGGCGTCTGCTCGCGCCGGCAAACGCGGTCCTTGCGCACGCAATCGAATGCAATATGAAAGAAACGGGAAGGATAAATGAATGCGTCCGGACCATTGGGCGATAAGCATGATTGCCGAGGCGATCGGCTCGCGCGCTTCGGTATGCAAGCGACGGGAGAAAAATCTGAGAATGCGGCGGAAGGCGGTAATTCGGTCCTAGACCACCCCGCATAGTCGATGATTCAGCGCGGCTGGCGCGTAGTTTGAAGCACTCATTCCCAATTGCATTGGAGGCACAAATTGAAATGGAACGATGTGGCTATCCTTCTACTGGATCCGGCCGATGGAACGATCCGCGAATGCGCAAATGCCTGGAAAAGGCGCTATGGGATTTCGCGCGACCGAAGCTTCAGCGTCCCCTTTGCGCGTACTCACCGCCGCGCGGGCGAGATACTCCCGGGATACAAGCGTCTCGAAGCGGGTTCGTTGTCTTTCAGCAATCTCACGACCAAGCTGATCGTGGTCAGCCACGGCTGCCCCCAAGGGTTGTTCCTCGGCAGAACCTTGCTGGGCGCCCAGGACGTTGCCTACCAGTTGGCCGCGTGGGGTTTGACGAGCGTCGGCCTGCTGGCATTTCGCGGGTGCCTGCTCGGAAAGGCCAACTTTCTCGACAGGCTCGTCCCGTCGCTCTCGCATGCAAACATCGAAGCCGGCTGGCTCCTCGGTTACAAACGCGAAGCCATCTCGCTCGGGATCGATCCGGGTTGGCTCGAGACCCCGCGCCTGCTTATCGATACGCAGCTCAACGGGAAGCACGAAGGATGTCACCATCCGATGGCTACCGAACGCCGAGCGCCGCCACGCGTCGCGGCGCACGAGGGAATCGGCTTCTTCGACCGGCTGCTTCGTGAAGCCACCGGGGGCCGCTCCAAGCTGCCTGACGAGCAGCGCGTCAAAGTCGTTCGAGGCAACCGGGTCGTGGCGCCGCCCAACGGATCGAGTCCACGGTACCCCGCCTACCTCGAAACGCCCGTCTGACGGCAACGGCCGGCCGCGCCCGTGGCACGCGCTCGGGCGTTCGCCGGCCATGCCGAATTGACGTCTCACGCGGCGGCCTGCTCGGCCATCGAGCGCGTATTGACGAGTGCCCGACCGTCTTGCGCGAACAGATGCACATGGCGAATCGCAAAGCCTGCCGCAATGCGTTGGCCCTCCACGGCCTTGGACTCGCCCGAACCCTTGAGCTGAATCGTTCGATCGTCCGCCAGACGCAGATGCAGCAGCGTTTCTCCGCCAAGATGCTCGATGACCATCACTTCACCCGCGAACGCACCCTCTGCGCCCGCCATGTCCTGTTCGAGCAGATGCTCGGGGCGAATGCCGAGCGTCAACGTTTCGCCGGCGCGCACGCCGTTAGCATCGAAAGGCAATGCCAGCGACGCGCCGCCCGGCAGTTCCACCGCGACACTGCGGCCTTCGGCGGAAACCACGCGCACGTCCAGGAAATTCATCTTGGGCGAGCCGATGAAACCGGCCACGAAGCGGTTACGCGGCTGGCGATAAAGCTCGAGCGGCGAGCCGATTTGCTCGACCAGGCCATGGTTGAGCACGACGATGCGGTCCGCCATCGTCATGGCTTCGGTCTGATCGTGCGTGACGTAGATCATCGTTGCGTTCAACTGCTTGTGCAGCTTGATCAGCTCGAGCCGCATCTGCACCCGCAGCGCAGCATCGAGGTTCGAGAGCGGTTCGTCGAAAAGAAAGACCTTCGGCTCGCGCACGATGGCGCGCCCTATCGCCACACGCTGACGCTGCCCACCCGAGAGCGCGCGCGGGCGGCGTTCGAGTAACTGTCCGATCTGCAGAATCTCCGCCGCGCGACGCACGCGATGCTCGATCTCGTCGTTCGGCAACTTGAGCATACGCAGGCCGAACGCGATGTTCTCGTACACCGACATATGCGGATAGAGGGCGTACGACTGAAACACCATGGCGACACCACGTTGCGAGGGCTCGAGGTCTGTCACGTTCTCCTCGCCGATCAGCACGCGGCCCGAATCGACCGCCTCCAGCCCGGCGATGGTGCGAAGCAGCGTGGACTTGCCGCACCCCGAAGGCCCCACGAACACGAGAAACTCGCGGTCCGCGACTTCGATGTCGATGCCCTTCAGCACTTCCGTAGCGCCGAACGTCTTGCGGATTGCCTGCAACTGAACTGCACTCATGCGTGTCTCCCGCGGTCCAGATCCGTACCGGAATCGCCGCACCGCATCACGAACTTCGAATCGATTCTTCTTGACAAGTGCCTCGGGTCAAAATATACATTTGTAAAACTGAAATTACAAGTGTATCGCACGAGGCGAGCACACTACATCCCAGGAGACAGGCAATGAACAAACGCTTCCTTCGGCCGAAGGCCTCGACGTTGTTGCTGGCGACCGCTTCGCTCTTCGCCGCGGCGAACACTTATGCGTGGACGCTGAAGGAAGCGGCGGCACCGTACTCGGGTACGACGATCAACGCAATCTTTCTCGATCGTCCCGGGTACAAGGCCGCGGCCCAGCTGATTCCCGAGTTCGAGAAGGAAACGGGCATCAAGGTCAAGTTCGAGACGATTCCCTATGAGAGCACGCGCGAGCGCGAAGTGCTCAACTTCGCGAGCGGCGGCGCGCAAGACGTGGTGCTTGTCGACGTGGTGTGGATCGGCGAGTTCGCGAACAACAAATGGCTCGCACCGATCAAGAAATTCACGGACGACCCCAAGCTGGCGGACCCGAATCTGAACCTGAAGGGCTTTTTCCCGATTCTGCTCGATTCGTTCGGCACCTGGAACAAGGTCACCTATGGGTTGCCGTTCGATAACTACTCCGGGCTCATGTTCTACAACAAGTGCATGCTCAAGGACGCCGGGTTCGATTCGCCGCCGAAGACATGGGATGACCTGCTGAACACCTACGCACCCAAACTGACCCACCCGGACAAGAACCAATACGCGTTCGCGCTGCAATCGCGCCGCGGCGAGACGCAATCGGCCGACAGCTTCATGCGCGTGCTATGGCCGAACGGCGGCTCGCTGCTCGATGCGAAGTTCAAGTCCAATTTACTTTCGCCGCAATCGCAGGCCGGCCTCGAGTACCGCCAGAAGCTGATGAAGTACATGCCGCCGGGCATCGTCGACTTCGATCACGCGGAAGCCGTCAATGCGCTCGCCCAAGGGCGCGTTGCGATGATCACCGAGTGGTCGGCGTTCTATCCCACGCTGACCGATCCGTCGAAATCGAAGATCGGCAACTGCCTGGCGATCACTACCGAACCGCGCGGTCCGGCCGGCCTGAAGCCTGCATTGGGCGGTTTTTCGCTCGCCGTCAACGCGAAGTCGAACGCGAAAAAACAGGCGGCAGCGTGGCTGTTCATTCAATGGATCACGTCCGAGCAGATGGCCAAACCGTACCTCGAAGCGGGCGGCGTGCCGGCTCGCATGGCCGTCTATCAGGACAAGGCCGTACAGGACAAATATCCGTTCGTGAAGCCGATGGTCGAATCGTGGCAAGGCGGTGTGCCTGACTATCGTCCCCGTTTCCCCGAGTGGCCGGCCATTTCCGAAATCATCGCCGAGTGGGGCACGAAGATGATGCTGGGCCAGGTCTCCGTCAAGGACGGCGCGAAGACGATCGGCGACAAGATGGAGGCGATCCTCGCCAAGGACGGCTACTACGACGGCAAAAAACCTTTGTTGAAATAAGGCCGAACCGCATGCGGCGCGCGCAACGAGCACAACGATGTCAGACCCGAGGAGCCAGACGATGAAGACGACCGTGCCAGGCACGACGGCACGAACGAGATCAGCGGCCGCGCGCTTGCGGCTGTGGCCGCGCTCGCCGGCCTTCTGGTTTCTGTTCCCGGCCATCTTCGCGCTGGCTGCGATCGGCGTCTATCCGCTGCTCGTTGCGCTCTATAACTCGTTTCATCAATACAAGCTCGCCGATGTCGAATCAGGCACCCCGTTCGTCGGATTCGACAATTACGTGGCGACGCTCACCGATCCGTCGTTCTGGCAAGCGCTCGGCCGCACCGTGCTGTTCTTATGCCTGACACTGCCGATCGAAGTGGGCATCGGCCTTTTTGCAGCGCTGATGCTGCATCGCAGCGGCCTCGCGTGGATGCGGGCCGCGGCCCGCGTGAGTCTCGTCATTCCGATGGCGACGACGTATGCCGTCGTCGGCCTGATCGGCCGGCTCATCTTCAATCGGCAATTCGGCGTCGCCAACTATTTGCTGAGCTTTTTCGGGGTGCCGCCGCTCGACTGGCTCGCCGATCCGACGCTTGCCTATGTCTCGGTGATGATCATGGACATCTGGCAGTGGGCGCCATTTTGCGCGCTGATCTTTCTCGCAGGCCTGGCGATGGTGCCCAAGGAGGCCGAGGAAGCCGCACGGCTCGAAACGCCGAGGTGGAGCATGATTCTCTGGCACCTGCAGCGGCCTTACCTGCTGCCCGGTCTCACGGCCATCATGATCCTGCGTTCCGCGGACATGCTGAAGATGTTCGATGCCGTCTTCACGATGACGCGCGGCGGACCGGGCTCAGCCACCGAATTCATCAGCGTCTACATCCAGCGCGTCGGCTTCAGGCTCTTCGATCAAGGCATGGCATCGGCGCAGGCCATGCTGCTGCTGATTCTCACGATCGTTCTTTCGCGTCTTTATATCCGCTTCGTCTATCGGGAGGCCGCTTGAACACGACACCGACGACGCCCGATTCCAGCCGTGTCACGCTGCGCGCGCGGCGCGCCCGCCTCGCACGTCAGCGCGCGGGCGCCGGCCATTTTTTCGGCCTCCTGATCGTTTTTCTGTCTTCGGTATTCCCGTTTTACTGGATGGTGACCACGAGCCTGAAACACCAGGCCGATGCCCTCGCCTATCCTCCGCACTGGATCTTTACGCCGACGCTCGACCATTACATCGATGCGCTGTTTCAGCACGACGTAGCCGGTAGCCTCGTCAATTCGCTGCTCATCGCGAGCAGCACGACCGTGCTCGCGATCCTGCTCGGCACGCCGGCCGCTTATGCACTCGCGCGCTACGAATTTCGCGGCAAGGAAGACCTGTGGTTCTGGTTCATCTCGAACCGGATGGTGAGCCCGGTCGTGCTGGCGGTGCCGTTCTTTCTGATCGCGACGAAGCTCGACCTCGTCGATACGCATATCGTGCTGATCCTGCTTTACCTGACGTTTTCGCTGCCGATCGTGGTCTGGATCTGCACAGATCAATTCCGCAATATCCCCGTCGAGCTCGACGAAGCGGCACGGCTCGACGGCGCCTCGCCGTGGCGGGTGTTCTGGCGGATCAACCTGCCCCTCGCGATGCCGGGCATCGTCGTGTCGGCCATTTTCGCGTTCATCTTTTCCTGGAACGACCTGCTCTATGCGCTCGTGCTGACGCGCTCCGACGCGGTGACGTCGCCCGTTGCCGCGACGAGCTATATGAGCGGATATGAGCTGCCGTGGGGCGAGATCATGGCAACCGGCACGCTCATCGTGTTGCCGATGGTCGTGTTCGCACTGCTCGTCTCGGGCCGGCTCGTGCAAGGCCTTACCATGGGCGCGGTCAAATAACGCCATTCACCTCGACGCACCGCACTGCCCATGAGCAAGACAGACACCCCCGCGCCGGCAAGCGCCGACGACGAATCGATAGACAGCGAAGAAGAGCTGCAAGCGCGCGTCGCCTGGCATTACTACGTCGGCAACCTCACGCAGCAGGAAATCGCGCAGCGCATCGGCAGCAACCGCGTGCGTGTGAACCGCCTGCTTGCCGCCAGCCGCGAATCGGGTCTCGTGCAGATCACGATCAACAGCCGCATCGCGCCGTGCGTGTCGCTCGAGGCGGCGCTCGCCGCGCGTTTCGGGCTGACCGATGCAATCGTCGTGCCGACCGGTCTCACGCACGAGGCGAACATGGCCGCGCTGGGTATCGGTGCGGCCGCCTATTTTTGCAAGCAGATCGAGCCCGGGCATACGATCGGGCTTGGCTGGGGCCGCACGATTCGCGCCGTCTTGCGCGCGATGCCGCAACGGGCTTACGGACCGATCTCCGCCGTCTCGCTGCAAGGCGGCCTGTCGCACTGTCCGAGCATCAATACCTTCGATATCGTCTCGGACTTCGCGAATCTCTGCCACGCGGACGGTTACCTCTTCGCCGCGCCGATCTACGTCAGCAGCCAGAAGGCGCGCGATGTGATCCTGCAGGAGGAGACGGTACGCGAGACCTATGAACTTGCCCGCGGCGCCGATCTCGCGCTGCTGACGGTCGGCGATCTGACCGAGTCGCTCGTCATCACTTACGGCATCAACAACCCCGACGATCTGCGCACGCTGCGCAAGGCCGGCGCCGTGGGCGACATGCTCGGCCACTTCATGGACGAGAACGGCAAGCTGATCGACCATCCATTGAACCGCCGTACCGTGGCCATTGCGCTCGACGATCTGCGCGGCATCAAGCGCGTCGTGCTCGTGAGCGGCGGCGCCAAGAAGTTCTCCGTGACGCGCGCGGCGTTGCGCGGCGGCTACGTCTCGGTCCTCGTCACCGACGAGGACTCGGCGCGACGGCTGATCGACGAACCATGAGGGCGACGACATGACAGCGCTCGACAGAAGCCGCGAGTTCGCGGGCAAGACCGTGCTCGTGACGGGTGCCGGAAAAGGTATCGGCGAAGCCACGGCCCGCCTGATGGCCGCGCGTGGCGCGCGCGTCATCGCCGCGAGCCGCACGCGCAGCGACCTCGAAGCGCTTGCCGCAGCGATCGGCTGCGAGACCGTCTGCGTCGATCTGGCCGATGCCGATGCGGCGCGCGCCGCGGCGCAAGCGGCGCAGCCTGTCGATCTGCTCGTCAACAACGCCGGGATGGTGGAGCTTCAGCCGTTTCTCGATACCACCGTCGACGCGTTCGACACCACGATGGCGGTCAATGTCCGCGCGCCGATGATCGTCGCGCAGGTCTGCGCGCGCAGCATGATCGAGCGCGGCGTGCCGGGCGCGATCGTCAACGTGTCGAGCATCTCCGCGATGATCGGACTACCGCTTCATGCGGCGTACTGCGCCTCGAAGGCCGCGCTCGACGGTCTCACGCGCGTCATGGCCGTCGAGCTCGGTGCGCATGGCATTCGCGTGAATGCGATCAACCCCGTCGTCACCCTCACCCCGATGGCTGAAAAAGCGTGGAGCGATCCCGCGAAATCCGCGCCGATGCTCGCGCGTATTCCGCTCGATCGATTCGTGCAACCCGAAGAGGTCGCTCGCTCCATCGCGTATTTGCTCGGTGACGATGCCGCGATGGTGAGCGGCACGAGCCTCGCCGTGGACGGCGGCTTTCTGGCGGGATGAAGAAAGCCCGGCCAGACACCATGCACCAAACGATGAATCAGGACTCCTAACCGTTTCGATATGCCGAGAGCAAACATCATGAGCGAATCGAATGCCCAAGATCAGATGACCGCGATCGTCTGCCACGCCCCGAAGGACTACCGCGTCGAACGGGTGGCGCGGCCGCAGCCGGGGCCCAATGAACTCGTCATACGCATCGCCGCGTGCGGCGTGTGCGCGAGCGACTGCAAATGCTACTCGGGCGCCAAGATGTTCTGGGGCGGCCCGAGCCCCTGGGTGAAGGCGCCCGTCATTCCGGGGCACGAGTTTTTTGGTTACGTGGAGGCGTTGGGCGACGGTGCGGCCGAGCACTTCGGCGTCGCCGAGGGCGATCGCGTGATCGCCGAACAGATCGTGCCTTGCGGGAAATGCCGTTATTGCAAATCGGGCCAATACTGGATGTGCGAAATCCATAATATCTTCGGCTTTCAGCGCGAAGTGGCCGACGGCGGCATGGCCGAATATATGCGCATTCCGCCCACCGCGATCGTGCACAAGATTCCTCTTGGCATTTCGCTCGAGGACGCGGCCATCATCGAACCGCTCGCTTGCGCGATTCATACCGTCAACCGCGGCGATATCCAGCTCGACGATGTCGTCGTCATTGCCGGTGCGGGGCCGCTCGGCTTGATGATGGTGCAAGTCGCGCATTTGAAGACGCCGAAAAAGCTCGTGGTCATCGATCTCGTCGACGATCGGCTCGCGCTTGCGCGCGAATACGGGGCCGATATCACGATCAATCCGACGCGCGAAGACGCGCTCGCCATCGTTCGGTCGATCACCGATCAATACGGCTGCGATGTCTACATCGAGACGACCGGTTCGCCTTCAGGGGTTACGCAGGGCCTGGATCTGATCCGCAAGCTCGGGCGATTCGTCGAGTTCTCCGTATTCGGCGCCGATGCCAGCGTGGACTGGTCGATCATCGGCGATCGTAAGGAGCTCGATGTGCGCGGCGCGCATCTGGGCCCCTACTGCTACCCCATTGCCATCGACCTGCTGGCGCGCGGGCTCGTCACATCGAAGGGTATCGTCACGCACGGTTTCGCGCTCGAAGAGTGGGACGAAGCAATCAAGGTGGCCAACTCGCTCGATTCGATCAAGGTGCTGATGCGGCCGAGGCATGGCGCGGCGGGTTGAGGTCGAGCCGGTAGATCCGGGCCGCGTTGTCATGCCAGACTGCACGGCGCGCGCACTCGTCGAGTCCCATGTCCGCCAGCGCGGCGGCGAAGGTCGACACGAGTGCCGGGTAGGCGATGCGCAGCCCAGCCACCGGAAAGTTGCTCGCGAACATGCACCGCTCGACGCCGAACGTCTCGATCGTGTCCCGTATGATCCGCCGGTTTTCCGTCTCGTTCCATGCCGAATTGCGCAATCCGAATTCCGACAACTTCACCGAGACGCGCGGGTGCGCGGCCAGCGCCGCCATGCCGCGCCGCCAACGCGCGAGGCCCCCTTCAGTTCGATCCCACGGCAATCCGGCATGTTCGAGCATCACATCGAGTGCGGGCGCATCTGCCAATCGAGCGGCCGCTTCTTCCAGATGCCAGAACGGCACGCGCAAGTCCCACCCTAGTCCGTGAGAGCGCAGCCGTTCGAGGGCACGCGGCCATCGCGGATCGTTCAGTGTGCCCGGACCGCGGATCCTCTCGGCGGGCATGGACGATGTGAGAGGCTTGAAGCGCACGGCGCGCACGAGCGGATAGCGAGCCTGCTCGGCGATACGCTCGCCGGCATCGTCGGCCAGCAGGTCGACCCATGCGACAACGGCCGACGGAAGGCCGTGCCGCGCCGCGACTTCGTGCAGCCAATGCGTCTCCGTGAGCGCGTCGGCGCGTGCGCATTCCGCTTCCACGTGCACGCTTGCCACAATAGGCGCACCGCAGGCCGCGCGGCGAAACTCTTGCACGCCGAAGTCGCGGCGCAACACATCGTACGGGCCGAGCATGAAGTGCTCCGCGTCATACGCCTCCTGCAGCCACGGATAACTGAGGTCGCCGCCGAGTCGCCATAGATGATGGTGTGCGTCGACGATCGCATCGGGCAGACCCGGCCGTGCGTCGTCCATAGGCCGGTCAGCGGTTGCCTGCGAGCACATACGATGCGTCCGGCTCGCGCAGCGTCGGCATTTCTCCCACGAAACGCCAGCTCGTCATGTCTAGTTCGCGGACGTGATCGTCCTGGAACGAGATATAAGCCGCTCGTCGCGAGGGATGGAACGACAGCGCGGTCGGGTTCGCCGGCAGCGCGATCCGCTCGATTTCCTCGAGCTGCGTTGCGTCGAAAACCGAAACCGATCGATCTCCCGAATTGGTCAGCAGCAGCAGATCGCGGCCATCCTGTGCGGTCGTGCGGTAGATGCGATTCGGATCGCTGCGCGTTTTCACACGGCGCCCGCAGGTCATCGTTTCAGTGTCGATTGCAACGAGCGTGTCATCGCCGCGGTTCGCGACGTAAAGCGTGCGCTCGTCGCTCGACAACGCATTGCCCTCGGGCCGCGGCCCCGGCATCACGGATCGCGGTGTAACCGTTGCATCGCGCGGATGAAACCGCGTGACCGTGTTCGACAGCAGATGGACTCCGTATGCACTGTTCGCTTCGCGCGTCAGCGTCACCAGGTGCGTCTTCACGCCGCCCGACGGCACCGCCATGTTCGGCACGTCCTGATCGCCGGGACGATCGAAGATGAGCAGCATGTCGTTTGCCTCGCTCATCGCATACAGGCGCCCCTCGCTGTCGCTCGCCATGCCGTGCGGCCTAAAGTACGGCCATAGATCGAGCATGCGCGTGAGTCTGCGCTCTCCCAGATCGATTTCGGCAATCCGGTGATCGCCCTGCTCGCCGCGCGTCCACGCGGTTTCGATCCCGAAGATGCCGACGTACGCATGGCGGCCGCTCGCAGCCACTGTGAACTCGTGGGGAAAAGCCGGCAGGACGATATGCTTGAGCGCCGTTTTCGTTTCGAGATCGTAGAAGCTGAACGTATGGGCACATTTTTGCACCAGCAGCAGGATATCGTTCATGGTGAAGCCTTGTCCTCAGGTGATTGCGTCGCGGCCGCACGCATGAGCGCGGCGCCGCGGTATCGATCGGATCGGGGCCCAGACTTGCGTCACGCTTCGCAGCGCTTCGGCAGCGCCATCGAGAGCAAGCCGGCGATCGCCAGCGTCACCGCCAGGCTGTACACGCCGGCGGCCGAGCTGAGGTGCTGGGTGAGCACACCCACCGCATAGGGCCCGCAAAAACCGCCCAGATTACCCAATGCGTTGATCAGGCCGCGTGCGCCGCCCGCCGTTTCGCGAGTGCACAGCTTGGGCAGAATTGCCCAGAATACGCCCGCCGCGGCTTGGAGAAAGAACCCGCAGCCGACGAGGAACGCAAAGGAAACGGACATCGTCGATCGTGTCAGTACCGACAGCGCGAGGCAGGCCGCGAAGCCGACAAGCGGAAGCAGCACGAACAGACGCCGTTTGCCGGTCAGATCGGACAGGTACGACGTTGCGAACATGCCCACGATCATCGCGATATAAGGCAGCATCGCGAGTAGCCCCACCTTGCCCATGCCCGTATGCATAAGGTTCTTCAGCAGCGTGGGGAGCCACATCGTGTAGCCGTAGATGCCGAACTGGTAGCAGAAGTTGACCGCGATCAGCAGCCAGATCGTCGGATTGCCCATCACCTTTCGAAACGACGTCGAAGGCAACGCGCCCGCGCTCTCGGCGCTTTCGCGTTCGGCGCGCAGCGCGTCGAGAATGTATGCCTTTTCGCGCGGCGAGATCCAGCGGGCCGTCTCGGGGCCGTCGTCGGCAAACAGCAGCCAGACACCAAGGAACAGCAGCGACAGCGCGCCCGTGCTGAAGAACAGATGGCGCCAGTCGTATGTCGCCAGGATGTAACCCGACAACGGCGCGGTGATCATGCCGGCGAGCGGCACGAACATGATGACCATGGCGTTGGCGCGTCCGCGTTCACGATCGGGGAACCAGTTGCAGACCATCGTCAGCACGACCGGCAGCATGCCGCCCTCCGCAACACCGAGCAGGAAACGTAGCGTCAGCAGCTCCCATGTGTGCGTGACGAGCCCCGTCATCCCCGAGAGCGCGGCCCAACTGACGAGCGACCATGCGATGAACTTCTTGCCCCCGCCAAGTGCCGCGCGATAGCCACCGGGGATTTGCAGGAACAGGTAGCCGAAAAAGAAGATCCCGCCGGCGAGACCGGCCATCGTCGCGTCCATGCCAAGCTCGGCGTTCATCCCGCCAGGCAGCGCGAAGGCGATGTTCACGCGGTCCATGTACGAGATGACGCAAGCGAGCAGCAGCGGCGGAATCACGCGCAGCCAGCGGCGACGCGGCATCGCCGCATCGGCTTCATAGGCCGCGTTCGCGGCAGGGTTGGCCGTGCTATCGGCCGGGTTCAACGAATTCATTGTCTGTCTCCTGTACTACGTCATGTCTTTTTGTCAGCGGCGCCGTTCGCCGGGCGAGCGCCGTTCGAATGCCGTTCGGCGCATCGATCGGCGTCAAGTACCCCAGGTCGTGGGTTCGTGGTCGCCCTCGATCAATCCACGACAGCCGATTGCCGATGCGCCGCTCCCATGCGGCATGCGATCTGAAACGCCTGCCACATCGCGCCGACATCGGCGCGGCCGCACCCAGCGATGTCGTATGCCGTGCCGTGCGCCGGCGTCGTGATGGGCACTGGCAATCCGCCTTGAACGGTGACGCCTCGGGAGAAGCCCATGAGCTTGATCGCGATCTGGCCTTGATCGTGGTACATCGTGACGATCGCGTGATATTCGCCGGCCTGTGCCTTGAGGAAGATCGTGTCCGCGGGGAACGGGCCATGAAACGGCGTGTCGGTCGGCCAACTACGCGCTTGCAATGCACGAACGGCGGGACCGATGATCTCGAGTTCCTCACGACCGCACACGCCGCCGTCGCCGCCGTGCGGATTGAATGCGGCGATGGCGACTTTCGGTGCGGCGATGCCGTTCGCGAATAAGGACCGGTAAATGAGCTCGGCCGCCTGCGTGATGCGCTCGATGCTCAGATAGCTGGCCGCGTCTTTCAGCGGGACATGCGAGGAGATACGCGCCGTCCACAGATCGCCGAGCGTATTGAACTCGCAGAAGTAGTGCCGCACGCCCAGGTATTCCGCGAAGTGGTGCAACTCGTCCTCGTGAGCCAGCCCGCCTAGCTTCATCGCATGTTTGTTGAGCGGTGCAAAGCAGATCGCATCGACGACACCCGCAAGCGTCGCGTCCATACACTGATCCAGCACTCGCAGCACCGAAGCGCCGCCGACGGCGCGCGCTTCGCCGTAGACCACTTCGGCTCGGTCGACGGTATCGATAGCGACCCATGCGGGGCGCGACGTCGAAGTGCGAAGACGTGCATCGGCAAGCGAGGCGATAGGGTCGACTTCCACTTGGACGCCCGCGACGCGCTGCCCTTCCTGCCAGAGCCATGGGTCTCCGATGAGCACGATGTTCGCGCGTGAGGTCGCGTCCGGGCGCGCCAGCAGTTTCGCGATCAGCTCTGGGCCGATACCGGCCGGATCGCCCAATGTCAGTGCGACGACGGGCAGATGCGCAGCGCTCGTCATGCCGCAACCTCTGATACGCTCGCCCGTGACTGCGGGGCGGGGTGTTCGATCGTCATCCGTTGATCTCCTTGAAAACAGGCCGCGTGGCGCGGAGGGCGCGATTCCAGGGTTGATGCTAGGTAGACGCTCTACTTCCGTAAATTGAAAACTATTGATGAATTGATAACCACAGGTAATCAGCTTGGGCGCCATCGGCGGAGGCGATCCCACCCCTCAACTGCTGAACCGCCTGCGGATGCGGCAGATAGCGCCGTTGCTCGCCGTCGAGGAATGCGCCACGCTACGCGGCGCCGCCGAGCCCAACGCCGAGCACGGGCTCGTTGCGGCGATCGATTATGCGTTCCGTCACAAGCTGACTTCATACGGCGGCATCGTGCGCCGCGAGCGCGAGCGACCGGCGCCAATGGCCGGCTTCCTGGCGCAAGTAGCGCCAGAGGCGTTCGGCAATCGGGCCATGCGGGCGATCGTGGCGTCGCGCCGCGACCACCTCCTCCGTTGCGCCGGGTAAATAGCGTCCGGCAATCGACCGCAGCTTGCCTTCTTGCAGTTCGTTCTCTATCAGAAAGCGCGGCAGATGTCCCCAGCCGAGGCCTTGCAGGATGATCTCCTTTTTCATCGATTGATCGGCCACCGTACATCGATGCGCGCCTTCGATCGTGAAGTATTCCTGCTGCGGAGTATGTCGCGCCGTGTCGCGCATCACGCACTGCGTCAGCTCGCGTAGCTGCTCGGGCCGCAGCGCGCGCGGCAAAGGCTCCGGAAGTACACCGGGCGCGATGACCGGTACGAATTGCACCTTGCACAAATCGATCCATTCGATGCGGGCATCCGTCTTGTCGATGCGATGAACGATCAAGTCGGCGTCTGCGTCGAGCAGCCTTTCGATGGGACCGCCCACCGTTTCGAAATGCAGGTTGAGCCGTGTGCCCGGATAGCGGCTGAAAAATCCACCGAGCAATGCAAGCACGGCCTCGCGCGGACAGACATCGCCGATCACGATGTCGAGCTCGCTTTCCTCACCCATCGCCAATTGCGTCGCGTATTGACGCAATGTTTCGAATTCGCGCAGCAGCGGCTGCGCGCGCCGATGAAACGCGCGTCCCGCGGCGCTGAGGCGGACACGGTATCCGCTGCGATCGAACAGTGCGACATTCAGTTGGCGCTCGAGCCGCGCCACCGCGGCAAAGACCGCCGGATGCGAGCGGTTCAGTTGCGTCGCGGCGGCTTGAAAACCGCCCGCTTCAATGACCGCGTTGAAACATTGCAAATCGTGCAGTGTGAACTCGTACATGTCGATGCTGTTCCCTGATCGAAATGACATTACAAAGATGTTCTGAACTTTGTAATATCTTTTCGCGCTCTCCGCAACTAGGCTCTCTTCGACGGCAATGTTTGCCGCAGCGCTGCACCGTGCTCGAGACGCTGGAACGCATGCTCGGGCAGCGATCCCGATCACTTACTCGAAGGAGCTTTTACGATGGAAGAACGATCCTTTCTTACGCTCGGCGACGGCACGCGGGTCGCTTATCGCCTCGACGGCCAACCGCACTCCCCGGTGTTGGTGCTATCGAACTCGATCGGGACCGCACTGGAGATGTGGACAGACGACGTTCCGGAGTTCGCCGAGCATTTTCGTGTGCTTCGGTACGACATGCGCGGTCACGGCGCATCCGATGTGCCGGCCGGTGCCTACCCGCTGCCACGGCTCGGCCGCGACGTCGTGGAGATGATGGACAAGCTCGGGATCGAACGCGCGCATTTCCTCGGGCTTTCGCTCGGAGGATTCGTCGGCCAGTGGCTTGGCATTCATGTGCCCGAGCGCATCGATCTGCTCGTGCTGAGCAATACGTCGGCTTATTTGGGGCCTGCCGAGCAGATCGATGCGCGCATCGCGTCGGTGCGCGAGCCCGCCAATATCGCCGAGACGGCCGAGACATTCTTGCGCAACTGGTTTCCTTCGTCGATGCTGAACGACTGCGAACCGTCTGTCGAAAGGTTCCGACAAATGTTGCTCGCGATGAATCCGCACGGCATCGCCGCCTCGTTGGCAGCGGTGCGGGATGCGGACTTGCGTAGAACCGTGGCGCTCATCGAACGGCCGACGCTCGTCATTACAGGGCGCGACGATACCGTCACCGCGGCGAGCCATGGCGAGCTGATCGCCGCGACGATTCCGGGCGCGCAACTCGTCGCGCTGCCCACCGTGCATTTGCCGAATATCGAGCGTCCACGGGAATTCCGCGACGCGGTGCTGGGGTTCCTGTTGCAGCGCTGAGCCCGCGGGTACCCCGGCGCACGCCGAGCCGTAAGCGTCGTACGCCTAAACGATCGCTTATCGATGCGCCCAAAAAACGCTGAAAGTCTGTTGCTTCCCCGGTGTAAACCCGGGTGCGCGGCGCCTGCCTGCGCCGCCGTAAATACGTACAACGGCGAGCCGCGCCGATCGCTCTCGCCGCGTACCGCGCGCCGAGCCCGAAACATGCATTTCGCTCAAGGACGTGTCGAGGCAACGATGCTCAAACTTTCGAATTACCGCCTGACCACCCGCATCGTGGCGGGCTTCGCGGTCATGATCGCGCTCGTTTTGCTGACGGGCGGCGCGGCCGTCTGGGCGATCATGGCCGCGTTGGGTGGTGAGCGCGACACTGTCCGCGCACTGTTGCCTGTGGTAGCGACCGTCTCCGCCGCATCGGTTGCCGCCGGTATGCTGCTCGGCTGGGGTATACGCCGGAGCATCCGAGTGCCGGTGGAAAACGTCGTTGCAACGGTGGGCCGGATTGCCGGCGGCGATCTGTCGACCAAAATCGAATCGCCGGGGCGCGATGAAATTGCGTGGCTCAATTACGAGTTGAACCAGATGCGCAAAAAGCTGCAGTCCACCATCGCGGAAGTCCGCCTGTCCGCGGAAACCGTCGCGCAGGCGTCATGCGAAATCGCGGCCGGCAACAACGATCTGAGCACACGCACGGAGCAGCAGGCGTTGAGTCTGCAACGCACCGCGCATTCGGTTGCCGCGCTGACCGATGCCGTCAAGCACAACGCCGAACATGCGAAGCAAGCGAACGAACTGGTGGCGCAGGCAAGCGAGGTCGCGACACAGGGCGGCCGCACGATGCGCGACGCGGTGGCCACGATGAGCGATATCAACTCGAGCGCGACGAAGATCGGCGACATCATCAGCGTAATCGACAGCATCGCGTTTCAGACCAACATTCTTGCTTTGAACGCGGCCGTTGAAGCAGCGCGCGCGGGGGAGCAAGGCCGAGGCTTTGCCGTGGTCGCGACCGAGGTGCGCGCGCTCGCGCAACGCAGTGCCACGGCAGCGAAGGAAATCAACGAGCTCATCAGCAAATCGGTCGAGCAGATCGAATCGGGCGTGAAACTCGTCGACGTGGCAGGCCAGACGATGGAAGAGATCGTGAAGAGCGTGAAGCAAGCGGCCACGATCATGGGCGAGATCAGCTCGGCCAGTGCTGCTCAGCGCACGGGTATCGAGCAGATTCATGGGGAAATCGCTCAGATCGATAACGTGACGCAGCAAAACGCGGCGCTGGTCGAAGAAGCCTCGGCGGCTGCGGGCTCGCTGCAGGAGCAGTCGCAAACGCTGGCTGAGGCCGTCAAGATTTTTCAGGTGAAAAAGGTGGGGTAGTTTTGTGGCATTGATGCATCAATGCTCAACGCTCGGCTCACGTTCAGCGTCATCTCGCAAAATTGCTTCGTAGATCCGTCACCGCGTCGGTAGCCGGCTAAGGAAGCACACCGTTACTGCGCAACGCTCGTCGTTGGATATTGCTGACGCGCGTGAAGCACACGAAGCACAAGCACAGCTGTGCCCATCACGCGGTAGACGATGACATAGTTCGGGTGCGCAACGACCTCGCGCGTACCCGCCACGCGCCCGGTGCGGAACAGATAGGGGTGCTCGGCCAGCGGCAACACCGAGTCCTCGATGACGTTCTTGATACGACGCGCGGCTGCAGGATTGTGTTCGGCGATGAAACCAAGGATCGCAGCAAGATTACGACGCGCGGCGGGAAGCCAGACGATAGGCAGCATTAGCGTTATCCGGTCGAGTCGGCTGGATCGGGCCGTCAGGACCGTTTAGCTGCAAGTCGGAACTCTGCCTCGTGGATGATGGCCTCCATGTCGGCCATCACTTCGTCATGGGGAACAAACACCGCGCCAGGCGCATCAGCCTCGCGTAGCGCAGCCTCAATCTCCGCACGGAACCAGCGGTCGTGCGCCTCGGCCTCTTCGACCGTGGCGAATTCCGATTCGATGGGGGAGAGATTGGTAGGCATGGGTTGTAGGATACACCTATCTTGCCGACCCGTTGACCGGTAGATCTCGTTACTGCGATACGACCTGTCCATTACTCGGTTCTCCTTTACCCGAATAGCACTTTCTTCTGCCCGTACACCCGCTTGAACAACCGACTTCGGGTGATCCTCGATCCACGAAGGCGGCTCACTCATAAGCTGCTCCTTGAGTGCCAGCGTTTGACTGATTAGCGCCCGCGACTACTCTTGATACAGCCTCGCCTCCTCGGGCGCGAAGCCCAAATCGGCAAACAAGGTCGCGCCTGGCTTCGTCACATGGCGGACACGCGTGTCTACTTTGCTCATTTCCGCTCCCTCCTTTCTCGGAACGCCGCACGATAGCGGTTCGCAGCAATCTTTTTATCCTGCTTGAGCCGTTGGATATGGATTTGGCGGGCGCACCATCCACCCGAACCACATCTTCCCGGACACGCGGCGCACATCTTGCCTGCCCCTCGAGAGCGCCCCGCCGTCTTTCTTTTGAAATCGGAACAAGTAACGCTGATAGCGCTGAAGCACCGGCCGGGTCGCTTTTTGGCGTTGACCTCGCCGTTGGAACGCCCATTCAGCATTGGCACCGCGTCCTTGCCCGCAGAAATCGTGCTGCCAACGATATTGATATTGCTATTTTTGCCTGCGCCGGCTGCCGCGATCGTCACGTTCCCGCCACGCGACACAGTGCTGCCCACGGCCGTACTCGATTGCGCTTGCGATTGACAGTCGCTTTTGCTCGTACCCAGCGAAATATTGATGCCGATGCCTTCGCAGCTGTTGCGGGATCTCCGCCGCCCGTTGCATCGTTGGCATTCTTCGCGGCCAGCGCGGTGGTTGCGGCAGCCAACGCCGTCAAGCGCGCGTCGCCATGCGCCTGCCGCGACGCGCTTGCCATCTGAGAAGCCGTCTGGATCGCCCCAGAGCGTGAAGCAAGCCGCGACGATCATGAGCGAGATCAGCTCGGCCAGTGTTGCCCAGCGCACCGGTATCGAGCAGATTCATGGGAGATCGCTCAGATCGATGACGTCACGCAGCAAAACCCGCCGCTGGTTTTTTCAGGTGAAAAAGACGGGATAGTTTTGTGCCAGCAATGGCGGGCGGCCTGAGTTCGACTGGCGATCGCGTCTCAGCGCCATTCGTTATAAGGTTCACAGCGTCGACGAGTTGTTTGCGGCGGTCGTGCCGCGCCTCAGCGCGGCTGGCTGGTCCGGGCCATAGACGATGGATGACGCCGAATTTAAGCCACCACAACATGCGTATGCTCAAGCGGGCGTCGTTCGGCATTCTTGACCACAATCTCGACGTCGCGCGCTAGACCATTCAGACACTCGATCATCGTGGCTTGGCTGACGCCTCCGAACTTGCCGCGCAACATCTCGGAGAGTTTGGATTGCGGCATTCCCAGCAACTCGGCCGCTCGCTGCTACGTCAGACGCCGGCTGGTGATGATTTAGCTGATCCCATGCGTCAGTCCGGCTTTGATGAGTATCTCGTCGGCCCGCGAGTAGCCAAGTTCCGCATGCGGATTGTCGCTACCTTGTTCAATGGCGATGCCGTCGATGAAACGGCGCTTCATGCTTGCGCCCAGTCACGCATGGGCAACCCTCGTTGTCAGTGCCAAGCCCAACGCGTTCAGCACCGCCAGCATCGGCTTCAGGGTCGGGTTGCCTTGATCGCTGAATGAACGATACAGTTGCTCGCGAGACAGCCCCGTCTGCCCTGCAATCTGGGCCATCCCCTTAGCACGGGCTACCACCCCGAGTGCATGCGCGATATAGGCCGCATTGTTCGTCTCGAACGCCTCAGCGATGAACACCGCCATCGCTTCCTCACTGCCTAAGTCCTCGGCAGGGTCATAGGTCGTTAGCTGTTTGGCCATTCACTCTGCCATCTCCTTCGCCAGGCGCTTTGCTGTCTCAATGTCTTTCGCTTGCCTGCTCTTCGTTCCCGCGCACGACAACACGATAATCGTATTGCTCCGTCTCTGGAAGTAAATGCGATACCCCGGCCCATAGTGGATGCGCAATTCGCTGATCCCTTCCCCCACCGTCTGTGCATCACCGATATGCCCGAAGGCCAGGCGGTCAAGCCTCGATGCGATCAATGCCGCTCGCCACCTTCTGAATGTCTCCGTTTGTAGTGCGAACCGATCGGCACCAGCCCGCAGAACCGCACTTTCATCGGCACGAAGCGTATCTTGGCCACGCCGCGGGAGCGCCTCGCCGTTCTTCGCGCGATATAGGAACAAGTAACGCTCACTGGATTGCACCCTGAAAATGCGGATCTCACGTTGCTCGCGTGCCGAAAGCATCCCCAAATCCCGCTCGCCGACGCACGAGGTGGGCGTGGAGAAAGACACGACTCGTCTATGCGGAGACATTCGCTGTCTGCCATCCCGCCGCCACGGCCCAGCGAATTACTTCACAGCGCTCGCCCTTCGCGTCGGCTCGGCAAGAGCCGTTGCCCCATTTCAACGGGTGCTCCGATACTGAATCAAGCGAAAAGCATCGACATCGTTGGGCTCACTCGAATCTTCGCGACCGATCCTGGCCGCCCGCCGGGATTTCGGGACCGCTTCGCAACAACGCTTCAGCCCGCGACGACTTTGACCGGTTTGCCAATGCGGGGCAGCATGTCCACCAAGGCATCAATCGTTAGCTCGCCCGCCCGCTGATTCACGCCTTGTCACCTTCCGGCATAAAGGAGCCGAGTATTTCCGGCATATAGGCGCCAGCAGAAGTGGGCAGAATCGAGCATCTTTGTGGTTCAAGAATGTGCCGTTTATCCGGCGTTTGCAAGGTTCAAGTGATGCTCCGGCAGGTGCCTCGGGCTGCGATATGAGTGCCCATCGAGCACGAGGCAGTAGGCGTTGTGACGCAGGCGGTCGAGCGTAGCCGAGGCCAGCAAGCGGTTAGCTGGAAACGCCTGATCCCATTCGGTCAGATCGAGGTTGCTCGTCACGATGGTGGAGGCCGCCTCGTAACGCTCGGCGATCAGTTCATGCAGATCCTCGTCGGCGGGCGGACGAAGCGGTTTGAGCCCGAAGTCATCGATGATCAACAATTCGACGCGCATTAAGCTGGCGAGCCGACGCTCGTAGGCGCCGGTGGCGCGTGCTGCGTTCAAGCTCGTTGTGAGCTGGGTGCAGGTGGTGAACAGCACGTCGACTCCCTGGCGCACGGCGCAATGGCCGAGGGCCTGCGCCAGATGGCTTTTACCGGTACCGCAGGGCCCGACGATGAGCACGGGTGCGTGCTCGCCCAGGTAACGACCGCCGGCCAGATCGTGTACCAGGGCACGGTTCAACTGCGGTAGCCGATCGAAGTCGAATTGCTCCAGCGTCTTGCTGGTGCGGAAGGCGGCGCGTCGCATGCGTAACGCAAACTTCTTCTGCTCGCGCCGGGCGACTTCGTCTTCGATCAGCAGCGCGAGGAAGTCGACGTAAGAGAGCTTCGCGTCGATCGCTTGGCGATTGCGCGCCTCCAGCGAGTCGAGGATGCCGGACAGGCGCAGTTGCTTCAGATGTGGGGTCAAGGCTGGCATGGGTTGCATGGCCATCTCCTGGGTCAGTGACGCACGTGGGCGTCGGGGGCAAACAGAGACTGGGCGTCGCGGGCGAAACGCGCGCTGGGCGCATGGATGTGTTCGTTCGAATCGGTGAGTGGTTGCTGATCGAAGCCGCCGACAAGGATCGTCTTGACGGTCCGATAGAAGGGACTGGCGTGTGCGAGCGCCCGAGCGCACGCCGCTTCCAGGCGCGAAGCTCCGTAGGGCTTCTGCAACCGCATGACGCCCTGCGCCGCACGCAGGCGTTCGAGAATGTGATCGGCCAGCAGCAGTTCGATGAGCTCGGCGCAAGCCGGCCCCACGCGCGTAGCTTGTTCGAGACACCACTGCCGATCGTGAGCGAGAAACGCGCGCGCCTCGGGCGGCAGGTGGTCGCGCACGGTAAGCCGATCGCCGGGGCGGCGGCCGCGTACGTGCGAAGCGACCAGTCGGTAATCGTCGTAGATACAAACCGAAGCATCCGTTGCACGCAGCCACAACCGTTTGCCGACCAACGAGAACGGCACGGAATACAGCACGCGCTGATGGGCGACATGGCAGTCTCGGTGAACCGAGACCTTGTGCCAGGTGCCCAGATCGGGGGCGACGGCTGGCAGCTCGCGCATCAGTGGCCGTTCGATCTCGAACAAATCGAGCGGTACTTTGCGTGTTGTACCGTGGATGCGACGCCCCGCTTCATGCATGACCCAGTGACGAGCCTGCTCGTTCAGATCCATGAAGTCGCGGAACTGGCGCAGCGGCAGGAAGTTGCCTTTTACGTATTTGACGCCGGCTTCGACGATGCCCTTCTTGGGCGGGTCCGCCGGCGGGCAGGGATCGATCCGGAAACCGTACCCTTCCGCGCATTCCGCGTAGGCGCGTTGCACGACAGGGTCGTAAGCGCAGGCACGCGTGATCGCGCACTTGGGGTTGTCGATGATCACGCGCGTGGGCACGGCGCCGAACCATTCGAAGGCGCGACGATGGCACCCGAGCCAAGTTGCGACCGTCTGGTCCCAGACGAACTCGACGTACTGATGTCGCGAGAAGGCAAGCGTCATCACGAACGCCCACGTGCGCCGCAGCACGCCGTCGGCGTCGGGCAGCATCGGGCCGGCACCGAAATCGACCTGCGCCGCTTCGCCGGGCGCAGAGCTGAGCGGCACGGTGGCCTCGGGCGGACGGTCCGCGTTGATCGAAACGATCATGCGATAAACCGACGAATAACTGCCGGTGTAGCCGTGCTCACGCCGCAAAGCGGCCAGAATCGCGGTGCCGGGCACTTGCTGCTCGATCCATGAGGCGATCAATGCGCGGTGGACCTCGAGCCCCGAGACGGTGGACCTAGCCTTGTGCGGCGGGCCGAGCGCCGCGGCGATCTCGGCGTCATCCGGTAACGGCGCATCGGGCTTGAGCCAGCCTCGTTGTTCGGCCAACTCTCGCAGTGCGGCGAGCTTGCGTCGGCCCATATAGCGACAGCGCGCCAGTTCGCGCTCGGAATCCCCGTGGCGCATGCGCACGAGAACCTGGCGATATTGATGCATCTCGATTCTCCGTCGGCCCATCGCAGCCTCCCTTGGGGGATCACGCCCCACAAGTTAAGCCTGCGATGAGCATCACGATCGAGATGCTCGATTCCTGCCCTGGCTCCTGGCTCCTATATGCCGGAAATCGACTGGCTCCTATATGCCGGAAACGCAGTGGCTCCTTTATGCCGAAAACGTCCCGGCTCCTTTATGCCGGAAGCCCAGTGGCTCCTATATGGCGGAAGATGACACGCCTTTCTGGCAACATCGGACGGTGGCGGTTCAGACTCTGGCTCCATACGATCACTTTCGATGTCGTTGTATCGACGATGTCCAGGTTGACCTTCGCGTAGGCGACTTGCGCCTTGCCGAGGCCAAGAATCCCGAAAAGTTTGATCGTCGACGGCCAGACAAAGGCAAAGCCGCAAATCGGCGTATGTTGTTGTCGAACACGCTCGATTCAGTCCAACTTTTCCAGCACACTGTAGTGAGTCCGATCGTGATAAAACCACTTCACGCTAAATGAATACCAATTGCGCTTGAATGGTACAATACCGCGCTCGGATATCCCAAAAAATTCGTCGTCGCTGTGCCCCTTCATATGGATAGCGGAATGCAAGGCAAGGTACGGGGACGTTTGAAAATATGCGTTTTCTCCGCATATGATCGAACCGTCGAGGCTTGCCACGCCTGTTTCGATCGTGCACGCGTGCGGGCTGCTCTTTTGCACCGCGACACCGGTGCCATTCAGGAACGCAAACACTGGCTTGCCATACTCGCTTGGCGAGATTTCGAGCAGCGCAATGTCAGGTCCAAGCGAGCCGTCGACGATGCGATACCTTCCGAAGAATACCGGAAGTTTCTCGACGTTATTGCCGGTAAGCGCGGTGTCGTAAGGAGTAATCTGCGCTGGTCGATTTCCGCCATTCACAACCGTATTCCATGTGCAGGCGGACAAAATCACGCTGAACGCCGTATAGACAATCGGCCGGTACGGCTTTCGATTCGATCGTTTATTCAATTTAGGTAACATACTCATCTCTCGAGCGTTGGCATACTGAGTTGATTGCATGAAGGCATGTGTTACGGTAAAGGCAATTTTTGAAATAATCCACCGATATGAAGGCATTTAAGGGCAAGTTGAACGTCGGTCCTGCATGCAGCATCTCGACGATTTCAAGCCCGCCCACGCTCACGTTTGCGCCGGACATACGCCTATCGCTTGTACATATTGGCCGTACCTCGTTGACCGTTTGGCTTCGACAGATTCGCCGAAATGCCATTCACAGCATCCCGGCACCGATCTCTTGCTGTGCCGCTCTTTCGGGAGGCGCCGAATCTTCTCGCCCCCGTTGCGGACTCGACCGGTCAACCCGTGTGCGATTCGAACTCCATCTTGCTCAACACGCCACTCGCGCTGTCGAAATAGAACGTTGCCGTCTTCGTAGTGCCTACCGGTATCCCAACGAACACGACGCCGACCGCTGCTCGCCTAACATACCGATAGGTCCAGATTTCATAGCTACCAGCGGTGGACTTGGACGATGGCGCGCCGAGTTGTTCAACAACTTGATCGCGTGTCGCGGTGCCGACCACGAATTGCTGCTTCAATGACTCCTGGGACGCGTCCGAGATTTTTTGCGCGCCCTCTCCTGGCGCGACCGATACGGCACAGCCGAACAGTGAGGACACCATCAAAACCCCGAAAACAACTTTAATAATTAACTTCATTTTTAATTTCCCCGATTGAATAACAAATAAAAGCTCCCGATATTGCGCAGCGCTTGCAGCGACAACTGGAACGGCCCCCTGAAAGTCCGGACACAGTCTCCCACTTACAATAGCGGGTAGGCATATGACTGTGTTTTTGACTAACACCAATCAAGAAGTGATGGATGTATTGACGGGGCCCGAGCGCCGGCGGCGGTGGTCGGTTGAAGAGAAAGTGGCGATGGTCCGGGAGAGCCTCGAGGCGGGCAAGACGGTCTCGATGGTGGCTCGCGTGCATGGCGTGAATCCGAATCAGTTGTTTCATTGGCGCAAGCTCTATCAGGATGGCAGCCTCTCGGCGGTGAGTGCCGGCGAAGAGGTGGTGCCGGCCTCGGAGTTGGCCGACGCCCTGAAGCAAATCAAGGAACTGCAACGGTTGCTGGGCAAGAAGACGATGGAGGCGGAAATCCTTCGCGAAGCCGTCGAATTCGGTCGAGCAAAAAAATGGATTGCGCGCTCGCCATCGTTGCCGGGGGACGACCAGTGAAGCAGGTCTGCGAAGTTCTCGGTGTAGCGCGCTCGAATATGACGGCAAAGCTGGCGCGGCCGACTGATTGGCGTGATGGGCGCACGGCCAGGCGAACCAACGACGCTGGGTTGGTCGAAGAAATCCGGCACATCATCGCGCACTTGCCGAGTTGGGGTTATCGACGAGTTTGGGGCAAGCTTCGAAACGAGCGAGAAAGCCAAGGCGCAGCTCCAGTGAACGTTAAGCGGGTTTATCGCGTCATGCGCGTGCATGGCCTGTTGCTGGAGCGTAGGCCAATGCCACCCCGTCCGCAGCGCCGGCATGAAGGCAAGGTCGCTGTCGCCAAGAGCAATCAGCGCTGGTGTTCTGATGGCTTCGAGTTTCGCTGCGACAACGGTGAGCCGCTGCGCGTGACGTTCGCATTGGACTGCTGCGACCGCGAGGCGATGAGCTGGGCGGCGACGACCGGCGGCCACAGCGGTGACATCGTGCGCGACGTCATGCTTGCGGCTGTGGAGCATCGCTTTGGCAGCACCTTAAAGGCGCCCGAGCAAATCGAATGGCTGACGGATAACGGCTCGGGCTACATCGCCGAGAAAACGGAGGTGTCAGAAAGTTTGTGTGCTGAGGTCGGTTAAAAATCTCAGCTGATGGCGGCGGTGAATCGCTCGCCGAACAGGATGGCGAACTGATTGACTGCTTGCCGCCAAGTGATCGGTGGCATCTTCCAATCCTTTTCGATGTTGCGCAAGGCCAGGTACAGCAGTTTGCTTGCGGCTTCGTCGCTTGGGAAGTGACCGCGGTTCTTGACGATCTTACGCAACTGCATGTGCATGCTCTCGATCGCGTTGGTCGTGTATATGATTTTGCGTACTTCCGGCGGATAGGCGAAGAATGGGATGACTTGTTCCCATTGGCGCTGCCACATCGCGGCGACCGTTGGGAATTTCTTGCCCCATTCGCTTTGCGAGAAGGCTTGCAGCGCCGCCTCAGCGGCTTCGGCGGTGGCGGCCTGATAGATCGGCTTGAGCGCCGCAGCCAACGGCTTACGGTCCTTCCAGCTCGCCAGATTCAGCGAATTGCGGATCAGGTGCACGATGCATGTCTGGATCTGGGCGGCCGGATACACCGCTTCGATCGCCTCGGGGAAACCGCGCAAGCCATCGACGACGGCGATCAGGATGTCGTGCAAGCCGCGGTTCTTCAGTTCGTTGAAGACCTTCAGCCAGAACTTGGCGCCTTCGGTTTGCTCGATCCACAAACCCAGCACTTCCTTACGGCCGTCGGCCCGAATGCCCAGCGCGAGGTACACCGCCTTGTTCTTGACCGTGCCTTCGTCGCGAATCTTCAGCCGAAGTGCGTCGAAATACACGATCGGATACATCGCTTCGAGGGGGCGTTGCTGCCACTTGTCACCTTCCGGCATAAAGGAGCCGGGTATTTCCGGCATATAGGCGCCAGCAGAAGTGGGCAGAATCGAGCATCTTTGTGGTTCAAGAATGTGCCGTTTATCCGGCGTTTGCAAGGTTCAAGTGATGCTCCGGCAGGTGCCTCGGGCTGCGATATGAGTGCCCATCGAGCACGAGGCAGTAGGCGTTGTGACGCAGGCGGTCGAGCGTAGCCGAGGCCAGCAAGCGGTTAGCTGGAAACGCCTGATCCCATTCGGTCAGATCGAGGTTGCTCGTCACGATGGTGGAGGCCGCCTCGTAACGCTCGGCGATCAGTTCATGCAGATCCTCGTCGGCGGGCGGACGAAGCGGTTTGAGCCCGAAGTCATCGATGATCAACAATTCGACGCGCATTAAGCTGGCGAGCCGACGCTCGTAGGCGCCGGTGGCGCGTGCTGCGTTCAAGCTCGTTGTGAGCTGGGTGCAGGTGGTGAACAGCACGTCGACTCCCTGGCGCACGGCGCAATGGCCGAGGGCCTGCGCCAGATGGCTTTTACCGGTACCGCAGGGCCCGACGATGAGCACGGGTGCGTGCTCGCCCAGGTAACGACCGCCGGCCAGATCGTGTACCAGGGCACGGTTCAACTGCGGTAGCCGATCGAAGTCGAATTGCTCCAGCGTCTTGCTGGTGCGGAAGGCGGCGCGTCGCATGCGTAACGCAAACTGCGTATTTCGGACGAACGTGACCGGCCGTTTCGGGATCGTGACCGACGATTTCGGCAACGTGACCGGTCATTTCGGGAACGTGACCGAGCGGACCGGAAGGCAGGATTGGCGTTGCGCATGACATCAACCACGCGGGCTATGCTCGCCGGCTTTGGCCGGAGAGAACATGCCCGCGCACCGGATGAACATGCGCATGATCAAGGACGTTTTACGACTTAAATTCGACGGCGGCCTCTCGCACGATCGGATCGCCGCGTCGCTGGGCATTTCCAAAGGCGTGGTCACGAAGTACGTCGGACTGGCGGGCGCCGCCGGGCTGGACTGGGCAAGTGCCTGCGACATGGACGAAGGCGAGCTCGAGCGACGGCTACTCGGCAAGCCTACAGGACCAGCCGCCTACGCCCAGCCCGATTACGGGCGCATCCATCAGGAACTGCGCCGCAAAGGTGTGACGCTGACCCTGCTGTGGGAGGAGTACCAGGCCGAGTTCGCCGACCGGCAAACCTACCGCTACACGCAATTCTGCGAGCACTACAAGGCGTTCACGAAGCGTCTTAAGCGCTCGATGCGTCAGATCCACCGCGCCGGCGAGAAACTGTTCGTTGACTTCGCCGGTCCCACATTGCCGCTGACCAGCGGGCGACGCGCGCACGTGTTCGTGGCCGCCATGGGTGCCTCGAGCTACACGTTCGCGTGCGCGACGCCGGCCGAGACGATGGAGGACTGGTTGGGCGGCATTGCGCGCGCGCTGACCTTCTATGGCGGCGTGCCGCAACTGATCGTGCCGGATAACCCGCGCGCGATGATCGCCGATCCCGACCGCTACGAACCCCGCGCCGGTGACACCGTGCTGGACTTCGCGCGTCATTACGGCACTTCATTCCTGCCTGCACGCGTGTATCGCCCGCAGGATAAACCGAAGGTAGAAGTTGCGGTCCAGGTCGTCGAGCGTTGGATCATGGCGCGCCTGCGTCATCACCGGTTCGCATCGGTCCAGTCGGTCGACGACGCAATCCGGCCGTTGCTCAAGAACCTAAACGAGCGCCCGTTCCAGAAACTGCCCGGATGTCGTGCGAGCGCATTCGCCGACCTCGACGCACCGGCACTGCAACCGTTGCCCGCCCAGCCCTATGAGCTCGCGCGCTTCAAGACGGTGACAGTTCACATCGACTATCACGTCGAGATCAACAAACACCGCTACAGCGTGCCGCACGCCCTGGTCGGTCTCAAGCTCGATGCGCGCATCACGGCGGGCGCCGTCGAGCTATTGCATCGCGGCCGCCGCGTTGCCAGTCATGCTCGCAGCGATCGCGTAGGTGGCTACACAACGGTCGTCGAACACATGCCGGCGGCCCACCGTGCCCACCTGGAATGGACGCCCCAGCGATTGATTCACTGGGGCCAGCAGATCGGCGCGGCAACTGGCGTGCTCGTCACCCGATTGCTGCAGGAGCAACGCCATCCAGAGCACGGCTATCGGGCATGTCTCGGGTTGCTCTCGCTGTCTCGCCGCTATGGCCGCGAGCGCCTCGAAGCGGCGTGTGCGCTGGCGCTGGAACTGGGCGTACACCGGTACCGCCATGTGCGCGACATCCTCATCAATAACCGCGACCGCGCTGCGGCGGCAACGCCTGCCGACTGGGTCAGCCCGAGTCACGCGCACGTGCGCGGCCCCAGCTATTACCAATAACGAGAACCCGCCATGATGATGCAACAGACATTGACGCAACTGCGAGCGCTGAGGCTTGACGGCTTCGCCGACGGCCTTGAAGAACAACTGACGCAACCTGGTTCGGTTAGTCTCAGCTTCGAGGAACGGCTATCACTCCTGGTCGACCGGGAAGCCAGTTGGCGTGATGATCGGCGCCGCACACGCCTGCTTAAGCAAGCACGCTTGAAGTATCCGCAGGCCGCCATCGAAGATCTCGACACCCGCGCCGGCCGAGGCGTGGACTCGCGCTCGCTCATGAGCCTCGCCCTCGGTGATTGGGTCGAAGCCGGTTACAGCCTGCTCATCAGCGGCCCAACGGGCGCGGGCAAATCGTGGCTGGCCTGTGCGCTCGCGCAATACGCCTGTCGGCGCGGACATTCGGCGTTGTATCTGCGCGTGCCGCGCATGAGCGAAGAGCTGCGCGTGCTGCACGGCAACGGCGGCTTCACCAAATGGTTGCTACAAGTAGCCCGCGTTGATGTGCTCCTGCTGGACGATTGGGGGATGGCTCCCCTCGATGCGACGGTTCGAAACGATCTGCTCGAGATGATCGACGACCGCGCCGCAGGCAAGGCGACCATCGTCACCAGCCAATTACCGATCGAACACTGGCATGGCTGGATCGGCGACGAGACCATTGCCGATGCGATGCTCGATCGGCTCATGCAGCGGCATCATCGGATCACGCTCACCGGCGAATCGCTCAGAAAAGCGGCCCTTAAACCCAACGTTCCGGAGCCCGAACTCGACCAAAACTAGCGAGGAAAACTACAATCGACACCGCGCAACGCCAAAACCCGCCGAATCGGTCACGTTCCCGAAATCGGCGGTCACGTTCGCCGAAATACGCACAAACTTCTTCTGCTCGCGCCGGGCGACTTCGTCTTCGATCAGCAGCGCGAGGAAGTCGACGTAAGAGAGCTTCGCGTCGATCGCTTGGCGATTGCGCGCCTCCAGCGAGTCGAGGATGCCGGACAGGCGCAGTTGCTTCAGATGTGGGGTCAAGGCTGGCATGGGTTGCATGGCCATCTCCTGGGTCAGTGACGCACGTGGGCGTCGGGGGCAAACAGAGACTGGGCGTCGCGGGCGAAACGCGCGCTGGGCGCATGGATGTGGTCGTTCGAATCGGTGAGTGGTTGCTGATCGAAGCCGCCGACAAGGATCGTCTTGACGGTCCGATAGAAGGGACTGGCGTGTGCGAGCGCCCGAGCGCACGCCGCTTCCAGGCGCGAAGCTCCGTAGGGCTTCTGCAACCGCATGACGCCCTGCGCCGCACGCAGGCGTTCGAGAATGTGATCGGCCAGCAGCAGTTCGATGAGCTCGGCGCAAGCCGGCCCCACGCGCGTAGCTTGTTCGAGACACCACTGCCGATCGTGAGCGAGAAACGCGCGCGCCTCGGGCGGCAGGTGGTCGCGCACGGTAAGCCGATCGCCGGGGCGGCGGCCGCGTACGTGCGAAGCGACCAGTCGGTAATCGTCGTAGATACAAACCGAAGCATCCGTTGCACGCAGCCACAACCGTTTGCCGACCAACGAGAACGGCACGGAATACAGCACGCGCTGATGGGCGACATGGCAGTCTCGGTGAACCGAGACCTTGTGCCAGGTGCCCAGATCGGGGGCGACGGCTGGCAGCTCGCGCATCAGTGGCCGTTCGATCTCGAACAAATCGAGCGGTACTTTGCGTGTTGTACCGTGGATGCGACGCCCCGCTTCATGCATGACCCAGTGACGAGCCTGCTCGTTCAGATCCATGAAGTCGCGGAACTGGCGCAGCGGCAGGAAGTTGCCTTTTACGTATTTGACGCCGGCTTCGACGATGCCCTTCTTGGGCGGGTCCGCCGGCGGGCAGGGATCGATCCGGAAACCGTACCCTTCCGCGCATTCCGCGTAGGCGCGTTGCACGACAGGGTCGTAAGCGCAGGCACGCGTGATCGCGCACTTGGGGTTGTCGATGATCACGCGCGTGGGCACGGCGCCGAACCATTCGAAGGCGCGACGATGGCACCCGAGCCAAGTTGCGACCGTCTGGTCCCAGACGAACTCGACGTACTGATGTCGCGAGAAGGCAAGCGTCATCACGAACGCCCACGTGCGCCGCAGCACGCCGTCGGCGTCGGGCAGCATCGGGCCGGCACCGAAATCGACCTGCGCCGCTTCGCCGGGCGCAGAGCTGAGCGGCACGGTGGCCTCGGGCGGACGGTCCGCGTTGATCGAAACGATCATGCGATAAACCGACGAATAACTGCCGGTGTAGCCGTGCTCACGCCGCAAAGCGGCCAGAATCGCGGTGCCGGGCACTTGCTGCTCGATCCATGAGGCGATCAATGCGCGGTGGACCTCGAGCCCCGAGACGGTGGACCTAGCCTTGTGCGGCGGGCCGAGCGCCGCGGCGATCTCGGCGTCATCCGGTAACGGCGCATCGGGCTTGAGCCAGCCTCGTTGTTCGGCCAACTCTCGCAGTGCGGCGAGCTTGCGTCGGCCCATATAGCGACAGCGCGCCAGTTCGCGCTCGGAATCCCCGTGGCGCATGCGCACGAGAACCTGGCGATATTGATGCATCTCGATTCTCCGTCGGCCCATCGCAGCCTCCCTTGGGGGATCACGCCCCACAAGTTAAGCCTGCGATGAGCATCACGATCGAGATGCTCGATTCCTGCCCTGGCTCCTGGCTCCTATATGCCGGAAATCGACTGGCTCCTATATGCCGGAAACGCAGTGGCTCCTTTATGCCGAAAACGTCCCGGCTCCTTTATGCCGGAAGCCCAGTGGCTCCTATATGGCGGAAGATGACACCACTGTTCGACTTCGGCCAGCACCTCATCGGTGACGGTCGAAATCAGGTCGGGCGACACCTGTAGGCCATATAGCTCCAGCAAATGGCCTTGGATCTCGCGCACGCTCATGCCGCGCGCGTACATGCTGATGACGTGGTCATCAAAGCCTGGCAGCCGGCGTTGATATTTGCCCACTAGCTGCGGCTCGAACGTCGCCTGCCGATCGCGCGGAATGTCCAGATTCAGTTCGCCGTTGGGCGTGAGGACCGTCTTGGGGCTCGTACCGTTGCGGTGGTTGCCGGCCTTGCCTTGCTCAGCCTCGTTCTCCAGGTGATGCGTGAGCTCCGCTGCCAGCATGCGCTCAGCCAGTCGCTTCTTCAGTTGCCCGGCCAGGCCCGATTCGCCGAGAACCGACTCGGCATCCTTGTTCTGAATCTGCGCCAGCAGTTGATCGACCAGTTCGTCAGGGAACAGCTTCGGCGCCTTCGGGTTCTTGCTCTTCTTGGTCACGGTTGCTTCGGTCATAGGACGTAATTTCCGTTATCGTCTCATGACCTCGGCACACTAAAATTCTGACAGGCTCGAGAAAACCCGCGCCTTCGCTGCCGACATCGGCCTGAAGCCGTTGACGACGCCCGTATGCAGCCCGCAAAGTAACGGCATGGCTGAGAGCTTCGTGAAAACGATGAAGCGAGATTACGTGAGCTTCATGCCGAAGCCCGACGCTGCAACGGCGGCACGCAACCTTGCAGTCGCCTTCGAGCATTACAACGAGCAGCATCCACATAGCGCGCTGAAATACCGTTCACCACGTGAATTCCGGCGCAGGACCAAATCATCGACTCAAGTGTGAGGCGGTGTCCGGAAGTACAGGGGCAAATCCAACAACCAATTGAGCACGTCTCCATAGCTCATAACGTCTGCATGGCTAGCCACTTATGCCTCGACTTTCCGCTTCTATCTCCAACTGATGCAACTACCGATTGTAAAGGTCTGCAGTCGACACCCAGCCCCATCATCGATCCAGAGGAGGCATTCGCGCCTCCCTGACGTAGCAACGGCTCTTTCCCACAACGGTTCCTGCCGCGCTTCAGTTATACATATAGCTGCGCTGATGACACGCGCACTGCCGAGGACTGGTAAGGCGCGAAATCGCCTTGTTCAACGTGGTTTCCGGTCCCAAACAGAGCGTGTCTGCGCAAGACTCGATTCCGTAAGATCGCCGTGATCAAAGAAATCACGAAACATCTGCATCGCTATCGATAAGTCACGACACACCGTTCGATCATCCCATTCATGCTCGTTAAAGTTGGTAGTACCTCGGAAAGGTGCATCGCCCGGCTCCCACCACTCTCTGCTCTTTGACCTCTCGCCCGGAATTTTTTGGGGACTATAGATCAGTCGGCATGCTCCAGAGCGCGCCTCCATACCCAAATGCGTTCCTAGCTGCGCTTTATCATCCTGATCAACGACTCCCGCCCATAACTTAACCTGTCCCCCAAACGCAAACGCCCGTTGAACTCGCAACTCAACGTGAGACCAAACAGGTTCCGGCAGGGAAACGCTGAGAGGATCCTCACCCGAACCATCAGTTGCATCTAACCAGAGAAGTTTTCGCATCATGTCTTATCTCGGCAATTGAGGGGATTTAAGCGTCCCCCATGTTGTCGTTCCACGCACCCACTGTCTGACCGCGCCGGTAGCTCCGTCCACTACCGTTAGTTGATTTAACCCAGCCGCATTCGCCATATCTATCAAATCGCTGCTGCAATAGGAGCAAGGCGACTGCCCTCTAACCACAACCGTCATGGATTGACCCTTCGTGAGTCCTGCATCGTAGGCTTGCTGAATTACACCGATCTCGGCATGCGCCGCGCCATACGTGCCATTCGGATCTCCAGCAGCAACCAGGTCGGAAATCAGCGTCGGTTGGTTCGCCTCTCCGAATCCGGCCCCCCGAGCCGTCTGATTGACATCAAAAAACGTTTTTCCTCCAACACTTGCATCAGCCGTCACTTGGACCGGGGCACTAGCCCCCGGTAGCGTTGTACCAATGAGCGGGTCCTTAGACTGTGCAATCGCCAAATCAGCAGCCAGTCCTCGCGCTGTAGCGTAAGCGCCCGGCAATGTCATCTTGAGCCGGTCGGGCATTGAAAGCGACGATCGTGTCCACCTAACTTTTAAGTGGACACGTGTACGCTATGAACGGAAACGAAGCGGTATCGGACGTGGTGCAGCCAACGCGGCGGCGCCGCCACAGCAAGGAGTTCAAGGAGAAGGTGATCCGGGCGGCGATGCAGCCGAACGTGTCGATTGCCGCAGTGGCGCTGCATTACCAGTTGAATGCCAACTTGTTGCGTCGCTGGGTGGCCGCGCGCGAAGAACAAGACGTCGCGCGCGAAGCGCGCCAGTCTATGAGCGCGCCGCCGGCTGAGTTTGTGCCGCTGCAGTTGTCGGCGCCAAGCGTGACACCTGTGTCGGCGCAGATTCAGATCGAGGTGCGCCGGGGCGCGGCGACCATCACTGTGCGCTGGCCGGTTGGCGCCGCGGCCGATTGCGCTGTCTGGTTGCAAGGTTGGCTGCGATGATCCGCATCGAGGCGATCTGGCTGGCGACCGAGCCCATCGATATGCGCGCTGGCGTCGATACGATCCTGGCGCGTGTTGTGAAGGTGTTCGGTGCGGCACGTCCGCACCACGCATACCTGTTTGCCAACAAGCATTCGACACGTATGAAGGTGCTCGTATATGACGGGCTCGGCATCTGGCTAGCTGCGCGTCGGCTCAATAAGGGGCGGTTCATCTGGACGAACGGGGACCAGGCGATCGCCACCGCACTCAATCCCGAGCAGTTGCATGCACTCGTGATGGGGTTGCCCTGGCAGACGCTCACGCCCGATCACGCGATCACGGTCGTGTAATACCCCCAGGGCCGTAAACCGGCTTGCTTCCGCCGCGGGTTGGGTTCTGGCAGACTGGCCGAATGAACCCACCCGCGAACCTCGATGCCCTGAGCCCCGACGAACTGCGCACGCTGGCTGCGCAGTTGATGGCTGAGGTGAGCGAGAAGAACCGGGAACTGAGCTACCGTCAGACGCGCATTGATCAACTGACCCACGAGATTGCCGCGCTCAAGCGCCTGCAATACGGCAAGCGCAGCGAGCAGTTCACCGCCGAGCAGATGAGCCTGCTAGACGAGGCAATCGACGCCGATCTGGCCGCGCTCGAAATCGAGCTGGAGCAGTTGCAGCCGACGCCTGCAGATAAGCAACGGCACAAGCCCAAGCGTGCGCCATTGCCGCCGCACTTGCCGCGCACCGACATCTATCACGAACCGGAAGACATCACGTGCTCGTGCGGTTGCCAGCGTCTTCGCGTCGGCGAGGACATTAGCGAGAAACTGGACTATGCGCCGGGCGTGTTCACGGTCGAGCGGCATATCCGCGGCAAATGGGCCTGCAAGGCGTGCGAGACGCTGGTCCAGGCACCCGTTGCGCCACATGTAATCGACAAGGGCATTCCCACCACCGGCTTGCTTGCGCAGGTGCTGGTTGCCAAGTACGGCGACCACTTGCCGCTGTACCGTCAGGAACGCATCTTCGAGCGCGCCGGCTTGGCGATTGCACAATCGACGCTAGGCGAGTGGGTTGGCGTATGCGGCGTGCGATTGCAGCCGCTGATCGATGCGCTACGCGAAGCACTTCTCCAGCAGGGCGTGCTGCACGCCGACGAAACGCCAGTGCAGATGCTGGTTCCCGGCAAAGGAAAGACACAGCGCGCATATGTCTGGGCGTACGCCACGACGCAGTTCGCCGACATGCGCGCGGTGATCTATGAGTTTGCCGACAGCCGTGCTGGCGAACATGCTCGCGCGTTCCTCGGCAAGTGGCGTGGCAAGCTGGTGTGCGACGACTACAGCGCGTACAAAGCCGGATTCGAACTGGGCATCACCGAAATCGGATGTGCGGCCCACGCCAGGCGAAAGTTCTTCGAACTGCATGCCAATCACAAGAGCCAGGTCGCCGAGCAGGCACTGAAATACTTCGGCGCGCTTTACGATGTCGAGCGCGATGTTGCTGAACTGAAACCCGATCACCGACGTGAGGTTCGCCAGGAGCGCGCTCGGCCGATCGCCGATGCGTTACATGAGTGGATGGTTGCCCAGCGCAAACTGGTCTCCGAGGGATCGGCGATCGCTAAGGCGCTCGATTACAGCCTGAAGCGCTGGGACGCGCTCACACGTTATCTGGTCGATGGGCATGTGCCCATCGACAATAACTGGTTGGAAAATCAGATTCGTCCATGGGCGACCGGGCGCTCGAATTGGTTGTTCGCCGGTTCTCTGCGCGCCGGGAAACGGGCCGCCGCGATCATGAGCCTGATTCGATCGGCGCAGATCAATGGCCACGATCCCTACGTCTATCTGAAAGACGTCCTCACTCGCCTGCCGACCCACCGCGCCGACGACATCGCCGCGCTTCTGCCGCATCGCTGGACACTCGCCGCGGCGTGATTGATGGCAATTTATGCCGAGGGGTGCCTTCGCCGGGCGCTTACGCTGTAGCTGCGTTAGCGATACCACCAGATGCGACCGCATTGCGGACATCGACAATGCTCGTCGCAGCCGCATCCGCCGTTCCGCCAGCCAAAAATTGACCTACGATAGCCTTGATCGCCCCCGACGTCAGCCCACCAGCCATACTCCCGAGCACCACACTTTCAGCCGGGTATAGGGGCGTTACAGAGCCATTCGCCGTTCCAATCTGCTGCAAGACGTCATTAGCGAAGCCATTGACCTGCTGATTCGTCGGCCCGTTCGGCGCAATGTAGTACTGCGAACCGATCCCTACCGATGCCGGCATCTCCCCCATCGCGAGCCCGAGCCTCGTACCACCCGGAGTACCGAACAACGACGAGTCCTTGAACTGAGAACCGGTCGCTTGGAACGTCTTCAGCAGGCCATCGTCAGCAACGATAGGACCACCATTGCTGATGATTGTCTGGCCTGCCATCCCCTGGATCGCCTGCTGCGCAGTTTGCAGCGATCGTACGAACTGCTGGTACGCCTGCGAGTTCCCCGACGCTTGGGCCGCTTGGGCCATCTGATTCAATTGGCTACCCAACTGTTGCCGCGCCTGTGAGTCCACGTCCGCATCGGCAACCAGCGTCAGAACGTTGGTCCAGTACGCCTCGATCTTCGCAACGTCGTCTGGGTTCTTCGCTTGCTCCAGCGCCATCTCGTGCGCCTTGTCGCCAATCAGCTTCCGCTCATCCGGATGCAACTGCCGATTGTAAAGATCCGCATTCGACGCAGTGAACGCCCCCGACGTACCCCCAACCAACGCGCCAGCCGCGCCGGACAGCACGTTCGACAGCACATTCCCCAGCGCTTGTGAGCCCGTCGCGTCTCCAATCGCACTCGCGATGCTGTTCAGTTTGGGCGCCAGCGCCGAAGACACCGCAGCCCCTGCCGCGCCCCCAAGTATATTGCCTCCGCCCAGCCCGGCTAAGGCTGCGCCGCCTACCGTGTGCAGCAGTATGCGGTTCGATCCCCCTTCGGCCCACGAGTCCGCCTCCGCCTGATACTGAGCCGCCGCCGTGGTATCGCCCGCTGCCTTCGCTGCATTCGCTTTGGCCTGCGCATCCTTCTGCTTCGAACTGGCATAGTCGCCGATGGCCTTGGCAATCGTCTGCCCTGCCGCCTGCGCCGCCTGCATCGTATCGGCCTGCTGCGATAGGATAGCCTGCACATCCGGCGTCTTAGCAACCGTGCCGTTCGTGTTGCTCGTGTCGCGACTCAGGCTTGCGACGTCCTGCTTCTGATTCGCCCCATCCGTGACATTGATCGTGCCCGCGCTCACCGCGCTGCGCGTCGTCGCGCTTTCGTCCCTATTCGCGTTTTGCGACATCATCGGCGTCACGCCATTCGGTCCGCTGGTCGATGAAACCGCAGCACTGAACCCGCCGCTCGATGCGCTGTAATGCGAATGATCTTGGATGTCGCTGTATGTCAGCGTGGCGGTCGTCAGGCTGTTCTGCGAAGCTTCCGCCGTACTCGCAATCACAGCACCCTTCAGGTCGGTGTTGCCCTTTACCGTGATGTCAAACCCACCCGAACCCGCTTGAATCCCCGCCTGCTCATTCACGCCGGCATAATTCCCATCCGCGTGGCCCTTTTGGGCATTGAAGCTCGCGCTCGCACCACCCATCGTGCTCACGCTAAACCCGCCACCCGCACTCGACTGATGCGCCGCGCTCACCGTCGTATCCTGCACGCTTGCGATGTTCAGATTGCCGCCGATATTGGCAACCACCTGGTTGGCGCTGACACTGGCGCCGACGATATTGGTATCGCCCCCGCTGAGGATCGTCGCCGAATTGCTCGCGTTGATATGCGTGTTGTTCTGCATGGCGGCATCCGAGTTACCGTCGCCATGCGCGTTCTGCATCGACGCCGAAATCCCCCACCCGTTCGTGCCAAACGACACCCCCACGCTCGCACTCGATGACGAATTCGAACTACGCGTCGAATCGGTATTCGTCGTGTTGAGCAAATTCACCTGGTTCTTGGCAATTAGCGCAACGTCGCTCGCACTTACGTCTGAGCCCGCGATAGTCACGTTGCCACTGCCCGGCGTGCCGTTGCCCGTTGCAATGAACGTTGCCGTCCCACCTGCCTGGACCGACGATCCTCGCTGCGTCGTCTGATCCTCGGACGACTGGCTCGAACTATGGCTCGAGCCAACGCTGACTTGAATGCCGATACTCGGTGCGTTTGTCCCGTTGGCGCCGTTCGCCAGCGCCGCTGCGCCCATGATGCCCGACGCGACATCGCCCGCCGCCGCGATCGAAGACCGATGCTCCTCCGCACCTTATGTCTCCTTTATTCGCTCGCGATAACCAGCGATTTCCCAGGACCGATTTGCTTGAGCGTAAGCGGGCTACTTACGGCCACGACTCCAACTTCGGGATCATCGAAAAAGCCGACTCGCTGAAACAAAAGACCGTTGCGATTTGCAACGGCTGATACTAACCCATTATCCTCGTTCCATTGCCCGGTCCAGCCAGCGGCAGGCAGATGCCCTAGCCCTATACCTTTTGGTTGAACGAGAATGTAACTACAAGAGCGCGGTGTCATTGTTCGCCCCGCCGCGACCACACTTTCCGGCGCAAGTCGCGCAGCACCAAAATATTTCAATTTCCCATCTCGCTCAATCAAAAATTCGAGGCGGTCGCAAGTTCCCTCTAAATCTATTCCCAGCATTTTTAATGAATTGAATAGCTTCCTGTGTCGCACGACTTTCGTATCAGGTTGCCACGCCGAGTGGCCTGTAATCAGCCAAACTTCATGGCCGCCAAAGCGACGCCCGACGTCATCCAGCACCGCGCCGAAAAGCATCGGAAAGACATCGACTCTCACACCACGTTCGACAGCCCACTCCACGGCTCCTAACTGCAGGTTCGCCGGAAATCGTTGACGGTCTAACGTCAAAACGTCATTCTCTGAAAAGATGTCCATGCTGCATAAGATTCGGGCTTCAATAGTCATAATGATTTCCGTTGGGATCATTGAAGTGCGGCCCTCTGTTCTGCGGGTTCCCATCGCCATAATAGTGCCCCGCGGCATCGTCCCGGATTATGAGCGTTTGCGTCCCACCGCCTGGAGCTGGAACCTCAAATTCATATTGGTAACCCGGTTGCTGATTCCCCCGCTTATCAACGTTTGGATAGACGGCGACAGGTTGTTGGCTCACAGGGATGCCCGCTGCACGCTTCGCCTCGTTGAAGGCGCCGCTTCTTCCGGCCCCATCCGGGGTTAAGTTAGGTGGAACTGTACCCTTGTCGTTCGTTGCGTTGCTATCGTTCCCTCCGACCGAACTTACGACGCCCTGCACCAACTGCTTGACGTCGTCAGGTATCGCCGCTGTGATCATCGCCCAGATTTTCGCGGGCCCTGGAAGCGGCGTCACCAACGGTCCCGCCTTCGCACTCGCATCAAGCTCAGTTGCAGGATCCGCGATAACGCCGTCGCCCTTCTTCGCCGCCTCGCCCGTAAATCCAGGCAGAGGCGGTAAGGGAGGCGCGGGAGCGAACGAAACCTGATTATTCTCGACCTCGATCTTCGCGGCACCCGCCGCCGTCGCCGCATTCAGGCCTGACGTCGCCGCAATCCCGGCAACCAGGCTCGTCACCATATTGCTACGCGCTTCGCGCTCCTCCGACGACAGATCCTTCGACGAGGTGAGAAGACTACCTAGCACCGAGCTCGCCGCCGCACCCATCGCACCTGCACCACAGCTCTGTCCGCTCGCCGCCGCGCCGGCACACCCCACAATAGCGTGCAACGCGGCGCGCGCGTCCTCGTTGCCGAGGCTGTCGGCGATTCGCTTCACCTCGTTCGTACCGAGTTCCTGCAGGTATGCGACGGTAGCATTTTGCGCAAACTGCCCGACGCCGCCGGTCACATTGCCGCCCGCGGCCACACTCAGGGCCGTCAGCAACTGACGATACGTCCCACCCGGCCCCCAATTGGCATTCAGTTCGTCCGCCCGCTGTTGAGCTGCCGCGCGCTGTTCCGGCGTCAGGCTCGGATCTTTTGCCGCCTTCTTGGCCGCATCCGCTTCTGCGGCACGATTCGCCACGAACGTGCCAAGCTGATTAATGAACTGGCTCGTGATATCGAACCCGGCTTGCACCTTGTTTTTATCGAAGATCGGCGCAAGCGTGCCACCCGTATTCGAAGTGTCCCGATTGATGCTTGCCACCACCTCGTCCGCCGACTTGCCCGTCAACTGTTGCTCTTTATCGCCGTCGGTGATTTCGATCGCGCCGCCACTGATACCGCTGCGCGTCGTAGAACTTGCATCGCCAGAAGCGTGCAGCGCCACCGGCGGCGCCATCGACAAGCCGCCCGCGCTCGGCAGCGTCGTACCCGACACCGGATTCACGTTGGTTGCCGTGCCCTTCTGATCCTTGCCGATTGACCCGCCGTAACCACCGGAAATCCCAACCTGCGACGCATCGTAGGACGCGTGATTCTGAATATCGCTATACGTCAGCGTCGCCGTCGTGAGACTGTTCGCTGCGTCCTGTACCGCCTTGTCGCTGCTTGCAAGCACGCCGCCTTTGAGGTCCGTGTTGCCCTTGACATTGATCTGAAAACCGCCGTCGCCCGCCTGGATACCCGATTGCTCCCCTACGCTCGCGTAGTCGCTCCGCATCTCTTGCTGGCTGACATTCGCTGAAACGCTCGAGCCCCCATAGCAGATGGGTGGCACACATACGCTCACCGATACGCCGGCGCTTTGCTGTTTCGAGTCAAAGTGGTCGAGGTTTTGCAAGCTTGCGACATTAAGGTTGCCGCCAATGTCCGTGACCACCTGGTTGCCGGAGACCACCGCGCCCTTGACGTTCGTATCACCGCCCGATCGAATCGTCAGCGTATCGCCTGCTGCGACATGCGTATTGGTCCATTCGCCGAATCACCATCAGCATGGCCTCGGCTTCTCGACTCGCCCGCGGAAAGGCTATATATCTCCTTGCCATCAATCACGATTTTTGGGCTTCTCGCCGCTCGAAAATCGGGCCGTCGATGAATTAGACGCCATATCAATATCGCGATCAACGATCGTAATCGACTGTTGCATGATGCTACGGCCAACGAGACACAAAATCCTTTTCGCCGTTCCAAGCGGGAACCCGTTCGAGGTGACGGAACGTCGATGTTAGGGGTTGTTCCTACATCCAATCAGAACACTAACATCGGCAACCTCATTTCCTCGCTCCATTTTGTGCAAGATAGATCTGATCCAGAGCATCGTACGCCGCAACCGCGATAGTATCGAATTCACCATGCAGCAGATGCACAACGTTGACATCCGAATGTTCGTCGCGAGAATACATAAGCAACGAATCACCATCCCCGTCAACCAAAAAGATATTCCACGAGTTGAATATATCCACAGGTATTCTGACGTCCAGCTTTGCTGGCAAAAATTCATTATCGACAAAATGCGAAATCTCATTACTTAATTCGCTCAATGACATTGTAATCAAGTCCACGATCTTACTGGGAGGGAGCACAGCAAGCTTCGGACACGTTCGCTGCCCCCCATCCCCGACGACATACTTCATCTGAAAGAGTACGTCGCGCAGCGACACCCCTGAGCAATAGTCCCCCACCATTTCGCCGCCAATCCAGTAGCAAAACCGACCAAATAGCCATGATCCGCCATGGTTGTCGTCGAGTTCAAACTCAATAGCGAATCGCGCCTTATCACCAAACTTCACCCTCACCTCCCGAATTGTTTCATGACTCCGCTGGGTACTTTGGATTCCGGAATGGTGCCACTAAAGTGCACGGTCCCGGCGTTATCGGAGAAATACTGGTAATAGCCTCCTTGACCTCGCGCGTACCACGTGCCCATACCTCCCCTTACCGCACCGTTTTCATACGCGCTTTGAGCGTCTGTCGGTTCCGGCGTTTTTCTCGGATTGTATAGCGGGCTAGTCGTGTCATGCGCTGGATTCGTTTCATACGGTGGCTTTACGCGAGCATCTACGTTATCTGGACTGTAGGGGCTATCGGGAAGCGCGGGACTCGGCGTTGCTTTACTATCTTGATCGCCGCTTGCTAGCGTCGCATTCCCCGGCCCATACCCCGCCACATTGACCGGGACCGACCTTCCCGCCTGAGCCGCTCCGGACTCCGTCACCGCCACAGTACCGGGGTTCAGGCTCTGCGGACCGCCTCCTTCGCCAAACAGGATCCCGTTCAGCCCGTTTCGGATCCCCTGCAGCATCAGGTCCGTCCTCGACTGCGAGAGCGGGCTGGTGCTGCGGCTTTCACCTGTCAATATGTCAGTATCACTTGCTGATCCGCTCGCCCCCGGCGCTTTAAAGATGCCGCCAAGCGCGTAGTTTAGCGAATCGACCGGATGCGCTGCCGTCTGCACCACGGCATTCGCCAATCGCGTAGCCAAATCCGCCGCCCTCTCGCTCGCCGATTGCTCGCCGGTATCATTGCCCTGGTTATACAAGCTTACGTTCGACGCCATAGCGGCGCCCGCGCTTCCCCCAATTAGCGCACCACCCAATCCCGCCAGAATGTTTCCGCTGATGTTGCCGAGCAACGACGAGCCGGTTCCATCGGCGACCGCAGTGGAAACGTCCTTCGTGCGGCCCGCCAGCAGTGAGGACGCCCCAGCCCCCACGCCTCCGCCAAGCGCGCTCAATGCGCTTCCTCCGCCCAAGCCGCCGATCACTGCCCCACCCGCTGTCTGAAGCGCAGCGCGACTATCACCGCCTTCCTTCCAGTTTTGATAGTCCGCCAGCGCCGCTCGCGCACCATCGAGATCGCCGCTCTTCAGCGCTTTCTCCGCCGCGTCGAGCGCCGAGTCACGCTTCCTGTCCGCATACTCGCCAATACCCTGCGCGACGGCCTGCCCCGCCGCCTGCGCGGCCTGCATCGTATCCGCCTGCTGTGACAGGATGTTCTGGACATCCGGCGTCTTCGACACCGTGCCGTTCGTGTTGTTCGTGTCGCGACTGAGGCTCGCGGCATCCTGCTTCTGATTCGCCCCATCTGTGACGTTGATCGTGCCCGCGCTCACCGCACTGCGCGTCGTCGCGCTTTCATCGCCATTTGCGTTCTGGAACATCATCGGCGTTACACCGCCGGATCCGCTCACGGATGCAGGACCCACCGCCTGCTGGCGCGGGCCCGCCGATCCTCCAGCACTGAACCCACCGCTCGATGCGCTGTAGTGCGAATGGTCCTGAATGTCGCTGTACGTCAGCGTCGCCGTGGCCAAACTGTTTTTCGACGCATCCGCTGTACTTCCGATGACTGCGCCCTTCAAGTCGGTGTTGCCCTTCACCGTGATGTCGAAGCCACCCGAACCCGCTTGAATCCCCGCCTGCTCATTCACGCCGGCATAATTCCCATCCGCGTGGCCCTTTTGGGCATTGAAGCTCGCGCTCCCACCGCCCACCATGCTAACGCTAAGCCCGCCGCCCGCACTCGACTGATGCGCCGCACTCACCGTCGTATCCTGCACGCTTGCGATGTTCAGATTGCCGCCGATATTGGCAACCACCTGATTGGCATTCACCTTCGCGCCAACGATATTCGTATCGCCCCCGCTGAGGATCGTCGTCGAATTACTCGCGTTGATATGCGTGTTGTTCTGCATGGCGGCATCCGAGTTACCGTCGCCATGGGCGTTCTGCATCGACGCTGAAATCCCCCACCCATTCGTGCCAAACGACACCCCCACGCTCGCACTCGATGACGAATTCGAACTTCGCGTCGAATCGGTATTCGTTGTGTTGAGCAAGTTCACCTGATTCTTGGCGATCAACGCAACGTCGCTCGCGTTCACGTCCGAGCCCGCGATGGTCACGTTGCCACTGCCCGGCGTGCCGTTGCCCGTTGCAATGAACGTTGCCGTCCCACCTGCCTGGACCGACGATCCTCGCTGCGTCGTCTGATCCTCGGACGACTGGCTCGAACTATGGCTCGAGCCAACGCTGACTTGAATGCCGATACTCGGTGCGTTTGTCCCGTTGGCGCCGTTCGCCAGCGCTGCTGCGCCCATGATGCCTGAAGCGACATCGCCCGCCGCCGCGATCGAGTGAAGCGCCGCCGCCCGATCGTTTCCGCTGCCGACAGAATTACGCGCCGCCTGCGTCTCGCTGATCGCACTATTGATCGCGCTCCCGACCGTGCCCGACAAACCGAGCGTCACACCGCTCTTGCTCGTCTGCTGCGTTTGCGCCTGGTGTGATGTATCCGTTGCCGCATCGATGATGACGTTCGCGGCCGTCCCCGTCAGGTTCTGTGCCGCAATCAAATCGCTACCCGTTATATGCAGGTTATTGCCCGCCTGCACAGTCAGATTGCCGTTGAGCGAGCCGATCGTGCTGGCGTTGTTCGTCACGCTCGATTCCTGCTCCGTCTGAGCGAGCTTGCTGCTGCCCACCGACACGGCGATGCCACCGCCGGCCATCAAGCCGGAATGATGCTCCTCGTAGCTGCTCGACGAGCTCATCGTGTCCTGCGACGTCGTGATATTTACGTCGTGCGCTGCGCCGAGCGACACGTCGTTCGTCCCGACAATCGTGCTCCCTTTGACATTGATATCTTTGCCGCTGGCGATCGATACCCCGTCCGCAGAAATCGTGCTTCCTTCGGATAACGTCGTCGTTGTATTCAGTGCGCTGGCTAGGCTGGTACTGCTCGCCACCCCGCTATGGCTATGCGTCTCATGCGAGTTCAACTCATGCGTTTCGGTAACCGCGCCAATCTCGACGTTACCCGCGGCCGCGAGCGTCGCATTGCCCTTGTCGAGACTCACCGTGCTGCCGTTGACCGCGATATCCTTGCCGGCCACAATCGCCAGGCTGTCTCCACTCTGCAGCGTCGTTCCCGTCAGCTTGTCGTCCAGCGTATGCAGCGTCTCCGCATAGCTCCCGTGATGATCGCTGCCGGAGCTATTGCTATCGACCGTCGATGTCGCCTTCGCCGCCTGCAGTGTCACATTGCCGCCGGCCGCAATCGTGCCGCCCCCGCCCAGATTGATATTCGCACCGGTCGCAGTAAGATCACCTCCCACGGCAATCGCGGACACCCCGCCTACCTTCACACTGCTGCCCGTATCGCCGACGACGTGCGTATCCGACACGCCATTCGCGCGCGCCACGACCTTCGTCTCGCCGGTCTCCTGCACGCCCAACGTCCAGTTGCCGCCGATGTTCATCCCGAGCGCGCCACCCACGCTCAGATTGCCCGCGTTCTGCACGAAGTTCCCGCCGGTCACGATCGCCGCGTTGCCTACGACATCGATGCTCGCCGTCGGACCGAGCGTCGACGAAATGCGCGTCGCACCCGATGCGCTGACCTGATCAAGCGTCTTCACCGCCGTATCCAGCACGAGGTTCCCGCCCGCTTGCAGAGCCAAACTGCCTGCTTTCACCGTGGCTGAGGTCAGGTTCACATCGCCCGCCGTGACGAGCGACATCTGTCCGCCGGCCTGCAATGTACCGAACGAACTGTCGATGCTCTGCCCGCTGATCGAGAAGTCATTGGCCGCCTTGATCGTGCCGCTGTTCGTCACCGACTTAGCGTTTTGCAGATCGATGTTCGTCGCCGCGATGACCGGGCCATTGCCCATGTTCTCCTGGCTCGCCTTCGCCAGATACACCACCGGCACGAGCACCCGCTCCCCATCTACGGTCTGGCTTTGCATGATGACGACATTGCTCGTCAACTGCGACACCTGTTGCGGCGACAACCCGGTGCCCGGCGCCAGATCGAGCGACCGGGCCAGCTCGGCGCCCGACGTCATCAACGACTTGAACTCATCCTGCGTGCTCGCATAGTTGGTCAGGACCGCCTTGCCCGTCATCGACATGATCTGGTCCTGCACGAGCTTTTGCTCGTAGAACCCGTCGCCCAGCCGTAGTTGCAATCGGCCGGGATCCATGCCCATCTGCTGGAAGTAATAGTCACTCGACAGCCACTGCTGCTGATTCGTGAACGCTGGGTTCGTTTCGATCAGGTACGTCGCGTTCGGTGCCGTGTCGCGTTTGAACAGCCCGCCTTGAGGCACGGAGATGTTATTGAGCACCGTGACCGCGGTGGCACTCGCGATGACCGGGTCGTTGAAGTTCGCGAGGCCGCTGTTCGCAACCTGCCCGCCATGAACCGCCACCGTCGACGCTGGCAAGCCGCCGGTCGAAACAATCGCGCCGTTCACCCTGCTTGCGCCGACCGCCCTGCCCGAGGAGCCGGCACTGATCGTCCCGCCGACGGACCCGGCCGCCACGCCCGACACCGACTGCCCCGGCAACAGTCCGAGCGGTGTCACGCCCGCATTACCGGCCGTATTGTTGAGCGTCACGCCCGTGCCGCTCAGCGTGCCGCCCGCCGTAAAGCTCGATTCGTAGCCCGGCAGCGCATAGGTGCGAACGTCGGCTGGCGCGGCCTGCGTATAGCCGCCGGGTTGGGAGCCGACAAACGGCGCATCGCCGAACGGCAATTGCCAGTTGTGCTCGGAGTTGTCGTAGTTGTTGTAGTGATACTCGCCCGAGTAGGTAACCTGCACTTGCGGTGCGCTCTGGCCTCGCCAACTGTCCTGATCGAGGGCGGCAGGCATCGCGATGTTGCCCGCGGCGGCCACCTGGCTCCAATAGTTCTGGAACGTACCGACCGACGACGCGTTCAGGTTTCCGCCGGCAATGATCTGCGATTGCGGGCTGATGGACGCGACCGTATTGGCAAGTGCAACACCCGTATAGGTCGTGTACTGATACCCGCTATTCCACTGGCCGCCGTGCGGTGGATCGGTATACACGCCACCGATCTGGGACGGGTCGACATCGCTCGGGTTGACCCAACCAACGTTCTGGCCGCTGCAAGCCTCCATATGAACCGCGACGCAGCCGGACAAACTGATGCCAAGGCCCGCAAGCAGATTCGGATCGACCGACGACGTAAAGCCGGTCGTACTCATTGTGCGCCGCGTATTCGTCACCTGGTTCGCGGCGATCAGCATATCGCCGCCCGACTGAATCAGCCCGGACTGATTTCGAACCAACCCTGCATTCGTATAATTGCCGTTCGCATCCTTGCCGCCCGCAAGGACGACCTGCCCGAGTCCGTATATCGCCGTCATGGCCTGCGCATCGAAGGCGGTCGTATCGTCGCGGTTCTCGATGTCGGGCGCGAGCAGTTCGAGTTTCCCGGCGCTGTCTGTCGCGCCGATCAGCGCGCTCGTACCGAGATTCGAGAGGGTTTGCGTGGCATTCAAGGACACGCTGCCGCCCACGATCGTGCCCGTGTTGGTCAGCGTGTTCGAGTGCGTGCTCAGCAAACCGGCGGCCGCGAGGGTGCCGGAATTGACGACGTCGCTTGCATTGATGTTGAGGCCGCCCGCGGCCGCCAACCGACCGCCGTTGCTGAATGTGCCCGGCAGCGTGAACGTCAGGTTATGCCCGGCACCGAAACTGTAATTCGGGGAAGTCGCAAAGCTTCCTTGCAGGTTCAGCGTGAGATCGCCGACAGCGCTGTACGAGCCGCCGCCTGACAGCAGGCTCGTCGTGATCGACAGGTTGCGCGAGGCGTTGATCCAGCCGCTCGTGCCGGTCAGGCTGCTCGTCGTAATGCCGACATCGCCGGTCGTGTTCGCAACGTTGCCGATCGCTCCGCCGCTGTTGTTCAAATTGCCGGTAGCGATCTGCAGGTTCGCGCCGCTCAACTGCCCGCCTTGTGTATTGACAACAGACGTGGCATTCAATGTGACATCACCGTTGCCGCTGATCGAACCCATGCCCGTCACATTGCCGGCGTTCGCGTTCGTGATCTGGCTGCCGCCGTTGATCGTCATCGCACCGGTGCCGGCGTTGGTGATCGCCCCGCCCGAGTTGTCGATCGACGATGCGCTCAGGCTCAGCGTGCTGCCGGCTACCGCACCGCCCGCGCCGATGATGCCACCGGCATTGCGCAGCGCACCGCCGCTCGAGGCGCTCAGTGCTGTGCCGGACGATAGCCGGCCGTTCGTGTTGTTCAACCCTGACTGAACCACGGAGGACAGGACACCCTGCGAGGCGAGCACGCCACCGGTATTGTCGAAGCTACCCGCCAGGACCGACGCCCGCCCATTGCTCACGATACGCCCGCCGACGTTCGTGAACGATCCGGCGCCGTTGCTTGGGTCGATCGTCAAGGTACCCGTGCCGGCATGCGTGATCGTGCCGCCGTCGTTGTCGAGCGTCGCCGGTGCGAGCGTCAGATCCGTGCTGTTGGTCTGCAGCACGCCGCCGTTCGAGTTGTCGAAGACACCGCTCACGTTCACACCGATCGCCCCCGAGCCGAGCTGCGTCAGGGTGCCATGCGCGTTCGTGAGGTTGGTCGAGGTCAAGCCGAGCTGGTTCGCGATGATTCGCCCGTTGCTGTTATCGAACTGCGCCGCGGTGAGCGATAACGCATTGCCGCTGACGGTGCCGCCCGCGTTCTTGAACGATGCGGCCGCACTCGTCACGGTTTGCGCACTGAGCGTACCGCCGCTGTTGTCGAGCTTCCCGGCGACGGTCGCGTCCAGGTTCTGTCCAGCCGTGATGCTTCCGCTGTTCGTCAGCGCAGCCGCCTTCACGCTGCCCCCGCCCGTCGCAGCAATGACACCGCTGGCATTGGTCAGTGCGCCGCCGCTCGATACGCTCAGGTCCGCGTTCGATGCCAGTTGACCACGCGTATTGTTCAGCGCGCCGGATACCGATGCAACGAGCCCGGTCTGACCGTCGATCGCCCCGCCGGTGTTATCGAGGCTACCCGACGACAGTGTCGTCAGCCCGTTGCTGACGATCGAACCGGCCACGTTCGTGACGGCGCCGGTGCCCGCGGCAGCATCGATCGTCAGTGTGCCCGTGCCGGCATGGGTGATCGTCCCGCCGTTATTGTTCAAGGCCGCTGGCGCGAGCGTCAGGTCCGTGCTGTTCGTCTGGATGACGCCGCCCAGCGAGTTGTCGAGCGTCCCGCTCACCCCCAGACTGATTGCACCCGTGCCGAGCTGCGTCAACGTTCCATGCTCGTTCGTCAGATTCGCAGCGCTCAGGCTCAACTGGTTCGCAATGATTTGCCCATCGCTGTTATCGAGCTGCGGAATCGTGAAGGACAGCGTATTGCCGCTGACGATGCCGCTCGTGTTCTTGAACGATGCCGCTAAAGCCGTCACCGTCTGTGCACTCAGCGTACCGCCGCTGTTGTCGAGCGTGCCGGCGACCATCGTGTTCAGAGCCTGCCCGGCCGTGACGCTGCCGCTGTTCGTCAGCGTCGCCGCCTGCAGGGTGCCATTGCCGGCAGCGACGATCGTCCCGCTCGCATTGGTCAGCGCACTGCCGCTCGACACGCTCAAATCGGCGTTGGATGCCAGCCGCCCGCGCGTGTTGTTCAGCGCGCCCGCGACCGTCGCAGCGAGTCCCGCCTGAGCGCTGATCGCGCCACCGGTATTGTCGACGCTAGCTGCCGACAGTGTCATCGCACCGTTGCTGACGATCGAACCGCCCGCATTCGTCACGGTACCTGTGCCGCTGTCCGCATCGATCGTCAATGTGCCGGTGCCGGCATGCGTGATCGTGCCGCCGCTATTGTTCAGCGTTGCCGGTGCAAGCGTCAAATCGGTACTGTTGGTCTGGATGACGCCGCCGTTCGCATTGTCAAGCGTGCCGCTGACGCCGACGGACATCACGCCTGAACCGAGCTGCGTCAGCGAGCCGCGCTCGTTCGTCAGATTCGCCGCGCTCAGGCTGAGCTGTTGCGCCGTGATCTGTCCACCGGTGTTATCGAGCTGCGGCACAGTCAACGTCACGGTGTTTGCGCTGATCGCTCCGTTCGCATTCGCGAGCGATGCCGCGTTCGCCGTGAGTGCCGCGGCGCTCATCGCGCCACCACGATTGTCGAGCGCCCCCGTGGTCGTCACGGCAAGCGTGAGCCCCGCCGTGAGGGTCCCGCTGTTCGTCAGCGACGCAGCCTGGATCGTCGCGTTGCCATTGCCGCCGATCACGCCGCCCGTCGCACCTTGCGCGGTCGTGCCGGTAGCGCTCGCAACCCAGCCGCTCGCCGTGAGCGACAGACCGTCGCCATTCTCGGACACGATGCGTCCGGCAGCATTCTGCACATTCGCGCCCGACACGTTGAGCGCGCCGGCCGCTTCGAGCCGGCCAGCGGTATTGTCGATATCGCCGCTCGATGTCAGATCGAGCGTCCGGGCCGAGGTGATCGAGCCCGATCCGTTGGCGAGACTTGCCGCCTCGATGCTTGCCGCACCGTTCGTGGCCACGCTGCCGTGAGTATTGTCGAGCGCCCCGGTCCGCACGTTCAACGCACCCGCGCCGGCCTGGCTGATCTGGCCGCTCGCATTGGTCAGGCTGCCCGCTCGGAGCGTGGCATTCTGCGCATTGGTCGCGACCGTACCCCCCGTATTGTCAAACCCGCCCGCAGCGACGATAACGGTATCGCCGGCGCCGGTCTGAGACAACGTGCCGCCGCGGTTCGACACGCTGCCCGCCGTCACGCCCAACTGCGCTGCGCTCGCGCGTCCCTGATCGTTCGTCAGCGCGCCCGCTGCGCTGACGGTCAGACTGCCGCCCGCCTGCAACGACGCGCCCGCATGGTCGATATTGCCTGTGTCGCCGCCGGCAGCGGTTGCCGTCAACGCCACGCCGCCCCTAGCCAGCGTCTGAGCGCCCGCCATGTTCAGGCTGCTGCCCGCGAGCGTCAGATTGCCGCCCACCATCTGCCGGCCCGTGGCGCTCACGGCGCCCACGCTGCTCACCGCAAGACTGCCGGTGCCGGCGATATTCCCATTCGCGTCGATACCTGCGCCAAGCGCGCCGCTCGCATCGATGCTCGCCCCTGTCACGTTCGTATTGCCGAGCGCCGCTACGGTTCCGCTATTGCTCACCCGCCCCAGAGCGCTCACCGACGCATTCTGCGTCGCATAGACGGAGCCTGTGTTCGAAACCTCGCCTGCACCGGAAATCGCGACACTGCCATTTGCGCTCGTGGTGCCCGAGAGCGTTACCTTCCCCTGGCTGCTCAGCGTGACGTCGCCAGATTGCGACGCAATGGTGCCGGCGCTATTGACGCCGACGCCGGTCTCCGTGCCAACGAGCCGGATTTTTCCCGCGTACATTCCGCCCAGTTGCGCGACGTCGATTGCCACGCCGGGACTGCTGCCGTCCGGGCCGAGCGATCGTGCGCTGAGGTCGCTATAGCGAACGTCGTTGTTGCCGGTCACGAGATTGAGCGACTGCCCGGCCCATACCTTGCCGTTGATCGCCACGCTGCGCGAAATCAGGTCGACCTGATCGACGTTGTTGCCGTTCAGACCGGCCGAGCCGATCTGAATCTGGCCGCCGGTCACGTGAAAGGAATCGAGGCTGCCGGTTCCGCCGAATACGGGCGTGCCGGTGGTCAGAATGCCCCGGCTCGTATTGATGAAGCCACAACCGTTGCAATAGATGCCCGACGGATTTGCAATCACGACCTCGGCCCGTGTACCGGCCACCTCGGTATATCCCAGCAGTTGGCTCGGGCTGCCGCCCACCACCTGGTTCAAGATGACGCGCGCACCGCTCGACGCGAGATTCGGATTGCCCCCCACGAGGCCCGCCTGCTGGGTCTGAACCGTGCCCGTGGAGTTGTTCAGGACCAGGCCTTGCGAACCGACGTTGTACTGCGTGTACACGTTGTTCGATACGCCCGCGGCATTGGGCGTCGCGATCTGCACGAGCGGTACGCCGTTGGCCGAGACGCCCACGAGAGGCTTGCTGCCGGACGACGTGGGCGCCGCCACGACCTGCGCTTCGACGAGCAACGGCTGCATGCCGAGTACACACAGTGCCGCGAAGGCGACGTGACGCATCGACAGCATGTCGACGAATTCCCATCCTGCGCCCGAAGCTGCTTTTCGCCGGGAGATCGTTGCCGAACGCCCGCGACCGTTGGCCGTTGCCGTTTCCTGCACGGCCGCCCACACGCCCCGAGCCACATTGAAGATGACGCGATAAATGTTCTTGTTCATAACAGGAAACTCACGCTGAACCCCGCCACCGGCCAGCGGTTCGGGAAACGGGCGGGCTGGTACAGCGGACCGCCGATGAAGACGTCGTAACTGACATGCTTGAATGCACCGCCCCGCAAGCCGATCACGGCCCCTGCCAGGCGGCGGCCGAGCAGGTTGCCCGCTTGAGGACCGAACACCTCCCCGCCGTCGATGCCGACATAGATAGCCTGACCGAAACGCGGCAGCGCAAGCTCGAGATCGTTGCGCATGAACACACCCTTCTCGGCGGCCAGCATCGTATTGCCGTCGAAGCCGCGCACGGTGTAGCGGCTGCCGATCGAGAAGTCCTCGGTGGGATAGAGCACGTTGGGCGAGTTTTGCGCGCGCACCGTTGCCGTGTAGCGCAGCGGAAAGCCGGCGAACGCGAACGGCAGGCTAAGGGTCGCGTCGAGCGTTTCCATGCGGTAGTAATACGTCGGCGTACCCGCTGCCACCCCCGGCAGATCCGGCTGCGCACCGAACCACGGCACACCCTGGCGATACGCGATCGTGCTGTCGAATTGCGCCGCGCCGAAGTAGTGCTTATGCTCCCAGCCGATCTCCGCGTAACTGTTGTCGCGATGCTGCACGTCGATTTCCGTGCCGTCGATGAACGCTTCGCTGAAGCGTTTGCCGACGCGGAACTCGAGCATGTTTTTTTGCACCTGATTGCGATAGAACTGGTACTCGGCCTTGACATCGAAGGTCTTCGACTTGCCGCTCGACACGAGCGTCGCGAACGCCCCCGCGATCTGCTGGTGGTAGTCGTATTGGCTCGCCATGGCCGTGAACGTCCAATTGCCCCACGGAATCGAGTAATAGGCGTTGCTGCCATGCGTGCCATATCGGCTCGCATGGCCGTTGACGTCGTGGTTGTAGCCGAGGTTGAGAACGTCGGACAGGCCGAGCGGATTGTCGATGGTCAGACTCGCACTGCCTTGCAACCGGCCCGTCGACTCGAGCCCGCTGTCGTCGGCGCTCACGGAGAGCGACCACGGCTTCACTCGCTTCACCGCGATGACGACATCGCTTTCGCCGGTCGACGGCCCCGGCACGATCTGCATGTCGACGTCCTGATTCGGCACGCGCTTCATCTGCTCGAGACCCTGCTCGAGATCGCGCAGATTCAGCAAATCGCCTGCCTTCGTCGGAAACGCGTTGCGCCAAGTGCCGTACGTCGACGGGTCGGCAAAGCGAATCGCGCTGATTACGCCGGGAATTAGTTGGAGCTTCAGCTTGCCGGTCGACAAATCCTGCGGTGCGATCACGACGCGCGTCGTCGAGTAGCCTTTGTCGATGATGCGTGCCATCACGCGATGCACGATCAGATTGAGCCCCTCGCGGCCGACACATTGGCCTCGATAGCGCTGCAGGTAGTCGTTGGCGAACCTCAGGCGCCCTGGAAACAACGGGTCCGGCGACAGTGCCCGTGCGCCGGCAGCCTCGACGGCACCGCTCAACCCGGCGGGCACCTCCAGCGTCAGTTCATCGAGTACGAAGCATGGCGACTCGACCGGCACCTTGCCGTCATCCTCGATGCGCCGCGACGCAGGTTGCAGCTCCACGTTGGGCGCATGTGCGCTGCGCTCGCGCTCGATGGCCTGTTCCTGCGCGCGCCGGCGCTGTTCCTGCTCACCGAGCGTACTGGCCGCTTGCGATTGAGCCTGCGGCTGCGATTGAGCACGCGCATCGGGCGCCTGAAAGAAAAAGGCCGCGCACAACGCCCCCCAACCCAGTGCGCCGGCGAGCTTCGCTCGCTCGTGCAACGGCGAGGGCAAGCTGCATCCGACGCGCGCGACGCGCGCACGCTTCCGTGACCGGACCAGCCGGCCTTGGTTCTCGTTTCTCATCGATGAAAACTACCGTCGCGGGAGCACTAACGAGGCCGAAGCCAGCAAGCGCATTGCGGACGGTCGCGATTGCCGCGCACCCAATGGAAGGAAGCGGCGAGCATCGCCGGCTACCGTCGCGCACGGCGACAGCCCGACGATGGATCGCGCGTCATGGTTGGCCTCGCCCGCGGCATGGACCCGTTCGATCTCTGCCACTGGCACCCCTCGGAGCTTGTGGTGTACAAGCTGGTCTATCTTATTATTCATTAGTTATACATATTACAATTTGTAACATCTCGCCAATATATCAAAACGCGACACACTTCATCTCGAAAATGTCAGACGTTTGTCGTGTCGACGCCACAGCGAGTCGTGCCCCTTATTCGGCTGGCCGGCTCAGGCTACGCGCGTGCGAAAGCACCGCGACTCGTATATGCTTCACACACAGGCCGTATGCCGTATTGCCGCTGCTGCGCCGGTTCGGCGAGGCCCGTTGCCCCGTTTCGTCGGGTGTTTCGATCCTCGGCGAAACGAAGGCATCATCCTCTTCACTGTTGCCAAGTCGGGTGTCATCGTGAGAGTCCGAGGCCCTTTGGTCAGGTGGGAACGTCGTCAGCCCGCGAGGTGTCTTCGCGCTGATCGCGCCCCTGCCGACGGCCGCTGCGGCAAGCTTGCGTTTCGCCGCTTCCTGTCCGTCTTCACGGTCTTGTCCAGCCGTTCCGTTCGACGTCACAACGCTACCGCTTCACGCGCATCCATCGCCGTGCACACCGACGAAGTCGCTTCGCTGCTGCCGTAGCGTCCCTCACCTTCCGTTCATCCATGTCATCTGCCGGCGTGCTTTTCGCGCGCACGGCATGGCGTCGCTCGCCCCGCGCACGATCGCGTCATATGCGAACCGCGTCGGGCCCACGCGCGCCCGCGACGCGGCGAGAAACACCTGGCTTTTGATGACGCGCGGCGCCGCGCGCTGACGACAGTCCGCTTTTTATCGATTGCTGCGTCAACAGCGTACCGGGCTGCTATGGTCGCCGTTCATCGCGATACCGGGCGAGCCGCGCTTTTTCGGCGGGCGGGGATTGCCCGCAACACAACGAGAGAACGATCATGCATGACATCGACGAATTCCTGAAAAAGCATCACATCACCGAAATCGAAGCGATCATCCCGGACATGGCGGGCGTCGCGCGCGGCAAGATCATCCCGCGCAGCAAGTTCGAGTCCGGCGAAGCGATGCGGCTGCCGCAGGCCGTCATGATCCAGACGGTGACGGGCGACTATCCCGCCGGCAGCGCCCTCACCGGCGTCACGGACCCGGACATGGTCTGCGTCCCCGACCCGTCGACGATCCGCATCATCCCCTGGGCCGTCGATCCAACGGCCCAGGTCATTCACGACTGCGTTCACTTCGACGGCACGCCCGTCGAGATCTCGCCGCGGCGCGTGCTGCGCCGCGTGCTCGAGCGCTATGCGGCAAAAGGCTGGAAGCCCGTCGTCGCACCGGAGCTCGAGTTCTATCTCGTCGACATGAACAAGGACCCGGACTTGCCGCTTCGCCCGCCCATCGGCCGCACGGGCCGCGCGGAGACGGGCCGGCAAGCCTACTCGATCGACGCCGTCAACGAGTTCGATCCGCTGTTCGAGGACATCTACGAATATTGCGATGTCCAGGAGCTCGAGATCGATACGCTGATTCATGAAGTCGGCGCGGCGCAGATGGAAATCAATTTTTTGCATGGCGATCCGCTGAATCTCGCGGATCGCGTCTTTCTGTTCAAGCGAACGGTGCGCGAGACGGCCTTGCGACACCAGATGTATGCGACGTTCATGGCCAAACCGATGGAAGGCGAGCCGGGCTCGGCCATGCATGTGCACCAAAGCATCATCGACGAAGCGAGCGGGGACAATCTGTTCACGACCCGCGAAGGCGAGCCGGCCCCGTTCTTCTACAGCTATCTGGCCGGTCTGCAGAAATACACGCCGGCGCTGATGCCGATCTTCGCGCCGTATATCAATTCGTACCGGCGTCTGTCGCGCTTCATGGCCGCGCCCATCAATGTGCATTGGGGCTATGACAACCGAACGGTCGGCTTTCGCATCCCGCACTCCCGACCCGCGGCGCGCCGCATCGAAAACCGCATCCCGGGCGTCGATTGCAACCCCTATCTCGCCATCGCGGCGACATTGGCCGCGGGCTATCTCGGCATGACGCAAAACCTTACGCCGACCGAGCCGCTCTCGAGCGACGGCTATCGGATGCCTTATCAACTCCCGCGCAATCTCGAAGACGGGCTCACGCTGATGGGTGCCTGCGAGCCGCTCGCGGAAATCCTCGGGGAGCCGTTCGTGAAAGCCTATCTCGCACTGAAGGAAACCGAATACGACGCGTTTTTCAGGGTCATCAGTTCCTGGGAGCGCAAACATCTGCTGCTGCATGTCTGAGCGCAACGGAGGCGCTATGAATGACGAATTACAACGATCCGCGGACATCGACCTGCAAGCGAAACAGGCTCACCCGCCGGCACGCAGCACCGCCGAATACCGCGAGCTCGATGCCGCGCATCACCTTCATCCGTTCTCGGACATGGGCACGCTCAACCGCCTGGGCAGCCGAGTCATCGTGAAGGCGCAGGGCGTTTATCTCTGGGATTCGGACGGCAACCGCATCATCGACGGCATGGCGGGCCTCTGGTGTGTGAACGTCGGCTACGGGCGGCGCGAATTGGCCGAGGCCGCGTATCGGCAGATGCGGGAGCTGCCGTACTACAACACCTTCTTCAAGACGACGCATCCCCCCGTCATCGAACTTTCGGCCCTGCTCGCCGAATTGACGCCGCCGCCCTTCACGCACTTCTTCTATTGCAATAGCGGTTCGGAAGGCAACGATACGGTCCTGCGCACGGTCTACCGCTATTGGGCGACCCTAGGCCGTCCGAGCAAGAAATACGTCATCTCGCGCAGAAACAGCTATCACGGCTCGACGGTTGCCGGCGCGACGCTCGGCGGGATGGATTACATGCACGAGCAGATGCCGTCGAAAGTCGAGCACATCGTCCATATCGATCAGCCCTACTACTTCGGCGAGGCGCAAGCCGACACCCCACCCGAGGCGTTCGGCCTCGCGCGTGCGCGGCAGCTCGAAGCGAAGATCCTCGAGCTTGGTGCGGAAAACGTCGCGGCCTTCATCGGCGAACCGTTCCAAGGCGCGGGCGGCGTCATTTTTCCACCGTCGAGCTACTGGCCCGAGATCCAGCGGATCTGCCGAAAATACGACGTGCTGCTCGTGGCCGACGAGGTCATCGGCGGGTTCGGCCGCACCGGCGAGTGGTTCGCGCATCAGCACTTCGGCTTCGAGCCCGATCTGATGACACTCGCCAAAGGGCTCACGAGCGGTTATGTCCCTATGGGCGCGGTGGCGTTGACCGAGCGCATCGCCGAACCGATCATCGAGAACGGCGAGTTCAATCACGGGCTCACCTATTCCGGCCATCCCGTTGCTGCCGCTGTGGCGCTAGCCAACCTCGAGCTTTTACGCGACGAACAAATCGTCACGCGCGTGAAAACCGATACGGGGCCCTATTTCCAGGCGTGCCTACGCGAAGCGTTCGCCGGCCATCCGATCGTCGGTGAGATTGCCGGCGCCGGCCTCGTCGCAGGATTGCAGCTGGCCGAGGATCCAGCCGCTCGCCGGCGCTTCGTGCAGGGCGGCGAAACGGGCGCGCTGTGCCGGGATCTGAGCTTCGGCAGCAATCTCATCATGCGGGCTTCGGGCGACCGCATGCTGCTCTCGCCTCCGCTCGTCATCTCGCGCAGTGAGATCGACGAGCTCGTCTCGAAGGCCCGGCACGCAATCCACGCCACGGCGCGGGAGCTCGGCCTCGCCTGAGCGCACTACGGGGCGGCACGAGCCACCCGGGGCGAAGCCGCTCAGGGCGTCAGGGCGTCTGCGCCCCGCCACGCTTGCGTGGCGATGAGCTTCGCCGCGCGCCGCGCCGCGTCCCACCAGATCACGCGAAGAAGCGGCGCATGCTGCGCGATGAATATCGCCTGCACCGGGTCGCTTTCGATGAAGTGCGTGCAGGCCAATTCGAGCGCCGCTTCGGCCTTGTACGCGGCAACCTGTTCGGGATGTTCGCCATGTCTCGACGGGTCGCGCATGACGAGACGCAGATGGGCGTAACCGTGGCGGGCGAGCCAATCCGCCGTGCGCGTCCGGTCGATTTCAGGCCGGCCCGTCACGATGGCCTGCGTCCGCGAGAAATCGATCTGCGGCAAATGCGCGAATGGCAATAGTGCATCGCGTTCTTCGAGTGCCGCCAACAGATCGGCATCGTATCGATGCGGCGGGACGTCGGGAAGCAGCACGCCATCGAGATCGATCGCATAGACGGCAAATTCATGGTCCTCGCCGATCGGCCCCAGGGTGCCCGCCTGTGTGTGCTGCCAGCGTGCACGGTAACGATCCGTATACGCATGCCGCTCCCAGGGCAGCAGCGCAAAATAGCCGCGACAGTCCATGCCGTAATCGGGCCGCATACGGCTCAGATCGTCGAAGACGACGGTCAGCGTCTTGACGACGAGCCCCTGCTCGCGCAGGAAGCTCACGCAATCGGCCAGCGTGTGTCCTGCGCCGGCGATGTCCTCGCAGACCAGTACCTTGCTGCCGCGCGCCGGCAGCGGCACCGACGAATCCCATACCGCGGTCCGCGTGGCTCGTTCGTACCGCAAAAAGGCTGGGACGGCGCCCGTGGCATGAGAAACGAGCGTGGCAGGCCAAGCGCCGCCGCGCAAAATCCCGACGGCATGCGTGAAGCCCTCGCGGGCAAGTTCGGGTTGCAGCGAGGCGATCCAATGATCGATCTGTTCGTACGTGAGCGGCAATACCGGCTTGTCCATGACGAAGCGCGCAGAGGTCCATGACTGAAACAAGCCGACAGTCTAGCGCAGCGGCGTACGCCGTATGCGCCAGACGCGCCGCTCGCTAGCGCTATTTCGCTTCGTGCACCGGTCGCCGCTCGACAAACGCGCCGTATTCGCGTTCGAGATAAGGTGCCGCATGCTCGAGCAGGAAACGTCTGAAGAGCACGCAAGTCGGCGAAAGCTGCTTCGTGCGCATATGCACGATCTGCCACGTTCGCTCGATGGGTGTGCCGTTCACGTCGAGCAAGGCGAGTTCGCCCGAGCGCAGCTCCAGCTGCAACGTATGAAGCGAAATGAGGCTCACGCCCATGCCCGCGATCACGGCCTGTTTGATCGTTTCGTTGCTGCCGAGCGTGATGATCTTGGCCGGCGAAAAAAGGTGCTGCCGAAACATCTCCTCGGCCGCCATGCGCGTGCCGGAACCGGGCTCGCGCAGCAGGAACTTCTCGCCGCGCAGCTCCTGCAAATCGAACCGCCTGGCTGCGACGAGCGGATGATCGACGGGCGCGATCATGACCTGCGGGTGGAATGCGAGTGGCTCGACGGTCGTATCGAGTTCGGCCGGCGGGCGGCCCATCAGCGCGAGATCGATGGCGTTGTCCTGCAGCATCCGCAACAGCGATTCACGGTTGCCGACCGAGAAATGCACATCGACCTTCGGATACTGTCGCGAATAGAGCGCGAGCAGCTTAGGCGCGAAGTAGGTCGCGGAGCTGACGATGCCGACCGCGATCGATCCGCTGTCGGCCAGTTGCAGCGACATCATGGCGTCTTCCGCATCCTTGATCTCGCCGAGGATACGGCTCGCATGATGCGTCAGACGCTCGCCGGCTTCGGTCAGTGTCAGCCGGCGCGCGACGCGCTCGAAAAGCGCAAGCCCGATCGCGTCTTCGAGCTGCCGAATCTGCATCGAGATCGCCGGCTGCGTCAGATGCAGTTCCTCGGCCGCTCGAGCGAAGCTCACGTGACGGCTCGCGACGATGAAGATTTGCAGCTGACGCAGCGTCAGCGAGCGAATGAAGTTCACGTTTGACTGCTTCGTCGAAATGCAACGCTCGCCGCGGCGCGGAGCGAGCTCGCACCGCGAACGCCCGCGCAACCCGCGTCAGCGGCTTGCGCGGGGAGCGTCACCGGGCTTGGCGGGAGCCGGGCTTCGGGGCGGCGTCAGCTTGCTCACCGCGGCCTGGAAGCTGAGCGTTTCTGTTTTCACAGGGTGAGCGAAATCGTCGTTCGGCCCCGGCACCTCGGTGCGGATCAGCGCAATCTGTCCGGGCAGTGCGTCGGCGAGTTCAAACGTATAGCGTTTGCCGGTGTAGCGTGCAAAGCGCTCCGCGTTGGGATCGTGCAAGTAAGGCTGGATGACGATCTGCCGCACCGCGACTGTCTTGCCGCCGATATGCTCCGTCGCCGATACGATCTTCGGTCCCTCGGCCAGCGCAAGACGCACCCGCTTTTGGAAATAACGCCGCTGCCCGCCTGTCAACGCCTCCATCTCGGCGATATCGCGTTCGAGGAAATAGATGACGACAGGATTGCAGGGCAGCCCGCTCGTCGGCAACGGGTGCTCGCCGCCGCGATCGGACACTTTGGCATCGCCCTTCGCATTGCCCTTGCTCGCGACGAGCACGCGCACGACGTCGGGAGGCTCGGCCTTTTCTCCGGCCGCCACCATCGCATAGTCGAGTTCCGTCTGGGCCGGCACCTCGTGCAGATGGTCGATCTCGAAGATCAAATGTTCGGCCGCGGTAATCGCGGCCGACGGCTGGGGCTCCACCGCACTCGCCTCCGCCGCCGCGAAGGCGCCGGCACACGCGAGCGCCATGCCCCCCGCAGAGGCGAGCGCGATGACCGCATGCATACGCGCCCTCATTGCGAGCCGCCCGCGCCGGACGATTGCGTCGCCTCCGCACGCTCGAGCAGCGGCACGTTATAGCTCGACAGAATTCGATCGATCTTGCCTTGATTCGCCGAAATCCACTGATCGACCTTGTCGTGCCAGGCCTTTTCGCCATAGCGGACACCCATCGAAATCTCGTAGTCGAAATGGATGCCCTTTTGCGGCGGAAACGGCACGATTCTCACTTTGTCACCCGATTGCTTGGCGAAGTAGCCGGCAATCGGGCCCCAGACGAATGCAACATCGATGTTGCCCGATGCCAGATCGTGCTCGATCATCTCGCCCGGGTACGCTTGCGGATCGCCGCTTTGAACCTGATAGGACATCGCCTGGTCGATCAAGCCGTGAGCGAGCAGCCAGTCGACTGCCGGCGTTTGCGAGAAGATGCCGAAGCGCAGCTTGTGCAGCTCGTCGGCGGGCAGCTTGAGCAGATCGTCCGGCGTTTTAACCGATGCGAACTCAGGCTTGTTCGGCACCACCATCGCATAAGTCGAGTGCAGATACGGGTGCGTCGTCGACGTCAGCTCGTACCCCTTCGGCACACCGATGATGAGATCGCATTTGAAGCGATCGCTGTCGGCAACTTTCTCGCGCAGCGTATGCCGCACAAAACCCATGCGCTGCGGGAAATAGGTGTACTCGACCTTATAGCCGAAATCGTGCGCCATCTCCGCGGCGATCTTGTTCTCGTAGCCCTCGCCCTTGTCGTTGGATAACGGCATGTTGTGCGGATCGGCGCAGACTCTGAGCACGCCATCCGCGCCGTCGTTGTTGGGCAGCGCGGGGCCGTCCGCACGCACGGCGGCGCTCGCGAGCGCCGCGCAGCACAGCGCGGTGGCCGACAGTACGATATGCACGGACATTGATTTGCTATGACGCATCCGGTGTCTCCGGGAAGTGACGGCGCGAGCGTTACTTGCTGTCGATGGCACTCAGATCGCCGGGGTTGATCTTCCCGTCCGAGCGCCCTTTCAGATAAGCGTACAGGTCCTGCCAATGGTCCTGCATTCTCTTGCTCGCGCTGAAATCGGGCATGCCCTTGGCAAGACGGCCGCCGAAGACGGTCCGCTTGAATTCGTTCTTGTCGATGACCTTGAGTGCGTCGATGAGGGAGGGTCCGACGAGCCCTTGCTGCTGCGGCCCGTGGCAACGCTGACAATCGAGCGCACGCCATGTCTTCCAGCCCTGCAGCGTATTCTCGTCGACCTTGTTGCCGTCCACGACCTTATACGCCACCTGCTGCGCCTGCGCCGGCTGGTTCTGGGCATAGACGACGGGCAATGCGACAACGGCGGCGGCGAGTGTCGTCGACAACAAGATGGTACGGCCTTTCATACAACGTCTCCTTCGATATAGTGATGCCCCGGGACGCTGCGTTGGCGTGCCGTCGTGGCGGGCGAGTGAAAATGTCGATACTGCTCGATGCTTGAAACCGCCGCGCGCCCGTCGCCCGCTCCTAAAAGCCGATCGGTGACGCGCGGCGTATACCGCTACAACCTACTGCTACGACACGGTACTAGGGCTCAGCTCTTTTCGCCGCCGGGCAGGGCGAACACGAACAGCGTGCCGCCGAGCGCCGTGTACTTGGCCAGTTCGCGATAACCGCCCACCGCACCGAGACCCTCGGTCGACTTCTTCAGACCCGCGGCGAGCCCAATGCCGGCCCATCCGCCGATACCCGAGTAGACGCCGACGTACTGCTTGCCGTTGTACTGGTAGGTGAAGACGTTGCCGATGATGCCCGAGGGCGTCTTGAACTTCCAAAGCTCCTTGCCCGTCTTGATGTCCACTGCCTTGAGATAGCCTTCGAGCGTGCCGTAGAACACGATATTGCCGGCCGTGGCCAATGCACCGGACCACACGGAGAACTTCTCGGGCTTGGACCAGACGATCTTGCCCTTGGACGCATCCCATGCAATGAAGTTGCCCATTGCCTTGTCGACCGTCTTGCCGGCGTTCCCGGCGCCCACGCCCGGGTCGTTCGGCCCCGGATACATCGACAGCGTCGCGCCGACATACGGCTGACCGGCCGTGTAATCGACTTCGAACGGCTCATAGTCCATGCACACGTGGTTCGTCGGTACGAGGAAGAGGCTCGTCTTCGGATCGAAGGAAGCCGGCTGTTCGTCCTTCGAGCCAAGCGCCGACGGGCAGATGTTCTTCACGTTGTGATCGGGGCCCGCTGCCTGCGTCGAATAGGCAGCGTTACGAATCGGCAAGCCGCTCTTCATGTCGATACGATCGGCCCAGTTGACGGCCGGGTCGTACTTTTGCGCGACCAGCAATTGGCCCGTCTCGCGGTTCAGCGTATAGGCGAAACCGTTGCGGTCGAAGTGGACGATCGCGGGCGTCTTCTTGCCGTTGATCATGAGGTCCGACAGAATCATTTCATTGACGCCGTCGTAGTCCCACTCGTCGTGCGGAGTCATCTGATAGACCCACTTCGCCATGCCGGTGTTCAGGTCACGCGCAAAGATGGTCATCGACCACTTGTTGTCGCCCGGTCGCTGCGTCGGATTCCAGGTGCCCGGGTTGCCCGAGCCGTAGTAGACGAGGTTCAGCTTCGGATCCCACGCATACCAGCCCCACGTCGTGCCGCCGCCGATCTTCCATTGATCGCCCTTCCAGGTCTTGAGCGAAGAGTCCTTGCCAACGGGCATCATTTTGCCGTCGGTATAGGTCATCGTTTTGTCGGGGTCGAGCAGGATCTCGTTGTCGGGGCCCGTGCTGTACGCCGTCCAGGCCGGCTTGCCCGTCTTGATGTCGTACGCGATGACGCGCCCGCGCACGCCGAACTCGCCGCCCGAGATGCCCGTCAGCACCTTGTCGCCGAAGACATGCGGCGCGTTGGTGTTGGTTTCGCCCTTCTTGGGATCGCCATTCTTCACCGTCCAGACGACATCGCCTGTTTTCGCGTTGAGCGCGACGAGCGTCGTATCGGCCTGCTGGAGGAAGATCTTGCCGTCGCCATAAGCCAGGCCGCGATTCACGGTGTCGCAACACATCACCGATACGACCTGATCTTCCTGCTTCGGCTGATACTGCCAAATAAACGTTTGGTCCTTGAGGCTGATCGCCGTCACGTTGTTCGGAAACGGCGTATGGATATACATCGTGTCGCCGATCACGAGCGGCGAGCCCTCATGGCCGCGCAACACGCCCGTCGACATCGTCCATACCACCTGCAGGTTCTTGACGTTGCCGGCGTTGATTTGATTGAGTGTGCTGTAACGGTGATTGTCGTACCCGCCCGACTGGGAAGCCCAGTTCGCGGAGTTCTTGATTGCCGAGTCAAGCTCCGAATCCGCGTTCGCTGCGAGTGTGGTAAAGCCCGCCGATGCGAGAATCGCGAGCCCAAGAACCGTGGTGCGTAAGTTCATGTCTCCTCCAGAATTGTCTTGCAGTTCAACTCACGAATGACCCACGCTACTCATCGCATCGGGCGCGCCCTCTCGAATGCGGGTAACGATCCAACGCTTGTGTCCCGCTTCGGCGGCGGGCTTCATGGCGTATCGCGCTCCAACGCATAATCCATGCCGATGCGCGTCACAGCACGCACGGCCGACGCCCCCGAGGTCGTCCCGACGCCCATCGCATGGCCCTCGGCCGCAACCGGACACGCGCGCAGATGGGTGCCGAACGTCGCCCGGCACGGATACAGGGGCGCCCGGCCGCAACGGTTCGTGCGGCACGCTGCACGCGGAGCGAGACATACTGTGTCAAAACCGCGATAGCGCAACTGCTGGCGCGGCGCAATGCCGTTCGCCTTTCGGCGGGATGGGGGTTTTCCTTTAGCCGACGGCCGCTTTCGCGCTTTATGCCGCTTGAGTTCCCGGTGTGTTTCCCCAGCGTTTCTGCGCTTTTTGTATAGTCGAGGTCGAACGGACTTTTTCCGCATGGAGACAACGACCATGAGTCAATCCGAACACGTCTATTCCGACGACGAGATCCGCGCACGTCTCGCCGGTCCGCTCGAGCACTGGTATCTCGAAGACGGGTGGCTGCGGCGCAAGTACAAGACCGAGAGCTGGAAAGGCACGCTGATGGTCGTCACGACGATCGGTCACTTGGCCGAGGCCGCATGGCATCACCCGGATCTCACGGTTTCCTATGCGTTCGTCATCGTCAAGCTGAAGACGCACACCGCGAAGGGCATCACCGACAAGGACTTCGCGCTTGCGCGCAAGATCGAGGAGGTCGTGCAATGGCAACCGGGCCGGGAAGGCGGGCCGCTCGAAGGCACACCATCCGACGACCAGCGCTTTCGCTACATCAAATACGACGCACCCAAAGACGCGTCGCAAAGCTGAATGCCCCTGACGCGCGCGCCGCGCAATCCGTGACAGTGTGCGTCTGGGCCGGCACAAACCGCTGAGCGGCCCGCGGATGACGCGCTGTCACGCCGGAAGCGGCAGTGCCGCCGCCCCGCGCGTCAGCGCGCTCGATCGGGCATGGTACGTCTCGTGCTTGGCAACGTCTCGCGCATTGGCGCTGGCTCGAGCCGGCGCTTTCACCGGACCGCCACGCCAACACGAGGACCACGCGATGCCGCTTCATTTTCGCCGCACGTCGGCGCCCAGCACGGTGACCATCGACGCCCCGGCCCGGCTTCATCTCGGCTTTCTCGATCCGAGCGGATCGCTCGGTCGCGTGTTCGGCAGTCTCGGGCTCGTGATCGACGCGGCCGGCACCGAGCTCGAAGCGCGTCTGGCTGAAACGGATTCCATCGCCGGCACGATGACCGACAGCGAACGCGCGCGCATCGCCTGGTGTCTCGAACGCCTGCATGCGGCATACGGCCCGACGCCCGTCGCGTTCAACGTCCTGCGCACACCGCGAGCGCATAGCGGCCTGGGCTCGGGCACCCAGCTCGCGCTGACGATCGGCACGGCCTACGCGCGGCTCACGGGGCTCACGACCACCACCGCCGAGCTCGCCCGCTTGCTCGGCCGGGGCGGGCGCTCGGGCATCGGCATTCTCGGTTTCGATTCGGGCGGCCTGCTGCTCGACGGCGGCGCGCCGCGCGATCGCCGTGGCACGGGCGTGCCGCCTCTCGTCGCGCGCCAACCTTTTCCCGATGCGTGGCGCGTCATGCTCGTCACGGACACCTCGCGCGAAGGCCTCTCTGGCGAAGCGGAACGGCGGGGGCTTGCGGCGCTTGCGCCGTTTCCGCAGCAGCTGGCGGCTCACCTTTGCCACCTCGTGCTGATGCGGATTCTGCCCGGCGCAGCGGATGGCGATTTCGATGCCTTCGCGCACGGCATCACCGAAATGCAGCAGATCATCGGCGAGTACTTCGCGCCGGTGCAAGGCGGCGTATTCGCCAGCCCCGATGTCGAAGCCGCGTTGCGCGCGGCGGCGGCCGGGCGGCCCGCCGGCATCGGCCAGACCTCGTGGGGCCCGACGGGGTTTGCCTTTTTGCCAAGCGCGCTCGAGGCCGACGCGGCGCTCCTCGCGGCGCGCGCCGCGGTTCGCGACAAGCCCCATATCGAATGCGCGGTGTGCGCCGCGCGCAATCGCGGCGCGGTGATCCGCGTTGCGGGTGCGCTTGACGCGCGCGTCGACGCCGCATGAGCCCCGGAGCATTTGGCGCCGCTGCATCCCCTGCCGCCCCAACCACACGACCTGCGAGTTGTTGCCATGTCAGAAGCCACTGAAAGGCCTTACATCCTCCATATGCTCACGGCCACGCCGCAGATGAGCCCGTTCGATGTCAACATGGCGGCCGACGCCGGCTACCAGGTGATCGTGCCGTATTGCGGGGTCGACGCAAGCATGGTCACCAACCTCACGCAGGACGCCATTTTTTCGCGGGGGCCGAAAGGCGTGTCGCGTACGGGCATTTTCATCGGCGGACGCGACGTGATGCTCGCGGCGGATATGCTCGAAATTGCGCGCAAGGCCATGGTGCCGCCGTTCGAGGTTTCGGTGTTCGCCGATCCGAGCGGCTCGTACACGACCGCGGCGGCGCTCGTCGCGCTCGTCGAGCGGCATATGAAGCGCGCGCATGGTATGGAACTCGGCGGCAAGCGCGTGTTGATCCTCGGCGGTACCGGCGCCGTCGGCCGGGTCGCGGCCGCGATGGCGGCCTCGCTGGGCGCGGACGTGACCATCGCCAGTCATGGCTCGCTCGCGCGCGCGAGGCAGGTCAGCGATGAGGTCAACCAACGCTTCGGCATTACGACGACGGCCGTCAGCACCGCCGGCGAAGACGATCTGCGCGCTGCGCTCGCCGATACGGAGATCCTGATGGCCTGCGCGACGGCAGGCATCCAGGTGGCCAGTGCCGCGGACCTCGCGCATGCGAGGCGTCTGCTCGTCGCGGCCGACGTGAACGCCGTGCCGCCCGAAGGGATCGCCGGCGTCAACGTCATGAACGACGGCAAGCCCATTGGGCCGTCCGGCGATGCGGGCCCGGTCGGCATCGGCGCGCTCGCGATCGGCAACGTCAAGTACCAGGTCGAGCACCGGCTGTTCGTTCAGATGCGCACGAGCAGCAAGCCCGTCTATCTGGGCTTTCCGCAAGCCTTCGACGAAGCGCGCGCCGTCGCCGCAGGTCTCGGTTGACCGGCAGGCCATGCCCGCATCGAGGCCGTCCGCGCCCTTGCCGCCCATGACACAGCTCCCGCCTTCACGCAGCGCACCGCTCATTGCGGTCGCGGGGCTGTCGGCACGCATGCTCGCCCAGTCCGCGCATCGCGCGGGGCTGCAGGCAGCCGCGCTCGACATCTTCGGCGATCGCGATACACGCGCGGCCTCGGCGCTGTGGTTCGACGTCGCGGGCGACGGGCTTGCGATCGATCGCGATCGCCTCGTCGATGCGCTGCGCCGCATCGCCCGGCTGCCTCGCGTGGCAGGCTGGATTGCGGGCAGCGGGACCGAACCTTTCATCGACGAACTCGCAGGGCTTGCGGGACTGCCCGCGCTCATCGGTAACGGTCCCGAGGCGCGCCGCGCAGTGCGCGAGCCACGGCGGTTTTTCGCGCTGCTCGACTCGCTCGGCGTGCCGCACCCGGCCGTCTCGTTCGAGCGCCATGACGGGTCCGCCGCCGACTGGCTCGTCAAACGGGCCGACGGCTGCGGCGGCACACATATCGTCCCTGCCGGAGCAGCAGGCGCCGTTGCGTCGCCTGCCAGCTACTTTCAGCGCAGGACGCGAGGCAAACCCTGCTCGGCGCTGTTCGTCGCCGCGCGCGGCACGGCCTCGGTGCTCGGATTTGCCGACGAATTGAACGTCTTCATCGACGGATTGCCGTTCGTGCATACGGGCGCCATCGGGCCAATCGAATTGCCGCCTCGTCTCGGCGCCCAGCTGCGCGAGGCCATCGGCGAAATCTGTCGGCACTCGGGCCTCGTCGGCATCAACAGCTGCGATTTTCTGCTCGACGACGATGGGTTCTCGCTGCTCGAAATCAATGCGCGGCCGTCGGCGACGATGTCGCTGTACGAAGCCGTCTGGGGGCAATACTGGCCCCTGGGGTTGCTGGAGTGCCACCTCGCGGCCTGCATGCGTGGACGGCTGCCATCCGTACCGCCCGGCCCCGCCGGGCAGTGCGCGGGTCAGCAGGTCTTGTTCGCCCCCCACGCACTCGACGTATCGCAAGCACTGAGCGATGCCTGTCTCGCCGACCCCGGTTGCCGCGATATCCCCATGCCCGGTACGCACATCGCAGCCGGGCAGCCGCTTTGCACGGTCGTCGCCCGCGCGCCGACGCGCCGGGCTGTCATGCATGCGCTCGACCAGGCGCACGCACGCGTTCTCGACCGAATCGACCTACCCTCCCGCGAGTTCCACCATGTCCTCACCGCATCCCAAGCCTGAGCGCGAAGCCCCCCTCAGCGTCAACGCGCTCAGCGAGCGCCATGTCGCAGCGCTGCTCGACAACGCCGGACAACTTGGCGTCGCGCTGACGCGGACCGACGCCGGCACCGTGCTCGCCGACGCGGGCGTACATGCGCCGGGCGGCATCGAGGCCGGGCTGCTCGTCGCGCGCATCTGCATGGGCGGGCTCGGCACGGTCGGCCTGCGGGCCAGCTTCGACGCGGCCCCGCTTTGGCCCACGTCGATCGAAGTCCATACGTCGTCGCCCGTGCTGGCCTGCCTGGCCAGCCAGTATGCGGGCTGGAGCCTCGCGGCCACGAAAGAGCAGACGGGCGGCAAGAAATTCTTCTCGCTCGGCTCCGGTCCCGCACGAGCGCTGGCGGGCAAGGAGCCTCTGTTCGGCGAGCTCGGCTACCGCGATGCGCACACGCGTGGCGCGCTCGTACTCGAAGTCGATCGTCTGCCGCCGCAAATCATCATCGACAAAGTGCTCGGCGACTGCGGCCTCGCTCCCGATGCGCTGACGATCGTCGTCACGCCGACGCACTCGTTGGCCGGCACCGTGCAGGTCGTGGCCCGTGTCGTCGAAGTCGCGCTGCACAAAACACATGTGCTCGGCGTGGCGCTCGACGAAGTCGTGGAAGGCTCGGGCTGCGCGCCGCTGCCGCCCCCCTCGCCCGATGGCATCGAGGCCATGGGCCGCACCAACGACGCCATTCTGTACGGCGGCCGCGTGCATCTGACGGTGCGCCACGACGCTGCGGCGAAAAAGCTCGCCGTCGAGTTGCCCAGTGCGAACTCGCGCGATTACGGGCGACCGTTCGCCGAGATATTCACGTCGTTCAACTACGATTTTTATCAGATCGATCCCGCGCTGTTCGCACCGGCGGAAGTGTGGATCAGCAGTCTGGAAAGCGGCGCGACCTGGCACGGGGGCGGGGTCAACGCTTCGCTCTTGCATCAACAGTGGAACGGCGCGGTCGATGACAGCCTCCCGGATCGAACATGAGCTCACCCGATCCCTCCTTGCACGCAATGCGCGGCACGCCGGCGGCAACGGGCCTGCGCATCGCGATCATGACCGACGAGACGGGTTGGCACACCGGCCGGCTCAAGAAAGCCTTCCGCGCGCGCGGCGTCGAGGCACGCTGCGTCGATCTCGCCGATTGCCGCATCGATACGACCTGGCAGCCGCACGGCCTCGCGATACCGGGGTTCGGACACGGCCTGCCCGACGCGGTCTTCGTACGCGGGATCGCGGGCGGCACGTTCGAACAGGTGACGCTGCGGCTCGGCGTCCTGCACGCGCTGCGAGAGTTGGGCGTGCCCGTCTACAACGATGCGCGCGCGATCGAGCGCAGCGTCGACAAATCGATGACGAGCTTTTTGCTGCATCGCCACGGCGTGCCGACACCGCCGACATGGGCGAGCGAGTCGACCGCTTTCGCGCAGCGTCTGCTGATGCGGGAAACCGCCGCGGGGCGCGCGCTCGTCATCAAGCCGTTGTTCGGCTCGCAAGGGCAAGGACTGCAGCGGCTCGGCCCCGTGCGCGGCCTACGGTCGGCCGCGCGCAAGACGAGCGGCACGTCGGCCGCGGGTGCGACGTTGCCGCGGCTCGCGCCGTATCGGCACGTCGCCTATCTTCAGCGGTATGTGGAAGGCGGCAGCCCCGGTTTCGATTGGCGGGTGCTCGTGATCGGTTCGCGCGCCGTGGCGGCAATGCGCCGCGTGGGCGGCAACGGCTGGATTCACAACTTCGCGCAAGGTGCCCGCTGCGAGCCGGCCGAGCTCGACGAGGCACTCGTTAGGACCGCGGTAAGCGCAAGCGCGGCACTGGGGCTCGACTACGGCGGCGTCGATCTGATGCCGAATCCCGACGACCCGAACCGCCCGCTCGTACTCGAAGTCAATGGCGTCGCGGCCTGGCGCGGGCTGCAATCGGTCACGTCCGTCGATATCGCCGGGGCGCTCGCCGACGATCTGCTCGAACGCAAGCTCGGCCTGACACAAGGCGCAGCGGCCGCCGATGGCTCGCGCGTGATCGACCTGCCCAAACGCCATGCGTGAACAGGCGCCCCGCCGCACGGCTCCCCTTGCCGCGCCCGATGCGTTTTTGGCGGCCTGCCGGCTCGATATCGAGGTCGCCAAACCGGGCAACGTCAGCGAGCAAAGCGCAGGACACGGCATGGTGGCCGCGCAGTTCATCTCGAGCGCACGCGCGGCGGTCGCGCCGCTTTTCACACCCGGCGCGCCCGTGGGCACCCGCCTGATCGAAGCTGTCCGCGTTACGCGCGCGGCCGTCGACTGCAATACGAATCTGGGTATCGTGCTGCTCGTCGCGCCGCTGGCGGCCGCGCTCGACGGCTTCGATGCTCCGCCTAACGCGCGCGATTGGCACACAGCCACGGAGCACGTGCTTCAGACACTCGATATCGACGATGCGCGCGCCGCGTTTCGAGCCATCGCCCTCGCCAATCCGGGCGGGCTCGGCGACGCACCCGAGCAATCGGTCCATGCGCCGCCGACCGTCGGGCTGCGCGCGGCGATGGCGCTCGCGGCCGCGCGCGACAGCATTGCGCGCCAGTATGCCGACGGCTTCGCCGACGTCTTTGCCTGCTGCGCGGCAATTGCGCCGCTGGTTCGCGAAGGACAACTCGAAACCGCCACGCTGGAAGCCTTTTTTTCGTTCCTCGCCGGCTGGCCCGATTCGCACATTATGCGCAAGCACGGCGCTGCGCTGGCGCAGAGTGTCACGGACACGGCGCGCGAGGTGCATGCGCGGTGGCGCGATCTCGTGACGAGTCGCGCGCCGCTCGCGGCCGGGACCGTGCTGGCCGGGTGGGACGCCGAACTGAAGGCGCGCGGACTGAACCCCGGTACGAGCGCGGACCTGACGGTCGCGACGCTGTTCGTCGCCCTCGCCGCCGCGCACGCCTGAGCCGCTCGTCGTGCCTGCGCCGTTCTCGCACACAGCGACTGGCATGAAACCTGTTAGGTACAGCCACCGTGCATCGGTAGTCCACCGCGCGCCCAGCATGCGCCCTCGCGTGAACGGCGCGCCGCACGTATCGCCTGAGGGCGCCAATCAGAAAGTTGATGTCCATCCATCGGAGGAACAGCATGGCCAAGATTAATCGCGTCCTGGTAGGGGAATCGCTCGTCGGGGACGGCAACGAGGTCGCGCATATCGACTTAATCATGGGGCCGCGCGGCTCCGCCGCCGAAACCGCGTTTTGCACCGCACTGACGAACAACAAGGACGGTTTCACCTCGCTTTTGGCCGTCGTCGCGCCGAACCTCGCCACGAAGCCGAACACGGTGTTGTTCAATAAAGTCACGATCAAGGGCGCCAAGCAGGCCGTGCAGATGTTCGGGCCGGCTCAGCACGCGGTCGCGATGGCGGTGGCCGATTCGGTCGAAGACGGCACGATTCCGAAGGATGAAGCGGACGACATCTTCATCTGCGTCGGGGTCTTCATTCACTGGGAAGCCAACGACGACCAGAAAATCCACGACTACAACTATCAGGCGACGCGCGAGTCCATCCAGCGCGCCGTGGCGGGCACGCCGAGCGCGGCGTCCGTCGTCGAGCAAAAGGGCAAGGTCCATCACCCGTTCTCGCCGAGCTGAAACGCTGAGCAACCCTGCCGCGCGAGGCGTTCGGCCGCGCGCGGCAGCGTCGTCGACGCCACACGCGAATGGGCGTATCGTTGACTTGCCCCACCCCGGGACGATCGAATCAGAGGCGACCAACATGTTCAACAGTGCTCGCATGATGCTTGCCTGCGGCGCGCTTGCGTCGGCGTTCGCCGGCCAGGCATGGGCGGCCGGTGACGGCACCCCGGCCGCCGCGGGCGCGGCTCGCACAGGCTACGACTATCCCACGCAAGGTCGCGTCGAATATGTGCTGACCTGCCTCGACGAGAACGGCCACGATTTCGCCAACGTTTACAAGTGCTCCTGCGTCATCGACAAAATGGCGGCTGTCCTACCCTACGATGAATTCGTGGGCCAGCAGACGTTTGCCCGCTATGCCACGCTCGGCGGAGAGGGCGGAGCCGAATTCCGGGTCGACCATGCCAAGGACGAATCGAAGTCTTTTCGGACATTGAAGACGAACGCCTATCGGGCCTGCGGTCTGACGGGCCCGCTCACGGCCAAGAAATAGGCGGCGCGCGCAACCGGGCTGGCCGCATGGATGCGCGCCAGTCGGCGGCGGTGGCACCGGGTCGGCGGTTCGTCTAATTCGGCTGGCTCGGAACCAGGCCGGCGCCGAGCGATGCCCAGGTGAACGCGGCGTTGCCCTCGGCGGGGCGTCGGCGTTCGATGACCACTCCCACGGCCTTTACGTCGTCGAACTTCGCCGGCTTGGCGATCGCCACCCGGACCCAATACGCGCCGAAGTCGCGAATCAGGCACAGCGCCACCTTCTCGGCCAAGGCCTCGAGCAGCTTTACGCCGTGCGTCGCCAGCAGTTCGTGAAGCGCCGCGCGCACGGCCGCGTAATTGATCGTGTCTTCTATGCGATCGGTCACACAGGCCTTCAGCGAGGGGACGCCGATCGTCAGATTCATGCGTACGGCTTGTGGCAAGTGCAACTCGCTGGTATCGATGCCAATCACCGTCTCGCCGACGAAGTCTTCGATGAAAACGATATCAAGCGCGGGGGCCGCCTGCCGTTCGGACGGCATGCCGGCTTGCTGGCCTGCTGGCAAAGCGGTGGAACTCAAACGGGTGGCATCGATTCGATCCATGGTGCGCTCCGCCGCGCGACGGCAAATGACTAGACGAAAGGGGGACAGCAAGCGCTCGCGCATAACAAGCTGTACCGGCTTTGCGACAACGGCGCGCCATTGTGGGCGCCAGAACCGCATCCACTCAGTAAAGCAAGAAGCACGCTAGGGGATACCCACATAATGCGACTTCTTGTTGAACGCACGCGCCATCGAGGGTAAAGTTTTTCGAGTGCTGGAATCTTTATTCCAGCGTATGAGCCGTCGCGCACCCGGGCATCAGAATCCGCGGCGCAAAGGGGACAACGTTAATGAGAGCGGCACTTACGAAAGCGGCTGGAAACGCCGCGCGAGGTGTGCGCCGTGGAGACAACCCCATGTCATTGCCCGCTGACAGCAGCTCGCACGTTCGTGAAGTGCTGAATGTCGTCAACCACCACCTGCCGTCCCGGCCGATGAGCGAGCCCGTCGCTCAATCGTGGGCTCGCTGCGTCAACGAGTTCAAGCTGGATCCGGGCCGCTTCGTCACGCCTCCGGTGCTGACCGATTACGAACTCGCGGCGCGCCGCGAGGCCGTCGGTGATTTGATCGCGTGCGCCAAACTCGAGATGACGACGCTCTATCAGCAACTGGCGGATCCGGAGCTCGCCGTCGTACTGGTCGACGCCGATGGCGTCATCGTGCATCAGGTGTCCTCGGTCCCATTCGCCGAAGCTGTCGCCGCCGACGGCTTCAGAATCGGCGCCCTCTGGAGCGAGCGCGAGGCCGGCACCAACGGGATGGGCACCTGCATTGCCGAGCGCGACTGTATCGCCGTGTGCCAGCACGAACACTTCTATACCCGCTATACGTCGCTCACTTGCACGGCCGCCCCGATCTTCGACGATCGCGGCGAAATAGCCGGCGTGCTCGATGTGACGAGCCGCTCCAAGCTCTTGCAGCAGCATTCGCTCGTACTGGTCGGCATGTCGCGCCAGATGATCGAAAACCGGCTGCTGAGCGCGCGTTTTCGTCATGTGAACATGATTCAGTTTCACAGCCGGCCGGAATTCGTCGGAACGCTGCATGGAGGCAAGCTTGCCGTCGACGACGAGGGCACCGTCCTCGCCGCCAATCGCAGCGCGGCGTTTCAGCTGGGCTGCCGCTCGCTCGACGAGTTGCGCGGCAAGCGCATCGACGAAGCGTTCAACGCGTCGCTCGAAGATATGATCGCGCGCAGCATCCGCGGCTCGTTTCATCCGATCACCGTCTACAGCGCAAGCGGCACGAATCGCTTTTTCCTCGTCGCGCAAACGCCTCAAACGACGCTCGCACGCGCAACGAGCATCGTCTCGGCGGAACCGGCCGCTCGCCGTCCGGTGCGGGATGCGGGCCCGGCGCCGAGCCGGCTGGACAAGATATCGCATCTCGAATTCGGCGACCCGCGCATGGCCTCGCAGATCCAGCTCGCCGCACGCGTGATCCAGCGCAAGATTCCGATTGTCGTGCGCGGGCAGACCGGCACCGGCAAGGAAGTCTTTGCGCAAGCGCTCCATAGCATCAGCCCGCTCGCCAATGGGCCCTTCGTGCCGGTGAACTGCGCGTCGCTGCCCGAGAATCTGATCGAGAGCGAGCTTTTCGGCTATCGTGCCGGCGCGTTTACCGGCGCGCAGCGCGAAGGGCGCCGAGGCAAGATCGTGCAAGCCAACGGCGGCACGCTGTTTCTCGATGAAATCGGCGATATGCCGCTCGCGTTGCAGGCGCGTTTGCTGCGTGTCATCGAAGAGCACGAGGTGACGCCGCTCGGTGCCGAAACGACGGTGAAGGTCGAATTCCAGCTGATCAGCGCGAGCCACCGCAATCTGCTCGAGCTGGTGCAAGGCGGCCAATTCCGCGAAGACCTCTACTATCGGCTCAAAGGCATCGAAATCAACCTGCCGTCGCTGGCCGAACGGGCCGACAAGCTGGCGCTGATCCATCACCTGCTCGAATCCGAAACCGACGACCCGCCAGAGCTGACAGCCGAGGCACAGCGTGCGCTCCTCGGCTACGGCTGGCCTGGCAATATCCGGCAATTGCGTCACGTGTTGCAAATGGCCATTGCGCTATCGGACGGTCAGGCGATCCAGTGCGCACATCTGCCGGCGGAGGTTCTGCAAGGCCAGGCGGCGAGCGTACCGCCGGCTGCGCCCGTGGCGCCGGCCTCGCGTGCGCCCGAGGCACCCGGCTTGCCCCATCTTGCCGAGGATGCCGATATCTCGTCGCTCAACGCGATCCAGATCAAGGAGCGCGAAACGGTGCTTTCGATGCTCGACGAGCATCGCTGGAACGTCAGCAATGTGGCGAAGGCGCTCGGCATCAGCCGCAACACGCTCTATCGCAAGATGCACCGCCTTCACATTCGCCTGTCGCACGACGGCGCCCCGATTCCACTCGACGCATGACCCAAACGAGCGTCCGTCACCTCACTCAATTCAAACCGGATGCCCGATTCGCGTGGTGCGTGACCGGCTCGGGCCACATGCTCGTAGAATCGCTCGCGCTTGCGCTGCAGTTGCCGCGCACCGATCTGTTCCTGTCGCGGGCTGCCGAGGAAGTGCTGCCGCTTTACGATTGGCCGCTCGAACGCCTGCGTGAACACTTTCGTGTGCTGCGCGACAACAGCGCGAGCGGCGTGCCCGTCGGCATGCTTTATCACGGCATGTACCATACGGTGATCATCGCGCCGGCCACGAGCAATACCGTCGCCAAATGCGCATTCGGCATCTCCGACACGCTACCCACCAACATGTACGCGCAAGCCGGCAAACAGTGCATTTCGAGCATCGTCTATGCGTGCGATACGGAGCCGACTGTCGTCACGCAAAGCCCTGACGAATGGGTCGAACTGCGACCGCGTTCGATCGAGCTGGAAAACGTCGAGCGCTTGAAGCGCTTCGAGTACACGACGCTCGTCACTTCACCCGACGAATTGAGAACGGCACTCGACGGCCGGCTCGCCGCGCTCGATCTCGCATGGACCACATCCTCTTCCTGACGGGCCGCCTCGCCGAGCCCAGCTTGCGACGCGTGCTGGACGGCATGGCCCCTGCGCCTTTCACCTGGGAGGTGCGCGAGCTCGGGCTACAGGTCGCCGCGCTCATGACGGCCGACATGATCCGGCGGCGACTCGCCTCGCCTGTCGCTGCCGCACGTGTGATCGTGCCGGGACGTTGCCGCGGCGATCTGCAGGCCCTGTCGGAACACTATGGCATTCCGGTGGAGCGCGGTCCCGAAGAAGTCAAAGACCTGCCCCAATTTTTTGGACGCGAGGCGCGGCCTGTCGACCTGTCGCGCTACGACACGGAAATCTTTGCGGAAATCGTCGATGCGCCACGGCTCGACATCGACGGTATCGTCGCTCGGGCACGCGAGTATGCAGCGCAAGGCGCCGATGTGATCGATGTCGGCTGCCTGCCCGAAACCGCGTTTCCTCACCTGGAAGAGGCGGTACTTGCGTTGAAACGCCAAGGGTTTCGCGTCAGCGTCGATTCGATGCGTACCGAGGAGCTCTTGCGCGGGGGGCGCGCGGGCGCCGATTTTCTGATGAGCTTGAACGTCGATACGCTATGGGTTGCCGATGAGGTTGCGTCGACGCCCATTCTCGTCGCGCGCGAACCCGGCGATACCACATCGCTCGATGCGGCCATCGATGCGATGCGCGCTCGCGGGCGCGCGTTCCTCGCGGATCCGATTCTCGATCCGATCCCTTTCGGACTCGCCGCGTCGATCGCGCGTTACGTCGGCTTGCGCGAGCGTTATCCCGATGTCTCGATCATGATGGGCGTCGGCAATGTGACCGAGTTGACGGAGGCCGATACGAGCGGAATCAATGCGGTGTTGCTCGGCATGGCTGCCGAGCTGCATGTATCGGCGATCCTGACGACCTCGGTCAGCCGACACGCGCGGCGCGCGGTGCGCGAAGCCGATGTCGCGCGGCGGGTCATGCATGCGGCGCGCGAGGCGCAGGTGTTGCCGAAGGGCCTGGGCGGCGAGCTGGCGACGGTTCACGAAAAGCATCCTTTTCCTTATGGCGCGGCCGAAATCGACGAGTTCGCGCGTGGTGTACGCGATCCGAACTTCCGGGTGCAGGTGGCCGAGGACGGACTGCATGTTTATAACCGCGCCGGCCATTGGCGCGGTGCCGACCCGTTCGCGATTTATCCCGAACTCGATTTCGGTACGGATGCGGGGCATGCGTTCTACATGGGCGTGCAGCTTGCGCGGGCGGAGATCGCGTGGCAGTTGGGCAAGCGCTTCAATCAGGACGAGGCGCTCGATTGGGGCTGCGCGGTGGACCGGGCCGAGGAGGATCTCGCCGCATGGTGCGCCCCGGGCGCGACGATGAAGAAGTGAGGTTGCGGCCAAATCAGCCGCCACGGGATTCGCCACGCTTTCCCCTCGGGCGTCGCATCCCTCTTGGTTTCGGTGGCTAGCCAGTGCTCGCGCCGGCTTGGCGAGCCGCCGGCATCGATGATGTCGCCGCCTCCGTGACACGCTCCGTCGAGGGCGTCGCCCGTGCGAACAACTCCTGAAGCAACGCGGGACTGATAGCAGCGCGATGCACCTTGGCCTCGGTATGGCCCCACGCGCGCATCGCTTCCTCCCAGTTGCGCCCGAGCTTCTTCTGTTTGGCCGTCTTCAAGTGAACTGCCGTAAAGGCGCCGAACTCCATCGCGGACAACGTCTGGCTCTCCACCGGCTTCGATGTATGCAAATGCACGAACCAAGGCGCAACATGCTGGCCATCGGAAAGCCGTTTAGGCCGGATAGCGATCTCGAACAATGTACCTGATTCGCCGGTATCGCCAGCGGACGGTAGCCGGACCGGCGCACCCACACTGGCGATTTCTTCGCTGCTCAACAGCCGGCTCAGGTGTTTCGCTCGGGGCAAGGGATCTTGCTTCAGTGCATCGGCTTCGAACGTCTTTATGTTTTGCTCGAGCAGCTTCAGCGCGTCCAGACGATCCGTCAGTTGTGCGATCCGCTCGTCGTCATCGCGCTCGCTCAGCGATGCTTGCACTTGACGCACACGGTCGCTTTCGCCGAACCAGTCTCGTGCCGACACCGTGAGGTAATCGACAACTTGCACGGCGTCGTAGCGGGCGTCGTTCAGCAGCTTCTCGGCCGTACTCGTGTCTTTACCCACTGTACGCGCAACCGCGATGACGTCCGCATCCAGTCGCTTCGCCGTCGCATGATCGACCGGGCAGCGTTTCAACAGTGCGTCTGCGTTTCTTTGCGCCGGCGTGCGCGAGTCGACGGGCGCGGCTGGCGGTGCCGCCGCGGTATCGGACGGAGCGGCCGCGCGCTTGCCCGGCTTGCGGCGCTTGGGCTTCAGCCTCGAGGATGCCGCGGGGGCCGGCGATCCACCTACCGGCGCCGTGAGCATGGCGCTTCGCGGGGGGCTGCTCGAAGGGACGGTTTCGCACAAATCCAGCACGCACGCCTTATACGCAGCGACCACGTCAGCCGTGTCGAGCATAGCGCGCCAGATTTCGCCAGCGTCATTCTGTTCGATACCGGCATCGTCCATTTCGATACTGGCGGCGACATCGAGACACAGCTTCAACCCGACCCGATCGTATTGATCGACGAATTCCTCGAGCAACGCCTTGTGTCTGTTCAGCGCTTCCGGGGGCACGCCGCCGCCGCGGGGTGCGCCCAACACCGCCTCACAGACTGCCTCGTTCAACGCCGTAAAGGCTGCACTGACTTCGTCGCCCCGATAGCGCGAGGCCTCCCTCAGTTCATCCACACGCAAGGCGACGTCTGTCAGTCCTCGCTCTTCGGCCAACTCCGCCAATCGTTCGCTGTGGATGGCGATGAGCACGCTGCGCACGGACTGCGTCGCGCTCGCGCACAATGACTGTTGAGAGACGGCGACCGGCAGCGAGCTTTTGAGCTTTTCCCTGAGTTTTCTCGGCGCCTCCGGGGCTCTCATCCGTTGCACCATGTCGTCCATCGCCGCACGATACAGGCGCAGTTCATTCAATATCCCGACCCATTCGCCGAGATCCTGTTTCTCGCCGCGCCACGCAACCCGCAAGACGGCGGAAACCTCGGGGTCCGCCTGCAACCCCAAGTCCTGCTGCCACCTCGCGTCCAGCATGGCTTCGCGGCCCGCGAAGCCCGACGCCGCCGCCGCCGACAACATCATCCACAGCACGTTCTCATGTTCGACGGCGTCGACCGCGCTCACCCTGCTTTGTATTCTCAAAGCAGAGAGCGCGCGGAGCCCTTCGCGGGCGGATTCCATGACGGTGCGCGCGACCTTCACCTTCTGCTCGGGGCTGAGCCGGCGCCTTGGATCCACATCCGCGTCATCCCCATGCTCCGCGACAAGCATCTGCTTCCAGGCCCGGCCGCGGTCCAACGCGCGATTCAGGACATCGCCCGGATCGGCAGTTGCAGACGTCGTGGTGGACCGAGGCAACATGGCGTTACGCGGCGGCCCCACCCGCGGTTCGACGGGTGGCCCGGAGCTCGACGCTCGGGGAGCAAGCGCCGCGAACTGCGCGGACTGTGAGGCCGGGTGCGCACTCGCCGGCGGGCTTGCCCCTTCGGCCGCGCCCGTCGGGGCAGGCGCACAATGCGTTGCCGAATGGGTCGGCCCGACCGATTTTCCAATGCCGCCTTCGCTGACGCGTCCGCCCGTCATGATATTCCTTCGATGCTGTCCGTCGCGCTGCCCGGGCGGAAGACACCACCCCCATGAAAAAATGTGGGGTGCCATCTCCGACTCGGTGCGCCTCGAAACAGAGCACTATGTCGATCTTCGCTGCGCGACACGACGATCAACAGCGAAAGAATGGCGCTTTGCGCGAAGGCGGCCGCACCTTGCGACACGCGGAGATCGCGTGGCAGTTGGGCAAGCGGTTCGGCTCCAAGCTCGCGCCACCTTAGTCGCCAAAAGACTCGCCACGATTTTCTAGTACCGTCAACATATCCTTGAATATAAAGCGTTTTTTGTTGTACAATTGCAAACTATTCCCGCAAGAATAGCCGCCACAATAGCCGCCAAATGGCTTCTCGCCCATCGTACTCATGAGTGAAACCACCGGTTCCTATCATTACGACAGTCCGCATCAAATGCTCCCGATGCTGCCCGGTGAGCATAAGCTCGACGACCTGCGGTTACTCGCAGCGGAGGTCATCGCTGGCGCCGGCGAACTCGCGGCACACGGCATGCCGCAATTGCGCGCACTACTGCGCGAGGCACTCAGACCGATGAATTCGTACTACACGAACAAGATCGAGGGCCAGCATACGGAACCGCTACTGATCGAGCGGGCCATGCGGCAAGACTTTTCTCGCAGCCCGGACGAGGCGCGCCGTCAGCGCATCGCTATCGCGCATATCGACACAGAGCGCTGGAGCGAGACGGTCTGGACATCGTTCGATTCGACGACGTTTTTTACGCAGGAGACCGTGCGCGAGATTCATCGACATCTGCATGCTCAACTTCTACCCCAAGATTTGGCTCAGCAGGGCGACAACGGCGAAACCGCAGCTGTCAGTCCGGGCGAGTGGCGCACGCGCGGCGTCAAAGTGCACCGCCATGTCCCTCCCGACCCAAGCTGCATCGATGCTTTCATGCAGAAGTGGCATGAGGGCTACCGGTTTGCTCGCGCCGGCGAAACTGCCGTCATTGCACTTGCTGCGGCTCATCACCGTCTGGCCTGGATTCACCCATTCCTTGACGGTAACGGCCGCAGTGCACGGTTACACACGCATATTGGACTCGGCGCGCTCGGGCTCACTCACGGGCTGTGGTCACCTATGCGCGGACTGGCCCGGTCACAATCGCAATACTATGAGCGGCTGATTGCAGCTGACCAGCCGCGTCAAGGTGACATCGATGGCCGCGGCAATCTTACCGAGCGCGGATTGATCGAATTCATCGAATACTTCCTTGGCATCTGCCTCGATCAAATCCGGTTTATGGGCGGCATGCTCGACCTCGATGCATTCGAAATGCGTCTGGCGCAAATGCTTGCGGCACTCGGCCAGGACGAGGACACCCGGTTTTTGCGGGCGGAGGCGGCAATACCACTCGCCTATCTCGCGACAGTCGATTCGATGGACCGAGCGCGCTTCAAAGCGATGACTGCACTGGCTGGACGCACAGCCGATCGAACGCTCGCCGATCTTTTCAAGATTGGTATTCTCACGTCGCCCAGTCCTCGCGGGCCGGTTGCACTGGCGATCCCCCTGTCGCTGTTTCGGTGGCTTTTTCCGCGGCTTTGGCCGGAGGCAGAGGGAACGGGCGTTTGATGACGCGGAACATCGCGGTGCACAACGTGCCCCTCACCGAGTTCCAAATCGAACAACGCGGCTTCCTTGCGCTGCGCTTTATCCGAATGGCCGACGAGAAGCGTGGCCTCAACGGCGACGCGTGTTTCGCATCTTCAAGTCATCAATGAACGGCAGGACAATGTCCCGATATTGCTCCGTCGATTTATTCGCGAATTCCTGGATCCGCCACCAGAAGTCCACTCGGCCGCTCGGTGGTACCCGGAGAGCGACATTCTCGGCGCCCCGTAGGGCTGCCGCCGCGGCAGTCCCACGCGTCCGGGCCGCCCGACGCCGGACACGCAAGACTTGACGCCGCGGCAAGCAGTCAGTGATAGCGCTTGGCCATTGCATCGAGCGGCAGCGGTTTGATGCGCGCCGCCTGCCCCGCGCAGCCGAACGCTTCGAAACGCTGGACGCAAATGTCCTTCGCCGCCGCCGTCGCCGCCTTCAGCGCGGCGCGCGGATCGAACTCGGAGCGCGACTGCGCAAACGACCTGCGCATCGCGCCCGTCATCGCCAGCCGAATGTCCGTATCGATGTTGACCTTGCGCACACCATGCGCGATGCCTCGGCGAATCTCCTCGACGGGCACGCCGAACGTCGCCGGAATCTCGCCACCGTAGTCGCGGATCGTTTGAAGCCACTCCTGCGGCACCGACGACGAGCCGTGCATCACGAGATGCGTGTTCGGAATGCGCGCGTGAATTTCGGCGATCCGATCGATCGCGAGGATGTCGCCGGTCGGCTCGCGCGTGAACTTATAGGCACCGTGCGAGGTGCCAATGGCAATCGCCAGCGCATCGACGCCCGTTGCCTCGACGAACGCGCGCGCCTCCTCGGGATCGGTCAGCAATTCATCGCGCGAGAGCTTGCCCTCGGCGCCCACGCCATCCTCCTCGCCCGCCTGCCCCGTTTCCAACGAACCGAGGCAGCCCAGTTCGCCCTCCACCGAGACGCCCACCGCATGCGCCGCATCGACCACCCGCCGGCTCACGTCGACGTTGTACGTGTACTGCGCAGGCGTTTTCTGATCCGGCATGAGCGAGCCGTCCATCATCACCGAAGTGAAGCCGGAGCGGATCGCCTGCTGGCAAACCGACGGGCTCGCGCCATGATCCTGATGCAGCACGACCGGAATGTCAGGGTGCGCCTCCACAGCAGCCAACACGAGATGTCGCAAATAAGCCTCGCCCGCATATTTGCGCGCGCCGGCCGACGCCTGCAGGATGACCGGGCTCGCCGTCGCCTCCGCGGCTTGCATGATCGCGTGGATCTGCTCCATGTTGTTGACGTTGAACGCCGGCACGCCGTAGCCGTGCTCGGCCGCGTGATCGAGCAATTGGCGCAATGCGATGAATGCCATGATCGGGCTCCTTCCCAAAGTTAAGAATCGATCGAAACCGTCAGCAGCTAGCGCCACGCGCGCGACGCGGCTCGACCTGCCGCGTCGACAACCGCTTGCGTCGTCAAATTGAAATGCGCGAAAAGATCGGCCGCCGGCGCGGACTCGCCGAAGCTGTCGATACCGACCGTCTCGCCGTCGAGCCCGACGTACTGACGCCAGAACGCCGTGACGCCCGCTTCCACCGCGACGCGCGGTACCTCGCGCGGCAGCACGCTATCGCGGTACGACGCGGGCTGCCTGTCGAACACCGTCGTGGACGGCATCGATACGACGCGCGCGGCAATGCCTTGCGCCGCGAGCGGCTCGATGGCCGCCAGCGCAAGCGCCACTTCGGAGCCCGTCGCAATGAGCACCACACGTCGGCTCGCTTGCCGCGCCTGGTCTGCTCCCGGCCCGGCTTCGGCGTCGGCGGTGCCCGCCTCTCCAAGCCAGTCTCGCAATACGTACCCGCCTCGCTCGATGTCGTCGATCCGCGCCTCGGTCCTCGTCACGAACGGGAGCGTCTGGCGGCTCAACAACAAACACGACGGTCCTTGCCGCTCGATCGAAGCCACCCACGCCTGTGCCGTTTCCACGGTGTCGCAGGGCCGCCACACGTCGAGTCCGGGAATGAGTCGTAGGCTTGCCGCGTGCTCGACGGATTGATGCGTCGGTCCGTCCTCGCCCAGACCGATCGAATCGTGCGTGAAAACGAAGATCGAGCGCGTCTTCATCAACGCGGCCATGCGCAAGGCATTGCGCGCGTAATCGGAGAACGTGAGGAACGTGCCGCCGAACGGCAGATACCCGCGATGCAGTGCGATGCCGTTCATGACCGCACTCATGCCGAACTCGCGCACACCGAAGTGCAGATAGTTTCCGCCGCGCAGGCCGCCGTCGTCGGCTCCGATCTCGACCGCGGCCGCCCAGTCGGTGAGATTCGAGCCCGTCAGGTCGGCGGAGCCGCCGAGCAGCTCCGGCAAGGCGGCAGCCAGCGCGCCGATGGCAAGCTGAGACGCTTTGCGTGTCGCCACGGATTGCGCGGCGTCGTTGGCCGTGCGCACCATCATCCGCGCAGCCGCGGCCCAGCTTTGCGGCAATGCACCGCTCGCGCGCCGCTCGAACTCCACGGCTTCGCGCGGGAACTCCCGGCGATAGGCGGCAAACCTCTGCGTCCATTGCGCTTCGGCCTGCGCGCCGCGCATCGTCGCATCCCATGACGAACGGACCTCGTCCGGCACGACGAACGGCGCGTGCGGCCAATTCAGCGCCGCACGCATAGCGGCAATCTCCGCCGCGCCCAGCGGCGCACCGTGGACCTCGTGCGTGCCCGCCTTGGTCGGCGAGCCGCGCCCGATCACCGTCTTGCAACCGATCAACGTCGGACGTCCCGCGCCGCGCGCTTCGACGATCGCGCGATCGACCGCATCGACATCGTGCCCGTCGACATCGCGCACGACGTGCCATCCGTACGCGGCGAATCGCGCCGGTGTATCGTCGGCGAACCAGCCGTCGACATGCCCGTCGATCGAAATGCCGTTATCGTCATAGAGCACGATCAGCTTGTCGAGCCTCAACGTACCCGCGAGCGAGCACGCCTCGTGCGATATGCCTTCCATCAGGCACCCGTCGCCGACGAACGCATAGGTATAGTGATCGACGATGCGATGCCCGGGCCGATTGAACTCGCGCGCGAGCAGCGCCTCGGCGAGCGCCATCCCGACGGCGTTCGCGAGACCCTGCCCGAGCGGGCCCGTCGTCGTTTCCACGCCCGGCGTCACGCCCACCTCCGGATGTCCCGGCGTCTTGCTGTGTAGTTGCCTGAAGCGCCGCAGCTCGTCGACCGGCAACGCATAGCCGGTCAAATGCAGCAGCGCATAGAGCAACATCGAGCCGTGGCCGTTGGAGAGCACGAAGCGATCGCGATCGGGCCACGACGGATTGCGCGGGTTGTGCTTCAAATGACGGTCCCAAAGCGCGACTGCAATTTCCGCCATGCCGAGCGGCATGCCCGGGTGGCCGGAGTTGGCTTGCTGGACCGCATCGATTGCGAGCATGCGCAAGGCGTTCGCCATCATTGCGGTGGCGTTGCCTTCAGCGGGTTGAGCTTGGGCTGCAGCGTTCATGATCGGTCGTCCCTCCTGGCATCAGGCGCGCGCGCGGCGATCCATCAATTGCAGAATCATCGGCGTGAAGATGAGCTGCATTGCAAGTCCCATCTTGCCGCCCGGTACCACGATCACGTTCGGACGCGACATGAACGAGTCGTGCAGCATCGTGAGCAGATATTGGAAGTCGATTCCCTTGGGCCGCGCGAACCGGATCACGACGAAGCTCTCGTCGGGCTGCGGAATCTCGCGCGCGGTGAACGGGTTGGAGGTGTCGACAGTCGGCACGCGCTGGAAGTTGACGTGCGTGCGCGAGAACTGCGGGCAGATGTAGTTCACGTAATCGGGCATGCGGCGAAGGATCGTGTCGACCACCGCTTCATGCGAATAGCCGCGCATCGTCTGGTCGCGATGCAGCTTCTGAATCCACTCGAGATTGATGATCGGCACGACGCCCACGAGCAGATCCGCGTGACGCGCGATGTCGACTGTCCCCGTCACGGCCGCGCCATGCAGCCCTTCGTAAAAGAGCAGATCGCTCCCGGGATCCACGTCCTCCCACGGCGTAAACGTGCCCGCCGGCTGCTGGTAAACAGCCGATTCCTTCTCGTCGTGCACGTAATGCCGGAACCGTCCCGTGCCGTCGCCGGCATAGCTCGAAAAAAGCGTCTCGAGTTCTTCGAGCAGATTCGCCTCGGGGCCGAAATGGCTGAAATTCATGACACCGTCGCGCTCGCGCTGCTGCATCGCATCGCGCATACCGGCACGATCGTAGCGATGAAACGCATCGCCTTCGACGACTTGCGCGTTGATGCGTTCGCGTCGAAAGATATGCGTAAAGCTCTTCATGACGGTTGTCGTACCGGCGCCGCTCGAGCCGGTCACGGCAATGATCGGGTGCTTGACGGACATGCGTGTCTCCGGGAAGTCGTTCTGAATCTGGCTGCAAGCGCGTAACCCGCGGCAAAAACGCCGCGAAAACGCATCAAGCCGGCGTCTCAGGCAAAAAAAGCGAACGCGGCTGAAAAAGCGGAGACGTATAGGGCTTGTCCTCACCGCGATCGAACTCGCGGTGATAGCGGCCGATGCGCTCGACTTCGTTGCGCGAGCCCAGAATCACGGGCACACGCTCGTGCAGCGCGCGCGGCTTCACGTCGAGAATGCGCTCGCGTCCGGTGATCGCCGAACCGCCCGCCTGCTCGATGAGAAAGCTCATCGGGTTGGCCTCGTAGAGCAATCTCAGGCGCCCCGCGACGCCGGGGGTCTTGAAGTCGCGCGGATACATGAAGACGCCGCCGCGCATCAGGATCCGATGGACCTCCGCGACCATCGACGCGATCCAGCGCATGTTGAAATCGCGCTCGCGGCAGCCGGTGCGCCCGTCCTTGCATTCCTGAACGTACCTGCGCACCGGGTCCTCCCAGAACCGCTCGTTCGACGCGTTGATCGCGAATTCGCTCGTCTCGTCGGGAATGCGAATGTCCGAATGCGTGAGCACGAAATTGCCGACATCGCGCTCGAGCGTGAAGCCGTGCGTCCCGTTGCCAACCGAGAGGACGAGCATCGTCGAGGGTCCGTAGATCGCATAGCCGGCCGCAACCTGTTCGTGGCCCGGGCGCAGGAACCCGGTCTCGCCGCTTTGCCCGTCCTTGCAACGCAGGACCGAGAAGATCGAACCCACGACGCCGTTGATATCGATGTTCGACGATCCATCGAGCGGATCGAACGCGAGCAGATACTCGCCACGCGGGTATTCGGATGGGATCGCATAGACTGTCTCCATTTCCTCCGAGACCATCGCCGCGAGCAGACCGTCCCACTCGCAATGCTGGACAAAGATCTCGTTGGTGGCGATATCGAGCTTCTTCTGCTCTTCGCCGTGCGTATTGACCGACTGTGCGGATCCGTAATTGCCGCCGAGCGCGCCGCGCGTGAGCGCCGACGAAATCGTCTTGATCGCCGCGGCGACATCGATCAGCAAGGCCGAGAGCCCCGCGGCCGCCACGGGCGACGGCTGCCGATCGAGCGTGTCGATCAGGAACTTCGAAAGGGTCGTACGTCCGTCCTGCATGGCGCTCTCCTTGACATCGTTTCTAAATCGGGCCGGGCGGCGACGTACCCGCATGGGGCTGGTGCGAGACGCCATTGAGCAGCGAGCCTGCGACGCTTTCGTCGAAGACGCGGCTCGCGCGGATGTCCTCGCTCGTGATGCGCATGAGCGCTGCCGTATCGATGGGCGCGCCGCCCGCAATCGCGCGTGCGAATAAACGCCGGGCCTGGCGCAGCCGCGCGCGGTCGAGCGCGTTGCGCACCGAGCGCGCATTGGCGAAATTCGGCTGGCGCGTGCGGCGCGCGATGTACTCGGCAAACGCTTCGCGTGCATCGGCATCGAACGCGTAATGCATGCCGTCGAGCATGCGCTCGGCGATCTGGACCAGCTCGCCTTGCTCGTAGTCCGGAAATTCGATGTGATGGGCGATGCGCGAGCGGAATCCCGGGTTGCTCTGAAAGAACGTCTCCATGCGCGACGTGTAGCCGGCCAGGATCACGACGAGATCGTCGCGCTGGTTTTCCATTGTCTGCAACAGAATCTCGATGGCCTCCTGGCCGTAGTCGCGCTCGTTCTCCGGGCGATAGAGGTAGTACGCCTCGTCGATGAACAGCACGCCGCCCATTGCCCGCTTGAGGACATCGCGCGTTTTGGGCGCGGTATGTCCGATGTATTGACCGACGAGATCGTCGCGCGTCACCGAGACGAGATGGTTGCGACGGATATAGCCGAGCCGATGCAGCACCTCGGCCATGCGCAGCGCGACTGTCGTCTTGCCGGTGCCGGGGTTGCCCGAAAAACACATGTGCAGCGTGGGCGCGCCGCTCGCGAGATCGAGTTGCGAGCGGGCCCGCTCGACGATGAGCAGCGCCGCGATTTCGCGTATGCGCGTCTTGACCGGAAGCAGGCCGACGAGATCGCGATCGAGCTCGTCGAGCACCGCCGCAATGCCGGAATCGCGATAAAGCCCGGCAAGATCGACGCTTTGGGCGCAGTCCATCGTCAGCCCTTCGCACCGTAGCGCTGACCCTCGGGCGCATTGCTCGCGTAGCTCGTCATGCTGTAGCGCTGAATGCGGCTGCGATCATCGGTCCGTGTCAGACGGAAGCCCGGCTCCACGGCGGGGCGGTTCACGATGAACGACATCCGCATCGTCTCGAAGCTGCGCGTCGAATCGAAGGCGTTCACCTTGATGTAGCGATCCGGATAGGTGGTGCGGCAGGCGCGCACTTCCTGCATGACGCCGGCGGCGTCGCGCAGATCGAACATCGGCAGACCCCACATTTCCCAGTACGTGTTGCGAGGATGAGGGTCGTCGGTGAACTCGACCGAGCAGGCCCAGCCCTGACTGAGGGCATAGTCGATCTGCAGGCCGATCTCCTCGTCGGTCAGATCGGGCAGGAAGGAAAACGTCCCTTGCGTGATTCGCATGACAAAACCTCTCGTTGGTTCGCGGTGATTTCGCGTGGGTTGATCGCGCTCAAGCCACGCTCGGCGTGACCGCATAGTCGGGCGTATCGGTCGATGCGTAGTTGAACGTCACGTCCTTCCACGTATCGAGTGCCTGTTTGAGCGGCGTGCAAAAGCGCGCCGCCGCCTCCAGGATGTCGGGCCCCTCGTTGGCAATGTCGCGCCCTTCGTTGCGCGCCTTCACCATCGCTTCGAGGGCCACCCGATTCGCCGTGGCCCCGGCCTGGATACCGGCCGGATGCCCGATCGTGCCGCCGCCGAACTGCAGAATGGCGTCGTCGCCGAACAGGTCGAGCAGCTGATGCATCTGGCCTGCATGAATCCCGCCAGATGCCACCGGCATCACTTTGCGCAAGCCCGCCCAGGGTTGTTCGAAGAAAAGGCCGCGTGACAGGTCCACTTCGTTGCGCGCCTCTCGACACACGTTGTAATACCCCTGTACCGAAAGCGGATCGCCTTCGAGCTTGCCGACCGCCGTGCCCGCATGGGCATGATCGACACCGGCCATGCGCAGCCACTTGGCAATCACGCGAAACGAAATGCCGTGATTGCGTTGCCGCGTATAGGTGCCGTGGCCGGCGCGGTGAAGATGCAGGATCATGTCGTTGCGCCGTGCCCATTTCGACATCGATTGAATCGCGGTCCAGCCGATCACGAGGTCGATCATGACGATGCAAGACCCGAGTTCCTTCGCGAATTCGGCCCGCTCGTACATGTCTTCCATGGTGCCGGCCGTCACGTTCAGGTAATGGCCCTTCACTTCGCCGGTCTCGGCCTGCGCCCGATGGACGGCTTCCATCGCGAAGAGGAAACGGTCGCGCCAGTGCATGAAGGCCTGCGAGTTGATGTTCTCGTCGTCCTTCAGGAAGTCGAGCCCGCCCCTGAGGCCTTCATAGACGACACGCCCATAGTTCTTGCCGGACAGGCCGAGCTTCGGCTTCACGGTTGCGCCCGACAACGGCCGCCCGTATTTGTCGAGCCGCTCGCGTTCCACGACGATGCCCGTGGGCGGGCCCTGAAACGTCTTCAGATAAGCCACCGGGATGCGCATGTCTTCGAGACGCAGCGCCTTGAGCGGCTTGAAGCCGAACACGTTGCCGATGATCGAAGCCGTGAGATTCGCCACGGAGCCTTCCTCGAACAGGTCGAGCTCGTAAGCGATATAGGCGAAGTACTGCGGATCGCCCTGGCTCGTTCCGGGCACAGGCTCGATCCGATACGCCTTCGCTCGGTACATGTCGCATGCGGTCAGGCGGTCGGTCCACACCACGGTCCAGGTCGCCGTCGACGATTCGCCGGCGACGGCGGCCGCCGCTTCCTCGGGCTCCACGCCCGCTTGCGGCGTGATTCGAAACATCGCGATGACATCGGTATCCTTCGGCGTGTAGTCCGGCTGCCAGTAGCCCATTTCGCGGTACTTCATCACGCCGGCGGCATATCGCTCGCGCGGAGTGCGTGCCGGCTCGACGGCTGCCTTGCTGAAATCGTTCATGACGTGTCCTCGAATTTGACTCGGCGCGCTTTGCAGCGAGTGGCCAAGCGCTTGAGTTGCACTCTAGGGGAGCACGCATGCGTTGGGAAATCACGATTTCATTCGTGAGCATTAAGCGATGCGTTATCGATTGCGGATGACGAAGCGCGATTGCGTGATATGCGTCGATCGGTTGGTCCCGCACTGCACTGTCCCGATTCGGAACGGGCTGTAACAGGCGATGTTCCAATCGGCCACGCCTGAAACACTTTGCTGCGTTTTCGTCACACCGCGGGGCTCACGCTAAACCGTGCAAACCTGCCCATCGCCTGTCATACTGGTTGCACGCACGTCGTACGAGTTGAAGGCACCGCACCCTGTGCGCAGGTCCATGCGGCTTCGCGCCTCGGCACGAAGCTTGCGTGACCGACGCTCGCCGCTCGACTCCCGGCAACCTGCCGGGCCCGCCGGCGGCACTTCCCAATGACCGAATGGAGGGACTTTCGATGCAATGGACGACACCTAGCTACTCCGACATGCGTTTCGGCTTCGAAATCACGATGTATATCGCGAATCGTTAAGACCAAGCGCGGGCCGCGTCATGCGGCCCCTTCGCCGGAGCCCGCTGTCCCTTCGTAAAACCCGGCCGGCCGATCGGCACGGTGCACCGTGATGACCTCCGCCATGATCTTCGAGACGATCGTTACCACTGCGGCGCCCGACGGCCGGCCCCACATTGCCCCGATGGGGGTGCGCTACGAGGACGGCTTCGCTGTTCTTTCCCCATTTCGGCCGTCCGCCACGCTCGATAACATCGTCGCCACGCGTGCGGCCGTTCTGAACTTCACCACCGATGTCCGCGTCTTCGCCGGCTGCGTCACGCATTGCGCGACGGATTGGCCGACGATCGCGGCCACGCGCGTCGCGACCGTGCGTCTTGCCGAATCGCTCGCCCACACGGAATTCGAGCTAGAACGCATCGAGGACGACGCTCAGCGCCCCGTGCTGCGCATGAAACCCGTGCACCAGGAGCAGCACGAGGCCTTCGCGGGCTTCAATCGCGCGCAGGCGGCCGTCATCGAAGGCGCCGTGCTGGTGAGCCGCTTGTTCATGTTGCCTGCCGACAAGGTCGATCGCGAAATGGCCTACCTGCAGATCGCCATCGACAAAACCGCCGGCGAGCGCGAGCGCACCGCCTGGAGTTGGCTCGTCGCGGCCATCGCGCGCCATCGCGCCACCACAACAGTGGGCGCAGCCCCCGCTACGGTCGATACACCGCTGGGCGGGCGCGCCCATCATTGACATCCCCACTCACCCTGGAGAGTTTGTATGACCGCATTGCTTGCGAGCGTTCGCTCGGAACAAGAGGCGCTTGCCGCCGCTCACGCCGGCGCCGAACTCATCGATCTCAAGGAGCCGCGCTCCGGTGCGCTCGGCGGTTTGCCCATCGCGCAGATCGGCAGGATTGCCGCCGCGCTGCGCGCACAGTATGCGGTGAAGCCGATCAGCGCGACCATCGGCGACATCGATAGCGAGGACGTCGACGAAGTGGCCGCGCGCGTCATGGACGTGAGCGCGGCCGGAGTCGACTACGTCAAGGTCGGCGTGACGCCGGGCGCCGGCGCAAAGCGGTGCCTCGAAGCACTCGCGAGCCTGCCGGCCGCCGTGGTGCCCGTGCTGCTCGCGGACGCCGGGATCGATGCCGCGCTCGTCGCGCATGCCGCGTCGCTCGGATTCGTCGGCGTCATGTTCGACACGGCGGCCAAAGACGGACGCACGCTCTTCGATCATGTCGACGAAGAGACGCTCGGGCACTGGCTCGGGCTCGCGCGCAAGCAAGGCGCGATGAGCGGCATCGCCGGATCGCTCGGCTGGGCGCAACTCGAGCGCATTCGCGCGCTGGCGCCCGATATCGCGGGTTTTCGCGGTGCCCTGTGCGTGGACGGACGCGGCTCGTCGCTCGATCCGCAGCGGGTGACGCAGTGGGCGCAAGCGCTGCATCCTCCCGCTGCCACGCTCGCCGAAGGCGCACCCGGCGACGCGCCAAGGCCCGCCCCGCACGCCTGAGGGGGCGGCTGGCGCACGATCGAGCCGCGGAGATTGTCCGCCGGCTCGATTCGCGGCGCGCCGCGCGCGCAACCCACCCTCAGGCCGCGCCGCCGACGCGGTCCGCGGCCCACGCGGCCGGCAGGTTCAGCAGCCGCTCATGGACGCGTTCGATGTCGTCCTTGTTGAAAAACTCCACCAGGTAGTTGGCATCCTTGACGTAACCGAGAAACCGCCGGTCCACGATGCCGCTCGAGGCGAGCGATTCGATCGGCTCGTCAAGCTCGATGGGGCAGGACTTCACCACGATCAGGCGCTCCGCGTTGAGCATCGTCGAGAGCCACGCCGCGAGGCTGTCCGAAGTCGTATCCCAGTTGCTCATCGCATCGGGCTCGTCGCGCATCAGTGCGGTCGGGACCCAGATCGCCACGCGGCCGTCGCGCAACGCGCGGCGGACCTTCGCCTCGCTCGAGGCCAGCACGAGCTCGGGCGAAAGCCCCTGCATCATCAGTGCGTACTGCGTCATCGCCAGCAGACACATGTTGTGAGCGGCAAGGTCGTTGAAACGCCATTCGGCCTGGTATTGCCGCACCTTGTCGGCGAAATCGCCGCCGCCCGGCACGATCACGACCCGGCCACCGCCCATCTCCGCGAGCTCCGTCAGCCAGCCGCGCAGCGCCGGGTCGTGACTGAGGCTGCCCCCGATCTTGACCACCCACATGATCTTCCTCGCATCGATGATTGCTGTTTGCTGATGTCCCGCCCCGGTGCGCCGGTGTTCAGCTACGACGCGCCGCCACGCCCGGCGCGCTTGCGTCGAACGGCGAGGCGCGGGCCGCCAGTAGCGCGAGCGCCACGCTCGGCGCGCACGTGGCGGCCCAGTCGCCGCACTGACCCGATGCGCCCGTCAGCGCGCCGATATCGACGTACGGGCGGCCGCGCTCGCGCGCCAGCGCCGCGACGAGGAAGCGCCCGCATCCGGCCCCGACGAGCGGCGCCGATGCGAGCCCGTCGTGGTGGCCCTCGACACGCTCGAGGTTGATGCCGGTTTGCGCCAGCTGCAGCGTGCGCCACCTGAGCGCGAAGCGCAGCCAGTCGGCGTCGCTCGCCTCGCGCGCATCGCGGCCGATCATGCGGGCAAGGCGCACGCGGCTCGCCGCCTCCGTCTTCGGGCCGCCGTCGGCGCTCGCGTGCACGTCATGCGCCGCATCGAGTTCGCCCGTGAGGCGGTAGACGTCGGCCGTCGTCGCGAACCACTCGTTCATGACGTTGGCGAACGTACCGCCGAACGCGACCCGTTGCGCCAGCCCACACAGTGGCGTGCGCACCACGCCTTGATACACGAGTTCGCCGGTGGCGAGCCGGCCCGCATCGTCTCTCGCCTCGGCCACCACCCGTCCATTCGAGATCGGTACGATGTCGGTCGTTGTGCTGCCGATATCGACGAGCACCGCGTCGGGCAGGCGCGTTGCGAGCCAACTGGCCGTTGCGAGCCAGTTCGCGGAGGCCACATGCCGCCACGCATCGGCGCAATGTTGCGCGCTGAGCCACCCGGCATCGCCGCCGTAGAACCGCACGTGCGGGCCCAGCCGTGCGGCGAGGGCCTCGGCGATTGCGCGCACGCCTTCCTCTCGGCTCGCAAACAGATCGACCATCTCGCCCGTCATCGTCACGGCGTGCCGGACATCGGGGCGGGCAGCGGCGGGCCACCGGGCCAGGGCGAGGTCGATTGCCCGATGCAGATGGTCGAGCCCCTGCCATAACGGGCAGGCCCACTGCCCGACATCGTCGATGCGGCCGGACATGCCCGTTGCGCTGACTTTCAGATGCGCTCCGCCGACATCCCAGCCGAACGTGAGCGCGTAGGGCCCGGCGGCGACGCCCCGGCCGTTCACGGACGCACCCCGCATTCGGCCAATGCGCCGACAACGGCCCTGCTGGCGGGTCGCCCAAGCCTCACACCGTGCGCCGCGAGCAGCGCCTGGGTCAGCCCGCGGCCGCGCGTTGCGGCAAGTTCCGCATAGGCGGTCGTCAAGCGCGGATTGACCTCGATTACGACAGGACCGCGCACCGGGTGCCAGACGACATCGACGCCGACGAAGCCGCGCAGGCCCGGCATCGCGTCGGCGATACGTCGTGCGAGCGAAGCGAGCGTGCGCCCGCGCGCGCTGCCGAGGTCGAGCTGGTCCGCCCGCACGCCGCGGAACTCGACGATCCGCGCCGGCGCGCCCGGCGCGTGCCGCAACGTCGCCGCTATGTCCTGACGATTGATGCTGACGAGCTCGGCGCCCTCTTCGCAGCAAATCAACGACAGACTCAGCGGCTCGCCGTCGACCCATGCCTGGAGCACGGGGTTTCGGTTGACCGCCGCGCGCGAGTCGTACTCCGCGCATGCGGCGGGAAACGAATCGAAGATGAATGTGTCGAGCGCACCTGCGCCGTCGTCGGGTTTGACCACCCACGGGCCGGCCTCGCACTCGCTGTGCCGCGAGGCCTCCGAGGCCCCGGCCGGCTCGACGGGCGAGAGCGCCGGCGTTGTCGCGATGCCCGACGCAGCCAGACGACAAGCGGTCGCGCGCTTGCTCGATGCGATCCGGATAGCCTCGCGCGAGCAGCCCAGCCAACGTTCGTTTCCGACGGCGTCGTGCAGCTCGAGCAACAAGCCGTCGCATTCGGGGGCGATGACCCACGTGTAATCGTGCTCGCGCGCCAGGCGGCCCACGAAGGCGGGAATCGATTCGCCATCGCCAGGCAGACGGTACCCAGTGCCGGAGCGCGGCGTTTCGAAGCGCGAGCTCGCGTAAGTGAGCTGCAGGCCGTCGATCTCGCGCAGCTGCCCCACGAGCGCATCGCGCATCATCCGGCCTTCGCCGATCAACGCGCCGAGATCGGCGAGGCCGCCCTCGCGCGCCAACGCGGGATCGAGGCCGCCGCCGGTGAGATACTCGTACACGAAGATCTTGCTCAAAGGACCCACCTCATGCTGGTCATACCGGTTCTCGACTTGCTCGGCGGCCAAGCCGTGCGCGCCGTGCGCGGCCGTCGGGACGACTACCGTCCAATCCGCTCGCCGCTCGCCGCGACGAGCGACCCGCTTCTCCTTGCACCCGCGCTCGCCGCCGCAAGCGCTGCCAGCACGCTCTACGTCGCCGATCTCGACGCGATCCTCGCGCGCGGCGATCATGCCCACACGCTCGCGGCCTTGCGCGTCACGATGCCCGACATCGAGATATGGCTCGATGCGGGCTTCGCAGACTATGACTCGATGCGTGCAACGTTCGCCCGCATCGATGAAGCCGTGACCTGCTCGGAGTCCGCCCCCCGCGCGCGGCTCGTCCCCGTGTTCGGGACCGAGTCGCTGCGCGACCCCAACGCGCTCGAGGCCGCGCTTGCCGATGGCCTTGCGCCGATCCTGTCGCTCGATTACCGCGCCGGCCAACTCGTCGCGCCTGCTGCTTGCGTCAGCGAATTCGAGCGCGGCACAGCTTCGTGGCCTGCTCGCGTAATCGCAATGACGCTCGATCAGGTCGGCAGCTACGCAGGCCCTGATCTCGATACTTTCCAGCGCCTGCGCGACGCGGCACCGATCGGTACGACGGTGATCGGTGCCGGCGGCATCCGTGATCGGCGCGACCTCGCCGCGGCGGCCCGATCCGGCGCACCGGCATGGCTGATTGCTTCGGCACTGCACGACGGACGGCTCGACGCTGAGCGCTAGACACCGCCGAGCCGCCACGGCAGTGCGATACACAAGTTCCATGCCATCGGCAACCGGCCAAGGCGCGCCGAAAACCCGACACGACACCGCAGCGCCTGGCCTGTGACACTCTGCCCCAAACGGCAAACAACCTGTGCGCGCGGCACATAAGCAGCGCGCATAGCGTCGAACGCTATCGGTATCGCCTCGCTCGCGCACCGAACTGAAACCCCCGATCGAAACCGCCCGCGCGAAGCGGGGCACCGCGCCCTGCGATGGGACTCGGCATAGGCCTTGCTTGATGGCCCCGCATGCCCTACTCGTCTCCCGATCCTTCGAGCGCTGGAGCGCCCGGCGCCGCCGGGCCTGTCGCACCGACGACCGTGCACGACTGGACCTGCCCGTTCTGTCCGCTGCTGTGCGACGACCTGACGCTCACGGTCGAGGCCGGCGGCACGCTCACGGCTGCGCCTGGCGCCTGCAAGCGGCTCAGCGAATCGCTGGGTCGCTATCGCGCGGACGATGCGCGCAGCGCTGCGACGATCGACGGGCAGCCCGCATCGCACGACGAGGCCCTCGCGCGCGCCGCCCAGATGCTCGCCAGCGCGCGCCGGCCGCTCTTCGGCGGCCTCGCCACGGATGTCGCCGGCATCCGTGAGCTCTATGCGCTGGCCGCCGCATGCGGGGCGACGCTCGATCATCTGCATGGTGTCGCGATGAGTACCGCTACGCGCGTGATGCAAGATCGCGGGGCGTTCTTCACCACGCTCTCGGAAATCCGCTCGCGCGCCGACCTGCTGATCTTCTTCCGTTGCTGTCCCTCCGAGCACTTCCCGCGCTTTTACGAGCGCGCGCTGGGTGTTGCCGGATTTGCGCGTGAGCTGGTCTTTGTCGGCTGCGAGGCGGACCCCGCGGCCAAGGGTCTGCCGAAGGTGCTGACCGAGACGATGCTGCCGCATGTCGACGCCTTCGATCTGGTCGCGCTCTGGTCTGCGCTGGCCGAAGGACGTCCGGCGGCCGCACTCGCTACGCTGCGCGACGACGGGCGCGCAGCCGTCGACGTGCTCGGGGCGCTGGCCGCTCGCATCGCGGCTGCGCGCTATACCGCGCTCGTCTATGAACCGGCCGCGCTGCCCGGCTCGCAGCCGGCGCTGCTGATCGAGGGACTGCAGCGCATCGTCAAGGCGGTCAATCGCACGACGCGCGCGGGTGCGCTCGCCCTCGCCGGCGACGACGGCGCGCTCACGGCCAACCAGGCCGTCACCTGGCTCTCGGGACTGCCGCTGCCGCTACGGGTCCCGCGTATCGGGCACGATGAGCTCGCTCGTGGCCAGACCGAACTCGAGCACGACGCGCACCGCCTGCGAACCGATCGTTTGCTCACTCACGGCGGCGCAGACGCGCTGGTCTGGATCAGCACCTTCGCACCCACTCGCTGGCCCGATGCGCTGGCCGCGCCGATTCCGGCCATCGTGATCGGCCATCCGGCGCTGGCCGAAGCGGCGAAGGCACGCGGCGCTTCGACGGTGTTCATTCCCGCGGCCACCCCCGGCATCGACGCGCCGGGACACCTCTTTCGCCTCGACGGCTCCGTCGTCGCGCCGCTCAAGGCCGCGCGCGGATTCTCGCTGGCGCCGATGGCCGCGATCGCGGCGGGCATCGCAGACCGACTGGCTCGAAGCGACGCACATAGCGCGGGGAAAGCGCAGCCATGACCACGATTCGCTTGAAAGGCGGCATGCTCTACGACCCTGCGCACGGCGTGAACGGCGAACGTCGCGATATCGTGTTTCGCGACGGGCGTATCGTCGCGCACGAGGCCGGCGCCCCCGTCGACGAAGAATACGACGCGACGGGCATGATCGTGATGGCGGGCGGCATCGACTTGCATTCGCATATCGGCGGGGGCAAGACCAATCTCTCGCGCTTGCTGTTGCCGGAGGACCATCGCCGCCGCGAGATCGCGACCGAGGGCGTTCATCCGGACATCGACGTTGCCGCGGCACCGGACACGGCAGGCCGCTATCTGCGGTTGCCTTCGTGCGGAACGTGTACGCCCGGGACGCTGGCGACGGGCTATCGATACGCCGAGATGGGCTACACCGCGGCGTTCGAACCCGCGATGATGCCGAGCAATGCGCGCCACACGCACCTGGAGATGGGCGATACGCCGATCATCGATCATGGTGCCTACGTCATGCTCGGCAACGACGACCTGTTCATGCAGCTGCTTTCGGCGCATGAACACGAAGAGCGCATCCGCGATTACGTCGGCTGGACCATCGACGCCAGCAAAGCGCTCGGCGTGAAGGTCGTCAACCCGGGCGGCATTTCGGCGTTCAAATTCAATCAGCGCGCGCTCGATATCGATGAAGCGCACGTCCATTACGGTGTGACGCCGCGCGATGTCGTGCGCACACTCACGCGCGCGCTCACCGAGCTTCGCGTGCCCCACCCGCTGCACGTTCATACGAGCAATCTCGGCGTGCCCGGCAACGTCGCTTCGACGATCGCGACGATGGATGCGGCCGAAGGCTTGCCGATTCACCTGACGCACATCCAGTTCCACAGCTATGGCGTGGAGGGCCCGCGCAAGTTCTCGTCCGGCGCGCGGGCCATCGCCGAAGCCGTCAATGCACGGCCGAATGTCACGATCGATGTGGGCCAGGTCATCTTCGGCCAGACCGTCACCGCCTCGGGCGATACGATGATGCAGTGGCGCAACGCGCCCTTCGCGCAGCCGCGCAAGTGGGTCCTCGGCGACATCGAATGCGATGCGGGCTGCGGCGTCGTGCCGTTCCGCTATCGCGAGCAAAGCTATGTGAACGCGCTGCAATGGATCATCGGACTCGAGATCTTCCTGCTCGTCGACGATCCGTGGCGCGTGTCGATGACGACCGACCATCCGAATGGCGGCCCGTTCACGAGTTACCCGCACTTGATCCGATTGCTGATGGACCGGACGTTTCGCGCGGAGCAGCTCGCGAAGCTGCATCCCGAAGCACAGGTCGCGAGCGTATTGCCCGAGTTGCAACGCGAGTTCTCGCTCTATGAGATCGCGATCGTCACGCGCGCGGGACCCGCGAAATTGCTGGGACTCGCGGACCGCGGACACCTCGGCGTGGGCGCAGCCGCCGATATCGCCGTCTATCGCGACGAAGCCGACCGCGAGCGGATGTTCTCGCGGCCGGCTTACGTATTCAAGGACGGCACGCTGATCGCCCGCGACGGCACGCTGCTCGCCGCCCCCACGGGCGGCATCCACTACGTGAGCCCCGAATACGATCGCGACATCGAACGCACGGTGCGCGCCTATAGCGAGCGGCATCTGACCACGAACTTCGCGCACTCGGCCATCAGCGCCGACGAGGTCTGCAGCTGTTGCCGCGGCGGCCGGCTGCTGCCCGTCGAATGCCTCGCGCATCCGCGCGCGGCGCAAACCGGACATTGACGGGCCGACGACGATGAGCCTACCGCGCACGATCAACGGCACCGTCATCGACGACACGTTCGCCGAAGCGTTTCCGATGAAGGCGACACGCCTCGTCATCACGGCGCATACGCTCATATGGGCGCGCCACGCGGCCAATGCGCTCGCCGGCTTCGCCACGTCCGTCATCGGCTGCGGCTGCGAAGCCGGCATCGAACGCGATTGGCACGCCGACGAGACGCCCGACGGACGCCCCGGCGTATCGGTGCTGCTTTTCGCGGTATCGACGAAAGAGCTCGCCAAGCAACTCGAACGGCGTGTCGGCCAATGCGTGCTGACATGTCCCACCACGGCTGTCTATGCCGGCATCGACGCCGCAACGAGCGCGGCGCCCCTGTCGGACGATGCCGGCATCGGCAGCCGGCTGCGCTTTTTCGGCGACGGCTGGCAGATCGCGAAGATGATCGACGACAAGCGCTACTGGCGCGTGCCGGTCATGGACGGCGAATTCCTGTGCGCGGATACGGTGCCGACCGTCAAAGCCGTCGGCGGCGGCAATTTGCTGCTGCTCGGCGAGCACATCGATGCGACGCTCGCCGCCACTGAGGCCGCCGTCGCCGCGATGCGCAAGCTGCCGAACGTGATCCTGCCGTTTCCAGGGGGCATCGTGCGCTCGGGCTCGAAGGTCGGCTCGAAATATGCCGGTGCGACGGCCTCGACGAACGACGCGTTTTGCCCGACGCTCATCGGTCTATCCGCGAAAAGCGAACTGACGGCCGATGTCGGCTGCGTGCTGGAAATCGTCATCGATGGGCTGACCGAGGCCGATGTCGGCGCGGCGATGACGGCCGGCATCGCCGCGGCGACAGCGCTGGGACGGCCTGCCGGCGTCGTGCGGATCTCGGCCGGCAACTACGGCGGCAAGCTCGGTCCCTATCACTTTCCGTTGCATCGCCTTTCGGAAGGCATCGAAGGAAGCCGGACCCCATGAGCACGACCACGTTACGTCTGAAGACCCCGCCTGGCTTCGAGATCGACGGCTCGCCGCTTGCGCCGGACGCGCTTGCCGCGATGCCGCTCACGACGCTCGAACGCTTCGGCCTGCCTGCAGGCGGCGAGACGGTGGCGATCGGCGATCTTTTCGATGTGTCGCGAAGCGAAACGGACAGCAACGCGGGCGATCCAGCCCCCACGCTCGTGATCGAGGGCCAGTGCGAATGGCTTTTGCGCATCGGCGCGGGCATGGAGCGCGGCACGTTGCGGGTACTGGGCACGGCGGGCGACTACGCGGGCGCGCAAATGCGCGGCGGCACGCTCGCGATCGAGGGCGATGCCGGACACTTCGCGGCCTGCGAAATGCGCGGCGGACGCTTGAGCATCGCGGGCAACTGCGGCGATTTCGCCGCCGCGGCACGGGCTGGCGAGATGGAGGGCATGACAGGCGGCACGCTCGCGATCGGCGGCAACGCCGGCGAACGCCTCGCGGACCGCATGCGGCGCGGGCTGGTGACGGTCGGCGGCAATGCGGGTGCCTTTGCGGCGTCGCGGCTCGTCGCCGGCACGATCTGCGTGGCCGGACACGTCGGGGACCATTACGGCTATGGCATGCGCCGAGGCACGCTCGTGCTCGCCCATGCGCCTGCCGCACTGCCTCCGACCTTCGTCGCGGGCGGGCGCGGCTTCGACGTGTTTTGGGCACTGCTCGTGAAGAGCCTTTCACGCGAAGCGGCGCCGTTTTCGCGCCTCGCCCCGGACAAGCTGCCTCGGCGCTATGCCGGCGATCTGGCGGTGGACGGCCGAGGGGAAATACTGATCGTCGCATGACGCGCGCGATCGAACTCGCGAGCGCTGCGGCGCTCAATGGAGAAAGAGCCGACAGCATCATTCGGGACACGACCATGAGGACCACTGCCGAACCGACTTCCGATCGCCATCGCGACGTGCCGTCTGACGCGTACCGCTTCGCGGCACCGCTCATGGTGCTGCATTGGCTGATCGCATTCGGGATCATTGCACTGATTGCGCTGGGGCTTTACATGGTCGGTCTGCCCAAAGGGTTGCCCGTCAAAGCGACGCTGATCAATCTTCACAAGTCGCTCGGGCTAACGGTTTTCCTGCTTGTGCTTTTACGCATCCTGGTGCGCGTGGTCGTCGGAAGGCCGCCGCTGCCGCCGATGCGACCGTGGCAACGCGCCGCCGCGCGCACGACGCAGGTCTTTTTATTCGCAGGCATGGTCGCGCTGCCGGTCACCGGCTATCTCGGCTCCTCGTTCAACACTTATGGCACGCGCTGGTGGGGCCTGACGCTGCCGAAATGGGGCTGGGACGACCCCGGGTTGCGCGCGATCTTCTTCGGTGGGCATACTGTACTGGCTTACATGATGATCGGGCTCGTCGCGCTGCACATCGCCGGCGTGTTCAAGCATCAATGGATCGATCGCGACGGCTTGCTGTTCACCATGCTGCCGCGGCGGTCCAAACCGCATAAAGGGGGCGCCCAGCGCCCACATACGGGATGAAAATCAAAGTACTGGGTTCGGCCGCCGGCGGCGGATTTCCTCAGTGGAATTGCAATTGCCATAACTGTGACGGCGTGCGGCGCGGCACCGTCAAGGCGAAGCGCCGTACTCAATCGTCGATTGCCGTCAGCGCGAACGGCGAGGATTGGCTGCTCGTCAACGCATCGCCCGATCTGCTCGCGCAAATCGCCGCCAGTCCCGAGCTGCAGCCCGCGCGGCAGCCGCGCGACACCGGCATCGCGGCTGTGCTCGTCATGGACGCGCAGATCGATCACGTGACGGGCCTGCTGATGCTGCGCGAGCGCGGCACGCCGTTGCCGCTCTACGCGACGCCGGCCGTCTGGCAAGATCTGAGCACGGGTTTCCCGATCGGCCCGATCCTCTCGCACTACTGCGGCGTGGAACATCATGCCATCGCGCTCGACGGCGCACCGATCGAGCTCGCCGCGCTGCCGCGCGTGCGCATCGATCCGCTGCCACTCACGAGCAAGGCGCCGCCTTATTCGCCGCATCGCGAGGCACCCGAGCGCGGCGACAACATCGGGCTCGTCATCACGAATCTCGATACGGGCAAGCGCGCGTTTTACGCGCCTGGGCTCGGCGTGCTCGAACCTCATGTACTGGCGGCCATGCAGGAGATGGATCTGCTGCTCGTCGACGGTACGACCTGGACGAACGATGAAATGATTCGTCTCGGTTTTTCGAAAAAGACCGCTGCGGACATGGGCCATTTGCCTCAATCGGGCCCGGGCGGCATGATCGAGGTGCTCGATGGAATCGGCGCGTCGCCTGCGCGGCCGGTGCGCAAGGTCCTGATTCACATCAACAACACGAACCCGATCCTGGTGGAAGATGGTCCCGAGCGCCGCACGCTCGCCGAGCACGGCATCGAACTCGCCGAAGACGGCATGACGTTCGAGCTCTAGTGCGCCGCGGTCCGCCGCCGCAAAACCAATGCGATGATGCGCTACAGGCTGGGCACGGGCGCAACAGGAGACGAAAACCGATGAACGTGAACGATACATTCGGCACGGCGCCCGTGCCTGCGGTCGATCCCGCGCTGCCGGCCTGGAGCCGGGAGGAATTCGAAGCGCAACTGCGGGCAAAAGGCGCCGGCTATCACATCCATCATCCTTTCAACGTGCGGATGACGAGCGGACAATGCTCGCGCGAGCAGATTCGCGGCTGGGTGGCCAATCGCTTCTATTACCAGATCAGGATTCCGATCAAGGATGCCGCCATCCTCTCCAATTGTCCCGATCGCGAGACGCGCCGCCAATGGGTCGTGCGCATTCTCGATCACGATGGCTACGGCGACAATGCCGGCGGAATCGAAGCGTGGTCTCGCCTTGGCGAAGCCGTCGGACTGACACGCGACGCGCTCTGGTCGCTCGAGCAGGTGACGCCGGGCGTGCGCTTTGCCGTCGACGCCTATGTCAATTTCGCGCGCCGTGCGCCTTGGCAGGAGGCCGTCTGCTCTTCGCTGACCGAAATGTTCGCGCCGCAAATCCACAAGGACCGGCTGGCGACATGGCCGCAGCATTATCCGTGGATCGCCCCGGACGGTCTCGCCTATTTCCGTTCGCGCATTCCGCTCGCACAGCGCGATGTCGAGCACGGCCTGAAGGTCACGCTCGCGCATTTCACGCGCCGCGACCAGCAGGAGCGTGCGCTCACGATCCTGCAATTCAAGCTCGACATTCTCTGGTCGATGCTCGACTCCATCGAAAAGGCATTCCCCGCATGAACGCAACCTCGCATGAATCGAGCGCGGCGACACCCGCCGAGCGCCCCTCGCTCAAATCGGTTTTCCGGCTGCAATGGGAACCGGCGCAAAACGCCCATGTGCTGCTCTACCCCGAGGGCATGGTCAAGCTCAACCAAAGCGCCGCCGAAATCCTGAAGCGCTGCGACGGCACGCGCGATCTGCAGGCGCTCGTCGCCGAGCTCGAGCGTGCGTTCGAGACGACCGGGATCGAGGCCGAGGTGCGTGCGTTCCTCGCCGAAGCGCGCACGCGCGGATGGATCGCTTAGCCTGTCGCCAGGTCGAAATCGACGGAGCCATGTCATGACCGATCTCGTTTCCCCAGTCGCGGGTGCCACGGCCGACGACGCCCAAGCCGCCGGGGGCGTCGCGCCTCCGCTGTGGCTGCTTGCCGAGCTGACGTACCGATGCCCGCTGCACTGCGTTTTTTGTTATAACCCGGTCGACTACGCGGCGAACCGGCGGGAGCTCGATACCGCGCAGTGGATCGCCGTGCTGCGCGAAGCCCGCGCACTCGGCGCTGCGCAACTCGGTTTCTCGGGCGGCGAGCCGCTGCTGCGCGATGACCTCGAGGAACTCGTGGCCGTCGCGCGAGAGCTGGGCTTTTATACGAACCTCATCACCTCGGGCATCGGGCTGACCGATGCGCGCCTCGGTGCGCTCAAGAAGGCCGGGCTCGATCACATCCAGCTGTCGTTTCAGGACTCGACGCAGGAGCTGAACGATTTCCTGAGCAGCACGCGTACGTTCGATCTGAAATGCCGGGTGGCCGAGGCCATCAAGCGCCATGGCTTCCCGATGGTGCTCAATTGCGTGCTGCATCGCTATAACCTGCCTCATGTCGACAAGATCATCGAGATGGCGCTCGCGATGGGCGCCGAGTACCTCGAGCTCGCCAACACGCAGTACTACGGCTGGGCATACAAGAACCGCGCGCAACTGCTGCCTACGCAAGAACAGCTGGTGGAGGCCGAAGCCGTCGTCGAACGCTACCGGCAATCGCATGGCGATCGCTGCCGGATCTTCTTCGTGGTACCCGATTACTTCGAGCGCCGCCCGAAGCGCTGCATGAACGGCTGGGGCGCGGTGTTTCTCGGCATCGCGCCGGACGGTACCGCGCTGCCGTGCCACGCGGCACGCTCGCTGCCGGGCCTTTCGTTCCCGAACGTGACCGATACGGCATTGGCCGATATCTGGTATCGAAGCGACGCGTTCAACCGATTTCGCGGCTTCGGATGGATGAAGGAGCCTTGCAGAAGTTGCGAAGAAAAAACAAAGGATCTCGGCGGTTGCCGTTGCCAGGCCTATCTGCTTACGGGCGACCCGGCCAACGCCGATCCGGTCTGCGACAAGTCGCCCGCGCACGCGCAAATCGTGCAGTTCGTCGAGCGGGCGAGCGAAGCCGCGGCCGGGGGAGGCGGTGCCACGGAACAGCCGATCTTCTTTCGCAACGACGCCAATTCGCGCAAGCTCAGCGGGCTTTCGCACGAGGCGGATGCACAGAGCGGGGGCGCATGCGGAACGCGCGACGAGGCTGGAGCCAAGTCGTGACATCGGTGTGCATTCGTCGGCGCCCCCACCCGGTCCACTACGTTCCCAGTACCGCCAGCTCCCGAACGCCCGACACGCTCTGCAGACTCTGAGCGTTGAGCAGGAACGACAAGCCCAGTGCGCGTTGCGCGCCGAGCGACTCATAAGCATAGAGCGACTGCCTGCGCCAACTGCTTTCGCCGGCGAGCACATGGCGGATATCGGCATTGATGCGTGCCAGCTCGCGTGCCTCGGCGGCGCTGAGCTTCGGCGGTCGCTCGTAACGCTGCTTCAGATGAAACAGGAAGTCGAGCCGCTTGGCCGCCTCGCCGGTCATATCCCAGCGCTCGCCCATCACCACGTTGCCGGCAGCGGAGCCTTTCTTGATCGCAACGATGATGTCGTCGAGCTTCTTCACTGCATCCTTGTCTCCGCCAAGAGCGGCAAGCCACTCTGCACGATAGCAATCGACATATTGCTTGAACTCCTTGAACGTGCCGAACTCCGTATCCCGGAACGTATGCTTCGGTACGATACGATCGCTATCGTGACCGATGCGCAGCGCTGCGTTCGTATTCTTCGCAAAGAGTTTTGTGCCCACGCCTATATACGGCGCCGATGGAAACGAGAAAGCCGCTAAATGCGGCGCATGGGCATGCCCGTTGTGATGGGCCTGTGTGCCCTGATGGAGTTGCGCGCCCGGCAAGCCCTCCACAATGGTGAACGCAACGGGCGTCACCCGCCCGCTCGCCACCGCTGCAACATCGATCCCGTGGTTGCCTGTCTTGTCGACGAGCCGCGATTGGGCCTTGTGAACCAGCGTCGTGCCTGCCGAGATCGACGGGCCCCACTTGGTCGCGGCGGTGCCGACACGCGCGGCGGCGCTGGCGGAACCCGACGTCGCGCTAGTCCGGTCCCGGTTGTCCGTCCAGCTCACGGAGAGCGCCGGGTCTTTCCAATAACGCTGAGCGAGGCCCGACCACATTTCTTCCGCAGTCCTCGGGCGGCCGCTGTTCGGCCCCGAAGTGCGCAGCGCACCGAGTGCACCGAGCATCTTTGTGCGCCATGCGTCCGGGGTACCCTGCGCCTCGTCATCGGATCGGCGGGTGCGAATCGTCACGCCACACGGGCCGCCCGTATTTCGGCTGCGGCGTGCTCCACCCGAAACGCCCAGCATGGCAAGCCCCTTCTTGCCGAACGACCATCCCGCGAAGCCGCCTATGCCGCCGTAAATGGCCTTGCGCGAATCCGTGCCGATAAAAATGTGTCCGAAATGCTGATTCGAGCCGATGTCGATGACGGCATGCCGTCCTTTGATTGCGCCGAGATCGGGCAACGCGGCGACCATTGGCACGGCTGCCGCACTCGACAAGGCAGCGAGCGATTCGGACGTCACGCTCGCGACACCATATGAGCCGCCGCTGCTCAAGCGGATGTCGTAGGTGTCGGGCATCTCTTTCGCGATCGCATCGATGGCATCGAGTTGCGCTGCGCTATCGCCGGGCTTCGGCCGCACGTCGACAAAGCGTGCTTCGAATGCACGGATTTTCTGAGCAACGGTGTCGGGTAGCAGCGAAGTATGCGCTCCCTCGTCACCGTCGGCGCAACCGGCCTTGTTCGCCGGTCGCCAGGCATGCTCGCCCCAATCGCGCAACAGCGAGGGCGTCATCTTGTCCAGTTGCCGTAAGGCCGCTCGTATCGCTTCGCTATTGCGTCTATGGTCTGCCAGTTCCTCGCGCGGCAGCGGAGAAATCGTCTTGCCCGGTTGCGCCGAGGTCGAACGAACCGTTCCTGTCTCGCCGCCATGGTCGACCCCGAAGTAGGCCGCGCTCTCCTTCTTGCTAATCGGTATTCGGTTCGGCGTGAGCGCGCGTGCGCGAACGGCGATCGCCTCCAGATCGGAGGACGAAAACCGATAGCTCGATCGCAACCCCTTCGACGCCATGCGCTGATGCCACTGGTCCAACGCGGCGATCTTCAGCGCATATTGCACCTTGTCGGGCCTGGGTACCGTACCGTCGTTCAAGCAATCGACGAGACGCGCCTTCACAGCGTCGAGTGCATCGGTGAAAAGGGCAAATTCGTGGTGAGGCTGACGCAGCATCAGTCCGTTCGTCCCGAGGTTTTGCAGGGCCGAGAGCGGCGACTTGCGCATCCCGAAGAATCCGGACATCGCGCGTGAAACGAAGCTCGTTTCGGCCGCGCGGTCCGCGTACGTCAGGAGTTTGAAGAGACGATGCTGGCATTTCGAAAGGTCGGTTCCGGCTCCCTCGCGATCGAAGCCGTTGCGCCAGGCAAAGTAGGCTTCAGCCAGATGTCGAGGGCAATCGGCGGCTGGGGCGGCGCGAAGGAGATTGGCCGCCTTCAGCGCCTTGACGGCAAGCGTATTGGTCGGCTCGACGAGCCAGGCCGGCACCGGGTCCGAGGCCATGTCGATGGGTTCGACCCGGTTGCCTGACGAAGCGCGCGGCCGCTCCCGCTCCGCAATGGGCAGCGCGGCCTCGGCGATCGTCGAAAGCGCATCGAGGCTCGTTGGGCCGATCTCCGAAGCGGGTTTGTTTGCCAGCAAGACCTCGGCCGCGCGCAGGGCCTGGCGAAACGCTTCGCGCTGGACCTCGGCGCTCGTGGCGTCGCCAGACGCTTGCGGCGGCAACGTGTGCGGCGCGATCGCGAGCAGTGTCTCCATGCCGACGCCGCTCGTTCCCAGCGCGATTTGCAGTGCGAGCACGTCAGCCTGGACTCTCGGTGAGGCGGACGTATCGCCTTCGATGAGAGCCGTCAATGCAGCCTGTGCGCGAAGCGGGTCGCCATTCGTCGCTCGCGCAAGCGCGTCCGATACCATGATCGCGCATGTGCCGGCCTGGACGACCGCTTCGCCGCCACGGTCGTGCGCGGCCGTGTCGCGCTCCAGCAGATATTTGCTCAACGTCTCCGTCAACCGGTCGATATCCCCTGCCTGGAACCGTCCGTTGCGTATGACCTCTTTCCACTGCGTGTCGATGTAGCGTCGCGCGCCCTTCGGCGTGTCGATATCGACCGGTAATCCGAAGCGAATCTCGGCTCGCGTGGAGACCGATTTGTCTTGCGGTACGACGGCATCGATATTGCGTTCGTGTTTATGGCCCAACGAACGCGGCGGCTTGGGATCGTCCCCGGGCAGTATCGACGCGTCGCCCGCGGCCGCCTCGGGCTTTGGCTTCGCGCGCGTGGGTCGAGTCTTCGTCGTGCCGTAGAACGGATAAGTGATAGTCAACGACGTCGCTTTCAACGTGCGTTTGGATAGCGTTTTCAGGTTGGCGAACATGCCGCGGTCACCGCGGCGGTGAATGTCGGTGGATGCGGGCCTCGCCGACGCGAGGGAGCCATCGAGGAGCGTTGCCTCAACGCTGTCTGTCTGAGCCGCGAGTGGCGATGCGAAAGGGAATACCGATCTGCTGCGCAACATTTTTTACCTCGCATTTTTATTGATGAGGTTGCTGCATGAACGGAATGCACGGACTGGAAGCGATGCGCCGGCGCGACATTCACCGAGGCATCGCAGATGACATTTTTTTGTCAGACGAATTAAAGGCCCGTCTTGGCGAGAGAAAATCCGGCGAACGGAGCGAAATCGTCACGCTGCGTTCACCGGCGTCGCGACGAACGCCCGGCGCCTCGCATCGACTCGAGACGCGCTCGAACAAAGTCGTGGAAATCGAAGACCGAGCATCGATCCCAGGCAGCCAATGCGATGCTTGCGCGCGGCAATGGAACCCGGCACGATCAAGCCTCCGATGCATAGACGACGCAACCAGCGAGCGGGAATGGAGACCATGAAAAAGATCGCGCGGGCAATGCACCTCAGACGACCGCTGGGATTCAGCCTGGTGCTCGCCGGCGCATTGACCGGCTCGCCGACATCCGTGCTCGCACAGCAGACACCGGCTGCTGACCCTGCGGCGCCGACAAATTCGCCGCAATCGACACCGGCCCCGGCCTCCGGTTCGACCGTCCTTGCACCGGTCATCATCGTGGGCACCACACCGTTGCTCGGCCTGGGCACCCCGCTATCGCAGGTGCCCGCCAACGTCCAAACGGTCCGTGCGCGCGATCTGGACCGCCAGCACCGGGCGACCCTCGCCGATTACTTCGAGAAAAATCTGCCGAGCGTCGATATCAACGAAGCGCAAGGCAATCCCTATCAAACCGATGTCAACTATCGCGGTTTCACCGCATCGCCGCTGCTCGGAACACCGCAAGGACTCTCGGTATTCGTCGATGGCGTCCGGGTGAACGAGCCGTTCGGCGACGTCGTGAATTGGGACCTCATTCCCGAAGCCGCCATCGACACGATGCAGTTGATCCCGGGCTCGAACCCGACCTACGGTCTGAATACGCTCGGCGGCGCGCTCGTCATCACGACACGCAACGGCAAGACGAGCCCCGGCGGCGAAGCGGAGCTCACCGCGGGCTCATGGGGCCGCAAGACGGCGCAAATTCAGCAGGGCGGCACGCTCGGCGCACACCTCGATTACTACTTCACCGCAAACGCGGCCAACGACAACGGCTGGGCCGCACACAACGCGAGCCGCGTGCGCCAGGCATTCGGCAAACTGCGCTATACCGATGCCGATACGACACTCGCGGTTTCGGCGGGCGGTGCCGATAACACGCTCGAAGGGGCCCAAGCGCTGCCGCGTTCGTTTCTCGGCAACCCGAGCCAGCCCTACACCTTCCCCGATCGCAATCGAAACAGCGTCGGCTATCTGACGCTCTCGGGCGATCGCGCGCTCAACGACACGTTCCAGCTGAGCGGCAATGCCTATTACCGGCACTATCGAAACGGCAATCTGAGCAGCAATACCAACAGCGATTTCGGCACCGCCGACGCGACGGGCGTCATCGATACGCTGCAAGGTACCAATCAGCAATCGGTCGTCACCACCGACAGCTACGGCGCGAACCTGCAATTGACGACGCTCGGCACGATTGCCGGACACGACAATCAGCTCGTCACCGGTGTATCCGCCGACATCGCGAACTCGCGCTACACGGCTGCCCTGCAAGACGCGTTCTTCAACGACCAACGCGAGGCCATCGGCATTGGCGGTTTCGCGCCGCAAACAGATGCGAAGACACGCAGCGCCAATTACGGCATCTACCTTTCGGACACCTTCTCGCTTTCGAAGCAGTGGACGCTGACGCTGGCCGGGCGCTACAACTGGTCCAGCGCACAAATCGGCGACGCGAGCGGCACGCAGCCGCAACTCGACGGCCGACACGTGTTTTCACGCTTCAATCCGGCTGCCGGCATCAACTGGAACCCGACACCGGCTTTCACCACCTATGTCACCTACAACGAAGGCATGCGCGTGCCGACAGCCATCGAGCTGGCCTGCGCCGATCCGAGTGCACCGTGCTCGCTGCCCAACGATTTTCTGAGCGACCCGGCGCTCAAACCGGTCATCTCGAAGACGTTTGAGATCGGAGCGCGCGGCAAACTGGGCGACGCGACGAGCTGGAGCGCCGCCGTCTATCGCACCTCGCTCAACGACGATATCCAGTTCATCGGCAGCGCCGGCAGTGCGCAAGGGTTCTTCCAGAATGTCGGCACGACCCGGCGGCAAGGCATCGAGCTCGCCGGGCGAACGAAGTTCGGTGGGTTAGGCATCGGCGCGAGCTACAGCTATGTCGATGCCACCTATCGGACGGCATGGACCGAACACAGCGCGAGCAATTCGAGCGCCGACGCGAGCGGCGATATCACGGTCAAACCGGGCGACAAAGTACCGGGCATTCCCGCGCATACGCTCAAGCTGCGCGCCGATTACAGTGCAACGCCGAAGTGGGACGTCGGCGGGAACCTGACCTACCGCGGCAGCATCTTCGCCCGCGGCGACGAAAACAACGCCGACACGCACGGAAGGATCGCGGGCTACTTCCTCATCGATCTGGACACGACCTACCGCATGACCAAACAGCTTCAGGTGTTCGCGCGCGTGACGAACCTGCTCGACAAGCGCTACGCAAGCTTCGGCGTGCTGGGCGCGAATGTTTTCAACGGTCCGAATCACACGTTCGACGGCGCCAACCCGGTGAACGAACAGTTCGTCGGGGTGGGCGCGCCGCGCGGGATGTGGGTGGGTCTACGCTATGCGTGGAACTGATGCCGCGGCACACGCGCCGCGGCTCGCTCACAGGGGACGCTCTTACCGGGACTCGATCGACCCGTCGCTCGGCGGATAGGTGACGATGCCCCACGCAAGCGGCAGACTGCCGATCTGCTTGATCGGCGCGTAAGTCTTCGCGTCGAGCACATAGACGGCATCGGAGCGCCCGCACGCGAGCATCAGCTTGCTGCCGTCGGGCGTGAAGCTGAAGTGCCAGCAGCGCTGGCCAATGGGCGCGTCGGTGACATGCGCATAGGTCTGCGCATCGAAGACCTGCAGCGTCTTGTCACGCGCCGCAGCCACGACGATATGCTTGCCCGCCGGTCCGTAGGCGATACCGTAGGGGCCGAGCTTCGTATCGACTGTCTTCACCACGTGGTAATCGCTCGCAGCGAGCACCACGAATTTGCTCAGCGATTCGAGCGTGACGACATAGGTCTTGCCGTCGGGCGACGCCTTGATCCCCCGGGGCCGCCCGCCCGCGGCCAGTTTGATGGTGGTGACCGGCTCGGCCGTATCGGTGCGATAGACCGAGACGGTGTCATCGCCTTCGTTCGTCACGAGCATCAGGCTGCCGTCGCGCGAGAACTCGACACCCTCCGTCTCATGCCCGCTCTTCACCGAGCGGATCACCCGCCACGTCTTCAGATCGACGACTGCGATCTCAGCGGGCGGCTTGTTCGCATCGTCGTCATCGCCACCGCCCTTGCCGCCCGCCGCGGACGGCTCGGGCTTGCCCGTGTCGCCCGGCTCATAGGTGACATAGGCCCGTCCCCCGTGTACGCGCACATACTCGGGGTTCTTGCCGATCTTCACGTGCTCGACCACTTTACCCGTTGCGGTGTCGATGGCGGCCAACTCGCCCGTGTTCTTGTCGGCCACCAGGAGGCGCGTGCCGTCGTCGTTGAGGCCCAGCCCGCGCGGGCCGCTCGCGCCGATCGAAAACGTCTTCTCGAGCGTCATGCTGTCGAGGTCGATGACCCCGACCCCCGCCTTCTCGCTCGTGACGTAAGCCACCGGCGCCGCCGCGTGCGCGGCACTTGCCATGACGAGTGCGGCAGCGGCAATCGCCAGAGGCCTTGCCGCGCATGCGCGTTGATATCGTGTCTCCAGCATATTGTTCGTTCTCCGTGATGAATCGAGTGCAAGCTCGAGCGGCGGATGACGCCCGCCGTCAAGGTATCCCATTATCGGCAGCGGTGACAACGCCCCCGTCCGGGCGCGCGTCGCGAATCGCGCCCCGCGGGCGCCACGGTCGGAATCGAAGCGAGGCGAGGTAGCGCCCGACGAGCACGATGAGCGCAAGCATGGCGGGAATGCGGCGCACGTCCGTCGGCACGCGTTCGCGATGGGCGAAACGTACGTCGCGCAGCGCACGCGCGAGCGAATCGGCACTGCTCAAGCGCCGGTACGAGAAGCCGATGCGCGCGGCGACCTTCGCGAGATATTCGCCTTGCAACGCCGAAAGCTCTTCATGGCTTTCGGCCGTCGGCGAAGCGCGCAGCGACGGCGGGACCTGGACCACCTCCGAGGCCCCCCAGAACCCGATGCGATTGCCGTCGGCATCGATCTTCGGAACCGGCGCCGGTTGGTCGCCGCCGACGCCGATCAGCCAACCGCCTACGCCCGGCACGGCGATATCGACCTCGGGGGAGTTCGACGGCAAGATGGGCGGCGCCTCCTGCCCGTCGGTGAAGAAGACGACTTCGACGCCGCGCCCAAGCTCGCGCGCCACACGCACCGCCGAATAAACGCCGCCCTCGGCAATGCGGCTCCAGTTCGTCCAGCGCATGCGGCCATCGATGCCTTCGAGCGATGCGAGCAGCGCGTCGAAGTTGCGGCAAACCTCGATCGGCGGCATGAGCGGCAGCGTGGCTTGCCCCGTGAAGATGCTCCAGCCGATCTTCGAACCGCAGGGCAAGCGCGTGAGCGCCTCCCGCATGGTCGCCTTCGCGAAAGCGAGCCGGCTCACCGGCGCGCCTGCGGCGGTCATGTCTTCGGTCTGCATGCTTTGCGTGATGTCGAACGTGACCATGTAGGTGAAGGTATCGCGCGGCAACTCGATACGCGGAAAGAAGAGCGCGATGGCGAGCAACACCGCCGCCGCGACGATCGCCGCATCGCGCGATCGCGCCATGACGCGCACGCGTTCGCGCAGTGTCACGGCAAATCCTCGCTCTTTGCGCCGCGCAGCTTGATGTCGCGCTTGCTCGTCCCGTTGGCGGCATCCGTATCGGCGACGGTCTCGGGGGCGACGCGCAAGGCGCGCTCGAGGTTGTACCGCGCATCCCAATCGTCAGGCGCGACGCGAAGCAGCGCGCGATAGCGCGCCTTGGCCTGTTCGACGAGCGGCAGCGAGCGTAACGACTGGGCTGCGTCGCCCGCGCCCTGGCGAAGATACATATTGGCCAAATCGAACAGCGCCGCGCGGCCGATGGCGTCGTGCGGCCCGTCTTCGGCGAGCGCTTCGAAAACGCTACCGGCCTCGCCATAGCGCTTGGCGGACGACAAGGCGATCGCCCATGCGAGTCTCGCCTCACGCGACGCACCGTGTTTCTGCGCTTCCCCGCCAGGCCTTTGCGCAACGGTTGCAGCCACGCGCTCGCTTCCGGAAAAGACCTGCGCCTGCGATTGCACCGGTGCGTGTCCCTGCCCCTTCGCGGCGTCGGCAATAGCGGCCACCTCGCCGTTGACATGCGCAGCGTGCGCGAGCTTCAGTGCCTGAGCGCCCGCGTACACCGCACACACGAGGCTCACGGCGGCGAACGCGAGATGAACCGACCTGCGTCTCATGCCCAGCTCCTGACCTGAATCGCGCGCGAGGCGATCACGAGCGCGCAGCACACGAGGGCGAGCGCAAAGCACCAAGGGCTGCGGTCCTGACGCGGTAGACGTTCGACAAAGGAGACGGGAAAGTTCTGCTGGCGATTGATCTCATTCATCGCGGCCGTCATTGCGCCTGCATCGCCCGCCTGAAACAATCGATAAGGCGTTTTGAGCGTCAGAAAGAACCGATGCAGCTGGGCCTCCGGCGAGTCGCCTTCCGCTCGCGCGGCGCGATCAAGCTCGGGGCTGAACACGCTGCTGCGCAAATAGATGAAGTAAAGCGCGATCCGGTTGCGCCCGAGCCCCTCAGCGATTCGCGCACGAGCCGCGGCATCGAGCAGCGCGCCACCGTCGGACACGAGCACGATCGCGCGATGGCCCGTCCAGGGCCGTTCGTCGAACTGAGCGATCGCGGCGATGAGACCACGGCCAAGCTGCGTGTCCGGCTGGCCGCGCCCGATCTTCGTCCCGTCGATCGCATCGCGGATGATCGCGTGATCGTAGGTGAACGGCATCGCGAGCACGGGGCTGATGCCGAACAGCATGAAGGCCAGGCGATCGTTCGGGCGACCGTCGACGAAGTCCGTCAGCGCGGCGCGTGCGACCGCGTTCTTCGAGACCCCCGACGTATTGACGCCTTTGCTCGCCATGACGCCGTTCATGCTGCCGCTGCGATCCATCAGGATCAGAATTTCCGCGCCGCGGCCGGTGCGCCGCGCTTCGAGATGAGACCGGCCAGGACCGGCGAGGCCCACCACGATGGCCGCGATGGCGAGCGCCGCCGCCACACGCGCGACGAATCCGAGCCAGCGCCCGAGCCGGTCCCGCGGAATCCAGGCCGCCCACGAAAACGGCAATGTTTCGCCCCGCCGCGGCAAGAGCGGCAGCAGCGCGAGCGGCAGCCATAGCAGCATCGCGGGCGACGTGAAGTCGCGAGACGCGCTCATCGATGCCGGCCCTTTTCCGCGCGATAAAGCGAACGCGTCAGCGCCGCGAGCACCGGCGGCGATGGCTCTACCGCAAGCCCGCCCGGCAGCTCGTCGGGCGTCAACGAGAAGAAGCGGACGTCCGAGCGCAGATAGAACTGCTCCAACTGCGGCCGCAACGGCTGCAGCCAGGGCGCGCGGGCGAGAAGCCGGGGCAACGAGCTCCGTTGCACGACGAAGCCGGCCGTTTCGTTCAATGCTTGATGCACGATCCGCCATGCGGCATCCGAATACTCGCCGCCGTCATTCGCCATCCCTGGCCGGCGAAGCTCGCGCCAAGCGCGCGCGAACGGCAAGCGAGCGGCGTCGCGGCGGTTTCGCGCGACCCACCACGCCAGCCAAGCGAGGAGCGTGGCGGCCAGGCCGCCGAGGCCGATCGCGATGCGCCGCTCGATCGGCGTAACTGCCAGCGGCGCCGGGCCGCGATCGGGCTGCATCGCGGTCAGCCCGCCGGTGTCGAATGCGGCATCCGGTGCGAGCGGACCGATGCTGATCGGCCAGGCCGGCACGCGCAACACGTCGCCGGCGCGCGTTCGCAACGCAAGCGCCGGCAGTTCGGCTTGCGTAAGCGCACTCGGCGCGTTCGTCACCTGATACGCGAGCAGGAGCCAGCGACTGCCGTCGGCCGCCGTTTCGATGCGAGCCGGTAGCCGCTCGAGCCAGACATCGACGCGGCCGCCCGTGGGCAGCACCGGTTCCTCGCCGCCGCCCGAGCGCCCGGCCCTGGCAAGCCGCACGCGCTGCACGAGGACATCGCCGATCGTATGACCGAAAGCGCGCGGCTCATCGACATGGGCGATTGCATCGGTCGCAGCAACACCCGTCGTCGGTGCGCCGCCCCCCAACGCGAACGCAGCGCAAATCGCCCATACAGCCCGGGCCGCGAGCGAGCGCCGTGCCGCAACCCATCCCGTCCTTGCGCGAAGCAAGCGTATGACGCGACTCATGCGCTTTGCTCCATGAAGTATTGCGAGAGCGCTTCGCCATCGAACCCGCCCTCGATGTAGAACGGACGCACACTGCGCTTCGCGAACAACGCGTCGATCTCGCCACGGCGACGCGCCACCGCCTCGCGCCACGCAGTGCGCACGCGCGGCGAGAGCCACACGGTCCTGCGCGCGCCCGACTCGACGTCGTGGACCGCGAGCAGCCGACCATCGTCGGGTGGCGCGAGCTCAGCGGGGTCCCAAACGACGATCGGCACGACACAGGCATGGGCGAGCGTATCGAGCACAGCCGGCAGCGCATCGAGCGGCCAGTGGAAGTCCGAGGCGATGAAGACGAGCCCGGGGCGCCCCGCGAGCGGCATCAACGCGCGTGCAAGGCCCGCCGCGCCATGACCGTCGTGGCCCGTGCGCGCGGCGCGCAGCATGCCGGCCATGACCTCGCCGGCGCCGCGGCCATGGCGCGGCGGCATGAAGAGATCGTCGCGCTCCATCGCATCGAACGCGCTCATGCCCACCCGGTCGCCCGAGCGAAACGCGCTGAAGCCGAGTGCCTCGACGAAATCGGCGACGATGTCGAGCTTCGTGCGACGCGCACCGAAGCGCATCGAGGACGACACATCCACCACCGCGTGTACGGGCACGGCGACACGTTGCAAGCTCAGGCGCACGAGCCATTCGCGCCGCACCGATTGCACGCTGGCACGCAAGTCGAGGCGCCTCGGGTCGGGAAAGTCCATGAGCCGCGCATGCATGGCGAACTCCTGGCCCGCCCCCAGGCTCGTGCCCGGATGCGAGCCAGGACGCGAGCCGCTTGCGCGCCCCGGCAGGCGATAGTGGAATTCGGTCGGTCCGTTCATGCTGTCGGGTCAGGGCACCGCCAGCCGCGCGACGATGGCGTCGATCAGCGCCTGCGCCAACTCCTGCCGGCGCAACTCATAGATCGGCGTAAAGAAGACGCGATGGCCGAGCGCGGCGGGCAGCACCGCTTGGATGTCGTCGGGGCTCACATGCGAGCGGCCGCCCAGCCACGCGTTCACGCGCGCGGCGCGCACGAGCGCACTCATGCCGCGCGGGCTTGCCCCGGCCAGAATCAGCCGATCCATCTCGACGCCTTCGAGCGCCACGCCGAAGCGTTGCGGCGCTTCGGTCGCCTGCCAGATATCGAGCAGATAGCGCTCGATCGCCGCGCTCGCGTGAATGCCCCGCTGGATCGCCGCCCCCATCGCGTTGAGCCGTTCCCAGGCCACGACGCCCGGGCGCACCTGCTCGACGAGCGCGTCCGCATCGTGAAACGCCGTATCGAAGACGAGCGCGCGCCGCACCTCGGGGTCCTCGGGGGTCGGCATATTGAGCTCGAAGAGAAACCGGTCGCGCGCCGCCGAGGCGAGCTCGAAAGTCTCCTCTTTCTCGACCTTGTTGCGATCGGCGAACACCGTCATGTGCGGGAAGCGATATTCGCGATCGAACGCCGCGACCGAGCGCTCGGCCATCGCCCTCAGCAACAGCGATTGAACCTGCGGACGGGCGCGGTTGATCTCGTTGAAAAAGAACGTGGTGAGCTGCTCGCCGCGCCGCAGGAGCGGCCCCGGATCGATGCGAGGCTTACCTTGCGCATCGACATAGGTGTGATAGACGAGATCCCCGGGCATCAGGTCGATCGTGCCTTCGATGCGCTCGAACGCTCCGCCGACGGCACGCGCGAACGCGCGCAACACCGTGGTCTTGCCGACGCCCACCCCGCCTTCGAGCAGGACGTGGCCGCGCGCGAACAGCGCGACGGTGATCAAGCGAATGGTCTGCTGCTGGCCGATGACGACCTTGCCCACCTCGTCTTCGAGGCGCAAGGCGTCGCTACGCCAGTCTTGAAGCTCTTCCCCCAATGCCATCGATCGATCCCCCACCCGCCGCATAGCCGAGCGCCGCGCGCGAAACGCGCGCTCCTCGCGCAAGGCCGCTTCAGCCGGCCCCGGGTCTAAGCAGAGTTCATGCCGAAGCGAGGGGACGAATGCGCGCGTCGCGCCGGGCGTGCCCGGCCGTCGAAGGACGGACGCTTGCCGCGCAAGCAACGCTGTCTGTCACGGCACGCCGGGACAGACTGTCACCGAAAGGACAGAGGGGCCGCCCGCGCAGACGTTGCGGGGCGGATCGAGACATTCGCCGCGAACGATCAGCGGGCGATGCGATAAAAGAACAGCGCCGTGCTGCCGGCAAACATGCCGAACAGCGTGAGCGCCATTGCCATTGCGAGATCCATGCGTTCTCCAGAGGGACGGGAGGGGCGGCACCGGCAACCGTTTCGGGCGGCACGAAAGTCGCATTATGGGCATCCCCCCATGCCGGACAAAGTCGAGATTTCCCGAGCAAGGGTTTTTCCCAAGCCGCAGCTGGCGCACAATATCGGCTTCGGCGCACACCGGCCCGGTGGCCTGCGCCGCCTCTTCCCCGCTACCCACGGACCATGATGACCCGCTTTCAAGATCACGACATCGTAGAACTGCGCCACGGCGACTCGCTCATTCGCGTCGCACCTCAATTCGGCGGCCGCCTGCTCTCCTGGGACATCGGCGCCGAACCGGTCATCTACTGGCCCGATCAGGCGGATTGGAGTCAGCTCGCCCGTGTGCGCGGCGGCAATCCGCTGCTTTTCCCGTTTCTCGGCCGCCATCGCGTGGACGGCCGGCTCGGAGAATGGCGCGATAGCGCGGACGTCGTGCGGCACATGCCGATGCACGGCTTTGCGCGCGATTTGCCGTTCGCGGCCACGGTCGATGCCGACGGGCGCGGCATCCGCATGACGCTGACCGATACGGAGGAGACCCGCGAAGCCTACCCGTTCGCCTTCCGTTTCGAAGCCTGCTACCGGCTCGTCGATGACCAGACGCTCGAGGTGTCGCTGACCACGGCCAATACCGGCACCCAGCCGCTGCCGTCCTACCCCGGCCACCATTTTTATTTCGCACTGCCGCATGAGATGCGCGCGCACACCACGCTCGAGCTGCCCGCGACGGACCGGCGGCACCAGCTCGACGACGGCGCCATCACCGCGCCGGTCCCGGGCGAGCCGAGCTACACGCTCGACGAGGCACGCATCCACGACCGCTTCCATTGTCTGCGTGCGATTCCGTCCGCGCCGATCAGCATCGTCTGCCCACCGCTTCGCAAGCGGATCGAGATCGATCTCGACCGGCCGGGTTCGGTGCCCTGGTATGCGGTGACGACGTGGACGGAGAAAGACACTTCCGACTTCTACTGCGTGGAACCCTGGCTCGGGCTGCCCGACGCGATCCATAACGGCTTCGGCTTGCGCTGGATCGCCCGGGGGGAGAGCCACACGGCCATCCTGCGCATTTCGGTCTCGAATATCGGCTGACTGCCGACTGACTGTGGGCTGACTGCCGGCTGACTGTGGGCCGACATCGCCGCCGCGCGCTCGCAAGCCGTTAAAATCCGACGTTTGGGGCGCGCCGCGCCGCCCGCCGGGGCTGCCGCGGCTCGCTCGTGTCGTTCAAGCGAGGATCAATGTCGAGAACAACGATGAGGCGGCTGGCCGCCGCCGCGATGGCGGCGACGCTGGCCGCATGCGGCACGCCCGGTGTCGCGCCGGGGTACTACCGCGTGGAACGCGGGGACACGATATCGAAGATTGCGCGTGCACACCGCCAATCGATACCGAGCATCGTGCGCTGGAACAATCTCACGAACCCCGATGCCATCGAGGTCGGACAAGTGCTGCGCGTGGCCCCGCCCGGTGCGGGCTCGACGCGTACCGCACCTGGCGACGTCCGCACGACACCCGGCACCGCCTCCGCGGGCGTCACGCCCCGCGCGGGTTCCGCCACCGAGGCCACGCCCGTGCCCTCCTCGCGCATCGCACTCGTGTGGCCCGCCCAAGGTACGACCGTGCGCACCTTCGATGGCGCCAGCTCGAAGGGCATCGACATCGCCAATGCGCTGGGTACGCCCGTCGTCGCCGCGGCTGGCGGAACCGTCGTCTACGCGGGCAACGGCCTGCGCGGCTACGGTAATCTGCTCATCGTCAAACATAACGCGGACTATCTCACCGCCTATGCTCATAACAGCAAATTGCTGGTGCAGGAAGGCCAGACGGTCTCGCAAGGCCAGCAAATCGCCGCCATGGGCGACAGCGACAACGATCGTGTCGCGCTGCACTTCGAATTGCGGTACAAAGGACAGTCGATCGATCCCGCGCGCTATCTGCCGACACGTTGAAAGCGCAACGGTCAGTAGTCCTGATGATTATTGCGCCTCTCGCACGACGCCCGCCGGTCGCCCGTTGCTCTGCATTGGGCCCCAGTAAGCGCTAAAGCGCTAACTGGGGCCGTAAAAAAAGGCCCGGCAGTGCCGGGCCAACGGGGGTTCGGCGCATTGAGGCAAAGGACCGGTTCGCCGTGCGCCGAGTAGCAATCTAGTCGTTCGGTGCAACGCCCACAATCGCCGGGGGGCCGCAAGCGATCCAAATGTCCGGCAAAGCCGAGGTAATGTCAGGGAAACGATGATTCAATGAGGATTAAGCTGATTTAACGGCGAAATCTTTCTTCAGAAATTATTATGTAATTGCGGTCATTTCCAATCAGTTCAATCAAGCGTCGGACGAATTGCTGGAGCGAGACAGATATGCTGACGAAGACCGATACCTACGAAACCCTCGCGCGTTCTTTCGCGTGGCACATTCCCGCACGCTACAACATTGGCGTCGATGTGTGCGACAAATGGGCCGATGGAAGCGGCCGCCTTGCCCTCGTATACGAAAGCAGCGACGGCACGATCGCGCGCTACAGCTTCGACGACTTGAAGGCGCTCTCGAACCGGCTTGCATCGAGCTTCGCGGCTCGCGGCATTACCCGCGGCGAGCGCATCGGCATCTTCCTGCCGCAGGCGCCCGAAACGGCGCTTGCCCATCTGGCGGCCTACAAGCTGGGGGCGGTTGCCGTGCCGCTGTTCGCGCTGTTCGGTCAGGAAGCGCTCGAATATCGCCTTGCCAACAGCGGTGCCGCGGCACTCGTCACGAACGCGGCCGGCCTCGCGAAAATCGCACCGATCCGCGCCGCGCTGCCCGAGTTGAAAGCGGTGTACTGCATCGATGGCGATGCCCCGTTCGCGGCGCTACCCGAGGCGCTCGCCTTCTGGCCCGAGCTCGAATCCCACTCGCCCGAGTTCACGCCAGCCGATACGCACGCCGACGACCCCGCGGTCATCATCTACACCTCGGGCACGACCGGCAAACCGAAAGGTGCGTTGCATGGCCACCGCGTCCTGCTCGGCCACCTGCCCGGCGTCGAGATGCCGCTGTCGTTCTTCCCCGACCATGCGCGGATGATATGGACGCCGGCGGATTGGGCCTGGATCGGCGGACTGCTCGACGTTCTGCTGCCCGCCTGGCACCACGGCGTGCCGGTGCTTGCGCGCCGCTTCGAGAAGTTCGAGCCCGAAGCCGCGTTCGAGCTGATGGCCCGCCATGGCGTCACGCATGCATTCTTGCCGCCCACGGCGCTCAAGATGCTGCGTACCGTCGGCTCGCCGCGCGAGCGCTACGCGCTTTCGCTCGTCGCGGTTTCGAGCGGGGGCGAATCGCTCGGCGAAGAGTTGATCGAATGGGGACGCGCGGCGCTTGGCGTCACGCTCAACGAGTTCTACGGGCAAACCGAGTGCAACGTCGTACTCAGTTCGTGCAGCACGCTGTTCGAGCCGCGCATCGGCTCGATCGGCAAAGCCGTGCCGGGCCATCGCGTCGCGATCGTCGACGACGAAGGACGCGAACTGCCGCCGGGCACCGAAGGCAACATCGGCATCCGTTCGCCCGATCCGGTGATGTTCCTCGGTTATTGGCGCAATGAGGAAGCGACCCGCGAGAAGTTCGCCGGCGATTATCTGCTGACGGGCGATCTCGGCGTGCTGGACGAGGACGGCTTTTTCCGCTTCGTCGGCCGCAACGACGATGTCATCACGAGCGCCGGCTACCGGATCGGCCCGGGGCCCATCGAAGATTGCCTGCTCGGCCACCCCGCCGTGCGGCTCGCGGCCGTCGTCGGCGTACCCGACCCGACGCGAACCGAGATCGTCAAGGCGTTCATCGTACTGAACCCGGGCTTTGCCCCGTCGCCCGCACTGGAGCGCGAAATTCAGGAGCACGTGAAGACGCGCCTTGCCGCGCACGAATATCCTCGGGCCGTCGCTTTCGTGACGAACCTGCCGATGACGGCGACCGGCAAAATCATTCGCCGTGCGCTGCGCGAGAGCCCGCCAGACTCGGTTTAGGCGCGACCCGCGACGGCGGGCATCAGGCCATGCGCCGAAGCACGCCGTCGCGCAAAATGAAGTGATGATAAAGCGCACCGGCGAGATGCAGGCCGATGAGACCCAGCAACCCCCAGGCGAGCACCTGATGAAGGTCGCCCATTTCATGGCCGAGCGGCGAGCCGGTGGGGGAAAGCGCCGGCAACGGAACGGCGCCGAATAGCGTGACGTGCCAGCCGCGCGATGAAGCGTTGATCCAGCCCATCACCGGCTGCACGATGAGAAGCGCATAAAGAAGGCCATGCGTGAGGCGCGCGACGAGGCGCATCGAGGGCGTCGTTTCGACGACCTCGGGTTCGCGCCGCAGCAGGCGCCAAACGATTCGTACCAGCATGACCGCGATGATGACGGTGCCGATCTCGAGATGCCACGTAATGAGGCCGACCGGCCGGGTCCCTCTATGAATCGCGGGCATCGTCCATGCGAGCGCATACTGCACGACGATCAGTGCGACGATGAGCCAATGCAAAACGCGGGCAAATGGGTCGTAGCGCGAAGTCGAAATCGCTGCCATGAGCGGATGTCCTTTGAAGTGAAAGATCGGGTAGCCATTTGAGCGACGACGGATTTTAGCGTGCCGGACAGTCCGCCATTACCGCCCGTTACCCGATACAACCGCGCATCGAAAACCGGCAATCAGTTATAGTGACGCCCGCCTTGAACCGCATATTCCCATCATGAGTTCCGAACACCCCGACGCCGGCAACGGCCAACACAGCCCGCTCTATCTGAAACTGCTCGGCGAAACGGCCAAGATCGGCTGGAGCGAGCTGGAGCGCTTTTTTGCGCGGGGCATGCTGCTGCTCGTCGCACGCGATCTCGACCTCGTGAGCGTGGCCGAAGCCGTTGCCGCAGACGATTCGCAACAAGTGGCGCAATGGCTGTCGGCCGGACTCGTCGAGCGGCTGCAAGCCGAAACGGCGGCGGAATTCGCCGAGCGCGACCCCGAACTCTGGGCCGTGGTCGTCTCACCGTGGGTCTGCGTGCAGGCGCGCGGCTGACGCCCCCTGCCCCGCTTAGCGCTGCGCGAGCCCTCCGATTCGCCAAGAAGTGTCCTAATATGTACTCGTCGCTTCATGGCGAAAGGAGGCATCCATGGACGCTGAATCGATCGCCGGCCTGGTCGGACTCGGAGTGGGCCTGCTGGTGCTGGTCGGGCTGACAATCTTCGAATCGCGCTCGTACAAGCGCGAACATGGCGAAGGCATCCTTCACCACTGGCTCTCGGCCCATCACATGCTCGACTGGCGCCGGAAACACTGACGGCGTCGAGCGTCGCGCGCACCCCGCGTGACGCCTTTCAGGTCGATGCGAATTGCCGAAGCGCGGCTTGCTCCGCAGCCAGCGTCGCGGGCAGTTCTGCGCGCATGAAATCCACCCACGTCCTGATCTTCGCATCGAGATATTCGCGTGACGAATAGAGCGCGTGGATGTTCATCGGCTGCGACGTATAGTCGGGCAGGACCCAACGCAGGTCGCCGCTTTTCAAACCTCGCATGACGGTATAGGTCGGCAATACGGCGATGCCCATGCCCTCGCGCACGGCCATTGCCATTGCCTCCGCGCCGTTGACCTGAAACGGTGCGGGAGGCAGCACGAACGTTTCGGCGCCGTTGGGGCCGTCGAAATCCCATTTGTCGAACGTCGAACCCGGCGTCACGAGCCGCAGACAGACGTGATCGGCCAGTTCGCCCGGCGTTTTGGGCACGCCGTGCCGTTCGAGATAGGCGGGCGATGCGCACGCGATGCTGAACGCGGTGCCGAGCCGCTGCGATATCAACCCCGAATCGGGCAGGTGGTAGCCGAGTACCAGCGAGACGTCGAAGCCTTCGTCGAGCAGATCGGGGGTGCGCTGCGCCAACGTGAGTTCGACCGACACGTCCGGGTAGCGCTGCCGGTAGCGGCCGATCGCGGGCACGACGTAATGTCCGCCGAAGCTCGCCATCGCGTGCATGCGCAGTTTCCCCGACGGTCGCGCGTGGGCATCGCTTGCTTCGGCCTCCGCCTCTTCCACGTAGGCAAGGATTTGCTGGCAGCGGCGCAAGTAACGCTCGCCCGCCTCGGTGAGCGCAATGCGCCGCGTCGTGCGATTCAAAAGACGCGTGTGCAGATGCGCCTCCAGATCGGATACCGCGCGCGAAGCGTAAGCGGTCGTCGTATTCAAATGCTGCGCGGCCGCGGTGAAGCTGCCCGATTCGACGACGCGCGCGAAAACGCGCATGTTCTGAAGCGTGTCCATAGCCCGGTTTTCCCTTCAACGATGCGGCTCGATTGTTGCACGGCCCGCAAAGTCGATTATCTCAAAAACTGCAAAGATCTCTTACATCCTTACCGCTTATTCCACAATGAGGCAAAAAATATAATCGATTCAGTCTATTACCGCTGTCGAGGAGAGAATCGTGCTACTGCGGATCGGGAAACGAGGCATGATGTTCTCGTTTCTTGCACTACTGATGATAATGACCGGCTGCGCAAGCACGCACGGCATTACACCGCAGGCGCAACTGCCGGACGCCGCGACGCTCGATGTCGGTCCCGCCATCGACGCAGCGAACGCGAGCGCGCAGTGGCCGAAGACCGACTGGTGGCAGACGTTCGGCGACCCTCAGCTCGATACGCTCGTGCATACCGCAATCGCGTCGAACCCGACACTCGCGGCCGCTTCGGCCCGCGTGCGCGAAGCGGCATCGATAGCAGGCGTGGCCGAGGCAGCCGAAGGTCCGCAGGTCGCCGGCAGCCTCGATATCACGCGACAGCACTGGCCGGAGAACGTCTATTACGGTCCCGGACCGCTCGCGGGACGCACCACCTGGAACAATACGGGTGCCTTGCGCCTGTCGTACCGCCTCGACTTGTGGGGGCACGAAAAGAACGCGACCGAGCAAGCGCTCGATGTCGCACACGCACGCACGGCCGATGCGCGTGCCGCCCAGCTCGAAATCGAGGCCAACGTCGTACGCGCTTATATCGATTTCGCTCAGCATTACGCCTTGCTGGATATCGCGACCGATGTGCTCGCGCGCCAGCGGCAATTGGCCGACCTGGCGCGGCGGCGCCTCGCCGGTGGCATCGGCACGCAGCTCGAGCTCAGCCAGGCCGAGGCGCCGCTGCCCGAGTATGAACGGACCGTCGAGGCGCGCCGGGAGGCCATCGAACTCGATCGAAACCAGCTTGCCGCACTGCTCGGCAAAGGTCCCGGTGCCGGTGCCACCCTCGTGCGCCCGGCACTTGCACTGAATGCACGTGCAGAGCTTCCTACCCACCTGCCGGCCGAGCTGATCGGTCATCGGCCCGATGTCGCCGCCGCGCGCTGGACTGTGGCCGGCGAGGCACGCGGCATCGACGTGGCGCACGCGGCGTTCTATCCGAACGTCGACTTGGTGGCAACGCTCGGCGGCTACGCGGCGGCCGGTCCGCTATTCGGTTTCCTGCGCGCTGCGAGCGGCGGCTGGACCGGCGGACCGGCGCTGTCGCTGCCCATCTTCGACAGTGGCGCCCTGCGTGCGCGCCTCGGCGCAGCCGCCGCGAGCTATGACGTGGCGGTTGCCCGCTACGATCAATCGATCGTCGGCGCGCTCAAGGAAATCGCCGATGCAACGGTGCGCCTGCGCTCGCTGGACATGCAGCAGCACGATGCCGAGCGCGCCGCCGATGCCGCCGAGCGCAGCTATCGCCTCGCCGATCGCGGCTTCCAGCGGGGGCTCACCGATTACGTCAATGTCATCGTCGAAGAGACGCGCTGGCTCAGCGCCAAAGAACGCGTCGCCGAAATTCGTGCCGCGCGGCTCGCGGCCTATGCCACGCTGATGACCGCGCTGGGCGGTGGATTGGCGACGCCCGCCGACGGGCCGGCCGACGAACACCTGATGCCGGCGCATAGCGTGCAGGCCGCGCGTGCCGGCACCCCGTCGACACGATGATGGGGCGAGCGATGATGTCCGACAACGCGAACGCTATCGTCTCCCGTACCGCGGCTGGGCGCGCCGCGCTGAGCGACTGGTGGGACACCGAGGGGCGCACGTGGATACACGTGGCCAAGGCGCTGCTGGCAGCATTCGCCGCGCTTGCCATTGCGCTGCGGCTCGATCTTCCGCAACCCCGCACGGCCATGACCACGGTCTTCATCGTCATGCAGCCGCAAAGCGGCGCCGTGCTCGCGAAGAGCTTCTACCGGATCGGCGGTACGCTCGTCGGCCTCGTCGCCACACTTGCGCTCGTTGCTCTGTTCTCGCAGCAGCCCGAGTTGTTTCTTGGCGCGCTCGCACTTTGGACCGGCATCTGCACGGCCGGCGCGGCGCGCAACCGCAATTTCCGCTCGTACGGGTTTCTGCTCGCGGGTTATACGGCCGCGCTGATCGGCATTCCCGCCGCGCAGCATCCCGACGGCGCGTTTCTCGCCGCGCTCACGCGCGCCGCCGAAGTTTCGCTCGGCGTCGTATGTGCCGGCTTCGTGAGCGCACTCGTGTTGCCGCAGCATGCCAGCGACCAGATGCGCAGCACCGTGCGCGCGCGCTTTTCGAAGTTCGTCGAGTACGTGGCATCCGCGCTCGCCGGGAACATGGCACGCGAGCAGATCGAGCGTACCAACGCGCGCTTTCTGGCCGAGATCGTCGGCTTCGAGGCCATGCGCAGCATCGCCGTCTTCGAAAGCCACGATGCCCGCTTGCGTAGCGGGCGCCTCGCTCGTTTGAACCGCGAGTTCATGACGGCCTCTACTCGCTTTCACAGTCTGCATCAGTTGATGAACCGCCTGCGCGCTGCGGGCGCGCGTGAGATCATCAACGCGCTCGAACCGTATTTCTCCGAGCTTGCACCGATGCTCTATACGCCGGGCGAGCCGGTGCTCAGGGCAGCCGATGCGACACGCTCCGCCGACCGGCTTCAGCACTTCAAGCGCGAGCTGCCAAGCCGCATGCGCGCAACGCGCGAGCAGCTGAGCGCGCTATCCGATTCGGCACTGCTCGACTTCGATACTGCTTCCGAGCTGCTCTATCGTTTCGTCGACGACATGCACGCTTATGCGCAAACCTATGCGTCGCTCGCAACGGCCAGCCATGCGCGCGAACGTTCGCCGGAGCGCTACGAGCCGAAAACGAGCGCCGTCGTCACCGCAATCGCCGGCGTGCGGGGCGCCATCGTCATGGCCGCGCTGAGCGCGTTCTGGCTCGCCACCGCGTGGCCGAGCGGCGCCACGCTCGTGTTGAATGCAGCGGCGGTTTGCGCGCTCGCGTCATCGTCGCCGCGCCCGACCCGCATGGCGCTGCAGATGAGCATCGGAACATTGCTGGCGGCAGCGGCGGGCGCGATCGTCGTGTTCGGCGTCTACCCTCGTATCGATGGGCTTGCCCTCCTATGGGCGGTGCTGGCGCCGCCGCTCGCGTTCGGTGTGTTTCTTGCCACGCGGCCCAAGCTGGCCGGCATCGGCGCGGGCTTCTGCATTTTCTTTTGTGTGCTGGCGGGGCCCGACAACGTCATGCAGTACGATCCGGCCGGATTTGCCGACAACACGCTCGCGCTGATTTTGTCGATGGTTGCCTGTGCCGCCGCGTTCGCTGTGCTGCTGCCGCCCTCCACGCCCTGGCTCATCGGCCATCTCGTTGCCGACTTGCGGCGCCAGGTGGCGCTCGCCTGCCGCGCGCCGCTCGCCAGCGTACGGGCCCGCTTCGAAAGCCGCGCCCGCGATATCGCGTTCCAGGCGTACGCGGTGGCCGAACGCACGCCGGCCGCCCAGCGCGATGCGCTGGCCTGGCTCGTCGCCGTACTCGAAGTCGGCCACGCCGTGATCGATCTGCGCAGCGAGCTCGTCGCGCTGCCGCGCGACGCGCGTTATGCGCCGACGATGCCCTGGCGGCGCAGCATCGCAGCCGCGGAGCGCGAGCTTGCGGCGCTGTTCGAGCGCCCGCGCGGCAGGCGTCTCGACGCGGCGCTCGCGGCGAGTGTCGACGCCATCGCCGCCACCCGGCAGGTGCTCGTCGCCTTTGCGCCGCCACGCGAAGAGCGCAATCGCCTGCAGCGCATCCTGAGCCACTTGCACTTCCTGCGCACCGCGCTGATGGATCCGCAATCGCCGCTCGCGGCGTTCGCCTCGCATGGGCGGCGTGCGAACGAAGGCGGCGATGTGCCGCCCAACCATGGAGCTCGTCATGCCACGTGATCTCGTCATTTTCGGCGCCTACGTACCGGCCATCGTACCGCTTTGCGTCGGCGGTGCCGCGCTCACCTGGCTGCTCGATCGCCTGCTTGCGGCCGTGGGCCTGTATCGCCTCGTCTGGCATCCGTCGCTGCTGCGCGCGAGCCTGCTCGTGACCGTATGCGGCGCGCTCGGCCTGGCCGTCTATCGTTGAATCATCGTTCGAGCCCATCATGAACACTTCCGCAGCTCACCATCCGGCATGGCGTTACGTCATCAGCTTCATTGCGACGGCCCTGGTGTTCGTCGCCGCGCTGGCGATCGGCCGCACACTCTGGATTCACTACATGGACGAGCCCTGGACACGCGATGGGCGCGTGCGCGCCGAGATCGTCAATGTTGCGCCCGATGTATCCGGTGCTGTCGTCGATCTGCCTGTCGTCGATAACGGGTTCGTCAAGAAAGGCCAGGTGCTGATGCGCATCGACCCATCGCACTATCAGGTTGCCGTCGAGCAGGCCGAAGCGGCCGTCGCAGCGCGCCGGGCCGAGTGGCAGATGCGCCGTGCCGATGCCCAACGGCGCGCCGATATGGACAGTCTCGTCGTCTCGAAGGAAAGCCGCGAGAACGCATCGCAATCGGCCGCGTCGGCCGAAGCGCAGTATCGGCAGGCACTCGCAGCGCTCGACGCGGCGAAGCTCAATCTTGCGCGCACAATCGTCGTCTCGCCTGTGGACGGGTATGTCACCAACCTGTCGCTTTACCGCGGCGACTATGCGACGGCGGGCGCGCCGAAGCTTGCGATCATCGACAGCCGCTCGTTTTGGGTCTATGGGTATTTCGAGGAAACGAAGCTGCCGCGCGTGAAGATTGGCGACAAGGCCGAGATTCGCCTCATGAGCGGCGGCACGCTGAAAGGCCATGTCGAAAGCATTTCACGCGGCATTTACGACCGCGACAATCCGCAAAGCCGGCAACTCGTCGCCGATGTGAATCCGACGTTCAACTGGGTACGTTTGGCTCAGCGCGTGCCGGTGCGCATCCATATCGACGACGTGCCGGCGGGCGTCATGCTTGCCGCCGGCACGACGTGTACGGTGGTTGTTTCGCCGAGTTGATCGGGATCGGCGCTTGAATATGCGCCCTCCCGAACCTCACCGGTGCCTGGCGCGCAACCGGTCTTCTCTGACGCGCTCGTCGTGCACTCGCTGTTCGTGGATGCGCTCGTCGTGCAGCCGTTGCTCATGAACTCGTTCGTCGTGCAACCGTTGTTCGTGGATGCGCTCGTCGCGCAACCGTTGCTCATGAACGCGCTCGTCGCGCAGCCGCTCCTCCCGTAACCGGAGTTCGCGCACGCATTCATGATCCGGCCTCGCCCCGGGTAGCCGGGCCTCTTCGCAACGTCCCGCCGGGGCAGATCCGGCGCACGCCTGCCCTGGCGCCGACGCCGAGCACGACGGGTCGCCAGGCCCGGGAAAAGCCTGCGCCAGCGCGTTTGCCGATGCAAACCACAACGCGCACGCCGTACTTCCCGCCAATACCGCTAAGCGCATCGGCAACATCCGATCTCCTTGACGAGCCGGACATGAAGATAACGCGCGCATTCCGGCCGCTCGCAGCGAACGAGCGAAACGACGTACCGTGGAGCGAATGGCTATTACGCATCGCTCATCGGCTTGCTTGCACCTATGGCGTGCCGTGCAGGATCGCTACCGTCTGCACGCCATAGCGTACGAGGTAGCCGCCATGCTCGGCCTGCCAGGCGTGGGCCGTTGCGTGGTCAGGAAACCAGTTGGTCGCGAAATCGGCGAAGCATCCCGCATCGAAGCGCAATGCATCGAGTTCGGCACGCGGACGCGTATCTACGCCGCGCTTGCAAGCGGCCCAATCGGGGTAGCCAAGCTCGGCCGCGAGCATGTTGAGTACGTGCTTGAGCCGAATCCCTTCGCGCGCAGCGAAGAGTTCGGCGAGCGTGTGCGCCGGAACCACACTGGCCGCCTTGATTCGCCTCAGCACGGGCAAAGCGCGGCTAGCGTCGGCGTGCGCGGCGCGCAGCAACCGGCGCGCATGGTGGCGCAGAAACTCGACGTGGGAAACATCGGAACGGGTGGGATTGGCGGTGGACCACATGAACGCTCTCCTTTCATTGCGCCGTTCTCGCTGCGGCTTGAAGGTCGAGGTTGCGATGCGTCCGAGAGGATCGTTCGACTGCTAGGCAGGTGCGGCGGCTTTCGCGAGAACGGGCGCCCTGCCGCGCCCGCCGCGTATTCTAACGCGAAATCTCATCGGGCTCGAATAGCAGTCCGGCATCGAGGTCAGGGCAGGTTCGACCTAACCGCATGAGACGAGCAATGCGCCATGCCACCCCCATGAACACCGCCAGCGCCCGCTCGATGCGCTCGATCGTGCTCAGTTGTAGCGCCTCGACTCGGCAACCGTTCTTCAGCACGTGAAAGAAGGTTTCCACCTCCCAGCGGGCGCGGTACCAACCGATCAGCCGCGGCCTCGGTCATATCTGGCACGTCGCGATTGGTCAGCAAGCGCCATTCGATCGGCGTCGCCCCGGCGGGCGCGTCAATCTCGCGCGCAACAAGGCAATTGATCGCGTCGGCTGGCGCGTCAGTTCGTCGATGACCACGGACTTCGTTCTCGACGCACTTGAACAGGCGCTTTATGCTCGCCGGCCGGACAATGACGGTACGCTCATTCATCATTCCGACAGGGGCTCGCAGACGCGTGAGTCCATCGAATTGGCAACACTCGAATGGGTCGCCTGGTTTAACCACCATCGGCTCATGGAACCGCTCGGCTATATCCCGCCCGCTGAAGCTGAGGCAAACTACTACTGGCAACTCTGCAACGCAGTTGCTGTGCCGGCATCAACTTAAACCAACCAGCCTCCACGATTCCCGGGGCGGTTCATTGAGTGGATCGCTACATAGCCACAAATGAGAGTGGGCGATCTTATTTCGAAATAAACTCACCCACTTTTAATTTATATTCATTTTTTACAGTAAATATTATGACGCCCCGCATCAATATACTCATCTATTTCCTCTTCTGAATAACCCAATAAACCTCCAATTATTCTATCGACACTCTCATCAGCTCGCCCAACTCTATTCATCGCCTGCAGCGCCAACTTCATCGCGGGAATTCGCCAAGCCTCATCTTTAAGAGCATACATCACATATCTCGTAACTACCACCGGACTATTCGACGCTTGAAACTCAAGAACATCCTTGACTAGCAGTCCATTTTCGACATATGCATCAAATTTATCCTCGGGAATATATTCATACGCCAACCCGCTCATTACCGAGCAACAAAACATAGATAATGGCTTTTCCCCAGAGATCATCATCTCCAGCTCTTTACCAATATGCGGCGCGACATTCATTTATCTAGCTCCTTCGGCACAGGAGCTCCTCCTATGGCCAAGCTCCAATCCTCATTAAACACTGGCTACACACATTCGGATAGAGAGGATTGACACCACCATACTGAACAGGAGCGCCACAAGATTGACCACCGACTCCGGGGCAAGGGACTACAGGGGCTTTCGGAGGTGGACATAGCCCTAATGGATCAGTCAGATCAATGGGATCGCCATTAACATAGGCGTAAAGATTGGGCCCGCCCGCCAGCTCCATGGGGTCTTGGCCGACGAAGCGGCCGAATCCCGGGTGATAGTAGCGTGCTCGATAGTAGTAGAGCCCGGTGCCATCCTTCTCGCGTCCGGCGTACTGCACCGCACTGGCATTCGCCTCGCCGCTCGCCGTCGTGTTGCCATACGGCTCGTAGGCGTAGCTGGTCGTGACCGCCCCGCTGCCATCAGTAAGCTCCACCGTACTGCCCAGCGCGTCCGTCACAACATGTCTCGTGCCGAGGCCGTCCGTACGGCTGAATACTTCGTCGATGCCAAGCCCCGTCAGCAAGTTCGCGGTAGGCGTGCCGCTCGTGAGCTCCTGCACAAAGTTGGCACCATCGTAGACAAAGTTCGTCGTGGTGCCATTGATGGTCTTGCCAGCTCGACGTCCGGTCGCATCGTAGGTGAAGCTTGCCGCCGCGGCGCCCGCAAGCGAGACGAGCCGAGCCGATTGCGCTAATCCCAGCCGTAGCTGAGAGTTCCATCGCCCGTCAGGTTGCCGTTCGCATCATAGGTCAACGAAGCACCCGCCCAGTTCGTCAGCCGATTGCCCGCATCGTACGTTGCACTCGTCATCGCCGCCGGCAAGGTCAACGTCGCCAGCGAACCGCCGATCTGTGTACGCCGTCCGGCATTGTCGTACGTGTCATCTTCCGCCATATAGGAGCCACTGGGCTTCCGGCATAAAGGAGCCGGGACGTTTTCGGCATAAAGGAGCCACTGCGTTTCCGGCATATAGGAGCCAGTCGATTTCCGGCATATAGGAGCCAGGAGCCAGGGCAGGAATCGAGCATCTCGATCGTGATGCTCATCGCAGGCTTAACTTGTGGGGCGTGATCCCCCAAGGGAGGCTGCGATGGGCCGACGGAGAATCGAGATGCATCAATATCGCCAGGTTCTCGTGCGCATGCGCCACGGGGATTCCGAGCGCGAACTGGCGCGCTGTCGCTATATGGGCCGACGCAAGCTCGCCGCACTGCGAGAGTTGGCCGAACAACGAGGCTGGCTCAAGCCCGATGCGCCGTTACCGGATGACGCCGAGATCGCCGCGGCGCTCGGCCCGCCGCACAAGGCTAGGTCCACCGTCTCGGGGCTCGAGGTCCACCGCGCATTGATCGCCTCATGGATCGAGCAGCAAGTGCCCGGCACCGCGATTCTGGCCGCTTTGCGGCGTGAGCACGGCTACACCGGCAGTTATTCGTCGGTTTATCGCATGATCGTTTCGATCAACGCGGACCGTCCGCCCGAGGCCACCGTGCCGCTCAGCTCTGCGCCCGGCGAAGCGGCGCAGGTCGATTTCGGTGCCGGCCCGATGCTGCCCGACGCCGACGGCGTGCTGCGGCGCACGTGGGCGTTCGTGATGACGCTTGCCTTCTCGCGACATCAGTACGTCGAGTTCGTCTGGGACCAGACGGTCGCAACTTGGCTCGGGTGCCATCGTCGCGCCTTCGAATGGTTCGGCGCCGTGCCCACGCGCGTGATCATCGACAACCCCAAGTGCGCGATCACGCGTGCCTGCGCTTACGACCCTGTCGTGCAACGCGCCTACGCGGAATGCGCGGAAGGGTACGGTTTCCGGATCGATCCCTGCCCGCCGGCGGACCCGCCCAAGAAGGGCATCGTCGAAGCCGGCGTCAAATACGTAAAAGGCAACTTCCTGCCGCTGCGCCAGTTCCGCGACTTCATGGATCTGAACGAGCAGGCTCGTCACTGGGTCATGCATGAAGCGGGGCGTCGCATCCACGGTACAACACGCAAAGTACCGCTCGATTTGTTCGAGATCGAACGGCCACTGATGCGCGAGCTGCCAGCCGTCGCCCCCGATCTGGGCACCTGGCACAAGGTCTCGGTTCACCGAGACTGCCATGTCGCCCATCAGCGCGTGCTGTATTCCGTGCCGTTCTCGTTGGTCGGCAAACGGTTGTGGCTGCGTGCAACGGATGCTTCGGTTTGTATCTACGACGATTACCGACTGGTCGCTTCGCACGTACGCGGCCGCCGCCCCGGCGATCGGCTTACCGTGCGCGACCACCTGCCGCCCGAGGCGCGCGCGTTTCTCGCTCACGATCGGCAGTGGTGTCTCGAACAAGCTACGCGCGTGGGGCCGGCTTGCGCCGAGCTCATCGAACTGCTGCTGGCCGATCACATTCTCGAACGCCTGCGTGCGGCGCAGGGCGTCATGCGGTTGCAGAAGCCCTACGGAGCTTCGCGCCTGGAAGCGGCGTGCGCTCGGGCGCTCGCACACGCCAGTCCCTTCTATCGGACCGTCAAGACGATCCTTGTCGGCGGCTTCGATCAGCAACCACTCACCGATTCGAACGAACACATCCATGCGCCCAGCGCGCGTTTCGCCCGCGACGCCCAGTCTCTGTTTGCCCCCGACGCCCACGTGCGTCACTGACCCAGGAGATGGCCATGCAACCCATGCCAGCCTTGACCCCACATCTGAAGCAACTGCGCCTGTCCGGCATCCTCGACTCGCTGGAGGCGCGCAATCGCCAAGCGATCGACGCGAAGCTCTCTTACGTCGACTTCCTCGCGCTGCTGATCGAAGACGAAGTCGCCCGGCGCGAGCAGAAGAAGTTTGCGTTACGCATGCGACGCGCCGCCTTCCGCACCAGCAAGACGCTGGAGCAATTCGACTTCGATCGGCTACCGCAGTTGAACCGTGCCCTGGTACACGATCTGGCCGGCGGTCGTTACCTGGGCGAGCACGCACCCGTGCTCATCGTCGGGCCCTGCGGTACCGGTAAAAGCCATCTGGCGCAGGCCCTCGGCCATTGCGCCGTGCGCCAGGGAGTCGACGTGCTGTTCACCACCTGCACCCAGCTCACAACGAGCTTGAACGCAGCACGCGCCACCGGCGCCTACGAGCGTCGGCTCGCCAGCTTAATGCGCGTCGAATTGTTGATCATCGATGACTTCGGGCTCAAACCGCTTCGTCCGCCCGCCGACGAGGATCTGCATGAACTGATCGCCGAGCGTTACGAGGCGGCCTCCACCATCGTGACGAGCAACCTCGATCTGACCGAATGGGATCAGGCGTTTCCAGCTAACCGCTTGCTGGCCTCGGCTACGCTCGACCGCCTGCGTCACAACGCCTACTGCCTCGTGCTCGATGGGCACTCATATCGCAGCCCGAGGCACCTGCCGGAGCATCACTTGAACCTTGCAAACGCCGGATAAACGGCACATTCTTGAACCACAAAGATGCTCGATTCTGCCCACTTCTGCTGGCGCCTATATGCCGGAAATACCCGGCTCCTTTATGCCGGAAGGTGACACGTACGCATAACTGAGATCACCGAGCACCGTACTGCCATTCGCGTAGCTGATGCCAGTGAGCTGATTCGCCGTGTCGTAGCTGTACGTCGCCACGATTCCGTTCGGCAACGTCAGTGCCGTACGCCGGTTTGCCGCGTCGTACGTGAATCCCACCTGCGCGCTACCCTGCGTAATCCCGGTGAGGCGATCGGCGTTGTCATACGCATACGTCACGGCTGTTTGCCCCGCCACCTGTGGGCTCGTACGCCGGTTCGCGGCATCGTAGTTGTACGTGACCGTACCCTGTGGCGTCGTTTCCGATGTCAAACGATCCAGACCATCGAAGCTGCGCGTTATCGTGCCGCCCTGACTATCGACGACCTGCGTCGCGCGATCGCCTGCGTCGTACGTCGTGCTTACCGTCGCATCGGGCGCGGTGAGGCTGCCTCCCGAGCCGGTCTGCCCATATGCCGCGGATATCGTCCGGTTGAGCCCATCGTAGCCGAACGTCGTCACCTTTCCGGTCCGATCGGTGAACTGGGTCAGATTGTCATCGCCGTCATAGGCATAGGTCGCCACCGCCTGCAGCGGATCCGTACGGCTCACCCTTCGGTCTTTCGTATCGTATGCGAACGCAGTGACGCCCCCCTTCGCATCAGTAAAGTTCGTCAGATTGCCATCCGCGTCATATGCAAGACTCGTGACGCCACCGCGCGCATCGGTCACACGAACCGGCAAACTACGACCGTTGTAATCGAAGCGCGTGGCGTTGCCTAACGGATCTGAAACCGAGAGCGGCCGTCCGACGTTATCCGTCAACCGCGTGACCGTTCTACCTAGCGGATCCGTCGCCGAGATCACGTCGCCATACTGATAACCAAACGTCGTCGTATTGCCCAAGGCATCAGTGGCCGTGGTCATCTGCCCGAGGCCGTTATAAGTAAAGTGCGTCGCATGCCCGAGCGCGTCGTCGACCTCGATCGCATTGCCGGTGCCATCATAGTGGTACGTCACCGCATGACCGAGTCCGTCGGTGACAGATGTTATCCGGCTATACACAGGCTCGTAGGTGTAGGTGGTAGTGACCGCTTGCGCCGTACCCGAAAGCACCGTAGCCGTCAAAACGTTGCCCATCGAATCGTACGTGTAGCTCGTTGTCCGCGAAAGCGCATCGGTCGATGAAAGCAGCAAGTTCGTTCCAGCACCTCGGCTGTATGTGAACGTCTGCGCTTCGGGCTTACCCGACGCCCACGTGGTGCTCGTCGCATAACCACTCGAATTGAACGCCACCTGCCTCACGTTCCCGTTCGGGTCGGTAATCGATGTCTGCGTCACATCGGTTACAGTTGATTTTGTGAGTAATATGAGTCAACGAAGACGAGAGCTCTTTTCTCCGCATCGTTCAGCTTTAATTTATCGACATCCTGCTCCAATCTGTATTTTCGATCAATCCCCAATATCACATTGCAGATTTCTACTGGCAGGGGTGCTACGGAATCTATGATGCATGGGGCGCCACCGCCCCCCCATTCTGCCTCCCCAGTCGTCCGATCGAACCGAAGAGAATATTGAGTAGTCACTGTTCGAGCGTAGATGGTGCTCTCGTCAACGCGAGTGACAAGGCAAATTAAGCTAGCTCCATTCGGGCTTTCCGCATGAAAAACATCTCCCACATCCAGCTTCTGTAGAATAACCGCTCGTTCGACCATATCACTCCCCTGGTTTTAACAGAAAAGACCGTAGAATCGTCACTTTTTCGCCTGCCGGTTCATCTTGGATTCCCAACATTTTAACGGCGCATCCATAGCAAACATTCCGACCACTGATGCAATACATCGCGGTTGTGCCGTGGCTTCCCCCGTTTTGGCATCCATTTTTAAACCCCTGACACGCAAGATCTCCAGCCGCCAGTCCCTTCGGGTCAGTCAGGTTAATCGGATCCCCATCCACATAGGCGTAGACGTTGACGCCACCGCCTAATCCAATAGGATCTTGCGCCACGAAGCGGCCGAATCCTGGGTGATAGTAGCGTGCCCGGTAATAGTACAGCCCGGTGCCATCATTCTCTCGTCCGGTGTACTGCACCGCATTGGCATTCACCTCCCCATTCGCCGTCGTATTGCCATACGGCTCGTAGGCATAGCTGGTCGTGACCGCTCCACTGCCATCGGTGAGCGCCACCGTGCTGCCCAACGCATCCGTCACGAGCGTTCTCGCGCCGAGCCCATCTGTGCGGCTGAACACCTCGTCAGTGCCAAGCCCCGTCAGCAAATTCGCCGTGGGCGCGCCGCCAACGAGTTCCTGCACCGAGTCGATACCGTCATAAACGAAGTTCGTTGTATTGCCGTTGATCGTTTTTCCGGTCCGACGCCCGAGCGGATCGTAGGCGAAACTCGCGGTCGTCGCGCCCGTCAACGATACGAGCCGATTGCGCGAATCCCAGCCATAGGTCAGGCTGCCATCGCCCGCCATGTTGCCGTTCGCATCATAGGTCAACGAAGCACCCGCCCAGTTCGTCAGCCGATTGCCCGCATCGTACGTTGCACTCGTCATCGCCGCCGGCAAGGTCAACGTCGCCAGCGAACCGCCGATCTGTGTACGCCGTCCGGCATTGTCGTACGCATAACTGAGATCACCGAGCACCGTACTGCCATTCGCGTAGCTGATGCCAGTGAGCTGATTCGTCGTGTCGTAGCTGTACGTCGCCACGATTCCGTTCGGCAACGTCAGTGTCGTACGCCGGTTTGCCGCGTCGTACGTGAATCCCACCTGCGCGCTACCCTGCGTAATCCCGGTGAGGCGATCGGCGTTGTCATACGCATACGTCACGGCTGTTTGCCCCGCCACCTGTAGGCTCGTACGCCGGTTCGCGGCATCGTAGTTGTACGTGACCGTACCCTGTGGCGTCGTTTCCGATGTCAAACGATCCAGACCATCGAAGCTGCGCGTTATCGTGCCGCCTTGACTGTCGACGACCTGCGTCGCGCGATCGCCTGCGTCGTACGTCGTGCTTACCGTCGCATCGGGCGCGGTGAGGCTGCCTCCCGAGCCGGTCTGCCCATATGCCGCGGATATCGTCCGGTTGAGCCCATCGTAGCCGAACGTCGTCACCTTTCCGGTCCGATCGGTGAACTGGGTCAGATTGTCATCGCCGTCATAGGCATAGGTCGCCACCGCCTGCAGCGGATCCGTACGGCTCACCCTTCGGTCTTTCGTATCGTATGCGAACGCAGTGACGCCCCCCTTCGCATCAGTAAAGTTCGTCAGATTGCCATCCGCGTCATATGCAAGACTCGTGACGCCACCGCGCGCATCGGTCACACGAACCGGCAAACTACGACCGTTGTAATCGAAGCGCGTGGCGTTGCCTAACGGATCTGAAACCGAGAGCGGCCGTCCGACGTTATCCGTCAACCGCGTGACCGTTCTACCTAGCGGATCCGTCGCCGAGATCACGTCGCCATACTGATAACCAAACGTCGTCGTATTGCCCAAGGCATCAGTGGCCGCGGTCATCTGCCCGAGACTGCTATACGCATAGTGCGTCGCATGCCCGAGCGCGTCGTCGACCTCGATCGCATTGCCAGTTCCATCGTAGTGGTATGTCACCGCGTGACCGAGTCCATCGGTGACAGATGTCATCCGGCTATACACAGGCTCGTAGGTGTAGGTGGTAGTGACCGCTTGCGCCGTACCCGAAAGCACCGTAGCCGTCAAAACGTTGCCCATCGAATCGTACGTGTAGCTCGTTGTCCGCGAAAGTGCATCGGTCGATGAAAGCAGCAAGTTCGTTCCAGCACCTCGGCTGTATGTGAACGTCTGCGCTTCGGGCTTACCCGACGCCCACGTGGTGCTCGTCGCATAACCACTCGAATTGAACGCCACTTGCCTCACGTTCCCGTTCGGGTCGGTAATCGATGTCTGCGTCACATTGCCGCTGCCGTCGAGCGTGTACGCGAATTGGTAAACCCCGCTATCCGCCAGCGTCTGCTTGATTACGCGGTTATGGCTATCGTACTGATTCGTAACCATTACCTGCCCATTTGGCTCGGTGACAGTCAGCATGTTGTTGGACGAATCGTACGTATAGCTTTCCACCCCTCCGTCCGGATTCGTGACTTGACCGAGACGCCCACTCGTGTCGTATTGATAGCTGACGGTACGCCCGATGATGTCTTGCGCTTGCGTGATCCGGTTCGCACTGTCGTACGTCAGGCTGATATAGCGTCCGTCCGGATTGGTGATTTGCGTGAGGTTGCCATATGAATCGCGCGTGAACGTCAGCTTGTTGCCCAAACGGTCATCGAATTCGGTGAGTGCGGCCTGTCTGCTATTCGAGCAGCCCGCGCATTCGGCGAAGTGCATGATGCGCCCGTCACGCATCTTGAGTTGCCATCCGTTGCCTATCCAACTGATGGTCGCCCCGTAATATGCGCTCGGAGTCGATGTGTGCGTATAGACCGCATCGGTCCAACCCGTGCCCGACGACGTCCGCGGGAAATGGATTCGGCCGCCGTCGGGAAGAATCAAATCTTGATACGTGTACGGATTCATATCGCCAACAGTAAAGATGTCATAGCGATCGTTTGTGCCGATACCGAAAGCACGCGAGGTACTGTCGCTCTGACGGTATACCCGCGTGAGCGCCAGCGGAATCGTACCGGCCACCGACAAATCCGTGCGCGACAAGACGAAGAGTCCCGTGGCGCAATCTACCGGGTCGCCGCCCTGGGAACCGCAACCTGGGTTCCCCCGGATTTGCTCGGCGAACTGGGCGTGGCCGGGTGCCCAGGCTCAGGGGTCGGCGACGAAGAACATGTTCCCCCCGGATCGGCAGGCGACCCCGGTGCAGGTGCTGCGGGCACGCCGCCCGGCCCAGGCGAGCCACCCGCGCTAGGACATCCGCCAGCGGGTGGGCCATAAGCAGGCGCATTGCTCGGCAGCGACACCATCGCACCTGTCAGCTCATAGATTGCTACCCCCGGATTGGGAACGATCTGCTGCCCGTTCGAGCTGATTTTGCCTTGGCCATAGACATACCAGCCCTTCACCGTTGGATCGTAATTCCAGAAATCGAGTACGCTGCCCGGCGCGCCGTGATGGTAGTTCGGGTAGATGACCCGAGCGCCCTGCGCACTTGCTGCATCTACACCTTCGAGATGCGCCCCGCCCGGCTGTAGTGTGAAATAAACGGGCACGTATCGTGTAGGAAGCGGAAACGGCGGGCGATCCACCGGTATCGGCGTCATGGACAGCTCAGTAATCACATGCCCAGCACGGTCACGCAATACCGTACCTTTAGGAATGTGAACCTCGAGACCAGGGACGTACGGTGTCGTGACGACGACCTCGCTTGTCGTCGGTGAATCGAACTTCACCGAGTGGGCCGTATCGACCAGCGGCATCCAGCTCGTATAGGGCAACACGTTCGTTTTGCCTGCGTCGATCCTAACCAGGTCTTCAAAGTAGCCGAACGTTTTGCCGGGACGGTTTGCACTGTGCCCATCGATAATCAAGGTCTGCGCGCCAGGGCTAAGGCCTGTCAGCAAGAAGCGTCCCGTTGCATCGGTCAGTGTGGTCTGATCGCCCAGCTTTAGTGTGACGTTCGCGGCAGCCGCGCCGTTCATGAAGAGGACTTGGCCTGCAAGCGCGGTTACCCCCGGTGCTGCTGCCAACGCTGGGAAGCGCTGCAAAGGGGATGCCGGAAGTTTGGCGCGCCAGTCTCCAGCCAATTGCGGCCCATGGGGAATCCACATCGACGGCTCCGCCGATGGATCGATCGCTGCGAGCGGCTTCGGTGTACCAGACGCTTGTGGTGTCGATGCGGCGCTCGGCACAGCGGCGCTCGCGCCGCTACCGCGAATACCCGTTACCGCACTACCGCCTGCCGAGGTCGACGTGCCGCCTAACGTGCGTGTCGAAAAACCGATTGCCGTGAACGGCAGCGCTTTTCCATTGGAATCGCTCGCTCCGCTTATGAACAACGTATAGCTAGCGCCCGGCCGCAGTTCGGTCTTAGGGGTGACAAACAGCAAACGGCCACCCTCAGCAGGAACGACGCTAACCGCGGCTGCATCGGTGGGACCGAGAAGTGTCACAGTGGTCGGGTTCAGGCTCACTACCGACAATGGCTTGGAGAAGCTCACCGTGATACTCAAATTGGTCGCCACTCCGCCCTGCCCCTGCGTCGGCAATGAATCCGCTACCGCAGGCGCCTCATTGCTCGAGTCCGTGGTTAGAAGCCCGCTATTAGTCGAATCAACAGCAGCAAAACTTTGCTGAGACGGGAAATAGATTTCGGGTGTGACGACCGGCTTGCCCGCTGCGTCCCTTCCCCCTGATAGCAGCACCGGCTCGGTAGACAAGATCGCCGCTGAATGGTCGGCTCGCGGGATGGCGAGTTGCGCCGAAAAAGCCTTTGCTTGATGCGTGACTGGATCCCACAGTTCGGCTTGAGGCAAAGTTTGTCCGTTCTCGGAGACCCCACCGGCCACTAGCACTGTTCCGTCCATCAGCACCGTAGCGGTATGGTGTGCGCGTGGCAGGAGCCCGACATCGCCGAGTAACGTGAATGCCCGGCTCTGCGGATCGAACAGCTCGGCACTCGCAAGCGTGGCGCCAGTTTGCGCGACCCCTCCCGTGAGCAGCACGTGGCCGTCCGGCAACAATGTCGCTGCGTGATATCCGCGTGGTGTCGTCAGCCCGGACGGCAGCGGCAACATTTCCTTTGAGACCGGATCGAACAAATAGGCGGTCGCAGCAGACGCTCCGACGCCTCCAACCAACAGCCATTCGCCATCCGGCATCAGTGTCGCGCTTTGACCTGGCGCTGATGGCAATGATCCGGCCCACGCGTTGCCGAATGCGGCGCAGATCAGCATCGCGAATGCAACTATCCACTGCACACCTCTGCGCGCGACTTGCATAACGCATCCCGCCCGGCGCAGATCAATTGACGTCTGTTGGCGCATCGCGCACTCCGTTTAATGGGTGGTCAGCGAAAAGGTTGCGGTGCCTGTGTGGATGTCGTAAGGGTCGAACTTCACTGTGTATCCCCCGCTGCTCGGCAATGTGTATGAGCCCGACCAACTGGCCCCGCACCCGCTCGTGGAGACCAAATTGGTTCCGTCTGGCTTGACGATGACGATGCCGTTGCAGTTCGACGTCAGGCTCCCGTTCTGCGTAAGCGAGAACGAAGCGCTCTGATTGGCTAGCCCGTTGAACGTCAGAACTGCGTTTTGCCCGGGCACCGTCGTGGTGACGCTTGTTGCCGTGCCATCCGTCGCAAGGGTCGCGGTTACGTCGGGCGGGACCGCATAGACATTGAACGTGGCCGTACCGGTGCCCATACCGCCTGGGTTGTATTTGATCGTATAGGTCCCCGTAGCTGGCAACACGAGCACATCTGTGAAGTACTTCGGGCCGCACTCACCAGTGTTGGTGAGGTTCGTCCCATCGGGATTGACGATCGGCAGAGCGTTGCAGTTATTGGTAAGCGTACCGGTTTGACTCAGGTATACCGATATGCGCTGCGCTGCAGCCCCGCTGAATGTCACTGCAGCGTTTTGCCCCGGAACCGTCGTAGTCACGTTCGTAGCGGTGCCATCCGTCGGGGCAATGGCCGTGGCATCGGGTGGCACGGTGTATACCGTGAACGTGGCCGTTCCTGTTCCGGTGCCGCCCGGGTTGTATTTGATCGTGTACGTTCCCGTCTGGGGCAATGTCAGCAGATCCGAAAAATACGTGGTGCCGCACTCACCGTTGGTAGTGAGATTCGTCCCATCCGGATTAACAATCGGCAAACCGTTGCAGTTGTTCGTGAGCGTGCCCGATTGGCTTAAGTAGATCGATATGCGCTGCCCAACCGTACCACTAAATGTAAGGCTCGCGTTCTGGCCCGGCGTCGTGATGTTAACGCTCGTTGGCGTTCCGTCAGTCGTGAGCGTGGCGGTCGCGTCGGACGGCGTCGTATAGACGTTGAACGTGGCCGTACCGGTTCCAGTGCCGCCGGGGTTGTATGCGATCGTGTAGGTTCCCGTCGTCGGTAATGTGATCACGTCCGTGTAATAGCCCGAACCGCACTCGCCGGTGGTCGTCAGGTTCGTTCCGTCTGGATTGAGGATCGGCAAATTGTTGCAGTTGCTCGTGAGCGTACCCGTTTGACTCAGATTGACGGATATACGCTGCCCAGCCGTCCCACTGAACGATAGATTTGCGTTCTGCCCTGGAGTCGTGATGTTGACGCTCGTCTGCGTTCCGTCAGCCGGGATTGTCACAGCGACGTCGGCCGGAACCGTGTACACCGAAAACGTAGCCGAACCGGTTTGACCTCGGACCGTAATAAGTTTGATTGTGTAGGTTCCCGTCGCCGGCAGTACGCCAACGTCGGAGAACCAGCCGGTTCGGCAAGCGCTAGTGTTGGAGAAGAGATTCGTCCCATCCGGTTTGACAACTGGCACACTGTTACAGTAACCGCTCGCAAGGCTGCCCGTCTGACCTAGGTTGATCGATATGCGCTGACCCGCAGTGCCATTGAAAGTGATCGCCGCGTTCTGTCCCAGTGTCGTGATGTTGACTGTCGTAGGCGTGCCATCAGTTGAGGCCGTCGCTGTTGCATCCGCGGGAACGGAAGAAAGCGAGCACGTGATGGTTCCCGTACTATTCGCAGCGGGGGTCATGACAATTGTGTAAGTGCCGGTCGCGGGAAGCGTAACCGCGCCAATGAACTCACCGTTGCACATACTTGCTGTATTGCCAACCACCGAACCGTTCGGCCCCAGGATTAGAAGCGAGCCGTTCAAGCACGTCCCGATGCTCGAACTGGTTGTCAGCAGACCGATCTTCTGGCCAGCCGTACCGTCAAATAGCACCAACGCGATCTTGTTCGCAGCGGTGAACGATACCGTCTGGCTGCCGCCGATCGCCATTCGGCCGGTGAACGAAACGTCTGCCGGCGTATGAGGAGAAGGTGGCACAAAGAAATCCTGGCTGCTTGTCGTTTGCCCGTACGGCGTTGCGACGACCAGGCGACCAGAGGTGGATGAAGTTGGCACAACCGCGCCCAATGTGGTCGCAGTGGCAGTTCTCACCGTCGTGGGACGTCCATTCAACGCCACGCTGTTTTCGCTGGGTGCCAGTTGATAGTTGCTGCCGCCAATCGTGAATGCAGTGCCGGGGGTGCCGATCGTCCGCGAAATCGAGGCGATCGTCGGCGCAGCGCTTACCGTTACAGAGAACGATCCCGAACTCGTTGCGGATCCATTCGGAGAGGTGACAAATATAGGGCCCGTGGTTGCGCCAGCGGGCACCACGGCACTCAATTGGGTCGTCGTTGCCGCAGTAACCTGCGCAGCAGTGCCGTTGAACGTAACGGTATTCTGATTGGTCGTTCCGGAAAATCCATAACCCGAAATCGTAACGGTGGCTCCAACTGGACCACTCCCTGGGGAAAAGCTGGCTATCGATATTGCTCCGGTGCTCCTCGAAATCGAGAGAATGTTTCCTGTGGCGTCATATCCATAGATCGCCGTATTCCCGGTGCTATCGACTACACCCACTAAACGCCCCGACTCGTCGTAGGACAGATTATAGGTCGCTGCTTCACAGGGCGCAGCGGCGAAAACGGAGATAAGAATCACCGATATCCACGCATCGCGGATACCTTCGTAAATTCGACGGAGCATCGCAACCAGCCTTTAAGTTTGGTGACGACAAACAACGGAAATGACGAAAGCGCAGCTAATCCGTGCCCGTTAGCTAAGCCAAAGCCAATGAACACTCAAGCCGAGTTCCACTATGTGGGTATATCTGGTGATGGCGCCCATATGAAGCGCACCGAGATCGCGAACTTGCTTAGGATTTTTATGGCAGCACGTCAACATAGGCTCCCCGTCGAGATTATTTTTACCCCGTCCTGATACCGCCGTGTTCCTTCATATTTGCGCAAAAAATTTGGGCGCTATGTATGACAGACCACACAAAATCTGATCTCTTTTAAGCGCAGCCCCTCAAGTCTCCCCTATCACTTACTAGTTCTTCGCGGCAAACGTTTGCCATCAAAAATGACCTTGAACAATTCACTGACTATGCTAGCTTTTCGGAAAATCGAGAATATGTTTCGCGGCTTTCGAACTGAGTGAGGCGTCGCAATGAAATTGCAACATAACGAACACGGTATCGCTAGCTGCCGCGCCCAATACGTTGCACTTGTGCTATCCGCACTCACCTCCGTTGGCTCGCTTGCGCAGTCGGTCGACGAACGACTTGGACTGCCTACGGAAATCCGTGATGCGCAACCTCCAGCCGTCCGTTTGAGCGCACTCGGTGAAAAGCTCTTTTTCGACAAGCGATTCAGCGCAGATGGCTCGGTGAGTTGTGCTACGTGCCATCAGCCGAGCCATGCATTCACCGACGGTTTGCCCAAAGCACGCGGCCTGGCGGGCCAGGTCGGCACCCGCAACGCGCCGAGCCTCTATAACGCATCTCTCGTCGATAATCAGTTCTGGGATGGTCGCCAGCGGTCATTGGAAAAGCAAGCCCTCGAGCCGTTCGTCAATCCCGTCGAGCATGGCTTGCATGACTATGGAGCGTTGTTGACGATCATCCGTCGCGACTCCGCCTATGCCCGCGACTTCGAAAACGTCTTCGGTATATCGCGCACAGCGATCGATGTACAGAAAATCGCTAACGCGCTCGCGGCATTCGAGCGCACCCTCGCGTTCGGCAACTCGGCGTTTGACCGCTACTACTACGGTCATGACACGGGCGCACTCTCGCTCGAAGCTATGCGTGGACTCGTGCTCTTCTCGGGCCGCGCTCAATGTACGAGCTGCCACAGCATCGGGCCCAAGGGCGCGGCGTTCACTGATGGGCAGTTTCATAGTCTCCATATCGGCATCCCACGCATCGAGAAGCGGTTGCCCGATCTCGGCCAACGCGTCGTCAGACTGAAGAGCAAGGGGCGCTCTGTCGCAGAGATCGTGCTGAGCGACGCGGACATCGCCGAGCTAGGAAGATTCGTCGTGACCCTTGACCCGAGCGATATCGGCAAGTTCCGAACACCCAGTCTACGAAACGTAGCGCTCACCGCTCCATACATGCACGATGGGAGCATCGGCACGCTGGAAGCCGCCATCGACCAGGAAATCTATTACCGCACCGCTCAGAGCGGCCAACCTCTCATCCTTACGCCTCAAGAAAAGGCAGACCTGGTCGCATTTCTCCACAGCTTGACGAGTCAGCGAGCGCTGTTGCCGCCATCGGCATTGCATGATTACTCGGTCAAACGTGGGCCAGATAACACACGATCGAAGCATGCCATGAGGTAATACGAAACAATTTTGCTGTTCCCCTGCCGCGAATACTGGCTACAACTCGATGCCTGGACTCGCGTCTGTTCTCATGGTCATCACCAGATAAGGTGAGCCACTTCACGGGGTGAGTCAATTGAAGCGCTGCGGTCTTTCGTCCGTCGTAGCCTCTGCCGCATTGACTGTGGCGTCGCTTATGCTGTCAACGCGCTACGCAATCGCGGACGTATATATGACGGAGCAAAGCGACGGGACACCGCATTTTTCGGACTCCCCGATCGACAAATCATCTCAATTGCTCGATTCAGCGCACGCCACGCGGTTTCGCTCCGCCTCCAAAGGGATCACGAGGGATGCGACTCCCGGGTTGCAATCGATCGTCGAGGTTGTGGCATCTAAGTACGGACTTGATCCTGCTCTGGTGCGGGCGGTGATCGACGTCGAATCGCATTTCAATCCGGAGGCGCAATCGAAGAAAGGGGCGCTCGGGTTGATGCAATTGATGCCACAGACTGCTGCCCGCTATGGCGTGCGCGATGCCTTCGACGCCTACCAGAATATCGACGCCGGGGCGCGCCACTTGAAGACGTTGCTCGAGGCCTGCCATGGCAACGTTGCTTTGGCGCTCGCGGCATATAACGCCGGGCAGCGGTCGATCGCGTCACACGGAATGCGTATTCCGCCGTACGGCGAAACGATGATTTATGTACCGAAGGTATTGGCGCGCTATGAAGCATACCGCGCGATCGCGCGTCAAGGAGTCCACACCGATGAGTGACTTTGAAAGGCCAACGCCGAGCCCCCGTGGAAACTTGCTGGCCCGCTCAATAAAACGGGCAAATGGATTCACTCTCCTCGAGCTGCTCGTTGTGCTGGTCATCATCGGACTGCTCGCATCGTATGTCGGCCCAAAATACTTTGCGCAGGTCAACAAGTCGGAAGCCACGCTCGCAAAGGCTCAACTCACTGCGTTCGAAAAGGCACTCGATACCTTCCGACTGGATGTGGGCAGGTACCCCAGCACGGAGGAGGGCCTGAAGGCGCTAATGGTCCAGCCATCTAACGCAGCGCGCTGGAATGGCCCCTACCTCAAAAGCGACATTCCGCCGGATCCATGGGGAAGACCGTATCAATATCGCGCCCCAGGACCCAAGGGCGAGTTCGAAGTCAAGACGCTGGGCAAAGCGGGCATGCCTGGGGGAACCGGTGAGAATGCCGAGATCGCCCTCCCCTGAATGCGACAACGAGGACAAACGATGCGCTTCGACGCACGAGTGCTGACTACCGACCATAAAATCGTACGCCTGCACATCGAGGCGAACGACGACGTCGATGCAAGACGCCAACTGGAAGCGCGATCGCTGCGCGCGGTGGAGATTCGGCCCGCCCTTATTGCGTCAGTAATCGATCGCCGAAGCCATTTTCCCTTGGTTCTGTTTACGCAGGAGCTGCTGGCGCTCCTGCGCGCAGGTCTTGGAATTGTCGAAGCCCTTGAAGCCTTGGAAGAAAAGGAACCGATCGCATCTACGCGTGCCCTCATCAAGGGACTGTTGCAGACGCTTCTCGACGGGAGGCGTCTCTCAACTGCGCTCACAGAGTATTCGAACATCTTCCCGCCAATGTATGTGGGCCTTGTCAGATCGGCGGAAGGCACCGGTAGTCTACCCATCGCACTGGAACGCTACGTCGCTTATCAAACACGGATCGACACAGTACGCAGCAAGGTCGTTAGCGCATCGCTGTACCCCATGATTCTTTGCGTCGCAGGTAGCGCCGTAACGTTGTTTCTTGTGGGCTACGTCGTTCCGCGGTTTTCAGTGATCTACAAGAATACCGGTCGCCCCCTTCCGTTTCTTTCGCAAGCAATGATCGACGCTGGGCAATTCGTCGCCCATCACTCGATGGAACTGGTAGTAATCGGCGGATGTGCTGCACTTGCTCTTTTCGCAGCCGCGCGTTCGTACTTTGCAAAGGGCGGTCTTATACGATTGCTGAGCAAGCTGCCCTTTGTGGGCGAGCATGTCCGCATGTATCAACTCGCGCGCTTCTATCTCACCTTGGGCGTATTGCTGGAAGGCGGTATGCCGATCCTCGACGCGCTTCGAAGCGCTGGCACCGTCGTTCCCCGAGACTGGGAGCGACCGCTCCATCACGTCGGCAAGCAAGTGGAGGATGGATACACGCTCTCCAGCGCCCTCGACGGGCAACGAATGACGACATCCGTATCCGTGAGAATGCTACGCGTGGGAGAACGATCCGGTCAGTTGCCGGAAATGTTACGACAAGCCGCTCAATTTTACGAAGGCGATATCTCTCGCTTCGTAGACCGCTTTACGCGCACATTCGAACCTCTTTTGATGGCAGCTATCGGCATCATCGTCGGCGGAATTGTAATTCTGCTGTATGTGCCGATTTTCGACCTCGCGGCGAGTTTGCAATGACCGCTCATCCAGACTCTATTGCGTTGACTATGGATACGATCCGTTCGGCCAACAGCCTGGCACGTGCGTCCGGTCAGAGCGTAATGGCTGCGTTGGAGACGGTCACTGGCCGCGTTGGACGGGACATCACATCGCTTCTCGGCGAGTACCTAGGATGGCCGGTAGTGGAAACGCGGCATATGCATGAAGCAAGTCCGGCCTTTGATCTAATGCCCCTCGTTCAGGCGCTTCAAAAAGGCGCGGCTCTCCTGCGCTGCTCCAACGGCGCTCTATGGGCCGTGGTTTCTGATCCATTCGACGCCGACCTTCAGGTTTGGTTGAACACTCGCGCCAACGCATCGTTGCAGTATCAGCTAGCCTTCGCCGAAGATGTCCGAGCCTATCTCGACAAACAGGAGGAGAGCGCGCGCACCGTTGACGGCATTCTTTCCGTCGACGCAACGAATTCCACCGATAAAAAGCTCGCCCACGAATTATCGTTTGCAACGGTCGCCGATAGCTCGAGTCCTGCCGTCAAGCTGATCAACTCGACGCTTTACGACGGCCTCAAAGCCGGAGCCTCCGACGTTCATTTTGAATGCCATACCGCCGGCTTGGCTGTTCGCTACCGCATCGATGGCGTCTTGGTCCCATCCGCCACATTCGCTGGTGCGGAGCTGGCGGAGCAGGCAATTTCGCGTCTAAAGGTACTGGCCGAGTTGGACATCGCGGAGCGTAGGGTCCCTCAAGATGGAAGCTTTCGCGTCACTGCTCAAGGTCGGGAAATCGATCTGCGTGTTTCGATCATGCCCAGTGTCCACGGCGAAGACGCCGTCATCCGGATTTTGGACAAGCGCGCCATGATCGAGGCGCATGGCACGCTGAGCCTTCGCGCGCTTGGTTTCGACGATCCAACCTTGGAAACACTGCGGTTACTTGCCGATGCACCCCACGGCATGCTGCTGGTGACGGGCCCCACCGGATCTGGCAAAACCACCACGCTTTACGCCGTTATCTCGGAGACACACACCGGTCAGGACAAAATCATCACCGTCGAAGATCCTGTCGAGTATCAATTGCCAGGCGTCCTTCAAATCCCAGTCAACGATAAAAAAGGACTCACCTTCGCCCGTGGCCTGCGGTCTATTCTCAGACACGATCCAGATAGGATCATGGTCGGCGAGATTCGCGATCCGGAGACTGCTGAAATCGCGGTGCAAGCCGCGCTCACCGGCCACCTTGTTCTCACAACGGTACATGCCAACAATGTATTCGACGTGTTTGGACGGTTCACGCACATGCGAATCGATCCCTACGCATTCGTGTCCGCTCTCAACGGCATCTGTGCACAGCGCCTCGTTCGGCTGAATTGCCCGCGCTGCTCGCATCCCGTGACGCCCGATGCTGATCAGTTGAAACGTGTAGGGCTTCGCGCAAGCGACACTAGCCAATATAACTTCCTGGCCGGCGCGGGTTGCGGCGATTGCCGAGGTACCGGCTACCGCGGGCGGAAGGCCATCGCCGAGGTTCTGGTGCTCAACGATGAACTCCGAGAAATGATCGTCGAAAAGGCACCCATCAGAAAGATCAAGGAAGCAGCGTGCGAGCAAGGGATGCGTTCGCTTCACCAAATCAGCCTTGAACTCGCAAAGCGCGGGTCGACAACGATCGAGGAGGTCAGACGTGTGGCACTGGTCGCGTAAGCCAACGCACGTAGCAATCGATCGGGATTGCGTGACGGTCTTCGAGACTAATGGAAAAGCGTCGTCTGCCCAGGCTATCCGATCGTATGCCGTCTGCGGCCTTCCGTCCGTGGCGGACGCAATTCATAGCTGCCTGAGCAGCATAAAGCCCGCAGCATCGTCTGTTCGCATCTTAGTCAGCGATTACTACGCTCGCTTCTGGATAGCTCAACCACCCGCGGAAGCGACCACAAAGTCAGACCTGTCGGCAAGTGCCAGGTGGCGTTTCGAAGACCTCTTTGGCGAGCCCCCACTCGTTTGGAACATCGAAGCTGATTGGAACGCCAGACGCCCGTTCATGGCTTGCGCACTGCCCAATTTACTTACAGATGCGATAGCTACGACGAGCGCGGCATGTCGCATCGGAGTTACCAGCTGCCTACCGCGTTTCATTGCTGAATGGAACACTCATCATCGACGACTTCGCAAATACGACAGTGTCTGGCTTGCTGTACTAGCCGATTCGACGGTAACCATCGCACTTGTGCGCGGGAAAGAAATCGCTCAGATTCAACAGGTTCGATGCCTCCCGACCAATGGCGTCGATCTCGATGCGCTGACAGCCTCGCTTCGCGGGATGGCCCTTCAGGCTGAGCATGCCTGCCCAAGTACCGTCATGCTGTGCGGCGACGTGCCCGAACAATGGCACGAAGCGCAGAACAAGGAATACCGGTTCGAACTTGCCGTTCATACCGCACTGGCATCGCGAATCGGCGGACTTGCCATCATCGAACAGTTCCGCGAGCAGGCGCAATGAGACCAATGACCATCGAATTCTCTTCCTCAATGGTTCGATGGAGCCGAAGGTTGCGCCCTTGGGCGATATGCCTTGCTGTGTTTGGTGTGGCGCTCGGATCGTGGGCCGTAACGAAAGTCGAGCGGATTCAACAGCAAATCACGGCCATTCAAGCTCGAACCAATGCACTCGACACAGCGACGTCATCTCATAGGGAAGCCCATCGTCCCCTGCCCGCGCCGCCAGATGCACAGGTGCAAGCCGTCAATCGCGCGATCCGCCGGCTAAACCTTCCTTGGTGGGCTCTGTTCGCCTCGCTGCAGCGATCCACAACTCCGAAGGTTGCGCTATTGGCGCTCGAACCGGATGCCTCCACGTCCACTCTGAAAGGCGAAGCTGAGGCGGCCGATCCCACCGCGATGCTCAACTACATCGAAACGCTGCGGCATGACAGTTTTTTTTCCACCGTCACGCTCACGCACCACGAAGTAGATACCAACGATCCGAATACTCCGCTTCGCTTCAAATTCGAGGCCGCATGGAGGGCTGCGCAATGAAGCGGTTCTATTTGAGCTGCGTCCTCTGGGCCAGCGTCTTATCGATAGGTGAGTGGATCGCATGCGCGGTCTTCCTTATAGGCCTGTCGCTTGCAGCCATTGCGCTTCCGTGGGTATATCGAGAGCGAGGCCTACAGGAAAATCGGTTGGTGGCGGCTCACAATGCTTACCGGTTGGCAGCAGCGCCACCCTCTCGAAACATCGATTCGCAAAAAGACCGATTAGATCAGTTCTATGCGACGCTCACGCCGTCCGAGCGATTGGAGCAGTCCGTGGCACAGTTGTTCGATGTTGCAAGCCGTAGCGGCGTCGCTCTTCAAAAAGCGGACTACCGACTCATCGTCGAGACGGACGGAAAGTACCAAGCCTATCAAATCGATCTACCCGTCAAAGCGAGCTATGCGTCGATCGTCACCTTCAGCCGACAGACGCTCGCGGCATTGCCATTTGCCTCGCTTGACGCTATCCGGTTCCGGCGCGACAAGGTTAGCAACGGTCAGCTAGAGGCTTCGTTGCGTCTGACTCTTTTCGTTACCGCATCCGGGTCGACGGCACGTTCAAATGGGTCCGCGGATGCGGCAATACGTGACGTCGCGTGGAGGCCACAATGAAGCTCCGGCACTTGCTTCTGGCTGGTGGGCTCGTTGGTTCGACACTCATCGCCGCATTTGGGAATCGGGACCGCACAGGGGAAGTGGTCTCGCCATCGCGCACGGACGCCGCTTCATTGGCGCCTGCATCGCACCACGAGACGCAGTCTCCGAGCGCCTCAATCGATGGCCTGACCCATACCGACGTTGCGCGAATAAAGAGTCGAGCCGATTTAGCAACCGGAGATAAGCACGATGCGGACCGTGAAAAGGTGCTCTTTGCGGTCCACTCGTGGGCACCGCCTGCACCGGCCTCATCCGTACAACAACAGCCCACCGCACCTCCTCTTCCGTTTTTGTATTTGGGCAAGGAGTTCGATGGGCGCGAGTGGCGGGTGTTCTTGGCTCGCCAGAGCGCCGTTTTCATCGTTAAGGCCGACGATGTGATCGAAGACACCTATCGGATCGCGAAGATATCGCCTCCGATCATGACCGTCCTCTACATACCGCTGAACGAATCTCAGCAGTTAAGCATCCAATGATGAAGCCGGCCATGATGTCGTTAAAGACCACACTACTTCACATCGTCATCGTGACAGTGCTCGCGGGATGCGCAGGCGATGGAGCCATGAGAAGCGCACATGAGCTGTTCGACGCCGGTAAAGTAGAGGAAAGTCTTGCAACGCTGGAGTCGGCGCAAAAAAAGCACCCGTCCGATCCGGTGTTGCGAATGACATACCTGCAATTCCGGGACCGGGCCATTGCGTCATGGCTGGTGTCTGCAAATGAAGCATTTCGCAAGGGCGACGAGACCCGCGCGCGCGAGTACTATCGTCGCATACTGAAGGTGGACCCAGAAAACGACCGGGCGAAAGCCGATCTCACTCGTCTCGAAGTGGAAGAGACTCACGCCGAATGGCTGGCCGAAGCCACCGGACTGGTCAAAAAGAATGACACCAACGGAGCCATTGCAGCCCTTAAAAGAATCCTCATCGAAGATCCGACAAACGTACAGGCTCGCGCCCTTCTGAAGTCGATCGGGGAGAAGATCGAGCAACCGGCCGTCAACACCCAACTCGACACAGCGCTGCGCAAGATGCTATCCATTGGCTTCAAAGATGCATCGTTGAGCCAAGTCTTCGAGGTCCTTTCGCGTACGTCCGGGGTCAACTTCGTCTTCGACAAGGATGTGCGAACGGATCAAAAGACCTCCGTTTTTCTCAACAACACGACCGTCAAAGAGGCCATCGATGTTGTGTTGATGACCAATCAGCTGGATAAACGCACACTTGATCGGAACACGATTCTTATCTATCCGAACACACCGGCGAAGCTCAAGGACTATAAATCGCTGACCGTGCGAACGTTCTTTCTCGCCCATGCCGATCCTGAGCTTGTCGCGAACACCTTGAAGACCATCGTGAAGACTCGCGACCTGATCGTCGACAAAAAAGAAAATGCCGTCATCATGCGCGACTCTCCCGAGGCCGTCTCGATAGCGGAGAAGCTGGTCCAACTTCAGGATTTGCCCGACCCCGAGGTCATGCTTGAGGTTGAAATCCTCGAGGTTTCCAGGGACCGTTTGTCGAGTCTCGGCATCAAATACCCCGATCAACTTACCCTCACTCCCTTGGGCAGCGGAAGCAGCAACACGGTGACGCTTGCTGATTTGGGCCGTCTGACGACGGCGGGCGTAAGCGCCACCGTGACGCCTCTTACGGCCAATGCGAGCTTGACGACGACCGACGCAAACGTGCTGGCCAATCCACGCATTCGCGTTCGCAGTAGAGAGGTTGCAAAGATTTTGATTGGAGACAAGGTTCCGAACATCACGTCCACTTCGACTGCGACCGGGTTCGTGTCGTCGAACGTCCAGTATCTCGATGTAGGTCTCAAGCTAGAGGTAACCCCGGTCATAACGGCAGATGCGGAAGTCGAGATCAAGATTAATCTGGAGGTGAGTAACATCACGAACCAGATTACGACGTCTCAGGGCACCATCGCCTATCAAATCGGTACGCGATCCGCGTCAACCGTTTTGCGCCTGAAGGACGGGGAGAACCAGGTTCTTGCAGGACTTATCAACGACAGCGATACGAATACTGCTAACAAGGTTCCCGGGTTGGGCCAGCTTCCGCTCCTTGGGCGTCTGTTCTCCAATCATCAGAGCGACTCGAAGAAGTCCGAAATCGTTCTTTCTATAACGCCTCATCTGATCCGCAACATCCCGAGCCCAGAGGCACGATTGCTCGCGTTCGACTCCGGCACGGAGTCGAACTCACGGACGCTCGATCGCAGCAATGCTGGCTCGACTACCGAGGCCGCGCCTGTACCTCCTGCAAGTGCGCCGCAGGCGGCGTCGGCGCCGCCTGCGGCTTACCCTGCCGCTCCGAACGGTTCGTCGACTCCCCAAGGCAGCGTGCCCGGCGGTAGCAACTCGGCTGCCAGCGGCACCTCGGCAAGCGACGCGACATCTCCTGCGACAGGATCAGCGCAAGCAACATGGCTTGCCCCAGGTCAAGCGAAAGTTGGCGAATCGTTCACCGTCCAATTGACGGTCAATTCGCCGCAACCTGTAGCGAGCCTTCCGTTGGCGATCGGATATGACTCAAAGAAACTGGAGGTGGTGAACGTAACAGAGGGCGACTTCCTTAAACAGTCCAACGTGCCCACAAAGTTTGAAGTCCGCCCGGATCCCGCGGCCGGCCAGATCTATGTGACCGACACGCTGGTCGGAACCGATCAGTCCGGTGGCACGGGGCCGACCGGCCAAGGCTCAATTCTGACTGCGACCTTCAAAACGCTCGCTCCGGCCAATCCTTCGTCCCTTTCGATCGTCTCCATGGCACCCGTTGGCCTCAACGGAACCACGATTCCGATCGTGCTGCCCCCGCCGCAAGCCATCGTTCTTGCGCCATGAAGAGATCACCCATGCAAAGAGGGCAAACAGGATTCACATTGATCGAGTTACTCGTGACACTCGCCGTACTTGCAGTCCTGGCAGGGATCGCCATGCCGGTGGCACAGGTCTCCTCCCAACGTGTGAAGGAAGGTGACCTGCGCACTGCACTGCGTGAGTTGCGAACTGCGATCGACGCTTATAAGCTTGCCGCCGAGCGCGGGCGTATCGCGAAAGCCGCCGATAGCACGGGATATCCGAAGAATCTCGGCATCCTTGTGGATGGAGTCGACGATGCGAAAGATCCCAAGAGAACGAAGATCTATTTCCTACGACGCATTCCACGGGACCCGTTTTGCACTGACGCGACTATTCCGGACGCGGACACATGGGGCAAACGAAGCTACGCGAGCGATGCGGCAGATCCGCAGGAGGGTGATGATGTCTACGACGTCTATTCGCGATCGCCGCGAATCGGGCTCAATGGAATCCCGTATCGCAGGTGGTAGCGGCCTGCGGAAGCTGCGCTCGGCGGTCCGACGAACCGGCGCATTCGAACGCGCCTTCACGTTGATCGAGCTGCTCGTCGTCATGGCGATCATAGCTACATTGTTGATGCTTTCAGCGCCGACCTACGTCAAAAGCATCGAGACGTCAAAGGAGGCTGCGCTTCACGAAAACTTGCGGATCATGCGAGGAACCATCGACAAGTTCTATGCCGACACCGGACGTTATCCGGACAGCTTGACCGAACTCGTCGACAAGAAATACCTTCGCGCGATTCCGAGCGACCCCGTGACAGAGTCGGCCACTGGGTGGGTTATCTTGCCCCCCGACAATCCCGATGACGGAAAGGTGTATGACGTGCGTAGCAGCGCATCCGGAAACGACAGGAATGGAACGAAATTCACGGACTACTAGCGGACGCCGCATACGGCGATCGGCGGGCTTCGCGTACCTTGCGTTGATGATCTCGGTTGCCATAATAAGTATGGCTTCTGCTGCCGTAGCCGCTTTCGGATCCGTTGCTCAGCGTCGATCAGCAGAAGATGAACTGCTGTTTGTCGGCGCACAATTTCGGGCGGCATTAAAAAGCTACTACGAGATGACGCCTGCCGGTGGCAACCCCTATCCGATCTCACTGCAAGCGTTACTGCGAGATCCACGCTATCCGAACGTGGTTCGTCATCTCCGAAAGATCTACACGGATCCGATTACGGGCCGGGCGGATTGGTTGCTGCTCGTCGCGCCTGGGGGAGAGATCATGGGTATAAGCAGTCGCTCGACTCGCCATCCAGTCAAGATCGCCCAATTTCCAGAGCCATTCGAAACGTTCACCGACAAAAAAAGCTACGCGGACTGGGTCTTTTATTACAGGATGCGCCCTATCGCGGCGCCACTCGCCGCTTCAGCAGCATCCGCTAGGTAGATACGCAGCTTCAGGGGCTTTCGCCAGAACGAGCGCCGCTCAGCCACTCGCCTCCCGCCTCACCCGTGCAACTTAAACTGCCCAACAAGCCGCTTGAGCGCCTTCGCTTGATCGTCGAGTGAGCGAGCCGCCGCGGTGGCCTCTTCCACGAGCGCCGCATTCTGCTGCGTGCCGGCATCCATCTGCGTGACCGCGCGGTTGATTTCCTCGATGCCCGAACTCTGCTCCGTGGACGCCGCGGAGATTTCGCCCATGATGTCGGTGACTCGCTTGACCGCCTTCACCACCTCATTCATCGTGCGACCGGCATCCTCGGCCAGCGTCGAACCGTTCTCCACGCGCTCGAGCGAGGTGTTGATCAGCGTCTTGATTTCCTTCGCCGCGGCGGCGCTGCGCTGCGCGAGCGAGCGCACCTCGCCCGCCACAACGGCAAACCCGCGCCCCTGCTCGCCCGCGCGCGCCGCTTCGACGGCTGCATTCAAAGCAAGGATGTTGGTCTGGAACGCGATGCCGTCGATCACGCCGGTGATGTCGCCGATATTTTTTGCGCTCGCATTGATCTCGCCCATCGTCGTGACGACGCGCGAAACGACCGACCCGCACGTCGACGCAATCTCCGAAGCGTTATTCGCCAGCGAGCTCGCCTGCTTTGCGTTATCGGCGTTTTGGCGCACGGTTGAAGTCAGCTGCTCCATGCTCGATGCGGTGCGCTCGAGCGAGACGGCCTGTTGCTCGGTGCGCTGCGACAGATCGAGATTACCCATCGAAATCTCGCCTGCCGCCGATGAAATAGCCTCGGCACTCGCCGCAATCTCGCCCACCGTCCCAGCAAGCCCGGTGCGCATTTCCGAGAGCGCGTAGAGCATGCTCGACGTGTCCTTCTTGCCGAGCGCGATCGGGTGCGAAAGATCGCCCGATGCGATCCGGCTCGCGATGTCCTTGGCATAGACCGGCTCACCGCCCAGCTGGCGCGTCAGGCGCCGCACGACCCACTCGCTGACGACGATGGCGACCCCGATCAGCGCGGCCGTCATCGCGGCCATCATGACGAAGGACGATTTGAAGATGAATGCCGACGCGTCGATCGTCGCTTTCGCCTGGGCGCCGCGCGCGGCGACGAGTGCATCGACGAGCTTTTCGAGCTTGCCCGTTTCCACGAGCAGCGAGACATCCTGCATGCCGACTTGCCAATTCATTTGCGACAGGTCGAGCGGCTGCGCCTTCATGAGCGTGACGAAATCGCGTAGATGCCCGGCCCAGGCCGATACCGCCGCTGCCAGCTTCGTTTGCTGCTCGAGCGCGGCCTTGTCACCGACATCGGTGTATTGCTTGAGCGTGCCGAGCTCGCCGTTGATCGCGACAAGGCCCCTGTCGATTTCGGCTCCGAGTTCGTCGCGTTCCTTGGCCGTCGTCGCCGTAAGCAGCATCTTTTGCGCGCGGCTCGAGCGCAGCATGTTGCCCCGCACCTCTTCCGCGGCCCGGCTGGCCACATGTCCCTGTTCGTAGATCGACCGGGAGGAGTCGTTCAAGCGGCTGATCTGCGCGAGGGCGAATATGCCGATCGCCAGCGTACCGGCGAGCAACACCGCGAATGCCAGTCGCAACAACATCTTGACCGACAGTCCGCTCAGACGCCCCTTTACGCCGACGCCGCGCGATCGGCCGTCCGCCACCGCATCATCGGGCACGAACTTCGCGCTCGCACGCAATCCCCGCGAAACCACCTTCATGCAACCCCCCTTCTGGATAACGCCCCACCTTGTGGGCGGGTTGGACGGCACATGCGGCCGCTACCGTTGGTCAACGGCATATTCGGCGGCCTTCTTGAGGCGGGAAGCACGAGTGAAAACCCGCATTCCGCACGCATTTTTTGCATGCGTCTCCCGCATGCCGGTGGGGTTATAACGTGTCAAAAAGCGCCGGAACAGGAAACCCGGCATGCTTTACGGGTAAGCCGACCACTGTCGCGGCGGATCATCGATATTCCGGCGCATCCGACGATGATGTCTCCTTGGCGACAAACAATGTCCGAGTTGTCTTTTTAAGACAACCTACACTTACGAAATCGGACCGGCACTGCTCGGCCCTCGTCCGGGTCGTGCTCGCGCCCGCGTCGCTCGACGAAGCGACGAATGCTTAACTCTTCTCAGGATGCCTGGCATGCAAAAAAACGCTCTCGCGGCGAATGCCGCGCCTAACATACCCGCCCCCACGGCTGCCGCCGGCGGTATACAGCGCACCGTTTATTCCGTTCTGGGGGCAATCAGCTTCTCGCACCTGCTGAACGACATGATTCAGTCGCTCGTTCTGGCGATTTATCCGATGCTCAAAGCGAACTTTTCGCTGTCGTTCGCGCAAGTCGGCCTCATCACGCTGACCTATCAGATCACGGCATCGCTGCTGCAACCGCTCGTCGGGATCTATACCGACAAGCGTCCGCAGCCGTACTCGCTGCCGGTCGGCATGGGGTTCACGTTGAGCGGGCTGCTCTTGATGTCCGTTGCCCCGAGCTTCGGTGTACTGCTCGTCGCGGCGGCGCTCGTCGGATGCGGTTCGTCCGTGTTCCACCCCGAGTCGTCGCGGGTGGCGCGCATGGCCTCGGGAGGCCGCTACGGGCTCGCGCAGTCGCTGTTTCAGGTGGGCGGCAACGCCGGTACCTCACTGGGCCCGCTGCTCGCCGCGCTCGTCATCATTCCTCACGGCCAACGCAGCATCGCCTGGTTTTCGGTTGCGGCGCTCGTCGCCATCGTCGTGCTCGCGCAAGTCGGCCGCTGGTACAACCGGCATCCGGCCACGAAGAAAAAGGCGCAGGTCCGCGCAGGCCACCCGTCACTCTCCAGGCAACGCGTCGCGCTCGCTATCGGCGTGCTGGTGCTGCTCGTGTTCTCGAAGTACTTCTACCTCGCGAGCATCAACAGCTACTTCACCTTTTATCTGATCGACAAGTTCCATCTGAGCGTGCAGGCCGCGCAGATCCATCTGTTCGTCTTCCTGGCGTCCGTCGCGGCGGGGACGATCGTGGGCGGCCCGATCGGCGATCGCGTCGGGCGCAAGTATGTGATCTGGGTGTCGATCCTTGGCGTCGCTCCGTTCACGCTGCTGCTGCCGTACGCGAATTTGTTCTGGACCAGCGTGCTGACCGTGCTCATCGGTCTCGTGCTCGCCTCGGCGTTCTCGGCCATTCTGGTCTACGCGCAGGAGCTGATCCCGGGCAACGTCGGGATGGTGGCCGGCTTGTTCTTCGGGTTCGCGTTCGGCCTCGGCGGGATCGGCGCAGCCGTGCTCGGCAAGCTGGCCGACGTGACGAGCATCGACTACGTCTACAAGGTCTGTTCGTTCCTGCCGCTGATCGGCATTCTCACCGTCTTGCTGCCCGACGTCGAACAAAAGCGGCAAGCTCGCGCCGCCTAGTCCAAGCACCTTGCTCCGCACATCGCGGGGCTCAATTCGTCCGAATTCTCGCCCCGCGCCGGGGGCGAAAACTGAAAACGACTACCTTGCGCCGTCGGGTCCACCGTTACCGCAAGGAGTCGTGAATGACCGTTATTCGACCCGCGCCGATTGGCGTCGAGGAAAACTCATGGTCCAGGCACCGGGCGTCGTGTTCACGGTCGCGGACGGCAAGCGCGCGAAACGCGCCGAGGCTTGGCTCGCTGAACGCGGATTGCGCGCCAAACCCATTGCAGACGGCGCCGCATACAAGATCGACAACGTCGCGGGCGTACAGGCACTCAACGTGGCAAATGCACTCTATGAGAGCAAGCTCGTGCGCCATGCGCAGCCGAATTGGATGATCGACATCGACCGGCAGTAGTCACGCAACGAATCGCTCGTGGAACTGGCGCTAGGCGCCCGCCGGCGCGGCAGCGTCCGCATAAGAGCGCAAGAAGCGTTGCAGCACGCCCGAAGAATAAGCGCCGGCGATATCGCTCAAGAATGTGGTGAACAACGCGGTTGCATGATCGTCGGCCGTGTCCGAAATCGTCCGCACGATCGCGTGCGGTACGTCATGTTCATAGCAGACCTGCGCTATGGCCGCACCTTCCATCTCGACGGCCATCGCCTCGGGCAATGCATGCGCCAGCGCGCGTACTTCAGTCGTGCTCGAGACGAACCTGTCACCGCTGATGATCAAGCCACGGTGCACTTGCGGCGCTGCAAACCCAAAGCGTTCGGCCAGCATTGCGCCTTCGTCGACAAGAAACCGCTGACAGGCGGTTGCAAGCAGGTCGGCCAGCAGCGCATCGGTGGGAAAGTGCGCGCGCTCGAGCAGCGGCACCTCATAGCGCGGGAAAAGCGGCGAAGCGTCGAGATCGTGCTGCAGCGAGGAATCGGCGACCACGATATCGCCCACTCGCACGCCGGGGCCGACGCCACCCGCGACGCCCGTGAAGATCATCGAATGGACACCGAAGACGTGAATCAGCGCGCTCGCGCTGGCGGCCGCCGCGACTTTACCGACCCGCGCAAGCGTGGTCACGCAGGGCACGCCGTACACGGTGCCTACGTGATAGTCGCGCCGGCCGAGCGTCACCGTGCGCGTCTCGCCTTCAGCGCGCATCGCTTCGACGAGATCGCCCAGCTCTTGTGGCAGCGCCGCCAGCACGCCCAGGCGGCGCACGGCCTGCTCGCCGCGGTGTGCGGCGCCGCTGCCGCTATCGTTGTACGTGCCCATCCGCACCCTCACTCGACCACTTGCAGTTTGGCGACGGCGAGTGCGAGCCACTTCTCCCCATGCCGCTTGAATCGGACGTGCGCGCGCGCATCCGCACCGCTGCCTTCGAGCGCGGTGATAGCGCCTTCGCCGAACTTCGTGTGAAACACCTGCTGGCCGACCCGGAAACCCGTATCGGCCGCGCGCTGTTCGTTCGCAAACGCAGGCAGCGGCGCCGCGGGCGCCTCGGCGGCGGCGTAACCGCCGTAGCGTTGTTGCTCGCGGCCGGGCCGCGCGAACCAATCGCGCCCCCAGGCGGCATTGTCGGATCGCCCGCCCCAGCGCGCGCCCGCTTCGGCCTTCGGCGTCAGCCACTTCAGCGTGGCCTGCGGCAACTCATCGAAAAACCGCGAACGCACGTTGTAGCGCGTCTGGCCGTGCAACATGCGGCTTTGCGCAAAAGAGAGGTACAGGCGCTCCTTCGCGCGTGTGATCGCCACGTACATGAGGCGGCGCTCCTCCTCGAGCCCGTCCGGGTCGATCGCACTGTTTTCATGCGGGAAAAGCCCTTCCTCGAGCCCCGAAATGAAGACAGCCGTGAATTCGAGTCCCTTCGCCGCGTGCACCGTCATCAGTTGCACGGCATCCTGGCCCGCCTGCGCCTGGGAATCGCCCGCTTCGAGCGACGCATGCGAAAGAAAGCCCGCGAGCGGCGTCATCGTGTCCGGGTTTTGCGCGGGCTCGCCCAGCCCCGGCGCGTCGAGTACGGTCACGCCCGCGTCGTCCGGATCGGGCGCAAGAGCCGGTGCGGCGGTAGCGCCCGGTGCGAGCGGTATCGAACGTGCGGGGGTATCGAGACCGTAGCCCTCCTCGCTCACGAACGCGGCAGCCGCGTTGACGAGCTCCTGCAAGTTCTCGAGCCTGTCCTGCCCCTCGCGCTCGCCCTCGTAGAAAGCCGCGAGACCGCTCCCGCGCACGACATGCTCGACCGTCTCCGGCAGGCTCATGCGCTCGGTTTCGGCGCGCATCTTCGCAATGAGATTCGCGAACGCGGCAAGGCTCGAACCGGCTTTTCCGGTCACGTAGGGAATGGCGGCCGCCATGGAACAGTTGTAAAGCCGCGCCGCGTCGGCTAGCTGCTCGATCGAGCGCGCGCCGATACCGCGTGTCGGAAAATTCACGACGCGTGTGAAGGCCGTATCGTCGTTTGGATTGTCGATGAGCCGCAGATACGCCAAGGCATGCTTGACCTCCTGCCGCTCGAAGAAGCGCAGCCCTCCGTAGACGCGGTATGCAACGCCGGCGTTGACGAGCGTATGCTCGATCGCGCGCGATTGTGCGTTGCTGCGATAAAGGATGGCCATTTCGCTGCGCGCGAGCCCGTTGTTCATGAGCGCGCGGATTTCCTCGACGATCCAGGCGGCCTCCTGCGTGTCCGTGGCCGCCTCGTAGACCCGTACGGGCTCGCCGTGGCCCGCATCGGTGCGCAGGTTCTTGCCGAGCCGGCGCGCATTGTTCGCGATCAGTTCGTTGGCGGCGTCGAGAATGTGCCCGTGCGAGCGGTAGTTCTGTTCGAGTTTGATCAGATGCCGCACGTTGAACTCGCGCTCGAAATCGCGCATGTTGCCAACGTTCGCCCCGCGAAACGCGTAGATGGACTGATCGTCGTCGCCGACAGCGAAAATGGCATTCGACTGTCCGGCCAGCATCTTGAGCCATGCGTACTGGAGCTTGTTCGTATCCTGGAATTCGTCGACGAGGATGTGGCGAAAGCGCGCCTGATAGTGCGCGCGCAGCGGCGCATTGTGCGCGAGCAACTCGTAGCAGCGCAGGAGCAGTTCGGGGAAGTCGACGACGCCTTCGCGCTGGCATTGTTGCTCGTAGGCGCGGTAGAGCTCGACGAACTTCAGGTTGAAGTTGTCGGTGGCATCCACCTGATCGGGCCGCAGCCCCTGTTCCTTCGCATTGTTGATGAAGTACTGCAGATTCTTCGGAGGATATTTTTCGTCGTCGACGTTCAAGCCCTTCATCAGCCGCTTGATCGCCGACAGCTGATCGGCCGTATCGAGAATCTGGAACGTGGCGGGCAGCGCCGCATCGCGATGATGGGCGCGCAGCATCCGATTGCACAGACCGTGAAACGTGCCGATCCACATGCCGCGCGTGTCGATCGGCAACAGCGCCGACAACCGCGCCATCATTTCACGCGCCGCCTTGTTCGTGAACGTGACGGCGAGCACCGTCGCAGGCGACGCGAGCCCCTGCTGGATCAGCCATGCGATCCGCGTAATGAGCACGCGCGTTTTGCCGCTACCGGCACCGGCCAGAATCAGCGCCGGTTCGTTCGGCAGCGTGACGGCCGCGAGTTGTTCGGGGTTCAGATTGGCAAGCAGATCGGGCATGGAGGGGGCGATAGACGAGGCACGGCGCCCATTATAGCCAGCGGGACTGCGCCGGCGCTCGCCTACGGGCGCATCGGGCCAAGGCGCTCGGCCCGCCGACGCGGCCGCCCGAACGTGCGACCCTTTATAATTCAACGTTTCGTACGGTCTTTTCATGCATCTTTCCGCGGATTTCCAACCATGAGCGACACCACGCTGGCGAAGAGTTTCGAGCCCCAGACGATCGAGGCCCAATGGGGGCCCGAATGGGAAAGACGCGGCTACGCCGCCCCGTCTTTCGAGCTGGGCCGGCCCAATTTCTCGATTCAGCTGCCGCCGCCGAACGTCACGGGCACCCTGCATATGGGGCACGCGTTCAACCAGACGATCATGGACGGTTTGACGCGCTATCACCGCATGCTCGGCGACAACACGCTCTGGCTGCCCGGCACGGACCACGCGGGCATCGCCACGCAAATCGTCGTCGAACGCCAGCTCGATCAGCAAGGCGTGTCGCGTCACGATCTCGGGCGCGAGCAGTTCGTCGAACGTGTCTGGGCCTGGAAGACGCAATCGGGCTCCACGATCACCCAGCAGGTGCGGCGCCTCGGCGCATCGATCGATTGGTCGCGCGAATATTTCACGATGGACGAAAAGATGTCGAAAGTGGTCTCCGACGTCTTCGTCCGGCTTTACGAGCAAGGTCTCATTTACCGCGGCAAGCGGCTCGTGAACTGGGACCCGGTGCTGATGACCGCGGTATCCGATCTCGAAGTGGCGAGCGAGGAGGAAAACGGCCATCTCTGGCATATCCGCTATCCGCTCGTCGACGGTAGCGGCCACCTCACCGTGGCCACGACGCGCCCCGAAACGATGCTCGGCGACGTTGCCCTGATGGTCCACCCTGACGATGAACGCTATGCGGCGCTGATCGGCAAGAAGGCAAAACTGCCGCTCACCGATCGGGAAATTCTGATCATCGCCGACGATTACGTGGACCGCGAGTTCGGTACGGGTGTCGTGAAAGTGACGCCCGCGCACGATTTCAACAACTATCAGGTAGGCCAGCGTCATGGGCTGCCGCAAGTCGAAATCCTCACGCTCGACGCGAAGATCAACGACAACGCACCCGCGGCCTATCGCGGTCTCGATCGTTTCGAAGCCCGAAAGCGCATCGTGGCCGATCTGGATCGGGCGGGCCTGCTCGAAGCGGTCAAGCCCCACAAGCTGATGGTGCCGCGCGGGGACCGTACCGGTGTCGTGCTGGAGCCGATGCTGACCGATCAGTGGTTCGTCGCGATGAGCAAGCCGGCGCCCGCCGGCACGTTCAACCCCGGCAAGTCGATCGCAGAAACGGCGCTCGATGTCGTGCGTCGCGGCGAGATCCGGTTCGTGCCCGAAAATTGGACCTCCACCTACTATCAGTGGCTCGAGAACATTCAGGACTGGTGCATTTCGCGCCAGCTCTGGTGGGGCCACCAGATTCCGGCCTGGTATGGCGAGAACGGTGAAGTGTTTGTCGCGCACAGCGAGGACGCGGCGCGCGCGCAAGCCGCGGAACATGGTTATAAGGGCGCGCTGAAGCGTGATGAAGACGTGCTCGACACCTGGTTTTCGTCGGCGCTCGTGCCGTTCTCGTCGCTGGGCTGGCCGAACGAGACGAAAGAGCTGCAGTGCTTCCTGCCCTCCTCGGTGCTCGTCACGGGCTTCGACATCATCTTTTTCTGGGTCGCGCGCATGATCATGATGACGACCCACTTCACCGGGCGCGTTCCGTTCGGGACCGTCTATGTTCACGGGCTCGTGCGCGACCACGAAGGCCAGAAGATGTCGAAGAGCAAGGGCAACACGCTCGACCCGATCGATATCGTCGACGGCATCGATCTGGAAACGCTGGTGTCCAAGCGTACGACCGGCCTCATGAACCCGAAACAGGCCGAATCGATCGAGAAAAAGACACGCAAGGAGTTTCCTAACGGCATTGCCGCGTTCGGCACCGATGCGCTGCGCTTCACGATGGCTTCCATGGCGACGCTCGGGCGCAACGTCAACTTCGACCTCGCGCGCTGCGAGGGCTATCGCAATTTTTGTAACAAATTGTGGAACGCGACGCGCTTCGTCCTGATGAACTGCGAAGGCCACGATTGCGGATTTTCGAAACCGAAGCCCTGCGCGCCTGGCGACTGCGCGGCCGGCGGCTACACCGATTTCTCGCAGGCGGACCGGTGGATCGTCTCGCTGCTGCAGCGAACCGAAGCCGAGGTGGAAAAGGGTTTCACGGATTACCGCTTCGACAACGTCGCGAACACGCTCTACAAGTTCGTCTGGGACGAGTATTGCGACTGGTACCTCGAACTGGCCAAGGTGCAGCTGCAAAACGGCACGCCGGCTCAGCAGCGCGCCACGCGCCGCACGCTGTTGCGTGTGCTCGAAACGGTGCTGCGGCTCGCGCACCCGATCATCCCGTTCATTACCGAGGCGCTATGGCAAAAGGTGGCACCGCTCACCGACAGCTACCCGCAGGACGCAGCCCCCGGTGCCGCGTCCGTCATGGTGCAGCCCTATCCGCGCGCGCGGGAGAGCAAGATCGACGAGGCGGCCGAGCGCTGGGCAGCCGATCTGAAGGCCGCCGTCGACGCCTGCCGCAATCTGCGCGGGGAAATGAACCTGTCGCCCGCGACGAAGGTGCCGCTGCTCGTGCACGGCGACGCCACCCGTTGGACGAGCTTTGCGGCCTATGCGCAGGCGCTCGCGCGCCTTTCCGAGGTGCGCATCATTCCGGACGAGGCCACGCTGGATCGCGAAGCGCACGGCGCGCCCACCGCGATCGCCGGGGGCGACCGGCTCGTTCTGAAGGTCGAAATCGACGTCGGGGCAGAGCGGGAGCGCCTTGGCAAGGAAATTGCTCGGCTTGACGCGGAAATTACCAAGTGCGCTGCGAAACTTGGCAACGAATCTTTTGTCGCAAAAGCACCGGCCGCGGTCGTGGAGCAGGAGCAAAAAAGGCTGTCACAATACAGGGACACCGTCGCCAAGCTGAGCGCGCAGCTGGCACGGCTGCCTGTATGACGCGTGCCGGACGAGTCGTTTCGACGAAGCCAATCGATAAAATCAGGGTAATGCCATGCTAAAAGTCACCAAGGCAGTCTTTCCCGTGGCCGGTCTCGGCACACGGTTTCTTCCCGCCACCAAGGCGAGCCCCAAGGAGATGCTGCCGATCGTCGACAAACCACTGATCCAGTATGCGGTGGAAGAAGCGATGTCAGCAGGCATCACCGAAATGATTTTCGTGACCGGACGCAGCAAGCGCGCGATCGAAGACCACTTCGATAAGTCCTATGAGATCGAAGCGGAGCTCGAGGCACGCGGCAAGGAGCGGCTGCTCGAACTCGTGCGCAGCATCAAGCCGAGCCATGTCGACTGCTTCTACGTGCGGCAGCCTGAGGCGCTCGGGTTGGGGCACGCGGTGCTGTGTGCCGAGAAGCTCGTCGGCGACAATCCGTTCGCCGTCATCCTCGCGGACGACCTGCTCTACGGGGTGCCGAGTGTCATGAAGCAGATGGTCGACGTGTTCGACCACTATCACAGCTCGGTCATCGGCGTTGAGGAGATTCCGCCGCAAGAGACGAAGTCTTACGGGATCGTCGATGGCAAGGAATGGGAAGACGCGATCATCAAGATGTCGGGCATCGTCGAGAAGCCGGCGCCTGATGTTGCGCCGTCGAATCTCGGCGTGGTTGGCCGGTATGTCCTGAAACCCCGCATTTTCGAGCATCTGCGTTCGATCAAGCCCGGTACCGGCGGTGAGATTCAGCTCACCGATGCGATTCAGTCGTTGCTCTCGGACGAGCAGGTGCTTGCGTACAAGTATCACGGCACGCGTTTCGATTGCGGCAGCAAGCTCGGGTACCTGAAGGCAACGGTGGAGTTCGCGCTGCGCCATCCGGAAGTGGCGGAGGAGTTCGAGCATTATCTGCGCACGCGCTCGCCGGTGATGGATAGCTAGGATTGGTGTGCGGGCGGCGCGAGTGACGCACTCGCCGCCGTTCGCAACTGGTTGAGGGCGTGCTGCGGTTGGATTGAAAGCGATCGTCGTTCAGTGCGGTGGGGTCGCTGGCACGAGCCCGTACCTGGACATGACCTCGATAAGTTTCTCGCGGTCGGGCGGGCCGCCGGCATTGACGATTGCTCCGACATCACGAAAATACTGAGCGCCAATGTCGGGAGTCAGAACGATCAACGCGCGGGCAATGCCATCATGTGGATTGCTGAAGTGATGGACCGATCCCCGTGCGGTAAACATCCATTCTCCCGGTGTCAGGTCTCGGACTGCTCCATCGACCGAGTACCGAAGCGTGCCTTCCAGCACATAGACGCATTCTTCGTTATGTGTATGGCTGTGTGGCGGGGGAACCTGCGCGTTAGGGGGCACGGTCAACTCGAAAACACCCATCCCGCCTGTCGCAGTTCCATCTATCAGGTATTGGATCCTCAATTGACCCACGTGGATTGATTCGCGTGTCGCCGCGCCGCTGAGAGTCATTGTCAAACTCCTCGAGATTACGGATTCTTATCGATCCGTCGACGTTGTAGGCGAGGGACGCAGCGCTTGCGGCGCGTCCGGCGACCTGTAGGACACACTCCGTTTAGCTCGGATTATGCGCCTCTCATATGCGCCCAAACACGGATTTACACCCGGCGCAAGCGAGACGCCTCCCTTGCCTCTTCCGGTTCGGCTTGGCGGCGTGCTTGGCACCCTGTTCAGAGGCCGCGCCCACAGGTATCCGGAGCCGAATCGAAGCTTTCGTTTCCGGGGAGGACCGGGAGTCAGTCGCCGAAACATTGGAGCCACCGGTTGTTGGGGGCGTGCGTTGGCGGAATTGACAACAGCTCGGACTGTTGGCATAGTTGCCAACATGAAAGCTCGACTGATCCATCGCGACCCAATGGCTTTCGATGACGGCGCGATCGTTGAAATGGTTGTTTGGGAAGTACCGACCCCGGTCGCGGGAAGTTCGCATCGCTACAAGTATCGTCTGTTCTATGGATATGCCGGCAATCGTGTCGTCGGATACGACAATGAGCGGCCAAAAGGCGACCATCGGCACGTCGATGGTGTAGAAGAGCCATTTCGATTCACCACCCCCGAAGAGTTGATCCGGGAGTTCATCGAGGAAGTCACGCGCAGGAGGGCACTATGAAAACTGCCACCATTCGCATTCGCCGGCATACGGCCACGGCGCTCGCGGAAATGGGCGAGCGTTTTGTCAAGGCTTGGCATGAAGGCAGCTCTGACACTGATACATTCGAATTCGAATCGCCCAAAGCTTTGTTCACCGTGCTGACGCCAAAGCGTTGGGAGCTGATCGAGCGGCTACAAGCACTGGGCGAAGTCAGTTTGCGCGCAGTCGCGCGGAGCTTGGCGCGTGACGTGAAGCGGGTTCACGAAGATGCCGCCGTGTTGCTCGAGTGGGGGCTGATCGAGCGCACGCCGAACGGCAAACTCCACGTGCCCTACGACAAGATTCATACCGAATTCGATCTGCTCGCGGCCGCCTGAGGCGCGATTCGAACAAAGCATTTGAGCGCTACCGCGAGATGCAATGCGCATTTTCGGCCGATCGACGCGCAGAGCAACTTCGTGCCGCTTTCTCCGATCTGCCGATGCGGTAAGCCACCCCTCAACTCGGCGCCGCCTGGCATAGTTGCGAAAAGCGGCACCGCGAGCCACGCCGCTCAACGGCGACGCATCAAAAACACAAATGTCTTATCCTGCGCCGAACTTTCGACGATCTCATTACCCGTCTGCTTGGCGAACGCCGCAAAATCGCACTGCGAGCCCGGATCGGTCACGCAACAGCCCGTCGCGTGCCTCGGACGAGCAGGTGCTCGATTACACGCTCGCGTCGCCCGCCTCCACGTGCGGCACCCTGGTCCGCCCCCAATGTGCCATCGCCGGTTCCGTTGTAAGCCGTTGGACGCACGCGGATTAACTGCCAAGACAAACCTGTCTGCGCCGTTAACCTCGAAACGCGGATACGCCTCATTTTTTTGCGTTCCTGTTGAAAGGGAATTACACAAGCCGTACCATGTCACCCTCTTTTACGTCGATTACAAGCCAGCGCCTCGCTTCATCGCAACTATCTGGCGGCGTTACTTAAAAGGACGGGTCATGGCACTGGGAGCTGCCGAACAAACAGGCCTCGAAAAATGGAAGGCAACGTTAAACAAAGCGCCAAGCGACAAAAAATGGGGCGAATACGACTGTGAAATCCGTGTCGCGGTCAATGAAATAAATACCCATCTCGCCCGATCCGCTGGCTACGTGCCGCTGGACTGGCAGCTGATCAAGGCCATGGTCTGGACAGAAACGGGGGCCGAGCATCCCCAGTGGAAAATCAAGCCCATGCAAATCGGCGTGCCCGGTGACCCAGGCTTGGCATCGCTCCTATCCGGCAAAGAAGGCGGCGAATTAATCCTGCCGCCCTCTTGGAAAGGGCGATTAAACATCGGCTCGTGCACGACTATCCCGAGCTATAACATCCGCGCCGGTATCGGCTACCTCTTGATGCGCATGGCCGTTTTCGATTACCGCAGCGTCCCGGGATTGGATACGAAGGTCTACGAGATCAAAATCAGCCGGGCGATAGTCTGGATAAAATCGCCAAAGCCAGCGGTACGACCGTCGAATCGCTGAAAAAACTCAATCCCAGCGCCGCTGGCCCACTTCGTCCCGGACACCTGATCAAATACCGCAAGGCGTCTGTCGAGCGTGTGATTGCAGGATGGAGAGTCATCTCGACAAGCTCGATTGCCCTACGGTACAACGGCGGCGGTGACCCGAACTGTGCAAAGAAACTCGACTATGCATTAAATCTCGTCCGAAAGGCAAAGGCTGCAGTATGCGCACAATGAGGGTTCTCACCGCTTTCTTCTTTTCCTACTCACTGCTTACTAGCATGTCCGCCCATGCAGCGTCCCCACAGAACGAGCGCACAATCCGCGAGCAATGCAGCGACGCTTCCGAAGCGGGGATGCACGACTGTCTCGAAAAAAAAGCGCGCGAAAGCGAAACGGCCCTTAAAGACGCCGAGCGCAAAACCAACGACGCCCTCGGCAAATGGGATGAAGACGCCAAGTACGTCAGCTCGGCAAAAACGAAGTTGCAACTGTCGAACAAGGCATTCGAGCGCTACCGAGAGGCGCAATGCGCAGTTTCGGCATCATTGGGTGGCGGCGCCATCGGTCACGCCTCCGACATGAGGCGCTTGGCATGTCTGACGGAACTGAACGATCGACGCGCAGAGCAACTTCGTGCCGCTTTCTCCGATCTGCCGATGCGGTAAGCCACCCTCAACTCGGCGCCGCCTGGCATAGTTGCGAAAAGCGGCGCCGCGAGCCGCCCCGCTCAACGACGACGCATCAAAAACACAAATGTCTTATCCTGCGCCGAACTTTCGACGATCTCATTACCCGTCTGCTTGGCGAACGCCGCAAAATCGCGCTGCGAGCCCGGATCTGTCGCCAGCACCTTGAGAATCTGTCCGCTCTGCATGTCGGCCAGCGCCTTTTTCGCGCGCAGAATCGGCAGCGGACAATTGAGCCCGCGCGCGTCGACTTCCTTATGAATTTCCATCGGTGATCGGCCTTCGTCGTGAACGGCCCGGCCACGTCAGCCGTGACCAGTTGAATCGAGCAACGTAAACGTCGAATTTTACCGCAGCGCACCGCGCGACGCTTGCGTCACAGCTTCTCCCCACCACGGCAGATCGCCGCTGCTCCAACTGCGTGCACGGAACTGTACGGCGCCGAGAGCGGCGCCATCGGGCCGCTCGGGAGGCACAACGACTACGCCGACCGGGCGCTCGGAATCGGTCGTCCCCGCAACGAGCACCTTGTTGCCGACATGGTGTGCCCGGCCGATCGCCATCGCGACGTTGGTGAGCGCGCTACCCGCGCCCATATCGCCCAGGCGCGCCGCCGTATTGAAGGTTTGCTTGCGGTAATCGAAGGCTGCAAGCATTTCGGTCAACGAACGGCCAAGCGTGCCAAGCCGCGCTGCAGCGGCATCGCTACCCGCCCCGGCGTCATGGATCACGTAATCGATATTTGCTACTTCGCTATGCGCATAGGCAGCCGCCATCGCCACGGTATCTCGCCATGCTTCGACAGCCCGCACCGCACCTGGCCTCGGAACGTAGTTCTTGATACTCCCAGTGACCGCCCTGCCGATCCATGCAAGCGGCTCGCACTGCGCCTCGTAACGTGGCCCCGCAAGCACCAGCAACGCCATATTCTCGCTGGACTGTTTGCCTTTCGACGGGCGATCCGGAGCGTCCCAGTTCATCACCCACACGCTCTTGTCCGGATTCTCCTGTAGATAGTCCATCGCCGCATTCAGCGAGGCGAAGCCGGCATTCGCGCCGCCGCGCGTCAAATTCACGCGCGGCCACACCTGAGCCCCGCGGCCGTCCAGCGGCGCACTCTCACGAGCGAATTCACGGACGAGCCGCCCGCGCACATACTCTTGGACTTCAGCGGGATCGAGCCGATAAGCTGGGATGGCGTATTCCACGCGTATATCCGCCCCTGGACCGAAGCCGTCAAAGTGCCCGCGGGCGAGCAGCCCGAACATTTCATCGATATAGCTTTGATGGGTTCGATGGAACGTTTCGCTATCCCCGTTTTGACCTGCGACTGTCAGCGCAGGTCGCATGGCGCCAGGTTTCATCGCGCTCGTTCCCGGCCAATCACAAACCTGATCCGACTTTATCAAGCCCAGTGTCCAGAGAATTCGCCATTCGGTCGGATAATCGCGTCGACACAGTGGATTGAGCCAAATAACGCCGACCACCTGGGCCATGTCCAACGCCCCGCGCTCCTCCCCCGCGGACGCGGGTTTCGAGTCGTTGCGCACCTCGTCTCGAGCGCTATCGAAACCCGTCAGCGCGAAGCAAGCCACGAAAACGTAGAAGCTCACCGTCAGCGGCAAAATCAGAAATCTCCTTATCAGGTCGTCCGTCGTCAAATAGCCTATCTCGACGCCGCTCATTCTCACGAGCGGAAAAACACAAATGCCGAACGAGAGCGCCGTCAATGCCGCCGTCCAACCAACCTTGTTGCCATTCACCAGGATCACTCGATTCACAGCAACCTCCGGTCTATAAAAAGATGCCCTTATCCGATTATCTGGATTTCGCAGGGCGATAAGCCGCGGCACGACCCACAGGCCACGCCATACGGTGGAATGTTCGCCGCACGAAAAAATGAGCGCGCCCCATCCTCGACATAAGCCGATTAGCATTCCTAATTATCGAGATGGAAAATGACGTGTGATGCGAAAACAACTGCGGCAGAACTGAGCGATAAACTACCGACGGAAAAGATCGGCGAAATCGATGCGCGGGTTTCTCGGACGAACGCCCGAAAGAGCAAGACGGGCCTGCTCAACAGGCCCGTCGCAAGGGATCGGTTCCACGCAGTGGCGAGCGATATGCCACTGCGCCACAGCTATAGCGCGACAGGTTGTCCGCTTTCGAGCGCCCGACGCAGCGCCTGTCCGATACGCGTCGCTTCGAGCGCGTCGGCAAGCGAGGCTCCGGACGCCACACCGTCGCCCGGGCCACCGGACGCAACCGATGCGACCGACGCGACCGACGCGACAAAAGCCTGCGCCTCGCACAAAAACGCCTCTTCGAAACGATCGAAGAACGTCGGCGTGCATTCATTTCGCACACCGCGTTCATCGTAGATCTCGACGCGATTGGCGCGCGGATTCTGACCGATGGTGAGCGCACCCGACGTACCGATGACCTCGCTGTGCGTATCGTTTCCATGCGCCATCGTGCGCGAAGCATAAAAAACCGCAAGCCGGCCGCCCTCGAATTCGACGACCCCCACGCCGTTATCGACATCGCCGCACTCGCGCAAACCCTCGTGCAGCGCGATCGTCCCCGTCGCATAAGCACGCGTGGCGCGCGCGTTGCCGAAGAACCAACGCGCGATATCGATATCGTGCACGGTGCAATCGAGAAAGATCCCGCCCGAGGTGGGCGCGAAGCGGACGAAGAACCCTTCCGGATCGTTCTTGTCCGTCGTCTGAGAGCGGATCATGAACGGCCGCCCTATCTGGCCCGCCGCCACTTTGTCGTATGCATCGCGGTAGCTGGGATCGAAGCGGCGCATGAACCCGATCGTCGCAATGAGCGACGGATGCTCGCGCGCCACGGCCAGCACGCGCTCGCACTCGGCCACATCGAGCGACAACGGCTTCTCGCAAAACACATGCTTGCCCGCTCGCAGCGCGGCCACGATCTGCTCGGCGTGCAGCGACGAAGGCGTCACGAGCCACACTGCATCGATTTCGCTGTCGGCAAGGAGGGCTGCGTAATCGGCATGAAGCCGCGGCCCGGGCAGCGCCTCGCGCGCCCAAGCGCGCTCCGCCTCGACGGGACTGCAAACGGCTGTCAGTACCGCTCCCGGAACCCGGTAGGCCAGATTCATTGCGTGCCGGGCGCCGAGGCGGCCAAGCCCTGCTACGCCGATCCTGATCGGCGCGTGATTGGCAATAGTCGTCATCTCCACACTCCACCCGGTTCGATCAAGCCGCCGTTTCGTCGATGCGCACCGCGCGCCCTTCGCGCCACGAACGCGTCGCCGCCTCGGCCAGCTCGAGCGCCTTCACGCCGTCGGCAATCGTCGTGCGTACGGCTGTGCCGCGCGTCACCGCATCGAAAAAATGGGCAATTTCGTTCGCGTACGCGGTACGGTAGCGCTCGAGAAAAAACGCCTCGGGAACGTCGGTCGATACGGCCCGCGCGCTGAATGCCGTCACCTCCGTCGGCCGTACATTGCCCGCCTGCAGCATGCCGCCGCTGCCGAGCACTTCGAAACGCTGATCGTAGCCATAGGCCGCCCGCCGTGTCGTATTGATCTGGCAAAGCCGCCCACCCTTCGTGCGGATCGTGACCGCGGTCGAATCCGCATCCCCCGCCTGCTCGATCGCCGGATCGGTCAGGCAGCTGCCCGTCGCATGCAGCGTCTCGGCTTCATCGCCGAGTATCCAGCGGAAAATGTCGAAGTCGTGAATGAGCATGTCCTTGAAGATGCCGCCCGAGCGCTTGATGTATTCGACGGGCGGTGCGCCCGGATCCCGGCTCGTCACGACGAGCATCTCGGGCGTCCCGATTTCCCCCGCATCGAGCCGCGCCTTGACGGCCGCGAACGTCGGATCGAAGCGGCGCTGAAACCCGATCATGCAAACCACGCCGGCACGCTCGACCGCTTGCGCGCAGGCACGCGCGCGTTCGAGCGCGAGATCGACGGGCTTTTCGCAAAACACATGTTTGCCCTGCGCGGCCGAGCGCTCGATCAGATCCGCGTGCGTGTCCGTGCTCGAGCAGATGACCGTCGCACCGATCGAGCGGTCGCCGAGCGCGACATCGGCCTCGACGACTTCCGCACCATGCTCGCGCGCCGATGCATCGGCCGCTTCACGGTTCACATCGACCACATACTTGAGCCGAACACCCGGCTGCCGCGCGAGGTTGCCTGCGTGAATGCGGCCAATGCGGCCGGCCCCGAACACGGCGACGTTCATGGTGCCGTGGGTCTTGTCAGTCATCGTATCCTCCAGTGTCTTTGGATTCTTCAACTTTGAGTTCGAGCCTGTAGGCCAGCGCGACGAAAAGCGCCTGACACAGGCAGATCGTGCTTGTCAGCGCGCGAAATGCAAACGCGCTGCCTTCCTTCACAAACAGTTGCGCGCTCGCATACCGTGCGAGCGGAGACAGGCGGCTATCGGTAATGACGAGCGTTTGCGCCTGGTGATGATGCGCGACGCGCAGGCAATACTGCGTTTCGCGACCATAGGGTTCGAAGCTGATGGCGACGACGACGTCGCCCTTTTTCACGCTGCGGATCTGCTCCCGGTACATACCGCCGAAGCCGGAAACCAGATGCACGCGCTTGGCTGTGTGCTGGAGCGCATAGACGATGTAGCTCGCCACGGCGAAAGAGCGGCGCACGCCCACCACGTAGATGTTTTCCGCGCGTTCAAGCATCGTCACGGCCGCGTCGAACTGCTCGTCGTCGAGCGAGGCATCGAGCTCGTCCAATCCGTTGCGGCAGGCCGTGATGAATTCGCGCGCCATCGTCCGGCCCGACAGGCGTCCCGGCTTGTCGTCGATCAGCTTGCGGATCCGCTGCTTGTAGGTCTGCCCCGAAGGGTTGTGGCCCGTGTAGGCCTGCTTGAACACTTCCTGCAGATCGGAAAACCCGGAAAACCCGAAGCGCTGCGCGAAACGGACGACGGCCGACGGGTGCACGCCGCAACTCGCCGCAATGTCGCTCGTGCGGTCCACCATGACACTCGAGCGGTGCTGCTCGAGATACGTGGCCACGCTTTTCAGTTGCCGCGGCAGCGAGTCGTACGCATCCGCGACACGCTGCATCAACTCTTCGACGCTCGGAAGCTGATCTGTGCTGTCTTCCTGCATGACTGATGTCCCCTCTGTTCTCCCGCACTGCACAACACTTACCGCAGCAGGCGATGGATGCGGATTATAGGCGTTGGCCTGTCGAAATGGAATGAATTTTCCATTTCTCACATGGATGAAATTTTCTTTGCAATCTCGCGCAAGTTCGCCTACTCTTTTCCCTGAGCGATATGGCCGGGTTCTGCGCCGCGCTCGTCACAACATAACTTCGAACAGGTGGAGACAAATGAGACAAGGCAACCGCAAGGCCGCTTTGAAGACGATCGCGGCAACGCTCGCATCGGGGCTCGCCATCGCATTCACGGCGTTCGCCGCGCCGGCCGCCCAGGCGGCCGATGCGAAATTCGTGCTGATCAGCCACGCGCCCGATTCCGATTCCTGGTGGAACACGATCAAGAATGCGATCAAGCAGGCCGACGAGGACTTCAACGTTCAGACCGATTACCGCAATCCGCCCAACGGCGACTTGTCGGACATGGCGCGTCTCATCGAGCAGGCCGCGGCACGCAACTATGACGGCGTCATTGCGACAATCGCCGATTACGACGTGCTGAAGGGTTCGATCAAGAAGGTGACGGACAAGCACATCCCGCTCGTGACGATCAACTCGGGCACGGAACAGCAGAGCAAGGAACTGGGCGCGATCATGCATATCGGCCAGCCCGAATACGCGGCAGGTCATGCCGCCGGCCTGAAGGCGAAGGCGGCGGGCGTCAAGTCGTTCCTCTGCGTCAATCACTACGCAACGAACCCTGCCTCGTTCGAGCGCTGCCGCGGTTTTGCCGAGGCGCTCGGCGTCAATTTCAAGACCTCGACGCTCGATGCGGGCACCGATCCGACGGGCATTCAGACGAAGGTTCAGGCATACCTGCGCAACCATCCGGACACCGGCGGCGTGCTCGCGCTCGGCCCCAATTCGGCTGAGCCGACGATCAAGGCACTGCAGCAAATGGGCAAGGCCGGGAAGATCTGGTTCGCGACGTTCGACTTCTCGCAAGATATCGCAAACGGTATCAAGGACGGCACGATCCAGTTCGCGATCGACCAGCAGCCCTACTTGCAAGGCTATATCCCGGTTGCCGTGCTGGCCATCGTAAAGAAGGACCACACGACCGATCCGGTCAAGATCGAGAAGATCTTGCAAAGCAACGAGAAGTTCAAGAAGCGTCTGGCCGACTATGGTCTGGACCCCGTCTATGAGGCGACCACGATCCGCTCCGGCCCCGGCTTCATCACCAAGGAGAACGTCGATAAGGTCGTCAAGTTCGCGGGCCAGTACCGCTGAACGCAGCCGCGCTTAGCCCAGGCGTATAAGCGCGGCTCGACCTCCGATTCCACTTTTCTTGCGCGGCACGAACGGGCTTGGCCCGGGGATGCCTGGCCCGGTTCGCCCGCGCGATTCAGCTTGGAGACATTCGATGAGCGTCACCGATCAAATCCACGGCAACCCGAGCCACCCCGAGCAGCCGGGTTCCTCCCCAAGCGCCGCTTCCGCGGCGGCCGCCGACGAACGCGTGCGCCGCGAGTCGTGGTTCAAACATCTGCTCAACCGTCCCGAATTCGCCGCGCTCGCCGGCACGGTCATGGTGTTTCTCGTCTTCGCGCTCGGCGCGCGCGATTCGGGCATGTTCAACCTCGACGGCATCATGAACTGGTCGCAGGTTGCCGCCTATCTCGGCATCCTGTCCGTCGGCGCATGTCTGCTCATGATCGCCGGCGAGTTCGATCTGTCGATCGGTTCGATGATCGGGTTCGCGGGCATGATGGTCGCCCTGCCGACGATGTACTTCCATTGGCCGATCGAACTCTCGATTCTGTTCGCCTTCGTGGGCTCGATGGCGCTCGGCGCGCTCAATGGCTATCTCGTCATGCGCACGAGGCTGCCGTCGTTCATCGTCACGCTTGCTTTTCTCTTCATTCTGCGCGGCCTGACGCTCGCGCTGTCCGTCATGTTCGCGGATCGAACGATCATCTCGGGCGTCGGCGACGTGGCCACCCACAGCGCAATCGCGCATACGCTCTTTCAGGGCGTCGCGTTCCACGATTTTTTCCGCTGGCTCGCGCATATCGGAATCGTGCGGTTGCTCGATAACGGCGAGCCGCTCGTGCCCGGCGTGCCGAAGGTAATCGTCTGGTGGATCGCGCTCGCCGCCGTCGGCGCCTTCACGCTTGCCAAGACTCGCTTCGGCAACTGGATTTTCGCCGTCGGCGGCGACGCCAACGCGGCCAAGAATGTCGGCGTGCCCGTTCGGCGCGTCAAGATTCGGCTTTTCGTGCTGACCGCGTTCTGCTCGTGCCTCTTTGCTGTGCTGCAAGTCTGCGACATCGGTTCGGCCGCGGCCGACCGCGGCCTGCAAAAGGAGTTCGAGGCCATCATCGCCGCGGTGATCGGCGGCACGCTGCTCACGGGCGGCTATGGCTCCGTCGTCGGCGCGTCGTTCGGCGCACTCATCTTCGGTGTCGTGCAGATCGGCATCAGCTACACGAATATCGATTCGGACTGGTTCCGCGTATTCCTCGGCCTGATGCTGCTTTTCGCCGTGCTCTTCAATCACTACGTCCGCAGCCGCGTCGCGACGTCGCGCTAAGCGCGAACTCCGAACGACAGGAGACTGAACCATGTCTACCCTCGAACACCCCACGACGAACGACGACGATTTCATCCTCGCGCTCGAAAACGTGAGCCGCTACTTCGGCAATGTCATTGCACTCAAGGATGTCACGATCAAGCTGCGGCGCGGCGAGGTCCACTGCCTGCTCGGCGACAACGGCGCCGGCAAGTCGACGCTCATCAAGACGCTCGCGGGCGTGCATGCGCCGAGCGAAGGCACTTATCGCGTCGACGGCAAACCCGTGCATTTCGGTTCGCCGAAAGACGCGCTCGACCTGGGCATCGCGACCGTCTATCAGGATCTCGCGCTCGTGCCGCTCATGTCCGTTGCGCGCAATTTCTTCATGGGCCGCGAGCCGCAGAAAAAGCTTTTCGGGCTCGTGAACGTCATGGATATCGAAACGGCGGCGCAGACGGCTCATGACAAACTGGCCGAAATGGGCATCCATGTGCGCGATGCGAACCAGCCGATCGGCACGATGTCGGGCGGCGAGCGCCAGTGCCTCGCCATCGCACGCGCCATTCATTTCGGCGCGCGTGTCCTGATCCTCGACGAGCCGACCGCGGCGCTCGGCGTCAAGCAAAGCTTCAATGTCCTCAGGCTGATTCACAAGGCACGCGAGCGCGGCATTTCCGTTATCTTCATCACTCACAACGTCCATCACGCCTATCCGATCGGCGACTCGTTCACGCTGCTCAATCGAGGCCGCTCGATGGGCACGTTCACGAAGGAAACGATCAGCAAGGAAGCCGTTCTCGACATGATGGCGGGCGGCGCCGAGATGCAAAAGATGATCGCCGAACTCGATGGCGCCACGATCTGACACGCCCTTTCACAACGATCCCGAACTTTCCATGGCAGCGAACCAACCTACCCTCGCCACGGCCACGCCGAGTCGCTTCGCGCCGGGCCGCACCCGCGACATCATCTGCCTCGGCCGGCTCGCGGTCGATCTCTACGCTCAACAAATCGGCGCGCGACTGGAAGACGTGTCGAGCTTCGCCAAATATCTCGGCGGCTCCTCGGCCAACATTGCCTTCGGCTGCGCCCGGCTCGGCCTCGCCTCGGCGATGCTCGCACGCGTCGGCAACGACCATATGGGCCGTTTTCTGACCGAAACGCTCGCGCTCGAAGGCTGCGACGTCAGCCACACGCGCGTCGACACGGATCGGCTCACCGCGCTCGTGCTGCTCGGCCTGAAGGACCGCGATACGTTTCCGCTCATCTTTTATCGCGAAAACTGCGCCGATATGGCGATCGACGAAAGCGACTTCGACGAGGCATTCATCGCGTCGAGCAAGGCGCTCCTGATCACGGGCACGCATTTCTCGACCGAGCGCGTCAATCGCGCGAGCCGCCGCGCGCTCGATTACGCGCGCCGCAATCAAGTCCGCACGGTGCTCGATATCGACTATCGGCCGGTGCTTTGGGGCCTCACGGGTAAAGCGGACGGAGAAACGCGCTTCATCGCGAACGAGAGCGTGACCGCGCACTTGCAGCGCATCCTGCCGCTTTTCGATCTCGTCATCGGCACGGAGGAGGAGTTCCGCATCGCCGGGGGCAAGCATGAACTCGTCGATGCGCTGGCGATGGTGCGCGCGGTCACGAGCGCCACGCTGGTCGTCAAGCGCGGGCCGCTCGGCTGCACGATCGTCGATGGGGCCGTGCCCGCATCGATCGACGATGCGCCGACTTATCGCGGTGTAGAAGTAGAAGTCCTCAACGTGCTCGGCGCCGGGGATGCGTTCGCCTCGGGCTTTCTGTCCGAGTGGCTACGCGACGCGCCGTTCGAGCGCTGCGCGCAGACCGCCAACATCTGCGGTGCGCTCGTGGTGGCGCGCCACGCGTGCGCCCCGGCGATGCCCACGCCAGCCGAGCTCGCCTACTTCCGCGAAGCCGCCGCGCAGGACCCGGCCCGCATGCGTCGCCCCGATCGCGATGCCGCCCTCTCGCGGCTGCATCGCGTCAGCGTCAAGCGCACGCCGCGCGATGAAGTCCTGGGCTTTGCCTTCGATCATCGGAATCAGTTCTTCGAGCTGGCGCAGCAAACCGGTGCCGACGAGACGCGCATCGCCGCGCTCAAGCAGCTTTTCGTGCAAGCCGTCGCGCTCACCGAGAAAAGCCTCACGCTCGAGGGACGCATCGGCGTGCTCATCGACGATCGCTACGGGCAGGATGCGCTGAACGCGGCAACGGGCCGCGGCTGGTGGATCGGTCGTCCGGTCGAGCTGCCGGGGTCGCTCCCGCTAGTCTTCGAGCACGGCCGTTCCATCGGCACGACGCTCGCAAGCTGGCCGCGCGAGCACGTCGTCAAATGCCTCGTCCAGTATCACCCCGACGCGCCGATCGACGAACGCGTCGAGCAGGAAGCGCAGCTGCGCGCGCTTTATGACGCGGTTCAGGCCAGCGGACACGAGCTGTTGCTCGAAGTCATCCCGCCGAAGCGCACCGCGCTGCCCGACGCGCCCGACACGGTCTACCGCGCGCTCAAGCGTCTCTACAACCTAGGCATTCAACCCGAATGGTGGAAGCTCGCGCCGATGACGGCCGTGCAATGGCAAGCGATCGACGCGCTCATCGCCGAGCGCGACCCTTACTGCCGCGGTGTCGTGCTGCTCGGCTTGTCGGCTGGCGTCGAGCAGTTGGCGGAGGGCTTTCGCGCCGCCGCCGCGTCGACGGCCTGCAAGGGCTTCACGGTCGGACGCACGATTTTCCATGAGCCGAGTCGTGCCTGGCTCGCAGGGGAGATCGGCGACGACGCCCTGATCGCGAACGTACGCGAAAGATTCGAAACATTGATCGGCGCATGGCGCGCGGCGCGCGCGAATGCCACGCCGCATGCGTCGACCGCAAACTCGGAGGCCGCGTGATGAATGCACCCGAAAACGCTCCCGAGCCGAACCTCGCTCGGCACGCCGGTACGGGCGCTACCGTCCGTCTCACCGCCGCGCAGGCACTCGTCAGGTTTCTCGCTGCCCAGCGCGTGTCGATCGACACCGACGACGGCCAGACCGAGACCGTGCCGCTTTTCGGCGGCGTGTTCGCCATCTTCGGCCACGGCAATGTAGCCGGCATCGGCGAGGCGCTCTATCAGCACCGCGAAGTAATGCCCACCTATCGCGCGCACAACGAGCAAGCGATGGCGCATGCGGCCATCGCCTATGCGAAAGCGCATTTTCGCCGCCGCATGATGGCCGTGACGACCTCGATCGGACCGGGCGCGACGAATCTCGTCACGGCGGCGGCGCTCGCTCATGTCAATCGATTGCCCGTCCTGCTGCTGCCCGGCGATATCTTCGTCTCGCGCGCACCGGACCCGGTGCTGCAGCAGGTCGAGGACTTCCACGACGGCGGCGTCTCCGCCAATGACACGCTCAAACCGGTATCGCGATACTTCGATCGCATCGTCCATCCGGCGCAACTGCTGACCGCGCTGCCGCGTGCGCTGCGCGTGCTGACCGACGCCGCGCTGTGCGGCCCCGTCACGCTCGCGATGCCGCAAGACGTCCAGGCGATGGCATACGATTTCCCGGTCGATTTCTTCGCGACGCGGCTGGTCACGTTCCACTCGCCTGCCCCGAGCGCCGCGGAACTGGATGCCGCGCTCGCAGCCTTGCAACGCGCCACGAACCCGATCATCGTCGCCGGCGGCGGCGTGCTCTACAGCCGCGGTGCCGCCATCGCGCTCGCGGCGCTGGCCGAACGGCACGGCATCCCGGTTGCGGAGACGCAAGCCGGCAAAAGCACGCTGCCTTGGGATCATCCGCTCAATGTCGGTGCGATCGGCGTCACGGGCTCGAGCGCCGCCAACGCGCTCGCGCACGAAGCCGATTGCGTGCTGGCCATCGGCACGCGCCTGCAGGACTTCACGACGGGCTCGAACACGCTCTTCACGCAAGCCGAAGTGGTCTGTGTCAACGCGAATATGTTCGATGGGATCAAGCATCGCGCGGCGCCGGTCATCGCCGACGCCTGCGCGGCAATCGACGCACTCGCGGCTTGTCTCGGATCATGGCGGGCGAGCACGGCCTGGACCGAACGCGCACGCCAACTGGCCGGCCAATGGTGCGACACGGTTACGCAGCGCACCCATGCGGAGCCGGTACCGGGCAAACTGCCGTACGACGCCGACGTCATCGGCGCTGTCCAGCGCTCGTCCACCCGCTCGGCAGCCGAGGATATCGCGGTATGCGCGGCGGGAACGCTGCCCGCCGAATTGCATAAGCTTTGGCGGGCCGCACGCCCGGGCGGCTATCACGTCGAGTATGGCTATTCGTGCATGGGCTACGAAATCGCCGGTGGCCTCGGGGTGAAGCTGGCCAGGCCGCAACGCGAAGTGATCGTTCTCGTGGGCGATGGCAGCTATCTGATGATGAACAGTGAGATCGCCACGTCCGTGATGCTGGGGGCCAAGCTCATCGTCGTCGTGCTCGACAATCGCGGCTACGGCTGCATCAACCGGCTGCAGCAAGCCTGCGGCGGCGCGCCGTTCAACAACCTGCTCGACGATTGCCTGCAAGGCCCGCTGGGCGCACCTGCGATCGACTTCGCCGCTCACGCGCGGTCGCTGGGCGCACATGCCGAACACGCGGCCGACGTGGCCGGCCTCGAAGCGGCGCTCGCGCGCGCGCGTGCGGCCGATCGGACGACGGTGCTCGTCATCGACACCGATCCCGCCCGCACGACCGACGATGGGGGCTGGTGGTGGGAAGTCGCCGTGCCGGCCGTATCGGAGCGCGAGGCGGTACGCGCAGCGCGCGCCGACTACGAAGCACAGCTCGCGGCACGCGCTAAAAGTTGATTTGCGACGGGCGGCAGCCAGGCGCAAAGACAGATTACACATCGAGGATCAGCATGAGTGCTTTCGAAGTCCGCATTGGCATCAATCCGCTGTCGTGGATGAACGACGACCTCCCCTCGCTGGGGGGCGAAACGCCGCTCGAAGTCGCCCTGACGGAAGGCCGGCAGATCGGCTACGAGGGGTTCGAACTCGGCAACAAATTTCCGCGCGAACCGCAGGCCCTGAAGGCACTGCTTGCGCAATACGACCTCTCGCTCGTCTCGGGGTGGTATTCGGGCCGGCTCGCGCAACGCAGCGCGGAAGAAGAAATTGCCGCCGTCGGACCGCACCTCGAACTGCTCGCGAAAAACGGCGCGACGGTGATGGTCTATGGCGAAGTCGCCGACACGATCCAAGGCTCGCCGCTACCGCTTTTTCAGCGGCCGCGGTTCTTCACCGAGGCGCAATGGAGCACATACGCCGAACGGCTCGAGCGCTTCGCGCGTTACACCCTTTCGCAAGGCGTGCGCGTCGCTTATCACCATCACATGGGGGCCTACGTCGAAACGCCGGCCGATGTCGATGAACTGATGAAGCGCACGACCGATGCCGTCGGCTTGCTGCTCGACACGGGCCATATCACGTTCGCGGGAGGCGACCCGCTCGCGCTGCTGGAACGGTACGCCGCGCGCGTTTGCCATGTGCACTGCAAGGATGTCCGCCCCGATGTCGTCAAGCTCGCCCGCAATCGCGACTGGAGCTTCCTCGAAGCGGTCATCAACGGCGCGTTCACGGTGCCGGGAGATGGCGCGGTTGATTTCGCGTCGGTGATCGGCAAGCTCAGGGAGATCGGCTATCGCGGCTGGCTCGTCGTCGAAGCCGAGCAGGATCCCGTCATCGCGCCCAGCTACGCGTACGCCGAGAAAGGGTACCGGACGCTGCGCGCGCTCGTCGATGCGCCATCGTTCGCACCGAACGCCCCCACTACCAGGGAGATCGCCTGATGAGCCTGCTCGTGAAAGCCCAACGCGAGGGCTCGACGATCGCACGCGTAACCCCCGAATCGGCCGGCTGGCGTTATGTCGGCTTTGCCGCCCACAGATTGAGCGAGGGCGAGGCACTCGACGTTCATGAAGCGGCGCGCGAAGTCTGCATCGTCGTGCTGAGCGGCACCGTAACGATCGAGGCCGACGGTCAGCGGTTCTCGAGCATCGGTACGCGCTCCAGTGTTTTCGAGGACACCTCCCCCTACGCGCTGTACCTCCCGCCCGGCAAACGCGCGACGGTGCGCGCCGAACGCAGCGCGGAAATCGGCGTCGCAAGCGCGCCGGGTACGGGCCGCTACCCCATGCGTTTGATCGAGCCGTCGCAGATGAAGCGTTCCGTTCGCGGCAAAGGACTCAATACGCGCTATGTTTGCGACATCCTGCCGCAAACCGAGCCCGCCGAATCACTGCTCGTCGTCGAAGTGCGCACGCCGGGCGGGCACGCATCGAGCTATCCGCCGCACAAGCATGATGCCGACAACATTCCGCTCGAAAGTTCGCTCGAAGAGACGTATTACCATCGGCTCGATCCGCCGCAAGGGTTCGCGTTCCAGCGCGTCTATACGGACAGCCGCGATATCGACGAATCGATGGCAGTCGAAAATCACGATGTCGTGATGGTGCCGCGCGGCTATCATCCTGTCGTCGTGCCGTACGGATACGACTCCTACTACCTCAACGTCATGGCCGGGCCGCAGCGCGTCTGGCACTTCAAGAACGATCCCGCGCACGAGTGGATCATGACGCGCGACGTTTGAGAAGGTCCGGCATTGTTTCAACGCCGAGTGCACACGCTGATGCATCGCCAGACGATCGCCGCGCCGCTACAGGTGACGGCGCGGCGATACGCGCGACGGGTGGAGGCTCAAAAGACCCGCGAGCGATTTTCCGCGGATGCCTGCGGCTCGACGTCGACGAATTCCATCCTCATCGAGAGCGGTCCCTCACTCGTGGTCGAATAACGGACCGCGGGCGCGTTGAGGACGCTCTCGTCCGTTATGCCGAGCCATCCCGTTTCCTGCTCTCGGCCAATAGTGGTCTGGTAGCCGCCGGCCGAGCCATAGTCGACGTCGAGCCCGTCGGCAACGATCAGTCCCACTGCGTGGGCGTCGATCTCGCCGCTGTCTTCGGCCGGCACGAAAAGCTCGGCCGAGCGCCCCGGCGGCAACCGGTAGGGCTTCGCCTTCGGGCGACCATCAAGTATCAGAACCTGGTCGTCCCAGTTCGGGTCGCCGGAAATGAAAATGTCGCGGCTCGATTGGTTGCTCACTCGTACGATGGCATCGCTCATGGTTCGACTCTCCTTTGGAAGCGCCGAACCTCAAAACGAGAACGGCGGTGCTTCGCTACGAAACAGCGCGCATTGATTGGCCGTCTGTGCGAATCCGTTCATCGGTGGCGGATAAGGTTCGCCTGCCACGAATCTGCTACCGCTTTGCGCGATCGATTCATAAACGAGCGTCGGCTCGGGGAACTCGGGACTACTGACCGTATTGATTGGATAAGCCATTGCGTGCTCTCCTCGGACTGGACTGACGCCACTGCACGCGGGCTCCGGGCTGAAGCCGCATCTGCAGAAGCGGGATGATCCTATCCGCGCCAGTATCGGACCGGGCTCGCCGCGCACCGACTATCGGACGCTCGGAAGCACGAGGCGCGTCATCGCAATCGAGACCGGTTATCTCGAAGTAAAAGCAGCGAAAGCGGCCGTCGACTCACTGTCCAACCGCGATCCATTCATCGACGATATGCGAGCCCAGCGCTTGCATCGGGCCGTCGAATACGAGGCGCCCATGCCCCATGACGGCAACGCGTCGGGCAATGTCTCGCGCGATGGTGAAGCGCTGCTCGATCAGCAGCACCGCGCCGCCCTCCTCGCCAAGTTCGCACAGGCAGCGCAGCACGTCGGCCACTGCCTGCGGCGCCAGACCTTCGGTAGGTTCGTCGACGATCATGAGGCGCGGCTCGCCAAGCCATGCCCGCGCGAGCGCCAGCATCTGCTGCTCGCCGCCCGAGAGCCTGCCCGCTTGCGTGCGGCGCCGGGCCGCGAGCATCGGAAACCGGTCATAGGCGCGCTCGAGCACGGCGCGTATCGCCTGTCGCCGTTTGCCGGGTTTGACGCCGAGCTGCAGATTCTCATCGACGGAGAGTTCGGCAAAGACATCGCGCCGTTCGGCCACATAACCGATCCCGCGGCGAGCGATCTCGCAGGTCGGTTGCGCGATCAGTTCGTCACCGTCGAAGCAAACCGATCCCTCACGCGCGACCAGCCCGACCAGCGCTTTCGCGAACGTCGATCGGCCCGCGCCGTTGCGTCCGACGAGCGCCACGATTTCACCGGCGTCGATGGACAGATCTACGTCGCGAAGCACCTGCATTTCGCCGTAAAAAGCGCGCAACCCGCGCACGGTGAGCAGCGTGCTCATGAGATTGGCCTGTCGCCGAGATAAGCGGCACGCACGCGCGCATCGGCACGAATCTCGTCCGGCGTCCCGCTCGCCACGATGCGCCCCTGCACGAGCACCGAGATGCGATCGGCCAGGCCGAACACGGCCTCCATATCGTGCTCGATCATGAGGAGGGTTTTGCCTGCGCTCGCCGTGCGCAACAGCGCAATGGCTCGGCGCGCTTCCTCGCGGTTCAAGCCGGCAGTCGGCTCGTCGACGAGCAGCGTCGTCGCGCCGCTCGCCAGCGCGATACCGAGATCGAGCGCGCGCGCGTCGCCATAGCTGAGCGCCGCCGCAGGCGCATCGGCATGGCCGCACAACGCGAGCGCGTCGAGCACTTCCCACGCACGCCGGTCGACCTCGCGCGAGCCGGCAAGATAGCGCCGCCAACCCAGCGAGCGGGCGCTGCCGCAGCGCACCGCGCAGCGCAGGTTTTCGAGCACGGTCATCCGCTCGAACACAGTCGTCGTCTGAAAGCTCCGCGCAAGGCCCCGTCGCGCGATCGCGTGCGCCGCGAGCCCGGTGATATCGGTACCGTCGAGCACGACGCGCCCTCTGTGCGGGCGGCGGATGCCGGCAATGACGTCGAATAGCGTCGACTTGCCCGCACCGTTCGGCCCGATCAGCGCGTGGCGCTCCCCGGCCTCGATCGAAAGATCGATACCGCGCAACACCTCGGTCGCGCCGAAGCGCTGCTCGATGCCTGTCAGCGCGAGCGCCGCGCGCATCATGACCGCGCGCCTCGATGCACCGCCGCGCCGTGCCCGCTCGTTCGCGCGCGCCGCGCATGAAGCGCCGCGATCGCACCGACGCACGCGAGCGCGGCCACGACCGCCCAGGTCATCGGCGAGGCCGCATCGAACCGGTACGCTCCGACGTGCCATTGCCCTCCCGCATCGGCTGCGAATTGACGCGCATAGAGCGTCTCGACAGCGAGCACGCAAGCTGCGAGCGCAGCCAGCCACGCCACGGCACTCGAGAGCGCCGCGCGCACCATGGCGAGCCGCTCGGACCGGCCGAGCGTGGGGAGCCGCCCGATCGCCGCGAAGCCATGGCCCACGATACCGACGATACCGTTGGGTGCGCGCATCACGATCGCCACGAAAATAAGCCCGAGATAGAGCGGCCATGCGCGCGTCACCGACGCCAGCCCGACGCTGAAGCCGGTCAGCACGGCCGCGCCGAGCACCGGTCCGAAAAACGACGCGCTGCCGCCCATCACCGTTGCGATCAGCACGTCGCCCGAGCGGGCCATACTCAGGCCTTCGGACGATGCGACTTCGATGTCGACGAGGGTCAGCGTTCCCGCCACGCCCGCAAAAAACGCGGAGACGACGACCATTGCATAGCGAACACGGCGTGGGTCGGTACCGAGTGCGGACACGCGCCGTTCGTTGTCCCGCACCGCGTTGGCCAGCCGGGCGAACGGTGTGCGCACCAGCGCCGCCATCGCTGCGCAGGCCAGCATGCACCATGCCGCTACCACCGCGTAAGCTTCGCGCGCCGGTCCGAACGTCCAGTGGCCCCAGGCCGGTCCGGCCGCACGATCGATGACAACGCCGGCGGCGTCGCCGAAACCGGTCGGCGCCGCCCAGACGACAGCGAGCGCCAGCTCGCCGATCCCGAGCGTGATCATGGCAAACGCGGTGCCGGCCCGGCGTGTCGCGATGAAGCCGAATGGCACGGCCAGTGCGGCACCGGCCATGCCGCCGACGAGCGGCAGGTAGGGCAAGGCAATTCCGTAACGGTTGAAGGCCTGCGCGGCCACGAATGCCGCGAGCCCTGAATAGGCCGCGTGACCAAACGAGAGCAAGCCCGTCTCACCGAGCAGCAGGTTGTAGGACAGCGCGAGGACGATCATCGCCGCGGTTTGCGCGAGATAGGCAAGGAGCCCTCGATACTCGGCCGTGAGCGCCAGCGGCGCGGCGAAAATCGCGACCAGCACGACCCACGGGGCAAGAGCGCGTAGGGCGCGCGATGCGCGACGCTGCAGGGCACTCATCGGCTCATGCGGCATCGCCGCGCGTTCCGGCGATCCCTCGCGGGCGGCATACGAGCATCGCCACGAGCAGCAGGTACGGCACGAGCGGCGCAAGCTGGGCGAGCGTCAGCGCCCCCCACCGTGAAGGCAAAGCGAGCCCGGCCGCGTCGGCGAGCGCGGCGAGCCGCCACGGGCTGGCAGCCGCGAAAGTCTGAAGACAACCGATCAGGACAGAGGCCGCGAGGGCGCCGCCGATCGAGCCGAGCCCCCCAACGATGACGACGACGAAGACGATCGATCCCATCGACTCGGCCATCCCCGGCTCGACGACGAAAAGCGGCGCACCGACGACGCCGGCCAGCGCCGCGAGGCCCGTGCCCAGTGCAAAAACGAGCGTGCCGATACGCGGCACATCGTGGCCCAGTGCTTCCACGGCCTGCCGCGCGCCAAGCGCGGCACGCAGGACGAGGCCGGTCCGCGAAAGATGCAGGACGGCGTAAAGGAGCGCGAGCATGACGAGCGCCGTCGCCATCACGAAGGCGCGATAGCGCGGGAAAGCGGCCGAGTCGAATACGAACAACGGCGCATCGAGTACCGCGGGCACCGGGGCCGCGAGCGTGCCGGGTCCCCAAATGAATTTGACGGCTTCCCCAAGAAGATAGGCGAGCCCGAACGTCAGCAGCAATTCGTGCAACGCGCCTTGCGCGCGCACGTGACGCAGCAATAGCCGCTCGACGAGCGCACCGGCCGCGCCCACGACGGCGGGTGCCGCAACGATCGCAACCCAGAAGCTCCAATGGGCACCGATTGCCGCGCCGACATACGCGCCGAGCATGTAAAAGCTTGCATGCGCGACGTTGAGGACGCCGAGAAAACTGAAGATCAGCGTCAAGCCCGACGAAAGCATGAAAAGCAGTAGCCCGTAGCTGATGCCGTTCATGGCATCGACGATGAATGTGCTCATGATGCCGCGGACGTCACTGCCCCGGCCTGTCCACGAACTCGAACGGCAGGCCCCGCCGGCGCATCCATTCGGCCAGGGCCTGACCGGTCCCCGCACGCCATGGACGCAGCTTCGCGGGCTCGACGAGCCGATATTCGAGCAGCTCCGGCGACAGCGAAATCGTTCCGTGGGCCTGCACGTGATACGCGATGATGAGCTCGTTCTTTCGAATGAATTCATAGACGCCGATCAGTTCGGTCGTCTCGGCATGCAGCGACGTTTCTTCGCGCACTTCCCGCGCAATTCCGGCTTCAGGCGTCTCGCCGTTTTCGAGAAAACCAGTGATCAAGGCGAACACGCCCTCCGCCCACGCGGCATTGCGGGCGAGCAGAATTTTGCCTTCGTACTCGACGATTGCCGCGACGACAGGCACCGGGTTGTGCCAGTGAACGAACCCGCAGTCCCCATCGGGACAGACGCGACGCGTGCGGCCACCCTCCTCGGCAGCATCGTCGCGCTCCACGAGCGGCTTCGTGCAATGTGGGCAGTATCGATAATCGCTGGAAACGTTCATGAGTGGCGCGGAATGTGGCTGGCCGGCCAGGGCCGGAACGCGCACATTCTAACGGCTTTGCTTTTGGCGCGCGGCGCCCCTGCTCCACATCGCCAATACCGCGAGCCCCACGGCGCCGGCAACGAGCAGGCCGGCAGCCAGCCAAAGCGCCGGCGAGAACGAGCCGACGCGCGCCGCAATCGGCGCGGCCACGAGCGGCCCGACGATCTGCCCGAGGCCGTAGGCCGCCGTCGCATAACCCATCAGTCCCGCGGCGCGCTCCCCCTTCAGCCGGCGCGCCTCGCGCATCGCAAAAAGCGTGATGGCGGTGAACGGGAATCCGATCAGGATGCTGCCGAGCGCAAAGCCCGCGACATTCGGAAACACTATGCCGAGCGCGATACCGGCCGCTTGCAGCAGATAACAGGCGGCGAGCAGACTCCGGTTGTCCCACGCGGGCGGCACCCGCGCGGCGAGCAGCGCGCCCGGAATCAATGCGGCGCCGAACATCGGCCAGAACAGGTCGGGCCACGCCGAGCCGGGCAACGCGTGACGGGCGATAACGGGCAAAAACGTCGCGGTGATGATGTAGCCGAAGCCCGGCAACCCATAGAGCAGCACGAGCCACGCGCCTTGCGCACGGGCGCGCGGCTCGGATGGAACATGCGCATCGGCCGACCCGCTCGCAGCCGGTGCCGCGCCTGCCTTCGCCGAGGAGGCGTGGGCCGCGCCGTCGTCGGCAAACGTGCGCCAGATCGGAACCGCGAACACGGCGCAGAGCACCCCGAAACCGATCCACCCGGCCGCCGCCCCATAGCGGGCAAGGAGGCCCGCAAAAAGCCCCGTGACGACAATGCCGATGCCCGGCCCCGTATAGATCAGCCCGCCCCACGCGTGCGCACCGCGCCGCGCCAGGCGCGCCAGCCCCCACTGCGAGGCGAACACGAACGTCCAGGCGCTCACCGCCCCGGCCGCGAAACGAATCGCTGCCCAGACCCAGAACGCTTCGACGAGTCCCATGGCGCACGTGAGAACGACGGTCGCCGCGAGCCCCGCGCGGACCACCCGCCCCGGCTCGACGCGCAGCGCCGCGCAAGTGAGCGCACCGACGAAATAGCCGGCGTAATTCGCCGATGCCAACCAGCCGCCTCCGCGCAGATCGAGCGCGCCGCCGTGCAGCATCAGCGGTAAAAGAGGCGTGAAAGCGAAACGTCCCACCCCCAACGCGACAGCCAGGACGACCATACAGGCGAGCGCCACCCGCGCGGGGCTGGGCTGAGCGGCAACCGACGGAGTGTAGGTTCGTGGCACGGAATGGCTCATGGCGATAGGGGTGGCGCGCGGCGGTTCGGACAGGAAAATCATAGCTTGACCGTTCGTTCTCGAAAAATGAATAATTACGAACGCAATCATCTTCGAGAGAGAACCATGGATCTCGCTGCGCTGACCGTCTTTCGCGCGGTCGTCCGGGAAAACGGCGTCACGCGCGCCGCGATGAAGCTCAACCGCGTGCAGTCGAACGTCACGACGCGGGTCAAGCAATTGGAGGCGGAGCTCGGCACACCGCTGTTCGTGCGCGATGGGCGCAGGCTCGTCCTGACGCCGGCCGGCGAAACGCTGCTGCCGTACGCCGAACGGTTGCTCGCGCTGGCCGACGAAGCGCGTCAGGCGCTCGTCGACGATAAGCCTCGGGGGCGATTGTCGCTGGGTACGATGGAAAGCACCGCGGCAACGCGGCTGCCGAGCTTGCTCGCGAGCTATCACCAGCGGTGGCCCGACGTAGCGCTCGAACTGACGACGGCCACGACGGGCTGTCTGCACGAACGGCTCGTGAAATTCGAAATCGATGCGGCATTGATGGCGCGGCCACCCGAGCCGGGCATGCTCGACGAATCGCTCGACAGCGTCCCCGTCTTTCAGGAGTCGCTCGTCATGCTGACGGCGCGCGGCCATCGGCCGATTCGGCAAGCGTCCGATATCGCGCTGTCGACACTCGTCGCGTTCGAGCGCGGCTGCTCGTATCGCGAATATATCGAGCGATGGTACGCCGGGCATGGCATTCGCCCGGCCCGCGTGCTCGAGCTCGGCTCATATCATGCGATCGTGGCCTGCGTGGCCGCGGGCGCGGGTGTGGCCGTCGCCCCACGCTCGGTTCTCGAACTGCTGCCGCGCGGTGCGGACGACGTGGCGGTCCATGCGCTCGACGAACTGGACGCGATCGACACGCTGCTCGTCTGGCGCCGAGGGCAGTGCTCGGCGGCGCTCAAGGCGCTGCGCGAGCTGCTGCTCGCCGCGCGATCGAGCGCCGCGGCGATCAAAGCTGAGCGCGCACCCACCCGGTAACGGCGGCCAGCGCGGCGGGCAGCCCAGCGGGCTCGGTACCGCCGGCCTGCGCCATGTCGGGGCGGCCGCCGCCCTTGCCGCCGACTTGCTGGGCAACGAAGTTGACGAGCTCGCCGGCCTTCACCTTCTTGCTCGCCTCCGGCGTCACACCTGCGATGAGGCTGACCTTGCCGCCGTCGACGGCTGCAAGCACGACGGCTGCGTGCTTGAGCTTGTCCTTGAGCTTGTCCACGGTCTCGCGAAGCGTTTTGACGTCGGCGCCGTCGAGCGTGGCGGCGAGAACCTGCACGCCGGCGACATCGACGGCCTTCGCCACCAGTTCGTCGCCCTGGCTCGACGCGAGCTTGGACTTCAGCGCCGCGAGTTCCTTCTCGAGCGATTTGACCTGCTCCTGCACTTGCCCGATGCGCTGCGTGAGCTCCGAAGGCTGCGCCTTGAGCGCCGCGGCCGCGGCAGCCAACTGCGCCTCGAGCGTCTGCGTGTAGCGCACGGCGTTGTCGCCCGTCAGCGCCTCGACGCGGCGAACACCCGCCGCGACGCCGGTCTCCGCGACGATCTTGAAGAAACCGATATCGCCTGTGCGATGCACGTGCGTACCGCCGCAAAGCTCGCGCGAAAAACCGAGATCGAGCACCCGCACCTCGTCACCGTATTTTTCGCCGAAGAGCGCCATGGCGCCGCCCTTCACCGCTTCGTCGAACGGCATGACGCGTACGACGCCGGGCGCGTTGGCGAGAATTTCCGCATTGACGATGTCTTCGACGCGGCGGATTTGGTCGTCCGTCAACGGCGCGTTATGAACGAAGTCGAAACGCGTTTTGTCGGGATCGACGAGGGAGCCTTTTTGCTGCACGTGCGCGCCGAGCACTTCACGCAACGCCTTGTGCATCAGGTGCGTCGCCGAATGGTTGCGCGCGGTGCGTGCGCGGCGGATCGCGTCGATCTCGGCCTTGACGACGTCGCCCACCTTCAGGGTGCCCTGCTCGAGCGTGCCATGATGGCCGATCACGTCGGCCTGGACCTTGAGCGTATCGAGCACCGCGAAGCGCACGCTGGCGTTGGCAATGACGCCCGTATCGCCCACTTGACCGCCCGATTCCGCATAAAACGGCGTGTGATCGAGCACGACGACGGCCTGCTGCCCAGGGGCGACCTGCGTGACGGCCGAGCCGTCGACATAGAGCGCGACGACTTTGGCGTCGTCGAAGATCTGTTCCTCGTAGCCGTGGAACGTCGTCTTGGCGCCCGAGTATTCGAGACCTTGCGCCATCTTGAACTTGCCGGCCGCGCGAGCCTGCTCCCGCTGGCGCGACATCGCTTCGTCGAACGCGGGTTCGTCCACCGTCACGTCGCGCTCGCGGCAGACATCGGCCGTCAGATCGAGCGGAAAGCCATAGGTATCGTGGAGCTTGAAAGCGACTTCGCCATCGAGCGTCTTCCCGCCCCTGGACGCGAGATCGGCCAGCGCCGACTCGAGGATCGACATGCCGTGCTCGATCGTCTCGAAAAAGCGCTCTTCTTCCTGGCGCAGGACGTCCGTCACGCGTGCTTGCGCATCGGCGAGCTCGGGATACGCGGCTCCCATCTCTTTGACGAGATCGGCTACGAGCTTGTGGAAGAACGGCCGCTTGCAGCCGAGCTTGTAGCCATGGCGGATGGCGCGGCGCACGATCCGGCGCAGCACGTAGCCGCGGCCCTCGTTGCCCGGAATCACGCCGTCGACGATCAGGAACGAACACGCGCGGATATGGTCGGCGACGACCTTCAGCGAATTGTTGCCGAGCTCGCTCACGCCGGTTTCGCGCGCGGCGGCCTTGATCAGTGCCTCGAAGAGGTCGATTTCATAGTTGCTGTGGACGTGCTGCAGCACCGCCGCAATGCGTTCGAGGCCCATGCCCGTGTCGACACAGGGCTTGGGCAGCGGCGTCATGTTGCCTTGAGCGTCGCGGTTGAACTGCATGAACACGAGGTTCCATATCTCGATGTAGCGGTCGCCGTCTTCCTCGGGCGATCCGGGCGGGCCGCCCCAGACTTCGGGACCATGATCGTAGAAGATCTCCGAGCAGGGGCCGCACGGGCCCGTGTCCGCCATCTGCCAGAAGTTGTCCGAGGCGTAGCGGGCGCCCTTGTTGTCGCCGATGCGGATGATGCGCTCGCGCGGCACGCCGAGCTCATCGGCCCAGATGCCGTAGGCCTCGTCGTCCTCCTGATAGACCGTGACCCAGAGTTTGTCCTTCGGCAGCCGGTAGACTTCGGTCAGGAGTTCCCAGGCGTAACGGATTGCGTCGCGCTTGAAATAGTCGCCAAACGAGAAATTGCCGAGCATCTCGAAGAACGTGTGGTGCCGCGCCGTGTAGCCGACGTTTTCGAGGTCGTTGTGCTTGCCGCCCGCGCGCACGCTGCGCTGTGCCGTCGTGGCGCGCGTGTAGGGACGCGACTCGGCGCCGAGAAACACGTCTTTGAATTGCACCATGCCCGAATTGGTGAAGAGCAGCGTCGGGTCGTTGCCCGGCACGAGGCTCGACGAGCGGACGATCGTGTGGCCCTTCGATTCGAAGAACTTGAGGAATTTCTCGCGGATTTCGGCGGCTTTCATAAGGGACTGGGGACGTTCTCGATTGGAAACCCGGCGCCCACGCTTGCCGCGGGCGGGCGATTTCGCCTAAACGACCAATTATACGGAAATGTCGCCGGATTGCCCTTGCCAAGGGATGGCGGCGCAGTGCGGCTCGAGTCCGCGACGCCACGAAGCGCGGAACAAAGGCAGTCTGGGCCCGACGCCAAAAACCGCTTAACATGCCAACGACGCCGGCGGCTCATGCCGGCTGCCGATCCAAGGAGACATCGACCGACATGGGAGCGCTCAGTCATATCCGCGTGCTCGACCTCACCCGCGTGCTCGCCGGCCCTTGGTGCGCGCAGACGCTTGCCGATCTCGGCGCCGATGTCATCAAAATCGAACGTCCCGGCACAGGTGACGACACGCGCCACTGGGGCCCGCCCTATCTGAAAACACCCGACGGCACCGATACGCGCGAGGCAGCCTATTACCTGTGCGCAAATCGCAACAAGCGCTCGGTTACGGTCGACATAGCGACGCCCGATGGGCAGAGAATCGTTCGGGACCTCGCGGCGCAAAGCGACGTCGTACTCGAAAACTACAAGGTGGGGCAGCTCGCCAAGTACGGACTCGACTACGCCGCGCTCGCGCAGGTCAAACCGGACCTCATCTATTGCTCGGTGACGGGCTTCGGCCAGACCGGCCCACTCGCCGAACGCGCCGGCTACGACTTCATCGTCCAAGGCATGGGCGGCTTCATGAGCGTGACGGGCGAGCGCGACAGCCTGCCCGGCGGCGGGCCGCAAAAAGCCGGCGTGGCCATCGCCGACCTGATGACAGGGATGTATACGACGGTCGCCGTGCTCGCCGCGCTGGCGCATCGCGAGCGAACAGGCATCGGCCAATACATCGACATGGCGCTGCTCGATGTGCAAGTCGCGATGCTCGCGAATATGGGCTCGAACTATCTGACGAGCGGCCTGCCTCCGCAGCGCTGGGGCAATGCACATCAGAACATCGTGCCTTATCAGGCATTCCAAACGAGCGACGGATGGATCATCCTCGCGGTGGGCAACGATGCGCAATTCCGCAAGTTCGTGCAAGTGGGCGGCCGCCCGGAACTCGCCGACGACGCGCGTTTCGCAACGAACCCCGAGCGCGTGCGGCACCGCGAGACGCTCGTGCCGATCGTCGCCGACATCGTGAAGGCCCGCGGCAAGCGCGAGTGGATCGAATTGCTCGAAGCCGCCGGCGTGCCATGCGGGCCGATCAACGATCTCGCCGAGGTGTTCGACAACGAGCAAGTCCAAGCGCGCGGCATGCGGGTGAACGTGCCGCACCCGAGCGGCGCACAGGCCGCGCTCGTGCGCAATCCGATCGTGATGAGCGAGACACCGCCCCAAGTGCGAACCGCCCCGCCGATGCTGGGCGAACACACCGAGGAAGTACTGCGCGGCATCCTGGGCTACGACGACGCGGCGATCGCCGATTTGCGCGCACGCGCGGTCATCTGAGCGGCGCGCGGCGCGAGGCGACAGCGCCCGGCTTCACATGCCCCGGGGCGATCAGCTTTCGAGCGATGCGAGCCATGCCAGGCCTTCGGGCCAGTCGCCCAGCCCGCTTTCCGCGTTGATATGGCCGCGCGGACCGATGTCGATGAAGCGGCTACCCCATGCCTTCGCGCAGCGCTCGGCGAAGGGGACGCCGCCATACGGATCGTCGCTGCTCGCCACGACGATCGCCGGAAACGGCAACGGCTCCATCGGCACATGCCCGTAGCCGCTCGCATCGGCCGGAAATTCAGCCCCGTGCGGATCGGGCACGGCCACCAGCAACGCTCCCGCCACCTTCGCCGCACTGCCGCCGTAGTGACGCGCCGCCCAAACCACGGCGGTCGAACAACCGAGGCTGTGCGCCGCGAGCAGGACGGGCTGCGGGCCAGCTGCTGAAACGGCGCGATCCAACGCGCCGCACCAATCGTCGCAGACCGGATGGTCCCAATCGGGCATGGCCACGCGCACGAACGTCCGATCGAGCGCCTCCCAGCGCGTTTGCCAGTGTCCGGGGCCCGAATTGGCATAACCGGGCAGAACCAAGGTTTGCTTCGCATTCATGATCGGATGAACCCCTGCTTGAGCGCGTGTCGAGTCGAAGGCGCGTTTCGGCCGCCGCCGCGTAGTATAAGCGGGGAGCGATGACGAACGAGGAGCCGGATCGCTTCGCCATTTCGCGCGTCGAACGCTGAGCCACGCGACCGGCCGCCGGCCCGCCGGGAACCGCTCAGGTAGAATGATCGGAACCCGCGCGGGCACGGCCCGCCTATTTTGCCGATTCTCATTTTCCGCATGAACAACGAACGCAACGATGCGACGGCCGCTGTGCCGTCCAACTTCATTCGCAACATCATCGACGAAGACAATCGCACCGCGAAATGGGGCGGGCGCGTCGAAACGCGCTTTCCCCCGAACCGAACGGTTATCTGCATATCGGCCACGCGAAGAGCATCTGCCTGAACTTCGGTATCGCCCGCGATTACGGCGGCGTTTGTCATCTGCGCCTTGACGACACCAATCCCGAAAAAGAGAGCGTCGAATACGTCGACTCCATCGTCGATGCCGTGCACTGGCTCGGCTTCGATTGGGAAAAAGACGGCCAAACGCATCGCTACTACGCGAGCGACTACTACGGCAAGCTCTATGAGTTCGCCGAACTGTTGATCACGCGCGGCAAGGCTTATGTCGATAGCCAGTCGGCCGAGGAGATGCGCCACGGGCGCGGCACGCTGACGGAGCCGGGCACGCCCTCCCCTTATCGCGAGCGCTCGCCGCAAGAGAGCCTCGATCTTTTCCGCCGCATGAAAGCGGGCGAGTTCCAGGAAGGCGAACACGTCCTGCGCGCGAAGATCGACATGAGCTCGCCGAACCTGAACATGCGCGACCCGGTGCTCTATCGCATCCGCTTCGCGCATCATTACCGCACGGCCGATCAGTGGTGCATCTATCCGATGTACGACTACACGCACTGCATCTCGGACGCGCTCGAAAACATCACGCATTCGCTTTGCACGCTCGAATTCGAGGATCATCGTCCGCTTTACGACTGGATACTCGACGAGCTGGCCGACGCGGGCGTATTCACGCGCCCTTTACCGCAGCAAATCGAATTTTCGCGGCTCAACCTGACGTACGCCATTACGAGCAAACGCAAGCTGTTGCAACTCGTGACCGAAGGACATGTCGACGGCTGGGACGATCCGCGCATGCCGACGATCGTCGGTGTGCGCCGCCGCGGCTTCACGCCCGAGAGCATTCGGCTTTTTTGCGACCGCATCGGCGTGACGAAGGTCGATTCATGGATCGACATGAGCGTGTTCGAAGGCGCGCTGCGCGACGATCTCGACGATAAAGCGCCGCGCACCGCGGCCGTGCTCGATCCGCTCAAGCTCGTGATCGACAACTTCCCCGCCGATCTGTCGGAGCCGTGCACCGCGCCGGTCCACCCGCACCACCCGGAGCGCGGCGAGCGCACGTTCCCGATCTCGCGCGAGCTTTGGATCGAGCGCGAGGACTTCGTGGAGAACCCACCGAAGGGATATTTCCGTCTCTTTCCGGGCAACAAGGTACGTCTGCGCTACGGCTACGTGATCGAGTGCACGGGTGCGGAAAAAGACGATCAAGGCAATATCGTCGCCGTGCACTGCAATTACTTCCCGGACAGCAAGTCCGGCACGCAAGGCGCCAACCAGTACAAGGTCAAGGGCAATATCCACTGGGTCAGCGCAAAGCATGCGGTTGCGACGGAGGTTCGGCTTTACGATCGCCTGTTCAAGGAAGCGCAGCCTGATGCGGGCGGCCGCAATTTCCTCGAGGCGCTGAACCCCGATTCGAAACGCGTCGTGAACGCCTACCTCGAACCCGGCGCCGAGACGATGCAACCCGAAGATCGTTGCCAGTTCGAACGTCATGGCTATTTCGTCGCCGATCGCCATGACTCGAAACCGGGCAAGCCCGTCTTCAACCGGATCGTCGGACTGCGCGACAGCTGGGGCAAGCCAGCCTGACGAGATGAGCCCCGGTGGCGCAGGGGCTGTCAGCCGTATCGGCTGCCCGACGCGAATTACAACGTCCTATGCAATTCGGTCAGTGAAAGCGCCGTTTCGAAGAGCCGCGTCAGGCTGCGGCTCGCGAAGCGCCCCACATCCATCGGCGCCACCCAACGGAACGCATCCATCTCCGGAATCATCGAGCCGTCCTTGCGGCTAGGAAAAAGCGACGTGCAATTGCAGCGCGCGAGATCGATTTCTCCTTCTTCAGCGCGCGCCGCAAAAAGATGCAGATCCTTGTCCCGCCGATAAACAAAGCGCCCGAGGTCCTTCAGACGCTCGGGCGCAAACTCGATGCTGGTCTCCTCGCGCAATTCGCGCAGCGCCGTATCGATCGGCGCCTCCCCCGTTTCGCCTTGTCCTTTTGGAATGTCCCAATGCGTCGTATCCGTCGCATGGGCAAGCAATACATATCCGCGCCGGTCGAGCACAACGACACCGCACGATACGCTGCGTTCGCTCATCGGCTAGTGGCCTGCCAACCCCAGCCGGCCCGGCTCACGTCGTCGCAGCCCGACCGACGGCGGCCTTGGGTGCAGGCTCGAGCACGAGCCGATAGATCGCGCCGCCCACCGCGCCACCCACGAGCGGCACGACCCAGAAAAACCAAAGCTGACCGAGTGCCCAACCACCCTCGAACAGGGCCACGCCGGTGCTGCGGGCCGAATTGACCGATGTGTTGGTCACGGGAATGCTGATCAGGTGGATCAACGTCAACGCAAGGCCGATCGCGATCGGCGCAAAACCGGCCGGGGCCCGCTTGTCCGTTGCGCCGAGGATGATCAGCACAAAAAACGCCGTCAGCACGAACTCGGTCATCGCCGCCGCCGTCGCGGAATAGCCACCGGGCGAATGTGCTCCGTAGCCGTTGGACGCGAATCCGCCCGCCATGTCGAACCCCGGCTTGCCGGTCGCAATGCAATAAAGCACGCCGCCCGCAGCAATCGCGCCGAGCACCTGCGCGACGATATAAGGTCCCACCTCGTATGCGGGAAAGCGCCCGCCGGCGCACAGTCCCACCGTCACAGCCGGATTGAAATGGGCACCCGAGATGTGGCCTACAGCGTAAGCCATCGTCAGCACGGTGAGTCCGAACGCCAATGCCACGCCGGCAAAACCGATCCCCAACTGCGGGTACGCGGCAGCGAGAACGGCGCTGCCGCAGCCGCCCAACACCAGCCAGAAGGTACCGAGGAATTCCGCCGCAAGCCGCTTCGTCATGTGTCGCTCTCGATAGGTCATGAGGTATGACGATCCTAGGCCAGGCATTGCAACAACTCAAGCCGTACGAGGCCGCCGGCAGCCGATTTGACGAAATTTCATAATTTGTGGGATTTGGCCACGTGTAACCGCGTTACGCGACTCGATGTACGCGCTCATTCGGCCGGCGTCGCTTCGTAGCCGTCGGTCAACGTCCGCAAGAACGCGATGACATCGCGAATCTCGCGCTCGTCGAGCGCCGCCTTGCCGCCGCGCTGTCGATCGAAAGGGGGCTCGGTATTGATGTTGGCCCAGTACCGCTTCGGCAGATCGTCGAATTTGCCGACGCGACCGCTGACGACCGGATAGAACCGCTCGGGGTGCGTGTCGCGCTCGGCATAAAAGCGCAAGACCTCCTCGAGCGACCGATAGATGCCGTTATGAAAAAAGGTTTGCCGCGTGGCGACGTTGCGTAGCGTCGGCGTCCGGAACAGCCCACAGAATTCGTCGCGCCCGGACAAGTCCGTGCGCCAAGGCCCGCATGCGCCCAGATCGAAGAACCGAGGGTCGCGATTCGCCGCGAGTGCGCGGTTGCGCGGCACGCCGAGTGCGATCAGGCCAAAGTCGGTAAAAAGGGGCGGCGAGCCGTCTTTGGCTCGCTGGCTCGGATGGCAGCTCGCGCAGTTGCCTTTGCGTTCGTCGTTGAATAGTTGCAGGCCGCGCAACTCCGCCTCGCTCAACGCGGCACGGCCGGCAAGATAAGCGTCGTACTTGCTCGTGTAGGGGGAGAACACCGACGGCTTTTCCTCGAATACGGCGAGCGCGTCCAACACCGCATCGAACGTAGCGTGATCGTCGTCGAGCACGCGCGCGCCGAATGCCGCGCGAAACGTCTCGGCGTAAGGTGCCGCACGCACGGCCGCGGCGACCCGTGCCGGCGTGCTGCCCATTTCGAATGGCGACAGCAGCGGAACGGCCGCCTGCGCGCGATGCGTGTCCACACGGCCATCCCATGTCAAGCCGCCCGTCGGGCCCGCGTCGACGCTCTCGTCGCCTTCGTCGTCGGAGTCGTGATAGTGCTCGCTGAAAGCGGGCACCCATTGCGAGTACATCAATGTCGGCACCGCGCGATAGCCGGGTTGGCGCAGATCCGTCCCCCCAGTTGAACAGATAAGGCATTGGGCGGCCCGAACGCTTGCGCGGGGCTATGGCACGACGCACAGGCGAGCTTGCCCGAGCCCGATAGCGACGGGTCGAAAAAAGCTTCTCGCCCAGTGCAGTCTTCGTGCGAATCGACGCATACACGTTCGCACGCGTCGCACCGCTTCCGATGCCGAGCTCGGCCGCTTCGCCCGGCCGCGGCCCCCGCTCGGGGCGCGTACAGGCAGCAAGGGGCGCGATCGCGCAAACCGCGCTTGCAATGGCCAAGGCGCTTCGCAGGCGCCGCCCGATGGCGGACACGCGTTCGCCGGCCACACGCGTCACCGCGCTCGCGCACGCGCGTGCGTTGAACTCCACGTCCAACCTCCCGTTTCGACGTCAGGAAAAAGACACGTTATCGCGATAAACTGCGGCGACCCGCGCGGGCTGCACCGGCGCACCGATAGATGCCATGCGGCATGAAACGCTCGATCCGAAGGAGAACAAGCGATGCGCAAGAATACGAGAAAATACCTCGCTGCGGCTACCATTGCCGCCATCGTCGCGTTGGGCGGTTGCGCCAATGGCACGCTGGACGAACGGCAAGACTTGTCGAGCGTGCGCAATATCGTCGTCATCTATGCGGAAAACCGCAGCTTCGACAACCTTTACGGCAGCTTCCCGGGTGCCGACGGTCTGCAAAACATCTCGGCCGCGAACGCCCGCCAGCTCGATCGCGACGGCAAGCCGTTACCGACCTTGCCGCCCATCTGGAACGGCCTCACGCAACGCGGGGTCATACCGGCGGTGACGCAATCGGCAACGCGCGATCTGCCGAACGCGCCGTTCGCCATTGACGACCCGAACGGCTTCAACACCTCGCGCCGCGTCGCCACGCGCGATCTCTGGCATCGTTTCTACGAAAACCAGATGCAGATCGACGGCGGCAAGAACGACATGTTTGCCGCCTGGGCCGATTCCGGCGGTCTCACGATGGGCCACTACGCGGCCGATACCTCGACACTACCGCTCTGGAAGATCGCCCAGCAATATACGCTTGCCGATCATTTCTTCATGAGCGCATTCGGCGGCTCGTTCCTGAATCACCAGTGGCTCGCGTGTGCTTGCACGCCGGTGTACCCGAACGCCGACAAGAGTCCGGCGGCGCACCTCGTTTCGGCGGTCGAGCCCGACGGCGTCACGCTCAAGGTGGCGGCCAACTCGCCCAGTTCGGCGATAGCCGGGCCACCGAAGTTCGTCAACTCGAACAACCTGACGCCGGATTTCTACGCCGTGAATACGATGCAGCCGGCCTACCAGCCGAGCGGCAACGCACCGGCGGCCGGCGGCGATCCGCGCTTCGCCGATCCCGCCAATCCGACGACGCTGCCGCCGCAAACGCAACGGCATATCGGCGACGCACTCAACGACGCCGGCGTTTCCTGGGCCTGGTACGGCGGTGCCTGGAATGCCGCGCTCGAAGCGACGAATCGGGGCGACGTCATTTACGGCCCGGCCCGGTCGGCCCCCAACTTCCAGCCGCATCATCAACCGTTCAACTATTTTGCCGACATGGCGCCCGGCACGGAGAATCGCGCGCGACACCTGCTCGATGGTGGCGTCAATGGAAGCAAGTTCATCGAGACGATCGACAACGGCAAGTTGCCCCAAGTGGCGTTTTACAAGCCGCAAGGCAACCTCAACGAGCACCCCGGCTATGCGGACGTCGAATCGGGCGATCGCCATATTGCCGATGTCATCGCCCATCTGCAAAAGAGTCCGCAGTGGCAGCACATGGTCGTGATCGTGACGTATGACGAGAACGGCGGCTTCTGGGATCACGCGGCCCCGCCGAAAGGCGACCGCTTCGGCCCCGCGACCCGGATTCCCGCGATCATCGTTTCGCCGTTCGCGAAAAAGAACTACGTCGATCACACGCAATACGATACGACTTCGATCCTGCGCTTCATCACGCGCCGCTTCGCGCTCAAAGAGCTGCCCGGCCTCAAGACCCGCAATGAAGCGCTCGTCGCGCACGGCAATATGCCGATGGGCGATTTGACGAACGCGCTCGACCTCGACGGCGATCGATGATCCGATAATCCGTGCGGCCGGCAAATCGGCTCAGGACGGCGCGCCGGCCGCGCTGTCCGACATTTCCCCCGTCGCACGGGAAATCGCGGTCTGCAACTCGAAGAGCGCCTCATGCGGCGGCTCGCCGTTTTCCAGGCAAGCTTCGAGGCGCGTTGCCGCCTGAGCGACGGCTTGCAGATGAAACCACGCGGCGGTACCGACGATGCGATGCACGATCTCCTTCGCGCGCACGGTGTCTTGCTCCAGCGATAGTCCCAACAAGGCCGAAAGCTCGCTGACGAGCGTGCGCTGCAGCTTTTCCCACAGATCCGTATGCCGCTCGGAGGGAATGCCCGCCTTCTCCAATTCGACGATGGGCGGCGCCACGATGCCGTGCTGCTGGAGCAGCGTGCGCAAAGCGTCGATGCCGACCGGCTTCACGAATACGTCGTCGGCACCCGCGGTGAAGCAAGCCTCGCGCTGCTGCGGCATCGCATTCGCCGTCAGTGCGACCAGCGGCATGCGGCGCCGCCCCAGCTTGCGCTCGAGTTCGCGAATGTGCCGGATCAGCGCGACACCGTCCATTCCCGGCATCATGCAATCGGTGATCACCATCGCGTAGGCCTGGCGTTCGACCATCCTCAGCGCCTGCGCGCCATCGACAGCCGTGTGGCACTCGGCGATGCGCAGCGTCACGATCTGACGCTTGAGCACTTCGCGGTTGATCTCCTGATCCTCGACGACCAATATTTGCAACGGCCCCGTCGCTGCCGCAGCCGGATCGGCCGTCGTACGATGCGACGCGGTGTCGCGGCACGGCGCGCGTACCGCGGGATCGATCCGCAGCGGCAAATCGATGGCGATCGTCGTGCCGCGGCCGAGTTCGCTGGTCAGCGCAATGGTGCCGCCCATCGATTCGATCAACCGCTTGCAGATCACGAGCCCAAGTCCGGTGCCAGGCGGTCGGCTCGCGCTCAACGAGCGCGCCTGCGCGAACGGCGCGAAAAGGCGCGCCTGGTCCTCCTGCGCGATACCGATGCCCGTATCGGCCACCTCGATCACGACATGCTCGACTCCGTTTTCACGCAGACGCAGCTTGACCGACAACGAAACGAAGCCATAGTCCGTGAACTTCGACGCATTGCCCAGCAGATTCAGCAGCACCTGTCCGAGGCGCTGAGCGTCGCCGAGATATCGCGGCGCAAGGTCCCGGGCGACTTCGACCGCAAAACGCAACCCTTTGCGTTCGAGTTCCGGCGCGGCGATACCGGCTGTACGTTGCGCCACGTCGGCCAGCGAAAACGGCTGACATTCGAGCGTCAGCTCCCCGTTCTCGCTCTTCGCGAAATCGAGAACGTCGTTGAGAATGCGCAACAGAATTTCAGCCGCGTTGCGCGCCATGTCGACGAGATGCTGGTCGTCGGGCGGCAGCCTGCCGTGATCGAGCAACTGCAAAATGCCGACGACACCGCTCATCGGTGTCCGGATCTCATGGCTCACGGTGGCAAGGAAGACATCGCGCGCCCGGGATGCCTCCTCTGCATCGTGCTTCGCATCGATCAGTGCGGTCTGCGTCTCCTTGGTTTCGGTGATGTCGCGAACGTACCCGCTCCAGACGATTTCCCCGCGCGCGTGAAACTGGGGTGCCGCTTCGAGTTCGACCCACGTCGGGCGAGGTGCGTTAAGCGACAGCGCGAGCTCGGCGCGCACCGTTTCGAGCGAACGTGTCGAATGCAGGAAACGATGCATCAACCGGAATCGCGCCTGCGCGTCGAGCGCAACCAAAAAGCGCTTGAAGAGTTCGTCCGCCCTGGCAGCTCGCGGGTTGAGCCAATCGTAGGCGCGGCGATTCACGAAGACGAGCGTGAACGGGACGGCAGCGGCATGCTTGGTCCGTACGAACCGCAGTTGAAACACGATCGCGGGCAACGACTGAGTGAGTTCCACGAGCTGCCGTTCGGTCGAGCGCCGCTGCCGTACCTCTTTACGAAGCCGAAGCATGTAGACGCACAAGACCGCGAGGAAAAGCGCCGTCAATACGGCGATCGGCGTCAGGACGATCCACAGCGTCCGGGCAGGTACGCCGAACGTGAAGCGCGCCGATAGCCAGCTGTTCTGGATATGCTCGCGCTCGCTTTCTGGAATCGCGGCGAGCGCCCGGTTGATGAGCGGGATGAGTGGAGCATATTGCGGCCCGACGCCGAACGACAGCTCCTCGACATAGCCTGCCGGCGCGGCGATGCGCAGGACCCCCTCGTATTTTTCGCGAACGAGGCGATCGATGACGCCCAGATTGCCGATGTAAGCGTAGGCCTTGCCTTGTGCGACGGCATCGAGCCCTTCCTCGGCCGAGCTTACGATGACTTTATGCGTGTCGTGCATGCCCGGCAGTTCCGCCGTGAGCGCGTCGGAGTCTTTTACGATCGCGACCTCCGCACCGGAAATGTCGCCGGCGCCCGCGATGAAGGGTGCCGTTTCGCGCGTCACGATGACGAGCGGGTAGCGACCATAGGGGGTCGTGTATTTGAACGTGCTGTTGAGACCGTCCGATCGCGACGTCGCGACGACAAGGTCGAGTCCCCCCTCATTGGCAAGCTGCACCGTCTTCGCCCATGACCCGGTGGGCACGATGTGAAGCCGCAAACCGAGCGTCTGGCGAACGAAGTCCAGGTAATCCGCCGAGATACCGCCGACGCGACCCGATGGGTCGAGGAATGCGATCGGTGCCCAGTGGGGATCGGTGCCGATCCGCAGCGGCGGCAACGATTCCAGATAGGCTCGCTCCTGCGGCGACAGCGCAATGCGCAGATCCCAGCCAATGTGGGGCGGTTGCTCGTCCTGTCCATGCGTATGGCAGCCGGCGATCGACAGGGCAAGGATGATGCAAGCCAGCCCGACGATACGCCCGACGCAAGCGCCTACGAATCGCCCGCACGAACCGGCTTGCGCGTTCATGTCAGAAACACGTTATTCTTGCGGCAATATTCGAGCAGTTGCTGGCTATTGTGCGCACCCAGTTTGCGTTGCGCGCTCACCTTGTGACGGCTGATCGTCTTGACGCTCCGGTTCAACCGCTGGGCAATTTCGGTCGGACTCTGACCTTGGACGAAAAGCCGGATCACCTCGAGTTCCGCTGTCGTCAGCTTCGCCTCGTGACCGACGCGGGTACCGACGATGCTCGCGCCCGCGAGCAGTGACTGGAGCCCGGGACTCAGATAAGAGCGCCCCTGCGACACGGCAAGCAATGCGTAATGCAGTTCCGTGACACCGCCGGCTTTTTCGACGATGGCCTTGACGCCTTTGGCGATCAGCTTGTTGAGAATGGCGGCATTGCGCAAAGCAGTGACGACGACGATGGGTGCATTCGGACAAAGCCGCATCAAACGATCGACCAATGCCATGCCATCCTGGGTGATCTCGCCAGGCATCGAATAGTCGGTGACGATCGCGTCGCACGGCTCGCTTTGAACCACCGCGATCAGTTCGTCCGAACTGGAGGCTTCGGCAACGATTTCCGCGACGCCGCTCGCCTCGATAGCGAGACGAATGCCATAGCGGACGATGGCATGGTCGTCAGCGAGAATGATGCGCAATGATTTGTTCATGGTTGAGCTCCGAGCCGACGCAAGTCGCCGAATGGCGCGGCACGCCGATATGCGCATTGCGCAGGAGGGCGACTCGAACCCGGTTTTGCTTGCGAAAATCAAAAATACTAAAGGGCATCAGTCGAACCGATAATACGAAAAATCTTGAAAATGGAAATCCCGAACGCAGACAATTACATCTCGATATCGTCCAACCCCGGTGAAATACCAACATATGGGAACAAGCGGCCCGATTTGCCTAATCAACCGCGATCGAGAAATCGTTCGATGATCGATTCCCATTCGATCTCCCACGCTCCGTTTCCCACCTCGAGGCGGCAATGACCCCGAGGCAGCGAGGCGTCCGCTTGCACCGCCCACGGCAGCCCGATGCGCGCGGCATCGTCGCCAAGCGCCGTTGCATCGTCCGGACTGAAGAACAGACAACCGGTCGCCTCCGTGCCCGCGCATTCACGCAGAGCTTGTGCGCAGATCTGCATACGCTGCCCCGACGGCAGCGTCGCGGCCAGGCGTCTTATCGCCACGGCCAGCGCCGCATCGAGTGTCGTTTCGAGCCGCGCCGCCAGGTCATCGCGGCACGCTCGATACGCGGCCTCGAGTTCGATGGCACGCTCGAGCAAGGCGGCATCGGCGCTGCGACGACGCCGCCCACATTCGAGCGAGGTTCGCCCGTGCAGCGCGGCGGCTTCGTCACGCGCCCGCGCAATGAGTGCATCGGCTTCGCGGCGTACGACTTTCGCATAGTCGATCGCTTCACGGAGCGCATCAAGTTCTGCGCGCCGAAGCACGGTCCGCGTGATCGGCACGGGACACTCCGGAGGCGTAGCGATGCGGCGGGAGACGAAACTCATGAGCCGGTATTCGCATCGAGCGCGCGCAGCCGTCGCAGCACGGCAAGCCAAAGCGTGACGCACAACGTCACATCGATCCGCTCGATAACGAGCCATGCGTCGGTCGCCAATCGTTGCGGTGCTCGCATCATCGCGACGCGGGCTGCCACGTCAGGCCAGCCGGCCTCGGCCATTGCAGACAACACGTTCAGGCCGCAAACCGTCGCATCCCATTGCGCACCGCCGGATGGTAGGAGACGCGCATCGATGCAACTGACGTCACGATAGCGAAGCGCGATCGATAGTCGCGGCTGCGCCGCCCTGTCCACTTCCTGGACGCCTCCCGCTCGCACGAGTGCGATCCATCCGAAGACCGCCGCTGCCTCGACCATCATGGCCCGCGGCGCGGCGAGCGCCTCGAACCATCGAATATCGGCCGGCGGTGACCAGCACCGTCCAAGCTCGAACGCATCGATCCAGCCGCGAAACAGCAATCGTTGGCCCGCTACGCCGGCAGGAGGCACGGCCACCGATGCGCCGTATCGCCGATGCCAATCGGCATGGGCCCAGCGCCACGGAGAGCACCAGAACGCCGGCCAGCCGTCATCGGGTGGTCCGCTCATCGCTTCGTTGCGCGCAAGCGCGTCACCCAACGGCGCAGATGCCATCCCAACATCGCTGTGCCCGCCGTGCCGAGTGCCGCTGCCGCCGCCCATGCCATATAGGACCGACGCACGACGGCTCCGGGGCCGGCTCGCACCGCCGCAGCAGCGGGCTCGCGCTCCTTGACCAGCATCACGGCGACATGTCGATCGTCCTCGCCGGCCAGCCCCGGCACGCCGTTCTTGACGAGCCGTACAAGGCCCGGCAGAAGGCCCGTCAGATCGATATCGGGCCGATGCTTGATGAGCAACGACGCGGAGGCCGGCACGAGGGGCGCACCGGGCGAGGGCCGCTCCGGCGGTACGACGCGGGCACGCACCGACACCACACCGTCGATGTCGAGAATGACGCTTTCCAGCGCTGCTTCGAGCGCATGGACATAACGGGTCCGCTCTTCGAGCGGGCTCGGCAACAGTCCTTTGCCGGTGAATGCATCGGCCAACCCACGACGGGGCTGCCGAGGCAGCCCGGCATCGCGCAGCGCGCCGGCCGCGCCGTAGAAGTCGGCGTCGGTTACGGACAGTACGACGTCGTCCTTGTCCCCCGTTCGCTCGACATCGATTCCGCGGTGACGCAACGCGGCCTGGATTTCGTTGGCGGCCTGGACATCGGACGAGCGAAACAGTTCGACTCGCGCATCGCAGCCGGCCAGCGCCAGCGCGAGCCCCGCTGCGACCGATCTGCCAACGCGGCAACGACGTGACGATGCGGCGCCGTGCGTCATGACGCGGTGATCAGTTGTTTCAGCGAAGCTGTCGCAGTGCCGACGAGCTTCGCGGTCCACAACACATCGAGTTGATACGCTGCCATGAGCCTTGCCTGACGGTGCATCGCGATCGCGATATCGGCCGTGCCCGCGCCGTTCGCATGAGCCTTGACGATGCGCTCGGGCAACTGGCGAGCTTCGATGCGGGTGCGGGCGATATGCTCGAGGTGCCCCTCGAGACGATCGAGCGCCGAGGAATGGGCCGGCGCGCGCGGCTCGAGCGCGCGCAGCGATGCACCGGCCAGCGGTGCCTCGGCCAGCGCCTGCGCGAACTCCACGCCCTCGCGGGCGAGGGCCGGAGCATCCGTTGCCGGCACGACGCCGACGGCGGGAAACGCCCGAAAATCGGAACGGTGCAACGCGTCCATGGTCTCGCTCCTGGCCGGCATCAAGCCTTGATTTGCTGCGTCAGTTGACGAAGCGAGTTGATGAGCTCGGTCAACATGCGCGAGTGCGACGCATCTAGACCGGCTTGCGCATCGACCCGGTGCTTTTGCTCCGCAAACGCGAGCGCGGCGTGAGACGCCGTGTCGATCGCACGTACGCGCTGCGCCATCCGGTCCATCGCCGCGGCTTGAACATCCATCGACATATCGTTCCTCGAAGTGATTCGGCCACCGCGCGATAGGGCGATGGGCCACGCGATCAAAAATGAATGCCTTGCGCTGCTTTGTGCGCGGCGTTTTGCATCTTGGTCGCCGAGTCGAGCTGACCGCTCGCGATGCTGTTGGCCGTATCGGCCATCATCTTCTGGATATTGGCCTCGGTCTGTAATTCGATCGTCTTCAACTGCATGTTCTGCTGACGTTTGAAAACACTGCCCATCTGATCGAGGTTTTCGGTTCCGTCGGCCGAAACGGCCGACGAGGCGGTACTGGCCAATGCGCTCAGCGCGCTGAGTGCGGGAATCACGGCTGCGAAGGTCATGGCTAACTCTCCCTGTGTCGGCGAAACGTCTTTACGCTTCCCGGAATCGACGAGTACCGGGAAGAAATCGACACCTTAGTAACAACGCACGCGCACCGGTTCCATCCAGTGGCGAGCCGGTGCCGGGATGCCGCGACGAGCGGGGCGCCGAACGCAACCGGCCCATGCGCATCGATGCGATCCGTTCGGCGCGGCGCGGTGCGTAACATCGTCCGATTTTCATATCAAAATCGACTGCAGCCGGGGCCTGGCGCGACGATCGCGGCTATTCCAAACCGCAAAACATTCGACGCTCATGATTTCGAGGCCTTCGGACCTGCCGGCGCCCCTTGCCGACGCTGACGTGTCCGTCGTATTCGACGACTGGTACCGCTCGCACGCGCTTGCCATTCAACGCTTCATCATGCGTCGGGTGCGCAGCGCGGAAGATGCGGAAGACATCCTCCAGTCCACCTATCTCGGCGCATGGGAAAACCGGTCGTCCTATCGAGGCACGGCACATCCGAAAACATGGCTCACGGCCATCGCGCTGAACATCGTGCGCAATTACGTCAATCGCACCGCGGACTACCGGTTCATCGTCGAAAGCATCGACGACCACGAAGAAGAACTCGTCGACACGCTGGCTCCCGAGCGCCGCATGTCGATCAACCAGCGCTTTGCGCAATTCATCGAATTCGCGCAGTCGCTTCCGCCCGATCAGCAACGCATGATCGAGCTGCTCTTTATCGACGACGTCAGCTACGTGCAGGTCGCGCAACGGCTCGGCATCCCCGTCGGTACCGTGCGCTCGCGGCTCGCCCGGCTGCGCGCGAAACTCGAGCGGCACTGCGCATGAACCACCCCCTCTCCCAGGCCACGCTCGACGGACGATCCATGACACCCACACTGAGCCCCACTGAACTCCAACTCACGCGCGCGATCGAACACGCCGATCAGGTCCGCGATACGCTTTCGCCGGGCGCTCCCGAGCAGTGGCAGCGCTACGTCGATGCGCTGCGCGGCGTTTCGCTCGCCAACTGGAGCGCAACGAGCGATCTGCAGACGAAGTTCCTGCTCGCGCGTGCGGTGCTCAATGAAATCCGTTGAATGGCTGCGCCGATGCGCGCTCGCACTCGTCGGCGCGATCGTTCTCGGGTCCGCCGGCGCACGCGCGGGCGAACCACCGCATGACGGGCTCGATGCGCCCTATGCGTTTCAAGCGGCGCAATCGACGCCGCTCGATGCGCTCGATCGCTTCGCCGAGGATCACGGACTGCGTCTTCGCCTCGCCGCCGAGAGCGGGCGCGCAAACGATAGCTGGCGCACGGCGCGCCTCGCCGGATGGCTTCGGGCGGAGACCGGCCGCGACTTTCTCGAGCAACTCGCCCGCACCCATCATTTCGATTGGTTCGTCGCGAACCGCACACTGTACGTGAGCGCACGCACCGCTTCGCGCGTCGCACGCATCGCGCTCGGCGGCCTCGACCCCGAGGCGGCGCGCGCGGCGCTGGCAGCCGTCGGGCTCTATGAGCCGCGCTTCGGCTGGGGCGCACTGCCCGGCCAGGATGCGGTGCTCGTCGGTGGGCCGGACGAGTATCGCTCGCTGCTGCGCCGGTTCGTTGCGCACCGTCCGACCACCGGGGCAGCCGCCGATCCGCAGCCGATGGTCTTCGTGCTGCGCCACGCGCAGGCGGCCGATGGGCCCGCGCCCGAGCGCGGGAATGCATCGCGGCCCGGCATCGCATCGATTCTTCGCCAGTTGCTGACCGGCGAAGACACGCACCCGCCAAGGCAGGGTTTCTTGCCCCCCCAGGCTTCCGTATCCGATTTTCCCGGCGTCGCCGCACCTACCCCATTGCCGCTCGTCGATGCGATCTTTCCGAGCCGAACCGGCACCGCACCCGTCATGCCGGTACTGCCCGATACGCAGTCGAGCGCCGCGCTGCCGGGGAGCTCACGCCGCACGGATATCGTCGTCGCCGCCGACGAGCGAACGAACACGGTGCTCGTGTGGGCCGATCTTGCCCTGCGCACACGCGTGGCGCAGCTCGTCGAAGCGCTCGATCGCCCGCAGCCGATGGTATCGATGGAAGTGCTCGTTCTCGAGACAGAGGATGCGGCGCTCATGCCGCCCGCCGCGGAACACGCGTCGGGCCGCGGCCCCGACATCGCGGTGCAGGGCGCGAGCGCTGCCGATGCCCAACGCGATGCACGATGGCTGAACGCACTCGTCGAACACCGCGCGCGCGTGCTCAACCGGCAACGCATCGTCGGCTTCGCGAACCGGCACCTGGGTCTGGCGATCGGCGCGGAGGAGCCGAATGCGCCCGCCCCGTCGTCGGCGCCGAGTGCCGACCACGCGAACGGTCGGTCAGCGCCGCGTGGCGACGCACTCGATCTCGTTGCGCGTGTCCTGCCGGCGCCGCCGAGCGGCCCAGCAGCGATCGCCGTCGACATCGGGCTCGCCATGCGGCAGCCAACCGGGTTGCCCGGGCAGGAATGGGCCAGCACGAGCAGCACCGAACTGACGACGGCGGTGGTGCTCGAATCCGGCGCGCCGCCGCGGCTCGTTGCCGTCTACCCGGTCGCCACATCGCGCGCGCGTCAACGTGCAGTGCTTCTTAGTGCGCACGCGCTCTAACCCGAACGCAGTCATCCCTTCCCATGCTCGAACTTCGCATCTTGAGCGGCTTGCATCGCGGCGCCGCATTTCCGCTCGACGGCGACACGATTCGCCTCGGCAGCAGTCCCGACAACGATCTCGTGCTGTGCGACCCGGGTATGCCGGCGCACGCCGGAACATTCTCGCGCGGAGTCGACGATGTATGGTCGTTTCGCGCCGGCGGCACAGGCAAGGCCGCCTGTCCGATCCTGGTAGGCGCCGGGACACAGGTGGCGATCGGCCCCGCTTGCGCGAAAATCGCCGACGAACAGGCGCCGTGGGACGCGGGCCTGGCATCGTCGAGCCCGGCGGGCAGCGGCGGTTGGCGGGCAGCATTGCGTACTTCGATCGCGGAGCTTGCCTGCGTTGCGGCGTGCGCCGCGATCCTGCTCTGCGCAGCGTTGCTATGGCTCGGGTCCACGCGAAACGCACGCCCCATCGACGCGGCAGGCAATGCACCTGCGGCATCGCAGACGGTCCGCCCTGTCGAGGCATCGATCTATCCGCCGCCCCTGACCGTCGCACGCGCCCCGCTCGACGTCGCGAGCGTACGCCACGGCCGCCACGGCTTCGTCGTCACTCGTGAAGGACAAGTCCTGGCGCCCGGCTATCGATGGCGCGATTACACGCTACAACGAATCGAGCCGCACAAGATCGTGTTCTCGGGTGCGGGCGTCGCGGAGCTCGCATGGTGACGTTCGCGCGCCCGTCGTCCGATGCGTGCGATTCGGCCGATACCGCCTCGCTCGAAGCCCGCCTCGCGGCGTGGCTAGGCCGGGTAAACGAGCGCTGCGCCGGCCGGGCCACTGCGCATGCACTGGGTCATGTCGTCGAAGTCAGCGCCACGCTCATCGCCGCGCGATTGCCTCGCGCCAGAGTCGGGCACTTGTGCGAACTCGATTGCATCGACGCGCATGGCCATCCGATGCTCGCCGAAGTCATCGGTTTCAACGATTCACGTACGCTGCTCGCTCCGCTTGCGGCCACGCAGGGCCTGGCACCGGGCATGTCGCTGCGATCGCTGGGACGCCCGCACGACGTCGAAGCGGGAACATATTTGCTGGGTCGGCAGCTCGATGGCCTCGGGCGACCGCTCGATGCCTCGCCCCCCGTCGTGCCGTCGGGCCGGCACGCGCCGCGTGGATGCGTGCGCCGGCCCGTGCTGGCAGATCCGCCTGCGCCGCTCGCACGGCCGCGCATCGTCGATGCGCTGACGACGGGCATTCGCGCGCTCGACGGGGCGTTGACGTTGGGCCGCGGTCAACGCATCGGCCTTTTCGCGGGACCGGGTTGCGGCAAGACGACGTTGATCGGCGCGCTCGCACGCGGCATCGACGCCGACGCCGTCGTCCTCGGGCTCGTCGGCGAGCGCGGCCGCGAACTCAATGAATTCCTCGAGCGGGAGCTCGATTCGGCTGTGTCCGCGCGAACCGTCGTCGTCTGCGCCACCTCCGAGCGGCCCGCCATGGAGCGCGTGCGCGCCGCTTTCACCGCCACGGCGATCGCCGAGGGGCTCAGCGCGAACGGCGCTCATGTACTGCTGCTCGTCGATTCGCTCACACGCGTCGCTCGGGCTCAACGGGAGATCGGCATCGCGGCCGGGGAGCCGACAGGGCACGCTGGGTTGCCCCCCTCCGTCTACGCGATGCTGCCGCGCCTCACCGAGCGAGCCGGGCCGTTGCCGCGGGGCTCGATCACTGCCGTCTATACGGTATTGACCGAAACGTCGACGCTCGATCCGATCGCCGAAGAAGCGCGCTCGCTGCTCGACGGGCACATCGTGCTGTCGACGGAACTGGCCCAGCGCAGTCATTTTCCCGCGATCGACATACTCGCGAGTACGAGCCGAACCATGGACGCGATCGTCGCCGAATCGCATCGAAACGACGCGGCTCGGTTGCGCTGCCTTTTGTCGCGGCATCGCGATCTTCAGCTACTGCTGACGCTCGGCGAGTATCAAGCAGGGCGCGACACCGAAAACGACGACGCCGTCGCGCGTCATCCGCGCCTTCTCGCATTCCTGCGTCAAGACACGCGTACGCCGTGCCCATGGCGCGATACGCTCGAGCAACTGCATGCTGTCGTCGCTAATTGATCCACGCGTCCTGCGCCTGTTGGGCGGACGGGCGGAGGCCCGGCTCGCACGGGCCGGCGAGCTCGTCGCCGATGCCACGCGCGATGCGAGCGCGGCATCTCACGAACTCGAATGCGCGCGCCGCGTACTGGCCACCCTCGACCTCGAAATCGCGCGCACACGCGAAGCGCTTCGGCGCCGCATTGCGCAAGGCGCTTCCCATGCCGACTTCCTGAACCGCAACGATTTCGTGTGCCACGAGCACGGCTATACGCATCTCATGGCGCGCCGCTCCAACGCAGGCTCCGCCGTCGACACGGCGAACGAGCGATTCGAGGTCGCACGCGCCGCGCTGGCCGCAGCCCTGGACACTCAGCGCAAGTGTTGGCGCCAGCGGGAAAAATATCGGCTGGCCGAGCGACTGTCGGCTCGGGTGGGCATCGAGGATCCCGTCGACCTGTCGTCGCTGGCCGTATCGTCGACACCACCGATGCGAGTGCAGGGATGACGCATTCGCACCGCGCGATAGTCCTGCGCCGGGCTGACGCGGCTCACGTCGCGAAAAGCCGGCTCGCCCGCATACCGACCCTGCGCGTCTCGCTGGGCGACGCCAGTACCGCCACGCTCGAGCTGCGCGGCGCAGCGCGCACCGCTCTCGTCGAAGGCCGCGGGCTCGCCATCTCAACCCGCTTTGGCGGCATGAGTTGGCACCATTGCGAAGCATGGTTGCTCGCGCTGACAGGCATCGATCCGGGTCTGGCCGAGCACCGCGCGGCGCGGGAGGCCTTCGTGCACTACGCCCTGGCGGCATTGCCCACACCGCTCGGCGCCGCGCTCGGCGACCCCCGCTACGACGCGTGCGCGGGCCCTTCGCAAAGTTCGTGCGCCGGCAGTGACGACATCCTCACCGTCAGCCTCAGTTGCACGATGCCGCACCTGCGCGTTGCGATGCTCGTGCGCCTCAGTGCCGATGCGCTCAACGAGATGATCGAGCACGGTCCCTGGCAATTCCCGTCGCCGGCCATCGCCCCGTGGCTCGAGCACTTGCCCAGTCGCGCACGCGTGATCGCCGGAACGCTTGCGCTGCCGTCCGCCGACATCTCATCGCTCGCGAGCGGGGACATCCTCCGCCTGCTTTCGTCCGCGTTCGACACGGCCGGTGTCGGACGTGTCGTTTTCGCCGGCCTCGCCTGGCAAGTCCGCTGGCGCGACGCCGATTCCAGCTTCGAAGTCCTTCATGCGATGCACGACGATACCTGCCCCCCTCAACCGTCAACCGCCGGCCTGCCGCCCGATACCCCGAACCCGGTCGACCCGGCGCGCCTGCCCGTGCAGTTGTCGTTCGTCATCGGCACCCTCGATCTCTCGCTGGGCGCGCTCGCCGCCGCCAGCGGAGGCACGCTGCTTCGGCTCGCCGAGGGCATGCCGCCGACCGTGCGCATCGAAGCCAACGGTGTGCCCATCGGCTATGGCGAACTCGTCGATCTCGACGGCCGGCTGGCCGTCGAGATCACGCAATGGCACAGCGAGTCCGGGAACGGCGCTTCGCCATGACGCCCGATCAGCACCCGCTCGCCCTGCTCGTCCTGCTCGGCACGCTTTCGTTGCTTCCGCTTGCCGCGATCACGATGACTTCCTATCTGAAGATATCGGTCGTCCTCGTCCTTGTACGCAACGCAATCGGCGTGCAGCAAGCGCCGCCCGCGCTCGCACTCAACGCCGTGGCGCTGGCCGCCACGCTTTTCGTGATGGCGCCGACGCTGAGCGCGTGCCTGGACGAAGCGCAACGGAGCGCCTCATCGGCAACGGCCGGCGCCGTTTCGGGACGCGAGCAGATCGCGCGGGCCCAGGCGATCGCCGAACCGCTACGTCAGTTCATGCTGCGTAACAGCAGACTGGAAGAACGCGAGCGGTTCGTCGAGCTAGCGCTGCACGGTTCGCCCGACAGGACGCGAGCGGCCGCCGCGAATGACTGGAGCATCGTCGTCCCCGCATTCGTCGTCTCGGAACTGCAGGCCGCATTCGAAATCGGCTTGATTCTTTTCGTTCCATTCGTCGTCATCGATTTACTCGTCTCCAATGTCCTGCTCGCGCTCGGTATGCAAATGGTGGCGCCCACGATGGTTTCACTGCCGCTCAAGTTGCTGCTTTTCGTGGTCGCGAACGGATGGGGCCGTCTCATCGAAGCGCTCGTCGTTTCGTATCGAAGCTGAAGCCGATGCCCGATTCCCTCGCCTTCATGCAGCATGCGCTCATTCTCACGTTCAAGATGTCGCTGATCGTCGCGCTCGTCGCCGCCTGTGCGGGTGTCACGATGTCGCTCGTGTTGTCCGCCTTCCAGATCCAGGATCAGACGCTGCCGTACGCCGTCAAGCTCGTGGTCGTCTGCGCGACGCTCGCCGCGAGCGCCCACCCGTTCGGTATCGAACTCGTCCGCCTGGTCGAACAAGCATTCGCGCTCGCCGCGCTGCCGCGCGGATGAACGTCCGTGTCCGATCCGCTCACGAACCCGCTCGGCCCGCTGCTGCCCCTCGTTCTTGCCCTCGGTCTCGGCGCGCTCCGCTGGGTGCCCGCACTGATCCTCGTGCCGATTTTCGCTCCGCACGCGCTGTCGCGCATCGCGCGAATCGCCGTTGCACTGGCGCTTGCGCTGCCCATCGTGCCGGGTCTGCTGCCAGCCATCGCGGCGCGCTCGCCAAGCCCCGGTCTCGCACTGGGTCTGGCAGCGAAGGAATGCGGTATCGGCCTGCTGCTCGCGACCGTCCTCGCCGTTCCATTGTGGGCCGTCGAGTCGGCGGGGACTTGTCTCGACTATCAACGCGGCGCGAACCCACAGGCGCTCGACCCGACCGCATCGCCGGACGCCTCGGTCTTCGGCGCCTTGTTCAAGCACGCCTCCTGCGTCTATCTGATCCACGCCGGCGCGCTTCATGCGCTCGTCGCCGTCGTCTACGCAAGCTTCGCCGTCTGGCCGCCACTCGCGTGGCTGCCCGCGCTGGACAGCGGCACGTGGGCCGCGATCGAGCCATTGCTGACCGCCATGATGCGTCTGGCCGTCCTGCTCGCGCTGCCCTATTTGCTCGCACTCGTTCTCGTCGAAGTCTGCTTCGCCGTGCTCTCTCGAGCCGCTCCGCGGTTTCCGGCGTATGTCGCAGCGTTGCCGTTCAAAAGCGTCCTCGCGGTGCTCGTCGTCGCGCTGAGTCTGCCCGCGCTCTTCGATGCGCTCGCCCAAGCCACCTTCGCGCATGCCGAGGCCGCCATGCACCTCCTCGATCGCATGCGCGCCGACAGGCCATGAGCGAGAAGTCACTGCCGCCTTCCGAGAAGCGGCTGCGCGATGCGCGCGCCAAGGGTAACGTGGCACGCAGCGAGCCGCTCGGCGCATTGCTCGTCCTCGCCGCATCGACGGAGCTTCTTTTCTGGGGGCTCGACGCCGCCTGCGATGCCTGGCTCGATATAGCGGGCCTCGCGCTGGAGGCGATCTCGGCCGCGCGCCCGCTCGCTTCGGCGGCGCGGCTCGTGAGTGCATGCGCGCGACTCATGGTGCCTGTCCTCGCTTGCATCGGCGCGACCGCTTTCGCTGCAACCGTATGCGGCGCGTGGATGGCAGGGTCAATGCATTTCTCGCCGAAAGTGTTGGCGCCGTCGCTCGCGCGGCTCGATCCGCTTGCATATTTTCGGCAGATCGTTTCCGCTCGACATCTCACGGCGCTGGCCATCTCGCTCGTCAGCGCCGCGGCACTCGGCATAGCGGCCACGCTCGCACTCGCCGATCGTGTACAAATCGTGCCGACGCTGCTCGCCCGGCAATCGTTGGCTGCGAACTGGCAAGCCGGCGTCGAAACCGCCCACTTCGTGATCCGCGTGCTGCTGGCCGCGCTCGCCGCTCCCGCATTCGCCAGCGTGTGGCTCGCGAAACGCCATCATCGGCGCGGACTGCGCATGTCGCATCGCGACATGAAAGAGGAACTGAAGCAGACCGCCGGCGACCCGCAAGTCCGGGCGCGCTTGCGCTCGGCGCTCATCGAGGCATTGCTGGCCCCGGCCGGCCCGACGCTCGATGCGCCTCGTTCGGGCCGCGCGCTCGTGACGAATCCGGAGCATATTGCCGTCATGCTCCACTACGACGGCAAAACGCAATCGGTGCCCGTCGTCGTTGCCAAAGGCGTGGATGAAGTCGCCCGGCAGATGATCGACGCGGCACATCTGACCGAGATTCCCGTTTTCCACTTCCGCAAGCTCGCACGGCGGCTTCACGCCGACGTCCAGGTCGAAGCCACGATTCCCGCGGATTGCTATCGCGCTGTGGCGGTCGTCTACCGGCTTGTGGACAAACTCGATACCCTCGATGCACGCTGCACCGAACCGATCGAAATCGACGATCTCTTCTTCGACGAACGAGCCGAGATGTGATCACGCCGCATCGCGCGAGATCGTCCCCACTGCGCGCACACGCTGCGTCGGCGTCACTTCCGTATAGGCCAGCACATAGGCGTCGAACACTTCGTCGCGCAGCAAGAGCCGCAGCGGGCGGCGCAAGTCCTGTGCCGTCAGCACGACCGGTGTCGCGCCATGCTCGTCCGGCGGCCGGCATAGCTCGGCCGCACGCGTCAGCAAGTACCCGGCCGTCTCGGGATCGATCGCAAACGTCCATCCCTGCGCGCTCTGTTGCAGCGAAGCGCGCAACGTGTCTTCGAGCGCGCGATCGACGAGTACCGCGTGAAGTATGCCGTCGCGCGCAAATTCCTGGCATATCTGCGCCTGGAGCGCGAGGCGCACATGTTCGGCGAGCATCGCCGTGTCCTTCTCCCTCGGCGCCCAACCGACGAGCGTCTCGACGATGACGCGTACGTTGCGAATCGACACGCGCTCGCCGACGAGCAACCGCAACACTTCGGCGAAACGTGGCAGCGGCATCACCTGCGCCAGCTCCTTGGCCGCGGCCGGCGTTTCGCGCTGAAGCCAGCCGAACACGAGTTGCGCTTCATGGATCCCGACGAAGCGCGCTGCATGACGATGCAGCACCTGCGTGACGAGCCGCTCGAAATAGTCGACGGCACCGATGCCCGATGCGAGCGCGCCGGCGTCTATCCAACGCTCGCGTTCGATCCACACCGCCTTCGCAATGAGCGGGTAGCGCTGCGCAACCGCATGTACGCGAAGCGCGTCGTCCGATATCGCCTCTTCCCTGACACACAGGCTGTCGCAATGAAAGCGTCCATCCGCGGCAACAACCTCGTGAATGGCCACTTCGTAGGCATCGCCTTCGAGCCGGCGCACACGCTGGATGTCGATGTTCGGCACGGTCATGCCATGATGCAGCACGAGCCGGTTGCGCGCGCGCCGCGCGGCGCGCTCGAATCGAGCGAACCGCTCGTCGCCGGCCATGTGCTCCGAGATGAATACGACGATCGGCCGTATCGGCACGATCTGCCGCATGTCACATTCGTCAGGGATCGGCGAATCCGGGTGCATTTCCGGCTCGTCCTTGCGGCGGGAATCGACGCCGGCCCGCTCGCGGCGCAGGCCGAGCGCACCGAAGCCGAGCATCGATGCCGAGACGAGCGCGAATGCTATCCACGGCATCCCGGGTACGGCGGCAAACGCTGCCGCAACGGTGCCGGCGACGATCCATGCCGCCGGCGCCGCCCGCATCTGGCCGAGCACTTCGCGGCCAAGCGTCGTGCCCTGCGGCGTCTGCGCCTCACCACCGCGCGTGATGAGGACAGCCGCGGCGATCGAGATCAACAGCGCCGGGATTTGCGCCATCAGACCGTTGCCGATGGTCAACACGGCATAGCGATGAAGCGCCTCGCCAACCGTCATGTCCTTGTAGACGACGCCGATGGCCATGCCCGCCGTCAGGTTGACGATCACGATCACGAATCCCGCCACCGCATCGCCCTTCACGAACTTCATGGCGCCATCCATGGCGCCGTGCATCCGGCTTTCGCGCGCAAGCTCCGCGCGCAGGTGCGCCACCATGTCCGGGCGCGCGAGGCCGGCGCGCACGTCGGCATCGATGGCCATTTGCCGTCCCGGCATCGAGTCGAGCGAAAAACGCGCGGCCACCTCCGCCACGCGCTCGGCCCCCTTGGTGATGACGACGAACTGCACGACCGCCACGATGAAGAACACGATGGCACCGACGACGACGTGATCGCCGGCGACGAACCGGCCGAATGTCTCGACGATCGCCCCTGCGTCGGCGTGCATCAGAATCGAACGGCTCGTGCTGATCTCGAGGCCGAGCCTGAAGAGCGTCGTCAACAGCAGCACCGCCGGGAAGCTCGAGAAGGCGACCGCATTCGGCAGATAGAGCGAAAGCGCGATGAGCAACAGCGCTGTCGCGATATTGAGTGCGACGAGCGCGTCGATGACCGGCGTCGGCAACGGCAGCACCATCATGAACACGACAAGCGCGACGATGATAGCCACGACGGCATCGCTGCGCGCGCCGAATCGATGCAGCCATTCGAGCGTGCGCGCGAAGACTATGCGCGGTCCACCCTGAGCATGATTGATATCCATAGCGCATTGAGTAACGCGCGGACCCCGAGCGGTTCCCTGGGTACGCGCTTCAGGCGCGCTCCGGCACGCTATGATTAGAGCGTATCGACAAGCTGGAACTTGCTCAGCGCGTCCAATGCGAACGGATTGACGACGCTGCTGGCCGCGAGATCGAGCGACACTTTTCTGCCGCCGAGATCGAAGCTCAGATCGAAGCTGTCGGCCCGCTTGCGTGTCAGCTTGCCCAGGTCGAGCAAGCGAAACAGGCCCCACTGGCCCTGCGCATCGACCGCGCTGCGCCCGCCGGCCGCCGCGGGTGCGAAGTCGATTCGCGTGGGCTGTGGTGCGGCTGCGCCGGGCCAGTCGAACGAGACGGCGCGTCGCGGATCGTGCTGATAGTCGAGTGTTTTACCGGCGAGCGTCAGCACGAAACGCGTCAACGCAGGATCCATCGATTCGGGCGTGAGCGCGAAGCGCACCTGCATCGTCCGGCTGCCGTCCGGAAAGAACGCGTCGCGAATCGCCGCCGCTTCGCGGAACATCTCGAGCGTCTTCGCCGACATGCCCAGCGCTTTCGCCGACGGTTTCCAGCTCCAGTGGGGCGTGGACATATCGACATACTGCTGCACGTTGTTGCGGAAAAACGTATCGATGAGACCGCCGGGGCCGAATACGCGCGTGAAATCGTCGAGCGTTACGTCGACTTGCGACGTCCTCACGAACGGATAGCGTCCGTCCAGCGCGGCGTGACCGAAAGGCGCGACGCTCGCGCGCCATAGCGCGTCGAGGCGCAACCGCTCGCCGGCAAGCGTCGCCGCGGTACCGCTTGCGGAGAGTCCGCGCAACATGCCGGCCATCGGTTGCGGCACACCGAGCGCGGCTTGATCGAGTGCCGTGAGCGCATCGCCCGGCGGCGCGGGGAGGCCATTCGCATGGGCGGCGTCGACGGCGTCGAGAAAAGCGCCTGCCGCGGCAAGCTCGCGCTGCACCTCATCGAGCGCGGACGGTTGAGCGTCACGGCCCGAGGCCACGAACCGATGCAACGCTTCGAAATGGCGGTCCACGGGCCGGCCATCCGTGGGCCGACCATCCGCCCCAGGCGCCCCCGAAGCCCCCGGCGCGGGCCCATTCGCCGACGTAGCATGCTTGGCACGCCCTGAGCCGAAGATCGTTCCGGCACGCGCGAGCATGGTCCGCCATATCGATTGCGTCGCATGCCCCGGGCCCTTACCGCCATCGAGGGCACCAGTCGCATCGCCGGCCAGCGTCGTTTGCGTGGCCGCCGTCATCAAAAACGTGCGCAGCGGCGAATCCGGCCGTGCCAGGAATTTCACGATCGACGCGCCGTCACTTCCTTTCGGCAGCGGCCGCAGCGAGACGTCGTTCAGGATGCCGTCCCATGCCGCGATGTAACGGTCGAAATAATAGCGGTCAATGTCGCCGCTCAGCATCGCCCGGCGTGCGGGATCGCCCGCCGGTGCCATGATGCCGCCCATCACCCAGGCATTGCGATCGAGCGCTTGCAAGGTCTCCTCGCGCAACCCCAGATACCGCGCGTAGCCTTGGCGCGTGTAGGCCCCCGGCACGCCGTCGGTCAGCGGCTTGCCGCTTTTGCGAATGAGGACGAGCCCCGCGTCGTCGCCGCCCATCATGTCGACCGAAAGCGGCTGCGGCATCGCTTCTTCGAGCTCGGGACGTATCGTGTCGAAGACGCGCTCGGCCACCGGAACGGTACCGATGGAGGCACGCGCGCTCCCGACGAGCTCCGCATTGAGCGGCAGGTCGGCCTCGAAGCTGCCCGTCCCGAAGAGCGCGTCGACATGCTCGAGCCAATCGGCTCGCTGCGCGTCGGTGAGCGGCAGCGAGCGCGCGTCGCTGGCGGCCCATGTCCGTACCGCGGAGGCATCGAAGTGGGCTCGATCGCCCAGCATTAGATAAACGCGCAGCGCAGCGTAGCGAGCCCCCGCATCGAGGCCCGGAGCCGCCAATGCGCGAGCGAGCCGTCGCGCGACGAACGGCTCGATCGTCGCGCGCAGCAACGCCTGGTACCGCAAGCTGGCAGCGGTGCCGAGCTGCTCGCTCTGGCTCAGCCCGAAGCGGGAGGCGAGCGGCACGCGCGCGTCGCGCTGCGCATAACCGAGCGGCAGATTCCTCGCGGCATCGAGCACCGGCAGCATCGAAGCCGGCGCGTCCGAGTCCACGCCGACGCGGGCCAGCTGAGTCAACCTCAGGTCCGCGCGCTCGAGGGCCGCTATCGATGCGAGATTGCGTTCGTAGCTGATCGCGAGGCACGCAGCCACAACGAGCGTGCCAAGGGCGATAGCGGCCCAAGTCGCCCGGCGCGCGACGCGCTGCCGGCGCGTCGACGGAAGCCGCCGGCCTGCGAGGCCTGCCTCGCGAAACACGACTTCACGCAAAAGCCGCTCGATGAAGTAGCCGCGCCGCCGGCCGCTGCGCTCGCCACGACTCTCGCAGGCGGCCGGCGGAGCCGCCGTGAAGTAGACGCCGCGCAGCATGGCGTCGTCCATGTACGGCGACGCACCGAACGCCTCCTGCAAAAAGCCGCGCAACGACGGACCGAGCGCAGCGAATCGCACGGGAAACCCGTAGATCGCCGCACTGAGCCCCGGTTCGCCGGACGACGGCAACGATTCGACGACTCGCGCCTGCAGCCGGCGCACGAGCGCATCGAACCGGCTGCCGAAAGATGAGAGCGGCGAGCCCGCGTCGCTATCGACCTCGAACGTCGTGCCCCACACCTGAGCCCGCGCTCCCTCGTCCAGCGATTCAAAAAACGGCTCGAAACCCGGCAGCCGGTCGCATCGCGTCACGACGACATAAACCGGAAAGCGAATGCCGAAGGTGCGATGCATCGCATCGATGCGCTCGCGTATCGATGCGGCGCTGTCGTCCAGCCAGCCTGCGTCGACCGTGACGATGGCGCCATCGATCGCGCGCATCCGCCGGGTTTGCCGGAGCTTGCGCAGCAACGCTTGCCAGCCGTCTTTTGCGTCGTGCCCGTGCGGCGAGGCTTCGATCAGGATCGCCTCGTTGGCGAGCCACCAGCGGTACGGCGCAAGATCGTCGTCGACCTCCGCAAGCGCACGCTCATGCGAAAATTCGAGCCCGCTCGCCTCCAGCATCGCGCTCTTGCCGGTGCCGTGCTCGCCGAGCACGAGATACCACGGCAGCTTGCGCGCGCGCCAATGGCCGGCGCCCGGCAACCCGTTGCCGCGGATCAGCGCGAGCGCGCGGCGAAAGCTGCGCTCGAGCGCCGCCCGCGTGCGTCTTGCCGTGTCGGCCGAGGCTGCATCGGCCTGCGCCTGGCTATGGTCCTGCGTTTCGTTGCGCGGCGCCTTGCGCACGATACGTATATCGCGCAGGCATTGCACGAGCCAACGCCCGAGCGCGAATGCCGCCCAGCATGCGAAGAGCGCAACCACGAGCCACGCGCGTGCCGACGGGCTGGCAAACGGCGTGCGGCCGTTGTAGCCGACGCGCGGCGCCTGATGCCAAATCAGCGTGAGTCCGAGGAGCATCGCCAAGGCCGCAGCGAATGTACGCCAGCTCACGCGTTCAACTATGCGAGGGATCACTTTTCTCATCTCCGACAAGCGCGGCGGACACTGCCCGTCGCGCACTCATAAGGCCGCGCCCGGCGCAAGCACGGTGATGACGACACGCCTGTTGCGCGCGCGTCCCGCGGCGGAATCGTTCGACGCGATCGGATCGAGCGCGCCGCGTCCTTGCGCGAGAAAGCGCTCGGGCCTGCCTGCTTCTTCGCGCAGCAGCTCGACGACGGAGGACGCGCGTGCAAGCGAGAGCTGCCAGTTGCTTTGCCCGCTCGCAAGCGGTGGTCGATCGTCCGTGTGCCCGACGACGATCACGCGATCCGCGGTGCCGTCGAGCGCCGCGCCGATACGCCGGATCAGCGGCACGTCGTCGGGCCGTACCGTCGCGCGTCCCGACGCGAAGACGCCGTCGCTGAGCAGCGTGATGACGGCACGATCGGATGTTCCACCCACCGTCACGCGTTGGCTGGCAATCTCGGGCGCGAGCAGCGCGCTCAGCCTCTCGCGTAAGGCGGTTTCAGTCACCGCGGGTGCGGCCGCAGGCCGCGGCGCGGCAGTGGCAAGACGCACGGAGCGCAGCGAATGAATCACGGGCTGCGCTTGCTCCTGCAGCCGGTGGTCGAATACGGCCCCCAGTGCGGCGAGAAAAACGAGTACGCCCGACAGCGCCAGCGCCGTGCCGTTGACGTACCGCCGCCGCGGTAGCGGCGCATGATCGGCCTGCCATTGGGGCGAAAGCGGCGCGCGCACTCGGCCGCGTTCGGCCACGATGAGGCGGCGCAGTGTGTCCCGAACGCGCTCGAGTTCGGCGTGGCCGCGTGGCATCAATCGATAGCGCCCCGCCATGCCCAGCGACAAGATGACGAACAGCAGTTCGAGCGCATCGAGATGGCGTCGCGGCTCCTGCGAAAGCCCGTGCAGTATCGTGAAGAAGCGCTCGCCGCCCGACGCTTCGCCGAAAAACGTCACCAGCAGGCTTCTTGCGGCCCAGGCGCCACCGCCCCATGACGTTGCGGCAATCGTCTCGTCGATGAACGTGCACAGGCAGTAACGCGCGAGCGCAACGGTTTCGGCATCGATGCCTTTGGCGGTCGTTTCGTCGCCGAAGGTCTCGATCATCCCGGCGAGACGCGCGCGCAGCGGTTCCAGCGGCTGGGCCGCGCGTGTGTCGCGCAGCGCCGCGCCTGCCTCGATGAGCGCGTGCGCGGCACCGACGAGCGGATTCAGCCCCGATGCGAGCGCGGCCCGACGATGGGCCTCGGATAACGGCAGCAACTCCGCATCGATACGCGTTTCTTCCGGCGCCACCTGTTTCTCGGCCGCCATCGTGGCGGCTCCGCTTTCGCCCGCAGCGGGATCCAACGCGGGAGCCGGCGGCAGGCTCATATTCTCGATCATGGTCGAATCGCCCACAGCTGCACCTCCAAGCCAGGAAAGTCACCGGCGACATGCAGCGCGATTGCGGCCGATGCCACGATCTGCGGCCATGAGTCGTCGGACGTGTCGAGCGCGAAATAGCAATAGCCGGCGCGAAACGGCAATTGACGCGGCGCCACCGGCAATCTGCGCAAGGCGACGCCCGGCAGTTGCAGATTGACCAGATCGTGAATCCGCTCGACCGGGCCCACCTTCGTTTGCGCAGGCAGCGCCATCGAGAGCGCTTCCGTCGCCATCTCCGCCTTCACCGCGAGCACGAACTCGGCGGTCTTCAGCAGCCGCGTATCGGGCACGCGCGCGATGCTGACGCCGAACTGCGATTGCTCGAGGCCGATCGCGACCGCCTGCGGCTCCATCACCAGACTGAGCGATCGACGCAGTTCGTCGGCGAGCGGCGCGAAGGTGTCGGCGAGCGCGTCGTGACGGTATGGCGCACTTATCGCCGCGCGGCGACCGCTCGCAGTGAAGCCCGCCAACTCGCCCGCCAGTTGCAGCAGTTCCCGAAAGAGTGCCTCGGGATGCAGGCCCTTGACGCTCGCGAGATGTCGCATGAGCGGCTCGTTGCGATTGACGAGCTGCAGCAGCAGAAAATCGGCGATCTCGGCCGCGCCGTTGGCCCCCGGCTGAGCGAGGCGCGCGGCCAATGCGTCGCCGCGCTGCCGAAGCATGCCGGCCAGCTCCTCGATCAACGCCGCGAGTCGGCCGGCGACGCGATAATCGAGGCACGGCGGCACATACCCGCGATCGAGTACGACGCCGTTCGCCTCGCTGCACTCGACGACACGCGCAACGCCGAGCACGGCATACGCCTGCGTCACGTCGTCGGCAAATGCGAGCGACAACCGCAGCTTGCCCACCTCCATCTCCGTGCCTTCGCGCGAGTCCTCGTTGTTGTCGACGACGACGCACGCTTCGCGGCGGTAGCGGGCATAGCTCTCGCCGGCCGTCTTCTGCTCGCTCGCCATCTCCGCCACGCCGGGCCGCCTGAGCGGCAGCGCCAGCACGACCAGCGCGTCGCGGCGTGTCTCGGGAACGTCGAGCGGCAGCGGCAGCTCGTCGTCGAGCGGGAGCACGAACGCGGTTCCGTCGGGCATGATGCCCTCGCACGCCGTCAGCGCCACCTTGCCGAGGCCCAATTGCGCCTCGTCGATGGCGAGCTTCCAAAAGCCCCACCCGTAGTGCCGCCGCGTGCCCCAGCGCGAATCGATCTGACTGAGCCAGTAGCGGTCTTGCTGCTGAAGATGCTGCTGTTGCAACAGCATGCCCTCGGACCAGACCACCCGGTTATTCCACGTCATGATGATCTCCGTTTCCTATCGCGTTCGGCGGCGGTCGTTCGTTTGCGCCCCCGAACATGCTCGTCGCGGCCTTCCAGACCGGACCCATCCAGCGCGTCACGAGTCCGCGTTTCGGCGCGGGATGAGCCGGTGTCGTATCGGCCAGCGTCACCGCCGAACTACCGAGCGTCGCCGTCAATTCGACGGCGCCCGCGCTGCCGAGCGTCACCGAGGCGCGCCACTTTGCATCGTCGATGCGTTCGTACGCCGCCACGACGGCGACGGCGCGCGTCGCCGGATCGAGCAAACGCACGAGCGGCACCGTCTCGCCCGGGCTCACCGTGATCTCGGCGCGCCGCAGCAGCGCGCCCTCGAGCACGCGTGCGTCGTGGTCGTACAGTTCGAAGAATGTCGCGCGATCGAGCGCATCTCTCGCACGCAACTCGTAGATCCGGACGGTCACGGGCGTCGGCCGACCCTCATCGTCGGGATTGAGTGTCGGCGACGCATGAATCGTCACGGAAAGCGTCGCCTGCGAGCGCGGAACGGGACTCGCACATCCCGCAAGGGCCGCCGAAATGACGATCGTCACCGCCTGCAGGCATCGCCGAGCGCTATTCATCTGCGCTCTCCCGTGCAGGCGTGGCGCGCTCGCAGACCGGCAGGCGAAAACCCTGACGCTGAGGCGGTGCGTGATCGGCGCGTGCCGCATTCGACACCTCTGCGACGGCCCCACCCGTCGCAGGCGTGCCGAGCCCGAGCGGGTCGCGCGCGGCCACCACGGATGCGCCACGCGCGAGAAACGGCGAACCGGCCAACAGCCGCGATGTCGAGCGCGATGGATCGAGCGCGTCGACGCATTTCGGAAGCGTTGAGGTCATGGCGGGCCTCATTTGATGGACGAGCCGTCGTCGGCTTTGTCCGGCGCGCTCGGCGATTCGGGCGAGGCATTCGCGCCCGAGCCAGCCGAGCCGCCGCTGTTCAAGCCGACGATCGGCCCCGAAATCTGTACCCCGGCGGGGCTGATCGCGACGAAGCTCTCCCCGACCTTGAGCGTCAGCAGCGCTCTCGCTTCGATGCAAACGGTCGCACCGCCGGAAATCGAAACGAGTTCGGCGCTCGCGGCGTAGGTCATGCCCGCTTTGTGGACCACGTTCGCCTCCGCCTGAAGCGACGCGCTGCCATCGACTTTCACGTTTTGCGAACCGATGACGCTCAGGTGTTGAGATCCCACCTTCACCAGTTGCTTGCCGCGCACGATCGTGTGCTGCGACCCTCCCACCCACGTGAGGTCGTCCTTCTTGACGTAGGTATCGTGGCGGCCGCCGGTGTACAACAGCAGTTGCAGGTCCTTGTCGTTGAAGCGCACTTCGTTGCGCTCGGAGCCAACGATCGCCTTCGTCCTGATCGTGGAAACACCGCTGTTCGCGGGTAACTGATATGGGGTCTCGTTCGTGCTGTTGTAAACGCTGCCGACGATGAGCGGGTGATCGGGGTCGCCGTCGAGAAATGCGACCACCACTTCCTGCCCCACACGAGGCACGAACATGGCACCCCATGCCTTGCCCGCCCAGCCCTGTGCGACGCGCACCCAGCATCGCTGCATGCGCTCGCTGTCTTTTGGCGGGTTGAACTGCTCCCAGTGGAACTGCACTTTCACCTGCACATAGGCGCTCGCAGCCGTCTGGTCGCCCTCGGGGGCGACGACGATCGCAGTTTGCAAGCCCGTATGCGGGAGCGGCGTGCGCCGTTGCGGCCGATACGGCCGGCTCTTGCGGATGGCGACGAACTCACAGTCGAACAGCGGCTCGGACGAAGCGGCACCGGGCATCGATGCGAGCGCATCGATCGCGCCGAGTTCATACTCCGCTGCGACTACGAGATACTCCGCGTTTTGATCCGCGCGCGGGTAGCCCGTCAGCGAAAACGTCCCGCCGGGGTGCACGCCGCGCGCGCTGGCCCGGCCCACTGCACAGACGGCCTGAGCCTGGTGAGCCTCGACAAGCGTCTGAGCGTAGCGATGTCCGTCGCTTTGCGCGGCATAGCCGGGCGAATAGTCAGCGAGGACGTACGCACTGCGGCCCTCCTTCGACGACGCACGTGCGAGCAAGCCCTGGTTTTCGCTCGAGCGGGCTTTCTTGAAGTCGAACGCATTCACCTCGCTCGTGCCCGCCGCAAGCTCTTCTTCGAACGACCATCGATAGACCGACTCGGTCATCGGCTGCCCACCGGTCACCCACGGCTGAAACGAGATCGTCCCGTAGTTCGCGATCGGCTCGTGCGCGCTCGGCGCATCGGCGAGCACCAGGATGTCCTTACCACCGCGATGTTCGAAGTAGTAGTAGATTCCTTCGCGCTCCAGCAGCCTGGAGAAGAAGTCGAAATCGGTCTCGCGGTACTGCGCGCAGTGCGCGAGCTTCGGATAGCTGGCGGTACATCGGCTTTCGTAATCGACGCTGTAGTCGTCGAGCAGTCTGCCGACGATCTCCGGCACCGACAGATCATGAAAAAAGCGGCAGTGCGCGCCGCGCGTGAGCAACCACAGGCGTGGGCGAACCGTCGCCTGGTAGCCGACCCGATGTGTGCCGCTCTCGTCGACACCGTAATCGACGAGGCCGACACGCGCGACGATCCCATTGAACTCGCGCATGCCGCCGACGGCCTCGATTGCGAGCGAGAGCGTCGTGCCGACGAGGTCATGGGTGCTGATATTGGCGGCATCGCTCGCGAGCTCGAGCTCGAATTCGAACGGCGTGGCGAGCGCTTCGCTTCCACGCATGCGGACCAGACGCAAGGTGTCGCCACCCACGCTGCTTTTGAGCTCGATCTCCATATCAGTGTCCGCCGCGGTTGAAACGTCGATTCATCGGTTTGGCGCCCGCCGATCCGGCGCTTACGGCACCATCGTGCGCAGGCTGCCCGCGAGGTCTATCGTGATCGCGCCCAGCCAGGTGCACATACATACGGACTCGTTCGTCAGGGCGGGAAATCCGCCCACCAGTACATTCGGCGCGCCCGGCACCCAGGGCGCGACCGTCGCCGGCACACAGGGTGCGGGCGTGGGCGTGCCGAGCGCCGCCGCCGTCGCCGCGATGACCTCCGGATTCGTCGGCGCATTGCACATCCCGAACGTCGGAATGTTGATGAGCGGCTTCGAATCCATGATCGACGCGGCGGGGCGTCCTTCGACGATGACCCGCGCTTCCGGCAGCACGTTGAGCACCGAAGGCGCAAGACCGAACGAGCACTTCATCATTGCACCTGCAACGACTTGCTGAGCCATGAAAATTCTCCTTTCCCCAACCGAAGTCGGCTGTCGGTTTCGATCAGAAAAACGTGCACCGAATCGCGTCGTCGGCGACGGTCACCTCCACCCGCTCGATTCGCGTTCCGCCTCTTTGCCGCGCGAGCAGCGCCTGCCCGATTTCCGGCAACAGCCGTTGAGCGATGACTGCATCGACGAGACGCGCACCGCTGTCGTTTTCATCGCACCGTCCGACGATCCAGGTCACGACGCCTTCGTCGAAACTCAACGCAATGGCGTGCTGCCTATCCATCTGGTCTTGCACCCGTGCAAGCTGAAGTCCGACGATCGTGCGCAGCGCCGCTTCATCGAGCGGGTAATACGGAATCGTCGTCATCCGGCCGAGCAGCGCCGGTGCGAATACGCGCAGCAACGGGGCGCGCAGCGCCGCCGCGAGTTGCTGCTCAGAAGGCATGGATGCGGCATCGGCACAGGCGCGCATCATGAGTTCGGTTCCGACATTGCTGGTCAGCAGGATGAGCGTGTTGCGGAAATCGATCACCCGCCCTTCGCCGTCCTCCATCCAACCTTTGTCGAATACCTGATAGAACACCTCGTGCACGTCGCGATGCGCCTTCTCCACTTCGTCGAGCAGAATGACGCTATGCGGCCGGCGACGCACGGCCTCGGTCAGCACACCGCCCTCGCCATAGCCGACATATCCGGGCGGTGCGCCCTTCAACGTCGATACCGTATGCGCCTCCTGGTACTCGCTCATGTTGATCGTGATGAGGTTGTGCTCGCCCCCATAGAGCTCGCTGGCCAGCGCAAGCGCCGTTTCGGTTTTGCCGACGCCGGACGGTCCGGCGAGCAAAAACACGCCAACGGGACGGCCGGGACGGTTGAGTCCCGCGCGAGCGGTCTGAATGCAACGTGCGATGCGCGCTGTCGCGTGAGGTTGACCGACGATGCGCGCATCGAGGCGCCGCGCGAGATCGAGCAGCGTTTCGACTTCATCACCCACCATGCGCCCGACTGGAATACCGGTCCAATCCTGGACGACGGCGGCCACCGCATGACGGTCCACGCAGGCCATGACGAGCGGTGCGTCACCCTGCGTGGCCCGCAGCTCGCGTTCCGCGCGGCCAAGCGCGACGAGCGCCTCCCGCTGCGTAGGGGCGGCGTGGGGCGCGTGGGTTTCGTTCAAGGCTTCGGCGTCAAACGATTCCGCTTCGACTGCATCGATCTCTTCGGGCACTTTGGACAGATCGCAAAGGCGCCGATGCAGCTCGCGTATCGTCTCGACCAGCGCGCTTTCCCGCTGCCAACGGGCGGCGAGCGCCTCGGCGCTTCCCCGTTCCGCGGCGAGACGCTCGGCCACCGCCTTCGCACGCGCTTCGCGATCGGCACCCCACGCCGTCTCGCGCTCGATCGACTCGCGCTCCGCTTCGAGTGCCGCGATGGTTTCGCGCGCATGTTCCAGCGCCGGCGGGGTGGCATGGTGACTCGCGGCGACACGGGCGCAAACGGTATCGATGAGGCTCACCGCCTTATCCGGCAATTGCCGATCGGCGATATAGCGGGCGCTCAGCGAGACGGCGGCATGCAGCGCTTCGTCGAGCACGAGCACGCCGTGATGCGCCTCCATCGCCGGCACGAGGCCGCGTAACATCGCGAGCGCCTTCGGCTCATCGGGCTCGCGTATGACGACGGGCTGAAAACGACGAACGAGCGCCGGGTCCTTTTCGATATACCGCTTGTATTCGGCCCAGGTGGTCGCCGCAATCGTGCGCAGCGTACCGCGCGCGAGCGCCGGCTTGAGCAGATTCGCCGCGTCGCCGGTGCCGGCGGCGCCGCCCGCGCCGATCAGCGTATGCGCCTCATCGATGAAAAGAATGACGGGCGGCCGAGCTTGCTGCGCCTCTTCGATCACCTGTCTCAAGCGCTGCTCGAACTCGCCCTTCATGCTCGCGCCGGCTTGCAGCAGCCCGACATCGAGCGCGCGCAGGCTCACGCCTCGCAAGGGCGGCGGCACGCTGCCCGACACGATGCGCTGGGCGAGCCCTTCGACGACCGCCGTCTTGCCGACACCCGCCTCCCCCGTGAGGATGGGGTTGTTCTGACGCCGCCGCAGCAAGATGTCGATGATCTGACGGACTTCGTCGCTGCGCCCGACGATCGGGTCGAGCTTGCCTTCGCGCGCAAACGCGGTGAAATCGACGGTGTAGCGCGCGAGCGCCTGCTGCTTGCCCATCGGCGCCGGCGCGATCGCACCGCTCGCCTCCCCGGGCACCGCGTCGATGCGCGTACCCGCTGCGCTGCCAGAGGCTTCCGGCGACTCCCGCAGGAGGGCGTCGAATTCGCCAGTCAACGCCTCGCAATCGATCCGTTTGAATTCCGGCGAAATGCCGACGAGGTCGCGATGGAGCGACGGCGTCTTGAGCAACCCCACGAGCAGATGCCCCGTGCGTACTTCGTCGGCGCCAAACAGCAGCGACGCGTAGACCCAGGCGCGCTCGACCGCTTCCTCGACACGCGGCGACAGATCGATGACACCATCTGCAGCGCGCGGCAACGCGTCGAGTGCTTCGGTGAGATCGCGCGCCAGCGCCGCCCTGCCAAGACCGAAGCGGCGCACGATCCGATGCAGATCGGAGTCCTGGTCTTGCAGAATCTGGTGCAGCCAGTGCGCGAGTTCGACGTTCGGATTGCCGCGCAGCTTGCAAAAGACGGTGCCGCTCTCGATCGTGCGATAGGCCAGCGTGCCAAGCTTGCCGAAAAGCGCCACCCGACGAATTTCTGCCATAACGAATCCCCTCAATGTGAGCACGGCGTTGCAACGTCGCCGCGAAAGTGCAGCGACGGCGAACCGCCGCGCGACGCGGAACGCGACCGGCCAAGCCAGGTCTCGCGCGCAAGACGTGTGTTTCGCGCAAGACGCATGGGTACCGGCACATCGGCGTTCAAGCGGATCTCGACATCCCAGTCGAGCATGCCGCCGGTATAAAGACGAACCCATTCGACGAGTTCGGCGAACTGGGGCGTGCCCGGCTCCAGCACCCGGCGCGTCGCATCGTCGACGGGACCCATGACGATGCGCACCCCATGCTGACGGTCCCAGATACGGCGTCCGAGCAGGTGTCCTCGTCCGAGCGAGACCGCGCCTCGCGACCCCAACGGAGCCAACGCCTCATCGGGCAATGCGACCCACCGGCCCGCGAACTGCTCGATCGAAACGGGTACGCCGAAGTACGTGGCGAGCAATGTCGCGAGCCCGCTCGCATGCCGCGTTCGCCCGGTCAGCAAGCCCCCGAAGTAAAGCAACGCCCGGGCATCGAGACGCGTGCCGTCGCGCAGCGTCGCGCGGCCGAACCCGGCAAGGCTTCCGACGCTGCGCGCGAACGCGTCGTCGTCCGGACGATCGAGTGCAATCACGGGTTCGCTCGCCACGCGGGCCCGATAAAGCAGGCTCAGCACCCGATGATGAAAGACGTCGAGAAATGCGGTCCATGTCGCATCGCCGGCGCGCAACCAGCGCTCTCGAACGTACTCGGTGAAGTGCAGCGGCATGGGTCCTTGCGGACCGAGCAATCCCGTGTTGACTGCCACACGCGGAACGCCGCCCGAGGGGGACACGCCCGCTCCGGTGATTTCCTTGCCGCGAAACGCGAGATCGGCGTTCTGACTGAGCCTCAGTGGTTCGTCGGCCACGCGCAGTGCGCGGCCGATACGCGGCTTGTCGCGGTAGGCCGCCTCGATGAGGCGCAGCGCCGCGATGAATTCGAAGCGCGCTGCGGCGGCGCCGATGCGGCGCATCGTCGTCAGAGGATCGCGCATTGTCCGGCTCTCGGCGCCCATCGCATCACTTCGCCACGGCCGGCCGTGCGCACGACCGTCTCGGTGAAATGGTTGATGGACACATAAAAGGCGAAGAACGCCTGCAACACCGCGCCGAAGAGAAAACCGCCCTCATAGGCAAACGGCGAATCGGCGAACTCGACCGCGATCTCGAGACCGCGGCCGAAGGCGGTCGGCCCGGCTATCGGTAGACGGCGCGTCACGGGCCGCGCACTCAGGCGCTCGATCGACATGATCTGGCGCTTCGCGACGTCATCGTCTTGCCTGCAATGCAGGCTCAGCAGATCGCGCAGTGCGCGCGCCCTTGCCTGCGCCGCCAAGCGGTCGTCGTCGAAGCCGAGGTTCTCCGTCAGCGGGAGGTAGTTGGCCGATAGTCCATCGACGAGACGCCAGACCACATCGTCGCTTTGCGCGAGCGCGCCGCGCGGTTCGCTCGGCCCAGCGATGCAACGCACAGACTCGACCGGCATGGGCTCGCCACACACGAAATCGGTCGCCCCCGCACCCACGCGCATGCGCAACGGCAGGTCCCGGTTCGTGCAAAGTGCGTTTACCCCGAGCTGATTCAAGTCGATCGGCAGGTGTTGCTCCGCGCCGTCGACGAGCGCGATGTAGACTTCGCTGCCGACATAACGCGAACGAGTCCCGAGCCGGCGCTCCTGCTCCGATGGCAGGCGCGTTTCACGCCGCACCTGGTAGTACGCGCCGTCGCGCCCCGCTTCGCCGCCGCGCACGCGATAAAGCGGATCGAAGCGCCTCGGCTCCATCGCACCCATGCGATAGCCGTCGACGCCGACGATCGAGTGGATCTCGAAATCGATCGGTCGCGTGCGATCCGCCACGACGTGATATTCGAACTGCTCGTCGGTCACCCAGATGCGGTCGGTCCTGCGCTCGAAGAGATTGACCGCCGGCGTGCAGTACAGCGCGAACTGCGAGGTATCGATCGTCGATTCGAGCGTCGAGTCGTGCGCATCGAGCAAGAGGACGAGTTCGAACGCCGTCCCGTCGCAACTGCGCAGCGCCTGACGCAGGCCTTGCAGCTCGACGAACAAGAAGCGCTGGGCAAACGCGAAGTACTCCTGCAACAAGCGGAAACCCGAGAACGATTGAGCGGCATTCGGCAGCAGCGCCTGTTCGTCGGACAAACCCGTCGGGACCACGCAATTCGCCGGCAACACCGCGCAAGGCACCGACGAGCCGACCGGCACGACATACGCGCCGACGACATGGCCCGTCAATTGCTCGTAGATGCGCACGGCTGCGTTGTCGCTTCCGCGCAAGTAGATCGGCAAGGTATCCAGGGGCAACGCGCTCACCGCGTCCACGCCATGTGCTTGAAACCGCAGATGCAGTGCCGCGCGCGGCCGCGGCGATCGGGCCCCGGAGACGTGGCCAAGCGCCCCGCTGTCGGGCGCATAACGCGCGTGGACGAGCTCGAGGGGCCACAGCGTCAGTTCGTGTGCGCTCCGATATTCGCATCGCGTCGTGTCGTGCTTGTCGAGCTGTCCGACGAGCGCTGTGTGCCGCGGCACGCTAACCCCGCGGGCGAGACTCGGGTGCGAAAAGTCGGGCGCGAATTGCGCGACGACCATCGACGGAATAGGCGCGAGATACTGCGGAAACAACACTTCCATCAAATGCTGCGCGAAGCGGGGATACTGCGCATCGAGCCGCATCTGCACCCTGGCCGCCAGGAAGCTGAAGCCTTCGAGCAGACGCTCGACATAGGGGTCGGCACACTCGAAGCGCTCGAGGCCGAGCCGTGCGGCGACCTTCGGAAACGCCTGCGCAAACTCGGCGCCCATCTCGCGCAGATGCGCGAGCTCCTGGCTGTAGTACTTGAGCAGGACGGGATTCATCGCGCGCTCGATCCGTCGAGTCCGCGCACGCTGACATCGCCGTCCTCGACATCGAGTTCGGTGCGGAAATAAAGGCGCTCAGGATAGGGCTGCATCCAAAGGTCGCCCTCGATCAGGAAGGCCATTGCGCTCGGACGCGTGCGCTCCTCGTCAGGCAATGCGCGAACCCGTACGCTATCGCTGACGATTCTCGGCTCGAACGAACGAATCGCCTCGGCGATCCAATCCGATATCTCGTTCGAGTCGAGATTCGACAGCGCCTTGCCTGTGAAATCAGGCAAGCCATAGTTCAACACGGTGCGACCCATCGCCGAGCAGCCATCGCCACGCTTGGGCTCGTAGCCGGGGAGTCTCGTTGCGTTGAGGAGATTGGATAAATCGCGGAGCACGCCGCGGCGCAATTGCTTTGCCGAAACCACGCGCCGCTCGCGAGCCTCGAACGGGTTCGACGGTGCATCGTCGGTCAGCCGGTCCAGCAGTGCCGGCTGCAGACGGTCCTTCGCTGTGAGTTCGGCCATGAGTGACAAGGTCCATGAGGTGGAAGGCCGCGGCCCGCGCGGGAGCCGCGGCAAGACGAACGCGGGACCGCCAGCCGAAGCCGGCGGCGTAGACGTTGCTAAATCAGAGCTTCGTCTTCTTCGTGGTGCGGTTGTAGTCGAACGGAATTGCGGCCCCGAGCGTACCCTTGTCGGTCTGCTGCGGACGGTAGTCGATATGCATCGTCTCGAAGACGAGCGACACGTTCTCGATCATTTCATCCGTCGAGCCATCGCTTCCCGTGGTGTAGGTCGCAACGAAGACGTTCGTCAGGTCCACCGTCAGGAATACTTCCGGCGCTTCCGCACCGGTCGATTTGCGCATCTCGAGCTTGGCCGTCTTGAAGTGCGAGCCGGTGGTCAAGTACTTCATGATGATCGGCGAACCCGCACAGAACTGTTTCTGGAAGTTGATGCCGCTCACCTGCGCCGTACTTGCCGACAAACCGCCGTCGGACCGGTCCTGGGGATAATTGCTCATCCCCCAGTTCCAGTTCATGACGTTGAGCGCGGCCTTCTCTTCGCCGGACTCGCCCTTGATCCCGTCCAGCAGGATCGTGATACCGTTATCTGCCATCTTTCAACTCCTTGAGGTCTTTCGACCATACTGAATTCCCGCGAACCTCAGGCTCACGGGTGCTTATCGAGGCCTTCCCGGCGCGATGCGCCGGCCTCGTCAAGCCCCTCCTTCGACAGAAGGCAGCTTGCTGACCAGCCGCAGCGAGACTGTCAGACCCTCGAGCTGGTAATGCGGACGCAGGAAGAACTTCGCGGTGTAATACCCGGCATTCCCCTCGACCTCGTCGACCACGACACTCGCCTCGGCCAGCGGCCGGCGCGACTTCGTCTCGTTCGACGAGTGCTCGGGGCTGCCGTCCACGTAATGAATCACCCAGTCGGATAACCACCGCTGCATGTCTTCCCGGCTCTTGAACGAGCCGATCTTGTCGCGCACGATGCACTTCAGGTAGTGCGCAAACCGGTTGCAGGCGAACAGGTAAGGCAGCCGTGCGGCAAGGCTCGCATTGGCGGTCGCCACCGGATCGTCGAATTCGGCGGGCTTGTGCAGCGACTGCGCACCGATGAACGCCGCCATGCCCGAGTTCTTCATGTGTACGAGCGGCAGGAAACCCGCCTTCGAGAGCTCGGCTTCGCGACGATCGCTGACGGCGATTTCCGTCGGGCAGGTCGAGGCCATCCCGCCTTCGTCGCTCGGGAAGATATGAACAGGCAGATCGTCGACGGCGCCGCCCGACTCGATACCGCGAATGCGGGTACACCAGCCGTAGTGCTTGAACGAGCGGTTGATGTTGGCAGCCATCGCATAGGCGGAGTTCGCCCATATGTAGCGGCTGCTGTCGCCGTCGGCCGTGTCTTCCTCGAAATCGAAAGAATCGACGGGGTTCGACTTCGCGCCATACGGCGCTCGCGCCAGAAAACGCGGCAGCGTCAACCCGATGTAGCGGGAATCCTCCGATTCGCGCAGTGCCCGCCATCCGGCGTGCTCCGGCGTCTCGAACAGTTTCGCGATGTCGCGCGGATTGGCGAGCTCGCCCCACGATTCCATCAGCATCACGGAAGGCGCCGCGGCTGCGATGAACGGCGCATGCGACGCAGCGCAGATCTTCGCCATCTGGCTCAGCAGGTCGACATCGGGGCCGCTGTTGTCGAAGTAATAGTCGGCCACGATCGCACCGTACGGATGACCGCCGAATTGGCCGTACTCTTGTTCATAAAGCTTCTTGAAGAGCGGGCTCTGATCCCATGCCGACCCCTTGTACTTGCGCAGCGTGCGGTACAGCTCGGTCTTCGATACGTTCATCACGCGGACCTTGAGTTGCTCGTCGCTTTCGGTGTTGCTGACCAGGTAGTGCAACCCGCGCCATGCGCTTTCGACTTTCTGGAAGGCCTCGCAATGCAGAATCTCGTTGATCTGTTCGGTGAGCTTCTTGTCGATCGCTGCCACCAGCGCTTCGACGGTGTTCATCACGTCCGTGGAGACGAGTGCGGTGTCCGCGAGCGCATGTTCGGCCAAGGTCCGCACAGCGTTTTCGATGGCCTCTTGCGCCTTGTCGGTCTTCGGCTTGAACTCCTGCTGCAAGAGCCGGGAGAAGTCGCCGGCCTCGATCGTCTCGCTGACGGTCTGCTGCGAGGCGTTCTGCTCTACAGTACTGACGTCTGTCATGACTGAATTCCTTTTAAAGATTGCGTTCAGGCGGCGGGACTATCGGCCTCGGCCTGCCCCTCGGGCTTGGGCTCGGCGGGCTTGGCCTCATCGGACTTGGCGGCGAGTGCGCGCATCAGATCCGGATCGGCAAGCAGCTTGGCCACGAGGTCTTCGGCGCCGACCTTGCCGTCCATGTAGCGAAGCAGATTGGCGAGATGGCCTCGCGCCTCGTAGAGCCGGCGCAGCGGCTCGATATTGCGAGCGAGCGCCTCGGGGAAAAATCGTCGATCGACCCAAACGTCAGATCGATGCCGAGATGGCCCTCGCCCGTCAACGTGTTTGGCACCGTCGCGGCAACACGCGGCTTGATCGCTTTCATGCGCTCGTCGAAGTTGTCGGTATCGAACTCGAGAAACTCGCGCTCGGCGACAGACGGCAAAGGCTCGACCGATTGTCCCGACAGTTCCGCCATGACGCCCATGACGAACGGCAGCGAAACCTTTTTTTCGGCGCCGTTGATTTCGACGTCGTACTCGATTTGCACACGCGGCGGGCGCGTACGTGCAAGAAACTTCTGACTGCTTTCCTTGGCCATTGAATCGATCTCCATAAGAGTGAGTGGACCGGACGAAGCGCAGGCGCTACTGCGACTCGATACCGGCTAGGTGCTTGACTTCGCCCAGACCCGCGGGCGACAGGTCGCTCACGATCTCGATGAAACTCAGATTGACCAGGCGTCGTGCACGCTGCAGCAACAACGGCACCGGGCTGCCAGGCTCGTTTTGCTCGTAGTACGCACATAGGCGGTCGAGCATGCGTACGACATCGACCCGATTGACGATGTCGTGCGATGTGGCCGCCAACACGGCGTTTGCCGTTTCGTTCGCGTCCGCCACGACGACCGGACGCCCGGGATGGCGGACGAGGCGCTCCTGCACCGCTGCGGCGGCGCGGCGCAACAGTTGGTGAAGACGGTTCAGACTGATGGCATGGCTAGGCCCGGCAAACGCGGTCAACAGGGTGTCGATCTTCGCCATGCGCTCGCATGCCGTCGCCAGCATGAGCTGAGTCGCGCTCAACGCGTCGAACGGACACGCTGCGAAAGCAGCCTCGATTTCGGCTGAATCGGCCGGCTTTGCGTCCGGCGGTGCCGCCCATTCGCCGGCGGCAATATCGAGGTCGCGCAGGCTGAACGCCTCATGCATCGACGATTGAACGAGCGGCGCGGTATGAACCTCGCGCACGAGTCCGGCCTGATCGTCGAGCGCGACGAGAATGTTGATGCGTGCGGTCGGATCGTTGTCATCGTCGGAGTCCAACCTCGGGTGCAAGTGGTCCCAATGGCGCGCGAGCAAGCCCTCGATCAGCGCCAGCCCCGCCTCCAGGCCCGCGAATCCCGACAGCGATTGCAAGGCGCGCGCGAGCCATACGGCCAGTCGCAGATCGTGGCTTTGCGAGAACAGCGAAGCACAACGCGTCTTGACTGCTTTCCAGTCCGGCTCGACGGCCTCGAGATGCATCCGGCCGTACTGGACATCCGGCGAGCCCTCGACGAGACGCGCCAGCTCGACGTATTCAGGCGAATACTCGAGATCGGCACCGCATGGCGCCTCGGAAGAAACATCCGCCAACATTGCATCGATATCGGGCAGGGACATGGTTCTCAACGTACGCATCGGAAGAAAGGGGTGAGCGCGTCGACATGTCGGATGTGCATTTCATGACGTGTCGCGATCTGTGAGCCATTGTTCTCGGTTTGCTTGGCCCTGCCCTTGCGAAACTTCTCAAAATGAACCGCGCTGACGCGATGCGATGGCCAGGAAAGTTCGTACACGCCCTAACGCCAGGAGGGCAGCGCCCATGCGGGATTGGCTTCAACGCGGAATCCATCCCGTCTGATATCTCGCAACAGGCGTTGCAGTTCGGGCTGGCTCGCAGCGACACGGTGCTCGGCGCGGCGAAACCCGCTCGCGGCATGCGGAATGAAGAAGATCAACGGATAGTCGATTTCGCCGAGCGCGAAGCCGCCGTAGTCGCCATGCACGACGACATCGTTACCCGGTCGGCATACCGCGTTGAGCCTTCGCCGAATGCGGTCGACGGCAAAGGAGATGTTGCCCAGATGCGGATCGCCCATCGCCGCCGCGATGCGTTGACGCTCCGCATCGTTCGCGAACACGAGCGCCGCCTGATGCGCGAGCTGTCTTACGGCACCACCGATCTTCGGCGACACGAGTGTCGCCCGAGGCATGGGACGGTCGTTCACGCCGGGGCTCGCGAGACTCGCGTGCGGAAAGACGCACCAGAGGTCGTAGTCGCCGCAGACGGCGTCCATGTCGCGCACAGCGCGGCCGGCGGCGCGTGGATTCGTCAGCCCGTAGAGGGGCTCGCAGCCTTTCGCCGCGAGCGCGTCGAGCGCCGTGCGTCCGACCGGCAAATCTTTGGCAAGACGCGCCCGCGCAAGCGCGGGGGGTAGCGGAGCATCGGGCCGATACCAGACGCTCCACTTCGCGGTGCCTTCCGTTGGAACAAGAAAAAAGGAACGCGTATCGCCCGCGCCGCCCTGTCGCGCGGTGACCTCGACGAGCGACGCGCTTGCAGCCGAGGCAGCGTCCGAGACCGAACGCTCGATCACCCCTCTTGCGAACAATGTCGAAAGCCGCGAAGCCGAGATGACGAGCGGCACGGCGCCCACGCCGGCCGCCACGGCCTGGAGGACGGCTGCCTCCTGCTTCGCGAGGGACTGCGACGCCTTCGTGAAACGCGGATCGAGCGCGACAAAACCCGCCATCGGTCCCCAGTCGCACGTCTTCGCCTTGATGTGAAAGCCCTTCGCCGCGTAGCCCTCCATCATCAAATCGGTGCACAGCGGGTTCAACTCGCGAGATGCAATGACCATGCGCAACTCGATGCTGACCTGCTTGAACGACTCGACGTGCCGAGGGTGAAATCCCGCGGTCGCATCGTATTCCGGAAATAGACTCATTGCCTTCCCCATTCGATTTATCGAAGTCAAGGGAAAGCATTGGAAATCAGACCGAATTACCTTTCGACGCGATTATTCTGGAAGTTGGCGCGTTTCTCACTCGCGTTGCAGATAGCGATCCTCGAGCGCCGCGGCGCGCCGGGCCGCGGTTCGACTGGCCAGCAGGCGAGCCAGCGCCGCGTCGTCGCCCCCGAGAGCGAGCGACGCCACGAGTTGACGCGGGTAATGGAACCCTGCCTCCTCCAGCACCCGGTCAGTGAAATAGACGGCTGCGCCGCGATTGAGGTCGGCTTCGCCGGTCGTCAGCAGTTCGAAGCTGCCCAGCGCGCGAACCACCTCATAGGTCAACTGGCGCTCGAATTCGACACTGCACAGACCGCTATCGCTCAGATACCGCAGGTCGTCGTCATCCAAATAGATCCGACGTTGCACCGCGCCGGGCTCATTGCGTGACGCGCCTTGAAGCACCGCATCGGCCGGCGCACGGCTATCGAGCATGATTTTCCACTGCAGCAACTGGCCCTCGGCGTCCGTGCGCGGCGCATGCGCGAGCAGGTGGCGAAACGTCTCGCTCTCGCAATAGAGCCGGCGATAGAAGTCCGACAAGACCTGCGCATCGGCTCGAAGTACCTCGTTGGCGCCCCCGGGGCTCGTCACGAAGACAAAGCGCTTCTCGAACTGCGCTTCGAAGTCGTGCCATGAGAGGAAGACGTCGTCTTCCTCCGCCGGCATCGCGTCCACGATCGCCTTGGCCTCGCGCACGGTCGCACGTGAAAGCAGCGGCGTTTCGCCGATGCGTGCGTCGTCCGACACGGGCCCACGTCCCGCATCGACGATCGGATCCAGATACGAGTCCTCCGCCTGCGCGGCTCGCAGGGCCGCATCGCGATGAGCCTCGAACGCTGCGAGTTGTTCCGGGTCGGGCGAAAGATCGGTAACTGGACTCATGATCTGCTCCGGGATTCGATAACCGGCTTCGCTCAAGATCTTGTCCGTCAGGTACACCGGTGAGCCACGATTGAGCAGACCCACGGCCGGCACCGGATCGGCCTCGCCGGTGAAGGCATGGATCATTTCGCGCAGATAGGCCTGCTCGAGCGTCCACGGTTCGCGCCCGTTTGGCGATTCATACCTCATAGCGAGGATGTCGCTGTCGTTCGGCATGAAAATTCGCTTGCCGGTGAAATCCGCATAAACCTTCCTCGGCGACCCGAGCGGGTTCGCCTCGCCCACGACGATCGTCCATTTTTTCCAGTCCGGTCCCGCGTTGTTGCGCGCACTTGCCTGTTCGTCGTCGAAGCGATTCGCGAGTCGTCGAAACGTCGGGCTCTTCCGAAAGAGCGCTTCGTAAAACGCATCGACGTCGAACGCTCGCTCCGCACCCGCCCGCGATTCGATCTCGAAGTTTTCGGAGAGAATCCGCTTGAAATCGCGCAGCTCGATATCGTTGGCACGTGCCAGCGCCCGTTCGACCTTCTGCACCGTGATACGCGTTTGCGGATTCGCGACGGCCGCATCGGATCGCGCATTCAGGCCGGTGTCCAAATCGGTGTAGTACCGTTCGGTGACGGGATCCCGCTCGATCACGCGTCGATCCCGCGTGCGCCGCCCCGTGTGCCAATCGATTTCGTAGCCGAGCCCATCCTTGCTGAGGATCGGCACGATCTGGTCCTCGTCGGCAAGGTGCACGATATCGAGCTCGCGCCACCGTACATGGCGCTCGCCCGCGCGCACGCGTTGCGCGAGTTCGCCATAGGCGGCGGGAATATTGCTGTCGCGCAGGCCGATATCGACATGGTCCGCGGCGGCTCTGACCACGGACGGATGCACCGTGAGCTCCATTATCGATCCATCCGTGCGAGCAACCGCACGCCCCAGCCTCGTGACGACAGGATGGCTTGCCCGGCCAGCGCCGGCGTGGCCGCCCGCGCCTGTCGTGAGGTCGAACAGATCGACGCCCAGAAAGACGAGGCCGAGCGCCGCTTGAGCGGCATCCTTGTGACGCACGCCCTCCTCGATGTTGTAGAGCGATCCCGCGACCGGCACGGTGTTGATCCACGTCTCGAAGCCTCGCACGGCCGCGCGGTGCTGCTCCGTTTCGGCCGCAAGCGTGCTCGCGATCCGTGCGGCCTCCTGCTCGACGGCACCGGCTGTGAGCGGCTCGGCACGCTCCCAGAGCTTTTCCTTGGCGCGCGCGACGACCCAGGGGTGTGACGGCAGTGCGGCGTTGAACTTGTCCTCGGCCGCTTGCAACGCATCGCGCGGCACGAGCTGAACGTCGCCCGGCAGCGACATTCGCGAACCCACGAGACCGCTCCAGTCGGCGCGATCGAGGAACTCGTCGATGCGGTTGCCGAACGCTGTTTTCGCGATGTTGGGGTTGTCGCCGCCGATCGTATAGCGACGCTCGTCTTCGATTTCGTCGTCGGCCAATCCGGCGCCGCGCAGGATGACGCGGGCCGCTTCTGGGCGCTCGAGGGACGGCGGCGTGCCGAAAACCGCAAGCAGGCGCTCGTTGCCGTATTCAGTCAGCGCCTGCGTGCGCGCGGTCCAGTCGCCCACGACGATCCGCTGCGCGCCCAGCGCGCCATCGGCTGTCACTTTCCGCGCGAAGTCGCCGATGGGTCCGTCGTTGTCGGCCGCCTCCCGCAGCGCACCGATCAGTGACTCGATTGCCGCCGTGGCGGCGGCGTCGCCCTGCTCGTCCCATGCTTTGCCCTGCCTCGCGAACTTGGAGAGGTGGGCGTTGATCCATTCCATCGGTACATCGTTGCGGCGTGCCAGTTCCTCGGCCGCCCGCGCCTCGACGCAATTGCGATAGAGCAGCACGAAGTTGGCCGCGTCGGAGACGACGATGTCGTTGCTACGGGCGAGATGAGCCGCGAAAAGCAACCGGGGATGAGTCGGATAAAAGGGAGCGGCGGTCCACTCGTCCTCTATCTGCTGGAATGCCTTCAAAAGCGTCGCTGCATCATCGAGCTTCGGCGGAACCGGCTGGCCGCGGTAGCGCTGAATACGCTCGACGGCTGTCGCCATCGAGTGCTGGGCGGTACCAAACGGGTAGAACACGCTCTCGCCGATTTGTTCGAACTTGCGCTCGAGCAGGCTGCGCTTCTGTTGAGGGCTCAGCAGCATGAAGACCGGGTCCGCACTGACATCCGCCGCATCGAGCAGGCTCTCGAACGACATGCGCTGTCCATTGCGCAGCGCGAATCCATCGAAAAAGGGCGTAGTGCGTCCAACTGTGGTCGGCACGGGTAACAACAACGCCAGCGCTCGTTGTCCGGCGTGGTCTTCCCGGAGTGCTTTCGCAAACGCACTGCGCAACTCGTCGATTGCCGGCGAGGCCGCCGTGCTCGCCATCGACGCATCGTCATGCAAGCGCCGATAAAGCACGGCGGCCGCGTCGAGTATCGCCTCGTCCGCGAGCTTGCGCGAGCCGGGCCGCGCATCGAAATCGAGCGGTATCCACGTATGGAAATGGCGCGCGACACCTTGCAGCAGATCACTTGGGCGATCGGCATACAGAGCGGCCTTGGCCGGGTCGATCCACTGCCGCAGCGATGCGTCGATGCGGGCCACCTTGGCATAGGGATCGAACTCGCTGACGCCCCGCGTCGTCGACGCGACTTGGGCATGGGCCGCCCCGGCCGCCTTGGTCTCGATCGCGCGGCGCAGCCGCTGCTCGCGTACGCCATCGGCCAGAACCGGACCGGCGCCTTCGGCACGCGGTTCGTCGCGCGCATCGACAGGCTCGTGCGCTTCATTCGGTTCGGCGAGCGCGCCGGAATCGGACACAGTGGATGAATTCGACAGGTGCGACAACACATCAACCGAAAACGACATCGGGGTTTCCCACTCCATATAGACGATCAACCTCTTACGCGCCGCGCCTCGAAGGCCCCGGCCAGTGCTTCCATCGCGCGCCGCGCGCGCGGCAACGTGAGATCGATGAACTTCGGATCGGCAAGCGCAAGGGCCTTTTCCGCGGCATGAAGCGCGGCAAGCGCCTCTTCGTCGCAGCTAAAAAACGACGCGGTGCCCTTGATTCGGTGCAACTGCTGCGATGCCCTCGAGTACGCTCGTTCGTCGAGCATGCGCTCGAACTCGGACATATCGGTGCGCAGTAATGCTCGGGCCCGCTCGATCAGGCTCGCGAATTCGGCGTTGCCGTAAAGCGCCTCGAGCTGCGTCCATTCGAGCGTGTCGGAATCACCCTCGCATGCCCGCATCGGTGCGCTCCCTCCATTTCTCGAAGACGGCGGCGAGTTTTTGCCGAGTGATCGGTTTGGACAGATAGTCGTCCATGCCCGCGTCGTGACAAGCTCGCCGGTCGTCAGGCGTTGCGTTCGCGCTGATGGCGACGATCGTCGTACGGCGGTTCGGATTCGCCGCGTCGTCGATTTCGGCCTCGAGTCCTCTGATGCGCCGGGCCAGCGTATAGCCGTCCATTCCCGGCATATGGCAATCGAGCAGCACGAAGCGCGGGCGCCACCGCGTCCAGAGCGCGTGCCCTTCGAAGCCGTCCGACGCTCCCTGCGCGGCAATGCCGAGCGCGGCAAGCTGGCGCACGATGATCTCGCGATTGATCTCGTTGTCCTCAACCACCAGGACACCGGCTTCCGCCCAATCTTTCAGCGGTGACGGCACGGCCGTTGGCAGCGGTGCGGACGAGGCCTCTGTCTCGCCGCCTGAGCGCGATGCGGCTGCTTGCAACGCGCCACTCAGCTCGTCGATCGAACGCAGGTGGCGCGTTTCGCCCCCCTCGATGCCAATTGCGAACGCGCCGGCCATATCGAGCGCGACGTCGGCATCGACGGGACCGTCTTGCGCGGTCACACGACGCACGCCCAGTTTCGCGAGCGCCGCCCGCGCGGCGACCGCCATTGCCGGGACGGGCACCCGCATTCTCACGCGTACCTGATCGAGCCGCGGCCAGTGCCGCACGAGCGCGCCCCATCGCAGCGGCACGCGTACATCCACGCGCGTACCGGCCCCAGACGCACCACATACGTCGATCGTGCCGTCCATCGCGTCGACGAGCTTCTTCACGATCGACAAACCGAGGCCCGTGCCCCCATAGCGCCGCGTCGTCGAACGGTCTTGCTGAGTGAACGGCACGAACAGGTGCTGCCGGTAGGCCTCGGCAATGCCGCAGCCGGTATCGCTCACCACGAACTGCAGCAAGCTTCGCCCGCGCTCGACACGGTGCCGCACCTCGAGCACGACCGAACCATGGGCCGTGAACCGGATCGCATTGCTGAGCAGATTGGTGAGGATCTGGTTCAAGCGGGCCTCGTCGCCGATCACGAGACGATCGAAATGCGGCATCGCCGCGAGATAAAGCGGCAAACCCTTGCTGGCCGCAAGCGGTGCATGTAGTTCGATCGAAGTCGCGACGAGGCGATGAACGTCGAACGGGGCCGCTTCGAGGGAAAGCGCGCCCTGCTCCATTTTCAGGTAGTCGAGCGTATCGTCGATCACACGCAACGTCAGGCGCCCCGAACGCTGTGCCACATCCAGATAGCGGCGCTGCTCCGGCGCGAGCGGCGTCGTCTCGAGAAGATCCAGCACGCCGATGATCCCGTTCATCGGCGTGCGAATCTCGTGGCTCATCATCGCGACGAACGCGGACTTCGCCCGATCGGCCGCCTGCGCCCGCTCGCGCGATTCGACGGCTTCGTGCCGAGCCGCCTCCGCGATGCGCCGGGCCGCACGCATGCGGCAATAGCCCCACAGCAGCAGCGTCAGCGCAACGATCACCAGCACCGCCGAGATGATTGCGATGCCGATGACGATCCGCTTGTCATACCCGACGAGCAGTACCGCGCCAGGGCCTTGCCACTCGCCCTGGTCGTCGACGAGGTCGTAAGGCCGGTTGAGGCGTTCGACACCGACACGGATGAAGGGATGCGCGGCAATCCGATGCCGTTCGCTCTTGGTCAGTGCGAACGGGGCGCTGTCGTCGAGTACGCTCGCACCGTGCCGATAGGCCGTGTCCACCAGGCGCGGGCCATTCGCCGCTTCGGGGGCTTGCACGCCGGCCGCCGCGCCATGCGAGACCGCGAGTACAGCGAGTACAGCGAGGAGGCAGATCCAAGCGCGACGCATCGTGCGACGCAATTCATCGAAGACCGAGTTCATGCGTTGGGTCCGCGCTCAGGCGCGGAATTTCTCTTTGAGATAGAGCGCGAGACTGAGATCGTCGGCGACTTGCAGCTTGCGCATGGCGCTGCGCTTGTGCGTGCTGACCGTTTTTTTGCTGCGGCGCAGGCGCTCGGCCGTTTGGGAGACGGAAAGCCCCTCGCCGATATAGCGCAGTACTTCCATCTCGGCCGATGAGAGCGTATCTTCGCGCGGCATGGGCACGATGGCCTCGATTCTCCCGTCGCGCGCGGCAAAGAACTTGCGCGGCGAGCCGACCGCCTCGCGTACCGCATCCGCGATGAGCGGCAATGGCGTGGCCTTTTCGAGAAAGGCGTTGGCACCGGCGCGATGGCAGACACACTCGGCGTCGGCGCTGCGCGCCGCCGACAGCACGACGATGACGAGCGGCGGAGCCAAAACGCGCAGGCGACGGATAAACGCGGCGCCGTCCAAACGGTCGTCGGGCAGATAGAAGTCGACCAAGGCGACGTCGAACGTGTCGGATTCGATCGCGGCAAAGAGCGCATCGGCCGAATAAACGGTCTGTGCGATTTCGAAGTCGGCGTATCCTCGCAAAAACGTCTCGACGCCGAGCGCGACGACTGGATGATCGTCGAGCAGCACAACACGTATTCGATGCTTCGGTCGGGATAACAACAGGATTTTTCTGGACTGCATGCGCTTGTGCCCTCGGCAACTATTTAGTCGATTCGAGCAAACGACCATCGATTCTCAATTGCCCGTCGATCTGGAATGAATGAAAAACTGACTTCTAATATTGCTGGAATATATAGATGACGATGTATGCCAGATGTACTTCGATTTGCATCGTCGAAATTTCTCATTTCCGCGCTGACGCGAAGACGATATTCGCGCCGCATTGCGTATCGCACGCCTTTCATCATGCTGATTGGCATGGGCGATCGATTCTAACGGACGGGACTGCACCGGGCAATAGATTTGAGTTATCTCAATATTCCAATCTCAACTACACTTCTCTTCGTCTGATTTTTTTAATTACCAGCCATCTCAATTAGGCTCTGTGATAGGCGATTTGCGGGTTCTCGTACCGAATCTCGATCGATTCGAAATGGGTAATCAAAAAGCCCGCACGGACGGGCATTTTTCGAGCATGCACGGGGGGCGAAAGCGCCACTTTCCCGCCCTTCTCTATCGCTCTGCTGATTGCCGTGTGAGCCTTTGCGCGTACGCGCGCGGATGGCCTAGGATGTCATCAAGGTTGCTCTGAGGTTAGCGAGGCTGCCCGAGCCGAGAGCATTGCACCTGCCCATCGATAAGCCATTTGTAAGCGCACGGCGATCCCGTCTTGACCACGAGACCGCGATGGTCAGTTAGCCGGCGCCGGTGCCTGCCACCGATGCGGCAACAATTCATCGATACGCGCTGCGGGATGTGCCGGCAAGCGCGCGAGCACATCCTTGAGATAGGCATAAGGATCGTGGCCATTGAGCTTGGCTGACTGCACCAGACTCATCACCGCGGCCGCGCGTTTGCCCGCTCGCAATGAGCCTGCAAACAGCCAGTTGTTGCGGCCGGCGGCAATCGGTCGGATCTGATTTTCACACCAGTTATTATCGATCGGCGCTTGGGGATCGTCCAAGTAGTGCGTGAGCGCTGCCCATCGGCGCAGACTGTAGTCCAGCGCCTTCGCTATTGCCGAGCCCTCACTGACACGCGCACGCTGCTGCGTCATCCAGTGATGAAGCGCATCCGCAATCGGACGCGAGCGCGTTTGGCGGATATCGTGACGCTCGCTCGGTGTGAGCAGTTGCACATCACGCTCGACGTCGTAAAGCTGAGCGATATATTGCAGCGCCGAGTGCGCTATCTCGCTTTTATTTGCCGCATGCAGATCGAAGAACTTGCGTCGCGCGTGCGCCATACAGCCGAGCTCGATCACACCTTGTGCGAACAACGCCTTGTAGCCCGTATAGTCGTCGCACAGCAGCTTGCCTTTCCATTCACCGAGGAACGTTCGCGCGTGCTCACCCGCGCGTGTTTCGGCGAAGTCATAGACCACGGCTTTCAGCGCTTCGAAGGCACCCGGCGTGTACGTCCACAGATACGCGCGTTGCGTCTTGCCTTTGCCGGGGCTGAGCATCGCCACCGGCGTTTCGTCAGCTTGCACAATGTCATGTGAGACGATGCAGCGCGTGAGCGCATCGACAAGCGGCTGCAATTGCACGCCGCACTCGCCGACCCATTGGCCGAGAGTCGATCGCGGGATTGCCAGGCCAGCGCGCTCGAAGATACGTTCCTGTCGGTACAACGGAACATGGTCTCCGTATTTCGACACCAGCACTTGCGCGAGCAGCCCCGCCGTGGGGATGCCCTTGTCAATCACGTGTGCAGCCACGGGTGCCTGGATCAGCGTCTCGCACTGCTTGCATACCCATTTGCCACGCACATGACGTTCGACGGTGAACACGCCCGGCGTGTAGTCGAGCTTCTCGCTGATGTCTTCACCGATGCGCTCGAGCGTGCAGCCACAGGTGCACGTCGATGAGCCAGGTTCGTGCGCGATATCCACTCGCGGCAAGTGTGCCGGCAAAGGTGTGCGTTTGGGCTTTTTCTTCCCGGCAGACTCGGGTTGCGAGGACAGCGCTTCGAGTTCCATCTCGATCGCTGCGATATCGCCGTCAATCGCTTCTTCGAGCAGGCTTTGCTGCTCGCCGCTGAACTTCTCGCTGCGGGCGGCGAACTTCAACCGCTTGAGCAGCGCGATCTCGTGCGTGAGCTGCGCGTTGCGCGCTTCCTTGAAGCGAATCAATTCGTCCTTCTCGGCAACCTGCGTCATCAACTGCGCGGCGAGCGCGCGCAGTTCGTCGGCATTCAGGGCATTCAGGTCGATCGAGGAGTTCATCCTGCAGAGTGTGCCAGAACACACCTTGCAGGCGGGGCAAGCCAGTTTACGGCCGTGGGGATATCAGACCACGCGGATCGCGTGATCTGCGCTGAGCGTGTGCCAAGCGAGGCCCTTGATCAGGGCGTCCCATTGCTCGGTGTTCAGGGCGACGGCGAATTCGCCGTGCCCAGTGCTCCACGCGAAGCGGCCCTTGTTCAGGCGGCGCGCTGCCAGCCATAGGCCGAGGCCGTCGTACACGAGCACCTTCATGCGCGTCGCGCTCTTGTTGGTGAACAGATATGCGTGATGGGGGCGGGCCGAGCCGAACACCTTGACCACGCGCGCGAGGACCGTGTCCGGTCCGGCTCGCATGTCCAGCGCTTCGGTGGCCAGCCACATTGCTTCGACTCGGATCACCGTAGCCAGCCCTGCAGCCAATGTGCGCAGTCTTGCGCAGCGCTCACCGGCCAGCGCATCGTGATCGCTGTTGTACCGCGACGCAGTTCGACGACGATCTCTTGCGCAGGCACAGGCATCGTCGTTGCCAGCGGCACCGGCACGAATTCCGCAACCCGCGTCGAACGCTCAACGACATCTTTCGCTTCGCGAGCGCCAATCCACCGACGCAACAGGTTGGCGTTGATTCGATAATGCAACGCAATCGCTGCAATCGAGACGCCCGGACGCATGCATGCGGCGACGGCCTCAGCTTTGAATTCTGCGGTATGCCGGCGTCGGCGCCGGCGCGGCGTTTGAACTTCGATCTGCTCTTGCATAGCGTACACGTGTCCACTTAAGTTGAAGTGGACGCGATGGTCGCCGCTTACGGCGTCGTCATTCAAGACGGGATGGCCGTGCGCTTACAGCCATTTTGGCGAAGTCGAGTTCGGTCGCTCGCATCGGGGCTGACGATCGACGATGATTCGTCCGGCCGACTGCTGCCCGGCAAGCATAACGAAGCGCACGCCGGTTCAATGACGGAAGCCGATGTGATTCGAATCGTCCATCGAGCATTGGATCTTTACAAGGCGCGGCACCCTCGCCCGATCCAAGTCAATATGACGCAAGCAGCCAAGATGCTCGGCTTGAGCGTCCCCACTGTCCGCAAGCTCGTGCGCACAGGCAAACTTCGCTTCGACAAGTGCGGCCTGATCCCCATCGAGCAGGTGGACAACCTGTTGACGGCGACCGAGTAAATGCTCGCCGCAGCGGGGCTCTTCGCGACGATGGCGTGACGGGCGCCAGCGTTGGGGCGACGGCGCGTTAGCCGGTGAACGGGGATCAGTACTGACGAAACGTTGCCTGGACCTTGGCTACAAGCGTCAAAAGGCACCAGCCGATCGACGCTTCGGCACTACTTTCGCCGAATCGAAACGTCCAGTCGAAGGTCCCATCAGGATCCCATGTAGCGTTGTTATTCGCGTCGAACAATATCGTCCAAACTTCTTTCTCTGTGATTCCCGAAGGCATTCGCTCGACTGTGAAGAACCTATATCGGCCAACAAGCTCCCCATCTTTGAATGCCTCGTCAAAAATTGCTTCGATTCGTCCATGCGGTGATCCAATAGCGAAGTTCAGTTCGCCGACGGTGCAGGAATCCGATATCGCATAGCCGGAGGGGGTCCGCTCCGAGGCCACCGCGATAGTCCTCTCAAATGCGCTTCGAAGCTCTCGCGCAGCCGTACGAAGAGTTGCGGCACGACCCGCGTGCGCTCTCGCGGCTCTCATTTCTTGTTGGTTTAAAGCGGGCACGTTGGTCTCCTTCGTGGAAATGCGTGTTGTCCTCGCGCCCCAGGAGGGGTCGCTGTCGCCAAGGCCAGCGCCGAAGCTACTGCAACGGTGTCGACACATTACCTTGCTCGCCGAGCGGCACAACTGTGATCAATAACAGGTGACAATCGACGTCGCCGTCCAGCCGGCGCGCTTCAAGGGCTAGAACGCGGAAGGGGAACTGCTGTGGAATTTCATCGGCATCGACGGTTCGACGAACTGGCCGGTGCTGTGGATCGGCGAGGCGATCGAGTGCCGATCACGCCACTGCGCCAACGACCCGCCTGGGCGCAGATGTGAAAAAGCCCGCGCGGGCAGTTATCACTAGGCCGCTTGCAGCAGAGCATAGACGACTGGGCGCCCTGGCTTTCCGTTTATGTACTCGATATGGGCCGTCAACCGCCCGTCATCATTCCAACGCGCAATCCGATGACGCATGGCCCGGTTCACATACCCTAGCGGCCGCCCCTTATGAACGACCAGTAGCGCGTCCGAGTCCACGCCGTTCTCTTCGTCGCGAACAAACGTGATGCGATCCCCACTGTGAACACCCGAAACGTCGGTGCCATGGACGTGCCGGACCCCCGCGATTTCGAGCAAAAAGTCACAAGGCAAATCGTCAGCTGCGAAGTCGGGTACTAGCGCGAAGCCATCGCTAGGAAGGGAGCCTCCCGTGTATCCGAGCAATGCCAAATCGGACAGAGGGAAAGGATTCGGAAGGCAATGCTTTGCCAAAAATTCGCCAAAGTCTTCTCGCTTGCGCGGAGGTAGGCGCCGACTCAGTGCCTCCTCCACTCCGGACCAATGCTCCGCCGCTGACAGAGGGAACGCCGGATGCCCTGTAAAGCCGTCTCCAACGGCGATCCGATAATCGTCGGAAGTTGCCAAATAGCGCAAAACGACACCCGCCCCCTCCCGCACGATCTCCGCGACGACGCGCCGGGTACGACTAGCACTCCCTGCCTCGGAAGCCTGCCAGGTGAGTAGTAACCGCCGCGGTTCGATTAAATGCTGAAGGGTATTCATGAGATCATCGCTCGCAACAATGCCAGCCGCCGCATAAGCAGTCGAAGAACGAACTCGGACCGCGCTGCGGTAAGCGGGACCGGGGCATCCATCCCCAAAAGATCGTCCCAAAGCCGCGGTAAGCTGCGGTGCAACAATTCTAGTCTTTCTCGCGCGATCACGCGCGTTTGTGGCCAAACGTCAAGCGCCGTAGCAACAAGGTCAATGTGCCCGCACGACATCGCGCCCGCCATCCGTGTCTGCCCCATGTGGTGGAGACCACGCTCGATGTAACGATCGACGTCGACATCGCTCCATCCGCGTACGCGGTCAGGGAAGCGTTCATGTCCCAAGCTGGTTCCGTTGTCGAAGAGCGGGGCCAACTTGCAAGCTCCAGGTGCCTGTTGATTATCGTGGAAAACGAATCCCCAGTTATCCTGGTGGCGATCCGTGTTCCCTATGACCGAATCGAACACGAGCATATCGACTAACCACTGCCGCCAATCCGCTACAAGGAAATTGCCCAACACGAACAATCGAATGATCGCTGCTGCGTCGACCAAGTTGTGCTGCAACCCTCTTTTCCGGTCAAAACCCGGAATTACACGCTGGAAGTATTCGCCTGCATACACGAACCTAGCTGGCTGCTCATAAAACCATTCAATCAGGGCTGCAGAATGCCCAGTTTGTGAGTTCACCGCCGTAAAAGCGTGCGGGACGTCCAGCCCCATACAGCATCCAATTCGATAGGCAATGACCTCGCCCCAGAATTGATCCGGATAACTCTGCTTCGACCTTTTGAACAAATACCTCTTATTAGGCGTGAGGCACGGGTCGCCGGGTTCCTGCGGAGAAAACACTGCCTCTTTTGCGCGCGCGCCTTGAGGAAAGACAGCAAACTCTTCGTCCGCGTCCCAGGTCGCAACGTCGATTATGGCGACCTGTCGTTTTGGCTCGATCGACTGCATATTGTCTTCGCATTCCTCTTTGGCGCCCGCGATATTGGGCGATGGCGACTAGCTGCACTTGGCCGAACTCTACCCGTGCACCTTTACCATACAGGATGAAACACCATCATTGCTTCCCGCACGATCTTTCTAGGTAGTCCGCCCACCATTGCATCATCCGGCGCCGTTCCGAGAGGTACTGAGCATGGTTATAGGCGGCCCGGACGTCGTTCCGCTCGCTGTGCGCAAGCTGCCGCTCGATCCAATCGCTCTCGAAGCCGTTCTCGTTGAGGATCGTCGACGCCAGGCCACGGAAGCCATGCCCCGTCATCCGTGAGTGGTAGCCCATGCGGTACAGGGCGAATAGGACCGTATTTTCGCTGATCGGCTTCTGACTATTGGACTGGCTCGGGAAGACCCACTTCCATCGGCCGTTGAGTTCGCGAAGCTGGCAGATCACCTCGAGCGCCTGTGTCGACAGCGGTACGATGTGCGGGCTCGGCATTTTCATCCGCTCCGCCGAGATTCGCCATTCGGCCTTCGCCTCGTCGATCTCGGACCATTCGGCAAACCGCATCTCGCCGGTGCGAACGAACGTCAGCGCCATGAACTGCAGGGCGAGGCGTGTCTGAAACTCGCCGTCGTACGTCGCAATCTTGCGCATCAGCTCGGGCAACTCCGCCTCGGTGACGCGCGCCATGTGCTTGACCCTCCGGGTCTTCAGCGCACCCTTCAGGTCAGGCGTCGGATCGCGTTCGCAGCGGCCCGTGGCCACCCCAAAGCGAAACACTTGGCCGGCGAGCTGCATCGACTTTTTCGACATTTCCAACGCGCCGCGGGGTTCGATTTTTCGAAGCACGGCAAGTAACTCGGGCGCCGTAATCTCCGCGATCGGCCGCGCGCCCAGCGCCGGAAACAATTCTTTCTCGATCAGCGAGATCACGCCGTCGGCATAACTCGACTTCCACGTCTGGCATTTCGCTTCGTGCCACTCGCGCGCGATCGCCTCGAACGAATTCGTCCGGCGCAGCCCGGTCTCGATCTTCACGCGGCGTTTCTCGTGGGACGGGTCCAGGCCGGCGCGCAACTGGTCTTTGATAGAGTCTCGAGCCTTGCGCGCGGCCAGCAGCGAAACGGTCGGATAGACACCAAGCGCCGCCAGCTTCTCCTTGCCGTCGACGCGGTACTTCAGCCGCCAGTATTTGGCGCCCGTCGGCTTGACTTCGAGGTACATGCCTTGGCCGTCAGCCAGTTTGTAAGCCTTCTCGCGAGGCTTCGCGGCACGCACGGCGGCGTCCGTCAGGGGTTTCGAGGGCATCTGAAACTGGGGGTATCTCGATACCCCGTTTGGTCAAAAAGTACCCCGAAAAGCACCCCCGCGATTAGTGGGTGTCAATGGGAAAACTTGGGAAACGTTGGTAAGAAGATTCGCCGCAAACCCTTGACGGGCCTGGGATTTTGGTAGCCGATGGGAAACGTTAGGAGCGTTTTTGGCCCCCCCACGAGGAATCGAACCTCGATTTCAGGTTTAGAAGACCCGTGTTCTATCCGTTGAACTATGGGGAGGCGAAGCCGTTATTTTACGGCGACGCAAGCGGGACCTGCGTCGGGGGCGAGATTATAACCGAACGGCCGCAGGGCCGCCGTTCACCGTCGGCCGCCCCCGCCCGCCCCTGCCCTCAAACCGGCTGCGGATGCATCAAAAACCAGACCAGGCATGCCGCGCCGGCAAGAACACAATAGACACCGAACGCCGCGAGCCGCCCGCGGCCTTCGAAATACCGCATCAGGAACCGCACGCTCAGATAGGCCGCGATGGCCGTCAAGACACCTCCGAGCACCGCGTCGGCGAGTTGGCCGGGCGCATGAAACAATTTCGGCAGTTCCAACACCCCCGCGGCGAAAATGATCGGCGTGCCGAGCAGGAACGAAAACTCCGCCGCCTTTTCCGCAGTCAACCCAGCCGCGTTGCCCGCAATCATCGTCAGGCCGCTGCGCGAAAAACCGGGCACGAGCGCCCCGACCTGCGCGAGCCCGACCAAAAACGCCTGGCGGTACGTCAGCGCTTCAGGCGGCCTGTGCGCCCGGGCACGCTGCAGCCGGTCGCCCACCCAAAGCAACAGTCCATTCACGATCAACGCCACCGCCACGATTCTCAGATCGTGAAATACCCGCTCCAGACGCTTTTCGAGCAGCAGACCGACGATTCCCGCAGGAATCGTGCCTATGATGAGCGCCCACATCATGTGCCCTTCGTCGTTGCGGCGTCCGCCCAGCATGGCGAACCAACCCGCGAACAGCGCTACCCAGCGCTTGCGAAAGTACCAAAGCAGCGCGAGCGCCGTGCCGAGGTGCAGCGCAACGAGAAACGGAATCAGCTGCGGCGCGTGTTTATCGATGTGCATGCCCATCAGCGCAGGCGCCAGCAGCGTATGTCCCAAGCTGCTGACGGGAAAAAGTTCGGTGACGCCCTGCAGGACGCTCAGGAAAATCAGAAAGGCAAGTGTCACGCGTTGGTTCCTTTTTTGCTGACAAAACGGTGAAAATAGAGCAACGGGGCCTTCGACCGCCGGGCGCCCGCATGAAGCGCGAGCGATTATGCCCATCGGGTAAGGCCGCGCCAAGCGGCAGCCTCCATTTTTTACGATCAAAATGTGACCAAAAACGTCACGTGTCAGTCATAATCGGCTCGGATAATCGTTGCACCGTAAACGTTTTCATCCCTCAGCTCTACCGGGACGGTACCCACTGCGATGAAACATACCATCAAGGATGTGGCCGCTTACGCCGGCTTCTCGATCGCGACGGTGTCGCGTGCAATCAACGCACCGCACACGGTCAACCGTGTGACATTGGCGAAAATTCGAGAGGCGATCGAGGCACTGCAATTCCGGCCGAGTCCGCTCGGTCGCCAGTTGCGCGGCGAGCGCACGCGCCTCGTCGGGATCGTGCTGCCTACGGTCGCGAACCCGGTGTTCGCGCAATGCCTTCAGGGCATCGACGATCTCGCCTCGAGCCAGGGTTACCGGCTCATGCTGATGACCACTCAGTACGACGCCGCGCGCGAGCGCCACGCCATCGAGACGCTGCTCGCGCAGCGCGTGGAAGGGCTCGTACTCACCGTGGCCGACGCGGATACCCACCCGCTGCTCGACGAGCTCGACCGCGATGGCATGCGCTACGTGCTCATGCACAACGACACCGCGAGACGGCCGTCGGTATCGGTCGACAATCGCCGCGCGGCGTTCGACGCTGTCAGCATGCTCATTGAACACGGCCACGAACGCATCGTCATGCTGGCCGGCACCCTCGCCGAGTCGGACCGGGCGCGGCTGCGCTTTAGGGGCTATGAGGAGGCGATGCTGCGTGCCGGACTCACGCCGGCACCGGCGCTCGAAGTCGATTTCAATGCCGACGAGCTCGCGCCATCGGTATTGGCCCATCTCAGCTCGGGGGCGCAGCGCCCCACAGCGCTCTTTTGCAGCAACGACCTGCTCGCGATGGTCGTCATGCGCGGGCTGCGGCGCGCCTCGTTCATGGTGCCGGGCGACATGTCGATCATCGGCTTCGACGGCCTCGCCATCGGCGAGCTGCTCGCGCCGCCGCTCGCAAGCGTTTGCACGCCAAACCGCGACATCGGCAGCACGGCCTGGCGGCGTCTCATGGCCCGCATCGAAGGGGCCGACGACGGCGAATCGCTCTCGCTGCAGCTCCCGCACTCGGTGCGCATGGGCGGAACGATCGGCGCGCTGTCGAGCACCGGCGGCTCCTCCTTGCCGGAGCGACCCGCCGTCTGACCGGGCACATCGAGTACGTCCAGTAGATCGAGCGCATCCGTTCCAACGACGCGCTTCGCTTGACACGCGAGGCGCGTGTTTCGTCCTTCCCTCTGTTTGCATGCAAGGAGACCTCACGTGAAATGTCGTCCCGCTTCCGTCCGAGCAAGACTCGCAAGGTTCGCCGTCGCGAGCGCCGCGGCCATCGGCGTTTTCGGACTGTCGTTCGCAGCCACGGCGCAGGCCGAAGAGACCGCGATCTGCTACAACTGCCCTCCCGAATGGGCCGATTGGGCCAGCCAGCTCAAGGCGATCAAGGAAAAGACGGGCATCACCGTGCCGTCGGACAACAAGAACTCGGGCCAGGCGATCGCGCAGCTCATCGCGGAGCAGAAAAGCCCCGTTGCCGATGTCGTCTATCTCGGCGTATCGTCGGCGTTCCAGGCCAAGGACAAGGGCGTCGTGCAGCCCTACAAGCCCGCCCATTGGGACGACATCCCCGCGGGGCTGAAGGATCCGCAAGGCTATTGGTTCGCCATCCACTCGGGCACGCTCGGCTTTTTCGTCAACAAGGATGCGCTCGAAGGCAAGCCGGTGCCGCAATCGTGGGCCGATCTGCTCAAGCCCGAATACAAGGGCATGGTCGGCTATCTGGATCCGTCGAGCGCGTTCGTCGGCTATGCCGGCGCCGTTGCGGTCAATCAGGCGTTGGGCGGTACGCTCGATAACTTCAAGCCGGGCCTGGACTGGTTCGAAAAGCTCAAGAAGAATTCGCCGATCGTGCCCAAGCAAACGGCTTACGCCCGCGTGCTCTCGGGCGAGATTCCGATCCTCATCGACTACGACTTCGACGCTTATCGCGCCGAATACAAGGACCACGCGAACGTAGCTTTCGTGATCCCGAAGGAAGGTACGATCACGGTGCCCTATGTCATGAGTCTCGTCAAAGGTGCGCCGCACGAGGCAAACGGCAAGAAAGTGCTCGACTTCGTCTTGTCCGACGAAGGCCAGCGGCTTTGGGCCAACGCTTACCTGCGCCCGGTACGTGCGAGCGCGATGAGCAAGGAGGCTGCCGCCAAATTCCTGCCGGCCAGCGAATACGCGCGCGCCAAAACGGTCGACTTTGCGAAAATGGCGGAAAAGCAGCAGCAATTCGGTCAGGATTACTTGAAAACGAGATAACGCGTCACGCGCATAGGCAATCCGGCACGGGCGCCGCGCCGCTCTTCGCGACGCCCCGTGCGGCGGTATGGCGCCGCTTCACCGCGGCTTTCGACATGCAAGACATCACTTTCCCTCTGCACTGGCGTATCGCGCTCGTCGCCCCCGCACTCGCGATCTTCCTTGCTTTCTGGCTGCTGCCAATGGGTGTGCTCGCCCAGGTGAGCGCCAACGGGCACGCCTTTGGAACGTATCGCGCCCTACTCGCCAACCCGCGCTACATGGGCAGTCTCGGCGCAACGGTCGCGCTGTCGGCAGCCGTCACGCTCACTACGCTCGTACTGTCGGTCATCGCCGGCCTGCTGCTCGCGCGCCGCACGTTCACTGGAAAAGGCACGCTCGTCGCGCTGCTCACCTTTCCGCTCGCGTTTCCAGGTGTCGTCGTGGGCTTCATGGTCATCATGCTGGCCGGCCGTCAAGGGCTCATCGGTGCGCTCACCGAAAAGCTCACGGGCGACAAATGGGTCTTCGCATACTCCATGGCCGGCCTTTTTTGCGGGTATCTCTATTTTTCGATTCCGCGCGTGATCGTCACCGTGATGGCATCGGCGACGAAGCTCGATCCGGCGCTCGAGGAGGCGGCGCGCTCGCTCGGCGCGTCGTCCTGGCAGGTTACGCGCGACGTGGTACTGCCGGGTCTCGCGCCCGGGCTCATCGCAGCCGGCGCGATCTGCTTCGCGACGGCAATGGGCGCGTTCGGCACGGCGTTCACGCTGGCGACAGACATCGACGTACTGCCGATGACGATCTACACCGAGTTCACGCTCAACGCGAACATGGTGACGGCGGCCGGGTTATCCATCGTGCTCGGCCTCGTGACGTGGCTCGTCCTCGCGCTCGCACGCAGATTGACGGGCTCGACCGTCGCGGCCACCGCGTGAGGCCCCCATGAGCGCACTCGTCGATACGAAAACGGACACGAAGCGCGGCACGCGCGGCACGGCACGACGCATCGGCGCGCGGCATCTGCTCGCGCTCGGCCAATGGGCCGTCACGCTTGCGCTCACGGCCTTTCTCGTGGTGCCCGTCGTCATGTCGATCATGGCCGGCTTGACCGTCAATTACTTTCGGGGCATTTCGAGCGGCTTGACGCTGCGTTGGGTCGCCCAGGTCTGGGCGCAGTATCACGCGTCGGTCTTCCTCTCGCTCGAAGTGGCAGCCGCCACGCTCGTCATCACGCTGCTCACCGGCGTGCCGGCAGCTTATGCGCTCGCCCGCAGCAAAACGCGCGCGGCGCGCATCGTCGAAGAACTGCTCGTCTTGCCCGTCGCGCTGCCCGGACTTGCTTCGGCACTTGCCCTCATCATCGTCTACGGTGGCTATGCGCCGTTTCGCACGAGCGCCGCATTCATCGTCGCGGGCCATGTCGTCTTCACGCTGCCGTTCATGGTGCGCGCCGTCGCGGCGGTCGCCGCGAGCGCCGATCTACGCGTCCTAGAAGAAGGCGCCGCCAGTCTCGGCGCCACGTTCTGGCAGCGCTTCGCAACCATCGTGCTGCCGAACCTGCGCCCGGGGATCGTGGCCGGCGCACTTGCCGTCGTCACGCTGTCGATCGGCGAATTCAACCTCACGTGGATGTTGCACACGCCCTTGACGAAGACGCTGCCCGTCGGGCTCGCCGACACCTACGCCTCGCTGCGTATCGAAATCGGCAGCGCTTATACGATCGTCTTTTTTCTCATGACGATGCCGTTGCTCGTCGCCATGCAGTGGCTCGGCCTCGATGCGACCGGTCAGCGCGCGCTGCGCGAGCGTGCCGGCGCGCGCCGCTAACCCTCCTCTCGTTCGCCGCGATGAAATTCACTCCCATCCCGATCACGCTGACGCACTGTGCGAAAACGTTTCACCTCACGCGCGTTCTCGAGCCGATCGACCTCTCGATCGAGGCTGGCGAGACCGTCGTGCTGCTTGGGCCGTCCGGCTGCGGCAAAACCACGACGCTACGCATCGTCGCCGGACTCGAGACCCCCGATGCGGGCGGCAAGGTCGCGTTCGGTGACGACGACGTCACCCATTTGCCGATCGAACGCCGGCAAGTCGGCATGGTCTTTCAAAGCTATGCGCTGTTTCCGAATCTCGATGTGCGGGGAAACGTCGGCTACGGGTTGCGCATCGCCAGAACGGAGCCCTCGCTCGCGCGCCGGCGCGTAGACGAACTGCTCGCGATGATGCGGCTCGAAGCGCACGCCGACAAGCCGATCGACAAGCTCTCCGGCGGCCAGCGTCAGCGCGTCGCACTGGCGCGTGCGCTCGCGCGCGAACCACGCGTGTTGTTGCTCGACGAGCCGCTTACGGCACTCGATGCAAAGCTGCGCGATACGTTGCGTCGCGAAATGAATACGCTGCTGCGCAGTCTCGGCGTGACGACGATCTACGTGACGCACGATCAGGCGGAAGCCATGGAACTCGGCGACCGCATCGTCGTCATGAGCGCCGGGCGCATCGAGCAAGTGGGCACGCCGCGCGATATCTACTACCGTCCCGAGACGCGTCACGTCGCGCAATTCGTCGGCACGCTCAACCGGATCGCCGGTCATCGCCACGACGGGCATCTGAGCACCCTCGGCGGTTCGATCGTGCTGCCCGCATCGATCGCGAGCGGCAGCGGTGCGCCGGCCGCCGCGACTCATTCGGATGAGATCGAGCTGTTCTTCCGCCCCGAGGATGCGCGTCTCGTGGCACCCCACCGGGCATCGCTGCGCGGCGTCGTCGAAACGGTTGCATTCCTCGGCGAACGCACCCGCGTGACCGTGACGGGCGCGGCGCCCGATGCGCTCGTGATCGATGCGGGCGGCCGCTTCCCACTGACGCCCGGCGACGCCGTCGGCATCGAACTGAACTCCGACGGGCTCATCGCGCTGCCTTGAGCACGTCGGTACAAATATTTTTTTATCACGGGATTGTCATGCTGCTGGCTCAAATCAGCGATCTACACATCAAACGTCCCGGCGCGCTGGCCTATCGGCGCGTCGATACCGCCGCAGCGCTTGCGCGCACGATCGAGCGGCTCAATGCACTAGCGCCGCGCCCGGAGGCCGTCGTGATCACGGGCGATCTCGTCGACCTCGGCACCGTCGAGGAATATCGGCACCTGCGCTCGCTGCTCGCGCCGCTCGCCATCCCCTACTACCTGCTGATCGGCAATCACGACGAACCCGAGGCGCTGCGCGAGGTCTTCGACGATCACGCCTATCTCCACACGGGGGAGACGTTCTTGCAGTACGCCGTCGATGTCGGTCCGCTGCGGCTTGTTGCGCTCGACTCGAGGACACCCGGCGCAAGCGCCGGCATGCTTGACGAGACACGCCTCGCATGGCTTGAAGCACAGCTCGAAGCGGCGCGGGCGCAGCCCGTTGTCGTCGCTTTACACCATCCGCCGTTCCTCTCGGGTATCGACCACATGGATCGCCAGCGACTCGACCCGACCTCGAGTACCCGGCTCGCCGACATCATCCGCCGCTTCGACAATATCGAGCGTGTGATCTGCGGGCATGTGCATCGGCCGATCGTCACGCGCTTCGCGGGTACGATCGCCATGTCGGTGCCCTCTCCCGCACATCAGGTGGCGCTCGACTTGCGCGAAAACGCACCGTCGGCGTTCCGGCTCGAACCTGCCGCATTCGCACTGCATCAGTACACCCGCGCGGCGGGGCTCGTCTCGCATCACGCGTATATCGACGAGGGCGAGGGTCCCTATCCGTTTTACGAACCGAGCGGCAAGCTCATCGATTGAGCCCGCTCGTGTCCGCCTCAGCCGATTCGATCCGCGACGAACCCGAGCGCCACTATTCGCGCGGGCTGCTCATGCTGCTCGCGACGATTGCCGGCGTGTCGGCCGCAAACATCTACTACAACCAGCCGCTGCTCGACGATTTGCGCGCCAGCTACGCGCAAGAGGCGGCGTGGGTCGGCGCGGTGCCGGCGGCCACTCAGCTCGGTTACGCGGCCGGCATGCTGCTGCTGGCGCCGCTCGGCGACCGCTTCGATCGCCGGCGCCTGATCCTCATGCAGATCGCAGGCCTCATGCTCGCACTCAGCGTGGCCGCGCTCGCACCGACGCTCGCCATCCTGGCTGTCGCGAGCTTCGCGATCGGCGTGCTCGCCACCATCGCGCAACAGGCCGTCCCGTTCGCGGCGGAATTGGCGCCTCCGGCCGAACGGGGTCATGCGGTCGGCACGGTCATGAGCGGCCTTTTGCTCGGTATCTTGCTCGCGCGCACCGCAGCGGGATTCATCGCTCAGTATCTGGGCTGGCGGATGGTCTTCGCGGCTTCGGTAGTCGCGCTGCTGGCGCTGGCTGCCGTGGTCATCGCGCGGTTGCCGAAGAGCCGCCCGACCTCCACGCTGTCTTACGGCAAGCTGCTCGGCTCGATGTGGCATCTCGCGCGCGAACTCCCGGGGCTGCGCGAAGCATCGCTGACGGGCGCCGCGCTCTTCGCTGCATTCAGTGCGTTCTGGTCGGTTTTGACGCTGCTGCTCGCGCGCGCGCCGTTTCATCTCGGCCCGCAGGCCGCAGGTCTTTTCGGCATCGTTGGCGCGGCCGGCGCGCTCGCGGCGCCTGTCGCCGGCCGTTTCGCCGACAAGCGGGGACCGCGCGCCGTGATTTCGCTTTCGATCGTGCTCGTCGCGCTGTCGTTCGTCGTCTTCGGTCTATCCGCGACGAGCATCGTCGGACTGGTTCTCGGCGTCATCGTGCTCGATATCGGCGTGCAGGCCGCGCAGATTTCGAACCAGGCGCGCATCTATGCGCTCAAAGCCGATGCCCGCAGCCGGGTCAACACCGTGTACATGGTCTGCTATTTCATCGGCGGCGCGACCGGTTCGGCGGCCAGCGCGCTGGCCTGGCGCCGCTTCGGCTGGACCGGCACCTGCGCGGCCGGCTTCGCGTTCACGCTCGTCGCCGCGGCGCGCCATGTCCATTGGCGCAAAACCGCCGGCTAGGGCTGCGCGAAGCGGAACCGTCCTCGCGCAGCCGCGCGCGTCACTGGCCTGTCAACGCATTTGTCAATTCGATCGCCGGCTGCGATGTATTGCCGGCCTGCGCGATGAGCAGATGAATCTGCTGGTTCGTCAGCGCGCTGACCGAGGTGTTCGCGGGCACGGTGGTGATCAGCCAGTCCGCGTTGTTCCCGAGCGAGAACGGCGCCGACTCGTAGATCGGCGTGCTCGATCCCGCCGTCGTCACGATGGCCATATATGTGCCGCCCGACAGATAGCTCGAATCCTGCCCCGAAGGCGGCACGGCGTTGCCGTACGAGACGCCGGCCATCGTCGGCGACATGCCCACGACGCTCGTGGTCCCGGGCGCGACGATATAGATGTCGAGATTCGACGCGTTTGCCGACGCATTGAACGAACGCACGCGCGCCTTGGACGACAGCAAGCCCTTGTCGAACGGATCGTCGATCAGCCCTATGCCGTAGCCGCTCGTACTCGGTAGCGCAATGACGGTGTACTCGTGTCCTTTGGCGACGTCGGGGAACGTGCCCGATGCGAGCTGCGGCGACATCGTGCCCGTCGCCGTATAGGCCACGACGGTGCTGCCGGTGTTGACATTCGTGAGATTGGTTACCCCCTTATAGGGTACGTTCGTCTGCCCCGACGGCGCCGTGCCGTTGACGAGCAGATCGAGATTGGGTCCCGCCGGGAATGCGTTGATGAAATGCATCAGCGGATTTTGCAGTCCAAGTTCCTGGCCCACGTCGCCGGAGCCGCCGCCGCACGCCGCCAGCAGGAGCGCCGCGCCAATGCACGCGGCAATGCCTTTGATCACCCTCATGATTGCACCTCTGAAATGGAACACGCCTGATTTACCTTTTGTTGTGGTGGCACTTTCAGGGAGCAAACGGTATGCCGCTCGGGGTACGAGCGTCGCGGCATTCAGCAGACGAATGCCGCGACGCCATATTCCGTACGGACCTAGCGACGTTTAGAGCAGCGAGTCGGACGATGCCTGCGCGCAGGTGCGCGCGGGCATCCAAGCACAGGGCTTCGCGCAACGGATATCGAGATTACCGTGTCAGCTTGCGCGGCGGCGATCGAACCAGAACGAGAGCGCGACGCTCAGCAAAATGGCGAGCGTCGCCATCACCGTCCAGCGGGTGACCGGCTCGCCAAGCATCAAGGCCCCGAGCGCCACGGCCACGATCGGGTTCACGTACATGCAACTGCTCGCGACGATGGGACTCGTGTGGCGGATCAGGAAACCATAGGCAACGTATGCGAGCATCGTCGCAATCAGCATGAGATAGACGAAGGCGGCGATCGCCGAAAAACCGGCCTGGACGACGCGCTCGCCGTCGAGCCAGGCCACGGCCGTCGAAATGGCGCCGCCGAGCCCGATCTGCAGCGCAGTGGACATGAAAAGATCGGCCGGCAGCGCGAGCCGGCTGGCCAGGTGCGCACCGCCGGCCCAGGCGAGCGCCGCCATGAGGATGACGATGCTGCCGCTTGCCGGAGCGCTCGATGCGTTGCCGTGGTTGAGTACGACGATGCCGGCAAGCCCGAGCGCAATCGCGGCCCACTCGCCCCGTGCCACGGGCCGCCCCGCAATCGCGGCGATGATCGTGGCAAAAAGCGGCACCGTTGCGATGATGACGGCGGCGGCGCCTGTACTCACGCTCTTCATGCCGAACGTGAGCAATCCGCTGGACAGGCCGACGAGCATTGTGCCGACGATGCCCGCATTGCGGACCTCGACGAGTGTCGGCCACGCGCTCGCACGGCGCGCGGCGAACACGAACAGGCCGATGCCGGCAAAAAGATTGCGCAGGCCGGACAGCAAAAGCGGCGGAAACGACTCGAGCGCGACATGCAGCGCGAGATAAGAGGAGCCCCAGGCGAGGTAGACCGCAGCGAGCGCAAGCCCGATGCGCCCGACACGGGAGCGCGGCAGCCAGCGAAGCAGCCTCATCTGGGCGGCCTCGCCCTTCGGATGGGCGACGGCGCGCAAGCCGCGCCGGCAAGCGCGCCGGCCGGCGCGCAATGCGCAGGAACGGCGCGGGCCTCGCAGGCTACTGAGAAAGACATAGAGGTGATCAGAGGCGCAACGGCGATTGCGGGCCAGTATCGATTGTGCGGCGAACGGCGGCCAACGAACGCCCGCCGAACAGGTCCCCGTATTATGCCCGGTCACGTGTTTCGCGCGCCGCGCCGGCGCTTGGGCACGATGACGCGGGGCGAAGGGCTCGCAGGCACGGATTTCGCCCGGTTGCCAAGCCCGCCGTCCCGTTGTATCTTCTGCGGTGCTAACGCGGGGGTCCTGCGTCGTGTTGTTGCATCCATCGATGCGAGAATGCGCGCGGGTGAGAAACACCCTTTGAACCTGATCTGGATAATGCCAGCGCAGGGAAGCGTACGGGTTTGACCGCGCTGGACCTTCAGACGCCTCGATCACCCGACCTCCCTTCCGTCTCCTGCTCCTGCTTTAGCAACCCTATGCCAGGAGATTTGCATGAACGCCAACCCGAAATTCATCTCAGCGGAAGCACGCGTCGACGCGGCTGCCGTCGCCCCGTTGCCCAACTCGCGCAAGATCTACGTGAACGGTTCGCAGCCGGACATCCGTGTGCCGATGCGCGAAATCACCCAGTCGGATACCCCAAGCGCGTTCGGCGGAGAAAAGAACCCGCCGATCTACGTCTACGACACCTCGGGCCCCTATACGGACCCTCAGGCGAAGATCGACATCCGCCAGGGCCTGCCTGCGTTGCGGCAGCGCTGGATCGAGGCGCGCGGCGACACCGAAGCGCTTGCGGGGCTCACGAGCGCGTTCGGGCGCGAGCGCGCAGCCGATCCGGCCACCGCCCAACTACGCTTTCCGGGTCTTCACCGCACGCCTCGCCGCGCGAAGGCGGGCGCCAATGTGACCCAAATGCATTACGCGCGTCGCGGCATCATCACGCCGGAGATGGAGTTCATCGCGATTCGCGAGAATCAGCGGCGCGCCGAGTACCTAGAGAGCCTGCGCGCGAGCGGGCCGACCGGCACGAAGCTCGCCGAGATGATGGGCCGTCAGCATCCGGGCCAGGCATTCGGGGCCGCCGCCTTCGGCGCCGATGCCCCGCGCGAGATCACGGCCGAGTTCGTGCGCGAGGAAGTTGCGCGCGGCCGGGCGATCATTCCCGCCAACATCAACCACCCCGAGAGCGAACCGATGATCATCGGGCGCAACTTCCTCGTGAAGATCAACGCCAATATCGGCAACTCGGCGGTGACGTCGTCGATCGGCGAAGAGGTCGACAAGATGACGTGGGCGATCCGCTGGGGCGGCGATACCGTCATGGATCTCTCGACGGGCAAGCACATTCACGAAACGCGCGAATGGATCCTGCGCAACAGCCCCGTGCCGATCGGCACCGTGCCGATTTACCAGGCACTGGAGAAGGTCAACGGCAAGGCCGAGGACCTGACCTGGGAAATCTTCCGCGACACGCTGATCGAGCAGGCCGAACAAGGCGTCGACTATTTCACGATTCATGCGGGCGTGCTGCTGCGCTATGTGCCGCTCACGGCGAACCGCATGACGGGTATCGTCTCGCGCGGCGGATCGATCATGGCCAAGTGGTGCCTCGCGCATCACAAGGAGAGCTTCCTCTACGAGCATTTCGAAGATATCTGCGAAATCATGAAGGCGTACGATGTGAGCTTCTCGCTCGGCGACGGCCTGCGCCCCGGCTCGGTGTACGACGCCAACGACGAAGCGCAACTCGGCGAGCTGAAGACGCTCGGCGAGCTCACGCAAATCGCCTGGAAGCATGACGTGCAGGTCATGATCGAAGGCCCGGGCCACGTGCCGATGCAGCTCATCAAGGAGAACATGGATCTCCAGCTGCAATGGTGCGACGAGGCGCCGTTCTATACGCTCGGACCGCTGACGACCGATATCGCCCCCGGCTACGATCACATCACGTCGGGCATCGGCGCCGCGATGATCGGCTGGTTCGGCACGGCGATGCTGTGCTACGTGACGCCGAAGGAGCACCTCGGGCTGCCGAACAAGGACGACGTGAAAGAAGGCATCATCACGTACAAGCTCGCGGCGCATGCGGCCGATCTGGCGAAGGGTCATCCGGGCGCGCAGGTGCGCGACAACGCGCTCTCGAAGGCGCGCTTCGAGTTTCGCTGGGAAGACCAGTTCAACCTCGGCCTCGATCCCGACAAGGCGCGCGAATTCCACGACGAGACACTGCCGAAGGACTCGGCGAAGGTGGCGCACTTCTGCTCGATGTGCGGCCCGCACTTCTGCTCGATGAAGATCACGCAGGACGTGCGCGAGTTCGCGGCGGCGCAGGGTGTCTCCGAAGAGGCCGCGCTGAAAAAAGGCATGGAAGTGAAAGCGGTCGAATTCGTGAAGAGCGGCGCGGAGATCTATCAGCGTCAATAAGGTCCTATCGAGCCGGTCTGCCGGCCGGATAAACGAAGGGGGCGTTCGCGCCCCCTTCGTTTTGCACCCTTCGGCCCCTTTGACCGGCCTCGCCATCCCGCTGGCTCAACCGTACCGCTTGCTGTCTCATTCGCTGTGCCGGGCGCTGGCGCCACCGCCGCGGTAACATGCCCGCTCGTCCTCTTGCCGAAGGCGCCAACGGGCGCTCCATTCGATGAAACCCCGCCATCTCGTGCAGCTTCTGGCCCTCGCCGCCGTCTGGGGCGCGTCGTTCCTGTTCATTCGTGTCGGCGTCGCCGAATTCGGCGTGGCGCCGCTCATGGCCTTGCGCGTCGGGATCGGCGCCCTATTCCTGCTCGGCATGACCGTCGCGCGCGGCGCCCCGCACGAGGTGCTGCGCGTATTGAGCGCGCGCGCATGGCCACTGTTCGTCGTGGGCGTGCTCAATTCGGCCGCGCCGTTCTGTCTTTTTGCGTTCGCCGAGCTCACGCTGTCCGCCGGCACGACCTCCGTCATCAACGCGACGACGCCGCTTTGGGGCGCGCTCGTCGCCTACGTCTGGCTGCGCGACCGGCTGACCGTCCTGCGTACGCTCGGGATGGCTATCGGTTTTGCGGGCGTCGTGACGCTCGTCTGGGACCAGATCGCTTCGAGTCACGACGCGCTGGGCCCCACGCCGCTCGCGACCGCGCTGGCAGCCGCCGCGGCCATGGGCGCAGCCCTCCTCTACGGCATCGCGGCCAACTACACGAAGCGCCGCCTGGGCGGCGTCGATGCGATGGCCATCGCCACGGGCAGCATGGTCGGGTCCACCCTCGCGCTGATCCCGTTCGCCATCGCCACGTGGCCCGCGCACTCCGTCTCGGCAAGCGCCTGGGGCGCCGTGCTGAGCCTCGGCGTCGTTTGCACCGGCGTTGCCTACTTCATCTATTTTCATTTGCTCAACGTGGCGGGTCCCGCCCGTGCCATGACCGTCACGTTCGTCATCCCCGTTTTCGGCATTCTCTGGGGCGCCCTCTTTCTTCACGAAGCGGTCTCGCCGGCGATGCTCGCCGGCTGCGCGATCGTGCTCGTGGGAACGGCCCTCGCCACGGGTGCGGTCAAGCGCATTCCCGGCTTCGGCCGGCGCCCTGCGCAGACCTGAGACCCGATCGCTGTTTCGCCTGACAAGACCCCGCCGCACCCGCCAAAAGCAATCGCGCGCACGCCCCGAGCACGGGGCTGTTGCGTCGCGCCCCCGCCACAGCCTTGCCGGGCTTGCGTTCGCCACAGCACGCCGAATCCAGCCCGGCCTGCGCAAGTTCCGCGCCACCGTACCCGATCGAACATAACGCGATCCCAGCAGCGACTTACGCTGAACTCCATCGCCTCATGCGTTCGTTTGCTACACTGGGCTCCCTTCATATGATCACGATCAGGCATGGTTCGCACTCCCGCTCTCAGCGCTCCGTGCCTTCACCGCGAAAAAGCGCGACCCACCCGTTCGGCCGGCTCGCACGTCGCCCAAGCGGCGCGAGCGCGCACTCGCGCATCAGCCAGGCGCTCGCCATGGCGTCGAAGCGTGTCATGACGCTAACGGACGTCCTACCCCTCTTGGCCCGGGACGACACGGGCTGGTACATCGATTACCGCGGCATTCGACTGCGCAGCGCATTCCAGCCGGTCGTCTCGATCACGCACAAACGCGTCGTGGGCTTCGAGGCGCTGTTGCGCGCCACGAACGCAGCCGGAGAGGCGATTGCCCCGGAAACGGTCTTTGCCCGTGCGCCCGGCAAAACCGTCGCGGTCGCACTCGAGCGCCTCACGCGCTGCGTGCATTTCGCCAATTTCGCGGAGGCGGGGCTCGACAAGGGCTGGCTCTTCGTCAATGCGCTGCCGCGCCTTTTCAAGACCGGGTGGCCCTATAGCTCGTACGTCGACGAGCTCTGCGCGCATTTCGGACTGCCTCACTCACGCATCGTCATCGAGTTGCTGGAGGAGCCGGCCGCCGACGAAGCGCATTTCGAGCACACCGTTGAGGCACTGCGCAGACGCGATCTGATGATTGCAATCGACGATTTCGGTACCGGCTTTTCGAACTTTGACCGCATCTGGCGCGTGCGGCCCGATCTCGTCAAGCTCGATCGCTCGCTCGTTGCGCGCATGGCCATGCCGGGCGCCGATCCTCAGTTCGCGACCCAGCTCGTGACGATGCTGCATCGCGCCGGCGCGATGGTGCTGGGCGAAGGCGTCGAAACCGACGAGGAACTGATGACGCTCATGGAGGCCGACGTCGATTTCATCCAGGGTTTCTGGCTCGGGCAGCCCGATACGTCGCCGAGCGTCGCCGCGGCGCAAGCACCGGCGCTCGTCGAAGCGATGTGGGCGCGGTTTCACACGCGCGAGGGCAGCCGGCCGCACGGCTCAATCGACCTGAGGCACTTCGAGCACGCGGTACTCGAGGGCGCGCAAGCCTACGAGCGCGCGGGCAATCTTGCGCTGGCAGCCGATCAGACGTTGGCGCAGCCGTTCGCCAAGCGCGTGTTTCTCCTCGACGAGTACGGCAATCAGCATGAACCTTCGATCACGCGCGATCCGGCGCCCGAGAGCGAGCGACTCTCGCCCCTCTTTCCCGACGCCGGTAGCAACTGGTCGCGCCGCGCCTACTTCAAGCGCGCCCTCGCAGCGCCGGGGCGTGTGGCCGTCATGGGCCCTCATTACTCCCTCACCGACGGCAAGGATTGCTACACGGCAGCTGTCACCGTCGAGTTCGCTTCGCGCCGGCTCGTATTCTGCGCGGACTTCCTGCTCGATACATCGATGCCGGAGCCGCCTCGCGGCCAGTAGGCGCGAGAGCTACGCCAATCGCCGCGTCTGCGCTTCGGGCCTTGCGGCCCGCACCTTCAGTTTCAGTCGGTCACGCGTCCACGCCCGGCCTTGATATCGCCCCGGCGCGCCTTGCTGTCGAGCCGCCGCAGCTTCGCCGCGCGCGTCGGTTTCGTGGGAACGCGAGCGCGGGGAGTCAGACTGACCGCCGCAATGAGTTCGTTCAGACGCGCGAGCGCCGCCGTGCGATTCATTTCCTGCGTGCGGTATTCCTGCGCCTTGATGATAACGACGCCTTCGCGCGTGATCCGGTGATCGGCGAGCGCGAGGAGCCTCATCTTGATCGGCTCCGGCAGTGACGAGGCACGGATATCGAACCGCAGGTGGATCGCGCTCGACACCTTGTTGACGTTCTGGCCGCCCGCGCCTTGCGCGCGCACGGCGGTGAGTTCGACCTCGGCGAGCGATACGGTATAGCGAAAAGTCATGATGCAACGGTAGCGGGACAGACGCATCGGCGCAAGCCGTCCATACGGCATAACCCGTCACGAAGACGCGGGTGCCAGGGGCTGCCGAACCGTTGCGGCGCATCGCGCATCCCCGCCCTCACCCGTTATCCCTCGTCCGCATCGCTTCGGCCATGCGCGCAGCGAGCCCCGAATCGCGGGCGCCGGCCATCGCGATCGCATCGGCCAGCACCGCGCGCGCGCCGACGAGGCGTACCGACACTCGTGCACGCGTGACCGCCGTATAGACGAGTTCGCGTGACAGCACGCGGCTCGCGGACGCCGGCAGCACGAGCGCGGCCTGGTCGAATTCGGAACCCTGCGATTTATGCACCGTCAGGGCGAACGCGGTGTCGCACGGCGGCAAGGCCGCGGGCGATACCGCACGAAAACCGCCGTCGGCCGTGCGGAAGTACACGCGCAGCACGCCGCCCTCGCCGGGCAGCGTCACGCCGATGTCGCCGTTGAAGAGGCCAAGCGCGTAGTCGTTGCGCGCGATCATGATCGGACGGCCGGCGAACCACGCGGCACCCGGCGCGAGCGGCACGCGCGCGGCACGCCGTACGTGCGCTGCCATCAGCGTATTGAGCGCATCCACCCCGCGGGCGCCCACGCGCGTCGCACAGAGGATGCGGTAGGCGTTGAGCGCTTCGAAAAGCGGCTCGGGGTCCGGTTTCGCCTCGTCGAGCGCGTGGACGAGCGCCGCGATATAGCGCTCGAAACCCTGTGCGAGCCGCTCGACCGTCTGTGCGGCGAGTATCGTTCCACTATCCTCATCGAGCGTCGCGGCGGCGGGCGCCCTGGCGCTCGGAGCCTCGACCGGCGACAGCGACGCAAGCGCCGCGGCGACATCGCCGCGGCGGATCGCCAGCGACAGACGTCCCACGGGAGAATCGAGCCCGAAGCGGTAATTGCGCTCGAGCCAGATGACACAATCGACCAGCGGCGGCCCGTCGGGCGGCAACGCATCATCCGCCTCGCGGACCGCGGCGGACCGGATCGGGTCAGCCGGCTCCGCTCTTGCAGCGGCGGCACGAATCTCGTAGTCCAGGTACGGGTCCGCGGGAAGCTCCCACGGCGCTGCCCAATCGAGCGCCAACTCGTCGTCCCTCGACAGAAACGCATCGTCGTCGAGCGACCCGGCCGTCTCGTCGGCCTCGGTCGACATCGCCGCGATATCGGCCGCCTGCGGCCCCGTCGCGGGCAGCGCCCGGCCCACTGACACGAGATCCGCCCCGGTCGCGCGAGCAATGCGCGCAATACCCGCCTCGCTGAACGCCGGCGCCGCGCTCAGCTCCGCGAACACGGCGCCCGCCTCGACCGCCGCAAGTTGATCCTTGTCGCCGAGCAATATGAGGCGCGTTTGCGGCGCGAGCGCGTCGAACAACTGCGCGGCCATCGCCACATCGATCATCGATGCCTCGTCGACCACGAGCACATCGCAAGGCAACGGGTTGTCGCGGCGATAACGTGGCCGCACACCCTGCCCAACACCGAGCAAACGATGCAGCGTCTGTGCACGCGCGGGCAGCCGCTCGCCGATGCCGGGCGGCAAGCTCGCCGCGCGCGCCGCGAGCGCTTCCTGCATGCGCTGCGCCGCCTTGCCCGTTGGCGCGGCGAGCGCAATCGACAGCGTCGGATCCATATCGACGAGACAGGCGAGCATGCCGACGACGGTCGTCGTCTTGCCGGTGCCGGGGCCGCCGCTCACCACCGTCAGGCGGCCCGCGAGCGCCAGCGCGGCCGCCGCGCGCTGCCAGTCGATTTCGCCGCCGCCGGCGGGACCGAAGTAACGCGTGAGGCTTGCGGCGAGCGCCGATTCGTCGAGTTGCGGATTGGAATGGCGCGCATGCGCCACGATCGAAGCGCCGAGCCTGCGCTCGTAATCGAAGTAGCGGGCGAGATAAAGCCGTGCGGCTCGATCGACGACGAGCGGCCTCAACGCATCGGCCTCGTCGTCGCCATCCGAGACGATACGGCTCGCGGCGAGCGCGGCACGTACTTCGGCAAGCGTCGCGCCGTATCGGTGCGCCAGGCGGGCGAGCGGCAAACACACATGGCCGGCCTGCGTCGCGCGGCTTGCCGCAAATGCGGCGCGACGCGCCCATCTGACGCTCGACGGGTCCGCGCCGAGCCGTTCGGCGAGCGTGCCGATGCGGCGTGCGAAACCGACGGCAAGCGCCGTCGCGAAATCGGCCGGTGCGGCGATCGGGGCGCGTAAGGGGTCGCTCATGCGTTTCCTCCCGCGCCGAACAGCGTGTCGAGCGCTTCGATCAGCGCGCGCGCCGGCAAGCGCCGATACACGCCTGCCGGCAACTCCCCGTCGTGCCAACCGGCCCGTACGCCGCGCAAGAAGACATAAAGGTAGCCACCGATGTGCACGTCGTAGTCGTAGCCTCGCTTGCGCGTCTTCAGATAGCGATGCAGCGCGACCGTATAGAGCAGCGCCTGCAAATGGTAAGCGTGCGCCGTCATTGCCGCCTCGAGCGAGGCCGCACCGTAATCGCCGGGCTCGACACCGAGATGGTTCGATTTCCAATCGATGATCCAGTAACGCCCTTCATGCTCGACGATCATGTCGACGAATCCTTTGACGAAGCCGGTCAGCAAACCGGTTTCGAGCGCCACGTCGGGGTATCCGTGTGCGACGAGCAAGCGTCGCAGCACCGATGGATCGAGCGAGGGACACGCAAAGAGAAACGGCCATTCCACGAAGCGGCGTTCGGCGTCGAGCGATGCGAGGCTCAGGCCCGGCGCGAGCTCGCGGCTCGCCACCTCGGTCAGCATGCGGGCCATCATTGCCGGCATCCGGTGCGCCGTTTGCGCATCGGCCGGCACGGGGCGTTCCGCGAGCGCGCGCTGAATCGCTTGCGGCCAGCTTGCCGGCGCAGCGAAATCGGCCAACTCGAAAAGTCGGTGCAGACACTCGCCGGCCGCCGCGCCGCGCGGAAAATCGAGAATGTCGTCAGCGGCGACGGCAACCGCCGGGCGCGCCACGATCGCCGCAAACGGTTCAGCCGGCTCGGCGTCCGACGCGGCTACCCCGGCATCGAAGGCCGCCGCCTGCGCATCGTGGTCCGGACGCGGCTCGTCTTCGACGGGACCTGGCATGCTGTGCGACACCCCCGACGCGAGCGAGCTGAAGCTCGCAATCCGCCAGGTCTCGTTCACCAACCTGCGGCTCGTGCGAGCCGCGAACCGCTGGCCTTGCGAGCTTTCGCGCTCGAGCGGCGCACGCCCGCCAAGCACCGGCAGCGGTTCCAGTGAAATGGGTCCGTGAGCCAGTGCTTCCCACCGTTGAGTCGTGACCGTGTCATCCGGTGGCTCCCGGTACCAATCGTCGAAACTTGCGCATTCGCCATCGCCGGCAACGAACCAATTGAGTACGCTACGACGCGATTCCTTCGTCGAGCGCGACGACAGATAGGGCCCTGCGACGAGGTAGCAACGGTACACCGCGCGGGTCAGCGCGACGTAGATCAGGCGGGCGCGTTCCGCGGCTTCTTCCCGCCGTGCCTCGAGCTCGGCGCGCTCGAGGTCGTCGCCCTCGCAGCCAAAGTGCAGCACCGTCGCCGTACCACCAGCTTGCTCTTCATGGTATTCGCAGGCGTCGGTCAAGCCGCCGCCCGAGGAAGGTTGCATCGCACCGTCGTTGAGAAACGGGCAGAAGACGAGCGCGTATTCCAGCCCTTTCGACTTGTGGACCGTCACGATCTGCACGAGATCGCGGTCGGATTCCAGCCGCAGTTGCGCATCGTCTCCCCCGCCCTGATCCCGCTGCGCGGCCAGCCAGCGCAATGTCGGCGCAATACCGGGATGCACCGCCGTCTGCGCGGCAACGAGCTCCGCCAGATGATTGACGTCGGTCAGCCGGCGCTCGCCGTCGCGGCCGGCGATGAGCCGCCGGCCAACCCCGAGTTCGCGCATCAGCGTCCGCCACATCGTCGCAAAGCCTCGCTCGTGCCACAGCGATCGATAACGTGCAAAGCGCTCGGCCCAGGCCGTCGCGTCATCGGCATGGGTTGCCGTCGCCGCGTCGGCCAGCGCTTCGAGCGAGGCCAGCGCGACCGCGTCGAGGCCGAACCAATCGGCTGCCAGCGCCGCGCGCAGCCGACGCAGATCGCCCGGCATGTCGATCGCGAGCAGCACGCGTTCGAGTTGCGCGGCATCGATCGTCGCGAAAACCGACGCCTGCGCGAGCTCGACGCTGCCGATACCCCAGCCGGCCAGCACGCGTTTGACGAGGCTGCCCTGCCGGTGCGTGCGCACGAGCACCGCGATGTCGGCCGGCGCGAGCGGTCTGTCGCCGAGCGTCACCGATCCCTCGCGCGCAGCGCGCAAGAGCCGTGCGATCTCGGCCGCGCTCGCCTCGGCCGCCTGCCGTTGCGCGTCGCGCTTGGTAAGCGTGGCCTCGCCGGACGGCAGCATCCATAAGCGCAGCGCGTCGACCTCGCCCGTGGCGGCACCGTCGACGAACGGCGCACGTTCGCGCGTGCCGGCGCGCACAGGCAGATAGTCGAGCCCGTCGAGCACGAACGCGCGCGGATTCGCGCTGAAGATGCGGTTGCAGGCATCGACGAGCGGCGCCGTGGAGCGCTGATTGACCGCCAGCGTGTAGCGCGAGCTCGCCGCGGCGCGCGCGGCAAGGTAGGTATGCAGATCGGCCGCGCGAAAACTGTAGATCGCCTGCTTCGGATCGCCGACCAGAAAGACCGGTGCCGGCCCGCTCGGACCGCGCGCGAAAATTCGCTCGAAGATGGCGAACTGCAGCGGATCGGTATCCTGGAATTCGTCGATCAGTGCGGCCGGATAGCGCGCGCGTAGCACCTGCGCCAGCCATGGGTGGGCGACGAGCGCATCGTGCAGATTCGACAGCAGATCGTCGAACGAAACGACGCGCCGCGAGCGCTTGGCCGCGGCGAGCGTGGCCGGCCCCGTCTCCAGCCATTCGGCGACGAGTGCGAGCCAACGCCGGCGATGGGCTGCCTCGGCGGCATCGACGGCGGCCGCGAGCGCGTCGGCCAGCGCGAAGAACGGATGGGTCGGCGCGACGAACTTGGCCTTCGTCGCTTTCTCGAGCGCGGACGCCGTCAGCTTCAACGCGGCACGTGGCGGCGCCGCGTGGCAGTCGCCCTCCGCGAAATAGCGAGCCCATGCGTCGAGCGCGGCCGCCACCGCCTCGGGCTTGTGTGTCGTGCGGGAGAGCGCGGCTTGCGCGTCGTCGAGCAGTTGCACGATGCGCTCGCGCTCCTCGCTCCATAGCGCGCATGCCTCGTCGAATCCAGCTTGCATCCGCCGCTCGTCGGCGTCGGCGGCCGCGTCCGTCGAGGCCATGGAGCCGCCGAGCGGGCCGAACCGCATGATCGCAAGCGGCTTCTTGAGCCGCCGCGTCAGCTGTGCATCGAGCACCTGTGGACCCGCGCCATGCGCGACGAGCCACGCGGCGAACGCCGGATGCGCCGCGGCGACGGGCTCGATCCGCGTGCGCCAGAACCGGGCCGCCAGTTCGAATCGCAGGCCGGTATCGTCGCCTTCCAGTTCGAGAGCGAACGGCATCGCGGCCGCGAATGGCGCCTCTTGCAACGCGCGCTGGCAAAACGCGTGAATCGTATGGATGGCGGCCTGATCGAAAGTCGACAGCGCGCGCCGAATGCGCCTGCCGGCCTGCTCGAGCGCGGCTGCGTCCGCATCGGCCAACACTGTCTCGAAAAGGCGAGCGACGAACGCGTCGCCGCCCGGTTCGCCCGTTTCGATTGCGCGTGCCAGTTCGGCCAAACGTGTCCGGATGCGCTCGTGCAATTCGGCTGTCGCCGCCTTCGTGAACGTGACGACGAGAATCTGGTCGGCGTTCAAGTCGCGTTCGAGCAAAAGCCGTACATAGAGCGCGCAAATATTCCAGGTCTTCCCGGTACCGGCCGACGCTTCGATTTGATTGATGCCGCTGAGCGGGCACGTGAAGACGTCGAGCTCGGCGGTCGGCGACACGACGGGACCGGCTACTACCGATGCGCCGCTCATGCCGCGACTCCTTCGAGGTGCTTCAAGAGCGGCTCGAACACGAGACGCGCGAGTGCGGCGAACGGTTCGTCGAGCGTCAATGCCGTACCGCGCCAGGCGATCTCGAGTGCGGGATCGTCCGATTCTCCGCGTACGCGATCGCTGATCCAGACGCCGAGCGCTTGTGCCTCGCTGCCCGTCATCCTCGCCCACGCGCTCTTCGGAAAGAAGCGCAGCGGCGCGCGGCGCCCGGCGGCAAAGAGGGCAACGAGCGGCGCGAGCATTTCGTTCGGCGCCGCCACGGGCGCGAAGGAAAAGCGCTCGCCGAGGCCTTGCCACGTCGTGCGGCGGGGCCCATCGGGCTGTGCCGCGCAATACACCAGATGCGCGAGCCACGCGCCGAGGTAATCGCGCGCACCGGGGCGCGCATAACGGTAGAGCACGAGCCCATTGCTCGTCACGTTCTCGAGCACGCCATGCAACTCGAGAGGCCCTGCGTCGCCGAGCCCATGCGCGAGCGCCGCATCGTGCTCGCCGAAAACCGCAATACCGTGGGTGTCGGGCCAGCGCGGCGTCACCTCCACGACGAACGACAAGCGCGCCGCGCCAACGGCCAGTTGCGCGCGCACATCGCCGGCCAGACGTGTCAACGCCGCGAGCTCGCGGTGCTTCATGACGTCCCCCGTGGCGCCCACCGGCAACTCGGGACTCGCCTCGGCGATACGCGCCGCGCGCGCGCGCATGGCGTCGTCGCCGTGTGCGATGAGGCGCGGCAGCAAACGCTCGGCGAGCGCATCTCGGGCCGCGTAATCGAGTTCGAACGGCTCGGTGTCGCCAAGCTCGCCGTCGGCGGCTTCGAGCACGATGCCCAGCCGCTCGCGCAGCAACTCGCGCGCCGGGTGTCGCCAGAATCGCGCGAAGTCGGCGAACGCGATCGGTCCGAGGGGCTCGGGTGCCAGCGGCATAGAGAAGAATGGCCGCACCGGTGCTGCCTCGCCGGCCGCGAGCCGCTCGGCCAGTTGCGCACGCTCTCGATCGTAGGTGAACAAGCCCGTCGCTGGCTCGAAGTACGCCCGCGAGAACGGTTGCAACGGATGCTCGACGATGAATGTATCGCGCGCGGCCTGCGTCTGCGCAGGGGTGGCATCGGCGCCGGCCTGCACGCGCGCCAGATGATCGAGCAGCTCGTCGACGAGCGCGGCCGGCGGCAGCGGCGCGTTATCGCGAATGCTGCGGCCGGTATAGGTGATGACGAACCGCTCGCGCGCCGCCAGCAATAGATCGAGAAACAGGTTGCGTTCGTCGGCGCGCCGCTGCCGGTCGCCCAACGCTGGCCGCGCGGCCATCAGGTCGAACTCGTCGGCACGCGAGTGTGAAGGCAGCACGCCGTCGTCCATGCCGATCAGGCAGACGACGCGGTAAGGCAACCCGCGCAGGCTCGTCAGCGACGAAAACGTCACGCCGCCCCCGGGCACGCCACCGTACGCCCCGTCGTCGAGCGCCGCGCTGAGCGCCGCGCGCACGACGTCCGCGGGTATGCGTGCGTCGCCGGCGCTTTCGCGCATCGCATCGAGCGTCGCATCGACGGCATCGCGCACGGCGGCAATCGAATCGGAAAACCCCGGCCCCGCATCGAAAAAGCGCTGCAATGCCTGCTCGAGCAGCGCAGTCCAGGCTTCGCAGCTGCCGGCCTCGGACGCGCGCGCGATGAACTGCTCGATATCGTCGACGAAACGCGCGAGTCGGCCGAGCAACTCTGCTTCGGCACCCGCCGCGCCGGGTACCGGCAACCAGGCGTCGACGGGCTCGCCGCCATCCGGCATCGCGTAGCCGAGGAACAACCGCATGAGCGCATCGGCGAACGTATGGCGTTCCGGCGGCACATCGGGATCCGTCGGCATGGCCGGCGCGAGCCCGCGGCGTGCGCCGGCCGCCGCGAGCCAGGCCTGCGCGGTGTCGAGCGCCCCCGCATCGATGCGGTATCGCGCGGCGAGCGCGTCGACGCGTAACCACTCGACGAGCTCGGGCGCCGTCACGTTTCGATCGGCACGCGCCAGCCAATCGAGCAGCACACGCGCGACCGGGTTGGCCTGCGACGCCGGCAGGCCCGTGATGCGATAAGGAATGCGGCGGCGCTCGTCGGCGGGCGCGGTACCGAACACGGCGTCGATGAGCGGTGCGGCGGCGACCAGATCGGGGCACGCAACGAGCACGTCGGCCGGCTCGAGCTCAGCCGAGGCGCCGGTGCCGCCCTGCGTATCGCGACCGCCGTTGAACCAGTCCAGCAGCCGGTCGTGCAGCACCTCGAGCTGGCGCGAGAGACTGTGGCACACGTGCACTTCGATGCCACGCTCGGGGGGCGGCTCGGGCGTCTCCGGCACGAGATCGAGCATGGCATTTTGCAGCTTCGCGAGCCAACTCGCCTGCGGATTCGGGACGAACCGGGTCGCTTCCGCCGATGCCGCGCCTTCGGTCAGCTCGTGCAGCAAGTGCAGTTGCGCCTGCGTTTGCCGTCCCCACTCCGCCAGCAGAGGATGGCCGACCTCGTGAAAATCGAGTGTGCCTGCCGCTTCGAGCGCGACCGCCCTGCCTTCGCTCACGATGTCGAACCAGAACTGGCGGCACGGGTTCACTACGTAAAGCCGCACGTCGATCCAGTGCGACAGCTCGCGCAGCAACGCGATATGAAGCGGCGCGATGGTCGGCAGCGCGACCACGCTGACCGAGGCCGGCCAGCGGGCGCGCATGACCGCGTCGAGATCGAGCTTGCGCGCCACTTCCAGAAAACGATGCGCGGGCGGCGATGCCTGTTCGAGCGCGCGAGGGTCGTCCGTGCCGGCAAGCTCGGCCAGCACCGCCCGCCAAAGTGCCGCCTGCCAACTCTCGTCCTCGCGCAACGAGCCGGCCAGGCTGCCCGCGGGGGCAGGCGCGTCGGCATCGAAGATGGACTGGCCGCGCTGCCAGCGCGCGAGCCACTCGGGGCGATAAGTGAGGTAATGATCGAAGAGCGTCGCGACCCGGCGTGCAAGTTCATAGCGCATGGGCTCGTCGGCCCCCGCGAGATATGCGGCAAGCCGCGGCGATGCTCGCCACGCCTGCGCGAGCTTGCCCTCGCGCGCGCCGAAGAGCCGATAACAGCGCCATTGCAGCCGCTCCACCGCAAGCGGCGAATGCACGGGCACATCCATCGCGCGCCCGATCTGCATCCATAGCCACTGGGCCAGATAGCTGAAATTGACGTTCGCGCAGATCCCGCGCCGCCTGGCGAGCTCGAGTTCGATATGCCTGCGTACAGCGGCGCTCGGCACGATGAGTTCCTCGCTGGACCAGGGATCGGCCGGCATGGCCGAGAGGTCTTCGCTGAGTGCGTCGACGAGCGTCTCGTAGCGATTGGAATAAAGGAGCTGAAGCATGGACCCCGCGAAGCCGGCCGTACGCGTTTTTCGAACGCGTACGGACAGCGCTTAAAGGCGCGTTTCGGCGCAAAGCATGAGGATAGCAAACGCGAGCGCCGCCTCGCCTCTTTCACCGCAAGCGGGAACCACGCAGGTACCGTGGCGGCCGTTTCCAGTGGCGGGCGCGCAGCCAAATACGTTAGACTCGACGCGGGCTCAAGCTCCAACCTTCCGGTAACCGGCTCATCCGCTGCCAGCTCCCACATCGATGCGATATTCGATAGAAATCAAGAAGTTCCTCTACAGTCAGTATTTCTTCGGTGGACTGCGCATGGCGATCGGCGTCTCGCTGCCCGCCGTGCTTTGCCTGATCGTCTTTCGCAATACCGAGCTCGGCTTCACCATCGCGACGGGTGCGCTCGGGGCCTGCGTCGTCGACATGCCCGGGCCGCTCAAGTACAAGCACAACGAGATGTTGACCTGCAGCGTGCTCGGCTTCGTTGCCGCGCTCGCAACGGGACTCGCTACGTTCAACGTCTTCGCGCTCGGTGCCACTGTCGCCGCGCTCACGTTCGCGCTATCGCTGACCGTCGCTTATGGCAATCGCTGGCCGCAGATCGGCTTCGCGACGCTTTTCATGATGGTCGTCACGCTCGAAGAGCACTTGAGCCCGCTCGCCGCACTGACCAATGCCGCGTGGATTCTCGCGGGCGGCCTCTGGTACACGTACTGGGCCACCCTCGTGCTGCAATGGCAGGCGTATCGGGTCGAAAAGCAGGCGCTCGCCGAAAGCGTCTTCGCCTGTGCCGAATATCTGCTCGCGCGCGCCGCGTTCTACGATGTCGATGCCGATCTCGATGTCTGCTACAGCAATCTCGTCGAAAAGCAGATCGCGGCCGTCGAGCTCCAGGACGCCGCGCGCGCCATCGTGCTGCGCAACCTGCCGAAGCTGCGCCGCGGCAAGCTCGACAGAAGGCGCGTCACGCTTTTCAATCTGTTCATCAACGTCGTCGATCTGCATGAACTCTTCGTAGGCGCGCATACCGACTACCCGCTATTGCGCCGCACTTTCGGCAATGCCGATCTCATGCTGTTCTACCGCGATCTGATCCGCAAAGCGGCGTTCGATCTCGACGAGATCGGCCTTGCCGTGCTGCAAAATCGCGTTTCCGAATCGCGCATCAGCGTGAAGGCCGAGCTGCGGGCGATCGAGTACGAACTCGAGTTGCAGCGCAAGGAAGGCCAGGCGCAGCGTCAGGCGGAGGCCTACGCGGCCGCATCGGCTTCGTTCAGGCGCATCTGGAGCGGCATCCGGCTCATCGACAAGATGAAAAAAAGCCTCGCGGACGATTCGCCGACGGTTCGCACCGAACTGCGCCTCGATCCGAGCCTGACGCGTTTTCTCTCCGGCAGGCGCGTACCGTTGCGGCAGATCTTCTCGAACCTGACGATGGCCTCGCCGAGCTTTCGCCATGCCTTGCGCGTGACGATCGCCGTCGCCCTGGGCTTCGCGCTGGGCCGGGTGCTGCCGCTCACGAACGCCTACTGGATCGTGATGACCACACTGATCATCATGAAGCCCGGCTATTCGCTCACGAAGCAGCGCAATCAGCAGCGTATCGTCGGTACGGCCATCGGCTGCGCGGTCAGCATCGCGCTGATCTTGCTGGTCCACTCGCCGCACGTACTGCTAGCGGTAATGTTTGCGTCGATGGTCATGAGCTACAGCCTGCTGCTTTTCAATTACACGGCGAGCGTCGTATTCACGTCCGCGTACGTGCTGCTGCTCTTTCATCTGCTGGCGCCGGGCAGCCTGCATATCATCGGCGAGCGCGCGATCGATACCGTCGTCGGCTGCGCGCTGGCGATTGCGGCGAGCCGCTTGTTTCCATACTGGGAGTATCGCGACATAGGCAAGCTCGTGACGGAGTTGCTCGCCACTTCGCGTCAACATCTCGAGGCGGCTTGGTGGTGGGGCGGCCAGCCAGGCGAGCCAGCGGGAGCCGCGGCGGCGGGCACGAACGCCGCCGTCGCAGCGGAGCGCGGCGCGCCGGCCGACCGCGATTTTCGTTATCGGCTTGCGCGCAAGAACGCGCACATCGCGTTTGCCAACTTGGCGCAAGCGTTGCGGCGCATGCTGATCGAGCCGGAAGCCCATCGCAAGTTCGTGCCCGAACTCAACGATCTGCTCGTGCAAGCCCATGCGCTGGCCGCGCAAATCACGGCAGCCGTGCCGCTCATACGCGGCGTTGCGGACAAGGAATCGGAGCGCCCGCTGGCGCTGCAGCGCACGCTCTCGGTCGTACGGGAAAATCTTGCCAACGCGCATGCGGCCGATGCGCCCAGTGCCGAGCCGGCGGAAACGACGAAGCAGCTCACGCGTGAGCTCGATGCCATGGTGACCGACGCCGAACGCTCGGGCCAGCATGCGAACGATTTCGTGCAGGAACTCAAGATGCTTGCGTTGCAAGCGAAACAGATGCTTGCCGCATCGTTTTTGATCCGCAAGGACGCGCGGACGATTCTGATATCGGAAGACTGAAAGCGTTTCGTTCCGCGCGAATTACTGCGAGGCGGGAACCGCGGCGGAGCCTGCGCGTACCGCGGCAGATGCCGGGACATCTTGCGCCGCACGCCGCTCGCGGTCGTACTCGAGTTTGCCCCGTATCGCGTTATAGAAAAGCGTGCCGATCACGATCAGCACGGCGACGACGATCAACACCGCGACGCGCACGGTCGGGTCGAGCTTCTTGCGAGGTTGGTTCACGATCCAATGCCGGAAAAAAATAGGGTTCGCGCAGGCCGGGGCACACCCCCGCCTACGCGGGCCGCATTCTACGCTTTTCAGCAAAAGACGGTGATCCGTATCGCGGCTTTCCCTGCGCTTACGTCCTCGCCCGCTTAGTAGGCCACCGTCGCGAGTTGCCGCGCAAACCGTGCGCCCTCGATTTCGTCGACGAACGCAATGGCGTAGTCCTCGGCCGAAATCGTGCTGTCGCCGTTCTCGTCCGCAATGAGCTTGTCCGTGCCAACCCGGAACGTGCCCTTGCGCTCGCCCGGCGCGATGATGGCCGCCGGTGCGAAAAAGGTCCAATCGATATCGGTCGCCGTCCGGTAAAACCCAAGCGCGTCGCGATGCGCGAGTGCATAGGCCTTGTACTGCGGGGGAAATCCGTCCGCATCGACGAGCTGCTTGCCAGGCGCCACTTCGAGCGAGCCCGCGCCGCCCACGGCTACGATCCGCTTGATGCCTGCCGCCCGAGCGATCGCCACCAGCGCCCGCGCGGCATCGACAACCTTGCCTGCATCGTCGTGCGGCGGGGCATACGCGCTTGCGATTACGTCGTGGCCCGCAACCGCGGCCGTCATCGCCGGCACATCGAAAACATCGCCCTGGCGCGCCGTGATGTGCGCGGCACCCTGCACACGTTCGGGATGTCGCGCAAACGCGCTGACCTCGTGGCCGCGCCGCGCCGCTTCGGCAGCGATTCGCGAGCCGATCATGCCCGTTGCGCCAAAAAGTGCGATCTTCAGATTCTTTTGCATCTTTGCTCTCCTTATTAGTAACTGCATTAGTTACACATTACCGCAAAAAAACGGCGGGTTGCGATCCCCGCCCGATTCGTGCTTTATCGATGGCCGACCGACGTCGGCTCGACTGCATTACCCCCGCCGCCGTTTTTGTTCTTCCTTTCGGTGCGCAGACAGCACGCCAGCCGTGACATCCGCCAGCGTGCGCGAAGCAAGCGATGCTTCGAGAGCCCGCTCGGCGGCGTCGACGACTTCGACGAGCACCGCTTGAATGTGTCTGCCGACCATGCAGTCGGGATTCGGCGTATCCCGATGCAAGCCGATCAACTTGCCGTCATCGACAGCGCGGTAGACATCGACCAGGGCGATGTCCTTCGGCTCGCGAGCAAGCAGCGCACCGCCGCCCGCCCCCAATTGCGCCGTGGTCAGCCCGGCTGCGGCCAGCATGGAAAGCAGGCGCCGGATCAACGCCGGATTCGTGTTCACGCTGCCCGCAATGATCTCCGACGAAAGCGGCACGCCCTCTTGCAGCGACAGCAACGCCAGCACGTGAACGGCGTAAGCGAAACGGCTGCTCGTATTCATTTCCCGCTTTTACTCCCGGTCCGGCGTCCGCGCCCCCAAATAATGTAACCATAATAATTACATTTTCTGTCGCGGGCAAGTACTCGAGGATACGTGCGCTGCTGCTGCTGCCGCCGCTGCGTCGATGAGCCGGAGTACACTTTGCCGTGCTCGTTCCGTCCCAACGTAGGTACCGACAGGAGAAAGCCATGGCAGCGAAGAAGATTCTCTTTTTGACCGGCGATTTTGCAGAGGACTACGAAACGATGGTGCCATTTCAGGCACTGCAAGCCGTCGGGCATACCGTGCACGCCGTATGCCCCGGCAAGCAGGCCGGGGACAAAGTGAAAACGGCGATCCATGACTTCGAAGGCGATCAGACCTATACCGAGAAACCCGGGCATCAGTTCACGCTCAACGCATCGTTCGACGAAATCGATGCGCATGAATACGACGCGCTCGCGATCGCGGGCGGTCGCGCACCCGAGTACTTGCGGCTCGATCGGAAGGTGATATCGCTCGTGCAGCAGTTCGCGAACGATAAAAAGCCGATTGCGGCGATTTGCCACGCGGCGCAACTGCTGGCGGCGGCCGACGTCATTCGGGGCAAGCGCATTTCGGCCTATCCGGCCTGCTCGCCCGAGGTTCGGCTGGCCGGCGGCGAGTACGCCGATATTCGCGTGGATGCGGCCGTCACCGACGCGCCGTTCGTCACGGCACCGGCGTGGCCCGCGCATCCCGAATGGTTGAGACAGTTCCTCGTTTTGCTGGGCACGCGTATCGAGCTGTAAACCCGCTCGGCGTTCACAGCGACCGGCGTTCCACGGGCGACACCGACATCGAGCCCCCGACAACGGGGGCTTTGCTCACACTCCAGCCTCCCCCTCCAAAGCGACGCGTTCCAGCGCCCGGACGCGGCGCGCTCCAGGCCACTTCATCGCCTGCACACCGGTACCTGCGGCGAAATAACGCGACACCCCCGCGCACCCCCGCAAACATCGACGTTCCCGGATGGCGAACGTGCAGACCACCCGCTTACCGACCGACACGAACCTTTACCTAGATCAAAAGGCGACTCTATGATGCCCGTTAACATGTATTTCAAATATATGTTTTAGCCACTGCAGACGGATCGACCCGCAGGCAATGGCATCCCTGCACTTCACCCTCCAGGAGAGAGGATATGCAATCGACACGACGCTTATGGAGATGGTTGGGCCTGGTCTGCCTGCTATCGTTCGCCGCTTTGCTTTGGCTCGGAAAAGAGATCTATCTGGCCGCCCCGCCGATTCCGAGCGCGGTTGTCGATCAGAGCGGTCAAGTGCTGTTCACCGGCGATCAAATCAAGCGCGGCCAGCAAGTATGGCTCGCGGCCGGAGGACAGCAACTCGGCACCGTCTGGGGCCACGGCAGCTACGTGGCGCCCGACTGGTCGGCCGACTGGCTCCATCGCGAAGCGCTGCAGTTGCGCGAGAACTGGGCCAAGCTGCAGTTCGAGCAGCCCTATGCCGCGCTGACGGACGATCGGCAGGGAACGCTCGACGCACGCCTGAAGCGCGAAATGCGCGCGAATCGCTATGACGCTTCGACCGGCCGCCTCACGCTGAGCAACGAGCGCGCGAGCGCCGTGCGCGACGTCGCGGCGCACTACGAAGCGTTGTTCGGCGACGACCCGTCGCTCGATGCGCTACGCGATCAATACGCGATGAATGCCGGTTCCGTCAGACGTGCCGACGATCAGGCGGCGCTTGCCTCGTTCTTCTTCTGGTCGGCCTGGTCGGCCACCACCGATCGCCCCGGACAAACGGGAATCACCTACACGAACAATTGGCCACACGAGCCGCTCGTCGACAACAACCCGACCGTTGCCAACGGCATGTGGTCCGTCGCCAGCGTGATCCTGCTGCTCGCGGGCATCGCCGGCATGATCTGGTACCACTCGGCACATAACGAAGGCGAAGCGTCTTTGGCGGCCCCCGCCAAGGATCCGCTCTTCAACGTCAAACCCACGCCGTCGATGAAGGCAACGAAGAAATACTTCTATGTCGTCATCGGCTTGCTGTTGACGCAAGTCGGCATGGGCGCGATCACCGCCCACTATGCGGTGGAAGGCCACAGCTTCTTCGGGCTGCCGCTTGCAGACGTATTGCCATGGGTCGCGAGCCGCACCATCCATACACAGTTCGGCGTGCTTTGGATCGCCACCGCCTGGCTCGCAACGGGCTTATACATCTCTCCGCTGCTCTCAGGGCACGAACCGAAGCTGCAAAAGCTCGGCGTCGACGTGCTGTTTTACGCGCTGCTCGTGATCGTAGTGGGGTCGACCGTCTGCGGCTGGCTCGGCACGCTACAGCATCGCGGCACCGATTACAGCTTCTGGATCGGCAATCAGGGGCTCGCCTACACGAGCATGGGCCGCGTCTGGCAGATCCTGCTGTTCGTCGGCCTGCTGTTCTGGCTCGTGCTGATGGGACGTGCATTGATGCCCGCGCTGAAGAACCGCGAAACGAACGGGCGCGGACTCATCGGCATGGTGTTCCTGTCGGCGGCTTGCATCGGTGCCTTTTATTCGACTTCGCTCGCCTGGGGCCAACACACGCATTACTCGATGATCGAGTACTGGAGGTGGTGGCTCGTGCACCTGTGGGTCGAAGGCTTCTTCGAAGTGTTCGCAACCGCCGTCATCGCGCTGATCTTCTCCAGACTGGGCCTCATCCGCATCGAAACGGCCAACCGCGCCATCGTGCTCGAGACGATCGTATTCCTGTTCGGCGGCATTCTGGGCACCTTGCACCACCTGTACTTCACCGGCGCATCGACGGCCGTCATCGCGGTGGGCTCGGTGTTCTCGGCCTTCGAAGTCGTACCGCTCGCGCTCATCGGCCTCGAAGGGTGGCAAACCTATCGCAAGACGCAGGCCGCACCGTGGGTCCAAACGTACAAGTGGGCGATCCTGTGCTTCGTCGCCGTGGGCGTATGGAACACCGTAGGCGCCGGGCTGCTCGGATTCTCGATCAACCCGCCGATTTCGCTCTATTACGTACAGGGGCTCAACATGACGCCCGCGCACGGCCATGCTGCCCTGTTCGGCGTCTATGGGATGCTGGGTATCGGGCTCATGCTGTTCTGCCTGCGCGGCCTGTCGCCCCGCGAAGCGTGGGACGACACGCTGCTCAAGCCGGCATTCTGGATGCTCAACATCGGCCTGTTCATGATGGTGTTCCTCTCCATCCTGCCCTCGGGCATCTACGAGGCGTGGGCCAGCGTCAGCAAGGGGCTCTGGTATGCGCGCTCACCCGAGATCGTGCACGCACCGATCATGCAGGCGCTCGTGTGGATCCGCGTCCCGGGCGACATCGTCTTCGCTGCCGGCGTGCTCTATTTGGGCTGGTTCGCGCTGCGTCTGCTGCGCCGCGTGCGGCCCGCACATCCGGCCGAGGCAGCCGTCGAACGCGCGGCCCATCGCGTCTGAGACGACGCGAGCACGCGCCCCACGCCCTGACGGCCGGATGCTCGCGTCCGGCCGCCCAACCGTCCCACGCTCAATAAAGCCCCGCGGAGAACGACTATGGAGCCCTTACCGATCCCTACCAGCGCCCCGTCGGCGCGCGAGCAGATTCGCGAGGCGCTGCGGCACGTGATCGATCCGGAGATCGGCGTGAACATCGTCGATCTCGGGCTCGTTTACGACATCGAGCAGCGTACCGAAGGCTGGCGCATCGCGCTCACCATGACTTCGCCCGCCTGCCCGATGGGGCAGTCGATTCTCGACGACGTGCACGCGGTCATCGATGCCGCGTTGCAGGTGGGCACGATCGTCGACATCGATCTCGTCTGGGAGCCGCCGTGGCAACCCGAGATGATGAGCGACGCCGCTCGCGATGCGCTCGGTTGGAGCGACGATTGAAGCATACGTCGCCCGCCGGTACAGCCGAAACCGGCGCCCGTGCAACGTGGGGGCGCGCCACGCAAACGGGCGTGCGGATTGCGTTCGCAGGCTCCATCGCTGTCGCGTTCGTATGCGGCATTGCAGCCGGTCTCGCTCGCTTCGGCATCGCCCTGCCGCCCCACGCGCTGTCGAGCGCTGCTTGGCACGGTGTGCTCGTCCTGCCCGTCTTCTTCGGCGCAGTCGTCAGTCTCGAGCGCGCAGTCGCGCTCCGGGCAGGCCCGCACCTCTGTGCCCCCGCGTGCGCAGCCGCCGCGGGCCTCGTGCTGCTGGCCGGCGCGCCGCCCGCCTGGGCCCAGGCTCTTCTGGTCATCGCGGCGACGGCCGCGCTTGCGAGCATGGCCGGGTTGCTTCGCCGGCAGCCGGCATTGCATCTTTTCGTGCTCGCGCTCGGCGTGTCGAGCTGGTGGGCAGGCAACGTTCTGTGGCTTGCGACTCAGGCGCCGCTGCGGGCCGTGCCGAATTGGCTGGCGTTTCTCGTCTTGACGATCGCGGCGGAAAGACTCGAGCTCACGCGCATGCGGCGAACCCCACCGCGCGCGCGGGTGACGTTCGTCGCCATCGCCGTCGTCATCTTCCTCTCAGCCAGTGCCTCGCCGTATGCGCCGGAGCCCGCGTTGCGCGCATTCTCCGCAGCGCTGGTCGCACTGGCACTATGGCTGACCCGCCATGACATCGCGCGCGTTACCGTGCGTCAGCACGGACTCACGCGTTTTATTGCCGTCTGTCTGTTGTCGGGCTATGGCTGGCTCGCATTGAGCGGGGTGCTCGGCTTGCTCGGTTCATGGGACGCCGGGCATCCGTGGCACGACGCGGCGCTGCATGCGCTCACGCTCGGCTTCGTCATGTCGATGGCGCTCGGGCACGCACCGATCGTCCTGCCGGCGCTCACACGGCTGCGCGTGCGTTATCGCCCTCTCTTCTATCTGCCGCTCGCTGCGTTGCATGCGGCGCTCGCCCTGCGCATCGGCGGCGCGCTCGCGCAGGCATTTGTGCTACACCGCGCCGGCGCAATCGGCAACGCCGCGGCGCTGGCGCTGTTCATCGTCGTCATGTTCTCGTCGATGTCACTTCCACTCAGGAGTCCGCAATGACCAATGCCAATCCCAATACGACCTATGCCTTCGATGTCCGCGGCATTGCCAAGCGCTTGCGCCACGCCGCCATTTTCGGGGCGCTCGAAACGCTCGACCATGGGGAGACCATGCGCTTCATCAACGACCACGATCCTCTGCCGCTGCTCAATCAAATGCAACAGCGGTACGGCGATCAGGTCCACATCGAATACGTGGAGCGCACGCCGGAGCGTGTCGTGATCGACTTCGGCATCAGGCTCGCGCCGAACGAAAGCGCGGCGCCCGCGCAAGCGTCGGCTGCCGGATGCGCAGGCGGTGGAACCGGCGCGTGCGGTTGCAGCGGCTAATGGCGAAGGGCAATCGGCCGGGCGCCACGCTCGCGGCCGGCTCATAACTTAACGCAGGTCAAGTAGACGCAAGAATATAGGCGAGCGGCGTTGACCACGCTATATGTAGTGCATACGATGAGCAACATCACAATATATTGTGCTCATCGAGGCTCACATGGACCACGGACCGATACCCGCTCACCTTCTTCAAGCCGGCCGTCACGCATACGCACACGCCGCGCAGGCGCAACGGCACGCCAAGCCGCAAGTCGACGTGGCCTCCGCCATCGAGGAGTATCTCGAGCGCCGCGATTGGCGCGTCAATGCCAATGCAAATCAAGGCTATTCGCTCGGCGGCCTGATCCTCAACATCTCGGGCAAGCTCGTCGCGAACTACTGGCTGAGCCACGTCTATCCGCCCGCCGTCGGCCAGGCCCATCGCGACGCCGACTTGCACATCCATGACCTCGACATGCTTTCGGGCTACTGCGCGGGTTGGTCGCTGCGCACGCTGCTCACCGAGGGGCTCAACGGGGTGCCCGGCAAGGTGGAAGCGGCACCGCCCAAACACATGTCGAGCGCAGTCGGGCAAATCGTCAACTTTCTGGGCACGCTGCAAAACGAATGGGCCGGCGCCCAAGCGTTCAGCTCGTTCGACACCTACATGGCGCCGTTCGTGCGCAAGGATCGGTTGAGCTACGAGGAAGTGCGCCAATACGTTCAGGAACTCATCTACAACCTGAACGTGCCGTCGCGCTGGGGCACGCAAACGCCGTTCACGAATCTCACGTTCGATTGGGTGTGCCCCGAAGATCTACGCGAGCAGGTGCCGGTCGTCGGCGGGAAGGAAATGGACTTCCGCTACGGCGATCTGCAGGCCGAGATGGACATGATCAATCGTGCCTACATCGAAGTGATGCAAGCCGGCGACGCGAAAGGCCGCGTCTTCACGTTTCCGATTCCGACTTACAACATCACGGCCGACTTCGATTGGGACAGTCCGAACGCCACGCGATTGTTCGAGATGACCGCGCGCTACGGCCTGCCGTATTTCCAGAACTTCATCAACTCGGAATTGAAACCGAACATGATCCGGTCGATGTGTTGCCGGCTGCAGCTCGATCTGCGCGAGTTGCTCAAGCGCGGCAACGGCCTGTTCGGCTCGGCCGAGCAGACTGGATCGATCGGCGTCGTGACATTGAACTGCGCGCGGCTCGGCCATCTTTATGCCTGCAACGAAGGTGCGCTCATGGCTCGCGTCGACGCGTTGCTCGAACTCGGCAAGGAGAGTTTGGAAATAAAACGTCGCGTGATTCAGCAACTGATGGATAACGGCCTCTTTCCGTACACGAAGCGTTACCTCGGCACGCTGCGCAATCACTTCTCCACGCTCGGGGTCAACGGCATCAACGAGATGATCCGCAACTTCACGGCCGACGCGCACGATCTGACGACCGACTGGGGACATGCCTTCGCTGTCCGCCTGCTCGATCGCGTCCGCGCGAAGATGCTCGCGTTCCAGGAAGAGACCGGGCATATGTACAACCTCGAGGCCACGCCGGCCGAGGGTACGACGTACCGCTTCGCCAGGGAAGACCGCAAACGCTATCCCGGCATCCTGCAAGCAGGCACCGCCGACATGCCGTACTACACGAACTCGTCGCAGTTGCCGGTCGGCTTTACCGAAGATCCGTTCGAGGCGCTCGAGCATCAGGACGACTTGCAGCGCAAATACACGGGCGGCACGGTCCTGCATCTTTATATGACTGAGCCGCTGTCGTCGGCCGACGCCTGCCGCGAACTCGTCAAGCGTACGCTGAGCCGCTTCTCGCTCCCGTACATCACCGTCACGCCAACGTTCTCGATTTGCCCCAAGCACGGCTATTTGCCGGGCCGCCACGAGTTTTGTCCCAAATGCGACGAGGCGCTGCTTCATCGCAAATGCAATCGACCCGCAACCCCTGAACTAATGGAGCCTTGAACATGAATCACAACCACGCGACACACGCCGCCCCCGTCGAGCTTCGCGACGAAGAACGCCAACCGTGCGAGATCTGGACGCGCGTCATGGGATACCACCGGCCCGTTTCTTCGTTCAATACGGGCAAGAAAGGCGAATTCTACGAGCGCACCTATTTCACCGAGGAGGTTTCTCTTGCAACGTGACATCCCGAGCACGCCAATCGTTTGCACGGCCGCGTCGCTGCGGCCCATCAAGGTCGGCGGCGTGGCGCCGTTTACTGCCACGGATTTTCCGGGTGCGCTCGCGGCCGTCGTCTTCGTGCAGGGATGCCCATGGCGCTGCGGCTATTGTCACAACACGCATTTGCAACCGCGCACTCGGGCAGGCGCGGTAGCCTGGACCGACGTCATGCGCTTGCTGGCGCGCAGGACCGGTCTGATCGATGCTGTCGTATTCAGCGGAGGCGAGCCCACCGCGGACCCGGCGCTTGGCCGTGCGATCGGCGATGTCCGTGCGCTCGGCTTCAAAGTCGGGCTGCACAGCGCGGGCACGCATCCGCGCCGATTCGCGCAACTGCTGCCTTTGCTCGATTGGGTGGGTCTCGACATCAAGGCGCCATTCACCGACTACGAACGCGTGACGCGCGTGCGCGATAGCGGAACGTTCGCCAGACGCAGCCTCGAAGCATTACTGGCCGGCGATGTCGATTACGAATGCCGCACGACGGCGCACCCGGCGTTGCTGTCGGAGACGGACCTGCTCGTTCTGGCGCGCACGCTTGCGAATCTGGGCGTGAAAAAGTACGCCCTGCAACTCTTTCGGAAGCAGGGCTCTCGCGACGCGCAGCTGAACGCCGTCTCGCTGGCGGACTATCCGAGCGAAGGCGTGCTCGACGAAATGCGCGGACGGTTTCTATCCTTCGACGTCAGACGAGGCTGATGCGCGCTCCCGCAATTCGCTCGCGAGCCCCTCGACTTCGTTCACCACTTCGTCGGCCTGCTGCATATCGAAGTCGGCGTGAAACCGCTTGCGCACGCCGTGCTCGGCCAATTGCACATATTCGTCCGCCGCAAGCTCATGCCGCCCGAGAGAATGCTTCACGCATGCAAGCGGACATCCGTCTATCGCGATGATGGGCCTGCCCGAGTGCGCGAGCTTCAGTAGCGCCGGCACATCGCCTCCGACACCGGCGATACACGACATCTCGGCCGCACCGCGCCGATCCAGTTGTACGGCTACGTAGTTCGCCATTTGCGCCGCGCTCGAACAGCCCGAGCACGAATAAACGAGCGGTAGCACGCGGCGTTCGCCGCTCGGTGGGAAACGATCATTCGTCATAGTGGAATCGGCAATCCAGCGTCAAGCCGCCTCGTGACAGGAAGAGCAACGTTATCCGCGGGGTCCGCGGGGTCGTCGGCAGGGCTGCGCCCCGTCAACATGTACTCGATGAGCTCGCGCGCGGGACGAATCCGACTGCCGAACGGCAGCGGCTCGGAGCCGCGAAAGAAAAGCCCGCGCTTGACGTCGCCGGCGAGCGCATAGGCGAGCCGCTTATCGATGCAAAATTGCCCGTGTTTCGCGATGCCATCGCGCAGGCCGCATTGCTGCAGGCAATCGAAGCCGACTGTACACTTGCGCGGCTTGGCGACGCGCTGCAGCTTCGCTTCCTTTTCCAGGTACTCGGCAAGCCACGGCGTCAGCACCGCGCGCGCGGGCAACCCGGCGACGCTCATGAACGTTACGATCTCATCGAGCGGGGTTTCGGCGAGCACTCTCTTGAAGTTCGGATGCGCATCGCCCTCCTTGCTCACCGCGAACGGCGTACCGAGCTGAACGGCTGTCGCGCCGAGCGACACGATCTCGCGCATCTGCTCGTGCGTATGGATGCCGCCCGCGGCAATGAGCGGGATCTTCTCGCGCTCGAGCCCGAGGTCCTTGAACAGCGCGAGCGTGCCTTCGATGACTTCGCGATACGCGAAATGCGGGTTTGTGACGCTGTCGAGTGAGGGCGCGCCAAGATGCCCTGCCGCATACCGCGGGTTTTCGATCACGATGGCATCGGGCAAGCGCTGCTTGCGCATCCACTTCTTCAGCACGAGTCCGATGCCGCGCGCATCCGACAAGATCGGTATCAGCGCGACATCCGGAAAATCCGCCGTAAGCTCCGGCAAATCGAGCGGCAATCCCGCGCCGACGACGACGGCATGGGCTCCGCTTTCGCACGCGCGCCGCACATATTGCGCATACGCCGACACTGCACGCATGACATTGACGGCCACGGCTCCCTCGCCGCGCGCGAGCCGCAGCGCGGAGCGCACTTCTCGATCGAGGGCTTGCAGATTGACGGCATCGATCAGTGCACGGTCGCGCGAGCGCGCAGTCTCGGCCATCAGATCGAGGTGATGACGGCGCAGATCGACGCTGGAGATCGTTCCCATTGCGCCCAGCGAGGCAACGGTACCCGCGAGGCGATGCGCGGACACCCCCACTCCCATTCCCCCCTGGACGATGGGCAACAACGTCTTGCCCTTGATGCGCAGGGGTTCGAACACAGCCTTCGGCACTGACACAGGACGACCTCACGAAAATCGCAGTAACGGCAAGTGTGAGGTGCGTACGCAGCGCGGACCTTAATCTGGGTCAAGGACCCGTCGGCCTGCGGTGCGGCAATTGATCGCGCCTTGAATGCTTGCCTGTGTGCCGGCTATCGGCACGCGATGCGCGAGTCAGGACTTAGTAAGCGCATGCCGCCTGCAGCTTCGCGACATCCGGAATGACGATCTCGCGTCCGTGGACCGTAAGGAGCCCCCGCACTCCCAGTTCGTGGAGAATGCGCGAAAAATGTTCGGGCGTCAGATTGAGTCTGGACGCCACCATCTTCTTGCCCGCTTCGAGTCGCACGCGCAGCCCCGCTCGTTCCTCGCCGGGTTCGGCCTCGCCTTTTAGCGCAAGCAGGTAGCTGATTAGACGATGCGTGCCCGATCGAAGCGAGTACGCCTCCACGTCGCGCATCAACGCGTGCAGACGTGCGCTCAAGCCCGCGAGCATCTTGCAGGCGAAATCGGGATTACCGCGCAATTCGTCGATGATTGGGGCTTTCGCGACATGCAACAGCAGCGAATCGCTGATCGCCTGTGCCGACACGAAATACGGCTTGCCAAGAAACATCAGGGCCTCGCCGAAGCTATCGCCGGGGCCGACGAGCCGCACGACTTTCTCTTCGCCGAGCGGCGAGACCACGCTGAGCTTGATCTGCCCGTAGACCACGGCATGCAAGCCCGAGCACACATCGCCGCAATGAAACGCCATCTCCTTGCGCGCGAGCTGCTGCTGTGTCGTGCCGAGCGCAATCCGATCGAGCTCGTTGCGCGACAGCTCGTTGAAGAGCGGCATTCTCGCCAGGAATTCCTGGACGCGAATCTTTGCTCTTTGCATTCGCATGCTCCATCGACCTAGATCAGTTTCGAATACGAGGCCGCGCCGGGCCGCCCAAGGTATTTGTCGAAGGTCATCGCAATGGCGCGCACGAACAAGCGTCCTTTCGGCAGCACGCGAATCGCGTCGTCGCCCACATCGATGAGCTGGGCCTCGCCGAGCGGGGCGAGCGCGGCGAGCTCATCTGCGAAGTAGCGCGCGAATTCGATCCCGTGGCGCGCCTCGATCGCGCGAAACGAGAGCGGCACGCTGCACATCAGCGTCATGATGACGTCGCGACGCAGCAGGTCGTCGGGGCTCAGCGTCAGCCCGCGCTCGACGGGCAAACGCTGCGCGTCCAAATGCCCGTAATACGACTTCACCGAGCGCGTCGATTGGCTATAGGCGCGACCGATCTTGCCGATTGCCGAAACGCCGAAGCCGACGAGGTCGCATTGGGCCTTCGTCGTATAGCCCTGGAAATTGCGGTGCAACGTCCCGTCGCGCAACGCGCGGCTCAGTTCGTCGCCGGGCTTCGCGAAGTGATCGAGGCCGACATAGACGTAGCCCGCATCGAGCAGCCGACGGGTCGCGTGCATGAAGATATGCAGCCTGTCTTCGGCAAGCGGGAGCTCGCTCGCGTCGATCAGCCGCTGCGCCTTGAAACGGTTCGGCAGGTGTGCGTAGTTATAAAGCGCGATCCGGTCGGGCGCGAGCCGGATGACCTCGTCGAGCGTGCGATCGAAGCTTGCGACGGATTGCCGCGGCAGCCCGTAGATGAGATCGACATTGATCGACTCGAACCCCGCATCGCGGCTCGCCGCCAACGCGCGTTCGACCATGTCGAGCGGCTGGATGCGATTGACGGCATGCTGCACGGCGGGATCGAAATCCTGCACGCCGAAGCTCGTGCGATTGAAACCCAGGGATGCGAGCGACGAAAGCGTGTCTGCCGTGACGGTGCGCGGATCGATTTCGATGCCCATTTCGGCATCAGGCACGAAGGCGAAGTGGCGATGCAACGCATCGACGAGGCGGCCCAGCTCCGTCATGCTGAAAAACGTCGGCGTGCCGCCGCCCAGATGCAGTTGCGCGGTGGATCGATTACCGCCGAGCTGCGGCGCAACCATCGCGATCTCGCGCAGCAGGTAGTCGAGGTACTCCGCTGCGCGACCGTGTTCGCGGGTAATGACCTTGTTGCAGGCGCAGAAATAGCACAGCGACTCGCAAAACGGCAGATGGGCATAGATCGATAGCGGCGCGGCGGCGGCCGTGGCGGCGCGCTCGGCCAGATGGCGGCGATACGTCGCCTCGTCGAACTCCGGCACGAAGCGGTCGGCCGTCGGATAAGACGTATATCGCGGACCGGCGTTGTCGAAACGACGGATCAACGCTTCCGATATTTCGAGGCCGGCGAAGCGGCCGAAGTCCGGCTCGGCAACGCTCGCTGATGCTGCGCGGCTTTGCACCGAATGAGCTGACATATCCCTTTCCCGTCGAAGTGCATGGCCCGGCGGGAATGCCGGCCTGCGACCATTATCGAATCGCCGGTCACGGCAAACTTGATGTATGTCATCAATCTTCGGTTTCTCCCTCGCTCGCGCAACCCAACGTGGGTATGACTTCACGCTCGAATGCCGCCACCAAAGATATACAATGAATCGACGTTATAGGCTTGGCTATGAGACTGACGGACTTCACCGATTACAGTTTGCGCGTACTGATGTATGCGGCGGTTCGCTCGGACGAGCTTGTCACGATCGCTGAGCTTTCCGAGGTGCTCGGCATTGCACGCGGGCACCTCGTCAAGATCGTCCACGCGCTCGGACGCGCGGGCTTTTTGTCCACGACGCGAGGAAGAACGGGAGGATTGAAGCTCGGCCGTCCCGCCTCTCGCATCAGCATCGGCGACGTGGTGCGCACGACGGAGCCGGATTTCCGCATGGTGGAGTGCTTCGACACCGAGGGTAACGCCTGCGTCATCACGGCCGCATGCGGCCTGCGTGGCGTGCTTGGCAGCGCGTTGCGCGCATATCTTGGCGTGCTGGACCAATACACGCTCGCGGACATCGCCGCGGAGCAGGCCAAGCTGTCGCGCGTGCTGGGGTTGGCGGCGAGGGAGCAGCCGCTCGTGCGGCTTGCACGTAAATCGCATGCTTGAGATACGTGCGGCCCGACCGCAGCGGCACCTTGTCCGGGTACGTCGAGCGGACCGTCGTCGCCGGTCTCAGCGATTGCAATGGCGTCACCCACGTCGTCCGGTGAGTGATGGAGTCCCTCTGTCCGATTAACTGAGAGGGACATATGCCAAATACAAAGAAAACAATGCAGGTCAGCTCGGCTGGATTAGCGACCCTGCGCATACGCGAACACGCATCCATGGCGCCCGTAGTAGTAGTCGCCCCGTTCCCAAGACAGGCCCCGTTTTACACGCCCGCTTCCCCACCCGAAAACGACGCCGCCCGCCCCGCCAGCGCGGCGACGACCACGACGAGTTCCAGCGGATCGATGGGTTTCGCCAAGTGCGTCTGGAATCCCGCGAGCAACGTTCGCCTACGGTCCTCGCTGCGTGCGAATGCCGTCAGCGCAGCGGCCGGCGTCACGCGCCCGCGCGGCGCTTCCCACGTCCGCAAGCGGCGAATGAATTCATAGCCGTCCACACCCGGCATGCCGATGTCGCTCACGATCACATCGGGCGGCGCCTCGATACAGGCTTCGAGCGCGTCGAGCGCATGTCCGAACGCGCGCGTCTTGGCGCCGCGCTCCTCGAGCACCCGGCACACGAGTTCGCGGGCATCGGGCTCGTCCTCCACGATGACCACCTGCAAGCCCGCCAGCGCCGGCGGTGTCACCTCCGGCAACGGTTCGTCGAGCGGGGTATGAGCAAGCTTGGCGACGCTTGCCGGCAAGCGCACGACAAACGCCGCGCCCATGCCCGCGCCATCGCTGCGCGCCTCGATGCGCCCGCTATGCATTTCGACGAGTTGCCGGGCAATCGAGAGTCCGAGCCCGAGCCCCCCATGCTGCCGCGCGATGCTCGAGTCCTCCTGGCAAAAACGCTCGAACACATGCGGTAGAAACTCGGGGGTAATGCCCTGACCGTTATCGGCCACCGTCAGTTCGATCTCATCATCGATACGGCGTAGCGCGACCTCGATGCTGCCGCCCTTGCCCGTGAACTTCACCGCATTCGACAGCAGATTCCAGACGATCTGCTGCAGCCTCGCGGGATCGCCAAGCATCGCGGCATCGGGTTCGAGCGCAGGCACGATGACAATCTCTTTGGCGAGCGCGGCGGGACCGAGCGAGCGAATGACATATTCGACGAGATCGACGAGATCGACGCGCTCGACATCGAGACGCAGCTTGCCGGCGAGAATCCGCGAAAAGTCGAGCAGATCGTCGACCATCCGCGCCTGGGCGCGCGCATTGCGGTCGACCACTTCGAGCCCCTTGCGAACGGATTCGGACGCGCTTGCATCGCGCAGCAGGACCTGCGTCCAACCGATGATCGCATTCAAGGGTGTACGCAATTCGTGCGAGAGCATCGCGACGAATTCGTCCTTCATGCGCGAAACGCGTTCGGCCTCGGCGCGCGCGGCCCGCTCGGAGGCAAGCAGCGCTTCGCGTTCTTCAGCCAGCGCCCGAAAATGGGCCTCGCGTTCCTGCGCGTGTTGCGCCTCGGCCAGCTCGCGCTCGATGCGTCGCTCGCGCAGCACGCGCTCGATCGCCTCCGGCAAGTACTCGAGGTAATGCTCGCTCTTCGGCACGACGTCGGCCACGCCCGAGCGCAGCGCCTCGATGACGCGCGCCTCGTCCGCAAAACCCGTGCAGAGGATCGCCGGCAACGCAAACCCGTTGCGACGCAGCGCGCGCAGAAACTCGAGCCCGGTCTCGCGACCGCCCAACGTGTAATCGACGATGAGCACATCGGGCGTTTCCTGCGTCATCGCCGCGCGCGCGGCGTCGATCGTGGACGCCTGGCTCACCCGGTAGCCCGCGCGCCCGAGCGCACGCGACGCAAGGCGCAACAGCCCCTCGTCGTCGTCGATGAACAGGATGTGAGCCGTCATCGGCCGCACGCGGGCAGCTTCACCACCTGCAAAAAGAAGCCGAGCCGGCGCACGGCCTCGATGAAGGCGTCGTACTCCACGGGCTTCGTCACGTACACGTTGCAGCCCAGCTCGTAGCAGCGCTCGATCTCGCGCGGGTCGTCGGTGGTCGTCAGCACGATGACCGGCAGCGACGCCGTACGCTTGTCGGCCTTCAGGCGCCGCAATACCTCGAGGCCGTCGATACGCGGCATCTTCAGATCGAGCAGGATGACCGATGCCGGGGCGGGGTCGCGCAGGAAAGGCGCGTCCTCGCCGAAGAAGAAGTCGAGCGCTTTCTGGCCGTCGGAAAGACGCGTGAAGCCATTCGTGAGACCGGCGCGACGCAGATTGCGCTCGATGAGCGTTGCGTGGCCGTCGTCGTCCTCGATCAGGATGATGTTGACGGACTGGCCGTCTGCGGGTCCGGTATGCATGATATCGATTTCCCTCAATCAGGCGGCGACCTGCTCGGCCGCCTCCGGTAGCGACAAATAGAAGGTCGTGCCAACGCCCTCGGTCGATTCGGCCCATACGCGTCCGCCATGCCGTTCCACCATGCGGCGCACGAGGGCGAGCCCGATGCCTTCGCCGGTCGCCACGGCGCCGTGCAGCCGCTGGAACGCATGGAAAAGGCGCGGCATCGCCACGGCCGGAATACCGAGACCATTATCCTTCACATAGAAGATGCGTAGTGAGTGCGTTCCGGCGGGCGCGGGCATCGCCCCGATTTCGATGCGACCGGGCCGCTCGGGATCGAGGTAGTTCACCGCGTTGCCGATCAGATTCGCGAATATCTGCTCGAGCGCCGTCGGATCGCCCCAGACGGGCGGCAGGTCGACCACGACGATCTCGGCGTTGCGCGAGCGGATCGAGCCTTGCATCGCATCGAGCACGTGGCGCACGAGCGCCGCGACATCCACGGCCTGGCGGCGATACTCGACGCGCCCCACCCGCGATAGCCGCAGCAACGAATCGATGATATGGGCGGCACGCAAGACCGCGCTTTGCAAGAAGCGCAACGCCTCGCCGATATCCTCGTCGATGAGCCGCTCGACATGTTCGCGGTCCTCGGGCGAGAGCGACGATTCGCGCACCGCCGCGCGCAGATCGTCGCAGGCATGCGTCAGCTCTTTGGAAAACCCTTGCAAATTGACGAGCGGCGAACGCAGATCGTGCGAGACGCTGTAGATGAACATCTCGTTTTCCTGCGTTTGCTGATGCAGCGTCTCGTTCGTCCGAGCCAGTTCGTCGGCCCGGCGCGCAAGGTCGTTCTGGAAGCGCGCCTGCATTCGTTCGGATTCGCGCAGGCGGCGGCTCGTCTCGTGCAGGATCGAATCGAGATGCGCGATCTCGTCATCGCCGGGCGACGGCAGTCCAAGCGGCGCGTTCTCGGCGAGCCGCGCAGCGTTATCGGACAGTTGCCGCAGCCGGCCGCGCAGTCCGCGCGTAAACAGGAATACCGCCAGTGCCGCAAGCACGAGCGAGCCGACGACGGCCGCGGTGGTCAACCGCTGTTGCTGCGCGAGCGCGGAGGCGGCCGCCTCCGTGCGCAGTGAATCGATGCGCAATTCTTCGGCCTGGAATGCCGCCACCTGCGAGCGGAAACGATCGATCACGTCGATATTGGCCTGATTGCGAAAGCGTTCCAGCACGTCGTCGTGACGGCCGTTGCGCAGCAGGTCTTGTACGCGGTCGGACCATTGCCGGTACGCTTGCACCGACTGACGAATCTGCGCGGCGCGCTCGACCTGGGTGGGATTGTCCGCAATCAGATCGACCAGTCTGTCTATATTGCGGTCGAGATCGATCCAGAGTGAAACGGGCGTCGCCGTTGTCCGATCGTCATTGAGCACCGCGCCGCGCATGCGTACCGTCTCGAGCAATACGGGTTCGAGAATCGCGTTGGTCTGGCGCAGCACGTCCTTGCTATGCAGCGCCCATTGCTCCGCCTGCTCGGCATTTGCCTGCGCCTTCACGAGCCCGGAAAGCAGCGCGAGTTCGAACAACGTCGGAATCGCAATCAGCAGCAGCCCTTTGGTCGTCAGTCTCATGCTCGAAGGAATGGGGTCACGAACCTGGCGATGCGCCTGTCGGTCCGAGCATTATGTCGACGTTTGCGCGGAATGACAAAGCGCGCTGTCATGCGCGCATGCCGTCTGCTCGCGCCGCTGCCGGCGGCCCTCAGGTCTTGAGCCGATATCCCGTCTTGAAGATCCAGGCGACGATGGCCATGAAAACCAACAGGAATACGCCCGTCATGGCCAGGCTCACGCCGACATGCACGTCGGCCACGCCATAAAAACTCCAACGAAAGCCGCTGATCAGATAGACGACGGGATTCGCGAGCGCAATCGTGCGCCATACCGGCGGCAGGATGCCGATCGAATAGAAGCTGCCGCCGAGAAACGTGAGCGGCGTGACGATCAAAAGTGGAATGACCTGCAGTTTTTCGAAGCCGTCGGCCCAGATGCCGATAATGAAGCCGAACAGGCTGAACGTGATCGAGGTCAGCACGAGAAAGAGCAGCATCCAGAATGGATGCTCGATCCTGAGCGGCACGAAGCACGCCGCGGTCGCCATGATGATGAGGCCGAGCATGATCGATTTGGTCGCGGCCGCGCCCACGAAGCTCACGACCAGCTCGAGATAGGACACGGGCGCCGAGAGCAATTCGTAGACGGTGCCGGTGAATTTCGGGAAGTAAATGCCGAACGAGGCATTCGTAATGCTTTGCGTGAGCAACGACAACATCACGAGCCCCGGCACGATGAACGCGCCGTAGCTGATGCCGTCGATCTCGCGGATGCGCGAGCCGATGGCCGCGCCGAAGACCACGAAGTATAGGGAAGTGGAAATGACCGGCGAGATGACGCTTTGCATCAGCGTGCGCCAGGTCCGCGCCATTTCGAACAGGTAGATCGCCCGCACCGCGTACAGATTCATCAGGACGTCTCCCTGACCAAGTCGACAAAAATATCTTCGAGCGAACTCTGCGAGGTCTGCAGATCCTTGAAGCGGATCTGAGCATCGGCCAAGTCCTTGAGCAAGCGCACGATGCCGGCCCGCTCGGACTGAGTGTCGTCATAGGTGTACGTGAGCGCGCTGCCATTCGCCGAAAGCTCGAGCCCATAGCCCGCAAGCGACGGCGGCAAGGTTTCGAGCGGCGCCTCCAGATCGAGCGTCAGCTGCTTCTTGCCGAGCTTGCGCAGCAGTTGCGCCTTCTCTTCGACGAGAATGATTTCGCCGCGATTGATGACGCCGATGCGGTCGGCCATTTCCTCGGCCTCGTCGATGTAGTGCGTCGTCAGGATGATCGTCACGCCGCTTTCCTTGAGCGTGCGCATCAGGTTCCACATGTCTCGCCGCAACTCGACGTCGACACCCGCCGTCGGCTCGTCGAGAAAGAGCAGCGCCGGTTCGTGCGCAAGCGCCTTGGCGATCAGCACGCGCCGCTTCATCCCGCCCGAGAGCATCATGATGCGGTTGTCCTTCTTGTCCCAGAGCGACAGCGCACGCAGCACTTTCTCGATATGCGCCGGATCGGCCGGCTTGCCGAAAAGCCCGCGTGTGAACGAGACGGTGGCCCAGACCGTCTCGAACGCGTTCGTCGTCAACTCCTGCGGCACGAGCCCGATCATCGCGCGGGCCCGGCGATAGTCGCGCACGATGTCGTGACCGTCGACGGCGACGCGGCCCGACGTTGCGTTGACGATGCCGCAAACGATGCCGATCAGCGTCGTCTTGCCGGCGCCGTTCGGTCCGAGCAGCGCGAAGACTTCGCCGCGGCGCACCTCGAGGTTGATGTTCTTGAGCGCTGTGAAGCCCGAGGCATAGGTCTTCGACAGGCCGGTAATGGTCAGGATAGGTTGCATGGACACGGACGATAGCAGAACCGCGGCGAAACCGCCGGGATCCCGCCCGCACCGCCCAACCGACGAAAAAAAAGGCGCCACGTGACCGTGGCGCCTTAAAGAAGTTCTAGCCATTCCGAGGGCCGTGCTAGAACCTGAGAGACGGTATTCCGGAACACCTCGCTCCGAAATGAGATTCCATTTTTTCTCTTTCAGCCGACGAAGTCAAGATAATTTTTGCCGAATTGTTGACAGGTACCCTCTCATGGAAAACGATTACATCTATCATGTGACGTATTTATTACCGATTCTAACCAAGCAGGTTTGCGCACTTGCAAGCGATGAAAGGCGAACATGAAATAAAGTTTCGAAAAAATCACCGGAAGACAATCGTGCCCGCAACAACGCGCAAATCCGTTCCCGTCAGCAAACCCGCCGAGAAAGACGGCGCCCCCGAGGAGGTCGCCGCGCTGGCACGGGGGCTCACGGTGCTGCGCCGCGTCGCAAGCGCCGATGCCCCGATCAGCAATCGGGAACTGGCCGAGCTGACGGGTATCCCGAAACCGACCGTCTCCCGCCTGACCGCAACGCTCGTCAAGGCGGGATTTCTCTTTCAGTTGCCCGACAGCGAGCGATTCGTGCTGACGGCGTCGGTGCTCGAACTTTCGAACGGCTTTTTGCGCAACTTCGACATCCGGGCGCGCGCCCGCCCGTTTCTCGTCGATCTGGCCGATCGCACGGCGCTCTCGGTTCACCTCGTCACGCGTGACCGGCTCGACATGGTCGTGATCGAGGCTGTCCGGCCCTCCTCGGCGCTGCTCGTCTCGCGGCTCGAGATCGGCTCGCGCATGGATCTGACTCGCACCGCGGCGGGGCACGCCTATCTTGCCGCACTCACGGCGCCGCAACGCGAGGCATTGATGACCGGGGTGCAAGCCGCCGCCGGCGACGACTGGCCCCATGTTCACGCCCGCGTGGCGCACGCGCTCGCGCAAACGGACAAGAACGGCTTTGCGATCGAGACCGGCGCGTGGTCCGCGGGCCTGAACGCGATCGCGGCCGGATTCGTCGGCCCCTCGGGCGAGCGCTACGCGGTGAACTGCGGCGGCGCCGCGCATCTGTGCACGCGCGAGTGGCTGCTCGAACACGCCGCGCCGGCACTCGTCGGATGCGTAGCCAAGATTGTGCGGGAGATCGGCGGCGCACCGCGGCTGAGGCTGTCTGAGTAACAGTAACAGCGGTAACCGGCTGAAAAATACTTGGGTGGACTCCGGCTGAGCGCACGACGTAGCATCATGCATCGCGAACATTTGTCCCTCATGGGCGCTTTTTATCCCAACCGAGCGCCCGCACCGAGCGCATCAGCATCGCAACTCTTGACCCTTACAGATGGCCGAACAGGAAAACCGCCCCGATCCTCACCGCCCCTCCCATGACCCCGGTCCAGGCGAAGCGCCGAAACCTGTCGCCCCCCGCTCCACGGGGCGCCGACTCGGTGTACTCGTCGCCGCAGTCCTGGTAGCCGCGCTCGTGCTGGCCTGGTGGAGGCCCTGGAGCCGCACGAGTCCCTCCGGCGCGGTGCCGGCCGGCGCAAGCGGCGCACACGCCGGCCGCGGCGCGGGCCGGTTGGGGAACATGCCGCAGCCCGTGCACGTCGCGACAGCCGTGCGCGGAGAAATGCCCATCGTGTTGACGGCGCTCGGCACAGTGACGCCGCTGGCCTCCGTGACGGTCAAAACCCAACTGGCCGGCACCCTGCAAAGCGTCGCGTTCCGCGAAGGGCAAATGGTCAAGCAAGGCGATCTGCTCGCCCAGATCGATCCGCGCCCCTATCAGATCTCGCTCGATAACGCGCAAGGCACGCTCGCGAAAGACATGGCGCTGCTGCAAACGGCGAAGCTCGACCTCGAACGCTATCGCGCGCTGCTCGCGCAGGATTCGATCGCCCGTCAGCAGGTCGACACGCAGGCATCGCTCGTGAAGCAATACGAAGGGCAGGTGCGCTCGGATCAAGCGAGCGTCGACACCTACAAGCTCGATCTCGTCTACGCGCGCATCACCGCGCCGGTCTCCGGGCGAGTCGGCCTGCGTCAGGTCGATCCAGGCAATTACGTGACGCCCTCGGACACGAACGGCATCGTCGTCATCACTCAATTGCAGCCGATCAGCGTCGTCTTCACGACCTCCGAAGACAACCTGCCGGCCATCGTGAAAAGCATGCGCGCGGGCGCGAAGCTTTCGACGACGGCTTACGATCGCAACAACACGACACCACTCGAAGCGGGATACCTCGACACCATCGATAACCAGATCGATACCGCAACGGGCACCGTCAAGTTGCGGGCGCTGTTCAAAAACGACGGGCAACTGCTGTTTCCGAATCAGTTCGTGAACGCGCGGCTACTCATCGATACGCTTCACGATGCGGTGATCGTCCCGACATCGGCTGTGCTCAACGGCGCGTCCGGCCGCTTCGTCTATGTCGTGAAGCCCGACAACACCGTCACCGTGCGGCCCGTGACCGTCGGCCCCGTCGACCGCGAACGCACGAGCATCGCGTCGGGGCTCGCGCTCGGCGAGCGCGTCGTCATAGACGGTTCCGACCGCCTGCGCGAAGGCGCCAAGATCACGATTCCGGCAGACGCAGCTTCGGGCGCCTCGCACGGCAACGCCGCCAGCGCGGCGGCCGGGCACGGGCACGCCCGTGCTCACGGCCACGCGGCCAGCGGCGCACGCTCCGCATCGGCTGCCGGCGCGCAATGACGATCGCAATGAGGCACCGGACCGAGGCATCGAACGCATGAATCCTTCCCGCGCCTTTATCCTGCGCCCGGTCGGCACTGCACTGTTGATGGCGGCGATCATGCTGGTCGGCCTCGTGGCGCTGCGCTACCTGCCGATCTCGGCACTGCCCGAGGTCGACTACCCGACCATTCAGGTGCAGACGTTTTATCCCGGCGCGAGCCCCGACGTCATGACATCGTCGGTGACGGCGCCGCTCGAGCGCCAGTTCGGGCAAATGCCTTCGCTGAATCAGATGGCCTCGCAAAGCTCCGCGGGCTCGTCGATCATCACGCTGCAGTTCAGCCTCGATCTGCCGCTCGATGTGGCCGAGCAGGAAGTACAGGCCGCGATCAACGCGGCGGGCAACCTGCTGCCGTCGGACCTGCCCGCGCCGCCCATCTATGCGAAGGTGAATCCGGCGGACGCGCCGATCCTGACGCTGGCGATCACGTCGAAGACGATGCCGCTCACCGACGTGCAAAACCTCGCCGACACGCGCCTTGCCCAGAAGATTTCGCAAGTGGCCGGCGTCGGCCTCGTGAGCCTGTCGGGCGGCCAGCGCCCCGCTGTACGGATCCAGGCGAATCCACTGGCGCTCGCCTCCTACGGTCTCAATCTGGACGACCTGCGCACGACGATTGCCAACCTCAACGTCAACACGCCGAAGGGCAACTTCGACGGACCGACACGCAACTACGCGATCAACGCCAACAACCAACTGACCGACGCCAATGCCTACCAAAGCGCGGTGGTCGCCTACAAGAATGGCCGGCCGGTCATGCTGACCGACGTGGCGAAGATCGTCGACGGCGCGGAGAACACGCGGCTCGGCGCCTGGGTCGGCATGCAACAGGGCTCGCAGCCCGTGACGCCCGCCATCTTGCTGAACGTGCAGCGCCAGCCCGGCGCGAACGTGATCCAGGTGGTGGACAGCGTGAAGAAAATCTTGCCGCAGCTTCGCGCATCGTTGCCCGCGGCGCTCGATGTGGCCGTGGTCACGGACCGTACGACCACGATCCGCGCCTCCGTGCGCGACGTGCAATTCGAGCTCGCGGCCTCGGTCGTGCTCGTCGTGCTCGTCATGTACCTCTTTCTCGCCAACGTCTACGCGACCGTCATCCCGAGCCTCTCGGTACCGCTTTCGCTGATCGGCACGCTGGCCGTCATGTACCTCTGCGGATTCTCGCTAGACAACCTGTCGCTGATGGCGCTGACGATCGCGACGGGCTTCGTCGTCGACGACGCGATCGTCATGATCGAGAACATCGCCCGCTACGTCGAGGCCGGCGAATCGCCGCTCGAGGCGGCACTCAAGGGCTCGAGACAGATCGGCTTCACGATCATCTCGCTGACGGTCTCGCTGATCGCCGTGCTGATCCCGCTGCTGTTCATGGGCGATGTGGTGGGACGGCTCTTTCACGAGTTCGCGATCACGCTCGCCGTGACGATCGTGATCTCGGCGGTCGTCTCGCTGACGCTCGTGCCGATGATGTGCGCCAAGCTGCTGCGCCACACGCCGCCGCTCGAAAGCCACCGCTTCGAAGCCAAGGCTCATGCGGCCATCGACGCGATCATCGCGCGCTACGGCATCGCGCTCGAATGGGTGCTCGAGCGGCGGCGCTCGACGCTCGTCGTGGCCGTGCTCACGCTCGTACTGACCGGCGTGCTCTACGTCTTCATCCCCAAGGGCTTTTTCCCGGTACAGGACACGGGCGTGATCCAGGCCATCACGCAAGCGCCCCAGTCGGTCTCCTATCGGTCGATGGCCGAGCGTCAAAGCGCACTCGCCGCCGAGATCCTGCGCAATCCCAATGTCGAGAGCCTGACGTCGTTCATCGGGGTGGACGGGACCAACGTGACGCTCAACAGCGGCCGCATGCTGATCAATCTGAAGCCGGCGAGCGAGCGCAGCGAAAATGCGAGCAGCGTCATTCGCGAGATCACCGCATCGGTCGCCGACGTACCCGGGATCTCGCTTTATATGCAGCCCGTGCAGGATCTGACGATCGACTCGACCGTCAGCCCCACGCAATATCAGTTCATGCTGACGGACCCCAATCCGGACGAGTTCTCGGCGTGGGTGCCGAAGCTCGTCGAGCGGCTCAAAACGGCGCCGGAGCTGGCCGACGTCGCCACCGATCTGCAGGAAAGCGGCCGCTCGGTCTACGTCGAAATCGACCGCGCGAGCGCCGCGCGCTTCGGCATCACGCCGGCCACGGTCGACAATGCGCTTTACGACGCGTTCGGACAGCGCATCGTGTCGACGATCTTCACGCAATCGAACCAGTACCGCGTGATTCTGGAAGTCGAGCCGCAAATGCAGCACTACATCGACGCGCTCAAGGGGATCTATCTGCCCTCGTCGATCGCCTCGAGCGGACAGGTGCCGCTCGCCGCCGTTGCGACGTTTTCAGAACGGCCCGCGCCGCTGCTCGTCACCCATCTCGGCCAGTTCCCCGCCACGACCGTCTCGTTCAACCTCGCCCCGGGTGCCTCGCTCGGCCAGGCCGTGAAAGCGATTCGCGCGGCCGAGGCCGAGATCGGCCTGCCCGCGTCGTTCCAAACGCACTTTCAGGGCGCCGCACTCGCCTTCCAGGCCTCGCTCGCGAACGAACTGTTCCTGATTCTCGCGGCCGTCGTCACGATGTACATCGTGCTCGGCGTGCTCTATGAGAGTTTCATCCACCCGATCACGATCCTCTCGACACTGCCGTCCGCGGGGGTGGGCGCGCTGCTCGCGCTGATGATCTCGGGGCACGATCTCGATGTCATCGGCATCATCGGTATCGTCCTGTTGATCGGTATCGTCAAGAAAAACGCGATCATGATGATCGACTTCGCGCTCGAAGCCGAGCGCGAAGAAGGCAAATCGCCCCGCGAGGCGATTTATCAAGCGTGCCTGTTGCGTTTCAGGCCGATCCTGATGACGACGATGGCGGCGCTCCTTGGTGCGCTGCCGCTGATGCTCGGCACGGGCGTCGGCTCCGAGCTGCGTCACCCGCTCGGCATCGCGATCGCAGGCGGCCTGCTCGTCAGCCAGTTGCTCACGCTGTTCACGACGCCGGTGATCTACCTCGGTTTCGATTCGCTCGCGCGCAAGCTGCGCGAACGCTTCGGTCCGGCGGCCGGACGCCCACACGCGGGCGACGCCGGCGTATGAGGGCATGAACGCATGAATCTCTCGGGCCCGTTCATTTCGCGCCCCGTCGCGACGACACTGCTCGCGATCGGCATTGCCTTGTCGGGCATCTTCGCATTCGTGAAGCTGCCCGTCGCGCCGCTGCCGCAGATCGATTTCCCGACGATCGTGGTCATGGCGCAAATGGCCGGCGCAAGCCCCGATACGATGGCGACGAGCGTCGCGAGTCCGCTGGAACGGCATTTGGGGCAGATCGCGGATGTCACGGAGATGACCTCGCAAAGCTCCGTCGGCTACACGCGCATTACGCTGCAGTTCGGATTGAACCGCGATATCGACGGCGCCGCGCGCGACGTACAAGCGGCCATCAACGCGGCGCGCGCCGACTTGCCGACCAGCCTGCGCAGTAATCCGACCTATCACAAGTACAACCCGTCGGATGCACCGATTCTCGTTCTCTCGCTGACTTCCCCCACGATGTCGGCCGGGCAGCTCTACGATGCGGCTTCGACGGTACTGCAGCAAGCGCTCTCGCAAGTGGACGGCGTCGGCGAGGTGGACGTCAGCGGCGCGGCGAACCCCGCCGTGCGCGTCGAACTCGAACCGCAGGCGCTCTTTCACTACGGCATCGGGCTGGAGGACGTACGCGCCGCGCTCGCCGCGGCCAATGCGCACAGCCCGAAGGGCTCGATCGATTTCGGCCCGCACACCGTGCAGATCTACACCAACGATCAGGCAACGCGGGCCTCCCAATACAAGGATCTGATCATCGCGTACCGCAACGGCGCGGCGGTCAAGCTGTCCGATGTGGCCGAAGTCGTCGATTCGGTCGAGGATTTGCGCAACCTGGCGTTATCGAACGGCAAGCGGGCGGTGCTCGTCATCCTCTACCGGCAGCCCGGTGCAAACATCGTTCAGACCGTCGATCGCGTGATCGGCATGATTCCGCAACTGAGGGCATCGCTTCCGGCCGCCATCGACGTCACGCCGGTGATCGATCGCTCGACGACGATCCGCGCCTCGCTCAAGGACACGGAGCACACGCTGCTGATCGCCGTCACGCTCGTCGTGTCCGTCGTATTTCTGTTTCTGCGCAACTGGCGCGCAACGCTGATTCCAAGCGTCGCCGTACCGATATCGATCATCGGTACCTTCGGCGCGATGTATCTGCTCGGCTACTCGATCGATAACCTTTCGCTGATGGCGCTCATCGTGGCGACCGGCTTTGTCGTCGACGACGCGATCGTCGTGCTCGAGAACATCTCGCGGCATATCGAAGAAGGCGTACCGCCGATGCGCGCGGCTTACCTCGGTGCGCGTGAAGTGGGCTTCACGGTGCTGTCGATCAGCCTCTCGCTCGTCGCGGTATTCCTGCCCATTTTGCTGATGGGCGGCATCATCGGCCGCCTCTTTCGCGAGTTTGCGGTCACGCTGTCGGTGGCGATCGGCGTTTCGCTCGCGATTTCGCTGACCGTGACACCGATGATGTGCTCGCGCCTCTTGCGTCCGATCCACGAACAAAAAGCGCAGGGCCGTTTCGCGCGCACGCTCGAGCGCGGCTTCGACAGGCTCGCGGCCGGCTACGAACGCACGCTCGGCTGGGCGCTCGCGCACCCCGCGCTCGTGCTTGCGACGCTCGCCGCCACCGTCGCACTCAACGTCTATCTCTATATAGCGGTGCCGAAAGGGTTCTTCCCGCAGCAGGACACCGGACGCCTCGTCGGCGGCATCATGGCCGATCAGAGCACGTCTTTCCAGGCCATGAAGACCAAATTCGCCGAGATGATGCAGATCGTCAAGAACAACCCGGCCGTCGATACCGCGACGGGTTTCACCGGCGGCCGCGCGACGAACGCGGGCTTCATGTTCATCTCGCTCAAGCCGAAGAGCGAACGCAAACTATCGGCCGATCAAGTCATCGCTCAGTTGCGCGGCCCGCTCTCGCACGTTGCCGGCGCGCAGACCTTTTTACAAGCGGTGCAGGATATCCGCGTCGGCGGGCGCCAATCGAACGCACAGTATCAATTCACGCTACTCGGCGATTCGACGGCCGAGCTGTATGAGTGGGGACCGAAGCTCACCGAAGCGCTCAAGCGTCGCCCGGAGCTGGTCGACGTCAATTCGGATCAGCAGCAAGGCGGGCTTCAATCGATGGTGACGATCGATCGCGCCAGTGCCGCCCGCTTCAAGATCACGCCGTCGCAAGTCGACAATACGCTTTACGATGCGTTCGGCCAACGCCAGGTCTCGACGATCTACAACCCGCTGAACCAATATCACGTGGTAATGGAAGTCGCGCCGCGCTATTGGCAAGATCCGGAAATGCTCAAGCAGATCTACATCAGCACGTCGGGCGGCAACGCGAGCGGCTCGCAATCGACGAATGCGGTCGCCGGAACCGTGAGCGCGTCGACGAGCGGCAGCGCCAGCCGCACTGGGAGTGCGGGCACGGCCGCCGCCGCGGGAACCGCGGGTACGTCGGGCGCCTCGGCGGCGGCCGACGCGGCGCGCAACCTCGCGACGAACGCAATCGCGGCGAGCGGCAAGTCGGGCGCCTCCACGGGCTCCGCCGTCTCGACCTCGCGCGAGACGATGATTCCGCTATCGACCATAGCCTCGTTCGGGCCCGGCAATACACCGCTGTCGGTCAGTCACCAGGGTTCGTTCGTCGCTTCCACGATCTCGTTCAACCTGCCGCCCGGCCAGTCCCTGTCGAGCGCGACAAAGGCGATCGAGCAGACGATGGCCGAGATCGGCATGCCGGGAACGATTCACGGCAGCTTTTCGGGCACGGCGCAAGCGTTCCAGTCGTCGGTTTCGACGCTGCCCATCTTGACCCTCGCGGCGCTCGCGGCGGTCTATATCGTGCTGGGCGTGCTCTACGAGAGCTACATCCATCCGATCACGATTCTCTCGACACTGCCGTCGGCCGGCGTCGGCGCGCTGCTCGCGCTGCTGGCCTTCAAGACCGAGTTCAGCATCATGTCGTTCATCGGCGTCATTCTGCTGATCGGCATCGTGAAGAAGAACGCGATCATGATGATCGACTTCGCCATCGAAGCATCGAGGCAGGGTATGTCGTCGCTCGATGCCATTCGGCGTGCCTGTCTGCTGCGTTTCCGACCGATTCTCATGACGACCTGTGCCGCATTGCTCGGCGCGCTGCCGCTCGCCTTCGGCACCGGCGAGGGCGCCGAACTGCGCTCGCCGCTCGGGATTTCCATCGTCGGCGGCCTCATCGTGAGCCAGGTGCTCACGCTTTACACGACGCCGGTCGTCTACCTCTGCCTGGACCGGCTGCGCGTTCGCTGGGCGCGCCGCCATGCACCGGGGCTCGCGTCCGGCGAATCCCACTGAAGATCAGAAAAATCCCGCTTTGTGGGCCGTAAAGGATCGGAATAATTGTGAGACGCGCTGTTATGGCACTCGCGGCGCGATTGGCCTACCTTTGATTCGTGCGCCGGCCGGTTGCGGCGCTGCCCCTCTGAAGGAGATTCATCGTGCGATGGCGAAACGCTTCCCTCGCGCTGCTCGCGGCCGCCGCGGCCTGCATAAGCGGTACGGCCCACGCGGCACGCTGGAACGTGGGCGTGTTTGTTGGCGCCCCCGCGCCCTACTACCCGGTCGTCCCGGCGCCGTACTACTACGGACCCTATCCGCCGCCTTACGTCCCTTATGCGCCCTACCCGCCGGCGTATTACGGCCCGCCCGTCATCGTATCGCCGCCGGTCGTCGTCCAGCCACCCGAGCCCGATGTCTATATCGAACGCTCGCAAGCGGCGCCCTCGGCGACGCAACCTTCGTCTTCGGGCAAAACCTATTGGTACTGCGCGGCGTCTAAAAAGTATTACCCCTACGTCAAGGACTGCGCGGGCGGCTGGCAGGACGTCCCGGCCGTGCCCGAGCGAAATCGCTGAAGTGAGGTCGCCGATGCTTTCCTCCTATCATGACGGCCAGCAGGCCAAACGGCGGCTCCTCGCCGCTCCCGCGGCGGCGGCGCTGGCGGCCGCACTCGCCGGCTGCACGGTGATGCCGAGTGGCCCCAGCGTGTTGGCATTGCCCGGAACCGGAAAGTCTTTCGATCAGTTTCGCGGGGACGATGCGTCGTGCCGCCAATATGCGCTCGGGCAAGTGGGCGGTGTCAGCGCCGGACAAGCGGCAACGACGAGCGCCGTCGGCTCGGCGGCGCTCGGCACGGCAGTGGGCGCCGCGGCCGGTGCCGCGTTCGGCGGCGGCCGCGGTGCGGCGATCGGCGCGGGCGCGGGGCTTCTCGGGGGCGGCGCCGTCGGTGCGGGCACCGCACAGGCCTCCGGATACGGGATACAACGCCGCTATGACTACGCGTATATCCAATGCATGTACGCAGCGGGCGAGCGCGTGCCGGTGCCTGCCGGCATGGCGCGAAGCTATCGGCAACAGTTCGACGCCGAAGGGCAGCGTGACAGGGGGGCGCCGGAAATACCGCCGCCCCCGCCGCCACGTCAATGAGACGGCGCAGCCTTCATCCGACGCACGCCGTGCCACGCCTCATCGGTGCGGGTGTTCGGCCGCCCATTGCTTCACGGCGGCAAGCGTGTTCTTGACATGCTCGTCCGGCGATAGCGACGTGTACTCGTAGACGATGCGGCCATCCGGGGCGATCACATAGGACACCCGGTTCGCTCGCTTGGTCACGAGCGGCAACGCGGCATCGTACGACTCGATGATGCGGCCGCTTTCATCGGCAGCCACGGGGAACTTGCTGCGGCACTCGCTGACCGAAAAACGTGCGAGCGTGGCGATATCGTCGTGCGACACGCCGATCACGGTCGCGCCATATCGTTTGTATTCATCAACGGCATCGGCGAATTCGTGTGCTTCGATGGTGCAGCCTTTCGTGAATGCCGCCGGATAGAAGTAAAGCACGACGGGGCCGCGCTTGAGCGCGTCGGCCAGCGAGTAGGAGAACGTCTTGCCGCCGAGCGAGGCCTGCGTCGTGAAATCGGGCGCCTTGTCGCCCGCCTTGAGCACCGCAACCGCGTCGAACGACCAGGCGCCCAGGCCGGTCATCAGCGCCGTGCATAGCGCGATACGTCCCATCCATCGTTTCATCTCGCTTCCTCGAATCGGTTCAACCTCTGCGGAGAGCCGCCAGCGCGGGCTACCGACATTGTCTCAAAAAGACCGCGAGTCCCGGCTGAATCGGTAGGCAGCGGTAACAGCGGGTAACAATTCGCGAAAACCGCTAAAGAATTTCGGATCGGAGCCGATAATTCGCCTGATGGAGCGTGCGCGGGAGGCGCGCCCGCGCGGCGCGGGCCTCATCGAAAGCACATTAGCCGCAATGTCGGGACCGTCGTCAGCGAGATTCAATGGAAGCAAAAAGAAGCAACGTGCCGCGCCGGCGCACCTGGCGCGAGACGATCGACCGGCTGTGGCGGCGAAAAGCCGCGGCCCCGCCCGCGGCCGCCGCGACCGTCCCGGCGCCGCAGGGGCGCAATGTGCTGGCCGCCGAATTGGATCGGCTCGTTCGCGGCGTGGACTTCCTGGCTTTTGTCGACGCCGGCTTGCACTTTCTTTACGTCTCCGAAGCGAGCCTGCGTTTCGTCGGCTATCGCCACGAATACCTGCGAGCGGTCACGCTGCACGAATTGGTCGCGGCCGGCGACACAGCCGCCCTGGACGGCCTCCTCGCACGCGCGAGTGCCTCGGGCAGTGTCGAGCGCGCCACCGTGCACCTCATGAAATCTCTGACCTACCCGATTCCGGTCGAACTGCGCGCCGTGGCGGGTATTCATGAAGGCACCCCCGGCTTCGCGATCTCCGCGTTCGACATTTCAGACTGGCGCGCCACCGAGGAACGCCTCACCTACGAGCTGCACAGCGACCGCATGACGGGCCTCGCCAACGGCACGGCACTCGCCGCGGCGCTCGAGAGCGCGCTGGAAACGGTGGACACACAAAGTACCGGCGCGGCGCTGCTGCTCGTCGATCTCGACGACTATCAACGCGTGAACCGGGCGCTCGGCTATGAAGCGGGCGACGCCTTGCTGCGCGAGACGGCCGCGCGGCTCGCGGGTCTCGTCTCACCCGAGGAAACGCTGGCGCGCGTGACGAGCGACGAGTTCGCCGTGCTCGTGCGCGCAGGCACGCGCGAGCACGCGGCCGCGGCCGCCGAAGCGCTCGCACGCCGCTTCATGACCGCCATACAACAGCCCTACTCGTTCAGCGGCCAGGCTGTCCATCTCTCGGCGAGCGTCGGCATCGCGCTCTACCCCGATCCGGCCGGACCGGGCGGCGGCCGGGCCGGACAGCACCAGCAGTTTTTGCGGCGCGCGGATCACGCGCTCGCTCAGGCGAAGGCCTCGGGCAGCAATACCATCGCGTTTCATACGCCCAACGCCGATCCGGCCGATGCCGAGCGCCTGAAACTCGAAGCCGATCTCTACGACGGCGTGCGCAACGGCGAGTTCGCGCTGCATTTCCAGCCGATCACCGAAAGCCGGATGGGTGGCGTGGTCGGGGTGGAGGCGCTCATGCGCTGGCACCATCCGGTCCATGGCCTCGTGCCGCCTTCGACGTTCGTCCCGCTGGCCGAATCGATCGGGCTCATCAACTACCTCGGCAACTGGGTGCTCAAGGTGGCCTGCATGCAGCTCGTGCAGTGGGACATCCAGGGCATCGCGCTGCAATACGTCGCGGTCAACGTCTCGCCGCAGCAGTTTCGCGACCCGCGCTTCACTCAGAACGTGCGCGACGCGCTCACGCTCACCGGGCTCGACGCGAGCCGCCTCGTGCTCGAGATCACGGAGAGTCTGCTGATGCAGGACCCGGCCCATGCGAAGGCGCTCCTCGAGGAGCTGACGGCGCTCGGCATCCGGTTCGCGATCGACGATTTCGGTACGGGCTACTCGAGCCTTGCGTACTTGCAACGTTTTCCGCTCGCCAAGCTCAAGATCGACCGCAGTTTCGTCGAGAACCTGCTAACCTCTCGCAACGACCAGGCCATCGTATCCGCCGTGGTCGGACTCGCGCGCACGCTCGAGCTCGAACTCGTCGCGGAAGGCGTGGAAACGGAGGCGCAACGGCGGCTCCTGACCGAGATGGGTTGCGGGCATATCCAGGGGTGGCTGGTCTGCCAGGCGCTGCCCTCGGAAGAGCTCGCGCAACGCTTCGCGGCCCGCGTTTTACGCCTGCACGAAGACGAGTCTTTCGCTTGAAGCACGCGAAAAAAGGTGCGCAGGACGGCTCCATCAATCGACACGTATATGGTTTTGACGGAATTCACATGGTAAAGGCGGCGCTGCTCGATAAGCTCTGGGCGCAAATGAGCGAGCGCGGCGACTTTCCGATGCTCTCCCAATCGCTGCGGACCACAGTGGCCGCAATGAAAAACGACGATCTCGACTTTTCGGCGCTGGTACAGGTCGTTCTGTCGGATTTTGCGCTGACGCAAAAGGTCCTGCGGCTCGCCAACTCGGCCATGTACATGGCATTCGGCGGCAACATCACGACGGTCACGCGCGCGCTGATGGTGCTCGGCATGGATGCCGTCGGCCACCTCGTCGTCGGACTCAAGCTCGTCGATCACTTCCACCAAAGCGCGCCGCACCGCATCGACGCGAAGCTCGAGCTCAACCGTACACTGCTGTCCGGCAGCGTGGCGCGCAAGCTGACTTCGGACACAGCGGATCTGGGCGCGGGCGAGGAAGCCGTCGTTTGCACGCTGATGCGGCAAATCGGCAAGCTGCTCGTCGTCTGCTATCTCGAAGCGGAGTGGGACACGATCCGGCACAAGGTCGAAAACGATGGGCTCGACGAAGCCGCTGCCTGCGACGCCGTGCTCGGCGTCACCTTCGACGAAATCGGGCTCGAAGCGGCCTCGCGCTGGCGTCTGCCGGAGCAGATCCGTGCGGGCATGGGCCGCTATGAACCCGAGGCAAACGAGCCGCAGCACGTCCAATGGCTACGCGCGGTAACCAATTTCTCGACCGATGTGGCCGACGTGCTGAGCGCGTCCGATGCACACGCGCAACGCGCCGAAATGGAACTCGCGGCGTTGGCGCAACGCTACGGCGAGGCGCTGGCGATAGCGCCGGAGACGCTCGTGTCGATGAGCACGGCGCTCGCGCGCGAGGAAGCCGGCATGGGGGTCATGCGGGAAATCGTGGAGCTGCGAGCAAGCGCCGATGCCATCGCTCGCGCGGGCGTCGCGCCGGAGGCGCGCATCGCCGCGGGCCTCGAGGATCTGCGCGCGCTGCCGTCCGAGAATGCGCTGGCGCCGGTCCTGGCGCTTGCCTCGGAGACCGTGCTGGCCGGTCTCGGCTTTGCCCGCACGATCGTCTTCGTGCGACAGTCACCGGGGCTGTTCAAGTCGCGGCTGGGCTTTGGACGCGATGTGGAGAAACTGCTGCCGGCGCTTTCGTTCAATGAAGCATTCGAGCCCGACGTATTTCATCTTGCGATCGCCAACTCGATCGGCATTTTCATCGAGAACGCGCACGATCCGAAGATGGTGGCACGGCTGCCGGCCTGGTTCCGCGATGCGTTTTCCGACGCCCGCTCGTTTGTCCTGCTGCCCGTGACCGTCGACCAAGCGACGGTCGCGCTCCTGTACGGCGATTGGTCGCACGCGCAAGAACCCCGCAAGATCTCGCAAGACGAAATGAGCGCGCTGAACGAGCTCGCCCGCGAGCTCGGCCGCTTCTTCGCACACGCGCCGGCGCAGGAAGTCGAAACGCTCTGAGGCGCGCGAGCGCGCTATTCCTGTACGCGCTCGAGCCCCGCGTTGTCGCCGTGTTGATCCGCCGCGCTGGCCCATGCCGCTGAAGCGATGGCCAAGTCGGCGAGTTCGGGCGGCGTGAACGGCGCCAGTGCTGCGCTCACCTGCTCGAGCGCAGCCCAGTCGGCGCGTTCGAGCGCCTGCACGGCGGCCAGTAGTGTGCCGAGCAATCCCTCGTGCCGAAGAATGGCCGCGCGGATGTGACCCGCCAGCATCAGCGCGTCCAGCGTCGCTTCGAGCGTGTCGCCAAACACAGCGTCGACAAGCGAAAACACGCCGGTCAAAAACGCCGCATCGACGACCTTCCGGTTCGCCTGAGTCAGACGGGCCGCCGCCATTTCCATGAAACGCGCGCGCGTGGCCGCGAGCTGCACGAGCGGATCGTCCTCGAGCCGGACTTTGCGGCCGTCCGCATAAAGCAGCAATTGCGTCCAGCGCGCGATACGGTTGGTGCCCGTCGCGTTGATCGCATCGCGCAGCGTCGCCACCTTGCGCCCGATGCTCGCCTCGCCCGAATTGGCGAGCCGCATGATGTGCATGACGAGCACCGGGTTCAGCTTGAGCTCGGCTTCGAGCTGCGCGACGCTCGGATCCGCCGAAAGCAGCCGCAACAGGTTCAGCAGCGCCTGGCGCGGTGCACTGGCGCGCCGCGAGGCCTGCCTGTCCGCGCGCGCGAAAAAATATCCCTGGAAGACATCGAAGCGCGCGGCCTTCGCGCGCTCGAAGGTCTCGTGCGAATCGACTCCCAGCGCAATGAGAATCTTGCCGGCCGATTTGAGCGCGTCCGCCAGCTTCGCAAGCAGATCGGGCGCCACCTTCGCGACGTCGATCTTGACGGCATAGACGTAAGGCAGCAGTTTGGCGAAGGTCGCGTCGGGAGCACTCACGCGGTCGAGCACGAAGCGATAACGCTTGCCGTGCAGCGCCACGAGACGGGCCGTCAATTCGCCATCGATAGCGATATCGGGCGGCAACTGGAAGAAGTAGCGTTCCGGGGAGATGCGAGCGAGATCGTCGGCCATGAGCAATGCGCGATTCACACTCAGATAGCCTCGATGGCCACCCAGCGCCGCGTGCACGCCGCTCGCTCCGAGCAACGCCAACGTTTGCGTCAGCGCCGCGTCGGATGCGGCACGGCGGCTCGCGGGGTCAGCGTCCGCATCCGCGGCACCGTCGCCGGGGAGCGGCTCGCGCGTGACCAACTCGAATCCGCACAAAAGCCCCTCGGCGTCGACGAGCGGCTGACGCGCGGGATGGGTCACCGCGCCGGGCGCATGTCCCGCCTGGGCAGGCTCGCTGGCCACCGCCGGGTGTGCCGCCGTCTCGTTGGTCGTCTCCATCAGCCCCTCTTCTTTTGTCTGCTTTTATCGCCGCCCGGTACTGCGCGTACCGGCCCCGTGGCCAATCTGGGCCGAATTATACGACGGGGCCGCAGCGAAGCGATAGCTGAAGGACGGCCGGAGCAAACGCCGGCGAAGCGGTCTTATTTGAGCACGACCTTCACGTCGAAATACTTGGCCGCGATCCGCTCGATCGTCCCGTCGGCCTTCAGCGCACGCAACGCCTCGTCGAGCGCCGCCTTCAACGCCGCATCGCCCTTGCGCACGCCGAAGCCCACGCCCGAGCCGAGCAATTGGGAGTCAGTGACCGTCGGCCCCGCGAACTCGAACGCCGCGCCCTGCGCACGCTTGAGGAACCCCTTGGACGCCGCCTCCGAATCCTGGAACGCGGCGTCGAGCCGTCCGGCGGCGAGGTCGGCGTATATCTGGTCCTGCGTCTGGTACGGCACCACGTCGACGCCTGCGCCCGCCCACTTCGCCTTCGCATACGATTCCTGAATCGTGCCTTGGAGCACGCCGACGCGCTTGCCCTTGAGGGAGGCGGCGCTCGGCAGCAGGCCGCTGCCCTTCCTGGCGATCAGCTGATTCGGGATCGAATAGATCGGCTCGGTGAAGTCGATGGCCTTTTTACGTTGCTCCGTGATCGTCATGTCCGAATTGATCGCGTCGAACTTGCGCGCGGACAACGCCGGAATGAGGCCGTCGAAGTCGTTCTCGACCCAGACGCATTTGACCTTGAGCCTCGCGCAAACCGCATGGCCGACTTCGATGTCGAAGCCTTGCAGCTCGCCCGTCGGCGATTTGAATTCGAACGGCGCATACGACGCCTCGACGCCGAAGCGGATCTGCTTGAGCTCGGCGGCCGATGCGCCGCTCGCGATCAGCGACGCCGCAGCGATGAGTGCAAGCGCTGTGTGCTTTCGGAAGTTCAGTTTCATCAGGATTCCTAAACGAGAAAGAGTTGCAACGATGGGCGCAGCCGGCGCATCGTCGCCGCGCCAAAATCAGCGTTCAAATGCCCGGCGCTAGTCTTGTGCGTCGCACAAAGCGCGCGGGCGCCGCATTGTAGGCGGCGCCCGCGCGCTCGTTCGAGAAGGGGGAAGAAAATCGGACGGACCGGGCGGCGGCAGTGGCATGCCCAAAGATGCAATTCGATGTCGCTCAGCGGCAAACGCCGAGACCCGCGCCGCGCCCCCCGCCGAGCCGGGCGCCGCTCATGCGTACCGCACGCGCCGTCCTTCGTCCTCGACGGGTTCCATCGGCGGCTGCGCGGCACGTTCGGCGGGTTGCCGAGACAACACGCCCGCCACGTAAGCCAATTGCGCGCGGTTGCGCGTTCCGAAGCGCCTCTCGATGCCGCCGAGCTGATAAGCCACCTGATCGGCCGAGAGCGACAGCAGTGCGCCTATTTCGCGATCGGACGAACCCTGGGTCATCAGATCGAGCATGCGCTTTTGCAGCCCCGACAGCCCATCTGCGCCCGTTGTCGTCAGCAGCGGGCCGATACGCGGCGCGATGAACGCGTGTATCTCGCCCGCCAACACCAGCGCCGCGCCCATCGTCGCATCGGAAATCCAGGCGCGCGTGGCGAGTGTGCTCGATAGCGTCACCATGCAGTACTCGAACGGACGCGCCGTCTCGAAGCCCACGGTCACGCCCGAACCGATGCCCGCGCGAGCCGCCAGCGCCGCGAGACTCCGTGCGGCAGCGCCCGCCCTGCCCGCGCCGGCCGCATCGCGTGTCAGGTCGTCGAGCACCCATGCAAACGGCCAGCCGGCCGTGCACGCCTTGACGACCCGCACGTCGGTGTCGAAGCAGTGCGCACCGCAATAGGCCTCGGCCCAGCCCGGCGGCGAATACTGTGCATACCAGGCCGCTCGGCTCACCCGGCCATCGAGGCACATGATGCGGCAATAGCAAAGCCAATCGAAGCCTGCATCGACGAGGCAGCTGCGAATCAGCGTACGGCGCAGCGCGCCGTCGGACTGCGCCGTGAGCACGTCCGCCAACGCAGCAAGACGCGCAGCCGATGAACGGGCAGGCTCGCCCTCCTCTCGCGGCAGTACGACAGGGCCAGGCCCGAGGCCGAGCTCGGGGTCCCTGAGGATGCGATAGGAACGCTGACCTGCATCGCTGTGCAACGATTCCGACATGACATCTCCCGGCGGATGAAACGGGCGGCCGCGGCGACGCCCGGGCAAAACGCGCTCATGGCCGAGCGCGCGCAAGCGCCTCGGCGTTCGCGCATGCGGCGCGGCGCGCGGCGACATCGACTTCAGGCCCGAACAGCGTCTTTTCGATGACGACCGTTTCGATATCCTCGATGCCTACGAATCGCAACCAGGCTTCGACATAGGGCTTCTGGAAATCAAAACACTCGGCGGGCGTAATTGATTCCCTCGAATAATCGAGTCCGCGCGCATAGACGACGACGGCCCGCTTGCCGCGCAGCAGTCCGCCGAATCCCCGCTCGTCGAACGAGAAAAGCACGTCCTTTTGCGAGACCGCATCGATGAAATGCTTCAGCTTGTAAGGAATCGAGAAGTTCCAGAGCGGCACCGAGAGCAGCAGCGTATGCGCATCGTGAAGCGGCCTCGCGAGGTCGTGGATCGCCCTCCACGCGTCGCGCTGCTCGTCGGTGAGCGGCGTTCCGGCAAGCCCCGCGTATTTCGCCTGCATCGCAGCGCCGTCGAACTCAGGCAACGGTGTGTGCCACAGATCGAGCGTCTCGACGGACGCATCGGCGTGCGCGCTCCGGTAAGCCTCGATGAACGCGTGCGCCACCTCCCGCGATGCGGAGCGGGACTTGCGCGGCGAGGACTCGATGTGCAACAGGCTTGTCATAGGGTTCTCCGAAGAATGGCGGCGCGAAGCCTGGTTGGTGTGCTCGAGCTTCATCTAATCACATTGCGAATTCGATTGAAAACGAAGTATTCTTCAATCATTCAACACGAATCTCACTAAATTCCATGTTCGATACCGTGCTGTTGCGCTCGTTCGTGACGGTCGCCCAGGAAGGCAGCTTCACGCGCGCCGCGGCGCGGCTGCATTTGACGCAATCGGCCATCAGTGCGCATTTGCGGCGGCTGGAGGATCAGGCGGGCAAAACGCTGTTCGTGCGCACGACGCGCTCGACCGCCCTCACGCCGGACGGCGAACTGCTACTGGGTTATGCACGCGCGATCCTGGCCCTGAATCGCGACGCACGTGCGCGTTTGCGTCGCAGTTCGAGCGATGGCACGGTGCGTATGGGCATGTCCGAGGATTTCGCCCACGCCCGCATCATGGAGCGGCTGCATACGTTCGGGCTGCGCAACCCGGAAGTGGCGCTCGACATCACGATCGGCGTGCCGGGCACGCTATTGCAGGCGATGGATCGCGGAGAGCTCGACTTCGTGCTCGGCGGGCGCTGTCATGACGACCGGCCGGGCCGCCCGCTCTGGCGCGAGCCGCTCGTGTGGGCAGCGGCGGAATGGATGAATGTCGACGTGTTGTTGCCTTTGCCGCTGGCGGTGTTTCCAGAGCCTTGCCCTTACCGTGAAGCGGCACTCGCCGCGCTCGCGCATGCCGGCATCGACAGTCGCATCGCGCTCGTCTGTCCCAGCAGCGGCGGCGTGCTCGCCGCGGTGCGAGCAGGCCTCGCCATTGCGCCGATGCTGGAGAGCCGTCTCGATAGCGGCTTGCAGGCGCTCGGGGCCGATTCGCGGTTGCCCGCGTTGCCGAGCGTCGAGTTCACGCTGTTCGGTGGCAGCCCGATTACCGCACTCGTCGAGGAACTCTGCGGCGCAGCGCAGCGCGATCTGCGCTAGGGCCGGTTCACGCGCGCCCGCGCCGTGATCAGACCAATGGCGCACCGGCCGCCCGAGCGCGCGGCGCTCGACAGGCCTATGCTGAAGGGGGAGACGACGCGTCGCGAGGAGGTGCGCCATGTCGATGCGAAACGGAACACGGAACGCGTTGCGCGCGGCAGCGCTCGTTGCGGCAGCGCTCGCGGACAGCGGCGCGGTTCGCGCGCAGATGCAAGGCCCGGGCCATGCGCCAGGGGCTCAGTCCCAGGAACTCCGGCAGGCGCCAGCGCCGAGCCACGCCGCACCCGCAATGCCGGCCCCGCAGCACGGCGGCATTGCACCGAATGCGCCGATGCCGGCCCCCAACCGCGCGGCACCGCCCATGCCGAGGGCAGCGCCACCGATGCCAGGGGCGGCGCCACCGACGCAGCAACGCGCGATCGGTCCACACACGCCGCCGGCGGTGGGGCCCCGCATCATGCCGGCACCGCATGTGCCGACACCGCAAATGGGCGCGGCCGGCGGCGCCGGCCCGGGTGCGACCGCCGCGCCCCGACCGCCCGAGCGAGAGCCCGCCCCCCGTGAGCCGCATCCGCAGCCCGGCGTTGCGCCGAACGTCACCGCGCCCCAACCGGGCGTAGCACCGCGCGCCACAGCGCCCCAACCGGGCATGGCACCGCGCGCCACCGCGCCGCAACCGGGCATGGCACCGCGCGCCGCTGTTCCTCCGGCCCGCACGCGCGCGCCGTGGCATGGCGATATAGGCCGCTTCCAGGAGCACGATGTCCGTGTCTGGCGGTCGGGACACTGGCATCACGGGCCCCATGACGGCCGGCACGGCTGGTGGTGGGTCGTCGGCGGCGCCTGGTACTTCTATCCCGCGCCGAGCTATCCCTATCCCGACCCGTTTGTCCCCGGATTCGCCGACGCGCCCCCGGACGACACGGGCTATTGGTACTACTGTCCTTATTGGGACCAATACTATCCGTATGTCGCGACCTGCCCGGGCGGATGGCAGCCGGTGCCGGCCGAGCAGTGATCGGCACCGAAGCGCGTCGTGCCTCGGGGGTGCATCGATATCAAGAACCGCGGGGTGTGCGCGCCAGCGTTTCAGCCGTCGTTTCGACGACGATGAGCCCCGCTCGCAAGCCCGGCTTCACGCTCGGGTTCGGAAACACGATCCGCTCGTCGTCGCGCGTGACGATGTAGCGATACTCGCCGTCGCGTGCCAGCACCTGTCCTTTGGCGAGCACGGTGAAGTTCGGCACGTCGCTCGCCAGCGCGAGTTCGAATGCGTCCGTGCGTTTCGTGATCTGGTCGACCACCATGAACACGCGCGGCATCGGCGCAGCGGACTCGGGTGCGAGGTTCGCGACCAGCGCACGCACGGCGCGATCGGCTGCGTCGAAATGGGACAAATCGTTTTGCCCGAACGGCCGCACTTTGCCGAGCTCGACCGTGCAAGCCATTGCCCCATGGGTCTGTGCCGTGAACTGCGTATACGTCGTCCCCGCAGCCGTGTGCAGCAAAATCGCAGCGATACGCGCGTGGGCAAGCCAGTCCAGCATCGCGCTCGGGAGCGCCCGGCCCGTGTGCGGCAGCAGCGCGAACTGCTCGAAGACCGAAGCACGGATTGCGGTATGCATGTCGATGTGCCAGCGTGGCGCGGCGTCAGCCGGTGCCGCTTGCGCGAAGAACCGCGCCGTCGCGGCCTCGAGCGTTGCCGCGCGCGCCTTCTCGCTGCCCCCGTGCAATCGGGCGTGCGCGCCGCAAAAAAGCCGGTTCAGATCGTCGTCGAGATAGCGACGGGCCGCCCGCATGGCCTCGATATTGCCCAGCACCACGAGCAGCCGACACGCAAGCGGCAGCGCGCCGCGCGCGATGTCCGCCACCATGCGCGAGACGAGCTCGATGGGCGCCGTCTCGTCGCCATGCACACCTGCGGACACGACGACGCTCGCGACCGGCTTCGCTTCGGGCTCGAACTGGAGCAAACCGGGCCCAAGCCATTGGAAGCGCACGCCATGCGTGCATTCACCGCCCGCGCGATCTGCAACGGGACGCGCATCGGCGAGCGAGAACGACAGGAAGTCGGTCAGGAAACCCGGCGCGCCGGTCATGGTTCTCGCCCCGTCAGCGTTGGAAGTCATAAAGGGAACCGAGGCCGAGAATCTGGGTGAGCTCGTCGAGCGCCGTACGCGATTCGTCGAGCAGCGTCGGATCAGCGAGATCGGCGCTCGCGAGCCGGTCGCGATAATGCTTGGCTATCCAGGCGTCCAGCCGGGCGAAAAGCGCATCGTCGATCCAGACACCGGGAGCGACCGCCGCTTGCTCCGCGCCGTCGAGTACGACGCGCAGGCGCAGGCATGCCGGGCCGCCGCCGTTTTTCATGCTTTCGCGCAAATCGAAAACCAGCATCTCCGAGATGGGTCCGCCTGAGCTCGCCAGATCGTCGAGGTAGGCGGCCACGCGCGGGTTTTCACGGCATTCCTGGGGCACCACGAGAACATCGCGTCCATCGGGACGCGTGAGCAACTGAGAGTTGAACAGATACGACGAAACCGCGTCTTCCACGCTCACGCGCGCATCGGGCACCTCGATGACGTTGAACTGGGCGCCGAGCCCGGAAAGTTGCGCACGCAACCGGTCGCAGACTTCCCGTTGATCGACGAATGCCCGTTCATGGCAAAAGAGCGTCTCGCGGTTACCGACGGCAATGACGTCGTTATGGAACACGCCCGCGTCGATGACCTCGGGGTTTTGCTGTGCATAAACCGTGGATGCCTCGGCAAGACCGTGGCGCTGCGCAACGGCCCGGCTCGCCTCGAACGTCTGACGGGCCGGATAACGCACGGGCTCGGGGCCGCGCCGGTATTCGCTGCGTCCGTAGACGAAGAATTCGACGCCGGGCTCGCCGTAAGCGGCGCAAAAGCGCGTATGGTTGGCAGCGCCTTCATCGCCGAGCGCCGGGGTGCCCGGCAGCGCCTCGTGCACGGCGAAGCGGCTCTCGTCGGCAAACACGGCTTGCAGCGTTCGGCGGGTCGCCTCGTGCTCGATCGCGCGATGCAGTTTGCTCGTCAGATTGGCCGGCGTGAAATGCACGCGCCGATCGGCCGTGTCCGCGGACGGGCTGACCGTCGCGGCGTTCGCGGTCCACATCGCCGAGGCCGAGCTCGCCGCGGCCAGCAGCTCCGGTGCTTCCTTTGCGGCGCGATCGATGACGCGCGCATCCGAGCCTGAGAACCCGAGCTCGCGCAAAAGACGCAGCGAAGGACGCTCCTGCGGCGGCAACACGCCTTGCAGGAATCCGAGGTCCGCGAGCTGCTTCATCTTGCGCAGCCCCTGCTTGGCAGCGGCGAGTGGATTCGCGACCGATTTCTCGTTCGTTTGCGACGCGACGTTGCCGAACGAGAGTCCCGCATAGTTGTGCGTCGGACCTACGAGTCCATCGAAGTTGGCTTCCCGTGCTTGCATCGTCGATCCTTGGTCGGTCGGTCGTTCAATGTTGCAAACTTTCAACTTTCAGTCTTGCCGTCGCGCCACCGCTTCGTCCATGGCGCAGCGTCTCAATCGTTCGAGACTTCGTGAAAGCGAAGCCCAGGCGATACGCTCGAAGGCATCGAGAGCTGCGCGCTCTCGACGGACGCCATCGGATAGGCACAGTAGTCGGCCGCATAGAACGCGCTCGGACGATGATTGCCCGAGCGGCCGACACCGCCGAACGGCGCGGCCGACGATGCACCGTTCGTCGGTCGATTCCAGTTCACGATGCCCGCGCGAATCGTGCGGCTGAAGCGTTCCCAGGCGCTCGCGTCGTCCGCGACGAGGCCCGCCGAGAGCCCGAAGGCCGTATCGTTCGCACGCTCGATCGCTTCGTCGAGGGTCGCATAACGAACGATCTGCGCGAGCGGACCGAAGTGCTCCTCGTCGCGCAATGCCGAGACTGCGCTGACATCGACGATCGCGGGATTCACGAAACCGAGCGCCGGATCGCGTTGCGTCATGGCAATGAGCGGCCGCGCCCCGGCCTTGACGAGCCGTTCCTGCGCCGCGACGAGTCTGGCGGCCGCGCGCGCCGAAACGACCGCTCCCATGAAGGGCTGCGGCTCGGCATCGTAAAGGCCGTAGACGATGCGTGAAGTCACCTCGGCGAAGCGCGCGACGAAGCGCTCGCCGAACGATCCTTGCGGCACGAAGATGCGGCGCGCACAGGTGCAGCGCTGCCCCGCCGAAAGAAACGCGGATTGAATCGTGAGATGCACCGCCGCGTCGATATCTTCCACTTCGGCGACGACGAGCGGATTGTTGCCGCCCATTTCGAGGGCCAGCACGATTTCCGGCCTTCCGCCGAACTGCTTGTGCAGCAACGTACCGGTATCGGAACTGCCGGTGAAGAACAGGCCGTCGATCTGCCGATGATTGGCCAGCGCGACACCCGTCTCTTTTTCTCCTTGCACGAGGTTCAGCACGCCCGCGGGCAAACCGGCCTCGCGCCACAGCTCGACCGTGGCCTGCGCCACAGCCGGCGCGAGTTCGGAGGGTTTGAACACGACCGTATTGCCCGCGATGAGCGCCGGTACGATATGGCCGTTCGGCAAATGCCCGGGGAAGTTATAAGGCCCAAAGACCGCGACGACACCGTGCGGGCGATGCCGCAATACGGCAACGCCGTCGGCCATCGGCACGCGCTTTTCGCCTGTGCGTTCGCGATATGCCGTCACCGAGATGTCGACCTTGGCCGCCATCGCGGCGACCTCGGTACGCGCCTCCCACAGCGGCTTGCCCGTCTCGCGTCCGATCGCATGCGCGAGCGCTTCCTTGTGCTCGACGAGGCGCGCCGCGAATCGGCGCACGATGTCGCAACGCGCGTCGAACGGCATGGCCGACCAATCGGCGAATGCGCGGCGTGCGCTTGCGACCGCGCGATCGACATCGACCGCGCTCGCGCTGTGCCCTTGCCATACCACGGCCCCCGTACCGGGGTTATGCGACGAGAAGCGGGGTCCGTTTGCCTGCGCCCACTCGCCTTCGATGAATAGTTCGCTCATGACTTTTGACTCTGCTGGGTATGAGAGGTGACGAGCACCCGCACCGGATCGCCTTCGCGCACGAGCAGCGCCGCCGCGTCGTCGGCGGACAGGTGCATGACGCCGTCTTCGACGCCGCCCGGGGCGAAGCCGACACGGAAATCCGCCAGCCGCGTATTCGCCACCAGCGAACGAGGTGCACGCTCGCGCGGCACTTGGGCGGGGCCAGCACCGGATGCAAGCGGATCGACGGAATCGAGCTCGCCGATGACGACAGGGACGACCACACTCTCGCGTACGGTTCGCAAATCGTCGATGTGGCACTCGAGCACAGGGCCCGCATCGAAGATATCGACGTGCCCCTGATAGCGAAGCCCCTCGGCTTCGAGCATCTTGCGTGCGGGCGCCGTGTCGCGATGGGTGAGGCCAATGACCTGCCGGGCATCCTCGGGCAGTAAATCGGCGTACACGGGGTAACGTGGCATCAGTTCGGCGAGAAAAGACTTGCGCCCGTGCGCGCTCAAATAATCGGCCGCGTTGAAGTCGATCTGATAGAAGTGCGAGCCCACCGCGCGCCAGAACGGCGAGGTACCGTCGGCGTCGAAATGGCCGCGCAGTTCCGCGCACAGGCGCTCGGGAAACCGGTCGCGAAATTGCGCGATGAACATGAAGCGCGAGCGCGACAGCAACCCGCCCACACCATGCGCGCGATAACGCGGCGACAGGAACAGCGAGCAGACTTCCGCATAGCCCGTGAGGTCGTGCGAGATGTTGAGCAGCGACATCCTGGTCCAGACGCCAAGCTCCTGGCTCGCATGCACGACGGTACTCACCCGATAGTTGTAGAACGGCTGCTCGAGGCCGACCTGCGTCTCGATTCCGCACACACCGGCAACGTCGTTCGTTGCCGTATCTTCCATGACGAAGAAGTAGCCGGCCTCATGGGGCGTGGCCTGCCCTTCCATCGTCCGTTTCGATCGCGCGATGCGTGCGGCAAGCGCATCGGGGTCGGGCTTGAACGTCGTCAAACCCGGCCCGGTCTCCTGCGCGAGCGCCACGACCGCATCGAGGTCGGTGGTCTTGACAGCGCGAACGACGATCATCGACGAACTCCCGGATGAATGGCACGCAAGGCAGCCGTCTCGCCATCGAGATCGGCCTGCGACTCGGCGGTGGCGGCTTCGTCTTCGGACGCGCGATGCAACGGCACGCAACGCACCGCATCGCCTGCGACGGCGCCGAGCACCGCGCGTACCGACGACGTCAGCGGCGCCTGCTCCTCGCGCGCAAGCGGCAGCTCCGCCAGCGCACAGCGGAATTCGCCGGCCCGGTTGTTCGCGACGAGATAGGTGGTGGCTGCGGTTGCGGACGACGGATCGGCGTCCGATGCCGCTTCGGTCCTCTCACGTACGATTCTCGTCTCGTTGCTCACCACGCACGCACTGCGGTCCACCTGCGCGGTCAGCACGGGGCCCGCATCGAAGATGTCGACGAAACGATCGGGCTCGAAACCTTCCTCGAGATGGATATCGTAGGCGAGCAGACTTTTGGCGTTGGGCTCGCCGAGCACACGCTGCGCCGCCTCGGGCAGCAGCGGCACATAAAGCGGATAACTCGGCATCACTTCGGCGATGAACGTACGGCTGCGTCCCCCCGAAATCTTTTCGACTTCGGCGAAATCGCGCGCGAAGAACTTGCGCCCCACCGCCTCCCAGAACGGCGACGTCCCCGCTTCGTCGGTGACACCGAGCAAGAGCGAGAAGACCTCCGGCGTGAAGCGCCGTCGGTTCGCCGCAACATACATCATGCGCGCGCGCGAAAGCAGGTGGGCGCTCGCGTCGCCCGTTACCGCGGGATCGAGGTAAAAGCCCGCGAGCCGGCTCTTGCCGGTCAGCTCGTGCGACATCGTCAACGCGTGGATTTTCCGGTTCACGTGGAGCTCGCGCGAAGCATGAATGAGCGCATCGTTGCGAAAAACGTAGAACGGCTCGGCATAGCCGGCCGCGGCCACGATGCTCGACGTGCCGAGCATCTTGCCGCTCGTCGCATCCTCGAGCACGAAGAGATAGAACTCCTCGCCCGGGAAATCGACCTCGGCGCGAAACGAATCCTCGGATAGCGCAATGCGGGCCTCGAGCGCATGGCGATCGTGCGGCAGCGAATGCAGCACGGGCCGCGCGGCGCGCGCCATCTGTTCGAGCGCGTCGAGATCGGAAAGTCTTGCTGGGCGTACGAAGAGCATCATCGTTCCATTCGGTGGCAGATGCGGCGGCACATTCGCTGCCACAGGCGTCGGCATAAGTGGCGGGACGAACCCGGGCTCAACGGGCCGATGCGTCGGCAGCCGCCGCGACGGTCTCCTCGATCGCTATTTCGAGTCGCGCGAGACCTTCCTCGAGATCGGCATCGTCGATGATCAGCGATGGCGCGAAACGCAGCACGTTCGGCCCCGCGATCAGCAGCATCACGCCATGCCGCGCGGCCGCGTTCACGAAGTCCTTCGCCTGCCCCTCGAATGCCGTGACGAGTTCGGCACCGATCAGGAGGCCCTTGCCGCGAATCTCCTTGAAGAGCCCGAACCGCTTGCCGATTGCATCGAGCCGCGCCGTCAGGGCTGCCCCGCGACGCTTCACGCCATCGAGCAGCGCGGGCTCGCTGACGAGCTCGATGACCTTGTCCGCAATCGCGGCACCGAGCGGGTTGCCGCCGTAAGTCGTGCCGTGCACGCCCACCTTGAAATGCGCGGCGATGGCTTTCGTCGTCAGCATCGCGCCGATCGGAAAACCGTTGCCGAGCGCCTTGGCGGTCGTGAGGATATCCGGCGTCACGTCGGTATCCATATAAGCGTAGAGATGGCCCGTGCGGCCGACGCCCGTCTGGACTTCGTCGAAGATCAGCAGCGCCCCATGCGCGTCGCACGCCTCGCGCAATGTCCGCAGAAATGCGGGATCGGCGGGAATCACACCACCCTCGCCCTGAATGGGCTCGACGATGACCGCACACGTTTTCGGACCGATCGCGCCGCGGGCCGCCTCGATATCGTTGTACGGCAAATGAACGATACCGGCCGGCACGGGGCCGAAGCCTTCGGCGTACTTCGGTTGGCCGCCGACACTGACAGTGAACAGCGTGCGGCCATGAAACGACTGCGAAAACGAGACGATCTCGATCTTCTCGGGGCCGTGACGCTCGAGCGCGGCCCGGCGCGCCAGTTTCAGCGCGGCTTCGTTGGCTTCGGCGCCCGAGTTCGCAAAGAATGCACGTTCGGCGAACGTCAGCGCCTCGAGCCGGCTGGCCAGCCTTAGCACGGGCTGGTTCGTATAGGCGTTGCTCACGTGCCACAGCGTCTCGCCCTGCTCGCGCAGCACGCGCACGAGTTCAGGGTGCGTGTGCCCCAGCGCCGTCACCGCGATGCCGCCCGTAAAATCGATGTACTCGCGCCCTTCGGAGTCCCAGACACGCGAGCCCGCTGCGCGCACCGGTACGAAAGGCGCGGGCGAGAAGACGGGCACCATGACGTCGTCGAACGTCTGGCGGTTGACAGCGAAATCGTTCATGGCAGATCCTCATTGAGGTAATAACAGCTCGAAACCGCTCGTATTCGTACTGCGGATACTGCTAGTTTAGAAAACGTTCGCGCCGCCGTCTTGCGCACGAGCGACGCGATCTATCGGGGTTCGCCGCGCGTCGCTCCCTCGTCCGTGTCGGGTGGCTCGATCAGCGCACCCGCACGGGGCTCGCCCGCAAACGGCGCGCCCGCGCCATGCTGTCGCGCAATCCAGTTGCGGCGCTCTTCGCGCGGCGTGAGGCCGAACCGTTCGCGGTACGCATTCGAAAAATGCGCGGCCGACGAAAATCCACATGCCAGGCTGACCTGAACGATCGATTTGCTCGAGCGCTGCAGTTGCAAACGTGCCTTGGTGAGTCGAAGACCGAGGTAGTACTTCGACGGCATCGCGCCGAGATACTGCTTGAAGAGCCGCTCGAGCTGACGGCGCGAGATACCGACGAGCTCCGCGATCTCGTCCGTCGTCAGCGGATCTTCGACATTCGCATCCATCAGCTGTAACGCATCGTTGAGCCGCGGATGGCGTTCGCCGGGCGCCGTGACGTGCGGAATGCGCTGGCGCTCCTCGCCTGCGCGCAGCACGCCGAGGCCCAACGCGTCGGCAATGCGTTCGGCCAACTCCGGGCCGTGCTCGCGCGCGACCATGGCAAGCATGAAGTCGGCACTGGCCTGACCGCCCGCGCAGCTCGCCCGGTCGCGGTCGATCTCGAAGAGCTGCTGCGTCACGATCGAGCGCTCGAACTGCTCCGCAAACTGCTGATAAGTTTCCCAATTCACGCTCACCCGGTAGCCCGAGAGCTGGCCCGCCATGGCGAGCCACCAGACGCCATGATGAATACCCGTGACGAGCGGCGTGCGATGGCCCACGCGCGCGAGCGACGCGAGAAAGAGCCGGTAATCGGCGAACTGCTGAAAACGCTCCGTGACGACGATAAGCCAATCGCAGGCAATGCCGTCGCCGAATGCGTCATCGGCCGCCAACGTGGCGCCACCTTCGAGCGGCACGGCCCGGCCGTCCCACGAGCAAATTCGCCAGCGGTATAGCAGGCGGCCGTCGATTTCGTTGGCGAGGCGCAGCGTATCGACAATCGGGCCGAGCCCCGACATCGAAACGGGCGGCAGCGCCACGATGACGACCTCCGTGGCGCGCGGTGCGCCTGACGTGCTCGGCACGACCTGGCCGGCGCGCACCATCACGCGCTCCCCCCTTCGAACGGCTGACCTGCTTCGGATAGGCGGGGCGCGCCCGGCGCCGATCGGGCGGTGGGTCCATGAGCCGGCCTCGACAGGACTAACCGCATGCCTGGCTTATTTGAGGCTACCCGACAGGAACTGCCGCAGCCGCTCGCTTCGTGGCTGAACGAGCACGATCGCTGGATCGCCCTCTTCCTCGGTCCGGCCCTGGTGCAAAAACATGACATGGTTGGAGACGTTGCGCGCAAACCCCATCTCGTGCGTGACGACGATCATCGTACGGCCTTCTTCGGCGAGTTTCTGCATGACTTTCAGTACTTCGCCGACAAGCTCCGGATCGAGCGCCGAAGTCGGCTCGTCGAAGAGCATCACGTCCGGGTTCATGGCCAGCGCGCGTGCGATCGCCACGCGTTGCTGCTGCCCGCCCGACAGGTGCGACGGATACTGCTTCTCGAGGCGAGGCGCGAGCCCGACCTTCTCGAGGTACGCGCGTGCGCGTTCCTCGGCTTCGCGACGCGAGAGCCCGAGCACATGGATCGGCGCTTCGACGATGTTTTCGAGTACCGTCATGTGCGCCCATAGATTGAAGTGCTGAAACACCATCGCGAGCTTGGTGCGCATGCGTTGGAGCTGCTTGTGGTCGGCCACCTCGAGGTTGCCCGAGCGGTCGGCGCGCGTGCGCACCGCCTCGCCGTCGACGACGATCTGCCCGGCATTCGGCCGCTCGAGAAAGTTGATGCAACGCAAGAACGTGCTCTTGCCCGAACCGCTCGCGCCGATGATGCTGATGACGTCGCCGGCGTTTGCTTCGAGCGTCACGCCCTTGAGAACCTCATTGTCGCCGTAGCGTTTGTGGATATCGAGCGCCGCGAGCTTGACGGCGGTGGATGGGGATGTCGCTTGAAGCACCGTGCTCTCCTCGAGTAATTCAACGGCGGCCGACCGCGAGGTACGCCAGCCAGTGCTGTTCGGCCCGTCTGAATAGCGCGACGAGCGCAAACGATACGGCAAGATAGATCAATGCGGCGATGCCGAATGCCTGAAACGACATATAGGTTGCCGAATTGGCGTCGCGCGCGACCTTGAGCACGTCGGGCACCGTGGCGGTAAATGCGATCGTCGTCGCATGCAGCATGAGAATGACCTCGTTGCTGTAAAGCGGCAACGCGCGTCGCAGCGCCGAGGGCAAGACGATGCGCCGATACATCGTGAAGCGGTGCATGCCGTAGGCGCGCGCAGCTTCGACTTCGCCATGCGAGATCGAGCGGATCGCGCCCGCGAAAATCTCCGTCGTGTAGGCGCCCGTATTGAGACCGAAGGCGAGGATGGCGCAGTTCAGGCCGCTGCGGAAAAATTCGTTCAGCGTGGGATGCGCGCGCACGATTTCGAGGCTGTAAAGACCCGAGTAGATGAGCAGCAACTGCACATAAAGCGGCGTGCCGCGAAAGAGGTAGGTATAGCAGCGCACCGGCACCGACAACCAGCGATTTTGCGAAACGCGCGCAACGGCAAGCGGCACGGCCATCGTAAAGCCGATCGCGAGCGAGGCAACGAGCAGCCAGAGCGTCATGGCCAGGCCCGAGAGGCCCTGCCCGTCCCAATAGAGAAACGCCCGGCCGAATTGGGAAAGAATGTCGATCATAGCTCCGCCTTGCGCACGCCGAGGGAATAGCGGCGATCGAGCAAAATCAGCGCGATGTTGGACACGGTGGTGATGGCCAGATAGATCAGCGCGGCAACGAGGACGAAAAAGAACATGTTGAACGTGCTCTTTCCGGCGTCCTGCGCGGCCTTCACGACGTCCGCAAGACCGATGATCGATACGAGCGCGGTCGCCTTGACGAGCACCTGCCAGTTGTTGCCGATGCCGGGCAGCGCGAAGCGCATCATCTGCGGAAAGAGGATGCGTGCGAAGACGCGCGCGCCGCTCATCCCGTAGGCCATGCCGGCTTCGAGCTGCCCGCGGGGCACGGCCATGAACGCGCCCCGAAACGTTTCCGTGAAGTAGGCGCCATAGATGAAACCGAGCGTCAGCACGCCGGCGACGAACGGATCGATATCGATCTGTTCGATGCCGAGCGCGTCGGTCAGCTGGTTCACGGCGATCTGGATGCTGTAAAAGAGCAGCAGCATCAGCACGAGATCCGGCACCGAACGGATCAATGTCGTGTAGGCCGTGGCCGCGCCCGCCACGGCCGGCCGGCGCGAAAGCTTGGCCAGCGCGCCGGCGAGGCCCAGCAGCACCGCCACGGCCAGCGAGAGCACCGACAACTCGATCGTCTTCAGCGTGCCCGCGAGCAACACCGGTCCAAACCCGTAGAGAAACACGCGCATCTCCGTCTTAAGGGATGGCGCGGATCGTCGCAAGCGAAAAATGTTTCCGCAAATGGCGCGCCGCTCTTTGCGGCAGTGCAACATCCGCGTTATCGGGCGCCCAGGTCCCGCCCTGCCGCTCGTGCGCGGTCGCTGCCGCGAGCCGGCCCGCGCGGCTCGGCGCGAATTGCGAAAACTTCCCGTCGCATTTTCGATATTTGGAATGCGCCCGGCCTGTTCACGCCTATCGTACGAGATTGCGCCCGCGCGAGAGCTCGGCCCATTGCCAGGACGCAAGCGCCGCACAGCCGAAGACGACCTCGCGCATGCGTTTGACGAGCGCGAGCGACAGCGCGACTTCGCGGTCGACCCCGAACATCTGCGCAAGCAGCACCACGGCAGCTTCCTGAACGCCGAGTCCCGCGGGCACCATGAACGCGGCGTGGCGCACGGCCTGCGTGAGCGCCTCGATGGCGATGGCGCCGCCAATCGAGACCGGGTGGCCCAGCAACGCCAGCGCCCAATAAGTCTCGAGCGCGCCGAGCACATATCCGGCGAGTTGCCAGGCGAAGGCCCTCACGAGCATCCCGGTCTGTCTCATGAGCGCGTCGATTTCTTCATCGAGCCGCTTGCCGTCGATTCCTTGCAGCAGCCGATGCTCGCTGCCGAGCGCGCGCACGGCGAAACGTTCGATGGCGTGAAAGAGCCCCCCGCGGCGCACCAGCGCGATCGTCACGAAGGGAAGCGGCAGCGACATCGCGAGCGCCAGCGCGATCGTCTTCGCGCCCGCCCCACCCGTCGAAGCAAAAATCAGCACGAGCCCGAGCGCCGAAAACGCGTACTGCACGGCAATCGTGATCAATACCTCGACGATCACCGAGGCGCTGACCCGAGACGCATCGCTCACGTGCCAGCGCGCGAGGCGAATGCCGACGATCTCGCCGCCCACTCCCACGACGGGCAAGAGCCGCCCCACCGCCTCGCGGACCGTCGCGACCCACCACAGAAAGACGAGCGGCGCGCGCCCTCGCAGCAGCAACTGCCATGCGCGCGCATCGAGCAAGAGCGGCAGCGCGTGAAACGGCACTAGCCAAAGCAGCGCAAACCCGGCCTCGCCGATGATGTGCACGACGTCGCCCGCACCGTTGCGCACGACGAGCGCAATCAGGATGGCAATGCCGATGGGCCAGCCGGCCCACTTGAACCACCTCGTCATAGCCGACGGCCTTGCGCGGCGCTTGGGCCCGATATCCGTGCGACGCCTGCACCGCAGACATCGGCGAATCCGCCTCTCGGGATGCCCGCCATCGCCGCGGCGACGCGCGGCGAGACGAGTGCAGCCAATTCGTCTGCGTGGCGATACTCGCGCATCGAGGAGCTGATCGGCCCCTGCCCCGGTGCGCCGGGCTCCGCCGGGTGACAATAGATTTCGCCGATGCCTTCGGGCAACGCCGCCAGCGCGTCGAGCACGACGGCTTCGTCCATGCCGCCCGTGTTTGCGATACCGACGACGTAATCGTTGTGCGCAATCCCCGCGCGTGCAAGCCGCGCGCGCATCAGCGCGATCCACGGCGCGAGCCACCAGGGCGCGTGCGCTTCGAACGGCAGACGGATCGCCGCGAGCCCGTACTCGCGACCGATCGACAGGACGAGCGACAGCACCGTTGGATGCACATGGAAATGCTTATGGGCGTTGACGTGATCGAGCGTCAAACCGGTTGCGGCGAACGCTTCGAACTGCGCGCGGATTTCGCGCGCGAGCTGGGTGCGCACGGCGGGCAGAAAAAAGAAGCGAAAACCGTCGCGCACCATCGCATCGCCGAACCGACCGTCGGCACCGACGAGCGCGGGAATCTCGGCCGCGGACGACGTCGCCGGCCCATCCGCGAGTACGAGGTGCAAGCCCACGCGCAGGCCCGGCAGCCGACGCGCGCGCTCGACGGCGTCGCCCGCGGCCGGTGCGCTCACCATGAGGCTCGCGCTCGTCAACACCCCATCGCGATGCGCGCGTTCGACGGCCCGGTTCACGCGCACATCGAGGCCGAAATCGTCGGCCGTGACGATCAGTGCCCGCGCGGCAGAACGAGACACCGGATTATGTCCGTACGAGGGTTGAGCTCATGCTTCATGGGCGCGCAGGAAGCGGAAGAATTCGACGCCTTCGCGCAGACGCCGCTTCATCATGTCCCAGCTCGTCAGCATTTCGCGCACGATCTCCCAGATCTTCGAGGGGCGGAAGTAGAACTCCTTATAGAACGCCTCGAGGTGGTGATAGATATCATCGCGCGACAGATGCGGATAGCCGATCGCGGCGAGCTGCACGCCTTCGTTGCTGACGAGATTGATGACCTTGTTCTCTTCGAGCCAGCCGTTTTCGACGGCTTGCTTATAGAGTGTCGTACCGGGATAAGGCGCGGCCAGGGAGACCTGGATCGTATGCGGATTGATTTCCTTCGCATACTCGATCGTCTTGCGGATCGTCTCCTTCGTCTCGCCTGGCAAGCCGAGAATGAAGGTGCCGTGAATCATGATGCCGAGCTTCTTGCAGTCCGCATTGAAGCGCCGCGCGAAATCGGTACGCACGCCCTTCTTGATGTTGACGAGAATCTGGTCGTCACCCGACTCGTAGCCCACCAGCAACAAGCGCAGGCCGTTTTCCTTCATGATCTTCAGCGTCGAATACGGCACGTTGGCCTTGGCGTTGCACGACCAGGTCACGCCGAGCTTGCCGAGCCCGCGCGCGATCGCTTCAGCCCGCGGGGTGTCGTCGGTGAAAGTATCATCGTCGAACATGATCTCCTTCACTTCGGGCATGTTTTCGCGAATCCACTTCACTTCCTCGAGCACGTTATCGACCGAGCGCGTGCGATAGCGGTGGCCGCTGACCGTCTGCGGCCACAGGCAGAACGTGCAGCGCGACTTGCAACCGCGCCCCGTGTAGATGGACACGTACGGGTAGTTCAGATAGCCGATGAAGTAGTTGTCGATCTTCAGATCGCGCTTGTACACGGGCGCGACGAACGGCAGCTCGTCCATGTTTTCGAGGATCGGGCGCGCTTCGTTGTGCTCGATCGAACCGTCCTTCGCACGCCAGCTCAAACCCTTGATTTCCGGGAACGGCTTGCCTTCGGCGATTTCCTTGCAGGTGAAGTCGAACTCCTCGCGGCAAACGAAATCGATCGCATCGCTTGCCGTGAGCGAGTTATGCGGATCCACCGCCACCTTGGCGCCCACCATGCCGATCAGGACCGACGGCTTGCGCTTTTTCAGGTCCTGCGCAAAAAGCGCGTCGGTCGGAAACGACGGCGTGCTCGTATGGATGAAAACGACGTCGTATTCGACGGCGATGTCGAGCGATGCCTGGACCGAGAGGCCGTCGGCCGGCGCGTCGAGCACGCGGCTGCCGGGCACGAGCGCCGCGGGCTGCGCGAGCCAGGTCGGATACCAGAACGAGCGGATCTCGCGCTTGGCCTGATAGCGCGATCCGGCTCCGCCGTCGAAGCCGTCATAGGACGGGGCCTGCAAGAACAGGGATTTCATGGATGCTCCGGCAACCTGCATGAATACGGATGAAAAGAAGAAGACTGAGTGAACGCGGCGTCAGGAGCCATCGGAGCCCTCCGCCACGCGCGCCACGACGGGTACCCGGGCGCCGCGCCAGGTGACATGAGAGCCGAACGCCGCGGCAAGCCACTGCAGCGCAAGCAACCCGTCGCGCAGCGGCACGAGCGGCAGATCGCGCCAGAACGTGCTGATATGGCGTGCACCCCGCGCGTGCACCGCGAGCCGCGCGAGCAAGCCGAGCACCGCGGCCGCTGCCAGCACCGCAGCGCGAACGGGTGCGCCATGGCCGGCGAGCCCGTAGGCAAGCAGAGCGGCCAGTAGGACCCACGGCATCGTGAACGTCACGAACAGAAATGCGAAACCGGCCGGGTTGATCGAGCGGATCGTGCGCAACCAGCGCGTCTCGCGCCGCCACAGCGACGCAAAATCGGGCTCGATGACGTCCGTGGCCACCACGACCTCCGACAACACCGTCTCGAGACCCCGCACGCGCGCATGCTCGGCCAGCCAGTAATCGTCGGCCAGGCAATCTTTGAGGGCGGCAAAGCCGCCCGTCAATTCCAGCGTCGTGGCGCGCAGCGCGAGCGTCGCGCCGAACCCGAAGCGCCGGGAACCGCCCGCATGCGCGAGCCGCACCGACGGCGCGAACCATTCGTTGACGAACAGCGCGCCCACGCGCGTCCAGAAACCGCCGACGCTTTCAGCGTGGTACAGGCACGTGACGATGCCCACTTCGGGGTCGTCCAACGGCGCGGTGACCGCTTCCAGATAGCCGGGCTCGACCGCGATGTCGCTGTCCGCCACGACGAGGAGCGGATGCTTCGCACGCGCGGCAAGATTGATGAGATTGCTGACCTTCAGGTTCTTGCCGTGCACGCGTGAATCGACGACGAGTTCGATATCGCGCCCCGGGTAGACGGCCTGCAGCCGCCGCACGACACCGATGGCCGCATCGTTCGGCGAGGACACGCCGAAAAGCAGTTGGTAGCACGGATGGCGCTGCTCGCAGAAAGTCGCGAGATTTTCGAAAAGCCGCGGCTCGGCACCGCACAGCGGCTTGAGCACGCTTACGCCCGACGCTCTCGCGGGCGGCCAGGCGGGACGGGCCCGGCTGAACGCTCGTGCCGACGGCATGGCAAACGCCGCCGCAAGCGCATAGGCCGCCGCGGCGCACGCGAGCATCACCAGCATCCAATCGGACAATGCCGAGGCCACCGCCGCGTTCACCGCGCGCGCCCCGCCAATGGCGGCACGCAACGGACCGCCTTGCGGCACGCCACGGTCAACCGCGATGAAAAGATGCTGGCTCGCACGGGTCGTTGCTCCTTCGTAGAAGTCGAGCGCGTGCCTCGTGCCACAGGTCCCGGCGGGAAAACGAGCCCCACCCGCGCGCCTGAAGGTCGAAGCCGCAAACCCGCAATTGTAGCAGTGCGAGGCATAAGCAGTGCCGCAACGCGTATCGACTACTGGATTCCGTCGCGTGGACGCTGCATCGGGCACGGCGGCCCGGCGTGCAACGTGCGGTATCCGGCCCCGAGCGATGACGCGACGCAGCAAGTCATGTATCGTGTTTAAGTAGATGCTGTTTTCCCGCCGCCCGCACGCGCGGTCGAAGCGACTCGCGCCGGCCGGCCGGCGGGCGGGCCAGTCGACCTCGAAGCGCGCGCGCCGCGCGAAGCGAAGCCATCATGAAAAACATTCTCAGCATACAGCCGCATGTCGTGTTCGGCCATGTAGGCAACAGTGCCACGGTGTTTCCGATGCAACGCCTCGGCGTGAACGTCTGGCCGCTCGAGACGATGCAGTTTTCGAATCACATGCAGTACGGACACTGGGCCGGGAGCGCGATCGACGCGGCGCAGATGAGCGAACTCGTCGAAGGAATCGGTGCCATTGGCGTGTTGCGGCGCTGCGACGCCGTGCTCTCCGGCTACTTGAGTTCGACTGCGCAGGTGCAGGCGGTCGTCGACATCGTAAAGGCGGTGAAGGCGGCCAATCCCCACGCGTGGCACTTCGCCACGCCGGTCATCGGCGCGGGCGCCGGCGCCCACGTCGACGAATACCTGCTCGCCGCGATGCCCGCGGCCACCGATGGCCTGGCTCCGAATCACGAGACATTGCAAAAGCTGGCCGGCCGCCCAATCGAGACCGTCGACGAGGCCGTCGTGGCCTGTCGGGAGATCATCGCGCGCGGCCCGCAACTCGTGCTCGTCAAGCAGTTGCGGGATCGCAACAGTCCGGCCGACCGCGTCAACCTGCTCGCGGTGACAGCGAGCGAGGCGTGGATGAGCCAGTATCCGCGCTACCCGTTCGCCCGCCAGCCCGTCGGCGTCTCGGAGCTCACGAGTGCCATATTCGTTGCACGGCGCCTCACAGGGGACTCCGCGCGAACCGCGCTCGAGCATACGTCCGCCGCGGTGCACGCGGTGCTGAAGGCGACCTACGACGCCGGTCGCTACGAGCTCGAACTCGTCGCCGCGCAAGACGATATCGCGCGTCCGCGCGAGTGGCTCGGCGCGTGGTTCGTCGGGGCCGCCTGACGCGCATCGCCGCCGCGCGGGCGGTGCCTTCGCGAAACGAGCGTGTTTGCCCTGATTGCCGGCGCAGCATCGCTATGCCGAAATGCGCATACTGGACGACGCGAACGGTCAAGACGGCCTCTTATTGGCTTCCTATATTCGCGTCAAGGGAGTGCCGCGGCAGGCCGACGCGCCGGCGGCACAGATCGACGAAAACTACGAATCCCAGGAGGTTCCGCCACACGCCCTCTCACCGAACAAGAGTCGTGCACCGGCGATTTCGGCGCGGAGGAGATCCGCGCGTCGCGCACCTTCGCGCGCATGCCGGGATGCACACCACCGCCGTTTTCCATGTTGTCGCCAAAAGGAAAGAACATGCGTTTCGCGAAGACGATTACCCCTATCGCAGTTGCTGTTGGAGCGCTTCTCGCAGTCGTGCCGTTTTCCGCATCCGCCGATGTGACGGTCAAGATCGGCTTTGCCGCCCCGCTCACGGGCCCCAACGCCAGCTACGGCAAGGATCTCCAGGACGGCGTGCAGATGGCGCTCGACGATGCCAAGGCGCAAGGCATCAAGATCAACGGACAGCCCGCATCGTTCCAACTCGTCGCCGAGGACGATCAGGCAGACCCGAAGACCGGTTCACAGGTGGCACAGAAACTCGTCGATGAGGGCGTCAACGTGATCGTCGGCCACTTCAATTCGGGCACGACGATTCCGGCCTCCGAGATCTACCAGAAAGCGGGCATTCCCGACATCGATCCGGCCGCCACGAATCCGATCATCACAGGGCGCGGCTACGAGAACGTGTTCATGGTGATTTCGAGCGATGCGCAAAACGCGGGTACGGCAGGCACGTATGCCGTGCAGACGACCAAGGCCAAACGCATCGCGATCATCGACGACCGGACGGCATTCGGTCAGGGCGAAGCCGACGAGTTCGAGAAGGCCGTCAAGAAGGCTGGCGGCAATATCGTGGGACGCGAATATACGACGAACAGCGCGACCGACTTCAAGACACAGCTCACGAAGCTCAAAGGCGTCAACCCGGACCTCATTTTCGTCGCGGCGCTCAACCCGCAAGCCGCGGGCATCATGAAACAGATGCGCCAGCTTGGCATCAAGGCTCAGTTCGTGGGCGGCGGCGGCGTGAAGGACATCGACTTCATCAAGCTCGCCGGCGACTCCGCCGAGGGCGCCATGGCCTGGGAGTACGGTCGCCCGCTCGACAGCACGCCGGTGGGTAAGGAGTTCGCGAGCAAATTCAAGGCGAAGTTCGGCGTCGATGTGCTGTCGTACGCACCGTTCGGCTACGACGCCGCATGGACGGCCATCAAAGCCATGCAGGCCGCGAATTCGATCAAGCCGGAGGACTACCGTCCGAAGCTCAAGGCGATCAGCTTCGACGGCATCACCGGCCATATCGCATTCAACTCGAACGGTTCGCTCAAGCAAGGCTCGTCGACCGTCTACGAGGTCAAGAACGGTCAGTGGGTGACCGTTGCCACGAAAGCGGGGCTCTGACACAGCGCCCAGGCATCGCCGTCGTACCGCATGACACGGCGCCTTCGGGCGCCGTGTTGCGTTTGGCTCAGGCAAACCGCTCGTCGTGCGCGCCATGCGCGCCGCGCTCCGCGAGCCAGCGCCCGATGAGCGGCCAGGTTTCGCGCGCGGCATTGCGCGAGACGATCAAGCGCTCGTGCGTATAGTCTTCGCTAAAACCGCGATCGCGGCCGCACAGCCGGTAGGTACGATCCACACCGCCGAAGGCGTTGGCCAGCGTCGCGCACCCTTGCTCCGGTGCGATGAACGCGTCGCCGCTGCCCGCGAGCGCAAGCAGCGGTACTTCGACGGCGCCGAGCGCGCCCAGGTAGTCGAAGCCGTCCTCGCCGTCGAACGTCCGGGCAAGGCCCCACCGGCACCATTGGCGCATGAGCCGCGGCTCTTCGCCCTCCGGACCGACGCGCAAGAGCCAACTCGGCAAGCGCCCACCGCAGGCGATCCACGCGGCCATCGCCCGCACACGCGCGCGGTTGCGCCAAGTCAGCGCCGCGGCCGTCGCCTGGCTGGCCAACAACACGAGTCCGCCGAATTCACGTGCCGCGCGCGCCGGATTGCGCGCCATCCACATCGCCGCAATGAGCCCGCCGCCGCTGTGCCCGACCCAGTAAATCGGTTGCCCCCCGCTTTTCGTCCCGAGCGCATCGACGACGGCCTCGACATCTTCGCGCGCGACCGTGTCGAACGTGTAAGGCGTCGGCGCCTTTGCACTGCGGCCGTGCCCGCGCCAGTCGAAGACCCAGCATGCAAGCCCACGGCGGGCCAGGTACTCGGCGAGCGCCATGCAGCAGCGGTGGTTCGAGAACGTACCGTGCGTGAGGACGACGGGCGCGCCCCGGCCATTGCCCACGCGCGTGAGGGCGAGCCGCACACCGTCACGGGTCGAAATGCATTCGGCGAGCGCGGTCATATCTCGGCGTGAATCGGAACGACGCGCCGCGTGCCGCCCCCGAGGTCCACGCCATCGCGCAACTGACGTAGCCGCGTCTGGCTCATCAGCGCTTGCAGCATGGGGATGTGAAAAGCCCCGATATCGACGAAACGGATCGCGTCGTTTTCGATTTCAATCCACCCGCGCGCGCCGAGTTCCTCCCAGATCGGCTCGAACTCGCCGATGGCGTCGCACCCGAACGCCATTTCGTAGGCGCCGAGATCGATATTCATCGTCTGCATCTCCTGGAAGAGCCATGCAAGCTTCATGTCCGGCAAGGCCTGCACGAACTGCCTGTCGACCGGAAACTGCCCGGCATCGATCGCGGCATGGTACGCCTCGAGCGAGCGATGATTCATCTGCAACCAGTTGAGCCCGTCGTCCGGATTCCACGACGATGGAGGCATGCTGATCGCCGCATAGCCGATGCCGATCATGTGCTGCGTGACGAGCTCGCTACCCTCCATATTCAAGAGGCAGCGCAGGTGCGTCTCGTATTCGTAGCGCTCGGCGCCGGCAAATTCGAAGCGCCCGTCACCGTCAGGGTCGATCCGCTCCCAGTCATATACGGTCGCTTGACGAAACCCTCGGGCGCTCAGAAATCGCACGGATTCACGATACATCTCGATGGTCTCCTCGAGCGGCGGCAACTGCGCGCGTTGCGCCTTGCTGAAGTCGCTGCGCCCCGCGATATTGAGCTGATAGTGCGTGATATGGCGAACGCCCGAGCGCACCAGTTCGTCGAGATCGAACAGCATGTCGTCGACGGTCTGCTCGGGCCACCCGTAAATGAGGTCCACGTTGCAGGCGAGCTGGGCCTCGTTGAAATAGGCAAGCGCGTCCATCACTTGCTGGCGCGTCTGCTTGCGGCCGCTATAGCGGATCAGCCGGTCGCTCAGTTGCTGCACGCCCATGCTTACGCGTGTGAAGCCGGCGCTGCGAATGGCATCGACCTTGTCACGCGTGAAAAGCTGCGGGATTCCCTCCAGGGTCTTCTCGATCCGGGGCGCCGCGTCACCATAGAGTTTCCGGACGATCGCCATGAGGCGCGCATACTCGCCGTCACGCAGCAGGTTCGGCGTGCCACCGCCGACGTAGAGCGACGCCAGCGTATCGCTCGACAGCATATCGCCAAAAAGCTCCGCTTCACGCTCGAGATAATCGAGGTAATCGGAAATTTGGGACTTTCCTCGATAATCCTGTGTTGGAAAAAGACAAAATCCGCAATGAGCCGGATCGGTCGGAATACAAAACGGAATGCCCAGGTAAAGGTTGTCTTTAAACCGGCGCTGCTTCGCCAAATGCGCCCGCTTCTCCCAGCGTTCGCGGGTCTTACCATCGTTCGTCCGCCAATACATCGGACTGGGATGCGTATGTAGTACCTTGTTGCTCTGTGGGCGCGAAAACTCGCGCTCGATGAACGCGGCTACATCAGCACGCGTCATATCCGTCGTAGACATGCCGTTCTCCGTGATCGACGAGCTCGCGGCGGCGCGCGCCGTTGTCGAGCTTCTTCCCCGATTCGCCGTCTTGCTTTGTTGAATTCATATTAATTCGACGGAACCGAGTTTAAGTCGGCATCGACTGCTCACATGCGTCACAATCCGTAGTTCTTTTCGATTATCGGATTCGATATCACGCTTATGCAAAACCGCTGTTCGTTTTCAACAGTGCGAGGAAGACAAATACCGAAAACACGGTGGCGCTAGCGCGCCGCGGCCGCCTCTTCGTGCAGCCAGCGGCGCAGCGCATCGATCGCATCGCGTTTCGCGCTGTCGGAGCGCCAGACGATGAAGTGCGCGTAGATGTCCTTGATGCTGCGCCGCCAGAGCCGGACAAGGGCACCCTTCGCAAGCTCCGCTTCGACGAGCGTCGCGCGCGCGAGCGCAATGCCGAGCCCGTTCGCCGCGGCGTCGATGAGCGCACCGGCGTCCGTGAAAAGCGGCCCGCCGCGCGGCTCGGTCAGATCGAGACCGACGGCCTGGAACCACGGCTCCCAGGGCTGCGAGGCATGGCGCAGCAACGTACAGCGCGCGAGATCGGCGAACCGTCGAGGCAGCCGCCCCCCGCGATAAGCGGGGCTCGCCACCACGAATACCTCCTCGTCCATCAGCCGCTCGGCCTCGAGGTCAGGCCACGCGCCGGGCCCGTAGCGCAACGCCACGTCGACGCCATCGTGCCGGTCGAAACGCGCGAGCGCCGCCTCGGGACGCAGTTGCAGCGAGATATCGGGGTAACGGCGCAAAAATGAGGGAAGACGCGGCGCGAGCCATCGCGCGGCGAACGGCGGCAGCACGCTCACCGTCAGCTTCGTCGGTTCAGGCTTGCGCGCTTCGCGGGTACGCTGGCGCGGCGGTACGCGCTCGAATGCGCGCTGCAGCACCTCGAGTCCCTGACGCACCTGCAGCGCGAGCGCGTGAGCCTCCGGCGTCGCGACAGCGCCAAAACGCGCACGCACGAACAGCGCGGTGCCCAGGCGCAGTTCGAGCGCGCGCACGTGCTGGCTGATCGCGCCTTGCGTCAGCGCGAGTTCGTCCGCTGCGCGCGTGAAGCTGCCGAGCCGCACGGCGGCTTCGAACGCGCGCAACGTCTGCATGGGGGAAGGCGCGAACCGGTCATCGTACGGCAGGTCGTGGCGTGAGTGTTTCGCGCATCATGCACCCGCTTCGCGGTTTTTCGCACGCAACGCCGCTTTCATCACCGCGCCCGCGGCCGCGATATGCGCCTTCGTCAGACCTTTCGCCCTACGGCGATCGCGCGCAATCACGGCCTCGAGGATCGCCGCGTGCTCGGCGCACGAGGTCTCCTGGTACGGCTCGATCTGCCAGACCAGCCGCAAATAGCGGTCGGCCTTGCGCCAGAGTACTTCGAGCGTCTCGAGCAGATGCGGCTTACCGCCCGCGGCGTAGATGGCGCGATGAAATGCCCAGTTGTCCTTCGACCAGGCCTCGACGTCGCGCGCCTTGCGATCGCGTTCGAGAATCTCGCGCGCGGCCCGCGCGTCGTCCGGACCGAACGCATCGATCGCAGCGTCGAGCGCGATGAGCTCCAGCGCCACGCGCATTTCCTGGAGTTCCTCCGCTTCCGATGCGCTCATCGCCGAAACGAACGCACCGCGATTCGGCACCAGCGTGACGAACCCGCTCGCCTGCAACTGCGCAAACGCCTCGCGCACGGGAATGTGGCTCGTTCCGAATTCGGCCGCGAGGCGGTCCTGCCGCAACTGCGTGCCGGGCGGCAACTCGCCGCACGCGATGCGTTCGCGAATACGGTCGGCAAGCGCCCCCGAAGAAACTTTTGCATCGGCCGACTTTTTCATTTTAATATATTAAAACTCATTTGGAGGTCGATATGACGGTATCCAGGTTGCGAAACATCCCCGGCATCGGTGTCGACCGGGTCGGCGACGCGGCGGACTCGATGCACGACGCGGACATTCTACGGCTCGAAAACCTCGACACTGACCTCCGGCCGCCCGTGGCAGCCTTGAAGGTCACGCGCGAAGCCATCGACGACGACGCGGCCAACAGCTACCTACCGTTTCTCGGCCTGCCCGCTCTGCGGCAGGCCGCCGCCGAGCGCGTCGGGCGCGCCGCGGGGCACCGCTACGACGCCGCGACGGAGTGTATCGTTTCGGCCGGCGGCCTGGCCGGTATCTTCAACGTGCTGCTCTCGATCCTGGAACCCGGCGACGAAGTCGTGCTGACCACACCGACCTACGCCGGGCTCATCAATCGCGTCCACCTCGCGGGCGGTGTGCCGAAGTTCGCTCGGCTCGTAGCCGGCGCCGACGGCTGGCGGCTCGATCTCGACAGCCTGGCCGCGGCCGTGGGGCCCCGCACGAAGGCGTTTCTGATGATGTCGCCATCGATGCCGAGCGGCTATGTCGCCACGGCGGACGAATGGCAGGCGATCGCCGAATACTGCCGTCGCGCCGGCGCATGGCTCGTCTATGACGCCGCCATGGAGCGGATTCTCTTCGATGGCCGCGCCGTGCTTCATCCGGCCGGTTTGCCCGATATGCGCGAGCGCACGATCACCGTCGGCGCGGTCTCGAAGGAGTACCGGATGATCGGCTGGCGCATCGGCTGGATCGTCGGCCCCGCCACGATCATGCGCGACGTTCGGCTTGCGAGCCTCTCGAACGTCGTCTGTCAGGTCGGCATTGCCATGCCCGGTGCAGCCGCCGCGCTGACGGCGGCCGACGACGGCGTGGCCGCGGCCGTAACCGAATGGGAAAAGCGCCGGGACGTCCTCGTCGCGCAACTGGCCGACCTGCCGGTCGTGCGGCCGCACGGTGGCTGGTCGCTGCTGATCGATACCGATGCGCTCGGCATCGAGCCGGCCGAGGCGTCGCAACGATTGCTCGCACACGGCAAGATTGCCGCTACGCCCATGACGAACTGGGGCCCCGGCGCCGAGCGCTATCTGCGCTTCGTGTTTTCCAACGAGCCGGCTGAGCGGTTGGGCGATGTGCGCGAGCGCATCCGCGCGTCGTGGAAGTTGTGAGCGAGCGCGCGGCATACCGATCGGGCGGACCCGGCGGGCCATTAGAGATGCTAATGGCTCGAGCGCAGTATTCCTGCTTTGCCGGTCGCGGCCGCGCTGGCTAGACTCGTCGTCGCGAATTCACCCGAACCTTTGCGACGAAATCCCAATGACCTATCGACTCTATTATTCGCCCGGCGCCTGCTCGTTGGCCGTTCATATCGCGCTCGAAGAAATCGGCATACCGTTCGAGCGCGAGGAAGTCTCGGTTGCGCGAGGCGAGACCACGCAGCCTGAGTACCTAGCCATCAACCCGAAAGCGCGCGTGCCAGCGCTGGCCATCGCGGGCGAAACACGCGTGCTGACCGAACTGCCCGCGGTTCTCACGTTTCTCGCGCGACGGCACCCCGAGGCGAATCTGTTGCCGAGCGACAATGCGCTCGACGAGGCACGCTCTCACGAATGGCTCGCGTGGCTCGCCGGCTGGGTGCACGGCGTCGGTTACGGCGAGCTATGGCGCCCACTGCGGTTCGTCCCCGATGCTGCGTTGTGCGAAACGATCAGCGCGGCCGGCAGACGCACCATCGAACAATCCTGCGTTTGCATCGAAGCGGAGCTCGCCGATGGGCGCCCGTGGGCCGTCGCGCGCGGTTATTCGATCGTCGATCCGTTTTTGCTCGTGCTCTATCGCTGGGGTAACCGGATCGGCCTGCCGATGCGCGAGCGCTATCCGGCTTGGACCGGAATCGTGCGGCGTGTCTCGACACGCCCGGCCGTGCAGCGCGCCATGGCGAACGAGGGGTCTTCCTGGACCGATGAGGCCGCGCCGATTGCCGGCCCGCGCCAGCGATGCTGTTAATATGCAGCGGGCCGTACCGCGAAGCGTACGACTGCCGTATCACTCATCGCCATGTCCGTCATCAGCCTGCTCGACCCTTGGGAGCCCTCTCCCGCGTTCGTCGCCGTTGTGCTCGTCACAGCCGTGCTCTATGCGCGCGGCGCGCGGCGCGCCCCAGTGACGATCGCGCGTCAAGCCGCGTTCTGGACCGGCCTCGTGCTGTTTTATCTCGCACTCCACACGCGGCTCGATTACTACGCCGAGCACCAGTTCTTCGTGCATCGGCTGCAGCACCTGGTGCTGCACCATCTCGCGCCGCTCGTGCTGATGGCCTCGTATCCGGGCAGTGTCCTGCGCGCGGGGCTGCCGTTCGCATGGCGGCCCGCGCTACGGCGCTGGCAGCGCAGCGCGTCGGCACGTCTTGCCGCTGCGACCTTGCTCAACCCCACCGTCATTTCGCTCGCGTTCGTCGTTTCGGTGGTTCTCTGGCTCGTCCCGTCGGTCCAATTCGTCGCGATGCTCGACTGGCGCCTCTATACGCTCATGAACTGGTCGGTGGCCGTCAGCGGCCTCGCCTATTGGTGGATGCTGCTCGATCACCGCCGTGCGCCGCCGAGCCGCACGCGGCCCGGCTTGCGCGTGCTTTCCCCCGTGATCACCATGACGCCGCAGATTCTCGTCGGCGCGATCATCACTTTTTCGTCGCAAGACCTCTATCCGATCTTCACGCTGTGCGGACGTGCGTTCACTTCGATCCCGCCCGTGCTCGATCAGAGCCTCGGCGGCCTCATCATGTGGGTGCCCGCGGCCGTGCTCGAATCGATCGGCGCGATGATGGCGCTGCGCCATATGATGCGTTTGTCGGAGAGCGCGCCCACGACGATCTCACGCATGCGCCGCAGCACAGGCAGCGCGACGCCGACGTTGGAGGCCTCTTCGCGCTGACGACCGGTCGACCAACGTGCCGTGTCAGCCCGCCAGCCATGCCCCATAACGCGCCAGATCGACGTTGCCGCCGCTCACGATGACGCCCGCCCGGGCGAATCGGATCGCGACTCGGCATCGGATCACCTCGAACGCGAGGATTCGTCGAGGCGCGGCGCGACGATGACTTGCGCCAGCGCGTCGCGCTCCACGCGTTCGAGCGCTGGGCGCATCGCTGCGAATTCGTCAGGACTGCAGACTTGTTTGCCGAAGCGCGCCTGCAACCGGCGCGTGATTTGCACGATATGCGTCGCCGGATCGAACACGTAGTGCGAGCGATAGTGCAAGCCACCCGCGCTCAATTCGAGATCGTTCGGCACGAACACCGCACGCATGCCGGAGGGCAACGCAATCTGGCCCGCCTCGTCGAATCCGCCGCCGATGCAGACGAACGACTGGGTGCGCACACCGGCCGCCAGCCACTGCTCGACCTGCGTCGCGATCCCGCCGGATAGACTCGATATCGCCGGCATGCCCGTCATCCCGTCGGGCCAGATCACATGCTCGAGCGCGCCCGTCATCGAGACCGCGAACGGTCCGCTCGTGGCCGCGACATCGTCGGCAGCGATCGTCGCGCTCCCGCGCAAACCGGCGTTATGCAGACGTTCGTACGCGATTTGCTGCACCCGCTCGTGCGTCGCGCGGCGAAACACGTTGCGTTCGAGTTCCGCTGTCCAGCCGCTGTCCTCGACGCGATAGGCGTAACGGGCGGCGCCGCTCGCATCGATGTCGATCTGCACGCGCGATGCGCGCTCGCGCGGCTCGACGGCAGGCGTGCGCACTATGCGCGCTTCGTCGACCAGCAGCGCGGGCCGGTCCATGACGCCGGGCGGCAGATACCCGAACGCGATACCGCCCGCAGTCGTATCGGCGAACGTCTGGAGCTCCGGCATCCAGACGATCACATGATTGATCGCGCTCGCGCCGTAACCGGGCACCGACGGCAGCGTGTACACGGGACCGAGACCGATCAGTGCCGGCTCGCTCCGAATACCGGCCGCGGCGAGCAGCGCGCCGAACAGCGCGACGTGATCCTTGCAATCGCCATAGCGGTTGCGCAGGACATCGATCACCCGATGCGGCCGCGCCGCTGTTTCACCCACGAAAAGCGCCACATAACGTATGTTCGCGCGCATCCAATCGTAGATGGCGCGAGCTTTCGAAACCGGGTCAGGCTGCGCGTCCGTCAACGCATGCGCCAGCGCGGCGATAGCCGGATCCGCGGCGCTCGCGTCCGCGGCGCCCGCCCGGTATCGCTCGGCGAAGGCGGCGAAGTCCGCGTCGGTCGTGACCATCAACCGGTCGCCGTCTTGTGCGTAGCCGACCGCACCGGGCTCCGTCGCCGCATAGGGGCCATGCCGATAATCGAAGGCGTAGCGCGTGCGCGCACCGTCGGTCACAGGCGGCTCGCCGACATATCCGCGCGCATCGGCATGAAGCGGCATGTCCGAGGGCAAATCGAAGACGAGCTGTTGGGACTCGACGGGCTCGCGCGTCGGCGCGACGAAATAGCTGAACGCACCGGGCTCGATCGGTTTGCCACGAACCTTATGAAAGACGACGTGGATGCGCCAGCCCGGCTCCACGCCCGGGAAGATGATCGTCCGCAATACGCCGTCCTCGAACGTCGGCGCACCCGACGCACGCGGCTCCTGCACGTCGCGAATCGCCTCCGGCCCAACCGGATGCCGCGCCCCGCCCGGATCGATCGACTCGGCCGTCACGATCGTGAGCTTTTCCGTGTCCTTGTCGAACCACACGTAATGCTGTGCGATCGCATCGACCCCGCTCGACGTGTTCGCGCGCAATGTCGTGTCGTCATACTCCTCCACGGTCCCGTCCCGTTGCACTACGAAGCGATGCACGTCCGATTCGATTGTCGACGGCGCATCTTGCGACGCCCGAGCCATTGCGCTCGCGCACGAGACGGCAGCGGTCAGGGCGATCGCACGCAGTGCAAGAACGAAACCGCCTGCGCGGCACCCTGTACGCCAGCGAGCCATCACGCCCCGTCAGCCGGTGAGCCGCGCGCGGTACGCACGCGGGCTTTCGCCGAATTCGGCCCGGAAAGCGCGGTTGAAGTTCGAAACGTCCTCGAACCCGCAATCGAGCGCGATGTCGACGATTTTGCCGGGCGCATCGGCCAGACGCTGAGCTGCGAGCCGCAATCGCGCACGCACGACGTATTGATGCGGCGTCGTGCCCGTGGCCTGCTCGAACGTACGCAGGAAGTGGTAAGGACTCAGTCCGGCATGCTCGGCAAGGCGATCGAGGCCGAGCTCGCTCTCGGGCGCTGCGTCGATCAACTGAAGAATCTGCATCACGCGTTCAATCGCCGCGCTGGAGGCACCGCGCGTATCGCGCGGCGAAAGGCCCGCGGTGTGCCGTAGCGCATGTGCGGCAAGCGCTGCGGCGAGCGCGTCCCAGCCGCGCGCGCATTGCATCGATACGCCCGCGCAAGCAGCCGCGACAAATCGCGCAAACGCGCGCGAGGGCGCGATGCGTGCGGCGCCGAAACGCGCGCCGCGCGGCGTTACGCCCACGTCCGCCGCAATTCGCTCGAAGTATGCCGGGGTATAGCGAAACGCAATGCAGCGATCGCCTTCGCGGTGCCGGTGGCCGCACTCGAAGCACTCGCCGTCATTGCCGAGCATCACCGCGCCCGGCGTCATCAATGCGCGCGCCGACGGCGTCCGATACTCGAACGCGCCAGCGACGACGAGCGCGACGAGCATGCGCGAGTGCCGCTCCTCGAACGGAACGTCGTTCGGCCCATGCGTGCAGAGCACATCGGCCACCTGCCACCCCTCGCCCGCGACGAGCGTGCGCGGCGTCGTGCTCGCGCGTGCACCGGCCTCGCGCCGCCGTGCCAGTGCCGCGTCGAGTCCGGCCGCAATATTTGCCAAGATTTGCCCCTTACTTCGCCATAGGATCGTTATAGAACATCGCACGCGCCGCGGCCTGCCGCCGGTCGATGCGCGAACCGATGAACCGACGAACCGTCCGTTGCACGGAGATCATCCATGAATACTATCGAAACGAGCTTGCAACATGAATTCCCGGGCGCACTGACAGCGCCGGAACGCGCCGTCGATATCGACGACGCAGACGACATTTACGGCTGGCTGATCGGCAGTTGGTCGCTCGAAGTTCTACATTATCGCGGTGTGGATTTGCGCGGTCGGGGACTCATGGCCGAGGCACATTTCGCGCGCGTGCTCGAGGGCCGCGCGATCGGCGATGTCTGGATCATGCCCCCGAGAGGCTCGCGCGAGCCGCGGGAAACCGGCATGAATATGTACGGCATGACGCTGCGCTGTTGGGATCCACAGCTGCGGGCCTGGCGCATCATGTGGGAGAATCCCGCCGCCCTCCATCGCGAGACGCAAATCGGCCGCCGTGTCGGCCGCGATATCGTACAAACCGGCGCGCGGCCCGATGGTCAGGCGACGCGCTGGCGGTTTACCGAAATCACGCCCGAACGCTTTCATTGGATCGGCGAGGCCCTCGCCCCCGATGGGCAAACCTGGCAGCTCGAAGGAGAGTTCGTCGCAACGCGCGTCGATCGCTGAATTGAGCGAAGTCGTATCGGGAGACAGCGGTAACGGGCCCTGGCTTTCAACGACCGAACACTCAAAACAACGAACGCTGCCGTTGCCGTGCCATCGAGACGACGTTGAGCTCGTCGAGCCGTTCCCGCGCCTTAGCGAGGTCGTGCACGAGTTGCCGCTGCAGCCACGTTTCGGCCCCGCCGCCGAATGCTTTGTCGAGCCGCAGCGCCATTTCGGGCGAGATGCCCGACTTTCCGCTCAGCAGATTCGTAAGCGCCTGGCGGCTCACCCCGAGCACGGCGGCGGCCTCGGTCACGCTGAGGTGGAAGCGCTCGAGACAGGTCTGGCGCACTATCGCGCCCGGGTGGATGAAGTCGGAATCGGCCATGGGCCGCACATTATCGGGGAACGACCGAATCGTCAACTGACAATGGACTCTTGTCGATCGGCGTCGACCGCGCAGCCGATCGCGTCCGGCCGCGCGGAAACTGTGAAGTCCTGCTTCACAGTGCGTCAACATTGCGATGGATAGTCGCTCGCGGAACGCGATGGTACATCTGAACTCCCCTTCGTTTGGAGAACTTCCGATGACCTCCGCTCCGCTTTCCGCCGCCATCGCGCCGACGCGTTCGCCCTGGCGCAGCGTGCTTTGGACCGTCCCGCTGACCGCTCTTTGGATCGTGCTGATCTACCGGCTGCCGATCATCCCGACGAGCGGCGTTCCCACCACCGCCCATCAACTGACGGCCCATGCGTTCATCGCACTCGGCTTATGGCTCGGCCTCGAACATACCGAGCTGACGCCAGCCCAGTGCCGCGCGACGTGGCTGGCCGTCATGATCCCCGACACGCTTTGGTTCGCGGTTGCCTGGAGCACGGCGATCGGCGGCGGCTTTCACGGGAATCCCGCTTCTCCCGTACCGTGGCTGCCGCTGGCGATATTCCTGCCCGTGCTGATCGGCGCGCCGCTGTTGCTGTCGTCGAAGCGCATCGGAAAGGTGCTCGATGCGATGCCTGCGACGTGGCTCGTCGCACTTCAGTCTTACCGCGTATTCGGCAGCTTCGCGCTCGCCGCATGGCTGCGCGGCGCGATGCCCGGCGCGTTCGCCTTGCCCGCGGGAATCGGCGACGTCTTGACCGGCGTGCTCGCCTTGCCGGCTGCAATGGCCCTGGCGGCTGGCACGGCCGAGGGTCGAAAAGCCGCAATCGTCTGGAACATCATCGGCCTCGCGGACTTTGCGATCGCCATCGCCATGGGGATGATCACCTCCCCGGGCCCGCTCCAACTGATCGTGCCAAACGTGCCGAGCATCGGTGCCGGCGTTTATCCGGACGTGTTGACGCCCGCGTTCGTGGTGCCGAGTTCCATCCTGCTGCATGCGCTGTCACTGCGACAGTTGACGCGCCGACGCCGCTGACGGCACGAAGCAGTCCGGCCTTCAACGGCGCGCATGGCGTGTTCAGCTTGCCGCGCGCACATGGTTCAGCGCCTCGTGCACGAGTGATTCGACGAGCGGCTGGACGCGCGCCGCGAGCGCCTCGTCATAGGGGTAAGGCCGCGCCTCGCGCATGTAGGTGATTTGCGAAAGTTCGAGCTGGACCGCATGGACACCGTTATCGGGCGCACCGTAGCGGCGGGTGATATACCCGCCCTTGAAGCGCCCGTTGGCCACTGCGGTATAGCCGCTGCCGTGCCGAGTCACATGCAGCGTCAGCGCCTCGGCGAGCCCGTTGACCGCGCTCGCGCCGCCGGCTGTGCCGAAGTTGAAATCGGGCAACCGCCCTTCGAAAAAGCGCGGCACGCGCGAACGGATCGAATGCGCATCCCACAGCAGCACCGAGCCGTGTAACGACTTCAGCCGAGCCAGTTCGCGCTCGAGCGCATCGTGATAGGGCTGCCAGTATTGCGCGCGTCGACGCTCGATCTCGTTGGCATTCGGCTCGCCCCCGGGATGGTAAAGCGGCGCCTTCTCGAACGTATCGATCGGCACCAGACCCGTCGTATCCTGCCCCGGGTAGAGACTCGCGTCGTCAGGCGGACGGTTCAGGTCGATCACATAACGGGCATAGGCAGGCACGATCAAGGACGCCCCCAAACCACGCGCGAACGCATACAGCCGTTCGAGATGCCAGTCGCAATCGTCGACGTGGCGAGCGACATCGGTCATCCCGGCCGCCACGGCAGCTGGAATCGCCGTGCCGACATGCGGCATCGATATGAGGAGCGGTAGCGTCCCCTCGTGCAACGTCAAAACCGGCGGTTCGGGTGGGGTTGTCATATTGAGCTCCTGCTTCTGCTTCGATTCGCGTAGTCACGCAACCCGCGGATCACCGCATCAATTGCGCGACCGCCATGCGGTACGCCGCATAGACACGCGCCTCGTCGATATGCCGCCGCTCGCGCACGACGCAGCGGCCGGCCACATAGACGTCGCGGATCGGCGTCTCGCCTTGTTCGCAAAACACGATACCGGAAAGCCACGAAGCGGTGGGACGCACATCGACGCTCGGATGGTCCGGATCGAGCACGAGCCAGTCGGCTCGACTTCCCGCCCGCAACGCGCCCGTCGGGCGACCCGTCGCCTGCGCTCCGCCCGCCAGCGCCGCGTCCACGAGTTGCTCGCCCAGTTGCTTGCCCTCGACCGCCGCAAGCACGTTCCGCTCGTGCCGCGCCAGACGCTGCCCATATTCGAGCAGACGCAACTCGGCGCGCCAGTCCACCGCGATCTGGCTGTCCGAGCCGATGCCGAACCGTCCCTGCGCATCGAGGTAGCGTCGCCCCGGAAACACCCCATCGCCGAGGTTCGCTTCAGTCGTCGGGCACAGCCCCACCACCGCCTTGGTGCGCGCGAGCGCGACGGTCTCGGCGTGGTCGAGATGCGTCGCATGCACGAGGCACCAGCGCGCGTCGACATCGGCGTGATCGAGCAACCAGGCCACGGGCCGCGCCCCGGTCGCCGCAAGGCATTCGTCGACTTCGCCCGTTTGCTCCGCGATGTGGATGTGAATCGGCGCATTCGGCATACGGGCGCGAATGCCTTGCGTCAACGCCAGCAGCGAGGGCTCCGATACCGCGCGCAACGAGTGCGGTGCGACACCGTACGTACGCGTGCCGTCTTCGGGATGCGCGCTTCTCAAGCTGTCGAGCATGCCCAGCAACGCGTCGGGATCGCTGATGAATCGCCGTTGATCGGCACGCGGAGCACGCCCTCCGAATCCGCTCGATTCGTAAAGCACGGGCAGCATCGTGATCCCGATCCCGACGCCCGCCGCGGCACCCACCACCCGCTCGGCGAGCTCGGCCGGGTGCGCGTAGCGGTGCCCGTCGGGCGCATGATGCAGGTAGTGGAATTCACAGACGGACGTGTAACCCGCTTTCAACATCTCCACGTAGAGCCAGGCGGCAACGGCTTCGAGCGTCTCCGGCGTCATGCGCACAGCGAAGCGATACATCGAATCGCGCCAACTCCAAAACGTATCGCGCCCCTCGCCGCGATATTCTGCGAGGCCTGCCATCGCGCGCTGAAACGCGTGGGAATGCAGATTCGGCATGCCCGGCATGATCGGACCCGCCGCGCGCGGCGTATCCACTTGCGCGCGCGCAGCGGCCTCCACGCTCGTCAGCGTGCCATGCTCGTCCCATCGCAATAGCACGTCGCGCTGCCATCCGCCGGGCAAATAGGCGTATTGCGCAAAGAGCGAGTGTGCGCGCGGAGGGTGGGTGGCCTGCGTCACGTCATACTCCTTGCCGCGGCCGGCCGCGGCCGGCGATGCACCGTGATGCCATTGCGCACGACCCGAGCGGCGAGCGGACGGCCGATCCAGTAGGCGAGTTCGGCCAGCGTATCGACCGACCACGCGACGAAGTCGGCCGCGCGTCCGGCTTCGAGCGCCCCATGCCGCACGTCTTGACCGAGCGCGCGCGCCGCATGCCGCGTCACGCCTTGCAACGCCTCGCTGACGGTGAGCCGGAACAGCGTGCATCCGAAGTTCAGCATCGCGACGAGCGATGTCGCGGGCGACGTGCCCGGATTACTGTCGGTGGCAAGGGCGATCGGCACTTCATAGCGGCGCAGCAACTCGATCGGCGGCAACTGCGTCTCGCGAATGAAGTAATAGGCGCCCGGCAGCAGCACGGCCACCGAGCCCGCCGCTTTCATCGCCGCCACGCCGGCTTCATCGAGGTGCTCGAGATGATCCGCCGACAGCGCCCGGTAGCGCGCGGCGAGCGCCGCGCCGCCCATGGCGCTCAACTGCTCCGCGTGCATCTTGACCGGCAAGCCCTGTCGCGCCGCCGCTTCGAGCACGCGCTCGCTTTGCGCGAGCGTGAAGCCGATGCGCTCGCAAAAGACGTCCACCGCATCGACGAGGCCTTCATCCGCGAGCGCGGGCAACATCCGCTCGCAGACTTCGTCGATGTAGGCATCGGCGCGGCCCGCGAACTCCGCAGGTAATGCGTGCGCGCCAAGAAACGTCGTATAGACCGAGACCGGACAGCGCCGTCCAAGCTCGCGTGCGGCGCGCAGCATTTTTCGCTCGCTGGCCAGATCGAGACCATAGCCGGACTTGATCTCGACGGCGCCCACGCCGTCTTCGATCAAGACCGCGAGTCGCGGCTCCGCTGCCGCGACGAGCGCCGCTTCGTCGGCCGCGCGCGTGGCCCGCACCGTCGAGGCAATACCGCCGCCGCGACGGGCGATCTCCTCGTAGCTGGCGCCGGCCAGACGCAACGCGAATTCGTCGGCGCGATGCCCGGCATAGACGAGATGCGTATGGCAATCGACAAGGCTCGGTGTCACCCAGGCGCCGCCGATGTCTTCGCGCGGCCAGTCGTCGAACTCGCGCGGAAGATCGGCGCGCGCGCCGACCCACGCGAGCTTGCCGTCGCGCACCGCCAGCGCGGCATCGGCAATCGTTTCGTCCGGATCGCCGTGCGGGCATAGATGCAGGTGCTGCCAGACCAGATCGTTCATCGTTCGATCGTCATTGTCCGAGCATCGGCAAATTCAAGCCGGCTTCGCGCGCAGTGCGCTCGGCGAGCGCATAGCCCGCATCGGCGTGACGCATCACACCCGTGGCCGGATCGTTGAACAGCACGCGTTCGATGCGCCGTGCCGCCGCCTGCGTACCGTCGCAGACAATGACGACACCCGCATGCTGGCTGAAACCCATGCCCACCCCGCCGCCATGATGCAGCGAAACCCAGGTGGCCCCGCCCGCGGTATTGAGAAGCGCATTCAACAAGGGCCAGTCGCTCACCGCGTCGGATCCGTCTTTCATCGCTTCGGTCTCGCGGTTCGGGCTCGCCACGGAGCCCGTGTCGAGATGGTCGCGGCCGATGACGATCGGCGCCTTGAGTTCCCCGCGCGCCACCATTTCATTGAACGCCAGGCCGAGCCGGTAGCGGTCTTTCACGCCGGCCCAGCAGATACGCGCCGGCAACCCCTGGAACGCGATGCGCTCGCGCGCCATGTCGAGCCAATTGTGCAGGTGCGCATCGTCGGGAATCAGCTCCTTCACCTTGGCGTCCGTCTTGTAGATGTCTTCGGGGTCGCCCGAGAGCGCGACCCAGCGAAACGGGCCTTTGCCTTCGCAAAAGAGCGGCCGGATGTAGGCCGGCACGAAACCCGGGAAGTCGAATGCGTTCTCGACGCCCATCTCCTTAGCCATCTGACGAATGTTGTTGCCGTAATCGAGCGTCGCCGCGCCCCGCGATTGCAGCGTCAACATCGCCTGAACCTGCTTCGCCATCGATTGCTTCGCGGGCACGACGATGCCTTGAGGATCCACCTTGCGACGCTCGCGCCATGCTTGCAGCGTCCAGCCTTGCGGCAGGTAGCCGTTGATGGGATCATGCGCGCTCGTCTGATCGGTTACACAATCGGGCGTGATGCCGCGCGCAACGCATTCGATGAAGACATCGGCCGCATTGCCCAGCAGACCGACCGAAACCGGCTTGCCGCTCGCCTTGGCCGCTTCGATCATCGCCAGCGCCTCGTCGAGCGTCGTTGCCTTGCGATCGAGATAGCGCGTCTTCAGACGCATGTCGATGCGTGTCTCGTCGCATTCGACGGCGACCATCGAGAAGCCGGCCATCGTCGCGGCCAGCGGTTGCGCGCCGCCCATTCCACCGAGGCCCCCGGTCAAGATCCAGCGCCCCTGCGCCTGGCCGTTGAAATGCTGATTGGCCACGGCGTAAAAGGTCTCGTAAGTGCCCTGCACGATCCCCTGGCTGCCGATATAAATCCAACTCCCGGCTGTCATCTGCCCGTACATCATGAGCCCCTTTCGATCGAGCTCGTGAAAGTGGTCCCAGGTGGCCCAGTGCGGCACGAGATTCGAGTTCGCGAGCAGCACGCGCGGTGCATCGGCATGCGTGCGGAACACGCCGACGGGCTTGCCCGATTGGATCAGCAGCGTTTCGTCGTCGTTCAGTGTCTCGAGCGTGGCGAGGATACGGTCGAAGCATGCCCAGTCGCGCGCCGCGCGCCCGATCCCGCCGTAGACGACGAGCGCATGCGGATGCTCGGCGACTTCAGGATCGAGGTTGTTCTGGATCATCCGATACGCGGCTTCAGTGAGCCAGCTCTTGCAGGATTTGACCGGTCCGCGTGGCGCACGGACCGTGCGCGAGGCGTCGTAGCGCGGATCGACGGATTTCGGGTCGTTCATGAGGGCCTCTTTGCCTTTCGGTTCGATGCGTTTTCAGAAATGTCCGGTGAAGCGGTAGCGGCTGCCCGGATGCCACAGATTCGCGATCGACGCGACGAGTGCACGCGTCCAGGTGCGCCGGTGCAACACGAGACACGGCTCGCCGTCGGCCATCGTCAGCTGCGCGCAGGTGTCGGGCTCGGGCAGCGCGGCTTCGATGCGGTACTCGACGCGCGACAGCGGCGCGACACGCACGAGATACTGGTTCGGGGTGATTTGCGTGAAGTCCTGCAGCGCATATTCCGGGGCTGCAGCCGGGTTGACCCAGCGCTCTTCGAATTGCACCGGCTCGTCGTTCTCGAAATGCAGGACGCGCGAATGGAAGATCGGGCTGCCCGAGTTCAATTGCATCTCTTCGGCCAGTGCCGCATCAGCCACGGTCGCGCCGAGCGAAAGCACGCTCGCACGATGCCGGTGGCCGCGCGCTGCGATTTCGTCGGAGATGCTGCGTATCGCCACGAGCGTCGATTCGTATTTGGGCCGCGCAACGAATGTCCCCGCGCCCTGCACACGCGTGAGCACCTGCTCCGCTGTCAGCTCGCGCAAAGCGCGGTTGACCGTCATGCGGGCCACCTTGAACTCGCGCGCGAGCTCGTTCTCGGAGGGCACCTGATCGCCCTCGCCCCATTCGCCCGAATGAATGCGGGTCAGGATGAAGTCCTTGATGCCTTGATAAGCCGGTGCGTTCATTGGCGGGCCGCCTCGATGTCGCGCATTGCCGCCCTGCCTCAGGCCGCAGGCGCTTCGGACGCGAATGCCAACGGGCTCGCCGCGGCAATCGCGCCGTCGCGCACGAGCTTCGCGATGGCCGCGATATCGGGTGCGAAGTACCGATCGAGCTCGTAATGCGGAACTGCCGAACGCACGATGCCCATGACGCGCTCGAGCGCGGCGCTCGTGCGATTCGGCGCGCGAAGATCCACGCCCTGGGCCGCCGCGAGCAGTTCGATGGCAAGGATGTTCGCCGTGTTCTCCGCAATATCGCCGAGCTTGCGAGCCGCAAACGTGGCCATCGACACGTGATCCTCCTGATTCGCCGATGTCGGCAGCGAATCGACCGACGCCGGATGCGCGAGCGTCTTGTTCTCCGACGCCAGCGCGGCCGCGCTCACGTGCGCGATCATGAAACCCGAGTTCACACCGCCATCCTTGACGAGAAACGGTGGCAGGCCCGAGAGCGTCGCATCGATGAGCAGCGCGATGCGACGCTCGGCGAGTGCGCCGATTTCGGCGACCGCGAGCGCCAGATTGTCCGCGGCAAATGCGACCGGTTCGGCGTGGAAATTGCCGCCCGAGAGGACTTCGCGCGTATCGGGAAACACGAGCGGGTTATCGGAAACGGCGTTCGCTTCGATGAGCAGTACATCGGCCGCATGGCGCATCTGATCCAGACACGCACCCATGACCTGCGGCTGGCAGCGCAGGCTGTAAGGGTCTTGCACCTTGCCGCAATCGCGATGCGAGAGATTGATGCCGGAGCCGTCGAGCAGCGCGCGATAAGCGGCCGCCGCGTCGATCTGCCCGCGGTGACCGCGCAGCGCGTGAATCCGTGCATCGAACGGCTTGACGGAACCGGCTGCCGCGTCTACCGACAGCGCGCCCGAGACGAGTGCCGTGCGAAAAAGATCCTCGATGGCGAAGAGGTTATAGAGCGCCAGCGCCGTGGACGCTTGCGTGCCGTTGAGCAGCGCGAGCCCTTCTTTCGCTTGAAGCGTGAGCGGAGCGAGCCCGGCCATCGCGAGACCTGCGGCTGCGCTCATGCGCTCGCCGCGCACATGCACTTCCCCGATACCGAGCAGAACAGCCGATAGATGAGCGAGCGGAGCGAGATCGCCCGAAGCGCCCACCGAGCCCTTGATCGGAATGACCGGCAAGACATCGGCATTGAAGAGCGCGACGAGCGCATCCATGACTTCGCGGCGGATGCCTGAGTGTCCGCGCCCCAGGCTCGACAGCTTCAGCGCGATCAGCAGGCGCACGACGGGCGCCGACATCGGTTCGCCGATACCGACCGCGTGCGACAACACGAGATTGCGCTGCAGCAGTTCGAGCTGGTCGTGAGGAATATGCGTGCTGGCGAGACGACCGAAGCCGGTATTGATGCCATAGGCGGGTGCACCTTCCGCCGCAATGTCGGCAACAGCCTTCGCTCCTCTATCGATGGCGGCATGGCTGGCCGGATCGAGCCTCAGCGTGACCGGCTCGCGGGCGATGCGGCGAAGCTGGGCGAGGTTCAGTTGGCCGGGCGTAAGCATCATGGTGTGGAAATCCTGTCTCGTCTGTCGATGAGGTGGCAGTCTAGCCTCACGATCTTGTATATACAACTCGTTTTTACATCCCTACGGTCAGGGATTTCCAGGATGGCGAAACATCAGCCGAACCGCGCCGCGAGGTCCAGTACTCGCCGCTCGTCGGCAGAATCATGCTGAACGCATAAATAGGGTTGATTCAGTACCGGGTAATCGATGCACGCTCACGCCGCGCCCATGTTGTCTATACAGCTGGCGCTGCCCCTACGTGGAGGGCGATCGGCAGACGCCGCGGCCATCCGGCTGCCGCTGGCCCCCTCGAGGTGCCGTGGCAACGCGCACCGCACCATGCCGCATGTGCCGCTTCGGGGCATCGCGCACCTTCGCGGAGCCTCGTTTGCCGCGAGCGTAATCGTTCTCGCGACGGGTACGGGCTGTGCTTCACCTCCGGCAGAAGCGCGCGACCGATCGAGCCCCGACCGCTCGTGCGACACGCTCGCCGATACGGTGATTCGGCAAACCACTCCCGCAGACGAGCGCAACCTGATGGAAGCCATGACCAAAACGCAAGCGACACAAGGACAGGGACAGATGGACCTCATCGAATTGGCTCGAGAGTCCGGCATGGCCGTGACGCTCGACGCAAGAATCGGTCAGCAAGAGTATGTGAGCGTCAGCGGCTCCCTTGCCGCACTCGCACGCTTTGCCGACGCGGTGCGCAAAGAACCGGGCTCCGATGAATCGGGCAACGGCAACGGCTGACGCAATGCGCGCCGCTCACCCGTGCGCGGGCGCTCGCGCCGCGCGCGACCACGCCACGCACGCTGCGTAGCCGGCGGGCGCGGGGCACCATAACGCCTCGTAGCCGGCCACGCCGCTGTCATCGGACATCTGCGGACCGACGGCATGCACGCGCGGAGCGTGGCCGGTCCCGCGTTCGCCGCCGAGCACCTCGAATCCGGCGATGCCGCCCGCCAGCGAAATCCCGGTCCCGAGTGCTTTCACGAGCGCCTCCTTGGCGGTCCACGCGTCGTAAAACGCGTTCCGCTGCAAACCCTCGGCCAACGATTCGAGATGCGCGATTTCGCGCGGAGCGAGGACGCTTTTCGCCACGGCGCGCCAATCGAACCGTTCGCGTCGTGCCTCGATATCGATGCCCACGCGCCGCGTGCTCGACAGCGCGATCAGCGCATAGGCGCCGGAATGCGACACGTTGAAATCGAGCAGGCCGTCCGTACGCCATCCGTCGAAAATACCGGCAAGCCGCGGCCGGCCGGCATCGTCGCGCAAAAAGCGCAGATCGCCCGCGGGCAACCCCAGTCTTGCCGCAACGGTCTCACGCAACGCGGCACGGGCGGCGGCATGGCGCATCGCATCCTCCCGGCGCAGGAATCGGGCTGCGCGCGCCCGCTCGGCGTCGTCGAGCACCGACAATTGCGGTGCGTCCAGCGGCGCCGACAGATCGATCTCGACGAGCCGCACTTCCACCCCGGCCCGGCTCGCGGCCGGCACATCGATCGCCGATATTTCATAAGCGCGGCGACGCTCTGTTGGCAGACTGTTCATGCGTGAAATTTACGTATCGGCGAGCGTTCAGAACACATGCCCCAATTTCTAGTAGTTGCCCCGGCGGGGCACCGCGGGTCAAATCGTCGGCGTCGCACGCACGCTGCCCATTCTCGGATGCTGCGCGCTCACCTGGAGAGAACGATTGACCTGCCCGCCGCTGCTGCATATCGAAGCACTGACCGCCGGCCACGGCAAGCTCGACGTGCTCGACGACGTCTCGTTGAGCGTCGCGCCCGGCACCACCGCCTGCGTGCTCGGACCGGCCGGCGCCGGCAAGACCACGCTGCTGATGACGGTCGCCGGCTTGCTGCGCGGCAAGAGCGGTTCGATCCGCTTCGCGGGCGAGGAGATCCGGCGCAAGCGGGCCAATGAAATCGTCGCGCGCGGCATCGCCTATGTCCCGCACAACCGGCTGCTCTGCCGCAATCTGTCGGTGCGCGACAACCTGCTGGCCGGTGTCTGGCGCGAGCCGGACCGCCCGCGCGTCGAAGCCGACGCTACGCAGCTGTTTGCGCGCTTTCCTCGCCTCAAGGCACTCGAGACGCACCGCGTGAGCTCGCTTTCGAGCGGCGAGCAGCAACTGCTCGGCATTGCCCGCGCGCTGATGTTGCGCCCGACACTGCTGCTGGTCGACGAACCGATCGCGGGATTGCCGCCCGAAATCGTCGACGATATTCTCGAGCTCGTCGAGCAGTTGAACCGCCAGGGTATCAGCGTGCTGATGGCCGAAAAACGCGACAATGCCCACAAAGTGCTGCGCGCGGCCAGATATGCGTATCTGCTCGAGCAAGGCCGCATCGCGTTCGCGGGCGAAGCAAAGACGCTGCGTGCCCGCGCCGTCGCATAGCACGACGCGCCGCCCGCCCGGCGCACGATCGAGTCCCAGTCCGATGAATTTCCCGTACCGGCCAGCTCGCTCAAACGGTTCCGCGCTTCAGTGAAGCAATCCAAGCATCGCGGCCCGCACCACCGCCGCGGTCTTGTTGGCGCTCTTGAGCTTCGTGACCGCATTCTTGACGTGGAAGTTGACGGTATCGACCGAGATGACGAGGATCTTCGAAATCTCGCCCGATGTCTTGCCGTCGGCCGCCCACTTCAGCACTTCGATTTCACGCTCCGTCAGACCGCGTTCAGGGTCGTCCATCAGCGCCGGCATGAGTACGCGCTTGAGCGCGAAATGCGCCGCGTTCACGAGCCAGCGCATGCGCGTTTCCTTTTCCGCGAGTTCGGTCGCGGTGATCGGCTCGCCGGAGCGCGCGAGCGTCAGCATGCCGCCCACGCCGCAACTATCGAACGCGGCCTTGGCCCACCCTACGCGCAAACCCGCTGCACGCGCTTCCTGCCATAGCTGAGGCGCCGTGGCGAAGAGCGCGTCGCTCCAGATCACAGGCAACGCCGAGCGGCGGGCATGAAGTACGGTTGGATCGATTTCGATGTAACGCGCCTCGTCATAGCGCTTTTGCCACCACGCGGGATAGTTGTTGACGAGACGCGTTTTCGGCTTCGACAGCGGCCACGGCGCACGCAGCCCGTAGGCGCAATACTCGAAGCCCAGACTTTTCGCGGCGGTTTCGATCTTGCGGAAGACCTCGTCACCGGAATGCGCATCGTCGAGGTCGTTCAACAACTGTTCGGCCCAGCTCGTCATCATTGCCTCCTCGTCATTGCGCGCCGAGCGCGCAACGGTATGCGCGATATCGCGCGGGCGCCACGCGGGCGGCCGGCATATCGCCATCCCGGCGCGCCCCCTCCGCTCACGGCATGGACCGACGAGCGGCTCTCGAACGAGGTACGCGCCAAAGGCTTTTTTATTCAGCGTTGCATGGATTGCCAGATGGCACGCGCTGCGCGAAACATAGCGCGTCCAACTGAGGGCCGTATGCTACTCCACAGTTAGCAAATGGATGAGATCAGACCGTTCGGTCTGATCTCGCTCGAACGAGGGCTTCCCCCGCCAATTAAGCGATGAAACCGGTTCGGCCTCGCCGTCGGGAAGGTTTCACCTTCATGTCTCGAAAATTTGAATGAGTCTTCGGGATGGCCTGCCGCCCCGCGCCGCGAAGCGATCGGCGAGCGATCCGCGACGTTTCCGTTGCGAGCCGACAACGGATGCGCAACCCCGTAAAAATGCGGGCTCAACCCTTGCTGAAGTTGTGCCGTAATACTGGCGCAGGTCCGACGAATGGTGCGCCTCGCGGCCACCAAGTGGAAATCAGTGCGAAACACCACACCTGGTGCGCTGACGTTGACGCATGATTACACTAGTACCCGTGACTGCGCTTGAAACACGTTTGCGTGGCACCTGAGGAGCCAATAATGAACCGCCCGCTCGCCCGTATGCCGCTGCGCGCCATCGCCACGATGTCCGTAGGCGCACGGATAAAGTGGCTTCTCGGTCTCGTCATCGCCGCCATGCTCGGGGTACTCGCGTATTTTGTCTCTGCCGAGATGCAAAGCTCGCGCCTTCAGGCGCGCTATCTCGCGCGGCTCGACCGCGATGTCTCGTTCGGCGTCGGCCCGGGGCCCAGCAACAGCATCCGCTTTCCTGCGCACGGCGGCCCCTACGACGTCCGGCTCGGTTATGCCCAACTGCCCGATTTCGAAAAGCGTCTCGTTGCGCGCGGCTACCAGGTCACGCGGCAGGCCCGCGATTCGTCGACGATGACGTCGATTGCGGACCGCGGCCTCTTTCTGCCTTACCGCGAGAAAGATCAAGGCGGCCTGCAGTTGTTCGACACGCAAGGCGAGCCGCTCTTCAGCGCCCGCTATCCCGCCCTCGTCTACGGAAACTTCGAATCGATCCCGCCGCTCATCGTGAGCGCGCTGACGTTCATCGAGGATCGCTATCTGCTCGATGCGAGCCAGCCGTATCGCAATCCGGCCATCGATTGGGGCCGTTTCTCGCGCGCGTTGAGCGATCAGGCGCTGCGTCTCCTGAACCGGCATCAGGCAACGCCGGGCGGCAGCACGCTTGCCACGCAAACCGAAAAGTTTCGCCATTCGCCGGGTGGGCGCACCGCCACGCCGCCCGAGAAGCTGCGTCAGATCGCGTCGGCATCGGTGCGCGCCTATATGGGCGGCGAAAAAACGATGCCTGCGCGCCGCGCGATCGTCGTCCACTACCTCAACACCGTGCCGCTCGCGGCACAGCCGGGCACCGGCGAAGTCGAAGGACTCGGCGATGGCCTGGCCGCCTGGTACGGCCGCGATTTCGACGAAGTCAACCGTCTGCTCACGCAAGCCAGCATGCGCAACAGCAACAACGAAGCGACGGGCCAGACGCTCTCCGAAGAAGCGCTCGCATTCAAGCAGGCGCTCTCGTTGCTCATCGCGCAGCGCGCGCCCTCGTACTTTCTCGTGCGCAATCCGGTCGCGCTCGATCATCTGACCGACAGCTACGTGCGCGTGCTGGCCGCCAACGGCGTCATCTCGAGTTCGCTGCGCGATGCAGCGCTGGCCGAACGGCTCGAACTGCACCGCGCCGCGCCGCCGCAGCCCGCCACGTCCTATGTCGCGCGCAAGGCCGTCACGCTTTTACGTGCGCAACTGATGGGGATGCTGGGCGTATCGAATGTGTACGATCTCAACCGCCTCGACCTGACGGCCCAATCGACGCTCGACAAGCACGTGCAAGCCGAGGTCAGCGACCGGCTGGCGCGCGCGAGCACCGTGGACGGTGCCAAGGCAGCCGGCTTGTACGGCTTCGAAATGCTGCGCCCGGGCGACGACCCGTCGAAGATCGCGTTCAGCTTCACGCTTTTCGAGCGGCGCGGCGGAGAAAACCTGCTGCGCGTGCAGACCGACAGCGTGAACCAGCCGTTCGACATCAACCACGGCGCTCGGTTGAACCTGGGCTCGACGGCGAAACTGCGCACGATCATCACTTACCTGCAGATCGTCGAGACGCTGCACCAGCGCTATGGTGCCCTTTCGAACGCCGAGCTCAAACGCGTTCAGCCCGATCCGTCCGACGCACTCTCGCGCTGGGCCGTCGATTACCTCTCGCACACGACCGACCGCTCGCTGTCGTCGATGTTGCAAGCCGCTGTGGAGCGCAAATACTCAGCTAGCTCCGGCGAGCTGTTCGCGACGGGCGGCGGCATGCAAGCCTTCACGAACTTCGACAAATCGGACAACGGGCGCATCCTGACCGTCCACGATGCGTTCCAGCATTCGGTCAACCTCGTCTTCGTGCGCTTGATGCGCGATATCGTCCGCTACGAAATGGTCGAGGCTGCCGGCCCATCGCAGCGCTGGCTCGACGATCCGCAGTTGCGTCAGACCTACTTGACGCGTTTCGCCGATCAGGAGAGCCTCGTCTACCTGCATCGCTTCTACACCAAATACCAAGGGAAGACGCCCGACGAGGCACTCGATACGCTCGTTGCCGGCATGCGCAGCAAAGCGCCGCCCAAGGTGGCTACGGCGCTGCGCAGCGTCGCGCCGCAAGCGCCGCTGCCCTGGTTCGACGCGCGCATGCGTGCCGCGCTCAAGGGCACGGTGAACGCACATATCTCCGACGACGATCTGGCAAGCCTCTATGCCAAATATGGTCCTGACAAGTTCAACCTCAACGATCGCGGCTACATCGCGCGGGTGCATCCGGTCGAACTCTGGATGCTCGGCTATCTGCGCGCCCACCCCAACGCGTCCGAGCGCGAATTGCGCAGCGCGAGCCAGGACGTGCGGCTCACTTCGTACGCATGGCTTTTCAAGACGCGTCATCGCGGGGCTCAGGACCGCCGCATCCGGCACATGGTGGAGTTGGAAGCCTATGCGCGCATTACGAAGGCGTGGCGCGCGCTCGGCTATCCGTTCGAAACGGTCACGCCGTCCTATGCGGCAGCCGTCGGCGCGTCGGGCGACCGGCCTGATGCGCTGGCGCAGTTGATCGGCATCGTGGCCAACGACGGACGGATGCTGCCGCCACACAGTATCGGTTCGCTCAAGTTCGCGGCGGGTACACCCTACGAAACCGAATTCGAGCACGTGCCGGCCGCGAAAGACGCGACCGTCTCGCCCGAGATCACCGATGTCGTGCATGGGCTGCTGCGCGATGTCGTGCGAGGCGGCACCGGCGCCCGGCTCGCGGCCGGCCTGCCGTTGCCCGACGGACGCACGCTCGACGTCTATGGCAAGACCGGTACCGGCGATCAGCGCTTCGAGGTCTATGCGCCCAGCGCGCGGCTCATCGAATCGCGCAAGGTCAATCGGACGGCCACGTTCGTTTTCGTCATCGACAACCGGTTCTTCGGCACGCTGACCGCCTTCGCGCACGAGCCGTATGCCGCACGCTATTCCTACACGAGCGCGATGGCCGTGCAACTGCTCAAATCGCTCGGCCCGGCGCTCGCTCCGCTCGTCGGTCCGGCATCCGGGGCGCACGGCGCGGGGCGGCTCGCCGAATCGCCGAATTCGGGCTCGGTTGCCGCCGCCTCGGCCTCCTGAGCGTCGAGCCGGCCCGCACCGCGTCCTTCGTCTCGTACGATGAATTCGAGCGCGCCGGCACAAGCATGGGGCAGCGCCGATCAAGCGTGAGATCGGGGTAAAAGATGGGCATACAATCGCCATCTGACCATCCACCTCACGCATCCATGAGCCCATCGAACACCCCCCGCGCCGTCACCTGGTCGCTGTCCGGCAACATCCTAGTCGTCACCATCGATCATCCCCCGGTCAATGCACTCAGCGCCGACGTTCGGCGCGGGCTCGTCGATTCGCTCGATGCCGCTGAGCGCGATCCCGCCGTCGCGGCCGTGCTGATCGTCGGTGCAGGCAGGAATTTCATCGCGGGGGCCGACATCCGCGAGTTCGGCAAGCCACCGCAGCCACCGGCACTGCCCGATGTGTGCGAGCGCATCGAAGCCGCGTCGAAACCGGTCGTCGCCGCGCTTCACGGTGCGACGCTCGGCGGTGGGCTCGAAATCGCGCTGGCGGCACATTATCGGATCGCGCTCGCCTCAGCGAAGCTCGGCCTGCCCGAGGTGAAGCTCGGACTCATGCCCGGCGCGGGCGGCACGCAACGCACGCCGCGCCTGATCGGGGTAGCCGCCGCGCTCGATCTGATGCTCTCGGGCCGCCATGCGAATGCCGAGGAGGCGCTTGCACTGGGGCTCGTCGACCAACTCGGCAAGGGTGAGGACGTGCTCGAGGCGGGGCTCGCCTATGCGCGCGAACTCGTCGCGCGCCACGCACCGCCGCGGCGAACCCGCGACGCTCGCGCGTTCGAAGCCGATCCGGCTGCGGCGCGCACGGCGATCGACGAGGCGCGTCGGCATACCGCGACGCGCTCGCGCGGCCTTTTTTCGCCCGGCAAGATCGTCGACGCCGTGCAAGCCGCGCTCGAATTGCCTTTCGCCGAAGGCCTCGCATACGAACGCCGCGCGTTTCTCGAGTGTCTCGACAGCCCGCAGCGCGCAGGTCTCGTCCATGCGTTCTTCGCCGAGCGCGAAGCCGCGAAAGCCCCGGAGACGAAGGCGGCCCCGCCACGCCCTATCGCCTCGACCGGCGTCGTCGGCGGCGGCACGATGGGTGCCGGCATCGCCGTTGCGATCCTCGAAGCCGGCCTCCCCGTCGTCATGATCGAACGTGACGACGAGGCACTCGCTCGCGGGCGCGCTTATGTCGAGCGCGTCTACGACGGCCTCGTCGCGAAGGGCAGGCTCTCGCGCGCCGGCAAAGAGGCGGCACTCGCCCGCTTTACCGGCAGCACGGACTACGCGGCGCTTTCCACCGTGGACCTGATCGTCGAAGCCGTGTTCGAAGACATGGCCGTGAAGAAGACCGTCTTCGCCGAACTGGACCGGGTTGCCCGGCCGCAGGCAGTACTTGCCACCAATACCTCGTATCTGGATATCGACGAAATCGCGGCCGTCACCTCGCGGCCCGCGGACGTCATCGGCCTGCATTTCTTTTCGCCCGCCCATGTGATGAAGTTGCTCGAGATCGTCGTGCCGGCGCGCGTGGCGACCGATGTCGTTTCGACCGCCTTCGAGTTCGCCCGGCGGCTCGGCAAAACACCGGTGCGCGCCGGTGTGTGCGACGGCTTCATCGGCAACCGACTGCTCGCGGTCTACCGGACGGCGGCCGATTACCTGATGGAAGATGGCGCGTCCCCGTACCAGATCGATCGCGCGATGCGCGAGTTCGGCTATCCGATGGGTCCGTACCAGGTCGTCGATCTCGCAGGCGGCGACATCGGCTGGGCCGCGCGCAAACGCCGCGCCCCGACGCGCGACGCGCGCATGCGCTATGTCGAGATCGCCGACCGACTCTGCGAGCGCGGATGGTTCGGACAGAAGACGGGCCGCGGTTTTTATCGCTACGAACCGGGCGCGCGCACGGGGAGCCCCGATCCGGAAGTCGAAGCGATCATCGACGCCGAGCGGCAGCGCCATGGGATCGTCCCACGCCATTTCGACGACGAGGAAATCGTGCGGCGCCTCATGACCGCGGTCATCAACGAAGCGGCGAATATCGTGCGCGAAGGCATCGCGTTGCGGCCGCTCGACGTCGATGTCGCGCTCGTGCACGGCTATGGTTTTCCGCGCCACCGCGGTGGACCGATGATGTATGCGGACACGATCGGTCTTGCGCACGTGCTGGCGAACCTGCGCCGTTACGAGGAGGAGGATGTGTTCTTTTGGAAGCCCTCGCCGCTCATCGTCGAACTGGTCGAGCGCGACGCTTCATTCTCGAGCTTGAACGGCGCGGCGCGATAGCGCCCCGGCGGCCCCCGCTTGCGTGCTCCGGGGCACGCAAGCGATCGCGGTATCGACGCCGCGACGTCGCTCATGCATTTGGCGAGTCATGCCGCGAACATTCGTAAATCCGAAAATCCAATCGACCCACGACCTACTCCTTTCAATATGAATATCTGAAATTCACCCTTAATCAACCTCAAATCAAATCCCAAATTTCCTCACTTTTATGTAACTACAGCATTTTCGCTATTTGATTTACCATCTCATCGATTTAAAAATACTTGTCGCCCCGATCTTAATCCGCATATACTGCGCGTCACGCATTTTCAGCCGCACAATCAACCCACCGTGGTGACGTTTTCCCCGGTTCTGCAGCGGTATGACGACGGATACCTCACCGAGCTCGCCGCCACACGAGCTCGTATCCGCAGTTTCATCGGAGCACAAGCATGCTGACGCGACAACAGACTTCGCACGTTTGCGATACCAATCTATTTAGTCCCGCATATTTGATTCACCACTTTCCGCCACCGAGCGAAACTCAGCGCTTTATCGAACGATCGCGCACGGAAATCTCGGAGATATTGAGCGGCGCATCTGACAAACTACTGATTATCGTCGGACCTTGCTCGATTCACGACACGGATGCCGCGATTCAGTACGCCAATCGACTCGCACGCATTCGAGCAGAACTGAGCGACGACCTTCATATCGCAATGCGCGTGTACTTCGAAAAACCAAGAACCTGCCTTGGCTGGAAAGGCTTCATCAACGATCCGGACCTTGACGAGACATACGACGTCGACGGAGGCTTGAAACGCGCCCGGCAGCTTTTGCTCGAGATTTGCTCGCTACATGTTTCCGTGGCCACGGAGTTCCTCGATACGGTCGGTTACCAGTACATCAGCGATCTCGTCAGTTGGGGGGCTGTCGGCGCACGCACGACTGAATCCCAGGTGCATCGCGAGATGGCCTCGGGGCTGCCCTGCCCCATCGGCTTCAAGAACGCCACGAACGGCGACGTCAAGCCGGCCATCGACGCCATCCGGGCCTCCCGGCAACCGCATCGCTTCGTGGCGGTAACGGCCGAGGGCGCTTATGTCAGACGGGCGACGCAGGGCAACGTCCATGGGCACCTCGTCCTGCGCGGCGGCCGTGTGCCGAATTATGACGCGCATGGCGTAGCCTCAGCGTGCGAACAACTCGCAGCGCATGGGTTGCCCGCTCGTGTCGTCGTAGATGCGAGCCACGGCAACAGCGGCAAGCAGCATCGAAACCAGCTCGCAGTCTGCGACTCGCTCGGCTCGCGAATCTCGCTCGGCGATACGCACGTGGCCGGCATCATGATCGAATCGAACCTCGTAGCCGGTAACCAACCGATCGGCCCGCTCGCGCAGTTGATGTACGGACAAAGCATTACCGACGCATGCATCGGCTGGGACGACACGGCATCGCTGCTCGGCCGTCTCGCAAACGACGTCCGAGCACGCCGCAGGCTCTATACACCCGTCGAACCGCCGGCTGCGCTCGCGGGCTGAGCACCGCGGCGCGGCGCCCGCGCGCCGCCCATTGTTTCGTCCTTCCACGTAGCATCTATTTAATTAGTAGTCCTTAATTTGACGCGCGAGTTTTTACATAGCGATTTTTGCGTCGTCCCAGCACACCCACTCAAGCCATCCCGAGGAACTATCATGCTGACCACCGTCGTCGAGCAACCGGTCGCGCCACCGTCTCGCCCACACCGCATGCAATCGATGAGCGCTGCCGATCTGCTTTGGCGCGCTGCCTACCTGCACCCCGATTCGGGTCTTTCGTTTCTGTCCGGCGCCGACGACGAAGGCGCGTTCATGACCTACCCGGCGCTGCTCGACGAAGCGCGCCGGATCGCGTCGGCACTGCGGCTTCTCGGACGGCGGCCCGGCGACAAGGTGGTGTTGCTGCTGGAACTCGCGCGCGATTTCATCCCGGCATTCTGGGGTTGTGTGCTGGCGGGCTGCGTGCCTTGTCCCGTCGCGCCGATCCGCAACGACCCGCCTCGCTGGGACAAAACGATCGCGCACTTGCGCGCGCTGCTCGACGATCCGCTCGTCGTGACGACACAGGCGCTCGAGTCCACGCTTGCCCGCGGCACACCGACCGCCTCGCTGCGCTCGCTACGCGATGCACCGCAGGGGACCAACGCGGCGCCGGTCTATGAGGCGTCGCCCGAAGATCCAGCCGTCTTCGTGCTGACCTCGGGTTCCACGGGCAACTCGAAGGCTGTCGTCCTCACGCACGCGAATCTGCTTGCCTCGATGGCCGGCAAGAACGAACGGCAGCGCCTGGACGCGTCGGACGTCGCGCTCAACTGGATTTCTTTCGATCATGTGGCCGCATTGCTGGAGGCGCATCTGCTGCCGCTTTACGCGGGCGCCCGGCAAGTCCACGTCGATTCGGCCGCGATTCTCGCCGATCCCCTCTCGTTTTTGCGCCTCATCGATCGGCACCGGGTTTCGATGACGTTCGCGCCCAACTTCCTGTTCGGCCAGATCAACGCGGCAATCAGGCAACGCGTGCCCGATCGCGCGTTCGATCTGTCGTGCCTCCGGCACATCGTTTCGGGGGGCGAAGCGGTCGTCGTGGAAACCGGCCGGCGGTTTCTCGAACTGCTCGCGCCCTACGGCCTCACTCAGCGTGCGCTTTGGCCTGCGTTCGGTATGAGCGAGACCTGCGCGGGATCGATCTACTCGCGCGTCTTTCCCGAGGACGATGTCGCACGCGAGTTCGCCGCGCTCGGCACGCCCGTGATCGGACTCGAAATGCGCATCGCCGACGATGAGGCCAACGTGCTGCCCAACGGGGAGCTCGGCGAGCTGCAACTGCGCGGCCCCATGGTATTTCAGCGCTACTACCGCAACGAGGAAGCGACGCGTGCGGCATTCACCGATGACGGATGGTTTCGCACGGGCGACCTCGGAAGAATCGAGGACGGCAAGCTGAGCCTCGTGGGACGCAGCAAGGACAGCATCATCGTGAGCGGCGCGAACTACTTCAGTCACGAACTGGAGACGGCGATCGATCAGCTCGACGGCATCGAACGCTCGTTCGTCGCCGCGTTTCCGACGCGCCCGAAGGGAGCCGACACCGAATCGCTCGTCATCGCGTACGCCACGACGATCGATCCAGCCGACGAAGCGCGCCGCCATCAGCTCAGTGTCGCCGTGCGCAATACGACGATCCTTCTGTGGGGCTTTCGGCCATCGTTGATCCTGCCGTTGCCGAAGACAGCCTTTCCGAAGACGAGCCTCGGAAAAATCCAGCGCGCGACGATGAGAAAGCGTCTCGAAGCCGGCGAATATGCTGCCGAGCTCGCCGCCGCGGGTGAGATCGCGCGGCGCCAGACGGGCGAGCACGTACCGCCTGACGGCCCGATCGAAACCGCCATCGCCGGCGTTTTCGCGGACATGTTCGGCCTGCCCCCGGATACCATCAGCGCCGCCGCGAGCTTCTTCGACCTCGGCGGAACCTCGCTCGACATTCTCACGCTGCAGCAGCGGCTTCATGTCATGCTCGAACGCACCGAACCGGTCTCGCTCGTGACGATCTTGCAGAATCCGAGCGTGCGCGCGCTAGCCTCGCACCTCGAGCCGACCCGTCGCCGAACCCACGAATACGATCCGATCGTGCCGCTGCAAACAACGGGTAGCAAAACGCCGCTCTTTTGCATTCACCCCGGTGTCGGCGAAGTGCTCGTTTTCGTGAACCTCGCGAACTACTTCGTCAACGACCGCCCGTTCTATGCGCTTCGCGCGCGCGGCTTCAACGAGGGAGAGACGCCGTTTCGCTCGCTCGACGAACTCGTCGAGACCTACGTTGCCGCGATCCGCCGGCGCCAGCCGCACGGCCCCTATGCGATCGCCGGCTACTCATACGGCGGCGCCGTCGTACTGCCCGTCGCCCAGCGGCTGGAAGCGCTCGGCGAGCGTGTTGCGTTCATCGGCAGCATCGATGCACCGCCGCTCATCAAACATCCTCGCGGCAAGGTCGATGCGGTGGAGAGCGCGGTCATGCTCGCATTCTTCCTCTCGCTCATCGATCGCGAGCAGATGGAGCGGCTACCCGATTCGCTGCGCGCGACGCTCGGCCCGAACGAAGACCCCTGCGAGGCCATCTATGCGCTCGCACCGAAGTCGCGGCTCATGGAACTCGGGCTCGATCTGCCGCACTTCAAGGCTTGGTCGGCACTCGCGCTGGGGCTGTCCGACATCGGTCATGCGCACCGGCCGTCCGGCACCGTCGAAGCGGTCAGCATCTTTTACGCCGACCCGCTCTGGGGCACGAAAGCCGACTATCTCGAGCAGGAGCTCAAGCGCTGGGACGCGTTCGCGCGCGGGACGAACCGCTATATCGAGGTTGGCGGCGAGCATCACACGATGCTCGATGTCCGGCACGTCGCCGCCTTCCAGGCCACGCTGCGCGCCGAGATCGATCGCGCCATGCAAGGCCGTTGAGGGGGACGGGGATGAGCACGAAAGTCCGGCAAATCGATTGGGACGGCACATCGTTGCACTATGTCGACGAAGGGCACGGCTCGCCCATCGTCTTCGTTCATGGCTACATCTCGGACGAGCGCGTCTGGCGCAACCAGCGCGCCGCCTTTGCGCGATCGCACCGCTACATCGGAGCGACACAGCGCTACTTCGGTCTCGCGCCGTGGCCCGACTCCGGCGAGCGGTTTTCGCTCGATACGCACGTGGAGGATCTCGCCGCGCTCATTCGAGCGCTCGGGGCGGGTCCCGTCGAAGTCGTCGGCTGGTCGTACGGCGCCTCGCTCTCGCTCGAGCTCGCCGCGCGTCACCCCGAGTGCGTCCGCTCGCTGTTCGCGTACGAGCCAGCCAATCTGGCATGGCTCAGCGATCGCGTCGCGCAGGAGGCCGCCGCCAAAGACAGGGGCGAGATGGTCGGACCGGCGCTCGCCGCGCTCGAGCGAGGCGACACGACCGATGCGGTTCGACAAATATTCGATCATGCCCACGGCCGGCCCGGGCTCTTCGACACCTTGCCCTCCGACATGCGCCGCTGTTTTCTCGACAACGCGCGCACGGTTGCGCTGCTGTTCGGCACGAAACCGTTGCCGGGCATCGATGCGTCCGCGTTGTGCTCGCTGACGATGCCGATCGCGGTTGCCCACGGCGCGCTGACGAGACCGTTCTATCGGATCGTGGCCGAAGGTATTGCGGCACGGATCGCGAGCGCCCGGCTCGTCGTGCTGCCGAACGGCATGCACGCCGCGCCCGTGCTTGACGCGGCACAGTTCAACGCCACGGTCGCGGACTTCCTGCATACGGCGCAAGCCGATGGCACCGCACGCATGCCGGCGAGCGCTTAGACACCGCCGTCGACGCTCGCTTCATCGTCGCACGACGTGCGCCGAGCCCCGACGTCCTCATCGATCGATATACAGCCACCCCCTTAATGACCAGGACTGCATGATGAACCCTCCGACCGATCAGCAATCGATGCAAAAGTGGGTACTCGCCCTGACGTCCGTCGCCGCGTTGATGGCGATGCTCGACGCGATGGTCGTCGCCACCGCGATCAACGCGATCCGAGCCGATCTCGGCGCCTCGCTCGATGCGTTGCAATGGACCGTCAACGCCTACAACCTCAGCATCGCCACGGTACTGCTCACCGGCGCGGCACTGGGCGACCGCTTCGGACGCCGACGCATGTTCTCGTTCGGTGTGGCGCTGTTCGCCGTATCGTCGGCGGCTTGCGCACTCGCAAAAAGCGTCGCTTGGCTCATCGCCGCCCGTATTGCACAGGGCGCCGGTGCAGCGTTCATCATGCCGCTGGCGATGGCCATCCTCACCGCCGCCTATCCGCCCGAGCGGCGCGGCAAAGCGCTCGGGCTCTTCAGCGGCATCACCGGGCTCGCGCTCATCGTCGGGCCCGTGCTCGGCGGAGCCATCGCGGGCAAGCTGTCGTGGCAATGGATCTTCTGGATCAACGTCCCGATCGCCCTCGTCATCGTGCCGCTTGCGTGGCGTCGTATCCCCGAGAGCTTCGGTCCGGCTGTCGCCGTCGATGTGCCCGGCATGGTGCTGGCCGCGCTCGCCGCGCTCGGCATCGTCTGGGGCCTCATTCGCGGCAGTGTTGCGGGCTGGAGCAGCGCCGAAGTCGTCGCCGCACTCGGGGGCGGCGCGGCGCTCGCGGTCGCATTCGTCGCGCGCGAGCGTGTCGCCGCGCAGCCGATGATGCCGATGCGTATGTTCGGCTCGCGCGCATTCTCCGCGAGCATCGCCGCCAGCTTTCTCTTCTACGCCGCCATGTACGGCGTGGTGTTCTTCCTGCCGCAATTCTTCCAGGTCGCCCAAGGGTGCGATCCGCTCGGCGCGGGTCTGCGCCTTTTGCCATGGACGGCCACGCTGTTCGTCGTCGCACCGGTCGCGGGCAGCCTCGTCGACAAGATCGGCGAACGCGCGCTCATGATCGTGGGACTTGCGTTGCAAACGCTGGGATTCGCCTGGGTCGCGTACAACGCAACGCCCGATGTGTCGTACCTCCACCTTGCCGTCGCGCTGACGCTCGCCGGCGCCGGCGTGTCCATGGCCGGTCCCGCGGCGCAAAAGGCGGCGGTGGGCGCGGTGAGCCTCAAGGAGATCGGCAAGGCCTCGGGCATCTTCAATATGTTCCGGATTCTCGGAGGCGCAGCCGGCATCGCACTGGCCGTTGTCGCGTTCTCGGTGGGCGGGCGTTATGCGTCACCTCAGGCATTCGCCTCCGGATTCGGCGCCGCGATGAAGGTGTCGGCCATCCTCTCGGCCGCCGGCGTGCTCGCGGCGCTCGGCCAGCCGGCGCGCCGCGCGCTGTCCGCCGCGTCGGCCAGAGCCAAAGTATAGAAAGCCCGTGCCGGGCGGGCACGCTACGCCGTTCGTTCCCTCGCGTACGCGCGCAGCGCCTCGCCCGTTTGCTCATCGCTCGGAAAAAACGCCTCGATGGCGAGTTCCGCGAGCGTGATGTCGACGGGCGTACCGAACACCGTTGTCGTGCTGAAGAACGACAACGTTCCGAGCGCCGTACGCAGGCGCAACGGCACGACGATATCCGAGGACATCTCCGTGTCCCCGGGTGCGTCCTCGGCGCCCGGCGGCGCGGGATAGGCCGCCAGTTCCTCGACGAGCGCTTCGAGCACCGCATCCCCGCTCGTCTGGGCCTGGCGCTCGACGCGCTGGAGCACATGCGCGCGCCAGGCAAACCAGTTGACGATACTGCTCGCGAGCCCCTCGGGATGCAGCGACAGACGCAACACATTGACGGGCGGCTCGAGGAGCCTCGGCGCGGCGCCCGCCACGAGCGGCGCGAGCGCGCCGTTTGCAGCGATCATCGTCCAATGCCGGTCGACGGCCAGTGCGGGAAACGGCTCGTGCGCGCGCAGCACGAGTTCCACCGCCTGGCGCGCAGCACTGAGTTGAGGATCGTCGAGCGGACGCTCGCGAAAAAGCGGAGCGTAGCCGGCCGCCACGAAGAGCGCGTTGCGCGCCCTCAGCGGCACCTCGAGGCGCTCGGCCAGACGCAGGATCATCTCCCGGCTCGGCACGGCGCGGCCCGATTCCACGAAGCTCAAGTGCCGCGACGAAATCTGCGCTTCCGTAGCGAGCACGAGTTGGCTCATGCGGCGCCGCTGGCGCCATTCGCGCAGTAGATCGCCGACGCCGCGGCTCGTGCCGCGCGCCGCGGGAGGGCTTCGAAACGAAGTGGCAAGCGTATTCATGGCGTCGATCATAACGAATCGGCGCGGCATTTCCATTACCTGCGACGTAATCGACCGGCCTCGCGGTTTCGACGATCCTTCGTTCTCGAGCGAGTCGCCATTCCCGAAGCGGCGACCGCACCACCCGCGGCCTCGCGCCGCCATTGAACGTCCAAGGAGCCTGACATGAACGCACATACCCCGCTCGTCGCCCGCTACTTCGCCGCCTGGAACGAGACCGACGCCGTGCGCCGCCGCGCGCTCATCGGCGAAACCTATGCCGACGGCGCCGTCTATGTCGATCCTATGCTCGAAGGCAAGGGCCATGAAGGCATCGACACCATGATTGCGGCCGTGCATGAGCGATTCCCGGCCTTCGTGTTCCACCTCAGCACCGACATCGACGGATTCGGCCCGTACGTACGCTTCTCCTGGGAGCTGGTCGGCCCGGACGGCACCGTTGCGGCAAGGGGATCGGACTTTGCCGTCGTCGATGCAACGGGACGCTTCTCGAGCGTCACGGGCTTTCTCGACGCGGTAGCGCAACCTGCCTGAGCGACGTGCAGGCGAGCGCCGCGGCGAACCCCTCTGTCGCGGCGCCGAGACACAGCGGGCGGCTCGCCTGAGCCTCAACCCGGGACAGGGATCGCGAGCGTCTCCTTGATTTCCTCCATGACGACATAGCTCTTCGACTGCACCGCGCCCGGCAACTGCAAGAGGATGTCGCCGAGCAACTTGCGGTAATCGGCCATCTCGCCGATGCGCGCCTTGATGAGATAGTCGAACTCGCCCGACACCAGATGGCACTCGAGCACCTCGGGGATCTTGTGCACCTCGCGCCGAAACTGCTCGAACATGTTGCCGCTCTTGTGGCCCAGTGTGATTTCGACGAACACGAGCAGCGCCGCGCCGAGCTGGGCCGGATCGATACGCGCGTAGTAGCCCGTGATGACCCCGTCGCGCTCCATGCGCTTGACGCGCTCGATGCACGGCGTGACCGTCAGCCCCACGCGCTCGGCCAGATCCTTCATCGCGATACGGCCGTCTTCCTGAAGGATGCGCAGGATATGGTGGTCGAGCTTGTCGAGCTTGCGGATCGGTTGGCGCTGCGTTCTCACTGTTTTCACCAAAAATATGAAAACTACAAAAACAAAAACTGCTTTCGTCGCAATAGTATAGCTCCAATAACTGGATCAAGCGTCTTTTGGAGTAGCTATGCGAGTCATCGTCTTGGGCAGCGGCGTGGTGGGCGTAACGAGCGCCTATTACCTGGCGCGCGCGGGCCATGAAGTCACCGTGGTCGACCGCGCCGCGGGTCCCGCGCTCGAAACGAGCTTTGCGAACGCGGGCCAGATTTCTCCCGGTTACGCGGCACCGTGGGCCGCGCCGGGCGTTCCGCTGAAAGCCGTCAAGTGGATGTTCCAAAAGCATGCCCCGCTCGCCATCCGCCTGGACGGTACGCAGTTCCAATTGAGTTGGATGTGGCAAATGCTGCGCAATTGCACGGCCGAGCGCTACGCGGTCAACAAGGGCCGCATGGTGCGCCTGGCGGAGTACAGCCGCGATTGCCTGCAAGCATTGCGCGCCGATACCGGCATCCGGTACGAAGGCCGCACGGGCGGCACGCTGCAACTCTTTCGCACGCAGCAGCAACTCGACGGTGCGCAGAAAGACATCGCGGTGCTGCGCGAGGCGCAGGTGCCTTACGAACTGCTCGCGCCGGACGAGCTCTCGCGCGCGGAACCCGCACTCGCCGCCGTCTCGCACAAGTTGACGGGCGGGTTGCGTCTTCCGGGCGACGAAACGGGCGACTGCCAGCTGTTCACGACACGGCTGGCCGCGCTTGCCGAACAGCTCGGCGTGAAGTTCCGCTACAACACGCCCGTCGATGCACTCGAGATGGCGGGTGGCAGGATCGCCGGTGTCCGCAGCGGCAACGAAACCCTGCGCGCCGACACCTACGTCGTCGCATTCGGTGCGTATTCGACGCAGTTCGTAGCCGACATCGTGAAGATTCCGGTTTATCCGCTCAAGGGCTATTCGATCACGGCACCCATCGTCAACCCCGCCGCGGCGCCCGTATCGACGGTGCTCGACGAAACGTACAAGATCGCCATCACGCGCTTCGACGATCGGATTCGAGTGGGCGGCATGGCGGAAATCGTCGGCTTCGATCAGAAACTGCGCAACGCACGCCGCGAGACGCTCGAGATGTGCGTCAACGACCTTTTCCCCGGCGGCGGCGATACGGCGCATGCGACATTCTGGACGGGCTTGCGCCCGATGACCCCGGACGGCACGCCGATCGTCGGCCGCACGCCTGTCGCGAATCTGTTCCTCAATACCGGCCACGGCACGCTGGGCTGGACGATGTCGTGCGGCTCGGGCCAACTGCTTGCCGACCTCATCTCCGGCCGGCGCCCCGCCATCCAGGCGGACGACCTATCGGTGCATCGCTATCTGGGCGACATCGGCACGTCGCCCAGACCCGCTTACGCGTAACGGCTCACGCCACCCGAAGAGCCCAGGCAGCACAAACGGCGCCCCACACGGGCGCCGTTTGCATTTTCAGAACTGGTCTTCGGACAGTGCGTAGACGCCCTCACCGCCCTTGCCGGTGACGATGGCCGTTTCGAGCGCGGCGGCCCGAGGCAGGATTTGCTCGGCGAAAAATCGCGCGGTTGCGATCTTTGCGCCATAAAACGGCGCGTCGCCGACTTCGTCGCGCGCCGCGACGAGCATGGCACGCGCCATATGCCAGCCTGCCAGCACGATGCCCGCGAGCTCCAGGTACAGCACACTGCCCGCGAACACGGCTTTTGGATCGGACTTCGCATTGGCGAGCACGAAATCGACGACGGTGTCGAACGAACGCACGGCCAGCGACAACTGCAAACGCATGGCCGCGAAAGCGGGCCCCTCGTGCGCCGAAAGCGCATCGAGTGTCGCGCGAATCTGCGCGGCGAACTTCTTTGCGACGGCGCCGCCATCGCGCAGCGTCTTGCGACCGACGAGGTCGTTCGCCTGGATCGCCGTGGTGCCTTCGTAGATGGTCAGAATGCGCGCGTCGCGATAGTACTGAGCCGCCCCCGTTTCCTCGATGAAACCCATGCCGCCATGCACTTGCACGCCGAGACTCGCGACCTCGATCGAAAGCTCGGTACTCCATCCCTTCACAATGGGCACGAGAAACTCGTAGAGCGCCTGATGTTCGGCGCGCACGGCGGCATCGGCATGACGATGCGCAACATCGCAGTGCGCCGCCGCAACATACGCGAGGGCGCGCGCGCCTTCCGTCAACGCGCGCATGGTGGCCAGCATTCTGCGCACGTCGGGATGATGAATGATCGTGACGGGGTCTTTCGCGCTACCGTCGACCGGGCGGCTCTGCACGCGCTCCTTTGCGTAAGCCACCGCCTTTTGGTACGCACGGTCCGCGATGGCCACGCCTTGTATGCCGACGGCGAAACGCGCCGCATTCATCATGATGAACATGTATTCGAGACCGCGGTTCTCTTCGCCGACGAGGTAGCCGGTCGCGCCGCCATGGTCGCCGAACTGGAGCACGGTGGTCGGGCTCGCCTTGATGCCGAGCTTGTGCTCGATCGATACGCAGTGCACGTCGTTGCGCGCGCCGAGCTTGCCATCGTCGTCAATCTGGAACTTGGGCACGATGAAAAGCGAGATGCCTTTTACGCCCTCCGGCGCATCGGGCGTGCGCGCGAGCACGAGGTGGACGATGTTCTCGGCCATGTCGTGCTCGCCCCAGGTGATGAAAATCTTCGTGCCGAAGATTCGATAGGTACCGTCGCCTTGGGGCTCGGCGCGCGTGCGTACCAGTGCGAGATCGGAGCCGGCCTGCGGCTCCGTGAGGTTCATCGTCCCTGTCCACTCGCCTGAAAGCAGCTTGGGCACATAGCGCTGCTTCTGCTCGGCGCTACCGGCAGTGAGCAGCGCTTCGATCGCGCCGTCGGTCAGCAGCGGACAGAGCGCGAACGAAAGATTCGCGGCATTGAGCATCTCGACACAGGGCGTCGCGATGAGCTTGGGCAAACCTTGCCCGTCGTAGTCGACGGGATGCTGCACACCTTGCCAACCACCCTCGACGAACTGGCGGAACGCTTCCTTGAAACCGGGCGTCGCGGTGACGGCACCGTCCTTCCAGACGCTCGGATGGCGGTCGCCCTCGACATTCAGCGGAGCAAGCACTTGCTCGCACAGTTTCGCCGACTCGCCGAGCACGGCTTGCGCCGTTTCGAGGGTCGCGTCATCGCTGCCCGGCAACGCGGCAACCGTCTCGAGACCGGCCAGTTCCTTCATCGCGAATAGCATGTCCCTGATGGGCGCGGTATAGCTCATCGTGCTCCTCCTGAGTCGTTGCTCTGCATTGGGGCCTCAGTAAGCGCTAAAGCGCTAACTGGGACCGTAAAAAAAGGGGCGCGCCGCGCCCCCTCCCCTGTTGCCGTCAGGCGCCTAGTCGAACGGCGCTTCGCGTCGTTCGTTCAACCGAGCTCCGCGACCAGCTCCGGCACGAGCGCGAACAAATCGCCGACGAGTCCGTAATCGGCCACACTGAAGATCGGCGCCTCAGGATCCTTGTTGATCGCGACGATCACCTTCGAATCCTTCATGCCGGCCAGATGCTGAATCGCACCCGAGATACCGACCGCAACGTACAGTTGCGGTGCGACGATCTTGCCCGTCTGGCCCACCTGGTAATCGTTGGGTACATAGCCCGCATCCACCGCGGCGCGCGAGGCGCCCAACGCCGCGCCGAGCTTGTCGGCCAGCGGCACGAGCACGCTCTGATAGTTCTCGCCGCTGCCCAGACCCCGGCCACCCGACACCACGATCTGCGCGCTCGTCAGCTCGGGACGGTCCAGCTTGGTCACCTCGCGGTTCACGAACTGCGAGATACCACGGTCAGCCGCCGCCTCGATCTTCTCGATTGCGGCGCTACCGCCAACGGCTGCCACGGCGTCGAAGCCCGTCGCACGCACCGTCAGCACCTTGATCGGATCGCTCGATTGCACCGTCGCAATCGCATTGCCCGCGTAGATCGGCCGCTCGAACGTATCGGGCGACACCACCGCGGTGATCTCGCTGATCTGCGCCACGTCCAGCTTCGCCGCCACGCGCGGTGCGATGTTCTTGCCGTATGCCGTGGCCGGCGCCACGATATGCGAGTAGTCCTTCGCGATCTCCAGCACCGTCGCTTCGATGTTCTCCGCCAGACCTGCAGCCAGTTGCGGCGCGTCGGCGAGCAGCACCTTCGAGACGCCCGCGATCTTCGCCGCCGCATCGGCCGCGGCCTGCGCGTTGTGACCGGCAATCAGCACGTGAATATCGCCGCCGACGAGTTTGGCAACCTCGTGCGCGGCAGCAATAGTGTTCAATGTCGCGCCCTTGACGGTCGCGTTGTCATGTTCGGCAATCACCAGAATCGTCATTTCTTCGCGCTCCCCTTACACCACCTTGGCTTCGGTCTTCAACTTCTCGACCAGCGTCTTCACATCCGGCACCTTCACACCGGCGCTGCGCTTGGGCGGCTCGGCCACCTTCAGCGTCTTCAAGCGCGGCGTGACGTCCACCCCAAGGTCTTCGGGCTTCAGCGTTTCCAGCGGCTTTTTCTTCGCCTTCATGATATTGGGCAGCGTCACATAGCGCGGCTCGTTCAGGCGCAGATCCGTCGTCACCACCGCCGGCAAGCTCAGCGTCAGCGTCTCCGCACCCCCGTCCACTTCGCGCGCCACCGTCGCACGGCCCTCGGCGATCGTCACCTTCGAGGCAAACGTCGCTTGCGGCAGGTTCGCCAGCGCCGCCAGCATCTGGCCCGTCTGGTTCGAATCGTCGTCGATCGCCTGCTTGCCCAGAATCACGAGCTGCGGCTGCTCTTTATCGACCAACGCCTTGAGCAGCTTCGCCACGGCCAACGGCTGCAAGTCCTCGTTCGATTCGATCAGAATCGCCCGATCGGCACCGATCGCCAGCGCCGTGCGCAGCGTCTCTTGCGCCTGCGCCACCCCGCACGACACCGCCACGATTTCCGTCGCCACGCCCGCTTCCTTCAGCCGCACCGCCTCTTCCACCGCGATTTCGTCGAACGGGTTCATCGACATCTTCACGTTCGCAATATCGACGCCCGTGCCATCCGACTTCACGCGAACCTTCACGTTGAAATCGACCACGCGCTTGACCGGCACCAGAATTTTCATGCACACGCTCCAAAGTTACGAATACGTCAACCCAGCGGCCATTATAACGACAGCCAAACAGCAGCCCGAGGGGCCGCCGCGCCGGGCGCCGGATGTCGAGCGGGCTTCCGCTCGATGGTGCGCCTAAATAACGAACGATCGTTTTATTTTAATGAGGCTGGGCCGACTCGCCAAGCCCGAATTCTCGATCAACGCCTCTAACCGCACCGATGTTCTCAGCGATGGCTCAAACGCCGCACGAGCCAGTCGCCCAATGACTGCACGAGCTGAACGAACACGACGAGCACCGCCACGACGGCCAGCATGACCTCGGGCAGGAACCGCTGGTAGCCATAGCGAATGCCCAGGTCGCCGAGCCCGCCGCCGCCGATCGCGCCCGCCATCGCCGAGTAGCCGACCAGCGAAACGAACGTGATCGTCAGCCCCGCTACGATGCCCGGCAGAGCCTCGGGCAACAGCACCTTGAAGACGATCTGGTACGTCGTCGCGCCGAGCGCTTCGGCCGTCTCGATCAGGCCGCGGTCGACCTCGCGCAGCGCGGTTTCGACGAGGCGCGCGATGAAGGGCGCCGCCGCAATCGTGAGCGGGACCACCGCGGCCGCCGTCCCGATCGAGGTGCCGACGACTAATCGCGTCAACGGAATGACCGCCACGAGCAGGATGATGAACGGCGTCGAGCGCACCGCATTGACCGTGAGCCCCATCGCGCGATTGGCCGCGGCGTTTTCGAGCACGCCGCCTGGCTCTGTCAGAAAGAGCACGATGCCGAGCGGCAGCCCGACCAGCGCGCCGAGCACGCCCGATATGCCGACCATCACCAGCGTCTCCCAAAACGACGCGAGAAACATCGGTAGCATTTCATCAAACATGCGCGAGCGCCTCCACCACGACTCCTTGCGCGCGCAAGTAAGCGAGCGCATCGCCGAGCTGGCCCGGTTCGCCGTCGGCCAGCACAGCCAGCGAGCCGAACGCCCGCCCCTGAATCTCGTCGATCTGACCGTGCAGAATGTTCACGTCGAGCGCATAGCGCCGGATTGCCTCGGACAGGACAGGCTTGTCGACGCTGCCTCCCGCGAACGCGAGCCGCAGCAGTTGGCCGGCGCCTGTCTCGAGGTGCTTTGCGACACGCGCTTTTACCGCGGCCGGCAACTCGTGCGCGATGACGTCGCCGAGCAGCGCACGCGTGACGTCGTGCCGCGGCTGCAGGAAGACATCGACGACCGCCCCCGCTTCGACGATGCGCCCTGCATCGAGCACCGCGACGCGATCGCACACCTCTTTGATGACTTCCATCTGATGGGTGATCAACACGACCGTCAAACCGAGCTCGCGGTTGATGCGTTTGAGCAACTGAAGGATCGAGCGCGTGGTCTCGGGATCGAGCGCCGAGGTGGCCTCGTCGGAAAGCAGCACCTTTGGCTTGCTCGCGAGGGCGCGCGCAATGCCTACCCGTTGCTTTTGCCCGCCGCTGATCTGCGCCGGATAACGCTGCCGTTGCGCGGAGAGGCCGACGAGTTCGAGCAGCGGAGAGACGACGGCGTCGATGGCGTGACGCTTCATGCCCGCGAGCTCGAGCGGCAGCGCGACGTTTTCGTATACCGTGCGCGAACTGAGCAGATTGAAATGCTGGAAGATCATGCCGATCTCGCGGCGCGCCTCGCGCAGCTGCGCTGGGGGCAGTCCCGTCAATGCGCGGCCCGCCACGACGACTTCTCCCTCGCTTGGCCGTGCGAGCAGATTGATGGTGCGCACGAGGGTGCTCTTGCCGGCGCCGCTTCGGCCGATGATGCCGAAAATTTCGCCGGGCGGAATCGTCAAGTCGATCCCTTTGAGCGCCTCGACCCAGCCGCCGGGGCCGGCAAAGCGCTGTGAAACGTTGCGTAGTTCGATCATGAAAAAAAGAAGACGGCGGGGGTCGCGCGGCGTTTTGCGCAGGGCGACTAGCGCCCAGCCATGGTTGGCGGGACATCCGGACCCGCTATTTTATCGCGCCGCACAAATAAGGTTTCATAATTAATTCTCAACATCTAATAACTCAAAGGAATTAGAGCTGTCGGTCTCCTTTCGGGGGCCCGCCCTCGGCGCGCGAGGATTAACATGGCGCTCGCATTCCGTCAGCGGGCAAACCCATCATGGCCACCTTCGACGCACCGTCCGATCTCGCGCCCGACGCCGCCGGCTCAGATACGGGCCCTACGCGTTCGACTGTACGCACCGCCGACGGGGTCGAGCTTGCGCTATACCGTTGGTGCCCAGGGCAGGCTCGCTTCCAGCCCAAGGCAACGGTGGCACTCGCGCACGGGCTGGCCGAGCACGCGGGGCGCTACGCGCCGCTTGCCGCACGGCTTGGCGAAGCAGGGATCGAGCTCGTTGCCATCGATTTGCGCGGACATGGCCATTCGCCCGGCCCGCGCGTATGGGCCGGATCCATCGACGAATATTTGCGCGACTTCGAAGCGTTGCTCGGGGCGGCGGCCCGCCCGCCCATTCCGTTCTTTCTGATGGGACACAGTATGGGTGGGACGATTGCGGCGCTTTACGCAGCCGAGCGACTCGCGCATGGTGCGGCACACGGGCAACGGCCCGCCGGACTGATTCTGTCGAGCCCCGCACTCGTTGCCGGCCGCGATGTGCCGCGCTGGATGATCGCGGCGAGCCAACTCGTGAGCCGCGTCTGGCCGCGTTTCCCGGCCATGAAAATCGATCCCGCGCTACTCGCGCGCGATTCGGCCGTCGTCGAGGCGAATCGCAACGATCCCCTCGTGCACCACGGTCCGATACCCGCGCGTACCGGCGCCGAAATCCTCGTTGCCATGAAGCGTATCGAACGCGCCCGCGCAGCGCTCGAACTTCCCGTACTCATCTTTCATGGCAGCGACGACAAGCTGACCGAACCGGAAGGAAGCCGCGAGTTCGCGCACGAGGTGGGCTCGGCCGATTGCACGCTGACCATCTTTGAAGGCAGCTATCACGAGACCATGAACGATCTCGACCGTACGCGCGTGATCGATGCGTTGATCGAGTGGATCGGGGCGCACTCAGGATAATCGCCCGGCGCATCGCGCCGACGCCCGATCGCGATACCCCGTTCGCGTTAGGGCCCTAGGCGCTCCAGTTCGGCTTGCGCTTTTCCACGAACGCCTGCATTCCCTCGAGCGTCGCATCTTCCATCGCGTTACAGGCCATGGTCTGCCCCGCGAGCTGATATGCGGCTTCGATGCCGGTTTCGAGCTGCCGGTAAAAAAGCGCTTTGCCCGCGCTCACCGCAGCTGCGGGCTTGGCGCAAATCCCGGACGCGAGCGAAATCACTTCGGCGTCGAGCGCATCGAGCGGCACCATCCGGTTGATGAGCCCCTCGTCGCGCGCCTTGGCCGCATCGATGAATTCGCCCGTCATCAGCATCTCGAATGCGGCTTTGCGCGAGAGATTGCGCGACAACGGTACGGCCGGTGTCGCGCAAAAGAGGCCCACGTTGATGCCGGAAACGGCAAAGCGCGCCGTGTCGGCCGCCACCGCGAGATCGCACATTGCAACGAGCTGACAGCCCGCGGCCGTCGCCATTCCTTGAACGCGTGCAATGACGGGTTGCGGCATCCGCTGAATCGTCATCATCAACGCCGAGCAACGGGCGAAGAGCGCCTGATAGTGGGCCAGCGACGGCGCCGCGCGCATTTCCTTCAGATCGTGGCCCGCGCAGAACGCGCGGCCCGCGGCTGCAAGGACGACGACTCGTGCATCGCTTTTCGCGATCGTGCCCAAGGCGGCATGGAGCTCGGCAATCAGTTGCTCCGACAGCGCGTTGAACGCATCGGGACGGTTCAGCGTCAAGCGGACGGCGCCCGGAAGTCCATACGCCCCATGCTCGATGAGCAGCACGCCCGTCGGTTCCGTGCCGGCCGAACTCTCGGCCGGATGTGTCGACGATGAATCGGAGTTCATGACCGTCACCTCCATGGTTCCATCATGCGGGCAGCGGGCGATGCCGGGCCGCCCGCGCGCACCGCCGTTCGATGCGTCAAATGCCGGCCAGCGCGCGCACGTGGGCGGCCACGCTGCGACCGAGCGCCGACAGGTTGTAGCCGCCTTCCAGGCAGCTCACGATGCGCCCGCGCGCATAGCGCGCCGCAATGCCGCGGATCCTATCGGTTATCCAGACGTAGTCGTCCTCGACGAGCCCCATGTTGCCGAGATCATCCTCGCGATGTGCGTCGAAACCGGCGGAGATGAAGATCATCTCAGGCTCGAAAGCCGTGAGGCGCGGCACCCAGGCGAGCTCGATGGCTTCTCGTACCGCCTCGCCCTTCGTGCGGGCCGGCATCGGCAGATTGACCATGTTCGAGGCAACGGTGTCCGCACCGCTGTACGGATAGAACGGATGCTGAAAAAAACTGCACATGAGCACGCGCTCATCGCCCGCGAATGCCGCTTCGGTGCCATTGCCGTGATGCACGTCGAAGTCGACGATGGCCACGCGCTCGAGCCCGTGCGCCTCGAGTGCGTGGCGCGCCGCGATCGCGACATTGTTGAAAAAGCAAAAACCCATCGCACGACCCGGCTCGGCGTGATGGCCCGGTGGCCTGACCCCGCAAAACGCGTTCTCGTAGCGGCCTTCGATGACGGCGTCGGTCGCCGCCACCGCTGCTCCCGCCGCGCGCAGCGCCGCCTCCCAGGTATGGGCGTTCATTGCGGTGTCGGGATCGATCCAGGCGTAGCCTTCGGCCGGCGACCGGCTCTCGATGTATTCGATATGCGAGCGCGTATGCACGCGCGCAATCTGCTCGAAATCGGCGCGCGGCGCCGTCTCGCGCTGGACATGCGGGGCGATACGGCTGGCGATCAGTTGGTCTTCGATCGCATGCAGGCGTTCGGGACATTCGGGATGCCCGGGCCCCATCTCATGAAGCAGACATTCGGGATGTGAATAGAAAGCGGTTGCCATGATGTATCCGCCTGCCGCGCAAGCATGTCTCCAAGCAGCTACGTTACCACAGGCCGATGTGCGCCAACGCCGAGACCCGGAGCGCTCCTCCCGCGCACGACGCGGACCCGCTACGGTTTCGCGCGAGCCGCCCGTTCGCTATACTGCGCCGAGCCCCGAAACGTTCACGCACCGCCCGCCGTTCCCATCCCATCCAATATGACCGTCATCCTCGCCTCGCGCACAGCCCAGCGTTTTGCCGCCCTCGCCGCCACCGTCGCTTTCGCTGCCGCCAATGGCAACGCGGCGCTCGCGCAGACGCACCCTGCCCACCGTTCGGTCAGGGTCGCGCAAGCCGAGCCGCAACCCGCCTCGCAGAGCCAGACATTCGAAGAAGAGATCGTTCCGCAGCGGTATGCGCACAATGCGGATGTGGACGCATTCATCGACGACATGGTCGCGCGCTACGATTTCGACGCCGCGGCGCTGCACGCGCTTTTTGCGAGCGCGGCCTACTCGGCCACCGTCGTGAAACTCGTCACGCCGTCGCCCACGCCCGCGCTCAAGAACTGGCATGCGTACGAATCGCGCTTTCTCGATCCGGTTCGCATCAACGCAGGCGTCAAGTTCTGGCACGACAATCAGGCAACGCTGCAGCGCGCTTACGAGCAGTATGGCGTGCCGCCCGAGATCGTCGTCGGCATCATTGGCGTGGAGACGATCTATGGGAAGTACATGGGCAACTTCCGCGTGATCGACGCGCTGACCACGCTCGCATTCGACTACCCGAACACGCCGAACCGCGCCGAACGCGAAATGACGTTTCGCAAGAACCTCGAAGACTATCTGGTCTGGACGCGCAACGCGCAGCTCGATCCGAGCAGTGTGCGAGGCTCGTACACAGGCGCCATCGGCATTCCGCAGTTCCTGCCGAGCAGCATCGTCAAATATGCAGTCGACTACGAAGGCAACAATCGCATCGATTTGCGCTCGAGCACGGCCGATGCGATCGGCAGCGTCGCCAACTATCTGAGCGAAAACGGCTGGAATACCGGGCGCCCCGTCGTATGGCAAATCGCGCACGATGCCGGCAGCATCGGGATCGCGCAGGCAGCCGCCGATGGCAAGCCCGAGCCGCACTGGCCACTCGCCCAGATGCTGCGCGCCGGCATGTCGCTCGACGAACCGGGCCTCGATACGAACGTCGAGGCAGCCACGCCGGTGCTGGTCATCGATCTGCCGACCCCGGGCCAACCCACCGAATACATGCTCGGCCTGCAGAACTTCTATGTGCTCACGCGCTACAACCGCAGCTTCTTTTATGCGCTGGCCGTTTATGAACTCGGGCAGCGCGTGAAAGCGCGCATGCAGGCCGACGCCGCAGCCGCGGCCTCCAGTTGAGCGGCCGGCTGGCGCTGACCGGAACCGAAGCTCGGTGGAAGGTCGGCGTCAGGCCGGAAAAACGCCGGTGGACAGATAACGGTCGCCGCGGTCGCAAACGATGAACACGATCGTCGCATTCTCGACTTGTCGCGCAACGCGCAATGCCACCTCGCACGCACCGCCGGACGAAATGCCGCCGAAGATACCTTCGACGGCAGCCAGTCGGCGCGCCATGGCTTCGGCTGCCGCCTGCGAAACGTTCTCGGTGCGATCGATCCGGCTGCGATCGAAAATCTTCGGCAAATAAGCCTCGGGCCATTTGCGGATGCCCGGAATGCGCGAGCCTTCCTCGGGCTGCGCGCCGATGACCTCGATGGCGTCGTTTTGCTCCTTCAGGTAGCGCGAGACGCCCATGATCGTACCGGTCGTTCCCATGGACGAAACGAAGTGCGTGATGCGCCCTTCCGTTTCGCGCCAAAGCTCGGGGCCCGTGCTCTCATAATGCGCGAGCGGGTTGTCGGGGTTCGCGAACTGATCGAGGATGACGCCCTTGCCCTCGCGCTGCATCTGCTCCGCCAGGTCCCGCGCGTACTCCATTCCGCCCTTGACCGGCGTGAGCACGATCTCGGCACCGTACGCCGCCATGCTCTGGCGCCGCTCGGCAGACAGGTCCTCGGGCATGACGAGCACCATCTTATAGCCTCGGATTGCGGCGGCCATCGCCAGCGCGATGCCGGTATTGCCGCTGGTCGACTCGATGAGCGTGTCCCCGGGTCTGATGCGCCCACGCGCCTCCGCGTGCTTGATCATCGATACCGCCGGACGGTCCTTGACCGAGCCCGCGGGATTGTTGCCTTCGAGCTTGGCGAGCACGACATTGTTGCGGCTGCGGATCTCGTCGTCCGGCACGCGCACGAGTTGCACGAGCGGCGTGTTGCCGACCGTATCTTCAATAGTCTTGTAAGGCATGTGTTAGACGCGCAAAGCGCAATGACGTAATGAGCAATCGAGAATTCGAGGTATTGGGATGGATTGTAAAGCAGCGCGCCACGACGTGCCGGAGCGGCTCGGTCGGCAGTAAGTTCGCGGGCCCGATGCCACGCGCCCCAGCCGAGAACGCAAAAAACCCGCGGCAAGCCGCGGGAAGCCGTCGAACCGCATGACGGTGAAGGAGAGCTGCGAGAAGACGCATCGACAAGCGCACGCGTGCGGTGCGCAGGTCGAAGCGTCAACGATGGGTCATCGATGCGTTACGGCCACCGCGGCGCGACGCGCCGACGCACTCGTTGCGCGGCTCGGAACACCGCCGGATACAGGGATGGATGGCCGGGGCGACGATGGGACGGATAGCGGCCGCCCCACTGAAAGTCCTTCGGCTTGCAGCCGCTCGAGCGTTCGGCCGCCGAATCCCTTGACACGAGCGACCAGATCCGACGCGTCTTCGAACGGCCCATTGCGTGCGCGTTCGTCCAGAATGGCACGCGCCTTCGCGGGACCAATGCCTTTGACGCTGCGCAGGGCCGCTTCGTCAGCGGCGTTGACGTCGACGGCCGCGCTGAGCTGGCCGCATGCAGCGGCCAGAAGGCATGCGGCAAGGAATCGTTGATACATGGGACCTCCGTTGATCGAGCGGCCGGCATGAGAGGAAGCCGACCCGAAGACCCCAGTCTAGGGAGATGCGCCGTCGTCTTACAGCTGGCCGGATAGCCAACGCACGTATCTGTCGACGCCTTCTTGCACCGTCAGAAAGGGCGCGTCGTAGCCGGCCGCGCGCAAGCGCGTCGGGTCCGCTTGCGTGAAGCACTGATATTTGCCGCGCAGGGCGTCGGGAAACGGTACGTATTCGATGAGCCCGCTCTGGACCATTTCGGCGAGCGAAAGCGGCGCCTGACCCTCGAGGGCACGCAGCGTGTTGACGACGCTCGACGCGATGTCGTTGAACGGTTGCGCGCGGCCCGTGCCGAGATTGAAGATGCCCGATTTTTCCGGATGGTCGAAGAAAAAGAGGTTGACCTTCGCGACGTCCTCCACGGAGACGAAATCGCGTGTCTGCTCTCCGGCGGCGTAGCCGTTGTACTCGCCGAACAGCTTCACCTTGCCCTCGGCGCGGAACTGATTGAAGTTGTGAAACGCCACTGACGCCATGCGTCCCTTGTGCGATTCGCGCGGACCGTAGACATTGAAGTAGCGAAAGCCCGCAATCTGGCTCGTTGCGGCCGGCAGCACGCGGCGGACCAACTGATCGAACAGGAACTTCGAGTAGCCGTAGACGTTGAGCGGGGCTTCGACGGCACGGTCTTCGACAAAGCGTGTCGAGCCGCCGTAGATGGCCGCCGACGACGCATACAGAAACTGCGCACCTTGCGCGAGACAAGCGTCGAGCACCGCCCGGCTGTATCGAAAGTTGTTGTCCATCATGTAGCGGCCGTCGGTTTCCATCGTATCGGAGCAGGCTCCTTCGTGGAAAACGGCACGCACCTTGCCGAAATCGCCGCGCGTGAAGCGTTCGACGAATTCGGTCTTGTCGAGATAGTCGTCGATCTCGCAATCGACGAGATTCTTGAACTTGTCGGCGCGCTTCAGATTGTCGACTGCAACGATGCGCGTCTCGCCGCGCGCGTTGAGCGCCTTGACGAGGTTACTGCCGATGAAGCCGGCGGCGCCGGTGACGATGAGAGTCATGATCGGTTTCGCAATGAAAGGGATGTGTCGGAAAGCGGCCCGCCTCAGTGCGCGGGCGCAAAAAGTTCGTCATAGTCCACGGTCGCCGTACCGAGCTTGCCGACGACGATACCCGCCGCACGATTGGCCAGTGCGACCGCATCGACGAGCGGCACACGCGCGCCGAGCATTGCGGCAAGCGTCGCGATGACGGTGTCGCCCGCACCCGACACATCGTAGACCTCGCGTGCGACAGCCGGTGCATTGAGCTCGCCATTCGCCGTAAAGAGCGTCATGCCCTCTTCCGAACGCGTCAGCAACAGCGCCTCGAGCTCGAGCGATGTGCGCAGTTCCGTGACGCGCGCAACGAGGTCCTCCTCCGATTTCCATCGGCCGACCACCTCGCGCAGCTCGGCCCGGTTCGGCGTGATGACCGTGGCCCCGCGGTAGCGCTCCCAGTCGTCCCCCTTCGGATCGACGAGCACGGCTTTGCCGGCCGCTCGCGCCTTGGAGATCATTTGCGTCACGTGCGTGAGCCCGCCCTTCGCGTAGTCCGAAAGGAGCACGACATCGTGCGACGCGAGCAACCTATCGAAGCGCGCGAGCCCGGCGAGCAACGCCTCGTGCGCAGGCATCTTCTCGAAGTCCATGCGCAGCAGTTGCTGCTGGCGCGACAGTACACGCAGCTTGATCGTCGTCGGGAGTTCCGGGTCGCGTTCGAGATGCGGTATGACGCCGCTGTCCTTCAACAACTCGACGATGCGCTCGCCGGGCTCGTCGTGACCGACCACGCAGAGCAGGCCAGTGCTCGCACCGAGCGCCGCGGCGTTGCGCGCAACGTTGGCGGCGCCGCCAAGCCGGTCCTCCTGGCGCTGGACATGCACGACCGGCACAGGCGCCTCGGGCGAGATGCGGTTGACGTCGCCGAACCAGTAGCGATCGAGCATGACATCGCCGACTACGAGTACGCGTGCGCTCGCGAGCCGCTCGCGCGCAATGACAGGCAAGGGCGGCAACGCTTGCGTGGGTGCGGCGACGGGACGAGCCCCGCTCTCGCTCATCTCAGGCGTGCGGATCGGTTGCGGACTGGAGTGGGACATAGGGACGCCCGATTGCGTAGTAATCGATGCCGAGCTCGGCCATCGCTTGCGGTTCATAAAGGTTGCGCCCATCGAAGATCACGGGCGACTTCAGCACCGACTTCATGTGCATGAAATCGGGACTCTTGAATTCCTTCCATTCGGTCAGCACGATGAGCGCATCGGCCCCGGACAACGTTTCCTCCTGCGAAGCCTCGAACGCCAGCCGGGCATGCTCGTCGCCGCGATCGGCGAGATCGAGCGCGAATACGCGGCGCGCCTCGTCGAGTGCGACCGGATCATAGGCCTGCACGCACGCACCGCGCGCCAGCAAAGCCGCAATGACGCGCCGGCTCGGCGCTTCGCGCATGTCGTCGGTGTTCGGCTTGAACGAAAGCCCCCAGACCGCGAAGGTGCGCCCCGTGAGATCGGCGCCCAGCACTTGCTCGATCTTGCGCACGAGTACTTCCTTCTGATCGTGATTGACCGCCTCGACGGCTTCGAGGATGCGCAGTTGCTGACCGCTGTCATTGGCCGTGCGCACGAGCGCCTGAACATCCTTCGGAAAGCACGAGCCGCCGTAACCGACGCCCGCGTAAAGGAAGTGATAGCCGATGCGCGGATCGGAGCCGATCCCGCGGCGCACCGCTTCGATATCCGCGCCGACACGATCGGCCAGATTGGACATTTCGTTCATGAATGAGATGCGCGTCGCGAGCATGGCGTTGGCCGCGTACTTCGTGAACTCGGCCGAACGGACGTCCATATAGAGCGTGCGCTCGTGATTCCGGTTGAACGGCGCATAAAGGCGCTTCATCTTTTCGCGCGCCAGACGTCCGGCTTCGTCGTCGTCGCTGCCGAGCACGATGCGATCGGGCCGCATGAAATCGTCGACGGCGGCGCCCTCTTTCAAAAACTCCGGGTTCGATACGACCGAAAAACTGCGCGCCGCGCGATCTGCGAGACCGCGCGCCGCCAACTCAGCTTCCACGACGGCGCGCACGCGTTCCGCGGTGCCGACCGGCACCGTCGATTTGTCGACGATGACCTTGAAGCCGTTCATGTAGCGGCCAATGTTGCGCGCCGCCTCGAGGACGTACTGCAGATCGGCCGAGCCGTCCTCGTCCGGAGGGGTGCCGACCGCGATGAACTGGATCTCGCCGTGCTCCACACTGGCTTTGACATCGGTCGAAAACGTGATGCGCCCGTGTGCACGCGTGCGCGCGATGATTTCCTTCAGCCCCGGCTCGTGGATCGGCACGCCGCCGTTATTGAGGATGTCGATCTTGCGCGGGTCGACATCGAGACAAAAAACGTCGTTGCCGATTTCCGCCAGGCAAGCCCCGGTGACGAGGCCGACATACCCGGTGCCGATGATGGTGATCTTCATACCTGTTCCGCTGGTTGATGCCGGCGCTCGAACGCGCGCCGGCGCGGGCGCACGCGCCCGAATTGCATGAGGCTCTTTCGACTGCAGACGCTGCCGCGCCTCGCTAAAGCGTCATGGCCTGCTTCGCCGCCCGCATCACTGCGGTGTGGCGATCGGCTCGACGCGGCGCGGCGCATAAGTTTCCCAGCCGCTGCACCCCGGACACTGCCAGTAAAAAAGGCGCGCGCGGAAGCCGCAATTTTGGCATGTATATCGCGGCAGATTCTTGGTGCGTTGCTTGACGAGCGTCCTGATCAACGCGAGCTCGCTGCGCCGCGGCTCCTCGGCCGTCGTCATCTGCGCTTCGATCAGGCGCATCATGCCCGCTAGATTGGGCGCTGCCTGCATTTGCGCGCGCGCGAGCGTATGCGCGGCCTCGGGCCCGCGCAGCTCGGCCACGTACGGGTAGACGACGTCGAGCAGATCGCTCGAGCCGAAGCGCTCCACGTATTCCGTCAGCAACGCCGCGCCTTGTTCGGCACGCGAGAGCGCCTGGTAGGCCTTCATCAGCTTTTCGGCAACGAGCGGCAAATAGACCGGATTCTGCTCTTCCACGCGACGCCAGGCTTCGATGGCCGCTTCATGCTGTCCCGCCGCGCATGCCACATCGCCCGCCAGGATCGTCGCGCGCACGTTTTGGGGGTTGGCCTTGAGCGCGAGCGCCAGTTCGTCGGCTGCCGCGCGCGGCTCGTTGCGCGCAAGGGCTTCTTGCGCAAGCTCGCAGTGGAACTGCGCGATCTCCTTGCCGAGCGGGCTCGCGCCCATCGATTCCAGCTTCTCCGCGATCTTGATCGCCTTCGTCCATTCCTTTTCGATCTCGTAGATCGTCAGCAGCGCACGCTGCGCGCCGAGCGCGTGCTCGCCGCTTTCCAGATGGGCGAGCGTCTCTTCGGCGCGGTCGAGCAGACCCGCTTTGAGAAAATCCTGGCCGAGTTCGAAAAGTGCGTGGTCGCGCTCGTTCGCGGGCAAATCGACGCGGCTCAGCAGGTTCTGATGGATACGAATCGCACGATCGGTCTCACCGCGGCGGCGAAACAGATTGCCGAGCGCGAAATGCAGCTCGATCGTTTCGGGATCGAGCTTGACCACCTCGATGAACGCATCGATGGCCTGATCGGGCTGCTCGTTGAGCAGGAAATTGAGACCGCGAAAATACGACCGCGGCAGATTGGCACTCTCCGAGAGGAGTGTCTTCAAATCGTAGCGCGCCGCCACCCAGCCGAGCGCGAACGCCACGGGGATGGTCAACAGCCACCAGAAATCGAGATCCATGCGAGGGCGGGCGATGCGAAGAAAGTGCGTGTTAGGGCAATCGGCTCGATGCGGCCATCAGACGACCGGCGGCAACGGCGGCTCGCTCGCCACCGGCGGCGCTTCGCGCGCAACGCGCAAGTCGCGCTTGAGGCGGCCGTTTTCCAGTTTCAGACGGACCAGGCCGGGAAATGCCGATACGAGCCCCGCCAGCAGTCCGACGCCAAAAAAGGCCAAGCCGATCAAGATCAAAGGTGCTTGCCACGCGTAGCCGGCCAGGAAATTCAGCGTAGCGTTTTGCGTATTGGCGAGCGCGAGTACCAGCAACAGCACGAAGACGAACGCGCGAACCAGCCAGACGATCAATTTCATAAAGGCTCTCTCGAGGGAACACCACGTGCCTGACACGCGCACGATAACGGCGGTGGCGCGTTGTCGGGCGGAGAAACGCCCCGTATTGTAAAGGAAAGCTTCGGCCAGCCGTCGCGGCGGGTTATCGGAACAGGATCGCGCTCCGCCATGGCATACGAGCCTCCAACCACGACCGGCGCTCGTGGGACCAGCCCAGGCGTGAAAGGCCGCATCGCCGGCAAATGCCAGCCTCAAAAGAAAAAGCGCCCGAAGGCGCTTTTCATCTTTCCTTGGCCGTGCTTGTCGCACCTGTCAAAGCGTATCGTCGGCGTCGTCGGCCTCGACCGCTTTCAGCGGCTCGCCCGCACGACGGTCCACCCGTTCACGCAGTTCCTTGCCGGGCTTGAAATGCGGCACGTGCTTTTCGGGCACGAGCACCTTCTCCCCCGATTTCGGATTGCGTCCCACGCGAGACGGGCGCCGATTCAGGCCAAAGCTGCCGAAGCCCCGAATTTCGATGCGATGGCCCTTGGCCAACGCCTCCGACATCGCATCGAGCATCGTCTTCACCGCGAAATCCGCATCCTTGAGGACAAGTTGCGGAAATCGCGCTGCCAACTGGGCGACCAATTCCGATTTGGTCATGCTGCGGCAAACCTCTCAGGCTTACTGGTTCTGACCGTCGAGCTTGGCTTTCAGCAACGCGCCAAGGTTCGTCGTGCCCGAAGCCGCGGAACCCGAATCAGCTGCCAGTCCGCGCATCGCTTCTTGCTGCTCGGCCGAGTCCTTCGCCTTGATCGACAGGTTGATACCACGCGACTTGCGATCGATGTTGATGATCATCGCGTTGACCTTGTCGCCTTCCTTCAGCACATTGCGCGCATCTTCCACGCGGTCTTGTGCGATTTCGGACGCGCGCAGATAGCCTTCGACTTCGGTCGAAAGCGCCACCACGGCACCCTTGGCGTCCACGGCCTTCACCGTGCCGTCGACGATCGAACCCTTGTCGTTCATCGCCACGAAGTTGCTGAACGGATCGCCTTCGAGTTGCTTGATGCCGAGCGAAATGCGCTCTTTCTCGACGTCGATACCGAGCACGACAGCTTCGACTTCGTCGCCCTTCTTGTACTTGCGGACCGCCTCTTCGCCGGTTTCGCTCCACGAGAGGTCGGACAGATGCACGAGCCCGTCGATACCGCCCGGCAGACCGATGAAGACGCCGAAATCGGTAATCGACTTGATCGCACCGCTGATCTTGTCGCCCTTCTTGAAGTTGCGGCTGAAGTCGTCCCACGGATTCGGCTTGCACTGCTTCATGCCGAGGCTGATACGGCGACGGTCTTCGTCGATCTCGAGCACCATGACTTCGACTTCGTCGCCGAGCTGGACCACCTTCGACGGGGCGACGTTCTTGTTCGTCCAGTCCATTTCCGACACGTGGACGAGGCCTTCGATGCCCGACTCCACTTCGACGAACGCGCCGTAGTCGGTGATGTTCGTGACCTTGCCGAACAGACGCGTGCCCGACGGGTAACGGCGCGAGATGCCTTCCCACGGATCGTCGCCCAGTTGCTTGATGCCGAGCGAAACGCGGTTCTTTTCCTGGTCGAACTTGAGGATCTTCGCCGTGACTTCCTGGCCGACCGACAACACTTCGCTCGGGTGACGCACGCGGCGCCACGCGATATCGGTGATGTGCAGCAGACCGTCGATGCCGCCCAAGTCTACGAACGCGCCGTAATCGGTGATGTTCTTGACCACGCCGTTGACGATGGCGCCTTCCTTGAGCGTCTCGAGCAGCTTCGCGCGCTCTTCGCCCTGCGTCGCTTCGATCACCGCGCGGCGCGACAGCACCACGTTGTTACGCTTGCGATCGAGCTTGATGACGCGGAATTCGAGCGTCTTGCCTTCGTAAGGAGTCGTATCCTTGACAGGGCGCGTGTCGACGAGCGAACCGGGCAGGAACGCGCGGATGCCGTTGACCATGACGGTCATGCCGCCCTTGACCTTGCCGGTGATCGTGCCGGTCACGAGCTCGTTGTTGTCGAGCGCCTTTTCCAGCGACAGCCACGAAGCGAGGCGCTTCGCCTTGTCGCGCGACAGGATCGTGTCGCCATATCCGTTTTCGAGCGCGTCGATCGCGACCGAAACGAAGTCGCCCGCCTGCACTTCTACCTCGCCCGCGTCGTTCAGGAATTCTTCGAGCGGAATGTAGGCTTCGGACTTGAGACCCGCGTTGACGACCACGAAGTTGTGGTCGACACGCACGACTTCGGCGGAGATCACTTCGCCGGCGCGCATGTCTTGCTTGGTCAGCGACTCTTCGAACAGAGCCGCAAAGGATTCGGTAATCGGGTTGGAGGTTTGCAGGTCGGACATAAAAATCGTAAAAGCATGGCTTCGCTCTGCCTCACGCGGTCCACGTTCCGTTTGCCTGGGACCGGCGCGCCGCGGCACGGCATACGCCATACGGGGTTAAGGGTTGATACAACGTTTCGCGACACCGCCGAAGCGGCCCCGCCAAACACCTGACGACAACTCGAGACTACTAAAGCACCTACTCGGTACTACAGCGCCCGGTACCATTGCACCACTTGTTCGACCGCCTGGTCGACCGTGAGCGCCGAAGTATCGAGCAGCTTCGCATCCGCCGCGGGAGCGAGCGGCGCGACCGTGCGATTCGTATCGCGCGCATCGCGCTCGCGCAAATCCCGGAGCAAGTCATCCATATTAGCAGAAAACCCTTTTTGGATCAATTGCTTATACCGGCGCGCCGCGCGTGCCTCCACGCTCGCGGTCAGGAACACCTTTAATCCCGCATCAGGGAAGATCACCGTCCCCATATCGCGGCCATCGGCCACGAGCCCGGGTTCCCTGCGAAACGCGCGCTGGCGGGCGACCAGCGCCGCGCGCACGGGCTGGTGCACCGCGATGGCCGACGCCCGATTGCCGACTTCCTCCGCGCGGATTTCGTTGGACACGTCGATCCCGTCGAGCTGCGCGCAGCCCTCCCGGAACGTGATATGCAGGCCGTCGACGAGGTCGGCGAGCGCCTCGGCGGCATCCGTGGGCACCTGGTAGCGCAGGCTCGCCAGTGCCGCGAGCCGATAAAGCGCGCCGCTGTCGAGCAAGTGAAATCCGAGCTTTGCCGCGACGAGCGCGGCCACTGTGCCCTTGCCCGAGGCGGTCGGCCCGTCGATGGCAATGACAGGGGTCTGGTGAAAGGGACGGGTCGGTTTCATCGATCAATCGGGGGCGACCAGCGTCTTGAAGCGGTCGAAGTAATCGGGGAACGTCTTGGCGACGCATTTGGGGTCGTTGATGCGCACGGGCGCACCGATCAGGCTCACGAGCGAAAAGCACATCGCCATGCGGTGATCGTCGTACGTGTCGATCGCCGCATTCGGCACGAGGCGCCCTGACGCGGGCGGTGTGACGGCCAGCCAGTCCGGCCCTTCTTGCACATTCGCGCCGAGCTTGCGCAATTCCGTCGCCATCGCCGCGATGCGGTCCGTTTCCTTCACACGCCAGCTCCCGATGTTGGTGAGCCGCGTCGTCCCGTCGGCCGCGAGCGCCGCAATGGCGAGCGTCATCGCGGCATCGGGAATGAGATTGCAGTCCATTTCGATCGCTTCGAGACGGCCGTGGTCATGGCCGATCCCCCGGATCTCGATCCAGTCTTCGCCCATCGCCACGTTGGCGCCCATGCGCGCGAGTGCCTGGGCGAAAGCCACATCGCCCTGAATGCTGGCGCTGCCCACGCCCACGACACCCACCGGCCCGCCGCCGAGCGCACCCGCCGCCAGGAAGTACGAGGCGGACGACGCGTCGCCTTCGACGGCGATCGAGCCGGGCGACTGATAGCGCACTCCCGACGGCACCGTGAACCGCCGCCAGTCTTCGCGCTCGACGGTCACACCGAAGCGCGCCATGAGTCGTATCGTGATCTCGATATAGGGTTTCGAGATCAGCTCGCCGTCGACTTCGACGATCGTCGTGCCGCTTTTCGTGCGCACGAGCGGCAGCGCCATCAAAAGCGCGGTCAGAAACTGGCTCGACACGTCGCCGCGCACGGTGATCGGCGCTTCGACGCTGAGCGCCGCGGGACGAATCCGCAGCGGCGGATAGCCCTCGTTCGCCTCGTAATCGATACGCGCACCGATTTGCCGCAGCCCATCCACGAGATCGCCGATCGGCCGCTCGTGCATGCGCGGCACGCCATGCACGCGATAATCGCCGCCGTTGACGGCCAGCGCCGCCGTGAGCGGACGCACGGCCGTGCCGGCATTACCGAGAAAAAGATCGGCCGTTTTCGCCGTGAACGCGCCGCGTGTGCCCTGCACCACGCACCGATCGCCGTCGCGCGTGTACTTCACGCCGAGCTTCGCGAGCGCGTCGAGCATCACGCGCGTGTCGTCGGAGTCGAGCAGATTCGAGATCGTCGTCTCGCCTTCGGCGAGCGCGGCCAAGAGCAGCACGCGGTTCGAGATGCTTTTCGAGCCGGGCAAACGAACCGTGCCCCGCGCATGCGGGTACGGTCCAAGATCGAGATAGTCCATAGCCGTTCCTGTTTATTCCGGAGCGAGGTCGCCGTGGGGCCGCGCCGCCACGGTTTGCGCGCCGCGTTCCTGCCATTCGGTGCGTGCTTCGCGCGAGCGTGCGAACACCGCTTCGAGCGCAGCGCCGTCGCCGGAGACAATCGCCGCCCGCAAGCGTGCGAGCACGGCCGTGTAGGCATCGAGCTCCGCGACGAGCGCCGTCGCGTTCGCCAGGCAGACATCGCGCCACATCTCCGGGCTCGACGCGGCGATCCGCGTGAAATCCCGGAACCCGCCGGCGGCAAACGAGAACTTGAGCGCCGCATCGGGCGCGCCGAGAATTTGCTCGACAAGTGCGAACGAGAGCAAATGCGGCAGGTGGCTCACCGATGCCAGCACGCGATCGTGCTGCTCGGCTTGCATCGTGCGAACGCGCGCGCCCGCCGCGAGCCAAAGCGCCTCCACGCGTGCCACGTCCTGCGCCCGATTCTCGGGCAGCGGACACAGCACGACGTTGCGTCCGACATAGAGATCGGGCAATGCCGCCTCGACGCCGCTCGATTCGCGGCCTGCGATGGGATGCCCGGGCACGAACTGCGCGATACGGGTACTCAGCGCGGCGCGCGCCGCTGCGACGACATCGCCCTTGGTGCTGCCCGCGTCGGTCACGAGCGTCCCGGGATCGAGAAACGGCGCGATCCGTGCCAGGAGCGGCGCGGTCTGCGCCACCGGCGCCGCGAGCAAAACGAAATCCGCGCCGGCGAGCGCGCGAGCCAATTCGGCGTCATCGTCGAGCGCGGCCGTCTCGTCGACGACACCGAGCGCGCGAGCCCGTTCGGCCGATGCAAGGGAGCGGCCCACGCCCACGATCGTACGTGCGCCGCCCACCCCGCCGCGTTCGCGCAAGGCGCGAGCGAGCGAGCCGCCGATCAGGCCCACACCGAAAATCACCAGTTTGTCGAAAAAGAAGGTGCCCACGACCGTCCGAAAAAATGAAACATCAAACTCTTAGCGCCTGCCGCTCCGAGCGGGGCGGCACAGCGCAACACGCGGCGCGCCGGCTCAGGCCGGCGCAAGTGCCTTCTCGAGCGCGGCGATGAACGCGGCGTTTTCCTCCGGCAGGCCGACCGTCACGCGCAGCCATTGCGGCAAACCATAGTTGCCGACGGGCCTCACGATCACGCCTTGCTTGAGCAGCGCAAGGTTCACGCGCGCACCCGCGCCATCGTCGTGGCCTACGCGTACGAGCACGAAGTTGCCGAACGAAGGCACATATTCGAGACCGAGCTTTTCGAACGCCTGCGTCAGCTGGCGGTAGCCCGCCGCGTTGAGCGCGGCGCTCTTCTCGAGGAACGCCGTGTCGCCGAGCGCGGCGATCGCTGCGGCCTGCGCAACGGTGTTGACGTTGAAAGGCTGACGCAGGCGGTTCAGGAGATCGGTCAGCGGCGGTTGGGCGATGGCGAGGCCGATGCGCAAACCCGCGAGTCCATACGCCTTGGAAAAGGTGCGCGAAACGAGCAGGTTCGGATAGCGGCGTACCCACTCGATCGAGTTGTAACGCTTCTCGGCGGGCAAATATTCGGTGTAGGCCTCGTCGAGCACGACGACGACGCTCTTGGGCACCTTATCGAGAAACTTCTCGAGTACCGGCCCCTCGACGAAGGTACCGGTCGGATTGTTGGGGTTCGCGATGAACACGAGCCGCGTATCGGGCTCGATCGCGCTCAGCATTGCATCCAGGTCATGACCGTACTCGACGGCGGGGACCACGATCGCGCGCGCACCGAGGCCTTGCGTGGCGAGCGCATAGACCGCAAACGAATACTGGGCATAGACGACCGATTGCCCTTTTTCCACGAACGCATGCGCCGCGAGCTCGAGAATGTCATTGCTGCCGTTGCCGAGCGTGATCCAATCGGCCGGCACGCCGTAGCGCGCGCTGATCGCGGCCTTTAATTCGAATGCATTCGAATCCGGGTAGCGTCCCAGTTCCTCGACGGCCCGCGCCATTGCGGTCTTGGCCGCGTCCGGCATGCCGAGCGGGTTTTCGTTCGACGCCAGCTTCACGATGCGCGCCTCGTCGAGCCCGAATTCGCGCGCAACCTCGGAGATCGGCTTGCCGGCGATATAGGGGGCGATCTGGCGCACATAGGAAGGGCCGTATTGCGTGGTCATGAAAGTCTCCAAACGGGCGATGCTGCGTGTCATAAGAATACGATTGGGTCGCTCTCGGTGCGCGTGGCCGGCCGCCTCGGTGGCCACGCGTTCACCGCGTCAGCGCGCGCGCGGATACGAGCCCAGGATCTTGAGAAAAGCCGCTTTTTTCTCGAGCTCGGCGAGCGCCGCGGCAACGGGCGCGTCCTCACGATGGCCTTCGACGTCGATATAGAAGTAGTACTCCCACGTTCCGACACGTGCGGGCCGCGATTCGAAGCGCGTCATCGAGACGCCATGCCGCGCAAGCGGCTCGAGCAACTTGAATACGGCACCCGGCTCGTTCTTGACCGAAACGATCAGCGAAGTCTGGTCAAGCCCGCTTTGCCCCGCTGGTGCGCGCCCGATCACGACGAAGCGCGTGCGGTTATGCGGATCGTCTTGAATCAGCGCAAACGCGGCCTGCAGGCCATAGCGCGCGGCCGCGCGGTCGCCCGCGATCGCGGCAACGCTCGCATCGGCCGCCGCGATGCGCGCGGCCTCGGCATTGCTCGACACCGCTTGCCGCTCGACGTGCGGCAAGTGCGTCGCGAGCCAGCGCTGGCATTGCGCAAGTGCCTGCGCGTGCGCGCATACGCGGGTGACACCGTCGGTGCCGCCGCTTTGCGTGAGCAGATTGTGGTGAATCGGCAGTGCGATTTCGCCGCCGATGGAAAGCTGCGTCTGCAAGAGTAGATCGAGCGTGCGCGAAACCGCGCCTTCGCTCGAATTCTCGGCGGGCACGACGCCGAACTCGGCGGCGCCTGCCTCGACGGCACGGAACACTTCGTCGATCGACAGACACGGCAGCCCTTCGATCGAATGACCGAAATACTCGTGCATCGCCTCTTCGCTATACGTGCCGGCCGGCCCGAGAAACGCCGTCATGATCGGACGCTCGAGCGCGCGGCTCGCGGCCATGATCTCGCGCCAGATGGCACTGATATGTTCGTCGACGAGTGGCCCCGCGCTCATCGACTGCAGCCGCGCGATCACCTGCTGTTCGCGCTCCGGGCGGAACACCGGCGCGTTGTAGTGCTTCTTCACCTCGCCCACTTCGAGCGCGATCGCCGCGCGCTGGTTGAGCAGCGCGATCAGTTGCGCATCGATTTCATCGATGCGGTCGCGCAGCGGTTTCAATCTTGAATTGAGTTCGTCGTCCATGCGTGAAACGGCCATATCGAAAGTCGGCGCGCGCGTGCGGCGGCGCGCCGGCTTCCCGTTACCCGCGCCTTCTCAAGCGCGGGACTGTTCGAATTCCAACATGTACTCGACGAGCGCTTCGACGCCCTCGAGCGGCACCGCGTTGTAGATCGATGCCCGCATGCCGCCGACGGACTTGTGACCCTTCAGCTGCATCAAGCCGCGCGCTTTGGCGCCGGCCAGGAAATCCTCGTTGCGCGACTCGTCGGCAAGGAAGAACGGCACGTTCATCCTCGAGCGAGAGCCGGGCTCCACCTTGTTGATATAGAAGTCGCTCGCGTCGATCGTGTCGTAAAGCAGCTTCGACTTCGCGAGATTGCGCGCCTCCATCGCCCGGATACCGCCTTGGCGCTTGAGCCACTTGAACACGAGCCCCGCGATGTAGATCGCGTATGTGGGCGGCGTGTTGTACATCGAATTGTTGGCCGCCACGGTCTTCCATTCGAAGGCCGACGGGCAGATCGCGAGCGAGCGCTCGAGCAGATCCTCACGCACGACGACGAGTGTCACGCCGGCCATGCCGATGTTCTTTTGCGCGCCGCCGAACATCACCCCGAATTTGGCAACGTCGAGCGGGCGGGAAAGAACATGCGAGGAGACGTCCGCAACGAGCGGGATATCGCCGAGATCGGGAATATCGAAGGTCTCGACGCCGTGAATCGTCTCGTTCGTGCACAAATGCACATAGGCGGGATCGTCCGAAAGCTGCCACTCGGCGCGCCGCGGCGCGCGCGTGAATCCGTCCTCCGTCTGCCCGCTCGCCGCGAGATGCGGCGTGCAGTACTTGCCCGCTTCCTTGAACGACTTTTGCGACCACGAACCGGTGATGACGAAATCGGCCGTCTTGCGCGCGCCGAGCAGATTCATCGGCACGATCGCATTCTCGGCCAGGCCGCCGCCCTGCATGTAGAGAATATGGTGGCTGGCCGGCACCTCGAGCAATTCGCGCAAATCGACGAGCGCCTCTTCGTGAATCGATACGAACTCGCGCCCGCGATGGCTCATTTCCATCACGCTCATGCCGCTGCCGCGCCAATCGAGCATCTCGTCGGCCGCCTGGCGCAACACTTCCTCCGGCAACGCCGCAGGACCGGCGGAGAAGTTGAAGACGCGCATCGTTGAAACCCCTGGGGAGTGAGACACGGCGGCGAACACCATTCGATTGGGCCGCACGGGTCGGAAATAGATAATGGCCGTTCGCGCATGTCGCGCAAACGGCCATTATCGCATCGTCGCTCGAAAGCCGCCAAAGCGTGCCCGCTCGGGGAGGCACGCCGGCGGCTTGCCGGCGCCGAAACTCAGGCGACTTACTTGCCCGGCTTGACCGACGCCACTTCCTTGTCGGCCTGGTCGCGCGTTGCCTTGATCGATTGCGGCATGTACTTCTGCATCAAGCCGTTCACGACGTCGCGGCCCACCTGGTCCTGGACTTCGATGAACTTGTGACCCGTCGGGCTCTTGTAGAACGTCGTGAGGTCCTTGATTTCCTGCGTCGTGTAGTACTTACCGTACGCATCGTATTGCGCTTGCATCGCGTTGTTGCGGAACGAGTCCGTCGCGAACACCTGGCCCGCGGAGTCGACGAGCTTCGGCACCGCATTCTTTTGCAACGTCGGCACGGCTGCCTGCTTTTGCTTGTCGTTCAGCGACTTGTTCTCCGACAGCGCGTCCGAGAGGATCGCCGGCACGAGCTGCTTGGCCTGCATCTGCGCGCTGTTGGCGATGGCGCCGACGAGCTTTTGCGCGTCGATGGCGGCGAGCAGTTCCTTGATCGCAGCCTGCTTGGCCGGATCGTTCGCAGCGGCGGCTGTCGTCGTGGACGGTGCCGAGCTCTGCGTCGACAGAGCCTGCGCCATGGCAAAGGTCGGCACAAAGGCGGCCAGCAGCATCCATTGTTTGAAACGTCGTTGCATCGTCACTCCCTCTAAAAATTAATTCGGTTCCGGCGTTCGATCAGACTTCGCCGTCTTCGCCGTTTGCGTCTTCAGCCGGTGCCGCGTCCACTTCGACATCCGCGTCGGCTTCCGCGATCTGCTGCAGGCCCGAAAGCTTCGTGCCCTCGTCAAGGCTGATGAGTGTAACACCCTGCGTGGCCCGCCCCATCTCGCGGATCTCGGCAACGCGCGTGCGAATCAGCACACCCGTCGTCGTGATCAGCATGATCTGGCTTTCGGGGTCGACGAGCGTGGCGGCCACCACCCGGCCGTTGCGCTCCGAGGTCTGAATCGCGATCATGCCCTTCGTGCCGCGGCCGTGGCGCGTGTACTCCGTGATCGGCGTGCGCTTGCCGAACCCGTTTTCGGTTGCGGTCAGCACCGACTGCTCCCCGCTGCCCGCGACGAGCATCGCGATCACCTGCTGCCCCTCTTCGAGCTGCATGCCGCGTACGCCTCGCGCCTCGCGGCCCATCGGGCGCACGTCGTTCTCGTCGAACCGCACGGCCTTGCCGGCATCGGAAAAGAGCATGACGTCGTGCTGGCCGTCCGTGATGGCCGCGCCGATCAGGAAATCGCCTTCGTCGAGACCGACCGCAATGATACCTTTGCGCAATGGTCTGCTGAAAGCCTCGAGCGGCGTCTTTTTGACCGTGCCGAGGGATGTCGCCATGAAGACGTACTTGTCGGCCGAGAACTCCTTGACCGGCAGCACGACGTTGATCTTCTCGCCATCTTGCAGCGGGAACATGTTCACGATCGGACGGCCGCGCGAATTGCGCGAGCCCTGCGGCACCTCGTAGACCTTGACCCAGTAGACGCGGCCGCGGTTCGAGAAGCACAGGATGTGGTCGTGGGTGTTCGCGATGAAGAGCGTGTCGATCCAGTCGTCCTCTTTCATCTGCGTGGCCTGCTTGCCGCGCCCGCCGCGTTTTTGCGCCCGATACTCGGAAAGCGGCTGCGACTTCACGTACCCCGCGTGCGACATCGTCACCACCATGTCCTGCGGCGTGATCAGATCTTCGGTGTTGAGCTCGGTCGCATTGAGTTCGATACGCGAACGGCGCGCGTCGCCGAACTCGGCCTTCACCGCCGCCAGCTCGTCGCCGATGATTGCCGTAATGCGTTCCGGGCGCGCGAGGATGTCGAGCAGATCGGCGATCTGGGCCATCACTTCGCGGTACTCGCCGATGATCTTGTCCTGCTCGAGGCCCGTCAAGCGCTGCAGACGCATCTGCAGGATTTCCTGAGCCTGCGTATCGGAGAGCTTGTAAAGGCCGTCCGCCTGCATGCCGAAGGCCGGGTTGAGCCCTTCCGGCCGGTAGGCCTCGCGCCCGCCCGCGGCTGCATTCTCGGTTTCGGCGCGCGCGAGCATGTCGCGCACGAGCGACGAATCCCAGGCTCGCGCCATCAATTCCTGCTTCGCGATCGGCGGTGTCGGCGCGGCCTTGATGATCGAGATGAACTCGTCGATGTTGGCCAGCGCGACCGCCAGGCCTTCGAGCACGTGGCCGCGCTCGCGAGCCTTGCGCAACTCATATACGGTGCGCCGCGTCAGCACCTCCCGCCGGTGCGAGAGGAATGCCTGGAGCATTTCCTTCAGGTTGAGCAGCTTCGGCTGGCCGTCGACGAGCGCAACCATATTGATGCCGAACGTGTCCTGCAGCTGCGTCGCCTTGTACAGATTGTTGAGGACGACTTCCGGCACCTCGCCGCGCTTCAGCTCGATGACGACACGCATGCCGCTCTTGTCCGACTCGTCGCGAATATCGGAGATGCCCTCGATCTTCTTCTCGTTGACGAGCTCGGCGATGCGCTCGAGCAGCGAGCGCTTGTTCACCTGGTACGGCAGCTCGTCGACGATGATCGCCATGCGCTGGCCGCGATCGATTTCCTCGAAGTGCGTCTGCGCGCGCATGACCACGCGTCCGCGGCCCGTGCGATAGCCGTCGCGCACGCCGGCCACGCCGTAGATGATGCCGCCCGTCGGAAAGTCGGGCGCCGGCACGATCTCGATGAGCTCGTCGAGGCTCGCGCCCGGATCCTTCAGCAGATGCTGGCAGGCATCGACGACTTCGCCGAGATTGTGGGGCGGGATGTTGGTCGCCATGCCGACGGCGATGCCCGACGAACCGTTGATGAGCAGGTTCGGAATGCGCGCGGGCAGGATGAGCGGCTCGTTTTCACTGCCGTCGTAGTTCGGGCCGAAATCGACCGTTTCCTTGTCGATATCCGCGAGCAGCTCGTGCCCGATCTTCGCCATGCGGATTTCCGTGTACCGCATGGCTGCGGCGTTGTCGCCGTCGACCGAGCCGAAGTTGCCCTGCCCGTCCACGAGCATGTAGCGCAACGAAAAATTCTGCGCCATGCGCACGATCGTGTCGTATACCGCCTGGTCGCCGTGCGGATGGTATTTACCGATCACGTCGCCCACGATACGCGCGGACTTCTTATAGGCGCGGTTCCAGTCGTTGTTGAGTTCGTGCATCGCGTAGAGCACGCGCCGATGCACGGGTTTGAGGCCGTCCCGAACGTCGGGAAGCGCACGTCCGACGATTACGCTCATCGCGTACTCGATGTACGAACGGCGCATTTCCTCCTCGAGGGAGATGGGCAGAGTCTCTTTGGCGAATTGATCCATTATCCGTATCTTTTCGGGGCGAAAGCGAACCGGGAGCCGGTTGCCCGCCAACCCGGCATCGGGCGCCGGGCATCACGCGATTCTAGCATGCCGGGCGGGGCTGCCCCGAGCGCGCACATACTCCCCCAGCGGGGCGACGGCAAGAGGGCGCCATGGCGTCGATTTAGGGCCGTCGCGAGGCAAATTTTTCTTTTCCGCTGGCACGCATCGTGCGGGTGCCGACCGCTCGGAGAAGCCCGTCCCGCTTACCTGTTGCGGACGCACCACAATAAAAACGGGAGGCTCCAGGCGGCGGGATTTTTTTTTCGTAAGAAGGGAACGATATGGCAAAATGCCAACGCACTTGGTTAGACGCTGCTCGAAGTGTCCGCATGGCGTGGCGTTTTTTGTGCCGCACCAATGTTATACTTCGAGCAATGTATGACTTGTCTTCGTCATCCAGGCTCGCAGTAAACCTGCGGTAATCTCAAATTCGAGAGGAGAAATATGAATAAACTTTCAAAGCTCGCGTTCATTGCAGCTACCGCAGTTATGGCTGCATCCGCTTCGGCACAGTCGGTGCCGGCGTCGCGACAAGCCACGAATGACAACTGGGTCAACGGCACCGGTGAATACGTGTGGATGAACGGCACGAACGAGCTTTGCTGGCGCGATGCATTCTGGACGCCCGCAACGGCGAATGCCAAGTGCGACGGCGCTCTCGTCGCCCAGGCCCCGACGCCGCCGGCTCCCCCGGCCCCGGCAGCTCCGGCCATCACGAGCCAGAAGGTCACATATCAGGCCGACACGCTGTTCGACTTCGACAAGGCCGTCCTGAAGCCGTCTGGTAAGCAGGCGCTCGACGATCTGGCCTCGAAGATTCAAGGCATGAACACGGAAGTCGTCGTTGCAACGGGCTACACGGACCGCATCGGTTCGGACAAGTACAACGACCGCCTGTCGCTGCGCCGTGCGCAAGCCGTGAAGGCCTACTTGGTCAGCAAGGGTGTTCCGGCGAACAAGATCTACACGGAAGGCAAGGGCAAGCGCAATCCGGTCAAGGACTGCGCAGGCAAGAAGGTCACGGCAAGCCTCAAGGCCTGCCTCGCACCGAACCGCCGCGTGGAAGTCGAAGTGGTCGGCACGCAGCAAACGAACGCTCAGTAAAACAGCGTCCGCTGCAGCCTCAAAAAACCCCGCTTCGGCGGGGTTTTTTTCTGCTCGGCGCGCGGATTCGACCCATCGCCGCGCCGGCGACTTTTAACGCCGCACCGGGCCCGATATACTCGGCCCTAGCCCGTGTGCGTCTATTTATATTGTTACCCTCTATTAATATTGTTACCGCTCGATACGCCATGACCAACGCCGATCCCCACGAATTGCAGAAATTCAGCGATCTTGCTCATCGCTGGTGGGATCCGAATGCAGAGTTCAAGCCGCTGCACGAGTTGAATCCCGTGCGGCTCGCCTGGATCGACTCCCATGCGCACCTGCCCGGCAAACGCGTGCTCGATGTCGGTTGCGGCGGTGGCATCCTGTCCGAATCGATGGCAGGCCTCGGGGCACAGGTCAAAGGCATCGATCTTTCGTCGCAGGCGCTTGGCGTAGCCGATCTGCACAGTCTCGAAAGCGGCATCACCGTCGAGTACGAGGAAATCGCCGCGGAGGCCCTGGCGGCACGCGAACCGGGCACCTTCGATGTCGTCACGTGCATGGAGATGCTCGAACACGTGCCCGATCCGGCTGCCATCGTGAAGGCGTGCGCCATGCTCGTGAAGCAGGGCGGATGGGTGTTCTTCTCGACGCTCAACCGCAGCATCAAGTCATATCTGTTCGCCGTCATCGGCGCGGAATATATCGCTCAAATGCTGCCCAAGGGCACGCACGATTACGCACGCTTCATCCGCCCTTCCGAACTCGCCGCATTCGCGCGCGCGGCCAACCTCGACGCTGCCGAGGTGAAAGGCATCACGTATCGGCCGCTTGGCAAGCATTTCATGCTCTCCGACGACACGAGCGTCAATTATCTTTTTGCCTGCCGCCGGGCGAAGGTGGACGCATGAGTCAGCCGACGCCCCAACCCGAACTGACCGACGGCATCGCATCGATCGGCTTGTGCCGCGGCGTGCTGTTCGATCTCGACGGTACGCTGGCCGACACGGCGCCCGATCTCGTTGCTGCCGTCAACAAGATGCGAGTGGACCGGGGCCTCGACATGGTGCCGCTCGACACGTTGCGGCCGCTGGCGTCGGCCGGTGCGCGCGGCTTGATCGGCGGCGCATTCGGCATCGGCCCGGAGGATCACGGGTATGCGTCGATGCGCGACGAGTTTCTCGCCAATTACGAAGCGGACCTTTGCATCGAAACGACGCTCTTTCCCGGCATCGGCGAATTGCTGGACGTCCTCGATGCGCGCAACGTGCGCTGGGGCATAGTCACGAACAAAGTCGGCCGATTGACGATGCCTCTCGTCGAGCAACTCGGACTTGCCTCGCGCGCAGCATGTGTCGTCTCCGGCGATACGACCCCTCATTCGAAGCCGCACCCTGCCCCCCTGCTCCACGCGGCTGAAAGCCTCGCGATGCGTCCCGAGCGGATCGTTTATATCGGTGACGATCTGCGTGACGTGCAAGCGGGGTTCGCGGCGGGCATGATCACGGTGGCGGCGGCCTACGGATACTGCGGCACCGATCTGCCGCCGGCGATGTGGCACGCGCAGCACATCGTCGATTCGCCGCAACAGTTGCAGCAGTTGCTGCACGAGCTGCGGTGAAGGCCCGGCCGGGGTGCCCGCCGGGTCGACAGCGCAGCGCTTGAAATACGGCCGAGCCGCACCATCTTGTGTTCTGTGGGATAATCCCACCTACACACAGGGGCCGACCTGGTTTCGACGTGGGTAATGAAGCAGTTCAGGGCATACCGAGGACCCGTCACCTCGTAAATCAATGGGAATTAAGTAACTGCGAACGATCTTTCGAAGCGCTTCGGCGCGGCGTCTAACGACGCTCTCGCACTGCAGGCCGCCTAAAACCGGTCTCCCTCGCACTGGCTCGCTGATGGGTCAGGGTCGCAAGACCAGCGAGGTCTCTTACGTCAGCTAATCCTTGGTGGTGTCACGCTGCCAGGGCCGAAAATCAAGTGACTCGCCGTAACGAAGCGTGTTCGTCCGCGTCGGTGCGGTTAAATCAAATGACTGAACTAAGTATGTAGAACTGGCTGTGGACTATTTGCGGACGCGGGTTCGATTCCCGCCGGCTCCACCAATACCGAAGGTTCGGATGATCTCCGAACCTTTTTTTTCAGAGACCGTCGCCCGGTCAGGCATCGCGATGCCGCGATCCTGCCCGACATGCGCGACGCGGGCAGGAGTCCATCACGCCCGCTCGAGGAAGGAACGGACGCTTGCAGTGATCGCTCGCGGCGCATCCTCTAGACTGTAGTGCCCCACACCTTCGAGCTCGTGTATCGGCGCCCCCGGAAAAAGCTCGCTAAAGAGCGGCAGAAAATGATCGGCGTGCAACGTGCGATCGGCGATTCCCCAAATGGCCAGGGCCGGCTTCGCCGAAATGGCGCGACGCGCGGCCGTGTCGGGCACCTCGAAACGGTGCGCGCCGATGGCGAACCCTTTGGCCCACCCGATTGCTCCCGCACAATCGGCGGGCGTTGCGAAACGGCCGCCGTAGGCGCGCAGCCAGGCGTCGGTTATCACACCATGATCCTCGAATCCGTTCAGCTTCAATGTACTCAGAATGTTGAAGCCGAGCTCACGTAGTACGGCATCGAGGCGCCCCTGGGACTCGGCTTTCATCACCCATTGAAACCACGGTGAAACAGCGGTGTTAGCGCGTAATCGTTCGGCGAGCGTCGCCTGTCCGAACGGCGTCGGCGCGTTCACGCTGACGATTCGCCGAATGCGGTCCGGGTGGCGCGACGCTAAGCCCATCCCGACGGGCCCACCGAAATCATGCATGACCAGCGTGATCTCGCGCAGGTCCATCGCCAGGACGAAACGCTCCAGATTGTCGATGTGGTCCTGCAGCCAATAGTCGCGCAACGGCGGGGTGCTACTCCTGCCAAACCCCATATGATCCGGCACGACGACGCGATAAGCGCCGCGCAACGCTGCAATTAGCGCTCTGAATAGGAATCCCCAGGTCGGCTCGCCATGCAGGCAAAGCACAATCTGCCCATCGGGCGGCCCCTCGTCCACATAGTGCATTTGAAAGCCCGGCGCTTCATGGAAGTGCGGTGCATAGGGGTACATTCCGTCGAACGTATCAACGAATCGATTCATGAAACGCCTCCTCCTGGATGGGGCATGGTCGTTTTCAGCCAAATAGTTTCAACATGAAACCGTTGCGTTATATCCCACTCGGTTTTATATTGCAACCATACGAGTGCATTTAACCGCCGGTGCTGGTCCGGCGAACGGGTTTCAGGCTGAAAGACAGGACTATGGTCAAACGAACGACTCACGCCGATTCGCTGTGTGGAGTGGCTCGACCGCTCGATGCCATCGGCGACTGGTGGTCCTTGCTCATCATTCGCGACGCTTTCGACGGCCTGCGCCGTTTCGGCGAATTTCAGCGAAGCTTGGGACTCGCAAAAAACATTCTGTCGGTCCGGCTGCGCAACCTGGTGACCCACGGCATTCTGCATACGGGGCCCGCCTCGGACGGAAGCGCCCATCGAGAATATGTCCTCACCGAGAAAGGACGCGGGCTGTTTCCGCTGCTTGTCGCGCTGCGGCAATGGGGCGACGAGTTTTTCTTCGAGCCGCAAGAGGCGCATGCGGTGCTCGTCGAGAAAAAGACCGGCGCCCCTATCCCGAAGCTCGAGATCCGGGCTCGGAGTGGGCGCACGTTGGCGCCCGAAGACACGATCGTCATGCGCCCCTCAACGGAAGCCACGAAAAAACGAAGCGGGAAAGCAGGCACGGCGAGCAGCAGATGACCTGGTTTTTGGCCTTTTTTCGGCGAATTCTTTGCATCGATCGGCGGTTAGACTAACGTTGCCCATCGGAGACCTCGGTCTCGCCGTCTTTTCGCTCCTAACCGCGTTCACATGACCAAAATTTTTGCCGCCTTGGCCGCAGTGCCGCTTCTCGGATTGGCCGCTTGCGGCTCGTCTCCCACCGCCTCGAACAATGCCGGCCTGTCGCCCGCGACAGCCGCACGTGCGTCGGATTCCGCGATGGCCTTCACCTCGCACCGCTCGCCGAGTTCGATCACGAGCTGTCTCTCGAGCCGGATGCGCGGTGTGCACCGCGCCAGCTCCGGCACTGCCACCGAACTCGTCATCGGCAACGGTGCGCGCGCCAACGCGTGGCGCATCACGCTCGCGCCCGCCGGGGCCGGCAGCGCCGTCAACGTGCACAAGCCGTCGTCCGACGACGGCTCCGTGTCCGAACCGGAACTGCGATATCACATCGCGCGTTGCGTCGTATGACGCTTGCCGCCCTCTTGCGCGGGAACGTTCACTGATCCTGCGGACATTGGAGGTTGCAGCCGTCCGGGTCGCCGTTGTCGCCGCGTTTGCGCCGTTGCGAACGGCCATTCTGAAACTTCTTGTCGCGCGCCGCGGATTCCGATGCCGCAAATTGCAGTTGCGGATGTTCCTGCAAACGGAACTCGTCGTTGAGGACGCCGCCCGGCACGCCGGGCGAAATCTGTGCGAACGCAACCGATGTTGCGGCGCATAACGCGCCGATGGACATGACGCACGCAGTGAATTGGATAAGCCGTTTCATATCGCTTGCCGCGCCCCACGGCGCGTAGATCGATCGGAGGAAAGAAGGCTGCAAGCGTACCGCGAAACCGACTCACTGTGCAGCGACGCGCGTTACCGCGGTAATACCGGGCCGCGGGAACGCGCCGCCCCAGCGGTGTGCGTGAAGGCTGCCCCCCGATGACGGGCGTCGCATCAACCGGCGATGTGCGTCCCGCCCCGCAAGCCGTTTTGAATGTCGACGAGGGAGCCGCACTCCGCCGGGTCGTAGCCTTCCAGGTGCGATACGCCGAGCCGAAACGTGTCGCTGCGCAGCACCGCCAGCGCGGCGGCCAGCGGCCCCGCTGACAGCCGCGCTCGCTCGCAGGCGAAGTAATAGTCTTCATCGACGATCGGCACGAAATCGAGACCGAAATGATGCGCCGCGGGTGCCACGCCAAAGCCGACGTCCGCCATACCGCTCGCGACGAACGCCGCAATCGCGGTATGCGTGAGTTCGGTCGAGGCGTAGCCGTTGATGCGCTCCGGATCGACGCCGACACGACGCAATTCAAGATCGATCAAGAGCCGGGTTCCGGAACCTGGCTGCCGGTTGACGAAGCGCACATCGGCGCGGGCGAGATCGTCGAGCCCGCGGACCTGCTTCGGATTGCCCTTTTGCAGGAAGAGCCCTTGTTTGCGCCGGGTCAAATAGATGAGGACATGCCGGCGCGGATCGAGCCAGCGCCGATAAATGTCTGCACAAAGCTCCCGAAACGCGCCGCGCGGCAAATGAAAGCCCGCAAAGTCGCATTCGCCACGCGCCAGCGCCGCGACGGCTTCCGCGCTCTCGCGATACTTGATGTCGACGGAGCCGGCCTCGCGGGTTTGCAGCGCCGTGACGAGCGCCGCCACCGCATAACCGTGCGACGCATGGATGCGTACCATCGCACTGCGCCCCAGTTGGCGACCAAGCTCCTCGGCAATCTCGCTCGCCAGCCCCTGCATCGGGGCATCGAGCCGCTCCGCGCACAGGCGCTGCGCGCGCACGACCGCATGGCCCAGACTCGAGAGCGCCGAGCCCTTGCCGCGCTCTTTCGCAATCAGGTCGCCGCCGAGGCGCGCCTCGAAAAGGCGCAGCAATCCCCACGCATGGCGGTACGACAGCCGGCTTTGCTCGGCGGCCTGCGCAATGCTGCCCGTCTCGTCGACGAGCGCTAGCAGCGGCACGATATCGGTCAGGCTCGCCTCGCGGCCCGCGCTGTCGCGCACGATCAATTCAGCGACGCATTTGATATCAATCATTTATGTCGTCCAATTTCCTATTGCACTTCGTATTGACCGCGCCTATCGTTCGATCATAACTGGAAAACGTCGAGCATATATGTGCGCCATATGAGTATCAAGTACATATATGCCGGGCTGGAAGGAGACCCCACTTGGAATATGCAAGCCCCCCGGCGCCGGATGAGCTCGTCCGCCGGCATTGGAAGCCGGGCGTGTCGCTCCTCGCGGTGCTGCACGCGATACAGGACGAAGCCGGTTTCATCCCGCCCGAAGTGGTGACGCCACTGGCGCGGGCGATGAACCTCTCGCGCGCCGAAGTGCATGGCGTGCTGACGTACTACCACCATTTCCGCACGAGCGCGCCGCCGCGCGTGGGCGTGGCACTGTGTCGGGCCGAATCGTGCCGCAGCATGGGCACCGAAGCGCTGGCCGCGCATATCGAAGCACGCACCGGTTGCCGCTTCGATGCCAAGCATGCCGACGGCACCAACCACGGCCACACTGCCGAAGGCGAGCCGGTCGAACTCGAATCGGTCTACTGCCTGGGCCAATGCGCGCTGTCGCCGGCCATGACGATCAACGGCACGCTGCACGCGAAGGTGACGCCGGCCAAGTTCGATGCGCTGTTCGAGGCGGCCTGCACGCAGGCCGGCATCGACCCCGCTCATAAGGAGTCCGTATGAATTCGCAGGCCGGGACCCCCCCGTCGGCGGTGCGCATCTTCGTGCCGCGCGATTCGTCGGCGCTCGCGCTGGGCGCCGATGCACTGGCCGCGGCGATCGAGGCCGAAGCCGCGCGGCGCGGCGTGGCCATCGAGCTCGTGCGCAACGGCTCGCGCGGGCTCTTGTGGCTCGAGCCGCTCGTGGAAGTGCAAACGAGCGCGGGCCGCGTGGGCTACGGCAACGTCGAGGCGGCCGATATCGCCGCGCTGTTCGACGCGGGCTGGCTCCACGGCGGCGGCAGCACGCACGCGCGGGCGGTGGGCCTCGTCGAGGAGATTCCGTATCTGAAGCGCCAGCAGCGGCTCACGTTCGCGCGCCTGGGGCTCACCGATCCGCTGTCGATCGACGATTACCTGGCCCACGAAGGCCTCGTGGGCCTCAAAGCGGCGCTGGCGATGGACGGTGACGCGGCCGTCGAGGCGCTGATCGAATCGGGCCTGCGCGGGCGCGGCGGCGCGGCGTTTCCGGCCGGCATCAAATGGCGCACGGTGCGCGCGGCCCAGGCCGCCCAGAAGTACATCGTGTGCAATGCCGACGAGGGCGACTCCGGCACGTTCTCGGACCGCTTGTCGATGGAGGGCGATCCGTACGGGCTGATCGAAGGCATGATCATCGCGGGCGTGGTCACGGGCGCCACGCGCGGCTACATCTACGTGCGCAGCGAATACCCGCATGCGATCGCCATGCTGAACGCGGCGATCGAACGCGCGCGCGAGGCAGGCTGGCTCGGCGCGAGCGTGCTCGGCTCGGGCCGCGCGTTCGAGCTGGAGGTGGCCAAGGGCGCGGGCTCGTACGTGTGCGGCGAGGAAACGGCGCTGCTCGAGTCGCTCGAGGGCAAGCGCGGCATCGTGCGGGCCAAGCCGCCGGTGCCGGCGCTCGCGGGCCTGTACGGCCAGCCCACGGTGATCAACAACGTCATCACGCTGGCCACGGTGCCGGTGATCTTCGCGCGCGGCGCGGCGTACTACCGCGACTTCGGCATGGGTCGCTCGCGCGGCACGCTGCCGTTTCAGCTGGCGGGCAACATCTTGCGCGGCGGGCTCGTGGAGCTGGCCTTCGGCGTGACACTGCGCGAGCTGCTCGAGGAGTACGGCGGCGGCACGGCCAGCGGGCGGCCCGCGCGGGCGGTGCAAGTGGGCGGGCCGCTGGGCACGTACTTGCCGGAGAGCCAGTGGGACATTCCGCTGGACTACGAAGCGTATGCGGCCGTGGGCGCGGTGGTGGGCCACGGCGGGCTGGTGGTGCACGACGACACGTCGAACCTGGCGGAGCTGGCGCAATACGCGATGCACTTCTGTGCGATCGAGTCGTGCGGCAAGTGCACGCCGTGCCGTATCGGCTCCACGCGCGGCGTCGAGGTGATCCAGCGCATGCGCAATGGCGACACCTCGGACAAGCAGGTGCAACTGCTGCGCGATCTGTGCGACACGATGGTGTCGGGCTCGCTGTGCGCGATGGGCGGCATGACGCCGTATCCGGTGCGCTCCGCGCTCGATCATTTCCCGGAAGATTTCGGTCTGCGTGCCGAGCCCAAAGCGGCCGCGGCTTGAGCCGCTGGCGCGCACGCAACCCTCAGGAGTACTGATTCATGTCCGACGCACTTGTTTCCCCGAAGACCGGTGGTTGCGGCTCAGGCAATTGCGCCTGCAAGAGCGCCGCGCAGAACCTGAACCCGCTCGATGACATCGACTACGGCACGCCGCGCCGGCACGCCGACACGGACGTGACGCTCACGATCGACGATCGCGAGGTGACGGTGGCCGCGGGCACCTCGGTGATGCGCGCGGCGATCGAAGCGGGCGTGAACGTGCCCAAGCTGTGTGCGACCGATTCGCTCGAGCCGTTCGGCTCGTGCCGGCTGTGCCTGGTGGAGATCGAAGGCCGGCGCGGTTACCCGGCCTCGTGCACGACGCCGGTCGAAGCGGGCATGCGCGTGGCCACGCAAACGCCGCGGCTGCAGGATTTGCGGCGCAACGTGATGGAGCTGTACATCTCGGACCATCCGCTCGATTGTCTGACGTGTCCGGCCAACGGCAACTGCGAGCTGCAGGACATGGCGGGCGTGGTGGGCTTGCGCGAGGTGCGCTACGGCTTTGACGGGGCCAATCACCTCAAGGACCAAAAGGACGAATCGAACCCGTACTTCACCTACGATCCGTCCAAGTGCATCGTGTGCAATCGCTGCGTGCGCGCGTGCGAGGAGACGCAGGGCACGTTCGCGCTGACGATCGCCGCGCGCGGGTTCGATTCGCGCGTGGCGGCCAGCGAGAACGTGCCGTTCATGGACTCGGAGTGCGTCTCGTGCGGCGCGTGCGTGGCGGCGTGCCCGACGGCCACCTTGATGGAAAAGTCCGTCACGGTGCTCGGTCAGGCGGAACATTCGGTGGTGACGACGTGCGCGTACTGCGGCGTGGGCTGCGCGTTCAAGGCGGAGATGAAGGGCAGCCAGGTGGTGCGCATGGTGCCGTACCGCAACGGGCAGGCCAACGAGGGCCACGCCTGCGTGAAGGGGCGCTTTGCGTGGGGCTACGCGACGCACAAGGACCGCATCACCAAGCCGATGATCCGCGCGAAGATCACGGACCCGTGGCGCGAGGTGAGCTGGGACGAGGCGATCGCGTATGCGGCCTCGGAGTTCAAGCGCATCCAGGCCAAGTACGGGCGCGATTCGATCGGCGGGATCACCTCGTCGCGCTGCACGAACGAGGAGACGTATCTCGTGCAAAAGCTCGTGCGCGCGGCGTTCGGCAACAACAACGTGGACACGTGCGCGCGGGTGTGCCATTCGCCCACGGGCTACGGGCTGAAGACGACGCTGGGCGAATCGGCGGGCACGCAGACGTTTGCCTCGGTGGCGCACTCGGACGTGATCGTGGTGATCGGGGCGAACCCGACGGACGGGCATCCGGTGTTCGCCTCGCGCTTGAAGCGGCGCGTGCGCGAGGGCGCCAAGCTGATCGTGGCCGATCCGCGGCGCATCGATCTGGTGGACGGCCCGCACCTGAAGGCCGATTACCACTTGCCGCTGCGCCCGGGCACGAACGTGGCGCTGATCAATGCGCTGGCGCACGTGGTGGTCACGGAAAACCTGGTGGCCGAGGCGTTCGTGGCCGAGCGCTGCGAGCCGGTGTCGTTTGCGCAGTGGCGCGAGTTCGTGGCGCGCGAGGAGAACTCGCCCGAGGCCACCGAGGCGGTCACGGGCGTGTCGGCCGCCGATGTGCGCGCGGCCGCCCGCCTGTACGCGACGGGCGGCAACGCGGCGATCTACTACGGGCTCGGGGTGACCGAGCATGCGCAGGGCTCGACGATGGTGATGGGCATCGCGAACCTGGCGATGGCCACGGGCAACGTCGGGCGCGAGGGCGTGGGCGTGAATCCGCTGCGCGGGCAGAACAATGTGCAGGGCTCGTGCGACATGGGCTCGTTTCCGCACGAGCTGCCGGGCTACCGGCACGTGGGCGGCGACGCGGTGCGCACGCAGTTCGAGGCGGCCTGGCACGTGGCGCTGCAAGCGGAGCCGGGGCTGCGCATTCCGAACATGTTCGATGCGGCGCTGGACGGCACGTTCCTGGGGCTGTACTGCCAGGGCGAGGACATCGTGCAGTCGGACCCGGACACGCAGCATGTGGCCGCGGCGCTCTCGGCGATGGAGTGCATCGTGGTGCAGGACATCTTCCTGAACGAGACGGCCAAGTATGCGCACGTGTTTCTGCCGGGCTCGTCGTTCCTGGAGAAGGACGGCACGTTCACGAACGCGGAGCGGCGCATCTCGCGGGTGCGGCGCGTGATGCCGCCGATGGCGGGCTTCGCGGACTGGGAGGTGACGCTCAAGCTGTCGAAGGCGCTGGGCTACGAGATGGACTACGCGCATCCGGGCGAGATCATGGACGAGATCGCGCGGCTCACGCCGACGTTCGAGGGGGTCTCGTATGCGCTGATCGACGAGCTGGGCAGCGTGCAGTGGCCGTGCAACGCGCAGGCGCCCGAGGGCACGCCGACGATGCACGTGGACGAGTTCGTGCGGGGCAAGGGCAAGTTCGTGATCACGAAGTTCGTGGCGTCCGACGAGAAGGTGACGCGGCGCTTCCCGCTGCTGTTGACGACGGGGCGGATTCTGTCGCAGTACAACGTGGGGGCGCAGACGCGGCGCACGGAGAACGTGCGCTGGCACGACGAGGACCGGCTCGAGCTGCATCCGCACGATGCCGAGGAGCGCGGCGTGAAGACGGGCGACTGGGTGGGCATCGAATCGCGCGCGGGCACGACCGTGCTGCGCGCGCTGGTGACCGAGCGCATGCAGCCCGGGGTGGTCTACACGACGTTCCACTTCCCCGAGTCGGGGGCGAACGTGATCACCACGGACAGCTCGGACTGGGCGACCAACTGCCCCGAGTACAAGGTGACGGCGGTGCAGGTGATGCCGGTGCAGCAGCCTTCGGCGTGGCAGCAGGCGTACTCGCGCTTTACCGACGAGCAGCTCACGCTGCTCAACGAGCGCGAGCGCGGCGCGGCCCATGCGGGCACGGGCAAATGAGCACAGTGAGAGACCGACGATGAACGAGCACCACCTGATCGAGATGGCCAACCGCATCGGCGAGTTCTTCGAGTCGATGCCCGATCGCGACGAGGCCCTCGCCGGCATCGCCGAGCATATCCGGCGCTTCTGGGAGCCGCGCATGCGGCGGGCGATTCTGGCGACACTCGACGATGCTCAAGCGAGCGCCGCGATGCTGCCGATCGTCAAAGACGCGTTGGTCCGGACACGCGAGAAGCTCACGCCAGCCGAAGCCGCTTGACGTTTTCCCCGGGGAATCGCTCCCCGGGGAAACAGCAATCATCAACCGTTTTCGCGCCTCGCCGCGAACCAGCTCTCGCAATGCCTTGCCAGTGCGCTGGCATCGGTTGCCGGACGGCCGCGCGCACAAATGTAGCCGTCGGGCCTCAGCAGATAGAACGCCGGGCGAGTCCTTCCGTAAGCCTCCATCAGCGGCGTGCCGCTTCCGCTTTGCGCATCGGTCACATGCCAAATGCGCACATTCCCCGCCAATACACGCTCGACGAGCGAGGCAAGCTTCTCGATGCTCGGATCGGGCGGGGTGGACGTCGCGGCAAGCGCGTCGGTGGCATCGAACCCCCTCGGATTGTCGCCGGGCGTGCCCACCAGTAAAAAGAGCGAAAAGTAGGCTGGGTCGTGCAGATCGAAAATGCAGCCGGTGCCCGGTGCCCGGCCAAGCGGCCCATCGATCACATGCACGAGTGCATCCGGCGCGCGCTCGCCGGCACGTGGGCCTCCATCGAGCACGCGCTCGAGCGTGAGCGCGCTGCGCCGGTACTGGATCGAGAGCTCGCTCACCATCAGGCGCGCCGCATCGCGCAGCGGCCCGAATGCCGCGAGGATCGGCATCGCCCGTTCGCGCAACAGCTTCAGCGCCCCCCGTTCGGCCTCGGCCAACTGAGTAATGAAGTTCGTCTGCCGCAGCACGTCGCGCTCGATGGGGTGACGCTCCGCCTGATAGGTATCGAGCAGATGCTCCGCGGCGTGCCCTTTGAGCACGCGCGCCAGTTTCCAGCCCAGGTTGAATGCTTCCTGGATGCCCGTGTTCATGCCTTGTGCGCCGGCCGGACTGTGCACGTGCGCCGCGTCGCCCACGAGGAAAGTACGCTGCACGCGCAATCGCTCGACCATCCTGCTGTTCAGTCGAAAGTACGACGACCATTCAAGCCCCGACAACTCGAGCGGACGATGAATGCGGCGCCCTGCAGTCTCGCGAAAAAGCGCGAGCGGTGGATCGCCGGGTGGATCGTCACCGTCGCGCGAACTCGCCTCGGCGTGCGCCTGCGGCTTTGCCTTTCCATCGGCGAGCGGCTCCGGATGATCGGCGATGAACCGGTGACGGCCGCCGCCCATCGGGAACAGGGCCGCCAAGCCCTCTCCCGATGCGAATAGATGGAACTCGTCGTCGGGCAAATCCCAGTCGGCATGCAGGTCTGCCAACATGAACGTCTGTTCGAACGTCTTACCGGCAAAGCTGAGTCCGAGCAAGCGGCGCACCGTGCTATGAGCGCCGTCGGCCGCGACGATGAATGGGACGTGCACCGTCTCGCGCCGGCCGTCGGCATCAACGAGTTCGGCCTCGGCGCGCGCGGCCCCCTGCGTCAGGCCGACCAGTTCGGTACCGCGTTCCACCGTCACGCCGAAAGTGGCGAGATGCTCGGTCAGGATGCGCTCCGTCACCGTCTGATCGAGGCACATCAAGTAGGGATAGCGCGTGTGCAACGGGTCGAAATCGAGCCGAGCGAGCCGATGACCGTTTGAATACAGGTTGGCGGCTCGCAGCCGGTGACCGGCCGCGAGAAACGGCTCGACGACGCGATGCTGCTCCAGGAGTTCGAGCGTGCGGGCTTGTATGCCGATCGCACGCGAGTGCGCCGCCGGTTGCGGCGCTCGATCGATGATGCGCACGGCGACCTGCGCACGTGCGAGGCTCATCGCGGCGGCAAGCCCGGTTGGGCCCGCGCCGACGATCAGCACGGGCTGCTCGTTTGCGGCGACGGCCATGCGTTTTCCTCCGGCGAACCACGACTCGCCTAGTGTACGCTGGCCGCCCGCCGGCCGGCGCGGCGAACGCGCTTTTCGCGTGGCGCGGCGAGTGTGGGAAAATGCCGCGTTCGCCGCTTTTCCTGCCGTCATGGATTCTCTTTTCGCTCGCGCTTACGCGGCGCATCGTGACGGAAGGCTCGCCGACGCCGAGCGCGATTATCGCGCGGCGCTCGCCGCCGACCCCACGCACGCCGACGCCCTGCATCTGCTCGGCGTACTGCGCCATCAGCAAGGACGACACGCCGAAGCTGCCGATCTCGTCGGCCGCGCTGTACGGCTGCGTCCGGACGACGCCGGTCTGCAACTCAATCTCGGCAATGCGCTGAAGGCGCTCGGCCAACTGGACGGCGCCATCGAGCGGTTTCGAAACGCGCTGACGCTTGCACCGGAGTTCCCGCTCGCGCATTACAACCTCGGCAACGCCTATGCAGCGGCGGGCCGGCACGCGGACGCCGTCGATGCATTCGAGCGCTCGCTGCTTCTTACGCCCGGCGACGCGCCGACCTGGAACAATCTCGGCAACGCGCTGCACGCGGTCGGACGGCACGACGACGCGATCGAGGCCTTCAGGCAGGCGCTGGCCCTGCGCCCCGATCACGCAGGCGCTCACAACAACCTCGGCATGGCCTATGCGGCGCTCGGCCGAGCCGATGATGCCATCGTCCATTTCCGCCGGGCGCTGGCGCTCGAGCCGCGCTTCATCGCCGCACACTTCAATCTGGGTAACACGCTCGACGCGACGGGCCAGCACGAGCAAGCCGTCATGGCATTCGAGGCGGCACTCACGCTGCACGCGCCATTTGCACCGGCACTCCTCGGGCTCGGCAATGCGCTCGCCGCGCTGGGCCGTCATGCGCAGGCGATCCCCGCACTCGAGCGCGCGGTCGGGCTCGATCCGCGCATGAGCCTCGCCTGGCTCAGTCTCGGCAACGCGCACCACGCGCTTTGCGCGCACGATGCAGCGTTGCGCGCCTACGACCAGGCATTGCGGCTGCGTCCGGAACTCGCTTCGGCCCGGCTCAACCGGGCGCTGACGCTGCTTGCGCTCGGCGACTTCGCACGGGGCTTGCCCGAATACGAAGCCCGGCTGGAACTCGCGGCGACCGCCGACGCGGCGTCGGGCCGCGCGGTGCAATGTGCCCTGCCCCGCTGGCATGGCGAGCCGATCGAGACGCGGACGCTACTCGTCGAAACCGAACAGGGCTTCGGCGATACGCTTCAATTCATGCGCTTCGTGCCGCTCGCCCGCGAACGCGCGGGGCGTGTCGTATTTGCCGTGCAGCCCGAGCTGCTGCCGCTCGTCGAGCCGCTCGGGCCGATTTGGCGGGTCAAGATCGTCGCGCGCGACGAAGCTCGAGTCGAAGCCGATCTGCAGTGCCCGCTACTGAGCCTGCCGCTTGCGCTCGGCACGAGGCGCGATACACTGCCCGCCCAACGCCGCTACGTCGAAGTACCCGGGGCTTACCGGCGCCGCTGGCGGGGCTCGCTGGGCGGTCACGCGCGTTTCAAGGTGGGGATTGCATGGGCCGGCCGCATTCAGGCCCATGAGACGCGCACGATGCCGGTCGACGCACTCGCGCCGCTTTTCGCACTTGCGGGCATCGACTGGATCGTTCTGCAGCCGACTATCGGCGAACTCGATGCGCAATCGCTGGCCATACACGCCAAGCGCGCGTCGATTCATCGTTACGACGGCCGGATCCGCGACTTCGCCGATACGGCCGCCATCGTCGAAAGGCTCGATGCCGTGGTTTCGATCGATACGTCGATCGCGCACCTTGCCGGCGCACTGGGCAAACCGCTTTTGCTGATGCTGCCGTTCGCCGCCGATTGGCGATGGTTCACTGCCGAGCCCCGCACGCCGGCGCAAGGCAACATGGCTGGGGAGCCCACTCCGTGGTATCCGAGCGCACGCCTGATTCGCCAACCGATGCCCGGCGCGTGGCTGGAGGTGACGCAAGCCGCCGCGCGGCTTTTGCGGCGCGAACTGGGTCTTTGATGAGGCTCGATCCGTCGGAAACGTTTCGACGAACGACGAGAGCCTTGCGCCCTATGCCTACACAATGCCGCCGCGCTCGCGAATTTGAGGCCAGGCAAGCTTCATGTAATACAGCATCGACCAGATCGTCAGGACGGCAGCGAGATAGATGAGCCAGACGCCCCACACGTGTGTCGCGATGACCCACCCGCCGATGCGCAGCGGCGCCTCGAAGAGCAGCATCGGAATCGCAACCATCTGGCAGGCTGTCTTGAACTTGCCGAGCTGATTGACCGCCACGCTTTTCGATGCCCCGATTTGCGCCATCCATTCGCGCAGGGCTGAAATCGCGATTTCGCGCCCCACGATCACGAGCGCGATCGCCGCTTCGATTCGGCCAAGCTGTACCAGGATCAGGAGCGCGGCCGTCACCATCAGCTTGTCGGCCACGGGATCGAGAAACGCACCGAACGCCGAGGTCTGATTCCATTTGCGGGCGAGATAGCCGTCGAACCAGTCGGTCAGCGCGGCGAGCACGAAGATGACGCACGCCGCCGCGTTGCGATGCGGCTCGCTCATCCATGCGTCCGGCACATAGAACACGCCAACGACGAGCGGAATCAGCACGATCCGCAGCCACGTCAGGAAAATCGGAAAATTGAACGGCATGAGCGAATGGCCGGCGGCCCCGCGAAGTTGACGGAACAAGGAGACGCCATTGTGCCGTGTCGACGGACCCGCCACAAGCCAAGCCGCAGCCAAGCCGCGGCGGTGGGCAACTCAGCCGCCGAAGCCCTTCGCGCCCCTTCAGTGCAGTTGCCTGTAGATCTGCTCGGCCAACGCGAGCGAAATACCTTCGACGCTTGCCAGATCCTCGACACTTGCCGCCACCACGCCGCGCAGCCCGCCAAATCGCGCCAAAAGCCGCTGCCGGCGTTTGGCGCCGATGCCCTCGAGCTCTTCCAGCCGCGAGGTCTGACGCGCCTTGGCACGCTTGGCGCGCATGCCGGTAATCGCAAAGCGATGTGCCTCGTCGCGAATCTGGGCGACCAGCATGAGCGCAGCGCTCTCCTTGCCGAGCTCCAGCGGTGCGCGGCCGTCGGCGAACACGAGGGTCTCGAGTCCCACCTTGCGCCCTTCTCCTTTCGCCACGCCGACGAGAATCGAGCGGTCGATCCCGAGCTCCGCGAAGACCTGGCGCGCGACCTCGACTTGCCCTTTGCCGCCATCGATCAGCACGATATTCGGCAGCGTGCCGCCGGCCGCGGTCGGTTCGGCCGCATCGGCGGCGAGCCCCGGATCGGTTGCCGCCTCGGCCTGCAGCTCGGCTGCGCGATCGTCCGCGTTGCCCGCGGCCGACTCGACCATCTTCTCGTACCGGCGCGTCAACACCTGGCGCATGGCCGCGTAATCGTCCCCGGGCGTGATTCCGGTGATGTTGTAGCGCCGGTACTCGCTCGACTGCATCTTGTGATCGCGGTACACGACGCACGATGCCTGTGTGGCCTCGCCCATCGTATGGCTGATGTCGAAGCATTCGATACGCAGATGCGCGAGATCGTCGCATTCGAGACCGAGCGTTTCGGCGAGTGTGCGTGTACGCGCTTGCTGCGAGCCCTGCTCCGACAGCAGCCGCGTGAGCGCAAGACGTGCATTGTTCTCGGCCATTCCGAGCCAGACGCGTTTTTGGCCTTGCGGTTGACGCACGAGCGTGACCTTGTGGCCCGCCTGCTCGCTCAGGAGCTCGACGAGTTCGCGGCTCGCCGGAGCGTGGCTGACGACGAGCACCGGCGGCACCCGATTGCCGAGATAATGCTGCGCGATGAACGCTTCGAGGACCTCGGCTTCGATGCCCGCCGCGACGCCGGATTCGGGCATGTCGTCGGCGTCGAGCGGCGCGGGCGCATCGAGCGCAGCCTCCAACGCCGCCTCCTCGACGCCGGCCGGGGTGTCGACATGCGCCGGGAAATAGGCCTTGTCGCCGAGGTGCCGCCCGCCGCGGACCATTGCCAGATTGACGCAGACGCGTCCCCCTTGCGCGACGACGGCGAGGATGTCCACATCGCTGTCGCTGCCGACTTCGATCGCCTGCTGATGCAGGACCGTCGACAGCGAACTCATCTGGTTGCGCACGGCCGCGGCCTGCTCGAACTTGAGCTCCGCCGCGAAGGCATGCATCTTGGCCTCGAGTTCTTTCATCACCTCGTTTTGGCGGCCGAGCAAAAAGCGCGATGCGTTTTCGACGTCGCGCGCATAGTCCTCCTCGCTGATGGCACCGACGCACGGCGCGGTGCAGCGCGCGATCTGATGCAGCAGGCAAGGCCGCGTGCGGTTGCTGAACACCGAGTCCTCGCACGTGCGCAACTGAAACACGCGCTGCAGGATCTGAATGCTTTCGCGCACCGCCCACGCGCTCGGAAACGGCCCGAAATACTGATTCTTCTTGTCGACGGCTCCGCGGTAATACGCCATGCGCGGAAACTTGTGCCCCGTCAGCTTGAGATAGGGATAGGACTTGTCGTCGCGAAACAGGATGTTGTAACGCGGCGCCAGCGCCTTGATCAGATTGTTCTCGAGCAGCAGCGCCTCGGCTTCGGAGCGCGTCACCGTTGTTTCGATGCGTGCGATGCGCGTGACCATCATCGCGATGCGCGGCGAGAGCTGCGTCTTGGTGAAGTAGCTCGAGACGCGCTTTTTCAGGTCGCGCGCCTTGCCCACGTAAAGCACTGCACCGAGCTTGTCGTAGTACCGGTAGACGCCGGGCATATGCGGCAATTGCGCGAGGATGCGCTTCGGCTCGAAGGCGGGTTCGGGGGCGTGCGGTTCGGTCATGCGGATGTCGGACGGAAAGCGCCGCGCGTGGCTGCGAGCCGGCACGGCGTGCTTTAGAATCGCCAGTTTAGAACATTTGCGCCGGCTCCCGCGCCCGCGCGGCGCGCTGCATCATGTCCGATCCGTCCCATCCGAGCGCCTCGGCGCCAGCGAGTGCAGCGTCGTCCGTGCTCGCCTGCGACATCTTTTGCGCCGTCATCGATAACTTCGGCGATGTCGGCGTCTGCTGGCGCCTGGCCCGCCAGCTCGCCGGCGAACATGGCTGGCAGGTGCGCTTGATCGTGGACGATCTTCCTACTTTCGCGCGGCTCGAGCCGGCCGTCGATGTCGCCGCATCGAGACAGACAGTGGCCGGCATCGAGATCGAGCAATGGCACGACGTTCATGCCGGCGAAACGCTGCAAGTCGCCGACGTCGTCATCGAGGCGTTCGCCTGCGAATTGCCGGCGCCCTATCTCGCGGCAATGGCACGACGCGAGCGCGTACCGGTCTGGCTCAATCTCGAGTACCTGAGCGCCGAGGACTGGGTGGCCGGCGTCCACTTGAAGCCCTCACCGCATCCCCGCCATGCGCTCGTGAAGACGTTTTTCTTCCCCGGTCTCGGGCAGGGCACGGGCGGTGTCATCAAGGAGCGCGATCTCGACGCGGCGCGCGCGCGCTTCCTTTCGTCCAGCGAAGCGCGCCAGACGTGGTGGCAGCGCATGACGCTCGGGCCGCCCCCGGCCCCGAAGCAACGGTCATCTCGCTGTTCGCGTACGAAAACCCGGCCGTGCAAGCACTGCTCGCGCAATGGCGCGACGCGCCGGGCCCGGTGATATTGCTCGTGCCGGAAGGACGCAACTCCGGTGCGGTCGCGCGCTTTTTCGATCTTGCTTCGTTCAAGGCCTCCGCACTGGCGGAGCGTGGCAACCTGCGCGCGCATGCGCTGCCGTTCGTGCCCCAGGCCGCCTTCGACGCGATGCTCTGGGCAAGCGACCTGAATTTCGTGCGCGGAGAAGACTCTTTCGTGCGCGCGCAATGGGCGCGGCGGCCGTTCGTCTGGCACATCTACCCGCAAGCCGACGCCGCCCATCTGCCGAAGCTCGATGCCGCGCTCGCCCACTATGCGGCCCCGCTGCCGGCCCCGGCTCGCGCGGCGATGGATCGCTTCTGGCACGCCTGGAACGGGGCCGGCACGCCCGACTGGACGGACTTCTGGTCCCACCGGGAAGCCTTTTATGCGCGCGCCGCCAGTTGGGCCGATGAGCTCGCGACGCTCGGCGATCTCACATCAAACCTAGCGCAGTTTGCAAAAAGCCAGTTAAAATAACCGGTTATCTCCAACGGCGGTCTGGCGTTTTCAAGCGATGTCTTCAAGCGATCGATGCCGTTGAGCAACAGGAAACCTCATTCGCAAGGACAGTGTTTTTTATGAAGATCGCACAAGAACTCCGCACGGGCAACGTCGTGATGATCGGCAGCGATGCCATGGTCGTCCAGAAAGCCGAATACAACAAATCGGGCCGCAATGCCGCCGTCGTCAAGATGAAGTTCAAGAACCTGCTGACCGGCGCGGGCATGGAAACGGTCTACAAGGCGGACGACAAGTTCGACGTCGTCGTGCTCGACCGCAAGGAAGTGACCTACTCGTACTTCGCCGACCCGATGTACGTGTTCATGGACGCCGACTACAACCAGTACGAAGTCGAAAAAGAGATGATGGGCGATGCGCTCAACTATCTCCAGGAAGGCATGGTCTGCGAAGTCGTGTTCTACAACGAAAAGGCGATCTCCGTCGAACTGCCGACCACGGTCGTGCGCGAAATCATCTACACGGAACCGGCTGTGAAGGGCGATACGTCGTCGGGCAAGGTCCTCAAGACGGCCAAGATCAATACCGGGTTCGAGCTGCAAGTCCCGCTCTTTTGCAACATCGGCGACAAAATCGAAATCGACACGCGCACGCACGAATACCGCAGCCGCGCGTAAGCAGTTTGAAAGAAAAAGTAAGGGCAAGCACCCTGCCGAATCCGGGCGCCCCATCGGGGCGCTTTTTTTTTCGTATGAGTGGTGTATGGTTGAGAAAACTTTACCGGTCGTTTTTTCCGTCCCTGGCCCGACAAACCCGCAGCGATGCCTGGCGTTTTTTGCTAGCCCGCTGTTTTGAAAGCAAAAACGTTTATGGCGTGAAACCTGCTTGTCGCAATGATTGCCGCTGCGGCTCACGTTTTCGCCCGCCGGCCCAGCCCCGGCCCACTCCCGGCCCGGTCCGCCGGGCGAGCCGCTCCCTTGAATTGATTGATTGCCGCCCGCAATGCCACATGCTCTGATTGTCGAAGACGATCCCAACAGCCTGTCCGGCCTGTCCGCGATCGTCGCAGCAGACGGATTTTCCGTCGACACCGCCGTCTCGCTCGCCGAAGCGCGGGCCGCGTTGAGCCGCTTCATTCCCGATGTCGTGCTCATCGATTTGAACCTGCCCGACGGCAGCGGCCTCGATCTCCTTTCGCACCTCCCCGCCCAGCCGGATGGCGTACTGCCGGTGATCGTGATGACCGGCAATGCGACGGTCGAAAGCGCGATCGAAGGGCTGCGCCACGGCATTTGGGATTACCTGCTCAAGCCCGTCAACATCCCGCGCCTGCGCAGCCTGCTTGCACGCATTCCGCGGCCCTACGAGCTCACCGAGGAAGTTCAGGCATTGCGTGCGAAGTTGCGCCGGCTCGGCCGCTTCGGTCCGATGATAGGACGTAGCAATGCGATTCAGCACGTCTACGATTCGATCGAGCGCCTCGCACCCACCGAAAGTGCGGTACTGATTGCCGGCGAAGCCGGAGCCGGAAAAGAAGTGGCCGCCCGCACGCTGCACGAGATGAGCCGGCGTCGCAAGGGTCCGTTCGTGGTCTTCGATTGCCGCGGCTTCGCGCGCGACACCGACAACGATCGGCCGCTCGATAGCATCCTGCTCGGCCAGGAGCCCGGTATCGGCGCAGAGCGGCGCGAGCCGGGGCTGTTCGAGCAGGCGGCCGGCGGGACGCTGTTTCTGGACGAGATCGCCGAGCTGCCGCTCGCGCAGCAAGAAACGCTCGTTCGTGCGCTGGATTCGCAAACCTATACGCGTGTCGGTGGCGCGAATCCGATCAGTCTCGATTGCCGGATCGTCGCGACGATGCGCAAACCGCCTCGCGAAGCGGTCAACGCAGGCGTCTTGCGAGAGGACCTTTGGCTGCGGCTCGATGCGGCTTCCGTGGCGCTGCCGCCGTTGCGTGAGCGCGACGACGATGCGGTGCTACTGGCGGAAGCCCTCGTCGACGATCTCAACCGCGAAATCAACGCAAGCGGGCTCGCCACCGTCAACAAGCGCATCGGGCCGAACCTCATGCGTGAATGTCTCAGTTACGACTGGCCGGGGAATGTGCGCGAGCTCCATGAGCGCGTGCGGCGCGCCTACAACGTCTCGGACGATATCGTCGACACACTGCGCGCCGACGAGGCCGCCACGATCGGCGGCCGGCGTTTGAACGGCGGCAGCGTTCAGGTGACGGTCGGCACACCGCTTTCGGATGTCGAGGATTTGCTGATTCGCGCGACACTCGATGCGGTCGGCGGCACGCGCCACCGCGCGGCGACACTGCTCGGCATCAGCCCCAAGACGCTCTACAACAAGCTGCAGCGCATGAAGATGGCTTGAACCGAGCATCAGGCCGCGGCCTACCGGGGTCGCGTCAGCCCAGCGTGCTGCGCAGCAGCCTTTGCGCGGCCTGATAGTCGGCTCGCGCGACGAGCTTGCCCCATCGGGGCGGCTTGCCGCGCCCGCGCAATTGACCGATCCTGCGCCCCGATTCCTTCGACGGCGCATACCTGAGCTCCTCGAGCACCGTCTCGGCCGCTTGAGGCTGGTTGCAGATGAGCACCATGTCGCAGCCCGCTGCCAGCGCCGCCGCGGCCGCTTGCGTCAACGTACCGCCCGCGCGCGCAGCCTCCATCGACAGATCGTCGCTGAAAATGGCACCGGTGAAGCCCAGCTTGCCGCGCAAGATTTCTTCGAGCCAGATGCGCGAGAAGCCGGCCGGCTTGTCATCTACTTGCGTATAAATCACGTGTGCCGGGATGACCGAACCGAGCGCGAGATCGAGCCAGCCATAGGGTGCCGCGTCGTCACGCAGGATCGTATCGAGCGGGCGATCGTCGGTCGGCAACGCCACGTGCGAATCGGCCGTCGCGAACCCATGCCCGGGGAAGTGCTTGCCGCAGTTGCTCATGCCCGCCAGCGCGAGGCCGTGGCTCAGACTCTTGGCGAGCAAGGTTACGACGCGCGGATCGCGGTGAAACGCGCGGTCGCCGATCACCTGCGAATGACCGTAGTCGAGATCGAGCACAGGCGTGAAGCTGAGGTCCACGCCGCAAGCGCGCAATTCGGACGCCAGGATATAGCCCGTCGCGGTCGCGACCTTCGTCGCCAGTAGCACGTCCTTGTCCCAGAGCTCGCCCAGCCGGCGCATGGGCGGCAGCACCGTAAAGCCATCGGTGCGAAAGCGCTGCACGCGCCCGCCTTCATGATCGACCGCGATGATGAGCTCCTCGCGCACGGCGCGAATGGCGTCGGTCAGCGCCTTCAGCTGCGCGCGGTCCTCGAAGTGGCGGGCAAACAGGATGACGCCGCCCGTCATGGGATGCGAGAGACGTCGTACATCGTTTTCGTTGAGTACCGTGCTCTCGACATCGAGCATGACAGGCCCGGGAATCCGCTTCATCGATTGAGATCCGTTGCGAAAAATAAGGAGAGGAAAGCGTGCGGTGCGTTCAGTCCGCCGGGGCGCCCGTTTCGGCGACGACGAAGGAAACGGCATAGTCGCGTTCATCGCTGAGGGTCACGCTCGCGCTGATACCGCGCTCGGCGAGCCACGCGGCGAGCTCTCCCGACGCGACGACGAACGGCTTGCCGCTCGCCTCGTTCAGTGTTTGCAACGCGCGCCAGGTCATCGGCCAGTGCATGCCGAGCCCGATTGCCTTGGAAAAAGCCTCTTTCGCCGAAAAGCGCGTCGCCAGATAGGCCAGCCCCCGCGCTTCCGAGCGCGCGCGCCTGGCATGATAGACACGCAATTCGTCCGGGCCCAATACTTTTTCCGCGAAGCGCCCATTCGTGCGCGTCATCACCGCCGCGACGCGGCTTACCTGGATGAGATCCGTGCCGATGCCGTAGATCGCCATGCGTTTTTTTCGTCCTTGCAGCTTGCCCCGAAGGCCAATCAGTGCGTGGCCGCGAGCCGCGCGGCTACCATGATGGCTTTCATCTCGCGCACAGCGTTTTCCCATCCCGTGAACACGGCGCGCGCGACGATCGCATGCCCGATGTTGAGCTCGACGATGCCCTCGATCGCCGCGATCTGCTGAACGTTCGTGTAGTGCAGTCCGTGGCCGGCGTTGACCTTCAGACCGAGCGACGCGCCAAGCGCAACGCAGCGCACGATCCGCTCGTACTCCGCGCGTTGCTCGCGCTCGTCATGCGCATCGGCATAGCGTCCCGTGTGCAGCTCGATGACGGACGCGCCGGCATCGTGAGCGGCGCGAATCTGCGCTTCGTCCGCATCGATGAAAAGCGACACGCGCGCACCCGCATCGGCCAGTTGCCTGCAGGCCGAACGCACGGCTTCCAGATGGCCGGCGACATCGAGCCCGCCCTCGGTCGTGAGCTCGGCACGCTTTTCGGGCACGAGACAGACATCGTGCGGACGGACGTCGCACGCGATGTCGAGCATCTCCTGTGTCACGGCACACTCGAGGTTCATCCGCGTAGTGAGCTGCGAACGCAATGCTCGGACGTCGGCGTCGCGGATGTGGCGGCGATCCTCGCGCAGATGCAGCGTGATCGCGTCCGCACCGGCATGCTCGGCCAGCAGCGCAGCCTCGATCGGATCGGGGTAGGACGTGCCGCGCACGTTGCGCAGCGTGGCAACGTGATCGATGTTGACACCGAGATCGATCACGAGGGGCGACGTAAGAAAAAAGCTCATAGATTCTGGAGGTCGATCAGGATCTGGCGCGTCGCAAGCGGCGCGCCGCCAAGATAGGTGTTGAGCAAAAAGCGCATGAGCGTCTTGCTTTGCGCGACAGTCTGCACGCGATGGTAATCGTCGTTTTCCATATCGAGCAAGGTCTGTCCGGCGACGACGGGCCAGTGGGCGGGCATATCGGGCGACGCTTCGCACACGCCGCGTTCGGGATCGAAGACATAACGGCCCGCGGCGTTGACCGCACGGCGCGCGGTCGTGCGATCGAGGGCCATCGCATAGCCGGTTTCGCGCAGCAGAACCCGCTCGAACGAACGGAGCACCTGCACAGCCGGCTCATCGTGCGCAAGCCGGGTGAGCGTGACCACGTAGTGATGGAAAAGCTGGGGATGCGGGTCTTCGCGCGCGCAGAACTTGACGAGCAATTCGTTGACGTAAAAGCCGCACAACAGTGCGTCGCCGGAAAGCGGCAGCATGCCGCCCACCCACTCGGCGCCCGTCAGCGTACGCATTTCGGATTTGCCCGACCACGACATGGAAAGCGGCTGGAACGTCTGAAGCACGCCGCGCAATGCCGAATGTGGACGCTTCGCGCCCTTCGCCACGAGCGCGAGCCGGCCGTGATCGCGCGAAAACACATCGATGACGAGACTCGTTTCGCGATAGGGATAGCTGTGCAGGACGAATGCCGGCTGCTCCGCGATGCGGTATTCGGACGCGCGCGCGGATGTGCGGGTGTCAGCGCGGGACTCCCCGTGCGCCTGGCTGCCCTGACGCCGGGCGCGCCGGCGCGGCGGGGCGTTGGTCGGTGCGCTGCCGCCCTCGGGTTCACCGTGGCCAGATTGTCCGTCCGCGTCACCCGGCCCGAGGGCCGATTCGCTCACGCACGTGTCATTCGTACCCATAGGCACGCAGCCCGGCTTCGTTATCGGCCCACCCGCTCTTCACCTTGATGAAAGTCTCGAGGTAGACGGGCCCGTCGAACAGTTTTTCCATGTCCAGGCGCGCCTCGGTGCTGATCTGCTTGAGCTTCGCGCCCTTCTGACCGATGATCATCGCCTTGTGCGAATCGCGGTCGACGAGAATCGTCGCGAACACGCGACGCAGACGGCCCTCGGTCTCGAATTTTTCGATGAGCACCGTGCTCGTGTAAGGCAGTTCGTCCCCCGTCCAGCGAAACACCTTTTCGCGCAGAATCTCCGCGGCCAGGAAACGCTCGCTGCGATCGGTCAGATCGTCCTCGCCATAGATCGGCTCGCCTTGCGGCAGATACGGCTTGATCGTCGCGAGCAATCGCGTGATGTCGTCAGTATGCTTGGCCGAGAGCGGAACGATCTCTTTGAAATCGCGCAATGCGCCCATTTTCTGAAAAAACGGGAACAGCGTTTTCTTGTCGCCCACACGGTCCAGCTTGTTGGCGATCAGCAGCGTCGGCACCGACGGCGGAATCAAATCGAGTACCCGCTGGTCGTCGGGACCGAAGCGCCCGGCTTCGATGACGAACAGGATCGCATCGACCGAAGTGAGCGTCGACGTCACGGCACGGTTCAGCGAACGGTTCAGCGCACCGCTGTGCTGGGTCTGGAACCCCGGCGTATCGACAAAGATGTACTGAGCATCGTCGAACGTATGGATACCCGTGATGCGATGGCGCGTCGTTTGCGCCTTGCGCGACGTGATGCTGATCTTCTGACCGACGAGTGCGTTCATCAGCGTCGATTTGCCGACGTTCGGACGGCCGACGATCGCGATCATGCCGCAGCGAAAACCGGTGGAGAGGGGGTCGTTCATGTGGCTGGCTGCCGGTTCGGATAGGGGTGCGTCGTTCGCTCGGGGCGACGAACGCACGGTTTCGCTCATGGATGATCGGGTTCGGCCGCGTGCGGCCGGGCACCGCCGGCGATGTCGGAGACGAGTTCCGTATCGCCACCGGCGGCCGCGTCCGGCGCGACGTTCGAAGCGTCCGCCTTGGCCGCCACCTCCGCCGGCTTGGCCGGCGCCTCGCCTTGTCCGCGCGAAGCGGGCTTGTGCTCGACGTGTGCCGCGCGGATCATCGCCGGCGGCACGGCTGGCGCGCGCTCGGCCGATTCGGCGTCCGCCGTGGCGGCCCTGGCTTCGCCGCGCGCCGCTTTGTCCTTTCGCTCGGGCGTTCGCAGATCGAGCGCAGCCTGCACGCCCTTCACGCCCGGCACGACCTCGGGCTCACCCTGCTTGGCCGTACGCGCGCCGCGCGAGCGCTTCGTCTTTACGCCCATGGCCGGCATCAGAGCCAGCACTTCGTCGAGCGCCTTTTTCGCCGCGGCCTGCTCGGCCGCACGCCGGCTTGCACCGGACCCCGAGACCTTCACCTCGAGCTTCGGCACCGTGCATTCGACTTCGAACTGCTGGTTGTGGGCGGCACCGTGGGTAGCCACGACGGTGTATGTCGGCAGCGCGATCTTGTGGCCTTGCAGGTACTCCTGCAGCAGCGTCTTCGAATCCTTGCCGAGCGTGCGCGGGTCGATGTGATCGAGAATCGGCACGTACAGACGCTTGATGACCGTCTGGGCGGCCTCGAAACCGCCGTCCAGGAAGATGGCACCGAGAATTGCCTCGAACGCGTCCGCAAGGATGGAAGGGCGCCTGAAACCGCCGCTTCTCAGTTCTCCCTCGCCAAGCCGGAGGCTGTCCGCGATATTAAGGGCCTGAGCAATCTCGTACAGCGACTGTTGTTTGACGAGGTTGGCGCGCACGCGGGAAAGATCGCCTTCGTCCAATTTGCCGAATCGCTGAAACAATAGTGCGGCCACCGCGCAATTTAGAACGGAATCGCCCAAAAATTCGAGCCGTTCGTTGTGCGAGGCACTGTGACTGCGATGAGTTAACGCCTGGCGCAATAATTCCGCATTGCGAAATTCGTAGCGCAACCGGCTTTCCAGCGGAGATAGCGGCATGTGCAGAGTATAACGCGCACGTCAGCCCGGTCGATTGGGCGTGGTTGGTGCGCGCAAAGCGTAACGCGCGTGGCGTCGAAAACGATCCGACGCCACGATTGAACGCGAGGCGCGGTGTCGAGCGAGAGTGAGAACGAAACGGCGAGGCCGGCGAGGCCGGGCCTCGTAATCACTCGAACGAGCCGATGCGTTTCAGATTGCTGAAGTTCATCCAGATGAAGAACGCACGGCCCACGATGTTGGCATCGGGCACGAAACCCCAATAGCGGCTGTCGGCGCTGTTATCGCGGTTGTCGCCCATCATGAAGTAATGTCCGGGCGGCACCTTGCAGATGACGCCGCGGCTGTTGTAGGTGCAGTTGTCGCGATACGGGAAGTCCTCGGCGCCGATGACGAAAGGCGGCACTGCCGGATTGTTCAGAATCGCGTTCTTGCGCGAGCCGAACGACTCTTCGAACCGCTTGGCGTAACCGATGCGCTCTTCATCGAAATAATCGGGCAGCGGCGTCTCGGGCACCGGCTGGCCGTTGATCGTGAGTTTCTTGTCCTGGTAGGCGACGACGTCGCCGGGCAGGCCGATCGCGCGCTTGATGTAGTCGACCGACTCGTCCTTCGGATAGCGGAACACTACGACATCGCCGCGTGCGAGCGGCCGCCCCGCCGTGATCTTCGTATTGACGATCGGCAGCCGCAGACCGTACTCGTATTTATTGACGAGAATGAAATCGCCGACGAGCAGCGTCGGCACCATCGAACCCGATGGAATCTTGAACGGCTCGACGACGAACGAGCGCACGAGGAACACGACGAGGATCACCGGGAAAAAGCTTGCCGTGTATTCGAGCCACCAGGGCTGGCGCAGCTTTTCTTCGCGCAGCCGCGCACGGGTTTGCGGAGCGTTTTCGTCGGCGAAGCGTTCGCCGACGCGGGCTTGCTGGCGATCGAACTCGGCTACCGCGGCATCGGCCGCGCGCCGCCGCTGCGGCAGAAAGATCAGTTTGTCGGCAACCCAGGCCACGCCAGTCAAAATGACCAGCACAAAAAGAATCAGTGCAAAATTCATGAAAGTCGGGATCCTTTGTTATTTGTCTTCCACGCGCAAGATTGCGAGAAAAGCCTCCTGCGGGATCTCGACCGACCCGACCTGCTTCATTCGCTTCTTGCCTTCTTTTTGCTTTTCGAGGAGCTTCTTCTTGCGCGTGATGTCGCCGCCGTAACACTTCGCGAGCACGTTCTTGCGCAATGCCTTGATATTTTCGCGCGCAACGATATGCGCGCCAATGGCCGCCTGAATGGCCACATCGTACATTTGACGCGGAATGATCTCGCGCATCTTGGCCGCCACTTCGCGCCCGCGATACTGCGACTGCGAGCGGTGCACGATCACCGAAAGCGCATCGACCTTGTCGCCGTTGATCAGCATGTCGACCTTGACGACATCGGACGCGCGATACTCCTTGAATTCGTAATCCATCGACGCGTAGCCGCGCGAGACGGATTTCAGGCGATCGAAGAAGTCGAGCACGATCTCGGCCATCGGAATTTCGTAGGTGAGCTGCACCTGCCGGCCGTGATACTGCATGTTGATCTGCGAGCCGCGCTTTTGCGTGCACAACGTGATGACCGAGCCGACATAGTCCTGCGGCATATAGAGGTTCACCGTGACGATGGGCTCGCGAATCTCTTCGACTTTCGACGGGTCGGGCATCTTCGCGGGATTTTCGACCATCATCGTCGTACCGTCGCGCTGCACGACTTCATAGACGACCGTCGGGGCGGTCGTGATGAGATCCATGTCGAATTCGCGCTCGAGGCGCTCCTGCACGATCTCCATATGGAGCAGGCCGAGAAAGCCGCAGCGAAAACCGAAGCCGAGCGCTTGCGAAACCTCGGGCTCGTATTGCAACGATGCGTTGTTGAGCTTGAGCTTTTCGAGCGATTCGCGCAGCGCGTCGTACTGGTTCGCTTCGACGGGGTAAAGCCCGGCGAAGACCTGTGGCTTGACTTCCTTGAACCCAGGCAGCGGCGCAGGTGCCGGCTTCGCCGCGAGCGTGACCGTATCGCCGACCTTCGCGGCCGTCAGTTCCTTGATCCCCGCGATGATGAAACCGACCTGCCCGGCCGAAAGCGATTCGAGGTTCTTCGACTTGGGCGTGAACACACCGATGTGTTCGACCGGAAATTGCGCATCGGTCGCCATCAGCTTGATCTTGTCCTTCGGGCGCAACATGCCGTTGACGATGCGCACGAGCATGACGACGCCGACATAGTTGTCGAACCATGAATCGATGATGAGGGCTTGCAACGGCGCGGACGGGTCGCCCTTCGGGGCCGGCACTTTCGCGATGAGGGCCTCGAGCACGTCTTCGACACCGAGCCCCGTCTTGGCACTGCAACGCACCGCATCGGTCGCATCGATGCCGATCACGTCCTCGATTTCGGCAATCGCGTTCTCGGGGTTGGCCGCCGGCAAGTCGATCTTGTTGAGCACGGGCACGACTTCGACGCCGAGTTCGATCGCGGTGTAGCAATTCGCGACGGTCTGGGCCTCGACGCCCTGGCTCGCGTCGACGACGAGCAGTGCGCCCTCGCAAGCGGACAGCGAGCGGCTCACCTCGTAGGAAAAGTCGACGTGGCCCGGCGTGTCGATCAGATTCAGGTTATAGACCTTGCCGTCGCGCGCGCGATAGCTGAGCGCCGCGGTCTGAGCCTTGATGGTGATGCCGCGCTCGCGTTCGAGGTCCATCGAATCGAGCACTTGCGATTCCATTTCACGGTCGGACAAGCCGCCGCAGATTTGGATGATGCGATCGGCGAGCGTCGACTTGCCATGGTCGATGTGCGCAATGATCGAGAAATTACGAATATGATCCATTCAGTGCCGATCAAGCAAAAAAGGCGCGCTCGGACAACCGCGGAGCACGCCTCGTAAGTACGTGAAAAACCGGGCTATTTTAGCTGAAATGGCCGTCCGACGGGGGATTTCGGCGACAAGCATGGCACAAACGCTGCTGGGCGCGCGTGCCGTGCCCGCGCCGATGCTCATCGTGGAGTACGCGTTGCGGCGAGCGCCGTGCGCACCCGTGCCGCATCGAGCCGGTGATGGCAAAGCTCGACGCCGTCATGCACGAGCACCGGCACCAGTACGTCATAGCGCGCTTCGAGTCCGGGATCGCTGTCGATATCGATCACGTCGACCTGCGCGCCGAACTCGGCGGCAAGCGGTGCAAGGGCCGCGAGCATGTCGTCGCACAGATGACACCAGGCCCGTCCATACAGCGTCAGCCGCGGGCCGCCCGTCACTTCGGAGCCGGCGCCGAGCGAGGGCGCATCGGCACGAACTGCGTGTTGTCCCCGCGCCGCACGAGCACGGCTACCGTCTTTTGCGGATCGAGATGCGCCACGGCCTGATCGAAATCTTTCGCCGTCGCGATGTCCGTATCGCCGATGCGCAAGATGATGTCGCCTTTTTGCAGTCCGACGCGCGCGGCCGGGCCTTCGACGCTCTGCACTTCCACGCCGCCGTTATGCAGCTTGAGCGTCTTTTGCTGATCGGCTGGCAGGTCGGCCACCGTGACGCCAAGCAGGTTGCGCGGCCGCGCTTTCGGCGGCGGCGCGCGACGCTCCGTGGTTTTGACCGTTTTATCGGTGGGCGTCTCGGCGACCACGACGGGCAGCTCGGTCGTGTGGCCCTTGCGCCAGATCGTGACCGTCGACTTGGTGCCGGGCTTCGTATCGCCGACCATGCGCGGCAGGTCGGTTTCCGCCTCGACGGGTACGCCGTTGAACTTGAGGATGATGTCGCCGGGCTGGATGCCCGCCTTGTCCGCCGGCCCGCCCGGCTCGACGCTGCTCACCAGCGCGCCGCCCGCCTTCGGCAGCCCGAGCGAATCGGCGACATCCTTCGTGACCTGGCCGATGGCCACCGCGATACGTCCGCGCACCACCTTGCCCGTTGTCTTGAGCTGTTCCGCCACACGCATCGCTTCGTCGATCGGAATCGCGAACGAGATGCCCATGAAGCCGCCGGTTCGGCTATAGATCTGCGAATTGATACCGATCACCTGCCCCTGCATGTCGATGAGCGGGCCACCCGAGTTGCCGGGATTGACCGCAACGTCGGTCTGGATGAACGGCAGGTAGTCGCCCGTGTCGCGTCCCTTTGCGCTGACGATGCCGGCCGTCACCGTGTTGTCGAGGCCGAACGGCGAGCCGATCGCGACGACCCACTCTCCGACGCGGACCTTGTTCGAATCCCCGATCGTCACCGTCGGCAGGTTCGCGGCGCTGATTTTCACGACGGCCACGTCCGTCCGGTCGTCGGCGCCGATCAGCTTGGCTTTGAACTCGCGCTTGTCCGTCAGCGTGACGTAGATGGTGTCCGCGTCGTCCACGACGTGTGCGTTCGTCATCACGTAGCCGTCGGCCGACAGAATGAAGCCCGAACCCACGCCCGCGCTTTGTTCGGAATCGCCGTTGTCGGAGCCGTCCTGGCCACCGCCGTTGTCGCCCCGGTCGCCCCGGTCGCGCGGTGCGTTGGGTGCGTTCGGCGTATTGGGCAACGGAATGCCGAAGAAGCGCCGGAAGAACTCGGACATGTCGCCTTCGTCGGCGCCGGGGGGCAGCGCCCGCTGAGTCGGCGAACTCGACACGCGCGCGGTCGTGCGGATATTGACGACGGCCGGTCCGACCTTGTCGACGAGATCCGTGAAATCGGGCAGATTGGCCGCCGGCGAGGCCGCTGCCGCAGGCGAAATGAGCGGCAGGCACGCGAGCATCGCCGCGGCCGCGAGAAAGTTGCGCACCGAATGAATCGTCATAAAGGGATCGACCGAAGTGTTACTTGCCCGGGTATTTTATGGCAGAGGCAAAGAGCTGCAGTGTGCCTTGCGGAACCTCGCCGAGCAAGGTGATCCAGTAATCCCCGTGCCGCGTGACGAGCACATGCGTCGCGCCGCTCGCGCCGGCTCCCTCCTTGCGCGAGCTTTTCTCGACGGGTTCGACGAAAACGGACACCGTCGCGAGGCCATCCGAAAACACTGCCTGATCGACCGGAATCGGCGGCGCGCCGGCTTCGCGGGCCGCCATCGGCCGCCGCAACTCGCGAATCTTACGAAAACCCGGTACTTCGGGACCGAACCGCCAGCCTTGCGCCTCCATATCGACGGGCTGCAACGGGGGGCGAACGAGCGTCCAGCCCGCCGTATTACGGATGCCCGCCGCAATCGGCGCCTTGTTGACCGGTACGCCGATGCGCAACTGCGTGAACGATATCTGCTCGAGGACCTGCGCGCTCGCGTCGAGCGTCTGGGCCCGCAGCAAAAGCCCCGTCTTCGCATCGGTCCAGAACTTGTAGGTAAAGCGATAGGCGTCTTTGGGGTCGAGCTCGATCACTTGCGCATCGATGCCGGCAACTCGATCGGGGCCCAGCAGCTTCGGCTCGTAAGTCGCCAGCACCTGCTGCCCGCTTTCGCTCAGCAAAGCCGGGAACGAATCCTTGTTCTGGCGCTGTTCGAGGATGCAAAGATGGCGTTCCGGGACGAACGTGTAGAGGCTGTCGTCATGGCGCAGAAGTTTGCGCGGCTTGCCGTCGAGGCTTTCGAGCGACTCGAACTCGCCGTCGCCGCGCGTCGCATAGTGCGCGATACGCGAAGACTGGACGAACGTGCCGCGCTGATAAACGAACACGCCCTCGTAATTTTCCTGCTGCGCCGCGCGCGGAATCCTGTCGAGCCAGGCCGCGGCGCGCTCGTGGACGGCGGCTGCGGTGGCGGAGTCGGAGGCTGGGGCCGTCCCGGTCTGCGCGAATGCCCCTGGCGCCACCGGCAACAACACAGCCACGGAAAACAATGCGACGCGCCGCCGCGCCGAGGCGGCAAGACGCCCTGCTCGCGAGGTCGGCATCAGTTTATTGACCTTGCGTCGTCATCGCGGCGGCGCGAATGAACGGAGCCGAACCCGGCACCATCGGCTGCTGCGCGAACTGCTGGTGCGCCTCGAGGTATTGGTCGAGCCCTGCATCGCGAATGATGTTGCCGTCGGAGCCGGCCGGGCCGCCCGCAGCGGCCACTTGAAGCGCGGCATCGTGGCGGGCAGGCTGAGCGGCCATCTGTACTGCGGCGTGCGGGGCATCCGCGCGCTGCAGCTGAGGCAGCACGATCCAGCTCAGCGTCGCTGCAGCGGCGGCCACGGCGAGCCCCGGAATCACGCGCCGCTTCACTGCCCGCAGCGCCGATGCACGCGCGCCAACCGCGGCGGGTGCCAGCACATGCGGTTCGGCTTCGAGCCGGACCGCGAAACCGCGCAAAAAGTTGCTGCTCGCGACCGGATGCACAGCCAGGTCGTCCGAGCGCAACGCATCACCGATGAGGTGGTACTCGGACCACGCGGCGCGCTCGGCGCCGCTCAGCTCCGCAAGAAATTCGCCGATATGCCCGGGCCCACCAGCCCATTCACCATCCACAACGGCAGATAGATGCTCGCTGCGCGAGCCCACTTGCGATTGCATCGAGACCGACCCCATGACGCTCCCCATCTCACGAACACCCCGTAATCTACCTACCCATGTCCGCCGCCACGCCAGTACTTCAAGCGCCGCCGGTTCTACCAGCGCCTTCCTTCCGGCGTATCCAGCAACGGACGCAATTTTGCCGCAATCGCCTCGCGTGCGCGAAAAATACGCGAACGCACGGTGCCGATCGGGCACCCCATCATTTCGGCGATTTCCTCGTAACTCAAGCCTTCGATCTCGCGCAGTGTAATCGCCACGCGCAATTCCTCCGGCAGCAGCGCCATCGCGGCGTTGACCGTCTGGGCGATCTGCTTGCTCATCAACATCGACTCGGGCGTGTTGATATCCCTTAGTTGATCGGCGTCCGAGAAAGTTTCAGCCTCTTCCGCGTCAGCTTCGGTCGAAGTGGGGGCACGCCGGCTTTGCGTCGCCAGATAGTTCTTGGCCGTGTTCACCGCGATGCGGTACAGCCAGGTATAGAAGGCCGACTCGCCGCGGAATTGCGGCAAGGCACGATAGGCCTTGATGAACGCGTCCTGAGCGACATCCTCGACCTCGGCGGGATCGCGCACGAGGCGCGAGATCAGCCGAATGATCTTGCGATGGTATTTGGCGACCAGGAGTTCGAACGCGGCTTTATCGCCCTTTTGCACGCGCTCGACCAGCACCTGGTCAATTTCTTTTTCGCTCACTGAATGGGTCCGTTTGCCTGGAAAGATGCGCTTCGCGGGAGCGCTATTGTAGCGTCCCCATCAACGCGGCATGCCGCATCTGTAACGGCCGTTACTGTCTTTACAGATGGTGATGCGCGGCGTTGCGCGCCCGCACGGCCAGCGAGCGGAACGTCTCGGCATCGAGCGAATCCGCTGCGACGACGAGGGATGCCGCCCGGATTCGCCCCTCCGGCCGGATGGCGACGACGAGCAGGCGGTTCGCCCACTGAGTGCAGCCCACGATGGGGCCACGCACAAGAGTATGCCCCCGGCGATCGTAGGCGGCGATCGAGTCGGACTCGATACCGAGCGCGACGACCCGCCCCCACAGCTGCGCACGCGCCACGAGCATCAGCGCGGCGTAGCACGCCAGGGATAGTACGAGCCCGGCCGCGGCGCCCGCGAGCGGTGCCAGCATCGCATAAAGGCCGAACGCGGCGACCGAGGCGAACCCGAGCGTTGCCGCGAGGAGTGCAGACGAACGCCGCAGCGCAACAACCGCTGACGGCGAATACGCCGCCAGCGTAGCGCGACTATCGGCCAATGGCTCGCCGATCGCTTACACCCGCTTGAACACGAGCGTACCGTTGGTGCCGCCGAACCCGAACGAGTTCTTCAGCGCCACGTCGATCTTCGCATCGCGCGCCGTATTGGCGCAGTAATCGAGATCGCACTCGGGGTCCTGGTTGAAGAGATTGATCGTCGGCGGCGACACCTGATGATGCACGGCGAGCGCCGTGAAGACCGACTCGAGACCGCCCGAGCCGCCGAGCAGATGGCCCGTCATCGACTTCGTCGAATTGACGATCACGCGCTTGGCCTGCTCGCCGAGCGCCCGCTTGATACCGGTCGTTTCGGCGATATCGCCGAGCGGCGTGGACGTGCCGTGCGCGTTGACGTAGTTGACTTCGTCGGCATTGACGCCGGCATTGCGCAGCGCGGCCTGCATACAGCGGCGCGCGCCGTCGCCGTCTTCGAGCGGCGCCGTCATGTGATAAGCGTCCGCACTCATCCCGTAGCCGGCGACTTCCGCATAGATCTTCGCCCCGCGCGCCTTCGCGTGCTCGTACTCCTCGAGCACCATGACACCGGCGCCTTCACCGAGCACGAAACCGTCGCGATCCTTGTCCCACGGACGGCTCGCCGTAGCGGGATCGTCGTTGCGCTGCGAGAGCGCACGCGCGGCCGCAAAGCCGCCGATGCCGAGCGGAGAGACCGTCGCTTCCGCGCCGCCCGCCAGCATGATGTCGGCATCGCCGTACTCGATGAGGCGCGAAGCCTCGCCGATGCAGTGCAGGCCTGTCGTGCAGGCGGTGACGAGCGCGAGGTTCGGGCCCTTCAGGCCGAACCTCATCGACAGATGCCCCGAGATCATATTGATGATCGAAGCCGGCACGAAGAACGGCGAAATACGCCGCGGGCCGCGATTGAGCAGCTCCGTCTGCGTGACTTCGATCAGCGGCAACCCGCCGATGCCCGAACCGACGACGACGCCGAAACGCTCGGCGTTCGCCTCCGTCACCTCGAGGCCGCTGTCTTGCATCGCCTGAACCCCGGCCGCCATGCCGTAATGGATGAACGTATCCATATGGCGGGCCTCTTTGGCCGGCATGTAGTCTTCGACGTTGAAACCCTTCACTTCGCCGGCGAAGCGGGTCGAGAAGTTCGCAGCGTCGAACTTCGTGATGGTGGCGATGCCGGACTTGCCGGCCACCAGATTGGCCCACCCGTCGGCGACATTATTGCCAACAGGCGACACCAGCCCCAGGCCAGTAACGACAACACGACGGCGGCTCACGATAACCCCTTTTTCATAAATGACAAAAGCAAAAGCCACAGCGGCCACAGGGACCTGCCCCTGTGAGCCCTGTGGCTATGAATTCGGCACCCGCTTAGGCATCTGATGCGACTCGCGCGTCGGACGCGGGCAGTGCGGGAAGTATGCGACAGGCCTTAGGCCTTGACGTTGGCGCGCGCGTAATCGATCGCTTGTTGGACCGTCGTGATCTTTTCCGCTTCCTCGTCGGGAATTTCCATGCCGAATTCGTCTTCGAGTGCCATGACGAGTTCGACCGTGTCGAGCGAGTCCGCGCCGAGGTCATTCACGAACGAGGCTTCGTTCTTGATTTCGGCTTCCGCGACGCCCAGTTGTTCGGCGACGATCTTCTTGACGCGCTGTTCGATGTTGTCCATTACCCCTCCGAGGGAAAAAAGTTCAAAAATCCAAGTGCGCGCATTTTATCAGGTTTGCTCTGGCAAAAAAGCGCGCGCAAGACTAGCCGATGGGCCGCGCCGAAGGCGCCTTTTAGAGTCGGAGCCACCAAGGCGCGGATGGTACCTGAATTCGGTTACGACATATACATGCCGCCATTGACGTGCAGCGTCGTGCCCGTGATGTAGCCCGCGAACGGCGAGGCCAGGAACGCCACCGCATGGGCGATGTCTTCGGGGCTGCCGAGCCGTCCGAGCGGAATCTGGGTCTTGAGCGCCGTTTGCTGCTCCTCGGGCAGCACCTTCGTCATGTCGGTGTCGATGAAGCCCGGCGCCACGCAGTTGACCGTGATGCCGCGGCTGCCGATCTCGCGCGCGAGCGCACGCGTCATGCCCGCCACGCCGGCCTTGGCCGCCGCATAGTTCACCTGTCCGGGATTGCCCGCCGAGCCGACCACCGAGGTGATATTGATGATGCGACCGCCACGCGCCTTCATCATCGGTCGCAATACCGCGCGCGACAACCGAAAGACGGCTTTCAGGTTCGTGTCGATCACGGCGTCCCACTCGTCGTCCTTCATCCGCATGGCCAGTTGGTCCTGCGTGATGCCTGCATTGTTGACGAGCACGTTCAGCGCACCGAATTCCTTGACCGTGGCATCGATGAGCGCATCGACCGCCGCCGCGTCGCGCACATCCAATACCGCACCGCGCCCGGCGACGCCCGCAGCCGCAAATGCTTCGTCGATGCCCTTCGCACCGGCTTCGCTCGTGGCGGTGCCGATTACCGTGGCGCCTTGCCGCGCGAGCTCCAGCGCAATGGCGCGCCCGATGCCGCGCGAGGCGCCCGTGACGAGGGCGGTCTGTTTGTCGAGTGCTTTTTCCATGTTCTATCCGAGTAATCCGCCCGCATCGGCGCTCGGCTCATGCCGCGCCCGGACGTTGGATCTGTATCGCAAAAATGGGTGAACGGTACGCGCCGCTCGCCCGCGGGGCAGCCCCGCCCCGTCCCTGCCGCCGCTTAACCGGCGACGAGCTTGAGCGTCTCTTCGAGCGAGGCCGGATCGACGATTGCGCCGCCGACGAGGTTGCCATCGATGCGCTTCGTCAGGCCGGCCAGCACTTTGCCGGGGCCGCATTCGATGACGTGCGTCGCGCCCGCCTTGGCGATCGCCTGCACGCATTCGACCCAGCGGACGGGTCCGGCCGCCTGGCGCACGAGCGCATCCTTGATCGCGGCAGGCTCCATGGCCGTGGCGACATCGACATTGTTCATGACGGGGATTTGCGGAACGCTCACTTCCACGCTGGCGAGGTACTCGCGCAGCCGATCGGAAGCGGGCTTGAGCAACGACGAGTGAAACGGCGCGGACACCGGCAATGGCAATGCGCGTTTTGCGCCCTTCGCTTTGGCCAGCTCACAGGCTTTTTCGATGGCGGCCTTGTGACCGGCGATCACGACCTGTGCCGGTGCATTGAAGTTCACGGCCTCCACGACGCCTGCGCTTTGCGCGGCCGCTTCGGCACAGACCGCGCGAACCGTGTCGTCATCGAGACCGAGAATGGCCGCCATGCCGCCGATCCCGACGGGCACCGCCGTTTGCATTGCCTGCGCGCGAAAGCGCACGAGCGGAACGGCATCGCGAAAGGCGAGCGCGCCGGCGGCGACGAGCGCCGTGTACTCGCCGAGACTATGGCCCGCCACGATTGCCGGAACCGCCCCCCCGGCGTCGCGCCAGGCGCGATAGATCGCATAGGCGGCGCTCAGCATGACGGGCTGGGTATTCGTCGTCAGATTCAATTCATCCGCCGGGCCGTCGGCGATCAGCTTGCCGAGGTCCTGCCCAAGCGCGTCGGACGCTTCCTGGAGCGTCTCACGCACGACCGCGCGATCGGCGAACGCGTTCAACATGCCGACAGCTTGAGAACCTTGTCCCGGAAAAACAAACGCAAATTTCATATCGTCCCCAGTTGCCGAGGTCATAAGGGATACGCGCGCGGCATGGCAGAGCGCGCCAGAGGCTTGGTTCGAGCGCCGCAGCCGAATACCGCGGCACCCCCCTGCATCAGTAGCGGATAACGGACGCGCCCCAGGTAAAGCCGCCGCCGACGCCTTCGATCAGAACGGTCTGACCGCGCTTGATGCGCCCGTCGCGCACGGCGAGGTCGAGCGCGAGTGGAATCGATGCGGCGGAGGTATTGCCGTGCTCGCCGACGGTCACGACCATGCGTTCCAGCGGCAGACGCAGCTTGCGGCACGTGCTGGTCATGATACGGATATTGGCCTGGTGCGGAATTAGCCAATCGACCTGGTCGGGCGACAGATGCGCCTTCTCGAGCGCCTCCACGGCAACTTTTTCGAGCACATGCACGGCGAGCTTGAATACGGCTTGACCATCCATATGGAGAAAGGCGTTACCCGCCACGGCGCCGCCGTTGACATGCCCCGGGACGCAGAGGATGTCCGCGTGGCTGCCGTCGGCATGCAACGCGCTGGCGAGCACACCGGGCTCTTCCGATGCGGACAGAATCACGGCACCGGCGCCATCGCCGAACAGCACGCAGGTGGTGCGGTCGTCGAAGTCCAGAATGCGCGAAAACGTCTCGGCACCGACCACGAGCGCCGTGCGATGCTGACCGCTGCGGATGAGTGCGTCGACGGTGGCAAGCGCATACGCGAAACCGGAGCAGACGGCCTGGATGTCGAACGCGGCGCCGTTGTTCTTGATTTGCAGCTTGTTTTGCAACAAGCACGCGGTGCTCGGAAAAACGAAATCGGGCGTGGATGTGGCCACGACGATGAGGTCGATCGACTGCGGATCGATATCGGCCGCTTCGATGGCGCGCAGCGATGCCGCGAGGGCGAGATCGCTAGTCGTTTGATCGGGCGCGGCGAAGTGGCGCGCGTGGATGCCCGTGCGCGCGACGATCCATTCGTCGCTGGTCTCCACACCATGCTCGGCGAGACGCTCCGCCAGGTCCTGATTCGTGACGCGGTTGGCCGGCAGATAACTGCCGGTGCCGAGCACGCGGGAATAGATTGTCGATTGGGCCATTATGCTTTCGAAGATACCGCAGCGTAGGGCTCGGCCGAGCGGCCTGGAGCATTCGCGGAGCCGGCGCCGCCCGCATCGCGCGCGGCCTGCTCGAGCGGGTAGGCGTTTTCTTCCATCGCGCGCGCTAGGCGTTCGAGGACGCCATTTTTGACGGCATCATACCCCCGTTTGATAGCCCACTCAAACGCGTAGGCATCCGCCGAACCGTGGCTCTTGATCACGAGACCGCGTAGACCGAGCAACGCCGCACCGTTGTACTGCCGATGATCGACACGCTTTTTGAAACGCAGCAGCACCGGCAGCGCGAGCAACGCCATCAATTTCGTGAGCAGCGAGCGGCCAAATTCTTCGCGAATGATTTCGGATAGCATCTGGGCGAGACCCTCCGACGTCTTCAGCGCGACATTGCCGACGAAACCGTCGCAGACGATCACGTCGGTCGTGCCCTTGTAGATATCGTTGCCTTCGACGTTGCCGTAGAAGTTGAGCGTGCTCGCCCGCAGCAGTTCGCCCGCGCGCTTGATCGTTTCGTTGCCCTTGATCACCTCTTCGCCGATATTGAGCAGCCCGATCGTCGGCCGCTCCTTGCCTTCGAGCGCCGAGACGAGCGCGTGTCCCATTTCGGCGAACTGCAGCAGGTGCTGCGGCTCGCAATCGACGTTCGCGCCGAGGTCCAGCATCATCGTGTAGCCATGCGGGTTGGGCAGCGCCGACGCGATCGCCGGCCGCTCGATGCCCGCGAGCGTCTTCAGCACGTAACGCGACACAGCCATCAGCGCGCCCGTGTTGCCGGCCGACACGCAGGCCTGCGCCGCCTCCTCTTTCACGAGGTTGAGCGCGACGCGCATCGACGAATCTTTCTTTTTGCGCAGCGCGACTTCGACGGGATCGTCCATGGCGACGACTTCCGATGCCGCGACGACGGACAGGGCGTCGAGATCCTGTGCTTTGAGCTTCTTCAGTTGAGCGCGGATCGGGGCTTCGAGGCCGACGAGCACGAGGTGGGCGTCGGCATGCGAGCGAACGAAGCTGACGGCAGCGGGAACGGTCACGGACGGGCCGTGATCGCCACCCATGCAATCGATCGTGAGCTTTATGGTCATTGACTGCGGCGAATTTCAGGCGCGGTGCATGAAACTGGAGTCGGCACGCAAAGCGCGCGCATTCCAGTCGACGCAAAAAAGCGGCAGTTGAATGCCGCCTTTTCGTTGAACCGGGAAAATGTCAGACAAGCGGTCCGACAAGCCGCCGGCCACGCGATGCGCGACCGAGCCGGACAAGCATCGCACCGATCGCGATTAGTCGTTTTTCGTCTTGACGACTTTCTTGCCGCGGTAGTAGCCATTCGGGCTGACGTGGTGACGCAGATGCACCTCGCCCGTGCTCGGTTCGACGGCGAGCGGCGCTGCATTCAGGAAATCGTGCGAGCGGTGCATGCCGCGCTTCGACGGCGACTTCTTGTTTTGCTGAACTGCCATGGTAACTCCTAAAAATTTTCGGGATTCTAACACAGCGCAACAGGCGCAATGCCACTGGCCATCAGGCCGGGCCCTCGCGTGCTGCCGCGCGTTCCACTCATGCGCCGCACGGTACGGTCAGTGCGTATTGCCGCCCGTACCGCCGTCGCGCTTCAATGCTTCGAGCGCCGCAAACGGATTCGGCTTGCCGCCTTCACCGTCTTTGCCACCCTCGCCTTCATCCGACGATTGCTCGCCCGCCTCGCCCGCCAATTCCCCGCCGGCTCCGGAGCTCAAGCTCTCGTGTACCTGCGGACATACGTCGTGCTTGGGAACGAGCGGCAACGACAACAACAGTTCCTCTTCGATCAAATCGACGAGATCGAACTGGCGCGAGCCAACGATCACGTCGAGTTCATCGTCATCGAGCGGATAAGCCTCGGCCTCTTCCTCCGTCTCGACGAGCCGATAAGTGGCATCGACATCGAACGACTGCTCGTACGGCGCGAGGCAACGCTGACATTCGAGCCAGGCCGAACCGTGCACCGCCAGCCGCAAATACGGCTGTGGGGCCTCGCTGCCGTCGTCCTGCAGTTCCGGTTGCGTCGAACCCTCGGCTTGCCAGGTGAACGACGCCTCCCGCTCGCGGGCATCGGCCGGCACCTCGTTCGACAACCGCGGCAATTGCGATATCCGCAAACCGCCGGCGGCCTGCCGCCCGCTTCGCGCGAATTCGAATACGTCGAGCGCGCGCGGATCCACGACGCCGCCTGCACCGCCTGATTTACCAGCCTGCTGAGTCATGAACACGCTCCTCGGCCGAAGGCGCGAACTGGCCGTGAAAAGCCAGCTAGAATAATGCTTTTGCCGTTTCCCGTCAAATACTTAACAGGTCACCCCGGATGTCGATTCGATCCGCCCAGCTGCCGCGCCTCATTCTCGCTTCGAGCTCGCCCTATCGCCGCGCGCTGCTCGAGCGGCTGCGCATCCCGTTCGAGGTGGCCGCGCCGTCACTCGACGAAACGCCTCATCCCGGAGAAGCACCGGCCGCCACGGCGCTGCGGCTCGCCGAGGCCAAGGCCCGCGCCGTCGCCGCACGCGCAGCCGATACCCCTGACTCGCCGGGGGCGGCCGGCATGCTCGTCATCGGCTCCGATCAGGTCGCCACGTTCGACGGACGCCAGATCGGCAAGCCCGGCGGCCACGAGGCTGCGCTCGCTCAATTGAAAGAGATGCGTGGGCGCACCGTCGAATTCCATAGTGCGCTCACGCTGTTCGACGCCGCGCGCGACATCGTCCAGATCGAGGACGTCGTCACGCGCGTACGCTTTCGCGACTTGCCGCAAGAGGAGCTCGAGGCCTACTTGCTTGCCGAGACGCCATACGATGTCGCCGGCAGCGCGAAAGCCGAAGGGCTCGGCATCGCGCTCGTCGACGCCATCGACTCCGACGACCCGACTGCGCTCGTCGGCCTGCCGCTGATCGCACTCACCCGCATGCTGCGAACCGCCGGCTATCCGCTTTTCGGCACCGCGCGAGGTGTGCAATGAGCGGCACCCTCTATTTGATTCCGAACGCATTGGGCGACGGCGACGCCACCGCGCTCGCGACCGTCCTTCCGGCCAGTGTCATTGCGCGCACCGCGCAACTGCGCTACTTCATCGGAGAAAACGCGAAAACGACGCGCGCGTTTCTGAAGCGCGTCGGTACCGAACGCCCGATACAGGAAATCGAGATTCGCGAGCTGAACGTCAACACGCCGGCCGTCGGCATCGAGCAATTGCTCGGCCCCGTGCTCGCGGGTGCCGACGCGGGCCTCGTCTCGGAGGCGGGGTGTCCCGCCGTCGCGGACCCGGGGGCGCTGCTGGTGCGCCGCGCGCACGAGCGCGGCATCAAGGTCGTACCGCTCGTCGGACCGAGTTCGATCCTGCTTGCGCTGATGGCATCGGGCCTCGACGGTCAGCGTTTCGCCTTTCACGGATACCTGCCGGTCGATGCCGGCGAACGAACGCGCAAGCTGCGCGAGCTCGAAGCGCACTCGCGCAAGGCCAGGGAAACGCAGATATTCATCGAGACGCCGTACCGCAATCGCGCGCTGCTCGAGGCGATACTGGCCGGCTGCGCGCCGTCGACGCTCGTCGCCGTTGCCGTCGACCTGACGCTCGAGACCGAAACGATCGTGAGCCGGCCCGTGTCGGCCTGGAAAAAGGCCGGTGCGCCCGAACTGCACAAGCGGCCCGCCATCTTTCTGCTGCTCGCGACCTGAACCGGCCGCGAGCAAGGCGGCGCTATCAGCGCAGCGATACGCCGGCACCCGCCAGCGCGTGCACGGCTGCGGCACCGAAGGCGGTGCCGAACTTGCGGGCGATCCGATCGGAAATGCTCTCCTTCACCGTGTAATCGACGACGCGCGGCGCCTTGATGACGTCGCGCGCGACGTAACCCGTATCGCCAATGCCGTCCGCCAGGCCCAGCTCGACGCTCTTTTCGCCGGTCCAAAAGAGCCCCGAGAACAGATCGGGCGTCTCGTGCAACCGCTTGCCACGGCCTTCGCGCACGGCCTCGATGAACTGCCGGTGGATCGCGTCGAGCATCACTTGCGCGTGCTCGTTCATGGCGGGCGTTTCGGGCGAGAACGGATCGAAAAAGCCCTTGTTGGCACCCGACGTATGCAGGCGCCGCTGGATGCCCAGCTTGTCCATCAACCCTGTAAAGCCGAAACCGTCCATCAACACGCCGATCGAGCCGACGATACTTGCACGGTCGACGTAGATCTTGTCCGCGGCCGCGGCGATGTAATAACCACCCGATGCGCACATGTCCCCCACGACGACATAAAGCGGGATCGACGGGTATTTCGACCGCAGACGGCGAATTTCGCGGTTGATCATGCCCGCTTGCACGGGCGAGCCGCCGGGACTGTTGATCTGGAGCACGACACCTGCCGTGTCCGTGTCTTCGAAGGCCCGGCGCAACGACGTGGCGACGTCTTCGGCGTTGGCGTTCTTGTCCGAGGCGATCTCGCCGTCGATCCTGACGAGCGCGGTGTGGCGGCCGGCCACCGCGACCTTTTCGCCCGGCACGTAGAACAACGCGAATGCGATGAGCGCCAGCACGAACAGGAACGCGAAGCGGAAAAAGATCCGCCAGCGCCGCGCGGCCCGCTGCTCTCGAACGGCGGCGAGCGCCACGCGCTCGAGAACGGCGCGCTCCCAGTTGGGCTCGCGCGAAGGCGGCGTCTGCGGCGCGGGTGCGGCGCCGGAGGGGCGATCGGCGTTCTCGCCGGATTCAGGAGTCAAATTGTCGGTCATGCTCGATGATGAATCGCCGCAGAGGAAAGGAAGTGAATGAGGGCGGGAACCGATGCCCGGCCCCGCTTTGTACCCTACTCGGGAGCAGGACGAAGCGATTCGTCCGGAAGCCAGAATACCGCCCGGCCATCGGGCGTTTCGCGCTCTTCGACCGTCACGGGCCGCAAGCGGCCGCCGCGGCACGGCCCGCCGACGCAGCGCCCGCTATCCGGCGCATAGATGGCGCCATGGGTGGCGCACATCAAGTATAAGCCTGACGATTCGAAGAACTGGCCCTCGACCCAGTCGAGCTCCATCGGTACGTGCGCGCACTGATTCAGGTATCCGTAGACGGCCTCGCCGTAGCGCACGAAAAAAACCACAGCGTCCTGCCCGTCGTAGCGCGCCGCAACGCGCACGCCCGCCCCGCCATCGACGAGCGCGCCGGAGGCGCACACGCGCACCGCGTCGGGGCCCTCGGCCCGACCGCCCTGCGGCCGAGCGTCGCTCATGCGTGCTCCCTGAGCCAAGCGGCCAGCGTCGCCACGCTGTCGGCCACGAACCGCGGCGCGAGCGCCTCGAGCGCATCGGCCCGATGCGCGCCGTAAGCCACGCCGATGCCTGCCGTTCCGGCGTTTTGCGCCATCTGCAGATCGTGCGTCGTATCGCCGATCATGACCGTGCGGGCGAGATCCTGCCCCAATTCGCGCGTCAGCTCATGCAGCATGGCCGGGTGCGGCTTCGAGAAGGTCTCGTCCGCGCAACGCGTGCCGTCGAACATCCGCCAGAGGCCCGCGCCGTCGAGCGCGCGATTCAGCCCGACCCGGCTCTTGCCGGTGGCCACCGCGAGCAGATAGCCCGCATCGCGCAACTCTTCCAGCAACTCGCGCACCCCATCGAAAAGCGCGATCTGCGCGTCTTTGAGCAGGAAGTGATAGCGGTAGCGCTCAGCTAGACGCGGATACCCGCTCGGGTCGAGCGTCGGCGCCGCAATTTGCAGCGCGTCGCGCAACCCGAGTCCGATCACGTAGCTCGCCGCCTCGTCGGCCGGCACGGGCAGCCCGAGATCGCGGCATGCCGCCTGGATGCTGCGCGTGATGTGCGCGGTGGAATCCATCAGCGTGCCGTCCCAATCGAAAACGATCAGGTCAAAGAGTTCTCGGGCCATCGGCTCGCGCCTCGTCGGTCGATTCGTTCAGTTGATCCAGAAAACGCCGGCATTGCGCGGGCAATGGCGCTTCGAACGTCAGCGGCTCGCCTGTGACCGGATGCAGGAGACTCAAGCGGTGTGCGTGCAAAAACATGCGTTTGAGCCCCGGCCGGGCGTCCGCGCGCGCCAGCGCCTTGTTCAGCGCAAAATCGCCGTACTTCGCATCGCCGACGATCGGCAAGCCGAGATGCGCGAGATGCACGCGAATCTGGTGGGTGCGCCCCGTTTTCAGCTCCGCTTCGACGAGCACATAGCCGGGCCACCGCTCGACGAGATTGAACACGGTATGTGACGCAAGCCCATCCGGATCGACACGCACGCGACGCTCGCCGTCGGCCGTCAGGTATTTCGTGAGCGCAGCCTTGACCGCGCGCCGCTGCCCCCAATCCGGCGCCCATTCGCCGTGCGCGCAGGCGTAATAGCGCTTGTCCATGCGGTTCTCGCGAATCTGTTCGTGCAAGCCGACGAGCGCGACACGCTTTTTCGCGAGCATCAGCACGCCCGAGGTTTCGCGATCGAGCCGATGCACGAGTTCGAGAAACTTGCCGAGCGGCCGCGCCTCGCGCATTTGTTCGATGACGCCGAACGCGACGCCGCTGCCCCCGTGCACCGCCACGCCGGCCGGTTTGTCGATGACGAGCAGGTATTCGTCTTCGAACAGCACCGGAAACTCGGCGGCCGGCGCCGCCGGTACGAATGCGGCCGCCTCGCTCAGCGCGACGCGAATCGGGGGCACGCGGACGAGATCGCCCGTGACGAGACGATATTTCGCGTCGACACGCCCCTTGTTGACCCGCACTTCCCCGCTGCGCAGGATCCGGTAAATGTGACTTTTCGGCACCCCTTTGCAGACTTTCAGCAAAAAATTGTCGATCCGCTGGCCGGCAACGCCGTCATCCACCTGTATGATCGAGACTTGGTCGCTCGCGACCAATTTCTGGGATATTTTGCCTAACTCATTCATTCTGAATATAATTTGCCCCAGCAGCCTGCGGCTGCCGGCGTGTTGGCCGGCGAATCCGGCGAGCTGCGCGGGGGCGAAGCGAGAAGCTGCTATTTTACTTGCTTGGCGGTACCCCAGGGCGCGTTGCTTGCCCTTTCAAAAGTAGCAACGAGTTGCACGCACGGAATTGGCGAGCGGCAAGGACGGCGCCCGCAGGCGCGTTCGGTCGCAGCCGGTTCCGACGGTAACGGAAGGTTGGTAAAAAAGAATTCATCAGGCGAGCCTCGGTATCGGACGATGTCGTAGGTCACGAGGCTCCCGATTGCGAAAACTACGGCGAGCGCCCGCAAGCGTTCCGCGACGAGCGGAGCTTTTGGCGACGTCAATATTGGCGAGACATCCCGCGCGGCTGTCGAGCGTCATACGGGCTTCGTGCCGCGTCGCTGACGACGCGGCACCGCTCCGGCCGGCAGGCGTGCGCCGCACGTCACGAGCCGCGGCACGCGAGGCACTGCGACGCAAAGCGCGCCCTGTGCATCGCCGTTATTTGAAGCCGTGTTCGCATGCGCCCGGCGGTTCGCGGCCCATTGGACCCGCAGCGAACCCCATCCAGGCAATTCTCCCCGCCATCGTTCCTGCTCCAGCGTGCTTGTGACAACAAAACGAAGACGCGGCGCGCCTTCGCGAATGCGGTCGCGGCTCCATGCCTCGCCCGCCCTCGCCGGCCAAGCCGCTCTGGAGCCGTTCAATGAAACGCATGCTGTTCAATGCGACGCAGCAGGAAGAACTGCGCGTCGCCATCGTCGATGGGCAAAAGCTCATCGATATCGATATCGAGACCGCCGGGCGCGAACAGCGCAAAGGCAACATCTACAAAGGCATCGTCACCCGTATCGAGCCGTCGCTCGAAGCCTGCTTCGTCAACTACGGCGAAGACCGCCACGGCTTCCTGCCGTTCAAGGAGGTCGCCCGTCAGTACTTCCGCGACGGCGTGGAAATGCGCTCGGCGCGCATCCAGGATGCCCTGCGCGAAGGTCAGGAGTTGATCGTCCAGGTCGAAAAGGAAGAGCGCGGCAACAAGGGCGCGGCCCTGACCACGTTCATTTCGCTGGCCGGCCGCTATCTGGTCCTCATGCCGAACAATCCTCGCGGCGGCGGCGTGTCGCGCCGAATCGAGGGCGACGATCGCCAGGAACTGCGCGAAACGATGGCGCAGTTGCAACTGCCCGACGGCATGAGCATCATCGCGCGCACGGCCGGCATCGGCCGTAGCGCCGAAGAGCTGCAATGGGATCTGAACTATCTGATGCAGCTGTGGCGCGCGATCGAAGCCGCCTCGCAAAGCGGCCAGACCGGCCAGCCCATGCTGATCTACCTCGAATCGAGCCTCGTCATCCGCGCGATTCGCGACTACTTCCAGCCCGATATCGGCGAAATACTGATCGATACGACCGAAATCCACGATCAGGCCCGCGCCTTCATGGATATCGTCATGCCGGACAACGTCGGCAAGGTGAAGCGCTACCACGACGACGTTCCGCTCTTCTCGCGTTTTCAGATCGAGCACCAGATCGAAACGGCGTACTCGCGCACGGTGCCGCTGCCCTCGGGCGGCGCGATCGTGATCGACCACACCGAGGCGCTCGTCGCCATCGACGTCAACTCGGCGCGTGCCACCAAGGGCGCGGACATCGAGGAGACGGCCACGCGCACGAACCTCGAAGCGGCCGACGAAGTGGCCCGGCAGTTGCGTCTGCGCGATCTGGGCGGCCTCATCGTCATCGATTTCATCGACATGGAATCGGCCAAGAGCCAACGCGAAGTCGAACAGCGGCTCAAGGATGCCCTCAAGCACGACCGCGCCCGTGTGCAAATGGGCAAGATTTCGCGCTTCGGCCTCATGGAGCTGTCCCGCCAGCGCCTGCGCCCGGCGCTGTCCGAGGGTAGCCACGTCACCTGCCCGCGTTGCAACGGCACCGGCCACATCCGCGATACCGAATCGTCGGCTCTTCAGGTGCTGCGCATCATCCAGGAAGAGGCGATGAAGGAAAACACCGCGGCGATTCATTGCCAGGTGCCAGTGGAGGTCACGGCGTTTCTGCTCAACGAGAAGCGTCAGGAAATCAACAAGATCGAATCGCGCTTCAAGGTCAACGTCGTCCTCATTCCGAACAAGCATCTCGATACGCCGCATTACAAGCTCGAGCGCCTGCGCCATGACGACGCCCGCCTCGACGATCCGCGCGCTTCATGGAAAATGGCCGAAGAAGCCGCGCGCGAGCTCGAATCGGAGACCGGTTACAGCAAGCGCAGCGAAGACCTCAAGCCCAAACAGGAAGCGGCTGTCAAAGGCATTACGCCCGAGAAGCCGGCGCCGAGCGCGCCCACCCGTCCGGTACCTGTCGCGCAGCCCGTCATCGCACCCGTGCGCACAGGCGGCGGCGGATTCTTCGGCTGGCTCAAGGGACTATTCGGCGCTGCGCCGGCTGCTCCGGCGCCCGCCACCCCCGAACCCGTGCAACAGCCGAAGCCGGCGCGCGAGCGCAGCGAGCGTAGCGGCGGCGAGCGTGGCCGGAATAACCGTCGTGGCGGCGCGGGAGGCCGAGACGGCGCAGCACGCGCCGAAGGGACAGGCGCGCGCCAGCAAGCCGCGGGGCAACGCCGCGACGAGCAGTCGCCGCCGCGCGAACCGCGCGAGCCGCGCGAAGGTCGCGGTCAACGCGAGCAACGCGAAGGCCGGGAAGGTCGGGAGGCCCGCGATGGCCGCGAGCGAGCGCAGGAGCGTACCGAACAAGGTGCCGAAACGACCGCGCGCGCCGAACGGCAAGAACGCGGCGAGCGCCGGGAGAAGCCCGAACGCGGCGAACGGCCGGAACGCGGCGAACGGCCGGAACGCGGCGAGCGCCGCAAACCGCTGACCGAAATCGCACCCGAGACGGTCCTGCGTCCCGAAGCGCCTGTCGTCGAAGCCGGAGCTTCAGCCGCGGCTACGGCGGGAGGACTCGTCGCTGCCGCCGAGCAGGATGCCGGTGCCGCCCGTGAAGGAGAAGAGCGTCGTCGCCGCCGTCGCGGCCGCCGCGGCGGGCGTCGCGAGCGCGAAGAGGATGGCGTGAACGTCACGCATGCGGCCGACGTCGCCGAAGCCGAGGGCGCCGTGGCCGAAGTCGCACCGCAAGCGCCGGCTACCGCTCGTGCCGAGCCGGCCGCCGTAACTCACGCGGGCGATGCCGTCGTCACCCCCGTGCCGATGCAAGCAGCACCCGTCGCAACGCCGCTGCCGGAGACCGAAGCCCCCGCGGCGCCTGTCGAGGCACGCGAGCCGACGCGGGCCATCCCCGCCGAGGCGCCGACTGCCGCCGCCGAGCCAGCGCCCGAGGTCGTACCGCACGCCGAGCCGCTGCCGGCCGCAGCCGAAGCTGCGCTCGAGCGCATTCCCGTCGAAGCCACCCCTGCGGCCCTCGGCGCGGTCGAGCAACCCGCAGCTGCCCCGGCCGAACCGGTGTCGGCGGTGTCAGGCGGCGCGCTGTCCGATCCGAACGTCGCAGCGAAGCTCGCGCCGACGCACGCCGAACCGGCAACCGAAACGCCCGCGGCAGCCGCTCAGCCGACTGCCGTGGCCGAAGAACCGGCACAGCAACAGGCAGCGGTCGAAACGACATCCGCGGCCGCGCCCGCCAAGCGGGCAAACGGTCTATCGGTGGGCGACTTGCAGCCGATGCTCGAATCGGCCGGCCTCGTCTGGGTCAGCACCGACGCCGAAAAACTGCGCAGCGCGCAGGAGGCGGCCGCGCGCATTGCTCCGCCCGCTCGAGCGCCGCGCGAGCGCAAGCCCCTGCCGCCCGTCGACACCGCCCCGATGCAGCAGATCGAAACGCGCAAATCCGAGTAATCCGAATCCGGTTGTTGTCCGGCCGCGCCAGCCCGCCTCCTCGAGGCGGGCTTTTTTGTGCCGACGGCGACCCGAAGCGCGGATCTCCCCGCTCGGCGATACCCGCAACACCGACCGGGCAAAACCGGCCGAATGTTGCGGGTTCGGCTAGAATGGCCTTCTGACCTTTTCCAGATTCGACCATGTCCCGCCGTATCATTCCCGTCGCCGATATCAGCGCGGTCCCCGATATCGCCGGCGCCGCGTTCGCGCCCCGGGGGACACTGACCGATGCACGCAGCCGTCCCATGCGCGATTTGCGCATATCGATCACCGACCGGTGCAATTTCCGCTGCGTCTACTGCATGCCGCGCGCTGTGTTCGACAAGGATTACCCGTTCCTGCCCCACAGCGCGTTGCTGACGTTCGAGGAAATCGAGCGTCTGGCGCGTATTTTCGTCGCCCACGGCGTCGAAAAGGTCCGGCTGACCGGCGGCGAGCCGCTTTTGCGCAAGAACATCGAATGGCTCATCGAACGGCTCGCGCGTATGAGTACGGCCAGCGGCCGGCCGCTCGACGTCACACTGACGACGAACGGCTCGCTGCTTGCGCGCAAAGCCCGTTCGCTCAAGGACGCCGGGCTCACGCGCGTCACGGTCAGTCTCGACGCGCTCGACGATGCGCTCTTCAAACGCATGAACGACGCCGACTTCGCGCCGTCGGCCGTCCTCGACGGCATTGCCGCCGCCGAGGCGAGCGGCCTCGCGCCGCTGAAGGTCAACATGGTCGTCAAACGCGGCACCAATGACGGTGAAATCCTCCCGATGGCCCGGCATTTCAAGGGCTCCGGTGTGGTGCTGCGCTTCATCGAATACATGGACGTCGGTACGTCCAACGGCTGGAACATGACCGAAGTGCTGCCTTCGGCCGAAGTCGTAGCGCGAATCGGCGAAGTCTTTCCGCTCGTTCCTCTCGAGCCGAATAGCGCGGCCGAAACGGCTCAACGCTGGGGTTACGCGGACGGCACGGGCGAAATCGGCGTCATTTCGAGCGTCACGCGGGCCTTTTGCGGAAGCTGCACACGGGCGCGGCTCTCGACCGAAGGCAAGCTGTACCTCTGTCTTTTCGCCTCATCGGGGCACGACCTGCGTGCGCTCGTGCGCAACGGATCGTCCGACGCCGATATTGCGACAGCCATCGCGCGTATCTGGCAAGCGCGCGAGGATCGCTACTCGCAGTTGCGAGGCAGCGGCGTGCCGGCCGGCCGCGACAACGATGCACCGCGCGTCGAAATGTCCTATATCGGCGGTTGATGCCGCCATGGCTCGCATGGAGCGCTCCCCCTCCTCCCTCGTCACCGGCCTGATCCTCGCGGGCGGCCGCGGTACACGCATGGGCGGCCTCGACAAGGGGCTGCAGCCGCTGCGCGGCGAACCGCTGGCGCTGCATGTCGCTAGACGCCTCGCACCGCAGGTCGGCGCGATGCTCATCAGTGCAAACCGTAACCTCGATGCCTATGCGTCGCTTGGCACAGCGTTTCAAGCGAACATCGTCAGCGACGCCAGCGGCGACTTCCCTGGCCCGCTCGCCGGCATACTGGCCGGACTACGCGCGGCGCGCACACCGCTCGTCCTCGCGGTGCCCTGCGACGCGCCGAACCTGCCGTCCGATCTCGCCGAGTGTCTCGGCAAGGCGCTCGATGCCGCGTCAGCGGACATCGCCACCGTCATCACACGGGACGGCACCGGCCGAACCACGCTGCACCCCGTCTTCGCGTTGCTGCGCACATCGCTTGCCGACGACCTCTCAGCCCGGCTCGCGGCCGGGGAGCGCAAGGTTCGCGCGTGGTACGCGCGCCACAGGCACGTCGAAGTCGCATTTGCCGACGAGCACGCGTTTTACAATGCCAACTCCTTGCAGGAGCTCGCCGACCTCGAGCGTGCCTGATATCGAAGGTGTGGACCGGGCCAGGCACGCAAGCCGCCGGTACGCGCACCGCGCCGACGGCCGGGCTACCCCAAAAAGAAGGACGTTCGCGGCCAATCGCAGATAATCGCCGCGTCCAATCATCGATGACCACCTCCGAAGACATTTCCCGCTGCGTCCCGGCACATGACGCCCAGGCACTGCCGGTCGCGCAGGCGCAAGCCATCGTGCGTCGCTGGGCGCAGCCGGTCGCCACGGCGGAGCGCGTTGGATTGCGCACCTCGCTCGACCGCGTGCTGGCCGAAGATGTGATCTCGCCGATCGACGTGCCGTCGCACGACAACGCCGCCATGGACGGCTATGCGTTCGACGGCGCAGTCCTCGCCGATCCAGCCCCCGGCCCAGCGGAGCTCGAACTCGAAGTCGCCGGGCAGGCGCTGGCCGGACATGCGTTCACTGGCCACGTGGCGCGCGGTCAATGCGTGCGCATCATGACAGGCGCGCCGATTCCAGCCGGATGCGATACGGTCATCGCTCAGGAGCAAACCGTACGCACCGGCGAGCGCATCGCCTTCGACGCACGGAAGATCTCCCGAGGCGCCAACTGCCGCCGCGCCGGCGAAGACTTGGCCCGCGGACACGCCGCGCTCAGTGCGGGGCGTATCGTCCGCGCCGCCGATGTCGGTCTCCTTGCTTCGCTCGGCGTAGCGGAAGTCGCGGTGCATCGCCGGCTGCGCGTCGCTTTCTTTTCGACGGGCGACGAACTTCGCTCGGTGGGCGAGCCGCTCGATGCGGGATGCGTCTACGACAGCAACCGCTACACGCTCGGCGCGATGCTCGCGCGCCTGAATGTCGAGGCACTCGATCTCGGCATCGTACGCGACGAGCCGGCGGCGCTCGAAGCCGCATTGCGAAGTGCCGCGTCCTGTGCGGACGTGGTTCTGAGCTCGGGCGGCGTCTCGGTTGGCGATGCCGATTTCACGCGCCGCCTGTTCGAAACGCTGGGCGATGTGGGGTTCTGGCAACTCGCGATGCGCCCCGGACGTCCGCTCGCATTCGGCCGGCTCTGGCCCACGCATCGGGACGACGATCTGCGCCCCGCGCTGTTTTTTGGCCTGCCGGGCAACCCCGTTGCCGTCATGGTGGCGTTCTATCAATTCGTGCGCGAAGCGCTGCTGGCGATGTCGGGAGCGAAAGTCGAAGCACCTTTGCAGTTGCGGGCGACCAGTTCGACACCGATCAAAAAACGCCCGGGCCGCACCGAATATCAGCGCGGCGTTGCGACACGCGCAGCCGACGGCACGTGGCTCGTCGCACCGACCGGCTCACAAGGCTCGGGCGTTTTGAGCTCGATGAGCCGAGCCAATTGCCTCATCGTGCTTGCGCACGAGCAAGGCGACGTCGCGGCCGGCACGCCAGTCGAGATCGTGCCCTTCGACGGCCTGATCTAATCGTCCAATCGAAAATATCGTCTCCAACGGGGCCTGTTCCACATGAAAAAACAAATCCTTTCGATCGCACCCGGTCAGACCGCCAAAGCGCTCATCCTCGTCTATCTCACCTTCAGCGTACCGATCGTGCTGCTCGGCATGCTCGTCGCGTTCATCAAGTACGGTTCCGTCGAACTGAGCACGATTTTCAGCGCGTTGCTGCTCAACGCGATCCTCGGCTTCGTACTGCTGTGGATCGCCTGCCACGCTTATAACTGGGTGGCCTCGCGTTTCGGCGGCATCGAGATCGTTCTGGCGGACGTGCCGGAAGAAGCCTGACGGCCATTGTCACGGCCGCCCTCAAGCGTCCGATTCCGACCCGCCCAAGTCCGCCTCGCCGAGCAAGCCCTGCGCTTCGTCTCCAGGCAAGGCTTCGACCGTGCGCAGCTTGGTACTCATGACCCGCGTACGGCGCTCGGCCGCCTCGATCGAGCGCGTCACCGTCTCCAACTGCGATTTCGTCTTTGCGAGCACGTCGCCGAACTTGCCGAATTCGGTCTTCACTGCGCCGAGCACCTGCCAGACTTCGCTCGAACGTCTTTCGATCGCAAGCGTACGGAAACCCATCTGCAGGCTGTTGAGCAATGCACTCAGCGTCGTGGGACCCGCAACCGAGACCCGGTAATCCCGCTGCAACAAGTCGGTGAGCCCGGGGCGGCGCAACACCTCGGCGTATAGCCCTTCCGTGGGCAGAAACAACAGCGCGAAATCGGTCGTATGCGGCGGCGCCAGATATTTTTCGGCAATCGTGCGCGCCTCGTTGCGCACACGCGTCTCGAGCGCGCGCGATGCCTCCTCCACGGCCACAGGATCGGCGCGCTCCTGCGCATCGATGAGCCGCTCGTAGTCTTCCCGCGGAAACTTCGCGTCGACGGGTAGCCAGACAGGTGCCGCGGCGCCCTCGCCGTTACCGCGATCCGATCGTCCCGGCAGCTTGATCGCGAATTCGACCCGCTCGCCGCTTCCCGGCACCGTCGCGACGTTCTTGGCGTATTGGTCCGCCGTCAGCATCTGCTCGAGCAGCGCTTCGAGCTGGACCTCGCCCCAGGTGCCGCGTGTCTTGACGTTCGTCAGCACCTTCTTCAGATCGCCCACACCGGCGGCGAGCGTCTGCATCTCGCCCAACCCCCGGTGCACCTGCTCGAGCCGATCCGATACGAGCTTGAACGATTCGCCGAGGCGCTGCTCGAGCGTCGCATGCAGCTTTTCATCGACGGTGCGGCGCATCTCCTCGAGCTTCGCCGCGTTATTCGCTTCGATGTCCTTCAGGCGCGCTTCGAGCGTTGCGCGTACTTCGGCAAAACGGCGGTCGTTGGCTTCCATGAGCTGCGCCAGTTGCTGCGCGAGCGTGTCGCCAAAACGTTTGAGCGTGGCGCTTTGCTCTTCGCGAGACTGGAGCGCCTGACGTTGCAAGCTCTCGCGCATCGATTCCAGTTGCTTCGCATTCGTATCGATGAGCAACGCGAGACGCTCCGAGAACCCGTTGATCTGCTGGTTCTGAACCGCGGCGACGCTCGTCAACTGTGTCGCAAGCGTCTGCTGGAACTGCGCGAAACCGCCGCCGAGTTCCACGCGGGACAGCCGCGCCGTTTCCGCGATTTCCGAGCGCAGCTCGCGTTCGAGCCGCTCATATGCCTGCGCCTGGTGCTGCCCGGCGGCCTCGACGCGCTCCCCAAGTTCGGCGAGCGGGTCGAGGCCGCTGGCCCGCGTGAGACCACGCAGGGCCAGTGCCAGCGAAAAAGCGAGGATAAGAACCGCGATCGCGAGCGCGACGGTAAGCAGTGTCGTCATGAGCGCGCCTTCCCGAGCACTTGCGGATTGATCGGATTGGGCGGCTGCGTCGCATGCGGTCCGACGCCGAGCCCCGCTATCAGATTGTCCGCCGCGAGATTGGCCATCGCCCGGCGCGTCGTCTCGCTCGCGCTGGCAATGTGCGGCGTCAGCACCACGTTCGGCACCGAAAGCAGGCCGGGATGCACGCCCGGTTCGCCTTCGAAGACATCGAGGCCTGCGGCCGCGATGCGCCGTTCGCGCAACGCGACGGCGAGCGCCGCATCGTCGACGATCCCGCCGCGGGCGATATTCGTCAGGGTGGCCGTACGTTTCATCAGCGCGAGCTCGGCCGCGCCGATGGTATGGTGATTCTCGGGTGTGTACGGCAAGACCAGGACGACGTGATCGGCTTCACGCAGCAAATCCGCCTTCGGCCGGTACTGCGCGGCAAGTTCGGCTTCGACGTCGGGCGCGACGCGCGAGCGATTGTGATAGATGACGTGCATGTCGAAGCCGCGCGCGCGTCGAGCGAGCGCCTGCCCGATGCGTCCCATGCCGATGATCCCGAGCGTCGAACCGTGTATATCGACGCCGAGAAAGCCGTCATGGCGCCAGCCCTGCCATTGCCCGTCGCGCAGCCAGCGCTCACTCTCCGTGATTCTGCGCGCCGCCGCCATCATCAGTGCCCAGCCGAAATCGGCCGTCGATTCGTTGAGTACATCGGGCGTGTTGGTGGCGAGCACGTTTGCCGCGTTGAATGCGGCGATATCGAAATTGTTGTAGCCCACCGCCATATTGGCCACCACGCGCAGGCGAGGCGCGGCGGCGAGGACGGCCGCATCGATCATGTCGCCGGCCGTCAGCGCGCCGTCCTTGTCGGCGAGCCGGCGCACGAGTTCGTCAGGCGCAAGCGCGGGGCCGTCGTTCCAATCGACCTCGAAATGCGCTTTGAGCCGCTCGACGACTTCCGGGAAGATCGGGCGCGCGACAAGAATTTTTTGCATCGGGTGTCTCCGTCACTGAGGCCGCACGTTCGTCACGGCCCCCAAAAAAACATCCACGTCGTCAACAGGAAAACCGGTACGAGGACGATCCCCGACCAGGCAAGATACGCGAAGAAACTGGGCATGCGTACGCCGCGCGCCTCGGCCATCGACTTCACCATGAAATTCGGTGCGTTGCCAATGTAGCTCATCGCGCCCATGAACACCGCGCCGGCCGAAATGGCCGCGAGAGTCGTCGCGCCTGACGTCGTCAGCACCTGCGCGTCGCCACCCGCGAGGTTGAAGAACACGAGATAGGTCGGCGCATTGTCGAGAAACGACGACAAGAGCCCCGTGGCCCAGAAGTACATCGCGTCGATCGGCTGGCCGCGCGCATCGGTGACGAGATCGATGACAGCCGCAAACGGCCCCTGCGGCCCCGCGCGCAACATCATGATGACGGGCGCGATGGTGACGAAGATGCCGGCGAACAGCTTGGCGACTTCCTCGATCGGCGCCCAGTTGAAGGCGTTGCCGACCCGTGCCGAGCGCGGCGTGAGCGCAAGCGACGCCAGCGTCAGCGCAACGAGCAGGACATCGCGCGCCGCGTTTTGCAGCTCGAGACGGGCACCCAGTACTTCGAGCGCCAGGCCGGGCCGCCAAAGCCCGCTCGCCAGCACGGCGGCGATGACGAGCGCAAGCAGCGCGAAGTTCGCTTTGCCCTCGATGGCGAGACCCCGCGTATCGGGCGAGGGGTCGAGAAACGGCGAGCGCTCCTCGTCTTCGCGCCGATAGAAGTAGCTGTCGAGCACATAAAAGAGCGCGAGCAGCAGGCCGCAGACGACGAGCATCGGCGCCACCAGATGCTGCGTGGTCCAAAAGAAACCGACGCCGTTCAAAAAGCCGAGAAAAAGCGGTGGGTCTCCGAGGGGCGTAAGGGAGCCGCCCGCATTGGCGACGAGAAAGATGAAGAACACGACGACATGGACGACATGCTTTCGATTGTCGTTCGCACGCAAGACCGGCCGAATGAGGAGCATCGCCGCCCCCGTCGTGCCCATGATGCTGGCAAGCAAAGTTCCGAGCGCGAGCATGACGGTATTCGTCCTGGGCGAACCGTGCAGGTTGCCGCGCACGCAAATCCCGCCGGCGATCGTATAAAGCGCCGTCAGCAGCACGATGAACGGCAGATATTCCTCGAAGAGCGCATGCGCCAAGGTTGCCAGTGCCGCCCCGCCGCCATGCGCATAGCCGAACGGCACGACGAACAGCGCGGCCCAGGCCGCCGCGATCTTGCCGAAATGGCGATGCCATAACGCCGGTGCCACGAGCGGAGCGATCGCGATCGACAGCAAGATGCCGGCAAACGGCAATGCCCAGGCGGGGGAAAGCGCCGCGCCGTCGAGCGTTGCCGCATCAGCGGGCGCGGGCAATACAACGCTTGCGAGCGCCACGACCAGCATGATCGCAAAACGACCGTCGAACGGCATGCGCGGCATTGCCGCATGTCGTGATTTCATTGACTTCCTCTTGTGATGCGGTATGCGGTGCGCAGGACGCCCGTGGCCTGCCGACGCGTCAACGCGTCGCGAAGCCTGCCGCATACCCGGTACCGGAGCGCTCAGGCACCCCGGACGACGATCGCGTGAACGCGATAGGGACCGTGCGCGCCCAGCACGATGGTTTGCTCGATATCGCCCGTGCGCGAAGGTCCCGAAATGAAATTGACCGCGCGCGGCAACTGCCCGCGCTCCGCACGCATGAGCGCGAATGCCTCCTCATGCCCGGCAACGATGCGCGAAGCGAACACGACGGCGATATGAGTCTCGGGCAGAAGCCCCGCCGAGACCTCCATGCCGGGCCCTGAAAGCAGCGCGAGCGAGCCCGTTTCAGCCGTCGCGCAAAAGCAGCCGGTGATACCGATCAGATCGGCGTCGTGCGGTTTGCGAAACTCGATCGACAGCCCCGCCTGCGCCCACGGCAGCGGCTCCAGATCCCGCCATGCAACGGCGCGCGCCGGCAAACCGCCCGCCGTCAGATAACGCGCGGCAGCCTCGGGGACCTCGGCGAGCGTCGCCACTTCGTCGACGGTGGTGCCCATGAGACGCGCTTCCGCGATGAACCGCGCGACAAGCCCCGCGGCATCCTCGGGCATCGGAGGACGTGGCCCGGCCGGATGCCGCGCGAGATAATCGGCCGCGGCCTCGAGCTCGTCCGCCTCCGGCTGCGCCGCACGACCGCTCGCGGCACGTATGCGCGAGAGGATGTTGCGGCGGGCAGCCGTTGTATCCATGACGATTCTCCTTGGCGACATCGAATGGCCGATTATACCGATGGACTTTTTCGAGATATACCGTCCCGACGGACGAACCGGACGAAGCGCCGCAAATGAGACGATTCTCGCCGATGCCGGCGAACCGCCGCGCTACTCGCCACCGACGTCGATCGGTGTCGTGATGCCGAAGACCTGTCGCAAATAAGCGATGTAGGCCTTGTCGTCGCACATGTTCTTGCCCGGCGAATCGGAGAGCTTCGCGACGGGCTGGCCATTGCAGCGGACCATCTTGATGACGATCTGCAGTGGACTGTAGCCGAGATCGTTGGTGAGATTGGTGCCGACGCCGAACGCGAGCCTGCAGCGTCCGCGAAACCGTTCATAGAGTTGCAGCACCTTGGGAATATCGAGCGCGTCCGAGAAGACGAGCACCTTGGTCCGCGGATCGCAGCGATTCTCCTCGTAGTGGCGCAGGAGCTGCTCGCCCCATTCGAAGGGATCGCCCGAATCGTGGCGCGCGCCGTCGAACAGCTTGCAGAAATACATGTCGAAGTCGCGCAGGAACGCCTGCATGCCATAGACGTCCGACAGCGCAATGCCGAGATCGCCCCGGTACTCTTTTGCCCAGACCTCGAAACCGTAGGTCTGCGAGTCGCGCAGGCGCGGCCCGAGCGCCTGGCAGGCCTGCAAGTACTCGTGGGCCATCGTGCCGAGCGGCGTGAGACCGTGCTTTTTCGCGTAATAGACGTTGCTCGTGCCGGCAAACTGCTCGCCGATCCCGCTCATCAGCGTGAGCAGCACTTCTTCGTGCCAGCGTCGCGAGAAGCGCCGCCGCGTGCCGTAATCGGCGATCTTGCAATCGGCGAACTCGGGGCGCGCGCCGAGCAGCGCGATCTTCTCGCGCAGGCGCTCGCGACCGATCGCGTAATCGGGCTGACGCTGCGTATTGCGGAAGTAGACCTCGTTCACGATGGCCAGTACCGGAATCTCGAAGAGAATCGTGTGCAACCAGGGGCCGCTGATGCCGATGTCGATCTCGCCGTTGCGTTTGGGGGACGGCGAAACCGAGATGTACTTCTCGTTCAGGTGAAAGAGCGCGAGAAAGTCGACGAAATCGCTTTTGATGAAGCGCATCCGTCGCAGATACTCGAGCTCGTCCTCGCTGAACGAAACCCGGCAGAGCTGGCGGATCTCCTCGCGGATCTCTTCGACGTACGGCGTGAGATCGACGTTCGGCGTACGGCAGCGGAACCGGTATTCCACGTTCGCCGCGGGGAAATGATGCAGCACCACCTGCATCATCGTGAACTTGTAAAGATCGGTGTCGAGCAGCGAGGTAATGATCATGGAACGCACGTGCCAGAGAACCAGTCGATGGGAAACCGTATTCTTGCACTACTTTGCCCGCGAATGCCGAATGTCGCGCGAGCGCGATGGCAGGTGTGCCCGCTTCAACGCGGCTCCGTTGCGGCAAGCCAGTGTTCATATACGTTGAGCGGCTCGATACGCCTCGCGATCCGCGTTGCCATCATCTGCATTGCAAGGCGGTTGCGCAACGCCGCCACGGCCGGCCACATCGGAGCCTCGAGAAACGAGGAAAGCGTAGCGGCGTAGCGCCCGTAGTACGGCTCGCCGCGAAACGGAATCTCCGGCACCTGCCTGCTCGGCGCCGCATGCAGAAAGTCCATCATCAGGCGGTATCTTGCGGGCTCGGGTAGTCGCACGACGATTTGCTGGAGCGCGGCATCGTCCGCATCGGGAGCATCGAGAAGAGATGAGAGCCGAACGCGCTGAGCCGCGCCGAGCGTTCGCACGTCGATCCGCAACGGCTCGTTGAAAGCGGCCGTCGCGATGACGGAACCGGAATAACGCTGCGCATCCTTCCATTCGGTCAACGAAAGCGGCCGGGTGCGGTCGTGCGCGAGGTCGATGACCATCGGTTCGATGTCGCCCCGAACCGGATGCCGGGTCATGACGGCTAGCGCGAAGTGATTGCTGTATTGCGATTCGCCCCTTTGCGGAATCCCCCACTCGGAACCGATCTGCACCGCCGGCCGGTCATCGTCCATGCGCGAAAACTCGAATTCGAATTGTCCGATCCGAAAGCCCTCGGCACTGTCGCCGTCGTGCGCACCGAGCGCTTTGCTGCGTCGCAGGCGCTCGGCGAACGGAATGTCGGCGAAACGCGATGGCGCCGACATGATTTCGCCCCGGGTATGCGCATGCTCGAGCCCTTGCGGCGAAACGTCGGGCACGAACATCGCCGCCACACGCAAGGCGGCGCACGGCACGCCCGCCTGCCGCAGCTCGAGTGCCCACAGTTGCGTTTTCGCGCCGCATGCGCTGACGAGACGATCCGGCGTCCGAACGCGCTGCGCCAGATATGTCGTCATTTCGCATGTTTGCGAGAAATCGAAGTAGCAATGCCCTCGGACATCGTGCGCAACTCGAAACACTCGCGCATCCGACGCTGTCCGGCCCGCGGCGGACGCAACCGGTCGCCGATCGGCGGCCACCGTGGCGCCCGCCTCTTGCTTGCCCGGGTCGCGAGCACGAAGCCGCAGCAGTTCGTCGAGCCAGAGCGCACCGCATCTCGGCATAGGCTCGACAAACGCCGCTTGCCCGCCGCACCCGGCGGTTTCCGCGCTCAGGCTCGCCGGCGGCAATCCCGAGGAAGGATGGATACGCGCGGAATCGTTCATTGTGACTTTTGGCGACGTCTGGTGAACCCGCAGCGTAGCAGCGCGCATCGATGCAAAGAGCGCCCGCGCGAAGCTGTCGGACACGAAGCCGAAGCCGCGCGCGCCATAAACTAATCACGAATCAATCTAAAGCGGAGTCGGGGGGTTTGGCCGATCGGGCCTTTACCTTACGCTACAATATCTCGTTTGCTCGCCTGGCATCCGCTTCCCCCGATATTCCGTATGCAGGAGTTTGAATGACTCACGTTGTGACCGAAAGCTGCATCAAGTGCAAATACACCGACTGCGTGGACGTCTGTCCGGTCGACTGCTTTCGCGAAGGTCCCAACTTCCTCGCGATCGATCCCGATGAATGCATCGACTGCGCCGTGTGCGTGGCCGAATGCCCGGTGAATGCGATCTACGCCGAGGAAGACGTCCCCGGCGATCAGCAGCAGTTCATCGAACTGAATTCCGAGCTTGCCAAAGGCTGGCCGAGCATTACGAAGACCAAAGGCGCACTGCCCGAAGCCGATCAGTGGAAAGACGTCACGGAAAAGCTGAGCCAGCTCGAACGATAACGCGTCGGAACGCTCGCCCGATGCGCCGGTTCGTGCGCGCGCCCGGCGTGTTCGTCTCCGGCGCCGCCGCCGCCGCTCCTCGCGCGGCTTGCACGGCTTTGCCCCAGATGGCAGTCCCTGCTTGGAGCACCCCGGGGTATTGACAGTACCTGCATCACCCCATAGAATCTCGCTTCTCTGCTGTTGTTCCCCGATAGCTCAGTCGGTAGAGCGCCGGACTGTTAATCCGTAGGTCCCTGGTTCGAGCCCAGGTCGGGGAGCCAAAGAATGCACGCGAAGAGCCCGTTCTCAAGACGGGCTCTTTTGCATCGAGCTCGTTCGATTCAGCACCCAGTCTTTTCCCCGATAGCTCAGTCGGTAGAGCGCCGGACTGTTAATCCGTAGGTCCCTGGTTCGAGCCCAGGTCGGGGAGCCAAACACGCGCAGACAAGCGAAAGGCCCGCCCATCCGGCGGGCCTTTCGCTTTGGCGGTCCCATGCGCCTTCGCCACCTGTGGTACCGTTTTGAGATGATGCTCGCCTCCTCCCAGCGAGCTTTTTGGCGGCTCGCGCGCGCTTTTTGATCGACACCCATGACTTTGCCCCGCTTTCGCGACTCAGCCCGCTACTGGCGCACGCCGCTCGTGCCCGGAGCCGAGATGCTGACTGCCGAGTACCGCGAGCACACGTTCGCGCCGCACTGGCACGAGGCGTACACCGTGGCGGTCATCGAGGCGGGCGCCGAAGGCTACGACTATCGCGGGGCCCATCATGTCGCCGATGCCGGCACGGTACCCGTCATCAATCCGGGCGAGGTTCACACCGGCTCGCGCGCGATCGAGGCTGGCTGGCGCTACCGTGTGCTGTATGTGCCGATCGACTATATCGAACGCCTCGCCGAACAAGTTGCGAACCAGCGGCAGGCGATGCCGTGGTTTCCGCTCGAGCCGATACGCGATACCGATCTGGCCGTGCGCATTGCGCGCGCGCATCGTCTCCTGGAGAACGGTGCGGATCCGCTTGCCGCCGAGACCGCCCTTCTCGACGCGTTCACGACGCTCGTCACCCGCCATGCGCAAGCGCGGCCCGATGCCGCGCTCGCCGGCATCGATCATCCGCGCGTCGCCGCGATGCAGGCGCGGCTGGCTGCCGATCTCACGGAATCGCTGAGCCTCACTGAACTCGCGAGCGAAGTCGGACTTTCCGCGTTCCACGCGGCGCGCCTGTTCGCGCGCGCGACAGGCCTGCCACCGCACGCATGGCGCAACCAGCTCCGGCTGCAACGCGCGCTCGCCCCGTTGCGGGCCGGCGTGCCCGTCACCGAAGTCGCCGCCGCCAGCGGGTTCACGGACCAAAGCCACTTCACCCGGCACTTCCGGCGCATGTTCGGCGTGCCGCCGGGCCGCTGGCAGACGAGCTGAACGCTCCCTCGCCGCGGTCCGGGGCCGCCTGCGTAAGCGCCCGGAGCAAGAACCCAGAGCAAGAACATACAAGCTCCTTTTCCTACGCACGGCTAAGCTCGTGGGAAAAGGAGGATTCGGCAGTGAACCCACGCACTTCGCTCAACGAATTTGCCGACGGCGCGCGCGACATGGTCCCGATGATGGTCGGGGCGGCGCCGTTCGGCGTCATCTTCGGCACGCTCGTGAGCTCCGGCCCGCTGCATCTGTGGCAGGGCCAGCTGATGTCGCTGACGGTATTCGCCGGCTCGGCCCAGTTCATCGCGCTCGGCCTGATCGCCGGTCATGCCGGGCTCGCCGTGGTATGGGCGACCACGTTCATCGTCAATCTGCGCCACCTGCTCTACAGCGCGACGCTCGCACCGTATGTCGCCAAGCTGCCGGCGCGCTGGCGATGGACGCTTGCGGCAGTCCTGACCGACGAGGTCTTCGCCGTCGCCTACGCGCACTACCGTCACGCCCCGCCCGGGGCGATCGGCCCGCATTACTTCCTCGGCGCAGGGGTCGCCATGTACGTGAACTGGCAGATCTGGACCCTCGTCGGACTGCTGTTCGGGGCCGCGTTTCCGCGTCTGCAATCGATGGGCCTCGATTTCGCCATGGTCGCCACCTTCATTGCGATCGTCGTGCCGCAGCTCGTCGCCCTGCGCTTCATTGCGGCCGCACTGACGGCCGGCGTACTCGCTCTCGCCTGCGCCGCATGGCCCTACAAGCTCGGGTTGCTCGCGGCCGTGGCGGGGGGTGTCGCCGTCGGCGTCGTGCTTTCGCGTCCATGGGCCCGCCGGCCGGCGCATGCGGAGGCCACCCGATGAATGCGGTCGTCCTCATCCTCGGCATGGCCGTCATTACGTGCCTGATCCGGGCCACGCTCTTCGTACTGGGCGAGCGCGTTACGTTCCCGCCGCTCGTGCGCACCGCGCTCGGCTTCGTGCCCGTCACCGTCCTGACGGCCATCATCGTACCGATGGCCGTAGCGCCGCATGGCGGGCAGCCAGAGCTCACCTGGCGCAACCCGCAGCTCGTCGGCGCACTGGCCGCCTGCGTCGTATCGGCCGCCACGCGCAGACCGCTCGTCACGATCGCGGCCGGGCTCATTGTGTTCTTCGCCTGGCAATGGCTCGTCGCGCACTGATCCGGTGCACGAAAACCGCCTCAAGTTCCGGCTCGGGCGGCCGATAAACAGACGAAACGCGTGCGCCGGACAGCAGCCGGACTGCACGCATCGTACTGGGGTACATCGACGCCGCGTGGAATTGGCGGATTGCGCACGCGCACGCACCCGGCCGCGAGGCGAAGCGCACGGCATGCCGATGTCCCGCCCGCGCGTCGGCGCCGGCGCACACGCACGGACGAGCTATCAGGACATGCCATGGGTCAGATCACCCTTTCTCTTCGAGATGAGACCATCGCCTCGCTGCACAAGGACTTCGAAGCCTTCGTGCGCGTGTCGCTGAAGCTCGACCCGCAATTCGCGACGCCGTCGTTCGAGGATTTCCTGCGCGCGAAGCTGCTCGACAACATGGTGCCGCTCACCGAGCACGCCGTGCAGCGCATGCTTCAGGGCGGTCAATACGCATGGGCCAAGCGCACGCTCGACAAGGAATTCCCCGACGTCGTCGGGATCCTCGTGCGACAAGCCGAGGAGTTCGGCTTCGCATTCGCTTACCGCTCGCAATGGACGCCGGAGGAGCTGGCCAAAGCCTGCCGCGACTGGGCCGCGGCCATCGTCAAGGAAGCCGGCGGCGACGCGGCGCTCGTCGATCCGCTCTCGGCGCAAATCAAATCGTCGGCCAAGGACATCCTGGCGCTCGAAGAAAAAATGCAGACGCCCGCCTGGCGTCTTGCCGAATCGTTGCGCCAGCGCGTCTACGAGGCCAAGATCGCCTGCGAGACGAGCGTCGGCAGCACCGCGCGCGAGAAACTCGGGGAGCTACGCGGTCTGCTCAAGCTGGGGCTCGCGCACGGTTCGTTCCAAAAGCAGGAAGCTCAGCAGATCATGGAATTCCTGCGCCTGCTCAAGCCCGAAATCTTTGTCGAAGAGCCGTACGACATTTTTTCGCGCATGGCAGTCTGGCTGCGCAATTTCTTTATGCCACCCGCGCAGCAGCCGCGCGCCCAGGAGCGCCGCCAGCGCTAGCGGAGCGGGCCCGCGCGCCCGGCATTGCACGAATGCGGTCCGGGTCGGTCGACGCGAATCGGACTTGTCCTATTCCCGCACCCCGCTACTTGGCTTATGATGCGTGCCCTGTCTTCCCTCGGTGCGCGCATTTGCCATGGCCAACCTCAATTTCACGCTCACCGGCGAATACGTCGAATTGCACAACCTGCTCAAGCTGACGGGGCTGGCCGATAGCGGCGGCTCGGCGAAGATGCTCGTCGCCTCTGGCGCCGTCAAGGTCGATGGCCGCCCCGAGCTGCGCAAGACGTGCAAGATTCGCGCAGGCCAGGTCGTCATGTTGGGCGATACACGGATCGCCGTGCTCGAAGCGCCGTGAACCGCTCGCGCCGCTTGTAAGCGGCGCTGCCACTGCCCCGCCATTCGCCGCCATGCGTTGCACCTGCCGCGGACAGGGGCATCCATCGACACGCACGCCGCAACGCAATAAGCTTTCCGTTCTTTCGACCCAATCCGTCGCCCGTCTATCGCAGCCGCTTTGGCTGGCGCTTTGCGCCTTCGATCTCTCATGTCGCACTCAGGTCTTTCGCACGCCGCCGGCGCGCCACCCACATTCTCCCGCCACGCAGCCGAAACGGCCCGGCTGGCGGCGCCGCTCGCAATCTCCCAGCTTTCGCAAATGGCGATGGGCGTGACCGACACCATCCTGCTGGGCTCGCTCGGGGCAGACGCACTCGCGGCCGGCGGCCTCGGCGCCGGCATCTTCTTTGTCGTCGTGACGCTGTTGCAAGGGGTGCTCACTTCGGTCAGCGTCACCGTTGCCAACGCGCGCGGCGCCCAGGCCGACGATCGCGTGCCGCATATTTATTGGACCGGCCTCGTACTGTCCGCGCTGCTCGCCGTGCCGGCGTTCGTTCTACTGTCGTTCAGCCAGCCGATCCTGCTGGCATTCGGCGAACCGGCCGCGCTCGCGCGCGACGTCGGTGCCTACACCGGCGTGCTGCGCTGGGCATCGCTCGGCAGTCTCATCGGCATCGGCATGATGCGCGCCTTCTTGCCGGCCATCGGCGCGGCCAAACGGCTGCTCTGGATATCGATTGCCAGTGTGGGTGTCAACGCGGTGCTCAACTACGGTCTCATTCATGGCGCCTACGGATTGCCGCGGCTCGGCTTGCTGGGCTCCGCGGCGGCTACGTCGATCACCGTCTGGGCCACCGCGCTGGCGCTCGTCATCTTGCTGCACGGCCGCCGGCGCTACCGCCACTTCGTCAGCGCCGCGCGCCCCAACATGCCGCTCATGGGCGAGCTCTTCGGCATCGGCTGGCCGGTGGCGATCACCTACGGTGTCGAGTCGATGCTCTTTCTAGGCACCGGTCTCATGATCGGCCTCCTCGGCGAGACGCAGCTCGCCGCGCATCAGATCGCGCTCAACGTGGCCTCCGTTTCGTTCATGGTGCCCCTCGCGATCGGCCAGGCCGCCAATGTTCGCGTCGGCTACTGGCTCGGCGCCGGGCAACCTGTCGCCGCGCGGCACGCGGGCTTCGTCGCGCTCGGTCTCGGCATCGCATTCATGTCGCTCTCCGGACTCGTCTTGATCGTCGCGCCGCGCGCCATCGTCGGGCTCTACCTGCGACTCGACGATCCGGCCAACGCCCCGACGGCGGCCATCGCGGCGTCGCTGCTCGGCGTGGCGGCGGTCTTCCAGATCGTCGACGGCATGCAGACGATCGGTTCCGGGTGCCTGCGCGGCTTGAAAGACACGCGCATCCCCATGCTCGCCGCCGCGTTCGGCTATTGGGGCGTCGGCTTTCCAACCGGCTATGTGCTTGCATTCCATGCCGGCCTCGGCGCGCGCGGATTGTGGTGGGGACTCGCGGCCGGGCTCGCGAGCGTCGCGCTTCTCATGACACTGCGCTTTCACCGCATGACGCGCGCGGCGCCGTCCCGACAGCCAACGACGCAAGGCTGAATCCGCCAAACTCCAGGCCCCTACCCGCGTGGGCCTTCTTCTTGCATGGATTGCGGGCAGTGCGCATAGAATGACTTTTCGTGCCAGAGCAGACGGTTTTACTGCGGCGCAATAACCATTCTTGGCGACGGAGGGTCTGCAACGTGTTCGAATCGAGGCGAAAACGGTCCGCGCCGCATCCCGCGGGGTTGCCCGTTCAGCCACGCCTCGACATCGCTCGCTGCGCCGCGGCGCGAGAGGCAGCACGGCGTGCCCTCACCTTCACGCTCGGTTTCGCCCTCGTGCTGCTGACTGCATGTTCGACACTGCCGCCCGCCACTTCGCTCCATCGCACCGAAAGCCACGCGCTCGCCGACCCGCAAAACACACCTCTGGGCAAAGCGCTCGCCCCGCTCGATGCGGCGCATCCCGGCCAAACGGGCTTTCGTCTGCTGACCGATGGCACCGATGCGCTCCAAATGCGCGTCGCACTCGCACGCGCCGCAACGAAAACACTCGATCTGCAGTACTACATCGCCTCCGAGGATACGACCGGGCGGCTCCTGCTCGCCGCCGCGCTCTACGCGGCAGACCGCGGCGTACGCGTGCGCATGCTCGTCGACGATCTCAATTTCCATGACAGCCAGCGCCTCATGGCCGCCCTCTCGACGCATCCGTCGATCGAGGTACGCGTGTTCAATCCGTTCGGCAGCACCCGCAGCAGCGTCTTCGCTCGTACCGAAGACGTCTTCACGCGCATCGACCGCTTCACGCGACGTATGCATAACAAGGCGATGATCGCCGACGGTTCCGTGGCCATCGTCGGCGGGCGCAATCTCGGCGACGAGTATTTCAGCGCGAGTCCGACGCTGCAGTTTCGCGATCTCGACGTACTCGCCGCCGGCCCCATCGTGCAGCAGGTTTCGCGCAGTTTCGACATTTTCTGGTCGAGCGCACTCGCCTACCCCGTCGGCGCGCTCGAGAAACACCGTTACGCACCCCAGGAACTGCACGATGTTCGCGAAGCATTGCGCGCGCATTGGCGAGCGCAAGCGCAAGCGGTCGGCGCAAAACCGCTCAACGGCGAATCGCTGGACGTGCAGATCTCGAAGAAAGAACTCGGCCTCGTATGGGCTCCGGCGCAGTTTGCCTTCGATTCACCGCGTAAAGTCACCGATGACGATGGCAGCTACCGCAGTCCGCCCATGCACCGGCTCGCGGATCTGCTGAAAAACGCACAGCACGAAGTGCTGATTCTTTCCCCGTACTTCGTGCCGCACGATGCGGGCGTGAACATGCTCGGTTCGCTCACGCAGCGCGGCGTGCGGGTAGCGGTGGTGACCAATTCGATGGCCTCCACCGACGCGGTCGCGGTACAGGCGGGCTATAGTCCCTATCGCATTCCGTTGCTCGAGAACGGGGTCGAGCTCTACGAATTCCAACCGCTGCAGCAAAACGGCTCGCGCATTTTCCTGGGCTCGACTTCGCGCTCGAGCCTGCACGCGAAAGCCTATGTGATCGATCGGCGCATGCTCGTCATCGGCTCGCTGAACTTCGATCCGCGCTCCGCGCATCTGAACACCGAACTCGCGCTTTTCATCGACAGTCCGAAGCTGGCCCAAGCGACCGCTTCGCTGATCCTTCGGGCCATGTCGCCAGACGCGAGTTTCCGGGTGACGCTGGCCACGCCCGAAGAAAACGCGCATCTGCGCGCGCTCGGCGCTCCGGTGTCGGGCCTCGTCTGGACCGGGAACGAAACGTCGGGCAACACAACTTACCTGCGCAGTTGGTCGCTCGATCCCGAGGCCGGCCTCGTACGAAATGTCCTGACGGGGCTATTCTTGTTGCTGCCGATCGATTCGCAGCTCTGAGCAGCAGCCCGCGAGCCCGGATGCAACTCTCTTCCTTCAATTTTCGATTGTCCAACCGACGGAGCGCTTCATGACCGAGGACGTACGTATGGAACGCGACACATTCGGCGAAATCGCCGTACCGAGCGCCAGGCTTTGGGGCGCCCAGACGCAACGCTCGTTGCTCAATTTCCGGATCTCCACCGAAAAGCAGCCGCCCGAGCTCATCGATGCGCTGGCCTTGATCAAGCGCGCGGCAGCCGAAGTCAACCTCGAGCTCGGCGTGCTGCCCGAAGACAAGGCGCGCGCGATCATTCAAGCAGCCGACGAGATCATCGAAGGCCGGCACGCCGGAGAGTTTCCGCTCGCCGTCTGGCAAACGGGCTCGGGCACGCAAACGAACATGAACCTGAACGAAGTCATCGCCAATCGCGCCAGCGAGATCCTTGGCGGCGAGCGCGGCGAGAACCGCAAGGTTCATCCGAACGACGATGTCAATCGGGGACAGTCGTCCAACGATGTCTTCCCTACCGCCATGCACATCGCCGCGGCGCTCGGTATCGTCAAGCATCTGCTGCCGCGGCTCGCCGCGCTGCGCGCAACGCTGGACGCGAAAGCGAAGGCATTCGCGGATATCGTGAAGATCGGCCGGACGCATCTGCAAGATGCCACTCCGCTTACGCTGGGCCAGGAGTTCTCAGGGTACGTGGCGCAGCTCGAGCACGGCATCGCGCATCTGGAGGCCACGTTGCCGCACCTGTACGAGCTCGCGCAAGGCGGCACGGCCGTCGGCACCGGCCTGAATGCGCATCCGCAATTCGCCACGCGCGTCGCGGCCGCGATCGGACGGCTGACCGGGCTCCCGTTCGTCAGTGCCGCGAACAAGTTCGAAGTGATGGCCGCGGCCGATGCGCTCGTGTTCGCGCACGGAGCGTTGAAGACCGTCGCGGCGAGCCTCATGAAGATCGCCAACGACATTCGCTGGCTCGCGAGCGGCCCCCGTTGCGGGCTCGGGGAACTGACGATTCCCGAGAACGAGCCGGGCAGCTCGATCATGCCGGGCAAAGTCAATCCGACGCAGTCGGAAGCCGTCACGATGCTGTGCTGTCAGGTATTCGGCAACAACGTCGCGATCAACTTCGGCGGCGCGAGCGGCAATTTCGAACTCAATGTGTTCCGGCCGATGATCGCGCACAACGTCCTGCAATCGATCCGGCTGCTGGCGGACGGCGCGCAAAGCTTCAACGACCATTGTGCGGTCGGCATCGAAGCGAATCGCGCGCGCATCGATGCGCTTCTGAACGAATCGCTGATGCTCGTGACCGCGCTCAATCCGCACATCGGCTACGACAAGGCGGCGCAAATCGCGAAAAAAGCGCATAAGGAAGGGACGACCCTCAAGGCCGCGGCATTGGCGCTCGGCTACGTGAGCGAAGCGCAATTCGATGCATGGGTGCGGCCCGCCGATATGGTCGGGCGTAGCGGCGACTGAGGCTTCGCCACGCAGGGCAACACGGGGCGCGAGGGCCGAGGGTGTCGGCGCTGCGCCGCTCAGATCCTGCCTTGCGCCATTTCTTCAGGCTTCAGCTCGACGATAGCGTCGAGCGCCGCCTTCACGTCCATCGCATACTTCGCCACGCGTTTTTGCTCTTCCGTTGACGGTACGAACGGCGGAACAGGAATCGGCGTGCCGTTTTCATCGACGGCCACGAACACGACGAGGCAATCGGTCGTGAGCCGCAGTTGACCGCTTTTCGGGTCGCCCGCATGCACCGTCACATGGATGTGCATGCTGGTGCGGCCCGTGGCGACGACGCGGGCGCGCAGCTCGACGAGATTGCCGACGAGAATCGGGCGCCGAAAGCGGATATTGCCCACGCTCACGGTGACGCAATAACGGCCTGACCAGACAGCCGCGCAGGCATAGGCCGTCTCGTCGATCCATTTCATCAGCGCGCCGCCATGGACCTTGCCGCCAAAGTTGACCGAGGTCGGCTCGGCGAGGAAGCGAAAGGTCGTCTCGGACCGATCGAGCGGGGCGGTGACGTTTGACATCGGGGCTCCGGTGCTGCGGCGAAAGCGCATATTGAAAGGAGCCGATTATACGGGGGCAAAATTCGCGTCGAGGGCACCCGATTGCCGTTACTTGCGAACGGTGACGCCGGTATCGATCGTGCCGTACATCGTGACGCTGCCGCTGCCGCTGCTGCCGCCACCTCCCTGCGCGCATGCCGCGCACAGGCATGCGGCCAACACCGCCGCTATCCATGCTTTCATCGCAAACCACCTCGCTCGCTTCACTGCATGAACTGCGATTCTAGCCGCTTGGGCAACAGCCCTCAGGGTTCGCGGTGCGTTCGAGTAAGCCACACTCCGGATTCCACATTTCAGCCCGCCCCGAAACATCGAATGCCGTCGGCGAGTAAAGTGAAACCTTCAGCGCAATACGCCGGAGCAATCCATGACCTCCACGTTCACCGACGATCCCCGCGAAAGCGGCCACTTCCCGGGCTTGAGCCGCATCGCGACGCTGCTCGCGGATCCCGGCCGCGCAGCGATGCTATGGGCGCTCATGGACGGCAGCGCACGCCCAGCCGGCGAATTGACGCTCATCGCGGGGCTTTCGCCATCGGCCGCGAGCGGGCATCTTGCGCGGCTTGCCGAAGGCGGGCTGCTGGCACTCGAAGTGCGCGGCCGACACCGCTACTACCGAATCGCGACACCCGAAGTGGCCGCCGCCCTGGAAGCGCTGGCCAATGTTGCCCAGGTCAGCGCGCCGCAACGCACGAGCGTGCGTGCCGCACGGACAGTGCCCCTCGATCTGCGCTACGCCCGCACCTGCTACGACCATATGGCCGGCGAGCTGGCGGTGCGCGTGTTCGACGGCCTGCTCGCGAAGGGATGGCTGATCGAGCGTGACGGTGTCGTGGATACGACCGATGCGGGCGACGACGGCTTGCGTCGCTGGGGCATCGATCTGGCGGGGCAACGCACGCGTCGCAGGCGGTTTGCCTGCACCTGTCTCGACTGGAGCGAGCGCCGTGCGCATCTGGGCGGTGCGCTTGGCGCGGCGTTGCTCACGCATTGGTGCGAACGCGGCTGCGTGGAGCGCGCGGAAAAGCCGCGCGTCTTGCGGGTGACTCCGGCAGGCAGGCGCCATTTCGAGGCGATGCTCGCGGCTTGAGAACCCGTGGCGGCGGGCGCAACAGCGTTCGTCGATATTTTTCGTTACACGGGGCGTGCGCGGATTTACAAAACACCGACCCTTGATACAGGCGATCGCGCTACATTGATCTCACGGATGCCGACACCTTGCACCCGCTTACGAGATCATCATGACAACGCGGACCACCTCCCCTCTCGTCACATTTCATCGGGCGACAGCCTGTGCGCTAGCCGTCGCCGCGGCGCTCGCGGCGATGCCGCACCCGTCATTCGCGCAGAGCGCCCCGTCGGCTGACGCACCGGTTGCCGGACAAAGCGCCGATCCGCCCGGCCGCGTCGCGCGGCTCAATTACATGGCGGGTACGGTCACGACCGAGCCGGCCGGCGCAACGGACTGGTCCTACGCCTCGGTCAACCGCCCGCTCACGACGGGCGATCAGCTCTGGAACGACGCAAACGCACGCTCCGAACTGCACATCGGGTCGACGGCGGTACGCCTGGGCGCGTCGACCAATCTCGATATTCTGAATCTCGATGACAGCAACGCACAGTTGAAAGTGACGCAGGGCACGCTTTCGACGCACGTGCGCGACCTCGTACCGGGCTCCGCCTATGAGGTCGATACCCCCAACGTGGCGCTCGCCGTCACACAGCCCGGCGATTACCGGGTCGATGTCGCCCCCGACGGCAGCACGACGACGGTCACCGTCCGGCGCGGCGCCGTCACGGCATACGGCGATAACGGCCAAATGCCGCTCACGGCCGGACAGCAGTTGACGTTCTCCGGCACCAATCTGCAGGTCGCGGCCGAGGATCAACCGCCGCCGCCCGATGCCTTCGACCAATGGGCCGAAGCGCGCGACGCCGCGGCGGAACGCTCGATTTCGGCGCGCTATGTCTCGCGCGAGGTTCCCGGCTACGAAGATCTGGATGCCAATGGCACGTGGCGGGACGATCCGCAATACGGCGAAGTCTGGGTGCCGCGCGCGGTTCCGGCCGGATGGGCGCCCTACCACGACGGTCATTGGGCGTGGGTCGCGCCTTGGGGATGGACCTGGGTCGACGACGCGCCGTGGGGATTTGCCCCGTATCACTATGGGCGCTGGGCCTACGCCGGTTCGTCCTGGTGCTGGGTCCCGGGCCCCGTCGTGAGCGCCCCGCCCGTCTATGCACCGGCGCTCGTCGCGTTTGTTGGCGGGGGCGGCAGTGGCTTCAGTTGGAGCGTCGGACTGTCCATCGGCGGCGCACGCGCCCCGGGCGTAGCGTGGTTCCCGCTCGGCCCCGGCGAAGTCTGGCGCCCGAGCTACGGCGGATGGAGTCCGCGGTATTACGACCGGGTCAATCAGACGGTCATCGTCAATAATCAGCACATCAACAACGTCAATAACATCAACATCACGAACATTCACAACACCTACGTGAACTACCGTGCACCGGGCGCTGTCACGGCGGTGCCGGCGGCCGCGTTCGTACAGGGCCGCGCCGTCGCTCATGTCGCGCAGCGCATCGACCCGCAGCAGCTGCGCAACGCTCAATTCCATCCCGGCGCGCCCGGCATCGCGCCGGTACGTGAGAGCTACGCGCCGGGGCTGCGCCATGCGACCTACCATCCTCCCGGCGCGGCCGGCGAGCGCCCCGTCGTCGCGACGCGTGCCCCGGCAATACCTGCTGTCTACCGCGATCCGCTCGCGCAGCGGCTCGCCCGAAACGGCGGGCAGGTGCCCGGGGCCGGGCGCCCCGTGGCCCACCTCACGCCGCCGGCCGGCGTCGCCTCGCAATTGGCGCACCCGACGGCCAACCCGGGGCCCGCACGTAACGTGCGCATCGTCGAGCGTCAGTCGCCTGTCATCGAGCCACACCGAGCGGCAAACGAAGCGCACCCGGGCCCTGGTGCGCCACCCGTCGCGGCGCAAGGCGGTGTCCGGCCCGCCCCGCAACAAGAGCCCCATGCTCCAATGGCGGCTTTGCAACCTCGAGCGCAGCCAAGCAATGGCGTGCCGCGTCCGCCGAGCCAGCGCGGTCCGGCCGAAGGTGCGCAAAGCGCCGCGGCGCCGATGCGCAAGGAACCGACGTGGACGCAACCGCACGCGCCCATCGCTCAGCAGCACGGGCCCTCGGCGCAACCCGGCGCGGCCAGGGGCGAGCCTGGCTCACCGCAGCAGCCGGTAGGCGCGCAGCGCACACCGGAACACGGTCCGCAAACGCCGATGGCCATGTCGCGACCTGGCGCGGGTGCGGAGCCGCAAGCATCGCCGCATGTGCCCCAGCCACGCATAGAGCCCCGCTCGCAAGGGCCGCAGGCCGCCCCGCAACCCCGCACCGAAGCGCCCGCGCCGCAGCGCGTGGAGCCCAGGGCGCAGCCACAGCCGCAACCTCGCTTCGAAGAGGCCCGGCCGCAACCGCAGCCGCACATCGAACAACCGAGGCCGCAACCCCAGGCTCGTTTCGAACAGCCGAGGCCACAACCGCAGCCGCGCATGGAACAACCGAGGCCACAACCGCAACCGCAGCCGCGCGTGGAACAACCGAGGCCACAACCGCAACCGCAAGCCCATTTCGAACAGCCGAGGCCGCAGCCCCAGCCTCAGCCCCACATCGAACAACCGAGGCCGCAACCGCAACCGCAGCCGCACGAGCCTCAGCACCCCCAAGTGCAAGGCCACGAGAACCGCCATCAGGGCTGACTCGAATACCGAGCGGACGATGTGAAGAAGCCCACTGCGGCCACGCAGTGGGCTTCTTTCACTTCGGGCGTGTCTCCACGACTCGAGCCGAGCGGCTCTCCCATCGATAGAGAACGTCAAACGGCCATGGGCGCGGTCAACGGCTCGTGATGTCGATAACCGACGAGCGAAAAATCGGATGGCTCGACTTTTTCGAGCCACTCGGGCTCGTAACGCCCGGTTTCGGCGAACGACGGTACGCGCTCGGCGATCGAAAGCGTCGGACTCTCGTACGGCGTGCGCTCGAGTTGCCGCTCGAGCATCGCTAGCTGATTTTCGTAGATGTGAGCGTCGCCGATGAAGTACGTGAACCAGCGCGGGGTATAGCCGGTCAGCCTCGCGACCAGTGTCAGCAGCGCGGCACCTTCGGCGAGATTGAACGGCGTGCCGAGCCCTACGTCGTTGCTGCGGATATAAAGGCAAAGCGAAATCTCGCGGCGCACGACGTTCGGGACGAACTGATAGAGCAAGTGGCATGCAGGCAGTGCGATTTCCTCGAGCACCGCCGGATTCCAACCGTGAAACAGAATGCGGCGATCGGTCGGATTACGCATGATCGTATCCAGACACTGACGCAACTGATCGATGGCCTTGTACAGCAGCACCTTGGGGACCCCGTCTTCCTCGAAGCGGGTCACGATCTGGTAGCCGCGCGAGCGGGCATCTTCGATGCGGGCCGACGCGTCCTCGGCAAGGACCTTATAGGCCGGCCACTGGCGCCACTGGACACCGTATACGCCGCCCAGGTCGTCGGGGCCCACCCGATAGGGATTGGCGAGCCACTGAGGATTTTCGTTCGCGTTGGCGTCCCAGACCTTGCAGCCGAGCTCGCGAAAATCGGCTGCGCTACGGGAGGCCCGCAGAAAACCGATCATTTCGCCAATGGCCGATTTGAATGCGAGCTTTTTCGTAGTGACCGCGGGGAATCCCTGTTGCAAGTCGAAACGCAGCATCGCGCCGGGCATGCTGATGGTGCGGATCCCCGTGCGATTTTCCTGCCAGGTGCCCGTTTCGAGAATCGTACGGACCAGGTCGAGATACTGTTTCATCGAGAGATTCGGCAGGCGGCAGCCTGCGCCGGTTCGCGGTAATACGCGATTCTACCAAGGCGCGCGGATTGGGCCCGTGCTCCGCGCGCCCGGCTACCCGGTCAACTCGTCAATCGCTGCGAACCTTGGTGCACTTCGATATGACGCATGCCGTGCGAACTCAGCAAGCGATAAAGCGTCACGCGCGATATTCCGAGCTCTTGCGCCGCATCGCCGAGGCGCCCGCGATGACGCAGCAGCGCCAGCTCGATCGCCTGCCGCTCGGCCGCCTCGCGCGCCTGCGCGAGTGAGACCGGTACCACGTCGACGTAATCGGCGAGCTCGAGATCGCTGGCCGTAATCAGCCGCCCTTCCGACATGACGATCGCGCGGCGCACGCGGTTGATGAGTTCGCGTACATTGCCGGGCCATCGATAGTTATGCAGCGCGGCGATCGCATCGGGCGAGAACCCGCGCAGACGCCGGCTCGCATCTTTCTTGAAGCGCTCGAACATATGCTGCGCAAGCAACTCGATATCCTTGCCGCGCGCGCGCAACGGCGGCTCGTCGATTTGCAGCACACACAGCCGATGATAAAGGTCGGCGCGAAAACGGCCCTCGAGCATCGCGCGATGCATATCGACGTGCGTGGCCGAGATCACGCGTACATCGACGGGCGTGGCTTCATGGCCACCCAGACGCTCGACATGGCCTTCTTGCAAAAAGCGCAGCAGGCTCGCCTGGCTTTCAAGCGGCAGGTCGCCAATCTCGTCCAGAAAAAGGGTGCCGCCGTGGGCCGCTTCGATACGCCCGATCTTGCGTTGGTTTGCGCCCGTGAACGCTCCGCGCTCATAGCCGAACAGTTCCGATTGCAACAGGTGCGGTGGAATCGCGCCGCAATTGATGGCCACGAACGGCTCCGTGCGCCGCGTCGATCGTTCGTGGATGGCGACGGCCGTCAGCTCCTTGCCGGTCCCGGATTCGCCCGAGATGAAGACCGGCGCGTCCGTCATGGCGACCTTGTGGATGGCGCGGAAAAGCTGGCGCATCGCGTCGCATGACCCGATCATCTGACCTTCGCCCACACGCGTGGCACCTTCCTCTTCCGCCTGGGCGAGCACGACCATGCCGTACGCATGACCGACCGAATCGGCGACGCGCCGCGCATCGGACGGCATCGTCACATAGTCGAAGCAATAGTCGCGCACGAGACGGCGCAACGCCGTGTCCTGTAGCTGACCGGGCGCGGCCGCGGCTACCCAGCCGATGCGCGGCGCGGTCAGGCAGGCTTCGAGTGCACCGATTTCCTGCTCGTCGAATTGGCTCGACAAGTCGAGCAAACCGCCCGCCGGTTCGCCACTGCGCATCGCGCGGCGCGCCTCGCGTGCGTTCGCGACTACATCAACATGCCAGCCACGTTGATGGAACTGCGCACTCCATTGGGCATTCGCATCCCGTGTAACGTAAATCAATTGCCGTGTAGCGGGTTCCATTGACCAACCCTCGTTTCAATGACGAATAGTGCCGGCGGCGCAGGACGAAAATATGGCGTCTTCGCGCTAACGACTTACCGACGACTCGGAAGTCTGCCGCTCTGTCCTCTCCGTGAAACTACGGACCCCGAAACAAATTATTAATAGCATTGGCCGTTGCATCAGCCTTATTCGCGGAATGAGACTGCTTGCTAAGCTTACTATAGGGCCCTCGGCTTCGGATCGGGACGCATGTAACAAATTGGAAACACCGTTATCGCGCACGTCGGCATGCGCCTTTCCGAAACGTCCCTTCTTTCCATTAGCCGCGTCGCGTGGCTGTTTTGCGACAGGGCGCTTCTTACCCGATTACAATTATCAATACGGCATTTTTTCCGTTCGTTTCATTGCTGAAACAATCCAGCTTCATCTCGGCCGGCCCGTTGCACGAGACGCAATGGAATGCCAATTCCCGCAAGGATCTCGCCCTCATGGCACGCCTTTCGCTCTCGTTCGCTTGGAGAACGGAGGCATCGTCATGCACGTGCATCGCTTCGCACCTCCACGCGAAATGGCGTGCCCCCCGGTGCCCCGGCTCGCTGATTCGAGAGCCGCACGATTCCCCGTCGGCGCGTCGACTCATTATGTGACGCTGTGGGACGAGTTCGCACGTCCGGCACCTATTCCAACACCGGCGCCGGCGCCAGCCGCGGGAATGTCGCGTGGGCAGGCGGTGGCGGCAGCACCGCGGCGTCCGTATGGTTTGTGCTCCGTCCCCCGGCGGGCACTTTTTTAAACGGGCAAGCGATCCGGCGCGCAACGCATCCGCCGGATCGCGAGACCGCCGGATGACCGCGACGGCAAGCGTAGACCGCGTGTCCCGATCGATGCCCCCGCGCTATGTCGGCCTTCGCACATTGCATCGCGGTGCCGGATGGTCCGCACATCCGAAGCGCGTCGATATGTGCGCAAGACAACGCGCGTTTCCGTTGCGATCCTCATAGGCTTGCAGACATACGGCAAGGGTGAACGAGCGCTGGGATCAGTCGGCGTTTGGATCACCCGCCGCAACAAGGACCACGAACAGGGCAATCAGCCGGCGCTCGCAAACGGAGGACAAGCACGTCTGAGCGGCGTCGCAAACCGGGGGAAGAATCATGTCAACGATCTCGACAAGAGACGCGCGGCATCGTCAGCACAAAACGCATGCCGCTGCACATGGGCTCGCAGCGCACACGCTCCGGGTCGATCGGTGCGCGCAGGCGCGCTCGCTACGCGCGCCGCGATATCCCCTCCATTCCATGTCGAACCACGCGGGGACATCGTGCGCGAAACCACTCATCTGAGCCCTGCTGCGCCACTGATGGCCAGCACGTCCGCCGTGTCGAGCGTGCGCGCGAGGGGCGTCGACATGAACGAGAAGAACACGCGAACGCTCATATACGTGGCGCAAACGCCGGACGACTCACTCGTCGCGCATCTCGCCGGCGTCGGCTGGAATGTGCTCATTGCGCGCTCGGCAAGCGAGGCTGGGCGGTACGCACGCCCGGATCTTCCCTACGCGGGCCTCATCGATGTCACGCGTCTCGCGTCGCGCGATCTCGCCGCGCTCGAGCCGAGTTTGCGTCAGCAGCACATTGGCTGGATCGCGCTCGCGAATGCACAGCGGCTCGACGAGCCAGAGGTGCGTCGCCTGATCCGGAATTACTGCTTCGATTACGTGAAGCTGCCCGTCCCGCATGCCAGCATCGACTACCTGATCGGTCACGCGTTCGGCATGGTGACGCTCTGCGACCTCGATATGGTTGCCGGCCTCGCGTCGGCCGGCGACGACGAGATGGTCGGCACCTGCGAGGCGATGCAGCAGTTGTTTCGGACCATCCGCAAAGTAGCGAACACCGATGCCGCGGTGTTCATCTCCGGCGAATCCGGCACCGGCAAAGAGCTGACGGCACTCGCGCTGCACGAGCGCTCGCCGCGCCGAAAAGCGCCGTTCATCGCGATCAATTGCGGTGCGATTCCGCACCACCTGCTTCAGTCGGAGCTCTTCGGCTACGAGCGGGGGGCTTTTACAGGAGCCAACCAGCGCAAGATCGGACGCGTGGAAGCCGCGCACGGCGGCACGTTGTTTCTCGATGAAATCGGCGACTTGCCGCTCGAAAGCCAGGCGAGCCTGCTGCGCTTCTTGCAGGAAGGCCGGATCGAGCGGCTGGGCGGGCGCGATTCGATCGCCGTCGACGTGCGGGTCATCTCCGCAACGCACGTCGATCTCGAGCAAGCCATGCAAGACGGCCGGTTCCGGGCCGACTTGTTCCATCGCCTCTGCGTCCTGCGCATCGACGAGCCGCCGCTGCGCGCGCGGGGCAAGGACATCGAAATCCTCGCGCATCACATGCTGCACAAGTTCAAAACCGACAGCGCGCGCAGAATTCGCGGCTTCGCGCCATCGGCCGTCGAGGCGATGCACAACTACAATTGGCCCGGCAATGTACGCGAGATGATCAATCGCGTGCGGCGCGCCATCGTCATGGCCGAGGGCAAGCTCATTTCCGCGCAGGATCTTGGCCTCGCGCAGTTCACGGCGCAAGAAACGACGACGCTCGCCCAGGCCCGCGACGACGCCGAAAAACGCGCGATCGAAGCAGCGCTGCTACGGCATCGGAATCGGCTCAACGAAGCCGCGATCGATCTGGGTATTTCGCGCGTGACGCTCTATCGGTTGATGGGCGCACACGGGCTGCGCGAGATACCGGCGCGCGAAAAGGACGAGGCGGCGAATCCGTCGGCCACGGGCGACACTTCCGGCGATTGAAGGCGATCGAAACCAGGCAAAGAGCGGCAGCATGATGCCGCACACGGCGCGCAGCCCACGACGCTGCGCGAGCGGTGAGCGAGCGTCGCGTAAAATCGCCACACCTTGGCTTTCGGTTTTTCGCTTTTCGATGACGACGCTGACCATTTTGGTCGCTCGCGCCCGCAACGGCGTGATCGGCCGCAACAACCAACTCCCCTGGCACCTGCCCGAAGATCTCGCATTCTTCAAGCGCACGACCATGGGCGCGCCCATCATCATGGGCCGAAAAACGCACGAATCGATCGGCCGGCCGCTGCCCGGTCGCCGCAATATCGTCGTAACGCGCGACGCAACGCGTCGATTCGAAGGCTGTGAAACGGCGACGGGCATGCAGGAGGCATTGGCGCTCGCCGCCGCCGGTGGCGCCCCCGAGGCGTTCCTGATCGGCGGCACCGAGCTTTACAAAGCGGGAATCGCGCTCGCCGACAAACTCATCGTGACCGAGATCGCAGCCGAGTTCGAAGGCGACGCGACGTTTCCGGCACCCGATCCCGCGCAATGGCAGATGGTGTCGCGCGACACCCACCGCAAAGAGGGTGACGACGGCTTCGACTACGCGCGCGTCGTTTACCGGCGCATCGGCTGAGCCGCCTTTACTGCCCCGCTACCGTCATTTGTTCGATGAGCACCGAGCCCGTCTGCTTGGTGCCGCGGACGATCGTATCGGCGCCGATCGCGACGATATTGCGAAACATCTCCTGCAGCGTGCTGGCGACGGTGATTTCCTCGACCGCGTACTGAATCTTGCCGTTTTCGACCCAGAAGCCGGACGCACCGCGCGAATAGTCGCCTGTCACGTAGTTGACGCCCTGGCCCATCAATTCGGTGAGCAGGAGGCCGGTGCCGAGCTGCTTCAGCATGGCCTCGAAGTCGTGCTCGGGCCGGGTGGCCGAACTCGCGAGCGACAGGTTGTGCGAGCCGCCGGCATTGCCCGTCGTTTGCATTCCGAGCTTGCGCGCGGAATATGTCGACAGGAAGTAGCCCTCCACCACGCCGTCTTTCACGACGGCGCGCCGCTTCGTACGGACGCCTTCCTCATCGAAGGGGGCACTGCCCATCGCTCGCGGCAAATGCGGCTCCTCGACGATCTGCACATGCGGCGCGAAAACCGGTTTGCCCAGACTGTCGACGAGAAACGATGTCTTGCGATAGAGCGCGCCGCCGCTCGTCGCCTGCACGAACGCGCCGAGCAGGCCGGCGGCCAGCGGCGCTTCGAACAGGACCGGCACCTTGCGCGTATCGATGCGCCGCGCGTTCAAGCGCGCGAGCGCCCGCTGGGCCGCGTACCGGCCGACCGCTTCGGCAGGCGCAAGCTCCTCGGCGCTACGCTTCGAGCTGTACCAATCGTCGCGCTGCATGTGGCGGCCGCTGCCCGCGATCGGCGCACAGGCGACATAGTGGCGCGAATAGGGATAGCCGGCGAGAAAACCGCGCGTCGTCGCCAATACGAATTGCGAATGCTGCGCCGACACGCTCGCGCCCTCGGAATTGCGAATCTGCGGATCCGTGGCGAACGCGGCGTCTTCGGCGCGGCGGGCAATTTCGACGGCATCCTCGGCGCTCAATTCCCACGGATGATAGAGATCGAGATCCGGCGGCGAAGTCTCGAGCAGCTCCGCTTCGGCGAGACCGGCGCAGTGATCTTCCGCGGTGAACCGCGCAATGTTGTAAGCGGCTGCGACCGTGTCGCGCAATGCCTGCTTCGAGAAATCGGACGTGCTCGCATTGCCGCGCTTGGCGCCGATGAAAACGGTCACGCCCACCATCTTGTCGCGGTTGTGCTCGATCGTTTCGACCTCCCCGCGCCGCACCGATACCGACAAGCCGTCGCCTTCCGAGATTTCGGTCGCGGCATCCGTCGCGCCAAGCGATTTCGCGTGCCGCAGGATGTCCGACGCAATCTCTTTCAATTCATCTTGCGTATGCGGGAAAAAGCGTTCTCTGGTTTCGGTGTCCGCTGCCATCGTCATTGCCGTCCGGTATGGATTCCATCGTTGCGGCGCCCGCACTGCCGGCGTGCGCCCGGGATTACGCCTCGTCGTACCCCGCGATCATAGCAAGGTCCGCGTCCGAGGACGTTGCCGCGATGCGTTCGGGCATCGCCCGCCGGCGTCACGGCTGGCGCGTCGAGCTACAATGGCGCGCATGACACGCAAAACCCGTATTCAGCCGATCGAGACGCCCGATGCCGGCCTCGACGAAGAGACCGGCTACGATCGCCCCAGCAAATCGCAGTTGAAGCGCGAGATGCTCGCGCTGCAAACGCTCGGCGCCGCGCTGGTCGAGTTGCCGAAAGACGCGCTCAAGCGCATGCCGATGCCCGAGGACCTCGCGGATGCCGTGCTCGCGGCACGCCGCATCACCGATCACGAAGGCAAACGGCGCCAGTTGCAATATGTCGGCCGGGTCATGCGCTCGCTCAACGACGACGAAACGGCGGCGCTGCGCTCGGCGCTCGATGCCTATCGCGGCGTGAACAAGGCCGAGACGGCGAAGCTTCACTGGATCGAGCAGGCGAGGGAGAAACTGCTCGCGGACGACTCGGCCCTGACCGAGTTTCTCCGCACGCATCCGGGCGCGGATGCGCAAGCCGGCCGCACGCTGATCCGCAACGCCCGCAAGGAAGCGCGCGAGGGCAAGCCGCCGCGCTATTTCCGTGAGTTGTTCCAGTGGATCAAATCGGCGAGTGAAGCAGGCGGAGCAAGTGACGACGCGGGCCCGGCGAACACCACGGAAGACGACGATGACGACAATCACGCGTAATCACGCCGACGAAATCGTGATCGGCCTGGTCTCGGTGAGCGATCGCGCGACGAGCGGCGTGTACGAGGACAAGGGCATCCCGGCGCTCGAGGCATGGCTCGAAAGAGCGATCGTTTCGCCATGGCAAGCGGTGAAACGGCTGATCGCGGACGATGCGCCGGCCATCTCGGCCACGCTGATCGAGCTCGTCGACGAGCTCGGCTGCGACCTCGTCTTGACGACCGGCGGCACGGGCCCCGCCCGACGGGACGTCACACCCGAGGCGACGCTTGCGGTCGGCACGCGGGAGATGCCGGGCTTCGGCGAGCAGATGCGTCAGATCAGCCTCAATTTCGTGCCGACGGCGATTCTCTCGCGGCAAGTCGCCGTGATACGCGAGACGCCGTCCCATGCGGCGCTGATCGTCAATTTGCCGGGACAGCCGAAGTCGATTCAGGAGACGCTCGAGGGCTTGCGCGACAGTACGGGCACGGTCGCGGTGCCCGGCATTTTCGCGGCGGTGCCGTACTGCATCGATTTGATCGGCGGCCCCTATGTCGAAACGAACGCCGATGTGGTCGCGGCGTTCCGGCCGAAGAGCGCACAGCGGCCCGCGCGCGCATGATGTCCGACGCCCGGGCGCGTCAGGCGCCTTCGACGGGAGCGCTCGGCGAAACGACGAGGAAATGCTGACGGTAGTACTTGAGTTCGTCGATGGACTCGTGGATGTCCGCGAGCGCCGTATGCATCGCGCGCTTCTGAAAGCCTTTGTAGACAGTCGGCTGCCACCGCCGGCACAGTTCCTTGAGCGTGCTCACGTCGAGATTGCGATAGTGGAAAAAACGCTCGAGCTCGGGCATCCAGCGCGCCATGAAACGGCGGTCCTGGCAGATGGAGTTGCCGCACATGGGGGATTTGCCGGGCGGCACATAAGCGGCGAGAAAGGCGCGGATCTGCTCGGTGGCGGCGTCCTCGGTGACCGTCGAGGCGCGCACCCGCTCGATCAGACCCGAGCGCCCGTGCGTGTTCTTGTTCCAATCGTCCATTTTGTCGAGCGTCTCGTCGCTTTGGTGAATCGCGAGAACGGGCCCCTCGACGACCTTCTCGAGCGTCGAATTGGTGACGACGACCGCGATTTCGATGATGCGGTCGGTATCGGGCTCGAGCCCCGTCATCTCCATATCGAGCCAGATGAGGTTCATCTCGCTGCGGACGAGCGCCGGCTCGCCGACGGGTTCGACAATTTCAGTCATGAAAGCAGTCCTGGTTACGGAATAATTCGGGGCGTACGCCCGTGTGCGGGTGAGCCCACTCGCCCTTTCGGCGAAACCCTATAATTCTCGCATAGATACAACGGACTTCCCCGATGCCCTCTTTCTACTTCACCGTCGTTTTCGCCGTCACCGTGCTCGCCATGGTCGGGACGAAACTCTGGCTCGCCTCGCGCCAGATCCGTTTCGTCGCGGCGCATCGGAGTGCGGTGCCCAAGCAGTTTGCGGGCACGATCACGCTGGCCGGCCATCAGCGCGCAGCCGACTATACCGTCGTGCGCACGCGGCTCGGGATGATCGAGGTCGTCGCGGGTGCCGCGCTTACCATCGCGCTCACGCTGCTCGGCGGCGTCCAGGCGCTCAACGTGGGCGTAACGGGCCTGCTCGGCCACGGGTATCTCGCCCAGATCGCGCTGGTGGCACTCGTGATCGGCATCACGAGCGTCATCGATATACCGTTCGACTACTATCGGCAGTTCGTCGTCGAGGAGCGCTTCGGCTTCAACCGTATGACGCGAGGCATTTTCTTCGCCGATCTGGCCAAGGGAACGGCGCTCGGTGCCGCATTCGGCTTGCCGCTTCTTTTCGTCGTGCTCTGGCTCATGGAGCAGGCGGGCGCCCTCTGGTGGCTGTGGGCCTGGATCGTGCTCGTCGCCTTCCAGTTGGCCGTACTCGTGCTCTATCCGACGCTCATCGCTCCGCTGTTCAACAAGTTCGAACCGCTGACGGACGAGGCGCTCAAAAACCGCATCGAGGCGCTGATGCGCCGCTGCGGGTTCGCGGCCAAGGGGCTCTTCGTGATGGATGGCAGTCGTCGCTCCGCGCACGGCAACGCGTATTTCACCGGCTTCGGCGCGGCCAAGCGCATCGTGTTCTTCGATACGCTGCTCGCACGTCTGAGCGGCAGCGAAATCGAAGCCGTGCTCGCGCATGAACTCGGCCATTTCAAACGCCGGCACGTCGTCAAACGGATGGTCGTGACGTTTGCAATCAGCCTCGCTTTGCTTGCTCTGCTGGGCTGGCTCTCGCAGCGCACGTGGTTCTATGAAGGGCTCGGCGTCACGCCGTGGCTCGCGGCCAGCAACAATGGCCTCGCGCTCGTGCTCTTTTTCCTGGCGCTGCCCGTGTTCCTCTTCTTCGTCACCCCGCTCGGCAGCCTGAGCTCGCGCAAGCACGAGTTCGAGGCCGATGCGTTCGCGGCCAGCCAGACCGATGCGCGAGAGCTCGTCAATGCGCTCGTCAAGCTGTATGAGGACAACGCTTCCACGCTTACGCCGGATCCGGTCTACACCGCGTTTTACTACTCGCACCCACCGGCATCGCAGCGCATCGACCGCCTGCTGCGGCACGTATGACGGCCCCGCTCGCCAAACCGGCGCGACATCCGGAAGTCGGCCAGCGCGCCGAGGGGCTCGTCATCGCGGCTCATGGCCGCCACTATCTCGTCGCGCCCGGCGGAGATACGCGCGCCCTGGTGCAGTGCTTTCCGCGCGGCAAAAAAAGCGAAGTCGCTGTCGGCGATCGCGTCGTCTACGAGCAGAGTTCGGCCGATCAAGGTGTGATCGTCGAAATCGGCGAGCGTCGCAACCTGCTCTATCGTTCCGACCAGTACAAGTCGAAGCTCTTCGCCGCCAACCTGGACCAGTTGCTGATCGTCCTCGCGACCGAGCCGCACTTCAGCGAGGATTTGCTGGGACGCGCGCTCGTCGCGGCCGAAGCGAACGAACTCGCGCCGCTCATCGTGCTCAACAAGACCGACGTCGAGCGCGCGCTCGCACCGGCACGGGCCCGGCTTGCGCCATACCGTTCGCTCGGCTACGACATCGTCGAGCTGTCGATCAAAACGCGGCCGGACGAAGCGCGCGAGAGGCTCAGCGCGAAACTCGCGGGGCATGCGACGCTACTGCTCGGACAATCGGGCATGGGCAAATCGACACTGGTGAATCTGCTCGTGCCGGATGCCGAGGCGGCCACACGCGAAATCTCGACGGCGTTGAACAGCGGCCGCCATACGACGACGTTCACGCGTCTTTATCCGCTACCCGGCGGGGGGGCGTTGATCGACTCGCCGGGCTTTCAAGAATTCGGCCTGCACCATCTGACCGAGGGCCGGCTCGAGCGGGCATTTCCGGAATTTCGGCCATTGCTGCCGCATTGCCGCTTCTACAACTGCCGTCACCTGCATGAACCCGGCTGCGCGATTCTCGAAGCCGTGGCCGCGGGCCGGATCGCGCGCGAGCGCCACGCGCTGTATGCCCAGCTCGTGCACGAAGCCGGCCAGATCGTTCGGTAGCGACATCCCGCCCCGCCAAGGTCTGTCCATGCTCAAGCTGACGCTCGCTCCGAACGCCGTAACGGGTCAACATTGGGTGAACCTGCTGAGCATCGCCGGTATCCCTTGCGAATTGCACAACCGTTATCTGAACGGGGCGCTCGGGGAAATCCCGGCGGACCAATGCGCACCCGAGCTCTGGCTCGTCGATGAGCGCGACGAAGCATTGGCAAGAAAAATCATCGAAGCGGCGATCAGCGGGCCGCCTGCCGGCAGCTTGCCGTGGCGATGCGCGAGGTGCGGCGAGACGCTGGAAGCGCAGTTCACGCAATGCTGGCAATGCGGCGCGTCTCGCAGCCTTGACGAGCCGTGAAGTTCAAGCCGTCGATGCGCGGCGCGGCGCCCGCCGCGGCCTGCCGGCGCCGGCGATCGATAGCGCCGATCAGCCCAGCCAGACGGCGATCGTCAGCATGAGCAGCAGGATCATCCAGAGGATGACGGCTCGCCACACGAGCCCGACGGCCGATTGCAGCGTACGCGGCGTGCAATCGTCGCCAACGAGAATGGGACCGCCGTCGGGCGCGACGAGCGCATCGAGGCTCGACGGTTCCGCAAGCGGCCCCGCGAGGCGCGCGCCGAGCGCGCCGCTGCCGGCTGCGAGCAACACGCCATCGTTGGCGTCCGGCCACTGGCGCGTGTGGTTGCGCCAGGCATAGATCGCGTCCTCGAAATTGCCGACGATGGCGAAGCCAAGTGCAGTGAGGCGCGCCGGCACCCAATCCATCACGAAGAACACGCGCTGTGCGAATGTACCGAAAGCCACGGTCCGCTCTCCAGCCGGTACGGACCAGGCGCGGGCAAGATATTCGGAAACACGGTACAACACCGCCCCTGCCGGTCCGATGGGGATGAGAAACCAGAAGAAGACCCCGAACACATGGCGATGCGAGGCCACCACCGCGTGTATCAGCGTGTGCCGGACGATTTCGCCGACGGGCATGTCGACCGTCTCGATACCCGTCCATTCACTGAGGATTTCCCGCGCGCGCGGCACATCGTCATTATTGAGCGCTAGATGGATATCGGTGAAGTAATGGCTGAACTGCCGAAAACCCAGCGTGAAATAAACGATGACGACGTTCCAGAGAAACGCCAGCGCGAAACTGATTCGATAAAGGAGGTAATAGACGGCGCCGACGGCGAGCGTCCATGGAAGGACGACGACCAGCCATGCCAGTATGCCGTGCTTTTTCTTGCCCGCGTCGAAGCCCTGAGCGGCCCATTCAGCATGATATTGAAGCAGTGCGAACACCGGATTGTTCGGCGACAGCGCACGTAGCTGTTCGATGACGAGAGCCAGTAATACGGAGAAAAAGGTCATGCGACGCGCCGTACCAATTCAAGTTATTTGCATTTGTCGCGTAACGATAGCACAGGGCCGCCTGTAGGGCGTGCGCGCGACACGAAAGTCGTCGGATTGCCAGGTACGCTCGGCCTCACGCCAGTAAAAAGCGATAGAAGTTGCGCAGCATGCCTGCGGTGGCGCCCCAGACGAAGTAGTGACCGCTGGTTCCCGGCCGAGGGTACGGCATCGAAAAGAAGCGGCGCTCGCCGCCCTCCCATCGCAGCAGTCGAACTTCGTGATGCGCAGGATCCATGAGAAATGCAAGCGGGACCTCGAAAATCTCCGCGACCTCGAGCGTATCGGCTTCGACGCTAAACGGCGGATGCACGAGTCCGACCACCGGTGTCACGCGAAAACCCGTGCCCGTCAGATAATCGGGTAGTGCGCCGAGGATTTCGACCCGCTCCGCCGCCAACGACACTTCTTCCTCGGCTTCGCGCAACGCCGTTGCGATCGCATTCTCGTCTTCCGGTTCGCGTCTGCCGCCGGGAAAGCTGACCTGGCCCGCATGGTCGCTCAAGTGATCGGCCCGCTGCGTGAGCAACACGGTAAGACCTTCGTCGCGCACGACGAGCGGCATGAGGACGGCAGCTGCGCGGGGATCCCCCGGCTCGCGCCAATTGACATCGGTCGGCTCGGGTGCCCAGACGAGGCGCTGGGTAAAGCGCGCACGCAGTCCGTCGGGTGTCAGTCGCTCGGGCGGAACGACGGGCAAATCGGCACCCGTGGACTCGATTGGCAGCGCCTCGGGTTCAAAGACAGGACGGATCAAAGGGGCCTCTCACAGGCGATCGACGCAATACCGATATTTTGGACCGACAAACAAAAAAGCACCCGGACGGGTGCTTTTTCTTACAGCTCTTACGCTCAGGAAGCAGCGCGGTCCTTGAAGACCAGCTTTTCCTTGATTCGAGCCGACTTGCCCGAACGCTCGCGCAGGTAGTAAAGCTTCGCACGGCGCACGTCGCCGCGGCGCTTGACGACGATGCTCGCCAACAGCGGCGAGTACGTCTGGAACGTACGCTCGACGCCTTCGCCCGACGAGATCTTGCGAACGATGAACGACGAATTCAAGCCGCGGTTGCGCTTCGCGATCACCACGCCTTCATAAGCCTGAACGCGCTTGCGGTTGCCTTCCACGACGTTCACGTTGACGATCACCGTGTCGCCAGGGGCGAATTCGGGGACGGTCTTCCCGGCGAGCACGCGCTCGATCTCTTCCTGCTCGAGTTTTGCAATCAGATTCATCACTGACTCCTTAAGCCATCTTGTCGGCGTTCTGCCGGCCCGAGCATCCGAGATGCACCGCGCGCGGCCCCGATAGAGGATGGGTTCACATCCTGGTGCCGATCATATCGCCCGGCACCGCCTGCCCCCGCCATGTCGCCTCCAACCTTCTCAGGTTTTTGGAGATGTCTTGGCAAGGGTTGCGAGCCATGCCTCGTCGGCACGGCTCAACATCTTGTTGCGCCTCGCGCGCTCGATCAAATCGGGCCGCTTGGCCGCGGTATTTCTCAGCGCCTCGCGGCGGCGCCACTGCTCGATTTCAGCGTGATGTCCACCGAGCAGCACGTCCGGGACGCGCATCCCCTCGTACTCTTCGGGCCGCGTGTAGTGCGGACAATCGAGCAGTCCGTCCACGAAGCTGTCTTGCACCGCCGATTGTGCATCGTTGAGCACCCCCGGCAGATGACGCACGACGGCGTCCATCAAGGCCATCGCCGGCAACTCCCCACCCGAGAGCACGAAGTCGCCCAAACTGATTTCCTCGTCGACGCAGCGCTCGATGAGCCGCTGATCGATCGCTTCATACCGACCGCAAAGCAACACGAGCCCCGGCTCGCCGGCGAATCGCATGACACGCTCGTGGTCGAGGCGTTCTCCCTGAGGAGACATCATGACCACGCGTGTGCCGGCAATGCCTTGCTCCGCCTGCGCCGCTCTCGCGGCGCCGATTGCGGCCTCGAGCGGCTTGGCCAGCATGACCATCCCCGGGCCGCCGCCGTACGGTCGGTCGTCCACCGTACGATAGTTGTCGGTCGTGAAATCGCGCGGATTCCATGTGCGCAGACCGAAACGCCCTTGTTTCACGGCACGGCTGGTAATGCCCCACTCCGTCACCGCACGGAACATTTCCGGAAAGAGCGTGACGACATCGAACTGCATCGCGCTCCCTTGTCTCGATCGAGCTCAGTAATCGCTCAGTAATCGGTTTGCCAGTCGACAACGATGCGTTTTGCCGTCCGGTCCACCGCTTTCACATACACACCGACAAACGGGATGAGCCGCTCGCCGTTCACCGGCTGGCCGTCCTTGCCAACCGACGGATATTCGACCCGCAGGACCGAATGCGCACCGTTGTCGATCAAATCGGCAACACGGCCAAGCGCCTCGCCGGCCTCGTTGACGACGTCGAGGCCGACCAGATCGACCCAATAGAACTCGTCGTCGTTATCGAGCACCGGAAAATCGGCTCGGCGCACGAACACGCGAAAGCCACGCAATGCCAACGCGTCGTCCCGGTCGGCCAAGCCCGCGAGATGCGCGACGACGCTATCGCCATGCACCTTGGCCTGAATGGTTTGGCCAGCCTTGTGTTCCCGCCCCTTGGCGAGCCACCAGCACTTCGCGTGAATCAACGCTTCGCCGCCTTGCGCGCCACCGGCGTGCGGAGCGATTTTGACCCAACCCTTCAGCCCGTAGGCATCGACGATAGCACCGACTTCGACCGCGTCATCAGGCCAATTCTCTGTATCGGCGACCGCCCGCGGCTGCTCGCCAGCCTCTGCCTCGCGTTCAAGCGGCTTCCGCACGAATGCACCGAACGGCGACGCCGCGTTGCGAGCACCCGGCTTCGAACGCGGCTTGGGGCGCGACGACCCGCTCGAATCATGAGCCGGCATAGAGATTCCTCGGTCTCACGAACGGTCCGATGTCACGTCTGCAAACCGCGAAAACCGCGATCAAGCAGCCGGCTGCGCCTTTTGCGCTTGCTTGACGAGACGTTCGACTGTCGGCGACAGTTGCGCGCCCACGCCTTGCCAATACGTCAGACGGTCCTGCGCGATACGCAGCGATTCGCCCTTCGTGGCGACGGGGTTGTAAAAGCCCACGCGCTCGATGAAACGTCCATCGCGACGGCTGCGCGAGTCAGTTGCAACGATGTTGTAAAACGGGCGCTTCTTCGAGCCGCCGCGAGCCAAGCGGATGATGACCATGCTGTAATCCTTGAAATCCGGGGGTTCGGAACCACTGAAACGCTCGATTATAGCGGGAAATCGAAACCATAACAAACACTTACGCAGGCGCTTGCCATCGGCCGCCTCGACGGCGCCCCGGCCCGTCACGGAGCGTAAAATGCGCTTCGCAGCAGGCTGCCGCGCATGCGCGCGATATATGCATCGCTGAACATTCGACCGCATTCAATAGCCCAACCTCTTGCCACGCTATGTCAGGACCTCATTCCCGCAGCATGCAGCGCTTTCGCTCCAAGACACTTACGGCGACGCTGGCCTTCGTGCTCGGCGCTCTGGGCGCGCATCGCTTTTATCTCTACGGCGCGCGTGACCCGTTCGGCTGGGCTCATCTGTTCGGAACGCTGCTCGGCATACCTGGCATCCTGCTGCTCGTTGCGACGATGCGCGTTTCGCCACTCGGATGGGCGCTCGCAGTGCCCGGCGCGGTGTCCCTGCTGGCCGCGTTCCTCTCGGCAATCGTCTATGGCCTGCGGCCCGACCACAAATGGGATGCCCAGTTCAATGCAGGATCGGACCAGCGCAATCGCTCAGGCTGGGCCGTCGTGTTCGTCGTTATCTTTTCCCTTTTCATCGGCGCGTTGCTTTTGATGGCAGGCCTCGCTGTGACATTCGAAACCTATTTCGAATCGCACGGCGATACGGCCAAATCGCTCGAACAGTAGCAGGGGCGGCCGCGGTTAAAAAAGGCTCAGTTGAGCGTTCGGCGCCACGGGCGGTTCCGGCGTTTTGAACTGGGACATATCGAGGATGCCATGCCGCCGCTCGTTGAGTCCCAGCCGCTTGACCGCTTTGTCGAACCGCTGCTTGAGCAATTGCGCCCAGGCACCCTCGCCTTTCATGCGGTGCGCGAATGAAGAGTCGTAATCCTTGCCGCCACGCATGTCGTGAATGCGCGCCATGACGCGATCGGCGCGCTGCGGAAAATGGGCTGCGAGCCATTCCTTGAAAAGCGGCGCCACTTCCCAGGGCAGGCGCAAGACGATATAGCTCGCGCTCGTTGCGCCCGCCTGCGCGCACGCCTCCAGCACGCGCTCGAGGTCCGGTTCGGTCACGAATGGGATGACTGGCGCAACGCTAACGCCGACGGGGACGCCGGCGTCACTGAGCGCGCGGATCGTACGCAGCCTGCGCGCCGGTGTGGCGGCACGCGGCTCGAGCGTACGGGCGATCTCCGGGTCGAGCGTCGTGACCGTTATGGCGGCCATCACTTGCCCGCGCGCGGCCATCGGTGCGAGCAGATCGATGTCACGTTCGATCAATGAGGACTTCGTTATCGCCGCGAACGGATGCCCGTATTCGTGGAGCGTTTCGATCACGCGCCGAGTGAGAAGCAGTTCGCGCTCGACAGGCTGGTATGCATCGGTGTTCACGCCAAGCGCGATAGGCTCGGGGATGTAATTCTTTTTCCGCAGTTCGCGCTGCAGCAGCTCGGGCGCATTGATTTTTGCGTAGATCCGGCTTTCGAAGTCGAGGCCTGGCGACAGACCTAGATAGCTGTGAGTCGGACGGGCGAAGCAATAGATGCAGCCGTGCTCGCAGCCGCGATAAGGATTGAGCGAAACGCGAAACGGAATATCCGGGGAAGCGTTGTGCGTGAGAATGCTTTTCGCGCGTTCCGTAAGCGCCCGGCAATGTCATCTTGAGCCGGTCGGGCATTGAAAGCGACGATCGTGTCCACCTAACTTTTAAGTGGACACGTGTACGCTATGAACGGAAACGAAGCGGTATCGGACGTGGTGCAGCCAACGCGGCGGCGCCGCCACAGCAAGGAGTTCAAGGAGAAGGTGATCCGGGCGGCGATGCAGCCGAACGTGTCGATTGCCGCAGTGGCGCTGCATTACCAGTTGAATGCCAACTTGTTGCGTCGCTGGGTGGCCGCGCGCGAAGAACAAGACGTCGCGCGCGAAGCGCGCCAGTCTATGAGCGCGCCGCCGGCTGAGTTTGTGCCGCTGCAGTTGTCGGCGCCAAGCGTGACACCTGTGTCGGCGCAGATTCAGATCGAGGTGCGCCGGGGCGCGGCGACCATCACTGTGCGCTGGCCGGTTGGCGCCGCGGCCGATTGCGCTGTCTGGTTGCAAGGTTGGCTGCGATGATCCGCATCGAGGCGATCTGGCTGGCGACCGAGCCCATCGATATGCGCGCTGGCGTCGATACGATCCTGGCGCGTGTTGTGAAGGTGTTCGGTGCGGCACGTCCGCACCACGCATACCTGTTTGCCAACAAGCATTCGACACGTATGAAGGTGCTCGTATATGACGGGCTCGGCATCTGGCTAGCTGCGCGTCGGCTCAATAAGGGGCGGTTCATCTGGACGAACGGGGACCAGGCGATCGCCACCGCACTCAATCCCGAGCAGTTGCATGCACTCGTGATGGGGTTGCCCTGGCAGACGCTCACGCCCGATCACGCGATCACGGTCGTGTAATACCCCCAGGGCCGTAAACCGGCTTGCTTCCGCCGCGGGTTGGGTTCTGGCAGACTGGCCGAATGAACCCACCCGCGAACCTCGATGCCCTGAGCCCCGACGAACTGCGCACGCTGGCTGCGCAGTTGATGGCTGAGGTGAGCGAGAAGAACCGGGAACTGAGCTACCGTCAGACGCGCATTGATCAACTGACCCACGAGATTGCCGCGCTCAAGCGCCTGCAATACGGCAAGCGCAGCGAGCAGTTCACCGCCGAGCAGATGAGCCTGCTAGACGAGGCAATCGACGCCGATCTGGCCGCGCTCGAAATCGAGCTGGAGCAGTTGCAGCCGACGCCTGCAGATAAGCAACGGCACAAGCCCAAGCGTGCGCCATTGCCGCCGCACTTGCCGCGCACCGACATCTATCACGAACCGGAAGACATCACGTGCTCGTGCGGTTGCCAGCGTCTTCGCGTCGGCGAGGACATTAGCGAGAAACTGGACTATGCGCCGGGCGTGTTCACGGTCGAGCGGCATATCCGCGGCAAATGGGCCTGCAAGGCGTGCGAGACGCTGGTCCAGGCACCCGTTGCGCCACATGTAATCGACAAGGGCATTCCCACCACCGGCTTGCTTGCGCAGGTGCTGGTTGCCAAGTACGGCGACCACTTGCCGCTGTACCGTCAGGAACGCATCTTCGAGCGCGCCGGCTTGGCGATTGCACAATCGACGCTAGGCGAGTGGGTTGGCGTATGCGGCGTGCGATTGCAGCCGCTGATCGATGCGCTACGCGAAGCACTTCTCCAGCAGGGCGTGCTGCACGCCGACGAAACGCCAGTGCAGATGCTGGTTCCCGGCAAAGGAAAGACACAGCGCGCATATGTCTGGGCGTACGCCACGACGCAGTTCGCCGACATGCGCGCGGTGATCTATGAGTTTGCCGACAGCCGTGCTGGCGAACATGCTCGCGCGTTCCTCGGCAAGTGGCGTGGCAAGCTGGTGTGCGACGACTACAGCGCGTACAAAGCCGGATTCGAACTGGGCATCACCGAAATCGGATGTGCGGCCCACGCCAGGCGAAAGTTCTTCGAACTGCATGCCAATCACAAGAGCCAGGTCGCCGAGCAGGCACTGAAATACTTCGGCGCGCTTTACGATGTCGAGCGCGATGTTGCTGAACTGAAACCCGATCACCGACGTGAGGTTCGCCAGGAGCGCGCTCGGCCGATCGCCGATGCGTTACATGAGTGGATGGTTGCCCAGCGCAAACTGGTCTCCGAGGGATCGGCGATCGCTAAGGCGCTCGATTACAGCCTGAAGCGCTGGGACGCGCTCACACGTTATCTGGTCGATGGGCATGTGCCCATCGACAATAACTGGTTGGAAAATCAGATTCGTCCATGGGCGACCGGGCGCTCGAATTGGTTGTTCGCCGGTTCTCTGCGCGCCGGGAAACGGGCCGCCGCGATCATGAGCCTGATTCGATCGGCGCAGATCAATGGCCACGATCCCTACGTCTATCTGAAAGACGTCCTCACTCGCCTGCCGACCCACCGCGCCGACGACATCGCCGCGCTTCTGCCGCATCGCTGGACACTCGCCGCGGCGTGATTGATGGCAATTTATGCCGAGGGGTGCCTTCGCCGGGCGCTTACGGCGTTCCTCGAAAACCTGGGTTTTGAGGGGCGACGTGCCGCCGTCTTCGCTGTCGGGCGCCCAACCGTCCTCGAACGCTTCCCGTTCGTCGCGCTCATATCGTCCCTGAATATTCGTGACGGCGCCCCGGCCCTTACGGGGCGCCGGTGGGGCAACGGGATATTCGTCATCGCGCATGTCCATGATGACATGTTTTACTGTATATCCATACAGTACGTCAAGCGTTTGCGATGTCCGGCGCCAGCGATCGCGATCGGTTCGCCCAAAGCAAAAACCCCCGGTCTGCTTGTCGCGAGCCGGGGGTTTTATGCACGTTGCGAGGGTCAGAGTGGGCACTGAGGTGCGCACTCTGCCTGGCAGAGGGAGCCTGACGATTACCTACTTTCACACGGGCAATCCGCACTATCATCGGCGTGGAGTCGTTTCACGGTCCTGTTCGGGATGGGAAGGGGTGGGGCCGACTCGCTATGGTCATCAGGCATGACTTGTTGCTGTGCGGCTTGGGCTGCACAGCCAATCTGGGAAGAAGTGGGGGTGTAATGGGGGTAGTGACGTATCGCTAGTGAGGAGTTCACTAGGGCAAGGCGCGGATCACAACCTGGGCATATAAAACGCTCCGGTTATAGGATCAAGCCGTACGGGCAATTAGTATCGGTTAGCTGAACGCATTACTGCGTGTACACACCCGACCTATCAACGTCCTGGTCTCGAACGACCCTTCAAGGGGATCAAGTCCCCGGGGATATCTCATCTTAAGGCGAGTTTCCCGCTTAGATGCTTTCAGCGGTTATCTCTTCCGAACATAGCTACCCGGCGATGCCACTGGCGTGACAACCGGTACACCAGAGGTTCGTCCACTCCGGTCCTCTCGTACTAGGAGCAGCCCCCTTCAAATATCCAACGCCCACGGCAGATAGGGACCAAACTGTCTCACGACGTTTTAAACCCAGCTCACGTACCTCTTTAAATGGCGAACAGCCATACCCTTGGGACCGGCTACAGCCCCAGGATGAGATGAGCCGACATCGAGGTGCCAAACACCGCCGTCGATATGAACTCTTGGGCGGTATCAGCCTGTTATCCCCAGAGTACCTTTTATCCGTTGAGCGATGGCCCTTCCATACAGAACCACCGGATCACTATGACCTGCTTTCGCACCTGCTCGACTTGTCGGTCTCGCAGTTAAGCACGCTTATGCCATTGCACTATCAGCACGATTTCCGACCGTACCTAGCGTACCTTCGTACTCCTCCGTTACGCTTTGGGAGGAGACCGCCCCAGTCAAACTGCCTACCATGCACTGTCCCCGAGCCCGATTCAGGGCCCAAGGTTAGAACCTCAAACAAACCAGGGTGGTATTTCAAGGACGGCTCCAGCAAGACTAGCGTCCTGCTTTCATAGCCTCCCACCTATCCTACACAGATCGGTTCAAAGTCCAATGCAAAGCTACAGTAAAGGTTCATGGGGTCTTTCCGTCTAGCCGCGGGGAGATTGCATCATCACAAACACTTCAACTTCGCTGAGTCTCGGGAGGAGACAGTGTGGCCATCGTTACGCCATTCGTGCAGGTCGGAACTTACCCGACAAGGAATTTCGCTACCTTAGGACCGTTATAGTTACGGCCGCCGTTTACCGGGACTTCAATCAAGAGCTTGCACCCCATCATTTAATCTTCCGGCACCGGGCAGGCGTCACACCCTATACGTCCACTTTCGTGTTTGCAGAGTGCTGTGTTTTTATTAAACAGTCGCAGCCACCAGTTTATTGCAACCCCTTCACCCTTCTGGCGCAAGCCAGTCAAGCTACCAGGGCGTACCTTATCCCGAAGTTACGGTACCAATTTGCCGAGTTCCTTCTCCCGAGTTCTCTCAAGCGCCTTAGAATACTCATCTCGCCCACCTGTGTCGGTTTGCGGTACGGTCATCATGAGACTGAAGCTTAGAGGCTTTTCTTGGGACCCCTTCCGATTGCTTCGCAGCTTAAAGCCGCTCGCGCCACACCCTTGAATTACGCGCCCGGATTTGCCTAAGCGCCTTCTCCAATGCAGCGACCGGGACGTCCAACACCCGGACAACCTTCCGCGATCCGTCCCCCCATCGCATCTCACAATGGTGCAGGAATATTGACCTGCTTCCCATCAGCTACGCATTTCTGCCTCGCCTTAGGGGCCGACTCACCCTACGCCGATGAACGTTGCGTAGGAAACCTTGGGCTTACGGCGAGGGGGCCTTTCACCCCCTTTATCGCTACTCATGTCAGCATTCGCACTTCTGATACCTCCAGCATCCCTTCCGAGACACCTTCGCAGGCTTACAGAACGCTCTCCTACCATGCGTGTACTCCTTCAAATCCACCTTGCATTACACCCAACGATCATTGTTGGGCGCTTTGTCGCCACTGACGTGGCGACAAGCTTGGTGCACTTGAAGGAGTACACGCATCCGCAGCTTCGGTATATGGCTTAGCCCCGTTACATCTTCCGCGCAGGACGACTCGATCAGTGAGCTATTACGCTTTCTTTAAAGGGTGGCTGCTTCTAAGCCAACCTCCTGACTGTTTTAGCCTTCCCACTTCGTTTCCCACTTAGCCATATTTAGGGACCTTAGCTGGCGGTCTGGGTTGTTTCCCTCTTGACACCGGACGTTAGCACCCGATGTCTGTCTCCCGTGATTGCACTCTTCGGTATTCGGAGTTTGCTATGGCGAAGTAATCCGCAATGGACCCTTCAACCATGACAGTGCTCTACCCCCGAAGGTGATACACGAGGCACTACCTAAATAGTTTTCGGAGAGAACCAGCTATTTCCAGATTTGTTTAGCCTTTCACCCCTATCCACAGCTCATCCCCTAACTTTTCAACGTTAGTGGGTTCGGTCCTCCAGTACGTGTTACCGCACCTTCAACCTGGCCATGGATAGATCATCTGGTTTCGGGTCTACGCCCAGCAACTGAACGCCCTATTCGGACTCGCTTTCGCTACGCCTGCCCTAATCGGTTAAGCTTGCTACTGAACGTAAGTCGCTGACCCATTATACAAAAGGTACGCCGTCACCCCGCTTTAAGCGCTCTCGCGCTTAAATCCACTTTAAGCGCACAGCTTGCTATTTCAAGCTTGAGCGTCTTTTGACGCATTCATTTCATGAATGCGCCGAAAGCGCTTAAAGCGGGGCTCCGACTGTTTGTATGCATGCGGTTTCAGGATCTATTTCACTCCCCTCCCGGGGTTCTTTTCGCCTTTCCCTCACGGTACTGGTTCACTATCGGTCGATCACGAGTATTTAGCCTTGGAGGATGGTCCCCCCATCTTCAGACAGGATTTCACGTGTCCCGCCCTACTTGTCGTACGCCTAGTCCCACCACACTGTTTTCGCTTACGGGGCTATCACCCGCTATGGCCGCACTTTCCAGAGCGTTCAGCTAACAGCACAGCTAACTCGTACAGGCTCTTCCCATTTCGCTCGCCACTACTCTGGGAATCTCGGTTGATTTCTGTTCCTGCGGTTACTTAGATGTTTCAGTTCACCGCGTTCGCCTCTCGTAGCCTATGTATTCAGCTACGGATACTCCATTCGGAGTGGGTTTCCCCATTCGGACATCCCCGGATCAAAGCTCGTTTGCCAGCTCCCCGGGGCTTTTCGCAGGCTACCGCGTCCTTCATCGCCTGTGATCGCCAAGGCATCCACCACATGCACTTGTTCGCTTGACCCTATAACGAGAGCGTCTCATCCCTTACGGGGCTCGACACACGTCGCTACAGGTTTGAGTTCTCGCGTTTGCCGTATTCCAAGTGAACTTTCGATCACTTTTCATACTGATACAATCACTACCCTGATATCTTCCACGTCCATCTCACAGACGCTTCCAATATCCATTACTACTTCTTCCAGATTGTTAAAGATCGACAGTCGATAACTACATCGCACTGACTGGCTCAATCGCCAATGACAAATACTCAACCGCATCATGGGTTGAACGCTTGTCATTGGGGACTCCCCTTGTAGGGGATGGTGGAGGCAGACGGGATCGAACCGACGACCCCCTGCTTGCAAAGCAGGTGCTCTCCCAGCTGAGCTATGCCCCCAGGCACAGACTTATCGGACTCGGGTTCATGCTTCAGCCACACCGCAGACCATCCCCCTTCGGGGATCGCCCGCTCGTAAGCGCTAAAGCGCTAACGATGGCGGGGATGGTGGGTCCGGTTGGATTCGAACCAACGACCCCCGCCTTATCAAGACGGTGCTCTAACCGACTGAGCTACAGACCCCTGAGTCTGTCAATCTTCACAGTCGATAAGCGTGAGCACTTAAGCTTTGAGCACTAGCTCGAGAAAGGAGGTGATCCAGCCGCACCTTCCGATACGGCTACCTTGTTACGACTTCACCCCAGTCATGAATCCTACCGTGGTGACCGTCCTCCTTGCGGTTAGACTAGCCACTTCTGGTAAAACCCACTCCCATGGTGTGACGGGCGGTGTGTACAAGACCCGGGAACGTATTCACCGCGGCATGCTGATCCGCGATTACTAGCGATTCCAGCTTCATGCACTCGAGTTGCAGAGTGCAATCCGGACTACGATCGGTTTTCTGGGATTAGCTCCCCCTCGCGGGTTGGCAACCCTCTGTTCCGACCATTGTATGACGTGTGAAGCCCTACCCATAAGGGCCATGAGGACTTGACGTCATCCCCACCTTCCTCCGGTTTGTCACCGGCAGTCTCCTTAGAGTGCTCTTGCGTAGCAACTAAGGACAAGGGTTGCGCTCGTTGCGGGACTTAACCCAACATCTCACGACACGAGCTGACGACAGCCATGCAGCACCTGTGCGACGGTTCTCTTTCGAGCACGACCACCTCTCAGCGGCCTTCCGTCCATGTCAAGGGTAGGTAAGGTTTTTCGCGTTGCATCGAATTAATCCACATCATCCACCGCTTGTGCGGGTCCCCGTCAATTCCTTTGAGTTTTAATCTTGCGACCGTACTCCCCAGGCGGTCAACTTCACGCGTTAGCTACGTTACTAAGGAAATGAATCCCCAACAACTAGTTGACATCGTTTAGGGCGTGGACTACCAGGGTATCTAATCCTGTTTGCTCCCCACGCTTTCGTGCATGAGCGTCAGTATTGGCCCAGGGGGCTGCCTTCGCCATCGGTATTCCTCCACATCTCTACGCATTTCACTGCTACACGTGGAATTCTACCCCCCTCTGCCATACTCTAGCCTGCCAGTCACCAATGCAGTTCCCAGGTTAAGCCCGGGGATTTCACATCGGTCTTAGCAAACCGCCTGCGCACGCTTTACGCCCAGTAATTCCGATTAACGCTCGCACCCTACGTATTACCGCGGCTGCTGGCACGTAGTTAGCCGGTGCTTATTCTTCCGGTACCGTCATCCCCCCATCGTATTAGGACGAGAGTTTTCTTTCCGGACAAAAGTGCTTTACAACCCGAAGGCCTTCTTCACACACGCGGCATTGCTGGATCAGGGTTGCCCCCATTGTCCAAAATTCCCCACTGCTGCCTCCCGTAGGAGTCTGGGCCGTGTCTCAGTCCCAGTGTGGCTGGTCGTCCTCTCAGACCAGCTACGGATCGTCGCCTTGGTAGGCCTTTACCCCACCAACTAGCTAATCCGCCATCGGCCGCCCCTTGAGCGCGAGGCCCTTGCGAGTCCCCCGCTTTCCTCCTTAGAGCGTATGCGGTATTAATCCGGCTTTCGCCGGGCTATCCCCCACTCCAGGACACGTTCCGATGTATTACTCACCCGTTCGCCACTCGCCACCAGGGTTGCCCCCGTGCTGCCGTTCGACTTGCATGTGTAAGGCATGCCGCCAGCGTTCAATCTGAGCCAGGATCAAACTCTTCAGTTCAATACCTGTTACTGTTTTCGACTCTTTACGAGTCGGTCGCTCACTCAACGTACTGACGTGTTTTCGATTCCATCCATTGCTGGATAGCTCGAAACCTTCCTCAATACTGTGTGAGACTTGATACTTTCGCTTATGCACGTCACTCCGAAGAGTCACGTGCCGCTCGCCGCATCAAGTGCCCACACTTATCGACTGTGAATTGTTAAAGATCGCGTCGCTCAACCGCTTGCCGTCATCACCACCCGGCCCACCGTCTTGCGTTGCTGCTTAAGCAGCAGAGAAGCGAGATTATGCAGCCCTTCTCGTACATCGTCAACTGGTTTTTGGCGCCACCTTGCTGCTATCCCAAAACCGGCCAAACCCGCGCTGCACATCGACTTCCCAAGCTCCGCGCCTCGTTGCCGAATGCGCGAAAGGGCGCAATTCTAGGCCCCTTCCGCGCACCTTGCAAGCGCTACGCGCGGGCATGATTAAAAGCCGCGCGCAAGGGACTCGACTAGAATGGAGGGTTCATCGAATCCAACCTCACTCACTCCTATGCGCTCGCGAATCGCCAAACGCCTCCCTCCCGATGCCGATAAGCTCGTCGGCTTGTCTCTGGCACTCTTTGCGTCGGGTAGCCGTGTCGAAGATCGCTTCTGGGAGGCCAAGCTCGATGCCCTGCTCGCGAAGATCGTCCGCAACGGCAATCAGACGACGCTCGACGCCGCGCTCGATCACCTTCAGCAAAATCACCCCGACGCCTATGGGGCGCTCGCCGACATGGCAGAAACGCACAGCGAATCGTTCGTCGTCGAACATGAAGGCGTCGCATACGAAGCGCTGCTCGTTGCGGCCCCCGTGCTCGCCTGGACGCGCTACGTCATCCCGTCGGGCCCGCTCAAGGCCGATTCGGTCGAGGCGTTGCGCGCGCACCTCCAGGCACACGTCCTTGCCGACGAGACACGCGTCGCTCTCGCGCCGTTTCTTTACAGCATCGATCAGTTGCCGAGGCACCATGTGGAGACCTATCGCGTCGCCCAGCAACTCATCCAGGCCGCATTGAACAGCACGCCCGCAAAGATCAATTCCGGCGATCTGCCCGAAACCTCGCCCATTCTCGCCGATCCCCGCTTCTTGCTGGCGGTGGTCGCGGCCCCGGTCGGCGCGCCGCTCTTTCGCTGGCAGGAAGAGGAGAACGGCGTGCGCATCGAGCGCGGTCAGTGCCTCGAACAGTGGGCCACCCAAGGTGGCGCCAATCTCGCCCTCGTGCTGCCCGGCTGCGAATTCGAGTGCCTGTTGCCCGACGCCTACTACTCGGCCTGCCGCGATGCCGACGAGCGCGTACGTCCGCACACGGTGCGCACCGCGATCCGCTATCTGTTCGACACCACGGGCGCGGCACCGCAGGAGTTGCGCGCCGTCGTGGCCGGCTTCGGCGAAAGGCGTATCGATGAATACCGCATCGGCTTCACGCGGCGTGGCAGCAACAACGTCGTCTACGGCGTCGTCTGGCCGCTCTATGGGCGCGAAAACGGCGAGCTTTCCGGCGACGAGGAAGCCGAGGATACGGACGGCCCGCTCGAGGAAATCATCGCGCTGCTCAAGGAAGCCGGCGTCAGCGACATCCGTCGGCACGCCGGACGCTTCGAACCCGAATACTGCGACGATTGCGGCGTGCCGCTTTACGCGGATCCGCTCGGTGAAATCGTTCACGCCGAAATGCCCGAAGACGCCGAGCCCGCTCAACCTCACTTCCACTGATCCGCACGACGGGCGGTGGCCGGGGGCCATCGTCCGCCACCCTCCGTACCCGTCCTATGCCGTCCGGCTAGCCGCCTCGCTGTAAGGAATTTGTCATTATTGCGTCGGCGGTGCATGAAGCCCGGCCGGCCCGCTCCCGGCTCGTTCCGACCCGCACCGCCTGATTGGACTACCCAGGAGGCAAGTATGCGGTTCGCAGTTCTCAGTACAGAAGCAGAACGACGCGACGGTCTGAAGGCGCTGTTGCGGCAAATCAACCGGCAGGCCCGCTTTTGCGAGGCCAGGGATTGGACGCAGATCTATCGGGCGCTGAGGCGCGCCCCCGTGGAGTTGCTCGTCGTCGACTGGCACGATGCCATGCGCGCGTTCGAAGTACGCGCCGCGCTTGCCGAGCATCCAGGCCTGCGCGTCGCGGTACTCATCGACGATGCCTCGGCCGCGCGCGTACGTCCTTTGATGGACGAAGGCGGCGTGCACGGTGTCGTCCCGCGCACGACGAACCCGAAGCTGATCGTGCGGCTGCTGGAACTCGTACTGGCCGGCGGACATTACGCACCTCATTCCGCGTTTCTGCCCGACAACAAGACGCCCGCCGACCTCCCTGTTCCGATGGCGCGCATGCGCGAACTCGCCGCGCCGGCGCGGCGCACCCGATTCACGCCCATGCTTTCACCGCGTCAGGAGCAAATCATGCGGTGCGTTCATATGGGCAGCACGAACAAAATGATTGCGCGCACGCTCGGCATCAGCGAAGGCACCGTCAAGATCCATCTGGCCAGCATTTTCCAGCAACTGGGGGCGCCTAACCGCGCCGCGGCCGTCGCGATCTACAACGGCTGGCTCACGCCGCAGTTGCAAGTGTTGCGGCCGGAATGCGAGGGCGCGCGCAAACCCACGCTGGGACAAGCCGGGCCGATTCCGCTGCGTGCGGGCGGAGGATACAAATATCCTCTGCTCGCCAACGAGGACCCGCACGGACTGCCGATGGCGGCTGAGCCCGAAGTGCCGTTTCGCAAGACGATATCGCGTACCGGCTGACGGCAAAGCCCTACGCCCGCGCGCGGCGCTCGCACGATCGGCATTCCAACGAGTAATATGGACGATATGGGTTTCCTTTATACGCCGCTTCAGCCGTGGGTCGTCATCGGTGCGTGGGTCGCCGCGGTGGCGCTCGTCGCGCTCGCCCTGGCATGCAAGCCGTTCAAGCGCCTGCAGGATGCGACGCTGCAGCACGTGTGGCTCGCTGTCGTCGTGGCGATCTCGGTGCTATGGGCGACGAACGCATGGCTGGACGACGGTACGGTCATGCATCTGCTCGGGGCGACCCTTTTCGTCACCCTCTTCGACTGGGCGCTGGCGCTCGTGGCCATGGCAGCGGTCTCGGGAATCGCCGCCGTTGTCTTCGACGCGACCTGGCAAGGCGTCGCCCTGACCTTTCTCGTCTATGGCGCCGTACCCGTAGGCATCTCGGCGCTCGTGCAGCGCGCAACCACGGCCTGGCTGCCGCGCAACCTTTTCGTCTTCATCGGCGTACAGGGCTTCATCTCGCCGGCCGTCGCCGTTGCCCTCGCCGCGGGCGCGGCCGTGGGCGTGCAGGTCGCGCTTGCCGGTGGGTCGCTCCTGGTGGTGCCGGCCGGATACGCGTTCGGCGTGCTCTTGCTCGCGCTCGGCGAAGCGTGGTTCACGGGGATGGCGACGGCACTCATCGCCGTCTACCGCCCCGCATGGGTCACGACCAACGATGTCAGACGCTACCGCCTCGGCGGACCGCGCACGTGAGCCACATCGGGGGTCGTTGCGGTAGACCGTCGCGCAACTTGCCGAGCGGATATGCGACGCGTCCTGCCTATGTGACCATTTCACGATCATCGGCCGAAATATTCGCTTGCCGATTGAACTCCGTCAGCGAGTACGGCATCTTACGTGCCTGATGTCTCAATTCGATCGATTGGATGGATAGCTCTCTCACCTCGCGCCGCATGCGCCAGCTCATTCGTTGGCTGACGGCAGCGGCCGCCGGCGTCACCGTCGTCACTGCAATGCCCGCGCGCGCCGATCTCATCGACGAGCGCAACGAGATGGTCGCCAAGTTCATCAACGACATGCATGCGGACCCGCTCGTCGCAGATTGCGCGGCGCATGGTGCATTCGTCGCCAGCACCTCCAACGTCATCGATCGCGTCGTCTTCCCGCCCGAGTCTTTCGACAACAGCCATGCGGCGATCAAGCCGTGGAACGATTCGTTCGACGAAGGCAAGCAACGGGTGAAGGTGGACAATATCGTGACGGTGACGGGACAAGGCATCGCCAAGGACAAGGATCACGCGCCGTACGCGTTGTCGTTCCGGTGCGGCTATGTCGGCCCGCAGATGCTGGCCTTCAGCTGGAACGATCCCGTGCCGGCCGCCAAGCCGCGGTCCGAACATTCGACGAGAAAAGGCAAGTCCAAGCACGGTGCCAAGAAATCGACGAGGAAATCCACCGCGCAGTAAGCCGTGCGATGTGGAATCGTCCGGCGCCCGCATGGCGCGGCGCCCGGCATGTAGCCGGGACGCCATGCGGGCGGCCGGCTCGTTACCGGAACGCTACCGGAACGCCTCGATATGATGCAGCACAGCGCCGAGCATCGCCGCACCCAATGCAGCGCTGCGCTCGCCGTTCCAGCCCACGCGCTCGTCCGGTAGGTTCGCGTTGTCCTTGAAGGGCATCTCGAGCGTCAGAGAAAGGCAGCCGAACGCATTGCCGACGTACTTCGACGCAAGCTTGAGCGCATCCTCCTGATACTTCCCGGCCTCGTAACCGTGCTGGTCCTGGAAATCGGGGCTCGCGCGCTTGAACGCTTCGATGAATGCCGCCTGCTCGGTCGCTTGACTGGCCATGAAGCCAGGCAGCATTTCGCAACCCGCGACGAAGACGTAAGGCAACGCCTCATCGCCATGGATATCGAAAAACATGTCGCACCCGATGGCATGCAGCGCATCGCGCACGGCGAACACTTCGGGGCTGCGCTCGGGATCCGGCTCCATCCATTCGCGGTTCAGGTTCGCACCTGCGGCGTTGGTCCGCAAATTACCGTGCACGCTGCCGTCGGGATTCATGTTCGGCACGATATAGAACACGGCATGTTCGTAAAGCTTGCGCGCAACCGGGTCGCCGGCCCAATCGCCCCATCCCGCGAGCCGCTTGACGAGCCCCTCGACGAACCACTCCGCCATCGTTTCGCCGGGGTGCTGACGCGCGATGATCCAGACACGCTTCTTGGGCGGCGCTCCGCTCTCTTGCTCTGGCGTGCCCAATACCAAAAGCGACATCGGCCGTCCCTCGGCCGTCTTGCCGAGCTCGGCCAACGTCGCATGCGGCATCTGCTGGATCGTACCGAGCAATTCCGCGTGCCGCTCTTGCGTGTATGGCTCGAAGTACGCGTAGTAGATCGAGTCGAATTCGGGGGTGTGATCGATCGTCAGCACGCGGCCGTCGTACGAGGTGGGTACGCGAAACCAATGGACGCGATCGTAGCTCGCCACGGCGCGATAGCCGGGCCACCCGTGGGGGAACGCGCATTGCGCCGCATTTTCGAACGTCATCACGCAGCGTTCGCCGCGTGCGCCGCTCAACCGGAAATAAAACCATTGCGCGAAGTCGGCCCGATTGTCGGGCCTCACGCGCAAGCGGATGTCCGCGGCATCGCGACAGGCCAGGACCTCGATCGCACCACCGTCAAAATTGCTCGTAATCGAAAGCGTCATGATGTTCCCTGGCCCAAGCCATAAGAGCGAATGAAAGTGCCGTCGCGTGCGGCCGCATGAGCGCGCCGCGCTTCAGTCGCCGGCGCGACGGCGGAAAACGTACGTGTTGTCGTTCGAAGCACCCGCATCGAAGCGATAGCCTTCGGCCGAAAACGCCTTGAGCGCCTCGGGCGCTTCGAGGCGGTTTTCGACCACGAAGCGGGCCATCATGCCGCGCGCCCGTTTCGCGTGGAAGCTGATCACCTTGTAGCGTCCGCCTTTCCAGTCTTCGAAGACGGGCGTGATCACCGGCGCGTCGAGCCGTTTCGCTTTCACCGACTTGAAGTACTCCTCCGACGCGCAATTCACGAGTACGCGCGCGCCATGCGTCTTTTTGCGAAGCTGGACGTTGAGCGCCTCGGTGATGCGTTCACCCCAGAAGGCGTATAAATCCTTGCCGCGTGCGTTGGGCAAACGCGTGCCCATCTCGAGCCGGTATGGCTGCAACAGATCGAGCGGCCGCAGCAGGCCGTAAAGTCCCGAAAGCACGCGCACATGCTGCTGCGCGTAGTCCAGATCGGCGGCCGAGAGCGATCGCGCGTCGAACCCTTCATAAACGTCGCCATTGAACGCGAGGACCGCCTGCTTTGCGTTGCGTTTCGAAAAACGCGGCGACCAGTCCGCATAACGCTGGAAGTTGAGCGTCGCGAGCGCATCGGAAATGCTCATCAGCGAGGCGAGCTGCTGGGCAGACAAGCGGCGCAGGTCGTCGATGAGCAGTGCCGCATCGGCGGCAAACTCGGGAATCGTATGACGTGCAACGTGGGGCGGCGTCTCGTAGTCGAGCGACTTCGCCGGAGACAAAACAATTATCATGGAGCCTTGCCGGCACGCCGTGCCGAGCCGTGAATGCGAAAAGCCCGATTGTAGCGAATGCCTGCTCCTACCGATTCAGATGCCGTGTCCGGCACGCCGCGCGTGGTTCTCGATTCGAACGTCTGGATCGATATCCTCGTATTCGACGATGTCGCGACGCGCCCGATCCACGCCGCGCTCGCGAACGGCGCGCTCGATGCCGTAATCGATGCCCGATGCCTGGCCGAGCTCGCGCACGTGCTCGATTACCCGCATCTCGCGCGCCGCGCGTTCGACAAGGCCGCGGCACTCGCCGCAGTGGCGCGGCTCACCGTCATGAACGAGGGCGTTGGCGAGGCGCCGAATGCGCCGCCGCTGCCCAAGTGCAAGGATCGCGACGATCAGAAATTCCTCGAGTTGGCGCACGCCGCCCGTGCCGACTGGCTGGTGTCGAAGGATCGCGCCCTGCTCAAGCTCGACAAGCGCACGTCCCGCGATTTCGGCTTCCGGATCGCCCAGCCGGCGCCGTTCGCGGCCGCCTGCGGTTTGGCGGCGCCCGCGCCCGCATAGCAGGGGCTCCGCGATTCGCCGCCGCACAAGCACCATGCTCAACGGAAACGGAACTCCCACGCAACCCTTATCGCCAAGACGCACCGCGCCATGAATGCCACGCCCGACCTGACGAATTCCGCGCCTTTTGCACTCGTCTCGCGTCTGCCCGATGTCGGCACGACGATCTTCACCGTCATGAGCGCGCTCGCCGCTCAACATGGCGCCGTCAATCTCGGCCAGGGGTTTCCCGATTTCGATTGCGATCCGCGCGTGATCGACGCCGTCGCGCACGCCATGCGCGCCGGGCACAACCAATATCCCCCGATGGCCGGCGTGCCCGCGTTGCGCGAGGCGATCGCGGGCAAGATCGCGCGCATGCACGGGCACAGCTACGATCCGGACACGGAGATCACGGTGACGGCCGGCGCCACGCAGGCGCTGCTCACCGCCATCCTTGCGACGGTGCATCCCGGCGATGAAGTGGTGGTGCTCGAACCGACTTACGACAGCTATCTCCCCTCGATCGAACTCGCGGGCGGCAAGCCTGTTTTCGTGACGCTCGAGGCACCCGAGTACGCGATTCCGTTCGACCGGCTCGCGGCGGCCATCACACCGCGCACGCGGCTCATCGTCGTCAATACGCCGCACAATCCGACAGGCACGGTCTGGCATGCCGACGATATGCGCAAACTGGAGGCCATCGTGCGCGACACGAACGCGTTGATCGTGTCGGACGAAGTCTACGAACACATGGTCTACGACGGCGCGCCGCACGAGAGCGTGGCCCGCTATCCGGGGCTTGCCGAGCGCAGCTTCGTCGTCTCGAGCTTCGGCAAAACGTTTCATGTGACGGGCTGGAAGGTCGGTTACGTCGCGGCGCCGGCCGCGCTCACCGCCGAATTCCGGAAGGTGCATCAGTTCAACGTGTTCACGGTCAACACACCGATGCAGGTCGGACTGGCCGACTATCTGAAAGACCCCGCGCCGTATCTCGACTTGCCGGCCTTCTATCAGCGCAAGCGCGATTTTTTCCGTGACGGTCTGCAAAGCTCCCGTTTCAAGCTGTTGCCGTGCGAAGGCACCTACTTTCAATGTGTCGATTACTCGGCGATCAGCGACCTGCCCGAGGCCGAATTTTCGACGTGGCTGACGCGCGAGATCGGCGTTGCGGCCATTCCGGTATCGGCGTTCTACCATGAACCGCACGAGTCGGGCATCGTGCGCTTTTGCTTCGCCAAGCGCGAGGAGACGCTCGCGACGGCGCTCGAACGGCTCGCGCGCCTCTGATACCGAGACAATGAACCTGGAGACTCCATGAGCGCAGAACTGCTGGCGGCACGTCCGCCCGATAGCGACTCGACACTGGTTCTCACGCTGTCGAACCCCGGCGCTCGCAATGCGCTGCACCCCGACATGTATGCCGCCGCCATCGTGGCGCTCGAGACCGCCGAGCGCGATCCGTCCATTCGGGCAGTCGTATTGACAGGCGCCGACGACTTTTTCTGCGCGGGCGGCAACCTCAACCGGTTGCTCGAAAATCGCGCAAAGGACGCTTCGGTGCAGGCGCAAAGCATCGATTTGCTTGCGCAATGGATTCTGGCGCTGCGTACCTCGACCAAGCCCGTCATCGCTGCCGTCGAGGGTGCGGCGGCGGGGGCCGGATTTTCGCTTGCGCTCGCCTGCGACATGATCGTCGCAGCGCAAGACGCGAAATTCGTCATGTCGTACGCCCGTGTCGGGCTGACCCCGGACGGCGGCGGCTCGTGGTTCCTCAGTCAGGCATTGCCGCGGCAGCTCGCAACCGAGTTGCTGCTCGATGCGAAGCCCATTACGGCCGAGCGGCTGCATCAGCTCGGTGTCGTCAATCGGTTGGTCAAGCCAGGGCAGGCACGCGAGGCCGCCATCGGCTGGGCCGATGAGTTGGGCCGCGGCTCGCCGAACGCATTCGCGCGGATCAAGACGCTCGTCGCGACGGCGCGCGAGGCGCCGCTCGCGGATCACTTGAGCACGGAGCGCGAGCACTTCGTGGCATCGTTGCATCATCGGGATGCGCTCGAAGGCATCACGGCCTTTCTGGACAAGCGCAGCCCCCACTATCGATAGACGAGTCCGGGACGCCGCCGCGCCGCCGGCTCGATTGGAGCGAAGAGATGACGCAGCGCGCAGCGCACGGCCCCCACTCGCACCAGGACTATTCGACGTTCATCGGAACGCGCGCTGTATCGGAGCGTCAACGCTTCGACACGGACGCCCTATCGGTCTGGCTGCGCGAACACATCGACGGATTTGCCGGCCCGCTTACCGTCGAACAGTTCGCCGGCGGCCAGTCGAACCCTACGTTCAAGCTCGTTACACCGCGACGCTGCTATGTCATGCGCGCGAAGCCCGGCCCGAAGACCGAGCTGCTGCCCTCCGCGCATGCCATCGAGCGCGAATATCGCGTCATGGATGCGCTCGCGGCGAGCGCTGTCCCCGTTGCGCGAATGCTGGCGCTGTGCAAAGACGAGACGGTGATCGGCCGCGCCTTCTATGTGATGGAGCATGTCGAGGGACGTGTCCTTTGGGATCCTTCGTTGCCGGACATGACGCCCGCACAACGGGCATCGGTCTACGACGAGATGAACCGCGTCATCGCAGCCCTGCACCGAATCGACGTCGGCACGATCGGTCTCGCGGACTTCGGCAAACCGGGCCATTACCTCGCGCGCCAGATCGCGCGGTGGAGCAGGCAGTACGAAGCATCGGAGACTGAACCGATCGACGCCATGCATCGGCTCATCGAATGGCTGCCGGCACACCTGCCGGCAAGTGCCGAAACGGAGCAACGGGTGGCTGTCGTCCATGGCGACTATCGGCTCGACAACCTCATTTTCGATCCGAGCGAGCCACGCGTATTGGCCGTGCTCGACTGGGAGCTGTCCACGCTCGGCGACCCTATCGTCGATTTCGCATATCACGTCATGGCGTGGCACGTCGATCCCCGAGCGTTTCGCGGCATAGCGGGCCTCGATCTCGCGGCGCTCGGTATTCCGGACGAGCGAAGCTACATCGAACGGTATTGCGAACGCACGGGATACACAATCGGCGGCGATTGGAACTTCTACCTGGCGTTCAACATGTTCCGCATTGCCGCCATCCTCCAAGGCATCATGAAGCGCGTCACGGTGGGTACGGCAGCGAGCGCCCAGGCCGTCGACGCCGGTCGGTGTGCGCGACCGATGGCGGAACTCGCCTGGTCATATGCACAGAAGGTCCGATAACTCCTTCCCGCGAGGTTCACATGAATTTCGACTACGCTCCGAACGTTCAAGCGCTGCGCGCGCGGCTTCTCGCGTTCTTCGATCAATACATCTATCCCAACGAGCGTGCGTTTGCCGAGGAAGTGGCCCGAAATCGCCGCGACGGTAATCCATGGGTGCCGACGACGCTCGTGGAAACACTGAAAGCGCAAGCGCGCGACGAAGGCCTGTGGAATCTCTTTCTGCCCGATTCAACGCGGGGCGCGGGGCTGACGAATCTTGAATATGCGCCGCTTGCCGAGATCATGGGACGGGTGCCGTGGGCTCCCGAAGTATTCAATTGCAATGCGCCCGATACGGGCAACATGGAAACGCTGGAACGGTACGGCAGCGACGCTCACAAGCGAGCGTGGCTCGAGCCGTTGCTGGCTGGCGAGATCCGCTCGGCGTTCCTCATGACCGAGCCCGAAGTGGCATCGTCGGATGCGACCAATATCCGCACGCGGATCGAACGTGACGGGGACGACTATATCGTCAACGGACGTAAATGGTGGTCCTCCGGTGCGGGCGATCCGCGCTGCAAGCTCTACATCGTCATGGGCAAGACGAATCCCGACGCTCCGAAGCACGCCCAGCAATCGATGATCCTCGTGCCGGCCGATACGCCAGGCGTCACCGTTCATCGTCCGCTCAATGTGTTCGGCTACGACGATGCGCCGCACGGCCATATGGAGATCACGCTAGAGAACGTGCGCGTCCCCGCGGCCAACCTGTTGCTGGGCGAAGGCCGCGGTTTCGAAATTGCGCAGGGCAGGCTCGGCCCGGGCCGCATTCATCACTGCATGCGGCTCGTTGGACTGGCCGAGCGGGCGCTCGAGCTGATGTGCAGGCGTGCGTCCGAGCGTGTCGCGTTCGGCAAGCCCATTGCCGCGCAAACCGTCACGCAGGAACGCATCGCCGAGGCGCGCTGCGCCATCGAGCAGGCGCGCTTGCTCACGCTGAAGGCGGCTTACATGATGGATACCGTCGGTAATAAGGGCGCGCGCGCCGAAATTGCGATGATCAAGGTGATCGCACCGAACATGGCATGCCAAGTCATCGATTGGGCGATACAAGCGCATGGCGGCGCAGGCGTCAGCGACGATTTTCCGCTCGCTTACGCGTACGCGTGTGCACGCATGTTGCGCTTCGCCGACGGACCGGACGAAGTGCATCGTAACGCGATCGCCAAGCTCGAGCTTGCGCGCCATGCGCCGCTATCGAACACGACGGGGCCGGCTTGAACGATGGTGTCCGTATCGTCGTCATGGCCTTTGCGCGGCCCTCTGCGAGCACGAAGCTTCTATGCTAATTTGCGACTCGATCGGTGCCCAACGTTCCGGCACCGGCCTTCCGAGGAGCTGCCATGATCGACGCTTACAGCTGGGCAACGCCGAACGGCCACAAAGTTCATATCCTGCTCGAGGAGACGGGCCTCGAATATCGCGTACATCCCGTCGATATCGGCGCCGGCGATCAATTCAAACCCGAGTTTCTTGCCATCAGTCCGAACAACAAGATTCCCGCCATCGTCGATTCGGACGGCCCCGAAGGCAAGCCGCTGTCGGTGTTCGAGTCCGGGGCCATTCTCATGTATCTGGCTGAGAAAACGGGGCGCTTCCTGCCGCAGGCGCCGGCCGCACGCTACGCGACGCTTCAGTGGCTGATGTTCCAGATGGGCGGCCTCGGTCCGATGCTGGGGCAGGCCCACCACTTCCGCATCTACGCGCCCGAGAAGATCGAATACGCGGTCAACCGCTATACGAACGAAGCGAAACGTCTCTACGGCGTCATGGATAAGCAACTCGGCAAAACGCAGTACTTGGCCAGCGACGAGTACACGATCGCCGATATCGCAAGCTTTCCATGGACGCGTTCATGGCAAAACCAGGGCATCGAACTGGCGGAGTTCCCGAACGTCAAGCGCTGGCACGAAGCGATCGCCGCGCGCCCGGCCGTACAACGCGGGGTGGAAGTACTGGCATCCGCAAGGCGAGCGTTGACCGACGACAAAGCGAGAGACGTTCTGTTCGGCGCGACGCAATACGCCAAGCACTGACGCGAGGGCGGGCGCTCCAGCCGGAGCCGGAGCCCGAGCGAAACCGCGATTAGAAGTAATGCCGCGTGAGGAGTTGAGCGACGCACGCGGGTTTCGGCTCGTCCAGCGCCTCGACGGCGACATCCCAGGTGATTTGCAGTGCGCCGTCGGGCAGATCGCTCGCATCGACGACGGCGAAACGGGCCTTGAGCCGCGCACCGACACGCACCGCCGACGGAAACCGCACGCGATTGAGCCCATAGTTCACGCCCATGCGATGCGCGATGTGAACCGTCTGCATCAACAGCGCCGGAATCAACGACAGGGTCAAGAACCCATGGGCAATCGTGCCGCCGAAAGGCGACTCGCGCCGGGCGCGCTCGGCGTCGACGTGAATCCATTGGCGATCGCCGGTCACATCGGCGAACGCGTCGATCTGCGCCTGCTCGATCGTCACCGCGGCGCTCGCGATCGGCTCGGCGCCGATCAGCGCGCGCAATTGGGCCGCGCTGGCAATCAGGACCGGCCGGTTGGCGCCGTCGCCGGCGCCCTCGCTCTCGCCCCCGCCCACTCGCGCGGCGGTGCTCATGCGGGCGCTCCCGAAGCGCCGGGCTCCTCACCGCGCAACCCGAAGATCACTTTCGATCGCACGCTGACAGCGATTTCACCGGCCTGATTGACGCCTTCCCACAACATCGACGCAATGCCGCGGTCGGGACGGCTTGCAAGCACACGCTTATCGAGTACGGAGATGAAAAGATGGATCGTGTCGCCCGGTCGCACGGGCTTCACCCAGCGGATCTCGTCGACACCCGGCGAGCCCATCGAAGTCGAGCCTTCCAGCATCTTGTGCACGAAAATGCTCATGAGCACCGAGCAGGTATGCCAGCCGCTTGCAATCAGCCCGCAATAGGGTGAAGCATGTGCCGCGATATCATCGACATGGAAGGGCTGCGGATCGTACCGGGTGGCAAATTCGACGATCTCTTCACGCGTGAACGTATGCGCGCCGATTTCCTTGCGCGCGCCGACTTCGAGGTCCTCAAAGCTCACACCCATCTCGCTGTCTCCCGTTGAATGCGACCCGCATCGCAAAAACCCGCGGTGTCTTCAAAAAGGTACACGAAGAGTATGGAGACGGCTCGAGAACTGCGCAAGACGCCGAACGGTCTTACCGAGCTATTGCAGTGTTTCCTTGGGCACCCAGGCACCGAGCACAGGCAGGACGTCGATGCCCTCTTCCACGAGCGAGCGCGCATCTTCGGGCGTGGCGACGCCGCGAATATTGCGGGCCGGCGCCTCGTTGTAATGGATACGGCGCGCTTCCTCGGCGAAGCGCTCGCCGACGTTCTCGGTTTTCCCGAGCACTTCGCGCAATGCACGCATCGCTTGCGCCTCGATCTCGCGTATGCGCTCCGGCACCGAACCGCCGCGCTCCTCGTCCCGCGAGCCTGCGGCACGGCGGGCGGCATCGTTCTGCGCATTCGTCGCGCCGGACAGATTCAGCCGCGGCGCCGACGGTAAACGGCTCACCTCAGTCGCGGCGCACATCGGGCATTCGACCAATTTGCGCGACAACTGGGATTCGAAATCATCGCCGGAAGCGAACCAGCCTTCGAACCGATGACCCTGCGAGCACTGTAAATCGAGGACCTTCATGGTGGATTGGGAGCAAACGTGCAGCCAAGTGTAGCGCGAAATCGTTTTTGGCGAGCGGGTTTGCCGAAAACCGGGCACGAGCGCGAGTGCGCGGCGCTTCAAGCGTCCGAGGCGGGCGTCGATTGCTGCGCGTCGGCCGGCCGCCAGGCGCCGGACAGCAGTTTCTCGAGCCACATCGTGCCAATGATCGTCTTCACGTCGCTGATTTCGCCGGTGCGGATCCATTCGAGCATCTGCGGCACATCGGTGACGAATGTATCGAGAAATTCGCCGTCGTCGAGCGCCGGTTCGCCTTCGATCAGGCCGCGCGCCAGAAAGAGATCGATAAACTCGGTCGAATAGGAAATGATCGGATGGATGCGAGTGAGAAAGAGGAATTCGCGCGCCGTATAGCCCGTTTCCTCCTGCAACTCGCGCTTGGCGCAAGCCAGCGCGCCTTCATCCGCATCGAGCTTGCCCGCCGGGTATTCGATCATCACGCGCCCGATCGGATACCGGTACTGGCGCTCGAGCAGCACGCGCCCATCGTCGAACATCGGAATCACCATGACGGCGCCCGGATGCTGCACGTACTCACGCGTGGCAAGCTTGCCGTCGGGCAGGCGCACGGTATCGCGTTTGACGTGAAGAAACGAGCCCTCATGGACCGTCTCGCTACCGATGCGCGTTTCCGTCAACGACGCGTCGTGATCGTGATCGGGCAATTGAGCCATCTGCTGCTCTCCGGTAAACGAGCCGTGTGACGGCACCCGACCGTCAACGGCGCTTGACGAGATATTGGAACGTGAACCCGGGAAACGCGAACACCACGAACAGGCAGAACGTGATGGCGTAAAACTGCCAGCCCTGGTCGAATCGATTGCCCGCACGCGCTTCCAGCATAAAGCCAAGCGCGCCCACGACAAAATACAGCACGATCAATTCGCCAATTCGAATCCAGGCGCTTTTTTTTGCGGCGCCGAGCGGCGCGAGCGCAAAAAGCCGTTGATTCACGAACGGCAAGTTGGCGGCCACGACCGCCAACAACACGATAAACCAGCCCGCCGCGGACATCTCAGCCTCCTGTCCCCGAAGGGGACTTCCTTCGGTCGCCGGTTCCGGCCCAAGGGAGGCTGACGCCCCCTTCCTGGGCAGCGAACGATAGTGAGCGCCTCATCAAATTGCGGGCAGCGAGTGTGCGACTGCGTTCAGGCAAAGCTGCATCAGCGGGCCCGGCACGATGCCGAGCACGAGCACCGCAAGGCCGTTGGCGGCGAGCAGCCAACGGTTGGCAGCCGGGCTCGCGATCGGGCTGGCGTCTTGCGGCGCATCGAAGTACATGAGCTTGACGATGCGCAGATAGTAGAACGCGCCGAACAGCGAGGTGATCACCGCCAGCACGGCCAACCAGGTGAGGCCTGCGTTCATCGCGGCCTCGAGCACGGCGAGCTTCGCGTAGAAGCCGACCGTCGGCGGGATGCCGGCGAGCGAGAACATCATCGCCATCATCACGAACGCGAACACAGGGCTGCGCTTGTTCAAGCCCTTGAAGTCGTCGAGCGTTTCGGCCTCGAAGTCGCGGCGGGCGAGCAACATCACGATACCGAACGAACCGAGCGTCGTGAGGAAGTAGATGATGCTGTAGAACATCGCCGAGCTATAGGCGTTGGCCATGCCTTCCGCCTTGCCGTCGACGACGCCGGCCAGCAGGCCGAGCAGCACGAAGCCCATGTTCGAGATGGCCGAGTACGCGAGCATTCGCTTGACGTTGCGCTGCGCGATACCGGTGATGTTGCCGACGATCAGCGAAAGCGCCGCGAGAATCACGAGCATTTCCTGCCAGTCGACCGCGAGCGGCAGCAGCCCCATCACGAGAAAGCGCAGGCCCCATGCGAACGCCGCCACCTTCGGTCCACCGCCGACGAGCAGCGTCATCGCGGTAGGCGCGCCGTGATAGACATCGGGCACCCACATATGGAACGGGACGGCGCCCATCTTGAACGCGATGCCGGCCACGATGAAGATCACGCCGAAAAGCAGCACGGCGTTGTCGATCCTGCCCGACGCCACGGCCTTCAGCACTTCGCCGAGATCGAGCGAACCCGTCGCGCCGTACAGCATCGAAATGCCATAGAGCAGGAAGCCGGAAGCCAGCGCACCGAGAACGTAATACTTCATGGCCGCTTCGTTCGACTGCGATGCGTCGCGGCGCAGCGCGATAGCCGCGTACAGCGAGAGCGACATCAACTCCAGGCCCAGATACAGCGTGAGGAAGTTGCTGCCCGAAATCATCACGAGTTGTCCCAGCAGCGCGAACATGCCAAGCAGTATGTAGTCGCCACGGAACAGGTCGCGGTCCTCGAGGTACTGGCGCGAGTAGATCATCGTCACCGCATAGCCCAGCGAGACGACGGCTTTCATCGCGCTCGCAAAACCATCGACGACGTACATATGCGAGAAGAAATACTGCGACTGCGCATTGGGATCGAAGACGAGCGTCGTGAACCAGACACCGGCGACGAGCGAACCGAGCACCGCAATCAGATAGGTGACGCGGCGGCCGCGATCGCCGACGAACGTTTCGTTCAGCCACGCAACGACGGCGGCCACCATGACCAGCGCGTCGGGCAGAAGGAGTGACATAGAGGCGTTTTGCATGATCGTTTCGTTCCTCCGCTCGGTCTTACTGAGACAGCGGCAGCTTGGACTGCGCGACGTGGGAGAGGAGGTTCTCCACGGACACGTGCATCACATCGGTAAAGGGCTTCGGATAAAGACCCATGAAAAGCGTCAGCGCGGCAAGCACGCCGAGAATCAGCAGCTCGCGGCGATTGATGTCCGTCAGCGACTTGACGTGATCGTTGGCGACAGCACCGAAGTAGACGCGCTTGTACATCCAGAGCGTGTAGGCCGCACCGAGAATCAGCGTGAAGGCGGCGCCGAACGCGATCCAGAAGTTGTACTGGACCGATGCAAGGATGACCATGAACTCGCCGACGAAACCCGAAGTACCGGGCAGACCGCAATTGGCCATCGAAAACAGCATCACGAGCGCGGCGAACTTCGGCATCACGTTCACCACGCCGCCGTAATCGGCGATCTGGCGCGAGTGCATGCGGTCATAGAGCACCCCGATGCACAGGAACATGGCGCCCGAGACGAAGCCGTGCGAAATCATCTGCACGATCGCGCCTTCCACACCGAGCTGGTTGAAGATGAAAAAGCCGAGCGTGACGAAGCCCATGTGCGCAATCGACGAATACGCCACGAGTTTCTTCATGTCGGCCTGCACCATCGCGACCAGCCCGATATAGATCACCGCTGTCAGCGAGAGCGCGATGATGACGGGTGCGAGCGTATGGCTCGCATCGGGCGTGATCGGCAACGAAAAGCGCAGGAAACCGTACGCGCCGAGCTTCAGCATGATCGCGGCCAGCACGACGGAGCCGCCTGTCGGCGCTTCCACGTGCGCATCGGGCAGCCAGGTATGAACCGGCCACATCGGCACCTTCACCGCGAAGGCGAGGAAGAACGCGATGAACAGCAACACCTGCGGGGTCATCGCGAGCGGCGCCTTTTGCCATGTCGCGAGGTCGAAGGTGCCCGTCACGACATAGAGGTAGATCAGCGCGACCAGCATCAGAAGCGACCCGGCGAGCGTATAGAGGAAGAACTTGAACGCGGCGTAAATCCGGTTCGGTCCGCCCCATACGCCGATGATCAGATACATCGGGATCAGCGTCGCTTCGAAGAAAACATAGAACAGCAGACCGTCGGCCGCCGAGAACACACCGACCATGATGCCCGACAAGATCAGGAACGCGGCCATGTACTGCGAAACATGCTCGGTGATGACCTCCCAGCCGGCGATCACGACGATGACCGTGATCAGCGCCGTGAGCACGACGAACCACATCGAGATGCCGTCGACGCCCAGGTGGTAGGTGATATGAAACCGCTCGATCCAGTTCGCCTGCTCGACGAACTGCAGGTCGGCCGTCGAAGGATCGAAGCCGCTGATGAGCGGCAACGTCGCGATGAAGCCGAGAATCGAGCCGATCAGCGCGAGCCAGCGTGCGGGCGCGGGGTTCCGGTCGGAGCCGACGGCGAGCACGGCGAGGCCGAAGACGATCGGCAGCCAGATTGCGGTACTAAGAATCGGAAAAGAGTGCATTAAGTGTCCCCCGCCTTATTTGCCGCCGAGCGTTACAAACAGGGTAAGGAGCCCCAGCATGCCGATAATCATGGCGAACGCGTAGTGGTAGATGTAACCGGATTGCAGGAAGCGGATCACTCTCGCGAACCAGCCGATGAAGCGCGCGCTTCCGTTGACGAGACCGTCGATGACCACGACATCGCCCTCTTTCCAGAGCCCGCGGCCGATCAGCACCGCGCCCTTGGCGAAGACGACTTCGTTGATCTTGTCCATGTAGTACTTGTTGTCGAGCAATGTGTAGATCGGCCCGAACGCGCGACGGATCACAGCCGGCAGGTCCGGGCGCTTGAGATACAGGAACCATGCCGTCACGATGCCGGCAAGCGCCAGCCACAGCGGCAAGGCCGATACCGAGTGAAGGCCCATCGCGAACCAGCCCTGGAATTCCTTCGACATCTCCTCGATGGCCGGATGATTCTCGCCGATGAAGATGACCTTCTCGAACGCGACGCCATGGTCGAAGAATCCGCCGAAGATCATCGGGCCGATCGCGATCGCACCGATGACGACCGACGGAATCGCGAGCAGCACGAGCGGCAACGTCACGACCCAGGGCGTCTCGTGCGGTTCGTGCCCGTGGCCGTGATCGTCATGCGCGTCGTGACCATGGCCGTCGTCATGGCCAGCGTGCGCGGACGCTTCGGCGCCATGACCGTTGCCGAAGTCCTGCGGATGGCGAAAACGCTCCTCGCCGTGGAAGACGAGGAAGTACATCCGGAACGAATAGAGCGCCGTCACGAAGACGCTTGCGACCACCGCGAAGTAGGCGAAGCCCGCGCCCGGCAGATGCGAGAGCCCAACCGCGTCGATGATCGAATCCTTCGAGTAGAAGCCGGAGAAGAACGGCGTGCCGATCAGCGCGAGCGAACCGATCAGCGACGTGATCCAGGTGATCGGCATGTATTTGCGCAGGCCGCCCATGTTGCGCATGTCCTGATCGTGGTGCATCCCGATGATGACCGAGCCCGCGCCGAGGAACAGCAACGCCTTGAAGAACGCGTGCGTCATCAGATGGAAGACGGCGACCGAATAGGCCGAGGCGCCGAGCGCGGCGGTCATGTAGCCGAGCTGCGAGAGCGTCGAGTAAGCGACCACGCGCTTGATGTCGTTCTGGACGATACCGAGAAAGCCCATGAACAGCGCCGTGATCGCACCGATCACCATGATGAACGAGAGCGCCGTGTCGGAAAGCTCGAACAGCGGCGACATGCGCGTCACCATGAAGATGCCGGCCGTCACCATCGTTGCGGCGTGAATCAGCGCGGAAATCGGCGTGGGGCCTTCCATCGAATCGGGCAGCCACACGTGCAGCGGGAACTGCGCCGATTTACCCATTGCGCCGATGAAGAGGCAAATGCAGGCGACGGTCAAGAGGCCCCAGTGCGTGCCGGGAAAGCTCAGCGCGGCAAGCTCCGTGCGCTTGGCGAACACCTCGCCATAGTTCATCGAGCCGGCAAACGCGAGCAGGAGGCCGATGCCGAGCAGAAAGCCGAAGTCACCGACACGGTTCACGAGGAACGCCTTCATGTTGGCGTAGATCGCGCTCTCCCGCGTGAAGTAAAAACCGATCAGCAGGTACGAGACCAGGCCCACCGCCTCCCAGCCGAAGAACAGCTGCAGGAAGTTGTTGCTCATCACGAGCATCAGCATCGAGAAGGTGAAGAGCGAGATGTACGAGAAGAAGCGCTCGTAACCATCGTCGTCAGCCATGTAGCCGATCGTGTAGATGTGCACCATCAGCGACACGAAGGTCACCACGCACATCATCATGGCCGTCAGCGAATCGACGAGGAAGCCGACTTCGAACTTCAGCGAGCCGACGTTCATCCATTCGTAGACGGTGGCGTTGAAGCTCGCGCCATTCACGACGTCGAAAAAGACGATCGACGAGAGAATGAACGAGATCAGCACGCCGAGGATCGTGACGCGGTGGCTTCCCTTGCGCCCCACCGCCTTGCCGGCAAGCCCGGCAATCAGCGAGCCGGCGAGCGGTGCGAGCGGGACCGCCAGCAGCAGGTTTTCATTGAGTGTCGTGGACATAACCGCAGTGCCTGAATTTAACCTTTGAGCTGATCGAGATCCTCGACGTTGATCGTGTCGAGGGTACGGAACAGAGTCACCAGAATCGCGAGGCCGATCGCCGCTTCGGCCGCGGCCACCGTCAGCACGAAGAAGACGAAGATCTGCCCGTGCACGTCGCCGAGGTAATGCGAGAACGCGACGAAATTCGTATTCACCGCGAGCAGCATGAGCTCGATCGCCATCAGGATGATGATGACGTTGCGACGGTTCAGGAAAATGCCGACGACGCCGATCGAAAAGAGGATCGCGCCAAGTACGAGGTAATGAGCCAGGGTCAACATGTTTTTCTCCTCGACGCTCAGCCGTTGTGGCCGACGGCACCGGCACCCACGTTCGCGCCCGCTTCACCCGGCGCCTGGGGGCCCTGAGCCGTTTCAAGCGCCTTCTCGGCGGGCATCTTCACGAGGCGCACGCGGTCTTTCGCGCGCACCTTCACTTGGTCGGACACGCGCTGGCGCTTGCTGTCCTTACCCTTGCGCGCAGTCAGCGCGATCGCCGCGATGATCGCGACGAGCAGCACGAGGCCCGCGACTTCGAACGCGAACACGTAGTCCGTATAGATGACCTTGCCGATCAGATACGTGTTCGACATGACGGCCGCGCCACCCACCCCCGCGGCACCGCCGGCCGCCGTCACGTCGTGCACCGGCGTGGCCGTCGCACCGTAGCCGTGCCAGAGGATCAGCGCCGTCTCGACGACGATGATCGCGCCGACGATGGTCGCCATCGGCACGAAGCGCCTGAAGTCTTTGCGCAGCACGTCGAGGTTGATATCGAGCATCATCACGACGAACAGGAAGAGCACCATCACCGCGCCGACGTACAGCAGCACGAGCAAAATGGCGAGGAACTCCGCCTCGAGCAGCATCCAGATGGCGGCCGCATTGAAGAACGCGAGCACGAGAAAAAGCGCGGACCCCACGGGGTTGCGCGACGTGATCACCTTCAGCCCCGACACAGTCAGGAGCAGCGCGAAGATGTAGAACAGTACGGTAGTGAATTCCATGATTACCGGTTCATCGTTAGCCCATCGTCAGGCTGGGTTTCGTAGGCAGCACGCCGCACATGCCGCGGGAGTCGATGCCGGCTCCCGCGCGACGTCAACAATGGTCAGGCCAGTGCGTATTACCGATACGGCGCATCCGCCGCCTTCGACGCGGCGATCTCCGCTTCATAGCGATCGCCGACTGCGAGCAGCATGTCTTTCGTGAAATACAGATCGCCGCGCTTTTCGCCGTGATATTCGAGGATGTGTGTTTCCACGATCGAATCGACGGGGCAGCTTTCTTCGCAAAAACCGCAGAAAATACATTTGGTCAGATCGATGTCGTAGCGTGTCGTGCGCCGCGTGTTGTCGGCGCGCGTCTCCGATTCGATCGTGATCGCCATCGCGGGGCACACGGCCTCGCAAAGCTTGCATGCGATGCAGCGCTCTTCGCCGTTTTCATACCGGCGCAGCGCATGCAGGCCGCGAAACCGCGGCGAGATCGGCGTCTTCTCTTCGGGGAACTGCACCGTGAACTTGCGCTTGAACGTGTAGCGACCCGTCAGTGCAAGCCCTTTCAGCAGCTCGGTCAGAAAAAACGTCTTGAAGAAGTTTTGGATTGCGTTCATTTGCTTCGCGCCCCTCATTTCCAGATGTTCAGCGGCGACATGATCCAGAACCCGACCACGACGACCCAGAGAATGCACACGGGCAGGAACACTTTCCAGCCCAGACGCATGATCTGGTCATAGCGATAACGCGGGAATGTGGCGCGCGCCCAGATGAACACGGACAGCAGCAGGAACACCTTCAGGACGAGCCAGAAAATACCCGGGATGAAGGACAGGAACCCGAACGGCGCACTCCAGCCGCCGAGGAAAAGCGTGGCCGCGAGCGCCGAGATCACGATCATGTTGATGTACTCGGCGAGGAAAAACAGCGCGAACGCCATACCCGAGTAATCGATCATGTGGCCGGCGACGATCTCCGACTCCCCTTCCACCACATCGAACGGGTGGCGGTTCGTCTCGGCGATGCCCGAGATGAAATAGACGACGAACACGGGCAAGAGCGGCAGCCAGTTCCACGAGAGGAACGTGATGCCGTGGCTCGCGAAGATGCCGCGCTCTTGCGAGGTGACGATGTCCGACAGGTTCAGGCTGCCCGAAGTCATCAGCACGACCACCAGCGCGAAGCCCATCGACACTTCGTACGAGACCATCTGCGCCGCGGCGCGCATCGCGCCGAGAAACGCGTACTTCGAGTTCGATGCCCAGCCCGCGAGAATCACGCCGTACACGCCGATCGACGAGATCGCGATCACATACAGCAGGCCCGCGTTGATGTCCCCGAGCACGGCTTTGGCCTGAAACGGAATGACGGCCCAGACCGCGAAAGCCGGCACCACCGTCATGATCGGCGCGATGACGTAGAGCCACCGGTTCGCCGCACTCGGCTGAATCACTTCCTTCAAAAGCAGCTTCAGCACGTCCGCGATCGGCTGCAGGAGACCGGCGGGGCCGACGCGGTTCGGACCGAGACGCACGTGCATCCAGCCGATGAGCTTGCGCTCCCAGAGGATCAGATAGGCCACGCAGAGCAAAACGGCGACCGCCACCACGACGATGCGCACGAGCGCCCAGACCGTGGGCCATGCCGCACCGAGCACCTCGCTGCCGCCCGCGTTGATCGTATCGAACAAGCTCATTTACGCCTTCTCCACCAGCAGTTCACCGATGAGGCCGCCGAGTGCCGCGCCGACGGGCGTCGCCGCCGACACGCGCACGGCCGTCTCAGCCAGGTCCGCGTCGCGCGTTGCGCTAGCCACCACGGCGCGATCGCCCTGGCGCACGCGCACGGCATCGCCCTCTTTCAATCCGAGCTGATCGAACAGCGCCGCGGGCAAGCCGACCGTATTCGCGACGCGCGCGGCTGCCGTCAGATGCAGCGACGGTGCGCGGCGCACGAGCGGGTCCGCATGGTAGATCGGCACGTCCGAGATGCGCTCGAGCGCGCCCTTCTCCACTTTCAACGCGCGCGCACCACCTTGGGCCGGCGCTGCGGTCGCGCGATTCGACAATTGCGCCGAAATCGCACCATCGGGCACTGCAGCGGCACGGACATCCTCGACCGTGTCGTAATCGAAGCCCGGCAGGCCCAACACATTACCCAGCACGCGCAACACCTTCCATGCCGGCCGCGCTTCGCCAAGCGGGCGCACCACGCCGTTGAACGCCTGCAACGTGCCTTCCGCGTTGACGAACGCGCCGGCCGTCTCGGTGAACGGCGCGATCGGCAGCAACACGTCGGCATATTCGGTGCCGGTCTTGAACGACGAGAGCATCACGACCGTTTCGGCTTGCCCCAGTGCCGCGAGTGCCTGCGCGGGGTTGGCCGTATCGAATTCGGGCTCGAGATTGAGCAGCACGTAGCCCTTGCGCGGCGAAGCGAATGCGTCGTGAGCGTTGAGGCCGCCCGCGCCGGGCAACGCGCCGACGATATGGCCGCCGACGGTGTTCGCCGCTTCGGTCAGGAAACCGAGCGTCGCGCCGGTCTGATCCGCGATCCAGTGCGCCAACGCATGGATGCGGGCGAAGTCCGGGTGCTGGACCACGCCGTTGCCGAGCAGCACGACACGGCGCTCGCCGCTCGTCAATGCAGCGGCGACATCCTTTGCGGCGGAGTTTGCCTCGGTCCCACCCAAGCCTTCCGGCAGGGCGGCACCGCGCAGCTGCGAGACCGCCGCGGCGACACCGGCCAGCGCATCGAGCCAGGCCGACGGCGCGGCGACGATCGTCTTCGCGCTCGGGATCAGCGATTTATCGGCCGTGGCTTGCAGCAGATGCAGCTTCGCTCCGGTCCGTGCGGCCTGGCGCAGGCGCGCAGCCAACAGCGGATGATCGCGGCGCAGGAACGAACCGATCACGAGCCCACCGTCGACGAGCGACAAATCGGCGATCGGCATCCCGAGCCACGGCGCCCCGGCCGGCGCCGCCGAGAAATCGGATTGCCGCAGGCGGAAATCGACGTTCGGGGTGCCGAGCGCGTTGCCGAGCGCCTTCAACAGGAACAGTTCTTCGACGGTGCTGTGCGGACTGCCGAGCAGCGCGAGCGCATTGGCGCCGTGTTCCGCGCTGATACCTTTGAGCGCCTTCGCTGCATATTCGAGCGCCGTGGGCCAGTCCGTCTCGAGCCACTGGCCGCCTTGCTTGATCATCGGCTGCGTCAGACGCTCCTCGCTACTGAGCGCTTCGTACGAGAAACGGTCTTTGTCCGAAATCCAGCACTCGTTGATCGCTTCGTTCTCGAGCGGCAGCGCGCGCATCACGCGGTTGTTCTTCACCTGCAGGACGAGATTGGCGCCCACGGAATCGTGCGGGCTCACCGACTTGCGGCGCGAGAGCTCCCACGTGCGGGCGCTATAGCGGAACGGCTTGCTCGTCAGCGCGCCGACCGGGCACAGATCGATCATGTTCCCCGAGAGTTCGGAATCGACGGTCTTGCCGACGAACGTCGTGATTTCCGAGTGCTCGCCGCGGCCGAGCATGCCCAGCTCCATGACGCCGGCCACTTCCTGGCCGAAGCGCACGCAGCGCGTGCAGTGGATGCAGCGCGTCATCTCTTCCATCGAGATCAGCGGGCCGACGTTCTTGTGGAACACCACGCGCTTTTCCTCGCTGTAACGCGACGCGGACTTGCCGTAGCCGACTGCGAGGTCCTGCAACTGGCACTCGCCGCCCTGATCGCAGATCGGGCAGTCGAGCGGGTGATTGATGAGCAGGAATTCCATCACCGATTGCTGCGCCTTGACGGCCTTCTCGGACGTCGTGCGCACGACCATGCCCGCCGAGACCGGCGTGGCGCAGGCGGGAACAGCCTTCGGCATCTTCTCGACTTCGACGAGACACATCCGGCAGTTGGCCGCGATAGAAAGCTTCTTGTGATAGCAGAAGTGAGGAATGTACGTGTCGACCTTATGCGCAGCCTGGATCACCATGCTGCCTTCGGGCACCTCGACCTTCTTCCCGTCTATTTCAAGTTCAACCATGATGGTGAATGGTCCTTAACCTATTTACCGCTCGATCGATCTTTCGCGCGCCGCGTCAAGCGAGCGCCGCGTCAGCCGCCGCCGGCGCACCCGCGTGCGGCCCGACCAGGCAGCGCTTGTGCTCGACGTGATATGCGAATTCGTCCCAGTAGTGCTTGAGCATGCCGCGCACCGGCATCGCGGCGGCGTCTCCCAGCGCGCAGATGGTGCGGCCCATGATGTTCTCCGCCACCGAGTTCAACAGGTCGAGGTCTTCCTGGCGACCTTGGCCGTGCTCGATGCGGTCGACGACGCGCCACAGCCAGCCCGTGCCTTCGCGGCACGGCGTGCACTGGCCGCACGACTCTTCATAGTAGAAGTACGACAGGCGCAGCAGCGAGCGCACCATGCAGCGTGTCTCGTCCATGACGATGACGGCGCCCGAACCCAGCATCGATCCGGCCTTGGCGATCGAATCGTAGTCGAGATCGGTTTGCATCATGAGGTCGCCCGGCACGACCGGAGCGGACGAGCCGCCCGGAATGACCGCCTTCAGCTTCCTGCCGCCGCGCATGCCGCCGGCCAGCTCCATGAGCGTGGCGAACGGTGTGCCGAGCGGCACTTCATAGTTGCCGGGACGCTCGACGTCGCCCGACACGGAGAAGATCTTGGTGCCGCCGTTGTTCGGCTTGCCCAGTTCGAGATAGGCCTGCGGCCCGATCTCGAGCAGGAACGGCACGGCCGCGAACGTTTCGGTGTTGTTGATCGTCGTGGGCTTACCGTACACGCCGAAGCTCGCCGGGAACGGCGGCTTGAAGCGAGGCTGGCCCTTCTTGCCTTCGAGCGATTCGAGCAGCGCCGTCTCTTCGCCGCAAATGTAAGCGCCGTAGCCGTGATGCGCATAGAGCTCGAACGAGAAACCCGAGCCGAGGATGTTCTCGCCCAGAAAGCCCGCGCGGCGAGCCTCGTCGAGCGCCTCCTCGAAGCGCTTGTAGACTTCCCAGATCTCGCCGTGAATGTAGTTGTAGCCGACCGTGATGCCCATCGCGTATGCGCCGATGGCCATTCCCTCGATCAGCGAATGCGGATTCCAGCGCAGGATGTCGCGATCCTTGAACGTGCCGGGCTCGCCTTCGTCCGAGTTGCATACGAGATACTTCTGCCCCGGAAACTGGCGCGGCATGAAGCTCCATTTGAGGCCGGTCGGAAAGCCGGCACCGCCGCGGCCGCGCAAGCCCGACGCCTTCACGTCGGCAATGACCTGCTCCGGCGGAATCTTCTCTTCGAGAATACGGCGCAGTTGCTTGTAGCCGCCGCGCGCGACGTAGTCTTCGAGGTGCCAGTTCTCGCCGTTAAGGCCCGCGAGAATCAGCGGTTTGATATGGCGATCGTGCAATGACGTCATTTCGAAAGCTCCTCGAGCAGCTGGTCGATCTTCTCGCGGCTCATGAAGCTGCACATACGGTGGTTGTTCACGAGCAGTACCGGGGCATCGCCGCACGAGCCCATGCACTCGCCTTCCTTGAGCGTGAACTTGCCGTCGGGCGTGGTCTCGCCGAAGTCGATGCCAAGCTTTTGCTTCAGGTACTCGGCCGCGCTCTCGGCACCGCCATCGGGACCGAGCTGGCAGGGCAGATTCGTGCAAAGCGTGATCTTGTGCTTGCCGACAGGAGAGGTCTCGTACATGGTGTAGAACGTCGCCACCTCCTGCACGGCCACGGCCGGCATCTCGAGGTAGTCCGCGACGAACTGCATGAGCTCGGGCGAGAGCCAGCCGTGCTCTTCCTGAGCGACGGCCAACGCCGACATCACGGCGGACTGTTTCTGATCGGCGGGATACTTCGCCACCGCGCGATCGATTTCTTTCAGGCCTTCAGCTGAGATCATTTTCAGACACGACTCTTTCAATACCTACCGAACGAAAACCCGCCACCCGTTTCCTGCTTGCCCAGCCGTGGCGGCGGACCCGGCGTTCTTTGCGACCTGCGGCGCTCGCCGTCTGCGGCGCCCCGCCTGGGGCGCGCAACATACGGCCAGGCGCTCAGCGGTCGATTTCGCCGAACACGATGTCCTGCGTACCGATGATCGTGACAGCGTCCGCGATCATATGGCCACGCGCCATTTCGTCGAGCGCTGCGAGATGCGCGTAGCCCGGCGCGCGAATCTTGAGCCGGTACGGCTTGTTCGCGCCGTCCGAGATCAAGTAGATGCCGAACTCGCCCTTCGGGTGCTCGACGGCCGCATACGCCTCGCCTTCGGGCACATGGAAACCTTCCGTGAAGAGCTTGAAGTGGTGAATCAGCTCTTCCATGTTCGACTTCATCGCGACGCGCGAAGGCGGCGCGATCTTATGATTGTCGATCATCACGGGGCCGGGATTCTTGCGCAGCCATTCGATGCACTGCTTCGCGATGCGCGTCGACTGGCGCATTTCCTCGACCCGTACCAGATACCGGTCGTAGCAATCGCCGTTCACGCCAACGGGGATATCGAAATCCATCTGGTCATAAACTTCGTACGGCTGCTTCTTGCGCAAATCCCATTCGATGCCCGAGCCGCGCAACATCGGCCCCGTCATGCCGAGCTGCAGCGCGCGCTCCGGACTCACGACGCCGATACCGACGAGACGCTGCTTCCAGATGCGATTGTCGGTGAGCAGCGTTTCGTACTCGTCGACGCAGGTCGGAAAGCGCGTGAAGAAATCATCGATGAAATCGAGCACCGAGCCTTGGCGCGCCTCGTTCATCCGTTCGAGCGCCTTCGCGTTGCGAATCTTCGACGCCTTGTATTGCGGCATCGCGTCAGGCAGATCGCGATAGACGCCGCCGGGCCGATAATACGCTGCATGCATGCGCGCGCCGGAGACCGCCTCGTAGACGTCCATCAGGTCTTCACGCTCACGGAACGCATAAAGGAACACGGCCATTGCGCCGACGTCGAGCGCGTGCGCGCCGATCCACATGAGGTGGTTCAGCACGCGCGTGACTTCGTCGAACAGCACCCGGATGTATTTCGCGCGGATCGGCACGTCGATGCCGAGCAGCTTTTCGATCGCGAGCACATAGCCGTGCTCGTTGACCATCATCGACACATAGTCGAGGCGGTCCATGTAGGGCACGGATTGAATGAAGGTCTTACTCTCGGCGAGCTTTTCGGTCGCGCGATGCAGCAGGCCGATATGCGGATCGGCGCGCTGGATGACTTCGCCATCGAGCTCGAGCACGAGGCGCAGCACGCCGTGCGCTGCCGGGTGCTGCGGGCCGAAGTTGAGCGTGTAGTTCTTGATCTCTGCCATGGCGCTCTCTCAGTGTTTCATACCGCCGTAGCGATCCTCGCGGATCACGCGCGGCGTGATTTCGCGCGGCTCGATCGTCACCGGCTGATAGACGACGCGCTGCTCTTGCGGGTCATAACGCATCTCGACGTAACCGGAGACAGGGAAATCCTTGCGGAACGGATGTCCGATGAAACCGTAGTCGGTCAGAATGCGGCGCAGATCCGGATGGCCTTCGAAGACGATACCGTAAAGGTCGAACGCCTCGCGTTCGTACCAATTCGCCGAATTCCAGATGTCGACGACGGACGGGACGATCGGCATTTCATCGTCGGGGGCGAACACGCGCACGCGAAGACGCCAGTTGTTCGATACCGACAGCAGATGGAGCACGGCCGCGAAGCGCGGGCCGTCGTAGGCGCCGTCGCCATAGGTCTGATAGTCGACGCCAGCCAGATCGATCAGTTGCTCGAACCCGAGCGCGCGGTCGTCGCGCAGACGCTTCGCGATATCCAGGAAGTCGTCCGCCTTGACGACGATCGTCAATTCGCCGACCGATTCGGTCAGGCTCGAAAGACGGCCGCCGAAGGCCGTCTCGAGGTTCGCTTTGAGGGTCTCGAGTTTGCTTGCCATATTGTGGGGAGCCTCAGGCTTATTGACGGGCGATGGTGCTGGTACGCCGGATCTTCGCTTGGAGCTGGATCACGCCGTAGACCAACGCCTCCGCGGTCGGCGGACAGCCGGGCACGTAGACGTCGACGGGCACGATGCGGTCGCATCCCCGCACAACCGAATACGAGTAGTGGTAGTAACCGCCGCCGTTCGCGCACGAACCCATCGAAATGACCCAGCGCGGCTCGGCCATCTGGTCGTACACCTTGCGCAGCGCCGGTGCCATCTTGTTGCACAGCGTGCCGGCGACGATCATGACGTCCGACTGGCGCGGGCTCGGGCGGAACACCACGCCGAAGCGGTCGAGGTCGTAGCGGGCCGCGCCCGCATGCATCATCTCGACCGCGCAACATGCGAGACCGAACGTCATGGGCCAGAGCGAGCCCGTGCGCGTCCAGTTGATCAGCTTGTCAGCCGTGGTGGTGACAAACCCTTCCTTCAAGACCCCTTCGATACTCATTTGCTTTGCACTCCAGGCGGAACGACCGGCGCTTGGCCCTCCGCGAGACACCGGCGATTAACCCATCACTCCCAATCGAGTCCGCCCTTCCTCCAGATGTAGGCAAAGCCCAGCAGGAGTTCGAGCAGGAAAATCATCATCGCCATGAAGCCGGGCCAGCCGATGTCGCGCAGGGCAACGCCCCACGGAAACAGGAACGCGGTCTCGAGATCGAAAATGATGAAGAGGATGGCCACGAGGTAGTAACGCACGTCGAACTTCATGCGCGCGTCCTCGAATGCCTCGAAGCCGCACTCGTAAGGCGAATTCTTTTGACTGTCGGGCCTGTTCGGACCGAGGATCTTGCCAATGCTGACAAGCGCAATGCCTAAACCCAGGCCCACGAGAAGGAATAACAGAACGGGGAAGTAGGCTGCGAGGTTCAAGACTATCCTCTATCGGTTGGTTCTGAATGCCACGGAGAAACTGGTGCATCCGCGATCGAAAACCACTTCGTCATGGCATTGCAAGCATGCCGCAAGCAAACCCCAGAAGTGACAATGCCAGCCGAAGCGAAGCATGCGGCTGGCATTGGATAACTTTGGTGCCGACGGCGAGACTCGAACTCGCACAGCTTTCGCCACTACCCCCTCAAGATAGCGTGTCTACCAATTTCACCACGTCGGCACTAATTGCAATCCCGGACAAACTCGCACAACTTGTTCGAAGACCCGCGAATCGCTTCAAGACTTAAATTCTAACCCGTCTATCAAAATTGTTCAACGCACGAATGCGTCGCCCAACGAAAAATTACTTCGGTACCGTCTGACCGGGCACGGCCGGTGCTGGCGCCGACGCGGGCGCCGCTGCAGACGCCGCCGAGGCGGGCGCACTCACCGTCGGGATCGCACCGAGGACACCTGCCGAGGGCCGCGACTTGTACGAGCCGATGTACGTCAACGCGAGCGTCGTCACGAAAAACACTGCCGCGAGAACGGCCGTCGTTCGTGACAGGAAGTTGGCAGAGCCCGTCGCACCGAACAAGCTTCCCGATGCGCCGCTACCGAATGCCGCACCCATGTCCGCGCCCTTGCCGTGCTGAAGCAGGACGAGGCCAATGATGCCGAGCGCCGACAACAGCTGCACGACGATGATCAACGTTTTGAAAAACAGCATGACACCCACCTAAGTTATGGTTTGACACGCGGCGCTCGGGCGCCCCGTGCTGCAGCGATCCGCACGTCACACGGCGCGAGCCGTGCTCGCCGCCATGCAGATCGCCAAAAAATCATGGCTCTTGAGCGACGCGCCGCCGATGAGGCCGCCGTCGATATCGGCCTGGCCGAACAAGGCTTCCGCGTTGTCCGGCTTCACGCTACCGCCATAAAGCAGCGTGACGTCCGCCAAGCCTGCATCTTTCGCCGCGAGGCGGGCACGCAGGAACGAGTGGACTTGCTGCGCTTCGTCGACCGTGGCGCTCTTGCCTGTCCCGATGGCCCACACGGGCTCGTAGGCCACGACGATGCGCGCCAGCTCCTGCACGGAAAGCGTGTCGAGCACGGCATCGATCTGCGCCCCGACAACCGCTTGCGTCGCGCCGGTTTCTCGCTGCTGGAGCGTTTCGCCCACGCAGACGATCGGCGTCAGACCCGCCGCCAGCGCGCGCTGCGCCTTGAGCGCGACGACCTCCGACGTTTCGCCGTGATAAGCGCGGCGCTCGGAATGGCCGACGATGGCAAGCGTGGCACCAAATTCGGCCGCCATTTCAGCCGCGGTTTCGCCTGTATAGGCGCCGTGCGTGTACGCCGAAATATCTTGCACGCCCCACGCCAGCGGCCCGCTGCGCAGCAGCGCTTCGGTTTGCGCGAGATACGGAGCTGGCACGCATACGCCGATGCGGACCGTCTCCGTAACGGAGCCCGCCTGCAGCAACGCGCGCAAGAGCGCCTCGTTTTCGGCGAGCCGCCCGTGCATCTTCCAGTTACCGACTACCCACTTTGTCCGCTTCGCCCGCTCGTTCGCCATGCCCGTTCTGCCCCCTCGGCTATCGTGCCACCCGCCGCTGCCGCGGCTGCCGCGCACGCAAAACGCGCAATTTTACTGTGCGCGGGCGGACCGGGTCAAACCGTGAGCGTCCAGTCAAGCACGATTTTGCCGATATGCTCGCCGCTTTCCATCAGCGCATGCGCCTCCTTCGCCTCATGCGCCGGCAGCACACGATAGACGATGGGCTTGATCCGGCCCGCTTCCAGGTGCGGCCAGACGTGCGTTTTGAGCTCGGCCGCCACGCGCGCCTTGAAGTCCACCGCCCGTGCCCGCAACGTCGACCCGGTGATCGTGAGCCGCCGGCGCAGCACCTCGCCCAGGTTGAGCTCGGCCTTGGCGCCGCCCAGCAGCGCGATGATGACGAGACGGCCGCCGTCGGCCAGCGCCGACAGCTCGCGCGGCACGTAACCGCCCGCGACCATGTCGAGAATGACGTCGACACCCCGGTCGTTCGTGAGCGACTTCACCACTTCGACGAAATCCTCGGACTTGTAGTTGATCGCGCGCTCCGCGCCGAGCGCCTCGCATGCCTTGCACTTTTCGGCAGTGCCGGCGGTTGCGAAGACACGGAACCCCGCGGCGTGGGCGATCTGGATCGCCGCCACGCCGATGCCGCTCGAGCCGCCTTGCACGAGCAGCGTCTCGTTCGCGCCCCCTTCGCCCGCACCCAGTTGCGCGCGCTCGAAGACATTGCTCCAGACCGTGAAGAACGTCTCCGGCAGCGAGGCCGCTTCCACATCGGTGAGACCGGCCGGCACCGGCAGACACTGTGCGAGCGGCACGGCCACGTACTGCGCGTAGCCGCCCCCGGCGAGCAGCGCGCAGACGCGATCGCCCATCTTGAGCCCGAACGGATTGTGTTTCCCGTCGAGCGTGCCGCCGACGATCTCGCCGGCGACTTCGAGGCCCGGCAAGTCCGATGCCCCCGGCGGCGGCGCGTAAGCACCCTTGCGCTGAAAGACGTCCGGCCGATTGACGCCCGAGGCCGCGACCTTGAGCAGCACCTCGCCGGCTCTCGGTTCCGGCATGGGCCGCTCGGCCAGCGCGAGGACTTCCGGCCCGCCGAATTCGGTAATTTCGATTGCTTTCATCCGCATCACCCTTGGCTCAAATCTTCATCGATCGCGCACATGCGAGAAGCATCGTGCGCCTTCGCCGCTGGGCCCCAAGTATGCGCCAAAGCGCCGATCCCGGTCGGCCCCGCGCGGGGAGGAGCACGGCAAAAAAACGGCCGGCGTGCGCGAAGCACGGCCGGCCGTTTGCGCCCGTCACCGCATTACTGCTGCGGCGCGGACTCGGGCTGAGCGGCGCCCGATGCGGCGTCGTTCAACAAGGCCTTGGCCGACAGGCGCACGCGTCCCTTCTCGTCCGTCTGGATGACCTTGACCTTCACCTGCTGACCTTCGGAGAGGTAGTCCTTGATGTCCTTGATACGCTCGTTCGCGATCTCGGAAATGTGCAGCAATCCGTCCTTGCCCGGCAAGATGTTGACGATGGCGCCGAACTCGAGGAGCTTGAGCACCGTGCCTTCGTAGACTTGGCCTACCTCGACCTCAACCGTGATCGCTTCGATGCGGCGCTTCGCTTCGGCCATGCCTTCGCTGCTCGTGCTGGCGATCGTGACGACGCCGTCGTCCGAGATGTCGATCGTGGTGCCGGTTTCTTCCGTCAGGGCACGGATCACCGAGCCGCCCTTGCCGATCACGTCGCGAATCTTCTCGGGGTTGATCTTGACGGTGATCATGCGCGGCGCGAATTCGGAGAGCTGGTCGCTCGCACCGGCCACGGCTTCCTTCATCTTGCCGAGGATATGCATGCGCCCTTCTTTCGCCTGCGCGAGCGCGACCTGCATGATTTCCTTCGTGATGCCCTGGATCTTGATGTCCATCTGCAGCGCGGTCACGCCTTCGGCCGTGCCGGCCACCTTGAAGTCCATATCGCCGAGGTGGTCCTCGTCACCGAGGATGTCCGTCAGCACGGCGAACTTGTTGCCTTCGAGGATCAGACCCATCGCGATGCCGGCGACGTGCGCCTTCATCGGCACGCCCGCATCCATCAGCGCCAGGCAGCCGCCGCAGACGGACGCCATCGACGACGAGCCGTTCGACTCGGTGATTTCCGAGACGACGCGAATCGAATAGCCGAACTCTTCGGCCGTGGGCAGGCACGCCACGAGCGCACGCTTGGCCAGGCGGCCGTGACCGATTTCGCGACGCTTCGGCGAGCCCACGCGCCCCGTTTCGCCCGTTGCGAACGGAGGCATGTTGTAGTGAAGCATGAAGCGCTCGCGGTATTCGCCTTCGAGCGCGTCGATGATCTGTTCGTCACCCCGCGTGCCGAGCGTGGCAACGACGAGCGCCTGCGTTTCCCCGCGCGTGAAGAGCGCCGAGCCGTGCGTGCGCGGCAGCACGCCCGTGCGGATCTCGATCGGGCGAACGGTACGCGTGTCGCGGCCGTCGATGCGCGGCTCGCCGTCGAGGATCTGGCTGCGGACGATCTTTGCCTCGATGTCGAACAGGATGTTGCCGACGGCCGTCTTGTCGGTCGGCATCTTGCCGGCCGCCAGCGCTTCCTCGTCGAGCTTCACGCCGGTTTGGGCATAGATTTCCTTCAGCTTGGCCGAGCGCGCCTGCTTGTTGCGCAGCTGATAGGCGGCGACGAGTTCGCCATGCGCGAGTTCCGTCACGCGGGCGATCAGCGCCTCGTCCCTGGCTGCCGGCTGCCAGTCCCACTCGGGCTTGCCGCCTTCGCGCACGAGCTCGTGAATGGCATCGATCGCCGTTTGCATCTGCTCGTGACCGAAGACGACTGCACCGAGCATGATGTCTTCGGGCAGTTGATCCGCTTCCGACTCGACCATCAGCACGGCACGCTCGGTGCCGGCCACGATGAGTTCGAGGCGCGATTCCTTCGTCTGCGAGCGCGTCGGGTTCAGTACGTACTGGTTATCGATGTAGGCCACACGCGCGGCGCCGACGGGGCCGTGGAACGGCAGTCCCGACACGGCAAGCGCGGCCGATGCGCCGATCAGGGCCGGAATATCCGCCGGGATCTCGGGATTCACCGACAGGACGTGGATGACGACCTGCACTTCGTTGTAGAAGCCCTCGGGAAAGAGCGGACGCAGCGGCCGGTCGATCAGGCGCGAGGTCAGCGTCTCGTGCTCGGACGGGCGCCCTTCGCGGCGAAAGAATCCGCCCGGAATCTTGCCGGCCGAGTAGGTCTTTTCGATGTAATCGACCGTCAGCGGGAAAAAGTCCTGACCGGGCTTGGCCGTCTTCGCACCGACGACGGTGGCGAGAACGACGGTGTCTTCGATGTCGACGATGACTGCGCCGGAGGCCTGACGGGCAACTTCACCGGTTTCGAGGCGAACGTTGTGCTGCCCCCACTTGAATTCCTTGACGACCTTATTGAATATGGACATGGTCACTCCTTCTCACTTTTTGTGTTCATCTTCAGCGCGCAAGCCGCAATCCGCTCGTTCGAGGGGCAGCTGGCGCGCCAGCGTGCCGACACACCTGCGGGAAGAGAAGTGTTATGCCATTCCAGCGCCATGCTCGCGAATCACGCGTGCGTCGTACTGGAATGACACAATGCTCCGCCCGCTTCGGGACGACTTGCCGCGCGGCCGATCCGCGCCGTCGCGGCACAAAAACAAAATGCCTGCATCAGCAACCTGACACAGGCATCTCGCACAAAACGACGTTTGCCGGTTACTTACGCAGACCCAGCTGCTCGATCAGCGAACGGTAACGGTCGGCGTCTTTATTCTTCAGGTAGTCGAGCAGCTTGCGACGGCGGCTCACCATGCGCAGCAGGCCGCGCCGGCTGTGGTGATCCTTCGAGTGCGACTTGAAATGGGACGTCAACTCGTTGATGCGCGAGGTCAGCAACGCCACCTGCACTTCGGGCGAGCCCGTGTCATTCGCGCCGCGAGCGAACTTCGCGACGACTTCGGACTTGTTGATATCAGCAACAGACATGTGATTTCCTTTGTTACGAACAAGCGGTCACGGAAGAAGGGCCGTGCCGTGGGGTAATCGGACTACTACGAAACGGTACTACAAAAACGAAGCGCGTATTCTAGCACAGACCGTCGTGGCGGCTACCCGCCCGTAATGGGGGCTCAAGGGCGTTTCATCCTGCACATGACAGGCGGCACCGTCTGGGCGCGCGGCAGCGCCAGGACCGTGCGAAAGCCGTAACCCGACCCCTCGTTGTCGAATCGAACGCCCGGCGTGCCGGCTTTGTCCATCTCCATCACATAAAGGGGCTGGATGAGCTGATGATCGTCGGCCCGCATCGTGACGTGTTGAAAGCCGTTTTCGTAATCCATGCCCTCGAGCGCCCGGGCGACGTCTTCGGCCCGAGTCGTATGCGCGCGGGAAATCGCCGCGGCGAGCATTTCGATCATGATCTCCATGCGCAAGACGGGGTAGTCGTCCCGCGCGGCCGGGAACCGCGTTCGAAAAGCGGCGTAGTAAGCGTCCGAGGCCGCAGGATTCGCCCCGGCCGCCCGATCCGGAAACAGGGCCGACGCGCCGGCGTTCGGATGCCAATCGGCCACCGCCAGCACGCGCTTCACTCCGGCATCGCCGAGCGCCGCCGGTGCTCCCAGGCTGTTGCCGTAAAACGTATAGAACTTGCCCGCGAAGCCCTGCTCCCGGGCCGCCTTCACGAGCAGCGTGAGATCGTTGCCCCAATTGCCCGTGATGACGGCGTCGGCGCCGCTCGCGCGGATCTTGGCGATATAGGGCGTGAAATCCTTGATCCGGCCGATCGGGTGGAACTCGTCGCCCACGATGGCGATGTCGGGGCGCTTTTCGCCGAGCGCGGCGCGAGCCAGCGCGCTCACGTCGTGCCCGAAGCTGTAGTCCTGATTGAACAGGTAGACCTTCCTGATCGCGCGGTCCCCGGCGATGACGGTCGCCAGCGCGTTCATGCGCATGCCCGCGTGCGCATCGAAGCGAAAGTGCCAGAAACTGCAGCCGGCTTCCGTCAATGCGGGATCGTCGGCCGAGTAGTTGAGGAACAATTGACGGTTGTCCGGCTCGCGAGCGTTGTGCTTGTCGATAGCCGCGATGAGCGCGGCAGCCACGGCCGAGCTGTTGCCTTGCAGAATGAACGGAATGCGCCGGTCCGCCGCGACGCGCTCTTCGACGAGCGCCTGCTCGACACTGCCGCGGCTGTCCAGCACGACGAGTTCGAGCGGATGGGCGCCGTCGGCGAGCATCACGCCGCCGCGCTGGTTCACCCGCTCGATGCCGAAGCGCAGATTGCGCTCCACGGCCGCGCCCGCGTCGGCGAATGGGCCGGACATGCCCTCGATCAATGCCAGCCGGACGGGCTCGCCGCCCGGACCTGCCGCCGCCGCGGCCAACGCCCACGCCCCAGCCACGATTGCCACCGCCACACGGGCCGCCCATTGCATCATCGGTATGTCTTCCTCTTGCTCTGAATCGCTCGAAGCGCGGATCATAGGGCGTGCGGCGCCGCGCCGCAAGCGTGGACCGCTCGCCATGCACGGTGGCCGAACCCGTGATAAAACCCCGCTGGGATGCGCGAAGGCGCAATGCAACGAACTGCCGGCGAAACGCGAGGCAAACGGAGGATTTTCATGTCGATGCGAATGCGTCTTTACGCCACGCTGGCAGCCGCGGTGCTCTTGGCCGGATGCGTGCCGCCGTGGGAGCACTTCCAGCCCGGCGAGGACCAGTCGGCACTCGTCGCCCGTTTCGGGCCGCCCCGTGAAATCTACGATCTGCCCGGCGGCGGCAAACGTCTGATGTGGCCGACCCAGCCGATGGGCGAAATCACGATGGCGGCCGATGTCGACCCGACGGGCAAGGTCCAGAGCCTGCGGCAGGTGCTGCAACCGAGCGAGTTCTACAAGGCCCAGATCGGCCAATGGACGCGGCGCGATGTGCTCGTCAACTTCGGCCGGCCCGTTGAGACCTCGTACTTTCCGCTGATGAAGCGCGAGGTCTGGACCTATCGCTATCTGGAAGCCAATGTCTGGTACATGATGTACAGCTTTTATTTCGACGATGCCGGCATCTTGCGGCTCACCCAAAAGACCCCGGATCCGCTGCACGATCCCGATCGTCACCGCTTCGGGCTGTGATGTGGCGCAAGGCGGTGGCATGAGGCATGCACGCGCGATAGGTTTGCATTGGGCACACGGATTGCTCCCTAAAAGCATCCCCACTCACAGGGAGGTGTCGATGGAGCCGTTCCGAATTCTCCTGACTGCAACGGTGCTTTTTGCCATTGCGGCCGTAGGCGGGGTGGTCATGGCCGGCATGCGTTTCGCCGGCAAGGACTACCCTCCGACTTCCCTGGCGATGCTGCACGGCACACTCGCAGCCGCCGCCCTCACTCTGCTCATCTACGGCGCCGCGACGGTAGGCGTGCCAGGCCTCGCGATCGCCGCCATTGTCCTGTTCGTGCTGGCTGCCGCGGGCGGAGCCTTCATGAATCTGAGCTACCACTGGAAGCATCTGGCGCTGCCGAAGGCCATCGTCATCGTGCACGCCGTCATTGCGGTGGTGGCCTTCATTTTGTTGATTCTCGCGACTGTGGCTGCGCACGGCTGAGCCGCGCGGGACGCTGAACGGCAAAAAGGCCTTCCGGGGAAGGCCTTTCGATCGCTGCGTGAAGTCGCGCCGCTGCACGGCGCGTCTTCGTCAAAGCTCGGGGCGTTGCGGGTTGACCTTGTCGGCTCCCGAATAGAGCTTGTTGAGCGCCGAGATATAGGCCTTTGCCGAGGCCGCGACGATATCGGGATCGGTACCGACACCGTTCACGATGCGCCCGCTCTTCGAGAGCCGCACCGTCACCTCGCCTTGGGCCTGCGTACCCGTCGTAATGGCGTTCACCGAGTACAGCAACAGTTCCGAGCCGCTCGCGGCCTGTGCTTCGATGGCATTGAGCGTCGCGTCGACGGGACCGTTGCCGTCAGCCTCGCCGACGACTTCCTTGCCGCCCACCGATATCACGATGCGCGCATGCGGCCGCTCGCCGGTCTCCGAGCGCTGCGAAAGCGAGACGAACTTGTAGTGCTCCCGCTCCTGCGCTTCGGCCGATTCCTCGGAAACGATCGCGATGATGTCTTCGTCGAAGATCTCGGCCTTGCGGTCCGCGAGTTCCTTGAAACGCGAAAACGCGGCGTTGACCTCGGTTTCGCTGTCGAGCGTGACGTGCAGTTCCTGCAGGCGCTGCTTGAACGCGTTGCGGCCCGAGAGCTTGCCCAGCACGATCTTGTTGGCCGACCAGCCCACATCCTCGGCGCGCATGATCTCGTACGTATCGCGAGCCTTCAGCACACCGTCCTGATGAATCCCGGATGCGTGAGCGAACGCATTGGCGCCCACCACCGCCTTGTTCGGTTGCACGACGAAGCCGGTGATCTGCGAGACGAGCTTCGATGCGGGCACGATCTGCGTCGCGTCGATGCCGAGTTCGAGACCGAAGTGGTCTTTGCGCGTCCTGACGGCCATCACGATTTCTTCCAGCGCAGTATTGCCGGCACGCTCGCCCAGGCCGTTGATGGTGCATTCGACCTGACGCGCGCCCCCGATCTTCACGCCCGCGAGCGAGTTCGCGACGGCCATGCCGAGGTCGTTATGGCAATGCACCGAGAACACGGCCTTGTCCGAATTCGGAATGCGCTCGCGCAACGTCTTGACGAGGTTGCCGTAGAGCTCGGGGACGCCGTAGCCGACCGTGTCGGCGATATTGATCGTGGTCGCGCCCTCGTCGATGACCGCTTCGAGCACGCGGCACAGGAAGTCCATATCGGAACGGCTGCCGTCTTCGGGCGAAAACTCGACATCGTTCGTGAATTTGCGCGCGAAGCGCACGGCAAGCCGAGCCTGTTCGTAGACCTGTTCGGGCGTCATGCGCAGCTTCTTCTCCATGTGCAGCGGAGAAGTCGCGATAAACGTATGAATACGGAAACGCTCGGCCGGACGCAATGCATCGGCGGCCCGCTGGATGTCCTTGTCGTTCGCACGCGCGAGCGAGCAGACCGTGCTTTCCTTGATGATCGAGGCGATCGCATTGATGGCATCGAAATCGCCATTGGAACTCGCCGCGAAACCGGCCTCGATCACATCGACCTTCATCCGCTCGAGCTGCCTCGCGATGCGAATTTTTTCGTCTTTCGTCATCGACGCGCCCGGCGATTGCTCGCCATCGCGCAACGTCGTGTCGAAAATAATCAGCTTGTCTGCCATCTCGGGTCTCCAGGGACGATGATAGGTGCGTTCGATAAGGGGAATTGCGGCGTGGCCACCGCTGGCGACGCCGAACAACGAACGAGGCAGACGGGGGCGAAAACGGTCAGCGCGATAGGTGCGCGAGCGCAGGCGCGAGACCGCATAGCGGCGCACCGGCTAGAAACGACAGGAGGGGAAATGCGAATTTCGGCATGTCGCCGAATATAACGGCATTCGCAAAAACGTGCAATCGCCCGGCGCCGCGCGGAAAACCCCGAGCGGCGCCGCAGCGGATCAGTCGTGCGGAGCCGAGCGGGCAGGATTGGCACGGCGGCGCAGTGACAGATAGGCCCAGAACGCGTAGCCGGAAAGGCCGTAAAGCACGAAAAGGCCGAACAGCATGAGGGGCGGATCGGACGAAACGAGCACGAACGCCATGACGACCAGCAAGATGGCCGCGAACGGCACGCGATGCCGCACGTCGAGCGCCTTGCCGCTGTAAAACGGTGCATTGGACACCATCGTCACCCCGGCATAAACCGTGAGGCCGAATGCCACCCACGGCAGCCACACGAGCTTGAGCGGCACCCGGTTATCGGTCGCGAGCCAGACGAAGCCCGCGATCAGCGCGGCAGCGGCCGGGCTCGGCAAGCCCTGGAAGAAACGCTTGTCGACCACGCCGATATTCGTATTGAAGCGCGCGAGCCGCAGCGCGGCGCCCGAACAGTAGACGAAGGCGGCAAGCCATCCCCATCGCCCGAGATCTTTCAAAATCCACTCGTACATGACGAGCGCCGGCGCGACGCCGAACGAGACCATGTCGGACAGGCTGTCGAACTGCTCGCCGAAGGCGCTTTGGGTATGCGTCATGCGCGCGACGCGCCCGTCCATGCCGTCGAGCACCATTGCGACGAAAATGGCGATCGCCGCAATTTCGAAGCGCACGTTCATCGCCTGTACCACGGCGAAGAACCCGCAGAAAAGCGCGGCCGTCGTAAACGCGTTCGGCAGCAGATAGATGCCGCGCTTGCGCAGGAACTGCTGGCGTGCCGCGCGGCGCCTTTCGGCCGGCGCGGGGGCACCGCCCGATCCGGCGTCCCCCATGGAGCCGTCCCGCTGGCCTTCCCCGGGAAACATCTTATGACGGCGAAACGGCCGCGGCAGCGCCGATTTTCCGGCGCGTGGGCGACGCGGTTTGAATGCGGCCATCGAACTCTCCTCGAGCCAGGCTCAAAGCTCGGCGAGGATCGTCGAGGAGGCATACACCTTCTCGCCGATCGAGACACGGGCGCGGCTGCCGAGCGGCAGATAGACATCGACGCGCGAACCGAAGCGGATGAAGCCATAGCGCTGCCCCCGCGCGAGCGGCTCGCCTGCGCGCACGTAGCAGAGAATGCGCCGCGCGATGAGGCCGGCGATCTGCACCGCGGTCACCGTATGGCCGCTGCCTGTCTCGATGACGACCGCATTGCGTTCGTTTTCGAGCGAGGCTTTATCGACGGCTGCATTCAGGTAGGCACCCGGAAAGTACTCGACCTTCGTGATGGCGCCGTCAACGGGCGAGCGTTGCGAATGCACATTGAAGACGTTCATGAACACGCTGATTTTGAGCGCTTCGCGACCGGCGTAGGGATCGAGCGTAGTCTCGACTGCGACGATGCGGCCATCGGCCGGGCACAGCACCGCGTTCGGCTCGCTCGGAATCGAGCGCGGCGGATCGCGGAAGAATTGCACGACGAAGACGAGCAGCAGCCAGAAGAGCCACGCCACGCCGAACCCCGCGATCGCATGGATCACGAGCGCGAGGACAGCGGCAATCGCGATGAATGGCCAGCCTTCGCGCGCGATGATCGGATGAGGGTAATTCATGGATCGTTTCAGTCTTTTTGTAAAACCATAGGATAGCAAAAGCCGTCCGGCGCACGACGCGCGGGACGGCCTCAGGTATTGCACATTCCTTTCGCGAGCGGACCTTTTTCAGCGCTCTCGCCGAGCGAGGCCCGCCATTGACGCGCGAAAATCAGTTCTTCGACTGGTCGACGAGCTTGTTCTTCGCGATCCAGGGCATCATCGCGCGCAGCTTCTCGCCGACCTGCTCGATCTGGTGCTCGGCCATCAGACGGCGGCGCGACTGCAGCGTCGGCGCGCCGGCGCGGTTTTCGAGGATGAAGCTCTTCGCGTACTCGCCCGTCTGGATATCCTTGAGCACGTCCTTCATGACCTTCTTCGTCTCTTCGGTGACGACGCGCGGCCCCGTCACGTATTCGCCGTATTCGGCGTTGTTCGAGATCGAGTAGTTCATGTTGGCGATGCCGCCTTCGTAGATCAGATCGACGATCAGCTTCAGCTCGTGCAGGCACTCGAAGTAGGCCATTTCGGGCGCGTAACCGGCCTCGACCAGCGTTTCGAAACCGGCCTTGATGAGCTCGACGGTGCCGCCGCAGAGCACGGCCTGCTCGCCGAAGAGGTCCGTCTCGGTTTCTTCGCGGAAGTTCGTTTCGATGATGCCTGCGCGTCCGCCGCCGTTGGCCGCCGCGTACGAGAGCGCGATGTCGCGCGCCGCGCCCGACTTGTCCTGCGCCACCGCGATCAGGTGGGGCACGCCGCCGCCTTGCGAGTACGTGCCGCGCACGGTGTGGCCCGGGGCCTTCGGCGCGATCATGATCACGTCGAGATCGGCGCGCGGAATCACCTGGCCGTAATGCACGTTGAAGCCGTGCGCGAAGGCGAGCGCTGCGCCTTCCTTGATGTTCGCATGCACTTCGGCCTTGTAGACCTCGGCGATCTGCTCGTCGGGCAGCAGCATCATGACGACGTCCGCGCCCTTCACGGCTTCGGCCACTTCCTTGACCGCGAGGCCCGCGCCTTCGGCCTTCTTCCACGATGCACCGCCGCGGCGCAGGCCGACCGTCACGCGCACGCCGCTGTCCTTGAGGTTCAACGCGTGGGCATGGCCTTGCGAGCCGTAGCCGATGATCGTGATGTCCTTGCCCTTGATGAGGGAGAGATCGGCGTCTTTATCGTAGAAAACTTTCATGTTCGTTCCTTCGCTTAATCGATTCGATTCAATGAACTGCTGGGCGGTGCCCTGGCTTCGCGTTTCGCAGGCAAGGCACCGGTCGTACCGGCCTCAGACCTTCAGTATCCGCTCGCCGCGGCCGATACCCGAGCTGCCCGTGCGGACCGTCTCGAGGATCACCGTCGTGTCGAGCGCCTCGATGAAGGCATCGAGCTTGTCGCTCGCGCCTGTCAGCTCGATCGTATAGGTCTTCTCGGTCACATCGATGATGCGGCCGCGGAAGATGTCCGCCATCCGCTTCATTTCTTCACGCTCCTTGCCGACCGCGCGGACCTTGATCAGCATCAGCTCGCGCTCGATGTGGGCGCCTTCGGTCAAGTCGACCACCTTCACCACCTCGATCAGGCGGTTCAAGTGCTTCGTGATCTGTTCGATCACGTCGTCCGAGCCAATGGAGACGATGGTCAGGCGCGAGAGCGAGCGATCCTCGGTCGGCGCCACCGTCAAGGTTTCAATGTTGTAGCCGCGTGCCGAAAAAAGACCGACGATGCGCGAGAGCGCACCCGGTTCGTTTTCCAGCAGGACGGAGATGATGTGTCTCATGTCGTGTTTCCCGTTTTATCCAGATGTCGATGCGAAGCGATGCCGCCGCTCCCGCTCGCCGCTTCGCGCCTTTCGTGAAGGCGGGCGGACGAACGCGGGCCGCGCGCGGCACCGGCCGTCGTTAGAGGTCCTCGGCGCCGAGCAGCATCTCGGTGATGCCCTTGCCGGCTTGAACCATCGGCCAGACGTTTTCTGTCGGATCGGTCTGGAAATCTAGAAACACGGTGCGATCCTTGAGACGCAGCGCCTCCTTCAACGCGGGTTCGACATCCGCCGTTTTTTCGACGCGAATGCCGACATGGCCATACGCTTCGGCCAGTTTCACGAAGTCCGGCAGCGCGTCCATATAGGAATGCGAATAGCGCTTGCTGTATTCGATCTGCTGCCACTGGCGGACCATGCCCAGATAGCGGTTGTTGAGCGAAATGATCTTGACGGGCGTGTCGTACTGTTTACAGGTGGACAGCTCCTGGATGCACATCTGGATGGACCCTTCGCCCGTGATGCAGACGACCTCGGACTCGGGGTGCGCCATCTTGACGCCCATCGCGGCCGGCAGCCCGAAGCCCATCGTACCGAGGCCGCCCGAGTTGATCCAGCGGCGCGGCTTGTCGAAGCGATAGAACTGCGCGGCCCACATCTGATGCTGACCGACGTCCGAGCAAACGAATGCGTTGCCGTCCGTCAACTCCCACAGCTTTTCGACGACGTACTGCGGCTTGATGATCGTGCTCGCGTGGTCGTACTTGAGGCAGTTCTTCTCGCGCCAGGCCTCGATCTCTTTCCACCACTGCGCGAGGGCCTCCGTATCGGGCCCGTGCTCCGCGTGCTGGAGCTGCTCGATGAGCTCCTTGAGCACTTCTTTCACGTCTCCGACGATCGGGATGTCGACTTTCACCCGCTTGCTGATCGACGACGGGTCGATGTCGACGTGGATGATCTTGCGTGGACGCGACGAGAAATGCTGCGGATCGCCGATCACGCGATCGTCGAACCGCGCGCCGATTGCGATCAGCACGTCGCAGTTCTGCATCGCCATGTTGGCTTCGTACGTCCCATGCATGCCGAGCATGCCGAGGAACTTCCTGTCGCTCGCGCGATAGGCGCCGAGGCCCATCAGCGTGTTCGTGACCGGGTAGCCGAGCAGATCGACGAACTGGTTGAGCTCGCGCGACGCGTCGGCCAGCACGATGCCGCCGCCCGTATAGATATAGGGGCGCTTGGCCGACAGCAGCAGGGAGACCGCCTTGCGAATCTGCCCCGAATGGCCCTTCGTCACCGGGTTGTACGAGCGCAACGAGACGCTCTTCACGGGCTCGTACTCGCACGGCATTTTCGAGATGTCTTTCGGGATATCGATCAACACAGGGCCGGGGCGCCCCGTACGCGCGATGTAAAACGCCTTCTTGACCGTGGCCGCGAGCTCGCGCACGTCTTTCACGAGGAAGTTGTGCTTCACGCAGGGACGCGTGATGCCGACCGTGTCGCACTCCTGGAACGCGTCCTGGCCGATCGCGGCCGTGGGCACCTGGCCGCTGATGATGACGAGCGGGATCGAATCCATGTAGGCCGTGGCGATGCCGGTGACGGCATTGGTCACGCCGGGGCCCGAGGTGACGAGGCATACGCCGACCTTGCCGGTCGAACGCGCGTAGCCGTCCGCCGCGTGGACCGCGGCCTGCTCGTGACGCACGAGCACGTGTTGAACCTTGTCCTGCTTGTACAGTTCGTCGTAGATGTAGAGCACTGCGCCGCCGGGATAACCCCAGAGCACTTCGACGCCTTCGTCTGCCAGCGCGCGCATGAGCACGGTGGCGCCTATCGACGAGGCTTCATGGGAAGGAGTGGTATCCGACGTGGAGAATTCCGCGCTGGGCATGTTCATCATTCACCTTTCGAATTTTCGGCAAAAAATTGATCGGGTGCTCTCTGCCGGGCTTGTGGCTCGGGTTCAAGCGGCGCGTCCAGTTTGACTGGCGGACTTCATGGGCCCGCCCCAAAAAGACAAGTCACTTATGTTGCGAACCGGCAACCTTAGCGGCTGCCGAGCACGCGGTCAAGCAAAAAATCGCAGTCCAGGCACGGGGCATGCAGTGCCCAGGCGGCCCGGGAGGTGCGTTTGGGGCCAGGTGGCACGGGCATAAGTGCCCCATGGCCCCGAAAAGTTTGCTAGCATCCGCGGGTTTCGCGATATTTTTTTCAATCGATTACACGGCGTGCGCGCGCTTCGCGCCGCTGCCCCCCGGGATGGCATCAGAAAAGGAACTCGCCGACTTCCTGACGAGCATCGAAAGACGCGCGTTCAAGCAGACCGTCTACGCCGTGCGCGACGACGATGCCGCCCTCGACATCGTGCAGGACGCGATGATCAAGCTCGCCGAAAAATATGGCGACAGACCGCTTGCCGAGCTGACGCTCCTGTTTCAGCGTATTCTCCAAAACGTAACGCACGACCATTTTCGTCGGCAGAAAGTCCGGAACACCTGGGTGAGCCTTTTTTCGTCGTTCGGCAATGCCGACGACGACGATTTCGATCCGCTCGAGACCATCGAAGGGCAGGAACACACGAGCGGTTCGGAGAGCAGCCAGGAGAAGCTCGAGCGCGATCAGGTGCTCACGCTCATCGACGCGGAGATCCAAAAATTACCGGCGCGTCAACGGGAAGCGTTTCTCATGCGTTACTGGGAAGATATGGATGTCGCCGAGACCGCCGCCGCCATGGGTTGTTCCGAAGGCAGTGTGAAGACGCACTGTTCGAGGGCGACGCATACACTGGCGGCCGCGCTCAAGGCCAAAGGAATCACGCTATGAGCTCCGCTCCCGAAACCAACGAATTCGAGTTCGCGCACAGAATCTGTCGCGCGCTCGACGAAAATGCGGCCAGCTTGCCCGCCACGACGGTCAACAAACTCGCGGCCGCACGGCGTGTCGCGCTCGGTCGCAAAAAGCCCGAGGCCGCCGTCGCCCGCGCGTTCGTGCTCGCCCCCGCGGGCGGTCCGGCGTTCGGCCCGCAACGTACGAGCCCTGCGGAGCGACGCGTGCCGCCGCTGCGCCGTTTCATGCGGCTTTTGCCGATCCTCGCACTGGTTGGCGGCGTCGCCGTCATCGCTTATTGGGAAAATCTGCAGCGCGCCGCCGAGCTCGCCGATATCGACGCAGCCATGTTGAACGACGAGCTTCCGCTCAATGCGTACCTCGACCACGGCTTCAACGCCTATCTCTCGCGAGCACGTTGACGGGCATGTGCAGGAGGAGACCGGCGTGAGCTACAAGCGCGGCCTGGCCGTCGTGTTCGCCTGTGCGATCGCGTCCGCCGTGGTGTTCGGAGCAACCTACCCTCGCTTTTTCGGCGAGACACCCGCTGCCCGGCCGGCGGGCGCGCCACCTAGCGCGCCTCCCGCACCGACGCTTGCCATCGAGCTCGCTCCCCTCGTCGACAACAACCCGCTCTCGTGGTCGCACCTCAGCGACGAACAGCACGCCGCTTTGGCGCCGTTCGCCACCGAATGGGACAGGTTCAGCGACGAGCGAAAGCGCAAATGGATCAAGATCGCGTCGCGTTTCGCGAAGATGTCGCCCGAAGCGCAAAAAAGACTCCATGAACGGATGGGTCAGTGGGTCGGCATGACGCCCGAGCAGCGCCGTGTCGCACGCGAAAACTACCAGGTCTCGAAAGCGCTGCCCCCGCAAGCGCGCCAGAAGGCCTGGAAGGCCTACCAGGAACTCTCGCCCGAGCAGAAGGCACGGCTTGCGGCGCTGGAGCGCAAGCGGCGGCCGACCGTCGTGAGCGCCCCGCCATCAGGGCTCAAGAGCGAAATCCACGGCATCAATCGGCTCGCGGATGCGTCGTTGCCGACGAGCGGCGCTGCGGCGGCCAGTGCTGCCGCGGCCGCATCGGGCACAAGCGCGGCACCGCCGGCACCGGCGAGCGGCGTACCGGGCGCACCCACGCCGCTTTCGCCGTCCGAGGCGCCCTCGATCTTCCGCGGCGCGTGATGTCCGGCCCCGACCGAGCCGCACACCGCATGGATTCACCGTCGTTGCCGCCCAGCATTCGCCGCCGCCTCGCATCGCTCGTCTACGAGACGTTGCTGCTTTTCGGCATCGTATTCTTCGCCGGCTATCTGTTCGGCACGCTCACGCAGCAGCGCAACGGCCTCACGCATCGCCATCTGCTCGCCGTCTGGCTGGCCTTCGTCGTCGGCGTCTATTTCGTCTGGTGCTGGACGCACGGCGGTCAGACACTGCCGATGAAAACGTGGCGCCTGCGCCTCGTCGGGCCTTCCGGCCAGACGGTCGGTCCAGTGCGGGCCCTGGCGCGCTATGGGTTGGGCTGGCTGTGGTTCGTGCCCCCGCTTGCGCTGCATCCGGTATTCGGCTTGCCGCTGCCCGCGACGCTCGCTGCGACGGCCGCGTGGTTCCTGCTCTGGGCCGCCGCGGCACGGCTCGATCCCGACCGCCAGTTCCCTCATGACCGCATGGCGGGCACACGAATCGTCGAACTCGCGCCCGACAAGCCGAGCACCCCGGCGACGGGCGCGGCCGAAACGTCGGGCCCGCCGACCCCGTAATAAGAACTTCCCGTGACTGTCATGTTGCAGTCACGCTCGCGTGGCGCAATGGGCGAATGTCCAACTCGACGCGAGAAGCCATGGACCGCACGACGGCCGCGACTTCCCTCCTTCGGCGGCTCGGCGCGACTGTCGCTGCCGTTCCCTTTCATCCCGCCGCGCCCGGCGGCATCTCGGCCGACACTCACGAGGCAGCGCACGAAACGGACGCGAGCGGTCACGACGACGACGTCGACAAGCCGCACCGCTACCGGACGATCTGGCTATCGGATATCCATCTCGGCTCGAGCGGCTGCCAAGCGAACTACCTGCTGGACTTCCTGCGCCACAACGATTCCGAATATCTCTACCTCGTCGGCGACATCATCGACGGCTGGCAGCTGAAAAAAGGCTGGTACTGGCCGCAGGCGCACAACGATGTCGTCCAGAAGATCTTGCGCAAGGCGCGCAAGGGCACACAGGTCGTTTATATCCCGGGCAATCACGATGAAGGCGCGCGGCAGTTTTGCGATCTCGCCTTCGGCGACATCCAGGTGCGTGGCGAAGCGTTTCATACGACGATTTCCGGTAAACGCCTGTGGATCGTACACGGCGACCTCTTCGACGGTGTCATCCAGCATGCGAAGTGGCTCGCCTATCTGGGCGACAGCGCCTACACGACGATCCTCGTGCTCAATCGCTGGTTCAACCGCATTCGCAGCCGCTTCGGCTTCCAGTACTGGTCGCTCTCCCAGTATCTGAAGCATCAGGTCAAGAACGCGGTCAATTTCATCTCGTCGTTCGAGCACGTCATGGTCGACGAGGCACGGCGACGCGGCTGCGATGGAGTCGTCTGCGGTCACATCCACAAGGCCGAGATCCGCGATGTCGACGGCCTCGTCTACTGCAACGACGGCGACTGGGTCGAAAGCCTTTCCGCGCTCGTCGAAACCTTCGAAGGCGAGCTGCGCGTGGTCTATTGGACCGTCATGCGCTCGCCGCACGCTCATTCGCGCAAGGCCAAGGCAACGGCCTGACGTGTCCGCCTCCCCGCACTGTCCGCCATCCGGACCGGAGACTCTTCGCATGAAAATCATGATCGTGACCGACGCTTGGGAGCCGCAGGTCAACGGCGTCGTTCGCACATTGAAGAACACGACGCGCGAGCTGACCGAACTTGGCCATCGCGTCGAGCTCGTCACGCCGCTCGAATTCCGCACCATTCCGTGCCCGACTTATCCTGAGATCCGGCTGTCGCTCTTTCCCCGCCGGCGCCTGCACGCGCGCATCGATGAATTCGCGCCCGACGCGCTGCATATCGCCACCGAGGGGCCGCTCGGCCTCGCCGCGCGCCGCTATGCCATCAAGCACGGGCTGCCGTTCACCACGGCCTATCACACGCGTTTTCCCGAATACGTGGAAGCCCGCTTCGCGTTGCCCGCCGCATTCACCTACCGCTTCCTGCACTGGTTCCACCGGCCCTCGCTCGCCGTGATGGCGCCGACGCCCGTCGTGAAGGCCGACCTCGAGCGCTACGGCTTTACGAATGTCGTCCTCTGGACGCGCGGCGTCGATCTCGATATCTTCCATCCGATGGAATCCAAGGTGCTCAATACCGCCCGGCCGATCTTTCTTTATGTCGGCCGTGTCGCCATCGAAAAAAACGTCGAGGCGTTTTTGAAGCTCGACCTGCCCGGCTCAAAATGGGTGGCCGGTGAAGGGCCTGCGCTCGCGGAACTCAAGTCGCGCTATCCGGAGGTCAATTACCTCGGCGTGCTGACGCAGGCGGAACTGGCGAAGGTCTATGCCGCGGCCGACGTCTTCGTGTTCCCGAGCCGTACCGATACCTTCGGGCTCGTGCTGCTCGAATCGCTGGCCTGCGGTACGCCCGTGGCCGCGTATCCGGTGACGGGGCCGATCGACGTGCTCGGCGACGGCGACGCCGGCGCAATGAACGAGGACCTGCGCGAAGCGTGTCTCGACGCGTTGAAGATCGATCGCGCCGCCGCGCGCGCGTGGGCCGAGCGCTTTTCCTGGCGCGCCGCCTCCGAGCAATTCGCAGCGCACCTGAAACCGCTCTCTCATGCGCCGTGGCGCGAGCAAAGCGCCGCCGCATGAAGCACGACGAACCGCCGATCGGCCGCGAGCCGCCCGACGCGCACGAGCCGCTCGGGCCCGACGATCCGCTTGCGCCTCTGCCGTACAACCCCTACAAGGGCAATCGGGGGTTCACGCGGGCGTGGCATGCGCTCAAGAACTCGCTGAACGGCTTTCGCGTCGCCATTCGCGAGGAAAGCGCATTCAGACAGGAGCTCACGCTCGCGGTGCTGCTCGTGCCGATCGGTATCGCCGTGCCGGTGGATGCCGTCTCCCACGTTTTGCTGATCGGCTCGGTACTGCTCGTGCTCATCGTCGAGCTGCTCAATTCGAGTGTCGAAGCGGCGATCGATCGCATCTCGCTCGAACGTCACGAGCTGTCGCGGCGTGCCAAGGACCTCGGCAGTGCCGCGGTGAGCGTCGCGCTGCTCGTCTGCGGGCTGACCTGGGTTCTGCTCGTCGGCCCGCTCGTCGCCCATTGGGTGCGGCTGCTGCTCGAAGGCTGACCGCCCGCCCCATCGAATCACCTGTGAACGAGCCGTTCACCGTTGGACTCCCCGTCTCAAAAAAACGAACGACCGTGCTCCATGAAAACCCGGAGGGCGGTCGAGGAAGAGAACGTGCGGTTTATAATCGGCCCACTACATTCGAGACATACAACCAAAGCCGGGCAAGACGATGTACGGGTCCCGCGTGGGGCCGCGTATTGCCTGGCGCCACTGGGCCGGACGACATGGAAGCCAAAACTCCCCGCCGCACCCGCGAACGGATCCTCGAGTTATCGCTGAAGCTCTTCAACGAGATCGGCGAGCCGAACGTCACGACGACCACGATCGCGGAAGAGATGGAGATCAGCCCCGGCAATCTCTACTATCACTTCCGCAACAAGGACGACATCATCAACAGCATCTTCGCGCAGTTCGAGCAGGCGATCGAAAAGCGTCTGCGGCTGCCCGACGATCATCGTCCGACCATCGACGAAACCTGGTCGTATCTGCAGTACATGGCCGATTTCATGTGGCAGTATCGGTTCCTCTATCGGGATCTCAACGATCTGCTCGCGCGCAATCGCACGCTCGAGACGCATTTCAAGCAAATCATCAGTCACAAAGTCCGCTTCGCGCGCGAGCTGTGCGAGTTGCTGGTGGCCGACGACGAAATGGTCGCCACGCCCGAGGAAATCCAGGTCATCGCGACGAACATGGGCGTCATCGCGACCTATTGGCTTTCCTATCAGTTCGTCATGCATCCGCGCAAGTACAACGATCAAGAGGCGATTCGCGTCGAGCTCTATCAGGTCAGCGTGCATGTGATTTCGATCATGGCGCCTTATCTGCGCGGCCGCTCGCGCCAGCTGTTCGACGACCTCGTCTCGGGCAAACTGCCGATGCGCGAATTCCATGATTACCTGCCGCCGCGCGATGCGCTGCCCAAAGCCGCCGTCAAGGACGCCGGAGTATGAGTTTGAAGTCGATTTGCGTTTATTGCGGCTCGTCGATGGGGACACGGCCCGTCTATGTCGAAGCCGCGCAGGCGTTCGGCCGGGCACTCGTCGAGGCGGGCTGCTCGCTCGTCTTCGGCGGTGGACGCGTTGGGCTCATGGGCACGATTGCCGATGCGGTGCTCGAGGCCGGCGGGCGCGCGGTGGGCGTCATTCCGCAGCTGCTGCTCGAAAAGGAAGTCGGGCATACGGGCTTGAGCGAGCTGCATGTCGTCGCCGACATGCATGAGCGCAAGAGGATGATGGCGGACTTGTCGGACGCGTTCGTTGCGCTCCCCGGCGGGGCCGGGACGCTCGAAGAGCTGTTCGAGGTCTTCACGTGGGCCCAGCTCGGCTATCACGCGAAAGGAATCGGCCTGCTCGATATCGACGGATACTATCGGCCGCTCGTCGCCATGCTCGAGCACACGGTGAACGAAGGGTTCATGCAGCGCGAGTATCTCGATATTTTGCAGATCGATGCGCAACCCGATGCGCTCATCTCGAAACTGCAGCGTTATCACCCGCCTCGTCGGGACAAGTGGGCTTCGGAGCGAGAAGCCGTGTAAGTAAACGGCGTGCGTCACGATCGCATCGAGCCGGCGCCGCAGAACTTCCTCGACTACGCGGGTACCGCGCCGGCCGCGCGCCGTGCCCGTGCCAAACAGCGACTCGCTCGCGCGCGATTGAGGCGCAGCGCCAATGAAAGACCGTCCGCCTGGCATCGCATTTGCTTTGCGTATGGATCATGACTGGTCCCATGCCGCCGCGGCGCAGCAGCGACCGTGGCTCGCCGCCCGAGGTGCCGGGTGTTAGAGCACTGACTTCGCTGATCGCCGGCGTCGTGGTGATCGGCGCGCTCTACGTCGGGCGCGACGTGCTCATGCCGATCACGCTAGCGGTGTTGCTGAGCTTCGTCCTGGCGCCGTTCGCCACCGCATTGCGGCGTGTCGGTTTCGGTCATGCGCCGTCGGTCATCGCTGCGGTGCTCGTTGCGCTGTTGGTGCTGGCCGCGACGAGCGTGCTCATCGGCGCCCAAATCGCCCAATTGGCCGGGGACCTCCCGCAGTACGAGGTCGCAGTGGAGCGCAAGGCGAAATTGCTGCACGAAGAGACGTTCGGCCGCGCGGATGCGCTTCTGAAACGGGCGAGCGGCGCGCTCAGACATATTGCGCCCCCTCCTGAACCGCCGGGCAACAACGACCGCTCGGCCAGCCGCTCGGGCCGCCCGCCGATGTCCGTCGAGGTGATCGAACCCCGGCCTTCGTCGCTGAAACTCGTCCAGCGCTTCGTCGCACCGGTGGTGAGTCCGCTCGAGACGGCCGGCATCGTGGCCGTCATCGCGATTTTCATCCTGCTGCAACGCGAAGATTTGCGCGACAGGCTCATTCGCCTTTTCGGCGTGCGCGACCTGCATCGCACCATGACTGCGATGACCGAGGCCGCTCGGCGCTTAAGCCGCTATTTTCTTACTCAAGTGGCGATGAATGCGAGCGTCGGCGCACTGATTTGTATCGGGCTCGCGATTATCGGTGTGCCGGGGGCATTGTTATTCGGCGTCCTGACCGCCTTGCTGCGGTTCGTCCCTTACATCGGCGCATGGCTGGCGGCGCTCCTCGCGGTCATCCTCGCAGCGGCAATCGGGCCCGGCTGGTGGATGACGGTCTGGACTGCGATTCTGTTCGCGGTGATCGAGCTCACCGCGAGCCAGTTCGTCGAGCCGCTGATATACGGCAACAGCACGGGCTTGTCGCCGTTCGGCGTGATCATCGCCGCCATTTTCTGGAGCTGGATATGGGGACCGGTGGGGCTCGTGCTGTCTACACCGCTTACGCTCTGTCTCGTGACGCTCGGCCGCCACATTGAACGCGTCGCCTTCCTCGACGTGCTGTTCGGCGATCATCCGGTGCTGACACCGGGCGAAAACCTCTATCAGCGTTTGCTGGCCGACGACGTACCCGATGCACTCGCTCAAGCCGCGACGATGCTCGAAAAATCCTCTCCCGAGGCCTGGTACGACACGGTCATGCTGGAATGCCTGAGGCTCGCCTGCGGCGACGTCGCGCGTGGCGTAATCACGCCCGGCCAACTCACGGCCGTGCGCCTCGCGGCACTAGGCGTCGTCCGGGGGCTCGCATCGGCCGATTCGCCGGGCCTGAGCGTCGCGCCGCGCAAGCCCGGGCGCACGAGAGGCGGCACGCGCCGTGGGCCGTCTCATGACAGCCAGCACGAAGCACCTGATGAGCCGGCCACCGTGCTCTGTGTCAGGGGGCGCGGTGAGTTCGACGGCGTTGCCGCAACGATCCTGGTGCAACTGCTGCGTCGGCGCGGCATCGAGGCGACTGCCCTTTCGGCCGAACGGTTCTTGCGCAGACGCGTCGACGAGACCCGCATCGGTCACGACACCGTCATCTGTCTCGTGACGCTTGATTGGCGCGAATCGCCTCCCTATCTGCGCAACCTCGTCCGGGGGCTTCGAGCGCGCTCGCCGCACCTCATCATGGGCATTGCGTTCGACGGGGATCCCGACGCCGCGCGGCGCCAAAGCGCGCCGGATCAACCGGCGGCGGCCAGCCCCGTGAAGGAGACGACGATCGGTTCTTTCACTGAACTAACCGACGCTTGTATCGAGGCGTTGCACGCGCGCGCGCAGCCGGACGGCAATAGCGACGCGCAAGCCAAAGGAAATCAGCTGGCTGCCGGAGCGCTATGAACGCGCCAATGCATTCGCAACGGATTGAAAAGGAGGCGCGAAGGCGCGCATTGCGCTTCGTAGCCCGTCATCCTTTTCAGTTCACGGTCCAAGTGCTCAAAGCATTTCGAAAGAATCAAGGCCTTCTTCTCGCAGGCGCGGTTGCGTACTATTCACTGCTTTCGATCGTACCGCTGCTGATTCTGGTGGCCATCGCATTCAGTCATGTGGTCGGCCAGGCGCTGCTGCTCGATACGCTCGAAAGGCTGCTGAGATGGCTGGTGCCCGGACAGTCGAAAGCGATCGTCGGTGAACTCGCCAATTTTCTCGCGCATCGCTCGGTGGTGGGCTGGTTCCTCGTCGTAACGATGATTTTCTTCAGCTCCCTTGCGTTCACCGTGCTCGAAAACGCACTGTCGATCATCTTCGTGCATCGCGTTGTCATCCGGCGGCGCCACTTCCTGATATCGGCGATTGTCCCGTATTGCTTCAGTCTCTCGCTCGGCATCGGCGTGCTGCTCATCACGTTTGTCACGAGCAGCCTGCAGGCAGTCGCGTCGGATAGCGTGGTACTGCTCGGCCACGCGGTCTCGCTGACGGGAACGACGCGAGTCATCCTTTACCTGTGTGGCGTTGCGGGTGAGATATTCGTTCTGACCGCGATCTATATCATCATTCCGGCGGGACGCACCACGTTTCGCCATGCCGTCATGGGCGCCGTGGCAGCCGCGGCGCTGTGGGAGATCACGCGTCGCGTACTGGTCTGGTATTTTGCGACGTTGTCACAGGTGAGCGTTGTGTACGGATCGATGACGACCGCGATCGTCGTGCTCGTCAGTCTCGAAGCACTGGGCACGCTGCTGCTGTTTGGTGCCCAGTTGATCGCCGAATACGAGCGGCTCACCGCCGGTTATGGGTTGAAAGAGCCCCAAGCGCTGGCAACGCGTTAGCACGGGCTCGGCACGGCACCGGTCACGCCGCGCTGGCCGGCTATCGAAACGACGACCCGGGCTCGAGCAAAAACGCGCGCTCTTCTTCGCTCGTTTCACGACCGAGCAACGCATTGCGGTGCGGAAAACGTCCGAAGCGCTCGATGATGACCGCGTGCTGGCGAGCGTACCCGAGATAGCCAGCGGCATCTTTGCTCTCGTCGGCCAGCTCGCCGAACAGACGCACCGACGTCTCCTGGCTTTCGCGCGATTCGTCGTGCTCGAAGGGCAAGTACGCAAACGCGCGGTGGTGCGGCGTCGGCAGCGTGCGATCAGCACGTGTTGCCACCATGCGGCGGGCGGCCTCGACCGCCTGTGCATCGGCCGCAAAAGCTTCGGCACTGCCGCGGTGTATGTTCCGGGAAAACTGATCGAGCACGACGATGAGGGCGAGCGTGCCAAGCGGCGTACGCTGCCACCCAGCGTATTCGCCCCGTCGCGCCGATGCCAACGTTGCGCCGAAACGTTCGCGTAGTTGCGCATCGAACGTGTCGTCGCCCGAGAACCAGCAATCCCATACCTGGCCAAAACGAGACGATCGCGGCTCGCCGAACCAGAAGTCGAGCACCGCTCGCGCTGTGGGATCGAGCACGTCGTAATCGGTTCCTGCTTCCCTCGTCCCGGGTTCCGTCATGACACAAACTCCAATACGAGGCGCCGCGTGCGCGCACTCTTTTTCTCGAGCTTCGCCACGCGCAGCGCGCCGATCTCCGCCGTGTTGCGCACATGCGTGCCGCCGCACGGCTGCAAGTCCACACCTTCGATTCGCAACAGGCGCACGCGGCCCAGCCCCATCGGCGGCTTCACGCTCATCGTGCGTACGAGCTCCGGCCTCGCGGCCATCTCGTCGTCCGTGATCCATTCTGTCGCAACGGCGTGCTCGCCGCTCACGAGCGACGCGAGACGCGTCTCGACGAGTTCGCGTTCGATCGGCTCCGTCGTCGCGAAGTCGAGCCGCGCGTAGTCGACCGTAATGCTGCAGCCGTCGACAGGATAAGGCAGCACCGCGCACATCAGATGGCTCGCCGTATGCAGCTTCATATGCCGGTAGCGCCGGTCCCAATCGATCTCGGCCACGACCGGGTCGCCCACCCGCGCGTGCGCCAGCAACGCTTCTTGTCCCGCCGCGGGAATGTGCAAGGCGTCATCGGGCGTCGCGCCCTCGAACCTGGCCTTGCGTGTGTCCGCAATCGCGATGCGCGTGCCGTCGGCGAGTACGAGCGCGCCCGTATCGGCCGCCTGACCGCCGCCCAGCGGATAGAACACGGTCCGATCGAGCAGAATTCCGTCGTCGCCGAGCGCGACGATCGTCGCCTCGCAGCGGGTCAGATAGGCATCCTCGCGGAATAACGCTTGGGTCGTCATAGTCGGTCCTCGAAAGTCTCTTTCCGGCGGCACCGGCGGCCGCCCGGGCTCCAAAATCGCATTATCGCGGCCCCGCGGCACGCGCGGACAGGCAGCGTTCGATCGCCTATAGCCAAGCACTGTACCGGTTACTCAACCGGGCCGGTTTCGCAGGCAGAGTTCTCTCAGGTCGGGACTTCCTGGCGTAGCCACCGCATCGCATTACGTTCGTGCTCGAGGACGGCCGTTCAACCGGGCCGGTTGCGCATCCAATCCGCCGTATCGAAAAACGCGGTCAGCAGGCGCTCGCGCAACGCTTCGGGCAAGCCGGCGTCCTCCATCGCCCAGGCCATGCAGCGCAGCCACTGATCGCGTTCGGAAGAGGCTATCGCGAACGGCAGATGACGCGCACGCAAGCGCGGATGACCGAAGCGTTCGATGTAGTGGTCCGGCCCGCCGAGCCAGCCGCAGAGGAACCAGAAGAGCTTGTCGCGCGAACCGTCGAGCGATGGGGGATGGAGCGCCCGGATGCTCGCAAACTCGGGTTCGAGATCCATCAGGTCGTAGAAACGGTCGACGAGTTCGCGCACGCGTGTCTCGCCGCCCACGAGTTCGAATGCCGTCGGTTGGGCGGGCTGCGAGTCGTCGGTATTGTCGGTCATACGTAAAGCCGGAAAAACAAAGAGAAATTGCAGCGCGAGGGATGCAAGAGTCAACGTTCAAGCGTCGCGCAACGTCTGCCCCGCGGGGCGCGTCAACACGCGCCGCAGACTTAGCCATCCGCCCACACCGGCGCACGCGATGCCTGCAACGATGCCGGCGGGCAACACCCACGGATCGAAGTCCAGATAGAAATCGAACACGCGAGTGGCCAGCACGGAGCCGAGCACCTGCGCCCCGATCGCCGCCATCGCCCCGGCGAGGGCGCCGACGACGACAAATTCCGCCGCCTGCACCGCGCGCACCTGCGCATGCGAAGCGCCCAGCGCGCGCAACAGGGCCGATTCTCTCATGCGCTCGTCGCGCGTGCCGGCGAGCGCCGCGTAGAGAACGAGCAGACCCGCCGCCAACGTGAAGAGAAACAGAAACTGCACCGCGCCGATCACCTGATCGAGCATGTGCTGGATCTGTGCGAGGATCGGGCCGATATCGATGGCCGTCAGATTCGGATAGCGGGCAATGAGACCATCGAGTACCGCGCGTCGCTCGGCAGCCAAGTGAAAGCTCGTGATATAGATCGCCGGAAATGCATCGAGTGCGGCGGGCGGCATCAGCACGAAGAAGTTCACCTTGAACGACCCCCAGTCGAGCTTGCGCACGCTCGTGATCGGCGCCTCCACGGATTGGCCTGCGATATCGAAGCGCAGTACGTCGCCGAGTTTCACGCCGATCAGCTTCGCGAGGCCCTCCTCGATCGAAATCTCGGGGCGCTGAGCCGCACCGAACCAGCGGCCCTGCACGATCCGGTTGTCATCGGGCGGCGTAGCGCGGTACGACAGATTGAACTCGCGGTCCACGAGGCGCCGCGCATCGTCGTTCCGATACGCGCCTGGGTCGACCGGCTTGCCGTTGATCGTCGTCAGCCGCGCACGCACCATCGGCTCGAGCGTCGCTCCTGCTATGCCGTGTGCGCTCAGATAGCTCGCGACAGCCTGACGTTGATCGGGCTGGATATCGATGAGGAACTCGTTCGGCGCATCGGGTGGGGTCGATTTGCGCCAGCCCGCCACCAGATCGTTGCGCGTCATGGCAATCAGCAGCAGGCACATGAGACCGAGCGCAAGCGCGGTGATCTGCAACGCGCTGGCCGCACCGCGCCGTTCGAGCGAGGCGAGCGCATAGCGCCAACCGACACCGGCCGGGAGCCGCGCCCCGGCACGCTCGCTGCGCGCTATGCGCGAGGCGGCCGACAGCGCCGCGCGCGCCACGCCCGCAAAGATCAGCAGCGTCGCGGCAAAGCCGCCGGCGACGATGCCGCCCTGCTTGAGTTCGCCCGCCGCGAGCACGAGCAGCCCGGCGAAGAGCGCGATGCCCGCGGCATAGGCCATCCATGCGGTACGGGCCTGACCGTCCCATTCACGGCGCAGCACGCGCACGGGCGGCACCCGCGTGAGTGGGACGAGCGGCGGCAGCGCGAAGCCGATCAGCAAAACGAGCGCCGCAGCCATGCCTTCTAGCGCCGGTGCGAGCCCCGGTTGCGGCAAATCGACGGCGATGAGTTGTCGAAGCGACGCAAGCAACGCGAAATGCCCTGCGTAACCGAGCGCCGCACCCGCGATGCCGCCGGCCAGACCGACGATCAGAAATTCGAGGGCCACCAGCGTGCGCAGCGCCGCGGCCCCAAGGCCCAGACAACGCATGACGGCGCAACTATCGAGATGCCGCCGCGTGTAGCGGTGCGCAGCCATGGCGATGGCGACGGCCGCAAGCAATGCCGTCAGCAGCGATACCAGGCGCAGAAAATGCCCAGCCCGATCGAGCGTCAGGCGCACCTGCGGCTGGCCTTCCTGCAGCGATTCGAGCGCCACGCCTCGCATTTTTCCGCCATCCACGCGGGCGTGCGCGAACCGCGTGAACTCGGCAACCGCCGCGTCGTCGCCCGCCACGAGCAGCCGATAAGTCACACGGCTGCCGTAACCCAACAGGCCCGTCGAAGGCAGCGCATCGGCGCGCATCATGAGGCGCGGCGAAAAGTTGACGAATGCAAAGCCGCGATCGAGCTCGCGCGTGATGACCGCGGCGATCGTGAACGTGCGCAATCCGAGCATCACGCGATCGCCCACGTGCAAATGCAGCGCGCCGAGCAGCTCGGCGTCCACCCAAACGGTACCCGGTGCCGGAATGCCCTGCGCCGTGCGATCGGGCGCCGTCGGCCCCGACGCGATGCGCAGGGCACCGCGCAGCGGATAACCGGGCGAGACGGCCTTGACCGCCGCGAGCCGCGCGTTGGCGATAGCGCCCTCGCCTTGCCCTGCCGCGCCGTTCGCCCCCGCGACCATGGTCGGGAAAATGATCGTAGTGGCGGTGCGCAGCCCGAGCGAGTGCGCTCGATCGACGAATGCGGCATCGACGGGATGGTCGGCGCGCACGACGAAATCGGCGGCAATCATGCGCCGGGCATCACGCTCGAGGCCCTGCTGGAGACGATCGGCGAGAAAACCGACGCTCGCAAATGCCGCCACCGCGAGCACGAGCGACAGCGAGAGCATTGTCAGCTCGCCCGCGCGCCAGTCGCGCACGGTCATGCGCAGCGCCTGCCGAATCAGGAGTAAGAACCGAGCGCCACGACTAGCGCGTGGATCGGGACTGGCCGCGCTCGCACCGCTCGCATCGTTCAATCGCGCTTGCCCCCGAACGAGCCCAGTCGCGAGCTCATATGCGAGGCCATGCCGCGAAATCCGCCCTGCACGCCGCGCCACAGCCGCGGCAACGCCCAGCCGGCAAAAAGGAGGAAGCCGCCCATCAATACCAGCAGGACAACCGGTGCGAAAAACGCGAGCGCGAGACCAATACAGACCAGCACGTCTTCCGTCGACGAAGCGATCCAGTTCGAAAACGGCTCAGGCGACAAGTTGATGAGCGCGCGCGCTCCGGCCTTGGTGAGGTGGGCGGAACCGGCGAGCGTGCCGCCGGCCAGCGCGGCAACGGTCATGAGGGCCGGATCGGCGTGACCCAGCGCGCCGGCGGCGAGCAGTGCGCCGGCCGGAATGCGGATAAACGTATGAACGGCGTCCCAGAGCGAGTCGAACGCGGGAATGCGATCGGCGAAGAACTCGACGGCAGCGAGAAAAGCCGCGGCGCCGATGACCCACGGCGAAGCCAGTGCCGCGAGGGAATCGGGCAAATGCACGATGTTCAGCCGGTCGAATACACCGACGAGGAGCACCGTCAAATAGAGCCGCAGGCCGCTGGCCCAGGACAGGCCCGCGCCGAGCGAAAGCGCATTGAGCATCGCTCCTCCCTTTAGACTTGCCGCCGGCGAACGTCGTGCATTCCGTCCCCACGCTTCGCCCGGCTTTGTCTCATTATAGACATGGCGATGTCGCGTCCGCTCTCGCTAAAATCGACAGGTGCGGCGGCAAGGCTGCGGCAGCGGCAGCGGGGCCGGATAACGCGGCCCACGCGGGCGCTCGGCTCGTTCAGGGTATGAGGATGGTCGAGCCCGTCGTCTTGCGCGCTTCGAGGTCGCGGTGCGCGGTGGCCACGTCCGCCAACGCATAGCGCTGACGCACATTCGTCTTGACCTTGCCCGAGGCCAGTACGTCGAAGAGTTCGGCCGCCATCGTGTCGAGCCATTCGCGCTTGAGCGTGTAGCTGAACAGTGTCGGGCGCGTGAAAAAGAGCGAGCCGCGATTGGACAGTTCCGACGCTTCGATGGGCGGGAGCGGCCCCGACGCACTGCCGAAGCTCACGAAATAACCGAGCGGAGCCAGACAATCGAGCGAGCCCTTGTAGGTGTCCTTGCCGATGGAGTCATAGACGACGGGCACGCCCGCGCCGCCCGTCAGTTCCTTCACGCGCTCAGCGAAGTTCTCGCGCGTATAGACGATTGGATGGTCGCAGCCATGTGCGCGTGCCAACTCGGCTTTCTCGTCCGAACCGACGGTGCCGATCACCGTCGCGCCGAGCGCCTTTGCCCATTGGCAGACGAAGAGTCCGACGCCACCCGCCGCGGCATGGATCAGGATCGTGTCGCCGGCTTGCACGCGATAGGTCCGGCGCAGCAGGTATTGCGCTGTCAGTCCCTGCAGCATGGCGGAAGCCGCATCGTCGAACGAAATGGCGTCGGGCAGTTTGACCAGCGTGGCGATCGGCAAGACGCGCTCTTCGGCATAGGCGCCGGGCGGGCGCGCGACGTACGCCACGCGATCGCCCGTCTTGAACTGCGTGACGCCGGGCCCCGTCGCGCTCACCACGCCCGCCGCCTCCATGCCGAGGCCTGCCGGCAGCGGCATCGGATATTGCCCCGTGCGGAAGTAGACATCGATGTAATTGAGCCCTACCGCATGATGCTTGACGCGGACCTCGCCCGGGCCCGGCTCGCCTGCGTCCACGTCGACCCACTGCATCACCTCGGGTCCGCCCGTTCGCTCGATTCGAATTGCCTTGACCATGATGTTCTCCTTTGGGTAAGTGCTGCTCGCTGTGACGCGCGGCGCGCGCAACCGCCGCCGCTTGCGCCGCGCTTACGCGCGGTCGCCGAGATGCCGCGTCAGCGCGTCGAGAATCATGCGCGCCGTTGCAATGTTGGTCGCGCAGGGAACGTTGTGCACGTCGCAGGCGCGCACGAGCGCATTGATATCGGGCTCGTGCGGCTGTGGGGTTTGCGGGTCGCGTAGAAAGACAACCACGTCCACGCCGCCTTCCGCGAGCCGCGCGCCGATTTGCAGATCGCCGCCGTAAGGGCCCGAGAGCATGCGCTCGACGGTGAGCCCGTGCGCGTCGGCAATCCGCCCGCCCGTCGTGCCTGTCGCAACGAGGCGGCAACGGCGCAGCACGTCGACATATTCGCCGGCGAGGGCAACGATGTCGTCTTTCTTGTGATCGTGCGCAATCAATGCGACGCATGGACTCATGAAGCGGCTCCTTGCCGTCAAATCGGACTACTGTTGCTGTTGCGGGAAATGCTCTGGATGTAACGGAAAACCGAAAACGCGAGACCCATTAGCGGTCAGCGGTTCGCCCGAGCGCTCAGAACGTGCCGGGGTACGCGCCGCCGTCGATGAGCCAGTTCTGGCCCGTGATGTAGCCCGCATGGACACTGCACAGAAAGGCGCAAGCCTTGCCGAACTCGCCCGGCTCGCCGAAGCGGCCCGCGGGAATGGTTTTCATGCGCTCGCGGCGCGCCTCGCCGATGCTGATGCCGCGCGCGTCGGCCTGAGCCTTGAACGTGGTGGCAATGCGGTCGGTATCGAAGAGGCCCGGCAGCAGATTGTTGATCGTCACATTGTGCACCGCCACCTTGCGCGCCACGCCCGCCACGAAGCCGGTGAGCCCCGAGCGCGCGCCGTTGGACAGGCCCAGCACGTCGATCGGCGCCTTGACGGCGGAGCTCGTGATGTTGACGATGCGGCCGAACCCGCGTGCGATCATGCCGTCGATGCTCGCCTGGATCAACGCGATCGGCGTGAGCATGTTGGCTTCGAGCGCGCGGATCCAGTCGTCGTGCGTGAACTGACGGAAATCGCCGGCCGGCGGCCCGCCCGCGTTGTTGACGAGGATATCGGGCTGCGGACAGGCCGCGAGCGCCGCCGCGCGCCCGTCGGCCGTCGTGATGTCGCAGGCTACGGTGCGCACGCTCACGCCCGTCTTGGCACGAATCTCGGCGGCGCTCGCCTCGAGCGTCTCGGCCGTGCGGGCGACGATCACCAACTCGACGCCCTCGGCGGCGAGCGCCTCGGCGCATCCGCGCCCCAACCCTTTGCTTGCCGCGCATACGAGTGCGGTCTTGCCTGCGAGCCCCAGATCCATGGCGATGTCCCAGTGTTTCGTTGAGTCGATGCGACGAATTGACGGGATTGTAGAAGAATCCCCGCAGCGACGCGCGAAGCGGATCTTTCGGTACACTGGCGGGCAATGTCATCGAGCCGCCGCACGCCCCCCCGCACGCACCCACGCCCGCCATGAAACAAGATCCGCGTTTTCCGAACCTGTCCATCCTCGATCATCCGCTGATTCAGCACAAGCTCACGCACATGCGCGACAAAGACACGTCGACGCGCACGTTTCGCGAGTTGCTGCGCGAAATCACGCTGCTGATGGGCTATGAAATCACGCGCAATCTGCCGATCACGACCAAACGCGTCGCCACGCCGCTCGTCGAAGTCGATGCGCCCGTGATTGCCGGTAGGAAGCTCGCCATCGTTCCGGTGCTGCGCGCGGGCATCGGGATGTCCGACGGACTGCTCGAGCTGATTCCCTCCGCGCGAGTCGGGCACATCGGCGTTTATCGCGACGACGCACATCGGCCCGTGGAGTATCTCGTCCGCCTGCCCGATCTCGAAGACCGCATCTTCATCCTCTGCGATCCGATGGTCGCCACCGGCTATTCGGCCGTGCACGCCATCGACGTGCTCAAGCGCCGCAACGTGGCCGGCGAAAACATCCTCTTTCTCGCGCTCGTCGCCGCACCCGAAGGCGTCGAGGTGTTCCAGCGCGCGCATCCGGATGTCAAACTCTTCGTCGCCTCGCTCGATTCCCACCTGAACGAGCACGCCTATATCGTGCCGGGCCTCGGCGACGCCGGCGACCGCCTGTTCGGCACGAAGAACTGAAAAGCGGCCGGCGCGTTCGCGGCCTTGCCAGCGACCGCCGGCGCCGACGCGGCATGGTAAAATCGACGTCTGCTCTGAGGACGGTCTGCCCTATCCGCCGCGGCCCCGGGATCGCGGACAACGCGCGGCACCATCGAGCGAAGCGCAATCGCGGCACGCCGCCCGACACCTGAACCATCGGCAGGACTCGCACGGTTCACACGATTCGCAATCGACAAAACGCATCATGCGTGTGCCCGGTCGGCACGCGCCACGGAGAAACGTATGGCTGGTCATTCCAAATGGGCCAACATCAAGCATAAGAAGGCGGCCGCGGATGCCAAACGCGGCAAGGTCTGGACGCGTCTCATCAAGGAAATTCAAGTGGCGGCCCGCATGGGCGGGGGCGATATCGACTCGAACCCGCGCTTGCGCCTCGCCGTCGACAAGGCGACCGACGCCAACATGCCGAAGGACAACATCAACCGCGCGATCCAGCGCGGCGTGGGCGGTGTCGATGGCGCGAGCTACGAGGAAATTCGCTACGAGGGCTATGGTATCGGCGGCGCCGCGATCATCGTCGATACGATGACCGACAATCGCACGCGTACCGTCGCCGAAGTGCGGCACGCGTTCTCGAAGTTCGGCGGCAACATGGGCACGGACGGTTCGGTGGCGTTTCTCTTCGATCATGTCGGCCAGTTTCTGTTCGCGCCCGGCACGCCCGAGGACAAACTGATGGAAGCCGCGCTCGAGGCCGGCGCGAACGACGTCGTCACGAACGACGACGGCAGCATCGAAGTGCTGTGCGCGCCGAATGACTTCTCGAAGGTCAAGACGGCGCTCGAAGCGGCCGGTTTCAAGGCCGAACTCGCGGAAGTCACGATGAAGCCTCAGACGGAAGTCGAATTCACCGGCGAAGACGCAGTGAAGATGCAAAAACTGCTCGACGCGCTCGAGAACCTCGACGACGTGCAAGAGGTGTACACGAACGCGTCGATTGCCGAGGAATAACGCGCGCGCTCGGAGCATGCGGCGCAACGTTGCGCCCATGCGTTCGGGCCAGCGCACATCGAATGCCGATATTGCGGCCGGCGCCCTGCGCCGGCCGTCCCTTTTAGGTTCTCGGGGATTGATATGAAACTACTCGTCGTCGGTTCGGGCGGCCGCGAACATGCGCTGGCCTGGAAGCTTGCGCAATCGCCGCGCGTCCAGCTCGTCTATGTCGCGCCCGGCAATGGCGGCACGGCCCAGGACGAACGTCTGCGCAATGTGCCGATCACCGATCTCGATGCCCTCGCCGACTTCGCGCAGAAAGAGCAGATCGCGCTGACCGTCGTCGGTCCCGAGGCGCCGCTCGCCGCGGGCATCGTCAACCTCTTTCGCCGCCGTGGCCTCAAGGTCTTCGGGCCGACCAAGGAAGCTGCACAGCTCGAGAGCTCGAAGGACTTCGCCAAAGCGTTCATGAAGCGCAACGGCATTCCGACGGCCGAATACGAAACGTTCTCCGACGCGGCAGCGGCCCACGCCTATCTCGAGAAGCAAGGCGCGCCGATCGTCATCAAGGCCGACGGCCTCGCCGCGGGCAAGGGCGTCGTCGTCGCCACCACGCTCGACGAGGCGCATGCGGCCGTCGACATGATGCTCGCCGACAACAAACTCGGCGATGCCGGCGCGCGGGTCGTCATCGAGGAGTGCTTGCAAGGCGAGGAAGCGAGCTTCATCGTCATGGTCGACGGCAAGCATGTCCTGCCGCTCGCGTCGAGCCAGGACCACAAACGTCTGGCCGATGGCGATGCCGGCCCCAATACGGGCGGCATGGGCGCCTATTCGCCGGCGCCGATCGTCACGCCGCAGCTGCACGCGCGCGTGATGCGCGAGATCATTCTGCCGACCGTGCGCGGGATGGAAAAGGAAGGCATCCGCTATACGGGCTTCCTCTATGCGGGCCTCATGATCGATGCCGAGGGCAACCCGAAGACGCTCGAATTCAACTGCCGCATGGGCGACCCCGAAACGCAACCGATCATGGCGCGTTTGAAGGGCGATTTTTCGAAAGTGATCGAACAGGCCGTAGCCGGCACGCTCGACACGGTCGAGCTGACGTGGGACCGGCGTACGGCGCTCGGTGTCGTGCTCGCCGCGCACGGTTATCCGGATGCCCCGCGCAAGGGCGATACGATCGGCGATATTCCCGCGGAAACCGAAAACGCGGTAACGTTCCATGCCGGGACGACGCTCGCCGACGGCAAGCTCGTCACCTCGGGCGGGCGCGTACTGTGCGTCGTCGGCCTGGCGGACTCCGTGCGCGGCGCGCAATCGGCCGCCTACGATGTGGTCAATCGTATTTCGTTCGACGGCATGCAGTATCGCCGCGATATCGGCTACCGCGCCCTGAACCGGAAATCGTGACCATGGCGGACGCAGCGAACTTCGATCCGGCGCCCGTGCGCCGCTACCTGCAGGGCTTGCAAACGAGCCTGGCGGACGCCATTGGCGCGCTCGACGGCGCGTCGTTTGCGGCCGACGCCTGGCAGCGCCCGGCCGGCGGATCGCTGCGCGGCGAAGGCGTCACGAAAATCCTCGAAGAGGGCGAACTGATCGAGCGCGGGGGCATCGGCTTTTCCGATGTGGCCGGCGATGCCCTGCCCCCCTCGGCGAGCGCGGCGCGGCCGCAACTCGCCGGCCGCGGCTTCGAAGCGATGGGCGTATCGCTCGTCATGCACCCACGCAATCCGCACTGCCCCACCGCGCACATGAACGTGCGCCTGCTCGTGGCGACCAAGGCCGGCGAGGAGCCGGTGTTCTGGTTCGGCGGCGGCATGGACCTTACGCCCTATTACGGCTACGAGGAAGATGCGAAGCACTTTCACCGCGTTTGCCGCGACGCGCTCGCGCCGTTCGGCGACGATCTCTATCCCCGCTTCAAGCACTGGTGCGACGAGTACTTCTTCCTCAAGCATCGAAACGAAACGCGCGGCGTGGGCGGGATATTCTTCGACGACTTCGACGCGCTCGGCTTCGAGCGCTCGTTCGCGATGATGCGCAGCGTGGGCGACGCCTTCGTGAACGCTTATTTGCCGATCCTGCGCAAGCGCCGGGCGACGCCCTATGGCGAGCGCGAGCGCGCATTCCAGAACTACCGACGCGGCCGTTACGTCGAATTCAATCTCGTCTTCGACCGCGGCACCCATTTCGGCTTGCAAAGCGGCGGGCGGGCCGAATCGATTCTGCTGTCGATGCCTCCCGTCGCGAATTGGCGTTATGGCTGGCAGCCCGAGCCCGGCACACACGAGGCGAAGCTTTATACCGATTTCCTGCGGCCGCGCGCATGGCTCGACGAACCCAACGAAGGGACCGCACCCTGAATTCGCCCGTCGCCCACCTCTCAGTCGACGCCTCAACCGATGGCGCGCGCGAACTGCCACGCCGTGTGGGACTGCTCGGGGGCACATTCGATCCCATCCATCACGGCCATCTGGCACTGGCTCGGCGCTTTGCCGAGTTGCTGAAGTTGACGGAGCTCGTCCTGCTGCCGGCGGGGCAGCCCTGGCAGAAGGCCGACGTCAGTGCCGCTGCCCACCGCCTCGCCATGACGCGCGCCGCTGCGGCAACGCTCGTGCTGCCTGGTACCGCCGTGAGCGTGGCCACCGATGAAATCGAGCAGGCCGGTCCCACTTACACGGTCGAAACGCTGGAGCGCTGGCGCCTGGGCGAGGGCGCCGATGTCTCGATCTCGCTTCTGATGGGCGCCGATCAATTATTGCGGCTCGATACCTGGCGCGACTGGCGGCGCTTGTTCGACTTCGCGCACATCGCGGCGGCTACACGGCCCGGATTCGAGCTGACGAGGGCATCGCCCGCGCTGGCCGGCGAGCTGGCCGCGCGCAAGGCAGATGCGACGGTGCTGCGCGCGCGGCCTGCCGGTCACCTGTTGATCGACGCGACACTCGCGCTGGACGTATCGGCAACCGATATTCGCGCGCAAATGCGCGAGCGGCTCTCCGGTCGGGGCAACAACGATGCCGTCCAACCCGGCGCGCCCGACTCGGTTCCGGAGCCCGTCTGGCGCTACATTCTCCAACATCACCTGTACCATCGGTAACCATGGATATTCGCAAACTGCAACGCGCGATCGTCGACGGCCTCGAAGACGTCAAAGCGCAAGACATACGTGTCTTCAACACAACCCATCTGACCGAGCTCTTCGATCGCGTCATCGTGGCGAGCGGCACCTCGAACCGGCAGACGAAGGCGCTGGCCTCCAGCGTTCGCGACAAGGTGAAGGAAGCCGGCGGTGAAATCGTCAGCACGGAGGGCGAGGACATCGGCGAATGGGTGCTCGTCGATTGCGGCGACGCCGTGGTCCATATCCTTCAACCTGCGCTGCGGCAGTACTACAACCTCGAAGAGATCTGGGGCGACAAACCCGTGCGCGTGAAGCTCTCGAGCCCGAACCCGTTCGGCGGCGCGCGTGCGAGCGAACCGCTCGAGGACGAGGAGGATGAAGACGACGACGGCCCGGCCGACAGCCGGCCCGCGCCCGCTCGCAAGACGGCGGCAAAGCGGCGCGGCAAGACGTCGTAATCCCCTTCGCGGCGCTTCGGAATGAAACTGCAGATACTCGCCGTCGGACACAAGATGCCGGGGTGGATAGCCAGCGGCTTCGACGAATATGCGAAGCGGATGCCGCCCGAGTTGCGTATCGAGTTGCGCGAGATCAAGCCCGAACCGCGCACGGGCAGTCGGACGGCGCAAAGCGTCATGGCGGCCGAGCGTCAGCGGATCGAGGCGGCCCTGCCGAAAGGCGCGCGCCTCGTCGCCCTCGACGAACGCGGGCAGGACTGGACCACGATGCAGTTGGCCGCAGCCCTGCCGGGTTGGCAGCAGGAAGGCCGCGACGTGTCGTTCGTGATCGGGGGCGCCGACGGTCTCGCGCCGGAGCTGAAGGCGCGAGCCGAACTCATGCTGCGCGTGTCCAGTTTGACGTTGCCGCACGGCATGGTGCGCGTGCTATTGGCCGAACAGCTTTACCGCGCGTGGAGCATCACGCAGAATCATCCCTATCACCGCGTCTGACGCGCCGTCTCGGGAGCGGGCCGGCGCATCACGAGGACGACAAATGCCTCCATCGACGTCCGGCTCTTCGCTGTACCCCTCCATATACCTCGCTTCGCAAAGTCCGCGCCGACAGGAACTGCTCGGTCAGCTCGGCGTGCGCTTCGAGCTCTTGCTGCCCCGGCCCGACGAAGACGCCGAAGCGCTCGAAGCCGAACGCGAAGGCGAGTCGGCCGAACAATACGTGCGCCGCGTGACCGTCGCGAAAGCCGAAGCGGCCCACGCACGCCGCGTCGCCGGCGCCCATCGCGCCGCGCCCATCCTCGTGGCCGATACCACCGTGGCCATCGACGGCACGATCCTCGGCAAGCCTACCGACGTCGAGCATGCGGTGACGATGCTCACGCGGCTCGCCGGACGCGATCACGAGGTGTTGACTGCGATTGCGGTCGTCGACGGTACGGGTGAGTTGCTGTCCCCCGCGCTTTCGCGCTCGGTCGTGCGTTTCGCCTCGGCCACCGTCGATGCGCTACGCCGATACGCGCGTACAGGCGAGCCGCTCGGCAAGGCCGGCGCGTACGGCATTCAAGGCCGCGCAGCCGAGTTCATCGAGCATATCGACGGATCCTATTCGGGTATCATGGGTCTGCCCCTTTTTGAGACAGCTGCGTTGCTGCGCGCGGCTCGTGTCGACTTCTAAGGCGTCCGAAGGCTTCCGATGAACGAAGAGATTCTGATCAATGTCACTCCGCAGGAAACGCGCGTCGCGCTGGTCCAGCAAGGCGCCGTGCAGGAACTTCACGTCGAGCGCACGGCATCGCGGGGGCGCGTGGGGAACGTTTATCTCGGTAAGGTCGTGCGGGTGTTGCCGGGGATGCAATCCGCGTTCATCGATATCGGCCTCGAACGTGCGGCGTTCCTGCATGTCGCCGATATCTGGCAGCCGCGCGCCGCGGGCGAACATGCGGGGCCGGTGCAGCCGATAGAAAAGACGGTGTTCGAGGGGCAGACGCTGATGGTTCAGGTGATCAAGGACCCGATCGGCACGAAGGGGGCACGCCTGTCGACGCAAGTCAGCATCGCGGGCCGCACGCTCGTCTATCTGCCGCAGGAGCCGCATATCGGCATTTCGCAAAAGATCGAAGACGAAGCGGAGCGCGAGGCCATTCGCGCGCGCTTGACCGCGGTTCTGCCCGCCGACGAAAAAGGCGGCTATATCGTGCGCACGATCGCCGAAGATGCCACGAGCGAAGAGCTGGCGGGCGACGTAGCCTATCTGCGCAAGACCTGGGCCACGATCGTCGCTCAGGCCCAACGCCTGCCACCCACGAGTCTGCTTTATCAGGACCTCAATCTCGCACAGCGCGTATTGCGCGATTTCGTCAACGACGAGACGACGCGGATTCAAGTCGATTCGCGCGAGACTTATCAAATGCTCGTGGAATTCGCGACCGAATTCACGCCGGCCGTCAGCGCGAAGCTCAACCACTATATCGGCGAGCGGCCTTTGTTCGATCTTTATAACGTCGAAACGGAAATTCAACGGGCGCTGTCGCGGCGCGTCGATCTAAAGTCCGGCGGCTATCTGATGATCGACCAGACCGAAGCCATGACGACCATCGACGTCAATACCGGCGGCTATGTCGGCGCGCGCAATTTCGACGATACGATCTTCAAGACCAATCTCGAAGCCGCGCACACGATCGCGCGGCAACTGCGGCTGCGCAATCTCGGCGGCATCATCATCATCGACTTCATCGACATGGAAAACGCCGAACACCGCGATGCCGTGCTCGGCGAGTTGAAGAAGGCGCTGTCGCGCGACCGCACGCGTTCGACCGTCAACGGCTTTTCGCAGCTGGGGCTCGTCGAGATGACGCGCAAGCGCACGCGCGAATCGCTGGCGCACGTGTTGTGCGAACCGTGCCCCGTTTGTCAGGGCAAGGGACAAGTCAAAACAGCACGCACCGTCTGCTACGACGTGCTGCGTGAAATTCTGCGCGAGTCCCGCCAGTTCAATCCGCGCGAGTTCCGCGTCATCGCCTCACAGCAAGTCATCGATCTTTTTCTCGATGAGGAATCGCAACATCTCGCGATGCTGATCGATTTCATCGGCAAACCTGTGTCACTGCAGGTCGAGTCGAACTTGAGCCAGGAACAGTACGACATCGTGCTGATGTAGCGCTGGCGGAATTGCCCGCTTGCGGCTCAACGGCGCCCGTGCCCCCCGCCGTGGTGATGATGGTGGCCCCCGCCGCCGAACACCCCAACGATGCCGACCGACGGTCCAGCGTAATAGCCGGGTGCGTAGTAGCCCGGCGCGTAATACTCCGGTGCGTAGCCATACCCCGGATCGTAGCCGTAGTAGGCCGGGCCCGGATCGACCACGCAACCGGCCAGCCCGCCGGCGAGCAAGACGGCAACGATTGATCTGACCATGATATGTCCCCTTCGTACAGCTTAGAGCACGTCGTTGCGCATAGCGTTCGAGAGGACTTGTGTCATCCCGTTACAGACGTAACGCGGCCAGTCCCTCAGCCCCCCGTTCGCAAATCACCTAGAATTGACTGACGCAGGTGAGTCATCGGGAGGTCCTCATGGCCCAATCGATCGAAAGCATCGTGACCGGCCTCGTCTTGCTGATTGCCGCCGTCGTCATCGTCGCGTCGCACTATCAACGCGAGCACCGGCGTGAACGATGGCTCGGCCGCACGAGCGGTCATCGCCTTTGGGACAGGGTCTGGCGTCGGCACTGAGACCCGCGCGGCAACGCAACATTTGCGGCCGGCGCGGCAACCGCGCTGTCGCCCGACCGCTCCTTGCAGGGAGACGGTGCCATGTCTGATGAAACCCTCGCGTGGCGGATGACCGAATACGAAGGCTTCGAAATTCATGTCGCCACGCCAGTGAAGGAACCGGAAGCTGCGTCGGCTGCCGGCCGGTCATCCGTGGCCTCGTCGCCGTATACGTACATCGGTTATGTCTGCCATCCGGGCGCCGATCCGAAATTACCCGGTCACGTCGTTCCGTTTCATGCCGATGGCGAGGAAGCCTTCGAGAGCGAAGCCGCCGCGTGGGAAGAGGCGGTACACATCGGGCGCAGCATCGTCGACGGCACCCATCCCGACCTCACCGTCTTACCGCTCGTGACCGGTGGTGTCTGAGCGTGGGCGGTAGGGTACGAGCGTTTCGAGCAAGCGGTAATACCCGCTCAGGCGGCCTGCTGCTGGTACTGGATGCGATGCAGATGGGCGTACAGGCCATCGCGTCGCAGCAGATCGGCATGGCTGCCCTCTTCCGCGATGCGGCCCGCTTCCATGACGAGAATGCGATCGGCCCGCTCGATCGTCGAAAGCCGGTGCGCGATCACGAGCGTCGTACGGCCTTCCATCAGCGTCTCCAGTGCAGCCTGCACATGGCGTTCGGACTCGGAATCGAGCGCCGAGGTCGCTTCGTCGAGAATCAGTATCGGCGCATCTTTGTAGATCGCCCGCGCAATCGCGAGACGCTGCCGCTGTCCGCCCGAAAGCCTCATGCCATTGCCGCCGATGACCGTATCGATGCCGTTCGGCATGGCTGCGACGGCATCCGCCAGGTTGGCCGCCCGCAGCGCCGCGTCGACGCGCTCGCGATCGGGCGTCTGGCCGTACGCGACGTTGGCCGCGATGGTGTCGTTGAACAGCACCACGTCCTGGCTCACCATCGCCATCTGAGCGCGCAAGGCGTGAATGTCGTATTCGGCAATCGGCACACCGTCGACGAGAATCGTTCCGTCCGTGGGATCGAAAAAGCGCGGCAGCAGGTTGACGAGCGTCGTCTTGCCGCTGCCCGACGGCCCGGCGAGCGCCACCATCTCGCCCGGCGCCACTTTGATCGAGACGTTTTTAAGAATCGGCTGATCGGTGGTGCCGTAGGAGAACGACACGTCGCGGAACTCGATCTCGCCGCGCGAGCTCGGCAGTTCGCGGGTACCGCCGTGGGGCTCGGCCGGCTCGTCGATGAGGCCGAAGATCAGCTCGGCTGCGGTCATACCACGCTGTAGCGGCTGATTGACGTCGATCAGATGCTTGAGCGGCGAAATGACGAGCAGCATGGAAGTGACGAATGCGACGAAGCCGCCCACCGTCGTCTGGTCGTTCGCCGATTGCAGGACCGCGATCGTAATGACGATGGCGAGTGCGATCGACGCGAGGAACTGCGTGAGCGGCTGCGCGAGACCGCCCGAGACGGTCATCCGCATGGCATAGCCCCTCAGGCGCCTGCTCATTTCGGTGAAACGATCGATTTCGTACGGCTCGCCGTTGTGGACCTTGACGACTTTGTAGCCGCCCACCGTCTCTTCGACGATATAGGACAGCTCGTTGGTGAGCGTTTGCTGCTCGCGTCCGAGACGGCGCAAACGCCGGTTGATCTTGCTGACGATCCAGCCGATGCCGGGCAGGATTACCGCCACGATGAGCGTGAGCCGCCAGTTCAGATAAAAGAGGTAGCCGAGCAGGAAGACGACCGTCAGCGTATCGCGCACTAGCGTCACCATCACGCCGGTCAGCACGCTCAGGATCTGATTGACCTCGAAGACGATCGCGTTGATGACGGTGCTTGCCGTCTCCCGCTGAAAGAACGATGCGCTCGTATGGATCATCCGCTCGAACATCGTGAGCCGCAGTTGCAGCAAGATGCGGTTCGACACATACGAGAGCAGATACCCGGACGCATATTGCGATACGCCGCGCACGAGCGCGAGCCCGATGACGGCCAGGGGCACGAGCCATTTCGCGCTCACACTCGCCTTCGCGCCGAAACCGTGGTCGAGCAGCGGCTTGAGCAGCGCGGGGATGCCCGCGTCGGTCGCGGAACTCACGCCCATCGTGACGACCGCCAGCAGCACGACCCACACGTTCGGTTTGATGTACGGCCAAAGCCGTTTGAGCACGGATGCGGGCGACGTTCCACTCTCGCCTATCGCCTTGCGCAGGGTATTTTCGGTTTCCAACTGATTCCTTCGCCCGTTCCTTCGTTGCCGTGCCCGTATGCGCGCGAGAGCGCGTGCAGCCTCCAAAACCGGTGCATTATAGCTGCCCGGCCACCGGCGCGCGGCGGCGGGCCACCGACGCCCCGAAGCACGCGGGACGTCCGAGGCACACTCCGGCCTGTATACTCCGCTCACTTTCCACGACGCGACCCATGCCCGCCGTGTCCGCCACGAACCCGCCCCCTGCCCGTCCGACGCTCGGCGTCGCCATCATCGCGCTCAACAGTGAGGCGCATCTCGCGCAATGCCTCGATGCGGTGGCATTCGCCGACGACATCGTCGTCGTCGACGGCGGCAGTCGCGACGCCACGGTCGCCATCGCGCGAGCACGCGGCGCGCGCGTGCTCATCGAGACCGACTGGCCCGGCTTCGGGCCGCAGAAAAACCGCGCTGTCGCAGCGCTCGACACCGACTGGGTGCTGTCGATCGATACCGACGAGATCGTGTCGCCCGAGTTGGCCCGCTCGATCGACGAAGCGCTTCGCGCGCCACGCGCGAGCGTCTACGCGGTGGACCGGCTCTCGAGCTTTTGCGGCGACTGGATCCGCCACAGCGGCTGGTATCCGGACTGGATACCGCGCTTGTTCAGACGCCACGCCGCGCGCTTTTCCGACGATCTCGTTCATGAGCGCCTCGTCTTCGATGGGCCGGCCGAACGGCTCGAAGGCAAGCTGCTGCATTACTCGTACGAGGACTTCGAGACGGTGCTGCGCAAGCTCGATGCCTACTCGAGCGCGGGAGCGCGTCAGCGTTTCGCCGCAGGCGAGCGCGGAGGGCTGGGCGTGGCGCTCGCGCGCGGACTATGGGCCTTCGTGCGCACGTATGTGCTGCGCCGCGGCTTCAGCGACGGGCGCGCGGGCTTCATGATCGCGGTGTTCAACGCGCAGACGGTCTATTACCGGTTCGTCAAACTCGCGTGGCTGGCGCGGCAAAACGAGCGGCGCTGAGCATGCAACCGCATGCCCACTGGCACGCGAGCCCAACGCCCAGTTCAGCCGCGTTCGACCGGGAGGCGAACGAGCGGCTGTGTGTCGCCGGCAACTGACGCCGTTGGAAGACCGAGCATGATCTTCGCCGCATCGATCACCCGCTTCGCGTCGAGTTCGGTCAGACACCGGCTCTCGCTCGCGAGGTGCCGCTCGCACCCTTCCGCCTTGCAGGGCACACACTCTCCCTCGCCTTGCAGCAGGAACACGTTGCCGCGGCGGCCCGACCCGCGCAGCGGCCAAGGTTCGTTGCCGGCAGGCCAGTCGCGCGGCCATGGTCCCCACCGACACGGATTCGACGGCCCGAACAGCGCCACCGTCGGCGTACCGCACGCGGCGGCGATATGCGTGACACCGGTGTCCGGCCCAACGAAAAGTACAGCGCGCCGGATCATTTCGGCGGTCTCGCCAAGGCTCAATTGACCGACGAAGTTCATGACCGGCTCGCCTGCCGACTCGGCAATGCGTCGCGCGTACTCGAGCTCGGCGGACGCCGGCCCGCCGCTCAGCGCAACGACAAAGCCTTGGGCGCGCAGCCAGTCGATCAGTTGCAACCATCCTTGGGCATGCCACTGCTTGTAGGCAAACATCGGATAGGGGTGGACGACGACGAGCGGCCGCGGCGGCATGTCACGGCCCGCCGCGAGCCGGGCGTCGAATGCGGCCCGGCGCGTGGGATCGTCGCCGATCCCCGGAGCCACCACCTCGCCCACCGGGGCAACGCCCAGAACCGGCGCGAGGGCGAGATAGCTCGTCACCGTGTGAACGCGCCGATGCTCGTCCGGCGCCAGACGATGCAACAAAAACCGGGTCGCGCGTTTTGGACGATCGGGATCGAAGAGTCCGACACGCCACCGCCCGGCTGCCCAGGCATAGAAACGGCAACGGCTCGAGGCGAGCGTGGCGCAGGCGATATCGTAGCGGCGCCAAAGACGCGCCGCGCTCGCGAGCCGCTCGCGCCACGAGGCGCGGCGCGCAACCGTGACCACATTTCTGAGGTCGGGATTGTGCTCGAGTACACCCTCGGTACCGCGATAGACGATCATGTCGATCTCGGCGTCCGGCCACTGCCGCTTGATCGATCGCACCAACGCAGTGGCGAGCAAAACGTCGCCGATGCGCTGGGTGCACACGACGGCGACCGTGCGCGGAGGATTGGGAGGGGCAGCGGACTCGTTCACGATGCGAAGAATAAATTACGCCGGTTCAATCGGCGATTGCGGCCGAACTGCGGCCCGATGCATCGAAGATACCCGGACAGAATCGCTGTGCGAGCACGAGCATGCGCGCATTCGCGCTCGATGGAGAAAATGTCCGGACCTTGTCTTGCGCGCGCCGCCTCACGGTATCGCGCAACTGCCCATCGACACTCAAGCGGATCATCGCCTCGCACATGCCGTCCGCGTCGCCGGGCTTCACCAGCAGCCCGGCTTCGCCGCCTTCGAGCAAATCGCGCGGCCCCGTCGGGCAATCGGCCGAGATGACCGGGGTGCCGAGCGCCATGGCCTCGCCGAGAACCATGCCGAAGCCTTCGTACCGGCTGCTCAGCACCAGCATCTCCGCTGCGCGAATGTAAGGGAATGGGTTACTGCAAAAACCGAGAAAGCGAACCGCATCATGAATGCCGAGCTCCTTCGCCAATGCCTCGAGCGATGCACGGTCAGGGCCTTCGCCGATCAGCAGCAGTTGGCCGATCCCGGGCAGGCGCTCACGGGCTTTCGCGTATGCACACAACAGCGTCCTATGATCCTTTTGCCCTTCGTCGAGGCGCGCAACCGATACGATAAACGGCGAGTCCGGCTTGGGCACGGCCTCCTCGGCGCGCCGACGGATCGAGTCGATCTGAATCACGTTCGGCAGTTCCTCTGCACGCGCCTCGGTGCCGCGAAAAAGGCCACGCGCTTCCCTCAACATATCCGGCGTGAGAACCGCCACGGCGGCATAACGCTCGAATTGCCGGATACGCCGGGTCCGGTGGCCCACCGACTTGTTTCCGAGTCGGGCGGCAAAGCTGTAATGACTGACGCCGATCCACGGTACACCCGCGCGTCCGGCAATGCGCCGCAACGAAAGGTCGAAGTCGCAAACGATGTCATGCCGGCCCGCGATCTGCAGGAAACGCCTCGCCACCAGGGGGCGAATCGCGGCATGCGTACTGAGCTTATGCACGAGCTTCTCGAATTTACCGAGCTTGCGATGCCGCTGCGCCTGGTGCAATACATGGCTCCAGCGCGATCGCGCGAGGACGTGCACCTCCACGTCCGGGGGCAACGAATGCCCGCGCCAGAAATCGAGGTCGTCAGTCGGGTACGCCACCGACACCGCCGGGACGAAGCATCGCCTGTCCAATGCATTGATCCATGCGAGGAGCGCCGTCTCGGTGCCTCCCCGCCCGAAATCGTTGATATGGAAGAGAATGCGTACCGGACGCACGGGGCGGGCCGCATCGCCGAGCGCGTCGCTCCCCCCGGATGCGCCGGCGCTAGTTCGGTTCATGGCGTCCGCGTTCGCCTGCGCCCGACAACAGACCAGCGAACGCCCAGAAAGCAAGCATCGTCGTCTTCCACATGAAGTCGTCGGTGAAATTCTTCGTGACCATGCCAACGACGAGCGCGATACCCGCCGCGGCAATATACGGGTCGGCTCGCCGCAGCCGCCAGTAGCGCAGCATCAACGCCACGAGCAGCACGCTTTGCAGCACTACCCCGATCACCCCGGTCTGCAGCCAGGTATTCAGGAACAGATTGTGGGCATGCGTGGGAGCCTGCGGCTCGAGCGCGAGCAGCTCGGGAGGCATGTCGGAACGCAGCGCCAGGCCCGGCAACGGTTTGCCGAATCCTACACCGAGCCAGGCATGATGAAGCGCCTCGCGGCCGTAAAAGGCCCAGAGCTTGGGCCGCGTATCGGAGCGCACCGCATCGTCGAACGCCACGAGCGAGGGCGGCACCTCGTGCGGCTGCCCGGTCGCACCGGATGGACTCGATGCTGCTGCCGCTGCCTGCTCGCCAAAGCGCAACGCGCCACCGTAGATCGCCAGCATCCCGCCAATTGCGGACAAGGCTACCAATACGGCCAGCGCGTATTTGAGACGTCGCCGATAAAGCGGAAAGGCCGCGACGAAAAGCGTCGCCGCAACGGCCGGCCAAAAAAACCGATTCAACGTGGCAAAACCGATAAACACACACAATGCCACGCCCGCCAGCCCGAAGGGCCGGGTGCGCTCGCCCATCATGAGCCCGGCGAACAACGGAATCGCAAAAATCGCGAGCGTGCTCGTATGGCCGACGCGGGCGTAGAAATGCAGCGGGAAAGTCTCGGGCGTGGGAGGCTGTAAATGCCCGAGATAGACAGCGCTGATCGCCGCCAGCAGCAGGCAGGCGGCCCAGCACGCCCACGCTGCCCAGACGGGCCGGCCCACGCGTTGCGCGAACAGCCAAAAGCCCCAAAACGTGACGAGCGGATACACAACCTCGTCGAACCATGCGTGCCGGCTCAAAGCCGGATAGGCGGACCACGCGACAGCCGCAAGGCTCCATGCCGCCCATAAGCCGATCGGCACGGCGAGCGGCCACCGAGCCAACGAGCGAGGCTCCGACCAGGCAGCGACGACCACGCCCAGCCCGGTCAGCGCGAGACCCGTATTGATGACCCCCGTCATATGGCCGAACATCGCCGCGAACGCAATGAGCGGACAAGAAATCGACAGCGAGCGGACAAGCGCCGCGCGGACGTTCGTCATGCCGCCTCCAGCGCGACTTTCAATGCCTCGTTCACCGCGTCGACGCTGAGCCGTCCCATGCAGCCCGCGTGGTCGCCGCGCCAATCGAGGCAAGTCGTCGTATCGCGGTCGCAACGGCGCACCCAGGCGAGCTCGCGGCGAAAGATACCGGGCTGATTGCGGCACGGCATGTCCTCGATCGTCACCGGCACGAACGGCACAGCGCTCCAATAACGTCCGGCCCCGTGAATCTGTGCGTTGCCAGGACCGAAAAGCGTGACGGCCGGTGTGCCGATCAGGCGGGCGAGATGCGCCGTTCCCGTGTCCGGGCAAACGAGCGCCCTGGCCCCGGCAAATAAGTGCCAGAGATCGGCCAGGCCGAGACGCCCTGCGAAATTCAGCCGGGACGAATCGGGATCGATTTGCCGAACGAGTTCCGCTTCGCTCGCACCTCCGCTCCAGACGACACGATAGCCGAGCGCTTCGATGCGCGACGCGAGTTCGCGCCAGCGCTCGATCGGCCACCGCTTGACCGCCGTACTGGCCCCGGGGTGCAGCACGACATAGGGCGTATGCGGCCGCAATGAATCGTCGAATATCACGGGCGCCGGCGCAGGCCAGAATTCAGGGCGGTAAAGGGGCGGAGCCTCGCCTGGCACGAGATCGGCCGCGAGATCGGCCCACGCGGCCGGTCGCTCCGGATACGCGATCAGTTCGTCGACGGGCCAGTTCTTCCACGCCGGCCTGTCGCCGGCATGCGCGACGATCCAGCGGCAACGCGCAGCGTAGGCGAGCCAACTATGACGATTGTCCCCGGTGACGATGCCGAGATCGTAGGGGCCCGAGCGCAATACGTGACGGACGGTACGAGGATCGCGCGGATCGAACGGCAGCGCATCGATGCCGAACGGGCGGCCAGCGTAGAGCGGCACGATCGCTTTCGGACAAGCGAGCACGATTTGCGCGTCCGGATAAAGACCGCGCAGCTTCGCGAGCAACGGCGTGAGCAAAAGGGTATCGCCGAGCAAGAGATGATGCGCAATCAAGATTCGGCGAGGCCGCAGGCACTTGCGGCGAAAAGGCTTGAGCACGAGCCGCGGCAATGCACGCGCAAAGATCTGAATACGTCCTAACAGTCGACTCATTGGCTAACTAATCCCGCCCCGCCATTTGTTGTGTAGTCCTCGAGGCGAGACACACCGTCGCACCGCAACCAGCGGTCCGGACTGTCGCGGCGTCACTCCTTTATGGGATACGCTCGATGCTCGGGACCCGGCATGGCCGCCGGCGGCCCCGTTCGGAAGCTTGCCAGTATACCGTACGCCGATGGGCCGGATCCCGCCTGACCGAGCGCGAATTGCCCAACCGCACTGTGCGCAACCGCCGCCTTCCGGCCTCGGCCAGACGGCGTAACGCTGCATGCGATCAGACCTCGATGCTCGAGGCGGCGGTGCGCGGCGCTTGTGCAGTGGCGGCCGGCCGCCATACGGAAGCGACGGCGTCGGCGACTGCGCCGACGGAAGGCACGTCGCACTCATCTCCGACCGATACCGCGGTACCGGGCAGGCTGACACCGAAATGGCGGCGCGATGTCGCCGTGAAGATCATGACCGTAGGCTGACGGAGCGCGGCGGCAAGGTGCACGAAGCCCGTATCGGTGCCGACGATGAGCGACGCGAGTTCGATGTGCTGCGCGATTTCGAGCACCGATAGCCGCGGCAGCACGAGCGCATCGGGGATGCCCTCCGCAATGGCGAGGGCTTCGGCATATTCGGCCTGCGAGCCCCAGGGTAGCAGAGCCCGAAGGCCCTGGGCCCGCAATTGGGTCCCGAGCCGCTGCCAGTGTTCAAGCGGCCACTTCTTGTCATCGCACGAGGTCGCGTGGAAAAGGATCGCGAATGCCCCATGCCGGGCGGCAGCGGGAATCGCGGCGGGAGCCGGTATCATCAGGCCGAACCGAGGCGGCGTATCGATCGAATAGCCGAAAGCCTGCCCGACGCTCTCGCGCAAGCCTTCCCACGCGTTGCGCTCGGCAGGCCGAGCGAATCGCCTTGAATAAGCGAACGCCGCACCTTTTTCGCCCAGGTCCGCCGACCGGTAGCCGTACCGTGCGCGAGCTCGGGCGAGAAACGCAATGATGGCGCTCTTGTAGACGCCGTGCACGTCGATGACCGCGTCGTACCGGACGCGCCGTAATTCCGCGATCGATGCGGCAATGCGCTTGAAGTCGGTCAAACCGCGCTGCGACTTGAAACGACGCAAAGGGGCGCAAAGAACACGATCGATCCCCGGATTCCATCGCAACACCTCCGCGAACGCGGCGTCGGCGGCCCAGTCGATGCTCACCCCCGGAAAGTTGCGGCGCAAATCGTCCACGAGCGGCTGCGCGTGCACGATGTCGCCAAGCGATGTGACCTTCACGATGAGAACGCGATCCATGGCGCCTTCCGGTGGTTTGGGATTGACGGAGCGGATCCGGCCCGCTAGACGAGCGCATGCTCTGCTCTGCTCGCGCATCCTGCCGCCATGCGCGCAACCGCAAAAGTATACTGGATCGGCGAAACGGCGCGCGCAGGCGTCCTATAAGCAGGCCACTAAGCCGATGGCCGGTGTGCAGCCGCCGTGCGCGTCGCCGGTTGGCGGCGCCGCGCCTCGATCTGCCATGCCAGTCCGAGCAGCGCATCGACATGGGCCGCCACATCGGGGTCGTAGGCCAGGGCGGCTCGGCCACCCGCCGTCCAGGCACGCTGCGGGCCCGTGCGAGCGACACGGGTCGCGCGCTCGAGCGCCGCATGCAGGTCCGCGGCATCGTCCGGTGCGAAGACGAACCGCTGCTCCGGTGCAATGGCATCGCAGCAACCGATGTTCCCCGCGACAATCGCGGGCGTGCCGCACATCGCCGATTCGATGGCGACGAGGCCGAACGGCTCGTACTTCGAAGCAAGAATGGTGAAATCCGCGGCCCGGTAACCGTCTTCCAGGTCCTTGAGGTAGCCAATGTAGCGGATCCGCTCGCTCGTGCGCTCGGGCGGCCGTCCGGCCACCGCGACCACGACCGGCAGCCGCGTTTGCCGCACGACCGTCTCGATGAGCGGCAAGCCTTTGCGCGCGTGAGAGCTCGAAGCGAACAGCAGAACGACCTCATCGTCGGCAAAGCCGAAGCGCCGACGTAGCGTACGACGCGCGTCCATGTCGACGGCGTAAAACCGGGCTGCATCGACGGGCGGGTAGACGAGGCGGATCTTGTCGTCGGGCAAGCCATAAAGCGAACGCAGCTCGTCTCGCATCAGCTCGGAGTGAGCAACCACGATTTCGGCGTTGGCGTATTGCCGCGCTTCGAGCGAGATCTGCCAATGATCCGCGCGCGTCGGCTCGCGGCCCATCGCGCGCAAAAAGCCGCGGTGCGTGCCTCCGCAAACGGCGATTTCGGACGAATCCACGCGATTGCAGCCAATCAGCACGTCCACGCCCGCCGCACGCTTGGCACTGCGCAGCCTCCAGGAAAACCAGTGGTCGCGCAGTTTTCCCGGCAGCCACGAAACGCCGATCTTATGCGGCTCGACGAGCGCGAATTCGGGCAACCCCGTATCGAAACGGCGCGCGAAAAAATCGGGCTCGATGCCGCGTGCTGCCAAGCCACGAGCCAAATCCATGGCATAGCGCTCGAACCCGCCGCCATGTTTGAGCGCGTTGGCAGAAATGCCGAGATGGATCGATCGCCCCGCTGCGCCGGATGTCGGAGGGGGCATATCAATAGACGATTTCGACAGTGCTCGATGCAAATTCGCTGCGCAGTGCGCTCAGCAGGTCGTCGCTGGGACGCACACGCCACGCGTCGCCAAGCCTCACTTCGCCTTGCGCGTGCGCGTTGCTGTAAGCGATCTGCACGGCAAGTCCGTTCGGCATCGCCGTCGTACGTGTACGCGCGCCGTCTCCACCGCCGCGCGGCCCGAACCGCCCGGCCGCCGACGGCGCCGCCGCGGGCGCGCTCGGCTGCGCCTCGGCCGGCGGCGCGCAATGCGCCTCGAGCACGCGCCGCAAGGTCACCGCATCCGCGTTGCCGTTCATGCTGACCTTCACCGCCTGCGCGTAACGGCTGCGCGCACGCTCGAGATCCATGACCGAATCCACGGTGAAACGGATGCCGCCCGTGAAGGCATCGTTGCGCGCCTGCCCTTGCACGACGAGCAACTCGTCCTCCTTGAACACGGCCTTGTTCGCCTCGTATTGCTCGTTGAAGACCGTCACTTCGCACTGCCCCGAGCCGTCGTCGATCAGCGCGATCAGCATCTTGCCGCGCTGAGTCATCTGCGTGCGCAGCGAAACGATGATCCCCGCCACGAGCTTGTCGCGCCCTTCCTTGAGCTCGCCGAGCTTTTGACGTACGAACCGGCGCACCTCGCCCTTGTAGGCATCGAAAAGATGGCCCGAGAGGTAAAAGCCGAGCGCCGTCTTTTCTTCCTGCAGCTTGCGCTTTTCGGGCCAGGCCGGCTCGTCGACAAGCTCATGCCCTTGCGAAGGCCCATCGTCCATTTCGAACAGCCCCGCCTGCATCGCGTTGGCGCTCGCCTGATCGGCCGCCTCCATCGCGAGCGGCACCGACGCAATCAGCTGAGCGCGATTCGCGTGCAGCGTGTCGAACGCGCCGGCACGGATGAGCGCTTCCACGGTGCGCCGGTTGACGACGCGCCGGTCGATGCGGGCACAGAAATCGAATAGATCGACGAACGGGCCCGCCTCCCGCGCGCGCAAAATTTCCTCGATCGCATTCTGGCCGCTGCCCTTGACGGCGCCCAGACCGTAGCGAATCGTGCGGGCGCGCTTGCCATCCGGTTCGGCGACCGGCTCGAAACGGTAGGCCGAGCAATTGATGTCGGGCGGCAGCACGCTCATGCCGTTCGCCTTGCAATCCTCGTAGAGGATCTTCACCTTGTCGGTGTCGTCCATGGCCAAGCTCATGTTGGCTGCCATGAATTCGGCCGGATGATGCGCCTTGAGCCACGCGGTGTAGTAGGCGAGCAGCGCGTATGCAGCGGCGTGCGACTTGTTGAAGCCGTAGCCGGCGAACTTCTCCATCAAGTCGAAGATCTCGTCGGCCTTTGCCCCGCTGAGCCCGTTTTTCGCGGCGCCCTCGCGAAAGAGCTCGCGATGCTTGGCCATCTCCTCGGCCTTTTTCTTGCCCATCGCCCGGCGCAGCAAATCCGCGCCGCCGAGCGAATAGCCGCCGATGATCTGGGCCATCTGCATCACCTGCTCCTGATAGACCATGATGCCGTAGGTCTCTTTCAGAACAGGCTCGACGCGCGGATCGGGATACTCCACCGTCTCGCGGCCATGCTTGCGCGCGCAAAAGCTCGGAATCAGATCCATCGGGCCCGGACGGTACAGCGCCACGAGCGCGATGATGTCCTCGAAGCGATCGGGCTGCGCGTCCTTCAGCATGCCTTGCATGCCGCGGCTTTCCAGCTGGAACACCGCGACCGTATTCGCTTTTTTGAGGATCGAGAACGACGCTTGATCGTCGAGCGGCACTTGCGCGAGCGACCAGTCGGCTTTCGCGGGGTCGAGCCGGCGGATGTAGCGCTCGGCCCAATCCAGGATCGTCAGCGTCGTCAGCCCGAGAAAGTCGAACTTCACGAGGCCGACCGCCTCGACATCGTCCTTGTCGTACTGGCTCACGACACCGCCGTCGTCGCCCTGCGTATAGAGCGGACAGAAGTCGGTCAGTTTGCCGGGCGCAATCAGGACGCCGCCCGCGTGCATGCCCACGTTGCGCGTCAGGCCCTCGACGCGCTGCGCGAGATCGAGCAGTTGGCGGACCTCGTCCTCGTTGTCGTAGCGCTCTTGCAGCAGCGGCTCTTCCTTCATCGCGTCGGCGATCGTGACATGCTTGCCCGGCTTGAACGGGATCAGCTTCGCCACGCCGTCCGTGAACGTGTAGCCGAGATCGAGCACGCGGCCGATATCGCGCACGGCGGCCTTGGCCGCCATCGTGCCGAACGTCGCGATTTGCGACACCGCATCCGCGCCGTACTTGCCCTTCACGTACTGAATGACGCGATCGCGTCCTTCCTGGCAAAAGTCGATGTCGAAGTCCGGCATCGACACGCGTTCAGGGTTCAGGAAGCGCTCGAACAGCAGGTTGTAGCGCAGCGGATCGAGGTCGGTGATGCCCAGCGCGTAGGCGACGAGCGAGCCCGCGCCCGAGCCGCGCCCGGGACCCACCGGCACGCCGTTGTTCTTCGCCCAGTTGATGAAGTCCGCGACGATCAGGAAGTAGCCCGGAAAGCCCATCTTGACGATCGTGCCGCACTCGAACTCGAGCCGCTCGAAATAGCTTTCGCGCGCTTCGTTGCGCTTCGCTTCGTCGGGATAGAGTTCGACGAGCCGGCGCTCGAGCCCGTCTTTCGAGAGCTGCACGAGGTACTCGTCGAGCGACATGCCATCGGGCGTCGGAAAAAGCGGCAGCTTCGGCTTGCCGAGCTCGAGCGTGAGGTTGCAGCGCTTCGCGATTTCGACCGTGTTCGCGATGGCGGACGGGATATCGGCATAAAGCCGCGCCATCTCGTCCTGGGTCAGAAAATGCTGAGCCGTCGTGAAACGCTTTTGCCGGCGCGGATTCGCCAGCATATCGCCTTCCGAAATACAGACGCGCGCCTCGTGCGCGGTGAAATCGTCCGCCGTCATGAACTGCACGGGATGCGTCGCGACGACGGGCAATTGCAGCGCCGATGCGAGCTCGACCGCTTCGTGCACGTACGTCTCGCCGCCCGGCTGGCCGCAGCGCTGCAGTTCGATGTAAAACGCGTTCGGAAAGCGCTCGGCCCAGTGCATGGCGTGGCGTCGCGCCGCTTCCTTGTTGCCCGCTGCAAGTGCGAGGCCTATGTCGCCCTGCTGAGCACCGGAGAGCGCGATGAGCCCAACGGCCAGCGGCGTGTCGAACCAGGCGGGATCGACTTCGGCGCGCCCGCGGTATTGATTCGTGAGCCACGCCCGCGTCAGCAGCTCGCAAAGGTTCAGATACCCGCGGCGATCCTTGACGAGCAGCAGCAGACGCGACGGCTTGTCGCGATCGGCGCTATTGGTGACCCACACGTCGCAGCCGGCGATCGGCTTGATGCCCTTGCCGCGCGCTTCCTTGTAGAAACGGACGAGCCCAAAAGCGTTGGCGAGGTCGGTCAGCGCAAGCGCGCCCTGCCCGTCCTCGGCGGCGGCTTCGACGATGTCGTCGAGGCGCACGATGCCGTCGGCGATCGAGAATTCGGAATGAACGCGGAGATGGACGAAACGTGGATCTGGCATGGGCGGTATTGTACATCCGAGCAGCCCCGGCTTTGCCCGTCCGGTTCGCCGCGGTTGGCCCAGGGATGCGCCGAATCGACCGCCTTCGGGCTTCGTGCGGAACGGCTCGCGCGCATGTCCGCGCGCGGGCCGTCGCCCGTTTGCGGGATAATATGCGTTTTCCCTGTTTGTGCGCCCTCGCGCCCGCTGCCATGCGCGCGCGCTCGCCCGAGTCCGCATCGCCATCATGAGCATCGTCAATCTCGCCGCCTATCGGTTCGTCACACTCAACGCCATCCAGGCCTGGCGCCCGCTCGTCGCCGAACGCTGTGCCGCACTCGGTCTGCGCGGCACCATCCTGCTCGCGCCCGAAGGCATCAATTTGTTCGTCGCGGGCACGCGCGAAGCCGCCGATGCCTTCATCGATTACATCCGTCACGACGCCCTGTTCGAGGGCAAATTCTCGTCGCTGGCGTTCAAGGAGAGTCTGTCGCCCGCGCAGCCGTTCCGGCGCATGCTCGTCAAGCTCAAGCGCGAAATCATCACGATGAAAAAGCCGGCGATCCAGCCCGAGCTCGGCCGCGCACCCGCGGTCGACGCGGCGACGCTCAAGCGCTGGCTCGATAGCGGACACGACGATGCGGGCCGGCCCGTCGTCATGCTCGATACGCGCAACGCGTTCGAAGTCGACGTCGGCACGTTCGACGATGCGATCGATTACCGCATCGCGAAGTTCAGCGAGTTCCCCGAAGCCGTGGCCGCGCATCGCGACGCGTTGGCCGACAAGACCGTCGTCTCGTTCTGCACGGGTGGCATTCGCTGCGAGAAGGCTGCCATTCACATGAAGGAGATCGGCCTCGGGCATGTGTACCAGCTCGAAGGCGGCATTCTGAAATATTTCGAGGAAGTCGGCGGCGCCCATTACCACGGCGAATGTTTCGTCTTCGACTATCGGACCGCGGTCGATCCGCGGCTCGAGCCGACGCCGACGACCCAGTGCTTCGGCTGCCGTGCCGTGGTGACGCAAGAAGCGCAGCGTTCGCCGCTTTACGAAGCCGGCAAGTACTGCCCGGCCTGCCATCCGCGGCGCGAGTCGGCGCGGGCTGCCTGAGCCGGTCGATCATGACCGCTCAGGCCGGGCAAACCGCTGCGGCCGCCGTCGGCTGCACTGCGTCGCGAGCCGCCTATCGCGGCCGGTTCGCCCCTTCGCCGACCGGTCCCCTGCACTTCGGCTCGCTCGTGGGCGCACTCGCGAGCTGGCTCGATGCACGCGCACACGGCGGCGCCTGGCTCGTTCGCATCGAGGATATCGACGGCCCGCGCACGGTGCCAGGCGCCGACCGGGAGATCCTCGCGACGCTCGAACGCTTCGGCATGCAGCCCGACGAGCCGCCGGTCTGGCAAAGCACGCGCACGGCCCTTTACGCCCGCGCATTCGCGCAGCTCAGCGCGACAGGACTCGTCTATCCGTGCGGCTGCACGCGCAAGGAAATTGCCGATTCGCTGGCAAGCCGCAGCGCGCGCCATGCGACGCTGGCCTACCCTGGCACCTGCCGTGGCGGGCTCGCCGGCAAGCCGGCGCGCGCGTGGCGCGTGCGGGTGCCCGATGGGGCGGCGGCGATCGTTTCGTTCGAGGACCGCTGGCAAGGCGTCCAACAGCAGGATCTCGCCACGGAAGTAGGCGACTTCGTCGTGAAGCGCGCCGATGGACAATGGGCCTACCAACTCGCCGTCATCGTCGACGATGCCGATCAGGGCATTACGCATGTCGTGCGCGGTGCCGACCTGCTCGATTCGACCGCGCGCCAGATCTATCTGCAACGGTGTCTTGGCCTGCCCGAGCCCGCCTACCTGCACGTGCCGCTCGTCACGGACGCGAATGGCGAAAAGCTCAGCAAGCAAACCGGCGCTGCCCCGCTCGATGTCAGTCGGCCGCTGCCCGCGCTGCAAGATGCGGCGCGTCATCTCGATCTCGTACCCGCGAGCGGTAACTGGAACGCGACGACACTCGCGGCGTTTCACGAGGAAGCCACCACGCTCTGGGCTCGGCGTTTCGAAGTGCCGCGGCGATAACTGCCGCCGCGTCGAGCTCAGGAAGAGGACGAGTTGCGGCGGGGCATGCCGAAGCCGCCCAGCAGCGCGGCGAGCGGCTGTTTGGGTGCCGTCTTCGACGGTGTTGCGGGTTCGGCGGCGCGCGCTTCGTCGTGCTGGAGTGCCGACGGCGAAGGCTCGTAGGGTTTGAAAAAGAAATCGTCGACCGGCGCGTGCGAATGCCGGTGCACCGGCCGATCATGGGCAGGCGCGGCGCGGCGACGGCCGGGGCGATCGTCGCGCTCGCGCCGCGCGCGCTCCTCGCGCGGATGCCGCGGAGGCGCATCGACCGCGAGCGGCTGAATGACGAGCGGACGTTTGATGAGCTTCTCGATATCGGCGAGCTGCTTGCGTTCGTTAGGGCTGCAAAGCGATAGCGCATCGCCCGATGCGCCCGCTCGCCCCGTACGACCGATGCGGTGGACGTAGTCCTCGGCGTTGAACGGCAGATCGAAATTGATGACCGCGGGCAGTTCCACGATATCGAGACCGCGCGCGGCCACATCGGTGGCAACCAGCGCTTCGATCTCGCCGCGCTTGAATGCGTCGAGCGCCTGCATCCGCTCGTTTTGCGATTTATCGCCATGAATCGCGGAGGCCACGACACCATCGCGCTCGAGCTGCCGGGCAAGCCGCCCCGCGCCGATCTTGCTGTTGCAAAACACGATGACCTGCTTGAGTCCGCGCTCGCGAATCAACTGCACGACGGCGCCTTGCTTGTCGCCTTCGGCCACTTCGTAGACGATCTGCGTGACATTGGTCGCCGTCGAGTTGCTGCGAGCGACTTCGATCGTTTGCGGGTTGCGCAGGTAGGTCGCCGCGAGCTTCTTGATCTCGGGCGAAAACGTGGCTGAAAAGAGCAGCGTCTGGCGCTCCTTCGGCAACAAATTCAGGATGCGCTGCAGATCGGGCAGAAACCCCATGTCGAGCATGCGATCCGCTTCGTCGAGCACGAGCATCTGCACCTGGCCGAGATTGACCGTCTTTTGTTGCACGTGATCGAGCAGGCGCCCGGGCGTGGCGATCAGAATTTCGACGCCGCGCCGCAACTCGGCGGACTGCGGGTTCATGTCGACACCGCCGAACACCACCGCGCTTCTGATCGGCGTGTGCTTGGCGTACGCATGCACGTTGGCGGCAACCTGATCGGCGAGCTCGCGAGTCGGCGTGAGGATCAACGCGCGGACCGGATGCCGCGCGGGCGAGGCGCTCGTGCTCGCCTGCGGCAACAGCCGCTGGATGATCGGCAGCGAGAAACTCGCCGTCTTGCCGGTGCCGGTCTGGGCGGCGCCCATCACGTCGCGGCCGGCGAGGACGACCGGAATCGCCTCCGCCTGAATCGGCGTGGGCGTGGTGTAGCCCTGCTCGACGACCGCTTTGAGGATGTCGGCGGCAAGGCCGAACTGATCAAAGGTCGCGACGGTGGACTGGGCAGCGGGATCTGACATAGTGGCGTTCGCTAAAAGTGCGCCGCTCAGGCGCCGCGCGTCGGTCGCGCGCGGCAGGCGGCCCATGGGCCACGGAGGCGGCTCGGCGGCATCGACGCCGGCGAGGGTCTGTTTACATATGAAACGCACGTGCGTTGCCACGAGAACGGCCGCTCGCGAGGCGCGCGACGCCGCGAATACTGGACGTATTCGCAAGGAGCGCAACGCGGCGAGCGGCCGTTCTCGTGGCAACCCCAAACTGAAAATTCATTCCAGGGGAATGCCCGAAATCGCCCGCATGGCGGCGTCGATCGTCGCTTGTTTGGCTCGGCCAAACGGCGCTCCTCACTCCTTGCCCTGCGGGCGATTTCGGGCATTCGCACGTGCGTTCCATATGTAAACAGACCCTACGGCCGCGCCAATGGGCGTGGCCGTACCCGGCTGCAGACATGTGCCGCCGGAAAGGCCGGTATTGTAGCACCGCGCGGTGACGCGAGCCGCAACCGCACATTGCGGCGATCCAGCGCCCCGGATAACGCCCTAGCGCGTCGACACGGGCCGCACGGCCGAAGCCACTGCCTTCGCACGCTCGCGCGCCTCGCGGATGTCGCCACCCGTCGCCACCGCCACGCCCATGCGCCGCTTCTTGAAGCTTTCGGGTTTGCCGAAAAGGCGCAAGTCGGAATCGGGAACGGCCAGCGCTTCGCGCACACCTTCGAATGCAATGCCTGCTTCATCGAATCCGCCGTAGATCACCGCCGATGCGCCGGGCGCCACGAGCGCGGTATCGACAGGCAGGCCGAGAATCGCGCGCGCGTGCAACTCGAACTCCGACAGGCGCTGCGAGCGCAGCGTGACGAGCCCGGTGTCATGCGGACGCGGACTGACTTCGGAGAACCACACTTCGTCGCCGCGCACGAAGAGTTCGACGCCGAAAACGCCACGGCCACCCAGCGCGCCGGTGATGTTTTGCGCGATCTCCCGCGAGCGGGCGAGCGCCGCAGCCGACATCGGCTGCGGTTGCCACGATTCGACGTAGTCTCCCGCCACCTGCAGGTGGCCGATCGGCTCGCAAAACGATGTTTCGACGGTGCCCGTTCGCGGATCGACGGCGCGCACCGTGAGCAGCGTGATCTCGTAGTCGAACGTGACGAAGCCTTCGACGATGACGCGTCCCACGTTCACGCGCGCGCCCGCCGTCGCGTATTGCCACGCGGGCTCGAGGTCGGCCTCGCTCTCGAGGACCGACTGCCCCTTGCCCGAAGACGACATCACGGGCTTGACCACGCACGGATAGCCGATACGGGCCACCGCCGCCTTGAAGGCGTCGAACGATTCGGCGAACGCATAAGGCGACGTCGGCAGCCCGAGCGTCTCGGCCGCCAGCCGGCGAATGCCTTCGCGATTCATCGTGAGCTGTGTGGCACGCGCGGTCGGGATGACTTCGGCGAGGCCCGCTGCTTCGATTTCGGCAAGCGCATCGGTGGCGATCGCCTCGATCTCGGGCACGATCAGATGCGGCCGCTCGACGCGCACGAGTTCGGCGATGGCAGCCGGATCCGTCATGTCGATGACATGCGCGCGGTGCGCGACTTGATGGCCCGGCGCGTTCGGATAGCGGTCCACGGCGATGGTTTCGGCACCGAGCCGCTGCAAGGCGATGATGACTTCCTTGCCCAGCTCGCCGGCGCCGAGCAGCATGACGCGCGTGGCGCCGGGCGTGAGCGGCGTGCCGATTCGTTGACCGATCTGCATGGCGAAACCTCGTTCGTGAAGCGGGTGAGCGGTAATGCGGGAAAGCGCGATGCTAGCATGCGCGCAATCCGCCTGACGCTCGCCGGAGTGCGTTACCCTTACGCCTTCGCCAGCACACCGAAGGAAAGACGCCAGTCATGCCGAGTTCGTTCATCGCGCCGCAGCGGGCGGCAAGATACGCTTTCCGGGTGTCGCTCGCGCTCATGGCTGCGGCGCTTGCGGGCTGCGCAATGCCGACGCACCCTGATTCGGCCGCGCCGCCGAGCGATCCCTTCAATCGCGCCGCGGTTCAGTTGCTCGACGACACGAGCTGGACGCTCGCCGCCTGGAAAACGGCCGACGGCCGCGAGCGCGACGTAGCCGCACTCGGCCTCGATGTACGCCCCACGCTCGTCCTGTCGACGGCCAAGGGTCAGCGCCGCGCGCACGGCTTCGCCGGCTGCAACCGGTTCAACGGGGTGTATACGCTGAGAGACGGTCAGCTCTCGTTCGGTACGTTCGTGACGACGCGCATGGCATGCGGCAGCTCGCGCGACGCGCTCGAACGCGACTATCTCGATGCATCGACGCATGTCGGCAAAACCGGCGTGCAATGGCACTCCCCTCCTCAATTGCAAATCGTCACCGCCGACGGGGCGACACTCACGTTCCAGGCAGCCGGCCGATAGGCATCGGGCCGGCAACCGAAGCGTTGCGGCCCGCTAACGGTTAAACTCGCCGGGTTTGGCGCTTCCTCGTCTCGTTCTCGCTCTCGCATGCATACGGTCGTTCTGGGCTGGTTCGGCGTCTCTGCCTTCTGGTTTCTTCCCTTTTTGTGGCGTCTGATCAAGGCGGCGCTGCCCGGCGGCGATGGCTTGCGCGGCCCCGGGACGATTCGCCTATGGCTCGGCTTCGTATGCGTGCTCGCCGCGAGTTGCGCGCTCGAAGCCGCGCTCTTCTCGCCTGCCGGCGATGCGCTCGGGCACCTGGTGATGAGCGGTGCGGGCCGCCTCGCCGGGCGCATCGGCGCGCCGCTGCTGATGCTCGTACTGCTGGTCGTCGCGTTGCCCTGGCTGCTTGGTTTTCGCTGGCTGGACACGCTCGCCGCGGCCGATCGAGCGTTCGGCCTGGGCCTTCGCCTGGGCCGCGAGGGGCAACGCTCCCAGCCCTCCCGCATGCCGAGCGGCGCGCGCGACGAAGCGCCCCGTTCACGCGCGAGCGGCAACCCCGGGCGCCTCGCCACGGTGAATCCGATGGCGCCGAAACCGACCGGGCGATACGCGCGACCGACCGCATGGCAGCCGCCCGCCACGTCGACGATTCGCCCGAGCGCGGCCGCGGCATCGCCTGCGGCGACAAAAAGCCTATCGGCCGGGCGAACTGCGTCGGTCACCGACGCAGTACCGAGACGGCCAGCGACGCGGCCGCAAACTGCGACGGGCAACCTCACGAGCACGTCAACGCCGTTTTCGGGCGCCGATCGATCCCCTCAGACGCCGCACGCCCGCGCACGGGCAGCCGCTTCGGCAAATGCAGGTCCGCGCACGGCGCGTGCGCCCATCGACTTCGATATGGCCAACGTCGCCCCCGAGCGTGCCGCGACGCCCGCCCCATCGCCCGGTGTGCTCGAAACGCTGCGCGCAATCGAAGCAAACGCCGCGCAATGGACGGCGCTTGCCGGCGTCAGCCTTGCGCGGCGCGGCGCGTCGGTCGCTCGCGATGACGCTTCCGAGCGGGCGCCGGAGGTGCCACAGGCGGCATCGCCGGAGACGCGCGCAAACGCGCCGCAGCCGGTGAAGCCGGAACCGCCGACCCAGTGCGAACCCGCGCGCGAGCCAGTTCCCGCGCCGCCGTATGATGGCGTCGGGCTCGATGTCGGTACACAGGCTGGCGACCCACTCTCCCCTGACGTACCGCCAACCGGCGCACCGCATGTCGAAGCACCAGATGACGATGCGCTCCCCCCGGAAACAGCATCCGCGCAAGCATCGCGCGCCGAGCCTCCCGTGGGGGACATGCCGTTCGCCGAAACATCGTCCGCCGAAGCCGCCCCAGCCGATCCGTCTTCCGCGGATCCAGCTTCGGCAGCTCCCCCTTGGGCGGATCCATCGTTCGCCGAAAGAGATTCTGCCGAAACACGCGCTACCGAGACGCCGCTCACCGAACGCTCGCCCGAGCACACGCCCCTGACCGCAGAAGCCAGCGCGCCAGCGGCTTCCGGCCCGCGGGCATCTCTGCGTGGCCACGGCGCGGCCGAATTCGCGTTCCACGCGCCTGCGGCAACGCCGACCGAGTTACCCCCGCTCGAGCTCCTCGAGCGCGCCACGGCCCAGGCCGAGCCCGTCTCCGACGAACGTCTCGCCCAGACCGGCCAATTGATCGAGCAACGGCTGCAAGAGTTCAAGGTGCCTGTGACCGTGGTGGGTGCCACAGCGGGCCCCGTCATCACACGCTTCGAGGTCGAGCCGGCACTCGGCGTGCGCGGCAGCCAGATCGTCGGCCTCATGAAGGACCTTTCGCGCGGGCTCGGCCTCACATCGGTGCGCGTCGTCGAAACCATCCCCGGCAAGACTTGCATGGGGCTCGAACTGCCGAATGCTAAGCGCCAGACAATCCGCCTCTCGGAAATCCTCGAGGCCGACGCCTATCGCGGTTCGGGTTCGAAGCTGACGATCGCGATGGGCAAGGACATCACGGGCCACCCCGTGGTGACCGATCTGGCGAAAGCGCCGCACATGCTCGTCGCGGGCACGACCGGTTCGGGCAAATCGGTGGCGATCAACGCAATGATTCTTTCGCTGCTCTACCAGGCGACACCCGAGGAAGTGCGGCTCATCATGATCGACCCGAAGATGCTCGAGCTGTCGGTCTACGAAGGCATCCCGCACCTGCTCGCGCCCGTCGTCACGGACATGAAGCTCGCCGCCAACGCGCTCAACTGGTGCGTCGGCGAAATGGAAAAGCGCTACCGGCTGATGTCGGCCGTCGGCGTGCGCAATCTCCCGGGGTTCAACCAGAAGGTGCGCGACGCCGACGCGGCCGGGAAAAAGTTGACGAATCCTTTCTCGCTGACACCGGACGCGCCCGAGCCGCTTTCGACGCTGCCGCTCATCGTCGTCGTCATCGACGAGCTGGCCGACCTCATGATGGTGGCCGGCAAGAAGATCGAAGAGCTGATCGCGCGTCTCGCGCAAAAGGCCCGTGCAGCGGGCATCCACCTGATTCTCGCCACGCAGCGTCCGTCGGTCGACGTCATTACCGGGCTCATCAAGGCCAATATTCCTACCCGGGTGGCCTTCCAGGTTTCGTCGAAAATCGATTCCCGTACGATTCTCGACCAGATGGGCGCCGAATCGCTGCTCGGGCAAGGCGATATGTTGTTTCTGCCGCCCGGTACGGGCTACCCGCAGCGCGTCCATGGGGCATTCGTCGCCGACGAGGAAGTACACCGCGTCGTCGAGCATCTGAAGCAATTCGGCGAGCCGCAATACGAGGACGGAATACTCGACGGTCCGGCGACCGAAGGCGCGCCTCAAGACCTGTTCGGCGATGCGCCCGACGCCGAGGCCGATCCGCTTTACGACGAGGCGGTGGCGTTCGTCGTGCGTACGCGCCGCGCCTCGATTTCCTCAGTGCAGCGGCAGTTGCGCATCGGCTACAACCGGGCTGCGCGGCTTGTCGAACAGATGGAGGCCGCGGGCCTCGTCTCTTCGATGAGCGTCAACGGCAGCCGCGAAGTCCTGGCCCCGCCGGGACCGGAGCAATGACGGACGCCTTGCTGTAAAAGCTGCGCGGGGGTTGCAAGAACTAGCGGGTCGAGCCGCCTCGCGGCAGGCGCAACGGCAGTGGGCGCCGCTGCGACCCGCGACGCGGCGCGCTTGCGGCGTGCGCATCGATGAACCGGCATGGGCATTGCATACCCAACGCAGGCCGGAATCGCTGACGCACAACGCTCCGGCGCCGTTTCATCCCCTGCCGCCCCGCCCCCCGTGAGGCGGTAGCTTCGAGCCTGCGCGTGTGCTCTGATGCGCAGGCTCTCTTTGTATGCGCGCCTCTTGCGCGATTCGTCACGGCGTCACGGCATCACGCCCTCATGACGCAGGCGTGAACTTGAAATCCACGGGTGCCCCGACATCAAGCCGCGCCGGGTTCGGCTCGAGCTTCCCGGTCTGCGGATCGCGCCGAAAAACATACGCGGTATCGCTTTCCTGGTTGCCGACGATGAGCCAATGACCGCTCGGGTCGATCGCGAACTCCCGCGGCGTCCGTCCGAGCGTCGACTGGCGGCTGACGAGCGTCAGGCTCCCATCGCCCGAATTCACCGCAAAAATCACGATTTCATTCGCGTCCCCGCGATTCGATACATAAAGAAAGCGTCCATCGGGCGACAGGTGAACGGCAGCCGCGCCTTGCTTGCCCTTGAAACCGGACGCGGCGAGCGGCAGCGTCTGCAGCGTTTCCAGTGTGCCATCGCGGTATCGCAGCACCGTCACGGTGGCGGCGAGCTCGCTCGTCAGATAGGCATATTTCCCGAGCGCGTCGAAGACGAGGTGCCGCGGGCCCGAACCGGCTCCCATTTGCACATATCGTGTTTCGGTGGGACTCAGCAGGCCGCGGCTGCCATCCAGCGTGTATCGGTACACGTAAAGTTTGTCGGTGCCGAGGTCTTGCGCGAAGAGGTAGCGCCCGTCGGGCGACATGACCGTCGAATGGACATGCGCGCTGTCCTGCCTCCCCTTCATCGGGCCGCGGCCGTCATGATGAACGCTCAGCACCGCGTCGCCGAGGCTGCCGTCGCCCTTGACCGGAAGTACAGCGAAGCTGCCGCCGGGATCGGAGGCGACCGAGTAGTTCGCCACGAACAGATACCTGCCGTCGGGCGAAAGGCTCAGATAACAAGGATCGTTGCCTTGCGACGAGACTTGATCGAGCAGCTTCAACTGACCGCTCACCGCATCGAACGAGAACGCGCTGACGCCACCGTGCTCAGTGGCCGGGCCATTGTCCCCAGGCAGCTCGTTCACCGCATAGATAGTCCGGTTACCGCGACCGACGAGCAGATACGATGGATTGACCGTTTGTACGGACGAAAGCGGCGACACGGCGCCGCTTTGCGGATCGAACCGGTAGACGTGGATGCCGTTGCTCTTACCGGTATTCGTGTAGGTGCCGACGAGCAGGTCGTAGCTCGCGGCCCCTTGCGCGTCGCTGCCCGCATGCGCCGCCGAGGGCGCCACTGCGAGCGCCGCCAGGGCCGCCAGAGCCGACGTGAGCGCGAAACCTTTTCGGCCCGACACGGCTCTGAGGGTACGGGCACGCGAATCGCTGTCTGACCCTCGAGTGCCGGCCCGTCCCTCCGCGAGGTCGGACGAAGGGCACGACAAAACGCGGGGCAAGGCCGGCCGCCTTGGCGGCCGGATCGAGGAAAGCTGGCTCGGCATCGAAGCTCCTTCGTCGAGAGGCTCACCTCGCCGCGAGCGCAAAGCGCCCACCCGATCAATCTGTGCGAGGCTTCGCCATGAACATTTCCGTCAGTCTGGGACCCCTTGCCGCGCTGATCGCCGGCATCCTGATTCTGATCGTGCCGCGACTCCTGAATTACATCGTCGCGCTTTACCTCATCATCATCGGATTACTGGGGTTGTTCGGCCCCGCATCGCAGCACTTGCGGTTCTGACGCCGCCCGGGCGTCGGCTGGCCGCCGGTTCGGTCGACTTCATCCGTTGGCAAGTTGCTCGAGCCGCAGCTTTCCCTGCAGCGAAAGCGCGCCGACCGCATAATGGCCATCGGCTTGCTGGTGCGACGTGAAACAGGCGCGCTCGAGCAGAAACGACATGGCGGTATCCATGCCGTTGCGCGACAAGCCGAGCGCCTTTGGATCGAGGGAAATCAAGCTACCGTCGCGAAGTTCGCGAGCGGCGGACAGAATAGCGATGCAATCGGTTTTGGACGGGTTCTGCATGGCGTCAATCCTTGTAGTGAATGAGCGTCACAGAAGCATGACTGGCCGAAGCGCGCCGCGCACGCGGTGTTGTTCCCGCTTGCATCGTCGTTCGACGTCGCACTTTCAGCCTTGATCCCCGGAGTTTGATTGTAGCCAGCAGCCGGCAACGTTGGCAACGCCCCATAGCCGCACCGGCTCCTATCGCTTACGACACGACATGCCCGCACTCATCGAAGACTATGCGCTCGTCGGCGACGGCCACACGGCCGCGCTCATCTCCCGCGACGGTTCGGTCGACTGGCTCTGCTGGCCGCGCTTCGACAGCGCCGCCTGCTTCGCCGCACTGCTCGGCGCGCCCGAACACGGCTCCTGGCAACTCGCCCCGGCAGGCGAGGTGCAGACGAGCCGCCGGTGCTACCGCGACGGCACGTTGGTCCTTGAAACCGATTACGAGACGGCCGAGGGCGCCGTGACCGTGATCGATTTCATGCCGCCCGGCAACGGATGGTCGGAACTCGTGCGCATCGTCATCGGCCGGCGCGGCCGCGTGCCGATGCGTATGTCGCTCACACTGCGATTCGATTACGGATTCTCCGTGCCCTGGGTGACGCGACTCACGCATGGCAACGGCATACGCGCCGTCGTGGGACCCGACATGGCCGTCTTGCGCACCGATGTCGAATTGCATGGCGAGAACATGCACACAGTCGCCGATTTCACGGTGTCCGAGGGCGAGCGCATACCGTTTACGCTCGCGTATTCGTCGTCGCATCAGCGCATGCCGCCGGCCACCGATCCTTTCTCCGCGCTCGCGCGCACCGAGAATCATTGGCGCGACTGGACGGCGCGCTGCGAGGTAACGGGCCGCTATGCGGCGCCTATCATGCGCTCGCTGATCACGCTGAAGGCGCTTGCTTATGCGCCGACGGGCGGGATCGTTGCCGCACCGACGACATCGCTGCCTGAACTGCTGGGCGGCACGCGCAACTGGGATTACCGCTACTGCTGGTTGCGCGATGCGACGATCACGTTGCTCGCGCTCATGCGCTGCGGTTATTACGACGAAGCGCGCGCGTGGCGATCCTGGCTCGAACGCGCATTGGCCGGCTCGCCGGCGCAGGTCCAGATCATGTATGGGCTCGCCGGAGAACGGCGGTTGCCGGAATCCGAGATCGACTGGCTGCCGGGCTATCTCGGCGCGAAACCGGTGCGCATCGGCAACATGGCGGTCGGCCAGCTGCAGCTCGATGTCTACGGCGAAGTGATGAATGCGCTGCATCTGGCGCGCGTCGGCGGCTTGCACACGAACGAATCGGTGTGGGCCGTGCAGCGCGTCATGCTCGACCATCTGGAGACGATCTGGCAAGAACCGGACGAAGGGCTCTGGGAGGTGCGCAGCGGCCGGCGACATTTCACCTTCTCCAAGGTCATGACGTGGGTCGCCTTCGATCGCGCGGTCAAATCGGCGGAAAAATTCAAGCTGGACGGCCCGGTGGCGCACTGGCGCGAGCTCCGTGACACCATCCATGCCGATGTCTGCCGCCACGGCTTCAACCCGGAGCGCAATGCATTCACGCAGGTCTACGGCGGCGACGACCTCGACGCCAGCCTGCTGCTGGTCCCGCTCGTCGGATTTTTACCGCCGGACGACCCGCGCGTCGCTTCGACGGTCGCTGCCATCGAGCGCACGCTGCTACGCGATGGGCTCGTCGTGCGCTATCACACGTCCGAAGTCGACGACGGTTTGCCGCCGGGCGAAGGCACGTTCCTCGCCTGCAGTTTCTGGTTCGTCGACAATTTGATGCTGCAGGGCCGGGTCGACGAAGCGCATGCCATGTATGAGCGCCTCGTGGGCCTCGCGAACGATGTCGGCCTGCTCGCCGAGGAATACGATCCTCGCGTCAAGCGCTTCACAGGCAATTTTCCGCAAGCTTTCTCGCATGTTGCGCTCGTGCACACGGGCTTGAATCTGATGCGGCACGAGCAGGAAATGACGCATGCCACCGGCCATCCACGAAACGGCTCGCAATCGAAGGAAAGCGGCAATGCCGCATGAACGCCGCGCGGCGCCCGCCACGCGTGCCGCGCCGGCGTTTTGCAGCGCATGCGGCATTCAGCGAATCTTTCAATCAGCCTTCGGCTATACCGCATATCGGCACCTCAGCGCGAGACTGCATCCGGGAAAATCCCGGTCAGGTTGAGAATTTGCTGCGTTGCAGCTAGCCATGTTTGTCCTATATCATCGACGAGCCGGTTCGGAATTAGGCAGACTTTTTCAGCACGGCATGCCGCGACGCCGAAACGCCGCGTAATACTTCAGTGACCACACGCGGGAGCCTTTCACCATGCTTTACCAGCTCTACGAATTTCAGCGCGCGCTCTTGACTCCGTTGACGGCCTGGGCCGAGGCCGCCTCCCGCTCATTTGCGAACCCGGCGAGTCCGTTGGCCTATGTGCCGGGCGCCACCCGGTTTTCCGCCGCCTACGAGTTGCTCTATCGGCTCGGAAAGGATTACGAAAAGCCGGAGTTCAACATTCGCCAGATTGTCAAGGACGGCCACAACATCCCGATCATCGAACAAACGATCGTCGAGAAGCCGTTTTGCCGTCTGCTGCGTTTCAAGCGTTTCGCCGACGATAGCGAGGCGGTCGCACAGTTGAAGGACGAACCGGTCGTGCTCGTATGCGCACCGCTGTCGGGCCATCACTCGACGCTATTGCGCGACACGGTCCGCACGCTGTTGCAGGACCACAAGGTCTACATCACGGACTGGATGGATGCACGGATGGTCCCGATCGAGAACGGTCCGTTCCATCTGGACGACTACGTCACCTACATCCAGGAGTTCATCCGCTATATCGGCGCGAAGAATCTGCACGTGCTGTCGGTCTGTCAGCCGACGGTGCCGGTGCTGGCTGCCATCTCGCTGATGGCGAGCCGCGGCGAGGACACGCCGCGCACGATGACGATGATGGGCGGCCCGATCGACGCGCGCTGCAGCCCCACGTCGGTGAACTCGCTGGCGATGCAGCACTCGTACGAGTGGTTCGAGAACAACGTGATCCACACGGTGCCGCAAAACTACCCCGGGGTGGGGCGTCACGTCTATCCCGGCTTCCTTCAGCATTCGGGCTTCGTGGCGATGAACCCCGAGCGCCATGCCGCCTCGCATTGGGATTTCTATCAAAGCCTGCTGCGCGGCGACGAGGAAGACGCGGAAGCGCATCGCAGCTTTTACGATGAGTACAACGCTGTCCTCGATATGGCGGCCGAGTATTACCTCGACACCATTCGCATCGTGTTCCAGGAATTCCGCCTGGCCGAGGGCACATGGGAAATCGATGGCGAGCTGGTGCGTCCGCAGGACATCAAGCGCACGGCCCTCTTCACGATCGAAGGCGAGCTCGACGACATCTCGGGCTGCGGACAGACGCGCGCCGCGCATCAACTGTGCAAGGGGATTCCGGCAGCGCGCAAACGCCATTTCACGGCGGAAAAGTGCGGCCACTACGGCATTTTCTCGGGCCGGCGCTGGCGCACGATCATCTATCCGCAACTGCGCGATTTCATCCTCGAGCACAACAAGGAATCCAGGCACAAAGCCGAGCCCGTAGAGGCTTGAGCCGACTCGCCATCGCTTTTTACCAGTGCTTCGTCGAACGGGCGGCCCAGGCCGCCCGTTCGCCTATTCGGCGCCTTTGTGTTTCAACGCCGCATGAGGTATGCGAGCAGCAGTTCGGTATTCATGCGCACGATTTCGCTGCGCTCCGCGGGCGCATCGAAATCGCGGCCTAGCGTGGCCTGCAGCGTGAAACGGTTGGAGACGATGTAATAGCCGAGGCCCGAGAGCGTCACATAAAAGCGCAGGGGGTCCACGTTCGCGCGAAAGAGTCCGGCCCGCTGGCCGCGCTCGAGAATCGACGACAGCGTTGCGACGATCGGCGAAATCATGTCCCGAATCTGCGTCGATTTCTGCAGATACCGCGCCTCGTGGAGATTTTCGTTGTTGACGAGCCGCAGCAGCTCCGGATGATCGCGGTAGTAGTCCCAGACGAAGTGGGCAAGCCGCGTCATGGCCTCCACGGGGGCGATGCCGGACAGATCGAGGGCCTTTTCGGCCTCCGTCAGTGCGCTGAATGCATGCTCCAGAACAGCCGTGAACAGCTGCTCCTTACTGCCGAAGTAGTAATAGAGCATGCGTTCGTTCGTTTCGGCGCGACGGGCGATCTGATCGACACGGGCGCCGAACAAGCCACCATTTGCGAATTCCTCAGCCGCCGCCAGCAGAATCCGGCGCCGGGTGCCCTCGGGATCACGTTTGATTTTCAGCTGGTTCATGGTGGCCTTTGCTTCGTGCGCCGCGGTGTCCGCGTCACGCTGCCGGCTCCTCCTGGCACCCTACACCGGCTGCATGCAATGGACGCGCCTTTTCGTGGGAGATACCCCTTATTAAGCGGTCATGCGAAAAGCGCTTCGATTATGGCACATGGCTTGCCGATGGCAACCCGGGAAATCGGCGATAATGCCGGCTTTGCGCGCACCGTGAGAACGCGTGCCACCATGGTGCGCCGGGCGCACACGCCCATATGCGTCATGCCGCTTCACGCCGCGGCGAGAACCTCCCACCGTGACCGACCGAAAGACCCTCGCGGATCGCATCGAAGATCTGCTTCCTCAAACGCAGTGCACGAGGTGCGGCTATGCGGGCTGCCGCCCTTATGCCGAAGCCGTCGCGCGTGGCGAGGCGGGCTACAACCAATGCCCGCCCGGCGGCGTGGAAGGCGTGGCTCGGCTCGCCTCTCTCCTGGGCAAGCCCGTCATTGCGCTGAACCCGGCCAACGGCGCCGAACGCCCGCGGCCGGTTGCCTTCATCGACGAGTCGCTTTGCATCGGCTGCACGCTCTGCATGCAGGCTTGTCCCGTCGATGCGATCGTCGGCGCACCGAAGCTGATGCACACCGTCATCTCCGCGCTATGTACGGGATGCGACTTGTGCGTCGCGCCCTGCCCGGTCGATTGCATCTCGATGCTGCCGGTCACCGGCGATGCGACAGGCTGGCAGGCGTGGAGCGCCGATCAGGCCGAAGCCGCGCGCAAGCGGCATGACCGCCGCACCGCACGAATCGCGCGCGAGCGGGAAGCCGCCGAGGCGCGCGCGGCCGCCCGGCGCGCCGCGGCATCGCCCGCTGCTGCGGCACCGCCCGCAAGCGCCACCGCGGAAGACGAAGCGGCCGCCAAAAAGCGCGCCATCATCGCGGCCGCGCTCGAACGCGCGCGCCAGAAGAAAGCCGCCCTCGAAGCCGAAGGCGTCGCGCCGAAGAACGTCAGCAACGTCAGTCCGGGCGTGCAGGCGCAAATCGATGCGGCCGAAGCACGACGCCAGCGCCTGCGCACGACATCGGACGAGCCGGGCAAAGACGTACCGCGCGAAGACGCGTCCGGCGAATCCGATACGCCCTCTTCCCGTTGAAGCGAACCGCATGAACGCCGCCAAACGTCGCGCCATTTACGAAGCGCTGCAAAGTCTCAATCCGCATCCGACGACCGAGCTCGAATACACGACACCGTTCGAACTGCTGATCGCGGTCATGCTTTCGGCCCAGGCGACCGACGTGGGCGTCAACAAAGCGACGCGCAAGCTTTTTCCGGTCGCCAATACGCCGCAGCAGTTCGTCGAATTGGGCGAAGCGCGTCTTGCCGACTACATCAAGACGATCGGCCTTTATCGGACCAAGGCAAAAAACGCCATTGCGACATGCCGTCTGCTGCTCGAAAAACACGGCGGCGAAGTCCCCGCCGAGCGCGAAGCGCTCGAGAGCCTGCCGGGCGTCGGCCGCAAAACGGCCAACGTCGTGCTCAATACGGCATTCGGCCAACCGACCATCGCCGTCGATACGCATATCTTCCGGGTGGCGAATCGCACCGGACTCGCGCCGGGCAAGGATGTGCGCGCCGTCGAAGCGGCCCTGGAGAAGTTCACGCCGCCCGAGTTCAGGCACGACGCGCATCACTGGCTGATCCTGCATGGCCGTTATGTCTGCAAGGCACGCCGGCCCGAATGCTGGCACTGCGTCATCGAGCCGCTTTGCGAGTACAAGCCGAAGACGCCCCCGCCCGAACTCTGAGCGGCGAGCAGGCGCCCGGCCGATCGGTGAACCGATTGCGCGCCTACTGGTTCGCCTCCAGCGCGACCGCGTCCTCCGACGCCCCACCGCCGGCACGCACGAGCCAGAGGACGCCACCGAGCACCGACGCGCCGCCGACCCATTGCATGGCGCTCAACGATTCGCCGAGCAGCAGCGACGCGAGCGTTACGGTGACGACGGGTTCGAGCGTCGAAAGCATCGACGTACGCGCCGCACCGAGCCGCGCGAGACCCGCGAAGAACGCGAGCATGGCGAGCACCGTGGAAATGAGCGCAATGGCGATGACAGCGGCCCAGCCCCCGGCCGTCGCGGGCCAGTGGGGCGGCACGCCCGCTGCCGAGCGTGCGAGCGACAGCGCGCCGAACACGACAGCGGCTACGAGGCAGATAACGCTCGTCGTCACATGGGGGTCGATGCCACGCGTCGCACGCGTACCGGCGACGATATAGATCGAGTAGATCACCGCTGCGCCGAGCCCGAGCGCAATGCCGAGCGGCTCGCCGCGGCCGCCTCCCACCATCAGCGCCGTACCCGCGAGGCAGAGTACGAGCGCCGCGCATTTGACCGGGGTGAGCCGCTCATGCAGCCACCATGCCGCGAGCACGGTGACGAAGGCGGGGTACAGATAAAGCAGTAGCGCGACGAGACTCGCTTGCGCGTGCTGCAGCGCAATGAAATAGCAGAGCGACTGACCGACGTAGCCTACGGCCCCCAACGCCGCGATCGCGGCCAGCGCGCGCCCTCTGGGCCAAACCATACCGCGGCGGCGCGCCGTCCAGCCGAGGATGGCGCCGCCGATGGCAAAGCGCAACGTGAGCAGACCCAGCACGTCAGTGCCGCCGGCATAGGCGTAGCGGGCGAAGATGGCCATCGCGCCAAATGCCGCGGCGGACAGCGCGACGAACGCCGCGCCGTAAAGCGTATCGATACGGGAGGTCATGGAAACCGGGACATTCGAAATGAGGGAATCTCTCGCGCGACGTAGAATACCGGTTTCAGCCACCCGCCGTCGGCACGAATGCGCCATCGCCCGCGCTCGCGCGACGGGCACCTTGTCTCTTTCGACGATGTTCAATCCCAGCCGCGACGAAGTCCGACGCTTTTTCACCGACACTTGGCGCAAACAGCGCGCAGGTGACATCCTCACGCCGCTCGAAGCGATTGCGGCCGACTGGATCGTCGAGCACCCGGAATATCACGAAGAGGTCGCCGACGAAGCGGCCGCGTCGTCGGCCGAATATTCGCCCGAAAGCGGGCGCACCAATCCTTATCTGCATCTGTCGATGCACCTCGCGATCAGCGAGCAGCTTTCGATCGATCAGCCGCCGGGCATCCGTGCGGCGCATGAGCGGCTCGTCGCGCGGCTCGGCTCGACGCACGAAGCACACCACGCGATCATGGACTGCTTGGGCGAAACGATCTGGGAGGCACAACGCAATAACGCGCCGCTCGATACCGACGCCTATCTCGCCCGCATCGAGCGGCGCGCATCGCGCGACTGAGCCGCTCTCGCGTGCCCTCGGCAACGACACGTCGCCTCGTTGCCAGGCGCGCTAAAAGCAAACACCCCGCTCACGGCGGGGTGTTTGCTTGGTTGCCGCGGCGCTCCCGGTGAACGGGGACGACACGCGCCGGACGAACGCCGCCCTTACTTCTTCTGGACGAGATCTCCGTCGAGCGATTCGATATAAGCGGCGATATCCTTCATATCGCTTTGCGACAAGCTTTGCACCTGCGCCTGCATGATCGCGTTGTTGCGGCCGAGCTTCGGATTGCTGGTGCCCATCTGGTATTGCTTCAAAGCCCAGTAGACGTAGCTCGAGTGCTGACCGGCGAGCTTCGGGTACTCCGGCGTCACAGGCTTGTTCAGATTCGGACCGTGACACGCCGCGCAGTTATGGCTCTCGACGAGCGCCTTGCCATTCGATGCGCTCGCAGCGGCCGCCGGATTCGATACGGCAAGCGCGCCGATGGCCATCGCCGCCCCCGCAACCATGGCGATTGTCCGAAGTGCCTGATCGGGCTTGTACATGAATTCTCCTATCCCGCGAAATGAGAGTGCCTGAAAGAGCTGGAAGCGACCGCGCAGTTACTTTTCGGGATTGTTCGGCGACGAAGCCGTCTGCGCCGCGTAATAAGCGGCGATATCGGCGATGTCCTGATCGGTCAGCGAACTCGCGATTGCATGCATCGTGTCGAAGTGGCGATCGCCCTTCTTGTACCCGTGCAATGCGTTCGCCAGGTATTGCGCGTTCTGGCCGCCCAGCATCGGAACCTTGTAGACCTCGGGATAAGCCGTGCGGTAATCGGCAATGCCGTGGCAGCCGATACACATCGCGACCTTGCCCTGAGCCGCCTTCGCATTGCCGACGATATCGGCCGCCTGGGCGTTCAGCGCGAACCCCGCGAGCGCGGCAAGCGCTGCGGTCACGACATGTTTGCCGACGAAAGAGTTCATAGCTTGTAACCTGGCTGAGGGGAAACGAGCGCCCGCACACCTGCTGCCGGGCGGCGGCACAGATCGTATCGCGCCGCGCTTCATTATGGAATGGCCAAGAGGCCAAAAAATCGCGGCAATTGTACCGCGACGGATGGCCGCGGTCCACATCGGCAATACCCCCCGCCGGCCCCGCCCGAAAAGGCTCGCGCATAGCCCTGCGACATCGTGCCGCAGGCGGCGGCGCCTTCTGGCATATACTGGATTCTTTTCGCGAGAGCGGTCGCCATGCGTTTCGAAGGTTCGTCGCAATACGTCGCCACAGACGATCTCAAGCTCGCCGTCAACGCCGCCATGACGCTCAAAAGGCCGCTGCTGATCAAGGGCGAGCCTGGCACGGGCAAGACGATGCTCGCGGAAGAGGTCGCTGCCTCGCTCGGCATGCCGCTCTTTCAGTGGCACATCAAATCGACGACGAAAGCCCAGCAAGGCCTGTACGAGTACGACGCCGTCTCGCGTCTGCGCGATTCGCAGCTCGGCGACGCGCGCGTGCGCGACATTGCCAATTACATCGTCAAGGGCGTGCTCTGGCAAGCCTTCGAATCGGACGAGCCGGCCGTGCTGCTCATCGACGAAATCGACAAGGCCGACATCGAATTCCCGAACGACTTGCTGCGCGAACTCGATCGCATGGAGTTCCACGTCTATGAAACACGCGAGATCGTACGTGCCCGCCACCGTCCGCTCGTCGTCATCACCTCGAACAACGAAAAGGAGCTGCCCGACGCATTCCTGCGCCGCTGCTTCTTTCACTACATCCAGTTCCCCGACCCGGCGACGATGCAAAAGATCGTCGAAGTGCACTATCCCAACGTCCGCGAGGATCTGCTGCATGCCGCGCTCGAAAGCTTCTTTTCGCTACGCAGCGTATCGGGCTTGAAGAAAAAACCGTCCACCTCGGAGCTGCTCGACTGGCTCAAACTGCTGCTCGCCGAAGACATCGCCCCCGAGGCGCTGCACGCGCCCGACGGCAAGCAAGTCGTGCCGCCGCTTGCCGGCGCGCTGCTGAAAAACGAACAGGACGTGAGCCTTCTCGAGCGGCTCGTCTTCATGAACCGGCATAACCGGTAAGCCGCGAGTTCGGCCGCGTTTTTCGGATCAGTCCGCCATGCTCATCGACTTCTTCTATACGTTGCGCGCGGCGCGCCTGCCCGTCTCGGTCAAGGAGTATCTGACGCTCGTCGAGGCGTTGCGCGCGCGCGTGATTGCGCCGTCGCTCGATGAGTTCTACTTCCTGGCCCGCCTCACACTCGTGAAAGACGAGCGCTATTTCGACAAGTTCGATCAGGCCTTCGCGGCCTATTTCCGCGGTGCCGAGAAGCTTGCCGAGGCGATGGTCGCCGTGCCGCCTGAATGGCTGAAACGACGCCTCGAACGCGAGTTCACGCCCGAGGAAAAGGCGGCGGTCGAGGCGATGGGTGGCCTCGACAAGTTGATGGAGCGCCTGAAGGCGCTCTTCGATGAACAAAAAGCGCGCCACGAAGGCGGCAACAAGTGGATCGGCACGGGCGGCACCTCGCCGTTCGGCAATGGCGGCTATCACCCCGAAGGTGTCCGCATCGGTGGAGAATCCGCCGGCCACCGCACAGCGGTCAAGGTTTGGGAAGCGCGCGGCTATCGCGACTACGACGATCAGGTGGAAATCGGCACGCGCAATATCAAGGTGGCGCTGCGCCGGCTGCGCCGCTTCGCGCGCGAGGGCGCGGCCGAAGAGCTCGACTTGCCCGATACGATCCGCAGCACGGCGGCCAACGCCGGCTGGCTCGACCTCAAGATGGTGCCGGAGCGGCACAACACGGTGAAGGTGCTGATGCTGCTCGATGTCGGCGGCTCGATGGACGATCACATCCTGCGCACCGAGGAGCTTTTTTCGGCGGCGAAGGCCGAATTCAAGCATCTCGAGTTCTACTACTTCCACAATTGCGTCTATGACTTCCTGTGGAAACACAATCGCCGCCGGCATCTCGAACGCATCGCCACATGGGACGTACTGCACAAGTTCACGCCCGACTACAAGCTCGTCTTCGTCGGCGACGCCACCATGAGCCCCTACGAGGTGCTGCAAGCGGGCGGCTCCGTCGAATACAACAATCCCGAGGCAGGGGCCGTCTGGCTGCGCCGCCTGGCCGACCAGTTCCCGCACCATGCCTGGCTGAACCCCGAACCGCAGGGACTGTGGGAGTACCGCCAGTCGGTCGCGATCATCAGGCAATTGCTCGGGGAGCGCATGTACCCGCTGACGCTGGCCGGACTCGAGACGGCCATGCGCGCGCTCAGTAAGTAACCGTGCCCGCGGGCTTTAGAAACACCGCCGCTCGCCGCTGCCGCTAAAATAGAGTTGTCGTCGGCGCGCCGGACGCGGTGCCCGACCCTTTCACCGTCTTCCAGCACGGGCTACGGGCCCGCTCATCCGCCATGACCACTGCCCTCGACCAACTGAAGCAATACACGACCGTCGTCGCCGACACGGGCGATTTCCAGCAGTTCGTGCAGTACAAGCCGCGCGACGCGACCACGAACCCGTCGCTGGTGCTCAAGGCCGTGCAAAAAGACGCCTACAAGCCGCTGCTCGAAAAAACCGTGCGCGATCACGCCGACAGGCCGGCCAAGGCTATCATCGACAATCTGCTCATCGCGTTCGGAACCGAGATCCTCAAGATCATTCCCGGGCGCGTATCGACGGAAGTCGATGCCCGGCTCTCCTTCGACACGCAAGCTTCGATCGACAAAGCCCACGAACTCATCGCGCTGTACAAGGCCGCCGGCGTCGATCGCGAGCGCGTCCTGATCAAGCTCGCTTCGACCTGGGAAGGCGTGCGCGCGGCCGAGGCGCTGCAAAAAGAAGGCGTGAACTGCAACATGACGCTGCTCTTTTCGCCCGTGCAGGCGGCGGCCTCCGCCGAGGCCGGGGCGAAGCTGATCTCGCCGTTCGTCGGTCGCATCTACGACTGGTACAAGAAACAAGCCGGCAGCGACTGGAACGAAGCGACGATGGGCGGCGCCAACGATCCGGGCGTCCAATCGGTCCGGCGCATCTATGCTTATTTCAAGAAGTTCGGCTTTCCGACGGAAGTCATGGGCGCGAGCTTTCGCACGACGAGCCAGATCCTCGAACTCGCGGGCTGCGATTTGTTGACGATCAGCCCGGATCTGCTGCAAAAACTGCAGGACAGCAAGGAGCCGGTCGAGCGCAAGCTTTCGCCGCAAATGGAAACGGACCCGTCCATCGAGCGTATCGCGGTTGACGAGCCGTCGTTCCGCTTTCAGCTCAACGACGACGCGATGGCGACCGAAAAGCTCGCCGAAGGCATCCGTGTCTTCGCAGCCGACGCGATCAAGCTCGAAAAGCTGATCGAGACGCTGCGCTGAAGGCCGGCCCGCGCGACAGGCCCGGAGTTGCCCCCACCGAACATCACCCAAGGAGACGATCATGCAGGTCCAGAGCTATCTCTTCTTTTATGGTCGCTGCGAGGAGGCACTCGCCTTCTACCGGGACAAGCTGGGCGCCGAAGTGCTGTTCATGTTGCGCAACAACGAGGCCCCCGGCGCCGATGCGGCTCAGGGAGAACACGGCGATCAGATCATGCACACGAGTTTCCGGGTCGGCGAGGCGGTGCTGATGGCAAGCGACGGCCACCCCGGTCAGCAGCCCGAGTCCCACACGGGGTTCAGCCTGTCGCTTTCGCTAGACGATCCGGCCGAAGCGAAGGCGCGCTTCGATGCGCTGGCCGAAGGCGGCCAAATCAGGCTCGAATGGCAACCGACTTTCTTTGCCAATGGCTTCGGCATGGTGACCGATAAGTTCGGGATCCCGTGGATGGTCATGGCGGCAAAGCCGATGACCGAAGGCGCGGCGGCCTGACGCTCTCACCCGGCAGCGGCCAGCGGCGCCGCGTCCGGGGATAGGCAGCGGGTCAGTGCTGAGCCACCACAGCGGATCGCCGCTCGATATTCCAGTGGCTCTCGGTGCGCGCGAGCAGCACGCGTAGTTCGTCCACCTGCGCGGCGAAGCGCTCGGCGAGCCACTGCGGGCCGTTTAGCGCTTCGGAGCCGCTCACCACGATAGGCAACGCGTCGGGCGGCCAGGCGCCGGTGACCGGCAGCCACTTCCGGGTATTCGAGCCGAAACGCAACGCGCGGGCGATCGCGATCAGCGTCGTGCGGACCGCGTAAATATTGGGGGTGCGCCGATCGTCGCGGGCGGTCGTTGCCGCGCTGCGCGGCTCGGCGCGCATCGCCGTCGCCATCATTTCCAGCGCGCTCAAAATCGAACGGTGCAGCCGCTGGATCGACTCGAGCTCCTTGAGCGGCACATCGATCTCCTTGGCCACCGACGGCATGAGCGAGCGCAGTTTGACGAGCCGCTGCCCCAGCGCGGCGAACGCGGCTAGCTGCTCGCCCGGATCGACAGGCGCACCGGTAACGACACGCGTGTAAAGACGCGCGCATTCGCGCAGATTGCGCGCCAGCAGATAGCGCCACGAGTAAGTCGCGTAAAGCGGCAGCGCGAACGAGAATGCGAGTGCGACGGCGATGCCGATCAACACGTTGAGCGTGCGCCACAGGCCGGTATCGATGGTGCTCTCGCCATGACCGGCGACGATGCAGATCGTGATCGCCGCCAGCAACGCGATATAGCCGGGCCGTCCGATCGCGAAATAGCCGCAGATGCCGGCCGCGAGCGACATGAGCACATACATGAGCGGCATCGAGCCGATCAGGTGCAACTGAACCAGCAACAAGAGGCCGACGCCGGCCCCAAGCACGGTGCCCAGCGCGCGTTCGACCGCACGCTTGCGGATGTTGCCGTGATGCTGAAGGCCGCCGATCACGACGAGCACGGTCACTGACGCCCAGATCCCGTTCGGGATATGAATGCCTGTCGTGACGAGAATGGAGGCGAGCATCGCCAGCCCCACGCGCACGGCGTGCAAAGCACGCGCATAGCGATAGCGGTAGTACGGGGACGAGACGGCGCGCGCGAGGCGCGCGACGAGCGTGCGCGGACGGAGGTGAGTGAGCATGGCGCCACATTGTAGCGCCGCGCGCACCGCTCACCTCTGCGGTGCGCGCGGGATCGTGCTCAGCTTTCGATGGCGTCGAGGTAGTCTTCGGGACGCGTGCGGTCTTCGGCGAGGCTCATCCCAATCGCGCGAACGATGACGCTCACAACCACGGCGACGACGACATTCGCGATCAGCGACCAGAGTGCGGCGTAGCCGGGAATCGCCATGCCGCCCAGGTGCAGCGTGAAGATCGAGCTCTTGAGACTCTGCGAGGCCGCCATCCAGGTACCGATGCCGATGCCGACCGCCCAGCCCGCGAGCAGGCCCCGGTGGTCGAGCTTACGCGTGTAAAGGCCGAGCACGATGGCCGGCAGCGTCTGGATGATCCAGATTCCGCCGAGCAGCTGCAGCTGGATCGCGTAAGTCAACGGCAAGCCCAGGATGAATGCCACGGCGCCAATCTTCACGATCAGCGAAACCAGCTTCGCGACATTCGTCTCCTGCTCGTGCGTCATGTTGCGGTTGACGAACTCGCGGTGGATGTTGCGCGTGTACAGATTGGCGGCCGCAATCGACATGATCGCCGCCGGCACGAGCGCCCCGATGCCGATTGCCGCGAACGCGACACCGACGAACCACGACGGGAAGAAATGCAGGAAGAGCGCCGGAACCGCGAAGTTCGGGCCAAAAGCCTTGAAGTAAGGCGCGAATTCCGGCATGTCCTTCACGCCCGATGCCAGTGCCATGAAGCCCAGCAGCGCGAGCAGCCCGAGCACGAGCGAGTACGCCGGCAGCATCGCCATATTGCGGCGAATCGTGTTGCCGGAGGACGACGACAGAATCGCGGTGATCGAGTGCGGGTAAAGAAAGAGCGCGAGCGCCGAACCGACCGCGAGCGAGGCGTAGGCACTGTAGCCGTTCAAGCTTGCGGTATCCGGTGCCTTGAGCAGCAGTTTCGCCGGAGGCACAGCGCTGAAGATGTGGGAGAAGCCCCCCAACTGCATCGGAATCACCACGATGGCTACCGCGATCGTGATGTAGATCAGCAAATCCTTCACGACGGCGATCATTGCGGGCGCGCGCAAGCCAGACGTGTACGTATAGGCTGCGAGGATCGCGAATGCGATGATGAGCGGCAGATCGCCCACGAAGCCCGACGTATTGAAGCCGAGCGCACCGATCACGACTTCGATGCCGACGAGCTGCAGCGCGATGTAGGGCATCGTCGCGAGAATGCCGGTCACCGCGATAGCGAGCGCCAGCATCCGGCTGCCGTAGCGCGCACTCACGAAGTCGGCCGAGGTCACGTAGCCATGGCGCTTCGCGACGGCCCAGAGCTTCGGGAACACGACGAAGGCGAACGGATAGATGAGAATCGTATAGGGCAGCGCAAAAAAGCCCATGGCGCCGGCGCCGAACACGAGTGCCGGGACGGCGACGAACGTATAGGCCGTATAGAGATCGCCGCCCAGCAGGAACCAGGTGACGATCGTGCCGAAGCGCCGGCCGCCCAGGCCCCACTCCTCGAGATGAGCGAGGTCGCCGCGACGCCAGTTCGCGGCGAAGAAACCGAGAATCGTGACACCGACGAAAAACAGAACGAAGACGATAGTTGCGGTGGCGTTCATCGCGCGCCCCCGTTTCCGGCGCTCGCCTTGGAGATATTCTTGGTTTTCAGATAAACGAAGGCCGTGATGACAGCGCTCACGAGCACCCAGAAGAGCTGATACCAGTAAAAGAACGGGAAACCCCACAGCTGTGGGTCGACCTTGTTGTACGACGGCACCCAGATCATGGCGATCCAGGGGATGACTAACAGCCAGAGCCAGTGTTTGGCGGCTCGATTGGCGTCGGCATTGTGAGCCATGACGTCTCCTCTTTTACTCTTTATCGAAGCTGCTACCCGTATCGTGACCGGTCCGCCTCCCCCGCGGGTGCGTTCCCGGGCATCTTATAAAGCTTCGCAAGAGTATAGGAGCGCCGCGCAGCCGGTCAAGCGGGGAGGACCCTGGCAAGCGAGCGCCCCGCCACGGGCTCAGATGGAGAAGACGGGCGTGCGCTCCGGCTGGACGGCTTCGAGCGCGTTCACCCACTTGCGCGCCGGCAGGCCCAGCTTGTCTTCGATCAGCCGGGCACGCGATTTGAGCGCCGTGAACGGCACGGCGAGCTCCGGCCCCGAGAAAGCGAGCACGATGCGGTTACCTTCGTGGACCTCGGGCAAAGCGACGACGCGGCCGTCGAAGGCAGCCTTCAAGTGCTTCATGTTGCGCACGAAGCTCGGATGATCGCCAAAGAGGTTGATCGTCGCCATGCCGGCGTTCGTCAGGCAGGCCCGCACGGCGCGATAGAACGCCACACTGTCGAGCACCGGACCGCGGGCCGTCGCGTCGTAAAGATCGATTTGCATGACGCCGACGTCGCCGCGGTTCGCATGATCGTTGACGAAATCCCAGGCATCGGCTTCATGAACCGAGAGGCGGGCATCGTCGGAGGGCAGCGCGAACATCGTGCGGGCCGCAACCACGACGGCGGGATTCAGTTCGACCGCGTCGACGCGCGCGCGCGGCAAGAAGCGATAGGCGAATTTCGTGAGCGCGCCGGTACCGAGGCCGAGCTGGACGATGCGCTTCGGCGTTTCGAGAAAAAGCAGCCACGCCATCATCTGCTGCGCGTATTCGAGCTCGATGTGATCGGGCTTTCGGATACGCATTGCGCCTTGCACCCACTCAGTACCGAAATGCAGATAACGGACGCCGCCCTCTTCCGAGAACGTAACGGGGGCGAATCGCGGTTTGCGCGGCACATCGATGCGCGGGGCGTCGTCGAGTGCGGCCGCGCGGCGCGCCGCGGCACGCTTGCCATTGATGCTCGCGCTTTCGCGTTCGAGACGGGATGAACGGGCGGATTTGCCACGGAAAGCGCGCGCCTCGGCCGAAGCGCGCTTGATGAGATCGGTCATGGATGATGTCGCGCGACACGCGCGCCGGGTTGAATCGGACGAGAGGATAGCATCGCGCGCCAGTCAAGCCGGGTAACCGCGCGCCGCCGGCGTTCGCCCTCTTCTCCGCCGTTTCGCCGCTGGCATAGGGCGGCGGGCGCGGCGGCTCGTATTCTCGAAGACTTTTTTCGCGGCGGCATGCTCAGCGGCGGCGTTTATGGCGGGGCTATCCGTTCGCGTTTTCCAAGGAGGCTTGCTTGTATGTTGAAGTCCATCGCGTCGTCCAGCCCAGCATCTCCGCCGTCCTCGCCCGAGCATATCGCGATCGATATCGACCCGCCGAACGCCGGCTCCCGCACTGACAGGCGCCTCGTCGACTCGCCGCTCGCGCCGTTCGCATCGAGCAGCCCCGCAGACGGAGCCGGTGTCTCGACGACGGCGCCGAGAAGCGCCACCACGGCGAAACTGCAAGGCCTGCACACAGGCGGCTCGCAGGACGAGATTGTGTCGGATGGGAGTCGAGGCAACGCCAGCTCGCGATCTTCGCAAGCCTCTTCGCGCGACGATATCGCGATCGATATCGAGCAGTTGGCCGCCGCCCACGGAATCGACAAGGCGCACGTGCTTGGCGAAACGTTGCCATCGGTGGACGACCTGCGGCTGCCGAGCGTGATGGGCGGGACTGTCGCACGCGGCAGCGACGCCAAGCTGCGATCCAGCGATCGTTTCGTCAACGCGGTGCTGAAATTCGTCGATGCCAAGTTCCCCGGCGAACTCGATCAGCTGGACTTGCCCAAGGGAACGAGACTTTCGCTGCCGCTCGAGAAATCGATCCTGCTCAACGCGCGTCGGTTCGAGCAAGGCTGCAAAGTCCAGCACATCGATGTGGCCGGCGCCGAAGAGCCGCTGTCCGTGGATATCGACCTGTCCACCTACAGTGCCCGACAGGCGATCAAAAAAGGCCCGAGCGGCTTTGCCGACGGTGCCCGTCTGAACCTCGATGCCCGCCAACTGCGAAGCGGATCCGAACCGACCGGCGAAGCGTCGATATCTGGCCGCGCCGCAAGCGACGGACGTGCAGCCGATTTGCATCCTTTCGAATTCCTCAAAAGCACGAAGTACGAGGTCGAGACCGATCATCCCGGGCTGAAGGCGTTGATCGAAAAGGCGCTCAACGACGAAGAGCCCGCTACGCTCGAACTTCGTGCGCGCCTCGGCGCGCATTCGATCAACACCGTACTCAACCAGAAGACACTCGACTGGAAACTTCTTGCCGCCATGGCGCTGAGCCTCGGAGGCAGCACACTCATCGCCTATCTGCTGGACGTGAAAGCGGTCTCGGCGATGGTCAAGAAGGTGGGCAAGAAGCTGGGCAAGGACAGCACGGCGACGCGCTTCGTCGAAGCATTCGCGTCTTCCACCGTTCCCTCTCCGGCGGAGTTCTCCGACTCGATGTTCGTCAAGCGAATCATCGGGCGGTTCCGAGGCTACAGCTTGCTGCCGGAATCGATGGAGGAGGTCAAGGACGATGTAAAAGACTCCGCCGTTTCCGGCTTGATCGCCGCGATCGGATCGATTCCGTCGAACCTCGTGCAGGTCACCCGCAAGGGGGAGCGATCGCCGGCAACGTCGCCACCAATGTGCTCGCCACGGCCACCTCCGCGGCGATGGCCCCGATGGAGGTGGCCAAGGCGCGGGAACAGATGATCGCCGCTGTCATTCAACAGCGCTCGGCCGGCTTTTTCCCGCACCCGAGGCGAGCGGCGCGTCTTCGTCGGACGTCACGCCGGCTCGGGCGCTGGTCAAGGAAGTCGGGCATGAGATTCAGGGAGCGTTCGAAGTGACTCGCGGTGTCGGGGACACGATCAACTCGATGGGCATCGGTCAGGTACTGAGTCTGGCAGCCTTCGCTCCAGTGACCGCGCTGGCGCGCGCACACCTGATCTCGGAGATGATGCAAAAGGTCGCAATGATCGCGGTGAATACGCCAACCGAGGTTCTGAGCCTTGGCACCGGTATTTTGACGGGCAAGTACCTTGGCGGTCTGGGCGGATTATTGACGACGGATCAGGAGAAAAACCGCCGCATCGCCGAGCTGATCGTCAACAAGACGATCGAGCGGCTGCACAACGCCACGGCAGGCAATGGCGATGCCACGGTTCAGATCAGCGAGGCAGAGTTGCGTGCGATCGAACATCCTCCGCTGGAGCTGACGTTTCCGGTCGGCAACAGCATCGTGAATGCCATGAACGGCACGATCGACTTCTTTGCCGAGATCGCCGCCAAGGCCCGCGGCACGCCCCGCGAGCCGGGCCTCGCTGAGAAAGCGGCCCAGGCCGCCACGCAGGCGGCGCTGGAAGAATAAGCCATCGATGCTGTGCCGGCCGGCTCCCGCGGAACGAAGCTTGCTCCGTCAATGAAGCGTTCGAATCCGCGGGGGAAACGATGCACACGCGAACCTTGCACAAGGTGGCATTGAACGGCCGGACATCGCTCGTCGCGGTTTCCGTACTACTCGGCGCGCTGTATGCGGGCAGCACGATCGTCACGCCGCTCTATCCGCTCTATCAGCACGAGTTCGGTCTGTCCGAACTGTCGATCACGCTCGTGTATGCGACTTACGTGGTCGGCAATCTGGCTGCCCTGTTCGTGTTCGGACGGATATCGGACCAGGCCGGTCGCCGGCCCGTCAGCTTGACCGTACTGGCGGTGAGCGGTGTCAGCGCATTGCTGTTCCTCTTTGCCTTCCACCCGGCTCTTCTGTTTCTCGGGCGTGCGGCAAGCGGCCTCGCAATCGGCGTGGGCGCGGCCACGGCGACGGCCTGGATCGCCGATCTGTACGGGGCCGCCGACAAGGCAAACGCGAGCCGTCTCGCTGCTGCCGTCAATCTGGCAGGGCTTGCCGTCGGCGTGTTGGCAGCCGGGCTGCTCGCGCAATTCGCGCCTTGGCCGCTACATACGGTCTATGCGGTCTACCTGCTGGTGCTCGTCGTTACGGCCGTGCTCACCGCGCGAACTCGCGAGACGGTCGAATCTTCGGCGCACTCGGGCGGCGAGGTCTCCTACAAGCCTCGGATCGGGATCCCTCCGGAGTCCCGGGCGGCGTTTGTCCCCCCTGCCGTCGCGGCATTCGCGACGCTTGCGTTGCTCGGCTTTTATGCCGCGCTTTTGCCGAATCTGCTGGCCAACAGCATGCACGAACACAGTCCCGCGTTGAGCGGGGCGGTTGTCGCCGAGATCTTCGTCGTCGGCGCGGCGACGGTCGCGCTCGCGCCGATGCTGGCTTCGCGCACCACCATGTTCATCGGTTTATGGCTGCTGCCGCCTAGCCTCGCGTTGCTGTTGTGGGCACAGTTCGCCGGATCGATGGTGCTGTTGATATCGGCGACGGCGCTATGCGGAATCGCATCGGCCTTCGGGTTTCGGGGAAGCCTGCAGGAGGCCAACCGGATCGCGCCCCCCGAACGCCGCGCGGAACTGCTGTCCGCCTACCTGCTGTGCTGCTACAGCGGCAACTCGCTGCCGGCGGTCGGCGTCGCGGTACTCGCGCGCTTTGTCGGGCGCCTGTGGGCGGATGTCGTCTTCGCGGCCATTTTGGTCGTGCTTGCGTTCGTCGCATTGGCCATCGGCCTGCGCCACGAGCGCCGGTCGGACCGAGCGCGTTGACAGCCTCATTGCCGCCCGATGGCGGCCCCGCGTCGGTGCGGCGATAGGACGAGATTTCGGTCAATTCATCCAAGTTCGCGTAAACTGCGCCCAATGCCCGTTCGCCATGGCATTGCTCTTGGCGATGCCCGGAGGCTCCCCTTATGGAAGGAGGTGTCACGCATGCATGCAGTGCCTTTGCAGGATGGCAGTGCGATCGAACCGCCGGTAACCGCTCCGGTGCGCGATCTGCGCCGTGTCCCGATCCATCCCGATCACTGGTATCCGCTCGCGTGGTCGAGCGAACTGAAGCGAGGTAAAACACTCGGGGTGCGGTTCGCGGGCGATCCGATCGTCCTCGCACGCACGAAATCCGGCACGCTCTTCGCGCTCGAAGATCGTTGTGCACATCGGCAAGTTCCGCTGCATGCGGGCGTGGTGGACGGCGAGTCCATCCGCTGCGGATATCACGGTTGGACCTACGACTGTACGGGCCGCTGCGTCGACGTGCCGTATCTCGGGCGCGAGCGGCTGCCCAACGGTGTACGCGCGTATCCTTGCCGCGAGGCACACGGCCTGATCTTCGTGTTTCCCGGCGATGCCGCACTGGCGGACGAACGGCCGCTGCCCGAGCTGACGTCCGCGGCGGACAAAGCGTACAAAACGCGCCGCTTCGGCCGCGAGGTGAAGTGCCACTACTCGTTCATGCATGAAAACCTGATGGATATGAATCATCAGTTTCTGCACCGGCGGCAGATGGGGCAGATGCGCGCGCGCTCGTTGGGTCGCCGTCGCGGCGACGACTGGGTGGAAGTGGATTACACGTTTGCACGCATGGAAGGCAAACAGCCCGTGGGCGAAGCGCTCGTGTTCGGCGCCAGCAAGAAAGAGAGCGAGCGCAATCACAAGGACGTGATGACGGTGCGCACGCTCTATCCGTATCAAACGCTGCAGATACGCTCGGGCGACGGTACGTTGGTGATGGATCTGTGGATCGTCTATGTGCCGCTGGATGCGGCGCAGCGCACCAATCGAACGTTTGGCGTGCTTTCGATTCGCAAGCCCGGCATTCCGTTTGCGTTGGATCTGGCGTGGCCGCTGCTCGTCTGGTTCACGGAGCGCATTTTCAAGGAAGACCGCTGGATCGTCGAGCGCGAACAAGAAGCGCATGACATGCAGGGGGCCGATTGGAACCATGAAGTCTTCCCTGTCATCAATGAATTGCGCGACCTGTTGCGCAATTGCGGCGGCCGGACGGTGATTCCCATTCGGGAAGTGGGCGACGGCGGCTGAGGGGCGAGCGCTCCTCCTCGTCCAGCGTCGCCCCGTGCCTCCTGCCACATCAGATACGATTCGTCCGCCGTCTCGGGCTTGCTGCTAAACCGAGCGACATCCCCTCCGGGGCAACGCAATTTGCGCGAGCGGCGCATCTCGGGCAGAGCCTGAGACAAAGTCCTTTCGGTTACCAACCTTCGATTGCGTCGGTAACGGCGGCCGCGGAGCCGGCGAGCCAGCCAGCGTAGTCCCTACGCGGCACACCGTCTCAGTCAACTTCCGTTCGTCCGAAAAAATTCCGCACCGCTGATCGAGTTCAAGCTCCTCACTAGCATTTCCCTGCGCCGGCGACGAGTCGTCGGCGCATCTCTCTTCGACACTAACGCGAGGGTGAAATGAACCATCTACAGCAGATCGGCGCCCAACATCGACGCGAATTCTGGCAACAACAAGCTTGCTCCATATCAGAAAAGACATCGGCCGTCTCTTTACGAGATATCTCCTTTCGAATCAACGGCACTAACGAAATAATCGAACTGATGGAGGGCTATCAGAAGCCGGCCTATGCGCTTGACGATTACTCCGGGCCGAAAACTACGAAGTGCTGTGCTACAGGAACATGTAGCAGGGTTGGCTAATCCGCTCCTAGACAACTAAGGCCCCGCCCGCCCAATTCTGGGCGGGCGACCAACCACATGAGGTGACAAAATCAAGGTCATCGTACATTTTGATTCGAAAACGATCGAATCAGAGTCCATCGCTCAACTCTATGAGCGAGTCGGATTTGGTTTGGCAAAGGACTACCTGGCCGTTGATGATTTCCGACAGCGATTCCTGGATGGTGCGAATCTGTTTGCGGCATTTGCCACAACGCAATCCGATAACCGCCTGCTCGGCATGGTGCGAGTATTCAGCGACGAAATATTCGTTACCTATGTCGCCGAGCTCTGCGTCGATCCGGACGTTCGCAACCGAGGCATTGGAACCGCTCTTATGGAGGCCATCGTGCAGCGTTTTGAGCAGACGGCGATCTTCACCGAGGCCTTTTCTGGAAGCGAGAAGCTCTTCTCCGCGGTCGGAATAACACCTAAGGGCAAACTGGTCGCGTGTAGTAGGGCTCCAGGGCCGTTCCCCATGTGACGAAAATTTGGGAGATACCCATGAAGCGATCGCTTGCAGCACTTGTCGATAACGCGCTGGTAAGCGTTCGAGGCCAACGCATCGACCAGCCAAGCCCATACGTTGGCGACATTGGAGGCGTCGCCTGCGTGCACGACCTTGTCAAGGCAGAGCTGAGCGCATTCGTGCGCCCCTTCGAACATGCGGAGATCGGCGTCCCGGATCGAAGCGGCGGATCGTGGGACCCCGTGGACACCGGTTTTCTCGAATCATTTTTGCCGCACCGCGCGGACCGCATCGCCACCTATTTGAAGCGGGTAGTTCATCTTGCCGCGCCCATTATTACAGCCGCTGCTTGCAAGGACATGAAGCTATCGTTTCTTAGCGGTGATTCACATCGAGGCGGCGCGCGGCCGGTACTTGTTCAGGGATCAGATCGGCGCTTCGTCGTCAAGCCAGCCGACCCGCGTCCCTACGAGCTCCTCTGCCACGTGCTTGAAATCGTAGAGTCGGGACTTGCCCTCGGGCTCGCATATCCAAGATTGGTAGTCCGCGACGCGTCGCATCAGGGCAAGTCCTCCCATTTCTCGAGCCGAATATATGTAAGGACAAGCACGACGAGCGCCATTACATGTTGCGCCTTGGCGCGGTGACTGCCGCGGCATATTTTCTCGATCTCACCGACATACATTGCGAGAATCTAATCAGCGCTGACTGTATGCCAGTGATCGTAGACGCGGAATGTATGTTTTCCGGTTTTCTAGGTAGCGCCCGAACGCCACGACAACGGCTGGCCGAGACAGGTCTGGTCGCGACACATGCCGATCTATCAGCAATTCTCGGTGGTAACGTGGAGACGAGAGAGATCGGCGGCCACTTACGTGACGGGAAGTTTAACTATCTTCGCCCTACTCAGAGTCAATCGCATCGGCTACTGCGAGCCGATGGTTCCTGCTCCGACCCAAGGGATCACATCGATCTGATATCAGAAGGGTTTGAGCGGGCACTCAAAACGATGGCTGCGAAGCAACGGCTGTTGACCGACATACTGTACGACGCTCGATATCGGACATGCGAGACACGGTACGTCTACCGCCCAACAGCTCACTACAAGTGCTGCCTTGAATTGCTTTTCGCCCCGGCAAGCACCGACCGGCATGAGATGCGACACGCGTTGCTCCGCGAGCTTTTCAAGCTAACGCCATTTGACACGGCTTCGGATGTCGACACGAGGGCCGGCGAATTGCACGACCTTTTGAACGGTGATATTCCCTACTTTCACCTGGCCGGCGACGAACCGTATGTGCTGCACGAGCTTGGTGCGATGAGCCGACGCAACGACAGATTTACGCTCAACCGCCGAATTCAACGCGCGCTCGACGAATTCCAAGAGAGCGACGTTCCTATGCTAGTCGATACGCTGCAGCGCTTCCTCCGCGAAGGAAGGTGCATTGTATGATATCGAAATATGTAGATCGAGTAGTTATTGACACGCTCGCTGTGCTCGATCGTAGCATGCAGTTGCGTTTTATCGCCATTGTTGTGTGCCTGGTTCTCAGTTCATCCGCCATCAGTATCGCCCCGGTTTTTCTAGCTGGTGTAATTGACAAATCTGGGAGCGGACCACTCCCCCAATCATTTACGCTACTCGCGCTCCTCTATATCGCAGTAAGATTTTCTGGACAAATCCTCACTGACCTGCGATGGTTAATCATTAACCCATTTTTGTATCGATTATCCTACAATCTCGCGACAGCAGTCGCCGCAGGCATTAGCCAAAAATCAAATTTTAGCGTTCGAGTGACCGAGAGCGCGGAAGCAATTACCGTCGAGTGGCGATCGTCTCGAAGATGCAGATCGGCTCAATGAATGTAGCCTATAGCGTGTTGTCCGGCTTGCTGCCCGCGCTCTGTGATCTCGTCATCGTTGTCATTGTTGTCTCAGCCGTGGCCGGCGACGTATTCCCATACCTCTTTATTGCTGGGATCATCACCTTGATGCTTGCAATAAATTTTCTCCGGCGACGCGAGCTGCACCAAACGGCTATGGCCAATGAAGCCGATAACGACGTTTTTGCGCAGTACAGCGGTTTAATATCAAACGTGAAACTTATCTGCGAGTACAAGGCACTCTCTTATTTCAAGAATGGATTAACCCAGGCGGTCGATATATCGATGACGACGCATGACGCGTTGTTTCGAGTTAAAAGTATCAGGGGCATCGTGATTACTGTCGCAACAGGTACCGCGTATGTAGTGGTGATGTATGTGGCATCGCGTGGCATGATGGATGACAAGGTCAGCGCAGGCGAGGTATTTCTTCTGGCAACTTATCTCGATCGCCTAATTCAGCCGCTTGGCAATATTTCTAACGCCATCAACTCGTTTCAGACTGGTTTGGTTTCAATGGGCGCGGGCTACGATGCGCTCGATCAGCTGGACGGCACGGCGCCCCGTACACCAACGCGGCGAATGAGACGCTTCCCCGTATCCGTGCATTGCACCGATGAGCACGCGACCTCTATCGATATCACCGATTTTGTGAAGGGTGACCGGATTCATGTGGCAGGCAGATCGGGCGCGGGGAAATCAACGTTTTTAGCCGATATGTATACCGAAATGAGAACCGATTGCGGCGGCACAGTCCTGTACGTACCCGCATCTCCTGAGGTGATTGACGGCACCGTTCGGGAGAACATACGACTCGCTAGCGACTGTGTTCAGGACATGGACATCAGGGCTAGCCTGGATACGTGGGACGGGATCTGCGGAAACCGACGCATTGAGCTAGACGAGGACGCGCGGTCACTTTCGCTCGGAGAAAGACAATTCGTCGCCGTCGTGCGTGCAGTGCTGCATCGGCCACAGGTGTTAATACTCGACGAAGCGCTCAACTCCGTCGATGCAGCGGCTGAGAAGGTCGTCTTGCGCTACGTGGTCGATGCGCTTCCGGAAACCATCATTTTCTTGGTCAGCCATCGTCCAATCGCTGGCGTCCGGCCCAATAAAAGGGTTCAGTGCGGACAATGGCCGTATAATAGCGGCGAGCGCCTGCGTCAAGACAGTCCCCAATAACGATCCGCTTTGAACAAAGGCTTGCAGCAGCGTATAGCCGCCTGCCCTCAACCAAGCTCATGCTATCGGCTCCGCCGTATAGACCGGGCCGCAGGGGCGCGCTCGACGGAACGCTCCATATCCTCGACAATTGTTTTCTACTTCCCGAAGGAGAGAGCAGTGTCGGCAAGGATAATTCAAACAATCGCTTTCACCGTTGCGCTAGCCGGCGCATTACTCCTTCGATACGCACACGCCGAGACCGCTCCCGACGAAACGATCACCGTCGAAGGCTTGTCCCATCCCGCGGATATCCTCATCGATAAATGGGGCGTACCGCATATCTTCGCGGACAGCGAGCGCGATGCCTTCTTCGTGCAAGGCTTCAATGCCGCCCGCGACCGCATGTTCCAGATCGACCTATGGCGCCGTCGCGGACTCGGCCAGCTCGCGGAAGTCTTCGGCCCCGCCTACGTCGAGCAGGACAAGGCCACCCGCCTTTTTCTGTACCGCGGCAACATGTCCGCCGAATGGAAGCGCTACGGACCCGATGCGAAGCCCGTCGCTACCCGTTTCGCAACGGGCGTCAACGCCTACATCGATTGGCTGGCCGCACACCCCGACCGCCTGCCCTACGAATTTCGCAAAGTCGGCTACTGGCCCGCGAAATGGAGTCCGGAAGACATCGTCCGCATTCGCAGCCATGGCCTCACACGTAATCTGAAGAGCGAAGTCGCACGCGCAAAGCTCGCCTGCGTCAGTACGCTTGCCGATGACTCCGTGCGCTTCGGTCTGCAGCCTCCATGGCAAACCCACGTGCCCGAAGGACTCGATCCATGTCTGCCGGACGACGTGCTCAAGGTCTTTACGCTCGCGACGCAAAGCGTGCGCATCACGCCGGATTCGCTCCAGAGCGCCGACGCCGCGACGACGGTCATCGCCGCAGCCGATAATCCCGAGGAAGTCACCGAAGGCAGCAATAACTGGGTGATTGCACCGAACAAGTCGGCAACGGGCCGCGCGATCATGGCCAACGATCCGCACCGCGCCTACGCGGCGCCGAGCCTGCGTTACATCCAACAGATCAGCACGCCGACGCTCGACATCATCGGCGGCGGCGAACCGTCGGCACCCGGCATTTCGATCGGACACAACGGCTCGATTGCGTATGGCCTCACGATTTTCAACATCGATCAGGAAGACCTCTACGTCTACCAATCGAATCCCGCCAACCCACGCGAGTACCGCTACAAAGGCCACTGGGAGCCCATGCGCATCGTGCACGAGAAGATCGCCGTGCGGGGGGAGGCGCCTGTCGATGCCGAACTGGCGTTCACGCGCCACGGTCCCGTCATCTACACGCAGCACGACAAAAATCGTGCGTTCGCGGTCCGCACGGCGTGGCTGCAACCGGGTATGTCGCCGTATTTCGATTCGATGCGCTACATGCGCGCCAAGAACTTCGCTCAGTTCAAACGAGCCCTTTCGAGCTGGGGCGCGCCAACGGTCAACCAAGTCTACGCGGACATACGCGGCCACATCGGATGGGTGCCGAGCGGGCTCGCGCCGAAGCGTCCGAACTGGGACGGGCTCCTGCCCGTTCCGGGCGACGGCCGCTACGAGTGGGCCGGCTTCTGGCCACGCGACGCGATGCCGTCCGCCTACGACCCGAGCAGCGGCTATTTCACCACGTCCAACGAAATGAATCTGCCGCCCGATTTTCCCTACGCGGAACGCAAACCGGGCTTCGAGTGGACCAACGGCTCGCGCCATCAGCGCATCGACGAAGTATTGCGGTCGTTGCCAAAGGTATCGATCGAAGATAGCGAGCGGTTGCAAAACGATATCGAATCGATTCCCGCACGCCGGCTGGTCGCATTGCTCGCTCCGCTGTCGAGCAACGATCCTTCGACGCATGCCGCACTGTCCATGCTCGCAGGCTGGGATGCGCAAATGCGAGCGGACTCGGCGCAAGCTGCCCTCGAGGAAGTCTGGCTGAGTCGCCATCTCGGGCGAGCATTCAAACGAGCCGTGTTGCCGCGAGCGGCTGCCGATGCGTTCGGCGCACCCGACACAGCGGTGATGCTCGACTCTCTGGAACACCCACAGGCGCGTTTTGGCGACAACGCGCAGGCGAAACGCGATGACCTGCTCCTTACCAGTCTGCGTGCGGCGTACGAGGAGATGGTGCGGCTGCAAGGTCCGGACAACGGCAAGTGGCAATGGGGGAAGCTCCAGACCAATCTGAATGCGCATCCATTCGCGGATCTCGTCGATGACAAGACGCGCGCCAAGCTCGATGTCGGTCCCATCGGCAAAGGTGGCAGCGCTTATACGCCGAACCAGTCCACCTATCGCACTAGCGATTTCCGCCAGACCAACGGTCCATCGTTTCGTGTGATCGTCGACGTGGGCAATTGGGACAATTCGAGGGCGATGAACCTGCCCGGCGAATCAGGCGATCCGGACAGTCCACACTATCGCGACCTCACGCAGATGTGGCTGAACGGCGAGTACTTTCCGTTACTCTATACGCGCGCCGCCGTCGAGAAGGCGACGGAAAAGCGCATTCATCTGGTACCGGACCCGCAGACGCATTCATCGCGTTCCCCGTCTCGTGAGGCGATGACCAGGAGGCTTTTGTGAATCCGAAACGAACAGGCGCAAGCCATGTCGTGCCGCCAGATGTCAATCTTGGGAACATTTCGCCTGGACATCGCACGGCGGTTCCCGCACCGAGAGCAGAACCGGTGCCGCCGAATACCGCATTGCTCGGGTTGCGTCCGCCCACAGCCCGCTCGTCGGCGTTGGATCTGTCTGCCCTGCGCGAGGCGCAGAACTACGTTCGGGACTTGGGTATCCGCTTCCATCAAACTGGAAATCGATGGGTAGCCACCAACGGTGTCGACCCGGACGACGCGGGGCAATCCGACGCATGCGTCGAACTCGAAGTGGTCTCGGACGCGTCGGCCAGGCGAGTCGAGACTGATGCCGGCATTCAATCGGTCGCGCCCATCGAGATTTGGCACATACAACGGGGCGATGCGCCTCCTGGCACGGCACATCGATTGCTCGCCGCGTTGCTTTGGCACGCTCGTATCGTGCCGACGAAGATTTTCGGCGTCATTCAAGAGTCGACGACGCGACGACTCATGCAGGCACGCCGGAAGATTTCGCCGCGAAGATCGAAAACTCCCTCATCGTGCGTATGCGCGCGAAGGCATTACTGTGCGTGGGGCTTCGCCCTGCGCAAACGGCCATGGAGCACGACGCACGTGGCGTGGTGGTTCTCGCCACACATGTGGATCCCTTCTCCATCCGTCGGCGGTTGACGGCCGAGATGCCGAAATGAAACAGACTTGACCGGCCTCACCCGGCTGCGGACACGACGCGTTCGCTTCGCGCTTGACAATCTATCTACACGTAGATAAACTCACGCCCATGGACTCGAAATCGACCGTCAGGGAACAGTTGCTGGACCACGCCATCACGCTGATCATGTTGCGCGGGTTCAATGGCTTTAGTTATCGCGACCTATCGGAACTGGTAGGCGTAAAGACGTCGAGCATTCACTATTACTTTCCGTCGAAAGACGATCTGGTGCTCGAGGCGGTTGCCGAATACAGCCGAAGCGTCCTTCAAACGCTCGACACGATCGATCCGTCACTGCAGGCGGATGCGAAGTTGAGCCGCTATACGAAACTGTTCGGCAGGACACTCGGCGATGGCAACCAGATCTGCTTGTGCGGGATGCTGGCAGCAGACATCGAGTTGTTGCCGGATAATGTTCGCGAAGCTGTTCAGGCGTTCTTCAAAGCGAACGAGGCGTGGCTTGCCAACGTCCTCGCGCAGGGTGCGAAGGAAGGCACGCTGGCGTTCAGCGGCAAGCCGCAGAACGCGGCACGTGCACTGTTCGCCGCCTTTCAGGGCAGCGTGCTCGCCAGTCGGCTCTTCCATACGAAGGCCCGGCTCGAAGACGTCGAACTCGTCTGGAAGAAAGTGTCCTGATGTCGGGGGCTGTTCAGTAAATATGTGCAGTAGCCATGAAGTACGGGCAGATCCATGCCCGCGTTTGTTTGAGCTATTTAATCTATCTTTCAGTAGATAGCCACAGTCATCACCTCAAAGGAGTATTCATCATGTCGGTTGAAAAAGTTCTCTATCGTGCCCACGCAACGGCAACGGGCGGTCGCGACGGCCGCGCTGTCGTGCCCGAAGGCAATCTCGACCTCAAGCTGACGACCCCGCGCGAGCTCGGCGGCGCCGGCGGAGCCGGCACGAACCCTGAACAGTTGTTCGCGGCCGGCTATAGCGCCTGCTTTCTTGGCGCGATGAAGTTCGTCGCCGCGCGCGATCGGATTGCGATCCCGGCCGACGTATCGATCGAGGGGAGCGTTGGGATCGGCGCGATCCCGAACGGCTTCGGCATTGAAGTGGAATTGAAGATTTCGCTGCCGGGCATGGACCGCGAAGCGGCACGCGCCCTCGTCGACAAGGCCCACATCGTCTGCCCGTACTCGAACGCGACTCGAAACAACATCGACGTCACGCTCACGCTGGTTTGAATGCCACTCCCCGTTGATCTATAGGCTACGGGCTGCCCCAACGATCGGTTTCCGGGGCGGCCCCGTCGCCTCGACATCCTGGCACCGGCCGACCGAAGGCATTGTTCTTGCGTCACCGCAGCGTGAACGAACTCGATCGGGAGAAACCGATGACAGAGGAAAAGCCAGACAAAGCGTCCGTCCGGAAACCCGGCCCGCAACCCGCACAGCCGGCCCCCCATGAACAAAAGACAAGCCGCGAAACCGATCGCTCACGCACCGGCGAAGGCTCGGGCGCGAGCGGTGGCGGATCGCTCGGGAATCTCCCCGGCGCGCCGGTGACGGGCGGTAGCCCCGAATTCGGTCCCCAGGAGATCCGTCCGCAAAAGCCGCCAACCGATCAGCCCGCTCGCGACCGCAAAAACGAGGAGCCCTGACAGCGGCCGGACGCCGTCTCACGCGACGTCTGCCGGCCTGCGCAGAGACTCACCCAGAAAGTCGACAAACGTCCGCAGCTTGACCGAAAGCTGATTGCGCTCGAGATAGATCGCGTGGATGTTGGCATCCGGCAACGCCCAGTCCGAGAGCAACGGTACGAGTTCCCCGCTCGCGAGGTAGCGCTCGATCTCCCACTGCGATCGCACGACGATGCCCCGCCCTTCGAGCGCCCAATGCAGCACGACGCTGCCGTCGTTGCTCGACAATGCACCATCGACCTTGACCGTTTCCGTACGCTTCGCTCGTGAAAAATGCCACGTGCCATAAGCCGACTCGTTCTCACGCAGCACGATGCACGCATGTCGCGTCAGATCGTGCGGCACGGCAGGCTCGCCGCACCGCGCCACGTATTCGGGCGATGCACATACCCATCGCCGGTTTTCGAGTAACAGCCGCGAATTGATCCGCGCATCGGGCACCTCCCCGAACCGGATGCCGAGATCGAACCCCTCGTCCTGAAGATTCATCGGCCGCTCCGTCAGATGCAGCAGGATTTTCATCGCGGGATAACGCGCGACGAACGCCGATACCGCCGGCGCAATCCGCGCCCGCCCAAAGCCGAACGATGCGTTCACACGCAACAATCCCGTCGGTTCGCCGCGGCTTTGGGCGACGAGATGTTCCAGTTCCGATAAGTCATCCAGAATGCGCGAACCGCTCGACAGATAGAGTTCACCCTCGGGCGTCAGGCTCAAACGCCGCGTCGTACGGTTCATCAACCGCACGCCGAGGCGCCGTTCCAGTTGCGCGAGCCGCTTGCTGACCGCAGGCGGCGTGACGCCCAATTCGCGCGCCGCGGCAGCCAAATTCCGATGCCGCGCGACTAGCGCAAACACGTTCAAGTCCGAGAAACCGTCCATCTCTCACCCCTCTGCCCCAATTCGTTCCTAAAGGTTACGACCGGAATAAATTCCCGGAAACCCAATCGCGTCATTCATCAATTAGACTCGAATCATCCTGAGGAGACAACCATGTTCGAAGGCTTCACGAAGGTATCGACGTCCGTCGATGGCATACGCATCAACGCCATCCAGGGCGGACGCGGGCCGTCCCTCCTACTGTTGCACGGGCATCCGCAAACGCATGCGATCTGGCACAAAGTGGCACCGGCGCTGGCCGAACATTTCACGGTGATCGCCGCCGACTTGCGCGGGTACGGCGACAGCGGCAAGCCGCCGGGCGCAGCCGATCATGCCAACTACGCGAAGCGCCGCATGGCGCTCGATCAAATCGAACTGATGCGCGGCCTCGGCCATGAGACGTTTGCGGTAATGGGCCACGATCGCGGCGGGCGCGTCGCCGTGCGCATGGCGCTCGACCATCCCGAAGCGGTCACGCGCCTCGTGACGCTCGATGTCGCTCCGACGCTAGCGATGTACGAAAAGACCTCGTTCGACTTCGCGCGTGCCTATTGGCACTGGTTCATGCTCGTGCGCCCCGCGCCGTTTCCGGAAACGCTGATGCGCGCGGACCCCGATCTCTATCTCAAGCAGACCATCGGTGCGCGCAGCGCCGGCCTCGCGCCGTTCACGGTAGCGGCTTACGCGGAATATCTGCGGTGCCTCTCCGATCCCGATACCGCGCACGGCATCTGCGAGGACTATCGCGCGAGCGTCACGATCGATCTCGAACACGATCGCGCGACGCTCGCTTCCCGGCAGCGAATCGCTTGCCCGTTCCTGGCGTTGTGGGGCGCGCAAGGCGTCATCGAACAATGCTTCGATCCGCTCGCCGAGTGGCGGCCCTATGCCGCAGGCGTGCACGGCGAAGCGCTGCCTTGCGGCCACTACATCCCCGAGGAAGCGCCCGAGCTGCTGGTCGAACGCGTGCTGCCTTTTCTCAACGAGTGAGCTCATGTCCGAACGAACCCTTTACGACAAGCTCGTCGATTCGCACACGGTGCTGCATATCGACGAGCACAACGTGCTGCTGTACGCCGACCTTCATCTGATGAACGAGTACACCAGTCCGCAAGCGTTCAGCGCGCTTGAAGCACGCGGCCGCGCGGTGCGCCGTCCGCGACAGCAACTGGCCGTCGTGAGCCATATCATTCCCACTCATGCTGAGTCGCCGCGCGTGATTCGCGATGCGGCATCGCTCATGCAGGCGACGAACCTCGCGCGCAACTGCGAGCGAGCCGGCATCCGGCTCCTGGCGGCGAACGATCCGCTACAAGGGATCGAACACATCGTCGCGCCGGAACTCGGGCTGATTCGTCCCGGCATGGTCGTGCTGTGCGGCGACAGCCATACCACCACGTACGGTGCGCTCGGCGCATTGGGCTTTGGCATCGGCACATCGGAAGTCGAGCAGGTGCTCGCGACGCAAACGCTCGTGTACCGGCTGGCGCGGACCATGCGAGTCACGATCGAGGGCGCACTGCCGTACGGCACGTCGTCGAAGGACGTCATCCTCTGGGTCATCAGCAAGATCGGCGCGCAAGGGGCACGCGGATATGCCGTCGAATTCACCGGCTCGACGATCGAATCGCTGTCTGCCGAGGCCCGCATGACCTTGTGCAACATGACGGTCGAAGCCGGCGCGCGCGCCGCGCTCATTGCGCCCGACGCGACCACCTTCGAATACGTGCGTGCCCACGCGCCTTCATTCGACGAATCGGCTTGGCGAGATGCGCTCGAAGACTGGCGCGCGCTGCATTCCGACGCCGGCGCGCGCTTCGACGTCGAACACCATTTCAACGCGCGGCACATCGCCCCATTCGTCACCTGGGGCACGAGCCCCGACCAGGCCGTCGCCATCGATGAGCCGATTCCCGACGAGGGTGCACAAACGACACCGGAAGCTGCGGCGTCACTGCGCCGCGCGCTCGAATACATGGACCTCGCACCGAATCGACCTATGGCCGGCACGCCCATCGATCGCGTATTCGTCGGTTCGTGCACCAACGGGCGCATCGAAGACTTGCGCACGGTCGCGGCCATCGTACGGGGCAAGCGCGTCGCGCCAGGTGTGCGCGCGATGGTCGTGCCGGGTTCGGGCAGCGTTCGCCAGGCAGCCGAACGGGAAGGCATCGCAAAGACGCTGATCGATGCGGGCTTCGAATGGCGTGAGCCGGGCTGCTCGATGTGCCTCGCGATGAACGACGACGTGCTCGGCGCCTCCGAGCGCTGCGCGTCCACCACCAACCGCAATTTCGAAGGCCGCCAGGGACGCGGCGGCCGCACGCATCTGATGAGTCCCGCGATGGCCGCAGCCGCCGCCATCACTGGCCGCATCACCGATGTCCGCACGCTCGAGGCCCCCACACCATGACCCGGCTCACGACTATTCAAGGCAGCGCCCTCCCGTTGCCCATCGACAATCTCGACACCGACCAGATCATGCCGAAGCAGTTCCTGCGCGTCATCGATAAAGCAGGTCTCGCCGACGGTCTGTTGTACGACCTGCGCTTCGACGAGTCGGGTGAGCCTCGCGCGGAGTGTGTGCTCAATCAGCGCGCTTATGCGAGCGCGCGCATCCTGATCGGCGGCGCCAACTTCGGCTGCGGATCGAGCCGCGAGCACGCGGTATGGGGTCTGCAGCAATACGGATTCCAGGCCGTGATCGCGCCGAGCTTCGCAGAGATCTTCTATTCGAACGCAATGAACAACCGCCTGCTGCTCGTACCCCTGGAGCGTGAGGCAATCGATGCGCTGACGCGCTCGGCGATCGAATCGCCCGGCGCATCGCTCTCGATCGATCTCGATCAACAGACGGTGAGCTCCGCGTCGGGCGAACGCTATGCGTATACGATCGGCGCGCGCCACAAGCGCATGGTCATCGAAGGCATGGACACCGTAGACCTGACGCTCGACTCACTCGCCGCAATCGAAGCCTTCGAACAGTCGCATTTCGTCCGACATCCCTGGGCGCGCGTGATGTAAGCGCCCATCCGTTGCACGCGGTAACCGCTTGCCTGCTCGAGCCATGCCGATTCCCTTCCGACAGAAGAACGGACGGCTATCCCTTTGCCTCTAGAAAGGAGGAGACACATGAAACGCAAACCGTTATACAAGATTCTCTATGTTCAAGTGCTGGCGGCCATTGTCGCCGGCGTCCTGCTCGGCCATTTCGCGCCGCAAGCCGCGGTCGCGCTCAAGCCGCTCGGCGATCTGTTCATCAAGCTCGTGCGGATGATCATCGGGCCGGTGATTTTCTGCACGGTCGTGACCGGTATCGCGGGCATGCAGGACATGAAGAAGGTCGGGCGCGTCGGCGGCAAGGCGTTGCTCTATTTCGAGCTCGCGTCCACGCTCGCGCTCGCGATCGGTTTGCTCGCCGCGCATGTGCTCGCGCCCGGCAATGGGTTCAATGTCGATCCGTCGACGCTCGATGCGCACGCCGTTTCGAGCTACGCGGCGCAAGCCGCCCACGGCGACGGCTTGTCCGGATTCATTGCACACGTCATTCCCGAGACGTTTGTCGGCGCCCTCGTGCATGGCGACATCCTCCCCGTGCTGCTGATCGCGATGCTGTTCGGCACAGCATTGACGCTGACAGGCAAGCCCGCCGAGCCCGTCACGCATTTGATCGAGGCGTCGTCCAAAGCGTTCTTTCGCATCGTCGGCATGGTCACGAGTCTCGCGCCGATCGGTGCCTTCGGCGCCATCGCCTTCACGATCGGCCGTTACGGCATAGTCTCGCTGCTGCCGATGTTCAAGCTGATCGGTGCCTTCTACCTCACCGCGCTCCTGTTCGTCGCCGTGGTGCTCGGCATGGTCGCGCGCCTCGCTGGATTCAATCTGTGGCGCTTCCTGGCCTATATCCGCGACGAACTGCTGATCGTCCTCGGCACATCGACGTCCGAAGCGGCGTTGCCGCAATTGATGGAAAAACTCGAACGTCTCGGTTGCCCACGCGGCGTCGTGGGGCTCGTGGTGCCCACCGGTTATTCGTTCAATCTCGACGGCACGAACATCTACATGACGCTTGCGGTGCTGTTTCTCGCGCAGGCGACCAACATCCATTTGACGTTCGCGCAGGAAATCGTGCTGCTGCTCGTCACGATGCTGACCTCGAAGGGCGCGGCGAGCGTTGCGGGCGCGGGCTTCATCACGCTCGCCGCAAGCCTGTCCGTTGTGCCGACCGTTCCCGTCAGCGCAATGGTGCTGATTCTCGGCATCGATCGCTTCATGTCCGAATGCAGGGCGCTCACGAACATCATAGGCAACGGCGTGGCAGCGATCGTCGTATCGGCGTGGGAAGGCGAGCTCGATCGGACGAAGCTCGCGGCAACGTTGGGAGACGACGCGCGGATCGGGCGCGGTGCGTCTATCGCGAGTCGCGAAGCATCTCATTGATTGGCCAGTCTTATATAAGACATAAGACATTTGACGTTGGAGTGGGTTATGACTAAAATCGCGTTCGATGCAGTGTCCCCGAACAGCTGCCGAACGCCTGACAAGCCTTCCCCTTAAATGCCATCTCAGCAGGTCCCCCATGCTTGACGATCTTCGTGCTCACGTGGCCGCACGCGCCGCGCTCGGTATTCCTCCCCTGCCGCTGACGGCTCAGCAGACTGCCGAGCTGGTGGAACTGCTGGCGAATCCGCCTACCGGTGAAGAGCAAACCCTGCTCGACTTGATCACCCACCGCGTGCCCGCCGGCGTGGACGAAGCCGCGCGTGTCAAGGCGGGCTTTCTGGCTGCGGTGGCGAAAGGCCAGACCGCCTGTGCGCTGATCTCTCGCGAGCGCGCCACCGAACTGCTGGGCACGATGCTGGGCGGCTACAACATCCAGCCGCTGATCGAGCTGCTGTCCGACCCCGAAGTGGGCGCCGTGGCCGCCGGTGCACTGAAAAAAACGCTACTCATGTTCGACCAGTTCCACGACGTGAGGGAGCTGGCCGAACAGGGCAACGCCAACGCCCGGGCCGTCATGCAGAGCTGGGCCGATGCCGAATGGTTCACGAGCCGTCCGGAAGTGCCGCAAAGCCTCACTGTCACCGTCTTCAAAGTCACGGGCGAAACCAACACCGACGACCTGTCGCCGGCCCCGGACGCCACCACCCGCCCGGACATCCCGATGCACGCGCTCGCGATGCTGAAGAACGCCCGTCCTGGCATCACCCCCGAAGAAGATGGCAAGCGTGGCCCGGTCAAGTTCATCGAGTCGCTGAAGGAAAAGGGCCATTTGGTTGCGTACGTGGGTGACGTCGTCGGCACCGGCTCGTCGCGCAAGTCGGCCACCAACTCGGTGTTGTGGTTCACGGGCGAAGACATTCCGTTCGTTCCGAACAAGCGCTTCGGCGGCGTATGCCTGGGCGGCAAAATCGCCCCGATCTTCTACAACACGATGGAAGACGCGGGCGCGCTGCCGATCGAGCTCGACGTGTCGAAGATGGAAATGGGTGATGTGGTCGAACTTCGCCCATACGACGGCAAGGCCCTGAAAAACGGCGAAGTGATCGCCGAGTTTCGAGTGAAGTCCGACGTGCTGTTCGATGAAGTGCGCGCCGGCGGCCGCATTCCCCTCATCATCGGCCGCGGACTGACTGCCAAGGCGCGTGAAGCGCTGGGTCTGCCCCCGTCGACGCTGTTCCGCCTGCCGCAGCAGCCGGCCGCTAGTAAAAATGGCTTCTCGCTGGCTCAGAAGATGGTCGGCCGCGCCTGCGGTCTGCCGGAAGGCCAAGGTGTCCGTCCGGGCACGTACTGCGAACCGAAGATGACCTCGGTCGGCTCGCAGGACACGACAGGCCCGATGACCCGCGACGAACTCAAGGATCTGGCGTGTCTGGGCTTTTCGGCCGATCTCGTCATGCAGTCGTTCTGCCACACCGCCGCCTATCCGAAGCCGGTGGACGTGAAGACTCACCAGACGTTGCCGAACTTCATCCGCACGCGCGGCGGCATCGCGCTACGCCCGGGCGACGGCGTGATCCACTCGTGGCTGAACCGTATGCTGCTGCCCGACACCGTAGGCACCGGCGGCGACTCGCACACGCGCTTCCCGATCGGCATCAGCTTTCCGGCCGGCTCGGGCCTCGTCGCCTTCGCGGCCGCCACCGGTACGATGCCGCTGGACATGCCGGAATCGGTACTGGTCCGCTTCAAAGGAAAGATGCAGCCGGGCGTGACCCTGCGCGATCTCGTCAACGCGATTCCGCTCTACGCCATCAAGCAAGGCTTGCTGACGGTTGCCAAACAAGGCAAGAAGAACATCTTCTCGGGCCGCATTCTCGAAATCGAAGGCCTGCCCGACCTCAAGGTCGAGCAAGCGTTCGAATTGTCGGATGCGTCCGCCGAACGCTCTGCCGCGGGTTGCACGGTCCACCTGAACAAGGATCCGATCATCGAGTACCTCAACAGCAACGTCACGCTGCTTAAGTGGATGATCGCCGAGGGCTACCAGGACCCGCGCAGCCTTCAACGCCGCATCGCGGCGATGGAGCAATGGCTGGCCGACCCGCAACTGCTTTCGCCGGATGCGGATGCCGAGTACGCCGCCGTCATCGAAATCGATCTCGCTGACGTCCATGAACCGATCGTGGCCTGCCCGAACGATCCGGACGACGTGAAGACGCTCTCCGACGTGGCCGGCGCCAAGATCGACGAAGTGTTCATCGGCTCATGCATGACCAACATCGGCCATTTCCGCGCCGCTTCGAAACTGCTGGAGGGCAAGCGCGACATCCCGGTCAAGCTGTGGATCGCCCCGCCGACCAAAATGGACCAGAAGCAGTTGACGGAGGAAGGACATTACGGCGTCTTCGGCACGGCCGGCGCCCGTACTGAAATGCCCGGCTGCTCGCTGTGCATGGGCAACCAGGCGCAGGTGCGCGAAGGCGCGACGGTCATGTCGACGTCGACCCGCAACTTCCCGAACCGTCTGGGCAAGAACACGAACGTGTACCTAGGCTCGGCGGAACTCGCGGCGATCTGCTCGCGCCTGGGCAAAATTCCGAGCCGGGACGAGTATATGGCCGACATGGGCGTGCTCAATGCCGACAGCGACAAGATCTATCAATACATGAACTTCGATCAAATCGAAGATTTCAAGGAAGTGGCCGATACCGTGAAGATGTAAGGCGCGGTATCTGCGTCCGTGGCGCCGCGCAATGGCGCCGCAGGCTGAACGCCTGCGGCGCCATTTTCGTTTGGTGCGGCGCGCCCGGCGAACGAAAGGGGTGGGGGTCTGGAGATGGCGCCGCGCGCCAACTACTCCGGCGTAGAATTGGCAATGTCAGTTGCGTGATGTCAATCTCCGGCAGCGCCAAAGCGCGAGCGCCGCTGTCGGAACGCCTTCGCGGCGCGCGTTTGCGATGACTTCCCGCACCCGCAATCCCGTAGATCCGCGCAAACGAAGCCGGAGAGTTCGATGAACGGCGATACCAGGAAGGTCCGATCCGACTGGATTTACCGTTCCGAGTCCAACGACGGAATAGAACGCATCGAAGCGTTTTTTCATGGCAACGCGTACTCGATGCATCGGCACGACACGTACGCAATCGGCGTGACCCTCGCCGGCGTCCAATGTTTCCATTATCGGCGCAGCTTGCGCAGCAGCCTGCCGGGACAGACGATGGTCCTGCATCCCGACGAAGCGCACGACGGTCAAGCCGGCACGAACGAGGGATTTCGTTACCGGATGCTTTACGTCCAGCCGGCGGCGATTCAGGAGGTGCTCGGAGGCCAGTCTTTACCGTTCATCGAAGGTGGCGTAACGACCGATCCGCGCTTGTTCAAAGCGACGAAGGCAGCCCTGCGCCAGATGCACCCCGATGCGGAGCCGCTCGAACGCGACGATGCGCTCGCCGGTCTCGCGCTGGCGCTGGATAGCGCATCCGGCGCGCGCTCGATCCGCACGTCCGCGGATTTCGCGGCGGCGCGGCGCGCGCGGGAATATCTGCATGCATCGTGCACCCGCACCGTTACGCTCGATGAGCTTGCCGCAGTCAGCGGACAGGATCGATGGAGCCTCTCGCGCGATTTCAGAGCCTTTTACGGCACGAGCCCCTATCGCTATCTCGTCATGCGCCGGCTCGAAGCGGCGCGCGCGATGATGACATGCGGCGTTTCCCTCGTGGATACTGCAGCCGCGACCGGCTTCGCCGACCAGAGCCATATGACGCGACATTTTCGCAGCGCATACGGAATCCCTCCCGCACGTTGGCTCGCGATGATGGGCGGTCCGCGCGACGGCTAGCGCAGGCGTGCACAATCGTTCAAGACAATCGCCGGGAGCGGGCTTAAGCTTCGTTCCAGACATCACTGAAACGGAGCAATCATGCACGACGATTCTCAGCTCGCGCCCGAGCAGCGCGGCCAATACAAGCCGATCAATCTCCTCGACAAGATTCGTCAGCTCGACGGTCACTGGCAGCCACGCGTTGTTGCCGAGATGAACGACTATCAGTTCAAGGTCGTGAAGATAGTCGGCGATTTCGTCTGGCACCGGCATGCCGACACCGACGAAACGTTTATCGTTCTCGAAGGTCACTTGCGCATCGACTTCCGCGATCGCTCGATCGAGTTGCATCCCGGCGAAATGGCGGTCGTTCCGAAGGGAGTCGAGCACAAGCCGTATGCCGAATCCGAAGTGAAGTTGCTGCTGATCGAACCGCGCGGCGTCGTCAACACGGGCGATACGACCAACGAAAGGACGGCCGAAAACGACGTATGGATTTGAGCGGCGCCATGCGAGTGCCAGTGCCCGTCGTCCGCGAAGCCGTTTTTCCCGTTGATACGCGCAGCCTCGTCGCGGTGATCCGCGAGTATGTCCGCTGGCTGGACATGGGCACAGCGCATTTACGAGCGATTGGGCTTCGCCGATACGGCGCCGTACTACGAAAATCCGGTCGAAGGCGCGCGGTTTCTTGCCCTCGATCTCTGACGGCGGCGCGGCCGATATGTCATTCGCATTGGCGATTTTCACTCGATCTCCAACGCGCTCGTCAATGGATTGACCAATCAGTTTCGACAACCGCTCGAGCCGGCGAGCACGGTATATTGCTGCACTATGCTGCCTCCCCAGCCAATCGCGGAGCCAACGATGATCCGAGTGCCGTGCATATGGTCGTGTCGTCGGCACTGTGCAATTGATCACTGCCTTGCCCGAGAACCAGCCTCACCGCGCAGACGTCGCAAAGATGCTCGTTCACCGTGGCGCAAGGCGCCGAGGCATTGCAACTCGCATGATGGCTGCGGTCGATGACGCCGCGCGAGAGGCCGGCAAATCGGTTCTCGTACTCGATACAGTCACGGGCGGCGATGCGGAAAGACTTTACGAACGCGCAGGCTGGCAGCGAGTCGGTCATGTCCCGAACTACGCGCTCATGCCCGATGGCAGGTACTGCGGAACGACTTTCTTCCACAAGCAATTGCCCTGAATGGGCCGCTATTCCAGCCCGACAGCCATGTCTCGGATCGGTTTTGGAGGAAGCTACAGCGGCACCCGCTTACGCAAGGCTACACAGAGTCGAATGGCGCACGCCTGACATTCGGTCTTAGAAACAGGCGAACGCGCCGCGAGGACGACGTTCCCTCGTTAGCATCTAGCGATTCGCAGACCTCCACTTGGCCTATGCCGCGCTATGCAGGCGGACGACGGCCGGCAGCCGTCCCGCAACGGCATCTGCACAGATAGTCCGGTAGGGAGGTGATTGATAAAGTTATGATCGGGTGATAACATCCATGCAAACGAACCCGCGCGATCCCGGCCTTGACACGCTGCTTTACCTCGATGGAGAAACGCTTGTCGTGGATTCCGGCGGCACGTGTTGGGTTAAGTTCGCGGTGAGGCCGTGCGCCGTGACGGCTGAACGCCCTCAGGGGCTTCGGTATTCGCTGACGCTCCATGACGAGGCAGGCTCTTGTCTCTTGGGCTTTGATAACGCGCATCCCATCCGCGAGGGCTCAGGACCGGGAGCGCGTACGCGCATCGAATATGACCACAAGCATCATGGCCCCCAGGTTCGTTTCTATTCCTACGAGGACGCCGGGAAGTTGCTGGCGGATTTCTGGGTCGAAGTTGAAGCGATTCTCGCGAGAAGGAGCAGTCAGCATGAGTAGAGCCAACGTCCTGAAGGTCGGGATTGCGTCATTGGAGCAATACAAAGCTCGGACGATGGCAATCGCCCGAGGCGACTATGTGCCCAACCCGGATGAGCCCAAAGTCTGGTTCCAGTCGCTCGAAACGCTGGCGCAGGTGCTTTCCGACAGAAACCGCTCGTTGCTTGCGTTGATCGCCGAGACGAAGCCCGCGTCACTGAGCGAACTCGCGGAGCGCTCGGGCCGTGCAAAATCCAATCTATCACGGACGCTTCGGACAATGGAGCGATACGGCCTCGTTCGTTTCGAAGAAGGCGAGGGTCGAGAAGTGGCGCCGCGCGTCAACTACTCGGGCGTGGAGCTGGAAATGTCGTTCGCATGATGTCGGTGGCAACTGCATGAACGTCGAGATGCGGATTGCCGTGGACCTCATCGTCATTTCAACGCCGAAGGACATATGAAAGTCATACGCGCTAGTTGAGCGCGACGAACCGCTATACCAACCACTTCCGCAACGCCTCCCACGCCCTGAGCTTCTGCGCATAAGGCAGAGCCGCATACGCCGGACTGCTCGACGGCAGCTTTATAAGATCCAGCGACACTCGACTCTCGGCCAACGCCTGCATGCCCATCTTCGCCGCCGTCCCGCCGTTAAACGCGACCGCGACAAGATTCGGCAACGCAGCTACAAGCGCCGCAAGGTCGTTCGTGGCGTGATCGTGAATGCGGCTATCGAGACTCCCCTCGCGTTTCGCCTGCGCAATCACATCCCAAAGCCCCACCCGATGATCGAGCAGCGCTTGCAGCCGCGCCTCGTACTCCATCCCCGGCAGCGCCACGCCAATCACATCCCCCATCAAATGCCAAAACCGATTCTGACGATGCGCGTAGTACTGCCCCTGCGCGAGCGAGACCTCACCCGGCAGACTACCGAGCACGAGTACGCGGGTCGCGTCATCAACCACCGGAGCAAATGAGCGCTTGAACGTCACGACATCGATGGATCGAGCAACGCGGACCGCGACCGCCGCCCGAGGCATTCCCAAAGCGCCGGCAGCATGCACTCGGTCACCATCAGCGGTGCGTCCTGACGCATGAATACGGAACGACGCGCGACAAGCGCATGCGGCGCCGGACCGGCAATCGCTCGGCAAGCCAGCGTGAAAAGAGGATGGCGGCCAGTGAGCCGCGCGCTCGCGAGCGCCGAGCGCGAAACGTCGCGATCGCTGTACAAGAGCTCCGCAAGCGGGCGCGTACGCAACCGGCGCATCGATTGCCATACACCGCGGCTGGCAGCGAGCGGCGCGATGCTGTGTGCGACGACGAACGGCACGCCGGCCACTTCGAGCACAACCTCACGCACCCACACCGGCGAACGCGGCGCAATGCCGAGCGCGGCGTGCTCGTCAGGCCACGCTTGCGCAACCGTTTCGCGCGTGACGCGTACGGCGACCTCGCCAAGCGTGCGCAAATGCGCGGTCAGAGAACCGCCGCGCGTCAACCAGTCCTTCTGATCGGGCGAGCATATCGGGCGCGGCGCGAGCCCCCACCGGGCGCCCGCGGCGCGCGACCGAAGCAAGCGCTGCACTGCCTCCGGCATCACCGCGCAAGCAAGAGCGCGTTAGTGCGCTTCACGAAGCTCGCCGGATCCTCCAGCGCGCCCCCCTCCGCCAGCACAGCCTGATCGAACAGCAGATGACACCAATCGGCGAAATCCGCATGCTCGGTCAAAAGCTGCTTCACGAGCGCGTGCTCGGGGTTGACCTCGAGGATCGGATGAAACTCCGGGGCTTGCTGTCCCGCCGCCTTCAGCATGCGCTGAAGGTAGCCGCTCATCTCGCCCTCGTCGGCGACAAGACACGTAGGCGAATCGGTCAGACGGAACGTCAGCCGGACATCCTTCGCCTTGTCCTTGAGCACTTCTTTCATCCTCTCGACGAGCGGCTTCATCGTCTCGCTCAAAGCCTCGTGCGCCTTTTTCTCCTCGTCGTTGAATGCATCGAGGTCCAAATCGCCACGCGCAACGCTCACGAGCGGCTTGCCCTCGAACTCCGTGAAATAGGCCAGCGCCCACTCGTCGACGCGATCCGACAGCAACAGCACTTCGATGCCCTTCTTGCGGAACACTTCGAGATGCGGACTGTTCTTCGCGGCCTGCCAGCTCTCGGCGCTGACGTAATAGATCTTCGATTGGTCGGGTTTCATCCGCGAGACGTACTCGGCAAGCGAAACGGTCTGCTCCGTCGAATCCGTGTGCGTCGTGGCAAAGCGCAGCAGTTTGGCGATGCGCTCGCGGTTCGCGAAGTCCTCGCCGAGACCTTCCTTCAGCACCTGGCCGAATTCCTTCCAGAACGTGGCGTATTTCGTCTTGCCTTCGTCGGTCTCGGCGTTCGCGAGCTCCTCGAGCATCGAGAGGACGCGCTTGGTCACGCCCTCGCGAATCGAACGCACGTCCCGGCTTTCCTGAAGGATTTCGCGCGATACGTTGAGCGGCAGATCGCTCGAATCGACGACGCCCTTGATGAAGCGCAGATACGACGGCAGCAACTGCTCGGCGTCGTCCATGATGAACACGCGCTTCACATAGAGCTTCAGGCCGCCGCGACGCTCGCGGTTCCAGAGATCGAACGGCGCGTGCGACGGCACGTAAAGCAGCTGCGTGTACTCGCTGCGCCCCTCGACCCGGTTGTGCGTCCATGCGAGCGGGTCCTGATGATCGTGCGAGAGATGCTGATAGAACTGCGTGTATTGCTCGTCGGTGATCTCGCTTTTGGGCCGGCTCCAGAGCGCGCTGGCCTGGTTCACGGTCTCGTCCTCGTCCTTCTCGACCGTCTCGCCCTTCTCCGAATCCCACTCCTCCTTTTTCATGAGGATCGGCAGCGCCACGTGGTCGGAATACTTGCGGATGATCGAACGCAGACGGTGGCCGGACAGCAATTCATCTTCACCTTCGCGCAAGTGAAGCGTGATCGTCGTGCCGCGCGCGGGGCGCTCGATCGTTTCGACCGAGAAATCGCCCTCGCCCGCACTCGTCCAGCGCACACCCTCCGCGGCCGGCAGCCCCGCGCGGCGCGTCTCGACCGTTATCTTGTCGGCAACGATGAAGCCCGAATAGAAACCGACACCGAACTGGCCGATGAGCGCCGCGTCTTTTTGCTGATCGCCCGAGAGGTTCGCAAAGAATTCCTTCGTCCCCGAGCGGGCGATCGTGCCGAGGTGCGAGATCGCCTCGTCGCGGCTCATGCCGATCCCGTTATCGTCTATCGTGATCGTCCTCGCCGCCTTGTCGAACGACACGCGAATGCGCAGATTCGGATCGTCCTCGAAAAGACCGCTGTTCGCGATCGCCTCGAAGCGCAGCTTGTCGGCCGCATCCGACGCATTCGAAATCAGCTCGCGCAGAAAGATTTCCTTGTTGCTGTACAGCGAATGGATCATCAACTGCAGGAGCTGCTTCACTTCCGCCTGGAAGCTCATGGTTTCTTGTGCCATGCTCTCGATTCCCTATTTCTCGTCAGTAACGGTTGGACACTCATCGGCTGCGGGCCACACGCGCAGCAAGGCGCATTCCCCGGCGCGCGCACCGCGGCAACGCCAGGCCGTGCTGGCAATTCGCCGCGAACGGCCGCTCAAATGGGGGCGGCCTGTGCGGTTTTCAAGACCCTGGCCGGGCGTCGGCCGTCCAGGTAGCCGGACAGAAAACCCGGCAGCGCGGGATCGCCGCAATTGGCTACGTTAAAACGCATCCAGGTCGTCGGCGATTGATGCGGCGAAAAAAGACTACCCGGCGCAAGCAAAAACCCCACCTCCTGCCCCGCAGCGGCCAGCGCATCGGAATCGACTCCGGTGTCGGCCCACAGGAACATGCCGGCCGCCGGCATCGTGAACAGCGAGAGGCCGGCGGCTTCGAGCATCCGCGCGCACTTGTCGCGCACGCCGTCGAGCCGCCCGCGAAGACGCTCGACATGCCGGCGGTAATGCCCCTCGGTCAGTATTTTGTAAAGCAAACGCTCGTTGAGCTCGGGCGTGGCCATCCCAACGAGCAGTTTTTGATCGGCGAGCGTTTGCGAGAGATCGGCCGATGAAGCAATGAACCCGACGCGAAGATTGCCCGTCAGCGTCTTCGAAAAGCTGCCGAGATAGATGACGCGCCTCAATTGATCGAGGCTCGCCAGCCGCGTCGCCGGATAGCTCGGCGGACAGAGATCGCCGTAGACGTCGTCCTCGACGACGATGAAATCGTACGCCTCCGCGAGCCGCAGAATGCGAAACGCCTGCGCCGGTGTCAGCGACGTCCCGGTGGGGTTGTGCAGCACCGAATTGATGACCAGCATCTTCGGCCGCCAGGTGGCGACGAGCGTTTCCAGCGCATCGATATCGGGTCCGTTCGGCGTGTAGGGCATCCCGATGAGCCGGGCGCCCTGTGAGGCAAAGCGCCCGAACATCTGGAACCAGGCCGGATCGCCCACAATCACCGGGTCGCCCGGTTGGATATAGACGCGCGCGATGAGATCGATCGCCTGCGTAATCCCCGATACGAGGACGATCTGCTCGGGAGCCGCGCCGATTTCGAGTTCCTCGAGACGCGTCTGCAATTGCTGGCGCAGCGGCAAGAAGCCTTGCGCCGTCCCGTTGCCGAGCCATTGCGTCGGGCTTTGGCGGCCGAGCGTGCGCAACGCCCCCGCCATGAGTTCGCCGTCCAGCCAGCGAGTCGGCAAGTACCCGAGCCCCGGGCCTTTTTCCGGCGTGCTGGTTTGCACGGTAACGCGCAGCAGCCAGGCGACATCGATCGGGCTCGGCGGCCGCGCTTCCCGCAACGTGGTGCCGGATTGCTGGCGCTGGAAATCGGGCGTTCCAGACGAACGCTCCCGCACATAGAAGCCCGAGCCTCGCCGCGATTCGAGATATCCCTGCGCCACGAGCCGCTCGTACGCCTCCACGACGGTAAAGCGCGACACGCCCTTGTCCTGAGCCAGCTTGCGGATCGATGGCATGCGCATGCCGGGGCGGAACACGCGCTCCTCGACACGGCGACGCGCCCATTGAACCAGCTGTTCGACGAGCGTGAGCTGCGACGCGCCGTGCGGCGCGGGGATGAGATCGAGAGGGACGGACATGGCGGGATCCGAACTGTACAGAAAAGTATCGAAGCGATTGTACCGTTACTGTGCAGGGCACGCCGATTAAAGTGAAGCACAATCCGTTTTTTCGGCTGTCGAACCGTCCGTCGCTATCGCGCACCGTTTCCGCATGATGTCTGCCTCCGCACTCGAACTCGACCACCTGATCGTCGCAGCCCGCACCCTCGAGGAGGGCGCGCGCCACGTCGCCGAAACGCTCGGCGTCGAACCGGTCGCCGGCGGCGCCCACGCACGGATGGGCACGCATAACAGGCTGCTGGGCCTTTTCGGCACGGTGTATCTCGAAGTCATCGCTGTCGATCCCGATGCGCAACGCAGCAGCGAACCGGCGAACGAGCGCCGTCCCCGCTGGTTCTCGCTCGACGACGACGCGATGAAGGCACGTCTCGAGGCGGGCCCGTTTCTCGCCCACTGGGCCGTGCGCGTCGTTCGTCCGAAAGATCTCGGGCGCTGGCAGGCGCAATACCCGTCGAGAATCGCGCCCGTCATGCCGATGTCCCGCGGCGAGCTCACCTGGCGGCTGACGGTCCCCGATGACGGCAGCTTTCCCAGTTGGCAAGGCGCGGGCGACGGCGTGTTGCCGACTTTGATTCAGTGGGACACCACCGCGCATCCGGCCGGTCGGCTACCCGCCACCGACCTCGCGCTGCGTGCGCTCAAGGCGCGGCATCCGCGCCCGGCGCCGATCCGCGAGCAACTGGCATGGCTGGGCGTCGGCCACTTGATCGAACTCGACGACGCGCCGGCTGACGCGCCAGCACTTGCGGCCGAAATCGAAACACCCGCCGGCACGCGCCTGCTGCGTTGAGCGGCACGCTCGCGGCGCCGAGCGGCGCAGGCCGGACGCTGCGGCGAGAGCGGCAATAGATACACCCGATGCAATCGACAACAATCGACTCAGGAATCCCGTCCTCAATGAACACCCGCGAATCGCATGGCATGCTGCTCGGCCTCGTCGGCGTCATCGTCTTCAGCCTGACGCTGCCGATGACCCGCATCGTCGTGCAGGAATTTCACCCGCTCCTGAACGGTCTCGGTCGCGCGCTCGCCGCAGCGGTGCCCGCCGCTGCGCTCCTCGCCTGGCGCCGCGAGCGGCTGCCCAATCGCGCCGAACTGCGCAGCCTGTTCATCGTGGCGCTCGGCGTCATCGTCGCATTTCCGGTGTTTTCGGCGTGGGCGATGAAAAGCGTTCCCGCCTCGCACGGTGCGCTCGTCGGGGGCTTACAGCCGCTTTTCGTGGCGCTTTATGCCGCGTGGCTTTCGCATGAACGGCCCTCTTCCGCTTTCTGGGCCAGCGCGGCGCTCGGCAGCGCACTCGTCGTCGCATTCGCGCTCCATGCCGGCGGCGGGGCGCTGCGGGCCGGCGACGGGCTGATGCTCGTTGCCGTCGCCATCGGCGCGCTCGGCTATGCGGAAGGTGCCCGGCTCGCGCGCCACATGGGCGGTTGGCAGGTGATCTGCTGGGCGCTCGTCGTAGCGGCGCCGTTTCTCGTCATCCCCGTCGGCTGGCTGGCCTGGCGGCAACATCTGGTACACCCGGCGCCTTTTGCTCTCGCGACCTGGCTCGCGTTCGGCTATGTCGCGCTCTTCTCCCAATTCATCGGCTTTTTCGCTTGGTATGCGGGACTCGCCATGGGCGGCACCGCACGCGTGGGCCAAGTGCAGTTGCTGCAGATCTTCTTTACGATCGCTTTCTCCGCGCTCTTTTTCGGCGAATCGGTGCAGCCGTCGACCTGGCTTTTCGCGGCCGCTGTCATCGCGACCGTGCTCGTGGGCCGCAAGGCCGCGGTACGGACGGCCGCGCCGCGAGCACGCGCCGGGCTGCGACTGGAGCGATAATCGCGTCTTTTGCCGCGCGAGTCCGTCGAGACGGCGCATTCGCTCCGGCTTTGCGCCCCGCCATCGTGCGCCGCCCGATTGGCCCATTTTTTTTCAAGCCCACTCATCGACCATTCCAAGGAGACTTTCATGGACCACAGCGATATGCCGCAACGCGACTGGCAGCTTTCCGAGCGAGCCCGCAAGCTGACGAGTTCGGCCATCCGCGAAATCCTGAAAGTCACCGAGCGGCCCGAGGTCATTTCGTTTGCGGGCGGCCTGCCGGCACCCGCCACCTTCCCGGCCGAGCGCATTCGCGAAGCGACCGATCGCGTGCTGCGCGAGGCGCCGGCCGCGGCACTGCAGTACAGCGCGACGGAAGGTTTCATGCCGCTGCGGGAGTGGGTCGCCGCGCGTCTGTCGACGAGCAATGCAACCATTCGTCCGTCGCAGGTACTGATCACGACGGGTTCTCAACAGGCGCTCGATCTGCTCGGCAAAGTGCTGATCGATCCGGCCAGTCCCATTCTCGTCGAAACACCGACTTATCTCGGCGCGCTGCAGGCGTTCTCGCTTTACGAGCCCCACTGCGTGCAGGTACCGACCGACGATCACGGTCTCGTTCCGCAGAGCCTGACGCCTGCGCTCACACAGGGCGCGCGCCTGCTCTACGCGCAACCGAACTTTCAGAATCCGACAGGCCGGCGCCTGCCGCTCGAGCGGCGCGTCGCGCTCGCCGAGTTCGCCCGCGCGAGCAAATTCCCCGTCATCGAAGACGATCCCTACGGCGCGCTCGATTACGCGGGTTCGCCCTTGCCGACGATGTTGTCGATGGCGCCCGATCACATCGTCTATTGCGGCACGTTCTCGAAGGTGCTCGCCCCGGGATTACGGCTCGGCTATATCGTCGCGCCTGAAGACCTTCACTTCAAACTCGTGCAGGCCAAGCAGGCCACGGATCTCCATACGCCAACGCTCACTCAGCGCATCGTTCACGAAGTCGTGAAGGACGGCTACCTCGACGAGCAAATCCCAGCCGTGCGCGCGCTTTATCGCGATCAGTGCGAGGCGATGCTGGCCTCACTCGCCCGGCACATGCCCGACGGCGTCAGCTGGAATCGTCCCGAAGGCGGCATGTTCATCTGGGTGACACTGCCCGCTGGCATCGATACCATGGCACTGCTCGAGCACGCCGTTGCCGCGAATGTCGCATTCGTGCCGGGCGCGCCGTTTTTCGCAGGCGACCCGCAACACCATACGTTGCGGCTGTCCTTCGTCACCGTCCCGCCCGCGCGCATCGACGAGGGCGTGGCGCGCCTCGCGGCGCTGATCCGGGAACGCATCTAGTCCGAGCTCGCTCGGCTCATTCAACTTTTCAGACTCTTCGAGGACACTTCTCATGGCACAACACAACGTCTACGACACGCTGAAGACACTGAACATCGAATTGCCGACAGCCGGCGCACCGGCCGCCGCCTATGTCATGTGCGCGCAAACGGGCAACACGGTCTATGTTTCCGGCCACATCGCGAAAAAGGACGGCAAACCGTGGGTCGGCAAGCTCGGCTCGAATATGGCGACCGAGGAAGGCAAGGCAGCCGCACGCTCGATCGCCATCGATCTGATCGCGACGCTGCATGCGCACCTCGGCGACCTGAACCGCATCAAGCGCATCGTCAAGGTGATGAGCCTCGTCAACTCGACGCTCGAATTCACGGAGCAGCACATCGTCACCAACGGTGCGTCGGAACTCTTCGTCGAAGTGTTCGGCGAGGCGGGCAAGCACGCGCGTTCGGCATTCGGCGTCGCGCAGATCCCGACCGGCGCCTGCGTCGAAATCGAACTCGTCGCGGAAGTCGCGTAACGCAAAGGAGGCCGTATGAGTGCGCGCCGCGTTCGCTTTAAACAGGTCGACGTTTTTTCGGATGTGCCGTTCAAGGGCAACGCGCTCGCCGTCGTATTCGATGCCGATGGACTCGACGCCGACGAGATGCTGGCCATCGCCCGATGGACGAATCTCTCGGAAACGACGTTCCTGCTCGAGCCGACCGAACCCTCCGCCGACTACTACGTACGCATCTTCACGCCCGCGGGGGAATTGCCGTTCGCCGGCCACCCCACCCTCGGCACCGCCCACGCGCTGGTGGAAAGCGGCTACGTCGCGCGTACTGCGGGCCGGCTCGTGCAGCAGTGCGGCGTGGGACTCGTCGAGATCGAAGATCGGGCGCCGGGCGTGCGTGCCTTCGCCGCCCCGCCCGCACGCATTACGCCGATGCCGGAGACCGAGTTCGCGGCGCTGCGGGAAGCGCTCGGCACGAGGGAGGATGAGATCGATTTCACTCGCGTCCCACCGAGCGCCGTCGACAATGGCGTCCGGTGGCTGACTGTCGGATTGACCTCACCGGAGCGCTGCGTGACCGTCAAGCTCAACCCGTCCGCGCTTTCTCATATCGTGCAACGCGCGGGCATGAAGGGGCTCACCCTCTATGCAGCCCATCCCGCGGGCGGTCCGGCATCCTACGAGATGCGCTGCATCGTCATGGACGACGAGCTTTCAATCTATGAGGATCCCGCCACCGGCAGTGCGAATGCGGGGCTGGCAAGCCTCTTCTCTTCGCGCGACGCGCGGCCCGGCGACCGTTACACGGTCCGGCAAGGCGTCGCGATCGGCCGGGCCGGCCGTGTCTTCGTCGATTACGACGATGCCCGAGGCAAGATCTGGATCGGCGGGGCATCGACGACGGTCGTCGACGGCACGATTTCAGTGCGCTGACTATTCCCTCCCCCGCGCTGGCGCCTGCCCGCTGGCCTCACAGCGCACCTCCGTGGGCGCGCCCGGTCACCGCTTCCGAAAGCGGCAGGCGCGCACCCCAGAGGCAATCGGCTGAGCTCTGCGGAAATCATGCCTGGATAGTCAAACGTTTACCCGATTAACGGACGCTATCCTAATTCTGATCCATTCAGTAATATCCTCCTGACGACTGCCCACGAGGGTGCGACTTCCATTGATGACCTGACAGCGCCGCGGCCAAGCCCCGGGGCACGATGCTCGCCATGCAGCCAACCATGAACCTGTCGACCCTGCCAAACGGTGCCTGCAGTCCTTCGAGACTTCACGGCAAGTGATGAACTTTCCCTGGTTCCATTCGGCCCGTGACACCCGCGCGCGGCGCGATGCGGCCGGCTCGCGGCGGCGCGCGCTGATCGCGATTCCGGCGCTGGGTCTGCTCGTGCTCGTCTTGCTCTGGACGGTCATCTCGGCTCGCCTGTCCGTCGAACGCGATTCGACCTATCGGGAAGCAGCGGCGTCGGCGGCCATCCTGTCCGCCGCACTCGAACAGCATACGATCAAGGCCATTCATCAAGTCGACCAGATCACCCGGTTCGTCAAGTACGAGTTCGAAAAGAACCCAGATCGCTTCGAGTTGCGCAGCACTGTCGAAAAGGGCGTCGTTCAGAGCGACACACTCGTGCAGGTCGCGATCATCAACGAGCACGGTCTGCTCGTCGCCTCGACGGCGGAAGCCAATCCGGAGCCGATCGACCTGTCCGATCGCGAGCACTTCAAGGTGCATGAGCACGAGAACGACGATCAGCTCTATATCAGCACACCGGTGCTGGGCCGCGTGTCGCATCAGTGGACGCTGCAAATGACACGGCGCCTCAATCACCCCGACGGCTCGTTCGCGGGCGTGGTCGTGGTGTCCGAAAACCCCGGCTATTTCACGAGCGATTTCTATAACAACGCCGCCATCGGCAAAGACGGTGTCATTGCCGTGATCGCCGATAGCGGTGCGGTGCTGGCGCGCCGCACCGGTTCCAACACGAGTGCGCCGGGAACGTTTTCGGCCAGCGGCGTCTACCCGATTTCCGAACACGTCTCGGGGACGCAGATCGATCCGATCGACCGCGTGAAGCGCATTGTCTCGTATCGGCACATCGACGGCTATCCGATGGGCGTGCTCGTCGGGCTGTCCGAGGCCGAGGAGTTCGCGGACTACAACCATACGCGCAACGTCTATCTGCTGATGGCGGGTTTCATCTCGCTTGCGATGCTCGGCTTTTTCGCGGTGGCTACAGGGCTCATCGGCAAACTGCTCGGGCGCGAACGCGAGATGACCCATCTCGTCGAATACGATTTGCTGACGGGCCTGCGCAACCGCTACGCCACGCTTCAAAGCCTGCGCCAGGATGTGAGCGATCCGAGCAATGTCGGCCGCCTGGCCATCCTCTTCATCGATCTCGATAACTTCAAGACCGTCAACGACACGCTCGGCCACAATGCCGGAGACATCGTGTTGCAGATGACCGCGGCCCGCCTGGCCGATACCGTCGGCGCCACGGGCGTGCTCTCTCGCATCGGCGGAGACGAGTTCGTCGTGATCGTCAAAGGCGGCGATGTCGAGCGGCAAGCCACACAGCTGGCCGAAACGATGCGCGAAGTGTTCGAGCATCCGTTCGATGTGCGCGGCACGTCGTTCGTGCTTCACGCCAGTATCGGCATCGCGCTTTTCTCGGTGGGCAGCGAAAGCGAGATCGACCTGCTCAAGAAAGCCGATCTTGCCATGTATAGCGCCAAAGACGCCGGCAAGAACTGCTATCAGTTCTATGCGCCGCATCTCTCGCATCGTGCTGATCACCTGATGCAGTGGGAGCAGCAATTGCGCGTCGCGCTGACCGAACGGCAGCTGTTTCTCGTCTATCAGCCGAAAATCGATCTCGCGCGCCGCTGCATCACAGGGTTCGAAGCCCTCGTGCGCTGGAATCACCCGCAACAGGGCATCATCGCCGCGAGCGAGTTCATTCCGGTCGCCGAATCCACCGGCCTCATCGTGCCGATCGGCGACTTCGTGATCCAGGAAGCTTGCAAACAACTGGCGATCTGGCAAAGCCAGGGCTACGAAACGCTCTCTCTCGCCGTCAACATTTCGGCCGTCCAGTTCTGGCGCGGCGACCTCTACGAAACCATCGCCCGCGCGATCGAGGAAACCGGCATCGCGGCGCAGCGGCTCGAACTGGAAATTACCGAGACAGCCATGATGGAGTATCCGGATCTCGTCTCGGAGAAGATCGCGGCCCTGAAAAAACGGCTCGGCGTCAGTATCGCCCTCGATGATTTCGGCACCGGTTACTCCTCGCTTTCCTATCTGAATCGCTTCTCGGTCGATACCCTCAAGGTCGATCGTTCGTTCGTGCAAGCCATCCCGGTCGACCGGAGCGTCTGCGTGATGGTATCGGCGATCGTCAATCTCGCGCGCTCGCTCGGTCTCACGGTCGTCGTCGAAGGCACCGAAACGGAAGAGCAGATCGCTTGGCTTTCGGCACTGGGCAATATCCAGGCGCAAGGTTTTCTGTTCTCGCGCCCGGTGCCGGTGGACGGGATTCCGGCGCTGCTGGAACGCTTCGGCGTATGCGGCATGCGCGAGGTCGTCGGCAGCCCCGGCCGTATTGCACCCAGCACGAGCACGAGCGGACAGTCCGCCTGATGGCGATGCCCGAGAATATAAACAGACCCTAGCCGCGCCCGGCCGGGCTGCGCCCATGAACGACGTACCAACGAAAGCGAGATCTACGCCGAATACGCCGCCGGCAGCATCCCAGCCCGGCGACAGACGAGCGACCGATGCGCCGCCAGCCGCGCGCGAGCCGCTCTGGACGCTCTTTCGAGTCGTCCTCGTGCTCTCGGCGCTTTCGTGGGGCGGTCTTGCGCTGATGGCGCAACTCGAACTCTATTACGTCGAACGCGAGCGGCGCTTCACGCGGCTCGCTTTTTCCGATCTGATCGCGCTCTCCTGGATGGTCCCCGGTGCCGTCGGCTGCAACGTAGCCGTGCAAGTCGGCCATGCGCTGCGCGGAGCTGCCGGTGCCTGGGTGGCTGGCATCGCAGCGGTGCTACCGTTCTTCTGCACGATGACGGCATTCGCGATCTTCTACGATTCGCCGTTCATCCGCTCGATGGCATCGCCCGAGCTGATCGACCATTTCGCCGTCGTGCTCGGCAGCCTCATTGCCATTACCTGGTACCGGCAGGTGCGCGCGGTCGTCCATACGCGGCTGCAATGGCTGGCGGCGGCCGGAGCCTGCGCCATTTTGCTGCTCACGCAGCGGGCGAGCGCATTCGTGCTGTTGCTGGCAATCGCCTTCCTGGCGGGCTGGATCCAAAGTCCGACCCGCGGCGAACGCCTCGTCATTGCGTTCGAGCGCAGCGACAAGATTCTGGTACCCATCCTCGTGTCCCTGGTCGTCCTCTTCGCGCTACCGCTGCCGTTGTCGCCGCAATATCAGCTCGCACTGCTCTGGCCGCGGCTCGCAGGCGCCGCAATGACGCTGTTCGGCGGCGGCTTTTCCGCGCTGCCGGTGCTGAAAACGCTGTTCGTCGCAGCGCCGCTCGGCGTGACGATGCGCGACTTCACACTGGCGTTCGCGCTCTCGCCGGTCTCACCCGGGCCGCTGCTCAACGTCATTCCGTTTCTGGGCTATCTCACGTACGGCAGCATCGGTGCCGTCGCGGGGACGGTCGCCTTTTTCGTACCGTCAGGGCTCCTGATCATATTGGCAAGGCGGCATCTGCAACGGCTCGAGATGCATGCACGCTTCGAGCACGGCATGCGCGTGCTGCGCGCCGCGGCCACTTCCTTTCTCGTCGTGGCGGTGGTGCACGTCGCGGAACACGTGCCGCTTCGGTTTTCCTATGTCGGCACGGCAGTCTTCGCTTTCGTGTGCCTCGGGCGCCTCAAGCTGCCGGTGTACGCCGTCTATGCGATGGTGGCACTGACCTACGCCATCGCGATGTTCGTCGCACATCGATGAAGCGTGCGGACGACGCGTCCTCTATGCTCGTTACTGCGATCAGAAACCGCGCGAGTAGACAGCGATAGCGATCGTCACGATCCCCAATACGAGATTGGCGAGTACGAGACGCCGCATGATCTCGACGGCGCGAGCGCCGTCCGGCCACTTTTGCGCTTGTACCGCGCGGACGATGCGCGGGAAAACGGCAAAGCGTAAATGCCCGAAGATCATCATCATGACGACCCCGAGCCCGGCCATGGCATGCAGCGGCCATGGCGCCTTACCGCCACCGAACCTGACGAGCAGGAAGCCGCCCGAAACCAGAATCAACAGCACGGCCACGCCGACCCAGTCGAGAAACCGTCCGAACACGGCCCCGATCAGCGGCAGGCGCAATTGCGGCGATATGTCCGAGAGCGACGGGCGCAGGCAAAACTGCGCGAATATCATCCCCCCAATCCACACCGCCACGGCCGTCAAATGCAGGAACAACGCAACGTCCATGGCAATCGACATGACACCATTCTCCTAAAGTTAGCAGCCCGAACCGTTTGCCGGTCGCACAGGCCGAAGTGTCATCGCGTCACGCGAGCGCCGGGCGCAACCCACCGACCTTCGTCCGCGTATCGGGCGCACGGCCCCGGCGGGCCCGTTTGCCGACATGCGGCGCAAGCGATGCGCCGGCCAGAATCTCCTCGACCGGTTTGCCGCCGCGCCCCGTACCGATGAGCACGACGCCGGCCGCCGCGATCGCCAGTGCCTGGACGAGGGTTTCGTTGTCGTCGAGCATCATGAGCGTGACGCCTCGTCCGCCCCCCGAAAGGGTCTTCATCTCGTCGAAAGGAAAAACGAGCAACCTTCCCGCGCTCGACAGACAGGCGACTTGACGCGCATCGGGCAGCGCCGGCATCGGCGCGAGCGGCACCGCGCCCGCATCGATCGTCATGAACGACTTGCCCGCCTTTTGGCGGCTGACCATATCGCCCACCTTGGCAACGAAGCCGAATCCGTTGCTCGATGCGAGCAACAGCGCCTGCTCCGGATTCGCGGCGTAATAATGCAAAAGCCGCGTGCCCGCTTCCAGTTCGATCAGCGAAGTGACCGGCACGCCGTCGCCACGCCCCCCCGGCAGCATCGCGACCGCCACCGAATAGACGCGGCCCGAGCTGCCCCAGGCGATCAACGTATCCGGAGTGCGGCACTGGAAGGCGGCATACAGGCCGTCGCCGTCCTTGAACGAGAAGCCGGCGGGATCGAGCCCGTGGCCTTTCAGCGCGCGCACCCAGCCGCGTTGCGAGACGACGACCGTGACCGGTTCATCGACGACGCGGGCCTCGAACGTCGCGCGCTTTTCCTGCTGGATCAGCGTGCGGCGCTCGTCGCCGTACTGCTTCGCGTCGGCCTCGATTTCCTTGATGATCTGCCGCTTCATCGACGATTCGTTGGCGAGCAGTTCCTCGAGTTTCGCTTTCTCGTCGCGCAGCGCCTCGAGCTCTTTTTCGATCTTGATCTTCTCGAGCCGTGCGAGCTGCCGCAGGCGAATCTCGAGGATGTCGTCAGCCTGCCGCTCGGACAGACCGAACGCAGCGATGAGTGCCTGCTTCGGCTCATCCGCCTCGCGAATGATACGAATCACCTCGTCGATGTTGAGGAAGACGATCATCCGCCCTTGGAGGATATGGATACGATCATCGACCTTGGCCAAGCGGTGCCGCGTGCGGCGTGTGACCGTGGCGAACCGGAAAGCGACCCACTCGCGCAGAATGTCGAGCAGCCCCTTTTGGCGCGGGCGGCCGTCCGCGCCGATCATCACGAGGTTGAGCGGCGCATTCGATTCGAGGCTCGTATGAGCGAGCAGCGAATGGATAAACTCCGTCTGGTCGATGCGGCTCGTCTTCGGTTCGAACACGAGCCGCACGGGCGCATCCTTGCCCGATTCGTCGCGCACGGCGTCGACCAGGGCGAGCAGCGTCTGCTTCGTTTGCAATTGCTCGGGCGTGAGGGTTTTCTTGCCCAGCTTCACCTTGGGATTGGTGAGCTCCTCGATTTCCTCGAGCACTTTCTGTCCCGATGTATTCGGTGGCAGTTCGGTGACGACGAGCTGCCATTGCCCGCGCGCAAGCTCTTCGATCTTCCAGCGCGCCCTGACTTTCAGGCTGCCGCGACCCGCTTCATAGGCGGCCGCGATTTCGGCATCGCTCGAAATGATTTGCCCGCCGCCGGGAAAATCCGGACCCGGCACGAGCTCCATCAGTTCGGCGTGCGAAATGTTGGGACGCCGAATCATCGTCACTGCCGCTGCCGCCACCTCGCGCAGGTTATGCGACGGAATTTCCGTGGCAAGACCGACCGCAATCCCGGATGCGCCGTTGAGCAGCAGGAACGGCAGCCGCGCCGGCAGGATTTTGGGCTCCTGGAACGAGCCGTCGTAGTTCAGCATGAAATCGACGGTGCCTTCGTCGATCTCATCGAGCAAAAGCCGGGCGATCGGTGTCAGGCGTGCTTCGGTGTAACGCATTGCCGCCGCGCCGTCGCCGTCGCGCGAGCCGAAGTTGCCCTGACCGTCGATGAGCGGGTAGCGCATCGAGAAATCCTGGGCAAGGCGGACGAGCGCGTCATATGCCGACTGGTCGCCATGCGGGTGATATTTGCCGAGCACATCGCCGACGACGCGCGCCGACTTCACGGGCTTCGCATCGGCGGCGAGGCCCATCTCGTTCATCGCGTAAAGGATGCGCCGCTGCACGGGCTTTTGGCCATCGCTCACGTCGGGCAAGGCACGCCCCTTGACGACGCTCACCGCGTAATCGAGGTAGGCGCGCTCGGCATAATGGCCGAGCGTCAGGGATTCGCCGTCTGGCGGCACAACGGCCGGGGCGAAAAGGTCGTCTTGTTGAGCCATCGAAAATGGTGTCCGTATTCAGAATTCGAGCGGGGAACGATCAAGCTGCGCAGCGCAAAGCGATTCAGATGTCCGCCTCGACTTCGTTGCCCTTCTCTTCGAGCCAGCTGCGACGCGCGGCCGCCTCGCCCTTGCCCATCAGCATCGTCATGCGCGAGACCGTGCTGTCATAGTCGAGCTCGCCCAGTGCGACGGGCATCAGGCGCCGCGTGTCCGGGTTCATCGTCGTATCCCAGAGCTGCTCCGCGCTCATTTCGCCGAGCCCCTTGAAGCGGCTGATCGACCACTGCGATTCGCGCACACCGTCCTTGCGCAGCTTGTCGAGGATCGCTTCCAGCTCGCCCTCGTCGAGCGCATACAGTTTCTGAGCGGGCTTCTTGCCGCGCGCGGGTGCGTCGACGCGAAAGAGCGGCGGACGCGCCACATGGATATGGCCGCGCTCGATGAGCTGCGGAAAGTGCTTGAAGAACAGCGTCAGCGACAACACCTGGATGTGGGCGCCGTCGACGTCCGCGTCCGAAAGGACGCAGATCTTGCCGTAGCGCAGATTCGACAGGTCGACCTTATCGTCAGGATTGTGCGGATCGACGCCGATGGCCACCGAGATGTCGTGCACCTCGTTGTTGGCGAAAAGCCTGTCGCGCTCCGTTTCCCACGTGTTGAGGACCTTGCCGCGCAACGGCAGGATGGCCTGATACTCCTTGTCGCGGCCCATCTTGGCCGAGCCGCCCGCCGAATCGCCCTCCACGAGGAAGAGCTCGTTGCGCGAGATGTCGGTCGATTCGCAATCGGTCAGCTTGCCCGGCAGCACGGCCACGCCGGAGCTCTTGCGCTTTTCGATCTTCTGGCCCGCCCGCGTGCGGGCCTGCGCCTGTTTGATCACCAGTTCGGCGAGCTTTTTGCCGTGCTCGACGTGGTGATTGAGCCATAGTTCGAGCGCTGGCTTGACGAACCACGATACGAGCTTCACCGCGTCGCGGCTATTGAGGCGCTCCTTGATCTGCCCTTGGAACTGCGGATCGAGCACTTTGGCGGACAGCACGAACGAAACCCGCGCGAAGACATCCTCCGCCAGCAGCTTCACGCCTTTGGGCTGGAGGTTGTGCAGTTCGACAAAGCTCTTCACGGCCTGGAACAGCCCATCGCGCAGGCCGGACTCGTGCGTGCCGCCCGCCGGTGTCGGAATGAGGTTCACGTACGACTCGCGCGTGAGCGGTCCTTCTTCGCTCCAGGCCACCACCCAGGCAGCGCCCTCGCCTTCGGCGAACGCATCTTCGCTCATGCGTGCGCTGTCGGCATAACGCTCGCCTTCGAAAAGCGGCACCAGCAACTCGCTGCCCGCCATACCCTCGAGCAGGTAACCGCGCAGACCGTCGTCGTATTTCCAGCTCTGCCGCTCGCCCGTCTTTTCGTTGACGAGCGCAACTTCCACACCGGGCAGCAGCACCGCTTTCGAGCGCAAGAGCCGCTGAAGCTCCCCAAGCGGGATGTTCGAGGAATCGAAATATTTCGGATCCGGCTGCGCCGTCACGCGCGTGCCGGTGCGCTTGCCGTTCTTCTCGGCGGCGCGCACCTGCAGCGGTCGCGCGACATCGCCGTGCGCGAAGCCGATTTCGGCCACCTTGCCGTCGCGCCACACCGTCACATCGAGCCGCGAGGAAAGTGCGTTCGTCACCGAAACGCCGACGCCGTGCAGCCCGCCCGAGAAGGTATAGGCGCCGCCCGCCGCCTTGTCGAACTTGCCGCCCGCATGCAGGCGCGTGAAGACGATCTCCACGACGGGTACGCCTTCATCCGGATGCATCCCGAACGGGATGCCGCGCCCGTCGTCGTCGACGGAGACCGAGTGATCGGCGTGCAGCGTGACCGTGATCTGCCGGCCGAAGCCGCCGAGCGCTTCGTCCGACGCGTTATCGATGACTTCCTGGATGATGTGCAGCGGATTTTCGGTGCGGGTGTACATGCCGGGCCGTTGCTTGACCGGCTCGAGACCCTTGAGCACCTTGATCGACGCCTCGCTGTATGCGGTGCTTGGCTTTTTCGTGGACATCGTTTCGTATTGGAACTCGTCATCGTTGTCCACAGGCGATGGGGATATCTACGTGGACAATGCGTTGAAAATTCAAAAAAAGCGAGCCGAAACAAGGCTCGCGCAGAGCGTGCCCGCAAAACAGGCGGCCCTGCAGTCGCGGCGTATTTTACTGGTTTCGACCTGGCGGGCAATTCGGCCGAAACGCCAGTCGCGCCGCCGAGCGACTTCCCGTGCAGCTTACTTGCGCTTGGCCTCGAGCGCCTCCCACCGCTCCAACGCGGCCAACAACTCCTCGTCGATGGCGGCAAAGCGCTCCGTCAATCGCGCGCCCTCCTTGGCATCGGTCACAAAAATGGCGCCGTCCTCCAGCTTTGCCGAGATCGCTTTTTGTTCGGCCTCCAATGCCGCGATCGTGTCCGGCAAGGCCTCGAGTTCGCGTTGCTCCTTGAACGACAGCTTCACTGTGCGTTGAGCGTTGCGGCCCGCGGCGCTCTCCTTGGGCGCGGCGTCGCGCGAGGCGGTAGCGGATGCCGGCTTGGCCGCCGCCTGGGCGAGCCGAGCCGCACGTTCGCTTTGCAACTGCCAGTCGGTGAAACCGCCGACGTACTCGCGCCAGCGCCCTTCGTCCTCGGATGCGATGACCGATGTCACGACGTTGTCGAGAAAGAACCGGTCGTGGCTCACGAGCAAGACCGTACCCGCGTACTCGTCGAGCAACTCCTCGAGCAGCTCGAGCGTCGGAATGTCGAGATCGTTGGTGGGCTCGTCGAGCACGAGTACGTTCGCGGGCCGCGCGAACAGCCGCGCGAGCAAGAGCCGGTTGCGCTCGCCGCCCGAAAGAGACTTGACAGGCGAACGAGCGCGCTCGGGTGCGAACAGGAAGTCGCCCAGGTAGCTCATCACATGCTTGCGCGTGCCATTGACTTCGATCCAGTCGCTACCGGGGCTGATCGTATCTGCGAGGCTTTTGTCGGGATCGAGCTGGGCACGCATCTGGTCGAAATACGCGACCTGCAGGTTCGTGCCCACGCGCACCGTGCCTTCGTCGGGCGCGATCTCGCCGAGAATCAGTTTCAGCAGCGTCGTCTTGCCCGCACCGTTCGGGCCTACGAACCCGATCTTGTCGCCGCGCATGACGGTCGTGGAAAAACGCTCGATGACCGTGCGGGCGCCGTAACGCTTCGTCACGTCCGTGAGTTCGGCCACGATCTTCCCCGAGCGTTCGCCCTGGCCCACGTCGAGCTTGACATTGCCCTGCACGTTGCGGCGCTCGGCGCGTTCATGCCGCATCTGCTCGAGCCGCGCAATGCGGCCGACGCTACGCGTGCGGCGCGCCTCGACGCCCTTGCGGATCCAGACTTCCTCCTGCGCGAGCAGTTTGTCGAACTTCTCGTTTTCGATCCGCTCGACCTCGAGCTGCTGGGCTTTGCGCGTCTGATAGGCCGAGAAATTGCCCGGGTACGACAGCAGCCTGCCGCGATCGAGTTCCACGATGCGCGTGGCGACGCGATCGAGAAACGCGCGGTCGTGAGTGATGAAAAAGAGCCCGGCGCGCGCGCCGACGAGGAGCTCCTCGAGCCAGCGGATGCCATCGAAATCGAGGTGGTTGGTCGGTTCGTCGAGCAGCAGGATGTCGGGATCGGTCACGAGTGCGCGCGCCAGTGCCACGCGCTTTTGCATACCGCCCGAGAGCGCACCCACGCGGGCGTCGCCATCGAGGCCGATCTGCGCGAGCGTCGTCGCCACGCGCGTGCGCCAGCTCCAGGCGTTCGTCGCATCGAGCCGCGACTGCAGCGTGTTCATGCGGGCGAGCAGCGCGTCGTGTGCGGCTCCTTCGGGTGTCGCCGCAAGCTCGTGAGCAACGGCGTCGTATTCGTCGAGCGAGGCGCGCACTTCGGCGAGGCCGCTCGCCACGGTATCGAAGACGGACACTTGCGGGTCGAACTCGGGCTCCTGCGGCACGTAGACGGTCGTGAGTTCCTGTTGGCGCGTGACGAGCCCGTCGTCGGGCTGCATGAGGCCCACGACGATTTTCAGCAGCGACGACTTACCGGCGCCGTTGCGGCCGATGAGACCCACGCGTTCCCCGGCTTCCAGGGAGAAATCCGCATGATCGAGCAGCGCGACGTGCCCGAACGCGAGCTGCGCGCCGGCGATGGTGTAAAGCGACATGGGAGCGCGCCTTGCGAAAAGTCGGAAACGTCAATTGTACCGGGCGCGGGCCGGACGCTTCGTCGCATCGCAAGGGAGCCGGGCTTCGGTAAAATAGCGCGCTTCATTTCGCGAAGCGGCCATTCGAGGCCGGCAGGCGGGTCCGATCGGTCGGGGCCGGCCACGCTAAGCGATCGTTTTGATTTTGAGATGTGAAAGGACCAAAAGCGCCGTGAGCGACGTAATCGAATACAAAAGCTGGGTTTGCCTGATTTGCGGGTGGGTGTACGACGAGGCAGCAGGGCTGCCCGAAGAGGGCATTGCGCCGGGGACGCGGTTTTCGGACATCCCCGAGGATTGGCGCTGCCCGTTGTGCGACGTGAGCAAAGCTGAATTCAGCGTCGTGGAGTTTTGATCGAGCGCTTTTTTTGCGGTCGGCGGCCGAGGCAGGCATGCCGGAGTGCTCCGGCGGCGCGCGTGCAACGCCGCGCAGGCACGCTGTCGCGTCTTTGTTATACTCTGCCCGCACTGGCACACGTGAGCGCTCCACGCCTCGCGCATTCATCCCCCTCCCCGTAGTTCAATGGATAGAACAAGCGCCTCCTAAGCGCTAGATACAGGTTCGATTCCTGTCGGGGGGACCACAAAAGCCGTAGGTCCGCACAAGTCAGCCAATGGCGAGCGTTCCCGTCAATGCTTCTCCGACTGCGCCGCCACCCAGTCCATGGCGGCAAACAGCAACCCCGAGCCGACGAACGTCAAATGCAGGATCACGAGCCACCGGATACGCACCTCGTCGAGCACGCTGCCCGGCTCGGTCAGCGTCATGAATGCACGCAGTAGCGAGATGGCCGAGATCGCCACGATCGAGCCGATCAGTTTCATCTTCAAGCCCGAAAAATCGAGCGTACCCATCCAGCTCGGCCGATCCTCGCTATGTCCCGTATCGATCTTCGAGACGAAGTTCTCGTAGCCCGAAAACATCACGATAACGACGAGGTTGCCCGCCAGCGACAAATCGATCAACGTCAGTACACCGAGGATGATGTCCTCGGGGCTCGCCTGCAAAAGATTCGGAACGAGATGCGCGAGATCGCCGATAAACGCGACGAGCAACATCATCAGCGATACCACGAGGCCGACATAAAACGGGGCGAGCAGCCACCGGGAATTGAATAACAGACTTTCGAGAATTTTTTCCAATGCGTTGCGTTGGTGCATAGAGCGCTCAAAGTTTGATCGATTTATTGCTATTCGCGAGCGCGGCATGTGCCGGTTCGGGCAGCCCAACTCGCAAGAATCCGCCGCATCCGCCGCGAGGACGAATTCGGCAGGCAATGCGCATTGTAACGGTGCTGCGTATCGGTTCGATGACTCGGCACGCCGCCCGGCAGGGGCGCGCCAACGAGTCGGGCCGGCCTCTCGAACTTCGCGTGCGAGCGCCAAAGATCAACGGCAAGGCATGGCCGGTAGAGGCCAGCGCCTCAATGCCGGCGATGCGTCCGGCCAACCCGGTGATGGTCACCGAGCCAACGCCGCAGGTCGCTTAGAGGATGGTCGGTGTGATAACGCGTGGCCAGCGCCATGGCAATGCCGACGAAAACCGCCAGCATCAGCATCAAGCCGATCGAGGACTCGGGCATGATCGCCTCCTCAACGTCGCGATAACCGCATTGTAGGCCTGTCACGGGCCGTGGCAAGTTCGATACCGAGCAAAGCCCCATTGGTAATACGAGAGCGATCATGCCGACCGATGTCATTATGTTCGCCCCATATCGCGCAAAAGGCGCCGCATCTTCATGCGACGCCTGTGCAGCGCTAGCGGTAGGGACGGCGGCTACGCCCTTGCCTCACCGCCAACTCACCGAAATCCCGCGATGGGCGGACTGCGCCGCGAACTCGGAGATCATATGCCGCACATCGGGGTCGACGAAGTCGGCACGGCTCGTATCGACGATGAGCGTGGCGCGGTCGGGAATCTGCGCGAGATGCTGCTTGAGCTTCACGCGAATGAAACACGATACGTCCTTGCGGAACAGCAGCAGAAACTCGTTGCCGTGCTGCGCAATCGAAAACGGGTTGCGCAGATTCGGATGCAGCGCGAGCACGATGCTGCACGCGATACCGAGGCCGATGCCGATCAGCAGATCCGTCGCCAGCACGCCGCCGATCGTCGCGAGAAACGGCACCAGTGCGTTCACGCCGCGCTTGGCCACATCGACGAAGAGCGCGGGCTTTGCAAGCTTGTAGCCGGTGGCGATCAGGATTGCCGCGAGCGATGCCAGCGGAATCTTGTTGAGGATCTCGCTCAGCACGAAAACACTCGCGAGCAGCAGCAACCCGTGCACGAAAGCCGACATGCGCGAGCGCGCCCCCGCATGCAGATTCGCCGAACTGCGCACGATCACCGATGTGATCGGCAAGCCGCCGAGCAAGCCGGCCAGCATGTTGCCGACGCCTTGCGCTTTGAGCTCGCGGTCCGGCGAGGCGGCGCGCTTTTGCGGATCCATCTGTTCGATGGCCTCGAGACACAACAGCGTCTCCAGACTGGCGACGATCGCGATCGTGGCCGCGAGCCGCCAGACGTCCAGGCTCGCGAGGCGTGTCAGATCGGGCGCGGCCAGCGCACTGGTCAGCGCGGCCATCGAATCGAGCGGCGCAAGGTTCACGCGGTACGAGGCGGGCAACGCGAGTGCCGGCGCGAAGGCATCGATGCCGAGCGTGACGGCAACGCCGAATGCCACCACGAGGAGCGGCGCAGGCACGAGCCCGACCAGCGGCAAACGCCGCACGAACCGGCTTTCCCAACCGAAGAGAATCGCAAGCGATATCGCCGCGAGAGCGCAGGCCACGACCGATGTCGTGCCGAACGGCGTCTCGAGAAAACCAGCCGCGTAGCTGGCGCCGGCCCCGCTGGCAGCGCCGCCCGTTGCAAGCCCCAGCGCGACGGGCGTTTGCTTGACGATCAACAAGAGACCGATTGCGGCCAGCATGCCCTTGATGACGGGCGACGGCACGTACGCCGCGAACCGCCCGGCCTTCAGGACACCGAAGCAAAACTGCATGGCGCCGCCCACCAGCAGGGCGCTCAGGAATGCAGGAAATCCGCCGACGTTCGCGATACCGTCGACGACGATCATGATGAGCCCGGCCGCCGGTCCGCTCACGCTCAGTTGCGAGCCGCTCAGCAGCGAGATGACAAGACCGCCGATGATGCCTGCCAACAGCCCGGCGAACGGCTCGACGCCGGACGCCTGGGCGATGCCGAGGCACAAAGGCAGCGCGACGAGAAAAACGACCGTTCCCGAAAAACAATCCCGCGGCAGCGTAGCCGCCAGTTTGGCATTCGTCATGGTGTTGGGTTGCGAGAGAATGAAGCGCGCGCCCGACCGGTACGAGGCCGGCGCGCGCTATGGGGTTCGTTCGAAGGAGTCGATGTGCCCCGACGCAAAACTGCCGTGCGCCGAGCCTCAGCCGACGTTGGCGACGCGAATCGGCGCAGGTTCGCGCCGGCCGGGCCGATGCGATAGGTCGGAGCCGTACGACGGCTCGGCCGCCTCGGCATGCTCGAACGGCAACGCTCGAATGAGCCCATCGCGGATATCGAAGATCCAGGCATGGACTTGCGGGCGAGGCACGGCATCGTGAACGACGGGCGACGCACGCAGCACACGCGCCTGTTCGAGCACGTTCAGCTCGGCGAGGCGGTTCGTACGCTCATCGGAATCGGCGATCGCATCGAGTTCGTCGCGGTGACGCCGCGCAAGCCACCGCAACGGACGAATGCGCTGCTCGACGTGCGGCACCCCGTCGTTCGGCGCCCCCAGCGCCGCCCGCACGCCACCGCAGCCATAGTGGCCGCAGATCACGATGTCCTTCACTTTCAGCACGCAGACCGCGTACTCGAGCACGCTCATGGTGTTGTCGTCATGCGGCACGAACAGATTGGCGATGTTCCGGTGCACGAACAGCTCGCCGGGCCGCGCGCCCGTCACGATTTCCGCCGGCACCCGGCTGTCGGCACAGCCGATCCATAGCACCTTAGGATCCTGCCCTTGCCTCAGTCGCTCGAAAAGGCGCGGGTCGCCATCGCACGCCTCACGGGCCCATGCAGCGTTTTGCAAAATCATTTGTTTCGTAAAATTCATTGCTTTTTCCTCCTAAGCCGGAATGGAGAACATCAATGAGCGTAGATGATGCGACGTTCACGAGTTGGAATTCTGGCGAATAGGCGCATCGCAAACATGACGGCAAGATGATTTTGTCGTCATGTTCGTCGGTAGTGGCCAAAATGCCGATCGATATCGATTCGGTTTTTTCAATTACCGGGCTGCCTGCGCGGATGCGGAGTCCATTGAAATCGATTTGAGCGGAACTTATCGAGATACGACCCGGTCAACAATCGTTTCGATTACCGGCCGCGCATATTCTTTGCATGGTATGCACGTTCGCCCTTTTTCATCGCCCATTCGTTCAACGGCGCACCCCAATACCGAAATGAAGATCCTGATTGTGGAAGACGAGCCCAAAACCCGGACTTATCTGAAACAAGGGCTCGTCGAAGCGGGCTTTGTCTGCGACATCGCCGCGGACGGCGTCACCGGGCTGCATCAGTTGCAGACAGAAGCGTACGATCTCGCCATCCTCGATGTGATGCTGCCCGGCAAGAGCGGCTGGTCGATCGTCGAGGAACTGCGCAAGACGCATCGCACGCCGGTACTCTTTCTGACCGCACGCGACGACGTGGACGATCGCGTCAAAGGGCTCGAACTCGGCGGGGACGACTATCTCGTCAAGCCGTTCGATTTCGTCGAGTTGCTCGCGCGCGTGCGCTCGCTGTTGCGCCGCGGGCAAACGCTGGATGCGTCGGTGCTGCGTGTGGGCGATCTCGAGCTCGATCTCATGCGCCGCAAAGCGAAACGGCAAGGCCGTACGATCCTGCTCACGGCCAAGGAGTTTGCGCTGCTGTGGCTGCTCATGCGCCGCGAGGGCGAGATCCTGACGCGCTCGCTGATCGCCTCGCAGGTATGGGACATCAACTTCGAAAGCGATACGAATATCGTCGACGCGGCGATCCGCCGCGTGCGCGCGAAAGTCGACGATCCGTATGAGCCGAAGCTGATCCATACCGTGCGCGGCATGGGCTACGTGCTCGAACAGCGCGATGACTCCCTTGTATGATCGGACATCTCGTGCCAAAAACGATGCGCGGCCGGCTCGCGGTGCTGTTCGCGCTGTCGACTTCGATCATTCTCGCCGTGAGCGGCGCACTGCTCTACGAAACGCTGGATCGATCGATCGCGAAATCGCTGCGGCACGAGATGGAGGCGACGCTCGATGCGGCCATTTCGCGGCTCGGCACCGTGGAGACGATCGAAGAACTGCGTGACGAACGTCCCGCTTCGTCCCTGCTGCTGCAAGGCCATGAAGACGTCGACCTGGCGGTCTTCGACGAACGCGGCAACACGCTCGTCAGCAGCCCGAACTTCGTGCCGAGTCCGAACGTATTGGCAAGCGCATTGAGTGCATTGAGTACCACCCCGGTCGCCGTGCAACACGAGCAGCGGCCGTTGCGCTATCTCGTCGCGCGGGCCAGGATTGCCGAAAAGGACGTCCCGGTGCGCGTGGTCGTGCAGCGCAACTATCGCGGTGCTCAGGCGTTCTTGCACATCTGCGCACTGAGTGTCGTGCTGGGCGTGCTCGTCGGCACCGTGCTCGCCGCCCTCGTCGCTTACCGGATCGCCGTATTCGCGCTGAAACCGCTGAGCCAGCTCGCCGCGCGCGCCGACGAGATTTCCGGCAACCGCCTCGCGCACCCGCTGCCCGATACGGGCATGGCCGACGAGTTGCGCGAGCTCACGCATGCGTTCAACCGCATGCTGCAGCGGCTCGACGAGTCATTCACGCGGCTCACGCAATTCTCTTCCGATCTTGCGCACGACATCCGCACACCGCTCACGAACCTGCTGGCCCAGGCGCAAGTCGGGCTCTCCCAGCCGCGTTCCAACGAGCAATACCGCGCGATCATCGAATCGAGCGTGGAGGAATTCCAGCGCCTCTCGCGCATGGTCGACGACATGCTCTTTCTCGCCCGCGCCGACGCGCGGCAACGGCGCACACATTTCCAGCGCGTCGATGGGCAGCGCGAAGCGCTGCGCGTTGCGCGCTACTACGAATCGATCGCCGAGGATCGCGGCATCGCGATCACCGTCGATGGCCACTGCACGTTCGATGGCGATCCGCTGCTCGTGCAGCGCGCGCTCGGCAATCTGCTGTCGAATGCCTTCGCGCATGCGCCTCAGGGCTCCGCAGTGTCGATCGAATGCCGGGAGTTCGATGCCGTGGCTTCGGTGTCAGTCACCGATACAGGCCCCGGCATTGCGCCGGCGCATATCGAGCGAATCTTCGATCGCTTCTATCGGCTCGACCCCGCGCGCCAGAATTCCGCGGCGGGCACCGGGCTCGGCCTGGCGATCGTCAAGTCGATCATGGACGAGCACGGCGGCGAGTGCCGCGTCGACAGCGTGCCCGACGTCCGAACGACGTTTTCGCTGCGCTTCGCTCGCAGCGTCCGCGCTTGAGCGATCAGTAGCGCGCCTATACTGCTATCCATGCCGGCGCTCCCCCGCGCCTCGCGCGCGGACCCGGTGCTAAACTCGGCTCGCTCGCCGCTTCGCGGCCTCGACGTTGACGTTTCAAAAAATGGAGGCATTCGATGGCTGACTTCAGACTGTGGTCCGACGACTTCCCGATCAACGGCTTCATGCCGAAGGATCAGGAATGCGACGACAAAATGTTCGGTGTCGACGGTAACGGCGCGAACGCATCGCCCTCGCTCCAATGGGAAGGCGTCCCCGAAGACGCGCAAAGCCTCGCACTGACCGTCCACGACCCGGACGCGCCGACCGGCAGCGGCTTTTGGCATTGGGTCGTCGTCAACATTCCGCCCGACGCGCGCTCGCTGCCACGCAACGCCGGCAAGGCCGACGGCTCGCTGCTTCCTGCCGGCGCGGTGCAGGTGCGCAACGACTACGGCACGCAAGGCTTCGGCGGCGCCGCGCCACCGCGCGGAGACAAGCCGCACCGCTACATCTTCCGTCTTCACGCGCTCAAGGTACCGCATCTACCGGTCACGGCCGAGACGACGAACGCCGTCGCACGCTTCATGACACATATGAACGAAATCGACTCGACGATCTACACGGGCCTTTACGAGCTGAAATGAAACGCGGATGTTGACAGACCAAGGCCTTCCCGTTCCCGAACGCTACTGGGCCATCGCGGTCATTGCGCTTGGCCTGACGCTGGCCGTCCTCGATAGCGCCATCGCCAACGTCGCGTTGCCGACCATCGCGCGCGACACGCACGCGAGTGCCGCGGCGTCCATCTGGGTCGTCAACGCGTACCAGCTGTCAATCACGATCTCGCTGCTGCCGCTCGCCTCGCTCGGCGACCGCATCGGCTATCGGCGGGTCTATACGTCGGGGCTCGCGCTTTTCACGCTGGCGTCGCTCGGCTGCGCGCTGTCCGGCTCGCTGCCCGTGCTCGCCGCGATGCGCGTCGTGCAAGGCTTCGGCGCAGCCGGCCTGATGAGCGTCAACACTGCGCTCGTGCGCGCAATCTATCCGCCCGCGCACCTCGGGCGCGGCGTCGCATTGAACGCGATGGTGGTGGCGCTCGCCTCGGCAGTGGGACCGACGGTCGCGTCCGGCATTCTCGCCGTTGCATCGTGGCCGTGGCTGTTTGCGATCAACGTGCCCATCGGCCTCGTCACGATCGTCGGTGCATTCAAGGCGCTGCCCAACACCCCCGGACACAATGCGCCTTACGACTACCTGAGCGCGGTCATGAACGCGTTCGTGTTCGGCCTCATGGTCTTCACGATCGACGGCGTGGGCCACGGCGAATCGTGGCCTTATGTGACGCTGCAAGCGTTGGCGGTGATAGCCGTCGGCTACTTCTTCGTGAAGCGGCAACTGCGGCAGCGCGCACCGCTTTTGCCGGTCGACTTATTGAGGATTCCTGTCTTTGCGCTTTCGGTCGGCACATCGATCTGTTCCTTTTGCGCTCAGATGCTGGCATTCGTGTCGCTGCCGTTTCTTTTTCAAGCGACGTTCGGCTTCACGCAGGTTCAAACCGGCCTGCTCATCACGCCCTGGCCCTTCGCGATCGTCTTCGCCGCCCCGCTCTCGGGCGTGCTTTCGGATCGCTATTCGGCCGGTATCCTCGGCGGCGTCGGCCTCGCGATTCTCGCCGCTGGCCTCGTGCTGCTGGCCACGCTCGGCCCGCATCCCGGCGGCGCCGACATCGCCTGGCGCATGGCCGTTTGCGGCGCGGGCTTCGGCCTCTTTCAGGCGCCGAACAACCGCCAGTTGCTGTCCGCGGCACCGCGCGAGCGCAGCGGGGGCGCGAGCGGCATGCTCGGCACCGCGCGGCTCACCGGACAAACGCTCGGCGCCGCGCTCGTTGCGCTGATATTCGGCGTCGCGCCGACGAGCGGTCCGATGATTTGCCTTCAGCTCGGAGCGGGTTTCGCGGCGCTCGCCGCATGCGTGAGCCTGCTCCGATTGAGGCAAACGCAGCCCGCCACCGCCTGACGGACGTTTTCGTTGGCGCGAGTTCCCCCGCCGCTCGTCGGGCGGGCAAGCGTGCGCCAGCGCACACTCGATCGCGCGTAAGCCGAGGAATGCGGCGCGTTTTTTGCACACTACCTGTAAAAGCTGCTATCTCGATACGGCGCCCGACATGGCGTGAGCCCCCCGCCTGCCGGGTGCCGTCGCTCGTTGCGTCGCATGGTATGAGCGTTGCTTGAGTTCCTGGGACCTCTTCAAACGGACCCAGACTATGCCACCGACTCTCGAACTTCGCAGCAAACAACACGTCGCGTTGACGCCGCGCCTGCAGCAATCGGTGCGGTTGCTGCAGTTGTCGTCGCTGGAGTTTCAGCACGAGCTGCGTCAAGCGCTGGACAGCAATCCGTTTCTCGAATACGACGAACCGGTTCCCGAAGGGGAGGTCGAGTCCGATCGCGTCAAAGAGGTCCACGGTGTCGGGCAGGACGCCGCGGAAACCGTTGCGCCCACAACCACTGAAGCCACCGAGGGGCTCGACAGCCTCGCCGCCGCCGATGCATCGGCGGCCGCCGCCAGCGAGGAGGCCAGCGGCGATTTCTCGCAGGACTGGTCACTGCGCTCCGCGTCCCGCCATAACGGCGACGGCGACGACGTTGACCCGGGCGCATGGGCGCATGCCCAGCCGACGATGCATGAACACCTGCACGATCTGCTGAGCCTCTATCCGCTCAACGAGCGCGATCGTGCCGCGGCGCAAGTCGTGATCGAAGCGCTCGACGACGATGGCTACCTGCGCGATTCGCTCAGCGATCTCGCCGCCGCGTTCGAAGCCGACCCTCCGTTGGCCGAAGAAGAACTGCGCGTGGCGCTGCGGCTCGTGCAAACGCTCGATCGGCCCGGTGTGGGCGCGCGTTCGCTCGCCGAATGCCTGCAGTTGCAACTCGATGCGATGCCGCCTGAAACGCCGGGGCGCGATCTCGCGCACGAAATCGCCGCAAGCCATCTCGAGCGGCTCGCGCGCCGCGAACATGCCGAGCTCCAGAAACAGCTCGGCTGCTCGGCCGAGGAGTTGCGCGTCGCCTGCGCGCTCGTGCGGCGGCTCGATCCCAAGCCGGGCGAGTATTACGCCCGCACCGACGACAACTACGTCATTCCGGATGTGATCGTCCGGCGAGTGAAGAACCGCTGGGTTGCGACAATCAACCCCGCCGTCCTGCCCCGCGCGCGGATCCATCGCGTCTATGCGGAACTCTTCGCTCAATCCGCCGGCGGCAGTGGCTCGCCGCTCGCCCAGCAACTGCAAGAAGCCCGTTGGCTGCTGCGCAACGCCGAGCAGCGTTTCACGACCATTCAGCGCGTCGCGCAATGCATCGTGTCGTATCAGAAGGCGTTCTTCGATTACGGCGAAATCGCGCTGAAGCCGCTCGTACTGAGCAAGCTCGCGGAGGAACTCGGCCTGCACGAGTCGACCGTCTCGCGCGCATCGAGCAACAAGTACATGGCCACGCCGCGCGGCATCTTCGAATTCAGACATTTCTTTCCGCGCGAACTTGCGACCGAAACCGGCGGGCGTTGCTCAGCCGCGGCCGTGCGCGCCCTCATCAAAGAGATGATCGAGCAGGAGGACCCGCGCAATCCGCTCTCGGACGTGGCGCTTGCGAAGATGCTGACGCAAGAAGGCATGCTCGTCGCGCGACGCACCGTCGCCAAATACCGCAATTTGCTCAAACTGCCGCCCGCGCAATTGCGGCGTCAAGGGTAGCAGCCCACAACGGGCGCGCAGCATAAGCGAAGGGCCGCTCTCGAAGAGCGGCCCTTTTTTATCGATTGCGTTCCGGAGATACCGTCGATCGCTTCAGGACCGATGCAGGGCACGCGCCGGCCGGTTCACGGGATAGCGAAACGGAATCGGCACGTCGAGGCCCTTGTCGGCCAGTTCGACGGCGCGACGCGTAACCGATGCGGCCTCAACGACGTGCCGCAGGTCGTCGAGGAACGCATCGCGCCAGGTCGATAGATCGTTGGCACGCAGGCGCGCCATCATGTCGGCGTGGCGCGCCTTGCGCTCGGTGAGCGGCATCGACAACGCGCAGGCCAGCGCATCGCCCATTTGAGAAAGATCGAACGGATTGACGACGAGTGCCCCGGGCAGTTGTTCCACCGCGCCCGCGAACTGCGACAGCACGAGCACGCCGGGGTCGGCCGGATCCTGCGACGCGACATACTCTTTCGCCACGAGATTCATTCCGTCGCGCAGCGGCGTGACGTAGCCCACTTGCGACAATCGGAACAGCGCCATCAGCACGTTGCGCTCGTATTTGCGATTCAAGTATTGGATCGGCGTCCAGTCGAGTTGAGCGAAACGTCCGTTGATGCGCCCCGCCTCGCCTTCGAGCGTTTGGCGGATGCGCTGATAGGTCTGCACGTCCGAGCGCGTCGGCGGTGCGATTTGCACGAGCGAGACCTTTCCTTGCCAGTGCGGCACGTCGGCCAAAAGCCGTTCGAATGCCTGAAAGCGCTCGACGAGGCCTTTTGAGTAATCGAGCCGGTCCACGCTCATGATGAGCTTGCGCCCGCCTGCCGCCTCTCGCAGTTCGGCGACGGGTTTGCGGTCGCTAAACTGTTCGGCGGCCTTGGCAACCGCATCCGGATAGATACCGATCGGGTAGGCACCCACTTTCAGCAGCCGTCCGAACGCATGCACCATGCCCTCCGCGCTCACTGAACCGAAGCCCCCGCGTTCGATGTAGTCGACGAACGCTTGACGATCGGTCTGCGTCTGGAATCCAAGTACGTCGTAACTGCACATCGCGTGGACGAGCTCGGCATGCGGCGGGACGGCTCGCAGCATCTCCGGCACCGGAAATGGAATATGCAGGAAGAAGCCGATCGGATTCGTTACACCGAGATCGCGCAGCGCGCGCCCGAACGGCAACAGGTGATAGTCATGCACCCAAATGATGTCGTCGGGCTGGAGCAGTGCCTTCAATTGCGTTGCAAGCGCGATATTGACGCGCAGATAGCCGGCGTATTCCTGCCGGTCGTAGCGGGAGAGATCGGTGCGATAGTGGAACGTCGGCCACAGCGTCGCATTCGAAAACCCTCGGTAGTACTGATCGTAATCGCGACGCGTCAAACCCACCGTCGCATAGGTGACGTTGCCTTGCTTCTCGATAGCGGGCCCATCGCCCTGCGTGACGATTTCGCCGCTCCATCCAAACCACAGGCCACCCGTCTCCTTCAACGCATCGAGAACGCCGATTGCCAGCCCTCCGGCGGCGGGACGTCCCTCTTGCGTCGGCGCAACACGATTCGATACCACGATAAGTCTGCTCATTGCGGCCCCACCTCGTCGAATTGGCGTTCTCGCGTGGCGACAACCATCGCCGCTCCGGTTCATCGAATGCAAGTCGCGTGCCGTCGCAATGCACCGCTTTCGAGCATGCGAGGCGCGAACGCGTCGCGTCCCCTGAGCGACGCGCTCGCATGAGTCGAATTAACTTAGGTGTCCTCTACGATCATGCGCACGGCGCCAGGCGTTCAGGCGTCCTGCTCAGCCCCGAGATCGCGCTGGTAATCGAGCCCCTCCGGACGCGCGCCGCCCTGGTTGAACGCCCCGTCAGGCGGCGCATTTGGCGCGACGCGGTTCTGCGCGGATGGGTCGTGCGCAGGCGGCCCGGATGTCTGACCGGTGTTTTTGGCTTCGCGCTTGGAAGCGTGGCGCGGCGAACGCCGCAACGCTGGATGTCTCATGGGATACCTCTCGTCGAAGCGCGCCCGGATGGGCGAAACCGGATCTGCCTATGCGAACAGTCTAGGATGCGGCGCGCTGTTTCGCGCGGTAACAATTGCGCAAGATATGTAACCCATACAGGACAGTATTCGCCCGGGCTTTACGCGCTTGCCTGCAACGGCTCGGGCGGCGGATCGCCGATCGGCGGCATAGGCGGCTCCGGAGGTTCGCGCTCGGGCTCGGGATGCGGCCCGGGCGGATCCTCCGTGGGCGGCGGCCCAGGCGGGTCGGGTTCGGGCGTGTGGAGCCGGATCGGCTCGCGCTTCGATTCGTGCATCGCGATCTCCTCGAGTGGGCATGAGTGATACGCAGCGATGCGTTGCACACATCGCCCGCCACCGCTATCCAGCAATCGGTTTGCCCAGCCGCGCGTGCCGGCGCCACGCCTCAGGGGCCCGCCGCCGGCTCGCCCGTTTCTCCGGCCGGATCGGGGTCGCCGGCCGCTTCTCCCGCCGCCGATTTGCCGCCTTCCTCGTTGTACTCGACGAGCCGGTTGTAGAGCGTCTTGAGGCTGATGCCGAGAATTTCGGCGGCACGCGTCTTCACTCCGCCGCACTGATCGAGCGTGGCGAGAATGAGCTGACGATCGGCGACTGCGAGCGATGTTCCGAACGGTATGGTGACGGCTGTGCCCGTCGTAGGCTTGGATAGCGAAATCTGCAGCGGTACCGCGGCCGTCGTATCGGAATCGGCGCCGGACATGATATAGGCGCGTTGCACATAGTTCTTGAGCTCACGGACGTTGCCCGGCCAGGGGTACGACAGCATCATGTCCTTGGCCGCCGGCGGAAATTGCTTATGCGTGCCGTGTTGTTCGTTGTGCTCATCGAGAAACGCCTGCGCCAGCAGCCAGACGTCGTTGCCGCGCTCGCGCAGCGGCGGCAGGCTGATCGGAAATACGTTGAGCCGGTGATAGAGATCGAGCCGCAGCTTGCCTTCGAGCACCGCCTCTTCCGGATCGCGATTCGTTGCGGCAATGACCCGCACGTCGGTTTCGATCTCTTTTGTCGTACCGACACGCATGAACATGCCTGTCTCCAACACGCGCAGGAACTTGACCTGCAGCTCGGCCGGCATCTCCGTGATTTCGTCGAGAAAAATCGTTCCACCGTTGGCCCGTTCGAAATAGCCCTTGTGCTGGCGATCCGCACCGGTAAACGAGCCGCGCTCGTGCCCGAACATTTCCGATTCGATCAGGTTCGGCGAGATCGCGCCGCAGTTGACCGCTAAAAACGCGTGCTTGCGCCGCAGGCTCAACTCGTGAATCGTCTGCGCCGCCACTTCCTTGCCGGTGCCCGACTCGCCCACCAGCAGCACCGACGCCGCTGTCGGCGCCACGCGCCCGATCTGGTCGTAGACAGACTGCATGGCCGGCGAGCCGCCGAGCATGAGGCCAAAACGGCCCATGCGCCGCAGTTCGCCACGCAAGTTGCCGATTTGCGCTTTCAGGTCGCCAGCGCGCGGCAGCCGGTCGAGCACCGCTTTCACGCGCTGCATGTTGATCGGCTTCACCAGGTAGTCGGATGCGCCCATTTTGAGCGCCGACACCGCGGATTCGACCGTGGCATGCCCTGTGATCACGACGATTTCGACGCCCGAGCGCGGGTCGAGATCTTCGAACAGATCGACGCCGCTGCCGTCCGGCAGTTGCAGATCGGTGAATACGACGTCGGGCGTTTGCCGGACGAGTTGAATGCGCGCTTCGCGCAGATCGCCCGCCGTCGCGGTCGTCAGTCCATCTTCGGCAATGATCGAGACCAGCGCTTCACGGGTCTCGGGGTCGTCGTCAACTATCAGCACGTGTGGCATCGGGTTCTGTCATCAATGAGTAGTGTCGAAATGGAACGGAATCCAATCAACCGAGCGAATTCCAAGCGCACAACAGCCCTGCCGCGGCGCCGCGGCCGCGTATGACGGGGCTCTATCCTGCCCGCCCGGGCCGAACCGTGCAAGAACGGACGGAGAGCCGGCCGACTCGCTCGTGAAATACGGGTCAGCTATGCGGGAAGCGCCATGCGTCCGCTGTGCCGCCTACCTGCGCATGGCCGTTCGACATGGTGCCTGGCGACACTTGCGAACCCAGCGTCGAGGGCGCTTCCTGGCTGGTGGACGCCAGTGCGCCGCCTTCAGCTTCCCAACGATTCAGTTCGCCGGCGAGCCGCGCCTGCGACGCGCGGTGTTTCTGCGCCCACCGCCACGCGAGCACGCCGCCTACCGCGACCAGCGCGCCGAAAATACCGATTCTGGGACGGGCCATCTGATTCCCCTTGCATTCGTTGCCGATATGAATGGTATAGACCGTTGCAAGTTTTTCCGCATGCGGATTTTCGATGCCGCGGACTTTCATTCGGATCGATCCGACGGCCGCGAGTTCCCGCTGCGAAGCCATACCGAGAGCATGTTTCATGCCACTCAGTAAGCGGGGTTCGCTTGGCATCTTTGGCCGACGTAAGCAGGCTCCGACGTGGTTAAATACCGGTTCGACTACTCGGAAAAACGCGCGCGGCGATGCACTCGGCATCCGCTTGCGCGCTTCAGATCCCGAACCCATGGCGACGTCAAGCGACTTTGAGACTCCGGCGGAAGCTCCGGACAACGGCTCCGCCCAACGAAACGATTCCGGCCCCCAGCGTACACCCGAGGGGCTCGAGTCCTATGGCATGCTCTACGGCGCATCGCCCGCGATGCTCGAGCTGTTCGAGCAAATCGAGCGCGTGGCGGCGACGGATGCAACCGTGCTCGTCGTCGGCGAATCCGGTACCGGCAAGGAACTGATCGCGCGGACGATTCACGATCGCAGCCGCCGGCACGATCAACCGTTCGTGGCCGTCAACTGCGGTGCGATTCCCGATAATCTGATCGAAGCCGAACTCTTCGGCCATGAGCGCGGCAGCTTCACCGGCGCCGTGCAAGGCCGTGCCGGTTACTTCGAGCATGCCAATGGCGGGACGCTCTTTCTCGACGAGGTGACCGAGATGATGCCCGTGCGCCAGGTCAAGTTGCTTCGCGCGCTGGAAACGGGCACGTTCTATCGCGTCGGCGGCACGGAGCTGATGCATAGCGACGTGCGTGTCATCGCGGCGACGAATCGCGACCCGGCGGTGGCGGTGAAGGAGAACGGCTTGCGCGAGGACCTGATGTATCGCCTCGCCGTGTTTCCGCTGCGTGCGCCGCCGCTGCGCGAGCGCGAGGGCGATCGCGAGTTGCTTGCTCAGCACTTTCTCGCCGAGCTCAATGCGCGGGAGGGCACGAACAAGGTCTTCAGCAAGCGGGCGAGGGAAACGCTACGCACGTACTCGTGGCCGGGCAACGTGCGCGAGCTGAAGAACAGCATCTACCGGGCCTTCATCCTGGCCGAAAAGACAGTCGAGATCGAGCATCCTCGGCTCGCGGCGCGCTCGAAAAAGGCCGTAACGCAAGGCGATGCGATGAGCATCTGGGTCGGCACGCCGCTCGCCGAAGCCCAGCGCCAGATCATTCTCGGCACGCTGAAGCACTGCGGCGGTGACAAGCGGCGCACGGCAAAGGCGCTCGGCGTCAGCCTGAAGACGCTTTACAACCGTCTGGGCGCGTATGAGGACGAAGATGAAGCGCCGTCGGCGGGCAATGCCTGAGACGCGCTCGCACATTGCGGCATGTCCGCCGCCATGATCGATGCGTGACGGTACAGGACATCTTTTGACAAGTCCATGCGCGCCCCAAGCGGCCCATTCAGGTGATCATGGTCAGCGGAGCCGCAAACAGGCTCCGCGCCCGTGATAGATGGCGATCAGGACTCGACGTCCTCGAGGCTGAAGATTTCGGTCTGGTCGTTATACGAAAAAATCTCGCCGTAGCGGCCCCAGTTGATGACCGCGTCGAGCGTTTCCTCGGCCGCGCTGTCCGACAGAAAATCCTCGAGCTCCTGCTCGAACCGCACGCGCGGCGCCCGATGGCCCGGGCGTTCGTTGAGTACCTTCTTGATCCGCGCGGCAAGCGGCACATGACGCAACAGGTGTTCGGCGAACATCATCTTGCGTTCCTGGGTGCCGAACTCGGCGAAGACTCGCGCGGGCGGCGTGAGGAAGATATCGCCCTCTCGCACGTCGGTGAAGCCGAGGTGCTGGAGCACTTCCGCGATCGGGAAGAGATCGTCGACTTCGAGATGCAGCGAGCGCGCGATTTCCGGCATATCGGCCCGCCCGTGATACGGCGGCGCCGCGAGCGTTTCGATGAGACCCGCCATCAAGTTCGTCGAGACGCTAGGCAGCCAGCTGCCGAGCTCGAGCCCCTTCTTCGTGGCTTCGTCGGTACGGCGCGCCGTCATCTTCGCGTAGATGTCGTCGACGAGACGCTTGAACGCCGGATCGAGACGGTTGCGCGGATGCGCGAACGGCACCTTGATCTCGGCGATCACGCGCCCCGGGTTCGACGAAAGCACGAGGATGCGATCGCACATGAACACCGCCTCTTCGATGTTGTGCGTGACGATCAGAATCGATTTGATGGGCATGCGCCGCTGCGTCCACAGGTCGAGCAAGTCCGTGCGCAACGTCTCCGCGGTCAGCACGTCGAGCGCCGAAAACGGTTCATCCATCAAGAGCAACGTGGGATCGACGACCAGCGCGCGCGCAAAGCCGACGCGTTGGCGCATGCCCCCCGACAGTTCGCGCGGGTACGCGTTCTCGAAGCCGTCGAGACCGATCAGATCGATCGCGGCCAACGCCCGTTCGCGCCGCTCGCGCGCACCGACGCCCTGCGCCTCGAGACCCGCTTCCACGTTTTGCAAGACGGTGAGCCAGGGAAAGAGCGCAAAGGTCTGAAACACCATGGCGACGCCCTCGGCGGGACCGGCGAGCGGTTGGCCGAGATAGTCGACGTGGCCATCGGTCGGCTCGATGAGCCCGGCGATGATGCGCAACAGCGTCGACTTGCCCGAACCGGAACGTCCGAGCAAACCAACGATTTCGCCCGAGCGCAGCGAGAGATTGACGTCGTCGAGAACGAGCAGTTCGCCCTGCGCTTTCGAAAAGCCGCGGCACACGTCTTTGACGTTGAGGATTTCCTCGCCGAGGCGAGGCGCGGCACCGGCGCCGAGCGACGCGGGTGAAACGGACGACGCCGAGCTCGGTTCAGCTTTGGGGTTTTGCATTGCGCTTCACTCTCGAATGGACCTATCGTGCGTTTTTTGCATCAATCGAGCCGGAGCTTCGACTCGGCATAAGCATAGAGCGGCCGCCACAGACTGCGGTTGAACAGCGTGACGAAAAGCGACATGACGGTGATGCCGAGAATGATCTTCGGAAAGTCGCCCGCGGCAGTCATCTGCGCGATATAGGCACCCAGCCCATGCGCGACGACATGCGTGTCGCCCCACTGGACCGCCTCGGAGACGATGCTCGCGTTCCAGGCGCCGCCCGAGGCCGTCAGCGCACCCGTCACGTAATAGGGGAAAATGCCCGGCAGCATGCACTGGCGCCACCATTGCCAGCCGCGAATGCGGAAGTTCGTCGCAGCTTCCCGGTAATCGTTCGGATAGGCCGTCGCCCCGGCGATCACGTTGAACAAAATGTACCACTGCGTGCCGAGCACGATGAGCGGCGAAAGCCAGATGTCCGGATTCAGGTGAAAGCGGACGATCACGACCACGAACACCGGAAAGAGCAGATTGGCCGGAAAGGCAGCGAAAAACTGCGCAAGCGGCTGAATCTTCTCGGCCAAGGCCGGACGCAGCCCGATGAGGACCCCGACGGGCACCCAGATCAGCGAGGAAAGCGCGATCAGGATCGCGACGCGCACAAGCGTGATGAAGCCGAGCAGAATGACGTGCCAGACTTCGTCGAGCGTCACGCCGGTCCGCACATAGGCCGCGACGCGCCAGACGACGTACAGCGTACTGGCGAGCAGAACGAGCGCCCACGCGATATCGGCGGCGCGCGACGATGCCCGCCGCGCGCCACCGGCCCGGCCCAGCCGCAAGCCCGGCCGCAACGACAACCGGATCGGCACGCGCGCAGCCTTCGAAAAAAGCCATCCCACCGGCACGAGCAACCGATGAATGAGCCGCGTGCGCCGCACGACATCGAGCAGCCACGACTCGGGCGCGTTGCCCGAACTCGTCGTCTCCATCCGAAATTTGTCGGCCCACGCGACGAGCGGGCGGAACATCAACTGGTCGTACGCGAGGATGACGACCGTCATCGCGAGGATGACCCAGCCGACGGCGACGAGGTTCTTGTCCGAGATTGCCTGCGCAAGATAGGCGCCGATGCCGGGCAGCGTGATCGTGTTGTTGCCGACGGTGATGGCCTCCGATGCGACGACGAAGAACCAGCCCCCCGACATCGACATCATCATGTTCCAGATGAGACCCGGCATCGAGAACGGAACTTCGAGCTTCCAGAAACGCTGCCAGGCGGTCAGGTGGAAGCCGCGCGAGACCTCGTCGAGATCGCGCGGCACCGTGCGCAGCGACTGGTAGAAGCTGAACGTCATGTTCCAGGCCTGGCTCGTGAAGATGGCGAAGATGGCCGCGAGCTCGGCGCCGAGGACCTGCTTCGGGAACAGCGCCAGGAAAAACGTTACCGTAAACGAAATGTAGCCGAGCACGGGCACCGACTGAAGGATGTCCAGGACCGGGATCAGCACCATGCCCGCGCGCCGGCTTTTCGCGGCGAGCGTGCCATAGACGAGCGTGAACGTGAGCGACGCGCACATCGCGGCAAGCATCCGCAGCGTGGTGCGCAGCGCATACTCGGGCAAGTTCGACGGATCGAGCGAGATCACCTGCGTCTTGAGCGTCGAAATCGGCGCCATCGTCTGGTGAACGCCGATGGCCGCCATCGCGATCAGACAGATGATGAGCGGAAAGGCGACGAAGTCCCAGCGGTTGGGCAAAAGCCGCCACACCGATGCGTTGGCGGTGCGCTTCAGGTCGAAGCTGAAGTCCATCAGCGCCCCCTGGCCTGGCGGCGTGAGGCAGCAGCCTGGCACGCGGGCCAATGCGCCGGCAAACCCGAAACTGGTAAGTTGAACATGTCGAGGCGTATGGATGCAGTCATTCGTGGGCTCCGGCCGCCCGGCGGTACGATGGGCACGTGTCCGGCTTTTTCCTGCTTTTGCGACGGCAAGACAGTACTACAGACTGTGTTTCAGGCACAACCGCGCGCCTACGATGAAACCCCGAGAGCCGTTCAGTTTGGGCCGGGCAGGCCGATAATACCGAGCAGGCAGTGCGCCGCGTGAGAGCCGGCGGGGCGTCGGGGGCGGCATGCTGCCCCATTGTCGCGCCGCCCGGCGAGGGCAGTCCGCATGGACCAGGGAGTCGATGAACAAGAAAACATTGCACTGGATGATGATCGGGGCGAGCGCCGTCATGGGCATGCTCGTCTGTTGGCTGGTCGCCGGTCAAGTCGCTGACCGGATGGTCCTGCACGATCTGAACGACACGGTGCGCGGGCAGTCGCAGCTCTCGCTCGCCACGGCCGACAATATCGCCCAGATCATCGCGAGCGATCTGTCGATGGCGCGCGCCATTCCGGCCACGCTCGCGGAAACGCCCGTCATCCAGCGCGTGCTCGCGCAAGCGTACCGTCTTCCCGAGAAGCGCTCGGCGCAGGAATCGGAACGCCGGGCGCGACTGCTCGCCGTGCCCGCCTTACGCCGAGCCGACGCGTTCTTGCACGATGTGCGCGGCTTTGCCGGGCTCGACAATATGTGGCTCGTCGATACGAACGGCCTGTGCGTCGCCTCCAGCGACGCATTCGAGCGCCTGTCGTGCGTCGGGGTGGATCTCGCGGGCCGGGGCTATGTCAAAGAGGCGCTGCTCGGCGCGTATGGCCAGATGTACGCGGTGGGGCGCGTCAGCGGCGAAAACGGAGTGTTCCTCTCGGCCCCGGTCTACAGCGATGGCACCCTCGTCGGTGCGATCGTGGCCAAGATCGGATTACGCAGGCTGCGGCACTGGGTCGCGGCACCGGGCTCCTTCGTCGCCGACGAGAACGGCGTCATCGTCATGGCCAACGAAAGCCGGTTCGAGGGCTATCGCCTGCCCGGCGCCCGCATTACCCGCATGGACGCGGCCCAACGCCTGGACAGCTACCGCCGCTCGAGCTTTCCCGTGCTCGATATCGCTCCGCTGCGTCCCCGCATGGCGCGCAGCGCGCCCTGGGTGCCGGCGGCGCTGGCCAACCAGATGGTCGAGTTGCAGGCGGCCGGTCCGCCCTCGCTTTACATCATGCGCAACGGGATCAACTCGGGTTTCTCGGTACATCTGCTCACGCCTATCACGCTTTGGCAGCATTTACTCGATGAGCGCATCAATATTCGCGGGCTGACTTTCGCTGCTCTGATGGGTTCGCTGCTGCTGGCCGCCACGATCGCGGCCTCGTACCGCCGCGAGAAACGCCATCATCGCGAGGCGCGCCGTCTCGCGAGCGAGCTCCAGGCCTCGAACGCCCAGTTGTCCGCGGAGGCCCGCGACGACGCGTTGACAGGTGCCCTCTCACGGCGATACTTCCTCAGCCTGCTGCAGCGCGAGATCGATGCTGCGCGCACGCGCGGCACGCCGCTTTGCGTGGCTATCGCCGATCTCGACCACTTCAAGCAGATCAACGATCGATTCGGCCACACTATCGGCGATTACGCGCTCGAGCACTTCGTCGGGTGCTGCCGCACCGTTCTGCGGGCAACCGATGCGATCGGCCGTCTGGGCGGCGAAGAGTTCGCCATCCTGTTGCCGGCCACCTCGCTCGCCGAAGGGCTGGCCGTCGCCGAACGCATACGTGACACCCTGCGGGAGGAGCGCTCCCCGAGGCTGCCGGACGCCGTCGACCTGCGCGTCAGCATCGGCGTGACCGGTCTGGCCGATGACGATACGCTCGAGCGCTTCATCAGCCGGGCCGACCGTGCCCTCTACAACGCGAAGGCCGCAGGCCGCGATCGCGCAGCGGCCTTCGCGGCGCATGTCGCGGTGCCGCCGTCAAACGCGGCAGTCCACCGGTAGCGCCCGCGGCGGCGAAGCTCGGCCGATCGGCCAATCGACTGCGCCTTGACGGATAGACCGGGTATCATCGTCCTTTCTTGGCATGAAGCCGCCGATCGATCTACCTGGAGGTTCGCATGAAGGGCAATTTGGTCATCATCTGTCGCGACCAGGACGCGGATGCGTTCGATCATCTGATGGCCGAGTACGGCGCATTTCAGACCCGCCTATCTTCGACCGCGTGGTATCTGAAGTTCGACGCCGCCCCCGAAGCGGTGCAGGACGAAATTCTGGCCCGGCTCGGCAAGTACACGACTCATTACATCTTCGGCGCCGATAGCGTGACGTACAACACCGTCGATAGCGAAGCCGCCTCAGCGCTCGATACGCTGTTCCAATAGCACGCCGGCCGGCCTCACGCCGCCGCCCTCACGGGCACATCGCGGGGAAAACGCATCGTCACGCGCAAACCGCCGTCCTGCGCGTTGCCGATTTCGCACTCGCCACCCATACGACGCACGAGCCGCTCGACGATCGCGAGCCCGAGGCCGCTGTGCCCATTGCCGCCACGGGCCGGATCGAGCCTCACGAAAGGCCGGCTCGCGTCGATGAGGTCGCGCGGCGCGATGCCTTTGCCGTGATCGCCGACGGCGAGCAGCCATCCGTCGGCCGTGCGCGCCGTTTCGACGACGACGGGCGGCGCGCCGTAGGCGTGCGCGTTGTCGAGCAGGTTCGAGAGCACACGATCGAGCGTGGCCGTCGGCAGCCTGAAGCCCGGTCCCGCCGCCAAGGCGGTCTGCACCGGCGGCGCGCCGGGCGCAACCGCACGATAGCTGCGCACGAGACGTTCGCACTGGGCGTCGACTTCGACGGGCTCGCTGGAATCCACGCCGTCGTGCGCAAAAACGAGAAATTGATCGACGATGTGCGTCATCGAATCGACGTCGCGCACGACGCCATCGCGCTGCTTGATGTCGTCCATCATTTCGGCGCGCAACCGCATGCGCGCGAGCGGTGTACGCAGATCGTGCGCGATGCCGGCGAGCATGATGGCGCGGTCGTTATCGGCGCGCGATACCTCGGTCACCATCTGATTGAAGCCATGCGTGAGCGCGCGCAGCTCGCTCGGACCGCGCTCGGGCACAGGCGGCACGGGCTGGCCGCGGCCGAAGCGCGCGACGGCCGAACTGAGCGCCCTGAGCGGCTGTTGTAGCCGCCAGGCCACGAACAGCGCGCACATCACCGCCGCCGAAAAGATGATCGCGAGCCACAGCACCATGCGATCGAGCGAGCGCGGCGGATGCAGCGAAAGCATCGGCACGACGATCCAGTGTGAATCGCCCGCCTCGTGGACCCAGAGCATCGGCGGGTGCCCGGGCGGGCCGATCCGCACGTCCGAGCCCGCGGGCAGGCGGTCGCGGAACTCGTCGACGAAACGCAGGATCGCGGGCGGCAGATCGCGGCGCGGCGGCGGAACATCGGGGTTGGCCGTATCGATCGCGCGCACGCGCGAGGGCAGCGGTTGGTTAGGCGCACGTGCGACATGCTCGCGCACGGCCTCCACGAGGAACGCAGCCTCCTCGACGGCATAGCGGGCCTGCGAATGGCTGCGCTCGATGCGGATCAGCACGAACCAGGCAAAGTGGGAGATGAGCAGTACCGCTACGACGAGCAGCGCCAGCCGCCCGAACAGCGAATCAATGGGTCGGCGCATTGGGCTCGCCATTCGGCACGAAGACATAGCCGCGTCCGCGCACGGTCTGCACGAAGCGCGGTGCCGACGGATCGGTTTCCAGGATTCGGCGCAAACGCCAGACCTGGACGTCGATGCCGCGGTCCGTGCCGTCGTACTCGGGCCCGTGCAGGAGCTCCAGCAGCCGCTCGCGCGTGAGCGTACGCATCGGATGGTTGATGAAGATCTTGAGCAGCGCGAACTCACTGCCCGACAACGTCAGCGGGCGGCCGTCCATCGTCAGCGTGCGGCTCTCGAAGTCGAGCACGAAACGCCCGAACGCGAACGGCTCGCGCTGTTCGGGCGCCGCGGACGGTACCGTGCGGCGGCGGCGCAAGACGGCCTGCACGCGCGCAAGCAACTCGCGCGGGTTGAACGGTTTGCCGAGATAGTCGTCGGCGCCGAGTTCGAGTCCAACGATGCGATCGACGTCGTCCGCGCGCGCCGTCAGCATGATGACGGGGATGTCGTCGCCGGCGGCGCGCAATTTGCGCAAGGCGGTGAGCCCATCGACGCCGGGCATCATGAGATCGAGCACGATGAGATCGGGGCGCTCGCGCTCGAGCCGGCGCTCGAGCGTGGCAGCGTCATGGAGCACCGACACTTCGATGCCCTGCCGCACGAGATAGTCGCGCAGCAGATCGCGCAATTCTGCGTCGTCGTCGACGATGAGGATTTGAGTAGCCATGGCGCGAAGTTTAGCGCGAGCCAGGCCCCCGTAACGGGCCCGCGGCGGTGAAAGGGTTACGGAAGGTTACGGCGAAAGCCGGGCGTAAACGCACGTAACCGGGCCGGATACGCGCGTAACACGTCGGCTTCGTTGCGAGGGCTAGTCTTCACGCAGCGTTCGTGGCGCCGCATGGCCGGCGTCCTCGCATCGCTTCACTTTCCATGAAGGAGTATTCGATGAACCCGATCTTGCGCGGATCGTCCCGCTATCTCGCTACTGCAGCCGCCGCGCTCGCCGTCACGTTCGGCACGGCCTATGCCGCCGGCGGCAATGTATCGCCGGCCGGCCCCGACGGGGCCGCGATGCAAGGTGGCCCGGGGGGCTGGCATGGCCACGGTCCATTCATGATGGAGCGCTTGAACGCGCTGCACGCCCGGCTCGCGCTGACGCCTGAACAGGAGCAGAAATGGCAGACGGCGCTCGCGACGATGAAACGAAACCATGAAGCCGAGCGCGCCAATCACGAGAAGATGCGCGAGCAGTTCAAGGCGGCGCAGCAGCAGCCGATCCTCGATCTCGACGCCCTGCACGCCACGCATCAGCAGATTCGCCAACAAAGCGATGCGCTTCACGAGCAGACGGCCACGGCATGGCTGGCTTTCTACGACAGCCTCAACGATCAGCAAAAGACGACCGTCAGTACCGAGCTGAAACAACATTTCGCGAAGATGGAGTCGCGCCACGAGAAGATGCGCGAATCCTGGCGGCAGCATCACGGCGCCGGCAGCGCCGGCGTCCAGCCGACGGCGCCTTGAACCGGGCCCGTCTCCAGCTCCGAAGTGCAGCTAAAGGGCGTACCGCGACGGGTCCCCGGCGCCCCGCATTGCGCCCGCAAACACCTGACGTCCCCTCGAGCCGCCGCGCGCCGAATGGCCGCGGCGCTTTTTTCATGCATTACCCGGTTGCACCGGCAATCGCCGAATCGGGCGTGCGGGTGACACCCGCGGGTTCGTCCGCAGTAGCGCCGCGTTCGGGTTGAGGTAAAATACCGCGCTTTTCGCGGGGGCGAGCTCCGGCAACCGGTAGTGCCACGGAGACTGCTCGCGTTGAGCCGGCCACGCCGGACGAAAAGTCGCGCACTGCGGCCGGGCACGCCATTTTTGGCCACCTAGAATCTCGGGTCGCGCGTTGTTTCGCACACCGTCAAGGATTGCACCTCCAACATGTTTCTTGAAGGCTACGGCCCGCTGATCCTCGCCGGCACTTGGCAAACCGTCAAGCTGGCGGTGCTTTCGCTCGCGTTCGCATTCGCGCTCGGCCTCGTCGGCGCCGCGGCCAAGCTTTCCAAAAATCGTCCGTCTCGCGTGCTGGCGACCGGCTACACGACTCTCGTGCGCGGTGTGCCCGATCTCGTGCTGATGCTGCTGCTCTTTTACAGCATTCAGATCTGGCTCAACAACCTGACCGACTTCATCGGCTGGGACCAGATCGACATCGATCCGTTCGTGGCAGGCGTCATCGTCCTGGGCTTCATCTACGGCGCCTACTTCACGGAGACCTTCCGCGGCGCGTTCCTTTCGGTGCCGCGCGGGCAGCTCGAAGCGGGAAGCGCGTTCGGCATGTCCGGCTGGCAGGTCTTCGCCCGCATCATGTTCCCTCAAATGATGCGCTTCGCATTGCCCGGCATCGGCAATAACTGGCAAGTCATGGTCAAGGCCACGGCGCTCGTGTCCATCATCGGGCTCGCCGATGTCGTCAAAGCCGCGCAGGACGCCGGCAAGGGCACGCTGCGTTTTTTCTTTTTCACGCTGATCGCGGGCGCGATCTATCTGGCGATCACGACCGTTTCGAATCTCGTGCTGCTGTGGCTCGAGAAGCGCTATTCGATCGGCGTGCGCCGTGCCGAGCTATAAGCCATGATCGAGCTGATTCACGAGTACTGGCGCAATTATCTTTTCACCGATGGGTTTCGCATCACCGGGCTGGCAATCACGATGTGGCTGCTCGTCGTATCGATCGGCATCGGCTTTTGCCTGTCTGTGCCGCTGGCGGTGGCGCGCGTATCGAAGAATCGCCTGATCTCGGGCCCGGTCTGGCTCTATACGTACATCTTCCGCGGCACGCCGCTGTACGTGCAGCTGCTGCTTTGCTATACCGGCCTCTATAGCCTCGAAGTCATACGCTCGCACGCGCTGCTCAACGAGTTCTTCCGCGACGGCATGCACTGCACGCTGCTCGCCTTCACGCTGAATACCTGCGCCTACACGACCGAAATCTTCGCGGGCTCGATCAAGGCCACCGCGTACGGCGAGATCGAAGCTGCGCGCGCCTACGGCATGTCGCGCTTCACCGTCTATCGGCGCATCATCCTGCCGTCCGCACTGCGCCGCGCTCTGCCGCTTTACAGCAACGAAGTCATTCTGATGCTGCACGCGACGACCGTCGCTTTTACCGCGACCGTGCCCGACATCCTCAAGATCGCGCGCGACGTCAATTCGGCCACCTACATGTCGTTTCACGCGTTCGGCATCGCCGCCCTGCTTTATCTGGCGATCTCGTTCGCGCTCGTCGGCCTCTTTCGCCGCGCGGAACAGCATTGGCTCGCCTATTTGCGGCCGCAAGGCAAGTAACCCGGATCTCACCCGATGCAAAAGCTTTTCATCGACGAACTGCACAAGTACTACGGAGACCACGAGGTCCTTAAAGGCGTCTCGCTCAAGGCCGATGCGGGAGACGTCATCAGCGTCATCGGCTCGTCGGGCTCGGGCAAGAGCACCATGCTTCGCTGCATCAACTTTCTCGAGCAGCCGAGCGCCGGGCGCATCCTGGTCGACGGCGAGGAGATACTCACCAGGAAAGACCGGACCGGCGCGCTGCGCGCGGCTGATCCCAAGCAACTCCAACGCATGCGCACGAAGCTGGCGATGGTGTTTCAGCACTTCAATTTGTGGGCGCACATGACGGTGCTCGAAAACGTCGTCGAGGCGCCGATTCACGTGCTCGGGCTGCCGCGGCGCGAAGCCGAGGAACGCGCGCGTACGTATCTCGAGAAGGTCGGGCTCGCGCCGCGGCTCGAAAAGCAGTATCCGTCACACCTGTCGGGCGGGCAGCAGCAACGTGTGGCGATCGCGCGCGCACTGGCTGTACATCCCGACGTCATGCTCTTCGACGAGCCGACTTCGGCGCTCGATCCGGAGCTCGTCGGCGAAGTGCTGAAGGTCATGCAGAAACTCGCCGAAGAAGGACGCACGATGGTTGTCGTGACGCACGAGATGAGTTTCGCGCGCAACGTCTCGAACCACGTCGTCTTTTTGCATCAGGGGCGCATCGAAGAAGAAGGCGCGCCCAACGACGTCTTCGGCCATACCAAAAGCGAACGGCTCCGGCAATTCCTGTCCGGCAGCCTCAAGTAGCCGTTTCGCGCGCCGGTGCCGCCCACGGGGTGGCGGGCCTCCCTCCTGAACTTCGAAGGCGCCTCGGCGCCTTTTTCATTGGCGCGACGCATTACCCCCGCCAATTTCCCGCGTCAATAGCGAAATTCCTGGACTCAACCTGCGACCCATCGGCCGCCCCTTATGGCACAAGGGTTAGCGCGGTGCATCCCGCACCGGTGTTGCATAACGGGACACAACCATATGGCAATTTGGCGACAGGTCCGTCCGCTAGCCGGATTTCTATACCCACCCCTGTCTATTTTTGCTAAATTAGTAACCAAAGTAGCAAAACGCAACGCCACAAATGTAGTTTTACTTCAAAGAAGGAGACGCCGTTCCGCCATCGGAGCGGACCGGAACGGCCACCAGAGCGCGCCGGTCGCGCCCTTTCCGCGAGCGATCTCCCTGAAGTCGGATTCCCGCCCGGGCGTCTCACGCCGCCCGGGCGCTATTCGCAGTATGGCTTCACTTTTTGACAGGGTATGGAGGAGAAGATGAAGAAAGCATTGCTCGCCGCGGCACTCATGTCGGCAGGCGTCATCGCTCACGCTCAAAGCAGCGTGACGTTGTACGGTCGCCTCGATGCGGGTATCGAGTACATCAGCGGCTTGCCGAACGCCAGCTACACCGGATCGACCTCGCGTTGGCGCGCGGAAAGCGGCGACTGGGGCACGAGCCTGTGGGGCATGAAGGGTACGGAAGACATCGGCGGCGGCAATAAGGTCGTGTTCAAGTTGGAAGGCAGCTTCAACACGATGACCGGCGCGGGCCCCGGCGGCGGCGGTCTCTTCAATCGTTGGGCAACCGTCGGCCTGTCTAACGCCAACTACGGTACGTTCACGATGGGCCGCATGCTCTACATCGCCAACGGCGTGTGGGACTTCGATCCGTTCGGTCAATCGAACTGGTCGTCGGCATCGCTCGTGCGTGGCCGCAACTGGCCGCAATCGAGCAACAACGTCGCGTACCAATCGCCGAACTGGGGCGGCTTCGACGTCTACGGCCAGTACGCGCTGTCGAACGCGACGAGCTGGAACGGCAACGGCACGACGGCACAAGGCCGCGAAGCGGGCTTGCAAGTGACGTACACGAGCCCGATCTTCCAGGTGCGCGGTATCTATGACGAGATCCGCAATCCGGCGAACGGTGTCCTGAGCGGCGCCGACGGTGCATTCTCGTTCTCGCGCGAGTACACGGCGGGCGTGAACGTGTTCCTCGGACCGGTCAAGATTCAGGGCGTCTACCAAGCTCTGCGTACGTCGGGCTTCACGGGCGGCCTCAGCGCTCCGAGCTCGATCGATCACGAATGGGGCGGCGTGACGTGGCAAGCTACGCCGGCTGCAGCGTTGATCGGTGCGGTGTACCACGTGAACACGAACCACGGCTTCGGCAACGCGACGATCTACACCGTCGGTGGCACGTACAACCTGTCCAAGCGCACGCTGCTCGACTTCCAGGTCGCGACCGTGCGCAACAGCAAGTCGGCTAACTTCGGCCTCGATGCCAACGCGTTCGGCAACGGCGGCAACACCGCGGCCGGCTACAACGAGAACCCGCTGCATGGCCACAGCCAGACCGGCGTCTATGCTGGTATCCAGCACACGTTCTAATCGAACGGGGTAGTCAGAAAAGTTTTACTTCATCAGTTTTAACGCTGCTGCGAGAGGCGCGTATCGGTGCGGTGTCCGTCAGGGCATCGCACCGTTTTTTTTATGTTTGCGGGCATGCGCTCTTTCGCAGGCCCGGCCGCGACATCAAACGGCCGCTTCGTTTTCTTCGCCCGTGCGGATACGGATCACGCGTTCGACATCGGTCACGAAGATCTTGCCGTCGCCGATCTTGCCTGTGCGCGCCGCACCGATGATGGCGTCGATCACTTGATCGCACTGCCGGTCGGCCACCACGACTTCGATCTTCACTTTCGGCAGGAAATCGACGACATATTCGGCGCCGCGATAAAGTTCGGTGTGCCCTTTTTGCCGGCCGAAACCCTTGACCTCGGTCACCGTCAGGCCCGTCAACCCCACTTCGGCGAGCGCCTCGCGCACTTCGTCGAGCTTGAACGGTTTGATGATTGCAGTAATGCGTTTCATGGCTGAGCCTCGTTTCGGTCTTTCGATGGAATGGCACGATTTTACGCCGCGTCCGAGGCAAGCTTCATTCGATGCGCAGCATCGCGACGTGGCGGATTGCATTACCATGACCGCTCGCATGCTGCGACGAACAGGCGACGAACACGGTCTACACAAGTGAAACACGAACGCATCGATTATCGCATGGGCATTCTCTCGTCCTTGGACGAGGTCGACGCGCGCCAGTGGAATGCGCTGCTCGCACGGCAGCCGCAACCGACGCCGTTTTTACGTCACGAATTTCTGAGCGCACTCACTGCAACACATTGCACGACCGAGCGTACCGGGTGGGCGATGCGCTTCGTCACACTCGTCGATGCCACGAGCGGCGCACTCGCGGCAGCGGCGCCGCTTTACGTCAAGAGCCACTCGTACGGCGAGTACGTGTTCGATTGGGCCTGGGCCGACGCGTATCAGCGCAACGGACTCGAGTACTACCCGAAGCTCGTCTGCGCAGTGCCGTTCACACCCGTACAAGGCACCCGGCTCATCGCGGTCGATGACGCGGCCCGGCGTCAGCTCGCGGCTTCGATCATCACGCTTGCCGAGCAATCGGACGTGTCGTCGCTGCACGTGCTCTTCCCGACGGCGGACGAAGCCGATACGCTAGCGGCGCTCGGCATGATGCTGCGCGAAGGCATCCAGTTCCACTGGGTGAACCCGGGTTACCGCGATTTCGACGATTTTCTCGCGACGCTCGAGCAGAAAAAACGCAAGAATATCCGCGCCGAGCGGCGCAAGGTCCATGACGCCGGTGTGACGCTGCGCCGCGTGCGCGGCGAACAGGCGACCGACGACGACTGGCGTTTTTTCACGCGCTGCTATCGGCAAACGTACCGGGAGCACTTCTCGTCGCCGTATCTGAATCTCGAGTTTTTTCGCATGATCGGCGCTTCGATGCCCGAGAACCTACTGCTCGTCATCGCCGAGCGCGAAGGCCGGCCGATCGCGAGTTCGCTCGTCGTCTATCAGCGCGACGAGGGAACGGGCGGCACACTCTACGGCCGTTATTGGGGCGCCGTCGAGCACGTACCATGCCTGCACTTCGAAACGGCCTATTATCAGCCGCTCGAATTTTGCATCGAAGAGAAGCTCGCCGTATTCGAAGGCGGTGCGCAAGGCGAACACAAAATGGCGCGCGGCTTCATGCCGAAGGTCACGCACTCGGCGCATTGGCTCGGCCATCCCGCGTTCGCCGACGCCGTCGGACGTTTTCTGGATAACGAGGCCAATCTGATCGAAGCGCATGTCGACGAATTGCGCGAGCACGATCCGTTCAAAAAATAGCGACCTTCGATTCGACGACGACCCACGATGGCCTGGTTTCTTTATTTGATCGAATGCGCCGACGGCAGTGTCTACACCGGCATCGCCACCGATGTCGACGCGCGCTTCGCCAAGCACGCGAACGGCACCGGCGCGCGATATACGCGTGCGCGCAAACCGATATGCGTGCTGGCGAGATTCGAGCTCGACGATCGTTCGAGCGCGTTGCGCGCCGAATATCGGGTCAAGCGTCTGTCACCGACGCAAAAGCGCGCGCTGGCCGCGGGCGAACTCACGCTCGCGTCGGTGTTGGAGCGTGCCGCGCGCGGCACGACGGATCACTTCTTGTAGTTGGCCACGCCGTCCACGATTTCCTTGTGGGCCGCGTCGATGCCGGCCCAGCCCTCGACCTTGACCCACTTGCCCTTTTCGAGCGCCTTGTATTGCTCGAAGAAGTGCTTGATCTGGTCCTTCAGGTACGCCGGAACGTCGTCGATCGATTTCATGTGTGCCGTCATCGGGCACAGTTTGTCGTGCGGCACCGCAACGAGCTTCGCATCGACGCCGGATTCGTCCGTCATTTGCAACATTCCGAGCGCGCGTGAACGTACGACGCATCCGGGAATCAGAGGGAACGGTGTGATGACGAGGACGTCGACGGGGTCACCGTCGCCCGAAAGCGTCTGAGGAATATAGCCGTAGTTCACGGGGTAGCGCATGCCCGTGCCAATGAAGCGGTCGACGACGAGCAGACCCAGTTCCTTGTCCGCTTCGTATTTCACCGGATCGCTCTGCGCCGGGATTTCGATGATGACGTTGAAGTCTTGCGGAAGATCCTTGCCCGGGGGGACGTGATTGAAGCTCATGACGTTCTCGTGAGGGAAGTGAAAGGAAAGCGTCGGGCGGCCGAATCAAACGTATTGCGGCGGCCCCGGCATAAGCGCTGCGCGCCATTATAGCCGAGCGGCAAACGCGCACTTTGGCGGTGGCGCCTCGGCGATCGGCGCGATAATCGACGCTCGCTGCGTTTCGACTGACGGTTCGGACTTAACTTGGGAGCCTTGCATGGAGGAAGCGAAACACTTCGTCGGCGGTGAATGGATTACGCCGTCGAGCCGAGAAACCATCGATGTCGTCAACCCGTCGACGGGGCAGGTCTTCACGCGCATTGCGCGCGGCAACGCCGCCGATATCGACGCGGCAGTGAGCTGTGCGCGCGCGGCGTTCGAGGGGCCCTGGGGCTTGTTGAGCGCCGCCGAAAAGGGGCGCCTGTTGTACCGCCTCTCCGCGCTCGTCACGACCCACCGCGACGAGCTTGCCGAACTCGAGGCCCGCGACACGGGCAAGCCGCTCAGAGAGGCCTGCGCCGATGCCGCCGCACTCGCGCGGTATTTCGAATTCTATGCCGGCGCCGCGGACAAGCTGCACGGAGAGACGCTGCCCTATCAAAACGGCTACACGGTGCTTACCGTGCGCGAACCGCACGGCGTGACCGGGCACATCGTGCCGTGGAACTATCCGATGCAGATTTTCGGACGCAGCATCGCCGCGTCGCTCGCAGCCGGCAATGCCTGCGTCGTGAAGCCGGCGGAGGACGCCTGTCTGTCAGTCTTGCGCATGGCTTCGCTTGCCGCCGAAGCCGGTCTGCCCGCGGGCGCGCTGAACGTGATCACCGGTTATGGCGACGAGGCCGGCGCGGCGCTTGCGCGCCACCCGGGCGTCGACCATATTTCGTTCACCGGCTCTCCCGGGACCGGCGCGCTCGTCGCGCAAATGGCGGCCGAGCACTACGCGCCGGTGACGCTCGAGCTCGGCGGTAAATCGCCGCAGATCGTATTTGCCGACGCCGATCTCGACGCGGCCATGCCGACGCTCATGTCGGCCATTCTCCAGAACGCGGGCCAGACCTGTTCCGCGGGTTCGCGCGTGCTGATCGAGCGCGCGATCTACGCGCCGCTCGTGGACCGCCTCGCCTCCGCATTCGATGCGCTGCGCGCGGGCCCAGGCCAGACCGAAGCTGATTGCGGCCCGCTCATCAACGCGAAGCAACAGCAGCGCGTCGCGGAATTCGTCGCACTCGCCAAGCGCGACGGCATCCGCGTCGCCGGACAAGGCTCGATCCTCTCGGGAGCCCATCCGAGCGGCTTTTATCAGCCGCCGACGCTGCTCGCCGACGTGCCTCGCACGCATCGCATCGCGCGCGAGGAAATCTTCGGGCCCGTGCTCGCCGCCATGCCTTTCGACGACGAAGCCGACGCCGTTGCCCTTGCCAACAGCACGCCGTACGGCCTCGTCGCGGGCATATGGACGCGCGACGGCGCGCGGCAGTTCAGGCTCGCGCGCAGCATTCGCGCGGGGCAGGTCTTCATCAACAACTACGGCGCGGGCGGCGGGGTCGAACTGCCGTTCGGCGGCACGGGGCATTCGGGATTCGGGCGGGAAAAAGGCCTGGAAGCGCTGCACGGCTTTACGACGCTCAAGACGATCGCGATTCGTCACGGCTGAAGCAAAGGCTGCGTTTCATCGTTTGTCCGGCGGCACGGCACAGAACGGCTTTCGTGGCGTGCCGTGCCTTCGCCCGACGCGCCTGGCGCTCCTCGTATTTGCCTCTTGCCTGCCGTGCGCCGTCGGAGCACTATCGCTCAAAACACAAAATCAGGAGACACGATGCGACTGACCGGCAAAACGGCGATCGTCACGGGCGGCGGCTCGGGCTTCGGCGAAGGAATCGCCAGGACATTCGCGCGCGAAGGCGCGAATGTCGTCGTCAACGATCTGAACGGTGCGGCCGCGGAGCGTGTCGCCAGCGAGATCGCGCTCGCGGGCGGCCGCGCGATCGCGGTGGCGGGCGACGTCGCCCGGCTCGCCGATTGGCAAACGCTGCGCGAGGCGGCGCTCGAAGACTTCAAGAGCGTGCAGATCGTCGTCAACAACGCGGGGACCACCCACCGCAACAAGCCTGTCCTCGATGTGACGGAAGCAGAGTTCGACCGCGTGCATGCGGTCAACGTGAAGAGCATCTTCTGGAGCGTGCAAGCGTTCGTGCCGTACTTCCGTCAGCAAGGCGGCGGCGTTTTCGTCAACATCGCCTCGACCGCCGGCGTGCGTCCGCGCCCCGGACTCGTCTGGTACAACGGGAGCAAGGGCGCCGTCATCGTCGCCAGTAAGTCGCTGGCGGCCGAACTCGGCAGCGACCGCATCCGCGTGAACTGCGTGAATCCCGTGATTGGCGAGACCGCGTTGCTCTCCGAGTTCATGGGCATGGAAGACACGCCCGCCAACCGCCAACGTTTTTTGGCCGGCATTCCGCTGGGCCGGTTTTCGACGCCGCAGGATGTCGCGAACGCCGCGCTCTTTCTCGCCTCCGACGAAGCCGAATTCATTACCGGCGTATGCCTCGAAGTCGATGGCGGACGCTGCGTTTGATGTGCCCCGGGGCGGTTTCGCCCGCTCCGGCCGCTGGGTTGCATTTTTCACGTTTCGCTCTCGTATCGCCGCTCATTCCATACAACAAGTGCCTTGCACAGGACGGGCGTATTCACGCCCGTCTGCTGCCAACGCCCACTCCATTGGAGGAGACACATCATGAATCAACCTCGCGCGGGCCTGGACCCGCTCTCGACACCCGGTGACGCGCAATCGTCGAGCTTCGAAGAAGCGACTTACCGCAAAGTCTCGCTGCGCATTTTGCCGCTACTGCTGATCTGCTACCTCGTCGCGTATCTCGATCGGGTCAACGTCGGCTTCGCCAAGCTGCAGATGGCGACCGATCTGCATCTGAGCGACGCGGTCTACGGGCTCGGCGCAGGGATCTTCTTTCTCGGCTACTTCGTTTTCGAAGTTCCGAGCAACCTGATCCTGCACCGTGTCGGCGCGCGGGTATGGATTGCGCGGATCATGATTACCTGGGGGCTCGTGTCCGTGTTGACGATGTTCGTCACCACGCCCGCCATGTTCTATGTCATGCGCTTCTTGCTTGGGCTCGCCGAAGCGGGATTCTTCCCCGGCATCATCCTCTACCTCACCTACTGGTACCCCGCCAACCGGCGCGGGCGCATGACGACCTGGTTCATGACGGCCGTGGCACTCTCGGGTGTGGTCGGCGGTCCGATCTCGGGCTACATCCTCAAGGCTTTTCACGGTGCGAACGGCTGGCACGGATGGCAATGGCTGTTTCTGCTCGAAGGCATACCGTCCATCGTTGCGGGCCTCGTCGTACTGGCTGCGCTCGACGATCGCATCGTTCACGCGCGCTGGCTGACGGACGACGAGAAACGATTGCTCGCACGCAACATCGAAGCGGAGGACACAGGCAAGGAAGATCTGAAACTCGGCGCCGTGCTGACGAGCCCGCGCGTATGGCTCATGAGCTTCATTTACTTCTCTTTCGTGGTCGGACTCTACGGCGTGAGCTTCTGGCTGCCGACGATCATCAAGGCAACGGGCGTGACGGATTCGTTCATCATCGGGTTGCTTTCGGCGATTCCGTTCGCTGCCGCCGTCGTCGCGATGCTGCTCGTCGCGCGGAGCGCGGACAAGCGGCGCGAGCGGCGTTGGCATGTCGCATTGCCCGCGCTCGCCGGCGCGGTCGGGCTCGTCCTCTCGGTGACCTGGGCCCATCAGACGGCCCTGGCGATGGCGGCGCTCACGCTTGCAACGGCCGGCATCATTACGTCGCTGCCGCTTTTTTGGAGCTTGCCGACGGCGTTTCTCGCCGGCGCGGGTGCCGCAGCCGGCATCGCGATGGTCAATTCGATCGGCAATCTGGCCGGTTTTCTCGGTCCTTATGCGATGGGCTGGCTCAAACAGGCCACGGGCGTCAACGATATGGGCATGTATCTACTCGCCGCCTTCATGGTGCTCGGCGCACTCCTCGCGCTCAGCGTGCCGGCTCGGCTCGTGAACAAGTAGGGTCGACGATGCTCGCCGCCAGCGCCGTTCGCTGGCGGCCTATGCTTTTCGCCGGTATTACGCGGACATCCGGGCATCGCGGCATAGGCTGGAACCGTATCCAGAACGGTCCGCCGGAGGAAAAGGCCCCATGCCCGGAATCAGTAGAACGAGCCCCACCCACTCCCCGTCGGCGGAGCGACTCGGCAATGAAACGCCGACGCGAAGCCCCAACGGTTCCAACGATAGCGGCCGAGCGTCCGGCGAGCGCCGGCGTCATGGCGTATTAGGCTTCCTCACGCGCCCGTTCCGGACAACGAACGCGGCGCCGCAAGCACAAGGCAGCGTCGGCGCGGAATCGTCAGCGGGTCGTGATGCGCGGTCCACGCCGCCGACACCGCCGCGAGGCGCGGCCGCGGCACTTCGGAGGTTGGAGGCGCTGCCGCGCGGGCGCGCGGGCGCCGAGCGGCTCGCGCCCGACCTCCGCGGCCCCAAGCGCCGCCACGCCGCCGCGGTTGGAACAACGCACACGCGCGCCAAACGCGGATGGCATCGTCGAACAACTTCGGAGTGCCGGGGTCGATCTCCGTCACGCGCATGAAACCATATCCGGTTTGATCAACCGAGAGCCGCTGCGCGTCGACGGCCGAACGATGCGCGTTTTGGCGCAACACTTTCCCAATATGGTGATGATTGGCCTCGATGAACGCGATCCGCTTGCCGTTGCGCTTCGCGACGCACTTGGCAGAGCGGCGCCCTCGTCACCGCGGGCGGCCCTTTCGCCCGCCCGTGCGCCGACAGGACCGCGACAGGGAGCGATGGGCGGCGGATTGCGAAGAACGCCCGCCCCGCCTCGTGCAGGCGAGGCGAACGCGCCGACACGGCAGGCCCGGTCCCACCGAGCGGATCTGCGAGCGGCCGGTGCGGCTTTGGAGCGACTGGCCCGATCGGGTATCGACATGCAGCAAGTGCGCGACGCTCTGGAGAACACTCTAGTTTGGGGGCAGGACTTGCCCGCCCATGTCAGGAATGCCCTGGAACGCGCCGGGATCGATACCCGCATCGAGGAGGGCATCTCGCTCGTCGATCATCCTCTGATGCAAGTGAGCAGAGCGATGCGCCTCATGGAGCACACCCGGGGCAGCGCAGGCGCGCAGCGACAAGCAGCCGGAGGAACGCGGCCAGGCGCCGCTACGCCATCCCCAGGCTCACCGCACGGATCGACACCCGAGGCAAGCGATATCGTCCGGCAATTGCGGAGCGCAGGGGTCGATCTGACTGAAGCGCACGGCGTCGTCTCCGCGTTGATCGACGGGGATGCAGCGCGTGTGAATCGGCGAATGATGCCTGTATTGCGATCGCATTTCCCCAACATGCACGAAATCGGACTGCAGGGGAATCTGCCGCTCGCTCTTGCGCTCCGTGAAGCGCTGGGTCCGCGCTCGGCTTCGTCCTCCGGCACGACCGATCAACCAGCCACGCCGGCTTCACGTCCCGTCGAGGCCGATCGAACACCGCGCGCCGCACCGGACAGCGCGTTGGAGATGCCGGCTCGGAGCGACGCGGAGGACAACGGTCAATACGCCTTTCGAATCCAGACGCGGAACCCGGCGGCATCGGCCGAAGAGATCGCATCGGCGGTTGTCCGTGCCGGAGGCGGGTCTCGGCGAGCCACGATCGCCGCGCTCAAAGCGCACATCGCGACCTATGAAAAGATCATGACGACGTTCGATCGGTTGCGGCCCATTTCCAGGGCCGATGCCGAGCGCCATGAGTTCAAGGATGCGGCCATCTACAACCAGGAAGGCGACGGAGAGTTCAGCAAGGACAACGCGTCGGTCTGTCTTTTCGGCGAAGAGCTGTCCTTGAACAACCCGGCTCAGAAAGTGATCGGATTGGCCACAGTCGCATCGGACCCGTCACGCGGCTTCGACACAACGGTCAACAAGAACGTCGAGTTCATGGACATGAAGGAGCTGGCCAAGTATCTCGTCAGCAATCCCAAACATCCGATGACCAACGCGAAGCTCGATGCCGACAACATTGCGGACTTCGCCTTCAGAGTGTCTTGAGTCGCCCCCCCGGAGCACGCTTTCGAGGCGTGCCCCGACGGCCGTCAGACGACCTTCATCGCCAGCGCACTCGCGCGATAGTGTTCGCCGGCCCGGCCCGTATCGCCGAGCTGTTCGAATAACCGTGCAAGCGCACGATGGGTGCGGATCACGAGGGCGTCGTTATCGTCGGCGAGCCTGAGCGCCGATTCCAGGAACGACTGCGCCTTGCCCCACAATTGCTGGTGCAGGCACAGGCGCCCCAGCGCGAACAGCAGATCCGGATCCTCGGGGCGCGTTTTGCGCCAAGCCTCGGCCTTTTGGATCAGCGGCAGCGCTTCGCCGGGTAATGCCGTCTCCGGATAGCGGCGCAGCAACCGGGCATCCCAGTTGTGCTGCAACGCCTCCTCGACGATCCGGCGAGCCTCGTCGTGCCGACTCAGTGCGATCAGCAGCTCAGCCGCGAGATCGGCGAGCCGCGGCGAGTGCCGTTCGATGGGTGCCAGCGAGTGCCAAAGCGTCAACAGTGCTTCGGCATCGTGCCGCCGATCGCGTAGCAGGTTTTCCGCGGCCTGCTGACGCAACCTGACCGCGACGGCCGGATGGATGGCCTCGCGCTTTTCGAGCGTCTTCACGAGCTTGAGGACCTCGCCCCAATTCTTGAGCTGCTGCTGCGCGCGCAGTGCAATCTGCTGCGCATGAATACGCCGGGCTCCTTGCGATTGCATCTCCGTCAGCGCCGCGAGCGCGCCTTCGGGATCCCGGCCATCGGCGCGCATGTCCGCGCTGGCCATGAGCCGGGCGTCCTGCCAATCCGGCGCATCGATGGCCCCGAGCCACTCGTCGCGCCGCATGTACTCGCGCATGCGATGCGCTGCCACCGCCGCGACGAGTCCTGCCGCGCCCTTGTTCGACTGGCTCGCAAGCGCCTCGCGCGCTGCCTTCTCGGCTCGCGAGAAGCGCCCCGCGTACAGATTGCCGATGGCTTCGCGCAGCGCCGAATGCGCCTTGGCCTCTCTCGCGCGCGCCCGGTAAGCGGCGACGCGGCGCGGCATTTGCCAGATGTTGCGCACCATGCGCGTGAGCGCGTAGAGCAGCGCGAACAGCACCACGATGCCGACCACGAAGAGATTCAGCGAAATGTCGACGCGATACGGTGGATAGACGAGCAGCACCTGCCCCGCATCGAAGTGCCCCACTGTCGCAAGCGCGGCCGCGAGCGCGAAAAGCAGTGCGAGCCACAAGAGTCCCCTGAGTGCCATGGTTACCCCCGGCTCTTGGTGTTGTGCACGGCTTGCAAGCTCGTGTTGATGTTCGGCGTCTCGACCGATGCCGCACCGGCATTCACCTCCTTGAGGAGCGCGCGCACGGACTGCACGCGTCTTGCGCCGCCATCGAAGTAGCGGGCGAGCGCTGCATCGGCGGCCTGCAGGTCGGACTTCAGCGTCGTCTGGTTGCGCGAGAGCAGCGCGAGCCGTGCCGACAACAGCCGCAGCTTCACGTTTTCGCGGATGTATTCGCCCTGTTCGGGCGTATTGAGCATCGCGTCGGCATTGTCGATACGGCGGACCTGCACGAGCCCCTTGAGTTCCACGCCGACGGCCGAAGACACCTCGCGCCACCAGACCTTCCAGCGAGGCTCGCCGGCCGCGGCCGCGCTTGCGCCAGCCGCGGCCGGTACGCTGCTCGCCGGTGCGGGACGGGGCACGCGCGCCTCGCCCAGCAGCGGCAACGAGTCGACCTGCGAGATCGCGTCATCGAGTTTGATCGCCAGGCCCGTCAAATCGACCGAAGGGGCCGCCTTCAGCTTGTCGATATCTTGCGCGATCGCGCGGCGCATCAGCATCGCCTGCGGGCTCGCGAGCGCTGCCAGCCGCGTGTCCGCGCTTTGCAGCGCAAAGAGGGCGAGCTGCGTATTGCCGGTCAGTTGCAGTTGTTCGCTCGCGCTCGAGAGCATCTGCTCGACTTCGGCGAAGGTCCAGTCGTCGCGGTTGCGCGCCAGATCCTCGTACTGCTTTTGCAGCGCCTGCTGAGCCGTTTGCGCATCGGCGAGCTTGCCTTGCAGTTGCGCGAACTGCGCATCGACCTGATGAACGGTGGCGAGCGCCTGATCGATCTTCACGCGCAGCTCGGCCGCTTGCGCGTCGATCGCCTGCTGCCGTGCCGCGACGCGCGCGTCGAGCCGGTCCACCTTGCGATTGAGCGCGTATGCGCCGATGCCGGTCGCGCAGGCCACCGCCAACACGACGATCAAGAGAAGCAACACCCCGCCGCCCCGGCGGCGCTTCGGCTCGTCATAGACGAACGCGCCGGACTGCGGCTGGTTGAAGGCCGCATGCTCGGCGGGGTTCGGGGAATCCTGGTTCGAGTCAGTCATGCGCAATGGAGCCGAAAAAGAGGCCGAAGCCGGTTGATCGAAGGATGCGCGAGACGATGCCGAAATGGCGCGCAAGGCCGCAGCGATGCGTTCATCGCCGGGGCCGGATTGCGTAATCCTATCAAAACCCAATGCCCGCGCCGTCTCGGCGATGCGCGGATGGGGAGCGACGAGCGGAGCATGCCTGAGCGCGCTGAACTCCGCAGCCGGTAATTGCGCTCGGGCCATCGTCTCGAGGTTGCGCAAGCCTTCGGAACTCGTCACGAGCCAGGCATGCGGCACGCCGGCCAACAATGCTCGCGCGCGCGACCATGCATCGGGGCTCGCTTGCGGCACGCGGCGTCGGTAGGCGGCCACGGCCTGAACGTTCGCGCCCGCCTCGCGCAAACGCTCGGCGAGCCATTCGCGGCCACCATCGCCGCGCACGATCAGCACATCCTTGGCAGCCAAGCCGCCTTCGCCGAACCTCGCCTCCAGCGCGGCCCAGAGCGATTCGGAATCGAACCGCTGGCTCGCGGCGTCATCGCCGTTGCCGTTGCCGGCCCCCTTGACGCGCGCCTCGCCTGCATCGGCGCCCGCGGGACAGATCACTTCGATCGCGGGTGGCGCGAGACCGTGCCGCGCCAGCGCGGCGACGCTACCCGGCCCAATGGCCGCGGCAGGCACGGCCTTCGGCCACGGCAGGCTCAGCTCGGCAAGCCCGTGGTCGATCGCATTCGGCGAAACGAAGACGACCAGCGCATAGCGCTCGAGCGTTGCCAGCGCACCGCGCAGCGGCAGGGGGTCCTCGACGGGCGCAATTTCGATCAGCGGAAATTCGAATACGTCCATGCCGTCTCGCGCCAGCCGCGCAGCAAGCGCGGCCGACTGCCCGGCCGGGCGCGTGAGAACGGCAGTAAACGAGCGAGCTTCACGGGCTCGATCGCCGCCGGCCGGGCGGCCACCGCCCTGCGGATCGGAAACGGAGTCGGCCATCGGAGCGGCGCGCGCGCTCAAACGGCAGACTCGCCGCCGCTTTGCGCCGCCAGCGCCGCGATGATCTCGCGCGCACCTTGTAATGCGAGCGCGTCAGCGAGCCGGCGTCCGAGCGCCAGTGCCTCGGCATCGCTCGCGACCGGCGCGACGACCTCGGCCGAGGCTGTGCGTGAGCCATCCGGCATCGACACGCGGCCCGCGAGATGCAGGTTGCCGGCGCCGCCCCAGTGGCCATGCGCCGCAAGCGGCACGTCGCAACTGCCGCCCAGGTTACGCGATACGGCGCGCTCAGCCTGCACGGCGAGCGCCGTCGGCCGGTGATCGAGCGGCGCGAGCCAAGCGGCAAGATCGGCCCGGTCGGCACGCACCTCGATGGCCAGCGCGCCCTGCCCGGCCAACGGCAGGCTCTCGTCCGTATCGATCAGTGCGCGGATACGCGCACCGAGCCCGAGCCGCTTCAAACCGGCCGCGGCCAGAATGATGGCTGCGTACTGGCCGCGGTCGAGCTTCCCGAGCCGCGTGTCGAGATTGCCGCGCAACGGCTCGACCACCAGATGGGGATAGCGCAGACGCAGCATGGCTTCGCGCCGCAGACTCGCGGTGCCGACCACGCTGCCGGGCGGCAGCGCGGCCAGGCTCGCATAGTCGTTGGAAACGAAAGCATCGCGCGCATCCTCGCGCTCCATGACGGCAGCCAGCGCAAAGCCCTCGGGCAGATCCATCGGCACGTCCTTGAGCGAATGGACCGCCAGATCGGCCCGGCCGTCGGCCAGCGCGGTCTCCAGCTCCTTCACGAAAAGCCCTTTGCCGCCGATCTTCGAGAGCGTGCGATCGAGAATCCGATCGCCCTGGGTCGTCATTCCGAGAATTCGTAGCTCGCAAGATGGATATAATTTGTGCAGCGCATCGCGCACATGCTCGGCCTGCCACATCGCGAGACGGCTCTCGCGCGAGGCAATGACGAGTGTGGCGGGCGATGCGGGGAAATGCGTCTCGGAATTCATTGATCGGTATTTCGAATGACGGGATCGAACATCGAAGAATGGTAGCACGCACGCCTTGCCCCATTTTTCGCGCCGGCCGGGAAGCGGCCGCGCTCCACGGCGCGGCGCCCGGCATCGGGATGTGCGTTGCGCCACAAGCGCACGCCGCGAAGGCTCGGGCGCCGTTTTATCAGTTTTGCTGTCATGGGTCTCGTTTGGTATGACGAGACCGCCACTCCATCGACTCTAGCTTCACTGAGGACATCACCGTGACGTCTAACGGACCGGCACACGCCGCCCGCCCCAACGAGGCATTGCATCCCACATCCGCGGACGCCCCAGGCGCCGCCACGCCGCCCGCGTCCGGCGCCGCCGGCGGGCGCGACGACAAGGACCAGCCGCTCTTTCAGGACATTCGCTACCTCGGCCGCCTGCTCGGCGACGTCGTGCGCGAACAGGAGGGCGACGCTGTTTTCGACGTCGTCGAAACAATTCGCCAGAACGCCGTCAAGTTCCGGCGCGAGGACGATCACGGCGCCGCACTGGCGCTCGAAAAGCAGCTGCGCGCGCTCACGCCCGAACAGACCGTGAGTGTCGTGCGGGCGTTCAGCTACTTCTCGCATCTGGCGAACATCGCCGAAGACCGCCATCACAACCGGCGCCGCCGCATTCACGCGCTCGCCGGATCGGCTCCGCAGGCCGGCACCGTCGCCTACGCGCTGGAGCGTTTCACGCGCTCGGGCAACATCGACGCCGACATGCTCAAGCGTTTTTTCGATGACGCGCTGATCGTACCCGTGCTCACGGCACACCCGACCGAAGTGCAGCGCAAGAGCATTCTCGATGCGCAGCACGATATCGCGCGGCTGCTGGCCGAGCGCGATCAACCGCTCACCGAGCGCGAGCGCGCGCAAAACGAAGCGCTGCTGCGGGCCCGCGTCTCGGCGCTCTGGCAAACGCGCATGCTGCGCGATTCGCGACTCACCGTCGCCGATGAAATCGAAAACGCGCTGTCGTATTACCGCGCGACGTTCCTGCGAGAAATACCGGCGCTCTACACCGATATCGAGGAGGCGATCGGCGACCGATACGCGCTCGACAAGCGACTACCCGCCTTTTTCCAGATGGGCAGCTGGATCGGCGGCGATCGCGACGGCAACCCGAATGTCACGGCCGAAACGCTCGAGCATGCCCTCGCGCGCCAGGCCACGGTCATCTTCGAGCACTATCTCGAGGAAGTGCATGCGCTCGGCGCCGAGCTCTCGGTGTCCAATATGCTCTCCGGTTGCAGCGACGCACTGAAGACGCTCGCCCAGGCTTCACCGGATCAATCGCCGCATCGCGTGGACGAACCGTATCGCCGCGCGTTGATCGGCGTCTATACGCGGCTTGCCGCGAGCGTGCGCGTGCGGCTCGGCGAAGGCACGGTGCCGCTGCGCAGCGCCGGCCACGGCGCGCCGCCCGTGCGTGCGACCCCCTATGCCGATGCCACCGAGTTCGTGCGCGACCTGAACGTACTCGTCGAATCGCTCGAAGCGCATCACGGCGGCACGCTGATCGCGCCGAGGCTCGCGCCGCTCGTGCGCTCGGCCGAAGTATTCGGCTTTCACCTGGCGAGCATCGACTTGCGCCAGAGCTCCGATGTGCACGAAGCAGTCATTGCCGAGCTGTTCAAACGAGCGGGCGTACACGACGACTATGCCTCGCTGCCCGAAGCCGACAAGCTGCGGCTCCTGCTGACCGAGCTCGAGCAGCCGCGCCTGTTGCGCTCTCCGTATCTCGAGTATTCGCAGCTCGTGCGCAGCGAACTGGGCGTGCTCGAAACGGCGCGTGTCATGCGCGAGCGGTTCGGCAAGCGGGCCGTGCGCAACTACATCATTTCGCATACCGAGACCGTCAGCGACCTCGTCGAAGTGCTGCTGCTCCAGAAGGAGACGGGACTGCTCGAAGGCACGCTTGCGGCCACGCACGCGAGCGCGCGTAACGGGCTCATGGTCATTCCGCTGTTCGAGACGATCGCCGACTTGCGCAACGCGCCCGTCATCATGCGCGAGTACTTCGCGCTTCCGGGGCTCGATGCGCTCATCGCGCATCAAGGCAGCGAGCAGGAGGTCATGCTGGGCTATTCGGACAGCAACAAGGACGGCGGGTTCTTGACCTCGAACTGGGAGCTTTATCGTGCCGAGCTCGCGCTCGTCGCGCTGTTCAAGGAACGCGGCGTCAGGCTGCGGCTCTTTCACGGCCGCGGCGGCACCGTGGGCCGCGGGGGCGGGCCGACCTACCAGGCGATTCTTTCGCAGCCGCCCGGCACGGTCGACGGCCAAATTCGCCTGACCGAGCAAGGCGAGGTGATCGGCAGCAAATTCGCGAACCCCGAGATCGGCCGCCGCAATCTCGAAACGGTCGTCGCGGCGACGCTCGAGGCCTCGCTGCTGCCGCACGGCGACGCGCCCGCGAGTCTGCCCGAGAGCGAACAGACGATGCAGGCCCTCTCCGATGCGGCGATGGCCGCGTACCGCGCGCTCGTCTACGAGACGCCCGGCTTCACCGACTATTTCTTCCAGGCCACGCCCATCGTCGAGATCGCCGAGCTGAACATCGGCAGCCGCCCGGCCTCGCGCAAGCTGCAAGATCCGCAGCACCGCCGCATCGAGGACTTGCGCGCCATCCCCTGGGGCTTCTCCTGGGGCCAGTGCCGGCTCCTGCTCACGGGCTGGTACGGCTTCGGCAGCGCCGTCCAGGCCCATATCGCCGGCGCGGCAAGCGAAGCCGAGCGAGCGCAGCGCCTCTCGACGCTCCAGAAGATGTACAAGAGCTGGCCCTTTTTCTCGACGCTGATCTCGAACATGGACATGGTGCTGGCCAAGACGGACCTTGCCGTTGCGTCGCGCTATGCGCAGCTCGTCCAAGACAAGAAGCTGCGCCAGCAGGTATTTTCACGGATCGTCGCCGAGTGGGAGCGCACCGCCGAGGTGCTTGCGCAGATCACCGGGAAAGAACAACGCCTTTCCGATAATCCGCTGCTTGCGCGCTCGATCAAGAACCGCTTCCCTTATCTCGATCCGCTCAACCATCTGCAAGTCGAGCTGCTCAAGCGCCATCGCGCCGGCGATACCAATGCGCGATTGCGGCGCGGCATTCACCTGACCATCAACGGAATCGCCGCAGGCTTGCGCAATACGGGCTGAGTGCCCGGGCGAAAATCGTTCTTCACCGTCCGTCGGGGCCGTGCGCGCAAGCCACGGCCCTTTTTCATTGCCAACGGCGCCCCCGGTTGACGGACCGGTCTACCTCTCAGGCCCCGATTTACAAGGCTCGGCGCATTAAAGTTCACCCCGGTTTCGGTCGATAAAAATGTCGAAGCCAACTGATCGCCACCATGAGCCACGCCCCCCGGATTCCATCGTCGAGCGCGCAAACGAGCCGCACGTCGCGCGTCAATCTCGCGGCGGCGCTGGGACTCGTCTTCGCGCTGTGGCTCGCGCTAGGTGCGTTCTCGGCCTGGAACCTCTATGCCGAGCGCCATAACGAGCGCTTGCAGACCGAGGCGCTCGCGAGCGCGCTGGCCTCTCACACGACCCGGGTGTTGCGCGAGGCGAATCAGGTCGCCGATGTCGTCACATGGCTCGTGAAGCGCGACGGACCCGACCTTGCGCTGGAAGACTACGTCCATTCGGGCCTCGTCGATCTCGACGTGTTCACCCAGGTGGCCGTCATCGACAAGCACGGCATTCTGCGTGCTTCGACGTTTCACGGCTTCGTGCCGATGGACCACACGGATCGCGACTACTACCGCGTCCACATGGACGACCCCAGCGCACGCCTGTTCATCAGCAAGCCGGTCATCGATCGCGTGAGCGGCGAACGTTCGGTCCAGCTGTCACGCCGCATCAACGATCCGCAGGGACGATTCGTCGGCGTGGTCGTGGTGTCCGTGCCGCCGTCGGTCTTCACGGAGCTGCTCGAATCGGAGCGCATCGGGCGCGACGGCCTCTTTGCGGTCATCGGCACGAACGATTATGTGCTGCGCGCCCGCCGCACAGGCACGCACTACAACTTCGACACGAGCTGGCCGATCCCGCCGCGCTCGCCGTTGCGCATCGCGCTCGCGCGAGCGCTGCGCGGCACGTTCGAAGCGGCCAGCTTCTACGACGCCGTACAGCGCACGATCAGCTACGAGCGTCTCGCGGACTATCCCGTCGTGGCGATGGTCGGGTTTTCGAACGCCGAATATCTGCAAGCGTTTCGGCAGCGCACGACAGCGCTCGTTGCCGCGGGGATCGTCCTGACCCTGCTGATCCTCGGCGCCGCGCTCGTTCAGGCGCGGCTCGCCAAGCGCCTCGAAGCGTCGTCGGCTCGCGAGAGCGAAGCGCTCGCGCGCACCCGCGACGAAGTCGAGCGCGCCGAAGCGCTCTTCAAGGCCATCCCCGATGCGGCGGTCGGCTTTTCCGCCGAAGGCCGCATCGATGGCCACAATCCTCACTTTCTCGGGCTCGTCGGCTGGACGGGCGACGATGCGGTCAACGCCACGCCGGCCGATGTCGCCCGCGCATTTTTCCGCGACGGCCTCGAGCAGGAGGGCGCGGCCGAGGCTGAGCGCCTGGCGGCCGTGCTGGCCGGCGATGCGACGCTCGGCAACGCGCAAAGCGCGATCTTCCGGCTCGAAACGCCGGTGCCGGCCGTCTTCGAAGTGCGCGTCGAAAAACGCGGTACGGCATCGGCGGGGGTGGTCGCGCTGATTCGCGACGTAAGCCGCGAGCGGGCCAGCGAGGAAGCGCTCAAGAACAGCGAAGCGCGCTATCGGCAGTTGATCGAACTCTCGCCCTACGCGGTCTTGCTCATTCAAGAGCAAACGATTGCGTTCGCCAATCCGAAGGCGCTTCAGACGCTCGGCGCCTATTCCGCCGCGCAAATACGCGGGCTCTCGCTGATGGAGTTCCTGCATCCCGACAGCCGCGCGACGATCGAGGAACGCATCCTGCGTTTGTCGCGCTCGCGCATCGCTTCGCCCGCGCGCGAAGCGAATTGGCTGCGACTCGACGGCAGCACGTTCATCGGCGAAATGACGGCGGTACCGTACGAAGTGGACGGCGCCTGGGGCGCGCTGGTCATGCTGCAGGACATCACGAGCCGCAAGGAAGCCGAAACGCAGCGCGACCGTTTCTTCGATCTCTCACTCGACCTCATCTGCCTCACCGATGCCAACCCGGCGGGCTACTTCAAACGGGTCAACCCAGCCTTCACGAAGGTGCTCGGCTGGTCGAACGAGGACCTGCTTTCGCGGCCTTTCATCGAATTCGTGCATCCCGACGACCGGGCCGCGACGGTCGCCGAAATCGAGCGCCGGGCGCCGGGCGAGCCGATCGAGAACGTCGAAAACCGCTACCTGTGCCAGGACGGCAGCGTACGCTGGCTCGCGTGGAAAGCCATCCAACTCGACGGGCTCATCTATGCGACTGCGCGCGATGTCACCGAAAGCCGGCTGGCCACGCAGCAGCTCGAACAGGCGCGCGCCGAGGCCGAGGCCGCCTCGCGAGCGAAGAGCGCCTTCCTCGCGGCGATGAGCCATGAAATCCGTACGCCGATGAACGGCGTGATCGGCATGACCGAGGTCCTTGCGCAAACGGGGCTTACCGCCGATCAGGGCGACATGATCACGACGATTCGCGAATCGGCGAACGCACTCTTGACGCTCATCGACGACATTCTCGACTTCTCCAAGATCGAGGCGGGACGTCTGCATATCGAGTGCGTGCCGGTTTGCCTGACCCATCTGACCGACGGCCTATGCCAGTCGCTCACACCAGTGGCCGAGCGCGCGGGCGTCAAACTGTCGAAATTCGTCGCGCCCGGTCTCCCGCGAGCCGTACTGTCGGACGACACACGGCTGCGGCAAGTGCTCAACAACCTCGTCGGCAACGCGATCAAGTTCTCGGGCGGACGGCCTGACACACCGGGCAGCGTGTCGGTGCGCGTCACCGCCACGCCGCTCGAATCGGGACGCGTCGAAGTCGCGTTCGCCATCGCCGACAACGGCATCGGCATCTCGGCGGAGACGTTACCGAAGCTGTTCAAGCCGTTCACGCAAGCCGAAGCGTCGACCACGCGCCGCTTCGGCGGCACGGGACTCGGCCTCGCGATCTGCCGCCGGCTCGTCGATCTGATGGGCGGGACCGTGACCGTCGACAGTACCGTCGGCGCGGGCTCCACATTCACGGTACGGCTGCCCTTCGATGTCGAAACGGAGGCCGTCTCCGTCAGCCGCTTTGGCGTGCACGCCACGGCACAGGGGCGCAACCCGGCCCGCATCGAGCGTTCGGGCCCGGTGTTATCGGTCGCACAGGCGCGCGAGCAAGGCCGGCTCATCCTCGTCGCCGAGGACGATGCGATCAATCAGAAAGTGATCCTGCGCCAGCTCGGCTTGCTGGGACATGTGGCCGAGATCGCGAGCGATGGCCAGGAAGCGCTCGCGCTGTGGCGGGCGCATCGCTACGCGCTGCTGCTGACCGATCTGCACATGCCTGAAATGGACGGCTACGAGCTCGTCGAGACGATCCGCCGCGAAGAGCCGTCCGGCACACGGCTCGCGATCGTCGCCTTGACGGCCAACGCCGTGCAGGGTGAAGCGGCGCGCGTCCAGGCGGTCGGGATGGACGGGTATCTCACCAAGCCGCTTCAGCTCAACCGGCTGCAGGCCGTCCTCGAAGCGCACTTTCGCGCACCCGATGCCATGGTGCCGATGACCGCGCCCATTACGGAGTCTCAAACGCATACGACCGCGCAAACAGCGGCGGCCGTCGATGTCGAGATACTGAAGGGCATCGTGGGCGACGATCCGGACATCGTGCGTGAGTTGCTGTCGGACTATCAGCAATCCGTCGGCAAGCTGGCCGCCGAGTTGCGCACGCACTGCGATGCCGGACGCGGACGCGAGGCCGGCGCAATCGCCCACAAGCTCAAATCGTCGTCGCGCTCGGTAGGCGCGATGGCGCTCGGCGATCTGTGCGCCGAACTCGAAAACGCCGGCAAGGCGGGCGATCTCGCGACGCTTGCCAACTGGGCGAATCAATTCGATACGGCACTCGCGGCCGTGGAAGACACGCTCGAGCACCTGCTCGCGGCAGAACTGAAATAAACGAATCGATAGGGGCTCAACGATGTTCAACGAAGCCGATCTCTCTTGCGAACACGCCTCGATTCTCGTGGCGTCCGAAGCCGTCGCCGACGCGGAGCTGGTCGGAAAACTGCTTGCCGACGACTTCGGCACCGTGCGTTTGTCCGTCAAACCGGAATCCGCCGTTGCCGACTTCGAAACGCACCGCCCGGCCGTGCTCGTGCTCGCGTTCGATACGATCGAAGCCGCGCAGCGTTATTACCTCGGGCTCTACCGGCTCGGCACGACAGTGCACACGGTGCCGCATCGCACCGTGCTGCTCTGCAATTCCCGCGATCTCCGCACCGCTTACGAGCTGTGCCGCAAGGAACACTTCGACGATTACGTGCTGTTCTGGCCGGCCACGAACGATGCGCCGCGCATTCGCATGTCCGTGCATCAGGTGCTGCGGCTCATGCGCACGGAAAACCGCGCCGGCGAATCGTGGCTGCGCGCGGCTCCCGGCCAGCCCGCCACTGCCCGCTCTGTGCGGACGACGGCTCGCGCCGCTGTCGCGCCAGCGCGTGAGGCCAGTGCCCAACCGGCTGCCGCCGCACCGCGCCCGGGCGGGTTCTTCGAGGAGGCGCAGCACGCAAGCCCCATCGCCGCCGGCGCCGCCCCCGAGGCAGTGCCTGCGAAGCCCGACGCGAGCGCCGCGCCGCAACCGGATCGGCCCAAAGTCCTCATCGTCGAAGACGACGAATTCCAGCAAAAGCTGCTCGCACGGCTGCTCTCCGGGCAGAACCTGCAGCTGGCGTTCGCGGGCACGGGCGCCGAAGCGCAATCGCTGATGTGGGAGATGAAACCCGATCTCGTGCTGATGGACGTCGGCCTGCCCGATACGAGCGGTGTCGAGGCGACGCGCGCGATCAAAGCGATCGCGCAATTCGCGCACGTGCCGATCGTCATGGTGACCGGCCATAGCGAACGCGCCATCGTCGTCGAAAGCCTTAAAGCAGGCGCCGTCGATTTCCTCGTGAAGCCTTTCGATCGCAATACGCTGGTCGACAAGCTGCGCCTTTTCCTGTCCGTAACGGCAATGTCATGACAGCCGCGCGCGGCGCGGTCCACGCGCCGCCTGCCTCACTCATTCATTGATTCATTGATAACGGTGAACTGCATGACTCAACCCACCAAGCAACGCAAGATCCTGGTGGTCGACGACGAGCCTTTCGTCCTGAAGGTGCTCGTGCGCCAGCTCACGCAGCTCGGCTACGAGGCGATACTGCCGTACGAGCACGCGCAAGACGCGCTGGCCGCGCTCGAAGCCGAGGACCATGAGATCGACGTCGTCTTCACGGACTTGCAGATGCCCGAGATGGATGGCGTCGAGTTCCTGCGCCAGCTCGTGGCGCGCGGCTACGATGGACAAGTCGTGCTCGTGAGCGGCGAAGATCTGCGTGTACTGAAGAGTGCGGAAAAGCTGGCTTACTCGCGCGGGCTGCGCGTGCTGGGCTCCCTCGCGAAGCCCGCCACGCGCGAGCAATTGCAGCAGCGCCTCGCGACCGATGCGCCGAATACCGCGGCCAACGCGAGCGATGCGCCCAGCTACTCGCCCGACGAATTGCGCGCGGCCATTGCAGCGGGGCAGATCGTGATGTGCTATCAACCGCAGGCCGCGTTCGCAACGGGAGAAGTGGCCGGCGTCGAGGCACTCGTCGCATGGCAGCACCCGCGCGATGGCCTCGTGCTCGTCGGACGCTTTCTCAAGATGGCCGAGCAGCATGGCATCGTGGACGATGTCACGCGGGGCCTGCTCCCAGCTCTGTTAGAACAAGCACGGCAATGGCACGCGCTCGGCCCCGATTTCCGGCTCGGGATCAACCTGTCGACGGACGATCTCGCCTCGCTCGATTTTCCCGATTTCATCGTCGACGCCGCCCATGCCGCAGACTTTCCGCTTTCGCGGCTCGTGCTCGAGATCACCGAAACGCGCATCGAGCGCAACCGCCTCATCTCGCTCGATGTCCTCACGCGTTTGCGCTTGAAGCGCATCAGTCTGCTGATCGACGATTTCGGCACCGGCGACGCGGCGCTCGCCCATCTGCGCGACATTCCGTTCGACGAACTGAAGCTCGAGCGCAGTTTCGTGCATGGCGCGAGCCGCGATTCGTCGCTCGGCGCGATCGTGAAGGCCACGCTTTCACTCGCGCGCCAGCTCAACATGCGCACCGTGGCGCAAGGTATCGACGACCTCGAGGACTGGAAGGCGATGCGCGACATGGGCTGCGAGGTCGCACAGGGCGCGTTCGTCGGTGCGCCGATGCCAGCGGCGCAACTGGCCGGCTGGCACGAGGCGTGGACGCAACGTTATGCGTCGATGATGTAGGCCTCCCGCTTTAGGCCGCGGTCCCGTGAGCGTCGTTCATCGCGCGTCGATCATGAGGACATCGATCTCGAACGAGTCGTCCTCGGCAACGGCGAAGTACTCGCGCACTTCGTCGGGGGCCGCGCGCCAAAGCGAGCGGATCCCCGCCACGCGCTCCGCGGGTGTGCGCATGCGCGCCACCCATTCGTCGAACTGCATGGGCAGCCTCCAGCGCTCGCGCACATGCGCTTCGAAGCCCGCCCGTTCGAAAAAGGCCAACCATTCGTCGGCACGGTAATCGCGGATGTGGGACGTGTCGCGCAGGAGCTCGACACTCTGCACGTAAGTGTCGAGCAAGGGATGGTCGGCACCGGCCACGTCGACGAAGATCGCGCGCGCGCCCGGCTTCAAAACGCGGCGCACTTCGCCGAGGGCGGCCGGCACGTCGTGCCAATGATGGGCACTGAACCGGCTCAAGACCCAATCGAACGACGCATCGGCGAACGGCAGCGCTTCGGCGGCGCCTTGCTGGGTCCGGATATTGTCGAATCCGCGCTCGTGAGCGGCTGCGGCGACCGTCTCGAGCATCTGGGCCGAAAGATCGTAGGCGGTCACCGTGGCCGCATGGGGCGCCACCGCAAAGCTTACATGGCCCGCACCGCAGCCCAGATCGAGCACGCTGCCGCCCGGGGCCGCGGCGAGCTCGCCGGCCAGTGTCCGCAGATCGGCGCCACTCGCGTGAGATTGACTGACGAGATAGGCGGCAGCTGTCGAGCCGAATGCATCGGCAACCTGTTCGCGGTGTTTCATTGCGGCAACTCCTTCGAAGAGTAAAAGACGGATCGGACGAATCCGGCGACAACGCCCACACGGCCGGCAACATCACCTGCACGGCCCCGAGGCGTCACATCTGACGCTACAATACGGTTGCCTCGGTACCGGTACAAGGCAAGCGATTATCCTGGTATCCGATGCACCCGGCTTGGCCCAGGCTGCCCGCTCGGGGACCGTCCGCGGGGCTCTACATGTTATGCATCAGGAGCTGGCCCGGCAGCCGGCCTCGCGCCCAATCTTGTACATGAATCGAAGATGGCCAATACGAACGATCGACCGCCGGCTTCGCGAGCCATCCCGTCATCGGCATCGTCGGCCGCTGCCGATGCGGGGCCGCTCGGCGAAACACCCGCACGCGCGCTCGGAGATTTCATCCGCGCCCATCGGGAGCGTCTTTCTCCTCAGGCCGTGGGGCTGCCGCCGGGCCCGCGTCGCCGCACACCGGGGCTGCGGCGCGAGGAAGTTGCTCAACTGTGCGGCGTGAGTCCCACTTGGTACACCTGGATCGAGCAAGGACGGTCGGTCTCGGCATCGCCCGATGCGCTCGCACGCATAGCGGCGGCCTTGCAGCTCACGCGGGCGGAGCGCGCCTACCTGTTCGAGTTGGCGGGGGAACGCGACCCGTCGGAACCCGCGCCGGCCGCGGCGGACGCACCCACCGCGCTGCTGGCGACGGTACGCCATCTCGATACGCCCGCTTATGTGCTCGATCGGCAATGGAATGCGCTGGCGTGGAACGCGCCGGCGGCCGCGCTGTTCATCGGCTGGCTCGATGGCGCGCCGCAGGACGCGGCGCGCGAGCGCAACTTGCTGCGTTTCACGTTCACTGTGCCTGCGGCGCGCACGTTCATCGTCGATTGGGAAACGCGCGCGCGGCGCCTCGTCGCCCAGTTTCGCGCCGATTCGATCCGGCACCTGAACGACGCGCCGACACGGGCCCTCATCGATGGGCTCGTTGCCGAAAGCGAGGACTTCGCGCGGTTTTGGGCATCGCAGGACGTCGGCGAACGCGAAGTCGGCAGGCGTGAATTCGATCATCCCGATGCGGGTCGCGTCGTCTACGAACAAATCACGTTCAAGCCCGCGCATCGGGAGGATTTGCTGCTTGTGGTGCTGGTTCGCGACTGATGTGTGCACCCGTTTCGCCGCGAACGAAGCGCGTAAGATAGCGCGCAACGCCCGCACGGCTCCTGCTCTCCATGACCACCTCGCCCCCCGCCGAACCGACGCCCTCCGTACTCGCCGCGCTGATCGCGCGCGTCGCCCGCGAAGATACCGCGGCAATGCGCGCGCTCTACGAGCTGACGGCAGCGAAACTGTTTGGCGTCGCGCTGCGTATATTGGTGAAGCCGGAATGGGCGGAGGAAGCCTTGCAGGAATCGTTCGTGAATATCTGGCGCCACGCGGGCGACTATCAGGAAAACCTCGCGGCGCCGCTGACGTGGATGAGCGCGATCGTGCGCAACCGTTCGCTCGATTGCCTGCGCCGGCAGCATGTTGGCCGAACGGACGCGGGCGCCGGTTTCGCGGGTTTCGCCGAATGGAGCGATGCATTCGACGAGACCCTTTCCGATGAAGGGCGCGACCCCGTCGACGCGGCTCTCGTAAGCCAGTCGGCGCGGCGGCTCGCGTACTGCATGCAGCGGCTCGACGCCCATCAGCGGCAAGCGGTGGCGCTCGCTTACCTGCGCGATGCGAGCCACGGTGAGATCGCCGAAACGCTTGCGGTGCCGCTCGGCACCGTGAAATCGTGGGTGCGCCGTGGCCTGGAGAAACTGCGCACCTGCATGGGGGCCACGCAATGAATTTGCACCGGTACCCGGGCCTCGTCGATCGCCTGGCCGGCGAGTACGCACTCGGCGTCTTGCGCGGCGGCGCGCGACGCCGGCTGGAAGCGCTCGCCGCACACGACACCGCCATTCGCACGGCTATCGCGGCGTGGCAGGCTCGCCTTGGCGCGCTGCCCGAGCTGGTCCCCGCCGTCGCGCCTCCGACAAGCACCTGGCAGGCAATCGAACGAGCGCTCGGATGGGCCGATTCGACACGCCGCGCGGCCGACGAAGCGCCCGGCAATCGGGTGCTCGCTCGCACCGTGGCCGCGCGCGAGCGCCATCGGCGCTGGTTCGACAGTCTCGCGTTCTGGCGCGGTTGGTCGTTTGCGGCCACCGGTGCGGCATTGGCCGCCGCAATCGGTTTTGCCATCGCTCTGCGGCCGGCGCCGCTCGCCGTCCAATCCGCCGCAAGCGGCGGCGCGGGCGACACGGTTGCCCACGAGAACGCGATCGAGCGCGTGTCCTACGTGGCGGCGCTGGCCGACGTGAAAACGAGCAAGACGATGGTCTTCGTCATGTGGGACGACAAAAGCGCGATGATGAGCGCACACCGCATGAGCGGCGGCGATGCGGCACCGCCGGGCCATTCGGAGCAGCTCTGGGGAATCCCCGAGCACGGCGCGCCAGTCTCGCTCGGCATGTTGCCGCCGGGCAAGGTCGTGCATATGAAGGTGCGCGGTATGAACGCCTATGTAAGGCTCGCCGTATCGGTTGAGCCGCCCGGCGGCTCCACGAGCGCAAGCGGGCCGAGCGGCCCGGTGGTCTGCGCGGGCAAGCTGATGGCGACTGCGTAGGCGAGCGCACGACGGCCGCACCGGGCCGGTCCTTGGCGCGGTGATAAAATCGAGCGTTTCCCGGCATGCGCCGCGCGAGCCGTGCCGCGGCCAGACGTACTCTCGGCGCACGCCCGGCGCTCTCACGACGGACCACTTCTCAGCCCATCATCATGACGTCTCAACTGCATAAAAAAGGCGAAGCCTGGTCGGCTCGCTTCTCGGAGCCGATGTCCGAGCTCGTCAAGCGCTACACGTCGTCAGTGTTCTTCGACAAGCGCATGGCGCTCGTCGACATCGAAGGCTCGCTCGCGCACGCGAAGATGCTCGCGGCGCAAAAAATCATCGCCGCCGAAGACCTCGCGGCCATCGAGCGCGGCATGGCGCAGATCCGCGGTGAAATCGAGCGCGGCGAATTCGTCTGGCAACTCGATCTCGAAGACGTCCATCTGAATATCGAGGCGCGTTTGACGGCGCTGATCGGCGACGCCGGCAAGCGCCTGCACACCGGCCGCTCGCGCAACGATCAGGTCGCCACCGACATTCGCCTCTGGCTGCGCGGCGAAATCGACCGCATCGGCGGCTTGCTCGGCGATTTGCGTCTTGCGCTCGTCGAATTGGCCGAGCAGCACGCCGGAACGATCATGCCGGGCTTCACGCACCTGCAGGTCGCGCAGCCCGTCACGTTCGGCCATCACCTGCTCGCGTACGTCGAAATGTTCGGGCGTGACGCCGAGCGCCTGCGTGACTGTCGCACGCGCGTGAACCGCCTGCCGCTCGGCGCGGCCGCACTGGCCGGCACGAGCTATCCGATCGATCGGCACGCCGTCGCCAAAACGCTCGGCTTCGACGGCATCTGCGCCAATTCGCTCGACGCCGTTTCGGACCGCGACTTCGCCATCGAATTTACCGCCGCGGCGGCGCTCGTGATGACGCACGTCTCGCGATTCTCCGAAGAGCTCGTCCTCTGGATGAGCCCGCGAGTCGGCTTCATCGATCTGGCCGATCGCTTTTGCACGGGCTCGTCGATCATGCCGCAAAAGAAAAACCCCGATGTGCCCGAACTCGCGCGCGGCAAAACCGGGCGGGTCAACGGCCATCTCATGGCGCTGCTCACGTTGATGAAGGGCCAGCCGCTCGCCTACAACAAGGACAACCAGGAAGACAAGGAGCCGCTTTTCGACACGGTCGATACCGTGGCGGATACGCTGCGGATCTTCGCGGAAATGGTGGCCGGCATCACGGTCAAGCCGGATGCAATGCGGGCCGCAGCGCTACAGGGCTTTTCGACGGCAACGGATCTGGCCGACTATCTCGTCAAGCGCGGCCTGCCGTTTCGCGATGCGCACGAGGCCGTCGCGCACGCGGTGCGGGTATGCGTGGACCGGCAGTGCGATCTCGCCGATCTGACGCTCGATGAAATGCGCGCGGAGCTTCCCAACGTCGCACACCTGATCGGTGAAGACGTATTCGATTACCTCACGCTCGAAGGTTCGGTGGCAAGCCGCAATCATCCGGGCGGCACGGCCCCCGAGCAGGTCCGCGCCGCGGCTCAGGCCGCGCGCCAGGCACTGCAAGCCCAGGCTCGGCGCGACTAAGCCGGCCGGGATGCCCGGCGGGGCGGTGCTTAGCGGGAGAGCGCCGGCTAGTCGTTGCCGGCCGTCTCGGCCAGCCGCTTGAGCGTCGCCACGCGCGCGCCGACCAGATCGACGCGCTCGGCCTCCGTGCCCAGCCCCGAGGTCGCCTCGAAGTAGGCAAGCCAGGCGCGCTGCGCATGCGAAAGAACGACGCGCGAGCGCGCCGCCAATTTCGCGCGCAGCTTGCGTGCATAACGGTTCAGATCGAATTGCGCATGCTCGCAAGCCGCATCGACGGTGCACGGGCGCAAACGCGCCGGACGTTTGGGCGGAGCCGGATCGGCATCGCTTGCCGAGTTCGCGGTGGCGTCGAACTGCGCGGCCGCATGACGCAGCTGCAGCGCGCGGTCGCGCACCGGCTGCAACAAAACGTTAGCTTCGGTGATGACATAAGCCGAACCGTGCGTCGTCTGGAACACGGCATGCACGAGCGGCACTTCCTTGTCCCGCCATGTCTGCCAGCGCCGCTGGCTCTCCTCCCAGCCACGCCGCATCTTGTCGGGCGCGGCTGCCGTCAGCGATCGATAAGCGGCGTCGATGGCGGCCTGCCATGAATCGCGTGCGGCATCCATGCATTGCGCCTGCCCGGCAGGCGACGAGCGGTCCGCGCGCGCGAGACAGGTGCGCATCGCCGTATCGATCGGATCCGCGGGGGCCGCTTCGGCATGGGCGGCGACGGGTACGACGAACGAGGCGCCGACCAGGACCAACGCGCCAAGCGCGAGCCTCGTAGGGAGCAGCGTTCTTGCAGCGCACTTCATGATCAGACACGCACGCAATCGACGAAATATTCCATGCGCCCTTCCACCCGCTCGGCGACGAGGCCATGAATATCGGTCGAGAAACCGGGGAAGCGCTCGTTGAACTCGCGCGCGAACTTCAGATAGTTGACGATCGTACGATTGAACCGCTCGCCTGGAATGAGCAGCGGGATACCGGGCGGATAAGGCGTCAACAACACGCTCGTCACGCGGCCCTCCAGCTCGTCGATGGGCACGCGATCGATCTCGCGGTGTGCGAGCTTCGCGAACGCATCGGAAGGCTTCATCGCGGGTTCCATGTTCGACAGGTACATCTCCGTCGTGAGCCGGGCGATGTCGTTGGCGCGATAAACGCTGTGGATCGCCTGGCACAGATCGCGCAGCCCCATGCGCTCGTAAGCGGGGTGCTGGGCCACGAACTCGGGCAGGACACGCCACAGCGGCTGATTGCTGTCGTAGTCGTCCTTGAACTGCTGAAGCTCCGTCACCATCGAGTTCCAACGGCCCTTCGTGATGCCGATCGTGAACATGATGAAAAACGAGTAGAGCCCCGTCTTTTCGACGATGATGCCGTGCTCGGCCAGATACCGGGTGACGATGGCAGCCGGGATGCCCGACTCGGCGAACTCGCCGGCGAGGTCGAGCCCCGGCGTGACGATCGTCGCCTTGATCGGGTCCAGCATGTTGAAGCCTTCGGCAAGCGGGCCGAAGCCGTGCCACGGATCGTTCGCGCGCAGTATCCAGTCCTCGCGCGAGCCGATGCCCTCGTCGGCAAGCGCCTCCGGGCCCCAGACCTGGAAGAACCAATCCTCGCCGTATTCGGCGTCGACCTTGCGCATCGCGCGTCTGAAGTCGAGCGCCTCGGCAATCGATTCCTCGACGAGCGCCGTACCGCCCGGCGGCTCCATCATCGCCGCCGCGACGTCGCACGAGGCAATGATCGCGTACTGCGGGCTCGTCGACGTGTGCATCAAGTAGGCCTCGTTGAAGCGATGCCGGTCGAACGCACCGTCGGCGGAATCCTGAACGACGATCTGCGAAGCCTGCGAAATGCCCGCGAGCAGCTTATGCGTCGAATGCGTTGCAAACACGAGCGCACCGGTGCGCGGACGGCCGGCACCGATCGCATGCATGTCCTGATAGAACGAATGGAACTCGGCATGCGGCAGCCACGCTTCGTCGAAATGCAGCGTATCGAGGAAGTCGCCGAGCAGCGACTTGATCGTTTCGACGTTGTAGATGACGCCGTCGTACGTGCTTTGCGTGATCGTCAGGATGCGCGGCTTCAGATTCGGGTTTCGCTCGAGCGCTTCGCGCGCAAACGGATTGGCCTCGATCTTCTTGCGGATGTTCTCCGGCTTGAACTCGTCGAGCGGGATCGGGCCGATGATGCCGAAATTGTTGCGCGTCGGCGTCAGGAACACCGGAATGGCGCCCGTCATCGTGATCGCATGGAGGATCGACTTGTGGCAGTTGCGATCGACGACGACGATGTCGCCCGGCGCCACCGTCGCATGCCAGACGATCTTGTTCGAAGTCGACGTACCGTTCGTGACGAAGAACAGATGATCGGCGCTGAAGATGCGGGCCGCGTTGCGCTCGGACGCCGCGACGGGGCCGATGTGATCGAGCAGTTGCCCGAGTTCGTCGACGGCGTTGCAGACGTCGGCGCGCAGCATGTTCTCGCCGAAGAACTGGTGGAACATCTGGCCGAGCGGGCTCTTGAGAAAGGCCACGCCCCCCGAATGGCCCGGACAATGCCACGAATACGAGCCTTCGTCGGCGTACTTGACGAGTTCCTTGAAAAACGGCGGCGAGAGCGAATCGAGATAGACCTTCGCTTCGCGCACGATATGGCGCGCGACGAACTCGGGCGTATCCTCGAACATGTGGATGAACCCGTGCAGCTCGCGCAGGATGTCGTTCGGCAGGTGGCGCGACGTGCGCGTCTCGCCGTACAGGAAAATCGGAATGTCCGCGTTGCGGCGGCGCACCTCGTTGACGAACGCACGCAACTCGAGAATCGCCGTCGCGAACTCGGGCAGTTCGCCATCGGGACCGGTCTCGCCGAGCATCAGTTCGTCGTCGTCGAGCGACAGAATGAAGCACGACGCGCGGCTCGATTGCTGCGCGAACGAGGTCAGGTCCCCGTAGCTCGTCAGGCCGAGGACCTCGACGCCCTCCCCTTCGATCGCCTCGGCGAGCGCCCGAATGCCGGAACCCGAGATGTTCTCGGAACGGAAGTCCTCATCGATGATGACGACGGGGAAACGGAACTTCATGAACGATTCTCCAAAAACAAGGACCGCTGGCGCGGGTCATGTTCTCCGTGCCGAGCGGTCGCTCGAAAACCTGTCAGTCTCTTTGCGCTTTGCGTCAGCGTTGTGACGGCACGCCGACGGCATTCAGGTCTTCGGCAGCGTGACGCCGTGCTGGCCCTGATACTTGCCGCCCCGGTCCGCGTAGGACACGTCGCAGACTTCGTCGCTCTCGAAAAAGAGCACCTGCGCCACGCCCTCGTTCGCATAGATCTTCGCCGGCAACGGCGTCGTGTTCGAAAACTCGAGCGTCACGTAGCCTTCCCATTCGGGCTCGAACGGCGTCACGTTCACGATGATGCCGCAGCGCGCATAGGTCGACTTGCCGAGGCAGACCGTCAGGACGTTGCGCGGAATGCGGAAGTATTCGACCGTGCGCGCGAGCGCGAACGAATTCGGCGGAATGATACAGACGTCGCCCTTGAAATCGACGAATGATTTCTCGTCGAAGTTCTTCGGGTCGACGATCGTCGAGTTGATGTTCGTGAAGATCTTGAATTCGTCGGCGCAGCGGATATCGTAACCGTAGCTCGACGTGCCGTAGCTCACGATCTTGCGGCCGTCCTCGGCCGTGCGGACCTGATCGCCCACGAACGGCTCGATCATGTTGTGCTCGGCGGCCATTCGCCGAATCCACTTGTCGGATTTGATGCTCATAAATATCGAGGTCTCTCGGTCCTGCTCATTGTCCGTGAATCACGCCGCACCCGAGCGCGGGCCCGACGCTGTGATCGGGAAATGCCGGGTCGACCGGCTCGCGATAGATCAGCACCGAACGCCCGATGACCGAGCGCACGCCGTCGAGCGAGACGTCGGGCGCGACGATGAATCCGGTCGCGCCGCCGTTCGCGTCCGCATGAAGATTGCCGAGATCGCCCTCGAGCCGCACCCCGGCGCGCAGCCTCGACGCGGCCGGCGCGAAGACGGGGCCGGCGCTCGCGCCGTCGACCGCATTGCAATCGCCACGCTCGTGCACCTGCAGCGCATGGTCGGTGTTGGGCGGCAAGCCCGCGAGGTTGTATGTGACCTGCACGCCGTCCGCCCGCTCTATGAACGTGACGGCACCTTGCACCGCGCTGCCGACCGTCGGCCGCAATTGCGCATCGGCGCGCTTTTCGTGGTGGCCCAAAAACGCGGTGCAGCCCGCAAGCGGCGCGCCCGCCAGGCCCAACAGGGCGACGCAGGCGACGACGCTCAACGCACGCGCGTGCCGCCCGTCGGTTCGTTGTCTCATGCGATCCTCATGCCGGCCGCAGCGCCCCTGCGCTGCCGTCCCGGACTCAAGCGAAGGCGACATGATACCGCGCCGCGCGGCCGGCGCGGCGCAAGGGCATGCCAGGCCCTCGCGCGAAAGCCTCGCATGCCGCTTGAAGCAGGCCCCGCTCAGGTGTTCTGAACGACGATGCTCGGGAATTTGCCGGTCATGTCGCGCGCGCGCTCCGCAATCTGGATGGCCACTTTGCGGGCAATGGCGCGGTATGTCTCGGCGATGCGTCCGCTCGGATCGGCGACGACGGACGGGTGCCCGCTGTCGGCCTGCTCGCGAATCGAGATGTCGAGCGGCAAGCTGCCGAGCACCTGCACACCGTATTCGCCGGCCATGCGCTCGGCGCCGCCGGCGCCGAAGATATGCTCGGCATGGCCGCAGTTCGAGCAGACGTGGATGCTCATGTTCTCGACGATGCCAAGGATCGGCACGCCGACCTTCTCGAACATCTTCAGGCCCTTCTTGGCGTCGATGAGGGCGATGTCCTGCGGCGTCGTGACGATGACCGCTCCCGTCACCGGGACGCGCTGTGCGAGCGTCAGTTGGATGTCGCCCGTACCGGGCGGCATGTCGACGACGAGGTAGTCGAGCTCGCGCCAATTGGTTTGCCTGAGCAGTTGCTCGAGTGCGGACGTGACCATCGGGCCGCGCCAGACCATCGGATTGTCCTGCTCGACGAGAAAGCCGATCGAATTCGCCTGCACGCCGTGACCCTCGAGCGGGTTCATCGTTTGCCCGTCGGGCGAGTCCGGCCGCCCCTCGATGCCGAGCATCATCGGGATCGACGGTCCATAGATATCGGCATCGAGCACGCCGACCGACGCCCCTTCGCTTGCCAGCGCCAGCGCGAGATTGACGGCGGTCGTGCTCTTGCCGACCCCGCCCTTGCCCGACGCCACGGCGACGATGTTCTTCACGTTGGGAAGCAGTTTGACCCCGCGCTGCACGGCGTGCGCGACGATCGATTGCGAGAGCGCGACCTCGGCGCGCTCCACGCCGGGCACCTGCCGCAGCGCCGCAACGATTAACGCACGCAGCGCGTCGAGTTGGCTTTTCGCGGGATAGCCGAGGACGATCTCCGCCCGTACGGTCGTACCGTCGACCGCGACCGACTTCACGCCCTTGGCTGCCGCGAACGGTCGGCCGGTGTTGGGATCCGTCACGGCCGCGAGTGCGGCGTCGACCAAGGCCCGATCAATGCTCATCGAAAAGACTCCGAAGCGAAACGGCTCGCGGCGAGGCGCACCGACGGGCCACAGCGTATGCGGCTCGAGGGCGACTCACGCCGCAAGGCAGGAAAATTGAAAGAAAGTGTTGCTCGCCATTGCCAAATAGCGGGCTGCCGGGCACTTTCGCCCTCGGCGCCCGCCACGGGGCCGCGTGCGGACCCCGTACGCGCTATTGTAGTGGCTTGCGTCGTCGTGGCTGGAAGACACTGCGCGCGGCAAGGCTTAGCGGTTTTCCGCCCGGGTTCGGGCCGCGCGGGCGTCGTTCTGACACGTTTTCTTGAGAGGACTCGAAAAATGAACTCGAAAATCATGACCCGCTTGACGGTATTCACGCTGGCCGGCGCACTGCTCGCCGGCTGCGCCACGGAGCAGCAAACGAACGCGGCCTATGGCACGGGCGCCGGTGCGGCCGCGGGCGCCGGCCTCGGCGCCATCTTCGGCGGCGGCAAGGGCGCGGCCATCGGCGCGGGTGTCGGCGGGCTGTTGGGCGGCATCACGGGCTACAACTGGAGCAACATCCGCAACCGGATTTCGGGCGCGTCGCGCGGCACCGGCACGACCGTCAACGAACAGCCCGATGGCTCGCTGAAGGTCAACATCCCGAGCAACGTGACGTTCGCGACCGATAGCTACCAGATCAACCCGGCGCTCTATCCGACGCTCAATGAAGTGGCGACCCAGATGGGCCAAAACCCCGAACTCGTTGCCGAAGTGCGCGGCTATACGGACAGCACGGGGTCGCCCCAGTACAACCAGACGCTTTCGCAAAACCGCGCACAAAGCGTGGCGAACTACCTCAGTCAGCACGGCGTATCGCCGAACCGTCTGGCGGCCGCTGGATACGGTCCGAACAACCCCGTCGCCGACAACGGCACGGACCAGGGCCGCGCCCAGAACCGCCGCGTCGAAATATATTTGAAAGCGACCGCGCAGCACGGCCAGGCGCCGCGCTACCAATAAGCTGGCCGCGGCCCGCCGGGCGGGCCTGCGGGGTGACCGGGAATACGCCCGGAATGTTTCGGTAAACAAATCGAAAAATTTTTCGAACTCACCCGGAAATCGGCTGTCTCTACGTACGGTACGCGGATGGCGAAGGCCGCCGCGTCACCATTCTCCTCTTGTCGTTGTTGCTCCGGGGCCGGTTCATATTCGCCCCGGTTTTTTTTGCCCGCTGCTCTCAGTACGCGGGCCGCAACGGTTCCCGACCCTCGGCGCCTCCGAGTCGGTGGGTCCTCCGCCCCTCGCGCCGAACGTCATGGGGGCGCACCCCGCTCGCTGCCGCGAATTGCCGCGCCCGCCCTGTTAAAATCGGCGTTTTCCCTGCGCGGTCCCTCCTCGAACGCCAATGACAGCACCCGACATCGCCTCCAGCCCGCCGGCGCTCCGTCGCCGGATTCTCGTCACATCCGCCTTGCCTTACGCGAATGGACAGATCCACCTCGGCCATCTGGTCGAATATATCCAGACCGACATCTGGGTTCGCACGCTGCGCATGCACGGGCACGAGGTGTACTACGTCGGCGCCGACGACACGCATGGCACGCCGGTCATGCTGAGTGCCGAAAAGGAAGGCATCACGCCGAAGGCGTTGATCGAGCGCGTCGGGCGGGAGCACAAGCGCGATTTCGACAGCTTCCTGGTCTCGTTCGACAACTACTACTCGACCGATTCGGACGAGAACCGCGAACTGTGCGAGTCGATCTTTCTCTCGCTGCAGGCAGCCGGGCTCATCGATGCCCGCGAAATCGAACAGGCCTACGATCCCGTCAAGGAAATGTTCCTGCCCGATCGCTTCATCAAGGGTCAATGCCCGAAGTGCGGCGCGAAGGATCAATACGGCGACAGCTGCGAGGTCTGCGGTTCGACCTATCAGCCGACGGAGCTGATCAACCCCTACTCGGCCGTCTCGGGCGCAACGCCCGTGCGCCGCAAGTCGACGCACTACTTCTTCCGCCTCTCGGACGTGCGCTGCGAATCGTTCCTGCGCAGCTGGGTGAGCGGGCTTGCGCAGCCGGAAGCCACGAACAAGATGCGCGAATGGCTGGGCGAAAAGGGCGAGGCGAAGCTCGCCGATTGGGATATCTCGCGCGACGCTCCGTATTTCGGTTTCGAAATTCCGGGCGCGAGCGGCAAATACTTCTATGTCTGGCTCGATGCGCCGGTCGGCTATTACGCCAGCTTCAAGAATCTGGCCGCGCGCGTCGGGCTCGACTTCGAAGCATGGATCCGCCCGGGCACCGAGACCGAGCAGTACCACTTCATCGGCAAGGACATCCTCTACTTTCACACGCTCTTTTGGCCGGCGATGCTCGAGTTCTCGGGCCACCGCACGCCGACCAACGTCTTTGCGCACGGCTTTCTGACGGTGGACGGCGCGAAGATGTCGAAATCGCGCGGTACGTTCATCACGGCGAAGAGCTATGTCGACACGGGGCTCAACCCCGAATGGCTGCGTTATTACTTCGCCGCGAAGCTCAACGCCACGATGGAAGACATCGACCTGAACCTCGAGGATTTCCTCGCGCGCGTGAACAGCGACATCGTCGGCAAGTTCGTCAATATCGCGAGCCGCGCGGCGGGCTTCCTCGTCAAGCGATTCGACGCCCGCGTGCAGGACAGCGCGATGCATCACCCGCTGCTCGGCATGCTGCGCGAGGCGCTGCCGCAAATTGCCACTCATTACGAAGCGCGCGAGTACGGCCGTGCCGTCCGGCAGACCATGGAGCTCGCCGATGCCGTCAACGCCTATGTCGATACGGCCAAACCCTGGGATCAGGCGAAAGATCCGGCCAACGCGGCGGCGCTGCACGAAACGGTCAGCGTCAGCATCGAGGCGTTCCGGCTGCTCACGCTCGCACTGAAGCCGGTCTTGCCGGCCTTGGCCGCGAACGTCGAGGCGTTTCTCGGTATCCCGCCGTTGACTTGGGCCGATGCCGGCAACGTCCTTTCGTCGGCACGCCCGATCAACCCCTATAAGCATCTGATGACCCGTGTCGATCCGGCACAGATCGAAGCGCTGATCGCGGCGAACCGCGCATCGCTGCAACCCACGGACACCACACCGCCTCATCGGCAAGCGGCCTCGGCAGCGAAAACCACCGCCGAAGCGGCCAAAAGCGCCAAGGGTCACAGCGTGGCAGCAGCCGCGAAAGCGGCCGAAAGCGCCGAGGCCTCGGTCATTTCCATCGACGACTTCGCCAAGATCGACTTGCGCATCGCACGCATCGTCGAATGCAAGGCCGTCGAGGGCTCCGACAAGTTGCTGCAACTGACGCTCGACATCGGCGAAGAGAAGACCCGCAACGTGTTCTCGGGCATCAAGTCGGCCTACCGACCCGAGGACCTCGTCGGCAAACTGACCGTGATGGTGGCGAATCTGGCGCCGCGCAAGATGAAGTTCGGGCTCTCGGAGGGGATGGTCCTGGCGGCATCGGCTGCCGACGAGAAAGCCGAACCGGGACTTTATATCCTCGAACCGCACAGCGGCGCACAGCCAGGTATGCGCGTGAAATAGCGGCGGCTGCGGGCGTGCGCGCCACGAATCGGCGTGCGCCCCGGCCGTCAATACTGCTGCAACACGGCCTTATCGATATCGCGAAAAAACAGCTTGCCGGTGCCGATCTTTCGAGAACCGCCGAACGGCGCATGCCAAAACTTGACCATCAGGATCCCGCTGCCCTGGGCAGCGGGCGCCGCGGCAAATCCCGGGTTGCGCACCTTCGGTATCTCCTTATGGAACTTCGACGCGAGTTTGCCCAACGACGCTGCAATCCGTGAGCCCACCGCACTGCTCGGCATTTTCAGACCCATCGCGCCGAACGTCGCGGGCGAACTGAAGGTCCCGCCGGCAAACTTCGCCACTCTCGTGGCCGCTTCGTTATAAGGGTATAGCGACTTGTAACGCGCCACGGTGGAAAGCTCGAAGACGGACATATAAATGTCCGGCTTGCCCGAAAAGGTATTCGGTGAAGTGTTTTCGATGCCCTTGTCCGCGTTTGCGCCGAAGAACCCGGCAATTTCGTCGAGCGTACCGTAGACGACGAGCGCCCGCGCACCCTGCCCGTTATCGGACAACAGCCACATGTCGTTCATTTGCGGACGGCAAGGAACAGGCACGCCACCATGATCGAATATCACCGCACCGAAACTACCGAAGTCGGGCCTTCCCGACGATAACCGGCACATCCGGCCGGCATGCTCCTTGATGCATATATCCATTTCGGAATCCTGAATGATAGTGACGTCAGAGCCGGAAAAGACGTTTGAAGTCATTGCCGTCGGCCGTGGAGTTCGGCATGCCCTGGCCGCTAAACCTGGAGAAGAAGACACGTCTTTGTCCGATCCGCCGCATGCCCTCGCCCGGAAACGGACTGAATGTGACGCGAAATAGCGCCCCTGCCTTGCCGTTCGATTCGGCGATACCGGGATTGCGGATGAACTTGTACATGTCGTGGACCGTGGCGATCAGGTCGCCGATATCGCCCACGTCGCCGACGGGCGCCGTACAGCCGCCAATGCCGCAGGCGAGCGCATGGGAATCCTGCGGCACGAATTTCGAGGTCGACCAATCCTTCAGGGCGACACATCGGATCAACGTGTTCGCGACGCTGACACCGGCCATGGCCGCGTCATTTCCCGCAAAGAGCGTCCTGTAACGGTTGCGCGCGACGTGCGCCGTCACGCCCATAAAAATCGATGGCAATTCCGGTATCGTGTTTTCGATGCCGTACATCGCCTCGCGCTCGAAGAAATCGACGATTTGCGCACCAGTACCAACGAGTACCAAATCGCGCGCGCCGGTTTGCGTGTCCGCGAACAAATAGCGGTTGTACGCCCCGCTTCTGATGGCGGTCGTGAATGCGCCGCGATCCTCGATGAAATTCATCGGACCGGTCCGGTGGACCATCGACGATGGGGCACGCATCATTCTGATCGGCTGCATATTTCGGTTTTCGATAAAGTCGGAAACCGCTATCGGAACATGCAACCCCCAGGCGGGAATAGGGAACTTTTCTCAGTTATTTTTCGGCTCACCGTTTCGACCAGAACGCATCGAAGCGGCGCGTGTAATTGATATCGACGCCCTGGAACGTGCCCGTATAAGTCGAAAGCGCCCAGAAACGCGAGAGATTGATCGTCGCCTTGAATGCATTGGCCGCCGATTGCAGACCCTGCTCGTAACCGAGCACGAGACGCTCGTTGATCGCTTTCGAGAGCATGACCACCTGCGGATCGGTCAATCCAACCTCACTGCGGCCCACCGTGAATTCGTCGAGTCCGAACGTCTGCGCCACGCGTTTGCCCGTCGCACTGCCGAGCAGTGCGAGCGCGGTCGTCATCGAGCTTTGCTGGCCGAGATTGTTGCCTTGATCCGTGCCATGGCCGAACAGCAGCCACGACAATTTTTCGTTGTCGGACACGTTCGGTTCCGACACGAGTTTGACGATCGGCGCGTTGACGGTGCCCGTGACCTGCACGCCGGCCTCGACCTCCTGATTGCGGCGCATCGCGAGGATATTGATGCCGGGATTCGCCACCGGTCCGTTGAACGTGAAAAAGCCGTTCTCGATGGCGAGCTTGCGGCCGAACTCGGTATAGGTCGAGCCCTCGGTCACGCCGACATTGCCGATGGCCCGCAGCGGCTGGCTCGGGGCCGACATCACGGTCACCATGCCGCGCAGCCCCAGATCCGCGCCGCGCCCCCGGAAACGGAAGTTGCGCCCCAGATCGATGTCGATGTTCGCGCGCGGCGCGAAGGGGCTCACCGGCTTGTTCATCGCCGGCTCGATCGGCTGCGGCGCACCTCGCACGGCGGCGTTGTTGCGCAAGATCACGACATCGTCCGACAAGCTGGGCGCCGGTTGCTCCGGCATGTCGAACAGCGCGCGGTCGATCTTGAACTTGCCGTCGATATTCATACCGCCGGCCGGCCCGCCGTTCGCAACCGTCGCACTGCCCGACAGCGACAGCCGCCGGTCCGGCGCGGCGAACAACTCGAGCTTGTCCGCGACGATTTGCGCCGTGATGTCGGGCTCGGCGCGATCGAGCCGCACTTGACCGGTCGCACGCAGCGTACCGTCGCCGCCATGAAACTCCACGCGTTGAAAGTCGACGAGATTCTCCGATAGCGCAATGCGTACGACACCGTCCTTCAACTGCACGCCCTGATCGATGAACGTCGCCGCGAGCCCGTCGCCGGTCAGCGCCCCCGAAAGCGCGGGTTTCGCGATCGTGCCCGCCACGGTCAGCCTGAGCGCCGCGCGCCCATCGAGCACGTAGCTCGGTCCGAACAGGCCGCCCGTCGTTTTCAGCGAAGGTACGTCGGCCGCGATCGTGCCCCCAAGCGGCGCATCGGCCGCGAGCCCAAGCTGACCGCCGCGCGCCGGATCGGGGGAAAGCGCTACGCTCAGGTTCGCGTCCGCCCTACCGATGCGGCTCGCCGCCGCGCGCAACGTGACGCTCAATCGCGAGCCGGTACGAAAATCGGCGCGCGCGCCGAGCGCGGTGATGCCGAGCGGCGCCAATCCGCCCCGGACCGTGTCGACCGACACGTCTCCGCTCACGCGTTCGAGGCGCGCGTAGCCGGACGCGGTGCGGCCTAGCGTGAAGTCCCAATCGCCGGCGAAGACGAGATCGCTACGCATGCGCGAAGGCGTGCCGGTCAGTTGCTCGCGTATCGCGAGCAGTCTCGCCACCGACAGATTCGAGGCCGAGCCGGCCGAGCGTATCGCGCCGCGGTCGTAGACGAACGACTTGATATCGATCCGCGCGCCTTCGAGCGCGAGCCGCGTCGCGCCGAGCGTCACGAACTCGCGGCTCGCGTTGATCGCAAGCGGCGCCTGCAGTTCGAGCGCCGGCATGCCGCGATTGGCGAAGCGCGTGACGGTGCCGGCCCACTGCAGGCCGTCGCGTGTATCGGTCAAACCGCCCGACGCCGCCAATACGAGGTCTACCGGCCGGCCGCGCAGCGTGCCTTTCGCCGCCACATCGAACGCGTGCTTCGCGCGCGTGCCGCTCGCGTGCGCGGAAAGGCTCGCGAAATCGGCGATGCTCGTATGGACGTCGCGCGCATCGGTCTTGAATTCGAGCGCGCCGTTCGCGCCGTCACGCACGAGCGCACGGCCCGTCGCCGCACCGACGCGGTTCTCGCCGAACGACACGTCGTGCGCATCGTAGCTGAGTGTGGCATTGGGATGAGCGAGCGAGCCCGTCACGTCGCCGTCGGCATTCACCCCGCCCGCCAGGCCAAAGCCGAGCCGCTCTAGCTGCGGCGCGGCAATGCGAAAACGCAGCCGGTCGCCCGGTGCGCCGAAGCTGCCGTGCAGTTCGACGTCATTGCCGGCGATCGATAGCGCCGCGTCGCTCGGCAATAAGCGCTTGCCGGCGACCTGCACCGTGCCTTCGCCTCTGAGCGGAAGGCCGTCGTAGAGGCTGTCGGCGAGCTTGAACCGCAGCTTCGTCGCGATACTCGGGGCCAAGGTGCCGCTCGCTTCCAGCGTGCCCGTCACGCGCGCCTCGGGCCACCGCGTCGACGCGCCCCGCGCCACCGCGGCGGACTTTCTCGCCGGGGCCGATGGATGCGATGTCGCTTGCCGCTTCGATGCGGTCGATGCGCTCGATGTCTTCGACGATGTTCCTGCGCGCGGCGGGTGCGGGGCACCCGGGCGCTTTGGCGCAGCCGGCGGCGCACTCGCCGCCAGCACGAGACGCGGATCGAAGCTCTTCAGCGTTGCGCGCAGCGAATAGGTCGATCGAGCGTCCCGCATCAGGGCGCCGTCGAGATCGACGTAGCCACTGCCGGCCGCGACGCGCACATCGCGCAACGCGATACGCTCCGGCTCCAACGCGATTTTGGCCCGTGCGCCGAGACCCGCACGCTTATCGGCAAGGTCGAACTCGAGCCCGGTCGCGGCGCCGTCGAGCTGTACGCTGATCGGCCCGTCGAGGGCCGTCGCGCGCACCCATGGCGTGATCGTGTTCAGATCGAGGCGGCTGGCCTGCAAGGCGATGCGGCCTCGGCCGCGTTTGAGCGTGCCGCCGCCCGCGAGCTCGGCGTCGTCGACGAGCCGCACGCGCAGGTTCGCAATGCGCTCCTCGCTTGCATCGAGCCGCACATCGGCGTGTGCGTCGATGAGCGGCAGCAACCGCGCGTCGAGTCTGCCCGGCTTCGCGTTGACGATCGAGACCGGACCGGCCACGACCGACGTGCCCGCCCCCGGCACGGGGCCGAGGTCGGCGTCGAGCGAAAGATCGGCCGCGGGCGCACCGGGGCTGAACGTCTGCGGGTTCACGTGAGCGAGCGCGACTTGCGCGCGCTTGAGCGGCACCGGTGCAAAAGGCGTGGCCTCCACCCGCGCGTGCCCCTTGAGCTTGAAACCGCTCGCGTCGATCTCGGCCGTCAGCGCCTCCAGCGTGCCCGTGACCTGCGCGCTCGCCCGCGCCGGCTCGCCCGCGAACTCGCCCGCATAACCGGCGTTGCCCGAGAGCGCAAACGGGCGCACGCCGTCGAGCGACAGCTCGGCCGTGATCGCCCCGTAAGGCGTATCGAGCCCGCCGAGCGCGAGCGTATGATGCCGCCCGTCGCTGCGGCCGTTCATCCGCAAACGGTCGAACTCCGTCACGCTGGCGCCGTCATGGATGCGCAGCCGGTCGATACCGATTGCGCGCACGTCGAGCTGGATCGGCAAGCGCAGGCTCTGCGGCAAAGTCATCGGCGCATTGCTGCGGGACGGCGCAAGACGCGCATCGACAGTGCCCGCGTGCAGATCGACGATGGTCAGCCGCCAGGGCGACGGCGTGAGCGCCCATCGGCCGCTCAGCCGGTCGATGCGAATCTCGGTCGTCGCGGCTGTTGCGGCCGGGGGACCGCCCGTTACCGTCGGCCGCTCGACAAAATGCACGTCGGCCAACCTCAGCCCGCTGGCGAGCGTGCCGCCCTGGAACGTGCCGGCGAGCCGTCCGCCCGAGAGCGCCACGGCCGCACGCCAAACGAGCCCGGTCCCGCGCTCGGTCGTGAGCGCGCCGAATAGCGCAAGCGATTCGGCGCCCAGCATGATCACGATGCCCACCACCGTCAACGCGAACACGCGCAGCGCCCGGCGCGGCTTGCGACGGGGCGGCGGTGCATCGCGCCCGGCGTCGTGGACGTCTGGCGGCGGTGGTGAGGGCGGCGGTGGCGAATCGTTCGTCATGCTCGTTTCGGGAAAAGCGCGCTCAAGGCTAAAGCGGTATCGAAGCGGTTTTCATGCGGTTTGAGGCCGTTTCAAAAGGCGATGCCAAGCGTCAGATACGGCCTTACGCTCTTGTTGCGAATGCCATACGCGAGGTCGACGTTGACTGGGCCGACCGGGCTGCGCCAGCGCGCGCCGAAGCCGACGCCGGGGAAGAACGTCCGCTCGCGCCAGGTATCCGTGGCTGCGCCGATGTCATAGAACACCGCGGCGCCCCAATCGTGCGTGAACCAGTGCTGATACTCGGCCGTGCCGGTGATGAGGTACTTCGTCGGCAGCACCGAGCCCGACACCTTGTTGCCGATACTCTGAAAGCCATAGCCGCGTACCGAGTTCGACCCGCCCGCGCGAAACAGCAGCGATGCCGGCACATCGGCAGAGCTGCCGCTCGTGAACACGCCGCCGAGCTCCGCGCGAAAAAGCAGGAGATCGCGTTTGCCGACCGGCAGATACTGCACGCCGCGCGCATAGCCGCGCACGAAGGTCTCGTCCGAGAGCGCATGGCGCACCGCGAAGCCCGCCTCGGCGTGGAGCAGATTGCCCGAATGCGGAAATAGCAGATCGTCGACATTGCGCCGCGTCCACGACCACTGCGGCACGAGCGCGTGGCTCGTCTTCGGGCTGGCGGCGTTCTGATCGAGCCGATCGACGTAGTACTGCAGCGAATAGGTGTAATCGATGAACTGCGACGTGCGCGCGCGCTGCACACCGATGCGCGCGCTATAAATGCGCGTGTCCGATACGTTGGTGCTCGTGTACGACGCGAGCGCGCTGTTGACCCAGCCCCGCCGCCCCGGCGGCATCGACAACTGGATCTGGCCGTATTGCTGGATCTGATCGAGCCGGCCCTGGACCGAAAACGGCCAGGCAGCCCCGAACGTATTCAGATACGAGTAGGCGCCCTGGACGTGCGCGCCCGTATCGGTCGCGTAGCCGACCCCTCCGCGCACGCTGTTATACGGATACTCGCTGACCTTCACGTGAATCGGCGTCTCGTGCGGCTTGTCGACGTCGCTGTCGACATCGATCGCGACACTGGCGTAATACGGCGTGTTCTGCAATTGCCGTTGCAGTTCCTCGATCCGCGTCGTGTCATAAAACTCGCCGACGGCAATCGGATTGACGTTGGTCACGATCCATTCGGGATAGCGGCGCACGCCCGATACGTCGAGCGGACCCACCGTAAACGTCGGACCGCTCTCGAACGCGACAGAAAGCGCCGCTGTCTTTTTGCGCGGATCGATGAGCGCCTGAGAGCGCGCGATCTTCGCGCCGAGATAGCGACGGGCCTGCAGCGCCTTGAGCGCTGCCGATTTGGCATCGCTCCAGCCCGATTGCGTGAAGGGGTCGCCCGGGTGCAGCGAGAAGGCGAAACGCGCCGCGTTCTCGCGGGAGGGGTCTTCCGTTTTCACCGGGCCGGCGAACGAGAGATCGATCGACGAGACGTTCGTGCGCGGCCCCGGATCGACATGCACGATCACCTTTTTCTTGCCCTCGGCCGTGCGGACATCGGTACGCACGACCGGTGAAAAATAGCCGTCCGTGGCTGCGAGATCGCGCACCTGCTGCGGCGTCGCCGTCAAGAGAAAATCGAATTGATCGTCCGTGATGTCGTCGCGCTTGGCAAATCGAGAGAGGTCGAGATGCGCTTTCAGCAGCTTGCGAAGTTCGCGCGGCGCATCGATCTCGATGCCATATTTGGCCGAAGCAGGCAACGCAAGCCCCGCAAGCAGTGCCCCGACAGCCGCTGCGAGCCAGCTGCGGGCGAGGCGTCCGGCGCACCGGCGGGCGGTGCGCGTCAAGCACGGGTTGTCGATCGCTGCGTCCCGCAAACAGGGCCTCCCGGCAACGTTGAAAAGACGAACTCACCCGCGGCGCATACGAGCACGCGCCGCCGGCCGCCCATTTGACCACAGCCGCGGCCTGGGGGCGACCGCGCGAAAGCGAGTCCGCTGAGCCAGCGCGGTTTTGACGCCACGGCGCCCGCGATGTTCCGCCTGCGATGGCATGCGCTAAAATCCCGGTTTGCGAGAGACGGTGCTCGCCGCACCGATGTGCCCCTTTTTTCCACGAACGACGAGCCATGTATCAATCGGATATCACGCAGTTCCTGAACCAGCTCAAGCAGCAACAGCCGACGCTCGAGGAAGAGCAGCGCCGCGGCCGCGCGCTCCTGTGGGACAAACAGCCGCTCGATCTCGAGGAGCGGGCGCGTCAGCAGGCAGCGGGCGTCAAGCAATTGCCGTACGTCTACTACCAGAACTTCTGAGCGCCCACCGCGTGAACCCCGCCGACGAGGCCACGCGCTCGCAAGAGCCGGTCTCGGCGCTCGCCGCGCCGGCCACCGATACCACGCCCGACACGATCGACGGCGTGGCATTCGCGCGTCTTTACGGCGAGCCGCTCTTCAAGCTGCCGCAGGACCTCTATATCCCGCCGGACGCGCTCGAAGTCTTTCTCGAAACGTTCGAAGGTCCGCTGGATCTGCTGCTCTATCTGATCCGCAAGCAGAACTTCAACGTACTCGATATCCCGATGGCCGATGTCACGGTGCAATACCTCGGCTATGTCGAACAACTGCGCCAGACGAACCTCGAACTCGCCTCCGAGTATCTGCTGATGGCCGCGATGCTCATCGAGATCAAGTCGCGCATGCTGTTGCCGGTGAAGAAAGCGGATACGGGCGAGGAAGCGGAGGATCCGCGCGCCGAGCTCGTGCGGCGCTTGCTCGAGTACGAACGGATCAAGCTCGCCGCGCAGCGCATCGATCAATTGCCTCAGCTCGGGCGGGATTTTCTGCGGGCCGACGTCTATATCGAGCAGAGCATCGCGCCGCGCTTTCCCGACGTCGTCATCGACGATCTGCGGGCGGCCTGGGCCGATGTGCTCAAGCGGGCCAAGCTCGTTGCGCATCACAAGATTTCGCGCGAGGAGCTGTCCGTACGCGAGCATATGAGCCTGATCCTGCGGCGGCTGCAAAATGCGCGCTTCATGGAGTTCGCCGAATTGTTCGACGTTTCGCGCGGTGTGCCTGTCGTCGTCGTCAACTTCATCGCCATGCTCGAGCTGTCGCGCGAATCGCTGATCGAGATCACGCAGGCCGAACCGTTCGCGCCGATCTACGTGCGGCTGGCTTATCTGCCGGCGTAGCGCTGAACGGCGCCACGGTTGCCCTGGAGGATCCGCTCTTTTCGCTATCGCGCCTCGTCGAATCCTCTACAATCGGCGCCCTGTTGCAGTCCACGCGCCTCGCCGCGCTTCAACCCCGGTCCATCATGAAAGTCATCAGCTCGATCCAGGAATTACGCGACCAGTTGCGCGGACAGAACCGTACGGCTTTCGTGCCGACCATGGGCAACCTGCACGAGGGACATCTCTCGCTGATGCGTCTCGCGCGTCAGCACGGCGACCCGGTCGTCGCGAGCATCTTCGTCAACCGGCTGCAGTTCGGCCCGAACGAGGACTTCGACAAGTACCCGCGCACGCTCGAAGCCGACATCGACAAGCTGCAAAGGGAAAACGTCTACGTGCTGTTCGCGCCGACCGAGCGCGACATGTATCCCGAGCCGCAGGAATATAGCGTGCATCCGCCGCACGACCTCGGCGACATCCTCGAGGGCGAATTCCGGCCGGGCTTTTTCACGGGCGTGTGCACGGTCGTCATGAAGCTGATGGCCTGCGTGCAACCGCGGGTGGCCGTATTCGGCAAGAAGGACTACCAGCAGCTGATGATCGTGCGGCGCATGTGCCATCAGTTCGCGCTGCAGACCGACATCATCGCGGCGGAAACGGTGCGCGACGCGGATGGGCTCGCGCTCAGCTCCCGCAACCGCTATCTGACCGAGGCCGAGCGCGGCGAAGCGCCGATGCTCGCCGTCACGCTCGGCCGCCTGCGCGATGCCGTGCACACCGGCGAGCGCGATTTCAAGCGGCTCGAGCGCGACGCAATGGCGAGCCTCGCCGCACGCGGCTGGCAACCCGATTACGTGGCCGTACGCAAGCGCGAGGATCTCATCGCGCCCGCCCCTCACGAAACCGATGCGCCCCTCGTCGTGCTGGCCGCCGCGAAGCTCGGCGCCACACGTCTCATCGACAATCTGGAAATCTGAAGCGGCACGCGTGAGTTGCCGCGCACGTCAGAGGAAACGACCATGCAGCGCCATTTGCTCAAATCGAAGATTCATCGCGCCGTCGTCACGCACTGCGAGCTCCATTACGAAGGCTCCTGCGCGATCGACGAAGATCTGCTCGATGCGGCCGATATCGTCGAGAACGAACGCATCGACATCTGGAACGTCAACAACGGCGAGCGGTTCTCGACCTACGCCATTCGCGGCGAACGCGGCAGCGGCATGATCTCGCTGAACGGCTCGGCCGCGCGGCGGGCCCAGCTCGGGGATCTCGTCATCATCGCCGCGTTCGCGATGGTCGACGAAGCGGATCGGGCGGCCGGCTGGGAGCCGAAACTCGTATTCGTCGACGAGCGCAACAAGATCAAAGGCAGCCGCGCCCAGGTGCCCGTGCAAAGCTGGAGCTGACGCACCCGGCGGCTGCGCGCGGAGCGCATCGCGTGCTGCGCACGGGCGCCTCGGCCAGCAGCCGTCAGCGGGCCGCCCAGGCGACGATGGGTTCCCACTGCTCGAGGTCTTTCTCGACGCGGCTTTTTGCCACGTCCCATAGCGTGAGTCCGTGCGCGGCCAATTGCACGTAGTTCTGCGTATCGCGCAAAAATCCCAGCACCGGCAGATCGAGCCCCTCCACGAAGCGGTGCAATTGGTCGGCCGAGCGCGTACGCGCGTCCACGCGCATCCCGACGACGCCGACTTCGATGGCGCCCCTGCGCACGGCCTTCTCCTTCGCGAGCCGTTCGAGGAAATGCTGTGTGGCGAGAATGTCGAACATCGACGGCTGCAGCGGCACGATGACCTTGTCCGCCAGCTCGAGCGCACTCACGAGACGATTGCCGTGCAATCCGGCCGGCGTATCGACGACGGCCCGCTCCAGGCCGCGCGGCGGCTTGGCGGGCGCATCGGGATCGACCTCCCAGCTCTCGATGGGCGGCAGGCCACCGGGCCGCAACGCCAGCCACGACTGGGCCGATTGCTGCCGGTCCAGGTCCGCGAGCGCAACCCATTCCCCGTTTGCCGCGAACGAGCCGGCCAGATTGGTCGACAACGTGCTCTTGCCCACCCCGCCCTTGGGGTTGGCCACCACGATTACCGTCATGAACGCTCCCGATTCGCGAAGCCGTCTGGCCCCGTATGGGTGTCGATGATATCGGCAAATCGGTTCGCGCCGTAGCCCCTTCGGCAACCGCCCGGACGCCATGTCGGGCCCGCGATGCCGTTACAATCGCGCGATGACCACGCCAGACCTCATTTTCGTGCTCGGCGGCGCTCGCTCGGGCAAGAGCGCCTATGCCGAGGGCCTCGCCGGGGCCAGCGGCCGCGGCGTCACCTACATCGCGACGGCCCGCGGCGCCGATGCCGAGTTCAGCGAGCGGATCGCTCACCACCGCGCGAGGCGGCCGGCGCATTGGCGGCTCGTCGAAGCCGGTGCCGCGCTCGACGATGCGCTTCGCGCGGCCGACGGGGACGATGCCTGTGTACTCGTCGACTGCCTGACGCTATGGCTCGCCGGTCTCCTGTGCCCGCCCGAAGCGTGCGGCCCCGCGGCTGAGGACGCCGACGCCCGGATCGACGCGCTCATGGCGGCGCTGGCGGCCGCTCGCGCGCGCGTCATCGTCGTCAGCAACGAGATCGGCCTGGGCGTGGTGCCGCTCGGTTCGGTGACGCGCCGCTATGTCGATGCGCTCGGCCGGCTCAATCAGCGCGTGGCCGCGCTCGCGCCCGAGGTCACGCTGATGGTGGCGGGTCTTCCTCTCGCGGTCAAAACGGCGCCGGGCCCGACCCGAACCGCCTGATGCGCAAGCTCGTCGAAGCGCTGACTCTTGCCATTGCATTCGCCTGCGCCGCCGGTTCGCCGCTGCCCGCGCGCGCGGCCGTTTCCGTCGTCGACGACGCGGGCCGCACCGTCACGCTCGCCCAGCCCGCGGCACGCGTCATTTCGCTCGCGCCGCACACGACAGAGCTCGTCTATGCAGCCGGCGGCGGCTCACGGCTCGTGGGCGCGGTGTCCTATAGCGACTATCCGCCCGAAGCCAACGCGCTGCCGCGTGTGGGCAGCAATTCCGCACTCGATCTCGAGCGCATCGTCGCGCTCAGGCCCGAACTCATCGTCGTGTGGCGGCATGGCAACGACACGCGGCAGCTCGATAAGCTGCGTGCCCTCGGCATCCCGCTTTTCGTCAGCGAGCCGCACAAGGTCGATGACGTCGCGACGAACCTGGAACGCCTCGGGACGTTGCTCGGCACCGAAAGCACGGCCCGCGCCGCGGCGCAGCGCTATCGCGACGAAATCGCCCGGCTGCGGGCGCGCTATGCCGCGCGACCCGTGGTCAGCGTGTTCTATCAGGTCTGGGACCGCCCGCTCCTGACGCTCAACGGCGCGCATATCGTCAGTGACGCCATTGCGCTATGCGGCGGACGCAACGTATTCGGCGAGCTGACCGCTCGCGTGCCCACAGTGTCGGTCGAAGCCGTCGTCGCGGCGAACCCCGAGGCCATCGTCACGGCGGCCAAGGGCGCCACCGCGCCCTCACCCGACGCGCCGCTGCCCGATCTCGCGCGCTGGCGCGCGTGGCCGCGCATGACTGCCGTCGCGCGCGGCAATCTGTTCGCCATCGACGGCGACCTGATCAACCGGCCGGGGCCACGTCTGGCCGAAGGCATCGATGCACTGTGCCGCGACCTTGAAACGGCTCGAGCGAAACGGCCTGCCTCGGGCGCAGCCGCCGGGGCTTCGGACGCGCACTGAGCGAATCCACCTCGGCTCATCGATCCGGTCGATCCGGCCAAACGTCACCCGTTCCACCGAATCACGCGCCAAGCGTCGCCCTCCTCGTCTCCCCGGAGCCAAACGATGCCGGACATCGCGACGGGCCACGCAAGTGTGCGCTCGAGCGGTACGGCAAGTGCCAGCGACGCCAGCATACGGATCACGCCCGCGTGCGTGACGGCGAGCGTCGGCGCCTTGCTTCCTCGCTGCGCCGCCCCCGCGACCTTGCTCGCCCGTTTCCAGGTCTCGAACCATTCGCCCACGCGTGTGCCGAATTGCGCCACGCTTTCGCCGCCGTGCGTGCGCGCGTGGCGCAAATCGGCAGCCCAGGCGTCGAGCGCCGCACGGTCGATGGCATCCCATCTGAGGCGCTCCCAGGCGCCGAAATCGATTTCCTGGACCCTGGCGTCGGCGGTCTCGGCGCAGTTGAAGCGGCGCGCCAATTGACGCGCCACGCCGGCGCACCGAACGAGCGGACTCGTGACGAGCGAGCGCGGCAGAGGGACATCGAGTGCCGCCAGCCGCGCGACGATGGCGGCAGCCGCCTCACGCTCGTCGACGGCGAGCGGCACGTCGGTGCGCCCGTAGCAGACGCCGCGCTCGACAGCCGGCGGCGGATGGCGGATCAGGACGAGATCCATGCGAGAACGACGAGGTAGATCGCCAGCTCGAAGACTTGCTGCGCGAAGCCCAGGCAATCGCCCGTATAGCCGCCGAGGCGCCGCTGGAAATAGCGCGACATCAGCATGCGCAGCACGGCCGCCACGGCCAGCGCGGCAAGCCCGGCGCGCCAGTCCGGCCAGAAGAGCCAAGGCAGTCCGAGTGCAGCGATGAGGCCGTACGCGCGTACGGACAGGCGCCGCACGACAGCGCCCGCCTTGCCTTCGGCTCGCGCGTAATCGAGCGTGACGAGCAGACTCGCCGCGAGCGCGCGGCTGGCCGCATGCGCGGCCACCATGACCCAGGCGGCCACGAGCGGGGGAAGCGCGGCGAGCGCCTGCCATTTGATCGCGAGAGCCATGACGAGCGCGATCGCGCCGAATGCGCCAATGCGCGGATCGCGCATGATTCGCAGGACATCCTCGCGCGCCATGCCGCCGCCGAACGCGTCGCAGCAGTCGGCCAGCCCGTCTTCGTGAAAGGCCCCCGTTACCAGCAGAGTTGCCGCCATCGAAAGCAGTACGGCCAGCGACACCGGGAAAACGCGCCACGCCAGCAGGTAGACGAGCGCGCCGAATGCACCGACCAACGCGCCGATGAGCGGGAAGTAGCGGATGGCGCCGGCCAGATCGCCTTGCGCGGCACCGACGCCATACGGTACCGGCACGCGCGTGAAATAGCCGAGTGCCGCGCACAGATAGCGCCACTCGGCGCGCGGATCGAGGCGGCGCACGCGCTCGGTCTCGTGGCCGCCGGCATGGCGTGTCACGATGTGCCGCGCCCGCCGCGGAGCGGGTCCGACTCGCTGGGTTGGCCTGTTTGGCCGGCGTCGCCGCGCCCGGCTACACCGGCGGATTCGAAGCTCGCCATCTCGTTGAGAAACGCGACCGCCGCGCGCAAGAGCGGCAAGGCAAGCGCAGCACCCGTGCCCTCGCCGAGCCGCATGTCGAGGGCCAGCAGCGGCTTGGCGTCGAAGGCGTCGAGCATGCGCCGGTGACCCGCCTCGTTCGACAGGTGCGCGAAGACGCAATAATCGCGCACCGCCGGCGCGAGCGAGTTGGCGACGAGAAACGCCGCCGTGGCGATGAATCCATCGACGAGGATCGTCATCTTCGCCTCGGCCGCGGCGAGATAGGCGCCGGTCATCATCGCGATCTCGAAGCCGCCGAATGCCGCCAGGGCGTCGAGCGGCTGCGTCGCGCCTGCGTGGCGCGCCAGCGCCGCGCCGAGCACGCGGCGCTTGTGCGCAAGCCCGGCATCGTTGAGTCCGGTGCCCCGGCCGACGCATTCGTCGATCGGCACGCCTGCGAGGCGGCTCATCAGGCATGCCGCGGACGACGTATTCGCAATGCCCATCTCGCCGAAGCCGACCACGTTGGTGCCGAGCGCCGCATGATGACGCACGCGCTGCGCGCCGGCCGCGATGGCCGCGAGCGCCGCCTCGCGCGTCATGGCGCACTCGCGTGCGAAGTTACGCGTGCCGCGGGCGATGGGAATATCGACGAGGCCTGGCAACGCTTCGAGCGTCGCGGCCACGCCCGCGTTGACGACCTCCAGCGTGAACCCGGCCACCGAGCTGATCGCATTGATCGCCGCGCCTCCGGCGAGAAAGTTCGCGACCATCTGCGCCGTGACCGCCTGTGGATAGGGGCTGACACCTTCCTCGGCGATGCCGTGGTCGCCCGCGAAGACGATCATGGCCGGCCGCGCGAGCGTGGGGTGCGTCGTGCGCTGGATCATGCCGATCTGACATGCGAGCGCTTCGAGCCGGCCAAGGCTGCCGGGCGGCTTGGTCTTGCCGTCGATGATGCGTTGAAGCTCGGAGCCGAGCGAACGGTCGAGCGGTTCGACGACGGGCAACGTAACGGAGGCGTTCATACCTTTCCTATGGGTTCGGTCGAAATCATCGTGCCGATGGCGAACGATTTCGCGAAAGAATCGGCATAAGCCGACATGCGGCCAGGTTCACTGGGGGGTTCAAGGTTCGGGGGACTCCCTTTCAGGTCGACGCAGCGCGGGCACGAGCGCCTCGTGACCGTCGGCTTCGATCAGCACGAGCGGGTATCCGAACACGCGGCTCGCGAGTTCGGGCGTGAGCACGTCCCGCACGGGCCCGGCATGCGCCGTACCGTCACCGGGCATCAGCAGCGCGTGGGTCGCGAAACGACGCGCGAGGTTCAGATCGTGACAGGAAAATATGACTGTGCGCGGACTTTCTCGGGCCCAGTGCGCGAGCAACGTCAGACAGTCGATCTGATGACGCAGGTCGAGATGCGCAAGCGGCTCATCGAGCAACAACAGCGGTGCATCCTGACAGAGCGCGGCGGCGAGCGCCACGCGCTGGCGCTCGCCGCCCGACAGCGAACGTACGTCGCGTGCCGCCAGTTGGGCAAGCGCAAGCGCGTCGAGCGCCGCGTGCGCGGCGGCGCGATCGCGCTCAGTCTCCCAGCCCCAGCCGCCAAGATACGGAAAACGGTTCAGAAGCACGATGTCGAACACCGTTGCGCTGAACGCGTCGTGCACGTTTTGCGGCATCAGCGCACGGCGTTTCGCGAGCTCGCCCGGCCGCCAATCGCCGATCGGCACATCATCGAGTGCAACACGCCCCCGCGCCGGCGGCACGAGCCCCGCGAGCGTCGAAAGCAGCGTCGTCTTGCCCGCACCGTTCGGACCCGCCACGCACCAGAGCTCGCCGGCGCCGAACGTCTGCGTGAAATCGGCCAGCAAGACGCGCTCGCCCGCGTCGAGCGCGAGCTCGTATGCAGCGAGCGTCGAAACGACCATTTGCGCGCTCCTCATCGCGACCTCCGCGCCAGCATCCACAGAAACACCGGCACGCCGAACAATGCCGTGATCACCCCCACCGGCAACTGCGCCGGCGCGGCGACCGTGCGCGCGAGCAGGTCGGCACTCATGACGAACAGGCCCCCGGCCAGCGCGCTCGCCGGCACGAGCATGCGCTGATCGTTGCCGAACGCGAGACGCAACGCGTGCGGCACCACGAGGCCGACGAAGCCTATGGTCCCCGCCGTCGTCACCGCTGCGGCGGTGGCAAGCGACGCCACCAGATAAATGCGCAAGCGCAGCTGTCCCGCGTTCACGCCCAGGGCGAACGCCACCGCTTCGCCGCGCGCGAGGACATTGAGCTGCGGCGCAACCGATGCCGCCGCGGCCAGCGCGAGCGCGAGCGCCGCCAGCGCGGGCCATGGGCTGGCCACGCCGTTGAGGTCGCCCGCGAGCCAAAAGAGAATGCCCCGCAGCCGCTCGTCCGGCGCCAGCGTCAGCAGAAGCGTGACGCCGGCCCCCCAGCCCGTGGCGAGTACGACACCGGTGAGCAACAGCCGCGGCGACGCCTCTTGCGGCTCGCCGCGGGCAAGCGCACGGCGGGCGAAGCCGAGCACGAGCGCGATGGTGAACAAGGCCCCCGCGAACGCGGCCGCATCGACGAGCCACCATGCCGCGCCCGCGAGCAAAGCGGCGATCGCAAACACGGCGGCGCCGCCCGATACGCCAAGCACGTACGGTTCGGCAAGCGGATTGCGCAGCAGCACCTGCAGCAGCGCGCCGGCCAGCGCGAGCAAAGCGCCGCAGCCGAACCCCGCGAGTGCACGCGGCAGACGAAGACTGCGCACGATTTCGTCGATCGTATCGGCGCCCGCCGTGCCGGAATGGGCAAGCGCGCCCAACGCACGCAGCGGCGGGACGCTCACACTGCCGAGCGTCAGCGCGGCGACGAATACGATGCCCGCCAGCGCGGCCAGCGCAAGCCAGATGGCGATCGCGCGTTGCGCATTCATGGCCCGAGCCTCCGCCGAGCCGCCCAAAGCACGATGAGCGCCCCGCTCGCGCACGCACGCGCGCTACTGCTGTTGCCAGCCGAGCGTGATGAACGCACTGCGCCGCGGCGTGTTGTAGGTATAGGCGAGCTCATAGTGCTTATCGAAGAGATTGTCGATCTGGGCGGCCACGTACCAGGCCTTCGTGATGCGGTAGCGCGCCGAGAGATTCACGACGCCATATCCCCCCAGGACAGTGCCGCTATCGTTGCGTGCGCCGCTCACGATCCACTCGCCGCCGACGCGCCATGTGCCGATGCTCCGGTTCGCCGCAAACGATGCGAAGTGCCGCGCACGCCGGTTCAGATCGACGTGGGCATCTTCGTCGACGGGGTTTTGCACCGTGAGCGCTGCCCGGATATCGGTCTTGCCGAGGTGACCGCGCCATGATGCCTCCAGGCCCTGCACCTTCGCGCGCCCCACGTTCTTCGCGATATAGAAGAGCCCGCCTTGTGTCGGCACATAGTTGATGAGGTCGCTGTAGTTCGTCTGAAAGGCGGTAAGGCGCGCCACGCCGAATGCATCGGAAGCATACTGCAGCGCCGCCTCGAGAGCATGACTGCGCTCGGGTCTGATCGCTCGATTGCCGCTGCCGGGGTAGTACAGATCGTCGAAGCTCGGGGCCCGGAACGCGCTCGCATAGCTGAAGCGCGCCCCCCAGTGCTCGGTGATGTCGTATCCGTAGCCCAGGTAGTAGGTGTTCGCGCCGCCGAAATCGGAATACTGATCGCGGCGCACGTTCGCCTGAATACGACTCGCGCCGAATCGGCCCGTATAGCCTGCGAATGCCGAATCGACGCGCCGCGCGGGCGCGGCGAAGATGTCCGATTCGAGCGACTGATCGAGATGCTCGTAGCCGAGTTGCAGCGTATGGTCCGGCGACAGCTTGAAATCGTTCTGCCACGTGTACTGGCGGTTGTTCGTATCGAAGCGGTTGTCGTAGACGCCGTTCGTTTTCTCGACGCTGCGATCGTCGCCCTCCGCGACGGTGAAGTGGGTGGTCCATCGATCGGTCAGCTTGCCGTTCGCGAATACGGAGACCTCGCGCACTTTGCTGTAGAGGTCGTTCAGATCGGAGGGCATTCCGAACGGGTTGTCGAAACTCGCGTTGCCGTTCGATTGAAAAAAGCGCACGCCCGCGTCCCACTTGTCGCTGAACCGATGACGGATCGCCGCCGACACCGTCTCGTTGAGGTAACCGTTCGCATTGGGATTGGCATTCGGCGCGAGCGCCGGGTCGATCGACGAAAAGCCATCGTTCTTGAAGCGCGAAACATCGAAGCTGAAGGTCGTCTTGCCTTCCTTGTCCAATGCGCCATCGACACCCGCTTCCTGCGTTTGCGTGTGATAGCTGCCGTAGCCGAGCGAAAAATGAAAACGCGGCGGATGATTGCCGCCGTCTTTCGTGAAGACCTGCACGACGCCCCCCATCGCGCCCGAGCCATAAAGCGCGGAGACGTCCCCGTTCACGACCTCCACATGGTCGATTTGCGACAGCGGAAGCTGCGCGATCTGCGCCTGCGCGAGACTGACCGAATCGACGCGCACCCCGTCGATCAGCACGAGCGATTGCGTCGGCGAGCCGCCGCGCAGCGTCAGCGACGCATTGCCGCCGGGCCCGCCGTTACGAATGAGCTGCGCGCCCGGCGCGAGCGACAGCAGCCCCGGCAGATCGATCGCCGTCGAATCCTCGATATCTTGCCGCGTAAAACTCGTGGTTTGCGGGATCGCATCGGCGAGGGCCTGAGGCGAACGCCGCGCCGTCACGACGATCGGCTCCAACGTGCCAAGGGTCGAATCGGACGCGGTGGAGGCGGAGATGGAACCTGAAACCGAAACCGTCGACGAACTCGACGGTGAATCGAAGGCGGCCGATTGCGCGAGCGCGGCAAGCGGCAGGCCTGCGAACGCAACGCACGCCGCGCGCGGCATGGATAAGGACATCGTTGGTATTCCCATGGATCGGCAGGCAGCCCGCTTCCCCGCAGGCCACCCCGTCATGAGCACGCCCCGAAACACGCGATGCAGCTTCGCGTTGCCGTCGGGAGCGGCGCTCCCCCTTTGGCCGGTATCCGGGCTGACGAGCTCTCGAATCCGCCTTCCCACGCGCCAAGGCACGCAGTGGCTTCGGATCGATTTCGCCGCGACGAACGCGGACGACGCATCGCTTACCGTTGCGGGGGCAGCACAGGTTGACGCGCGAAACGCCGCACGCTCCCTGTTTCCCGTTTAACCGCGCGCATCGGAAACGAACGCGCGGGCACCAAAGTGCCGCAAGTGTAGGAGCGGGCCCCATGAGCGTCAAGAATCGACCGTTTTGGCGTCTCGGGCGGCAACATCGGCACAAATCGACAGGATGTTGTTACGTCTCGAAACGAGACAAGGATCGGATGCTCGCGTATTCCGCGCTAAAATGCGCAAGTCTTTAGAGGACGCAGCAGATGCTCACCGAACTCGAAACCCTGTCACACAACATCGGCCGGCTGATCGCGATCAACGAACGCCATCAGCAGGCCCGCCACGCGCTCGAAGAGCAGCTTGCGCAATTGCGCGCGGAAAACGACTCGGCCCACGCCGAGCTCGAACTCCTGCGCGACGAACGCAATGCCTTGCAAGTCGAGCGCGATACATTGCTTGCCAAGATCGACGATGCGCAGGTGCGCCTGAACGCCATTCTCGAAAAACTGCCGCGCACGAAGGGCCCGTACGAAGGCGATAACCAGCTCGATCTGCTCGCCGAACCGGGCGAGCGCGAAGCGCCGCACGGCAATTCGGCGAACGCGGCGGCTCAGCAGGGAGAAAACGCATGACGACGAAGCAGATCGAAGCGACGATTCTCGGGCAGACGTACCGTCTTGCGTGCTCCCCCGAAACCGAAACGCAACTGCTCGACGCCGTTGCGCGCGTGGACGCCGAAATGACGAAAGTCCGCTCAGTGAGCAGCGTGCGCGGCACCGATCGCATCGCGGTCATGGCAGCCCTCTCGCTCGCGTCGGAACTGGTCAAGCTGCAAGAAAGTATCCGGCATGGGGAAGCATTCCCGGCCGAGGAAATCAGGCGTACAATGCGTCAAATGAACGAACAGCTTGGCGCGGTGCTGGAGCAAAGCGAAGCGCGATAGCCGTTGCATGAGGCACGACGCTTCGAGCACTGGTGGTTGTGACTGTTCGGTATGTTGAGCTTTACACAAGTTTTACGGCTTCCCTGCCTGGTTCGCCAAGGTCATAAATTCCTTGAACCAATGCCATGTGCACGGTTGCGGAAATTTGCAGCACGGGTGTGCGCGTCACTCTGTCTGATGTACCCGAAGTGCGGCTAACTGCGACCAATTCTGAACTCCCGGTTCAGGATGCCGGCCTAGCGGCCAAGGCGGGGACTTTATTCGACGGCATCGGTTCGACCGATGCCGTTTTCATTTGCGGCGCGAGAAGGCCAAAACTACCGGGCCGTGTTGGTTTCATCCACCGTTGAACGCATTCAATCGACCCTATGCGCTATTGGCTGATGAAGTCCGAACCGGACGAAGCGAGTATCGACGATCTCGCCACCGCTTCCTCGCGCACGCTCCCCTGGACCGGCGTACGCAACTATCAGGCGCGCAACTTCATGCGCGATACGATGCAGCTCGGCGACGGTGTGCTTTTTTACCATTCGAGCTGTCCCGAGCCCGGCATCGCGGGGATCGCCCGCGTCGTCTCCGGCGCCTATCCCGATCCGACGCAGTTCGACCCCAAAAGCGTGTACTTCGATCCGAAATCGACACGCGAGTCGCCGCGCTGGATGCTGGTCGACGTCGAGTTCGTCAAGAAAATACCGCTCATTTCGCTCGCCGAGCTGCGCAAACATCGCGAGCTCGCCGACATGCGCGTGCTGGCGAAAGGCAACCGTCTGTCGATCACACCCGTCACCGAAGCCGAATGGCGCTTCATCACCGAACGGCTGGCGTGAACCTCATCCATCGATTTTTCCAAGAAAAAGGACCTGAGAGATGACAAGAACGACCGCCACTGTTTTCACGCTCGTTGCCGCCGCCGCACTGACGTGTGTTGCCCCATTCGCAACCGACGCGGCGCGCGCGGCCACGCCGCCGTCCGCGGAGAGCGCGCCGGCCGGTGTGTTGTCGCTATCCGCGCAGGCGAGCGACGAAGTGCCTCAGGATGTCGTCGACATCACGCTGTTTTACGAACAGGAAGCCGCCGATGCGGCTTCATTGACGGATGCCCTCAACAAACGCACGGCCACGGCGCTTGCGCAGGCAAAGAGCGTGACCGGCGTGAGCGCACGTACGGGCGCGTTTTCGATCTATCCGTCGACCGATCGGAATGGCCGCATTTCCGCTTGGCGCGGACGCACGGAAGTCGTGCTCGAATCGCGCGATTTCGCCGCGGCGTCGAAGCTTGCCGGGCAAATGAATACGTCGATGCAAGTTGCCAATGTCTCGTTTTCATTGTCGCCCGAAGCGCAGCGCACGGCGGCCGAACACCTGACCCGGCAGGCGATCGACTCGTTCCGCAAGCAGGCCGAATCGGCCGCGCAGGCGTTCGGTTACAACGGCTACACGATACGGCAGGTCAACATCGGTCAGGAAGCGCCGCCGCCGAGACCGCTCTTCGCCATGCGCGCGATGGCCGCGGCGCCCGCCGCGGAAGCGGCGCCGCTGCCCGTCGAAGGGGGCAAGGCGCGTGTGAGCGTGAATGTCTCGGGTTCGGTGCAAATGACGCGGTAGGCGCGGTTCCCGCTCATTGCCGGCTTGCGCTGGCGCCAGCCAGCGCTGCCGTCCGCGCTGCCGCCTCAGCGGGCAAGTGCGGCAGGTGCCTTGTCCGCGCGACGGTACGACCACGCGAACAGTACGATGCCCACGACGATCATCGGCAGCGAGAGCCACTGCCCCATCGACATGCCGAGCGCGAGTAGCCCGAGGAAGTCGTCCGGCTCGCGCGCGAACTCGACGATGAAGCGGGCCAGCCCGTAGCCCATCAGAAACACGGCGGAGGTTGCACCGACGGGCCGTGGCTTGCGCGAGAAAAACCAGAGCACGAAAAAGAGCACGATGCCTTCGAGCGCGATCTCATAGAGCTCCGACGGGTGCCGCGGCAGCATATGGTACTTAGCGAAGATTTCGCCGAGATGCCAGCGCGCCGCGAGCTCGGGATGCGCGATGAGCCAGCGCGCGTCGTCTTCCGTCGCGCTCTGAAACAGCATCGCCCACGGCGCGTTCGGATCGGTCACGCGGCCCCAGAGCTCGCCGTTGATGAAGTTACCGAGCCGGCCGGCCGCGAGCCCGGCGGGCACCATCGGCGCGACGAAATCCGTCACCTGCAGCCAGGTGCGCTTGCGCTGGAACGCGAACAGCATCATCGCGAGCGTGACGCCGAGAAAGCCGCCGTGAAACGACATGCCCCCCTGCCAGACCTTGAAGATGTCGAGCGGATGCATGAAGTAGTAGTCGGGCTTGTAAAAGAGCACGTAACCGAGCCGCCCGCCGACGATCGTGCCGAGCACGCCGTAGAACATCATGTCGTCGATATCGCGCACGCTCCAGCCTTGCGCGGCGACATGCGGCAACCGCAAGCGCAGCCGGCCGACGACGATCGCCATCGTGAACGCGACGAGGTACATCAGGCCGTACCAGCGCACGGCGAGCGGTCCGAGATGGATCGCCACCGGATCGAAGTTGGGATGAATCAGCATCGTATAGGCTTAATTGGCATAGAACGGTTGATCGACGGGTAGGACCGCGACGGGCGGCCCGCGCCCGGGCGGCGGCGGCGCGACGCCACGGTCATGCCGACGCATTCGCACCGGCGTTCGCCGCGAGTGCCGCGGCGTGGCCATGCACGACATCCAGGAACCCGGCCAGCACGGGACTGACATCGGCCGTGCGCCAGACGAGCCCGGTCTCGACGATCGGCGCACGCTCGGCCAGCGGCCGGTAGACAACGCCGGTGCGGCGCAAGTTGCGCAACGACTGCGGCACGAGCGCCACGCCCATGCCTGCCGAGACCAGGCTGACGATCGTTTGCATCTGAATCGCCTCCTGGCCGATGCGCGGCGTGAGCCCCGCGGCACCGTAGCAGCCCGTAATGATGTCATAAAACCCCGGCGCCAAACGACGCGGGAAGATCACGAGCGGCAACTGGGCCAGATCGGCGAGCGTCACGGGTGTCTCGTCCCACTCGGGCGGCTCCCCATGCCGATTGCGCGAGCGCACGCGCGCGGCAGTGCTGGGCAGCGCGGCGATAAGCGGCTCGCGCATGACGGGAAGGTAGGTCAGCGCGGCCGCGTGTCGCGGCGGCAAAGGCGCGATGACGAGCCCCGCGTCGACGCGGCCCGCCACGAGCTCGTCGATCTGCACGTCGCTCGTCGCTTCGGCAAGCTGCAGCCGCACACCGGGGTAGCGTCCTGCGAATTCGCGCAGAAGCTGCGGCAACAATCCGTAATCGGCCGTCGAAACGAACGCCAGTGCCAACGTACCGGCCTCGCCCCGCGCCAGGCTTTGCGCGAGGGGGCGCAGGCCCTCCGCCGCGGCCAGCAGCTTGCGCACTTCCGGCAGCAGATCGGCGCCTACCGGCGTGAGCTCGACGGTACGCTTCGTGCGCGCGAAAAGCGCGACGCCGAGTTCCTCCTCGAGTGCGCGGATACTTTGCGAAAGCGGCGGCTGGGTCATCGCCAGCCGCTTGGCGGCACGGCCGAAGTGCCGCTCCTCGGCTACAGCGACGAAGTAACGCAATTGCCGCAGATCGGGCGTCATGGAGGGCTCCCTTCCCTTTCGGGTTTCGATCGACTGATATGTTTTTCGACTTAATCAGCCCTCAATAATATATTGGACACGCGTATCGAGTCAGGGCATTCTGGCGCCACCCCACGCAAAGCTGCTGCGGCATGCGGCCAATGCGCCCGCATCAGGCTTTGCGTGCACGGCATCTACAGGCAATCGAACGAACCCGGAGTCCCCATGGCTTACAACCGTCGCTCGCAAAACATCACGCAGGGCGTTGCCCGCGCGCCGAACCGCTCGATGTACTACGCGCTCGGCTACAAGAAGGACGATTTCGACAAGCCGATGATCGGCGTCGCCAACGGCCATTCGACCATCACGCCTTGCAACGCGGGCCTGCAACGCCTCGCCGATGCCGCCGTGAGCGCCGTGAAAGACGCGGACGCCAACCCGCAGATATTCGGTACGCCGACGATCTCCGACGGCATGTCGATGGGCACCGAAGGCATGAAGTACTCGCTCGTCTCGCGCGAAGTCATCGCCGATTGCATCGAGACTTGCGTGCAGGGTCAATGGATGGATGGCGTCGTCGTCATCGGCGGATGCGACAAGAATATGCCGGGCGGCATGATCTCGCTCGCGCGCATGAACGTGCCCGGCATCTACGTCTACGGCGGCACGATCCGTCCCGGCAATTGGAAGGGCAAGGATCTGACGATCGTCTCGTCGTTCGAGGCCGTCGGCGAATTCACGGCCGGACGCATGTCGCAGGAAGACTTCGACGGCATCGAGCAAAACGCCTGCCCGAGCACCGGATCATGCGGCGGCATGTACACGGCCAATACGATGAGCTCGTCGTTCGAGGCGCTCGGCATGTCGCTGCTCTACTCGTCGACGATGGCCAACCCCGACGATGAAAAAGTCACGTCCGCGGCTGAGTCGGCCCGCGTGCTGGTCGAGGCCGTCAAGCGCGATCTGAAGCCGCGCGACATCATCACGAAGAAGTCGATCGAAAACGCCGTGGCCGTCATCATGGCGACGGGCGGTTCGACGAACGCGGTGTTGCACTACCTCGCGATCGCGCATGCGGCCGAGGTCGAATGGACGATCGACGATTTCGAGCGCGTGCGCCAGCGTGTGCCCGTCATCTGCAATCTGAAGCCGTCGGGCGAATACGTGGCGACCGATCTGCATCGCGCGGGCGGCGTACCGCAAGTCATGAAGATTCTGCTCGACGCGGGCCTGCTGCATGGCGATTGCATCACGATCACCGGCAAGACCCTCGCCGAAGAACTGAAGGACGTGCCGAGCGTGCCGCGTGCCGATCAGCAAGTGATTTTCCCGATCGACAAGGCGCTTTACAAGGAAGGCCACCTCGCCATTCTGAAGGGCAACCTCGCGACCGATGGGGCCGTCGCCAAAATCACCGGTCTCAAGAACCCCGCGATCACGGGCCCTGCACGTGTATTCGACGACGAGCAAAGCGCGCTGGCCGCGATTCTTGCAGATCAGATCCGGCCCGGCGATGTCCTCGTGCTGCGCTATCTGGGCCCGCAAGGCGGTCCCGGCATGCCCGAGATGCTGGCACCCACGTCGGCGCTGATCGGCAAGGGCCTCGGCGAATCGGTCGGGCTCATCACCGACGGCCGTTTCTCGGGCGGGACCTGGGGCATGGTGGTCGGTCACGTCGCCCCCGAAGCATTCGTGGGCGGCACGATCGCGTTCGTTCAGGAGGGCGATTCGATCACGATCGATGCACACAAGCTGCTGTTGCAGCTGAATGTCGACGATGCCGAACTCGAACGCCGCCGCGCGGCGTGGAAGCAGCCGGCGCCGCGCTACACGCGGGGCGTGCTGGCGAAGTACGCGGCGCTCGCGCGGCCCGCGAACAAGGGCGCGGTCACCGGCTGACGCCGGGCACTATTGCGCGCCCGGGCGGCGCGATGCGCGGTGCGCCGCGAGTTCCTCGCGCACCGCGTCGCGCACCCAGCCCACCACCTCCCCTTCGAGGGCGAGCGCGACTTCACGCGTCACTTGCCGGACGAGCCAGCTCGTGTGCTCCTGCAAAGCCTCGCGGCAACGTGCTTCTATGACCGCTCGCCCTTCCTCGCGCAGGTAGCCTGCAAACCGCACGCGCAGACGCTCGGCAAGCTGCTCCGCATCGCGTTCGGACAAATCCTCCGCGGCAGGCAGTTCGACGGCAGGCGCGGCTGAAGATAGCGGCGCCGAGGCCTGAGCCTGTTGTTGCGCCGTTGCGTCTTGCGCTGCTTCGGCTTGTCGCTCCGCTTCAGCTTGTCGCTCTACCTCTGCCTGTCGCTCTGCCGCGGTCGATGCCTCGATCGGCGCTTCAACTGGCGTATCGGCAGGGGCTTCGGCGGATATCGATGGTGCAGCGGCAGCCGGCTCGACAAACTCCTCGATCTGCGCGGCTCGGACGGCTTCGGTGCTCGACTCCGTCGGGCGGCGTGCCTCATGCTGCTCCACGGTCGCGAACGATCGCGCCGATTCGTGCATCGACGGCTCGCTTCGCGTCGCGGCATCGGGCTCGTGCTGTGCCGTAGGGCGCGGCATCGGCGGCCGCCCCGCCACGAGTACATCGGTCAGCACGGGGAGCGAATCGGGATCGCCCGGATCGCTCGAATCGCTCGAATGTTCGGGATGCTTGGGATCGGTCACGATGGGTCTCCCTTTCTCTTGGATCGGCCCGTTAGGCTGGACGGCCCGGGCGTTTGCGCCACGATGGCATGCCGGCCTTGCGGGTGTCGGACAAACGCTAGTGCGCCATCTCAGGCGCCCTGCTTGTAGTTGTTGAGCGCATAGCCGCGGTCGCGATAAAAGCGATAACGCTCGCGGCCCGCGAGCAACTCCTCCTCGGCATTGCCGACGACTTCGAGCAAACGCTCGAAGCGCGCGAACTGCGCCGGCACCGTCGCACCGAGATTGAGCAGTACGCGATGGTGAGGCGCCGCTTCGAGATCGGTCGCGAGTACCACGGGCGTGCGCTCGGCGAGCGGCTGATCCGCCATGCAGTGCGGCACGAACTCGAGCGGCGAGAAGGTCCACAACCGCTCGTCGAACGCGCGCAGGCGCGCCGCGTCGGCCAGCACGACGATGGGCTGACCGGCCAGGTAGGCCTTGCGGGCGAGCCGGCACGCGTAGAGCAGCGAGTCGCCGACATTCGTATGAAAATCGATGCGCGTCACCGCGGGCTCCTCGTCGCGCAAGAGGCCATGCGTGCCGCCATCACTGCGCGGCGCGGTCGATGAGGAACTGCGTGAGCAACGGCACCGGCCGGCCCGTCGAACCCTTGGCCGCCCCGCTCTTCCATGCCGTACCTGCAATATCGAGGTGCGCCCACGGATAGGCCGAAGTGAAGCGCGACAGGAAGCAGGCCGCGGTGACGCTGCCCCCCGGGCGGCCGCCGATATTGGCGACATCGGCGAAATTCGATTTGAGCTGCTCCTGATACTCCTCGTCGAGCGGCATGCGCCAGGCCGGATCCGCGGCCTCGCGCGCGGCATCGAGCAGCTCGCCGGCCAGCGCGTCGTCTTTCGAAAAGAGTCCGCTCATATGATGGCCGAGTGCGATCACGCACGCTCCCGTCAGCGTGGCGATGTCGACCACGGCCGCCGGCTTGAAGCGCTCCGCGTAAGTCAAGGCGTCGCAGAGCACGAGCCGGCCCTCGGCATCCGTATTGAGGATTTCGATCGTCTGGCCCGACATGCTCGTGACGATGTCGCCCGGCTTCGTGGCCGTGCTGCTCGGCATGTTCTCGCACGCCGGCACGATGCCGACGACGTTCAGCTTCAGGCCGAGTTCCGCAACGGCACGCAGCGTCCCGAAAACGGAGGCCGCGCCGCACATGTCGTACTTCATTTCGTCCATGCCCTCGCCGGGCTTCAGCGAAATGCCGCCGCTATCGAACGTGATCCCCTTGCCGACGAGCACGACCGGCGCCGTCTTGGCGCCGGCGCCCTGATACTGCATGACGATGAATTGCGGCGGCTGGGCCGAGCCGCGCGTGACCGACAGCATCGAGCCCATCTTGAGCGCCTCGAGTTGCTTCACGCCCAGTATCTCGGTCTTCAGATTCCATTCCTTGCCGAGCTTTTTCGCCGTGTCGGCGAGGTAGGTCGGCGTGCATACGTTACCGGGCAGATTGCCGAGATCGCGGGCGAGGTCCATGCCGTTCGCCAGTGCGGCGCCTTCCTTGGCAGCGGCCTTGGCGAGCTTCTCGTCCGCCGCATCGACGCTGAAAACGATGCGCTTGAGGTTGCGTTTGACGGGCTCGGGCTTGCCCTTCATCTGCGTGAACTGATAGGTTTCGGCCCGCAGCGCGAGGATGGCGGCTTTCACGGCCCACTCGCCGCCGCGCTCCTGGATCGGCAGTTGGCTCAGCGTGAACGTGACCTGTGCGATCTTCGTGCCGAGAATGGCGCGCCAGGCGGCGCGCACGGCGTCGCCGTAGGCTTTCTGCCCGAAGCCGTCCTGCTTTCCGAGCCCGACCAGCAGCACGCGCGACGCGCCGATGCCGGAGACCTCCGGCAAAAAGAGGGTCGTGCCGCTCTTGCCCTGCATATCGCCGGCCTTGACGATGCGCGTAATGAGCCCTTTGGTGGCCGTGTCGATCTCGAGCGCCGCCCCGTTCAGGGTTTGCGACTCGAAGACGCCCAGCACGATGCAATCCGATTTGCCCGTCAGGAAACCGTTCGTCGTGCCTTTCGTCCACTCACAGGCTTTTATGCTAAAGTCCATCGCGCTCGTCCTCGGATAAAATTCGGCTACTGCTTTGAAGGAAAGTAGCCGCAATTATCCGCTATTTTTTTGCGGCGTCGGACCGCGACGCACACCGTCCGCGTTCTCCGCCCCCGCCATCTCTCGCCGACAATGATCTTCGAACGCTCCTTGCAGCGCGAGCTCGCATATACGGCAGGCGCCGTTTTCATGGTGCTGCTGACCATCTTTCTGACGACGATGATGATCCGCATCGTCGGCTTTGCCGCTTCGGGCGAAGTGGACCCGAAGGACGTTCTCGTGCTGATCGGGCTCACCGTCATCGGCTATCTCGCCGTGATGCTCGTGGTGACGCTGTTCGTCTCGATTCTGTTCGTCCTGACGCGCTGGTACCGCGATTCGGAAATGGTGGTCTGGCTCGCCTCCGGCGTGAGTCTCACGCGCTTCATCAAGCCGATCGCCACCTTCGCGGCGCCGATGCTGCTGCTCATCGCGTTCTTCGCGTACGTGGGCTGGCCTTGGTCCAACGCGCAAAACAAGCTCATCCGCGCGCGTTTTCAACAACGCGACGAGGTGTCGCTGCTGGCGCCGGGCCAGTTCCGCGAATCGCCCGCGAGCCATCGCGTCTTTTTCGTCGAGAAGATGACGCCCGACCAGGCCAAGGTCGAGAATGTCTTCGTGACGAGCACCGAAAACGGCAAGGTGAGCGTCGTCGTCTCGAAGCAGGGTCACACCGAAACCGAAAAAGACGGCGCGCGATTCGTCGTGCTCGACAACGGCCGCCGCTATGACGGCGAGCCGGGCAAGCCGGACTTCCGCATCATGGAATTCGAGCGCTACGGCGTAAAGATCACGCAACAGCCGGTCGTCAGCAAGCCATCGACAACCGGTCTGCCTACACTCGCGCTGTTGCGCCACCCGAGCAACACGAACCTCGCCGAGTTCGCCTGGCGCACGGGGCTGCCGCTCATGGCCATCAATCTGATGCTGCTCGGGATCCCGCTCGCCTATCAGAATCCGCGTCGCGGGCGCACGATCAACCTCGTCATGGCCGTGCTGATCTTTCTGACCTACTCGAACCTGCTCAACGTCGTGCAGTCGTGGGTCGAACAGGGTCGGATGTCGTTCGTCGTCGGCCTCCTGGGGCTGCATGCGGTCGTGACGGCGCTCGTCGTCGTCGTGTTCTGGCTGCGGGTGCGCAACCGGCCGCTGATCTCTCGCGCGCTGTTCAAGCGCGCGGCAGGAGCGTGACGCGATGCGCATCTACGAAAAATACTTCGCCCGCCAGATCTATCTCGCGTTCATCTTCATCCTGTTCGCGTTCTCGGGGCTCTTTTTCTTTTTCGATCTGATCAACGAGCTCAACACGGTCGGGCACGGCAACTACAAGTTCGGTTATGCCGTGCTGCGCGTCGCGCTGCAAACGCCGTCGCGGTTCTACGAGATCATCCCGGTGGCGGCGCTGATCAGTGCGATCTACGTCTTCGCGCAAATGGCCGCGAGCTCCGAGTACACGATCTTCCGCGTCTCGGGGCTCGCGACCGGGCAAGCGCTTCGGTCGCTGCTCAAGATCGGCATTCCCATCGTGGCACTGACCTACTTCATCGGCGAAGTCGTCGGGCCCTATACCGATCAATTATCGGAGCGCGTCCGGCTCGAAGCGCTCGGCTCTGCCGTATCGACGAATTTCGCGTCGGGCGTCTGGGTCAAGGACACGCTCGGCGCGCGCGAGAACGGCGAGCGCATCACGCGCTTCGTCAACGTGGGCGAGTTGATGCCCGACACGTCGATCAGCAATGTGCGCATTTACGAGTTCGATCCCGGGTTCCGGCTGACGAACATACGCATCGCGCAAAGCGGTCGCTACCAGGGTAACGGCCATTGGTTGCTCAAAGGTGTCACCGATACCGAGCTCACGAGCATCGCGCCGCCCGACGCGCACCCCGCCGACGCGCTGAACCCCGTCTACCGTGCGGCGCAGACGACGCTGCCCGAATATTCGCTGCGCTCGGAGCTCACGCCGCAAATCCTCTCGGTGCTGCTGATCGCGCCCGACCGGATGTCGATGTTCAACCTGTTCCGGTATATCCAGCATTTGACCGAGAATCGGCAGGACACTCAGCGCTACGACATCGCACTCTGGAAAAAGCTGCTCTATCCGTTCGCCGTGCTCGTCATGCTCGTGCTGTCGCTGCCGTTCGCGTACCTGCACACGCGTGCGGGTGTGGTCGGCGTGAAGGTATTCGGTGGCATCATGCTCGGCATGAGCTTCCAGCTCATCAACACGCTTTTTTCGCATATCGGCATGCTCACCACATGGCCCGCGCCGATGACAGCGGCCACGCCCGCACTGATCTACCTCGTGCTGGGCTTCGTGGCGCTGAAGTGGGTCGATCGGCATTGACGTTCGGAGCGCGATCATCATGACGACGGTACGCAACGGCATCGTTCTCTTCGGCCACGGCGCGCGCGACGCACGCTGGGCCGAGCCGTTCGAACGGCTCGCTGCGAAGCTGCGCGGTCTAGCCGGCCCCGGCGCGCGCGTCGACCTGGCATTCCTCGAACTGATGACGCCGGATCTGCCGACGGCCATCGCGGCGCAGGTGGCGGCCGGCTGCACGGTGGTGACGGTGGTGCCGGTGTTCATCGGCATAGGTGGGCACATCCGGCGAGATTTGCCTGCTGTCGTCGACCAATGCCGCGCCGCGCACGCTGGTGTCGAGATTCGCTGCGCTCAACCCGTCGGCGAAGACGACGCGGTACTCGACGCGCTCGCCGCGTACTGCCAACGGCAGATCGGCGTACGCGATCAGCGATAGGGCCAACGCTGACGAGCCGGGTGCCTCGCTCGTGTTCACGAAAGCTCCCCGTCTTCTGCCTTTCCTCGCCGCCTCTCACTGAAAGCCGCACTGCTCGCCTGAGCTTTCGAGAATTCGTTTCCTCCCCCCGGCCTTCGCCTCCATTCCGTTGGAATCAGACGAAGGGTCCTAACATGCGCTCGTTCCAGGTGCATAGCACCGGAAATAAGGCGCCGCTCCGTCGCAGTCCCGCTCCACCCACGTGACGGGCGACGAACGTGCGGTCGAATCTTCGACAGGAGGATTGACATGAGAGTTGGAGACACAGGAGATACACAAGGTGCGTACCAGTCTCGCCACGCAGCAACTCGGCTGTCGGCGGACGGTGATAGCGATACGCTGGACCTCGGTCGGTTGCACACGAGTCATCCCGGCCACCCGCTGGAAGGCCCGCTGAGCCATTTGCGGGCTATGCGCCTCTCGCAACCCGGCGACGCGCCGCGCCTTGCGCGAGCTACGTTCTCGGACGACGGCCGCGACAGCCGATTTGCATCGGTAACGGATGGTGACGGTACGGTCTTCGACAGTGCGCCTGTGCACGCTCAAGCGTGGTGCATCTTCTTCGATCAGTGTTTCAATATCAAGGTCGAAGCCGACGAGCCGAATCACTTCCACGGCAGCGACGAAGAGATCGTCATCCGCGAGATCCGTAAGCGAGAAAATCGCGACCTGACCACGGAAGAACTGAAGCTCTACGAAAAGAAGGACGAGATATTCCGAGACCTCGTCAGGAAGAACGGAATCAAGCCGGTGCGAGGAGCGCCCGAATTTTTCGCGCACGTCAGGACCCATGGGCCGGTCGCGCTGGTGACGAACAGTCCCGGAGAGAGCGTGGACGCGATGAAATACTGGACGGGGACACGCGACGCATTCAGCTACACGGTTACCGGAGATGACGTGATGCAGAAGAAGCCTGCACCGGAAGGCTATCTCAAAGCAGCGGAGTTGCTAGGGGTGCCCCCTGACGAGCTCGTTGGATTCGAAGATACGCCGGGAGGAGAAGAGGCCGCGCTGCGAGCGGGAATACGCGAGATGTATATCGTCGGCAACACGGTTGCGCGGGACGACTTTCCCGCAGCGGTCCATCACCGAATATTCGGAGTGGATTACCACGAGCTGAGTAAAGCTTTGCGGATCCCCGAAGCATTACTGCGGCAGCACCGCATTCCTCGGCTCTGAAGCGCGCCTCGAACCGTAGGCCCGGCGAGAGGGGACGCTAGGCCGCAGCGCGCGCGGGCCGTTCGTCGACCAAGCCTTGCCCGCTGGCGTCCTGTGTCCGCGCCCCACGCTCGGCGAACGCCTCGCCGATCATCAGCAGGCTCGGCTGAGCCGGATCGAGCCACTGCTGGGCTTCGCCCGCCGCGAGCGCTTCGAGCGTCAATGTCAGCGTACGCTCGCGGGCGGTGCTGCAAGCTTCCACGATCGCAACCGGCGTCGCGGCAGCCCGTCCCGCATCGATCAGTTGCTGCGCGATCTCGGGCGCGCTGTCGCGGCCCATGTAGAAGACCAGCGAATCCGCATTGACCTGCTCGCGGATTTCCTGCGAATCCGGTGCGCGGCTGCGCGTGGCCAGCGCCACACTGCGCGAAACGCCCCGCAAGGTCAGCGAGCGCTTGACGGCCGATGCGGCCGCGAGCGCCGCCGTGATGCCCGGCACCACTTCGTACTCGATACCGGCTTGCTCCAGTGCGCGCATTTCCTCGTCCGCGCGGCCAAACAGCATCGGATCGCCACCCTTCAGCCGCACCACGAACTCATGGGTCAGCGCCGCATCGACGATCTGCTTATTGATGAACTGCTGCGCCGTCGAGCGCCGACCGCAGCGCTTGCCGACAGCGATCTTGCGAGCCGTCGGCGCGTATTCGAGCATTTCCGGTTCGACCAGCGCGTCGTGCAGCACCACGTCCGCCATGCCCAATAAACGGGCACCGCGCACCGTAATGAGGTCCGCCGCCCCTGGCCCCGCACCGATCAAGTACACCTTGCCCATACGCCATCCGTCCCGTTCGAGTTCATGCGGCCGTCTGTCGCCTGCTTGGTGAGCCTCAGGCCGCGTCAGGCAGAGTATGCACGAATCATGCCGGCGGCCACCGTATGATGCGTGGCCTCGTCGATGAGCACGAACGCGCCCGTCGCCGGCTGCTCGTCATACACGTCGCACACCACCGGCTTTTGCAGCGTCAGCGACACCCGTCCGATGTCGTTCATCGTCAGCGCATGCCGCTCGCTCGTGTGCGCGAGCGTATGTACGTCGAGCACTTCCTTGACCGCCCCCACACGCGCGAACACCGTGTTCGTCGTCTGCTTGAGCAGATACTTGCGCTGCGTCGATAAGGGCTCCTCGTCGAACCAGCACAAGTCCGCCTCCAGCTTCTTCGCCGGCTGCGGCGCACGCTGCGCCGCCACGAACGTGTCGCCGCGCGAGACGTCCACATCCTCCGTCAGCCGGATCGTCACCGTCTGCCCGGCAAACGCGCGCGTCACCGCCGCCGTGCCGCCCACCACCGGCGCCACGATCTCCGCCACCGTCGCCTCACGCCCCGCCGGCAGCACCGTCACCACGTCGCCCACGCGCACCTCGCCCGCTTCGACCCGGCCCATGTAGCCGCGGAAGTCGTCCGCACTTGCGCCGTCCTGGCGCGCCACCCACTGCACCGGAAAACGCAGCGCCTCGCCCGTGGGCGGCGCCACCGGCAACGCCTCGAGCACGTCCAGCAGCGCCTCGCCCGCGTACCACGGCATGCGCTCGCTCGCCCGCACGATGTTGTCGCCCTTGAGCGCCGACACCGGCACGAACCGCACCCCGTTCAACCCCAGTTGCTGCGCGAGCTGCACGTACGCATCGCGAATCTCGTTGAAACGCGTCTCGCTGTACTCCACCAGGTCCATCTTGTTGATCGCCACGATCACGTGCTGCAGCCCCAGCAGTTTCACGATCGCGCTATGGCGCTTCGTCTGCGGCAGCAGCACCGCCTGGCCCGCCTCGAACGTCACACGCGTCGCATCCACCAGGATGATCGCCGCATGCGCCGTCGACGCGCCCGTCACCATGTTGCGCGTGTACTGCTCGTGGCCCGGCGTGTCCGCAATGATGAACTTGCGCTTGGCCGTGGCGAAATAGCGGTACGCCACATCGATCGTGATGCCCTGCTCGCGCTCGGCCTCCAGCCCATCGGTCAAGAGCGACAAGTCGATCTCGTCGCCCACCGTGCGCTTCATCTTCGCGCGCGAAAGCGCCGAGAGCTGATCCGAAAGCACCGCCTTGCTGTCGTACAGCAGCCGTCCGATCAACGTGCTCTTGCCGTCGTCGACGCTGCCCGCCGTGATGAAGCGCAGCACCCCGAGATCCGCCGGTTCATGTGTGTTCATAAGTCCTGCCTCGTGTCCTTCGTGTCCTTCGTGTGCTGGGCGCTTAGAAGTAACCCTGCTTCTTGCGCTGCTCCATCGCCGCTTCCGACGCCTGGTCGTCCATGCGTGTCGCGCCGCGCTCCGTGATGTCCGTCACCGCCGTCTCGGCCACGATCTTCTCGACGTCGTCCGCATCGCTCTCGACCGGGCACGTGCAGCTGATATCGCCCACCGTGCGAAAGCGCACGCGCGCCTTCTCGCTCGTCTCGCCCTCGCGCAGCGGCGTGAGCGGCGTCACCGGCACCAGCAGCCCGTTGCGCCGCACGATCTCGCGCTCGTGCGCGTAGTAGATCGACGGCAGCTCCAGCTGCTCGCGCCCGATGTACTGCCATATGTCCAGCTCGGTCCAGTTCGAGATCGGAAACACGCGCAGATGCTCGCCCGCGTGCAGCCGCGCGTTGAACAGGCTCCACAGCTCCGGGCGCTGCGCCTTCGGATCCCACTGGCCGAATTCGTCGCGAAACGAGAAGATGCGCTCCTTGGCACGCGCCTTCTCCTCATCGCGGCGCGCCCCGCCGATCATCGCCGTATAACCGTGCTGCGCGATCGTCTCGAGCAGCGTGACGGCCTGCGCGGCATTGCGCGAGTCCGTCTCGCGACGCAACCGCACGGTGCCGCGCTTGATCGAATCTTCCACATGCCCCACCACGAGTTCGGCGCCAAGCTCGGTCGCGCGCCGGTCGCGAAACTCGATCACTTCAGGATAGTTGTGACCGGTGTCGATGTGCACCAGCGGAAACGGCAGCACCGTCTTGCGGTTCGCGCCCAGCCCGAACGCCTTGAGCGCCAAGTGCAGGACCACCACCGAGTCCTTGCCGCCCGAAAACAGCAGCGCGGGCTTGGCGCATTCCGCTACCAGCTCGCGCAGAATGTGGATCGATTCCGCTTCCAGCCAGTCCAGGTGGTCCATGCGGTTCGTCGTGACCGAAAGCGGGGTCGTGGCGGAGGGTTCCAGAATCGTGCTCATATGGGTGTCGTTCCTATCGTTTGCCCGGCCGGCGCCGGTTATCCAGCGTTGCCGCGGGCACTCGTCTACTGCGTTTCTTCGTTATACCGTCGGTTTCGTATCGGCGGGGATCACGCTGATCGGCGGGAGCTGCGACATCGGCGACATATGCAAGCCGCACTCCTTCGTATCGCGCGACTCCCACCACCAGCGTCCGGCCCGGCTGTCCTCGCCGGGGCGGATGGCCCGCGTACAGGGCTCGCAGCCGATGCTCGGATAGCCGCGCGCATGAAGCGGATTCACGGGCACGTCATACTGCGTCAGATACGTCCATACTTCGGCCTCGCTCCAATCGGCGAGCGGGTTGTACTTGGCGATGCCGCGCGCGGCGTCGTGCTCTTCTTCGTGCAGTTCGGCGCGCGTCACCGACTGCTCGCGGCGCTGCCCCGTCACCCACGCATCGACGCCCGAAAGCGCACGGTTCAGCGGCTCGACCTTGCGGATCTCGCAGCAGCGCTTGCGGAACTCGACGCTTTCGTAAAACGCGTTCAGTCCATGCTCGCCAACATAGGCGTCGACCGATTCCGGTTGCGGATGAAACTGCTCGATCTCATACCCGTAGCGCTCGCGCACGCGCGCGATCATGTCGATCGTCTCGGCATGCAACCGCCCGGTATTCAACGAGAAGATGCCGATTGCGGCGCCGCGCGACAAAATCGCATGCGTGAGCACCATGTCCTCGGCCGCGAGGCTGCTCGCGAGCTTGACCTTGCCATCGTGGCGGGCCGCGATCGTATCGATCAGCGCATTCAGGCGTTCGACCTTCGCGGCCAGCTCCGCGCTATCCGCGCGGCCGGCCAGCTCGGCTGGATTGACCACGGTGGCGCTCATGCGCGTTCCTCCGCGGCCGCGGCGCGGCGACGAAAAAGCGGCTGCGGCGTATCGACAGCCGATTGATACTGCACCGAGAACTCGCCAAACGCTTTCAGCGCATCGTGAATGTCCTTGTCCGGCCGGACGGCGAACGCATCGAAGCCGCAACGCGCCATGAAATTCAACTGATCGCGCAGCACGTCGCCGATTGCGCGCAGCTCGCCACGCCAGCCGTAGCGCTCGCGCAACAGGCGCGCGATGCTGTAGCCGCGGCCGTCGCGAAACACGGGAAAGTCCACGCCGATCAGCGCGACTTTCTCGAAGTCGGCAACGAGATCGGCCGGCTCGTCATCGGGCGCGAGCCATACGCCGAGCGATGCCGCGTCGCGCTGCGCAACAAGCGCTTCACGCGCTTGCTTCCACAAGACGAACGGCACGAGTAGGCGACCGGCGGGAAGCTGATCGAGCGTCGGCAGGCTGCCGTCTTCAAGCGCGCGTACGACATGCCAATCGTCCTCGAGCACGGTCCGGTTCTTGATAATCGAAGTCATCTGCGAGTGTTCCTTCTCTTTCCTTCTTGCTCTCGTCGGTGTCAGGCGTGCGCGGGCTGGCGCGACGCGTAGACCCGTTCCTTGAACGGCGCCATACCGATTCGATTATAGGTATCGATGAACCGCTCGCCGTCGATACGATTTTCGACGAAAGTATCGATCACTTTCGTCACGACATCGGGCATTTCCTGAGCCGCGAACGACGGCCCGATCACACGGCCGAGGTGCGCAAGCGTCGCGCCCGTGCCCTGTTCGCCGCCGAGCGTCAGCTGATACCACTCCGAGCCATCCTTGTCGACGCCCAGAATGCCGATGTTCCCGACGTGATGATGGCCGCACGAATTGATACAGCCCGAGATGTTCAACGACAAGTCGCCCAGGTCGTACACGTAGTCGAGATCGTTGAAGCGGTCCTGGATCGCCTGCGCGATGGGCAGCGACTTCGCATTCGCGAGCGAGCAGAAATCGCCGCCCGGGCACGCGATGATGTCGGTCAGCAAGCCGATGTTCGCGGTCGCGAAGCCTTGCTTCTTCGCTTCTTCCCAGAGCGCGAACAGGTCGCGCTTCTTCACGTCCGCGAGAATCAGGTTCTGCTCGTGGGACACGCGAATTTCACTGAACGAGTACTGGTCGGCCCAATCCGCCACGGCTTCCATTTGCTCCGCGGTGGCATCGCCCGGCGCGCCCTTGGCCGGCTTCAAAGACAGCGTGACGGCGGCGTAGCCCGGCACCTTGTGCGGGCGCATGTTGCGCTCGACCCAACGTGCGAACGCCCGGTTTTCGAGCAGATGCTTTTCGAACGATGCGTCCGTATCCGACAACTTCTCGTACGGCTGCGGCTGGAAATGTTGCGCGACTCGATCGTATTCCGCTTGCGTCAGCGTCGAGGGGCCGTCCTTCAGGTGCTGCCATTCCTCTTCGACTTGTTGCGCGAATTTCTCGGGGCCGAGCGCCTTCACGAGAATCTTGATGCGCGCTTTGAAGAGGTTGTCGCGGCGGCCGAAGCGGTTGTAGACGCGCAGCACGGCCTCGCAATACGTGAGCAGATGCTGCCACGGCAGGTTTTCGCGAATCACGGCACCGATGATCGGCGTACGGCCCAAACCCCCGCCCGCGAGGATCGCGCAGACCACCTCGCCCGCTTCGTTCTTCGACAGATAGACGCCCAGATCGTGAATCTGTACCGCAACACGGTCTTCTTTCGATCCCGACACGGCGATCTTGAACTTGCGCGGCAACCAGCTGAATTCGGGGTGGAACGTCGACCATTGGCGCAGGATCTCCGCCCACGGACGCGGATCGACGATCTCGTCGGGCGCCACACCGGCGAACTGGTCGGCCGTGATGTTGCGGATGTCGTTGCCTGAGGTCTGGATGCCGTGCATCTGCACCGATGCCAGGTCCGCCAGCAGGTCGGGCGTGTCCTCGAGCTGGATCCAGTTGTACTGGATGTTCGTACGCGTCGAGAAGTGACCGTAGCCACGGTCGTACTTGCGCGCGATGTGTGCGAGCATGCGCAACTGGTCGCTGCGCAAGTTGCCGTACGGAATCGCGATGCGGTGCATGTACGCGTGGCGTTGCATGTAAAGGCCGTTCTGCAGACGCAGCGGGCGGAATTCATCCTCGCTCAATTCGCCCGACAAGCGGCGGCGGACCTGGTCGCGATACTGCGCGACGCGCTCGTCGACGATAGTCTGGTCGTACTGATCGTATTGATACATTCGGGGACCCCAGGTTGTGTCGCGCCGCGGCCTGGTCCGCGACGCCCGAATTGCTGTCCGTGCCTGCCGGCGCCCGTAATCCGGGCCGCCAGCTCATTTGCTAATGACAAAAACTGCTAAGCGTATTGATAAACGTCTGGGGATCGTAATAAACTGGCCTTATATTTCAAACGACTTAAAAATTGTTTCCTTATGCGCAAGGGTTATAAATGAACCTGCACCAGTTCCGGTTCGTGCGCGAGGCCGTTCGTCAGAACTTCAATCTGACGGAGGCCGCCAAGGCGCTCTACACGTCGCAACCCGGCGTTTCGAAGGCGATCATCGAGCTCGAGGACGAGCTTGGGGTCGACATCTTCACACGGCATGGCAAGCGCGTGCGCTCGCTGACGGAGCCGGGGCGGATCATTCTGGCGTCCGTCGAGCGGATTCTGCAGGAGGTGGAAAGCCTGAAGCGGGTCGGCAAGGATTTCGCCGCGCAGGACCAGGGCAATCTCATCATTGCGGCTACGCATACCCAAGCCCGATACTCGCTGCCGGCTGCCATCGCCGAGTTCAAGCGGCGCTTTCCGAAGGTGCACCTTTCGATTTTGCAAGGAAGCCCGACGCAGGTCGCCGAGATGGTCATGCACGACCATGCCGACATCGCCATCGCGACCGAGGCGATCTCCAACTATAAGGAACTGGTCTCGCTGCCGTGCTTTCAGTGGCATCACGTCGCGATCATGCCCGCGGACCACCCGCTGCTGCAGCGCAAACAGCTTTCACTGGAAGATCTGGCGCAGTACCCGCTCATCACCTACGAAGCCGCGTTCGCCGGCCGGACGAAGATCAACGAGGCGTTCGCGCGACGCAATCTGACGCCCGACGTGGTTCTCGAGGCAATCGATGCCGACGTCATCAAAACCTACGTCGAGTTGGGGCTCGGCGTGGGCATCATGGCCGATATCGCCTTCAACGCGGAACGTGACAAGCATTTGCGCGCCATGCCGGTCGGCCATCTCTTCGGCACCAATCTGACCAGGATCGCCCTGAAACAGGGAGCGTATCTGCGCAGCTATGTCTATACGCTCGTCGAGCTGCTTTCGCCGTCGCTCACGCGCAAGCTGATCGAGCAGGCGCTCAAGGGCGAACACGAAAACTACGAACTCTGAAGTCACAACAACCAAGAGAGAGAGATTACATGGTGTCGACCGCCGCCTTCTTGCGCCGCGCCTTCGCGTGCGCCGCATTTGCGCTCGTCTCGGCAGCGCACGCCGACCTGAAGGTCGGCATCGATTTGTCATCGACGGGGCCCGCCGCCGTCATCGGCATCACGAGCAAGAATGCCATCCAGATGTGGCCGGCCACCATCGCCGGTCAAAAGGCGCAGTACATCGTGCTCGACGACGGCACCGACCCCGGCAAAGCCGTTGCGAACATCCGCAAGCTCATCGATGAAGACCACGTGGACGTGATCGTCGGGCCGAATATCACGCCGGCGGCGCTCGCGGCGCTCGACCCGGTGGCCGCCTCGCAAACGCCGATGATCACGCTGATCGGCTCCGCGAGTGTGGTCGAGCCGCAGGAAGGCAAGCGCATCTGGGCGTTCAAGATGGCGCAGACCGATGGCGCGATGGCCGATGTGATGACGCGCTATATGGCGAACCATGGCGTGAAAACGGTTGCCTTTATCGGTTTCGCCGACAGTTACGGCGATAGCTGGCTCAACGAGTTCAAGCGGTTTGCCGAGCTGCGGCATATCCGGCTTGTCGCGACGGAACGCTTCAATCGCAACGATGCGAGCGTGACGGGGCAGGTACTGAAGCTGATTGCGGCCAAGCCCGATGCGGTGCTCGTTGCGGGTGCCGGTACGCCCGCCGCGCTACCGCAGCGCACGCTCGTCGAGCGCGGGTTCAAGGGGCCGATCTATCAGACGCACGGCATTGCGACACCGGAGTTCATCCGGCTTGGCGGCAAGGAAGTGGAAGGGACGCTCTTTCCGACCCAGCCCGTTGTGGTGGCGCGTACGCTGCCGGCCGATCATCCGGCGAAAAAGGCGGCGCTCGCGTTCGTGACGGCGTATGAGGACACATATGGCCCCGGCTCTGTGACGCAGTTTGCCGGCGATGCGGCTGGTGTTTATCCGCGGTTGGAGGATGCCGTGGCGAGGGCGTTGAAAAAGGCGCAGCCAGGTACGGAGCAGTTTCGCGAGGCGTTGCGGGAGGAGCTCGAGCACGCGCACGAGCTCGTCGTGCCCAATGGCGTCGTGAACACGAGCGCGAAGGACCATGTGGGGCTCGATCAGCGTGCGAGCGTGATGGGGGCGATTCGTGGCGGGAAGTTCGTCTTTATCAGCGAATGATGTCGGGCAGCGGCATCCGCTGAAGGCCCGAAGCTGCCACCGACGGGTGGGATTGTCCAATCGGGCGCTGCGGAATGTTGCCGACGCACGCGTTTTCGGCCATAATCGCGCTCTTCGCCAGCGCATTCTTGCGCCGGCCACCGAAAGCCCAGGTGGTGAAACAGGTAGACGCAGGGGACTCAAAATCCCCCGCCGCAAGGCGTGCCGGTTCGAGTCCGGCCCTGGGCACCAGAACTCTCGCTAATCCTCCGATTTCTCAAAGAATCACCCGCCGACCGGCGTCAATCCGGCGCAGCGTGATGCCGTAGCGCACCTCGATATCCGGCACGGTCAACGGGCAAGCCCCGAGGCCGAACGGCGGCGACGGCGTATAGTGCTTTTTCCATCTCTGCGAGCGAGGGCGCAGGCATGAACTTTCGCGAAACCATCGGCGCGCGCAGCTACTGCTTCGACAGCTTGGCGGCCCTGCTCGCCAAGGCCAGCCCGCGCCGCTCAGGCGACGAGCTTGCCGGGCTCGCCGCCGATTCGGAGGCGGAGCGCGCTGCCGCGAAAATGGCACTGGCCGCCGTGCCGCTTCGTGCGTTTTTGGATGAAGCGGTGATCCCGTACGAAGCCGACGAGGTGACGCGCCTCATCGTCGACGACCATTCGCCTGAAGCGTTTGCGCCGATTGCGCATCTGACCGTGGGCGATTTTCGCGAGTGGCTGCTGGCCGACACCACCGATAGCGCCATGCTGACGGCTGTTGCCACAGGTCTCACGCCGGAAATGGTGGCCGCCGTGTCCAAGCTGATGCGCAATCAGGACTTGATACTCGCCGCGCGCAAGCGTCCCGTCGTCACGCGCTTTCGCAATACGGTGGGATTGCCGGGCCATCTTGCCGTGCGCTTGCAGCCGAACCACCCCACCGACGATCTGAAAGGCATCGCCGCGTCGATCGTCGATGGGCTCATGTACGGCTGCGGCGACGCGATGATCGGTATCAACCCCGCGTCGGATTCGCTAGCTGCTATCACGGCGCTGCTTACGATGATGGATGAATTCCGCCGCGCGTATGACGTACCGACGCAGACATGCGTACTGACGCACGTCACGAACACGCTGGCCGCGATCGAAAACGGCGCGCCCGTCGACTTGATCTTTCAATCGATCGCCGGCACCGAGAAGGCCAATGCCGGATTCGGCGTCTCGCTGTCGCTGCTCGCCGAAGCGTACGACGCAGGTCTGTCGTTAAAGCGCGGGACGGTTGGCAACAACCTGATGTATTTCGAGACGGGACAGGGCAGCGCACTTTCCGCCAATGCGCATCACGGCGTCGATCAACAAACCTGCGAGGCCAGGGCTTATGCGGTCGCCCGCAAGTTCAATCCGTTCCTGACCAACACGGTAGTGGGCTTCATCGGGCCGGAATACTTGTACGACGGCAAACAAATCATCCGCGCGGGCCTCGAAGACCATTTCTGCGGCAAGCTGCTCGGCGTGCCCATGGGCTGCGACATTTGCTACACGAACCATGCCGAAGCGGACCAGGACGATATGGACACACTGCTGACCTTGCTCGGCACCGCCAACGTCAACTTCATCATGGGCGTGCCCGGCGCCGACGACATCATGCTGAACTATCAAAGCACATCGTTTCACGATGCGCTCTATGTGCGGCGTCTGCTCGATCTTCGACGCGCACCCGAGTTCGAAGCGTGGCTCGAATCGATTCGCATCACCGACGCGGCCGGGCAGATCCAGCATCAGTCAAGCAAGCCACTGCTCCTCGATTGGATTCCATCATGAAAGAGGAAGGCCAGGATGTGAGGGGTAGGCATACAGGGACGATCGAAGAGAACCCCTGGAGCGCGTTGCGTCGGTTCACCGATGCTCGCATCGCACTGGGACGCTCGGGTGCGAGCCTGCCGACTGCGCCGCTGCTCGCGTTCATCGCGGCGCACGCACAAGCACGCGACGCAGTTCACGCGCCGCTCGACACCGAAGCGCTCAGGCGTGAACTCGATCGGAGGACCCTCGATTCCATCGAAGTGCATAGCGCCGCACAAAGCCGCGAGCAGTACCTGCGGCGTCCCGACCTCGGGCGAATACTTGATGCCCCGAGCGCCGCGGATCTCGCGCAACACGCGACGTCGGCGGAAGTGCGGCCCGATCTGATCTTCGTCATTGCAGACGGACTGTCGGCTCGCGCCGCGGCGTCCCACGCGCTTCCTGTCATCGATCGGACCATCGCACAGTTGAAAGGCTGGCACGTGGGCTCGATTGTCGTGGCAACGCAGGCGCGGGTAGCGATTGGCGACCCCATCGGCGAGCTGCTGAAGGCGAACATGGTGGCGGTGTTGATCGGGGAACGGCCCGGGCTCAGTTCGCCGGCGAGCCTCGGTATCTACCTGACGTACCAGCCGCAAACCGGACGCAGCGATGCGGAACGCAATTGCATTTCGAACGTGCGCCCGGAGGGGCTCAGTTACGATGCGGCGGCGTTCAAGCTTTTGCATCTGCTCGAAGCAGCGCGAACGCGCAAGCTCACCGGTGTCGGGCTGAAAGACGAAAGCGTGTGGGACGGGGCGCTATTGGGTGAGAACGAGAGCGCGCGGCAGTGAGCGTTGAGCTCGCGCCGCGCCCGTTTTCGTGTTCAGACCGGTGACGGATTGCGCTCGGCGAAACCTTCCTGATGCCAATAGGGATAGACCGGCCTGACCCTGCTCGCCTCGTCGAGCTGCCGCATCTGTTCCTGCGTCAAGCTCCATCCCACCGCGCCGAGATTCTGCCGTAATTGCTCCTCGTTGCGCGCGCCGATCAGCACCGTGGAGACGGTCGGTCGCTGCAGCAGCCAGTTGAGCGCGATCTGTGGGATCGTCTTGCCAGTCTCCTGCGCAATGGCATCGAGCGCGTCGACCACGCGGTACAGGTACTCGTCGGGCACCGGCGGACCGATATCGGCCGTCTTGTGCAAGCGGCTCACCGCGGGCAACGGCTGGCCCCGGCGTATCTTGCCCGTCAGCCGCCCCCAGCCGAGCGGGCTCCAGACGACGGCGCCCACGCCCTGATCGAGACCCAGTGGCATCAACTCCCACTCGTAGTCGCGGCCGATCAGCGAGTAGTACGTCTGATTTGCGACGTAGCGCGGATAGCCGTAACGGTCGGCTACGTCGAGCGACTTCATCAGATGCCAGCCTGAGAAGTTCGATACGCCCGTGTAGCGGATTTTGCCCGCACGGACGAGGTCGTCCAGTGTCGAAAGCACTTCCTGCACGGGCGTCTTTGCATCGAAGCCGTGGAGCTGGAACAGGTCGATGTAGTCGGTCTGCAAGCGCTTCAATGCGGCGTTGACGGCGTTGATCAGATGGTGACGCGACGAACCCACGTTATTCGGTTCGTCGTTGACGCGGAAGGTGGCCTTCGTCGAAATCAGGACCTTGTCGCGGCGGCCTCTGAGTGCTTCGCCCAAGGTCGACTCCGATGCGCCATCGGAATAGATGTCGGCGCTGTCGAAGAGCGTCACGCCGGCGTCCAGACAGATGTCGACGAGCCGGCGCGCCTCGGCTACGTGCGTTTCGCCCCAGGCCTGAAAGAGTTCACCCTTGCCGCCGAACGTGCCTGTGCCAAAGCCGAGCACCGGGACTTTGAATCCCGATGCGCCGAGATGTCGATATTCCATATTTGACCTCGCTGAAAAGGGACGGAAGATTCCGGCGCCTGAAGCCGGCCTTTCAGCGTACTGCAATGGAAATTTGGGCGCTGGCAGGTGCGCAGTTTGGCGTGGTCGGATGCGTCCGGTCCTCGCTCCGACAGCGCCGGCGACTCTCCCCTTCTCGCTGCCCGACGCCCGCTCTTGGACGTTCAGTGCTGATTAAACCGATCAGAAGCGAACTTGCAGATCCTTGAGTATGACAGCTATTTTTGGATGACTCCTCGCCCCCGGCATACTGAGATCGCCCCTGCAATAGAGAGACTGCAAGCCAATATCTGGAACGGGACATTGTATTCCGCGGCTATTGCAACGGCGGCAGCGCCAGCGTTAACGAGGAAAACGCTCAACGCAATACGCCAGACAAGTCTGGTACAGTGATTCAAGCACCGCGCCAATAGCAGATACCCCGCCACAAAAGCGAAGACGTTGATCAAAGCGTTCGTGGTGGTCGATATGCGCTGCATGGTTGTTGCGTCAGCGGCTATGCCAAGGGCCACCCCACCCGTAGCCGTCGCGAGAGCGACCACGATCTGCAAGACCGCAAACATATACAGCACAACTTGAGCGACTGCAAATTTGTCCTCGATTAGGGCTGTGTCCAATTTAGGGTGATTCATTCTTGTTCATCCTGTTTGTCTACTTTTGTTTTGTAGCAATCACTATCTTTTGTCACCATTCGATTTATTAGCGCCATTCCTCGCCACGCCACCCATGAATGCTACGAACGTCACCATTACGGCCAACCCCAAAAATATCAACACCGCATACGGAGTAACAAATTGATGAAATCGCGATACCGTAACGTTGACCCCGACCAGCGCAATACCTGCGACGAAGACCGCAGCATATTCGGCCATAAGAGTAAGTATAAGGACCTGCCACAGGCGAAATTTGCCGAGAAATTCGCCAACGGCCTGCCCGAACACTCCACCAACGAGACCACTTACTATTTCGACTGACATTGCATCTCCTATTTCTTCTTTGGATCACCAGAATTAGCTATCGCCTGCGCCGCCTTCCCCGCGGTCGTGCTGCGCGAAACGGTCGGTCTTATTAAGCGACTGGCCGCCGTTTCAGCGATACGACCCGCGCCATAACCCAACGAGGAAGAGGCACCGCCCACGACGCCGCGGAACACGACGCTGTCGACCCTTCCCGGCAAAACGTTATTCAGAGCGGTAGTCGTTGCTCCGCCAAACGTGTTAACTCCGACATTCCATAGGAGTCCGCCATACGAGCCGGCCGCGCCCGTTATAAACGCGCCGCCTATGTCGATCGGATCGATGTGGCCGTTCTGTAGATATTGCGCCCCGGCGTTGAGCGTTGCGCTGACCGGCGAAGCAAGCGCGCCCGATCCAAGCACGCCGCTCGTACTCAGGATCGGTGCACCGGGAATCATTGCAACAGGACCAGCGATTGCCACGGTCACGGCACCCACCGCAGCACTCCATGTTCCCTTCTCGAAAAGGTCGCGATACGCCTCTTGACGACCAATTGAATTGGCGATGTCGACCGACCCCGGTTGGTTCAGTTGCTCACTATTAGCGTAATACTGCGCATACATATTCGGATTCGCCCTTTGCTCCGGCGTCGCAAAGAACATATAGCTCGTCCCGCTATCGCCATCTGCCGGCAGCAATCCCTTATGTTCCCGTAAGAACGCCGCCGCGCGCTCATTCCACGTTCCCGGCGAGCCGTTCTGAAGCATCAAATTCGCTTGAGTCAGCAACTCCTGCTCAGCCTGCGCAACGGTCAAACCGTTTCTCTTCGCGTAGTCTTCCTTTCTTCGTGCGATCGACGCTCTTTCATCCGGATGGGGCTGCCGATAAACAAGTCAGTCATTGATGGTTGGCGCGACGTAATTTTCGTTTACACATGATGGCAATTCTGTCGAAATCTTTCCACTCGCCATCAGCGCAGCCAACACCGGAAATATCTTAATGTTCCACTTAGCAAGAATGGGTCGCACGTCCTTCCCCGATACGCCGATAAAATGGAGGAGGTCACTCTTCGACATATCATCGTAGCTGACACCGAAGGAATCCAGCTTCGCGATGTCATTGAGTGGTCCATTACATTCAACGAGATGATGATGATAAATCAATGCAGCATCGGATCGAAGCTGAAAGTCCACATCAGCGGGCACGCCGCTTGGGAATACGACATCCATTTGCCAGTCTGCCATCCCTCTAGCGAGGTACCAGATATAGTCATCCTCATAAGCGATATTGCGATGCTCAGTCGCTCCGACTCCATTTGAAATGACTGCCATTGAAAGCATCATTGATATCATCAAGCTCTTCAAGTGAGGCAATGCGCTGCTTTGACAGATCGGCGCGAAATCTCGATCTATCGAAAACGGGGAGGCCCGCCCCAGGAACGCGGCCAACGGCAAACGCTTCATTTCCTTAATCTCTCAATTTGGTCCACGTTATTATCTCGATCTTCAGCTCTCTTCGTTGCTCTTCGCCTTGTAGCTGTCTCGGGCCTTCTTGTAGCTGTTGTCAAACGGCTTGATTTTTAGCATGCGGGCGCGGCTAGCATAACCACCTATAGCAGCAAGCAATAACCCGAATGACATAAGCAACACTGAATGCACGTACTTCACACTCAAATAAACGATAGCCGCGCCAACAATGCAAAGGACAGTGCGCCACCACCCACTTAGATTTCCATCTTCAATGACATGGATCTGCTTCATTTTTTCGGATCACCTTGACCTTTTATCTGATTGAGCCAATCGGAACGCTTGATTGCATTGCCTGCCTCGTTAATCACTGGGCCCCAAAGGGGGAATTTTTCTGCTGGTCTGTATAGCAGGAGGTCGACCGTACTGTCGACGCTGAATCCAACAGGATTCGGCCTCACAAGTTGCTCTATTGCACTGGCGCCGTAGCTCAAGACGGTCCCCGCAAATGCAGCAGCCGCAAACCCTGGAGAATAAGCCGAGGGGATTTCGGCAGCTGCAGCTGCTATGGCGCTGAAGCGTCCTGACGTTGTCGACACCATCGAAGCCGTATCCGCGGTCCTGTTTCTTACAAATTCAGCATCCGACCGATCGAATCGCGTAAACGGCCCAGTGAGATGGAATCCCCAATCATTGTTCGACGGCCGATCGTACGTGTAAATGCTCGGCACTTGAGCCGGCGAAGCCGAGTGATTGTTGGCCAAGATGAAGTTCTGCAACTCTGGATCCGCTTGGGCCGTCACTTGCGTAAGGATCGGCTTGCCATCGGCCGTTACCCCGCCAGAAATCCACTTTGCTCCAGCATCGGTGGGCGCCTCTCCGATCAACGTGACGGGAGCCCCCGATTCGTGCTCGCCGTTGATGTATACACCCATGATGCGCAGCTGATCTTCGATCTGCTCCTGCGAGTACTTGCCGCTGCTTTTCGCAGCCAACTGCTTTGCGAGCTTCTTCTCATCGTCACCCAACTGCCGATTAAACAACGTCTCCACCTGCGCAGCCGTCACCGCCTGCGCACTATCGGCCCCCATCGCCTGCGCTACCCCCGCCACCAGCGACGCCACCAAATTCGCGCGAGCGTCCTTCTCGCTCGGATCCAGCCCCTCAGTCCGGCTCGCCTGATCCAACACGCTATTGAGCACCACCCCGGCCGACGCGCCCAACGCCCCCGCCCCACACTCTCCCCCCGACGCCGCCCCTCCCGCGCACCCCAGCACCGCATGCAGCGCCGTATGCGCCGCGCTCCCCTCGCCACCCAGATACGGCGACAACGCCTTGATCTGCTCCGCACCCAGCGTCTGCAAATACGTCGCCCCCGCCGCCTGCACAAACTGGCTCGTCGCGCCCGTCACGTTCCCTCCTGCCGCCGCCGTCAACGCAGTCAGCACCCGACGCCCAGCCCCACCCGGCCCCCAGGTCGCATTCTCCTCGAGCACCTGCGTCAATTGCGCCATCCGCCCAGCGTCTCGCTCATCCTCAGGCTTGGCCCTTTCGCTGTCCAACTCCCGCTGTGCTTCGCTCGATGCCTTCGCCCGATTCGCCAGGAACGTCCCCGTCTCCCTTTGCAACGCCCCGACGATTTCGAAGCCCGCCCGAATCTCCTTCTCGTCGAAGATCGGCGTCAGCGCATTCGTCCCGTCATGCTCGGTCGTCAAGTCGCGATTCACGCTCGCGACAACCTCGTCAGCTCCTTTGCCCGTGAGCGCCCGCTGCTTCGCATCGTCGGTGATACGAATCGCTCCGCCGCTGATCCCGCTCACCGTCGTGCTGCTACCGCTACCCGACGCAGCCATCGCCGCCGGCGGCGTCGCACTCCAATTGCCTGACGTCGCCACGTTGTTCCCCGGGACTCTGTCGCCACCCGTCGTCGCCTGCCCCTGCTGGTTCGTGCCGACACCACCCGCCGCCGTATTACCCTTGTCAACGCCCGACGCCGTGCCCCCGCCGCTGAAGCTGTAACCGCCTCCTACCGCAAAGCTGCTTGCGCTGTATTCCGCCCGGTTCTCGATGTCGCTCGTGGTCAGCGTCGCTGTCACCAAGCTGTTGACGTCATCCGCGACAGCTTTCTCCGTGCTCGTAATCGCACCGCCCTTCAAATCCGTATTGCCCTTCACATCGATCTGAAAACCCGCGTCGCCGGCCTTGATCCCTGACTGCTCCATCACGCTCGCAAAGTCGCTCTTCATCTTCTGCTGACCGATATTCGCGCTCGCCGAGACGCCCGCACCCGCCGTCACGCTGCCCCCGATCGACTGATCCTTGCTGCGATAACCGCTTACGTCCTGCAAGCTCTCGATGTTCAGGTCGCCACCCACATGAGCCACCACCTGCTCGCCGCTTGCCACCGCTCCGCGCAGCGTCGTATCTCCGCCCGATTCCAGTATCAGCTTCTTACCCGCGGATACATGCGTATTCGTCCACGTCACATCGGTGCCGTCGGCTCTCCCGCGCGAGCCGCTCGCATTCGCCGTCACGCCCACCGACGCGCCTTGCGAGCTGACGCTGACCGCCACCCCAACGCCGCCGCCCGCGCTGCTGCTCGTACGGTGCAACTCGTGCATGTTATCCGCCGCCAGCAGCTGAATCTCGCCGTCGGCCTTCAACTTCACGTTGCCCCCGCCTTTGATCTCACTGCCCTGCACGGTCAACGTCGAATCCTGGTCCGCGCCGGTTGCGCGAATCGTCACGTTGCCCCCCGCCGCCACGTTAGAGCCGACCGCCTGAACGGAGTCTTCCGTCGTCTTGCTACGGCTCGTGGATCCGCCCACCGTGATCGCGATATTGACGCCCCCGCCCGATTTCGGATCGGACGCCACCGCATCGGCCGCATTCTTGGCCGCCAGCGCCGTTGCCGCGCCCGCCAACGCTTTCATGCGCGGATCCGACGTCTGACCCGCCGCATGTTTCATCTGGCCGGCCGTCTGTACCGCAGCAATCCCAGGCGCCGTCACCGACACAGTGAGCCCCGATTGCTTGAACACGGTTTCCTGCGTGCTGTGACTCGTTTCTTCGGCCGCCAGGATGGCGACTTTCTTCGCGTCGATTTCGACATCGCCGCCCAGCGCCACCACATCGCTACCCGTCTGGGTGTAGCGATTGCCCGCCTTGATCGCGACCTTGCCGTTCGTCGCGCCCACGGTTGACCCCGACACCGTGGTCCGGGCGTCCGCGTTATCCTGGCTTTGCTGTTGCGTGCCAACGGTGAAGCTCATTCCTCCATTGCCGAAAAGCCCCGTCTTCATCTCCTTCCGGAAGTGCCGTTCGGTCAGCGAATCGGTTGCAGCGTCGATGTTCACGTCGTGCGCGGCAACGAGCGCCGTGCCGTCCGTCGACACGACGTTGCTGCCCTTCAAGTTGATATCGTTGCCGGCCTGCACATAGGCCGTGTTGCCCGAAAACGTCGTGGCCTGATTCGTGGTCTCCGACAACGTATTGCGTGTCGAAATCGTCTTCGACGAAAACCAACTGCTGTTGCCTTTATGCCGATGAGCCTCGTCGACGTCGCGTATCGTCTGCGACGAAGTGAGGTTGACATCGTGGCCGGCCGTCGCGACAAGGGCACCCTGCTCGCTGGTTACCGATGCTCCGCGCGCGTTAAGATCATGCCCAGCCGAAAGGCGCACATCGCCCGCCGTATGAATCGACGATCCGATCTCCCGTTGCGTGCTGTCCTCGCGCCAATTATTCCGGTCCCACGTCAGCGACTGGCTGCTCGACGTATCGACAGTGGTCAGGTTCAAGTCGCGCCCCGCAGCGACGAGCGTCTGCCCGTCAACGCTGGCGTTGCCGATCTGCGCGCCCGCTAACTTCAGATCGCGCCCGGCCGAGGCGAGAAGCGTCCCGCCCGACGGGTTGGTCACGTAAAACCCCGCCACGCGACTGACGTTCGTGATCGTGCCTTGGCCATTCGCCTGGGTGCTCGTCGTGCTGATACTCTCGATATCCCTGCCCGCCGTCGCAAACAGGCTGTTTGCGGCATCGATAGTGCCGCCAAGATTCGTCAAATCCGTAAGGGCGCGTACCGCGACATCGCTTCCCGTAATGCGCCCGCCGAGGTTCTTCACGTTGTCGGCCTTCAGCGCAACGAAGTCGCGCCCCGCAATCGTTCCTTCGTTCGCGATGTCGCCCGATGCATCGAGCGCGAGCGCCTGCGCTGAAACGAGCGCACCCGATCCGTCGATATCGCCCTGCTTCACACGCACGTAGACCTGCGGTACCAGCGCCTTCGTCGTTTGCCCATCCGGCAGTGTCACTTCCTTCTCGACGAGCCAAACCATGTCGCTCGTCAATCGCGCCATCTGCTCAGCCGTCAACCCGACACCGGGCCGTAGCCCCCACGCTTTTCCATAAGTCACGCCACTGTCGATCAGTGCGCGATACTCGGCCTCGTCGCTCGCATATCCTTCGAGGAAGCGGCGGCCCGTCAGTTTCGCCACTTGCTCGCGAACCAGCTTCTGCTCATAAAAGGCATCGCCAAGCCGCTTTTGCGTCAACGCCGGATCTACCCTCAATTGCTCGAGCATGTAGTCTGAAGACAGCCAGTTTCGATAGTTGACAAAGCGTGGATCGGTTTCGATCAGATAACTGCCGGCCGGATTCGGATTGACCGAGAAAAGGCTCGCAGCCGGCACAGTCGTATTGACCTCGGTGCTGCGAATCATGAACGATTGCGCGCCGCCCTGAAGGTCGGGCGCGGACACTTCCGTGATCGGAGTCACCACGCGCCCGCTGCGCATACCGACACCTGCGGCACCCACGCTGTCGGCAATCCGCGTCACGGCGCCAACGTTCACCGCGCCGATGTGCACGCCAGTGTTGCCCGGCGCCGTGAACTCCGTATAGACGGTCGGCGTGAGCTTGATCTCCGCGATCGCTGGGGGAGGCGTATAGGGAGCCGAGCGACGGCCGGTGTCGTCGCGACCCTTCCTATGATTGCGCCAGTGAGACGTGACGGTGCCCGAATCGGTGACCGTCTGCTTGCCCGCGACTTCGGTATTGTTCAACTTCGCAATCGTGCCCGTGAGCGCGCCGCCTGCAACGATCTGGCTCTTGTCGTTGAGCACGTTCAATGCGTCGATACGCATGACCCCGCCTGAGGTGATCTTCGCGGGATCCGACTCGGCAATGACGGTCGCCGTCGTCCTGCGGTCGTATTCGTACTTGTGCCAGCTTTCGTAGCTTCGTTCCGGCGTGCGCAAATGATCCGATTCGTCGTTGTAGACCTGCACCCCCGGATCGTCGGGCCGGTAGCGGTTCGCCGATCCATCGCCCTGATATTCGACGATGTGTTCGGGCGCGCCCTGCGGCTGAACATCGATGGCAAAGTGTTCGTTCGTGTTGTTGACGTCCGCCGCGGCCATCGTCAGATTGCCGAGTGCTTCGATCGAAGCACTGTTGTTATTGACGGTCGCCGCCGAACCCATGGCTACGCGGCTGCCGTCTAGCGCTCCACCGATGGCCATGTCGCCCGCACTGAAGATCAACGCATGGTCGCGATTGTTGACGGTCTGCGCACCGATATCGAGCCGGCTGCGCGCAGCGATCGTCGCCGCGGCACCTTTCTCGGCATCGTTATTCAACGTACCCGCCGATATGGCGAGATGATCTCCGTAAATGCGCCCCGTGCCTTTATTGCTGACGACACCCGACGATACGGTCGTGTCCTGCCCGTCGATCAACCCTCGGTTCGTGATCCCCCCAGCTGCGGCAACTTGCGTGTCCACCGCACTCAGTTCCCCGCTTTCGGTGTTGTCGATCGTGCTTGCGCTGGCGTTCAGCGCGGCCCCTGCCCGCATCGCGGCCCGATTCGTCAGTTGGCCTGTCGTCTGAAACCCTACGTTGCCGCTTGCTTCGACGTTGCCCGTGTTGACGAAGTCTCCATTCACGCTGACGTCGAGGTCGCCTCGCGAGAGCACACTGCCGTCCCCGGACAGCTCCGCGCTCTTCACGCCGAGCGACTTGCCCGCGATCAACGTTCCGCCGGTATTCGTTACGCGTTGGGTCTTGTCGGCGAGTTGACGATCCTGTATCTGAACCGATTGCGCCGACGAAATCAGTCCTTCGCCGTTGTCGACCGTACCCGCACCGGTAAGCGACAGCAGTCCATCGGCGCGCATCGCGCCCGAATGATTGTCGATCGCGTCGGCCGTGACGCCGATGTTTTGCGCTTCCATGCCCTGCTCGTCGCCTTGCGTGCCGCGATTGAGCAACGCCTGCGCGCGCACCGCCAGCCGATCGCCCGAGCGCATCAGGCCGCCGCTGTTGTCGACGGTGCCGTCACTGGCACCGAGCTCGACCTTGCCGAGCGCTTGGATCTTGCCCGCCCGGTTATCGATGTGGGCACCGATCAGCGAGAGCGCCTCTTCGCCGGCAATCTGCCCGCCGTGCGCATTGACGATCGAGCCAGCGTTGGCCATCACTTCGCCTTTGGCGCCAATAAAGCCTGCGGTGTTGTCGAGCTTGCCGGTACGCAGCGTCACCGCACCGCGGCCCAGGATGCCGCCCGTCGCGCCTGAATTCGTGTTGGAAAGCATGTGGCCATGCGTGTCGATCTCCAGCGCACCAGCGGCCTGCACGAGGCCTGCGTCGTTCGTCAGTTTTCCGCTCCGAACGTCGAGCAATCCCCTTGCCACGATTGCACCGCGCTCGTTATCGACGGACTGCCCGCGGCTATCGATGCGCACGTCGCTGCCGGCTATGACGCCGCCTGTATTCGCGAGTCCACTCGACGAGACCTTGACAGCCTGTGCCGCCTCGATGCGGCCGGCAGTGTTGTCGACACGCCCTGTCGCCGCAGATACGGTCGCAGCGCCGTGCACCGATCCGATGAGGCCGTCCGCGTTATCGACTGCGCTGCCGCTAACCGACAGGTTCTGGTTCGCCCCGATCAACCCGCCAGCGTTGTCGATCGATTCTTTCGCCTCGACATCGAGCGCGCCACCCGCGGTCAAGCTGCCTTTGGCATTCACCAATGACGCCGTCACGATCTTCGCTTCCGCCCTGGCCGTGATGCTGCCTTGCTCGGTGTTGTCCAACGTGCCGCTGCGCACGGTTGCCGTCCCATTGACAGCAATCGTTCCACCTCTGTTATTCAGCGTTTGAGCATCGAGCGACACATTGATGCTGTTGGCCGCAACTCGCCCATTCGTATTGTCGAATTGTCCAGGGACTCGAATCGACAGATCGGACGTGCCCGTCTGAACGATATTGCCTCGTACGTTCGAAATGCCACGTGCCGCCAACGACAGCCGTTCCGCCGATACCGCAGCATCGTCGGCGCGAAACAAGCCCGATGCACTTGCCGCGAACGTCTGCGCGGCCGCAACAGCGGCTGCGGTCGCATCGATGTCGCCACCCGCGGCCGTCAGCGATATGTGCGTGGCTGCGGTCTGACTGCCCGCGATGGTGATTGCCGCACCGCTGGCGTTCAAATCGCCACCGGCGATGTTCTGCCCGCGCGCGTTAAGCTGGCCTGTCGCCGCGAGTTCGAGCGTACCGCTCGCGCCGAGCGCACCGTCGCTTCGTATCCCAGCGCCCAGCAACGAACCGGGTTGGCTATCGATCATGCCGGCCGCCGCAACGGTCGTATCGCCCTGTGCCGCGATCGTCCCGCCGTTGGCGACGTTGCCACGTGTCGTCAGCCGCGTGTCGCCTTGCGCATATACGGTGCCCGTATTCGTCATGGACCCGCTGGTGTCGGCGCGTACCGCCCCGCTGGCGGTGATGCGTCCGCTGTTCTCGAGCCGCCCGTCGGCCGTCACGATAACATCGCCCGCCGATGCACCGATCGCCCCCGCGTTGCGCACGCCCACGCCCGATTCGGTGCCGACCAACGTGATCTTGCCGGCATACATGCCGCCGAGGTTGGCGACATCGAGCCCGTAGGCGGGCGTTACGCCGTTCGACGCGGTTGCCGTCGAATGCACATGATCGGCGCTGATCTCGTTCGCGCCCGTGGTGACTTTCAGCGTATTGGCCCAGATACCGGCGTTCACCTGCACGGAGCGCGCGATGATGTCGGTGAAATCGGTGCGGCTCGCGTCCAAGCCCGCGCCTGAAATACCGATAGCCCCACTCGTTACGCGATAACCGTCGAGATTTCCCGCGTTCATGAGAGGAATACCGGTGGTCAGCGTCGCGCGATTGGCGTTGATGAAGCCGCATCCGTCGCAGGAAATGCCGGCCGGGTTCGCGATCACGACCTGCGCGCGGCTGCCGGCAACCTCGATGTAGCCACGCAGAAGACTCGGATGGCTGCCGTTGACCTCGTTCAGAATGACGCGGGCCGACCCGCCGGCAAGCCACGGATTGCCCTGCACCCAGCCGCCCAATTGAGTCTCGGCCGCCTTGCGCGCGTTGTTGAGAATCGCGCCCTGCGAATGGACGTCGAACTGGCTGTAGCTGTTGCGAGAAACGCCTGCCCTACTCGGCGTCTGGATATTGACGACCGGCACGCCATTGCCCGCGGTCAAAACAGTGGGCTGTTGCGCGCCCGGCGCGCTGCGGTCGGCGACGATCTGCGCGTGCACTGGGAGGCTGACGAGCCCCCACGCCAGCAGCATCCAATACTGCAACGGCCGCACGGCCGCAGCAACGCCGGCCGCACGGTTTCGCATCTGCGGCGCGCGCGACGTGCCGCGTGCCTTCCCGTCGCTGGCAACACGCTCCGAGACGGCCATCAGCAGTCCACGCGTCCGATTGAAAACGATCCGATAGCAGTGCTTGTTCATCTGGGATTGTCTCCGGTAAGCGACCTCGCGTGCGTGATCGGATGGTCAAGAAACCAGGCGCGCGCCTCGTCCTTCAACACGGCAATGCCCCTGTGCTCCATCACGCGAAGCCCGCGTTCGTCGCCGCGGTGACAGAGCGAGCGCAGACAGCAATCTGAGAAGAGCTGAGCGACGATATGACGCAAGATTCGGGTATGGCCGAACGGCGCCACCCAGTCGAGCAGCCACATCCGATCGCCGCTTGCCCAATCCGCGTCGGGCATGTGCTCAGGCAGGTTGGTCAGATAGCGCGCCTCCGCCTCTTCGCTGAAGCTCGCCCACGACAGGTAGAACACCGGCTTGCCCGCGTCAGTGGCAAGCACGAACTGTCCGGTTTTGATCGCGGGCAACAGCACTGCCGGCAAAACTTTGAGCGGGGCGTCACGATGTCCGGCCGAATGCATCCAAAGCCACACGGCACTGCCGAGCGCTTCGGCCTCGCGGCAGGAGGTGTGCAAGAGACGCGGCGCAATGACGTCGAGCGATCCATACCTCATGCGTCGTTCCTCAATAGGACCAAAGGAGGTTGAATCCCGCGGTCGTGTTCGCGGTCTGAAATCCGTCGGGCTTGCTGACGGGGCGGCCCGCGAACAGATCCCACATGAAGTGCTTGTAGCCGCCGCGTAACCCGACGACCGCGCCGGCCAGACGCGTGCCGATCAGTTGCGGCGTCGACGGACCGCTGACTTCGCCGTAATCGACGCCGAGATAAAGCTCCTGCCCGGTGCCGCCGATCGTCCAGCCCAAATCGTTGCGCAACAGCCATCCGCGCTCCCCGAGCAGCGTACTTTCTCCATCGAAGCCGCGCACGGTGTAGCGGCCGCCGATCTGAAAGCGATCCTGCGGCACGAGCGGCGTGCGATTCCATTGCGCGCGCCACGATGCAGCGTATCGAAAGCGTTGCTTCGAGATCCCGAACGGCACGTTCAGCTGCGCGTCCGCCGTGATCAGCGCCGAGCGCGATGTACCCTCGCCGAATAGTTCTTCGGGTGCGGCAAGCGCCGACAGCATTCCGGTGCCGCGCCGGTAGCCGATGCGCGTATCGAATATCGCTGCCGCGATGAACTCGCGATGCGTCACGCCGAATTCCCAACCCGCCATCCGGCGGCGTTGGACCTCGATTTCGGTATCGTCGATATAGTTGTGCGAATTGCGCAGCCAGCCGGCGACGTAGGCGCTCGTCTTGCGTACGGCATCGCGATATACGAGTCGCGAAAGACGCAGTTCGGCGTTCTCCGCGCTGCCGAGGTAGATGTACGTCTGGTTGGCGCCCGCTACCCGTTGCCGATAGTCGTAGCCGCTCGCGGTGAAGCCGAGCAGCCAGTAGCGGTAGGGCACCTCGTAGTGGGCCGTGTAGCCACGCGTCCCCTTGCCGTGGCCGTAGCTTCGGCCAAGGTCTCGATTGAAGCTGACGTAGAAAAGATCGTTGAGTGCCCACCAGTCGTCGTAGGAGACCGTGACGCTGCCTTGGTATTTGCCCGTGTACTCGCTGCCGGCATCGTCCGCCGATAACGTGATGCGGAACGGAAAGGCCTGCTTCCATGTGATGACGAGATCGCTATCGCCGGGCTGGACATCGAGACCCTCGGCGGGAGCAATCTGGATATCGGCCTCGACGCTCGGCACGCGCTTGAAGTTTTCGAGCGCCTGCTCGATATCGCGCACATTGAGGATGTCCCCGGAACGCACGGGCACGGCATTCCATTTCGTCGCACGGCGGCCGCTGTCATCGGAAAAACGCACGGCGCGAACGCGGCCGGGAATGACCGTAAGCGTCAGCGTGCCTTGCGTCAGATCTTGCGGCGCGGCCAGTACTCGCGTGGTGATATAGCCGCGCGCGACGATGGCGTTTTGCACGCGCTTCATCGTGAGGCCAACGCCTTCGCCGCCGAGGCAGCGGCCCGTGGCGCGATCGTTCGACGGGTCGGCGGCTTTGAGCGCCCACTCGAACTTCGCCGCCACGTCCCCGGCCAGCACGATGCGATCGATCCGAAAGCACGGCGATTCGCTTTCAGGCAGCCGTTCGATGCCGGCCTTCGCCGGCCGTTCGAGCCGAATGTCGGGCGCTGCTTCCTGTTGCGCTCTGAACGCGCGCTCGCGCTCTTGTTGGCGTAGCGCTTCGTGTGCGCTCCCGCCCGGCGCAATCGTCTGCGCGTGCGCACCCGATGTCGATAGCGCCCATACGCAGAATACGGCGCGTAGCACGCCGCTGCCGCGAATGGACTTCCCGTCAGTCATCTCCGGCCCTCGTTCCATGTCACGACAGTCAGCCGACTGTTCGTTTGACGTATGCGAAAGGCGCTATTTTTCGGACTAACAGGTAATCGGTGAGCGGGGAAATGAAATATCGGACTGTTTCCGTGGGTTCAACCCAGCGGAAATAGTCCGATAATCGGCCGAACGGCCACCATCATGGAACGATGGAAAGGATTCCAGAGGGAGGGAGGCAGGCGGCGGGGGCCGGGCGAACGCCGGCTCCCGCCAAGGTGCTAGCGTTGCTCTTTCACCCGCGAGACCAGCTGCGTCGGGCTCACGAACTGGAGCGCGATCACGACCCACACCAGCGTGATGGCCATATAAATCATCGCCATCGCGTCGATCGATTGCGGCGCGCGCACGCCGGTGGAAAACACCGCGTAGTAAAGCGCCACGACGAGCGTTTGCGTGTTCGGCCCAGCCGTAAAGAACGTCAACTCGAACATCCCGATGGTGCGTACGAGCACGAGCAGACCGGCGGCCAGCATACCGGGCACCAGCAACGGCAGCAGCACATGGCGGAAGTACCGCGCCGTGTTGGCGCCGAAGATGCGCGCGGCGGCTTCGAGGTTCGGATCGAGCTGTTCGATGAACGGCGTCATGACGAGAATGACGAACGGCAACGCGGGTACCAGGTTGGCCAGAATCACCCCGGCCAGCGTGCCGGCGAGGCCGACCTTGTACATCACGGTCGCCATCGGAATGCCGTACGTCACGGGCGGCACCATCAGCGGCAGCAGGAACATCAGCATGACGAGACGCTTACCGGGAAACGTTGCGCGCGCCAGCGCGTACGCGGCCGGCACACCGAGCGCGATCGACAGCAGCACTACGGCGCCGACGACCTCGACCGTCACCCACAGCACGCTCGAGAGCTGGAAGTCGCTCCATGCCTGCGCGTACCAGTGCAGCGTGAAGCCCTGCGGCAGCAGCGTGCCGAACCAGCGCGTCGCCACGGAGTTCACCGCGACGGTCGCGATCAGCAACAGCACGTTGAGCAGGAAAAACACCATCGTCCCGCGCACGATGACCTTCCAGACACGGCCACCGAGGCTCTCGGTATGCTTGCGTTCGGGCTGCGCGTTGGAGTTGGAGCCGGCGCCGCGCGAGCCGGTCGTCTCCGGCATCGATATCGCGCGCGCAGTTTGATTGTCGGTCGCCATCATCCTTTTCCTCCCGTCACCGGCCCGGTGTAGAAGAAGCGCCGCGCACCCAGCATGCCTCCCACCACCAGCAATTGCACGAAGCCCATCAAGATCGCAATGGTCGAGGCGAGCGAGTAGTCATAGCTTTCGAAGGCGGCCTCGGCGGCAGCGATCGAAATCACACGCGTGGGCCCTGCCGGCGCGCCGAGCAGCACGGCCGACGGAAAGACCGAGAACGCCTGCACGAACGAGAGGCATGCGGCCATCGTGAGACCGGGCACGAGCAGCGGCAGATAGATCTGCCGGAACTGCTGCCACGGATTCGCGCCGAGCGTCGCCGCGGCACGGGCCAGCGTCGGGTCGATGCCGCTCACGTACGACAGCGTGAGCAGGAACGCGAACGGGAAGCCCGAGACGATCAGCGAAATGAGCACGCCCCAGTAGTTATGCGTGAGCCGCACTTCGTCGCCATACATATGCAGCGCCTGCACGCCCTGCGTGAACCAGCCATTCGGCGAAAAGTAGGTGAGCATGCCGTCGGCGATCAGCACGGTGCCAAGCGTGACCGGAATCACGAGCAGCGTGGTCACGAACTTCTGGTACCGCGATTTGCGCCGCAACGAGAACGCGACCGGCACCGACAAGCCCACGTTGACGAGCGTCGCCGGCACGGCAAGCTTCAGCGTGACGAAGATCGTCGGCCACATCGCGCTGTCGGTGAAGAACGTAACGTAGTTCGCCAGCACGCCGCCGCCGTTCATCGGCTGAAACGACAGCACGAGCCCGTACGCGAACGGATAGATGAACAGCGCCAGAATGAACCCGAGTGCGGGCGTGACGAGCCATCCTTTCGCGTCACGCGGCCCCGAAAGCGAAAGCACACTCATGATGCGCGCTCCTCGCGATAGACGAGCGCGCGCTCGCTGGCAATGGCAAGCGTGACACGCTCGCCTTCCGCGAATTCGCCTTCCACACGTGCCCAAAGCCTGCCGAACGGCGCCTTGACGAAGAGCAGCGAATCGCGGCCGCCGTATTCGACCACTTCGACGTCGACGTCGAAAGCGTTCGTCGATCCAGGCTGCGCACGAACGAGGTCTTCGGGGCGAATGGCGAGCATCGCGGATTTCGCGTCGAACTCTTCCATCGGCGTGGCCACGAATTTCACGCCGCCCGCGGCGACAGCCACGCCCTCGCCCACTGCGCCTTCGAGCGTACAGGCGACGACATTGCGATAGCCCATGAATCGCGCCACATGCAGGTTCTTCGGCCGGCCGTACACTTCCTTCGGCGATGCGACCTGCTGTACGAGACCCTCTTTCATCACGACGATGCGATCCGCCATCGAAAGCGCTTCGTCCTGATCGTGCGTGACATAGATCGTCGCGCGCTCGAGCTCGCCGTGAATGCGGCGGATTTCTGCGCGCATCTCGATGCGCAGCTTCGTATCGAGGTTCGACAGCGGCTCGTCCATCAGCACGACGGGCGGCTCGATGACGATCGCGCGCGCAATCGCGACACGCTGCTGCTGACCGCCCGAGAGCTGTCCCGGCAGCTTGTGCTCGTGGCCGACGAGCTGCACGAGCTGCAAAGCCGCACGCGCACGGCGCTCGATTTCGGCTTTGGGCGCGCCGCGCATGCGCAGACCGAACCCGACGTTCTCGAGCACGCTCATATGCGGAAAGAGCGCGTAGTTCTGAAAGACCATGCCGAAGCCGCGCCTCTCGGGCGGCAGCACGTCGATCCGCTTGTCGTCCAGCCAGATCTCGCCGCCGGTCAACGGCTGCAGGCCGGCGATGCAGTTGAGTGCCGTCGATTTACCGCAGCCCGACGGTCCGAGCAGTGCGATGAACTCGCCGCGCTCGATCGCGAGATCGAGCCCTTGAAGCGCCGCGACGTGAGCGCCTTCGGCATTAGCGAAGCTGCGGCACACCGAGTTGAGACGCAACCGATCGAAAGTATGCTTCATGATGATTTCCTGACTGACATCTGGCCGGCGGGGCGGCTCGCGCTACCCCGCCGCGTTCACTTCAAATTACTTCTTCTGCGCGCCGATCTCGGCGTCCCACTTCTTGAACGCCTCGACCATCTTCTCGGCCGGCAGCGGCTGGACGTTCGGATACTTCTTGAGCCAGCCGCCATACTCGGGCCGGCCGAATTTCTGCAACACGACCCGGCTCTTTTCGGGAGCGTCCGAAGGCGTCAAGCCGTCGATCGCGGGGCCCGGATAGAAGTAGCCGTCGTCGTATGTCATTGCCTGCTGCGGCTTCTCGAGCATGAAGTTCATCATCTTCTCGAGCACTTCCACCTTGGCCTTGTCCACGCCCTTCGGAATGACCATGTAGTGCGCATCGTTGACCCACTTCATGTTGTCGAACGGCTGCACCTTGAAGGCGGCCGGCACGACGCCGAGCGCGCGCGGGTTGATGTCCCAGCCCGTTACCGTAACGGTCATGTCACGCGTGCCTTCGCCGAGTTCCTTCATGACGGCAGACGTGCCGCCCGGGTAGTACGGCACGCACTCGTTCAACTGCTTGAGAAACGCCCAGGTCTTGTCCCAGCCTTTGATCGGATCCTGCGGATCCTTGTCGCCGAGAATGTACGGCAGGCCCATCAGGAACGTACGGCCCGGGCCCGAGTTGGCCGGGCGCGCATAGATCAGCTTGTTCGGATGCGCCTTGCACCACGAGAGCAGTTGCTCGGGCGTCTTCGGGACTTCGTTCGGCGGCACCTTGTCGGGGTTGTATTCCACGAGCGGTCCAGCCGGCATGAACGTCACTTCGAGACCCTCGCCTTGCGCGAGTTTTTGCATCTCTTTCGGACCCGGCGCGTACTTGGCATTCGCGTCGTCGATCATCTTCGACGGCAGCGTCATCCACAGCTTCTGCTCGATACCGGCCGCGAGTGCGTCGGTCCCGGTCAACACGAGGTCGATATCCGAGCGGCCCGCACCTTGCATCGCCTTGATCTTGCCCGGCAATTGCGGCGCCGGCGCGTTCGTGTACGTGATGTTGCTGACGAGGTTCGGGTTCGCTTGCTTGAACGCTTCGAAGCCCGGCTTGGTCAGCGCGAGATTGCCGGCCACATCGACGATGTTGAGCGTGACCGGTTCGGCCGACGCGGCCGCGGCCGCGAGCGAAAAACAAACTGCGGCCGCCAGATGGCCTGCGCGTCGCGCGAAATGCGTACGTTTCATGTCTCCTCCGTTTTTGAACATGGTCTCGGTTGCCTCTTTGCGGTTATCGGTTATGGAGTGCCGCTCGTTGCCCTTTCAACTTCGCGGCGTGGTTGAAGACGCGCTAGCGGTTCGCGCAGTCCCGTGACCCCGGGGTCCAACGCGAACACAGCGCCCGAAAGCGGATCGCCAGCTTGCACGATCGATGTGACGAAGAGCGTATCGAGATGCGCGCCGCCGAATGCGCACATGGCCGGCTTCGCAACGGGCACTTCGATGCTGCGATCGAGCTTGCCGGCGGGCGTGAAACGGTGCACGACGCCCGCATCGTTGCCGCAGATCCAGTAGCAGCCGTCGGCGTCCACCGCCGCGCCGTCGGGCCGGCCCGCGTGCACGATCATGTCGACGAACACGCGCCGACGGCGCGGCTCGCCTGTGTCGATGTCGTAATCGAAGGCCCATACGATCTGCCGGCTCGCATGCGAGTCCGACAAGTACATCGTACGTCCGTCCGGGCTGAACGCAAGGCCGTTCGAGACGATGAGTCCGTCGACGAGCGCGGTGAACCCCGCGCCCGCATCGAGCCGCATCAGCGTGCCAACCGGCATCGCGAGCGTCGTATCGAGGACCATGGTACCGGCAATGAAGCGGCCGCACGGGTCGCATCGTCCGTCATTGAAGCGCATATCGCCACGCGGATGGGAGACGCGCGCGAGCAGCGTGCATTCGCCGAGCGGCCCACCCGCATCGGGACGCGGCACACGGTAAATTCCGGATTCCATCGCCAACAGAATGCCGTCGTCGTCCGTGATGGCAACGGAGCCCGCCATTTCCGGCAGCGCCCACTGCTCGACGGCGCCCGCGTCGGCGCGCCAGCGCCACAGCATGCGGCGCGGAATGTCGGTCCAGTAAAGCGCGCCCTCGCCCGCATGCCAGACCGGGCTTTCGCCGACCTCGCACCGCATGGCGCCGATACGCTCGATCGATACCGTTTGCCGCATCGCCCTAGTCTCCGAACGGGCCGACGATCACGAACCCGCCGCCCTGATAGCGGCGCACCGGGTCGGTTTCGGGCAGAGGCGGCTGCTCGTTTTCGATACGCGCGCGCCACGGTTCGCTCGTTTGCGCGGGCACATAGCCGATACGCGCGGCGGCCGCGTCGTTGTCCCACCACCAGTCGCGATTGGCCGACACGCCGTACACGATCAGGCAGCCCACCTCCGGCACGAACATCGCGCGGCGCACGAGCTGCTCGAGGTCGTCGTAACCGAGCCAGGTCGTCAGCATACGGCGATCCTTCGGCTCCGGAAACGACGAGCCGATACGCACGCAGACCGATTCGATGCCGTAGCGATCGAAATAAAAACGCGCGAGTTGCTCGCCGAAGGCCTTGGAAACCCCGTAGTAGCCGTCGGGACGCGGCGGGTCTTCGGGGCTCACGACTTCGTCCTGGCGGTAAAAGCCGGTGACGTGGTTCGAGCTCGCGAAGACGATGCGCCGCACGCCATGTCGGCGCGCCGCTTCATAGAGGTTGTAGGTGCCTTGGATGTTCGCCGGGAGAATCTCTTCGAACGGACGCTCGACCGATACGCCACCGAAGTGAACGATCGCATCGCAGCCGCGCACGAGCGCGTCGACCGCCGCGGCATCGCCCAGATCGCAAGGCATCGATTCTTCGCCTTCGTGCAGATCGGCGATCGGGCCCAAGTCCGACGAGCGCAGCACGTCGCAATACCGGGTGAGGCGCTCGCGCAGTACGCGCCCGAGGTTGCCCGCCGCGCCCGTGAGCAGGATGCGCCCGCAATGTGTGCCGACACCCGAGAGCGGGTCCGCGGTCGTGAGAGTTTCAGTCGTCATGTCGAGTCAGCTCTGAGCAGCTCTGGATCAGGTTACCGGGGCCGGGTTGAAAAGCACGAGGTCGTTGCGCAAGCCGAGCTTGTCGGCGCACACCTCGCGCTTGCCGCTCGCCACGTCGAGGATCATGCGGAACAGCTCCCAGCCGATGTCGGCGATGCTGGCCTCGCCCGTCGCGATGCGGCCCGCGTCGAGGTCGATCAGATCGTGCCAGCGCTCGGACAGCGCCTTGCGTGTGGACACCTTGATGACGGGCGCCATCGCCAGGCCGTAAGGCGTGCCGCGGCCCGTCGTGAAGACCTGCAGGTTGATGCCGGAGGCGAGCTGCAGCGTGCCGCAGACGAAATCGCTCGCCGGCGTGGCAGCAAAGATGAGGCCCTTGCGCCGCATTTTCTCGCCCGGGCCGAGCACGTCGACGATCGGGCTCGTGCCCGACTTGACGATCGAACCCAGCGCCTTTTCGACGACGTTCGACAAGCCGCCGCGTTTGTTGCCGGGCGACGGATTCGCGCTGCGGTCCGCGCGCCCGCCGCTCAGGTAGTCGTCGTACCAGGCCATCTCGCGCAAGAGCGCGCGACCGACGTCTTCGTCGATGGCGCGCGGCGTCAGCAGATGGATCGCATCGCGCACTTCGGTCACTTCGGAAAACATCACCGTGCCGCCCGCGCGCACGATCAGATCGGCCGCAAAGCCGACCGCCGGATTGGCCGTGACGCCCGAGAACGCGTCGCTGCCGCCGCACTGCACGCCGATCACGAGATCGGAGGCGGGGCAGGTCTCGCGCCGGCGCTCGTTCAGGCGCGCAAGGCGCTTGTCGGCCATCTCGAGGATCGCATCGACCATCTCGCCGAAACCGTGATACGCCTCGTCTTGCAGCGACAGCACAGGCGATTCGGGCTTGCCGGCCACTTCGATGGGGATGCGGCCGCCCGGGGCGAGCTCGGACGGAACGAGCCGCTCGGGCACGAGCTTTTCGCAGCCGAGGCCGATCACCATCACTTCGCCGCCGAAGTTCGGATTCACGGCGAGGTTCTGCAACGTGCGGATCGGCACGATCGCGGCCGGCGCGTTGATCGCTACGCCGCAGCCATACGTGTGCGTGAGCGCGACGACGTCGTCCACGTTCGGATAGCGCGGCATCAGCTCGCGCTTGATGCGCTCGACGACGTAATCGGTGACGCCGGCCACGCACTGCACGCTCGTCATGATCCCGAGGACGTTCTTCGTGCCGACGGTCCCGTCGGCATTGCGATAACCCTCGAACGTGTAGCCTTCGAGCGGCGGCAGATCGGGCGCGGGCCGCGTGGCGAGCGGCAGCGCATCGAGCGCCGGCGGCTGCGGCAACTGCACGGCGTGCTCGTCGACCCAGCTACCGCGCGGCAGCGCCTTCGCGGCATAGCCGATGATCTCGCCGTAGCGGACCACGGCGTCGCCCTCGGCCAGATCGGCGAGGGCGACCTTGTGTCCTTGCGGTACGCCCTGCGCGAGGATGGTGCCGTCGGGGAGCGTCGTGCCGGCGGGCAGCCCGCGGGCATTGACGACGATCGCAACGTTGTCGCGCTCGTCGACGCGGATCGTGAGCGCGCCCTCGGCGGTCTGCGCGGGCGCAGTGGTGGAAGCGGACATTGCTTGAGACTCCATCGTGACTGCTTCAGTGCCTGTCTGTCGGCCGAATGGCTATCGCGAGGGCGACAGACAGGCGGGTATTCATGCGCTCAGCGTACGAGACACGGGCGCTTGTTGTCGAACTTCCAGTCCGGGATCAGGTACTGCATCGCGACGGCGTCGTCGCGGCTGCCGAGCCCATGCTCGAGATAAAGTGCGTGCGCCTCGGCCAGCGCCTCTTCATCCAGTTCGATACCGAGGCCGCCGCGCTCGGGCACGGCCACCTGACCTTCGACGATCTCGAACGGTGCCCGCGTCAACCGCTGGCCGTCCTGCCAGATCCAGTGCGTGTCGATCGCGGTGATGTTGCCAGGCGCGGCCGCCGCGACATGCGTGAACATCGCAAGCGAAATATCGAAATGGTTGTTCGAATGCGAGCCCCAGGTGAGCCCCCATTCGGCGCACAGTTGCGCGACGCGCACCGAGCCGCGCATCGTCCAGAAATGCGGATCGGCCAGCGGAATATCGACCGATTGCAGCGATACGGCATGGCCGAGTTGGCGCCAGTCGGTCGCGATCATGTTCGTAGCGGTGGGCAGCCCCGTCGCGCGACGGAACTCGGCCATGACCTCGCGGCCCGAGTAGCCGCCTTCGGCGCCGCACGGGTCTTCCGCGTAGGCGAGCACATCGTGCTTGTCACGGCACAGACGAATGGCTTCGGCCAACGGCCACGCGCCGTTCGGATCGAGCGTGATGCGCGCATCCGGAAAACGCTTGGCCAGCGCCGTTACCGCCTCGATTTCCTCGTCGCCGGGCAGCACGCCGCCCTTGAGCTTGAAATCGCGGAAACCATAGCGTTCGCGCGCGGCCACCGCGAGGTTCACGACTGCCTGGGGCGTCAGCGCAACTTCGTTGCGCAGCCGGAACCAGTCGTTATCGGCCTCGGGCTCGCTACGATAGTCGAGCTTCGTGCGCCCGCGATCGCCGATATAAAAGAGGTAGCCGAGCATCGGCACGTGGCTGCGCTGCTGTCCCTCGCCGAGAAGCGCGGCTACCGGCACGTCGAGATACTGGCCGAGCAAGTCGAGTAGCGCGGCTTCGATCGCCGTCACGGCGTGCACGGTCACCCGCAGATCGAACGTCTGGTTGCCGCGTCCGCCCGAGTCGCGATCGGCGAAGCGCCGGCGCACGGCATTGAGCGCATCCTGCCAGCGGCCGATCGGCGTTCCGACGAGCAGCGCGCCGGCCTCTTCGAGCGTCGTGCGAATGGCTTCGCCGCCCGGCACTTCGCCGAGCCCGGTACGGCCGTCGCTATCCTCGACGATGACGATGTTGCGGGTGAAAAACGGTCCGTGCGCGCCGCTCAGGTTGAGCAGCATGCTGTCCCGGCCCGCGACGGGAACCACGCGCATGCGCGCGATCAGCGGAGTTTTACTTGAAGCATTCGGCATCATGGATCGGTGTATCGGTTGCAGTTGCTGTTGCTGGTGCTATCGCATGTTCGACGTTGACTATGTGCGGCTCGCGCCGCGCATCGCGCGCCCGAAACTCGGCCGCTTCGGATCGTAGGTCCAGCCCGGCACGAGATAGCGCATGGCCATCGCGTCGTCACGCGCACCGCTGCCGAGCGACTTGTACAGTTCATGAGCCCGCATGACGCGGTCCATGTCGATCTCGATGCCGAGACCCGGCCGCTCGGGCACCCCCACGGTGCCGCCGACGATCTTAAGCGGCTCGCGCGTGAGCCGCTCTTCGCTCTCCTGCCAGATCCAGTGCGTATCGATCGCCGTGATCGGCCCCGGGGCCGCCGCGGCGACATGCGTGAACATCGCCAGCGAAACATCGAAGTGATTGTTCGAATGCGAGCCCCAGGTGAGGCCCCACTCGCTCGTCAACTGGGCAACGCGTGCGGAACCCTGCATCGTCCAGAAATGCGGGTCGGCCAACGGGATATCGACCGCTTGCAGCGAAACGGCATGGCCGAGCTGACGCCAGTCGGTCGCGATCATGTTCGTGGCCGTGGGAATACCCGTGGCGCGCTTGAACTCCGCCATCGTCTCGCGCCCCGAATAACCGTTCTCGGGGCCGCACGGATCTTCGGCATAGGCAAGCAGATGCGATTGCCCGCGGCACAGCCGAATGGCTTCGTCGAGCGACCACGCGCCGTTCGGATCGAGCGTCGCGCGCGCGTTCGGAAAACGGGCCTTGATGGCGGCGATGGCCTGCATTTCCTCGTCGCCGTCCATTACACCGCCCTTCAGCTTGAAGTCGGCAAACCCGTAGCGGTCCGTCGCAGCTTCCGCAAGACGCGCGATGTCCTGCGGCGTCAGTGCCGCCTCGTGACGCAAGCGCAACCAGCCGTCGCGCGCGCCGGCGCCGTCGAGATACGGCAGGTCGGTTTTGCGGCGCTCACCGATATAAAACAGGTAGGCGAGCATCGGCACCCGGTCGCGCTGCTGGCCGTTCGCGAGCAACTCGGCCACCGGCACGCCCAGATGCTGGCCCAGCAGATCGAGCAGCGCCGCCTCGACGGCCGTCAGCACGTTATCCATCCGCAGATTGATTTCGTGCGGCTGGCGCAGCACGGCGGATTCGGCTTGCGAGCCGACTTCGTAGACCGTGCCGCGATGCGCCGCATCGGCGCCGCCGCCCAGCGCACGCCGGATCGCGTTCAGCGTGCCGTTCATGCGGCCGATTTCGGTCTCGATGACGAGCGGCATCACGCGTTCCAGGGCCGCGCGAATCCCCTCGCCGCCCGGCACTTCACCGACACCGGTGCGACCGGCCGAATCGCTCAGCACGACGAGATTGCGCGTGAAGAACGGGCCATGCGCGCCGCACAGGTTCAGCAGCATGCTGTCGCGTCCCGCAACCGGAATCACCTGCATGCCGGTCACGCGCGGTGTGTTGCCTTGCTTGCCGTCGTCCGTCGTTTGCTGCTCCACCTTGATTCGCTCCTATCGTGTTCGTTGTCTGCTCATCGCTTCCGATCATCGTACCGGCGCGAGTTCCACGCGCTGGATCTTGCCGACGACGAAGATGTAGCAAATGCATGCCACGAGCCCGTGCAAGCCGACGAAGACGAGCGCGCCGTTGAACGAACCCGTGTGACCGACGATATAGCCTACGGCGATCGGCGTCGTGATGCTCGACAGGTTGCCGAACGTGTTCATGAGCGCGCCCGAAAGGCCGGCGATCTGCTTCGGTGCCGTATCGGAGTTGACCGCCCAGCCGAGCGCGCCCAGTCCCTTGCCGAAGAATGCGAGCGCCATGAACGCGACCACGACCACCTGCGCATCCACATAATTGCAGATGACCATGCTCATCGACAGCAGCATCCCGAGCACGATCGGCACCTTGCGGGCGATCGAGAGCGAGGCGCCGCGCCGCAGCAGCGCATCGGAGATGATGCCGCCGAGGATGCCGCCGAGAAAGCCGCACACCGCGGGCACCGAAGCGACGAAGCCCGCCTTCAGGATCGACATGCCGCGTGCCTGGACGAGATAGATCGGAAACCAGGTGATGAAAAAGTAGGTCAGCGCGTTGATGCAGTACTGGGCGATATAGATACCCATCAGCATGCGGTTGCGCAGCAACTGCTTGATGTAGGCGACGTTCGGGCCGCTGCGGCGTTCGGCGGTCACGGCACGGTCGATATCGACGAGCCCCCCGCCGTTCTCGATGTACTCGATCTCGGCACGGTTCACGCGCGGGTGCTCTTTCGGATCGCGCACGAACACCTGCCAGGCGACGGCGGCGATCGCGCCAAGCACGCCCATGACGATGAACACATGATGCCAGCCGAAGCTATGCACGAGCCACGCCATGATGGGCGCGAAAATGACCGTGGCGGCGTATTGCGCCGAATTGAAAATGGCCGATGCGGTGCCGCGCTCGTTCGCGGGGAACCAGGCTGCGACGATGCGGCTGTTGGCCGGGAAAGCCGGTGCTTCGGCAACGCCGACGAGAAAGCGCAGTGCGAACACGGCGCCCACGGCGGCCGCGCCGGTCAGAAAACCGATCGTGCCTTGCGTGAACGTGAAGATCGACCAGATCAGAATGCTCGCACCATAGACGCGCCGCGAACCGAACTTGTCGAGCAGCCAGCCGCCCGGCAACTGCGCGATCACATAGGACCAGCCGAAAGCAGAGAAGATGTAGCCGAGCTGCACGGCGCTCATGCCGAGGTCCTTTTGCATCGCGGAGCCGGCAATCGAGACCGTGGCACGGTCGGCATAGTTGATGGTCGTCACGATGAACAACATCGTGAGGATCAAAAAGCGCACGCGCGTCGCGCGCAATGCGGTCGGGGTGCTCTGGGCTCCGACAGCGGGGGCCTTGATTTCCATATTGTCTCCTCCGTTTATTGGCGCCGCTTCGCTTGTTGCTCGCGCACGCCTTGCGTTGACCGGACCTGGGCCCGGCCGGTTTGCCGACCGCTCTCAGGCGCCCCCGGGCGCCGGTTGTCCGTCGACGAGGCGTCGCACGCCCCATGGGTTGGCTTCGCGCAATGCCTGCGGCAACAGCGCGTCCGGCAAGTCTTGATAGCAAACGGGCCGCAAGAAGCGCTCGATTGCCGCCGTGCCGACCGAAGTCGAACGCCCGTCGGTGGTTGCCGGCCACGGGCCGCCATGCACCATCGCGTGCGTGACTTCGACGCCCGTCGGCCAACCGTTCGCGAGAATGCGTCCAGCCTTGCGCTCGAGCGTCGGCAGCAACGTGCGCGCAAGTACGGCGTCGCGCGCGTCGTCCGGGTTCATGTGAAGCGTCGCCGTCAGTTGCCCCTCGAGCGAGCGCGACACGGCCGCGAGCTGCGCCGCGTCGCGGCAACGCACCACGAGCGCCGCCGCCCCGAAAATCTCCTCGTGCAGCGCGGGCTGAGCGAGAAAGCTGTCGGCATCGGTCGTGTAAAGTCCCGCCCGGCCGCGGTTCGGCTCCTCGCTGTCAAGGCCGCGCGCGACACAGCGCACGTTCGGCTCGTACTCCAGACGGTCGACGCCGCGGCGATAAGCCTCGCTGATGCCAGGCGTCAGCATCGGCTGAGCTGCGCGCTGCGCAAGCGCCGCTTTGGCCGCGCTCAGGAATCGGTCCAGGCCGGCACCGTCGATCGCGAGCACGAGCCCCGGGTTCGTGCAGAATTGGCCGGCGCCGAGCGTCAACGAATCGACGAACTGCGCGCCCAACGCGTCGGCACGTGCATCGAGCGCGGCCGGCAGCAGAAACACCGGATTGACGGCGCTCAGCTCGCCGTAAACGGGAATCGGCTGGGGGCGCGACTGTGCGATGCGCATCAACGCGATACCGCCCGCGCGCGAGCCGGTGAAGCCGACGGCCTGAATACGCGGATCGGCAACGAGCGCGCCCGATTTTTCCTTTTCGGCGAAGAGCAGCGAGAACACGCCTTCGGGCAGTTCGCAGCGTGCAACGGCGCGCTGCACCGCACTGCCGACGAGCGCGGAAGTACCCGGATGCGCCGAGTGCGCCTTCACGATCACGGGACATCCCGCCGCAAGCGCAGCGGCCGTGTCGCCACCGGCTACCGAGAACGCGAGCGGGAAATTGCTCGCGCCGAACACGGTGACCGGGCCGAGCGGAATCCGGCGCATGCGCAGATCGGCACGCGGCAGGGGCTTGCGCTCGGGCAGCGCCGGATCGACGCGCACATCGAGTGCATCGCCGCTTTTCGCAAGCCGCGCGAACAGCCGCAGTTGATTACAGGTACGCGCACGCTCGCCTTCGAGGCGCGCGCGCGGCAATGCCGTTTCAGCCATCGCCCGCTCGATCAGTTCATCGCCGAGCGCTTCGATTTCGGTTGCAATCGTTTCGAGAAACGCGGCACGCGCCGTGGGCGTCGTCTCGCGGTAGATATCGAAGGCGGCCTCGGCGAGCGTGCAGGCACGCAGCACCTCGTCGAGACTCGCGAGCGTGAAGGCCGGCTCGAGTGCCTCACCGGTCGCGGCTTCGATCGCGCGAAACGAGCCAGCCGTGCCGGCGACGCGCGCCGCTCCGATCAGGAGCTCGCCCGATACCGTCATGCTTGCACCTCATGCACGCGGCTCACGAGCTGCGACAGCTCGGCGAACTCCGCCTCGGTCAAATCCGTGAGCGGCGCCCGCACGGGTCCGGCCGGACGGCCGATCGCACGCATGCCCGCTTTGACGATCGACACCGCGTAGCCGCGCTTGCGGTTGCGCAGCGCAATGTAAGGCAGCACGAACTTGTTCAGCTCGGCATAGACCTTCGCATGATCGTTCGCGCGCACCGCCGCATAAAAATCGAGCGCGAACTTCGGCAGGAAGTTGAAGATCGCCGACGAGTAGGTCGTCACGCCGAGCGTCAGGTACGGCAACGCGAACGTTTCGGCCGTCGGCAGTCCGCCGACGTAGGTGAAGCGGTCGCCGAGGCGCGCGTGGATGCGCGTCATCAGTTCGAGATCGCCCACGCCATCCTTGAAGCCGACCAGGTTCGGGCACCGTTCGGCGAGCCGCTCGAGCGCGACTTCATCGAGAATCTGATTCGCGCGGTTATAGACGATGACGCCAAGCTTGGTCGAATTGCAGACCTGCTCGACGTGCGCGGCCACGCCATCGGTCGCCGCTTCCGTCAGATAGGGCGGCAACAACAGAATGCCGTCCGCGCCGGCAGCCTCGGCCGATTGGCAGAACTCCTTGGCCATTGCCGTGCCGTAGCCGGCCGGGGCGATGACGGGCACACGGCCGCCCGTTTCCTCGACGGCGGCGCGCACCACGCGGCTGACCTCAGCCGGCGTCAGCGAAAAGAACTCGCCGGTACCGCCCGCGGCGAACAGGCCCGCGGCGGGATGGCTGAACAGCCAATCGAGATTGGCACGGTATGCACTTTCGTCGAACGACAAATCGTCCTTGAAATGCGTAACCGGGAACGACAACAAGCCAGTGCCAATCTGGCGGGCGAATTCGGTGGGCGTATAGCGGGTCATGTTGATAGCGCGTGGAAAGCGTTCCTGACGAAGAATGAGGCGATTCTTGCACCGCGAACGATTCACGTCCAAGATAACGACTGACTCGATTAATACCTCTTTTGAATCGATGTTTGAACTAAGCCAGCTTCGCTGTTTCGTGGCCGTCGCCGAGGAACTCCATTTCGGACGGGCCGCCGAACGGCTTCACATGACCCAGCCGCCGCTGAGCAGACAAATCCGTCTGCTCGAACATCAGGTCGGCACCGAACTGTTCGAGCGCAGCAGCCGATCGGTGAGGCTCACCGCTGCGGGCCGCAGTTTTCTGCCCGATGCGGCCCGCATCCTGCGTCTGGCCGACGAGGCCGCCGCGACGGCTCGTCGGGTGGCGGCCGGCGCCGCGGGTTCGCTCGCGATCGGCTTTACGGCGTCCGTGGGCTACGGCGTGCTGCCTTCGCTCGTCAGCGCGGTACGAGCGGCCTCCTCGGGCGTGAGGCTCACGTTGAAGGAGATGGTGAGCGGCGCGCAACTCGAGGCGCTCGATGCCCGGCAAATCGATGTCGGTTTATTGCGCCCGCCCGTCGAACATGGCGAACTCGTCGCACAGCCGTGCACGCGCGAAGCGCTCGTGCTTGCGTTGCCCGTCGCGGCCGCCCAGCAGTGGCCCGCGCGGCCCGCACTCGCCGATTGCGCTGGCAAGCCGCTGCTCATGTATTCGCCGTACGAGGCCCGCTACTTTCATCAGCTCGTCAGCGGCCTGCTGGAGCGCGCCGGCGTATTGCCCGATATCGTGGAGTACGTGAGTCAGATCCATTCGATGCTGGCGCTCGTGCGCGCGGGCATCGGCGTCGCGCTGATTCCCGCAGCCGCGGCCATGCTGCGGTTCGAAGGCGTGGTCTACCGGCCCGTGCGCACGACGCCCGCGAGCCCCGTCGAGCTGCTGTTCGTACATCGCAACGATAACGACAACCCCGTATTCGCGATGCTCAAGGACGTGCTCTACAAGACGATCGCGGGTTGAGACGGCGCGCCGCGTGGCGATCGATACGTTCGGCCGCTTGGTAGAATGCGCTCGATTTATTTGCGCACTGCCCCATGGACCTCGAAAGCATTCTCTTCACGCAGGGCTTCGGCTCGCGACGGCAGTGCCGCGCGTTGATTGCCGAAGGCCGCGTGCGTATCGGCGGCGCCGTTTGCCAGGAGCCCACCGCGGAGTTCGCAACGGCTGCGCTCGAATTCGAGGTGGACGCCCGCCGCTGGCAGTACCGGGAACGCGCCTATCTGATGCTGAATAAGCCGGCCGGCTACGAATGCTCGCGCGAACCGCAGCACCACCTGAGCGTTTTTGCGCTCTTGCCCGCGCCGCTGGTGGCGCGAGGCGTGCAGTGCGTCGGGCGGCTCGACGAGGACACCACCGGCTTGCTGCTACTGTCGGACGACGGTCAATTCGTGCATGCCTATACGTCGCCGAAGCGCAAGGTTCCGAAGACTTATCTGGCAACAACGCGCCACGCGCTCGACGAGGCGCAGCTCGCCGCGCTGCGCTCGGGGGTCCTGTTGCACGGCGAGCGTCAGCCGCTCGCCGCCGCGGCCGTCCACGCGCGCGGCGAGCGATGCCTGGAGCTGACGATCAACGAAGGCAAGTATCACCAGGTGAAGCGCATGATCGCCGCGGCGGGCAACCGCTGCGAAGCGCTGCACCGCCAGCGGATCGGGGGGCTCGCACTGCCCGATGCGCTCGAGCCGGGTGCCTGGCAGTGGCTCGGCGAGCACGAGTTGGGCGCGCTTGCCGGTCATTGACCGGGGCCGGTACGCACCGTCGCAAGAAAATCGTCGACGCTCGGATAACGCAGCTTGACGCGCAACTCCCGGACGAGGCGCCCGTTGGCGAGGCGCCGTGACTCGCTCATGAACGAGAGCGTCACGGGTTCGAGCTGCTGCTCGGCCTGCTGGCGCGAAATGCGTGGGACGCGGGCGAGCCCGTACGCATCGGCGACGCGGTCGAAGTACTCCCCCATCTTCAATACGCTGTCGTCGCTGGCATGGAAGACCCGCGAAACCGCGCCGCGAGCGAGCGTGCGCAGCAGGATCGCCGCCAGATCGTCGGCATGGATGTGGTTCGTGTAGACGTCGTCGGCATCGACGAGCGCCGGCATGCGGCGCTCGATGCGCGCCAGCGGCAGCCGATCAGCTGCATAGATGCCGGGAATCCGCACGATGCTCGCGGCGAGCGCGCCGCGCGCCGTCGCGCGCCGCAGCGTCCGCTCGGCGCATACACGGCGCTTCGCGCGGGCGTTCACAGGCTTGACGGGCCGCGTTTCGTCGATCAGGGCGCCGCCGCAATCCCCATAAACTCCCGTCGTGCTCGCATAGACGAGACGTATGCGCCGCGGCGCGACGAAAGCGTCGGGTACAATACTCGTTTGTCGCCGCTCCGCTGATGGCTGCGTGCGTGTGGCTGCGCCCCGCAGCCGACCCGCCGGTGCGACGGGCCCACGCGCGGCGCGCAGCTTCGCCGGCGCGGTCAGCGCCGCAACCAGCGCGCGGGTACGCGGGTCCGTATCGCCATCGGGCGGTGGCGGCGCGAGATGCAGCACCGTCGTCGCGAGACCTGACAGGCGCCGCAGGCTGCGCGCCACGTCGAGATCGCCGACGATTGGCGTGATGCCCGCGGCGCGCAGCAGTGGCGCGCGTTCGGCGTGACTCGTCAGCGCGATGACGCGCGTTCGCGCGGCTCGGCGCACGAGCAGGCCCGCCGCCCGCAGGCCGACGTCGCCGCATCCGACGATCAGCACGCGTGAGCGCCGCAGAAGTCGTGTGGTTCTCATGGCCGGCATTGTAGCCGGCCCCTGGATTGACATCTTCGTTGCAAAGCTATGGCCTATAACGTGACCCTCCGGCAAAGCGGCCGGCAGTTTCAAGTGGAACCCGACGAAGCCGTGCTGACGGCCGCGCTGCGCCAGAACATCGGCCTGCCGTACGGCTGCAAGAACGGCGCGTGCGGCTCGTGCAAAGGCACGCTCGTGTCGGGCCAGATCGAACAGCGTTCGCATTCGTCGTCGGCATTGTCGAACGACGAAAAGACGCGCGGGATGGCGCTCTTTTGCTGCGCCACCGCCCAGTCGGATCTCGTCATCGACGTGCGCGAGATCGCCGGCGTCGGCGATATGCAGGTCAAGAAGCTGCCGTGCCGCGTGAACGCCATCGAGCGCCGGGCCGACGACGTCGTCGTACTCAAGCTGCAATTGCCCGCCAACGAGCGTCTGCAGTACCTCGCCGGCCAGTACATCGAGTTCATCCTGAAGGATGGCAAGCGCCGCAGCTATTCGATGGCGAACGCACCGCACGAGGAAGGCCCGATCGAACTGCATATCCGCCACATGCCGGGCGGCACGTTCACCGATCACGTCTTCGGCACCATGAAAGAGCGCGAGATCCTTCGCTTCGAAGGCCCGCTCGGCACGTTCTTCCTGCGCGAGGATTCGTCCAAGCCGATGGTGCTGCTCGCCTCGGGCACCGGCTTTGCACCGATCAAGGCGATCATCGAGCACGCTTTTCACCGGAACCTCGAACGCCCGATGACCCTTTATTGGGGCGGTCGCCGCAAGAAGGACCTCTATTTGATGGACCTTGCGCAGCAATGGGAAAAGGATCACCCGAACTTCAAGTTCGTGCCGGTGCTGTCCGAGCCCGACGCAAGCGACGCCTGGAGCGGCCGGACCGGCTTCGTGCATCGCGCCGTCATCGAGGACTTGCCCGATCTCTCGGGTTATCAGATCTATGCGTGCGGCGCGCCGGTCATGGTCGAAGCGGCACAGCGCGACTTCACGAGTCATCATGGCCTGCCCGGCGACGAGTTCTACGCCGATTCGTTCACGAGCGAAGCAGATCTCGCCAACGCGGTGTGACATACGGCGGCGTGGGTTTCAATTGGGTGACATGCGCCGGCACAATGGCGATGCGCAACGCGGGCACGACGAAGCGATTGCATCGATGCGCGCGCTGTCGTATTCTTGCGCGCATGAACCGCATGCACACCCTTTTCCGACGTCGCCGCTCGCTGCCCGCTTGGGAAGCCGTCGGCTCGTCGCGGATGCGCGCCTCACAGCAACAACGCTAGGCGCAAACCCGGTCAAACAGCGAAAGCCACGGACTCCCGTGGCTTTTTTCATTTTTACGGATCGTTGCCTTCTCTCACTCTCGCGGAGCGCCCCATGCATTTCAATGAATACCCGACGCAATCGCTGATGTACATCACGAACCGGCCCGAGGTCGTCTTCACCCATGGCGAAGGCTCGTGGATCTTCGATAACGAAGGCAGGCGCTACCTCGATTTCATTCAAGGCTGGGCCGTGAACTGCCTGGGTCACTGCAATCCCGGCATGATCGAAGCGCTCGAAAAGCAGGCGCGCACGTTGATCAATCCGTCGCCGGCTTTCTACAACGAGCCGATGGCAAAGCTCGCCGGCCTGCTCACCGAATACAGCGTCTTCGACAAGGTGTTCTTCGCCAACAGCGGCGCGGAAGCCAACGAAGGCGCGATCAAGCTTGCGCGCAAGTGGGGCCGGAAATTCAAGAACGGCGCATACGAGATCATCACGTTCGATCACAGCTTTCACGGACGGACGATCGCCACGATGTCCGCGAGCGGCAAACCCGGCTGGGACACGATCTACGCGCCGCAGGTCCCGGGCTTTCCCAAGGCCGAGCTCAACGACATTGCGTCGGTCGAGCGACTGATCGGCGACAAGACGGTCGCCGTCATGCTCGAGCCGATCCAGGGCGAAGGCGGCGTGATTCCCGCCACGCGCGAATTCATGCGGGAGCTGCGGGCATTGACGCAGCGGCACAACGTGCTGCTGATCGTCGACGAAGTGCAAAGCGGCTGCGGTCGCGCGGGCACGCTTTTCGCCTACGAGCTGTCCGGCATCGAGCCCGACATCATGACGCTCGGCAAGGGCATCGGCGGCGGCGTACCGCTTGCCGCGCTGCTCTCGAAGGCCGACGTCGCGTGCTTCGACGCGGGCGATCAAGGCGGCACCTACAACGGCAATCCGCTCATGACGGCCGTCGGCTACTCCGTGCTCTCGCAATTGACGGCGCCCGGCTTCCTCGAAGGCGTGCGTGAGCGCAGCGAGTACCTGCGCGAACGGCTCATCGAGTTGTCCGCGGAACGCGGCTTCGAGGGCGAGCGCGGCGAAGGCCTCTTGCGAGCGCTCTTGCTCGGCAAGGACATCGGCCCGCAGATCGTCGAAAAGGCCCGCCTCATGCAGCCCGATGGCCTGCTGCTCAACGCTGCGCGTCCGAACCTGCTGCGCTTCATGCCGGCGCTGAACGTGACCACCGAGGAAATCGATCAGATGATGGCGATGCTGCGGGAGGTGCTCGACTCGCTCTGACCGTGCGCCGCGGGGCCATACACTGTGCCCCGCGGTGACCGCCGATAAACGAGAAAGGCCGCATGCAAGAACATGCGGCCTTTCTCGTTGGGGCGGGCGGACCCGCCCGGTCACGACTGGCTCTTACTCACCGAGATAGGCGGCGCGCACCTTCGGATCGTCGAGCATATCCTTCGCGTTGCCCGACATGGTGACCGCGCCGGAGTCCATCACATAGCCACGATCCGCAGCCTGCAGCGCGAGCCGCGCGTTCTGCTCCACGAGCAGCACCGTGATGCCCTCCTTCGAAATCTCCCTCACGACCTCGAAGATTTTCTCGACCATGATCGGCGAGAGACCCATCGACGGTTCGTCGAGCAACAGCAGCTTAGGCTTCGACAGCACGGCGCGCGCCATCGCCAGCATCTGCTGCTCGCCGCCCGAGAGCGTGCCCGCGAGCTGGCTCGCCCGCTCCTTCAAGCGCGGGAAGAAGCCGAACATACGCTCGACGTCCTTCTTGATGCCGTCCGTATCGTTACGCAGATACGCGCCCATCTGCATGTTCTCGACGATCGACATGCGCGCGAAGATGCCGCGCCCTTCCGGCACCATCGCCAGACCGCGCTTGAGCAGTTCGTGCGGCGGCACGCCCTTGATCGATTGACCGTTGTACTCGATATCGCCCGCCGAATAGGGCTTCAGGCCCGTGATGGCCTTCATCGTCGTGGTCTTGCCTGCGCCGTTCGCGCCGATCAGCGTGACGAGCTCGCCCTGAGCGACCTCCATGTCGACGCCCTTGACCGCCTGAATGCCGCCGTAATTGACCTGCAGGCCCTTGATTTTCAACATTGCCGTAGCCATCAGTGGACCCCCGCTCCGAGATATGCCTCGATCACCTTCGGGTCTTTCTGCACATCCTGCGGCAGACCTTCAGCGATCACCTTGCCGTAATCGAGCACCGTCATGCGATTGCACAGGTGCATCACGAGCTTCACGTCGTGCTCGATGAGCAGGATCGTCCTGCCGTCGCCACGGATTTTGTCGAGCAGCTTGGTGAGCTCGAGCTTTTCCGTCGCGTTCATGCCCGCAGCCGGCTCGTCCAACGCGAGCAGCTTCGGATCGGTCGCCAACGCGCGCGCGATCTCGAGCCGGCGCTGATGGCCGTACGAGAGGTTGCGCGCCGTGTAGTCGGCGTATTGCAGCACGCCCACGTACTCCAGCAGCTCCAGCGCGCGCTCCTTGATCTCGCGCTCTTCCTGGCGCTCGGCCGGCGTCTGGAACACTGCGCCGAACAGGCCGTGCTTCGTGCGCACGTGACGGCCGACCATGACGTTTTCGAGCGCCGTCATGCCGCCGAAAAGGCGGATGTTCTGGAAGGTACGCGCGATCCCCGCCTTCGCCACCTGGTAGACGGCTTCCGGCTTGTATTCCTGGCCGTCGAGCCTGAACTCGCCCGAGTCGGGCGTGTAAAGGCCGGTGATCACGTTGAAGAACGTCGTCTTGCCGGCTCCGTTCGGGCCGATCAGACCGTAGATCTGTCCTTCCTCGATTTTCAAGCCGACGTCGGACAGCGCTTGCAGCCCCCCGAAGCGCTTGTTCACGCCCGTGACGGACAAACGAATGGATTTGTTGCTCATAGAAATATCTCCAGCCTTGGCTTCGGGCATTAGGCGCGCGCCGGCTTCTTGCTGCCGCGCTTGGCCAGTTTCGCGATTCGGTCCTCATGCTTCGCCGCGGGCCACAGACCCTCCGAGCGATAGAGCATGATGAGCACCATGGCGAGGCCGTAGAGCAACTGACGGATCACTTCCGTATCGACGATCTGGTGACCAAAGATCCAGTGCTGCAGCGGACCCATCGTCGAGCGCAGGAATTCGGGGAAGATAGCGAGGAGCACCGCTCCGAGGATCACGCCCGGAATGTGGCCCATGCCGCCGAGCACCACGCAAGCCAGCACAACGACCGATTCCCAGAACGTGAACGATTCGGGCGACACGAAGCCTTGAAAGCCCGCGAACATCGCTCCCGACAGGCCGCCGAACGATGCGCCCATCGCGAATGCGAGCAGCTTCACGTTACGCGTGTTGATGCCCATCGCCTTGGCGGCGATTTCGTCTTCGCGAATGGCGGCCCAGGCGCGACCGATACGCGAGTGCTGCAACCGCGTGCAAACCCAAATGACGAACAACGAACACAGCACGAACAGGTAGTAATACATGTAGACCGACGGCAGCTGCATGCCGAACAGCGTATGCGTTTGCGACAGATTGAAGCCGGCCACGTGAACCGGGTCGACACCCGTAATGCCCTGCGGCCCGTTGGTGATGTTCACCGGACGGTCGAGGTTGTTCATGAAGATCCGGACGATTTCCCCGAAGCCCAAGGTCACGATGGCGAGGTAATCGCCGCGCAGCCGCAGCGTCGGAGCGCCAAGCAGCACACCGAAGAACGCGGCGAGCCCCATCGCGATCGGCACGACCACCCAGTACGGCGCATGGATGCCGCCGGGGAACATATGGCCGATCCACTCGAACTGGTTCGAGAGGTGGGGCGAAGTGAGCAGCGCCGCCGTGTAGGCCCCCACCGCGTAAAAGGCGATGTAGCCCAAATCGAGCAGGCCGGCGAAGCCGACCACGACGTTCAGGCCCAGCGCGAGCATCACATAGAGCATCGCGAAGTCGAGCACGCGCACCCAGTAGTTGCCGCCGGCTGCGCCGATCAGAAGCGGGGCCGCGATCACGAGAGCGGCTGTCAGCACACCGACGACGAGGGTCTTCGCTGCGTTCTTTTCAGGGATGAGCGTCGTGGACGGCTCGATCGGTTGAATTGAGGTCATGTTTCTTGCTCCTTGCCCTTACGCACGGTCTGCCACGCGCTCGCCGAGCAGACCCGACGGACGGAAGACGAGGACGATGATCAGCACGATGAATGCGAATACGTCCTGATAGTTACTGCCGAACACACCGCCCGTCAGATTGCCGATGTAGCCGGCCCCAAGCTGTTCGATCAGGCCGAGCACCACACCGCCGACCATTGCGCCACCGAGGTTGCCGATGCCGCCCAGCACCGCTGCCGTGAACGCCTTCATGCCGGGAATGAAGCCCATGTAGAAGTGCACGTTGCCGTATTCGGACGCGATCATGACGCCGGCCAGCGCGGCGAGCGCGGAGCCGATCATGAAGGTTGCCGAGATGACGAAGTTGGGGTTCACGCCCATGAGACTCGCGACGTTCGGGTTCTCGGCGATCGCGCGCATCGCGCGGCCGAGCTTCGTCTTGTGCACGAGCAGCAGCAGGCCGCCCATGACGAGGAACGCAACGGCGATGATCACGATTTCCGTCATCGAGATGACCGCGCCCGGATTGTTCTCGCCGGCGGTGATGACGTTGATCGGATCGGTCGACAAGAGCTGCGGGAACGGCAGCGGGTTGCGCGACCAGATCATCATGGCCAGCGTCTCCAGCAGGATCGATACCCCGATTGCGGTAATGAGCGGCGCGAGGCGCGGCGCCCGGCGCAGGGGCCGATAGGCGGCGCGTTCGATCACGTAGCCGACGACCGCGCACACCGCGGCCGCAACGATGAGCCCGATGATCAACGTCGGGATGTTGCCGAGTCCGGGGAAGTGGTTGTGCAGCACCGAGATGGTCGATAACGCGACCATCGCGCCGACCATCAGCACGTCGCCGTGGGCGAAGTTGATGATGCCCAGAATGCCGTACACCATTGTGTAGCCCAGTGCGATGATGGCATAGACGCAGCCGAGCACCAGACCGTTGAGGATCTGCTGGATGAAGATATCCATTTAAAGCTCCTTAGCCAGTGCGACTGGATTTGCGCCCGGTGTCCGCCGTAATGCGGACGGTTGACGAAAATCGCAACGGCACTGCGGGTACTGATAAAAAAACCGGTAAGGGTTGGCCGCCTCACACGCGCCGCAAGTAGCCGTGATCCGGCGGCCGGCCCGATGAGGCGGATGCAAAAACGGCACCGTCGGGTAGCGGTGCCGTCGGACTACTGCTTCTTCGTTACTGCGATGAACCGGTGCCATGGCGGGCGCCGTCACGGCACCGCCATTCGTCGGACGATTCCGGGCGATGCCCGCGCAAGCCGGCCGGAAACGCCAGTCCTGCGTCGTTCCCGCGAAAGCCGTGCCGATTGCGCGGGCGGCGAACACCACCGCCGCCTCGCCATCGCTCGCCTCGCCGCTGCTCGATTTGCCGATCGCGGCGTAAGCAAACTGGACATGCATTAACTCGGTCTCCTGCGCCTTGCCGAAACTAGTGCCGAAGGTCACCGGACCTTTAGGACGCGCGCATTGTAACTCCAATTGAGGGCTGGCCAATAAAGGGGATCGGCAGGGTTTTCCTGCATTGCAACCTTTTTTTGAGGTATCTATTTGGCCAGGATTGCAACCCGGTTGCAATCCTGCCGACATTTTGAGGAGCAACCACGCAAGGCCGGCGCGAATGGCGAATAAAAAAGCGCGCTCGAGGGCGCGCTTTTTTTGAGAAAAGAAATCGCCGAGGCTGTCGGCAGCAAAGCTTACTCGGGCAGCGTGAGGCCACGCGGCAGCGGGAAAGCGATGCCCTCCTCGATGCCTTCCAGCGCGCGCACGTTGCGCACGCCGAGTTCGCGCAACCGGCCGATCACCGCCTGCGCCAGCACTTCGGGAGCCGAGGCGCCGGCCGTCACGCCGATGCGGCGTTTGCCCTCGACCCAGGCGGGATCGATCTGTTCGGGCGCATCGACCATATAGGCGGGCACGCCGCGCTTTTGCGCAACTTCCCGAAGCCGGTTCGAATTCGAGCTGTTGGGGCTGCCGACGACGATTACGACATCGCACTGCGGTGCCATGAATTTGACCGCATCCTGGCGATTTTGGGTGGCGTAGCAGATATCCTGCTTTTTCGGCTCGCGGATGGAGGGGAAGCGGGATTTCAGCGCCGAAATGATTTCCGACGCATCATCCACGGAAAGTGTCGTTTGTGTGACGAATGCGATGCGCTCGGGGTCGGCCGGCTCGAGCGAATGGACGTCCTCGACGCTCTCGACGAGATACATGCCCTCGGCGCACTGCCCCATCGTCCCCTCGACCTCGGGGTGCCCCTTATGGCCGATCATGATGATATCGAGGCCTTCTTGCCGCATCTTCGCGACCTCGATGTGCACTTTCGTCACGAGCGGGCAGGTCGCGTCGAAAATGCGCAGTCCGCGCGCATCGGCCTCGTCGCGCACGGCCTTCGATACGCCGTGCGCGCTGAAGATGACCGTGCTGCCCGCCGGTACTTCCTCGAGCAATTCGACGAAGACCGCGCCCTTTTTGCGCAAGTCCTCGACGACATAGGCGTTATGGACGATCTCGTGCCGCACGTAGATCGGCGCACCGAACAGCTTGATCGCCCGCTCGACGATTTCGATCGCGCGATCGACGCCCGCGCAAAAGCCGCGCGGCTGGGCGAGCAGGATTTCGGCGGTGGCGAGGGAAGTTTCCATGAAGCTCATGTCTTACAAAATTCCGATGATTTTCACTTCGAACGTGAGCGCCTGGCCCGCGAGCGGGTGATTGAAGTCGAAAAGCGCCGACGTTTCGCCGACCTCCTTGAGCACGCCCGCATAGCGGCCGCCGTCCGGCGCGTTGAATTCGATCACGTCGCCCGGGGTGAAATCCTCGTCGACCATGCCGTTTTCGCGCAAGGCGGCCAGCGCGACGCGCTGAACCAGTTCGGGATTGCGCTCGCCGAAGGCTTTTCCCGCGCCTAGCCGGAAGGTGGAATGGTGTCCCGTCTTGAGCCCCACGAGAATGTCTTCCAGCGGCGGCGCGATTTGCCCCGCCCCGACGAGCAGCGTGGCCGGCTTGTCTCCGAAGGTATTGACGATGTCGGCGCCGTCGGCCAGTGCAAGCCGGTAATGGAGGGTGACGTGCGAGCCGGGTTTTACTTCGGAGAGATCGATGATGCTCATGGGAATAACTCGTTCGGTCGGAGCGCAGGGTGCGCGCCGTGCATGCAACGCAAAGCCGCCGCGGCCGCGTCGCCCGACGCAAAGTCTGTATTGTAAGTCACCTGGCGGTGGGCACGCATGGGCGGCGAAGACGCGGCCGGACACACCGCCGCGGCGGCTTGCGATGGTGGGAGAGCGTTGATGCGGGATAGTTCTTATAGTTCCTGTCCCATCGCCGGCATGGGAGAAAAAGAGGCGCAGGACCGGCGCCCGCGCGACATGCCGCGCGAGCGGCTCTTCGGCGCCGGAGCGGGCGCGCTTTCCGACACGGAGCTCATCGCCATTTTCCTTGGCTGCGGCTTGCCCGGGCGCGACGTCTTCGAACTCGCCCGGTCGCTGCTCGAGCGTTTCGGCTCGCTGCGCAGCATGCTCGAGGCAACACCGGCCGACTTCCGGGGACTGCGCGGCATCGGGCCGGCCAAAACGGCCGTATTGCTTGCGGTCGTGGAGATGGCCCGTCGCGCGCTCGCCGAAAAGGCCCGCGAGATGCCATTCATCGATTCGAGCGCCGCGGTGGAAGACTACGTGCGCCTGCTGATCGGTACCCGGCCGTACGAGGTATTCGTCTGCTTGTTCCTCGACGCGCGCCACCGACTCATCGACAGCGAGGAAAGCGCGCGCGGCTCGCTCACGCGCATGGCCGTCTACCCGCGCGAGATCGTGCGCCGTGCGTTGGCCGTCAATGCCGCCGCACTCGTCGTGGCGCATAATCACCCCTCGGGCGCGGCCCAGCCGAGCGCGAGCGACCGCCAGCTCACCCGCATGCTGCGCGACGCCCTGGCGCTCGTCGACATCAAGCTCGTCGATCACCTCGTGGTGGGCCGCAGCGCCGTTTTCTCGTTCGCGCACGCCGGGTGGCTTTGATGTGCGCAGCACCGGCTGGCGGCGGCCCGGCGGGCGAAACGCAAATTCGGTTTGATTTATCGGCTCTTTTTCTGCTAGAATCGCCGTCTACCTCTTTTCCAACACGTTCCGCAGCCCCGATTCGTAACGTAAGAAGCGGTAAGAATCGTCAGGTCCGGCAGTTGGCCAGAGTTGGCCAGCCGGCTTGAGCCGAGGCTCGAACCCCGAATAAAAGCGTTTTAGGAGTGCTCTCATATGGCACGCGTATGCCAAGTAACTGGGAAAGCGCCGATGAGCGGCAACAACGTTTCCCACGCGAACAACAAGACGAAGCGGCGCTTCCTGCCGAACCTGCAATACCGCCGTTTCTGGGTGGAGAGCGAAAACCGGTGGGTGCGCCTGCGCATCTCGAACGCCGGCCTGCGCCTCATTGACAAGAACGGCATCGATTCCGTGCTCGCCGATCTGCGCGCACGCGGCGAAGTCTAAGGAGTAAATCATGGCGAAAGGCGCACGCGACAAGATCAAGCTCGAGTCGACCGCGGGTACGGGTCACTTCTATACGACGACCAAGAACAAGCGCAACATGCCGGAAAAGATGGCGATCATGAAGTTCGATCCCGTCGTCCGTAAGCATGTTGAGTACAAGGAAACCAAGATCAAGTAATCTGGTTTTCGGCGAGCCTGAAGACAACGAAAAGCCCCGCCCTCGTGCGGGGCTTTTTGCGCATGGCTTCGTTGCAAACAGCCAGGCGACGCCGAGCCCGAGACTGAGGACAAGGACAAAACATGAATTTCGATGTCGTGATCGTGGGCAGCGGGCTGGCAGGGTTGACCGTTGCACTGAATCTCGCCGAGACGCGGCGCGTGGCCGTCGTGGCGAAACGCTCGATGACCGAGGGTGCGAGCGACTGGGCGCAAGGCGGCATCGCAGCGGTGCTCGATTCCGCGGACAGCATCGAAAATCACGTCAACGACACGCTAGTCGCCGGTGGCGGGCTCTGCGACGAAGCGGCAACCCGCTTTATCGTCGAAGGCGGCCGCACGGCGATCGAATGGCTGATCGCGCAAGGCGTGCCGTTCACGCGTGACGCGGCGGCCGAACTCGGCTTCCACCTGACGCGTGAGGGCGGCCACAGCCACCGGCGGATCATTCACGCAGCCGATGCCACGGGCCATGCCGTCGTCGCCACGCTTTCGGAATGCGTGCGCCGTCACCCGAACATCACGCTGCTCGAAGATCACTACGCGATAGATCTCATTACGTCCGATCGCCTCGGTCTTCCGGGCCGCCGCTGCCATGGCCTGTATGCGCTGGACCTCACGAGCGGGCGCACCGTCACGCTGCAAGCGCCGAACACGGTATTGGCCACGGGCGGCGCCGGCAAGGTCTATCTCTATACAACGAATCCCGACACGGCCACCGGCGACGGGATTGCCATGGCATGGCGTGCGGGCTGCCGGGTCTCGAACATGGAGTTCATCCAGTTCCACCCGACATGCCTCTTTCACCCCTACGCGAAGTCATTCCTGATCACGGAAGCCGTGCGCGGCGAAGGCGGACGCCTGCTGCTGCCCGACGGCACGCGTTTCATGCCGGCTCATGACGAACGCGCCGAGCTCGCGCCACGCGATATCGTCGCGCGCGCCATCGACTTCGAAATCAAGAAGCGCGGCATCGATTGCGTCTATCTCGACATCAGCCATCAGCCGGCTGCTTTCCTGCACGAGCACTTCCCGACGATCCTCGCGCGCTGTCTCGAGTTCGGCATCGATATCACGAAAGATCCGATTCCCGTCGTGCCCGCGGCCCATTACACCTGCGGCGGGGTCGTCACGGATCTGGCCGGCCGCACCGACTTGGCCGGGCTCTTTGCCGTCGGCGAAACGGCCTGCACAGGGCTGCACGGCGCGAACCGGCTTGCCAGCAACTCGCTGCTCGAATGCCTCGTCATTGGGCGCGCCGCGTCCGCGGCCATCCAAAGCGATGGGTTCGAAGCCGCCGCTCACGCGCCGCTGCCCGATTGGGACGAAAGCCGCGTTTCCGATCCCGACGAAGAGGTCGTCGTCGCCCATAACTGGGACGAATTACGGCGGCTCATGTGGAACTACGTCGGTATCGTGCGCACCGACAAACGGCTGGCACGGGCGAGGCATCGGATCGCGCTGCTGCGGGACGAGATTCAGGAGTACTACACGAACTTCAAGGTCAGCCGGGATCTGCTGGAACTGCGCAATCTCGTCGATGTTGCCTCGCTCATCGTCGAGAGCGCCCGCTCGCGGCGCGAAAGCCGCGGGCTGCATTTCTCGCGCGATTGGCCGTCGGCGCTGCCGAAGGCACTGCCCACCGTACTGGCCCCCGAGCGCGTGCGCAACCGGCAAGCGTGACTGGGCGCGACGTGACGGCTCAGACGATTCGCATCGAGTAATCGGTCGCGCGCACGTCCTTCGTCAACGCGCCGATCGAGATCCGATCGACACCGGTCTCGGCAATCGCGCGCACCGTATCGAGGTTGACGCCGCCCGACACTTCCAGCACCGCCCGGCCCGCCGTGAGCTTGACGGCGTCGCGCATTGCGTCGAACGAGAAATTGTCGAGCAGGATCGATTGAGCGCCGTGCGCGAGCGCTGACTCCAGTTGCGAGAGCGTCTCCACCTCGATCTGAATCGAGACGCCGGCGTCGAGCGCGTAGGCGGCATCGAGGGCGGCGCCCACGCTGCCCGCCGCGGCGATATGGTTTTCCTTGATGAGGATGCCGTCGTAGAGCGCAAGCCGCTGATTCGCCCCGCCACCGACACGTACGGCATATTTCTGAGCGAGCCGCAGCCCGGGCAAGGTCTTGCGCGTGTCGAGAATGCGCGCGCGCGTGCCCGCGACAATGTCGGCGTAGCGGCGCGTCGCCGTGGCCACGCCCGACAGCAATTGCAGAAAATTGAGCGCGTTGCGTTCCGCGGTCAGCAGCGCGCGCGCAGGACCGCGCATCGTGCAGACCTCCGAATCGGGCGCCATGCGATCGCCCTCGCGGTACCGCCAATGAAGTTTGATCGCCGGGTCGACCTGGCGCATCACGGCGGCAAACCACGGCACGCCGCACAGCACCGCATCTTCGCGAACGACGACGCGGGCATCGCGCACACTGTCAGCCGGGACGAGCCGGCCTGTGAGATCGCCATCGCCGATATCCTCGGCGAGCGCGTCGGCGACATTGCGTGCGAGCGCCGCATCGAATGCGTCACCGTACTCGGCCTGGATTTCGGCAAACAAAGGCGACACGGCGGCGGCTTCCTTGGGCTCTGCCCGTGACATAGCTTGCATCGGCCGTGCGCTCGTCATGCGGCACCCACGTTGGCAAAGAGCGCAGCGTCGCGCGCGAGATCGCCGCTTGCCTGGACGCGCGCCTTGCGCTCCGCCGCGAAAGCAAGCATCCGGTCGATCGGCAGGCGAGCCCGCTCGCCGATGGCGCGATCGACGAAGATTTCGTTCGTCCCCCGCTCCAACACGTCGGCAAGATTCGCAACGCCGTTCATCGCCATCCACGGGCAATGCGCGCAGCTCTTGCAGGTTGCGCTGTTGCCGGCGGTCGGCGCTTCGATGAACGTCTTGCCGGGTGCGGCGAGGCGCATCTTATGAAGAATGCCGAGATCGGTCGCGACGATGAAGTGAGTCGCCGGCAGCCGCCTGGCCGCGTCGATGAGCTGCGTCGTGGAACCGACGACATCGGCTTGCGCCACCACGCTCTCCGGGGACTCCGGATGGACGAGGACCTTCGCCTCGGGGTATTCGGCGCGCAGCAAGTCGAGCTCGATGCCCTTGAACTCGTCGTGTACGAGGCAGGAGCCTTGCCACAGCAGCATGTCGGCGCCCGTTTTCTTCTGGATGTATTGACCCAGATGGCGATCGGGCGCCCAGAGAATCTTCTCGCCGCGCGCGTGCAGATCGGCAACGATCTCGAGTCCGATGGACGATGTGACCATCCAATCCGCCCGCGCCTTGACCGCGGCGCTCGTATTCGCATAAACGACTACGGTGCGATCGGGGTGCGCGTCGCAAAACGCCGAGAACTCGTCTGCCGGACAGCCGAGGTCGAGCGAGCACGTCGCGTCGAGATCGGGCATCAGGATGCGTTTGGCAGGGCTCAGGATTTTGGCTGTTTCGCCCATGAACCGGACGCCGGCGACCACGAGCGTCTGCGCCTCGTGATCGCGGCCGAAACGGGCCATTTCGAGCGAGTCGGCAACGCAGCCGCCCGTCTCGTCGGCCAGTTCCTGCAGCTCCGGATCGACATAGTAATGCGCGACGAGCACGGCCTTCTCGCGTACGAGCAACTCACGGATACGTGCCTTGAGTGCCTTGCGCTCTTCGGGCGACGGCGCAGGCGTGACTTTGGCCCACGCCTGCCCGACGCCGCATACCGCGCCGGCCGCGCTCGTTACGAGCGGCTTATCGAACTCGACAGTCTTGATCGTCGAAGCCATCTTGATCTCCGGTCCCATACCAGGGGCGCTTGGGCCATTCCGCTTGCGGCCCATGTATAGCTGACGCTACAAAAAACAACACCCCGCCAGCGCGGGGTGTTGTGTGACGTCTCGAAATTTTAATGGAATTCGCGCTCAGGCGTATCGGCGCAGCCGCAGGGCGAACTCCTGCAGCGCTTTGATGCCGCTTTGTTCGGCGCGATGACACCAGTCCTGCAACTGAGCCAGCAACTGTTCGCGCGAAGCGTTGGAACGATCCCAGATTGCGGCCAGCTCCTCGCGCAGCTCGATGAACGTGCGCAACGTCTGGCTGTCGGCGAAAATCTCGGGGAGCTGACGTTTCTGCGGTTCGTCGAGGCCTTCCTTCTCCTGGTGGAACCACGTGCGCGCGTTGCGCATCAGCATGTACTTTTCGCGCGCGCCGATCTCCTTCAAGCGCGCAAGCTCCTGGCGATACGCGCGCTTGACCGTCTTCGCGTAGCGCGCCATGACCTCGTAGCGATTCGAGAGGACGGCCTGCAGCGTGTCGTAATCGAGCGCGGGTTTGCGTGCGATGAGACGCGGTGTCGGCGCGAGCTTCTTCACCTTCGCCAGCCCCAGCACCGACAGAATGCGGATATAGGCCCAGCCGATGTCGAACTCGAACCACTTGTTCGACAGCTTGGCCGAGGTCGCATAAGTGTGGTGATTGTTGTGCAGTTCCTCGCCGCCGATCAGGATGCCCCAGGGGAAGATATTCGTGCTCGCGTCAGCGGAGTTGAAATTGCGGTAACCCCAGAAGTGCGCGAGGCCGTTGACGACGCCAGCCGCCCAGAACGGGATCCAGATCATCTGCACGGCCCATACGCTGAGGCCGACGATGCCGAAGAGCGCCACATCGACCACCATCATCAGGCTCACGCCGAGGATCGGGTAACGCGTATAAACATTGCGCTCCATCCAGTCGTTGGGCGTGCCGTGGCTGAAGCGGCGGATCGTTTCCTCGTTCTTCGCTTCGGTGCGATAGAGTTCGGCCCCTTCGAGCAGCACCTTCCAGATTCCGCGCGTTTGGGGGCTGTGCGGGTCTTCCTCCGTTTCGCACTTGGCGTGGTGCTTGCGGTGAATCGCCGCCCACTGACCCGTCAGCATGCCGGTGGTCGTCCAGAGCCAGAAGCGGAAGAAATGACTGGCGATGGGATGCAAATCGAGCGCGCGGTGAGCTTGGCAACGGTGTAGGTAAACCGTCACACCGATGATCGTCACGTGCGTGACGGCTAGCGCGAAAAGCACGATCTGCCACCATGAGAAACGGAGCAAGCCGTGCGCGAGGAAATCGAGCAAGGAATTCAACAAGGCCTTTACCTGTGGAACGACGACGCCAGCCGGGGCTCGCGACTGTCAGAAAAACGAAAGCAACGGTTGAAACAGATGAACATTGTACTGCAATGATCGCAAGTCGTTGTAACAAAAAAGGTTTCCTGCGCCGCAGCAGCCGCTTTGCCCTGCGGCATGTGGCCGCATCGGGCGCGCCGCCTTACGATGCTTGCGCCACGTCCTTTGCCGTCGGCTCGCTCGTGCCGACGATACGCACCTCGCGAGTCGGATAGGGAATCGCGATGCCGTGCTCGCAAAAAAGGCGCCAGATGTTGCGGTTGACCGCGGAGCGCACGCCGGCCGTCCCCTTGGCCGCGTCCTCGATCCAGAACCCGAGCTCGAGATTGATACCGTCGGCGCCGAACGAAACGAAATAGGGCGCGGGTGCCGGGTCCTCGAGCACGCGGTCGACGCCGCCTGCCGCTTGCGCGAGCAACGCCATCGCGCGATCGATATCCGAGTCGTAGGCGACTTGCACAGCGGCTTTCGCGTAGCCGCGCGTGAGAAACGACGAGTGGTTCTGAACGACGTCGGTGATGAGTTTTTCGTTCGGAACGAGCGTCTCGATGCCATCCAGGCCACGCACGGTCGTATAGCGGGTGCTGATCCGGGTCACGAGCCCCTGCAGCCCGCCGACGTTGATCGTGTCGCCGATCCGCAGTGACCGGTCGATCAGGATGATGAAGCCCGACACGTAGTTGCTCGCGATCTTCTGGAGCCCGAAGCCCAGGCCGACGCCGAGCGCGCCGCCGAACACGCCGAGCACGGTGATATCGATGCCGACGAGCGAGAAGCTGATCAGCACCGCGGCCAGAATCAGCAGCGCGCGGCCCGTGCGGGCGAGCACGACGCGCAGATTGGTGTCGATCGAGCGCGCCCGCATGAGGCGCTCCTCGAGCATCGAGCCCGTCCACATCGCCACGATCAGCGTGGCACAGACCCAGAGCGCGCCCGTCGCAATGGACAGCAGCGTCATACGCTCGTTGCCGACGCGAAAGCGCACCGAATCCATCCAGTGCAACACCTGCTCATGGATGCCCAGCACGAAGAGCACCATCCCCACCCAGACCACGACACTCACGATCTTTTCGGCGATGGAAAGCCAGGCGTGCGCATGGCCGTTGCGGCCGAACACACGTCGGGCAACGAAAAAAACGATATAGATCAGCGCGATACCGATGAGCGGCACCAATGCGAGTTCGAGCAGCGACGTCGACATGTCGTCTTCGAAGACCGTCTCCTCGATCCATACGAGGACACCGCCAAGCAGCGGAAACAGTGCCTTGTGCAGACTCTCGGCGCCGAAACGCGCCGGCTCGTGGCGCGCGCTGCGGCGCGAATCGAGCTTGCGGCGCACGACGCGCGCGAGCAGCCACGCGACGAGCAGTGCCCCGACGAGCATGCCGGCCTGCCAGAGCATCACGGGCTGACCGAAGTCGCGGATCAGGCCCGCGACCATATGGGAAAGAATGCGGTTTTGCGTCATCTCGAGGGACTCCAGGCGCCGGCCGCCGGCATGGGCGGACGCGCCCAGGCACGGCGTTCGGCCGCCGCTCAGGCACGGCGTTCGAGCACAGCGGCGAAAAAGCCGTCCGTCGCATGGCGATGCGGCCAGAGCGAAAGATACTCCCCCATCTCGAGACCGATGCGCTGCTCCGCGAGCACGGCGCTCGCAGGCACGAGCGCAAACTCCGAGTGCTCGGCCAGAAATTGAGCGACGACCGCCTCGTTTTCCGCTTCGAGCACGCTGCAAGTCGCATAGACGAGCCGCCCGCCCGGCTTCACGAGCCGCGCGGCGCTCGCGAGAATCGAGGCCTGCTTCGGCGCCAGCTCCTCCACCGACGCCGCGCTTTGCCGCCACTTGAGATCGGGATTGCGGCGCAGCGTGCCGAGGCCACTGCACGGCGCGTCGACGAGCACGCGATCGATCTTGCCGGCGAGCCGTTTGATCTTGATGTCGTGCTCGCTGTCGATGTGCACCGGATGGACGTTCGAGAGACCGCTGCGCGCAAGCCGCGGCTTGAGCTTCGCCAGACGCCGTTCCGCGACGTCGAACGCGTAGAGCCGCCCCGTCGAGCGCATCGCGGCACCGAGCGCGAGCGTCTTGCCGCCCGCCCCCGCGCAAAAATCGACGATCATCTCGCCGCGCCGCGGCGCGACGAGCGAGCACAGCAACTGACTGCCTTCGTCCTGCACCTCGACCCAGCCGTCCTCGAACACCTTGAGCTTCGTGAGCGCCGGCTTGCCGACCACTCGGACGCCGAGCGGAGCGAACGGCGTCGCGCCGGCTTCGATGCCGGCTTCTTCGAGCGCGGCCAGCACCTGCTCGCGGCTCGCCTTGAGCGGATTCACCCGCAAATCGAGCGGCGCCGGGTAGTTGAGGGCCGCCGCGAGCTGGGCCAGCTCGTCGGGCGCAAAACGCTTGGCGAGCGCCTCGACGATCCAGTCGGGCAGATTGGTCCGGATACGCAGCGGCAGGCTCTGCGGATCGATCTTCGCCACGTGCTCGAGCCAGGCGTTCTCGTCCTCGGAGAGGAACGGCCGCAGCGCGGAGCGCCCGGCCGTCTGCATGAGACCGAGCAGCGCAAGACGCCGCATGGGACCGCCGGTACCGCTTTCGGCCAGATGCGCGAACTCCATGCGCCGGCGCAGCACGGCGAACACGGCCTCCGCGATGAGGCCGCGCTCGTTGTGGCCGAGCTTCGGATGGGCGCGGAAAAAGCGGCTGGTCGTGGCGTCGGCGGGGCCCGTGAATTTGAGCACTTCCCCAATCAGTGCCTCGGTCTGGCCGACGAGAAAACCATGCAGCCCGCCTTCGCGCGAGCGAGCCGGCGCGGCACCGGCCGCTTTGGCCCCGCGCGGTGCGCGCAACGGGCGCGCAACGTGGCCGCGCGGCTTCGGCTGCGAAGCGGACGAGCTGGGCGAGAGGGGTTTCGATCGAGTAGTCTTTGTTTTCATGTTGCCTCCCGTCAGGCGCTGGCCGGGCGCGCAGCTGCCCCCGGCGCGGGCAGCCAACGAATATGAGCGCGATGAGGATTCATCACGCCTCTTGGTGAGTATCGGCAAAAAGCCACTGCGGCTCGGGCGGCGTCACGCTGACGCGCATGCCGTCGAGCGACAGGCGCCCCTGCACGAACCAGCGCACCGCGCGCGGATACGCCAGGTGCTCGCATGCGAGCACGCGTGCCGCGAGCCGGGCCGGGTCGTCGCCGGCCGCGATCGGCACGGCGGCCTGGATGACGATCGGCCCGTGATCGAGCTGGGGCGTGACGAAATGCACGGTCGCCCCGTGCACCGTCACGCCTGCTTCGAGCGCGCGCCGATGCGTGTGCAACCCTGGAAAGCTCGGCAGCAGCGACGGATGCACGTTCAGCATGCGCCCCGCGTAGCGTTCGACGAAAGCGGTGGTCAGCACACGCATGAAGCCGGCAAGGACGACGAGGTCCGGAGCGAAGCTGTCCACGACACGCGCGAGCGCGGCGTCGAACACCTCGCGCTCGGGATATTCGCGATGATCGACGATGGCCGTGGCGATGCCTTCGCGCGCGGCGAACGCGAGCCCGGATGCGTCTGGACGGTTCGCGATGACGGCGGCGATGCGGGCGGGCCACCCTTCGTGCGCCGCCGCGCGCACGATCGCTTCCATATTGCTGCCCCGCCCGGAAATCAGAATTACGATGTTCTTCATCCGGCGATTTTATCATTGGGGACCTGCGAGCCAGCCACGGCGGCGCCGTCCGACGCCCCGAACGTTTATAATCTCTTGTTTTGCGGCGCCGGCAAGGCGCGCATCGATCCTTGGCCTAGCGGCATCGCGCCGCTCACTCGACGGTTATCGTGAGAGTCTTCCGCGGTCTTCCCAATGCCGAAAGCCGCGCGCCCTGCGCGCTGACGATCGGCAATTTCGACGGTGTCCACCGCGGTCACCAGGCATTGCTCGCGCGCGTGCGCGAAGCCGCCCGCGCGCGCGGCCTGCCCGTCTGCGTCATGACGTTCGAGCCGCATCCGCGCGAATTCTTCAATCCCGCCGGCGCGCCGCCGCGTATCGCGATGCTGCGCGACAAGCTGGAGGCGCTGCGCATGAACGGCGTGGACCGGGTCGTCGTCGAGCATTTCAACCGCACGTTCGCGAGCCAGTCGCCCGATACGTTCGTCGAGCGCATCATCGTCGCGGGCCTGCACGCGCGCTGGGTGCTCGTCGGCGACGATTTCCGCTACGGCGCCAAGCGCGCCGGCGATTTCGCCTTGCTGCGCGCGGCCGGCGAGCGCCATGGCTTCGAGGTCGAACAAATGGACACCGTCGCCGACGCGGCCGGCGCACGCATCTCGAGTTCGGCCGTGCGGGCCGCGCTGGTCGCGGGCGATCTCGACACCGCGCGCGCCGCGCTCGGACGCGACTACGTCATCAGCGGCCATGTCGTGCACGGGCTCTCGCTCGGGCGGGACCTCGGCTTTCCGACGTTGAACCTGCCGATCGCCCACAAGCGCCCCGCGCTGGCCGGCATCTTCGTCGTGCGGGTGCACGGCATCGAGGCCGAGCCGCTACCGGGCGTCGCGAGCCTCGGCGTGCGCCCGACCGTCGACGACTCCGGCCGTGTGCTGCTCGAAGTGCACCTGCTCGACTGGCATGGGGACGCCTATGGCAAACTCGTGCGCGTCGAATTTCTGAAGAAGCTGCGCGACGAACAAAAGTACGTCGATCTCGAAACGTTGAGCGCGGCGATTGCGCGCGATGTCGCGAACGCACGCGCTTACTTTGCCTGAGGCCGTCCGACACCTGTAAAGAGAGCCTGCGGACAGGCGCCCACCGTTTTCAGCGATTTCACCATGAGCGACAAAAAAGCCGATTCGAAACCCCAGGCCAAGTATCCGGTCAACCTGCTCGACACGCCGTTCCCGATGCGCGGCGACCTGCCCAAGCGCGAACCCCTGCGGGTCAAGGAATGGGAGGACGAGCGCGTCTACGAGAAGATCCGCGCCGCCAGCGCAGGCCGGCCCCGCTTCGTGCTGCACGACGGCCCGCCCTATGCGAACGGCGACATCCACCTCGGGCACGCGGTCAACAAGATTCTCAAGGACATCATCGTCAAGTCGCGCAATATGGCCGGCTTCGATGCGGCCTATGTGCCCGGTTGGGACTGTCACGGCATGCCGATCGAGATCCAGATAGAAAAACAGTACGGCAAGTCGCTGCCGGCGGCCGAAGTGCAGCGCAAGGCCCGCGCCTACGCTGCCGAGCAGATCGAAAAGCAGAAGGCCGGCTTCAAGCGTCTGGGCGTGCTCGGCGATTGGGACAACCCGTACAAGACGATGAACTTCGGCAACGAGGCCGGTGAAATCCGCGCGCTCGGCAAGATTCTCGAAAAGGGCTACATCTACCGCGGCCTGAAGCCCGTGAACTGGTGCTTCGATTGCGGCTCCGCGCTCGCCGAAGCCGAAGTCGAGTACAAGGACCGCACCGACCCTTCGGTCAGCGTGCTCTTCCCGTTCGCCGAGACGGAACCCGTTGCACGGGCGTTCGGCCTGAACGCGTTGCAGGACACGCAAGGCGGTATCGTGATCTGGACCACGACACCCTGGACGCTGCCGGCCAACCAGGCGCTCAACGTTCATCCCGAAGTCGTCTATGCGCTCGTGCAAACGCCCAAGGGCATGCTGATCCTCGCTGAGGAGCGCGTCGAAGCGAGCCTCGCCCTGTTCGGCCTGACCGGCCAGATCGTGGCAAGCGCGCCGGGCGCGAAGCTGGCGAATCTGCGCTTCACGCACCCGCTCGCGGATGCCCATCCCGGCTACAAGCGCACGTCGCCCATCTACCTCGGGGACTACGTGACGACCGACACGGGCACCGGCATCGTTCACTCGTCACCGGCCTATGGCGTCGAAGACTTCGAATCGTGCAAGGCGCACGGTCTGGCCGATTCGGACATCCTCAACCCGGTGATGGGAGACGGCCGCTACGCCGAGTCGCTGCCGCTTTTCGGTGGGCTGTCGATCTGGAGCGCCAACCCCAAGATCATCGAAGCATTGGATGTGGCGGGGACACTGCTGCATACCGAAAAGTACCCGCACAGCTATATGCACTGCTGGCGCCACAAGACACCGATCATCTACCGCGCCACCTCGCAATGGTTCGCGGGCATGGATATCACGCCGAAGGACGGCGGCGCGACGCTGCGCGAAACGGCGCTCGCCGGTGTCGAGGCAACGGCGTTCTATCCGTCATGGGGCAAGCAGCGGCTTCACAGCATGATCGCGAACCGTCCCGACTGGACGCTCTCGCGTCAGCGTCAATGGGGCGTGCCGATGGCGTTTTTCGTCCACAAGGAGACGGGAGAGCTGCATCCGCGCACGCTTGCGCTGCTCGAGGAAGTCGCCCAGCGCGTCGAGCAAGGCGGCATCGAGGCGTGGCAGGCGCTCGACGCACGCGAGCTGCTCGGTGAGGACGCCAATCTCTACGAAAAGAATCGCGATACGCTCGATGTCTGGTTCGATTCGGGCACGACGCATTGGCACGTGCTGCGGGGCTCGCATGCGAATGTCTCGCAGTTTCCGGCGGATCTTTACCTCGAGGGCTCAGATCAGCATCGAGGCTGGTTCCATTCCTCGCTGCTGACGGCTTCGATGCTCGACGGCCGCGCACCCTATCGCGCGCTGCTCACGCACGGCTTCACCGTCGATGGCGAAGGCCGCAAGATGAGCAAGTCGCTCGGCAACGGCATCGATCCACACGATGTCGCCAACCGGCTCGGCGCCGAGATCATTCGCCTGTGGATCGCCTCGACCGACTATTCGGGCGAGCTCGCGATCTCGGAGGAAATCCTGAAGCGCGTGACGGAAAGCTACCGGCGGATCCGCAATACATTGCGCTTTTTGCTCGCGAATCTGTCGGATTTCGACTTCACGAAGGACGCACGTCCGGCCAGCGAATGGCTCGAAATCGATCGCTACGCAGTGGCGCTCTCGGCCGAATTGCAGCGCGACATCCTTGCGCACTACGAGAAGTACGAATTCCATCCGGTTGTCGCCAAGCTCATGACGTACTGCTCGGAGGACCTGGGCGGTTTTTATCTCGACGTGCTGAAAGACCGGCTCTACACGAGCGCCCCGGATTCGAGCGCGCGTCGCGCGGCGCAAACGGCGCTCTACCACATCACGCAAGGCTTGCTGCGCGTGATGGCGCCGTTCCTGTCGTTCACGGCCGAGGAAGCGTGGCAGGTGTTCCAGCCGGGCAGCGACACGATTTTCACCGAGATCTACTACGCCTACCCCGAGGTGCCGGACGCCGGCTCGCTGCTCCAGAAATGGGCACTGCTGCGTGCGGTGCGCGGCAATGTGACAAAGGCGCTCGAGGAGGCGCGCGTCGCGAATCGGATCGGCTCGTCGCTGCAGGCCGAAGTGACGATCCGCGCGAGCAGCCCCGCTTACGACGCACTCGCGAGCCTCGGCGACGATCTCAAGTTCGTGCTCATCACCTCTGCCGCCCAGGTGGTCAAAGTCGATACGGAAGCCGATGAAGGTGTCGAAGTCGATGCTTCGACATACCTCAAATGCGAACGCTGCTGGCACTATCGGGCCGATGTGGGGGCACATGCGAATCACCCGACGCTGTGCGGCCGTTGCTTCAGCAACCTGTTCGGCGAAGGCGAGACGAGGAGCGCTGCATAATGGCCAAGACCCGCGCACTACCGACCAGTACGACGCTTGGCCCCTGGCTGGGCATCGCGCTCATCGTCATTCTTTTCGATCAGTTGACGAAGATCGCGATCATGAAGGTGTTCGCCTACGCCACGCCCTACGCGCTCACGCCGTTCTTCAATCTGTTCCTGGTCTTCAACCGCGGCGCCGCGTTCAACTTTCTCGCGACTGCGGGGGGCTGGCAGCGCTGGGCGTTCACCGCGCTCGGCGTAGCCGCGGCTCTCGTCATCGTCTATCTGCTCAAGCGCCACGGCAATCAACGGCTCTTTTGCACGGCGCTGTCGATGATCATGGGCGGCGCGCTCGGCAACGTCATCGACCGGCTCGTACATAGCCGTGTGGTCGACTTTCTCGATTTCCATGTCGGCGGCTGGCACTGGCCCACGTTCAATCTGGCCGACAGCGCGATCGTAATTGGCGCAATATTGCTCGTACTGGACGAATTGCGGCGCGTACGCGGCGCGCGTTGATGCGTGCGGCGCGCACTGCCGCGCACGTCGTCGTATTTTGTCGATGATTCGGCGCGCGGCGCTTGCGCTCCGCCCATGCGCCCCCGGAGGCAACGTTGGCAACCGCAGAACTCGCAGGAAAACACCTCGTATTGGGCATGACGGGCGGCATTGCCTGCTACAAGATCGCCGAGCTCACACGGCTTCTGACGAAGGCCGGCGCGACCGTACAGGTTGCGATGACAGAAGCTGCCACCCAGTTCATCACGCCGGTAACGATGCAGGCACTCTCCGGGCACCCGGTCTATACCAGCCAATGGGACCCGCGCATCGACAACAACATGCCGCACATCGATCTGTCGCGTACGGCCCAGGCTATCGTGATCGCACCCGCCTCGGCGGACTTTCTCGCAAAGCTCGCGCACGGCCGCGCCGACGACCTGCTCTCGACGCTGTGCCTCGCTCGCGATTGTCCGTTGCTGGTCGTGCCGGCCATGAATCGGCAGATGTGGGCGAATCCGGCCACGCAGCGCAATGTGGCGCAACTGCGCGCGGACGGCGTCGTGGTGCTCGGCCCCGACTCGGGTGCCCAGGCCTGCGGCGAAATTGGCGACGGGCGCATGCTGGAGCCGCAAGCCACGTATGAAGCCATCGCGTCGTTCTTTCAGCCGAAGTGCATCGCCGGGCGCCGCGTGCTGGTCACTGCGGGGCCGACGTTCGAGCCGATCGATCCCGTGCGCGGACTGACCAACCGCTCGAGCGGCAAGATGGGATTCGCGCTCGCCCGCGCAGCGCAGCAAGCCGGGGCCGAAGTCCGCTTGATCGCGGGGCCCGTATCGCTGGATACGCCGTGGGGCGTCGTGCGGCAGGACGTTGAAACGGCACAGCAGATGTACGACGCCGTCATGCAGACGGCGGCCGATTGCGACGTCTTCATCGCGGTTGCAGCCGTCGCGGACTGGCGCGTCGATCAGGCGAGCGCCGACAAGATCAAGAAGACGGCCGATGGGCGCGTGCCGTCACTCGCGTTTGTCGAAAATCCCGATATCCTCGCCACGGTCGCGCAGCTGCCTGACGCACCTTATTGCGTCGGCTTCGCGGCCGAAAGCAGCGAACTCGAAGCACATGCCCAGGAAAAGCGGCAACGCAAAGGCGTACCGCTGCTGATCGGCAACCTGGGCCCGCAGACGTTCGGACGCGACGACAACGAGGTCGTGCTCGTCGATGCGTCCGGCACCACGCGGCTCGCCCGCATGGATAAGAACGCACTCGCCGCCGCACTCATTCGCGAGATCGCGCGCCGGCTTCCCGATGCGAGCCTGATTTCCTAGCGGCACCCGCGCTCACGCGCTAATGGCTGAAGCTATTTTTTCGTTTTCTTCCTTTTACGAACGGCATGAAACTCGATCTCAAGATTCTGGACGCGCGCATGCGCGAAACGCTCCCGGCCTACGCGACGCCCGGCAGCGCGGGCCTCGACCTGCGCGCCTGCCTCGAACGGTCGCTCGTGCTCGAACCGGGTCAGACCGCGCTGGTGCCGACCGGCTTGGCGATACACGTCGGCGACGCCGGCTACGCGGCGCTGATCCTGCCGCGCTCGGGTCTCGGCCACAAGCATGGCATCGTGCTCGGCAACCTGGTCGGGCTGATCGATTCGGACTATCAGGGCGAATTGATGATCTCGACCTGGAACCGCGGACAGACGACATTCACCATCGAGCCGATGGAGCGCCTCGCGCAGCTCGTCATCGTGCCGGTCGTTCAGGCGCAGTTCAATATCGTGGACGATTTCGCGCAAAGCGAGCGCGGCGCCGGCGGCTTCGGCAGCACCGGCAAACACTGACGGCGCGGGCCGCCGTCGTTTTTCCGTCCGCATAAAAAGCAACGGCGCGGGTTGTGGCCCGCGCCGCTTGTTTGTCGGCGGCTCGCGCGGCATTGCATTGCCGCGCGAGCCGCTGGCCGATCGTCACTCCACTTCGACCGTCTCCGGATTGGGTGAGCGCGGCGCCGCATTCTCGTCGAATGTCAGCTGCACCGTGTCGCTCTCGTCGACATCGACTGTCACGCGGCCGCCGTTCATCAGTTTGCCGAACAGCAGTTCGTCGGCCAGCGCGCGGCGGATCGTGTCCTGAATCAGCCGCTGCATCGGCCGTGCGCCCATCAACGGATCGAAACCGTGCTTCGCGAGATGGTGGCGCAGTGCGTCGGTGAAGACGGCGTCGACCTTCTTCTCGTGCAACTGGTCTTCCAGCTGCATGAGGAATTTGTCGACGACCCGCATGATGATTTCCTCATCGAGCGAGCGGAAGCTGATGATCGCGTCGAGCCGGTTGCGGAACTCGGGCGTGAACATCCGCTTGATATCGGCCATTTCGTCGCCGGTCTCGCGGCGCGACGTGAACCCGATCGAGCCCTTTTGCATCGATTCAGCGCCCGCATTCGTCGTCATGATGATGATGACGTTGCGGAAATCGGCCTTACGCCCGTTGTTGTCGGTCAGCGTGCCGTGGTCCATCACCTGCAGCAGGACATTGAAGATATCCGGATGCGCTTTCTCGATTTCGTCGAGCAGCAACACGCAGTGCGGCTTCTTCGTGATGGCTTCGGTCAGCAATCCACCCTGATCGAACCCGACATATCCAGGCGGCGCGCCGATCAGACGGCTCACCGCATGGCGCTCCATATACTCCGACATGTCGAAACGCGTGAGCTCGATGCCGAGCGTGAACGCGAGCTGCCGCGCCACTTCGGTCTTGCCGACGCCCGTCGGGCCCGAGAACAGGAAGGCGCCGATCGGCTTGTCCGTCTTGCCGAGCCCCGCGCGCGCCATCTTGATGGCGGCCGACAGTGCGTCGATAGCCGGATCCTGTCCGAAAACGACGGCCTTCAGGTCGCGATCGAGCGTCTGGAGCTTGCTGCGGTCGTCCTGCGACACGCTTTGCGCCGGCACGCGCGCGATCTTCGAGATGATCTCCTCGATTTCGCCCTTGCCGATCGTCTTCTTCTGCTTCGACTTCGGCAGAATACGCTGCGCCGCACCGGCTTCGTCAATCACGTCGATGGCCTTGTCCGGCAGATGACGATCCGTGATGAACCGCGCCGACAGCTCGGCCGCCGCCGAAAGCGCACCCGACGAGTACTTCACGCCGTGGTGCTCCTCGAAGCGGGACTTGAGGCCGCGCAGAATCGCCACGGTCTGCTCGACAGTCGGCTCCGTCACGTCGATCTTCTGGAAGCGCCTCGACAGCGCCGCATCCTTTTCGAAGATGCCGCGGTATTCCGTGAACGTCGTGGCGCCGATGCACTTGAGCGTGCCCGAGGACAGCGCGGGCTTGAGCAGGTTCGACGCATCGAGCGTGCCGCCCGATGCAGCCCCCGCGCCGATCAGCGTGTGGATCTCATCGATGAAGAGAATCGCGTGCGGGCGCTCCTTCAGTTCCTTGAGCACCGTCTTGAGCCGTTGCTCGAAGTCGCCACGGTATTTGGTACCGGCGAGCAGCGCGCCCATATCGAGCGAGTACACCTGCGCATCGGCCAGAATGTCCGGCACTTCGCCGCGCGTGATGCGCCACGCGAGCCCTTCCGCGATGGCGGTCTTGCCGACACCGGCCTCGCCGACCAGCAGCGGATTGTTCTTGCGGCGGCGGCACAGCACCTGGACGACACGCTCCACCTCGGACTCGCGTCCGATGAGCGGATCGATGCGCCCGTCCTTGGCCATCTGATTGAGGTTTTGCGTGAACTGCGCAAGCGGCGTTTCTTTCTGCGACGCGGCGTCCTCCGACTCCGGACTCGTGTCGCCCGCTTTGGCCGCGTCGTTGGTGTTCGTCTTCGCGATACCGTGCGAGATGAAGTTCACGACATCGAGCCGTGTCACGCCCTGCTGCTGCAGGTAGTAGACCGCATGCGAGTCCTTCTCGCCGAAGATCGCCACGAGCACGTTCGCACCCGTGACTTCCTTCTTGCCGTTCGACGTCGATTGCACGTGCATGATCGCGCGCTGAATCACGCGCTGAAAGCCGAGCGTAGGTTGCGTATCGACGTCGTCGGTACCGGGTACCGTCGGCGTATTGTCATGAATGAAGTTGCGCAGGTTCTGGCGCAGATCTTCGATGTTGGCCGCGCACGCGCGCAACACTTCTGCAGCTGTCGGATTGTCCAGCAACGCCAGCAAAAGATGTTCGACCGTGATGAACTCATGCCGCGCCTGGCGTGCTTCCATGAACGCCATATGCAAGCTGACTTCCAGTTCCTGGGCAATCATGCTTCCTCCATCACGCACTGCAGCGGATGCCCTGCCTGCCGTGCGTGTGTAACAACCTGCTCGACCTTGGTCGACGCGATGTCCCGCGTGTAGACCCCACAAACTCCCCGACCTTCACGATGAACCTTCAGCATGATCTGCGTCGCGGTCTCTCGGTCTTTATTGAAATATTCCTGCACGATCATCACGACAAATTCCATTGGCGTGAAATCGTCATTCAACAGCACTACTTTATACATGGACGGTGGTTTCAGCTCCTTTTCCTGCCGCTCGACGACCGTACCGTCCTGCCTGTCCGGGATAATTGCCATACACCCATTCTAAACAACTCGGTGAGCCCCGCAATCCTGCAAAAACCCGACCGACCAGTTGCCGATCGCACCGCCGCGGTGCGATGCTGCCATCGCGCCGCGCCTGTGCGAACCCGCCGTGCCCCATTGGCGGTCGCCGCACCCGCGGCGCCACGCCCGGGCGCGCAGCCCGTTCGAGTATCGCACATCGCGTGCCGGCTCTCCCGCGCCCGCGCAACAGCCCATTCCGAGCACCTCGTATCCGCTATTCCCATGTGCGTCGATTATGCGACTTTTCAAGCGCGCCCGCTTGCGCCAGCGCACACAGCGGAAGGGGGAAAAACCCTCGAACCGAAGTGCGTTTCTCGACATCTCAAAATTTTCTTGACACTTCTTTAAAGAGAACCAACAATCAAGCTGGCACTTTTTTTCAGCTGGCTGCAACAAGTGCAAGTACGAAAAAATGCCGAGGTGAGCTAGTGCGGAGGGGGCGGCTGCAAGCATGCGGCTGTCGAGCTTTTCGAGCGTGCTCGTGGTGGGACATGAGTTACAGGGGAAGTTGGTATGGCAACTGGTACGGTCAAATGGTTCAACGACGCGAAAGGCTTCGGATTCATCACGCCCGATGAAGGCGGCGAGGATCTGTTTGCACATTTCTCGGCCATCCAGATGAACGGATTCAAGACGCTCAAGGAAGGTCAGAAAGTCAGCTTCGAGGTCGTACAAGGACCGAAGGGCAAGCAAGCATCGAACATCCAGGCCGCCGCCTGAGATCGTTTGAAGCAATGCCTTCGAAAACCCGGCTTCGGCCGGGTTTTTTTCATTTTGCGAACCGCCTTCCCTAGTCCTCACCCGCTGGCCCTCAACAACGCATGAACGCATTGTCGTCCTCCGATCCGCAGATTCTTTGCGCCACGTCATAAATGCGGCACGTTTCGATCGAGCGAAACGAGGATTTGAACATCCTCACAGAACAATGACCGTTCGATGAACGAAAAGAGGCGGTATCGCGCGAAAAATCCGCTGCCTTGGCCCCAAAAACGCAGGGCTTTTTCGCGCGCGGGCGATGGTGGTTGCCCACCCCTGCGCGCATAGGCAACGAAGCATATGTACCGCTTTACGCGAAACCGCCATTGACGCGCAACACTTGCCCATTGATCCACCGGCCTTCCGGGCCCGCTAGAAACGACACGACGTTGGCGATTTCCTCCGGCTCGCCGAGACGTTCCAAGGGCGCCTGCTTCGCGATTTGTTCGATCAGCTCCGGGCTTTTGCCATGCAGGAACATCTCGGTTGCGATCGGTCCCGGTGCGACCGCGTTGACCGTGATATTGCGGCCGCGCAGTTCGTTCGCAAAGACACGCACGAGCCCTTCGACGCCGGCTTTGCTAGCGATGTACGCGCCGTATCCGGGAAAGTTTTTCGCAATCACGCTCGAAGAGAAGCCAATGAACCGGCCGCCGTCGGGCAATGCCTGCGCGGCCTGCGTCATCATCAAATACGTACCGCGCAAGTTGATCGCTATCGTCTTGTCGAAAGCATCGACATTGCCCTGCGCGATCGGCGCGACCGACATGACGCCGGCGCTGTTCACGACCACATCGGCGCGGCCGAATTCGCGTTGCGCGGTCGCATAGAGTCGCTCGACATCCTCGGCTATCGAGACGTCCGCCTGCACCGCATGGGCTCGACCGCCCGCGTCGGCAATCTGGCGCACGACTTCCGCTGCGCTCGATTCACCGCCTGCGAAGTTCACGATTACGGCAAAGCCGTCCTTCGCGAGCCGCAGCGCGATAGCCCGACCGATGCCCCGCGAGCCGCCCGTGACGATGGCAACGCCTGATGCTGGACGATGGAAAGATTGATCTTGCATGAGTCGCTCCAGTTAGCTGATTACCGAGCGCCGCGCCCGGCATGCTTCGCATTGTTCTCGTTATTGCGCAGGGTATAAAGCGGGCAGGATTGCCAGCACAGTTCAATTCCTATCAACAATGGATCGACGGGAAGCGCTTCGCCTCTTCGTCCGCATTGTCGAGACGAACGGCTTCCAAATCGTGCGTTTCGCGGCAAATTCGGGCGCGAACGACTACCCGCTGGAAATGGATGATGGACGGCCGCCGGATGGCACGGCAATCAAAAACGAAAAACGCCGACAAACCATCGGGTCTATCGGCGTTCTCCTACTTCACGACTTTGGGTTCGCAGGACCTGCGACGCCCGCTTACATGTTCTCGATCAGCACCTGGCCGAAGCCCGAGCACGATACCTGCGTCGCGCCTTCCATCAGGCGCGCGAAGTCATACGTGACGCGCTTTTGCAGAATCGACTTTTCCATCGAGGAGATGATGACGTCGGCCGCCTCGGTCCAGCCGAGATGGCGCAGCATCATTTCTGCCGAAAGGATTTCCGAACCGGGGTTCACGTAGTCCTTGCCTGCGTACTTCGGCGCCGTGCCGTGCGTAGCTTCGAACATCGCGACCGAATCCGACAGGTTGGCGCCCGGTGCAATGCCAATCCCGCCGACCTGAGCGGCCAGCGCATCCGAAATGTAGTCGCCGTTCAGGTTCAACGTCGCGATCACGTCGTATTCGGCCGGACGCAGCAGGATCTGCTGCAAGAAGGCGTCCGCGATCACATCCTTGACGACGATGTCGTTGCCCGTCTTCGGATTCTTGAACTTCATCCACGGGCCGCCGTCGACGAGCTCCGCGCCGAACTCTTTTTGCGCAAGCGCATAGCCGTAGTCGCGGAACGCGCCTTCCGTGAACTTCATGATGTTGCCCTTGTGCACGAGCGTCACCGAACGGCGATCGTTGTCGATCGCGTACTGGATCGCCTTGCGCACGAGGCGCTCCGTGCCTTCGCGCGAAACAGGCTTGATGCCGATACCCGACGTTTCCGGGAAGCGGATCTTTTTCACGCCCATTTCTTCGCGCAGGAACTTGATGACCTTCCTGGCCTGCTCCGATTCCGCCGCCCATTCGATGCCGGCGTAAATGTCTTCCGAGTTCTCGCGGAAGATGACCATGTTCGTCTTCTCGGGCTCACGCACAGGCGAAGGCACGCCCTTGAAGTACTGAACCGGCCGCAGACAGACATACAGGTCCAGCTCCTGGCGCAACGCGACGTTCAGCGAGCGGATGCCGCCGCCGACCGGCGTCGTGAGCGGACCCTTGATCGAAACCACGTACTCCTTGAGCACTTCGAGCGATTCCTCGGGCAGCCAGACGTCCGGCCCATACACCTTGGTCGCCTTCTCGCCCGCATAGATTTCCATCCAGTGGATCTTGCGCTTGCCACCGTATGCCTTTTCGACGGCCGCATCGACCACCTTGATCATCACCGGCGTGATGTCGAAACCCGTACCGTCACCCTCGATGTACGGAATGATCGGCTGGTCCGAAACGTTGAGCGAGTAGTCCGCGTTGACGGTGATCTTGTCACCGCCCGTCGGGACCTTGATGTGCTGATACGGCATGATCGACTCCAGGGTTGGCTGTGCAGATAAAACAAGCGGAAAACGGCAAAACCGGGGGCTCAGTCTCCACCGCGTTCGGCTCGCTGCGGATGTCTCGAGGTACTTGACGAAGCCGCGCAAATACGGCTGGCTCGCTATTCTAGCCCACGTCGCAAATGCGGCGCCCGCAGCACGGAACGGCATCCACGCGCGCCGACCACGCCGCAGTTCGCCTCGGCGTAGCAACCGCGAGGGGAATAGCGTTGGCTCTGATGTCTTATATAAGACAGAAGACTTGCCGTCTCGTATTATGCATTAATATCCCGCCATTTGCCATAGACGCCGGCTCGGGGTTACCGCCCGCGCAGCCGCCGTGCCTGCCGCCCGCCCATGCGCCTCATCGCCCTCAATAAGCCATTCGGTACCCTTTGCCAATTCTCGTCACATGAAACGCGCAGCTCGCTCGCGGATTGGGTGCGCGTACGGGACGTTTATCCGGCGGGGCGGCTCGACGCCGAAAGCGAAGGACTTTTGCTGCTCACGGACGATGGCCGCCTGCAGGCACGCATTGCCGAGCCCCGTCACAAACTCGTCAAACGCTACTGGGCCCAGGTGGAAGGCGTGCCCGATGCGCACGCGCTCGCGATGCTCGCGCGCGGCGTCGATCTGGGCGACTATGTCACGCGGGCATGCCGGGCATGCGCGATCGATCCGCCCGACGCACTTTGGCCGAGGGTGCCGCCCATCCGCTTCCGGGCGGCCATCCCGACGACGTGGATCGAACTGGCGTTGACCGAGGGCAAGAATCGCCAGGTACGCCGAATGACCGCGGCCGTCGGCTTTCCAACACTGCGGCTCGTGCGGGTGGGGATCGGCGCCCTGGACCTTTTCGCGCTCGGCCTCGCGCCGGGCGAATGGCGCGACGTACCGGCGCAAGCCCCGTGGCACGGCCTCGTATGATCCGCGGCGCGCCGCAACGCTCGTTTTCGAGCCAAGTCCCTGTTATGCCGGACTTTTTTTCCGGCGGTCGAAAGCGGCGCGGCACGAACTCCCCGTCCGAACAAGCAGAATCGACGACTCGCAATGCATGGAGTCAACCGCTTTGGCCGGTCACACGTTATTCGACGCAGATGCCGTCCGAAGCTGTCCGGCATTCGCGTGAAGGCTTGTGCTTTGCGGACTGTCCGCGGCCGCACTGGGCACCAGCGCGCAGACGCACCGGCAAGAAATTGTTCGATGCGGCTGTCAACCGAAAGGTGGATGGCACGTTTACCGACATGACTCATTGACCGGGTCATTTGGTTAATTAACTAAAGCTGAGGATTTACGACATGAACAAACTGATCGCCGCTCTGGTCGCTGGCCTGTTCGCAACGGCTGCTTTCGCACAAGCTTCGTCGACGGAAGCCGCTTCGGCTGCCGCTCCGGCTGCCGCTTCGGCTCCCGCCAAGAAGGCAATGAAGCATCACAAGAAGTCGCACAAGAAGGCTGCGAAGGCAGAAGCCGCTTCGGCCGCTTCGGAGTAAGTTTGTTGTAAAGACGCAGTCAAGAACACGCAGTTTGCCGTTCTTAACGGCGTTCGAAGGCAGGTCGCCGCAAGGTGCCTGCCTTTTTGTTTTTTTATCTTTTTGTTTGCTTTTCGTTTTGTTTCGGCCTGTCGCCCTCGCGTAAGATGCGCGTGGACTGGTCAAAGACCCTAAGGAGGGGTGTCGTGGGAGTGAGCCTTCGTTCAAGGATTACGCGCAGCATCGCGGTCCTCGCCATACCTGCCGCCTTGCTTGCCGGTGCGGCCGCCTTTGCGCAAGCCCTCCCAGCCGGAGCGAAGCAGCCATCGGAATTCCCGCGCGTGAAGCTGAGGGCGGGCATGTTCGTCATCGATGCCGCCGTCGCCGCCAACGATGCGGACCGCGAGCAGGGCCTCATGTACCGCACCGAACTCGCGCCGAACGAAGGCATGCTGTTCGTGTTCGGCGAAACGGCCGTGCACTGTTTCTGGATGAAGAACACGCTGATTCCGCTTTCCATCGCGTTCATGCGCGCCGACGGTACGGTTACCGATATCGACGAAATGCAGGCGGAAACCACCAACAATCATTGCCCACGCAACAATGGCGTCTATGCGCTCGAGATGAGCAAAGGTTGGTTCGCGGCCAAGGGCATCAAGCCGGGCATGAAGATACAAGGGCTGCCCCAGCCGGGCTGAGCCCGCTGCGGACGCCAGATTTGGGGGCCGTGGCCGAGGCGCCGCAACCCCCAATCGGTTATCCCCCTCTCCAGGGATCGCTGCAAAAGCCTTGCCGAGGCGCTATTCTTCTAGGTCTGCAATAAACGCGGCGTGCAATATCCGGGCGATGGCGCCCGGTCCGGTTGACGCGCCCACTTGCAAGGAGATCGACGTGCCCCGCAAGACTCCCATCGAGCGCTACCGAAACATCGGCATCAGCGCTCACATCGATGCCGGCAAGACCACGACCACCGAACGTATCCTGTTCTACACCGGCGTGAGCCATAAGATCGGCGAGGTTCACGAGGGCGCGGCCGTGATGGACTGGATGGAGCAGGAGCAGGAGCGCGGCATCACGATCACGTCCGCCGCGACGACCGCCTTCTGGAAAGGGATGGCCGGCAATTATCCCGAGCACCGCATCAACATCATCGACACCCCCGGGCACGTCGACTTCACGATCGAAGTCGAACGTTCGATGCGCGTGCTCGATGGCGCCTGCATGGTCTACGACTCGGTGGGCGGCGTACAGCCGCAGTCCGAAACGGTCTGGCGGCAGGCGAACAAGTACAAGGTGCCGCGCATCGCGTTCGTCAACAAGATGGATCGCGTCGGCGCCGATTTCTTTCGCGTGCAGCGCCAGATCGGCGAACGCCTGAAGGGCGTCGCGGTGCCGATCCAGATTCCCGTCGGTGCCGAAGAGCACTTCCAGGGTGTCATCGATCTCGTCAAGATGAAAGCCATCATCTGGGACGACGAAAGCCAGGGCGTCAAATTCGAGTACCGCGACATTCCGGCCGAACTGCAGGCTACGGCTGACGAGTGGCGCGAGAAAATGGTGGAGGCGGCCGCGGAGGCCAGCGAAGAGCTGTTGGAAAAGTATCTCGAAGACCACACCTCGCTCACCGAAGACGAGATCAAGGGCGGCCTGCGCAAACGCACGATCGCCAACGAGATCGTGCCGATGCTCTGCGGCAGCGCCTTCAAGAACAAGGGCGTACAGGCGATGCTCGATGCCGTCATCGACTACCTGCCCTCGCCTGTCGACGTGCCGGCTATCCTCGGGCATGACGAGGACGATCGCGAAGCCGAACGTCATCCGAGCGACGAAGAGCCGTTTTCGGCGCTCGCGTTCAAGATCATGACCGATCCGTTCGTCGGTCAACTGATTTTCTTTCGCGTCTATTCGGGCCTCGTCAATTCGGGCGACACGGTGCTCAATTCGACGAAGGGCAAGAAGGAGCGCATCGGCCGGATTCTGCAGATGCATGCGAACGACCGCAAGGAAATCAAGGAGGTCTATGCCGGCGACATCGCCGCCGCGGTCGGCCTGAAAGAGGCGACGACGGGCGACACGCTATGCGATCCGGCCAACCCGATCATCCTCGAACGAATGATTTTCCCGGAGCCGGTGATCTCGCAGGCCGTCGAACCGAAAACGAAGGCCGACCAGGAAAAGATGGGTATCGCGCTCAATCGCCTGGCGCAGGAGGATCCGTCGTTCCGCGTGCAGACTGACGAAGAGTCCGGCCAGACGATCATCTCCGGCATGGGCGAGCTGCACCTCGAAATTCTCGTCGACCGGATGAAGCGCGAGTTCAACGTCGAAGCGACGGTGGGCAAGCCTCAAGTGGCCTATCGCGAGACCGTGCGTACCCGCATCGAGGACGTCGAGGGCAAGTTCGTCAAGCAATCGGGCGGGCGCGGCCAGTACGGTCACGTCGTCATCAAGCTCGAGCCGCAGCCGCCAGGCAAGGGCTACGAATTCGTCGATGCGATCAAGGGCGGTGTCGTGCCGCGCGAGTTCATCCCGGCCGTCGACAAAGGCATTCAGGAGACGCTGAAAAGTGGCGTCCTGGCGGGCTATCCCGTCGTCGACGTCAAGGTCACGCTGACGTTCGGCTCGTACCACGACGTCGATTCGAACGAAAACGCGTTCCGGATGGCCGGCTCGATGGCGTTCAAGGAAGCGATGCGCCGCGCAAAGCCGGTGCTGCTCGAGCCGATGATGGCCGTCGAAGTCGAGACGCCCGAGGATTTCATGGGCAATGTGATGGGCGATCTCTCGGGCCGGCGCGGCATCGTGCAGGGCATGGACGATATCGCGGGCGGGGGCGGCAAGTCGATTCGCGCCGAGGTGCCGCTCGCGGAAATGTTCGGGTATTCCACTTCGCTGCGCTCGCTCACGCAAGGACGCGCCACCTATACGATGGAGTTCAAGCACTACGCCGAGACACCGACCCAGGTGTCCGACGCCATCATCAATTCGAAGGGCAAGTAACACGCCTTCTTCCAGCTCGTCCGACCCGCCGATGACCCGTGCATCGGCGGGTTTTCTTTTATCGGCGCCGTGACAAGCCAAGTCCACACCACGTCCACATCGGCGCACAAGTTGCGCAACGCTATCCGCAACTCGCGTTACACTGCACGCACGCTCGTCATCGCAGTACCGCTCGTCGCCGCCGCTTTCCCGCGCGCGCACTTCAAAACGAACCGGAATACGCATCGATGAAAGCCCGCCTTACCTTGCCGCACGCCCTCGAAGCCCTGCGCCGCGATGCCGGCGAACTCGGCAATCACGCCATCGACGAATACCTCGCGCAGCGCGTCACGCGGCGCGAATTGCTGCGTTACGCGAGCGTCATGGGACTCTCGGGCATGGCGGTTGCCATCGGGGGCCTGGCGTTGCCGCAGCGGGCGCGGGCGCAGACGCCCGGCGGCGGCGCCACGATCCGCGTGGCCCATTTGACGCCGGCGGGCGCGGTCGATCCGCTCACCGTTGCCGACGCCGCAGGGCTCGCGCTCATCGCACAGACGGGCGAGTTCCTCGTCGACGACGAAAGCGGTGCGAGCAGCGCCGCGGCCACCCATCGAGCGCCGGGCAACGGCGGCTTGAGGCCCGCCCTCGCGTTGTCCTGGCAGCCGAACGCAAAGGGCGACGTATGGACGTTCAAATTGCGTTCGGGCGTGAAGTTCCACGACGGACAAGTCATGAGCGCCAAGGATGTCGTTGCGACGTTCGATCGGCTGGCCGACCCCGCGAGCGGCTCGGCCGCACTCTCCATGCTCAAGGGAGTCCTGTCCAAAGGCGGCACGCGCGCGGTGGACGACGAAACGGTCGCCTTTCATCTCGATGCGCCGAACGGCAACTTCCCCTACTACGTCTCGTCCGACAATTACAACGCGGTCATCCTGCCGGCAAACTACACCGGGGGATACGAGAAGACTTTCATCGGCACGGGCCCGTTCAAGCTCGACAAGTACCAGCCCAAAGTGGCTGCGGCGTTCGTTCGGAATCCTGACTATTGGGGCGACAAGGCGCTGCCGTCGCGCGTCGAGTTTTCGTTCTATGCCGACCAACAGGCCCAGATCCTCGCGTTGCTCGGGCGCCGCGCGGATGTGATGGGCGACTTCACCGTGCAAGGCGGCGCCGGCATTCTGAACAGCGGCGATTTCGATGTGCTCTCGGTGCGTTCGAGCGCACATCGTCAGATTCATATGCGTTGCGATCAGGCGCCGTTCAACGACAAGCGCGTGCGCCAGGCACTCGCGCTTTGCCTCGATCGCGATCTTTTGGTCAAGGGCCTGTTCAAGGGACGGGCCGAACTCGGCAACGACCATCCGTTCGCGCCCGTGTTTGCCTCGTCGGATACATCGGTCGCGCAGCGCAAGGTCGACTTGCAGCGAGCCAAGGCATTGCTCGCGCAAGCGGGCCACCCCAACGGCTTCGACGCGACCCTCACGACCGAAAAATTCATGGAGATTCCCGATCTGGCCGTGGTCGTGCAAAACGCGGCACGCGCGATCGGCGTCAAGCTCAATCTCAAGATCGAAAGTCAGGGGCTCTACTACGGCTCGGGAACGTTCGGCAAATCGGACTGGCTCGATTCGACGATGGGCATCACCGATTACGGACACCGCGGTGTGCCGAATCTCTTCCTCAATGCGCCGCTCACGAGCAACGGCGCCTGGAACGCGGCGCATTTCAAGAACCCGCAGTACGATGGGCTCGTCGCAAAGTTCGTCGGTGCGCTCGATATCGCCGAGCAAAAACGGATGGCCAAGCAGATCGAAACGCTGTTGCTGGATGAAACGCCCGTCATCATTCCGTACTTCTTCGACCAGCTCGCGGCGGTGCGCAAATCGGTCAAAGGTGTTCGCTATACAGCCATCTCGCAACTGTATTTCGATCGCGCGACGACGTCCGCCTGAACTCCAGCCACATTCGCATCGGACCGCATGGCTGCCATCGCTTCCCTCTTTCGCCCCCCCCGGGCGCGCGGCAACTCGGCGCGCATCGCCTTGTTTCTGCTCGAACGTGGCGCGCTCGCGTTCATCACGCTCGCGTTGCTCTCGGCGCTCGTCTTCGCGCTCGGTCAATTGCTGCCGGGCGATATCGGGCGCGCCATCCTCGGCCCGCTTGCCGACCCTCGCGCCGTGGCGGCGCTCAATCACCAGCTCGGCGCCGATAAGCCGGTCCTGCTGCAATATGTCCACTGGATCTCGCGATTCTTACGCGGCGATATGGGTGTCTCATACGCGTTTCGCGAGCCCGTTGCGCCGTTCGTCGCGCATGCGCTCGCCAACTCGGCGAAACTCGCCGCGCTTGCGTTCGTGATCGTGGTACCGCTCGGTATCGCGAGCGGCGTCTGGGCCGCCTTGCACGAGGGACGCTGGCCCGACCGGACGCTGATGATCGTCGGCATGTCGGCCACCGTCGTGCCTGAATTCGTTTCCTCCATCGTGCTGATTCTCATATTCGGCGTCTGGCTGCGCTGGCTGCCCACCGAAGCCGTCTATCCGGCCAACGCCAGTGCCGTCACGGCCTTGCGGCATCTGATTCTGCCGGCGCTGCCGCTCGTTTTCGTACTGTTCGGCTATATCGCCAGGATGGCGCGTTCGGGGACAGTCGAAGCGCTCGATGCGGACTACACGCGCACCGCCGTCCTCAAGGGATTGCCGCCGCATGTCGTCGTCCTACGCCATGTGCTGCGCAACGCGTTGCCGCCCACCGTCACGGTGGCCGCGACCCAGCTCGGCTACATGGTCGGCGGGCTCGTCGTCGTCGAAACGCTCTTTCACTATCAGGGCATCGGCTTGTTGATCTACAACGCGGCAACGGCGAAGGATTTTCCGATGCTCGAAGCGGGCGTGCTGTGCGTGGGCATCGTTTATACCTTCGCCAATCTGCTCGCCGACGCGCTGCTCGCCTCGCTCGATCCGCGCAGAAACAAGGCAGGCACGCAATGAGCACGCACACGCATCCGCCCGGCGCCGAAACGCGTGCCGATCCGCCCAGCGAGCCCCGCTTCGAGACGCTGCGCGCACTGCTGCGCTCGCCGAGCTTCATCTGCGGCGCGCTGCTCGTCGGATTCTGGCTCGGTTGCGCGCTCCTCGGACCGTGGCTCGTGCCGCACGATCCCTATGCGTCGGACCCGCTCAATTCGCTGGCCCCGCCCGATCGGGCGCACTGGTTCGGAACCGATCAGCTCGGGCGCGACGTGTTCTCGCGGGTCATCGTCGGTGCGCGCGATATCTTCGGAATCGCGCCGCTCGCCACGCTCGTCGGTACGCTCGCGGGGACCGCGCTCGGGCTCGTTCTCGGCTATATCGGCGGCTGGTTCGACAAGCTCGCGGGCCGCCTCATCGATGCCGTGCTGGCGTTGCCGCTCGTCGTCGTCGCATTGGCCGCGCTTGCCGCACTCGGTGCATCGAGCGCCACGGTCGTGTTCGTGATCGGCTTCACGTTCATGCCGATCACTGCGCGCACCGTCCGCACCGCGGTGCTCGCCGAGCGTCATCTCGAGTACGTCGCCGCGGCTCAATTGCGCGGCGAGCGCGCGCTCTACATCATGTTCGTCGAGATCTTGCCGAACATCCTGCCGCCGATCGTCGTGGAAGGCACGGTGCGCCTGGGCTACGCGATCTTCGCTGTCGCCACACTCTCGTTTCTGGGCTTCGGCGTCGCGCCGCCCTCCCCGGACTGGGGGCTCGCGCTGTCGGAATCGTATGCGCTGATGACAGGGGGCGCATGGTGGACCGTTGTCTTCGACGCGCTGGCCATCGCGACGCTCATCGTCGGGGTGAACCTCGCCGCCGATGGCGTGCAGGGAGCGCTCGACCGATGAGCCGGCCCACGCCCAACGATTTTCCGATCCTCGATGTGACCGCACGCGCCGATGACGACGTGCTCGCGGTCACCGGGCTGACCGTTGCGTACCGCATACGGTCGCGCGAACGCGAGGTGCTCAGCGACGTCACGTTTCGCGTGCGCCGCGGCGAGGCCTATGGCCTCGTCGGCGAATCGGGCTGCGGCAAGTCCACGCTGGCGCTCGCGGCCATGGCCTACTTGCCGCGCAACGGTCGCATCAAGGCAGGGCGCATCGAGGTCACCGGCCGCGATCTCGCGACACTCGATGCCGAGGCCTTGCGAAAGATGCGGGCTCACACGGTCTCGATGGTCTACCAGGATCCCTCGCGTGCGCTCAATCCGTCGCTCAGCGTGGGTCTTCAGGTGTCCGAAGCATTCGAAATGGCGTACGGCGTTTCGCGCGCCGAGGGCGAAGCGCGGGCGCTCGATATGCTCGAGCGCGTACATATCGCGGCGCCACGGCAGGTGATGCAAGCCTATGCGCATCAGTTGTCGGGCGGCATGCAGCAGCGCGTCGTGATCGCGATGGCGCTTGCCGCGAATCCGGCGCTGCTCGTGCTCGACGAACCGACGACGGGGCTCGATGCGACGGTCGAAGCCGAAGTCCTCGACCTCGTCGCCCAGTTGCGCGACGAGCTCGGCACCGCGGTACTGTTCATCAGTCACAACCTGGCTGTGGTTGGCCGCATGTGCAGTCGCGTCGGTGTGCTCTATGCGGGGCGTCTCGTCGAAGAGGGCGCGAGTGCCGATGTATTCCGCGCACCACATCACCCCTATACGGTCGGGCTCTTGCGCTGCCTGCCCCAACGCGCGCGAAGCAAGGATACTGAGCGTCTCGATACGATCGCGGGCAGCCCGCCTCCGCTTGGCGCCGCGATGCGCGGCTGTGCTTACGCCGAGCGTTGCCGGCTCGTGGAAGAACGCTGCCGGCAGGTCGCGCCGCCTCCGCATCGGTTCAACGCGCCCAACGGTGTCCAGATGGCGCGCTGCCATCGGCACGAAGAGGCCCACGCATTGCCGCGCGAACGCGGGGCTTCCGGCGACGATGGCGCTCGACGCGCCGATGCGCCGCCCGGTGTTCGGGATCGCTCGCCGGTGTTGCGCGCCGCGTCCGTCTCGAAGACGTTCGTGCGCAACGGCCAGGCAGTGCGCGCCGTCGACGATGTCTCGATCACGCTCGCAGCGGGAGAAACGCTCGGGCTGGTCGGCGAGTCCGGCAGCGGGAAGACTACGCTCGCAAAGCTCATCGTCGGACTCATTGCGCCCGATCCCGGCGCTACGATCGAACTCGACGGCAAAGCGTTGCCATCGCGCGTTCAACGACGTGACGACAATCAGGTGAAGTCGCTGCAAATCGTCTTCCAGAACCCCGACGCCGCGCTCAATCGGGCGCACTCGGTCAAACATCTGATCGGCCGCGCACTATCGAAGCTCGCGGCACTGCGCGGGACCGCACACGATGCGCGGCTCGCCTCGCTCGTCGATGCCGTGCGCCTGCCGCGCCGATATCTCGGCTCGCGCACGCGTCAGCTATCGGGCGGGCTCAAGCAGCGCGTTGCGATCGCGCGGGCATTCGCGGGCGATCCGCGCATCGTCGTTTGCGATGAGCCGACGTCATCGCTCGATGTCTCCGTCCAGGCAGCCATCCTCAATCTGCTGGTCGATCTTCAGCGCGCACGAGGCGTGAGCTATGTGTTCATCTCTCACGACCTCAACGTCGTGCGCTACGTGTCCGACCGAATCGCCGTGCTGTATGTCGGTCGTCTGGTCGAGATCGGCGCCGCGCGCGAGGTGTTCGACGGCCCCCATCACCCTTATACCGAGGCGCTTTTATCGGCAGTACCGTCACTGCCCGGCGATCCGTCCGAAGCACGGATCCCTCGCGTCCGTCTGTACGGTGAACCGCCCAGCGCTGCTGCGCGGCCCTCAGGCTGCGTGTTCCAGACACGTTGTCCACGCAAGCTCGGCGCAATATGCGAGCAACAGGACCCGCCGTTTGCGGACGCCGGAAACGGCCATTTGATTCGATGCCACATCCCCGTCTCAGAACTGCGCCTGGCGCGTCACGAACTTCAGGGCGCCTGACACGCCCGGCATCCGGGCGATTGCCTCGTCTTCCCGCCTCTACGCCGCGCGCCGCGCTGCACGTCTTCCCTTCTTTCGCGTATCAGACGTGAAACGTTTTTGGCGCATTTCCGCGGTGGCGACGGGCAAGCTCCGAACGCTTGCCGTGTGCAGCACGCCTTAGCGCCCGATGGCACGGTTATCGCAGTAGACCCCTCGTACATCACGCGAATTCGCGCTTTGCCGCGCGACGCTGGAACTGCCGTACTCGCGCAGCTACACGCGAGATGACGGCGGCAGCGGGTCGCCGGTCGCATCGGGGGATAACCATGAAGAGCATCGTCAATATTAAGGACTCCTACACATCTGCGAAAGCGATCAGAGTCTCGCTGGCCGGAGTAATCGCACTGCTTTTGGGATCGCCCGTACAGGCGATGCCACCCGATGACGGTATAGCTCGATGGTTGCTCACCGCTGCGGCGAGCGGCGATGACAACACTGCTACCTCACCCGCTTTGCAAACCTCGCCGGACACGCAGGCCGCTCAAAGCGATGCGACCGATACTTCCGCAGCCGCGGATCCGTGCGCTGCGAACCCCAGCTCGGAAGCGTGTCTCAAATTGCTCAGCATCGATGTGGGCGGTACTGACAACGGCACTACCGCGGCGGGTTCGAACAACGGCGGCTTCGCTGGCGGCAACGGCGGCGTTAGCGGCGGGGGCAGTCGTGGTGGAGGCAGCGGCGGAGGTAGCCCGAGTGGCGGTACTGGAGGAGGCGACCACGGCAGTGGCGGCGGTACCGGCGGAGGCACGGGTGGCGGTACGGGTGGCGGTACGGGTGGCGGTACGGGCGGTGGCACGAGCGGAGGAACCGGCGGAGGCACGGGCGGAGGCACGGGTGGCGGCACGGGTGGCGGCACGGGTGGCGGCACGGGTGGCGGCACGAGCGGAGGAACCGGCGGTGGCACGGGCGGCGGCACGGGTGGCGGCACGGGTGGCGGCACGGGTGGCGGCACGGGTGGCGGCACGGGCGGTGGCACGGGTGGCGGCACCGGTGGTGGTGGCGACGGCGGTGGACACGGCGGCGGTAATGGCGGTGGACACGGCGGCGGCAACGGCGGCGGCAACGGCGGTGGTAATGGCGGCGGTAACGGCGGTGGTAACGGCGGTGGTAACGGCGGCGGACACGGCGGCGGACACGGCGGCGGACACGGCGGCGGCAACGGCGGTGGCAACGGCGGTGGTAATGGCGGCGGCAACGGCGGTGGTAATGGCGGTGGTAATGGCGGCGGCAACGGCGGTGGCAACGGCGGCGGCAATGGTGGCGGCAACGGCGGCGGACACGGCGGTGGTAACGGCGGTGGTAACGGCGGTGGTAACGGCGGTGGTAACGGTGGCGGCAACGGCGGCGGACACGGCGGTGGTAATGGCGGCGGTGGACACGGCGGCGGACACGGCGGCGGCAACGGCAGTGGCAACGGCGGTAACGGTGTCGGCAACGGCGGCGGTAACGGCAGCGGGCAAGGCAGCGGCAACGGCGGCAACGGCCACGGCAACGGCGGAGGCAACGGAAGCAACGGCGGCGGGCACGGCGGCAATCACTGATACCCACCAATCGACGCGGCGGGTGCTCCGCCGCGTCGAGATGTGCGGCTTAACGGACTGCGTTACAACATCTCCAGCGCGCGCTTCGATCGCGGCGGCTTGAACCGCGCATCGATGCGCGCGCGCTCGTCGTCGGTCAGTCGAATATCGAGCGCCCGGCGATTCTCTCGCACATGCTCGATGTTCCCCGCCTTGGGAATCGCACAAACACCGGGTTGTTCGAGCACCCATGCAAGCGCGATGCTGACAGACGAGACGCCGCGCGCTTGCGCGATATCGTCGAGCACCGATCCCTGCGGCAAGCGCATATGATCGATCGGGCTGTAGGCCATCGCCGGCATCTTTCTCGCGCGCATCCATGGCAGAAGATCGAATTCGGGCCCGCGCCGCGCGACGTTATAGAGAATCTGGTTTGCGGCGCACGCGGTACCGCCCGCCGCGAAAAGTGCGTCCATTTCCTCGACATCGAAATTACTCACGCCCCAATGCCGGATCTTGCCTGCACGCCGCAGCGATTCGAAACCTTCCACCGTTTCTTCCAACGGAACGGCACCGGGCCAGTGCAGCAAATACAGGTCGAGGCGGTCCGTCTTCACCCGTGCGAGACTCGCATCGCATGAGGCGACCACGCCGCGTCGGCTCGCGTTGTGCGGATAGACCTTGCTGACAAGGAATACCTTTTCACGCAACCCGGCGAGCGCCGCGCCCAAGAGCGTCTCGGTCGCACCGTCTCCATACATTTCCGCGGTGTCGACGACTGTCATGCCGAGTTCGATGCCTTCGCGCAACGCGGCGATTTCCGCCTCGCGCGCGGAACGCCGCTCGCCCATCTCCCATGTGCCGAGCCCCAGCTTCGCGATACGCTCGCCGTCCGGCAGCGTCACCCACGCATCGTTACGTTCCATTGCCCTCTCCCCAACGCTTTTGAAGATCAACGGGAGTGTAGCCCCGAGCCGAAAAACGTGTGCTCGCTTCGCATAACATGGCCCGCGACGCGGCGATGACATAAAATCACCGCTTGCCCCTCGCCGCGTACAGGCCATGAATGCACCCTCGGAAGACCGCTGGCGCGATCTGCGTCCGGACCCGGAAAACGATACGCCGCTTTACCTCCAGCTCGCCCGCAAGCTCGGGCAGGCCATCCACGAAAGCCGCTGGAACGCAGGCGAAGCACTGCCGTCCGAACGCGTGTTGTCCGACGCGCTTGGCGTTTCGCGCATCACCGCGCGCAAAGCCATCGCGCTGCTCGTCGAGCAAGGTCTCATTCGTCGCTCGCAAGGCGCCGGCAGCTTCATCACGCCGCGCTACGACGTACGGCTTTCGCAGTTGTCGAGCTTCAGCGAGATGCTGCGGCGCAGAGGCTTCACGCCGAGCTCGCAATGGCTCTCGCGCGATATTCAGCCCGCAAGCCGCGACGAGGTGATCCAGTTGGGGTTGTCTCCGGCGGCGGCCGTTACGCGCTTGAAACGGCTGCGTCTTGCCGATGGCATCGTCATGGCGGTCGAGAATTCGACGCTGCCGGCATCCGTCATACCTGATCCCAATGCGATCGGCGATTCGCTCTACAGCTATCTCGAACAGCGAGGTCTCGCGATCGTACGCGCGCTGCAGCACTTCCGCGCGGTCAATGCGAGCGACGAAATCGCGCGCCAAATGGGCATCGCACCGCACGACGCGCTGCTCCTCATTACTCGTATCGGCTATACGGCCGACCAGCGCGCCATCGAACTCACCGATACCTACTGCCGCAACGATTACTACGACTTCGTCGCCGAGTTGCGCAAGTAGCGCGGTAGCGCACGCAGCGCGTCAGGCTACGATTCGACCCAGCACGGCTCGTCGGCGCCGATCGGATGAGGCGGCGACGCAAAGCGCGCTGGCGTGAGCGACATCGATTCCGCCGGCGCGGCCGCGAGAACCGTACCGAACGGCGATGCCATCGTCTGCATCAGGTCGCGAACATCGTCGAGACCGACATCGGGTGCACGCCATCCGCCCTCCAGCAAGCCCAACGATTGCAGCCAGCGCCCCGTTTGCGCGAGCGAGACACGCACGTGCCAGCTGCCTCCCTCGCGCGCTCGGCGCAACAGTGCGACCATTGCCCCGAAGGCGGCCAGATACCCCGTCGCATGATCGAGCGCTTGGCAGGGCAAGTGCTTCGGCGCCGTGCCGCCGACGGCCTCGCGCTCGGTCCAGGCGATCCCGCTCGCCGACTGAACGAGACTGTCGAAGCCCCGGCGCTGAGCCCAAGGCCCCTGATGTCCGTAGGCGCTCACCGACACGTAGACGATGCCCGGGCGGATCCGTGCGAGATCCTCGGGAGCTAAGCCACGCGCCGCGAGTGCGCCGGGCCGGTAGGCTTGCAGAAATACGTCCGCACCGGCCGCCAACTCGCGTAGCCGATCGGCGTCGGTCGGCTCGCGCAGATCGAGTAGCGCGGAGCGTTTGCCGCGGCCGTTATCGATGACGAGCGGCGCGATGTTCGGCAGATGCGGACCGTTGATCAGAAGCACTTGCGCGCCGTGCTGCGCAAGCGTGCGGCCAGCGACAGGGCCCGCGATGATGCGGCTCAGATCCAGCACGCGCGTGCCGGCGAGCGGCCGGTCGGCCACCGGGTTCGCATCGTTGCCGATCGGCATCGGCGCGGCGGGTCCGATGCGCTCGATCTCGAAGTGCGGCAGCGCGGCCACGGCGGCAGCCTGCTCGTTGTCCTGCCACTCGCGAGGCGAGCGGATCAGTGCTGCGCACAAGCCGGCATCGGCGAGCGCACGATCGAGCTCGGCCCCCTCCCATCCGCGAATCGCCGCGGCCACGGCATCGCGATCGTTCGCACAGCCGAGCACGTTCACGACGCCCAGGCGGTGATGAGGGAAGTTCGTATGCAGCTGAATCCAGCGCCCGTCCCGCGTTTCGTAAAAACCCATCAACGGATCGCGCAACTCAGGCGCGGGGCCGTCGTCGATCCGCAGATAGCGCTCGCTGCGGAACACCGCAAGGGCACGCCGCATCGAGACGTCGATGCGCTGACGCCGCCCCGTGCGCAGCGCATGGCATTCGGCGGCGGCAAGCGCCGCGGCGCCGATCGTCGCGCAGGCCAGCGTCCCCACCCGATAAACGGAGGGCAGTCCCGGATCCTCACCTTCGAAATGAATATCGCCCAATGCGTCAGGTGCACAGGCGGCCAGCGACCAAAGGTGCTCGAGTGCGAGATGCGGTGTCATGATCGGCGAGACCGGTGTTGATGGTGAAAACGAGTCTAGAATCAGCTGCCATATCGATCAATCTTGATTGCAATAATCAACGTATATTGGTGCCATGCCCACTTATCTGAGCGCCACTGAAGCCGCATCGACGCTCGGCATCAGCGTGCCGACACTGTATTCCTACGTGAGCCGGGGCTTGCTCAATTCGACGCCCGACATGGACGGGAAGCGGCATGGCTACGCGGCCGACGAAGTACGTCGCCTCGCTCGCCGCAAGGCCGACGGCAAGCGCGCCGGCAAAGTCGCGCAAAAGGTCCTGGACTGGGGTGTTCCGGTTTTGGAATCGCGCATTACATCGATCGCGAACGGCCGGCTTTTTTATCGAGGCCACGATGCGCTGGCGTGGGCGGCAACGGCCACGCTGGAAGATACCGCTGCGCTGTTATGGGAGTGCGAGCGCGAGTTGATCGACGCGACGCCCGATGTTCCGCTCCCGGCAACTCAGTGGAACGCGGCCCTGAAGCTGACGCGCCGGCAAGCCCCGCACCAGCGCGCGCTCGTCATGCTGCCCATCGCCGCCGCGCACTTGCCCGGCATTTGGGCACTCGATCGGCAAGGCCGAATCGAAACCGCCGGCGCATTGTTACGTGTGCTCGCGGCGGCGTTGACCGCATCGGCTCCCTCGCGCGAACCGCTGCATCGGCAACTGGCGAAAGCGTGGGGCATCACGCGCCGGCGTACCCTCGACCTCCTGCGCGCGTCGCTCGTCGTCTGTGCGGACCACGAGCTGAACGCATCCGCGTTCACAGTGCGATGCATTGCCTCGACGGGCATGCATCTCTTCGGCGCCGTCACGGGCGGTCTGGCCGCACTCGCCGGCCCGCGTCATTGCGGAGAGACGGTACGCGTCTCGACCATGCTTGCCGAGGCCGCCCAAGCCGGAGACGTCGAGCACTATGTCATGAGCCACATGACATACGACGATCCTCGCGCGCGTACAGTGTTGCCAGGCTTCGGCCATCCGCTGTATCCCGACGGCGACCCGCGCGCGGCGCTTTTGATGACGATGCTCGACGCCTGCACCGGTGTGCGCACCGCCGAGCGGGCGAGACTGCGCAGCATCGAGGCTGTCGTCGATGTCGCCGGCCGCACAACCGGCCTTGCGCCAACGATCGACTTCGCCCTTTCGTCGATCGAACGCGTGCTGGCGCTGCCCGCAGGCGCGGCATTCGGGCTGTTCGCGCTAGGCCGCGCCGCCGGATGGATCGCGCACGCCATGGAGCAAATCGACGACGGGCGGCTCATTCGTCCTCGTGCGCGCTACGTAGGCTCGGAGCCGTCCCCGGCTCGATAACGCGAACGGCCGCAGCACCGAGATCGCGCCACGCTATGCGGCCTGCAACCACCGCGACCGCCAGCTACGCCGTGAGCGCTCGCCCGACACCCGATGGGGGTCCGCGTCGGTCACCGTCATGCGGACAGTCCCGCGACTGGGACCGACCCAGGCGCGCATGCCTGCTGCCAACGTGAACGACTGCCCCGCTTCGAGCCAGTAGTCCTCACTATCGTGCTCGACGGTCAACCAAAGCTGCCCGGACGTCACGTTGATCACGAGCGGGCGGCTGACCCGCCAGACGGTCGCGGGTTCGTGTTCTTCCATTTCGAACATACGGATTTCACGCATCGCAGCCTCCCTTTCATCAAGCATTGCCGTCACTGCATTATTGCGATAACGTCAGGGCAATCACATGCACAGTTCTGAACAGTTTCGACAAAACTGTGCAGTCGAATTACCGAACAGTCGCTGCTACTGGACACACGGCAGGCGACAAAAGGAACGCTGATGAAGCTCGAACTCGATCGCGGTAACGGCGTGCCGCTCACGGATCAGATCGTCGCAGGCATGGAGTCGTGGATTCGGTCGGGCGAAGCGCATGCGGGTGCGAAACTACCGTCGATCCGCGCGTTCGCGGCCGACTACGGCATCAGCCGCTTTCCTGTCATCGAGGCGTATGACAGGCTCGTCTCGCTCGGCTATGTCGAGTCGCGGCATGGATCCGGGTTTTATGTGAGCGCGCGCGGTCATGCCGCGCTCGAGCGTGGCGGTGCCTCGGATCCGCGTCGCGCCGAAGACGAATCGCACTACATCATGGAGCAGTTCCACCATCCTGGAGGGACGCTCAAACTCGCGAGCGGCTTCATCCCCGAAGCCTGGCGCGACATGGAAGGGATCGCGCAAGCGATCCGCCACGTCACGCGCACCGATCGCCTTGCGACGGTCGACTATGCCACGCCGCTCGGCAACGCCGCGCTGCGCGAACATCTGCAAGCGCGGATCGCTCAACTCGGCATTCATGCTGATGCATCGCAATTGCTCATCACCTCCGGGGCGAGTCAGGCCGTCGATCTGCTCGTGCGCTACCTGCTGAAAGCCGGCGACACGATGTTCGTCGAGGACCCGGGTTACTACAATTTGTTCGGACTCCTCAAGTTGCACGGCGTCAACATGGTCGGCATTCCACGCACGGCTACCGGCCCCGATCTCGATACGCTGGAAAAAGAGCTCGCCCGTCATCGGCCGCGTGCGTTCTTCGTGAACTCCGTGTTCCACAATCCGACCGGCACCGTCGTCGCGCCGTCGGTCGCATTCCGGCTCCTGCAGTTGGCTCGCGAATACGACTTCAAAATCATCGAAGACGATATCTACGCGGACTTCCAATCCAGCCCGAGCGACCGGCTCGCCGCGCTCGACAGGCTGGAGCAGGTCGTCTATATCGGCGGGCTATCGAAGACGCTTTCGTCTTCGCTGCGCATCGGCTATATCGTGGCCGATCGCGCGACCGTGAAAGACCTGGCCGACATCAAGGTGCTGACGAGTGTCGGCGGTTCGCTCTTTGCGGAGGCCGTCGCGCTCGCGATGCTCGAGCGCGGCGCGTATCACAAGTTCCTCGAGCGCTTGCGCCGGCGCATGACCGATGCGCTAGGCGCCGCGGCGCGCACGCTCGAATCGTCCGGCTGGCAGCTTTTTACCGCGCCCGTGGGCGGGAAGTTCGTCTGGGCACGCACACCCCATATCAAGGATTCACAGCGGCTCGTCGAATGCGCATCGTCGTGCGGCGTTACGGTCGCGCCCGGCAGCTACTTTCGGCCGCACGGCCAGACGAGCCCGTGGCTGCGCATCAACGCCGCCTATGCCGATGACCCGCGCGCGCAGGCTTTTTTCGAGCGCGCAATGACACTGGCGTCCGATCGCGAGGCTGAGAGCGAGGCCGAGCGCGAGGCCGAGCGCGCGTCGCTGCCTTGAACGAGCGCGCCCGGCGCGACCCACGCCGGGGCATGCGCCGCACCGCGCCAGTGCAATCCGGCCGGTGCCGCGTCCCCAGCACACGCTCCAGCCGCGTATGCCGGACGTTCGACATTGCGCATAGTTCTTGCTGACACATGCCGTACAGTAGAATCCATATGCTTTTGGCATCGCGCCGCCGCCCAGTGGCCCCCGTTACGCTCTCCTAAACAGCATGATCGATCTCGATCCTCCCGGCTTTCATCCGCCGCGCCCCGCCGCGGGCGATGCAGGCACGCGGCACACAGTCGTATACGGCAGCTACACCGTATTCAGCGTGTTTCAACCGGTGTTCTCCGTCTCGCATCGGCGCGCGATCGGCTATCACGCGTCGCTGCGCGCGCACGACGAAGACGAGCGGCACGTGCCCTCGCACGAAGTGTTCACGCAGGCAGCGCGGCGAGGCGATCTGCTCGAACTCGGACGGCTCGCCGAATCGCTGCACCTGGGCAACTTTAGCGCCTTCGACTCCAATGACGAATGGCTGTTTCTCAGCCTGCATCCCGCCGCGCTGATGGATACGAGCTACGGCGACGCGATGCTCGCCGGGCTGAAAGCACTTGGCCTGCCGCCGCAGCGCGTGGTGCTCGAGGTGCCCGAGCAGGCCGGTGGCGAAACGGGCCGCTTCGCGGAGATCGTCGATTCGTTGCGCAAGTCGGGCTTTCTGATCGCACTGGGCGGCTTCGGCGCCAAACATTCGAATATCGATCGCGTCTGGCATTTGCGCCCCGACATCGTCACGCTCGATCGCGTGATCCTCGCGCAGGCGAGCGAGCATTCGCATATCGAACGCGTCTTGCCGGGGCTGGTCTCGCTGCTGCATGAATCGGGGCAACTCGTTCTGATGGGCGGACTGTCCACCGAGCGCGAAGCCTTGATCGCGCTCGAATGCAACGTCGACTTCATGCAGGGCGCCTACTTCGCCGGTCCGAGCACGAAACCCGTGGACCCGCGCATCGCCGCCAGCGCGATGGATGCGCTGTCGGCCGCGTTGCGCGAACGCGTCAGCGCACGCGAGCGGTTGCAAGCCGAACGCCTCGCACCTTATGTGGCCGCGCTCGACCAAGCGTGCGCGCGCCTGGTCGCGGGGGAGATGCTCGAGGCGGCCACCCAGCCGCTACTCGCGTTGCCCGAAACGGCTCGCACGTTTTTGCTCGATGCGCAGGGCCGGCAAATCGGAGACAACCTCGTGCCGCTCGGGCGACGCATTTCGCGCCGTGCCAAGCGGTTCAGTCCGCTACTGCACTCGGAGGGCGCCAGTTGGGAACGCCGGCCTTATTTCACGGCGGCGGTGCGCTCGCCCGGGCACGCGCACCTGACCGCACCTTATCTGTCCATCAATGAAGCGCACCTGTGCGTGACCGCATCGATTGCCGCGCAAACGGCGCAGGGTTTGCAAGTGCTGTGCGTCGACATCAACTGGGAAGCGACCGGACTCTGACGGATTGCCGTCGCCGGACGGTTCAAGCAACGGGCAAAGCAGCAAACGCCTGCTGCCGGACGGCAGCCAGCAATGCTTCGACGGCATGCAGCCCGAAGGCGCGGTTCATCGCTGCAACGATTGCGCCATCGGTGGTGATTTCCACATGGCCGATCGCCATGTCCGCGAACGAAACGGCAACGAGCGCGACGATCTCGCCTTGCGCCGACAGCGCAAGGTAGCCCGCACCGTCGATCGCCAATGGATGCGCACAGACGGTGCCGCCGCCAAGCGCCCGGCTCTCCTCGACGAGCGCCATCGCCGTCGTTGCGGCCGCAGCGATCGGCGTTTCGGCGTTCACGCGCAAGGCCTCGCGCCCATCGATCGACAAAGTTGCGGTTGCGGTGAAAACCTGCATTGCCAGCGCCACATCGCCCGTTTCGAGCGCTTCGGACAGGCGATCGAGCGTGCCGCGCCGCGGCTCGTGGCCCCCCGTTCGCCCCGCGCGATCCGGTTCACGATGCAGACGCTCGCGCGCGCGGTGCACGAGCTGCCGGCAATGCGCGGGCGTCTTGCCAACGACATCGGCAATGGACGCATAGTCGCAATCGAACGCCTCGTGAAGAACGAAGGCAGCCCGCTCGTCAGGTGAAAGCCGCTCGACGAGCAGCATCAACCCCGCATCGAGCGACGAAGCCTTCAATGCCGCTTCCTCCGCCGATGGCGCGAACTCGTCGCGCCACGGCTCGGCGATCCATTCGCTCTCGCGCGCGGCGCGCTCGGCGGCCAGGCGCCGCAACCGGTCGAGCGCGAGACGCGTGGCGACGGTCGTCAACCACGCGGGCGGCGTATGCAGTGCCGCCGCATCCGCCGCCTGCCATTTGAGCCACACTTCCTGCACGACATCCTCAGCTTCCGCCCGGCTTGCGAGCATGCGGGCCACGATCGAGGTGAGCCGCGCACGCATGCGCTGGAATTCAGCGGTCTTGTCGATGGATGAATGCGTCATGAGTCCATGCTCCAGCAATGGTGTGCGTTCGCGCGCCTTCGCGCCGACAACGCTCGGGCGCCGCCGTTGGCGCCCGTCCGCACCGTGTCCCCTATTCATTGACGATCGACCGGGAGCAAACGTGACAACTGCCGACCGATTTTTATTCGGCAGGCGGCTGCACGAGCCGGGCCGACTTGTCACAATAGAGACACGCCGTGCGTCAACAGGATCGAAGGGCATGCCGCGCATGCCCGCGACATCATTCGTGCGAGGAACGCTATGTCCGGACATCGTCCCCCTTACCCTTACAGCCAGCTCGTGCCGACCGTCATCGAAACGACGGGCCGCGGCGAGCGCGCCTACGACATCTATTCGCGCCTTTTGCGCGAGCGCATCGTTTTTCTCGTGGGACCCGTCAACGAGGACACCGCAAGCCTCATCGTCGCGCAGTTGCTGTTTCTCGAATCGGAGAACCCGGACAAGGATATCTCGTTCTACATCAACTCGCCGGGCGGCTCGGTCTACGACGGCCTCGCCATCTACGACACCATGCAGTTCATCAAGCCGCAAGTCTCGACGCTTTGCACCGGGTTCGCAGCCAGCATGGGGACGTTCTTGCTGGCCGCGGGCGCCAAAGGAAAGCGCTACGCGCTGCCGAACGCACGCATCATGATTCATCAGCCCTCGGGCGGCAGCCAGGGAACGGCCGCCGATATCGAAATCCAGGCGAAGGAAGTACTGTTCCTGCGCGAACGGCTCAGTCAGGTTCTCGCCGAACGGACAGGTCAATCGATCGAGCAAATCGCGAAAGACACCGATCGCGACAATTTCATGTCGGCGGATGCGGCGAAGGCGTATGGGTTGATCGACGAGGTGCTCGCCGAGCGATCGGTGCTCGACGACATCGCACGACGCACCGTGCGATGACGCTTTCACCGGCGAGCGGTGCGAGATGCGGTGCGTTCAGATCTGGCCGAAGCCGGTGGCACCGATCACGGCGCCCGCGGCGAGCAGCCATAACGGATGGATGCGCGTACGAAAAGCGAGCGCGGCGCACGCCGCCGTGATCGCCCATTGAATCGCCGCCTGATTCGACGCGTGCGAGATCAATGCCGCGCTGGCCGCGACGAGCCCGACCGTCACCGGTGTCATACCGGACTGTACGTACCGGCGCCACGGGCGGTCCTTGAAACGCTCCCAGGCATGCAGCGATGCGGCCGTGACGAGCGACGACGGCCCGAACTTGGCCAGCGTGGAAACGATAAAGCCGGGCCAGCCGGCCACGTGCCAGCCGATCATCGTCACGATCATCATATTGGGGCCCGGTGCAGCCTGGGCGAGCGCGAAGAGCGCCGTGAACTGTTCCGCGCTCATCCAGTGATGCACCTGGACGACCTGACGCTGCATCTCGGGAAGGATCGTGTTGCCGCCGCCGAAAGCGAGCAGCGAGAGCTGGGAGAAGATGGTCGCCAATGCGACGAGCGTCGCGCTCATTTCACTGTGTCCTTGTGCGCGCTCAGTGCGCGGCGCTGCCGGCGCCATGCCAGCGCGATGCTCAGTGGTGTCAGCACGAGCATGGTCGGCAAAAGCGGCAGCCGCACGAGCGCAATCGCCGCGAATATGACCGCCGCGACGAAAATGCCCTCGGGCGAGCGGACAATCGGCTTGGCCACCTTCATCGCCATCGCGACCAACAGGCCCGCGGCCGCTGCGGCGAGGCCGCCGAACATGTGGTGAACGATGGGATCGTGCTGCGTTTTCGCGTAGACGACGCCGAGCGCGATGACGATCAACGAAGGCACCGCGATGAAGCCTGTTATCGCGGCAAGCGCACCCATGGCTCCGCGAAAACGCATGCCGATCGCAACGGACAGATTGATGACATTGCCGCCCGGTAGAAACTGGCACAGGCCGAGCAGATCGATGAACTCTTCGGACGACAGCCAGCGCCGCTGCTCCACCACGGCACGGCGTACGAAAGGCAGTGCGCCGCCGAACGAGATCAGACCGAGACCGAGAAAGCCGACGAACAATTCGCCCACGCCGACTTCGCGCCCGTCTGCTGCCGACACTCGAGAATCCGTTGCCATCTGCTGCCCTCCTCCTCGCCGATACGATCAATGCGATCAATGCATTCGATGCACGCAATGATTGAATGCGGCGCGCGGCGCCATCCGTACGAAGTTCAAGCGGGTGCCTTCCGCGCAGAACCTCTTTCGGGTGCGGCCCCTTCTCGATCGAAGCGGGCGAGCCGCTCGAGCAGTTCGCCCGCCTCGAGCACGACGCTGCGCTCCCGGGCGTCGAGGCTTTGAAGCATGGCCTGCGCGAGCCATTTCCCTCGTAGTGTGCGGTTGCCGTGCAGCACGCGCCGCCCCTTCGCGGTGAGCGACAACCGGGTGCGCCGCCGGTCGAGCGTATCGGCCTGACGCTTGATGTAGCCGGCCGCTTCGAGTTCCCGCAACAGCACGGCCAGATTCGAGGAACGGATGCGCTCGGCCGCACAGATCTCCGTGGGGCTCACGCCGTCGCCCAGACGATCGATCGCGCCCATGACGACCAACTGCGAAAATTGGACGGGATCCACCTGCGCTTCCTGGCGCAGACGCCGCGCCAATCCCGATATTTGCCCACGCAAGCGCGTGGCCCGCGTCAACAGTTCGTCCGAATTTTCCATGTAGCTACGATAACATAGCTATATCGACATAGCTATTTGGAAAATTCTCGGTTTGCCCTGCGCAATCGGGTTCGGTCGATGCCCTCGCCGTTCACGCGCCCCAAAAAGAAAACCCCCGAGAACGGGGGTTTTCCGAGGAGACGATGTACGTCTTTACGCGAAGTTCTTCGCGGCGAAATCCCAGTTCACGATGTTCCAGAACGCTTCGACGAACTTCGGACGCGCGTTGCGGTAGTCGATGTAGTAGGCGTGTTCCCAGACGTCGATCGTCAGGAGCGCCTTGGCATCCGTCGTGAGCGGCGTAGCCGCGTTGCTCGTCGAGACGATATCGAGCGAGCCGTCCGCCTTCTTCACGAGCCACGTCCAGCCCGAGCCGAAGTTACCCACGGCCGCCTTCGTGAAGGCCTCCTTGAAGGCATCGTACGAGCCCCACTTGGCGTTGATCGCGTCGGCCAGCGCGCCCTTCGGCGCACCACCGCCTTGCGGCGTCAGGCCATTCCAGAAGAACGTGTGGTTCCAGACTTGTGCGGAATTGTTGAAGATGCCGCCCGACGACTTCTTGACGATCTCTTCGAGCGAGAGATTCTCGAACTCCGTGCCCTTGATCAGATTGTTCAGATTCGTGACGTAGGCCTGGTGATGCTTGCCGTAGTGGAATTCGAGCGTCTCTTCCGACATATGCGGCGCAAGCGCTTTCTTGTCGAACGGCAACGGCGGGAGCTTATGTTCCATGGTGCAGTTCCTTCTATCGATTGATCGAGTGTGGGGTACTTTGTCGCAGGTGACGCTTCCGAGGCTTGGATTGTAGGCGACTTGGAATAACCCCACAAATCAGTAGCCCTTTTTCCGCAGCATTGACCGCAGCCTCGACGCAACAACGTAAAAAATGCTGAGATCGCGGCCTATGGTCGCATCTTTCGAAAGCCCGCTACCTGCCCGGGCATCTTCGCCACGGCCCTTCAGAAACCATCGGTCAGGCGCGGCTGCACATCGGCGAACGAAACATCCGCCGCCCCTTGCGCGAGGTGGACCGTGTAGCGACGCGCGGGTTTCACCGCGGTCGGGCTGCGGATCGCCCGCCCCGTCTCGCCGTCGAGCAGTGCCGCATAGCCGCGCTCGAGCGTGCGTTGCGGGCTCAGTACTTCGAGGCGAGCGCAAAGCGTGCCCAGTTTCGCTTCCTGCCGCTCGGCCAGGCGCGCGAGCGCGACATCGAGGCGGCGCGCATATCCGAGCAACGCGGCGCGCTCGGCCGCCAAATCGGGCCGCCACCGCTGCCAGCGAAGGCGCACGACGGCAAAGCGCGCTCGCGCATCGCGCACCGGCCGTCCTCCCGCCGCGGCGAGTCGCGCCTGCAATTGCTCGAGATGCGCGCGCTGTCGCCGCAAGCGCTCGGCCGGACTCACGAGCCGGCGTGCAAGCCAATCCAGTTGCTGCGCGCGCCGCTCCATCAGGCGGCCGAAGCCGCGCGCCAGCGCGGCGACGCGCTGATCGAGTTCGCGCAGCAGCACAGTACGCTGCGGGCTGACGAGCTCGGCCGCCCCTGTCGGCGTCGGCGCGCGCACGTCGGCGGCAAAATCGGCAATCGTCACGTCCGTCTCATGGCCCACGCCGCTCACCACGGGAAGATCGCTTGCCGCGATCGCACGGGCAAGCACTTCTTCGTTGAAAGCCCAGAGATCTTCGATGGAGCCGCCGCCGCGGCACACGATCAGTACGTCGACCTCGCGCCGCGCGTTGGCCTGCCGGACCATCGCCGCGAGCTTGTCGCCAGCGCCCGCGCCTTGCACGGGCGCCGGGTACACGATAACCGCCACGTGAGGCGCGCGCCGCGCCAGCGTCGTCAGCACATCGCGCAGGGCGGCCGCCTGTAGCGATGTCACGATGCCGATGGCCCGCGGGTGCGTCGGCAACGCACGCTTGCGCTCGGCGGCGAAAAGCCCTTCCGCTTCGAGCTGCGTCTTCAATCGCAGAAACGCTTCGTAGAGCCGGCCGACGCCCGTGCGGCGCACCGCCTCGACATTGAGCTGAAGTTCGCCGCGCGGCTCGTACATCGTCACGAGCGCGCGAACCTCGATCTTGTCACCCTCGCGCGGCGTGAACTCGGCGTACTGCGCGCGGCCCCGGAACATCACGCAGCGCATCTGCGCCTGCGCATCCTTGATCGAGAAATACCAATGTCCGCTCGCCGCCCGCGTGAAGTTCGATACCTCCCCCGCCACCCACGTCAGCGGAAACGAACGTTCGAGCATCGTGCTGACAGCCCGGTTGAGCACCGACACGGGGATGGCCAGCTCGCCGTCGAGCCCGCCGCCCGGTAATCCGGATGAAGAAAATGAATGCATTCGAAGTCCTGTTTTTTCCTGGACAGACGATAGTCCGCCGCCTGGCCTACGTCCAGCCGAAATTGGGCCACGCGATGCAAGGTTTCCCACATATCGAGCAGTGCCGGTCTCGCGGCGCGCGCATGGCGCGCGAGCGCGGCCCAGCGTCGCAAGTCATTGATTAATAATAACTTTTATTTGATCACACAAACACGGTCGCCGATGAGATGCTTGATTTGTCGGCCTTTGCGTCGTTTGTGACGGGGGTTCTTCACAGAGTTATCCACAGCCGTCGCGCGTTGCCCCTGGCAGCCCCGCTCCGGCCGGGCCTTGCCCGGCGCCGTCCGGGCGCGCTAGAGTGCCGGGTTCCCATTGCAGCGATGCGAACCCAACCGACGACGATATGCGCGTTCTTACCCGATTCGCCGAGAGAACCCTAGCGCGGCTCGAAGCGTACATCGCCCGCCAATGGCAACACCGCGGCATTTTCGCGATCGCATGCGTACCGTTGGCCTGCGTGTTCAGCGCCGTCGCGGCCCTGCGCCGCATCGCTTTCTCGCTCGGCTGGCGCGAGCGCGTGCGGGTCGGCGTGCCCGTCGTCATCGTCGGCAATCTGACGGTAGGGGGAACGGGGAAAACGCCGACCGTCATAGCGCTCGTCGACGCGCTGCGCTCAGCCGGGTTCACCCCGGGCGTAGTTTCGCGCGGCTACGGCGCGAAGCTTCGCCGCCCGCGGGCCGTTACCTCGGCCTCACGCCCGGACGAAGCCGGCGACGAGCCGCTGCTCATTGCGCGTCGCACCGGTGCACCGGTCTGGGTGTGCCCCGATCGCGTCGCGGCGGCCCATGCACTCGTCGCAGCGCACCGCGATGTCGATGTGATCGTCAGTGACGATGGCTTGCAGCACTACCGGCTCGCGCGCGACATCGAGATCGTCGTGTTCGATCAGCGCTTGGCGGGCAACGGCTTGCCGCTGCCCGCGGGCCCTTTGCGCGAGCCGCTCTCGCGCAGACGCGACGCCACGCTCGTCAACGATCCATTCAACCGGACGCCGCCGCCCTGGCCCGACACGTTCGCCCTCGCGATCGCGCCCGGCGACGCCTGGCATCTCGCCGATCCGGCGCTGCGCAGACCGCTTTCGCAGTTCGCCGGCGAGCGGGTGCTCGCCGCGGCAGGCATCGGCTCGCCCGAGCGCTTTTTCGCGACGCTGCGTGCCGCGGGCCTTGCCCCCGAAACGCTCGCGCTGCCCGATCACTACGCCTTTCGCGACGATCCATTTGCGCACACGCGCGCCGACATCATTCTGATCACCGAAAAGGATGCGGTAAAATTGCGCTCCCGGCACGACGCGCGAATCTGGGTCGTTCCTGTCGAAGCCACGCTACCTGGCCGCCTTATCGCACTCGTTGTGGAGAAACTCCGTGGACGCTCGCCTGCTTGAAATTCTCGTCTGCCCGATTTGCAAGGGGCCGCTGCGCTACGATCGCGCCCACGAGGAATTGATTTGTCAGGCCGACAAGCTCGCCTATCCGATTCGCGACGGCATCCCTGTGATGCTCGTCGACGAAGCCCGGCAAACGGTCGAGGGCACCCCCGTCGAACCGCTCGATCCCGCAGGCAGCGCGTGAGGCCGCGAAAGGCCGCCGAGACCGAGAGCATCCCTTCCCATCCGCAGTAGCGCCTCCGTCGATGATCGACTCCCCAACGCCCGACTCTGCGTCTTTCGTCGCAGTGGTGCCCGCGCGCCTCGCTTCGACGCGCTTGCCCGAGAAGCCGCTCGCCGATATCGCCGGCAGACCGATGGTCGTGCGTGTGGCCGAACGCGCGCGCGCAGCGGGCGCCTCACAGGTGTTGATCGCCTCCGATGATGCGCGCGTCATCGACGCCGCCCGCGTGTGGGAGATCGACGCGCTGTTGACGCGTGCCGATCACCCGTCCGGTACGGACCGGCTCGCCGAGGTCGCCACGCATTTCAATTGGAGCGACGACACCATCGTCGTCAATGTGCAGGGCGACGAACCGCTCATCGATCCCGCGTTGATCCGCGCCGTGGCGTCGCATCTTGCAGCCCATCCCGACTGTGCGATCGCGACGGCGGCCCACCCGATCGAAGAACCCGCGGAGGTCTTCAGCCCGAACGTCGTCAAGGTCGTGCTCGACGCGCGCGGCCGGGCGCTCTACTTCTCGCGCGCGCCGATTCCGTGGATGCGCGACGCCTATCAGCCTCATTGCTCGACAGCCGCACTCGACGTGGCGGCGATGCCGTCGCCGCCGCCCGATACCGTCTTTCGCCACATCGGGCTCTACGCTTACCGCGCGCGCTTTCTGCGCACGTACCCGACGCTCGCGCAAGCGCCGATCGAGCAGACCGAAATGCTCGAGCAACTGCGCGCGATGTGGCACGGCGAACGCATCGCCGTGCTCGTGACACCCGATGCGCCCGCGCCCGGCGTCGATACGCCCGCCGACCTCGAGCGCGTGCGCCTGCTTTTTAGCTTGGAGCGTTGATGGGCGTGGCATAATCAGGCCCGAAAAGCGCGAGCATTCGCAACACTCGGCTTCCGGTTCCCGCCTGCTTCGCCGCCCGCCTTCGCGAACACGATGCCCGATGGGCCGTGCCGCCGGCGGGACACCGCCGCTGGGTGTCCGCGGGGATGGCCGATTCGCTCGAATTTCGCGCCGCAGCATTCCATACAATTCGGAGATATCACCATGCGTTTGATCCTGTTGGGTGCGCCCGGCGCCGGAAAGGGTACCCAAGCCAACTTCATCAAGGAAAAATTCGGGATTCCGCAGATTTCGACCGGCGATATGCTGCGGGCGGCGGTGAAAGCCGGCTCGCCGCTCGGCGTCGAAGCCAAGCGCTTCATGGATGCGGGCGAACTCGTCCCCGATGCGCTCATCATCGATCTCGTCAAGGAACGGCTGCGCGAGCCCGATTGTGCGAAGGGCTATCTGTTCGACGGTTTTCCGCGCACGCTGCCGCAGGCCGAAGCGATGAAGCAGGCCGGCGTTGCCATCGACTATGTTCTCGAGATCGATGTGCCGTTCGACGAAATCATCGTGCGCATGAGCGGCCGACGCACCCATCCGGGCTCGGGCCGTACCTATCACGTGAAATTCAATCCGCCGAAAGTGGAAGGCAAGGACGACGTGACGGGCGAGCCGCTGATCCAGCGTGAGGACGACAAGGAAGAGACCGTGAAAAGACGTCTCGATGTCTACGTATCGCAAACGAAGCCGCTCATCGAGTACTACCAGCAATGGGCACAGCGCGGAGCGGAGAACGGACTTCAAGCGCCGCAATATCGCCGCATTTCGGGACTCGGCTCGGTCGACGACATTCGTCAGCGCGTGTTCGAAGCGCTCGTATAACGCGCACTCCCGATCTCGTCGCGCGACAAGCGCTCGGCAACCGCGCAAGACCCGCCCTCGCCGGCGGGTTTTTTTGCGCCCACGACAAGCGATTACAATCTGCTGCGGTCCATCGCCCCGCGGTCACGAGCCGCGCCGGCGCGGGCCGCCATCCAGTCAACACGCCAAGGAGTCACAGCATGGAAATTCGCGGCAACGCATTTTTGATCACCGGAGGTGCATCGGGGCTCGGCGCCGCGACGGCACGCCTGATCGCACGAGAAGGCGGCAAGGTGGCCCTCGCCGATTTGAACGAAGCGGCGGGCAATGCGCTTGCGGGCGAACTCGGCGGCACCTTCGTCAAGTGCGACGTGAGCCGGGAAGAAGATGCGCAGCGCGCCGTGGATGCCGCGCTCGGACTCGGCAAGCTCGTCGGCCTCGTGAATTGCGCCGGCGTGGCACCGGCCGTGAAGACGGTCGGCAAGGACGGCCCCCACCCGCTCGAGGCCTTTCGCCGCACGGTCGAGATCAACCTGATCGGTACGTTCAACGTCTTGCGCCTCGCCGCGGCCGCAATGGCGAAAAACGAACCCAATGAAGGCGGTGAGCGCGGCGTGATCGTGAATACGGCCTCGGTCGCCGCGTTCGACGGTCAAGTCGGCCAAGCCGCCTATGCCGCATCGAAAAGCGGTGTGGCCGGCATGACGTTGCCGATCGCGCGCGACTTGGCGCGCAACGGTATCCGTGTGATGACGATTGCGCCCGGCATCTTCGAGACGCCGATGCTGCTCGGCATGCCGAAAGAAGTGCAGGACTCGCTCGGCGCCATGGTGCCCTTCCCATCGCGCCTCGGCAAACCGGACGAATACGCGATGCTGGTCAAGCAGATTCTCGACAATCCGATGTTGAACGGCGAAGTCATTCGGCTCGACGGTGCCATCCGGATGCAGCCGAAATAACGGGGGCCGAACGGCAAAACGCCCGCAGCGTGCATCGTGCTTGCGGGCGTTTCCAGATTGTTCGTGGCGCTCCGTGCTCGGTCACGCGGCAGAGCGCCGACGCCGCGGCTGATGCGCTCAGCCGTTGCCCTGATCGGTCCGTTGACGCAACTCCTGGAGCTGCGTTTCCACGGTCATCGCGTCTTCCGCATCGGGGCGATCGTTCAGGTAGTGCTCCAGATCTTCGAGCGCGGGCCGCAGGTAGTCCAGCCGCGCGTAGGCGAAACCGCGATCGCGCACCTCTTCGATGTCCTCGGGCAGCAAGATGACGAGCCGCTGCTGCACGGCAAGCAAGCGCTGCCAGCGCTCCGTTTGCAGATAAATCGCCTTCAGATTGCGCAGCATGCGCGCGATGATCTCGCGGCTCGTAGCCGGCTGAAGCAGCATGCGCAGCGCACTGCCGAGCGATTCGGTCACGTGCGAAAGATAGGGCTCGAGCATCTCCACCATCTGCGCCTCGGAGAGCGACTGGCCCGTTGTCGGATCGAGCATGACATCGCCCTCCGGCAACGTCACGCGCATCAGGAAGTGCCCCGGAAACGAAACGCCATGAACGGGCACGCCGATCTGCTCGCCCAGCTCCATATAGAGCACGGCCAGCGTGATCGGAATGCCGCGGCGCCGTTTGAGCACCGTATTGAGATGGCTGTTGTCGGGGTCGTAGTAGTCGTTCAGATTGCCGGCGAACCCAAGGTCGCGGAAAAAGAATCGGTTCAGCGCGCCAATTTTTTCGGTCAGCCCCGCCTCGGCGGGCAAGCGGCGCTTGAGCCGCAACGCGAGTTCGTCGAGTTCGGCCAGCGTGGCCTGCAAATCGACGTCGGGATAAGCATCCTGCGCGATCGCAAGCGCGGTCTCGGTGAGCGGCAGGCCGTCGTCCTCCGCAACCAGGCTGGCGAAGTAATCGAGAACCGATGTCATGATCGTCACTTGGCTCGCCTTCTGAAGTACGCGTATTTGAAACCCATCAGCCACAGCATGCTGAAATATAGCGCGGCAAAGAGCACACTGCAGGCGGCGAGCAAGCCGATGCGCTCGAGCGGCCGCGCGTGCATGCCGATCCAGTCGAAGTTCGCCGCGCACCAGTGCATCGCGCCGGCCAGCACGAGAGACGCACCGGCCAACTGAGCCAGGAACAACGTCCATCCGCTCGACGGCGTATAAATGCCGCGCCGGCGCAGCCCGGCGAACAACAACAACGCATTGACGCAAGCACCGAGCCCGACGCTCAGCGTTAGCCCGGCGTGCGCGAAGATCGGCACGAACACGAGATTGCCGATCTGGGTCGCAATCAACACACCCACCCCGATCTTCACCGGCGTCTTGATATCCTGCTTCGCATAGAAGCCGGGCGCGAGAATCTTGATCAGAATGAGCCCGACGAGCCCGACCCCGTAAGCGGCCAGCGCGCGCCCGACCATCACGACCGAAAAACCGTCGAACCGGCCATAGTTGAATAGCGTCGCGGTCAGCGGCTCGGCGAAAAAGAAGAGCGCGAGCGCACTCGGCGCGGCGAGTAGAAACGTCACGCGCAATCCCCAATCGAGCAAAGCCGAATACTCGTGGGTATCGGCGTCGACATGGGCCTTCGAGAGGCTCGGCAGCAGGATCGTCCCGAGCGCAACCCCGAGCAGCGCGGTCGGGAACTCCATCAGGCGGTCAGCGTAGTTGATCCAGGACACGGCGCCGGGCCCGAGCCGCGATGCGATGTTCGTGTTGATGATGAGGCTCAGCTGGGCCACGGATACCGCGAAAGTGGCCGGCACCATTTTGACGAGCACACGCTTGACGCCGCGATGGGCGAGCGCTGCGATCGGATTGAGCCCGATGCGCGGCATCATGTCGATTCTGCGCAGCCCAGGCCATTGCACGGCGAATTGCAGCACGCCGCCCACGATGACGGCCCACGCGAGCGCGAACACGGGTACTTTCAGATGCGGCGCGACGGCCAGGGCCGCCACGATGAACGAAATATTCAGCAGCACGGGTGCGAACGCCGGCAGCGAAAAGTTTCCGTAGGTGTTGAGCACACCGGAAGCCAGCGTCGTCAGCGAGATGAAGATGATGTACGGGAACATGATCCGCGTCATCGAGACGGCGAAGAAGAATGCCTGGCCATCGTTCTTCAGCCCGGACGCGACGACGAACACCACCCACGAGGCCCCCGCCACGCCCGCGAGCGAGATGGCCGCGAGTGCCCAGGCGAGCACGGTCGACATGGCGTCGACTAGCCGCTTCGTCGCATCGTGCCCCTCGCTGTTCTTGAATTCGGCGAGAATCGGCACGAACGCTTGCGAAAATGCCCCCTCGGCCGAGAGGCGCCGTAGCAGGTTCGGAATGCGGAAAGCGACATAAAAGGCGTCGGTGAACTGGCTTGCACCGAAGGCTCGGGCAATCAGCGTTTCGCGGATCAGGCCGGTCACGCGGGAGAGCAGCGTGAAGCCGCTGACCGTCAGCAGGGCTCGGAAGAGATTCATGGGGCGCCTATTATACGGACAGCCGATGTTCTCTCCGCTGCGGCGTGAAATTTGCCAGGTGCCTGATTTTGTTGCTATACTCGCGCGTTTCGAAGCTCTGTCTCGCTTCGCCAACGGTTTTTGCGCCCCGGGCAACCGTTCCCGGCGGTTGAATCGAAAAACGGTGCCCGAACGAAGAGTCGGCCGGGCACCGGCAAAACAGTACAGGACAAGGAACTCTCATGGCTAACTCTGCACAAGCACGCAAGCGCGCCCGCCAAGCCGCGAAAGCGAACTCGCACAACTCGGCGCTTCGCTCGAAGTACCGCACGGCGGTCAAGGCTGTCCGCAAGGCGATCGAAGCCGGCGATCAAGCCAAGGCTGCCGAAGTCTTCCGCCTCTCGGCCAAGACGCTCGACGTCATCGCCGACAAGAAAATCGTGCATAAGAACAAGGCCGCTCGCCACAAGAGCCGCCTGGCCGCTGCCCTCAAGGCATTGCAGCCCGCTGCGCAGTAACCTCGCAGTCAGCCGTCCCGCTCGAACGCCGCAAGCGGCGCTTTACGTCTGGGCCATACGGCCTGGGCCATCATGTCTGAGCCATCTCGAATGGCGCGGAATGATCGAGCGCATGTAAAGACGAAAAAAAGCCCGCAAACGAACGTTGCGGGCTTTTTTTTGCTATGCGCCTTTCTTTCCCCCGGCGCTGGCCTCGTCGCGCACCCGAGGACGGCCTTAGGCGACCTTCGGGCGCGACGTTTCAGCCGCCGCGCTTCATCGCGCCATGGTCTTCCGGCAATTCACAGGCTTCGGTGACGACGAGGTTGTTATCTTTCGCGAAGTTCATGACGAAATCGAACGCCATAGGTTCGAGTTCGCGCAGGCGCGAGTCGAGAATGACGCATTTGAGATCACCGAGCAACGTCGGACGCACATAACGCGAATATTGAAGCCGGGCATTGGGACCCCGCACGCCCGGACCGTAGCAGGCCATGACGCCGGCCAGACGCTCCGACCAGTCGCTCGGCCGAAACTTCTTCCCGTCACGGGTGATGCCCTGAATGAAATACTCGGTGAAGGGTGCTTCGACCATGCAAGAAACCCATGTGAGGCGCCCGAAGCTGGCATGCCCGCCGGGCTTGAAGAAACCTGCCGATTATACCGGAACGGACTTTCTTGCGCACCGCACACAGGAAGCAAAGGGCGTACCGTGACGCTGCCGCCGGCTCGTCAAACGGCGGGAAATCCTTTATGCTGCATCAGGTTATCCATTGCACGGCGGCACCACCCGGCCCCCTCCGGCCGGCCCAGTCCGCCGTATTTGCTTTATGTCTGACAAAAAAGTCCGCCACTATCTGCAGTTCAAGGATTTCTCGCTGGACGAGTACGAATACGTGCTGGAACGTGCTCGCATTCTCAAGCGCAAGTTCAAGAACTACGAGACCTATCACCCGCTGCACGACCGCACGCTCGCGATGATCTTCGAGAAGCATTCGACGCGCACGCGGCTCTCGTTCGAAGCCGGCATCTTCCAGCTCGGCGGTCACGCGGTATTCATGAGCACGCGCGATACCCAACTGGGCCGCGGCGAGCCGCTCGAGGATGCGGCGCAGGTCATTTCCCGCATGGTCGACATCATCATGATTCGCACGTTCGGGCAGGACATCCTCCACCGCTTCGCCGAAAACTCGCGGGTGCCCGTCATCAACGGGCTGACGAACGAATACCACCCGTGTCAAGTGCTGGCCGATATCTTCACGTTCTATGAGCACCGCGGGCCGATCGCCGGCAAGGTCGTCGCATGGGTGGGCGATGCGAACAACATGCTCTATACGTGGATCGAGGCGGCCCAGATTCTCGGCTTCAAGCTACGCGTTTCGACGCCGGCCGGCTATAAGCTCGAGCGCTCGCTCGTCGCGCCTGAAAGCGCACCGTTTTACGAGGAGTTCGACGATCCGAACGAAGCGTGCAGCGGCGCGGATCTCGTCACGACCGATGTCTGGACGAGCATGGGCTTCGAAGCGGAGAACGAGGTGCGCAAGGCCGCATTCGCGCAGTGGTGCGTCGACACGGACATGATGGGTCGCGCGAAAGCCGATGCCCTCTTCATGCATTGCCTGCCGGCTCACCGCGGCGAGGAAGTCAGCGCGGAAGTCATCGACGGCCCGCAAAGCGTCGTCTGGGACGAGGCCGAAAACCGGCTGCACGTTCAGAAAGCGCTCATGGAGTTCCTGCTGCTCGGCAAGCTCAATCACTGAGCCTCATGCGCCGGCCCGATGAAGGGCCGCCGCCTTCAAATGCTCAAATCACGAGCGGCTCGGGCTCGAGTTCGACGCCGAATCGCTCGCGCACATCGGCTTGAATCGCACGAGCGAGCGCCAGCACGTCGGCACCGGTGGCCCCGCCGCGATTGACGAGCACGAGCGCCTGGCGCTCGTGTACGGCCGCTGCCCCAATCGCCCTGCCTTTCCAGCCGCATCGGTCGATGAGCCAGCCGGCCGCAAGCTTCGCCCGGCCGTCAGCCTGGCGGTAGGCCACGATATCGGGCGCCTTCTCCCGCAGGGCTTCCAAGGTCGAAGCGTCGACGACCGGGTTTTTGAAAAAACTGCCCGCGTTGCCGAGGACGAGCGGATCCGGCAGTTTCGCGCGACGCACCGCCACCACGGCATCGAACACCGCCTGAGGAGTCGGGGCAGCCCCACGCGCGTCGAGCTCGCGCGCGAGATCCGCGTAATCGACGCGCGGCGTCCACGCCTTCGGCAAACGGAACATGACCGAGGCGATCGCGAAACGCTCGCGCCCCTCGCGCTTGAACACGCTGTCGCGATAGCCGAAACGGCACGCGTTCGCATCGAATTCGGCGCAAGCCCCTGTCGCGAGTTCCACCGCTTCCAGCGCGGCGAACCGCTCGCACATCTCGAGCCCGTAAGCGCCGATATTCTGGATCGGCGCGGCGCCGACGGTGCCAGGAATCAACGCGAGATTCTCGAGCCCCGGCCAGCCCATCGACAACGTCCACGCGACGAACGCGTGCCAGTTTTCGCCCGCATGCGCCTGGACGTACCAGGCCTCGTCGTCCTCACGCACGAGCCGCTTGCCGGTCAGCTCGACGATCATCGCGAGTCCGTCGAAATCGTCCGTGAAGACGATGTTGCTGCCGCTGCCAAGCACGAGCGTGCGCATGCCGGCCGCACGGGGATCGCGCGCGGCAAGCGCGAACTGCTCCGGGCGTTCGATGCGGCAGGCTAGGCGCGCGCGGACGTCGAAGCCAAACGTGTTGTGCGCGCGCAGCGGGTAGTTCGCGAGAAAGGCGACGGGATCGGTAGCGGACATCGGCAGGGCCCCTGGCGGCGGCGACACGCCACAGCTTGGGCAAATGAGAATGGGATCGGTAAAATGGCGGTCGGTCCGTGATTATAGCGAGTGACGCCCGCGCCACGCGGTTCGCGTCGCCGATGCTTCAAACCCTGGGAGAAACCTCTATGCCGTCGTTCGATGTCGTTTGCGAAGCCAACATGGTCGAAGTGAAAAACGCGGTCGAACAGTCGAACAAGGAAATTTCGACGCGCTTCGATTTCAAGGGCTCCGACTCGAGAGTCGAGCAAAAGGAGCGCGAGCTGACGATGTTCGCCGATGACGAGTTCAAGCTCGGCCAGCTCAAAGACGTGCTCATCGCGAAGATGGCCAAGCGCAGTGTCGACGTGCGCTTTCTCGATTACGGCAAGATCGAGAAAATCGGCGGCGACAAGGTCAAGCAGATCGTCACGATCAAAAAGGGCGTCTCGGGCGATCTGGCGAAAAAGATCGTCAAACTCGTCAAGGACAGCAAGATCAAGGTCCAGGCGAGCATTCAGGGCGATGCGGTGCGCGTATCGGGCACCAAACGCGACGATCTGCAAAGCGTGATCGCGATGCTGCGCAAGGACGTGACCGATACGCCGCTCGACTTCAACAACTTCCGCGACTGAACCCGCTCGTGCTCGCCAGCCGCGCGAGCACGCGTCAGTGCTTGCGCGGGTGCGCGTGCGAGCCAGGCGCCGCCGGCGTCTTCTTTTCGCCAATACGGCTTTCCTTGCCGGCAATCAGCTTGCCGATATTGCCGCGATGGCGCCAGATCAGCAGCGCACTCATCGCAAAAACGGCCCAGGCCACGACGTTGGGGCCAAACAGGAAGACGTCGAAAAGCGGGGCGAACACGGCGGCCACGAGCGCGGCCAGCGACGAGTAGCGAAAAAAGAACGCAACGATGAGCCAGGTCAGCACCGTCGCGAGCCCGAGCACCGGGTTGATCGCAAGCAGAACACCAGCGGCCGTGGCGACGCCTTTCCCACCCTTGAACCTGAAAAACACCGGGTACAGATGGCCGAGGAAGACCGCTAGCGCCACGGCGGCGACCGCATTGTCATCGAGGCCGTAGCGCGGACCCACATGCGCTGCGAGCCAGACGGCGAGCCAGCCTTTGAACGCATCGCCTGCCAGCGTCAGCACGGCCGCGACCTTGTTGCCGCTGCGCAGCACGTTCGTCGCACCGGGGTTCTTCGAGCCATAGGAGCGCGGATCGGCCAGGCCCATCGCGGCGCTGACGACGACGGCAAACGAAATGGAGCCGATCAGATAGGCAAGAACGGCGGCAACGAGAATTTCCATGGAGAGGCTCTTTCAACAGTGACGTGCGCGTAAGGCCGAGTGCGGCGCACATTCTACCGAACACGGCCGCCCGTTCAATCGACGCTCGCGCAGTGGACCGGTTTTGCATCGAGCAATGCGGTCAGCACGCGGGGCTCGAGGCTCACCAGATAGCCGCGGCGGCCTCCATTCAGATAGATCGAATCGAGTTCGAGGATCGAGGCTTCGACATAGACCGGCATCGACTTTTTCGTGCCGAACGGCGATGTACCGCCGACGAGATAACCCGAATGCCGGCTCGCCACCTCGGGCTTGCACGGTTCGACACGTTTCGCGCCGATCTGCCGGGCGAGATTCTTGGTCGATACCGTGCGGTCTCCGTGCATCAGGACGATGAGCGGCTTGGCCTGCTCGTCCTCCATGACGAGCGTCTTGACGACGTGGTGTTCGTCGATGCCGAGCTGGCGCGCCGATTCGGCGGTGCCGCCATGCTCGACATAATCGTAAGGGTGCTCGCCGAAACGGATGCCGTGGCGGCGCAGCAACTGCGTCGCGGGGGTCTCGGACACATGTTTCGTTTTGTTCATCGGCGCATTGTACGGCGACCGACACGCACGCGGCTCAACCGCGCGGGTGGTGGGCCGCGTGCAACGTCTTCAGTCGTTCGCGCGCCACATGCGTGTAGATTTGCGTCGTCGAAATATCGGCGTGGCCGAGCAGGAGTTGCACCACGCGCAGATCGGCGCCGTGGTTCAGCAGATGCGTCGCGAACGCGTGCCGCAGCGTGTGCGGTGACAACGGGGCGCGAATATCGGCCGCGCGCGCGTGGCGCTTGATGATGTTCCAGAACTGCTGGCGCGTCATGCCCTCGGCGCGCGCGGTCACAAAAAGGGCGTCGGCGCCGCGCGCCGCGAGCAAGGCAGGCCGCGCATCGCGCAGATAACGCGTGATCCAGCCGTGCGCCTCTTCCCCGAACGGAACGAGCCGCTCTTTCGAGCCCTTGCCCATCACGCGCACGACACCTTCGTTCAGCCCCACCTCGACAGTCTTGAGCGTCACCAGCTCGCTCACACGCAATCCGCTCGCATACATGAGCTCGAGCATCGTGCGATCGCGCAGGCCGAGCGGCGTATCGATCTGCGGCGCGGCCAGCAGGGCCTCGACCTGCTTTTCCGTCAGCGTCGACGGGAACCGCGGCGGCTGTTTGGCCGAGCGGATTCGCAGTGTGGGATCGGCCGTCGCGCGATGCTCGCGCATGGCCCACGCATAGAAACGGCGGAACACGGAAAGGCGCCGGTTCGCCGATGTCGCCTTGCCGTCGCTGCGCGCGGCGAGATAGCCGTTGACATGAAGCTCGGCCGCCTCGTCGATGCGCAGCCGATGCGCTCGGCCCAGCCACTGCGCGAACAGGCGCAAATCGCGCCGGTAGGCTTCGAGCGTATTGCGGGCCAGCCCTTGCTCCAGCCAGAGCGCATCGCAAAATGCGTCGATCGACTGCGTGCTCGCCACGGCTTCGGGCGCCGGCGCGTCGTCCGCGGGAAGCGCCGCGTCGAAATCGGCAAGCTCGCTCATAGCGCGAGCGCCTGCTGTGCGCTTTCATGCGCGAGGAGCCAGCGCTTGACGCGCAGGTAGAAACCATCGCCGGCATGATGATTGAAGCCGCCGAGGCCGTTCGCCGCCACCACGCGATGGCACGGAATCACGATAGGAAACGGGTTGTCGCCGCAGGCTTGACCGACGGCGCGCGGCACGCCATCGATCTCGCGCGCAAGGTCGCCATACGTGCGCGTCTCGCCCGGGGCAATCGCGCACATCGCCAGCCAGACGCGCCGCTGAAAAGGCGTGCCGACATCCGCAAGCGGCAGATCGAACGACGCATCCGCCGATTCGAAATAACGCGCGATCTGCGCCACGGCGCGCTGGGCGAGCGGCGAGACCGGTGCACGCGGCTCGGCCGACGCGGGCAGATATTCGATCAGCTCGACGACGCCGGCCGCATCGTTCACGCGAATGCCCACCTTGCCGAAAGGCGCGTCCATCACGGCGCTCAACATAGTCCCTCCCCTTTGCTCATACCGCCTCGAGCGCCCATTCGACGTGCTCTCGCACGAGCGGCGACGCGTCGCCGGCCCGCGCGCGCAATGCGGCGACGATGCGCTCGCGAGCGGCCGCGTCGAGCGCCGCGCCGCCTTCGACGCGCAACGCGTTGCCGAGCGCAACAGCCAGGTTGCGTAGCCAGCATTCGTAACCGATACGCCGAATCGCACTGCCTTGCAAGCGCAGATCGAAGTCATCGGCGCTCCAGGCGAACAGCTCGACGAGCGTCGCTCGATCGAGCCCGTGGCGGACGTCGAAGTCGTCCACGGGCGCGGCCTGCGCGAACTTGTTCCACGGACACACGAGTTGGCAATCGTCGCAACCGTAGACGCGATTGCCGATCAACGGGCGCATTTCGACGGGGATGCTGCCCTTCAGCTCGATCGTCAAGTAAGAGATGCAGCGGCGCGCATCGACCCGATACGGCGCGACGATCGCCCCGGTCGGGCAGGCATCGATGCAGCGCGTGCAATGTCCGCAATGTGCTCCGGCCGGCCGGGACGGTTCGCTGGTATCGACGGGCAGCGGAATATCCACATAGATCTCGCCGAGAAAGAAGAGCGAGCCCGCATCGCGCTCGAGCAGCAGCGTGTGTTTGCCGCGCCAGCCGATGCGCGACTTGTGCGCGAGCTCGACTTCGAGCACCGGCGCCGAATCGGTGAACACACGGTAACCGTATTCGCCGATCTCCCGCTCGATGCGCTCCGCCAACTGCTGCAGCCGCTGGCGCATGACCTTGTGATAGTCGCGGCCACGGGCGTAGATCGACACGACGGCCGCCGACGGGTCGGCGAGCCGCGCTTGCTCGCGCGCGCGCCAGTCGGCCGGTGCGTCTTCGGGCGCAATGGCCGATCGGAACGATCTGAACGATTTGACGCTCGAATCGGTCGGCCTGCCCGGCACCTCGCCTGACGAGCTGCTTTCAACCTTGCGCGATTCGAGCACGGCGGCCGGCATGTATGCGATGCGCGCGGTGATCACCCGTCGCGTTCCGGCCACAAGCTCGGCCGGCCGCGCGCGTTTCACCCCATGTTTGGCCATATAATCCATCTCGCCGTGGCACCCCGCCTCGAGCCAGGCGAAGAGCCCAGCCTCGGCCTCGGACAAATCGATATCGCTGATACCGATCGCACCGAAGCCAAGCTCGCTGCCCCATGCCTTGATCCGCTGGGCGAGCGCCGCCAGCGCCGCATCGTCGAGACGCGAGCCAAGGGCGACCCTCTCTTCGCGACGCGAAGCGTCTAGCGAAGCGCCTGCCGCTTCGGACGTCTTCCTGCTCATGGCGGCGTGTTCCGTACATCGTTCATCACGCTATTTTACGAGAATGCCCGTGGCGCCCGATTCGTCGCTTCATCCGCCCGCGAGCGTCCTGCTCGAGCGCACTTTCGCGCTCGAGAACCTCGCCGCCACCGAAGCATTCGGCGCACGTTTTGCTACGGCGATCGAAGCGGTGCGCGCGAGGCCTGCATTCGAGGGCCTGCATGTGCAACTGCTCGGCGACCTCGGCGCCGGCAAAACGACGCTCGTGCGTGCCACCCTTGCAGGGCTCGGACACCGGGGCCGCGTGCGGAGTCCCACCTATACACTCGTCGAACCGTATGCGCTGCCGCGCGACGGGGGCCAGTTCGACGTCTATCACTTCGATCTTTATCGGTTTGCCGACCCGGCCGAATGGGCCGACGCCGGCTTTCGCGAGTATTTCGATTCGGGTGCGGTCTGCCTCGTCGAATGGCCGGAAAAGGCCGGCGAGTTGTTGGGCGTGCCCGATCTGGTCTTCGCGCTCGAAACCGAGGGTGAGCGCCGTCGGCTCGATGCGCGCGCCTACAGCGAATCAGGAAAAGCATGTCTAGAAAGATGTTGATCAAGCCGTTCCATTCGATCGAATCGGCCGCCACGGCGGCGCCGAGCTGGCGCCGGCGCAAGGTGCTGCGCGCCGGCGCCTCGACGCTGCTCCTCGGGCTTGCCGCGCCGTTGCTCGCGCCGACCAACGCGCTTGCGAGCTCAGTGCTCGGCGTGCGCGTCTGGCCCGCGCGCGATTACACGCGCGTGACGATCGAATCGGACCAGCCGCTGCAAAACACGCAGCAACTGCTGCAGGGGCCGGACCGGCTCGTCGTCGATCTCTCGGGGCTCGATCTCGATCAGGCGTTGCGCGATCTCGTCTCGAAGATCGCACCGAACGATCCGCAGATCCGCTCGGTACGCGTCGGCCAGTTTCAGCCCCACGTCGTGCGGCTCGTGTTCGACCTCAAGGGCTCGGTCAAGCCGCAAGTCTTTTCGCTGCCGCCCGTCGGGACGTATCGCTACCGGCTCGTGCTCGACCTGTACCCGACCGTCGCCCCCGATCCGCTCATGGACCTGCTCGCGCAGACGGAGCGCAAGGAAAAGCAACTCGGCGAAAACCAGCCCGGCAACGAGCCGCTCGCGCCGGCGCCGCTGGGGGGGCCCAGTGCGCCGCCCGCCGGCGACAACAGCGATGCGTTCTTCGAGCGCTACGCCCAGAACCTGCCGCCGGAAGGACATGCCGGCGGCGGCAACGCACCGTCCGCGCGCAAGCCCGGTAGCTTCACCCACGGCAAGAGCGGCAAGGAAGCCGGCGGCGGCCAGACGACTGGCGATGGCTCGGACAGCGCGCTTGCGCGCAATGGCGATGACGGATTGGGGGACGAAGCCTACCCGTTTTCGACGCCGAAACCCGGACGCACGGTTCGGCTGCTGACCGTCGCCATCGATCCGGGCCATGGCGGCGAAGACCCGGGCGCGATCGGCAGCGCGGGCACCTACGAAAAGCACATTGCGCTCGACGTCGCGAAGAAGCTGCGTGCGCTGATCGACGCGCAGCCCAACATGCGCGCGATGATGACGCGCGATGCGGACTTTTTCGTGCCTCTTAACGTTCGCGTGCAAAAAGCACGGCGCGTCAGCGCGGATCTTTTCGTCTCCATCCACGCCGACGCATTCACGACCCCGGCGGCGCGCGGCTCGTCCGTGTTCGCGCTCTCGGAGCACGGCGCCTCGAGCGCGGCGGCACGCTGGATGGCGAACAAGGAAAACGCGTCCGATCTGATCGGCGGGATCAACGTCAAGACAGCGGACGAAACCGTGAATCGCGCGCTGTTCGATATGTCGACCACGGCGCAGATCCGCGATTCGCTGCGCTATGGGTCCTTCGTGCTGCGCGAAATCGGCGACATCAACAAGCTGCACAAGGGTTCCGTCGAGCAAGCCGGCTTCGCGGTACTGAAGGCGCCCGATATCCCCTCGATCCTCGTCGAAACGGCTTTCATCAGCAATCCCGAGGAAGAAGCGCGCCTGAACGACGAGAACTATCGCAATCAAATGGCGAGCGCGATCCTGAAAGGCATCAAACGCTATTTCGCGGCCAATCCGCCGCTCGCCAAGAGCCGCATGACCTGATCGACACAGGTCGACACAGACGCCCCGGTACAATGACGTCGTCGCGCAACGGCGTGTCGCCACGGAGCCTGCCATGTCGCCTGTACCGGAATCGTCACCGCTGCCCGAGTCGGTCAGAGCGGTCCTCAAGCCTTCGCAGCGCGACATCGGCGGTTTCGCCGTACGGCGCGTGCTGCCCGCGCTCGCCGCGCGGCTCGTAGGTCCCTTCATCTTCTTCGATCACATGGGCCCTGCCGCGCTTGCGCCCGGCGCGGGCCTCGATGTGCGCCCGCACCCGCATATCGGTCTTGCGACGGTGACCTACCTGTTCGAAGGCGCCATCGTTCATCGCGACAGCATCGGTTCCGTGCAGACGATCGTGCCGGGCGACGTCAACTGGATGACGGCGGGACGCGGCATCGTCCACTCCGAGCGGACCCCGCCCGACGAGCGAGCCCGCGGACCGCGCATGCACGGCATTCAGACCTGGGTGGCGCTGCCGCTCGAGCACGAAACGATCGAGCCTGCATTCGAGCATCACGCGGCCGCGACACTGCCGCGTATCGAGCGCGGCGGCGTCACGCTCGATGTGATCGCGGGCTCTGCCTTCGGCGCGCGCTCGCCCGTGCGCACGTTCTCCCCCACGCTGTACGCGGCGGCGCGCTTCGCGCCCGCAAGCGCACTGGCGCTCGACGCCGAGCACGACGAGCGCGGCGTCTATCTCGTCGACGGCGACCTCGCGATCGACGGCATGCCGCTGCCGCTGGGCCATATGGCGGTGCTGAGCCCCGGCGAGACGGCGACGCTTGCCAGCACCGGCGGAGCCACCGCGATGCTGCTTGGCGGCGCGAAACTGACGGGCGAGCGTTTCATCGAATGGAACTTCGTGGCCAGCTCGCGCGAAAAGATCGAGGCCGCCAAGCGCGCCTGGAGCGAGCAGACGATGGGCCGCATCGAAGGCGAGACGGAGTGGATCCCGCTTCCCGAGCGCCCGCACCGGTGAGGCGGTGGGCGCAGGGTTGAAATGCGGGGGGCCGGTCCCAATCTGAGCCGCAGGTCCACTGCAAACGAGGATGCGATGAACACCACTTTGGCCACTTTCGAACAGGATGTGATCGAGGCGTCCAAGCTCGTCCCGGTCCTCGTCGATTTTTGGGCGCCGTGGTGCGGTCCGTGCAAGACGCTCGGCCCGCTGCTCGAAAAGCTCGAGCAGGACTACGCCGGCAAATGGCGCCTCGTGCAGGTCAACGTCGACGAAAACCCGCAACTGGCGGCCCACTTTCAAGTGCGCAGCATTCCGCATGTCGTGGCATTCGCCGATGGTCAGCCTGTCGACCAATTCATCGGCGTATTGCCCGAAAGTCAGCTGCGCGCATTTCTCGATCGGCTCGTGCCCAATGCGGCGCAAACCGAGCATAAGCGCGCGCTCGCGGCGCTGAGCAACGGTCAGCGCGACGTGGCGATCGATCACCTGCAAACCGCACTGGCACTCGAGCCCGGCAACGACTCTGCCCGGCTGGACTTGATCCAGGTACTGCTCGACGACGAGCGCATCGACGAGGCGCGTACCGAAGTCGAGCGCCTTTCGGACAAGACGAAGCAAGGCATCGACGTGCGGTATAACACGGTGAAAACGCGGCTGGACGCGCTCGACGCGGCAGCCGAGCTGCCGCCGACCGATGCACTGGAGGCGCGCATCGCGACGAATCCGGGCGATCTCGAAGCCCGCTTCGACCTCGCGAGCGCGCTGATCGCGCGTCGGGATTACGGTGGGGCGCTCGCGCACTTGCTCGAGATCGTCAAGCGGGACCGCACGTTCCGCGACGACATCGGACGCAAGACGATGCTCTCGGTCTTCGATCTCGCTGCGCACCAACCCGAGCTCGTGGCCGAATGGCGGCGTAAGCTCAGCGCGGCCCTCCATTAACGAATGGCGCTGCGGCGGCACGGCGCGGGAACGCCCTTTGGCAGCCGCTGCCGCTTTGCCTATCCAGCGGCCTTCGCAAGCGCCGCCAGCACGTGCGCGGCCGCCGCAAAACCGAAGCTCGCGGTCACGCACACGCTCGATCCGAACCCGGCGCAATTCAGGCCGATCGGCCCCGCATGCCCGGGCGACGCTTCCAGATGCTGGGCGACATCGTCCATGTCGCATACCGCCGCCTCGGGATAGATGAGCGGCTCGTCCGAATAGACGGCACTGACCTTGAACTTCGCCTTCGGTCCGCGCGGGAAACCGTGGTGCTTGCGCAATTGCGCGCGCACTTTCGAGAGCAGCGGATCTTGAACCGTCGATGCGAGATCGTCGATGCGAATGCGCGTCGGATCGAGCTGGCCGCCCGCGCCGCCCACGGTGATGAGCGGTTGTCCGCGGGCCACGCACCAGGCGATGAGCGCCGTCTTGGTGCGCACGCTGTCGATGGCATCGACGATGTAATCGAGCCTGCCGCCGAAGAGCGTCTCGAAGTTGTCCGGTTCGGCGAAGTCCTCGACGAGGCGTACGTCGCAAGCCCGGTCGATGAGGCGGATGCGTTCGGCCATCGCCTCGACTTTCGGCTTGCCGAAATTGCCGTCGAGTGCATGGATCTGGCGGTTCGTGTTGCTCTCGGCCACGTTATCGAGATCGACTAGCGTAAGCGTGCCGATCGCGCTGCGCGCAAGCGCCTCCGCCACCCACGAGCCCACGCCGCCGATCCCGACGACGGCCACATGCGCCCGCTCGAATGCGGCCAGGGCGGGAGCGCCGTAGAGCCGCCCCACCCCGCCGAAGCGCCGTGCACGGTCCGCATGATCGAGATCATGCTCGGTGCGCGGGGGATGGATAAGATCTGGGCTCGTTCCCTGGGTGGCGGACATGATGCGTAAAGTGAAAGCTGCGTGAAAACCGCGGTCGAAATTACGGAGAAAGACTGCGCTCGAGGGGTCTATTGTGCCCGATAGCGTGCCCCGGCCGTTGCTTCGAACAGACGACACGAGCACGGTCGCGCACGTTTTTTCGGCCTTGGCTATACTTGAGTCGACTGAAGCGGTCACATAAGAAGATGATCACTCTTGCTGAACTTCGCAACGAATACGCGCGCGGGTCGCTCGACGAACACGATGTCGAGCCGGATCCGATCCGCCAGTTCCAGCTCTGGTTCCAACAGGCCCTCGACGCCCAGGTGCCCGAGCCGAACGCGATGACGCTTGCCACCGTGGACGAGCAGGGGCAGCCGTCGGCCCGTATCGTGCTTGTGAAGGGTGCCGACGAGCGAGGCTTCGTCTTTTTCACGAATTACGAAAGCCGCAAGGGCCACGATCTGGCGATCAATCCGCGGGCAAGTCTGCTTTTTTACTGGATCGAGCTCGAGCGTCAGGTGCGCATCGAAGGCACGATCGAGAAAACGAGCGCGCAGGAGAGCGATGCCTATTTCGCGTCGCGCCCGCTCGGATCGCGCATCGGTGCATGGGCCTCCGACCAAAGCCGCGAAATCGCCGGCCGGACAGTGCTCGAGGAGCGTGAACAAGCGTTTGCCGAGCGATTCGGCGACAATCCCCCGCGCCCGCCGCAGTGGGGAGGCTACCGCGTCGTGCCGGCGAGGATGGAATTCTGGCAAGGTCGACCGTCTCGTTTGCACGACCGCATTGTGTACACGCGCAATGCCGACGCGAGCTGGCAGATCTCACGCCTGTCGCCATGACAGAAGATTGAAACGGAGTGTTTTCGAAGTCCAGACCATGCCGATGCTCCGAGCGCCGGACATGGTTGTTTTGCTTAGCTTTGCTATTCATTTCAACGGACACGGAGAATCTCGCATGTTCTGGGAAAAGAAGCTGGCGCAGTGGGTGGAAGACGTGCGGGCGACGACGAATCTGCCCGCGCGCCTCGTTCTTTGGGATGGGCAGCAGCACGACTTCGGCAGTTTCGCCGCGCCGCAAGTTACGCTGAAGGTAAATCACGCCTCGGCATTGCCGCTCCTGCTCGAACCGAGTCTCGACAACCTCGGCGAAGCGTATGTGAAGGGCAAGATCGATATCGAGGGCAAGCTCTCGGACATCATTTCGATCGGCTATTCGCTCGCAAAAAACACCATTACGGGCGCCAGTAAGCTCGCTCGCGTGCGGCGCTATTTCAATCACACGAAATCGTCGGACAAAAAGGCCATTCAATATCATTACGACGTTTCGAACGCGTTCTATCAGCTCTGGCTCGACGAGAACATGGTCTATTCGTGTGCCTACTTCGAAAACGGCGACGAGGATCTCGCCACGGCACAGTTGAAGAAAATCGACCATATCCTCACCAAGATTCAATTGCAGCCAGGGCAGCGGCTGCTCGACATCGGCTGCGGATGGGGGGCGCTCGTGCTGCGCGCGGCCAGCAAGTTCGGCGCGAAGTGCGTCGGCGTGACGCTGTCGCAAAACCAGTTCGATCTGGCGACGGAACGGGTCAAAGCGGCGGGCCTCGGCGATCGCATCGAAATTCGTCTGCAGGACTACCGCGACATCCCGGGACAGTTCGATCGCGTGACGAGCGTCGGGATGTTCGAGCACGTCGGGCGCAAGAATCTTCCGACCTATTTCGCGAAGGTTCGGGAGCTGCTCGCCGAAGACGGCATCGCCATGAATCACGGCATTACGTCGACGGACTACGATAGCGGCGAAACCGCACTCGGGGGCGGCGAATTCATCGATCGCTACGTGTTCCCCGACGGCGAGTTGCCTCATATCAGCCTCGCGCTCGAATCGCTGCAGCGCGGCGGCCTCGAAGCCGTCGATATCGAAAGCCTGCGCCGGCACTACGCACGCACGCTCAACATTTGGACCGAAAATTTCGAGGCCCATGCGGACGAAGCCCGCAAGCTCGTGGATGACGAGAAATTCCGCATCTGGCGGCTCTATCTCGCCGGCTGCGCCTACGCGTTCGAGCACGACGACGTATCGATCTATCAAATCGTCTGCCGCCGAGCAGGACGCAGCGCGCAGACGTTGCCGTGGTCCCGCCGCTACATGTACGATCGGCCGCTTGGAGAAACGCGTACGAGTACCGCGCCCGTTGCGGCCATCGATGGGCGATAGCAAAGAAGACCCACAATTCGATCTCTTTGGTGCACTGCCGGCGCCCGACGGCGCGCCGCGAACCTCGGGGGAGCCTGACCATACCGAACCGGCTCGCGCCGGCGCCGCGACTCCCTCCAAGGGCGGGCGCCGCGCGCGGCCCGTGCTGCCGGCCTCGCTCCCGCCCGAGTTCGGCGAGCTGGCTGGCAGCTTGCCGCCGCAGATTCGCCTCGGAACATCTTCGTGGTCGTTTCCCGGTTGGGAAGGCATCGTCTACGGCGAAGCCTACAGCGATTCGAAGCTCTCCCGCGACGGGCTCGCCGCCTACGGCGTCCATCCGCTGCTACGCACGGTCAGCCTCGATCGTTCGTTTTACGCGCCGCTTTCCATCGCCGACTATCTGCGTTACGCGCAACAGGTACCCGACGATTTTCGTTTCATCGTCAAGGCACCGGCATCGGTGACGGATGCGACGGTGCGGGGCGAACGCGGCGAGCCCGTCGCCGACAATCCCTGCTTTCTCGATGCGGGCCTGGCCGCTCGCGAATTCGTGGAGCCGTGCCTGGCCGGCCTTGGCGCCAAAGCCGGCGTGCTTGTATTTCAGTTTTCGCCCATGCCCGAACGCATGCTCGCCGAGCCGGCGGCATGGGTCGAACGGCTCGCCGCCTTCTTTGCCGCGTTGCCGCCGCTGCCCAGCGGTAGCGATGAAGCACCGGGCCCTTGCTATGCGCTCGAGATACGCGATGCGTGCCTGTTGACGCCGCGGCTCATCCGCATGCTGCGCGAGCGCGGTGTGCGTTATTGCGTCGGGCTGCACGCGCGCATGCCCGAGGCGTTGCGCCAGGCCGCAGCCCTCGCCCTCATGGACGGCGACGAGCCAGCCGGCCCGCTCGTCGTTCGCTGGAGCCTGCACAGCGGATTCAAATACGAGCAGGCGAAGGCAAAGTACGAGCCGTTCAATCGACTCGTCGATGAAGACCCCGCCACGCGGCATTCGCTCGCGGAGCTGGCCGCGCGTTATGCGTTGGCCGGCCAGCCGGTACTCATCATCGTCAACAACAAGGCGGAGGGCTCCGCCCCGCTTTCGTGCGCTGCGCTTGCTCGAGAGATAGCAGCGGCTTGCGAGCGACTGCGCGAGGAAAGGACTGGTGGGAACGCGGGCGTCGAACAGAGCGAGCGCTGACGGCGGCGTCAGCGCCGGCACGAAGCGTTCGTACCTCCAAGCCGTTGCCGTCAAACGCCGGAGCGTGTCCAGCTGGCGAACTTGGCCCGGAACTTGGCCACTTTCGGGGCCACGACGAACGCGCAGTACCCCTGCTCGGGATGTTGCGCAAAGTAATTCTGGTGATAGGCCTCGGCGGGCCAATAATTGTCGTCGAGGGAGCGGACTTCGGTCACGATCGGTTTGTCGTACACATGCTCCTGCTCGAGTTCGTCCATGACCTCTCGCGCAATGTCGCGTTGCGTATCGGAGTGCGTGAAGATGATCGATCGATATTGCGTCCCCACGTTGTTGCCCTGTCTGTTGAGCTGCGTCGGATCGTGGATCGAAAAAAATACCTGGAGGATCTCGCGGTAGCTGATCTTCCTGGGGTCGAATTGAACCTTGACCACTTCGGCGTGACCGGTCCCGCCGTCGCACACCTGCTCGTAGCTCGGACGCGGGACGTTGCCGCCCGCATACCCCGATTCGACGGAAACGACGCCGTCGAGATCGACATAAACCGCTTCCAGACACCAGAAACAACCTCCGCCCAACGTAGCGGTTTCCATCGGCTCAGTCATGACTGTCTCCCTGTCGACGAGCGTTTGCGCTTCGGTGTATTCGCTCACAAACGGATTCTAAAAGCTTAGTGCGTTTTATGTGCGGCGGAGCGCTCGAGCCCCCCGGCTGACCCGAATGCGCGGCGAAATGTCCGGATTCCATTAGAATTTCGCTATTCGCCTTTTCGCACCATGACCTTCGACTCTCCACGCCAGCTGTTCCTTCCCCGCCTGTCCACGCCACAAGCTCGTCCACGATCCCGCCGCCGGGAGTCACGCCGATGAAGCATGCGAGCCCACCCGACTTCGATTCGGGAGTGTTCCGCCGCGCGCTTGGCCAGTTCGCCACGGGCGTCACCGTCATCACCACCCGCGCCCCATCCGGCCAGTTGATCGGTATCACGGCGAGTTCGTTCAATTCGGTATCGCTCGATCCGCCCCTCGTGCTCTGGAGTCTCGCGACCCGATCCGCATCGATGCCGGTGTTTCGCAGCAATAGCCATTACGTGGTCAACGTGCTATCGGAAACGCAATACGATCTCTGTCAGCGCTTTGCCACGGTCAAGGGCGACCGGTTCGCGGGTGTGTCGCACGCGGCGGGCGGCACGGGCATGCCCGTGCTCGACGGCGCGCTCGCCTGGTTCGAATGCCATAACCGCAGCCGCTACGACGAAGGGGACCACGTGATTTTCGTCGGAGAAGTCGAGCGCTGCGGCGTCCATCCGGACGCCGAAAGCATGGCCCCGCTCGTTTTCCACGGCGGTGCATTCCACGGATTGAAGCCGCGTTGAAACACGGCGCGACAACGCCCTCGAACGTCGGTGACGAGCTGACATCGGCGTGAATAATGAGCGCTCCGCTCCGCGGGAGCGACCGCGCTCAGTGCGGCGTCGGCGTCGGCGTCAGCGTTACCGGCACGCCGGAGTCTTCCTTGAGCGTTTGCAGGACGATGTTCGACCGGATATCCATCACGCCGGGCGCCTTGTAGAGCTTCGAAAGCACGAAATCGGAGTAATGCTTGAGGCTATGCGCGAGCACGCGCAGCAGATAATGGCTCTCGCCCGTCACGACGAAGGCCGCAACGACTTCGGGCCACTCGCGCACGGCCGTGGCGAAGCGCTCATGCCAGTTCTCCTGATCGTTGCGCATCGAAACCTGCACGAATGCCTCGAGCTCGAGCCCGAGCGCCTCGCGGTTCAGACACGCCCGGTAACGCTCGATGACGCCCTGCTCCTCCAGCAGACGCAACCGGCGCAAACACGCCGACGGCGATAGCGAGATTCTTTCCGCGAGGTCGAGATTGCTGATGCGGCCCTCGTTTTGCAGCACACTCAGAATGCGGCAATCCGTGGCGTCGAGCGAGATCGCGTTCATTTTTGCCCCCATTTCGATGCTTATATCGAATTATCTTCTAGTCTAGCGCGCTTGGCGCGACGATTTCGCAAGCACCTTGCGCGCCTGGGCGCTTATCATCGAAGCATCCGTTCTTATTCACCACCCCAAAATGGACAATCGCAGGCTCTGGGATATTTCGCCGCCGGTCGAAGCACACACACCGGTCTGGCCGGGCGATACGCCGGTCACGATTGAACGCGTCTGGAAAATGGACGCGGGTTCGCCGGTCAATGTCGCACGGATGACCCTCTCACCGCATACGGGCGCGCACGCGGACGCGCCGCTGCACTATGACGCTCACGGGGCCCCGATCGGGGCGGTCGGCCTTGCGCCATACCTCGGCGCTTGCCGAGTGATCCATTGCATAGGCGCCGCGCCGCTCGTGACGCCGGCTCATGTGGCGGCGCAACTCGACGGCACGCCCCCGCGCGTGCTGCTGCGAACCTACGAGCAGGCCCCTGTCGATGAATGGGACGATGCGTTTTGCGCTGTGGCGCCCGAGACGCTCGATCTGCTCGCGCAAAGCGGCGTGATGCTGATCGGTATCGATACGCCGTCGCTCGACCCTCAGACATCCAAAACGATGGACGCTCATGGACGCGTGCGCGCCCACGGGATGGCGATTCTCGAAGGGCTCGTGCTGGACGCGATCGAGCCCGGCGATTACGAACTCATCGCGCTGCCGCTCAAATTGACGACGCTCGACGCAAGCCCCGTGCGCGCGGTCTTGCGCGCGTTGCCCGACAAGCGCGGCTAAAGTCTATCGATCGATCCGCCTTCCGACCCGTTCGTTTCCTGCCGCCCATACATCATGAAAACCCGTGACGAAGCGCTCGCGCTGGACCGCAGCGACCCTCTCGCGCACCTGCGCAGCCGTTTCGCGCTCGACGCGCAAACGATCTATCTCGACGGCAATTCGCTCGGCGTGCCGCCTGTGGCCGCGGCGGCGCGCGCACGCGCGGTCATCGACGATGAATGGCGCGGCGGGCTCATACGCAGTTGGAACGGCGCAGGCTGGTTCGCGTTGCCGCGCAGGCTCGGGGATAAACTCGCGCCACTCGTGGGCGCCGCGGCGGGCGAGACCGTCGTGACCGACACGATCTCGATCAATCTGTTCAAACTGCTCTCGGCGGCGTTACGCGAAGCCGACGCGCGCGATGCGAGCCGCCGCGTGATCGTCTCCGAGCGCGCAAATTTCCCGACCGATCTCTACATCGCGCAGGGGCTCATCGAACAACTCGATCGCGGCTACACGCTGCGGCTCGTCGACGACCCCGCAGATCTGCCCGCCGCGATCGACGACGAAACGGCCGTCGTCATGCTCACGCACGTCAACTATCGCACGGGCCTTATGCACGACATGGGCGCAATGACGGAGATCGCTCATCGTGCCGGCGCGCTGGCGCTCTGGGACCTCGCGCATTCGGCCGGCGCGGTGCCCGTCGATCTGCACGGCGCCAATGCCGATTTCGCGGTCGGCTGCACGTACAAGTATCTGAACGGCGGCCCGGGCTCGCCCGCTTTCGCGTGGGTGCCCAAGCGCCATCAGGCGCGGCTCTCGCAGCCGCTCTCCGGATGGTGGGGACATCGCGCCCCGTTCGCGATGGACCCGCGTTATACGCCCGACGACGGCATCGGACGGTTCCTTTGCGGCACGCAGCCCATTGTTTCGATGGCGCTCGTCGAAAGCGGGCTCGATGTTTTTCTCGAGACGGACATGCACGCCGTGCGCCGCAAGTCGCTCGCCCTCACGGATCAATTCATTGCGCTTGTCGAATCGCGCTGCGCGGGCCAGGCGCTTTCGCTCGTCACGCCGCGCGCGCATGCGCAGCGCGGCTCGCACGTGAGTTTCGAACATCGGCACGGCTATGAAGTGATGCAAGCGCTCATCGCGCGCGGCGTGATCGGCGACTATCGCGAACCGTCCGTGCTGCGCTTCGGGTTCACGCCGCTCTATACGCGCTTCGTCGACGTCTGGGATGCCGTCGAAACCTTGCGCGACATTCTCGAGCGCCAAACGTGGCGGGCGCCCGAATTCGCCGCGCGCCATACCGTGACTTGAACCGATGTTCGCCGGTGCGGTGCGGATCGACGATCAGCCGCATTGCAGAGGATGGAGAGGAATTCGACATGACCGATCACATGGATCTGCCCGAGTTGCCGGACGTATCCGGTGCCGGTACCGCGAAAGCCGGCAGCGCAAGCGCGCGCAACGGCGAAGGCTGGCATGACGCCAAGCTCGATTTTTCACAATCGATGAGCTATGGCGATTACTTGTCGCTCGAATCGCTGCTGTCCGCGCAGCATCCGCTGTCGCCCGATCACAACGAAATGCTGTTCATCATCCAGCATCAGACGAGCGAACTCTGGATGAAGCTCGCGCTGTATGAGCTGCATGCGGCGCTCGATTGCGTGAAGCGCGACGCCCTGCCGCCCGCCTTCAAGATGCTCGCGCGCGTGTCGCGCATTCTCGAACAGCTCGTTCAGGCGTGGAATGTTCTGGCCACGATGACACCGTCCGAATACACCGCCATGCGCCCTTATCTCGGCCGGTCGTCGGGCTTTCAGTCGTATCAATACCGGCAAATCGAATTCATGCTCGGCAACAAGAACGCGCAGATGCTCAAGCCGCACGAGCATCGGCCGGACATCCTGGCGGCCGTGCGCGCGGCGCTCGAGGCCCCCTCGTTTTACGACGAAGTGGTCAAGCTGCTTGCGCGACGCGGCTTCGCGATCGCACACGAGCGGCTCGAGCGCGACTGGACCTCGCCCACCGTCTACGACGCTTCGGTCGAAGCGGCATGGCTCGAGGTCTATCGCAACCCGTCGCAGCACTGGGAGCTCTACGAGATGGCCGAGGAACTCGTCGATCTCGAGGACGCTTTTCGCCAGTGGCGCTTTCGTCACGTGACGACGGTGGAGCGCATCATCGGCTATAAGCAGGGTACCGGCGGCACAGCGGGCGCCCCGTATCTGCGCAAGATGCTCGACGTGGTGCTTTTCCCCGAGCTTTGGCACGTGCGCACCGTGCTTTGAAACGAGGAAGCGCCGTTGCTACCGCGGCGCCTTGCCGATACCCCCGCGTAGCGAAGCGGTTTTCCGGCAAAGCGGATGATATGTTATATCATGTCACCCATACTCAATCGGGACCGAAGTCATGTCCGCTGCCGCTCACTCCCATTCCGTCGCCGATCGACTCGCGCGCGCCGATGCGTTCGCGGCCGAGAACGGCCTCGCGCTGACACCGCTGCGTCGGCAGGTCTATGCACTCGTTGCGGGTGCGGGCAAGCCGATCGGCGCCTACGACCTCCTCGCGGCGCTCGAACCCGAGCGCGGACGGGTGCCGCCCACCACGGTCTATCGCGCACTCGACTTTCTCGTCGAGCACGGCTTCGTGCATCGAATCGAATCGCGCAATGCGTTCGTCGCCTGCTGCGAGGTCGGCAAACCGCATCAGAGCCAATTCCTGATTTGCGAGCGTTGCGGCGAAACCGTCGAGATTCCCGGCGACGAGCTCGCCGAGCGCCTGTCCGCGACGCCGCCTGCGCACGGGTTCGAAGTCCACAAGCAAGTCGTCGAGTTGAGCGGACTGTGCGGCGAATGCAAGGCGCAGGGCCGGTCCGCGCCGCCGCGCTCTTCGTAACGTCGATACCAAGGAAAACATTGATGAATTCGATTGCCAAGATTCGGCGCATCGGCCGCAATAGCCGGACCGTCGCCATCGCGAAAGCCGTCGCGGCGGGGTTCGCCGCGTTGTCGATGAGCGCAGCCGCGTTCGCGGCCGGCGACGTCAAAGTCAATATTGTGGCGGCCGAGAATTTCTATGGCGATATCGCGAGGCAAATCGGCGGCGACCATGTCGACGTCACGAGCATTCTCAGCAATCCCGATCAGGATCCGCATCTGTTCGAGGCCAGTCCGAAGACGGCGCGGGCGCTGCAGCACGCCGCGATCGTCGTCTACAACGGCGCCGCGTACGATCCGTGGATGGAAAAACTGCTCGCCGCGTCCAAGGGCGGCCAGCGCACGACCATCGTCGCAGCCGAACTCGTCGACAAGAAGAGCGGCGACAACCCGCATCTCTGGTACGCCCCGCAGACGATGCCGGCCGTCGCTCGCAAGATCGAGGCGGCACTGGTTACGGCCGACCCGACGCACAAGGCCGACTACGACCGGCATCTGGCGGCCGTCATCGATGCGCTGAAGCCGATCGACCAGAAGGTCGCCCAGTTGCGCGAGCGCTATCGCGGCACGCCGGTGACCGCAACGGAGCCCGTGTTCGGCTATCTTTCGGACGCGATAGGCCTCGATATGCGCAACATGCGCTTTCAGTTGGCCGCCATGAACGACACGGAACCGAGCGCCAGCGATATCGCGGCGTTCGAGCGCGATCTGCGCGAGCGGAAAGTCCGCGTGCTGATCTACAACAGTCAGGCAACGGAAGCGCTGACTAAAAGGATGCTCCAGCTCGCGAAGCACTCGGGCGTGCCGACGGTGAGCGTCACGGAAACGCAACCGGCGGGCAAGACCTTCCAGCAATGGATGCTCGCTCAACTCGGCGCGCTCGAGGCTGCGCTCGACGCGAAACAACCATGATCGAGGCAATGGCAACGGCAATGGCGTCGGCCCGCGGCTGCGCACTCGAGCTCGAGCGCGTCACGATCGCGCTGGGCGGGCGCACGATCCTTGCCGATACCGATCTCACCGTGGGCGCAGGGGAGTTTGTCGGCGTGCTCGGCCCCAATGGCGCGGGCAAAACCACACTGCTGCGCGCGATTCTCGGGCTGGTCCCGCTCGCGCACGGAACGATCCGCATCGCGGGCGAGCCGATCGCCCGCGGCAACCCGGGCATCGGCTACATGCCGCAAGTGCGCAGCGCGCTTGCCGGCCGGCGGCTGCGCGGGCGCGACTTCATCGCCATGGCGGCGGACGGACATCGTTGGGGCCTGCCGCGTACCGATGCGGCCACGCGCGCCGAAGTCGAGCGGGTCCTGGATCTCGTGGACGGCCAAGCGTTGGCCGAGCGCCCCCTGTCCGAGCTCTCAGGTGGCGAGCGGCAGCGACTTTTGCTGGCGCAATGCCTGCTCGGCCAGCCGCGCCTGCTGCTGCTCGACGAGCCGCTCATCAGCCTCGATCCGAGCCATCAACGCGGCGTGGTGGAACTCGTGCGCCGCGTGCAGCGCGAGCTGGGCATCACCGTGCTCTTTTCCGCACACGAGCTGAACCCGCTGTTGAGCGCGCTCGATCGCGTGCTGTATCTCGGCAACGGTTCCGCTGCGCTCGGCACCGTCGACGAAGTCATCACTCGGCCGGTGCTGTCCCGGCTCTATGGCTCGCCGATCGACGTCATGCGCGTGAACGGCCGCATTTTCGTCATGTCAGGCGACGTCGAAATCGAAAAGCACGATCACGCGCACGAGGGCGAGCCAGGAGCCGGCAACGGGCACGGCCACGTCCATTCTCACGGGCATACGCACGATGTTTGAATACGACTTCATGGTCAACGCGTTCGCGGCATCGGGCATCGTTGCGGTGCTGGCCGGAATCGTCGGCTACTTCCTCGTCATGCGCGAGCAGACATTCGCGGGGCATGCCCTGTCGCACGTCGGCTTCACGGGCGCGACGGGCGCCGCGCTGATCGGCGTCTCGCCGCTCTGGGGGATGATTGCGTTCACGCTCGCCGCGGGGCTTTCGATGGGCGCGCTCGGCGAGCGGCTGGCCGGACGCGATGTCGCCATCGGCGTCGTGCTCTCGCTTTCGCTTGGCTGCGGACTGCTGTTCCTGCACTTCTTCACGGCGTACGCCACGCAAATCACGGCACTGCTGTTCGGCAACGTGCTCGGCGTCACGCATACGACGCTCGCCATACTGGCCGGCATCGCGGTGGCGAGCCTCGTCGCCCTCGGCGCAATCATGCGCCCGCTCGTTTTTGCGACGCTGCAACCCGAGCTCGCCGAAGCGAAGGGAGTCTCGCTGCGCGTCGTATCGATGCTGTTCCTGACGATCGCCGCGCTCGCCGTGGCGGCCTGTACGCAGATCGTCGGCGTGTTGCTCGTCTTCACGCTGATGGTCGGCCCTGCCGCGGCGGCGCAGAACATCTCGACGCGCCTTCGCAGCGGGATCGCGCTCGCCGCGGCGTTTGCGCTGGCGCAGGCGTGGCTCGGCGTGACGCTCGCGTTCTATACCGATTGGCCGACGAGCTTCTGGATCACCGCCCTCGCCGCACTCGTCTATCTGGCGAGTCTGCTCGCGCGACGCCGATCTTGACTTTCGCTCCGCGCAAACCGATCATTCGCTCATCGACAGAACAAAAGATCGACCCATCGCATTGAATCAGCGATTGGGGTCATATCTGACTGGATCGGAGACAAGCGATGGACAATGCGCAGCGCGGCGCTTCAAATGTAATCGTCCACCTCGGCGCGGGATCGTTTCACCGCGCCCATCAGGCGTGGTATCTGCATCGGCTGCAGCAGGCCAGCGCGCCGGGCGAGCCTCAGTGGTCGCTCACGGTCGGCAATATCCGCGGCGACATGAATGCCGTGCTCGACGCACTGGCGGCGCAACACGGGCGCTATACGCTCGAGACCGTCACGCCGCAAGGCGAGCGCGCCTACGAAACGGTCGGCTCGATCGGCCGCGTGCTGCCGTGGTCGCCCGGGCTCGAGGCGCTCATCGAAGCGGGCGCCGATCCGGCGTGCAAGATCGTCTCGTTCACGGTGACCGAGGGCGGCTATTACCTCGACGAACACGACCGGCTCGATACGGCCAACGCGGACCTCGCCGCCGATCTGCGCGGCGGGCGAACCACGATCTACGGTGCGCTCGCTGCCATTCTCGAAGCCCGCCAATCCCGCAATGCCGGCCCCGTCACACTGCAAAGCTGCGACAACCTGCGCAGCAATGGCGAGAGGTTCGAAGCGGGCATGCGCTCGTTTCTCGCGTTGAGCGGCCGCACCGCGCTCGCCGAGTGGTTCGAGGCCAACACGTCCTGCCCCAATTCGATGGTGGATCGCATCACCCCGCGCCCCACACCCGAAGTTCGCGAACGCGTGAAGGCGGCGACCGGTGTCGACGACGCCTGTCCCGTGATGGGCGAGGCCTTCATCCAGTGGGTCATCGAAGATCGCTTTTGCGCCGGGCGTCCGGCATGGGAGCGCGTCGGCGCGGAACTCGTCGAATCGGTGCTGCCCTACGAGGAAGCGAAAATCCGCATCCTGAACGCGAGCCACAGCTGCATCGCATGGGCCGGCACGCTCGCGGGGCTGACGTTCATTCATGAAGGCACGCACGACGCGCAGATCCGCAGGTTCGCGTACGACTATGTGACCGAGGACGTGATCCCCTGTCTCACGCCGAGTCCGCTCGATCTCGCCCGCTATCGCGACGTCGTGCTCGACCGCTTCGGCAACCCGTATATCCAGGACACGAATCAACGCGTGGCCGCCGATGGCTTTTCGAAGATTCCAGGCTTCATCGCGCCGACGCTGTCCGAATCCTTTGCGCGCGGCGTCGAGCCCAACGCCACGGCGGTCCTGCCCGCGCTCTTTTTCCGCTTTCTCGATCGCTGGCGGCAAGGCGCGTTGCCCTATACCTATCAGGATGGCGTGATGGACGAGGCCGCCGCGCGCGGCATGTTCGACGCGCCCGATCCACTGGCCGCTTTTTGCGCATCCCGGCTGCTGTGGGGTGGGCTGGCCGACACTCCGGCCCTCCTGGCCGCGCTGCGAAGCGCGCTCGAACGTGTCGACGGCTGGCTCGCCTCGGGTCGCTGAATCGATATCGGCAGGGCTCACCCCCATTGCAGTGCATCATTGCGCCCGGCTAAAGTAGCGCATCGCGCTTTTCGACTCCGAATCTGAAGGGCTCACAGCCATGTATCTCGGCATCGATCTCGGCACGTCCGAAGTGAAGGTCTTGCTGCTGGACCCGAACGGGCACGTGCTCGGCACGGCCGGCTCGCCGTTTTCCGTCTCGCGGCCGCATCCGCGCTGGTCCGAGCAGAACCCCGCCGACTGGTGGGAAGGCACCTGCATTGCGCTCGCGAAGCTGCGCGAGTCGCACCGCGAAGCGTTTTCGCAGGTGCGCGGCATTGGACTCTCCGGTCAGATGCATGGCGCCGTCTTGCTCGACGAGCAGGACCGCGTGCTGCGCCCCGCGATTCTCTGGAACGACATGCGCAGCGTCGACGAATGCGAAGCGCTGACCGCACGCGCGCCGCGACTGCATGAAGTCGCCGGGAACCTGGCCATGCCGGGTTTTACGGCGCCGAAGCTGCTGTGGGTCGCGCGCCACGAACCCGAGCTCTTTCGCCGTACCGCTACCGTGCTGCTGCCGAAAGACTATTTGCGCCTCATGATGACGGGCGACAAGGTCTCGGATCCATCGGACGCCGCTGGGACGCTCTGGCTCGATGTCGCACGGCGCGACTGGTCCGACGAACTGCTCGACGCATGCGATATGAAACGCGCGCAAATGCCCCGCTTGGCTGAGGGCAGCGCCCCGTCCGGCGTGCTGCGGCGCGAGCTCGCGCATGAATGGGGGCTTGCCTCGAACGAGATCGTCGTTGCGGCCGGTGGCGGCGACAACGCGACGAGCGCCATCGGCATCGGTGCGACGGAGCCGGGCGACGGTTTCGTCTCGCTGGGTACGTCCGGGGTGCTATGCGTCGTCGGAGATCGGTTCCTGCCGAATCCGGCCTCGGCCGTTCATGCGTTTTGCCATGCCATTCCCGACCGCTGGCATCAGATGAGCGTGGTGCTGTCCGCGGCGAGCTGCCTGCGCTGGGTCTGCAAGCTGACCGGCACGGACGAGCCGACGCTCGTCGCCGAAGCTGCCGCGCTCCCAACGGAGGCGCTCGCCGATGCGCCGATTTTTCTGCCCTATCTGTCGGGCGAGCGCACGCCCCACAACGATCCGTTCGCGCAAGGCGTTTTCTTCGGCATGACGCATGCGACCGATCGCGCACTGCTCGGCTACGCCGTGCTCGAAGGCGTGACGCTCGCGCTGGCCGACGGGCTCGACGCCTTGGCTGCCGCCGGGACCAAGCCGAACGCGCTCTCGCTGCTCGGCGGCGGTGCGCGCAGCGCCTACTGGGCGCAGTTGCTCGCCGATGCGTTATCGACTCCGACACGCCAGCATGGCGGCGGAGAAACCGGCGCGGCGCTCGGCGCGGCGCGGCTCGGATGGCTGGCGGCGGGCGGCGACCCGGCGCAGGCGTTGGCCAAGCCGCCCATCGTCGCGGAGTTCGCGCCGAACGCCGAGCGGCATGCTCGATTGCGCAGGCGGCTCGATTCGTACCGGGCGCTCTATCGTCACGTGCGGCCGCTGTTCGATCCGGCACATCGGCAAGTCGCCTGCATGTAAGCGGCCCAAAACGTTTCTCAGTCCTACCGGCATCGCATCCGTGTCCAAATCCAACGACAAGCTCGAACTTGCAACCCGCGCGGCCTGGCTCTACTACGTAGCCGGCGATACGCAAAACGAGATCGCCGAGAAGTTGCAAGTCTCGCGCCCCGTTGCGCAGCGGCTCGTGGCATTCGCTGTCGAAAAGAATCTGATTCGTGTGCGCGTCGAGCATCGCTTGGCCGATTGCCTCGCGCTGGCCGCGCGCCTGTCGGAGCGATACGGCTTGTCGATGTGCGAAATCGCACCCGTCGACGACGACAGCCCCGAAGCCATCGGCCGCAAGCTTGCCGTCGCGGGCGCGCAGGTCATGGAACGCTATCTGAGCGAAGAAAAGCCGATGATCGTCGCCGTCAGCAGCGGCCGTACGCTCAAGGCTGCCGTCGATCAACTCGCGCAGATCGAGCGGCCGCAGCATCGGCTCGTCTCGATGGTCGGTGCGATCGCGCAAGACGGATCGTCGAACCGTTACGACGTCGCGCTGCATATCTCGGAGAAGACGGGCGGCAAGCACTTTCTGCTGCCGGCGCCGCTGCTTGCCGATAGTGAAGCCGAGCGGGCGCAGTGGTGCAACCACCGTCTTTATCGCATCGTCGAAGGGCTGTCCGCGCAAGCGGACGTGGCATTCGTCGGCATCGGCGACATCGGGCCGCAATGCCCGCTTCATGTCGACGGCTTCATCACCGCGGACGAAGTGCAAGAACTCACGCGCCTCGGCGCCAGGGCGGAAATGTTAGGGCTGCCGATCAATGACGCAGGCGCACGCGTCGAATCGTCGACAGGGCGGCGCGTGACGAGCCTGCAGCTCGATGCGCCGCCCAAACGCCCGACGATCGGTTTTGCGGGCGGCCCGCGCAAGCATCGCGCGGTGCTGGCCGCGCTCAAAGGCGGCTGGCTCTCGGGGCTGGTGACCGATGAAGCGTGTGCGCGCGTGGCGCTCGGCGAGAGTGCTGGCGAGACGCGGCACGTGTCGGGGCGCTAGAGCGACATCGATCGCCTTTGGCGCCCCGCCCCCGCGGCTTACGCTGCTGACAGTACCTCGACGATTTTCCGATCGAACGCCCGGCCCTCTTGATCGAACAGATGGCAGTGCTCCGGGTCCGCGCCGAGCCTCAGCGCCTCGCCCCGCTCATGCCGCTCGAGCGGGGGAATGCGCGCGATCAGTCCGTCGGGCGCCACCGGGGAATCCGCGTAAAGATAGGCGGCATCGCCAAGCGACTCGACCGCGGTCACCGTCGCTGCCACACCGAACTCGCTGCCACCCGCGGCGCGTACGTGCAAGTGCTCGGGGCGAACGCCGACCGTGACCGGCTCGCCCTCGCGTACGCCGCGCGGCTCCACGGCCACTTGTTGCATCTCGCCGGTTTCGTAGCGCACGAGCACGCCATCGGCCCCTGAGCTCTGCACGACGCCTGCAAGGAAATTCATCTTCGGCGAACCGATGAAACCCGCCACGAAGCGGTTCGCAGGCGCGTGATAAAGACGGTTCGGGCTGCCGACCTGTTCGACGTTGCCGGCGGACATCACGACGATCTTGTCGGCCAGCGTCATCGCTTCGACCTGATCGTGCGTCACGTAGATCATCGTGGTCTTCAAATCGTCGTGCAGCCGCGCGAACTCGAGCCGCATTTTCACGCGCAGCGCCGCATCGAGGTTCGACAGCGGCTCGTCGAATAGAAACACCTTGGGCTTGCGCGTAATCGCGCGCCCGATCGCCACGCGCTGCCGCTGGCCGCCCGACAGCTGCTTCGGTTTGCGGTCGAGCAGGTGATCGATATGGAGGATCTTGGCGGCATTGCGCACGGCCTCTTCGATCTCGGCCTTCTTCGTGCCCGCGAGTTTGAGGCCGAACGCCATGTTGTCGTAGAGCGACATATGCGGATAAAGCGCGTACGACTGGAACACCATGGCGATGCCGCGTTTGGCGGGCGGCACTTCATTCATGCGCGCGCCATCGATGGTCAGCTCGCCGCCGCTGATGTCCTCGAGGCCCGCGATCATCCTGAGCAGCGTCGATTTCCCGCAGCCGCTCGGGCCGACGAACACGACGAACTCGCCATCGGCGATATCGAGATTTACATTGCGCAGTACTTCGTTCTCGTCGTAGCGCTTCGCAATGCCGCGCAAGGTCACGCTTGCCATGATTCGTCTCCTTTCATATCGGTCGATGCCCGCGCGAACGCGTCGCCCGAGTCGAGCCATCGGTCGACGAGCGCCGGCAGGCGGCGCATGTCGTCGAATACGTGTCGTGCGCCCGCGGCCGTGAGCGCATCGAAGTGTTGATGAGTCGCGTGCCCGCCGCCGATGAAGCCGAGCGCCGTCATACCCGCGGCACTCGCGGCCGCGACCCCGGCCACGCTGTCCTCGATGACGAGACATGCCTGCGGCGGCACGCCCAAACGATCCGCCGCGGCAAGGTAGACATCGGGTGCAGGCTTCGGCCGCGCGACGCGATCGGCGCAAAAGAGCCTATCGCCGAAAAAGCGCGCGAGCCCGGTGCGCGCCAGCACAGCCTCGACGTAGCCCGTGTAGCTGTTGCTCGCGCAAGCCTTCATCAGCGAAACAGCGTCGAGCGCCGCTTCGACGCCCGCGACCACGGGCGCGTCGCGCGCCGCGGCTTCGACACTGCGCCTGATCGCTTCGATTTCTTCGCCGCGCAACGCCTTGCCGAGCTCGGCCGCACTGTCGCCGAGCACGCGCTCGATACGCAGCCCCAGCAGCGGCATCACGACGGGCTCCACGTCGACATCGGGCCATCGCGCACTGAGCTCGGCGATCAGCATCTGTGCCGCGACCGCTTCGCTGTCGATGAGCACCCCGTCGCAATCGCAAATCAGCAGCCGGTCGGGGCGAGCAGGGATCGATCCCGTCATTTCACGGCTCCAAACGTCAAGCCGCGAACGAGCTGCTTTTGCGAGACCCAGCCGACGAGCAGAATCGGTGCGACGGCGAGCAGCGATGCAGCCGACAGCTTTGCCCAGAAGAGCCCCTCCGGGCTCGAGTACGATGCGATGAACACAGTCAGCGGCGCGGCATGCGAACTCGACAGATTGATGCTCCAGAACGCTTCGTTCCACGAGAGGATGACGAGCAACAGCGCGGTGGACGCGAGCCCCGGCAGCGCCATCGGCGTGAGCAGATAGACGATTTCCTGCCAGGTCGACGCGCCGTCGATGCGGCCGGCTTCGAGAATGTCGCGCGGAATTTCGTTGAAGTACGTGAACGCCATCCAGACCGCGATAGGCAGGTTCATCAGCGAATAGACGATGACGAGGCCCCAGACCGTATCGAGCAGTCCCATGTTCTTCCAGAGCAGGTAGATCGGCACGAGTACGCCGACGGACGGCATCATCTTCGTCGAGAGCATCCACAACAGCAGCTTTTGCGTGCGCCGCGTTGGAAAAAACGCCATCGTGTAGGCGGCCGGCACCGCGAACGCGAGGCACAACAGCGTAACGCCGGCCGAGATCAGAATCGAGTTGCGCGCGAAAGCAAAGTAATCGCTGCGGGCAAAAACCTCCCTGAAACTGTCGAACGTCGGCGAAAAGATGAGCGAAGAGGCATAGGCGTCGCGCTCCGTCTTGAATGCGGTGATCGTCATCCAGAAGATCGGAAAGAACAGCGCGAGCGAGATCAGCCACGCGAATGTGCCCGGTATCGCGCGCTTGAGCGCGGCGAGCGACGGCAATGGCCAGCCCGTGCGGGCGGCAGGCAGCGTCGGATGGCTCATTTGTCGTACTCCCCTTTGAGGTTTTTCGCGAGCATGCGCACGAGAAAGAACGCGACGACATTCGCGAGCACGACGGCGAGAATGCCGCCCGCCGACGCGAGACCGACATCGAACTGCTGCAGACCGAGCGCATAGATGAGGTACGACAGGATCGTCGTCGCATTGCCCGGGCCGCCCGAGGTCGTCGTGTAGATCTCCGCGAAGATCGACAGCAGGAAAATCGTCTCCATCATGACGACCACCGCAATGGCACGCCGCAGGTGCGGCAGCGTGATGAAGAAGAACATCGCGATGGGGCCGGCGCCATCGATGCGCGCCGCTTCTTTTTGCTCTTCGTCGAGCGACTGGATCGCCGTGAACAAAATCAGAAACGCGAATGGCAGCCATTGCCAGGCGACGATCACGATGATCGAGAACAGCGGGTAGTCGGCCAGCCAATCGATGGGCTGCATGCCGAAAGCGCGCATCAGGTCGGCCATGACGCCGTAGACCGGATGCAGCATCATGTTCTTCCAGATGAGCGCGCTGACCGTGGGCATGACGAAGAACGGCGCGATCGCGAACAGGCGTGCAACACCCTGGCCGATGAATTTTCGATCGAAGAGTACCGCCATCAACACACCGCCGACGACCGTAATACCGAGCACCGACCCGATCAGCTCGAGCGTGTGCACGATCGAGGGCATGAACGCAGGGTCGGTGATCAGATAGCGGTAATTGTCGAGGCCGGCAAACCCGGTGGCATCGGGATTGAGCAGGTTGTAGCGCGAGAACGAGTACCAGATCGTCATCGCGAGCGGAATCGTCATCCAGAGCACGAGGACCGCGACAGAAGGCATCGCAAGCCAGCGTGTCGGCAATGCGCGCCGCTCGGGACTCGGCACGGCGGCCTCGTTCTCCGCATGCGCCATGGGAAGGTGAAGATGTCGCATCGTTAAGGCCTCCTGATCTTCCGTCACCTCGTTACATCGGCCCGGCGCGTCTTGCTCGACGTGCCGGGCGGACGGCACGGGACCCGACGATGCGTATTTCACGTATTGCACGCATCGTCCGATCGATTACCGCGTTTCGGGTCCCGCTACCGCGGGTGCGTCTTGCCGGTTACTTTTGATAGCCCGCTTGCCGCACCGCGCGATCGGCCGCCGCGTTACCGGCCGCAAGCGCCTGATCGACGGACATCTGGCCCGCGAGCGCGCCCGAGACGCTCTGCCCGACTACCGTACCGAACGATTGAAACTCAGGAATGCCGACGAACTGCACGCCGGTGTAGGGAACGGGCTTCAACGTCGGGTGATTCGGGTCGGCCGTCTCGATCGCCTTCAGCACGAAGTCCGAGAACGGCGCCGCCTGCTTGTACTCGGCGCGCGCATACGTCGATTGGCGCGTGCCGGGCGGCACGGAAGCCCAGCCTTCGTCCTTCGCCACGAGTTCGATATAGGGCTTGCCCGTCGCCCAACCGATGAACTTCTTCGCGGCATCCTGCTGCTTGGACGTCTTCGGAATGGCGAGTGCCCAGGCCCACAGCCAATGCGAGCCGTTCGCCGTGACTTCCGTCGGCGCCGCGGCGAAGCCGATCTTGTCGGCCACCTGCGACTGCTGCTTGTTATAGAGCATGCCGGCAGCCACCGTCGCGTCGATCCACATCGCGCACTTGCCCGAGGACATCAGCGTCAGGTTTTCGTTGAAGCCGTTCGAGCTGGCGCCCGGGGGGCCATCCTTTTTCATCAGATCGACATAGGTGCTGACGGCCTTTTTCCATTCGGGCGTGGTCAACTGTGCGTGCCATTTCTCGTCGAACCAGCGGCCGCCGTAAGCATTGACACGCGTCGTCAGGTAGGCCATGTTTTCGCCCCAACCCGCCTTGCCGCGCAAGCAGATGCCGTAGATGCCGGCCGACTTGTCCGTCAGCTTGTCGGCAAATTGCGTGATCTGATCGTAGGTCGGATTCGGCGGCATGGTCAGGCTCTTCGCCGCGAACAAATCCTTGCGGTAGAACGTCATCGAGCTTTCCGCGTAAAACGGCAGCGCGTAGAGGGTACCGCCGGACGAGAGGCTGTCGCGCACGGGTTTGAGGACATCGTTCAGGTCGTAGTCGGCGGGCAGATTCGTCATCGGCGAGAGCCAGCCGCGCTTGCCCCACTGCGGAGCCTCGTAGGCGCCGATCATCATGACGTCGAACTGGCCGCTGCCCGTCGTGATATCGGTCGTGGCGCGTTGGCGCAGCACGTTCTCCTCGAGCACGACCCAATTGAGCTTGATATCCGGATTGGCCTTTTCGAACTCCGCCGAGAGCTTTTTCATCTCGAGCATGTCGGGATTGTTCACGACAGCGATCGTGACGGTCGCAGCCGATGCGGCGCTGGCGGCGCCTCCCGCCGCGCAAGCCAGCACAGCGGCGCCCAACGCCTTGTACGCAAAACGGCGGGCGGTACCGAATTCAGATTGCATCGTGTGTCTCCTAGTCTTGTACGTTGTAGGGAACTGCTCGGGCTCACGCCGCATCCGTCAGCCTTTGTTGTAGGCGCGCATGCGGAAAAGGTCTAGCTCATCCAGTTGCCGCCATCGACATTGAGTGTTTGCGCCGTGATGTAGTCGGCGTCGGCCGAGGCCAGAAAAAGCGCGGCGCCCGTGAGATCGGCGGGTACACCCATGCGCCCGAGCGGCACGGCTTCGCCAACGAGGCGTTTTTTTTCGCCGAGCGGCCGGTTCTCGTAGCGGGCGAACAAGGCGTCGACGTCTTTCCACATCGGGGTGTCGATGACGCCCGGGGCAATGCCGTTCACGTTGATCTTATGGGGCGCGAGAGCCAGGGCAGCCGATTGCGTGTAGCTGAGGACGGCGGCCTTCGTGGCGCAGTAATGCGACACGAGCGCTTCGCCGCGGCGGCCTGCCTGCGAGGACATGTTGATGATCTTGCCGCCCCGGCCCTGCTCGACCATGCGCCGGGCCACTGCTTGCATCATGAAGAACATGCCCTTCACGTTGACGGAGAACAGCTTGTCGAAGATGTCCCACGATTCGTCGAGCAGCGGGCGCATATCGAAGATGGCCGCGTTGTTGAACAGGATGTCGATGCCGCCGAAGCGCTCGACGGTGCCGGCCACGATGCGTTCGATGTCCTCGCGGCGCGTGATGTCGGCGGTGACGGCATGGACGCGATCGGGGTGCCGTTCGACGAGCGAGGATATGGCATCGACGGATTTGACGTCGACCAGCATACAGCGAGCGCCCTCGCTCACATACCGCTCGGCCACGGCCTCACCGATTCCGCTCGCGGCGCCCGTCACAATCGCCACTTTTTCGCGCAATTTCACGAAACGTCTCCGATTGGGTAATGAAGTGACCCGTTTTCTTTGCCGGTGAGCTATCGCTCAACGGCAGAGCATTTGCTCGTTTAGTGATCGAATGATCGGATACGCGCTCGGGGCTGTCAAGCGCGGGAAAGCGGTTTCGATGTTGCAGTGCGGGATGATGGATTGCTGTCCGACTTGTCCTATCGGATCGGCAGACGTCGTGCAATTGAACTCCCGTCCGACAATTGACTACCGGGAGATCGGCATGACGGGAATCGCCAATGAAGACGCGTTGCCCTTAGGATTGACGCCAGAGCCCACGGAACACGACGCTTGGTTCCGTGCACGGGTGAGAGAAGCGTTGGAAGACGATCGTCCGCTTGTTGCCGACGCACAAGTCGAGGCTCATTTTGCCAAACGCCGTCTTGGCTTCATGGCGGGTGAGATTGCGGATCCCGACGATTTCGACCGCATGGGGACCGAATAAAGCTCCGGCGGTCTTAGCCCCGCGGCCCCAGCATGTCGTCCACCAACGGCACTGCGGCGAGCGCGAGTAGAACCGTTGCGAGGGGCACCGTCGATACGAAGCCGAGATGCTTGAAGCCGATCGCGCCCGCGAGCCCGCCGCAAATGAACGCGGCCAGCAATGAGGCCAGGAGCACCAGCTTCTGCCGATCACCGCGCACGAACAGCGGGTCGGGCGCCTCGTCGCCGCGCGACGCATTCCAGTAAAAGAGCTTGCCGAGTTCAATGCCAAGATCGGTGACGAGTCCTGTCACATGGGTGGTACGAATCTCCGCTTTCGAAATCTTCGTGATCATCGCGTTTTGCAGCCCCATCACGAAGCACAGCAGCGCCACGGTAGCTGGCACGAACAGCACCCGATGGCCCTCGAGGTGCGAGCCGAGCAGCCCGAAACAAAGCAGTAGCATAGCTTCGAGCATTAGCGGCATGGCGTAGAGACTGGTCAGCGCACGTCTGCGGCCCCAGTTGATCAAGATGGCCGAAGTCGCCGCGCCGCAAAGGAACGAGAGCAAAGACGCCACGCAGGTCACTGCCGTCTCGATGCTGCCGAGCGCCAGAGAGTCGGCAAACGTGGAGGCGATCCCCGACATATGCGACGTGTACTGCCCCACGGCAAGAAAGCCGCCCGCATTGGCGGCGCCTGCGACGAACGCGAGCGAGCGCCCGAGCCGACGATTGGCTTCGTCGGTACGCTCGGGCATGGTGAACCCGCGGAGGTATTGAATCGGCATGCTGAACGGCTCGCGCGTCGTCGAAACGGCGCATAAAGACGCGCCGCTGAGACCGCGAAGGCACATGTCAAGCATTGGCGCGCAGCAAATCGTAGCACGCCGCCAATCGTCGCGCTGAGCCGTCTGTCTTAGGCTGGCGTGAGCGACAAGGCGCGGGCGTGATGCGTGATGTGATCTTCGATAAAGGTCTCGATGAAGTAATAGCCGTGATCGTAGCCCTCGTGCCGACGCAGAGTAAGCGGTTGTCCGGCCTTCAGGCATGCGGCTTCAAACACCTCCGGATGGAGTTGCTCGACGCGGAACTTATCCGCAAGGCCCTGATCGATGAGAATGCCTTCTTCGAAGCGTGCTGTACCGGCGCGCCCGACGAGATCGCTTGCGTCATATTGCCGCCATGCGTCGCTATCGTCGCCCAGGTAGCCGGAAAACGCCTTTTGGCCCCATGGACAGCGCATCGGTGCCGAAATCGGTGCGAATGCCGAAACGGATCGATAAAGGCCCGGATTGCGCAACGCGAGTACGAGCGCACCATGCCCGCCCATCGAATGCCCACAGATCGAGAGCCGGGCGCCGTCGATCGGCAGCTCGGCGAGCACCGCGTGGCGCAGCTCGTCACGCACATAGGAGTACATCTGGTAGTGCTTCGACCAGGGCTCGCGCGTCGCATCGACATAAAAGCCGGCCCCCACGCCGAAATCCCAGTTCTCGCTGTCGCCTTCGATATTGGCCCCGCGCGGGCTCGTATCGGGCGCGATGAGTGCCATGCCGAGCCGCGCGGCGAAGCGCTGTGCGCCCGCCTTGATGGGGAAAGTCTCTTCGGTGCAGGTCAGACCAGCGAGATAGAACAGCGCCGGCACACGGCCGTGCTGTGCGTGCGGCGGCAAATAGATCGAGAACTGCATCGGCAGTCCGATGGCCTTCGACTCGTGCCGGTAAAAACGCTGCTGCCCGCCATGACAGGCGTGCGACGAGAGCAATTCGAGCATCGTGCGTCTCCTTGATGCGGATGCGGTTCAATGCGATTCACTACGATTCGGCACCGATCCGGAGCGCGGCGACCCGCGCTCCGAACCCTGCATCAATAGAGGACGACCGAGCGAATCGATTCACCCTTCTTCATCAGATCGAAGCCTTCGTTGATGCGCTCGAGCGGCAGCGTGTGCGTGATCAGATCGTCGATATTGATCTTGCCTTCCATGTACCAATCGACGATCTTCGGGACGTCGGTGCGTCCTCGCGCGCCGCCGAAGGCCGAGCCCTTCCATTCCCGGCCCGTGACGAGCTGGAATGGACGCGTGCTGATCTCCTGGCCCGCCGCGGCGACGCCGATGATGAACGACTGGCCCCAGCCCTTGTGCGTACACTCGAGCGCCTGGCGCATCAGTTGTACGTTGCCCACGCATTCGAACGAGTAGTCTGCGCCGCCGTCCGTCAGTTGAACGATCTGGTCGACCACGTTTTCGACGTCGTTCGGGTTGATGAAGTGCGTCATTCCGAATTTCTTCGCGAGTTCGACGCGCTTCGGATTGATGTCGACTCCGATGATCTTGTCCGCGCCCACCATCTTCGCGCCCTGGATCACATTCAGGCCGATTCCGCCGAGCCCGAACAAGACCACATTGGCACCCGCTTCGACCTTCGCCGAATAGACGACCGCGCCGACACCCGTCGTCACGCCGCAGCCGATGTAGCAGACCTTGTCGAACGGCGCGTCTTCGCGGATCTTCGCCACTGCGATCTCCGGCACGACGATGTAGTTCGAAAACGTCGACGTACCCATGTAGTGAAAGAGAGGTTTGCCGTCGATCGAAAAGCGCGACGTCGCGTCAGGCATCAGGCCCTTGCCCTGCGTCGCACGAATCTTCTGGCAGAGATTCGTCTTGCGCGACAGGCAGAACTTGCATTCGCGGCATTCCGGCGTGTAAAGCGGGATGACGTGGTCGCCCTTTTTGAGGGTGCCGACGCCAGGGCCGACATCAACGACGATGCCTGCGCCTTCGTGCCCGAGAATCGCCGGAAAAATCCCTTCGGGGTCGGCGCCGGACAACGTGTAATAGTCCGTGTGGCAAATACCGGTGGCTTTGACCTCGATCAATACCTCGCCCGCACGCGGTCCCTCGAGTTCGACCTCTTCGATCGTGAGCGGGGCGCCCGCCTTCCATGCGATTGCGGCTTTCGTTTTCATCTACACGTGCTCCTGAGTTGTTTCTTTGGCGTGGTTTCGTTGGCCTACAGGCCTTCGCCACGCGGCGACGGCCATGATCGCGCAAATCCGCCTCTCGCGCGAGCCACGGTGCGACGCGCGTCGATGATTTCTCGACATGACAGAGCCTTTTTGCTCGAAGACTGGCATCACCGCTGGGCCACACCGAACCAGCTTTCCGTACGTCCATATAAATCGAGAAACCGCGCATACCGCGCGGCCAGCGCCGCATCGCCTCTCGGGCTCGCCACTGGCTCGGCGGGCGGCGCGAGCGCCGGCAGGTCCGCTTCGCGCCAGTGGCCGCTCGCCAGCCCCGCGATCAGCCCCGCACCGCGAGCACCGACGTTGGGGCAATCGACAGCGTCGAGCTCGGCATCGAGCGCATCGGCAAGCAATTGCCGCCAGCGCGGATCGACCGAGCCGCCACCCGCCAGCCGCAGGCGATCGATCTTGCGCCCCGGTTGCGGCGGGCTTTGCCCCGCATCGGCGCGGATCGCATCGAGCCCCGCACGCAGCGCGAATGCGACGCCTTCGAACGCCGCGCGCATCATCGTGCCGCGCGTGTCGTCGAGGCCGAGGCCTAGCCAGCCGCCGCGCGCGGCCGGGTTCATCCAGGGCGACCGCTCGCCGCTCAGGTAAGGCAGGAAGGTCACGGCTGAGCGTGTCGTCTCTGTGCTGGCCAGACCAAACGCGTCCGCATAGGCAGCGGGCCAGTCAACGTAACCGAGCCAGGCGCGCACGTGCTCGAGCGCGACACCCACGTTCTGCATCGCCGCCATGCGGTACCACTGTCCCGTCGCCGTCCGGTAGCGATGCAACCCGCGCGCGGGCCGGGGCTCGTTCGTCGCCAGAACCACGATCTGCCCTCCGCTGCCCGTGGTGACGAGCGCATCCCCGTCGTGCGCGAGGCCGCTGCCGAGTGCGGCGCTCGCCGTGTCGGCCGCCCCCACCGCGAGGGGAATGCCGGCCGGCAGACCGAGCGAGCGCGCCGCCTCGGCCGATAGCTCGCCCGCCGCCGCATACGAATGAGGCGCGAGCGGCGCGAACCATTGGCGCGGCAATCCCAGCGCGGCAATGCGCTCGTCGTCCCATGCCCCCGAAGCATCGGTAAGCGCGGTTGCGCAGGCGTCCGACGGATCGCTGAGTGCGGCTCCGCCCAATGCCACGCGCAGCCAATCCTTCGGTTGCAACGCCCAGCGCGTCGCGGCCGCCGCCCTCGGCTCGTTTTCCGAGATCCACCGCAAGAGCGGCCCGGCCATGCCGGGCGCGACGGGGTTCGGCTGCGGCTCGGGCCACGCATCGAGCAAGCCCGCGGCGCGCGTGTCGGGCCAGAGCATCGCCGGGCGCACTGCGCGGCCGTGCTCGTCCGTCAGTACCACGCCGTGCATCTGGCCCGCGATGCCGATGGCTTTAACGCCTGCCCGCTCCTCGTGTGGCAAAGCCGCCGCCGCGTCGACGAGCGCTCGCCACCATGCCTCGACCGGGGTTTGCGCCCATCCGGGCTGCGGCGTCTCGACCGCATAGGCCGCGCCGGACGCGGCCCGTTCGTGCCCATCCTCGTCGAAGATCGCGAGCTTGAGCGAAGCGGTGCCAAGGTCGATACCGAGAAATCGCATGGTGAGGAAAGCCAGATTTTTGGAGCGGACAGGGTTGGCGCGGCGCGCGAACGGCGAGCGCGACCGATGCCATGGGTCGATCGCCGCCCCTCGGGCGAGCGGAACACATGATAGCGGTTGCCGTCAGGCTGCACCGCGAAGCGAACCTCGAAGCCGTCCGCCGCACAGCGCACCCGCGATCGAACCACCTCCCAGTCGAACCACACGACGGTCGCGAACGAACGGCTGATCGACGATATCTTCAGGACTCCGAATTGACCGGTGGGACGAATGGTCGCTGGATGTTCGTCGTTTTTACGAGTTGCGCGGACGCCCTGGGCGGCCCGTCCCGCCTGGCTCGCAGGGACGTCGGGCCTTGATAGTCGCAATTCATCAGACTTTTGAATTGATTGAATTAGACCAATTTAAGCCGTCATATCGGGGCATGCTGCGCCGTCCAATGTCTTTAGGATTCAATCTACCGAGAGGTTCCGAAAGTCCTGGCCCTGTTATGGATTTCCCGAATCTCCCTAAAGGGGTCGGCATCGGCAGCCGTAAACAAGCCGAGAGGCCCATTGGTCCTCCCGGCGTGCTCGCGCCTGTGATAGTCGCCGATTACTTCGGATTCCTAACTTTTTTGGAGCTCACCATGCTGCGTTTCATCATGTCCCTGTCGCGCGACGAGCGCGGCGTTAGCGCGCTCGAATATGCCATTTTGGCGGCCATAGTGGTTGCTGCGCTGGTCTCTGTCGGTACTGTCTTCAGCGGCGACAATGGCTTGTCGGCTCTGTTCACCACCTTGTTCACGAAGATCCACGCCCAGCTTCCCTCGTAAGCGGGCGGGTGGATGCCCGTTGCCATGCCGGCGCGGGCACATCCGCAAATCGGTACGTCCGTTTGCCGCCAGGAGAGCTCGTCATGGATCCGATCAAAGCGATGGCATACCTGATCCTTGCCGTGCTTGCAGTTTCGGATCTGCGCCGGCGGCGTCTGCCCAATGTCTGGGTATCTGCTTTCGCCGCGCTGTATCTGCTGGAAGCCGCACTAAACGGTAGCACCCTCCGGGAGTTCGCCGGGCATGCCGCGCTCGGCGGGTTTTCGCTGGGGCTCGCGGCTGTGCTGTTTCGGGTGCGCTGGCTCGGGGGCGGAGACGTGAAGTTCGGTGCGGCCGTCTTCCTTTGGTGCGGCCCCGCCTACGCCCTCGCACTACTAGTCATCGTTTCAGTGTTCGGCGCCCTCCTCGGCCTTTCGATGCTCGCACTCACGTTTGCGCTTCGCCACCCCGCTTGTAGCGGTGTCGCCCGCCGCGCGACCTGGCTCTCCGCGGCCCGCGGCGTGCCTTACGGTGTCGCGCTCGCGCTGGCGGGAGCCATTGCAGTGCTGCTGCAGCCGACAGCCGATGGTCATGCCGCGGCCACCTTGCTGACATCCTCGTTCGGTCATCCACTCGGTCTCGCGCTAGTCGGCCATGCGCGATTTGCCTAACGAGAACCCGCCGTCCCTATGCCAAACATCCTGAAGCTTGCCGCGCTCATCGCCGTTGCCGCGATTGGTGCTTTCGTCATTCGCGCGCTGTTCATCGCGGCTTCGGCGCCCGGTGTTGCGAAGCCCGCCGCGCTCGTGCGCGTGCGCGCGGCAGCGGACGAACTGCCCGATGGTTTGCTGTTAAGAGATTCCGATCTCATCTGGAAAGCGGTAGCGCGCGACCAGATACCGGCCGGCGCGCTGTTGGAAGGCTCGCCCGAAGCGAGCGCCAACAACGATCTGAAAGGCGACTTGTTGCGCCATGCCGTGCATGCGGGCACGCCGCTCGGGCTCACCGACGTCATCTTGCCCAGCGCGCCCGGCTTTCTCGCCGCGGCACTCAAGCCGGGCATGCGCGCCATTTCGGTGTCTATCGACGATGTATCCGGCAACGCAGGACTCATTCAGCCTGGCGACTTTGTCGACGTGCTGCTAACGCAGCAAATCCGCGCCGACGCGGGCGTCGATGTTCCGCCGGCGCGGGCTGTGGAATCCGAAACGGTTGCGGAACGCGTGCGCGTGCTTGCGGTCGGCTCCGCCTTCAAACGTCCGAAGGACGATGCTGCGGCCTCGACTACGAACGTGCGAACGGCGACTTTCGAAGTCACGCCGGCCGGCGCGCAGTCGATCACCGTGGCTGCGCATCTCGGCACGCTATCGCTCGCGCTGCGCAGCTTCGCGACACGCGACAAGCACGCCTCCGACGCCGAAGACGTCGCACGCGCGCAAACGCCGCCCGTCTGGGCCGGCGACGTCTCGCGCGCGCTGAAGGCCGTGGCTCCGCCTGCGGCAACACCCGGCAGGCCAGCGGCACAGGTCCGGCAAGTGATGATCTATCGCGGCTCGAAGGCCGAGCCGGCAGGCGGCTCGGCGCAAAACGGCGCATCGCCGGGCGGACAGCCGCTGCCGCCATTGCCGCCCGGTACCCCAGCGGCCGTGCCCGCCCGTACCGCAAACGAACCCGCCACCCCTGCAGGAACATAGGACCCACATGGCCAGCCTCAGACGCGCCAATCCGTTCGCACGCCGCGCACGCCATCGCCCGGCCACGCTCGCCGAACTCGCGACGCAGCTCGCCCATTTTGGCGCGCTCGCCGCCTTCCTTTGCATTGCGATGCTCGCCGGTGCGCGTACGGCATCGGCCGACGAGCCAGACGTATTGTCCGTCGCGGCGGGCGGTGGGACGATGATCTCGCTGCCCGAGCCGGCCGTGGCCGTCTTCGTGGCGGACCCCGATATCGCCGATGTCCATGTGCCCACGCCGCGTTCCGTTTTCGTGCTCGGCAAGAAGGCCGGCACGACGACGCTCTTTGCATTGGGCGCAAACAATCGACAAATCCTGCGCAAGACGATCAGCGTAGCCACGGACACGGGTTCCGTTCAGCGGCTCTTGGATACGCGCTTTCCGCAGTTGGGCGTGCATGTGACGAGCGCCCCCGGATCGCTGATGGTGAGTGGCTCGGTTCCGAGCGCGGCCGATGCCGACGCCGTCGTTCAGACGCTGCAGCCCTATTTGCACGCCAAGGAGCAACTGGTCAACCGGATGACGGTCGCGCATCCGATTCAGGTGCTGCTTCGCGTTCGCATCACGGAAGTCGATCGCAACATCACGCATCAGCTCGGCGTCGACTGGAATGCGTTGGGCAAAAACGGCAACTTCTTCGGTGGCCTGTTCAACGGGCGCGCAATCTTCGACTCGACGACGAACCTCTTCAATCTGTCGTCGACGGGCGCGTACTCGGTGCTCGGCGGGTTCAGGGCTGGCGGCACGCAGATCGAGGGCGTCCTGGACGCGCTCGACAAGGAGGGATTGATCACGATGCTGGCCGAACCCAATCTGACCGCCGTCTCTGGACAAACCGCGAGCTTCCTCGCGGGAGGCGAGCTGCCTATTCCGGTTCCGCAAAGCGGCTCGACGAGCACGATCACAATCGAGTACAAGCCTTACGGCGTCTCGCTCAATTTCACGCCGACTGTCATGGCGGATAACCGTATCAGCCTCAGCGTGCGCCCCGAAGTGAGCCAGATCGATCCGACCAACAGCATCACGCTGAACTCGATTATCGTCCCTGCGCTGACGGTGCGCCGCATGGAGACCACGGTCGAGCTGTCGAGCGGGCAAAGCTTCGCCATCGGCGGTTTGTTGCAAAGCACGTCGAGCGATGTCCTGTCCGAGCTGCCGGGCCTCGGCCGGCTGCCGGTGCTCGGCAAGCTGTTCTCCTCGAAGAGCTACCAGAACAACAAGACCGAGCTCGTCGTGATCGTCACGCCTTACATCGTGGGACCAACCGGCCCTGGACAGTTGCACGGCGCACTCGACGACATCATGCGCCCCAGCACCGACGTCGAATTCGCCGTCCAGCATTCGCTCGGAGCGGATCCGCTGTCGGGGCAGTCGCCTCGCCTCGTCGGCGCCGCCGGCTTCGTCTATTGAGCAGGAGAAACCGGACCATGATGAATTCACGGCACATCCTCATCGTTACCGTCTTCGCCGGCGCCGCGAGCATCGGCCTCACCTCCTGCATGTCGGCGCCGCTCGGCATGCCCGACGCGTCGGTGATCGGCTACGTGCCAGGGGAAAACGGCGGACATGCGGTCCCGCCCTCATGCGAGGCACTCAACGAAGCAGCACCGATGCGGGACGCCGGGATGCAACGCCCAGGTGTGGCGTTCGGCTGCGCCACGTATTCGAATCTCGCGGCCATGGTCGCACGCCCCGCCGATTTCGTGAGCCCCCGCCCCTACGCCGGGGCTGACGCCCCGCTGGCCGCAAGCGCCGTGCGGCGCTACGAAGAAGGCCGCGCAATGCCGTTGAGCGGAGCCTATGGCGGCAATTCGGCGTCTTCCTCGTCTTCTTCGCCCGCGGCATCGCCGGCGGGTTCACAGTAACGGAGACGGCCGACATGGGCGCTCACGAAACCAGCCTGTTCAAACGCCACGCGCGCCCTTCCGGCGCGGAGAAACTCATTGCCGTCGTCACCGACGCCATCAGCGCGGAGGTGATCGACAACGTCGTCGTCGATGAAGGCATCGCGACCTCGCACGTCACGCTGGGTTCGCTCGACGATGCAGTGGGCGTCATGACCGCACTCAAGGAATCTCCGCACTACCTCATCATCGATGTGTCGGGGTCTGCCATGCCGATCTCGGATCTGATGCGGCTCGCGGATGTCGTGGACCCATCGGTCACCGTCGTCGCGATCGGCGAGCGCAATGACGTCGGACTTTTCCGAAACCTGCTGCAACTCGGCATACGCGACTATCTCGTCAAACCGCTTACGGTCGAGCTGGTCAGGCGTGCGCTCGCCGCAAACGACGCGAGCACTTCGCCGCGAATGGGCAAGGCGCTGAGCTTCGTGGGCACGCGAGGCGGCGTCGGCGTAACGACGATTGCCACGGCGCTCGCGAGCCACCTTGCCGATAAGACGCGCCGCCGCATCGCCTACATCGACCTCGACCCGTACGGCGGTGCAGCAGCCTCGATGTTCGGCGTATCCGCCACGAGCGGTCTGATCGAACTGCTGCAAAACCCGCATCGACTCGACCAACAACTGATCAACCAGGCATTCATCGCGCAGAGCGATCGCTTGTTCGTCCTGGCCTCCGAACTACCGTACAACCAGGATTTTTCCGTGCGCGCGGGGGCGCTCTCCGAGCTCATCTCCATGCTCAAGCGCCACTTCCATTACATCGTGATGGATTTGCCGCATCGGGGCGGCATGCTGATCGACGAAGCCTTCGAGGCAAGCGCGATGATCCATGTCGTGGCGGACCTCTCCGTGCACTCGACGCGCGAAGCGGCGCGCCTGTGCCAGTTCGCCGAAGCGCGCGACGCGAATCCGGCGATATCGGTACTCGTGAACGAGTCGAGACAGCCCGTGCCCGGTCGCGTGAATTCGAAGGATTTCATCAGTGCGCTCGCGCGGGGATCGGTCCATTCGCTGCCGTACGAGCCGCAGACCCTGGCGCTTACTGAAAATCTCGGAGAGTCGCTGGCCAGCCCCCAGCGTTCCCCGTTCGCAGCGGCGATCGTTGCGCTTGCAAACTCGATCACCGGTAACGAGGAAGCAGCGGCACCGTCGGCGCGCACGCCCTGGTATCGGCGTCTCGCGCCTGCCCGGAGGGCAAGCTGATGTTCGGCCGCCGCAACGGGTTGCTGAGCGTCGATCCGGCAACGGACCCGGACGAACTGCGGGCCTCGCCGGCCGAGCCAGCGTACTCCGCTCCTGTGGCCGGAAGCTTGCGCGACGCAAGTGCCAGCACCGCGGCCTCCGCGGCAGTTCACGCCCCCCGATTGCAAGCGTATCGGACCGGCACGAAGCGGTCATCCGCTCCGACACATTCAAGACGATACGCACGGCAGTCTTCGCGTCGATGAACATGTCCGCCGCATTGATGATGTCGCGCAGCGACGTGCGCGCCGGCATCGAGCAGATCGCGGCCGAGACGATCGCACGGGACAGGCTGACGCTGACGCTCGGCGAACAGACGCTGATCGTCGACGAAATCGTCAACGACATGTTCGGCATCGGGCCGATCGAGCCGTTGTTGGCCGACGAACGGGTGACCGACATCCTCGTGAACGGGCCCGATCACGTCTATGTCGAGCGCGGCGGGCGTCTCGAGTTGACGCCGTTGAAGTTCCGCGACAACGCACACGTCATCAACGTCGCGCAGCGCATCGCAGCCGCCGTCGGACGGCGCGTGGACGAAAGCAGCCCGATGGTGGACGCGCGACTGGCCGACGGCAGCCGCGTGAACGTCGTACTGCCACCCATCGCGTTGCGCGGCGCCTCCATCTCGATCCGAAAATTCGCCAAACGCAATATCACGCTGGGCCGTATGGCGCAGCAGGGCAACATCTCACCGGCGATGGTCGACGTGCTGAGGATCGCCACCGCATGCCGCCTGAACGTCGTGATTTCCGGCGGTACGGGCTCCGGCAAAACGACGCTGCTCAACGCGCTCTCGCGTTTCATCGACGAGAGCGAGCGCGTCGTTACGATCGAAGACGCGGCCGAACTGCAGCTGCAGCAGCCCCATGTAGTCAGCCTCGAAACGCGGCCCGAGAACAGCGAAGGGCTCGGCGGCGTTTCTCAGCGAGACCTCGTGCGCAATGCGTTGCGGATGCGCCCCGACCGCATCATTCTCGGCGAGACGCGCGGCACGGAAGCATTCGACGTGCTGCAGGCGATGAATACGGGCCACGACGGTTCGATGACCACGGTCCATGCAAACACGCCGCGCGACGCGATCACGCGACTCGAAAGCATGGTGATGATGGCCAACGGCAATTTGCCGCTGATGTCGATTCGCAGACAGATTGCGAGCGCGGTTCATCTGATCCTGCAAGTCGAGCGGATGCGCGACGGTGTGCGGCGCGTGACGCATGTCACCGAGATCGGGGGCATGGAAGGCGATGTCGTAATAACGCAGGACCTCTTCACGTTTCGCTACAACGCGAGCGCCTATGAAGAGCAGGTGCGCGGTGCGTTCGAATGCTCGTCGCTGCGACCGGTTTTCGCTCAACGGGCTATCTACTATGGACTCGAAGAGGCGCTGCTCGCAGCGATGCAATCATGAGACCGGTGGACGTCGTCACCGCCGGTGCCTTTTTTGCACTCGTCGTGCTGGGCCTCATCGTGAGGTCCTTGCGTCAAATGGCGCGGCAGCAACCGGCAACGCGCATTCGGACGCGCGTTGCCGAGCTGCGTGACGAACAGCAGGTCGCCACGACGCGACGCGGCGAAAACGAAGGGCAAGACAAACAGCACGAGCTGCTCCAGCGCAAGCGCCGCCTGCCCGATCAAGCGGCACTGCTGGCCCCGTTCGTGGCGAAGTACGAACGCGTTCGCACGGTGGGGGGCGCCGCCGGCATACGTCTCATTTGCGTCGTCGGTGTCGTGGCGCTCGTTGCGTCGTTCGTCGGCGCGACGTCGTTCTCGTTGGGCCCGTTGGCGCGTTTCGCGATTTCACTCGGCGCGACGGTTATCGCAATGCGCGCCGCTTACCGATGGGTCATCGGGCGGTTCCGACTGCGCTTTCTCGCAGTCTTTCCCGACACGCTCGATCTCATCATTCGCGCGGTGCGCGCAGGCATCCCCGCAGTTCAGGCCATCTGCATCGCGGGCGTCGAAAGCGAAGAGCCCGTTCGAACGACGTTTCGCACCATGGGCGATGCGCTGCTCGTGGGCGCGGAGTTGAAGGAAGTGCTCGAGCAGGCGGCAGCGCGTTTGCAGCTTGCCGATTTTTCGTTCTTCACGGTTTGCCTGATCCTGCAACGCGAAACAGGCGGCAACCTCGGCGACACCCTCGAGACTCTGGCGGCCATCGTGCGCTCGCGGCGCGACATCCGCGCGAAGAGCAAGGCGCTAACGGCTGAAGGCAAGCTCGCCAGCAAAATGATCGCGGCTGTCCCCTTCGTGATCATGGGCGTGTTTTATGTCGTGAATCGGCCATACCTCGAAGTGCTCACGAATACGCACGCAGGTCACAAGATACTGGCGCTCGCGGCCGGCTTGATGACGGCCGGCTTGTGGCTGATCAGCAAAATTGCCAACCTGGATACTTCGCGATGATGAATGCCGACTTCTGGCGCAACGCCGCCCTACTCTTGTTGCTTGCCGTCATCACGTTGTGGCTCGTCTTGCGCGGCACGAGCAAGCGCGCGCGCATCGCCCAACGCGTCCGGCAAAGCACGGTGCGCGGCAGCAGCAACGCTCCGGCCACCGCGGCCGCGATCAATGTGCCGAAACGGCTTGCCACGCGCGTGGCCTCGATCGGCGAGCGCATGCCTGTCGTGCAGGCGGAAGACCGTGCGAAGCTCGCGACACGACTTGCCAGCGCCGGTTTTCGCGACCGGCGAGCCGTAGCGGTCATGTCGGGACTCAAGGTTGTCGTCGGCGCCTGCCTTGCCCTGAGCGCGATTGCGCTCGGCGGGCATCTGCCCAAGCTTGGGCAGTTCTTTCTCTTCCGCGTACTGCTGATGGCCGGCGCCTTCGTGATCGGCATGATGCTGCCGGAATACGCGATGGGTTTTCTCATCCGACGCCGCCGCCGGGCGATCGCCGTTGCCCTGCCCGATGCGCTCGACCTGCTTGTCATCTGCACGAACGCCGGCAACAGCCTCGTCGTGGCGATCAAGCGCGTCGCAACCGAGCTGCGGATCATCTGCCCGCCGTTAGCCGACGAACTCAGCGTGACCGCGGACGAGCTCAGCCTCGGTGGCGATAGCGGTCTCGCGCTGCACGCCATGGCGGGACGCATCGGCCTTTCATCGGTGCGCGCACTCGTGACCACGCTCGTGCAGGCCCAGAAGTACGGCACGCCGATCACACAGGCCCTGCGGACGCTGTCGCGTACAGAGCGCTCGATGCAAATGGTCGCGCTCGAAGAAAAGGCCGCGAAGCTCGCGCCCAAGATGACGCTGCCGATGATGCTGTTCATCATGCCGACCGTGGCGCTCATTGCGGTCGGCCCGGCCGCAATCCGGCTCGTCGCCGTATTTCGTCACCATTGAATGGCCGTTTCCGTTTTGTTCTTGGTTTTTGTTTCTGGAGGTGGCATGACCACACCCCGCCCCACCCGCTCGAATCGCGCCTTGCTGGCGCTCTGCACGTCGATTGCGGCAGCGCTGATCATGGCGGGCTGCGCGAGCAATCACTACGTGGTGCCGCAGCCGATGCCCGTCACCCATATTCCCGACGCGAACGCCGATTTGCATATCGCGGAAAGCGCGCTCGGAGCGGGCGACACCCAGTTGGCGCTCTCCCTCTTCGAAAAGCTTTTGAAGGCCGATCCGCAATCGCGGCCCGCGCAATTGGGTCTCGCCGATACGATCTATCAGACGGGCGACCTTGCCCGAGCCAGCGTGCTCTACACGCGCGTCGCGGCTTCGGCCCCCGACGATCCGCGCACCCAGTTGGGACTCGCTCGCATCGCGCTGCGCCAACGGCATCTGGACGAGGCGGAGCAGCGCTACCGCAAATTGACCTCGGCCTATCCCGATAACGCGGTGGCGGCCGAGGGACTCGGAGCGACGCTGGACCTGCTAGGCCGGCATGAAGAGGCGCAGGCTGTCTATCGCGCCGCGCTGGAGCGCCACCCCGAAGTTCAGGGCCTCAAGGCGGACCTTGGGCTGTCGCTCGTGCTCTCGGGCCAGGCGCGAGCCGGCGCGAATGTATTGCTCGATATTGCGAGCCTGGCCGACGCGCCCCCGCAAGCGCGCCAGAACCTCGCGCTCGCCTACGGCTTGCTCGGCAACGGCGAGGCGGCCAAGCGCATTCTCGTATCGGAGATGCCGGCCGAATCGGCCGAAGACAATCTGCGTTTCTACCGGGACTTGCGCGAACGACTGACGGCACAAGCCGGCAGCGGCGCGCACGCGGCACCGGTGCCGGGAGACGGCATTTCGTCGGGCGGAGCCATTCGATGAAACCGCGTCGGCATCTCGGCAGGCATCGCCGCACACGCGCGGGCGGCATCGTCTCGCTCGAATTCGTGCTCATGCTGCCGTTCTTGCTGATGCTGATGCTCGGCATCATCGATATGAGCCTGCTGCTTTGCGACAAGGCAATCATTACGAACGCCGCGGGCGCCGCGGCGCGTCAGGGCGTGGTCTTGCGTTCGACGCCCTATACAACAACCCAGATTCAGAACGTCGCGTTGACCTTCATGCAGGGCAGCCTCGTGAGCGGCGGGACGGCCACGACGCCGACGGTCACTCCGTCAGGCAGTTGTGCAACGATCCCCAGCGGCCAGGCGCTGACAGTGACGATCGAGTACACGTATAACGGGCTCATGGTCGGCTCAGCATTCAGCGCGCTGACGGGTCCTCTCACGCTAACAGCCACGGCGGTAATGAACTGTGAATGAGCGCCTTTACTCGAGCGAACTCAATTCCGCTGCGATTGGGCCGTTAGCTGCTGGTCGCGACCACTTGCGCCGGTGGCCAGGCCGTGCCAAAGAACGTGGATCGGCTGCGCTCTGGTTCCTGTTCACATTGCCGCTGTTGCTGATGTTCGGCGCTTTCGCGGTCGATGTTCCGCGCTTTTTCGCCGTCAGCCACGAATTGCAGAATGCAGCCGATGCAGCGGCGCTTGCCGGTGCCGGCGCGCTCACGACAGGTTCAAACGTGCCAAACTGGACGGCAGCCGCAGCCTCTGCAACGGCCGCGGTCCCATTGAACATATCGGACGGCGTCAAACTATCGACAGGAACGGTCAAGACCGGCTACTGGGACGTCGCCGCCTCGTCTCCGACCTTGGTTGCGCCCAGCGCAGTCATACTACCGCCTCCTTCAGGGCACCTGCCCGAACCAGCCGTGCAGGTCACCGTTACGCGAGATGCGAGCACCAACGGCGGACTCGTCACACTCTTGCTGGGCGCGCTACTTGGCATGCCGTCCACCTCCGATAGCGCAACGTCCGTCGCGGTCATCACGCCGCCCTCGGCGGTTCCGGCCGGCGGCCTTTTTCCCGTCATTATGGATCAGTGCGTCTACAATCAATATTGGGACAGCAAGACGAATCAGCCGAAGCTCGATGCGTCCGGGCAACCTAAAACGTTCACAATCGGCAACGGCGCCACCTATGGCGGCACATGCCAAGCCGGACAGTGGACGTCGTTCAAGACCGTCGCAAACGATACGCCGACCATCCGCGGACTCATTACCAACGGCAATCCTACCGCGTTGGCAATCGGGGACAGCATCTACGTTCAGTCAGGCGTAAAAGACACTATTTACAGTAGCGTGCCCAAGGGTGTCACCGTTGTGATGCCTGTCGGCGCCAACTTTTCTACGAGCGGCTATACGCCGATCATCGCGTTCGCCGCCTTCTACATCGATACGTCGAACGGCGGCAGCGCCAAGGCCATTTCCGGCCATTTCGTCGCAGGCTACAAGATGCCCACTCAGGCATCGGGCATTGGCACCGGCTACGGCAGCTATGTGGCACCGCGGATCGCGTATTGAAGATGCGCAGACCGACATTGCACCCACAAGACTCGCCCGCTTCCTATTGGCGGTCCTACGTGATCGGCTGGACGATCATCGTGGCGCTACTTGCCGTGGATGCGCTATGGCTTCGCGCAGGCGCATACTCGGTGCGCCTGACGAGCCTGGCCGCGACAGAAAAACCCGATATAGCTTTACTCCTCATCGCGGCCGGGCTCGGCGCAATGACGAGGGTCACCCGCTATCGGACCGCAATAAAAATGCTGAGGTCCGCTGAACTATCTCAGACGCTCGCATACGTCGCCATGCTTTCCTGCTTCGCATCGACGTGTTCCATCCTGTCCTATCTTTGCGTGACGACGAACGCCCCGCTCATCGACGACGATCTAATCCAGTTCGACCGGCTACTCGGTTTCGATTGGTCCTCGACCTACCAATGGGTACGCGCGCATCCCGATATCCATCGCGCACTCGCGCTGGCTTACGACAGTGGGCTGTGGCAGTTGATCGGCGTTCCGGTATTACTTGGCCTGATGGGGCGCCGAAGGCAGTTGGCGGAGTTTTCGCTGCTTTTCATGTCGGCAGCGGTTCTGACCAGCCTGGTCCCCGCCGTCGCTCCCGCAGCCAGTGCGTTTACGCATTTCGGCATAACCGATCCGCAGACTGCTTCCACGGTATCCGACTTTGCATTGTTGCGAAGCGGTTCGTTACGGACATTCGATTTGTCGGCCGCTCAAGGCTTGGTCTCGATGCCGTCCTTTCACACCGAAATGGCCGTCATTTTTGCCTACGCGCTTCGACGCGTGCCGGTCGTTTCGGTTATCGGCGTCGTGTTGAATGCGGCGATGATCGCTTCGACGCCGACCCAGGGCGGGCACTATATGGCCGATGTGATCGGCGGCTTGCTACTCGCGCTCGCACTCATCAGGGTAGCGAGATCCATGCGTCGCCGCCGGACACCGCAGCTTGCGGCAGTCACCCAAGCCAGCCCATGGAGCCGAACCGGCGAGCCTGTCGCTTGCCGGTTCGGATTCGTTTCGACGAACGAACGATCGGCTCACCCCGCCGGTCCCTTCACCCCCGAAGCCCCGCCTTGCGGCACCTGCGCGGGCAGCGAGCCGTAATCGGTTCCCGCATCGGCCGGCCTCTGCGTTTCGCCCGTCTGCTGCAACTATCCACCGCCAAGCGCCACGTAAAGATCGACGAGATTCGTAAGCCGCGCCACGCGGGCATTGGATGCCCTGTTTTTCCGTGTAGGCTCTTCGAACGCTTTAGCGGAATTAGAGAGATCCGAACGCTCTAGCAGAATCAGAAAAGACATCCCGCGGCACGGACTGTTGCTGTGGCATGTTCTCGTCGCTCCGTACGCCGAACCATCGAGCGAGAGATCACCAGATGCGACAAGGTGTCACTGGCGACCGGCGCCGCCATTAAAGTCGGTTTAGCGAGTTTATACTGAAATCATAAACTAGCTAAACTCGCTACATCCCGTTCGCTGCCGTCAAGGGTTAGCTTCGGACGGCGTCGTCCCTCGTAAGGCGGTCGAATTCCTGCGCCGACCCGTGTTCGCGGGGCGTACAAAACGAAACCGGCGAGCTGGACTGCCGCTCGCCGGTTTGAATGCAACTTTCGAAAGCGCGACCGCCTCAACTAGCCGGTCCCTTCACCCCCGACGCCCCACCCTGCGGCACCTGCGCGGGCAACGACCCATAATCCGTCCCCGCGTCCGCCGGCCTCGGTGTCTCACCGGTCTGCTGCACCCACCCACCGCCGAGCGCCACATACAGATCAACAAGACTGGTCAGCCGTGCGACACGCGCATTGATCAGCGATTGCTGCGCCGAATAGAGATTCGTCTGCGCAGTCAACACCTGCAGATAACTATCGACGCCATTCCGATACCGCAGCTGCGACAAATCAAGCGCCCGCTGCTCCGCATTCGTATTCCGCTCGAGCGCCCCGATCTGCGCATCATAAGTACTCCGCGCCGCAAGCCCATCGGCCACATCCCGAAACGCCGACTGAATCGCCTTCTCATACTTCGCGATCTCGATCCGCTTCTGAATATTGGCAAGATCGAGATTGGCGATATTCCGCCCACCCTCGAAAATCGGCAGCGAAATCTGCGGCGTAAAACTCCAAGCCGCCGACCCAGGCTTGAACAATCCACCCAGCGTCAAGCTCTCGGTACCAGCCGAACCCGTCAGCGAAATCTTCGGGAAAAACGCTGCGCGTGCCGCGCCGATATTCGCATTCGCCGCGCGCAGCGAAGCCTCCGCTTCCATGATGTCGGGCCGGCGCGTGAGCAAATCGGACGGCAGCCCCGCCGGGATATCGCTCAAAAGCGCCTGATCGCCAAGCGAGCGGCCGGGCGGCAGATCGTCGGGCAGCGACTGCCCGATCAGCAGCGCGAGCGCGTTTTCCGCCTGCGCACGGGAACGGGCCTGTGCTTCGCGATTTGCCTTCGCCTGCTCGACGACCGTCTCCGCCTGACGCAGCGAAAGCTCGGAGCCCGTGCCGTTATCGAATTGCAGCTTCGTCAGATCGTAGGAGCTCTGCGCCGATTTCAGCGTGTCTTCGGTCACCTTGAGCAGATCGTCGAACGCGAGCATCTGCAGATACTCGTCGGCCACCTGCGAGACGAGCGAGATTTCAGCCGCTTTGCGCGCCTGCGCCGTCGAGAGATATTGCTCGAGCGCCTGGTCCTTGAGACTGCGTATACGGCCCCAAAAGTCGATTTCCCAGGAAGCGTCGAGCCCGACCGAATACGTCCGCGAAATCGTCTTGCCGAAAAAGCTCAAATCCTTCGGCGTACGCGAGACGCTTTCCTGGCCCGACGCATCGAGCGTCGGGAACAGGTCGGCACGCGTGATCCGATATTGCGCACGCGCCTGATCGACATTGAGCACGGATACGCGCAAGTCCCGGTTGTTCGCCAGCGCGATCTCGATGAGCCGCTGCAAGCGCTCGTCGACGAAAAAGTTCTTCCAGCCGATATCGGCCGCCGCTTGACCGCCGGCACTACGGCCCGGCGTACCCGCCGGCTGCGTGGCATAAACGCCCGAACTCGGGAACGCCGCAGCCACCGGCGGCGCGGGGCGCTCGTACTTGGGCTGGAACGAGCAGCCCGCAGCGAACAGCGCGGCCGCGATCGCAATCAGGGAATGGTTTCGCATCTGCATGTCACTGTCCTTCGTTGCGGGGACCACCGCCCGCGCCACTGTTGTCGCCATCGTCACCTTCGGGCTTCGGCGCATGATGCGCTTGGGCCAAGCGCGCGGCTTCGTCGGCATCCTCGGTCTCGCCCGAGAACTTCGCGCGAATGACGACGAAGAACATCGGGATGAAGAAGATCGCCAGGAACGTTGCGGTCAGCATCCCGCCGATCACGCCGGTACCGATCGCGTGCTGGCTGGCGGAGCCCGCGCCGTTGCTGATCGCAAGCGGCATCACACCCAGAATGAACGCCAGCGATGTCATCAGAATCGGCCGCAACCGCAGCCGCGATGCTTCCATCGCCGCCTCGACAGGTCCCATGCCTTCCTTGTGCTGCAACTCGCGCGCGAATTCGACGATCAGAATTGCGTTCTTCGCCGAAAGCCCCACCGTCGTCAGCAGACCGACCTGGAAGAACACGTCGTTCTCGAGCCCGCGCACCGTGGCGGCCAGCAGTGCGCCGATCACGCCCAACGGCACCACCATGATGACCGAGAACGGAATCGACCAGCTTTCATACAACGCGGCAAGACACAGGAACACGACGAGGATCGAGATGCCATACAGAATCGGCGCCTGCGAACCCGACTGGAGCTCCTGATACGAGAGCCCCGTCCACGAGTAGCCGATCCCGGCCGGCAGTTTGGCGGCGATCCGTTCCATGGCCGTCATGGCCTGTCCCGTACTCTTGCCCGCCGCGGCCTGCCCTTGAATCTCGACCGCCGAGATCCCGTTGAAGCGCTCCAGTTTCGGCGAGCCGTAGGTCCATTGCCCCGACGCGAACGCCGTGAACGGCACCATCGCGCCCGAGCCATTGCGCACGTACCACTTCGACATATCCTCGGGCGACATCCGGAACGGCGCATCGGACTGCAGGTAGACCTTCTTGATCCGGTTGTCCGTATCGAGGAAGTTGTTCACGTACTTCGACGCCCACGCAATCGAGAAGGTCTGGTCGATCGCTTCCGCGGTGACACCGAGCGCCTGCGCTTTTTCGCGGTCGATATCGACTTTGAACTGCGGCGTGTCATTCAAGCCGTTCGGCCGGACCAGCGCAAGCGTCGGGTCCTTGGCCGCCATCCCGAGCAACTGATCGCGCGCCGCCATCAGCGCCTCGTGGCCATGCCCCGCGTTGTCGGTCAGCTCGAAGTCGAAGCCGGACGCGGTACCGAGCTCGGGGATCGACGGCGGGTTGAACGGTATGACGAGCCCGTCCTTGTAGTTCGCATAGTGCATGAACATCCGCTGAATGACGGCCTGCACCTTCTGGTCCGCATGCTGCCGCTCGCCGTAATCCTTCAGCCGCACGAAGACGAGACCCGAGTTCTGGCCACGGCCCGCGAAGCTGAACCCGTTGACCGTGAACACCGATTCGACGACCGATTTCTCTTTGTTGAGCAGATAGTCGGCGATGTTCGCGAGGGTCTTGCCCGTCGTCTCTTGCGTCGAGCCTGTCGGCGTACGCACGAGAATGAACGCGTAGCCCTGGTCCTCGTCAGGCAGGAACGACTTCGGCAAGCGCACGAACAGCAGCCCGATCGCGACGATGACGACGATATAGATCAGCAGCCAGCGGCTCGAACGGCGAATGACGTGATGCACGCCTTTCTGATATTTCTCGCGGCTCGTGTTGAACGTGCGGTTGAACCAGCCGAAGAAGCCCGTCTTTTCCTCGTGATGGCCCGCCGGTATCGGCTTGAGGATCGTCGCGCACAGCGCCGGCGTCAGAATCAGCGCGACGAGCACCGAGAGCACCATCGCCGCGACGATCGTCAGCGAGAACTGCCGGTAGATCGCACCCACCGAGCCGCCCGAAAGCGCCACCGGCACGAACACGGCCGAGAGCACGAGCGCCACGCCGACGAGCGCGCCCGTGATCTGGCTCATCGCCTTTCTCGTAGCGTCCCGGGGCGATAAGCCCTCCTCGGCCATGACGCGCTCGACGTTCTCGACCACGACGATAGCATCGTCGACGAGCAGACCGATCGCCAGCACGAGCCCGAACATCGAGAGCACGTTGATCGAAAAGCCCACCGCGTTCATGATCGCGAAGGTACCGAGCAGCACCACCGGGACTGCGATCGTCGGAATCAACGTCGCGCGCAGGTTCTGCAGGAACAGGTACATGACCAGGAAGACGAGCACGATGCCTTCGAGCAGCGTCTTGATCACTTCCTCGATCGACAGCCGCACGAACGGCGTCGTGTCGTACGGGTACTTCACCGCAAGACCGTGCGGAAAGTACCGCGACAGCTCTTCTACACGCTGGCGCACGAGCTTGGCCGTCTGCAAGGCGTTGGCACCCGTGGCGAGCTGGATGCCCATACCGACGGTCGGCTGACCGTTGTAGGCGGTGTCGACGTTGTAGTTTTCGCCGCCGAGCTCGATGCGCGCAACGTCCTTGATCCGCACCTGCGAGCCGTCCGGATTCACCTTCAGCAAGATATCGCCGAACTGACCGGGCGTGCGCAGCAGCGTCTGCTCGGTGATCGTCGCCTGCAGCATCTGCCCCGGCACGGAGGGCGTCCCGCCCAGCTGGCCGGCTGCGACCTGCACGTTCTGGTTCTGGATCGCCGTCGAGACGTCGACAGGCGTGAGCCCGTAGTTCGTCAGTTTGTTCGGGTCCAGCCAGATCCGCATCGCGTACTGTGTGCCGAACAGCGACAAGGTGCCGACGCCGTCGATACGGCTGATCGGATCCTGAATGTTCGAGGCGACATAGTTCGCAAGGTCGTACTTGTTCATGCTGCCGTCTTCGGACACGAACGCGAGCACGAGCAGGAAGCTGCTGCTCGATTTCGTCACCTTCGTGCCGAGTTGCTGGACGACCGACGGCAAAAGCGGCGTCGCGAGCGAGAGCTTGTTTTGCACCTGCACCTGCGCGATGTCAGGATTGGTGCCGGCGGCAAACGTCAGCGTGATCGTGGCGGTGCCCGAATCGTCGCTCGTCGAAGATAGATAGAGCAGGTGATCGAGGCCGCTCATCTGCTGCTCGATGACCTGCGTCACCGTATTTTCGACCGTCTTCGCCGAGGCGCCCGGATACGACGCGCTGATCTGGATCGACGGTGGCGCGATCGTCGGGTACTGCGCGATCGGCAGATTGAAGATCGACGCAATCCCCGCCAGCATCAGGATGATCGCAATCACCCACGCGAAAATCGGTCGATCGATAAAAAACTTGGCCATGTAACGGGCTCCCCTCTGTTACGCGCCGGACGCGGGCTGCGATGCCGAAGCCGGCTGCGTGGCAGTGGCGGTGGAGGCGCCGGATGCCGGCGCCGCGAGCTGGGCCGGTACGGCCTTCACGGCCATGCCCGGACGGACTTTCTCCGTGCCCTGAACGATCACGCGGTCGCCCGGATTCAAGCCGCTCTCGACGATCCAGTCGGGGCCGCGCATGCCCGCGGTCACGAGCGGACGCGGCGCGACCTTGCCGTCGGCACCGACGACGAGCGCGCTCGCCTGTCCTTTCTGGTCGTGCGTGACGCCGACTTGCGGCACGAGCATCGCGCGCTCGTTGACGCCCTCCTCGATGCGCGCGCGCACGAACATGCCCGGCAGCAGGACCCGGTTCGGGTTCGGGAAGATCGCCCGCACCGTGATAGAGCCCGTCGACTGATCGACGGTCACATCGGAAAACTGCAGCTTGCCCTGCTGTGCGTACGTCCTGCCATCTTCGAGAATCAACGTGACCTTCGCGGCGCCCGGTCCGTTCGTCTTCAAGCGCCCTTCCTGGATTTCGCGACGCAGCTTGAGCCCGTCGAGGCTCGACTGCGTGAGATCGACGTACATCGGATCGAGCTGCTGAATCGTATCCATGAGCGTGGCCGCGCTCGCCTGCACATACGCGCCGGGCGTGACTTGCGACACGCCGGTGCGGCCCGTGATGGGCGCGACGACGTCCGTGTAGCCGACATTGATCTGCGCCGTCTGAACGGCGGCCTTGGCCGACGCAACGTCCGCCGCGGCCTGCCCCTGCGCGGCAACGGCATTGTCGTAGTCCTGCTTGCTGACCGCGTTCGCGGCCACGAGCACCTTGTAGCGGTTCGCCTGGGCCGCCGTGCTGGCGAGATTGGCCTGCGCCTTGGCCAGCGACGCCTTCGCACTATTGAGCGAGGCGATATACGGCGCGGGGTCGATCTTGTACAAGCGCTGGCCGGCCTTCACTTCGCTACCCTCGGTGAACTCGCGGCGCAGCACGATACCGTCGACGCGCGCACGCACCTGCGCCACGAGGAAAGCGCTCGTGCGCCCCGGCAACTCGCTCGTGACGGGCACGGCGCTCGTCGTGACGGTGACGACGCCCACCTCGGGCGTTTGCGGCGGCGGTGCCGACTGCTTTTGTCCGCACGCCGCGAGAATCATGGCAGCCGTCGCGGTAGCGATCAGGCGAAGAGGAACCGTTTCGACACGCATGGAGCGACCTCTGATCAATGACTGGGAACAAAGTAGGCCCGCTGCGCCCCATTCCCGCGAGGCGCGCGGCGCGACTCATGTCGCGAAACGCTTGAAGACGACGGCCCCGCGAGAGGGCCGGGCGCACGGCACGTCAGGCGCGCGGCGCCGCGCTGAGATACCGGCGGCGCGCCATCGAGCGATGGCGCAAAGCTGGCGCGCGATCCCGCGCGAGACTGCCAGGGACCGATATTACCGGGAATTCGCACTGGACCATTCAAACGTAGGACGGTATTGTATATACATTCATCGATGTATGTAAAAGGTTTTCGTTGCGAAACATGCTTACTTCGAGCAACAATTCGCGCCTGTAATACGCGGTAATCAATCGATTCGTTCTATTCGTCCGACTGTATCGTTACAGACGCGTGACTGCCGGGAATCGACGAAGCCGCCAAGCGGAAAGCAAGATGGTCAGGAAAACGAAAGAAGAGGCACGGGAGACGCGCAACCGGATTCTCGATGCGGCAGAGCAGGTGTTTTATGACAAGGGCGTGTCGCGGACTTCGCTCGCCGACATCGCTGCACAGGCGGGTGTCACGCGCGGCGCGATCTATTGGCACTTTGCGAACAAAGCCGATGTTTTCACGGCGATGTTCGACCGCGTCTTGTTGCCGCTCGACGAACTCTCCGCCGGCGATGGCGAGCCGCCCGATCCGCTACTGCGGCTCGCCGAGAAACTCAAATGGTGTTTGCGCGCGGCGGCTGTCGATCCGCAGCGCCGCCGCGTCTTCGACATCCTTTTTCTGAAATGCGAATTCGTCGATGAGATGGGGCCCGTCAAGGCGCGCCATCAGGCCAGCATGGAAGAAGGGCTCGGCAAACTCGAGGACGATCTGCGCGCGGCCATCGAGCGCGGCCAGTTGCCGCCCGATCTCGATACCCAACGCGCAGCTCTCTTTCTGCACGCGTTCGTCGGAGGATGTCTGCGCGATGCACTGATGCTTCCGCCGAGGATCGATCTCAGCGCGCACATCGAAGCATTCGTCGATGCGTGCCTTCATACGCTGCGTACGAGCCAGGCTCTGCGCGGCGCGTGAACGCACGTAACGCAAAGCCGCTCGCCCCGCCAGCCCCCTACGCCTGGGCCGGCATCGCCACGGCGCGCCGCCGGGCGGCCTGATTCGAAGCGTAGATCGTGCTGCGCTCGAGCGGCTCGCCCGCTGCAAGCGCCGCGAGCCAGGTATCGGTATCGGCCACGGATGCGAAGCGCGACTGCAGCACCACGCAATAGACGCGATGAATCTCCTGCGCGCTCGCAAAGCCTGCGCTGTTCTCGTAGCGCACTGAACCGGAGGCGTCGGAGAGAAACTCGACGGCGAAACCCGCGTGCAGCGCGTGAACGATGGTCGATGCGTCGCAGTTGTGCGTCATGTAGCCGACCACCGTCAACGTGTCGATTTCCTGCTCGGCGAGCCACTGAGCAAGGTCGGTCCCCGCAAACGCGCTTGGCAGCGATTTTTCGACATAGTGATCGCGCTCCCGGCCGGCGACTACCGGATGCAGTTCGGCTCCCGGCGTGCCGCGCGCAAAAAGCGGCGAGCCCGCTGGCGCGAAGTTCTGGACCACGACGACCGGGACGGAGGCGGCGCGAGCCGCATCCATCGCCCGCCCGATATTGGCGAGCGAGCTCTGGACGTTCGGGAATTCGATCGGCAAATCGCCGGTGACATATTCGTTCTGCACGTCGATGACGACGAGTGCACGGCGCGGCAAGCGAGACATGATGAGCTCCTGATGTCGAAGGGGTCCGCGAGGCGGAAGACGGACTCCATTCTTCCGTCCCGGGCCGCCCGCCGATAGTGGCCCGAATGACATTAATCGATATAATCGGGCCAATCCAATCGCCGCATTCACCCTCCGATAAGAGTTTCATGCGCCATCCGAACGCTGGCTCGCCTGACGCCGCGCCCATCGTCGCTGTCGTCGCTTTCGACGGCATCAGTCCGTTTCATCTCTCGGTGCCGTGCATCGTCTTCGGTGAGGACTACAGCGCGGGGCATGTGCCGCGCTTCGATTTGCGCGTGTGCGCATGCCGCGCGGGCGATCTTGGAACAAAGGCGGGATTCACGATTACGGCAGCGCACGGGCTCGATGCGCTGGATGTCGCCGACATCGTCATCGTGCCGAGCTGGGACGGCGCCTTTCGCGAGCCCGGGGACGCGCTGATCGCCGCATTGCGGCGCGCTCATGCGCGCGGCGCGCAATGTGTGGGGCTGTGCCTCGGCGCGTTCGTCCTGGCGGCCGCGGGTCTGCTCGACGGTCGGCGCGCGACCACGCACTGGGCGTGGGCCGGCGAATTCGCCCGGCGCTACCCGGCCGTGGAGGTCGATGCGTCAGTGCTCTACGTCGACGACGGCGATATTCTGACCTCCGCCGGCACCGCAGCCGGCCTCGACTGCTGTTTGCATGTTCTCCGTACGCGCTGCGGCGTGCAAGCCGCGAACTACGTCGCTCGCCGACTGGTCGTACCGCCGCACCGCCAGGGCTCGCAGGCCCAATTCGTGGAGCAGCCGGTCGGCACCGACGCGCGCGACGCGCGGCTCGTCGCGCTGCTCGATTGGGTCCGTGCGAACGTACACGAACCCCATACGCTCGACTCGCTGGCCGAACGCGCGCTGATGAGCCGACGCACCTTCACCCGGCGATTCCGCGAAGCGACGGGCACCACTGTCGGCGCATGGCTGCTCACGGCACGGCTTTCACGTGCTCAGCAGTTGCTCGAGACGACCGACGAGAGCGTCGATGCGATCGCCGAATCGGCGGGCTTCGGCTCGGCCGTCTCGCTGCGGCAGCATTTCGCCGAGACATTGAAAACGTCGCCGAGCGCATACCGTCGCGAATTCCGCGGCGCGGCGCAAGCGGTCGCTACTGAAGGCGGTGCAGCAGATAAAGCAACGCGCCGACGATGATGATGGCAAGCGCCCAGGCCCACGGCGGCATCGCTCGCGGTTCGCGGCGTTCGAGCCCGTGCGAACCGCGCGCGCCCAGCAGCAGACCGCTCAATCGGCCCGAGGCGGGCGACGGCGCGTCGACGTGTGGACTCCGGTGCACGAGGCCGGCCAGATTGATGGGCCGCAGGAACACATGCTGGCGCCGGCTCCATCCGGCAGGAGCCGCACGATTGGGCCGCTTGCCGTGCTTGGCCTCGACGACGGCGGCGAACTCCGCGAAGAAATCCTCGGCCAGCGCTTGCAGCGCATTTTCGATCTGCCCCGGCGGCAGCGCGGCCAGCGGCCCGGTAAGCGTTGTCCAGATCGCGTAATCGATGCGCGTGGTCTCGGCCGCATCGCCGGACCCGGCAGGCTCGAGTGCGATCTCGAGCTGGCCCCGCAGCGAACCGACGCCGGCCGCGCCAGCCTTGAAGTTGATCACGCGATGCAATACGCGAGCAGGCTCGCGCTCGGGTGAGTCTTCGACGTCCGCGAGATGCAGCCGCACCTCGTAGCGTCCTCGGAGCGGACCGACAGGCACGGTGAACGTCAACGCGAATTCGCCGTCGGGCAATCGGGTGAACGTCTCGCAGTTCTCGAGGCTTGCGCGCACGAGCGCGAGGTCCGACAGCGCTTGGGCTACGGCGGCTGGCGCAAGGTCGACGCGCACTGCATCGGTCAGCTCCATGACGACTCCCTTCGCTGCATGCGCGGCTCCTCGCGTCAGCTCACGATGTCTGGTCGATTCGATCGACGCGCTCGCTGAAAAACGCCAGGCAATCCTTGATCGCGGCAGCGGATTCGTACGGCGACTCGTAGCTCCAGGCCACGTTCTGGATGACCTCGCCGTCTTCCGTGCGCAGATGAAAATACGAGGCATCGCCTTTGTAGGGGCAATGGGTCGTCGTGTCCGAACGCGAGAAGCGCGTCATGTTGACGTCCTCGCGCGGGAAGTAGAAAACATCTTGCAAGCCGGTCTCTCTGAGCGTGAATCCCCGGCTCGTGTCCGCCAGCGTGATTCCGCTGTGGATCACCCGCAGACGATGCGGGTTGGGCTCGATATCGACGCGATGGGCATTCGTCATGGCGATTCCCTTGGCAAGGTTCGAACGGAGATGCGCCTTTGCGGCAATGCAAAAAGCCACGGGCTTTCACCCGTGGCTTCCATTATCAGACAAAGATCGCGCACGTGCGCGGCTGGCGTGCGCTACTGCGTGTTCCAGTGGAAATCCGCGTGCGCGCCGGGCTTGCCGGTGACGGTCACCGCGCGCGTTTGCTCCTGATCCTTGTACTTCGCATGCACCGTGTAACGGCCCGGAGGCAGCTTCACGAGCATGTACGGCCCCTTCGAGTCCGTCGAAAGGACCTGGTCGTTGCCGGAACCTACGATCATCACGTGCACGTCGGCCAGATAGTCGGCCGTCGGTCCCGTGAAACGCAGCGACAGCGGCCACTCATGCGCAGCGCTCTTGAGCGCCGTCGACTCGTCCAGACCCACGCCGCCCGACACGTACGAAACCGCCCCCTCGTGCTGAATGGGCGGCATGCCGCCGCCGTTCGCGTTGCCGGCACTGGTCATATCGGTCGTCGTACCGCCGACCGTGCCGGAGCCGGAGGAGGCTTGCGCGAACGCACCGCCCGCGAATCCGAGGGCAAGGACCGCGGCCAGGGCCGAGAGTCTTGCTCGTTTGCTGTTGGGTGTTTTCATGGCATCACTCCTTTTTCTTCATAAAGAAGAGAGCCAGCAATGCCCGTGCCCGGCGGGGCGCGAGGCCCCGGCACGGGCAGCTGGTTTCAACCGAGATCGACCGGCACGAAGATCTGCGCATCGTTGCGCTGGATCAGCAGCGCGACACTGCTGCCGGCCTTCGCGATGATCTGCTTCAGCTGCTCCGGCGACGAAACCGGGCTGCCGTTGACGGCGAGAATGACGTCGCCGGGCAGGATGCCGGCATTCGCCGCCGGACCCGACGATTGCTGCACGACGAGGCCGTGATTCAGAGAGCTGCTGTTCTTTTCCTGCGGCGTCAGGGCGCGCACTGCCACGCCGAGGCGGCTAGGCGCGGCGCTCGCGGTGCTGTTGTCGGCCACCTTGGTGTCCGAGAGCGAGCCCAGCGTGACCGTCAGCTGCTTTTTCGACTTGTCGCGCCAGATGTCGAGCGTGGCCTTGCTGCCGGGCTTCATCGCCGCGATCTGCGCAGGCAGATCCGTCGAATCGCCGACCGCCGCGCCGTTGACGGCAAGAATCACGTCGCCCGCTTGCAGTCCCGCCTTCGCGGCCGGGCCGCCCGGATCGACCGAACTCACGAGCGCGCCGGCCGGTTTGGGCAGGCCGAACGAGTTGGCCAGGGTCTGATTGACGCCCTGCACCGCCACGCCGAGCCGCCCGCGGCTGACATGGCCGTTCTTCACGAGCTCGTCCTTGACACGCATCGCTTCATCGATCGGGATCGCGAACGACAGGCCCTGGAAGCCGCCCGTTTGCGAGTAGATCATCGAGTTGATGCCGATCACCTGCCCTTGCAGGTTGAAGAGCGGTCCGCCCGAGTTGCCGGGGTTGACCGGCACATCCGTCTGAATGAACGGCGTGTAGTTCTCGTCGGGCAGCGAGCGGCCCTTCGCGCTGATGATGCCCGAGGTCACCGTGTTCTCGAACCCGTACGGCGAGCCGATCGCCACCACCCACTGACCGACCTTGCTCTGCTGCGGATCGCCGATCTTCACGACCGGGAGATTCGAGGCATTGATCTTGATCACGGCCACGTCGGACTGCTTGTCGGTACCGATGACCTTCGCGCGGAACTCCCGCTTGTCGGTGAGCTTGACCGTGACGACGTTCGCGCCATCGATCACATGCGCGTTGGTCAGGATGTAGCCGTCATTGCTGATGATGAAGCCCGAGCCCAGGCTTGCGCTCGGGGTGGCGTCGGGCTGCGCGTCGCCATCGCCGTCGTTGAAGCCGGGGAACTGGCCGTAAAAGCGCTTGAAGAACTGATAGAACGGATCGCTCGGGTCGATCGGCAGTTGCTGCGCGCGGTGCGCCGTGCGCTTCACGACATGCTTCGCGCTGATATTGACCACCGCGGGACCATATGCCTCGACGAGCCCCGAGAAGTCCGGGATGCCCGTTTTTGCAGCGGCTTCGGCCGGCATCATCGGCGCGGCGTACGCAGCGGTGATGATCTGGGGATCGGCGTGGCGCGTGCCCGCCACATAACCTCCGGATACGGCGAGTGCAACCGCGACCGCGATTGCCCCGCGCGACAGAAATTTCCTGTTCATCGAATGGGCCTCCTTACTTGATGGTACGCAGAGTAAGGCGCGCGACTTAAAGGAACCTTAACGGTGCGGCAACCCGTCGCACGGGGCTCAGAGGCTCGGAGATCAGAACCGCACGGTGACGAGCAGCCCGCCAAGCGCGGCCTCGCCCAGTTCGATGGTCGCGCCGTTTTGCGTGGCGACGCGCTTGACGATGGCCAAACCGAGGCCGCTGCCCGAGACATCGGCACGGGCGCGCGCCGACGCATCGCGATAGAAGCGGTCGAACACGCGCTCACGCTCGTCTGCCGGGATGCCGGGGCCGCTGTCGGCGATCTGCACGCATGGCCGCCCCTCCTGCCCCGCCGTGAGCGTCACATCGATGCGCCCGCCCGGCGGCGTGTACTTGACGGCGTTATCGAGCAGATTGCCGAACATCGCGCGCAACGCATCGGCATCGGCCATGGCGGTGGCCGGCTGCGCGTCCTCGAAGCCCAGATCGACGCCGCGGCGCTGCGCGAGCGGCGCATGCGCGGCGACGCATTCGGCGAGCAACAGTCGCAAGTCCACCGAATCGCGCACGGCGCCCGCCGCCGGCTCGGCGCGCGCGAGCGCCAGCAGTTGCTCGGCAAGACGCGTCGCGCGCGTGACACCGGCCTGCAAATCGTCGAGCGCCTCGCGGCGCGATGCATCGTCGCGCGCCCGCGCCACGAGCTGCGACTGAATCTGCACCGCGGCCAGCGGCGTGCGCAATTCGTGCGCGGCGTCGGCCACGAAGGCGCGTTGCGTATCGAGTGCCTCGGTCAGCCGCGCGAGCAGGCCGTTCAACGCACGCACGAGCGGCTGCACCTCCAGTGGCAGCCGCCTGTCGGGCAGCGGATCGAGCGCTTCGGGCCGCCGTGCGTTGAGCGCGCGCGTCACGCGCGCAAGCGGCGCCAATCCGCGCCCGACGATCACCCAGACGGCAAGACCCAAAAGCGGCAGCAGCACGATGAGCGGCCACAGCGTGCGCAGCGCGACGTTCGCGGCCAACCGGTTGCGCACGGACACGGGCTGCGCGAGCTGAACGACGTTGTCGCCGACGATGGCGCCATACACGCGCCAGTCGCCCCGCTCGGTACGCTCGGTCGAGAACCCGAGCTCGGCGCGCGGCGCGAGCGGCGCGCGCGGATGGGAGTAGTACATCAGTGCGCCCGTGCGGCTCCAGATCTGGATGACGATGCCCTCGTCGGCCTCCTTGTGGGCGCCGAAGATCTGCGAAAAAGGCTCCGACGGCAGCGCGGCGGCGATCTCCTGCAACTGGTAGTCGAAGAGTTCGTTGGCCTCGGCGAGCGCCTGGCGATAGATGAGCCAGCCCGCCGCACCCACGCCCGCAACGACGATCGCGAGCAGCCAGACAAGCAGTTGATGACGAATGGAACGCATTGAAGAAGACGAGAGGACCGCGAAAGGAAGCGCTCAGGCGTCCTTCGCGATCATGTAGCCGAGGCCGCGCACGTTGCGGATGAGTTCCGCGCCGAGCTTCTTGCGCAGCGCGTGGATGTAGACTTCGACGGTATTGCTGCCGATCTCCTCGCCCCATCCGTACATTTTTTCCTCGAGCTGACTCTTGGAGAGCACGGCGCCGGGGCGCGCGAGCAGCGCCTCGAGCAGCGCGAATTCGCGCGCCGACAGCGCGACGGGCGTGCCGTCGAGCGTCACCTGATGCGCAGCCGGATCGAGGGTCAGCGTACCGTGACGGATGACGGACTCGCTGCGCCCCGCCTGCCGCCGGATCAGCGCCCGCATGCGCGCAGCCAGCTCGTCCAGATCGAACGGCTTCACGAGATAGTCGTCGGCGCCGGCATCGAGCCCCTTCACGCGGTCCGCGACGGCGTCGCGCGCGGTCACGATCAGCACCGGCATCGTCAGCCCGCGCGCGCGCATTGCGCGCAGCACGTCCAGACCGTCGCGCTTGGGCAGCCCGAGATCGAGCAGGACCAGGTCATACGGCTCCCCGGCCGCGGCGGTCAGCGCGCTTTCGCCGTCTTGGACCCAGTCCACCGCGAAGCCGTCGCCGCGCAGCGCCTTACGCACGCCTTCGGCAATCATCTTGTCGTCTTCGACCAGCAAAATCCGCATTGCATCCGCGCGGCCGACCGCGCCAGTGTCGCTCATGACGTGCATTGTAGCCGGCTCGCGTATCGTCGTGCCGCCCGCCCGGGGGCGCGCCGCTCTACAATGTCGGCTTTGTCCGACCGTTCGCCATGCCCTTCGTGCCTTTCATGACGATCGCCCCGCTCGCCGCACTGCTCAATCGGGTTTGCCGTCTCGCCCCGCCTTCGGTATTGCCCATCCGTCCGAAAGCGCCGCCCGCGCTCGTCCGGCCGCCGCGCCGCGCGCGGGCGTTCGCACGAAGCGCGGCCGCGCTCGGCGTGGCGATGAGCCTCGCCTTTGCCGCCGGTGCCGATGCCGAAGCGCGCACACTCAAGCACCGGCCGCACATCAACGTGAGCACCGAGTTGCCCGTCGCGGTCACGCGCGCGCTGGCCCGCGCTCACGTGCCGCTGAATTCGGTCAGCGTGGTGATCGAGCGCATCGGCAACCCGACGCCCGTCGTCGCGCTCAATGCCACCAAACCGATGCTGCCGGCGTCCACGATGAAACTCGTGACCACCTACGCCGGCCTCGCGATGCTCGGCCCCGACTACCGGTGGCGCACACGCGCCTACGCGGACGGCACGGTGGATGCGAGCGGCGTGCTGCACGGCGACCTCTACGTTCAAGGCACGGGCGATCCGAAGCTCGTGCCGGAAGAGCTCGTCGATCTCGTCGACAAGATCCGCAAGAACGGCATCACGGGCATCGACGGCGCGCTCGTGCTCGACAAGCGCTTTTTCGATCCGTCCACGCGCGATCTGCCGCCGTTCGACGAAGATGCGAACGCCCCGTACAACGTCGGGCCGGATCCGCTGCTCTATGCATTCAAGTCGCTGTCGTTCACGCTGACGCCGGCCGGCGACGGCGCTGTCGCGATCGACGTGCTGCCGCCGCTCGCTCAGCTCAAGGTCGACAATGCGCTGCGCGCAAGCCCGGGCCCGTGCGTGGGCGCGGCCGATGCGGTTACGCCGAACGTGACGCCGCAAGGCGACGGCACCGTCGAAGCGATGTTCGCGGGCAACTACCCTGCGCGTTGCGGCCCGCGTACGATCAACCTCGCGGTGCTCGATCACACGGCGTTTTTCGCGGGCGGCTTTCTCGCGCTATGGCGCCAGGCGGGCGGGACGTTCAAGGGCACCACGCATGAGGGCGCCGTCCCGTTCGGCGCACGGCTCGTGGGGACCCACCACGGCCCGCCGCTCGCGGACATCGTGCGCGACATCAACAAGTTCAGCAACAACGTGATGGCGCGCAATCTGTTTCTCACGATCGGCGCCGTTGCCAGCGAGCCGCCCGCCACCCCGCAAAAGTCGGCGGCGGCCATCGAGCGGTTTTTGCATTCGCACGGACTCTCGATGCCCGCATTGACGCTCGCCAACGGCTCGGGGCTCTCGCGGGACGAAGAGGTCAGCGCGCTGGGACTCGCCGAGCTGTTGCAAGCGGCGAACGCGAGCCCGGTCGCCCAGGTGTTCGTGGCTTCGTTGCCGATTGCGGGCGTCGACGGCACCATGCGCAACCGGCTACGCAACGAACCGGTCTTAGGCAATGCGCATATCAAGACCGGGACGCTGCGCGACGTGCGGGCAATCGCGGGCTATGTCGCCGCGGCCAACGGCGAAAGCTATGTCGTAGTGAGTCTGATCAACGACGAGCATGCCGCCGCAGCGCGCGAAGCCCACGACGCACTGCTCGAATGGGTTTATCGCGGATTGAAGTGAGCGCCGCCGCGGCCTCGACGCGCCCCGCACATCGGCCGACGCGTTTGCCGCACGCGGCTTCGACTCACCCGCGGCCCCTCCCCATTCGCTCGAATACTTCTTCTAAGATAAAGTGCGCCGCCTCGAGGGCCGAACGTGTAGGCTGTCGGGCAGCGATCGAGATGGCACGCGAGGATTCTTCCCGCCGTTCCGATCGACCGAAAAGGGGACAGCGGCGCTGACAGCGCTGCGGCAAAACCAAGCAAAAGAACAGGAGGAAGACGTCATGCAATTCGACGCCGAATTGCTCCTCATTGCCATGGCGCCCGTCTTTCTCGCATGTATCGGCTGGGAAGCGTGGCATATGGCGCGTACGCGGGCCGATGCGCGAATCTACAACTGGCGCGATACGCTTTGCAACGCGGCACTTGCGCTCATGCATCAAGGCGCCGACAAGCTCGCCTGGTTCGCCGTCGTGCCGATCTACGGCTACGTCTATACGCACTACAGGCTGCTGACCTGGGAACCCCGCGCATTCGCGTTCGCGGTGCTGTTCGTGGCACAAGACCTGCTCTATTACGTCTTCCATCGCATGAGCCACCGCGTCCGCTGGCTTTGGGCCGCGCATGTGGTGCATCACTCGTCGGAGCGGCTCAACTTGTCGACAGCGTTTCGTCAGAGTCTCATGTATCCCGTTGCGGGCATGTGGGTGTTCTGGCTACCGCTCGCGCTGATCGGATTTCCGCCCGCGCAGATCGTGGCCATCGTCCTCGTCAATCTCGCCTTTCAATTCTTCGTGCACACGCAGGCGTTCGGCCGGCTCGGCTGGCTCGGACTCGTGCTCAATACGCCGTCGACGCACCGCTGTCACCATGCGCGCAATCCACGCTACATCGATCGCAATTTCGCGGGCGTGCTCGTTATTTGGGACCGCATTTGCGGCAGCTATGTGACGGAAGATCCGGCGGACCCGCCCGAATATGGAATCGTGGACGGACCCACGACGTATAACCCGCTGAAGGCGACGTTTCACGAATGGGCATCGATGTTCGCCGATGTCGCCCGCGCCGACGGCGTTCGAAACAAGCTGCGCGTGCTCGTGGCACCGCCCGAGTGGAGCGCTGCGGTGCACTCGACACGCTAGCAGCCTGGCGCAGACTCAAGCCAAACCACACATACGAGGAGATGAAATCGATGGAACTCAGTCATAAAACGCAGCCGAAGCGCCTGTTGCGCGTGGCGCAAACCGCGCTTGCCGGTGTCGCATTCGCATTGCTCGTCGCGTGCGGCGGCGGAGGTGGCTCGAGCTCGCCAGCGAGTTCCACCCCGGCCGGCGGCGTGTCGTTGAAGGTCGTGTCGTTCGGCGACAGCCTGTCGGACGTCGGTACCTACGCCCCGTTCGCGAACGCGAACTTCGGCGGCGGCCGCTTCACGACGAATCCGGGGCAGGTCTGGACACAGAATGTCGCCAACTACTATGGCGATACGTTGACGACGGCGGTAACGGGCGGCTTCGGCCTGCCCACCACGTCCACGGGCGGCTTCGGCTACGCCCAGGGCGGCGCGCGCGTTTCGCTGCAGCCGGGCATCGGCTATCCGACGACGACGACGGTGCCGGTCGCGACGCAGGTGCAGAACTACCTGAGCCAGAAAGGTAGTTTCAATAGCGGGCAACTCGTGCTCGTACAGGGCGGCCCCAACGACATCATCATCGCGGCTCAGGCTATCGCTGCCGCGCCGACCAACCCGACCGTGATCGCACAGCAACAGGCCAACGTGGTATCGGCCGCCACGACGCTCGCGGGCGTAGTCGGCACGATCCTGCAAAACGGCGCAACGAAGGTCGTCGTGGTGAACGTACCCGACATCGGCAAGGCGCCGCTCGGCGTCGCCTCGTCGGACGGCGGTGCGCTGCTCACCGCGCTCAGCAGCGGCTTCAATACCGCCTTCAGCACGGCCCTGACCGCCACGGGGCTGATGAGCAAGGTCATCTTCGTGGATTCGTTCTCGTTCATCGACAGCGTCGTGGCGAGTGCGTCGGCGAACGGGTTCTCGGTTTCGAACAACGGCACGGCCTGCAACTTGACGGCGATGCAGACGAGTGCAACGAACTACGCGACGGCCAACCCCAGCGTGCTCCAGCCGGGCGAGACGCCGGCTCAGTTCGGTGCTTCGCTGGCCTCCTCGCTGTTTTGTTCGCCGCAGGTCTATACGACGGCCAACGCGGACCAGACCTACATGTTCGCCGACACGCTCCATCCGACCACGCGGTTGCATCTGCTGTTCGCTCAGCAAGTCGAAAAACAGATCGCCGCAGCAGGCATCGGCAAGTGATACGCAGGTGATCCGATCCGCCTGACGCAACCGTCGTCGCGTTCGAAGCAGGCAGTTTCGAACGCGACGACGGACGATCGTTGACAGTCTTATCAGAACTATTTACATTCCCCGCCTTATACCTAGCAGTCGATGACAGTCGGACAAACCGACGCAAGGAACGGCCCGCTCATTGCGGCGCTGTTTCCACCCAGCGTGATACCTCGAAGAGGCAAGCGATTGTTGGAGAAACAATGCTTGACCTGCCTCACTTTACTGTCGCGTCCGACAGGGCCGATGCATCGCCGCTGTTGCGCTGTGCATCCGATCCGCTCAGCCAGCTGATCCTCTACATTCGGGCAATGCCCGCCGAGATTTCGATTCTCGATCCCGTCGTCGCCGCGCTCACGCAAGGTCTGCCCTTGACCAGCCGAAAAACGTGGCCTGCGCATATCACGGCGAGCGCGATCGCGCTCCGGGAAGAGTCGGTTCTGGTCGTCCGGCACGAGACGCTCGGCAAATGGCTGCCACCCGGCGGCCACGTCGAGGAAGGCGAACATCCTGTTCGAGCTGCGTTGCGCGAGCTCACGGAGGAAACCGGATTTTCGTGCTCCGTGCATACTTGGCATCGCTTGCATCCTTTTCCGGTCGATGTCGACGTGCACGAAATTCCATCGAACCCTGCGAAACGCGAACCCGCCCATCTGCACATCGATTTTCGATATCTGATAGACGTCGGCGCACGCACGAGCGCGTCCGAGATGGAATGCGAGTATCGGAGCATTGCCGCGATCGACGAGCCCAATCTGCGCTTGCTGTTCGCCAAGCTCGGCCGTATGGGTCTCGCCCAGGTGGAGGCCGAAGCGCGATGAGCAGGCAGTTCTTCTCGATGATGCTGCAGCACGTGCCGGCCGACGTTGAGTCGATCGTCATCGTCACTCACCTCGTTCCCGATGCGGATGAATTCGTGCTGGCGCTCAATGACAAGGTCCCCGTTTCGGCTGTCATCCCCAAACCGAGCTCCTTGAATCGAAGCGTGCTTTCGAAGATTCAGCGCGATGTGCCGGTCTTGAACTACAGCAGGCGCACGATCGCCTCGCAGCCGGCCGCCTTTCTGAACGACCTGAAAAAACGCGTCTGCGACAAAAGATTCGCCATCATCGATACGGGCGGCTATTTTTCCCACGTCCTCGACGACATGGCGAAGCCCAACGAATTCAACCTGGCCGGAATCGTCGAGGATACGGAAAACGGCCATAAAAAATACGAGTCGTTCCTGGCAAGCAACGACGAGCGCCGCGAGCTCCCTTTTCCGATTCTCTCCGTCGCCCGCAGCAAGCTCAAGGAGCCGGAAGATTTCCTCGTCGGCCAGGCCGTCGTTTTTTCCGCCGATGCTCTGCTGCGCGAGTGCGGCATCTTGTTGACGGGCAAGCAGGCCGCCGTGCTGGGTTACGGAAAAATCGGAAGCAGCATCGCAGCGAACCTGCGCGCGAAAGGCGTCCGGGTGGACGTGCACGACTCCAACCCGGTCAGGCAGGCACTCGCGTGTGCGCACGGATACAGCTTGCGCAGCCGGGCAGCCGTGCTGAGTCAGGCCGACGTGATTTTCGGGGCGACGGGAAACAAATCGGTTCGCGCAGCCGATATCGACGCCATGAAGGAAGGCGCCTTCATTTTCACGGCCACATCAGGCGACGACGAGATCGACGGCTACGACGATATTCTTGCGCGCCGCAAGCCGTCGCCGCTTCATCCGCGCGTTTGCGCACTCGCATCGCCCAAGGGGGCGACCTATCTGTGCAACGACGGCAACGCCATCAACTTCATGCATGGCGGCGTCCTCGGTCCATTTATCAAGCTGGTCCAGGCTGAATTGATCTTCGCGCTTTCTCAGCTCGACACCGCGCATCGCGGCCGCATTCGCCACCTCAGCGACGAATCCAAGCGGTTCATCGCCGATCTCTGGCTGTCTCATTTCCACCCTCCCCGCCTGAACGAGCAATGAGTCCAACCCACATATTTTCGTCGTCCGCTTCGATTCAACCGGTCATCGAGGCACTCCGGGGCGAACTGAGAACGACGTTCGACCAAAGCATCGTGGCGCACGATATCGCGCATCTGGATCGCGTCGTATGCAACGCCGCTCAGATCTGCGATACCGAACCGGATGCCGATCGCTTCGTCGTCGCCATCGCGGCACTACTGCATGACTTTCATCGCGTGCTCGAGAAGCAGCACCGTCGCCATGTCACGCCAGAAGAAGCCGAACCGGAATTGCGGCGTTGGATAGCGGCCTCGACGCTCGTTCCGGCGAGCGCTATCGATCGCATCTGCGCGGCCGTCAATTTCACCGAGTACTACCGTTGCGCAGGCCACGATATCGAATCGATGGCGCCTTCGCTCGAAGCGCGGATCGTCCGCGATGCGGACATGCTCGATGCGCTCGGGGCCGTCGGCATCGCCCGCGCGTTCATGTTCGGCGGCTATCTGGGAGAGCCGATGTGGGTCGACACAGACCCATCGTCACTGGGCGGAACGTTCGTTCCCGGCAAGGCCACGTCGGTGGTTCACCACTTCCACGAAAAGCTCTTCCGGCTCGAATCGGAGATGCTCACGCATCGCGGCAAAGTCCTCGCCCGCGCGAGGACTGAATACATGCGCAGCTTTCTGGACACGCTCATGGCGGACTTGCGCCCGCCTCGAACGCGGCGGCAGCCCGGCCCAACCGATCGTTGACGGCAATCCATTCGGCCGTCTCCGGCAGCTTTTCCACCAAAATCCGCGTGACGTCCGCACGGTCCAGCGCCCGCAGCAAGCCGTAAAGCTCGCGCGCATAGACGTGTGGATCTTCCGGCGCGGCCACGAAATGCACGCCGGCCGCGTCGGCCCATGCACCGGCACTCGAGGTGCGCGCCACGAGCGCAATATGCGCGCTCTCGTTGCGCGCGCCTTCGAGCAGCGGCACCAATGCCTCGAAAGCAGCCAGCGTGAGCGGCGTACGCGGCGCGTAGTGCGCTTTGAGCGTACCCGAGGCGCGCGGTGCCGTTGCATCGCTGCCGTCAGCCAGACGCGGGGCCACGCCGAGTACATCGGCAATGTCGACAGGCGTCACGCGCCCGGGCCGCAGCAGCGCGGGAAACCCACGCGACAAATCGAGGATCGTCGACTCGATGCCGACGTCGCACGCGCCGCCGTCGAGGACGTAGACGCTATCGCCGAATTCTTCGCGCACGTGCTGCGCCGTCGTCGGGCTTACGTGACCGAACCGGTTCGCCGACGGAGCCGCGACACCGCCGTGGCCCGCCCGGCGCGCGTCGAACGCGTCGAGCAGCGCCTGCGCCACCGGATGCGAAGGCGCCCGCAGGCCGACTGTGTCCTGACCGCCGCTCACGGCCGCGGGTATGTGCGCCGCGCGCTTCAGGATCAGCGTGAGCGGCCCCGGCCAGAACGCGTCGATGAGCCGTTTGGCGTCGTCCGGCAGTGCGTCGACCCAGTATTGCGGATCGCCGTTGGGACCTAGATGAACGATGACGGGGTGATTGGACGGCCGCCCCTTCGCCGCATAGATTCGGGCCACCGCCGCCGGGTCCTGCGCATCGCCGCCGAGCCCATACACGGTCTCCGTCGGAAAGGCGACAAGCTGCCCCGCGGCGAGCAGCGTGGCGGCCTCTTCGATTCGCTCGGCCGCAACGGCGGACACGGGAGACTGTGGCGGGCGGGGTGACATCGCGAGGCGACTTCCTGGTATGGCTTGCAGCTTGTCTGGGGCGGGTTCGATTCGACGACGGCCGGCCCTCAGCGGAGCGGGATATGCATGAGACGCGCGCAATCTCGCGCCGCGGTGCGCGCTTCGTCGAGCGTCGCGGCCGTGAAATTGATGTGTCCCATTTTGCGGCCCGGCCGGGCTTCCTCCTTGCCGTAAAGATGCAGCCGCGCCGTCGGCATGGCGGCCACGTCGTGCCAGGGCGGCGTCACCGGCGTAGTCGTGCCGGCGCCGGCGGTACCGGTGGGGCCGCTGCCCGCAAACCAGACGTCGCCGAGTATGTTGAGCATGACCGCCGGCGAATGCTGACGCGGATCGCCGAGCGGCATGCCCGTCATCGCGCGCACCTGTTGCTCGAACTGGCTCGCCGCGCAGGCGTCGACCGTGTAGTGCCCGGAGTTATGCGGCCGCGGTGCCATTTCGTTGGCAACGAGCGAACCGTCTTCGAGCACGAAGAACTCGACGCACAACACACCGACATAGCCGAGCGCCTCGGCGATTCGCCGGGCCGCCTGCTGAGCGCGCTCGACGAGCGCGGCCGGTGCGTCGGGCGCGGGCACCATCGTCAGCGCGAGCACGCCATGACGGTGGATGTTCTGCGCGAGCGGATAAACGGCCGTCGCCCCACCGGCGCCGCGCGCGACGAGCGCCGACACCTCGAACTTGAGCGGCAGCAGCTTTTCGAGCACGCAGGGCACGCCCGAGAGCTCACTGTACGCATCGCGCACCGCCTCGGCGCTCGTCACGCGGACTTGCCCTTTGCCGTCGTAGCCCAGGCGTGCCGTCTTGAGAATGCCCGGGAGTACGGCCTCGAGTTCCGCGTCGGACAGTGCCGCGAGCGCCTCCTGCGATTCGATGACGACATGGGGCGCCACCGGCACGCCGCAGCTTTCGATGAAGCGCTTTTCGGCGATGCGGTTCTGCGCGATGGCAACGCAGCGTCCGGCAGGGCTCACGAACGTGCTGCGCCCGAGAAAATCGAGGCTGGCGGCCGGCACGTTCTCGAATTCGGTCGAGACCGCCGCGCACAGGCGCGCAAGCTCGGTCAGCGCCGCCTCGTCGGTGTAGGCGGCGCGCAGATGCCGATCGGCCACGCGGCCGGCCGGACTGGATTCGTCCGGGTCGAGCACGGCGACACGGTAGCCCATCGCCTGCGCGGCGAAGCAGAACATGCGGCCGAGCTGGCCGCCACCGACCATGCCGAGCCACGCGCCGGGCAGAATCGGAGAAACAGGGGTCATGTCAGGACTCATTTCAGTGGTGTGATCTCACGCGCAGCGCGCGGGCGTCGGCATCTGGCTATATCGATCGATCTCAAAGCGGGGGCAGCACCATCGCGCGGGCCGCTTCGTTCTGGCGCTCGCGAAATGCCGCTAAACGCTTCGCGTAGTCGTCCGAGGTGCCCGCCAATACGGCGACGGCAAACAGCGCCGCATTGGCCGCGCCGGCTTCACCGATCGCGAACGTCGCCACCGGTACGCCCTTGGGCATCTGCACGATCGAATGCAGCGAATCGACCCCCTTCAGATACCGGCTCGCCACGGGCACCCCGAGCACGGGCACCGTCGTCTTCGCGGCGAGCATCCCCGGCAGATGCGCCGCGCCCCCCGCGCCGGCGATGATCGCGCGCAAGCCGCGCGCGCGGGCCGCTTCCGCGTAGGCGAACATTTCGTCGGGCATGCGGTGCGCCGAGACGACGCGCGCTTCGTACGGTATGCCGAACTCCTGCAAAATCGAGACGGCGTGTTTCATCACCTCCCAATCGGAGCTCGAGCCCATCACGACGCCGACGAGCGGCGCCGCATGCGTATGGGTGGGATCGGTCTTGACTGCTTCGCTCATCGTGCGCGGTTCCTTCGCTTGCGTCCAATCAATCACATGTCGTTCGACTGCGGCACGGCGCTCACGCGAGCTTTTGCCCTGTCAGACGCTCGAGCGCTTCACGGTATTTCTCGCTCGTCTTCGCGACCACATCGGCCGGCAGTTTCGGTGCCGGCGCCGTCTTGTTCCAGGGTTGCGTCTCGAGCCAGTCGCGCACGAACTGCTTGTCGAACGACGGCGGATTGCTGCCCACCTGGTACTGATCGGCGGGCCAGAAGCGCGACGAATCGGCCGTGAGCGCCTCGTCCATCAGGTAAAGCTTCCCGTGGTTGTCGAGCCCGAATTCGAACTTGGTATCGGCGATGATGATGCCGCGCGTCGCCGCATACTCCGATGCTTCCTGGTAGAGCTTGATCGAAATGTCGCGGATCGTCGCCGATAGTTCGGTGCCGATGCGCCGCTCCATCTCGTCGAACGTGATGTTTTCGTCATGATGCCCGAGCTCGGCTTTGGCCGCCGGCGTGAAGATCGGCTCGGGCAGCTTCTGCGCATTGGACAGGCCCGCCGGGAGCGCGACGCCGCACACCGAGCCCGTCGCCTGATAATCCTTCCAGCCGCTGCCGGCCAGATAGCCGCGCACGACCGCCTCGACGAGAATCGGCTCGAGACGCTTCACCACGATCGCACGCCCCTTCACCTGCTCCACCTCGTCAGGCGCGACCACGCTTTCGGGTGCGACACCGGTCAGATGATTCGGCACGATATGCGCGAGACGCTCGAACCAGAAGTTGGCCATCTGGTTCAGCACGCGGCCCTTGTCGGGAATCGGCTCGCCCAACACGACATCGAACGCCGACAGGCGATCGGTCGTGACGATGAGCAGGCGATCGGCACCGACCGCATAGTTGTCGCGGACTTTCCCACGGCCAAGAAGGGGCAGCGAGCGAAGCGAGGATTCGTAGAGGGTAGACATCGTCGTGGACCGTCAGTCGTCAATAGGAGTACAGATCAATACAGCGTCCCGCCGAACAGCATGGAAAAGCGTGACTCGAACAAAATGCAAACGCCGTTCCCATCGATGCAGCGGGAACGGCGAGGCGTCGATACTACCGTCCGGCTCAGCGCACGACTTGCGCCAGCTCGCCGGACTTGTACCGCTCGGCGATCTTCTCGAGCGGCAGCGGCTTGATCTTCGCTGCCTGCCCCTCGCAGCCGAATGCGCGATAGCGATCCACGCAGATCTTCTTCGCGGCCTCGCGGGCGGGTTTCAGGTAGTCGCGCGGATCGAACTTGCCCGGGTTCTCGAACAGATAGCGTCGGATCGCACCGGTGATCGCAAGGCGCAGGTCAGTATCGATATTGACCTTGCGCACGCCGTGCTTGATACCTTCCTGGATCTCTTCGACGGGCACGCCGTAGGTTTCCTTCATGTCGCCGCCGAATTCGCGAATCTCCGCGAGCAGCTCCTGCGGCACCGACGACGAACCGTGCATGACGAGGTGCGTATTCGGAATGCGCGCGTGGATCTCCTTGATGCGATCGATCGCGAGGATATCGCCGGTCGGCTTCTTCGTGAACTTGTAGGCGCCGTGCGAGGTACCGATGGCGATGGCCAAGGCGTCGCATTGCGTTTGCTTCACGAAATCGGCAGCCTGCTCGACATCCGTCAGCAACTGCTCGCGCGTCATCGTGCCTTCGGCGCCGTGGCCGTCTTCCTTGTCGCCCTTCATCGTTTCGAGTGACCCGAGCACGCCCAGCTCCGCCTCGACCGTGACGCCGATGGCATGCGCCATTTCGACGACCTTGCGCGACACGTCGACGTTGTACTCGTACGAGGCGACGGTCTTGCCGTCGGCCTGCAGCGAGCCGTCCATCATGACGCTCGTGAAACCGCTGCGGATCGCGGCCATGCAGACGGCCGGCGATTGCCCATGGTCCTGATGCATGACGATGGGAATGTGCGGGTACGATTCGATGGCAGCTTCGATCAGATGGCGCAAAAACGGTTCGCCGGCGTATTTGCGTGCACCGGCCGAGGCCTGCATGATGACCGGCGCGCCGACCTCGTCCGCCGCCGCCATGATGGCCTGGACCTGCTCCAGGTTGTTCACGTTGAACGCGGGTAGGCCGTAGCCATGCTCGGCCGCATGGTCCAGCAGTTGACGCATTGATACGAGAGGCATGCTGAGTACTCCTTGAGATGAAAACCGGGTGCTCGTAGCGGCACTTATTGTGCGAATGTGCGCGATTTTATCGCGAAGCGGGTCGGGTCCCGTAGTTTCGGGCCGGATTGTGTCCGCCCACCACGAACGACTGGCGGCCACGCGAGCCCGGGCGGCGCCGCCAAAAAGCGGCCAGCGGCGCGCAATCCGCGCTGCCACTGCCCGCATTCTGCGCATTCGGCGGCATGCGGCCAGGCGCTACGCCGGGTCGCCGACACGCACGATCTTGAGTGTATTGGTACCGCCCGCCTGCCCCATCGGCTCGCCCACCGTCAGCACCACCATGTCGCCGCGCGAAGCGAAGCCCTTCGAGACCACGACCTCCACGGCCTGCTTGAGCGCCTGGTCGCGGTCGCTGTTCGGCTCGATGGCCAGCGGCGTCACGTTGCGGAACAACGCCATCGCGCGCTCGCTCGCCACGCGCGAGGTCAACGCGAAGATCGGGACGTGGGTCCAATGGCGCGAGAGCCACAAGGCCGTCGCGCCCGATTCGGTCAACGCGACGATCGCCTTCGCGCCAAGATGGTAGGCCGTGAACAGTGCGCCCATGGCGATCGACTGGTCGATGCGCGTAAACGTCCGATCGAGAAAGTCGCGATCGAGCTCGACGTGCTCGGATTTTTCGGCTTCGATGCAAATCGCCGCCATCGCCTCGATCGTCTGCACCGGATACTTGCCGGCGGCCGTTTCGGCCGACAGCATGACGGCATCGGTCCCATCCAGCACGGCATTGGCGACGTCGGACACTTCCGCGCGGGTCGGCACGGGCGCGTAGATCATCGACTCCATCATCTGCGTGGCCGTGATCACGAGCTTGTTCGACTCCCGAGCCATGCGGATCATGCGCTTTTGCAAGGCCGGCACCGCCGCGTTGCCCACTTCGACCGCCAGATCGCCGCGCGCGACCATGATGCCGTCCGACGCGTCGAGAATGCCCTGCAGTGCCGGAATCGCTTCCGCGCGCTCGATCTTCGCGATCATCTTCGGCTTGATGCCGTACGGCATGCCGGCGATGTTCGCGAGCTGGCGGGCCATTTCCATGTCCGTCGCGTTCTTCGGGAACGATACTGCGATGTACTCGACGCCGATGGCCATCGCCGTGCGGATGTCCTCCATGTCTTTCGCCGTCAGCGCGGGCGCGGTGAGGCCGCCGCCCTGGCGATTGATACCCTTGTTGTTCGAAAGCTCGCCGCCCACCTTGACGATGGTGTGAATCTCTTCGCCGACGACACGCGACACCGTCAGGACGATCAAGCCGTCGTTCAGCAGCAGCACATCGCCCGCTCTCAGGTCGCGCGGCAGATCGCGGTAATCGAGCCCGACGCGCTCCTCGTTGCCGAGTTCGCAATTCGCATCGAGGATGAACGGGCTGCCGGCCGTGAGCTGCACCTTGCCGTTTTCGAATCGGCCGACGCGGATTTTCGGACCCTGCAGATCGGCCATGATGGCGACTTCCCGCCCCGTCTTGCGGGCCGCTTCGCGCACGTGCTCGGCGCGCTCGCGATGGTCGTCCGCCGTGCCGTGCGAAAAGTTCAGGCGCACCACGTCGAGACCCGCCTGCATCATCTGCAGCAGGACTTCCGGCGAACTCGATGCCGGGCCGATAGTGGCGACAATCTTGGTGGCGCGATGCATGTAACTCCTCGTCTGGGTTGAGTCGTTGGTTGATCGCTGCGAGTTGGCGCTATACGTCGGCGCCACGCGCATCGGCGTGGGCGCTGGGTCGCGCGCCGGCTCGAACCGGCGTCGCTTTGTCAAAATCCGATTCCCGAGGCGCCCTGTCAGGCGCGCGACTCGAGTACCTCGACCGCCGGCAGCGTCTTGCCCTCGAGGAACTCGAGGAATGCGCCGCCGCCCGTCGAGATGTAGCTCACCTTGTCGTGAATGCCGTACTTCGCGATGGCAGCCAGCGTATCGCCACCGCCCGCGATCGAAAACGCCGACGAATGCGCGATCGCCTCGGCGAGCGTCTTCGTGCCGTTGCCGAACTGGTCGAACTCGAACACGCCGACCGGACCGTTCCAGACGATCGTCCCGGCGTTGGCAAGCTGTGAAGCGAGCGCGCGGGCCGTTTGCGGACCGATGTCGAGAATCATGTCGTCGGCCTCGATCTGCGCGACGGGCTTCGTCGTGGCCGCGGCCGTCGCCGCGAACTGCTTCGCCGTGACGACGTCGCTCGGGATCGGCACGGATGCGCCGCGCGCACGCGCCGCGTCGATGATCGCCTTCGCTTCTTCGACGAGATCCGGTTCGGCGAGCGACTTGCCGATCGGCAGCCCCGCCGCCAGCATGAACGTGTTCGCGATGCCGCCGCCGACGATCAACTGATCGACCTTTTCGGCGAGCGATTTCAGAATCGTCAGCTTCGTCGACACCTTCGAGCCCGCCACGATCGCCACGAGCGGCCGTTTCGGGTTGCCCAGCGCCTTGCCGAGCGCATCGAGTTCCGCCGCAAGCAGCGGGCCCGCGCACGCGATCGGCGCGTACTTCGCGATGCCGTGCGTCGTCGCCTCGGCGCGATGCGCGGTGCCGAACGCGTTGTTGACGTAAATGTCGCAAAGCTTCGCCATCTTTTGCGCGAGCTCGTCCGAATTCTTCTTCTCGCCCTTGTTCACGCGGCAATTTTCGAGCAGCACGAGCTGACCCGGCGCGACGTTCACGCCGTTCTCGACCCAGTTGGCGACGAGCGGCACCTCGCGGCCCAGCAACTCGGAGAGGCGCTTCGCGACGGGCGCGAGCGAATCCTCCGGCTTGAACTCGCCTTCGGTCGGGCGCCCGAGGTGCGAGGTGACCATCACCGCGGCGCCGGCCTCGAGCGCGGCCCGGATGGCCGGCACCGACGCGCGCACGCGGGTGTCTTCGGTGATGTTGCCGTGCTCGTCCTGCGGCACGTTGAGATCGGCGCGGATGAACACGCGTTTGCCGGACAGCTTGCCGTTCGCGATCAGATCGGTAAGACGCAATACTTGGCTCATGGGGATATTCGCTTGCGAAGTGGGTTGCGGGCGGGCATTGCGAAACGTGCGCGCGCCGCCGATATCCCTGGCGCGCGCGACGCGGCAAACGTGCATTTTAGCCGATCGACCCGCCCGGCCCCGCCCCGAAATCGAATTCGCCGAATTTTTGGGGCCGTGTTTGCGGGCGGAACCGTTACGCCAAGAGCCGCAGGACCGTGAAGACGAGCATGCCGACGACGATGGTGCCAAGCATGCTGCGACGCCAGAGGAACCACGCCAGCCCCGCCAGCGTGCCGTAAAGCGGCTGATTCGACAACGCGAGCGAAACGCCGTGCGGCGTTTCGAGGACTTCGGGCACGACTACGGCGACGAGCGCGGCGGCCGGAGCGTAGCGCAGCGCGCGCTGCAAGCGCTCGGGCAGCACACCGCGCTCGCCGCCGAGCAGAAAGAAGGCGCGCGTGGCCGCCGTCACGAGCGTCATGCCCGCGACGACGAGCCAGATCTGGAACGTGCTCATCGCACGCGCTCCTTGCGTGGCGCGGCCGCGCGGGTCGTGCGTGCCGTGCGCGCATCGGCGCGCTGGACGAGAAACTCCGCCACGCTGCCCGCCCCGAGCGCGGCCAGCACCGCGAGCGGCAAGCCGAGCCGATACGGCAGGTCGGCCGTGGCAAGCGCGACGATGGCGGCTACCGCGACAGCGGCCGCCATCGAGCGATTCGAGACCGCGGACACGATGAGCGGCACGAGCGCGAGCGTGCCGGCGAGGCCGAGCCCCCAGTCATCGGGCACGAAGCTCGCCAGCACGATTCCGGCGACCGACGAAATCTGCCAGGACACCCAGCTCGAGGCCGCCATGCCCCAGAAATAGGCTTCCTTGCCCGGCACATAGCCGTTCGCAAACGCCTTTTTCTGAAACAGCAGATAAACGACGTCGCCATTGAAATACCCGAGCGCGAGCCGCCGCCCGAACGACAGATACGAGAAATGGGGAACGAGACCCGCGCTGAAGATCAGGAACCGCAGGTTCACCATGGTCGCCGTGAGCAGCACGGTCCAGATGGGGAGTTTCGCCGCGATGAGCGGCAGCACGGCGAGCTGCGACGAACCGGCATATACGAGGACCGACATTACGATCGCCTGGCGAACCGTGAGTACCGACTTGCTCATCGCGACGCCCGTCACGAGCCCCCACGAGCAAATCGCCATCAGAAACGGAGAATAGTCGCGCAGGCCATCTCGAAAAGCGGCGCGGTCAGTGGGCGAGAAGCGAGCGAACATGTCGGCAATGCGCCACCCGGCGCCGGGCGGCAATCAGTGTGCGAGGCGCGGTGGGGTGCATCGGCGCACCGGCGCTCCCGCGAAATGGGGCAAGCGCTCGATTATAGAGGGGCGGCGCCAAATTGACCGATACGCTGCCCCTCGGCTCGGCCATAACAGTTGCCAATATCGAACCCCCGAGGCAAACCGGGTGCCCAATGCCGGCTGCCGCGCGATTCAGGGCCTGCGCCGCGGAAAACTGGCTTAGAGCCGCGCCGAAAAAAACGCTAAAATAGCGCCCTTATCGCAAAAAGCCCGTTTCAGGGCCGCTAGGAGATTCGTATGTCAATGGCCGACCGCGACGGCAAAATCTGGATGGACGGCAAGCTGATCGAGTGGCGCGACGCGACGATCCACGTCCTCACTCATACGCTGCACTACGGAATGGGCGTTTTCGAGGGCGTGCGCGCATACAAGACCGCCGATGGCAGCACCGCGATTTTCCGGCTGAAGGAGCATACGAAGCGCCTCTTCAATTCGGCCAAGATTTTCCAGATGGATGTGCCGTTCGACCGCGAGACCCTCTCGGCCGCGCAATGCGAGGTCGTGCGCGCCAACGGGCTCGAATCGGCCTATGTGCGGCCCATCGTCTGGGTCGGCTCGGAAAAGCTCGGCGTCTCGGCGCGCGGCAATACCATCCACGTCGCGATCGCGGCGTGGCCGTGGGGCGCCTATCTGGGCGAGGAAGGCATCGCCAAGGGCATCCGCGTGAAGACCTCGTCGTTCACGCGCCACCATGTGAATGTTTCCATGGTCCGCGCCAAGGCCTCGGGCTGGTATGTGAACTCGATTCTCGCGAATCAGGAAGCCACCGCGGACGGCTACGACGAGGCACTGCTGCTCGACGTCGACGGCTATGTGTCGGAAGGCTCGGGCGAGAACTTCTTCCTCGTGAACAACGGCAAGCTCTACACGCCCGATCTCTCGTCGTGCCTGGACGGGATCACGCGCGACACGATCATCACGCTCGCGCGCGAAGCCGGCATCGAAGTCATCGAAAAACGGATCACGCGCGACGAAGTCTATACCGCCGAGGAAGCGTTCTTCACGGGTACCGCGGCCGAAGTCACGCCGATCCGCGAACTCGACAACCGGACGATCGGCACGGGCTCGCGCGGGCCCATCACGGAGAAGCTGCAGTCCGCGTTCTTCGACATCGTCGCCGGCAAGAACGCCAAATACGCGCAGTGGCTCACGAAAATCTGATGTATGCCCTGCTGCGGCGGCTCGCCGAGCGCGGCAGGCGCCAAACACACATCGCATAACGAAAATCGTCCTCATATGAGCGCAATCAAGGAAATGCCGCTGGTCGAGCTCTCGGCCAAGGATCTGCCCGCGTACTGCCCGAACCCGGCGATGGCGCGCTGGAGCGCGCATCCGCGCGTTTTCATCGACGTGTCGCACGGCGAAGCGCGCTGCCCGTACTGCGGCACGCGCTACAAGCTGCGCGACGGGGAAGTCGTCAAAGGGCATTGATCGATCCTGCACGGGCTCGCATCGAGCCCGCATGCGCGGGGTGCCGCGCCAGCGCCTAGCGCCGGCATGGCGACTCGCCTCGCCGCTCGCCTTCAGCTCATTCGTGCGGCATCGCCGCTTTTTCACGCTCTTGGAACCCCCTACTGATGCGTCGCGCGTTGGTTATCGCACCGAATTGGATCGGTGACGCATTGATGGCGCAGCCGCTTTTCACGCGGCTGATGCAACTGCACCCACGCCTCGTCATCGACGCGATCGCGCCTTCCTGGGTCGCGCCCGTTCTCGAGCGCATGCCCGAAATCCGCGATGTCCACGCAACCGACCTCGGACACGGCAAGCTCCAGTTGTTCAAACGCTGGCAGTTGGCCGGCGATTTGCGCGATGCCGGATACGATGCGGCCTATGTTCTGCCCAATTCCTTCAAATCGGCGCTGATTCCCTGGCTGGCCGGCATTGGGCTGCGGATCGGCTATACGGGCGAGCATCGCTACGGACTGCTCAATGTCCGTCACCCGAATCCGCGCCGCGACGAACGCGGCCCTATGGCGGCGCACTATGCCGCGCTCGCGTATGCGCCGGGCGCGAACGTTCCCGATCTGGCCGGGAATCTGCCGATGCCGCGGCTCGAATCGGATCTGAACGAGGCGTCGCGCGTCTCGTCGCGCTTCAATCTCGATACACGGGTGCCGCTCGTTGCTTTTTGCCCCGGCGCCGAATATGGCGGCGCGAAGCGCTGGCCGACCGAGCATTTCGCGGCACTCGCGCAGATGATCGGGCAATCGTTCCCTTATACCCAGATCGTCGCCCTGGGGTCCATGAAGGATGCGCCGATCGCGCGCGCCATCGTCGAGCGCGCTCCTCAGGTGCGCAACCTGTGCGGACAGACGTCGCTTGGCGAGGCTTGCGCACTGATCTCGCGCGCCGGCGCCGTCGTCTGCAACGATTCCGGCCTGATGCATGTCGCCGCGGCGCTCAAGCGGCCGCTCGTCGCGCTGTTCGGATCGAGTGATCCGCGCCACACACCGCCGTTATCGGAATTAGCGAAGGTACAATGGCTGCATCTCGAGTGCAGTCCTTGCTTTGCGCGCGAATGCCCGCTCGGCCACTTGCGATGCCTGCGCGAGCTGTCTCCCGAACAAGTGTTCGGCGACTTGCGCGGAATGCTGCTCGGCGAGCGGTGACGCACTGACGCACGATAAAACTTCGTGCGTTCATAGTTGCGTGAGCGCCGCGCTGAGCAAGCCTGACACCGGTGCAGAAGTAGCGCGCAGCCCTTTGGGGCGGCGCGCGTCGCACTGCCAGCCAAACGACGCGCCGCGCGCGCGAGAACGACATCGACGAGCTATCAGATGCCACGTTTTGCCCGACTTTTCGAAGCCGCAGCGGACACGCTCCACGCCTACTACCAGGCGATCGCCGATAGCGATATCGATGCTGTCATGAGCTTATGGATCGACGAGGACTTCGCCAGCTTCATCGATTCGAGCGGCGCGCACTGGCACGGGATCGACAGCATTCGTGTCGGGCTCGCGCAGCTGGCTGGAACCGGGATGCTGGCGTCGGCGATCGAACCGCTCGACGTGCGCGTCTACGACAGCCTCGGCACGGTCGTCTATGCGGTGGCCGAGGCGCATCGGGCGCGCGAGCCGCTTGACGCGCCGCGCATGGTCTACGCGACGTACGTGCTGGTGCACGAGCGCGGCGAATGGCGTATCGCGCACATTCATGCGAGCCCGATGCCGGACGAGACGGCCAACGAGTTCGCGGCGAAGATGAGACAGGGACAGGGGGCGCTGCACTAAGGAAGACGGCGCTCCGACCGCCTTCATCGAGGGCGGCGGTTTTTGGGGACGGAAATGAGTACGGCGCACGACAAGGCAACTTCGATCCCGTCATCGAACGGGACGATCGGCAGCACTCTCGTCGAACTGCTCTACTGCCCGCCCCCATGGTTGCCGACGAGCCACGCTCAGACCATCGTCCCGGCGCTGTTCGCCCGGCGTCCGGCCGTCGATTATCGGCGCGAACGATGGGGTACGCCCGACGGAGACTTCATCGATCTCGACTGGCTCGCCTATCCGGGGACCGCGTGCGCACCGCCGCCGGACGCCCCGCTTCTCGTGCTCTTTCACGGCCTCGAGGGTAGTTCCGATTCGCACTATGCGCGGGTTTCGATGGCGACTGCGCGTGCATTCGGGTGGCACGCCGTCGTGCCGCATTTTCGCAGTTGCAGCGGGCCGCTCAATCTGGCACCGCGGTTCTATCATTTGGCCGATAGCGCGGAGGTCGACTGGATTTTGCGGCGTTTGCGCAACGAGCACGCGGGGCCGCTGCTGGCCGCGGGCGTCTCGTTGGGTGGCAACGTGCTGCTGCGCTGGCTTGGCGAGCGCGGCACCGATGCGTCTTTCCTCGCCGCCGCGGCCGCCATTTCCGCCCCGCTCGACGTGCATGCGGGAGGCCGTGCATTATCGCAAGGCTTCGCGCTCGTCTATACGATGAGCTTTCTCAAGACGCTCAAGAAGAAGGGCCTGCTCAAGCTCGAGCAGTATCCGGGGCTCTTCGATCGCGATGCCATGTTGGCGAGCCGGACGATGTACGACTACGACAACGCCGTGACGGCCCCCTTGCATGGCTTCCGAAATGCCGATGACTACTGGACGCGCGCGACCACGCTTCCCCTGCTGCGGGAAATCGTCGTGCCGACGCTCGTGCTGAACGCACGCAACGATCCGTTCCTGCCGGGCACCGTCTTGCCGACTCGCGCGCAGGTCTCGCCCGCCGTCGTACTCGAGCAGCCCGAAGCGGGCGGACACGTCGGTTTCATGACCGGGCCGTTCCCGGGCCAGATCGACTGGCTGCCGCGCCGCCTCTTTTCCTTTTTCGAACCGTTTGCAACGCATGGATGAAATCGTCAAAGCCGCGCTGGCGAAGTGGCCGAACGTGCCGGCCTGTACCGGCTGGCTGCTGCTGGATCGGCGCGGACAGTGGCGCATGCGCGATGAAGGCGCCCAGGCGCGTGGCGAGCTGGGCGCACCGGTGCGGCACGAGGCACTCATCGGCTTCATCAACCGCAACTACGAGTGCGACGAAAGCGGGCAGTGGTTTTTCCAGAACGGCCCGCAACGGGTTTATGTCGAACTCGCTTATACGCCTTGGGTCGTGCGGCTCGCGCCCGCGCCGGGGGGCGGGGAAGCTTCCTGCATGCCGGCGCCCACGTTGACCACTCATACGGGCACGGCGCTGGAACCCTGCGAAGTGTTCGTCGACGATGAAGGCGCCGTGCTTTTCGTCGATGACACCAAGCCCCCGCGCGTCGCACTGCTGCACGATCACGATCTCGACCTCTTCAGCGATTTGGCGACGTTCGATGACGAGAGCGGCGGCCGTTTGCCCTGGGGCGCAGCCCGAACGCTGTCGATCGGTACGATTGCGCGCGGCCTCGTGCCGGAACGCTTCGGATTCGTGGCCAGCCCGGCATCGAAGGCAGCCAAGCGCGGCTGATAAGATAGGCGCCCTTCGAAGGAACCTCACATGCCAGAACTCACTCATTTCGATGCATCCGGCCAGGCGCATATGGTCGATGTCGCGGGCAAGGACGAGACGAAACGCATTGCCGTGGCGCGCGGCTCGATCAGGATGTTGCCGGCCACGCTCGCACTGATTCGCGAGGGCGGCGCGAAAAAAGGCGATGTGCTCGGCGTCGCGCGGATTGCGGCGATCCAGGGAGCGAAGCGGACAGCGGACCTGATTCCGCTTTGCCATCCGCTCGCGCTGACACGCGTGGCCGTCGCGTTTGCGCTCGACGAGGTGCTGCCTGGGGTGCATTGCACAGCGCAGGTCGAGACGCTCGGGCGCACCGGAGTGGAGATGGAAGCGTTGACCGCGGTGCAGGTCGGGTTATTGACCGTTTATGACATGTGCAAGGCGGTGGATCGGGGGATGGTCATCACCGAGGTGAAGGTGATGGAGAAGCATGGGGGGAAGTCGGGGGATTGGGTGGCGCAGGGGTGAGCCGTTGTCTTATAAGGCTCTTTTTTGCACCACTCATAGCCCGCTTGCCGGTTGTTGATCCCGTGCTTCACACGTCTATCGCTTCGACGAAGGCCCTCAAAGTCGATCTTGTCCCACTCCTGTCCCAATGGAGACGGGAATGGCATCGATTCGTCAACGACAAGGAAAATGGCAAGCTCGCGTTCGTCGAAACGGGTTTCCAGACGAGGTAAGGACTTTTGCATCGCGGCAAGACGCCGAACGATGGGCACGGTCCATGGAGTCCGAGATAGATAAAGGCTGCTACATCAACCGCAGCGAAGCGGAATCGACGACGCTGAAGGAAGTCATCGAACGCTACATCGTCGAGGTCTGCCCTTCGAAACGAGGCTGCGCCGAGGAAACCATACGGCTTCGCGCGCCGTGTCGGAAGAAGTTGGCAAAACTCAGCATGGCGGCACTCACACCAAAGGCCCTCGCGGCCTTCCGCGACGCTGCCCGCGACGGTCCTCAGCTTGGAAACGGCCATGCGACGGGGCGAACTCTTTCAACTACGATGGTCGAACATTGATCTTGAGGCGAGGACCGCGCATCTGCCGATGACAAAGAACGGAATGGCGAGAACGGTTCCACTGTCCTCGAAAGCCGTCACGGTCCTCAGAGAGCTTCCGCGATCTATTGACGGCTCTGTGATTCCGCTGAAGGCACTCACCCTGCACGCGGCATTTCGACGGGCATGCTTGCGGGCCGGGATAGCGAACTTCCATTGGCACGACGACCTTCGACATACTGCAATCACTCGGCTGGCCCAAAAGCTGCCGAACGCCGACACTGCGAAGTCAAAGCCGGCCAGATCCCGGCGCACTGGGAAGCGCGCCGACGTCATCTGGTACTGGACCGAGCGCATCGAGCGGTCCGTGGTCTCGGCCTGCAGCAGATGCTCGAGCAGCCAGCGCGAAGCTTCCAGGCCAGAGCTCGCCCCTTGCTCGACCAGCTCGCACCAGGCGCCGGCCATGCCATGCAGACGCAATGCCTCGAGTTCGACCAGGTTTCGACCTCGCCCTGCCCGATGCGCAGTTCGTGCTCCGCGATCCAGCGGCCGTGAACCGCGCAGGCCTCCTGCGGGTTGGCCGAGCGGAACACCTGCCGCCGATAGAGCGGCGAGGCGTCGACGCAAAGGGCGGCGGGCATGGAGCGAAGGCCTAGCCGCCCGAGCCCTCGAACCAGCCCCGGGCCGCGATGCCTTGGTCCGGGCCGAGGCTGGAGAAGCCGCCGTCGACCGCGATGTCGGTGCCCGTGATCCACGAGGCCTCGTCGCTCGCCGCGAAGGCCACCACCCGGCCCACCTCGGCGCCGTCGCCGACGCGGCCCAGAGGGTGCATGATGCCGCCCACGCGGTCGGCGATGGTGCGCGAGCCGTGCGCCATGCGCTCGAGCGATGGCGACCAGGTCCAGGCCGGCGAGACCGACAGCACGCGGATGCCGCGCGGCGCCAGCGTGACGGCGAAGTTGCGCGTGATCTGGATCAGCGCGGCTTTGGAGGCAGGGTAGATGGCGCGGTTGGCCGTACCAAACTTGCCGCCCACGCTGCCAAGGTTGACCACGACCGCGCCCGCGCGCATGTGCGGCTCTACCTTCTGCGTAAACACCGCGGCCGACACCAGGTTGACGTCCAGCGTGGCGTGCCATTGCGCGCGGCTCGACGCCAAGCCGGCGTCGTCGTAGACGCAGGCACAGTTCACCAAGACGTCGATCTGCCCGCTCACTTCCAGCGCGCGCGCCACGCAGCGATCGATGGCTTGGTCGTCGGTGATGTCGGCCTCGACGGCCTCGGCCGCCTCGCCGATGTCGGCGGCCATGGCCGCGCCGGCCTGGGCGCCGAGGCCCACGATGAAGACCCGCCGCGCGCCGTCGCGGGCCAGGGCCCGTGCGATGTCGGCGCCGATGCCCTGGGTGGCGCCGGTGACGATGGCCACCTTGCCGTGCAGTCGCTGTGTCATGGGGTCTCCGGCGTCAGAGGGCCAGCACGAGGCGCTCGCCGCGCGCACGCGAAACGCAGACGCAGAAGTTGCCGGCCTCGTGCTCGCGCGCCGACAGGCAGATGTCGCGGTGGTCGGCGTCGCCGCCGAGCACGCGCGCCACGCAGATGCCGCAGTCGCCGCGGCGGCAGTCGAACAGCGGGTCCATACCGGCCTGCTCCATCGCTTCCAGGATGGTCTGGTCGGCGGCTACCGACAGGGTGCGCCCCGAGTCCTTGAGCTCGACCTCGAAGGCGTGATCGCCTTGCTCCGCCAGCGTGCCCGTGAACAGCTCGCAGTGCAGCTGCCCTTCGGGCCAGCCGAGCTGGCGAGCGGTTTCCAGCACCGCCCCGATGAAGGCCTTGGGACCGCAGACGTGCAGATGCCGACCCGCGACCGGCGCGCCGATCACGGTGGGCAGGGGAATGCCGCGCGAGGGGTCGCCCTCGTCGAACCAGCAGGTCGCGTCCCCAAGCGCCGTGACCTCGTCGGCGTAGGCCGCGAGTTCGCGGGTGCGGGCCACGTAGTGCATTTCATGGGTCAAGCCCCGGCGCTCGAGTTCGAGCGCCATGCACAGGATAGGCGTGATGCCGATGCCCGCTGCCAGCAGCAGCGGCTGCTGCGACGCGCCCTGCAGCGCGAAAAGGTTGCGCGGCGCATTGGCGGTCAGCTCGTCTCCGTGGCGAAGGCCATGCACCCAGCGCGAGCCGCCGCTGCCGTTCTCCTCGAGCTGCACGGCGATCTCCAGTGTGTTCGACTCGCCCGCGGGCCGCACCAGCGAGTAGGCGCGGTGCAAGAGGACACCGTTCGCCGAGACCGGCACGTGCAGCTCAATGTGGGCGCCGGCCTCGTAGGCGGGCAGTGGGCGGCCATCGGCTGGGCCCAGCACGAGCTTGCGCACCCGCGGGGTCAGGTTTTCGATGTGTAGGACGTGAAGTGCAAGCGTGGATTCCAAGTGGGCCTCGTCGGTAGCGGAGAGTCGGTTGGCCGCGCGCCATAGCGCACGGTGACATCAATGTAGCGAGGCGCGGCGCGACAAAAAAGCCAGCATCGGCAGTCCTTGTCCGGTTTTGACGGCCGCTGTCAGTGGTTCCTGCCCTTCATGAACGGATGGGCGCGCGGCGCCATCTGCATGCACGCGCGCGGTGCGCGGTGGCTGCCGAATCTGGACAGCGCGCGGCCCGGTCGATGTGGAAGTTGGCTAGCGCCGGCCCTGGGCTGCGCTCAAACTTGCAGTCACTCTTTCCCTTTCGTTAGTCCCTATCGACACGAGGTCACCCATGACGAACGACGAACTGGCAAAGCTGTTCAGGCCGGGCAGCGTGCACAAACGGCTCTACACCGACGAAGACATCTTCGATCTTGAGATGAGCCGCATCTATGGCCAGGCCTGGATCTACGTCGGCCACGAAAGTCAGGTGCCCAAGCCCGGCGACTACCACTCGACGCGCATCGGCGACCAGGACGTGGTGATGGTGCGCGGCAGCGACGGCCAAGTGAACGTGCTCTACAACCGCTGCCCGCACAAGGGCGCCAAGCTGGTCCCCGAAGGCGACGGCTGCGCGGGCAAGTTCTTCCGCTGTCCCTACCACGCCTGGACCTTCAAGCTCGACGGCTCGCACATGTCTTTGCCGCTGCGCGCCGGCCTGGAAGGCACCTGCTACAGCGCCGACAACCCAGACTTCTCCATGAAGCGCCTGGCGCGCGTGGACGAGTACCGCGGATTCGTCTTCGCCTCGCAGTGCGCGAGCGGCCCCGACCTGCGCGAGTTCCTTGGTGGCAGCGCGAGCACCATCGACAACATGTGTGACCGCTCGCCCGTGGGCGAGGTCGAGGTCGCGGGTGGCGTCTTTCGCGTCATGCAGCAGTCGAACTGGAAAGTGTTTTACGAGAACCTGCATGACACCATGCACGCCCCGGCCACGCACGAGTCCTCGGTCGTCGCCGCGCGCGAGCAGTCCAAGGCCATTGGCGAGATGCCTTTCGAGCTGCTGATTCAGGAAGGCAACGGCGAACCCTGGGCCTTCTGGGAGGCGCTCGAGCTGCGCGCCTACCCCTATGGTCATGGCTACATGGAGGGCATCTTCGACCCCAACGCTGCGGAGAAGGACGCCGTCACCAAGGCGCACCACGAGTCGCTGACCGCCGCCCATGGCGCCGAGCGCGCGCGCCAGGTCATGGGCATGAACCGCCACAACACCATCATCTACGGCAGCGGTTCGCCCCACAATGTGTTCCAGCAGTTCCGCGTCATACGGCCCATCGCGGTGAACCGTACTCTGATCGAGATCCAGGTGTTCCGCTGCAAGGAGGCGCCGCAGGCGGTGTTCGACCGCGCGCTGGTCTACGCCAACCTCATCAACTCGCCTTCGTCCAACGTCATGCCCGACGACGTCGAGCTCTACCGCCGCTGCCAGGAGGGAAATAGCTCGCGCGGCGGCGACTGGGTGTCGCAGCACCGCTACCTGGGCACCGACAAGTCCATGCCCGACGGCGGGGCCGTGTCCATCAATGGTACCAGCGAACTGCCCATGCGCAACCAGATGGCCGCGTGGCGCCACTACATGCTGGGCGACGACGTGTCCCCCGAACAAGAAGCAGCCTGGACCGGCCGCACCCCATTGAGCACCGCAGGAGCCCAGGCGTGAACCTTCTAGATCGAACCTTCGACCACTCGACCGTGCCGGTGAGCGGCGCGCAACTCGACGCGCAGGCCATCCGCGGCGTCGAGCAGTTCCTCTTCAATGAAGCGCGCCTGCTGGACGAACGCCGCTTCGACGAATGGCTGGGCCTGTGGACGCCCGAGGGACGCTACTGGGTGCCGCGCCAGCATGGGCAGCAGTCGCCGTTCGACCAGATCTCGATGTTCTGGGAAGACGCGGTGCTGCGCGAGCTGCGCGTGCGCCGCATCACCAACCCGCGAAACTGGTCGCAGCAACCCGTGACGCGCAGCAGCCGGCTAGTGGGCCAAGTGCAGATCGACGGCCTCGACGCCAAAGGCCGGCTGATCGTGTCGTCCAGCATGCAGGTCACTGAGTACCGGCTGGACCAGCGGCAGCTCGCCGGGCGCGTGTTCCACAAGCTCGAGTCGGGCGATGACGGGCGCTGGCGGCTGCACCTCAAGCGCGTCAACCTGGTTAACTTGGACGCGATCTTTTCGAACCTCGAGGTGTTTCTGTGACACCCGTCACCACTGCCGTGCTGGCGCTGCACTACCAGAACGAGGTGCTGCACCCGGACGGCAAGATTCGCGTCGGCGTCGATGCGAACGACCCGCGGCGGGCGGCGGTGGTGGGCGCGGGGGCGCAGCTGCTCGCGGGCGCGCGCGAACGCGGTTGGCCGGTCATGCACGTGCGCATCGCCTTCCGCCCCGACTACTCGGACTGCCCGCTCAACACGCCGGTGTTTCGCAAAACCGTCGAGCTCGGTGCGGTCAAGGACGGCGAGTGGGGCGCGGACTTTCTCGACGGGCTGGCGCCGCACGCGCGGCCCGGCGAGTTCGTGTTCACACACACGCGCATCAGCGGCTTCGCGGGCACAGCGCTTGAGCAGACCCTTCGCATGCTGGGCGTGGCGCGCCTCCTGGTGGGCGGCGTGGCCACGCACTCGGTCGTCGAGGGCACGGTGCGCGACGCGGCCGACCGTGGCTTTGAGGTCTGGATCGCGCAGGACGCCTGTTCCGCTGGCTCACGGGAGACGCACGAGGCCGCGCTGGCGAGCATGTCGCTCATCGCCACCATCACCGACGTGGCCAGCGGCTTCGCGGCGCTGGACGCGTAGCGGCCGGAACGGGCGGCGGGTCGCGCCTGATCGCGGCCGCGCACCGTGGCGCCCTGGCCGCGCCGCTTTGGCCAGCAACCGCAATGATTATCCGTTTTCCGCCAAGACGGGCCCATCGGGCGGGGCGCTTAGTGAAACCCCGATTGTCGGGCACCTGCGGGCACCGGTATCGTTCTTGCAAATTGCACGCCCCACGTGTGAAAAGCAGGTGCCTCGTGCATGCCGACATTGCCCCCCCGTTGCTCTCGCCCTCGGCGGCGGCGCATCCGACCGAGCTGGACCTGAGTCCTGTGTACCGCCATTGCGTGTTCCGCTCGGCTGTGCGCAGCCGCTCACACCAGCTGCTGACCGATTCCCTGATCGATCACGAGGTGCAGTGGGGCCGCGGCAGCGTGGATGCGGCCATGTTCCGCGCCGATACGCCCCGAGTGCAGGTCATGGTGCTGCGTTATGGCTCCGAGGTCGAGGTCAAGCCCCGCCCCTTCGAAGACTTCAGTCTGGTGCAGATGCCCCTGCGCGGCACGATGTCGGTGGAGTCCGGCGGCGAGCAGCTCGAGGTGGGGCCGGGCCAGGTGGCGGTGCTGCCCTCGTACCGGCAGCTCAAGCTCGCCTGGAGCGAGGCGTGCGAGCAGATCATCGTTCGCGTGCCGCACGCCCTCATGCGCGGCGGGGTGTCTCAGCTCAAGGGCTTTGGCAGCGCGCCCGGCGCGCAGCCGGGCTACCTGCTTGACGGCAGCGCCGCGCGCCAGTGGGCCGTGCTGCTGCAATCGCTGCTGGCCACGGTGCCGGGGCAGGAGGACGGCGCATCGCCGCTGCGCGACCCCGCATGGGTTCACCACATGGAAGACGGCATGGCGCTGTTTACCCTGCTGCACATGCGCCGTTGGGTCGAACAGTCGCTGGCAACGTCGCCGGCGGGCAAGGCCGGCGTCCGTTCGCTGCTCGGGACCTCGGAGCGTTTGCAGGCGGCCGAACGCTGGGTCAGCACCCGGCTGTGTGCGCCGCTGGCCCTGGAGGACCTGGCCCGCGCGGCCGGCGTGAGCGAGCGCACCTTCTACATGGAGTGCATGCGCCAGACGGGCGTAGGCCCCATGACCTGGCTGCGTGACCTGCGCCTGGACGCGGCGCGGCGCAAGCTGCTCGAGCGCATGGACCGAAACGTCACCGACGTGGCCGGTGACTGCGGCTTCGGGCACCTCGGGCGTTTCTCGGCCTACTACCAGCGCCGCTTCGGCGAACTGCCGCGCGAGACCCTGTCGCGCGCGGGCCGTTAACACGCCGGCAGCAGCATCGACGGCCGCCTGCGTCTCTCCTGCCGAGCGCCAACACGCCGCTGAACAGGCGGAGGCGAATGGGTTGCGAGAAACGGATAGCGGGTTCCGGTTGGCGGATATCGCGGCCCTGCCCCCCGTCCCTAGACCGAATGTCACGCGTTAGCGTCCGTCGAACCGGACGCCGACCGGCGTTCGTTGGCGCTACACCTGTGCCTTCGACGAGATCCCCCCTTTACCCAACAAGACCGGAGACACCATGAATCGACTGCTCACCCGCGTCGCGCTCGTCGCGGCCACTGTTTGCATCGTAAGCGATCGATGACCGACGCCATACCCTATTCCTGCGAGGCTAGAGCGGCGACGATTGTGTCCACTTGAACGAGGAGGGTAAGCAATGGGATGGACGCCCCCACCCGATAGCGGCATCGATGTGCCAGAGCGGAAGTGTCATCGACCACTCGAACCGGAAGGGGCGCCATCATGTCGATGCCAAGACCTCCCACGAGAGGCTTGCTGTCCAGGCTCGCGCGGACTGGGTCGCCGACGGCTGGAACTGCGCCGATATTCAGCGTGTGACCGCCGGGCGTGGCGAGAAACCCGGGGCGCCCGCGACTATAGTGGGCCACGGCCGCCCCCCGCTCACCTTGGATCACCTGACGCCATCTAGGCTTCGCCGCAATGCGTCGGGCGAGCGTCGTGGTCCGGGATGGTGATAATCATCGATGGAGCGGTGACTTGCCCTACTGACTGGAACCGGATGCGATCAGATCAGCAATCAATTCTGCGACTTGGTCGGCTGCCTCGATTTGCGGCAGATGGCCCACGTTGTCCAGCGTGCGGCTGGTTGCCCGCGGCACAGCCCGCAGCACATGTTCCACAAGTGCCTGCGTGACAACGTTCTCGTGGCTTCCACAGGCAAAGACCACCGGCATGTCGAGCTTCTTGAAAACATCCACGTTGCTGACCGGCTGTCGGGCAAACGCACCGGCCGGCATGAACGGAGTGGAGATGGCTCCTTGCGCGATCAACGCGTCGTGAAGGTCCGCGGGAAGTGGGCTTCGTGAGATCGCCTGAACGAAGCCGCGAATCGCGCCCACCCGCTCCGACAAATCCTGGCTGGTGGACGCCTGCAATGCGGGCAGCGTGTCCGGTCGGACGTGATCCTGTGCAACTCCGGGTGGCTCCGCGACCGCTGCAAGGAGGAGCAGGCCCTTCACTGCCGAGCTTCCCTTGTGGCGCAGATAGTCGAGCGCCACAACGCCGCCGTAGGAGTGTGCGACCAGGATGAAGTGTTTGAGGCCCAGGGCCGACGTGACCGCCGCGATATCGTCCGCCCACACCTTGCTGTCGGCGTAGGCAGATGGTTCTGCTGGCTTGTCTGAGGCGCCGTGCCCACGCAGTTCCACGGTGACAAGGTTCGCCTTGCTGGCCAGCGGCCCGCGAATCAGCGGGGCCCACGAAAACCTTCCACCGAAAAAGCCGTGGATCAGCAGAACCGCGGGGCCATCGGCGGGCCCCCAGGCCTGCGCGGCAATGGAGACGCCATTGGCGCCGGCGACGCGGACGCTCTGCCGCGGAGACGGCATGATGGGTTGGATTGCGGAATGAGAGGTCACAACGAGTCCTTTCGATCGTTCTTGGAAAGCAGACAGTAGGATGGAGCTAGGTCGAATTGCTATCCGATTTGCGCCGCTCCTGGCCGGAGAACGCCAGGAACTTGGATCTAGTCCCCGTGGGACCACGGCAGGAAGCCTGTGGATCGAGCGCAGTTGATGTACTCGGCTGACAGCATGCCTTCTGGCAGCACCGACACCTCGTGTCCAAGCTTCACCGCAACCTCGCCCTGAAAGCGCTGGACCATCGATATGGCGGCTTGGAAAATGTTCAGATGTGTGGGATGTGTGTGCGTCCACCGCTCCAATGTCTGCAATGACTCGAAGTAGCCGAACGTGCTCGTGCGATTCAGATCGACGGTCCCGCTCACGTCGTATTCGCGAATGTAGCGCATGCCGTAGCACCTCGCCTCGGTCCTGTTGCCGTTGAGGTAGTCCAAGCCGACGCGCAAGACCGGCTCGACGTTTCCGAGATACCAATCGACTTCGGCTGCCTGTGCCTGCGACCAGTCCTGGAACGAACGGATCACGCAAGTGTTTCCGGGGAGAGTGATCCGGACGCGTCGGCCCAGCGTTTCCGTGGTTGCCGCCGGTCGAAGCATGAAATCGGGCGCGGCGGACGGCATCGTGTCGCGAGCGCTGGCGGGAATGCGTTCGCGGGCGGATCCCCAGTAGCCATGCACGTCGGTCTTGCGCATCTGCTTGTCGATCTGCGCTATCCCATCGTAAGCAGCGTCGTTCGAATAGTTGGTTTCGTTGCGTTCGACAGGGATGACCATGGACTCTCGCCACAGTCCTACCGGGCCCTCGAGAATCCCATCATCAGTCCAGAGCGAGGCGACCCGTGGCGTTGTGAGCCACGAAGCATAGTGCGCAGGCGAGTTCCAGTAGGCGTAGAAGATGTCGGATCTTTCGCCGTCGGCGCCCGTCGAGATGCCGCGCCCGAGGCTGGCCGGCCCCACCGCGCCTCCAAACGTGTTGCTTACGCGCGCGAGCAAGGCGCTGGCATCAGCGCCTCTGGATTCGACGCCGATGAGGCAACGAACATAATGTGTGCAGTGCGCAGGTGTCGCGACTTCCCACGTATCATAGTGATTGACGTGGCCTGCGGGTCGCAGGCTTGCGGCGCGAGTGCTGTGGGTCATTGACTTGTTCACCGAAGCTCAACCTTTCTTTTGTCCGATGGCGCAAATAGTAGCGGATAGGTCAAGCAGAGCCATCCCTCCAAATGGAGGGATGAAGGGCCGCGCACGAGCGGCCAGGTGGAACGAGCTTTCCGCGTTAGACGGTGGCTGTGTGTTGGCTGATGCTGTCTTGGAGATCACGACCGTTGTTGATCGAGAGCTCCTCGCTGCCACTGCGGTGGACATGGGACAGCGCTTGTTCGGTGCCGCCGCCGCGGGCTTCTTTCTGTTCGGTGGAAGCGGCACGTTCCCGCAAGTTGTCCATACCGAGGGGGCCGCAACGGGGTTCGTCGAGGAGTACGAGCACGGTTTGAGGCGAGTGGACCCGGTGTTGCGACTGGTGCGTAGAAGCGGTCGCGCCGCAAGCGCGCGCTGTGCCATCGCACCTGGTGACTGGAGCCAGGCCGCCATTGCCGGGCATCTCAAGCGATGGGGATTTGGCGACTCGATGCAGGGTCCGCTGCATTGCGGCGGACGGATGGTCGGGACTCTGAATGTGGTGCGGCAGCGCGACGACTGTCCGTTTGGCGTCGGTGATCTCGCTGTATTGGAGAGGGTGTGCCGAGCCGTGTCGCATGCATCGGATATTCACGTGCGACTTGCGTCGGCAGCCTCGGATTACACGCTTGACAACCCGGGCGGCCATCTGATGAAGCTGGAGGGGCGCGCGAGAGACGTCGGACAACTCGTCCTCGATGGAGCGACGAACAAAGCAATCGCGCGGCAGCTCGGCATCTCTGAGCTGACAGCCAAGGAGCATGTGGAGCGGTTGCGTGCGCGCTTCGGAGCTGTCAACCGGACTCAACTCGCGGCGTGTCTAGCGCAGCACCTCGTTCGTCCTGCGGAAAGCGGATGAGATTTGCGGCGAGCGGCTAGCTTGGGCGCATTTGAGCCTTCTACACTGAATCTTTCAGGACAACCCGATTGATCAACAGAAAAGAGGCTCGGAAATGTCGAAGGTCTTGTCAGCGTCAGCCGTAACGCCCGGCAACGTGCGTTCACGCCAGATTGTCGCAATCGTGTGTTGCTTGGTCGGGGAATTCTTCCTAGCCGCGGACTGGTATGCGTTTGCCGCCGTCATGTCCTTCATCTCAGCAGATCTGGTTCTGACTCCCGCCCAAGCCGGATTGGCTCAGGGGGCCTTTGGTCTGTCGTACTGCATTGGCATGCTGGTCTGGTCTCCGCTTGTCAGGCGGATCGGTGGGCGTGCAACGTTTTCTTTCGGACTTCTCGGTACCGGCCTCTTCATGGGAGCGCAGGTGCTCAGTACCAGCTTTTTTGAGCTCGTGGCGTTCCGGTTGATAGTCGGCGTCTTCGATGCCGCAGTCTGGATCGGCGCGATGAGACTGATAATCGGCTGGTTTCCTGAGAAGCGCCATGGCTCCGCCATCGGAGCGTTGCTCGCCTCCTACAGCCTCGCCATCACGCTTGACTTCGCGGTGGGTGTCCCCTTGGCGCAAGCCCATGGCTGGCGAGTCTTCTTCTGCGGCTTGGCTGTTTGCACGATTGTGGTAGCGCTGACAGGCTGGCTGATGCTGCGGGACGCGCCGCCTGCATCGAGCAGCATGGAATCCGGAGGCGCGCGCGCTTCCGCGCAGAACACGCCGTCGCGGGTCGTCTTCGCCTCCAAGTGGCTTTACGCCGGGGCGGCAGCGATCTTCGGTGCAACGTTCGCGCTCGCGGCGACAGCCACGTGGTTGGTGCCAGCCTTTGTCGCAGTTCATCGGATGCCATTGGAGCGTGCCGCAGTGATTGGCAGCGCCATGGGTCTGTCGCAAATCGTCATCCTGCTGATCGGAGGCTTGCTTGCGGATCGGATTGATCGGCTTGTCATGGTCAAGGTGGGCGCCGCTTTGGCAGCTGCCTCCGCGCTCGCGTTCATGGCGGTGTTGACCCGGGCCGTGCCGTGGGGTGCATTGGTCGCGGTCACGATTTTCAGCGGTGTTGCCGTACTGAACGGGGGTGCCATCTTCAGTGCCTTGACTGAGCGATTCGGCAAAGAACTCGCCACAAGCGCGATCGGCTACGCCCAAATCGGAGGCATCCTCGCCACGTTCGTCGCACCGGCGGCGATGGGGTGGGTCATCGAGCGCAGCGGGGGCTCGTTCCTCGCTGGATTTGGACTGTTCGCGGGCGTCGAGTTGGCCGTTCTCGTGATTTTGCTCACGCTGGCCCGCGATCCTCGCAGCTCGCGTTCAAGCGCCGGCAATCTTCCTGCTGAGTTGCGCTGACGCACGCCACCGCGCGTCAGTTTTCTTCGGCCGAGTGTTGCGAATGCTGGCAGCTTGCGCAGCGTTTCTCGCTCGCGTTCTTCGAACAGCCTTGCCCGCGGCGCTCCTGTAACCGGATGCACTCGCTGGTATAACGCAAAGCGAATCAAGGTCTCCCTCGGCTCTCTCAGCCCGCTCGAATACCGTGAGAGCCTCGGGATCGCGGCATGAACCGGTCCAAGATTTTGGCCGCATCCCCCGTGGCTCAGATTTACTTTGCGCGCAACAACGGGATCCTTATGCAGGTCGATCGACTGCCGCCGGGCCTTCTTGGGTTCCAGGGAGCGCGCGATGCCGAATGGCGCAAGCACACGACGCTCGCGCTCGGTTGGCGTTCTCCGATTCCAGTTCCTTCAGCCGCTTGGCCTCGGCCACATTCGTGCTGCCGAACTTGTTGCGCCAGCGAAAGAAGGTTTGGTCGGTGATGTTGTGGCGCTTGCAAACGTCTCGGATCGACTCCTGCTTGCTCTCGGCTTCGCAGGATGCGCACCACTTGTTCGTCGGTACATCGCGTCTTCATGAGTTCTCCTCGTTTCGAGCTTACGAGAGAACTCACCATCCAACTGGCTACAGGAAACGCCTCAGATCAACTCCGCAACGCTAAATTGCCAGCTGCAGCGCTTCATTCGACGCATGCATGCCTTGCGCCGGTACCGCGCAGCAGATTAGCGCTTCGTCTGCTTCTACCTGGAACGACGGTTGTGTTGCATAGGTCACCGCGCCCTTGAGCACACGCGTTCTGCAGGTGCCGCAGCTCCCGCCACGGCAGCCGAACGGCGGTGTGAGCCCCCGCGCCTGCGCCACGTCGAGAAGCGAGCCGCCCTCGGGGTTCCAGCGCCCTTCCTCACCCGACTCAGTGAAGACCACTCGCACCGATTCCGTGGCCGCGGGTGCCAATATGGCCGCCTCGGCCGCACGGGTGCCGGCATCGCTCGAACGCTTGAGCGAGGAAGGGCCGAAGGTCTCAGCATGGATGCGGTCGTCTGCAACGTTGAGATCGCGCAGCCCGTCGTAGGTCGTCTGCATGAAGCCGGGCGGGCCGCAGAGGTAGAAGTCATAGTCGCCGAACGGCAGCGTAGCCTTCAGCAATTCGATGTCAATACGGCCCTCCTTGTCGTAGTCGCGGCCAAGCACCGCAGCGCCAGGCTGACTGAGCGTGCGCACCCACCGAACCTCCCCCTTGCCGGCTTCCACCAGCGAGGCGAGCTCAGCGTCGAACGGGCGCTCTTCGAGCGTGCGCGCCGACTGGAACAGCCAGGTAGGCCGCAAGGTCCGCGTGCGCTCGCCCTCATGCACGAGGTGCCGCAGCATTGCAAGGAGGGGAGTGATGCCGATGCCCGCAGCAAGCAGCACCAACGGCCGCCGTTGCGCGGCATCCACCGTGAAGATGCCAGCCGGTGCCCGCGCCTCCAGCAGGTCGCCCACGCGGAGGCCGTGCAGGTGCCGCGAGGCCTTACCGTCCTTCTTCACGCTGATACGGTACTCGCCGTCCGAGGGCGCCAGCGACAACGTGTAAGTGCGCAAGAGCACTTCAGCGGTGTCTGGCAGCATCATACGAATCGGCAGGTGCTGGCCCGGCAGCGGAAGAACCGTCGCGACGCCGTCGTTGGGCGAAAGATATAGCGAGCGCACGGAACTGCTTTCTTGCTCCACGCGGGTCACCCGGAAAGGCCGCCATCGCTGGGCCAGCGCCTTCGCCGCAATGCGCCGGTCCGCGTCTTCCCAGCTGCCGGTCATGCGCAGGTTGGGCGACCAGCCGTCTGCCGTCATGCTCCAGCGCAGCGGCAGGCCTTCGGGGCGGTGGACCACGCGACGAGGAGTGAAGGTCCACAAGCGCTCGGCGCCTTCGAAGGCCGCGATCTCCGGAGCATCGAGGATCACCTTTGCATCACCGGTCATCTGCAGCACGTCGCCGGTATCCGAGTCGATGAACAGCAGGCCCGCCTTCGGGTTGAGTAGGAGATTGCCCAGCGTCATGAAGAACAGGTTGCCCGAGAAGTCGGGAATGGTCAGCACGCCGTCACTGCCGATGCGCACGAATCCCGGCTTACCGCCGCGGTGCGACACGTCAACCTGCCGCATGCCGTCTTGGCCGTCCACGTACGAAGCGACGTAGAAAGTGTCAGCCCGTTCGATCAGCTCGTGTGCCCGCGCGTCGAGCGCGTCGAGGTGGACCGCCGGTTCGCTCGAAGGCAACGCCGGGTCGCGTGCGAACGAAAACTCCCGGTTCTGGATGTAGCGCGGGCAGTTGCCAAAGCTCTGCACCACACCGATGTCCAACGTGCCTTCGCCGGAGCGGCGCAGATTGCCGTTCATGCGGTTGCGCCGGCGTGTCATCAGGTCGATGCCGAGCACGCCCACCGCGTCGCCGTCCTCCATGCCGCTTTCGGCAGGATCGGCCGCATCGCGCGGGGCACGCACGACCAGCGTCGCGGGGTCGGGCGACTGAAGGAACCCGGGCTCGCCAGCGCGCACAGTCGCCCACGGATCGCCCTGCGGGTCGACCGCGCCGAGCACGATGAAGTGCAGCAGCGGATAGAAGGTGCGATGCTGATCGAGCAAGAAGTTCCTAACGTACAGGCGCCCCGGCAGGTCCATGGCCCGTACCGCGCCGGCGCTCTCCTGGATGGCGAGTTCGCCGGCGTGCCAGGGCGAATCGGCGGGGGCGTTGAACTGGGTTTTCATAGAACTCTCGCGTGCAAGGGTTGTCGGTCTTCCCCGGTCTCTCGGGACTGTGGGTGCGTCAGGCAGCCAGGCCGACCGGCGTCTTGCCGAACTCGACGAAGCCGGGCAGTGCCTCAATCCGCGCGAGCCACGCGCGCACATTCGGATAGGCCAGCAAGTCGACGTTGCCTTCGGGCGCACGGGCGATGTAGCTGTACAACGCCACGTCCGCCACGGTGGGCTTCGAGTCGGCAATGAAGCTACGGCCTGCGAGTTGTGCCTCGATCACCGCCAGGATCGCGTGCGCGCGGCCAATAACTTCCTCGGGCCTGAAGTCGGCGCCGAACACAGTGATGAGCCGTGCTGCCGCTGGGCCATAGGCGATCTGCCCAGCCGCCACGCTGAGCCACTTCTGTACCGCGGCCGACGCAGTGGAGTCCTGCGGCAGCCAGTCGTGCAGGCCGAGCTTCTTCGCGAGGTAGACAAGGATCGCGTTAGAATCTGCCACGATGGTGCCATCGTCGTCGAGCACCGGGACCTGCCCGAGCGGGTTCAGTGCGAGAAACTCCGGCTTCTTGTGCGCGCCGGCCGCGAGGTCAACCTCGACCAACTCATGCTCCACGCCGGCAAGGCTGAGGAAGAGGCGCGCGCGGTGCGAGTGGCCGGATAGGGGGTGGTGGTAGAGCTTCATGAATGATCCTTTGTTGATGTCCGAACAGGCGATTCCGTGTCCGTGGCGCAAATGATCCTTCGCCACGCCCACCTTTAGAATCGCTGCGGACTGCAATTCACTCTTGTCGAAATATCAGTAAACACATCCGGGTTCTGGCGCTATTGCTTGACCCGAAGTTCGCAGGACGTTCATCGATGGATCGAATACAGGCCATGGCTACATTCATCGCGGTCGTGGAGACCGGTGGCTTCGCGTCTGCCGCACGCCGGCTCAATGTGTCGCCCTCGGTCGTCACGCGCGCCGTCAGCGAACTCGAGGAACGTCTGGGCGTAAGACTACTGACGCGCACGACGCGCTCCGTAAGGGTCACTGAGGCGGGAATGAGGTACGCAGAAAGCTGCCGGACAATCCTCGTGGACATTGAGGAGGCCGACAGCGCGGCCGCTGGTGCGCACGCATTGCCGCGAGGCCAACTCACCGTTACGTCATCGGTGAACTTCGGGTGCATGTATGTCTCCCCGATTGCGCGCAACTATTTATCTCAATTTCCTGCGGTCGAAATCAACTGCTGGTTCGTGGACAGGATGGTCAACTTGGTGGACGAGGGAGTCGATGTCGCGATACGCATTGGCGAGTTGCCTGACTCTTCATTGCAAGCTATCAAGGTTGGCCAAGTGCGCGAGGTCCTCTGTGCGTCGCCAACTTATCTGCGACAACGTGGAACGCCGAAACGCCCCGAAGACCTGTCGCAGCATGTTGTCATAGCCGCCACGGGAATAACGCCAACGCCCGAGTGGAGGTTCCGAGACGGCAGCAAGTCTGCAACGATACGGCTGCAGCCGCGATTTACGACCACGATGAACGAGGCTGCGGCCGAGTGCGCTGTCGCAGGCTTCGGCATCACGCGCCTGCCGCTCTATCAGATCGCACGAGGGGTGAAAGAAGGGTCTCTTGCACTGGTGCTCGAAGACTTCGAGCGCCCCGCCGTGCCGATCCACGTTGTGCACCGCGAAGGCCGGCACGGTACCCGCAAGGTGCGCACCTTCATCGACATGGCGGTCGAGGCGCTACGGAACGACACGGACCTGCAGTAGTCCGCAAGACGACGCGAATGGTTGACTCGGCTTTGTTGCACAACCCCTGACCGAAGCAACCGCGACCAAGAAGAGCAAGAACCCGAAGGCGCCGAAGCTGCCAGGCGAGCTACCGCGCGCCCCGTGGGTCAGCCTATAGATGCTCGCTTAGGTGACGCCGGGAAAGTTCCGGCCAATGTTCACCAACGTCAGCATATGGTGCCTCTCCATCCGATCGCGCGAGTTCGACTGATAGCGTCGGGGCGCTATCCGCGCTCGATTTGATGTCCTTATCGTCACCGTGAGGTGCATCACGCTCGCTACCGGGGCGCGTCGTCGACGTGCTTGTCGATGAGCTTGATCTCCATGATCTCGCCTTTTACGGAACCGCGTCCCCACACATCCGCGAACCATTTCTTGCAGAAATCGGTAGTCCGAGCCTTCGGAATGCGCTCTCAGGATCGCTTCTCCCCGTCAAGCCACGCAATACTGTCCCGAATGCCATCCACAGCCCCCCTATCTCCTGCCCGCGCTCCCATGGAAAGCGTTTCATCACCGCTTCGAGACCAGCTTGACGAAGATGAGTACCTGATTACGCGAAACGACGCGGAGGGGAAGATCACCTATCTGAATGGAAGGTGGGTTCATGTGACCGGTTACGAATTGTCCGCGTTGATCGGCTCCTCCAACAAGATCCTTTATCACGAAGACATGCCTGAGGAGGTCGGCGCTAACGTCTGGGCCACGCTCGGCCGCAGGCGCACGTGGACGGGCCTTCAGAAACTCCGTCGCGCGGACGGTAGCGCATTCTGGGTGCTTGCAACCGTCACCCCTGACTTTCGGAAACATGCCGTGGTGGGCTACATCAGCGTCCGTACTCGCGCTGCCCCCGATCAGGTTGCCTTCGCCGATGGCGTCTATAAGCAATGGAGACTTGGTAGAGGCAGACGATATCGATTGCGCGAAGGGGCCATCGTCTCGCGCGGATCGATACGTTCGCTGTCGTCCACATTCGCCCTATCGGCGCAAAAATGCATCTGCGCAGTCTTGGCAGGCTTGGCAACCGGCGCGGCCGCGGCCCTACTACAGCGGCTTTGCCTATCGCCTTCATCCGCTACAACGGTGAACAGCGTCTTGATCGGCGCAGCCGCCGGCGTCATGGCCGCTTTCATCCATGACCGCCGACTCGCGCACGACGAAGCCCGGGAGGCGCTCGACACAATCAGGCTCCTCTCCGCCGGAGATTTGACACGTTCCGTGTCGGACAGCGACCGGCGAGGCCATCGATATTTGCGCCATAGCCTCGATGTCATGCGACGGGGATTCCTGCTCGCTGTGAAAGAAATGCGCGCCGGCACCTCCGTGACTCGACATGCCGCCGGCGAAATTGCTTCTGCAACGGCAGATCTCGCACAGCGCGCCACACAGCAATCCGCATCGCTCGAAAGAGCAGCAGTCGCAATCGAACAACTCAACGAATCCGTACACAGCAATAGTGACAATACAGCCGCGGCGCATCGCGGAATGAAAAGCGCCTCGGCACTTGCAGCACGAGGTGTGGAATCGGCACAACTGGCGGGCAGCGCGATGCGCGCCGTGACTGAACGCGCGAATCACATCGCCGGCATCTCGGCCATGATCGAGTCGATCGCCTTCCAGACCAGCATCCTCGCACTGAACGCGAGCGTCGAGGCTGCCCGCGCCGGCGTCGACGGTCGCGGCTTCGCAGTGGTTGCCTCGGAGGTTCGGGCGCTGTCGCAGCGAAGTTCGAGCGCCGCGGGAGAGATTCGCGCGCTGGTCGAAGACACAGTCGCGCAGATCGATACGGGGGCCGGCTACGTCCTCGCCAACGAACAGACGATCGACCAGCTTGCGACATCAATTACTGAACTCGAAAGCATCGTAGCCTCGATCGCTGACGCCACGCAGCAGCAAAGTATCGCCATCAACGATGTGGGCAAAAACATTACGACGCTGAGCGACTCGGTTGCCCGAACGGCCGGCATGGTCAGCCAGGCGGCGATCTCCGCCGAAGACTTGATGGCCCAGAGTGGCGCGCTGGAATTGTCCATTGAAGCATTTCGTCTGACGTCTACCGAACGTTGAGCGATCGCCGTGCCCCCCCCCGTACTTGAGACAGAACAGAGTTGAAATGACAACGCAAGGCATCCATAGCTATGAGGTCATCGACGGTCATGGCCTGCCCCACGACCCTCTTCCGTCGATCCTGGGCCCGAGGCCCATTGGATGGATTTCGACGTTCCGGCGCGAAAGAGGTTTGAACCTCGCACCGTACAGCTTTTTCAATGTGTTCAACTATCGCCCTCCGCTAGTCGCCTTCTCGAGTGTCGGAAAAAAGGATAGCGTCTCGAACGCCGAAGCGACGGGCGAATTCGTCTATAACCTCGCCACGCGGCAACTGGCGGAACAGGTCAATCGAACCAGCGCCGAAGTGCCGCCAGAGGTAGACGAATTCAGTCTCGCGAACCTGACTCCCGCGCCCGGCATCGTCGTGTCCGTGCCACGCGTTGCCGAGAGTCCGGTCGCCCTCGAGTGCCGCGTCAGCCAGGTACTGCAACTCGCAGACGCGGCCGGGACGCAGCTCGACACCTGGATGGTCATCGGCGAGGTGGTCGCCGTGCATATCGATCGCACGCTGCTCCCGAACGGGATATATGACACAGCTAAAGCGCGGCCGATTCTGCGCGGCGGCGGGCCCGCCGATTACTTCGAAGTGCTCGCGGCAGGGAAATTTTCAATGCATCGACCCAGGTAGATCCGGGAGCGAATAAGACACTGGCCAGCGGCGCAATCGTGGAGATGGGCACTGCCTGCGCAAAGGATGCTTAACCGTGCGGTCTGTGCCGCTCGATCAACTCATGCAGGATCGCCTTCAGGGCTTCGACCTTGTCGGCGCTGAACGGCGCAAGAATCGTCCGCTCGTGCTCCTCTGCCTGCGCCATCAGGCCGGCGACGAGGCGACGACCGTTACGCGTCGCCCTGACGAGCGTATAACGCCGGTCGTTCTCACTCGTAGCGCGTTCGACATGACCTTGCGCTTCGAGCCGCAAAAGCAGGCGGGTAACGGTCGGCTGCTTGCTGACGGTCATCTGCGCAAGCGACGAAATGGTCATCGGCCCATGCCCCGCGAGCGTCGAGAGCACGCGCCACTCGAGCACGGAGAGCCCACGCTGCTCCACGACGCCATGGAACTCCGTGGACACCAGATACCACGCTTGCCCAAGCAGCGCCGGCAGGTAGTTATCGACAAATGCTTTCGTTCTGCTCATTCCCGCCGCCGCCTCCTCGTCCTCCTGGCATGGCGGGAATTCTACCGCTCCTCTTTCATCGGCCCGCAATGGGACGGCGCGAGCCGGCACGATCAGTACCGTCCCGACAGCAGCGACCCGAAACCAGGCACCCGCGTATCGAGACCAAGGCGTCGCAGCATCATGAATGTCGTCGCAACCGAGGACGACACCACCGGTAGTCCGACCCGATCCTCGATCGGCTGGACCGAGGCAAGCGACGGCATTTGCACGCATGCGGATGCCACGACAGCGTCCACGCCAGATGTGTTCAGGCGCTTCGTAATCTCGATAGGGGCCCGTGAATCTTGACGCCCCACCTCGAGATTGTCGGGGATCTCGAGCGAAATGCTATCGACCACCTCGATGCCCTCATGCTTGATGTAGTCGATCACGAGTTGCGTCAGCGGCTTCATGTAAGGAGTGAGAATCGACACTCTCTTCGCGCCAAGGGCGCGCAAGCCGTCCACCAGCGCGCCAGCGCTCGTCACTACGGGCGCCGGCGCGCCGTTTTCCTGAGTACGCCGATAGAGGCGCTCCTCCGATACGCGGTGATACCCGAGCCCCATACTCATGATCGCCACGAGACATGCATAGCCGAGCACGTCGACGCGCGCGTCCGAAAGTTCGAGCGCACAGCGATCGCTGTCGGCATCCATCGCCGCCAGTTCCTCTTTTGTTACATGCTTCATCCGCATGCGACTCGAATGAAACGTGAATCGCTCGGGAGCGAACGCTTCGCGCGCACGAAGAATCGCTGGGATCTCGGTTTCCATCGTTGTGTTCGACGAGGGGACGATTTGGCCGATACGAAATGTGCGTGCGTGAGTCACGACGGCGTCTCCTGATTCGATTCCAAAGACGGCTCCGAAGGAACCTCGAGGGTGCCTGTTACGACCGGATCGTCGAAGCGCGCGGATTGTAGTGGGCGGCGGTTGACCCGCAGGTCGAAGATATCGAAGCGGTTGTAGTGGCCGGTAATGTCATGCATCTGGCGCGGCTGGATGCAACGAGCCAGATCGATGTCCGCGTAGACGATGCCTTCATCGTCGATCAACGGGCTTCCAATCACGCGGCCGTCGGGACCGAGCACGCCGGAGAACGCGCTGTTTCGACGGGTCAGCATGGTGCGCGCCTGGGGATGAGACGCCGCCATGGCGTCGATGATCTCTTCCGATACCGTCGAGCAGGACACGATCGTGAACACCTTGCCTTCGAAGGAATGCGCCGCCGAGCGAACCTTGATCGCTTCGGACATGTCGTACTCGGCAGGAGCCACCGGCAGCGAGATGTAGTTGGCGACGTGTACGAGCTCGCCTTGCGCAAGCAAGGCGAAGCGGGCGAGCGTATTGGTGTTCTCACCGCACGCAAGCGCACCGACCGGGCCGACGCTGGTTGCATGCACGCGCAGCGCCGAAGCATCGCCCGGCGCCCACGTCAACTTCTCCGCCCAGGTCGGCACCAGCTTGCGGTGCCGGCCGAGGATGCGGCCTTCGTCCGAGATCGTCACGACCGTGTTGTAGATCGTCGCTATGCTGTGTCGGCTTCGCTCGTTCACGCCGATCACGACGTTGATCCGGTGACGTGCGGCGGCCTGCGCGATCTTCGCGATCTCAGGGCCCGGTAATTCGATCGCCGACCGCACCAGCTTTTCGAACCACGGACTGCCCTCGACCGGGTTCATGATCCAGCTCCAGTACGGATAACCCGCCACGAACACCTCTGGAAACGCGACGAGCTGCGCGCCGTTTGCGGCTGCCTCTTCGATGAGTCGGCAGACTTTGTCAACCGTGGCGTCCGTCTGCAGGAATACCGGCGCGGCTTGCACCGCGGCCGCCTTGAAACAGGGTAGTTCCAACATGGTCTGATTCCTCCTTATCGGCTTGTCACGCATCAGGCGTGAGCGTTTCGTCCCCGACAGCAACAACCGGATGACGCAGTTCGCCGATCTTCTCGAGCCGGGCTTCGATGACGTCGCCGGGCCAGACCCACTCCTGAGGATCGCGGCCTGCTCCCACGCCATCGGGCGTGCCCGTCGCGATGATGTCGCCCGGTTCCAGCGTGATGCCTGCGCTGATGTCCGCGATGAGCGCGGGCACCTTGAACAACATGTGTCGCGTGTTCGAATCCTGCTTGATCACGCCGTTGACCTTGAGGCTGAGGTCGAGCGTCTGCGGATCCGGAATCTCATCCGCCGTGACGATCACAGGGCCGAACGGCGCATAGGTGTCTTGCCCCTTCGAGTAAATCCACTGCCCCGCACGCCGGCAATCGCGAGCACTCATATCGATCATCAGGCTGTAACCGAAAACGTAATCGAGCGCCTCGCTCTCGCCGACGCGCTTCGCGCGCGTGCCGATGATCACTGCGAGCTCCACCTCCCAGTCAAGCTGCCTCGTGATCGCCTCGTTGTGCTCGATCGCATCGCCGGGCCCGATCACCGTGGTCGGAGGCTTGCTGAAAATCACCGGTTGCTTCGGCAGGTCCTTCGAGGTATCGAGCGTGCGGCTCGATTCCGCAACGTGTTCCACATAGTTCAGACCAATCCCGAAGATGTTTTTGCGCGGGCGCGGTATCGGCGCGAGCAATTTGACGTTCGCGAGCGGGCAGGCACTGCCCAGCGGCCAGTTCCCCGCGTACTGATCGAGCAGCGCGGTCGTCGTTGCGACGGCCTGCGGGCCGAGATCGATGAAATCCAACATATCGTCCGGAAGATCACAGCCGACATTCGCGCCAAAGCGCGCGAGATCGACCACGATGTCGTCGACGATTGCGCCAAGACGGGCGGCCGAACTCACATTTGCACGATAAGTGACGAGTTTCATGTTGCAGTATCCAAAGGGCGTTGATGATGTATTCGATGCCGTCCATTCAGGCGATCGGTTGATGGCCGCCGTTCTCCGCCAGCGCTTCCTCGCGGTAAAGGCCCAGTTTCTCCATGACCGGCAAGTCGCTGAAGCAGAACAGGCAGGCGTCTTCGCGGTCGCTCGTGTTGACGTGCTCGTGCCAGGCCCACGACGGCACGCAAAAGATGTCGCGTTCTCGCCAGTCGAAGCGTTGGCCGTCGATGATCGAGTAGCCGCACCCCTTCGCAACCTGATACAGAAAACTACCCGTGTGGCGGTGAGCCTTGCCGGCAAAGCCGGGGCTGAGCAGTTGCATGCTCGCGCCAATCGTCGCCATGACGTGTCCACCCGAAACCGGGTTCGTGTAGTGCATCAGCGCGCCGTCGAACGGACTGCCTTCGGCCGCCTTCACGTAGCTCTGGAGGGCCTCGTAGGTCGGCGCCCATTGATACTTGAAGAGCGGCGAATACGCTTTCGACCAACCCGCTTGTTGCGGACGCAATCCGGGAGCGCCCCAAAGAGCGGCCGAGTCATCGACGGGATGGGTCACGGCTTGGTGCAGGTCCGGATGAACCGCGTAAAAGCCGGCCTCAAGCGCATTGACGAGCGGGATGTCGAGACCGTCCTGCCAGACGCAGGGCAATCCGTCCGCCTCGACACCGTGCTCGTGCCATGTGCCGTTGGGAGTCAGCACGAAATCGTTGGCGCCGAGCGTCATCTTGTGACCATCGACGATGGTGTAAGCGCCACGCCCTTCCATGATGAAGCGCAGCGCGGACGACGAATGCGCATGCGCCGATGCGACTTCTCCGGGATGCATCACCTGCAACCCCGAGTACAGCCAGCCCACCGCAGCCGATACGTCCCGTCGTCCAGGGTTATCGAGGTACACCACTCGGCGTCCCGCCTTTTCAGGCGTAACGAGTTCAACCGAGCGCAGCACATGGTCGCGCAGATCGCGGTAGCGCCAGAGCACCGGCACCGATTGCGATTTCGGCTGCCATGGCTCGATCTTGTTGGCGACGGTCCACAATGCGCCCGTTTTCATGCTCGCCAATTGCTCGTAATACGCGACCAGCTCGGGCGTATCCTCCACATCGGCACGTCCGGCCGTCTGCTCCCGATATCGGTCGTATCCTGCTGTCCTTGTCATCGTGCGATCTCCTGTTGGTCCTGTAGACCCTGTAGGTTCTGTAGGTCGGTCGGATGATTCCTCGGCTTCAGATCCGTGTGCGGGCGAAACTGCGCTCGATCTGCTCTCTGCCCAGCGAATAGGCAGGAGGCCATTGCACCTCGCTCCAGCCTTGCTTTGCGCATTCGTGCAGCAGCCACGCAGAATTGGCCAGATACGGGCGCGACAATGCACAAAGGTCCGCTCGGCCAGACGCGACGATGCCGTTGATTTGATCCGCTTCGGTAATCGCACCGACCGCAATCGTCGGCACCCCCGCTTCGTTGCGAATGCGGTCTGCCATGGGTGTCTGGTACATGCGCCCGTATATCGGCGTCTGATCGGGTGAGACCTCTCCCGACGAAACGTCGATCAAGTCGGCACCGGCAAGATGCAGGCGTTTCGCGATCTCCACGGCTTCGTCGACGGTCGTGCCGCCGTCCGCCCAGTCAGTGCTCGAAATTCGAACCGAGATCGGTAGATGGTTGGGCCATGCTTCGCGCACCGCTGCCAGGACTTCCAAGGGAAAGCGCAGACGGCTTTCGAGCGAACCGCCATACTCGTCGTCGCGCAGATTCGTGAGCGGCGATATGAAACTGGACAGCAAACAGCCGTGTGCCGCCTGCAGCTCCAGCCAATCGAAGCCGGCCGCCGCAGCCCGACGTGCAGCTTCCGCGAACTGCGTCCGAATACGCGCGAGCTCCTCGCGGCCGGCCTGCCGCGGAACCTGCGAGATGCCTGCCAGGTACGGTGTCGCGCTTGCCGAAACCAACGCCCAATTGCCCTCGGGCAGCGGGTGATCTGGCTGCTCCCAGCCGAGCTGTGTCGAGCCGCGTCGGCCAGCATGATTCAATTGCACTCCGATACGCGCGCTGCTGTGCGCATGGACGAAATCGGTAATGCGTTTCCAAGCGGTTGCCTGCTCGTCCGTCCACAAACCAGGACACCCCGGCGTCATCCTCCCGTCTGGCGAGACGGCCGTGGCCTCCGTCAGCACGAGGCCAACGCCGCCCATCGCCCGGCTACCGAGATGCACCATGTGGAACGGAGCGGGCACCCCATCGTGACTTGAATACAGCAACGTCGGCGACACGACCACACGATTCGTCAGCGTCACGCTTCGCACGGTATAAGGCGTGAGCAGCGGCGGACACGCGCGTTCATCGCCTGCGGCCGATACGCCCGCACGCTGCGCAAGCCAGCGCTCATAGCCCGTCAGCCATTTCGGATCGCGCATCCGAAGGTTCTCGTGGGAAATGCGTTGCGAACGAGTCAGCAGCGAATAGGCGAACTGCTCGGGCTCCAATGCCGCATAGCGGGACACGTTTTCAAACCATTCGGTCGAATTGCGCGCGGCATTCTGAATTTTCAGCACCTCGACGCTGCGAACCGCCTCATAGTGGGCCAGCCCATCGCGCAGATCTCCATCGGTGACCTTGAGGCTGTTGCTCAACTCGATTGCATCTTCGAGGGCGAGCTTCGTGCCCGAGCCGATCGAGAAATGCGCGGTATGCGCAGCGTCGCCCATCAGAACGATAGGAACGTCGCGCCCCGCCGCTCCATCCGGCTTGGTCCAATGAACCCACTTCCCGCAAATCACGCGCGGAAACTGAATCCAGATCGCCGATCCGCGCAGGTGCGAGGCATTCGAAATGAGCTTTTCGCCTTGCAACCAAGGGGCAAAGAGCCGCTCGCAAAACGCAATGCCCTCCTCCTGCGACATCGCGTCGATACCGGCCGCACGCCACGCTTCATCGGTCGTTTCGACGATGAACGTCGAACGTCCCTCTTCGAAGCGGTACGCATGTGCCTGAAACCATCCGTATTCGGTCGGGACGAAAATGAAGGTAAAGGCATCGAAGATCTTGTTCGTTCCCAACCAGACGAACCGGCACTTCCGTTGGTCGATGTCGGGGCGGAACGCCTCCGCATATCGAGTCCGGATCGCGCTGTTGATGCCGTCCGAGGCAACGACGAGATCGGCCTGGTATTCCCTTGCTATGGTTTGGTCGTCCTTGACGTCCGTTTCGAACACCAGCTTCACACCGACTTCTTCACATCGGGCCTGAAGGATGTTCAACAGCTTTTTCCGCCCGATACCGATAAAACCGTGCCCTCCGCTACGGACCATCTTGTCCTTGAAGTGGATGTCGATATCGTCCCAGCGACTGAACTCGTCCGCAATTTTCTCTGCGGAAACCTGATCCGCTTCCCGAAGGTTGTCCAAGGTCGCGTCGGAGAACACGACCCCCCAGCCAAACGTGTCGTATGGCCGATTCCGCTCGACTACGATCACCTCGTTTTCCGGATCCTGGCATTTCATCAGGAGTCCGAAATAAAGCCCCGCGGGACCGCCGCCGATACAGACGATTTTCACGATAGTCTCCCCTATTCGTTGATGGATTCCAAAGTCAGCGCCTGGCGCAGCGCGACGGGAATGTCGATGGCTTGGTGCGTCTCGAGAGAGGTGGTCACGACGACCTGCGTCACGCTCATACGCAAGTCGCCATCGCTTCCCTTGCAAGCAAGCGAAAGCGTCATGGACTTTCCGCCGAGACGCTGTACTTCGAGTGTAAGTTCGACGTCATCGCCCATTCGACTGATGCCACGAAACTCCGCTTCCAATCGAACCGTAGGCAATCCGAGCCGATGCTTGCCGATGTATCCCGCGAAGCCTTCGGGAATCAGTCGATCGATCCAGGCTTCGAGCAGGTTGTTGAACATCACGAAATACTGGGGATAAAACACGATGCCCGCAGGATCACATTCGGCGAAGCGGATGCGGTGTCGTTGACTCAGCTTGCGCGGATTCATGATTGCAGATCCCCGGCAGAAAGCGCGTGCCGCTCGATACAGGCACGCAGCGCCTTGCCGTGCTCGTCGGCAAGCGCGGCGTCGCGTAGTTCGCGCAACGTGGCGGGTTTCAATGAAGCCGAATGGCGATCGACGACACCCATCAGCGTTTCATAGTTTTTCAAGCCGCGCGCGTGCGTGTCGCCATATCCTTTCACGAGGCGCTGGCACTGCGCCGTCTCGAGTGCGAGAGCGGCGTCGCTCGCCGCAAGCGTTCGAATGCGTGACAACCACGTCTCGATACGCTCGGTCTCCATGACGTAGCGCAGCGTAGCCCTACGCCAGCGGCGCCACCGCGCCAAACCGAAGAGCAGAAGGAAGCCGCCCAACGAACTCGTTTTGACGACTCGCCCGCTTTGGGAGAACCGCGTCACGAATCGGTTCGCTGCGTGCGGACGAAGCAGCCATCGCCCCAGCGAAGCCGGCAGCGTTTCGGCAATCTCCTCGATCCGCGGATGCATGAACTCGTTGATCTGCAGCAACTGATCCGATTTCGCTCTCACTTCTCCCCGCACACGCTCGAAGCGACTGCTTCGTGTCTTCAGATCCGCGACGCGAATCGTGTCCTCGTAGGACATCCACAGCGCCAGATGACGCGCCGTCTCGCTCAGCAACGCGGGATCGCCGCCGCCCGTGGAGGACCGCAACGCATCGAGACGGTCAAGATAGAGACGGGCGTAGGCGACATCCTGGTAGTCGATCAAACGACGGATGCCTTCAACGGCAATTTCAGACGCCGCGGCAGGCAGGCGGTGTGCACGCTCGACAAGCGCGGCGACCGCGGGGTGGCTCGGGGACGGCTTCGCCGCAGCCGTTTCACGCTCCGTCGACTTGGCCGCCGCGTCGGGCTCACCCTGTTTCGCACGCGCGTAACCGGCGTCGAACGCTTTGAGGCTGGGTTTGACGCCCACACCGCCCCGCTCGATCGTCGCTTCGAACTGGTCTCGAGTGAACGGCAGGACGTCGGCCGCGCAAAGTGCTCCGAACAGCACGGCGCTGATCACACTGCCCGTGTGCTCCGCCACCTCGGCCATATCGAAATGGATGAACCGTTTCGCTGCACGGGAGGCTTGGCTCACCAAAACATCGCTATCGACGCGGCCATCGCCCATCGCCGACTTCTCCGCGATCGAGTAGACGCGATGGCGTGACGCGACGAGCGTCGTGCGGTCTGCCGTCACGATGCCTCGTTGAACGGCGCGCCCCGCCTCCATCAACTCGGATGCGAGCACAACGTCGACATCCCCCGGCATCGGCATCAGCGCAAGCACCGGCCGACGCGCGGCGCTGTCCGCGCCGGGAAAGAGTTCGACGTAGTAGATCGTGGCCCCTGTGCGCTGCGCGACGCCGGGAACCGACGTCGTTTGTGCGAAATATCCATTGGCTTCGCCCAGATTCACTATCCAATCGGCGAGCACACCGCCGCCTTCGCCGCCCATGGCGAGAATGGCGATCTTGATCGGCTCAACTTTCATTCCTATGTTCCTCGTGAAGCGACGACGGGTAGCAGTACCCGATAGGCCAATGTGCAACGACGCATCCATTTGCGCAGCGCCGGCACGTATTGCGTCAACACGCGTATCGCGCGCGACGCCGGGCGTCGCTGCGCTGCAGCCAGCCGATTACCGCATCGCGCGCCCGTTGGCGGAGACGATCCCAGCGCGTCGGATTGCTGACGATTTGCGCACGGTAGAACGATGGGCAGAGCACTGCCGCGTGCGATACCTCGCCGCAAAGCCCGCAGCCGACGCAACTGTCCATGACCGCCGCGACAGGATCCTGGCGCAGCGGATCGGGGTTGGGGCGAATCGATAACGAAGGGCAGCCGGACAGCCGGATGCAGGAATGGTCGCCGGTACAGGTATCCGGATCGACGCCAAAGCGTTCGCGCACGACGCGCTCGCCCGCAGCGATCGCCTTGCGTGTCTTCGGCTTTTCGCGTCTTTGCTTGTTGAGCATGCACTCGCTCTGCGCGATCAGCACCTTGGGGCCTTTGACCTGGGTCGTCAGCGCTTCGCGCAGCGTCGCAGTCATCGTCTTCAGGTCGTAAGTGCGCTTGACCGTTCGTACCCACTTGACCCCAACCCCCTTCACCGCCTGCTCGATCTCGTGTCCCGTGCTGCGCGTCGGATTGACGGCCGTGGACGACAAGATGTCCTGACCGCCCGTCGCCGATGTGTAGCTGTTGTCGACGACGACGGTCAGGTTGTCGCTGCGATTGAAAACCGCGTTCGCGACACCGCTCGTCAAACCGTTGTGCCAGAAGCCACCATCGCCCATTACGGATATCGCGCGCTTGCCGTCCGGCGCATTGAGCGCTGCGGCGCCGGCGCCACCCAGCCCGTATCCCATCGTCGTATTGCCGAGGTTGAACGGCGGCAGAATGGAGAAGAGATGGCAACCGATATCCGCGCTCACATGGTGCGGTCCCAGCTCCCGCTCGACGAGCTTCATGGCAGTGAAAATCGGCCGCTCCGGGCAACCCGTGCAAAAACCTGGGGGGCGCGCATGGACCGCGCGTTCGAGCGCCTCCGTCCCCTCTCCTTCTGAGCCATCCGTCGCCGCGTCCAAAGCCGCGGATGATTCCTCAACAGGCACCGCGGTACGCACCTCGACAAGGGGAATGACGCGGCGCGTCGGCGTGGCAGGTGCGGGTATGGGGGTAGGTGTCGGGACAACGATCCCATAGCGTTCGAGGAAACCTCTGACGCCAGCGTATACCGTCGCCGTGTTGTACTCGCCCGCCATCGGCAGCAAATCCTTGCCATGGAGCACCGTGCCCAGCCCCAGTTGACGCAGGATATTCGCCACGTTCTGCTCGACGAAATTCGGCTGGCCTTCCTCCATAACGAGTACCGCGCGCTTGCCTTTGCAGAACCGCTCGAACTCCTCATCCACGAGCGGATACGCGACGTTCATCACGTACAGCGGTATTTTCGATTCGCCGTAGACATCGGCGAGGCCGAGTTTATCTAGCGCCCTGATCAGCGTGTTGTAGGTGCCGCCTTGCAACGCGATCCCGACATCGGCTGCGTCTTCCGAGAAGAACTCATTCAGTTGACGCTCCTGGATGAAGCGAATCGCCGCGGGCCATCGTGCCTGCACCTTTTCCTTTTCATGCAGAAAACTGGCCGGTGGCAAAACGATTCGGCTGACGTCGCGCGTGGGGTTCTCGAGCGCATCCTTGACCGTGAATGCAGGACGGCGATTGGCCGATGTCACGAATTGACCATGCACATGGCAGGCGCGAATGCGCATTTGCAACATGACCGGCGTATTGCTCGCTTCGGATAACTCGAAGCCGTCCTTCACGGCCTGCACGATGCACGGCAGATTCGGGCGTGGATCGAGCAGCCAGATCTGCGACTTCATAGCGAACGCGTGGCTGCGTTCTTGCATGATCGATGAACCCTCGCCGTAGTCCTCGCCGACGATGATGAGCGCGCCTCCCATCACACCGCCCGATGCAAGGTTGGCGAGCGCATCGGACGCGACATTGGTGCCGACGGTCGCCTTGAACGTCACAGCCCCGCGTAACGGATAGTTGACCGAGGCGGCGAGCGTTGCCGCTGCCGTCGCCTCGCTTGCGCTGTTCTCGAAACGAATGCCGTATTCCGCAAGGATGTCTTGCGCATCGGCCAATACGTCAATCAAGTGCGAGATCGGCGCACCCTGATAGCCGGCAACATACGCGACACCCGATTCGAGCAGCGCCTTCGTCACCGCCAAAATGCCTTCGCCGCTAAACAATTCGCCCTCGCCAAGGCGCAGCTTCTTTACCTCTTCGACAAACGATCGCTCAGCCATCGTTCTCCTCTCATGTGTGTGCTCCGGCACGTCGTGCCCATGTGCTCAACTTTCGGGCGCGGGAACCGCTGCGTCAATACATGATTAATCATGCAACTCGACTTTCCGCAGGATGCGGATATAGATTGCACGAATGGGATATCGACGCGCATTCAAGGCGGGGTTTTCCTCCGTCCTCGCCGAAGGTCCTGGGCAGTACTATTCTTTTAAAGCAGGCTGGGGTGTTGGTACTTCCGGCAACCTTGGGATTCGACGTCCCGGCTGCTCCGGTTCGATTTTGATAAAGGTATGGCCATGTTGCAGGCGACCTTCTCTTCGAGCGCCGCCGGGCCGGCGAAGCTGCTTGAGCGCGCCCAGGACGGCCCGGGGATGTTGTTGTTCGCGTCGACGGACGCAGACGAGGCGAGGTCGATGGTCGGGCGCGTCATGAAGCCCCACATCCTGAAGATATCCGGCAGCGAACGACTGGACGCGAGGATGCACTTCCTGCCGCTCGGGGATGTCTCGGTCAGCCGGCTTCGCTATGGACCGGCCGTCGAGATCGGCCCCGGTCCGCTGGAAGACTTCTTTTTGGTGCAGATGCCGCTCGCGGGAAGCGCCGTGATCCAAAGCGGCGCGCAACGGATCGACTCGCACCCCGAGCTCGCATCGGTTCTGAGCCCCGACGACGACACGTGCATGAAGTGGAGCGCCGGCAACGATCAATTGATGGTCCGTATTGCGCGCTCTCTGCTCGAGCGCACGCTGGTCGCACAGCTTGGCCATCCCCTCGACAGCCCACTGCGTTTCACGCTCGGGTTCGGTTGGCAAGCATGCCCGCTTTGGCAGTGCCTGCTGAATTACATCGTCGACTGCTCGACACAATGTTCAGATCTAATGGCGCATCGACTCGTCGTCGACCAGATCGAACAGCTCGTCGCCTCGACGCTGCTTGCCGCACAGCAGCACAGCTACAGCAATCCGGCACCGGCTCGCCGCGGCACGATCCTGCCTCGACACGTTCGGAGAGCGACGGATTACCTGAGGGCTTATGCTCACGAGCCTATTTCAGCGGATCAAATCGCACAGGCGGCGGGCGTCAGCATGCGCAGCCTGTACGCGGGCTTCAAGGAATTTCTGGGCGTCAGCCCGATGCAGTACCTGCGCGATCTGCGCATGGAATGCGCACGCACGGAATTGATGAGCGGGGAAGCCGCTAATGTATCCGGCGTCGCGCTCAGATGGGGCTTTGCACATATGGGCCGTTTCAGCAACAACTATAAGCGCCGATATGGCGAGACGCCGAGCCAGACGTTGCGCAAGGACAGTTTCTCGCGCACGGCTTGACGCCCCTGGCGATTCAGGCTGACCGCCGAGGGGCCGAGACTTCATCGCCTCATCCGACGAGCGCCAACACCCGAAGCGGACTGCCCGAGCCGTGCTCGATCTTCAAAGGCGCCGATACGATGAGCGCGCCACGCGGCGGCAATTGATCGAGATTTTTCAGGCACTGCAGCCCGTAACGATTCGCGCCGTGCATGAGCGTATGACATGGATACGGCAGCGGCCACGAGTAGGATTGGCCGGCATCGGTGTTGATCGTCTCGACGCCGAACCCATGGACCTCGCGTTCGCGAATGAGCCACTCGACCGCCTGCTGCGTCGGCCCGGGCGTATGAGCGCCATCTTTTCGAACATTGAGGAACGCAGCCGGATCGTCGACGCGTTTCGACCAGTCAGTGCGAAACAGTAGCCAGGCGCCCTTCGGGATCGCCCCATGATCTTGTTCCCACGCCTCCAAAAACCCGACTGTGAGCAGCCAGTCCTCGTTATCCGCCACGTGCGCACTGGCATCGACGACGACAGCCGGTGCGATGAATTGCGCGGGATCGATGGTGTCGACGCTGCCGTCAGGATAATCACGCCCGCTCGTCCAATGCACCGGCGCATCGAAGTGCGTTCCCGTGTGTTCGCCGCACGAAAAGTTGTTCCAATACCAGGCTGGGCCAGCTTCGTCGTAATGCGAGATCCGCTCGATCTTGAATGGCTGCACCTGGCCAAACTGCGGCGGCAACTGCAGCGCCGGGAATGCCGGCGACAAGGTGTGTGTCAGATCGACCACGCGGACAGCACCGGCCGCCAACTGTTCGGCCAGGGCCTGCAGGGTCTCGTTAGACTGGGAACGCATTTTTATACTCCATGGATATCCCTTCGCCGGAACGACTCAGGGGGTTGAGGGCAGCGTCGTGAAGCGCCCCGCGTGAAAAACGAGCGGTTCGCCGGTCCTGCTTGCGGTGCGTACGACTCGCCCCACGAGCAGCAAATGATCGCCCGTATCGCGGCAATGATCATGCACGCATACCAACGTTGCAATCGACTCCTCGATCGCCGGCACGCCTTCTGGTGCCATGCGCCAAGCCACCTCGGCGAACTTATCGGCCACCGCGGGGCTGGCGAAGCGGCGAGCCAGTGCTTCATGGCCGCTGGAAAGAATGTTGATCGCGAAATGCGTGCAGTCTCGGAATACGGGCAGGTTGTACGACTGATTGACAAGGCTCCAAAGGACGAGCGGCGGGTCGAGCGACAACGAAGCGAACGAATTGATCGTGAGGCCGACCGGTCGCCCGCCAGGCGTGCTTGTCGTCACGATCGCAACGCCCGTCGGATAACTGCCGAGCAGCTTGCGCAGCGCCGACGGCTGAAGGTCGACGTCGCCCCACGAGTCGATCTCGTCGCGGCAGTGGTTCGTTTCGATCATGCATTGCAACATGTCGGCCTCCTTAGTCGATCGACGGCACGGTTTCGTGACTCGCTACGAAACGCTCGCATTCGCTTTCGTCGGCCCACCACGGAAAGTAGCTTGGCGGATGATTGAAACCGTTTGCGACCGCGCTCGCGAGCGACGGCAGCCTCGTTGCCGCACCGAGCAAGTTGAGGATGTGCGGTGGCGGCGGCCTCAAAAGCGAATTGGTCCATTGAACGACCCAGCGCGCGTAATCCCAGAACTGTTCGAATGTCTGTTCCATCCACTCGCGCGTGTAAGCCTGTTCGCCGCGAGCAAGGATGGCATCCAAATAAACTCTGCAAGCCTTCGTGGCATTGTTCGCGCCCTGCCCCGTGATCGGATCGTTGGTCACGACGGCATCGCCCAGCCCGAACACGAGGCGGCCCGACGGCAACGTCATCACCGGCTTGCGCACCGTCGGCGCAAAAGCACCTGCCAGCACGCCGTTGTTGTCGGTCAGCTCGGCGCGGCGTGCCCGATCGGCTTCCCACGGCAAATACGTTTCGAGGAAGCGCTTGCTGGCGGCAAGATGGTCCTGAGGCGTACGAATCTCGCGCCAGAAATCGAGGGGACCGCGCGGCACCCCTTCGAACACCATGATGTCGCACGGGCCCGACAGCGTCAGCGCCGGAAACACGAAGTATTCGCCGACGCCAGGAATCAGGTTGAACGACACACGCGAATACCCGGGCGAGGGTTCGAGGCCATGCACGTAGGTCAGCGCCAGGGAGCGCTGAGGTTTGTCGAACGGCGATCGCGTTGCGTCCCGCTCGAACAACCTGACCACCTCGCCTTTTCCCGCGGCCAGAAGCACGAGGTCATGCTGCTCTGCCAGCACCTCGAGTTCGGCAATGCCGGCGTCCTGAATGATCACCCGGCCGCCATGTGCTTCGACTTGTTCGAGCCAGGTCGGCATCTTCACGCGCTGATCGACCGACTGAGCCGATTCATCCAGGCGTGCATTCCAGTCGATCAGCTTGGCCCCTTTCGACTCGGGAGGGGGGACGGCAAAGCCGATCCCTTCAACGGGAGGGCATGCGCGCTCCCATTGATTGAGCCCGAGATCGCGTTCGATCTGCAACGCAGGACCGAACATGCACTGGCTCGACATGACTTTTCCTTTCCGAATATCGTCCGGTGTGCGATTCGTTACAACCGTCACCTCATAGCCCTTTTGCAGCAGCCCCAGCGCGAGCGGCAAACCCGCCTGGCCCGCTCCTACGATCACGATTCGGCGCATCGATGTTCTCCTTGATAAATGTTCTGGTCGCTCCGACAAGCCGCTCATTCGGCCAACCGGGCAATGGCGGGCCGGGCTTGCTCGGGGCCCATACAGGAGTAACCGCCGTCGACGGCGTAGTCGGCGCCCGTCACGAACGAAGCGTGACCGGACAGCAAAAAGGCAACGACATCGGCAACTTCGGCGGGGTCGGCCACGCGTCCGAGCGCGTGGTAGTCCGCCGCTACACGGTCAGTTTTCGCGCGGTCGCCATGCGTCAGTTCGTCCATGACTCGCGACCATGTCCATCCGGGCGATATGGAGTTGACTCGAATGCCGTCCGCCGCGAAATCGAGCGCCATGTTGCGGGTAAGCTGCATGAGCGCCGCTTTGGACACCGGGTACAGCCATCGCCCCGTTTGCGCGACCTTCGCAGAAATGCTCGTGAAATTGACGATCGCGCCGCCGCCCGCCTTCACCATGTACGGTTGCGCGGCACGCGCCGCCATGACTGCGCTGACTACGTTGACATCGAGTGCGGTGAGCCAATCGCGTCTACCGGAGCGCGCACCGTCGTCGAGATACGTCGCTGCGAGATTCACCAGAAAATCCACGCGCCCAAAATGCTCGGCGACCTCGGCGACGCCTTTGACGAGTTGCTCGTCATTGACGATGTCTACCCGCCAAAGGCGCGTATGCACCGGATCGCGCGCGACCACGCGCGCGCCGCCCTCTTCATCGATGTCGAACACCGCCACGTTGGCACCGTAGTTGCGAAGGGCATCGACGACGGCGGCGCCGATAATCGTCGCACCGCCTGTGACAATGGCCACCTTGCCTTCAAGATCTTTCATGCGAATCCGCCTTGATCGAGGAAATGACACGTACGCTACGGACTGAGATACCGGCCCGTAGGCTCGATTCAATGATGGGTCGCCAAATCGAAATGCCTGTATCCGCATCGCGCAAAGACTATCCACCGCCTGCCGGTATTGAAGCGCCGCATCGAGCCCCGATGAACGACGAAGGCATCGACCGGCAATCGCAAGACTGCCGACCGATGCCTCTCGTTGCGCCCGGTTTCGCGCTCGACGTTCAGAACAGATGCTGCATGCCGATGCGCAACGCCATCTGATTGCGGCCGTCCGAGGGGCCGAACAACGTGATTTGCGCTTGCGCTCCGTTGCCGCTCGCACGCTGATAGGTGGCGCTTACGTAGACATTTGTCCGCTTAGAGAGGGCATAGTCCAGGATCGCGTTGAGCTGATGCGCTTTGTTGCCGTTGAGCACGGCGTTGCCGTCCATAAACTGATAGGCAGCGGCAAAATGAAGAAACGGGCTGATCGGATACATGCCGCCCACCTCATACACATTGACGGCCGCCCCGTTGAAGGTGTTTTTTGTGTTCGTGTAGAGCGCGTCGAAGTAGGCTGGTCCGACAAACAACCCGCCCCCGAAGCCGAAGTTGCGTATTCCGGAGTGACCGTTGTCGATGCCCGGATAACGCACGTAGGTGTAGGCGGCATCGAGGTTGAACCTGCTCGTGTTGTAGTCGAGCGCGAAGCTCTGCGCGCTGTTCTGAGAAAAGGTCCCGGCGACCCCGCCCAATCCGTACATCGCGCCGAAGCTGAATCCCCCGAAGTCGGGGCTTTCGTATTTGACCGAATTCGTTATCCGCTGGTCGCCCGCGACCCCATCGAAGTCAAACCCGCCCGCCGGCCGGTTGGGAATGCCCAAACCGTTGAACGGCCCTTGGCGCAGATTTTGTAGCGTGACGTAGAATAACTCTGGGCCATAGCGCCTCACCGCAAGCGACGTGAACATAAAATCGTACTGGTTGCCGGCCAGCACGCGGCCCCACTTGCTGTCTGTCAAACCCACATAGGTTTGGCGAGCAAAGAGGCTTCCTATCGACGCACCGTTTGCCTCGTTGAACTGGCCCTCGAGCACGAACGTCGCGGCGAGCCCGCCGCCCAAATCCTCCTTGCCGCGAAACCCGAACAGGTTCGGCGCAAGCACGCCGGTTCCGAGCGATAACTGATGCTTCCCGCCGACATTGGTGACGTAGTCGATCCCCGAGTCGATCAATCCGTAAATTTCGACGCTGCTCTGCGCGTGCGCAGAAGGCATGTGGCACGCGAACGGCGCCGCGATAGCGAAGCTCAGCGCAACCGACCGGCACTTTATGTACTCCCCCTTCATTCCTGATCTCCTCGTGCTAAACGAAATCGAACTTTGGTTGTTGCGCTCGGCATTGCTGTCAAATTGCGCGAGCACGGTCGGATCATCAAAGTCCAAAAGTCGTGCAGCTATCCGATTTCTGCAGGGCGAGTCCTATAGACGAAGAGGAGTCGATTGCGGCGTTTATTCGCCGCGCTGCTGGCGTTTCTTCAGGCGCGAGCCTCGTTCAGCGTATCCTGCGGACGCACGCCGAACCTGCGGCGGTAATGCGAGGCGAAATGTCCGTAATGCGCGAACCCCCAACGCATCGCGACGTCGGTCAGACGCGTCGTCGCTGGGTCGCCCGATTTGAGTTCGGCATGCACGGCTTTGAGTCGCAGTTCACGCAGATATGACATCGGTGGTTGATCGTAGGTCTGGCGGAAAGCATAGAAGAGTGCACGGGGACTCACCCCGACGACGCGCGCAATCTCCTCGACCGACGCCACATCCGCAAGGTGCGCGCGCATGTAATCCTCCGCACGTTTGACATACCCGGGTCTTACGGTCCTTCGCCCCGACAGATCGACCAGATGCTCCGAACACGTACTCGGTTGCGTAAGAAGCAACGTATCGATCAATAGTCGCTCGCAGCGTTCTGCGTGAGACGGCCGGGCGAGCAGTTCCGGAAACGCAAGACTTCCCTCCAGCACATACGCTAGCGCACTGCGCCATGCTTGCCCTGCGGAACCCGCGAGTTCCATCGCCGGATGAAAGCGAAGGCCCTGCTTCGGCAACAACTCGATGTGATCGACGCATGCACGCTCGAGCGCCTGCTGTTCGATACGGACGATGATCTGCGCAAGATCGGGCGAAAAACGCATGCGCGTGGGTTCTTGAGGCGACAGGACCGCAGCTATCTCGGAGCCGCCCAAGACCTGCTGTGTCCCGCAGGTATAGCAAGCGGCCCCGGCAACTGGCATCTGAACCAACGTGAAGCTGCCGAGCTCGCCCGGATCGACCGCGACCTCCGCACCATACCGCAGGTAAAAGATCTGCAACCCGCCGATCCTCATCGAGAGCAACGCGGCGTCAAGCTCGCGGGACGGCGCCACGAGCGACATCTTGTGCGGTTTGAACGCGCGCCCTACCATGTCGATCACGCTGGGCGGATCGACTCTACCTTGGAATTCGACGCTGAAATGATGGAACGCGCCTGGCGTGCCGTCGTAGAACCGGGGCTGAGAGTACATGGGGTCACCCGACCTGAAGCTGTTGGCACGGTCGAGTTTAAAGAAGCCACGACGTTTCTCCGAATCTATCAATATCGGAGAGCCAAATAAGTTCATTTATGGGCTGGACGACCAAAACCGAGCCAGACACATTCCTCACATCAATACCTGCGGCTCGCCATGGATACCGCCCGCCTCGACCTGAACCTGCTTCGCGTCTTCCATGCCATTCTCGAAGAACGCAATCTAACGCTCGCCGCCAACCGTCTGGGCCTTTCCCAGCCCGCGGTCAGCTACGCCCTCGGCCGGCTTCGCGCGCACCTCGACGATCCGCTTTTCGTCAGGACCGGCAACGAAATGCAGCCGACATCGGCCGCCTTGTCGCTGAGTGAGCCGCTGCGTCAAGCCATGGCGGCAACCGACCGCGCGCTTCAGATGATGGCGCCGTTCGATCCGGAAACCAGCACGAGGGTTTTTCGCATCGCGATGTCCGACCTCGGCGCACTCGCCTTCGCGCCCCCTCTGTGCGGCGCGCTGGCGCGCTGTGCGCCGCACGTGCAGCTCGATATCCGGTCGGTCGCTGTCGGCCAGATCGAGGAATCGCTGCGAGCCGGAAAACTCGACCTCGCGATCGGCAATCTGCCCGCGCTGCTGGGCCGCACGCATCATCACGAGCTATTTCACGAAGACTACCTGTGCATGACACGTCGTCGCGGCGATCTGCCGGAGGCCCGGCTGACGCTCGATCAATACCTGTCCATGCTTCACATTCTCGTCGGATCGCTCGAGAGCGCCCATCATCAAATCGAGGAACGGTTTCGCGAACAGAACATCCATCGTCAGATTGCATTGCGCGTTCCGCACTTCACCGTTGTGCCCCATATCCTCGCGCAGACCGATTGGATGGTGACGCTGCCCAGAAGAACGGTGCCTTTACTTAATCCCAATGGCCAGTTCGCGGTCTACGACTTGCCGGCGATCATTCCCGACGTCGCCGTCACAGTTCACTGGCACCCCGACTCGGACGAACGCGCCGCAAATCGCTGGCTAAGAGATCTGGTCATTCGAGCGCTCAGCGATTCACCGGCTTCGGTATCATCGTGCGACATCGATCAGCGCCAGTCGCCCTAGCTCAGACGGTTGGCGACCATCCAGCCCGAAGCGCCGCTCAATCCGGGGCCCGGATGAGTCGAGGCACCGATTTGATGGAGATTGCGGTATGGAGTGTCATGCCCGCGGCGCCCGTTGACGCCGGCAAATGGGCGAAGCCAGAAGAATTGATCGGGCGAGCACACGCCTGAATACGGGTCGCCCCCGACCAGATTGCAATTGAGTGCCTCGAGATCCGCCGGCGAATAGGCTCGGCGCCCAACGATCTTTGCTTGCAAACCCGGCATCACCGTTTCCAACTGGCGTTGCACCCGATCCGCGACTTGCTCGCGAATGTCTTCGGTCCACCGTCCGTCCGCCGGCGTGCCGATTTCGCCGAGCGCGTCGCCACGCAAGCGCGAAGGCATCTCCTGCATCTGCAGCCACAGGATTGCTCCGCCCGCGGGTGCACGGCTCGGATCGACGGCAGTCGGCTGACCGATTGCAATCGTAGGGCGGCTCGGAATGAGCCCGTTATTGGCCTGTGTTACGGACAGGCACACGTTTTCCATGCTTTCGGACAGATGCACCAGCGGAACACGAGCAAGTTCGGGATCGCACCAATCGGGGGAGAAGACAACGCGAAATGGATTTGCATGTCGCCTCTGCCGAACAGATAACCTTCGGCCCGTTCTCGCCACGGTGTGGCCACGTCCGGCAACAAGCGCCCGTACAATTGGCGCGGCGTCACATTGCAAACGACGGCTTCACGAGCACGCCATGGCCGGCCGCCCGCAAGCACGCCTACGGCCCGGCCGCCCGATAGGACCACACGTTCGACGTCCGTGTCGGTCACGAAGGTGCCGCCGCGCCGCTCGATGACGGATCTGAAGGCCTTGACGATGTTGCCGCTACCGCCCTTTACGACCGGCATGCCGCCCGCAATAACCGCGGCAAAGGTCAGCTTGCCGATCAGTGCAGAGCAGGCGTCGTCGGGCCCGAGGCCTGTATGCAGCACCCAAGGTGCGATCGCAGCGCGAGCGAGATCCGATTTGAGGCTTCGGTTGCCCCATCGACGGAAACTCTCGAGCGCTTCTCCGGCAAACGCGACCAAGCCGTCCATCCCGCGGCGGCGCCATTCCCGCCATGCCAGCTTGGCCATTTTCCAACCGTATGGGTTTTCACCGAGCAAGCCAAAGGTCAGCCCGGCGTCTTCGCCGAACATTCGCTCAGCCATCGATGCAAAAGCCGCGCCGTCGCCCGCGCAAATGGCATCGAGCCGATTGGCGGTATCGGCCAGATTCTGCTTGAACGCTATCGCGCGACCATCCGGTGTGACGATGCCGGTCGTATAGTCGCTTTGCGCGAATTCCAAGCCGGCAGCCAGCAAGTCCTCGCGCAGTTCTGCATATGCAGGACTTCCGACGAACAGTGGATACCAGGACGACAAAACATCGTGCGTGTAACCAGGAAACAATTCCTGACTATGAATGCAGCCCCCCAGGTCGGCATTGCGCTCGAGCACCGTGACCCGCTTACCGCGCTTCGATAGTACCGCCGCGCAGACCAGCGAATTGATACCGCTGCCGACGATGACGACATCCGATTCTTCTTGCATCGTATTGCTCGCTTTGTGTCGTCTCACTGCCAACGCGCGTAGAGCGGCGCGTCGGTGCTATCCATAAAGGGCAGATGTCCGTACTCCACCAGTTCCAACTGATTACCGAACGGGTCCAGAAAGTAATTCACCCGTAGTCCCGCGCACGAGCCGCTATCGATCGCAATCGGGCCTGCCATCACGCTCACACCGCGCGAACGCAGGAACGACAAGGCCTCGTCGAGATTCTCGACCTTCAGCGCGATATGACTCGCACCGATGTCGCAATTCCTCGGTGGCGTTGTCGCGGCGTCATGCGGCCGCTCATAGCGGAACAGCTCCAGCATGAGATTCTTGCCGAGCGCCATCATGACAAAATTCAAACGTGCTCCGGCGATGTTCAGGTGCGCCTGTGTCCAGTCCGTGCCATCGGGCAACGCGGGCAACTCCCTGGCATCGAACGGCCCCATTCTGTAGAGTTCGTTGGCGCCGAGCACGTCTCGATAGAAGCGTACGGCCTCGTCCAGGTCGGGCACAGTCAAGGCGACGTGATCAACGTGCATCAAACCGGGCAAACGCGTGTGTTTCACTAGTGGTCTCCTGTCGGGTGGGAGGCGACGAAGGCGCTCGCATGGGATACACGCCATATCCACGCGAGCGGGAACATCGACGCTCAAATAGTTGCCGATACCGGCCGGCCGTTGCGTGCGGGTTTAAACACGGTCAAACGCAGCACCGGATACACCACCAGGCAGATGACGACCGTACTGATTGCCTCTACCGGAATGAACCTTACGAGAACGTAGTGGGCGAGAACCACCGCCGCAATCGACGTGACGACCCCCGCCCAATTGACGATTTCCGCGGGCTTGTCCAGACCGAGGTCTTGTTCATTGACCAGCCGCCGAACGACGAAAAAATCGGCCACGATGATGCCGGCAAATGCCGTCGTCAGCACGCCTAGAATCGTGATCCAGGAATTGACCAGCGCAAGGATCTTTCCGTAGAGCATCACCAGACTGATGATATTGGCCAGGATCACAAACGCCAGCCGTCCCGGCCTGACACTGAGTGCGTCGAACAGATTGGAAAGCGAAAGCGATGCGCTGTAGGTGTTGAGCACCTGAGCCTTACCTTGAGCGAGCACCATCAGCAACGCGCCCATCACGCCACCAAATACGACGAATGCCGCGGTGACGCTGTCGGGGCTCTCCAACGTTGCATGCATGGCCGCCGCGTGTGTCATCCCCGATGTATGCGTATAGAACTCGACGAGAGACGGAATGCCCGCGTACATAACGATGCCGCCAAGCCCAAGCATCAAAACATCCATCATCAGATTGCCGATCAACGCAGCCAATCCGATGTCCCGCGACCGACGCGCGTAGCGGCCAAGATCCGCATCGACGAGCGCGAGTGCACCGGCGGATCCGATCAACACGTTCACTGCGAAGATGAACTTCTGCCCGTCGCTTTCAGCGCCCATCGCTTTCAGCGCCTCGGCCGGAAACTGCGGACCGAACGAAAACAGATCTGAAAGGGAATGCGGAGCGCCGGCGATGACGACGTAGGCGATATAGGCCAATACAGCCAGGAACAGGACGAGCGTGACCGACGAGACTTTGGCGACCAACGCGAAGCCGTAAGCCGTCAGCAGTACCCAGATCACGCTCATCAGGCCATAAATGGCAACGCGTGCGGTGACAGTATCGGCGAGGCCGAAGTAGAAGACGAACCCTCGATACAACAGCGCATTTTCGAGCGCAAGAAAGCCTATGATCATGAACGCGAAGATGAGCGACGATATGATCGAGCCTTTTTGGCCAAACCCGAAATAGCGGGACATGACCGTACTCGACAATCCCGACCGATACGCGACATGGCCGCATGCCCAACCAAGCAAAGCGCCAACAACCGTAACCGTGACGCCCGCGAGAAGCCCGATTTTGATGCCTGCGACGAACGTGACCAACGCTCCGAAAAACAATTGAACCAGGGACGTTACGATGCCCGCCGTGTTCCACGACAGGGCAAGCCACCCCTTCCGAGCACCCTCTGGCACCCGTTCCGATGCATGGTCCTCGATCGCCACGCTAAGACTTTCGTCCTTCATACTTCGCTCCTCTTTCTACGCCCCTGTCCATGCGGTAGCCGCTAACCTGCAACGAAGCGCGGCTCCGCCCGTGTTTGAACGTATCGTCAACGTTCACAAGTCCATTGACGATCCGGTTCGAGCAACGGATGTCCCAAGAGTGAAAGAAAGGCTGCGGCATGACACGTCACACGTGTTCGACGATCGTCGCGGTCGCAAAGCCCGCATGCCGTAATTCCACAATTTCGCGCAATATCCAGGATATCCCTGCTTCTCGCGATGCAGGCTGATCAAGCGACAAACAAGCGTGTCGACATGGCGGGCCCGTGATCTTCCTGCGGGAACACGCCCCAGCTCCCGTCGTCATGAAGAAAGAAGTACATCGCCCCTGAACTTTCCCGCCCAGGCATTTCAACGCGAACGCACCTTGTCGGGTACGCGCTATTGCTGCTGCGATGCATCGAGTGCCATTCGGACGAGAGGCCCAGATCAAGCCACTTTTCGATCACCGCCAACAATCCCGGAACAACAGGTTCCGTGTCGTTCGACACTCCGTTCATAGCGCCCATCTCAACCTCCATCCAGAACCCACATGCCTGCCAAGGATCGGGGCCATGGCCGTTCGGCTCTTTAGATCCCTCGACGCAACGTGCAGGTAAGACAACGATAGGTTTATCCCAGAGTGACCGCTATCCAACTGCGGCAATGGCTATCCGCGCCCAGCAGTAATCCGCAGGGCCAAGGCGTTGTCGGAAGAATGGTCCGCCATTGCCGGCGAGGAGCTAAGGTCAAGTGTGGTGTATGGGCAGCATCGTGACGGTCGATTTCAAGCGGCGAGCTTCTGCTGAACCGGCCGATCGTCTTGCACCGGTTCGCCGTCCTTGAAGGCAACGCCCTCGAGCAACAGCTTGATCTTTTCCGGGCCGTTAATACGGCGCCATGTTTTCTCGGCTCCCTCGATCAGCTTGAATGCCAGAGGAAGGTTGGTCGCGACACGCAATTGCGCGTGCGTGTCGTACGCTGGCGCACGGTCGCGAACGCCGATTCAATCGCGTTGGTCGTGCGCAAGTGCTGCCGATGTTCAGCAGGAAATTCGTAGAAGGCCAGCAAGCTCTCCCGATCCTTCTTCAACGTCTCGGTCGCCTTCGGATATTTTGCCGCATAGATCGGCACGAAACGATCGAACGCAGCGTGCGCGTCGGCGCGAGTCGCCGGAAACACCTCTTCCGGCGCCGCCCAGAAGCCCATTGCGCCTTCAGCCGGCTCACCACATTGGCCGACAAGCCCTTGGCGTCATCGCCCAGCAGCACGCTCAACGCTTCGCCCATATCGCCCGTCGAGATACCCTTTAGATACAGCAAGGGCAGCGCTGCGCTGACGCGAGGCGATTTCCTCACGTACGGCGGCACGATCGTCGAATTGAACTTCACGCCCGATCCCGATCGCGGCCAGTGATTCGATGGTCTGCACCAACAGCGCACAGGTATCATCGTCGGTCACTCGTTGGGCTGGTCGCAATCGGGTACATATTCCGGCGACGATGCTAGCCTTCTTGCAGCGCAACCCAGATGTGATCATCGATTCCCCGTCGGGGAGAAGCTATGCCTTCCGCCATCGCGCGACATCTCGACAGCAGGCGGCACTCGCATGAACTGGATTCTTGACCGTATCGCCCTGATCCTAACCGCCATTGCGTGCGCATTGGGTGCGTGGGCCTTCTATCACTACACTGGACAGTGGTCCGGGCCGATCATCATGACTATCGTGATCGTCGGGCTGTTCGCGGAAAACCACCGGCTTCGGAAGTTACTAGCTGCCAATGGCATCGAGTCCCGTCCTCGACGGCGCAATACCTAACACGCGTTGTGCGAGCGCAGACGAACGTCGCTTTGCGCGTCTCAGCGCTGGCAAGGCAAGGGGGCAACGTAGAACCGGACCAGCGACGCGGCGTCAGCGCTCAGCGGGCAGCCCGTCAAAGGGCGTTGCCGACCTCGTCCCGCTTTTTACGGTCATCTGCCTGCGAAACGTATTTGTCTGCCATGAGCCACACAGCGTCATTCTGCAACGCTTCGGGGAAGTTCATCGACCGTAGAGGCCAGATGTCCAACACCAGACGAGACGAGGCTGAGATGAAACGCGACGAATCGTCAAAACGCCGCAGGTTGAACTGCGGACTACGGCCACCATCCTCGTTCCATACGAACCAGAAGCCGAAGGGGAAGAATTTAAAGACGTGCCCGTAGATAGTCTCGTTGTTTCCGCCTAGGAACCGGAGGAATCCCATCACAGAATGCTTCATGACGACGCGGCGTCGATGCGGATAGAACCAGTAATACACGCACAACTGTTCGGGAAGGCACTGCGTCGGGTCCAGCACGTATCGTCGCAATGCGGCGTCAAGCGGCGCAACTGGATCGATTGACAGCACGTCTGGGACAACGTTCGCGGCTAATAGATGTCCCGCCACGGCGCGCAGAAACCTGTTTGGCTGGTAATCGAAACGTTGTGTCCGGGGCAACGATAAGCGGCTACGGGAAGCCAACGTGAAATATCTTTCGATTTGATGGACCACATCGCGCAAGGCAGGATCGTACTCAGTACCCAGCACGGTATTGTTGCAGCGAGAACAGATGGTCTTGAAGTGCGACCCACCCTGTGAGAAGACCATTCTTTTCGGCCTCTCGGGACTCGCGCCATAGACATCGGTGAATACGGAATCGTTGATGTTGCCGCAGTTCTTCGGCGGCACATGATCTGCCGTAAGCGGGCCGTGCGCTCGGCAGATCGCACCGTAGCCAACCTTCGGTCCACGGTTCGAGAACCGTTCCGCGAGATTCGTCGAATAATCAGCCATGACTCGGCGGAAAGCACATGGGTCAGTCCGGTAGTGGTTCCGCTCTCAGTCTACGAGCAGCCCTATCGATCCACACCCGGCACCGAACGTCCTTACTGGCCGCGTCTTGTGGACGAATCCGAATATGAAGATTCGTGCCGCTCCCCGGAATCCGGCATACGTTGCCGCCCCAACAAGCGTCAACCGGCCCCGCCAATCCGATGTCTTGGTCATCGGGGTTTGGCGATTCACGCGAGAACCAGTAGGCGACGTAGACCGTCTTCTTCGACTTCGGTGGAAGATCGAATTTCTCCACAAATCGCGGACCGGTCGATCCATCGTAAAGTGGTGCGTTCATCACGTGCGCGGTGCAGTCCTTCCAATGCACATCCGAGCGGTTCTGCACGATAGTCGCCACACTGTAGCCACGAAACTGATCGTTGAAGGCGAAGTCCGGCGACCGCACGTCGTCCGTGATCGATAAGGCAAGCGGCTGCATGTATCGCCGGGTCTTGAAGAACCCGAATATCGCGTAGACGCCCACGCCGATGACAAAACCACCGACCGCCCCGACGACGTTGTTTGTGAACTGGTCGTTGGTCACGCTGACGCCGAACTTGGCAAGGGCGAAGCCACCGAAGGAGCCACCAAACAGCGTAAGCCATCCGAATGTCTGCACGAACGCATCGTGGATCGTATACCAAAAGCCACCGACGCATGAACACCAGGCTTCGTTTTCGCTTCATCCAGTTTCCCCGATACCTCACACGTCATGCAGTTGGTCCGTCAAGGCGTGTCAGGTTTGCATGCTCGCGTAGCAGATGTCTTTAGCAGAAGAGTAATCGAAGTGCTACTTCCCCCCGATCCGCTGCTTTTCTGCCATTGAAGCAACAGAGGGGCTTTTCCCGCCGCACTCACACGGTAGGTACGTGTGAAATTGTCGTTGTTCGGATCGCTACGACCGGATTCATCGAACTGGCAAATCAACTTCGCGTGAATGCCAGCCTGTTCCAACGATGGCAGAGGATCAAAATTACAACCGTCGTAGAGTGTTCCAAAGCATTCGCCGCTGTCTGGTAGACCCGGACTTATAGAGATCGAATCGGGTCCGAATTTGGGCGGCGCATCCGTGTAGAGCGTGATCGTCCAGCCTAGTTCGTCGGTTCTCTGCCGAAGGACCGTGGAGATTCTACCCATCACATTGATCCTCAGGACCCCATTGCGATAACTTCGTACCGCCCCGGGATTTTGCGTATATCCGCTTTGCCATTGAATCGGTGAGTCAGCATTCCAGTCCCAACCTATCTGCTGCTGGCCGGGCTGCGGCATTAACGAAAGGACCACCGTCCCCAACTCGTATGAGTGCGTGCCTTGAAGCGACTGAGGGTATATGTCCGCCGGTGTCTTCGCGACCGCCGAGCAAATCCAACTCATGCAAAGCCAACTCGCGACGACCCATTGTTTCATTCTCGTCCCCGTCTTCGCCAATGACCGCAACGTTCACGCAGTCTCCCCGTTCGGCATGATTATGCCGCAGCCGAAGCACGTATTAACAATGCTGCCTGAATCTGTTCCAGCGGACCGGCAACATATCGCGCATCGAGACTCACGTAGTGCCGGTGCAGCACGTCGCCCCGCTTCGGCGCATACCCCAGGATGCGGCGCAGGATCGCGTCGCCGACGCCTTGCCTTGCCTTGCCGCTACGCTGGAATGCAACCTCGACGGGACCGTCGATCCTAGTTCAGCGGGTCGGGCGCAGGCAGCAAACCACGATGAAACATCTCTTGACGAGACACCCACCCAATCCCGTAAACTTCGGGCGCAGCAGTGGAACGCTTGTCCCAATTCTGTCCCACTGCCGTCCCACTTTAATCACTGAGTGGGACAAGATCGAACGGGCGAGCATTGCACAGCGCAGGTCGAGACCCTCGGGCGCACCGGAGTGGAGATGGAAGCGTTGACCGCCGTGCAGGTCGGGTTATTGACCGTTTATGACATGTGCAAGGCGGTGGATCGGGGGACGGTCATCACCGAGGTCAAGGTGATGGAGAAGCGATTGGTTACAACGAATACTTCGCTAATTTTCCACGCGAGATGCTCGCCCTTAAAAATATACAGTGGCCGCCCGTCGCGATAAGCGAGTGAATGGACCATGAATGACAGACAGCCCACGGTAAATTCAAGGTGCATTTCAGCATAGAATCGACCGAGTTCCTGGGGTCCATAGAACCAAACCTCCATCATATGAGTTGATTCCCGAACTCGTTCGCCAATACAATCTGCGCACCGAAAATCTAAAACGCGATGCCATGTCAACTCCCTACGCAGCGGAACGCGGCATTCCGAGCGTTCCGACGTGCAACAGAGGACGCGTATTACTCCAATTCGATGGTCGCTTTCTCTCGATGATCGGCCCGCAAGCGCGCAGCTATGCAGCCGTCTCGGGGCGGCCTTTGGGTGGTGGAGGCTTCGATTATTCGGTCTCGCGGCAACATGAAAGTAGCGTCGGCCCGATTCCACCCGGCCGGTACTGGATGCAGCCCTCGCAAATGTGGACGAACCGCTGGTACAGCATTGCGCCGCGTGCGGCCTGGGGAGACCACCGGCTATCGATCCACGTGTACCCGGGTACAGAGACGTTTAGGCGAGGTGGTTTTTTCATTCATGGCGGCACACACGCAGGCAGCGCAGGTTGTATTAACCTACATGCTCAGATGGAAAAGTTTGTGGTCGATCTGAAAGCGGCAGTCGGCGATTCCGACTGTTACGTTCCACTCACCGTCCAGTACCGATGAATCGATCCACCCGTGTACTGATCACGATGATCATCGTTACCTTGGTGATAGCGGTCGTGACGTTCAACTGGATTAACGTCAGCGAGGCATACGGCAGTGGGCCACCATACTACAGCCGCACCACCAACATGGATAAGTGGACGGACCCATTACAAGTGCTGGCTGCCGTCGATGCGCTGACGGTGATAGTGGTTCTGGCATTGGTTTATGTCATACGGAGGCGGAAGCGAACGCAAACACCGAATTAACGCGCCTGAAGCCGGCGAACATCCCGGTGTTCGCCGACATAAAGCGCCTTTACCCGACCAACGCTATTTGCATGCCTTCCCGTGATCGGGGCGGGCACCCTTGGCCTTGGCTTCCGCCTCCGTCATATACGTACCGTTCTTGGTCTTCCCGTAGTACCTGTCGCCCGGGCAGTGATAGACGTTCGTCGGGGTATTGACCCAGACCTTCCCTGCGCCTCCGCCTGTAACAGGAGACGGCGACGAAGTCATCGGCGTCGCTGCCGCCGGTGCGGCCGCCTTCGCCCCCTTCGACGACGCATTACGATCGATGCCACCGTGCCCGCGGCAAGCGCCCTTCAGCGTGGCGCCCGAGTACGGCGTCCCATCCCGGCAAGTCGCGTGCATCGCCCCTGACGCCGCAGCCGGTGCATTCGCTTGCGTTTGCCCGAAAGCAATAGACGACGCAAGAAGAGCGCCAAGAGCGACCGGCAAGAAGACTCTGTACATGGATAGTCTCTCCAAACGAGTGAAAAACGCGTTGAAGTACATACCCGGCAATGTTGTTCACCGCCGGCCGACGGAAATCGCAAGCCCTCAGTTGCGCCCTATCATGCCCGAGCTATTGTTCGCCCACAACCTGCGAGTACTGCCAGCCCGCAACTTGCGTGCAATCACTCATCCTCCGTATCCTCGCTATCCGAGTGCTCCGGCACGCCATAGCGCTTGACCAGTTCGGCTTTGAACGCAGCGAGCTTCGGCACGTTGTTGCACAAGCCATAGAGCGCCGAAAGCTGCCCCGGCCAATCGCGCAGCACGCCGGCAAATATCTTGAGCCGCTCCACCGTATCCAGGGCATCGGCCTCGCGTCCGTCGAGCGCCTGCAGCACCGCGTATCGCCGCAATACCGTCTCGCCCGGCAACAGCGCGATTGCTTTGCGATGCATCGCGAGCTTGGCCGCCAGATCGTGACTGTCGATCGGCAGCAACGTGGCCATGCCATAGTCGCCCCACGCCGAGAAAAGCCGCGACGGGTCGGCACTATATTGCTCCGCGGGGTGGGCTCCGTAATACAGCACCTCCGCACGCGCGTAATCGCGGTAGATCGGTAGCAGCGCCGCGAGCCCCGCCGCGACGATGAGGCCATGCACCGCGAGCGAGACGCGCGGCGGCACGAATCCGAGCGGTTTCGTTTCGAGAACGCCGAAGACAAACATTGCCGGCAGCAGAAAGAACATGTACTGCTGCGGGTATTCGACCAGTGCATGCATCATCAGCACGCCGATCAAGGCGAGACCGAACACGCGCGCTGCCGTATGAGGCGCAAGTAATACGCGCAACAGCCACGCGATCAAGCCGATCAGCAGCACCCCGAGCCCAACGATGCCCGTTTTGGCCAGCAGATCGATAAAAATGTCGTGCGAATTGTTGGCGATCTCCACATCGCCCAACAGCTTGACGAGTTCGAACTGAAAGCGCGGAAACTCTCCCCAACCGACACCGAGCCACGGATGGCCCCGGAACATCGTCCATCCGTACTTCCACATCGCAAGGCGCAACACGAATTGCCCCTTGTCCTGAAACCGATGCGCCGCGGAGACGTCGAGATCCAGGTGATACGCGGCGTTGGCCCAGCGCACCCCGATGTTCACGCCGATAAAAATCGCGACGAGCGCAAATGGCATGAGCCACTCGCGTGCATGTCCGCGCCCCCCTTCGCGCCGCGCAATGGCGATCGCCATCCAAAAGCCCGCCACCACGATCACCCCCGTTTGCAGCCAGGGGCCGCGCGAGACAGTCAACGCCTGGCCGAGCACGTAAATCGCCGAAACGATGCCCCATAGCAGCGGGTTGAGCCTGCGCGTCTGAACGAGAAACATCGCCGCGGCCAGCGCGAATGCAATGACCGTCGCCAGGTGATTGGCTTGCGCCATGTTGCCGAACGGCCGCCGCTCGATGGTCACGTTGTAGGCCACCACGAACGGTGCGAACCGCGTCTCGAGATGAAGCAGCTGCACGACTTGGCAGAACACCGCAAAGAGTCCGCCGATCACGAGCGCCCATGCCATCCAGCGCAATATGTCCTCTGACTGACCGGCGCGCGCGAATGCAAATCCCGTATGCGTCGCCATGAACGCCGCGAGCAGAAAGCCGGCGCCCAGCCAGTTCATCGACGGTTGCGCAAGCGGCAGCAAGAAGGTTTGCGCGATCAGCACTGCTCCGAACGCAAGCGGCACCAGCGCGACGGTCGGGGTACCGAACGCCGGCCGGGGCCGCGCGCACAGCGCGAGCCAGATCACGGCCGCACCGACAAGCAGGTAAAGCGTGAGCGCCGTAAACTCGGAATAAAAAGTCGGAATCGGGTAGGTGTGGTTGGTCACCGCGTAAGGAAGCAATACCGCAAGTGCCAACAGCGCAAATGAAAAAGTACGGGCGAACGAAGAAGTCATGAGGAACGGGGGCATCGGCAATCGGCGCACTATACAAAAAATTCCTTTCGCTGTGCGCGACCGATGCGTGCCCGCATCACCCGGCAATGCTCCGGCGAGATACTTTTCTTTCTTTTTTTACGCGCGGCACTCTGGTGGTGCAACGGAAGGGGGCAATGTGGCCACATCGAGCGGCATGGGCCCGGAACCCGGTGCGGGCAGCGACGATGCGTCCTTACCGCTGGCAAAGCATTCCCAGCTCAGCGCACCGGCCTGCATGACGCCTTTCGACAGCGCGACGCGGGCTGTAGGGGACGCGGGATCGTCAGGCGCCGAAGGCACGAGGACAAGCGTCTCCTTGCCGGCCGGGGCGATGCGCGCGGTGTAGCGGATCGATATCTGGCCGCTCTCGTCGTCGATGTGGATGGATTCGACGTTGCGCGTCGCGGGCGGCGAGAGATAGCCGCTATCGAGCGCGTTACCGAGCGCCGCGTTCTCTGCAACCGCAAGTCGCGCCACGGAAGCAAGCGACAATCCTTCACCCACGCGGCTGCGTGCCAGATAGTCCTGATAGGCCGGGACGGCATAGGCCGCCACGACGCCCACGATCGCAAGCGCAATCATGAGCTCGATCAGCGTGAATCCGCCGCGCGCGCAGGGAACGCGCCAGACGCGGGACAACACGGCATGCAGCGGAACAATCCGAAATCGGATGGCGGGCATCGGCATTTCTCCTCTAACCGAAGGACCGCTCGAATCGAGCGGACAACGGTTGGGAGCATAGCCAGCGCGCCTGCCGCGCGGCAGTCGTCCGAACGGCTAACGGCTAACGCGACTAACGGCTAACGGCTCGGGCTCTCGTGCTCTCGCCGCCGCATGCGCCGTTTGAGCGCATAGCCGATGATGACGACGATCAACGCGCCCGCGATCTTGGCGCCATATTCGGCCGCCGGGGAATCGAGCAGCGGCCAGCGATCGCCCGCCGGATCGTTGATGATGAGCCCGCCGGCGATCCAGCCGAGCAGCGCCGCGCCGATCGTCACGATGACAGGGAAACGGTCGAGCAATTTCAGCACGAGCGTGCTGCCCCAGACGATGAGCGGAATGCTGACGATGAGCCCGAAAATTACCAGGGCGATCCGATGTTGGGGATCGGCGGCCTCGGCGGCGCCGGCGATGGCGATGACGTTATCGAGGCTCATGACCGCATCGGCGATGATAATCGTCTTGATGGCCGCGACGAGTTTGTCGGCCGGTTTGACGTTCTCATGCGCATCGTGGGCCGGCGCAAGAAGTCGCACGCCGATCCAGAGCAGCAGCAAGCCGCCCGCAAACTTGAGCAGCGGTACATCGAGCAGCACCACGGCAAAAGCGATCAACGCGACGCGCAACACGATCGCGCCGGCCGTTCCCCACAGCACCCCCTGCATACGCTGCGCCGGAGGCAACTTGCGGCACGCAAGCGCGATCACGACGGCGTTATCGCCGCCGAGCAGGATATCGATGATGACAATCTGGATGACGGCGCCCCAATGGAGCGTCGAGAAAAAATCGATCATGGAATCGAGCATAGGTGCAAAAGGTATTCCTGGGACGGCGATGTCGGTAAGTTTGTGCGGCACCGGTAAAGCCGAAGCACAACCTGGAACTGACGCTGGTAGGGCAAAAAAAACGAGGAAGCCACCCGCGCTTCCTCGCTTCCTGTCGGCTATCGGAAAGCTTACGAACGAATTTCGCAAGAATACCAAAAATGCCGACGATAAGGTGCCGTCGCACGCATCGTGTGGCGTGGCAATGCCCGCCACAGCGACGCGTTCGAACGAATCAGCCTCAGAGAATGGACTTCAGCAAGCGCCCCATCTCCGACGGATTCTTCGTGACCTTGATACCACAGGCTTCCATGATTTCGAGCTTTGCCTCGGCCGTATCGGCACCGCCCGAAATCAGCGCGCCAGCATGGCCCATGCGCTTGCCCGGAGGCGCCGTTACACCGGCGATGAAGCCGACGACGGGCTTTTTCATGTTGTCTTTGATCCAGTACGCTGCGTTCGCTTCGTCCGGACCGCCGATCTCGCCGATCATGATGACGGCGTCCGTGTCGGGATCGTCGTTGAACATCTTCATGACGTCGATGTGCTTCAACCCGTTGATCGGATCGCCGCCGATACCGACCGCCGACGATTGACCCAGGCCGAGCGCCGTCAACTGACCCACTGCTTCATAGGTCAGCGTGCCCGAACGCGACACGACGCCGATGCGCCCCTTCCGGTGGATATGGCCCGGCATGATGCCGATCTTCAGTTCGTCGGGCGTGATCGTGCCCGGGCAGTTCGGCCCGAGCAGCAGCGTCTTGCGGTTTTCACGACGCATGCGGTCCTTGATCTCGATCATGTCGCGCACGGGAATGCCTTCCGTGATGCAGATCGCGAGATCGAGATCGGCTTCCACCGCTTCCCAGATCGCAGCCGCGGCACCCGCCGGCGGCACATAGATGACCGAGACCGTCGCGCCCGTTTCAGCCTTCGCTTCCTTCACGCTCGCGTAGATCGGAATGCCTTCGAAATCCTCGCCGGCCTTCTTCGGATTCACACCCGCGACGAACGCCTCGCGGCCGTTCGCGTATTCACGGCATGCGCGCGTATGGAACTGCCCGGTCTTGCCGGTGATGCCTTGCGTGATGACCTTCGTGTCTTTGTTGATCAGAATCGACATGTATTGACCTCTGTTCGTATCCGGTGGCTTCGACGCGGCGCTTACGCCTTGCCTTCGGCAGCCGCGACGACCTTCTGCGCAGCCTCTTCCATGCTGTCCGCCGAAATGATCGGCAGTCCCGAATCGGCGAGCATCTTCTTGCCGAGGTCCTCGTTCGTGCCCTTCATGCGCACGACGAGCGGCACTTGCAGATGCACGGCCTTCGAGGCGGCAATGACGCCTTCGGCAATCACATCGCAGCGCATGATGCCGCCGAAGATGTTGACGAGGATGGCCTTCAGGCCCGGGTTTTTCAGCATCAGCTTGAACGCTTCGGTGACCTTCTCGGTCGTGGCGCCGCCGCCGACATCGAGGAAGTTGGCCGGTTCGCCGCCGAACAGTTTGATGGTGTCCATCGTTGCCATCGCCAGGCCTGCACCGTTCACGAGACAGCCGATGTTGCCGTCGAGCGAGATGTAGGCGAGATCGAACTTCGAGGCTTCGACTTCGGCCGGATCCTCTTCATCCAGATCGCGGTAGGCGACGATCTCGGGGTGACGGAAGAGCGCGTTCGAATCGAAGTTGAACTTGGCGTCGAGCGCGATCACCTTGCCGTCGCCCGTCAGAATCAACGGGTTGATTTCGGCAAGCGATGCGTCCGTTTCCCAGAAGGCCTTGTAAAGACCTTGCAGAATCGCGCGGGCTTGCGGCACCGATGCGTCGGGTACGCCAATCTTCTTCGCGAGCTCATCGGCCTGCGCATCGGCGAGGCCCGTGGCCGGATCGACGGCGACCTTGTGGATCGCTTCGGGCGTCTTCGCGGCGACTTCCTCGATGTCCATGCCGCCTTCGCTCGAACCCATGACGACGATCTTTTGCGAAACGCGGTCGATCACGAGGCCGACATACAGCTCCTTCTTGATGTCCGCGCCTTCTTCGATCAGCAGACGGTTGACCTTCTGGCCTTCCGCGCCAGTCTGATGCGTGACGAGCTGCATCCCGAGGATCTGGTTCGCGTACTCGCGCACCTGCTCGAGCGATTTCGCGACCTTCACGCCGCCGCCCTTGCCACGGCCGCCCGCGTGAATCTGCGCCTTGACGACCCAGACCGGGCCACCGAGCTCCTCGGCGGCTTTCACCGCGTCATCCACAGAAAACACGGGCTTGCCGCGCGGTACCGCGACGCCGAATTTCCGCAGGATTTCCTTACCCTGGTACTCGTGAATCTTCATGCGTGATTCCCTTCAGTCTAAGAGTTGGATTGAACTTCGTAATCGCTGGCTGCCCTGGCACCGGTCGTGCCGGCCTCGTCCGTATCTGCGCGCGTACCACCTTCGCCTCGCTGCGCCATGCACGCCCCAGCCTGTGCAGGCAGGTGACGTATCGAGCGGCGGCAAAAGTAATCGGGGAATTTGAGCCCGACGCGGGCGCGGTAGGCGAGAGGGGAAACTTCGAGGGGACAGGGACACTGCACCCTATTCGCCTCGACACGAGGCGGGTGGTCGGTCAGACGCGTCCCGATGTCCCGGAGGCCATCCTCGCGCCCGAAGGCTTCCGCTCGAATCGCGCGTGAATGACAGCGCAACGGGCGGGACACGGGCGGTAAAGGCGGCATGGGAGGGAAGACGGCTGGCGAGGAAACCCGAAGATTTTAGCATAGTGGGAACCATCGCTCGGAACGCTGGCTGGCCCGAGCGTCCAGTCCCCCGGGAGCGCCCAGGAACCTCGTCACGGATGGCTGTACGATGCGATCGCGACTAGCCGTCGCTCCAGTCGCTCGACTCATCAGGCTCGCCCTGGCCCTTGAGAATCTGCATGGCGATAGCCTGTGAAAATCCGCGCATCGCCAAAAAGCGCGCTTGTTTCGCGCGCTCGGCAGGCGTTTGCGGGAGCGTACCGAATTTCTTGCGCCAGACCGCCAAGGCGCGCGCGAGTTCAGTTTCGCGAAGCTTCGAGCCAACCGCCTCGACGAGCGAATCGTCAACGGCATGCCGGCGCAATTCGCTGACGATGCGCGTCGTGCCCATCCGCTGAGCACGCCGATGCACGACGCTTTCGACGAACCGGGCATCGGACAGCCAGCCCTCGCGCTCGAGTGAATCGACGAGCGCCTCGACCGATTCTTCGGGTTCGGCAAACTGAGACAACTTGCGCGACAACTCGACACGGCTGTATTCGCGCCTCGACAGGTAATCGAGGGCGCGCGCCCGAAGCGAGCGCTGTCCGCGCGCGGCGGCACCGACGGTACCCGATGCAGCGCGGACCTTGCGCATCACGCGGCGCTTACTCCTCTTCGCCGGCTACTGCGACGCCTGCATCGGCCGCCGGTGGCATGGCATTGACGCCCAGCGACTCACGGATGCGGTTTTCGATCTCGCGCGCGATATCGGGATTCTCGCGCAGGAATTCGCGCGCGTTGTCCTTGCCCTGGCCGATGCGCTCACCGCTGTAGCTGTACCAGGCGCCGGCCTTGTCGACGATCTTCGCTTGTACGCCGAGATCGATGATCTCGCCCTGGCGCGAAATACCCTCGCCATACAAGATGTCGAAAATCGCTTCGCGGAACGGCGGCGAGACCTTGTTCTTGACCACCTTCACGCGAGTCTCGTTGCCAATGACTTCGTCGTTCTTCTTGATCGAACCGATACGGCGGATGTCGAGCCGCACCGAAGCATAGAACTTGAGCGCATTGCCGCCCGTGGTGGTTTCGGGGTTGCCGAACATCACGCCGATCTTCATACGGATCTGGTTGATGAAGATCACGAGGCAATTGGTACGCTTGATCGTGCCCGTGAGCTTGCGCAGCGCCTGCGACATCAGGCGCGCCTGCAGGCCCGGCAGCGAATCGCCCATCTCGCCTTCGATTTCCGCCTTCGGCACGAGCGCCGCGACCGAATCGATCACGATCATGTCGATCGAGCCCGAGCGCACGAGCGCGTCGGCAATTTCAAGCGCCTGCTCGCCCGTGTCGGGCTGCGACACGAGCAGATCGTTCACGTTCACGCCGAGCTTCGCCGCATATTGGATATCGAGCGCGTGCTCGGCATCGATGAACGCCGCCGTGCCGCCGAGCTTTTGCATCTCGGCAATGACTTGCAGCGTCAGCGTCGTCTTGCCCGACGATTCGGGACCGTAGATCTCGACCACACGCCCACGCGGCAGGCCGCCGACACCAAGCGCGATATCGAGGCCGAGCGAGCCCGTGGAGACCACCTGGATGTCTTCGGCCACTTCGCCATCGCCGAGCCGCATGACCGACCCTTTGCCGAACTGCTTTTCGATCTGCGCGAGCGCGGCGGCCAGCGCCTTGCTCTTTTCAGCCGTCAGTCCAGCCGAGCCTTTCTTGCTTTCTTCCATGAATCGTCCTTTGCTATGATGAGCGGCGTCTGTGGCGGGCGGGCCGAGTACTGGCCGGCACACGAAACGCAAGTACTGTATAAAAAAACAGGGTTCTTTGCAAGCCCGGTACAACGCGGATTTGCATGGCGGCAACGAGCCGGGCGGCGAGCACGGCGCAACTTTCGGTTGCTCCGGCCGCGGCGAGACCTCGAAATACATTGGAGACTGCGGCCTGTCGGGCTCGACGCCGACGAGCCGGCCAGCCCGCGCATCATGCGAATACTCATTGCCGAAGACGACAGCATACTCGCGGACGGCCTCGTCCGATCACTCCGCCAATCGGGCTATGCCGTCGATCACGTCAAGGGCGGCAGCGAGGCCGACGCCGCCCTTTCGATGCAGACGTTCGATCTGCTGATTCTCGATCTGGGGTTGCCGCGCATGTCGGGGCTGGAAGTGCTGCGCCGTCTGCGCGCGCGCAATTCGAGCCTGCCCGTACTGATTCTGACGGCCGCGGATAGCGTCGACGAGCGCGTGAAAGGGCTCGATCTCGGCGCCGACGACTACATGGCCAAGCCTTTTCATCTGAACGAACTCGAAGCGCGCGTCCGCGCGCTGACGCGCCGCGGCACGGGCGGCGGGCCGACCGTCATCCGCCACGGCTCGCTCGCGTTCGATCAGGTCGGGCGCATCGCCTATGTGAGCGATCAGGTGGTCGATCTCTCCGCGCGCGAACTCGGCGTGCTGGAAATATTGCTGCAGCGGATCGGGCGGCTGGTTTCGAAGGAACAGCTCGTCGATCATCTGTGCGAGTGGGGCGAGGAAGTCAGCAACAACGCAATCGAAGTGTACGTGCATCGTCTGCGCAAAAAGATCGAGCCGAGCGGCGTGCGCATCATCACGGTGCGAGGGCTCGGCTATTGCCTCGAAAAGCCCGCCGCAAGCTCGAACGGACCGGTAGCCGACGCGCCGTCCCAGAGCACCGCCGATGGTGCTGCTGCCGCCGCCACGGCACCCACCGCGCCCCGTGCGACCGATTCCGCCGCAAAACCTGCATCCAAGTAGGCATGTAATGGGTTCGCGCGTCTCGACACAGGACGACGGCGCGCCACCGCGCTCGCGCCCGGCACCCTCGGCCGGCTCGCACGACGCATCCGCGGCAGCGAGCAAGACACCCGACAGCGCCGCGCATACGCACGCCGCCAATCCGTACGCACCGCCCGACGAAGCCGATGCGGGCGGGCCGGAGCGACCGCGCTCGCTTTTCGGGGAAATTCTCGACTGGATGCTCGCGCCGCTGTTGCTGCTCTGGCCGATGAGCATTGCGGTGACCTACCTCGTGGCGAAGACGATCGCCAATGGTCCGTTCGATCGCGCGCTCGAGACCGATGCCTATGTGCTCGCGCGCCAGATCCATCCGGTGGGCGGCGTGGCGGAACTCTCGCTGCCCGCTGCCGCGCGCGACTTTCTGAATGGCGACAACACCGACAAGGTTTTCTACCAGGTGCTCGGCACACGCGGCGAGCTCGTTGCCGGCGTGCCCGATATGCCGCAGCCGGCCGATGACGATCGCCCTCAGCCCGGTATCGTCGAATTCCGTGACGCGATCTTGCACGGCAACGATATCCGTATCGCGTATACGAGCGTCGAATTGCCGGTCTCTCCGGCCGGGCAAACGGTGCTGGTGCAGGTCGGCGAAACGTTCGACAAGCGCAGCGCGCTCGCCAACGACATCATCAAGGGCGTGATCCTGCCGCAGTTCGTGATTCTGCCGCTTGCGATCGTGTTGGTATGGTTCGGCCTTTCGCGCGGGCTTGCGCCGCTGACGGCGCTGCAGGCCAACTTGCGCGCGCGCCGGCCCGACGACTTGTCGCCACTCGAAGCGCAGCGTGCGCCACCCGAGATCGAGCCGCTCGTCACCTCGTTCAACGATCTGCTCACGCGCCTCGCGCAAAACATCGATCTGCAAAAGCGCTTCATTGCCGATGCGGCGCATCAGATGAAAACGCCGCTTGCTGGGCTGCACACGCAAGCCGAGTTGGCATTGCGGCAGGACGTGTCGCCCGAGGTGCGCCTATCGCTCGAACAGATTGCGGCAAGTTCCGACCAGGCGGCGCGGCTCGTGACTCAGTTGCTCGCCCTCGCGCGCGCCGAAAATCGCATGTCGGGGCAAATCTTCGCGCCCATCGAGATTGCGCATCTCGCGCGATTGGCTGTGCGCGACTGGGTACGCGCCGCGCTGGCCAAACAGATGGATCTCGGCTACGAGGGCCCCGAGGAGGGCCGCGATCCGCCCGCCATGGTCGCCGGTAATGCCGTCATGCTTCGCGAGATGCTTTCGAACGTGATCGATAACGCCATCCGCTATACCCCGACTGGCGGGCGCATCACCGTGCGCGTGGTGCTCGCGCGCGACAAGCGGTTGGTTCATCTCGAAGTCGAGGACACGGGACCCGGCATCGCCCCTGCGGAGCGGCCGAAAGTCGTCGAGCGGTTCTATCGGATTCTCGGGCGTGAAGGGGACGGAAGCGGGCTCGGGCTGGCCATCGTGCGGGAAATCTCGACGATGCACGGGGGCACGCTGACGATCGACGACCATGTCTACCAAACCTCGCCCCGGCTCGCGGGCACGCTCGTGCGAATCAGTCTGCCGCTCATCGAAGGCACCCCGGATTTACCCTGAATATTGCCGGCCCGATTCCGGGCATGTGGGCAGCCCGCCGTCAGCGCGCCCTTCGCAGAACGGTTTTAGGCGAATTTGGGCGATGTTCCAGACAAATATCCGACGATACCTTAAACGCCCATTAGCGTAGGCGTAAACCAGCAGCCGGTCCTGGCGTCAGTCCGACGTAAGTTTGCCTCCCAATAATCGACCGCAAGCAGCCGTGTGTCCCAAATTTGGACATATGGAACTGCTGTCCAATATGAGGAGACACACATGGCAACGGTAGGCGGGCACATTTCGCACGCGCCGATGAGCGCCGACGAGAAGAAGGTGATCTTCGCGTCGTCGCTCGGCACTGTTTTCGAGTGGTACGACTTCTATCTGGCGGGCTCGCTCGCCGTCTATATCAGCAAGAGCTTTTTCGCGGGCGTCAATCCCACCGCCGGCTTCATCTTTACGTTGCTCGGTTTCGCGGCCGGCTTTGCCGTGCGGCCGTTCGGCGCACTCGTGTTCGGTCGGCTCGGCGATCTTGTCGGCCGCAAGCACACGTTCTTGATCACGATCGTGATCATGGGTCTCTCGACGTTCGTGGTCGGCCTCCTGCCGGGATATGCGTCGATAGGGTTTGCGTCTCCGGTGATCTTCATCGCAATGCGGCTTTTGCAGGGCCTCGCGCTCGGCGGTGAGTACGGCGGCGCGGCAACCTATGTCGCTGAACATGCCCCGGCCAACCGGCGCGGCTACTACACGTCGTGGATCCAGACGACGGCCACGCTCGGCCTGTTCCTCTCGCTGCTCGTGATTCTCGGCATTCGCACGTCCATCGGCGAAGAATCGTTCGCGAGCTGGGGCTGGCGTATTCCGTTCATCGCATCGCTGCTCCTGCTCGCCGTGTCGGTCTGGATCCGGCTGCAACTGAGCGAATCGCCGGCGTTCCTCCGAATCAAGGCTGAGGGCAAGACTTCGAAGGCACCGCTCACCGAGGCATTCGGCCAGTGGAAGAACCTGAAGATCGTGATTCTTGCGCTCATCGGCTTGACGGCCGGCCAGGCCGTGGTCTGGTACACGGGCCAGTTCTATGCGCTCTTTTTCCTGACGCAGACGCTCAAGGTGGATGGCGCGAGCGCCAATATCCTGATCGCGTTGGCCTTGTTGATCGGCACGCCGTTTTTCGTGTTCTTCGGTTCGCTGTCGGATCGTATCGGCCGCAAGCCGATCATCATGGCCGGCTGCCTGATTGCCGCACTGACCTACTTCCCGCTGTTCAAGGCACTCACGCACTTTGCCAATCCGGCGTTGGAAGCCGCGACGCAAAAGTCGCCCATCGTCGTCGTCGCCAATCCGGACGAGTGCTCGTTCCAGTTCAACCCCGTCGGCACCGCGAGCTTCACGAGTTCTTGCGACATCGCGAAGAGCGCGTTGGCGAAATCGGGCTTGAACTACTCGAACGTGGCAGCGCCCGCGGGCACCATCGCCCAGGTGAAGGTGGGGGATGCGGTGCTGGAGTCCTATGACGGCAAGGCGCCCGACGCGAAAGCGAAAGGCGCGGCGTTCACGAAGACGCTGGCCTCGACGCTCAAGGGTGCGGGGTACCCGGCGAAGGCCGATCCGTCGCAGTTGAACTGGCCGATGACGGTGGTGATCCTGACGCTGCTCGTGATCTACGTGACGATGGTGTACGGTCCGATCGCGGCGATGCTCGTGGAGATGTTCCCGACGCGGATTCGGTACACGTCGATGTCGCTGCCCTATCACATCGGCAACGGCTGGTTCGGCGGCTTCCTGCCGGCGACGGCGTTCGCGATCGTTGCGACCCAGGGAAATATCTACTCGGGGCTCTGGTATCCGGTGGCGGTGGCGTTGATCACGTTCGTGATCGGGATGCTGTTCGTCAAGGAGACGAAGGACTCCAATATCTACTCGCGGGATTGAGGCGGGGAGCGGCGAGGGACCAACGGCGGGTGAGGTTTGCAAGGGGTGGGACACGGATGAATCCCAGCACTTGACAGCGCCGCCCGTCCTAACGATAATCGTCCTTCTTTCGGCGAATTAGCTCAGTCGGTTAGAGCGACGGAATCATAATCCGCAGGTCCGGGGTTCGAATCCCTGATTCGCCACCAGCTTCAAGAAAAAGCCGCTGTTCCGCAAGGTTCAGCGGCTTTTTTGTTTTGGAACGCCGGTAATGCGCCCGAACAGGCGCGTTACGCATCTAAAGCGGCCAATCGTTTTAGATGCGGGCGGTTTTCCGGGAGCGGGTGCTACACGCCACTGTTACCTCAACGTGGAGAGCACACCGTGAAACATCCCTACCTGACCACCCGCGCCGATTCGGCCCATTACTACTTCCGCCGCAAGGTGCCGCTCGAGCTGCGCGCGCAGCTCCAGAAAACTGAAATTTGGGTGAGCCTGGAAACGCCCTGCCGGACCGAGGCCATCACCCGCCTGCCGATGGCCGCCCTCGAGTATGAGCGTCTCGTCGCTCCGGCGCGGGCGGCGGCCGCCTCGGCCGCCATGGCAGCAGACGCCTGGTTGCCGCACGGAATGCGCGCCGTCGACGATGAGCCTCACCCGTATCACCCGACCGTACAGCCGCCGGGCACGACGCGCCTTCACGCCCTGCACATTCCCCGGCTGGTCGAGCGCTACACCGTCAACGCGCTGGCGAACGACGACGAAGCACGTCCAACTTACTTCGAGAAAGAGAGCGACGAAGCCGAAGCCGACAAAGACGACTACGACGACGAGGCACACCGAGCCTTCTTGCTCGAGGCTCGCAAGCATCTGCGCCGGGCCCGGGCGTCGGACGACTTTTCGGACGTCCGCGAGTCCGTCGAGGAGCATCTGATGTGGGAGCGCGCCTGGCTGCCCGCTGCGTCGACGGAGTTTGTCACGCTGTTGAAGGCGATTGCCGATGCGCAGCTGGCTGTCGTGGAAGAAGAGCTGCGGCGCCTCGATGGCGAAGTCAGCGAGACGCCCGAGCTGATTCCCCTGGTCGACGAAAACGATACGTGGGAAGCCGCCCTGAAATGCTGGAAGGAGGAGCGCATGCCTTCGCCGAAAACCGTCCATGACGTGACGACGCAGATACAGCGCTTCAAGTCGCATGTGGGCGAGCTGCCCCTGTCGGCCCTGACGTCCGACCACGTTGAACGATTCAAGACGCTCTGCCTCGAGAAGGACGAGGTCGAGCACGGCCGCGTGAACACGATTCTGTCGTTGCTGTCGCCGCTCGCCACGCTCGCCATGCGCAAGAAATTGACGCAGCTGGCCAGCAACCCGTTCAGCGGCATGAAATATCCCGCCAAGGTGGTCGAGCTCAATCGTAAGACGGTACGCAACGCATTCACGGTGGACCAGTTGAACCAGGTCTTCTCCTGCCCCGTGTATACGCGGGGCCATCGTCCGGGCAAAGGAGGTGGCGAGGCCGCCTACTGGCTGCCGCTACTTGGTCCGCATACCGGCGCCCGGGTCGAAGACCTGTGCCGCCTCACGGTCGCGGACGTGGTCCAGCGCGAGGGCGTATGGTGTCTGCACCTGCACGACTCGAAGCGCGAGAGTCGCACCGGGAACCGGACTGTCATGCGCCACGTCCCGGTCCACCGCAATCTGCTCCGGCTTGGCTGGCTCGACCACGTCGAATCCCGCCGGCCAGCCGGCGGCTCGGCATGGCTCTTTCCCGACCTCTCGACCAACCAGTACCAGAAGCGCGGTGCGGTGTTCAGCAATTGGTTCAATGAATACCTGCGCTCGCCCATCGGCCTCACGGACCCGGCGCTCGTGTATCACAGTTTTCGCCACACGTTCCAGACGTTTGGCGAGCTGACGGGCATCAGCGGACACGTCATCGACGAACTGATTGGGCACGCGCCTGACAGCCGTTATGGCAAGAAGGAAGGCGGGTTCAAACGGCTGCCCTTTGCACTGCTCATCGAGGCGATGGAAAAGCTGGATTTTCCGGGCTTGCAATTGAGCCACCTGCCCTGCGCGGGTCAGGCATAACCAAGGCCCAGGTTCCGGGATACCGCGCCAAGTTCGCGGAGCCGGCCGCCGTTCAATGCGGTCGGCTTCTTTTTATGCGAGGTAGAGCCGTCTCGTGGTTATGCCAGAGTTTGCGCGTGGGGCAGATTCGAACGCGTGATTTTTGAATGCGTAATTGAGGTAACATCCTGTTACATTCATATAGTGAGAATAGGGCGCTTTGCTCCGACAAGCGGAGACCTGCACTTAAAACAAGAGTAAACAAATTTCTGAAAAGAGGGCCATTCGGTGTTAGCTCCAGTGGCAGACCGGTGTTCGGCGGCAGACCAGTTGCGCGTCGAAGCCGCGCTCACGGCCTACTATCTGCATTCCGACGGGGCGTTTGGTGCAGGCCCGCTGCGCTACATCGACGCGTCCGAACCGCAACTGCGCATGGCCTTGAAAATCGCGCATGACGTAGACCCGGTGCGATTTCTGGCCGCAGCCTGCGGTGGTCCGGCCGCGATGACCGACGCGCTGGCCAACGGTGTCGTGCCATTCAAGCCCAAACCAGGACTTCCGGGGTTCTTCCGGTTCCTCGTGATGACATGTGCGATTGTTGCCACGGCAGACCACAACGACTCCACTCGGAATTTTGGTGAAAACCTCGCCCGAGCCTTCGGCACCCATAACTCCTTCAACTACCGTTCGTCGTTGCCTGCCCTGTGGCATCGGCTGAAGACCTGGTGCAACGAGGCGCATGCCGCCGGTGAAGCTTTCCGAGAGGTGGTGCTCCCCCTTCCGGTGAGGGGTACTGGCAAGCACCTGGGCATCACTCACGCAATAACCTTCCCGGCCTGGCGTGACGTGCGGCGACTACGTCAACTTTTGAACCGTAGGACGGAATACCGCTCAATCGTCGACCCAGCCGGGGCAGCGATTCAACTGGCCTCCCTGGTCGAAAACGACGCCAGCTTTTCGCTGGCAATGCGCCAGGCTAGCGCGGAATACCGGCAGTTGTATCTTCAAAAGGCCTCGTTGCTTGGCCTGCATCGCTTCTGGACAGCCTTGGCCGGCCTCCTGACGGAACAGCATTCACCCGCAGCCGGGCCAATCTTTGCACCGCGCCTTGAACTCAGATTCGGCGCAACGCTTGACGACGTGGAACTGCGCGTCATCCTGGCTGACACGAACGGGAACGTCGACCCGCTCGAGGCACTGCAAGATTGCCCGGACCATGTATTGGCGCAAACGGCATCTTGGGCTAGCGAGCGAGTCGGGAAAAACGCAAGCGAGGCGCTTGTCTCGGCCATCAGCCGCGGCAGCGTCCCGTTCGTCGAGTCCCGCTTCGGCGTATGGCATTCGAGCCTGCTCCAGCCATCTGTGTCCGCCCGTTGCCTTCTCCTCCTGTCAAAGAAAAACCGGGACGTCGCCCTCAAATGGGGCGTCAGTAGCGAGCCGATTGGAGACGAGTGGAGACTGGCGGGTCCGATTCCGGCCCGCGACTGCCGCTCTGTGTATCAATACTTAGGACCGAGCATTGAACCAGCCGGTTCGCCCTCCCAGGCCATGATGCTTGTCGGCGGACACAGGACCGGCTCAGGATTTCTCGGCCGGGGAGCACTTCTCCCGCAAATCAGAACTGCGGGTCCCGGCACCGTGACGCTGCGTCCAGTGCAGGAAAACGGTATCAAGTGTCAGCTCCGCCTCGATTCCGACGACCGCTATTCAATCGTCGCGGACACCCCTCTCGAGGGCGCATACAAGCTTCGTCTGGACGAGAACATGATTCCGTCGGCGGAGCCCCTCGCCATTGAAACATCGGTTGTCTTTTTCCCAGACGCCCTGGAACACGCCCAACTCGGGGCTATTGACGAGGCGACGTGGCGGCGGCGCGAGGAAGCCCGTGTTCGCTCGACATGCGGGCCAATTGTCCTGACAGACATCAGCGGTGACCGCGCGCCCGACGTACAGCGCTCAGCACTGTTCCAGGACTGTCTGGAAGCACTGTACGCCGGGGGCCGCGCCGGCTGGTCGGAACAGGAGCTTGTGTCGACCATGCGTACCGTTCTCGGAGAAGACGCGCCCCCCATCTGGGACATACTGCGCGGATTGATGGAGTGCGGCTGGCTTACGTCAGCCTCCAACCTGAGATGGCGAGCACGCCGCTGGTGGCTGACTCCGCCCTCCCTTCTCCGAGTTAGGGATACAGAAGGCATAGAGGGGTTGCTGCTTGTGGGAAGCACACCTGCGAACATCCGGCGCCGCTTCCAGCAAACCGCTCAGGCCGCTGGCTGTACCGTGATAGAGCGACCGGGAGCAAGTGAGTACACGGCGTCTATGCAGCTCGCGCGGGGACCCACCCTGGGCATGGTTGCTGAAGAACTCGCATGGGCGGTCGTCGAGCCCCCGGTATGCATACCCATGGCTGCGCCAGATTGCTGGCCATCAGAGGACGTTGACGAATCTCGCCATCGGCGCGCAGCGAGATGGGACTGGCGCATAGGCGGTTTTCGAAGCCTTGATACCACGAATTCGGGGCCGGTAAACCTTGAACGTTTCCGGCGAGAACGGGGCGACCGCGATGACATCTTCGTTGTCAGCGGCCCCAATTCCGCACGATACGCGACCACTTCCCGGACGTCAGCAATCGTCGAGGCGTACCGGCGCGCGCGAATCGCGATGTTCAAATGGGACGGTGACCGCCTCGTACGAAACAGCGAGGACGGTCACCTCGTCGAGCCACTTGCGAATCTCGCCATGCTTTCCTCCTGTCGAAGTCCCGGTCCGGCATTGGTGGATGGGTGCTGGACGTATGTCTATGACATGAATGCAGACTGCGTTGCCTGGATACGCTCCGCGTTCGGCAAGGCATTTGTCCAACACCAGTCGGCGCTTGACGCAAAATTGAGCGGCCTGTCCGCGGAAATACTCGGATGGTCGCGAAACAGGAACGTGTTTCGGGTACAGCAAATGACGCCGCCCGCCGTAGGGCGACGATGACAATGAGGGTCATGGGGTTGTGATGGACGACGAGTTGTTTTTGGGAAAGGTCTTCAGAAACGAAGCGACCTGGGCACGGATGGAGCCCCTCGCAGTGCGAGTCGCAGGGCAATGGAAACGAATCGATAACACTATCGAAATGTTTCCCAAGGAAGGGAAAATATTCTCGACGCGCGGCCTGCTTAACGCCCCAACTGACAGCCTGTGGACATTCACGCGGCGTCCGAACGAGCAACGTGACCTAAATGGTCCTGACCTCCTGCTCGCCGAGGACATCGTGCGGGCGACGCCAATTATCGACCTGTCGTCGATTTCGCTGGAGATGGCACGACGAAGGCTCTTCAATCAGGGCGTCCAGCTTCCGCTCGAGTTCAACTCGGTGACCGCGGTCGCGCTCCTGTCCGATGACCTCTTCTGTGAGGTCACGCTCACACGCTCGGTTGACGGCCTCTGGCGTAGCAACAGCGTCTCTCGGCCCGTGCAACAGAAGGCAATGCCGAACGGCTGGAAATCGTTGCTCGACTTCAACGGATTGCGGGTCGTTCCAGCTCAAACCATACCGCGTGCTACCGTTATCAAGACGGTCAACTGGTGCAGTGACCAGGACTTTATCGAGCGCGTCATCGACCGCTTCCGCAAGTTCATGCAGGGCGTTGGAGATACCGCTTACGCACGACCATCACGGGATGCCGTCAAATATATTTCTCGCGCGCTGAGGCAGGCGGAGCTCATGCCGGGAGACGACAACGGCATCGTGCTTGACATGGAACGGCTCAAGGCGGACTGGCCGATACTCGAAGCGCGACTGGAGGCGTCCGAAGAACTGAGTTCGTTGATACTCGACCTCAAGAGTACCAAGGAAAAAGTAGCTGCAGCGACAGAACTCGCGACCCGTCGTGCTCTCGAGGAGGCACGACCCGGCTTTGAACGTCAGGTGCGAGAGGAAACCGAGGCTTCCCTTGCCGAAGCACGACGGCAGCGCGACGAACTCGCATCTGAGGTCCTGAATCTCGAGCGCCGTCGTGCTCTGGCTTCGAGCGACCTCGCGGAACTGGAACAACTGTGCCTCCTGGGCCGTGAGCAGCAGAAGGCGATTTCGAATGCCTTGTCGGCGGTTGCCTCAGACCTGCGCACCGCTCTCGCTCAAAGCCCTCTTCAAGGCCACGCCGCGCTACCGTTCGTCGCTGAAAAACTCGAACGTATGCTGGCTCAGCACGGTTACCGCGGGCCGTCGCTCATTCCACCCGTCATGCCGCCCTGGGGAACCGGATTGCCAAGCGGAGCATGCAACGAAATTGGATACGACGCGTTGGCCATCGTCATCCGCGAGGAAGCCAAGCGCCATGGAGTAGAAGAAAGCGCGCTACGACTGGCTGACATTTTCGCGCGAGCCGGCGAGCTGGTCCTGCTATGCGGTCCGCAGGCCGAACTCACGCTCCGGGCGTATGCGCGATGCATCGCCGCCGGTGTGTATCGAACGATGGCTCTGGACCCCAGCATCATCGGTCTTGACGACCTCTGGCGGGCACCCGGGACGCAAGCACCCTCCGCGTTCGCACATGCCTGGCAGGTAGCCCTCGGCGCTCCCGATTGCTTCCATATTCTCTGCATACGCGACATCGATGCCGCACCCTACCGGCTATGGCTCGCGTCGTTTCAATCCATCCTCCAGAGCGTGTCCCGCCCGACCAACCTCCTCCTATTCGCCACCACCACGGGGCAAAGTGACGCGCAGTCTGGCGTGGGTGCTTCCGACGATAATCGGTCCGAGTACTTGGTTCCGGTTTTTCCCGGTGTACATGCGGCGGGCGCCGTCGCCGCGCTGGCGAGCGCGGTTGCTCCACTACCGCCGCCCAGCCGCCTGACGGTCGCCGCGGATACCATCCCAACAGGCTCCGCCGCCAGCGACTGGCTGAAACGGCTTGTCACATTCGATTTTCCTCCAAGCGTGCTCGCCCGCCTCGCAAGATTCAGGACTCAGTTCATCGGCGACGACGCCGAGCGCCTGATGGCAGCCGTTCAAGGATGGGGACGGTTTCTCTGCTCCAGGGATGCAACGAGCCTCCCGTCGACAGTGAGAGACGGTTACACGTCGATGACGAACTGAAGACACAACAATCACGGTAAACGACATGCTCGACCCGATAGGCGCCACTCATAGAATCCGGGAATTCTTCCTGTCGTATCTGGAAACCGCTTTCCGGATTCGCGACCAGTCCGTCTCGGCAGCACGGCGAGAACTGCTTACTCGACACGGCACGCTGACAACCGAGCCCTTTCTCGAGCCGGTGCCACGCTATGAACAGGTGGAATGCTTCCTCCAAGACCTTGTCTTGCTTGACTCCGGAAATCCGCTGCGCTCTTTTTCGAGCGCGGCCCGGCGCGCCTTTGTTGAACTGGCACTATCCGGATTGTTTCCCGGTGAAGCGTCCGGCAGAGACGACGTGCGGCGAACTAGCAATGTGCGCCCCTACCTGCATCAGTGGCAGATGCTCGAACGCGGAGTGGGTCGTGGTACGCCCGGTATCGTAACGTCCGGCACGGGTTCGGGAAAAACTGAATCTTTCATGCTCCCCATCTTGGCGACCATCGCACAGGAGGCCGTGCGGTGGCCTGCGCCTACGGGGAAAAAGCTCTCGAACGAATGGTACAAAGAAGCTGGACAGGAATTCGTCGCGCAACGGTCCACGGAAAGTCCCGGTCGCCCCAAAGCGGTTCGCGCGTTGCTCATCTACCCGATGAACGCGCTGGTCGAGGACCAGATGACGCGACTACGCCGTGCGCTCGACTCCGACGAAGCCACGTCCGTGATGGATGAACGATTCAGCGGAAATCGCATCTTCTTTGGCCGATACACTGGCGCCTCGCCGGTCACCGGCCACCTCAATCATCCTCGGCGGGCCAATACTGCACAGGAGAGACGCAGGCGAGCGCGACGCATGGAGACGATGCGCAGCCGGATGAGCGACCTGTCAGACACCCAGGCACTTGCGCGCGAACATGATGCGCGAGAGCTTGCCGACGCACACGCGGCTGGCCGAGAAGCCCCCGAACCCACGAGATTTTTGTTTCCCGCGCTCGATGGCTCGGAAATGGTCACGCGCTGGGACATGCAGGCGACCCCGCCGGATATCCTGATTACCAATACGTCGATGCTCGCGACGATGCTCGTGCGCGAGGTCGACGAACCAATCTTCACGTCGACTCGCAAATGGCTCGAAGAAAACGACGATGCCTACTTCTTTCTGGTCATGGACGAACTTCACCTGATTCGGGGCTCAGCTGGAATGGAGGTCGTCGGTCTCCTGAGGAGCCTTTTCGCCAAGCTGGGTCTCGACAGACCGGAGCATCGGCATAAGGTCAGGATTCTCGCGTCGAGCGCCTCATTGCCTGATGAAGGTCCCGACTCTGAGGTTAGTCTCCAGTATTTGTTTGATTTCTTCGGCAGCTTTGGCTCAGCTCGCGAACCCGGCGACGCTGGTTTTGGCACACCCGCAGACTGGCGCCATGCAATCGTGCGTGGACGGCAACGCGCACAGCGGTATAACGGCACACTGCCGCTTGCTATCGAGCCGTTCCTGGAGCTCGCCGCTGTCTTGGACGTCAGCGGCGCTGATTTCGCTCCACAAGTAACCGCGCGCACCTCCGCACTCGATGTCGCCATTGTGAGAATAGCGAAGTCGTTGGGCATAGACGCATCTCCGGCGGATGTCGCCGCGGCTCTGCCCGAAGTGATTGCCGCTGCATCGTCCGCAATAGTTCACGCCTGCACCACCGGCGATGAAAGGTCCACTGTGCTGCGCGCCACTCCGGTCAGTGAAATCGCCCTGCGACTTTTCGGAGGGGGTGGCGTCGACGCCGAGAAAGCCGTTCGAGGGTTGTGCATTCTGCGCGGACTTGCGGACACGGTATCAACGCCCGAACTCTACGGCATCGAGGTCCCGGACGGACTTCCAAGTGTCCGCCTTCACTCCTTCTTCCGGAGTATCGAAGGCATGTTCGCGGCACCCTATCGAGACGGCGAGGGAAGGCTGCACTTCGACGGGCTCTCGGTTGAGCGCGGTCACACGCATGCTCTTTGCGACGACGGTATGACCAGGCGGCTGTTCGAGCTCGTTTACTGCGAAGCGTGCGGCGAACTGTTTGTCGGTGGACGTCGAAACGCCGACGACAATTTGGGGGCGACCGAGCTGCTGACGACCGCGCCGAACCTTGAGCAGCTACCCGAAGCCGCCGCGATTACGAACTACGAAAGTCTTAGCTACAACGAGTACGCCATTTTCTGGCCGCGGCGCGACGAGCCGAAGGAAGGTGAAACCCGGCACGAACACTGGCCCGATGCGTCGCTTGATACACGCAACGCGATGGTAAGGGCCATTGCCTCATCCGACAACTCGCGGCTCGCGGGACGGCTCTTCCACATGAATCAAGCGGACGACCTAGCCAGGAAGCCCGGGTCGGCTTCACCGCGCTGCTGTCCCGCTTGCGGGACCGACTACAGCAAGCGTAGGCCAGGGATGGGCGCTATGTCGCCGTTGCGGAGTTTTCGTACCGGTTTCGCGAAAACGTCGCAGTTGCTCGCGACCGAGCTGTTTTCCGCCTTGAGGGTGAGCGGTCGAACTCCCAAATCAGTGGTCTTTTCCGACAGCCGGCAGGATGCGGCCCGTGCCGCACTGGACATCGAGCGTCGGCACCATCAGGATACCCGCCGACAGATGCTCATCGAAGCGCTGAAGTCGGTCGTTGCTGAGCGGCCGAGTGGCGAAGCGCGCGAAGAGATGAAGAGGCAGGCCGACGAGGCACTCCAGAGGGGCGACTTTCTTGAACTAAAGCAGCTCTCCGACGAGTTGGCCAGGTTGCAGCTCGCGACCGACCCGTCACGGGTTGCACTTGCCGAAGTAATCGAACCCGTACTGCTGACTTCGAACGAACTGCGCTCTTACCTACGGCGACATGTCGAGCTTGGCATTCATCCGACGGACGCCGCAGGTATCGGCTACATCCGCAACGAGCCGTGGAATCACTGGGTCGTCCCCGCTGGAGCAAGCGGGAAGCCTGAATGGCCCGCACATAGCGACAGCGGGGAAGCCGGTGAGGCTCGCGCCGAGATTCGCGAGGACCAGCGTCCGCTGACCTACGAAGTGCTGTTCGCGAAGACCTACTTCGCGCTCGAGGAGACCGGTATCGGTTATCCGTCGATGACCGCCAGCCAGACCACTGATTCGAACCGACTCGATGCGTATCTGCGGGTGTTCGCAGATGCCTATCGTGTAGCGGGAAACCGTTGGTCGGACGATGCGGCCCATGTCGACCATGCGCAGGAGTTTGGCCCACGGCACCGGATTTTGAAGTTCGCGCGTGCGAGCGCACCCGCGGCGCCTGTCGTTGAACTAGACGACGTGCTCGAGAAATTTCGGGCCCTCGAACACGCCCACGGTATCGTGGAGCTCAGCAAACTCTACGTCAGGCTGAGCCAAAGGGGAGACCCCTACTTTCGTTGCGGGAACTGTGGCCGCGTTCATCTGCACCGAGGAACCGGCATGTGCACGCGCTGCCTTGACCCATTGCCTACTGAGCGAGAAGGAAATGTCGAGCAGCTATGGGACTCGAACTTCCTGGCACGGCGCACGATGCGTTCGGCGCAGGGTAACGAATCGGCGTTCCGGCTGCATTGCGAGGAACTCACGGGACAAACCGGCTCGCCGGCCGCCCGGCTCAGAGCCTTCAAGGGAATCTTCGTTGGAGAAAAGCGGTCGCCTGAATTTGAGCTCTTCAAGCGCATCAATGAAATCGACCTGCTATCCGTCACGACGACGATGGAGGTGGGTATTGATATTGGTGCGCTGCAGGCCGTCTATCAGGCGAACATGCCGCCGCAGCGGTTCAACTATCAACAGCGCGTCGGTCGCGCGGGTCGGCGTGGTCAGGCATTCTCGATGGTCGTCACCTTATGCCGGAGCCGAAGTCACGACCTCCACTACTTCCGCAATCCCAAGCGAATAACCAGTGATGTGCCACCTCCACCGTTCCTGACTACGGGACATGTCGTGATTGTCGAACGGATTGTGCGGAAGGCTTGGCTGGCTGCTGCGTTTGCGCGCCTGCGAGATGAAGACGGCCCTGCTTATCCAGGAGATGACTTGACGGATACGCATGGTGAGTTTCCGCCCGCGTCCAGCTTCTATGACGCCAGTGGCAACTGGCAGAGTCGGCTCAAGGGCGCGCTGGCCGCCACGCTCGCAACGCGGGACCGGGTCATTGATGCAGTGTCCGACAAGGACACGACACAAGCCGGGACCATGAAAGATGCAATGACGCCGCAACACTTAGCGCACCAAGTCTGGTCTCTCGCCGGAGAAGGGGCAGGCAGCCCACTGCCACTCGCACAGTTTCTTGCTGAGCAGGGTTTGCTGCCGATGTACGGCATGCCGACAAGGGTGCGCGACCTGTATGTCGGCATCGAGAACAACGAGGAAAACACTCCTGAATTTGCAACGGTTGACCGGGACCTTGATATCGCGGTCTACGAGTTTGCGCCGGGTCGCTCGCTTGTACGCGACAAGAGGAAGCACGAGTCAATTGGCTTCTCACCCGCGCTGCGCGAACCGGACGTGAAACCGAATCGTGCGACGTCATTCGGGTCGTGGAAAGCAGAAGTCCGATACATTGCGTTTTGCGAGTCTTGCGGGGCCGTGTCAAGTCTTGCCGACATCCCGATGGAACAGGTCCAGTGCGTGGATTGCGAATGCGACATCCTCAGCGAAAGATTCGCGACGTATACCAGTCCCGTTGCTTTCACCACTGATTTCCACCCCAAGTCTGTCGAGGAAGGAGAACTGGCGCCCGTATTCCGGCGCGTAACGACGACCGAGGCCTCAAATGTGTTTCTCGACAGCGTGCCCGGTTCAAACATGTCGGTTGGCACGACAGCGGACGCACGCGTTCTGCGACTCAACGAAGGCCAGCTCGATGACTCCGGTGTGGCCCAGCCGTTCGCAATGGTCCCGACCAAGGACCACCGAGTACCAGCGCCGGGGAATCGCAAATGGTCGTTGGACGGTCAGCTCGTTATCGAAGAAAAATTTGCCGAACTGGACATGCGCGGAGCTGCGCGGCGCAATCTGGATTTGACTGACGAAGCGGTCCGGCTGATGGCCCGCAAGAAGACGGACGCCGTGTATCTAACCCCCGTCCGGGTTCCGGAAGGACTGGATATCGGCCGGGTCGGTCGTGACTTCGGGGACACCTCGGTCCGCGCTGCGCTGATTAGCGCGACTCATCTGTTGATGCAGCGGGCCTCCCTTGAGCTGGACATCGCACCCGACGAGTTCGAGGCTCTCGAGCCGCGCCTGCGCAACGGCAAGCCGTTGCTGCAGATTGCAGACTTCCTTGTGAACGGTGCCGGATTTTCAAACCGCCTCGCCGAAGGGAATCCTCCGCTCGTCGTCAGGCTCGCGAAGTCCATGGTCGATGCCCCGCTATTAGACACCCTCGTTGCCCCGTACTTTCACGAGACGCATCGCGGTACGTGCTCGCAGGCCTGCTACGAGTGTATGCAGCGGTATGGCAACCGGGCCTATCACGGTTTGCTGGACTGGCGACTCGGACTGTCGATGCTCCGGGTGTTTCTCGACGCGTCGTCGATGGCGGGTCTGGACGGCAACTGGGCCACCTCCCCTGAGCTCGCCGACTGGCCGGATTTGGCCTGGCGCTCGGCGGGAGAGATTGCCGGACTCAGCCCTGACCTATACGACCTGAAGCGCGTTGGCCCCCTGCGGCTGCCGTCGATAGAGGAGCGCAGTACAACGCGCCGATACATAGTCGTTCATCCGTTCTGGTCGAGAAAGGCCGTGCTGGAAAAATGCGCAGACGGGTTTTCCGGGACAACGCTGTTGATTGACACATTTCAGGCCGCAAGGCGTCCGCAGCGAGTCCTCTTCGCGGCACGTGAGCATGCGCAGAAGCACGGACTGACGTAAGCCTTCCTTCGCGAGCAGCCATGCACCCACGGCTTCGCAACCGCCGAGCGGGAGCGCCGCTGATGCCATGAGTGCTGCCCTCGCCTGCTGTTCCCTGCAAGGGCGCGCCGGAGTCGCGGCGCGTCGACCGCCTGCATGTGAAGCCCGCAGTACGCGCTAAAAATCCTCGAGGCCGTTGGCAAACTCGAGTATCCTTCCGAGTGGCGCGGTTCCTGGGTGAAGGCGCCAGAGAAGTGCGACTCGGTCCCGGCATGACGTTGCGCACGCGACCAGAAATAGCGACAGATGAAAAAATGAGATTTGCAGGACTCTTTGCCGGAATCGGCGGATTCGAGCTTGGCCTGGCCGAGGCAGGTCATCGCACAGGGCTACTCTGCGACGTCAATGTAGCAGCCGAAGCAGTGCTAAAACGCCACTTTGCCGACGTGCCTTACCACTCCGACGTAACGACGCTGAGGTCCCTGCCGTCCGACATCGACGCAATCTGCGCCGGCTTCCCGTGTCAGGACTTGAGTCAAGCCGGTCGCGGTGCGGGGCTTGACGGCCAGAAGTCCGGGCTCATTGCGGAAGTCTTCCGCCTGTTGTCGCGACGGCGAATCCCTACCGTTGTAATCGAAAATGTGCCGTTCATGCTGCAGCTGAATGGCGGCGCAGCGATGCGGGCTATCGCTGACGAATTCGAGCGCCGCGGCTATCGCTGGGCATATCGCGTCGTCGATACCTTTGCGTTCGGCCTGCCGCAGCGGCGGGAACGGGTCTTTATGGTGGCTTCGCGCGAAATCGACCCGGCAGAAGTTGTTCTTGCCGACGAGAATGTACTGCCCCGTCCGAAAACCGACGTCGGTCGCATTGCGCATGGCTTTTACTGGACCGAGGGACTAACGGGTCTCGGATGGGCGGTCGACAGCGTCCCGACGCTCAAGAATGGCTCGACGATTGGCATTCCGTCGCCACCAGCGGTGTTGCTGCCAGATGGACAAATCGTCAAGCCGAGTATCCGCGACGCGGAAAGATTGCAGGGATTTGCACCGGGCTGGACTGAACCCGCCGAAAAGGCCGTTCGACCGTCGTTTCGCTGGAGTCTCGTGGGCAGTGCCGTCAGCGTCCCCGTTGCCCAATGGCTGGGGCAACGGCTGGCCAATCCAGGGGCCTATAACAGTCAACTTGACGGCGAGTTTCCGGCGTCAGGTCGGATTCCACGGGCCGCACGCTTTGACGGCAAGCGCAGATATCAGGTATCCATAGGCGTCGACCCCTTAGGACTCCGGCCACCCTCCCTGTCGGATTTCTTGCTCGATGAGGGTGACCCGCTTTCCCTCAAAGCAACACTCGGCTTCCTGACGCGAACCCGCCGCGCCAAGCTCAGGTTTGACAACGCCTTCATAGCGGCGGTGGAGCGCCATGTCGAGCTGCTAGGCGGCGAGATTCCGCCCCGGATTGAAAGACAGCTGGAACTACTGCCGGCCTGACATTGACGTCGAGGGACGCAGCGCTCGATACGGAACATTTCAGATAAATTACCATGGCAACGACAGCACGAAACCAGCTCCGCTTTATCACGGAAGAAGACAAAACGGCAGCTGAAGCACAGGTTCGCGAGCTGCAAACCGACGTCGACTATGAAACCAAGGAATACACGGTCGAACTCATAGTGCAGAAGTATCTCGAAGGAGAGCCCGAGGACGCCAACGAACTCTTCGTTCCGGCTTACCAGCGCGACTTCGTATGGAGCCCCGACCGTCAAAGCAAGTTCATCGAGTCAGTGATGCTGGGGCTCCCGATACCTTACGTGTTCACGGCTTCCCTCGCGAAAGACATCGATTCGGACGAAGGTCGTGTCGAAATCGTCGACGGTTCGCAACGCATTCGCACGCTCGCGGCCTTTCTAAACGACGAGCTGATTCTCGATGGCCTGGAGAAGCTGTCCAAATTGAACGGATTTAGCTTTTCGGACATCGAACTCTCACGACAGAGAAAGTTCAAGCGGCGCCCTATCCGTGTGATTGAATTATCGGAGAAAGCCACGGAATCGGTCAGGCGCGACATATTTGAACGCATCAATACAGGCAGTGACGAGCTCAGAGCGATGGAGAAACGCAAAGGCATCTTTACGGGGCCTTTCTATGATTTCATCGCGGAATGCGCCGCGCTTCCGCTGTTTAACGAAGTGTGCCCGATATCGTATCGCAAGCAGCGGAGGGAAGAAGCGGAGGAAATGGTACTTCGTTATTTCGCGTATGCCGACCGCTATGAACAATTCAACCACAGCGTGCGAAGCTTCCTTGACGGCTATCTGAAGGAACACCAGAACGACTTCGACAAGGAGAAGTTGCTCGCCCGCTTTGTAACGATGCTTGAGTTCGTTCGCGACAATTTCCCCTTTGGCTTCCGGAAATCTCCCACGAACTCATCCGTTCCACGAGTCCGTTTCGAAGCAATTTCTGTCGGTGTAACGCTCGCGCTGCTGAAGAACCCTGGGCTCAATGCGTCGAAGCAGGATATCGCCGACTGGTTGGCGTCAGAGGAATTTTCGAAACATACGGTTTCTGACGCGAGCAATTCGCGACCCAAGGTGAAAGCCCGCATCGAATTTGTTCGAGACCAACTTCTGCGCGTATAAAAATGCACTCCGTTCGAGCCGACTACGACAAACGATGTGCCGAAATCAAAGACTATCTCGAATGGCTTGAAGACACCGAATCGAAGGACCACGGCATTCCCAAGGGACTGCCGCCCACGATGAAGGCGGCCGCGATGCTGCTGCTTTACAACCTGGTTGAGTCGACCATGACCAACGCGGTAGAGGCCATATTTGACGAGTTGCAGACGAGAAGAGTGGCTTTCGACTCACTGAGTACCAGCCTCAAGGTTGCCGTACTTGCGAATGTCAAAAACGTGGCTGCCGACAAGCTAACGGATAAGCTGGTTGCCATCACCACCGACATCATTGGCTGCACGTTCGACAAGGCCAAGGTGTTCAACGGAAATGTGAATTCGAAAAAAATACGCGAAAAGCTGACCGAATTCGGGATTAAAACAACCAATGCTTACAAGGAGGAGCGTCTTAACGCCATCATGGTGGCCAGAAACCGGCTGGCACACGGCGCGGAATCATTTGGTGACTACGGCAAGGACCTCACTGCGGGCGAGCTAACTCGCGACTATGAGCGCGTAAGCACCTTGCTAGCTTCCGTGCTCAACGACGTAGAAGAATTTCTCAATCACCGTCACTATCTGTCAGTGGTTTGAATCGCTACGCGTATCCGGCTCACGCACCCCGTGAGGTCCTTTTTGACTTCATGCTCCCACAAGCGTACAACGCGCCATCCGGCCGCAGAAAGTTTGCCATCGACCTGTTGGTCCCGCTGCTGGTTTCGCGTGATTTTTTCGGCCCAGAATTTCGCGTTCGAGGCCGGTCTGGTGCCATGAAATGGGCATCCATGCCAGAAGCACCCGTCTACGAAAACGGCAACCTTGGCGCTGACGAATACAACGTCGGGGCGACCAGGCAGGGATTTCGCCGCCTTGACGCGATACCGAAGACCTGCAGCCCAGAGCGCATGTCGTAACCGCAACTCGATATCGGTTCCCGTCTGCCGCACCCGTCCCATTCGGGCGCTCCGTTGCTCAGGCGTCAGGATGTCGACCATGAAAAGACTATGCCAACCTGCAGTTCGCGGTCTCGACAGTTTACCAGCAAGCGAGCAGCTCTTATGACCTCCGATACTCTCGCGCCACCGGCGGATGACGCGAACCTGTCGTCGCGAGCGATTTGGCCACAACACGGGGTCTTTTCGACGCGCGCAAGCGCCGACGTCGTATCCCGAGTCTGAAACCGCACCAGTACCAATTAAGCGGCAGACTCGTTTGGACCACCCAAATCCCATAACGCCCGCGGGTTACATGCTGCGCGTGACTGTCCGTGGCACAGCTCCCGAGGTTAACCAGAAGGGAATCGCATAACGCTTGAACTTCCTCACAATTTTGTTTTGAACGAGCTTCCTTGACGCGTAGCACTTCCTTCCGAAGAGTACTGACGGAACGCTATGCACGCGCCGAAGCCCCCGCAGAAAAAAGAGTCCCATGCAACTTATGGCTTTATATGTCGGAGGAACTCTTTCATTGAAGAAGAGGTTAAAGACATATCTAGCGAATGAATTTAGGCAGGTCGAAATCTAAATTCTAGCTACGGCCAAGCTACTTGATTTCCGAGCCGCACTAGCGGCGACGCGGGAAGTCGGCGCGATGTCGACGTTGGCAGAGGGCATATCGTCCATGCATCCGGTGCTTCCGTGGCTCAGCAGCGAGTCCGCGAGGGACCCAGCCGGCACCTAAACCGGAGATTCCACCGCGTTTAAAGACGCCGCCTTACACTCTTTGCTGGAGGAGAGGGCTAGATACCCCGCGGCCAGCTGAATGGCGCCAAGCGGGGGCTCAGGGCGCGACCTGGGAGCAGCGGCTAGAGGGTGAGCGGCAAGGTGTGCGTACCTTGGCATAGTCTGGCCGAGTCGGGGCGATGCACGCGACCCTGATGCCCCGTACGAGAGACCGGCTCCGCAATCCAGCGCGCAGGCTCAGGGGTGAGGCTCGTATCCCCGGTTAGGGGGAGCTTCGCCCCATAGCTCAAGACACTCACCACAATCCAGATATGAAAACCTCTTCTTTAAGAGAAAGACTTGTTTACGACAACCGGATTCAATCCGACGCTACGCACGGACAGCGTTTGCCCCACGAGTCGATTTCGTTCCGACGTTCCCTGTCCAAGTGGAACAAGTCAGCGTTCCTCTGGTCGAGCTCTTTGTCCAGCACCGCGCACGTCAGTTCCTCAAAAGCCTTCGACTCCATGCGCTAGGAGTCTCGTGGGTCGCAGCGAATGAGAAGACGGCGGAATACTCGCTCAGCACAAATCGGTCGTGCTGGCGGCAACGGCAGTGACTTGTTCTGCTGTGGATTCGGCAGCGACTGCCAAGACTCGTGGCGTCGTGAACGGCGCGCTCCCTGCGACCTCGAAGTGAGGTTCGCCGCTGTCGTCGCGAGTCAGCTTACGCAGCCAACCGATGCTCGTAGTACGGCCGCTCCCTGTCATCAAGTATCGCGTACGGCGCCTCGAGATTGTCTGCCTCTGGCGCCAGCCATGCATCGATGTTCTCAGGCTTTATTGGGATGATGCACCGGTCGTGGCCTGCTGCCGCCACCTCAGGTGGAGGCTCGTCGGTTATTGCCGCAAACGAAAGCAGGTCGGCTTCGCCGGCACCCGTCCATCGTGACCACAAGCAAGCCACGAGCATGTCGTCACCCGAGCGGGGCTCGAATCGCAAGACGACGTTCTCGTCCTTCTCGCCTTCCCCGAGTTTCCGGCCCTCGAGCTTCGCTTTGCTGACATTTTCGAAAAACGCCGTTGCGACCAGCAGGCCGTGCGTGTAGCCAAACAGCTGCTGCCAGAAGCCTTCGAGGTTGTCCCTGCGGGCGTTGTATGTGCCCGGAAACTTCTTGTCGTAGAAAGCGGGTTTGCCGGCGGGGCGGCATTGGTATCGCATGGGCTTCACGACGCGCTCGCCCTTCTCCATGACGATGACCGGCGCGTAGTGCCCAGGAAAAATTCGAGCGTCGCGCTCCAGCAGTTCCGTTCGCCGTAGGTCGTCCAGCCTGCGACGCAGGCTCTCAACTTTGTTGGTCGCAATCCGTTTGCTTTCGCCGGCGGCCTTCGTCGCCTTCGTTTGCAGCGCCCGCTCCGCATCGGCAAGACGCGTACGTTGCTTGAACAGTTCCTCCTCGAGCCTGGCGGCTTGCGACCGGTTGAATCGTTCAATCATGTCTTTGATGCGCCGCTCGGCGCGCGTTTGCGGCACCAAGAACATCGAGTCGACAGCCTTTGAAATCAAATGCGCGGCGCCTTGCTCTCGCTCCCAATAAAGCCTGGTGAACTCCTCGAGCCCGATACGCGCGCCGAAGGTCCGGACAAACCGCCCGTAGTCCGCCTTTATCTGAGCCGAGTAGCACATAGTCGCGTCCCTCCGCACCGAGCGTCCATGATAGTATGGCGAGAGGCTGTATGGATATACAGTATCCCAGCAGGGGAGAAATGCATGTCGCGGCCGTGCCGGGGATGCGAGCATTGGGGCGGAAATGTATCCGGCACGCAGTCTGCCGTCTGCCTGAAGAACGAGGGGCAAGTCCAGACGCGCGACGAGAGCGCCTGCGCCTACTGGGTTCGAGCTATCGGGTCGGACGACGACTACCTGCCGGGTATTGACGGCAAGAGCCGCGACCGCTCGCCCCCACTTATTGACGCGTTCGACGATGATTGGCCCGACTATACCGTTGCGCCGACCGGAAGCGAAAACAAGAACTGGTTCCCTTCCTACATCGCGTCGGAGGAGCTAAGCACGCGGTTGGCGCGCTGCAACCAAATCTCCGTTGCGCGCTCCACAGCCTTCGCCGTGGTCTCGTACTGTTCGTCGCTGCCCACGTCACCGCCGGAACGTGTGCGGACTGACCGATGTACGCGGCCAACCTCGAGGAGCACGTCGTAACCGCAAAGGAGCGACGCCGTGCTCATGAACTCGACGAGGACGAATTCCGTGTCGCCGGCGGCGACGTATCGCATACAGTCGACGACGAACGCGACGACGGAACAGTTGACGGTGCGAATCGACGACTGCCCGGGCCTGTCCTCTTCTGCGCATAGAAGAGCCAGTTGGTCGATGAGTCCGGCGGCATCTACGTGCGTGGCGCTGTGGAGGTGAGCCGCGAGGTCGTCGACTACTTTTGCTGCCTCGACACAATTTAAGTCGCTCAGCAAATCGACGAGCCCGCCGGGGTCGCGCAGCACGCGATGTATATCAGCTCGTTCCAAGCCCTTTACGGCCGGCTGAACTGGGGTGACGTCGACTTCCGCGGTGACCACTCTCACCTCCCGCCGTCTGTCATTGAATTCCGGAGAACTGACCGGCAACGCGCCAGCCTCGTGCGTAAGCGCACGGCGATCCCGTCTTGACCACGAGACCGCGATGGTCAGTTAGCCGGCGCCGGTGCCTGCCACCGATGCGGCAACAATTCATCGATACGCGCTGCGGGATGTGCCGGCAAGCGCGCGAGCACATCCTTGAGATAGGCATAAGGATCGTGGCCATTGAGCTTGGCTGACTGCACCAGACTCATCACCGCGGCCGCGCGTTTGCCCGCTCGCAATGAGCCTGCAAACAGCCAGTTGTTGCGGCCGACGGCAATCGGTCGGATCTGATTTTCACACCAGTTATTATCGATCGGCGCTTGGGGATCGTCCAAGTAGTGCGTGAGCGCTGCCCATCGGCGCAGACTGTAGTCCAGCGCCTTCGCTATTGCCGAGCCCTCACTGACACGCGCACGCTGCTGCGTCATCCAGTGATGAAGCGCATCCGCAATCGGACGCGAGCGCGTTTGGCGGATATCGTGACGCTCGCTCGTGTGAGCAGTTGCACATCACGCTCGACGTCGTAAAGCTGAGCGATATATTGCAGCGCCGAGTGCGCTATCTCGCTTTTATTTGCCGCATGCAGATCGAAGAACTTGCGTCGCGCGTGCGCCATACAGCCGAGCTCGATCACACCTTGTGCGAACAACGCCTTGTAGCCCGTATAGTCGTCGCACAGCAGCTTGCCTTTCCATTCACCGAGGAACGTTCGCGCGTGCTCACCCGCGCGTGTTTCGGCGAAGTCATAGACCACGGCTTTCAGCGCTTCGAAGGCACCCGGCGTGTACGTCCACAGATACGCGCGTTGCGTCTTGCCTTTGCCGGGGCTGAGCATCGCCACCGGCGTTTCGTCAGCTTGCACAATGTCATGTGAGACGATGCAGCGCGTGAGCGCATCGACAAGCGGCTGCAATTGCACGCCGCACTCGCCGACCCATTGGCCGAGAGTCGATCGCGGGATTGCCAGGCCAGCGCGCTCGAAGATACGTTCCTGTCGGTACAACGGAACATGGTCTCCGTATTTCGACACCAGCACTTGCGCGAGCAGCCCCGCCGTGGGGATGCCCTTGTCAATCACGTGTGCAGCCACGGGTGCCTGGATCAGCGTCTCGCACTGCTTGCATACCCATTTGCCACGCACATGACGTTCGACGGTGAACACGCCCGGCGTGTAGTCGAGCTTCTCGCTGATGTCTTCACCGATGCGCTCGAGCGTGCAGCCACAGGTGCACGTCGATGAGCCAGGTTCGTGCGCGATATCCACTCGCGGCAAGTGTGCCGGCAAAGGTGTGCGTTTGGGCTTTTTCTTCCCGGCAGACTCGGGTTGCGAGGACAGCGCTTCGAGTTCCATCTCGATCGCTGCGATATCGCCGTCAATCGCTTCTTCGAGCAGGCTTTGCTGCTCGCCGCTGAACTTCTCGCTGCGGGCGGCGAACTTCAACCGCTTGAGCAGCGCGATCTCGTGCGTGAGCTGCGCGTTGCGCGCTTCCTTGAAGCGAATCAATTCGTCCTTCTCGGCAACCTGCGTCATCAACTGCGCGGCGAGCGCGCGCAGTTCGTCGGCATTCAGGGCATTCAGGTCGATCGAGGAGTTCATCCTGCAGAGTGTGCCAGAACACACCTTGCAGGCGGGGCAAGCCAGTTTACGGCCGTGGGGATATCAGACCACGCGGATCGCGTGATCTGCGCTGAGCGTGTGCCAAGCGAGGCCCTTGATCAGGGCGTCCCATTGCTCGGTGTTCAGGGCGACGGCGAATTCGCCGTGCCCAGTGCTCCACGCGAAGCGGCCCTTGTTCAGGCGGCGCGCTGCCAGCCATAGGCCGAGGCCGTCGTACACGAGCACCTTCATGCGCGTCGCGCTCTTGTTGGTGAACAGATATGCGTGATGGGGGCGGGCCGAGCCGAACACCTTGACCACGCGCGCGAGGACCGTGTCCGGTCCGGCTCGCATGTCCAGCGCTTCGGTGGCCAGCCACATTGCTTCGACTCGGATCACCGTAGCCAGCCCTGCAGCCAATGTGCGCAGTCTTGCGCAGCGCTCACCGGCCAGCGCATCGTGATCGCTGTTGTACCGCGACGCAGTTCGACGACGATCTCTTGCGCAGGCACAGGCATCGTCGTTGCCAGCGGCACCGGCACGAATTCCGCAACCCGCGTCGAACGCTCAACGACATCTTTCGCTTCGCGAGCGCCAATCCACCGACGCAACAGGTTGGCGTTGATTCGATAATGCAACGCAATCGCTGCAATCGAGACGCCCGGACGCATGCATGCGGCGACGGCCTCAGCTTTGAATTCTGCGGTATGCCGGCGTCGGCGCCGGCGCGGCGTTTGAACTTCGATCTGCTCTTGCATAGCGTACACGTGTCCACTTAAGTTGAAGTGGACGCGATGGTCGCCGCTTACGGCGTCGTCATTCAAGACGGGATGGCCGTGCGCTTACCCTCGTGCAGCCTATCAGTTTTGCGTGCGCAGAACTGATGCCAATGCACAGGCTCATTTTCCGTATCTCACAGTTTGGTAACTCGCGAGCGAACGCCCTTGCGCGGCCGATGGGCTCTGTGGACACAAGCATCTTCGAAACCCGCCGATGTCCGACGAACGCCAAAAGCAGCTCTAGCGCATCGGTTCGGGGCCGCGTCCCCACTGCATCGAGTCCGGTGCTGCCATTGCGGCATCGTCCGCTCTTGCTGCACTAGCAAATCAGCTCGCCGCAATCGTAGTCGAACCGATAAGCACGCCGGTCGAAGTCCACCGCTTCGATGTAGTTGTTACGCAATCGGAAACCTTCCGAGAACACGTCTGCGCCTGACGCTGACCACACCGGTTTGCCATCGGACGTGAGCCGCATAATCTGTAGCTCGCCGTGAGAGAAAATCGCCTCTCGGCTCTCGTCCCAGTAGACGCCGAAACAAGTCGCATCGTCCACGCGCGTTGCCCACAGCAACGAATGAGGGCCATTGAGAGAAATGCACACTACGTGGTCACCGACTGCCAGGAAGAGGCGTTCTGAAGCTGCAGCGGCGGAACGCGGATGGACGGCCGAGCAGCCCCCCGCTGCGCCAATTGCGAAGATGTAGTTTCCATTAAGCTCCACGCCGTGAACCGATGTTGGTGGGCTCTCGGCGAAGGATACGTACCGCTCATACCTACGCACATTGTCTCGGGCGCCGGCGCAGTACGTCGGTTCGTCGAAAACTCGTACGAGGCCGTAAGGCGTCGACAGTTCTATTGGCATAGCCGCATGTGTGCGTCACTTGAATGTGGTCGGGGCGAACGGCCCTGGCCGCCATATGCTCACAGTAAGACCGAATGCAACATTCAATAGAATAAGGGCTCCCAGCGCTAGCGGCCATACCATCGGAGGTTGTTCCCAACGGGTGACGATTGCGGTTTCCGGGGATGACTTTATCAGTCGCACTTGCAGTTTGAGCTTCAGCAACGCGTCGCGATTGTAGCGGCCGTCCTTGTCTCGAATAAGTCGTTCGTACTGGCGCCCGGCGTACGAGTATCCGACGAGAGGGCTTAGATTGCCGTTTGAACCCGGCTCCAGCCGCAGGACATGCCCTTCGACCACGGTCGAGCCATTTCCGAACGCTTTTGATGTCAGATATGCGTTCACCGCTCCATAGGTCCAGCCCGCCGCGATGATGCATGTGACGGCGGCCCTGAAGCAACGTACCGCAATCGAATCGGGTCTTTCATTCCACACGGCACACCCCGAAGTTCACGCCCCACCAGTGGCCACGGTCACGAGCATTTTTGCCACTCAAGCCCAACCCGCCGATATAAGTCCGGCGGCAAGCGATGGTCCCCGCCTTGGACTCTTCGGATGACCTCGCGAAGCTCCGCGACACCGTCCGCCGATGAGGCGTCACAGAACGCTAGAACGTCCCGCGCCGGCGCGGCCACCATGAAAGTGTCCTGCACCAAGTGAGCATACCAATGCATCCACATCGCATGAACCGTCAGAAGGCTGGCTTCAAAATTTCCGCCCATCAGCGCGACGTAGATAGGGCCGTACTCGCGCACAGTTAGCTTTTCTTCGGCGAGGCGCTCTAGGTTGGCGACTGCGATGCCATGCAGTTCGTCGGTCGACACACCTTCCTGCTCAAGATGTCTGTGCTGGACGAACCGGAACTGGTCGCCAGCGTCGACGACATATGTCAACAGTAAGTCTTCGTTGATGCTTCGCAAAACAGGGGAATCGGCATTGGAAAGCGACTGTGCCGGTTCCTCGTCCTTCATCACCGGCTTCAGATAAGCGACGGCTCGTTGGCAAAACGACGATGTCGAACCCAAGTGCTTCTCCGCTTATTCTTGAAGGCCCGCGACGCAGGCGCGGATGGCATTGGCATACTGAGGCTGCTCAAGGTCGAGCCCCGCACAAGCAAGAGCCACGAGAAGGTGTTCGATGCCCTCGATTACGCCGACAACCCTGGCCGTCTCTACCATGCTGTCGTATGTCGGAAGCTCGCGTGCCAACTCGGATTCGATGTTCACCACGCCATCGTCGATGCTGATTTCGATGTCGAACGGCAAAGAGAATGTTCTATTTTCCATTGTCCTGTTCCCATGGCAAGGACCAAAGCGCCAGCGCCCGGCTTCGGCGCCTCGAAAACCGTGGTCGCGACCTCATGGCGGACGTGAACCGACGTTGTGTTGGCCGTTGACGTACATAGTATCCGGCCAACGGTTTGAACGCGAACTCGCTCACGGCGCTTTGCTGCGCGCGCGCCCACTGAGCCGCCCTCCATCCCTGCAGAAGGCGAAATAGGCGAAGCCAAAAAAGTAAAAGACCATCCAATGCCCAGAAAATCCGCGAATCACCCGAGCCCGAAGTGAGGTGTACTCGGCGGAGCTCAAAGCTCGAACGATTCTTCCGTGGTTCTCAATTACGTACTGCCCCGTCTTGATGGCCGGCGTCCCGGCCATGCTTGAGAACGACATATAGAAATTGATGAGCGCGTAGGCGAAGAGCACGCCCGCAAGAACCTTTACCCAGCCAGGAAACGCCTGGCGCAATTCTGCCAGCGCTGGCCTAGCTCCGAATCGCTTGCGCGCTAATAAGACGGCAGGGGCGAACACGATGAATACACCCACATGCAAGGCCCACACGAACGGGACTAGGCTCATGACGTCGACGCCGAACAGAGAGGCGACATGGACCGCGAGCGAGAGTGCGAGCCCGATAGCTGCGATGGAAGCCATGAAATGGTTCATTTGATGCACCTTCCACTGCGAGACCCATTGCCACCGGCCCAGTGCGCCACAGACAGTCCGCTAGCCGAACGGCGCTCCACGGCTTCCGGCCGCTGCTCGTCGCAGTCGCTCGAGCCTGCCATGGCTCTGGACCCTCGAATGCGGTCAATCCAGACCTTCAGACGCGGCGCATATACGCCGCTTAGATAGTCGACATCGAGAACAACGAAGTCACCCTTCGGGAATGGTGGCCATTGGTTCTGAACTGCGAACCGAAGCATGCTCGCAGCGGATTTGACCTCACGCCGGTTCAATTTGCCGCCTTTTGCGTAGTCGGCGGTGGTCCCGCGAACGAACAGCAGAACATAAGCACGGTGCCCACCCCGACCTATGAAAACCTCGAGGTCCCTGGTGTCAAGGACCACCGCCCATGGCACGCTGATGAGACCGAAGTACTCCAGGCAATCGTCTCCCAGACGCAGTGCAGGCCGTGCCCATGGAAGACCGCTTCCGAATCGCAGGATGCGACTCAGATTGCGACCAGCCACCACGGCACCCAAGGCGGCCCCGGAAGCGAAAGGGGCGAATGCCGCCGCTGCGAGAGCGAGACGCGCGGCCCCATGGACAAATAGCATATAGACCATGGCACCCGCAGCACCGAAGAGGGCCGTTGCAAAGCACGCGAGGAGTGTTAGTGCCGTCTTCTTCGCATAGACCTCGCGAACAGGCTCCTCTGACGCCCATAGGTCCCGCGTCGCCTCGAGCTTCGCTCGCCGACGCATTCTAGCCTCGAGCCCCGCCCAGTTGATAGCGATGGCTATCAGCACGAATGCAACGAACTCCACGGGAATATGGCAAACAGAGGTTGATGGACCTGAGGTCGTTACACCTCAGGGTCAAACAACGAAGCGAGCACCGGGTAAGCGTTCGCATCCATGGCCGCGCAGCCAAGCTTACGCAGCACGTTATGGTGTCGGTTGTTGAGCCAACAGTCAGCGCCCGCGTCGCGCAGGATGAGGCGAAACGCGCGCGCGTCGCCGCGGCTTGCGAACAGTTGGTCCATGTACCTGTCGGCGTCCAATCGCCCGGCCTCCGCGGCAGCTGCCAGGCTGTCCATCACCCACACCAGCGCCGGATTGTGAGGCATTGCAAGCAAGTCCCTGACTCGAATTGGCGTCAGCATCTTGCTCTCATGATTCCAACCACCGAATTCGAGGCACGCGCTCGCGGTGCGCTTTCCCTCTTCGGTCTCAAACAGTAGCGGAGTAACGGTGGGAATATATGCGTTGATTGTTGCCATCGTGCCCTCGGAACTGCTGTTTTCATTATGTCCGTCAGCGATTAAGACGGGCCTTACGGATTAACGGCATCTCCAACCAAAGCTTTAGACTATCGGGCGACTTGCGAGCGCTGCGCTGCGGCTACACGGTAGCCGAGTCATCGGCCATAATCCTACAATCAAGACCCGGGGACCAAATCTTAATGAGCTACGACCTCTTCTTTACGTTGCCAGCCGACGCCACCCAGGATGACATCGGAGCATACTTTCGGCAGCGCAGGCACTACAGGGTCGACGGCGGCGCCACATACGAGAATCCTGATACCGGCGTCTACTTCTCTTTCGCTGTGGACCAAGGCGAGGCATCAGTTGAGAAGAATGGACGCCTCCACCGGCGTATCGCGTTCAACCTCAACTATTTTCGCCCACACATCTTTGGTCTCGAAGCCGAGCCGGAAGTATCGGCGTTTGTCGAGCGATTCAATCCGATGATTGAAGACCCACAGGTCCAAGGGATGGCGAATGGCCCTTACTCGAAGGAAGCGTTTCTCCGCGGCTGGAACTGCGGAAACGAAGTCGCGTACCGAAGCATTATCCAGTCGCACGGCAAGTCCAACACTTTCCTTACGATGCCAGAGGCGGCCGTCGAAGGCGCATGGCGCTGGAATCGCGCAGTCCCCAAAATGCAGGCAGCGCATGGGGAGTCGCTCTTTGTGCCCAAAATCATGATGCTGAACGTTGATGGGCAAGCAAAGTCGTCGGTGGTGTGGGGCGACGGCATCCCCACCTTGCTTCCAGAGGTGGACATCGTTTTCGTTTATCGCGACGAACTCGCTCCGAAGCCGCTGTTTGGTCCGAGGACGAAAGACCATTGCCTTGTCACGCACAGCCAGCTCGACGGCATCTTAGAGCCGCTTTCCGAAAGGGGCTATCCGCTGCTAGTGCGAACGCCGACGTACGTCGAGACGCCGGAGGTCGTGAGCAAGTTTGTTCGCAAGCTCCCGAAATACACCGGCGCGCTTGAGAGGGTGACGATAGACCGGGTGCTCAGCCGGGAACTGTTCGAAGAAAGCCGGTAATGCACTACCTTAATATGCGGACCAAGACCTTCGACGTTGCAGCCTCTCCGAAAGCTCCGTTAAGAAGACCGACATCAAAATTTGCGACGTGGGCTATCTTGGCCGTCTTCATCGGGCATCTGCTGCCGTCGGCATGGGCGCAATCGTCACCAAACGACATGCACGGTATCGCAGTTCCGCTAGACCTATGTAATGAGCTTCCGTTCGATGAGCATGTGCGGGCCGACGCTAATTTTCAAGCAATGCAGGTTGCCATCTCGAAGGACGCGTCGTTTCCGGATTGGGCGCGCCGAAGGCTGGCGTGGTCCTGCAGTCCAAGCGATATCGTCTGGGCGAATCTCGAGTGGTGGATAACGAGTAGCACGTTGGATATACCACCCTATGAGAGTGCAGAGCATCGCCAGCACTTGGTCGTCATGTTCAGCCCTGATTTTCGGCGCTGGACAGGCATGGTCGAGTACATTGACTACGTAGCCGGCACAGGGTGGAGACTCACGCGAAGGACTTGGCTTAACGACACGCCGCCGGCATGGAGGCAAGTGCTTATGACCAAAACTTTGGACCCACACGTGTATGAACTGCCATTTGCATCCCCGTGAGGCCGATGATGACGAGCACCGTGGGTTTTGATGGACAGCTTGAACGTGTCAGCGACGAATGGTGGTCGCTTACGCGACGCTGGGGCGCAACGGTACGTTCGCCAACAGCCACGCAACTGCGGGAAGCGCTAGAAGAACTTTTCTCGTCCCGGGACCCGGAGCACCCGAACACGTGGCTGTGCTTTGGCCGAAACGGAGGCGGGATGTTCGTGGTCGACGTCTACGAGGACGGCACAATCCATTTTGATGAATGGGCAGATACGGACTATGAGCGCAAACTTGCCCCAACACGCTGTATAACGCGGGCAACGCTCCCCATGGCTCTGGAGTTGTGGCGGGCCCTGCGCCTAGGCGATGTGCCGGCGCTTCGCACCGCGGGGTGGTCGTAACCGCCATGGAGCGTTCGCGGTCGTGACGCAAGAAACGGCTAGCCGCGTTCTTCATGTAATAGGCCGAAATTCCTCAGTAACATGTAACGAATCAGCAGCGCGGGAATTCCGCCCGTCCCCTGAAGGAGTCGTTACATGTCGCTGTCATCTACTCAGCTCGGCGTCATCGGGGAGAACCTGCTAGTCAACGCGGTCATGAAGGCAATCGATGGGCGCCTTTCTCCGTTCAGACCGATTGCGGACGACGATGGCTTGGACGTGCTGTTCTTCGACAAAACACGGGCAACTCCGTTGCGATGCAACTCAAGTGTCGCACCGTCACCACGCGCAAGCGCAACTCCGCCGAACGAGGGAACGTCGCGTACTTCCAAGTCCGAAAGGCGACGTTCACGATGCCCGGCGGGCGTATTTGCTTGCAGCGCTTTTCAACCCGGAGCTTACGGAATTCGTGGCCACCTGGTTCGTAAGCGATCAATCGTCGACGCCCTGTTCCTGCGAGGCTAGGGCGGCGACGATTATGTCCACTTGAACGAGGAAGTGGACGCAATGACAGAGCACAGCAACGATCTGAAGTCACGCCTGGTGACAGGCTTTGAACGCGACGGGCGGCGCCGGCGTTTTGATCCGCAGGCCAAGCTGGAATTGGTTCAGGCATGCATGCAACCGGGTGTGTCGGTTGCGAGGATGGCGCTGGATCATGCGGTGAACGCGAACCTGCTACGCAAGTGGATCAGAGACTACGAGCGTGAGCGCAGCGGCGCTGGGGCGAGCAAGGCGTTCAAGCGCCAAGCTCCGGCGTTCGTTCCCGTGGTTCCGATCGGCGAGATCGAGGCCCCTGTCACTGACGTTTGTCGGCGATCGCCTCGTATGGGGATTGGGCAATCACGCGATGGCCTCACGCCGTCGTCGCAGCTCGTTGCGCAGTTGCCCAATGGGGTGACGCTCAAGCTCGATTGCAACGAGCGCGAGCTCGCGTTGATGTCGACGATGATCAAGACGCTGGTGCGCTGCCATGTTCCGGCTCGACCCTGAGTTGAAGGTCTACGTGCATCGCGACGCGGTGGACTTCCGCAAGAACATTACCGGCATGGCGGCCTTGGTCGAGCAAGCGCTCGGACTCGATCCATTCGCCCGGGCGGTGTACGTGTTCCGTAATAAGCGCGCCGATCGCATCAAGCTGCTGCTATGGGAGCGCAACGGATTCTGGCTCTTGATGAACTATCTGGCTTCATACTACAACTCCTTCAGTTGAATTGGAGCGTTTTGATCCGCTGTCGCTCGAGCAGCTGCTACTCGGTCGGTAAGTCGATCCCATCGACTGCTATGCTTCACTGGTGGGTTCGAATCGGGGACGTCGTAGAGAAACGCGTAATCGTTGTAGGCGTGTCTGATGACGAGACCGTACTCCACCCACCTCATGAGCGTTGCGACGTGGATTCCGAGACGTGTAGCGGCTTCGGATCTCGTCAACATGCCACGATCTCGCAGTCTGTCGCGACGCGATCGGAGTCCGTTTCGCTGAGCGATGTACGAGACGCGCAACGCGGTGAATCGAATGTTGCCCTTACCTGGTCGGACGCAACCGCCCGGGCGGATACCTTGATCGTTGAGGATTTCCGCAATCTCTGGACATGTGTGGCTATCCAGAAGCTTGTCGATAAGCGCCAGGACCTCCGGCCGGGTCTTGACCTGTTGTGCCGAGGATTTGGGATTCTGTGCCGTGAGCGTTTCAGTCTTGCCTGCCTTGAAACGAACGTGAATCTTGGTTGTTCCTTCGTCTGGAAGTTTGACCAGCGTGACGTCCTCGATGATGTAGGCGAGCAATCGCTTACGCTCCCGATTCGCCAAGGACTGGTCTCTCCAAAGCGTGTTGAAGTCAGCCGTCATGACGACGAGCCGGTCGCGGATCGCATCGTCGAGCACAAGACGCTCCTGCTGCTGACTGCGCTCCCTTTGTTCCCTGGCGTCGGCCAATGCACGCAACTTGTCGTTCCATTCCTGCTCGAGGGTGTCGGCAACCAGACGGTTGTTCGGGTCCACTAGCATGAAACGCCGTTGCGCAAGATCTGCGTCGAACTGGGCGCGTTCGATGGCGCGCAGGCGTAACTGGTCGGCTTCATCGTGGCGCGCTTCGATCTCCCTGCGAATCTCCCATGCCAGCTCGACTGCGGCCGGAGTCATCGAGGCGACAACTAATGCACCAACCGCCTCATCGATCGGGGCTCCAGCAATCGACTGGCAACAAGGCTCTCCGCGGGTGCCTTGGGCGCGATCGCAGATATACCACGCCTCCTGTCGTCCGCGTCGCGTGGCATACCGGAGCCGCAAGTGCCTGCCGCAACGTCCACAGATGGCACGTCCCTGCAGTAATGCCGCTCCCTCGCGAGGCGGCGACGATCGCGCAACTTCATACCCACGACCATTCGTTTCGAGAACCTTGAGGTTCTGCTGAAACTGTTCCCAGGTGATGTATCCGGGATGGGCGTCAGGGATACAGGCAAGCCAGTCATCGCGATCACGTCGTCGAGGCACCTTCCGCCCGTCGGCAATTCTCCGATACTGCCGTCGGCCATAGGCGTAAGCACCTGCATAGCGCGGATTGTTCAGCATCCGAAGTGCCGTCGACGCGGAAAGGTGCTGGAAAGTGACGAACTTCTCATTGTGCGTGCGGGACGGGAAGAGAAGGCCTTCATTCTTGAAGACCTTGACCGTCTGACTGGCGGAGCCGACCCGCCAGAACGTCTCGAAGAAGTACGCGATGGTCTCTCTGACCTGGGAGTCCGGATCAAGCACTACGTTGCCGAGTTCGTCATATACAAAGCCTGTTGGTAGCAGACAGCGATACTCGCCGCGGTTGACCTTGTTCAAGATTCCGCCGCGTAGTCGTGCTTTGAGAACATGCAGTTCGGCTTCACTCATTGTTCCTTTGAGTCCAAGCAGGAGCCGATCGTTAAAGGTCGCCGGATCGTAGACTCCGTCCTCGTCAAGGATGAGCGTATCCGCAAGCGCGCAGATTTCCAGCAGCCGATGCCAGTCGGCATTGTTTCTCGCCAGGCGTGAGACCTCCAGGCCCATGACGATGCCCGCGCGTCCCATGCCAACATCCGTAACCAACCGTTGAAACCCTTCGCGCCAGGACGCCGATGCTCCGGACTCTCCCTGGTCGCTATCGATCGTGACGATTTGCTCGTCGCGCCAACCGAGCGCGGTTGCGCGCCCACGCAGGGCGTATTGCCGCTTCGTGCTCTCGACGTTCTCGACGACTTGCCGCATCGACGACTGCCGGACGTAAAGGTAAGCGCTCCGTTCGAGGTGGTGAGGTTGAACTTTAAGCGATGCGTTCATGGTGTTCTCCGTTCGTTGAGCGTCACAGCCATGCCTGCTAGTGCATAGATGATGCTCTGGCGCTCGAAGGACTGTACGTACGGCGAGGACCGGGTAACGACCGGATCCAGCGGAGCACACGTTGGGACCATCATGCGTGCCCACGCCCACATGCCTCGAGCAAGAAGGACGCTGAGTCCGCGACGCGCTTCTGGAGGCAGGGCCTCGCCAAGCACAGCGGAACGCAGCACTTCGTATTGCGCAGCGATTGCAGATGAAACTACCAACGGCCAAGCATCGGATCGCGCTATTCCGCCGTTTTTTTTACACCGAGGGCACGCTCGATCGTTCTCGGATGTACATCAAGACCAAATTCCTTTCGAACCAGCTGTGCCAGTTCGCGTGCTCGAATCGGCTCTCCGGGCGTGAACTGCGATTTGAGAAAGGCCAACACGTCACCCTGTATCTTGTGTGGACCGCGCGGTCCTCGCTTCCTCGGAACCAACCCCGCGATCCCGCCTTGCTCAAAGTCCGTCCGCGCCTGGTAGAAGGTTGGTCGCGAAACACCGTATTCGTCGGCGATCTCGGTGACCGACGCCTTCTCGACGGAGACGCGGCGCAACATCTCGTACTTGACCTGCACAGCGTCGCGGGGATCGAAGAATCCGCCTTCGCAGAACTTCGGATCACGAACGCTCTCCGGTGCCGGATTCAGCGTGCCGTCCTCCGCGAGAACATCGGTCTTCGAGCGCCTGCGTTCATTCGTTGGCACGTTTGCTCCGGGGGCTGCTTCCATTTGTAATTAAATTATGCCGCACAATGAACCTTGTCAAGCTGTCTTCACGGCCGTGTTCGCTTATAATTTGCGTAGATTGTGCGCATGCGCCGACAGAAGACCAGAGATTGCGGCGTTAATTATTTTACACATGCGACATAATTCGCTTTACAACGACGAGGAGATCTCAGCGTCCCTGCGCGAAGAGAGGCGTCTCACGAGAAATGCAAGCTCCATCAGATCCGCGACTGTGAACAGTGCGCGCTGTTGCCCTATCGTGACTTCGGGCTCGGGCTCAGTCATATCCGTCCACCTCGGAGGTACCGAGCACACCGACTTGTCGTCGATGCGCAGCAAGAGACGCTTGCCAGAGCGGTTATAGCGCTCGCCGACGCAGACGAGTTGCCGGCCACTGAAGGGATGGAAGGGATGAGTTATGCGGACAAGCCGTGTCGAGGGAGCGACAAGGCCTGCATTCCGAGGTATGTTACAAGCGGCTGGAAGCAGATCGTTTCGTCTGGCCACGCGAGGCTGCTGACATTCTCGAACTGAGCGTTGAGCAGTTGCACTGGCTGCTGGACGGCATTGATCTGACCGCCATGCGCAAACATCCGGCGCGGCACTACGTGCGCGTCAACTAGGAGCGGCGCATGGTTGCGCGACAGCAACATACAGGTCGAGATCGGCACGGTGACGTAAACCTATGGCGAGACGAAACCCGCTATGGTTACGGGATGACACGCGCTCTGCTACCTGCCTCGATCACCGCCGAAGAACTCGCCGCGCTCATCGCCGAGCGCGACGCGATGCTTGCTGAGCGCGACGCACTGCGTGGCGAACTGCGCGTGACGAAGGTCGAGCGCGATTTGCTCAAGGAGCAGCTCAAAGCCTATGAGCGGCGACTGTTTGGCGCCAAGAGCGAAGCACGCAGCGCCGATCAACGCGACTTGTTCTTGAACGAGGCGGAAGCCTTGGCGCCGACGGCGGCCACATTGCCGGCGCAAGAGGAAGATGAAACTCAAACGCAGGTAGCCGGCCACGCGCGCAAGAAGCCCGGGCGCAAACCGCTCGATCCGGCCTTGCCGCGCGAAGTCGTTCGCTACGAACTGCCGGAATCGGAGCGCGTGTGCCCTCACGACGGCTCGGTGCTCGTCGAGATCGGCGTGGAAGTGAGCGAACAACTGGACATCATCCCGCAGCAAGTGCGGGTGATTCGGCACGAACGTGTGAAGTACGCATGCCCGCGCTGCGACGAGAGCCTGAAGGTCACGCCGGCACGCTCACGCGTCATCCCGAAGGGCCTCTTTACAGAAGCCGCGCTCGCGTGGTTCGTGGTTTCCAAGTATATGGACGGTTTGCCGCTGTATCGCATCGCCGCGTTGCTCAAGCGCTTCGGAGGCGACATCTCGCGCAATACGCTGGCCGCAAGCGTGGTGCGAGTGGGCGAAGCCGTGCAGCCGGTAATCAACCTGATGCGGGATCACCTGCTCGATAGCGATATCGTGTTCGCCGACGAAACGACGGTACAGGTTCTCAAGGAGCCAGGAAGAGCGCCACAAACCAAGAGCTATATGTGGGTGCAGATGAACGGCAGCGGGCCACCGGTGAGACTGTTTGGCTACGCGCCGGGGCGCGGCAAACAACACGGCAGCGATCTGTGGGCCGGCATTCGCCGTGGCGCCGTGTTTATGACGGATGGCTACGAGCCGTACAACGCGATCGCCGATGCCAATGGCCTCGTGCACCTTGGATGTTGGGTGCATGCCAGGCGGTACTTCGTGGAAGCTGAGGACGTATTGCCTAAGAAGGCACGCGGCCCTCATCAACCGACCACGCAGTTCATCACGCTGATCGGCAAGCTGTACGCGGCGGAGTCGCACGCAGATAAGAAGCCGCATCGCCGGGCTCGCCTTCGCCGGCGCTACAGCCGTGCGGTGCTTGCGCGAATCAAGGCGTTGCTCGATGAGTATCTAGCGATGACGGCACCCAGCGGCCTGCTAGGCAAGGCCCTGAATTACCTCGCCGGACAATGGCCGAAGCTGAACCGCTACATCGAAAACGAAACGTGGCCGATCGACAATAACCCCTGCGAGAACGCGATTCGCCCATTCGTGGTGGGGCGCCGTGCGTGGCTGTTCGCCGATACGACCGGCGGAGCGAAGGCGAGCGCCAACCTCTATTCGCTCGTCGAGACGTGCAAAGCCAACGGCGTCGACGCCTATCGCTATCTGACCGAGTTGTTCAAGGCATTGTCCTACGCACGAAGCGCAGACGATTACGAGGCGCTGTTGCCATGGAAGCTGGGCCAGCGTACGGATAGCACCGCGGCCTAATAGCCGTCAGCGTGCAAGGGCGTGGTTAATCGACCGCTTACGTTGTAGTTGACGCCAGACAGGGCGTCAGAGAGGCGCTTACTGGATGTCGCACTGATGGGAGCCTGTCAGAATTTTAGTGTGCCGAGGTCATGAGACGATAACGGAAATTACGTCCTATGACCGAAGCAACCGTGACCAAGAAGAGCAAGAACCCGAAGGCGCCGAAGCTGTTCCCTGACGAACTGGTCGATCAACTGCTGGCGCAGATTCAGAACAAGGATGCCGAGTCGGTTCTCGGCGAATCGGGCCTGGCCGGGCAACTGAAGAAGCGACTGGCTGAGCGCATGCTGGCAGCGGAGCTCACGCATCACCTGGAGAACGAGGCTGAGCAAGGCAAGGCCGGCAACCACCGCAACGGTACGAGCCCCAAGACGGTCCTCACGCCCAACGGCGAACTGAATCTGGACATTCCGCGCTATCGGCAGGCGACGTTCGAGCCGCAGCTAGTGGGCAAATATCAACGCCGGCTGCCAGGCTTTGATGACCACGTCATCAGCATGTACGCGCGCGGCATGAGCGTGCGCGAGATCCAAGGCCATTTGCTGGAGCTATATGGCCTACAGGTGTCGCCCGACCTGATTTCGACCGTCACCGATGAGGTGCTGGCCGAAGTCGAACAGTGGCAGCAACGCCCCCTCGAAGCGATGTATCCGATCGTGTATTTCGACGCACTTCGGCTGAAGATTCGCGACGAAGGCACGGTCAAGAACAAGGCGGTGTACCTCGCGCTGGGCATTCGGGCCGACGGCCGTAAGGAAGTGCTGGGTTTGTGGATCGAGCAAACCGAAGGCGCCAAGTTCTGGCTGAAGGTCTTCAACGAACTGAAGAACCGCGGCTTGCACGACATCCTGATCGCCGTCGTCGATGGCTTGCGCGGTTTCCCCGAGGCGATCGAAGCGGTGTATCCGGCCGCCCAGATCCAGACATGCATCGTGCACCTGATCCGCAATTCGCTGAATCTGGCGAGCTGGAAGGACCGTAAGCCGTTGGCTGCGGCGCTCAAGCCGATCTATCAGGCCGCCACCGCCGAAGCCGCTGAGGCGGCGCTGCAAGCCTTCTCGCAAAGCGAATGGGGCAAGAAATTCCCAACGGTCGCCGCGATGTGGCAGCGCCAATGGGAACAAGTCATCCCATTCTTCGCCTATCCGCCGGAAGTACGCAAAATCATATACACGACCAACGCGATCGAGAGCATGCACATGCAGTTGCGTAAGATCGTCAAGAACCGCGGTCACTTCCCAAGCGACGAAGCCGCAAGCAAACTGCTGTACCTGGCCTTGCGCAACATCGAAAAGGATTGGAAGATGCCACCGATCACTTGGCGGCAAGCAGTCAATCAGTTCGCCATCCTGTTCGGCGAGCGATTCACCGCCGCCATCAGCTGAGATTTTTAACCGACCTCAGCACACAAACTTTCTGACACCTCCACTGATGGCCGTCGGAAGAGCGCCAACCCGGGCGTTGCTCAGCCCGGGCGCATCTTGCCACTTACGCTACGCGGCTGTCGTCCCAGTCGTCATCGTCACCGAACCCATTGTTCAGGTCGCCGAGCGGCGGCAATGGTTCGCCGTATTCGTCGAGGTGGCCGTAGCGGTCCTCGTCGTCGGCCCTGTTCTCAGCATCTATGCTTGGCGCCGCCTCATAGACATCGGCTATGACCGATGAAACGGGTTTACCGCTCTCTCGAGCGAGCTGCGCCACAGCATCCTCAGCCTCTTGCGATAGCTCGTTGTCCGTCGCCAGCCAGCCATTCTCGTGCATGTTGCAGATTTCGCTCACACGCTCGCGATACTGGAAGCTCGCGGCGAAATCATTTGGTGTCACGTGCATATTTTTTTCGTCACCAGTGGCAGCTTCGGGCACGGTTTTTTTTGCATCGTCAGGCAGTTCAGCCATTTTCTGCTCCTTTAGATGAGTTCTTCGGGTGCAACAAACACGTGTTGCCGAACCGGCTTCAAGCTGTCCGGCAACCAAGAAAAGCGAGAAAGTTGCGAGCCAGGGGCTTCAACTGCTCCTGGTCCATACAGCGGCTAGTCGGATTTTTCCGAGCTGTGGGCGCGGCGAAGACCTTGTTCGTAGGCGTAACTTACCCGCTCCACCAGCTCTCGAGAGAACTCGAGCTCGACGAGCAGACGGTCCAACGGAAGCGAGTAGCGCGCGCCAAGCTCGCCTGCTACAGATGCACCTGCCATACGGCTCGCGCGCTGCACGGATGCCGAAATGCACTGGCCCGCGACAAATCCGACGACATAGTCTTGTTTGTAACGTGACATCTCATATGCGTCAGGGGCCTCGGCAGCATCCAGCCCCACCTCGAAACCGACTTCGACCAGCGTTTTGGCCTCGTTAGATTGTTGGCTCATGGCTACGCGTCCTCCTTGCCCGCGCCGCCGTCACGGGCAGCATCGGTTTCCATGCGCGCCTTTTCACTGGCGAGGTTGGCTTCAGCCACGGCCGCGGCGAGCTCGCGCTCGGCGTTGGGATTCTGTTCGGCGATGCGACGGTAGCGCAGCGATTTTTCCGTGTCGGGCGCGACCTTGTGGGAATAGAACCCCGCAGGGTCGTCGCCGTCGCGAACCCCGGAGGGGTCAGAGTAGTAGTGAGAAAGGTACAAGGCCGCTTTCCAGTAACCGCGGTCGGCAGCGCGTTCCAGGATGCGAATGACCTTGCTGACCTGTTTGGGCGGAGCGTCAGCGCCGGCGAGGGTCGCCGCCGCGTCTGCCAGTTCCTCGTAAATTAAATCTGCGTCAGGGTTCCCATCAAAATCCTCTTCGCTCGCCTCCATGACGAGGTCCCACGCCTGCTGGCGATTTTTGCGATTCCAACCGACGGTGAGGAGTCGGGCAAGGCAGGCCTTTGCGAACGGGTCAAAGAGAGAGACTGCGCGAAGAATGCGAAAGCCAACTTCAGCGTTTTCGTCTTCCTTGAGCCGGGCAATGATGTTGCACGCAAACTCTCCCGCTCTCATGCGAATTCTCTCGGCCCAGGCCGGCGCCGCCCAGTGGACGTTCTCGATGATGAGCCGCACCTCTTCCTCGGTCGGAAGACTGGAGGTCTTGCGGCGGAACCCCATCACGAACTCACAATTCCGCTCACAGCCTGTGCCACCGCGCTTTTGAGCCGCGAAGTAGTTTTCGACGTCCAGGTCGGGATTGCGTGCGGAAGGCTGCCACTCTCGAACGAACTGTGCTACGAGCTCTGTGTTCGCCGGGATACCGCGCTCAGTCAAGAACTGTAGCGCTCGCGCATTTTGCTCTATGCGACCAGCGACGAAGCGTTGCTCGTCATCTTCGTCGAGCTGCGAGGGGGGCTCAGCGTTTGTCCAAGAGGTTCTCATCTCGCGCCACGAATCGAGCGCGCACAGAACAAAGGCTGTGAGGTCCTTCGGCGGGATTTTGCCAACCGCGTCGGGAAAAAATTTGAGAAGGAATTCGTTGCAGCGCTCGGCGGCCCGAGTGGGAACTCTTGAATCTTTGAAATACATCATAGCGACCTCAACGGACGTCAACAGTTAAGCTCCGGCACTTTCGCGCGGGAACAAGAGGAATTCGAGTCATCATTGATTCCTGACTCGAGTTGCTCGTAGCTGTTGCGTTGCCCGTAGGGCCGAATGGGACGCACGGCGTTGGAACTCCCTACTACCTTCCACGCCACCCAAAGAGACCGAACAATCCGACGGGGGTCAATGTCGGACGCTTCCGAGTGCTTGGTCTCGGTTACAAATATACGAGACAAGCGTCCGACGGGTCAACAGGTGTTCATGCCTGATACAGTGACGGCCACTCAATCGCAGTATCCAAGCGGCGGGAGCATTTCTTCGCCTGCCTCGCGTGGCGGGGACCACGGTCACTATCTGATTTGGGCTTCGCGCGCGCTGCCGAAGATTGTGCCTGCGAAACACATCGGCATACCAGATGCACGTAGGCACCCTGATGGGAGAGGCACCCCGAACGTCATGCCCAAAGATGGCAGGCCACGCCGAGACGGGCTTGCCCAGTTTTGCCGCGAGGAACGCCGGCCTCTGAGCGGGTGTGGCGGACCGGAAACGGGCGTTGGCCTTTTCAATCTTCACGAGGCGGTCGGCCGTGCGTGGTAGCAGTATCGCGGAAACAAGCCCCCGGTGACGAGGTGGGCTCGGCGGTGAGGTGGCAATCTTCCACAATGCTTCCCCAAATTTCATCAGACGATTCCCACGAAACGGTTGTGTCCGCGTCAAGCCTCACAAGGAACAAACCAAGTGAAGTGCGAAAAAACGCGAAGTTTTCTCCAAGAGTTGTGCTGCCGGCGCACACGACCGAAGCGGCGGGCCGCGCGTAATCAAATCAGTTGTCACGCGTCGCAAGCCATCGAAAAAGACGCTCCGTACAGCGGACCTAAGGTGCTCCGAGGCGCCCCGCTCCAGCAGGACGCACTTGCCCGCGTAACCACACTTGAACTGCTACCCCGGCCTGCTATCTTGAAGCTGTGTAGCAGCCGCGCAGCGCGGCGTGACAGGGGTTCCCGGGCATCTGCCGCGAATCCCTGATTCGCCACCAAATCTCGAAAAGCCTTGTAGATCATCGATCTGCAAGGCTTTTCTCATTTTGGCACCCCGAGAACAACTCCAGAAAACGACACACCTGGAGTTCGAACCCATGCCGTGTGTCCGCCCAAAACGCCACATCCGCCCGCCCCTCGTGGCTGGCTTTGCCCGCGTTCTGACAAAGCCTCACGCTGCTGTCTGGACCGCAACCCGCCGCGAGCCGAGCGGCTCGCTCAAAGCGCCAGTGTCAATGTCTCCCCGGCTGGCTTACTGCAACAAGCCAAGCGGAAGCCCCGCCGTCGCTCCACGCCGGACAAGCCGATGTCCGACGTGGACACGACCTCGCCCTCGAGCAACTGGACGCTGCAGCGCCCGCAAATCCCCATTCGACATTGACTCGGCACGTTCACACCGTTGCTTTCCAGCGTTTCCAGCAACGTGTGGTCATGAGACGCACTAATAAACCGCCCGCTGTTTGCGAGCCGCAGCGTAGCGCAGTTCCCCGCTACATCGCCGGCGTCAGGCCGTGCGTTATCCAAGTACGCCACATCGATGCTCGATCGGTGCTGGTCGAGGATGGTCGCATCGGGAAAGCTGGCTCTGATCTCCGCTTCCCAATCGGATACGAACTTCCCGCTGCCGCACAGCACGACCGCATCGGGCGCCGCCATGCTATTTGCCAGCTCCCGAGGATCCGGACGGCCCGAATTGAGATATGAAATGCCGGCGCGCACGTGCTCCCGCGTAACGAATGTCGCGACCGATAGCCACGGATATTTCGCCTGCAGCGCGAGTAGCTCGGTGAAGTAAATCAGCGCGTCGAACTGCGGCACGCATACGATCAAATGAACGTTCGGCACCTCCGCACCCCGATCCGAGAGCGCTGCCAAACCTCTAACCAAACCCAACGGCAGGGTGATCCCGACTCCTCCGCAGGCCATCAAGAGCTGGCGGTACCGCAATAACGATCCGCTCGTCAGCACTCCGGAGACCTCATCGGCCACCAATATCGAATGCTTTGCGAGCGACTGGTGAATGGATGCGGAAACACCGTGGCCAGGCTGGCGCTTGACAGCGATCTCGATGAGGTCGTCTTCGGGTTTGCCCGCTATCGAGTAGTTTCTCGTCTGGATCTTGTTCGACGCGTCCGGGTACTGCACCAACAGGTGCTTTCCATAGTCGCATTCGTCGTAACGCTCGGGATTCAGCAAGCGCAGCCAGTACGAGTTGACCGAGTTCGACATCCGCACGACATGTTCACACTTGAAATGAAGTGGCCCTTTCATCTACTTCTCTCAGGTTACCGGCACTATTTTTATCGATGCTTTCAATCACGCTGGCGAGTACGCGGAATTGAATTGAAGCCCCAATTTGTCCAACAACGTCATGACGGAATCGCGATAAACCTTGACCTTCCCCACTCGCTCCGAATCGCGAACGATTTCCTCGCGGTGAGGAAACTGCAGCAGCTCGAAGGCGCTGGCCCACGCGCCCAACTCGTTGTCCGCGAACATCTCAACGGTTTGCTGCACGATGTCGGCAAAGAAGGAACGCTCGCTTGCCCTGAGCGACGCCACGATATGTTCCGCAGCGGTGCTGAATACGCCGGAATGCCCCCATTCGTCAATCGCATGGGATCTCGTGACTTCCCGGCACAAGGGTTGGATGTCGGCATCGTCCGAGAGCGTCCTCAGATAGTCTGTGATCAACGTCTCGCTTGCCGCGGCGATTGCGAAGCGCGCAAGCCGGCGCGTGCCTTCCGAACCGCACTCCGAAAGCAATCGTTCACGCCACGTGACGAGATTGAAATCGGTGTAATCCAGCGGAACGAGGTTGCGGTGTCGATAGACGTAGTTGCTGGCACCGATCGACATCTTGGTATGCAAAGCCTCGTCCAGCAGCGCCTCGCTCATCGCCTGCTGCAATTCGTATCTCGCCATCGCGTCCCCGATGGGGCACTTGATCAGGTCCTCGCATGCTGGCGTAACGACGTCGCATTCGATATAGACGGTCTTGAGGTTGTATATTGCCCATCCATACGACAGCACAGCCGATCTAAGTTCGGACGGCGCATCCTGCCATCTCGGATGCTCGCGGAACGGCACGAGAGCCTCCGCGAAATCCACCTTCTCCGGCGCAAAGACGATTGACGTCTGATCCATCAGCCCTTGATTGACCATGGCACGCTCGCGCCACAATCCAGAGAGCCTTCTCAGCGTTTCTTTGACATGACTAAATTCAACGGCGTTTTCTGTAAGCATGCGGCCACTCTGCGAAAGGTAAAGATCCCGGCCGTGCGCCGTAGCGCCGGCCGGTGTTTGTTATTGATTTGAACGATGCAGACTGCTCTGTTCGAAATGCCGAATCAGATCTTGGACGCGCTGACGGGAACCGTCCGCGCGACGCCCCCGGCGCTCCCCCGGCGGAGAATTCCGATCGCGAGGCCCACGATGATCACCACGATCGACACCATTTCCACCGGCTGAACACGTTCACCGATGAGGGCGATCGAGGTCACGATCCCGAACACCGGAATCATCAGGGAGAGCGGCGCGACCGTCGACACGGGATACAACTTCATCAGCGAGTTCCAGCCCCAATACGAAAAATGCGTCGCGAGATAAACCTGGAACACGAGCGAAAACACGGCAACGCTGCCGACGTTGTGCCAGGTCGTCACGAACGGTTGTGCGCCCTCGACTAACCACGCACCGACCAACATCGGGATGGGAGGAAAGAGACTGGCCCAGACCATGAACGAGAAAATCTCTTTCACGCCGGATTTCTTGATGATGACGTTGCCGATACTCCATGCCACCGCACTGAGTACGATCAGCGCAATACCGAATACCTGATGCGCGCCTTGCTGCGCCAGGAAGATGCCAGCCAAGCCGATCAGCACGACAGCGGCACCGATCCATTGCGCCGGGCGCAGGCGTTCGCGAAACAGCAGAGCACCCCAGAACATCGTGAAAAAGGCACTCAGTTGAATGATTAGGGATGCGATTCCCGGTGCAACGCCCGCGGCAATACCGTAGTTAATCGCACCCCACATGCCGACGCCGAATATCAATCCGTAGGCTGCGACGTAGCCGAAATTAACGGAAGGCCGGCGTACGAAAAAGACCAGCGGTATAGCCGCGAGCACGAACCGGATCCCCGTGAGGACGAACGGATCCATCGAATCCAGACCTAGCTTGGTGATAGGGAAGTTGATGCCCCATACGAAGGTGACCAGCAACGCCAGGGCAAGGTGCTTTTTTTCCATGATGGCTCCAGTGCAAGAAATTCGATTGGCGGGCGCGATGGGATCGCTCCCGCCGCGCAGCGGTGCGCCTTCCAGCACACCGCTGCGGTTGCAGGAAGGCGCCCGCGTCTCGCTAGCGAAGCGCGAAGCGCTTTTGCAGCAAGCAAAGACCGGTGATTTCCATCAACACATGATCTGCGGCGGCGCGCTGTGCCTCGGGAAGCGTGCGCGCAAGACCGAGAAAATCGCGTACGCTCGATGGCTCGAAGAACGGCAATTCGGTGAGTAATGGGCTGGTCAACGTGTCTGCGACAAGTTGGAACATCTTCGACGACGGATCGAGCGTCGAAGGGGGCGCGCGGAAGTACTGCTTTTTCCGATCGTAGATTTCCGTGGGCAGGTAGGGCCGCATGGCCTCGCGCAACGCGTACTTCTCCACGCTGCCGCGAATCTTCATCCATACCGGCAAGCTCGCCGCCTCCTCCACCACACGATGATCAAGCAGCGGCGGCCGGCCTTCCAGACTACCGGCCATCTCCAACCGATCTCCAAGGGTTGTCAGCACGAGGTTCGGCAGGCTCGATTTCGCAACGGCGTATAAGGACTTGTTGACCGGATCCCATTGATCGAATGCGGGTCCGCCGAGCCTGTCGAAGAACTGCCGGTACGGTGCGGCGTGCTCGTGCCGCTCGCTGTATGCCCGGCGGAAGAGCTTGGTCAGCGGACTGAACAAGGCTGACTGCGTCTCGATCCAGGAGATGCTGTGCTCGAGATTGCGATTTACCCACTGGACGTCTTCTGTCGGCGCCTCCAGGTAACGGTCGCGCTGGGTTGCCATCCGCTCAGCAAGGCGACGAATTTCATCGGGGTCCTGGCGATCATGGTTGAACCGGACCATATCGCGCCGGTAATGCGGATATCCGGCGAACACCTCGTCAGCACCTTCACCAGTCAACACCGCGCGCATTCCCTTGTTCTGAATGAACTTGCAAAGCATGTATTTGGCGATGCTGTGTGCATTCGAAAACGGGGTTTCGGTGTGCCACAGTGCGTCTTCGAAGTGATCGGCAAGATCGTCCTGGCTCACGGACAGCACATGCAATTGCGCATTGTTATGCTTCGCAGCGATCTCCGCGTAGCGGCGCTCGTCGTATCCTTGCGCACCTTCGAACGACAAGTGAAACGCATTTCGCGATTCGCCGGACAGTGCGGTCGCAAGCCCCAGCATCGCGGACGAATCGAGACCGCCACTCAACGAGACGCCAACCGGTACATCGGCATGGAGGCGCAGGCGCACCGCGTCTTCGATTGCGCTGCGTACGCCTTCGATCATCGACGCTTCCGTGCGCCCATGATCGACCGCGGTTCGAGCCGGGAATTGCCAATCCCAGTATGTCTTTTCCTGAATGCCGGCACTGTCCGCGAGCAGGAGCGTTCCCGGCTTCACGCTGCGAACGCCCTTGAACAACGTGCGATCGCGCAGGATGAAGCCGCGGCTGGCATACCCGTCGTGGTCCCATTGGGCGGGCACGCCCGCCGCCACGAGCGCCTTGATCTCGGAACCGAAGTAAAGCGCGCCATCGTGCTCGGCGTAATACAACGGCTTGACGCCGATGCGGTCGCGGACAGCGAGAAGCGTTTCGCGCAGGCGGTCGTATATCAGAATCGCGAATTCGCCGCGCAATTGCTTGAGACCGCGAATCCCATCTCGCCGGTACAAATGCAGCGCGATTTCGCTGTCAGAGGAGGTTTTGAATCGGCATCCCTGCGCCTCCAACTCCGAACGAATTCGAGCGTAGTCGTAAAATTCGCCATTGACCATCATGACAAAATCGCCTTCGTCCGCTACGATAGGCTGAGTACCGTTACTGAGTCCGACCAATCCGAGGCGGACATACCCCATTGCCACCTTTCCGTTTGGATCGAACCACGTGGAACGGCTGTCCGGCCCGCGATGGTGGATGGCCGCCATCGACGCATCGAGCTGGTCGGGCTTGAATTCAATAGACTGCTTCGAGAGGATTGCGATGTATCCGCACATATGAGCTACCCAGATTTAGGGAGTTGTTTTTAGAATTTGAGTTGTTTTCTTGCGATTGAGGAATGCGTCCATGCGTTGCGCCGTTTCGGCGCCGGACTGAGCAACAGCCGCAACCAATGCCTCTGTAAACAGCCCTTCATCGTGACCCTGCTCGACGATGCGCGGCAGTGCATGAATGATTGCGTGATTGGTAATGGGCAGATTTCGTGCGGCAACTGCGGCCAGTTCTACGGCCTTATCCACCGCAGCGCCAGGCGGCACGACATACTGAGCGACGCCTCGCGCGAAGCATTCGTGCGCAGGAAGGGGACGCCCCGTGAGCATCATCTCCATCATCAACGCAGTGCCTGCCAGCCGAGGGAATCGAACCGACGCGCCGAGCCCGACATAAAGACCTCGTGCGGCCTCCGGAAGCTGGAAATAAGCGCTTTCGTCCATTACCCGAATATGACATGCACTGGCCATTTCCAGCCCCGCACCGATCGCCGCCCCCGAAAGTGCGGCGACAACCGGTATATGACCGAATTGGATTAATCGAAACGTTTCCTGCCACTGCCGAAAGAATTGAAAGCAATCGATAACGGATTGATCTTTCACCTGTGTGAGGTCGAGCCCGGAGCAGAAATGCTCGCTGGTGCTGTAAAGTACAGCTGCGCCAACATCATCGGGGATATTTGAAAATATTTCGCGAAGCTCGAACATCATCGACTTCGGCATCGCGTTTCGCTTCTCGGGGCGGTTTAACCCAACCATTAAAACGCTGTTCTGTCGAGACACCTTAACAAAGGATTGCTCTGTCAATTAAACCCTCGGATTTTTTTTGGAATAGCGATACTACCGTGCAATCGCGCATGTTCAGTTGCGAAATCAGGCTTTCTTATTATAAAATCGGGCCAGCGGCATCTCATCGCGAAGCGCGCCAACGGCCGGGCGCGAAGCACCGATTGATCCAATGAAAATAGAGAGATTCGATTCGAACGATGGTCCCCATGCGACTGATGTCGCAGTGACGACTCGAACCTTTAAGGCAGGCGAGGTGTTCGCTCGCCACAGTCATGAGGAAGGACAATTCGCCTACGCAGCGACGGGCGGCATCTCGATGTTTACCGATGAGGGAAACTGGATCGTACCTACGCAGCGCGCGATCTGGGTGCCCGCGAGCGTCGGTCACGAAATGCATATGCACGGCCCCGTCACCATGTTCAATACGTTCATTGGGTCGAGGGCGGCTCAGCTTGCGGCTTTGCCATCTCATTGCCAGGTTTTCGGCGTTTCTGCGTTACTGCGGCATCTGCTCGACGCGATGTTGGAACTGCCGGTAGATGCCGGTGCGAAACGCGCGCGACTGGAAGCGGTGCTACTCGACGAGATGAGCGAGATGCCGCGTCTTCCATTCAGCGTGCCGTTACCCCAGGATCCGCGGTTGTCGCGTGCGTGTCGGCGTATGCTCGACGCGCCAACACAGACGGTATCGATCGACGAAATGGCAAGGCTGGCGAATGTCAGCCGGCGCACGTTCACGCGGCAATTCCGCGAAGCGACGGGTCTTAGCTTTGTGGCGTGGAGGCAGCACGTCTGCGTGCTCGAAGCCCTGTCTCGACTGAGTCAGGGGGCGAGCGTGAAAGATGTGTCGGTCGATCTGGGATATAGCAGTACCAGTGCTTTTTCCGCCGCGTTCAAACAGCTTCTCGGGGAGCCACCCGTTCGTTACTGTTCCCGATATCGAGCACTTGCGGTAACGGCTCGTTGAGCGCAATCGCGGTCCCGGGTCAACATGAACGAATACTGCACTCATTCCATTTAGACCCATTTCCAGCCGACCTCAGCCGCGGCAGAAATGAATGTAAATGGGTGTCGAAATGGCAACCGCCCCTCACCGCTCCGAATTGGCACTATGCGGTACCACCACTCGTCCGCTCGAGTGCGGTTGGAGCGGCACCATCGCCTCGATCGCCGTCCCTTCCCCCGGCGCACTGACGATAGCGAGCGTGCCACCCAGCATCGACACGCGCTCCCTCATCCCCGCCAATCCGAAAGACCGTTTGCGGATCGCCACCGGATCGAAGCCGCGGCCGTCATCGCAGACGCGCAACTTGCAAGAGCTTGCGTCATGCTCGAGCGTGACGACGACATGTTGCGCACGTGCGTGCCGGCGAACGTTCGTCAACGCTTCCTGGGCGATGCGAAACAAGGCAACGGCGTGATCCTCGGCCAGCGGTGGCACCTCTTCCGGCATCTGGAGCCTGCACGACGGCGGTTCGTTGTGGCCAAACTCCGCAACGAGCCATTCGAGCGCCGCAGCGATACCCGCATCGAGCACCGCCGGCCGCAACGACGACACCACGTCGCGAACCACGCGCATCGTCTGATCCGCCAGCGTCACGAGCTTTCGAACATGCTCGGCGAGCTCGGGGTTATCGGTGCCGAAGCGCAGTCGAAGCGTCGATGCGCCCATGCGAAGCGCCGTCAAATGCTGCCCCAGTTCGTCATGCATCTCGCGCGCGATGCGCTTGCGCTCCTCCTCGACCGCCGTTTCGCGCTTGGATGTCAGCTCGCGCAACAATTCATAGGACTCATGCACACGATGCTCGGCGTCCTTGCGCTCGGTAATGTCTCGCCAAATCGTCAGCACGCCCTGGACCGCGCCCGCGGTATCGTACTCGGGCACCGCGTGCACGTACCAGCACTCGTGTCGGCCATCGTGATCGCCCGAAAGCTCGAACTTCGCGGGCCGGCCGCTCACCATGATCTGCTTCAACCTCGCCTTGAACTCGCGCGCGGCGCCGCGCGGCGCGCGCGGCAAGCTCCCGGCGCTGCCGCCAATCAGCTCGGCGGCTCTGATGCCGCTCGCGCGCTCGAACTCGGGGTTGACATACGTGCGCCGGCAGTTCCGGTCATACCGGGCAATCGGGTCGGGCGCATTTTCGGCGAGTGTCCGAAATGCGCGTTCGCTGTCTCGCAGCGCCCGCTCCATGAGGCGCAAACGGGTAATGTCCCGTGCCAGACCCAGCACACTGATGACCTCTCCTCCGGCGCTTTTCTCGGGAATGTAGCGCACCTCGAAGATGCGCTCGCCTTGAGGCGTCGCCCATTGGACTTCGGCCTCGTTGGGCTCTTTGCTGACGAAAGCGTGGCGGACCGCGGCAATATGGCGCTGCTTCAAGTCTGCGTCGTCGTTCGCGGCGAATTCGAACGGACGCCCGCCGGCCGCTTCCCGCCGCGCAATCCCGAATGCGGCGGAGACGGCCGGATTGGCGTAGATCACTTGCCCGGCGCTATCGAAGCGCGCAATGAAATCGGGCAGATTCTCGGTCAGCGTGCGAAACAGTTGTTCGTTGCGTTTGAGCTCGTCGATATCGCGGCAGATGGCAAGAACGCTTGCCACCGTCCCGTCCGGCGCCAGCTCCGGCACCACGCGCATATGCCCCCAGCGTAGCGCGCCGGAACCGTCGCGAAACCGCATTTCGTCGGTGATCTCGTTTCCTGTTTCGAGAACATATCTGAGCTGCGCCATATATCGGCCGGTATCGACGATGGGCGACAGTTCCGCGGGAGATCGACCGATCACGTTCGGGGCAAAGTTGAGCAACAACGGGCTGACGTAGGTACGGCGCAAGGCGCGATCGTAGCGGGCGATATAGTCGGGCGAATGTTCGACGACGGCGCGAAACGCCTGTTCGCTCGCATGCAGTCTTTCTTCGGCATTGCGCCATTCGGTAATATCGCGCCCGAGCGCCAGCGCGCCAATGACCTCTTTCGCGGGCCCGCGCTCGGGAACGATGCGGATATGGTGATGGCGGACGGTCCCGCCCGGATCCGCCAACGACATCCCCAGTTCCTGCGGCGAGCCCGATGCAATCACCTCGGCGAGCCGTTGATGAAGCTCCGCGAGCGTTTCGCCCGGATGATGCTCGCTCGGGGTTTTTCCGAGCAGCATTTCCAGCGGGCGGCCAAGCGTGGCCTGCAAAGCCGAGTTCGCGTAGACGAGACGGCACTGGAGATCGTAACGGCAGATGACGTCCGGGCTGCACTCGGCGAGCCGGCCAAATTGCGCATCGAGTTCGACCTGGGTCGAGAGCAGCGATTGCGTCTGCTCCCGCGCCCTCAGTTGCAAGAGCCCATCGAGGCGCGTCAACTGCCGTTCGAGACGATCGGCCCGCTCCTGCAGGGCGGCATTATTTCGTTTCAATTCCTCGAGCAGGTTCGAAACGGGCGAATGGGTGGGGGTTCGGCTCATGCGTCACTTTCTCCGCGTCCCGACGGATCGCTAACGCATGCATTGGGGAGGCAAGACTGGCTCGAGTAAGACCTCCCGAGCACCGGGCCAAGCGCCCCTGCGTCCCGCCTACGGCCCGCTTGTACTTTGCGCCGATCGTCGTCATAGCGGAGTGTACACGCGTCGTTAAAACGGGCCGCCCCCTCGCGTGACCTGGGGGGCATACTCAACCGTCATGATCGCTTCGTCGCCGAGCATGTCCGCCATCGATACCTGCATATGCAAACGCCCGTGCGAAAGCGGATTGGCGTCAACGCGTTTCATTGCTCCGAGCAGCAGCGCCAATTCGTCCCGCTGCGGATCCTCGGCAGACATCCGCGCGAGCCGCTCGGTCCCGCGGCCGATCAAGTTCGCATCGGTCGCCCGCGTGCCGATCTCGATCAATTGTCCGTGCGTCAGCGTTCGGTCAGCGTCGAACGCCTCGACTACCGCGATGCTCCCGGCGTAAATCGCCCGATAGCCCGGACCTTCGGTCGGAATACGATCGCGTATCGTTTGAACATCGGGCAGTTTGAACTTCGCCAACGTCGGCCGATCGACCAGGTCTTCGCGTAACAGGTACTGAATCCCCTCGTCCCAAAACCGTTTATGCCAAGCGGCCGACCCAATGTCATCGTAATACTCGAGGCTGCACATCTGCGCGGAGATCGCCGGCTCGATCTCGGTTAACGGTTCATCGTCACGTTCGCCCCACTCGCCGACCAATAGCGAGCGACGGACATAGCTCTCGTGAAACGAGCGGGCGGTACAAACAATTTCGTTCTGATCGACGACGGCAAACATCTGACACTGCATGACCATGGCGGCTGCCTCCTCGCGGCTCACGTCACCCGCTTTCACGGCATCGCCGAGCATCTCGTACCACTTGGCCCGCTCGCGCTCCGACGCGTGATGAGCTGTCCCGGCCGTAAATATCTTCGCCACCCGAAGTTCGAACGGGTCGAAATGCGCATTGCGCGCCGCATGTTCGTAGCGTTGCAAGGTGTGCGGTACGAACGGAGGTTTGCGGTCGCTGCCCACGTTCCAATCGTGGCGATAGCCCACCGCCTCATAGAAGTCGAGGCCCAGGCTCGCCAGTCGCCCGGGAAACGGTTCGCCGAGCGCGGCGCAATAAGCGAGGAAATTTGCGCCGGCCGCCCGGCCAACCCCCGCACAGTGTTGCGCGTCGTGTTGAAAACCGGGGCCTTCGTACTCCACTTCGCTCCTGAACGACGCTGCGCATTCCGGTGCCCGGGCAGCAAATCCCGTTGCCCAATGCGCGTCGTCGGTCGTCTTGCGGCCTGTGGATTCCAGCGGTGCCCTGGAGAGCGAAATCTTCGAAGCATAGGCGGCAGGCAGCGGCGGGCGGCCCCCACTCGCAGGGAAAAGATCGATGCGCACCGGTCCTGTAAGCTCGGCACGCCTCGCCAACGCGCCTTGGCTCGTACCACGAAAATGTGGAAGCTCGCTCAGCGCAGCCGGTCGCACGGCAGGCGATCCCGGTTTGACGACCTCTTTCGAGGCCGCATCGTCGGCAGGCCGATCGACGTTGTTATCCGAAGTGCCTCCCAAGCCCCGTATCGAAGAATCCATGTGACAGAGATACCCGTGACGAAGGGAAATCGATGCTATGAGAACGCCGCCGCACGTTTGCGTCGAGAGGCGAAGCAGCGAGAGGCAATACGAAGAGGGGGCTGGCCGCGGCCGATGGTTCGAACGCCGCAGCGCTTATCGGCAACCGGTCGCGTCGAGAGGTTTCGAGCTGTGGCAGCCGCTGCGGCGGCGTCACGCATGCGCGACGGCCATCGCGACGCGATTGCGCCCGCTGCGCTTGGCAGCGTAGAGCGCGTGATCGGCCTCTTCGACGAGCAGCTCGACGCTCGCCGCACCCTCGCGCACCGTCGCGCAGCCGACGCTGACGGTCACACTCAGCCGCACATCCGGCAGCGCGACGCCATCGCCGGCAATCGCTTGACGAATGCGCTCGCCGGCCGCTCGCGAGCCGGCCGGATCGCAATGCGGAAGGATCACCATGAACTCCTCGCCGCCGTAGCGCGCGAGCACGCCCGTGTCGCCGATCTCGTCCGCGACGGTCGCGGCGATCCGTCGCAATACGGCGTCGCCGGCCGGATGACCGTACGTATCGTTGACGTGTTTGAAGTGATCGATGTCGAACAGCAGCACGGAAAACACCTCGCCGCTCGCCTGCCAGGCGCGATACTCGCCTTCGAGGCGCCGTATGATGTAACGCCGATTGAACAGGCCCGTAAGCGCATCGCGCTCGGACGAATCGCGCAGCGCTTCGAGCGCCGCCTCTTTTTCGCGCCAGGCGGCGGCAAGCTCCGTAACATCGGCAATCGTCACGCAGACAGCCACGACCTGGCCGTCTTCCATGAGCGGCATGAATGCGCAATCCTGCTGCATGCGGTCGAACGATCCGGTGATGGGGCAATCGTGTTCGAACGGCAATAGCCACGGCCGGTGTTGCCACGACGAGAACGAGCCGCTGTGCAGCAGGAACACGGTATCGAACTTGCGCTTGAGCCAGGCATGCGGCAGATCGGGAAAGCATTCGAAGATGCTGCGTCCGCGCGCGGCCTCGGCGCAAACGCCGCTATGCTCGGACATGAAGCGATTCCACATCACGATGCGATAGTCGCGATCGACGGCGAAAATCCCCAGCTGAACCCGCTCGAGCGCAAGCTCGGCAAGCCGGGCGGTGTCGGGCATTTCCATTGACTGCCTCTGCCTCGAAGACGTCGTCAGAGATTGGCGAGGAATCCGTCGAGCGCGGTGACCAGCGCCTCGACCGCCTTCGCCGTCATCAGCGTCAACAGGTGCGATCCGAACACGCCATCTTCCGTCTGCAAGGTCACCTCGAGCAGCAACGCCCTGTCCCATGGCAGTTTCGACGGGTTGAGGATGTCTTCGAGATCGAGATGCGCACCCATCACGCGCGGCGGCGTGAATGTCGGTACCTGCCCGATCTGCTCGAACAGGCCCGTCAGGCAGGCCCCGGTGATGAGATTGGCGACGTCGGACAACGCTTCGATATCTTGCTCGTCGGCCTCCTCGGGCGACGCGAGTTCAGACTCGTCGGCACGGAAGACGAACTTCATGTGCGCCGCGCCTCGGCTATCGAACAGCGATATGGCTTCGCCGGCTATGTCGCAGCGAAAGCTTTGGCGCAGCGCCGTGACAGGCTCGGTGAAGTCGAGCATGTCGCGCACGGCGGACGGCAGCGAAACGGTGTCCACCATGCGGATGCGCGGCACGGAAAGATGAATGAACCGGCCCAGCAATGCAGCCAGTCTCGCCCCGGCCTGCCCCATCCCGATGTTGGCGATTTCCTGAAGCGCGTCGCGCCGGTCGCCGCTCAAGATCGCGTCACTCATAGAGTCCATACTCTTTCAGGATGGGCAACAGCTTTTCGCTAGAAATGGGTTTTTCGACGAAGGCGACGGCACCCAGTGCCTTCACACGTACTCGCGCTTCGGGCTGGATATCGGCGGACACGACGATGACGAAGCTGTCGAGTCCTTCCGCACGCACCGTTTCCAGGACATCGAAACCCGTCATGCCCGGCATCGTCAGGTCCAGAAACATGATCGAAGCGCGCCCTTCGCGGTATGCCGCGATGGCGTCGGAGCCGTTCGACGCCTGAGACACATCGATATCCCAGGCGTCCGGTAACGCGTTGATCAGCAAGCGGCGGGCGAGCGTCGAGTCGTCCACCACGAGTACAGGCAATCCCATGGCCGTCATTCCTTTGTAACTGAAGGCAATAACGGCGGGGTAAATTACTTTCTGAAGTGCTCCATAACCCGAGGGTAATAGAATAATCCGCAAACGATTGCGGACATTATCATCCAACCGTTTAAAACGCACCCCATTTTTAATTGATTTAAATCAAATCGGGCTGGCCTTTCGGGTGCTAGACGCGTGGCGCGTCATCCGCGAGGTACGCCCGGATCACATCGACGAAGTCACGGTCGCCGATAAATCCAAGCGATTCCGCACGCGTCGTGTCCCATCGTCCAGGCCAACTGCCGACGATGCGCTCGATACGTTCGTCACGCCGATAAACGACGCGCGCGGCAGCGGCGTCGCCTGCCACCTGGCGCAACGCGTCGATCATCTGCGCGGCGCTGACGCACAAGCCCGGCAAGTTGACGATCGGCCTTTCTCCAAGCAGCGACGGATCGAGCGCATAACCGTGCACCAGGGCCTCGATCGCGGCGCGCGGCGAAAGCAGCCACAAGCGCGTCGCCGGGTCGACCGGCAACACGGCGGTCTCGCCGGCCAACGGCTCGCGCACGATACCGCTCGCAAACGAGGACGCCGCGGCATTGGGCCGCCCCGGCCGCACGCTGACGGTCGGCAAACGCAGCACCCGGCCGTCGACGAAGCCGCGACGGGTGTAATCGGCGAGCAGCAGCTCGGCGACCGCCTTTTGCATCCCGTAGGAAGAGCGCGGATCGAGCGCGGTGTCGTCGCGCACGATCTCAGGCAGCGCTCCACCGTAGACTGCCACCGAGCTCGTGAACACGACGCGCGGACGATGTCCCCGTGCGCGGCATACCTCGAGCAATTGGCGCGACGCGTCGAGGTTGATTCGCATGCCGAGATCGAAATCCGCTTCCGCCTGACCGCTCACGATCGCCGCCAGATGAAAAATCGCGCAAGTGTCCGGGTCGATTGCGTCTTCCAGCACGCGCCGCTCGGCAATATCGCCGACTACGCTGCGCACGCGCGTATCGCCCGCGCTGGGAGCGGGCACGACATCGAGCAACGTCAATTCGTCGATGGGTTGGGTGCGGCCCTCGCAACCGGGCAACGCGCCGTCATCGAGGAGCCTGCGCGCGAGCCGTTGACCGAGAAAGCCCGCACCTCCGGTAATCAGTACCTTCATCTGGAATATTCCTCGTGGTCCTGTTTCAGTTCATCCGGCGTCCTGACGATTCGCGGCCCTGGGCGATGGCGCCTAGCGCTTGTATGGAGCGAACCAGCCGAGCCCCTCGGACGTGCCCGCGCGCGGCCGATATTCGCAGCCGATCCAGCCGTCGTAACCCAATGCGTCGATGAGCGGGAACAGATACGGATAGTTGAGCTCGCCGATGTCCGGCTCGTGCCGCTCGGGAACGCCCGCGATCTGGATATGTCCGATGCCCGCGATATCGCGCTCGAGCTTGGTTGCGAGGTCGCCCTCGACGATCTGACAGTGATAGCAATCGAACTGCACTTTCAAATTCGGCGCACCGACCTCGCGGCAGATCGCCTGGGCGTCGTCTTGCCGGCTCAGGAAATAGCCGGGCATATCGCGTGTATTGATCGGCTCGATGAGGATCGTGATGCCGGCGCTGCGCGCCCTGTCGGCGGCGAGCGCGAGGTTGCTCAAATAGGTGTCGCGATGACGTGCACGATCGTCCCCGGGGCCGGCTAGCCCGGCCATCACATGGATCTTGTCGTTGCCGAGCACGGCAGCGTACTCGAGCGCACGATCGACCCCTCGGGCGAACGCGTCCTCTCGCCCTGGCAACGATGCCAGGCCGCGCTCGCCCGCGGCCCAGTCGCCGGGCGGCGCATTGAAAAGCGCCTGCACGAGATCGTTCGCGTCCAGCCGGGCTTTCAATTCCTGCGCGGGAAAATCATAGGGAAAGAGGTACTCGACGGCCGCGAACCCGTCCCTCGCAGCGGCGGCGAAGCGATCGGGGAACGCATGCTCGTTGTACATCATCGTCAGATTCGCTGCGAAGCGCGGCATGATAGGACTCCTTTCAGTGTCGAGGGCGCATCACGTGCAACGAGACGGGTCGGACGCGCTACCAGTGGGCGCCGAACGTCTGCCGCAATTCGTCGAGCGCCGTTTCGTCGAGCGGTTCCGGGCGCGGCGTCGCCATGAGCCACAGCCGCGCTGTCTCTTCGAATTCCTCGAGCGCATACGAAGCGTGCGAGACGGAACGCTCCCAGACCACGGGCCCCAACCGCTCGAGCAGGACGGCTCGCACGGTTGCCGCCAGCGCGGCGACTTCTCGCGCAACGTCGCTGTCGCCGGGGCGGCGGTAACGGATCAGCGGCGCATGGCCCACTTTCATCACGTAGTACGGCGTGATCGGCGGCAGGACGTCGTCGTCGCGCCATACACCGCCCGCCTCAGGCCGGGTGAGCGTGAGTGCCACGAGGTGCGTCGAATGCGTATGGACGATGCCGCGCGATGCGGGACTCGCCGCGTAGATCGCACGATGCAGCGCAAGCGTTTTCGACGGCTTGTCTCCCGAAACGGGGTGCCCGTCCAGATCGACCTTGGCAATGCGCGCCGGATCGAGCCGTCCGAGGCATGCGTCGGTCGGCGTGATGAGCCAGCCGTCGTCCAGGCGCGCACTGATATTCCCCGCCGTGCCGACCGTATAGCCGCGCGCGTAGAGGCTCGCACCGGTCGCGCAAATCTCTTCGCGCGCCGCGGATTCAGCCTGTCGCAAATTAAGCGAGGCCGTCATGACGCCGCACCGCCGAGTTGACGCAGCGCCTTCTCGAAAAAGTCGACGCTGCCGAAGTTGCCCGACTTGAGCGCCAGCGCGAGCGGGGTCGGTCCGATGCTCACCGTTGCGGGCACACCCGGATCGATTTGCGCGCCGATGTGCAGCGCACGCACGCCAAGCGCTTGCACGACCGCGCCGGATGTTTCGCCGCCTGCGACGACGAACCTGCGTACGCCCAGCGCATGAAGCGCGCGGGCAATCGATGCGAGCGCGGCTTCGACGAGTGCTCCCGCTCGCTCGACGCCGAGTTCATGCTGGGCGGCCCGCACCTCGTCAGGTGTGGCCGTGGCATAGACGAGTACCGGCTCAGGTGTCGATGCTTCGGAGTGCTCTCGTGCGAAAGCCACCGCCCGTTCGACGAGCGGTTCGTCGCGGGCCAGCGCGAGCGGATCGATGCGAAAAGCGGGGCGCGACGCCCGCCACGCCCCCACTTGCGCAAGCGTCGCTTTGGATGCACTGCCGGCCAGCACGGCCGCACCGCCATCCACGCACGGCAGTGCCCCCGCATCGCACGTCGCTGACAGCAACCCCGCGCGGCGAAAGTTCTCCGGGAGCCCGAGCGCGAGACCCGAGCCGCCCGTCACGAGTGCTCTATCCATGCATGCGGCGCCTAGCGTGTGCAGATCGCTGTCGGATATCGCATCGGCAATCGCAATGCGCACGCCTTTGGCCTGTTCGGCGGCCAAAGCGGCGCGCACCGCATCGCTGCCGCGCGCAACCGCGTCATAGCGCACGAGCCCGACTTTGCCCTGGGTTTGCCGTTCGAGCACGCGCACGAGATTGGGATCGCGCATCGGCGTGAGCGGATGGTTCTCCATGCCCGACTCGCTCAAGAGCGCATCGGCGACGAACAGATGTCCTCGATAAACGGTGCGTCCGTTTTCCGGAAAAGCGGGACAGGCAATGGTCAAACCGCTGCCGGGCAGATCGGCGAGGGCATCGAGAAGCGCCTCGGCCACCGGACCGATGTTGCCTGCATCGGTCGAATCGAAAGTCGAACAATATTTGAAGAAGAACTGCCGGCAACCTTGCGCGCGCAGCCATTCGAGTGCGGCGAGCGACTGAGAGATCGCATCGGCCGCCTCGATCGTGCGCGACTTCAGTGCAACCACGAGTGCGTCGGCACCGCGTGCGGCCGCGGCGACTTCCTGGGCCTCGGGTACACCGATCGTTTGCACCGTGCGCATGCCGCCGCGTACGAGCATGTTCGCGAGATCGGTCGCACCGGTGAAATCGTCGGCGATGCACCCCAGCAGCGCACGCCCTTGCTGTGCCCCGCTCATTGCGCGGCCTCTTTGTCGTTGTGGCGCCCGCCCGCCGGCAGGTCGATGCCAGGGAACACCTTGATGACGGCCGAATCGTCCTCGCCGCCGTGGCCGGCGCTCGATGCCGTCATGAACATCTGATGCGCCGCGGCTGAGAGCGGCAATGGAAATTTGCTCCGCCGCGCGGTGTCGAGCACGAGGCCAAGGTCCTTCACGAAGATGTCCACGGCCGACAGCGGCGTGAAGTCGCCCGCAAGGATATGCGGCACGCGGTTTTCGAACATCCAGGAGTTGCCGGCGCTATGCGTGATGACCTCGTAGAGCGCCTCGGGGTCCACGCCCTCGCGCAGACCCAGTGCCATGGCCTCGGCCGCCGCGGCAATGTGAACGCCCGCCAGCAGTTGATTGACGATCTTGATTTTCGAGCCGATACCGTGCGCCGCGCCCAGCCGATACACTTTTGCGGCTATCGCTTCGAGTACGTTGTTGCAGCCTTCATACGCGGCGTCCGGCCCCGACGTCATCATCGTCATCTCGCCCGATGCGGCCCGCGCGGCGCCTCCGGACACGGGCGCGTCCAGCATCTGCAGCCCCGCGGCCTCGATACGCTTGCCGAGCGCAACGGCATATTCGGGTGCCACGGTCGCACTCGCGATGACGATACCGCCGCGCGACATCGCCGGTACGGCACCGTTCTCGCCGAAGAGCACTGCATCGGTCTGTGCGGCATTGACGACGAGCGTCAAAACCACCTCGCAACGGCGCCCGAGTTCCGCCGGGTCCGCGCAGGCGACGCCGCGCTCAGCGGCGAACGCATCGAGCACGTCGCGGCGCACGTCGCACCCATGCACGGTGAACCCGGCACGCAGTAACGATCGGGCCACGCCGAGGCCCATGGCACCCAGCCCAATAACACCGACATTTCTCGACATGCTCGACCTCTGCTGAAAATCAGGAGTCCTACGGAATTGAAAGTACGCCGCCCGTTTGACGACGCGCCGTGAAGCTCAGCGGCAGATTCCGGCTTCTGCCAGCCGCCGAGCGGCGTTGTACATGTGCGTACAGGCGGCATTGCGTGCGGCCATCGGGTCGCCGGCACGGATTGCAGCCACGATCGCGGCATGTTCTTCGCGCACCTGGCGCGCAAAGTCGCCGCGCAGCGCCTCGTTGCGACGTGTCACGACAGTGCCCGCTTCCAGATATTGATTGAGGAACGTCAGCGTCTTGAGGAAGTACGGATTGCCCGTCGCCACGGCGATGGCACGGTGAAACGCAACATCTTCCGCGACGCCGTCATCTCCCTCCGCCCCCGCCGCGTCGATTTTTGCGAGGGCTGCATCGATAGCCGCCATATCGGCCGCGGTACGGCGCATCGCAGCCTCGGAGGCGACTTCCGCTTCAATGGCGCGCCGCAATGCGAGGATTTGCACGACGGCGCTCGGCTCCACCGCCTCCGCATAATCGATGCGCAAGGGCCGGATGCCGGCCCGCTCGACGATGAACACCCCACTGCCCTGGCGCGGTTCGACCACGCCTTCGTTCTTCAGACGCGACACGGCCTCGCGAATAACGGTTCGGCTCACGCCGAACTCCTGCGCCAGCACGGCTTCCGTCGGAAGTTTCCCGGTCCGCGCGAACGAGCCCTTCTCGATCTGCTTGAGCAATTGCTGCGCGACGGTGTCGCTCAAGGCACGCACAGGAATCTTCTCGAACATCGGGCGGGACATAAGATGCGTCGCTCATCATCAGGTGATGCGGTCATCATACAAGTTTGCCATCGAGCTCCTATCGGGACAAACCCGGGGGCACTCGCACATCGATTGATCGAATTGGCCGCAATTGATCGCTCGTTTCGGCCAATTGAATTGCCGCGACGGGGGCTACACTGTTTTCCATGGAGCGAGACGTTGGCTCCATCCACACGCTCCCCTCGTGTGGGGATTCAAAGTACCTGAAGACCAGTTGCACCAACGAAGTTTGTCCGACGTAGTGGTATCGCCGCAGTCGCATCACCGGCAGTTGGAAGTACGCGGTTGGCAATACGCAGTTGACAGTACGCAGTCGCATCACTCGTAGCTCGCAGTTCGGATCATCGCAATCAGCAGCACGGGGTTACATCCTGGAACCGGGGGAACGGCGCGGGCACCTGAATTTCCGCCCAAGGCCGCTTGGCAGCACGCAGTATCTGTATGTAGCAGGTGGTTGAGGCCGCTGACGCTGGAAACAGCATCAGCGGCCTTTGTTCGTCTGCCGCCGCACGGGGCGGCGGGGCCGCAACGCACCGGCGCGGGCCGGATCGCGGTACATTGTTCTCTGCACGTTTGAGCGGCACGCTTCTCGCACCGCGAAAACGAAGCTGAACGACGAACCACCAGAGAGCACACGACATGCAAACCAAACCGGTACTCGGTCTTGCCGAAATCGACGACCTCCTCGCCGCCGCCCGCAGCGAAGCGCAACGTCACGGCTGGGCCGTCAGCATCGCGCTCGTCGACGACGGCGGCCATCCGCTCGGCCTCGTAAGGCTCGACGGCGCATCGCCATCGAGCGCTTACCTCGCCACCGAAAAGGCCCGCACCGCGGCGCTCGGGCGGCGCGAATCGAAGCTTTACGAAGACATGATCAATGGCGGACGCGTCGCTTTTCTCAGCGCGCCGATCAGCGCGACGCTCGAAGGCGGCGTGCCTATCCTCGTGAATGGGCAATGCGTCGGCGCGCTCGGCGTGTCGGGCGTCAAGTCCGATCAGGACGCGCAAGTCGCCAAGGCCGGCGCCGCGCGCCTCGCAGCCTGAGCCGTTTCCCTCTTCTCAACGTATCAGCAAGTCAACCCGCATACTGACCGACCGACCATGGACAATCCGATCGACCATCACGGGCTGCGCGTCGCCCCAGCGCTCAGCCGCTTCATCGAAGACGAGGCGATGCCCGGCACGGACCTCGATGCCGCCGCGTTCTGGCAAGGCTTTTCGGCGCTCGTGCACGAGTTGGCGCCGAAAAACCGCGCGCTCGTCGCCGAACGCGAACGCCTTCAGACGGCGCTCGACGAATGGCACCGCTCGCATCCCGGCCCGGTGCGCGATCTCGCGACGTACCGCGCGTTTCTCGAGCAGATCGGCTATCTCGCGCCGCTGCCGCCGCATTTTCAGATCGGCACAGCCGGCGTCGACGAGGAGATCTCGGAGCAGGCTGGCCCGCAACTGGTCGTGCCCCTTTCGAACGCGCGTTACGCACTGAACGCGGCAAACGCCCGCTGGGGCAGCCTCTACGATGCCCTCTACGGCACCGATGCGCTGCCCGAAGACGGCGGGGCGACGCGCTCGGGTGCCTATAACCCCGTGCGCGGCGCAAAGGTGATAGCGTACGCTCGCACGTTTCTCGATCAGGTGGCTCCGCTCGCGAACGGCTCGCACCGCGATGTAACGCGCTATGCCGTACGGGATGGCCAGTTGAGCACGGAAACAGCCAAGGGCGTCACGTCTCTCGCCGAGCCGGCGCTGTTCGTCGGCTATCAGGGCGAGCCCGAATCGCCTTCCGCCATTCTGCTCAAGCACAACGGACTGCACGTCGAAATCCAGATCGATGCCGACGCACCCATCGGCCGCACGGACCCAGCGCATGTCAATGACGTCGTGCTCGAAGCGGCGGTCACGACGATCATCGATTGCGAGGATTCGGTCGCGGCCGTCGATGCCGAAGACAAAGTCCTGCTCTATCGCAACTGGCTCGGCCTGATGCAAGGCACGCTGACCGAGTCCGTCTCGAAGGGCGGCACCACGTTCACGCGCCGGCTCAATGCGGATCGCAGCTATTGCGCGCCCGATGGCGGCACGCTCGCGCTGCATGGCCGCTCGCTGCTGTTCGTGCGCAACGTGGGCCATCTGATGACGAACGGGGCGGTGCTCGATCGCGACGGAAACGAGATTCCCGAGGGCATCCTCGACGCTGTCGTGACCACGCTGTGCGCGCTGCACGACCGCCAGCGCAAGACGAATTCGCGCACCGGCGCGATCTATATCGTCAAGCCGAAGATGCACGGGCCTGCCGAAGTGGCGTTCGCCAACGAGCTGTTCGATCGCGTGGAAGACCTCTACGGTTTGCCGCGTCATACGATCAAGATGGGCATCATGGACGAGGAACGCCGCACGAGCCTGAATCTCGCCGCGTGCATCGCTGCAGCCAGCGGCCGCGTCGCGTTCATCAACACCGGCTTTCTCGACCGCACGGGCGACGAAATTCATACCGGCATGGAAGCGGGGCCGATGCTGCGCAAGGGCGATATGAAGAGCTCGAAGTGGATCGCCGCGTACGAGCGCCATAACGTACTCGTCGGCATTGCCTGCGGGCTGCGCGGTCGCGCGCAAATCGGCAAGGGGATGTGGGCGATGCCCGATCTGATGCGCGCCATGCTCGAACAAAAGGCCGCTCAACTGCGCGCGGGTGCGAATACGGCATGGGTGCCTTCGCCTACCGCAGCGACGCTTCACGCGCTGCACTATCACGAGGTCGATGTGCAGGCCGTCCAGCGATCGCTCGAAGGGGTCGATTACGCGAGCGAGCGCGACGCGTTGCTCGAAGGGTTACTGACCGTTCCAGTCGTCGAAAAAGCCGCGTGGTCCGAAGACGAGCTTCGCAACGAAGTCGAAAACAATGCACAAGGCATCCTGGGCTACGTCGTGCGATGGATCGATCAAGGGGTCGGCTGCTCCAAGGTGCCTGACATCCACAATATCGGCTTGATGGAGGATCGCGCGACGCTGCGCATCTCGAGCCAGCACATTGCCAACTGGCTCCATCATGGCGTCGTCGACCGATCGTTCGTCGAGGAAACGTTCCGCCGGATGGCCGTCGTCGTGGACAAGCAAAACGCCGGCGATCCGAACTACCGGCCGATGGCGCCCGAATATGACGCGTCGGTGGCGTTCGAGGCCGCTTGCGCACTCGCGCTGCAAGGCCGGCAGCAGCCGAGCGGGTATACCGAACCGCTGTTGCATAACTTCCGGCTCGAGTACAAACGCCGTCTGAAGCAGCATTGACCAGACCGTCCATCGGTCGGCCTGCCGCCCGCGCCTCGCGATATGGGGCGACGCGCGGGCGCGCGAAACCGGACAGGCCCGTATCGGCTGGGGCGGCTGGCTGCAATACCGTCTACATGACGCTCTATCACAAGTCCTGCGCGGCGATCTGGTAATTCCTACGCTGCCACAATAACCGCGCTCTTACGCATCTTCGTAGTAGGCGGCCTCATTGGCCGCCTTTTTCTCGCCCCCAAGAATTGTTACAAAAATCTCACGATGGGGACCCGCGGATTACCTAAAGTGCATTTGCTGTTCCCGGCGAGGTCGGGCTCGCCCTGAAACGGCAGTCCGTCCCAGTCGCGGCACTCATGCCGTGGCTGGACGACGCGGCGACCGACGCGCTGGCGTTTCCAGCGCTTGCGGCCCTGCGGCAGTTGAAGCGGTAGTGTGTTTGGCGAGCAAAAAAGCACAATGACGTGAGGCACGCCGAGGATGCAATCGTCGAAACTCGGACGAACGGGGCGCAGGACTTGCCACGTCGTGCGTTTTTGTAGCGGCACCTCCGGCTGGCTGACGCGGGTCGCATCGAGAGGGGTGTCTTCCATGCGACTCAAATACAAGCCTCGTACGTTCATTCGCGCCATTCCGGCTGCGGTGGTGATGGCAGCGGCCTCGGCTGCGGCCGCGGCGGCAACCGTCGATCCGGTGGTGGTATCCGGCCCGAGTCCATTCGCCTCGTGCACGATCGGTGGCCCGGGCACCAGCTACGTCAACGCGGAAGTGGAACCCTGGGTGGCGGTCAATCCGGCCAATCCGTCGAATGTGATCGGTGCCTGGCAACAGGACCGCTGGTCCAATGGCGGTGCGCGCGGCCTCGTCGCCGGTTATTCGTTCGACGGCGGCCAAACCTGGGCGCAGACGAATCTTCCGTTCTCCGCCTGCGCCGGCGGCCTCGGCTACGAGCGCGCGTCCGATCCGTGGGTTTCCATCGGTCCCGACGGAACGGCTTATAGCGTGTCGATCTCGTTCAATCAATCGAACAACAATAATGCAGTCGCCGCGGCCGTTTCGAAAGATGGCGGAAAGACATGGGGCAATCTGAGCGTGATCATTGCCGATAACGAGCCGTCGCTGCAATTTTTCAACGATAAAGAGTCGGTCACGGCCAATCCGACGAAAGCCGGCGTGGCTTATGCCGTATGGGATCGGCTCGAGCTGCCCAACGGCAATCCGTACGCGAACTTGCATACGACGGCCTATCGCGGGCCAGCGCTCTTTTCGAAGACGGTAGACGGCGGACTCACCTGGAGTTCACCTGCCCAGATCGTCACGGTGCCGTCGCGGCAACAGACGATCGGCAACCAGATCGTCGTCGATCCACGCAACGGCACGCTCTATGATTTCTTCGATCTGATTACCTCGCCTTCGAACGGCACCCCGTATAACGTCGCGTTCATCAAGTCGACCGATGATGGCGCGACGTGGACGAAGCCGCGACTCATTGCCGATCTGCGCACGGTGGACGTCGTCGATCCGAACACGAACGAGCCGTTGCGCACGGGCGATATCATCCCCGAGCCGGCGATCGATCCGGCGACGGGTCAGCTCTACGTCGTCTGGCAAGACGCGCGCTTCAGCGGCGGGCAGTACGACGAGATCGCGATCTCGACATCGACCGATGGCGGCGCAACATGGAGCGCTCCCGCGCGCGTGAATACCCCGACGGGGCGGCTCGCGTTCAACCCGGCTGTCCGCGTCAATTCGTCGGGCACCGTCGCCGTGACGTATTACGACTTGCGCAATTTGGCGGCCGGCAACACGACGACGCTACCGACCGACTATTGGCAGACGACGTCGACCAATGGCGGAGCAAGTTTCGGGAATGAAGTGCATCTGGCGGGATCGTTCGATCTGAAGCTCGCGCCGTTCGCGGAAGGGTATTTCGTCGGCGACTACGAAGGACTCGACGCGCGGGGAACCTCGTTCTTGCCGTTCTTCGTGCGGACCAATACGACCACGGCCAATCCCACGGATGTAATCGCAGCACCCTGAACCGCATGTTGACCTGCAGCGGCCGCTGAGATAGCGGCCGCTGCCGAGCGAACGACGTCCCTCCGCCCCCGTTGCCTGCCAACTCTCGCTCGTAATTGTTATAATCCGCTCATACCGCCGATATAAAAATAACGCCCTCTTATCGGTGCCCATGACGAATACGACGGCAGCGGCCCAGACCCACGCTCCTATGCTCAAGACCGAACGCCTGCGCTCGCTCGCCGACGCGCTCGCCAAGCACAATGTCATGCGTCTGCGCGACGCAGCTTCGCTGCTCGGCGTTTCCGAAATGACGGTGCGTCGCGATATTGCCGCGAATCCCGAGCGCTTTACCTATCTCGGCGGCTATATCGTCAGTGCGGTCAACGTGCCGAATGCGGCGGGCTACTCGCTCGAACAGGAAAAGGACCACTTCGCCCAAGCCAAGGCACAAGCTTCGGCGCATGCGGCCGCGCTGATCGCCGATCACGAGACGATCTTCATCGATTGCGGCACGACACTGGCTTCGCTCGCCCGGCTGATACCGGCCACGATGCACGTTACCGTCGTCTGCTATTCGCTCAACGTTGCCGAGATTCTGCGGCGCATGCCGAACGTACGCATGATCCTTCTGGGCGGCGTCTACGTGCCCTCCTCCGACTCGTTCACGGGCGACGAAAGTCTGGAGATGCTGCGCCGCATGGGGATCAACAAGGCATTCATTTCGGCAGGCGGCATCGATGAGACGCGCGGAGTCACCTGCTGGAATTTCCACGAAGTCGCGCTGAAGCAAGCGGCGATGGATAACTCGGTCGAGCGGCACCTCGTGGCCGATTCGAGCAAATTCGGCATCGTCAAAGCCGTGCGCTTTTCGCAGCTCGGCGATTTCGATTCGATCATCACCGAAAAAGGCCAGACGCTGCGCAAGCGCAAGGCTTGACGCATGCGGTGAGCGGGACGCCGCGCACCGCGTCCCGTCAACCGCGCCGGCGCAGTACGAAAAGCGTCCCGGCGATCAGGATGAACGCGCCGACGATGACCTTCTGCCACGTACTCGGCACGCCAATCAGAATCAGCACATTGTTGATGAGCGTCACGAGCACGACGCCGAGCAGCGTCCCGATGACAGTACCGCTGCCCCCCGTGATGCGGGCACCGCCGAGAATGACCGCCGCGATCACATCGAGCTCGGAGCCTACGAGGTCGAACGGATTCGCAATCCGATTGTTCGATACGTGCAGAATGCCGGCGATGCCGGCGAGAAAACCGGTATAGCCGAACACGAACAGATGCACGGCCCGCAGGTTGTAGCCGAGCCGCTCGGCAATGGCGAGGCTCCCGCCCATCGCATAGACCGCTCGCCCCATCATCGTCCGGTTGAGCAGCCACCACGTCGCGAGCGCCGCAACGACCAGCGCGATCACCGAGATCGGCAGCACCGCATGCAATCCGTCGGCCGTCCGATAGGCCATGAGCGGTATGCGGCCGAAGCGGTCCATGCTGTGCGGAATGTTCATGAAGAACGTCGTGCCGACGAAAGTCAGCAAGACACCGCGGTAAAGATACTGCGTGCCGATCGTCACGATCAGCGACGGCGCCTTCAACCGATAGACGAGTACGCCGTTGAGCAACCCGAGCAGCACGCCGCCGATAGCGCCTGTCGCCAGGATCAACGCAAACGGCGCGTCGGGCCACCACGCGAATACGGCCTTCGTAATGGCATACATCGTCAGCGCGCCGATGGCGGTGAACGACACGTCGATGCCGCCGGAGGCGAGCACGACGAGCGTGCCGAGCGCGAACAGCGACATCGTCGTAGCCGAATGCAGCATGTCGAACAACGTCGCCCATTGCAAAAAGCGCGGATTGAGCGAGGTCACGACGACACAAGTCACCGCGATCAACGCGGCAGTGAACCACTCGGGGTTGCGCGCGAGGCGCGCACGCCAGCTCGCCGCCCGCGCCTTGCGGGACAGCTCCAGTGCGTTCGTGTTGGGGGTACTCATCGTTTGATTGATGCTCATACTGGCTCCGCCTGCGCCGGCCCCGCTTCCGCCAACAGCGCCTGATACAGCGCCGCCTCGGTCAGCCCTTCGGCACGATATTCCCCCGCAATGCGGCCTTTTTTCATCATCAGGATTCGATCGCAATTGAGCAGCAACTCCGGCAGATCGTCGCTGATCAGCAAGATGCCGATGCCGCGCTGCGAAAGCCGCTGCATGATCCGGTAGATGATGTCCTTCGATCCGACGTCCACGCCGACCGTCGGCCCATGCAGGATCAGCACATGAGGATCGATCGCAAGCCAGCGGCCGATCAGCACGCGCTGCTGGTTGCCGCCCGAGAGCGACTGCACAGGCTTGTCGATGTCGGGCGTGGCGATCTGAAGTTCCTTCACCGTATCGACGGCCAATGCGCGCGAGCGCTTGCGGTCGATCTGGCCGAAACGGTCGCGCAAGCTCGAAATCATCGCCGTGATGACGTTTTCGCGAATCGACTTGTCGAGAAAGAGCCCTTCGCTCAAGCGGTCTTCCGGTACATAGCCGATCCGGTGCCGCTTGGCATCGGCCGGCGTCGAAAGCGTCACGCGCCGGCCTTCGAGCGTGACGGTGCCCGTATCGGCGGGGCTCACGCCCGCGAGCGCGCGCGCAAGCTCGTTGCGCCCCGAGTCGAGCAAACCGGTCACGCCGAGAATCTCGCCGCGATGCAGCGCGAACGAGACCTGACGAAACTGCTCGCGCCGCCCGAGTTCTTGCACGTCGAGGACCACCTCCGCGTGCGAGTCGGCCGCATCGCGATAGCGCTCTTCCGAAAGCTTGCGCCCCGTCATGAGCTCCGAGAGCTGCGCCTTCGAGTAATCGGCGATCGGGCCTTGCGCGACCTTCTGCCCGTCGCGCATCACGATGACCTCGCCGCCGATCGCAAAACATTCGTCGAGCTTGTGGCTCACGAACAGTACCGTGACGCCTTGCGCGCGCAGCGTCTCGAGCACCTCGATCAGATTGGCGACTTCCTTTTGCGTCAGCGACGTCGTCGGCTCGTCCATGATGACGAACTTCGCTTCGCTCGCGATCGCGCGAGCGATCGCAACGAGCTGGCGCGTCGCGAGCGGCAGCTGTTCGATCAGCGTGCGCTGGAATTCGGCGTCGCTGGGCAGACCCACTGCTTCGAGCGCGCGCCGCGCCGTCGAAAACAGCACGCGCCGGTCGAACGTGCGGGCGAGCCGGCCATCGTGCTCGGCGAGCTCGGCCGTGAGGGCCACGTTTTCCGCCACGCTGAGATTCGGCAGCAGCGAGAGATCCTGATAGACGGTTTCGATACCGGCCGCGAGCGCCTGCAACGGCGAAAGCCGCGCATAGCGCGCGCCTTCGATCACGAGCTCGCCTTCGTCGGGCGGCTGCGCCCCCGAGATGATCTTGATGAGCGTGCTTTTGCCGCAACCGTTTTCGCCCAACAGGTGATAGATCTGGCCGCGCGCAAACGAAAGCGTCACCCCGCGCAGCGCATGCACACCGGTGAAGCGCTTGTGTACGCCTACGACTTGCAACAACGGCTCGCTGGCCTGGTGCTCATTCATCGTGATCCCGCTCGCAATCGAAACGACGAAGCGCGCCCGGCTGCTACTGCCGGGCGCGCGCCTCACGCGCCGATCAGAAGTTGTATTGCTTGTAGTTCGTCTTGTCGACGCTCACCCAACCCTGGCCGCGTGCGATGAGGCCCTTGCCCGGCCCCTTGCTGAAGACGACTTTCTCATAGCCGGGCATGCCGAGATTCAGCGTATCGCCGACTTTGAACGTCTTGCCGTCGACGAGCATCTTCGCGATCTTGTTCATCGCCTCGCCGGCCAGCTTCGGATCCCAGAACGCAATGCCGTTGATCGCGCCGCTTTCGAGGTACTTGCCGGCTTCGGCCGGCAACCCCGTGCCGAACACGCAGACCTTGCCCTGCAGGCCCGCTTCCTCCACGGCGCGCCCGATGCCGAGCACGTCGAGCGACGACGATCCCTGGAAGCCCTTGATGTCCGGATGCTTGCGCAGCACTTCCTTGGCCACTTCGTAGGCACGCGTGCCGTCGTTGTTGGTTTCGAGGTTGTGCTCGACGAGTTGCATCTTCGGATACTTCGCCTTCGCCTCGGCGATGCCGCCCTCGGCCCATTGCACCTGCGAGCGGCTGCCGAGCGAGCCGACGAGCGTCGCCCACTTGCCCTCGCTCTTCATGCAGCTGGCGAGCCTGTCATTGAGCGCGGCGCCGTACGCGGCGTTATCGAAGGCCTCGAGATCGACCATCGTGTTCTTGGCGTTGTCCGCCTCGTGCGTGACGACCTTGATGCCGCGATCCATCGCTTTTTTCAGCACCGGTTCGAGCGTCGGCGGGTCATAGGGGACGACTGCCAGCGCGCTCACCTTCTTGGCGATCAGGTCTTCGATGATCTTTGCCTGTTGGGCGGCGTCGGCACGGCCAGGACCGGTCTGGTACGCGTTCACGCCCGTCTCCTTGGCGAATTCCTTGACGCCGTCGTCCATGCGGTTGAACCAGCTGATGCCGGTCACTTTCACGACCGTGACGATCGTCTCGTTCGTCGCCGCTTGTGCCGCGAATACGATGCCGGCGCCGAGTGCGCATGCGGTGAGCGCGAGGCTCAATCGAATCGGTTTCATGCCGTGTGTCTCCTGTGTATTGTTCGCTCGATGCCCCTTGCTACCGCGGCGAACGCCCGAGGCCTTGGTGTTCGCCGACTGCTCGATCCGCTTCGTCCCTGCTGTCTTCATCCCCCGGGGCGAGGCGGCGTCTTGCCGCCGCGCGGCAGCGCGATGCCGAAAATCGCGCGTACGCGTTCGCCGCCCGCAAATGCCAGCGAGAGCAGCAGCAGAAATCCCCACGTACAGTCTCCGAAGAACTGCGACACGTTCATGAGGTTGAACAGGCTCGAGAGAAACTGCAGCACCGTCGCGGCAAAAAACACGCAGACGACGCGGCCGTACCCGCCCGCGGGATTCACGCCGCCCATCACCGCGATCAGAATCGCGATGAGCAGGTACGAGTTGCCGTAGTCCCACTTCGCGCTCATGGTGTGCGTCACGCTCACGAGACCCGCGAGCGAAGCCAGCAGGCCGCATAGCGTATAGGTGGCAATCAACATTCGCGCGTTCGGCACGCCCGCATAGAACGCGGCGCGCTGGTTGGTACCCATCAGATACAAGCGCAGTCCGAACGGCGTGCGCTTGAGCACCCAGCCCAGCACGAGCGCCGCGGCGAGAAAGATGCAAAACGAGATGGGCACCTGAAAGAACGTGCCGTTGCCGATGTCCGAAAGCGGCTCGATGTAATCGATGTGCACCGACGCGCCGTTGCTCAGCGCCACGGCCAAACCCGTGAAGACGAGTTGCGTGCCAAGCGTGCAAAGGATCGGCGTGAGCTTCAGACGAGCAATCACCAATCCGTTCAAAAAGCCCCCCGCAAGCCCCATCGTCACGACGATCGCGCAAAAGAGCGCGGTATAGAGCACCGGGGAATCGTCGCCGTTGACGAACTGCGGCACGACGAGTGCGGCGACCATGCCCGACAGGTTCGCAAGACCCACGCCCGAGAGATCGATGCCGCCGTTGCCGGAGAGCATCGACAGCATGATGCCGAACGCAAGCAGCCCGACCTCGGGCAACTGCGAGCCCATCGACTGCAGGTTGTCGATGCCGACGAACTGCCCGTGCGAAAACCCTACCGCGACAAGCACCACGAGCACGTTGACGCTCAATAGAAAGTTGAGCTGCCGGTCGGCGAACCACTGGGCGGGACGGATTGACGGCTTCATGTTGACGACATGCTCCTCCAAATCTTTTGCTCGGACCGTTCGCGTTTGCCGCGCGAAACCTGTTTCACGCGATGTTCGCGTCGCGCTCCGCCTCAGCCCGCGGCCGCAGCCGCACCGAGCAGCGCCTCGATTTCGGCGAGTCGCGGCATCGACGGTGCCGTGCCCGGGCGCGTGACCGAAATACCGGCGAGCGCACAGCCGAAGCGTATCGCCTCGACCGGATCGTCGCCGCGTGCGAGCGCGGCCGCGAAGCCGCCTGTGAAGCCATCGCCGGCACCGGCCGTCTCGATGACGGGTCCGCATCGGAACGCCGGCACGAAGACCGAGCGCGCATGCGAGTGCATGAGCGCGCCGGCCTCGCCAAGCGTCACGATGACCGCACCCGCACCCTTCGCGAGCAGCGCATCGGCCGCCTTGCGCGCATCGTCGCGCGAACGCACTTCGATGCCGGTCAGCGTGGTGGCCTCGGTCTCGTTCGGCGTGACATAGTCGCACAGCGCGAAGATATCGTCGGGCAGCGGCAGCGCCGGAGCCGGATTGAGCACCGTGGTCACGCCGTGGCGGCGCGCGATCTCGAGGCCGCGACGGGCGGCTGCCACCGGCTGCTCGAGCTGGGTCACGAAGACCTGAGCCGAAGCGATATCGGCTTCGATCGCGTCCGCATCGCCGGCATCCATCGTGCCGGCCGCGCCGGCCGCGACGATGATCGCATTGTGGCCCGTTCCCTCTTCGACGAAGATGTGCGCCGCGCCCGTTGCCATGCCCTCGACACCCGTGGCGCGCGCCACGATCCCCTCCGCCTGCCAGGTCGCGCGCGCGATGTCGCCGAACGCGTCGTTGCCCAACCGCGTGCAAAAGACGACCTCGGCACCGGCGCGCGCGGCGGCGACCGCCTGGTTCGAGCCTTTGCCGCCCGGACCCATTGCAAACGTCGAGCCGGCAATCGTCTCGCCGATGAGCGGCATGCGTGTCGCCCGGAACGCGAGGTCCGTCACATAGATGCCGAGGATGACGACGCGCCCGCCCATCATGCTGCCTTCGGGGCATCCCCGGAGGGGATTACCTGCGGGGCATCCGGCGCGAGAATCACGCCCTTGGCGAAAACGAAGCAGCCATAGCCGCGCAGCTCGCCCGTCGCAATGACGCAATAGGCCTTGCGCGCGCGGGCATAAAAAGCGTGACGCTCGATGGACGCGAACGGCACGCTGCGCCCCTCGGCGGCATCGACCTCCGCTTGCGCCTCGCGCTGCACGGCCGGCAGCGCCTGCGGATCGCCGACGACTTCCATGCGCATCGCGGGCGCCTCGACGTACGTGTCGAGCGGCAAGATCGACAGCACCGCGCGCACGGCTTGTGCCGAATCGGCGCCATCCATGCGCAACAGGCGGCCCAGCTTCGTATCGCGAGCCACTGAATCCGCGGGGAAATTGGCGTCGCAGATCACGACCTCGTCGCCGTGCCCCATTGCGCTCAGCGCGTAAAGAACATCCGGGTTCAACAGCGGGTTCAGATTCTTCAGCATCTCGTCTCCTGTCTCCTATCGCCTGACGATGCGAGGCATCGGCATTGTATTGCGCGCGCGTCGAGCGCGCCGCCGCGAATCAATCGCCGTAAGGTATCCAAATGTTCTTGACTTGCACAGCCTGGCGCAAGAACGGCAAACCCTCATTCATCGCATCGAACCAATCGATTTGCCGTCCGTAGTCGACAAATGTCCGTTTCAGGTTGCCGACCGATTCGCGCTCGACGAGCGTCGAATCGGCAGCCGGCCCGAAGCACCAGAGCGCGTCGACGTCGTCGTGCTTGGCCAGCGCGGGCAACAGTGCCGCGCGCGCGCCCGTGACGATGTTCAGCGCGCCGGCCGGCACGTCCGACGTTTCGACGACCTGATAGAAGTCCGTCGCCATCAGCGGGCAAGCCTCGCTCGGCAGCACGACGACGCGATTGCCGAGCGCAAGCGCCGGTGCCACGAGCGAGACGAACGCCGCCAGCGGCGCTTCGTCGGGACACGCTATGCCGATCACCCCGAGCGGCTCATGCATCGCCAAGGCCACGCCGCGCAGCGGCGGTGCATGTACGGCACCGTCGAATTTGTCGGCCCACGCGGCGTAGGTGAAAAGACGCGCGATCGATGTCTCGACTTCGCGCGACGCCTCCTGTCGCACTGCTCCGGTGCGGCGCGCGAGTTGCTGGGCGAACTCCTCGGCGCGCACGGCAAGGTTCTCCGCGAGATAGTAGAGCACCTGGCCCCGGCCATGCGCGCTCGTTTGCGACCACTTGCCCGCGCTACGCGCCGCCGCTACCGCATCGCGGATGTCCTTGCGGTTGCCGTCGCCGACTTCGCCGACGAAGGTACCGTCGGGCGCGTGAACTTCGCGCGAGTAGCCGCTGTCGGGCCGAACCTGCTTGCCGCCGATGTACAGCTTGGCCGTGCGGTCGATGCGCGCAATGGTGTCGTCGCGCTGGCCGACGACCCCGGCCGGCGATGTCGCGCGCGGTGCGGATTCGGCGCGCAATGGCAATCCGCGCCAGCCGGGCGGCTTCAAATACTCATAGATGCCCTCTTTGCCGCCCTCGCGCCCATAGCCCGATTCGCGATAACCGCCGAACCCGACGGCCGCATCGAAGAGATTCGTCGCATTGACCCACACCACGCCACAGGCAAGACGCGGCGCGATGTCGAGCGCGCGGCCGATCGTTTCGCTCCAGACGCTCGCGGCCAGCCCATAGCGCGAGTTGTTCGCGAGCTCGACCGCTTCGTCCGGCGTGCGAAAGCTCATGACCGTCAAGACGGGGCCGAAGATTTCCTCCTGCGCGAGTGTCGATGCGGGTGCGACGCCGGTCACCAGCGTCGGCGCATAAAAGACGCCGCGCGCCGGCAACTCGACTTCTCGCGGCTGCCAGATCGTGCAGCCTTCGCGCCGGCCCGTTTCGACGAGCGCCTCGATGCGCGCGAGCTGCACGCTGTCGACGATCGCGCCCATATCGATGCCCTTGTCGAGCGACGGGCCGACCCGTAGCGTCGCCATGCGGCGCTTGAGCTTGTCGATGAAACGCCGCTCGATGCCTTCTTGAACGAGCAGCCGCGAACCCGCGCAGCAGACTTGCCCCTGATTGAACCAGATGGCGTCGACAACGCCCTCGACGGCACCGTCGAGGTCCGCATCGTCGAAAACGATGAACGGCGATTTGCCGCCGAGTTCGAGCGTCAGCGACTTGCCGGAGCCCGCCGTGGCGGCGCGAATGAGTCGGCCGACTTCGGTCGACCCCGTGAAGGCGATCTTGTCGACGTCGCCATGCTCGACGAGGGCGGCACCCGTGCGTCCGTCGCCCGTGACCACATTGAGCACGCCATCGGGCAGACCGGCGCGCCGGGCCAGCTCCGCGAACAGCAGCGCCGTCAGCGGCGTGTATTCGGCCGGTTTCAGCACGACACAGTTACCGAGCGCGATGGCCGGTGCGATCTTCCACGCGAGCATCAAAAGCGGGAAGTTCCACGGCACGATCTGGCCGATCACGCCAAGCGGCGTGAAACCCGCGAATTCGGTGTCTTGCAACTGAGCCCAGCCCGCGTGATGCAGGAAGTGGCGTGCGACGAGCGGCACGTCGATATCGCGCGTCTCGCGAATCGGCTTGCCGTTGTCGAGCGCTTCGAGCACGGCAAAGAGACGGCTCTCGCGCTGCACCATCCGTGCAAGTGCGTAGAGGTAACGCGCGCGGCCCGCGCCGCCCAGCGCTTGCCAGCCCGGCTGTGCAGCGCGAGCGGCCGCGACGGCCGCATCGACATCGGCCGCATCGCCCTGGGCCACGCGCGCAAGCGTTTCGCCGCTCGCCGGCGCCAGCACATCGAATGTCTCGCCGGCCGACGGCGCGCGCCACGCGCCCCCGATGAAATGTCCGAACCGGCCCTCGTGTGCGGCAAGCCACGCACGCGCAGGCTGATCGTCCTCGGGTGCGGGACCGTAATCCATCGAAGCAAAGTACTCGGCTACGCTCATCGCAGTGCGCTCGGTCAGGCTAGAGGGTGTCGGTTGAAAGCGGAATAGCGGCCGCTGACGTGGTGTTCGAGCTGCCGCTCGATATCGGCCAGCAGGCTCGACGCGCCGATGCGAAACAGCGCGGGTTCGAGCCAGGGGCGGCCGAGTTCTTCCTTCATCAGAATTTGATACGCAAGTACCGATTTGGCCGTGGAGACCCCACCTGCCGGCTTGAAGCCGATGGCGAAGCCCGCTCGCTCCCCGTACTCGCGGATCATGCGCGTCATCACGAGCGAAACGTCGAGCGTGGCGTTCACGCCTTCCTTGCCCGTCGACGTCTTGATGAAGTCCGCACCGGCCATCATGCAGACCATCGAAGCCTTCGCCACGTTCGACAGCGTGCGGATGTCGCCCGTCGCCAAAATCGCCTTCAAGTGGGCCGCCCCGCATGCGGCGCGAAACTCGCGCACCTCGTCGTACAGCGCGCGCCAGTTGCCGGTCAGCACGTGCTCACGCGTCACGACGATGTCGATCTCCGCCGCGCCGTCGGCCACCGACGCTTCGATTTCCTTGAGCTTGAGCGGATGCGGGATCAGGCCGGCCGGAAAGCCCGTCGACACGGCCGCAACGGGAATGCCGCTCCCGGCCAGCGCGTCGACCGCGGCCGCGACGAAGCGGTGATAGACGCACACGGCGCCGGTTGTCAGCCGCGCGTCGCCCATGCCGAGCGCCTCGAGGAGGTCGTCGCGAATCGGCCGACGCGCCTTGGCGGCCAGACGCCGCACGCGCGCCTCCGTATCGTCGCCGGCGAGCGTCGTCAGATCGATGCAGGTCACGGCCTTCAGCAGCCATGCCGCCTGGGCGTCCTTCTTGACCGAGCGGCGAGTGCCGAGCGTCGCCGTGCGGCGCGCGACGGCCGATTGATTGACGCGCAGCGTGTCGAACCATGCCGCATCGAACGACACGCCCGCATTACGCGACGGATGAGGCGCCGCAGCGCCACGCAGCGCGACCACCGCCTGGGATGTAGCTTCTGACATGGAAAGATGCCTGAATGGTGCGCCACACAACGCGGCGTGAGCGCAGATTGGCAACCATCCTATATCAGGCGATACGATCGTGACAAGTGCTTGTGATGATTATCTCTACAAGCCTGTCTGATCGGTCCGCAACGCGTGCATCGATTCGCGCAGCGCGGGGTAGAGCGCCTTGTAGACGTCGAACCGTTGCGCGTAGATCGCGCGTCTGCCGGCGTCGGGCCGTGCGTGCTCCCGCAGCGTCACCCAGCCGCGTGCGGCGGCCTCTTCGGTCACGATTCCGGTACCGAGCGCCGCAAGCAGCGCCGCCCCTATGGCGGCCTCGACTTCCTGTTCGATCGTGTAGACCGGGTAGCCCGTCACGTCGGCGATGATCTGCATCCACAGATTCGAATGCGCGCCCCCGCCCACGACGATGAGCCGCTCGTCGAGCGACTGCGCGCCCCGCCGTCCCGCGTCGATGTTGTGCTGCAGCGCGAACGCCACGCCCTCCAGCACGGCACGGTAGAGGTGCGCGCGCGTATGGACGAGGTTGAGGCCGACGAATGCACCGCTCGCCTGCGGGTCCCAGATCGGACTGCGCTCGCCCATCAGATAAGGCAGAAACATCACGCCCTCGCAGCCGGCCGGCACTTCAGCGGCGGCGGTTTCGAGCAGTTGATGAGGGTCGCCGTGCGGCAGAGCGCGCGCCGCCTCGACCTCGGCCTGGCAGAACTGATCGCGATACCAGCTCACGCAAGCCCCCGCGCAGCTGGCCCCGCCGAAGATGTAGAGATCGCGCCGGCCATTGAGCACGTACGGCATGCTGACCAGGCCATGTCGCGCATCGACGGTCTGGTTGATATAGCCCCAACACATGCTTGTGCCAATCATCGCAACATGCTGGCCGGCCCGCGTGACACCGGCCGCCAGCGTGGCGATGGCCGCATCGACGCCGCCGGCAACGATCGGCATACCCGGCGCGAGCCCGAGCTCGGCGGCCCATGACGCCAACAAGCCGCCCACCGCTTCCGACGATTCGACGAGCCGCTGGGGCATCAGCGCAGCGGGGATGCCCAGCATGGCGAGCGCTTCGTCCGACCAGCTACGGCGCGCGACATCGTAGACGCCGCCGATGTTGCCGGCCGAGCTGTGATCGACGGCGAGCTCGCCGGTGAGCCGGTAGGCGATATAAGCGTTGGGGGGAAGAAAGTAGCGGGTCTGGTTCCAGACATCGGGCTTGTGCTCTCGCAGCCACAGCATTTTGGTAAAGCCGTAATAGCTGTCGACACCGTTGCCGGTGATGGCCCGCAAACGCTCGACATCGATATTGCGGCGTACCCATTCCACTTGATCGGTCGCGCGCCGATCCATCCAGATCAGGCAAGGATGAAGCGGACGAAATTCGTCATCGACGGGGATGCCCGACCCGCCGTACAGGCTGCTGATCGCCAACGCTTTGATGTCGCTTGCCGCGATGCCCTTCGCGCGCGCCTCGCGCGTGCAGGCCGCGATGCAAAGCACCGCTGCGTCGAACCAGACGTCGGGCCATTGTTCGGCCCACAGCGGTCGCGGTGTGTCGGGCCGGTAGCCATGCGCGTGCTGCGCGACGATGGCGCCGCGCGCGTCGACGAGGACAGCTTTCGTACTTTGCGTGCCGATATCGATGCCGATGACGTAATCCATGGCGGGACGTGTCTCCTTCGTTGTTTTCGCGCGCGACGAGCGCGCACGGTCCGCCCAGGTGCGAACAGTGCGTTTATAGGCCGATCGTCGGGGCGGTGCAACGTCTGGAGCGGGGCAACCGTCCAGGGCGCACTCGATAATGCCGTTCGCGCCCTGGCGCCCATGGCGACATGGACTGTCGGCGCCTTACTTCTCGCTCTTCTTCGGAATCTTGGCGCCGTGCTTGCGCGCCTGATTCAGTGCGATGGCAACGGCTTGCTTTTGCGGTTTGCCGTGCTTCATTTCGGTCTTGACGTTCTTCGAAACGTCTTCGCGGGACGTGCCCTTGCGTAGTGGCATGATGTCCTCCTGGATGGGTTGTCCATACTCGCTCGTCTTCGCGACGGCTTACTCGTATACAAGCAACGCCCATTCCACGCACAACCGGCACGCGCGCCGGCGAAGTGCCGACCGATGCTTCAGCCCTCGATGCGCCGGCGCGTCGTGCCCAGCAACTCGGCCATGGCCCGCCGCGCCCCATCGGCGTCGCGCTGCCGGATCGCCTCGAACACCGCCGAATGCTCGTCAAGCGACGCGTTGAACACCTCCGCGCGTTTCGCATTGAGCAGCAGCTGCGCTCCGAGCGTGCGGCCGATCAGCGGTCCGAGCGGCATCAGTAGCTCGTTGCTGCAAGCGGCCAGAATGCCGAGATGAAAACCGAGGTCGGCGCGTACCCATTCGTCGACGGTCCGCGCCGACACCATCGCGGCATGGGCGCGCTCGAGCGCGACGAGCGTCTCGCTCGTATGGGCGCGCGCCGCCAGTTCGGCCGCATAAGGCTCGACCATCTCGCGCATTTCCTGCAGCTTCAACGCGAAACTGAGCGGCGGCGCCACCTGCGAGTACCAATCGAGCAGATCCGCATCGAGCAGGTTCCAGGCATGGCGCGGCCGCACACGCGTACCGACCTTCGGCCGCGATTCCACGAGCCCTTTCGATGTCAGCGTGCGCAGCGCTTCGCGCAGCACGGTCCGGCTCACGCCGAACGAGCTCATCAACTCCGCCTCGCGCGGCAGGATCGATTCGGGCGCATAGTCGCCCCGCAAAATGCCTGTCGCCAGCAGGTAGGCGACGCGTCCGTGCAGATCGCGCTGGATGATGATTCTCCTTTCGAATGGCTTTCGCCGGCCGTTGCGATTCGCGGCCGTCGACCGCGATTATCGCGGGGCCTGCGCAAAGCGCAAGCCGCCGATCCGGGCAGGAAGTCGCCGCTATAAAAGTACTATTAATATTACTCTAAATAAAGTTGAGGTACGATACGGTTTTCGGCGCGATCGGACGGCGCCCGGCTGTCCGTCAGTCAGGCTGCCACCGCCCTGCACAGTCAAAGGAGGAGAGGGATCCATGAAAATCACCAAGCTCGAAACGTTCGTCGTGCCGCCGCGCTGGCTGTTTCTGAAGATCGAGACCGACGCAGGTATCGTCGGCTGGGGCGAGCCGGTCGTCGAAGGTCGGGCGCATACGGTTCAGACGGCGGTCGAGGAACTGGCCGATTACCTGATCGGCAAGGACCCGCTCGCCATCGAAGATCATTGGCAGGTGATGTATCGCGCCGGCTTTTACCGCGGCGGCCCGATCTCGATGAGCGCGATCGCAGGCATCGACCAGGCGCTCTGGGACATCAAAGGCAAGCACCATGGCGTGCCTGTCCACGCCCTGCTGGGCGGCCAGGTGCGAGACCGGATCAAGGTGTATTCGTGGATCGGCGGCGACCGCCCGAGCGATGTGGCGAACAACGCGCGCGCGGTAGTCGAGCGCGGCTTCAAAGCGCTCAAGATGAACGGCTCGGAGGAAGTGCAGATCGTCGATACCTTCGACAAAGTCGAACGCGTCATCGCGAATGTCGCGGCCGTGCGCGACGCGGTCGGCCCGCACGTGGGCATCGGCGTGGACTTCCACGGTCGTATTCACAAGCCGATGGCTAAGGTGCTCGCGAAAGAGCTCGATCCGTACAAGCTACTGTTCATCGAAGAGCCGGTACTCTCGGAAAACGCCGAAGCGCTGCGCGACATCGTGAACCAGACGAACACCCCGATCGCGCTCGGCGAGCGGCTCTATTCGCGCTGGGACTTCAAGCAGATTCTGCAAGGCGGCTACGTCGACATTCTCCAGCCGGACGCCTCGCACGCGGGCGGCATCAGCGAGTGCCGCAAGATCGCGACGATGGCCGAGGCCTATGACGTCGCGATCGCGCTGCACTGCCCGCTCGGCCCGATCGCGCTGGCGGCCTGCCTGCAACTCGATGCCGTCAGCTACAACGCATTCATTCAGGAGCAAAGCCTCGGCATCCACTACAACCAGGGCAACGACTTGCTCGATTACATCCGCAACCCCGAAGTCTTCAAGTACGAGGACGGTTTCGTCTCCATCCCACAAGGGCCCGGACTCGGTGTCGAAGTCGACGAGTCGAAGGTGCGCGAGATGGCGAAAGTAGGACATCGCTGGCGCAACCCGGTTTGGCGCCACGAGGATGGCAGCGTCGCCGAGTGGTAACCGCGAAGCGCGGCGCCGCACGGCGCCGCGCGATGCCGCGTAACGTTCGTTCAACGTTACGCCCCGTAACGGCACGCGCGTAACGCCCGCCGTTTCGGGCGCTCTCGGCCGATCAGGCAATCGCCCGGTCGCAGCCCGATTCATTGCTGCATAGGGCTTCGCGGTGGGCCGCCCCATCGATGCGAACGACTGGCCCGGCTCTTGCATATCTCCCCGCAAAACGACACATCAGGGAGAAACCGCCATGCATGACTCCGGGAACAGATGGCGGTCAGCGCGCTCGTGACGTTCGGCGTGCTGCGCGTTCTGGCCGCGGCGCTGCTCTGGCGCCGCGGCTGGGAAGCTGCATGGGCCGACAAGGCCGGTATCGCCGCGGCCCACGCCGCGACGCGGCTATCAGGTATGGCCGGGCGGTGTCAGCCCCAGCACCGCCGCGGTCACGAAGATCGCGATCATCACCAGTGCTTCGAGGTGTAGAACGTTGCGAAACGTATGCGCATCGAGCGTCGAAGCGCTGCGGCGCAGCCGCGGCAACGCCGACGTACGGTTGAGCGCCCCCAGCATGACGGCCAGCAGCACGAGCGCGAGCTTGAGCGTCAGCACGTGTCCCCAGGCAGTCCCGCGCAAGGCCGCAAACGAGCCTCCCAGTCCACGTTGTGCGCCGACCAGACCGGAGATCAACACGACGCAAAAAGCCACGAGCGATACGTTCGAGACCCGATCCGCAAGGCGGATCAGCGCGATACGCGTGATCGACGTGTCGAGCGCGGGCAGCACCACGAGCCCGCCGGCCAGCACCACGCCTCCCCAGACGGCCGTCGCCAGCACGTGAACCGCCTGCATCGCCCAGCCGAGCGAGGGCATGCCCGCATCGGCGGCATGCCCGATCGCAGCCGTGCCGGCCGCGCTGGCGAGCGCGCCGAGCCAGAACATCCCCACCCCGAAGCGCCCGCCGCGAGACAGGAGCGCCGCCATGAGCAGCCAGGCGGCGCCGACGAATGCAACGCACCAGGCATGTCCGACATGGGTCGTGCCGACGACATCCGGCAAAGCCGCCAAGCCGCCCGCTACGCCGGCACCCGTCATCGCACCGGCTTCATACAGCAACCAGCCGCCCTCCGCCAGCACGAGCGCGAACGCGGCGGCCATCAGCGACGCGCGCGCCCGATGCCAGGCGCCATGCGACGGCGCGATCCGCGCGAGCGCACCGTCCGCGGCAAGCCACCGCTCGAAAAGCGTCGAACCGATGGCAAATGCAAAGGCGACATGAACGAGCGCGGTCAGCGCGACTTGTCCGATCAGCAGGCCGGAAGCGTTCATCAGGACTGACGCTCCGTGAACACGAAGGGAGGATGCGGATGCCGGCCGGCAACTCGACTGGAACGGCGGGATCGGGTCATACGGGAATCGGGGAAGGATCGCTTCATCGGCAGGCAGGACAAACGAGGGGCTAACGAGAAAAAACCGGGGCGGCCGGCGCGCACGATGCCGCGCAAAGCGTGAATCGGTGGGCCGCGCCGGTCCGACGCAGCCGAGAGTGTACGCGAGCCGTGCGTATCGGAACGGAACGGGACCTTGGCGTGGCCGAACGGTGTATGCCGGGCAAGCCGGAGCGCATCGAATATGCGCGTCAAATTGTCGCGCCGCCGCATCAGGACGGATTTGCGTCGCCTGAGGCAAATAGCTCGTGACAGGCATCGATGATAGAATGCTGCGTCGCAACGCCGCGGGTCGCCGCTGCAAGTGTGGCAAACCCGAATAACTCGCCGAATAATTCGCCGAACAATTCGCCTCGAGCTGTAGGCCAGCTCGCAGCACCGCACCGGGCCGATCGAAGTCCGGCAGGTCCCCGAATAACGATGGAGTTACGCGTGTCTTCCAGACGCATTTTCCGCCCGCTACTCGCCCTCTTGCTGATCGGTGGTGCTGGCGTCGCAACGAGCGCACAAGCGCAAACCCAGCCGAAGGCCCCGGATACGATGGAACAGCGCGTGCAAGGCTGCACGGCGTGCCATGGCAGCCATGGGCAGGGCACCGATAACGACTACTTCCCGCGCCTCGCGGGTAAGCCGGCCGAGTATCTGTTCAATCAATTGCAAAATTTCCGCGAGGGCCGGCGCAAGTATCCGCCGATGAACTACCTCGTCACGTACCTCTCGGACGAATACCTGCACGAGATCGCCGATTACTTCTCGAAGCAGCGCCCGCCCTACCCGGCCCCCGCCAAGCCGACGGTCTCGCCGGAGACGCTCGCGCGCGGCAAGGAGATCGTGCTCAATGGCGATGCCTCGAAGAACATTCCCGCCTGCGCCGCCTGCCACGGCAAGAGCTTGACGGGCATGGAGCCGGCGATTCCGGGTCTCGTCGGACTGCACCAGGACTACATCAGCGCGCAGCTGGGCGCCTGGCGCAGTGGCACGCGCCACGCCAAAGCGCCCGATTGCATGCACGAGATCGCGACGCGCCTGACCGATGACGACGTCAACGCCGTCGCCGCCTGGCTTTCGACTCAGCCCGCCCCGAAAAACCCCGTTCCGGCTCCGGCCCGCTCGATGAAGACTCCGCTTGCCTGCGGTAGCGAACCGCAATAAGCGCGAGGAGAGACATACCCATGAAACGCAAGTCACTGTTCGCGCTGTCGGCTGTCGTCCTGACGGCCGCCGCGCTCGGCTCCGTCCTCTGGACGGGCAGCGATAACCTGCACAACGGCTCGGCCCAGGCAGCCACGCCGGCCGACCAGGCTGCGCTCGTGAAGCGCGGCGAATACCTTGCCCGCGCCGGCGATTGCATCGCATGCCACACCGTACGCGGCGGTCAGCAATTCGCGGGCGGCCTGCCGATGGCCACGCCGTTCGGCACGCTCTATACGCCGAACATCACCCCCGACGATCAATACGGTATCGGCAAGTGGTCGTCGGATGATTTCTATCGCGCCATGCACACGGGCCGCTCGAAGGACGGCAGCCTGCTCTACCCGGCTTTCCCGTTCGCGAGCTACACGAAGGTGACGCGCGAGGATTCGGACGCGATCTACGCCTACTTGCGCTCGGTGCCGCCGGCCTCCGTGCCGAGCCGTCCGCATGAACTGCGCTTTCCGTTCAACAATCGCAACCTGCTGATCGGCTGGCGTACGCTGTTTTTCCGCGAAGGCGTCTACAAGGACGATCCGACGAAGTCGGTCGAATGGAACCGCGGCGCGTATCTCGTCGAAGGCCTCGGCCACTGCTCGATGTGCCATACGTCGATCAACATGATGGGCGGCCCCGTCAATTCGGCCGCGTTCGCCGGCGGTCTGATTCCGCTGCAGAACTGGTACGCGCCGTCGCTCACCTCGAACAAGGAAGCGGGCCTCGGCGACTGGGACATCACGGACATCGCCAATCTGCTCAAGAACGGCGTGTCGCAGCGCGGCGCCGTGTTCGGTCCGATGGCAGAGGTCGTCCACAACAGCCTGCAGTACTTGTCGGATGAGGACGTCCGTGCGATGGCCACGTATCTGAAGACCATTCCGCAGAAGAAGGAAGCGCCCGAGACGATGCAGTACGAGACGTCGGAGAAGTTCGGCGGCGAACTCTTCGACCTGGGCAAGAAGGTCTACGGCGACAAATGCGCGACCTGCCATTCCGCAAACGGCCTCGGCAAGCCGCCGGCCTACCCGCCGCTCGCGAACAACCAATCGATCCAGATGCCGTCGGCGGTCAATCCGATCCGCATGGTGCTCAATGGTGGTTATCCGCCGAGCACGGGTGCCAACCCGAAACCGTACGGCATGCCGCCGTTCGCGCAAGCGCTGACGAATCAGGAAGTCGCAGCCGTCGTGACGTACATCCGTCAGTCGTGGGGCAACAAGGGCTCTGCGATTTCGCCGCAGCAAGTGACGGATCTTCGCTCGGCGCCGCTCGATTGAGCACATGAACCACAAAGGGCGCGGCCATGCGGATTACCGCGGCCGCGCCCTTCGCATTTCCGGCGAAGCCAACCGGCTCCGCCGGAACCCAGGCTGGCCGGCGCCAACAGCGCCGCGCTCGCACGTTCGCCGCACGGCCGCCTTCGCGGCACGCGGCATGCGTGACGGACAGCCGTCATCCCGCATTTGAAGAAAACTATGTCCTTCGATTCCCTCGGCCTGTCCGAACCGCTGGTACGGGCTGTTCATGAGCTCGGCTACACCTCGCCCACCCCGATCCAGAAGCAGGCCATCCCCGCCGTGCTCGCCGGTGGCGACCTGCTTGCCGGCGCGCAGACCGGCACCGGCAAGACAGCCGGCTTTACATTGCCGATTCTGCAGCGGCTCGCCGCGCCGCGCGCCGGGCAGGCTGCCGGCACACGCCGCCCGCACGCCGTGCGCGCGCTGATCCTGACGCCGACGCGCGAGCTCGCCGCTCAGGTCGAGGAAAGCGTGCGTGCCTACGGCAAATACTTGCCGCTGAAGTCGACCGTGCTGTTCGGCGGCGTCGGCATCAATCCGCAAATCGATGCGCTCAAGCGCGGAGTCGACATCGTCGTCGCGACCCCGGGCCGGCTGCTCGACCATATGCAGCAAAAGACGATCGACGTCTCGCATCTCGACATCCTCGTGCTCGATGAAGCGGACCGCATGCTCGACATGGGCTTCATCCACGATATTCGCCGCGTGCTCGCAAAGCTGCCGCCCAAGCGTCAGAACCTGCTCTTTTCGGCGACGTTCTCGGAGGAGATCAAAGCGCTTGCCGACAATCTGCTCGACGCGCCGGCGCTTATCGAAGTCGCACGCCGCAACACGACGACCGAGCTTGTCACGCAGCGCGTGTACAGCGTCGATCGCGATCGCAAGCGCGAACTGCTCACGCATCTGATCCGCGAAAACACCTGGTTCCAGGTGCTCGTGTTCACGCGCACGAAGCACGGCGCCAACCGGCTGGCCGAGCAACTGACGAAAGACGGAATCAGCGCGCTGGCCATCCACGGCAACAAGAGCCAATCGGCCCGCACACGCGCGCTCGCGGAGTTCAAGGACGGCACGCTGCAGGTGCTCGTCGCAACGGACATCGCGGCGCGCGGCATCGACATCGATCAATTGCCGCACGTGGTCAACTTCGATCTGCCGAACGTTCCCGAAGACTACGTTCACCGGATCGGGCGGACCGGCCGTGCAGGTTCGACCGGCGAGGCGATTTCGCTCGTGTGCGTCGACGAGCGCCAACTGCTGAAGGACATCGAAAAGCTGACCCGGCAGACATTCCCGCAAGAGGTGATTCCGGGCTTCGAGCCGGACCCGAACGTAAAACCCGAGCCGATCCAGCAGCGCCGCGGTCAAGGTGGCGCAGCGCGCCAGCCACGCGCGCAAGCGCCGCGGCGCGAGACGTCCCAAAGCGCCAAAGCGCCGGCTGCACCCGCCGCTCAAGCTTCACGCCGAGAAAGCGGCGCGGGCAAGAGCGGCGCTGCAGGCCATGCGAAAGGAAAAGGCAACGGCAGCGGTAACGGCGGTCTTAACGACAGCGCTCATGGCAGCAGCGCCAAAGGCCGCACCGGTGAGCGCCGCAGCGGTACCGCGACGCCCAAAGCAAGCGATGGATCGCGGCCTGCCGCTGGGCAAGCGCCGAAGAGCGGGCAACGTTCGCCCGCGCGCGGCGCCGCCAAACCCGAATCGGCCGCGCGGCGGGAGCCGGCTCCTCAGGCCGCGCCGTCCGCCGGTGCCAAGCGCGACACGGCACGCGGCACGGGAGTGCGCTCGGGCGATCCCGGCGCGCTGCTAGGCGGCAAGCCGCGCTCACCTGCCGGCCCCGCTGGCGACAGGGCGCGCCGCCGCTGACCCCGACGCGAGCGGCTCGTCGCGACAATCAAGGACTTGCCGCTCCTCCGTCCGCTTGGGATCTCGATGCCACAGCGCGACGCAAGCGCTCGATCTGCTGCTGCCAGCGATCGATCACCGCCTGCCTTTGCTGCGAGAGCAGCTCGAACGTAATGCCGGACGTGAGCTTCGCGTAGCCGACTTGTTGCGCATCGGCCGAATCGATCGACGCGATGAAGCACGCGAGCGGTCCGCCCTCCTCGACCTCGAGCGCGTCCACCCGCAGCTGCACCTGATAGAAAGCACCCTCATGAACGAACGTGAGCGCGGCTCGCCCGCGCCCACGGCGCGCGGCCGCGTCCAGCATGCGTGCTGCACGCGCGGCGGGCCACAGGGCGAAGGCCAGCGAGCGCGAATCGGGCGCATAGAGCTCGCCCGCGCTCAATAGCGAGGTGCGCAGAGGGCTCTGCGCATCGGCATCCGCGACGACGAGACAAGCGGCAAAGCCCTCCTTGCCGGCAAGCCCGGTGCCATCGAAGAGCGCGCGAAGCACGGGCGGCCATTCATCGAACGCCTGCACTGCAAGCGCACGTTCGCGTGAGGAAGAATCGGACATCGGGGTGCGCGCGATCGGCTCAGCGGAAGAAGACGTGCTGCGCCATCTTCGCGAGCGGGTAATGGACACCCGGCTGGATGCGCGCCGGAATGTCGAGTGGCTTGAGCAGCATTTTCACGCACATGTCGGCCGAGAGATTGCGGCGCACGAGCGAGCTGATCCGCGCGGTACGCGCACGGTTGTACTCGGTATCGTGTGCGCGCTCGGGATAGCGCGTCGCAAAGACGTGACGCAGCGCGATCTCCGAATCCTCGCTCTTGATTTCGATGACCCGGCGCAGCAGCGCGCCCAGGACGGCCAGGCGGCCATTCCCCTCGATCACGTTGTACTTCTTGAAGTATTTGAAAAAGTGCTTGTAATGGCGCACTTCGTCCGTCCGGATGTGATCGGTGATCTCCTTGAGCACCGGTTCGTCGAAGCATTCGTTGATGGCACGATAGAGCGTGGCCGTACCGGTTTCGACGACGCAGCGGGCCACCATTTCGAGTGCCCGCGTTTTTTCGAATTCCTCGACCGAGCAAGTCGTCGAGTATTCCTCGAAGAAGTTCCGAAACGACGTATCCCAGTCGAACTCGGGCCAGACGTGGTTGATATAGGCTTTCAGCGCGCGACCATGCTGCAGCTCTTCAGGTTCCCACTCGTCGTTGAGCCATGCGGAGACCTCGGGATCTCCGTCGAAATAGGCGGTGAGGTTGCTCGTATAGAGGTCCGTGCCGCTCTCGATGAATGACGCCGCGCACAAGAGCAACAGCAGATCTTCGTTCGTCGCGGCGCGTCGACGATCGATCCGCGTCAGATCGATATCCTCGATACGCCAAGGCAGTGCGTGCTTGGATTCGGTGTACATTGCGTTGCGCTCCCAAAGCCGCGTCCCCCGAACCGATCGCGGCCGGCGATCGGCCCGGCGCGAAGCCCTAGTTTCGAGCCGGTTCATCGGATGCGGCGTTTTGAACTTTTCGATCCGTTTTCCCGGCATGTTAGCCGGACTTGTCCGATACTGCTTCGACACAGACAGTGACCGCGCAGTCACCCTCCGGTTCCGGGCCTGAGGCCGCCATAGAACCTTCGGACGATTCGCTCGTCTTTCGCCGTATTACAGACAATCGGCCCGTCGGCTCAAAACCCGGCCGCAAGCCCATCGCGCCGGCTGTCGCTGGCGGCCACATAGCCGCGCTCGGCGTTGCCATGCTCCAGCTTCCAGACGTACTGGCCGGAGCCGAAATCCATGTAGGGATCGTCGAACGCCGCGATCCGATGGCCGCGCGCCTCCAAGGCGCGTGCCACCTCTGGCTCGAACGTCGACTCGAGATCGATCGAGAAATCTGGATTGACCTTCCAGCGCGGGGCATCGCAGGCCGCCTGCGGCTGCTGGCCATAATCGAGCATGCGCACGATCGATTGCAGATGGCCTTGCGGCTGCATATCGCCGCCCATGACGCCAAAGCTCATCACGGGCCACACGTGAGCGCCTTCGCGCTGCGTGACGAACGCCGGAATGATCGTGTGAAACGGACGCTTGCCGCCTGCCACTGCGTTGGGCGAGCGCGGATCCATCGAAAAACCGCAGCCGCGGTTTTGCAAAGCGATGCCCGTGCCCGGCACGACGACGCCCGAACCGAATCCCATATAGTTCGACTGGATGAAACTCACCATCATCCCGCGCTCGTCGGCAGCCGAAAGATAGATCGTGCCGCCCGCGCGCGGCATCCCGAAAGCGGGATGCGCGGCGCGGCGCGGATCGATGCATGCCGCGCGCGCGGCGAGATAGGCATCGTCGAGCAACTCGGCCGGTGAGATCTCCATTGCTCGCGGGTCCGCGACGTAGCGGTAGACGTCCGCGAAGGCAAGCTTCATCGCCTCGATCTGCATATGCTGCGAATCCACGCCGTCGCGCGCAAGCGCCTTCAGGTCGAAGCGCGCCAGTATGCCGAGCGCGATGAGCGCCGCGATGCCCTGGCCGTTCGGCGGAATTTCATGCACGGTGTAGCCGCGATAGTCTTTCGCGATGGGCTCGACCCATTCGACACGGTAATCGCGCAAATCGGCCGCCGTCAGCGCGCTGCCGCCATCGCGCGCGAACGCGGCGATGCGCTCGGCCGGCTCGCCTTCGTAGAACGCGCGCGGGCCCGATTCGGCCAGCTCGCGCAGCGTGCGCGCATGACCTGCAAAGCGCACGAGCTCGCTTGGCGACGGCGCGCGCCCATGCGGCATGAAGGCTTCGGCAAACCCGGGCTGGCCCTCGAGTTCGGGCACGGCCGCCGCCCACTTTCTTGCCACGATGTTCGCGACGGCGTGCCCTCGCTCGGCGATCTCGATGGCGGGCGCCATGATGTCCGAAAACGAGAGTTCGCCGAATTTCTCGCTCAGCGCTTCCCAGCCGGCCACCACGCCGGGGACCGTGACGGTGTCCCAGCCGCGCTTGGGCTGCGCCGCTATGCCGCGCGCGCTTTCGCCATGACGGCGCCTGAAATAATCGATGCTCCAGGCTGCCGGTGCCACGCCCGAAGCATTGAGCCCATGAAGCGCTTCGCCGTCCCAGACGAGCGCGAACGCATCGCCACCGAGGCCGCACGACACGGGCTCGACAATCGTCAGCACGGCGGCGGCCGCCAATGCGGCATCGACGGCGTTGCCGCCCTCCCAGATCATGCGCAGCCCCGCCTGTGCGGCGAGCGGATGCGAGCTCGCCACGACATTGCGGGCGAACACGGGCAGACGCGGTGTCGGGTACGGGTTGTGCCAGTCGAAATGCGTCATCTTGGGTTTTCCGGAATTCGCGTTTATCTCGATCGATCCACTGCAGCCGGCCAGGCTCGTTCGAGGGCCTGTAACCAGCGCGAACAGGCCCTACAATACCCCCTCTTCAATCGCCGCGCTCAGCCCCGCCATGACCCGAGACCCTCGCTTAAGCCTGAACGCCCGCCAGCAGGAACTGCTCGACTGGGTGCAGCGCGATGGCTTCGTCACGGTGGAGGACCTCGCCTCGCATTTCAACGTGACGCCGCAGACGATCCGCCGCGACGTGAACTGGCTCTCCGACATGAACCTGCTGCGTCGCTACCACGGCGGAGCAAGTTTGCCGACGAGCTCGGAAAACGTCTCCTACACGGCGCGGCAACGCATGTTCCATGAGGAAAAACGCCGCATCGCCGCGTTGCTCGCCTCTCATATCCCCGACCAGGCCTCGCTTTTCATCAACCTCGGCACGACCACCGAGGAGGTCGCACGGGCATTGAATCGCCATCGCGGGCTGCGCGTCATTACGAACAATCTGAACGTCGCCAACATGATGAGCGGCTACCCCGACTGCGAAGTGCTCGTCACTGGGGGAATCGTCCGGCCATGGGACAAGGGCATCGTCGGCGAACTCGCGATCGATTTCATCCGTCAGTTCAAGGTCGACTTCGCGGTCATCGGCACCTCGAGCATCGAGCCCGACGGTACGTTGCGCGACTTCGACACGCGCGAGGTTCGCGTGGCCGAAGCGATCATCCAGCAGGCGCGTACGACACTGCTGGCCGCCGACCACTCCAAATTCGGCCGCCCGGCCCTCGTTCGCCAGGGGCACCTGAACCAGATTCACGCGCTGTTCACCGATGCCCCACCGCCGCCCGAAATGGCGGAAACGATTTCGGCCGCAGGTACGCAAGTCTATGTCGCCGCCGATGAGTGAGCAAAGGCTCGCGGCGTGAGCCAAGGCTCTTACGGCGCGCCCGCCCTGGATGCCGAGCAGGCGCCTACACCGAACGCGTCGGTCCATGCTGCGACGCACGCGAAACTTGAAGTAATTTCGCGAAATAACGGGCGCGGGTGAACCGCTTCCGGCCCGGCTAATTGTCAAACAGAAAATTTTGAGGGGATGATTTGGAGAAGAACGGGCGCTTGACTACACTCCAGTTCCCCGACGCGCTATGGCTGCGCGGTGCGGGTACCACCTGACCTGCTCCCGATAGGTTGAGCACGCCGGCAGCCGAACGCCGGTTGCCGAGGCAATTCGATTGCCCATGGAGAGAACGATGCTGAGTCCGCATGAATTCGCCACGTTGCTGCTCGTCAAGGATGCTCCCAACCAAGTCGATATGGCCCGAGAAGAGCTCGATGCACTGCTCGAACAACAACTGGTGCGGCTCGAAAGTCTCGCGTCGGGTCTTCAGGAATGGCGCCTGACCGAGTCGGGCGACTCGGCCATCAAAGCCATCAAACGCTTCTCCTAGCGCACCCGACCCGCGCTGCGCGCGGCACGGGTCCGCGCATCTTTCGTCTTTGGACGTCAGCCACGCAATGTCGGGTCCACTGCGGCGCGCCAACTGAGCGCTTTGGCCCGCGCGTCGTTGATGAAATCGGCCCAGCCGGTGGAGGCGCTCGCCCCGCCGGCAGCCAATGTTGCGTGCTCGCGCGCGATCGACGTCTGAAAGCCGCAGTACTCGTTTTGCGACAGCCTGCCATGGCGGTAGGCCACATAAGCGTCCAGTAAGGCCGGATAGACGGTCGCCGTCTGCGCGCCGTAATCGGCCGATGCGCCGCACACCTGCTCGAGCGCGCCCAGCGACGGCGTGCTCAATCCGTCCCATCCCGCGCAGCCAGTCAAGAGCACGGCCGTCACCGCCGCGCCGCGTCGAATCCGATCAAGCATCGTCCACCTCTTCGTCCGTTTCCCGTGATGGTAGCCTCCCCCGCGCGCGGCGCACATCGGCAACGCGACATGTTCGAATCGAGGCCGAATACCGCACTTTACTTTTTCGATAATGTTCGATAGATTTCGCAAACGAACATGATAGGTTCGTTTCGTTTTCAATCGGAGTCGCAATGGCCGCTGAGGGCACGGGAGCACGGCAACTGACGCAAGGCAGCCCATACGATCTGCTCGTCGTGGGCGGCGGGATCAACGGCGCGGGGATCGCGCGCGACGCCGCGGGGCGCGGACTCAGGGTCGCGCTCGTCGAGCAGGACGACCTTGCGGGGCACACGTCGTCGTCGAGCACCAAGCTCATTCACGGCGGACTGCGCTATCTCGAATACAAGGAATTCGGGCTCGTGCGCAAGGCGCTGCAAGAGCGCGAGACGCTGTTGCGTTCGGCGCCTCATATCATTCGGCCGCTGCGCTTCGTCATGCCCCATATGCCGAATCTGCGTCCGGCGTGGATCATTCGCGCGGGGCTCTTCCTCTACGATCATCTTGCACGGCGCGAGTTGCTGGCGGGCTCGCGGGGCATCGTCATGCGTCGCCACCCGGCCGGCGCGCCGCTCGTGGATTCGATCGAACGCGGCTTCGTCTACTCGGACGGGTGGGTCGATGACGCCCGGCTCGTGGTGCTCAATGCGGTGGATGCGGCCGAGCACGGCGCGACCGTCGCCACGCGTACACGGCTCGTCAAGGCCGTGCGTGCAGGCGGCGAATGGCATGCCGAACTCGCGGGCGCCGACGGCACCCCGTTCACGATACGCGCGCGCGCACTAGCGAATGCGGCCGGACCTTGGGTCGGCACGCTGCTGCACGATGCGCTCGGCCGCGCGGCACATCACACCGTGCGGCTCGTCAAAGGAAGCCACATCGTGACGCGGCGCCTGTTCGAACATGATCACGCCTATATCTTTCAGAACCCGGACAAGCGGATCATTTTCGCCATTCCATACGAGCATGAGTTCACGTTGATCGGCACGACCGACGTCGAATACCACGGCGACCCGGCGCGCGTGTCAATCGACGAGAACGAAACACGCTATCTGTGCGAATCGATCAACCGCTATTTCAAACGCAAGATCTCGCCCGCCGATGTTTGCTGGACTTACTCCGGCGTGCGGCCCCTGCTCGAGGAGGAGGGGGCGGACAATCCATCGGCCGTGACGCGCGACTATCGGCTGGAACTCGATGCGCGAGAAGGTGAAGCCCCGCTGCTGTCGGTCTTCGGCGGCAAGATCACGACCTTTCGCAAGCTCGCGGAAGAAGCCGTCGACCGGCTCGCCGACGCGCTCGGCCGGTCGGCATCGGCATGGACTGCCGGCGCGCCGCTGCCGGGTGGCGACATCCCCGGCGCGCAATTCGAACGGTTCGCCACGCGGTTCGCAAGCGAACATCCGTGGCTGCCCGCCGAGCTCGCGCGCCGCTATGCGCACGCGTACGGCACGCGCGCGGTGCGCATGCTCGGCGAAGCGCGCTCGCTCGCGGATCTCGGCGCACCGCTCGCCCCCGGCTTGTTCGAGTGCGAGTTGCGATACCTGCGCGACACCGAATGGGCGCGCTGCGCATACGACGTGCTGTGGCGCCGCTCCAAGGTCGGCCTGCATCTTCCGGCCGGCACGCTGACCGAAGCAAGCGCATCGATCGACGCATGGTTCGCACGCGTGCCGGCCGCCGCGCCGACCACGCTGACGCCGGCGCAGCACTGAGCAGCGCGCCAAGGCCCGTTAGAGGCTCGTACCGGCGCTGCAATGAACGTTTCACCCGAGGGCCCGCCGCAAGCGAGTTATCCGCGGCGCATCAAAATCTATGACAACACATGGAGAAGAGACGATGCAGGACCAATACATTCTCGCGCTCGATCAGGGCACGACGAGTTCACGTGCGATGCTGTTCGATCGCCACGGCAACATCGTATCGGCCGCCCAGAAGGAGTTCCGCCAGATCTATCCGCAGCCGGGCTGGGTGGAACACGATCCGCAGGAAATCTGGTCGACTCAGGCCGGGGTCGCCGCCGAAGCCGTCACGCGCGCCGGCTTGAATGGGACATCGATTGCCGCCATCGGCATCACGAACCAACGCGAAACGACGATCGTCTGGGACCGCGAGACCGGCCAGCCCGTTCATAACGCCATCGTCTGGCAGGATCGGCGCACTGCGGCATTTTGCGACTCGCTCAAGCAGCAAGGTCTCGAACAAACCGTGCGGGCGAAGACCGGGCTGCCGATCGACGCCTACTTCTCGGCGACCAAGATCCGCTGGATTCTCGACAACGTCCCCGGGGCACGCGAGAAAGCGAAGCGCGGCCAGCTCGCGTTTGGCACCGTCGACAGTTGGCTCGTCTGGAATTTCACGAAGCACGCGCTGCATATCACGGATGTGACGAACGCCTCGCGCACGATGCTGTTCAACATTCATACGCTGCAATGGGACGCAGACCTGCTCGAGGCGCTCGACATTCCGCGCAGCATGCTGCCTGAAGTACGCGATTCATCGGAAGTCTACGGGCCGACCGTGACGACCGTATTCGCGTCGAAAATTCCGCTCGCCGGCATTGCGGGCGATCAGCATGCGGCACTCTTCGGACAAATGTGCACGCGCTCGGGCATGGTGAAGAACACCTACGGCACCGGGTGCTTTCTCGTCATGAATACCGGCGACAAGCCGATCGAGTCGAAGAACAATCTCGTCACGACGCTCGCCTGGAAGATCGGCGAGCGCGTCGAGTACGCGCTCGAGGGCAGCATCTTCATCGCCGGTGCCGTCGTGCAATGGCTGCGCGATGGCCTCGGCATCATTCAGCGCGCCGCCGATATCGAAGCACTGGCGGCCAGCGTGCCGCATTCCGACGGCGTCTACCTTGTACCCGCGTTCGCTGGCCTCGGCGCACCGCACTGGAATCCGCGGGCACGCGGCACGCTTTTCGGCGTCACGCGCGGGACCACGAGCGCGCACATCGCGCGCGCCGCGCTCGATTCGATCGCCTATCAATCCGTCGATGTGCTCAAGGCAATGGAAGCCGACTCCGGTATTCGCATCGGCGAGCTGCGCGTGGACGGCGGCGCCTGCGCCAACAATCTGCTCATGCAATTCCAGGCCGACATGCTCGGCGTGGCAGCCGTGCGACCCCGCATCAGCGAGACGACGGCGCTCGGGGCCGCTTACCTCGCCGGCCTCGCGGTCGGCTACTGGGGCGGTATCGACGAGCTGCAAAGCCAGTGGCAGCTCGACCGGCGCTTTTCGCCCGCCATGGATGCGCGCGCCGCCGAGGTCTGCCTCGCGGGCTGGCAGCGCGCCGTCACCGCGGCCAAAGCCTGGGCCGACGCGAGCTGAGCGTTCTTGAACGCGCGGGCCGTGCGTTCGAGAACGTTTTGACGTCTTCATAGCCGCAGCGCGGACAGCCGCTCGATGCACGAGCAGGCCTTACCGCGCGCAACGTCGACACCGTCAATCTAGCCATTCCGGAGTAACAACCATGTCTCCTCTCATCGCTGAATTCCTCGGCACGGCATTGCTCGTGCTGCTTGGCAATGGCGCCGTAGCCAACGTGCTGCTCGCGCGCACGAAAGGCAAGGGCGCCGATCTCATCGTCATCGTCTGGGGCTGGGCGATGGCGGTTTTCGTCGCCGTCTATGTCACCGCATCGTTCAGCGGCGCGCATCTGAATCCGGTCGTGACCATCAGCCTCGCGCTGGCCGGCAAGTTCGCCTGGTCGAAGGTGGCGGGCTATGTGATCGCTCAGATGCTGGGCGGCATGGCCGGCGCGTTGCTCGTGTGGCTGGCCTATCGGCAGCATTTCTCGACGACCGACGACCCAGATATCAAGCTAGCCTGCTTTTGCACGGCACCGGCGATTCGCAGTGTCGGGCACAACGTGCTGACCGAGACGATCTGCACGTTCGTGCTCATTCTCGGTGTGCTCTACCTCGCCTCGCCCCAGGTGGGGCTTGGCGCGCTCGATGCGCTGCCGGTCGGTCTGCTCGTACTCGGCATCGGCATTTCGCTCGGCGGTCCGACCGGCTATGCGATGAGTCCGGCCCGCGACCTCGCGCCGCGCCTCATGCATGCGATCCTGCCGATCCCCGGCAAGCGCAACAGCGATTGGCGCTACGCCTGGATTCCCGTTTGCGGACCGCTGGCCGGCGGCGCCATGGCCTCATTCGTCTACATGCACGCGCACTGACGACACGACACGCTGCCCGGGCGGCCCGGGCAACCTCCGCCGGGCGGGGCCGCTTTCGCACGATGCGTCATCAGTAAACACGCTCGGGCGCACGTTGCGGTTGCAGGCCGAGGCGGCCTGGGCCGATCTGCCGATGCTCGGCGCGCAGGCGCCGACCGGCCGGGGTCAGACCGGCGAGGCCGCCGCCCGGAGCGGCAATCGTGAAACGCTATAATACCGAGCTATGCGGACTGCTTCGGCCGGCCTCGTCTCATGGGCGGCGCCAGACAGCGCTCGCGCCCTCATTCCTTCGACATCGACTTCGAATTTACCGCCCCCAGGTCAACCACTGCGAACGGCGAGCTTCATGACAAAGAAAGTGTATGTAAAGACCTTCGGCTGCCAGATGAACGAGTACGACTCCGACAAAATGGTCGACGTGCTCGGGCAAGCGGAAGGACTCGTCAAGACCGACACCCCCGAAGACGCGGATGTCATCCTCTTCAATACCTGCTCGGTGCGCGAAAAAGCGCAGGAAAAGGTGTTTTCCGACCTGGGCCGCGTGCGCGAGCTCAAAGAAGCGAAGCCCGGGCTGCTGATCGGCGTCGGCGGCTGCGTGGCGAGCCAGGAAGGCGCGGCGATCGTCGCGCGCGCCCCCTACGTGGACCTCGTCTTCGGCCCTCAGACACTGCACCGGCTGCCGCAGATGATCGACGCGCGCCGCGCGAGCGGCCGCGCTCAGGTCGATATCTCCTTTCCCGAAATCGAAAAGTTCGATCACCTGCCGCCGGCGCGCGTGGAAGGTCCGAGCGCCTTCGTCTCGATCATGGAAGGCTGCAGCAAGTACTGCAGCTACTGCGTCGTGCCCTACACGCGCGGCGAGGAAGTTTCGCGCCCCCTCGATGACGTGCTGACCGAGATTGCCGGCCTCGCCGATCAGGGCGTGCGCGAAGTCACGCTGCTCGGACAGAACGTCAATGCCTATCGCGGCCCGATTACGGCGGGCGCGGCGGAGATCGCCGATTTCGCCACGCTCATCGAATACGTCGCCGAGATTCCCGGCATCGAACGCATTCGCTATACCACGTCGCATCCGAAGGAATTCACGCAGCGGCTCATCGATACCTACGCGAAGGTCGACAAGCTCGTTTCGCATCTGCACCTTCCCGTGCAGCACGGTTCGGACCGCATTCTGATGGCGATGAAGCGCGGCTACACGGTACTCGAGTACAAGTCCGTGATCCGCCGGCTGCGTGCCATCCGCCCCGACCTCTCGCTGTCGACCGACATCATCGTCGGCTTTCCCGGCGAAACGGAAGAGGACTTCGACAAGACGATGGCGCTCGTCGACGAGATGAGCTACGACACGAGTTTTTCCTTCATCTTCAGCCCGCGCCCCGGCACGCCGGCCGCCAATCTGCACGACGACACGCCGCGCGAAGTGAAGTTGAAGCGCCTGCAGCATCTGCAGGCGACGATCGATGCGAACGTCGTGCGCATCAGCGAAGCGATGGTCGGCAACCTCGAGCGCATCCTCGTGGAAGGACCGTCGCGTAAGGATCCGAGCGAACTCGCCGGACGCACGGCGAATAACCGCGTCGTGAACTTCCCGGCGCCGCTCGCCGTACATTCGAGGCTCATCGGTCAAATGATCGATGTGCGCATCAACCATGCTTATCCGCATTCGCTGCGCGGCGAGCTCGTGCTCGCCGATGCCGCCTTGCATTGAGCGCTTACCCGGACTAAGGATCGCCCTTCGCCTTGAAGACTGCCCAACCGCTGGAGTTCACCGCACCGCGCGACGACAACGCCCGCCTGGCCAATCTGTGCGGCCCCCTCGACGAGAACCTGCGTCAGATCGAGCAGGCGCTCGACGTCACACTGCAGCGGCGCGGCCATCGCATTGCGATCCGCGGGCGCGGCGCCAAGCTTGCGCTCGGCGCGCTCGAAACGTTCTACAACCGCGCGCGCGAGCCGCTTTCCGTCGACGACATCCAGCTCGCGCTCGTCGAGTCGCGTCATCCGAGCAACCGCTCCGGCGCATCCGAGGAAGAACGCAGCGAGTCCGGCGCACGCTACGACCCCGACCACCCGTTCGACGAACCCGCCGGTCTCGACGATGAGGACCTGGAGGAACTCGGGCCCAAGCTTTATACGCGCCGCGCCGACTTGCGCGGACGCACGCGCGCGCAGCGCGACTATCTGAAGCAGATCGTCTCGCACGACGTGACGTTCGGCGTCGGCCCGGCCGGCACGGGCAAAACCTACCTCGCCGTGGCCTGCGCGGTGGACGCGCTCGAGCGCGATCACGTCAAGCGCATCGTGCTGACGCGCCCGGCCGTCGAGGCTGGCGAACGCCTGGGCTTTTTGCCCGGCGACCTCGCACAGAAAGTCGACCCGTATCTACGTCCGCTCTACGACGCCCTTTACGATCTGCTCGGTTTCGACAAGACGGCCAAGATGTTCGAGCGCCAGATGATCGAAATCGCCCCGCTCGCCTATATGCGCGGACGCACGCTCAATCACGCCTTCATCATTCTCGACGAAGCGCAAAACACCACGCCCGAGCAGATGAAGATGTTCCTCACGCGCATCGGCTTCGGCTCGAAAGCCGTCGTGACGGGCGACACGACACAGATCGATTTGCCGCGCGGCGCCAAGAGCGGCCTCATCGAAGCCGAGCAGGTGCTGGCCAACGTGCGCGGCATCGCGCTCACGCGCTTCACGAGCGCCGACGTCGTGCGCCACCCGCTCGTCGCGCGCATCGTCGACGCCTACGACCAGCACATGAAGAAAGAGGACGGTCACGCGTCCGACGATCGGTGATGAGCGAGTCCCGCACGAAGCGCTGCGCGAGCCGCCACCGCCCGAGCCCGCGGCATGGGGTGAACGGCACGGGGGCACGCGCATGAATCCCGCTCCACGCCTTGCGCTCTCGGTGCAATTTCCGGCCGCCGGCGCCTACCCTGAACACAAGGCGCTGCTGACACGCGCGCGCGTGACGAGCTGGGTGAAGGCAGCGCTTTTTGCCGATGGCGAACTCACGCTGCGCTTCGTCGACACCGAGGAAGGACGCCTGCTGAACCGCACCTATCGCGGCAAGGACTACGCGACGAACGTCTTGACGTTCGCCTATGCCGAGACCGAAGACGATCCGGTCTCGGGCGACATCATCGTGTGCTGCCCCGTCATCGAAAAAGAAGCCGCCGAGCAGCGCAAGCCGCTCGAAGCCCACTACGCGCATATGATCGTGCACGGCACGCTGCATGCGCAGGGCTACGATCACGAGACCGAAGACGAAGCGCACGAAATGGAGACGCTCGAAACCGGTATTCTCGGCCAGCTCGGCTTCGCCGACCCATACCGCGACCGCTGACGAATCCCGCGAACGCCACCTCCGCTTCGACGCCATGGCCTCAGCTGTCTGCTCCGATCCCGACGATAAACTGCCCGAGCCCGCGTGCGGCTATCCGCCGTCGCTCGGCGAGGCGCGCCTGCTCTCGGACGACGAGCTCGCCGCTTCGCTCGCCGCGACGCTCGAGCATTGGGACGGCGCGAGCGACCTGTGGCTGTTCGGCTACGGCTCGCTGATCTGGAACCCGGGCATGCCGGCCGCGGAGACGATCCATGCGCGCGTGCGCGGCTATCACCGCGGACTTTATTTGTGGTCGCGCGTCAATCGCGGCACGCCCGAGCAACCGGGCCTCGTGCTCGCGCTCGACCGCGGCGGCTCCTGCACGGGCGTGGCATTCCGGCTCGACGGCCCGAACGCCATGCCGCATCTGCAAGCGCTCTGGCGGCGCGAAATGGTGATGGGCTCCTACCGGCCGGCATGGCTGCCCTGCTCGCTGGCCGACGGGCGCCGCGTCCCCGCGCTGGCGTTCATCATGCGCCGCGATGTGCCAACCTACACCGGCAAACTGCCCGACGCGGTCGTGAAGGCTGTTTTCGGTTGCGCGCGCGGACGCTACGGCACGACGCTCGACTATGTGAGCCGCACGGTCGACGCGCTGCGCAAAAGCGGCATGCCGGACCGCGCGCTCGAAGCCCTGCTCAGGCGCTGCGCCGAGGAATAACGCGGGCCGCGCAATTCGAAGCGAGCGATCACTTCGGGGCCCCGCCCTATTTTTCCGGTCCGTTTCGCCGTCGGTCACACGCCAAGCAGCGCGGCCCCACCGACCGCGACGCCTGCAATCGCGACGCCGAATGCGCCGGCCAGCAGCCAGCGGCGCCGCGTCAGCAACGTAATCGCGGCCAGCGAGATGGCGACTTGCGTGAGGGTGGTCGCCTGCGCCCAACGATGGTGCAAGTGCAATTGATGCTCGCTCGCCTCGTCGGCTTCCCGCACTCCCTTTTCGAGCGCTTCGGCATGTTCGCGAATCGCCGTTTTCTGCTGCGCGTACTTCGCCATGTCAGCCGTGAATTTCGCGCTGGCTTTCGCGTCGCTCGCGGCGAGCGCCGCCCCGAGTTCGGCCAGATTCTGCTTTTCGCCTTTCGCCTGGTAGTAGCTCCACTGGTTGGCGGCCTCCGTCTTCCGGATGGCCGCCTCGTTCTTGTAAAAGAGCGCGAGCCCCTCCGTCGAACCGCCCTGGTACGAGAAAACGGCGCCGATGGTCGCGAGAATCGCCGTCATGACCGCGACGCGCCCGGCGAACGGGTCGGGGGCGACGCCGGGGGCGGCGTGATGGCCGCCCGCATGAGCACCGTGGCCCGCATGTTCGAGCGCCTCTTCATGCGGCCCCCGGACTTCGAATTCTTCGGACATATTCGTTTCGTAAAAAGGTGGAGAAAAGCGGCTGCTATCTTGTCTCAAAACTCGCTTGTCTCAAAATTTGTTTGTTCCAAAATTTGCTCGTCCCCAAAATAACGCGGTGCTGCGCGACTTCATGGGCAGGGCATGTACGCTGAGGTGCCGCACGGCTGGTGTATCCTTGACTTTCCGTGTACCACGCGCCCGGCCGTCTCCGGGCGCCCCGCCATGAACGACTCCTATCCCAGTCGACGACAGACCGACAAGCCGCACGAAAAGCGTTCGCTGCTCGAGCGTTTGACCGATTTCATCTCGCCCGAGCCCGATTCGCGCGCCGAACTGCTCGACATCCTGCAAGACGCGCACGAGCGCAACCTGATCGACGCGGATTCACTGTCGATGATCGAGGGCGTGTTCCAGGTATCCGAGCTTTGCGCGCGCGACATCATGATCCCGCGCGCGCAGATCGACGCGATCAACATCGCCGACAGCCCCGAGCAGTTCATCCCCTTCGTCCTCGAAAAAGCGCATTCGCGCTACCCGGTCTACGAAGGCAATCGCGACAACGTCATCGGTGTGCTGCTGGCGAAGGATCTGCTGCGCTACTACGCCGAGGACGAGTTCGATGTGCGCGGCATGCTGCGCCCCGCCGTCTTCATCCCCGAAGCGAAGCGCCTCAATGTGCTGCTGCACGACTTCCGCGTGAACCGCAACCATATCGCCATCGTCGTCGACGAGTACGGCGGCGTGGCCGGTCTCATCACGATCGAAGACGTGCTCGAGCAGATCGTGGGCGATATCGAAGACGAGTTCGATTTCGACGAGGAAAGCGGCAACATCATTGCCTCGCCCGATGGCCGCTATCGCGTGCGCGCGCTGACCGAGATCGAACAGTTCAACGAGACGTTCGGCACCCGGTTCTCGGATGAAGAAGTCGATACGATCGGCGGGCTCGTCACCCATCACTTCGGACGCGTGCCGCATCGCGGCGAGCGCGTTCGCATCGACGATCTGATCTTCGAAATCCTGCGCGGCGACGCACGCCAGATCCATGTGCTGCTCGTGCGGCGCGATCCGCTGGCCGGCCAGCGCGAACGCGAAGCCCAACACGTTCAGACCTGAGCCGCACCACTTTCGCCTCCTCGTTCATGGCAGAACCGATTTCCTCTCGCGCGCGACACCCCGCGCGCGCCGCGTACCGCACGCATGGCGACGCCGATCGCTCAGCGCTCGCGGCCGTGCGCGGCATACCACATTGGCACTATCTGGCCGCGCTCGCGCTCGGCGCGGCCAACACCCTGTCGTTCGCGCCGACGCGCGCGGGCGGCTGGGTCGAGCTGGCGCTCTTCATGCTCTTTTACGTCTGCCTCGCGCGCACGCATCACTGGAAAAGCGCGGCATTGACCGGCGCCGCATTCGGCTTCGGCAACTTCGTCACGGGCGTGTGGTGGCTCTACGTCAGCATGCACGACTACGGCGGCATGCCCGCGCCGCTCGCGATTGCCGCGCTGGTGCTGTTCTCGATCTATCTGGCGTCGTATCCGGCGCTCGCCGCCGGTCTCTGGTCGGTGGGCGAGGGCCATTCGAATCGCGCCCGCGCGCAGCGGGGATTCGTGCCGGGCTGGCAGGGGGCGTTCGCGTTCGCCTGCGCATGGGCGCTTGGCGAATGGCTGCGTGGAACGGTGTTCACGGGCTTTCCGTGGCTTGCGAGCGGCTACGCCCAAGTCGATGGACCGCTCGCGGGCTTCGCGCCGCTCGTGGGCGTCTACGGCGTCGGTTGGGCCGTTGCACTGGCTGCCGCGCTCGCGGTGCAAGCGGTCGCAGGGCTCGCGGCACGGCCGGCGCAGCGAGCGCGGGCTCTCTTGCCCGCGCTCGCTGTACTCGCGCTCGTCGCGGGCGGCATAGCGCTTTCGCAACTCGCCTGGACCCGCCCCGACGGCGCACCGATCTCCGCGCGAATCCTGCAGGGCAACGTGAAGCAGGAGATGAAGTTCGACGAAGCAGGGGTCACGGCGGCGATCGCGCTCTACGAGAAAATGATCACGGCCAAGCCGGCCGATCTCGTTATCACGCCCGAAACGGCGGTTCCGCTGCTGCCGCAGCAGTTCCCCGAGCCCTTCGTCCGCGCCGTGCGCCAATTCGCCGACAGCACGGGCTCATCGGTGCTGCTCGGGGCGTTCGGCGCGAAGATCGCGCCCGACGGGCAGATCACCGAACCGACTAACAGCCTGTTCGGCGTGACGCCCCGCTCGGGCGTGCTCTACCGTTACGACAAACATCACCTCGTGCCGTTCGGCGAATTCGTGCCGTGGGGCTTTCACTGGTTCGTGCGGCTCATGAACATTCCGCTCGGCGATCTGGCGAACGGAAAGCCCGTGCAGCCGCCGTTCCAGGTGGGTCATCAGACCGTCGATGTCGACATCTGCTACGAGGACATTTTCGGTGAAGAGATCGCGCGCCGATTGCGCGAAGCGGCGACGCCGGCCAGTGTGCTCGTCAACGTGTCGAACCTCGCATGGTTCGGCAAGACGATCGCGCTCGATCAGCATCTGCAGATGGCGCGCATGCGCACGCTCGAGACCGGACGGCCGCTGCTCGCGGCAACGAACACCGGGGCCACCGCGTCGATCGACTCGAGGGGGCGCGTCATCGCCCAGCTACCCGTGCTCGCGGCCGGCGCGCTCGACGTACAGGTGCAGGGCATGACGGGCACGACGCCCTACATCGCAACGGGCAACCTCGTCGTGCTGGCCGTCTCGCTCCTGCTGCTCGCGCTTTGCGTCGCGTTCGCGCGGCGCCGGCGAGACTGATCCGCGCACTGCCGGCCCCCCGAAAGTCGCACGCGCATCCCAATCCGGTAAAATTCATCGTTTTAGCAGGCGGGAAGCGGCGAACGATGCGCCATCCCGCGCCCCCGGCCGCGCCCGATCCCATTCGCGCGGCCAATCATCGGCGCGAACCGCGGCTTGTCCGCCGCGCGCCGCAAAAGGCACGACATGCTCACGTTTCAGCAAATCATCCTGACGCTGCAATCCTATTGGGACCAACAGGGCTGCGCGCTGCTTCAGCCCATCGACATGGAAGTCGGCGCCGGGACGTCGCACGTGCACACGTTCTTGCGGGCCGTCGGTCCCGAACCGTGGCGCGCCGCCTACGTCCAGCCGTCGCGCCGCCCGAAGGATGGCCGCTACGGCGACAATCCGAACCGCCTGCAGCACTACTATCAGTATCAGGTGGTGCTGAAACCCGCGCCCGAGAACATCCTCGATCTCTACCTCGGCTCGCTGGAGGCGCTCGGTTTCGATCTGAAGCAAAACGACGTGCGCTTCGTCGAGGACGATTGGGAAAACCCCACGCTCGGCGCATGGGGCCTCGGCTGGGAAGTCTGGCTCAATGGCATGGAAGTCACGCAGTTCACGTACTTCCAGCAGGTCGGCGGCCTCGATTGCAAGCCCGTGCTCGGCGAAATCACTTATGGGCTCGAACGGCTCGCCATGTACCTGCAAAAGGTCGAGAACGTCTACGACCTCGTCTGGACGGAGTGGGAAGAAGCGGGCCCGAGCGGCCCCGAGATGCGCCGGCTGACGTATGGCGACGTCTACCATCAGAACGAAGTCGAACAGTCCACTTACAACTTCGAGCACGCGAACGTCGAACTGCTCTTCACGCTTTTCTCCAGCTACGAGTCGGAAGCGAAGCGCACGATCGAAACGCAATTGGCGCTGCCCGGCTACGAGCTCGTGCTCAAAGCGGCCCATACGTTCAATCTGCTCGATGCGCGAGGGGCCATCTCGGTGACCGAGCGTGCCGCCTATATCGGCCGCATCCGCGCGCTGTCGCGCCTCGTCGCCCAGGCCTACTACGATTCGCGCGAAAAGCTCGGCTTCCCGATGCTCGGCAATCCCGTGCACGGCGTGCGCGGGCTCACGACCGACGCGCAAGACGCCGCGCTGCCCGCCTGGGCGCCGCCGCTCAAGGTTGAGCGTACGATCGACGAGCAGTGACCCAAACCAGGAACAGAGCTAGTCCCAGAACATGAATCAAATCGAACAAGCCACGCTCCTCGTCGAATTGCTGACCGAAGAACTGCCGCCCAAAGCACTCGCGCGCCTCGGTGAAGCCTTTGCCACCGGCCTCGTGGAGCGGCTGGCCGCGCGCGATCTCATCGCCGGCGAACCCTCGTTCGAGCGTTTTGCGACGCCACGACGCCTGGCCGTCGCGATCAAGCATGTGCGCAGCGTCGCACCGGCCAAGGACGTGCGCGAGAAAGTCCTGCCGGTGTCGGTTGCATTCGATGCGAACGGGCGTCCGAGCGCGCCGCTCGCCAAGAAGCTCGCGGCGCTCGGCTTTCCTGACATCGACGTCGATCAGCTCGAGCGTGCGCAAGACGGTAAGGCCGAAGCGCTGTTTCTGCGCTACTCGGCCCCCGGTGCCACGCTCGCTGCGGGGTTGCAGGCGGCGCTCGACGAAACGCTTGCAAAGCTGCCGATCCCGAAGGTGATGACCTATCAGCGTCCCGACGGCACGAGCGTGCAGTTCGTTCGCCCGGTTCAGCGGCTCACGGTACTGCATGGCGAAGAAGTCGTGCCGGTCACCGCGTTCGGCATCGACGCGGGCGACACCACGCTCGGCCACCGGTTTTTGTCGGACGGTCTCGTGGCCATCCTCCGTGCCGACGAGTATGCGGCCACGCTGCGCGCGAAAGGGCATGTGGTGGCGAACTTCGCCGATCGCCGCGCGAGCATCGTGACGCAATTGCGCGCGCATGCGGGCGGCGATGTCGTGGTGATGCCCGATGCACTGCTCGACGAGGTGACCGCGCTGGTCGAATGGCCCGTGGTCTACGCCTGCCGTTTCGAAGACGAGTTTCTGCAGGTCCCGCAGGAATGCCTCATCCTGACGATGCAGACGAACCAGAAGTATTTCGCGTTGACCGATAGCGAAAGCAAATTGCGCTCGCGGTTTCTGATCGTCTCCAACATCGAAACGAAAACGCCCGGCGAGATCGTCGAGGGCAACGAGCGCGTCGTGCGGCCACGGCTGGCCGATGCCAAGTTCTTCTTCGAGCAGGACAAGAAAAAGCCGCTGGCGGAGCGCGTGCCCCTGCTCGCGAACGTCGTCTATCACAACAAGCTGGGCTCGCAGTTCAAGCGCGTCGAGCGCCTCGTCGCGCTGGCCGGCAAAATCGCTCCGTTCGTCGATGCGAACATCGCCGAGGCCGAGCGTGCCGCGTACCTCGCCAAGGCGGACTTGCTGACCGATATGGTGGGCGAGTTCCCCGAGCTGCAAGGCACGATGGGCACCTACTACGCGCGCCATGATGGCGAGCCCGAGGATGTCGCGCTCGCTTGCAGCGAGCACTATCAGCCGCGCTTTTCCGGCGATGCGCTGCCTTCCACGCGCGTCGGTACGGCGGTTGCGCTCGCCGACAAACTCGAGACGCTTGCCGGAATCTGGGGCATCGGCCTCGTGCCCACCGGCGAAAAGGATCCGTTCGCATTGCGCCGCCACGCGCTCGGCGTGTTGCGCATTCTCATCGAGAACGCGTTGCCGATCGATCTCGTCGAACTCATCGAGGCTGCATGCGGCGTCTTCGCGGCCGAACCGCAGGTCGCCGATTCGTCGAAGCCGCTCTACGCATTCTTCATGGACCGCCTGCGCGGTCTGCTGCGCGAGCGCGGCTACTCGGCCGGGGAGATCGAGGCCGTGCTGAGCCTCGAGCCGCGGCGCATCGACGATGTCATTGCGCGCCTGGACGCCGTGCGCGAATTCACGGCACTGCCCGAGGCGGAGGCACTGGCTGCGGCCAACAAGCGGATCTCGAACATCCTCAAGAAGTCCGAACTCGACGCGAAGCCGTCGGGCAGCGGAATCGAGTCGCGCCTGCTCGTCGAGGATGCCGAAAGAGCGCTGAGCGACGCGCTCGTCGCGGTCGCGCCCACGGTGCAATCGCAGCTCGCCCAGCGCGATTACACGCGCGCGCTTTCGGCGCTTGCCGCGCTGCGCGCACCGGTCGACACGTTCTTCAACGATGTCATGGTGAACGCCGAGGACGACGCGCTGCGCAAAAACCGGCTCGCCTTGCTCGCGGCGCTTCATGCGCAGATGAACTGCGTCGCCGACATTTCGAAGCTCGCTGCCTGACGCCGGGAACGCTCGCCATGACCTCCGCCAAGAAGCTCGTCATCCTCGATCGCGACGGGGTCATCAACGTCGATTCGGACGCGTTCATCAAGTCGCCCGACGAGTGGATCGCCATTCCCGGCAGCCTCGAGGCCATTGCCCGGCTCAATCAAGCCGGCTACCGCGTCGTGGTTGCATCGAACCAGTCGGGTATCGGGCGCGGCCTGTTCGACATGGCGGCGCTCAACGCCATGCATGCGAAAATGCAGCGCGCCGCGGCCGCGGTGGGCGGCCGCATCGATGCCGTGTTCTTCTGCCCGCATACGGCGGACGACCAATGCGAATGTCGCAAGCCGAAACCGGGGCTGCTCAAGATGATCATGGACCGCTTCGAGATCGATCCCTCGGCGACGCCCGTCGTCGGCGATGCGCTACGCGACCTCCAGGCCGGTGCGGTGCTCGGCTTCGACCTGCACCTCGTGCTGACCGGCAAAGGCGCGAAAACGCTTGCCGCGGGCGGCCTGCCGGAGGGCACCAAGGTGCATGAAGACTTGAAACATTTCGCGCTCGATTACCTCGCCGAGCGCGACGAGTAGACTCCGATTCCGATGCGCTTTCTTCGCTCGTTCGTCCTTTTTTGCTTCTTGATCGTCTTCACGATCCCGTACGCCACGGCCTGCTTCGTCGCATTCCCGTTCATGCGGGCCGACAAGCGCTACTGGATGGCTGTTGGCTGGTGCCGGACGACGCTCTTCGTCGCGCGTCACTTGAACGGCATTCGCTACCGCGTCGAGGGCATGGAGAACCTGCCCGACGGTCCCGCGGTCCTCCTCCCCAAACACCAATCGGCATGGGAAACGGTCGCGTTGCCGGCGATCATGCCACGCCCGCTTTGCTACGTGTTCAAGCGCGAACTGCTTTACGTGCCGTTTTTCGGCTGGGCGCTCGGCATGCTGAAGATGATTCAGATCGATCGCAAGGAAGGCAAATATGCTTTCGCATCGGTGGTGAAGCAGGGCCGGCAGCGCTTGAGCGAAGGTGCGTGGGTCATCATGTTTCCCGAAGGCACGCGTACGGCGGTCGGCACGCAGGGCAAGTACAAAACGGGTGGTGCGCGTTTCGCGATGGATGCGGGCGCGTGCGTCGTGCCGATCGCACACAATGCGGGGCGTGTCTGGCCTCGCAACTCGTTCATCAAATACCCTGGTATCGTTACGGTGTCGATCGGCAAACCGATCGATACCGTCGGGCTCTCGGCGGATGAGATCAACACGCGCGTCGAGACATGGATCGAAACCGAGATGCGCCGTATCGATCCGGATGCTTACTATAGCGATGCCCAAACCTGCTCCACCCAGCCGCGCTAAAGCGCTCGACAATCGGCAACTCGACTTGCCGCTGTTCGCCGAACCGCCCCTCGAAGCGCCGCCGGCGCCCGCCTCGCTTCAATCGCCCGATCCCACGAAATTTGCCCCCGGCGTCAAGCTTCGCCGGCTGGCGCTCGACGGCCGTACGCTCGAATACGGACTCAAGCGCTCGACGCGCCGCACCATCGGCTTCACGATCGATGGCAGCGGCCTGACCATCACGGCGCCCCGCTGGGTTACGCTCGCCGATATCGAAGCCGCCATTGCCGGCAAGCAGCGCTGGATCTTCGCGAAGCTGTCCGAATGGCAAACGCGCGCCGAACAGCGCGCGCTGCCGCACATCGAGTGGCGCGATGGAGCGCAGATCCCCTTTCTCGGCAAACCGGTCACCGTCGCGCTCGGCTCATCGCACGGTGCGCTTCGCTTCGATCCGGAGGCGGCCGTGCTCGCGCTCGCGTTGCCGGCCCATGTCGATGCCCAGCAGATCAAGGATCGCGTGCAGGGTTGGCTGCAAAACGAGGCCAAGCGCGTGTTCGGCGAGCGGCTCGAGGTCTATGCGCAAAAACTCGGCGTCTCGTTCAAGGGTTACGCACTCTCGTCGGCCGCAACGCGCTGGGGCAGTTGTTCGAGCGACGGGCGCATCCGCCTGAACTGGCGACTGATTCACTTTCCGCTGTCGATCGTCGACTACGTCGTGGCGCACGAGCTGGCGCACCTGCGCGAAATGAACCACAGTCCGCGCTTCTGGCAGACGGTCGAATCGATCTTTCCCGAGTTTCGCGAAGCGCGGCACACGCTCAAGCATCACCCGCCCGAGCTGCTCCCCGCCCTCTAGTCCGTGCCCCGGCACCGCTCACACGCGCGTCCGTCAGCGCTTTTTCTGGATGAACTCGATCTTGTAGCCGTCGGGATCGGCGATGAACGCGATGACGGTCGTTCCATGCTTCATCGGGCCCGCCTCGCGCACGACGGTGCCGCCTTGCGCCTTGATCTTTTCGCAAGCCGCATAGGCATCGTCGACTTCGATCGCGAGATGGCCGAACGCGTTGCCCAGGTCATACGCTTTCGTATCCCAGTTGTGGGTGAGCTCGAGCACCGTCCCTTCGCTCTCGTCCGTATAGCCGACGAACGCCAGCGTGAAACGGCCTTCCGGGTAGTCCTGCCGACGAAGGACTTTCATGCCCAGCAATTCCGTGTAAAACGCGATCGAACGATCGAGATCGCCGACGCGTAGCATCGTGTGCAGCAAGCGCATAGCATGCTCCTCTGAAAAAAAGCGACTCTAGCAACAATGCGGCGGCCGTGCCTTGCCCCTTTGGGGCGTACGGTTACTCGCCAGCCGCAGTGCGGCGGCCACGGCATTTTGATATGTTACCCGGCACGCGCCGCCGATCCGTCGCGCCTGCCCCGACAGGACATAATGAACACAGCCGCCTCCCGCCTCGCTGCCTCCGCTTCGCCGCCGCTGCGCCGCGCACCGGATACCCTCGCAATTCTGACGATGGTCGCGCTCTGCGCGATCTGGGGATTCCAGCAAGTCGCGATCAAATCGACGAACGGATTGATCGGGCCGATGCTTCAGGCCGCCCTGCGCTCGGCGATCGCCACAGTGCTCGTCTGGGGCTGGACACGCGCCCGCGGCACGCGGCTTTTTGCAGCGGACGGCACGCTCGGTGCCGGGCTCGTTGCCGGTCTGCTGTTTGCCGGCGAATTCGTCTGCATCTTTCTCGGCCTGACTTTGACGAGCGCGTCCCGTATGGCGGTCTTCCTCTATACGGCGCCCTGTTTCACCGCGCTGGGGCTCCATCTTTTCGTACCGGGCGAGCGCATGCGGGCCGTGCAATGGCTTGGCATCGTCGTCGCCTTCGCAGGCATGGCGCTCGCGTTCGCCGACGGCTTCGCACGCGCACCCGCTGCCGGCGCGGTAGCCGCGGGTCTCGCCGGCGACGCCCTCGGCGTACTGGCCGGAGCCCTTTGGGCCGCGACGACGGTCGTCGTGAGAGCTACGTCGTTGTCGCACACGAGCGCCAGCAAGACGCTCTTTTATCAGCTCTCCGTTTCCGCCGTCGTACTGTTCGCGCTGGCGCTCCTGCGCGGCGAGCCGCACACGATCCATATCACGGCGCTGGCCGTGGCGAGCCTCGCCTACCAGGCGGTCATCGTGGCCTTCGTGAGCTATCTGACGTGGTTCTGGCTCTTGACGCGCTATATGGCGTCGCGCCTGTCCGTGTTCTCGTTCCTCACCCCGCTGTTCGGTGTGACCTTTGGCGTCGTACTGCTGGGGGAGTCATTCAGCGCCCGCTTTCTGGTCGCATCGGCGCTCGTTTTGGCCGGCATCGTACTCGTGAACGCGCCCGCTCGCCGGAACGGCGCTGCTCCTACTACATCCGCCTAGGAAGACGTCAGCGCCTGCGTCGCACGCACGTATTCCTCGACCGGAACGTCTTCCGCACGGCGCGCGAGATCGAAGCCGAGTGCCTCGAAGTCGATTCGGTCGCGATAGGCTGCAAGGGTGTTCCGCAGCATCTTGCGACGCTGCGAAAAGGCCGCGGTGACCAGCTCGCCAAAGGCCCGCTCGTCAACGGGCACGAGCTCGTCCGGTCGGTAGGGAATCATTCGTACGATCGCGGAATCGACTTTCGGCGGGGGCTGGAACGATTCGGGCGGCACATCGAGCAGCTTGTCCATCGCATACCGGTACTGCAGCATCACCGAAAGCCGTCCGAACGCCTTCGTCCCGGGCTCGGCCACCATGCGCTCGACCACCTCGCTTTGCAGCATGAAATGCTGATCGACGACGATCGGCGCCCATGCCATCAAGTGAAAGAGCAGCGGACTCGAGATGTTGTAGGGCAGATTGCCGACGATACGCAGCGTTGGACGCGCTTGCGTGTCGACGAGCGTCGCGAAATCGAATGCCAGCGCATCCCCGGCATGCAGCGCCAGGCGGTCTCCGAACTTGTTCTTCAGCCGCGCGATGAGATCGCGATCGAGCTCGACGGCGTGAAGCGGCGAACCGGGCGCGGCCACGTGCTCGATCAGCGGCTCGGTCAGCGCACCGAGCCCCGGGCCGATCTCGACCATCCGCTCGCCGGGCAACGGCCGAATGACCGCAACGATCGAGTCGATCACGCCCAGATCGACGAGGAAGTTCTGGCCGAAACGCTTGCGTGCGAAATGGCCTTGATGCTGTTTGCTGCTGTTGGACATTGCGTCGTTGAAGCGCCGAATGAAAGACGATGAATTGCGAGGGGATACGTTTGGGTTTCGAGCGGCCCGCCGAGCCGGCCGGACGGATGGACCGCCGTAGCAATCAGCCGCCGCGCCGGTTGCGCGCCATCGTGACGGCGGTATCGATCGCGGCAATGAGACTGCCCGCGTCGGCGCGGCCGGTGCCTGCCAGATCGAGCGCCGTGCCGTGATCGACCGACGTTCGAATGATCGGCAAACCGAGCGTCACATTGATGCCCTCGCCGAATGTCGCGTACTTGAGTACCGGTAGACCTTGATCGTGGAACATCGCCAGCACGCAATCGGCTTGATCGAGATAACGCGGCTGAAACAGCGTATCGGCCGGATAAGGACCGCGCGCATCGATCCCCCGCTGCGCCGCAATCGCCAGCGCCGGTGAAATCACATCGATCTCCTCGCGCCCCAGATAGCCGCTCTCGCCTGCATGCGGGTTCAATCCGGTCACGAGAATGCGCGGTACGGGCAGTCCAAAATCGCGGCGCAGATCCCGCTCGATGATGACGAGCGTCTCGACGAGGCCATCGATCGTCAACGCGCCCGGTACGTCCTTCAGCGGCAAGTGCGTGGTGGCCAGCGCGACCCGTAGCGGCCGCACACCCGTGCCCGCGAGCATCATGACGACGCGCGGCGTATTCGTCCTCTCGGCGAGATATTCGGTGTGGCCCGTGAAAGGCACGCCGGCGTCGTTGATCGTGCTCTTTTGCAGCGGAGCGGTGACGATGGCGTCGAGCGTGCCGGCCAGCGCGCCGTCGATGGCGTCATCCAGCAATCGAAGCACATAAGGGCCATTCGCCGCATCGAGCCGCCCCGCCACCGCCGGCTTGGCGAGCGGCCGGTGTTCGACGCACACGGATGCCACCCGACCCGGCGCGGCCTCGGCAACGAGCGACACCCAATCGACGCCCACCGCACGCGCGCGCGCCGCGAGCAACGCGGCGTCGCCGAACACGGTGAAGTTTGCATCGGGCCAGTGCGCCGCGGCACCGGCGAGCGCCATCGCCGTCAACTCAGGACCGACACCGGCGGGCTCACCGGTTGTAATCGCGATCCGCAGCGGGGAGTGAGGGGCGCGCACCATGGCTCAATGACTCATTGCTGCGCGAGCGAGCCGCCGAGCTTGTATTCGATGTAGGCGGAATCGCGCAACTGGCGCAGCCAGTCCGCGTAGGCTTGCTCGGCCTTGCGCTGGCCGATCGCCTGCCGCGCGAGGTCCATTTGCTGCTGAACCGAGCCTTGTGCCTCGCGCCGGCCAAGTACCTGTACGAGGTGGTAGCCGTATTCGGTGCGAATCGGTTGGCTGATCTCGCCGTCCTTGAGATTGTTCATCGCGCGCTCGAACTCCGGCACGGTCTCGCCCGGGCTGATCCAGCCGAGATCGCCGCCCTGCGACGCCGAACCGTCTTGCGAGTAGGTCCGCGCAAATTTGCCGAAGTCGCCGCCCGCCTCGATCTGCTGACGGATATCGAGCTCCTGCTGGCGCGCCTGTTGTTCGGTGACTCCGCCCGGTCCCACGCGCAGCAGGATATGCCGCACGTGCGTCTGGACGAGCTTCGGCGCATCGCTTGCGGTACCGCCTACACCCGTGCGGCGATCGACGAGGCGCACGATCTCGAAGCCGTCCGCCGTGCGCACGAGATCGGGGCTCACCTCGCCCGGACGCAGCGCCGAGGTCGCCTTGACGAGATCTTCGGGCAGCCGTGAAGGCGGCAGGAAACCGAGGTCGCCGCCCTTTTTGGCGTCGGCGGCCTGTGACTGCTCTTTCGCGAGCGACTCGAATTTCGTGCCGCTCTTGGCGCGATCGAGGATCGACTGCGCCTTCTTCTGCGCGTCCGCCAGCACATCCTGCGACGCGCCCTCCGGCACCTTGACGAGAATGTGCTCGATGCGCAGGTCCTGCTGCACCTTCGCGTCGGGCCCGCGCTGGCTCGCGATGTAGTTCGCCACTTCGGCATCCGACACGGTGACCTTGCTGTCCACCTCACGCTCCCGCAGCTTGGAAAGCGTCAACTCGGTACGCGCATCGCGCGTAAACACCGACCACGGCACGCCCTGCGCCTCGATGCGCGCGCGATAGATCTCGAGCGACATGTTGTTCGCCTTCGCGAGACGCTGCACCGCCGCGTCGACAGCCGCGTCGTCCACGGTGATCCCGTCTTCCTTCGCGCGCTGCAGTTGAATGCGCTCGAGGATCATCTGATCGAGCACCTGGCGCGTCAGCTGGTCGGAGGGCGGCACCGGCGCGTTTTGCTGCTGCAAGCGGCGCGCCACGAGATCGACCCGCAATTGCAGCTCGCGCTCCGTGATGACATCGTCGTTGACCACGGCCGCGACGGAGTCGACCGACTGCCCGCTCGGAGCAGCCACTGCCTGGGCCGCGGCCGGCCCCGCCGGCATGAAGACCAGAGCGGCCCCGATACCGGCCGCGAGCGTTGCCCAGCGAAGCTTATTCGAAATTGCCACAGCTACTCCATTCATATCGGGCCGCCGAAATCGAGCCCTGCCCCGTTTTGCGAAAATCGATTGCGCGCATGCGAGCCCCGCATCGTCGCGCTTCATTCATAGTTCGAATAACGCGAAACCGGCAGCGGCGGGGGCGGCGGCGGTGTATACCCCGCCACGCTGGCCCTGAATGCTGCCGTGAGTCCGTTGTCGACATTCGACAAGCCTTTCAGCGTCAACTGCGCGAGCATACGCGTCGACGAGCGGGCTCCGCCTGCCGAATTGATGCCGTTGGCGTAACGCTGGACGCCGACGCCGAGCGTCCAGCAATCGGCATCGTACTGGAAGCCGACCAGCCCGTCGACGATGCGGTGACCGGCCAGGTCGTAGTTGAACCGCCCCACGCCGTAGAGCCGGCGCGTGATCGGCCATTCGCCCGATACCACGAACTGGTTGATCGGCTCATTGTCGAGCGTGTCGTTGGCCCGCGTGTAACGATAGGCCACGTTCACGACCTTGCGCGCCTCCGGGCTGAAGCCGAAGCCGACGCTCGAACGCACCAGCTGGTTGTTGTCGGCATTATATTGGAACGCCGTTTCCGAGGCGAAACCTGCGCCGAGCTTGATCGACGCGCCCGCGATCAGGTCCGAATGGCTCGTGGCCGGAATCGGGTCGCTCGATGTGAGTCTCACGCGTTGATCGCGGAAGTAATACTGCTGCGCGATGACGAACCGCGCGCGCTCGTCGCCCGTCGCCGCGTTGATGAAGCGCGTCGTGAGGCCAGCCGTGAGGCGGTTCGCATCGGCAATGCGGTCGTTACCGACGAACGTATTGGGCGTGAAGATTTCGGCAAGCCCGAAGTCGGACTCCGCGGTATCGAACAGCGGCGCGAAGTTCTGATTGCGATAGGGCGTATAGACGTAGTAAAGCCGCGGCTCCAGCGTCTGGATATAGTCTTCGCCGAAAAGCCGCAGCGAGCGCTCGAAGATGAGGCCCGTATCGAAGCTGAAGGTCGGAATCGACTCGGTGAAGTTTTTCGGCTGGCCGGCGGGAGCCGTCGAGCCGAGCGTCGTCAGGTTGTACGACGCGAAGTGCATCTGCACTTTTGGCACGACGAAGTAGCCGGGCCCGATCAAGCCGTACGAAAGGTACGGGTTGAACATGAGCCGGTTGCCCTGCGTCGCATCGGCGGCCGTGATGTGGAAGCGGGTGTAGTCGGCTTCCACGCCGTAATCGAACCCGCCGACGTTGTACCGCGTGTATTTCACGTTCAACTGCGGTTCGCGGCCGTAGGGCGCCGCGGCGTCGTTGTAGGTCTGCCAGTGCTGCTCGCGCGCCAGCACGGACCAGGGCCCGTTGTTGTACGTGATCCCCGCTTCCTGGTCGTAGATGATCTGCGTGCCGACCAGGAACTGATTGCCGACGGTCGCGAGATCCTGCGAGTAGGTGTCGTCCGATACCCGGTTGTAGTTCACGTATGCGCCGAAGCCGCCGCCCAGGTTCTGGCTGTGCTGCCAGTAGATCGCGTAGCGATCCTTGCGCTTGATCGCATCGTTCGGCAAATACTCGGCCGTGAACGTGCCGGTGTACGTCGGCGAAAGATATCGAAACGACCCTTGCGTTTGCACGCCGCGTTTCGAAATGATGCGTGGCGTGAGCGTGAAATCGCGATTCGGCGCAATGTTGAAGTAGTACGGCTGCGAGAATTCGATGCCGTTGGTCGAGCTCACCGAGAAAAGCGGCGGCAGCAGACCGCTGCGCCTTTCGCCGCTCAGCGGAAACGAGAGCCAGGGGCTCGCGAAGATCGGCACACCCTGGAAAAACAGCACCGCATTGCGGGCCACGCCTTCATCCGAGCCGGTATCGAAATCGAATTCGCTGCCACGGATATACCACGCGGGCCGCGTCTCGCATTGGCAGCCCGTATAAGTGCCATCGGTGAACACGGAGCGCTCGCGGTCGAGCAGTTCGACCCGCTTGGCGCTGCCCGATCCGCCACGCAGCGTGAAGCGATATTTCGGTACGGGCATGTATCCCGCGTTCGCCTCGACCCACAAATGCGCCTCAGGGCCGGCAAACGACACGCCATTGCCGATCAGACGCACGTTGCCGTAGGCATCGGCGTGATCCGTATCCTCGTCGTAGTGAAGGGCATCGCCCTTGATGACGTTGGCCGGCCGCCGAATCTCGGCCGACCCTTTGGCCGCGACATCGCGATCGGCGGTGCCGGTCGCGTCGTCGCCCAGCACGAACGTGGCAGGCGAGCCGCCGGCCGCGACCGGATGCTCTTCGATCTGCGGAGCGAGTCTCAGGCCCCATGGCGCGTCGAGCTGCTGCGCTTGGGCGGCCGCGCCCGTCAGTTGCGCGTGCGAGACCGACGGCATCAGGCCCGGCATGGCGATCAGCGCAGCCGCGAGGCGTTTCATGCGCGGCGCGCTATCGCCGGAGAAATTCGTTCGAAGAAACTGTCTGGGCGGCATGTATCGATTGGCGAATCGGCCCGGCAGCCAGGCACGGCGCCGTCGCACGACGTGCACCGCCGGTATCCGGTGGCGGTCTCGTCGCGCACGAGCGGCGTGCTCGACGCACGGGACGACGGGCGGTCAAACTGGACCGTGCAAAGGCCGACACGGGGCGCATCGTGAAAAGTCGTCGGGTATTATATGGCAAGACGTTTTGCCTCCCCCCGTTATGACGAATACTTGTCCGGCCGATGATGCCCGTATCGACGCGCTTGCCAACTGGCTGCGCGCACACCAGGCCCATTATGGCCTGAACCTCTCAACGCTCGCGCCTGCATCCGCCGATGCGAGTTTTCGCCGTTACTTTCGCCTCGAAAGCTCGGGCACGCATGGCCCGACACTGATTGCCGTCGATGCCCCGCCGCCGGAAAAATGCCGCGAGTTCGCTCAGATCGCCGGTCTGCTCGCGAGTGCGGACGTCCACGTGCCGCGGGTACTCGAATGCGATTTCGAGCAGGGCTTCATGCTCGTCACCGATCTGGGCACGACGCCCTACATCGAAGTGCTCGACCCCGGCGACCCGCAAGCCGCGCGGCCGCTCATGCGCGACGCGCTCGACGCCTTGATCCGCTGGCAGTCCGGCTCGCGCGAGGGCGTACTGCCGGCTTTCGACGAGGCGTTCTTGCGCCGCGAGATGGAACTGATGCCCGAATGGTTCATCGAGCGGCACCTCGGACGCACCGTCGACGAGAACGTGCGCAGCGTCCTCGACCGCACCTACGCGCTGTTGATCGCCAGCGCTCGCGCGCAGCCGCAGGTCTACATGCTGCGCGACTTCATGCCGCGCAACCTGATGGTCTGCGAGCCGAATCCCGGGGTCCTCGATTTTCAGGACGCGGTCCATGGCCCGATCACGTACGATGTCGCGTCGCTGCTGCGCGATGCGTTCCTGAGCTGGGACGAGGAGTTCGAGCTCGATTGCTTCGTCTACTACTGGGAGCGCGCGAAAAAAGCGGGGCTGCCGGTCGATGCGGACTTCGGCGAGTTCTACCGGCAGATCGAATGGATGGGGTTGCAGCGGCACATCAAGGTCCTGGGGCTTTTTGCGCGGCTTTACCATCGCGATGGCAAATCGCGCTATCTCGCCGACTTACCGCGTTTCATGGGCTACGCGCGCAAGGTAAGCGAGCGCTACCGGCCGCTTGCGCCATTCGCACGATTGCTCGACGAACTCGAAGGACGTGCGAGCGAAGTCGGCTATACATTTTGACGCCCCGCGCACGATGAAGCTGAATCCACTTTTGACCCACGCGATGATCTTCGCGGCCGGGCGCGGCGAGAGAATGCGCCCGCTCACCGATACCTGTCCCAAACCGTTGCTCGAAACGGGCGGCAAACCGCTCATCGTCTGGCAACTGGAGCGGCTGGCCAGGGCCGGTTTCGAAACGATCGTCATCAACCATGCGTGGCTCGGCGACCGGATCGAAGCCGCGCTCGGCAACGGTTCGCGCTGGGGCGTACGCATCGCCTACTCGGCGGAAGGGGCCGCGCTCGAGACAGCCGGCGGCATCGCTCAGGCGTTGCCGCTGCTCGAAGAGGACGGAGCGCCCGCGGTCTTCGCCGCGGTCAGCGGCGACGTCTACTGCGACTTCGACTACGAACGGCTCGCCGGGCCCGCGGCGCGATTGGCGGCGATGGAGGAGCCCGGCATGCATCTCGTGATGGTGCCGAATCCAGCGTTTCATCCCGAGGGCGACTTCGCGCTCGTCGACGGGGCGCTCTCGCTCGACGGTTCGCCACGTTATACGTTCGGCAATATCGGGCTTTACGACACGCGAATGTTTCGGGGACTGGCGCGCGGCGAGCGGCGCGCGCTGAGGCCTTACTATCGCGAGACCATTGCCGCCGGGCGCGCAAGCGGCGAAGTCTTCGATGGCTTGTGGGAGAACGTCGGCACGCCGGCGCAGCTCGACGCGCTCGATCGGCGGCTAAGGGAGCGCGGAGCCGTCCGATAACGAGCCGCGCCGGGCGAATTCAGCCATCGGAAAAGCCGCCAATCGACGCCGGATAGCAGACACCGTAGATTCGAGCGCTCCCCCGCTTCATACACCACGGGCGTAAATCACGCGCTGGCCCTCGGCTGCGCGGCCCTCCGGCGATGCCCGTTCGTCCCCATACCTCATTTGCCGTATAGCGGCCGATCCCGATTCCTCTGCAGAATGGTTTCGCGCGGCCCAGTCTCACGAGCCGGCGCGAGGACCTGCGATCGAACAGCTGTTTTTGTTCGAGACGGCGACTGCATTTCTCGTCGAGAGCTTTCTAAATTAATTAGGAGAACTAATTGTGAACTGGAATCGCGCCTTTACCGATTTGATCCGCAACGGTCGCCCGGCCTACTGGGGCAACTGGACGCTTTCACCGAAACTCGCCCCGGGCGCCGTCGGCATCATTACCCCGGACACGGGCGACTTCACGCTCGTCAGGGAGGCAACGCCGGGCGTTGCCCACAGCAGCCGCACCATTCCGAATCAGTGGAAGCTGTCGTCGAGCAACGTTCACCGCACGGAAACGCAGGTCAACCTCGACGGATCGGGTACCGATCCGGAGACCGGAACGAAGGTCAAGGCCGGCCTCGAAGTGAAGTGGGAGTTTTCGTCCGCGGGCGCAATCGCATCGGAATTCAGCATCGAGACGGAAAAGTACATCAACAACTTGACCTCACTGACGAAGCCTGAAACGCTGAAGTGGCTCGCCGAACAGGCCAAATCGGTGAGCATGGGCTCCGACGGGAAGATCTCGCAGGGCTTCGGCGTCATCACCAGTGCGATCTACGCGCACAGCGGCGTGAACGCAGGCTCCCAGGACAGCAGCTCGTCGCTTGCGCTGACGGGTTCGGCGAGCGCGGTGCAGGACATGCTCGGCGGGGTCAACGGCAAGGGTTCGTTCCTCTCGGTCAACCAGCATAAAAGCGTCGACCAGCACCTGTGGCCGTTCAAGCCGGGAGAGATTGCGCCCGATGCCGTACCGATCGCCTATACGGTCGCATCGTTCGATGGACAACTGCTGATTCCCAACTGGATCACGCGCCTCAGCGCGTTCGAGATCTTCTTCAACAACAAGCCCGGCTGCACTTACATCACACATATCAAGCTGGCTTACGACACACCGCACGGACGGCAAGACAACGAATTTACGCTCTCGGGCGGTATTTCGAAGACCGTCAGCAACATCCCGCTGCATGCGACGGACATCCATGTCGAAGTGAAATTCAAAGGCGTGGTCAATGACGACAACTACACCTTCCATTGGGCCACCCCGTTGGGGCAATGGCTGACGGGACGTCGCGAGATCGAAATGAGCGGCGTCTGGCCGGGCGCCACCCACGCGCGGGAAGTGTAGAAGACGGCAGCGGCAAGCAAGCACTGATCGGCACGCGTCGATTCACTCAGCGTGCGTACGGCCCGCAGTCCCCTACGGGACTGTCGGGCCGGCCCACCCAAGGAATCCGGACGCGTCAGCGCGCTTGCAGCTCTAATCCGCTGCCTGTCGAAGCACCCCGTCATGCTGCTCACCTGAACCCGCATCGCGAACCGCGCGCTGCTGCTGCAACGCCCACATCTGCGCGAACGCCCCGCCCGCAGCCAGCAATTGCGCGTGCGTTCCGCGCTCGACGATCCGGCCGTGCTCCATGACGATGATCTGATGCGCGCGAACGACGGTCGACAAGCGATGCGCGATCACGAGCGTCGTGCGCCCTCGCGCAATCTGATCGAGTTCCGCCTGGATGGCACGCTCCGAGCGCGAATCGAGCGCCGAAGTCGCCTCGTCGAACACGAGGATCGGCGGGTTCTTCAGCAACGTGCGCGCAATCGCCACGCGTTGCTTCTCGCCGCCCGACAGCTTGAGCCCGCGCTCGCCGACCGGCGTCTCGTACCCTTTTGGCAGCCCCTCGATGAAATCGTGAATGTGCGCCGCGCGCGCGGCCGCGACGACTTCCTCGCGCGTTGCCGTCGGCCGTCCGTAAGCGATGTTGTAGTAGATCGTGTCGTTGAACAGCACCGTATCCTGCGGCACGATGCCGATCGCCTGACGCAGCGAGTCCTGCGTTACATCGCGAATGTCCTGCCCATCGATACGGATGGAACCGCCCGACGCCCGGTCCAGATCGTAAAAGCGAAACAGGAGCCGCGCGAGCGTCGACTTGCCGGCGCCGCTCGCGCCGACGACAGCGGTCGTCGTACCGGCCGCAATCGTAAAGCTCACGTCATTCAGAATCTGCCGCGCGGCCTCGTAGCCGAACGACACGTGCCGGAATTCGAGCTCGGCCCCACGCACCGCGAGCGCCTGTGCGCCGGGCTCGTCGGGGATCTCGCGCTCCGCGCCGAGCAGCGTGAACATGCGGTCCATATCGGTGAGGGCCTGCTTGAGCTCGCGATAGACGACGCCCAGGAAGTTCAGCGGAATATAGAGCTGCAGCATGAACGTGTTGATGAGCACGAGGTCCCCGAGCGTGAGCCGCCCCGCCATCACGCCCGACGTCGCGCGCCATAGGATGAAAACCAGCGCGGTGCCGATGATCGTTTGCTGGCCGAAATTCAACAGCGACAGCGAGTTCTGCGATTTGATCGCCGCTGCGCGAAACCGCTTGAGGTTTTCGTCGTACCGCTGCGCTTCCCACGCTTCGTTGCCGAAGTACTTGACCGTCTCGTAGTTGAGCAGCGAATCGATCGCTCTCGAATTCGCGCGCGAATCGAGTTCGTTCATCGCGCGGCGCAAATGCGTGCGCCACTCGGTCACTTTCACGGTGAAGACGATGTAGACGACGAGGGCAACGAGCGCAACGATGGCGTAATACGCCTCGTACTTGACGATGAAAAACCCGAGGACGAGCCCGACTTCGACCAGTGTCGGCAAGATGCTGTACAGCGAATAGGAGATCAGTTGCTGAATGCCGCGCGTGCCGCGCTCGATATCGCGCGACATCCCGCCCGTTTGCCGTTCGAGGTGAAAGCGCAGCGAGAGCGAATGCAGATGGCGAAAGACCTTGAGCGCAAGGTCCCGCACAGCGCTTTCGGTGACCTTCGAAAAGAGAATCTCGCGCAACTCGGTGAAAAGCGAAGTCGATAGCCGCACGACGGCATAGGCGACGACCAGCAACCCGATTCCTCCCGCCAGCACGATCGCAGGATCGTTCGCCGCGCGGCCGAGGGCGGTCAGCTGCCGCATGGAGACCAGCCCATCGACGATGCGCTTCATGACGATCGGCACGCCAAGATTGGCGACCTTGGCACCGATCAGGCACGTGAGCGCCAGCGCGACGCGTGCCTTGTAGCCGGCCAGATAAGGCAACAGCGAGCGAATGGTTTGCCAATCGCGCCGCGGCGCGCTCGAAGGCGGGGCGAGTTCACTCGAAGCGGAATAACGGCGCATGGCAGTATCGGGGGCCGTGGGGACGGCGGTTATCTGTACAATTCCTACGCTCGACTCAGCGCACCGAGTATTGTCGCAGAAGCGCATCGGGCGCGTTGGCGCCGTCCACGGCCGCGCCTTTTTCCTTTTTCACGGTATTTTTATGACTTCCCCTCTGCTTCCGCAAAAGGTTTGCACGCTGCGCGTCGTGCCGCAGCCCGCCGACGCGAACGTCCACGGCGACGTCTTCGGCGGCTGGATCATGGCGCAAGTCGATATCGCGGGCTCGATCCCGGCCAGCCGGCGCGCCAACGGCCGCGTGGCGACGGTCGCCGTCAACTCGTTCGTCTTCAAGCAGCCCGTGTTCGTCGGTGACTTGCTGAGCTTTTATGCCGACATCGTCAAGACTGGAAACACGTCCGTCACCGTGGATGTGGAAGTGTTTGCGCAGCGCATGAGTCTGGCCGAAGAAGTCGTCAAGGTGACCGAGGCCACGCTCACTTATGTGGCGACCGATCACGAACGCCGTCCGCGCAAGCTGCCCGATCTCAAGTAGCGCAACGGGCCCCGAGCGGAACGCTCACATCACTGCGGCGCCCGAGCGCTCCGCTTGCAGCAGATGCGGAATCGCGTCGTGCGGCATCGGGCGCGCAAAGAAATACCCCTGCATCTCGTGGCACGCGCGCTTTTTCAGGAAGTCGAGTTGCGCGGCCGTCTCGACGCCCTCCGCGATCACCTGCAGATCGAGCGAATGGGCGAGCGCGATGATCGCGGAGGTGATTGTCTCGTCGTCGCTCGACGCGCCGATGTCCGACACGAACGAGCGGTCGATCTTCAAGCGATCGACGGGGAAGCGCTTCAAGTAGCTGAGGCTCGAATAGCCCGTGCCGAAATCGTCGATCGCGAGCCCGATGCCGAGCGCATGCAGCTCGTTGAGCATCACGACAGCCTCCTCGGCGTTTCGCATGATCGCGCTTTCGGTCAACTCGAGCTCGAGGTACTGAGGCTCGAGGCCCGTCTCTTCGAGAACCGACATGACGAGCCGCGCGATGTCGCGCTGCTGGAACTGCCGGGCCGAAAGATTCACCGAGACGCGCGCAGGCGGCAGCCCGTCGTCCTGCCAGGCCTTGTTCTGCCGGCACGCCTCGCGCAGCACCCATTCGGAAAGCGGGCCGATGAGCCCGCTCTCCTCCGCCACCGGAATGAAGGCGGAAGGCGGCACGAGCCCGACTTCGGGGTCCAGCCAGCGCACGAGCGCTTCCATGCCGACGATGCGGCCTGTTTCGATATCGACCTGCGGCTGGTAATGCAGCAGAAACTCACCGTCGCGCAACGCGCGGCGAAGCCGTCTTTCGAGGTTCAGCCGGGCGCCGACGCTCGTGTTCATTTCGGGCTGATAGAACTGGAACGTATTGCGGCCCATGTCCTTTGCGCGATACATGGCGAGGTCGGCCTTTTTCAGCAAGGTTTCCACATCCTCGCCGTCCTGCGGGTAAAGGCTCGCCCCCATGCTGCATCCGACAAAGAGTTCCGTGCCGTCCAGCATGACGGGCTCGGAGATCGTCGCGCGCACGCGCTCCATCCAATGGATCAGCGCATCTTTTTCGACGAGGTCCGCCAATACGATCACGAACTCGTCCCCGCCATGACGTGCGACGGTATCGCCCGGGCGCGCGCTGCGCGCGAGCCGGTCGGCGACGACGGCGAGCAGGCGGTCGCCGACGCTGTGGCCGAGGCTGTCATTGACGTTCTTGAAGCCGTCGAGATCGATGAAGACGACGGCGAGATTCAAGCCTCGCGCGATCGATTGCTGCAGACGTTCGCGCAACAGATTGCGATTGGGCAGCCTCGTCAGGCTGTCGTAGTTCGCCTGATACTCGAGCTGCTCCTGGTAGCGGATCAACTCGGTCACATCGTTGATGACGCCGATATGGTGCGTCGTCTTGCCGTCGGGATCCGGCACCGGCGCGATGAACAGCTGATTCCAGAACAGCGCGCCATCCTTGCGATAGTTGCGCAGCACAGCGCTCACCTCGCGATTTGCCGCGAGTGCTTCGCGTATTTCGGCGAGACCTTCCTGGTCGCGGTCGTTGCGTTGGAGGAAACGGCAATCCTGGCCTACGACCTCGGCAGGATCGTAGCCCGTGATCCGCTTGAACGCGGGGTTCACGTATTCGATCAAATGTCCGCGTTCGGCCGCGCCCGTGATCAAGATCGCATTGACGCTCGCGTCGAGCGCCCGGCTTTGCAATCGCAGCGCGAGATCGGAGCGCTTGCGATCGGTGACATCCGTATAGGAGCCCAGTACGCCGATGACCTTGCCATCGCCGTTCGTCAGCGGAATCTTGCTCGTGATACCGGCGCGGTGCGCGCCGTCGATCATCACTTCGAACTCGGCGTTCATTTTCGGCACGCCGGTTTCCATCACATCGAGGTCGGAGCGCTGGAGCGCCTCGGCCATGTTCTTCCACGGCAAGTCGTAATCGGTCTTGCCGACGACCTGCTCCGTGTAGGCGAGCCCCGCGTCCCGGGCGAAGGCCATGTTGCAGCCGAGATAGCGCGATTCGCGGTCCTTCCAGAAAATGCGCTGAGGAATATTGTCGATGATGCTTTCGAGCATCTGATTGGAACGCTGCGCCTCCGCTTCGGCCTGAATCTGCTCGGTCACGTCATCGGCCAACACGAACATTGCGGAGCGGCCCATGAAGCTCAGCGCATGATTCGAAATATCGGCCGACAGCTGTGAACCGTTGCGACGCTGATGGTGCCAGACACCCGCCATGACGCGGCCGCGCCTCGGCAGCGTGGCGCTGCGGTCGAGATACGTCTCGAGGCGGGGCAGTTCGTCCGAGGGATGGATATCCCGGATCGTCATCGAAAGCAGCTCGCTCTCGGTATAGCCGTACTGCTCGAGCGCCGCGGCGTTCACCGCCAAAAATCGCAGCGTTTCCCGGTCGTAAATCCACATCGGCACCGGGTGCGCGTCGAAGAGCTCGCGAAACCGCTCGTCGCTGCGCCGCATGGCCCGGGCAACGCGCAGCTTCGCGCGTGCGGCGCTTTCACGCGCGCCGAACATGTAGATGAGCAGGCCGCAGCCGAGGACCATCGTGAGGACGACCAGCAATGTCGCAAGACGAGCCGAGCGCGTCGATTCGGCAAGCGATGCCTCGAGCGCCTCGTCCTCGCGAATCCGCAGCGTGGCGAGCGCATCGTCCACCTGATCGAATCTGGCCCCCAGCCGGGCGTACGCCGATGTCGCCCACCCATGCGCTTCGGAATCGTCATCGGCCGCCGCGCGTTCCAGTGCGGCAAGCGTTCCCGCTTCGGCGGCGTCGCCAGCTGCGAAAAGCGTCTCGAGCGCGGTGCTCATCGCCGGTTCGTCGGCCAGTTCGGCTACAAGCCGCCCCTTGATGTCGACAAGGCGGGCTTCCTGGGCGGCGCCGAGCGTCGGCGACACCGCCGAGCCGGAGATTTCGAACCGTCCAAGCGCGGCCAGGCCCGCTCCAAGCGTCATGCGGTACGCGTCGAGATCGCGTTTGACGCTCATCGAGCGCAGCGTACGCTCGTTCGTCGCACGCTCGCCGCGAATTTGGGTATAGGCGACGAACGCATTAGCGCCCACCGCGGCAGCCACGACTACCAGGTTGATCAGCAGCCGCTTCGATAAAAAGGAAGTCATGGATTCGGAACGCCGTTCGGACGGGGGCTGAGCATGCCTCGATCGCCGACGGCGCCGGGCTCACCAACCTATAGGGTGGCACCGCGAGTGAATCGAATTTTTGACGTGCCAACCTATCGATAACGGCAGCGACGGCGAAAACTTGAGGGGCGCGCGCAAAAAACGGCCCCAGAGGAGGTCCGGCGCTACGGTCGGGCGAGGTCCGCGAGCCCGAACTCGCGCATCGCAGGCACGAAATCGTGATTGCCCTCGGGTTTGCGCGAAAGCTTCGTCAGGACATACCGCTTGAATGGATCGAGCCCGCCCCAGCGCTGCGCTTCGACAGGCTCGAGTCCGGCAATCCGGCACTGATTTTGCACGCCGTCGGGCACGACCGACGTCTCGCGCCACGCCGGGTTCGGCTCCGGCGCGAACCAATCGGGCTCGACGTTGGCGTGAGTACGCATCATTTCGAACAGCGCATGGTCGAAGTTCGGCTCGATGGCCGTGTCCTCGTCGACGGGAAACCGCGCCAGCAATACGCGATCGGCGTGGGGCAGGCACTGCCACTGGGCGAGGGAAATGCGCAGTCCGAAGCGATCCAGATTGAAGCGGACCGACATCGGCATGAATTTGAGGTTTTCCGACGATACGGCTTCGAAATCGAACATCAGCGGCGATTCGTGCAATCCCATGACCGAGTCCTCGTGTTTCGAGGCGGCAATGCCTCGTCCGGCAGGCCGAGCTGGCTTCGGGTATTTTAGAACCTTATTCGACCGGCAATGGCGCAACGCACCGTCCGGTCACCTGGAACATGCCGAGGAGCGACCTTGAACGACCCACTGGACTACGCCGAGCAAGCCGGCGCCATCGAACAACCGGTGCGCCGGCACCGAGCGGGCGCGGTCGAGTCCGTGACCGACCGCATCGGCCAGGAATGGCCTGTCGCCCTCGTATTCAATGGGATTTCGCATGCGGTGATGATGTGCACCCCGCGCGATCTGGAGGCGTTCGCCGTCGGGTTTTCGATTTCCGAGGGCATCGTCGAGCGCGGTAGCGATATCCATGACATCGAGGTTGCGATCCATGCCGACGCGGCACCCATTCCCTACGCCGAGGTGGCGCTGACGGTCGTTCAGCAGGCATTCGTCGCGCTCAAGGACCGCCGCCGCGCGCTGGCGGGCCGCACGGGCTGCGGCGTCTGCGGCATCGAAAGCATCGACTTGCTCGACCTCACCCCCGAACGAGTACCCGAGCATGGTTTTCTCGCACGGCTGGCTCCCGATGCGATCGCGCGCGCGGCGCGCGAGCTGCCCGAGCATCAAGTCCTGACGAGACTCACGGGCGGCTTGCACGCCGCCGCCTGGTGCGACAGCGAGGGATCGATCGTCGCGGCGTTCGAGGACGTGGGACGCCACAACGCGTTGGACAAGCTGATCGGCCATCTCATACTGCAGCGCGCCGATACGACGGACGGGTTCGTCTTCCTGTCTAGCCGCGCGAGCTATGAGCTCGTACGAAAAGCGGCACGTGTCGGCATCCCGATGGTCGCGACGATCTCGGCACCTTCGTCGCTGGCGGTTTCGATCGCCCGGCAAGCCGGAATTCGCCTGCTCAGTTTCTGCCGCGAAGCGGGCTACGTGGACTACACGACGGCCTAGGCCTGTTCAATCGAACTGCCTGAAATCGGGTCTGCGCTTTTGGAAAAACGCGGTCATCGCCTCGCGCGCCTCCGGCGAAAGCAGCATCTTGCCGAAGTGGACGACTTCGTCGTTCATGCGCTCGGCGACTTCATGTGCGTGTGCGCGCTTCATCAGCATCTTCGTGACGCGCAGCGACGAAGCGGGCAACGCAGCCAGCTTCGTCGCCTGCCCGAATGCAAAGGCTTCGAGGTCGGCAGCCGGTAGCAACCGATTCACGATCCCCATTCTGTGCGCTTCGTCGGCGTCGAACGGCTCACCGAGCAACAGCTTCTCGGCCGCGAGCTGATGGCCGCAAAGACGCGGCAGCAGCAAGCTCGATGCGGCCTCGGGGCACAGCCCCAGTTGCGCAAACGGCAGCGAAAAAACCGCCGATTCAGCGGCGTAGACGATATCGCAGTGAAGCAGCAGCGTCGTGCCGATGCCGATCGCGACGCCGGCGACCGACGCGACCACCGGCTTGTCGACCGTGCTGATGCTCCGCAGGAACTGCAGGACCGGCGCATCGGCATCCGTCGGCGGCGATTTCATGAAGTCTTCGAGGTCGTTGCCCGCGCTGAACGCTGCCGCGCCGCCGCGAATCAGAATCGCACGCACGCTGGCGTCGTCATGTGCGTGCGCGAGTGCGTCGGTCATCGCACGATACATCGAGGACGTAATCGCGTTTTTCTTCTCCGGCCGGTTGAACGTTATCGTCATGACGCCTTCGGCGCGTTCGACCAAAATATCCATTGCCTGCGTCTCCTCGAAGATTGTTACGGGACAAAGCATTCGCGGGCGGTCGGCGAGCACCCGATCATCCGCCCGCGAACTCCGTACACGGCCAGGTGCCCCCCCTCAAAGCCGCTCGATGATGCCCGCGGCGCCCATACCGGTGCCGACGCACATCGTCACCATGCCGTACTTCAGATTGCGCCGACGCAGACCATGGACGACCGTGGCCGCGCGGATCGCGCCCGTCGCACCGAGCGGATGGCCAAGCGCAATCGCACCGCCCAACGGATTGATCTTGGCCGGATCGAGGCCCAATTCACGAATCACCGCCAGCGATTGCGCGGCGAATGCTTCATTGAGTTCGATCCAGTCCAGATCGTCCTGCTTCAACCCCGCAGCCTTGAGCGCCGCCGGAATCGCCTCTTTCGGGCCGATGCCCATGACTTCCGGCGGCACGCCACGCACGGCGAAGCTCACGAAGCGAGCGAGCGGCGTCAGCCCGAACTGCTTGAGAATCTTTTCGGAGACGACGATCAGCGCACCCGCACCGTCCGACGTTTGCGAGCTGTTGCCCGCCGTCACCGAGCCCTTGTTGGCGAACACCGCACGCAGCTTCGCCAGCCCTTCGAGCGACGTATCGGGGCGCGGCCCCTCGTCGAGCGCGATCTCGCGCGTTTTGGTCCTGACCTCGCCGCTCGCGAGATCGGGCACGCGCTCGACGATTTGAAACGGTGCGATCTCATCGCGGAACTCGCCCGCCTGCTGTCCCGCGATCGCCTTGCGGTGCGATTCGAGCGAAAACTTGTCCTGATCCTCGCGGCTCACCTTCCACCGTTCGGCGACGCGCTCGGCGGTGAGCCCCATGCCGTAGGCGATGCCGATATTTTCGTCGCGATCGAAAATGTGCGGTGACATCGACGGCGTGTTGCCCATCATCGGCACCATGCTCATCGATTCGCAACCGCCCGCGATCATCGCATCGGCCTCGCCGACGCGAATGCGATCGGCAGCCATGGCCAGCGCCGTCACGCCCGATGCGCAAAACCGGTTGACGGTCACGCCGCCGACCGATTGCGGCAAGCCCGCCAGCAGCGCACCGATCCGCGCGACGTTGAGGCCTTGCTCCGCTTCGGGAATCGCGCAGCCGACGATCGCATCCTCGATCACTTTCGTATCGAGCCCCGGTACCTGCGCCACGGCCGCCTTGATCGCATGGACGAGCAGCTCGTCGGGCCGCGTGTTCCTGAACGCGCCGCGCGGCGCCTTGCCGATCGGCGTACGGCTCGCCGCGACGATATATGCGTCTTGCAACTGTTTGCTCATTTGCAGCTCCTGAATGCGACTCTCGTTAATTGCGCACCGGCTTGCCGGTCTGCAGCATGCCCATGATCCGCTCCTGCGTCTTTTGCGTGCCGAGCAATTCGACGAAAGCGCGCCGCTCGAGCGTCAGCAGCCATTCCTCGTCGACGAGACTGCCGGCTTCCACGTCGCCGCCGCAGATCACCTCGGCAATACGCGAAGCGATCAGGAAATCGTGAGCGCTGATGAAGTTGCCGTCGCGCATGTTGACCAGTTGAGCCTTGATCGTCGAGATCGCGGAGCGGCCCGCCACCGGAATCTGCGTGGCACGCAACGGCGGACGGTAGCCTGCCGCGGCCAGCGCGCGCGCCTCCTTCTTCGCGGTATCGAGCAGCTCGAACACGTTGAAGACGATCGTGTCGGACGGCTTGAGATACCCCATTGCACGCGCCTCGAGCGCCGAGCCGGAGACTTTGGCCATCGCCGCGTTCTCGAACGATTTGCCGATGAACTTCAACAGTTCGCCCGTCGGCGCGCCGATCGCCGCGGCCGCGTCGGCGGCCCGCAATGCCGCTTCCTTGAGCCCGCCCCCGGCCGGCACGAGCCCGACACCCACTTCGACGAGGCCGATGTAGCTTTCGATGTGCGCGACGCGCTTCGCACTGTGCAGAACCAGCTCGCAACCGCCACCGAGCGCGATGCCCGAGATCGCCGCGACGACGGGGACGTTCGCATACTTGATCCGCAACATCCCCTGCTGGAATTTCTTCACGAACGGCTCGATGCCCTTGGCGCCGCCCATCATGAAAGCGGGCATGGCCTCCTCGAGATTGGCACCGGCTGAAAACGGACCGCCCGGCGTCCCGAGCTTGAGCGAGGTCGGCTGCCAGACGACCACGGCCTTGTACGCCTTCTCGGCGAGCTCGATCGCCTGCACGATCCCGTCGATCACGCTCGGGCCGATCGTGTTCATCTTGCTCTTGAACGACACGACGACCACATCGTCTTCACCTGCGCGCGGATCGACCCAGGCGCGCACCGCATCGGTTTCGAAAAGCGTCTTGCCGTCGGTCTTCGGATCGATCCCGGTTTCGCCGACGAGCGGTGCGCGGAACACCTGCTTGTCATAGACGGGAAGCGCCGGGCGCGGCACGAACTTGCCCGCGGCGGGCGACCACGAGCCCTCGTTCGTATGCACACCACCGCTTTCGGCCACCGCACCTTCGAACACCCACGACGGCAGCGGCGCCTTCGAAAGCGCCTTGCCCGCGCTGACGTCTTCCTGCACCCATTCGGCGACCTGCTTCCAGCCGGCCGCCTGCCAACCTTCGAACGGTCCATCGTTCCAGCCGAAGCCCCAACGGATCGCCAGATCGACATCGCGCGCGTTATCGGCGATCGACTCGAGATGCACGGCGATGTAGTGGAATACGTCGCGGAAAATCGCCCAGAGGAACTGGGCCTGCGGGTGCTCCGATTCGCGCAGCAGCTTCAACCGTTCCGCGGCCGGGCGCTTGAGAATGCGGCCGACGAGCTCGTCCGCCTTGGCACCGCCTTCGATATAGGTACCCGATTTCGGGTCGAGCACCTTGATGGCCTTGCCTTCCTTCCTGTAAAAGCCTGCCCCGGTCTTCTGGCCGAGCGCGCCCTGCTTCACGAGCTCCGCCAGTACGGCCGGCGTTTCATAGACGGGCGCAAACGGATCGTCGGCGAGATTGTCCTGCATCGTCTTGATGACATGGGCCATCGTGTCCAGGCCGACGACATCGGCGGTACGGAACGTCGCCGATTTGGCGCGGCCGAGCCGCGCGCCGGTCAGATCGTCGACCTCGTCGAAGCGCAGACCGAACTTCTGCGCTTCCGCGATCACGGCAAGAATCGAGAACACGCCGACGCGATTGGCGATGAAGTTCGGCGTATCCTTGGCCCGCACGACGCCCTTGCCGACGACGCTCGTCAAGAACGTCTCGAGATCGTCGAGAATCTGCGCACGCGTATGCGGCGTCGGAATCAGCTCGACGAGATGCATGTAGCGCGGCGGATTGAAGAAATGCACGCCGCAAAAGCGCGCTTTGAGTTCGTCGGAGAATCCGTCCGACAGCTTGCCGATCGACAGCCCCGAAGTATTCGTGGCGAAAATCGCATGCGGCGCGAGATGCGGCGAGACCTTCTTGTAGAGGTCATGCTTCCAGTCCATGCGCTCGGCGATGGCTTCGATGACGAGATCGCACTCGCCCAGCCGGGCGATGTCGTCTTCATAATTGGCCGGCTCGAGAAAGCGCGCGTCGTCCTTGACGCCGAACGGCGCGGGCGAGAGCTTCTTGAGATTCTCGATCGCTTTCAGGGCGATCCCGTTTTTGGGGCCTTCCTTGGCCGGCAGATCGAAGAGCAGCACCGGAACCTTGGCATTGATCAGATGCGCCGCGATCTGCGCACCCATCACGCCGGCACCGAGCACGGCCACCTTGCGAATGATCAGGTTGCTCACGTCAATTCTCCCTCGGAGTCATGCGGTTTGCCGGCCCCCGCTTGGGCGCATCAGGCGCACCTTGCGGCAGCCGGCCGATATGAAACGGACGCGTCGAACGAAGACGTCGGCGAATCTCGTCATCGTTCAGAAAAGCGCCTCGTCGATGTCCATCAATGGCTTTGCACCGGCACGCGCCATACGAATCGTGGCGGCCGTCTCGGGCAGCAGTTTGGCGAAGTAAAAACGCGCGGTGGCAAGTTTCGACTTATAGAACGGATCGCCCGACGCCTCTTTGTCGAGCGCGATGCGCGCCATGCGGGCCCAGAAATACGAAAACACGAGGTGCCCCACTGTGCGCAGATAGGGCACGGCCGCCGCCCCGACCTCGTCCGGGTTCTGCATGGCCTTCATGCCGATTTCCATCGTCAGCTTCTGCACTTTCTCGCCGATGTCGGCCAGCGGATTGACGAACTCCTGCATCTCGGGCTTCACGCCCTGCTCTTCGACGAAATCCGACACGAGCTTGCCGAATTTCTTGAGCTTCGCGCCCATGTCGCCGAGCACCTTGCGGCCCAGCAGATCGAGTGCCTGCACGGCGTTCGTGCCTTCGTAGATCATGTTGATGCGCGCGTCGCGCACGTACTGCTCCATTCCCCATTCGGAAATGAAGCCGTGACCGCCGAAGACCTGCATGGCGTGATTCGTGCATTCGAATGCGTTGTCGGTCAGGAACGCCTTGATGATCGGCGTCAGCAGAGCGACGAGATCGGCCGCTTCCTTGCGCACCGATTCGTCGGCGTGGGAGAGTTCCTTGTCGATCTGCAGTGCCGACCAGTACGTGAATGCACGCCCGCCCTCGGCATAGGCCTTTTGCGTCAGCAGCAGGCGGCGAACGTCCGGATGCACGATGATCGGGTCCGCCGGCTTGTCCGGTGCTTTGGGCCCGGTCAGCGAGCGCATCTGCAAGCGCTCCTTCGCATAGGCGAGCGAGTTCTGGTACGCGACTTCCGTAAGGCCGAGCCCTTGCATGCCGACGCCGAGCCGCGCCGCGTTCATCATCACGAACATGGCCTGCAGCCCGCGGTTCGGCTCGCCCACGAGCCAACCCTTCGCGTTGTCGAGATTCATGACGCAGGTGGCGTTGCCGTGGATGCCCATCTTGTGCTCGATCGAGCCGCACTTGACGCCATTGCGCTCGCCGATCTCGCCGCTTGCGTTCGGCACGAATTTCGGCACGATGAAAAGCGAAATGCCCTTCGTTCCCGGCGGCGCGTCGGGCAGCCGGGCAAGCACGAGGTGCACGATGTTTTCGGCGAGATCGTGCTCGCCGCTCGAAATGAAGATCTTGGTGCCGGTGATCGAGTAGGAGCCGTCGAGCGCGGGCTCGGCTTTCGTGCGCAGAATGCCGAGGTCCGTACCGCAATGGGGCTCGGTCAGGCACATCGTGCCCGTCCACGTGCCGGCCACGAGCTTCGGCAGATAGACGCGCTGCTGCTCCGGCGTGCCGTGCTCCCGCAAACATTCGTAGGCGCCATGAGAGAGCCCCGGATACATCGTCCAGGCCTGATTGGCCGAGTTGGCCATTTCATACAGCGCGTTGTTGACGAATGCGGGCAGGCCCTGGCCACCGTATTCAGGGTCGCAGCCGAGCGCGGGCCAACCTGCCGCGACGTATTGCGCGTAGGCCTCCTTGAAACCCTTCGGCGTCGTGACGACACCGTCGCCCTGATAGACGCAGCCTTCGCGGTCGCCGGTCTGGTTCAGCGGGAAGAGCACCTCCGAGCAGAACTTGCCGGCCTCCTCGAGCACCTGGTTGATCGTATCGGCATCCAGATCGGCATGTTTCGGCATGCCTTTCAGTTCGGCTTCGACATCGAGCAGCTCGTGCATGACGAACTGCATGTCCCGCAACGGCGCGGCGTACTGACCCATGACTCCCCTCCCAAGATATGCAGCGATCAGCTCGGCCGTCGCGCGGGCGGGTATCGATGGCCCGCGCGCCCGCTAACGGCTTTCGCTCTGACTTTGCGATGAACCGCCCCCACGCTCACTTCGTTCACTGCCCCCCGAGGGGGCATCAGTGCGCTTGGGGCGGCCCGGCTCGCACTGATACAAGACGATCGTCTTTTCCAACGCGGCCCACGTCAGTCGCACCGCATCCGGCAGGTGCAGAAAGCGTGCATCATGATGCAGACCGAGCGTGAAACTATACAGTTCGAAAAGCATCAGATTCGGATCGGTATCCGGACGCAAATGCCCCTCCGCCAACGCCTGCGAAATCGCGCGCAGCAATGCCGCACGCCAGGTCGACACACTCGCGACGAGCTCTTCGCGGACCGGATTGTCGCCGCGATCGTCGTACTCGACCGCGCCGCTGATATAGATGCATCCCGTCGTCACTTCCTGGATGCGCTTCTCGATCCAGCGGCTCAGCATTGCACGCAAACGCGGCAACCCGCGCGGCTCGCGCAGGCTCGGGAAGAAGACCTCTTCCTCGAAGCGGCGGTGGTACTCGCGCACCACCTCCACCTGCAAATCTTCGCGCGAGCCAAAGTGCGCGAACACGCCGCTCTTGCTCATCTGCATACGCTCGGCCAAAAGCCCGATCGTCAGGCCCTCGAGCCCATCGCGGCTCGCCAGGTCAAGCGCAGCATCGAGAATCGCGGCGCGCGTCTGTTCACCTTTTCGCATGGCCAAATACCGTTCTTATAGGATTCCATCCAAAAACGAACGGCCGTACTATTATTGAGCGCAGCCGTCGTCGAAACAAGGACTTTATTAGAAAACCCGATCTAACCGGGCAGAGTTCCGATGATCGGAGTATTGCCGCATTCGCCGGTATCGGGATAGAGGGCTTTCGCGGATTGCCCTCAGTCGTAGCCGCCGATCGTGAGCAGTTTCATTGCCATGCGGTAGACCATATAGGCCGCCCGGTTCACGACCCGCTCGTACCAGGGGCGTGCCGCATAGCGGACGGCGTCGATCGGTCTCCCATCGTCGAAGGCCGCGAGAATCGCGCGGCGCAAAAGACCGATTTCGTCGTGCTCGACGAGCACGACATTCGCTTCATTGTTGAGCACCAGGCTAAGCGCATCGAGATTGGACGAACCGATCGTCGCCCAACTCGAATCGATGACCGCCACCTTGGCATGCAGCATCGTCTTTTCATACTCCCCGATACGCACGCCCGCCATCAACAGTGTTCGATAGAGGTAGCGCACGGCATGATCGAGTACGACGAATTCCTTTCTGCCGACGAGCAGGCGCACATCCACGCCGCGCCTTGCCGCGCGCACGAGCGCGCGACGCATTCGGCGTCCCGGCATGAAGTAGGGGTTGGCGACGAGGATTTCGCGGCGCGCGCGGCCGATCGCCACGAGGTAGGCCTTTTCGATCGCGCGGCGGTTCACGAGATTATCGCGCGCGATGAATGCGACGGCTGGCTCGCCGGCCGTCAAAGGCGCGGCGCGCCGCGCACGCACGCCAGGGGCTGACGAAATACCCCGCATGCCCGCGCGCAGCGCGTCGAGCGGATTCGGCCGATGGCCGATCTCCAGACGGCGCCATTGGATGTCGAACGCCGCTCGTACCTGCGCAACGACGGGCCCGTTCAATTCCACGGCAAAATCCCAACGCGGGAACGGCAGGCGCAAAGCGCCGGCATCGTAATCGTCGACGATATTGATGCCCCCGCAAAACGCGGCGATTCCGTCGACAAAAGCGATCTTCCGATGCGTGCGCGAAAAGCCGAACCGGCCGAACAGGTGCGGATTGTAGATGCGGTGTTCGACGCCGGCTTCACGCCACGCGTCGAAGAGCGGAAGCCGGCCCGTGCCGATGCCGTCGGTGATCACGCGCACGCGCACGCCGCGCGCGGCCGCGCGCGTCAGCGCCTCCGATACCGGACGGCCGGCTGCATCGTCGCAATAGATATACGTTTCGAGCGCCACGTCGTGCTGCGCCGCGTCGATGCGGGCAACGAGCGCCGCGAAGTAGGCATCGCCCGTCCCGAAAAGGCGCACGCGATTGCCGGCGGTAAAGGCAAGGCGGATCGAACGACGCCGCGACACCAGCGCCGCGCCGAAGCGCGCCAACCGGCGCGCGCCGTGACGGCTCATTCGCCGCGCGCTCGCAAGCGACGCGGCAACTGCAGGATCGCGTCGCGGTTGGACGACGAAAAGCACCGGGCCGCCGCTTGCTCGTAGGGCAGCCAGAGGTAAGCGGTGTGCTCGCGCGGTGCGAGCTTCACCTCGAGCCGCCGCGGCACTTCGAGCCCGAACCAGTGCTCCAGGTTGCGAGTGACGCCTTCGGCATAGCGATGGCGCCAGACCGGGTAGATGTCGTACTCGATGTGCTGGCCCCAATCGACGAGCGCGTTCGCCGGCACGTCGGCACTGCCGATGGCGATGCCCGTTTCCTCCGCCACCTCGCGCATCGCGGTCTGCGTCAGCGGTTCATCGAGGCTGTCCTTCGACCCGGTCACGGATTGCCAGAACCCAGGCCGGTCGGCGCGCTCGATGACGAGCACGTCGAGCTCCGGCGTGTAAATGACGACGAGAACGGACTCCGGGATCTTCGGCGGTTTTTGCATGGCTTTGACAAAAGGCGCCGAAGCGCCTTTTCCGATGATCCGCGCGGCACGCCGCGCGAGAGCAACAGCTTACGCCTTCGGCTGCTCGGGCTGGCGCAGTCGGATGTGCAGCTCGCGCAGTTGGCGCTCGTCGACGGGGCTCGGCGCTTGCGTCAGCAGACATTGCGCACGCTGCGTCTTCGGGAACGCAATGACATCGCGAATCGAATCGGCACCCGCCATCATCGTCACGATGCGGTCGAGACCGAACGCAATCCCGCCATGCGGCGGCGCGCCGTACTGCAGCGCGTCGAGCAGGAAGCCGAACTTCGCACGCGCCTCGTCCGGACCGATCTTCAGCGCGCGGAAGACCTTGCTTTGCACCTCTTCGCGATGGATCCGCACGGATCCGCCGCCGATCTCCCAGCCGTTGAGCACCATATCGTAAGCTTTCGCGAGGCAACGGCCCGGGTCCGTCTCGAGATACTCGAGGTGCTCATCTTTCGGGCTAGTGAACGGATGGTGAGCGGCGACGTGGCGCGCCTCTTCCTCGTCGTATTCGAACATCGGGAAATCGATGACCCACAGCGGCTTCCAGCCTTGCTCGACAAGGCCGTTCGCCTTGCCGAATTCCGAATGGCCGATCTTCAGACGCAATGCGCCGAGGCTGTCGTTGACCACCTTCGCGCGATCGGCGGCAAAGAAAACGATGTCGCCGTCCTCAGCGCCGGTGCGCTCGAGGATCGCCGCAATCGCCGCATCGTGCAGGTTCTTGACGATCGGGCTTTGCAGACCGTCACGCCCCTTCGCGGCATCGTTGACCTTGATCCAGGCGAGGCCTTTCGCGCCGTAAATGCGCACGAACTCCGTATACCCGTCGATGTCGCCGCGCGAGAGCTCGCTGCCCTTGGGCACGCGCAGCGCCGCGACACGGCCGTCCTTCGTATTGGCAGGTGCGCTGAATACCTTGAACTCGACGTCCTTCATGGCATCAGTCAGCTCGGTGAACTCGAGCTTCACACGCAGGTCGGGCTTGTCCGAACCGAAACGCGCCATCGCCTCGGCGTACTGCATGACCGGGAACGGATCGTCGAGCGCGACATCGATCGTTTCCTTGAACACGTGCCGGATCATCTTTTCGAAAAGATCGCGGATTTCCTGTTCCGAGAGGAACGACGTTTCGCAGTCGATTTGCGTGAATTCCGGCTGACGGTCGGCCCGCAGGTCCTCGTCGCGGAAGCATTTGACGATCTGATAGTAGCGATCGAAGTTCGCCACCATCAAAAGCTGCTTGAAAAGCTGGGGCGACTGCGGCAGCGCGAAGAACTGCCCGGCGTTCACACGCGACGGCACGAGGTAGTCGCGCGCGCCTTCGGGCGTGCTCTTCGTGAGCATCGGCGTTTCGATATCGATGAAGCCCTGCGCGTCGAGGTACTTGCGCACTTCGATCGCCACGCGGTAACGCAAACGCAGGTTGTGCTGCATTTGCGGACGGCGCAGATCGAGCACACGGTGCGTCAGGCGCGTGGTTTCCGAGAGATTGTCGTCGTCGAGCTGGAACGGCGGCGTGACCGATGCGTTGAGCACGGTGAGCTCATGGCAGAGCACTTCGATCTTGCCGCTCTTCAGGCCCGCGTTGATCGTACCCTCGGGGCGGTTGCGCACGACGCCGACAACGCGCACGCAGAACTCGTTGCGCACACCCTCTGCGGCTTTGAACATGTCGGCACGATCGGGATCGCAAACGACCTGGACCAGGCCTTCGCGGTCGCGCAGGTCGATGAAAATGACGCCGCCGTGGTCGCGCCGGCGATGCACCCACCCGCAGAGCGCAACGGTTTGACCCAGCAGGTGTTCGGTCACCAGACCGCAGTATTCAGATCTCATCGACATGGTGTTCGTCTATCGTTTGCATGATTGAGCGATGAACGCTACGCGTTTCGCCCGGTATTTAAAGAGGCGGTTCGACGGGCCGGCGCGCCAGGGCGGCCGCGGGCGGCGCCGCGGGGGCGACCACACCCATCGAGACGATGTACTTGAGCGCCGCATCGACGCTCATATCGAGCTCGATGACTTCGCTTTTCGGCACCATCAGGAAAAAACCGGAGGTGGGGTTGGGCGTCGTCGGCACATAGACGCTCACGTGCTCGGTGTTCAGGTGGTTGAGGACATCGCCGCCCGGCACACCCGTCAAAAAAGCGATCGTGTAAGAGCCGCGCCGCGGGTATTCGATCAGAAGCGCTTTTCGAAACGCATTGCCGCTGCTCGACAACAGCGTGTCCGAGACCTGTTTCACGCTCGTATACAGCGGGCCCACGATCGGGATGTGACGCACGATGGCGTCCCACCAGGTCACGAGCTTCTGACCGACGAAGTTCTGGGTGAACAGGCCGACGATGAAGATGAACGCCAGCGTCAGCAGCGCGCCGATGCCCGGCAGATGGAAGCCGAAGAGCTTCTCGGGCTGCCACGAAGCCGGCAGCAAGAGCAGCGTCTGGTCCATCGTACCGATGATGAGCCCGAGCACCCATAGCGTGATCGCCAGGGGCACGAGAACCAACAGACCGGTCAGGAATACGGATTTGAACGTCGTGTTTTTCATGTATACCGTCAGAAAACCGCGGAAAAGGTTCGGCGCGGCGTCCGAAAGCGCATTCGAGGACGGCCAGCCTCGAGCGCGCCGGAAGCCGCCCGGCTGCCTGCCCGGTCACCGATCGGCGCGATGCAGCGGATCAGGCGTCCGCCGTGCTGGATGCCGTCGTACCGGAACCGGTCGAGCCGCCCCCGCCCGTCGAAGCCGCGGACGTCGCGGAAGCCGACGAAGCGGTTCCCGTAGCGGTTCCAGAATCACCCGACGCCGTCTTCGATTCGCCGCTGTCTTTCTGGCCATTCGCCGCGGCACCGGCGCCCCTGGAGCCGCCACGAAAATCGGTGACGTACCAGCCCGAGCCCTTCAATTGAAAGCCCGCGGCCGTCACTTGCTTCCGAAATGCCTCGCTCTTGCACTCCGGACACTGCGTGAGCGGTGCGTCGCTCATTTTCTGAAGCACGTCTTTTTCGAATCCGCACGATTCGCAGCGATAAGCGTAGATGGGCATGATTCTCTTCCCGGCAATTCCGACAAAACGGTTCGGTGCGTACAAAGCGTTGAATTATAACCGCAACCGGCCCCGGTCTGATTTCAGGCAGCCGGGGGCCGGGCCGTTCCGAGATGGGGGCGTCGGCGCGAAATTCAAGGCCCCGGAAAGGGCCTCAGCGGCGGCGCCACGTGAGCCAGCGCTCGCGCCCGGTGAAGACGGGTAGGGAGTCGTCGACCGGCGCGTCTTCGACGAGCTCGAACGACGGTGCGAAGAGCGCCTCGAGTTGGGTACGCTCGATACCGAAGGGCGGCCCCTTGGGTGTCGAGCCGAGAAAAAGAAGCCGGCGAGCAAGCCGCCCGGCGCCAGCAGTTGCGCCATGCGTTGGACGTAATCGGCGCGGCGTGCCAGCGGCAGCGCGCAGAAAAACGCCCGCTCGTAGATCCACCCCGGCTCGAACGGCGGCATGTAGCTGAAAAAATCGGCCTGCTCGACCAGCGCGCCGAATTCTCCGAGCTGCGCACGGGCGGCCGCCACCGCATCGGCCGAAAAATCGATGGCGCGCACGGTCCAGCCGGCTCGAGCGAGCGCGAGTGCCACATACGCGCTACCGCAACCCGGGATCAACACGGGGCACCGTTCGGTGCGCGCCATGAAAGCGAGAAACGCATGCTGCACCCCCGCCTGATCCCAGGGCGTGAACCCCTTGCGAAAACGCTCGTCCCAGAAGTGGGCCGAGCCGGGATCGCGGGAATCGAAGGTCGGCTCGCTGCCGGGCTGCGTCGAATCGCTCATAGAGGGGCTCCGGTCTCACCCACCGTATGCCAGCACGAGCCAGAACCGCGCGGCCACCGCGCCGACGCCCATCGCCACGCCGAACAGGAGGAGCGCCTGCAACAGCCGATTCGTACGCCGCTGTTCGACGAGCAGCATCTGAATCACCGTGTCCTGCGCCCCACGCGTACCGTCGTGGCGGCCGGCCAGCACATTGTGCACGAGGCGCGGCAACTGCGGCAGCGTCTTGCTCCACTGCGGCGCTTCGACGCGCAGCCGGTCCAGCCAGCCCCGGATGCCGATCTGTTCGTTCATCCAGCGTTCGAGGTAAGGCTTCGCCGTCTTCCACAGATCGAGCTCCGGATCGAGCGAGCGGCCGAGTCCCTCGACATTGAGCATCGTCTTTTGCAACAACACGAGCTGCGGCTGAATCTCGACATTGAAGCGCCGCGAGGTCGAAAACAGCCTGAGCAACACCTGCCCGAGCGAGATGTCTTTCAGGGCCCGGTCGAAATAGGGCTCGCACACGGCGCGAATCGCACTTTCGAGTTCTTCGACGCGAGTGGTGGGCGGAACCCAGCCCGATTCCAAATGCAGCGTCGCCACGCGGTGATAGTCGCGTTTGAAAAACGCCAGGAAGTTTTGCGCCAGATAGTTTTTGTCGAAGTCCGACAGCGCGCCGATGATGCCGAAGTCGAGCGCGATATAGCGCCCGAAATGCGCTGGATCGAGGCTGACCTGAATGTTGCCCGGGTGCATATCGGCATGAAAAAAGCCGTCCCGGAAAACTTGTGTGAAGAAAATCTCCACACCTTCGCGCGCGAGCTTTGGAATGTCCACGCCCGCCTCGCGCAGCGTCTCGACCTGGCTGATCGGAACGCCGACCATGCGCTCCATGACGAGCACGTTCTGCGTACAGAACTCCCAGTACATCTCCGGGACGAGCAACAGATCGAGCCCGATGAAGTTGCGGCGCAACTGGCTGCCGTTGGCGGCCTCGCGCATCAAGTCGAGTTCGTCGTGGAGGTATTTGTCGAATTCGGCAACGACTTCGCGTGGTTTGAGGCGCTTGCCGTCGGCCCATAGCCGCTCCGCCCAGACCGCGATGTCGCGCAAAAGCGCCAGATCGGAATCGATGACGGGCAGCATGTTCGGCCGAAGCACCTTGATGGCGACGGACTTGCCGGCATGCTGCCCCGCCTTGACCTTCGCGAAGTGCACTTGCGCGATCGATGCGCTCGCCACCGGCACGCGCTCGAATTCGTCGAACAGCGCGTCGACCTTGGCGCCGAGCGATTTTTCGATGATATCGATGGCGACATCCGAATCGAATGGCGGCACCTGATCCTGCAGCTTCGCGAGCTCGATCGCCACGTCGAGCGAAAGCAGATCCCGCCGTGTCGACAGCACTTGACCGAACTTGACGAAAATCGGGCCCAGGCTCTCCAGCGCGAGCCTCAGCCGCACCGCCGGCGGCGACTTGAAGCGACGCCCGATCGTGCCGATGCGCAGCAGGAACCGCACGCGGCGGTCGTTGATGCGGGCCAGCATCATTTCGTCGAGGCCGAACCGGATGACCGTATAGACGATCTTGATAAAGCGCAGAAAACGCATGGAAAAGTCCGTGGCCTCGCTAGCGGGTGCCGCGCGAAATCGAAGCGCCGCCGGCGCCGGCTTGGGCCTCGATGCGCTCGATACGCTTTTCCACGCGTGCAAGGGCATCGCGCGCCCGCGCGAGCTCGGTGTTGAAACTTTCGAGCAACGTGCGCCGCACGAGCTGGGGGTTCTCGTCGAGCAAATACTCGGCCGCCGCGTCGCGCAAATTGCGTCCCGCGCGCAGTGCCCGCTCGCCGGCCGTGCGCACGAGCGCCGACATCCGGTAAGCACTGGCGTCTCCGATCAGCCGCGCGAGATCCTCTTCCGGCTCCCAGCGCAAGTGCTCGGCCAGTTTCCCGAGCTGCGTCGCGAATTCGGCGTCGCCTTCGATCCTTACATGTTTCATGACCGCAGCCTGCCCACCCTGCACGAATGCCGATACCGCTTCGGCCGGCACCGCGATGGAGACATCGGGCAGCGCGCCCTCATGCTCGTCGAGCGCATTGAGATAGCCCTCGGGCTGCACCGCCAAGGTGACGGAAAGCGAAGAGAAGACGAGACGTGCCGTTTTCCCGGAATATGGCACGAGCCGCTCTCGCGCCCAAGCTTCGCGGGCAAGCAGGTGATTGACGGCTGCGGCAAAGGGCTTGGCGGCAAGGATCATCGGGCTCGACATGGCTCGGGACCGCAGTAACAGCTAAAGCAGCAACTGCGGTCGACAAAAAAGCCCGCGAGGCGGCTGCCTGCGCGGGCCACTATTGTAACGTCGGTTCGCGCACGGCCGCCGCCGCATCGCGCGCCATGGTGCGGCCGCGACGCCGCACCCGAACCACGCGTCGCCCTCAGTGCTGCGCGATCTGCTGGATGCCGGCCAGCAGCCAGCCCTCGCCCGTGCGGGCCGCCTTGGAGAGATTCCAGACCTCGACGAACGGCCCGGCCGACTCACCGGCCGACTCGCGAATCAAGCCGCTGAACCTCACGCTCGCCAGATATTCGCTGCCGCGATCTTCGACGCCGATGAGCTCGGCGTTGAGCTGCACGACGTCGGTCTGATCGCGTTCGCGGCCCCGCGCATCGATATCGACCTTCAGTTCAGCGAACATTTCGGGGGTCGTGAATTCGCGAATGTCGGCGAGATTGCCCTCGTCCCACGCCGCCTGCAACCGAACGAAGTTGACCTTCGCGTGGCGCAGGAAGGTTTCGGTGTCGAAACCGGCTGGCAATGCCGCGCTTGACGCAGCGCCCATCGCGGCGCCCGGCATCGCTCCGCTCGAAGCGGCCGGCTCGGCCGTCTGCATACGCGATGCCCCGAACTCCCGCATCGGCGCGCCACCGGTCCCCGCCGCTGCGGCACCATAAGCCGGCACCGGCTCCCGACGGCGCGACATGAATTTACGCACGAGCCAAATGCCCGCCATCGCCAACAACGCGATCACGATGACGTTTGCCATCATGCTGGCAAACGCGCCGCCGAGCCCGAAGTGTGAAAGCAACGCCGCGATGCCGAGGCCGGCGGCCAACCCGGCGATGGGGCCGAGCCAGCGCGAACGCGCGGGCGCCGGCTGCGCCGGGCTCGACGGCGTGCGCGCGGCGGCCGCCGGTTGCGCCGACTGCAGCGAGTTCTGCTGCGTCGACGACTGCGACTGCGTGGCCGTGGACGGTGCCGTTTGCGTGGTCTGGGCCTGGCGCCCGAACGTGCGTCCGCCCCCCAACCGCTTCGCTTCTGCATCGAGCGAAGCAACGGTGGTCACCGCCAGCACCGCGACCAGCGCAACGGAGCCGATCCGCCTCGCAAGGGGCTTAGAAAGGTTTTTGGAAGCAACAGGAAGGGGATCGGACATCTCGAAATTCCTCACGAAAAACAAGCGGTTAGCGGCGCTAATATTTAGTCGCCACGTGCAAGGCTACCACGCCAGCTGACAAATTGTAATATTTGACGGCGTCGAGGCCTGCTTGTTCCATCATTGTTTTCAGTGTTTCCTGATCCGGGTGCATGCGGATCGATTCGGCCAGGTAGCGGTAGCTTTCGGCATCGCGGGCGAATTTGTTGCCGAGCCAGGGTAAGACCTTGAACGAATAGAGGTCGTACGCTTTTTTCAGCGGCTCCCAAACTTTCGAAAACTCGAGCACCAGCAATCGGCCGCCCGGCTTCAGCACGCGCCGCATCTCGGCGAGCGCGACTTCCTTGCGCGTCATGTTGCGCAGCCCGAAAGCGACCGTGACGACGTCGAAGTAATTGTCGGGAAACGGAATCTTCTCCGCGTCGCACAGCAGGGCCGGCGTGATGACACCTTCATCGAGGAGCCGGTCCCGCCCCACCCGCAACATCGATTCGTTGATGTCGGTATGCCACACTTCGCCCGTCGGACCGGCCCGCTTCGCGAATGCCTTGGACAGATCGCCCGTGCCGCCCGCGATATCGAGCACTTTCGCACCCGGACGCACGTTCGCCTGCCCGATGGTGAACTGCTTCCAGACCCGGTGCAGCCCCCCGGACATCAGGTCGTTCATCAAGTCGTAATTCGACGCGACGGAGTGGAACACGCCCGCGACCTTCCTGGCCTTGTCCCGCTCGTCGACCGTTTCGAAGCCGAAGTGGGTCTTGCTCATCGCGAATATCCTCCGCTTTTTATTCAATGGTTTCAGTGGCAATGGCCGTGCGGCGCACCGGAGGCGCCGGGCTCGCTCATCGGCGCATCGCGGTCCACTCCTGCCGCGGCGAGCTTGCCCAGGTATTCGCTCCAGTATGCGTCCTGGCGAGTGGCCAGATCGTGGAGCAAGTCCCATGAGTAAAGACCCGTGGCGTGCCCATCCGAGAATGTCGGCTGCAGTGCGTAGTTGCCGACCGGCGCGATCGAAACGATCGTCACGTCGCGCTTGCCGGTCTGGAGCGTTTCCTGGCCCGGCCCGTGCCCGCGCACCTCGGCTGACGGCGAATAGACGCGTAGCAGTTCGAACGGGACCCGGTAGCTCTGCCCGTCCGCATATTGCAATTCCAGTACACGCGATTTCGCATGGACGACGACGCCGGTCGGAACCGGGGTATCGGGAGTGAGTCCGCTCATGACTGCCTCGATATTCGTTGTGTTCAGTGCCGCCGGCACCCGCAGCGCGCCCCGGACCGCAGGTATCAGGCAAACGCCTGCACGACCTCGCGGCGCACCGCATCGCCAAGCAGCGTGGCCTGTGCGCGGCGCGATGCGAGCAGCGCCTCGGACACGGTGCGCTGCCGCGGCGCCCAGATCGGCAAGGGGAAATGCGCGTCGTTCGTGAAACGCGGGATCACGTGCCAATGCAGGTGCGGCACCTGGTTGCCAAGGCTTGCGAGATTGACCTTGGCCGGCTGCATGACTGTGCGCAATGCTCGTTCGACAGCATAGACCACACGCATCAAACGCTCGCGGTGAGCGGCGGAAAGATCGGAGAATTCGGCGACATGCGCATTCCAAATCACCCGGCAAAAGCCCGGATAGTCGATCTCGTCGGTCAGCACGACGCGCATGGCGTCATCCTGCCAAAGCACCGTTCCCCCTTCCTCACGGCAAAATACGCAGTCCATGGTCGTCCTTTCGCGTCGTTGCGGCCCGATCGTCACCGATCGAGCCGGCGATGGCCGCTATTACACCAGCACGCGCTCGATCCCGCCATCGTTGGCCTGGCGCACGTAGTTCACCATCCAGTCCTCGCCGAGCGTGCGCCGCGCGATTTCGACGACGATGTAGTCAGCCTCGATGTCGGCATCCTCGTTGTAGCGCTTCAGCCCTTGCAGGCAGGAAGGACAGCTCGTGAGAATCTTGACGTTGGCTTCGCCGTTCGCAGCGGCCCCGGCGTTCGCATCGACGATCGGCAGCGCGCGCAATTTGGCCGCCCCCTTTCTGATCTCCTCTTCCTTGCGAAAGCGCACTTGCGTGGAGATGTCGGGGCGGCTCACGGCGAACGTGCCCGATTCGCCGCAGCAGCGGTCGTTCTTCTCGATTTTGTACCCGTCCTTCTCGGCGCCCATCAGCTCGTTGACGAGCTTGACCGGATCCATCGTCTTGATCGGCGTATGGCAGGGATCGTGGTACATGTACCGCGTGCCCTTCACGCCGTCGAGCTTCATGCCCTTTTCCAATAGGAATTCGTGGATGTCGATGATCCGGCAGCCCGGGAAGATCTTCTCGAATTCATAGCCGGCCAGTTGGTCGTAGCAGGTGCCGCACGAGACGACCACGGTCTTGATGTCGAGATAGTTCAATGTGTTCGCCACCCGGTGAAACAGCACGCGGTTGTCGGTCACGATCTTCTCGGCCTTGTCGTACTGCCCAGCACCGCGCTGCGGATAACCGCAGCATAGATAGCCTGGCGGCAGCACCGTCTGCACGCCCGCCTCCCACAGCATCGCCTGCGTCGCGAGGCCGACTTGCGAGAACAGGCGCTCGGAGCCGCAGCCCGGGAAATAGAACACAGCTTCCGAATCGACCGACGTCGTCTTCGGATTGCGAATGATCGGCACGATCTTGTTGTCTTCGATGTCGAGCAGCGCGCGCGCCGTCTTCTTCGGCAGATCGCCCGGCATCTTCTTGTTGATGAAATGGATCACCTGCTCGACGACGGGCGGCTTGCCCGTCGTCGCCGGCGGATGCGCGGTCTGTTTTCTCGCGAACTGCTTGAGCAGGTCGTTGCCGAGCCGCTGCGCCTTGTAGCCGACGCCCATCATCGCCGTGCGCGCCAGATTGATCGTGCGCGGGTTCGTCGCGTTCAGGAAGAACATGCCCGCGGTCGTGCCCGGGTTGAACTTCTTCTTGCCCATCTTGCGCAGAAGGTTGCGCATGTTCATCGACACGTCGCCGAAGTCGATCTTCACCGGACACGGCGTCACGCACTTGTGGCAGACGGTGCAATGGTCCGCGACATCGTTGAACTCGTCCCAATGCTTGATCGACACGCCGCGACGGGTCTGCTCTTCGTAGAGGAACGCCTCGATCAGCAGCGACGTCGCGAGAATCTTGTTGCGCGGGCTGTAGAGCAGGTTCGCCCGCGGCACGTGCGTCGCGCACACCGGCTTGCACTTGCCGCAGCGCAGGCAGTCCTTCACGGAATCGGCAATCGCGCCGATGTCGGACTGCTGCATGATGAGCGACTCGTAACCCATGAGGCCGAAGCTCGGCGTGTAGGCGTTGCGCAAGTCCGCACCAGGCAGCAGCTTGCCCTTGTTGAACCGGCCTTGCGGGTCGATCCGCTCCTTGTAGGCGCGGAATTCGGCAATCTCGTCATCGGTCAGGAATTCGAGCTTGGTGATGCCGATGCCGTGTTCACCCGAAATCACGCCGTCGAGCGAACGCGCGAGCTTCATGATGCGCTCGACCGCCGCGTGGGCATCCTGCAGCATCGCGTAGTTGTCCGAGTTCACCGGAATATTCGTATGCACGTTGCCATCGCCCGCGTGCATATGGAGCGCGACGAAGACACGGCCGCGCAGCACCTGCTTATGGATGGCCTGCGCCTCTTCGAGGATCGGCTTGAACTCTCCGCCGTTGAAGATCTGCCTCAGCTCGGCGCGGATTTCCTGCTTCCACGACACGCGCACCGTGCGATCCTGCGTCACGTCGAAGACCGTTGCATCGGGCTGGCCATCGACGCGGTCGGCGAACTTCTCGGCAAGCCCCTCGTAGCCTAGCTGCACGAGCGTATGCTGCGCCTCGCGAAGCGGCATATCGAGGTTCTCGCGCAGGAAGACCCAGCGCGCACGCACACGCGCGAGCAATGCCAGCGCCTGCTGGACACGGTCTTCGAGCAACTCCGCGCTAGGAATCTCGTTGGCATCGTCGCTTTTGCCGAGCGGCAGCTTCCCGGCCTTGAAAAACGCTTCGAGCGCATCGACGAGCTGCAGCTTGTTCTTGATCGACAGCTCGATGTTGATCCGCTCGATGCCGTCCGTGTATTCGCCCATGCGATCGAGCGGAATCACCACGTCTTCGTTGATCTTGAACGCGTTCGTATGCTTGGCGATCGCCGCCGTGCGGCTGCGGTCGAGCCAAAAACGCTTGCGCGCCTCGGCGCTCACGGCCACGAACCCCTCGCCGCTCTTGCCGTTGGCCATGCGCACCACTTCCGAGGTGGCCGAGGCCACGGCGTCGGCATCGTCACCGACGATGTCGCCGATCAACACCATCTTCGGGAAGGCATTGCGCTTCGATTTGGTCGCGTAACCGACCGCGCGCAAATAGCGTTCGTCCAAATGCTCCAGGCCCGCCAGGATCGCGCCGCCGCGCTTCGCCGTCTCGAACAGGTAGTTCTTGATTTCGACGATGCTCGGTATCGCCTCGCGCGCCTGGCCGAAAAATTCGAGGCAGACCGTGCGCGTGTGCGCGGGCATCTTGTGCAGCACCCAGCGCGCCGACGTGATGAGGCCGTCGCAACCCTCCTTTTGCACGCCGGGCAACCCGGACAGGAACTTATCGGTGACGTCCTTGCCGAGCCCTTCCTTGCGAAAGCGCCGGCCTTCGATCGCCAACGTTTCCGTACGCAAAAAGCGCTCGCCCGGAGCGTGCTCGCCGTCGAACCACTTCAGCTCGAAGCGCGCCATGTCGGCATCGTGGATCTTGCCGAGGTTGTGGCCGAGCCGCGTCACTTCGAGCCAGTTGCCCTCCGGATCGACCATGCGCCACCAGGCGAGATTGTCGAGCGCGGTGCCCCAGAGCACGGCCTTCTTGCCGCCCGCATTCATCGCGATGTTGCCGCCGATGCAGGAGGCGTCGAGCGAAGTCGGATCCACCGCGAACACATAGCCGCCGGCCTCGGCCGCTTCCGTGACGCGACGCGTGACGACGCCCGCGCCCGAAAAGATGGTCGGCACCTTGAGTGCGAGCCCGGGGAGTTCCGTGAGCTCGATTGCGCCCAGTTGCTCGAGCTTTTCCGTATTGATGACGGCCGCAAACGGCGTGAGCGGCACGGCCCCACCCGTATAGCCGGTGCCGCCGCCGCGCGGGATCACCGTCAGGCCCAGCTCGAAGCACGCCTTCACGAGACGCGCGATTTCCTGCTCGGTGTCCGGCGTGAGCACGACGAACGGATATTCGACGCGCCAGTCGGTCGCATCGGTCACGTGCGAGACACGCGACAAGCCGTCGAAGCGGATGTTGTCTTTCTGCGTGCAGCGTCCGAGCACCTTCAGCGCACGGCGGCGCAACTCCGCGAGCGCCGCGAATTCGCCGGCAAACGCGTCCACCGCGCGGCGCGCGGCCGCGACCAATGTTTCCACGCGCGCGGCCCGCTCGCGTCCCGCGTCGTCGCGATGCTCGGCGAGATCGGCGTGCCGCCGCTTCTCGATTTCATTGAGCCGATGCTCGAGCGCCTCGATGAGCAGCGTGCGGCGCCTCGGATTGTCGAGCAGATCGTCTTGCAGATACGGATTGCGGCGCACGACCCAGATGTCGCCCAGCACTTCGTAGAGCATGCGGGCCGAGCGGCCGGTGCGGCGCTCGTTGCGCAGCTCGTCGAGGATGCTCCAGGCTTCGGTGCCAAGCAGCCGGATGACGATTTCGCGATCGGAAAACGACGTGTAGTTGTAGGGAATCTCGCGCAGCCGCGGTTCGGGATCGGCGGCCAATGCCGCGGCGGCGCCGTGCGGGTCGAATACTTGTGGTGCGTTCATGGTCGGACGGATCGATGGGCCGGCTTGCGCATCGGGTCGATTACGCAAACGGCGGCGCGCGTCACGCGCAATGTTTGGAAACTGGGCTTCAAGGCGGTTGGCCGCCGCTCGATGCGGCGCCGGCAAGCCTTCACGGGCAGAGGCTCATGCGTGACGCGATCGCGCGTGACGGACATACTTTTCCGCCGCGGGACGCGCTTCTCGCGGAGCGGGGATCAAGTGGGCGGTCCGAGGCTGCCAGCGCATTTTCCGGTCCTGGTCTCAAACTAGGATTCTACCGCATGAAGCGGGCCGCTGCTCGTGTCGGCCGGCGCCGCCGGGCGCCGCGCCACGCATTGCTCGACCGACCGGACGGCCGGCAGATGACGGGGCGCCGAGAGCCGAAAACACCGCCGTTGGCGCTATCATTGACTATTTCCGCCTCTGCCGGCACTGCAAGCGCTTAGCGCGCACCGTCCCATGACCTCCTCGTCCCACGATTACCTCAAAAAAATCCTCACGGCCCGCGTCTACGACGTTGCGCGCGAAACGGAACTCGAACCCGCGCGCAATCTTTCGGCGCGCTTGGCGAACCGCGTCTATCTGAAGCGCGAGGACAACCAGCCAGTCTTTTCGTTCAAGCTGCGCGGCGCCTACAACAAGATGGTCCATATTCCGACCGACGCGATCGCGCGCGGCGTCATTACGGCCTCGGCCGGCAACCATGCGCAAGGCGTGGCCTACTCGGCCGCGCGCCTCGGCGTGAAGGCCGTCATCGTCGTGCCGGTGACGACGCCGCAGGTGAAGGTCGACGCGGTGCGCGCCCACGGGGGCCCGACCGTCGAGGTGGTGCAAACCGGCGAATCGTATAGCGATGCCTACGCGCATGCGCTCGAGCTGCAGGAAGCGCGCGGACTGACGTTCGTCCATCCGTTCGACGACCCGTATGTGATCGCAGGCCAGGGCACGATCGCGATGGAAATCCTGAGCCAGCACCAGGCACCCATTCATGCGATCTTCGTGCCGATCGGCGGCGGCGGCCTCGCGGCCGGCGTGGCGGCCTATGTCAAAGCCGTACGCCCCGAAATCAAGGTGATCGGCGTGCAGACCGAGGATTCGTGCGCCATGGCGCAGTCGATCAAGGCGTCCGAGCGCGTCACGCTCGCCGAAGTCGGGCTCTTTTCGGACGGCACCGCCGTCAAGCTCGTCGGAACGGAGACGTTCCGGATGTGCCGCGAGTATCTCGACGACGTTCTCATCGTGAACACCGACGCGCTTTGCGCCGCCATCAAAGACGTCTTCCAGGATACCCGCAGCCTGCTCGAGCCGGCTGGCGCCCTCGCCGTTGCGGGCGCCAAGCAATACGCCGAGCGCACCGGCATCGAAAACGAAACGCTCGTCGCCGTCACGTCGGGCGCGAACATGAACTTCGACCGCATGCGTTTCGTCGCCGAGCGTGCCGAAGTCGGGGAGGCGCGCGAAGCCGTCTTCGCCGTCACGATTCCCGAAGAACGCGGCAGCTTCAAGCGCTTTTGCGAACTCGTCGGCGAGCGCAGCGTCACCGAATTCAACTACCGCATCGCCGACGCGAGCGCAGCTCATATCTTCGTCGGCGTGCAGATCAAGAGCCGCGACGAATCGGCCGCCATTGCGCGCGCGTTCGAGGCGCACGGCTTCGCCACCGTCGACCTGACCAGCGACGAGCTCTCGAAGCAGCACATCCGCTATATGGTGGGTGGGCGCTCGCCTCTGGCGCACGACGAGCGCCTCTTTCGCTTCGAGTTCCCGGAGCGCCCGGGCGCATTGATGCGCTTTTTGTCGTCGATGGCGCCGGACTGGAACATCAGCCTTTTCCACTACCGGAACCAGGGCGCGGACTACAGCTCGATCCTGGTCGGTATCCAGGTACCCGTTGCGGACAACGAGGCGTTCGTGCGCTTTTTGTCGACGCTCGGGTATCCGTATTGGGACGAGAGTAGCAACCCCGTTTATCGCCTGTTTCTGGCCTGAGCGCGCTTTCGCGTGCCGGGCACCGCGTATCGAGCATCGTCATGACTCCCGAACAATCGCCGCTTGGCAAACCGGCCGCCTACACCGAACAATACGATTCGTCGCTGTTGTTTCCGATCGCTCGCGCGCTCGCGCGTGAGGCGATCGGCATCGGCCCGCAGTTGCCGTTTTTCGGCACGGACATCTGGAACGCCTACGAGCTTTCGTGGCTCAACGCGCGCGGCAAGCCGCAGATCGCCATCGCGACGTTCCTCGTACCGGCCGAATCGCCGAACATCGTCGAATCGAAGTCGTTCAAGCTCTATCTGGGATCGTTCGCGCAAACCCGCATCGAGTCCGCCGATGCGCTGCGCGACATGCTCAAGCGCGACGTTTCGGCGGCCTGCGGCGCGAGCGTGTCCGTGCGTCTCGCCACACCGGCGGAGTTCCACAAGCTCGCGATGGACGAACTCGAGGGGCTCTCGCTGGACAGGCTCGATCTCGAAGCCGACGTCTATCATCCCGAGCCCGCGCTGCTGACGGCGGCGCATGGCGAAGCGCCGGTCGAAGAGACGCTCGTCTCGAATCTGCTGAAATCGAATTGCCCGGTCACGGGCCAGCCGGACTGGGGCAGCCTCCAGATTCATTACGTCGGACCTCAGATCGATCAAGCCGGGCTCTTGCGCTACATCATCTCCTATCGCAATCACACGGGGTTTCACGAGCAGTGCGTCGAGCGCATCTTCGTCGATATCCTGCGCGAATGCCGGCCCGTCAAGCTCGCCGTCTATGCGCGTTACACACGCCGCGGCGGGCTCGACATCAATCCGTTTCGCACCAACTACAATCAGCCGATGCCGGACAATGCGCGCACTGCGCGCCAGTGACGCGCTCGGCGCTTGAAAGCCAGCGGCGCTCGGCGCTTAGAAGGCCTGCGGGGAGTCGTCGCCGGTCGCCCGCGGACCACGTGCGACGAAGCAGCCGGCCCGCTCCCCGGTCGGCTCGCCGCCACGATAGCTCGCAACGCCGTTGACCCAGACGGCATCGATACCGACGGCAGCCTCCTGCGGGCGCTCGAACGTCGCCGCATCGAGCACGCGCGCGGGATCGAACAACACGAGATCGGCGTGCGCGCCGCGCCGCACCTCGCCGCGCCCCTCCAAGCCGAAGCGCCGAGCCGGAAGACCGGTCATCTTGCGAACGGCCTCCTCGAGCGGCAGCAGTTGCTCGTCGCGCGCGTAATGGCCGAGCACGCGCGGAAATGCGCCCCATAGACGCGGATGCGGCAGCGGATCGTTCGGTAACCCGTCCGAGCCGATCATCGTCGCGGGATGCGACAGAATCCGGCGTACGTCGTCCTCCGACATGTTGTGATAGACGGCACCCGCCGGTTGCAGGCGCGCAGCCGCTTCCCGTTCGCTGACGCCCCATTCGCGCGCAATTGCCGACACGCGCTTGCCCGCCTGCTCCGGATGCGGCGTCGACCACGTCACCGTGATCTCGATATCGCCCGTCACCTGCGCGAGGTCGAGCGTCGTGGAGCTGCGATCGTAGGGATAGCAGTCGCAACCGATCGGCTGCAAGCGCCGTGCGGAGTCGAACGAAGCGAGGACTTCTTTGCTGCGGCCCCAGTTGCGCGGGCCCGCGCATTTCAGGTGCGAGATGACCACCGGCACGCGCGCATGCCGGCCGATGCGGCAGGCTTCGTCGAATGCCTCGAGGATCGCGTCGAACTCGCTGCGCATATGCGTCGTATAGATCGCGCCGGCCGCCGCGAGCGGTTCAGCGAGCGCCATCACCTCTTCGGTCGGGGCCGCATTGGCGGATCCATACGCGAGCCCCGAACTCAGGCCGAGCGCGCCATGCGCAAGCGCTTCTTCGAGCTGCGCGCGCATCGCCGCGAGCTCTTCTTGCGTGGCGGCGCGATCGAGCCGGTCCATGTGATTGTTGCGCAGCGCGGTATGACCGACCAGCGCCGCGACATTGACCGCGGGCCGCGCCGCATTGACGGCGGCGCGGTAGGCCGCGAAACTCGGATAGCAAAAGGCGTCGGCGCCGCCGAGCAGATTCATCGGGTCCGGCGGATCGCCCGCGAGCGTGACGGGCGAAGCGCTGATGCCGCAATTGCCGACGATCACCGTCGTCACGCCCTGCGTCAGCTTGGGCAGCATCTGCGGAGAGCGGATCGCGTGGATGTCGTCGTGCGTGTGCACGTCGATGAAACCGGGCGCCAGCGCGCGCCCTTCGGCCTCGACGAACTCCTCGGCAACCCAGTTCGACAGGTTGCCGATCGCGGCGATGCGGCCGTCGCGCACGGCCACGTCGCGCTCGACGGGCGGGTTGCCGGTGCCGTCGTAAAGCATCGCGCCGAGGATTAGCGTATCTGCGGCTTCTGGATGGGAATGCATGAACGAGCTCCTACGGCGGATGCGGCGCCGGCAGGGACACGGGCGCGCCATGCGCACGATCGTACTCGACCATTACGCCCGATGCACGCAATGCGCCCTTTTCCGCTGGCGGATCGCCGGCCGGCCTCGTACCATCGTCGTCTGAGCGGCCTGCCTCGAGCCATGCCAGCGCCGCGTTCGAACGCTCCACCAGGATCGCCATGAAAATCGCCTACCAAACCGCCACGATCGACCCTTACGGCAAAGGGCTGGGCTCCGTGCCGAGCGCCAGCGTGCCGCTGAACCAGGCCGTCAACCTCGAGTGGAATCTGTTGGCCGAGGACGTGAGCCTGCCCGCTGCGGTGCTGCGCGCCGACCGCATGGAGCACAACCTCAAATGGATGCAGGCCTTCATGGCCGAGTACGGCGTGAAGCTCGCGCCGCATGGCAAAACGACGATGGCGCCGCAGCTCTTTCGCCGCCAGCTCGCGGCGGGCGCCTGGGGCATTACGCTCGCCACCGCGCACCAGACGCGCGCGGCCTATGCGGCCGGGGTGCAGCGCGTGCTGATGGCGAACCAGCTGGTCGGGCGACGCAATATGGCCATGATCGCCGAGCTGTTGACCGATCCGGATTTCGAGTTTTTCTGCCTCGTCGATTCAGCTGACGGTGTCGATCAGTTGGGCGCGTTCTTTCGTTCCGTGCGCAAGTCGCTCCCCGTGCTGCTGGAGCTGGGCGTACCCCGTGGACGCACGGGCGTGCGTGACGACGCACAGCGCGACGCCGTATTGTCCGCGCTCGAGCGCAACGCCGATACGGTCAAGCTCGCGGGCGTCGAACTCTACGAAGGCATTCTTGCCGACGAGCAGGCCGTGCGCGCGTTCTTGCGCCGAGCGCTCGATACCACCCGCCTGCTCGCGGCGCAAGGACGGTTCGCCCGCACGCTGGCCATTCTCTCGGGCGCGGGCTCGGCATGGTACGACGTCGTGGCCGAAGAATTCGCCCACGAATCGGCCAGCGGGCGCGTCGAAGTGGTGTTGCGCCCCGGCTGCTATCTGACGCACGACGCCGGCGTCTACGCGAAAGCCCAGGCGGGTGTACTCGCACGCAACCCGATCGCCCGCAAAATGGGGGAAGCGTTGCTGCCCGCGCTGCAACTGTGGGCCTACGTGCAATCGATTCCCGAACCGGATCGCGCGATCGCCGGCTTCGGCAAACGCGATACGGCGTTCGATGCGGGCCCGCCCGTTGCCGCGCGCCACTACCGCCCGGGAACACAGGCGCCGCGCGATATCGCGCCCGAGGAAGGCTTCGAAGTCACGAACATGATGGATCAGCATGCCTATCTGCGCATTGCGCCGGGTACCGACCTCAAAGTGGGCGACATGCTTGCATTCGACATCTCGCATCCGTGCCTGACGTTCGACAAATGGCGGCAAATCCTCGTCGTCGATGCCGACTATCGTGTGACGGAGGTCGTGGAGACCTGCTTCTGAGCCGGTTCGACGGTTTGCGCGATGCGCGTTTCGAGCTGGCACAGCGCTGACGACAATGCGGCCCGCGCATCGGCGGGTAAGGCCCCCATCGTCTCGCGCAAGAACGCGTTGCGCCGCGGCAGGCTCTCTTCGACGGCGGCGGCGCCCTCGCGCGTCAGCACGACGTTGGTGATACGGTTGTCGCGCGTATCGGTGCTGCGCGCCACCCAGCCGAGCAGTTCGAGCGCCTTCAATTGCCGCGTGAGCGCGCCCGGATCGATACGGAGTTGCTCGACGAGCCGCTTTTGCGACCACTCCCCCTCGTCCGAAGCCAGCGCGCGCAAGATGCGCCAGCGCGTCATCGGATGCCCGACTTGCGCTTCGAACGCGGACATGAATGCGCGGTAGGTCCGCCCGAATTGCTGGACGGTGGCGACGTAATCGTGTTCTTCCATGGAGCGTGGTGGCTGACTTCCAAATTCACTCTGCGGCGGGCACCGGCTCGGCGGCCCTCGTGATCTTGATGCGCGGCACCCGCCGGCACTGCCAGATCGAAAATACGGCGACCACCATTGCGACGGCGATGCCGGCATGGATGGCTGCGACGAGTGCCTCGCGCGAAGCTTCGATCAACGCAGCGCCGTCGAAGCCTCGAACGGCCAGCTCTCGCGCGAGCGCGCGCTGAGCATCGATATTCACGAGGATTTGCGGATCGCGAAATCGGGCGATCCATGCCGTGGCTCGGTCCGTCGCAAGCGCGTCGCGCACGCCATGCTCGTACATCCGCGTGACGAGCGTCCCCGTAAATGCGGTGCCGATCATACCCCCGATCATGCGCAACAACTGCAAAAGCGCCGTCGCGATTCCCAGATGCTCGCGGCCCGCGGTCTGTTGCGCGAACACCGTCAGATTCGGCAGCACGAAACCCAAGCCGAGCCCGCCGGCCATCATGAATGCCATCAGGACTGCATGCGGCATGGTGCGCGTGGCGAGCACGGTGCCCGAACACGCCAGCGCAACGAGCGTGAAGCCGACGTAGAGCATCGTATTCGGATTGCGAACGCGCGTGACGATCCGCCCATTCACGATGCTGCCGATCGTGATGAACACGACCAACGGCGTGACGACGAGGCCGGCATCGCGCGGCGAAAGGCCGAAGCCGCCTTGCAGCAACAGCGGCGCATAGAACAGCAGCGAAAACATCGAAAAACCGCCGAGCACCGAAAGCGAGAACAGTGCGGCCAGCGAGCGATTGCGAAACATGTCGAGCGGAAGGATCGGTTGGGCGTTCGAGCGTTCCCACTTCAGCAGGCCAAACGCGCAGCCGAGGCCGACCGCGGCCAGCGCGACGACGCTCGGCGTGAATCCGTCGTGCGCGACCCATTCGACGAAAAGCTGCAGCGCGCTGAGCGCCACGGCAATCAAAAGCGCCCCGATCCAGTCGAGCCGTACGCGCACGGTATGGGCGATATGTCGGAGATGCGGCAGATAACGCCACACGAAGACGAGCGAGAGCAGCCCGACGGGCAGATTCACGAAGAATGCCCACCGCCATCCCCAGTACTGCGTGAGAAAACCACCGAGCGAAGGACCGATGGCATTCGCAATGCCGAAGGCCGAACTCATCATGACCTGCCAGCGCAGGCGCACGACCGAATCGGGGAAAAGATCGGCGATACAGGCGAACGCAGTGCCGACGAGCATGCCGCCGCCAATGCCCTGCAGCCCCCGCGCGAGCACGAGGAACAGCATGCTGTTGGCCGCGCCGCATAGCGCCGACGCGCCGGTGAAAAGCGCGATCGATACGAGGACGAAAGGCTTGCGCCCGTAATAGTCGCCGAGCCGGCCGAAGATCGGGACGGTGATGACCGAGGTGAGCAGATACGACGTGGCCACCCACGCGTAGAGCTCGAAGCCTTTGAGTTCGGCCACGATGGTGGGCAAAGCCGTGCCGACCACTGTCTGATCGAATGCGACGAGCATTGTCACGAAAGAGATGCCGAGCATCGCGAGCAGCGACTCACGAAACGGCAGCACCTGCGCACGTGAATGATGAGCGGCAGTATGGACAGCCATTTTTTGTCGATACAATCGTTGATGAGTCAAAGATATCGTAATGCTAGCATGAGGCAGGCGACGGCGCTGCGAGCGCGCGGACCGCCGCTTGCGCAGGCCATCTCGTATTCGAAACAGTTTTCTGACGATGAAAACGATTCCAATCGCTACCACAACGCTGACTGAAGACGACCGCGCCGCTTTGGCGCGCGCGAAGGAAGCGCTGGAGCGCCAGCCGCTTGCCATGAAGCTTGCCTCTGCCGTCGGTGCCCCGATCGAGCGGCTGATCGAGCGGCTGCCGGCGGCAGCGCACGATACGGTCGCCGCCGCGACGCGCGTGGCGCTCGAAAAATGCCTTCATGTGGCGCTCGCGAGCGTCCCCAAATCGGGGCGGAGTGCGCCCGGTCCGCTCCGGCCCGCGCGTGACATCTGGCACAAGGTGGCCGTAGCGACGACCGGCGCGGCAGGAGGCGCATTCGGGCTGATGGCGCTGCCCGCGGAACTGCCGGTGACGACGGCCCTCATGTTTCGCTCGATCTGCGACATCGCGCGCAGCGAAGGCGAAGACCTGAACTCGGCCGAAACACGGCTTCAATGTTTATCGGTTTTCGGGCTGGGCGGCGGTGCGGCGCGGCACGCCAGCACCGACGAGGATGCCGATTTCGGCTATTTCATCGCACGCGGCGCGCTCGCGCAAGCGATCTCGAAAGCGTCGTCCGAACTCGCGTCGAAAGGGGTTGCGGCGCACGGCGCGTCCGCGCTGATGAGGCTCACCAACGCCATTGCGGCGCGCTTTTCGGTGCAAGTCAGTGAACAGGTGGCGGCCAAATCGATTCCGGCCATCGGCGCAGTGCTCGGCGCACTCGTCAATACAGCCTTCATCGATCACTTTCAGCAGACCGCCCACGGTCATTTCGCGGTGCGCCGCCTCGAACGGCAATACGGCTCCGATGCCGTGCGCCTCGCCTATGAGGCGATCGAGCGCTCGGCACGCGGCTGAACACGGCACGCCTTCGCGTGGCGGCACGCGAACGCGGCGGCCCGCTCGAGCGCCGCGCGCCCCTCGGGGATGAACGGCACGAACAATTGCCAGACATGCGGCATCTTCGGCCAGATTTCGAAATCCACTTCGACCTGCACCGCGCGCGCCCGCTCGGCCACCCGCCGGGCATCATCGAGCAGCACTTCCGTGCTGCCGGCCTGGATCAGCAAGGGCGGCAGGCCCTTCAGATCGGCGTAGAGCGGCGAGGCGTAAGGATGCGTGGTGCTCGTGGTGCCGAGATAGAACCGGGCCGCGCGCGCAATGGCGGCGCCCCGGAACATCGGATCCAGACCATCGTTGCTGACGAGCGTCGCGCCCGTCGCGGCGAGGTCGGTCCACGGGGAAAACAGCAAGCCCGCCGCGGGCAACGCATCGCCGGCATCGCGCAGCGCCACGAGCAGCGCCAGCGCGAGGCCGCCGCCGGCCGAATCGCCGGCCACGACGATGGATTCCGGCGGTATGCCGTCCCGGACCAATTGCCGATAGGCTGCCAGCGCATCGTCGAGCGCTGCCGGAAACGGGTGCTCCGGCGCTAGCCGATAGTCGAGAGAAAACGTGCGGGCGCCCGTGTGCACCGCGAGCGGAAACACGAGCGACCGATGCGACTTGGGCGAGCAGAAGTAATAACCTCCGCCATGCAGGTAAAGCAGTGTGCGCACCGGTGCCGCGCGGGCCATATCGGCGATCGGCTCGAGCCATTCGCCAGCAAGCGGCGCGTGGTTGCGCCCGCTGCTGTCGATGAAGCGCCACCCGGCCGGTACGCGCGGCGACCAGATCCGCGCGGCCGTCCTGGCCCGCGCGCGCTCCACGCTCGCATGCGGGTTTTCGGTCTCCGGGCGAAACTGCCGCTCGAGAAGCCAGCAGGCGACCCGGCTTTGCCAGCTCAAGGATTCACCGCTCAGTGCGACGGCTGCAGTTGACCGCGGATCTCGCCACCTTTGTTCTTCGCCGTATGCACGTTGAAGTACCACTTGCCGTTTTCAAGGTCGGCGATCTGCGCATCGGTCAGCGTCTGCGTTCCGGACACGTTGCCGGATGCCGCCTCCGGCACTTTCACCGGGACCACGGGCGCTGCGTTTTGTCCAACCGCCGCCGGCCCGTGAAAGTGCGCCGCCGTCGCGGGCCCGGTCAGTCCTTCATAGCTGATCGTCCATTTGAACGCTTTTGTCGACGTGTCGAGTGTGGCATCTACCGAACCCTTGCCCGGGCTCGTTGTCGGCGGCACTTCGGCCGAACCGGTCAGCGTCGCCTTGTACGCGACTTGCTCTGCATATACGGCGCTCGTCGCCGCGGCCGAAAGCAGGACGGCCATGCTCAGTTTGCGCATAAGTCCCATCTTGTTCTCCTGTCAGTGGATGCCGCCCACGCCGGAACGACGCGCCCGCGAAGCGGTGTCCACATAGTAGGCCATACCCCGAAACATTTCTCGACGCGCTTAGGCCCTTAGACCGTCCGACGGTTCGCGCTGCGCCTCAGCAGACTTTGCGGAACATGATGTCGACGACGGTGCCGGGACCGATTGCAGTCCACTCGGGGCTGGAGGGATGGACGAAGCCTGCGGGGGTGCCGTCAGCGGCGAGGTAATGCGTATCGACCGCGCGCCATCGCTTGTGGCTGCAATCGATCTGATAGCGGGTGAGCGAAACGGCGACGGGCTGAGCGGCGCCCTGCACCTTCTCCGGGACTTTCCACGTCGTCTTTCCGATGTACTCGATGTAGCCGTCGGCGTCGGTGGCGACACTATCGGTATCCACTGCATAGGAGAGATCGCGTTCGCCCGACAGGTAGCTCCACTGCGTGGCTTCCGCATGAACCATGGCGCCCATGGGCATCAGACAGACGAGCAATCGACGGAGCAATTTCATTGGTGGTTCCGATTGTGCGAAATTGGCCCAGGTACGTCGATTGAATTATTCTTTTACTGCTTTTCGCTTATGCGCGCGGCGCACGACGTCGACCGATTCTAGCAGAGCGATCTGCCACGACACCCAGGAATACGAGCAATTCACACGAAACGCGAAGCGCGGCAATTCCGCCGCGCAAAGCCGCTTTAGCGTTCGGCGCTTGCGGTCGTGGCGCTCGCGCCGGCGTTCAATTCGAAATCGCGCGCATGCAGACTCACTTTGCGGGCATAAGCCGTCGAGCCGCCATAGTTCTTGAGTGCGGCGACCACATCTCCCTGAGCAGATTCGATATAGCCGCGCAGGATGGCCGAGCCCGCATCGATATTGGCGGCCGGCTGCGTGAGATCGATATGCTGCACGAGCCGACGGTGCGCCGCGGGAACGACCTGCATGAGGCCCGTCGCGCCATGCGCGCCGCGGGCCGTCTCCTTGAACCTCGATTCGATCGAGATGATCGACAGCACCAGTGCCGGAGGCAGCGAGTACTTCGAGGCCGAAGCCATGACCGCCCGAGTGATCTGCTCCGCCTTGGCTCGCGCAAGACCGAATTTGCGCACGAGCATGCCCGATAGCTTGTGCGTTTCGCCGTCGGCGGCCGAATCGCTTGCAGCGGCCGGGGCAGACGCGAACGCATCCCCCGGTGCCTGGGGCGACGAAGCGGCGATAGCGCGAATCGTTTCGGGCTCCTCAGCAATCGCGTGCGTGAAAGAGCCGAACAAAAGCAACGATGCGCAAAGGATTCGGAGGGTTCGGAGCATGAAACATAATATGAATGAACGCTCCGCATTATAGCGATATCGATCCTTTTGGATAGCGCGCCCTTTCCCATTCAATGCCGGCATAGCGATGCGCTAAAGGAACGTTTAGATCGATTTAAGTAGTAGCTTACCTCCCGGAGGCGGCACAAATCGATCGCCGAATTGGCGAGGGACTCGTCAGGCCGCGACAGTTTCGCGCGCGGCCGCAGCCAATGCGGGCCTTCCGTCGAGCCACGGCGCGGCGCGCTCCACGGCCAGCGCAATCCGTTGCCGCAGGGTCGTGCTCGCGATTTCGTAGTGATCGAAGTCACGCTCCGAGGCATAGACACCGAGGGGCAGCGTGAGCGCTTGAAAGAACGCGAAAAGCGGCCGCAGCTGATGGTCGATGACGAGCGAATGACGCTCGCTTCCGCCGGTGGCGGCAAGCAACACCGGTTTATCGACGAGTGCAGCCTGACCGACCAGATCGAACAGGTGCTTGAAAAGCCCCGTGAAAGAGCCGCGGAACACGGGACTCGCCACCACGAGCGCATCGGCCCCTTCGATCGCTTCGACATGCGCCCTCGCCTCCGGTGGCAATTGGTTGCGATATACGGTCCGTCCCAGCGCGGGAGCGATTTCGCCAAGCTCGACGAGCCGAACGTCGAGCGCGACGAGCGCACTCAACGCCGCCACGATCTCTTCGACGAGCACCAGTGTGCGCGAGGGCCGCTGAAGTCCGCCGGATACGGCAACCAATTTCAATTGCTTCGTCATCGCTCATGTCCTCTTGAATGCCGGATGCAGCACACGCTGCAACACATCGTTTTCGATCGCGGCGAAAGCGGCGGCGCCGCGCGCCCGCGGTCGCGGTAGGTCGACTGCTCGCTCGAGTGCCACGCGCCCGTGCTCGATGAGCACGATGCGCTGCGCCAATGCCACCGCCTCATGAACGTCGTGCGTGACGAGCAGCGCGGTGAACCCGTATTCGCGCCAAAGCCGCTCGATGAGTTCATGCATTTCGATGCGCGTCAGCGCATCGAGCGCGCCGAGCGGTTCGTCGAGTAACAGCAGGTCGGGGCGGTGAACGAGTGCGCGCGCGAGCGCCACGCGTTGACGCTGTCCGCCGGAAAGCTGCGCCGGCCAATCGTGTTCGCGCGCGCCCAGCCCGACCTCCTGGAGCGCCGCGCGCGCATCGTCGCGCGCGGCGCGAGGCAAACCGAGCATCACGTTGCCGAGCACGCTCTTCCACGGCAGCAGGCGTGCGTCCTGGTACATGATCCGGATACGCGGCGGCGCCCCGTCCTCGTCGCGCGCCGAGTCCTGCGCGCGCGCACCGATATCGACTTCGCCGTCGTCGGCTGTGTCGAGCCCGGCCACGAGCCGCAGCAGCGTCGACTTTCCACATCCGCTACGGCCGATGACCGCTATGAAACTGCCTTTGTCGATCGTCAGATCGAGGTGATCGAGAACCGTGCGCGATCCGTAGCGCTTCGTCACCGCGCCTAGCCGGACGGCGGCTTCCAGTGCGGTCGCCGTCATGCCTTCGCTCCCTTGAACGAGCCCGGTGGCCGCCGCATCGCTCTCGCCCAGGGCAACGCACGGCGCCGCGTGCCGGCACTGCGCGCCGATGCGGCGAACGCGGGATGCCACGGCATCAACTGCCGCTCGAGCCAACGGGCGAGCACATCGGCCAGCTTGCCCAGCACCGCGTAGAGCAGGATGCCCAATACGACGACATCGGTCTGCATGAATTCGCGCGCATTCATCGTCATGTAGCCGATACCGGACTGCGCCGAAATGGTCTCGGCGACGATCAGCATCGTCCACATGAGACCCAACGCAAACCGTACGCCGAGCAGTATCGTCGGCAACGCACCCGGCAAAATCACGTCGCGATAGAGCGCAAATCCGTGGACATCGTAGCTCTTCGCCATTTCGACGAGATTCGCGTCGACCGAACGGATGCCGTGAAACGTATTCACGTAGATCGGGAAAAATACGCCGAGCGCGACGAGAAAAAGCTTTGCCTGCTCTTCGATGCCGAACCAGAGTATGACGAGCGGAATCATTGCCAGCGCGGGAATGTTGCGAATCATCTGGACGGTCGAATCGAGCGCCGCCTCGACCGGCTTGAAGAGTCCGCAGGCCAGGCCACACACGAATCCGGCACCGCCGCCGATCGCAAACCCCGTGAGCGCGCGCCACGCGCTGACCTTCACGTCGGCCGATATCTCTCCGCTGCGCCAGAGCCTCCATGCCGCATCGGCCACTGCAAGCGGCTCGGGCAACACGCGCGCAGCGAGCCACCCGGCGCGTGCGCTCGCCTCCCATAGCGCAACGATCAGCGCCGGCACGATCCATGGCGCAACGCGTTTGATCAGGACTCCTTGCCATTTCACGATGCTTTCTCCCAGGTTTGCAGTTGCGGTTATCGGCCCGTCATCAGCTTTGCGAAACGTTCGGCAAATAGCTGTTACCCACCACCTCGCCGAACGGGCCGGACAATGGCGCCTCGATACGTTCCCGAACGCGCCCGGGCAACCGTGGAAAGACGAGCTCCGCGAAGCGATAGGCCTCCTCGAGATGGGGATAGCCGGACAGAATGAATGTCCCGATGCCGAGCTCGGCGTACTCGCTCATGCGTGCCGCAACTTGCTTCGCGTCTCCGACGAGTGCCGTCCCCGCTCCGCCTCGCACAAGTCCGACGCCCGCCCAGAGATTGGGGTAGATCTCGAGGTCCGCCCTTGTACGCCCCTTGCCGCCGTGCAGTGCCGCCATGCGGCGCTGCCCCTCGGAATCCATCTTCGAAAAGGCCGTTTGCGCGCGGCCGATGGTTTCGTCGTCCAGGCGGCTGATGAGCCTGTCGGCTGCAGCCCACGCTTCGTCGGCCGTCTCGCGCACGATCACGTGCAGGCGAATGCCGAACTGAAGATCGCGGCCTTGCTCGCGCGCCTTGGCGCGTACCTCGGCGATCTTTTTTTCGACGGCTTGCGGCGGCTCGCCCCAAGTGAGGTACGTGTCGACGTGCGAGGCAGCGATAGCGTGCGCAGCCGGCGAGGAACCGCCGAACCAGAGCGGCGGATGCGGGCGCTGCACGCTGGGGTAGAGCAGCTTGCCGCCCTTCGAAGCAAGATGCTCGCCTTGATAGTCGACTGTGCCGCCTTCGTGGGCCGTCCGAAGCTGTTCTCGCCAGATCGTCAGAAACTCGTCCGTGATCTCGTAACGTGTGTCGTGATCGGCAAAGACACCGTCGCCCTCGAGTTCCGCCGGGTCGCCCCCCGTGACGACGTTGATGAGCAATCGCCCGTTCGAGAGGCGATCGAACGTTGCCGCCATGCGCGCCGAGAGCGCCGGTGAACTCAACCCCGGCCGTATCGCGACGAGAAACTTCAGGCGCTGCGTGACCGGGATCAAGCTCGAGGCGACGACCCATGCATCCTCGCAGGAGCGCCCCGTCGGCAGCAGCACGCCGTCGTAGCCGAGCGTGTCGGCCGCCACCGCGACTTGTTTGAAGTAATCGTAGGTCGCCGCCCTCGCGCCGTCGGACGTGCCCAGGTAACGCGTGTCGCCATGCGTCGGAATGAACCAGAACACCCGCATCATCGTTCTCCCTCTCGTCTCACGGTTTCATGCAAGCCACTGTGCGTCATGCACGGCGATGCGCTTCGGAATCAATTTGAGTTCGCCGAACGTATCGGCGATCGCCTGCTGCGAGGCCAGCACCTGAGCGGTGACCGGCGTCGCGCCATAGGCCGCGCGGCGAGCCGCGAGTTCGACCGTGGACGCGTCCAGGCCGACGAGCGGCGCAAGCTCCCGCGCCACTTCCGCCGGGTGCGCCTTGGCCCACGCGTCCGCCGTGGCGAGCTCTTCGAGGACCGCATGCACGAGCTTCGGCTCGGCCGCCGCGAACTTGCGCGCGGCGAGATAGAACTGTGTGTTGTCGACGAGGCCCGTTCCGTCCACGAGCACGCGCGCGTCGGCCTGTCGCTGGATAGCCGCAAAGTACGGGTCCCAGATCACCCAGGCATCGACACTGCCTTGCGTGAAGGCCGCGCGCGCATCCGCCGGCGCCAGGTAGGCGGGCTGAATGTCGGCGTAATCGAGACCGGCATGCCGCAGCGCACGTACGAGCAGGTAGTGAACGTTGGAGCCCCGGTTCAGCGCGACTTTCTTGCCGCGTAGATCCGCAATCGTCTTGATAGGCGAATTGCGTGGGACGACGATGGCTTCGGACGTCGGAGCCGCCGGCTCGTTGGCGACATAGACGAAATCGACCCCTGCCGCTTGCGCGAAGATAGGCGGCGTTTCGCCCACCGTGCCGAAATCGATGGCTCCGGCGTTGAGGCCCTCGAGCAATTGCGGCCCGGCGGGGAACTCGAGCCATTTCACTGTGACGCCCTCGTTCGCGACGCGTTTTTCGAGCGTGCCGCGAGCTTTCAGCAGTACCAGAGTGCCGTATTTCTGATAACCGATCCGCAATGTTTTCGCGGGCCCTTGTGCAAATACGGCGGGCCCGAAGCCGGCGGCGGCGGCGCCGGATGCGAGTACCGCACCGCCGAGCACGGCGGCTTTCAGCCAGCGGCGGCGGGCCGCCACGTGTTGGTCGTCGTTTTTTGAAGACATAGATTCCCCACGGAGCGTTTGACGCGCCAGTCAAAATATTCAGGTGTGCAAATTGATCGGAACAAAGGCACCGTTGCGAACGCAACCGGAAGAGGCAGTCTAGAAAACGATTCGCTCGGCGTGAACGATTGATTTCAGCTTTGCTCGTGACGAATCGTCATAACCGGCGCGTGCTTATTTCTTGTTGGATTTTTATTCTGGATACTTGCATGTCGAACTCATCGAGAATCTCGGGGACCACGACATGCGCGCTTTGGACCCTCATGAACGCGACAACCGCCCGAACACAGGCAGCCCGCCCCCCGCCAGCGTTGCGGCTCGGGAACGACCGCCCTCGCCCGGCAACGGCCGCATCGATGCGCGCCTGCTGAAGGCCGTTTTCGCGACTGCGCTCCTCAATGGCCTCGAACTCTTCGACTTCACCGTATTTGCCTTTTTCGGTGCAATTATGGGCGATCGATTCTTTCCGTTCACCCAACCGATGACTTCGCTGCTACTCGCCGCGGCGACGTTCGGCGTCGGTCTTCTTGCGCGCCCGCTAGGCGGCTTGCTGCTGGGCGCCTATGCCGATCGCTGCGGACGGCAGCCGGCGCTGCTCTTGAGCTGCTGGTTCGCCACGCTCGGCACGGCGGCGATTGCCCTCGCCCCGACCTACGAGCAAATCGGCATTGCCGCGCCACTGCTCGTCGTCGTGTCGCGCGTGCTGCAGGGCCTTGCCGTTGGCGGTGAAATCGGTCCCGCCGCGGCGCTTGCGATGGAAGCGGCGCCGCCGTCGAAACGCGGCTTCGTCATCGGTTGCCAATTGGCCGGCCACGGCATTGCACCGCTCTTCGGCGCATCGCTCGGCGCGCTGCTGAGCGGCATGCTGACGCCCGCCCAGCTCTTCGATTGGGGCTGGCGCGTCGCGTTCGCCATGGGGCTACCGCTGATCGGCATCGCCTACTATCTGCGCCGCAAATTACAGGAAGGCGGCATCTCAGACAGGACCGCCACGGGCGACGCACGACGCCGCCCGGTCGCGCAGCTCTTTCGGCATCATCGACGCATCATTGCAATGGCGACATTGCTGATGGGCTTTCGTACCGTACCGCTTTACGCGGTCGTCTATTTCCTGCCCACGTATACGGCGCACGTCATACACCAGCCAATGCTGAACGGCTTTCTCGCATCGACACTTTCGGCCGTGCTGCTGATCGCATTGTCTCCGGCGGCCGGCATCGTCATCGACAAGCTGCCGCGGCGCAAACCTCTGCTTTTCGCCACCGCCAGCGGGACCGCGATCGGCGTCTATCTGCTCTTCGTCGCCATGACGCCCGCCGCCACTGCGGCACGGCTCTTGATAGGCATTGCTTCGATCACCGCGTTGATCGTGCTCGGCGGATGTGCCGCCACCGTATTGGTTTTGGAAGCCTTGCCGCACAATGTGCGTGCAACGGGACACGGCTCGACCTATGCGCTCGGCACGGGGATGTTCGGTGGCACCGCGCAACTCGCCGTGGCCGCGTTGATGAAATGGACGGCCAACCCGATGTCGGTCGCCTGGTATGTCGTGCCCTGTTGCCTGCTCAGCGCGGGCGCGGCAATCGCGTTCAACGAGCGACGTCCTGAACGCTGAATATCGGAACGATGCGCCGGCATGCTCCGATGCCAACACGCTTCCCGCGAAAACCCGCACTGCGTAGCAACGCCCGAGTGCAAATTGGAGTGCCCTGCCTCGTAAGAGGTCGCAATCGCGGTACATTTGCCTCGGACATCTCCTGAGGGGCACCCATGGCAGCGCAATTTGACGACGACACACTGATCGCCGACATCTTCCGCGAAGCCGCGCGAAAAAATCTGCCGCAAAAGGAACTGGCGTCGCGAGCACAGCTCTCCGAAAAAGCGCTATCCCGCATGAAAAAACGGGGCTCCGCGCGCCTGTCCGCAGTCATGAGACTGGCCCGCGCTGCCGGCGTGCGTATCGCGATCGTCCCGGAAACGTCGGACTTGACGGCGATGTGTGCCACATCGGAAGGACCCGCGACAATTGGAAGTCCCAAACGGTTTCGCGATCGACATCCTGAACTCGTATGGTCCAATCGCGGCGCCGACGACGCCGTTTATATCCAGCGCGCCTTGCTTGATCCTCGGTTCACCACGCTGCTCGACGCAGCTCAGGAATTCGGGATCGCCCGGCTCGAACAGGAATGGGACAAATTGGCGGCCTCGCCAAGCAAGGAGGTTCAACGCGTACAGCCAGCGACAAGCCGTATGTTGAGGAACATTCGCCATGGATTCGAGCAAGCTTCGCGTTGATACGCGTGTGGTCTGGGAGCAATTGGATGGTCACCCGCTTCTCCCAAATCCCGAATGCAGCAGAGCCGGTTGCCTCATCACAGCAACCGGCTCTTGCCCGGGTGAATAGCCGGCCCCCACGGGCCTCTGGCTGTGCCGTCAGTATCGATGCGGCTCGTCATCGTCGCGATGATGGCGAATGCGACGTTCGTGTTCGTGAAGCCAAGGGTCGCGATCGCGTGGGTGGTCACGACGCCATTCGTCATGCGCCCAATAGCGGTGACCATCCCAGTACCGGTCGTTATGCACGCCAATCTCGATACTGGCACCCACCGGGATCAACCGCGCCTGACCATATGCGGATTGAAATGGTGAGTGTTGTGCGAACGCAGTTCCTGTAGTGAACGCTGCCCCTGTAGCTGCGACCGAGATCAAAGCTGAATAAATGATGGAACGTGCTTTCATGATAGAGCCCTCCCTGTTCATTTCAGCCCACCGACGCGCGCGGCCCCGACTGCAGATGGTATGCCCGTCGCCATGGCTTGCAATTCACTCTAGCGGCGATGGTTATGAGCACCTGTGCCAAGTTGTAAGGATAGATTTATCAGGTGCTTAGCCTTTGCGCATGTCTTATGTCTGCTACGTCGGAGCCTAAGGGGCTACAGCCGATGCGAGAAGAGAAGTCCCACGGGCGCTGTTAATCCCTGGTTACATCCCGGTCCTTTTTCCCCAAATGGTGGGATGAAAGACATGTAAGGCGAACGTTGAAACAGCAGACCTTCAGATCCGCTTTTTACCCCATGCCGGCGGACAAGCAATTGCTGCCATCCGCACGTAAATTGCAGGATTCCCTTACAAGCGCAAACGTTAAAACGCAACATTCGCGCGAATACAATTTCGTGCGGAACGACTTGTAACGGTTCACCTTGGCGCATTGTCTTGCGCTCGATAAAAACGAAGTACAACGACAGGTGGGTGTGGCAATGACGACAAAACGCAAATTAGGCTTCCTCTTTACCGGATTTCTCCTCGCCGCCGGATCCGCGCACGCACAGACGCTTGCGACGGGCGATAGCCGGGCGGTAACGGAGCCTACTTATCCTATCGTCTGCAAGACGCTTTACGCGAATTTCTCCAGTTCGATGCGTTCATCGCCGCCGAGCACCGATGATACGAGCCGCATCCAGGACGCGTTAAGTGCATGCGCGGGTACGGGACAAAGCGTGGTGCTTGCACCGTCCGGCCCCAACAACGCCTTCTACACGGGAAGCCTGACGATCAAGGGAGCAGGCCTCGTCATCGGTTCCGGCGCAACGCTGATCGGGAACAACTATGCGAGCAAGGCTAACCTGCTGGCATTCTCGGGCACCAACGCATCGTTGATGGGACCGGGTACGGTCGATGGGCGCGGCGACATCATCTCCGGAACGCCGAGGCTCGTGCAGGCCAGCAAGGTTTCTAACTTCATCGTCTATAACATCACGCTGACACAGGCCGCGCACCCGAATCTGTACGTCGAGGGCGGCAACGGGTTTACAGCGTGGGGCGTGTCTATCCGTACACCCGCGACGCGCAAGAACGCGGACGGTATCGACATCGATAGCCTGACCAACGCCACGGTGATCCATTCGACCATCGAAGCCGGCGACGACGGCATCGCCATCAAGACCAATTCCGGAAACATTTCGAACGTCACTGTATCCGACACGAGGCTGTACGGTACCCATGGTTTGTCCGTCGGCAGCATCGACAAGAACGCGGTCTCGAACATTCTGTTCAAGGACAATTACGTGTACGGCTACGACTTGAATGGCACGTTGTCGACGAACGACAACGGCATCAACGTCAAGACCGGACCATGTTCGCTGACAGTGAAGAATGTGAGCTACGTCAATACGTGCATGATCCATGTCAAGCACATGATCGTCATGGATACGAACTACAACAGTTGCACGACCGGCGGCAGTCCTGCGCTGTCGAACATCTTCGTCAATGGGGCTTACTCGATCCAATCGGTGTCGGGCGCGTATACGAAGATCGCCGGGCTCAACGCGAGTTACCCGGTCGGGGCATATCTGGCAAACGTCAATCTCGATGCCACTGCGCAAAGCGGGGATCAGTATGCCAAGGTTGGTTTAGATAACTCGAACGACGTTCCAGCGGGAACGGGCGTGACTACGTCGAACTTTACGACGTCGGGCAGCGTGCCGAGTTGTTCGTTCTAATGCTGTTACTGCATCGGTGACGCTTCTGCAAACGTCATGAGGCGGCGCGGCGAGACGCATCGAAGCGTCGGCCCGCTTCTACGTCGGACTCCCACCAGATTTGGGAGTGAGCAACACGTGCCGTCGACGTCGTATTTGCCGTAGCATTCGGATTCGTAGTTCTCGAATACGGCTTCATGGCTCCCGAACAGACGAACCTGCCTGCTTCAAACGACCGCCAGGCGCTCGAACGAGCGCTTGCCGAGCTGCAAGGATCGGCCTCGCAATTCAGCGCCAGCTGCATTCGCGAATGCGCTACGCCCATGACATTGCGGCAAGCTCAACGGAATTACGCGAGGCGGTCCGCGCCGGGTAGCATATGGCGCCGATGCGGGCTTCAGCGTGCTTTACCCTCGGCCCACGCGGTGACGATAGTGCGCGAACTACTGGACACCCAACGTCGAGCACCTGTGTGGGAAGCACTCGCCGAACTATTCGTCGGCCGGGAGTTACAGGAATATGACTACGTTGCAATTGCTCAGACGCTGCGTGCGTCGGGGTACGGACGCGAGGAACTCGAACGGATACTCAGAGATGAAGTCGCGCCGGCGTTGCGGGGCAACCTCTCGCCATGGGCCGTGCCGGAGATGGAAGGCTGGTCTCAAGAGACCGTGGTAGCAGTCGTACGCGGGTATATGGAACGTCGACCTGGCGGTCTGTCGAGACTGCTGAACCGCCTGTCGGGACGTCGTGCAGTGCCACAAGTTGCCCATGCTCGATGGCTTCGTGTGCTTGCGCGGCTGATCTAAGCGAATCGCCGCTTCGCGTATTCCATTGTCATTTCCAGCGGCCCGCGCGATAAGCTGGCAGATCGCATCGCGCCAGTAATCGGCAAACGCGGGACACTCCGTCCGTAGGATTCATCGCTGCGGTAGCGGCGCGCCTTGCGGCGAGCGCGCCGGACATACCGCCGACTCACTGGCCGATCTTCTTGCTCACCTGGTTTTCCTGCTGGTTCAACGTGCGCCGCTCCTGTTTGGCGATGTGGCCATTGTTCTGGCTCGCCATCATCCGCTCTCCGCAGCGAATTTTCCGGTCGTCCTTGCGGAGCTTGGCCGCCTGAGCGCGCGAGATGTCGCCTTCACGGACTTCATCATGGATGCGGCGATTCTGACCACGCGCGTGAGCGTTGTTGTGGAAAATACAACGGCAGTTGTGCAATCTACAACATAGCTCGCAAAATCGGGGACGCAGGCGTTGTTGGTTTCAACGGGCGTGCCCAGACCTCCTCAAATAGTCGTAGCCTTTCCCCTTCGATGAACCTTTCTCTGCATCCCCTATCAGGAGAATCGAAATGGCCAGCAAAAACACGATCTGTCTTTGGTACGACGGCACCGCGTTGGACGCCGCGAAGTTCTATGCCGAAACGTTCCCGGATAGCGCGGTGGGCGCAGTCCATCGCGCTCCCGGCGACTACCCGGCGGGCACGCAGGGCGACGTATTGTTGGTCGAATTCACGGTGATGGGCATCCCCTGCCTCGGCTTGAACGGAGGCCCGGGAATCAAGCACAACGAGGCATTCTCATTCCAGGTTGCGACCGATGACCAGGCTGAAACGGATCGCTTATGGAATGCGATCGTTCAAAACGGTGGCCAGGAAAGCGAATGCGGCTGGTGCAAGGACAAGTGGGGCGTGTCATGGCAGATTACTCCACGCGTTCTGATGGCCGCGATCGCCGATCCTGATCGAGCGGCGGCCAAGCGCGCGTTCGACGCCATGATGGGCATGAAAAAGATCGATATCGCGACAATCGAAGCTGCTCGACGCGGCTGACGTTGCAGCCTCCAAACCGTCCGCACCCGAAGGGGTGCGGAGCAAGCAGTCGACCAATCAGCCGAAAGTGAAGGCAAATGCGCCGACGCCGGGATCAAGGAAACGAATTTCGAACACGTGTTCCTTCACCACGCCGGACTGGCGCACGAGCTGGTAAAGACGCGTCTGGGTAACGATGCCATTGCCTGCGGGATCGGTGTCCGAACCGTGATTTTCGCCAGGCGCATGTCCATCAATCCTGACTTGAAAACGCACTGGCGTGCCATCGGCACTGGGCCCGAGAACCAGGTGCAAGTCGCGTGCAGCGAACCGATAGGCAATGCTGCCGCCCGCCCTGTTCAGGCTCGTGCGCTCCGCCCCGACGGTCCAATTGCCACCGAGGCTCCATTCGTTCAATCCCGGGTCGCTGATCGAGTAGTCATAGGCAAGGTCCCGCTTCAAGCCGCTACGCGAAACGAAGTTCGATGCTTGTTCGTAGCCGACATAGGTTTCCCCGGAACGCAGGTGCGCAATATCGGGCGCGGCCTGTTCGCCGCTGGCCTGCGGGGTGGTCAATGCGCCCATCGCGTCGCGCTTGCCGGCTTCCGCCAACAACGATTGGATGATTTTCTCCGTCTTGTCATAGTTTCCTTCGCCGACGAAATGCGCCCGTACCTGTCCTTGCGCGTCGGCGATGTAGAACGCGGGCCATACGTTGTTGTGAAAGGTGTCCCAGACGCGATGCTCGGTGTCGACGGCGATCGGATAGTCGATCTTGAAACGTGCGACCGCCTTTTCGATATTCGCGGTGTCTTTCTCGAAACTGAATTCCGGCGTGTGCACGCCGATCACGACCAGACCCTGATCGCGGTATTTCTCGGCCCAGGCGCGCACATGCGGCAAAGTGCGGATGCAGTTGATGCAGGAGTAGGTCCAGAAATCGACCAATACCACCTTGCCGCGCAACTGTGCCGTATCGAGCGGCGGCGAGTTCAGCCATGTCGTCGCGCCTGCCAGCGAAGGAAGCGCGCCCAGAAAAGGCAGGCCGCTGCGATAGGCCTGGCTTGCGTTGACACTGCCTCCGGCGGCGTCGGCAACCGGCATGCTCTCGAACATTGCAGCACCCGCACCAAGTGTGACGAGAGCGGCACCGGCGAGCCAAGCAAGGCGCTTGTGAAAAAGCTTTCTGAGATAAGACATCATGATGAATTCCCTCGGACGAAGCAGACAAACCGATGCAATCGGCTCGATGATGGGTGACCCGGGCGGGCGGCGATCGGTGCTGCCCGCCCGCGTCATGCAGCGTCGCCGGCTACGGCTTGAATGCTCTTATTTGTTGTCAGCGGCCTCTTCGATCACCTTCGCCACCGCATCCGGGTGCGAGACCATGACCACGTGAGACGCGCCCTGCACTTCGACGACGTCCTTCGCGTGCGCGCGCTTAGCCATGAAGCGCATCGCGTCGGGCGGGATGTTTTTGTCGGCAGTGCCGTACACGAAATAGGACGGCAACTGCTTCCACGCGGAGCCATTAGCCGCTTCATTGAGTGCAGCCACCGTCACCGGACGCTGGCCCGCGGCCATCAGCGCCGCACGTTGCGGCGATACATCAGCGGCAAACTGCTGCGGGAACTTGTCCTGCCGGATATAGAGGTCCTTGCCGCCGTCAGCCAGCGGCACGGGATCGGCAAGCGCATCGCCAAGTGTACTGCCGGGGAACTTGCCCGCCAGGCCTGCGACAGTCTCGCCCGCGTCGGGAGCGAACGCCGCGACATAGACCAAAGCCTTCACTTCGGCATTGCCCTCTGCAGCCTTGGAAATGACCATGCCGCCATAGGAGTGGCCGACCAGCACGATCGGCCCCTTGACGGCACCGATCACGCCGGCGGTGTACTGCGCATCGTTGCCGACGCCGCGCAGCGGATTGGCGACGCTCAACACCGGATAACCTTTGGCAGTGAGCCGCTTCGCCACACCATCCCAGCTGCTCGAATCGGCGAAAGCGCCGTGGATCAGCACGATGGTGGGCTTGGCAGCCGTGCCCTGGACCGGGGTGATGGGCATTTCCGCATGCGCCGCCGACGCGAGGGCGGCAAACGCGGTGAAAGTCGCGATCGACATCAGCCATTTACCGAGGTATTTCCTGGCATTCATGATGGATTCCTTTCTCGTTTTTCGGTGGCGGCTTATGCCAGGCTGAGGATCACGTCGACATTGCCGCGCGACATCTTCGAATAGGGGCAGATCTGATGCGCCGCCTCCATCAACTCTTGCGCAACATCGCGCGGCAGACCAGGCAGGCTTACGCTCAAGCGCGCCTGCAGGAAGAAGCCGCCAGCGCCGGTGCCCAGGTCGACTTCGGCATCGACGGCGACGCCGGGGGGCACGCTGATGTTCCGCTCTTTCGCGGCCCGTCCGATCGCGCCGATGAAGCAAGCCGACCACCCGGCTGCGAAGAGCTGTTCGGGATTGGTGCCGTCGCCTCGGCTGCCCGGAGGAGACAGCTTGATGTCGAGACGGCCGTCGTCGCTTCTCGCCGCGCCTTCACGGCCGCCGGTGGTGTGTGTCTTGCCGGTATAGAGGACGTTTTCGATCTTGCTCATGACGCTTCCTTACGGAGGATTAGTGCTTGATTGAGTGAGTCATGGAACGACAGAATGCAAACGGATGAATCGGTTGTGCGAGCGGCCCGGTAGGCCAGGCAACGCTCGCGCCCCCATCAGAGGTGATCGACTTCGATCACGGCATCAGCGAACGCGCGCGGCGCTTCCTGCGGCAGGTTGTGGCCGATGCCGCCGGTGATGAGTTCGTGCTTGTACTTGCCCGTGAAGCGCTTGGCGTAAGCTGCGGGCTCTGGATGCGGCGCACCGTTGGCGTCACCTTCCATCGTGATCGTTGGCACCGTGATGGACGGTGACTTGGCCAGGCGCGCTTCAAGCGGGTCGTACTTCGCTTCGCCCTTGGCCAGGCCGAGCCTCCAACGGTAGTTGTGGATGGTGATGGCGGTCTGGTCCGGATTGTCGAGCGCGGCGGCGCTGCGCTCGTAGGTGGCATCATCGAAGTGCCACCGCGGCGACGCGGTTTGCCAGATCAATTTGGCGAAATCGTGGTGGTTCTTTTCGTAGCCGGCACGGCCGCGCTCGGTAGCGAAGTAGAACTGGTACCACCACTGCAGTTCGGCGCTCGGCGGCAGCGGTTGCTTGCCCGCATCCTGGCTGCCGATCAGATAGCCGCTCACGGAGACGAGACCCTTGACCCGCTCCGGCCACAGTGCCGCGACGATGTCCGCCGTACGTGCGCCCCAGTCATAGCCGGCGAGGATGGCCTTGTCGATCTTGAGCGCATCCATCAGCGCGACCACATCGGAAGCGAGCGCCGCGGGCTCGCCGTTACGCACGGCATTGACATCGAGGAAGCGCGTCGTGCCGTAGCCGCGCAGGTACGGAACGATCACGCGATAGCCGGCCTTCGTCAGCATGGGCACGACGTCAACGAAGCTGTGGATGTCGTACGGCCAGCCGTGCAGCAGGATGACGACGGGGCCATCGGCCGGGCCTTCATCGACGTAGCCGACGTTGAGCACACCGGCGTCGATCTGCTTGATCGACTTGAAGGTCGCCACGCCCTGGTTTGCCGGTACGGTCGTGCTCGGCGGGGCGCTTGCCGGTTGGGCTTGGGCCGTTCCCAGCAGGCCGAATTGCGCGCCCGCGAGGGCGAGGACGGCCGCAGCCAGGCGACTGACGGTGGTGTGCTTGCTCATTTGCTTTCCCTTCTGATGAGAGGTGGTGGTCGAGTGGTGTGGAACGATCGGAGCAATTATTTATTGCGATAATCATTGTTGCGATAACTGTACACCGCCTCGCAGCCGTTTTCAAGTACGATAATCATTACTTCGATAACTATTTTTGGGGCGACCAGATGAGCACTCGATCCGACGCTCGCAAGCACACGGCCAAACTCGGCGACTTCATGTGCTTTGCCATCTACTCGACCAACCTCGCGTACTCACGCGTCTACAAGCCCGTGCTGGAGGAGCTCGGCCTCACCTATCCGCAGTACGTCACCATCATTTGCCTGTGGGAAGGGGACAACCAGACGGTCAAGCACCTGAGCGAGAACCTTTTTCTGGAGCCGAGCACGATGACGCCCATGCTGAAGCGCTTGGAGGCGATGGGGTATGTGCACCGCGAACGCGACACGGAGGACGAGCGCAGCGTGCGGGTCTCGTTGACGGAGGCCGGTCGTCAGTTGCGGGAAAAGGCGTTCGACTATCGCGAGGTGACGGCCAAGGCGGCGGGCCTGTCGCCGGAAGAATTTCGTGTGCTGCAAAAAGCCATCGTGAATCTGCGCACCAATCTATTGAATGCTGCGGCGTCGACCAACATCTAGGGGAGTTCGCGAAGCATGGCGCGCTCAAAGGACGGGCATTGAACGCGTTTGTATGCGATCGCCGGAGCAAACGCTTGCGACAGCTTGCATTCGGCAACGGGACCAAAGGCGAAGAAAATCAAGTGCTGAAACGCAAGTTTTATTGCAGCGGCGGCGAGAACGGCTCGGGCAAGGGTATGAGGATTCGGACCGAAGATTTTCCCAGCACTAGAAAGCGAAAAGCCCCGGTGAGACTCACCGAGGCCTAGACGCCGACCGGGAACTCCCAGTCCACTTGGCTATCATTATGGGGGTATCGAGCGGCTGACAAGCTCCTTGATCGTGCCGCCTGCCAACAACCCTGCGGGCCAAACCTCGCAGGCTCGCAGCCGGCCTCATGACCCATCTTTACGCCACCGGACGACGTTCCGCCTAGAACGGAATATCGTCATCCATCTCATCCAATCCACCGCCGGCCGGCGCACTAGGACGACTTGCGCCCCCACCGCTGCGCGCACCGCCACCACCGCCACCACCACCCGAACGCCCACCGCCTCGCTCATTGCTCTCGCGGCTGTATCCACCGTCATCGCCCATCCCACCGCTGCCGCCGCCCGCGCCACCGCGGCCACCCAGCATCTGCATCTGGTCAGCGACGATTTCCGTCGAATACCGATCCTGTCCATCGGTGCCCTGCCACTTGCGCGTACGCAAGCGACCTTCGACATACACCGCCGATCCTTTCTTCAGATATTCATTGACGATCTCGGCCAAGCGCCCAAAAAACACCACACGGTGCCATTCGGTGGCCTCCTTCATTTCGCCGGTCGTCTTGTCCTTGTAGCGATCGGTCGTTGCCAGCCTGATGTTCGCGATGGCGTCCCCGCTCGGCAGATAACGCACTTCCGGGTCGGCGCCCAGGTTACCGACGAGAATGACCTTGTTCACGGATGCCATGTGTTTCTCCAGTTAACTCACGCTTCGCCGCGGCCTGCGGCTTGTACCTTGCGCGGCGGCGTCTTCATATTGGCGGCGATTATAAGCCACCCGAGTACCAGCCCCGAGCACGCAAAGAAGACGGCGTTCGGCCCCGCCGACTTCATGAGCCATCCCCCCACGACACCCCCGAGCGCAAGCCCGATCGATTGCGTGGTGTTATAGACGCCCGCTGCCGCCCCCTTGCGTGTGCCCGGTGCCAGCTTCGACACGAGCGACGGCTGAGACGCCTCGAGAATATTGAAGCCGAGGAAGTAGACGAAGAGTATCGCCGCCACAGTCAGAATCGTATGCGGCGCGGCACCGAGCAGCAATTGGCCGATCAGGATAAGACCGATGGCACCCACGAGTACCGGCTTCATCTTGCCGCGCTTCTCGGCCGCGATGATGGCAGGCACCATCATGACGAACGACAGGCCCATCACCGGCAGATACACCTTCCAGTGCGATGCGACCGGCAGGCCACCGCCCTCGAGAATCCGGGGCACAACAAGGAACAGCGCCGTTTGCGTCGCATGCAGCACCAGCACGCCGAAGTTCAGGCGCAAAAGCTCGACGTTGCGCAGCACCTCCGCAAACGGTGCACGAACGTGCACGGGTTTCGGCGCATCGGGCACGATCCACAGCACCACGCCCACCGCAAGCACCGACAGCACGCCGACGAGCGTAAACAGCCCGCTCATTCCCACCAAATGAAAGACGATAGGCGCGCCGACGATCGCAACGGCGAACGAGATGCCAATGCTGCCACCCACCATGGCCATGGCTTTCGTCCGATGTTCCTCGGCCGTGAGATCCGCGATGAATGCGATGACGGCCGACGACACGGCGCCCATCCCCTGAATGACGCGGCCCACGATGATCCAGGCCATCGAATGTCCGATCGCCGCGACGAAACTGCCGATCGCGAAAATCAGCAAACCGGCTGCAATGACAGGCTTGCGCCCGAGCTTGTCCGATGCCCATCCATAAAAGATGTAGAGCATCGACTGCGTCACGCCGTACGCACCGAGCGCAATGCCGACGAGCAGCACGTTGTCGCCACCGGGAATCGTCTTCGCGTAGACGGAGAAGACCGGCATGATCATGAAAAGACCAAGCATGCGCAGCGCGAAAATGCCCGCGAGCGCCGCGGTCGCGCGCAACTCGGGCGCGCTCATGCGTGAGGAGGTAACGGAAGCGTTCGACATCGAAGGCGAGCCGGAGATCTGCAGGGGGTCTTGTCTGGGATTCGCCGAAAGCGACGGCATTCACGCCCGCCGGTAACACCTTCTCGCGCGCTGTAAGGACACCGTAACGGCGGTCTGGAAAAGTCGTTATAGTAGCAGGTTTGGCCTTCTCCCTCGCCAGGTTATGGAACAGATTCGCATCCGTGGAGCCCGCACCCACAACCTGAAAAACGTCAATCTCGACCTGCCGCGCCATCAGCTCATCGTGATCACGGGTTTGTCGGGTTCCGGCAAATCATCGCTCGCCTTCGATACGCTATACGCCGAAGGCCAGCGCCGCTACGTCGAGAGCCTGTCGGCCTACGCGCGTCAGTTCCTGCAGTTGATGGAGAAGCCCGATGTCGATCTCATCGAGGGGCTATCGCCCGCGATTTCGATCGAGCAGAAGGCGACCTCGCACAACCCGCGCTCGACGGTCGGCACGGTCACCGAAATCCACGACTACCTGCGCCTGCTCTATGCACGCGTCGGCACGCCCTACTGCCCCGATCACAATATCGCGCTCGAGGCGCAAAGCGTCTCGCAGATGGTCGACGCCGCACTCGCACTGCCCGAGGAAACGAAGCTGATGATCCTCGCGCCCGTCGTGGCGAACCGCAAGGGCGAACATGCCGAGCTCTTCGAGCAGATGCAGGCGCAAGGCTTCATCCGCTTTCGAATCCGCTCGGGCGGCGGCACCGCCAACGAAGGCACCGCCACGATCTGCGATGTCGATTCGCTGCCCAAGCTGAAGAAGAACGACAAGCATTCGATCGACGTGGTCGTGGACCGCCTGAAAGTGCGCGCCGATATGAAGCAGCGCCTCGCGGAATCGTTCGAAACGGCGCTGCGGCTCGCCGACGGCCGTGCGGTCGTCCTCGAAATGGATACGGGACAAGAGCATATGTTCAGCTCGAAGTTCGCGTGTCCCGTCTGCTCGTATTCGTTGCCCGAACTGGAACCGCGTCTTTTCTCGTTCAACAATCCGATGGGCGCGTGCCCGGATTGCGACGGGCTCGGCCAGATCACATTCTTCGATCCGAAGCGCGTGGTGGCCTACCCGTCGATTTCGCTCGCGGCGGGTGCCGTCAAAGGCTGGGACCGTCGCAATCAATTTTATTTCCAGATGCTGCAAAGCCTCGCGGCCTATTACGACTTCGATATCGATACGGCGTTCGAAGACTTGCCCGAGAAGACCAAGAAACTGATTCTCTTCGGCTCGGGCAAGGAGACGATCCCGTTCTCGTACATCAACGAGCGCGGCCGCGCGACCGTGCGCGAACACGTCTTCGAAGGCATCATCCCGAACCTGGAGCGGCGCTACCGCGAAACAGATTCGGCCGCGGTGCGCGAAGAGCTTGCCAAGTATCAGAACAATCAGCCGTGCCCGTCTTGCGAAGGTTCGCGGCTTCGCCGCGAAGCGCGTTTCGTGCGGCTCGGCACGGACGGGCAGGCACGCGCCATCTACGAAATCAGCGGCTCGCCGTTGCGCGATGCGCTCGGCTATTTCCAGACCCTCTCGCTCGAAGGCGCGAAACGCGAGATCGGCGAAAAGGTCATCAAGGAAATCGTCGCCCGGCTCATGTTCCTCAACAACGTCGGGCTCGACTACCTCTCGCTCGAACGCAGCGCGGATACGCTCTCCGGCGGCGAGGCACAGCGCATCCGCCTCGCGTCGCAGATCGGCTCGGGCCTCACGGGTGTCATGTACGTGCTCGACGAGCCATCGATCGGCCTGCACCAGCGCGATAACGACCGGCTCATCGCGACGCTGAAGCATCTGCGCGATCTCGGCAACTCGGTCATCGTCGTCGAGCACGACGAGGACATGATCCGCATGGCCGACTATGTCGTGGACATGGGCCCCGGCGCGGGCGAGCACGGCGGCATGATCATCTCGCAGGGCACGCCGGACGAAGTGCAGGACGACGCCGCTTCGATGACGGGTCAGTATCTCGCAGGCGCGCGCCGCATCGAGTTCCCCGATGAACGCAAGGATCCGGACGAGCGGCACCTGCGCATCGTCGAAGCGCACGGCAATAATCTCAAGCATGTGACGCTCGACCTTCCGGTGGGCCTGCTCACCTGCGTGACGGGCGTGTCGGGCTCCGGCAAGTCGACGCTCATCAACGATACGCTCTACAACGCCGTCGCCCAGCATCTGTACGGATCGACGACAGAGCCCGCGCCTTACGAATCGATCGAGGGGCTCGAGCATTTCGACAAGGTCATCAACGTAGACCAATCGCCGATCGGCCGAACGCCGCGCTCGAACCCGGCCACTTACACGGGCGTCTTCACGCCGATCCGCGAGCTTTTTGCCGGCGTGCCTGCCGCCAAGGAACGCGGCTACGACCCGGGACGATTCTCATTCAACGTCAAAGGCGGCCGCTGCGAAGCGTGCCAGGGCGACGGCGTGCTGAAGGTGGAGATGCACTTTCTGCCGGATGTCTACGTGCCGTGCGATGTCTGCCACGGCAAGCGCTACAACCGCGAAACGCTCGAAGTCCAATACAAGGGCAAAAACATCAGCGAAGTGCTCGATATGACGGTGGAGCACGCGCACGAGTTCTTCAACGCGGTTCCTGTCATTTCGCGCAAGCTGAAGACGCTGCTCGACGTGGGCCTCGGGTATATCCGCCTGGGGCAATCGGCCACCACGCTATCGGGCGGCGAAGCGCAACGCGTCAAACTATCGCTTGAACTTTCGAAGCGCGATACGGGACGAACGCTTTATATCCTTGACGAACCGACGACGGGCCTGCATTTTCATGACATTGCCTTGCTGCTGGAAGTCATTCACCGGTTACGCGATCATGGCAATACTGTCGTAATCATCGAGCATAATCTCGATGTCATAAAAACCGCGGACTGGGTCATCGATCTCGGTCCCGAAGGCGGAGCGGGAGGCGGGCAGATCATCGCGCAGGGTACGCCCGAACAGATTGCGAGATCGAAAGCGAGCTTCACGGGGAAATATCTTGCGCCGCTGCTCGCACGCCGCTAGCGCGGCGTATTGCGCTGCAACGCACAAGAAATAGGCATCGCGGCCTGAACTGGCTGGAGACGAAAGGCGTCATGGTCAAGCGCAACGAAGCACACGAAGACTTGCCCGTACGGGAGCAGCCGCCGCGTCATGTGCGGCTTACGAGCGACATGAGCCTGCCGAGGCTGTCGGCGGTGGAAATCGGCAGCTACGCCGTCGTGCTGTTCGGCATGTGGGCGGTGATCGAATGGAAGCTGCTGGGCGCGCTGCTCGCCGGCATGCTCGTGTACCAGCTCGTGCATACCATCGCACCGGCGATCGAGCGGCATATGTCGAGCCAGCGGGCGCGCTGGCTGGCGGTCGTCATCCTCGCAGTGGTCGTCGTGGGCGGTCTGACGAGCCTGGCCATCGGCATGATCGAGCACTTCGAGCATACGGTGCCCAATATCCAGACTTTGCTCGATCAGGTGATGCAGATCGTGGAGCAGGCCCGCGGGCGCGCTCCCGAATGGATCTCGGCGATGCTGCCGGTCGATGCGGCGCAAATGAAGGAAAAGGCCGGCATGCTCGTGCATACGCACATGGGCCAGCTCCAGCAGGGCGGGAAAAACGTCGCCCGCGGGTTCGGACATGTTCTCTTCGGCATGATCATCGGCGCGATGATCGCGATCACGACCGAGCGCCACGTTCAGCGGCTGCCGCTCGCGCGGGCGTTCGCGACACGCGTCGCCCGCTTTGCGGATGCCTTCAGACGCATCGTCTTCGCGCAGATCAAGATCTCGGCCATCAATGCGGTGTTCACGGCGCTTTACCTGTTGCTCGCCCTGCCCATCTTTCATCAACGGCTGCCGCTGTCGAAAACGCTTGTCCTCATTACGTTCATCGCGGGGCTTTTGCCCGTCGTCGGCAATCTGATCTCGAATACGCTGATCGTGGCTGTCTCGCTCTCCGTGAGCCTGCCGACAGCTATCGCCTCGCTCGGCTTTCTCGTGGCGATCCACAAGCTCGAGTACTTCCTGAACGCGCGCATCGTCGGCGGCCAGATCGAAGCCCGCGCCTGGGAGTTGCTGCTCGCCATGCTGATCATGGAAGCGGCGTTCGGCATACCGGGGCTTGTCGCCGCGCCCATCTTCTATGCCTATATCAAGCGCGAGCTCATCTATTTGCGGCTGATCTGAGACGCTGGCAGCCGCTCACCGGAACACCACGGTCTTCGTCCCGTTGAGCACGATGCGGTGCTCGACATGCCACTTCACCGCACGCGCGAGCGTCACGCACTCCACGTCCCGTCCGATCGCCGTCAACTGGTCGGGCGTCATGCTGTGATCGACTCGCTCGACTTCCTGCTCGATGATCGGGCCTTCGTCGAGATCGGTCGTCACGTAATGCGCCGTCGCACCGATCAGCTTCACGCCACGGTCGAACGCCTGGTAATAAGGCTTCGCGCCTTTGAAGCTCGGCAGGAACGAATGATGGATGTTGATCGCGCGACCCGCGAGCTTCTCGCATAGCGCCGGCGAAAGAATCTGCATGTAGCGCGCAAGCACGACGAGATCGACGTCGCTTCGCTCGATCACTTCATAGACGCGCGCCTCCTGCGCGGCTTTCGCGGCGTCCGTCGATTCGGTCAACGGGAAATGATGAAACGGAATGTCGTAGCTCGCGGCCAGTTGATAAAAGTCCCGATGGTTCGAAATGATCGCGGGGATTTCGATCGGCAGTTGACCCGTGCGATAGCGAAACAGCAAATCGTTCAGGCAATGGCCGATCTTCGACACCATGATGACGACGCGCGGCTTCGCCGTCGCATCGTGCACCTCCCAGCGCATCGAAAACTGCTCGGCCAGTTCCGAGAAAGCGGTGCGCAGCGCGTCGAGCGCCGGGCCACCGCCGACCTGCTGGAAATGCACGCGCATGAAGAACTCGCCGGTGCGGCTATCGCCGAACTGCGCCGAATCGAGGATATTGCTGCCGCGCTCGAACAGGAATCCGGAAACGGCGTGAACGATGCCGGGCCGGTCGGAACAGGACAGTTTGAGGATGAAGCTGTGTTCGGTCGACATGACCTGCGAACTCCTTTGTTGATCCGATAGCGCGCAGCGCTAAACCGATGAGAGCGGCGGCACGACGAAGAGCGCGTCGATGCCCGCGCAGCTCTCTTCGTCGATCCAGCGGTGCCGCAAGAAACATTCGAGGCAGGCAAGGCTCGCATCCACCGTCATGGCACCTTCCTCGATCCAGCGCGCGACTTCATCGACACGCGCGAGACGGTGCTCGCTGACTTCCCCGTCCTGATTGCGCGGCGAGAAGTCCAGCGGCAGCGTCAGGTCGTAGACGAAAATCTGCTCCGACTGCGTGCCCTCGGGAATCGTCTGCAGCACATGTACGCTGCGCCCCGCGACGGCGCGCGAGGCGAGCGCCTCGCCAATGCCGGCCTCTTCCCAGCACTCCTTGGCGAGCGTCGCCTCGACGCCGAGCCCCCACGCAATGCCGCCCGCGACCACGTTATCGAGCAGCCCGGGATCGGTCGCCTTGGTGTCGCTGCGGCGCGCGATCCAAAGCTGCGGCGCGCGATCCGGGTATTTTACGATGCCGTTCAGATGCACCGCATACGTCATCGTGCCGAAAAAGCGCGCGGCGGCGCGTTCGATATAGGCGAGCGGCGGCTCGTCGAACAGATTGCGCACTGCGTAAATCTCGTCGCGCCAGCCTACGATCCGGCCAGCGGCCGCCAGCGCACCGATGACGGCCCCGAGCGCCGCGGAACGCATATCGGCGTTTTCGTCGAAGCTCGGGGCAAGCGTGACGCGCGCCGCGTCGAGCGCGAAAACGTCCGGCCAGCGCGCGAGCAGCGAGACGTCGGACTCGCGAATCCATCCGACCTGCCGCCCGGCGAGCCAGAACGGTCGATGAGCGCGGGCATCGAAACACCGTGCGGCGGCAATACAAGGCAAGGTCATGATCCCTCCGTTGCCGCTCAATCGCGCAACGCGACGCGCAAGCCAAGCGCGACGAAAGTCGCGCCGGCCAGCCGGTCGAGCCAGACGCCGATGCCAGGCCGGCGCTTGAGCCATGCGCCGATCGCCCCGGCCGATAGCCCGAAAAGCGAAAAGATCACAACCGTCTCGAGCATGAACACGAGACCGAGACCGATCATCTGCACGGCCACGCTCGTCGCCGCGCCAGGATCGACGAATTGCGGCAAAAACACGATGAAAAAGAGCGTGACCTTCGGATTGAGCATGTTGCCGAGCACGCTTTGCCGAAAGACGGTCGAAAGCCGCTGCGGCGGCCTCGTATGCGCCTCGCTCAGGCCGCGGCTCGTCAGTGCTTTGACGCCGATCCAGATCAGATATGCGCCGCCCGCAAGCTTGACGAGATGGAACGCGAACGGGGAGGCGCGCAAGAGCGCGGCAATGCCGAACGCGGCAAGCGTCGTATGGAAAACGACGCCGGCCGCAAAACCGAGCGCGGCAACCAACCCGGCCGCCCGCCCCTGCGAGACGCCGCGCGCAATGACTTGCAGATTGTCGGGCCCGGGCGCGACGGTGATGGCGGCCGAAGCCGCGGCAAAAAGCGCGATCTGGTTCATCCGTTGGCTTCCTGTCTAGGTGGAACAGTCGACGGGCGAAGCTGCGGCAGCACACGAGCTCGTGCGCCGAAGCCACGCCGCGCCGGCTCAATGGCCCGAGAATTCGGCAATCGTATAGAGCGGCAGCCCGTTATCGCGCAACAGCTTCGAGCCGCCGAGATCGGGCAGATCGATGATCGCGGCGCCTTCGATCACGTGCGCGCCAAGCCGCTCGAGCAGGTTCTTGCCAGCCATCATCGTGCCGCCTGTTGCGATGAGATCGTCGACGATGACGACGCGATCGCCGGCCTTGCAGGCATCCTCGTGAATTTCCACGGTGGCCGTACCGTATTCGAGCGAATACGATTCGGACACCGTACGAAACGGCAGCTTGCCGATCTTGCGGATGGGAATGAACCCCAGGTTGAGCTCATAGGCGACGATCGGCGCAATGATGAAGCCGCGTGCGTCGAGCCCGGCGATGTAGTCGAGCTTCGCTTCGACATAGCGCTCGATGAAGAGATCGATCAGCACGCGCAGCGTTTTCGGGCGCTGCAAGAGCGGCGTGATATCGCGGAACTGGACCCCGGGCATCGGCCAGTCGGGGATGGTGCGTATCTGGCTTTTGATGAACGCGGCGGCGTCGTGCGGCTCTTGCTCGGGCGGGTTGGACATGGAAACTCTCCGAAGGACGGCCCGCCTCGCCCGGCAGGCCTGATCGATCAAAAACGAAAACGCGCTCGCCGGCGCCGCGCGTCAGGCGGTCGCCGCTCCGGCGCGGCGGTTCTTCGAGAGCCGCGCCTCGGCCAGCGCGAGCGCCTCGGGCACCCCTCGCAGCACGACGATGTCGGCCTCGCGCAGCTTGGTCTCGGGACCCGGCTCGACACCGCGAATGCCATGCCGCCGAATGGCCGTCACCTCGACGCCGAGCTCGCTCAAGCCAAGTTCCTCGAGCGTGCGGCCGACCGCCTCGGCGTTGCCGTCGACGGGCACCGATTGTAGCCGCACCTGCTCATGGCCGTCGTCATCGCCGGGATCGTCGGCGCCTCGGAAATAGCCGCGCAACAGGCTGTAGCGCGCGTCGCGCATTTCCTCGACGCGCCGCACGACGCGCCGCATCGGCACGCCCATCAGCACGAGCGTGTGCGAGGCGAGCATGAGGCTGCCCTCGACGATCTCGGGGATGACCTCCGTCGCGCCGGCGGCGAGCAGCCGTTCGAGGTCGGCGTCGTCGACGGTGCGCACGATGATCGACAGCGCCGGCTCGAGTTCGTGCACGTTGTGCAGTACACGCAGCGCGGACGATGTATTGGCGTAGGTGATCGCGACGGCCGCCGCGCGGTGAATGCCGGCCGCAACGAGCGATTCGCGGCGCGCGGCATCGCCGAACACGACCGACTCGCCCGCCGCGGCGGCGGCGTTCACACGATCGGGATCCAGATCGAGCGCGACATACGACAGCCCTTCGTGCTCGAGCATGCGCGCCAGGTTCTGCCCGGAGCGGCCGTATCCGCAGATGATGACATGGCCTTGCTGCCGCAGGCTTTGCGTCGCGATACGGGTCATCTGCAGCGACTGCTGCATCCATTCCGTCGACGAAAGCCGCAGGACGATACGGTCGGCGTTCTGGATGATGAGCGGCGCCGCAAGCATCGACAGCAGCATCGAAGCGAGAATCACCTGCAGCAGTACCGGATCGACGAGGTGCTTGTCCTCGATGAGGTTCAGCAGCACGAAGCCGAATTCGCCGGCCTGCGCGAGGCCGAGCCCGGTGCGCATCGCCACGCCCGGTGTCGCGCCGAAAAGCCGCGTGAGCCCGGTCACCATGACCGCTTTGAGCAGCACCGGTCCGACGAGCAACGCCAGCACCAGCAAGGGATGCGAAACGAGCACGCGCGGATTGAGCAGCATACCCGTCGTCACGAAGAACAATCCGAGCAGCACATCGCGAAACGGCTTGATGTCTTCTTCCACCTGGTGCCGATAGGGCGTCTCCGCAATCAGCATGCCGGCGATGAACGCCCCGAGCGCAAGCGAGAGCCCGAACTTGTCGGTGATGAACGCGGCGCCGAGCGTCACGAGCAGCAGGTTCAGAACGAAAAGCTCCTGCGAGCGCCGGCGCGCCACCAGATCGAACCAGCGCGTCATGAACCGCTGCCCGACCATGAGCAGGACCGCGAGCGCGACCACGATCTTGAGCGCGGCCACGCCGAGCGTCACCGCAAGATCGCGGGAATCGCCGCCGAGCGCCGCGATGATGATGAGCAGCGGCACCACGGCGAGATCCTGAAAGAGCAATACGCCGAAGATGTTGCGCCCATGCTCGGTCTCGATCTCGAGCCGCTCGGCGAGCATCTTGCTGACGATGGCCGTCGACGACATCGCAAGCGCGCCGCCGAGCGCGATACACCCTTGCCAGGGTACGTGCATCCAGCGCTCGAGTGCGAGCCCGCCCAGCAGCGCAAGCGCGACCGTGCCGATCACCTGCAGCAGCCCCAGCCCGAAAACGAGCGTCTTCATCGCACGCAGCTTCGTCAGCGAGAATTCGAGCCCTATCGAGAACATCAGGAACACGATGCCGAATTCGGCGAGATTCTGGGCCCGCTCCGTATTCGGTGCGATGCCGAGCGCATGGGGCCCGACGACGATGCCGACGGCCAGATAGCCGAGCATCGGAGGCATATTGAGATAGCGAAACAGCACGACTCCTGCCACGGATGCCAGGAGCAGCAAAAGCGTCATCTCGAGCGGGGATATCACGTGCGATGCGTCCTCTGGGTCTGCGGATGAGCGCCGCGCGTTGAGAAGGGCGTACCTGCGCCTCAGGACTGCCCGCCCGCTTGCCGAGGTTCGCGCAGGCTGGCCGGGCGCGGCGAACGCCTTTGTTATACTCCGCGAATGATAGCGAAAATCAATGGCAACCGGGCATTGGCGCTCGCCCGGGAGGTGCTCGAGATCGAGGCTGACGCCGTACGCGCCTTGCGCGATCGCATCGACGAAAGCTTCGTCACCGCGATCGATCTGCTACTGAGCTGCCGCGGCCGTGTCGTGGTCTCGGGTATCGGCAAATCGGGCCATGTGGCTCGCAAGCTCGCGGCCACGCTCGCGAGCACGGGCACGCCGGCGTTTTTCGTGCATCCGGCCGAAGCGAGCCACGGTGACCTCGGCATGATCGCGGCCGACGATGTCTTCATCGCGCTGTCGAACTCGGGGGAATCGGAGGAGCTCGTTGCCATCCTGCCGCTCGTGAAGCGCATCGGTGCCAAGCTCATCGCCATGACGGGCCGTCCCGAATCGAGCCTCGCCCGCCTCGCGGACGTTCACCTCAACGCGGGTGTCGCGAAGGAAGCCTGCCCGCTCAATCTCGCGCCGACGGCGAGCACGACGGCCGCGCTCGCGCTCGGCGACGCGCTCGCGGTGGCCGTGCTCGATGCGCGCGGCTTCGGCGCCGACGATTTCGCGCGTTCGCACCCGGGCGGTGCCCTGGGCCGGCGGCTGCTCACCTATGTGCGCGATGTCATGCGTACCGGCGACCAGGTGCCGAAGGTTCCGACAGCCGCGACCGTGCGCGACGCCCTGTTCCAGCTCACGGCCAAGCGCATGGGGATGACGGCGATCGTCGACGAAGACGACCGCGTCGCGGGCATCTTCACCGACGGCGATTTGCGCCGTGTGCTCGAACGCACGGGCGACTTCCGCGAGCTGCCGATCACCGATGTCATGACCCGCTCGCCGCGCGCGATCGGTGCGGACCGCCTGGCCGTGGAAGCCGTGGAACTGATGGAGCGCCACCGCATCAATCAGATGCTCGTGATCGACGACGCCGGCAAGCTGATCGGCGCGCTCAACATGCACGACCTCTTTTCGAAGAAGGTGATCTGATGACCGCAACACCGCTGAGCGCTACCGAACGCGCGAGCCGCGTGAAGCTGATGGTGTTCGACGTGGACGGCGTACTGACCGACGGCGCCTTGCACTTCACGGCCGAAGGCGACTACATGAAGTCGTTCAATTCGATGGATGGCCATGGGCTGAAGCTGCTGCGCGAAGCCGGCGTCGCAACGGCCATCATCACGGGACGGCGCTCGGACATCGTGGCACGGCGCGCTGAAGAGCTGCGCATTTCGCATCTTTACCAAGGGGTCGGCGAAAAGGCCGCGGTGCTCGCCGAACTGCTGCGGACAACGGGGGTTTCGGCCGACGCTTGCGGCTATATGGGCGACGATTGGCCCGACCTCGCGGCCATGCTCCAATGCGGCTTCGCCGCCGCACCGGCCAACGCGCATCCCGAGGTGATCGCCCGCGCACATTGGATCTCGAAGGCGCGCGGCGGCTACGGTGCCGCCCGCGAACTCTGCGAGACGATCCTGCGCGCGCAGCATCGCTACGACGCGCTGCTCGCAGCGGCATGCGGAGCGCGCGGCGCATGAATGCTTCACGCTTCACGTCGATGGTTTCACTCGTCGCGATGGCGGCACTGGCCGGCGGCACTTACTGGCTGCTGCAGGCAACCCGCCCGCCCGACGCGGCCGGGACCGCGGCTCCGAAGACCCATTCGCCCGACTATTTCGCCGATAACTTCTCGGTATCCGAGCTCGATAACTCGGGCTTGACACAGTACCGGCTCACCGCCACGCGCATGGTGCACTACGAGGACGACGAAAACAGCGACCTCACGCACCCCGCGATCCGCGCCTTCCAGCCCGGCAAGCCCGTCGTGACGGCGACGGGCGAGCGCGGCACCGTGAACGCCGATGCCTCGGTCGTCGATCTTTACGACAATGCGCGGATTCTGCGCGCGGCCGGCATGGGCGACCCGGAAATGCAGGCCGATTCGTCGCACTTTCGCGTGCTCGTGAACGACGATGTGATCGAGACGGAAAAGCCGGTTAAACTGCGGCGCGGCCAGTCCGTCATGACGGCCAGCGCGATGAAGTACAACAACGTCACCCGGTTCATGCAGCTCTTCGGCAACGTACGCGGCGCCATCGCCCCGTCGGAACAGTCCGGCAGCGCGCCGAAATGACCGGTTGATCCCAAACGTAGCGTGACCGCATGAACCCATCGTTCTTTTTTTCCGAGTACCGCCGCGCGCGCGCCTTTCTCAAGGCCGTGCTGCTGGCCGCCGTCTGCGGCGTCGGCCTCGGCGGCGCGCCGCTCGCGCATGCCGAGCGCGCCGATCGCGACAAGCCGCTCAATATCGAAGCGGACAACATGACCTACGACGACCTCAAGCAGGTCAACATCTTTACGGGTCACGTGGTTGCCACGAAGGGCACGATCGTCATCAAGGCCGACCGCGTCGAAGTGAAGCAGGACCCGCAAGGTTACCAATATGCGACGGGCACGATGACGGGCCACGGGCTCGCTTATTTCCGCCAAAAACGGGATGGCGTCGACGAATACGTCGACGGCACCGCTGAACGCATCGACTATGACGGCAAGCAGGACTTGACGACACTGACGACGAATGCGACGGTAAGGCGCTTGCAGGGCCTCTCGACGGTGATGGATCAGGTGCATGGCAGCGTCATCACCTATGACGGCCAGAAAGAGTTCTATACCGCGCGCGCGGGCAAGGACGTCGCGGGACCGGGCAATCCGACCGGGCGCGTGCGCGCGATGCTCTCGCCGCGCAACGGCGCGCCGGGGCCGCTCAACGGCAGCCCCGCCACGCTCGCGCCGGCCACCGGAATTCAAGGGACACCGCAGCAGTGAATACGCTTTCCACTACCGAGGCAGGGGCGAATGCCGCCGCGCACGCCACCGCGCCCGCAAAAACGAGCTCGCTCGTCGTGCGCAACCTCAGGAAACGCTACGGTTCGCGTACCGTCGTGAAAGACGTCTCGCTCGATGTGAAAAGCGGCGAGGTGGTGGGGCTGCTCGGCCCCAACGGCGCGGGCAAGACCACATCGTTTTACATGATCGTCGGTCTCGTGCCGCTCGACGCGGGCGACATCATGCTCGACGGCAACCCGATCAGCTTCATGCCGATCCACAAGCGCGCGGCGCTCGGTCTGTCCTATCTGCCGCAGGAAGCGTCGGTGTTTCGCAAGCTGACCGTGGAACAGAATATCCGCGCCGTGCTCGAACTGCTGCATGACGAGAACGGCAAGCGGCTCGGGAAACAAGCCATCGAGGCCCGCACCGAGGCGCTGCTCGACGAGCTGCAGATCGGCCATCTGCGCGAAAACCCGGCGCTCTCGCTTTCCGGCGGCGAACGCCGGCGCGTGGAGATCGCGCGCGCGCTCGCGACGAATCCGAGCTTCATTCTGCTCGACGAGCCGTTTGCCGGCGTCGACCCGATCGCAGTGCTCGAAATCCAGAAAATCGTCAAATTCCTCAAGCAACGCAACATCGGCGTACTGATCACCGATCACAACGTGCGTGAAACGCTCGGTATCTGCGATCACGCCTACATCATCAGCGATGGCAGCGTGCTCGCCGCCGGTGCGCCGCGCGAAATCATCGAAAACGAGAGCGTGCGGCGCGTCTATCTCGGCGAGCATTTCCGCATGTAACGCGCTCGGGCCGGGGCGCAGCACCCTGTCGGCCCGGTCGGCCTGGCCCTGTCCGTCCGCCTGCAATTTTTACCCCCTCCCGCGCCCCGGCGCGCGCGGCCCGGCCTCCATCGGGAAAAACCGCGCGCGGCGAGGTTTCGCGCTTGTGGCAAAGTCTCTACAATGAAACCCAACTTGCCATGAAAGCCAGCCTTCAACTTCGCCTGTCGCAGCATCTTGCGCTGACCCCTCAACTGCAACAGTCCATTCGGCTGCTGCAGCTGTCCACGCTCGAACTGCAGCAGGAAGTGGCGATGGCCGTCGCGCAAAACCCCTTGCTCGAGAGCGAGGAGGAATGGATCGCGAGTCCGTTGCGCGTGGCGGGCGACGGCTCGGTGATCGCCCAGACGCCCGGGCCGAGCGCGCCGGAGCCGATGAGCGGCAACGCTTCGGACGGCGCGTCGGAGCGCGCGGGAACGAGCGACTCGGGTCCTTCGGACGAGTACAACGGCATGTCCTCGTCGGACAGCGGCGATGCGTCGCAGTGGAACCTCGACGACTACGGCCGCTCGTCGACACCGTCGGACGACGACGATCTGCCGCCGCTGCAGATCCACGAGCCGACCACAACCCTGCGCGACCATCTGATGGCCCAGCTGCGCGTCACGCAGGCAGGCCTGCGCGACCGGGCACTGATCACCTTCCTGATCGAATCGCTCGATGACGACGGCTACCTCACCGCGTCGCTCGACGAAGTGATCGCCGATCTGCCCGACGAGCTGGAAGTCGATCTCGACGAGCTGAATGCCGCGCTCGCGCTCTTGCACAGCTTCGATCCGGCCGGCGTCGGTGCGCGCTCCGCCTCCGAATGCCTGCGGCTGCAGTTGCTGCGGCTGCCCGATACACCTACACGCAAGCTGGCCCTCGAGATCGTGGGGCAGCATCTCGAGTTGCTGGCCGCGCGCGATTTCACGCGTTTGAAGAAACAGCTGAAGACGACCGATGACGCGCTGCGCGAAGCGCACGCGCTGATCCGCTCGCTCGAGCCGTTCCCCGGCGCGGCCTACGGCAAAGCCGAAGCCGATTATGTAGTGCCGGATATCATCGTGAGAAAGACCGGCCAGGGATGGCAGGCCGAGCTGAACCCGGAAGTGGTTCCCCGGCTGCGGATCAACCACCTCTACGCGAACATCCTGCGCGACAACCGGGGCGACCCGGGCAGCGGCTCGTTGCGCCAGCAACTGCAGGAAGCCCGTTGGCTCATCAAGAACATCCAGCAGCGCTTCGAAACGATCCTGCGCGTCGCGCAGGCCATCGTCGAGCGTCAGAAGAGCTTTTTCGTGCACGGCGAAATCGCCATGCGCCCCTTGGTTTTGCGAGAAATAGCTGATACGCTGGGCTTACACGAATCGACGGTCTCGCGCGTCACTACCGGCAAGTACATGCTCACCCCATTCGGGACGCTGGAATTCAAGTACTTTTTCGGGTCGCACGTCTCGACCGACACAGGGGGGGCCGCCTCATCCACGGCCATTCGCGCGCTCATCAAGCAACTGATAGGAGCAGAAGACTCGAAAACGCCTCTTTCAGACAGCCGCATAGCCGAACTGCTGGCCGAACAGGGCTTCGTGGTAGCGCGTAGAACCGTCGCCAAATACCGCGAAGCGCTGAAGATCCCGGCAGTCAACCTGCGCAAGTCTCTGTAGCTTTTCGCGTTTACGCGGAAGGCATTTTCCGGCCGCGATGCCATTGGCGCGAAGGCCGGCCGAGACGACCCGCCGCTCGTCAGTCACGCGGGGTGATGTTCGAGCGGGCCGCTTTCCGACCGGTTACGCCGCGCCCATGCGCGTGAGAAGGCCATTTGTTTGGAGAGCACTATGAATCTGAAGATCAGTGGACGCCATCTCGAAGTAACGCCGGCACTGCGCGAATATGTGGTTACCAAGCTGGACAAGGTGCTACGACACTTCGATCAGGTGATTGATGGCAACGTGGTCCTCTCGGTCGACAATCAGAAGGAAAAGGACAAGCGGCAAAAAGTGGAAATCAATCTCCACCTAAAGGGCAAAGACATCTTCATCGAAAGCGCCAACGGCGACCTGTACGCCGCTATCGATCTCATGATCGACCGGCTCGATCGGCAGGTCATGCGCCACAAGGAGCGCATCCAGGAACATCAACACGACGCCATCAAGCACCAGGAGGCGCCGCTGGGCGAGCAGCCGCAGCCCTGAGTCGAGCGGGCGGCACGCAGGACGCGCGCCGCTCACCCCGCGAAGCCGCCCTGAAACGGGCGGTTTTTTCATGCGTACGCCGCACCGCCCGGACCGCTCGAATTGCGCGTTCGTCCGCACGTTTGCGCAGTGCAACACCCTATCCGGCTGATTTATAATGTGCCGGTCATTTGCGGGGCAGCCGGCCAAGTCGCCGTTCGAGGCACGGGCCACGAATCCGACCGGCCCGGTCGAAACCGACAACCCGTCAGTTGCCGCGAGGAGCGCCCAGGCGACGCGTTAGCCTGCCAACATGAATCGTTTAGCCAAATTCCTTCCCCTCGAAAACGTCGTCATCGAACTATCCGTCACGAGCAAGAAGCGCGTATTCGAGCAAGCGGGGCTGATTTTCGAAAACCAGAACGGAATCGCACGCAGCGCAGTGACGGACAACCTGTTCGCGCGCGAACGCCTCGGCTCGACAGGTCTCGGCGAAGGAGTCGCCATTCCGCACGGCCGGATCAAAGGCCTCAAGCAGCCGCTCGCCGCCTTCGTGCGCCTGGAGCAGCCGATTCCATTCGAAGCCCCGGACGGCCAGCCCGTTTCGCTCCTGATCTTCCTGCTCGTACCCGAGCAGGCCACGCAGCAGCACCTCGAAATCCTGTCCGAGATCGCCCAGTTGCTCTCCGATCGCGAAACGCGCGAACGACTGCATACGGAAGCAAGCCACGAGGAGTTGCATCGGCTACTCACCCAGTGGCACCCTTGACACTATCGTGAACTCGCCCGGGAGGGCATTCGCACACGGCCCGGACGCGTAGCCTGTCGATCGGCGGCGCGCGTCGACGGCCGGCGGGTTGTAGCAGTCTATTTGGACGGAGTCAGGGATTCATGGATACTTCCAGCATCAACGCCCAGAGCATCTTCGACGACAACGCAGCCTCGCTCAAATTGAGCTGGCTGACGGGGCATGAAGGCTGGGAACGCGGCTTTTCGGCGGAGACCGTCGCCAATGCTACCTCGAGCGCGGATCTCGTCGGCCACCTGAACCTCATCCATCCGAACCGGATCCAGGTGCTGGGCGATGCCGAGGTCAATTACTATCAGCGGCAAACGGACGAGGACCGCTCGCGCCATATGTCGGAGCTGATCGCGCTCGAGCCGCCGTTTCTCGTCGTGGCGGGCGGAGTCGCCGCGCCGCCCGAGCTGGTGCTGCGCTGTACGCGCTCCTCGACGCCGCTTTTCATGACGCCGATGTCGGCCGCCGCCGTCATCGACAATCTGCGCCTTTACATGTCGCGCATTCTTGCTCCGCGCGCGACACTGCATGGCGTATTTCTCGACATCCTGGGCATGGGCGTATTGCTGACCGGCGACTCCGGTCTCGGCAAAAGCGAACTCGGTCTCGAACTCATCAGCCGCGGCCACGGACTCGTGGCCGATGACGCGGTCGATTTCGTCCGACTCGGCCCCGATTTCGTCGAAGGCCGTTGCCCGCCGCTGTTGCAAAACCTGCTCGAAGTGCGCGGCCTCGGCTTGCTCGACATCAAGACGATCTTCGGCGAAACGGCTGTGCGCCGGAAGATGAAGCTGAAACTGATCGTCCAGCTCGTACGCCGCCCCGACGGCGAGTTCCAACGGCTGCCGCTCGAAAGCCAGACGGTCGACGTGCTGGGCCTGCCGATCAGCAAAGTCACGATCCAGGTGGCCGCCGGGCGCAACCTCGCCGTGCTCGTCGAGGCCGCGGTGCGCAATACCATCCTGCAGTTGCGCGGTATCGACACGCTGCGCGACTTCATGGACCGCCAACGCCTCGCCATGCAGGATCCCGACAGCCAGTTGCCTGGCAAGCTCATGTGATCGATGGCCGGGCCGGCGCATGCCGCGCCCGGCCCATTGTCCGCTCGAACGAGGCCCAATGCTGGTGATATGATGAGATGAACGAGTCTTCTCCCATGCGTATAGTCCTGATCACCGGCATTTCCGGCTCCGGCAAATCTGTCGCACTGAACGCGCTCGCGGACGCGGGGTATTACTGCGTCGACAACCTGCCGCCGCGCTTTTTGCCGTCGCTCGTGCAATACCTGGCGACCGAGGACGATGGCCAGGAGCGGCTCGCGGTCGCCATCGATGCCCGTTCGAGCGCCTCGCTCGACGAGATGCCCGGCATCATCCGCGATCTGGCCAGCGAACACGATGTGCGCGTGCTGTTCCTCAATGCGAGCACCCAATCGCTGATCCAGCGCTTCTCCGAAACGCGGCGCCGTCATCCGCTTTCGGGCACGCCGGCGCACGATGCCGATGTCGGATTGCTCGCCTCGCTCGAAGAAGCGATCGAGAGGGAGCGTCACCTGGTTGCGCCGCTCGCTGAGTTCGGGCATCAGATCGATACGAGCAGCTTGCGCGCGAACGTGTTGAGGGCGTGGGTGACCCGCTTCATCGAAGACCAGCGCGAGGGCTTGATGCTGATGTTCGAATCGTTCGGGTTCAAGCGCGGCTTGCCGCTCGACGCCGACTTCGTATTCGATGTGCGCGCTTTGCCGAACCCGTACTACGATGACCGTCTGCGTCCGCTCACCGGACGCGATAAGCCTGTCATCGATTACCTCGATGCACTGCCGATCGTCCACGAGATGATCGACGATATTCATACCTTCGTGATGAAATGGCTGCCGCGGTTTCGCGAAGACAACCGCAGCTACCTGACCGTCGCGATCGGATGCACGGGCGGGCAGCACCGCTCCGTGTTCATCGCGGAGACGCTCGCCGCGCGTCTTGCCCGCGAAGCGACGGTCATCGTGCGGCACCGGGACGCGCCGGTTCAAATCGGCGAATCGTCGAGACTAGTGGCTTAACCCGCCGCGCTCAAGGCAGCGGCTCTTTCGAAGCGTTGCGCCATGTCCTCCAATCCTGCCGTCTACGCCGATCTACCGCTCTTTCCCCTGCACACGGTACTGTTCCCGGACGGGATTTTGCCGCTGAAGATTTTCGAGGCTCGCTATCTCGACATGGCACGAACGTGCTTGCGCGAGGATGCCCCCTTCGGCGTGTGCCTGCTGAAAAGCGGAAGCGAAGTGGCGCACGGCGACGAGCCCGCCGTGCCCGAAGCGGTCGGCTGTCTCGCGCGCATCGAGCATTGCGATGTCGACGAGTTCGGCATGCTGCACGTTCGCGCCCGCGGCACCGAGCGCTTCCGGCTGCTCTCGCACCGGGTGGAACCGAGCGGTCTGCTCGTCGGCATGGCCGAGCCGCTCGCCCAGGACATTCCGCTCGAAGGCGCCGACGCCCTGGCGAAGTTCGGTGCCTGCGCGGAAGTGCTCGAACGCATCATCGAAACGCTTCGCGAGCGCGACCCGGAGTGTCAGCCGTTCGGCGAGCCGCTGCGTTTCGACGATCCCACGTGGGTCTCGAATCGCCTCTCGGAAGTGTTGCAAATCCCCTTGCGGGCGCGCCAGAGACTCATGGAGCTCGTCGACGTCAACGCGCGCATCGATTGCGTCCACCACTATATGCAGCAGCATCAGCTGCTCTAGCCGGCCGGAGGATGTTCGAACCGCGTTGCGTTACCGAATGGCTCGCTATTGCGCCCCTGCGTCATAGCAACGAGCCCTCGAGGCCCTTGAGCCCCTCGAGCAGCTTGCGCACCGGCGCCGGCACGCCGTAGGCGTCGAGTTCGTCCAGTGGCACCCATGCGCTCTCTTCGTCGCGCAGCTCGCGCGCACCTTGCGGCGCGCGCATATCGTAGTCGGCCAGGCGCGGCTCGATATCGAGCTTGAAATGCGTGAACGTATGCGTGAGCGGCGCGAGGCGAGCCAGCGGGTTCGCCGCGCCGAGCTCGCCCGCGCGTACGGCGAGCGCGGCTTCATCGGCCGCTTCGGGCAAGCTCCATAGTCCGCCCCAGATGCCCGTGGGCGGACGCCGTTCGAGCAGCACGGCGGGCCCATCGCGCAATATCAACATCCAGGTGCGGCGAGTCGGAATCGTCTTTTTCGGGCGTGCGACGGGCAGCTCGCGCTGCCGCCCCGTCAAGTTGGCCACGCATTCGGCGGCAAACGGACAGTGCGCGCAATCGGGTTTGCCGCGTACGCACAGCGTCGCACCGAGATCCATCAGACCTTGGGTGTAGGCACTCACTTGGGCGCTGCTGGCGTCCGCGCCGGGCATCAGCGTCTCGGCCAGCGCCCACATGGCTGTCTCCACGCGTTTGTCGCCCGGAAATCCGTCGATGCCGAAGATGCGGGCGAGCACACGCTTGACGTTGCCATCGAGGATCGTCGCACGCGCGCCGAATGCGAACGAGGCGATCGCCGCCGCAGTCGATCGGCCAATGCCGGGCAATGTGGCGAGTGCGTCCGGCGACGCCGGAAATGCGCCGCCATGCTGCGCGACGACGACTTGGGCGCAGCGGTGCAGATTGCGTGCACGGGTGTAGTAGCCGAGGCCCGCCCAAAGCGCCATCACGTCGTCGACGTTCGCCGCGGCCAGCGCGGCGACATCGGGAAAGCGCGAGAGGAACCTGGCGTAGTAGGGAATCACCGTTGCGACTTGCGTCTGTTGCAACATGATCTCGGAGAGCCAGATTCGATAAGCGTCGCGCGTGTTTTGCCACGGCAGGTCGTGACGGCCGTGCCGGCGCTGCCAGGCGATGAGGCGCTCGGCAAAGACGGCATGCATCTCGACTGGGGCGGGCGCCGTGCAATCGAGCGCGATGAGAGCAGGGTCGGACATGAGAGAAAATGTTGAGTTCAGCGCTGGCAATGCGCACAGAAATAGGTCGAGCGCTGCCCCTGCACGAGATGCCGGATCGGCGTGCCGCAAACGCGGCACGGCAAGCCGGCCCGGTCGTAGACATGACAATCGAGCTGAAAGTAGCCGCTTTCGCCGTCGCTGCCGACGAAATCGCGCAGCGTGCTGCCGCCGCGCTCGATCGCCGCGGCAAGCGTGGCGCACACCGCTTGTGCAAGCCGCTCGCAGCGCGCATTCGACAGGCGGCCGGCCGCGGTCGTCGGCCGGATGCCTGCTCGAAACAGGCTCTCGGAAGCGTAAATGTTGCCGACGCCCACGACGATGTCCCCCGCCAGGAGCGCCTGCTTGATCGATACCTTGCGCCCGCGCGTGCGCCGGTGAATCAGCGCGCCCGTGAATTCGGGCGAGAACGGTTCGACCCCGAGGTCAGCCAACAGCGGATGAGTATCGATGCTGCCCGCGGTACGCGGATGCCAAAGGACGGCCCCGAAGCGGCGCGGATCGCGGTAGCGCAGCACGAATTCGTCGAAGACCCAGTCGATATGGTCATGCCTGGCTGGCGCCGGGATGCCGGCGTTCGGCAAAACGCGCAGCGTGCCCGTCATGCCGAGATGGACGATGAACCAGCCGGCGTCGATCTCGAACAGCAGATACTTGCCGCGCCGCCCCACTGCCCTGATCTGCTGCCGGGCCAGCGTGACCGCCAGTTGCGCCGGAATGGGCCAGCGCAAAGCCGGCGTGCGCACGTCGACGCGCTCGACGCGGCGCCCGCGCACGTAAGGCTCGATACCGCGGCGGGTCACTTCGACTTCTGGCAGCTCTGGCATGTCAATTGGCCGTGAATCACTGGAGATAGGGCGCTACTTGCGCGGTCGAATCTGCGTGTATTGTAGCGAGCGCGTTACAATCGACTGAAACCCTCGAACGGATCTCCATGATTTTGTCCCTGAAGCTGCCTTCGACGCGCCCGGACAGCGTGCGCTCAGCCCGACGCGGCGCACCCGTCGGCCGGATCGCCGCGGGCCTTGTCACCGCATTCGCGCTCGCCGCGTATCCCGCGTTCGCACAAGATCCGGCGCCGTCCGACGATTCGGCCACGGCCTCATCGAGCACCGATCTTTTCTCTTCCTCGCTGCCCGAGGAGACGAAAGGTTTGCCGGACGTGCCGCTCACGAGCCAGATCGTTTTCCAGGTACTGGCGGCGGAAATCGCGTTGCAGCGCAATGAACCGGCGCCGGCTTACCAGACGTATCTGGCGCTCGCTCGGGACACCCACGATCCGCGCATGGCGCAGCGCGCCGCCGAAATCGCCATTGCCGCACAAAGCCCGGCCGATGCGCTCGCCGCCGCGCAGCTGTGGCGGCAATACGCGCCCAGCTCCGAGCGCGCCGCGCAGCTCGACGCGTCGCTGCTCGTGCTGTCGGGCAAGCCCGACGAGGCCGAACCGATGCTCGCGGCCGAGTTGGCGAAGGTCCCCGCCGCGGAGCGCGGCAGCTCGATCCTCGCGCTCCAGGTCCTGCTTTCGCGCGGGCCCAACCGCGTGGGCGGATTGCATGTGCTGCAGGATCTGTTGAAGCACGACCTCGATCGGCCCGAGGCATTGACGGCGATCGGCCGCCAGCAACTGCTGGCCGACGACCAGCCGGGCGCTCGGACTTCGTTGGTGCAGGCGCTCAAGCTCAAGCCCGATTACCTGCCCGCGGCGCTCGCACTCGCGCAAATGGGACCGGAGGCGCGCAACGACGCGATCGCCTCGTTCGAGTCGGTCGTGAAGCAAAACCCGAAATCGCACGATGCCCGGCTCGCGCTGGCGCAGCTCTATCTATCGAGCGAACGCGTCGAAGATGCCCAAAAGCAGTTCGAAGCGATGCATAGCCTCGATCCGCACGACCCGACACCGCTAATGGCGTTAGGTCTCATCAAAATCCAGCAAAAGCAGTACGACGCGGCTCAGAAGTACCTGAAGCAGTATGCCGATCTGACGGAGAAGACGCCGGGTGCCGATGCCGGGCAGGCTTACATCTTTCTCGCGCAGTTGGCCATCGAGCAGAAAGACGAGGCGCAAGCCGCCAAGTGGCTCGACAAGGTCACGCCGGACAGCCCGCGCTATGTTTCGGCCCGTGTCACGCGCGCGCAGTTGCTCGCCAAGCAAGGCAAGACCGACGATGCGCGCAAGATGCTCGCCGATCTGCAAAGCCCCGACCCTCGCGCGCAGGCGCTCATCGCGCGCACCGACGCCGCGATCCTGTTCGACGCAAAGCGCTACGGCGAGGCCGAAGCGCGCCTCGCGGCCGCTAACGACGCGTTCCCCGACGATCCCGAAATCCTCTACGACCTTGCCATGGCCGCGGAGAAAACCGGGCATTTCGACCTCATGGAGTCGAAGCTGCGCCAGCTCATCAAGGACCAGCCCGACAATCCCCAAGCTTATAACGCACTCGGTTATTCGCTTGCGGACCGCAATCAACATCTCGACGAAGCCGAAAAGCTGATCGAGAAAGCTTCCTCGCTCGCGCCGAACGATGCGTTCATCATGGACAGCCTGGGTTGGGTCAAATACCGCCGTGGCGACACGAACGACGCGGCGCGGCTTTTGCGCAAGGCATACGATCTGCAGCCGAACGCCGAAATCGGCGCGCACCTCGGCGAAGTGCTCTGGAAGAGCGGAGATCAGGCCAAGGCGAAGGCCGCCTGGCGCGACGCCCGCAAGCTCGAGCCCGACAACGATACGCTCGTGAAGACGCTCAAACGCTTCCAGGTCAACACCAACGATCTCTGATGGCTTTTTGTTTCCCCCTTCGTACTTCCCTTCGTTCGTTCGTCGCGGCGGCATGTGCGGTCGCGGCGATTTCCGGTTGCTCGGTCGCGCCGACGCGCGGGCCCTCTACGTCGAACGCGGCCACATCGCTTTCCACACAGACGAACCGCGCCTACCGGGGCCGCTTCTCGGTCAGGTACACCGATGTCAACGGCCGGCCCCGGAATGCATATGGCAACTTCGACTGGCAGGAGCAAGGCGACACGGTCACGCTGCAACTGCTGAACCCGTTCGGCCAGACGCTCGCGATCGTGACGTCGTCGCCCTCCGCCGCGACGCTCGAGCTGCCGAATCGCCAACCGATGACGGCTGACGACGTAGGGACGCTGATGCGCAACGCGCTCGGCTTTTCGCTACCGGTCGAAGGCCTGCGCTATTGGTTGCAACCGTCGCCGGCGCCGACTTCGCACGCGAAGACGGTGCCCGATCCGCAGGTCCAGTCGCGCCTCAAGGAGATCGACCAGGACGGTTGGACCATTCAGTACGTGAGCTACGCCGATGCACCGGAAACGGGCGTGAAACGCGTCGATCTGACGCGCCGCGAGCCGCCGCTGGACATCAAGCTGGTCCTGGACCGATGACATCTCCCCGCGCGAACTCTGAACGCGAAGCATGATCGAAACGACCGAATCGCTGCGGGACTGTCCGGCCCCCGCCAAGCTCAATCTGTTCCTGCATATCACGGGCCGTCGGCCGGACGGCTATCACGCGCTCCAATCGGTGTTTCAGCTGCTCGATTGGGGCGATACGCTGCATTTCACGCTGCGTGCCGACGGCGAGATACGCCGCCGGAACGCCATTGCCGGAGTGCCCGAGGCAAGCGATCTCGTCGTCCGCGCGGCGAAGCTGCTCAAAGCGCAAACTGGGACCCCCCTGGGGGCCGATATCGACATCGAGAAACGGCTGCCGATGGGTGCCGGCCTGGGCGGCGGCAGCTCCGATGCGGCAACGACGCTGCTCGCGCTGAATCGGCTCTGGAAGCTCGGCTTGTCGCGTGAAACGCTCTGCTCGCTCGGGCTCACGCTCGGCGCCGACGTTCCGTTTTTCGTCTTCGGCCGCAACGCGTTCGCCGAAGGCGTCGGCGAGGCCCTGCGGCCCGTCGCGCTGCCATCGCGCTACTTCCTCGTCGTCACGCCTAAAGTCCATGTACCGACTGCAGCGATTTTCTCCGACAAGTCGTTGACACGCAATTCGGAACCCGTCACAATTACGGACTTTCTCGCACAGCAAAGTTGCGATGCAAGATGGCCTGACAGCTTCGGCCGGAATGACATGCAGCCCGTTGTCGTGGGAAAATACGCGGAAGTCGCGCAGGTGCTGGAGTGGTTTGATCGCGTCGCACCCGCGCGGATGACTGGATCGGGTTCAAGCGTTTTTGCCGCCTTCACCAGCATCGCCGAAGCGGAAGCGGCACAAGCCAAACTGCCAGCAGGTTGGACGAGCGCCGTGGTACGGAGTCTGGATACGCATCCACTCCTCGCTTTCGCGTCATGAGTTTTCGCCTCGCCGGAGGTCAATCGCAATCCGGCGGAGCTCAGAGTCAGTGTAGGGGAGTCGCCAAGTTGGTCAAGGCACCGGATTTTGATTCCGGCATGCGAGGGTTCGAGTCCTTCCTCCCCTGCCAAACATTCCCGCAGTCCCCGCCTCCAGCAGCAGGTGCATGATGAGCAGCCATGACGGCCTAATGGTTTTTACTGGCAACGCGAATCCGGCGCTTGCGCAAGAAGTCGTCAGAATTCTCGGCATACCCCTCGGCAAAGCCATGGTCAGCCGTTTTTCGGACGGCGAGATCCAGGTCGAGATCCAGGAGAACGTGCGCGGCAAGGATGTCTTCGTGCTCCAGTCCACCTGTGCGCCCGCGAACGACAATCTGATGGAGCTGATGATCATGGTCGATGCGCTCAAGCGCGCCTCGGCCGGTCGCATCACCGCCGCCATCCCCTACTTCGGCTATGCCCGCCAGGATCGCCGCCCGCGCTCGGCGCGCGTGGCGATTTCGGCGAAGGTCGTGGCGAACATGCTGGAAATCGCCGGTGTCGAGCGGATCATCACGATGGATCTGCACGCCGACCAGATTCAAGGCTTCTTCGACATTCCCGTCGATAACATCTATGCGACGCCGGTGCTGCTGGGCGATCTGCGCAAGCAGAACTACGAGAACCTGCTCGTGGTATCGCCCGACGTCGGCGGTGTGGTACGGGCGCGTGCGCTTGCGAAACAGCTCAATTGCGATCTGGCCATCATCGACAAGCGCCGTCCTAAAGCGAACGTCGCCGAAGTGATGAACATCATCGGCGAAGTCGAGGGCCGGACCTGCGTGATCATGGACGACATGGTCGATACGGCCGGTACGCTGTGCAAAGCCGCACAGGTGCTCAAAGAGCGCGGCGCGAAGCAGGTCGTCGCTTACGCAACGCACCCCGTGCTATCCGGCGGCGCGGCCGAGCGGCTGACGAATTCCGAGCTCGACGAGCTCGTCGTGACGGACACGATTCCGCTCAGCGACGAATCGCGCGGTTGCGAGAAGATCCGCTCGCTCTCGTGCGCGGGGCTGCTGGCGGAGACGTTCTCGCGCATCCGCCGCGGCGATTCGGTGATGTCGCTGTTCGCCGAAAGCTGAGCATCGCAAACAAGACATGACTGGAGGCGCTGCTTCGTGCAGCGCCTTTGGCTTGAGAGGCACCTTCCTATCGGATGTGCCGCGTTACCATGGGGCCGACGCGCCAAATGCGCCGATGCCCCGTTTCGCTGCCTGGTCGCGGGCAGTTATGGAGATTGAACATGAAAGTCGTCGCCTTCGAGCGCAACAAGCAAGGTACGGGTGCGAGCCGCCGCCTGCGCAATTCCGGCAAGACGCCGGGAATCGTGTATGGCGCCAACAGCGAGCCGCAACTGGTCGAACTCGATCACAACGCCCTCTGGCACGCCCTGAAGAAGGAAGCGTTCCACTCGTCGATCCTCGATCTCGAAGTGGCCGGCAAGTCGCAAGCCGTGCTGCTGCGCGATGTGCAATATCATCCGTTCCGTCAGATCGTGCTGCACGTGGACTTCCAGCGCGTCGATGCGAACAAGAAGCTGCATACGAAGGTGCCCGTGCACTTCATGAACCAGGAAACGAACCCTGCCGTGAAGCTCGGCGGCGCGGTGATCTCGCACGTCGTGACCGAAGTGGAAATCGAGTGCCTTCCTGGCGATCTGCCTGAATACGTGGAACTCGATCTCGCGAAGATCGAAGCGGGCCAGTCACTGCACGCGAAGGACATCGTATTGCCCAAGGGCGTGTCGCTGACGGCTCACATCGAAGCGGAAAATCCCGTGATCGCCGCTGCTGCGGTGCCGGCCGGTGCCGTGTCGAGCGAAGCCGCTGCCGAAGGCGAAGGCGAGACGCCGGCAGCCTAAGGATTTCGTCGATCGATATCCTCTCGATCCGTTTCAATGGGACGGACGACGTGACCCGCCGCGGCATGCCCGGCGGGTTTTTTTTTCATCTTTCGGCCGGTGGCTATAGCTGAGGGCTGATGGCTGAGACGAACCATGATCAAACTGATCGTCGGGCTCGGTAACCCGGGCGCCGAATACACCGCGACACGCCACAATGCGGGCTTCTGGCTCGTCGATCAACTCGCGCGTGACGCCGGCGCCACGCTGCGCGACGAGCGGCGCTTTCACGGCTTTTATGCCAAAGCGCGACTGTTCGGCGAAGAGATCCATCTGCTCGAACCGCAAACCTACATGAACCGCTCGGGTCAGTCGGTCGTCGCGCTCGCGCATTTCTTCAAGATATTGCCCGACCAGATCCTCGTCGCTCACGACGAACTCGATCTGCCGCCCGGCGCCGTCAAGCTCAAACTCGGCGGTGGGAGCGGCGGTCATAACGGCCTCAAGGACATTTCAGCGCATCTCTCGTCGCAGCAGTATTGGCGCCTGCGCATCGGCATCGGACATCCGCGCGACCTGATTCCCGAGGCTGCGCGCGCGGGCGCAAAACCCGATGTCGCGAACTATGTGTTGAAGCCTCCCCGCAAGGAAGAGCAGGAAGACATCGATACGGCGGTCGAACGGGCGCTAGCCGTCATGCCGCATGTGGTGAAAGGGGAATTGGAGCGGGCGATGATGCAGTTGCATCGCGCGGCGTGACACGGTGCGTGTGGTGAGGTCCGCTCGCGTGCTGCGCGTGTAAGCGGGACGACACAAGCACACAAGCCGCGAATCAGCCGGCCTTGTTATCGGCGTCGTTCTCGTTCTTGTTTGCGCTGTTATCCCCGCTGCCGCCGCCATTCGGTGCAGCGGCTTTCGCTGCCTGCAGCTTGCGGTATTTGACGAGCAATTCCTCGGCGCTTTCCACGTGTTGCGGATCGCGAGGAATGCATTCGACGGGGCAAACCTGCTGACACTGCGGCTCATCGAAATGGCCAACGCATTCGGTGCACTTCGACGGGTCGATCACATAGATCTCCGGTCCCATCGAGATTGCGTCGTTCGGGCACTCGGGCTCGCACACGTCGCAATTGATGCATTCGTCGGTAATAATCAGGGCCATACTGCCGCAACCTTCCTGAAAGATTCCACATTATAGCTTCGCCGTTCCAGGCCCGATCGACGGCGTAAGGCTGCCGCGAGCGTCACGGCGCCGCGGAATGCGGCCCCATTTGAGCGACCTTCTCCTTGAGCCACTTTTCGACCGACGGGAACACGAACTTGCTCACGTCGCCGCCCAGCTGTGCAATCTCGCGCACGATCGTTCCCGAAATGAACTGGTACTGATCCGACGGCGTCATGAACATCGTTTCCACGTCAGGCAGCAGATAGCGGTTCATGCCGGCCATCTGGAACTCGTATTCGAAATCGGAGACCGCGCGCAGGCCGCGCACGATCACGCGTGCGTTGTTTGCCCGTACGAAGTCCTTGAGCAGCCCGCTGAAGCTCATTATCTGCACATTGGAATAATGCCCAAGCACCTCTTGAGCGATGTCCAGCCGCTCTTGCAGCGTGAAAAACGGCTTCTTGTTGCGGCTGTCCGCAACACCGACCACGAGCGTGTCGAATATGCTCGCCGCGCGGCGCACGAGGTCCTCATGACCCCGGGTGAGCGGGTCGAACGTACCCGGGTACACGGCGACTACCATGGACATCTCCTCTCGTTATCCGTCGGGGCGCCCCGCCATCCGCGGGCCGCTGCGGACCGGGAGCGGCTCCCTGCCCGCCCGGTATCGCGTTCGAAACGGGCATTATTCATCATTTTCGCGCTGCAGCAAATGATAGTGGACCGCGCCGGCCTTGCCGCGGCGGACAATGCTCCACCCGCCGAGCAGCGGCTCCTCTTCGTCGAGCGGCTCGCCCGACTCGACATACAGCCAGCCGTCGTCCGCGACGAGCGGCAGGGCGAGCTCCAACGCACGCGAGAGCATCCCCTCGCCGAAGGGCGGATCGAGAAAAACGACGTCGAACGAGCGCGGAGCGAGGCTCCCGGCCAGCTTCAGCCCATCGGCCTCGGCGATCTCGATCGCGCGAGCGGCCAAACGCGCCTGGTTCTCGCGTAGCTGCCTCGCGGCGCGCGCGTTGCGCTCGACCATCACGACCCGCTCGGCCCCTCGCGATGCCGCTTCGAACCCCAGCGCACCGCTGCCCGCGAACAGGTCCAGGCAACGTTGACCGTCGAGCCGCTGGCCCAGCCAATTGAAGAGCGTTTCCCGGACGCGGTCGGGCGTCGGGCGCAGGCCTTCGAGATCGAGCACGGGCAACGGCGTGCGCTTCCAGTCGCCGCCGATGATACGGACCGTATGGCCTTTGCCGCGGGCGGCTGATTGCTGCGGCGTGCGCGAATGAGAAGTGGAGCGAGGCATCGAACGGAACTCGAGTGAAACGGGCAAGCGCACACGACGACAGCGCCGCTCAGTACGCAACGGCGCCCACGTTACCACAGCATCTATCCTGACGCGCCGTTCGGCGCGGGCGACGCGGGCCGCGTCGACGGCGCCTGATAAAATAGCCATCTTTTGCCGCGCAGCGCGGGCCGCGTCATCTGCCCCGCCCGCGACAGGCGCCACCGCAAGCGTCGCGGCGCACCAAGCCCAATCCACCGTCCAGGCCATGTTCAGTTTTTTCAAGCGATTCAAGGGCTCGAAAGCGCCCGAAACCGTCGAGGCGCCACCCGCGCCCGCCGCAGAAGAACCGGCCGCCGAGCCTGCGCGGGCACCCGCGCCGGCACCCGCGCCGGCGCAGGTAACGCCTAGTACGCCCACCGTCGACGCTGTGCGCGCGCCGCAAGCCGAGCCGGGACCCGAGCTGCAGCCGGCTCAGCCGCCGCTGCAGGCTGTCTCCGGCGCCGGGGCGCAAACAGCCCCCGCGCGAGCGGAGCCATTGGACGAGTCCGCAAACGAGGTCGTCGAGATCGTCCCCCCCGCCCCCGAGCCTGCCGCAAAGCAATCATGGCTTTCACGGCTGAAGGCCGGCCTGTCGAAGACGAGCGCAGGGCTGACCGGTATTTTCGTCGGGACGAAGATCGACGATGCGCTCTATGAGGAGCTCGAAACCGCGCTGCTGATGTCGGATGCCGGCGTCGAAGCGACGGAGTACCTGCTCGGGGCCCTACGCGAGAAGGTCCGTGCCGAACGCCTCACCGATCCGCAGCAAGTGAAATGGGCCCTCCGTTCGCTGCTCGTCGAGCTACTGAGTCCGCTCGAAAAGTCGTTGATGCTGGGACGTGCGCAGCCAATGGTCATGATGATCGCCGGCGTCAACGGCGCCGGAAAAACCACGAGCATCGGCAAGCTGGCCAAGCATTTGCAACGGTTCGAGCAGTCGGTGTTGCTCGCGGCCGGCGATACCTTCCGCGCTGCCGCCCGTGAACAACTCGCGATCTGGGGCGAGCGCAACAACGTGACCGTCGTATCGCAGGAAAGCGGCGACCCGGCGGCCGTGATTTTCGATGCGGTAAGCGCTGCGCGCGCTCGCAAGGTCGATATCGTGATGGCCGATACGGCAGGTCGTCTGCCCACGCAGCTTCATTTGATGGAGGAACTGCGCAAGGTCAAACGCGTGATCGGCAAAGCGATGGAGGGCGCGCCGCAAGAGGTGTTGCTCGTGATCGATGCCAACACGGGGCAGAACGCGCTCGCGCAAGTGAAGGCCTTCGACGATGCGCTTTCACTGACCGGCCTCATCGTCACGAAGCTCGACGGAACCGCGAAAGGCGGCATTTTGGTCGCGATCGCGCGCCAACGGCCGGTGCCCGTCTACTTCATCGGCGTGGGCGAGAAAGTCGAGGACTTGCAGCCCTTCAGCGCCGAAGAATTCGCCGACGCCCTGCTCGGCTGAACATGCCGCCTGCGGTCGGCCGCAGCCTCACTCCGCGTCCGGCTGCGCACCGGGCGCGGCACGCGCGAACGCATCGAGCCCGCTTGCGTGCTCGTAAAGACGCTGCAACGTCGGATAGGGCGCGATATCGATCTTGAACCGCAGCGCGTTGAATACTTGCGGCACGAGGCAAACATCGGCGAGCGTCGCCGTATCGCCGAATACGAACGTGCCTGTACGCGGATCGGCCGATAGCCGTGCCTCCAGCGAAGCGAACCCGTTTTCGATCCAATGCCGGTACCAGCCGTTCTTGGCCTCCTCGGAAACGCCCATCTCGCGCACGAGATAGCGCAGCACGCGCAGATTATCGAGCGGATGGATCTCGCAGGCGATCTGCAAGGCAATGGCCCGCACATACGCTCGATCCGCGGCCGCCGCGGGCAAAAGCGGTGGATTCGGATGCGTTTCCTCGAGATATTCGATGATCGCCAGCGACTGCTGCAATACCACGTCGTCGCCGTCCACGAGCGTCGGCACGATGGCGTCCGGACTGAGCTTGCGGTAATCGGCCGTGAGCTGCTCGCCGCCCGCGCGCAGCAGATGAACGGGCATGTACTCGTACGGCAGGTTCTTCAAATTGAGCGCAATGCGCACTCGGTATGCGGCCGAACTCCGGAAGTAGCTGTAAAGCTTCATGGTCGACTCCGACGACGCGCACGGTCACACAACGCGTACGCTGAATTCTCCGAGACCCTCGATGCCGCCCCTCATCGAATCGCCCTTGACGATCGCGCCCACACCTTCGGGTGTCCCCGTAAAAATCAGGTCGCCGGAGTTCAACTCGAACAACGTCGACAAATAAGCGATCGTTTCCGGTGTCGACCAGATCAATTGCGATACATCGGAGCGCTGTTTCTCGGTGCCGTTCACCTCGAGCCAGATGGCGCCCCGATCGATGTGGCCAACTCGCGCGACGGGGTGGATCGGGCCGATCGGCGCCGAATGATCGAAGCCTTTTGCGGTCTCCCAGGGCCGTCCCAGCTTTTTCGCTTCGGCCTGGAGATCGCGCCGCGTCATGTCGAGCCCGAGCGCGTAGCCGTAGACGTGCTCGAGCGCGTGCTCGACGGGAATGTCCCGACCGGCCTTGCCGATCGCAACGACGAGTTCCATTTCGTAATGGACATTGGTCGAACACGACGGATACGGAAATTCGCCCGTTGCGCCCGGCGCCACGTTCAGGACCGCGTCGGCCGGCTTCGAGAAAAAGAACGGCGGCTCGCGGTCCGGGTCATGGCCCATTTCGCGCGCGTGCGCCTCGTAATTGCGTCCGACGCAATAGATGCGGCGCACAGGGAAGCGCCGGCCGGTGCCCGCAGCGGCGGTCGTTTCCGCGACCGGCACCGAGACGGTGGGCGCCGGAGCAAACACGTAATCCATTCCCCTCTCCCTGCAATGAAAGAAACCAGTTTAACGCGCGTGCAGGAGCCACGGCTTGCAAGATCGCGGCGAATGCGGTACTCAATGAGATTGCACAGCCTACTTACTTCGACGGGTTCTCGTCGCACCCGCTTCCTGTCATGACTGAATCCGCCGCCTCGCCGGGCACCTTTGCCTGCGCCCGTTTCATCAAGGAAATCGGACGCGGTCCGAACGGAGCCCGCGCGCTCTCGCCCGAAGACACGCACGCGTTGTATAGCGCGATGCTCGATGGCCGCGTCTCGGATATCGAGCTCGGCGCGGTGATGCTCGCCTACCGGCTCAAAGGCGAGACGGCTGCGGAACTCGCCGCCATGCTCGAGGCCGCGCAAGCGTCGTTCGCGTTACTGCGCGTGCCGGCCGGTGAGAGCCGGCCCGTCTCCATTCCGAGCTACAACGGCGCGCGCAAGCAGCCCAACCTGGTGCCGCTGCTCGCGCTGCTGCTCGCGCGCGAGGGCGTACCGACGCTCGTGCACGGCGTGAGCGAGGATGCCGGGCGGGTGACGAGCGCAGAGATTTTCGCGAGGCTGGGGATCGCGCCGGCCAAGTCCCATCCCGAGATCGAGGCCCAATTGGCCAGCCGCGCGCTCGCCTTCGCGCCGATCGAGGTGCTGGCGCCGAAGCTCGCGCGGCTTTTGGCGCTGCGCCGGATCATGGGCGTGCGCAATTCGACGCATACGCTCGTGAAAATCCTGCAGCCGTTTTCGTCTCCGGGCCTGCGGCTCGTCAACTATACGCATCCGGAGTATCGCGAGAGCCTCGCCGAACTCTTCGCCGGCCATCCGGCAGCAGCCGTCGGCGGAGCGTTGCTCGCACGCGGCACCGAGGGCGAGGCTGTAGCCGACACGCGCCGCCAAGTCCAGATCGACTGGCTGCACGACGGCGTGGCCGAAACGCTCGTCGCGGCCGAGCGCAGTTCCTCCGAAGCGCAACCGGCCGCTCTGCCCGAATCGCGCGATGCGGACACGACCGCGGCGTGGACCCAGGCCGTGCTGGACGGCCGGCAGCCCGTGCCGCCGACGCTCGCGCGCCAGGTGGAGACGATCGTAAGGGTCGTGCGGCAGGATTAGCCGAACGGCGACGGTTGACAGCGTCGCCGTCGCTGACATACAGTGCGCTTCATGCGTTCCATTTCGAACACCCTCCGAATTACCTCCGGCCGACTAGCGCGGCCTCTATCGCTACGACTAGCGTAAGCCAGCCGTAGCGCCGCGTGTCGTTTGCGCGGTCCTCCTGCAGTTCCCGCAGTTCCGTTTCGCCCAAACCGCAGTTCCCTACAAACCGTAGTCGTCAGCATTCGGCCGAATACCGTTCGGGCGAATCGCGAAATGCGCCGGCGCGTTGTGCGCCCCGGCACGGCTGGCCAGCCGCCGAGCCTGCCTCGCGTTTCGCAGACGACGCAACGAACGAGGTTCGCCATGCTCCGCAATCCCGCCGGGAAGTACCGACCGTTTCAGCCTGTTCGCCTCGCCACGCGCAAGTGGCCGAGCCGGACGATCGAGTCCGCGCCGATCTGGATGAGTACCGATCTTCGCGACGGCAATCAGTCGCTGATCGACCCGATGACGATCGAGCAGAAGCTCGAGTTCTTCGAGATGCTCATTGCTATCGGGTTCAAGGAGATCGAGGTCGGCTTCCCGTCGGCATCGCAAACGGACTTCGACTTCGTACGCAGGCTGATCGACGAGCGGCGGATTCCTGAGGACGTGACGATCGAAGTCCTCGTGCAGTCACGCGCCGATCTCATCGCGCGCACATTCGAAGCTCTCGAAGGCGCCCCACGCGCCATCGTCCATCTGTACAACGCGATCTGCCCCTCGTTCAGGCGCATCGTATTCGATGCTTCGAAGGAAGACGTCAAAGCGCTCGCCGTCGAGGGCACACGGCTCATCAAGGAAGAGGCCCAACGACGGCCCGGCACGCGGTGGACGTTTCAATACTCGCCCGAGACGTTCAGCATGACCGAGCTCGCCTTCGCGCGTGAAGTCTGTGACGCTGTCGCGCAAACCTGGGCGCCGACGCGCGAGCACAAGATGATCCTGAATCTTCCGGCCACGGTCGAAGCCGCTACGCCCAATGTGTTCGCCGACCAGATCGAATGGATGGATCGCAACCTTGCCTGGCGCGACAGCATCGTGCTTTCGGTGCATCCGCACAACGATCGCGGCACGGCAGTCGCAGCGGCCGAGCTGGCGTTGCTCGCGGGAGCCGAGCGCATCGAAGGGTGCCTGTTCGGCAACGGCGAGCGCACGGGCAACGTCGATCTCGTGACGCTCGCGCTGAACCTTTATACGCAAGGCATCGATCCGGGCCTCGATTTCTCCGATATCGACGCGGTGCGCCGCGTCGTGGAGCGTTGCAACGCAATACCCGTCCATCCGCGCCACCCCTACGCGGGCGATCTCGTCTTCACAGCCTTCTCCGGCTCGCACCAGGATGCGATTCGCAAAGGCTTCGCGCGGCGATCGGCCGAGGCGGTTTGGGAAGTGCCCTACCTGCCCGTCGATCCGGCGGACCTCGGTCGCAGCTACGATGCGGTCATACGCGTGAACAGCCAATCGGGCAAAGGCGGCTCGACATTCCTGCTCGAGCGCGGGCTCGGCTTTGCGCCACCGCGCCGCCTGCAAATCGAATTCAGTCATGTCGTGCAGCAAATCGCCGACGAATCCGGCGTCGAAGTCACGGGCGAAGCGATCTGCGAACGGTTCGCCCGCGAATATCTCGGCGTGCGGGGACCGGCCACGCGCACCGACCCCGCCACGGTGCGCTGGCAGCGTCGCGAAGTGGCCCGTATCGGCGGAGACCCGGCGCATGCGCAAGGCGATGCACTCGTCGAAGCGGTGGCGTGCGCGCTCAGCGCCGAGGCCGCCTGCCCGATCGATGTCTGCTCCTACGAGACTGCACGCACGGCCGACGGCGGCTGGGCCGCGTTCGTCGGCTGTCGTGCGGGCAGCGCGCCGCTGCGTTTCGGCGTCGGCGTGCATGCCGATGCCGCGACGGCCGCGGTGGATGCGCTCATCAGCGCGGTGAACAGGTTCGAGTGGAGCGACGACGAGCGTCAGGCCGCAGCGTGAGACGAATACGCTGCCGGTAAGGGAACGCGCGCGCGCCGACGCGTCATTCGAGCGCGCAGCGCGTCGCGTGCCACGCCACGAGACGCCATTGGCCGTCTTCTTGCGCCTGAATGGCCGTATAGGCGATCGGATAGAGCAAGGCGCCGTTGTTCGCTTCCATTTCGATCAACGCGCGCCCCGTCACAACACACGTCTCGCTGCCGACGGGCAACACGTCTTGCGATTGCACTTCGATTTGCCGGTAGCGCCGTCGGCCCGCGGAGATGGCGTCGATGAATTGCTGCTTCGTCTCGCGCTTGCCGTTGGTATGAACGAAGCTCACGTTCTCGGACAGCAACTCGTTGAGCATCGGCACGTCGCCGTCGACCATTGCGCGAAACCGGTCCCGCTCGAGTACGCGAATCGCTTCGATCATCTTTGCCGCCATCGCTCAGCTCCCATGCACCCGAATGCCGCACGGGACATTCGCGTCAGAAGTTGTATTGCAGATATAGCTGGCTGAAATTTATACCAGGATTCGGCTCTTTGATACCGGCATTCGAGACATGTTGAAATCGAAAGCCGGCCTGGTACTGCTGGTGGCCGCCGAATTGCGCGCCGACGCCGACGATCTCGGTGAACTGAAAGGCCGTGCCCATCGAGTAACCATCCTTGATCGTCACACGTGAGACCCCGCGCACACCCGCGCCCGCCTCGATGAATGGGCGAACGGCGCCAGCGCTTTTGATGAAGCGGACCATGGGCTGTACACCGAACGTGTAGACGTCATGACGCGACGTTCCGTTGCCCGGGTGCCAATAGTCCACATGGGCTTCGCCGACGAGAGAAAAATGCCAGCCGCCCATTTCCCACCAATTGATGCCCGGGTCCCAGACGAGGCCCAGGTCGAGCTTGTTGACATCGTGCTCGCCAAATCCTCCTCCGAGCTGCACGCCGAAAGTATCGGCCCGCGCGAGGCCCGGTGCCGCGGCAAGCATGGTGGCCGCCGCCAGTGCCGCTATGACGAAAACGCTCAAGGGACGTTGCCGGATCCGGTTCTTCTTTTTCATTCGCATACTCCGAAGGGGCTCGTTGATGATCGGGCCACTACCACGCGCCATGCGGCCCGAAGCGCGTCTATCTTACGGTATGGTTTTTCCGCGCGTCGTATCGTCTCGCGCAATACACAATCTCGGAAAAAGGGGATGCTTCAGTTCGATTCAACCCCAATTCCTGCTCGCGTCCCCCTTCGCGGCCGGCTTGCGACCAATAGAGTAGAATTGCCTATCGACTCAACGGAATCGATAGCTTCGCGGAACTTCCGGCGCCATTTGAGACTCCAACACTTAGCACTCGGCTTCCGGGAGTGCTAATATCCCCCGGAGTCGTACTTGTGACTGAGCGGTAGTCCGATTTCAAGGAGTTTCCTACGTGAGCAACGCAATGACCCTTCCGAGCCCTCTCGCCCCGGCGTCCGCCATGGCCGCTTCGGCAGGTGCTCTGACGCTCGCGCCAACGTCGATGCTGCCCGGCCAGTTGGGCAACATCGACGCCTACATCCAGGCTGTCAACCGCATTCCGATGCTGACGGCGGAGCAAGAGCGCCGGTTCGCCACTGAATATCGCCTGCACAACAACCTCGATGCCGCGCGTCAGCTCGTGCTGTCGCACCTGCGTCTCGTCGTATCGATCGCACGCAATTATCTCGGCTACGGTCTGCCCCATGCGGATCTCATCCAGGAAGGCAACATCGGGCTGATGAAGGCGGTCAAACGGTTCGATCCCGAGCAAAACGTGCGCCTTGTGTCGTACGCGATCCACTGGATCAAAGCGGAGATCCACGAATACATCCTGCGCAACTGGCGCATGGTGAAAGTCGCGACGACGAAGGCTCAACGCAAGCTGTTCTTCAATCTGCGCAGCCACAAGCAAGGGCTGCAAGCGTTCTCGCCCGACGAGATCGAAGGCCTCGCGAAAGAACTGAACGTCAAACGCGAGGAAGTCACCGAGATGGAAACGCGGCTCTCCGGTGGCGACATCGCGCTCGAAGGGCACGTCGAAGACGGCGAGGAATCGTACGCGCCGATCGCCTATCTGGCGGACGCGCACAGCGAGCCGACGGCCGTGCTGGCCGCCCGTCAACGCGACAAGCTGCAAACGGACGGCATCGCCGAAGCGCTCGAATCGCTCGACGCACGCAGTCGCCGCATCATCGAAGCGCGGTGGCTCAACGTCGACGATGACGGATCGGGAGGCTCGACGCTGCATGAACTCGCCGCCGAGTTCGGTGTATCGGCCGAGCGCATTCGTCAGATCGAAGCGAGTGCGATGAAAAAGATGCGCAACGCCCTGGCCGCGTACGCTTGAGTTTCGTCGGCCCGCCCGTTCGGCGGACCAAAAGAAAGAGCGGCATCAGGTCACCCTGGCCGCTCTTTTGCATTGCCTGAAGCGAGTTCAGGCGCGCATCGACCTCAGACGGGCTGTGGCGAAACGCCCGCGGCCGGCGGGAGGCGCGTGGCCAGTTGCTTGGCGTAGCGCTGGGCCGCAGTGCCGCAGACGATGTGGAACGTATCGGCCGATACCCAGGCAACATCGAGCTCGCCGAGCCGCTGGCGGTCGACTGCGCCCGGATCGCGTACGACTACGCGCAACCGCGTGGCCGCCACGGCATCGAGTGCCGCGACGTTCGTCGCACCGCCGAACACGGCGAGCCAGCGCATCGGATCGGGATCGAGCGGTCCGCTCGGTCCTTGCTCGGCGCCGGCAGCGGCCGGCGCGGCCTGCCCTGCCGGACCTGCCATGGCCGCGCGGATTTCGTCGGCGATCATGTCGGCTTCCGGCCCGATGACGACCTGCACGTTGCGCGCATCGCGCTTGAGTACGCCGCGTGCGCCGATGGCCTTCAACTGCGGCTCCGAAATTTTTTCGGCATCGACCACTGAAAGACGCAGGCGCGTGGTGCAGGCGTCGACGAGCGTCAGGTTCGAAGCACCGCCGAGCGCAGCGATGTAGCGCACGGCACGCGGCGCCGCGGCGCCCGCCGTCGGCGCGACATAACCGCCAGCCCCGAACGATTCGATCTGGGCGTCGGTCGTCGCGGGTTCGCGGCCCGGTGTGGCCATGTTGAACTTGCGGATGAAGAACCGGAACAGCCCGTAGTAGACCGCCGCGTAGACGAGTCCGATCGGAATCGCGAGCCAGCCTTTGGTCGACAACCCGTAGTTCAGTACGTAGTCGATCGCACCGGCGGAGAACGTGAAGCCAAGATGGATGCCGAGCGCCTGACAGATCGCGAGCGAAAGGCCGGTGAGCAACGCGTGGATCACATAGAGCACCGGTGCTAGGAACATGAAGCTGAACTCGACGGGTTCCGTCACGCCAGTCAGAAACGATGTCAGCGCCATCGAAAACAGCAGGCCACCCACCATCGCGCGGCGCTCCTTCGGCGCTTCGTGCAGCATGGCAAGGCACGCCGCCGGCAGGCCGAACATCATGATCGGGAAAAAGCCCGTCATGAAGCCGCCCGCGGTGGGATCGCCCGCAAAGAAGCGATGGAGATCGCCCGTCACCGCGGCGCCGCCGCCCGGAGGCGTGAACGTGCCGAATACGAACCAGGCGAGCGAATTGATGATGTGATGCAGACCCGTCACGAGCAGCAATCGGTTCAGCGTGCCATAGACGAATACGCCGATCGCGCCGGCCGTCGTCAGCCAGTGGCCCGTCGCGTCGATGGCCGCCTGCACGGGTTGCCAGACGTACCCGAAGACGACGCCCAATACCACACAGGCCAGCCCGGTCACGATCGGCACGAAGCGCTTGCCGCCGAAGAACGCCAGATAATCGGGCAGCTTGATGTCCTTGTAGCGGTTATAGAGCATCCCCGCCACGATCCCCGCGATGATTCCCGACAGCACGCCCATGTTGAGCTTGTCGTTGATGTCCTTCATCACGGCGATTTCGATCAGATAGCCGATCGCACCCGCCAATGCGGCAACGCCATTGTTGTCCTTCGCGAAGCCCACCGCCACGCCGATCGCGAACAGCAACGGCAGATTGTCGAAGATCGTGCCGCCGGCGTCGGCAATCATCTTGATGTTGAGCACGTCGGCCTGGCCGAGGCGCAGCAAGATGCCCGCGACCGGCAGCACCGCAATCGGCAGCATCAGCGCTCGCCCTAGCCGCTGGACCTTCATAAATGGATTTCCGTCCATGAGTGCCTCCAATGTCTTCTCGTCGTCGATGCTTGTTTGAGTGCGATGCCGGCTCGCTCGAAAAAGCGCGGTGCGCCTAGTCGAGCGGCCAGATTTCGCGGCTTGCTGCTCTTACCGCCTGCGCCGAGTCGAGCTCCAACGCATCCAGCGCGCGTTGGCGGCACAGTTGATAATCGAGTCGGCGCACACGCGCCTTGATGCCCGGTACGGCAACCGGATCAACCGAAAGCTCTGTCACGCCGAGGCCGACGAGAAGCGGCACGGCAAGCGGATCGCCCGCGAGCGCCCCGCAGACGCCGACCCACTTGCCGTACTTCGCGGCACCGCGCGTCGTCGCCTCGATGAGACGCAGCACGGCCGGATGCAGGCCGTCCGCCTGCGAGGCGAGATCGGGCTGGCAGCGATCCATCGCCAGCGTGTATTGCGTGAGGTCGTTTGTGCCGATCGAGAGGAAATCGGCGTGGCGTGCGAGCTGGTCGGCGAGCAGCGCCGCGGACGGCACCTCGATCATCACGCCCACTTCGATCGGATCGGTACGTCCCGCGGCACGGCCGAGCTCGTCGATATGGGCACGCAGGCGCATCAGCTCGTTGGCGTCGGTCACCATCGGCAACAGAATCCGCACCGAGCCATGAGGCTCGACCTCGATCAGGCCGCGTAATTGATCGTCCAGTAGATCGGGCCGCAATTGCGCGAGGCGTACGCCGCGCAGCCCGAGCGCCGGATTCGCTTCGGGCGGCAGCGTCAGATAAGGCACTTCCTTGTCGGCGCCGACGTCGAGCGTGCGGATGATGGCGCGGCGCCCTTGCAAGGCATCGACGATCGCCTGATAGCTTGCGCAATGCTCGCGAGCGCTCGGCGCCGTCTCGCGATGGATGAAAAGCAGCTCGGTTCGCAAGAGGCCAACGGCATCGGCTCCGTTTTCGATCGCGGTGCGAGCATCGTCGAGCGTGGCGATGTTGGCGGCGACCTCGATCGCCCGACCGTCGGCCGTCGACGCGGCTTCCTGCGATACGCGACGGTTGGCCTCGCGCACGCCGGCCAGACGCTGCCGCTCGAGACGCGCGCGCTCGACGTCGAGCGCCGTCGGTGCGTACTCGATGCGTCCCGCGCTGGCGTCGACGACGACTTGTGTGCCGTCGGGAATCGCATGCAGCGCGTCGCCGACAGCGACAAGCGCCGGAATGCCAAGCTGCCGAGCGATGATGGCCGCATGCGAGGTCGCACCGCCGCCGGCCATGACGAGCGCCGCCACGCGCTTTCTGTCGAGCGACGACAGATCCGACGGCGTGAACTCGGTGGCAGCGAGCACGGCATCGTCGGGCAACGCGCGAGCATTCTGCGCCCCGTAGCCGAGCTCGCGCAGCACGCGCTTTTCGATATCGCGCAAATCGGCTGCGCGCTCGGCGAGCAGCATGTCTTCCACGTTCGCGAGCACGCCGATCTGTGCGCGAATGGCCTCGCGCCACGCGAAGCCCGCGCTTTTACCGAGGCTGATGAGATCGCGGGCCGTATCGATCAGCGTCGGGTCCTCGAGCAGCACGCGATGCACGGCGAAGATGCCTGCTTCGCCGACGGCGCCGCGTTGCGAGGCGTCGCGCACCGTGGAGTTCAATTGCGCGTCGACGGCCGCCAACGCGCGATCGAGCAGGCGGCTTTCGGCCGCAGGCGTCCCGCTCCCGGCCTCGGGCAGATCGAATTGCGTATCGTCCCAGCGCGTGAGCGTGCCGACGGCAATGCCCGGCGCGGCGCACACGCCGGCGAGCGTGTTCGGATCGGCCGGCACGCCGGCTATGACCGCCGCGGGGCGCGGCGCGGGGGAGGCAACGCGCGCGGGCGTTTCCTCCAGCTCGCCGTGCACTTCGCGCAGCAGCTCGCGCACGACCGCATCCACGGCCGCGGCCGCATCGGCGCCGGCGGCTCGCACTTCGACGGCCGCGCCCTCGCCGGCGCCCAGCCCCATGAGTCCGACGACGCTCTCTATGCTCGCGCACCGCGTGCCATGGCAGACTTCGATCCGGGCATCGAGGCCGCGAGCGGCCTCGCGCGCACGCGCCGCAGGACGCGCATGGAGCCCGCCCGCGACCGCCAGCGTGATTTCGCGCGATGCTTGCGGTACGTCGGCCGCGTGCAGGGCCTCCGCCTGCGCGCGAGCCTTCGACGAGCCCGACACCGCGGTTTTCGAGCGCAGCACGAGCAGCGGCTCCCCGGTCCGAATCATGCCGCGGCGGGTTTCGCCGGGCCGCTCGACGATCTCGAAGACGTCGGTATTCGCCACGGCGACGATCGATATGAGACTGGGCGCTTTGGTCGCAACGAAGTCCTGATCGAATTCGATCAGGATGTCGCCGGCTTTCACGCGCGCGCCTTGCGCCACTTTCGCAGCAAATCCCTGTCCATTCAGATCGACGGTGTCGATGCCGATATGGAGCAGGATTTCCGCACCCTGCGTCGTTTGCAGGGTCAACGCATGACCCGTGCGAGCGAGATGCGTCACCACACCTTCACAGGGCGCGACGAGCTTTCCCTCGAGCGGGTCGATACCAATGCCGTCGCCGAGCATGCCATCCGCGAAGACGGGGTCTGGCACGTCGGCAAGCGGCACGACCAGGCCGGTCATGGGCGCGAGCAGGACGATCGAGTCCTGGGTCTCGCTCTTCAATCGGGACTCTTGCGCAAGTTCCATCCGAATTTCTCGCTAGTGGGTTTCGGTGATCTTGTTGAGATAACGGGGCTGATCGGCGTCGCGCCCACGCGCGACGGCGAGTCCCGCAGCCATGACATAAAAGGTCTGAATCGCGGCAATGGGATCGAGCGCCGGATGCCGCGTCGTCGCGAGCGGCAGCGTGGCCTCCGCCACATCGCCTGGCGCCGCCAGCAACACGCGCGCGCCGCGCGCACGCATATCGGCGGCAAGACGCACGAGCCCGGCTTGTTCAGGTCCGCGCGGCGCGAATATCAGCAGCGGATAGTTCTCGTCGATGAGTTCCATCGGGCCGTGACGCACCTCAGCACTCGAAAAGGCCTCGGCCTGTATCCCGGATGTCTCCTTCAGCTTGAGCGCCGCCTCCTGCGCAATCGCGAGTCCGAGGCCGCGGCCGATCACGAACATGCGCTCGGCACTGACCAATGCTTCGATCGCGCGCGACCAGTCGAGATGCGCGCTTTCGTCGAGCGCGTCGGGCAACGCGCGAAGCGCCTCGAGCAATGGCTCATCGCGCTCCGGGCGTTGCCAGAAGGCGACGAGCTGCGCCGAAAGCGAGAGCATGGCGATATAGCTCTTCGTCGCCGCGACCGAGCGCTCAGGCCCCGCGAGAAGCGGCAATTGCCACTCGCACGCACTCGCGAGCGGCGAATCGGGCGCGTTGACACATGAGACGGTAAGCGCACCCGCGCGCCGCAGGGTCGTCATCGTTTCGACGAGATCGGGGCTTTTGCCCGATTGCGAGAATGCGATGGCGAATTCGCCGGCCACGCGAAGCGGCGCGGCCTGCAGCGTTGCAATCGACATCGGCAGCGATGCGACGGGCACGCCGATGCGGCTCATCGCGAGGCTCGCGAAATAGCTGGCCGCATGGTCCGAGCTGCCGCGCGCGACCGTGAGCGCGACATGACGCGGCTTTTCGGCCAGTGACGCGGCCAGCGCCTCGACACGACCGCTGTCGGCGCATTGCGCGGCAACCGCATGGCGGGCGGCACGCGCCTCGTCAAGCATATTCGACAATCTGCTCTCCTTCGACATAAGTCGCTGCGAGCGTGAGATCGCGCTCGAATACGACGACGTCCGCCCATGCGCCCCGCACGAGCCGGCCGCGGTCTTCGAGGCCCAGGTAATCGGCGGCATGGCGCGACATGCGATCGGACACATCCGCCAGCGGCAAGCCGAGCGAAACGAGGTTGCGCAGTGCATCGTCCATCGTGAGGGTGCTGCCAGCCAGCGTGCCATCCGACAACCGTACACCGCCGAGGCACTTCGTCACCTGCTGGCTGCCGAGCCGGTATTCGCCGTCCGGCATGCCCGTGGCCGACGTGCTGTCGGTCACCACATAAAGGCGCGGAATGGCGCGCAGCGCGGCCCGGATCGCGCCGGGGTGGACGTGCAGCAAATCGGGGATGATCTCGGCGAACTCGGCGTGCGCGAATGCGGCGCCGACGAGCCCCGGGTTGCGGTGATGCATCGGCGACATGGCGTTGAACAGATGCGTGAACCCGCACGCGCCGTGCTTGAGCGCCGCGACCGCGTCGTCGTAAGTCGCGAGCGAGTGGCCCAGTTGCACGCGCACGCCGCGTGCGGCCATCTCCGAGATGATGTCCATGTGACCCGCGATCTCGGGAGCCAGCGTGACCACGCGAATCGGCGCGATCGACAGATATTTGAGCACTTCGTCGAGCGCGGCCGAGACAGCCGCATCGGGCTGTGCCCCGAGCTTGCCCGGGTTGATGTACGGCCCTTCGAGATGCACGCCAAGTACGCGCGAACCGCCGGGCGTGCGGCAGCGCGTGATATCGCCGAGTCCGGCCACCACGGCCATCAGCTCCGCGCGCGGGGCCGTCATCGTCGTGGCCAGCAGGCTGGTCGTGCCGTGACGGGCATGCGTGCGCGCGATCGTCTCGATGGCGCGACCGCCCTCCATGACGTCGGCACCGCCGCCGCCGTGGACGTGCAGGTCGATGAAGCCGGGCAGGATATAGCAGCTGTCGTTCGTCGACGGATCGACGCGCGCACCGTCGAGCACCGTGATGCGGCCGTTTTCGAATTGGAGCGCACCGTGAATCCAACCGTCGGGCGTCAGGATGTTTCCATTGAGCATGGGATCTTCGATTTCGATATTGCGGGGAACAGCGGACGTGGGCGCACGATCCAGGCCAGCGCCAACATCGGCGGTTCGAGAGCAGTAAGCTGCACTGGCACGTGCGTGGCCGGGCTGCGAATTGGAGCCCATTATATAACCACAATAATACCAGTCAATTAGCGCGTGCCGAACCCCGACAAACGGTAGAAAGCCTTGCCTGGAAAGGGTTTCATGACCGCTACTGGGCCGTTCTCGGCCATGAACGGGCATCGGGATTTACCCGAACTCGGAGCCCAGTTGACGTCTGGGCGGCGCAGCGACGGTCACGCATTGCCGTCGCACAACGAAACAAGCCAGCCCGGATGAGGGCTGGCTTGCTCAGAGCGTCGGATCGACGTGCGCGGCTCAGAACGACGGCACGACCGCACCCTTGAATTCGCTGTTGATGAACTGGCGCACTTCCGGCGATTGATACGCCGCCACGAGCTTCTTCACCCAAGGCTTGCTCTTGTCCTGCGTGCGCACTGCGATGAGGTTCGCGTACGGACTATGCACATCTTCCCGGGCGATCGCGTCCTTCGCCGGCTGCAGCCCTGCCGAGAGGGCATAGTTGGTGTTGATCGCGGCCGCATCGACATCGTCGAGCGAGCGCGGCAACTGCGCGGCGTCCAATTCCACGAGCTTGATCTTCTTCGGGTTGGATTCGATATCGAGCGGCGTCGCGTTGCTGCCGTTCGCACCGGCTCCCGCCTTCAGCTTGATGACACCTTGCGTTTGTAGCAGCAGCAGTGCGCGGTTCTCGTTCGACGGGTCGTTGGGCAGCGATACCTTCGCGCCCTGCGGCAGGTCCTTCAGCGACTTGAGCTTCTTCGAATAGATGCCGAGCGGAGAGATATAGGTCAGGCCCACGTTGACGATCTTGTAGCCCCGTTGCCTGATCTGGCTGTCGAGATAAGGTTGATGCTGAAACGCATTGGCGTCGAGATCGCCCGCGTCGAGCGCCGCATTCGGCTGCACATAATCGTTGAATTCGACGAGTTTGATATCGAGCCCTTCTTTCTGTTTCGCCACCTTTTTGACGACCTGCCAGGTCTGCGAATCGGGGCCTGCGATCACACCGACCTTGATCGGCTTGTCTTGGGCGCACGCGCCGGTGCTCATGACCAGGGCCGCACCCGTTGCCGCGGCGAGAAGGAGTTTCAGTAGCGTTTGGGGAAGCGTTTTGAACTGCATGGGGAGCTCGCTTTCTTGATGGATGAACGTTTGACACAGCGAGGTCAATCGTCTCACACGCATGCTGCACCGCAAAATACGATGATGGCATATCGATATGCGGCGAGAGCGCGCCGGCTATCGCGACGCAACACGAGCTGCGTTTATTGCGGCATCGGCTGGTAAAAAGCGCAGCTGGAAATCAGTCGAGCAGCAACTTCAGATCGTGCACCCAGGGCTCAGCGCCTTGCCCGTCGCGTGCAAAGAGCCGCAGCTTGCCGGAGGGATCGAACACGTAGCTCGCGGCGGTATGGTCCATCGTGTAGCCGTCTGGGGTCTTGCCGGGCACTTTCGCGTAGTAGATGCGGAAGTCCTTGGCGAACCGGGCCAGTTGCGCGTCGCTCGGCCGCAAACCGATGAACGACGGGTTGAAAGCATGCACGTATTGCGACAACACTTCCGGCGTGTCACGCGCCGGATCGAGGGTCACGAAGAGCACTTGCACGCGCGCCGCGTCGGGGCCGAGTTGCTGCATCGCCTGCGAGAGTTCGGCCATCGTGGTCGGGCAAACGTCGGGGCAATGCGTGTAGCCGAGAAAAAGAACGACCGCCTTGCCTTTGAAATCGCCGAGCGTGCGCGTCTTGCCATTTGTGTCGGGTAACGCGAACGCCGAGCCGAATTGCGAGTTACCCGTGATATCGAGATTGTCGAACGCCGGCGCCTTGTCGCCGCAACCGGTCACCGCGAGTGCGATACCGGCCGCGCATGCAGCGAGCACGATGCGCGTGCGATGCGCGACGGAATGAACGAACATGGCCTGGATGTCACGCGCCGAGCAGTGCGCGCGCATAGTGATCGACGAGCAGCGCGGCAAAGAGCAGCGACAAGTAGACGATCGAATAGCGAAACGTCTTGCGCGCGAGCACATCGGAGTATTCGCGATAGATCTTCCACGCATACGCGAGAAAGATGGCGCCGAGCAGGACGGCCGCACTCAGATACACCGCTCCGCTCATGCCCGAAATGAACGGCATCAGCGTCACGACGAAGAGCACGATCGTGTAAAGCAGAATATGCAGGCGCGTGAACTGCTCCCCGTGCGTGTTCGGTAGCATCGGCAGGCCGGCGTTTTCGTAGTCCTGGCGGCGATACAGTGCAAGCGACCAGAAATGCGGCGGTGTCCAAACGAAAATGATCAATACGAGAATCCAGGCATCCCCGGGGACCGCGCCCGTCACCGCAGCCCAGCCGAGCGCGGGGGGCATCGCACCCGATGCGCCGCCGATCACGATGTTTTGCGGCGTGGCCGGTTTGAGCAGCAGCGTGTAGATCACGGCATAGCCGACGAAGGTGGCCAGCGTGAGCCACATCGTCAGCGCATTCGTGAAGGTATAGAGCGTCCACATGCCCAGGCCGCCGAGCGCAGCCGAAAACAGCAGGATCTGCGTCGTGGTGATCTCGCCGCGCGCGGAAGGCCGCCACGCCGTGCGCCGCATCATCGAATCGATCTTCTGCTCGACGAGGCAGTTGATCGCGAACGCGGCGCCCGCGAGCAGCCAGATACCGACAGTGCCGCCGATCAGAACCGTCCACGGCACCATGCCCGGCGTCGACAGGAACATGCCGATCACCGCGCAGAAAACGGCGAGCTGTGTGACCCGTGGCTTCGTCAGCGCGAAGTACTGTGAAAGCCGGGAGCCGAGAGTATGAGGGAGCGTTGTGCTGTCCATGAGAGTCACGCGGTTGCGGTGCCGCGCGCTGCAAGCGCCGCGCGGCCGGGACGGCTGGAAGCGGTTCGAAAGTTTAGCACAACGAGCAAAAGCAGCAGGACGGCTGCGCCGCCGTTATGCGCGACCGCGATCGGCAGCGGCCACGCTAGCACGATATTCGACAGGCCGGTGGCGAATTGCACCGCGATGACGACCAGTACGCCCATCGCCGGACGCGCAAGCGATGCGTACCGCCGCAATTGGAGTGCCAGCCAGACCAGATAGGCAATCACCACGAAGGCGAACGTGCGATGCGTCCAGTGAATCGCCACGAGTGCATCTTGCGTGATGGCGTCTCCGTCGCTCGTCATGCCGAGCGCACGCCAGAGATGAAAGCCGTGCGCGAAGTCCATCGACGGAATCCATTGCCCGTTGCAGGTCGGGAAATCGGTGCACGCCAGTACCGCATAGTTCGTACTGACCCAGCCGCCCAATGCGATCTGCACGACGAGCAGCGCGAGCCCGACGCGTGCCGCGGTGCGATAGCGTGCGGCGCCCGGCTCGTACGCCGGCATCGGCGTGACGCGCGCCGCGAGCCATCCGAGCGAGCCCAGCAATGCGAGGCCGAGCAGCAGGTGCGTCGTGACGATGATGGGCTGGAGTTTCATCGTGACGGTCCACGCACCGAAGATGCCCTGCACGCCGATCAGCGCAAGCAGCGCGGTCGGCCACCACGGCGAAACGGCGAGCGGGCGGCGCTTGATACGCGCGACCCAGGCGATCAGCGTCTGCGCGACGATCAGCACACCGATAGCCATGGCGAAATAGCGGTGGATCATTTCGATCCAGGCCTTGGTCATGCTGACCGGTCCTGTCGGCAGCGCCGCGTGGGCTGCGACAATTTGCGCATGCGCGATGAACGGCGACGCCGTGCCGTAGCAGCCCGGCCAATCGGGGCAACCGAGCCCCGAATCGGTCAGCCGCGTAAAGCCGCCGAACATGACGAGGTCGAGCGTGAGGAACGTCGTCACCCAGACGAGCTTGCGAAATTTGTCGTCGCTGGCTTTGACCCAGACATAGCTGAGCGGCAACAGAGCGATGCACAAGCCGATCAGCGCAAGTTGAATTAAAAACATTTCGGATCCCTAATCACTGCGCCCGCCAAGGCAGCCCCCGCATCATCCGATGCTCGACCATTTGAGCAGCTTCGTCACATCGCCCTTGATCTTGCTCGGGTTCGGGTTCTTCGGAAAACGCATCATCAGGTTCCCGTTCGGGTCCACGAGATAGATGTGGTCGGTATCGCGCGTGCCCGTTTCGGCAGGCAACCACGCGGCGACGGCAGCAGGATCGGCGACGAGCATGCGCGTGTCGGCATAAGCCGTCTTGATGGCATCGGGCACCGGCGACTGATCGGTACGCAGCCATATCGTGACGATGCGCACCCGTTCGCCGGCCTGCGTCGCGCGAATCTGGCGCATGAAATAGAGCTTCGTTGCACAAGCCTTGTCGCACGCACTCGTATCGGCGGCGATCATCAGCCAGACGCCGCGCAGCGAAGCAAGCTTCATCGGCTTGCCGGATTCATCGGTCACGACGAGCCCTTCGGGGATCGGACGTTGAGGCTCGACGAGCGTGCCGTAGTTGGTCGTGCCCAGGCTTGGCTTGAATACGTAATAAGCAAGATAGGACGCAATGACCGGCGCGGCACTCACGAGGGCGAGCAGCAGCAACACCCAGCGGCCGCGCCGCCAGGAGCCTCGTGTGGCGCGCTCAGGTGGATTCGGGGAACGAGTGGACGGCATAGACAAAACGGGAAACCTCTTCAAGTCGCTTTCTTCGCGGCACGTCGCGCCGCATACAGACCGAACGCCAATGCCGCCGCGGCCATACCCCACCACTGCAGCATATAACCGTAGTTGCGCTCGACGCCGGTGGTCGGGGCCGGCCAATCGCGCACGAGCCGGTCGCCGGTATCGTTCGTCTGCTGAATCACGAACGGTTGGAGCGGCAATCCGGTTTCGGCCGCATAGGCGGCCGTGTCGAGATTTTGCCGGATCGGCTGATGTGCCGCCGAGCCGCCCTCGCCAAGCTCGAATGCACGAGAAGCGTTGCCGCGGGCGATGCCCTCGATCCAGAGGTCGCCGGCGGGCGTCGAGTACGGAGCGATCGCCGTGCGCACATCGGCGTTGCGCGGCAACCAGCCGCGGTTGACGAGAATATAGCCGCCGTCGGCCAGTTGAAGCGGCATCACCACATAAAAGCCCGGCTGATCGCGGTACGGCCGATTGTCGAGATAAACCACGCGCTGTGGCACAAAGTGTCCGTAAGCGCGCACGCGGTGATATTCCATCGCCTGCGCCGCGATCGGTGCCTTTGTCACGATCTGCGGCGGCGCGCTTTCATAACGCGAGATGCGGGCCTCGATCGCTTCCTTCTGATGGGCGCGGTCGAGCTGCCAAAAACCGAGCCGGATCGTCACCGCCATCACGAAGAGGATCAGCAGCGCGGGAACCAGGCGGAATTTCATGCGGCGTCAGCTATACGATCACCGGACGCCCATGCGCGGCGAACGGGTGAGATAATTGTGGCTACTGCTTCGCAATGCCGAATATTCGTTGATTCCATGCACATCATCATCGCTATCGCTTTCGTCCTCATCATCGCCAGCATGGCATCGGCGCTCTACTTCATGATGCATGACCGGGGCCGCACGAAGCGCATGGTCTGGTCGCTCGCCACGCGCGTGGGCCTGTCGATCTCGCTTTTCCTGTTCATCCTGATCGCGCACTGGCTCGGCTGGATTCAGTACAACCGAATTCCGCTCGGACATTGATCGCCGGCTCGTTGCACGCCGGCCCATCGAGGGCCGTAAAGACAAACGCCGCCCCGATCGTCTCGAAGGCGGCGTCAAAGCCTGGGCAGTCCGATATTCGAAGCGCGGGCACACGACGGGGCAGGCACCTCGCGCGAGGCACGTGCCCGCCAGCCAGGATCAAAGCCAGTAGACGACGACGTAAAGCCCCAGCCACACGACGTCGACGAAGTGCCAGTACCACGCGGCGCCTTCGAACGCGAAGTGGTGATCGGCCGTGAAGTGACCGCGGATCAGCCGCACCAGCACGACCGAGAGCATCGTTCCGCCGAGAAACACGTGGAAGCCGTGAAAGCCCGTGAGCAGGAAGAACGTCGAGCCGTACACGCCCGAGGCCAGCGTCAGGTTCAACTCGTTGTACGCATGGAAGTACTCGAAGCCCTGCATGAAGAGGAACGTGATGCCGAGCAAGACCGTCGCGGCGAGCCACGCGATCGCCTTCGTCCGATGGTTGTCGCGCAGCGCGTGGTGCGACACCGTCAGCGTCGCGCCCGAGCTCAGCAGCAAGGCCGTGTTGATCGTCGGCACCGGCCACGGCGTCATCGACTTGAAATGGCCGGCGAGCGCTGCCGGACCCTCGTTCGGCCACACGGCGCTGAAATCCGGCCAGATCAGCTTGTAGTCGAGGCTGCCGAGCTGATGCATCGCGATTTCGCGCGCGTAGAAGAGCGCACCGAAGAACGCGCCGAAGAACATGACTTCGGAGAAGATGAACCAGCTCATGCTCCAGCGGTACGAACTATCGACACGCTTGCCGTACATCCCGCCTTCCGATTCGGAAATGGCGTCGCCAAACCAGTGCCACAACACGAACAGCAACCAAAGCAGCCCGACGAACATCGTATAGGGCGCCCACGGGCTTTCGTTGAGCCAGAGCCCGAGCGATCCGAGCATGATCAAGACGCCGATGGACGCGGTGACCGGGTGCCGGGACGGATTCGGCACGAAGTAATACGGGCTATCGTTTTGACCGCTCATTGTTGATTCTCCACTTCAGTCCAGTCAGTCCAGTTTGTTGTGCCAGTGAGCGCTTCAGCCCTTACTGACCACCATATGCACGATTGCGATCAATACACCGATGAATACGGCCGCCGCGATCACCGCCGCCGCGATCACGTGCAGCGGGTTCAACTGCGTCGCATCCGCCGCGTGGTCGCGGCTCCTGCGCACGCCGAAAAACGACCACATCACCGCTTTCATCGTCCGAGCGAAACTGCTCTTGCCCTTCTGTTCCATGGCCGCCTCCATCAACGGACCAGCCACTGCTTGACGACGGCACCCAAAAAGAAGACGGCGACGACACCGATCAGGATCAAGGCCAGCCGCAGGTTGCCGGCGCGCATCTGCGCCGGCGATCGTCTTTTTTGTGGGTCCAGAGTCATCCTTCCTACTGCTCGTCCATGCCGGGCGGCACATACCGCCCGGCGCGCATGCTACCCGGCCCGCCGGGGGCCGGCCGTTCACTCTACCGTCGGGGGATTCTCGAAGGTATGGAACGGAGCCGGGCTCGGCACCGTCCACTCGAGGCCCATCGCGCCGTCCCACGGCTTGTCGGATGCTTTTTCGAGCTCGCCACCGCCGCGATAGGCCGGCAGTACGACAGCGAACAGGAAATAGACTTGCGCGAGACCGAAGCCGAATGCGCCGATCGACGCAACCTGGTTCCAATCCGTGAACTGCGCCGGGTAATCCGCATAGCGGCGCGGCATGCCCGCGAGGCCCACGAAGTGCATCGGGAAGAACGTCAGGTTGAAGAAGATCATCGACGCCCAGAAGTGGATCTTGCCGCGTGTCTCGTTGTACATCCAGCCTGTCCACTTCGGCGCCCAGTAGTACCACCCTGAGAACAGCGCGAACAGCGAGCCCGCAACGAGCACGTAGTGGAAGTGCGCGACGACGAAATAGGTACCGTGGTACTGGATGTCGAGCGGGGCCATCGCCAGCATGAGACCGGTGAAGCCGCCCATCGTGAACACGAAGAGAAAGCCGATCGCAAACAACATGGGCGTTTCGAACGTCAGCGAGCCACGCCACATGGTGGCCAGCCAGTTGAACACCTTTACGCCCGTCGGCACGGCGATCAGCATCGTCGCGTACATGAAGAACAGCTGGCCCGTGACCGGCATGCCCGTCACGAACATGTGGTGCGCCCAGACCATGAACGAGAGGATCGCGATCGAAGCCGTCGCATAGACCATCGAGCTATAGCCGAACAGCGGCTTGCGCGAGAACGCCGGGATCACCTGGGAGATGATACCGAACGCCGGCAGAATCATGATGTACACCTCGGGGTGGCCGAAGAACCAGAAGATGTGCTGATACATCACCGGGTCGCCGCCGCCGGCCGCGTTGAAGAACGAGGTGCCGAAATGACGATCGAACAGCAACATCGTGATCGCACCGGCCAGCACCGGCATGACAGCGATCAGCAGATAAGCCGTGATGAGCCACGTCCAGACGAACATCGGCATCTTCATCAGCGTCATGCCAGGTGCGCGCATGTTGAGGATCGTCACGATGATGTTGATGCTGCCCATGATCGACGACGCACCCATGATGTGGACCGCGAAAATCGCGAAATCCATACCGGGTCCCATCTGCGTCGAAAGCGGCGCATAGAGCGTCCAGCCGGCCGCCGTCGCGCCGCCAGGCGCGAAGAACGAGCCGACGAGCAACGCCGCCGCGGCGGGCAACAGCCAGAAGCTGAAGTTGTTCATCCGCGCGAACGCCATGTCGGCCGCGCCGATTTGCAGCGGGATCATCCAGTTCGCGAAACCCACGAACGCCGGCATGATCGCGCCGAACACCATGATGAGGCCGTGCATCGTGGTGAGCTGATTGAAGAACTCGGGACGCATGATCTGCAAGCCCGGCTCGAACAGCTCGGCGCGGATCATCAACGCCGCCACCCCACCCGACAGGAACATGGTGAACGAGAACACCAGGTACATCGTCCCGATGTCCTTGTGATTGGTGGCGAACAGCCACCGGCGCCAGCCATGCGGCGTCGCATGCGCATGGTCGTCATGCGCGTGGCCATGACCGGCTACATCGTGTCCGATGCTAGACATGTGAATCTCCTAGAGCAAATAGTGCACCGACTGTGACGAACACAGCGACACGTCAAGCCGCCGGTGCCGCAGCGGCACGCGCCGCGACGCGAGCGCGCGCATTGCCTGCCGCCGCTTCCGGCTTGTCCTGCGAAGGGGCGACGCTTGCCTGCGGCGCGCTTGCGGCCGGCGCGCCGCTTGCGGGCGCGGCCGTCTGGGCACCCCCGCCTTCGGGCAGCTTGCCGTTGCGCGCGTCGGCAACCTGGCGCGGCTGCAAAATGTCGCCCGTATGATTGCCCCAGGCGTTACGCTCGAACGTGATGACCGAAGCGATCTCCACGTCGTTGAGCGTCTTGCCCCAGTTCGGCATGGCGTTCTTGCCGTTCAGCACGATGCTCACATGCTGCGCGATCGGGCCGTTCACGATCTTGCTGCCGTCGAGCGCCGGAAACACACCGGCGCCCTTGCCGGTCGGCTGATGGCAGACCGCGCAGTTCGCCGTGTAGACTTTTTCGCCGCGAGCCTTGAGCTCGGCGAGCGTATAGGTCTTGTTCGGGTCGTCGTTGCTGGCGGCCATCTTCTTTTGCTGCTCGTCGACCCACTTCGCGTAATCGTCATCCGACTTCACGACGACGACGACGGGCATGTAGGCGTGTTCCTTGCCGCACAGCTCCGTACAGAAACCGCGGAAGGTTCCGGTCTTGTCGGCCTTGAACCAGGTGTCGCGCACGAAGCCGGGAATGGCATCCTGCTTGACGCCGAATGCCGGCACGTACCACGAGTGCACGACATCGGCGGCGGTCGTGATCACCCGGATCTTCTTGCCGACGGGCACGACGAGCGGATTGTCCACTTCCTGCAAATAGGTGTCGGTGATCGGCGCCTGGCCGTTGACCTCGCTGCGCGGCGTCGTGAGCGTCGAGAAGTAGCTGATGCCTTCGCCAGGACCCTTGACGTACTCGTAGCCCCACTTCCACTGGTAGCCGGTGACCTTGACGGTGACGTCGGCGTTGCTCGTGTCCTTCATCGCCACGACCGTGCGCGTGGCGGGCAGCGCCATCAGCACGACGATGATGAACGGCACGATCGTCCAGATGATTTCGACGGTGGTGCTTTCGTGGAAATTGGCAGCTTTGTGTCCTTTCGACTTGCGATGCATGAAGATCGAATAGAACATCACGCCGAATACGCCGAGAAAAATCACCGTGCAAAGCACCAACATCCACATGTGGAGGTGGTACAGCTCCTCGGCGAGTTTCGTGGCGGGCGGTTGAAAGTTGATCTCGCCGACGGCTGGACCGCCCGGGCTGTCGCCGACCGCCCATGCGGCCGAGGCGAAGAGGAGCCCGCTTGCGGCCAGCACGCCCCAGAGGGCTCGCTTGATTGTTTTCATAGCTTCCTTAGCCAAAATTTCCATTCAAATCCTCGCCCCTTCGCCACCTCTTTCAGCCGCACCGCCGAAGCGTCAGGCGCAACTCGTTCGCGAACTGCGCGCGCCGATGATGCGCGAGATGCAGCCCGATCACGACAGCTTGTCCGCGCGATACGAGCTTGATCGGATCGCGCGGCGACGCACCTTGCTCGACCCGCACCCAGCGCGGATTGAATTCGAACTGCGTCAACCGCTCGGCACTCACCTGCTCGATCACGAGCCGGTTCGGGAAAAGCCGGATGCGCTCGTAATCGACCGCATGACGCGCGTAAATCACGAACGCGATGCCCACCGCCAGCAACTCGATACCCGTGAACGGCAGGACCAGCCATGCACCGCACACGACCAGCAACAGCGCAATCGCCGACGAGCAGAATGTCAGCGACACATAGAACCACACGAACTGCTTCGGCGACACCGAACAGTTTCGCTTCATGAGCCAGTCTTCGATGACCGGCTCCGCATCCATCAGCAGGGCTTGCACCGCCATCGCCACCTCCCGCGCATGCCGCTCGCATACCGCGCGCCCCGGGGCTCGCCGCCTTGTATCGTGGGTCTTCGCGGCGACAAACTGACGCATTATAGGCGCGATCAATGGCATCCACAAGCAAACGCCTATCGCCCCGCAACCCAGTCCTGGCAAGCCTTTGCGAGCTTTTCGCATGCGCTCGGCGAGGGTGCCGCGACTCAGCCCGGACGCCTTCGACCGATGTCCTCTATCCGCACGATACCGTGCCCTTCGGCGGTCGTACGCGGCACCGCCTTCCAGGCGTGGCCGTATATCACTTCGAATGTCAGCGCGATCGTGCCGTCCTTGCCGCGGCGCGCGTCGAGCGCCGCGGCAAGCGCGCGATGAAGCCGTTTCGATGCCGGCGCGCCCAGCGCACTGCCCGCCTGGCCGCAATCGCGCGCAAACGGATAGGCGCCCCAACGGCGCACGTCGGCCAGCAGCGTTTCCGGCGATCGATAGGTAATGGTCAGCGTCTCCTGATCCATCACGGGAATTTCGAAGCCGCTCTCGACGAGCATGTCGCCGAGATCGTGCATGTCGACGAAATCGAGTACGTGAGCCCGGCTTCCCACGCCATGCGCGGCCTCCACTTCGACGAAGGCACTGCGCAACTCGCGCAGCGTGTCAGGCCCCAGCGTGCTGAACATCAGCAGGCCGCCGACTTTGAGCACGCGCTGCCATTCGGGAAGCACGAGATCGGGACGGGGATGCCAGTGCAGTGCGAGGTTCGACCACAGGACGTCGAAAGCGTCGCCCGCGAACGGCAACGCGGAGAAATCGGCCTGAGCGATGCGCGGCCCCGCGTTGCCGAGCGCACGCGCGAGGGGTGCGGGCAAGAGGCGGCGCCAGCTGGTATCGCCGAGAGCATGCGGTGCGGCACGCGAGAGCATCGCGTGGGACAGATCGACCCCGAACACCGGCGCATCGGGAAAGCGCTCGCGCAAGACCGGCAGATCGTCGCCCGTGCCGCAGCCGGCGTCGAGCACGCTCGCCGGCTTCGTTCGAATGTAGTCGAGCCGCTCGCGCATGCGCTGCGCGATCTCGCGCGGCAGGAATGCAACGTCCCCGAACGCCGCTGCGCGGCGATCGAATATTCGCCGTGCAAGCCTCGGATCATAGGCCGGACGGCCAGATTTAGCGGGAGTGGGGGACATGACGGTCGATCTGGCGAAGAGCCCGAAGTATACTCGCTCGCTCGGTCGAGTCCAGCGAGGGGAAAGCCCATGTGCAAGCCCGGCAGCGCGATGCCGAGTACCGGTTACGCGCTCGCGGCAGGCACGCGCCGCGAGCGCGCACCGCTTGCGTTCGCGGCGCGCGTTGCGCTGCGGGTGGCGCATTGCGCGCTTCCCCAATCGTGTGTGTTGTGCGGCGCGTTATGCGTCAATATGTCGCAACAGCCGATGTGTCGCGGATGCGACGCGCAATACTGGAACGAACCGCGCCTGCGGTGCCTGCGGTGCGCCATGCCGCTCACGCTCGGCGGCACACGCCCGCATGGCCCGGGCCGCTACGTCTGCAGTCCATGCGCGACGCGTCGGCCGCCCTTCGACAGAACGCTCGCGCTCGCGGATTACCGGCCGCCGCTGGACCGCCTTGCGCTCGGCCTCAAGTTTCGCGGACGGCTTCTCGTAGCGAAGGAATTTGCGCGGGGCCTCGCCGCACTGGCCATCGATCGCCTGGCGCCCGACGCGTGGCCGGACCTCGTCGCGCCGGTGCCGCTCGCGCACGAGCGGCTCGTCGAGCGCGGCTTCAATCAAGCGTGGGAGATCGCCAAGCCGCTCGCACGCGCGCTGAACGTGCCCGCCGATGCGGCGCTGCTGTGGCGCACGACCCATACGGTCGCGCAGTCCCGGCTCGATCTCGACGCGCGCAAACGCAATGTGGGCGCCGCCTTCCGCGCGATGCGCGAGGTACGCGGCATGCATGTCGCGCTCGTCGACGACGTGATGACATCGGGCGCGACGCTCGAAGCCGCGGCGCGCACACTGAAGACCGCGGGCGCGCGCGAGGTGACGAATTTCGTCGCCCTGCGCACTGCGAAAGACTGATTACGAGCCAACGCACCAACCGATACCATGTTCAACGTCGTTCTCGTCGAACCCGAAATTCCGCCGAACACCGGCAACATCATCCGCCTGTGCGCCAATACGGGCGCACAGCTGCATCTGATCGAACCGTTGGGTTTTCCGCTCGACGATGCGAAGCTGCGCCGCGCCGGCCTCGACTATCACGAATACGCACGGATGCAGGTCCACCGTGACTGGGAGAGCTTCATCGCCACCGCCTCGCCCGATCCCGAGCGAATGTTCGCATTTACGACGCGCGGCGCAAGTCCATTTCACGGGCACCGCTTTCATCCCGGCGACTGGTTCGTATTCGGTGCGGAAACGCGCGGCCTCGCGCCTGCCCTGCTCGATCGTTTCGGCGCCGAACAGCGGGTCCGGCTGCCGATGCGGCCGAACAACCGCAGCCTCAATCTTTCCAACACCGTTGCGGTGGTGGTATTCGAGGCCTGGCGCCAGGCCGGCTTCGAAGGCGGTCAGTGACGCGCGAGCGCCGCGCTACGCGCGATCGACCCGGTGCGATTCCGCACGGGCGTCGCGGCGCAACAGGGCGCTGACGGCTGCACGCGGCGCGACGCCATCGAACAGCACGCTGCAGACCGCTTCCGTGATCGGCATATCGATACCTTTTGCGCGCGCGATGCCCAGGACCGCCTGAGCGCAGCGTACGCCTTCGGCCACGTGGCCGAGTGCGCCGAGAATATCGTCGAGCGAGCGGCCGCCCGCCAGTTGCAACCCGACTGTGCGATTGCGTGAAAGATCGCCCGTGGCCGTGAGAATCAGATCGCCCAGCCCCGTGAGCCCCGTGAACGTATCCGGCCGGCCGCCCAGCGCGACGCCGAGGCGCGACATTTCCGCAAGCCCACGCGTGATCAGTGCGGCGCGCGCGTTCAAGCCGAGCGCGAGACCGTCCGAGATGCCGGTGGCGATCGCCAGCACGTTCTTGACCGCACCACCGACTTCGACACCGATCAAATCGTCGCCGGTATAGATGCGCATCGCGCCGTGATGGAATGCGGATACGGCGAGATCGCGGCAAGCCGCACTGGTGCTGGCGACCGTCAACGCGACAGGCAAGCCGAGCGCGACTTCGCGCGCGAAGCTCGGCCCCGAGAGCACGCCATGACTGGCATGACCGGCGAGCTCGGAGGCGACGACCTGATGCGGCAGCATCTGCGTATCGGCTTCGAACCCTTTGCAGACCCAGACGAAGTGCGCGGGAACGCGGCCAAGCTCGCGCAACGCACGACTAAGCGCGCGCAGCCCGGCCACCGGCGTGGCGATTACGCACAGCGCATCCTCGGCGCCGCAATGCTCGAGCGCCGTCGCGAGCCCGGCTTCGTAGCGCAACTGCGCCGGCAGGGCGACGCCTTGCAGATAGTGCTTATTTTCGCGGCGCGCGGCGAATTCGGCCGCGAGCGCGGGCTCGCGCGCCCACAAGAGCGTGTCGTGGCGCGCGGCCAGATGCGCAGCGAGCGCCGTACCCCATGCGCCCGCGCCGAGAACGGCGACTTTCATGGCGGGCACCGCCCTCGCCGCTCAGTGCGTGGCGCCGTTCGATGCTTCGTTTTGCGCACCCATCTGCGCAAGACGCTGCTCGTAGAGCGCCTGGAAGTTGATCTCGGCGAGGTGGATCGGGGGGAATCCCGCACGGGTGATCGCATCGGCGATATTGGAGCGCAGATACGGGAAGATGATCGTCGGGCACGCAATGCCGACGAGCGGATCGACCTGATCGGCCGGAATATTGCGGATCTCGAAGATGCCGGCCTGCTTGGCCTCGATGAGGAAAGCGACCTTCTCGGCCACCTTCGCGGTGACCGTGCCCGTCACCGCGACCTCGAAGATGCTCTCCGCAAGACGGTCGGCCTTCACGTCGACCTCGACCTCCACCGACGGCATGTCCTGCTCGAGGAAAATGGCCGGCGAATTAGGCTGTTCGAGCGACAGGTCCTTCAGGTAGACGCGCTGGATGTTGAAGAACGGCTGGTTGTTCTGGTCCGACATGGTGGCTCCGATGGATGAATTCATCTTGGCCGGCGGCGCGCCGGCCAAGCAGGGAATGTATGAGGCGCTGAGCGCGACATCGAGCCAAAGCCCGAGGCACGCCCGCGAGTATGCGCAGCGCGCTCAACGCGCCTATGGCGCGCCGAGCGGCTGGCGCCCGTCACGCGGAGGCGGCGTTCACGCGGGTTCGAGCAGCGGCACGAGGCCGCCCGCGCGATCGAGCGCGGAAAGATCGTCGTAACCGCCGATATGCTTATCGCCAATGAACACCTGCGGTACCGTGCGTCGTCCCGTGCGCTCCATCATCTCCTCACGGCGCGCGGGATCGCGGTCGATGAGGACTTTTTCGATGTGCTCGACGCCGCGCGATTTCAAGAGCCGCTCGGCCATCTGGCAATAGGGACAGACCTGGGTGCTGTACATCACGACCGAATTCACGCTTGCCACTCCTTTACTTGACGACCGGCATGCCGGCCTGCTGCCAGGCGTTCAAACCGCCTTGCAACACATGGACTTCGGCGTAGCCGGCCTCGCGCACGACGCGCGAGGCCTTGTTCGACTGCAAACCGTTCTGGCAGACGAGCAACACCGGATTCCCCTTATTCTTGGCGATCTGGCCAATTTTTGCTTGAAGCTCCGCGAACTCGAGGTGGCGGGCGGACGGCAGATGTCCGCCCGCGTACTCGGCGGCCGGCCGCAGATCGACGATCACGGCGTTGCGCCGGTTGATCAGCTGCGTCGCCTCGGCCGCGGACAGGCCGCCGCGGCCACGCCCCGAAAGCGTCGGCCAAAGCAGCAAGCCGCCCGAGACGACAAGGGCCGCGATGAGCACGAGGTTCGTGTAATCGGTTAGAAACGTCACGAAATATCCGCCAAAAAGGGAAGAAAAGGAAACAGGCAATCCGACCATTATAAAATATCCGCTTGACGCGATGGCGGGTGCTCCTCGGACGGTGCACCGGCCTCGCATCGGGCGCTTCCTCACTACCGACCTCTTACGCTCATGCACAAGCTCGTCCTCATCCGCCACGGCGAATCGACGTGGAACAAGGAAAACCGATTCACCGGCTGGGTCGACGTCGACCTGACCGAACAAGGCATTCGCGAAGCCAACGAGGCGGGCCGGCTGCTTCGGGAAGCCGGCTACCGCTTCGACATCGCCTACACCTCGGTGCTCAAGCGCGCGATCCGTACGCTCTGGCACGTGCAGGACCAGATGGATCTCATGTACCTGCCCGTTGTCCACTCGTGGCGCCTGAACGAGCGTCACTACGGCGCGCTGGCCGGCCTGAACAAGGCGGAAACGGCCGCTCAGTACGGAGACGATCAGGTGCTCGTCTGGCGTCGCAGCTACGACACGCCGCCGCCCGCGCTCGAGCCGACCGATCCGCGCGCCTCGTACGACGATCCGCGCTATGCCAAGGTGCCGCGCGAAGCGCTGCCGCTCACGGAGTGCCTGAAAGACACCGTCGCGCGCGTGCTGCCGGTCTGGAACGAATCGATCGCCCCGGCCATCAAGGCGGGCAAGAAGGTGCTGATCGCGGCGCACGGCAACTCGCTGCGCGCGCTCATCAAGTATCTCGACGGTATTTCCGACTCCGACATCGTCGGCCTGAACATCCCGAACGGGGTGCCGCTCGTGTACGAGCTCGACGATGACCTCAAGCCGATACGCCATTACTATCTCGGCGACGCCGAAGCCATCGCCAAGGCACAAGCCGCCGTTGCCAAGCAAGGCAAGGCAGGCTGAGCACCGTCGATACCCCGGGGGCGGCACGGCACAGGCAGGGCCGGGAGCGTTTCTTGCCCCCGGCTGTCGAACACCGACACATGAGTACCGCCGCAGCCGGCTGATCGAGCAGTTATACTTGACCGTCCTTCGCCACCGGCGCTCATACCCGTTTTCCGAACGCAACCGACTCTATGCGCACGAAACTCAAGAATATCGGCCTGATCGCAGCGGGCCTCGCCGCCGGCGTGTTCGCAACCCTGCAATTTTCTGCCGCGGCGCAGCAGGCCACCTCCACTCCGCTGCCGCTCGAGCAGTTGCGCCTTTTTGCGGAAGTGTTCGGCCAGATCAAGCATGACTATGTCGTGCCGGTCGACGACAAGAAACTGCTGACCGAAGCCATCAAGGGCATGGTCTCGAGCCTCGATCCGCACTCGTCGTATCTGGACAAGACCGATTATCAGGAACTGCAGGAGCAGACGAAGGGGCGCTTCGCCGGTCTCGGTATCGAGATTTCGCAGGAAGACGGGCTCATCAAGGTCATCTCGCCGATCGAGGATACGCCCGCGTTTCGCGCCGGCATCCGCCCGGGCGATCTGATCACCCGCATCAACGACAAACCCGTGCGCGGCATGACGCTCGACCAGGCCGTCAAGCAAATGCGCGGCGACCCGGGCACGAAGGTCACGCTGACGCTGTTCCGCAAGAGCGAGGACCGCACATTCCCCGTCACCGTCACGCGCGCGATCATCCGCGTACAGAGCGTGAAGGCGAAGGTCGTCGCCCCGGGCTATGCCTACGTGCGCATCACGAGCTTCCAGGAACGCACGGTGCCCGATCTCGCGACCAAGCTCGCCGACATCGCGCGCGAGCAGCCGAATCTGAAAGGCCTGATCCTCGATCTGCGCAATAACGGCGGCGGCCTGCTGCAAAGCGCGGTAGGCGTGGCCGGCGCGTTCATGCCGCCCGATTCGGTCGTCGTTTCGACGAACGGACAGATTCCCGATTCGAAGCAGGTCTATCGCGATACCTACGCGAACTACCGGCTGCCGTCGTTCGACTCCGATCCGCTCAGGAATCTGCCCGGCATCTTCAAGACGGTGCCGATGATCGTGTTGACGAACGCCTATTCGGCATCCGCGTCGGAGATCGTGGCCGGCGCGCTGCAAGATGCGCATCGCGCCATGATCGTGGGCAAGACGACGTTCGGCAAAGGCTCCGTGCAAACCGTGCGTCCGCTGACCTCGGATACCGCGCTGCGTCTCACGACGGCGTACTACTACACGCCGAGCGGCCGCTCGATCCAGAACAAGGGCATTCGTCCTGACGTCCCGGTCGATCAATATGCGGACGGCGATCCTGACGACGCCTTCGTCACGCGCGAAGTCGACTACACGAACCACCTTGCCAATACGCAGGATCCGAACGAGAAGAAAGAACACGAGCAGCGCGAAAACGACCGGCTGCAGCAGTTGCAGCAGCTCGAGCAGGAAAACGACAAGAAGACGCCCGAGCAACGCGCCAAGGATCGCGAGCGCAAGCCCGTGGAGTTCGGCTCGGCCGACGATTTCATGCTGCAGCAGGCGCTGAACAAGCTGCAGGGCAAGCCCGTGCAGGAGTCGAAGTCGATCGCCGAGCGCAACCTCGCTCAGCGCAAGGTCCCGACATCGGCCTCGGCGCCGGTCGCGGTCAAGCCGGGCACGCCCGCGCCGGCCTCGGCTCCCGCCAAGTAGTCCCCGTTGCTGCGCGTGCCGTGAACGACGATCAACTGCTTCGATACTCGCGGCATATTCTCGTCGACGAACTGGGCATCGAAGCGCAGCAGCGGTTTCTCGATGCGCACGCGATCGTCGTCGGCGCCGGCGGCCTCGGCTCGCCGGCCGCTATGTATCTCGCCGCGGCGGGCGTCGGCAGGCTGACGCTCGTCGATGCCGACACCGTCGATCTGACGAATCTGCAACGGCAAATCCTGCACGTCACCGCATCGGTCGGGCGGAAAAAGGTCGAATCGGGTCGCGAAGCAATTGCACGGCTGAACCCCGATGTCATCGTGAATGCGGTGGACGAGCGTATCGACGACGCTTGGCTCGACGTTCACGTGCCGGACGCGAGCGTGGTGCTCGATTGCACGGACAACTTCGCGACGCGCCACGCGATCAACCGCGCCTGCGTCAAGCACGGCATACCGCTCGTGTCGGGCGCCGCGTTGCGCTTCGACGGCCAGATCAGCACGTTCGATTTCCGCGACGCACACTCCCCGTGCTACGCCTGCATCTTTCCCGAAGACCAGCCATTCGAAGAAGTTGCATGCGCAACGATGGGGGTGTTCGCACCCACCGTCGGCATCGTCGGTGCAATGCAGGCAGCGGAAGCGCTGCGTGTCGTGGCGGGTATCGGCGAAACGCTCGTAGGGCGTCTCATGATGCTCGATTCGCTGCGCATGGAATGGACGACGATGAACATCGCACGGCAGCCCGATTGCCCCGTGTGCAAAGCCCGCGGGCGCCAGCAGAGCGCGCCGGGCGACGGTACTCAGCGCGCGGACTAGCCGACACGGCTTCGCGCGCGTTCCAGGACTTTTGCAGGCGTCATAGCTGAGCGACGCATTTGAGCGCCGCTTGCACTTCCTCGGGCTCGAAAGCGGCCAGCACGTCCGCCACCGGTTTTTCGAGCGCCCGCAAATCGGCGCGCAAGATCTCCTGCTTGACCACGAGCAACTGGCTCGGGTGCATCGAAAACTCGGTCAACCCCATGCCGAGCAACAGCCGTGTCAGCTGCGGGTCGCCCGCCATCTCGCCGCATACCGATACCGGCACACCCGCGCGCTTCGCCTCGCGCAGCGTGAACGCAATCAGATGCAGCACGGCCGGGTGCAACGGGTCGTACAAATGCGCGACGGCATTGTCGGCCCGGTCGATCGCGAGCGTGTATTGAATGAGGTCGTTCGTCCCGATCGAAAGAAAGTCGACGCGCTTCAGGAAGAGCGGCAAGGCGATCGCCGCAGCCGGAATCTCGATCATCGCTCCGACCTGTACGCCCGGATCGTAGGCGAGGCCAGCATCGTCGAGCTGCCGCTTCGCTTCGCGTATGAGATCGAGCGTCTGATCGATCTCCTGGGCGTGGGCGAGCATCGGCACGAGAATCTTGACCTTCCCCAACGCCGAGGCGCGCAGGATCGCGCGCAGCTGCGTCAGAAACATCTGCGGCTCGGACAGGCTCCAACGGATCGCCCGAAGCCCGAGCGCTGGGTTCGGTGCCGCCTCGTGCCCCTCGCCTCCTCCGAACGTTTCGAGCGGCTTGTCGGCGCCCACATCGATCGTACGGATCGTCACCGGCAGGCCGGACATGAGATCGACCGCCCGGCGGTAAGCCTCGAACTGCTCCTCCTCCTCGGGCAGATGATCCTTGCTCATGAAGAGAAACTCGGTCCGGAAAAGACCGACGCCGACCGCGCCCGCCTCCACGGCCGTTCGCGCGTCCTCGGGCAGCTCGATGTTCGCGCACAGCGAGATCTTCGTGCCGCAAAGCGTCTGCGTCGGCGCAAACTTCAGGCGCTGAAGCTTCTTTTGCTCGAGCGCCTTTTCGCTCTGGCGATAGGTGTACTCCTCGAGAACGATCGGCGCGGGATCGACGATCACGATGCCATGGTCGCCGTCGACGATGATCAGATCGTCCTGCCGGATCAGCGCACTCGCGTGCTGTACGCCCACGGCCGCGGGAATACCGAGGCTGCGCGCGACGATCGCGGTGTGCGAGGTGCGCCCGCCGAGATCGGTGACGAAGCCTTGAAACGTTTGCGTCTTGAACTGCAGCATGTCGGCGGGCGAGATGTCATGCGCAACGACGATCATTTCGTCGGTCGCGTCCCCGTTCGCGCCATCGACGAGCGCCACCGCCGACGGTGCGCCTGCGAGCGCCTTCAGGATTCGCTCGACCACCTGCTGAATGTCCGCCTTGCGCTCGCGCAGATACTCGTCCTCGATATCGTCGAAATGACGCACGAGGCGCTCGAGTTGCTCGGTCAACGCCCATTCGACGTTGTAGCGGCGCGTGCGGACGAGGTCCATCGTCTCCTGAACGAGCATGGCGTCGTTGAGGATCATCGTATGGACGTTGATGAAGGCCCCGACCTCGCTCGGGGCGTCGGCAGCGAGATCGCCGCTCAAGCGCTCCAGCTCGCCTTGCACGGCCTTGAGTGCCGCGCGGAAGCGCTCGAGTTCGCCTTCGATCTGAGGCGGCTCGATCAGATAGTGGTCGACGTCGAGCGCCGCCGGTGCGATGAGATAAGCGCGCCCGATCGCGATGCCGCGTGACACTGGGATTCCATGCAGCGAGAACGACACGCGCACCTCCTCGAATTATGTAATGCTGCGGGAGCCATACCGCTGCTATGGGCGTGCAACCCTAATCCGGAATTATAAATTCCATTGTCGTGCCTGACTGCTTGCGCTGCAGCATGTACAGACTTTTCCGCGTGCTCGGCGACGCGCGGAGCCCCGCCCGCGCCCGAGGATAGCGCTGAAGACAGCATAAAAAAAACCGCGGACTGCCGCGGCTCGTCGCCAGCGCCGGCGCCGCGTTACTGGCCTTCGCCGAACTTGTCGGCGATCAGCTTCAATAGCGCCTGCATCGCCTCGGCTTCATCCGGCCCCTCCGTTTCGATCGTCACCGTGCTGCCGATGCCGGCCGCGAGCATCATCACGCCCATGATGCTCTTCGCATTGATGCGCCGTCCGTTGCGTGTCATCCAGATTTCCGACTGAAAGTTGCCCGCGAGCTGAGTCAGTTTGGCCGACGCACGTGCGTGAAGCCCCAGTTTATTGACGATCGTCGTTTCGTTTTGAAGCATCTACGGTTCCCTGCGGCCCGATAGGCGTTGGCAAGAGTCGGTGAAATCGAAAAAAGGCGCATCAGGCGCCGCTGCCGCGCGTACCGGTGCGCGGCGCTTGCATGGCTGTGGCTGGCAACGGCTCGGCGGCACTCAGCGGCGCACCGGTTGTCGGCAGACAGGGCGACGGCGCGCAAACCCCGCCCGGCGATGTCTGCGGTCCGATTGCATGTACCCCCTTCGCCGCACCGGTCAATGCTTTGTCGGCAAGCGTATCGAGCGGGGTCGTGCGGTAACAGACAGCGCGCACGAGCATCGGTAGGTTGACACCGGCCAGCACACGCACATCGGCGAGGCTCGCGAGCCTGCTGGCGATATTGGCGGGCGTCGCGCCGTACATGTCGGTGAGCACGAGCACCCCGTTGTCCTCGCGCAGGCGCTCGACTTCGGATTGCGCGAACGCGCTCACCTGTGCCGGATCGCAATCCGGCGTAACGTCGATCACGCCGATGCGCGCCGGAATCCCGCCATAAATGTGCGCGATGCAGTCTCTTAGCGCCGTGGCAAACGGCGCATGCGCGATGATCAGAATGCCTGCCATATCAGCCCTGCAACGAAAAACGACGACCTGCGCACAACCGGTGCAGGCCTACCCGGAAACGCAGGTGCGCCCCGGTTTGTTTTGCAATACAGCAATTGTAGCAGTCCATTTTCGCGCGAAACGCAACGTCATGCCGGCGCCGCACGCTCCAGTGCATCGACGAACATGCCGGCGACATCGAAGCCGGTTTGATCCATGATCTCGCGAAAGCAGGTGGGACTCGTGACGTTGACCTCGGTGAGCCAGTCCCCGATCACATCGAGCCCGACGAGCAGCAGCCCGCGCGAACCGAGCACCGGCGCGAGCGTTTCGGCTATTTCCATATCCCGCACCGACAGCGGCTGCGCCACCCCGACGCCGCCCGCCGCAAGGTTGCCGCGCACCTCGTTGCCCTGCGGTATTCGCGCCAGCGAAAACGGCACGACTTGCCCGCCGATCAGCAGGATGCGCTTGTCGCCGGCCGATATCTCGGGAATGAACTTTTGAGCCATGACCGACCTCGCCCCGTCATGGCTCAACATTTCGATGATCGAGCCGAGATTCATGCCGTCGCTCTTGACGCGGAATACGCCCATGCCGCCCATGCCGTCGAGCGGCTTCAGGATGACGTCGCCGTACTCGGCATGAAAGGCGCGCAATCGCGCCGCGTCGCGCGTCACGAGGGACGGCGCGACGAACTGCGGGAATTCGCCGATGGCGAGCTTCTCGGAGTGATCGCGAATCGTCTGCGGCTTGTTGAACACGTGCGCCCCGGCGCGTTCCGCGAGTTCGAGCAGCCAGGTCGATGTCACGTACTCCATGTCGAACGGCGGATCCTTGCGCATCAGCACGGCGCCGAACGACATCAGCGAGCGGTGCTCGTTGGGCCCGTTCTCGTGCCACACGTTACGATGCAAATCGGCCGTGTCGCCGACGATCGTGACCCGATGCACCGTTGCTTCGACGTTGCCCCCCGTCCACGCAAGGTGCTTCGGCTCGCACGCGAAGATCGCATGGCCGCGGCGTGCGGCCTCGGCCATCATCGCGTAGGTCGTGTCCTTGTAGATCTTGAAGCGTGAGAGCGGATCGGCGATGAAGAGGATATCCATGAAGCTCCTGCGCCCCCTTGCGGGGTTGTCGTTTGTTCAAAGGGGCCGCTCGTGGCCTGGGCGATGCGCGCGACGGCGCGCGCAGCTCAGACCTGGATGGCCTCGGGATCGGTCTTTTCGAGTTCGACGGACGCGGCGAGCAGGCCGAGCCGTGCCACGACGCCATACATATAGAAGCGGTTCGGCGGTGCTGCGCCAGGCTTCGCGTGCGCATCGGGCAGCGCCGTGTGCTCGAAGCCGAGCGGCACGAAATGCATGCCGGGGGCGTTGAGGTTCTGATCGCGCTCGCGCGAGCCGTGCACGCGGTAAAAACCGCCGACGACGTACCGATCGATCATGTAGACGACCGGTTCGGCCACTTCTTCGCCGATGCGCTCGAACGTATACACCCCTTCCTGCACGATCAGATCATGCATGGGCCGACCGCCTTTCGTCGCGGCCATGCGCGTGCGCTCGCCCTTCGAAAGGTGGGCCAGTTCGGATGCGTCATGCACGGTCATCACGCCGCGCCCGCCCGTGCCCGCATCGGACTTGATGACGACATACGGCTTTTCGCCGATACCGTACTCGCGATACTTGCGCGCGATCTTCTTGATGACGGCGTCGATCGCGTCGGTCAGCGCTTCTTCGCCGGTGTGTGCCTCGAAATCGACGTCTTCGACATGCGCGAAATAGGGATTGACCATCCACGGGTCGATCTCGACGAGCTTGGCGAACTTCTTGGCGACGTCGTCGTAGCAGGAAAAATGCGTCGACTTGCGGCGCACGGCCCAGCCCGCGTGCAGCGGCGGCAGCACGTACTGCTCGTGCAGATTCTCGAGTACCGGCGGCAATCCCGATGAGAGATCGTTATTGAGCAGGATCGAGCAGGGATCGAAATTCTTCAGACCCAGCCTGCGCGGCGTGCGCTCGAGCGGTTCGAGGACGATTTTCTGGCCGTCTTTGAGGGAAATCGTCACCGGGCCCGCGATGTTTTCGTCGAGCGTGCCGAAGCGCACGTTCAGGCCGGCTTGGCGCATGATCGTCGCGAGACGCGCCACGTTCTCGAGGTAAAACGCGTTGCGTGTCTCGTGCTCGGGGATCACGAGCAGGTTCTTTGCATCGGGGCAAATCTTCTCGATGGCCGCCATTGCCGCCTGGACAGCGAGCGGCAGCACTTCGTTCGGAAGGTTGTTGAATGCGCCCGGAAAGAGGTTCGTATCGACGGGCGCGAGCTTGAAACCCGCATTGCGCAGATCGACCGAACAATAAAACGGCGGCGTATGCTCCTGCCATTCGAGCCGGAACCAGCGCTCGATCGCCGGCGTGGCATCGAGGATCTTCCGCTCGAGATCGAGCAGTGGACCGTTTAACGCCGTAACTAGATGCGGAACCATGGAGCACTCGCAGACAGGGGAAAAAAGATTGTAGAGCAATTGCCCTGCCGATCTGGGGGCAGTTTTACCCTCCGCAAGCCTTGCCGGCCACCATATTTTCTATTGACCTGATTGGCGAAAGGGTCGTTCCATCCCCCGTACACGCGAAAAAACGAAAAAAAGCCCGCCTGAAAAGGCGGGCTGAATCGCTGTTGCTTAGTCGTTGGAAAGGCGGGCGCCTTATTCGACGTGCTCGCCGTGCAGGACGACGTCGAGACCCTCGCGCTCTTCCTCCTCGGCAACACGCAGGCCGATGACCATATCGATGACCTTGAGCAGCACGAAGCTGACGACACCGCTATAAGCGACCGTCGTGAGCACGCCTTTCGCCTGCAGAATCAGGCTGCCGTCCATGCCGCCGATGTCCTTGACCGCAAAGACGCCGGTCAGGAGCGCACCGAGAATACCGCCCACGCCGTGCACGCCGAAGCAATCGAGCGAGTCGTCGTAGCCGAGCTTCATCTTGAGCCAGGTGGCCGACCAGAAGCAGACGACACCCGCCGCGATGCCAATGGCGAGCGCACCGCCCACGCCGACGAAACCGGATGCCGGCGTGATCGCCACGAGGCCGGCAACGGCGCCGGATGCGATGCCGAGCGCCGACGGCTTGCCCTTGGCGATCCATTCGACGAACATCCACGCGAGCGCGGCGCAGGCAGTGGCGATCTGCGTCGTCAGCATCGCGAAACCGGCACGGCCGTCGGCCGCCACGGCGGAACCCGCGTTGAAGCCGAACCAGCCCACCCACAGCATGGCCGCGCCGATCAGCGTGAGTACGAGATTGTGCGGTGCCATCGCTTCGCGACCGTAGCCGACGCGCTTGCCCAGCACGAGGGCGCAAACGAGCCCGGCAACACCGGCGTTGATGTGCACGACCGTGCCGCCCGCGAAATCGAGGATGCCCGCGGCCGAGAGCCAGCCCGTCGGTTCCCAGACCATATGGGCGATCGGCGAGTAGACGATCAGCGACCACAGCGCCATGAACACGAGCATCGCCGAGAACTTCATGCGATCGGCGAATGCGCCGGTGATGAGCGCCGGCGTGATGATCGCGAACGTCATCTGGTAGACGAAATAGACCGATTCGGGGATCGTCGGCGCGAGATGGCTCACGGTCAGCGTCGTTGCCTTATCGCCCTTGATGAATGCCATCCCGGCGAGCATCGTGCGCGACAGACCGCCGATGAACGCGTTACCCGGCGTGAAGGCGAGCGTGTAGCCGATCACCGTCCACAGCACCGTCACGAGACACGTGATCGCGAAGCTTTGCATCACCGTCGCGAGCACGTTCTTCTTGCGAACCATGCCGCCGTAAAAAAGCGCGAGTCCCGGAATCGTCATGAACAGCACGAGCGCCGTCGAGGTCAGCATCCAGGCCGTATCGCCGGAACTGATCTTCGAGGAGTCGACGGAGAACGGCGCGGTCGGTGCGGCCTCGGAGGCCGCGGCCGGGGCCGCAGCCGATGCCGGTGCTGCGGACGCGGGAGCCGCGGCGCTCGCATCGGCAGCCGGGGCGGACGCCGCGGCGGCGGGTGCTGAAGCGGCGGCGGCGCCCGACGCGTCGTCCGCGAGGGCGGCGCCGATACCGCCCGCCAGCAGCGAGGCGGCCATCGCCAGGGACATCAGAAATTTGCGCATCTTTCGGTTTCCTCTTATCGCTAACTTTTTGACTTACAGGGCGTCGGCGCCCGTTTCGCCGGTACGGATCCGGATGACCTGCTCGATCGGCGTCACGAAGATCTTGCCGTCGCCGATCTTGCCGGTGCGCGCGGCACGCTCGATGGCTTCGATGGCCTGGTCGACGATGTCGTCCGATACGGCGGCCTCGATCTTCACCTTCGGCAGAAAGTCGACGACGTATTCCGCGCCGCGATAGAGCTCCGTATGGCCCTTCTGGCGCCCGAAGCCCTTCACTTCGGTGACCGTGATGCCCGAGACGCCGATCGCCGACAACGCTTCGCGCGCCTCATCGAGCTTGAACGGCTTGATGATTGCGGTAATGAGCTTCATGAAAATCCTCTTTTTCGTTGCGAGAACCCGTTTTCGTGCGGCCGCCGTGGCATGCCGGCCATATCGGCACCGCCGCCGCGAAATGGGGCGCCGGCCGATGCGGGTCCGAGTAGAGCAACTTATGTGCCATCACCTCCCTACGCGAATGCGCAGAACGAGAAGCGGACAAAACGTCCGAAAGCAGGCCGAACGGCCAGCGTCGGCTGGCCCCGCTGGCGCGGGCCGTCGATCGTTGCTAGAGTGTTCGCACGGTCTACGCTAGAGCGACGCACCATCGCCGCTCATGACTGTCTGATTCGGCGCACCGCGCGCACCGTTTCGGGTCATCGGTGCGTTATAGACGTTACTTTTCGAATGGGCTGCACTTTTTTTGTGCGTCCGAGGGGAACCATCATGAAGCAACCGAACGATATCTTTCAGGACTTCCAGGCGCGCATGAGCGACCTGCTCAAGCACTCGCCGGCGAAAGACGTCGAGCGCAACGTGAAGGCCATGCTCTCCCAGGGTTTCTCCAAGCTCGATCTCGTCACGCGGGAGGAGTTCGATACACAAGCGCAGGTGTTGCTGCGCACGCGCACGCGCCTCGAAGAACTCGAGCGGCGGGTGGCAGAGCTCGAGCAAAAGCTCGCCGCCTCGCAAGAATCCTGAGTCACCCTCCCTCTTTTCGCCCGGCGCGCGCGTAACGCGCTGCCGCGGCGTATCGCTCCTTGCCGTATCCGCAGGCGGCGCACCAGCCGCCTGCTTCATTCCCCGGAGAATCCATGTCGCTTGCCGTGGTGCGTTCGCGCGCGCCGGCTGCCGGCCGCGCGCCTGAAGTGACCGTCGAAGTGCATCTCGCCAATGGCTTGCCGTCATTTTCCATCGTCGGTTTGCCTGATCTCGAAGTGCGCGAAAGCCGCGAGCGCGTGCGCGCTGCGCTGCAGAATTGCGGCTACGAGTTTCCGGTCCGCCGGATTACCGTCAATCTCGCGCCGGCCGATCTTCCGAAAGAATCGGGGCGCTTCGATCTTCCGATCGCGCTCGGCATCCTGGCGGCGAGCGGACAAATTCCCGCTGCGGCGCTCGGGCCGCGCGAGTTTGCCGGCGAGCTTTCATTGACGGGAGCTTTGCGACCGATGCGCGGTGCGTTCGCGATGGCCTGCGGGACGGCGCGGCGCCGGCGGCACGATGGCGCCAGTCATTCGAGCCGGGACACGCCGCGCGAGCGGACCGGCATCGATGGCGGCGTGCAAGAGGCCGCCGCTGCGGAGCCTGGTCTGGGGCTGGGCCTGCCGGAACTCTATCTGCCGCTCGCCAGTGCGGGCGAGGCGGCGCTCGTGCCGGGAGTACATGTCTACGGGGCGCCCGATTTGCCCTCGTTATGCGCGCATCTCGCTGGAGCCGAAGATGGAACGTTGCGCCCTATCGAGGCGCCCTCGCTCGAGGCCCTCGCTGCACCCGCCGTACCCGACATGGCCGACGTGATCGGGCAGCCCGGTGCGCGCCGGGCGCTCGAGGTCGCAGCCGCCGGAGGGCATCACATGCTGATGGTCGGCCCGCCCGGAGCCGGCAAGTCGATGCTCGCGGCCAGGCTGCCGGGCTTGCTGCCGCCCATGTCCGACGAGGAAGCGCTCGCATCGGCCGCGCTGCTCTCGGCGAGCATGCTCGGTTTTTCCCCGGCGCAATGGCGCCGCCGCCCATTTCGCGCGCCGCACCATTCGTCGAGCGCCGCCGCACTGGTCGGCGGGCGCAATCCGCCGCAACCCGGGGAAATCACACTCGCCCACCTGGGCGTGCTGTTCCTCGACGAACTGCCTGAATTCGATCGCCATGTACTGGAGACGCTGCGCGAGCCGCTCGAGGCGGGCCGTATCACTGTCTCGCGCGCGGCCCAGCAAGCCGATTTCCCCGCGGCCTGCCAGCTCGTCGCGGCCATGAATCCCTGTCCCTGCGGGTGGCGGGGCGACCCGGCGGGTCGCTGCCGGTGCACGCCCGATGCGGCCACCCGCTACCTGCGCAAGCTGTCGGGGCCGCTCGTCGATCGCATCGATATTCAGATCGAGTTGCCCGCGCTGAGCGCAGCCGAGCTGTCCGCCCGTGCCGGAGCGTCCGGCGAGCCCACCGCCACTATCGCTCGGCGCATCGTCGCGGCCCGGGATCGCCAGTGTGCGCGGCAGGGCAAGACCAACCGCGAACTCGCAGGACGCGAAGTCGACGAGGTGTGTCGACCGGACGCCGGCGGCGAGCTGCTATTGAGGGAAGCGAGCGAACGCTTCGGCTGGTCGGCGCGGGCCTACTACCGGGTTTTGAAGGTCGCGCGAACCATCGCCGATCTCGCGGGCGATGACATGCCCAACAGCGCGCATGTGGCCGAAGCGATCCAATATCGGCGCGTCGCGTCGCTGTCATGAGCGCCGCAGTGCGCGCGGCCGGTCGTGCCCTTTATGCCAACGCCACGAGCTCCATGTTTTGGTAGGCTTGACTTATACACATATCTGGATTTGCGATTGATCATCGCTGTTTTGAAGGCATCACCCGAGAAAATTATCCCAAGCTATTGATTTTCATAGGAGCTTGCGCGCAAACAGCGAATGAATAGGTTGACTACAAGCCACCCGCGCAAGCGTTTGCGCCCGTGTTACACCGGTTTTCAACAAAGTTATCCACAACCTGGAGCAAATAGTCCGAAAAAACGGGCGAAGCGCAGCCCTCGGTGGGCTCCATCATCGTCAGAAGACCTTGAACGACTGAAAAAACTGGTCGGTTTGCTCTTCCGGCGGCGCGTCGTCGGCTATCACGGCGGCTTGATAAACGTGCGTGCCGCGCGCTACGAGCCAAGCGTGAATGGTCTTGTGCCTGCCCGTCGCCCCCACGGGGCCGTTGACTTCCAGTTCGAGTGCGGGGACATGGCCGCCATCGGCCACCGGGACGTCGATAGCGCGTGCGTCCGGTTTTGCGCCGACATTGCGCGCCAACGCGTCGCGCATCGAGTCGAGCACCGCGCGCTGCAGCTTCGGGTCGTCGCTCGGCATCGCAACGGTGCCCACAGAGAACATGGCGTTCTGAGCACGGGCGGCCCGGACGTGCATCCGCATGGTAGTGCCCGCAATGTCGATCGGTCTTTCGTCGATGAGCGGTTTGGCCGGCAAATCGATTGTGTAGCCGTTCGTGTCGTCGGTGATGGTGCGCCAATCGTAGGCCGGCGAGCAGGCGGCCACGGTGAAGGCGGCAAGCAGGAAGAGCAGCGCGGCAGGACGGCGGGGCATTCGAAGCATAAACAAGCGGTATCCGCCTTGAACTCCTTGAAGTGGCAGCAATTTACCAGAAGCCGATGGATAGAAGTCCGGCGCACGCGTCAGCGTGCCGTGCACGGCACGCGCCCGCAGGCAAATGGCGTTAAAATTGCGGCGCCGTTACCGCGCTTCGCGCTTTCGAGGTTTCATCCATGAGCCAGACCCCCGCTTCCGCCCGCCGCAGCCCACCGCGTTATGTCGTGCTGGCGCTCGCCGCGGCTGCCATTGCCGTCGCCGGCTATTTGACGTTCGGCACCTCGCAACGCGTGCCCGACGCAACGTTCACACTGCTGTCTGGGCAGAAAGTCTCCACGGCCGATCTCAAGGGCAAGGTGTACCTCGTCAATTTCTGGGCAACGAGCTGCGCCACCTGCGTCAAGGAAATGCCTCAGATGGTCGAGACCTATAATCGTTTCAAGGGCCGTGGGCTCGAGTTCGTCGCCGTCGCGATGAACTACGACGCACCGATGTACGTCGCGAATTACGCGCAAACGCGCCAGTTGCCATTCAAAGTGGCCATGGATGACGGTAGTGCAGCCAAGCAGTTCGGTAACGTCCAGCTGACACCCACCACTTTCGTGGTCGACAAGAACGGCACGATACTGAAGCGCTACGTGGGCGAGCCGCAATTCGCAGAGCTCGACAAGTTACTGCAAAACGCGCTGGGGGCTTGAGCAGGCTGCGCTCCACTGCGCTGCCCAAACGCGTTAGGCGAAGGTCGCGCGGCTCCGCGCGGAACGCACCACCCGCTCAGCCCGTTTCTTTTCCGGCCTCGCCGCGTTCGGCGAGGCCGTATCGTTTGATCTTCTCGTAAAGCGTCGCCTTGCCGATCTGCAGCCGGTCGGCTGCGGCCGCCACCGAACCGCCCGCCGCTTCGAGCGCATCGGCAATCGCTGCGCGCTCGAATTGCTCGACACGTTCTTTGAGCGCAGCCGCGGGCACGTTGGCGCCCTCCTCGCTCGAATCGAATGCGCCTTGTCCGTCGGCGATGCCGAGCACGAAACGCTCAGCGGCGTTGCGCAACTCCCGCACGTTGCCGGGCCAATCGCGTTCGATCAGGCGCGACCGCTGGCGCTCGGAAAGTACGGGCGCCGCACACTGGTAGCGCACGGCCGCATCGAGCAGAAAATGCTCGAAAAGCGGCACGATGTCTTCGCGGCGCTCGGTCAGCGGCGGCAGTGTGATCGTCACGACATTGAGCCGATAAAGCAGATCGCGCCGGAACGTGCCGGCTGCGACGTGCTCGGCCATCTCCCCCTTCGCCGCAGCCACGATGCGGCAATCCACGCGAATAGGCTGATTCGAGCCAAGCCGCTCGAGCACGCCCTCTTGCAGCACGCGCAGCAGTTTGACCTGCAGCGAGAGTGGCATGCTTTCGATTTCGTCGAGAAAAAGCGTGCCGCCCGAGGCGTACTCGAGCTTCCCGATGCGGCGTTTTGCCGCACCGGTGAAGGCGCCCGGCTCGTATCCGAACATCTCCGATTCGAACATCGGTTCGGGCAGCGCACCGCAATTGACCGCAACGAAGGATTTGGCGCGGCGGGGCGAGAGCTCGTGCAGACAGCGCGCGATCAGTTCCTTGCCGGCGCCTGTGTCGCCGTTGACGAGCACCGCGGCATCCGTTGGCGCAACCTTCGCAATGAGGCGCCGCACCTGTTCGATCGCGGCACTTCGTCCGATGATGCGCGGCACGAGCGCGTCGCGCTGACTGAGCTCGCGCCGCAGTGCGTCGTTTTCGAGCATCAGACGCCGGCGTTCCAATGCCCGACGCACCGTCTCGATGAGGCGCTCGGAAGCGAACGGCTTTTCGACGAAGTCATAGGCACCGTCGCGCATTGCTTGCACAGCCATCGAGATGTCGCCGTGACCGGTGACGAGAATGACCGGCACCTCCGGCACGTGCTCGCGGCAGTGTTCGAGCAGTTGCAGCCCACTGGCTCCGGGCAGCCGGATATCGCTCACGATGACCCCCGGGCCCGCGCCCGCTGCCTGGGCCCTGGCAAGAGCCACCTGAGCCGCTTCGACGGAGGGGTAGCCCGTCACATCGAAGCCGGCAAGCTGCAGGCTCTGCACGCTGGCCCGGCGCACGAGTTCGTCGTCTTCGATGAAGATCACTTGAAGGCTGTCGCTCATCGCTGCTGTCGCTGTCATGCCGGATATCGTAAAAACCGAAGGAGAATACGCTGCACGCGCAGTGGATCAACGCGCCGACGCGTCGCTCTGTGCATTCGACGCAAGGGCGCGGCGCAATATCAGTACGAAGGCCGCTCCGCCTTCCGGCATATTGCGCGCGCTCAGCGTTCCTCCGCAATCCCTGGCGATCGACGAGGCGATTGCCAGGCCGAGACCGAGCCCTTCTCCCATGCCCTTCGTCGTAAAAAACGGTTCGAACAGTCGCGGCAGCACATCCGCGGGGATGCCCGGACCATTGTCGCGCACCGTCAGCGAAAGGCTCGCGAACGACGCGCCGATCTCGATGCCGATGCGCGGCGCGTCGACACCGCTAACCGCGTCGAGCGCATTGCCGATCAAATTGATCAGCGCCTGCTCCAGCCGCAGTTCGTCGCAGTAGGCAACGAGCTCCGGGTGCTCGGCAGCGAGGTCGAGCGGCTCGCTGCACCCGCCGGACATCGTTTCGGAATCGTGGAGCGTGACATCGAGCACGACACCCTGCAACCGCTTTTGCAGCACGTTCAGCGAGTTGCACACCGCACGCACGACAGGCGCGCGCGCAGTGCGCGGCTGTGCCCTGCCGACGAAGAGCTTGAGCTGGTTCGTGATCTTGCCCATGCGCTCGGTCAGCGCCGCGATCGCCTCGAGATTTTCGCGCGCGGCGCCCTGCTCGCCGCGCTCGAGCAGCACACGCGTGTTGTCCGAAAAGGCTCGCAGCGCCGCCAACGGCTGATTGAGTTCATGCGTGATGCCCGCTGCCATCTGGCCCAGTGCCGCCAGCTTGCTCGTCTGGACGAGCTCGTCGTGGGCCGCGCGCAGCTCGCGCTCCGCACGGGTCCGCTCGCCGACTTCCGTCTGCAATCGCGCGTTGGCCGCGGAAAGATCTGCCGTGCGTTCGGCTACGCGCTCGTTCAGTTCGGCATAGGCGGCTTGCAGCATCGCTCGGCCTCGGATCATTTCGGCGAGCCGGGCGCGGCGCGTTCGCCAGTAAAACGCAAGCAAGCAGATCGACGCGAAGCCGAAGCCGACCGCTGCCGCTGCGTTGCGCGCATCGGCTCGCACCGGGTCGATCGAGGAGAGCGTAATCAGTTGCCAGGCCGGCGAGCCCAGCCACCGCCGGGTCGCAAGAAAGTGCGGGCCGAAGCGCGCGTCGCCGACGCGCACGATCTGCGCATTCGCATCGATCGTACGAACCGTGGCCATCGGCAGCTCGGCGATCGTCTGTTGGGCATATTGGCGTGTGCGCTCGATCGCCGCGGTGACCGACGCGGGCAGCGGCGCCACGGCACGGTACTTCCATGCCGGCACCGAGGACAAAAAGATAACGCCATGATTGTCGGCGACGAGCAACGGCTCGCCTGCATCCGAGCCGGGGAACCATTCGAGGTTGAGTTTGACGACGGCGGCGCCAATGATGCGTCCTTCGCGATAGACCGGCTGGGAGATGAAATAACCGGGCTCGTGCGAGACAGTGCCGATACCGAAGAAGCGGCCCACCTGGCCCTTCATGGCATCGATGAAATACGGCCTGAACAGGTAGTTGGAGCCGACGAACGTATCCGCGAGATTCCAGTTGCTGGCTGCGAGACAGAGCCCGTCGGCTCGCACGATGTAAGTCACCGTCGCATGCGCATGCCGGTTGGCATCTTCGAGATAGTGGTTGGCACGCGCGATGGCGTCAGCCGTCGGATGTTCCAGTGCTTCCTGGACGAGCGGGTGACTTGCGAGGAGGTAGGAAAGCGATTCGTAGCGATCGAGCGTGCTGCTCAATGCATTCGCCGTGCGGTCGGCTCGCACGGCGGCTTGTTGCTGGATGTCGTCGACACCGCGCAGCCAGGTGATGCGCCACGTAACGACGCATGCCGCGATGAGCACGGCGGCGAGCGCGAAAACGACGACAGCACGACGTTTCACAGCAGCGGGTTCCGGGCGAGGATAAAGGGCCATTGTGGCACAGCGCGCGAAATCCGCCGGCGCCGGCCGGAGCGCCGGCGCATCGAGGTTCAAGCTTTGACCGCCTCGCCTACTTCGACGTCGCCGCCGCTCAGGGCGCGCTTGAGCTTCGCACGGTCCAGCTCCTTTTCCCATGCCGATACCACGACCGTGGCTACGCCGTTACCGACGATGTTGGTCAGCGCGCGGCATTCGCTCATGAAGCGATCGATACCGAGAATCAGCACCATGCCCGAGACAGGGATCGTAGGCACGACGGCAAGCGTCGCGGCGAGCGTAATGAAGCCTGCGCCCGTGACGCCGCTGGCCCCCTTCGAGGTCAGCATGGCAACCGCGATCAGCGTGAGCTGCTGAGCCAGCGTGAGGTCCGTGTTCGTGGCTTGTGCGATGAAGAGCACGGCCATCGTCATGTAGATGTTCGTTCCATCGAGGTTGAACGAATAGCCCGTGGGCACGACGAGGCCGACGACCGAGCGCGAGCAGCCGAGCTTTTCGAGCTTTTCCATCAGTTGCGGCAGCGCGGCTTCGGACGAACTCGTGCCGAGCACGATCAGCATCTCTTCCTTGATGTAGGCGATGAACCGGATGATGTTGAAGCCCACGAGGCGAGCGATCGTTCCGAGCACGACGAGCACGAAGACGATAGCCGTCAGATAGAACGTGCCGATGAGCTTCATGAGCGGCAGCAACGAACCGAGGCCGTACTTGCCGATGGTGAAGGCCATGGCGCCGAAGGCGCCGATCGGCGCGAGCTTCGTCACGATGCGCACGATGCCGAACAGGACGTGCGACAAGCTTTCGATGAAGTTCGTAACGGGCTTGCCGCGCTCGCCGATCGTGGCGAGTACCGTACCGAAGAGCAGCGCGATCAGGAGGATCTGCAGAATGTCGCCGTGCGCGAATGAGTCGGTGAACGTCTTCGGAATGATGTGCAGGAAGAAGTCGACGGCGCTGTTGCCATGCGCCGCCTTCTCGGCGTACGAGGCGACGGCCTTGCCGTCGAGCGTTGCGATATCGACATTGAAGCCGGCGCCGGGCTTGAGCACATGGGTGGCGATCAGGCCCAGTACGAGCGCGAACGTGGAAACGACTTCGAAGTACAGGAGCGCCTTGCCGCCGACGCGGCCGACCTTCTTCATGTCCTCCATGCCCGCGATGCCGGTTACGACCGTACAAAAGATGATCGGCCCGATCACCATCTTCACGAGGCTGATGAATGCGTCGCCGAGCGGCTTCATGTCGATCGCGAGCTTGCTCGCGAAATGACCGAGCACGATGCCCGCGACGATCGCCGCGATCACCTGGACATATAGGATTCGATAGAAGGGTTTCTTGAGCGGGCGCATCGGCTGTCTCCTTGCTTGATTAATGGGTAGGGCCCGGGGGCCGCAGGCCATCTATCTGCAAGGTCGATGCCAACGTTAAGCACCATCTAACTGCTTGATTTTTATGGAATATTTTGCCGGCGCGGCACCTTCGATTCCGGAGTTCCGGAATCGCGGAACGAGGCCGTCCGGATAGCTGGACGGTTCCGTCCGTCCCTCAAAGCCGGAAGAACGCTTTTTTATATTTCCGCCACGACACCGGCGCCGTGCGCCTGCACATCCGCGTGGTAGCTCGAGCGCACCATCGCGCCGACCGCGGCATGCGTGAAGCCCATCTTGTAAGCCTCGGCCTCGTATATCTTGAAAACGTCCGGGTGAACGTACGCACGCACCGGCAGATGATGTTCCGACGGCTGCAGATACTGGCCGATCGTCAGCATATCGACATCGTGCGCGCGCAGGTCGCGCATGACCTGAAGGATCTCTTCCTCCGTCTCGCCGAGTCCCACCATCAGCCCGGACTTCGTCGCGACTTCCGGATGCAGCGCCTTGAAGTCCTTCAGCAGCTTCAGCGAATGGGCGTAGTCGGAGCCCGGTCGGGCTTCCTTATAAAGCCGCGGCACGGTTTCGAGATTGTGATTCATGACATCGGGCGGTGCGCTCGTCAGGATCGAGAGCGCACGGTCGAGCCGGCCGCGAAAGTCCGGCGTGAGAATTTCGATGCGGGTTTGCGGCGAAAGCTCGCGAACCTTCTGAATGCATTCGACGAAGTGCGCGGCGCCGCCGTCCCGAAGATCGTCGCGATCGACGCTCGTAATGACCACGTACTTGAGCTTGAGCGCCGCTATCGTTCGGGCCAGATTGAGCGGCTCCTCAGTATCGAGCGGGTCCGGACGGCCATGGCCCACGTCGCAAAACGGGCAGCGCCGCGTGCATTTGTCGCCCATGATCATGAACGTGGCCGTGCCCTTGCCGAAGCACTCGCCGATGTTCGGACAGCTCGCTTCCTCGCAGACGGTATGCAGGTTGTGCTCGCGCAGGATCTGCTTGATCTCGCTGAAGCGCGAGCTGCCCGTCGCCGCCTTCACGCGAATCCACTCCGGCTTTTTCAGCTTTTCGATCGGCACGATCTTGATCGGAATCCGTGCCGTCTTGGCTTGGGCCTTTTGCTTCGCGCTGGCGTCATATGCGGCGGTGGCGGGCTCGCGGACGTCGGCGGCGCCTGTCGTGGCGGCGTCGGCCGGTTGGGCATGAAGGTCTGTCATTCGGTAGATCCAGTCGATGAGCGATGCGCGAGAGCGATGTCGAGGTTGGCGGCAAGGCGCGCGGCCAGCGTGCCGGCGACATCGCGCCAGCCGGCGGTGACGCCGAAGGTGGCCATATCCACCGTTTCGAGCCCCGCATAGCCGCACGGATTGATCGCGAGAAACGGGCGCAGATCCATGTTCACGTTGAGACTGACACCGTGATAGCTGCATCCGTTGCGAATCTTCAGGCCAAGCGCCGCGATCTTCGCGCCGGCGTGCGTCCCCGCGCGTGGCCCGGGCGCCACATAGATGCCGGGGGCACCGGCACGGCGCTCGCCGGCGAGATTATACGCCGCGAGCGTCTCGATCACGGCCTCCTCGATCAGCGTGACGAGTTGACGCACGAGAATGCCGCGCCGCCTCAGATTCAGCAGCAAATAGGCGACGACCTGACCGGGCCCGTGGTAAGTGATCTGCCCCCCGCGGTCGACTTTGACCAGCGCAATGGCAGGGTCCGCCGCCAGCAAATGCGCCGGATTGCCGGCCTGGCCCAGCGTGAAAACAGGGGGATGTTCGACCAGCCAGAGTTCATCGGCCGTGGCGTCGGTACGCGATTCGGTGAACTCGCGCATCGCGGTAAAGCTGGCCTCGTAAGGTTCGAGTCCACGCCAGCGGACGGTCAGACCGGCGTCAGCCGTCGCCCTCGGGCTTTGCGGAATGAGTTCCGGAGAGACGGCGGTTTCGGGGTTCGACGCGGGACACATGATTCGCGCAGTTTACCGGAATCGGACCGACGCCGCCCGGCCGCCACTGCGCCTGCGCACGCGGGCGGCAGCAAGACGCCACCGCCCCGGTGGCCGCGAGCCTGCATCAGACCGCGTGCCACCCACCGCGCCAGCGCGCGGCGAGACGCTCCGTGAGCGCACCGAGCCAATCCTGAACGAGCGCACGGCTCGTCAGCGGCGCGACGAATCGTGCCTCGGCCTTCTCGCTGCCTTCGACGCTGAGCCACAAGCGCTCGCCGCGGCGCAGATGCAGCGCAGTGCCGGGCTGGAGCCAGTAATCTTCGACGTCATTGCTACGCGTCACCCAGAGCGGCCCACCCTCGGCCGTCAGCCGGGTGCTGTCGCCGATCAACATGGAAGCCGTTTCGCCAGGTTCGATTTCGAACGTGATGCTTGAGGATATTTTTCTCATGATCGTTTTCCAAAAAGGGGCCTTCGATGACTAGAATCCTAGGCGTGGCGGACCTCAGCGTAAAACGATCAATTCTCACCGATATGTGAAATAAATTCACAATGAACCTCCGACACCTCCCCCCGCTCAACGCGCTGCGCGTGTTCGAGGCCGCTGCGCGGCACGAGAGCTTTTCGCGCGCCGCCAATGAATTGTTCGTCACGCATGGCGCGGTCAGCCACCAGATTCGCGCATTGGAAGAGCAGCTCGGCACCGCCCTTTTCGCTCGCGACGGCAGACGGGTCCGGCTCACCGAGACCGGCGCCCGCTATGCCAAGGCCGTACGCGCCGCGCTGATGGCGCTCGCCGATGCGACATACGACGTGCGCTCGTCCGACCGCGAGCGGCGCCTCATCGTCTCATCGGCTTCGTCGTTCTCCGCACGCTGGATCACGCCGCGCATCGGCAGCTTCATCGAACGCAACCCGCAAATCGACGTGGAGCTGCTATCGACCAATGCGCTCACCGATTTCACGCGCGACGACGTCGATCTCGCGATCCGCTACGGCAGCGGACACTATCCGGATCTATATGTCGAGCCACTGCTGGATGAAGTGTTCTTTCCCGTGTGCGCGCCGTCTTACAACGGTGGGGCGCTGCCGAAGACGCCGGCCGATCTGGTGGACGCGCGGCTTTTGCGGTCAGATGACGAGCTTTGGCGCCCTTGGTTCGATGTGGCGGGGCTCGGCAATATCAGCGAACCGCGGCGGGGCGTGCTCTATCAGGATTCGTCGAATTTGCTGCAGGCGGTCATCGACGGCCAGGGCGTTGGACTCGTGCGCCGGTCGATCGCTACGCACGAGCTCGCGGCTGGACGGCTCGTGCGCCTTTTCGACATCGATGCGCCGAGCACCGCCAGCTATTACTTCGTGTGCCCGCCGTCTCTCATCGCAACCGCGCGGGTGCAGGCCTTCCACACATGGATATTCGAGGAGGTGGAGCGCTTCCGGGCGTTATACGTGAAGGCCTGCAGGGGTGCGGCTGGCGCGCAGGCGGCGGATAGTGCGCTGATTTCGCCTGCGACCGGCTAGATACTATGGATGTCGGAGGCCTGCGAAAATGCGCAAAGCTCAGAGCACGACCGACACCATAGGGTGCCCGGTGAGTGCGCGATAGATGTCGTCGAGCTGCTCGCGGCTCGTGGCGCGCACGGTCACCGTCAAGCCGATGTAGTTGCCGCCGCTCGAAGCCCGCATTTCGATGCGGGACGCCTCGAAGGTCGGATCGAAATCGCGCACGACGGTCACGATCGTTTCCGCGAAATCGGGGTGGGACTTTCCCATCACCTTGATCGGAAAGTCGCATGGAAACTCGAACAACGATTCATTGACCGGGCTCATTTCGCGTGGCTCCACTTCACTTCTTGCTGAACATCAGCATCAACGAGTCCCAGATACGCCCACCGATGCCGGCAGCCGGCACCGGCTGAAGCGCGACGATGGGGAACTGGGTGAGCGTCTTGCCATCTCCGACGATCTGCACCGTTCCGAGCGGCTGCCCCTCGGCGATCGGCGCGACGAGCGGCGCATTCAGCGTCACCTGCTGCTTGACCTTGTCGCCCATGCCGCGCGGCACGGTGATGTACTGGTCGCTCTTCACGCCGACGGGCACGCTGTTGGCCGCGCCCTTGTACACGCGCGGCGTCTGCACCACCTGATTCGCCTTCACGAGCCGGACCACGTCATAAGCGCTATAGCCATAGTTCAGCATCTTCATGCTGTCCTGTACGCGCTCGTGTTCTTTTTGCTCGCCCATCATGACGCTGACGAGACGGCGCGATGCATCGGGCACGCCAGGCAACGAGCGCTTCGCCGACGCGATCAGGCAGTAGCCTGCCGCCTGCGTGTGACCCGTCTTCAGACCGTCGACGCTCGGATCGAGCCACAGCAGACGATTGCGGTTCGGCTGCTTGATCTTGTTATAGGTGAATTCCTTGACCGCGAAGATCGAGTAGTACTCGGGATAGTCGCGAATCAGATGCGCGGAAAGCGTCGCCAGATCGGCCGCCGTCGTGTAGTGCTGCGGGTCGGGCATGCCGTTGACGTCGGCATAGTGCGTGCCGGTCATGCCGAGCTTCTTCGCTTCGGCATTCATCATTTCGACGAAATGCCCTTCCGTCCCGCCGACGAGTTCCGCCAGCGCGATCGCGGCATCGTTACCCGACTGCACGATCATTCCGTAGACGAGATCGTGCACCGTCACCGGCTTTTCGGCTTCGATGAACATGCGCGATTCGTCGTTGCGCACGCGCCGCACGGCGAGGCTCGGCGTCACGACCTGATCCATCGAAATCTTCTTCGTGTGCAGGGCCTCGAAGACGAGATAAGCCGTCATCAGCTTCGTGAGCGAAGCCGGCTCGACGCGTTCGTTCGCGTTGCCCGAGGCAAGAACCTGGTTGCTCGTGGCGTCGATGAGCACCCACGAACGCGCCGTCACCGCCGGCGGCGGCACTTGCGCCGCGGCGCCCGGCGCATAGCATGCAGCCGCCAACGCGGCGGCGGATGCCAGTGTCGCAGGCAGCGTGCGGACGATCGAAGGGCAAACGAAAGACGAGGCAATGGACGGCATGCCGAAGAAGGAAGAGCGCATAGGATTCAGTTCGTGCGAGAGAAGTCAGCGTGGCGGCCGCGCCGCCCGGCGCAAAGCGAGCGTTGGACAGGCGGTGGCGCGTTCGGTTCGGCGCTCGAGCGCCGGATCGCCGAGCGGTGGAACGCCCGTCGCGCGGCGACGCTCGTGCAAAAAAATTGCGCCCATTATACGCGGCGCAATCGCGTCGATTTGCATTTTCCGCGTACCTGTGGCCCCCAAACGCCGATGAGCGGTACCGCACCGGCACTCGCGCCGGCTACCGCCACGCGTCGGTCACGATCCGCTTGAGGATATGCAGCTTGCGATGCAGGAAATGTTCGCCGCCCGGAACGACCACCACAGGCAGCTCCTGCGGCCGTGCCCATTCGAAAACGGAGCCGATCGGCACGGTTTCGTCCAACTCGCTATGAATGACGAGCGTGTTTTCCGGCACGGGCGCAACGTCCCAGCGGCTCGCGGCCGTGCCGACGAACACGATCCGCTCGATGGCGACGCCGGCATCGCGCAGCCGCGCCGCCACATGCGAGAGCACGACCGTGCCGAACGAGAATCCGGCCAGTACGAGCGGCAGCTTGCCGTGCTCGGGGTCGGCGCGCATATGCTCGAGGACCGCCATCAAATCGTCGCGCTCGCCGACGCCGTTATCGTGTTCGCCCTGCGTGGCACCCACGCCGCGAAAGTTCGACCGGTAGACGACATAGCCCAATTGCACCAGGGTGCGCGCGAGCGTCACGGCAACCTTGTTGTCCATCGTGCCGCCGAACAGCGGATGCGGATGGGCAACGAGCGCCATGCCGCGCGGCGCATCGGCGGGCATATCGACGGCAACTTCGATCTTGCCGACGGGTCCGTCGATCAGAAATTTTTTCGTTTGGGCATTCATGGCGCGCGTGGTTCCGTCAATCGATCTTGAGCCGCTCGACAATCGTGCCGTGTTGGAGGTGCGACTCGACGATCTCATCGATATCCGATTCGTCGACATACGTGTACCAGGTGCCCTCGGGATACACGACGACGGTCGGCCCCAGTTCGCAGCGATCGAGGCATCCGGCTTTGTTGATCCGGACGTTGCCGGGGCCGGCGAGCCCCAGTTCTTTCACGCGCTTTTTCGCATAGGCCTGCATCGCCTCGGAGTTGCAGTTCGCGCAGCTGGGACGATCGGCGCCGGGCTCGCGCCGGTTGACGCAGAAAAATACGTGGTACTTGAAAAAGGAATCCATGATTTCCAGAAAATGAAGCGGCGCCAGGCGGCGGCCGCATCGGCCTACGAGGCCCGGCCGATTATAGCCAGTAAGCGGGCTCGTCCGCTCGCGCAGGGCTTGCGCACGGCCGACGCACAGCCGGACGGTCCCGCGTACGTCGAGCCGGTCAGCAATCAGCCTTCGGATGACGCCGACGTCTCGAAGCCGGCATCGATGCGCTTCGATGAACGGGCCCGTCGGAACTGGGTCGGCGTGACCGAGGTCTGCGCGCTGAACGCACGGCTGAAATGGCTCTGATCAGCGTAACCGCACCGGATCGCGATCTCGGAAAGAGCCAGCGCGGTGTTGGTCAGCAAATCCTTCGCCCGGTCGACTCGTTTGCGCGCCAACCATTGATGCGGAGCATATCCCGTCGACCGCTTGAATGAACGCGAGAAATGGCTACGCGAAAGACCGCAATAATTGGCAAGTTCAAGCAATGAGACCTGTCCATCGAGGCGCTCGATCAGGTAGTCGGTGGCGCGCCGCATCTGCCAAGGAGCGAGACCACCGTTCACTCTGGCGAACCGAAGCTGCATTTTCCCGTACGTGACGGCAATATGCAGATTCAGCGCATATGAAACGTGCTCGACAAACAATTGGCTCGCGCGTTCCTGATGCTCGAGCGCCGGAAGCAAGCTTGTCCCCAAGGAAAAAATCACCGGATCGAGGGTGTTCTCGTGAGGAGGGCAAACAAGATCGTTGATCCGCTGAGTGCCCGCTTCCCATGCGATTTCGTCGAACGCTGCGCGTGCGATATGAATATGCAGGCAATCGAATGTCGCCCGCATGTTGGCCCGCCACAACTGATCGAGGTTGTATATCGCGACTTCCCCGGCTCGATGATCCACCACCGGTCGAGGCTTGCCGTCGCACCACAGGTCCCAACTGGGCATCGCTTCCAGCATCAGATAAACGGCGAATGCGTCCTCCAGCGGATAGTCCGGAGTGAGACCGTGGTTGGCTACGTCGCATCGTTCCCTGTTGAGGAACATCGTCGACTTCTGCAACGTCGTCACGAATAGCGTCGGCGTGTCTCGCACGCCGATGTAAGAGGTATGTAATCTTTCGCGCGGGTCCATTTCGTCGATGACAGTAGTTTGCGAAAGTTGCGCCTTCGTAACAACGAGCCGGCAGCACCATCGTGCGGTGCCCCTGGACACGGCAATGCGAATTGCATAGTGCAAGCCAGTTTACAGCCATTAAATAAAAAATAAGAGCACACAGAGTCAAACACGGCACGCCGATTCAAGCCCGCCAGGCGCGTTGTCCCGATCATGGAACGCGTTCCGCCCCACTCGACGCAGCGTCCTCCGCGAAAAACCCACCATGAACCGTGCCGTTGCCCGCTTCTTGACCGCTTGCTCGCTGCTGGCGAGCTTATGCGCCTCCGCGCAAACTTCCCAACCCAATGGCTGGCGCGCCCCAGAGGCAATTGTCGCGCCGTCGCATTTCTCGGGTGTGCATGGCTTGGCAATCGATGAGCATGGCCGCCTGCTCGCCTGCACGATCATCGGCAATTCGATCTGGCAAGTCGACCGCACCACCGGTGACACAAAGGTGTTCATCGGTAGTCCCGATGGGCAGGCCGACGACATGGCCATCGGCCCGCAAGGCCAGATGGCCTGGACCAGCTATCTGGCGGGCGTCGTGCACTATCGCGCGGGTCCACGTGCGCCGATACAGGTGGTGGCCAGCGATTTGCCGGGCATCAATGCCGTCGCTTTCGACCCAAGGACGGGCAAGCTCTATGTCAGCCAGGTCTTCGCCGGTGATGCCCTCTGGGAAATCGACGTGACGGGCGCACATCCGCCTCGGCTCATCGCGAAGGACCTCGGCGGCTTGGACGGCTTTCAGGTCGGTGCCGACGGCATGATCTACGGCCCGCTGTGGTTCAAGCACAGCGTCGTGAGAATCGACCCGGCGAACGGCGCGCTCAGCGTGATCAACGCCGAATTCAGCGCGCCCAGCGCCGTCAAACTCGATGCCTCGGGCAACCTCTGGGTCGTCGACGCGGCAACCGGGGAACTCAGCAAGGTCGATCCGGTAACCGGCCGCAAGACGGTGTTCAAGACGCTGAAGCCCTCGCTGGATAACCTCGTGCTTGCGTCTGACGGCACGATCTACGTCTCCAACTTCGCTGACAACTCGATCACGGCTGTCGATATGGCGAGCGGTTCGTCGAGGCTGCTGACCGGCGGGCTGGTTGCGGTGCCCGCCGGCATCAAGGTGTCGGGCGGCAACATGTGGCTTGCCGATATTTTCAGCTACCGCAAGGTCGATTTGGCCAGCGGCGCCGTGACAGACGTCATGCGCATGTGGGCCGCCGGCTCTACGTTGCAATACCCGTTCGCCCTCGGCCTCTCCGATAAGCTGGTCGTTTTGGCCTCGTGGATCACCGGCACCGTACAGGTGCTCGATCGCGCGAGCAACACGACGCTCGCCACGACGACCGGCTGGCAGACGCCCTACGCTGCGCTGCCGCTCGCGGACGGCAGCGTGCTCGTCGCCGAGTTCGCCACCGGCAATATCACGCAGGCGAGCGGTGCGGGGTTCGCCACGCGCAAGATCGTAGCCACGGGGCTGGCGGGACCGGCGCAAATGACGCTCGGCCGCGACGGCGCACTCTACGTCACCGAATCTGCCGCGGGCGACCTTGCGAGGATCGACCTCGCGACGGGCAACAAGCGTGTGGTGGCCAGCCAGCTCGCGCTGCCTGAAGGCGTTGCTCAAACGCCCTGGGGCACCTTCATCGTTGCGGAAGCGGGCGCGGGCCGCCTGAGCGAAATCAACCCCATCACGCAAAAGCGTCGCATCGTGGCCGATCAGCTGCCCATCGGCATGCCCGGTGCTCCGGGCATGCCGCCCCCTACGTGGCGACAGGCGTCGACGTCGGTACCGATGGCACGGTTTACTTCAGTGCGAATCGCAACAACGCGATCTACCGCGTGCGGCCACGGTGAACATGCGCGCAATGCAATCCCTTGTTCATCGCGGACCCTGGCGGATGAAGCTTGCAGACGATCGTCGCATCGACGTGGCGGCGTTCGGCGAGCGACAACTCGATGATGTCGGGTTGCCGAAGGGGCCCGCGCCGGACGACGCGACCTCCGGCACCTCCAGGCTGTTGTCGGCTATCACGCGTTGCCCCGACGGCGTCGCGCGCGAACGGCAGGTTCGCGCCGCGATTCAAGACGCAGGGTTCCAATGGCTGTGCTATTGGCGCATACATCGCATGGGCGGGAGCGTTCGACATGCCGCATGGTTCGACACGTATTCGCCCCCGGCCTGGCGTGCGTGTTTCGAGCGAAGCGGGTTGCTCAGCGGCGATCCTCGCATCGACCCGGCGAGCCGGTGCGACTGGCCATTTGCTTGGGAGCTCGCTTCGCTCTGCGCGGACCGGCATGGCCGTCACGCCGACCCCGCGACCCGGCGTTTCAGCGAGAGCGCGGCGCGGGCCGGCGTGCGCAGCGGCGTGACGATCGGACTTCCCACCGGCAAGACGTTCCAGCGGGCGATCGTCACCTTGTCGAGCGCGCGAGCCGATCGACGCTGGATCACCGATAAAGCGATCGGCGAAGCCCATGCGGTCGCCCTTGCCATGCATGAGTTCGTCCAACCACGGCTACGGCATCTGATTGCAGATCCGGAAGCCGGCGTGTTGAATGACGTGCAGCATGCTGTGCTGCGCTTCGTCTCACGGGGAATCAGCAATCGGGAAATTGCCGAGCGCTTATCGATATCGACTCACGTCGTGGCGTACCACCTGGAGCAGTTGGAACGCAGATACGCCGCCCGGAATCGGGTCCAGCTTGCGTATATGGCGGGCCGGATTCTGCATGAGTAACTCACGGGTCCTCGCGGGCGTGCGTGGCGAACGGGACCACGGGCATGGCGAACGGCTGCACTGCGCAGCACCGGTGACCTCCTCTGCGCTTCAGCAATCGGGAGGGCGGTATGTCATACGAAGCACTCGATGACGAGCGGGCGAGTGTGCTGTTGCCAAGCGAGTTCGACGCCTGTACCGGGTTTCAAGCGCCCGTGGGGGCCTCGCAGGCCCCATGCTGCGCGCCCCGGATCCATTATGTGGATGAATCCGCGGTCGAGCCGATGCTGCGCAGCGATGAACTCGGCAGCGAGACGCGCCTCGCGGCTGAAATTGGCGCGGCGGCCGACCTCGGCGAACTGACGCGTCTGGTCGGCAGTGTCGCGCACGTGCTAGGTTTCCGTCGTCTCGCTTATCTGACAGTGAGGACCGACGCCCACGGCCGAGTCGATCGCATCTATCTGCTGCGCAACGCTTTCGCGCCGAGCCTCATGCAACGCATGGTGCGTACGGGCATGCTCGAACGCAACGCGCGTCTGCGCACGGTGCTGACCAGCCAGCTGCCGCAGCGATGGGAGCTGAAGACGTTGATGCGCACATACGGTGCGAGCCAGTTCGCGGACGAGGACCGACAACTCCTCCATGAAATGCGCGAGAAGGGTTTCCTAAGTGGTCTGGCCTTTGGCTTGCCGATTTCCAATACGTCGATGCGTTCGATCCTCGTCCTTGCGTCGCAGCGCGAGAGCGCGGCCGACTGGCTCACCGAGGATGTCATCGTTCAATGCCTGACGTTCGGTTCGTCGCTGCATCAGCGTTGCGCGGCTTATCTGCGCGCGGCCCAACGGCAGGAGGCGTTCGGTCTGCTCTCGCCGCTGCACCGGCAAATCCTCGATCTGCTGGTGCTCGGGCTGACGGACAAGGAGATTGCCGCCAGGCTCGATATGAGCGCCCACACCGTCGACTATCACCTGCGCCAGCTCAAGGAGCGATATGGCGCACGCGATCGCAGCCACCTGGCATTCATTGCCGGTAGCCGCGATTGGAGATGAGGAAGTCGCGTCCCGTTGGGCAGCGGCCAGGTCACTGAGCTTGCGCAGCCAGCGGGGCCTGCATGCCGAGCCATGCGATCAACTGCGCGATCAGTTCGTCGCTCGCGGCGGACAGCGCTCCGACCCCGCCCGCGGCGCTCGACGTCCTCGCGGGCGCGCGGGCGGTGAACGTGCGTTGCGCGAGGACCTTGCCACTGCGGGCCAGCGTCGCGCGCGCGGTGACGGCGCCATGACTCTGGTCCTCGCCATCGAAATCCTGCTCGAACTGGTCGAGCTCGACGGTGAGAAGCGGCGCGCTCGCCGTTTCGTCGCCGGAGAGCACGGCGCCTTGCGCGGCAAGCGCGCTGCGCAAGCGCTGCGTGAGCAACTGCGGGGGCGCCATCGTCCAGTGGCTGTGCGCATATGACGAGGTCTGGCGCGGATCGACGTAGTTCATCCGGTAGAGGATCGCGTCGCTGTCGAGCGCGCGCGGCGAGCGCACTTCGAACATTCTCACCGCGGGTAGCGGGACCACCGACGGATGCGTCTTGGGCGCGGGCCCGAGGTCGTAGCGGATATCCGATACGGCTGCGGGAGTACCCAGCGTGCATGCCGCAAGCAGCATCGCCCCCAACGCGGCAAGCGTTGCCGACGCATAGTGCGCGCGCATGAAGATGCGCCCTGCGCGGGTATCCGAAATTGATTCCATCGAACGTGTGATACGTGACATAGATCGCTTCCTTTCCTTCCCTTCTTTTTCGAACCCGGGTCCTCAGCGCGAGGCGGCAGCCCCCTTGGGCCATGCGAAACCGCGCTCGCCCGGTCCCGGCGTAGCGGCACCGACGCCGAACAGCACACTGCGCGGACTCGTGCCGAAAACCGTCGCCGCATGGTCGATCGAGCGCGCGGCGCCGCCGACGTCGGCCGCGAGTGCATTCACGCGCGGCAACGTGTCGTACTCGATGCGCGCCGACATGGCTTCGATCGACGCGTCCATCTGCGCAACGGCCGCGCCCGCGCGATCGGCCGCCGCCCCCATTTTGTCGAGATTCGCGTAAAGCGGCCCGTGCGGCGCACTGAGCGTGCTCATCAATGTCTCGGCCGATGCAAGCGTGCGCCTCGTCTGCGCGAGCGTGTCCGGCAATTGCTTCGCCGCGGGCGCGGCCTGCGAAGCGAGCACCGTCAACGCGTCCGCTGCGTGCTGCACGCTCGCGGCGGTTGCCATCAATTGAGCCTGCGTCTCGGGAGAAAGCATTGCGTCCGCACGCGTCGCGACGCTTTCGAGCTCGCCCAGCAATGCATCGCCGCGCCGTTGCAATTGATCGAGCAGTCCGGGCCGCAACTGCAACTGCGCGACATGCTTCGACGAAGACGGCAACGGCGCCTGGTCGCCCCCGGTGTCGTCGAGTTGCACGAAGGCGAGCCCCGTCACGCCTTGCAAGGCGAGGCTGCCGTATGTCGAGCGCGTCATGGGCGTGCTCTTGTCCAAGAGAATCCGGATCACGATCTGCCCGGGATGGGCGCGGTCGAAGCGGATCCACTGCACTTTGCCCACATCGAGGCCGCGATAGCGGACCGGGGCATCGGTCGTGAGTCCCGTCACGCTCGTACGCGATACGAGATCGTAGGGGATGCGCACCGCGCGATCGAAGTTGAACCAGAAAACCGCGAGCACGATCGTCACGGTCAGTCCGATCGCGAACACCCCGGTCCAGAACGCATGCGACTTGTTTTCCATTCGCGTATTCCTTGAAGCTCAAAGTCGCGAGGCGCCGCGCCGGCGCCTCACAGGGGCACTTCGGCCGACGCGGCCTCGAGTGCGGCCGGCGGCAGCTTGGCCCGGCGCTCGGGCGGCAGGGCCTGCAGCGCGCGCCGCCCGCGGCGGCCGAGGAAGAACTCGCGGATGAACGGATGATCGACGCCCGCCGCCTCTTCGATGGGCGCCGCCACGAGGACCCTGCGATCGGCGAGGACGGCCACACGCGTCGAGATCGCGGCCATGGTGTCGAGGTCGTGCGTCACCATGACGACAGTGAGCCCGAGCGCGCGATGCAGGGTCGCGATCAGCTCGACGAACTCTTCCGACGACTGGGGATCGAGGCCCGCCGTCGGTTCGTCGAGAAACAGCAGCTCCGGCTCGAGTGCGAGCGCGCGCGCAATGCCCACGCGCTTGATCATTCCGCCCGAGAGCGCGGCCGGCATTTTCGAGGCGTGCTTGCAAGGCAGTCCCACCATCTCCAGCTTGAGCATCACGAAGTCGTGCAGCAGTTTGCGCGGCACCCGGCCGAGCTCGCGCAGCGGCTGAGCGACGTTATCGAACACGGACAGCGACGAAAAAAGCGCACCCTGCTGAAAAAGCATCCCGAGGCGGCTGCGCATGAGCTTCGCCGTTTTCGCATCGACCTTCGTCGTGTCTTCGCCGAAAAGCAGGATGGAGCCCGAGCTTGGCGCTTCGAGACCGAGGATCTGCCGCACGAGCGTCGTCTTGCCGGAGCCCGAGCCCCCGACGATCGAGACGATTTCGCCTCGCCGTACCGCGAAATCGAGGTGCTCGTGCACGATGTTGCTGCCGTAGCGCTTGGTGAGATCGCGCACGTCGATGACCGTCTCCGCAATGGCCGGCGGCGGGCGGTCGCGTACGGCGGCGGAAAGCGGCGCGGTCATGGGCTCTTCAGATGCCTACGTTCTGGAACATGATGGCGAAGATGGCATCGGCCAGAATCACGACCGTGATCGACGACACGACGGATGACGTCGTGCCGGTGCCGAGGCTCTGCGAATTCGGCTGGATGCGAAAGCCGAAATGGCACGCGACGAGCGCAATCAGGATACCGAACGCCACCCCCTTGCCGAGGCCGATGTAAAGATTCACGATCGGCACGACCTTCGGCAAGGCGCGCACGAAATAGCTGATGTCGATGCCGAGCACGAATTGCGCCGAAAGCGCACCGCCGGCCAGCGCGACCAGGTCGGTCCACATCACGAGCAGCGGCATGGCCACGCCGAGCGCCACGACGCGCGGCAAAATCAACCGCAGCCCGTGCGGGATGCCCATGACGCGCATCGCGTCGAGCTCCTCCGTCACGCGCATGACGCCGATTTGCGCCGTGATCGCCGACCCCGACCGGCCCGCGACGAGGATCGCCGCGAGCACCGGCCCGAGCTCGCGAATCACCGCCAGCCCGAGAATGTTGACGATGAACTGATTGGCGCCAAAAAGCCGAAGCTGCTGCGCCGAGAGGTAGCTGAGCACGATGCCGATCAGGAACGCCACGAGTGCGGTGATCGGCAGCGCGCGTGTGCCCGCGTGATAGATATTGGCCGAGATCTCGGTCCACGGGGCGCTCGACGGATGGCGCACGATCGAGAGCAGATCGAGTATCACGCGCCCGAACATCGTCACGCCGCCCTGGACATGCCCGGCGAACGTGAAGATCGCTTCGCCGAGCGCCGTGACCGGACCGATGCGCTCCACGCGCTCGGGCTCCTCGCGCTGTTTCTCGAGCAACGCGATGCGCGCGAAAATGTCGCGCTGCGTCTCGGTCAGCGCGAGCCGCTCCGGCATCTTGCGTCCCCAGACGCTCCAGAGCGCCTGCGCACCGACGTGGTCCATCCGTGCGATCTCCGACAAATCCCACTGCGCCGACGTGTTTCCCATCAGGCCGACAAGGCGTGTGGTCGCACCGGCGCGGGCGCGGTCGCGCGCGAGCGCCAGCGCGGTCCATTGGCCCGACAGACGCACGAGCGGACCGGCGCTGCCGGCCGTGACCTGCAACCCGGGCGGAGTATCGAAGTCCAAGGACGACACGCTCCTTTCGCGATGGTGAGCGGCCATTGTAGCCAGCCACAGGGGCAAGCGCACCGTTCGCGTCGCGCGACGCCGCGCTCGATGCGATGCCGCTCGATGCCGCGCGATGCCATTAGCCGCCTCGCGCGAATGACAGGCCCTACAATACGCGTCATGACCGATACCCATTTCGACGCGTCGTCCTCGACGCCTTCGGGCGAGCCCCGCCCAAATGAATCGCGCATCGATCGGGAGCGCGCCGTGGCGCTCAGCCGCGGCGTGTCCTCGCCGATGCTCGAGATCGTCGACGAAACGGCCTCGACCAATACGGATCTGATGCAGCGCATGAAAGCGATGCCGCGCGAGGGGGCAGTGGCCGGCGTGCACGTGGTGCGCGCAGCTTACCGGCAAACGGCCGGGCGCGGGCGACAAGGTCGTAGCTGGCAGGCGGAACCGGGCCGCGCACTGATGTTCTCCGTGGGCTGCATCGTGCCGAGGCCCCTCTCGGGGCTCGCAGGTTTGAGCCTGGCCGTTGGCGCCGCGCTCGTCGAACGACTGCGCGCGTTGCCCGGGCTGGCGGCCGGCGACGCGGCGCGCATCGCCCTCAAATGGCCCAACGACCTGCTGCTCGACGGCGGCAAGCTCGCGGGCATTCTCGTCGAAACGGCCTGGAGCACGGCCGCGGCAACCGCAGCCGTGATCGGCGTGGGCATCAACGTTCGCAGCGACCCCGCGCTCGATGCCGAGCTCGCCGCGGCGGCAGCCGCCTTGCCCGAGCAGGCTCGGCCGACGCCTCCCGCGGCGCTCTCGCAGATTCTGCCGGACGCGGACCTCACGCTGACGCTTGCCGCCGCCCTGGCGGGGCTCTCCGCCATGGTCGACACGTTTTCCAGCGAGGGTTTCGCGGGATTTCGCGCGCGCTGGAGCGCCTGCCACGCCTACGCGGGGCGCGAGGTCGTGCTGCTCGAAAACGGCGAACCGTTCGCGCGCGGCACGGCACTCGGCGTGGACGACGCCGGCCAGTTGCTGCTCGAAACGGCCGACGGCATCCGGGCCATCGCGACCGGCGATGTCTCGCTGCGTCTCGCACCATCGACACCATGACACGCGCGCCGTTTCTGCTGGTCGACGCAGGCAACAGCCGCATCAAATGGGCGTTGACCACGGTTGATGGGACGATGTTGGAAACGGGGGTATTCGGGCACGCGAGCGCTGCGCAGGCGCAATCGGATCAGCCTGTCCCCGCGGAACCGGCGTGGCAGTCGTCGTCGCTGCGTCCTTCGGGGGCATGGATATCGAACGTGGCGGGCGCCGCCGCGGGAGAGCGTCTGGACGCGCTGATCGACGCCGCTTGGCCGGGCCTGCCGCGCACGACGATCCGCGCATCGGCGCATCAGTGCGGCGTCACGAACGGCTATCGGGAGCCGGCGCGCCTGGGCAGCGACCGCTGGGCGGCGATGATCGGCGCGCGCGCCGCCTTTCCCGGCGAAGATCTGCTGATTGCAACGCTCGGGACTGCGACGACGCTCGAGGCGCTGCGCGCGGACGGCATGTTCACGGGAGGCCTCATTGCGCCGGGTTGGTCGTTGATGATGCGCTCGCTGGGCGAACACACGGCGCAACTACCGATAGTCGCGGCCCATTCCGTACAGGAGCCGTCCAGGTCCAGCACGGCTCACGCTCGCGAGTGGTTCGCGACGGACACGCCGCAGGCCATTTCGGCGGGCTCGCTGCTGGCGCAGACGGCACTCGTCGAGCGCGCCTGGCATGAACTCGCGCGCGCCTGGAATGCGCCGGTGCGGCTCGTGCTCGGCGGAGGCGCAGCCGATACGATCGCGCGCGCGCTGAACGTGCCGTGCACGCGCCACGATTCGCTGGTGCTCTCGGGGCTGGCGCTCATTGCGGCCGAGGGTTCCGCATAGGAGAAAGTTAGGAGAAAGCCGAGCGCGCGACGCAGCGCGCGGTGCGGGCACGCTGTGAGCCTGCGGCTTTTGCGATCGTTCAAGTTCGACTACGAGGGAGACAGGCAATGTTGCGCTGGCTGATTGTCATTCTTTTACTAGCCAATGTGCTCGCCTTTGGCTTCGCGAGCGGCATGCTCGGCCGCCTGCCGGCATCCGGGCCGCTCGAGCCCGGCCACCTGAACCGGCAGGTTCACCCCGAATGGCTGCAGGCGCATCCGATCACGGCCGCCGACGCAGGCGAGCAAGCCGTTGTCGGAACCCCTGCACCGGCGCCGCTGGTTGCGGCGACGCCGCTCGGGCGATGACGTGTGTGATTCGGTTGTGGTCGTTTGCTACGGTCGGCAGCGCGACACGAGCGAGACGTACTGGAAACGACTGCCGGACTACGCGCCGGATTGCGCGCGGACCCTCGTCAACAGCGCTGTGGTCGAGCGGTCGTGCTCGAACGGGATCGCCAGCGCACGCCCTCCCCAGCCGCGCACGAGCGCCGATTCGGGTAGCGTGTCCATGTCGTAATCGCCGCCCTTCACCAGGATGTCGGGATGCAGCGCCGCGATCAGATCGATCGGCGTTTTTTCCTCGAACGTCACGACCCAGTCCACGCTTTCGAGCGCGGCCAGCAAAGCCATGCGGTCGACTTCACGATTGATCGGGCGATCGTCGCCCTTGCCGAGCATGCGGACCGATGCATCGCTGTTCACGCCGACAATGAGGCACGCGCCAAGCGCCTTCGCTTGCGCGAGATAGGTCACGTGGCCGCGATGAAGAATATCGAAGACGCCGTTCGTGAATACCACGGGCGCCGCCAGCGTCGCGCGGCGCGCGGCCAGTGCTTCACGCGTGACGATCTTGCGCTCGAAGGAAGCGCTCATCAGGCCGGTTGCTGCTCGGCCGAGCCTTGTTGCGACTGCAAACGCGCCGCGACTTCCTTGCGATAGCGATTGAGGTCCTGCGCCGTCGTGAACGTGCGTTCGAACAGGATCGACAGATTGTGCAGGATGCGCTCGACGACCTTCTTCTCCCAGCCGTCGTCGAAACGGATCTGCTCGTCGAGCCAGCGCTCGAGCCATTCGGGATCGGGAAGACGCGATTGGATCGTGTCGCGCGGGAACAGGTCGCGATTGACGTGCAGGTTGGTCGGGTGCAGCGGCTTTTCGGTGCGGCGGGCCGACGCCATCAGCACGCCGATCTTGGCGAACGCGGCACGTGCCACGTCGCCGCAATTGGTGAGCGCCTTTTTCATATACCGCAAGTACGCACCGCCATGACGCGCCTCGTCACGCGAGATCGTCTCGTAGATGTGCTTGATGACGGGCTCGGTATGCCACTCGGCCGCGCGGCGATACCAGTGATTGAGGCGAATCTCGCCGCAAAAGTGCAGCATCAGCGTTTCGAGCGGCGGCGCGGGATCGAATTGGAATCGCACGGCATGCAGCTCTTCCTCGCTCGGTACCAGTTCGGGGCGGAAACGCCGCAGGTATTCCATCAGAACGAGCGAATGCTTTTGCTCCTCGAAGAACCACACGCTCATGAACGCCGAAAAATCGCTGTCGTGATGATTGTCGCGCAGGAACATCTCGGTCGCAGGCAGCGCCGACCACTCGGTGATCGCGTTCATCTTGATCGTGGCCGCCTGCTCGTCGGTCAGCAACGAGGCATCGAACGTGTCCCAGGGGATGTCCTTTTCCATGTCCCATCGAACCGATTCGAGCGATTTATAAAGTTCCGGATAAAGCATGGTGTTCATCTTCCCACCCCTCGTCTGCCCATTGCGACTCGTCAGTCGTCCACTCAACTATTGCTGCAAATGCACCAATGAGCACATCGAAGCAGCCAAATTCACTATTTTACGCGGTAATGTTGGCCGATCGTTGATCGAGCTCAAGTCACGAGCCCACGGCATCGGCCCGGCAGTCCGCCCGCCAGGACGGCCTATCGCCGCCCGTCGATGTCGGCCGCCGGATGTCGAGCGGGGCATCGCCCTGGCGCCGAGCCTTTCCTTTCGTGTACCCGGCGGACGGCGGCTCAACGGACTGCCGCGATCATGGTTTTCGGTATCGCCCACAAGATCGAAAGCTTTGGAATGATAGCATGGCGCCGCCCGCCAGCGGGGCATTTGGAGGCCGCCCGAGGCGATCCAGCCTCCGCGCAAACCGTCGCATCCACACGATGCGGATCGCACTCAACGCGCCGCGTCGCCGCTTGCGTGCATCGGCGCGTTCGCAGGCGGTGGGCTCGCGCGCACGCCGCGGTGATTCGCGGCCGCGATCCACGCGCGCAGTTGCTCGCTATGGGCCAGCGTGTCGCGGTAGCCGAGTTCCAGCAGCTCGCTCGCGAATTCGGCCTCGAAAAGCAGGTAGCTCGCGAACGACGCGCCGGCAGCGCGATTGCCCCCTACGGCGCCGAGCAGTCCACGCACGGTCAGCGGCAGCCGCTTCAAATGCCGTGCGGCGAGCAACTCGATGCGCTCGGACGGCGCGATCGCCAATACCTCGATATGGCGCCATCCGCTGGCAGGCTCGATTTGATGCGGCAGATGAAGAATCATCCGGTTGATGTGCTCGATACGCTCGATATCGGCACCGATCGAATCGAGAAACACGCTGGCCATCACCTGCTGGCCGATCTGCGCCAGCGTCGGATAGCCGGTCGCCGCACCCGGTGCAACCGGCACTTCGGGCCGCGGCGCGGCGGCGCCGAGCACGATGATGCGCTCGGCTCCGAAATGGATGGCCGGGCTGAGCGGTGCGATCTGGCGAATCGATCCGTCGCCGAAATACTCGATGCGCCCATCGAGCGGCAACGGGACGGCCGGAAAAAGGAATGGAATAGCCGAAGACGCGAGGAGATGCTCGGGGCCGAGCTTCACCATGGCCGCCGAGCGCTGCGCGCGCCGCCACTGTTGGATCGGCTCGGCGGCCTGGTAAAAAGTCAGATGCCGGCCGCTCGAATAACTGAGCGCGGAGATCGACAGCGCATGCAGCGCGCGCGATTCGAGCGCGGCGCCGATACGCGAGAACTCGAGTCCGTGGGCCAAAAGCTCGGCGAGCGGGCTGTTGTCGAAGAGCCCCCGCGGCGCTTGATGAACCGCCCAACCGATGCTCATCGCCGCGAGCCAGCGCGCGCCGGCCGCGGCGACGCCCCGCCAGTCCGTCCGATAGACCTGCCGGGCGCTGATATGGGACCAGAAATCGACGAGCCGCTCGACCCCCTCGGCAAAATCGTCGGCGTGGCTCGCTATGGAAGCCGCATTGATGGCACCGGCCGAGGTGCCGCAAACGACTGGAAACGCGATCGTGCGCCGATCGGGATCGACCTCGCGCGTGAGCTCGGCCAACGCCTTTAGCGCGCCCGCCTGATAGGCGGCTCGCGCGCCGCCTCCCATCAAAACGAGCGCGAGCCGCACGGCGCCTCCTTGCCGAGCGCCCCATGCACGCCCATCGATGCGTTCCGTCCGCCTGCTATTGCCACGTCAACCGCCTTCCCGCCATTCGGCCCGCCGTTGGGTCTTTCATTAGCGGGTTTATCGGCTTGTTCTCTCACTTCTTTACCGGCGCTTCCATCGTAAATCTAGCCTCGGTTTGAAACCCCGGCCTTCAGGCCGGTGAGCCGGACCCCGGCCTGAAGGCCGGGGTTTCGGCGATTCTTCGGGAGGGGTGCAAACCCCTTCCAAAAGGGTCTTGCCAAACCGGCCTGAAGGCCGGTTGTGGACAGTTGCTGCAGCTCCTGCAAGTCGTGCGCCTCGTTACCCCACGCGCGCTTCGTACGGTCCCGCGAGCGCCTACTTTTCGTTCGGCGAAGCCGGGGCGCCGCCGGCCGGTTTGCGCGTCGAGCTCCGCTTGGGCGAACTCTTCGCGCCCGTCTTCGCCGAGCTGCCGGTCGCCGTCTTGCGCGCACCGGCCGCCGCATCGCCCGGGCCGTCGGGCTTCGCGTCCGGCGCCGCGCCGGGCTGCGACACCGCGAACGATGCGAGCTGGTTGAACTGGGACTGCAGCATGTTCCACCAGGCCGTCGGGTCGAACGCGCCGGCATCGCTCGCTGCCTCGTCCTCCTTCGCACCCGCGCTTTCCTCGCGCGGTGCGCTGCCGGCGCCCGAGGGCTTTGTCGATGCCGCCGATGCGGCCGATGCCTCGCCGGCCGCCGGCTGCGTCATCGACGCCTGCGCAAACGCGCCGAACGCGCGCAGCGTGGAGAGCGTGGCGCGCTGCACCTCGAGCCCCTGAATCGCGGACTGCAGCATGTTCAGATTGAGCTTGAGCCACTGTTCGACGGCACGCAGATCGGTGATGCGTTTATCGAGCTCTTCGACGTTCGTGAGCGGCGTCATCATGTCCGACATCGCCGAAAGCGGCGAAGGGAAGCCCTGCGCGGTACCCGGCTGCGTGCCGGGAAACGCCGAGCCGAACGGGGTGAGGCGCATCATGCTCCACATCTTGTCGAGCATCTCGGCGGGCGGAAAACCCGGGAACCCGGGAAACGGCTGGTCGCCTTGGTTATCGGTCATTTGCGTCTAGCCTCTCAACGTCTATCGGTTATCGGGACGCGCCCCGCGCGCCGCCATCAGTGTAGGCTGCTTGTCTGCCGCATGCATCGGGCGAAACCCGGCGCGGCGAACGCGACGGCAGCCAGAACGCCGGATCAAGCCGCGGCAGCGGCATCGAGCGGCGCGACGGATTGCTCGATCGCGCCGAAGATCGAGCGGCCCGGCTCGTCGAACATCTCGATTCTGACCGTGTCGCCATATCGCATGAACTCGGTGACAGGGGCGCCGTCGGCAATTGTTTCGAGGCAGCGTTTCTCGGCGATACAGCAATATCCGCGCTGGGCATCCTTGTTCGATACCGTGCCCGAGCCCACGATCGCGCCCGCTCGCAGGTTACGCGTTTTCGTCGCGTGCGCAATCAACTGCCCGAAGTGAAACACCATGTCGGTGCCCGCGTCGGGCTGTCCTACCTTCTTGCCGTTCCAATGCACGATCATCGGCAGATGCAGCCGTCCCTCGCGCCAATGTTGGCCAAGCTCGTCGGGCGTCACGGCCACGGGCGAAAACGAAGTGGCCGGCTTGCTTTGAAAGAAGCCGAATCCTTTCGCTAGCTCGGGGGGAATCAGATTGCGCAGCGACACATCGTTCGCGAGCATCACGAGTCGCACCGCGCGCAGCGCGGCGTCGGGGGCGGTCCCCATGGGCACATCGCCGGTGACGACGGCCACCTCGGCCTCGAAGTCGATACCGAACGACTCCGACGGGCACACGATGTCGTCGCAAGGCCCCAGCAAATCGTCGCTGCCGCCTTGATACATCAGCGGGTCGGTCCAGAACTCGGGCGGCATCTCGGCACCGCGCGCGCGGCGCACGAGTTCCACGTGATTCACGTAGGCCGAAGCGTCGGCCCATTGATAGGCGCGCGGCAGCGGTGCCATGCAGTCTTTGGGCTCGAACGCGAAAGTGTTGCGCGCACGGCCCTGATTGAGGGCGTCGTAACGCTCGGCAAGCTGCGGCGCGTAAAACGGCCAGTCGTCGAGCGCGCGCTGCAGCGTGGGCGCAATGGCGTCGGCAATCGAGGCCGTGCGCAAATCGCGCGAGACGACGATCAATTGACCGTCGCGCGAACCGTCCTTGAGCGTGGCAAGTTTCATGAGTGGATGGAAATCGTTGTAGTGACGATGGAGGAAATCTATTTTACGATGGTGAATCCGCAACGGCGCCTTATCGTCCAGCGTCCCTATCGGCCTGATCGCTCCGATCATGCGCCGCACAGGTTTCAGGCCATATGTCCGCTTCCTCGATCATCCCTGAAGATTCCAATACGCGCACGGCCGCGTCCGGCGGTCAGGGCCACTCCGGCGATCCGCCCGACGATACGCCCGAGACCGAAGAGAAGGCGCGTGCCGGAATTCAATCGATCGAAGTCGGCTTCCGGCTGCTCGACGTGCTGACGCAGGCGCCCCGCGCGATGATGCTGCGCGACCTTGCGAGCCGCGCGGAAATGAGTCCGGCGAAGGCCCACCGCTATCTGGTGAGCTTCGTGCGACTGGGCGTCGTCGCCCAGGATCCGCTTAACGGACGCTACGAACTCGGCGGCTTCGCGCTACAAATGGGGCTCGCGCGGCTTGCCCGCATCGACGGCGTGAAGCTCGCGCGCATCGCGCTGGCCGAGCTTCATGAAGCGCTCGACGCGACGCTGGGCATCGCCGTCTGGGGTAATCTGGGGCCGACGGTCGTGCACTGGATCGAATCGAGTCGGCCCGCCAAGGCCGCGCTGAAGCTCGGCGACGTCATGCCGCTGATCGGCTCGGCCACGGGCCTGCTTTTCGCTGCATATTTGCCGCGCGGCAAAACGGAGCGGCTCATCGAGCGCGAACTATCCGTTGTGCGGCGCTCACCCCACGGTTCGGGGCCGCGCACGCGCGAGGAGCTCGAGCGCTTGCTGGCCGATGTACGAGCGCATGGCGGGGCGCGCGTCGAAGGATTGCTGCTGCCCACGATCGATGCGTTTTGCATGCCCGTGTTCGATTCGACGGGCGGGCTCGCTCTCGGGCTCATTGCGCTCGGCCACGAAGATACTTTCGACATTTCGTGGGAGGGCCAGATCGCCTGTGCGCTGCGAAGCTGCGCGCACAGGCTCTCGTATGAGCTCGGGTATAGCGCCGAGCCGCGGTAGTCGCAACAGCCACCCGCTGCGGCGGGCAGCGCCCACCGCCGGAACACGTTGCGGCGAATGTCGGTCGAACGGGACCTCGGTATGCGCCGAAGCGTCGTTCTTCACGCTGGAGCCTGCATTGCGCCGCACCTCGTTTCATCTGACTTTTGCGCTGGATCGCCATGCCACTCAGTTACGCCGCCGATTCGTCCCAAGCGCTGCCGGGCGCCGCGACGCTGCCGGCGCGGCCATGGCGCTGGGGCCTCGTGGCGGCCGGCGTCGTGCTGGCGCATGCCGTAGCCGCGCTCTGGCTCGTCCGCCATCGCGATGCATTTGCGCCCGATATCGCGAAGCCGCCCGTCGAGGTCGCGCTCCTTACGCCCGAGCGCATCGCGCGTGAGCCGGCTCCCCGTGCGACGCGCACCCCGGCGGCGACGCCGCGCGCAGCGCGTGTTCGGCGCGAAAAAGCGCCGCAGCACGTGCTGCAGTCCATCGCGCCAGACGCACCGCGAGCCGCCGCGCAGCGTCCGAGCGCGGACGCCGCCACCGCGGCGAGCACGAGACACGGCAACGCATCGGCAACGACTGCGGCCGGCGGCGCATCGGCCGACGGCGCCGGCACGGCACAGGACAAAGCGGTCGGAGTGAAATTTTCGGTGCCGCCGTCGGGCAATCTGAACTACGACACGTTTTACAACGGCGTGCAAAACGCGCCTGGCACGATCCAGTGGACGAGCGATGCCACCGGCTATCAGATAGTGGTCTCCGTGCCGCTGCCGTTCGTCGGCACGTTCACTTATGCCAGCGAGGGGCGCATCGACGCCTTCGGGCTCGCGCCGGAGCGCTATGTGGAGCGTCGCGGCCGACGCCCGGAGCAAGTGACCACTTTCGATCGCACGGCCCACCGCATCGCTTTCACGCGCACGAGCGCAACACTGGCGTTGCCCGACGGCGCGCAGGACCGCTTCAGCATGGTGATGCAGCTCGCCAGTCTCGTGCGCGGCAATCCCGATGCTTACCGGCCGGGCGTGACACGCAATTTCTATGTAGCCGACGACGATAGCGGCGAAACCTGGCCGATTGAGACAGTCGGCGACGAAACCGTGCGTACCGCCGCCGGTTACATCGGCGCGCGGCACTTCACCCGGGCGCCTCGGCACGCCGGCGATATGCGCCGCATCGATGTCTGGCTCGCGCCTGCGCTCGGCTGGTTACCGGCAAGAATTACGCAGACTGAACCGAACGGTACGCGGATCGAACTCGTCTGGCGGGGGCCTCTGGCCGCGCCAGGCGCGGAAAATGCATCGGCACAGATGACGACGGGCGAGCGGCCCGACGTTGTGCCGGTGCCAGTTCCGACACGCGAAGAACCCTGAACCGGCGGCCTGAGCAGCCGCGGAAGGACGCATCCGAGTAGTGTGGTCGGCCCCACGTTGCACGCCTCGAATGTTCCTTCGCCGCTCGAACGTTTTGTATGACCGGGGTCTAACTTTCAGGTCCGCGACGCTTTGTTTCGAATTCGATGTATGTTTCTTGCACGGTTTAAGCGTCGTTTAAGACCCACCCCTTGAAATTCCATACACAACGCTCCAATTACAGGGCGGAAACGGCCAGGAGCCAAACGGAATAAGGAGTGTCGCCATGCAAATGATCTACAACAGCCCTAATTATTGTGTCGTCGAGTTCGCGCCGCAGGCCGGCCACCTCGCGATGAATGCGGGCGGCTATGAAATCGTAGACAAGAACACGCAGCGCGAGATCTTCATCGACGGCGCGATGGCGGCACGTTTTCGCGAACACGTCCGCAAGCTGATCGAAGAGGAGCCTAGCCTCGACGAAGTGGACGAGTTCCTCGGTCAGTTCGACAGCCTGATGAACCAGCCCGTCGTGCTGCACTGACGTACGAGCGGAGCCCCGCACGGGCAGCGCCTCTCCTGCCGTAACCTACTGCAAACCCCTGTCCGGCATCCGCCGGCGGGGGTTTCGTCTTTATCGATCGCCACGGGGCCGCGCCGGCGGTGCCGGCGATGTCGAGCCGCAACCGCTACAATATCGGGCTCCCAACGTGCTCGGGCTCACGCCCCTTTAGCCATGACCTCGCAAGCCGCCCCATCCGTCGACACCGCCGCGGCCGGCGCAACGACCTATACGCGTGCCCACGCGCTGCCGGCACTGCTCGCATCGCGCATCCTCATTCTCGATGGGGCCATGGGTACGATGATCCAGCGCTACAAGCTCGACGAAGCGCGCTACCGCGGCGAGCGGTTCAAGGATTTCGAGCGCGACGTGAAAGGCAACAACGAGCTGCTTTCGATCACGCAGCCGCAGATCATCAGCGAAATCCACGAGCAGTATCTGGCGGCCGGGGCCGATATCGTCGAGACGAACACGTTCGGAGCCACGGCCATCGCGCAGGCCGACTACGGCATGGAAGCGCTCGCCCGCGAGATGAACCTGGCGTCGGCGCAACTCGCGCGGGCGGCCTGCGACAAATACTCGACGCCCGACAAACCGCGCTTCGTGGCCGGCGCGATCGGGCCGACGCCGAAGACGGCGAGCATCTCGCCCGACGTCAACGACCCGGCAGCGCGCAACGTGACGTTCGACGAACTGCGCGCCGCCTACTATGAGCAGGCGCAAGCGCTGCTCGAGGGCGGCGTCGATCTTTTTCTCGTCGAAACGATTTTCGACACGCTGAACGCGAAAGCCGCGCTTTTCGCGCTCGACGAATTGTTCGAAAACACCGGCGAGCGCTTGCCGATTATGATCTCGGGCACGGTAACCGATGCCTCGGGCCGCATTCTCTCGGGTCAGACGGTCGAAGCGTTCTGGAATTCGCTGCGGCACGCGAGGCCGCTTACGTTCGGTTTGAATTGCGCGCTCGGCGCCGCCTTGATGCGGCCTTACATCGCCGAGCTCGCGAAGCTTTGCGACGTCTACGTCTCGTGCTACCCGAACGCCGGACTGCCGAATCCCATGAGCGATACGGGCTTCGACGAGACACCGGCCGATACTTCGGGACTGCTGAAGGAATTCGCCGAAGCCGGGCTCGTCAATATCGCGGGCGGCTGCTGCGGAACGACGCCCGAGCATATCGCGGCGATCGCGAAGGCGCTTGCCGGCGTCAAACCGCGAACATGGGCCCACTATCGGGAGAAGGCCGAATGAGCATGACCGAGCACACGATGCGCCTTGCCGGCCTCGAACCGTTCAACGTCTCGACCGGCGCGCTTTTCATCAACGTCGGCGAGCGCACGAACGTCACGGGCTCGAAGGCATTCGCGCGCATGATCCTGAACGGCCAGTTCGACGAGGCGCTTGCGGTGGCGCGCCAGCAGGTCGAAAACGGCGCGCAAGTCATCGACATCAACATGGACGAGGCGATGCTCGATTCGAAAGCGGCGATGGTCCGCTTCCTGAATCTGATCGCGTCGGAGCCCGACATCGCGCGCGTGCCGATCATGATCGATTCCTCGAAGTGGGAGGTGATCGAAGCAGGCCTGAAGTGCGTGCAGGGCAAGGCCATCGTCAATTCGATCTCGATGAAAGAGGGCGAAGACGCCTTTCGCCATCACGCGCGTCTCATTCGCCGCTATGGCGCCGCCGCCGTCGTCATGGCCTTCGACGAACAAGGGCAGGCCGACACCTTCGAGCGCAAGACGCAAATCTGCGCACGCTCGTACCGGATCCTCGTCGATGAAGTGGGCTTCCCGCCCGAGGACATCATCTTCGATCCGAACATCTTCGCGGTGGCAACGGGCATCGAGGAGCACAACAACTACGCGGTCGACTTCATCCAGGCAACGCGCTGGATCAAGCAAAACCTGCCGTACGCGAAGGTGAGCGGCGGTGTGTCGAACGTGTCGTTCTCGTTTCGCGGCAACGATCCGGTGCGCGAAGCCATCCATACCGTGTTCCTCTACTACGCCATTCAGGCAGGCATGGACATGGGGATCGTCAATGCCGGTCAGCTCGGCGTGTATGCCGATCTCGACGCCGAGCTTCGCGAGCGTGTCGAGGATGTCATTCTGAATCGCCGCGCCGATGCGACCGACCGGCTGCTCGAGATCGCCGATCGGTTCAAGACCGGCGCCGCGAAGAAGGAAGAAAACCTCGAGTGGCGCAACCAGCCCGTCGAGGCACGCCTCGCACACGCACTCGTGCTCGGCATCACCACGTTCATCGTCGAAGACACGGAAGAGGCGCGCCAGAAAATCGACGCGGCGGGCGGACGCCCGATCAACGTGATCGAAGGCCCGCTCATGGATGGCATGAACATCGTCGGCGACCTGTTCGGGCAGGGCAAGATGTTCCTGCCGCAGGTCGTGAAATCGGCACGTGTCATGAAGCAGGCCGTCGCGCATCTGATTCCGTTCATCGAAGCGGAAAAAAAGCTGCTGGCCGCAGCCGGCGGCGATGTGCGTGCGAAGGGCAAGATCGTCATCGCCACCGTCAAGGGCGATGTCCACGATATCGGCAAGAACATCGTTTCGGTCGTGCTTCAGTGCAATAACTTCGAAGTCGTGAACATGGGCGTCATGGTGCCGTGTAACGAGATCCTCGCGAAGGCGAAGGTCGAAGGCGCCGATATCGTCGGCTTGTCGGGGCTTATTACGCCGAGCCTCGAAGAGATGGCCTATGTTGCGTCCGAAATGCAGCGCGACGAATATTTCCGCGTGAAGAAGATCCCGCTCTTGATCGGCGGCGCCACCACCTCGCGCGTGCATACCGCCGTCAAGATCGCGCCGCACTACGAAGGGCCCGTGGTCTACGTGCCCGACGCGTCGCGCTCGGTGTCGGTCGCCTCGAGCCTGCTCTCGGACGAAGGCGCAACCCGATATCTCGAAGAGATCAAGACGGAGTACGAGCGGATCAGGCAACAGCATGCGAACCGAAAGACGCAGCCGCTCGTCACGCTCGCGGCGGCCCGCGCGAACAAGACGAAGATCGATTGGGCGCATTTCAAACCCGTCAAGCCCAGAGCCGCCGGGCGGCGCGTGTTCAAGAACTACGATCTGAACGAACTCGTCAATTACATCGATTGGGGCCCGTTCTTCCAGACCTGGGACCTCGCGGGGCCCTACCCCGCGATCCTCAACGACGAGATCGTCGGCGAATCGGCGCGGCGCGTGTTCTCCGATGCGAAGTCGATGCTCGCGCGGTTGATCCAGGGCCGTTGGCTCACCGCGAACGGCGTGCTGGCCCTGTTGCCGGCCAATACCGTCGGAGACGACGACATCGAGATCTATACCGACGACTCGCGCAGCGAAGTTGCGCTGACCTGGCGCAATCTGCGTCAGCAAAGCGTGCGGCCCGTCGTCGACGGCGTGATGCGGGCGAACCGATCGCTTGCCGATTTCATTGCCCCGAAAGATTCGGGCATTGCCGACTACATCGGGCTTTTCGCGGTCACGGCCGGCATCGGCGTCGACGTCAAGGAAAAGCAGTTCCTCGCCGATCTCGACGACTACAGCGCCATCATGCTCAAGGCGCTCGCCGACCGCCTCGCCGAAGCGTTCGCCGAAGCGCTCCACGCGCGCGTGCGGCGCGACCTGTGGGGCTACGCGGCAAACGAGGCGCTCGACAACGAGGCGCTCATCGCCGAGCGCTATACCGGCATTCGCCCCGCGCCCGGTTATCCGGCCTGCCCCGATCACCTCGTCAAACGCGATCTTTTCAGGGTGCTCAAAGCGGAAGAAGTAGGAATGAGCGTCACCGATTCACTGGCCATGCTGCCGGCCGCCAGCGTGTCGGGGTTCTATCTTGCGCATCCGGATAGCCGCTATTTCTCGGTCGGCAAGATCGGCCGCGATCAGTTGGAGGATTACGCGCGCCGTATGGGCCTCTCCCTGCCCGACGCCGAGCGGGCGCTCGCGCCGCAGCTCTGAAATCGCGGGCCGCCCGTCGGCGGCCGCCATTTCGCCCAGCGAGGATGGATTTCGTCGAGCCCCCGAAAGGCCGGGTGCGCCACGCGGTAGCTTACGCGTTCTGGGTATTGCGGAAACGGCAGCGTGAAGCGGCTTTCCCCCGCGGTGCCGGCCAATACACCGCACTCGCCGGCCGCCCATTTCCGGCCGAGGGGAGCCACACGATGTCTCGTTTTCACTTTTCGCCGACCGCGAGTCCCTTGATCACGGATACGGCCTCGCCGATGCTGCCTGTTCGGCACAGCCCGTCACAACCGCCATCGCCTGAGCCGCCCGCATCATCGCCTGCCCAGCGCTCCGCGAGCGGGATGCTGAGCGCACTATCCGGTTTGCGCAGGTCGCCGCGAACGCCAGCGCCAGCCCCGCCGTCAACGCCTGCCGCTTCGCCAACGCCTGCCGATTCCCCAACGCCTGCCGCTTCGCCAACGCATGCTGCTTCCTCGTCGGCAATGGCGGCGGCGCGCGCACGCCTCGACATGACCGTTGCCACGGACAGCAGCCCCAGCTACTGGGACGTGCACAACGGTATCCAGCATATGTCGACTTTGTCCGCCAAGCGCGAGAAGCGCTTGTTCAAGAAATCGGCATCGCAGCAGTACCTGTATGCGAAAGGGCTGACGCCACAGGAGCGCACGGATCTGGAGCAGGCACTCGCATTCACGATCAGGTCCGGCCCGGACGAAGCGGCCCGTCAGGCGATGACCATGTGGTTGTCGGTACAGCAAGCCCGGTTGCGCATCCATAGCCAGGTGCAGCGGGTCCGATACGAGGCCGAGCAGTATCAAAATATCGCCACCCCGCTGGCAACGATCGTGGGTGCGCCGGTGGCGTTGCCGCTGCTTTACAGGACGCGCAACAGGTACTACGCCGACGCGGAGCGCCCCGAGTATGCCACTGCGTTCAACAACTTCATGAAGATGATCGACGATCCGCACGTCAGCGAGGATCTGCGCAACGTGGCGGCGTCGCGCCTCGCCTATCATGCGCGCAGGGAAGGAACGATCGCGCCCTTGGAGCGATTGTTGCTCCGTGGGGGCGGTCCGGCCGGGCTTGCGGAAGAAGGCTATCGTGTCGATGCAAGCGAGAACGACATTGCGTCGCATATCGGATCCGCATCCGACGACATCGACGCTCAGCAACGGCCGCTTGGCGCCGAGATCAACCGTTTTCTGTATTTTGCGCGCCAGCCCGCGATGCCCGATGCCGGCCGTTTCGATGACGGGGTAGGCGCCCGCGCGTTTGCCCGAGTATTGGCGCGCACCCTCGAAGACGTGGTCGACACCAACACGCCCAATCTCCACAATCACCCGACGATGCGGGCAGGCACCGACGTATTGAATGCCATCTCGCAGGATGCCGAACTGCGCGAATTCGTCTTCGCGATGTCCGTCAACGCCCTGGGCTCATGCACGGACAATGTCGCCGAAGGGTTTTCGTCGATCGTCAACGCGGTTCAGAAGCACAAGGTACTGACGGAGATCCAGGCCGGACGGATGGGCGAGACGGGGTTGAGAGAATGGACGGACGCCCAATTCCGGCTATCGGCACTCGAGACCGAGGTTCATCGCTTCATCGGACACACGCTCGCCGAATGCAACAGGCTGCTGCCCGAGCACCGCCAGGCCTTGACCGAGATATCGCCTGAATTGGGGCAACTGGCGAATCAGTCGGTGGAACCTCACCGCTCGGAGCACGAACGTATGGCTATTCTGGCCCGGCTCGGAGACGCGCAGCAGGATATACGAGAACAACTGGATAGCGGCATGGAGAGCGGGGCACTGTCCGCCGACGAGAAGCAGCATCTGGAAGCGCAGCTGGCACTGCTGCGAACGCACGACGACCTTGCGCGGCGCTGGACCAGCTTGACCTACGAGCCGCTCGAAACCATGCTTCATGCGAAGGCTTCGCTTTATAAAACGTTACACCTGCCGGACAGCACGCCCAGAAGCATGCAGTTCGACTTGACGAGCGCCCTGACGAAGCAGGATCTGCGGAAACTGGCCGAAGCGGTTCGGCAGCAGGCATCCGATCCCGAAGTCATGCGCGCCTACCGCCTCGGCCATGACACCTGGTGCGCGGGCACTCGGCTGATTCATCACGAGGCGTTCGACAAGCTCGAGGAGAAATTCGCGAGCGATCCGCTCTATGATCGCCCGATCCCACCGGCCGGCGAGGAGCATATCGAGGCGCAAGCGGCCTATGCGGCTGCCTTCAAGGAACTGGAGGCGCGCCAGCGGCAGGAGGAGAACGCCCTTTTGCAGCAGTACGCCCAATAAACGCGGTCAGACGCCCCAAAGCACGTCCGTGTTCTCCTTTTTTGCCGCGCGCAGCATATCGAGAAACGGATAAGCGCGCTGAGCGAGCCCGATCGGCAGCTCGTGCGGCTCGTGGCCTTCCTCGCCCTCGTGAAAATGGCCTTCGTGCTCGGCGGTTTCCTTCTTGTCGACGACGATCGCGGCCTCGAGCCGCTTGATGGCCGCATCGAGCTCGTCATGCGTGATGACGCCGCGCTCGCCCAGTTTCTTGCCGACGATGCCGACGAGGTACTGGGCCAGATTTTCCAGCATGACGACGTCCGGCGCCGAGCGGCATTTGAAGGTGATCAACATGAGCATTCCTTACGTTTTTCTGTCGAATCGAAACGCCCCGGCGCACTCCGACTGGCGGCCCCGCGCGAGGGCTTCTGATTCGAGATATTAGCACCTGCTAAAATCCGGCTAGACCGAAAAACGCATCGTCGCATGGTATGGTGCGTCGCACCGTCATTCGACGTCCAGGGCTCGCGCCGGCTGCCTTCGGCGCGCCGCCCGCTCGCAAGCGAGCGCCTGCCTCCTGCCGGTCCGCACGCGCGGGACCGCCTCACTCGATTCGCACGAAACAGCATGCTGCCTGATCAGAAAGAAACGCTTGAATCCCTGCTCGCCGCGAGCATTCGCCAAGTCACCACCGAGCCGGACGGCGCCGCCGCGCCCGCGCTGCCCGCGATCGTGCTCGAGCGGCCCAAGGTGGCCGCGCACGGCGACATCGCCTGCAATGCCGCGATGCAGCTCGCCAAGCCGCTCAAGACGAACCCGCGCGAGCTCGCGCAACGCATCGTCGACGCGCTGATGGCCGCGCCCGGCGCGCGCGATCTGATCGAAAGCGCGGAAATCGCGGGCCCGGGCTTCATCAACCTGCGCCTTGCGAGTGCCGCCAAACAGGCAGCGGTAGCGGCCGTGCTGAGCGCCGGCGAGGCATTCGGGCGCGCCAGGCGCGCAACGGGTCAGCGCGTGCTCGTCGAGTTCGTCTCGGCCAATCCGACCGGGCCGCTGCATGTCGGCCACGGACGGCAGGCCGCGCTCGGCGACGCGCTGGCCAACCTGCTCGCAAGCCAGGGCTTCGATGTGCATCGCGAGTTCTACTACAACGATGCAGGCGTGCAGATCCGCAATCTCGCCATCTCGACGCAAGCGCGCGCACGCGGGCTCAAGCCCGGCGATACGGGCTGGCCCGAATCGGCGTACAACGGCGAGTACATCGCCGACATCGCGCGCGATTACCTGAACGGCGAGACGGTAGCGGCCAAGGACGGAGAGCCCGTGAAGGGCGCGGGCGACCCCGAGGATCTCGACGCGATCCGCCGGTTTGCCGTCGCCTATCTGCGTCACGAACAGGACATGGACCTGCAGGCGTTCGGCGTGAAGTTCGATCAGTACTATCTCGAGTCGTCGCTCTATACGCACGGGCGCGTCGACGAGACGGTGCGAGCGCTGATCGCGGCCGGCAAGACGTTCGAGCAGGAAGGCGCGCTCTGGCTGCGCACGACCGAGTATGGCGACGACAAGGATCGCGTCATGCGCAAATCCGACGGCAGCTATACCTACTTCGTGCCCGATGTCGCCTATCACGTGACGAAATGGGAGCGCGGCTTCGCCAAGGTCATCAACGTCCAGGGCTCGGACCATCACGGCACGATCGCACGCGTACGCGCGGGGCTGCAGGCCTTGAGCGTGGGCATCCCGCAGGGCTACCCCGACTATGTGCTGCACAAGATGGTGACCGTCATGCGCGACGGCCAGGAGGTCAAGATCTCCAAACGCGCGGGCAGCTATGTCACCGTGCGCGATTTGATCGAATGGTCGGGCGGCGCGGCCCCGGGCTCGGAAGCGGCGCCCGATCTGCTCGACGAAGCGACGATCCGGCGCGGGCGCGACGCGGTGCGCTTTTTCCTGATCTCGCGCAAGGCCGATACCGAATTCGTCTTCGACGTGGACCTCGCGCTCAAGCAAAACGACGAAAACCCCGTCTATTACGTGCAATATGCGCACGCTCGGATTTCGTCGGTACTGGCCGAGTGGAAGGTGCGCTTCAACGGCGACGAAGCCGCGCTCGGCACCTGCGACGTTATGCCGCTCACGAGCGCGCGCGCGATGGCGCTGCTCGCGAAACTCGCCGAATACCCGGACATGCTCGCGCACGCGGCCACCGAACTGGCCCCGCACGCCATTGCCTTCTATCTGCGCGAACTCGCAGGCGAATTCCACTCGTTCTACAATGCCGAGCGCGTCCTCGTCGACGAACGCGCGGAGCGCGAAGCGCGCATCGCGCTCATCGCCGCGACGCGGCAGGTTCTCGCCAACGGTCTTGCCCTCATCGGCGTGTCGGCGCCGGCCAAAATGTAACGCCGAGGCGGCATGCGGCTCATCGCTATAATCGGGGGCCGCTCGCCGCGCGGTTTCAGTCGACGGGTTTTCCGGGTTTCTTTCGCAGGTGATTCAGACAATGGCCAAACCGAGCCGCACTTCGCCACGCAGCGCATCCAAGCAGTCCAGGCAGTCCAGGCAAACGGGGAGCACGTTCCTCGGCATCGTGCTGGGACTCATCGTCGGACTGGCGATCGCTGTCGTGGTGGCGCTTTACATCACGCGCGCCCCCACGCCATTCGTCGATAAGGTCGCTCCGCCCGCCGCCTCGGGCGCAGGCGCCGATCAACAATACGATCCGAACCGCGCGCTGCAAGGCAAGTCGCCCGGCCAGCCCGTGCCGCAAGCAGCCCAGAATCCGCCGCCCAACACCGCGCCCGGCCAGTCCACGGCCCCAGCCGGCAAGCCAAACGCGCCGGGCCTGCTCGAAGAGCCGCAGATCGTCGAAGTCCCCCCGCCGCGTCGGCAACCAGCGGGACACCGGCGCAGCCCCCGCAGGCCGAGCAAAACGGCGGCGCGGCCGCTCCGGCGAAAAAGCTGCCGCAAACGGCCAACGCACCGGCAGGCGGCAGCGTGCCGGCACCGCCGCACGCGAACAACGCGTCGGTACCCGTCGCGGCAAGCGCCGCGAACGCACAGGCGAATACGGGATACTTCCTGCAAGTGGGCTCGTACCGTACCGCGGCCGATGCCGAGCAGCAGCGCGCGCGCCTGGCCTTCCAGGGCTTCGAATCGAAAGTGACGCAACGCGACGCGAGTGGTACGACCTACTACCGCGTGCGCATCGGACCGTTCTCGAAATTCGAGGACATGAACGCGACGCGCCAACAACTCTCGGAAGCCGGCGTCGATACGGCCGTCATTCGCTTCACGAAACAGTAAATAATCAGGATCAACGTGACCGCCATGAAAAAACTGATTCGTTCCTTCCTGTTCGCATTCGGCCTCGCCGTCGTCGGCGTCACGCAAGCCGCGCCCGCGGCGCTCGTCGCCGGCAAGGACTATACCGTCATGAAGACGCCTCAGCCGGCGGACGTGCCCGCCGGCAAAGTGGAAGTCGTCGAATTCTTCTGGTACGGCTGCCCGCATTGCAACGAGTTCGAGCCATATCTCGAATCGTGGATCAAGAAGCAAGGGCCGGATGTCGTCTTCAAACGCGTGCCGGTCGCTTTCCGTCCCGAGTTCGTCCCGCACACGAAGCTCTATTACGCGCTGAAGACGCTCGGCGTCGAAGAGAAGCTCACGCCGCTGGTCTTCAACGAAATCCATCAGAAGAAGGACTACCTGCTCACGCCTGAAACGCAGGCGGATTTCCTCGCCAAGCAAGGCATCGACAAGCAGAAGTTCCTGAGCGCCTACAACTCGTTCTCGACTACGAGCGAAACCAACCGCGCAGCCCAGATGGTCAAGGACTACGATATCGACGGCGTGCCGACGCTCGTCGTTCAAGGCAAGTACGTGACCGGTCCCGCGCAGACGAACAGCCTGCCCGGGACGCTGACCGTGCTCGATGCGCTCGTCGCGCAGGTCCGCGCCAAGAAGATGTAAGCCGGCTGTGCGCCGACGGGACGTACCGCTCAAGGTATTCATCACGGGTGCATCGAGCGGCATCGGGCTCGCGCTCGCCACCGAATATGCGCGCCGCGGGGCCGTGCTCGGCCTCGTCGCGCGGCGCACCGAAGTACTCGATGCATTCGCCCGCCGCTTTCCCGCTACGGCTGTCGCCGCTTACCGCGCCGACGTGCGCGACGCGCACGCGCTCGCCGAAGCAGCCGAGCAGTTCATGGCGGCCCACGGGCTGCCCGATATCGTCATCGCCAACGCGGGCGTGAGCAAGGGTGTCGCGACGGGGCACGGCGATCTCGCCGCGTTTCGCGAAGTGATGGATGTCAATTGCTACGGCATGGCGGCCACGTTCGAGCCGTTTGCGGCCCGAATGAGCGAGGCGCGCCGCGGCACGCTCGTCGGCATTGCCAGTGTGGCCGGGGTACGCGGACTGCCGGGCTCCGGCGCCTATAGCGCATCGAAGGCAGCGGCCCTCGCCTACCTCGAATCGCTGCGCGTCGAAATGCGTCCCTTTGGGGTTGCCGTCGTGACCATCGCGCCCGGCTATGTCCGCACCGCCATGACCGCGCACAACCCCTATCCGATGCCCTTTCTCATGGACGCCGATCGCTTCGCCGCAAAGGCGGCCCGCGCGATCGAGCGCCAAGTCCGCTTCGCGGTTTTTCCGTGGCCGATGCGCGTCGTCGCTGCCGTGCTCCGGCTGCTGCCGCGCGGCCTGTACGACGCGATCTTCGAGAAGGCACCGCGCAAGCCACGTCAGCCGGCGGCCTGATGACGGCCGGCGCGAAGCGGTCTCGCGCTGCGCTCGCTCGTCGCCACCCACGCATTTCGATATATCGATATAGTTTGCGTGCCGTTGTCGCGCTCGCGGCATTGGTCTAAGCTGACCGCGGCCGGGCGCCGCGCGAAAGTGAGTCGAAGACCGCGGATGCACCCGGGCGCACGAACGAACACGATAACGCACGAAACTGCGCCAAACCGCGCCAAGCCGCGGATCACGCATCGCTCAATCGGAGAACCCATGCGCGTCAAACCGCTCGCTGCCTTGCTGGCTCTCTTGCCGGCCCTCTCGCTTGCCAAGCCGCTTACCGTCTGTACCGAGTCGAGCCCGGATGGCTTCGACGTCGTTCAATACAATTCGCTCGTGACGACGAATGCGTCGGCCGATGTCATCTTCAACACGCTCGTGTCGTACGACGAGGCGCAAAAGAAGGTCGTGCCGTCACTCGCCGATAAATGGGACGTCAGCGGCGACGGTCTCACCTATACGTTCCATCTGCGGCGGAACGTTCAGTTCCAGCAGACCGACTACTTCAAGCCGACCCGCCCGCTCACGGCCGACGATGTCGTCTTTACGTTCTCGCGCATGCTCGACGCGAACAACCCTTGGCACAAGGTCGCCGGCCCGAACGGCTTTCCGCATGCGCAATCGATGGGCCTCGTGAAGCTCGTGAAAGCGGTGACGAAAATCGACGACTCGACGGTGAAGTTCGAGCTCAATGAACCGAATGCGACGTTCGTACCGGTCTTGACAATGGGATTCGCGTCGATCTATTCGGCCGAGTATGCCGATCAGTTGCTCAAGGCGGGCAAAGAGACCGAGCTCAACGGCAAGCCGGTCGGAACCGGCCCGTTCGAGCTCAAGAGCTACACGAAGGACGCGCTCATTCGCTACGACGCGAACCCACGGTACTGGGGGCCCAAGCCGAAGGTCGACAAGCTCATTTATGCGATCACGCCCGACGCGACGGTGCGCGCGCAGAAGGTCCGGGCGCGCGAATGCGATATTGCGCTGTCTCCTAAACCGCAGGACGTGGCGGCCGCCAAGGCCGATAAAGCGCTGAAAGTGGTGGAGGCTCCGGCTTTCATGACGGCCTTCGTTGCACTGAATACCGAGCACAAGCCGCTGGACAACGAGAAAGTCAGACAGGCGCTCAATCTCGCCTTCGATCGCACCACCTATCTGAAGACCGTCTTCGACAATACGGCCCAGCCGGCGACGAATCCGTATCCGCCCAATACCTGGAGCTATGACAAGTCGATCGTGCCGTACGGATACAACATCGAGCAGGCCAAGAAACTGTTGCGCGACGCCGGCTTCCCGGACGGCTTCAAAACCACGATCTGGACGCGCCCGACGGGCAGCGTGCTGAATCCGAATCCGAAGGCCAGCGCGGAGCTCCTGCAGGCCGATCTTGCCAAGATAGGCGTGAAAGCCGACATCAAGGTCATCGAATGGGGCCAGCTCATCAAGGATGCCAAGCAGGGGCAGCACGACCTGCTCTTCATGGGATGGGCCGGCGACAACGGCGACCCCGATAACTATCTGACGCCGCTCTTCAGTTGCAATGCGGTGAAGTCCGGCATCAACTTCTCGCGCTATTGCGATCCGCAACTCGACAAGCTGATCGCCGATGGGCGCTCCACCGCCGATCAGGCCAAGCGGGCCAAGGACTACCAGGCTGCCCAGAAGATCATTCACGACGAGGCGCTGTGGATTCCGCTCGGTTATCCGACAGCGGCCGCCATTACGCGGGCCAATGTCAGCGGTTATCGTGTCAGCCCGTTTGGGCGGCAGAACTTCGATGGAGTGCAGGCGCAGTAGCCCGGCTCGAGCCGCGGCCCCTGCCGCTCGCGGCGGGGGCGCGCACTGTGTCGTTCGGACGTAGGTCGCCGGCGCTCAACCGGCGATTGCCGCCAACGCGTCCCGTACCGTGTTCATGACGGAGACCCAATCGCCGCGCGCAGGCTGTCGTATCAATCGCGCGCCCGGATACCACGGCGTGTCGGATCGCTCGAGACCCCAGCGCCAGTCCGGCGTATAAGACAGCAGCACCCATACCGGCTTGCCGAGCGCGCCGGCTAAGTGCGCGACGGCGGTATCGACGCTGATCACGAGGTCGAGCTCGGCGATGAGCGCCGCGGTCTCGGCAAAGGTATGCAAATCTTCGGAGACGTCGAGCACCGAAGCGTTTCGCAGCACCGCGAGATCCTCGGCCCGCACATCCTTGACGAGCGATACGAAGCTCGCGCGCTCCGCGAACGCGTCGAACACGGGTTGCCATGCCTCGAGCGAAGTCGAACGATGGCGGCCGTTGAGGTTGCCGGTATTGCCGCTCCAGGCCACGCCGACGCGCAGCCGACCATTCGTAGCCGCAAGCCGTTCCCGCCATCGCGCCCGCTTTGCCGCATCGGCGTGCAGATAGGGAATATCGGCCGGGATCGGTGCGCGATGCGCGGCCAGAGCGAACGGCAGGCTCAGCAGCGGACAATGCAGATCGAAGGGGGGCAGCGGCTCGCTCTCCCCGATGACGGCGGCCGCGCCGCGGTAATCGGACAATAGCTCGAGCAGCGCGTCCTGCACGCGCAAGACGACGCGTGCGCCGCTCGCTGTCAGCCAATCGACGTAGCGCACGAACTGCAACGTATCGCCAAAGCCCTGCTCGTTGAAAACGAGGATCGTCTTGCCCGCGATCGGCAACTCGCCGCGCCAGGGGTTCGGCCAGGACGGCAGCACTTGCTCGCCGTCTTTCCAGCGCCATTCGTATTCGCGCCAGCCGTGCTCGAACTGGCCGAGCAGCAGGTTCGTCTGCGCGCGATTCGTGCGCGCGCCCGGATGATCGGGATCGAGCTGAACGGCCTTCTTGAACATGCCCAACGCTTCGTCGACCCGATGCAGATCGCGCAACGCAACGCCAAGATTGATGTAAGCGACCACGGCTTTCGGATCGAGCTCGATAGCGCGGCGGTAGGCGGCGATCTCCTCCTCGTAGCGGCCCGCGAGCCCGAGTGCGCGGCCGAGGTTGTAGTGGCTTTGCCAGGCTCGGGGCTCGAGATCGCGCACCGTGGTCAGCACGCGGGCGGCGCGCTCATGGTCCTCGATCTCGCTGGCCGAGCGTGCCGCCGCATGGAGCGTCGCGACGGCACGCGGCGACAACGCGAGCGCTTCGTCGAAGCAGGCCAGCGCGCGCGCGTGCCGCCCCGCCGCCTGGTTGGCGAGGCCCGCGTCGTGCCAGCGAGCGGCCGTGGCCGGCAACGATGCGAGCGCGCGTTCGAAGTAGTCGGCCGCCGCGTTGGCGTCGCCTTGCCGCCCGGCGATATAGGCCAGCCCTTCCAGCGCGTCGCCGCAGCGAGGATCGGTCTCGATCGCCTCGCGCAGCAGCGCGGCCGCTTCGTCGAGACGCGAATCGCGAAAACGTGCGTAGGCGGCTTGGAGTCGGGCATCGAGGTCGGACGGGCGAGCGCGGTCGGTCATAAGGTGGGCGGATAGGGAACGTTGCACGGCGGGGTAAGCAGTTTAGCCGATGGGCCGCGGCAACCGGGGAGTGCGCGCTGCGCCGACTGTCCGCGCATCGGCAACGGGCCGCTTGCGCGGTTGATGGCACGCCGCGCGCCGGTGCTCTATGCTTGGGGCACTTTTCAGGTGCGACCAGACGCGCCGCGCCTTTTTTCCGGAGTCCACCATGTCGTACCTGCTCCTTATCGTCGAGCCCACCGATCAGCGCGATGAACGCACGCCCGAAGAAGGGCGCGCCGCTTACGACGCCATGCTTCGCTTCGCCGACGACCTCAAATCCCGCGGCATCCTCGTCGCGTCGCAAGCGCTGGCACATCAGCGCGAGTCCGTGCGCGTGCAGGTGCGCGACGGAGAACGGCGGCTGGTCGATGGCCCGTTCGCCGAAGCCAAGGAAATGGTGGGCGGCTTTTACCTGCTCAATTGCGATCGCGAGGAAGAAGCCATCGCCGTCGCCGCCGAATGCCCGGCGGCGCACTGGTGCACAGTCGAGGTACGGCGCCTCGCCCCCTGCTACGAGTAGGGGTTTCCCCTTAATCGAATCGGTTGGCGTCGATCCGCTCGCGTCCGAGTCGTCGTATCGAAGGAGGCCCGTCTCGAGGGTCGTCAACGATAAAGGAGCGATGCGATGCGATTCATGATCATGGTGAGAGCCACGGGGGCGAGCGAGGCGCAGACACGCCCCGGCGCGGGCGTCGAGGCGAAAGTGATGGCCGAGATGGCCGCCTATCACGAAGCCCTGGCGAAAGCCGGCGTGCTGCTGGACGCGAACGGTCTGAAGCCCAGCGCCCACGGCTGGCGCGTGCGCTATTCCAACGGCAAGCGCACCGTGATCGACGGCCCGTTCGCCGAAACCAAGGAACTCATCGCGGGCTATACGATGATCCAGGTCCGCTCGCGCGAAGAAGCGATGGAATGGGCACGGCGCTTCCCTGCGCCGTTCGGCGAGACGGAAGAAGGAACGATCGAGGTGCGCGAGGTGTTCGAGCTGGAAGATTTCGAGCCGGGCACCGCCGGCGCCGCGACGCTCGAACATGAGCGCCAGACGATACGGAGCTGAGCGACGGTGAAAACGACGGAAACGACGAACGCGACGCACCGCGCAATCGAGGCTGTCTGGCGCATCGAGGCCGCGCGCGTCGTGGCGCACGCGGCGCGGCTCGTGCGCGATATCGGCGTGGCGGAGGAACTGGCGCAGGATGCGCTCGTGGCCGCGCTCGAACATTGGCCGCGCGAGGGCGTGCCCGACAATCCCGGCGCCTGGCTGATGGCCACGGTCAAACATCGCGCGCTCGACAAGCTGCGGCTCGATGCGCTGCATGCCCGCAAGCACGAAGCGATCGGCCGCGACCTCGACGCGCTCGAAGCGCATATCACGCCCGATTTCGTCGACGGGCTCGATGTCGCGCGCGCGGACGACATCGGCGACGATCTCTTGCGTCTCGTGTTCACCGCCTGCCACCCGGTGCTGTCGACCGATGCCCGCGTGGCCTTGACCTTGCGGCTGCTGGGCGGGCTCACGACGCACGAGATCGCACGCGCGTTTCTCGTCTCCGAGCCGACGATCGCGCAGCGCATCGTCCGAGCGAAACGGACGCTTTCCGCCGCCAAAGTTCCGTTCGAAGTACCGCGGGCCGACGAACGCGCGACGCGACTGGCGTCGGTCCTCGAAGTGATCTATCTGATTTTCAACGAAGGCTATGCGGCGACGGCGGGCGACGACTGGATGCGGCCCGCGCTATGCGATGAAGCGCTGAGGCTCGGCCGCATTCTCGCGGAGCTAGCGAAAGAAGAAAGCGAAGTACATGGGCTCGTGGCACTGATGGAACTGCAGGCGTCGCGCCTTCACGCGCGCACCGATGCGAACGGACGCCCTGTCCTGCTTGCCGATCAGGACCGCTCACGCTGGGACCCGCTGCTGATTCGCCGTGGGCTGGCCGCACTCGAGCGGGCCGAATCGCTCGGCGGCACGCTGGGGCCCTACGCACTGCAAGCGGCACTTGCGGCCTGCCACGCGCGGGCGCATAGCGCCGCCGAAACCGATTGGGCCCAAATCGTCGCGCTTTACGATGCGCTGGCCCAAGTCGCGCCTTCGCCCGTCGTCGAACTCAATCGCGCTGTGGCGGTCGGCATGGCGTTCGGACCGGAAGCGGGGTTCGCCGTCGTCGAGCAGCTATCGGGAGAGCCGTCGCTTGCGCGCTATCACTGGCTGCCGAGCGTGCGCGGCGACTTGCTCGCGAAGCTCGGCCGGCACGAGGCGGCCCGCGCCGAATTCGAGCGCGCCGCCGCGATGACGCAAAACGGACGCGAGCGCGAATTGTTGCTCGAACGAGCCAGGCAAATGAGCGAGGCCAGCGCAGGCGGCGGCTAAGGGTAGGACCTGCGCGCCCCGGGCATGGCGGCCGTCGGCGTTGCGCTGCAAAGTCAGAAAGTTCTCCGGTCGCGGTCCGCTGCGAGCGACGACAATGTGGGGGCGACCTTAGAAGCGACATCATCGACCATGGACAAGCCCACGATACTGACCGGCGATCGCCCGACCGGCCCGCTGCACATCGGCCATTACCTCGGCTCGCTGCGCAATCGCGTCGCGCTGCAGGACAGCCATCGCCAGTTCGTGCTCATCGCCGACGCTCAGGCGTTGACCGACAACATGAACGATCCCGCCCGCGTTACACGCAACGTCGACGAAGTGGCATTGGACTATCTCGCAGTCGGCCTGGACCCGGCCAAGGTCACCATCTGTTTGCAATCGCAATTGCCGGCGCTGAGCGAATTGACGATGCTCTACCTCAACCTCGTCACCGTCGCGCGGCTCGAACGCAATCCGACGGTGAAGGACGAGATCCACGCCCGCGGGTTCGCCCGCGACATTCCGGCGGGCTTTCTCTGTTACCCCGTCGCCCAGGCTGCCGATATCACGGCATTCCGCGCCACCGTGGTACCGGTCGGCGAGGATCAATTGCCGATGATCGAGCAAACCAACGAGATCGTGCGGCGCCTGAACCGCCAGTCGGGGCGAAACCTCCTGCCCGAGGCCACGGCGCTGCTTTCCGAATTCGGCAGGCTGCCCGGCATCGACGGAAAAGCCAAGATGTCGAAGTCGCTGGGCAATGCCATCGCGCTGTCGGCCAGCGACGACGAGATCCGCCACGCAGTGAAGATGATGTACACCGATTCGAAGCACCTGCGCGTCACGGACCCGGGCCGCGTGGAAGGCAACGTCGTTTTCACCTACCTCGATGCATTCGATCCCGAGACGGCCGAACTCGAAGCGTTGAAGGCCCACTATCGGCGCGGGGGCCTCGGCGATAGCGTGCTGAAGCAGCGGCTCGAAGCCATCCTGATCAGTGTCATCGCCCCGCTGCGCGAGCGTCGCGCCGCCTATGCCGCCGACGCGGACACTGTGCGCGACATCGTTCGCAACGGTACGATGCTGGCCCGCGTCGTGACGCAGCAAACGCTCGAGTGGGTCAAATCGGCGCTCGGCCTTTACGCGTTCTGAAGACGGAACCGCACGACCCCGTCCGTTCCTTCGACCCGTTCGAGCTCGCCCGCCAGCCACAGCAAATTGAGGTGCGCGAGCGCTTCGCCCATCGCGAACGTCAACTGGTGAACGTCGAGCGCGCGCTTGAACATCATGGGCACGATCTCGGCTGCCGATTGCGGCGCACGCGCGCACGCCTCGCGCACTTCGGCGAGCCGCGCATCGTGATGCGCGCGCAATTGCGCGATGCGCGTGGCGAGCCCTCGAAACGGCCGCCCATGCGAGGGCAATACCAGCGTATCGGCGGGCATCGCCTCGTAGCGACCGAGCGATTCGAGGTACAACGCCAGCGGATTGCCCTCCGGCTCGATGTCGAATACCGATACATTGGTCGAAATGCGCGGCAGCACCATGTCGCCTGAAATCAACACGCCCGCGTCCTCGCTAAAAAGCGCGCAGTGTTCGGGCGAATGGCCGTAGCCGGCCACGACGCGCCATTCGTGCGCACCGATTCTCAACGTATCGCCATCGCGCAACCGGCGGAACTGCGACGGAATCGACGGTACGAGCCTGCTGTAGTAGTCGCGGCGATTGCGCAGCTTCTCCAGTGCGTCCTCATCGGCGAGCCCATGCCGCGCGAAATGACGCGCCGCGCCCGCACCACCGGCGTTGGAACCGTCTCCCGCAGCCATGACGCGCCCGAACATATACTCGCCGAGCGAGATCCAGAGCCGCACGTCCCAGCGCTCGCGCGCACCGCCCTTGCAAATCCAGTCGGCGAGCCCGAGGTGATCGGGATGGCAGTGCGTGACGAGCGTGCGCAGCACGGGCAGCCCATCGAGCTGCGTATCGAAGATCGCCTCCCAATGCGCCTTGATGGTTTCGTCGGCGATACCGCAATCGACGACCGTCCACCCCTCCCGCCCATCGATTTCATCGCGCAGCAGCCACAAATTGATGTGGTCGAGCGCAAACGGCAGCGGCATGCGCAGCCAATAGATGCCGGGCGCGACTTCACGCGTGTGCCCCGGCTCGACGAGCGTGTCGCCGAACGGATAGTCGAGTTGATGCTCGAGGATATTCATCAGTCGAAAACTCTCTTGGCCGTCCCGTCGCCGCGCCCCCGACAAACGGTGCCAGTTGCGCTTTGCGGAAGTTGACGATAACGTAAACGTCGATCGATTCTACCCGATCTGCCCGAAACGTCATTCGCGGCCATTGCCGCGGGCGTTCGGCCGATCCCGACCTATGAGCCAGCACTACACGATCACCGAGCTTGCGCGAGAATTCGCCGTCACACCGCGCGCCATCCGCTTCTACGAAGATCAGGGATTGCTCGCGCCGCGCCGCGAAGGTTCGAGCGGGCTGCGCCGCGTCTATTCGAATCGGGACCGCACGCGGCTCAAGCTGACGCTGCGCGGCAAGCGCCTGGGGTTCACGCTCTCGGAGATTCGCAACTTGCTAGACCTCTACGAATCGCCGACCGACACCGTGCCGCAATTGCAGGCGTTTCTCGCCACCATCGCGCAGCATCGCGACGTGCTCGAAAAGCAGCTCGAAGATCTGAATGCAACGCTTCAGGACCTCGCGCAGCACGAGGCGCAGTGCCGCTCGATGCTGGCCGAGAGCGAGACGAACGAAGCCAGCGAGGCGGAGCGCTCATGAATCAGTTTCCGAAACTGCTGTCCTCGCAGATCGGCTTCGATGTCGCACAGTCGATCCTCGAGGGATTCAACCGCCACTATGGCGCGTTTCGGGAAGCGGCCGTGCATGCGAAGACGCTCTTCGAAGCGGGAGACTGGCACGGCTTGCAAAAGCTCGCCCGGGATCGCATCGCCTCATACGACAATCGCGTCGACGAATGCGTGATGCGGCTCGAAGACGAATACGACGCGGAAAATATCGACGACGAAATCTGGCAGCAGATCAAGCTGCATTACATCGGACTGCTGACGCATCATCTGCAGCCGGAGTGCGCGGAAACGTTCTTCAATTCGGTCTGCTGCAAGATTTTGCACCGCTCGTATTTCAACAACGACTTCCTGTTCGTGCGCCCCGTCATCTCCACCGAATATCTGGAGAACGAGGAGCCCGCGGCCAAGCCGACCTATCGCGCTTATTACCCGGGCAAGGACGGTCTCGCGAAAACGCTCGAGCGCATCGTCACGAACTTCCAGCTCGACGTGCCGTTCGATGACCTCGAGCGCGACGTCGCTTGCATCATCGACATGATCCACGACACCTACGGTGCGTTTTCGGAAGCGTTCAACTTCCAGGTGCACGTGCTGTCGTCGCTTTTTTTCCGCAACAAGGCGGCCTACATCGTCGGACGGATCATCAACGGCGAGGTGCTGCTGCCGTTCGCAGTGCCGATCCGCCACGTACGTCCCGGCGTGCTCGCGCTCGATACGGTCCTGCTCAAGCGCGAGCAGTTGCAGATCATTTTCAGCTTCTCGCACTCCTATTTCCTCGTCGACATGGAGGTGCCGTCGGCGTATGTGGACTTTCTCGCCACACTGATGCCGGGCAAACCGAACGCCGAAATCTACACGTCGCTCGGACTGCAAAAGCAGGGCAAAAATCTTTTTTATCGCGACCTGCTCAAGCACCTCTCGCATTCGAGCGACCAGTTCATCGTCGCGCCGGGCATCAAGGGGCTCGTGATGATCGTGTTCACGCTGCCGTCTTTTCCGTACGTCTTCAAGCTCATCAAGGACTACTTTCCGCCGCCCAAGGACACGACGCGCGAGCGGATCCAGGAAAAGTATCTGCTCGTCAAACGGCACGATCGTCTGGGACGCATGGCCGATACGCTCGAATATTCGAGCGTCGCACTGCCGTTGTCGAGGCTCGACGACGCACTGATCCGCGAGCTCGAAAAAGAAGCGCCCTCGATGATCGAATACGAGGGCGACTGCCTCATCATCCGGCATCTGTACATCGAGCGCCGCATGGTGCCGCTGAATCTGTTCCTGCAAAACGGCACGGAGGCCGACATCGATCACGCGATCAAGGAGTACGGCGATGCGATCAAGGAGCTCATGCAGGCGAACATTTTCCCCGGCGACATGCTCTACAAGAACTTCGGCGTCACCCGGCACGGGCGCGTGGTCTTTTACGATTACGACGAAATCGAGTATCTGACCGATTGCAACGTGCGCCATGTGCCGCAAGCGCAAACCGAGGAAGACGAGCTTTCGGCGGAGCCCTGGTACACCGTCGGTCCGAACGACATCTTTCCGGAAACGTACGGCACGTTTTTGCTCGGCGACCCTACCGTGCGTCGCCATTTTCTACGCCACCATGCGGACTTCTTCGACCCCGCCTTGTGGCAAAAACACAAGGAGCTTCTTCTCAGGGGCGAATTGCCCGATTTTTTCCCCTATGACCAGAGCGTGCGCTTTTGCAAACGCTACCCCCACCGCTTTCGCCCTGCCGGCGAAACCGAGGGCGACGCGGACGGCAATGCGTCCGACGACGACAAGCAGGCAGCGTGAACGGCCGGGGCTTTTCGTCCCGGGACGATGAATCGCCCGTCCAACGCCGCGCGCGGCAGGCACACGTCGCTACGCCGAGGTCCAACCACTGATCCGACTATGAACGAAATCGACCAAAACCATCCCCTCGCACAGCTTTTCGTCAACAACCAGGCGTGGGTCGAGCGCAAGCTCGCCGAGGACCCGCAGTACTTCTCGCGCCTGGCGGACCAGCAAACGCCCGAGTACCTGTGGATCGGCTGCTCCGATTCGCGCGTGCCGGCGAACCAGATCATCGGTTTGCCGCCGGGGGAGGTGTTCGTCCATCGCAATATCGCGAACGTGGTCGTCCATACGGACCTCAACTGCCTGTCGGTCATCCAGTTCGCCGTCGATCTGCTGAAGGTCAAGCACATCATGGTCGTGGGGCACTATGGCTGCTCGGGCGTGGGTGCGGCGCTCTTCGATCGGCGCGTGGGTCTGGCGGATAACTGGCTGCACCATATTCATGACGTGCGAGCCAAACATGCGGCGCTGCTCGACGAATGGCCGATGGGCGAAGTACGTCATCGGCGTCTCGTCGAGCTCAACACGATCGAGCAGGTCGTCAACGTCTGCCGCACGACCATCGTCAACGATGCCTGGGCCCGCAGCCAGCCGCTGACGGTGCACGGCTGGACCTACGGCGTGCACGATGGACGCATGCGCAATCTCGGCATGACCATTTCGAACGCCGAGATGGTGGGTGCGACTTACGAACGTTGTATCGCCGCGCTGTCGGCCAAGGGGGCCGGCTCGAGCGTGAACGATATGGTCGCCGCCGACGCCGCCCAGCTGGAAAAGGTGAGCGCCATCGTCGAAGGTGTCATCCAGGAGATCAAACATGACTGACGCGAAAGCAAACGCGCGCGACGCGATCGTGATCGTGGGCGCGGCCCGCACCCCGATGGCGGGCTTCCAGGGCGAGCTGGCCTCGCTCACGGCGCCTCAGCTCGGCGCGGCCGCCATTGCCGCCGCGCTCGAACGCTCGGGCGTGAAGCCGGAGGCCATCGACGAAGTGCTGATGGGCTGCGTGCTGCCTGCAGGCCTCGGCCAGGCACCGGCGCGCCAAGCGGCGCTCGGCGCGGCACTGCCGCTTTCGACCGGCTGCACGACCGTCAACAAGATGTGCGGCTCGGGCATGCGCGCGGCCATGTTCGCGCACGACATGCTGGCGGCCGGATCGGTCGACGTCGCGATCGCGGGCGGCATGGAAAGCATGACCAACGCGCCCTATTTGCTGCCGAAAGCGCGCGGCGGCATGCGCATGGGGCACGGGCAGGTCATCGATCACATGTTCTACGACGGCCTCGAAGACGCGTACGACAAAGGGCGGTTGATGGGTACGTTCGCCGAGGAATGCGCGGCTTCGTTCGGGTTTTCGCGCGAGGCGCAGGATGCGTTCGCCGTCGAATCGCTCGTGCGCGCGAAACGCGCCAACGAAGACGGCTCGTTCGCGTGGGAAATCGCGCCCGTGAAAGTGGCGGGCCGCAAGGGCGACGAGACCACCATCGCGCGCGACGAGCAGCCGTTCAAGGCCAATCTCGAGAAGATTCCAACGCTCAAGCCCGCTTTCAGCAAGACGGGCACGGTCACCGCTGCCAACTCGTCGTCGATCTCGGATGGCGCGGCGGCGCTCGTCATGATGCGGGCCGCGCACGCCGAGGCACTCGGGCTCGCTCCGCTCGCGCGCGTCGTCGGACATTCGACTTTCGCTCAGGAACCGTCGAAGTTCACGACCGCCCCTGTCGGCGCGATCCGCAAGCTGCTCGAGAAAAACGGCTGGCGCGCGAATGATGTCGATCTGTACGAGATCAACGAAGCGTTCGCCGTCGTCACGATGGCCGCGATGCGCGAGCATGCGATCGCGCACGAGAAGGTCAACGTCCATGGCGGCGCCTGCGCGCTCGGCCATCCGATCGGCGCATCGGGTGCCCGCATCCTCGTCACGCTGATCGGCGCGCTCAGGAAGTACGGCGGCAAGCGCGGCGTTGCCAGCTTGTGCATCGGGGGCGGCGAGGCAACCGCCATGGGTATCGAGATCGTCTGATCTTCGAGGGTTCATCGCGCGCGCCGGCCGGCCAAGGTCGTAGCGGTCCGCGGCGGCGCTTTCCGAGGGACGAATGACATGAGAACAGCATTGATCGTAGGCGCATCGCGCGGCATCGGCCATGAGTTCGTCCGTCAATACCGCGAGGCAGGCTGGCGCGTCATCGCCACGGCGCGCGATAGCGGGTCGCTCGAAGCGCTCGAAAGCACGCTCGGCGCGGAAGCGGTTTCGCTCGACACGACTGAGCCCGACGAAATCGCCGCCTTCGCGGACAGACTCGCGGGCGAGCGTTTGCATGTCGCCGTCATCGCAGCCGGCGTCTACGGACCGCAGACGGAAGGCGTCGAAGCGTTTTCGGTCGAAGACTTCGACTACGTCATGACGACGAACGTGCGCGGCCCCATGCTGCTGATCCCCGTGCTGTTGCCGCTCGTCGAATCCGTCGAAGGGGTCCTGGCCGTGCTGTCGAGCCGCATGGGCAGCATCGGCGAGGCAACGGGCACGACAGGCTGGCTTTATCGCACGAGCAAGGCGGCGCTCAATTGCGCGGTACGCATCGCCGCGCTGCAAACGCGTCACGCGAGCTGCATCGCACTCCATCCCGGCTGGGTGCGAACGGACATGGGCGGTGCGCAAGCCGCGCTCGATCCTGCGTCGAGCGTGGCCGGCATGCGCAACGTGATCGCGCAAGCGGGTGCCGCGCGCAAAGCATTCAACGGACACTTCGTGCAGTACGACGGCACGACGATCGACTGGTGAGACTCGCGCGGGCCGACGCCGCGCACCGACATGCCCGACGACAGAGGCGAGTCGGATCTTATCGATGAGGAGACAGATTCAATGGTGCTCGATCAGGATCACACGATGATCCGCGATGCGGTGCGCACGTTCGTGCGCGATGCGATCCTGCCGCATGCCGCAACCTGGGACCGCGACCGCGTCTTTCCAAAAGACGTGCATCGCCAGCTCGCCGAACTCGGCGCGTACGGCGTCATGGTCCCCCCCGAACACGGCGGCGCGGGGCTCGACGCACTCGCGCTGGCGCTGATTCTGGAAGAGATCGCGGCAGGCGACGGCGGGACGTCGACCGCGATCTCCGTCAATAACTGCCCCGTGTGCAGCATCTTGCTGACCTATGGAAGCGACGCGCAAAAGCGCGACTGGCTTGCCCCGCTCGCGCGTGGCGAGATGCTCGGCGCGTTTTGCCTGACGGAGCCGCAGGCGGGCTCGGATGCGTCGGCATTGCGCACGAGCGCGCGACGCGATGGCGACAGCTACGTCATCGATGGCGTGAAGCAGTTCATCACGAGCGGCAAGGAAGGCGACGTGGCCATCGTGCTGGCGGTGACCGACAAGGCAGCGGGCAAGCGAGGCATCAGCGCGTTCATCGTGCCGACGGCGACGCCCGGCTATATCGTCGCGCGGCTCGAGGACAAGCTCGGCCAGCACTCGTCGGACACGGCCCAGATCGTCTTCGAGAACTGCCGCGTTCCCGTCGGCAACCGCATCGGCGCCGAAGGCGAAGGCTACCGGATCGCGCTATCGGGGCTCGAGGGCGGGCGCATCGGCATCGCGGCGCAAAGCGTGGGAATGGCGCGCGCGGCATTCGACGCAGCGCTGGCCTATGCCCGCGAGCGCGAAAGCTTCGGACAACGAACCTTCGATCATCAGGCCGTGCAGTTCCGCTTCGCCGAAATGGCCACGCAACTCGAAGCCGCGCGTCAGCTCGTCTGGCATGCCGCCTCGCTGAAGGACGCGGGACTGCCGTGTCTGACCGAAGCGGCCATGGCGAAACTCTTTGCGTCGGAAGCGGCTGAACGGATCTGCTCGGCCGCGCTCCAGAGTTTTGGCGGCTACGGGTATGTCACCGATTTTCCGGTGGAGCGCATCTATCGCGATGTGCGGGTTTGCCAGATCTACGAAGGTACGAGCGACATTCAGAAAATCCTCATCGCGCGAGGGCTCGCTTGAGTACTCCGCTCGGCCGCGCGGCGCCTTGTGCGCGCCGCGCTTGGCCCGTAATGCGTCTATCCGATGAAGGCTGATCGAATCGAAGCTACGGCGACTGTCTGTCCGTGCGGCGGTGCCGCGCCGGGCCGTGCGCCGACGGCCAAAGCCCCGCTTTTCGCGCAGTGCTGCGGCCGCTATCTGAGCGGCGCCGCCCACGCGCCCAACGCGCTCGAACTGATGCGCTCCCGCTATACGGCCTATGTACTCGGCGATACGGCGTATCTGCGCGCAACGTGGGATCCCGCCACCTGCCCGCGCGATCTCGATGTCGATCCCGCGGCGCCCGACGCGCCCAACTGGCTGGGGCTGCAGATCAAACGCCACGAGGTGCTCGATTCGGCTCACGAATGCGTCGAATTCGTCGCGCGGTTCAAGCAGGGCGGGCGCGGCCATCGGCTGCACGAGCTCAGCCGTTTCACGCGCTCGGACGACGGCCGATGGCGCTATGTCGATGGGGAGGTGAGCGAGCGCTGACTCTCGAGGCAAGTGCAGCCACTCGCGGCCTCGCACGGGCGAATCGGCGAATTTTCGCGCTCCCGCGCGTCGGCCGCTCGGGCACAGTGACAAGCCCAGAATCCGAAACGGTCACGCCTCATGCCCCGATCCGCTCAACGCTCCGATGCGCCCGCGCTCGCGCCCACTCAGATCGCGCTGCTGCTGCAAGGCGGCGGCGCACTGGCCAGCTTTCAGTGCGGGGCGTACGAAACGCTTCAAGCCGCTGGCATCGAACCGGCATGGGCCGTCGGCATTTCGAGCGGCGCACTGAACGCCACCATTCTCGCCGGCAATCCCCCCGAGCGCCGGCTCGAGCAACTGCGCGCGTTCTGGGAGACGATCAGCCAGCCCGCGCTACCCTACCCGCCGGCGCTGCGGGCATGGAGCACTTTCGTGCGGGGCCGCGCGGGCTTTTTTCGGCCCAAGCCTGTGCCGACCTTCATGCAGCGCTATTACGGCTCGGAATTCGAGAGCTGGTACGACGTCTCGCCGCTGCGCGACACGCTCGAACGGTTCGCCGATTTCGACCGCATCAACGATGCGCGCTCGATGCGCTTGTCGCTCGGGGTGGTGGAAGTACGCAGCGGCCGATGCGTCTATTTCGATAACCGGCGTACGCGGCTCACGGCCGAGCACGTCCTGGCCAGTTGCGCATTACCGCCCGGATTTGCCCCCATCGAAATCGACGGCATGCACTATTGGGATGCCGGCCTGATCTCGAATACGCCGCTCGAGTGCCTGCTGCTCGATTGGCCGCAGGTTCCGACGCTCGCCATTGCGGTCGATCTCTGGCGGGCACCCGGCACCGTGCCCGTCGATTCCACCGCGATTGCGTCCGTCATGCAGGACCTCCAATACACGGCTCGGACGCAACCCACGCGGGCCATGCTGGATGCGATGGACGAGACAAGGGCGTCGCTCGCCGCACTCCTCGACACCGTCCCCGAGACGTGCCGGCAAACGTCTGCCTACGACGACGCACGCGCGACGCTCCAAAGGCCATCGCTGAGCGTTCTGGATGTGGTCTACGACGACAAGCCGTGCCAGGACTATTACAAGACCTTCGACTTTTCGCATCCCCAGCTCGAAGCACACTGGAAAAACGGCAAGCGTGCGATGCGCGCGGCGCTCGCACGCGACGGCGACACCCTCGGCCTGATGACCCACTTGCCTGCGCAGCGAGCCGTTGCCTGAGCGGTTCGCCGATCCGTGTCCGCAGTTCGCCGACTATTCGGATTCCTAAATAGTGGGTATCGCTCGAAATACCGCCAATTAAGCGTCCGCTGACTCCGCATCACTGCGCCGATGCCCAAACGTTTGCGCAAACAAACTGGGGTTGTCCTCCATTTGCGCGCGCATTTTGTCCAGCTAGGATGAGCATCGCGCATGTCGCGTATCACTCAGACGATTCTTCTTTTGCGGGTCGTCGCCGGCCGGGTTTGGCCGGTCGATGTCGCGTGCGGCGATAGATAGCAGACCTATCTAGCTCGCCGGCGTGACGGATACGCGTCGTGCTCCCGTGTTCCTACGCCAACGATGCCCAGCTGCGCCGCGCACCGAATGGGCGAATTGCAGCCTTTGCCCGCCTCTTTTCCGGCAAAAGCTCAGCAACGCGAACACGGATACTGATCCGGGTCGGCAGTAAGCAGTCCTCGGGACGAAGACCCGTCGTCGGCATGCATTTGATTTCAGAGCGGGCACACGCATGAGTTGGAAAAAAGTATTGGTAGGTGGATTGTGCGTGTGCGCCTGGGCGACGGCCCAGGCGGGTTCGGGCGCGACGGCGCAAAATCCCGTGCTCGCCTCGAACGAACCGGGCCCCCTTTCCGCACCGAGCGTCACGCGGCTCGAGTTCGGCGACACGGGCCTGCCTCACGTTGCTTCCGACTTGAACGAGCGTATCGTACGCATCCCCGTCGATACTGTGGGCTCGATCACACTCGAGGCGACAATCTTCAAGCCCGACGGCCCGGGTCCGTTCCCGACGGTCGTTTTCAATCACGGCAAGATGCCGGGCGATCCGCACGCGCAGGCGCGCAGCCGTCCGCTCGCCTTCGCCCGGGAGTTCGTACGCCGCGGCTACGCGGTCGTCGCGCCCAATCGTGAAGGCTTCGCCGGTTCGGGCGGCACTTATCGGCAAGAAGGCTGCGACGTCGAGAAAAACGGCATGGCGCAAGCCGACGACGTCGCTGCGACGATCGCCTATATGTCGAAGCAATCGTATGTCGACGCGGCCCACATCGTCGTGGCAGGCACCTCGCACGGCGGCCTCGCGACGATTGCCTATGGCGCCACAACTACCGCGCCAGGCGTGCGCGGCCTCATCAATTTCTCGGGCGGGCTGCGCCAAGACGCCTGCGAGGGTTGGAAGGACAATCTGACGCACGCATTCGAGGCCTATGGCCAACATGAGCGGCTGCCGTCGCTGTGGCTTTACGGCGACAACGACTCGATCTGGCCCTCCGATCTCGTCTCCCGGATGTACGCAGCGTATGTCGAACATGGCGCGCATGCCCGCATGGTCGACTTCGGCTCGTACAAGAACGATGCGCACCGGCTCGTCGTCGATCGCGACGGCGTGCAGGTCTGGTGGCCGGCCGTCGATGCGTTTCTCGCGCGCATCGGCATGCCGACGCGCATGCAGTACCGCGTCGACAATCCGCCCCTGCCGCAGGCGACGGGTTATGCCGCCGTCGATTCGATCAACGCCGTGCCTTATGTCGACGCCGCCGGGCGCGCCGCCTACAGCAAGTTCCTCCGTCAGTTCCCGAGCCGGGCTTTCGCGATCTCGTCCTCCGGCGCGTGGTCGTGGGCCGAAGGCGGCGACGATCCCGTTGCCGTTGCGCTGAACAATTGTCGCCGCGAGAACCACGGCGCCGCCTGCAGCCTCTATGCAGTCAACAGCGAAGTCGTCTGGCAGGACGGCACGCGAACCGCATCGACGCGCAACGACGCAGGCGATCACGAGGCTTCGGCGAACACCGAGGCTATCGCCGCAGGTTCGCTCGCGAGCCGCTGATCCCATTCCGAGTTCGATCCGCAGCGGGACGTGCAAAGGCACGTCCCGCTGCGTTTTTGCGCTCGAATCCTGGCCTTTCGATAGGTTTTTTTGGGGGCGTGAGGTCACTTTGCCGTCGTCAACGGTGGGCAACGCACGGTTTCTGATGTGAAGCGCCCCGAGCTGTATCGAACAGGCGCGATCTTGCCCGTCTTCGCCATCCGATTTCACGCGTGCATCGGCTCCAGGAACGCGTTACTCTCACGTCCGTTTTTGCGATCCGCGATTGCTGCCGCGCCCACGAAGTGCGATACATGTGGCCGTTTTAATGCAGCCGCATCGCGCACGAAGAGCGCCGAGGCACGCCTGAACATTCGGAGTAGCGATTGGATAGAGACGCGAACATCGGGACGAATAACGACACGAAACGCATCGCGCGCGACGATTGGGTCACGCGCAGTCTGCAGGCCGTCTGGCATCCGTGTACGCAGATGAAGCACCACGAGCGCATGCCGCTCGTCGCCGTCTCGCGCGGCCAAGGCCCGTGGCTCTACGACCATGCGGGGCGGCGTTATCTCGATGCGATTAGCTCATGGTGGGTGAATCTCTTCGGCCACGCGAATCCGCAGATCAATGCCGCGCTGAAAGCCCAGCTCGATACGCTCGAGCACGCGATGCTCGCCGGCTGTACGCATACGCCGGCCGTCGAGCTTGCCGAGCGGCTTCGCGCACTGACGCAAGGCACTCTCGGTCACGCGTTTTTTGCATCGGACGGCGCATCGGCCGTCGAGATCGCGTTGAAGATGAGTTTTCACTACTGGCGCAACCGGGGGCAGGACGGCAAGCGCGAATTCGTCTGCATCGCGAACGGCTATCACGGCGAAACGATCGGCGCACTCGGCGTAACCGATGTGGCGCTGTTCAAGGACGCTTACGATCCGCTGATCCGGCGCGCGCACGTCGTCGCGTCGCCCGATGCGCGCGCTGCAAAAGAAGGCGAGCAGGCAGCCGACGTCGCGGCCCGGGCACTCGACGACGTCCGCCAGCTCCTCGAATCGCGTGCGCAGCAGATCGCCGCGGTGATCGTGGAGCCGCTCGTGCAGTGCGCGGCGGGCATGGCCATGCACGATCCATCCTACGTAAGCGGCTTGCGCGAGCTGACCGAACGCTATGGCGTGCATCTGATCGCCGACGAAATCGCGGTCGGATGCGCACGCACCGGCACCTTCTTCGCGTGCGAGCAGGCACATATCTGGCCTGACTTCCTGTGTCTCTCCAAGGGCATCACGGGCGGCTATTTGCCGCTGTCGATCGTGCTTTCCCGCGATACCGTCTTCGAGGCCTTTTACGACGACGATACCGCGCGGGGCTTTTTGCACTCGCATTCCTACACCGGCAACCCGCTCGCCTGCCGTGCGGCGCTGGCAACGCTCGATCTTCTCGGGCACGCGAACGTGCTGGCCGAAAACGAGCGTAAATCGTCGCTTCTTTTCGAGGCACTGGCGCCGCTCGCCCGGCACCCCGCCGTGCGCAACATGCGCCGCTGCGGAACGATCGTCGCATTCGATGCCATGCTCGAGCCGGACGCCGCGCGCACGTTCTCGCGGCGCTTTTTCGAAGCCGCGCTCGAGCGCGAGCTGCTGCTGCGGCCGATCGGTACGACCGTCTATCTGATGCCGCCCTATGTTCTCGACGACGAAACGATCGCGTGGGCCGCGGCCCGCACGCGCGAGACGTTCGAGGCGACGATCGAATATCGGGGGTGACGATGTACTTGCTCGAAACGCTGCGCGAGGGTCTCGCCGAACTCGATTCGCGCGGCCTGAGACGGCATCGGCGCATTGCCGAGACGGCCTGTGCCGCACATATGCGCGTGGACGGCCGCGAGATCGTCGGCTTTGCCAGCAACGACTATCTCGGCCTGGCCGCTCATCCGGCCCTCGCCGCCGCCGTCGCGGAGGGCGCCGAACGATACGGCGCGGGCAGCGGCGGTTCACATTTGCTGGGCGGCCACTCGCGCGCTCACGCGCAACTCGAACAGACACTCGCGGCGTTCTGCGGCGGCTTTGTCGATACACCGCGCGCGCTGAGCTTTTGCACCGGCTACATGGCGAACGTCGCGACCCTGACCGCACTCGCCGGACGCGGTACGACGCTCTATTCGGATGCGCTCAATCATGCCTCGTTGATCGATGGCGCGCGCCTCTCACGTGCCGACGTCCAGATCTACCCGCACGCCGATACGGATGCGCTCGCGGCGATGCTCGACGCATCGGATGCGGGCGTCAAGCTCATCGTGACCGACGGCGTATTCAGCATGGACGGCAACGTCGCGCCGCTGGCCACGTTGCTCGCGCTGGCCGAGCGTCACGGCGCGTGGCTCGTCGTCGACGATGCGCATGGCTTCGGCGTACTCGGGCCGCAAGGGCGCGGCGTCGTCGCTGAGCTCGCGTTGCGCTCCCCGCATCTCGTCTACATCTGCACCTTCGGCAAAGCCGCGGGCGTCGCGGGGGCCGCGGTAATCGCACACGAGACCGTCATCGAATGGCTCGTGCAACGCGCGCGCGCCTATATCTTCACGACGGCGTCACCGCCTGCCGTCGCGCACGCGGTATCGGCCAGCCTCGAGCTGATCCGCGGCGACGAAGGCGATGCCCGGCGCGCGCATCTGCGGGCATTGATCGAACGCACGCGCGCGATGTTGCGCGCCTCGCAGTGGCAGCCCGTCGATTCGCACACGGCCATTCAGCCGCTCGTCATCGGCGATAACGAAACGACGCTCGCGCTCGCCGCCCGCTTCGACGCCGAAGGCTTGTGGGTACCCGCGATTCGGCCGCCGACGGTCCCCGTCGGCACGTCGCGGCTGCGCATATCGCTTTCGGCCGGGCATTCGTTCGACGATCTTGCACGGCTCGAAAACGCACTGTCGCGCATAGAAGCGGGAGGCAACGCATGAGCGCATCGCTCTCGAGCGCGTTGTCCGTTTTCGTGACGGGCACGGACACCGAAATCGGCAAAACATTCGCTTCGTGTGCGTTGCTGCATGGCTTCGCTCACGCGGGGCTGCGCGCGGCCGCGATGAAGCCGGTCGCCGCGGGCGCGTTCGAGCGCGACGGCGTATGGCATAACGAAGATACCGATGCACTCGATGCAGTTGCGAATACACCGTTGCCGCCCGAACTGCGCACGCCGTTCCTACTTCGGGCGCCGGCCGCTCCGCACATCGTCGCGGCGCACGAAGGTGTCGCACTCGATATCGAGCAAATCGTCGCCTGCCATCGCGAAGCGATGCGGCGTGCCGATATCGTCGTCGTCGAAGGCGTCGGCGGATTTCGCGTACCGCTCACCGATACGCGCGACACAGCGGACCTTGCCGTCGCGCTCGGCTCGCCCGTCGTGCTCGTCGTGGGCGTGCGACTGGGTTGCATCAACCATGCGCTGCTCACGGCGCAAGCCATTGCGCAACGCGGCTTGACGCTCGTCGGATGGATCGCGAACGTCGTCGATCCCGACATGCGCTTCATCGACGAGAACATCGATACGCTGCGCGGCTGGCTCATGCGCGAGCATGGCGCGCCGCTCATCGGCTCGGTGCCCTGGCTCACACCCGCCTCCCCCGAGCGCGCCGCCGCGCGGCTCGACGTTTCATCGTTGCTGCTCGCGCTGCGCACGGCGCGGGCGTCGGCCTCCCAGCATTCATTGCATCCCGATCAGGACTGACGACATGACATCAGCACAGACTGCCGCCCCTGCCGCTCCGGCCCCGACATCCGCTACCGAACCCGGAAGTGCCGCCGCATCGCGCTGGCGCGTGGCCGATGTGGTCGCGCTTTACGCGTTGCCGTTCAACGATCTGCTCTACCGCGCGCAACAGGTGCATCGCGAGCATTTCGACGCCAACGAAGTGCAGCTTTCGACGCTGCTCTCGATCAAGACCGGGGGCTGCGAAGAGGATTGCAAATACTGCTCGCAGTCTGCCCATTACGACACCGGCCTGAAGGCCGAGAAGCTCATGGATGTCGATGCCGTCCTCGCCGCGGCCCGGACTGCGAAAGAGAACGGTGCTACACGTTTTTGCATGGGGGCGGCGTGGCGCAATCCCAAGGAGCGCCATATGGAGCCGATCGAGAAGATGATCCGAGGCGTCAAGGCCATGGGACTCGAGACCTGCATGACGCTCGGCATGCTCGAAGCGCATCAGGCCAAGGCACTCGGAGAAGCCGGCCTCGACTACTACAACCATAATCTCGACACGTCGCCCGAGTTCTACGGACAGATCATTTCGACACGCACCTACGAGGACCGGCTTCAGACGCTCGATCGCGTGCGCGATGCGGGCATCAACGTTTGCTGTGGCGGCATCATCGGCATGGGCGAATCGCGCCGCGAACGTGCGGGGCTGATTGCGCAGCTCGCGAATCTGGACCCTTATCCGGAGTCGGTGCCGATCAATCACCTCGTCGCCGTTGAAGGCACACCGCTCGAGGCAGTCGAACCGCTCGATCCGTTCGAATTCATTCGCACGATCGCCGTGGCGCGCATCACGATGCCGCGTGCGATGGTGCGCCTCTCGGCAGGCCGGCAGCAGATGAACGATGGGCTGCAAGCGCTCGCATTCCTGGCCGGGGCGAATTCGATCTTCTACGGCGATGTGCTGTTGACGACGGGCAATCCGCAGGCCCAGAGCGATCGTAAGCTGCTGGAGCGATTGGGGATGCGCGCCCAGGGCGCAGGCGCCATGCCGGGCGCCGATAAGGGCGGTCGCTAACTCCTCATACCTTGTCCTCCAGGCGGACCACCCTGAACTGGCTCGACGGGCCGAACTCGGTTGCCTCGGCCGCGAGGTAATGCATCGGGCGGCCGATGTCGACACGCGAGATATATCGCCCTTCGTCGTCTTGCAGTGTCATGAGCGTTTGCGCTTCATCGACGAATCGATAGGTGAAGTCCGTCAGGCCTTCTTTCTTGGCTATCACGAGGTGATCGACGTGTGGGGTCGCGGGATCGGCCCCGAAGGCCCAACCGCGGTCCGTGGCAGGGTTGTAGAAGCGGACGAGCCGATCGACAGGATCGAACGCGGCCTGGAAACGGCACGAATCGCCCGCGCGTTCGTTTCTGATCGTCAAATCGCCAAAGGCCGGGTCGACACAGGCGAACCGCCCGTTGTCCGACATCAAATACATCGATTCGATATGCACGCTATGACTCCATTGAGTTGGAAAGCGGGCGCATCTTATCGGCCGCACACCGTGTGCAATAGCGGCAGGCGAAGGATTGGGACGCATTCACCGGTAGAGCCTTCGCCGCGCGCGATGCGCGTCGTGCGACGCAAGCACGTAAAATACTGGGCTTCGAGCCATTCGGGGTGCAACACGCACGCCAAGCCATCCGCCGAGTCCGCATGAAAGTCCTCTTTTTCGCGCCCGAAACGGGCGACGCCGATGCATGGCGCGCGTCGCTCGCGCGCGTCCTGCCCGACGCCGACATTCGCGTCTGGCGCCCCGGCGATACGGCCTACGCCGACTACGCGATCGTCTGGCGCCCACCGCGCGAGCTGTTCACCGCGCGCGAGGGGCTCAAGGCGGTCTTCAACCTCGGCGCCGGTGTCGATGCGATCCTGCGTTTCGAGCGGGAAGCGCCGGGCACGCTTTCTCCGGACGTGCTGCTGATTCGCCTCGAAGACACGGGCATGGCCGCGCAGATGAACGAATACGCGGCGTACGCCGTTTTACGCTACCTGCGCCGCTTCGACGAATACGAACTCATGCAGCGCAGCGGCGAGCCTCACTGGCAAGTGCTCGATCCGCATCCGCGCGAGACGTTCGTCGTAGCCGTGCTCGGATTGGGCGTGCTCGGCACGCAAGTCGCGCGCACGTTGGCGTCGTTCGGCCTGCCGGTGCGCGGCTATAGCCGCAGCCTGAAGACGCTCGATGGAATCGAAACGTTCGCGAGCGACGCGGCGCCGGGCGACGCTGCGCCGGGCGCCGCCGCGCTCGACGCATGTCTCGAGGGCGCGCGGGTGGTCGTCAATCTCCTGCCGAGCACGCCCGAAACCGAAGGCGTTCTGAACCGGCGCACGTTCGGGCGTCTCGCGCGTGGCGCTTACCTCGTGAATCTCGCGCGTGGCGCACATGTCGTCGAGGAAGACCTGCTCGACGCCTTGCACGAGGGTCGGATCGCAGCCGCAACGCTCGACGTCTTCAGAGAAGAGCCGTTGCCCGCGGGCCACCGCTTCTGGCGCGAACCGCGCGTGACGATTACGCCGCATACTTCCGCGCAAACGCTTCGGGAGCCCGCCGCGCAGCAGATTGCCGCCAAGATCGCCGCGCTTTCCCGCGGCGAAGCCGTGAGCGGTATCGTCGATGTAGCGCGCGGTTATTAACGTTGCGTATCCTGTCGATTGTGAGCATTCCTGAACGAATTGAATCCGGAGACATCCCATGTCATTGCCGCGCGCAGTGAAGATTGTCGAAGTCGGCCCGCGTGACGGGCTGCAAAACGAGAAAGCGTTCGTGCCGACCGCGGTGAAGATCGATCTCATCGACCGGTTGTCGGAGGCGGGGTTTGCGAACATCGAGTCGGCCTCGTTCGTTTCGCCGAAGTGGGTGCCGCAAATGGCCGACGGCGCCGAGGTGATGGCAGGCATTGCGCGCCGCACCGGTACCCTCTATTCGGCGCTGACGCCGAATTTGCGGGGTTTCGAGGGTGCGCTTGCCGCACGGGCGGACGAGGTCGTCATCTTCGGCGCGGCGAGCGAGGCGTTCTCGCAGCGCAATATCAACTGCAGCATCGCGGAAAGCATCTCGCGCTTCGAGCCCGTCGCACGTGCCGCACAAAATAACGGGCTGCGGCTGCGCGGCAGCATCTCGTGCGCGCTCGGCTGTCCCTATCAGGGCGAAGTGCCCGTGTCGGCCGTGGTGGACGTCGTACAGCGCATGGCCGATCTCGGCTGCGACGAAATCGACATCGCCGATACGATAGGCGTGGGTACGCCGAAGCTGACCCGCGAAGTGTTGTCGGCCGTGACGAAGGTTTTTGCGCGCGAGAAGCTCTCGGGCCACTTCCACGATACCTATGGGCAGGCGCTCGCCAACATTTACGCGGCGCTGCTCGAAGGCATCGAGATCTTCCACGCGTCGGTGGCCGGTCTGGGTGGATGCCCGTACGCCAAGGGCGCGACCGGCAATGTTGCAACGGAAGACGTGCTTTACCTGATGAACGGTCTCGGCATCGAAACCGGGATCGATCTCGATCGCGTGGTGGCCGCCGGTGAGTTCATCTCGAGTTCGATCGGCAGAGCCAATGTGTCGCGTGCAGGCCGCGCGCTGCTCGCGAAAAAGGAAAGCCAACAGGAATCGAAATAGGCGCCCGCGCGCCGGCTCATTCATCCAGATAACCAGCGTTTTACCATGAGCGACGAACACTATTTGCCGAGCAATATGCCGGAGACTCCCGATGCCTCGGAGCCTTTGGATGCGCTGCCCGAATCGGCCCGGCGCGTGGCACTGTTGCTGCGCGAATGCGGCCATGAAAAACCCGTGGTGATGCTGCCGCAAACCGGCAAGACGTCGGCCGAGGCCGCTTCGGGGCTGGGCTGCTCTGTCGCCCAGATCGCGAAATCGATCCTCTTCAGGCGTCGCGACGACGATGCGCCGGTGCTCGTCATCGCAAGCGGCGCGAATCGCGTCGATGAAGAGAAAGTGGCACAGCGCGTGGGCCCCGTCGCACGCGCCGATGCGAAATTCGTACGGGAAAAGACCGGTTACGCGATCGGCGGCGTCTGTCCGATCGGCCATGTCACGGCACCCGTGACGCTGATCGACGAGGACTTGCTGCAGCTCGATAGCTTGTGGGCGGCTGCCGGCCATCCGCATGCCGTGTTCAATCTCTCGCCCGAGGAATTGATCGCGCTGACGGGCGCACCGGTGGCCGATGTGGCGCTGCGGGCGTGAGGCCGTGCGGCGCCGCTGGCCCAGCCCTGGTTCGCGCTCGAGCGCGAACCGCTGGCCGCAAAAAGAAAAGCCGCTCGCCATAACGGACGAACGGCACAATTTTTTCGACGTGATCAGCGTCATATGGATGATACCGACGCGCGCTGCGTCGCCGCATCGGTGAAATCCCTGCACAGCCTGGCGCAGTTCGAGGCAAAGTAGCCGCGCTGGCGGCGGCGCGTCTCCGGGCAAGCCGGCCAGTCGCGAATTACTCGATTCCCCTGGCCAAACGGCGCCGCAGCTTGCCCTGCTTCATCGCCTGAGCCAGCTTCGATTTCCCCAAAGCCGGCCCCAAGTTGACGCCGGCCGCCGCCATCAGAATCATCGCCGCGCCGATCCATTGGATCCATTGCAGCGTCTGCCCAAACGCAATTCGATCGACGATGATCGCAACAACCGGGTAAATGAAAGACAGCGCCCCCGTCATGGCTGTCGGCAACTTCTGGATCGCCCCGTAGAGCAGGACGTACATCAACCCAGTGTTGACGATGCCCAGCGTCGCGAGATTCGCCCAAGGCCCGGCCGTCCGAGGCAGCGCATGAAAATCGACGAACGGCATCAGCATCAACGCACCGAGTGCGACCTGAATCAACGCGATCAAATGCGGTGGCGTGCCGGCCAGCCGCTTCGTGATGATCGACGAAACCGCGTAGCACAGCGCGGCGCCGAGTGCGAGACCGATGCCTTCGAGGTATTCGCCGGGCAGAGCCAGCACACTCGGTTCCACCTTTACGACGAAGACGAGCCCGACGAACGCGACGACGAGCCAAAGTACCGTGGACACCGTGATGCGTTCGCGGAAAACGATCGCTCCCAGCGCCACGAGCATGAACGGCTGCGTGTTGTAGGCAGCGGTCGCCATCGAGATCGAAGCCCGCGAATAGGCGGCGAAGAGCAGGACCCAGTTCGCCACGATAGCCGCGCCGCCGACCGAGGCCCAGCCGACGACGCGCCACGACAGCGCGTCTCGCCGGATCAATCCGAGCCGCGCGCAGACGATCGCGAGCGTGGCCGCGCCGAGAACGCAGCGCACGAATACGATATTCAGCGGCGATTGCCCGGATGTCACGACTAGCCAGCCGATCGTGCCCGACATCAGCATCGCCGCACTCATTTCAAGCGCGCCGCGCCGGATTCCCTGGTTTTGATTCGTCATTGCTTGGCTCCCTTCGGCATCGGTTTCGGTGCAGGTTCGACGCACTCCAGTCTAGCGATGACACACGCTCGAACACAGAGCTAAACTAAGGCCGTTTAGCGTATCGGACTTCGAAACGAAGGAAAAAATGGGCAAACGCCTTTCAGACCCGCCGGAGACGGCTGGCGGTGCGCTCGACGCGATCGATCGCACCTTGCTGCGGCTACTCGCCGAAGACGGGCGTGCGGCCATCGCCGATCTGGCCCGTGAGGTCGGCCTGTCGGCACCGAGCACGGCCGAGCGGCTGAGACGACTCGAAACGCAAGGGGTCATCGGTTGTTTCACGATCGAAATCGACCCGCGCGCGCTCGGTTACACGATGCAGGCCATCGTGCGCGTGCGGCCGCTGCCCGGGCAGCTTCATCTCGTGGAGGAAGCGATCCGGCGCATCCCGGAGTTCGTGGAATGCGACAAGGTCACCGGCGAAGACTGCTTCGTCTGCCGGCTCTATCTGCGTTCGATCGAAGACCTGGACGGCATTCTGTCGAAAGTCGCGGATCGCGCGGAAACGAACTCGGCCATCGTCAAGTCGACGCCGATTGCCCGCCGGCTTCCACCGCTCGACAAAGCTCCGGAGCCGGCATCGCGCGTCGCCAAACGGCCACGGTGAGGGAAAAGCGCAAGGAAGCCGTCGAATGAGATCGGCGCGGAGCCTTCGCCCGCCCGCGTTGATTCTTTTGCGCCGGGTTCAATGCATACGGGGGCTGGCTTCCGGCTCGAGCGCCTCGAAAAACCCGAGCATCTCGGCGACCAGCGCATCGGGCGCCTCCTCCGGCACGTAGTGGCCGCATTCGAGCGCGCGCCCGCTCACGTCGCGCGCAACGCGCCGCCACTCGGCCAGCGGGTCGAAGCATTTCGCGACGGTGCCGTCGGCGCCCCACAGCACGCGCAGCGGACACGCGATACGATGACCGCGCTCGATGTCGGCACGGTCGTGTTCGAGATCGATCGTCGCCGAGGCACGGTAGTCCTCGCACATCGCATGGACGGCACCCGGTTGACGCAGTGCGTCGATATAGGCGCTCAATGCCTGCGGCGCGAACGGCGCGAGCCCCGCATGGCGAGACCCCATGACACGCTCGATATAGACCTTCGGATCCGCGCCGATCAGCGTTTCGGGCAGCGGCTCCGGCTGAATCAGAAAGAACCAGTGAAAATACGCGGTCGCGAAAGCCCGCGTCGTGCCCTCGTACATCGCGAGCGTGGGCGCGATGTCGAGCAGCATGAGCCGCTCCACGGCATCGGGATGATCGAGCGCCATGCGATGCGCGACGCGCGCCCCGCGATCATGGGCGCATACGAGGAAACGCTCGAAACCGAAGTGCCGCATGACGGCCACCTGATCGGCCGCCATCGTCCGCTTCGAATAAGGCAGATGCGTTTCGTCGCTCGCCGGCTTATCCGATGCGCCGTAACCGCGCAAATCGGTCGCGATCACGGTGAAATGCTCGGCGAGCCGTTCCACGCACCGATGCCAGATCATATGCGTCTGCGGATGCCCGTGCATCAGTAACAGCGGTGCGCCCGAGCCGCCCTTGAGACCATGGATCTCGGCTCCGTCGGTCGCGACGCGAAACGGGGTAAAGTCGGCGAATGTCATCGGTTCGCTCCTGCCTCTTCTCATTGTTGGCGTAGCTTCACATTCTACGGATGTGGCCGCGCCCGGTTCGTTCTACGGCACACCAATCCTAGAACCTGAACACTCCCTCCAAACCTCTGCGCCGTATCGCGAACCGGCGCTCGTATAATCGAACGATCGTTCTCTTACCGATCGTTGCCGAAGGAGGCTGCACATGGCCTTGCCCGCCGTCCTCAAGAATCTGGCGCTGCCCGTCATCGCATCGCCGATGTTCATCGTCAGCTACCCCGAATTGGTACTTGCGCAATGCAAGGCGGGCATCGTCGGATCGTTTCCGGCGCTCAATGCGCGGCCGGCCGAGTTGCTCGACGAGTGGCTCACGCAAATCGGCGAAGGGCTTGCCGCGCATAAGGCGGCCCATCCCGACGCAATCGTCGGACCGATTGCCGTCAATCAGATCGTTCACCAGTCGAACGCGCGGCTCGAACAGGATGTCCGTGTGTGCGTCGAGCACAAGGTGCCGGTTTTCATTACGAGTCTGCGCGCGCCGGTGAAGGAAATGATTGACGCCGTGCACAGCTACGGTGGAATCGTGCTGCACGACGTCATCAATCTGCGTCATGCGCAAAAGGCGCTGGAAGCGGGCGTCGACGGGCTCATCCTCGTCGCGGCGGGCGCGGGCGGCCATGCGGGCACGCTGTCGCCGTTCGCGCTGGTGGGCGAAGTGCGGCGGATGTTCGATGGGCCGATCGTGCTATCGGGCGCGATCGCGAATGGCGGCTCGATCCTCGCCGCGCAGGCGATGGGTGCGGATCTCGCCTATATCGGCACGCGCTTCATCGCGACACGGGAAGCGCATGCGTTGGATAGCTACAAGCATGCGATCGTCAATGCCACGGCGGCCGACATCATTTATACGAACCTGTTCACCGGCGTGCATGGCAACTACATCCGCGAAAGCATCGTGAACGCCGGGCTGGACCCAGATGCACTGCCCGCGTCGGACAAGACGAAGATGAACTTCGCGGGCGATAAGGCGAAGGCGTGGAAGGACATCTGGGGCGCGGGGCAAGGCGTCGGTCTAATGGACGATATCCCGACCGTGGCTGAACTCGTGGCGCGGCTGGCGCGCGAATACGACGAAGCGCGCTCACGCCTCGCGGGGCGTGCGTGAGCTTCTTGCCCGTCGCGCTCACATCGTCCGCCGATACTGCCCGCCCACCTCGAAAAGCGCATGCGTAATCTGCCCTAGCGAGCATACGCGCACCGCATCCATCAGCACGGCGAACACGTTCTCGTCGTCGATTACGGCCTGCTGCAAGCGCGCGAGCATGGCCGGGGCCTCGTCGCGATGACGCGCCTGGAACGCAGCCAGGCGCGCGAGCTGGCTTTCCTTTTCCGATTGCGTCGAGCGCGCAAGTTCGAGCGGCGGCGGCGCCTCATGCCCGTGCGCACCGATAAACGTATTGACGCCCACGATCGGATAAGAGCCGTCGTGCTTGCGATGTTCGTACTGCATCGATTCGTCCTGAATCCGGCCACGCTGGTAGCCCGTCTCCATCGCTCCGAGCACGCCGCCGCGCTCGGTCAGCCGATCGAATTCGGCCAGCACCGCGGCTTCGACGAGATCGGTCAGTTCCTCGATGATGAAGCTGCCCTGATTCGGGTTCTGACTCTTCGCCAGTCCCCACTCGCGATTGATGATGAGCTGGATCGCAAGCGCGCGCCGCACCGACTCGTCGGTCGGCGTGGTGATGGCTTCGTCGTACGCGTTGGTGTGCAGCGAATTGCAGTTGTCGTAGACCGCGATCAGCGCCTGCAACGTCGTACGGATATCGTTGAAGTCGATCTCCTGTGCGTGCAGGCTTCGTCCCGAAGTCTGCACGTGGTACTTCAGTTTCTGGCTTCGCTCGCCGGCGCCGTACCGCTCGCGCATCGCAACGGCCCAGATGCGCCTCGCCACACGGCCCAGGACCGTATATTCGGGCTCCATGCCGTTCGAAAAGAAAAACGAGAGGTTCGGCGCGAACGCGTCGATCGGCATGCCGCGCGCCAAGTAAGCCTCCACGTAGGTGAAGCCGTTTGCCAGTGTGTAAGCGAGCTGCGTGATCGGATTCGCGCCTGCCTCGGCGATGTGATAGCCGGAGATCGATACCGAGTAGAAGTTGCGCACCTCGTGCTCGATGAAGTACGCCTGAATGTCGCCCATCACCTTGAGGCTGAATTCGGTCGAAAAGATGCAGGTGTTTTGTCCCTGGTCCTCCTTCAGAATGTCCGCCTGCACGGTACCGCGCACGTTGCGCAGCGCCTCGGCGCGCGCAGCGGCACGTTCGTCGGCGCTCGGCTCGGTGCCTGCCTCGGCCGCGCGCGCGGCAAGGCGTTCGAGCGCCTGATCGATCGCGACATTGAAGAACATCGCGAGAATCGTCGGCGCCGGACCGTTGATCGTCATCGACACCGACGTGTTCGGCGCGCACAGATCGAAGCCATCGTAGAGCGCCTTCATGTCGTCGAGCGTCGCCACCGATACGCCGGAATTACCGACCTTGCCGAAAATGTCGGGCCGTTCGTCCGGGTCCTCGCCGTATAGCGTCACGGAATCGAACGCAGTCGAGAGCCGCACCGCAGGCATGCCCTTCGAAAGGAGCTTGAAGCGGCGGTTCGTGCGCATCGGATCGCCCTCGCCCGCGAACATCCGCGTCGGATCCTCGTTCTCGCGCTTGAACGGAAAGACGCCGGCCGTGAACGGAAAATAACCGGGCAGATTCTCGAGCGAGAGCCAGCGCAACGTCTGCCCGGGATCGACGAACTTCGGCAGCGATACCTTGCGCATCGTCGTACCGGAAAGCGTCGTCACCGTCAGTGCATTACGCATTTCGCGACCGCGCACGGTCACGGTATGCTCGTCGCCCGAGTAGGCCGCCTGCGTGCGCGGCCATGCTTCGAGCAACGCTTTCTCGCGCGCGCCCAACTGCGTTTCGCGCGCCTCGATCAGCGCGTCGAGCCGTGAAAGATCGGCGGCCAGCGGAGCCCACGCGGGCGGCTGCGCGCCGCGCGCCGAGACATCCGCCTCAGCGAGCATGCGCCGCGCTTCGAGCAACTGCCAACGCTCGCGCGCGAGCGTCGCCTGCGCCTCGACCCGCTCGCGGTAGCGGCGGACGGCCTCCGCGACGTCGGACAGATAGCGCACGCGCGCAGTCGGTACGATCGCGCCGCGCGCGCTCGAATGGCGAACACTCACGCGCGGCAGCCGCCCGCCGCCCTCGGGCTGCGGCAGTCCGAGTTCGTGCAGCGATGCCGCGATGCGCTGATAGAGCGCGGTCACGCCGTCGTCGTTGAAATGGGCCGCTATGGTGCCGAAGACCGGCATCGCATCGGGCGACTCGCTCCATGCCTCACGGTTGCGCTGAACCTGCTTGGCAACGTCGCGCAATGCATCGGCCCCGCCGCTGCGGTCGAACTTGTTGATGGCAACGAAGTCGGCGAAATCGAGCATGTCGATTTTTTCGAGCTGACTCGCCGCGCCGAACTCAGGCGTCATCACGTAAAGCGAGCGAGCGGCGTGCCGCACGATGGCCGCATCGCCCTGTCCTATTCCCGACGTCTCGACGACGATCAACTGAAAGCCCGCGACCTTGCATGCGGCGATCGCATCGGGCAGCACGTCCGGGACTTCAGTCGCGGCCTCGCGCGTGGCGAGCGAGCGCATGAAGACACGCGGCCCGTGACCCCAGTCGCCGATCGCATTCATTCTTATGCGGTCGCCGAGCAGTGCGCCCCCCGATTTGCGGCGCGACGGGTCGACGGCGAGCACGGCAATCGGCAACGCATCGCCGTAGTCGAGGCGAAACCGCCGCACGAGCTCGTCGGTCAGCGAGGATTTGCCCGCGCCGCCCGTGCCCGTGACACCGAGTACCGGCACCTGTGCCGCGGCGGCGCGCGCGGCGAGCGCGGCACGCGTTGCGGCATCGACATAGCCGCTTTCCAGCGCCGAAATGAAGCGGGCAAGCGTTCTCCAGGCGCGCTCGCCCTCGGCGCATGGGAGATCGTCGAGATTTACCGGCACGCCGTGCTCTTGCGCCGGCGCGGGCGAGTGCTCGCGGCAGCGGGCGATCATATCGTCGATCATCCCTTGCAAGCCGAGCCGCTGGCCTTCGTGCGGCGAATAGATGCGCGCGACGCCGTAGCGTTCGAGCGCCTCGATTTCGTCGGCGACGATCACGCCCCCACCGCCCCCGAATACCCGAATACGCTCGCCTCCGCGTGCGCGCAGGCAATCGATCAGATAGCGGAAATACTCGATATGTCCGCCCTGATAGCTCGATACCGCGATGGCATCGGCGTCTTCGTCAAGTGCGGCGCGCGCCACTTCGTCGACACCGCGGTTATGGCCCAGGTGGATCACCTCCACCCCGCCCGTCTGCAGGACGCGGCGCACGATATTGATCGCGGCGTCGTGGCCGTCGAAAAGCGCGGCCGCAGTCACGAAACGCAGGCGGGCAGGCGCTTTCGGCGCCAAATCGCCGACGGGCTGCGGCGTCGATAAATCGGTCATGTCTCCCCCATTCTCACGGGTGCTTTTCGCAGTATAGGCAACTGCCGCGAGGGGGCTCGGCGCTCCCCGCGCCGTTATGCGAAACGGAGCACCGGGGGAGCGCAGCAGGGCATCAGAACTTCGCGCGGATGCCGGCGCCCACGGTTTGCCCCGTCGACAATCCGCTCAACTTGTCGTAGAGGTAGGCCGCGTAGACGTCGGTTCGCTTCGAGAGCGGGTAATCGTAGCCGAGCGCCCATGAGCGGCGCGTTTGATCGAGGCCGCCGCCATCACGCGAATAGGCGAACGAAGCCATGATGGAACCGGGCCCGGCCGGCACCGTCACGCCGCCTTGCCCCGTATTGACGTGCCAGCTGCCGCCGCCGAGCTGGTCGCTCTTCGTATACATGTATTGCGCATAGAACTTGGCGAACTTCAGATCGTAGCTGGCGCCGAGCTGGCCTACGCTCTGGCTCTTGAACGGCACGACGCTGCCGAACGCCGGCGGCACCGCGAGATCGCCGGGGCTGTTATTGAAATTGACGTACTGGAATACGCCGGTCGCGGCAAACGGCCCATGGAAGTAAAGAAATTGCGCGCTCCACTTTTTCGCGCCGTTCTGGCCCGCCTGATTCCCGAGCCCATACATCACGCTACCCGATAACCCGTTGAAATCGGGCGTCGAGTACTGCACCGCATTGTTCCATCCCGAGTCGCCGACCACGCCGATATCGGTTGCGTAGGTCGCGCCGGTCGGCACCGCCGTGTTGCCGAGGAACACGTGGTAGACCATCGGCGAGAACGTATACGAATCGATGAACGGGTTGAACAGGATCGTCGAGACGAACAGATGCGTCGTCAGACGGCCGGCCGTGACGGTCCCGTAAGGCGACTGAATGCCGACGTAAGCATTGCGCGAGAAAAACGAATCGCCCGTGAAGCGGCCGTAGTTGCCGTTTTGAGCCCGGAAGAAATCTTCGAGCGTGAAGACCGCCTTGTAACCGCCGCCGAGATCCTCCGCACCCTTCAAACCCCAGTAGGACGTGGACATTCCGCCACCGCCGACGGTCCATGCCTTCTGGATGCCAGGAAATTGCTGCATGCCAACCCAGGTATCGACCTGGCCGTAGAGTTGCACACTCGACTGCGCGTAGGCGGCCGAGCCTGCCGCGGCCACGCTCGCGGCGGCGGCCAGTCGCAAACTGATTTTCAGCGCACGGCTGACAGTGCTTTTCATGAATTCTCCTATCGACGGACTCGGCGCTCGCGCACTGTCCCGGTCAATGCTGTGGTTGATTGGCATACGTCCGCGCGAACCGCTATGCCCGGTTCGCTCCCGGTTGGGGCGATGTCATCGTCGCGGACCATTTTTCCGGACAAAAATACGTTTGCTTATTGCGGGTATAGCGGTTCGCATAACCGCGCGTTTTGGCGCGCCGATTTCGGGCTTGGGGATTATGTTGACGCAGGCCGATGCGAGGTCAAAATTGTTTTGTCTTACCAGTGCGATACGGCGGCGCGCAGCGCTGCTCGCATGCAAAAAGTGTGGCGTGTTTGCATCACCCGTGAACGCGACGCGGGCGCACGCGGCCAATACCTCCTACCGGCCTAGTTGCGGTAGATGGAGGGGTCGGGCGGTCGCGAGCTGGGCGCGGGGGGTCGGGGAACAGGGCGCGAGGTATCGCGCTCTTCGTTGTAGCGCGTCACCGCATCGCGGATCGAACCGGCGCGCAAATACGTGGCATTGCCTTGCGCCCGCGGCACGTTGCGTGCGTCCTGACTGATGGGCCGATAGGGGAAGCCGGAGGGCGACGCGCTCGGCGCACCGACGAGACGCCCGCCGCGGCGAGCGCCGCGAGCGAGGGGGCGCTTGGGGCCGCGCCGCTGACCCTCCTCGGTATGGGCAGTCTGATAGAAGCCGGGCTCGGACCGCCCGGCGGGACGCGGCGCCTGATCGAGCCCGAACTGGCTCGCATGCGGCCTGAAACTGATGTTGTCCGCGTGCGGCTGCGCCCGCGCGAGCGGAATCGCGGCCGCGCAAAGCGCAACTGCCGTCCAACGTAAGAGGGTGTTGAAACTCCAATCCGCCATGATCGATTCAATCGCCCCCAAGCCCGGCACCGGGCGGTGCCGCACGCCATCCTTACCTAAAGATCGTCGGAAGATCGGCTTTCGGGGGCCGCGTCCTGGTGTAATTTATGGGCCCCCCGGAAACGTGTCGAGGCAAAAAGTGTTAGGTGGGCGACGCCGTTGTAACGCGTTGTTACCGGTGGTGGTACTGTGGCGTCTTTTTCCTCAAACGTGGCGCGGCGGGCTGCCTCGATGAGCGCAGCATGCGTTCGTCGCCTGCCGTACGTCTCGTGGCCGCCCCATTCGAAAGGTCGTCATGCCCCGCCTGCCCTTCGTGATTCCCGATAACTTCACCCTCTCGCTCATCGGCACGGTCGCGCTGGCGAGCGTCTTGCCCTGCCGCGGCGAAATTGCCGTCGCCGTGAACGTCGTCACGAATGTGGCGGTCGCGTTGCTCTTCTTTCTGCACGGTGCCAAGCTCTCGCGCGAAGCCGTGATCGCGGGCGCCACACATTGGCAATTGCATCTGCTCGTGCTGGCGAGCACCTTCGTGCTCTTTCCGCTGCTCGGCCTGGCGCTGAAGCCGCTCATGGCGAGCTTCGTCACGCCGACGCTCTATATGGGCGTGTTGTTCCTCTGCACGTTGCCCTCCACCGTCCAATCGTCGATTGCCTTCACGTCGATCGCAAAGGGCAATGTGCCGGCTGCCGTTTGCGCGGCATCGGCCTCGAGCCTGATCGGCATTTTCGTCACACCGGCACTCGTCAGCCTCGTGCTCACGCATCAGACGAGCGCCTCCCGCTCAGCCTGGCATACCGTCGGCGATATCGTGCTGCAACTGCTCGTGCCATTCGTTGCGGGGCAGCTGTTGCGCCCGGTGATCGGACGATGGCTCGATCGCAATCGGCGCGTACTGCGATTCGTCGATCAGGGATCGATTCTGCTGGTCGTCTATATGGCGTTCAGCGAGGCGGTAATCGAGGGACTCTGGCATCACCTGTCCGCAGGCACGCTGGCCGCGCTATTACTGGTCAATGGCGCACTGCTTGGCGCCGCACTCGTCATTACGGCGTGGACCGGCAAGGCCTTACGATTCGACCGCGCCGATCGCATCACCCTTATCTTTTGCGGCTCGAAAAAAAGCCTGGCCTCGGGTATTCCCATGGCGAAGGTCATCTTTTCGGCTCAAGCGGTCGGCGCGATCGTGCTTCCGCTGATGCTCTTCCATCAGATGCAGCTCATGGTGTGTGCCGCGTTGGCTCAACGCTGGGGCCATCGCCATGCTCAAACCGCGGAGCGGCCGGCCGACGCGCCTTGAACGCGCCAGCGCCATAGCGGCGCAATTCGTCATATCAAATAAAAAAGATAATCGAATGGAATAGGCCGATGCCGTCGTGCGGCATAACCCTCCCGAATGCAAACGGCAAACGTTTGCAATTGTTTGCAATTCGGCCGCGATTATTACGGCCCGAAAACGGCAGATTCCGGCAAACTCTTTTGCCGACATGGATATCCCGCGGCGGGTACCGCGCAGGCGCCCCTGTCATACCGCGCACGATGCGGCGCAGCATTTTCCGTCGGGTTACGGAATATCGTAAAAATCATCGCGCGGCATATTGGACGATATTAGAATGGCGTCTGCGAGCGGGGGGCGCTTTCCAAAAACGCCGCAGTTGCACTTTCAAGAGAGAAAATAAATGAGCAGCGAGGACCAGACTGACGAGGACCGTCAGGGCACGGCTCATTGGCCTCGTCGCAAGAGACGCTGGCGGGGATGGCGCGCCACGACGATCGACACCTCCGATGACACTCCGTCGTTCGACGATTACGCCGCGGAACGCCTGTGGTCATTCCTGTGCGCGCAGTTGGGAACGGCGCTGTTCGGTTATGTGGCCTTCGTTGCCGGCGACATCTGGCTGCGCCATCACAGCGGCCACGCCGCGGCTGGGTGGCCCGGCGTTCTAAGCGAGCTGGGCGCGCTGCCCGCGATGCCGATTGCCGCCGCGCTCGTGGTTGCATGGAGCCGGCGCGGCGCGTTGCGCGCGAGCATCGCCGCGCTCGTCGCCATTGCCGCGCTCGAAGCCGGGCTCGCCTGGCATGTCCTTCAATGGGGCCCGCACGCCCAGTTGCTCCTGCCCGCGTTCGTACTGATTCCGCTGACGTTCAGTCCGGTGTTGTTGCGCGGCTGGGATTTCGCGGCCGCCACCGTGCTCTCCATGGCCGGCCCGCTGGTACTCGTGCAGTGGGGCGCGCCCTCGGCGGGCGAGCGGTTCGGGTTGATCCTCTCGATGTTCGTCGCCATTTGCACGAGCCTCGTCGCGAATCTCTTCGCGCTGCGCTCCCAAAAAAAGAGCTTCCGGCTCGAACAGCAGTTGCGAGCGTTCGCCGACATGGATGAACTGACTCAACTGCCGCGCAGGCGTCGTGTCTTCGAATTGGGCCGGCGCATACTGCAGCGCGCGGAACGCCATCATCAGCCGTTCTCCGTCCTCTATATCGATGCCGACCACTTCAAGTCGGTCAACGACCGGTTCGGCCACGAAGCGGGCGATCGGGCGCTGCGCCTGGTCTCGCGCGCGATCCAGGACGGTCTGAGGCCGAACGACGTCTGCGGCCGCTTCGGCGGCGAGGAATTCGTCGCGCTGTTGCCGAACACCGACCGGGACGATGCGGCGCGCGTCGCCGAACGGCTGCGCAAACGCGTCGAGGAGATGCGGCAGTTCGAGGTTGCGCTGACGATCAGCGTTGGCGTGGCGCAACACCTGCCGGGCGAACAGATCGACCGCGTGATCCGGCGCGCGGATGCGGCGCTGCTCGATGCGAAAGGCAGCGGACGCAATCGTGTGGTGATCGCGCCGCATCCGTCCGACACCGACCCAACCGCCGGCGTCGCGAAAGACGCCAGCCGCGTACCGGGCGCGCCACGCGAAGCTCAAACGGCGATACAGCGGCAGGAACTCGCCGCTGAGTGATGCCGAATTCGGCGAAGGACGCATCCGGGCGCATCCGGGCGCATCCGGGCGCGAATGGATGCCGATGCGAGGCGAACACGCAGCGGACAGGCGATATCGCTGCCCCGCAAGCGTCGCACCAGCGCAGTGCCCAAACCTTCCTGTTTAGTTGTTTTTACTAAACTACAGAATGTTCTGGTCGGCCTTGCCCGACTGGCTTTCGAGGGAATTCCACGGCATCCGAGGCCCGCATTTTCGCGATTTTTACTATACAATCGCCGAAACTCGGGATCGCAGGAATCGAAAGCGCCGCACAATGAGCACGACCATTCGCGATATCGCCCGCGCAGCAAACGTGTCGATCGGCACTGTCTCGCGGGCCCTCAAGAACCAGCCTGGTTTGTCGGAAGCCACGCGGGCGCGCGTCGTCGAGACGGCACAGCGCCTTGGCTATGACGCTGCGCAGTTGCGCCCGAAAATCCGGCGCCTGACCTTCTTGCTGCACCGGCAGCACAACAATTTCGCCGCAAGCCCGTTTTTCTCGCATGTCTTGCACGGCGTGGAGAACACCTGTCGTGCGCGCGGTATCGTGCCTTCCCTGCTGACGGCGGGGCCGACGGAAGACATCGGCGAGCAGTTGCGCCTGCACGCACCGGATGCCATTGCGGTAGCCGGCTTCGTCGAACCGGAAACGCTTGCGGCGCTCGTCGCGATGGACCGGCCGCTCGTGTTGATCGACCTGTGGGCGCCGAATCTGCGCTCGGTCAATCTCGATAACGGCGCGGGCGCCGCGCTGGCAATGCGACATCTGTTCGCCATGAACCGCACGCGCGTAGCGTTCATCGGCGGCTCGCTCGCCCATTACAGTATTGCCCAGCGCGCGCTCGGCTATCGCCGGGCCTTCTTCGACGCGGGGCTGCTCTTCGATCCATCGCTCGAAGCGACGATCGACGCGAGCCTAGCGCCGGATATGGCGGCGGCCCAGGCGATGCAGCGTCTGCTCGACACGCACACCGGGGCCGAGCGGCCGAACGCGGTTTTCGCCTACAACGACGTGGCGGCGCTGGCCGCGATGCGCGTGTGCCTGGCTCGCGGCTTGCGCGTGCCGGACGATATTGCGATCGTCGGGTTCGACGATATTCCCGCGTCGGCCCACGCCGCCCCGCCGCTCACCACGATCGCCGCCGACAAGGAGGCGCTCGGCGTGCGCGGAGTCGAACTGCTGCTCGACGATGCCCCCGGGGAAATCGACGTCCGCCTGCCCGTCGAACTCGTCGTGCGCGCAAGCAGCGCGGGCGCGGCAGCCTCCCATGACCCGCACGTGGCGCGAACCGCCGTGGCTCCAACGGAAACGACACCATGACGAAGCTACCCAACGCTGGTAAAACGACAAAGCCCGCGAACATGCTGTTCGGCCCCATCCATACGAACTCGACGGTCCCGCCCGTCGATGATTTTCGCGATCGCGAGTTCCTGCTCGGACATGTTGCCGATACGCTCGCGTTCTATGCGCCTTCGGCACACGATCCTTCCGGCGGCTTTTATCACTACTTCAAGGACGACGGCACCGTCTACGACCGCACGACGCGCCACCTCGTCAGCAGTTGCCGCTTCGTCTACAACTATGCGATGGCCTATCGCCACTTCGGCGATCCGCAATACCTCGACTATGCGCGTCATGCACTGGCTTTCCTGCGCGATGCGCACTGGGACGCCGAGCATGCGGGGTACGACTGGGAAATCGAATGGCGCCATCGCGAGAAGCGCACGCTCGACGGCACGCGGCACTGCTATGGGCTGGCGTTCGTGCTGCTCGCGCAGTCGCACGCCGCCGCGGCCGGCATCGAGGAGGCTCGCCGCCAGATCGCGGAAACGTTCGAGCTGATGGAGCGGCGTTTCTGGGACCCGGCCGCCGGCCTCTATGCCGACGAAGCCACCCCCGACTGGCATGTCTCGACTTATCGCGGCCAGAACGCGAACATGCACGCAACCGAGGCGCTGCTCGCGGCCTACGAGGCGACGGGCCATCTCGTCTATCTCGACCGAGCCGAGCGCATTGCCACGAATATCACCCAGCGCCAGGCGAAGCTTTCGCATAGCCTCGTCTGGGAGCATTTCCACGCCGACTGGTCCGTCGACTGGCACTACAACGAAGACGACAGCTCGAACATTTTCCGTCCCTGGGGCTTCCAACCGGGGCATCAGACCGAATGGGCGAAGCTGCTGCTGATCCTCGAGCGGCACCGCCCGCTGCCGTGGCTGCTGCCGCGCGCGGTGGAGCTTTTCGACGCCGCGCTGACGCACGCCTGGGACGACGAGCACGGCGGCCTGTGCTACGGCTTCGCGCCCGACGGCACCGTTTGCGATCACGACAAGTACTTCTGGGTGCAGGCGGAGACGCTCGCCGCGGCGGCGCTCTTGGGCCAGCGGACGGGCAGCGAGCGCTTCTGGGACTGGTACGACGAAATCTGGCGCTACAGCTGGACGCATTTCGTCGATCATCGCCACGGCGCGTGGTACCGCATCCTGACGTGCGACAACCGCAAGTACAGCGACGAGAAGAGTCCGGCCGGGAAGACCGACTATCACACGATGGGTGCCTGCTACGAAGTGCTGAACGCACTCGATGACGGACAGACGCCCCCTCAACCGGACGAACGTTCATGAGCACACCCCACGCTGCCGGTCTCCCGCTTTTCGTCAGCGCGGGCGATATCCTCACCGATCTCGTACGCGAACGGGATTCGCGTTGGCTCTCGCATCCGGGCGGGGCGGGCTGGAACGTCGCACGCGCGGTGGCGCGGCTCGGCGTGCCGAGCGCGTTCGCCGGTGCGATCGGCTCCGATTGTTTTTCGGACGAACTCTGGCAGGCGAGCCTCGACGCCGGACTCGACATGCGCTTCGTCCAGCGCACCCAACGCCCGCCTCTGTTGGCCATCGTCCATCAAGCCCACCCGCCCGCGTACTTTTTCATCGGCGAAGCCAGCGCCGATCTGGCATTCGATCCCGCACGCCTGCCGGAGGGCTGGAGCGCGGCCGCGCAGTGGGCGCACTTCGGCGGAATCAGCCTCGCACGCCAGCCGCTCGCGGCCACGCTTGTCGCGCTCGCGGCGGATTTGCGCGCTCGCGGCGTGAAAATCAGCTTCGATCCGAACTATCGCAACCTGATGGAGCACGGCTATCGTCCCACGCTCGAAACGATGGCCGCACTGGCCGATCTCGTCAAAGTGTCGGACGAGGATCTGCGGTGCCTGTTCGGCACCGATGAAGAGTCGGCGCTCGCCAGCCTGCGCGCAATGAACCCGCAGGCTGCGATTCTCGTCACGCGCGGGCCGCATACCGCCACGTTCCTCGCCGGGGGCGAAACGATCGAGGCAGCGCCGCCGCGCGTCGAAGTCGTGGACACGGTCGGCGCCGGCGACGCCTCGATCGGCGGTTTTCTGTTCAGCACGATGCGCTGGCCGCAGCGCAGCTGGCGCGAGCATCTGTCGTTCGCGCTGGCCGCCGGCGCGGCGGCGTGCGGGCATGCGGGAGCGCATTCGCCGACGCTCGACGAGGTGGTTGCGCTCATGCCCGCGCAGTAGCGGCCCGAAAGGCCCGCTGGCCATCGAAACGGGTCGTCCGACGCGTGCTAGGATGCAACAGCATCCACTCCAAATGAAAGGAGCGGCATCATGGACGACGTGACCTACACCAAGGGCATCTATACGGCGACGGCTGCCGTGCGACCGCTCGACAACGGGCAATTCCAAGGCGTCGTATCACTGGCCCGCGACGACGCTACGGCTCCCGAGACGACGGCTTACGAGGTGGAAGCGCCAAGTCCGAGTGCTGTCGAAGCCCTCGAGGAGGCCAAGGCGCTCGCGCATCGCATCCTCGGCGAGCTCGAGTTTTAGCGAGTCGCTCTGGAGGGCGTGGCAGGTCGCCTCGCTTTGTAGGCCTGCTTATGGCCATGCTTCATGGACCGCTTCGCGAACACCCTTTTTCGTTCGCAGACCCCTTTTCCCGAACTCGCGCCTGGCCAGCGCGGCAGGAGCCGAACATGGTCGAACAACTCTATCTTTATGGCGTCTATTCGATTCACGTCCGTGCGATCGAGCTCGAGGGCGCCCGCTGGGACGCGGAGTACGAAATCCGCCACCAGGACAAACCGGTGCAGAAGTGGACGACGGTCGGCGGCGACAGCGGCTATGCGACCGAAGACGAAGCGATCGACGGCGCGCACAAGCGCGCCGTGACCGACATCGAGCATGGCGCCGGCGTGCCGAAGCCCAAAGCGTTCCCCTGATCGGCAATCGCGCGGCACCGTGTTACGCTCGGGCCGCATCCACTCCGAGGCCCGCGCGAATGCCAGCCAATACGTCAGCACGCAACGGAACAACCGCTTCGCAAGAGGCGCCGGCAGGCCGCGCGCGCCAAGCGTCGGCAGGCGCCCCGGAGAGCGCAGGCGTGCGCGCGCGCCGCGGCCGCGTCTTACGCATGCAAACCGGAAACACGGTGGTATCGCACGGTCTGCCCGATCACGATCTGCACGATATCTATCACCGCGCATTGACGGCGAGCTGGCCCATGTTTTTCATGTCCCTCGCCGCTTTCTTCGTACTCCTGAATACGGTCTTCGCGAGCCTTTATCTGCTCGGTCACGAGCCCATCGCCAACCAGTCTCCAACCGGGTTTCTCGGCGCGTTCTTTTTCAGCGTGGAGACGCTCGCGACGGTCGGCTATGGCGATATGCACCCGCAGACGACCTATGCGCACCTGATCGCGACGCTCGAAATATTCACCGGCATGTCGAGCATCGCGTTGGCGACGGGCCTGATCTTCGTGCGCTTCTCGCGCCCTCGCGCGCGCATCATGTTCGCGCGCTACGCAGTCGTGCGCCAGCTCGACGGCCGGCTCACGCTGATGGTCCGCGCCGCCAATGCGAGGCAAAACGTCATAGTCGAAGCGGGTGCCAAATTGCGCCTCATGCGCTACGAGACCACCCCGGAGGGCTACTCGCTCTGGCGCATTTCGGATCTCGCGCTGCTGCGCGATCGCCATCCGATCTTCCTGCTCGGCTGGGTGTTGATGCATGTGATCGACGAGTCGAGCCCGCTTTACGGCGCAACGGCCGAGAGCCTCGCCGCGTCCCGCGCCTCACTGCTGATTCACATCGAAGGGTCGGACGAAACCACGACGCAATCGATGCAAGCGCGCTACACGTGGCCGAACGAACAGATTCTCTGGGACCATCGATTCGTCGATCTGCTGCAGGACGACGAACACGGCATCCGCCATATCGATTACACGCATTTTCACCAGGTCGTCCCCATCGAAGACGGAGACGACGCGCCCGCGGGCTCGACACGAGTCAGAAGTTGAATTCACTCCTATTCCGATCCATTCGGGCAGAAACTCGCACGATAAGCGCCACCGGCGCGCGATAAAGCAAAAACTCTCCACTATTGCCGCGAAAGAATGGAGGCTTGGCCTCTGGCGCGACGCCGCGTCGCGGGCCTGCCGCCTGCGCACGTACCGCGCGGCGCAATAACTGGAGACACCCGTCATGACCGCGCGCCTGGCCCTCGAGGGCACCCCCGCCCTATCCGAATATCGGCTCACCGATAACCTGAGCGCCACGCAGGGCCGCATCTTTCTCACCGGCACGCAGGCCCTCGTGCGGCTGATGCTGATGCAGCGGCGCCTCGACCGGGCACGCTCGCTCGATACGGCCGGCTTCGTGAGCGGCTATCGCGGCTCACCGCTGGGCATGGTCGATCAGCAGATGTGGAAAGCGAAAAAGCTGCTCGACGCGGACGACATCCGCTTCCTGCCCGCGATCAACGAGGAACTCGGCGGCACAGCGGTGCTCGGCACGCAGCGTGTGGAAGCCGACGAAGCGCGCACCGTCGACGGCGTCTTCGCGATGTGGTACGGCAAGGGGCCCGGCGTCGACCGCGCCGGCGACGCCCTGAAGCACGGCAATGCATACGGCTCTTCGCCGCATGGCGGCGTGCTGGTCGTGGCCGGTGACGATCATGGCTGTGTGTCGTCGTCGATGCCCCATCAAAGCGACTTCACGATGATGTCGTGGCAAATGCCGATCGTGAATCCGGCGAACGTTTCGGACATGCTCGAATTCGGCCTCTACGGCTTCGCGCTGTCGCGCTTCTCGGGCGCCTGGGTCGGTTTCAAGGCGATTTCGGAGACCGTCGAATCGGGGTCGACCGTCGATCTCGATGCACTCACGACGCAGTGGAACGCGCCGGTCGACTTCACGCCGCCCACCGATGGCCTGCATAACCGGTGGCCCGATCTGCCGAGTCTCGCCATCGAGGCACGGCTCGCGGCGAAGCTCGACGCGGTACGAGCCTTCGCGCGCGTCAACAGCATCGACCGATGGATCGCGCCGAGCCCGCATGCCACCGTCGGCATCGTTACGTGCGGCAAAGCGCATCTCGATCTCATGGAGGCCCTGAGAAGGCTCGACCTCACCGTCGAGGAGCTCGAGGCCGCCGGCGTGCGGATCTATCAAGTCGGTCTCTCGTTTCCGCTCGAAACGACGCGGCTCGATACGTTTGTCCAGGGCCTCGGCGAAGTCTTCGTCATCGAGGAAAAAGGCCCCGTCGTCGAACAGCAGATCAAGGAACACCTCTTCAACCGCGCGGCGGATACGCGCCCCCTCGTGCTCGGCAAACGCGATGCGAGCGGCGCCCCGCTGCTACCGGCGACGGGCGAATTGCGGCCCTCGCGCGTGCTGCCGCACTTCGCTCAATGGCTCGCTCGCGTCAAGCCCGCGCTCGACAGGCGCGAGCGCGTGGTCGACCTCGTCGCGCCGCAGATTCTCTCGAATGCCGCCGATGCCGTGAAGCGCACGCCCTACTTTTGCTCGGGTTGCCCGCACAATACGTCGACGCGCGTGCCCGAGGGCTCCGTCGCGCGAGCCGGCATCGGCTGCCACTTCATGGCTTCCTGGATGGAGCGCGATACGACGGGGCTCATTCAAATGGGAGGCGAAGGGGTGGACTGGGCCTCGCACTCGATGTTCACGAAGACGCGCCACGTCTTCCAAAATCTCGGCGACGGCACCTATTTCCACTCCGGCATCCTCGCCATCCGGCAGGCGGTTGCCGCGAATACGAACATCACCTACAAGATTCTCTACAACGATGCCGTCGCGATGACGGGCGGTCAGCCCGTGGACGGCAGTATCTCGGTACCGCAAATTGCGCGGCAGGTCGAAGCGGAAGGCGTGTCGCGTTTCGTCGTCGTCTCGGACGAGCCGCACAAGTACGACGGGCACCATGCGCTCTTTCCCAAGGGGACGACGTTTCACGATCGCAGCGAGCTCGATGCCGTGCAGCGGATGTTGCGCGAGATCGAAGGCGTGACCGTGCTCATCTACGATCAGACCTGTGCGGCCGAGAAGCGGCGGCGGCGCAAGAAGGGCGAGTATCCCGATCCCGACCGGCGCCTGTTCATCAACGAGGCCGTCTGCGAAGGCTGCGGCGACTGCGGCGCGCAGTCGAACTGCCTGTCCGTCGAACCCGTCGAGACGCCGCTCGGCCGCAAGCGCCGCATCGACCAGTCGTCTTGCAACAAGGACTTCTCGTGCGTCAACGGCTTTTGCCCGAGCTTCGTCACCGTGCTCGGCGGCACACTCAAAAAGGCCGCGGGCATCGCGTTCGACGAAGCTTCGCTGGCCCGGCGCGTCGATGCGCTGCCGCAGCCGGGCGCGGCGCTCGGCGACGCGCCTTACGATATTCTCGTCACGGGCGTGGGCGGGACCGGCGTCGTGACAGTGGGCGCCCTCATCAGCATGGCCGCGCATCTCGAGGGCAAGAGCGCATCCGTGCTCGATTTCATGGGCTTCGCGCAAAAAGGCGGCGCCGTGCTCTCGTATGTGCGCTTTGCCGCGCGCGATGCGTTCCTCAATCAGGTGCGCATCGATACGCAGCAAGCCGACGTACTGCTGGCCTGCGACATGGTCGTGGGCGCGAGCCCGGATGCGCTGCAAACGGTGCGGCACTCGCGCACCCGGATCGTCGTCAACACGCATGCCATTCCGAATGCCGCGTTCGTGCGCAACCCCGATGCGAGTCTCGAGAGCGAGGCACTGCTGGCCAAGATGCGACACGCCGCGGGCAGCGAATTCATGTCCACGTGCGATGCACAAAGCGTCGCGGCCAGGTTTCTGGGCGACACCATCGGCGCGAATATCCTGATGCTCGGCTTTGCCTGGCAACTCGGTCTCGTACCGGTCTCGCTCGCGGCACTCATGCGCGCGATCGAACTCAACAACGTTGCGGTGCCGATGAACCGGCTCGCGTTTTCGATTGGCCGCCTCGCGGCTGGCGACCCGGCCGGACTCGGCGCGTTATGGGACGAGCGGCACGCGCCACGCGGTGCTCGCTCGCACGGTTTCTCGACCGATGAGGCCGCCGATGGGGCTGCCGACTCTGCCGCCGGACTCGATGCCCTCGTTGCCGATCGCGAAGCGCGGCTCGCGGCCTACGGCGGTGCCCGCTATGTCGAACGCTACCGCGCCCTCGTGGGGCTCGCGCGCGAAGCCGACGCCCGCGCCCCGGGCGCAGGCATCGCGCAGGCGGTAGCCACGGCGTTTTATCGCCTGCTCGCAGTCAAGGACGAATACGAAGTCGCGCGGCTTTATCGCGATGCCGAATTTCGCGGCGCGCTCGAGGCGCAATTCGAAGGCAGCGCAGGCAAGGACTTCAAGATTCGCTTCAACCTTGCGCCGCCCGCACTTTCGAAGGCCAAGGCGGGCGGTGTGCCGCGCAAGATCGCATTCGGACAATGGCTGTGGCCCGTGTTCGGAGCGTTGGCTCGTTGCCGCGGGCTGCGCGGCACCGCGTTCGATCCGTTCGGCAGGACGCTCGAACGGCGCATGGAGCGCGCACTTGCTTACGACTACGAGCAAACCATGAAACGCGCATTCGCGATCGTCGGCACCGCGACGGCTGCCGACGTTGCGACGCTTGCCGGCCTTTACGCGCGCGTGCGCGGGTATGGCCACGTCAAGCTCGCGAATCTCGCGGCAATGAAACGCAGCGAGCGCGAGATCGCGGCTCGGCTGGCGATCGAGACGGCAACGAGCCCGGACGTGCAGCGCGCGCTCGACGAAGCGCGCGGCGTTCGAGCGCTGCGGGGGATACCGGTGGTCGTCGCGGGGAAGTAGAGAGCGGCTTTCATTCCATCGAGGCTTCGTCCTCTACCCAGTCGATATCGCCGCACAGCACGCATAGTCGTTCGCCTATCCGGACGGCGAGCGAGATCGTGACGCAGGGCAACGCCTCGTTGATCGAAAGATAGGGCTTCGTCGCGTGGACGCGATCGGGCATTTCCATCGCCGCCCGAAAATACGGCCGGCGCATCCAGTTCGCGCCCTCGGCGTCGGCAACCGGCATGAAACGCGCCTCTTGGCCCGGCCGATCCGCGCGCAGCACGATGTTGCGGCCCGCCTGGCGCCCTTCGGAATCGAGCAGAAAGCAGCGCGCGGCATGGTCGAGCGCCAGAAAATTCCAGCAAACCTCCTCCAACGGCTCGCCGGCCGCAATCCTTTCGCCGGCTCGCGCGAACGCGCGCAAATAAGGCGCGAGCCGCGCGGCACGGCGTCGCTCGCGCGATTCCGTCTCCGAGCGGTGATGAGCGGCGAGTTCCCCACGCGCGCGGCAGCGTAGCCGCTATCGGCCGGGCCCGCAGCCGGCCTGCCGAAGTAAAAGCCCTGAACGAAATCGGCGTCGCTGGCGAAGGCGAGTTGCGCCTCGTGTTCGGTCTCGACACCCTCGATCAGCACGAGCTTGCCGGCTTCGTGCAACAACGCGACGAAGCCCGGCAGAATCGCTGCCGCCGGCGTGCGATGCGCCGCATGCGACAGCATCATCCGGTCGATTTTGACGATGTCGGGGTCGAGCTGCCACACGCGCTCGAGATTCGAATCGCCGGCGCCAAAGTCATCGAGCGCGATGAGGAACCCGAGTTCGCGAAAACGCCGCGCCTCCTCGGCGATGCGCTCGAAATCGTGTATCCGGTCCTCGTGGATCTCGAGCACGATGCGCCGCGGCGGCAGAGCGAGCCTCGATAGACTCGCGGCAAACGCCGCCGCATGGTAGGACTCGGTCAGCGCACCCGCATGCACATTCAGGAACAGCCACTCGCGCTCGGCACCGAGCATCTTGAAGTTCTCGAGGTGCAGCGCCATCGCGAGCCGGTCCACATGATGGAGTTCGCCTTGCCGCGACGCCTCGCCGAATACGTCGAGCGGCGGCACCGGACAATCGAAGGAGTCGTGCGCGCGCAGCAAACCCTCGTAACCCACCGCGCGCAAGTGAGCCAGGCTGAAGATGGGTTGGAATACGCTCGTGAAGGTCAGCTCGCGGTGCCGCAGCGCGTAACGCTGCAGTCCGGAGACCATATCGAGTTCGAAACCGGCCGGCGGCGTCACCGGCGCGTCTTGCAACGCGCTCATCATGCGCGCCTCCGGCCGGCGTTTTCGATCGAAGTGAATGGGTTCATTGGCGGAGCTCCTCGGAATGATCTTATTGACGGCTACCGCCACCAAGCAAGCTCCGTGCGCAACCACACGGGATCGCGCAAACCGCGCCGCTCGCGCATCACGTCGGGGCACTGCGCGCAAGACGCACCGTGAAGGTGCGCATTTCGCGCCATGCGCGTGCCTCGCGCGCGATCAAAGCACCGGACCGGGTGCGGCTTCGCGCCGCAACAGTGCATAGAGGATAATCGCCCCGAATGTCGCGGTCCCGATCCCGCCCAGCGCGAAACCGCAGAACTTCAGTGAGAAGTCGCCCGCGCCGAGTACCAGCGTGACGGCTGCGACGATGAGGTTGCGGTTGTCCGAGAAGTCGACCCGGTTCGCCACCCAGATCCGCGCCCCCGTGACGGCGATGAGCCCGAAGACCACGATCGAGACGCCGCCGAGCACGGGCCCGGGTATCGTTTCGATCAACGCCCCGAACTTCGGCGAGAAGCCGAGCCCGATCGCAATGATCGCGGCGACGACGAACACGATCGTCGAATAGATCTTGGTGACCGCCATGACGCCTATGTTCTCGGCATAGGTGGTGACTCCCGTGCCGCCCGACATGCCGGACACGATCGTCGCCAGCCCATCGCCCACGAACGCGCGGCCAATGTAACGGTCGAGGTTCTGCCCGGTCATCGCACTCACGGCCTTGATGTGCCCAAGATTCTCGGCAACGAGGATCACCGCGACCGGCGCGATCAGCAGCATGGCGTGCGGATCGAAGACCGGCGAGCGGAAATGCGGCATGCCGAACCAGGCAGCATTGGCCACGCTCGCGAAGTCGATCGGCCGGCCGATGCCCATGCCATTCGCGAGCACCGCGTAGAGCGCGTACGCAGCGATGAGGCCGACGAGAATCAGCAGCCGCTGCACCATGCCGCGCGCGAACACAGCGACGATGCCAACGCACAGCACCGTGACGAGCGCCATCCACGAATCGAAGGCCGACGTGCTGACACCTCTCACGGCGATCGGTGCGAGGTTCAGACCAATGACCGCAACAACGGCTCCGGTGACGACCGGCGGCATCAGCGTTTCGATCCAGCGCGTGCCGATGGCCGCGACGATCAGGCCGATGACGACATAAGCCGCGCCACAGGCAACGATGCCGCCGAGCGCCACAGGGATGTTCGGATTCGGGCCGTGGCCGCCATAGGCCGTTACCGCGATGACGAGCCCGATGAACGAAAAGCTGGAGCCGAGATAGCTCGGCACACGTCCGCCCACGAGCACGAAAAAGAGCAGCGTGCCGATGCCCGACATGAAAATGCAGAGATTCGGATCGAAGCCCATCAGCAATGGCGCAAGCACCGTGGAGCCGAACATGGCGACGACGTGCTGTACGCCCATTGCGATCGTCTGCGGCCATGCGAGCCGTTCGTCGGGCCCGACGACACGGCCTTCGACGGCACGCGGCGCGAGGCGCCAGCGCGGGAAATAGGAATCGGCCATGCTCGTGGGGCTCCTTTTGTATCGGCGTCGACGCGCCGCGCAAACAGCGCCGCCTGTTGGTGGAATCACGCGCGAGTTTAAGGAGGGCCGGTTGCCCTGGCAAGCCGTGCGCCGTTCGAGGAAGCCCCGGTCTCGAGGCGCGCCGCTCTTCTCGACAGTCGGACTTCCTGCGGCGCGATGTCGCGATATGCCGCGCTTCGCCGCCAACGTCAGCGTCCTTTGATCTCGCTCAATACCCCCAACGCCACGAGGGCGACTATCACGCTGTGACATTTTCAATCCCGATCGAGCGCGCAAGGGACTGCAACGCGGGGAATGGGCGAGCGGCCCGCCCTCGCCTTCCGTGCGCGCCGCAACCCGGAGAGACTTCATGGGTATTGAATCGCCCCCCCTCGGCTCGCGACGAGGGCACACGCTCGAAATCTGGACGCCCGAGGACAAGGCGTTTTGGGAACGGGAAGGCGAAGCCATCGCGAAGCTCAACCTCTGGATCTCCGTTCCCGCGCTCTTCCTGGCGTTCGCGATCTGGCAGGTCTGGAGCGCCGTCGCCGTGCAATTGCCGCTGCTCGGCTTCACTTATTCGACGAATCAGCTCTTTTGGCTCGCCGCGGCACCCGCGCTCTCCGGCGCGACGCTACGGATCTTCTACTCGTTCATGGTGCCCATCTTCGGCGGCCGGCGCTGGACCGCGGTCTCCACCGCGTCGCTGCTGGTTCCCGCGATCGGCATCGGCTTTGCCGTGCAGGACAACACGACGAGCTATCCCACCATGCTCATCCTCGCGCTCCTGTGCGGCTTCGGAGGCGGCAACTTCAGCTCGAGCATGGCCAACATCAGCTTCTTCTTTCCACGCGAGCGCAAGGGTTCCGCACTCGGTGTGAATGCCGGCCTCGGCAATCTCGGCGTATCGGTGGTGCAGTTCTTGAGCCCGCTCGTCGTGACGGCCGGCATCTTCGGCGTGTTCGGCGGCGCATCTCAAACCATCGTGAAGAACGGTTTGATCGCTCAAGTCTGGATCCAGAACGCGGCATTCGTCTGGGTGCCCTGGATCGTGATCGCGGCTATCGCAGCCTGGTTCGGCATGAACGATCTGGCCGATGCGAAAGCATCGTTCGCCGCGCAAGCCGCAATCTTCCGCCGAAAGGACAACTGGCTGATGTGCGTACTCTACCTCGGCACGTTCGGCTCGTTCATCGGTTATGCCGCCGGCTTTCCGCTGCTCATCAAAAGCCAGTTCCCGGGCATCAACGCGCTTGCCTACGCATGGCTCGGCCCGTTGATCGGTGCCTCGATCCGCCCGTTCGGCGGCTGGCTGGCCGACAAGCTCGGCGGTGCGCCGGTCACGTTGTGGAACTTCGTCGTCATGGCATGCGCGGTAGGCGGGGTGCTCTACTTCCTGCCGTCGGGACCCTCGGGCGGCAGCTTCGCCGGGTTCTTCGTCAGCTTCCTCGTGCTCTTCATGACCTCGGGCATCGGCAACGGGTCGACGTTCCGCATGATTCCCGTCATCTTCCAGACGCTCAAGCTGCGCGAGGTGAACGCATCCGATCGCGAAGCCGTGCTGCACGCTACGAAGGAAGGCAACACCGAGGCTGCCGCAACGCTCGGATTTTCCGCGGCCATCGCCGCATACGGCGGCTTTTTCATCCCGAAGAGCTATGGCACATCGCTCGCGCTGACGGGCGGCCCCGAAGCGGCGCTCTATGTGTTCATCGGCTTTTACGCCATCTGCATCGCCGTGACCTGGTGGCGCTATGCGCGCCGTAACGCGCCGATGCCTTGCTGAAACGACGGATTGCCCACAAATGAGCCACTTTCTCGATCGCCTCAATCATTTCGCACTGCCGAAGGAATCCTTTTCCGACGGACACGGGGTCACCACCGGCGAGGACCGCACGTGGGAGGACGCCTATCGCAACCGCTGGTCGCACGACAAGATCGTGCGCAGCACGCACGGCGTCAACTGCACGGGTTCGTGCTCATGGAAGATCTACGTCAAAGGCGGGATCGTCACATGGGAAACGCAGCAGACCGACTATCCGCGCACCCGCTGGGACATGCCCAACCATGAACCGCGCGGCTGCGCGCGCGGCGCATCGTACTCGTGGTACCTCTATAGCGCCAACCGCGTGAAGTACCCGATGGTCCGCGCCCGCCTGCTCGAGCGCTGGCGCGCCGCGCTGACGGTATGCCGCGACCCCGTCGACGCATGGGCCTCGATCGTCGAAGACGATGCGGCCCGTCGCGACTACCAAAAAGTGCGCGGCATGGGGGGCTTTGCGCGCAGCAGCTGGGAGGAAGTCAATCGACTCGTTGCCGCAGCCAATGTCTATACGATCAAGCGGCACGGGCCCGACCGCGTGATCGGCTTTTCGCCGATCCCCGCCATGAGCATGGTCAGCTATGCCGCCGGCAGCCGCTATCTGAGCCTCATCGGCGGCGTATGCATGAGCTTTTACGATTGGTACTGCGATCTGCCGCCGTCGAGCCCGCAAGTCTGGGGCGAGCAGACGGACGTGCCCGAATCGGCCGACTGGTACAACTCGAGCTACATCGTCGCGTGGGGCAGCAATGTGCCGCAAACGCGTACGCCGGACGCGCACTTTTTCACGGAAGTCCGCTACAAGGGCACGAAGACCGTCGCGATCACGCCGGACTACAGCGAAGTCGCGAAGCTTTCGGACCTCTGGCTCCATCCGAAGCAAGGCACCGATGCCGCGCTGGCCATGGCGTTCGGCCATGTCGCGCTCAACGAATTCTATTTCAAGACCCGCAGCGCCTATTTCGACGACTACGCACGCCGCTACACCGACTTGCCGATGCTCGTGCTGCTTCGGTCGCGCACGCTCGAAGACGGCCGTACGGCGCTCGTGCCAGACCGCTACATCCGCGCGAGCGACTTCGACGGTTCGCTCGATCAAGCCAACCACCCCGAATGGAAGACGATCGCCTACGACACCGCCGGCCAGCCCGTGGTGCCGAACGGCGCCATCGGTTTTCGTTGGGGCGACGAGGGCCGGGACGATGCGGGCAAGTGGAATCTCGAGAACAAGGACGCGCGCGATGGACATGAAGTCAAGCTCAAGCTCTCTGTGCTCGAGAACGCGGACCAGGTGCCGGAAATCGCCGACGTCGCGTTTCCGTACTTCGGCGGCGTGAACTCGCCGCACTTTACCGCGAACGCACAGCAGGGGGACATCAATCTGGCGCGTGTGCCCGTCGCGCGTATGCGCCTCACGCAGGACGGCAAGGCGGTCGACGCGCTCGTCGCCACCGTGTTCGATCTGCAAGCCGCGCAATACGGCATCGATCGCGGCCTCGGCAGTGGCGCGGCGAGCTATGACGACAACGCGCCCTACACCCCCGCATGGGCCGAAGCGATCACGGGCGTGCCGCGCGAGCAGATCGTCACGGTGGCGCGCGAGTTCGCCGCTAACGCCGACAAGACGCAGGGCCGCTCGATGATCATCATCGGTGCGGGCATGAATCACTGGTATCACGCCGATATGAACTATCGCGGCGTGATCAACCTGCTGATGATGTGCGGCTGCATCGGCAAGAGCGGCGGCGGCTGGTCGCATTATGTCGGCCAGGAAAAGCTGCGTCCTCAAACGGGCTGGACCGCGCTCGCCTTCGCGCTCGACTGGATTCGTCCGCCGCGTCAGATGAACAGCACGAGCTTCTTCTACGCTCACACGGACCAATGGCGCTACGAGAAGCTCGGCGTCGACGAGATCGTGTCGCCGCTCGCCGACAAAGCGCAATTCGGCGGCAGCATGATCGATTACAACGTACGTGCCGAGCGTATGGGCTGGCTGCCGAGCGCACCGCAGCTCGATACCAATCCGTTGCAGGTTGCCAAGGATGCCGCCGCGTCGGGCATGGCGCCCGGCGACTATGTCGCGACATCGCTGAAGTCCGGATCCCTGCGAATGAGCTGCGAGGACCCCGACGCGCCGCAGAACTGGCCGCGCAACATGTTCGTCTGGCGCTCGAACCTGCTCGGCTCGTCGGGCAAGGGCCACGAATATTTCTGCAAGCACCTGCTGGGCACCGATAACGGCGTGCAAGGCAAAGACCTGGGCGCCGGCGATGCGAAACCTGCCGAAGTGCGCTGGCACGACGAGGCACCGCAAGGCAAGCTCGATTTGCTCGTCACGCTCGATTTCCGCATGAGCACCACCTGTCTCTATTCGGACATCGTGTTGCCCACCGCGAGCTGGTACGAGAAGAACGACCTCAATACGAGCGACATGCACCCGTTCATCCATCCGCTCTCAGCGGCCGTGGATCCGGTTTGGCAAGCCCGCTCCGACTGGGAGATCTACAAGGGCTTTGCCGAGGCCTTCAGCGACGTCTGCGTCGGCCATCTCGGCGTGGAAAAGGAAGTCGTGCTCACGCCGCTCATGCACGATACGCCCGGCGAGCTTGCCCAGCCATTCGACGTACGCGACTGGAAAAAGGGCGAATGCGAGCTGATACCGGGCAAGACCGCGCCGCAGGTCACCGTGGTCGAACGCGATTACCCGAATGTCTACAAGCGCTTCACCGCGCTCGGCCCGCTCATGAACCGCGTGGGCAACGGCGGCAAGGGGATCGCCTGGAAAACCGCCACCGAAGTCGAGCAGCTCGGCGAGCTGAACGGCGTGACGCTCGAAGAGGGCGTAACGAAAGGCATGCCGCGCATCGTCTCGGATATCGATGCCTGCGAAGTCATTCTGCACCTCGCGCCCGAGACGAACGGACATGTCGCCGTCAAGGCGTGGGAGGCGCTCACGAAAGCGACGGGCCGCGAACACAAGCACCTCGCGCTTTACCGCGAAGACGAGAAGATTCGTTATCGCGACATTCAGGCCCAGCCGCGCAAGATCATCAGCTCGCCGACCTGGAGCGGAATCGAAAGCGAAACCGTCAGCTACAACGCGGGCTATACGAACGTGCACGAGCTGATCCCCTGGCGCACGCTCACGGGCCGCCAGCAGTTCTATCAGGATCACCCGTGGATGATCGCGTTCGGGGAGGGGTTTTCGACCTACCGTCCGCCCGTCGATCTGAAGGCCACGGCCGGCATCAACGGCGTGAAGCCGAACGGCCATCCCGAGCTCGTGCTGAACTTCATTACGCCGCACCAGAAATGGGGCATTCACAGCACCTACAGCGACAACCTGCTGATGTTGACGCTCAATCGCGGCGGCCCCGTCGTCTGGATCAGCGAGGACGACGCCAGCCAAGCCGGCATCGAGGACAACGACTGGATCGAGGTCTTCAATGTGAACGGAGCGATCGCCGCACGCGCCGTGGTCAGCCAGCGTGTCAAACCCGGCATGGTGCTCATGTATCACGCGCAAGAAAAGATCATCAATACGCCGGGCTCGGAAATCACGGGAATACGCGGCGGGATCCACAACTCGGTGACGCGCATCGTGCTCAAGCCCACGCACATGATCGGCGGCTACGCGCAATTGAGCTACGGCTTCAACTACTACGGCACGATCGGCACGAATCGCGACGAGTTCGTGGTCGTGCGAAAAATGAGTCAGATCGACTGGCTCGATACGCCGCGTGACGAAGGCGCGAGCGGCGCGACGCAGCATCATGGAGACAAGCAATGAAAGTACGCGCACAAATCGGCATGGTGCTGAATCTCGACAAGTGCATCGGCTGCCACACCTGCAGCGTGACGTGCAAGAACGTCTGGACGAGCCGCCCCGGCATGGAGTACGCCTGGTTCAACAACGTCGAAACGAAACCGGGCATCGGTTATCCAAAGGAATGGGAGAACCAGGATAAATGGAATGGCGGCTGGGTGCGCCGCGCCGACGGCTCCATTGCGCCGCGCCAGGGAGGCAAGTGGAAGCTGCTCATGCGCATCTTCGCGAATCCGAATCTGCCGCAGATCGACGACTATTACGAGCCGTTCACGTTCGACTACGACCACCTGCAAAGCGCGCCCGAGATGAAGGCCTCTCCGACGGCCCGTCCGCGCAGCCTGATCACCGGCCAGCGGATGGAGAAAATCGTTTGGGGGCCTAACTGGGAAGAGATCCTCGGTGGCGAATTCGCCAAGCGCAGCAAAGATCGGAATTTCGACGACATTCAGAAAGACATCTACGGACAGTTCGAAAACACGTTCATGATGTACTTGCCGCGGCTGTGCGAACACTGCCTGAACCCGGCGTGCGTGGCTTCGTGCCCTTCCGGCTCCATCTACAAGCGCGAGGAAGACGGCATCGTCCTCATCGACCAGGACAAATGCCGCGGCTGGCGCATGTGCGTATCGGGCTGCCCATACAAGAAGATCTACTACAACTGGAAAAGCGGTAAGGCCGAAAAGTGCATCTTCTGCTATCCGCGCATCGAGGCCGGACAGCCCACCGTCTGCTCGGAGACCTGTGTCGGTCGCATCCGCTATCTGGGTGTGCTGCTCTATGACGCCGACCGCATCGAAGCGGCGGCCTCCGTCGAGAACGACCGCGATCTCTACGAGGCGCAGCTCGACGTCTTTCTCGATCCCAGCGATCCCAAAGTGATCGAGCAGGCGCGTAAGGACGGCGTGCCCGAGAACTGGATCCAGGCCGCGCGTATCAGCCCGGTCTACAAGATGGCGGTCGACTGGAAGGTCGCGTTGCCGCTGCACCCCGAGTATCGGACTCTGCCGATGGTCTGGTACGTGCCGCCGCTCTCGCCGATCACATCCGCGGCCAATGCCGGACACATCGGTGTGAACGGCGAGATTCCCGACGTCAACCAGCTGCGCATTCCGGTGCAATACCTCGCGAACTTGCTGACCGCGGGCGATACCGTGCCGGTCGTGCGCGCGCTCGAACGAATGCTGGCGATGCGGGCCTGGCAGCGCGGCAAGCATGTCGACGGCATCGAGAACCATGAGGCCCTCGCGCAGGCGGGTCTCAGCGTCGAGCAAGTCGACGAGATGTACCGCGTCATGGCGATCGCCAACTACGAAGACCGCTTCGTCATCCCCACCTCGCACCGCGAGTATGCCGAGAACGCGTTCGATGTCCGCGGAGGATGCGGATTCAGCTTCGGCAACGGCTGCTCGGAAGGTGTCGGCGAAACGAGCCTCTTCGGCGGCGCGAAGCGCCGGACGATTCCGATCAAGGCGGAGATCTGAGCGATGACCACTCTCGAGACCACCGCGAGCTGCGCAACGACGTTGCGCGCGCTCGCACGCTTGCTGAGCTATCCCGACGCGGCGCTGCGCGCCCACCTGTCCGAAATGCGCGCGGCGTTGCGCGACGAAGGCGCACTGCTCGACGGCCGGCTCGCGTCGATCGACGCGCTGATCGATCGCCTGGCCGGCAGTACCGGGCTCGATGCGGAAGCGGCATACGTCGATCTCTTCGATCGCGGTCGCCGCACCGCTTTGCACCTGTTCGAGCACGTGCACGGCGATTCGCGCGATCGTGGGCCGGCGATGATCGACCTCATCAAAACCTACGAGGACGCGGGGCTCGCGCTCGCATCGGACGAATTGCCCGATCATCTTTGCGTCGTGCTCGAATTCGCGTCGACGCAACCGCCCATTCAAGCTGCCGATTTTCTGCGCGAGATCGCGCACTTGCTGCGCGGCATTCATACCGCACTCGTCGAGCGGGACAGCGACTATGCGAGCGTGCTGGCCGCGCTCATCGAACTCGCCGGCGAATCGGCGGAGCCGGTCGTCCTCGCAAGCGAGCCGGCGCTCGACGACACATGGAGCGAGCCCGTTGCGTTCGGCGGCTGCTCGGTCGAAGGCCAATCCGCCAACCCGGATCGATCGCAGCCGATCCATATCGTGAAGACGCCGAACGCGGGCGGACACATGCCCCGCGCGCAAGGAGCCTGAGATGAGTCAAGCCGCCTATACCTTCTTTTTCAGCATCTATCCCTACATCTGCCTCGCCGTGTTCCTGCTCGGCTCGCTGTTTCGTTTCGACCGCGACCAATACACGTGGAAAAGCGATTCGTCACAGTTGCTGCGCGCGGGGCAGTTGCGCTGGGGAAGCAATCTCTTTCATGTCGGCATTCTGTTTCTGCTGTTCGGCCACACGGTCGGGCTCCTGACGCCTCATGCGCTCTACGAGTCGATGATCTCCGCGCAACAAAAGCAGATGCTGGCGATCCTCTCGGGCGGGATCGCGGGCTCGCTCTGCTTCGTCGGCCTCACGCTGCTCTTGCATCGAAGGCTCTTCGATCCACGCATCCGGTTGACGAGCCGCCGCACCGACATCGCGATCCTGGCGATTCTCTGGGTCCAGCTCGTGCTTGGCCTCGTCACGCTGCCTTTCTCCTATGCGGACCGCGAAACGGCGGGCACCATGCTGAGCCTTGCCAACTGGGCGCAGCATATCGTCACGTTGCGGCCCGATGCGAGCATGCTGAGCGGAGTCGAATGGCCGTTCAAGATTCATCTCGTGCTCGGCATGACGATCTTTCTGCTGTTTCCGTTCACGCGCCTCGTCCATGTCTGGAGCGGCTTCGGCGCCGTGAGCTACGCATTCCGTCCCTATCAGCTCGTGCGCGCGCGGCGGCTCAACCTGCCGCGCGGCCACACGCGCTCGCAACATCGAATCTGAGAGGCAAGAGATGACGATCCCACAAAACGGCAAGGTGGCCACAGTCAACGGTGTCGCGCTTCATCTGCCCGGCGAAACGCTGAGCGCGGAGGTGCTCAGACAGCGCGCCTGCACCGAGCTCTTGCGTCAAGCCGCGATCGAAGCCGGCCTGCTGGGCGATGACGATTCCGCGCCGGTGGACGGGGCTATCAGCGTGGAAGCTACCGCGGCGATCGAAGCGTTGCTCGACGATGCGTTGCCGGCACAAGAACCTTCCGACGAGGCGTGCCGCCGCTATCACGCGGCGCATGCACGCCGCTATGCCGTGGGCGCGCGCGCGCGAGCGCGGCATGTCCTGTTCGCGGTGACGCCGGGTGTCGATGTTGCGCAATTGCGTACGCGCGCCGAAGCATGCCTGCTCGATCTGCGCTGTCAGCCCGGCACGGACGATGGCCGATTCGCGCGCGCCGCCGGGCAATGGTCGAATTGCCCGAGCGGCGCCGAGGGCGGGAACCTCGGATGGCTGAGCGCCGAGGCATGCGCGCCCGAGTTTGCGCAGGAGCTTTTCGAAAACAAGGAAGTCGGCGTGCTCCCCCGGCTCGTGCTGAGTCGGTTCGGCTTTCACGTCGTCGAAGTGCTCGAGCGCGAGCCCGGCAACGAGCCTCCGTTCGAGAGCGTACGCGCCGCCGTCGCGCAAACGCTGCGGCAGCAGAGCTTTGCAACGGAGCTGCGTCGCTACCTCGATCGGCTGGCGCAAGCGGCGACGCTCGAGGGACTCGAATTCGAGGCCGAGCTCAGCGACGTGAACGCGCCGCCGCTCTGACGCTCGCCGCCAGCTGTTCCTCGAGCGTTGCGGCACGCCGTTCGCCGCGGCGCGCGCGTCTTGCCTCGCGCCGCAGCAGCGCCGCAAATGCGGCCTCGTCGGCCTTCAGGCCGTGGCGCGTGCGCACCTTCGGCAACGTATGCAGCTCGCCGGCCTCGAACACTTCGAGCACGGCCGGATGGATGTAGCAGCGACGGCAAACGGCCGGCGTATTGCGCAGCGTCGCGGCGACTTCCTTCACGGTTTCGACGACATGGGTGCGCATGTGCCGCTCGCCCGGCTGCAGCTCGATGCGGCGCAGCGCACCGAGCGCCAGCACGCTGCCCGCCCACGTGCGATAGTCCTTCGCGGTGAAGTCCGCGCCGCTTGCTTCGCGCAGATAGTCGTTGATGTCCGATGAGCCGACGGGATGCCGCACACCGGCATCGTCAACGTACTGAAAGAGCTCATGCCCCGGCAAATCGAGGCACTTGCGCACGATACGCGCGAGGCGCGGGTCTTCGACATCGATGTCGTGCTCGATCCCGCTCTTGCCGCGAAAGCGAAAGCGCAGGTGCCCGGCACGGACCGCCGCATGGCGCTTGCGCAACGTGGTCAAACCATAGGAATTGTTTTCCCGCACGTATTCGCGGCTACCGACGCGCGCGAGCGTGATGTCGAGCAGTCGGACCACCGTTGCCACGACCTTGTGCCACGGCATGCCGGGCAGCCGCAAATCGCGCGCGATACGTGCGCGGATTTTCGGCAGGACGTCCGCGAACGCAGCCATGCGCTCGAACTTGGTGGCGTCGCGCGTCTCACGCCAGCGCGGATGATACCGGTACTGCTTGCGCGCACGCGAGTCGCGGCCGGTCGCCTGCAAGTGTCCGAGCGGGTCGGGACAGATCCATACATCGGTGTAAGCGGGCGGAACGGCAAGCGCGTTGATGCGAGCGATTTCCCGCGCATCGCGAATGCGGCGGCCTTGCGGGTCGAAATAGGCGAAATGTCCGCGAATGAGCCTGCGCCGGATCCCGGGCTTCGTATCGTCGACGTAATGCAGGCCGGGCGGCACCTCGACCTCATGGTTGCGATCGGGCGAGCCAGCCGCGGCGCGGTGCGATGGGTCATTCGTGTGGCGGCTACGCGGCATGCGGGCTCGGCAATTCGATAGGTTCACACCCCGCACAGCACGCTTCGTGCCATGGGCAATGGGTGAACGTTCGTCGTTGCCGAGCCGCGCAATCCAGCCTCAGGCGTTCCCCTCAGCGCTCGGGCGCCACATCGAGCGCTTCGAGCACTCTCACTTGCGGCGGCTCGGCGAGCCAATCCGCGACCGTCGAACGAAACGTCTGGAAGTGGTCGCTCGCGAGATGGCTATCGAACGCGTTCCGGTCTTCATAAATCTCGTACAGATGCAGCACCGGCCCGCTCGGCGACGTCTCTCGAAAAAGATCGTAGCGGTGGTTGCCCGGCTCCTTGCGCGTCACTTCCACCATACTGCGCAACTGCTTTTCGACATCGGTGGCATGTTCCGGCTTCGGCGTGATCGTGGCGATGATATGGGCGCTCATTCCAACTCCTCCTGAAGAGATACGTCGGGGAACTTCGAAACCCTCGGCTCACGGCGCAAGGGCGGGCGTGCTGGTCACCGATTCTGCCACCGAGTGCCCTCGCGGTGCAGCGCAGTACGGCCATCGCTCGATGCGGCATTGCAGCATCGAGCGGGAAAGCCCGGGTTGACGCGAGAGCCGTATGGCCTGCGCTGGCCGGGCTCGTAAAACATCGTAACGGTTTCGGGCGGGAGCGAACCGTTTTGCGGGCATCACGAATTACTTTTTGCCACTGACGTCGACTACATTCGATCTTCTTACCACCGCATTTTTGCCGGCGGCTTTTCATGTGGATCGTCAACGTTGCGCTCAAACGGCCTTACACGTTCATCGTGATGGCCATTCTCATCGTGCTGGCGACACCGTTCGCGCTCATGAGAACGCCGATCGACATCCTGCCCGAGGTCGATATCCCTGTCGTCAGCATTATCTGGAATTACGCAGGGCTTTCGGCGCAGGACATGGCCAATCGCGTGACGTCGGTCAACGAGCGGGGGCTGACGACGACCGTCAACAACATCGAACATATCGAATCGCAATCGCTCGTCGGCGTCGCCGTCATCAAGCTGTTCCTGCAACCGAATGCGAATATTCAGACCGCCATCGCGCAGACGGTCGCGGTTGAACAGACCCAACTGAGGCAGATGCCGCCCGGCGCAACGCCGCCGCTCATCATCAGCTATTCGGCCTCCTCGATTCCGGTCATCCAGCTTGCCCTCTCGAGCAGCACGTTGGCGGAGCAGCGGCTCAACGACTTCGCGCTCAACGCGCTGCGGCCGCAATTGATCACCATTCCGGGCGCGGCCGTCCCCTATCCCTACGGCGGCAAGACGCGGCTCATATCGGTCGACCTCGACACGCGCGCGCTGCTTGCCAAGGGGCTCACGCCGCTCGACGTGGTCGGCGCCATCAATGCGCAGAATCTGATACTGCCGACGGGCACGGCCAAGATCGGTCCGCGCGAATACGCCGTCGAGATGAACGGCTCGCCGCCGACGATCGCGGGCCTCAACGAGATCCCGGTGCGCACCGTCAACGGCGCCACGACCTATCTCGGCGAAGTGGCCCATGTGCGCGACGGGTTCGCGCCGCAGACGAACGTCGTGCGCCAGGACGGCCGGCGCGGTGTGCTGATTTCGGTACTCAAGAACGGCAGCGATGCATCGACGCTCGCGATCGTCAACGAATTGCGCCACATCCTGCCGGTGGCGCAAACGACGCTGCCCCGCGAGCTCAAGGTCACGCCGCTGTTCGATCAGTCGATCTTCGTTCAATCGGCGATTTCGGGTGTGGCGCGCGAAGCCGTCATCGCGGCGGCGCTGACCGCGGCGATGATTCTGCTGTTCCTCGGCAATTGGCGCAGCACCTGCATCATCGCCATCTCCATTCCGCTATCGATCCTGGCCTCGCTGCTGGCGCTGCACGCGCTCGGCCAGACCATCAACATCATGACGCTGGGCGGCCTGGCGCTGGCGGTAGGCATCCTCGTCGACGACGCGACCGTCACGATCGAAAACATCGAGCGGCATCTGCACCTGGGCACGGACCTTCACGAAGCCATTCTCGACGGCGCCGGCGAAATCGCCGTTCCTGCCCTGGTCTCCACGCTGTGCATCTGCATCGTGTTCGTGCCGATGTTCTTCCTGACCGGCGTCGCACGATATCTGTTCGTGCCGCTCGCCGAGGCGGTGGTGTTCGCCATGCTCGCATCGTACGTGCTCTCGCGCACCCTGGTACCGACGCTCGCGATGCTGTGGATGGGGCACGCTCATACGCGCGACCCGCACGCGAAGCCGGGCCTTCTCGTTCGCCTGCATCACCGCTTCGACGCCGGCTTCGAGCGCATGCGCGCCGCTTATATCGTGCTGCTGAGCAGCCTGCTCGTGCATCGGCGAGCATTCACGCTCTCGTTTCTCGCGTTCTGCATGGCCTCGCTCGGCCTCGTGTTCGCGCTCGGCGCCGACTTCTTTCCACGCGTCGATGCGGGCAACATTCGTCTGCACTTTCGCGCCCCGACCGGCACGCGCATCGAGGAAACGGCACGGCTTGCCGACGAGATCGAGCGGGTCATTCGTCAGACGGTACCGCCGAAGGAACTCGCCACGATCCTCGACAATCTCGGTCTGCCCTATAGCGGCATCAATCTTTCGTACAGCAACGCGGGTACCATCGGCACCCTCGACGGCGAGATTCAGATCGCGCTCACCGCCGATCACGCGCCCACGCTCGGCTATATCGATCGATTGCGCGCCGTGCTGCCCCAGCGGTTTCCCGGCGTCGAGTTTTTCTTTCAACCGGCCGACATCGTGACGCAGATCCTCAACTTCGGGCTGCCTGCCGCCATCGACGTGCAGATCACGGGGGCGGACCAGCGCAGTAATTTCGCCGCCGCGAGCAAGCTCATGAAAGCCGTACGCGCGATCCCGGGAACGGTCGACACGCATATCCAGCAGAAATTCGACGAGCCCGCCATCCGCCTGCAAATGGATCGAACGCGGCTGCAGCAATTGAACCTCAGCGCGAGCAACGTCGCGCAGAATCTGCTCATTTCGTTGTCCGGCAGCTCGCAGACTTCCCCTGGCTTCTGGTTCAACGAGCAAAACGGCGTCGAATACAACGTGGCGGTGCAAACCCCGCAGTACAAGATCTCGTCGATCGACGAGCTGATGCGCACGCCCGTGGCGGCGGCCGGCAGCAACGCCCCGCCGCAGTTGCTCGGCAATCTCGTGCAGCTTCGCCCGTCCGCCCAGCTCGCCGGGGTCACGCATTACAACATCCGCCCCGTCGTGGACCTGTTCGTGAGCGTGCAAGGGCGCGACCTGGGCGGCGTCGCGAAGGAAGTCGACCGACTCGTCGAGCAAGCGCGCGCCACCCTGCCGCGCGGCAGCCAGATCGCCGTGCGCGGGCAAGTCCAGACGATGCAGCGCTCGTATCTGGGGCTCGGCGTGGGCGTCGCGATGGCGATCGTGCTCGTCTATCTGCTCATCGTCGTGAATTTTCAGTCGTGGATCGATCCGATCATCATCGTCAGTGCGCTGCCGGCCGCGCTGGCCGGTATCGTCTGGATGCTTTTCGTGACCGGCACGCATCTGTCGGTACCCGCGCTGACCGGCGCCATCATGACCATGGGCGTCGCCACGGCCAACAGTATTCTCGTGGTGGCCTTCGCACGTCAGCGCCTCACGGCCGGCGCGCCGCCCCTTACCGCCGCGCTCGAAGCCGGCGCGAGCCGCATCCGGCCCGTGCTGATGACGGCCTGCGCCATGATCATCGGCATGGTGCCGATGGCATTGGGCCTCGGCGAGGGCGCCGAGCAAAACGCACCGCTCGGCCGTGCCGTGATCGGCGGCCTGCTCTTCGCGACCCTCTCGACGCTTTTCTTCGTCCCGCTTTTCTTTGCCGGCGTCCACACACGGCTTGCCCACCGCAAGGCAAAACGCGCTCGGGCGGATGAGGCCGGCACGAACGCGAACGGGAGCACGAATTGAAGGCAGCTTGTTACCGGAATTGACGACATGACCGAAAAAAGTCACGCATCGCTGGCCATTCCCGCTCGCGAGCACGGCGAAGGGCCGATGCTGCCGCCGCGCGAACGCGTCTGGCGGCGCGCGAAGATCGCGCTCGTTGTCGTGCTGTTGCTGCTCGCCGCCCTTGCGCTGCGCACGGTCATCGCGGACATCGTCAACCAGCGCGAAGTCGCCGCCGCCACGGCGCGCAATGCGAAACTCTATGTGAACGTCGTCAGCCCCTTGCCGAGCGATGGCGGCAGCCGCGGGATGTTGCTCCCCGGCACGTTGCGCGGCTACGTGGAATCGCCGATCTACGCACGCGCAACGGGGTATCTGCTGCACTGGTACGTCGATATCGGCGCGCGCGTGAAGCAAGGGCAGGTGCTGGCCGACCTCGACACGCCCGAGATCGATCAGGAACTCGCACAGGCGATCGCGCAGCGCGATCAGATCAGTGCGAGTCTCGGGCTGGCCAAGTCTTCGCTTGCGCGCTGGCGGCAGCTGCGCGAGCGCGACGCCGTCTCGCAGCAGGAGCTCGACGAGCGGCAAAGCACCTATACGCAGGGGCTCGCGAATTTGACGGCGGCCAATGCGAACGTGAAGCGATTGCAGCAACTCGAATCGTTCAAACGCATCGTCGCACCGTTCGCGGGCGTCGTCACGCAACGCAACGTGGATGTCGGCGATCTGATCGATGCCGGCAGCAGTTCGCGTCGCGCGCTGTTCGCGCTCGCGCAGACGAATCCGCTGCGCGTGTTCGTCCAGTTGCCGCAGGCCTATGCGCAAAACGTCAAGGCCGGCATGCCCGTCATCGTTTCGCAGCCCGAATTACCGGGCCAGACCTTCCGCGGCACGATCGCGCATATCGCAGGCGCCATCGACGTGCCGACGCGTTCGCTGCAAATCGAAGTCTCGCTGCCCAATCCCGACGATAAGCTGCGACCGGGCGCCTACGTGCAAGTCGAGGTGCCGGGCACCGGTCATGCGCGCCTGACCGTTCCCGGCAACACGCTGCTTTTTCGGGCCGAAGGACCGGCCGTGGCCGTCGTGGACGCGCAGAGCATCGTGCATCTTCACAGCGTCGCGATCGCGCAGGATCTCGGGCAAACGCTCGAAATCGATAGCGGCATCGAAGCGGCGGATCGGATCATCGTCAACCCGAGCGATTCGATCGCCGATGGCGACCGCGTTGAAGTTTCGCCTCCCCCGGCCGGCGAGGCGCACTCATGACGCGGCTGACGCGGCGCTCGTTGCGCCTGGCCGCGGTGATGCTATGCGTCGGCTTCGCGTCCGCCTGCACGCTCGGGCCCGACTACCAGCGCCCCGAGGTCGAGACGCCGGCCGCCTGGCAGACCGATCCCGGATGGCGGCTCGCGGCCCCGTCCCACGCCCCGCTCGCGCTCGACTGGTGGCGCATGTTCGACGATCCGCTCCTCGATACGCTCGAAACGGGCGCGCTCGCCCAAAACCAGACGCTCGCGGCTGCCAGCGCGCACTACGCTCAGGCAACGGCCACGCTGGCGGCCATCTCTTCGCAAGAGCTGCCCGAGCTCGATCTGGACGCCAACGTCGCTCGTGCAAAGGTCTCGAAGAAGCGGCCTCAGCTCAACTACGCGACGCCGAATCAATCGACGGTTCAGAACCAGGTCGTCGTCGGCCCGTCGATCACGTACGACGTCGATCTGTTCGGGCGCATCCGCCGCGAGGTGGAGAGCGCCTCGGCATCCGCGGAACAAGCGGGCGACGATCTGGCCAACGCCCGGCTCGTGCTGACATCCGATCTTGCCACGGCCTACTACGCGCTACGTGAACGCGATGCCGAGATCGATGTACTCGATCGATCGGTGCAGCTACAGGAGAAGGCTCTCGACTACGTCAACGCCAAACACGAACTCGGGGCCGTCTCGGGGCTCGACCTTGCGCAACAGCAATCGCAGCTCGATTCCACACGTGTCCAGGCCACGTTGCTCAGGCAGCAGCGCGCCCAATACGAACATGCCATCGCCGCCCTGATCGGCACACCGGCGCCGCAGTTTTCGATCGCGCCGCGACTCGTGCCGATGGTCGTGCCCGACATTGCAGCCGGTGTTCCGAGCGAACTGCTCGAGCGCAGGCCCGATATCGCCGCGGCCGAGCGCGCGATGGCCGCGGCCAACGCGCAAATCGGCGCGGCAAAGGCTGCGTTCTTTCCCGATCTCACACTCTCGCCCGGGATCGGCTGGGAGAGTACGCGCTTCGCGAACCTGCTGAGTGCGCCGAGCCTGATGTGGACCGTCGGCGCAACACTCAAGCAAGCGGTCTTCGACGGCGGCCAGCGCAAGGCCAACCTGGCGTTCGCGAACGAGGGCTACCGTGCGACCGTCGCCAATTACCGGCAGGCTGTGCTGAGCGCGTTTCAGCAGGTGCAGGACGGCGTCACCGGGCTTGCCGTGCTCGCGCGCGCCGCCTCGCAGTCGCAGGCGGCCGTGGACGATGCGAAGCGTTTGCTCTCGCTCGCCAACGATCGCTATTCGGGCGGCCTCGTCGCCTACCTCGATGTCATTTCCGCGCAGCAGTCCCTGCTCACGAGCGAGCGCCAGGACGCCCAGGTCCGCGGCCAGCGAATCGCGCTGGCCGTCTCGCTCGTGAAAGCGCTCGGCGGCGGGTGGCAAGCGCAGACATCGGCCGGAACGGACGCCGTCGCGCAACGCCGGGGGTAGCGGCGCATCTCCGCGTCGATCGACCGCGATCCTCCTCGGACGAGCTTTTCCTCTCTTCGATCGCCGTTATCGATGCGGTCCTTTTTTCGAGTGTTGCTTCAATACAGATCCCATGCGGATATACCCAAACCGTATTGACATTCACGCACAATTCTGCAATCCGAATCAAACCCGCGTTTTAACCCCGTCATTGATTCAATCGGATTTCGTCTAAATCCCGCTTTATTTGAGCAATATCAATCATTCGCAAACGTTTGCCCTTTTCCCGATTTGAAAAGCACGATGAATGTGCTATCGCGCACATTCCGTAAGGGTCGCACCCGCTGGGTGTGTGGCCGATAGCACGGTGACGAATCGCAATCCCCCGGAGTTTTACTGACTGCGTTCGATGACGGACTTTCGTCGCGCAAAATGCCGATGCCCCAAAGACGCTTCTGCATCTTTGAGAGCACTCCAATCGACCTTACTCACTCAAATGGGGAAAACCATGCGATTCGACATTAGCTCCACATGCCGCCCTTTTCATGAAGCCGGCGAATTCAGCCAACTCTTGGCCTACTACGAGGAAGAACGCAACACTATGTGGATGATGCTGCGCTCCGAGCCGCGGCCATGCTTCAATCAGCAATTGGTCTCGGACATCATTCGCCTGGCTCGCGCAGCCAGGGAATCCGGCCTGCGATTCGATTTCTGGGTCACCGGCTCACTGGTCCCGGAAATCTTCAACGTAGGGGGCGATCTCAACTTTTTTGTCGACGCCATTCGCAAGGGCGATCGTGATCGGCTGATGGCTTATGCGCGCTCGTGCATCGACGGCGTCTGGGAGATCTATAACGGCTTCGGCACCGGCGCGGTCACCATCGCCATGGTGGAAGGCAGCGCGCTCGGGGGCGGCTTCGAGGCGGCACTCGCTCACCACTACGTACTCGGTCAAAGAGGTTGCAAGCTCGGATTTCCGGAGGTCGCCTTCAATCTTTTTCCCGGCATGGGCGGCTACTCGCTCGTGGCCCGCAAGTCGAACATGCGTGTTGCCGAAACGCTGATCAGCACAGGAGAGTCGCAATGCGCCGAATGGCACGCCGAGCGGGGTCTGGTGGACGGCGTTTTCGAGCCGGGCGATGCGCTGCTGCAGACGCGGACCTTCATCGACGTGACCCGGCCGATGCTCAACAGTACGCGCGCGATGCTGCGCACACGTCAGCGCGTGTTGCCGCTTTCACGCGCGGAGCTGATGGACATCACGGAAGATTGGGTGAATTCCGCCTTCATGCTCGAGGAGAAGGACGTCTCGTTCATGGAGCGCCTCGTCATGCTGCAAAACAGACGGGTGTCCAAGCTGAAGGCCGTATCGTAAGCGACGTTGAGCGACGGTCTCGTGCCGTCGCTCGACTCCGGGTTGCAAGCTCAGGCGATGAGCCTGAGCTTCTTTTTATCGGCAACCCACGCTTCGAACATATCCGGGGCCATCGGTTTCGAATAGAAGTAGCCCTGCGCGTAGTCGACGCCGATGTCCTTCAGGAACTGCATTTCGCGCTCCGTCTCGACGCCTTCGGCGACGATGGCGAAGCCGAAAGCTCGCGCGAGGCCCAGCAGGGAACGCACGAGCGACTGCGACTGATAATTCTGATCGATTCCGGTGATGAAGCTCCGGTCCAGCTTGATGACATCGATCGGCAGTCGCGTCAGTTGCGACAACGACGAATAGCCCGTGCCGAAATCGTCGAGCAGGATACGCGCGCCCAACTGCTTGAACTGCCTCATCAGATCGATTGCCGACTTTTCGTCCTCGATGAAGCAGCTCTCCGTCAACTCGATATCGACCAGCGTTCGTTTAGCGCCGCATTCTTCGATCAACTCGCGCAACTGGTTGACGATACCCGCGTCGCGCAGTTGCCGTGCCGACACGTTGACGGAAATTCTGACGCTGAGGCCGTTCTCGTTCCACAGGGTCGCTTGTCTCACGGCCTCGCGCATCAGCCATCGGCCGATCGGAATGATGAGGCCCGACTCCTCGGTGAAGCGGATGAACTCCGACGGCGCGACGAGTCCGCGACTGGACTGCCAGCGAATCAGCGCCTCGGCGCTATGGAGTTGGCCGGTATAGAGATTGACGATGGGCTGGTAGTGAAGGACGAACTGCTGTTCGTCGATGGCCCGCCGCAGTTCCGTATCGAGCCAGATGTACTTGGCGACCTTCTGGTTCATCTCGGGCGAAAAGACGCAGTAGGTGTGCTTGCCTGCCTCTTTGGCCGCATACATCGCCGTATCCGCGTGCGAGATGAGCGCCTCGAGCGTTTCGCCGTGCTGGGGGTAGACGGCAATTCCAATCGAGCAACTGGTATAGACGTCCATCAGATCGAGGTGAATCGCCGGACGGAAACGATCGATGATCGTTTGCGCAAGCGTCTCGAGCAGTTCCGGCGAGCACGGATCGACCAGGATCAGGAACTCGTCGCCGCCCAGGCGAGCGATCGTCGCGCCTTCGGGCAGCGATTCGCTGACCATCTCCGACACCCGCTTGATCAGCCGATCGCCATAGACATGGCCGTAGTGATCGTTGACGCGCTTGAAGTTGTCGAGATCGAGAAAGACGATGCCGAGCACGCGGTCAGGATCGCGGCGCGCATCCTCGAGCGCCTGCTCGATCTTCGCATTGATCGCATAGCGATTCATCAGGCCCGTCAGGACGTCTTGCGATGCAAGCTCCTTGAGCCGCTTCTGAGCGTTGCGCTCATCGGTGATGTCCGTGCCCGAGCAGATGATGAACTCTTCGTCCACGCCGCTGCCGCTATGAACGAACTTGTTCCGGAACTGGAACAGGCGCGGCCCTTTGATCGTGTTGATGACGCGCTCGACTTCGAACGACTGCCGGCTTTCGAAGAACCGCTTGATGTTGCTGCGTGACTGCTCGCCTTCATCGGGGCTCATGAACAATTCGAATGCGCTTTTACCGATGACGTCGACTTCTCGCCAACCGGTCACCTCTTCGCACATCCGATTGAAACGCTGCACAAAGCCGGTGCGATCGAGGATGACGACGAGCGAGTTGACCTCCGATACGACTTGCTCCGCCGACGCGAGCCCGGTCGACAGCGCTTCCGCGACCGAAAGCGTGTCCGAATCGCTGGATGCCGTCCCTGCCCAGTGGGTCATATTGATCTTCTTGCCGACGAGGTGAAGCGAGACTGCATTGCCAAAAAGCGATACGTCGAGCCGGATATGCGATGTCACGCCCGTCAGGTTGCGGATGTTGGCCGCCTGTTCCGCCGTGAGCGCGACACTGATGTTCGTCAGGCCGCGAACCGCCGCCAACTCCAGGGCGTTGCTGTCGCTGCCGAGGCGCCAGCAGGGGCTTTTCGTTCCAAGCAGGACCTCGAGCACCACGCAGTCATCATCGTCATCAAACATACCCCACCCCGCTGAACAAGCACTCAAGTGACACGCACATGAGTCGCGCGGTAAGAGCCGCGCTTCTTGGCAATGATTTATGCGCGCTTTGCATGGCGCATTTACGAATGCTTTTAACGCCGCGCTTCAATTCGATGGTCCTGCAACCCTTGTCTGGCAAAGGCTGGCGAGCGGTTGCCGCTCGAAGCTGCAACCGCCGCAGTTCCCGAATTGCCTATCAAAAACCGGCAAGAATTGCAACATTCATGCGCCAATATGCCAGTTCCTACCGGACTGCGCAATACGGTGCCTTTTCTGCAACAGGGTTTTGTGGCCAATTCGGCCAGTAATGCGAGCCTCGGCAACAGCGGTCACACGCGTGACACGAACACCGGTAAGCAGCCGCATACATCGTCGGCCGGTCGGCGAATTCCTGGCATCGTCTGCTGCAAAGCGGTGCATCCAGGCATCCCGTGCCGTCCGTTTGCCGCTGGCGTGCGTGCGTATTTGGCGCCCTCGCTTCGCATTCGCTTTCGAAAGCGGTGCCGACGCGGGCTACATTGGAATCGTCGCTTTCATCCGCTATCGGTGCAGGAATCTGGAATCATGGATGGCGTAAATCCTCTCAACCCGGCTCAACGTGGAGTCGTTCCTGAAGCGGGCGATACCACCGCAGATCCGAAACCTGCGCAGGAGCCCCAGGCCACTCAGCAGTCGGGGCAACCGGCGCTGCAGCGGCTCCCCGGCGGACGGTCCGCCTCCGCGCCTCGCCCCCTCTCGCCCGCGCCCGGCGGGGGCTCATCGGTGCTCGCGCGGCTTTCCGGACAAGTGCCGGCAAATGCAAATGCACCGGCCGCTGTCCAGCGCCCCGATAGTGCGGCATCGCGCGGCAATCCCACCGATGCTAAAGAGCAGCTCGCAGGGCTCGGGTTTACCAGCGCCCAAATAGCAGCCATGAGTCGTTCGGAGGAAACATTAGCCAAGGCCGTTGAAATTTGGCCCACGCTCAAAATACGAAATACGTTGGCGGGCAACACCCATGAACTGGTGGCACGCGTTGCGGCCCAAGAGGGGAGTTCAGGGCTGGACGCGTTGCATCGCTTGGCCCAGGAGCCGATGCACCAGTTTTACCTGGCCGAAAGAGTCAAGGATCTCGGGATAGATGGGCCCGAGGACACGGGCTCCGACTGGCAGCAGCCCCATCGGCTGGTTTGACCGTCACCGATCGAAGATGCCGCCCAGGTTCATCGACGGCTGGCCCGGCATCGAGTTGCAATCGATCGAGACCCGGCGAATAAGCAGTCCTACTCATCCGCCGGGTCGCATCACTCATTGCCGGCAACGGCATTGATCGGATCGCCCGATTGCCGGCAAAAGACGATTACGAACCGCTGGAGTCCGTCGTCGACGGTTTGGCGACCTTGTGATGCTTCATCGACGTACGCGTATGCGTCTTCGCTTTACCCGTCACGTCCGTGTTCGAGCGGTCCTCGGCGCGAGCCGTACCCTTGTCGGGATCGGTGGCAGTCGGGCCATTGGTGTTGGCCGCCCCTTCGGTGCTCATATGGCTCGACGACATGCCACCGGCACTGGTGCCGGCTCCCGTCGTACCGGGGGCGGGCGGCGTCGTCGCACCCAAATTCGAGCCGGCATTCACGCCAGCGCCAGCCCCGGCATTGGTTCCAGTCGTCGTGCCACCCGTACCGCTCGTATCGGTGCCAACGGTGGCGCTCGTGGTGCTCTTGGCGCCGAGCGAACCCGCGCCCACGGTACTGCCCGTATCGCTGCCTGCCGCGAATGCCATCGACGATGCAAGAACGGTTACACCGGTTGCAGCCAACAGAGTCCATCGCTTCGTCATCATCCGAATTCTCCAAAACAAGTTGCGGTGAGTGAATTCTAGGGAGACGCTTCGACCCGGACGTTACCGGTTGTTTCGGGAAGCAACAGCATGCACGGCGGTCGTACGGCTTTCCTATATGGAGCAGCGGCCTATCCGTCGGTCACCGTTGCATGCAGTCACATAGTTCACGATCTTCTATCATTCACGGACCGCCGCGGCGCGCTACTGCGATATCTCGATCGTTGGCCCACAGCGCCCACCGCCCCTTCACACCCCGCCCGGCGTGTCCTTCAAGAATCTCAAGCTATCGCGGGAACGCGCAATGACTGCCGATTGCGTCGCGAACACGCCGCTCTTTATCGGATTCATGGGATCGCTCAAATTCGAAACGTTCACCCCGGAGCCCGCCGGCAGCGCATATCGCCATTCGCCCAGCGGCGTAATGCTGACGAAATTGGCTGCAAATATCGATGTCGTTCCATAGTAAAGCAGCGTATCCGCCGGGGAATGCTCGGCAAACGGCGTCGCCACTGTCACCAGTTCAAGCGATTCACGTTGCTTCAAACGCCGCGGCAGCCTCATCGTCGTCGACGTTTCACCGTCGAGAACATGGAGGAACTCGGGCTGCCCAGGAAGCTGCAGCCATTTGACGACGACCTTCGTTCCTTGCCATACACGCTTCGCCCATCCTGTTCCGAATGGCGTCAGCGTGGCGATCGCATCCGGGTTTCGCGAAGTGCTCGTGCAGAATCCGAGGGCGTTGTTTTGCGGCTTCCCGTCGGGAAGCGAGACCAAATGCGTGGCCAGAGGAGGAAATTTCATGACGTTCGTGAGTGATCGAATGAATTGGAGAAAGTGAGTCCAACGGCTGCGGCGCAGTGCCTATCGCCCACCGTCCGGAAACGCGGTCTACTCTATTTCGATGCCCGTCACCGAACCCATAACGCATTAAAAAATCGGACGCGGGCTCGAAATCATGAAATATCTACATCCGCTTGAAGTTTCTCTCTCGATATGCCAAGGATTTTTCTTTCCGCAAGTTGCTCTCAACGCATTATCTCGCGCCATTGATCTCCTTCTTTGTACTGCACGGCACCGCATTTGCTACGAGCAGGGCCGACAACATCGAATTCGATCAACAAAAAATAAAAGGAGGCGCTCGTGAATGCGAGAACGATTCGAGCTCATATAGCCGGTTGGCTCATGTTGCTGGCGGTCCTGATGGCGGGCTGCTCGGGCGGCAGCAGCGACAGCGCCTCACAGCCGGGCAGTACCGCGGCACTCGCATTCCAGATGAACGCGGGTGGCCAGCTCAACGCGTTTTACCGCGAAGGCAGCGTGGCCGCGCATTTGTTGATGCGCTCGTCGGCACGGCCGCGACTGCTCGTCGTGTTTCCGGCCGGCAACAGCGGCACCGGGCTCTGGTTCGACGACACGGCTCGACCCGTCAACTGGAGCCTCGATACGCCCATCGCGCCGAGTGTCGGCCACGATCTGCTCGGTCGCACGCTCCAGGGCATCACCGCGAACGTATCGGTCGACACGACAACGCTCTCGATCCGGCAGGCGCTGCTGAGTTCGGTGCGCTTTCTGCGCGACTTCAATGGCGGTAACTCCGTGCCGCCCGAGATCGTGACGCCGCCGTTCGTGCAGAACAACACGATTCGCTGGCAGCGGCCTCGGGCCGACGGCGCGCCCGGCTATGCGCTCACCGTGACGGTGACCGGCGGCACGGTGTCGACGAACGCGAGCGGTGCGCTCGTGCTGCAGGCTGCGAATGGAAGCACCGCGCTTCATTTGCAGATTCAAGCGCTCACGGGCGAAACACCGCTTACACCGATTACCCATGCGAGCCTTTTCAATAATGCGGTGAATCCCGATACGCAGAGCCAGAACGTCGTCGAGTTCCTGAGCTATCAGGACAAGCTGCTCGCAGGCTCGTGGCAGTACGACACCTACTTCGGCCGCGACACGCTGATCTCCGTGCGCATGTTGATGCCTGTTCTGCAGCCGACGGCGATCGAAGCAGGTCTCACTTCCGTGCTGAGCCGTCTTTCTGCGGACGGTATGGTGGCGCACGAGGAGGGAATCGGCGAGTTTGCCGTCATCGACAATCGCAAGAATGGCCGTTCCAGCGATGCCGCACCGAGCTACGACTACAAGATGATCGACGGGGACTACATGCTCGCGCCGATCATGGCGGCGTGGCTCATCGACGATCCGCGCGGCGCCGCGCGGGCGGCGGCTTACCTCGCCCAGACCGAAAGCAACGGACAAACGAACGGCAGCCGTTTCGTGACCAACCTGCTGCGCGTCGCAAACACCGCGCGGGCGTTCACGCAGCAAAGCATCGCATCGAACCTGATCCATCTGCGCGCCGGGCAGATCGTCGGCAACTGGCGCGACAGCACCGACGGGCTGGGCGGCGGCGTCTATCCCTACGATGTCAACGCCGTGCTCGTTCCGGCCGCGCTTCGCGCGGCGAGCCGCTTCGTCGATAGCGGGTTGCTCGACCCGTACCTCTCCGGCGATGCGCGCGCGGCGCTTGCCGATGCCGCGCAGCAGGCGTCGGTCTGGGAATCGGCCGCGCCGCCGTTCTTTCAGGTGAATGTCACGCCCGCGCAAGCGGCAGCACAATTGCCGGCTTATGCCGCGCAAGCCGGCGTGCCGACCGGCACCTTGCCCACTTCGACGCTGTCGTTCTACGCCGTCTCGCTCGACGAGCAGGGCCACCCGATCCCGATCATGAACTCCGATGGCGGCTTCGCGCTGCTGTTCGGCACGCCGTCGGAAGACACGTTGCAACGCATCGTGTCCGCCGCCGTTCAGCCGTTCCCCACCGGGCTCGTCACCGATGCCGGTTTGCTGATCGCCAACGCCGCGTATGCGAACTCGTCGCTCTGGACGCGCTTTACGAACGCGGCGTACCACGGCACTGTCGTCTGGTCCTGGCAGCAAGCCATGTGGGTGGCCGGTCTCGATCGGCAACTCGGGCGCCAGGACCTGTCGGCCGATACGCGCACCTTGCTCTCGAGCGCCCGGCTGCGCGTCTGGCAGGTCATCTCCAACGCCGCTTCCATGCGAGCCTCGGAGATGTGGACCTGGTCCTATGTGAACGGTGGCTATCAGCCCGAAGCCTTCGGCACGCATGCCGCCGACGCGACGGAAGCCAATGCGGCCCAACTCTGGAGCACGACCTACCTCGCGATCAACGATCCGAACCTCAGCACCGGCCGGTTCTGGTGGCAACCGCGCGGCGCGTCGGCCGGGGCGTGGCGTCGATGACCGCGGCGCGACGGATTTTGCATCGCAGACCTAAAGTCGACGCCCGCGCGACCGTTATAGGTGACGTAAGCATGCCGCGCAACGACCGGCTGCCGAGAGGACACGCCGGCCGGCAAGCATGGGCAAGGCGAAACGCGCGTCTTGCGCACATCAGACGAAACGGTAGTACGAGGAGGCGAGTTGCATCGACGCATGCTCCGGTCCGCGGAAGCGGACCGCGACCGGTTTCTCGGACTCTACGTTTTTCTCGTGGCGGGCCTGGTCGCGGCAGCGGCGCTGTTCATCTACGAGGCGCGCCTCATCGTCGAAGACAACGCGAACGATGAAGAAGCGTTCGCCGTGCTGCTGGCCGGCAACCAGGTATTGCACGACCTCGAAAACGCGGAGACGGGCCAGCGTGGCTACCTGCTCACAGGCGGCAGCGCTTATCTCGAACCGTACCGCCAGGGCGTGGACGACCTCGACGACATGATGCCCAAACTGCGCCAAGCCGTAGCCGCGGACCCGGATTCGGTCGACCTCGTCCGCAAGATCGAGCGTGCCAAGTCGGAAAAAGTCATGGAGCTCGCACGCACGATCGGTCTGGCTCAATCCGGCAATCGCGAAGCCGCACTCGCCTTCGTCCGGACCGATGAAGGCAAAGGCATCATGGATGCACTGCGCCGCGATCTCGAGATCTTGCTGGACCGGTGGAGATACCGCCGCAGCTTGGCGACACGTGATGCGCATACCCGCGTGATCTTCGAAAGCGCGGCGCTGGCAGCGATTGCGGCACTCGTATGCGGCCTCATCGGCTATGCGGCTTTCGTGCAGCGTCGTGCGTTCGCGAGTGCGCGCGATGCTTCGATCTTGCTGACTGAACAGGCCACGCACGATGCTCTGACCGACTTGCCGAACCGCCGCCATTTGCTGAACGCGCTCGATGCGTTGACGATCGAGTGCGCCCAGGAAGGCGTCAGGGCTACCCTACTCTATCTCGATATCGATGGTTTCAAACCGGTGAACGATACGCTCGGTCATGCCGCGGGCGATGCGTTGCTCTGCGAACTCGCGCGCGCGTTGCGCGCGACGATCGACGAGGACGATCTGCTGGCGCGCGTGGGCGGCGACGAGTTCGTCGTGCTCACGCGGCGCAATGCGGATGACGCGCAGCTCAGGGCGCTCGCGCAACGGCTGATCGCATGCGTGAGCGCGACCGGGGAACGCGAGTACGGGGGCCGGTTCGCGATCGGGGTGAGCATCGGGATCACGACCATCCCCGATCGCGCGAGCACGGGCCTCGAGTTGCTCGATGTTGCCGACAGCGCGATGTATCGCGCGAAGCGGGCCGGTCGCTCGCAGTACGCATTCGGCGCCGCCTCGGACAAGCCGTTCTCGAACGTCGTGTCGCTGGTGCGTTAGCCGCGCCGCCAGGCGGACGGTCGGCTCGGGCTCGACGGAACGAACGACGCCCGCTATGCCGCGGTCGTCGACTGCGTCCGATGGATGTCTTCCAGACGTAGTTTTCGCGTCTCGATAGCACAGGCGAACGTCAAGACGGCGCTCAGCGTCATCGAAACGGCCCCCACCAGCGCGATGTTCGCGATCGAGGGTGCCGCAAATCCCGCCGCGGTCGACGCAATGATCGCCACGCCACCCGCCTTGCTGGCACCGGCGGCATAGCCGGTTCCGCGCGATCGCACGACGGTCGGATAAATCTCGGCGCTATAGACCGAGAGCACCGCCACGACGGAGCTGATTCCCCAGATAGGCACGGTCAGCAGCAAATAAAGCAAACTGCGATGCCGGACCACGAAGTCCGGGGCCAATGCGAATCCGAACAAGGCAGCGGCCGTCAACGACGTCAACACGACGATGGTCTTCTTGCTGCTCCAGAATCCATACATCCAGGCCACGACGAAAGTCAGGGGAAAACCCATCAATGCGGCATTGCGCAGCAGGGCATCGGGCTGCGTGAAACCGAGCATGCGCAAATTCGTGGGAATCCAGAGGTTGAAACCGAATAGAACCAGCCCCGAGCTGATTGCCAGACAACCGATGACGCCAGTGCTCGAGCGAAGCCGAGGACTCACGAGCTCGCGCCACCCATCGGTCGGTCGCGCCGCGGACGGCGGCATCGCTTCGCTTTCGACGATCGCGGCACCATAGCGCGCCATGACGATGCGCGCTTCGCGCTCGCGCCCATGACGAAGCAAGAACCGCGGAGACTCCGGCATCCATCGATTGAGCACGATGAAGAGCGCACCCGTGGGCAATCCGATCAGCCAGAGAATGCGCCAGCTGAAAAGCGGCACCAATGCGGCGGACAGCCAACTCGTCAATACATAAGCGCCCGCGATGTCCCCGCCGATCAGGATCATGACCCAGCCGCGATGGCGAGCGGGGATCGTTTCAGCCAGCAGCGCATAGCAAATCGGCAGCATCCCGCCCACCGCAAGCCCCATGACGAAGCACATGACGAGGTTCCACCCGAAGCTCGGCATCGCACCGCAGATCGACGTCCCCATGAATGCTATGCCCGCATAGAGAATCGATGCGCGCCTCCCGATCTTGTCGCCCAGCCATCCCCATAGGAACGAGCCGCATACGGTTCCCGTCGCCGAAGCGAGCGCGATCCAGACGACCGGAGTCGTGCCGGTCGGTACGAGCGGCGACTTGAGCCCGTATTCCAGCGCCATACCGGGCATGACGAAGGCCAAGGCCGTCGGCTTCATGACGTCGATTGTCACCGCCAATGCCATTGCGAGCAGCAAGCGGTAATGCGCCGGCCCGAGCGGCACATCGTCGAGCGCGGCCACTCGAATCCTCGAGCCTACGCGAGCTTCGCCGGCCGCCGCGGGAGGAACCAACCCATACAGACTGACGGCGAGGCCTACGATGATCGCGGCCATGCCGGCCACCATCGTCGCATCCATCGGCATACCGACGAGCCGATAGCCGATATGCCGGCCCATCAGATACATCGGCAAATGCGCGAGCACACCGGCGATGACGGCGATGACGCCGAGCCAGAACGCCGCCGGGCGATAAAAGGTCAGCCCGCGCGATGCGGCATCCTGCGCTACTCGATTCCGGTCCATCGGCATCCTATGGCGTAAAGCTGAAAATCGACGCTGTCCGGATCGAGCAGCGTGTCGAACAAAGGCGCTCGCGCGCAGTCTACCGGCCGAGCCGGAATAAACGACGCACGACGAGCAGCGGCAAGCGCAGCACGAAACCCACGAGCAAGCGCGCATGCATCCAGCTCAGCAGCGCGTTATCGCGGCAATAGTGAAAGTGCGAGACGCCACCTTCCTCACGCTTGAAATAGCGCACGGGCGCGTCGATGTTGATCGGTGCGACGCCGCGCCAGCAAAGCCGTACCGCCGCCTCGGGATCGAAATCGAAGCGCCGCATCCAGCGCTGGGCGTGCATCAGCGCGCGCAGCGGTGCGACGGGATAGACGCGAAACCCATAAAGCGAATCGCCGACGCCGGCCCACAGCGTTTCGACGTTCGCCCAGAAATTCGAGAGTTGGCGACCGAGCACGCGGATGCGCGGCGCGGTTTCGTCGAACAACGGCCGTCCGAGCACCATACATTCGGGGCGCGCCGTCGAGGCAGTCATGAAGCGGCCGATCAGCTCGGCCGGATGCTGCCCGTCCGAATCCATCGTGAGCACGTGCGTAAAGCCTTGTGCGGCGGCTGCGTCGAGCCCGGCGAGCACAGCGCCGCCCTTGCCCCCGTTGCGCGGCAAGACGATGACCCGCAAGCCCGGGTCCTGCTCGGCCATGGCCTGAAGGCGCGCGGCGCTGCCGTCGGTGCTCCCGTCCACGACGATCCAGACCGGATTCCACTGCTCGCGCGCGCGCCGCACCGTGTCGTAGACCTTCTCTCCCGGGTTGTAGCTCGGGATCAGGACGAGATGCGTGGTCGAGGCAAGGGTCATCGGCATGAGCGTGCGGGGGTGCGCGGCATCGATCAGCCCGCGGGCGAATCGTTCGCGAGTTCGGCCTCGTAATACGCGTGCAACTGCGCGACAAAGCTGCGCACCGCGTCCGGATTCGCTTGCGGCGGCGCAAAGCAGCGGCCGATTCGCACCCGGTAGGTCAGCGGCAGCACCGGCTTGCGCAAGATATGCCATCCCTTCGCGAGAAACGGCGAGCCGGCCTCCACGATGAGCGTCTGCACCGGAACGCTCGCCCGTGCGGCAACGAGCCCGATGCCGGCCTTCAACTGATTGACGGGCGGCGAGTCGGTGCGCGTGCCTTCGGGAAACAACAGCAGCGGATGGCCGCGCCGCAAATCGTCGACGGCGGCCTTGATCATTCCCTTCGGCGCATCGTTCACGATGTAGTCGGCAAGACGCGCGCCGGCACCCAGGAACACGTTGTCGGCGATGTCGCCCTTCATCACACAGCACACGCGCGGCACGCAGGACGCGATCAGCATTGCGTCGATCAGCGTCGGATGGTTGGGCGCAAGGATCATCGCCGGCTTGCCGCGCAGCGTCGCGAGCTCGGACAGATCGAAATGCGCCGCGCCGAGCGCCGAAAGCGCATGAAAGTAGAGCCGCCAGACATGTTGGATGACCGCGCGCCCCAGCGTGCGCGCGACATGTCGCGGCAGCAGCACCCGCAACAGAGCGGCAAACGGCAGCCAGCCCAGGCAGGCGATCGCGAGCAGCAGCAGACCGAAGTAGAAGACCGCGTACTGACGCAGCGCCGCGAGCCCGCGCAATACCGGGTCGATGCCGACGCGTTCGGTCGACGGAGGTCCGGCGTAGCTCACGCGAATACCTCGACAGGATGGCCGCCGCTCGCCTCGATCTCGAGCAGCAAGTCCGCGCGGCAAACGTCGGCGCGCAGATAGAGCACACGCAACGACGAACCGCACCGCGCGCGCAACACCTCGTCGATGGCGGCAAGCGCCTGCGCATCGTTCGCGTCGCGCACATAGACCTTGTAGGTCAGCTCGGCCAGTGCCGTTGTGTCCCGGGTTTGGCGTGCGGCTTCCTCGAGCACGGTTTCGATGTTGACGAGCGTCTCGCGCAACTGCGCGATGACATCTCCGCGATGAGCCGTTTCGTGTCCCACGATGCTCGCGGTGCCCGAAATGAACAGGGCCGATTCCCCATCGGGGTCGGCAGGGCTGCGCCATGCGGCCGCGCGCGCGAACGTCGGCGCGCTCGGGCCGTAGCGAGCCGGATAACGGTAAGCGCTGATTTGCCGGGGATTTTCAATCGCACGGTTGGGCGAGCGCGACGCCAGGAACGACACCGACAACGGCGTCGCGGGCGCCGCATCGCCGACAATGCCGGCCGCGCTGCCGAGTGCGCTTGCGGCCGGCACGCTATCGATGACGGGGCGCCCGCAGGCCTTGAACGCCCGCTGCCGCCCGGTGTTGAACTGGCGATAGCGCTCGCTGCCGAACTGATGCGCGTTGATTGCGGGCACGACGTTCCAGATTCTCAGCGGATGCCGCATGTCGAGCGCATCGAGCACGCTGAAGATCGCCTCGTAAGCCGCATAGGTGGCGCGTTCGAGTGGGGTCTCGCCGCTCGCCTGCGGCACATCTGCGTGCGCTTGCTCGTACACTTCGACGCTGCCGAACACGATGCCGGCCGATTCGCTGAACCGGTAGTGGAGCGGACCGTGGCGGCCGTTCGCGAGATCGGCGGCATCGCACTGCCAGATTTCGAAACAGGTATCGCTGCGCTCGTGCGCGGACTCCGAAGCGGGAACGAGCCTCGCCATATGAGCCGGCGCGAGCGGAAGATGAGGCGCCGCCTCGGCGAAGCTCGCCCATTGCGCCGGATCCCCGAAGCATGCGGCACCCAGCGCGCCCGGAAATGCGCGCTCGAACGCCTCGTTTCGCGCAGGGGCGGGCTCGGCTTGCAGCATCGCCGCAAGTCGTGCGCCCTCGAGTCGGACGAGCTTCAAAAACGGAACCGGCATCGAGACCACCTACCCCGCTGCCGTGCGGGCATCGTCGGCTTGCCGCAACATGCGGCGGCGCGCACGCCATGCACGCAGCGAATTGCGCGCATCGGCCAGCGCCGACAGGTAATAGATGATCTTGAACACCCGCAGCGACGGCCAGATCGGCGTGCTCTCGAAGATATCGCCGGCGAGCAGCGACAGCAGCGCCTCTTTCACGCGGAACATGTTGCGCGGATTCATGAACAGGTTGCGCATCGTCGGCGAGGTCATCCGGTAGATGAACCAGGCGAATTGCTTCGGCCCATGACGCACGCGCCGATCGAATTCGGCGAGCGCCGCGCTCGCGCGTGCCGGTTCGCGCAGGCACGTATCGATCGCTTCGGCGCCCATGAACGCGCTTTGCATTGCAAGCATGACGCCGGACGAGAACACCGGGTCGATGAACGCGAACGCATCGCCGAGCAACAGGAAATTGCGCCCGTGCGTCACGTCGCCCGAATACGAAAAATTGCCGGTCGCTTCCACACCGGTCACGAGCTCGGCGTGTTCGAGGCGCTTGGCGAGCGGCGCACACATCGCAATCGTTTCGAGGAAAAACGTCTCGAGCGAGGTGCCTGGCGCGCGCCGCTTCAGATAGTAGGGCCACACGACGGCACCGATACTCGTCGCTCCGTCGGCGAGCGGAATGAACCAGAACCAGCCGTGCTCGAACCAATACACGGTGATGTTGCCTTCGTCCGCCCCGGCATGGCGTTGCGCGCCGCGAAAGTGCGCGTACAACGCGCTGCTGTTGTGCTTCTTGTTGCGCTGCTTCGTGCGCATGCGATTGGCCAGCAGCGTATCGCGGCCCGATGCGTCGACGACGAAACGCGCGCGGCACCGATACGGCCGCCCATCGTCGTGCTTCGCGCTCACGATCGCGCCGCTGCGGTCGGCGAGAAACTCGACGTCGCGGACCTGACAACCTTCGACGACATCGGCGCCATGCGTCGCCGCGTTGCGCAACAGGATTTCATCCAGTTCCGAACGGCGCACCTGGTAGGCGTAAGGCATGGATTTGTCCCATGCCTCGGCGAACGGGAAGCGCTGCAGCCGCTGGTCGTGGAACGGCGAAACGAATTCGGCGGCCGGCTTCATCATGCCGATGTCGCGCACGGCCTCGCCGACCCCGAGCCGCTCGAACAGACGCAGGTTCGCGGGCAGCAACGATTCGCCGATGTGAAAACGCGGATGACGCGCCTTTTCGAGGAGCTGCACGCGATAGCCGGCATCGGCCAGCAAGGTGGCGGCGGTCGATCCCGCCGGGCCACCGCCGATCACGGCAACGTCCCACTCGGTCATCTCGTCAAGGTGCGGCGGATTATTCATGGGCTTGGCCTTCGCTTCGTTCGTGCGATATTTCGTGCGATATCGGTGTCTCGAGCCGGCCTGCTCAAGCCATACCGCCGTTGACCGACAGGACCTGCCCTGTCACATAGGCGGCGGCATCCGAGACGAGATAGGCCACCATCGCGGCGACCTCCTGCGGCGTGCCGCTCCTGCCGGCGGGCACGAGTTGCTTGATGCGCTCGGGCGGGAAGGCGGTTTCGGTCATCGGCGACGCGATGATACCGGGCGCCACGGCGTTCACGGTGATATGCCGCGACGCGAGTTCGAGGGCGAGCGATTTCGTGGCGCCGATCAGCCCTGCCTTCGCCGCGGCATAGTTCGTTTGCCCGCGATTACCGACGAGCCCCGTCACCGAGGCGATATTGACGATGCGGCCCCAGCGGGTGCGGATCATCGGCATCAAGAGCGGTTGCGTGACGTTGAAAAAGCCGTTCAGCGTGACGTCGATGACACTGCGCCACTGCTGTTGCGTCATGCCCGGCATGGGCGCATCGTCGTAGATGCCCGCGTTGTTGACGACGATCTGCACCGGGCCGCTTTCGAGCACGCGCTCGAGCGCCGCGAGCGATTCGGAGGCGTTCGTCACATCGAAGCCGATCGCATGGGCGTTGCCGCCCGAGGCCGCAATGCCCGCAACGACGGCCTCGGCGGCCGCCATGTTGCGGTGCCCGTGCACCCAGACTTCATGGCCCGCGGCGGCGAGCGCCTCGCTGATCGCGTGGCCCAGCGCACCGCTGCCGCCCGTCACCAATGCTTTCATCGCAAGCGCACCGGGTCAACGCACACGATGCTCGGCCACGTAGGCAGCCAAGGCACCGAGCGTCGAAAAGATCTTCGTGTTGTCGGGATGGTCCGACCTGAGCCCGAAGCCGTATTTTTTCGAGATGAGAAGCGCGATCTCGAGAATGTCGATGGAATCGAGCCCAAAGCCTTCACCGTACAAAACCGTGTCGCCGGATACGTCGGTGATCTTGATATCCTCGAGGTTCAATTCGCCGATGATCAATCCGGCGAGCTCTTGTTCCAATTCATTCATGATGCTTACGGCGAGCTGACAACAAGGATGCAGCCTGAAACGGCGGGCGCGCGGCGCTGGGCGAGCGGGCACGGCGTCGTTGGTCCGCTCCGGCTTATTGGGGGGTCCATCCGGGCCGATTAAGGGGTCCCTTCAGGTTCGAGCGATTCTAGACGAAGCGTTTCCTGCCGTATACCCGAATGGTTACTGAATGAAGCAGCCGAGCAACGGGCGGCCTCCCCGGACGAGGCCCCGTTGCGCACGGCGCCTGTTCGTTCGGAGCGGCGACGTGCGCTAAAATCCGGCGCTGCCCGCCGGTGATCGACTTGCAAAAAAGTTACAAAACGCAGCACCGGCGCCCACTGAACTCCGTATGATCGATCGCACAAAGCGACAGACTCAAAACTCGCGGGCGTTGCCGTCGGCGGGTCTTATTCGGGATGGCACTGATTTTTTTTCGCCGGGTTTCATTCGCGCGTAACACAAGGTACTGCAGCACGGGGAGCGTCGAATGAGCCGTTTGCGATCAATCGTTCGCGGCGCAGCCGGAGCCGCACTCATCGTCGGCTATGAGATCGGCGCGCATCGCGCCGTCAGCACGCCCGGCCTGGAGCCGCTCGGCCTTGCGCTCGTGCTCGCGCCGGCGCTCGTTCTCGCCCTCGGCTACGCGGCACGCTCGCCGCGGCGCGCCGTGTTGCTGCCGCTCGTGGCCATTGCCGCCGCGGGGCTGTGGCTCGCGCGGGGCGCGCTCGTGCGCCATTACGAGTGGGGGCTTTTCCTCGAACACGTGCTGTTCAACGGCGCGCTCGGGTACCTGTTCGGCCGCACGCTCGTGCAAGGGCGCGTGCCGTTGTGCACGCAGTTCGCCGCCCTCGTGCGCGGCAACCCGCTTGCGCCGGAAATCGCCGTCTATACGCGGCGGGTCACCGCTGCCTGGACGCTCTTTTTCGCGTTTGTCGTCGCTGTCTCGACGCTGCTTTTCGCGACTGTCACGATCGAAATCTGGTCGACCTTCGCCAACTACCTGACGCTGCCGCTGACCGCGCTCATGTTCATCGCGGAACATGCATGCCGCCGGTTCGCGCTGCCCGGTGTGCGGAGCTCGGGAATGGTCGCGAGCATTCGTGCTTATCGGCGCTCGACCGCGGGGCGGCCCGCCGCGCAGCGATGAATGTCCAGGAAAGGTCGGCCAGGCATCGCCTGCGAGCCGCCCGCTTACCGCTTACGCCAATTTGCTAGCAACGTTATGCCGAGTTTTCCGTTGGTCTCTCATGTATCGCTCGACCGGACCATCGCCTGGCGCGATGGGGCGAGCGTCACGGTACGTGAATTTCTCGTCGACGTCGGGACGCTTGCGGCCGCCCTGCCGGCGGGCCGGCATGTGTTCAATGTCTGCAAGGACCGCTACCGTTTCACGGTCGGCCTCGCCGCCACGCTGCTCGCCGAAAAGGTGAGCCTGCTGCCCTCGACCTACACGCCGCAAACCGTGCGGCAACTGCAAGCGTTCGCCCCCGACGCGTTCTGCCTTCACGACATGGAAGAGTGCACGATCGAGCTGCCGCGTTTTCGCTACCCTGCCGCGCCGCGCGCAGCGCTGGCGACGTACGACGATATCGCCGTGCCGCAGATCGACAGCGCGCGCATTATGGCGTACGTGTTTACTTCGGGCTCAACCGGCGCGCCGGTGCCGCACCGCAAGACCTGGGGATTTCTCGTCAAGAACGTGCGCGCCGCCGCGGCGCGGCTCGGGCTCGTCGAAGCGGCTGGCACGACGCTCGTCGGCACGGTGCCGCCGCAGCATATGTATGGGTTCGAATCCACGGTGCTGCTCGCGTTGATTGGCGGGCTCGCGTTCAGCAACGGTCAGCCGTTCTATCCCGACGATATCCGCGGCGAACTCGAAGCAGTACCGGCGCCGCGCGCGCTCGTCACCTCGCCGATCCACCTTCGCGCGCTGCTCGCGTCCGAGCCCGCGTTGCCGGGTGCCGCGCTGATTCTCTCGGCCACGGCACCGCTTTCGGAAAAACTGGCGAGACAAGCCGAAGCGCGCCTCGGCGCACCGCTGATGGAAATTTACGGCAGCACGGAGACGGGCCAGATTGCGACGCGCCGCACCGCGCAGAGCGCCGCCTGGGAGCTTTTCCCCGAAGTCACCTTGACGGCGCGCGACGCGGCGACCGGCAGCGACGAGGGTCCCGAAGTATGGGCGGCCGGAGGCCATGTCGAGGCGCCGGTACAAATGGGCGATGCGCTGGAGTTGATCGATGCAACCCGCTTCCTGCTGCACGGCCGCAAGGGCGATTTGATCAACATCGCCGGCAAGCGCTCCTCGATCGCCTATCTCAATCATCAGTTGATGGCGATTCCCGGTGTCGACGACGGCACCTTCTTCATGCCCGACGAAACCGCGACCGACCGATTGGACGCGGATACGCAAGGCGGTCCGCCTGTCACGCGGCTGATGGCGCTCGTGGTGGCACCGACGCTTTCGGCTGCCGAGCTGCAACGCAATCTGCGCGAGCGGATCGATGCCGCATTCATGCCGCGCCCGCTGCTATTCGTCGACAGTTTGCCGCGCAATGGCACCGGCAAGCTCCCGCGCGATACGCTGGCGCCGTTCGTGGCCGCGCTGCTGCAGCGCGGCGCAGCGCCCGCGAGCGAGGCAAACGCACCGCCGCCGAGCACCCGGAGTGCGGCCGAGGGCCAGCACGAACCGATCGTCTTCGAGATTCCGGCCGATCATCCGGCGTTGCCGGGTCATTTTCCGGGCCGGCCGATCGTACCGGGGGTCGTACTGCTCGACCATGCGATCGCGCGGATCGGCGCGGCCCTCGGGTGCGAGTTGAACGCATGCACGATCGGCTCGGCGAAATTCACCGCGCCTGCTTCGCCCGGTGAACCGCTCGCGCTCTCGTTCAGCTGCGACGAACGCGGCGCGATCCACTTCACCATCCGCACCGGCGAGCGCACGGCAGCCGCCGGTGTGCTGACACGGCGGCAACGGGCATGAGTACGAAAGCGAACCGCGATCATTCGACGTGGGCCGAACGCCAGGAGCGCGGAAACTTCGCCGTGCTGCGCATCATGACGTGGCTCTCGCTGCACTTCGGCAGACCGTTGACGCGCATCGTCCTGCACGGCATCACGTTTTACTTCCTGCTGGCCGCGCCGCTCGCACGCCGCGCCTCGCGCGCTTACCTCGCGCGCGTGCTGGGACGCCCCGCGCGTTGGCGCGAGATCTACCGGCATCTGCTCGTCTTCGCGACGACGATCCATGACCGCATCTATCTGCTCAACGAGCGGTTCGATCTGTTCGATATTCGCGTCGAAGGCGGTGCGCTCGTCGACGACGCGCTTGCCGCAGGGCGCGGCGCGTTTCTCGTCGGAGCGCATTTCGGCAGCTTCGAGGCGCTGCGCGCGATCGGCCGCACGCGCCCGAATCTGCGTGTCGCGATCATGATGTACGAGGAGAACGCTCGCAATATCAACGCAGTGCTCGCGACCGTCAATCCCGCCGTGAAGCAGGACGTCATCAGCCTCGGCCGGCCCGAAGCGATGCTCGAAGCCGTCGAATATCTCGATAGCGGCGCGATGATCGGCATGCTCGCCGATCGAACGCTGCGGCAAGAAGACGACAGCGCGCTGCAGCAGTGCGCGTTTCTCGACGGCCGCGTCGGATTTCCGCTGAGCCCGTTGCGCATGGCCGCGATGCTCAAGCGCCCGGTCATTTTCATGGCAGGGGTTTATCGCGGCGGAAACCGCTACGACATCCACTTCGAACGGCTCGTCGATTTCTCGGACGCCGGGGCCGGCGATCGCGCGGCGCGCGTGCAAGCCGCGGTCGAACGGTATGTCGGACTGCTCGAGCAGCACTGCCGCCGCGCCCCCTACAACTGGTTCAACTTCTTCGATTTCTGGCAGGACGGCGAGCCCACCTTGCCGTGCACATCCCAATCGGCGAGCGAGGTGGACGCATGAGGCGAACGTCTGACTTCAACGCTTTGCGCGCTAACGCGCACGCGGCGTGGGCCGTCGCCATACTGGCCGCCGCCACGTGCTGTCTGAGCGCCGCGCCCCTTGCCACGGCCGCGGCAACGCCTGCGGCTACGGCTGCGCCTGCGGCTGCGGCTGCCGGCACGGCGCAATGGACGCTCGACCGGCTCATGTCGACGCTCGCACACAACAAATCCGGTCGCGCGAGCTTCACCGAAACGAAATATCTCGCGATCGCGGACAAGCCCATCGAGTCGACGGGCGAGCTGGCCTTCGTCGCGCCCGATCACCTCGAGAAAGTGACGGTGAGTCCGAAGCCTGAGCGGCTCGTGGTCGACGGCGACAAACTGACGGTCGATCGCAATCAGCGCAAGTACACGGTCTCGCTCGCGCACTACCCCGAGCTCGCGGCATTTATCGAAAGCATCCGCGCGACGCTGGCCGGCAATCGTTATGTGCTCGAACAGCTCTACAAGGTCTCCATCGGGGGCCGCGGAGACGATTGGACCTTGACGCTGACGCCGCTCGATTCCCGGATGCTGAAGACGGTGCAGACGATCAAGCTCGACGGCACGCGCGATGCACTGCGCACCGTCGTGATCGAACAAGCCGATGGCGATCATTCGGTGATGCAGCTTCGCAACGCTTCGAGACAGTGATGCGAGACCCCATGGCGCACCGACCCGATTCCGGTTCTCCTCGCCGCGCGCTACTGCGCCGGCGTGCGGTGCAGCTCTGGTTGCTGTTTCTGATCGGCTGCGCGATCGCGATTCAACGCGCCCACTTCACGGCCGACCTTTCCGCATTCCTGCCGCGCGCGCCGAGCGCGCAGCAGCGTTTGCTCGTCGACCAATTGCGCGAGGGCGTCATCTCGCGGCTCATCATCGTCGCAATCGTTGGCGGCGATGCGGCCACGCGCGCCGAACTCTCGCGCGGCATTGCCGCCACACTGCGCCGCGATTCGCGCTTCGTTTCCGTGAACAACGGCGAGCCGGTCACGCAGGCGCGCGACGAGCGCTTCGTTTTCGAGCATCGCTATGTACTGAGCCCCGCAGTCACGCCGCAGCGGTTCTCTGCCGAGGGGCTGCACAGTGCGCTTGGCGAGAGCCTCGATCTGCTGAGTTCTTCGGCGGGGCTCATGTCGAAAGCGCTGCTGCCGCGCGACCCGACGGGCGAGGTGACGGCCATCGTCGGCCAGTTCGACGGCGAGGCACAGCCGGCCTCCGCCGATGGCGTATGGGCCTCGCGCGACGGCAAACGTGCGTTGCTCGTCGTGCAGACGGCCGGCGCCGGCTCCGACACCGACGCGCAGGAAAGTGCGATCGCCGCCGTGCGGGCGGCATTCGCCTCAGCCGCGCATGGCAAGCCAGCCGCATCGTCATGCCGGTTGCTGCTCACGGGGCCCGGCGTTTTCTCCGTCGAAACGCGCGATACGATCAAACACGATGTCGAGAAGCTGTCCGTCATCAGTCTCGCGCTGATCGTCGGGCTGCTGTTGCTCGTCTATCGTTCCCCGCTCACGCTGGCGCTCGGGCTCGTTCCCGTTGCGTCGGGCGTGGCTGCCGGCCTCGCGGCAGTGAGCCTTGCGTTCGGCACCGTGCACGGTCTCACGCTCGGATTCGGCACGACGCTGATCGGCGAAGCCGTCGACTATTCCATCTATCTGTTCATTCAATCGGCGCGGCATGACAAGCCGGAGGGCAATGGCGATGCGATGCGCGCATGGATCGCCCGTTATTGGCCGACGATCCGGCTCGGCATGTTGACGTCGGTCTGCGGCTTCGCGTCGATGCTGTTCTCAGGCTTCCCGGGGCTCGTGCAACTGGGCCTCTATTCGATGGTCGGCCTCGCGGCCGCCGCCGCGGTGACGCGTTATGTGCTGCCTCACCTGGGCACTCGCGCACCGGCCGTTCGCGATCTCTCGAGTCTCGGCACCTTGCTGGCTCGAGCGGCGGATGCGGCAGCTCGCCTGCGCTGGCCGTTCGCGGCGCTGATGATCGGCGCAGTGGCCGCCCTCGCGCTGCATCGCGGCCAGTTGTGGAGCCACGAACTGTCGTCGCTGAGCCCCGTCCCCGCGTCGAGCCAGGCGCTCGATGCGGCGTTGCGGGCTGATGTCGGGGCGCCCGATGTCCGCTATCTGGTTGTCGTCTCGGGCGCGAGCGAACAGGCCGCGCTCGAAGGCGCAGAAAAAATTGCCGCGCGGCTGCAACCGCTGGTCGACTCGGGCACGCTCGCCGGCTTCGACAGCCCGGCCCGCTATCTGCCGAGCGACACGACTCAACGCGCGCGGCTCGCGAGCCTTCCGCCGGCGGACGTGCTCGAAACGCGCATGCGCTCGGCGGTGGTCAACCAGACTATCGGCGTAAAGCCCGGCGTTTTCGCCCCGTTCATCGCCGATGTCGAGAAAGCGCGCAACGCTTCGCTTCTACGTCGCGAAGATCTGCGAGGTACGTCGATGGGGCTGGCCGTGGACGCACTGCTGACCGAGCGCGAGGGCCAGTGGCAAGCAATGCTTTCATTACGCGCGCCCGCGAAGCCGGGCGCTGCAACACAGCCCGCGAACGAGACGAGTCTCGACGCGCATGCGATCCAAACGGCCGTCGCCAGTGCCGGCGTAGCAGGCGCGCTTTTCGTCGACCTCAAAAAAGAAGCCGACGCCCTCTACGTGAACTACGTGTACGAGGACATTCGTTTGTCGCTGGCTGGATTCGCGGCAATTGTCGTGCTGCTGTTCGTCGCATTGCGCGCCCCGCGGCGCGTCGTCAGCACGCTCGTGCCGTTGATCGCGGCCGTGCTCGTCGTGACGGCCGCGTTCGCGCTGTTCCATGAGCCGCTCACGATCCTGCATTTGATCGGGCTGCTGCTGATTGTCGCGATCGGCTCGAACTATGCGCTGTTTTTCAATCGACGAAACGATGCATCGCGTGCCGATTCGACCGGGACGTCCCCCGCCGCACAGACCGTTGCACCGCTGACGCTTGCGTCGCTGCTGATCGCCAACCTGGCGACTGTCGCGGGATTCGGATTGCTGGCTCTCTCGCATGTGCCGATGCTCGAATCGTTCGGGCTCACTGTCGGGCCGGGCGCGATTCTGGCGCTGCTCTTTTCGGCGATTCTGGCGCCGCGCTCACCGCACACGGTATTGTCGCGGGCAACGACCGATGAACCGGGACAAAGGAAGACAGCATGAGCGAGCCAACGCCACTGCCGCTCGTCCAACCGCCTGCCGGTTCGCAGGCCGGCAGCCCGCGCCGCTGGCGCCCCACCCCGCTCGTCGGCGGCACGATCGCATTGCACGCAGGCGCCGTCACGGCACTGGCCGTGCAACCGGCGTGTTGGCCCTATGCGGCCGGCGCAGTCGCGCTTTCTCATACCGTGCTGACGGCCACAGGGCTGTGGCCGCGCAGCGTGTGGCTCGGACCCAACTGGACCGCGTTGCCCGAGTCCGCCGCTGACCGGCAGCAGATTGCGATCACGATAGACGACGGCCCCGATCCCGAGGTCACGCCGCGCGTGCTCGAGCTGCTCGATCGCTATGAAGCGCATGCGACGTTCTTCTGCATCGGCGAAACCGCGCGCCGCCATCCCGCGCTCGTCGAAGCGATTGCGACGCAGGGACACGCCATCGAAAACCACAGCCAGCATCATCGGCATCATTTTTCGCTGCTTGGGCCGGGCGGCCTGCAACGCGAGATCGATGCCGCCCAACGCACGCTGACGGAGTTGAGCGGTACGGTGCCGCTCTTCTTCCGCGCGCCCGCCGGACTGCGCAACCCGTTTCTCGAGCCCGTGCTGTGCCGGCTCGGCCTGCAGCTCGCGAGTTGGACGCGGCGCGGATTCGATACCCGGACATCCGATGCCGGTCTCGTCGCAAAGCGGCTGCTGCACGGCCTCGCACCGCGCGACATCCTGCTGCTGCATGACGGTCACGCCGCGCGCGACGTGCGAGGCCGGCCGGTCGTGCTCGAGGCACTCGAGACAGTATTGCGTGCGGCGCGCGACGCGCGACTGCAATGCACGACGCTGCGCGCCGCCATGACAGAGGTACCCGAGACCAACGCAACGGTAACGGTCGCCAAGACGACCGCTCATCATCGATAAAGCACATCGGCATCCGGATTGATTCCTGTGAAACCACTGCAACTGACCCACTTCACCGCGACGAGCTGCATCGGCAGAGGCCTCGACGCCACTTTGCAAGCGTTACGCGAGTCCCGCGGCGGCCTGGCGCCGTGCCGCTTCGAGCGTGCCGAACTCGAGACATGGATCGGCACCGTCGACGGCGTCGACGACACCCCGGTACGCGCCGATCTCAGCGCGTTCGATTGCCGCAATCATCGGCTCGCGCAACTCGGTCTGACGCAGGACGGTTTCGCCGAAGCCGTCGAATCCGCCGCGGCGCGCTACGGGGCCGCGCGCGTCGGCGTGTTTCTCGGCACGAGCACCTCGGGCATTCTCCAGACCGAGCTCGCCTATCGACGGCGCGATCCGCAAAGCGGCGCGCTGCCGGCCGACTTCCACTACGCCGAAACGCACAACACGTACTCGCTCGCTGCTTTCGTGCGTGCGTACTTCGGCCTCGTCGGGCCGGCGGCGGTCATTTCGTCGGCATGTTCATCGGGTGCGAAGGCTTTTGCTTCGGCCCGCCGCATGATCGAGGCCGGGTTGATCGACGCGGCCCTTGTCGGAGGCGTCGATTCGCTGTGTCTGACCACGCTTTACGGTTTCAACTCGCTCGAACTGCTTTCTTCCGAACCGTGCAAGCCATTCGATATAACGCGCAAGGGCATTTCGATAGGAGAAGCAGCGGCATTCTTCCTGCTCGAGCGCCCGCGCAACGGCCACCGTGCGGGGATGGGGGCGGAGACGAGCGATGACGCGATCCTGTTGCTCGGCATCGGTGAATCGAGCGATGCGCATCATATGTCGTCGCCGCATCCGGAGGGACTCGGTGCGCGGCGCGCGATCGAGGGCGCGCTTGCGACGGCCGGCTTGAGCCCAGCCGATATCGACTACGTCAATCTGCACGGTACCGCGACACCGAGCAACGATGTCGCCGAATCCCTTGCGCTCAATGCGCTGTTCGACGGAACGCCTGCGAGTTCCACCAAAGGTGCGACCGGGCACACGCTCGGCGCGGCAGGCGCGCTGGAGGCCGTTGTTTCGGCGCTCGCGTTGCGCCATCAGTTCGTGCCTGCCGGGGTCGGCACGACGCAGCCCGATCCGGTCTTGCAACTGGACTATGTCCTTGCAAGCCGGGACGCGCGAGTGCGTGCCGTCCTCAGCAACTCGTTCGGTTTCGGCGGCACCAATTGCAGCCTCATTCTTGGCCGCCGTAATAGCGTGCGCGGAGGAAGCGAAACATCATGAGCAAGACGAGCGCATATATCGACGGGCTCGGGCTCATCGGCCCCGGCTTCGCCAATTGGCCGCAAGCCGTGCCGGTACTGAGCGGCGCTCAGGCGTATGTCCACGCGCCGGCCGCCATTCCCGCACCCGCCGCCCTGCCATCGGCGGAGCGACGCCGCACGAGCCAACCGGTGCGGTTGGCGCTCGCAATCGGCTTCGAAGCGGCGCAAGCGAGCGGGCGTGACGCCGCCGCACTGAGCACCGTCTTCACGGCATCGGGTGGCGATGGAGAGAACTGCCATGCAATCTGCGAAACGCTCGCAGGCGACGAACGGGAGATTTCACCGACACGGTTTCATAACTCGGTTCATAACGCGCCCGCGGGATATTGGAGCATCGCGGCCCATGCCATGACCTCGTCGAACGTCTTGTGTGCCTACGATGGGAGCTTCTGCGCGGGGCTGCTCGATAGCCTTTGCGCGGTCAGCGTGGATGCGCAGGATTCGCTGCTGATCGCATTCGATACCGAATACCCGGATCCGCTGCGCGGTGTACGCCCTACGGCGGATGCATTTGGCGTCGCGCTGGTGCTGACGCCGCGCGAAAGCGAGCGCACCGTGGCGCGTATCGACATCGAGTTGACCGATGCGCCGGCGACGACCCTTTCGTCGCCGGCACTCGAAGCGGTGCGTCTCGGCAATCCTGCGGCGCGTGCATTGCCGTTACTCGAAGCGCTGGCCGCAAAGCAGGCCCGGACCGTTGTGCTCGATTATTTGGACCATTTGCGTCTGCGGGTGGAGGTCGTGCCCGTCGATGCTTGTAAAACCTGACGCAATGACTGCTGACAATCGATCCTCACTGCCACTCGATCATGCGTGGATCGCCGCGCACATTCCGCATAGTGGCGCGATGTGCCTGCTCGACGAAGTCGTGCAATGGGATGAAGAAACCATCCGCTGTACGGCAACGAGTCATCGTGATGCCGGTAATCCACTGCGCATGAACGGCCGTCTTGCCGCTGTTTGTGGGATCGAATATGCCGCGCAAGCGATGGCGGTACACGGCGCGGTGCTCGGCGCAGCCTCGGAGCGGCCGCGCGCGGGGTTTCTCGCGAGCGTGCGCAACGTGCAAACGCATGTCGAGCGGCTCGACACACTGGAGGCACCGCTTGTTGTCGAAGCCACGAGAATCAGTGGCGATGTCAACAATATCCTCTATCGGTTCGTTGTTAGCTGTGATCACCAGACGATAGTCGAAGGGCGCGCTGCCGTGATTCTCGACGCCTCGGCTGTCGGTGCCGTCGCGCGGCAAGAGGCCGGTTGAAAGGATGGCCGGTCTGCAGGACCTCCGATGAACTTTATGACGATGAAAAAGGAGCAATCATATGAGAACAACAGTCCGTCGTTTGCTGCTCGTCGCTTTGATTCCGGCGATATTGAGCCCTGCCGCTTATGCGGACGTGAAGGAAACGGCGCATGAGGCGAAAGAGAACGTGAAAGCCGCCGGCAAGAAATTCGGCGAGGATGCGCGCGAGGCTGCACATGGCGCGGCCAGTACTGCCAAGGCAGCCGGCCACGCCATCGCGAGCGGCGCGCGCAGCGGGTACTACGCGACCAAACATGCTGTCCGGAAGGCGGTCGGCAAGGATAAGGCGACGTCGGACGAAGAGACGAGCAAGTAGCCGAAGCCTGGGCGGTGGGCGGCGTTCGATGAGCTACGGCGATGGATTGCAGCGTTGCGACTGCTCTTACTCGATGTCATCTTGCGGTGGCGTCGACTCGCCCCGCCCCACCGCCAACGACGCAAGGTCGGTCGCCGGATCGAGCGGCCGCCCTGCTGCGACACGTTCGCTGTATCGGTCGACGAGGTAATCGGACCGCCCGCGTAGCAGCAACGTGAACTTCACGAGTTCCTCCATCACGTCGACGACGCGGTCGTAGTATGGCGACGGCTTCATACGCCCTTCGTCGTCGAACTCCTCGAACGCTTTGGCGACCGAACTCTGATTCGGGATGGTGAACATGCGCATCCATCGGCCGAGCTGGCGCAATTGATTGACCGTGTTGAACGATTGGGAGCCGCCGCTTACTTGCATGACGGCGAGCGTTCGGCCCTGCGTGGGGCGGATGCCGCCCATGAACAGAGGTAGCTGGTCGATCTGCGTCTTCATGACGCCGGAAATCGTGCCGTGACGTTCAGGACTGCACCAGACCTGGCCCTCGGACCAGATCGAAAGGTCGCGTAATTCCTTGACCTTCGGGTGGTCGTTGCCTTCGACCGCATCGGGGTAAGGCAGCCCGCGCGGATCGAATATGCGCGTCTCGGCACCGAAATGCTGCAGCAGGCGAGCGGCTTCCTCTACGAGCAAGCGGGAATAGGAACGCTGGCGCAACGAGCCGTAGAGCAGCAGGATGCGCACCGGTGGGGCGTCCGGCATGCCCAGGCGTGCCGCGATCGCAGTGTCGAGGAATTCGGGATTGGCGGCTGGGAGGAGAGGGTCCATTACGTCGATATTAAGGCAATTGTCTGCGATGCGATGAGCTCACCGCAACGGCTCGCATTTGCACTGGCAGAGGCGTTTGAGGGAGATTTGCTTGATCGCCAGACGCTTCGCGCGTGGCCGGCTGTCACCGATGATAACGGCTTCGGTTCCGCGGCCCGCGAGTTCGGTCATCAGTCTGGCATGGGCTTGATCTCGACCAGCCGCTGGACGCCGTGCCGAACGAGATACGTCGCGAGTTCGAGATCGGTGGGAATGGGTTCGTCTGTATCGCGACACACCCAAGGCTGTGCAAGCGATCGACCCAGTCGCGAGGCAATTTCCCGGTGTCGCTGCGTTTCGTCGGGTGATACCGCATTTGACGTATTTATCGCGGACCTGCTGTTCCCGTACCTTCCCAAATACGCGAGACGCGTCTCAGATCAGCCCCATCGATCCGAGCTATTCCGGTGTCGGCCCCGCAGCCGAAACGCATGACATACATCGCCAGCAAGTCCCCACATTGCTTTGAGAGGAGCAACGAACATGACTTACATCACCATCGCGGCTTTCAACATCGAGAAAAACGGGCAGTCGTCGGATCCCTTCAAGCAGCAAAAGGTTTCCGAGTTCGTCGACTTTTGCTGCAAGCGAGGGACGGACTTGATCTTTCTCTGCGAGGTGCACTCGGCGCGAATCCAAGACTACGTCGCTTTTCTAAAGAGTGTGTATTCCGAGCACTACCTTTGCGAATCGCTCGACGGTGGGCATAGCAATGCCTATGTCGTCATGCACAAGAAGTCCGTCGGCTTCAGTTTGTCCTACGACCAGCTGAACCACCTGAATCGCAACTTCCTGTTGTGTACGATCGAGAACAAGCTCGGAGTCGGATTTGCTCATTTCAAATCCGGTCAGACGGGCCTGACAAAAAACCAAATCGAGAACGCAGCCGAATTCATGCACGGTGCGCTCGGCGACACCTGGGCGATCGCGGGCGATATGAACTGGGATATGGCCAACTTCAACAAGCTCAACCTACCCGCCGGGTCCCATTGCGCGAGCTGCTGGCCCGATATGACGCAAGCTAGCGGCGGCATCCTGGATTGGTGTCTTGCAGGCAAGGGCGTCAAACTGGCGGCGGCGAACGGTTACACAGAGTTCCATAAGGACTTCCAGACGATGGATGGTCCTGATCACCGGCCGGTGCTGTTTCAGCTCGAGTTTTGATCGGGGGGTGGGAGTTAGCACGGTCCCTTTATCAGCGTATCGGCCACGGTTGCAAGCCCGATTTCGAGCTGCCGGATCGTCATGGGAGCAGCCATGGCGATCCTCACAGACCGGGTTGACGGCACATTAGGCGCAGCGAATGCGGCCAAGGGCGCAATCGCTACGCCTTGTCCTTTCAATGCGTCTACCAAGGCGTCAGGCCTCCATGGTTTGGGCAGATCGAGTAAGAAATGAAAACTAGTTGGGTGCGCCGTGATCGGCCATGCCCCGAGAAGACGTCGTGCAACCTCTTGCCGCAATCGCGCCTCGTTGCGCTTCGCGACGATCCAGCGAGCAAGCGTTCCGTCTCGCATCCACGCGGAAACCAGCCCGGCAGTGATTGCGCTTGCGGACCATAAGGTGGCATGCAGTCCTTCATAAAGTCGTTTTCTGAGCCGCGCGGGCGCGACCAGATAGCCCGTTCTCAAGCCCGGTGCCGCGCTTTTGGACATGCTGTGAATTTCCACCACCCTGTCCGGAGCCAAGCTTCGCAAAGTCGGTGGCGGCGAAGCCTCGAGAAATCCGTATACGCTGTCATCGACCAATAAGAGGTCGTGACGATGTGCGACATCAACCAGGGCGAGCCTGCGTTCGAGTGGCATGACCACACCGGTCGGGTTGTGGACTGTGGGCATCGTATAGACGACCCGAATTCGGCCCCGATGCTTGCGGCAAAGCTCATCCAGAGAATCCGGAACGATGCCGCTGTCGTCCATCTGAACGCCGACCAATGGGATGTCCAAAAGCTTTGCGGCATTTTTGAATCCGGGATACGTCAATGACTCGACGGCGACGAGATCATGCCGAGCGAGAAGGCTCGACAAAATCACGTTGAGGGCATGCTGGCTACCACTGCAGACCATGACGTCCGCGGTATCGATGGGAGCGTCGGCAGTGGATAACCACTTTGCTGCCGCCTCCCTGTCCTCCAGACGTCCGGGGGGCGGGTGATAGTCGAGCAACGTCGCTATGTCTCCCTTGTCCGATAGCGTTCGCAGCGCTCGACGCAACTGCACGGCTTGCTCAGGCAAAACCGGATAGTTAAACGCCAAGTCGATCAAATCCGCGTCACGCTCGCTGGTCTGCGAAAACTCCGCCGCGGCGCGCGTCACCTGCGTGCGGACAAACGTGCCGCGTCCTACTTCGCCTACCGCCAAGCCGCGCTCGATCAGTTCTCGATATACGCGGGCAGCGGTTGCCGCAGCAATGCCATGTGCTTGCGCGTAGTCGCGGTGGGCCATCAACTGACTCCCCGCGGCGAGCGAGCCATCTTGAATCAACGAAGCAAGTCTTTCCAGATGTTCTCGGTATCGCGCCGGAGCAGCCATGATCTCGATGAATTGATATTAGTGCAATGTAATGATTGCACTAGAAACGGAACGCAGCAATACTTTCGCAAAAATCAATTTTCGAAGGCGCCCATGAGCGATGTTCTTTTCCCATCCCGTTCACGTGCGGATCGATGGCCCGTCTACGTAGTAGCTTTGACACTTTTCCTCATTACGAGCGCGGTGAACCTTCAGGCGCCGCTCTATACGACTTACGCCAGAGCCAGTCACCTGGGCGCCGGGGCACAAACGATTGCCTTTGCCTGTTACGTGGCGGGATTATTGCCGACGTTGATCTTTCTGGGCGGCATATCGGATCGCTTCGGGCGTAAGTGGCCGTTGGCTATCGCGCTACTGCTCACGACTGTTGCAACAGCGGTGCCGATGAACTGGCCTCGACTGGAGGCTCTCGCGGCGGCGCGCATATTGTGCGGCATTGCCACAGGCCTGATGGCCGGTTGCGGAACCCAGTTCCTGGTCGAACTGCTCGGGTCTCGCTCGGCAGCGTCCACGCGAGCAGCGGTCATCGTGGCGGCATCGACCTCGCTGGGATTTGGTAGCGGCGCGCTCGCTACTGGCCTCTGCCTTCTGGCTGCGCCGTCTCAGCACACTCCGATAAGTTATGGTGCCTATATTGGTTGCGCCGTGTCGGGCATGGTCTTGCTGGCCATGATCCGAGAGTCGTCATTTTCGCGTTCGTCATCATGGCTGCGCATGCCGGTCTTCGTCGGCGGAACGCTGCCCTATGGCATCGCCGTATTCATTGCATGGTCTGCATCCGGAATGGTCATCGGTCTCGTTCCTGCAGCGCTCTCGTCCCATGGACACGATGCATGGACCGGTTTCGCGACGTTCTTCGTCATCTCGACCGGGCTCGTCGTTCAGCCGATGGCCCGCAAACTATCGCCTCTGAGTTCGCTGCGCATCGGGATGCTCCTCATACCGTGCGGTCTCACAGTCTTGATTGCCGGCGTAGTGCTTCAGTCATTGCCGGTGCTTCTGATCGGTGCAATGCTCGTCGGCGCCGCTTCCTACGGCTTTACCTATTCCGCGGGCCTCGCTGCAAATGCGGCCAGTGCGAGCGACGCCAACCGAGCACGAGCGACATCCGGCTATTTCCTTTTTGCATATTGCGGATTCAGCGTGCCCGTGGTCGCAAGTGGGCTAATGGCGGACCGCTTCGGCGTCAACCCGACGCTTTGGGTCTTCGACGGCGGGATCGTCATCGCAACGGCGTTGCTTGCGCTCTGGATGACGGTGTGCACGCGAGAAAGGACGCCCGCGTCCGCTTATGCGAAAGTCACCCCTGAAAATTGAGTTGACCATATAACGGTCCAGCGTGCCGATAGGCGATGCGCTCGTCTGGAAATGCGGTTTCGGCGAATCCGCTCAATTCAAAATGGCGATGGCCGCGCTCGGTCCACGCTGCATGCTGCACAAAAGCATGGTAGCCGTCCAACGATCGTGACCCGCCAGATGCCCTTTGAGCATTGGCACGATGCGATCGGCGAGCCCACCTCGCCGGGGAATCCATGTGCAAGCGTCGAAATGGTTTGAACCGTCGCCGAACGGTTTATCGGGAAATTCCATTTCGGGGTACATCTTTTCCACTTAAAAACGGTTACAGCGTCATTTAAACAACGCCGCATACGACCATCGCAGAAATAACGATCGTCTGTAATATTGAGTTTCATACGCAAATCGCATCGAAATCCGATGAACTTATGAAATAAATACTACATTGGGTGATTATACCTGTTAACTCTAACAGCTACTTGTATGTTCCCCGGAGAACTAGATTACGCAACAGGTGTCGTTTTAATAACTAAGGGACACGATGAGCCCGATATTTCACCATGCCAGCCCTCCTTGTGGCGCAGCAATTCACGGCACCACCACAGATTATCGCTTATTAATCTCAACGTAATCGATTTCAAGGGCGAAAAGCCCTCAGCTTTATCGCCGTCTTGTGCGCGAGAAGAAACCTGATCAAGCCGACACTCGACGACGAATCAAGGGAATAAGAACAGACGATGTACGGGGCATCGGTTTTGTCACCCTCACCTAAACATCGCTTCTGAGACGTCAATTTCGTTTGCTCCGCCCATGAAGGCGGATCTCGAAACCATCGGGGAGCACGGTGGGGGTTCACGCCTCGCCGGGTCTGCCCGACCACTTCTACAGGAGTTGTCAGTCATGACCCAGAAACTTCCCAGCATCAAGACGGCTGTGGCGCAAGCCGTGGCTAGGCCTTATGCCCGGGCAACCGACGCTTCCTCTCCCCGCATCGAGACCGAAACCAAGTTCATGCAGCAATACCGGATCGCTGCAGCCGTACATGGCGGGGGAGACATCGTCGCCATACGAAACGGCAACGGTCAGGTGGAAGCGTTCACTGTCGGCACCGATGGCACCGTCTGGAATTTCTTTCCCGATCCGACGAGCGACACCGGCTACAACGCAATGAGCACGGGATTGGCCGCGCGCTGGGTCGTCGCCGGCCTGAATTCCGCAGGCCGCATCGTACTGTTCGCGGCAAACAATCTCAACCTCAACTACGTTGTCGAGACCAGCAAAACGGGAGCCGCCCGCTGGGGAAGCATGATGACGGCCACTTTACCGCTGCCCGTGAACGCGACGGCTATTGCAGGCCTGTATGCCGCGCAGGTAGCAGGCAAGCTCTATGTGGCCGCACTGACCAAGTTCCAGAGCGCGTCCCCGGGCAGTTCCTATGCACTGGCGACCTCCGTTTGGGATCAAAAGCCGGGCGTATTTCAGTCCACGTCAGTGACCCTGTCTTCGCTCAATTGCGTCTGGTCCGGCTCGTCGGCCAGCACCGCCGAATTCACGGTGCTCGATACGGTGTACCTCGGCTACAACGTCTCGACGCAGCAGGTGAAGCGTTATCCGTTCGCCGCCACGTTCAAGTCCTTGGCGGTCACGACGAGCCTGGACACCGCCGGCAACAACAAGTATTTCAGCGTGCTGTCCGACGGAAACCTTTATCAGATGGTGGGCGGGTCGGGTGGCATCCCCTATAGCTGGGCTCAGGTCACCCAAAGCATGAGCTTCCGGGACGTGCAAAGCGCGGTGTCTGCGTCTGGGCAGATCGAACTGTTCACGCTCGACACCGGCGCGCATTTATGCCATTTCACACCGAACCAGCAATCGGCCACGGGATGGTCCAACACCATGGTGATCCAGACGGGTGTCGCGCTGCTCGGTGTGACTCAACTCGATCAGGGAGACATCGAAGCATTCACGGTGGGGACGGCCCAGGCCACGCTCAGCCTTCTCATCGAGCAGCAGGACAGCGGCAACTGGCAGATTACCGCCCTGGAGGTGCCAACTTCGGGGCAGGTCGAGGAGTTTATCTCGTACTCCACCGACATCATGGTTTATGACGCCGCTGGCGCCCCGATGCCGAACGCACCCGTACAGGTATGGGCGTCGTCGCAAACTCAGATCATCGTCAACGGGGCGAGCTACACCGTGGACGCCCATACGCCAGCAAACCTTACCTGTTCGCCCGGTGGATCGCTGAGCATCACGCAAGGCACAGGCATGCTCGGCATTCCCGCGCTGCAGATCAATCTCGTCAACGTGATGCCCTCAGGGCAAGCGATCGCGCTCGAACAATATGCCGGAGTACAGGCGCAACTCGCCACCGTCACCGGCAACGACTTGATGGACGCGCGCACGGCGGATGGACAGTACCTACTGCAAGACCAGTACCGCACCGTCGAACAGACCAATGAACTTGCCTCGGCCTTCAACGAGTGCATGGCGCTGACGCAGTCCGCTTCCGTGAAGCGATCGTTGCAAACACCTGTCCTGGGCGCGGCTCCCAAGCAGGGTGTGTCGTGCGTCGAAGCCGACCGAACCGCGGACTTGACCCGTTTGGGTGCCCCGACTCAAGCCCGGCATTGGCAGCTCGATTTCAGCGCGGGCAAGCCCAAGTTCCGCACGCTGACGGCGGAGCAGGCCGAGCACCTGATCCACGAAAAACGTGCCAAGCATGTGCTGACCACTCAGTCGGTTGGTGGCTTCATGGACTGGATCGGCAGCATTGGCGATTTCGTCGAGGGGGTGGTCAGCGGCATCATGGACGTCGTCGACACCATCATCACCACGGTCGGCAACGCCGTCAAAGCAGCCATCACCTTCGTGGTCAACGGTGTTCAGTACCTCTTCGAGACCATTGTGCAGTTCGTGCAAGACGCCTTCGACCTTGTCGAGGTGTTCTTCGCCCAGGTGAAGGTGATCTTCGAACAGATCTTCGAATGGCTCGGCTTCCTGTTCTCCTGGCCGGACATCCTGCGCACCCACGATGCGCTGTACTACACACTGGACCAATTCCTGGATTTCCTCCCCGGTGCGGTCGGCGGCATCCAGGTCAAGTTCGACCAGGCCATCGCTCAGGTCAAGGACCAGATAAGTATCATCTTCGATCAGTTGGTCAACAGCGTAGGCGGCACATCAACGCTGGGTGGCTACACCGATTCGCAAACGCCGACCGAGCCGGTCTACAGCTCGGGCAATTCCAACAATATCGTGCTTAACGCTACTGTGGAGAACTCGCCCGCAGCGAAGCAAACCACGGCGGTGCCCGCCTCCAACACCGGCCCTTGGGACATCTTGACCCAGCAGATACAGAGCCTCGCAACGTCAGTGGAGAACGATCCGGCGTTCAATGACGCGCTCGCGTACATGAACAACCTGGGCGGCAGTCCCGACCAAATCTTCAGCCAACTACTCAGCGCACTGTTGCGGGTCATGCAAGGCCTCGCCAACGCTATGCTCTCAGGCGTTCAAGCCGTCGTCGACGGGGTGCTGCAGTTGGTGCAGACCTTCCTGACTTCGCTGAAGGACCTGTTCACCGCCGATTGGAACATCCCGTTCGTGACGCAGTTCTACGCTTGGCTCACGAATGGATCGCAGATGAGCCTGGGTGACTTGTTTGCGCTCGTGCTCGCCATTCCCTCGACGATCATCTACAAGGCGATCTACGGCAAGGCGCCTTTCCCGGATCAGGCGAGCGTGGACAGCTTCAAGGCCTCCTTCAGCGCGCAAACGATGCTGACCAACTCTGGCCTCGCGGCGACCAGCGCGGCCGGCAAAGCCGTATCCGTCAAGGCATCCAAGGTGCAGGCCACGTCCGTCCAGGACAACACGCCGAGTGCAGCGCAAGAACTCTTGGGCATTGCCTCCATTGTCTCCACAACGGTTTACGCCTTCGTCTCCGCGGCCCTCGACGTGCGCCCTACTACCGGGGCCGGTGTCGTGGACCCTTTGGTCAAGACGCTCACGAAGTTTGCCCTGGGCGGCGAGATCGTCGCTCAGGCCGCAGCCTGTCCGTGGATTTTCTCGTCCGGCGGTCCGGACTGCGCCACTGCCGACGGTGCAAGCAAGTGGATGTACCTCTACACGACCCTGGGCGTGACGCTCGACTCGGCCTTCACGATCTACGACGAAGCGTTCCCGGAGAACAACGACACCGTCTGGGGCATTGTGCTGGCGTCGCTTTATGGCGTAGGTCACGCGGTGGTCACCGGAGTCACCTTCACAAAACTCTCGGGCTACTCGCAGGCTGGCAACATCGTGATGCTCATCCCGGAGATCGGCAAGCTGCTCAAGCTGCCCGCTGTCGAGACCGCGACGAGCGGGATTTCTCTGGTGGTGATCGCAGCGGCGGATGCGCTGTGCCTCACGTCTGCCGGCATCCTGGGATTCGCGGATCTGAACAATTCGAGCAACGAGTCGCGTCGCTTGGCAGCGGTGCCTGGCGCCGTGCCTCGCATCGGGCTCGACGCCATGCTTGGCGCAGTACGCGACGCCGCGCCCGGCGCTGCGCCTGACGCTGTGCCGGCTCTCGCACACTGAGCCACCTGAGCCAAGATGCCGGCAACAGTCGGCATCTTGGCTCGCCTCATAGCCATCGCTACCACCGACTTACTCAACCCTCCCAAAATAGGAGACCGCTATGCTCATTCGCACACCCAAGAGCTCAGCTTTCGTCAGCCGCACGCCTGTGGGCCTGCCGTTGGTCCTGGTCCAAGGCACGAGTGAATTCAATGGGACCTATATGCGTCCCAACTCGGGCAACACGGGAAGCGTCCCTGCCGGCGGCCCATACTCTGCGTCGCCGGACATCTGGTTCGCCGGCAGCACGCCCATCGCAAACTATCAAACCGCTCTCGCCACGGACTCGAGCTACGCCACGTCGTCGAACAACAACATCTACTCAGGCCAGACCAACATCCTCTACGTGCGCGGCAAGAACGGGGCGACCTCGAACAAGACCAACACGGTGCAGCTGTACTACGCCCCTTCCGGCATCATCAATGCGCCGAGCCAGTGGCAAAACAATGTCATCAAGACGGACACCGGCGGCACGTACGGCAACATCACCAACCTCGCTCCCGGCGCGGTGGGCGTGTCCGATGCGACCTTCGTGTGGACCAATGTCACTCCGCCCCCTCCGGGCAGCGATCACTACTGCGTGTTCGCCCAGTTCAACGACGCTAACAACAGCAATCCTTTTCCAAGCGTCGATACCGCGTTGGACATGGGCGCGTTGATCATGAACAACCTGGGCTGGGGGTGGCGCAACACATCGATGATCGCGGCCACGCCAACGTGGCAGTACACGACGCCGCTCAACATTCCGAGCGACTACCCAACCACCAATGCCTATTCCATCTTCATCGCCCCCACCGGCTATGTCGGCTGGGATGCGGAGTTCTACAGCAGCCGCCCGGACTCACAAGGCAATCCGATCAAGCTCGGCCGCACCAAGGTCACGCAAGACGGAATTCTTTTGGGCGTGTCATCCGCCGTTCTGGATCCGGGTTACCAGTCGCTCATGACGGTCAACATGTACAGCCCCAACGGCCAGCCGCCGACTTCAGGGGCACGCGTGCCGATGTCGGTCAATTACGTGGCAGGTACGCAAAGTTATCTCGAAGCAATCTCGCGCAACCTCATCGATACCGAGTTCATGTTGCGCCTGCGCCGTAGTTGTCCCGAGCTGATCGGCGTCGAGCCTACCGCTTGGATCATCCAGGGCACCTACAACTGGCAAGTTACGACCAACCCGGCCATCAAGTGACGGCCCCGAAGATTTCCGTCATCCCTAGAGCAAGGAGACTTTCAATGAGCACAGCATTTGCGCATGACGCAGCGCCTGCGCTGCAGGGAACCGCTTCGACCTACGACGGCCTGTATCTGCGAGACAACCTCAAGTCTCAAGGCACGCTTCCGGCCGTCGCCCCGTTCAATGCCTGCCCCGACATCATTCAGAGCAGCACGCCGGTTGCCGACCCGCAGAAGACTTTCGGCACGGTCAGCAGTTGGAACACGATCTATCCCACTTCTCCAACGCCGGGCAAAAACTACTACTACGTGCGCGGGCTTAACGGCTCGACGGAAGACTTCGACGGCGAAATCAGCCTGTTCTGGACGCCGGCCCAGTTGATCCTGTTTCCTTCGACCTGGAAGAACAATCCGCTGCTGACCGCTGCCGGCAGCGAAGGCGTGAAGGTGCAGGCCGCGCCGGGCTTTGTCGGGGTGGGCAACGACGGCTTTGTGCTCGACACCGGCGTCGAGTCACTGCCGAACCCCAACGCCTTCTATAGCTTCGTTGCGCAGAATAACGCGGCGGCCATCCCCACGATAAGCAGTTGGCTGGAGATGTCTCAACTGCTGACCCAGCAACTGGGTATCGGGTTTCGCAACGTACTGACCTTCGACCCAGTCAATGGTCCTCTGCTCGCCCGGATGGGATTCAACATTCCGATGAGCATCGGAGAATCCGCGACGTTGCAACTCACGATATCCACCCAAGGCATCCCAGCGGGCGACACCATAGCTCTGATCGGCGACTGCTTCACTCCTGAAATGAAGTCCATCCTGCTGCAGCCGATGAAGACCACGGGCAATAGCTACGTAGCCGGCATTCAGATCGACGTGGACCCTGGATTTAATTCATCCGTCGCGTTCCAGTACTGGAATACCTCAGGTCAAGTACCTGCTGCGGGCAGTTCCCTCACCCTGAGTGTGAACTACGAGGTGCCGCAAGAAAAATATGCTCGTGCGCTGGAACTTGGAGTGCTCGATTCACGGTATGCACAAGCTCCGCAGACGGTAGGCGTCGGGCCACAACAGATTGCACCGGTTGGGCAGGTGACCTACGTGGTGGCGGCGTCTAGCTAAGCAGTGCTCGGTTCGATACGCGACTCGCGGCGGCGAGGCGCGTATCGTGTCCCATCTTTGACCATTCCCTCTTCGTGCGTTAGGTGATGGTATCCCGATACGGCGATGCTTCAGCCTTGACGAGCGCCTGCAGGTTGGTGGGCCGATTTTAGAGCGCGGGCCGGTAGAGCGGGCCTATTACAAATGAGGGGCGGGGCGGCCGCTCACGCCGTGTGCTCCGGGGTGCGTCCTGCCTGTGGTTATTCGATTCACAATATCGGTTGCTTCGCCGTCCGTGCTAACGCTTCATGCTGCACGACAAGCTAAATCTTCGCGTTTCGCAGTCGCAGCGCGTTCGAAATGACGGAAGCTGAACTCAGGCTCATCGCAAGCGCTGCAATCATCGGCGAGAGCAGCAACCCGGTGAACGGGTAAAGCACGCCGGCCGCCAGCGGAACGCCGAATGCGTTGTACACGAACGCGAAGCCAAGGTTTTGCTTCATGTTGGCGACCGTTGCCTCCGATAGCTCTCGCGCCCGTGCAATACCGCGCAAGTCGCCCTTGACGAGCGTCACTTGCGCACTGCTCATCGCCACGTCCGTGCCTGTTCCCATCGCAACGCCGACATCGGCTTTCGCGAGTGCCGGAGCATCGTTGATACCGTCCCCAGCCATCGCCACGACATGTCGGGCTTGCTGAAGCTGTGTCACCAGTTCGAGCTTGTCGGCAGGCTTCACCTCGCCATGGAACTCATCGACGCCGAGCTTCTCGGCGACGGCCTTGGCAGTGACCATGCCATCGCCGGTCGCCATCACGACGCGAATACCGTTCTCCTTCAATGTCGAAAGCGCCTGAGACGTCGTCGCCTTTATCGGGTCAGCGACTGCCAGCAGTCCGGCCAGGCCGCCATCGGCCGCCAAGTACATGACACTGGCGCCTTGCGCGCGCATACCGTCCGCCTCCTTGGCCAGGGATTCCACAGAGACAGCGTCAGTCTGCATCAGCGCGGTGTTGCCAAGCGCGAGTGTTCTGCCGGCGACCTGTCCTCGCACGCCAATACCCGTCGCGGATTCGAAATTGTCCGGGCGGTCCAAAGTGAAATTCTTCTCACGCGCAGCGGCAACGATGGCTGCGGCAAGCGGATGCTCACTACCTTGGTCCAGACTCGCCGCCAAACGAAGCACTTCATCGCTCGTGTATCCGTTTGTGCCCACGGCCCGCTCGAAAGCTGGACGCCCCTCGGTCAGCGTTCCCGTCTTGTCGACAATGAGCACATCGACCTTGCGCAGATTTTCGATCGCGGCTGCATCTCGAAAGAGAATCCCGGTTGTGGCGCCTTTGCCGCTTGCGACCATGATGGACATCGGCGTCGCAAGGCCCAGCGCACACGGGCAGGCGACGATGAGCACCGCCACCGCGTTGATTAAACCGAATACCCAGCTAGGCTGGGGTCCAAAGATGCCCCACACAATGAAAGTGAGAAGCGCGACGCTGACGACCCCGACGACAAACACCCCGGCTACCTTGTCCGCCATACGTTGCATGGGCGCCCGAGACCGTTGCGCCTGAGCGACCATCTGGACGATTTGCGACAGTACGGTCTCGGAGCCGACCTTTTCTGATCGAATGACGAGACTGCCCGTCGCGTTCATCGTTGCGCCAATGACGTGGTCCCCAACGCGCTTCGTGACGGGAATGGGCTCGCCAGTAATCATGGACTCGTCCAGCGAACTCGAGCCATCGGTCACCACGCCATCCGTGGGGACTTTCTCGCCGGGTCGCACGCGAAGCAGGTCGCCCACATGCACATGGGACAACGGAACGTCTTCCTCGGAGCCGTCGGGGTTGATACGTCGGGCGGTCTTGGGGGCGAGCCCGAGCAGCGCCTTGATGGCTGCGGATGTTTGCGAGCGGGCCTTCAGTTCGAGCAATTGCCCGACAAGCGTCAGCGAAATGATGACCGCCGCCGCTTCGAAATACACGCTGACTCGACCGTGCGCGCTGTACGTTTCAGGAAATACGCTGGGGAAAAGGGTGGCGATGACACTGTAGATATAAGCCGCGCCTGTCCCTAGCCCGATGAGCGTCCACATGTTGGGGCTGCGGTTCATGAATGAACGCACGCACCGTTCGAAAAACGGCAGGCCTGCCCACAGGACGACTGGCGTAGAGACGATGAACTCGACCCAGTTTTCGGTGCCGGCGTTCATCAGTCCGAGGCGATGGCCAAACATCGCCAGCGCAAAAACTACGACGGTCAGTGGCAACGTCCACCAGAACCGGCGTCGGAAATCCACCAGTTCCGGATTCTCACCCTCGTCGACGCTGGGCAGAATCGGTTCGAGCGCCATGCCGCACTTCGGACATTGCCCGGGATGGTCCTGGCGAATTTCCGGGTGCATCGGGCACGTGTAGATGGTGCCCTCAGGCACTTCGTGTGGCTGCTGATGGCCCTGATGGTGATGAGCATGCGCGTCGTCTCCGTGCCTCGCGGAAGGGTCGTGCTTGTCCGTCTCAGGTGCGTCATGCCCGCCCGGTGACGCGTGGCCGGAAATCCGGTGACGATGAGGCTCGTCTGCTCCATGTTGACCGCTCATCTTGACGCTCCTTTTCTACTCTCCGCCAGCACCATGCGGATTCCTCGCGATTCACGGTTTTCATATCCGGTTTCTATCCTGGGTCAACCGCAATGCGGTTGACCAGCCAACTGCTGAATCTTCAACCTTCCCACAATGGCAAAGTCAAGAGCGCCATATTGCGAGTATCGGCCTATGGGCTCGGCCGCGGCGACTCTGGGATGCATCGGTCGCAACCGCCGGCATCGATCCGGGGCTTGCGGCGGTGCGCTGACAACGCCTTCGCCGAGAGCCGGTCAGCCCTCCGGAGCGCGCCGCAATCTACCGCGCCTTGAGTTCCCACAACGCGTCGAGCACGTGCTGTGTCGCGCGCTCGATCGGGCCCGCCCGATGGGCAATGCCCAGTTCGCGCGAGAGGGCTGGACGCAGCGGACGCATCACAATCCGCGCATTCGACTGCGGCGCCCCTGCCTCATGGGGCAGGAGCGCCGCACCATAGCCTGCGGCGACAAGGCTCTTGATTGCGTCGTTGAAATTGAGTTCGATCCGCGGCACCGGCCGGTAGCCGCCCAACGCGAACCATTCCGATATGAGCCGCGACAGGCGCGTGGTCGCATCGTTGAGAATCAGGGGTTGCTTCGCGAGCCACGCGGGCGTAATTCGGGCCGGGCAACGCCAGTCGGCAGGCAGGAAGGCCATGACCGGATCGCGGCGCCACGACCGGATCGCGAGTCCCGCGACCGGGGATTGCGGCAGGGCGACGAGCCCCACATCGAGCGTGCCTTGCGCGAGCCGCGCCAGCGTCTCCTGCGACGTGAGTACCGCGATCTGCACGTCGATGTCCGGGTACTGCTCGCGAAGTTGCGCTACCGACTGCGGCAACAAATGCGCGATCGCGCCGGTAGACGCGCCCAGGCGTACGCGCCCGGCCAGCCCCTGCACCTGCCGGCTAAGGTCGTCCAGCGTCGACTCGATCTCTGCAAGCAGATGGCGCGCCCGCTCCACCAGCACTTCGCCGATCGCCGACGGCCGCACGTTCCCTCGCTTGCGGGACAGCAACGGGGCACCGATGCGGTCTTCCAGTTCGGCGATGTGGAGGCTGACAGTCGGTGGTGCGAGATGCAGCAGCCGCGCCGCAGCTAAAAAGGACCCGTGGTCCGCGATCGCAACCAGCGTGCGCAGGCGGTCGAGACTGATCTCGCGCATCGAAATTCTCCAGTTTGCAAAAACTGAATCAGCTGCTCAGAAAATTCAACTTTTCCTATTCCAAGCAGAAGGTGGATGATACAGCTTCCCCACCGCATGATCGAATTCGAGGAGTGCAGCCACTATGAGCCTACCTACAGTTTTCATTGACGGCGACCAGGGCACCACTGGGCTGCAGATCCATGAGCGTCTGGGCGAGCGCGCCGACTTGCGGCTCGTCGCGCTGCCCGCCGCCGAGCGCAAGGACCCGCGGCGGCGAGCGGAGGCGATCAACGCATGTGACATCGCAATTTTGTGCCTGCCCGACGCGGCAGCGCGCGAATCAGTCAGTTTCATCCGGAATCCGCATGTGCGCGTGATCGATGCGAGCTCAGCCCATCGCACCCAGCCTGATTGGGTTTATGGCTTCCCGGAAATGGCCGACGGGCACGCACAGAGAATCATGGAGGCCCGGCGCGTTACCAATCCGGGCTGCTATCCGACGGGAGCGATCGCCTTGCTGCGGCCGCTTCTAGAGGCCGGCCTGCTGCCGCACGACTACCCCGTGGCAATCCACGCGATCTCCGGCTACTCGGGGGGCGGACGAGCAGCTGTCGACGCATACGAGTCGGACGGCGCCTCGCGTGCAGCACCCATTCAGGTCTATGGCCTCGCACTCGAACACAAGCACACGCCGGAGATCGAACTGTACGCGGGGCTCGCGCACCGTCCGTTCTTCGTACCGGCCTACGGCGCGTACCGGCAAGGTATCGTTCTCACGGTGCCGATTGAGTTGCGCCTGCTCCCCGTCCGGGTGGACGGCGAGCGGTTGCACGAATGCCTGGCGCATCGATATGCACACGCGCGTCATGTCGAGGTAATGCCACTAGCAGATGCGGACGCGCTAACGCATCTCGATCCGCAAGCGCTGAACGGAACCAACAACCTCCGGCTAGGCGTATTCATCAACGCGGACCGTGGCCAGGTGCTACTGTCCGCTGTCTTCGACAACCTCGGTAAAGGCGCATCCGGCGCGGCCGTACAAAACCTGGATCTGATGCTCGCCGCATAAGGGCGACAATGTCGGCCGACCGTGATGGCGGCCGAGGCGATCAGTGAACAGGTAAGCGAGGCCGTTCGGGTGCTTGCACAGGATTGGCCGCAGGACTATCCGGAAGTCGCAGTCGAGTGGCTATTGGTGGGAAGCGCGGGCCGCATCAATCAGGGCGTCGAACGGCCTGACTAACCACCCGCATTCAATGACGGCGGCCTGAAGGCGCCCCCGCGGTCGCAGAGCATGACATCGATTTTCCGAGGCATGCCGCGCTTCGACCATGCGTGGATGCCGTTGGAACAGTTTCACTTAAGCCCCGCCCCGCGGACGTTTGCGGGAATCTCATGGGGCATTAAGTAAAACTTCGGTGATTGCTTTAAGTGAAACTATTCGAAGTTGCTACGTGGCTGCAAGGGCAATCCCCCTCACTCCACCGTAACCGACTTAGCCAAATTCCGCGGCTTATCGACATCCGTCCCCCGCGCACAAGCGGTGTGATACGCCAACAACTGCAGCGGCACCACATGAAGAATCGGCGAGAGCATTCCATAATGCTCGGGCATCCGAATCACGTGAATGCCTTCTCCATTCCCGATCCGCGTATCTGCATCGGCAAACACATACAGCTGCCCGCCGCGCGCCCGCACTTCCTGAATATTCGACTTCAGCTTTTCGAGCAGCGCGTCGTTCGGCGCCACCGTCACCACCGGCATCGCCTCCGTCACGAGCGCGAGGGGCCCATGCTTGAGCTCTCCAGCCGGATAAGCTTCCGCATGAATATACGAAATCTCCTTGAGCTTCAACGCACCTTCCAGCGCGATCGGAAAGTGCATGCCACGCCCGAGGAACAGCGCATTTTCCTTGCGGGAAAACTCTTCCGACCAGGCGATGATTTGCGGCTCCAGCGCCAGCACGCTGTTCAATGCCGCGGGCAAATGCCGCAAGCTCTTCACATACTGCGCCTCGAGCTGAGCATCCACATGCCCGCGCAGCTTACCGAGCGTCACCGCCAGCACAAAAAGCCCAACGAGCTGCGTGGTGAAGGCCTTCGTCGAAGCCACACCGATCTCGCGCCCGGCCCGCGTCATAAACGCCAGTTCGGTCAAACGCACCATCGCGCTCGTCGAAACATTGCAAATCGCGAGCGTATGCTTATGCCCCAACTCCTGCGCATGCTTGAGCGCTGCAAGCGTATCGGCCGTCTCGCCCGATTGCGAAATCACCACCACCAGCGCCTTCGGATTCGGCACCGACTCGCGGTAGCGATACTCGCTGGCAATCTCGACCTGCGTCGGAATCTTCGCGATCGATTCGAGCCAATACTTCGCGGTCAGCCCCGAGTAATAGCTCGTGCCGCAAGCCAGAATCAGCAAGCTGTCGATCTCGCGAAACGCCCCTTCGGCGCCTTCGCCAAACAGCGCAGGGTCAAGCGTATCGCCCTGCGGCAACGTATCGGAGATCGCGCGCGGCTGCTCGAAGATCTCCTTTTGCATGAAGTGCCGATACGGCCCGAGTTCAACGGCACCGCCATACGCCTGAACCGTGCGAACTTCGCGCTGGGCGTCCTGCCCGGCACGATCGCAAATGCGCACGCCGTCGAGCGTCAGCTCGCAAACATCGCCCTCTTCCAGGAACATGAACCGGTCCGTGCTGCCGGCAAGCGCCAGCGCATCGGAAGCCAGAAAGTTCTCGCCCTCACCCAAGCCCACGACGAGCGGCGAACCTTGCCGCGCGCCCACCACCGTATTCGGCTCGTCCTTGTGCACGACGGCGATCGCATACGCGCCATGCAGTTGCCGCGTCGCCTCGCAAACGGCCTCGTAGAGACTGCCGCGATAGAGGCTGTGCACGAGATGAGCGATCACCTCCGTATCGGTCTGCGAAACGAACTCGTAGCCCTTGCCGCGCAGCATCTCGCGCAGCGACTCGTAGTTTTCGATGATGCCGTTGTGAACGAGCGCGACGGCATCGCGCGAGAAAATCGGGTGAGCGTTGTCGGTCACCGGTGCGCCGTGCGTGGCCCAGCGCGTATGCGCAATGCCGGTCACGCCTTCGAGCCGTCCGTCATGGACTTGCGCATCGAGGTCCGCCACGCGCGACACGCTGCGCGCACGGCGCGGCGCGTCGCCGGCCAGCACGGCCACACCGCAGGAATCGTAGCCGCGATATTCGAGGCGGCGAAGTCCTTCGATGAGAACGGAGACGATATTTCGCTGCGCAACCGCGCCGACAATGCCACACATGGTTCTATCCCTTCCTCGATGAAACTTCCGCCATTTGCAGCGCACGCCGCGCGCGCGCCGGTTCGTATTCTGATCGGCCTCGTCAGCCCTTTTTCTTCACCGGACGCACGTAACCCGTTCGGGTACGCTGCGTCTTCTCATTGAGCACCAGCGTATCTTCGGGTACATCCTTCCAGACGGTCGTCCCCGCGGCAATCGTGACGCCCCGCCCAACACGCACAGGTGCCACGAGCTGCGTATCGGAGCCCACGAACACGTCATCCTCGATCACCGTGCGATGCTTGTTCGCGCCGTCGTAGTTGCAGGTGATCGTACCGGCGCCCACATTGACCCGCGCCCCGACGTCCGCATCGCCGATATAAGTGAGGTGGTTCGCCTTGGAGCCCCGCCCGAGCGCGGCATTCTTGACCTCGACGAAGTTGCCGATATGCACCTCGTCCGCAAGCGCCGTGCCGGGCCGCAGCCGCGCATAAGGGCCAAGTACGGTGCGCTCGCCCACGGCCGCGCCATCGATATGCGTGAACGGCTCGATGCGCGTACCGGCGCCGATCGTTGCGTTGCGCAACACGCAGTGCGCGCCGACGCTCACCTCATCACCGAGCGTGACCTCGCCCTCGAACACGCAGTTGACGTCGATCGAAACGTCGCGCCCGCAGCTCAATGCACCGCGCACATCGAGCCGCGCGGGATCGGCCAGCGTCACGCCGGCTTGCAGCAACGCGTCGGCGACATTGCCTTGATGAATCCGCTCGAGCTCGGCCAGTTGCGCCTTGCTGTTCACGCCAAGGGTTTCCCATTCCTCGTCGGGCTGCGTCGTGACCACATCGAAACCGGCTTCGATGGCGCGCTCAACGACATCGGTCAAATAGTACTCACCCTGCGCGTTGTCGTTCTTCAGCGCGCCGAGCCACATCGCGAGCTGTGCCGTGGGCGTCACGACGATGCCCGTATTGATCTCGGCAATGCGCAGCTCTTCGAGCGTGGCATCCTTCTGCTCGACGATGCGCACGACATAGCCCGCGGGGTCCCGCACGATGCGGCCGTATCCGTGAGGATCGTCGAGCGTGACCGTGAGCAGGCCATAGCGGCCGTCCACGGCTGCGTCGACGAGGCGTTTGAGCGTCGACGCCTTCGTCAGCGGCACATCGCCGTACAGCACGAGCGTGGGCTGGGCCGGATCGAGCAGCGGCAGGGCCTGCTGCACGGCGTGACCGGTGCCAAGCTGCTCATGCTGCACGGCGAACTTGATGTCCGGGGCGGCCACGGCCTGCTGGACGGCCTCGCCGCCGTGCCCGACAACGACGACGATGCGGGTCGGAGACAGCATTCGCGCCGTTTCGATGACATGGGATAGCAATGGCCGGCCGGCCAATGGGTGGAGCACTTTGGGCAACGCGGAGCGCATCCGTTTGCCGGCGCCTGCGGCCAAGACGACGATATTCATTGCGTCGACACGAATAGAGAGGTATCAGGTGCGCGATTCTAACATCGCGCTCTTTACACCAAAGCGGCACGGCACACGCTCAGGGCGCGCCCGCGCATCAGAGGTCGTCGAATTGCGCGAACGAGATCGGTTGTGCTGCGCCGGCATCCCCGCCGCCCGCTCCGTCCGCTGAACAAGGGTCATCGTCGAAAGCGATGTCTCCAAGCGGATCGGCGTTGCCCGTCGCGCGCAATCCCGCAAACGGAAAAAGCCGCGGATCCATCAAATGCGACGGCACGACGTTCGAAAGCGCATTGAACATGTTCTCCACACGCCCCGGAAACCGTTTGTCCCACTCGCGAATCAGCGCTTTCATTTCCGCACGCTTCAGATTCGGCTGACTCCCGCACAGATTGCAGGGAATGATCGGAAACGCGCGTAGTTCGGCGTATTTCTCGAGGTCCGTTTCTTTCACATAGGCGAGCGGCCGGATCACGACGTTCTTGCCGTCGTCCGACTGCAGCTTGGGCGGCATGCCCTTGAGCTTGCCGCCGTAAAAAAGATTGAGCAACAGCGTCTGCAGGATGTCGTCGCGATGATGGCCGAGTGCGATTTTCGTGGCGCCGAGCTCGCCGGCCACACGGTAGAGAATGCCGCGCCGCAGCCGCGAGCACAGCGAACAGGTGGTCTTGCCCTCGGGCACGAGCCGCTTGACGATGCTGTAGGTGTCCTGGTTCTCGATATGGAACGGCACGTTCATGCTGCTCAGATACTCGGGCAGCACATGCTCGGGAAAGCCGGGCTGCTTTTGATCGAGGTTCACGGCCACGATATCGAAATGGATCGGCGCGCGCTCGCGCAGCCGCAGCAAAATATCGAGCAACGCGTAACTGTCCTTGCCGCCCGACATGCAGACCATGACCTTGTCGCCATCCTCGATCATGTTGAAATCGCCGATCGCCTGCCCGACCAGACGCGCAAGCCGCTTGAACAGCTTGTTGTTCTCGTAGGCTTCCTTCTGCTCGCGGCGCGTGAGCGCCTGGCGCGCTTGCCCTGCCTCGGCGTTCGCGGCGGCGTGTTCTGGCGCATTCATCTCAATCTTCCTCTTTGATGCGAAAGACTTCGACGCCCACGGCATCGCAGTCCGGATAAACATCAGGCTTTTCGGTCGATACGCTCACGGCCCTCACCTGCGGATGCGCGAGCAGCACGCGGGCGACGTCGTCGCACAGCGTCTCCTGCAAATGGATATGGCCGCGGCCGACGCGATCGGCGATCGTCGCGCGCATGAAGTCATAGTCGACAACCTCATGAAGCTTGTCGTCGACAGGCGTCGTCTGCGCGAGCGGCACGAACAGCTCGACGTTGATGACGACGCGCTGCTCGCCGCGCTTTTCGAACTCGTGCACGCCGATATTGATGAAAACTTCGTAATTGCGCAGAAAAAGCCTGCGACAGTCGGCGAGCCGGGGGTGCAAGAGAGCGCAAACCATATTCATTCCAATCAAAAAATGCGCACCGGCGATGCCTCATCGCATCCGGCCAAGCTCGCCAATCGAGCGTCGCGCCCGGCACAGGCGCCCCGTTCTCCCGAAACGCTACTTGCCTTCGGGCGTCAAAAACATCACATCGCGCGGCAGCGGCACGAGATGCTGGCCGCCATCCACGACGAGCGTCGCCCCCGTCACGCCCGACGCATCGGCGAGATAGCAGGCCGCCTGCACGATGTCCTCGAGACGGGACGCACGGCCGAGCGGCGTGACGCGGTGCGCGGCGGCAAAGCCGTCGGGCGTCTGATCGGCCGAGGGCAAGGTCAGCCCCGGTGCGATACCGACCACGCGCACTTTCGGTGCCAGCGCCTGTGCCAGCGCCACCGTTGCCGTTTGCAGCGCCGCCTTGGACAATGTGTAGGACAAATAGTCCGGATTCAGGTTGTAAAGCTTCTGATCGAGCACGTTGATGACGACACCGCGCTCGGCCTCGTCTTCGCAGGCGGCCGCGGGCGTCGCCGCATGCAGTGCGCGCGCCAGTACGAGCGGCGCGCCCAAGTTGACCGCCATCAGTTGCAGCAGCGTCTCGTAGCCGACGGTCACCGCCGTATCCTCGACGAAACGCGAAGCGTTGTTGACGATGCAGCGCGGTCGGCCCAGCGCGGCCGTGCAGGCCGGCACGAGCTGCGCCACGTCCTCCTCGACGGCCAGATCCGCTTCGAGCGCGCAAGCGCGGCGGCCCAGCGCGCGAATCTCGGCGACGACGCCCTCGGCCTCGCGGCCCGATGTGCCGTAATGGACGGCCACATCCCAGCCTTTTGCAGCGAAGCCGAGCGCCAGCGCCCGGCCAATGCGCCGCGCGGCGCCCGTGACGAGCACGACGCGCCCGTGCGCGTCAGCGCCACCGGCGGGCGTGGCGCGACTGGCACCTGCGTCAGGACTCGCGCGCGGATCGGAAGGGGCGCTCATTTACAATGCCGGAATGAATCAGAATGCTCACAAACCCGGTAGTTTACCCGTTCCGGACCCGGACGCGCTGGCGGCCTCCCAGGCGCTCGTCGCGCTCGTTCGAGACGACATCGCGGCGGCGGGCGGCTGGCTGCCGTTCGATCGGTATATGGAGCGCGTCCTGTATGCCCCGCGCCTCGGCTACTACAGCGGCGGAGCGCGCAAATTCGGCCTGCGCGCGCAAGACGGCAGCGACTTCGTCACGGCGCCCGAACTCTCCCCACTTTTTGCGTCGACACTCGCGCGCCCCGTCGCCCAAGCGCTGGCCGAGAGCGGCACACGCGAATTGATCGAATTCGGTGCCGGCACGGGCAAGCTCGCCGCGGGCCTGCTCACGACACTGGACGCGCTCGGCGTGCCGTTCGACAGCTACGCCATCGTCGAGCTGTCGGGCGAGCTGCGCGCGCGCCAGCGCGAGACGATCGAGGCGCTCGCCGGAGACCTCGCGCAGCGCGTACGCTGGCTCGATGCGCTGCCCGAGCGCTTCGCCGGTGTCGCGCTAGGCAACGAGGTGCTCGATGCGATGCCGGTCAAGCTATTTGTACGCACGGGCGGCGTATGGCATGAACGCGGCGTCGCGACGGGCGCGGACGGAAAACTGGGCTTCGCCGACCGCCCCACCGGGCGTGAAGACGCCAACGCTGAACACGGCGGCACGGTGCTCACCGATTACGATGCCGCCGTGCTGGCCGAACTCGACGAGCGGATCGACCCGTCGATCGACTACGTCGCGGAAACGCACGCGGCTGCCGCAGCCTTCACACGCACTGTCTGCACGATGCTTTCCAGCGGCGCGGCGTTTTTCGTCGACTATGGCTTTCCACGTCACGAGTACTACCATCCGCAACGTGCGCAAGGCACGCTCATGTGCCATTACCGCCACCACTCCCACGACGATCCGTTCTTTCACCCGGGGTTGCAGGACATCACCGCTCACGTCGAATTCACGGCGATTGCCGTTGCCGGAACGGAAGCGGGCGCCGATCTGCTCGGCTATACGGCGCAGGCCCGGTTTCTGATGAATGCGGGCATCACGGAGGCGCTGTCCGAACTGGACGCGTCCGACACGTCGCGCTTCCTGCCGGCTGCGAATGCGGTGCAGAAGCTGCTTTCCGAAGCCGAGATGGGCGAACTCTTCAAGGTGATCGCCTTCTCGCGCGGCATCGAGCGGACCTTGGATGCGTTCGCGCGCGGCGATCGTTCGCACACGCTATGACGTCATGAAGCGCCGGCGTCCTCGCTGAGCGCGTCGGGCGCCTGGCCCAGCGCCGCCGCCACGGCCGCGACACGAGCGCGATGCACGGCTTCCTTTATCTTCTCGGCTCCCGCGGGCTTGCCATCCTGCCCTTGCCCCTGCTGCGCCTGGGCTTGGGCGATGGCCCCGGCATCCACCGCCCGGGCGGCCACGAGCGCCACGCGCAACCGCTCGGCCTGAGGATACTCGCGCATTTCGAAGCCGAGCCGCCCGCGCGCATCCGATTCGCAGGCCTGTAGCGCTTCGGCGAAGCGCGCCGGCTTGCGCAGGGCATCGGAGCGCTCTAGAAGGCGCACGAGTGCCGCCGCGCCCATGTCCATCACGCGGTGGATGTTGCCGTGCTCGCGCGCCACGAGCAGCGCGAGATCGCGGCATTCGTTCGGCACACGCAACCGCTCGCACATCGGCCTGAGCAGATCGACGCTGCGCATCTCGTGGCCGATATGTCGCGGCAAGACGTCAGCCGGTGTCGTCGCCTTGCCCAGATCGTGCGTGAGTGCGGCAAATCGCACGGCCAGCGCATAACCGCGCGCGGCGGCGTAATCGACGACCATCATCACATGCACGCCGGTATCGACTTCGGGATGGTAGTCGGCGCGCTGCGCGACACCGAAGAGCGCGTCGACCTCGGGCAGTACGCGCGCCAGCGCCCCGCACTCGCGCAATGCCGCAAACATGCGCGAAGGCTTGTTTTCCATCAGGCCACGCGAGATTTCCTGCCAGACGCGCTCGGGTACGAGCGCATCGACTTCGCCGGCCGCGACCATCGTTTTCATCAGCGCCAGCGTATCGGGCGCCACGTCGAAATCGTGGAAGCGGGCCGCGAAGCGCGCGAGGCGCAAGATGCGTACCGGATCTTCGACGAACGCCTCACCGACATGCCGAAACCGCTTTTCAGCGAGATCGCGCTGCCCGTCGAACGGATCGATGACAGGCCCCGTCAGTTCGCCGTCGGGCCGGACTTCGCGCGCCATCGCGTTGATGGTCAGGTCGCGCCGTGCCAGATCCTCTTCGAGCGTCACGTCCGGCGCATAGTAGAACTGAAACCCGTGATAACCGGCGGCCGTCTTGCGCTCGGTACGCGCGAGCGCGTACTCCTCCTGGGTAGCCGGATGCAGAAAGACGGGGAAGTCCTTGCCCACGGGGCGATAACCCTGCGCAACCATCTGCTCGGGTGTCGCGCCGACCACGACATAGTCGCGGTCCGACACGGGCACGCCGAGCAGTTCGTCACGAATGGCACCGCCTACAGCGTAAATCTTCATTGCGGCGTTTCGTATTTGTCGAGCCGATGCGTTTCCCGCAGGGCGCTTTCGATCCACTCCCGCACCGCCGGCAACGCGGTGATGTGCCTGGCGTAAGCGCTCGCCGCCTCGGACAGCTTCGGGGCATAGGTATTGAACCGCATGACGACCGGCGCATACATCGCATCGGCGATCGTAAACGACGCGCCAAAGAGGAAAGGACCGCCGTAGCGCGCAAGGCATTCGGACCAGATCGCATCGATGCGGGCAATGTCGGCCAACGCACCGGGCGTGGCATTGGCGCCTGGCCACTTCGCCCGGATGTTCATCCACATGGCCGAACGAAGCTCGCCGAAGCCGCCGTGCATTTCGCTGGCGACCGAGCGCGCATGCGCGCGCGCCGCGGGTTCGCGAGGCCATAGCGCCAGCTCGGGAAAGCGCTCGGCGAGCGTTTCGGAAATGGCCAGCGATTCCCATACCGACTGACCATCGTCGGTGACGAGGCAAGGCACCTTGCACGAGGGCGAATACTGGAGAATCCGCGCGGGCGTGGACGCTTCGCCAAGCTCGATGGAAATTTCGTCGAACGGAATGCCCGCTTGGCGCATCAGCACCCAGGGCCGCATCGACCACGAGGAATAGTTCTTGTCACCGATTACGAGTTTCATATCGCGAGTTGTGATGAGAAGGTTGAGCAAGCGACTGACTACGGCACATCACGACGGCCGTCAACGACCGGCCGTCGTACGAAACGCACTGAAGCGCGATCTGAGCGAAGCATTGCCGAGATAGGCCGGCGCGATGGCCTCCATGCTCGCCGGCTCGATGCCGAGCTCGGGTGCAAGCGGGCCGCTCAGCACGGCATCGCGCGTCATCGAATCGAGGTTGTCTCGCGTGAGCACGGCTCCCGGCAGCATCTCGAACGTCATGGCCTGCATATAGGCGAAAGCATCGGGCAAGCGCACGATGCGCGCGTGACGCCCCACGGCGTCCCCGCAGAACTTCACGAGCGCTTCGAGCGTATAGACCGTCGGCCCGCCCAGTTCGTAGGTGCACCCGCTTGCCGCATCGAGATCGAGCGTATTCACGATCGCGCTCGCCACGTCCCCGACAAAGACAGGCTGAAACTTCGCATCGGACTTCGCGAGCGGAATCACCGGAAAGAGGCGCTGCAGTAGGGTAAAGGTATTCAGGAAGTTGTCTTGCGGCCCAAATACGACCGACGGACGAAAAATCGTCGTGGCCAGCCGCGATCCGGCGCGCACGGCTTTTTCGCCATCGCCTTTCGAGCGCAGGTACATGCTCGGCCCGGCGGGATCGGCATTGAGCGCGCTGATATGAACGAGCCGATGCACCCCCTTGCCCTCGCAGGCGGCCACGATCTTCGCCGGGAGCTCGACATGCGCGCTCGCAAATTCGCGCCCGTAGGGACGGCCCCGCCCGCCATGGAGCGTGCCGACCAGGTTCACGACCGCATCGGCGCCCTCGACGAAGCGCGCGAGCGCGACAGGATCGAAGACATCGACTTCGAGCACGTCGATGGGCAGCATCGTCAGATGACGTGCGCGTGCGCGACTTCGCGTGGCCAGCCGGACGGACTTGCCCGCCGCGACGAGCGCATTGGCCAGATGTGAGCCGATAAAGCCGGAACCGCCGATCAACGCTACGGATTGATGCCGCATCTTCGCCTCCTTTCGCTATGGCCGCCGAAGCACTCGCGCGCGCACGGCGCACAGCGAGCTGCGCACCGGGGCGGCCGCTAAGCGGCGTCAGTTTGGCAGGATGGCGCCGAGCCTGGCCTTCAGCGATTGCGGACGGCCTTCGAACAGCGCCGCGTAGTAGACCGTGTTCGACAGCACATTCTTGACGTAGTCGCGGGTCTCGTTGAACGGAATGGTCTCCGCGAAAATGGCCCCTTCGACGGCACGCGGCAACGCCGCCTGCCATTGCCGCGGACGCCCCGGGCCGGCGTTGTAGCCGGCGGTCGCGAGCACGGCCGAACCGTCGAACTGATTGTAGATCATCGACAGATAGGTCGTGCCGAGCAGGATATTCGTGTTGATGTCGTTGAGCTCGGCCGGCGAGACGGCGCCAAGACCGATCTTCCTCGCGACCATCTTCGCGGTGCCCGGCATCAGCTGCATCAGGCCGCCCGCGCCGACACCCGAGCGCGCGTCGATGATGAAGCGCGACTCCTGACGAATGAGCCCGTAGGCCCACTCCACGTCGAGCCCGTTGGTCTGGGCATCGCGCTCGACGATATCGCGAAACGGCGACAGGTAACGCAGCGAGAAATCATGCTCGGTTCGCGTGCGATCCGCCGTGTTGACGGTGCGATCGTAAAGCTGGATTCGGCGAGCATACTCGGCCACGGCCAGCAATTGGCGGTCCGTCATCCCGCGCAGCGGCCAATTCCACTCGCGATTGCCCTCGAGCCGCAGGTTCAGCGCAAAAAAGCGCCGCGCGAGCTCGAAGCCCGGCGTCTTGGCGACAGCCTCGACTTCCGCGTCGGTCACCGTGGTCTTGGGCGGTATTTCGATCTTGCGGCCCAGCTCTTCGGTGGCCAGTTGGCCATAGAAATCGAAGCGCGAGGCGATACGCTCGAATTCCTCGTTCGCCGCGGCCGTCTCGCCGGCCTGCTTCAGCGCGCGCGCGTGCCAGTAGACCCAGGCCGGCCTGCCGCGCAGCGGTGTGGGCATCTGCTCGATCGACCAGCGCACCATCGTCCAGTCGCCCGCCAGCAAGGCGCTGCGTGTGCGCCACTCATAGGCCGGGTACGAAAGCGGTGCATTCGCGGACAGGCGGAACCAATCGACCGCGCCCGGCACCTGCCGCGCCGCGGCCTGATAGCCGATCGTGCCCCAACCGATCGCACGTTCGGCGAGCGAAAGCTGCGGCGCGACGGTCGCGAAGGTGGCGGCCGCCGCGGCCGCGTCGTTGCGCGCCATGACGGTGATGGCCAACAGGGCGAGCTCGTGCGAGGCGGAATCCGCGCCGATACCGTTCGCGAGCAGGAGCGGCGGCGCGCTCGTCGCCTGTTCGAAGCGCGTCGCATCCGGTCGCGCCGCGCCGAGCGCGTCGGCGATACGGCTGCCCGTCGTCGTGGCGTTCTGCTCGTAGGCGAGCAGGATCTGCTGCCACACGTCCTCGGGCGTGAATTGCTTCTCAGCCGCAAGCGCGGTGATCAGATCGACGCAGCCGTCGCCGTAATAGCGCGGCTCCACGAGCAGCGCGCGCGCCGCATCGGCCACGTTTTCGCCGCGCGCGGCGCGCGACTCGAGCGCATAACATTTGACCTGCGTATCGTCGTCCAGCACGAAGCGGGCGTATTGGGCGTCGAAATTGCGCCAGTCGTGCCGCGCGCCGAGCACTGTCAGATAGTTGTTGCGCATACGGTCGGCGAGCGCTTCACCGTCGTGCCGCTTCAAGAAAGACAGCACGGGCTCGTCGGGCGCGTCGATCCGGGCATGGCCCGAGCTGTCGAAAAGCTGGGGCTTGATCTGGAAGTACTCGAGATAAGACGGCGCCGGATAGTCCGGGATCATGCTCGCGAGCTGCGCGGCGCGCGCCGCGTCGTTGTTGCGGGCCGCCTCGCGCAATTGCACGAAAATGCGGTCGTCGCTCATCGGAGCGGGGGCCGCGTGACGCCCGGCGGACGCGGTGCCGCACGCAACGAGTGCCGCCGCGGCGAAAGCGGAGCAGGCCGCGCGATATACTCGAAAGAAGCGTTTCGACATCATGATCGGTGGAGCAAAAATTGAGCGACAGCATAGCACGCAACGTTGCGTCGAATTCGAAAGCCGAACTGCGCAAAGCCTTGCGTGACGTGCGTCACGCGGCGGCTGCGGCAACCGGCGCGAATGCGGCGCTCGGCATGCATGTGCTCGAAGCGCTCGAGCGCTTCGCGCCGCACACGGTGGGGTTCTATTGGCCGCTGCCGGGGGAATTCGACGCACGCGACGCACTCTCGCGCTGGCTCGCGCAAGACATCCGCCGGCAAGCCGCTTTGCCCGTCATCGCGATGAAAGGCCATGCCCTCGTTTTTCATGCGTGGGCACCCGATACGCCGATGCGAATCGGCCATCACCGGATACCCGAGCCGCTCGACACACCCGCCGTGTTGCCCGACCTGCTGCTGATTCCATGCGTGGGCTTCGATGACGACGGCTACCGGCTCGGCTACGGCGGCGGCTATTACGATCGCACACTGGCGGGATGGCCAGGCACGAGCCGCCCAGCGACCGTCGGCATTGCTTATGACGCCTGCCGCATCGCCTCGCTGCCGCGCGAGCCGCACGATCTGCCGCTCGATGCCATCGTCACCGAAACGGGCGAGCGCGCGCGCTTTACGACCTGAGCGCGCCCGCCCAGACAAATGAACTGAGCGCCGCCGCGCCGCTACAGCGAAGCCGCCGCGCGCGCAGCCGTATCGTAAAGGCCCGATGCATTTCGCATGAGTTGCGCCGCCGCGCCGATCTGCTCGTTGACGAGGCCGCTTTCCTTGAGCGCGGCGATGAGGCAACGCTCGCGGACATCGCGGTACCGCGCGCAGAGCTCGCGCCCGATGGCGGTCGCCGAGAAGAACACTTCCTTGCCTGTCTTTTCGCTTTTTACATACCCTCTAGCCACGAGCTTCTTCAACGCATACGTGGCGACGTGCGTATCCTCGATGTTCAGCACGAAGCAGATGTCGGCGAGCTTCTTTTTGCGGTCCCGGTGGCTCACATGGTGCAGCAACGACACCTCGACAGGCGTCATGTCCTTGCCGCCGGCGGCTGCCATGCAGCGCACCATCCAGCGATTGAACGCATTGCTCGCCATGATGAGTCCATACTCGAACTCGGACAGCTCGGCACTGGTCTCGGAAACGAGGTGCTCCGAGGACACGATCTTGGTCGGTTGACGCGACATGGCAGCCACTTTGAATACGACGAAACGATGATGGTCGCAGTGTACGACGCGCGCGCCGCCCGCACGCTTGGCGAAAACTCTCATTTGTAAATTATCGATATTTTATCGATAATACGTTAGAAAGGAACGAGCGGCGGCTTTGGCGTGCCCTTTTTGGATCGATGTCAACGAGACTCCGGCGATGACCCCACCCCGCATCTTTCCGTTCGGCGACGCAGCCTTGGTCTGCGAAGTGCCGCCCCCCGCCACGCTCGAGTGCCAGGAGCGCCTCTGGGCCATGGCCGAGATTGCGCGGCACTGGCCGCACGTCGTCGAAGTCGTTCCCGGCATGAACAATCTGACGATCGTCTTCGATCCGCTCGCGGCCGATAGCGCAACGCTGGCCGGCGGGCTGGCGACAGCCTGGGAAAGCGCCGAAAGCGCCGCGACGGCGGGCCGCCTCGTCGAGATCCCCGTGCATTACGGGGGCGAATCCGGGCCGGATCTCGCCGATGTGGCGCGGCACACGGGGCTCGACGCGGAAGCACTCGCCAAGCGGCATGCCGCGGGCGAATACGTCGTGTTCTTTCTCGGCTTTCAGCCGGGCTTCGCCTACCTCGGGGGGCTCGATCCCGCACTCCATACGCCGCGCCGCGCGGTGCCGCGGATCGAAGTTCCGGCGGGCTCCGTGGCGATCGGCGGCGCACAGACCGGTATCTATCCGGCTGCGTCGCCGGGCGGCTGGCACTTGATCGGCCGAACGGCCGTGACGCTGTTCGATCCCGCTGCCACACCGCCCACGCTCTTGCAACCCGGCGATCGCGTCCGCTTCACCATTGCGGAGATCGAACGATGATCGAAGTACTTCGCGCAGGCATCCTGACTTCGGTGCAGGATCTGGGCCGCCCCGGCTACCGGCATCTCGGCATCGCCACGGCGGGCGCGCTCGACACGCTCGCGCTCGAAGTCGGTAACCGGCTCGTCGGCAATGCGCCGCAGGCCGCGGCCATCGAGGTGACGATGGGGCCGACCGCGCTGCGCTTCACGCAAGCCGCACGCGTTGCGATCACCGGCGCGCAGTTCGACGCCTCGCTCGACGGCAAGCCCATCTATGCGTGGTGGAGCCTTCCCGTGCGGGCGGGACAGGAACTGATCTTGCATGGGGCCGTGCGTGGCATGCGCTGCTATGTTTGCGTGCGCGGGGGCATCGATGTGCTGCCGATGCTCGGCTCGCGCAGCACAGACCTGTGCGCGCGCTTCGGCGGACTCGGCGGACGGGTGTTGCACGAAGGCGATCGTCTCGCCGTCGGCACGCCGTCGACACAACCGGGCTCGGGCATCCCCGTGCAGGCGCCGCCCTTCGGCGTCAAGGCACCTCAATGGTGCCGCTTCGCGGCGGCCGGCCAGGAACCGGTCCGGCGCGGCAAGCATCTGGCCGGGGCCGAGCGTGCGGTCGCGATACGCGTGCTGCGCGGCCCCGAATATGAAAGCTTCACGGCGCTCGCGCATGAAGCGTTATGGTCCGACGAGTGGCGCGTGACGCCGCAGAGCAACCGCATGGGCTACCGGCTCTCGGGCTCGGCGCTCGCGCGCGAAGCGCAAGGCGATTTGCCTTCCCACGCTGTCTTGCCGGGCACGATCCAGGTGCCGCCGAGCGGGCAGCCCATCGTGTTGCTGGCCGATGCGCAGACCACGGGCGGGTATCCGCGCATCGGAGCCGTCATTCAGGCGGATTTATGGAAACTCGCGCAACTGCGATTGAACGGCAGCGTACGGTTCGTACCGAGCTCTCGCGAGGAAGCCGTCCTCGCCCTCGGTGAAGAGCGCGCCTATCTGCGCCAGATCGATGTCGCGATGGTCATGTATGAGGAGCGGTTGCGACAGTCGGCACGCGCCGCTTGAGCGGTCTTGAACGAGGAAGTCATGGAAATCGATTTGAATGCCGATCTTGGCGAAGGCAGCGGCTCCGACGAAGCGCTGCTCGATCTCGTCAGCTCGGCGAATATCGCGTGCGGCTGGCATGCCGGCGGCTCCAACGCGATGCGCGACTGCGTGCGTCTCGCGCTTGCCAAGGGTGTCGCCATCGGCGCGCACCCGAGTTTTCACGACCCCGCCAACTTCGGCCGCAAGGAAATGGATTTGCCGGCCGAAGACATCTACGCCGGCATCCTCTATCAGCTCGGCGCGCTCGCGGCCATTGCGCAGGCTCAAGGCGGCCGCATCGTGCACGTGAAGCCGCACGGTGCGCTCTACAATCAGGCGGCGCGCGATTCGGCGATCGCCGATGCGATCGTCTCGGCCGTGCATGACTTCGATCCGTCGCTGGCCATTTTCGGTCTCGCCAACAGTGGTTTCATCGAAACGGCCCGACAAGCCGGCCTCGCGGCAATCGAGGAGGGCTTCGCCGATCGCGGTTATCGCGCCGACGGCTCGCTCGTGCCGCGCAGCGAACCCGGCGCGTTGATCGAATCGGAAGACGAAATGCTCGACCATGTGCTTTCGATGGTGCGCGACAAACGCGTGCGCACAGTCGACGGAACGTGGGTGCCGCTCAACGTGCGCACGCTGTGCCTGCACGGCGACGGTCCGCACGCGCTTGCGTTCGCGCGCCGGCTGCGTGCCGTCCTCGAATCGAACAACATCGACGTGCAACCCGCCTGGACCTTGCGTACGTAACGCCCGCGCACCTGTGCCCATCACGCCGGATCGACGACGAACCCCCGCTCGCGCAGCAGCGCGAGGACACCCTTCGGCCCACCCAGGTGCAGCGCGCCGATCGCCACGAATATCGGACGATTGGGCGCGGCGAGCTGGACCATGCGCGCCGTGAACCGGCGATTGCGCTCGAAGACGATCTTGTTGTCGAGCGAACGGGCAGCGGCCTTCGACGACGCGAGCCGTTCGGACTTCGCCGAGGCCCACGCCGAAATGGCATCGGCATCGCCCACGCGCCAGAGCCGGTGAAGCGTCTTGACATCGTCGACCGTCTGCTCCGGCGTCTCCTCCAGATCCTGCGCGAGCATTTCGCGCTGTTCGGCCAGCGTCAGATTCGTGAACGCGCGCATCTGCTCGCCGAGCGTCTCAAGACCGACCACCTTGCCGCGCGAGCGCAGGTAGACGTTTTGCAGCTGGGCCTCGGTGCCATATTCGGTCTGAAGACCCGCGCTCAACGATCCATAAGTCTCGACGAGCAGTGCCGCGAGCCACGGCCGCGTCTTCTTGATCTCGCGCAGCGCGGCCGGGTTCTCGCGCAGCCGCGCGGCGAGCTTGCGCATGAGCGGCGCCGGTAAAAGCCGCGGAAGGCAAGCGTAGTTGCACACGCCGTATTTCGATACGTCGTCTTGCGAGGCAATGAGGTCGTCCGGCGAAAGTTCCAGCGCGAGCGTGGGGGCGGCGGCAAGCGCCGCCAGCATCGGCCGTCTGAACGGCGCGCTCGGCGGATAGTCGGCCGGATCGCCGACGTGCAGCGTGCCAAGCACGTAGATCGTCGTCGTACCCTTCGTCGCCACGTAAAACGGCATATGCGCGGGCTGCGCGACCACCGGCCCGCTCGCACTCGTGCTCGACGCCTCGGGCGGCCCGTGAAACCCGGGAATGACGGGGGCAGGCGCCGCCGGGGGCGCGGCAACGGCCGAACCCGGAAGACGCACCGGCGGCATCGCGGTGCCGCTCGGTCCGGCCACCGCGCGCGCGAGCCCGAGCACCGCCTGCGCCTCGCAGTCGACGGCGTTCGACAGCAGCAGCACCAACACGAACGCGCGCAAGCGGCGCCGCCGCATGCCGGCGGCCGCGCCGCCACGCACGTGCCGCGCCGCCTGCGCATCAGGCATCCGCGTCCCCCACCTCCTCGGCGCGATGACAAGCCACGAGACGCCCGTCGACGTCCCGCAAGCGCGGCTCCTCGACGCGGCACTGCTCGATCGCATACGGACAACGCTGATGGAACGTGCAGCCCGACGGCGGATTGAGCGGCGACGGCAGCTCGCCTTGCAGCTTGATCTGGATGCGGCGGTCGGACTCGAAAATGGCCGGCGTCGCCGACATCAGCGAGCGCGTATACGGGTGGCGCGGATTGGCGAAGATCGTCTGCTTGGGGCCAAGCTCGGCGATGCCGCCGAAATACATGACCATCACGTCGTCGGCGATATGCTCGACGACGGCCAGGTTGTGCGAGATGAACACGTAGCTCGTCTTGAACTGCTCTTGCAGGTCCATGAAAAGATTCAGAATCTGCGCTTGGATCGAGACGTCGAGCGCGGAGACGGGCTCGTCCGCCACGAGGATGCGCGGGTCCAGAATCATCGCACGCGCGATCGCGATGCGCTGGCGCTGCCCGCCCGAAAACATATGCGGGTAGCGCTTGGCATGCTCGGGCCGCAGCCCGACCGTGCGCATCATATGAGCGACGCGTCCGGCGCGCTCCGACGCCGAGAGCGCCGAGTTGATCGCGAGCGGCTCGCCGAGCGTCTGCTCCACGGTCTTACGCGGATTGAGCGACGCGAACGGGTTCTGGAACACCATCTGCACATGGCGGCGCAACTGGGCAATGCGCTCGCGCGACGCACCGGCAACGTCCTCGCCCTCGATGACGAGCCGCCCCGAGGTGGGTGTCTCGATCATCGTCAACTGGCGTGCAAGCGTCGATTTGCCGCAGCCCGATTCGCCGACGACGGCCAGCGTCTTGCCGCGCGAGAGCGCAAACGAGACGTCGTTGAGCGCTTTCACCGTGGCGTGGCCGAAGAGACCGCGACGCACCGGATAGTGTTTCGTCAGCCCCTCGGCGACGAGCACGGTGTCGCCGCGCTCGGGCGCACGCGGTGCTTCGGGTACTGCGTTCATCGTGCGCCTCCGTGGGTCGAGCGAATCGAATCGAGATTGAGCGGCTTGATGCAGCGCGCACGCATGCCGTCGTTGCCCGCTTCCAGCGCCGCGAGTTCGGGCCGGCCTTTCCAGCAATCGTCGACGACATACTTACAGCGCGGCGCGAACAGGCACCCGCGCGGCCGGTCGTCCCGGCCGGGCACCATACCCGGCAGCGCCGCGAGACGCTTCGCGCCGAAATTATGCTCGGGAATCGCCGCGAGCAGCGCCTCGGTATACGGGTGGTGAGGGCTCGCGAAGATGTCGGGAACGCGATTCGTCTCGATGATCTCGCCCGCGTACATCACGGCAACCCGCTGGGCGACCTCCGAGACGACGGCAAGATCGTGCGAGATCAGCACGAGCGCCATCCCGCGCTGCTTTTGCAGGCTGACGAGCAAGTCCATGATCTGCGCCTGGATCGTGACATCGAGCGCCGTCGTCGGCTCGTCGGCGATCAACAGCTTCGGGTTGCAGGCGACGGCCATGGCGATCATGACACGCTGGTTCATACCGCCCGAGAGCTGATGCGGGAACGCGCCGAGGCGGTTTTTCGCATCGGGAATGCCGACCTGATCGAGCAATTCGAGCGCGCGGGCTTCCAGCGCCGCGCCGCGCAGGCCCTCGTGAAGCCGCAGGACCTCCTTGATCTGGTAGCCGACCGTATAACTCGGGTTGAGGCTCGTCAGCGCGTCCTGAAACACCATCGCGATGTCCTTGCCCACGGTCTTGCGGCGCTCCCTGGGCGAGGCGTTCATGAGATCGCGCCCGTCGAAGGCGATTTCATCGGCCGTCACGATGCCCGGCGCGTCGATGAGCCCCATGACCGCCATCATCGTCACGCTCTTGCCCGAGCCCGATTCGCCGACGACGCCGACGACCTCGCCCGGTGCGATGGAGAAGTTGACGCCGTCGACGGCAGGCGCGCCGCCGAACGTGACCGACAGATTGCGGATCGTCAGAAGGTCGCGCATGGCAGTATCCCGCGGTGAGTGTGGGGGTCGTTCCATTCATCCCATCCGTTTCAATTTGGGATCGAGCGCATCGCGCAACCCGTCTCCGAGCAGATTGATCGCCAGCACCGAGATCAGTATCGCGAGACCCGGCATCGTGACGATCCACCAGGCGTTGTCGATGTAATCGCGTGCGGAGGCGAGCATCGCGCCCCACTCGGGCGTCGGCGGTTGAACGCCGAGGCCGAGAAAACCGAGCGCGGCCGCATCGAGAATAGCCGACGAGAAGCCGAGCGTCGCCTGCACGATCAGCGGTGCGGTGCAATTGGGCAGCACCTGCGAAAACATGAGCCGCAACGTCCCCGCGCCGGCCACGCGCGACGCGAGCACGTACTCCTTGTGCAGCTCGCCTTGCGCCGACGCCCGGGTCAAGCGGACATAGCCGGGCAGCGCGACGATCGCGATCGCGAACATTGTGTTGACGAGACCCGGTCCGATGATGGCGACGACGGCCACCGCGAGCAGCAGCGAGGGCAATGCGAGCAGCACGTCCATGAGGCGCATGATCGGCGTATCGGCCCATTTGTCGAAAAAGGCGGCGACGAGCCCGAGCACGATGCCCGGAATGAGCGCCAGCACGACGGACACGCAGCCGATCCAGAACGACATGCGCGCACCGTAGATGAGGCGGGACAGGATATCGCGGCCCGCCTCGTCCGTGCCGAGCACGAAGTGCCAATTGCCGCCCGCGAGCCATGCGGGCGGAATCTTGACGAACTCGCGATATTGCTCGATGGGACTATGCGGCGCGACCATCGGCGCGGCCACCGCGAGCACGATGAACACGAGCACGATGACGCCCGCCGCCACCGCTCCGCGATTGCGCGAGAAGTTGTGCCAGAACTCGCGGGCGGCGAGCCTGCGGCCGCTCGCCGGTGTCACGGCCTCGGGAATTGCGTTTTGTATGTCTGCCATGTCGGGGCCTCGCTAGCGCGTGTGGCGGATGCGCGGATTGAGCACGCCGTAGAGCAGATCGACGGCAAGGTTCACGATGATGACGAGCGTGGCGATCAGCAGGATGCCGCCTTGCACGACCGGATAGTCGCGCCGGCCGATGGCGTCGATGAGCCACTTGCCGATGCCGGGCCACGAAAAGAGCGTCTCGGTCAACACCGCGCCGGCCAGCAGTGTGCCGACTTGCAGCCCGATCACCGTCACGACGGGAATCAGCGCATTGCGCAGGGCATGCACGATGACGATGCGCGCCGGCGAGAGCCCCTTGGCGCGCGCCGTGCGGATATAGTCCTCGCGCAGCACCTCGAGCATCGATGAGCGCGTCATGCGCGCCACGACGGCCAGCGGAATGGTGCCGAGCACGATCGAGGGGAGAATCAGGTGGCTCACGGCCGAGACGAACGAACCTTCGTCGGGCACGAACAGCGAATCGATGAGCAAAAAGCCCGTGACGCGCGGGATGTCGTACTCCACGGCGATGCGGCCCGAGACCGGTGTCCAGCCGAGCGTCACCGAAAACAGCATGATGAGAATCAACCCCCACCAGAAGATCGGCATCGAATAGCCGGCCAGCGCCGTGCCCATGACACCGTGGTCGACGACGGTGCCGCGCCTGAGCGCCGCGAAGATGCCCGCCGGCAGACCCAGCACGAGTGCGAACACCATCGCGCAGATCGACAGCTCGACGGTGGCCGGAAAACGCGCAAGAAACTCGCCCATCACGCTCGTGTTCGTGATGATCGATGTGCCGAGATTGCCGTGCAGGGCTCGCCACACGTAGTGGATGTACTGCAACGGCAGCGGCTCGTCGAGGCCGAGCCGGTGCAGCGCCGCCGCGTGCATCGCGGGATCGACGCCGCGCTCGCCCATCATGACTTCGATCGGATCGCCGGGAATGAGATGAATGAGCGCGAACGCGAGAATGGTGATGCCGATGAAAGTCGGTATCACCATTCCCACGCGGCGCAAAACGAATCGGAACATGGTTCGCCCCTTGATCTGCGTGGGGAAAAATGCGACCGGCGACGAGAGGCGCATGTCCTCTGTCGCCGGATCGATTGCGGCACCTTCCGGTTACCGCAAATGACGTCCATCGAACATACCGGAGCGACGCCGGCGGCTACTTGAGGCTCACCCCATCGAAACGCGTATAGCCGAGCGGATCGATCTTCATGTCGACGACGTTCTTCGTCGTCGGCTGATAGACCGTCGAGTGCGCGATCGGCGAGAACGGCAGCTGGTCGGCGAAGATCTTTTGCGCCTCTTCGTAGTATTTCGTGCGCTGCGCGCGGTCCGTCGTCGCGCGGCCCTTTTGCACGAGCTCGTCGAACGGCTTGTAGCACCACTTCGAGAAGTTGTTCCCGTTGATCGCGTCGCAGCCCAGCAACGTCCCGAGCCAGTTGTCGGGGTCGCCGTTGTCGCCGGTCCAGCCGATGAGGTAAGCGTCTTGCTCGCCCGCATGGCCGCGCTTGATGTACTCACCCCACTCGTAGGTCACGATCTTCGCCTTCACACCGATCTTCGCCCAGTCCGACTGGATCATTTCGGCCATCAGCTTCGCGTTCGGGTTGTAGGGACGCTGTACGGGCATCGCCCACAGCGCGATTTCAAAGCCGTTCGGATAGCCGGCCTTCTCGAGCAAAGCCTTCGCCTTCGCGGGATCGTACGAAGCGGCCTTCAGGTCCTTGGCGTAGGACCACTCGGTCGGCGGCATCGGATGCGTCGCCGCCTGACCCGCGCCCTGATAGACCGAGTCGACAATGGCCTTCTTGTTGATCGCCATGTCGAGTGCTCGGCGCACATCGACATTGTCGAGCGGCTTATGCTGCACGTTGTAGGCGAGATAGCCGAGGTTGAAGCCCGCTTGGCTCGGCATCTCGACACTGCTGTCGCTCTTGAGCGTGGCGATGTCGGCCGGCTTCGGATAGCTCATGACCTGGCATTCGTTGCGCTTGATCTTCTGGGCGCGCACGTTCGAATCGACCGTGATCGAAAAGATCAGCTTCGAGACCTTGACCGTGTTCGGCTTCCAGTAATCGGGGTTGCCGTCGAAACGGATCGTCGCGTCCTTCGTATAGCTGCGGAAGATGAACGGGCCCGTGCCGACGGGGAACTGGTTGATGTCGGAGGCCTTGCCGGCTTTCAGCAACTGGTCCGCGTATTCGGCCGAGAGAATCGACGCGTATTCCATCGCCAGATTCTGGATGAACGGCGCGTTGACCTCGTTCAGCTCGAAGCGAACCGTGTACGGATCGACCTTTTCGACCTTTTTGATGAGCTTATCGAGGCCCATATCGGTGAAGTACGGGAACGATACGTTGTACGCCTTGCGAAACGGCTGATTCGGATCGAGCATGCGCTCGAACGTAAAGACCACGTCGTCGGCATTGAATTCGCGCGTGGGCTTGAAGAACGAGGTCGTCTGGAACTTGACGCCGTGACGCAGATGGAACGTGTACGTCTTGCCGTCGGGCGTGACTTCCCATTTCTCGGCCAGCCCCGGCTCGATGTTCGTGCCGCCGCGCGCGAATTCGACGAGGCGGTTGTACACGGTAAACGTGTTGGCGCTGAAATCGACACTGGTCGTGTATTGCGCGGGATCGAAACCGGCGGGACTGCCTTCCGAGCAGTAGACGAGGGTCTTGTTGGGAATCGTCGCGGCCTGCGAGATCGTCGCGGCGCCAAGCGATGCCGTCACGGCTGCGGCCGCGAGAGCGGTGACCCGCGCGGCGCGCAACAGTTTGTTGAGTTCCATCATTCCTCCAAGTCGTAGTCCGGCTAGCCGGCGTAGCCGGATATTACTGACCTTTGATTACCCGAACAAGCGGTCGAAAATATATGATGGCGGGTTGGCCCCAGCGCCGGCGCGGGTCGCGAGAAGGGGGCCCGGCCTTTCCTCGGCCGAGATCGCTTGGATCATCAAGTGTGTTCGCGAACTGCTGGCGGAAGAGCCACTGCAGATTGATAGTACCGCCGGAACTCCGCGGCTGTAAGCCATGAAGCGAGGCGGCCATGACCCGAGTCCATATCAACGTTCCCCGTGCTGCAAGTCACTTCGGCAACGTCGAAACGTTGCTTTTCATTTCGCGAAGCGCTATCTAGGCAGCTCAAACGAAGGGACCAGGTATGGACGATTCGGTGATACAAACGCACGACGGCTGCGCCAAGAAGTTGATGGTTACAGCTGCGACGCAGCTCACGTCGGCCGCAGCGCTCATTGATAGCGTCACTCGCTCGCAACTTGAGCACGCTTTAGACGGGCAGCGGTGCGGCCCGAGAGTATACGAGAGCGTGAGGAGCCTGAACGAGATCATCGGTACACACTAGGCGACCGCGTCCTTTTCGAGCTGCTTCAGCACGCCCACGACGCGCACGCCGTCGGCGAGAAGGACGAGGTCGCCATCCACTTGCTGGTCGCCAACGACAACACGGGTTTTCTGCTCGTCACCAACGAGGGGTGCCCCTTCTCCGACTCAAACCTCGAGGCGATCCGCAACATCGGAACGAGCGATAAGGAAATCGGCGAAGGCATCGGAAACAAGGGCCTCAATCAGAGGCGCGTGCCAATCATGACCGGCCCGCGCTTGAACCTTTTAGTCCTGCGTCTCGTCCTTCAGCCGCTGCGACACCCATGACTGGCTGCGGCCGAGCACGGCGCCGCGTTGTTCCTGCGTGAAGTTGTTTAGATCCTCCAGCTTTTCGTCTTGCGATGCGCCCGGCAGCGGCAGCTTAATGGTGAGCATCGTGCGCGTTTTCGTCAAAACGACGTCGGGAGCGGCAACGGTCGTTTCGCCCGTTTCCAAATTGTGCGCCTTCGGGCGCGCGGCCAGCGGCCGGCGCGCGAGCGCACCACGGCAAGCGACATGGGGTTCTCCTCGGAGACGGGCCGGTGAATCATCAGCCTTTGAGATCGCGAGCGCCCAGAGCGAACGCCCTCTTATTGCGAGTGTGCGGCGCTGTTGCGTTTGGCCGGCGCCTGGCGTCGCGCGTTGCACGCACTGTAGCAACGGCGGATGTACCGAGCTAGGCGTCGGAGCCATCGTTGGCCGTTCGGCCTAGGTTCGCGGGGGTGGTGCCGTCCTGCTTTAGTTGGCGGGCCAAATATCCGAAACCCTTGTGTGCCAAGGCTTTTCTGCTTGCCTCGAACCGAGCTCGAGAGTAACATGGCCATGTGAATTAACGTGGCCAAGTGAAATAACATGGGCAAGTGATATGAGCGACCTGCACTTCGCAAGCGGAGCTGCCGACCGCCTCGCGCGCCACTCCGTGAATGCGCTTTTCCAGAGCCAGGGTTGGGACGTCCTTGAGAAGGGCGAGGACGGCAAGAGTGCGGATTTCATTCTGACGAGCCCCCGTGGCCAGACGTATCACGTTGTATTGAAGGCGCTGACCGAAGGACGTGCCGATCGCGCGATCCCGCTATTCTCGCAGGCTCTGCTGGAGTCGCGCGCACGCGCGAACGGACGGCACGACCGATCCCGCCCAGCTGTCATCCTCTGGGTGGGAGTCGCATCGCACGCTCTCATCAGAAAGCTCGTGGACTTCCAGAAAGAGTATGGGAGCGGTGAACCATTCGCCATCCTCTCAGACGTGCCGCTGTACGCTGATTTCCCCGAACTGGAGGCCGAAGAGCAGCCGGCGAGCGTGCGGCGCAGCAGCCATTCGGCACCGCCGACGCTCGTTTTCTCCGACCTCGCCCAATGGATGCTCAAGCTCCTGCTGGCGGCCGACATCAAGCGCGAGGGCCTGATAAGTGCCCCGCGAAAGACGTACATGACAGCGACCGAGCTTGCGCGGGAAGCTCGCGTATCTGTCATGAGCGCCACTCGGCTCATCAATGCCCTGAAAGAAGATGGTTTGGTCGAATTGGCACCTCATTTGCGGATCGTGCAGCGACGCAAGCTTGCGCAACGTTGGAAGGCAGCGTACGTGAAACCGGCCGTCGGCGTGCCGATGAAATATCTCGCAGGTGGCGTGCCCGAGGAGCAGCAGTTACGAAGGACGCTCAAGCGCGAAGAAGGAGCGACGCTGGGCCAGTTTGCCGCGGCTAACGGTCTGGGCGTAGGGCACGTTCATGGCGCGATAACGGCCCTCTGGGTGCTCGATCTCGCAGCGGCAGAACGATGGCGGGGTCTGAAGCGTGCACGCGACGGCGAACGGCCGGATCTGATCCTGAAGCAGCACCCGTATCCGCAATCGCTGCTTCGCGGGCGCGTGATGCGTGATGGAGCCTGGGTGTCCGACATCATCCAGACATGGCTTGATGTTTCCGCCGAACCGACGCGCGGTGCGGAGCAGGCCGCCGAGCTCGAGCACGGCGTTCTGGCAAAAGTAGTGGGAGAAAAAATGTGAGCGACTTCGCGGAATTCAGCAGACTTGCCATGACCCTGGAGCCGTGGCGCGCGCAGATTGTCTTCGTTGGCGGATGGGCATTCCGGCTCTATGGCTATGAGCCGCGCGCTTACACGGCGGACCACAAGCCCATCTTCACCCAGGACGCGGACGTGGCATACGACAAGCACGAGCTGCGCGAAGGCGATATCAAGGCGGCATTGGAAGGGGCTGGCTTCACTGAACAACCGAACCTTGCTGGCGGTTTCAGGCCGCCGGCGATGCGCTACAACCTGGGTGGCAATGAAAACGGGTTTTACGCTGAGTTTCTTACGCCGCTCACCGGCAGCGGGAAAAAGCGCGACGGAAAAGGAGGATGGGAGGAGGACGCCACCGAACTGCACGCGGGCGTCGTCGCGCAAAAGCTTCGGTTCCTCGAAGTTCTCCTGTTCAAACCCTGGCTTGTGACCATCCCGAAAGAAGAGTCCGGGCTTTACGAGGCTGTGGCCGATCTTCGCGTGCCGAACCCAGTGAGTTTCGTGGTCCAGAAGCTTTTGATCCGGAACAGACGGGAAGGGAAAAAGCGCGCTCAGGACGTCCTCTATATAAGTGACACGCTCAAGATCTTCTACGGAGCAATCGAGAGTGATCTAGTTCCAATCTGGAAGGAACTGGAGGCCACGCTGCATGCCAACCAGCGAAAGTCGGTTCGCGAAGGCGTGCGAGAGCTGTTCTCGGAGATGAACGACGTGATCCGCGAGGCGGCAGAGATTCCTGATGACAAGCGGGACCCTGAAGCGATGCTACAGCTTTGCAGGGAAGGCTTCGAAGAACTATTCGGCGAGGTCTAGTACGCCGCCTCGGCCCCGGGTTTCGCGCTAACGCAATCCCACGTTCCAGAACTGCGTCGGTCCGAACGGATCGATCTTGAAGCCCGTCACCTCCTTGCGCAGCGGCTGATAGACGAGCGAATGCGCGATCGGCGTGAACGGACGTTGATCGGCGAAAATGCGTTGCGCCTGCAGGTAGAGTTTCGTGCGCTCCGCTGTGTCGGTCGTTTCCCGCGCCTTGACGATCAGATCGTCGAACGGCTTGTAACACCATCTCGCGAAGTTGCTGCCGCCGACGGCCGAGCAGCCCAGCAATACGCCCAGCCAATTGTCCGGGTCGCCGTAGTCGCCCGTCCAACCGATCAGCAGCGTGTCGTATTCGCCCGCGTGCGCGCGTTTCACATATTCGCCCCACTCGTAGGTCACGATGTTCGCCTTCACGCCGATCTTCGCCCAGTCCGCCTGGATCATCTCCGCCATGAGCCGCGCATTCGGGTTGTAAGCGCGCTGCACCGGCATTGCCCACAATGTGATCTCGAAGCCGTCCTTGAATCCGGCATCGGCGAGCAGCCGCTTTGCTTTTGCGATACCGCGCGGCGCGTCGGCGATCGACTCGTCGTAAGACCACTGCGTGGGCGGCATCGGATGGCTCGCGATCAGGCCCGCGCCCTGATACACCTCGGCCAGAATCGCCCGCTTGTCGATCGCCATGTCGAGCGCGCGGCGCACGTCGACGTTATCAAGCGGTTTTTTCGTCGTGTTGTAGGCGAGATAGCCAAGATTGAAGCCGGCTTGCGACGGCACCTGCAAATCGGGATCGGCCTGGAGCGAGGCGATGTCGGCCGGGCGCGGGTAGGTCATGACCTGGCATTCGTTGCGCTTGAGCTTCTGTTCGCGCACACCCGCGTCAGGTGTAATCGAGAAAATCAGCCGCCTCAAGCGCACCGCGCCCGGCTTCCAGTAATCGGGATTGCCGTCGAAACGGATCGAGGCATCTTTCGTATAGCCGCGAAAAATGAACGGCCCCGTCCCGACGGGAGCGTTGTTGATCTCCGACGCCTTGCCCGCGTTCAGCAGTTGCTGCGCATACTGGGCCGAGAGCACGGACGCAAACGGCATCGCCAACTGCGAAAGGAACGGTGCATTGACGGACGCCAGTTTGAATCTCACCGTGTATGCATCTATCCGCTCGATGCGCTCGATGGTCCTGTCGAGGCGCAGGTCCGTGAAATAGGGAAACGCTACCGGATAGGCCTTGCGAAACGGCTGATTCGGATCGCGCATGCGCTCGAACGTGAAGACGACGTCATCGGCGTCGAACTCGCGCGTCGGCTTGAAGAACGAAGTCGTCTGGAACTTCACGCCGTGGCGCAGATGGAACGTATAGGACCTGCCGTCCGGTGAAACCTCCCAGGACTCGGCCAAACCCGGTTCGACCTTCGTGCCGCCATGCTCGAATTCGACGAGCCGGTTATAGACGGTATAGGCCGCGGCCGAATTTTCGACGCTGCTCGTGTATTGCGCCGGATCGAAGCCCGCGGGACTCGCATCGGAGCAATAGACGAGGGTTTTGGCGGGAAGCTCGGTGGCCCCGCAGGCAATGCTGCCGAATATGGCGCAGGCCACTGCGCCTGCTGAAACGATGAACGAAGTCGAACGAACGCCAAAAAGCGGATGACGGACCGACATGGGCACTCCCTCGGTAACCGGGCCGCACAAGCGTAGCACGGCGCGTTCGCATCGCGGTCCGCGGATCAGCGGATCAGCGGCCAGGGCGAATCGACGAGAAACCTGATTCGGCCAACGTCTTTGGGCCCGTTGCGCTGGAATCGGTCCGAGATTTTCGCGAATAACGCGGTCTCTTTCACCTGGCGGTTAGCCTGCTCACCGCAGTCGAGCGCGCGTTCGTCGCGTCTCGCGCTCCCGATTCGTTCACTCATAGAGGCATAGATGTTTCGTTGTTTATCGGTCCGTATCCGCACGATCCCCTTGGCATTGCTGCTAGCGACCACATCGGTCGTTTCGCTCGACGCGCTCGCCGATTCAGGCGACTACCGCATGCGAAGCGAAACGCGCTCGAACGGCGTAGGCATCCTTCAACAAGTCGATGCCAACACGTTTCCTCAATTTAAGGGTTCGCGCCCGGTGTCCTCCGCTCCTGACACGCCGGGCGTCGGGGCGAGCCACCTGCGAGCCATTCGCATGCTGGTGCCGAGAGCTGGCGATGTCGCCATAGCATCACAGGACGAATCGACCCAGTTCATCGTCGAGTTCTACAATCACGCTTTGTACGTGGTCTATGGCGGCCCCTCCCTTTCGAAATCCAAAAATCCCTTCCTGCGGACCGACAGAGGATCGACCTGGCGAGACGACACGCGCCGGTGGGCGCAGACAGTGAACGTCAGCTCTTCCCGCGCGACGCATTTCATCGTGACGCTGTATGTCGTTCCCCGTCTCGACGACACATCGTCGTCCAACGGCAAAGGCAACTTGCTTCTCACCGTCAACGAGGCCACCGTGCAAGGCATGCACGTTATCACCGGGCGAACGCTGGCCAATGACATTGCGCTCTCGGTGGATGAAAGCAACTGGTCGCATTGGCGGCAAGCACCGTTGCGTGCGGGGCTCGTACGCCGGCACCAGGACGACGTGCTCCATCCGCTGCGCACCTCTACCAGCCGCCTGCCCTTCATCGAACAGCGAACGCTCGATCTGCGCGCCGATTCGGGCGGACGCCGGCGCGACAAGCGATGCCTGAACAACGTCATCTTCGACATGAGCAATCTCATGCTGCCGTTGTCGCTGGACGTTTACTTCGGCCGCGCGGATCTGTGCTCATTCGATCCCCATCCCAACGAGGACATTGCCGCGCCGCTGCCGCTCGTGGAAGTGACCGATCCGCAGGACATCCCACGCCTGCCCGAGCCAACCGTTTTCGAGGCCTCCGCGCTCGAGCCGAGAGAGCTCGGTTACACCGATGCATTCGACGCCGCGATGGGCGTCCAGTTTTGCAATTCCAACCACCTCGCCGGAGAGGGCGAGCAGCCGTGCACGGACGAAGACCGGCGCGCGGTTGCGGCCATTGGCGAGCTCACCCCGCTGGAAGTCGACGAGTTGCTTGCCAGCATCGCTCGCATGTTCGCGCCCGATCAACAGGGCACGGGTACGCTGCGCACCGGCAACGCCGAACTCGATCGATGGCTCAACGCCGATCTGAACCGGGCCGAGCAGGCGCTCAACGCGGCCAAGGCGATCGTGCGCGTTTCCGATGCCGCGGCAAACGTCAACGAAACGATCAAAAAGAAGAAGAACAAGAAGGAAAAAGTCGTCAAGGCGAGCTGCGTCATCAAGCAGAAAGACGATGGCTCGGACGAGGTGAAAAACGGCGCGGACGACGAATTCACGCTTTGCGTCAAAAAAGCGAAGAGGCAGCTCGGGGAGACCGGCCCGACCGTGGCCCTGCCGCCGCATGTCGACGATAGCGACCGTTTCCATCTGCGCGGCACGCCGGGATTCACGCGACTCGTCCGGGAATTCCGCAACACGGGCAGAAGCCTGCCTCCAGGCATGGCCGGCGATCATTTCGCCCAATTCACGACAGCAATCGCCCGAGATCGCGCGCCGACCGGCGACAATCTCGGCCTGATCTACATCAACGATCCCACGCTGCGCGGCAATGTCCGGTTCAAATATGGAATCGAGCACATCTGGGCACCCGGCGCAGGCGGTGGGGACGACGCGGGGCACCGGGATGACTGGCAGACTCGTCTGCCGGGGCTCTCGGTAAGCGGGCGCGATGTGCTGACACAGGTGATCATGGCCGCCTTGACCGATCCATTCGCCCAGTTCAGGCAGACGCGCTCACGCAACGGCAACGTCGTACGCACGTTCGAGTACTTCACGTTCCGACAGGGCCAACGTCTTTTCGCCATCAGGAACGTGCGGATCGTGCTCGGTCAGAATGGAATGGTCATCACGGCATTCCCGCTGAAAAACGCCAGCGCGCAATCGCTCGAAATGTAAGCCGTTCCGGCTGCGGGGGAAGACATCCCCGCAGCATCGGTACCCGCCGGCGCCGGGACTGCTCGACGGATTCGGCGGCCGGCGGGCGTTCAGCCCAACCGCTCGCAAATCGCCTTCGTTGCCGCGGCTCCATTGAGCGTATAGAAATGCAGCCCCGGTGCACCTGCTTTTACGAGGCGCTCGCAAAGCCGGGTGACGACATCGAGCCCGAACGCGCGAATCGACTCGCGATCGTCGCCGAAGCTTTCGAGCCGGCGCGCGATCCAGCGCGGCACTTCCGCACCGCACATATCGGAAAAGCGCATCAGTTGCGTGTAGTTCGTGATCGGCATGATGCCGGGCACGATCGGCACATCGACGCCGAGCTTACGCACATCTTCGACGAAGCGGAAATAGGCGTCCGCGTTGTAGAAGTACTGCGTGATCGCCGAGTTGGCCCCCGCCTTCACCTTGCGTGCAAAGTTCTCGAGGTCTTTTTGCGGCGAGCGCGACTGCGGATGATATTCGGGATAGCCCGCGACTTCGATGCGAAACCAATCGCCGTATTCGGCGCGAATGAAGGCGACGAGCTCGGACGCATAGCGCAGCTCGCCGACCTCACCCATGCCCGAAGGCAAATCGCCGCGCAATGCGACGATATGGCGAATGCCGTGACTGCGATAGCGCTCGAGAATGTCGCGCAGGCTCTGCTTCGACGAGCCGATGCACGACAAATGAGGCGCGGCTTCGAGCCCGTCGCGCGCCAGTTCGAGGACGGTATCGAGCGTCCCTTGCTGGGTCGAACCGCCGGCCCCGAACGTGACCGAGACGAACTTCGGCGCGAGCCGCGCGAGTTGCGCGGCGGTGGCGCGTAGCTTCTCGACGCCGTCGGGTGTCTTTGGCGGGAAAAATTCGAAAGAGATTTCGATGGTGGCCATGGTGCGACAGAAGAACGGCAATCAGCCTAGGCTGCGATTGCCGAATATGAGGGCCGACAGCAACCACGACACGATGCTGTACAGAATCGAGCCGAAAAACGCCGACCAGAATCCCGACACTTCGAAGCCTTTCAGTAGCGACGCCGCGAGCCAGAAGCAAAGCGCGTTGACGACGAGAATGAAGACCCCGAGCGTAACGATCGTCACGGGCAGCGTGAGCAGAATCAGCACGGGACGAAGCACGGCATTGATGAGCCCGAGCACGAGCGCGACGATGAGCGCTGTACCGAAGCTGCGAATATGGATCGACGGCACCAGGTAGGTGATGATCAAGAGCGCGAGCGCATTGATCAGCCAGGTCAGCAGCACGGTCATCTCAGGACTCCTTTCGGTTTCGTTTCGGTTCGGTATCGGTTCGAGGTCGCCGCCGGACGCAAGGCGAGGCCCGCCGCCGGCCAAGGCTGGCAACGGGCGGCCGTCGGCCGGCGCGTTCCGCGCAAGCATGCCATACGCGCCGGCGCGGAGCCGACCGTTCAATAACGGTAGTGATTCGGCTTGAACGGACCGTTCTTGTCGACGCCGATGTAGCTCGCCTGATCGTTCGTGAGCTCGGTCAGCTGCACGCCGATTCGCGCAAGGTGCAAACGCGCGACCTTCTCGTCGAGATGCTTCGGCAGCACGTAGACCTTGTTCGCATACTCGGCGCCGCGCGTGAACAGCTCGATTTGCGCGAGCGTCTGGTTGGCGAACGAGTTGGACATGACGAACGAGGGGTGGCCCGTTGCACAGCCGAGATTCACGAGGCGGCCTTCGGCCAGCAAAATGATGCGCTTGCCGTCGGGGAACACGATGTGATCGACTTGCGGCTTGATGTTTTCCCACGTGTACTGGCGCGTGGAAGCAACGTCGATCTCCGAATCGAAGTGACCGATATTGCAGACGATGGCGTTGTGACGCATCGCCTTCATATGCGCGTGCGTGATGACGTGATAGTTGCCCGTGGCCGTGACGAAGATGTCGGCCTTGTCGGCCGCGTACTCCATCGTCACGACACGATAGCCTTCCATCGCGGCCTGCAGCGCGCAGATCGGATCGATTTCCGTGACCCAGACCGTTGCGCCGAGCCCGCGCAGCGATTGCGCGCAGCCCTTGCCGACGTCGCCGTAGCCCGCCACGACCGCGACCTTGCCGGCGATCATGACGTCGGTCGCGCGCTTGATGCCGTCGACGAGCGATTCGCGGCAGCCATAGAGGTTGTCGAACTTCGACTTCGTCACCGAATCGTTGACGTTGATGGCCGGGAACGGCAGGCGGCCGTCCTTTTCCATCTGATAGAGGCGGTGCACGCCCGTCGTGGTTTCCTCGGTCACGCCGCGGATCTGCGAGAGGCGCTTCGAATACCACGTCGGATCGATGGCGAGATGGCGTTCGATCGATTTGAACAGCGCCGTTTCCTCTTCGTTCGTCGGCTTGGCGATCGCGCTGCGATCCTTCTCCGCCTTCGAACCAAGGATGAGCAGCAGCGTGGCATCGCCGCCGTCATCGAGAATCATGTTGGCGAATTCGCCGTTCGGCCATTCGAAGATACGGTGCGAGAATTCCCAGTACTCGTCGAGCGATTCGCCCTTGAACGCGAAGACCGGCTTGCCGCCCTTGGCGATAGCCGCGGCGGCGTGGTCCTGCGTCGAAAAGATGTTGCACGAAGCCCAGCGCACCTCGGCGCCGAGCGCCTCGAGCGTCTCGATCAGCACGGCCGTCTGAATCGTCATATGCAGCGAGCCCGCGATGCGCGCGCCCTTGAGCGGCTGCGCGGCTTTGTATTCTTCGCGGATTTGCATGAGCCCGGGCATTTCGGTCTCGGCGATGTTGAGCTCCTTGCGGCCCCAGTCCGCAAGCGAGAGATCGGCGACAACGAAATCCTGCGAGTGATTCGATTCGATAACTGCGGCGTTCATCACGCCCTCCTTTCTAAATGAGTTCTAGAAATAGACGTGAGCGCCGTTCGATGGAACCGCCGCGCGTTTCATGCGGGGTCCGATTGAAGTTTCCGAGCCTGGCGGGCAAAGCCGTCGCAACGCTCCTCGGAAACGGGGGGAATTGTAGCAAAAACACGCGCGCAACGGTCCCGGCATCGCATGCTGCCGAGGCTTGCGATCCCGCAGTCGGATAAACGAGAGTTTTCTCGTTGCCGCTCTTGCAGCCGTTCCGGATAGTGCCCGGATGTTCTCGTCAAAAAAGGGATACCCGTGTCATTCGGATTGAACAGCCAATTTCGCAAGGCTACGCGAGGGTTCATCAGCCAGATGGCGATCTCCGCGAAGGCGATTCAGGCAGGCGGCCCCCACGGGACTGGTTTCGATTTGCGGATACCGTCGACCATCAAAGGACCGACCGTCCACCTCGGCTATTGGGGAGCGGGCAGCCGCTCCGACGAAATACTCCCCGGCTACTGGGTGCCGCAAGGCGGCTATTGCGACATCCCCAAGGCGCCTGAGGAAAAGTGCTTCGTCTTCACACCCGACTTCAGCGGTTGCTCGCTGCTGGTGGACCAGATCGGCAACGACGCGTATCGCGTCTATCACGTACAAGGCGGAAGCGCGCGTTTGCAGCCGGAGTATTACCGGCGCCACGACAGCACGCCGCAGCGGCTCGGCCTCGCCGCGGCGATGACGTTCGGTGACTATGGACACGTCTGCGGGGATCGGTTTGGAATGGGACAGGTCCGCACCGAACGACGTGGTTTCGCATTCCTCAAATACGAGCAAGGGCGCTGGTGGATCTACTTCCAGGGACAGCACGAGTTGACCGACTTGAACTGCGACGCATCGCGAGACCCTCTTACGCTCGGCGTGCGTAACGCAGGGCGCATCCCCGTGGCGGATCTCACGTGTGAAGTGCCGCGGATCAACGCGCGACACGATCCGCAGGTCGAGCGCAAGCGCAACGAGGCCTGCCTGCCGCCGAAAGCGCCTTTGCACGATCTGCCGATCAGCCGTCAGATCAAAGCCCAGCGGCGCCTGCTGCCCAACGACGAAGTATGGGCGGGCTTTTCTCCGGCATTCGGTCACTGAGGGCGCCGCGCCGGCGCTGGCCCCAACCGCGGCGCGTGTTACCCGAACGCGCTGCCGAGCAGCGAGCCGATCACCGGTGCAATCAGGACCATGACGACACCCGCGATCATCATCGTGAGGCTTGCGATCACGCCCTCCTCGCTGCCGAGCTCGCGCGCCTTTGCGGTGCCGACCGCATGGGCCGCCGCGCCGAAGAGCGCACCGCGGGCGAGCCGCGTGCGCAGCGGCATGAGCGCCAGGACGAACTCGCCGAGCAGCATGCCGCACACGCCCGTGGCGATGACGAACAGCGCCGTCAATTGCCGGGGCGCATGGATTTCATCGGACACGGCGAGCGCGAACGGTGTCGATACCGAACGCGTAAGCAGACTGCGCGCGACGTCCGGGGCCAGGTGCAGGAGCTTGGCCAACGCGAACGAGCCGCTCACGGCTACGACGATGCCGACGGACACGCCCGCCGCGAGCGAGAGCCAATGGCGCTTCATCAGTTCGCGGTATTCGTAGATCGGCACGGCGAATGCGACTGTCGCCGGCCCGAGTAGCCACATGAGCCAGCGCGTATCGGCAAAGTACACGGCATAGGGAATGTGGGCGATGACCACGAGCGTCGCGAGCAACGCGGGCACCACGACGAGCGGCGTCAGCCACGGGCGCGAAAATCGCGCATAGAGCCGCTTGCCCGCGGCATAGAGCGCGATCGTCAGCGCGAAGCAGACGGCCGCGATGGCTTGCGGACCGAAAGCGGACACCGGCGATGACAACATCGAGGCAAGCATGGTCATGTTCCGTTCAGGTGAGGCGATCCGACGCGTGGAAAGCGCGCGGGCGAGCCATCAGCCGCGCGCGACGCGCGCATGCCGCATGGCCAGCCGGCGTTCGAGACGCGCGGCCTGATCGACGGTGAAGGCCACTGCAACCATGACGGTCAACGTGCCGGCCACCACCACGAGCGCGAGCCGCCAGCCGTCGGACTTGAAAAGCCCGCCGTACTGGACGACCGCGACGGCCGCCGGAATAAAGAAAAGCAGCATGTTCGAAAGCAGCCAGTCCGCCCCCGCCTTCACCCACTTCGGCGCGATGCCACCGGTGAGCAGCAGTGCCAGCAACGTCGCCAAGCCGACCACGCTGCCCGGCACCGGCAGGCTCAAGCGCCGTGCGGCTTGGTCGGCGATGAACCAGAGTGCGGCCAGCAGCGCGCTTTGCGCGACGATTTGCGCGAGATTCCCGATGCGCTTGACGGTCATGGCAGAACTCCCTATTGACTTCATGAACCAAGTGTAGTCAGCTCGCGCCCATAAATAAAATGACTTAAAATCATCCGATCCATTCCAATTTGGAACAACATCGACCCGGGGCGGCCTCGCCCCGCACGGCGCTGGAGGGCACAGGCCATGGAATTGCGCGCGCTGCGTTATTTCGTCGAAGTCGTGCGGCAGCAGAGCTTCACGCTCGCAGCCGAGCGTCTTTTCGTCACACAGCCGACCATCAGCAAGATGGTGAAGGCTCTCGAAGAAGAGGTCGGTGCGCCGCTCCTGTTGCGCGAAGGCCGGCAAATGGTGCTCACCGACGAAGGCCGCATCGTGTTCCAGCGCGGCCAGGACGTATTGGCCGCGCACACGCGGCTACAGGCCGAGCTCGACGATATCGGCACGCTGGGGCGCGGCGAACTCACCGTCGGCATTCCGCCGATGGGCGGCTCGCTCTTTACGCCGGCCATCGCCGAATTCAAGCGTCGCTATCCGAAAATCGAGCTGAAGCTCTTCGAGCAAGGCTCGCGCGGCATCGAAGCCGCGCTCGCGGCGGGCGAGCTGGAGCTTGGCGGCTTGCTGCTGCCCGTCGACGCCGAGCTTTTCGACGTGCTCCCGATGTCGCGGCAGCTGCTGTGGCTCGTGGCGCGCACCGGCACACGCTGGGACAACGTGGAGCGCGTCGGGCTCGCCGACCTTGCCGAAGAACCGTTCGTCTTTTACGGCGAGAGCCTCGCGCTGAACGATGTCGTTACGCGTGCGTGCCGGCAATCGGGCTTCGCTCCGACGATCGTCGCGCGCAGCAGCCATTGGGACTTCATGGCGGCGCTCGTGCATGCGGGGCTCGGCATCGCGTTGCTGCCCGCCCCGTACTGCGACCGTCTCGATCCGGCACACTTCACCTGCCGCCCGCTGGGCGAGCCCGAAATCCCCTGGGAGATGGCAATCGGCTGGCGGCGCAACGGCTATCTCTCGCATGCCGCCCGTGCGTGGCTGGAGGTGGCGCGGCAAACGCTGCCAGGCCAGCCGGGCGACGATTTCGTCTATGCGCGCACCGGCAAGGCGGCCGGCAGTCCGGATGTTTGGTGAGCCGTGCGGGGCGTGAGTTCGTCGTCATCGGCGGTGCGCTCGATTGACAGCCGGCATGAGGCGTTCGATCGTTGTCGCGAGCCCTTCCTCTAATCGTTCGGCCCATTCAGAACCTATGATGCAGGTGCGATGCACCGACGACGCCCGCGGCGCCGCAGGAAGCGTCGCAGCCGCCAAGCGCAGCGACCGCCAGAACGGGCAGCGGGCGGCTGTAGTGTCCTCCTCGGACGAAAGTCCCAGGTTTCTCGGAGCAAACTCGGATGAAACCGCAGAGCACCCACGAAGTCACGAATCAAACGCCGCCGCTCGAAGGCTATAACCTCTTTGCGAGCGACCCGGTACTCGCCGCGGCCGTCGATCGCGAAGGCGCGCACTGGCACGCCGAGGCGCTCGTGCGCGATGGTGCACGCATCGGCAGGCGCGAGATTCTGGCGCTGGCCGACCTCGCCAATCGCCACGCCCCCGAACTCTTTACATACAGCCCGCGCGGCGAGCGCATCGACACACTCGAATTCCATCCCAGTTGGCACCGGCTGCTCGAATTGCTGCGCGAAGAGGGCCTGCACGCGCTGCCGTTTTCCGAGCCGCGCCCCGGCGCCATGGTCGCGCGATGCGCTGGCTACTTCCTGCACGCCCAGCTCGAATCGGGTTCGCTGTGCCCGTTGACGATGACGTTCGCGAGTATTCCGGTATTGCGCCGCGAGCCGGCGCTCTTCGCGGCGCTGGCCGACAAGCTTTATTCGCGCGAGCACGATCCGCGCGACGCGACGCTCGACGAGAAGCGCTCGATGCTGGTTGGCATGGGCATGACGGAAAAGCAAGGCGGCTCGGACGTTCGCTCCAATCGCACGAGGGCGTTCGCACTGGATCGGGGAGGGCGCGGCAACGCCTACCGGCTCGTGGGGCATAAGTGGTTTTTCTCGGTGCCGCAATCCGACGCGCATCTCGTTTTAGCGCGCGCCGACGGCGACGAAGGACTCTCGTGTTTCTACATGCCGCGCTTCGCCCCCGACGGCACGCGCAACGCAATCCAGATACAGCGGCTCAAGGACAAGCTCGGCAATCGCTCGAACGCGAGCAGCGAAGTGGAATTCCTGGATGCGTTCGGCATCATGATCGGCGAGCCGGGCAGGGGTGTACCGACGATCATCGAGATGGCGAACTACACGCGGCTCGACTGCGTGATCGGCAGTGCCGCACTGATGCGCGCGGCGCTCGTGCAGGCCATCCACCACGCCCGTCACCGGATGGCATTCGGCAAGCGGCTCGCCGAACAGCCGCTGATGCGCAATGTGCTGGCCGATCTCGCGCTCGAATCGGAGGCGGCGACGCTGCTCTTCATGAGGCTTGCCCGCGCGTTCGACGCACACCTCGCCGCCGATGCGGGCGAACTCGGGGCCGACAGCGATGCCGAGCGTGCCTGGCGGCGCATCGTCACGCCCGCGGCCAAGTTCTGGGTATGCAAGCGCGCCCTCGAGTTCACCGGCGAGGCAATGGAAGTACTCGGCGGCAACGGCTATGTCGAAGAGAGCCCGATGGCGCGCTTTTACCGCGAGGCACCGGTCAATTCGATCTGGGAAGGATCGGGCAACGTGATGTGCCTGGATGTGCTGCGCGCGATCGAACGCGATCCGCCCGGCATGCAAGCGCTACTGGCGCAATGGCGACGGAATGCTGACGGACACGCCGTGCTCAGCACCGCCCTCGCCGAACTCGAGGCCTTGCTCGGTGGCCCCCCGGACGCGCGCGAAGTGCTGGCGCGCCGGCTCGCGCAGCACATCGTCCTGTGCGCGCAAGCTGTGTCGATGCTCGAGGCGGCGCCTGCCGCGAGTGCCGACGCCTTCATTGCAACTCGGCTCGGGCAGGGTGCCGGCCGGTGTGGCCGCGTCTATGGAACGTTGCCGGCGTCATTCGACCACTCGGCCGTCATCGCGCGCGCATTCGAGCATTGAGCGAGCGCCGAACGCGCGTTGGATCGACACAGGGAGCGACGACGCCATGAACAACGATTTACCCGACGATGCAGCGCTCGGCGACTTGCTGCATGCTCAGCGTGCGGCCTTCCTGCGCACGCCGTACCCCGACTGGGCGCAGCGCGCCGCGCATCTGAAAGCGTTGCGCGCGATGCTGCTCGATCACCGCGACGCACTGGCGGCGGCCGTCGACGCGGATTTCGGCCAACGTGCGAAGGCCGAAGTCCTGCTCTCCGAGGTCTGGCTCATCAAAAACGAAATCGATGCGGCGCTTCGGCACGGCAAGCGGTGGATGCGCGCGCGCCGCCGCGCGACCGGCATCTGGCTGAGGCCCGCGCGCGCGAAAGTGATGCCGCAGCCGCTCGGCGTCGTCGGCATCGTCGCGCCGTGGAACTACCCGCTGCTGCTTTCCATCGGCCCGCTCGTCTGCGCGCTGGCGGCCGGCAACCGCGCGATGGTGAAGATGCCGGAACTTGCGCCACGCACGTCCGCGCTGTTCGCGCGTTTGATTGCACAGACGTTCGCCCGCGACCATGTGAGCGTCGTGACCGGCGACGCGGCGGTCGGCGCGGCGTTTTGCGGACTTGCATTCGATCATCTGCTGTTCACGGGCTCCACGGCGGTGGGCCGCGAGGTCATGCGCGCCGCGGCGGGCAATCTCACGCCGGTCACGCTCGAACTGGGCGGCAAATCGCCCGCGATCATCGGCCCGCACGCCCGCTTCGACGCCGCGGTGGACAGTATCGTCGCGGGCAAGACGCTCAACGCGGGCCAGACCTGCATCGCGCCCGACTACGTGCTGTTGCCGCGCGAGCGCGTGGCCGCCTTCATCGAGCGCGCCCGCGCCCGCGTGGCCAAGCTGTACCCCGATCTAGGCGGCAATCGCGATTACACGTCGATCGTGGCCGAACGGCATTATGCGCGGCTCATGCGCATGGCCGATGAGGCCGTTCGGGCAGGCGCCCAGCTCCATCCGCTGTCCGACGCGCCCAACGATGCGGCCCGCCGCGTTTTTGTACCGTGCGTCATCACGAACGCGCCCGAGCACACCGCCGCCATGCGCGAAGAAATCTTCGGCCCGCTGCTGCCGCTCGTGCCTTACGACACGCTCGACGAGGCGATTCGTTACGTCAATGGCCGCGAGCGCCCGCTTGCGCTCTATCTGTTCGACGACGATCGTTCGAACGTCGAGCGCGTACTGCGCCATACCGTCTCAGGCGGCGTTTCGGTCAACGAGACACTGCTGCATATCGCATGCGAGGGACTGCCTTTCGGCGGCGTGGGCGCGAGCGGAATGGGCGCGTATCACGGTTATGAAGGATTCGTGACTTTCTCGACGCTCAAGCCGGTGTTCGTGCAGGCGCGCGTAAACGCGCGATCGCTGCTGCTGCCCCCGTACGGGCTGCGCTTTCGGGCCATCATCGCCACGATGCTGAAACTCTGACCGTGGCGATTCCGATTCCAATTCCAATAGATGCTCAGACCGGCCAGAGCGGCCCTTCCTGCATCGCGCCGATTTGCTCACGCAGTTCGAGCACGCGCGCTTCCCAATAACGCTGCGTGTTGAACCACGGAAACGCGGCCGGAAACGCCGGGTCGTCCCACCGACGCGCGAGCCACGCCGCGTAATGGATGAGTCGCAGCGTGCGCAGCGCTTCCACCAGATGGAGCTCGCGCGGCTCGAAGTCGCAGAAGTCCTCGTACCCGGCAAGCAGATCGGTCAACGCGGCTGACGCATCGGCTCGTCCGCCCGGCAATAGCAGCCAGAGGTCCTGCACCGCCGGGCCCATGCGGGAATCGTCGAAATCGACGAAGTGTGGGCCGGAATCGGTCCATAGAACATTGCTCGCATGGCAGTCGCCGTGCAGCCGAAGGTGCGCCACCTCGCCGGCCGCCTCGAACGCGCGCTCGACCGCATCGAGCGCCATCGCAGCCGCCGCGGCATAGGCGTCGCGCAGCTCGGCCGGAATGAAGCCGTGAGCCAGCAGGTAATCGCGCGGCTCGCGGCCGAACGACGCGATGTCGAGCGTCGGACGCACGGCGTAGGGCACGCGCCGGCCCACCGCATGAATGCGCCCGATGAAGCGCCCCATCCATTCGAGCGTGTCGCGGCGGTCGAGATCGGGCGCGCGCCCGCCTCGCCGCTCGAAGACGGCAAAGCGAAAACCGTCGAATGTATGCAAGGTACGCGATTCGACGATACGGGCCGGCACAGCGGGAATCTCGTGCTCGACGAGCTCGGCGACGAAGGCGTGCTCTTCGAGAATCGCCTCGTCGGACCAGCGCTCGGGCCGATAAAACTTGGCGATGACCGGCGGGCCGTCTTCGACGCCGACCTGATAGACGCGGTTTTCGTAGCTGTTCAGCGGCAGCAGCCGCCCATCGGTGCGCACACCGGTCGGCGCGAGCACCGTATCGAGCGCATCGAGCACGCACTCGGGCGTGAGTCGCGTAAAGGGGTGCGTGGACGACTGATCGTCCATGCCAGGTCCATCGGGAAAATGATCGTTCATGCCGGCATTGTGCCGCAACGGCACGCGTACGGCATCCACGCAGTGTGGCGAAGCGGCATCGCCCCACGGCCCGCCTGTTGGGGCCGGCGTTGGCTGTCAGACGGCGGCTGTCAGACGGCGGCCGCCGTCAGTGGACGAGCGCGCCAGCCGGACGGGCGACGAGTTCGCCCGTATCGATGAGATCTTCGAGGAAAAAAGGCTCGGTGCTCAGTTGCAGCGATGCGCCGGGTTCACCGGCGTACCAGACGACCATCGCCATATCGCCGAGTATGCGCATGACGATGCCGCGCGCGCCCGTGGGCACGGCGATATGCACGGACCTGACGATCGAACCGACTTGCATGATGTTTCCCCCGTGTCAGTGGTGGATGATGAAGATGCGCGAAGACAACGCGCCCGAGCCGGCAGACAACCGTATGGCGGGGCAAAACGCACATTCGATGACACCTTGGCACATGCAGGCATTGTTGCCGGAACCGGCCGCAGTGCAAAGCAGAATGTAACGGGCTATCTGCCGTCACTTCCCGCGATCATCCTTACAAAGTACTGTCGAATTCGGCCTGCCGGCGGCGCGTGCCCGGGGTACGATTGGTGCTGTAGCCGGGGGCGGCTTTGCGCGTGATCCGAGACGCGCGTTTTCCACGGAGCGCGAGCGTGCCCCCGCTCGAGCGCTCGGAACAAGGAGATCATCGATGAACACGTTGCTGCCCTACGCGATTGCCGCCGTGTCCGGCGCTGCGATACTGGCCCTCGGCGGGTGCGCGCACGGGCCCGATTACGTCAAGCCGACATCGACCACCGCCAAGGTGTCCGATGCAGCGCCGGTCCAGCCGCTGCCCGAAGTCCAGCACCGACAACGCGGCGATCCACCCGCGCCCGGCGAACCCGCCGCCGCGAAGGCCCGCCCCGCCGCCCCTGGCGTCGACGGTTGAAACGGCACGTAAGGGCCTCTTCGCAGGTCCTAAGACCCAGCCCTTCGCGTATATGACGCAGCCCAGGATATAACCGCCAAGGGCGGCGCCATCTCCTATACTCGATCAATAACGCGCCGGGTTTTCGCCGGCGCGACGATTACAGCTTGCACCGGCAGCGAACCTGCTGCGGGCTGCGGACAAGGAGACGGGCATGGCGACGTTCACGGTCAGCGACTTCATTCTCATGATCCCGATGGCGCTCGCGGGCGCGCTGTTTCTCGGCGCTCTGCCGACCTCCTCGAAGTTCCTGCACAACGTGCTACGCGTGTTCGGCGCACTGCTCGGCGTCGTGTTCGCGGTCGCGCTCGTGGAAGGGTTGCCCGCGCTGGTGTAGCGGCGTGCGGCAGCGCGGGCGGACGCCGCCCTAGCGGATCGGCTGATCCGTCGAGGGCTTTTCCCAGAGGTTGATCCCACCCTCTGTCGCATAGCGATCGATTTCGGCGAGTTCTTCGGCCGAAAACGCGAGTTGCGCGAGCGCCCCGACGTTCTCGCGCACCTGCTCGGCCCGGCTCGCGCCGATCAGCACGGAAGTGACGCGCCCATCGCGCAGCGCCCAGGCCAGCGCCATTTGCGCCAGACTCTGGCCGCGCCGCTCGGCGATCGCGTTGAGTTTGCGCACGTGATCGATGTTCTGCGGGCTCAAATGGCCTTGCTGCAGCGAACCGCCACCCGGCTTGTTGATGCGCGCGTCGGCCGGGATGCCATTTAGATATTTGGAAGTCAGCACTCCCTGCGCCAGCGGCGTGAAGGCGATGCAACCGGTTCCAGTCTCCTCCAGCGCATCGAGCAGTTCGTGCTCGATCCAGCGGTTGAGCATGTTGTAAGCCGGCTGGTGAATCAGCAGCGGTACTTTGTACTCACCGAGCAACCGGGCCATTTCGCGCGTTTTTGCAGCCGAATACGACGAAATGCCGACATAGAGCGCCTTGCCTTGCTGCACTGCGCTCGCCAGCGCGCCGGCCGTCTCCTCGAGCGGCGTATCGGCATCGAAGCGATGCGAATAGAAGATATCGACATAGTCGAGACCCATTCGCGCGAGGCTCTGATCGAGGCTGGCCAGCACATATTTGCGCGAGCCCCCGCCCTGGCCATACGGTCCCGGCCACATGTCCCAGCCGGCCTTGCTCGAAATCAGCAATTCGTCGCGATAAGGGCGGAAGTCGTCCCTGAAAAGCCGCCCGAAGTTGGTCTCGGCGGTGCCGTAGGGCGGGCCGTAGTTATTGGCCAGATCGAAATGCGTGATGCCGAGGTCGAACGCGGTGCGCAGGATTTCGCGCTGCGTCGATAGCGGCGTCGTATCGCCGAAGTTGTGCCATAGGCCAAGTGACAAGGCCGGCAGCTTCAAGCCTGACTTGCCACAAGTGCGGTACTGCATGTCCGAATAGCGTTGCGAAGCAGCTTCATAGCCCATTGGAATTCCTTTCATGCGGGTCGACAAATGACGATGCGGTGCTGCCGATCCCTCGCGATTGCGCAGCGAAAAATCGGCAGCCGGATGCGCGCCGGGTGGACATCGACGGTGCAACTTTCATACACTGCGCCGTTAGCGTGCCAATGACGGAAACTTCTCCATGATCAAAGCGATCTCGATTGCGTTACTTGCGGGCGGCGTCATACTGCTCTATTTCGGCGGGCAATCGTTCCATTCTCTCGCCAACGACATGTCGCGCATGTTCACGGGCGCCCCGACGAACAAGACGATATGGCTCATTGCCGGCGGCATCGTGGCGACGCTCGCGGGTCTCATCGGGCTCATATCGACGGGCCCGGGCCGCAAAAGCTGATTCGCCCGCCCGCCGGCACTACAGTACGATCTCTGGTTTCGAAGCCGAACGCGTGCCCGGCAACGGTACGTTGCTCGCGCCATGGTAAGTGAAAACGAGCGAGAACTTGACCTCGTCGGTCTGGTTGCGACCGGCCGAATGCAGCGTGTTGCAGTGAAAGAAGACGACATCGCCGGTCTGCAGTTCGGGGCAGACGGCCGTGTCGATGATCGACTTGTTTTCGGGTAAGTCGGCACGGAAGAATTTCGCCGCGTCGAAACGGTCCGACGTGAAAGTCATGGCATGCGAGCCGGGTACGAGCCAGAGCGCGCCGTTCTCGACGAATTCGGGACCGAGCGCAAGCCACGTCGAAACGAGATCGTCGCGCTCGAACGACCAGTAGCGCGCGTCGCGATGCCATCCGGTCAGGCTGCCGTACGCCGGATGCTTCGTCATCATGCAGTTGTGATGGGCGCGCGACAGGTGCGGCGTCTCGCCGAAGTACAGCTCCATCCAGCCCCGGATCTCGGGCGAACTCGCCCATTCGCGCATCAGCGCATCGCGCGCATACGCATCGAGCAGCCGCCGGACCGTATGGCCGCCCGGCGCGTGTTTGGACTCGGGCGCGCCGGGATAGCGCAGGTCGGCCTCGTATTCGACCGGCTGCGCGGCTTCCCGCAATTGTTGCTGCGCGCGGGCCTTGATGGCGGCGCACCGCTCGGGCGATACCAAGCCCGGCACGACCACGAAACCGCGTTCGCGCAGCGCCTGCACCTGTTCTTTTTTCGAATGCTCTGACATGAAACGGTCCGTTCGCCGATGGCGGTTGGTCGGAAACGATTTATTTTAAAGCGCCGGAGCGTGCACGGCACGCGTGCCGGCGCACCGCCATTGTGCATGAATGCGCTCGGGTCGACCCCGACTTACGCACGTCACGATTCGCGTGTAGGCTGCCACCCATGTCGATAGTCCTACAATGCCCGCCGCGCACGCGCGCAGGTGCGGCTCTTCCTCCCGGTTTTGCCTCTCCGTTTCGCGATGGCATGGTTGCTGCGTCAAGCGCAGCGCCTCCCGTCGATCGCGACACCGTTTCCGTTTCGGTTCCCATGCACAGACGAATCGCCATCCGCCTCAAGCATGCCGCGCTCAAAGCCGCACGCCCCGCGCGGCGCGGCGTCGTTCGCGCGCTGCGCCATCACGCCGTGCGCGCACGCCGCAGCGTCCGCTCTTTCGATCATCAGGCGCCGACCGGCTTGCTGCGGTCCTGGCTGCGGGCCCTGGTCGCCGTGCTGCGCACGCGTCGTGCCGCGCGGCGCTTCTCGCTGCGGGCGCTCCTCGTGAAGCCGGCCGTGCGCCGTGTGCAAGCAGCGCAAGCGCGCTTCGTACACCAGGCGACGAGTCGGCGGCCGCGCAGGCTCGCGCCCAGCGCCGGATGGTTCGCGTTCGCCGCGCGTTGAATCGGCTGTCACCGAGCGTATCGAACCGGATGCACCCATCCGTCGCCTGACCCCGTTCCGGCGGCAGGGCTGGCATGCCGGCCGCGATAGCGGTTTAATGTCGGCATGAACACGCCATCTCGGGGCAGCCCCGATCCTCATCCGCACAAGCGCCCGTCGAAGCGGATGCTCACGGCGCTGACGTTCCTCGTCGGCTTCGCGACGCTCGGCCTCGGCATCGCCTGGCTTGTCTATAGCTGGATCGTCGACCGGGAAGTGCCTTACTTCGCCATCCCGCTCGTTCTTACGGTGCCTGTCATCGTCGCCGTCGCTTTTCGCAATTGCTGGGATTAGCGTCGTTCGCGGGAGTGACGATCTCGCGAACGTCGCCGCGACAATCAGGCGCATCAGGTGTCGATTTCGAACGGGCTCGTTCGTCGTCAAGCTGAACGGCAACGAGCCGTTCCGGCGAAATCCCCGCTGCTCATTCGACGAACGAGGCTCCGAATGTCATTGATTCTGTACGCGCACCCGTTTTCTTCCTACTCGCAAAAAGTCCTGGTCGCACTCTACGAGAACCACACGCCGTTCGAATGGCGGCAGCTCTCGCGGGAAAACCCCGAGGTGCTCGCTCAGTTCGCGGCGCTTTGGCCAATCAAGCGCTTTCCGCTACTGATGGACGGCACGCGCGTCCTGAAAGAGTCGACGATCATCATCGAATATCTCGCGCTGAATCACCCCGGGCCCATCCAACTCCTGCCCACCGATCCGCAGGCCGCACTGGAGGTACGCAGCATGGATCGCTTCTTCGACAATTACATTTCCAGACCGCAGCAGCAGATCGTCGCCGATGCGAGGCGTCCCGACGGCATGCACGATACGTATGGGGTGAAAGAAGCCAGGGAGATGCTCGAGACGGCCTATGCGTGGCTCGATAAAGTCATGGCCGAGCGACAGTGGGCCGCCGGCGACATGTTCAGCCTTGCCGATTGCGCGGCCGCACCGTTTCTCTTTTACGCGGATTGGTCGCACCGGATCGATCCGTCGTTTTCGCACGTCATCGCATACCGCAAGCGGTTGCTCGCGCGCCCCTCGTTTGCGCGCGCCGTCGATGAGGCGCGGCCCTATCGATCGTTGTTTCCGCTCGGCGCGCCCGACCGGGATTGATCGTCGGCCAAGACGGCCGATGCTGCCGTCTTCATGCGCTCGCCCTTTTTCGTAGTCGGGGCCGCGGCGGTCTCCCGCGACTGCCGTATGTTCGTGCCGCACCTGGCGCCGCGCACCCTATACTGACTCGCTCCCACCTCGCGAGGCGTCTGCTCCATGCACGAGACCACACTGGCCGTTTTCGCCGCTGTCGCCTTTGTCGGCATTGCCACTCCCGGCCCCACGGTGTTGCTCGCACTCACGAACGGCTCGCGGTACGGGCTTCGCCGTGCGGCCTACGGTTTCGCCGGCGCCGTCGCGTCAGACTTCGTCCTCATTTCGGCGGTGGCGATCGGCCTCGGCGCATTGCTCGCGGCCTCGACATTCTGGTTTTCGGTCGTCAAATGGGTCGGCGCGGCGTATCTCGCCTACGTCGGCGCGCGCCTGCTGATGTCGAGGGGTGCGTTCGAGCTCGATGACGAGCAAGCGTCCGGTGGACGTCAGCGCAATCGTGCGATCTTCCTCAAGAGCTTTCTGACAGCCGTGACGAATCCGAAGGGCTATCTGTTCTTTTCCGCTTTCTTGCCGCAGTTCATCACGCCCTCTGCACCGCTCGCGCCGCAGTATGTTGCGCTCGCAATCACTTTCGCGGCCCTCGATCTGGCGATCATGTTCGGCTATGCGTTGCTCGGTGCGCGCGCCATTAGCCTGCTCAAGCGCTCTGGCGCCCGTTGGCTCGAACGCGCCTGCGGTGGGATGCTGATCGGTCTTGCCGGCTCGCTGGCGCTTTACCGCAGACATGCGGCGTAAAGCCCAGGCGGGCGGCCCGCTTCGCTGACGGGGCATATACGTCACCGACGTGCCAATAAAAACCCCGACCTGAAGTCGGGGTTTTTTTCACACCGCGCATGATCGCAATGCGTTACGCCACAGCCGCGACAGCCTCCGTTCCGGCCGCCTGCGCAAGCGCGAGCGCTTTGTCCGTGCTTTCCCACGTGAATTCGGGTTCCTCACGGCCGAAGTGACCGTAAGCCGCCGTCTTTTCGTAGATGGGGCGCAGCAAATCGAGCATCTGAATGATGCCCTTCGGACGCAGATCGAAATGCTCGCGCACGAGTTGCGTGATCGTCGCATCGGACACGCGGCCCGTGCCGAACGTATTGACCATCACCGAAGTCGGCTGCGCCACGCCGATGGCGTACGACACCTGGATCAGACAGCGCGAGGCCAGCCCGGCCGCCACGATGTTCTTCGCCACGTACCGGCCGGCGTACGCCGCCGAGCGGTCGACCTTCGACGGATCCTTGCCGGAGAACGCGCCGCCACCGTGGGGCGCCGCGCCGCCATAGGTATCGACGATGATCTTGCGGCCCGTGAGACCGCAGTCCCCTTGCGGGCCGCCGATCACGAACCGGCCGGTCGGATTCACGAGGAACTTGATGTCGCCCTTGATGAGCTCGGCAGGCAGCGTCGGCTTGATCACTTCTTCGATGACCGCTTCGCGCAGCATCGACAAATCGATATCGGGCGCATGCTGCGTCGAAAGCACGACGGTGTCGATCGAATGGGCCTTGCCGTCGACATAGCGCACCGTGACCTGCGACTTCGCATCGGGGCGCAGCCACGGCAAGCGGCCATCGCGGCGCAGGCTCGCCTGACGCTCGACGAGACGGTGCGACAAGTGGATCGGCAACGGCATCAGCTCGGGCGTTTCGTCGCACGCATAGCCGAACATCAGACCTTGGTCGCCTGCGCCTTGATCGAGGTTGTCATCGTGCGCGCGATCGACGCCCTGCGCGATATCGGGAGATTGCTTGTCATAGGCAACCAGCACCGCGCAGCCGCGATAATCGATGCCGTAGTCCGTGTTGTCGTAGCCGATACGTTTGATCGTATCGCGCGCGACTTGAATGTAATCCACATTGGCCGTCGTCGTGATTTCGCCGGCCAGTACGACGAGACCCGTATTGCAGAGCGTTTCGGCGGCAACGCGGGAGTATTTGTCCTGCGTGAAGATGGCGTCGAGGATCGCGTCCGAAATTTGATCGGCGACCTTGTCGGGATGGCCTTCGGAAACGGATTCGGACGTGAAGAGGTAGTCGTTTGCCACGTTGCAGACTCCATTGGTTACGGTTGTCGATTTCACGTAGCCAGCTCCGGGAGCCTGAAGCGGCGACGCTTTAGCGGATTTCCCTTACCGCGAGTGGGCCTTTACGTGCCCCCTGCGGCTTCGCCCCGCAAGTTGTCTATTAACTCGGCGAAGTCCGTATTATAGCGACTTCTCGTTCCTGTCACAGAGTGAACTGCCGTGTCTTGTGCCCCCTGTTTGCCGCATTGCGCGCTTACACCGGTCCCGTCGTTCGTATCGGGCACCATGCCGCCACTCGCGCCGGCGCGACATGCGCCGCGCCCGCTGCCGACCGGAGCACGCGTATGTTGAGCCGCATCGGCACGAAGTTCGCCATCGGCTTGCTCAAGTTCCTCGCGATTCTGCCTTATGGCCTCGTCGCGCGCTTCGGCGACGGGCTCGGCTGGCTGCTCTATCAGGTCCCGAGCCGGCGCCGCCGTATCGTTCACACGAATCTGTCGCTCTGCTTTCCGCAGTGGAGCGACGAAAAGCGCGCACAGATCGCACAGCAGCATTTCCGCCATGCGATCCGCAGCTACGTCGAGCGCAGCGTTCAATGGTTCGGCTCGCAAAGCAAGCTCGAAAAGCTCGTGCAAGTCGACAGCGCCGTCGATCTGACCGATCCCGATCTGCCGCCCACGCTCTTTCTCGGCTTGCACTTCGTCGGCATCGAGGCGGGCTCGATCTTCCTCAACCACGCACTCGGGCGCCGTTGCGGCTCGCTCTATCAGCCGATGTCGAACCCCGAACTCGAGGCCGTCGCCAAAGCGGCGCGCGGGCGCTTCGGCGCCGATATGGCAAGCCGGGCCGACAGCGCCCGCGTGGTGCTGCGCTGGCTGCGCGACCGCAAACCGGTCATGCTCGGCGCCGACATGGATTACGGCCTGCGCAATTCGACCTTCGTGCCGTTTTTCGGGGTGCCGGCCTGCACGCTGACCGCCGTCGGCCGCTTCGCCAAGGTCGGCCACGCCCAGGTAGTGCCGTTCATCGGCGAAGTGCTGCCGAACTACAAGGGCTACCGGCTCAAGGTCTTCGAGCCGTGGCAGGACTACCCGAGCGGCGACGACGACATCGACGCGCGCCGCATGAACGCTTTTCTCGAACAACAGATTCCGCGGATGCCGGAGCAATACTACTGGGTTCACAAACGCTTCAAGACGCGTCCGCCCGGCATGCCGAGCGTCTACTGACCGGGCGTCGCCCGATACGCGCCGCGCGTCGCTTACAATAACGCCCATCATGAGACTTCAATTCACCAAGATGCAGGGTGCGGGCAACGACTTCGTCGTGCTCGACGGCTACAGCCGCCCGCTCTCGCTGACGAGCGAACAGGTGCGCGCGCTGGCCGATCGCCATTTCGGCGTCGGCGCCGATCAGCTGCTGCTCGTCGAGCGGCCGAGCGCGGCCGAGGCCGATTTCAAATATCGCATCTTCAATTGCGACGGCGGTGAGGTCGAACATTGCGGCAACGGCGCGCGCTGCTTCGTCAAGTTCGTGCGCGACGCCGGACTCACCGACAAGCGCAGCGTGCGCGTCGAAGTACACGGCGGAATGATCACGTTGACGATGCAGGACAACGGCGAAGTCGTCGTCGACATGGGTCGCCCCGTCTTCGATCCGGCGCGCGTGCCGTTCGATACCCAAGGCCTCGCCGCGCGCACCGAGGGTGCCGACGCGCTCTGGCCGCTCGAGGCGGCCGGCGAGCCGCTCGAAGTCTCAGTGGTCTCCATGGGCAACCCACACGCCGTGACGATCGTCGACGACGTCGAGGCCTACCCTGTTTCGTCGGTCGGTCCCGCGCTGGAACGGCACGCGCGCTTCCCGCAGCGCGTCAACGCCGGCTTCATGCAGATCGTCTCGCGCCATGAAATCGCGTTGCGCGTGTTCGAGCGCGGCGCCGGGGAGACGCTCGCCTGCGGCACGGGTGCTTGCGCAGCGGTTGCCGCCGGCATTCGGCGCCATCGGCTCGACTCGCCGGTCCTCGTGCGCACGCACGGCGGCACGCTGACCATCGCCTGGGACGGAGCGCGCGATGAAACGTCCGCGCTGACGATGGCCGGCCCGGCCGTGACCGTCTTTCGCGGCGAGATCGAATTGGCCGACTGAGAACCCGCCCCACCGTCCGCGCGCTTGCCGCTCACTTATCCGCCAAAAAACGCTCACACCATGAACGATCGCGAAGTCGCCGAATACCTGCTCGCCAATCCCGAATTTTTCGTGCAACACGCCGAGCTGCTCGCCGCGGTGCGACTCGCGAACCCGCATGGCAAAGCCGCCGTGTCGCTGCAAGAGCGGCAGATGGAAATGCTGCGCGAAAAGAACAAGCTGCTCGAAAGGCGCCTGGCCGAGTTGCTGCGCTACGGGCACGAGAACGACAGCATCGCCGCGAAGTTCAACCATTGGACCGCACGCGTCATCGCCGAGCGCGATCCCCACGCACTGCCGCGTACCGTCACGCATGGGCTCACCGAGGTCTTCGACGTTCCGCACGCGGCCTTGCGCCTCTGGGACGTGGCCGATGTCTACGCGCAGGCCGAGTTCGCCCGTCAGGTCGGCGAAGAAGTCCGCATCTTCGCCAACAGCCTGGGCGCCCCGTACTGCGGAGCGAACACCGGTTTCGAAGCCGCCCAGTGGCTGGGCGCGGGCGCGCAGCCGAGCGCCCCCGCTTCGGCCGAGGAAGCCTGCACGGCCCCGGGCGAAGCAGGCGGCATCCAGTCGGTCGTGCTGCTTGCGCTGCGCGATCCGCAGGCCGATGAAAGCGCGCCCGCCTTCGGCCTGCTCGTCATGGGCTCGCCCGATCCGCGCCGCTTTCACGAAGGCATGGCGACGGACTTCCTCATGCAGATCGGCACGCTCGCGAGTGCCGCGACGAGCCGCCTGCTTGCCCGCTGAGCCGGCTGCCGGCCGCATCCAGACCATCCCCGCGAAACGCCATGCAGCCGGCCGATACGGACCTGATCGCCGCCTACCTTGCGAGCCTCGCTCATGGACGGCGCCTGTCCGAGCACACGCTGCGCAGCTATACGCACGAGCTTCAGGGCTTGACCGCGCTCGCCAACGGCCGCCCGCTTGCGAGCCTTTCGGCTACGGATATCCGTTCGGCAGTCGCACGCGCGCATAGCGGCGGCTTGTCCGCGCGCTCGATCGCGCATCGGCTGTCGGCCTGGCGCGCGTTTTACCGATGGCTCGCGGAACGCATCGACTTGCCGGCCAACCCGGTAGCCACGGTACGTGCGCCGAAACAGCCGAAGCGCCTGCCCAAAGCGCTGTCCGTCGACGACGCCAACGCGCTGATGGAAGCCGCCTCGCCCGAAAGCGGCGAAGGGCTGCGCGACCATGCGATCCTCGAGCTCTTTTATTCGTCGGGATTGCGCTTGGCCGAACTGGTTGGGCTCGATGCCGGGTTCGCCGAGGGCGATGGATATCGTTCGGCGGGCTGGCTCGCTCTCGATACCGCTGAAGTGACGGTTCTCGGCAAAGGCAAGCGGCAGCGCACGGTACCCGTCGGCAAAAAGGCCATCGAGGCGCTCGAGGCCTGGCTCGCGGTGCGCGAGCAGTTCGTCAGGCACGACCCGCACCCGCTGTTTCTTTCGGTGCGTGGCGCGCGTATGTCGCCGAACGTCGTACGCGAGCGCATCAAGCGCGCCGCCCGTACCGCGGGGATTCCGGCGAACGTCCATCCGCACGTCCTGCGGCACTCGTTTGCAACGCATCTGCTGCAATCGAGCGGCGACCTGCGTGCCGTGCAGGAGTTGCTCGGCCATGCGAGCGTGGCGGCGACACAGATCTACACCTCGCTCGATTTTCAGCATCTCGCGCAGGTCTATGACACAGCGCATCCTCGCGCGAAAAAGCGCGACTAGTTGCAATCGATCGCAATGGGCCGCGGAGGCTCGGGTCGACACCCGATCCCCGGCTCACCTGCCGGTTCAGCCGAACCGGCAGCGATAACTCGTTTCTCATACCGCATGAATACCGTAACGCTCAAACCGTCGAAGGAAAAATCGCTGCTGCGCCGTCATCCGTGGGTGTACGCGAACGCCATCGAGCGGATCGACGGCAAACCCGCCTCGGGTGCGACTGTCGTCGTACGCGCGCACGACGGACGCTTTCTCGCGCGCGCCGCCTACAGTCCACACTCGCAGATCCGCCTGCGCGCCTGGAGTTTCGACGAAGCCGAACCGATCGATCACGCCTTTTTCAAGCGCCGCGTCCAGCAAGCGCTCGCGCATCGCCGATCGTTCGTACCTGACACCGGCGCCGTCAGGCTCGTCTTCGGCGAAGCGGACGGCCTGCCCGGCCTCATCGTCGACTATTACGTTCCCGATCTGGCAATGGCCGGCGGCCCAGCGCCGGCAGATCCAAACCCGACGCTCGCTACGCGGGCAAGCCGCCTGCCGCTGCCCGGCGACGAGGCCGCAGCACATGGCCAGCTCGTCTGCCAGTTCATGGCGGCCGGCGTGGAGGCGTGGAAAGATGCGATCGTCGCCGCTCTCACGGGCGCAACGGGCTGCCCCAACGTCTACGAGCGTTCCGACGTCTCGATCCGCGAAAAAGAAGGGCTCGCGCAGACGACGGGTGTCCTCGCCGGCGCTGCGCCCGCCGATACGCTCATCGTCGACGAAAACGGCGTGCGCTATCGCGTCGATGTCCGCAACGGCCACAAGACGGGCTTTTACATCGATCAGCGCGAGAGCCGAGCGCTCGTGCAGGAGTACTCCGCCGAGCGCGACGTGCTCAACTGTTTTTGCTATACGGGCGGCTTTTCTCTGGCCGCACTGAAGGGCGGCGCACGGCGTGTCGTATCGATCGATTCGTCGGGCGAGGCGCTCGCGCTCGCACGCGCAAACGTTGAGGCGAACGGCTTCGACGCCGCACGCGCCGAGTGGCTCGACGCCGACGCGTTTCGCACGCTGCGGCGTCTGGCCGACGAAGGCGAGCGCTTCGACCTCGTCGTGCTCGATCCGCCGAAGTTCGCTCCCGCCCGCGAGCATGTCGACCGGGCGGCGCGCGCGTACAAGGACATCAACCTCTCCGGTTTCCGGCTGCTGCGTCCGGGCGGCCTGCTTTTCACCTACTCGTGCTCGGGCGCGATCGATGCTGAGCTGTTTCAGAAGATCGTCGCTGGCGCCGCGTCCGACGCGCGGGTGGATGCCCGCATCCTCAAGCGGCTCGGCACCGGCCTCGATCACCCGCTGCTGGCTTCGTTTCCGGAGGGCGAATACCTGAAGGGGCTGCTGTTGCAAATTCTCTGAGCGCCCGCATCTGTTCCGCGCGAGAGCGCTCCGAGCGGGACGTCCCGCTTGACAGGTATGCTTCAATATTTCCAGGCCAGGGTGCCGGGCTGTACCGGCCCCGATTTCATCGAACAACAGGCGAGTCACAATGATTCCAGTCACCATCCTGACCGGCTTTCTCGGCAGCGGCAAAACCACGTTGCTCAAGCGCATCCTGAGCGAAAAGCATGGTATGAAGATCGCCGTGATCGAAAACGAGTTCGGCGAAGAGAACATCGACAACGAAATCCTCGTACAGAACGAAGCCGAACAAATCGTGCAGATGAGCAACGGCTGCATTTGCTGCACGATCCGCGGCGACCTGGCCCGCGCGCTCGGCGACCTGGCGGAGCGCAAGCGTTCGGGCGAAATCTCGTTCGACCGCGTCGTCATCGAAACGACGGGTCTCGCCAATCCGGGCCCCGTTGCCCAGACGTTTTTCATCGATACCCAGATTGCCGACGAGTTTCTGCTCGACGCGATCATCACCCTCGTCGACGCGAAGCACGCAAACGCTCAGCTCGACGAACACGAGGTGGTGCAACGCCAGGTCGGCTTCGCCGACCGCCTGTTCCTCACGAAGGCCGATCTCGTCGACGAAGCCACGCTGGGCGATCTACGCCACCGGCTCGTTCATATGAACCCGAAAGCGACGATCAAAACCGTGAACTTCGGCGACGCCGATATCAAGGAGATCTTCGATCTGCGCGGCTTCAACCTGAACGCGAAACTCGAGATCGATCCGGACTTCCTGGCCGAAGACGACCACGAGCATCACGATCATGACCATGACGGCCACGATCATGCCCATTGCGATCACGACCATGGCCAGTGCGAACATGACGGGCACGAACACGGGCACCACCATCATCACGCCCATCACGACGACCGGATCAAATCGTTCGTCTATCGCAACGACCGGCCTTTCGATCCCAACAAGCTCGAGGATTTTCTCGGTGGCGTGCTGCAAATCTACGGCGAGCGGCTTTTGCGTTACAAGGGCGTGCTCTATATGAAGGGCGTGGACCGCAAGGTCGTATTCCAGGGCGTGCATCAAATGATGGGCAGCGATCTGGCGGCCAAATGGCTGCCGGTGGAGAAAAAGACCAGCAAGATGGTCTTCATCGGCATCGATCTGCCGCAGGACTTGATCACCGACGGTCTCGATGCCTGTTTGGCGTGAGCGTGTACGATACCGCTCGCAGCTTGCACCCGGAGTTCGCTTTTTATAAATTCGCGCGTTATATTTTCGTGCTATTAGGGCCGCGCAGCAGGGTTTTCTCTGTTGCAGCGCGCAAGGGCGATTCAGTTACAATACGTGCCCGCTGGACCTTGACCAGTAAGCAGCGAAGCCCGCGCCCCATACGCGCGGGGCGTAGCGAACGGCGCCGGAAAACCTGATCCGGGCAACGCCGAACGAAAATGACAAAGCGGAATGCCGGGCGAAACCCCGGGCGACACGGCGCTTCGTGCCGGTGTCGCCCCAGGAAGGAGTGCCCGGCAAGGGACACCTCATCGAAACGGGAGTGCATCCAAGGATCGGTTTCCAGAGGAGTTCGGCCCCGCACGGGCGCTGGCCGTCAAGACTGCCAGACATGCCGAGTGGCGCACAGTGCGCTGCTTGCGGGCAACACGAAAGTGCGGGCAATATGTATGGGTTTTGCCTCACATTGAAGAAGCACGCAGATGACGACGAAACGACTCTTGACCGAAGCCGAAATCCTGAAGATGAGCGACAAGGATTACATGAATGAAGACCAGCTCGCCTTCTTCAAGAACCGGCTCGAACAGCTGCAGGCAGAGATTCTGCGCAATGCCGGCCAGACAACCGAGAACCTTCGCGAAACGGTGATCGTGCCGGATCCGGCCGATCGCGCGACGATCGAGGAAGAGCATGCGCTCGAGCTGCGTACGCGCGACCGCGAGCGCAAGCTGCTGAAGAAAGTGCAGCAATCGCTGGCTCGCATCGAAACGGGCGAGTACGGCTGGTGTGAGGAAACGGGCGAGCCGATCGGCATTCCGAGGTTGCTGGCACGTCCCACGGCCACGCTGTCGCTCGAGGCGCAAGAGCGCCGCGAGCTGCGCCAAAAGCTGTTCGGCGACTGACCGGACCAGACCCGCGCGGCGATGAAGGCCGCGCGTCTTGACGCTGCTTCGAAGAGGCGCGCGGCATCCCGCGCGCTTTTTCTTTGTCGACCGCGGTAAGTGCCTCGGCACTTCCGCAGTCCGATTCCTACTGAAGAACACCCCTTTTTGCCCGCCCGCTCGCCATCTCGCGCGAAAGCGCGTTGCGGCGCCCGCGGGGCGGCAATCCACGCGTACCTGCTGCGTTGGCTCTTGATAAAGCCGCACTCGCCCTAAAATGAATCCGACGTGCGTCATCCGCGAGCCGCGGCGCCGTTGTGACCGCAGCTCGTCCACCACCCGATTCCTCCGTCCGGCGCGTGTTGCCGGCGGTGCTTTCGACGTTTTTGAAGGAACGAGAATGGAGCAATTTCACGGCACGACGATCGTTTCCGTGCGACGCGGCAGCCAGGTCGCGCTCGGCGGCGACGGCCAGGTCACGCTTGGCAACATCGTCATGAAAGGCGGTGCGAGGAAGGTCCGGCGCATATACAACGACAAGGTGCTCGTCGGCTTCGCCGGCGGCACGGCCGACGCGTTTTCGCTGCTGGACCGCTTCGAGGCGAAGCTCGAAAAACACCAGGGCAATCTGACGCGCTCGGCCGTCGAACTCGCCAAGGACTGGCGAACCGACCGCATGTTGCGCCGCCTCGAAGCGATGCTGATCACGGCCGATGCACAAACGACGCTCGTCATCACCGGCAACGGCGACGTGCTCGACCCGGAGGGCGGCATTTGCGCGATCGGCTCGGGCGGCGCCTATGCGCAGGCCGCGGCCCGGGCGCTCGCTGAAAACACCGATCTGTCCCCGCGCGATATCGTCGAGAAATCGCTCTCGATTGCCGGCGACATGTGTATTTACACCAACCATAACCGCGTCATCGAGACGATCGAGTGAGGACACGATGAGCACTATGACACCGGCCGAGATCGTCTCGGAGCTCGACAAGCACATCATCGGACAGAACAAGGCCAAGAAAGCCGTCGCTGTCGCCCTGCGCAACCGTTGGCGCCGTCAGCAGGTTGCCGAGCCGTTGCGCCAGGAAATCACGCCCAAGAACATTCTGATGATCGGGCCGACGGGAGTCGGCAAGACCGAGATCGCGCGGCGGCTGGCCAAACTGGCCGACGCGCCCTTCATCAAGATCGAAGCCACGAAGTTCACGGAGGTCGGTTATGTCGGCCGTGACGTGGACAGCATCGTGCGCGATCTGATCGAAATCTCGCTGAAGCAGACGCGCGAATTCGAGATGCGCAAGGTGCGTTCGAAGGCGCAGGACCAGGCCGAGGACCGCGTTCTCGACATCCTGCTGCCCACCGCGCGCCCGGTGGGTTTCGGTTCCCATTCGAGCGAGGCGGGTGAAGACAACGCCACGCGCCAGACCTTCCGCAAACGGCTGCGCGAAGGGTTGCTCGACGATAAGGAGATCGAGCTCGACGTCGAACTGCCGCAAGTCGGCATGGACATCATGGGGCCGCCCGGCATGGAGGACATGACCGAGCAGATCCGCTCGATGTTCGCCAATCTCGGCGGCGGCAAGAAAACGCGTCGCAAGCTGAAGGTCAAGGAAGCGCTGAAGGTGCTGACCGACGAAGAAGCGTCGAAGATGCTCAATGAGGAAGAAGTCAAGGCGAAGGCCGTCCAGAACGTCGAGCAAAACGGTATCGTGTTTCTCGATGAGATCGACAAGATCGCTTCGCGCGGCGAAGTGGGCGGCGGCGAGGTGTCGCGTCAGGGCGTGCAGCGCGACCTGTTGCCGCTCGTGGAGGGCACGACGATCAATACCCGCTACGGGATGGTCAAGACCGATCACATCCTTTTCATCGCGAGCGGCGCTTTTCATCTATCGAAGCCGAGCGACCTGATTCCGGAATTGCAGGGCCGTTTTCCGATTCGCGTCGAACTCGATTCGCTGTCGGTCGAGGATTTCGAATCGATTCTCGTGGCCACCGACGCGAGTCTCGTGAAGCAGTATCAGGCGCTGCTTGCCACCGAAGAAGTCGAGCTCGAGTTCGGCGAGGACGGCATTCGGCGCATGGCGGAAATTGCGTATTCCGTGAACGAACGCACGGAGAACATCGGCGCGCGGCGGCTTTACACGGTCATCGAAAAGCTGCTCGAGGACGTGTCGTTCTCGGCCGGCAACCACACCGGCAAGAAGGTGCGCATCGATGCGGCGTACGTCGATAAAGCGCTGGGCGATGTAGCACAAAGCGAAGATCTGTCGCGCTACGTGCTTTGAGTCGAATGGCGGGATGGCCGCGACGGCCGTCCCGCCTCGCTACTACGCACCGTTATTCCGTCTGATTCGAAAAATCGAGACGAGCCCCGATTATTTCGACATCAATGATCGAGCCTCCCACCGGACGGTGGGGTCGTAGACCCACAGTTCAACCACAAAAGGAGGCAAGACTGTGAGAGTTTCGTTCGATCGTGTCACCCATCGTGCCGTTGTTGCGGCGCTCGCCGCCAGCGGCTCTCTCTTGTGCATCGCTCCCGGGGCTCATGCCGCCCGCGCGCCACTAGCCCCCGAAGTCCGGCTGACCGACGGCGTCGTCGAAGGCATCAAGATGCGTGGTCAGCATAAAGACATCCGCGTGTTTCGCGGAATTCCGTATGCGGCACCGCCCGTCGGCGAGTTCCGCTTTCGCGAGCCGCAGCCCGTCGCACGCTGGGCTGGCGCATTGCAAGCCCGTCAGTTCGGGCCTCGTTGCATGCAGGCGCCTGTCACCGGGGCCGCCAAGCCGGATTTCCGCTCGAAGGAGATGAGCGAGGATTGCCTCTACCTGAACGTCTGGACGCCGGCGAGCAATGCGGACGCCAAACTGCCCGTACTCGTCTATTTCCACGGCGGTGGATTCGTCTCGGGAGATGGCTCGGAGCCTCGCTATGACGGCACGGCCATGGCTTCGCGCGGCGTCATCGCCGTGACGGTCAACTACCGGCTCGGTGTATTCGGATTCCTGGCATCGCCCGATGCCACAACGGAATCCTCGAACGGTGCGATCGGCAACTACGGTCTCCTCGATCAAGTCGCCGCACTGCGCTGGGTACGGGACAATATCGCGCAGTTCGGCGGCGATCCGACGAAAGTGACGATCGCCGGCAATTCGGCCGGCTCGGTCGCGGTCAGCGCTCACATGGTCTCGCCGCTCTCGCGCGGGCTCTTTGCCGGAGCCATCGGCGAAAGCGGCGGCGCATTCGCGCCGAACCGCCTCTGGGCGCGGGAGCAGGCAGTCGCGGCGGCGACTCAGTTCTCGACGCGCGTCGGCGCAACATCGCAGCAGCAACTGCGCTCTTTGCCGGCACGCACGCTGCTGGCGGCGTCCACCCAGCTCAAGTTCGCGCCGGGCTCGGCGATTTTCTGGCCGCATGTCGATGGCCACTTCCTGCCTGCGTCGCCCGAACAGGTGTTCGCCAGCGGCGGGCAAGCGCAGGTGCCGCTGCTCGTGGGATCGAACGCCCAGGAACAGCCTTTCACGGCGCTGCTCGGCAAAGCGGCCCCCACGCCGGAGGCTTGGCGGGAAGCGATTCAAACGCACTTCAAGGATCACGCGGAAGAAGTCCTCGCGCATTACCCCGGCAACGATACCGAAGAGGTCAAGCATGCGGCGGCCGCGCTGGCAGGGGATCTGTTCGTCAACCACAGTACGTGGCGGTGGATGGATCATCATCGGCAGACGGGCCAGTCGCCCGTCTTCTATTACCGCTATACCCAACCTCTGCCGCCGGAGCTGAAAGCGTCGTCCGAGCCTGCTCAGCCGGACCAACCCGCGCCCGGGGCGGCGCATAACGCGCAGGTGGCCTACTCGCTGGGCAACCTGGAACACTTGCGGCACTACGCGTGGACGGCGGCTGATTACGACGTTTCGCGCGTGTTCTCGCGTTATATCGAGCAGTTCGTGAAGACGGGCAATCCGAACGGTGCAGCGTCAGGCGAGGCGGCAACGGAACAAGGCGTAGTGGCCACGGCGGGCTCCGTGCCGGATTGGGGCGCCGTTCGTACCGATAATCGCGGGATGTTGCAACAGATCATCGGGGAGAACACCCATGCTTCGTGGGATCGCAGCGCACCGCGGCAAGGGTTGATCCAGCGCCTCGTCGAAAGCGGGCAATTGAACGACTTCGCGCTTCCCATCCCTCAATAGCAGGCGTCTGTCATCCTGTAGCGCAGCCGTCATCCCATAACGGCTGCACCAGACCGGGCGTCGACGAGCGGGTCGACGCCCACCACAGCCCGCTGCGGCAGCTTCGCCGCTCATGCTTCTTCTTCAATCGCGGCGATACTTGCGCGCATATCGCTCCCTGACGAAGCGGCTGATGTAAGTGCTCAGTCCCGAGCCGGCGCGCGCGAGGCGCTGCATTTCGGCCACATCGTTGGCGCCTGTGCTTTGCGCGGTATACAAGTAGACCCAGCCGTCCTCGAACTCGACGGCGATGCGCTCCCGTCCGATCTCATACGACACGACGCCCGATCGGCCACTCACATTGCGGTAAATCTCCATCGCCGGTCCCTTCGCATGCGCCCAGAGCAAGTCGCAAACTGCGCTACTGCTTCACCGGCCGCTTCGCCAGCTTCCTTTGCAGCGTCCGCCGATGCATATTGAGCGCCCTCGCCGTGGCCGAAATGTTGCCGCCGTTCTCGGCCAGCGCGCGCTGAATATGCTCCCATTCGAGCCGCGCCACCGAAAGCAGCGCCGGGCTTTCGAGTGCCGCTTCCGCCTGCTCGACGCTCGCTTCTTCCTTCAGCGCGCTCAAGATCGACTCGATATTGGCAGGCTTCGCAAGGTAATTGTCTGCCCCATCCTTGACCGCTTGCACAGCCGTCGCGATGCTCGCATAGCCGGTCAGCACCAGCATGCGCGCGTCGGGCTGAAGCTCGCGCAGCGGCGCGACGAGGTTCAAGCCGGAATCGCCGCCCAGATGCAGATCGACCGTGATCAGATCGAACTTGTGCGCATTGGCAAGCTGAATCGCCTCCTGCGCGTTATGCGCCTGATGAACCTCGTAGCCGCGGCGCGTCAGACCGCGCGCAAGAATGCCCGAGAATACTTCGTCATCGTCGATGACGAGAAAAGGGGTGTCGCTCATCGTAGGGTCTCCCTGGAATCGGATGAAGAAGAGGCGGCGGGCACACGCAGAATCGCGCGCGTGCCTCGCGGCACACCATCGGCCAGCTCGATCGAGCCGCCCAGGCGCGCCGCCGCCGAAAACGCGAGATAAAGCCCGACGCCATGACCGCCTTGGGCGCTATCGACCGGCGTCGCGCCGAGTTGCGCACGCAGCGCGGGCGCGATGCCGGGCCCGCAGTCGCGCACTTCGAATTCAATGACGCCCGCCGACACCATCGCCGCAAGCGTCACGCTGTCGCGACTCACGCGCGCCGCGTTGTCGAGAAGGATGGTGAGGATCTGCCCAACGGCCGTCGTATCGTCGACCCACGCTTCGGCGCACGGTGCGCCGAGCCGCTCGTATTTCACGTGGGGATGGCGCAGCCGCCATTGCTCGGAAAAACGGCCCAACCATTGCTCGAGATTTTCGCGATGCGAAGATTCGGAGGCACGGCTGCGCAGCCGTGCGAGCGCCGACGTGCAAAGCGTCATCTGCTGCTCCAGCAGATCGAGGTCCGGCGCATAGGGCGCGAGGCCCTTGTCGTGCTGGGCTGACGCGCGCAACTCCTCGGTCAGCATGGCGATCGTCGAAAGCGGCGTGCCCATCTCGTGCGCGACGGTTGCCGCCTGCACCCCGAGCGCCACGGCGCGCTCGTCGCGCAAGAGCCGCTGCTGCGCCTCGCCGAGCGCGGCGTCGCGCTGGCGCAGCGCATTCGACATGCGTGCGACGAACCAGGCGATGAGCCCGACGCTCACCATGAAGTTGACCCACATGCCGGCGCGGTAGTAATCGAACAGATTGGCGGGGTTGTCCATATTGAGCGGCACGGAATCGAAGCCGAGCGCGACGTAGCAACACATCGCAAAAATCGCCAGCCAGATCATGTGCCGCCAGGGCAGCACCGCGGCGGCGATCGCAAGCGAGGGCAGATAAAGCGAAACGAATGGATTCGTCGTGCCGCCCGACAGAAAGAGCAGCCCCGAGAGCGCCGCGAGATCCACCCAAAGCTGGCCGAGCAACTCGAGATCGGTTTCCGGCCGGGCGCTGGCGACGCGAACCCAGGTCAACGCATTGAAAAGCACCTCGAGCCCGATGATCGCGAGCATCGCCGGCAGCGGCAGATGGACGCCGAAGAACTGCTCGACGACGGCGATCGTCGCAAGCTGACCGATGATGGCCAGCGAGCGGAGCCAGAACAGATGGGCCAGGTTCACGCGGCCGGTATTGGTGATTCGGTGCATCGAAAGACTCAGTCGGGAAACGCAGGCGTGGGCGGGCAGCGCGGCGCGCTCGCTTCGGCGAGACACCGCGGGCACAGGCACCCACACCCCGGTACGAGCCGCTCGGCCGCCACCGGCGGCAGCGAAGCACACCAGCACTCGAGGGGCTTCGCATCGCGGCCGCAATCGAACGGCGTACCGCACCGGGGACACCGGACAGGGCGCGCCGCCGCGCACTCGGGCGATTTGTGCTGCGAACGGCTCATGACGATTGCCCGCAAAAAACCGAAACATGGACGACAAGTGCATCATGCCAGCGTTCCCGGCACGGCGCATGCGTGCCCTCCCGCCAAGCCGCATGCGGCCGTGGGACCTGCGACCAAAAACCGCGGAACATAGCACCAGTCCTGTACAATTCGCCCTGTTTTCGCCTGTCCCACTCGTTCGAACCCCTGTTGCCTGCCGAGCTTGCCGCCATGTCCGAGCTTCACGACCTCGCCCAGATCGCGCCTACGCTGAAAGCCGAAATACTGGCCGAGGCCCTGCCTTATATCCGTCAGTACCACGGCAAGACCGTCGTCATCAAATACGGCGGCAATGCGATGACGGAAGAGAGGTTAAAGCAAGGATTCGCACGCGATGTGATCTTGCTCAAACTTGTCGGCATCAATCCCGTCATCGTGCACGGCGGCGGCCCCCAGATCGATCAGGCGCTCAAGAAGATCGGCAAGCAAGGCACGTTCATCCAGGGCATGCGGGTGACCGACGAAGAAACGATGGAAGTCGTCGAATGGGTGCTGGGCGGCGAAGTCCAGCAGGACATCGTCACGCTCATCAATCACTTCGGCGGCCAGGCCGTAGGTCTGACCGGCAAGGACGGCGGCCTCATCCATGCGCGCAAGCTGATGATGCCGGATCGGGACAACCCCGGGCAGTACGTCGATATCGGCCAGGTGGGTGAAGTGGAGGCGATCAATCCGGCCGTCGTGAAGGCGCTGCAGGACGACGCGTTCATCCCCGTCATTTCGCCGATCGGCTTCGGCGAGGACGGCCTGTCGTACAACATCAACGCGGACCTCGTGGCCGGCAAGCTGGCCGTCGTTCTCAATGCCGAAAAGCTCGTCATGATGACGAACATCCCCGGCGTCATGGACAAGGCCGGCAATCTGCTGACCGATCTGTCGGCACGCGAGATCGACGCGCTTTTCGCCGACGGCACGATCTCGGGCGGCATGCTGCCGAAGATCGCCTCGGCGCTCGACGCCGCTAAAAGCGGCGTGCGCTCGGTACACATCATCGACGGCCGGATCGAGCACTCGGTGCTGCTCGAAATTCTGACCGAGCAGCCGTTCGGCACGATGATCCGCTCTCACTGAGGCCACGAGCGCGGCTCGGCTGCCTGCGGCCCCGGCGCGCCGCGCCGCCCCCTGCCCGCCCACGTCATGCCAATTCCCGTTTCCCGCCGGCGCCGTCCCGCACATCGCGGCGGCGGCCCCGTCTGGCTGTTCGATCTCGACAACACGCTCCATAGCGCATCGCACGCGATCTTTCCGTCGATCAACGAGGGGATGACGCGCTACATCATCGACGCGCTCGGCATCGGGCGCGCCGAAGCCGATGAATTGCGGCTCGCCTATGTGCGGCGCTACGGGGCAACGCTGCTCGGCCTCGCGCGCCATCATCCGATCGACCCGCACGAATTCCTGCGCGTGGCGCACGCAATGCCCGAACTGCGCCAGATGCTGCGCGCCGAGCGGGGGTTGGCGCGCCTGATCGGCGCGCTGCCGGGCCGGAAGATCGTGTTGACCAACGCGCCCGAGGGCTACGCGCGGGCCGTGCTCGATGAACTCGGCATCGAGCGCCTGTTCGAGCGAGTCATCGCGATCGAACATATGCGCCGGCGCGGCCAGTGGCACGCGAAACCCGATCTCGCGATGCTGCGCCACGTGTTGCGCGCCGCGCGCGTGCGGCTCGCCGAAGCCGTGCTCGTGGAAGATACGCGCTCCCACCTGAAGCGCTACCGGCGCCTCGGCATCGGCACCGTGTGGATCGTCGGACACCTCGTCGCACCGGTGCGCGGCGCGGGCGGCGAGCGCCGCGCGGCTCGAATGCCCGGTACAGGACGCCCCCACTATATCGATAGCCGCATTCGTTCGCTAAAATCGCTCCGACGGGTCATCTCGCGGAGCTCCCATGCGCTCGACTGAACGGCAAGCAGCGATCCTCGACGGCGAGGCCGAAGGTGTAGCGAACCCCGTGGGGGCCGGCAAAGCGCCGCGCATGAAACCGGGCGAGCGGCGCGTGCATATCCTGCAGACGCTCGCCACGATGCTCGAAGCCCCGAAGGGCGAGAAAATCACGACGGCGGCGCTCGCCGCCCGGCTCGGCGTCTCCGAGGCAGCGCTTTATCGGCAATTCGCGAGTAAGGCGCAAATGTTCGAAGCGCTGATCGAGTTCATCGAAAGCACCTTTTTCGGGCTCATCAACCAGATCGCGGCCAAGGAGCCGAACGGCGTGCTGCAGGCGCGCGCGATCGGCGTCATGCTGCTGAACTTCGCGGCCAAAAATCCCGGCATGACACGGGTGCTGACGGGCGAGGCGCTCGTCGGGGAGCACGAACGCCTGAGCGCGCGCGTCACGCAGATGCTCGAACGCGTGGAGACCTCCGTGAAGCAGTGCCTGCGCGTCGCGCTCATGGAGGCGAACCAGGGCGCGCACGACGCGGCCGCGCCGCTGCCGGCCGACTACGATCCCGCGCTCCGAGCCAGTCTGCTCGTCAGCTACGTGCTCGGCCGCTGGCACCGCTATGCGCGAAGCGGCTTTGCGCGCGCGCCGGCCGAACACGCCGAAGCCGAATTGCGGCTGATTCTCCAATAGCGCAAGCACCGGATTTCCGCTATTCTTTGCCGTCTGCTTGCTGGATGCGGCCCCGGTCATGGGGTACCGTGTCGGGTGGCTCGAGGGTTCGAGCTCAAGCTGCGCGCCGATTTGTCGACTTGATTGCGGGCGCGCGAATCCCCCCGAAATGGGATTCACTATAAATGCGGCTAAAGAGGTCGTCAGCCGCGCCCGCCTTGCCCCGCGCATCGCCGACACCATTTAGCCGCCCTGTCATGAGGCGGAATGAATGGAATCGATCGGTATCGTCACGCCACAACGTATGCAGTTCAATGAGCCGCTCGCGCTGCAAAACGGCAGCACGCTCGCAGGCTACGATCTCATGGTCGAAACGTATGGCACGCTCAACGCCGCGCGCTCGAACGCGGTGCTCGTCTGCCATGCGCTCAATGCCTCGCATCACGTCGCAGGCTTCTATGCGGATCAACCCAAGGACATCGGCTGGTGGGACAACCTCGTCGGCCCCGGCAAGCCGCTCGATACGAACCGGTTCTTCGTCATCGGCGTGAACAACCTGGGCTCGTGCTTCGGCTCGACGGGGCCGATGAGCATCGATCCGGCCACCGGACGCCCGTATGGCGCGAGTTTTCCCGTCGTGACCGTCGAGGACTGGGTCAACGCGCAAGCGCGCGTGGCCGATGCGTTCGGCATCGAGCGTTTCGCCGCCGTCATGGGCGGCAGCCTCGGCGGCATGCAGGCGCTCGCCTGGAGCACGATGTATCCGGAGCGCATCGCGCACTGCATCGACATCGCTTCGACGCCGAAGCTTTCGGCACAGAACATCGCGTTCAACGAAGTGGCGCGCTCGGCGATCCTGTCCGATCCGGATTTTCACGGCGGCGACTACTACGCTCACGGCGTCAAACCGAGGCGAGGCCTGCGGGTCGCCCGCATGATCGGGCATATCACCTACCTGTCCGACGACGACATGGCGACGAAATTCGGCCGAGCGCTGCGGCGGGAGAACGGCGAGAACGGAGCCGCCGGTGGCGCCGCCTACAACTTCAACTTCGAGGTCGAATTCGAAGTGGAGTCGTACCTGCGCTATCAGGGCGACAAGTTCGCCGATTACTTCGATGCGAACACCTACTTGCTGATCACGCGCGCGCTCGATTATTTCGATCCCGCCCGCGCTTTCGGCGGCGATCTGACGGCCGCGCTCGCCGCGACGCGCGCGAAATATCTGGTCGTCAGCTTCACCACCGACTGGCGCTTCGCGCCGGCGCGCTCGCGCGAGCTCGTCAAGGCGCTGCTCGATCACAAGCGGCAAGTCACTTACGCGGAAATCGACGCGCCGCACGGTCACGACGCGTTCCTGCTCGACGACGCGCGCTATCACAATCTGCTACGCGCCTATTACGCGCGCATTGCCGAGGAGGTCGGCGCATGAACCAGTCCGCAATCGATTCGCTCGCCACACGCGCCGATTTTCGCGCCATCGCGCGCTGGGTCGAGCCCCGCTCGACCGTGCTCGACCTCGGCTGCGCGGACGGCACGCTGCTCGCGCTGCTCACCGAGGAGCTCGAGGTGCGCGGCTACGGCATCGAGATCAACGACGCCGGCGTGCTGGCGTGCGTCAAGCACGGCGTGAACGTCATTCAGCAGAATCTCGAAGATGGCCTGCGACTCTTCGAAGACGACAGCTTCGATTTCGCGATCCTCTCGCAAACGCTGCAGACGATCCATCAAACGGCGGCGATCCTGCGCGAAACGGTGCGCGTCGGCAAGGAATGCATCGTCTCCTTTCCGAATTTCGGTTACTGGCCGCATCGCCTGTCGGTGCTGCGCGGACGCATGCCCGTTTCGCGTTCGCTGCCTTATCAATGGCACAACACGCCGAACGTGCGCGTACTGACGATCGAGGATTTCGAAGCGCTCGCGCCCGTTGTGGGAATCGAGATCCTCGATCGCGTCGTCCTGCATGAAGGCCGGACGGTGCGCTGGGGCCGAAACTGGCGTGGTAGTCTTGCGGTCTATCGCGTGAAGCGCGCCGCACCGGGTGTTCCGTCCCCGGGCTGACGCCGCACCAATCCGAGAGGCCGCCTATCAAACGAGATATTCCGAACCCGCCGCACGAGCATGCCCCGCTGGGCGCTCACGAGGACCATCCCGGCTGGCGGGCATTCCTGAACCGGCACATGCTGATTTGCGTCTTTCTCGGCTTCACGTCGGGATTGCCGCTTTTTACGCTCGTCTATCTCGTACAAGCCTGGCTGCGCTCCGAAGGCGTCAATCTCAAGGAAATCGGCCTGTTCGCACTGATCCAGTTTCCCTATACGTGGAAGTTCGTCTGGGCGCCGTTGATGGACCGGTACGTCCCACGGCTGCCGGGCTGGCGTCCGGGGCGCCGTCGTGGCTGGATGCTCGTTACTCAGTTGCTCGTCGCCGGCGCGATCGCGGCGCTCGGGTTCGTGTCGCCTCGCGAGGAAATCTGGACCGTCGCGGCACTGACGGCGCTCGTCGCGTTTTTCGGTGCGAGCCAGGACATCGTCATCGATGCCTATCGCCGCGAGCTGCTCGCCGATACCGAGCAGGGACTGGGCAACGCGATACATGTGAATGCCTACAAGGTCGCGGCGCTCATTCCGGGCTCGCTTTCGCTGATCCTTTCCGATCATCTGCCGTGGACCGTCGTGTTCGCTGCCACCGCCGCATTCATGCTGCCGGGCATCGTCCTGACGCTCGTGGTGAAGGAGCCGCAGGTCAGCGGTAAGCCGCCGAAAAACCTGCGCGCGGCTATCGTGGAGCCATTCACCGAGTTCATTTCGCGCGACGGCTGGAGCGCAGCGCTGCTGATCCTCGCGTTCATCTTCCTCTACAAGCTCGGGGATGTGATGGCGACCACGCTGTCCACTTCGTTCTTTCTCGACATAGGCTTCGACAAGACCGCGATCGGGGTGATCGCCAAAACGACGGCGTTCTGGGCAAGCCTCGCGGGCGGCATCATCGGCGGCGCCTGGCTCGTGAAAGTCGGCATCGCCCGTGGGCTTTGGGTGTTCGGCGTGGTACAGATCGTCTCCACGCTCGGCTTCGCCTGGCTGGCCAAGATCGGCCCGTCGCCCGCGGCACTCGCGCTCATCTATGGGTTCGAGACATTTGCCACGGGTTTGACGCTGGCAGCCTTCACGGCCTACATCGCCAGCACCACCGATCCGCGCTACACCGCGACACAATTCGCGCTGTTCACGAGCCTCGCTTCCGTTCCACGAACGCTTGCCTCGGCGGCGAGCGGTTACATCGTTACGGAAATCGGCTGGTTCGACTATTTCTTTCTCTGCGCCTTGCTTGCGGTACCCGGCATGCTGCTATTGCCGAAAGTTGCCCCATGGAGTTCGCGCGCATGAAGCGAGGGGCCACCTCGCGCCGTTCGCGCCACTGCACGGGGCGGCCCCTCGTGCGAATACCCGCGCTGGCATCGGCTGCCCTCGCGTTGCTGGCGGCACAACCGGTGCAGGCCGCCAATCCCGGCGCCAGCTCGGCGGCGAATCCACCGGCCGCGGCACCCGCCCCGGCATCGAGCGCACTCGCGCCGAATGCGACCGTGCGTTTCGGCAGCGGCCCGACGTTCCGCAGCCTCATTCCGTCGCCGCTTCTCGAAGCACAGTCGGCCGTCGAGTACACGCAGTTGATCGAGCGGGCGCGCGGCGAGGGACGTCTGCTGCCGGCGAGCGACCCGCGCGTCGAGCGCGTGCATTCGATCCTCATGCGCGTGGCGCCTTACGGCGATAAATGGAGCGAGCGCGTCAAGGATTGGCGATGGGAAGTCAACGTCGTACGCTCGCGCGAGATCGGCATGTTTTGCCTGCCGGGCGGCAAGCTCGTCGTCTATAGTGGCCTGCTCGATCGCATGCGTCTCAAGGACGACGAACTCGGCGTACTGTTCGGCCACATGATCGCCCACGCGCTGCGCGAGCAGGTGCGCGACCGGCTCAGCGCCCAACAAGCGACACCGTTCGGTACCGATCCGCTGCCGCAGCTGTTCGGCGTGACCGAGTTCGACGGCTCACCGTCCCAGGCGCCGGGCCTTGGCAGTCCGATCCTGGCCATGCGCTACGATGCGACCGACGAAACGGAGGCCGACGTGATCGGCGCCGACATCGCGGCGCGCGCCGGCTTCGATCCCCGCGCGGCGCTGTCGCTCTGGGACAAGCTGGCCGACGCGACACGCGGCGACCGCGGCACCGGCTTCATTCACATCCACCCTTACAGCGAAGCACGCAGGCTCGATATCATCAAGCGCCTGCCCGACATGCTCGCGCAGTACGCGAAAGCGCGCGGCGTCGACCCCGACCGGCTGCCCGACTACCCCGGCGTCAAATCGCCGAAGGCGCGGCCTACGCGCGATCGTTGACCGCGACGCCCCGTCGCGATCAGCCCCAGTGATCGTAATCGACGGTAAGCGGCGCGTGATCGCTGAACTTGATGTCGCGGAAGATGGAGGTCCGTTTGGCCTTCGCGGCAATACCGGGTGTCGCGATCTGATAATCGATCCGCCACCCGACGTTCTTGGCGTAGGCTTGGCCCCGGTTGCTCCACCACGTGTATTGCTCGGGGCGCGGATCGAGCGTGCGAAAGACATCGACATAACCGACTTCGTCGAACAGCGTCGTGAGCCATGCCCGCTCCTCGGGCAGGCAACCAGAGTTCTTCTGGTTGCTCTTCCAGTTCTTGATGTCGATTTCCTTGTGGACGATATTGACGTCCCCGCAGAGAATGACCTCGCGCGATTCGCGCAGCTTGGCGAGATGCGGCATGAATTCGCCCATGAAGCGGTACTTGGCCTGCTGGCGCTCGTCGCCGCTCGAGCCGGACGGCACATACACCGAAACGATCGACAGTTCGCCGAAACGCGCTTCGACATAACGACCTTCCGGATCGAATTCCGCGCTGCCGAACCCGATGACGACATCGTCGGGCTTGCGCCGCGTGTAAAGGCCCGCGCCGCTATAGCCCTTTTTGACGGCGTGCTGGAAATAGCCCGTGAAATCGTGCGGCGCAAGGAACTCGGGCGTCATGTCTTCCTGCGAACACTTGACTTCCTGTACGCACAGAACATCGGCTTCCTGTTTGCCGAACCATTCGAAGAAGCCCTTTTTCGCGGCAGACCGAATGCCGTTCAGGTTGGCGGTAATCACGCGCAGCATGCTCGTTTCCTTTCGTTGCTCGTTGTTCGTTGATTCGACTGCGGCCCGCGATACCGAGGCACGCGTCAGACGACGGTCACGCCGGTGAGGGACGCCTTGGCGGGCGGATACTCGAGCGAAAGACTTTCGAATACGCGCAGCAGCAATGCCGCCACCATCACGTTCCGATGCGATTTCGAGTCCGCCGGCACCACGTACCAAGGGGCGTAGTCGGTCGATGTGGCCGCCAACGTGTCGCGGTACGCCTTCTGGTAGTCATCCCATTGTTTGCGCGCATCCAGATCGGACACGTCGAATTTCCAATGTTTGGTCGGGTCGTCGATGCGCGCCTGCAGGCGGCCGCGCTGCTCTTCCTTCGAGATGTGCAGGAAACACTTGAGAATCGCCGTCCCGGAATCCGCAAGGAGCGCTTCGAAATGACGGATATGGCGCGTGCGGGCGGCGAACGCCTCGTCGTTCAGTTGTCCGTGCACACGCGGCACGAGCAGATCCTCGTAGTGGCTCCGATTGAAGATCGTCAGCTCGCCCGCCGCGGGCGCGTGGACATGCACGCGCCAAAGAAAGTCATGCGCGGCTTCGTCGAGTGTCGGCGCCCGAAACTGCACGATGCGCAGGCCCAGCGGGTCGACCTCGTGGAACACCGCGCGAATCGTGCCGTCCTTGCCGCTCGTATCCATGCCCTGCAAGATCAGCAGGACACGCTCGCGGCGTTGCGCGTGCAAGCGCTCCTGCATTTCGTCGAGTTGGACGGCGAGCGCCGCCAGCCGCTCGCGATCGGCCTGCTTCGAGCGGGCGGAGAACGGCTTGCCGGCCGGGTCGAAGTCCGTCAGATCGAAGGCGTCGTTTTTCTTGCCGCTGTCGAAGAAGGGGACTCGGAAGTCGTCCAGATGCACTTGTTTTGCCATGACTTCATTCACGCCTTTCGAAGCCGCCGCCGTACCGCCTCATGAGAGCTTCTTCTTCAGTAGCTCATTGACCTGCTGCGGATTGGCCTTTCCTTTCGTCGCCTTCATCGCCTGCCCGATCAGCGCGTTGAACGCCTTTTCCTTGCCGGCCCGATACTCGTCGACCGATTTCGGATTGGCCGCCAGCACTTCGTCGATGATCGCTTCGAGTGCGCCCGTATCGGAGATCTGCTTCAAGCCCTTGGCTTCGATGATGCGGTCCGCCGCAGCGTCGTCGGTCGCCTTCTCGTCCCAGATCGCGAGGAAGATCTCCTTGGCGATCTTGTTCGATATGGTGCCGTCGGCGATCCGTTGCAGCACGAGCGCCAACTGCGCCGCCGACACCGGGCACGCGCCGATCTCGAGACCATCGCGGTTCAGTTGCGACGAGACCTCGCCCATCAGCCAGTTCGCGGCCGTTTTCGCCTGCGAGGCGCCCAGCTTCGCCACGACAGCCTCGAAGTAGGCCGCCATTGCCTTGCTCGATGTCAGTACGCCCGCATCGTAGGGCGTCAACCCGTACTGCTGCACGAACCGTTCCTGCATCGCGGCCGGCAATTCGGGCATTTCGAGCTTCACGCGCTCGATCCAGCCCGCATCGATCATAAGCGGCATCAGATCCGGGTCGGGGAAATAGCGATAGTCGTGCGCGTCTTCCTTGCTGCGCATCGAGCGCGTCTCGCGCTTGTCCGGATCGTAAAGACGCGTCTCCTGAACCACGGTGCCCCCGTCTTCGATCAGTTCGATCTGCCGGCGCACCTCGTATTGAATCGCCTCTTCGAGAAAACGGAAAGAATTGAGGTTCTTGATCTCGGCGCGCGTACCGAACTGCTCCTGACCTACCGGGCGCACCGAAACGTTGGCATCGCAGCGGAACGAGCCTTCCTGCATGTTGCCATCGCAAATGCCCAGCCAGACGACGAGCGCATGGAGCGACTTCGCGTAAGCGACGGCCTCCGCCGCGCTGCGCATGTCGGGCTCCGTCACGATCTCGAGCAGCGGCGTGCCGGCACGGTTCAGATCGATACCCGTCATGCCGGCGAAATCCTCGTGCAGCGACTTGCCGGCATCTTCCTCGAGGTGCGCGCGCGTCAAATGGATCGTCTTTTCATAGGCGGCGGTGCCCGTCTTCTCGTTGGCCGGAACCTGGATCGTGATCGCGCCGCCCTGCACGACGGGGATTTCGTACTGGCTGATCTGGTAGCCCTTGGGCAGATCGGGGTAGAAGTAGTTCTTGCGCGCAAAAATACTGCGCGGCGCGACCGTCGCGCCGACGGCCAGTCCCAGGCGAATCGCCCGCTCGACCGCACCCTTGTTCATGACCGGCAACACGCCGGGCAGCGCCAGATCGACGGCGCATGCCTGCGTGTTGGGTTCGGCGCCGAAGCGCGTCGAGGCGCCCGAAAAGATCTTGGAGGCCGTCGAGAGCTGCGCGTGCGTCTCGATGCCGATTACGACTTCCCATTGCATGGTCATGCCTCCGGCGCTCGTTGGTGCCAGTCGGTCGCGCGCTGATACGCGTGAGCGATCTGCAACATACGGGCCTCGTTGAAGTAATTGCCGATGATCTGCAAGCCCACCGGGCGCTTCGCGCCCGCACCGGCGCCGAAACCGCAAGGCACGCTCATGCCGGGCAGGCCGGCCAGGCTCACCGAGAGCGTGTAGACATCCGCCAGATACATCTGCACGGGGTCGTCGCCTTTTGCGCCGATATCCCATGCGACCGTCGGCGCGACGGGCCCCATGATGACATCGCAGTGATGGAAGGCTTCCTGGAAATCCTGCGCGATGATGCGGCGAATCTTCTGTGCCTGCAGGTAGTAGGCATCGTAGTACCCGTGCGAGAGCACGTACGTGCCGACGAGAATGCGGCGCTTGACCTCGGGGCCGAACCCTTCGGCGCGCGACTTCTTGTACATATCGAGAAGGTCGCCGTACTGAGCCGCGCGGTGACCGTAGCGCACGCCGTCGAAACGCGACAGGTTCGACGAGGCCTCGGCCGGCGCGATCACGTAGTAGACCGGGATCGACAGCTCGGTCTTCGGCAGCGAAACGGGCACGAGCGTCGCGCCGAGCGCCTCGTACTCCTTGAGCGCTGCATCGACGGCCGCGCGGACGTCATCGGCCAGACCGGCGCCGAAATACTCGTTCGGCAAGCCGATACGCAGGCCGGCAAGCGGTTTGTCGGCGCTGCCCGACGCACCCCAGGGCTTGTCGAGATAACGCCCGAAATCCTCGTCCTCTCTCGCGAGGCTCGTGGAATCGCGTTCATCGAAACCGGCCATCGCATTGAGCAGCAGCGCGCAATCCGCGGCGCTCTGGGCCATGGGCCCGCCCTGGTCCAGCGACGACGCGAACGCGATCATGCCGTAACGCGACACGCGGCCGTAGGTGGGCTTGATGCCGGTCACGCCTGAAAACGACGCCGGCTGACGGATCGAGCCGCCCGTATCGGTGGCGGTCGCGGCGGGCGCGAGCCGGGCGGCGACGGCAGCGGCCGAGCCGCCCGACGAGCCTCCCGGTACGGCTCGCGTATCCCACGGATTACGCACCGGCCCGAAGGCGGAGTTCTCGTTCGACGAACCCATCGCGAATTCGTCCATGTTCGTCTTGCCGAGCGTCACCATGCCGGCTCGCGCGAGCCGCTCGACGACGGTCGCATCGAACGGGCTCTCGTAGCCCGCGAGCATTTTGGAGCCGGCCGTGGAGTGCCAGCCGCGCGTCACGAACACGTCCTTGTGGGCCACCGGCACCCCGGTGAGCGGGCCGGCGTCGCCCGAGGCGATACGGGCGTCGGCCGCGCGCGCGGCCTCGAGCGTGCGCTCCGGCGCGACTTCGATGAAGGCGTTCAATTCGCGCGCGGATTCGATGCGCTCGAGAAAGAGCTGCGCGAGCTCGACGGCCGAGATCTGCCGCGTCGCGAGCGCGCGGGAGAGCTCGGTCAAACTGTTGGCGTGCATGTCTGGTTCGTTCCTGTCTTGAAGACGATTCGGTTACTCGATCACCTTCGGTACGAGGTAAAGGCCGTCCTGGACGGCCGGCGCGCACTGCTGGTTGCCTTCGCGGGCGACTGTTTCCGTGACGACATCGTCCCTGAGCCGCAACGCGACATCCTCGATCTGCTCGATCGGATGGGCGAGCGGGGCGATGCCGGCCGTGTCGACCGCCTGCATCTGCTCGACGAGGCCGAAAAACTCGTTGAGCTGGGCGAGCGTCGGCTCGGCGTCGGCCTCGGGCAGCTCGAGCCGCGCGAGATGGGCGATGCGTTTCACATCGGTCAGGGTCAAGGCCATGCGTCTCACCGGAGAAAAAGGGGCCTCGCGCGGTGCCCGAAACGGCGCCGCGCGAAACTGTTGGAGTGCCGCTCCAGACCCCCGAACAGCGGGCCGGGAACGGCAAAAAGGACCGTCCGTTTACTACAAATAGGTCGAAATTATAAGGTATCATTACGCGTTCGAACCAAACCCGGACCGTCCCTCGCAGGGGGTTTTGGCGCTGAAAACCACGCTGCCGCCTCGCCTCGTGCGGCCTTCCGGTCGAATTCATCGCAGCTTCGCGCTCGCGGTGGGCGGTACGCAGGTGTCGGCGCACCGTTCACGCCCGATCCCGAGGCTTTTATTTTTTCCGCTGCCGCGGCAGCGCCCAAGGTGGCGAAGCCCGGCTCTTCCCCGGCGAGACAGGAATTTCATGTTCGGCTTTTTGCGCAGCTACTTCTCGAACGATCTGGCGATCGATCTCGGCACCGCCAACACCCTCATCTACATGCGCGGCAAGGGCATCGTCCTCGACGAACCTTCCGTGGTATCGATCCGCCAGGAGGGTGGTCCGAACGGCAAGAAAACCATCCAGGCGGTGGGCCGGGAAGCCAAGCAAATGCTCGGCAAGGTGCCGGGCAACATCGAGGCGATCCGGCCGATGAAAGACGGCGTCATCGCCGATTTCACGGTCACCGAGCAGATGATCAAGCAGTTCATCAAGACGGCGCATGAATCGCGCATGTTCTCGCCGTCGCCGCGCATCATCATCTGCGTGCCCTGCGGCTCGACCCAGGTCGAGCGCCGCGCGATCAAGGAAGCCGCGCACGGTGCCGGTGCCTCACAGGTCTACCTCATCGAAGAACCGATGGCCGCGGCGATCGGCGCGGGCCTGCCGGTGTCGGAGGCCACGGGGTCGATGGTCGTCGATATCGGCGGCGGTACCACCGAAGTCGGCGTCATCTCGCTCGGCGGCATCGTCTATAAAGGCTCGGTGCGTGTCGGCGGCGACAAATTCGACGAAGCCATCGTCAACTATATCCGCCGCAATTACGGCATGCTCATCGGCGAACAAACCGCCGAAGCCATCAAAAAGGAAATCGGCTCCGCGTTCCCGGGCTCGGAAGTCAAGGAAATGGAAGTCAAAGGGCGCAACCTGTCCGAAGGCATTCCGCGCAGCTTCACGATTTCGAGCAACGAAATCCTCGAAGCGCTGACCGATCCGCTGAATCAGATCGTCTCCTCGGTCAAGATCGCGCTCGAGCAAACCCCGCCGGAACTCGGCGCCGATATCGCCGAGCGCGGCATGATGCTCACGGGCGGCGGCGCGCTGTTGCGCGATCTCGATCGCCTGCTCGCCGAAGAAACGGGACTGCCCGTGCTGGTGGCAGAAGATCCGCTCACCTGCGTGGTCCGCGGCTCGGGCATGGCGCTCGAGCGGATGGACAAGCTCGGCAGCATCTTCTCGTACGAGTGATGAGCTTCGCGGGCGCGGCGCATACGCCATCGCCGGGTCTCCCGGTGCGCTGAAGCACTGCGCCGCCGCCCGCTCACGATCACGCCCCCGGCGTCGACCATGGAATACAGTCCGCCGCCTCTGTTCAAGCAAGGCCCGTCCGCGCTTGCGCGGCTCATTTTCTTCGTTGCACTCGCACTTGCGCTGCTGATCTCGGACGCGCGTTTCAAAACGCTCGAAATCGTGCGCGGCGTGCTCGACGTCGGACTCTACCCGCTGCAGCGCGCGGCGCTGGTCCCGCGCGATCTCGCGCTCGGTGCCACGAGCTTTGCGGTGTCGACGGTTACGTTGCGCAGCGACAACCAGAAGCTCGCCGCAAAAAACCTTCAGCTTTCGGTCGAAGCCAATCTGAACGCCTCGCTGGCGGCACAAAACGCTCACCTGCGGGCGTTGCTCGATCTGAGCCACGAAATCGGCACCCAAACGACACCTGCGGAAATCCAATACGACACACGCGATCCGTTCACGCAAAAGGTCGTAATCGGCCGCGGTTCGCAGCAGGGCATTCAGAACGGCTCGCCCGTCGTCAGCGAAGACGGCATGATCGGCCAGGTCACGCGCGTATTCCCGATGCAATCCGAGGTGACGCTGCTCACGGACAAGGATCAGGCCGTGCCCGTGCAGATCGTCCGCACGGGGCTGCGTGGCGTCGTCTACGGCACGCCCGCGGGCAATGCGCTGGAGCTGCGCTTCGTGCCGATCAGCGCCGATATCGTCGCCGGCGACGAACTCGTGACGAGCGGGCTCGATGGCGTCTATCCGCCGGGATTGCCCGTTGCGAAGGTCGCGCGCGTCGACAAACTGGCCGATACGGCGTTCGCGCGCGTGATTTGCGTGCCTGTGGCCAAAGTGCGCGGTGCGCGCGCCGTCCTCGTGCTTCATTACCAGAGCAATCTGCCGCCACGTCCGGAGCCGCAGCCGGAGCCTGGCGCGAAAGACGCGAAAGGCAAGAAAGCCGGCAAGGGCGCGGATAAAGGGCAAAAGGGCGAGAAAGCGGCAGACAAGGCAGCAGACAAGGACGCGGAAAAAAACCCGGGCTCGGAAAAGGGCGCGGCGAACAGCGTGCCGAAGGCCGGCGAGAAACGGGCGGCTTCGCAGCCGCCCGCCGCGAAGCCGGCCGATCGCGCAACGACGCAAGCCGCGGCGCCGGCAGGAGCGCGGCGATGAACCGTCCGCAATACATTCTGCTGCCGGTCAATCCGTACTTCATCGCGTTCAGCCTCGCCGCGGCGTTCTTACTGAATCTGATGCCGTGGGGCCATCTCATCGGCGTGCCGGACTTCGTCGCGCTCGTCGTGCTGTTCTGGAACGTGCATCAGCCGCGCAAGGTCGGCATGGGCATCGCGTTTTTTCTCGGCTTGCTGATGGATGTACACGATGCGAGCCTGCTGGGCGAGCACGCCCTCGCTTACACGTTGCTTTCTTACGGGGCCATCACGATCCACCGGCGCGTGCTGTGGATGCCGCGCGGTCTGCAGGTGTTCGCCGTGGCGCCGCTGCTCGTCATCGCCCAACTCGTGCCGTTCATTACACGGCTTTTGATGGGCGCGGCATTCCCGGGCTGGGGCTATCTCGTGCACGGCTTCGTGGAAGCGGCGCTCTGGCCGCTTGCCTGCACGCTGCTGTTGATGCCGCAACGCCGTCCGGCCGATCCCGACGACACGCGGCCCATCTGAGCATGCAGAGCTCGCGCGCATGACCGAATTCAAGAACACCCAGCAGCAGCTCTCGCGGTTTCGCGTGCGCGTCGCGGCCGCGGGCCTGTTCGTGCTCGTGTGCTTCGGGCTGCTCGTCTTCCGTTTTCTGTTTCTGCAGGTCTGGCATTACAGCAAGTACTCGCTGCAAGCCGACGAAAACCGCATCTCGGTGGCGCCGATCGTGCCGAACCGCGGCGTCATCACCGATCGCAACGGCGTCGTGCTCGCGCGCAACTACTCGGCTTATACGCTCGAAATCACGCCCTCGAAGCTCGACGATTCGCTCGAAAACGTCATCGACAAACTGGCCACCGTCGTCAACATCGACGCGGTCGACCGGCGCCGCTTCAAAAAGCTTCTCGAGGATTCGAAGAATTTCGAGAGCCTGCCGATCCGCACCCGGCTCACCGACGAGGAAGTCGCGCGCTTCACGGCGCAGCGCTTTCGTTTTCCGGGTGTCGATGTCCGCGCGCGGCTGTTCCGTCAATATCCGCTCGGCATGACGGCGGCACACGTAATCGGCTATATCGGGCGGATCTCGCAGCGCGATCAGGAGCGCATCGACGCGGCCAGCGAGCAAAACGACAGCGATCCGGATCATTACGATCCGCGGCTCGACGCGAACAACTACAAAGGCACCGACTACATCGGCAAGATCGGCGTCGAGCAAAGCTACGAAACAGAGCTGCACGGCCTGACGGGTTTCGAGGAAGTGGAGGTCACGGCCGGCGGCCGCCCGGTGCGCACGCTGTCGCGCACGCAGGCCACGCCGGGCAACAATCTCGTGCTGTCGCTCGACATCGGGCTGCAGCAAGTGGCCGAGCAGGCGTTTGCGGGAAGGCGCGGGGCGCTCGTGGCCATCGAGCCCGCGACGGGCGACGTGCTCGCGTTCGTGTCAGCGCCGAGTTTCGACCCGAACGCGTTCGTCGACGGCATCGATCAGCCGACCTGGGATGCGCTGAACAACTCGCCGGACCATCCGCTTTTGAATCGGCCGCTTCACAGCGCCTATCCGCCGGGCTCGACTTACAAGCCGTTCATGGCGCTGGCCGCGCTCGCGCTGAAAAAGCGGACGCCCGAATGGGGATTCCACGATCCGGGCTTTTATACGTTCGCCGGCCACACGTTCCGCAACAACGTGCCGCAGGGGCAGGGTTGGATCGACATGAACCGCGCGATCATGGTGTCGAACGACACCTATTTCTACATGCTCGCGCACGATCTCGGCGTCAACGCGATCGCCAACTTCATGAAACCCTGGGGTTTCGGCCAGATCACGGGCATCGACATCTCGGGCGAGGCGCGCGGCATTCTGCCTTCGACGGACTGGAAGAAAAAGGCGTATCGCAAGCCCGAACAGCAGCGCTGGTACGAAGGCGAAACGATCAGCCTCGGGATCGGCCAAGGCTATAACTCGTTCACGATGCTGCAGCTCGCGCACGCCACGGCGACGCTCGCCAACGACGGCGTCGTCATGCGGCCGCACCTCGTCAAGGAAATCGAGAACCCGATCACGCATCAGATGCGCCTCACGGTGCCGCATGAAAGCGGACGCATCACCACCGTCACGCAATCCGATCTCGATCTCGTGAAACGGGCGATGGTCGCCGTCACGAGCAATCCGTCCGGCACCGCCTATCAGGTGTTCCGCAATGCGCCCTATGTCGTCGGCGGCAAGACGGGGACGGCGCAGGTGTTTTCGTTGCAGGGCCAGAAATATCATGGCGGCGCGCTGGCCGAGCATTTGCGCGACCATTCGCTTTTCATCGCGTTTGCGCCGGCCGACCATCCTCAAATCGCCGTTGCGCTCATCGTCGAAAACGGCGGCTGGGGGGCGAGCGTCGCCGCGCCGATCGTGCGCAGCGTGCTCGACTACTACCTGCTTCAACGCAACAAGCCCGGTGTGCTGCAAGCCGCCGTCGCAACCGCGGCCTCGGCCACGCAGGCGGCATCGGAGCCGGCAATCGGGCAGCCCGCTGCCCAGCCTGCAAGCGCGGCCACACCGGTCACAGTGGCACCGGGCTTCAAGCCGCTGCCGCTACCCGAGGTTCCGGCCTCGGCAGCCGCGGCGCCGGCACCGTCGGCGGCCGCACCGCAGCCCGCACCACAGCCCGCGCCTACACCGCCCAAGCCGCACACCGGATCCGACGAGGCCCTGGCGCCGGCGCGCGACAATCGCGCGGTGCGGACATCGGGCACGGCAAGCGCGAGGCCGGCTTCGGCCGGCGCCGACGATTAACGGAGGGCCACTTGAACTTCGATAAACGGGTCTGGCTCGAACGGCTCAAGAGCATGTTCATCGGCTTCGACCGCCCGCTCGCGCTGACTGTCTTTCTGCTGCTTTGCGTCGGTATCGTCACGCTATACAGCGCGAGCCTCGACGTTCCCGGGCGCGTGGAAGATCAAATGCGCAACATCGTGCTCACGTTCTTGCTGATGTGGGTGCTCGCCACCGTGCCGCCGACCACCCTCATGCGCTTCGCCGTGCCGCTCTACACGTTCGGTATCGCGCTGCTCGTGGGCGTAGCGGTCTTCGGCATCACGAAAAAGGGCGCCAAACGGTGGATCAACGTCGGTGTCGTCATTCAACCGTCCGAGATCCTCAAAATCGCGACGCCGCTGATGCTGGCCTGGTATTACCAAAAACGCGAAGCCGGTCTGCGCTGGTACGACTTCATCGTCGGTTTCGCCTTGTTGCTGCTGCCGGTCGGTCTGATCGCCAAGCAGCCCGATCTCGGCACGGCGATGCTCGTGTTCGCGGCCGGCTTCTTCGTCATTTACTTTGCGGGCCTCTCGTTCAAATTGATCGCGCCGGTGCTGATCGCGGTGGTCATCGGCGCGAGCTCGGTCGCCATTTTTCAGGATCGGATCTGTCAGCCTGAAGTGCAATGGCCGCTCATGCATGATTACCAGAAGCACCGCATCTGCACGCTGCTCGATCCGACATCGGACCCGCTCGGCAAGGGCTTCCATACGATCCAGGCGGTGATAGCAATCGGTTCGGGCGGACCGCTCGGCAAGGGCTGGCTGAAGGGCACGCAGGCGCATCTCGACTTCATCCCCGAAAAACATACCGACTTCATCTTCGCCGTTTTTGCCGAGGAATTCGGGCTGCTTGGCGAAGTGGTGCTGCTATTGCTCTATACGGCGTTGATCGCGCGCGGCCTGTTCATCGCCGCCAATGGCGCCACGTTGTTCGGGCGATTGCTGGCCGGTTCGCTGACGATGGCGTTTTTCACCTATGCGTTCGTCAATATCGGCATGGTGAGCGGGGTCCTGCCCGTCGTGGGCGTGCCATTGCCGTTCATGAGCTACGGCGGTACCGCGCTGACGACGCTTGGTATCGCCGTGGGCCTCATCATGAGCGTCGGGCGGCATAAGCGGCTGATGAAAAGCTGAACCGCCGGGCGGCGTTCAGTTCGATTTGGGCGGGCTCTTCGCCTCGCGTTGCAACTCGAGGCTCAGCTCCCTGAATTTGAGCCGCGCCGCCGGATCGCCCTGTGCCGCCGCAGCCGCGTAGTAGGCACGGGCGATATTGAGATTGCGCGTCACACCGTCCCCGCCGCGTTCGTAAAACGAACCCGCGACATATTGCGCCGTGGCGTCGCCGCCCTCCGCGGCCTTTTTGTACCAATAGAACGCTTGCTGGTTATCTCGCGGGGTGCCGCGCCCGTCGAGGAACTGATTGGCGAGCGATAGCTGCGCTTGCACGTGGCCTTGCCGTGCGGCTTTCAAGAACCACCGGTGTGCTTCGGCGGGATCCCGCGCGACGAACTCGCCATCGTCGTACATCCTGCCGTAGACATACTGCGCATGCGACATGTTCGCGTCGGCCGCTTTGCGCAACCACTTGCGCCCTTCGTCGACATTCGCCGGCCCCCCTTCGCCGTTGAGCAGCATCATCGCGTAGTCGAACTGGGCCAACCGGCTGCCATGCTCGGCCGCGTGGCGAAAACCTTTGAGCGCGGCCTCGAAAGCGCCGGCGTTGTAGTCCGCGACCGCGCTTTGCGTCTCGGCATCGGCCGCGGCCTGGGGTACCCCGGCTAACGGCGAGGCGCCCTGGGCGAGCGCGAATTCGCCGGGACCCGCCGCAGCGACGCCCAATGCGAGCATCGCCAACGCTTTGAGGGGATTCGTGAATGGGCTCATCGTGCGCCTCCTCGCGCCAACCGGCTCTCACGATCATACCGTGACAATCGAGCCAGGGCTGTTCACGCTGACGGCAGGCCGGCGAACGGGGCCTTTTAAGCGCCGCGTGCGAAATCGGCCCAGCAGTTCGGCGTTTCGAAGAGCCGCACACGCGCGAGCCGCAAATTGACGCCATAGTGCGCGTCATAGACCGCGGCCAGCGTCTCGAAGGCAATCGCCGCGAGATTCTCGACGGTCGGTATCCGATCGAGTACGACGGTCTTATGCCCGGGCATCGAGTCGAGAAACGTCCGCACCGGCGTATCCCCGGCATAGACGAGAAACGCGTGATCCCAGCGATTGACGAGATGCTCCATCGCCAGCGATTTCACATCGGCGAAATCCATCACCATGCCGCGATCCGGCGCGCCTTCCGTCTCCACGATATCGCCTTGCAGCGTGATCTCGAGCACGTAGCGATGGCCGTGCAGGTTGCGGCATTGGCTGCGGTGGTCGGGAATGCGGTGCCCCGCATCGAACTCAAGTTTTCGGGTAATCGTCAGCACGAGAGGCTCAGGGAATATTCAAATACTTATGGGTTTGCATCGACAGCCGCCACAACGGATGCCGCTTGCACCAGTCGATCGCGAGCCGCGTATTGAGGTCGCGCGCCGGCCCGTCCATCGGTTGCACGAGGAAATGCTCGAAATCGAGCAAAGCGTACTCCGCGAGGCGCTGATTGTCCTGAGGAATCACGACCTTCAACTCATTGCCTTTCGTCACGACGAGCGGTGCGTCCGCTTTGGGGCTCACGCATACCCAATCGATCGATTCGAGCACGGGCAGCGTTCCGTTCGTTTCGATGGCGACCTCGAAGTCCGCCGCGTGCAGCGCATCCACGAAGGCCGCATCGATCTGCAGCATCGGTTCGCCGCCCGTGCAGACGACGAAGCGGTGAGCCTCGCCGTCCGGCCACAGCGATGCGATCGTCTCGGCGAGGGCAGCCGCGTCCCGATATTTGCCGCCATTTTCGCCGTCGGTACCGACAAAATCCGTATCGCAAAAACGGCAGACGGCTTGCGCGCGATCTTCTTCCCGGCCCGACCATAGGTTGCAGCCGGCGAATCGGCAAAACACGGCAGGCCGGCCAGCGTTCGCGCCTTCGCCCTGCAGCGTGTAAAAAACTTCCTTGACCGCGTACGTCATGATTTCTTTCTGTCCATCTCGATGGGCCGGGCGGCGAATGAACGAGCGCCCGTACCGATATCGCCGAGCCGCCCTACGTCGCTACGTCGGCGCCTGCGTCACTTTTTCGCCCGCGCGAAACGCCTCGTAACCGCGCTTTCGCAGGCGGCATGCCGGACATTCGCCGCAGCCGAAACCCCAATCGTGCAGCTCGGAGCGCTCGCCGACGTAGCAGGTGTGGGTCTCCACGCGGATCAACTCGACGAGCGCGTGGCCGCCGAGCGATTCGGCGAGCCGCCATGTATCGGCCTTGTCGAGCCACATGAGCGGCGTCTCCAGCACGAACCGGCTCGCCATACCGAGATTGAGCGTGACTTGCAGCGCCTTCATCGTATCGTCGCGGCAATCGGGGTAGCCCGAAAAATCGGTTTCGCACATGCCGCCGACGAGTACTCGCAGCCCGCGCCGGTAAGCGAGCGCCGCCGCAATCGTCATGAACATCAGATTGCGTCCGGGTACGAAAGTGTTCGGCAGTCCATTCGCCGCCATCTCGATCTCGATTTCGCGCGTCATGGCCGTATCGCTGATCGCGCCGAGCACCGACAGATCGACCGTATGGTCTTCGCCCAGACGTTCGGCCCACGCAGGAAATGCGCGCGAAAGCTGCTCGCGCACACCCTCGCGGCATTCGAGCTCGACGCGATGGCGCTGGCCGTAATCGAAGCCGATCGTCTCCACGGTGTCGTAGCGATCGAGGGCCCACGCGAGACACGTGGCCGAATCCTGCCCGCCCGAAAACAACACGAGCGCGCCGTTCTTAGCGTCTGTCTGAACCACCGTTAGAAACTCCGTGAACCAGGATGGGCGCGAATGCTCGCGCAGCGCCACCCGTGCAGTATATGCCTCGGCTTTTGGGGACAGGCGCCGTGGCGCTTATACGCAGTACCCGCCGTGACGCATACGGATGCCGGGCCGATGCCATGAGAAAAACCCCCAAGGACCTTTCGGTTCTTGGGGTTCGATACTGCTGGTGGCCTGGGGCGGAATCGAACCACCGACACGCGGATTTTCAATCCGCTGCTCTACCAACTGAGCTACCGGGCCACGAAGAAGCGAGAGTATATCAAGGACCTAGGACGTGCTCAAGTGCTTTTGGAGCACCGCTCATTCGCCCTTGTTCTTGCCGAGATCGACACCGAGCTGTTTGAGCTTCCGGTAAAGATGCGTGCGCTCGAGCCCTGTCTTCTCGGCAACGCGCGTCATGCTGCCGTTCTCGCGCGCCAGATGGTATTCGAAGTAGGCACGCTCGAACGCGTCACGCGCATCGCGCAGCGGAATATCGAACGAGATCGATGCGGTCTGCGCCACGGCGGCAGTGCCCGCCAGGTTGTCGGAAGCGAGGACGGGCAACGCGACGGCCGCCGCGACGGCGTTCGAAGGGCCTCCAGAGGCCGCCTTGGCAGCCGCCGCGGCGGCTGCCGGCAGCGCGGTGCCGCGCGCAAGCCCTTGCTCGACCGCTTTGAGCAGCTTTTGCAGCGCGATCGGTTTTTCGAGAAAGTTCAGCGCGCCGATTTTGGTGGCCTCGACGGCCGTATCGATCGTCGCATGCCCCGACATCATGATGACCGGCATCGTCAACAGGCCCTGCGCCGCCCACTCCTTGAGCAAGGTAACGCCGTCGGTATCCGGCATCCAGATATCGAGCAGCACCAGATCGGGCGTCTGACGCAAGCGGTATTCGCGCGCGTACTGCGCGTTTTCCGCGACTTCCACGGCATGTCCCTCGTCGCTCAGGATTTCCGAGAGCAACTCCCGAATACCCATTTCGTCGTCTACCACCAGGATGGTCGCCATTTATGCTGCCCTTATCTGCGCTATTGCTTTTGTCGTTCCCGGCGATGCGCCTGAACGCGTTGCCGCCTGCCCCGATTCGAGCGGGGCGCTGTCGTCCGCCATTTGCAGGAACAGAATCGAGATCTGCGCACCTTCAACCGCCGCGTCTTTACCGCGATTGCGAATGTCGATGCGTGCACCGTGCTCGTCGACGATCTTCTTGACCATGGCGAGCCCGAGCCCCGTGCCTTTTGCCTTCGTCGTCACGTAAGGCTCGAACGCGCGCGTCAAGATGCGCGCGGGGAAGCCCGGTCCGTTGTCCGACACCGTCAGGCGCACGGCGACGCGCACTTTGCCCTGCGCGTCGGGATCGCCATATTCTACTGTCTTGGTTTCGAGCACGACACGCGGATTTTCAAGCTCGGCCACCGCGTCCTGCGCGTTTTGCAGCAGATTGTGTATGACTTGGCGCAGCTGCGTCGCATCGCCCTTGATAACCGGAAGATCGTGCATGTTCACGACGATCGGACTCTTGCCTTCCTCGATGCCGTATAACGCGAGCACTTCCGCAACGAGATCGTTGAGCTGCAAATTGACCAGCACCGCGGGCGGGGTGCGCGCGTAATCGCGGAAATTGTCGACCATCCGCTTCATCGCCGCCACCTGGTTGACGATCGTCGTCGCACCGCGCTTGAGCACATCCGCATCGTGCGGCGACAGCTTGTCCGCAAGCTTCATCTGCAGGCGCTCGGCCGACAGCTGGATCGGCGTCAACGGGTTCTTGATCTCATGCGCGAGCCGCCGCGCCACCTCGCCCCAGGCCGCCGAGCGCTGCGCCGAGATCACGTCGGAGATGTCGTCGAATACCACGACATAGCCCGCCGTGCGACCCTCGTCCGGCACGCTGTCGACCGTGCCCGACATCAGGCGCGAACCGCGCACGAGCAGCGTGACAGGCTCGCTCTCGCCCGGCAATTGAACCGCGAACTGCTGCTGCCAATGCCCATCGTCGAGTTCGCCGTGATCGGCGGCGTCACGGTCCGCGAACGCCTTGCGCACCATGGCACCGAACTCGGCCGCCACACCGATGTGCTCGAGCGAGGCACCGAGCATCGACTGAAACGGCTGCCGGAAAATACGCTCGGCACCGCGATTGGCCGTCGTCAGCCGGAATTGCCGGTCGAGCACGAACACGCCCGCCGTGAGGTTCGCCAGAATGCGCTCGAGATAAGCCTTCGAATGCTCGAGCGCGATGCGATTTCGTTCGACGGCCGCGCGTGCCTCGGAAAGCTGCCGCGTCATCGCATTGAACGACTGCGTCAGAAAGCCAAGCTCGTCGCGGGTCTTGATCTCGCGCTTGGGCGTGTAATCGCCCTCCGCCACTTCCTTCGTGCCCTGCGCGAGCAAAAAGAGCGGCCGGGCAAGCTGATTGCCGAGCGCGAGCGCCAGCATCATCGCGATGAACGTGGCGAGAAAAAGCGCGAGCGTCAGCGTGCCGATGTACATCTTGCGCAAGCCCGTGCGCCCCAGGGCCTTTTCCTGATACTCGCGATAGGCGCGCTGTACCGCATCGGCATTGCGGGCAAGCGTCGGCGAGACCGGCTGCGTGATCTGCAAGAAGCGCTCGGTCGGCTGCAACAGCGAGGTCGTCGCGTCGGGCACGCGCTCGACGACGCGCAAGCGCAGCGAGCCTTTGCTACCCGTCGCATGCGGATCGCCGTCGATCTCGCCCTCGATGGCCGCAAAGCCGCGACCGCGCGCCTGATCGATCATGAGCGGGGTCGGCAGATCGTCCGGCACGAGCTTGGCGATGTTGTTCGACGCCTGCGCCAGCACGTGCAGATCGGGCGAGGCGCCCACTCCGCGCGTCGTCTCGATCAGCATGGCCTCGTGCACGCCGAACTGATCGCGCAGCCGCAGCAGCGTGATCGTGGTGTTGGCAGGATTCGCGCTCGCGAGTTGCTCGGACATCAGACGCGCCTTGGTCTGCAGATCCGAGAGCGACGCGTCGAGCATGCCGCGCCCGAGATTGAGGCCTGAAGTCAGCGCGGTCTCGATGTTCACATCGAACCATGATTCGATGCTGCGCGAGACGAATTGATACGAAACGACGTAGATGATCCCGCCCGGCACGACGCCGACGAGTGCGAAGAAAATCGCGAGCTTCGCCAGCAGCCGCGTGCCGAACTTGCCTTTGCGCAGGCGCGCGAGAATCATCGCGACGAGTGCGACGACGACGAGCAGGAAGACGAGCGCGACCGCGATATTGGCCGCATAGAGCCACGAGTAATAGCGGTCGAAAAACTCGGTGTTCGCGCTCGCCGCCGCGAGCAGCACCAGCAGCAGCAGCGCGACGACGGCGACCGTCGCCACGAGCACGCGCAAGACGATGCTCTTCACATTCGCAATGCGGCGCACGCTACTTAGCATGTTCGTTCACCGTGAAAGTAAACCGCTTCCAGTCCGATGCCAGCGCCCAGTCGCGATTGTTCACCGCATCGACCTGAAACGGCTTCGGCATCAATGCGGTGTCGAGCTCCATGCGCACCGATGCCGTGTAGCTTTCGCCGGGCCGCACCTGCGTGCGATCGATCACGTGCCACGAGCTCACGTGTTTGATCACGGCGAGCGCATCGGCGAGCGAGGCGAAGCCGAGCTGCAGCCCGCCGCTCGAGACGCGATATTCGCGCGTGAGCGGCTGAAACGACAGCCGCAGCGTCTGCGATGCCGATACGGGCTGCTCGTCGAACCAATACCAGCGCGCACGCGTGAGGTCGAACTCGGTCGTGAAGTACAGCGGAATGCCTTTGTTGACGGCATCCTCGAGGCTGTTGTTGAGCTCGAACTCGAAACGGGCATCCAGGCTCCATCCCGTGCCGTCCGCCTGCAGCGACGCGCGCTGCACGGCGATGGAATCGGCGAACGCCGACGCCGCCGCGGCAACGCAAAGGGTCAGCCCGATCAGGAGCACGGCCACGAGCCGAAGCGGAAAAGAGCGTTTGCTGATCGTCACCGTTTCTGAAAGCGCGCGTAGAAAAAACCGTCGTGGTCGATGTCTGACCCGGTGCGCCCGGCGGCGCGCATTCCGGCCGATACGAGAGCGCCGGATGGAAGTGCCGCGCCGGCCGAGACCGGCGCCAGCTGCCCTGGCGCGTCCAATCGTACCGCATCTTGATGAACGCGTTCAAACCGCGCGGCCTGAGCCTCGCCTTCTTCCGGGAAGATCGAGCAGGTCACGTACAGCAGCTCGCCGCCGGGCGCCACGAGCGGCCATAACGCATCGGCAATGCGCGCTTGCTCGGCCGCGAGCGCGGCGATGTCGCCCGGCCGGCGCAGCCAGCGAATGTCGGGATGACGCCGGACGATGCCCGAGGCCGAGCAGGGGACATCGGCGAGAATTCGGTCGAAAGGCCGTCCGTCGTGCCAGGCGTCCGGCGCGCCGGCATCGCCGATCCGCACCTCGGCCGAAAGCCGCAGCCTGTCGAGGTTTTCGACGATGCGCCCGGCGCGCGCGGCGTCGCTTTCAAGCGCAACGAGCGTCACATCGGCCAACTCGAGCAGGTGCCCTGTCTTGCCGCCCGGCGCGGCGCAGGCATCGAGCACGCGCATGCCGTCGCGCACGCCGAGCCACTCGGCCGCCAGTTGCGCGCCCGCATCCTGTACCGAGACCACGCCGTGGGCGAAGCCGGGAATACGTTCGACCGGCATCGGCGACGCAAGCCTTACCGCGTACTGTCCGATGGCGGCCCCCTCGATCCCCGCCTCGCGCAGCGTTCGGAGATAGTCGTCGACCGTCGTGCGGCGCGCGTTCACGCGCAATGTCAGCGGCCCGGGCGCATTACCGCTCGCGAGGATGGCCTCCCACTGCGCCGGCCAGGCATGCCGAACCGCGTCGATCCACCAGCCCGGATAGTTCCAGCGCGCCACCGGGTCGGCCTGCGCGCTTTCGATGAGTGTCTCCCGCTCGCGCAGGAAGGTTCGCAGCACCGCGTTGACGAGTGCTTTCGCAAATGCGAGATCGCGCCGCGCACCGACGGCATGCACCGTCTGATCGACAACCGTATGCCCGGCATAGGCCGCGTTTGCCGCGTCGTCGATCAACAAGGCGAGCGCGCATACGAGCAGATTGCCGACATGCGGAGGCGGCGCCTTGCGCACGAGCCGCGCCACGATCCAATCCGCTGTGCCGAGGCGGCGCAACGTCCGGTAGGCGATGTCCTGGGCCGCTTGGCGCGACAGCTCGGCTGCTGCCGGCGGGGAACTCGCACGAACGGCAGCCAGCGCCGCAGGCAATGCGCGGCCGGCGCGCACCGCCGCCACGGCCTGCGCGGCGGCATCGAGCGCGAAGCCTAGCGAATCGGGCACGAGCGGAAGCACCGGCAGACGCTTTTCACGGACGGCTCGCGGCGAGCCGTGCTGCCGGTGCGCTGAAGAGGATCGGGTCATGGAGACAACGGTGGAGCGAGGGCGCCACGTGACGCCCTCGGCAGGACAAACGCAGCATTTTAGCGCGCTTGTCCGACGAGCTCGCCGCGCGATATGCGCGGCGGCCGCGCAGGAATCGCGGCGCGTCAGTCGTAGCGGCCCGTGCGCGCCATTTCCATCAGGCGCGCGATACGCTCCTCCGTCGCCGGGTGCGTCGAGAACAGATTCGCGATCCCACCGCCCGACAGCGGGTTGAGAATCATCATCTGGGCGGTCGTCGGATGAGCCTCGGCGGCCGCAAAAGGAATCCCCGCCGCATAACGGTGGATCTTGTCGAGCGCCGAAGCGAGCGCCTGCGGATCACCCGAGAGCTCCGCGCCGCCACGATCGGCTTCGAATTCGCGCGCGCGCGAGATGGCCATCTGAATCATGGCCGCAGCGATCGGCGCGAGCAAGGCAACGGCGATGCTGGCGATCGGGTTGGCGGGACGCCCTTGCTCGTCACGTCCGCCGAAGAACATGGCGAAGTTGGCGAGCGCGGAGATGGCACCGGCCATCGTCGCCGAAATGGTCGAGATCAGAATGTCGCGATGCCTCACGTGCGACAGCTCGTGCGCCATGACACCGCGCATCTCGCGCTCCGAGAGAACGCGCAGGATACCCGTCGTGGCAGCCACGGCCGCGTGTTCGGGATTGCGTCCCGTCGCGAAAGCGTTCGGCGCGTCTTCGTTGATCAGATAGACGCGCGGCATCGGCAAATTCGCCCGCGTCGCGAGTTCGCGCACCATTCGATAGAACTGCGGCGCACTGGTCTCGTCGACTTCCTGAGCGTTGTACATGCTGAGGACCATCTTGTCCGAGAACCAGTACGAAAAGAAATTCATCGCGAGTGCGATGACCAGCGCGATCGTCATGCCACGCGAGCCGCCGATCATGCCGCCGATCACGACGAACAGGGCCGTGATCGCCGCCATCAGCATTGCGGTTTTGACCCAGTTGAACATGAGCTCTCCTTTTCCCGTTTGCCTGGTGCCTGGGGAACCGCGCGGCGACAATACGCCCACGGCGGTCACCGATCGATTGTAAGCGATTCGTTAGTTTGCGGCGCGGGCAAAAAATTCAACCCCCGGTACGGAAAATCAACGCTGAGCCGTGGCGAGCTTCAGCCCGAGCCCGACGAACGCGCTGCCGACCACGCGGTCGAGCCACTTTTTCACGCCGGGTTTGCCGCCGAGACGCTCGGTCACGCTGCCCGCAACCCATGCAACGAAGCTGTTCCAGACGGTGCTCATGGCGACGAAAACCAGGCCGAGAAAGAGGAACGCCAGCGCCTTGGCGTCGCTATCGGCCGAGACGAATTGCGGAAAGAACGAAACGAAGAAAAGCACGACCTTGGGATTCAGCACGTTCGTCCAGAACCCTTGCACGAACAGCTGCCCGAGAGGCTTGCGCCCACCCGTGGCGCCCCGCGGCTGCTCGAGCTGCGCTTGCCGCGGTTCGCCACGCGACGCGAACAGCATGCGCGCGCCCAGATAGATCAGATAAATGGCGCCCACCAGCTTGATGACCGTGAAGGCGGTGGCCGAAGCGGCGAGCAGCGCCGTCAAGCCGAATGCGCACGCCAGCGAGTGCACGCAACAGCCAGCCGAGATACCCAGCGCGGAGACCAGCCCCGCGCTGCGCCCCTGCGCCACGCTGCGCCCGACGATGTATGCGGTGTCGGGGCCGGGCGTCACGTTCAGCAAGAAAACGGCTGCCAGGAACAACGGAAAGTGAACGATGCCGAACATGCGCGAAATCTCCTGACCTCAAACTTCCAAAACCCGTGATTCGACAGGCTGCCGAGCGCACGCGCGGCGCGGCAGTCTTCAGCTTTGCTGCGGCAACACGAACCGCTGCCCGGCCGCGAGCGCACTGCCGGCGAGAAATTCGCGCACCGGCAGGCGTTTGCCGCCCGGCTTTTGCAGCTGCGTCAACCGGAGTGCGCCCTCGCCGCAGGCCACGACGATGCCGTCCGGCGACACCTCTACGATCGTACCCGGCGCGGCACCCGGCGCCCGCACCGCGGTGGGCTGCGCAGCCCAGACCTTCAGCACCGCGCCGTCCTCGAGCGTCGCCGCGCCACCCGGGAATGGGTCGAACGCGCGGATTTGCCGGGCCAGTGCGTCGGCCGGCCGACGCCAATCGAGCGCCGCTTCGTGCTTGCCGATCTTCTCCGCATAGGTGGCGCCCGCTTCCGGCTGAGGCGTCGCGGCTAGCGCGCCGTTGCGCTCGAGCTCGCCGAGCGCCTCGACGATCAACCGCGCACCCAGCGTGGCGAGCTTGTCGTGAAGCGTCGCCGTCGTGTCTTGCGGATCGATCGGGACGCTGGCCGCGTGCAGCATCGCGCCCGTATCGAGTCCCGCATCCATCTGCATGAGCGTGATGCCCGTTTCGGTATCTCCGGCTTCGAGCGCCCGATGGATCGGCGCGGCGCCGCGCCACCGCGGGAGCAGCGAAGCGTGAATATTGATACAGCCGTGGCGCGGAATGTCGAGCACTTCCTGGGGCAGCAGCAACCCATAAGCGGCTACGACCATCACATCGTGCGGCGTTTCGCGCAGCGCATCGATGGCCGCGCTCGCTTCGGCCGGATATTTGCCGTTACGGCGCAGCGAGGGTGGCTGGGCCACCGGCAAACCGTGCTCGAGGGCATAACGCTTGACAGCACTTGCCTGCAGCTTCATTCCACGCCCGGCCGGGCGATCCGGCTGCGTTAGAACGAGCGCGATCGGAAACCCGGCCGCATCGATCGCGGCGAGCGCCGCGGCCGCGAATTCCGGCGTACCGGCAAAGATGACGCGCAGCGAATGTGTCATGGATTCCAACGGGGACGGGCCGCTCACATCGCGTGGGCGAGCTTTTTCATCTTTGTCTTGATGCGGGTTTGCTTGAGCGGCGAAAGGTACTCGACGAACACCCGCCCCATCAAGTGATCCATCTCGTGCTGAATGCAGACAGCCAGAAGACCTTCGCAATCGATCTCGAATGTCTCGCCACGCTCGTTGAGCGCACGCACGCGAACCTTCTCGGCCCGCTCGACGCTGTCGTAGATACCCGGCACCGAGAGGCACCCCTCTTCGGCGAGCTTGCGCTCATCGCTGGACCAGACGATCTCGGGGTTGATGAACGCGCGCAGCTCGTCATGCGTCTCCGAGACATCGATGACGATGACGCGCTCGTGAACGTCCACCTGGGTTGCGGCGAGGCCCACGCCCGGGGCGGCATACATCGTTTCCGCCATATCGGCGACAAGCTTGCGGATGCGCTCGTCGACGGTCGCGACGGGCTTCGCGATCTTGTGCAGGCGTTTATCGGGGTAATGCAGGATGTTCAGTAATGCCATGGTCGGAAAGTTACTGGCGCTCGAGCAGCCACGCTTCAGTGGTGCCGCGCGCGAATCAACAATTGCCGCATGCGGCGATAGGCCGTTCGGCTGGCTTGTGCCGCCGTGCTCGCACATCGAAGATAGCGCGATGTCATGCGTCGCTTCGCCGCGGGAATCAGAGCAGGCGAGCGTTCGCGTCGCGTTTACGAGGGCACGGGGGGCTTTTTCGGATGGTGAAAATTTTAACATGCCGCGGGGGTCTGCGCAGGCGGCCGGGGCGGGCGCGATGAAAGCGCTACCGATGACCGACGATGAACGGGCGGCGTGGTTGGCGTTGGCCGCCACCCGCAGTCTCACGCCCGCCGCGCTGCGGGCATTGCTTGCCGCCTTTGGAATGCCGCACGCCTTACGCAGCCAATCGTTCGACGCGCTCGCGGCGGTCGGGGGCGAAGCCGCCGCGCGGGCCATCCTCGCACCGTTGCCCGCGGGCTGGGACGCGCAGGTGGCCCGCGTCGCGAGATGGTGCGAACAGCCGGGCAACGCACTCGTCTCGCTCGCCGATCCCGCCTATCCGCCCGCGCTGCTCGCGATGCCCGATCCGCCGCCACTGCTGTACGTCAAAGGGCAATTGGAACTGCTGCACGCGAGCGCGATCGCCCTCGTGGGTAGCCGCAACGCCACGCCGCAGGGGCTCGAAGACGCCGCGCAATTCGCCCGCGAGCTCGCGGCGGCGGGTCTCGTGATCGTGTCCGGTCTCGCGCTCGGCATCGATGCGGCGGCGCACTGGGGCGCGCTCGCAGTCATGGGCCACACGGTGGCTGTCATCGGCACGGGTATCGACATCGTCTACCCCTTGGCGCACCGCGAGCTTGCTCAGCGGATCGCCTCGCACGGGACGCTCGTCTCCGAATGGCCGCTCGGCACACCGGCTCGGCCTTCGCACTTTCCTCAGCGCAACCGGCTCATCGCCGGGCTCGCGAAAGGTGTCCTGATCGTCGAGGCAGCGCTTCGGTCCGGCTCACTCATCACCGCGCGGCTCGCCAACGAGATGGGGCGCGACGTCTTTGCGTTGCCTGGGTCCATCCATTCGCCGCTTTCACGCGGCTGCCATCGCCTGATCAAGGAAGGCGCCCGGCTGACCGAGGAGTCCGCGGAGATTCTCGAAGAACTGGGGCTCGTCGGCATGGCTCGGTCTCACGCCGATGTTGCAGCCCCGGGCCCCGGCGCGCCAGCGACACCGGCAGTCGCACCGGCAGCGCAGGCAGGCGCCGACGCGCGCACGGCGCCATCCTATGCGCAAGGCAGCGCCGCGGCACGCGTGATCTCCGCACTCGGCCACGCACCGGCCACCCTTGAAGTTCTCGCCAGACGCACCGACATGGGTGGCGCGGCATTGCAGGCCGCGCTGCTCGAGCTCGAATTGGCCGGCCACGTGAATGCGCTGCCGGGTGGCCGCTTCACGCGTACGGCAACGCGCCGGGGCTAAAGCAGCGTGCGCAGGTCTGCAATTCGCGCCGGCAGGCCTCGACGCTGTACAACGGCCGCCGTGCTACATTCGCTCGAAACGCACTTCGACCGACACAGGAAGACCCAGCATGCCCGCGCTGAACCTCGATACCGACTCCGACCGGATCGCCGAGCGCGTCACCGACAGCGACACGCTCCTCGTCGCCTGCCTTTGCGCACAGTGGTGCGGCACGTGCCGCGATTACCAGGCCGAATTCGACCGCCTGGCCGAGGCGCACCCCGAGATCTGCTTCGTCTGGATCGACATCGAAACGCACGCGGACCGATTCGACGACCTCGACGTCGAAAACTTCCCGACGCTGCTGATCGAGGACGGCGTCACGACACGCTTTTTCGGCACGGTACTGCCGCATATCGCGATCGCCGAGCGCCTGCTGTCCGATCTGACCGCGTTGCCGCCGGCAGTCGGGGCGCCCAAATTGAGGCCCGCACTCGTCGCAGCCTGACCCTTTTTGTTCTTCCCGCGCCGCGGTGCTCCGGCACGTGCGATGCTCGCGTTCCGCGTTTGCGCAGACTCTGGAAAAAACCGGCTTGAAAACACAGGCCTTTTCCGATCGTGGGGCGCCCCAAGGGCGCCGTATGCTATAAAGCGGTCGTTAAAGGAACCACCATACGGGGATCGACCCCGGAGACTATTACATCCTGTCATGTCCAAAGCACTGATCATTGCGGAGAAGCCCTCTGTCGCGAACGACATCGCGCGAGCACTCGGCGGCTTCACCAAACATGACGAGTACTACGAAAGCGACGAGTACGTTCTCTCGTCCGCAGTCGGCCATCTGCTCGAGATCGCCGCGCCCGAGGAATACGAAGTCAAGCGGGGCAAATGGAGCTTTGCTCATCTGCCGGTCATTCCGCCGCACTTCGACCTCAATCCGATCGCCAAGAGCGAATCGCGGCTCAAGGTGCTGACCCGGTTGATCAAGCGCAAGGATATCGACCGCCTCATCAACGCATGCGACGCGGGCCGTGAAGGCGAGTTGATCTTCCGTCTGATCGCCCAGCACGCGAAAGCGAAACAACCCGTTCAGCGGCTGTGGCTGCAATCGATGACGCCGGCCGCGATTCGCGAAGGTTTCGCGCACTTGCGCAGCGATGGCGACATGCAGCCGCTGGCGGATGCCGCCCGCTGCCGCTCCGAGGCTGACTGGCTAGTCGGCATCAATGGCACGCGCGCGATGACGGCATTCAACAGCAAGGGCGGCGGCTTTTTCCTGACCACCGTCGGGCGCGTGCAGACGCCGACACTATCGATCGTCGTCGAGCGCGAGGAGAAAATCCGGCGCTTCGTGCCCCGCGATTACTGGGAGGTTCGCGCCGAGTTCGTCTGCGCGGGCGGTTTTTACGAAGGGCGGTGGTTCGATCCGAAATTCAAGCGCGACGAATTCGACCCGGAGAAACGCGATTCGCGGCTGTGGAGTCCGGCCGCCGCCGAGACGGTCGTGGCGGCCTGCCGCGATCAGATCGGTGTCGTCAGCGAGGAGTCGAAGCCTTCGACGCAGCTCTCGCCGCTGCTGTTCGATTTGACGAGCCTGCAGCGCGAGGCGAACGGACGTTTCGGCTTTTCGGCGAAGAACACGCTCGGGCTCGCGCAAGCGCTCTATGAAAAGCACAAGGTGCTCACTTACCCGCGAACCGATGCGCGCGCGCTGCCGGAAGACTATCTCGGCACCGTGACGAGCACGCTCGAGATGCTGAAGGAAAGCAACAACTACCTTCCGTTTGCGAAACAGGTGCTCGACAAGAACTGGGTCAAGCCCAACAAGCGGATCTTCGACAACTCCAAGATCAGCGATCACTTCGCCATCATTCCGACGCTGCAGGCTCCGAAGGCACTCTCCGAGCCCGAGCAGAAACTTTACGATCTCGTCGTCAAGCGCTTTCTGGCCGTATTCTTTCCGGCAGCCGAATATCGCGTGACGACGCGCATCACCGAAGTGGTTGGCCACCACTTCAAGACCGAGGGCAAGGTTCTCGTGGAAGCGGGCTGGCTGCAAGTCTATGGACGCGAGACGGGTGGCGAGGAAGCCAACCTCGTGCCGGTGCAGAAGGACGAGAAGGTCAAGACCGACAAGATTGCCGCCCATGAACTGACCACGAAACCACCGGCGCGCTACAACGAAGCGACGCTGCTGTCAGCCATGGAAGGTGCGGGCAAGCTCGTCGAAGACGACGAGTTGCGCGAAGCGATGGCCGCGAAAGGGTTGGGCACGCCGGCCACGCGCGCGGCCATCATCGAAGGGCTGCTCGGTGAGAAATATCTGGTGCGCGAGGGGCGCGAGCTCATCCCCACCGCAAAGGCATTCCAGCTCATGACGCTGCTGCGCGGGCTGGGCGTGAAAGAGCTCACCGCCCCCGAACTCACCGGCGAATGGGAGCACAAGCTGGCGCAGATGGAGCGCGGCAAGCTTGCGCGCGACGCCTTCATGCAGGAAATCGCGCGCATGACGCAAACGATCGTCAAACGGGCGAAGGAATACGATTCCGATACGATCCCGGGCGATTACGCGACGTTGACGACGCCCTGCCCGAACTGCGGCGGCCAGGTAAAGGAAAACTACCGGCGGTTCGCTTGCACACAATGCGAGTTCTCGATTTCGAAGATTCCGGGCAGCCGCCAATTCGAGATCGACGAAGTCGAAACGCTGCTCGCCAAGAAAGAGATCGGGCCGCTCTCCGGTTTCCGCAGCAAGATGGGCCGGCCTTTCTCGGCCATTCTCAAGCTGACGTTCGATGACGAAATCAAGAACTACAAGCTCGAGTTCGATTTCGGTCAGGATCAGGGCGGCGAGGACGGCGAGGCACCGGACTTCTCGGAACAGGAAGCCGTCGGCGCATGTCCGAAATGCCATGCGCGCGTCTTCGAGCACGGCATGAGCTACGTGTGCGAGAACTCGGTCGCCGTGCCGAAGACCTGCGATTTCCGCTCCGGCAAAGTCATCTTGCAGCAGGAGATCGCGCGTGAGCAGATGGCGAAGCTGCTCGAGGCGGGCCGCACCGATTTACTGACCGGCTTCAAGTCGTCGCGCACCGGACGCAACTTCAAGGCGTATCTCGTCAAGCAGAGCGACGGCAAGATCGGCTTCGAGTTCGAGAAGAAGGAGCCCTCGGCCAAGACGGCGGCCAAATCGAGCGCTCGCACCGCGGCTGCCTCGGCCGCCGCGTCCGATTCGGCTGCGGACGAGGCGGGCGACACGACCGTGGCGACGGCCCGTAAGACAACGGCTAAGACAGCAACCAAGACGGCCGCAAAGACAGCCGCCAAGCCGGCAGCGAAGGCTCCGGCCAAGAAGGCTGCCGCCAGAAAAGTCGGCGCGTGAGCGCGTAGCCGCTACGAGCCGCGGCGGCGCGCGCTTCGGCGTTAGCTCTATCGGCCGGAATGCCTGCCTCGGCAGACGTTCCGGGCCGTACAGCGCTGTGCGACGGCGCGCAGGGGACGCCGTCGGCCGTCCCCGCACCCCATTCATTCAGAGCGGCGTCGGCGTACTCATGCGCGAGCGGCCCGCGCGGGGCACTTTCGCGAGGGTACCGTCGTGGCGAGCCCCGGCGTACCGCTTTTCCCCGTCCTCGAGCGGCTGCGCTGTTTCGTGCTCTTGCGCGGCCACCGGAGCCGGAGCCGGCAGCGCCGTGCCGTCCTTGAGCCACAGTTCGCCCAGCGTGCCGTTCGGCGTCTGGCTGAAGTGCTCGACGAGATGGTCGATGAAAGTCCGCACCTTGGCCGGCAAATGGCGCCGGCTCGGATAGCCGATGTTCACCTCGACCTGCGGCAGCCGATAGTCCGACAGCACGCGCACCAGGTTGCCGCGCGTCGCGTCGCTACCGATCAGGTAACTCGGCAAAATCGCGACACCCATGCCGAGCAGCGCGAATTGACGCAGCATTTCGGTGTTGTTCGCCACGATCACGTTCGACGGACGCACGCGCACCTCGCCCTCGGGGCCCGTGAATACACGTTCATCTCCCCAATATTCCGAGGGCAGGCTCAGGCAGGCGTGATCGGCCAGTTGCTCGGGCCGTGTCGGCGTTCCGTGCTTCTCGAGGTACGCGGGCGTGGCGCAAACGATCATGCAGCCGGTCGTCAGGCGGCGCGTGACGATGCTCGCGCTGCGCATTTTCTGGGCGATGACGATGCCGACGTCGAAGCCTTCTTCGACAAGATCGACACCCCGGTCGACGAGCGTCAGATCGGGCAGTACTTTCGGGTAGCGTTGGACATAGGTCTGGAGCACCGGCGCGAGGTTGTGCAGCCCGAAAACGACGGGCGCCACGATGCGCAGGGTGCCGACCGGCTCATGGTTGCGGGCGACAACCATTTGCTCGACGTCTTCGAGTTCGTCGAGGATTTGTCTGGCGCGTTCGAGATAGACCTGGCCCGATTCGGTCAACGAGAGGCTGCGGGTGGTGCGGTTGAGCAACCGCGTGCCGAGCCTGGCCTCCAGGTCGGCGACATGGCGCGTGGCGACGGCGTTGGAGATATCCATCGCGCCTGCCGCGCGAGCAAAACTGCCGAGATCCGCCACTTTCACGAACACACGCATCGACTGCAAATGATCCATTGACGACTCCTGCCGCTGTGATTACTCAGAAAAAAAATTCCGAGCCAATTCGTAATTGTCCTACGACTCCGAAAACAGCGCAGAGTTGCTTCGCATCGCCGAATTTTCGAGACTAAAATCGCGACGGATCACATTAGCGGGGAAAAGGCGACGCTCAGCATGCGTAATACGTAAAAGAATCGCCCCGAGCCGGCGATTCCCTACGTACAAGCTGTCGAAGCGGTCGGATTGAACTGGAGCGAGCGAAGGCCGGCCCACGCGGGCACGGGGGCACGGCGGCACGGCGCGGGAATGATCGAATCCCCGCGCCGTCGAAAGGTCGTCGTCAGGAGGCCGCGAGCCGGCTTTCGATGCCCGCCTTCGTGCGAGTCAGCGCATCGGGCAAGCCATGACGGAGTTTTTCGAAGAGCTCGGCATGCAACGCGAGTTCGTCACGCCAGGCCGCATCGTCGATCGAGATCACCTGCTCGAACTGGTCGCGCGTGAAACCGAGGTTCGTCCAATCGATATCCTCGTAGCGCGGCGAGATGCCGAATGCGTGCTCCACGCCCTCGGCCTGGCCTTCGATGCGGCCGATCATCCAGCGCAGCACGCGCATGTTTTCGCCGAAGCCCGGCCAGACGAACTTGCCGTCGGGGCCCTTTCGGAACCAGTTGACGCAGAAAATCTTCGGCACCTTGCCGCCGAGCGACTCGATGCGTTCGCCCACGCCCAGCCAATGGCCGAAGTAATCGGCCATGTTGTAGCCGCAAAACGGCAGCATCGCGAACGGATCGCGCCTCACCACGCCTTGCTGTCCTGCCGCCGCGGCCGTCGTTTCCGAACCCATCGTCGCGGCCATATAGACGCCTTCGACCCAGTTGCGCGCCTCGGTCACGAGCGGCACCGTACTCGAACGGCGGCCACCGAAAATGAAGGCATCGATCGGCACACCGGTGGGATTCTCCCAATCGGGATCGACCGAGGGACACTGCGCCGCGGGTGCGGTGAAGCGCGCGTTCGGGTGAGCCGCCTTGCGCCCTGTCTCCTTGGCGATCGCGGGCGTCCAGTCCTGTCCTTGCCAGTCGATGAGATGCGCGGGCGGCGTATCGGTCATGCCCTCCCACCAGACGTCGCCATCGTCGGTCAGCGCCACGTTCGTGAAGATGACGTTGCCCTTGAGCGTCGCCATGGCGTTGTAATTGGTTTTCTCGCTCGTGCCGGGCGCCACGCCGAAATAGCCCGCTTCAGGGTTGATGGCGTAAAGGCGGCCGTCCTTGCCGGGCTTGATCCAGGCGATATCGTCGCCGATCGTCGAGATCGACCAGCCGCTCATGCTGGGTGGCGGGATCAGCATCGCGAAGTTCGTCTTGCCGCAGGCCGACGGAAACGCCGCCGCCACGCGGTACTTCCGCCCCTCGGGCGAGGTGACCGTGAGAATCAGCATATGTTCGGCAAGCCATCCTTCGGAGCGGCCCATCGTCGATGCGATGCGCAGCGCGAAGCATTTCTTGCCCAGCAGCGCATTGCCACCATAGCCGGAGCCGAAGCTCCAGATCTCGCGCCTTTCCGGAAAATGCACGATGTATTTTGTGTTGTTGCACGGCCATGGAACGTCGGGAGTGCCGTCGACGCGCGGCGCGCCGACCGAATGCACGCAAGGCACGAAGCTGCCATCCGTGCCGAGCACCTCGTACACCCGCCGCCCCATGCGCGTCATGATTCTCATGTTGACTACGACATAGGGGCTATCCGTGAGCTCGATGCCGATGTGCGCGATGGGCGAGCCGAGCGGCCCCATCGAGAACGGCACGACATACATCGTCCGCCCGCGCATCGCGCCGTCGAACAAGCCGTCGAGCTTCGTGCGCATCTCTTGCGGATCGAGCCAGTTGTTGGTCGGCCCGGCGTCTTCGCGGCGCTCCGAGCAAATGAAGGTTCGGTCTTCGACGCGAGCGACATCCGAGGGTGCCGAGCAGGCGAGATAGGAGTTGGGCCGTTTGGAGGGGTTCAGGCGCTTGAGCGTTCCCGCCTGGACCATTTCGTCGCAAAGACGGTCATACTCTTCCTGCGAGCCGTCGCACCAGACGATGCGCGCGGGCTTCGTCAATGCCGCGACGCGCTCGACCCACTCGAGCAACTCGCGATGTCTGACGTATGCCGGCGCTTCGATAGTCGGGGCGCCCGCCGGGGCAGATGATTGATTCATCGAGCTTGTCTCCGTTTTATGTTCGTGGAAGGGAAACGGTGGGCTCGCTGACGCTGCATGCGAGAGGCATGTGCGCAGACCTACGTCGCGCGGGCGCCGGTGGGACGGCGCGTCAGGAGCATCGCAGCTTGCGCGTCGCCGCTGCAAGCTGCTAAATAGGAACGGTCCTGCCTATCGAAGGAGGCAATCAGCATCGTAGCCCAAGCCGGTGCATGGTTCATGCCAGCTCCTTTTTTTCGATGGGTGGAACCGAGAAGGATATCACCGCGTCTATTGCGTTCATCGTGCGCTGCAAAACCAAACTTGCCCTATGAAAATTGCCATACTCGACGACTACCAGGATGCAGTTCGAAAACTCGATTGCTTTCAAATGCTTGCGAACCACGAGGTCAAGGTGTTCAACAACACCGTGCGCGGCCTCGGACAGTTGGCAAGCCGTCTGGCGGAAGTCGACGCGCTCGTGCTGATTCGCGAGCGTACGCGTGTGACCTCGCAATTGCTCGACAAGTGCCCGCATCTGCGGATGATCAGTCAAACGGGTAAGGTATCGAGCCATATCGATCTCGATGCCTGTACCGAGCGCGGCATTGCGGTGCTCGAGGGCGTCGGCTCGCCCACCGCGCCGGCCGAGTTGACCTGGGCGCTCATCATGGCCGCGCAGCGGCGCATCCCGCAATACGTTGCGAATTTGAAGCAGGGCGCGTGGCAGCAGTCGGGACTGAAAACCTCGGCTCTGCCGCCGAACTTCGGCCTCGGACAGTTGCTGCACGGGCATACGCTCGGCATTTGGGGCTATGGGAAGGTCGGGCGGCTCGTAGCGGGCTATGGAAAGGCGTTCGGCATGCGGGTGTTGGTCTGGGGGCGTGAGCACTCGCTCGAAGCCGCGAAAGCCGACGGCTATGAGGCGGCCGAAAGCCGCGAGGCCTTCTTCGAACAGAGCGATGTCCTCTCGATCCACCTCCGCCTGCACGACGACACACGCGGCATCGTCAAACAAGCCGATCTGTTGCGCATGAAGCCAACGGCGCTTTTCGTCAACACGAGCCGCGCCGAGTTGCTCGAGGAGAACGCGCTCGTCAACGCGCTCTCGCATAACCGGCCGGGGATGGTTGCGATCGATGTTTATGAGAGCGAGCCGATCCTTCAGGGTTATGGGCTGCTACGGATGGAGAACGTGATCTGCACGCCGCACATCGGGTATGTCGAGCGCGAGAGCTACGAGCTCTACTTCAGTGCCGCCTTCAAGAACATCCTTGCGTTCGACGATGGCGACGTCTCGAGTGTCGCCAATCCGGATGCGTTGTCGGTCGTCAAGCGCCGTTGAGCGAAGGGCGCGCGTGTCGGTTGGGCTCACGCCGCATGCGCGTTTGCTTGCCCGAAGCGGACATCACGCGGCCACGTCGACAGCACCGTCGGCGTGGTCGAGTTGCGGCAGGCGGCGCAAGAACGCCTCGCCATCGCGCCGGCCGAGTTCGTAGGCGGGGCGCATCAGTGCGGGCTGAGTGTAATCCCAGCTCGAGATCGGTACTTTGCTCGATGGCTGCACGTAAAGACGCCGCTGTTCGCCGTGCGCGACGACGAACATCTGTGGGCGTGGATAGCGGCGTGTCACCATGACGAGCACACGCCCCGCCGAAGAGTCGAGCGCGTCGACCGGGACATTGTCGACCATGCCGCCGTCGAGCACGGGTTTGCCATCGCGACGCAAAACGGGCGTGAAGGGCGGTGTGCAGGACGACTGGAGAATCAGGTCCGCGAGCGCATCGACGTTCGCGCAGTCCTGCGCGCGCACGTACTCCGGCCGAAAGCCAAGCGTGCGGCCTAGCGTCGGATGCAACGTCTTGCGCACGTGTTTTTCGATGTTGTAGGCGATGAGTCCCGCTGCGACCGATACGTGTGCGCCGAGCCAGCGCGGTATGTGCGAGACGCCGATGCGGATCTCGGGCGCGCTGGCCAGTTCGGCGAACGACTCGCCATAAATGTCGAGCAAGGCCTGGCGGTAGATTCGATAGTGCGGAAACACCGATGCGCCGCGGCGCAAGAGGTTGCCCCAATAGGCGTTTTTCGTGTTGCCGCGTAGCACGTCTTCGTAATAGCGCATGACCCACTGCGAATTTCGGGTGTAGAGCATGCAGGCGGTGGCGGCACCAGCCGAAATCCCGGCAATGACGCGCGGCTTCAACCCGAGTTCGGGCTGCACGACTTCCCAGAATCCGGCCTGCCACCAGCAGCGGTTGCCGCCGCCGGCGAAGACGACTTGATCGAACATGTTCGGGCGGTTTTTGAGGTTTTTGCGGATTTTTGGGCAGACTGTGCAGCGGGCCGCGGCATGGAGGCTGCGCAAGGCGCCATGATACTGGCCGCCGTCGTCTCGAATCAAAGAGGGAGTGCTCGGGAAGATGCGGGCCGTGGAGCCAGGGCTCGTGACGCTGGGGAGAGGGGCCTCGGGTACCGGCCGCGGATTTTTTTGCGAGAAATGCGTACCGGCACTAGCCAAGCAAAAAAAAGTCCTGCATAATTGACGATCTGTTGGGGCGTTAGCTCAGTTGGTAGAGCAGCGGACTCTTAATCCGTAGGTCGAGTGTTCGAGTCACTCACGCCCCACCAAAGAATTCTGTAGGTGAAAATCAAGCACTTGCGAGCGATCGCGGTGCTTTTTTTTCGTCTGTAGCCCGCATGTGTAGGCGTCAAAAACTGGCCTTTGCCGGAAATCTGCCGGAACGGAAGAATTCAGACCAAGCGATCCCAATCTGTCGCATGGAGTCTGGAAATGGCCTACATCAGCCAGCGCGGCGCTTATTGGCGCGCTGAAGTCCGCCGTCGCGGATACAAGCCCGTCTATCGTTCGTTCGACACCAAACAGCAGGCTCAGCAATGGGCTCGAAAGGTGGAGACGGAGATTGACGGTGGCGCATACGTCGATCGCACACAAGCCGAGCGAACTACGCTCCGTGCGGCACTGGAACGGTATCGGCGCGAAATCGTCCCCGAGAAGCGCCACCCCTATCAGGAAAATCGCCGCATCCAACGCTGGATCGACAACCACCTGTCACATCGAACTCTAGCGAACCTGCGTGGGGCGGATTTCGCAAAGTATCGGGACGAACGCAGGGCAGCCGGACGCGCAGAAAACACCATTCGGCTCGAGCTCCAAGCCATCAGTCACGTCTTCGAGATCGCTCGCAAAGAATGGGGCATGGAAGCGCTCGTGAACCCCCTTGAAGAACATTCGCAAACCGTCCGGCAGCGAAGCGAGGGATCGACGTCTGCGCCCCAGCGAATTCGAAAAGCTGCATGCACTCCTCTCGGCCAGCGGCGCGATGTTCGACGCCTTACTCTGCGTAATCCGCCATCGCCTTGGATCCCCGGTTTCGAGCCGCCGAACAACGCGTTCGAATTTCACGCCTCTGATCGACCGGTGGATAGGAACCTCATCGCTCAGGACTTTCTGGACGCCGACAGATAAGCCTCGACGCGCTTGTGCAGGCCAGGCGCCGCCGCCGAGCGCACCAACGCCGCGAGATCCGTATCGGCTTGCTCGGTATCCAGCGCTCGGCGCAACAACGCTCGACTTTCCGCGGGCAAAGCGCTTACGCGCTCTACGGCGTCCTCGATCACTTTAGAGTGCTCGTCCGGGCCAGCAATGCGTTCGACGAACCCGTTCGCACGAGCACGGTCGACATCGAACGTTTCAGCCGTTTCGAGAATACGTTGCGCCTCACGTGTCCCTACGATGCGCGCAAATCGGGCCGATCCCAAGACCAACCCGAATTTCAATCCCGGCATGCGAAAAGTCGATCCGGGTGCTGCGACCCGTAGGTTGCAGGCCGCAACCAGGTCGACGCCGGCACCGAAGGTTCTCCCGTGCGCGAAGGCCACGGTAAAGCATGGCGAACTCGCAACCTTATTCAGGAGCGTTTCGATTCGGATGAACCGCAGAACAAGATCTCCCTCGCTTTGCTCCAGTGCCTCGCTCATGTCAAACCCGGCGCTGAAGCAGCGGCCCTCCCCCTGCAAGACAACGACCGAAGCTTTGGCCGCTTCGGCTTCGTCGAAAGCCTGAATCAGATCTTCAACGATGCTTGCCGAAAGTGCGTTCAGCTTGTCAGCACGATTGAGCGTGATCAGCCAGTGCGTAGGTTGCCTGTCAATAACAATACTGCTCATGCCTCGATCTCCGACTTGTTGAGTAACTCGGCGTTATGCTCACCGAGCGCGGGTGGACGCAGCCGAATTTCTGACGTCTTGCCAGAGAACTTCACGGGAGATCCAAACGTCTTCGTCTGCACGCCGTTGGGCAATTCGAGCGGCTGCACCCACTCCATATGCTGCACTTGCGTGTCCGACAGTACTTGCGAGTATGTGTTGATGGGGGCGCATGGCACGCCTGCTTCGCGAAACCGCTCGATCCAGTGCTCGGCGTCTTCGTTGGCGAAGATCGCTTCCAATGACTCGCGCAGCTCGACCTGATGCTGCGCACGCAGCGTAGTCGATGTGTATCGGGCGTCTTCCTCAAATTCCGGACGCTCGACGACTCTACACACCGACTTCCACAGCGCGTTGTTGCCGGCAGCCATGCCGAAATATGTGTCGCGCGCTTTGAACGCTTGATAGGGCGCATTGCGGGGGTGCGCCGAGCCGAGCTTTTGAGGATCGCGACCCGTCCCAAAATATTCTGAAGTCTGCAATGCGGCGATGGCGAGAGTAGCGCCGAGCATCGGCACATCGATGTGTGTGCCCTCGCCGGTACGCGCGACTCCGCGTAACGCGGTCGCGATTGAGAACGCGGCATAGAGGCCAGCAGAGAAGTCGGCTAGAGGCACGCCACATTTGACTGGCGCTCCACCGGGCTCGCCGGTGATACTCATGATTCCGCTCATCGCCTGTACGGTAAGATCGAAGCCACCCTCTTGCGAGCGCGGCCCCGTTTGTCCGTAAGCGGAAATCGAACAGTAGACGATGTTTGGCTTCATCGAGCGAATACGTTCGTAGCCAAGGCCAAGGCGACCCATCACGCCGGGGCGGTTGTTCTCGATGACGACATCGGCCGTCCTGATGAGAGACTTCGCATGCTCGATGTCGTCGGGGTTCTTCAGGTCCAGCGTGACCGAGCGTTTATTGCGATTCAGCGAGGCGAAATTCTCGCTGTACCCTTCGGAGATCGGTGGCCAGGCCCGAAGCGTATCGCCCCCTTGCGGATGTTCGATCTTGATGACGTCCGCCCCCATGTCAGCGAGCAGCATGCCGCAAAAAGGCCCTGCGGCCACGTTGCAAAACTCGATGACTCTAATTCCCTGCAGCGGTTGATCCATACTTTTCCTCCAAGCGATCCGTCAAGACTATTCCGGCCTTCGCGCTCAATCGCAGCGCGTCTTGCGCCCCGCCAACATGGCGAAGCGCACATAACCGATCCATTTTTATTTCATCACCCGCCTGCCCATCCCGGCACAACCAGCAGATATAGAAAGCCGAGGAGGGAGCCAGCGGTCAGGAAGATCACGAGCGTGAATCCCAGGACACGTTGCACACCTACACCCGCGATTGCGACCACAGGTATCGCCCAGAATGGTTGCAAGAGACTGCCCGCCATCTCGCCTGCCGCGATCGCCATCGAGGTGCCTGGCAGTGATGCCCCAAGCTGAATTGCCGCCGGTATCGTGAACGGACCTTGTACCGCCCAATGGCCGCCGCCGCTGGGAATGAACAAAGTGATGACGCCGGAAGCGAGATAACTCAGAAACGGCAGTGTCGGTCCCGATGCGATTTGGATATAGGCGTGTGCCACCGTCTCGTCGAGCCCGGTCGCCCCCATGATGCCCATGATTCCACCGTAAAACGGGTACTGAAGAAGCATCGGTCCGGTAACCTTGGCTGCCTCCGTAACTGCTCCCACGTAGCGCCGCGGGCTGCCGTGCAGGCACAGTCCGGCCAGCAAAAAAATAAAGATCACCGTGTTGATGTCAAGACTCACGCCACGACGCGTCCACTGCATCGCGAGATAGCCCGCACCCGCCAACACGAACACGAGCGCACAGAGACGCGAACGGTCCAGCACACTGGCAAAGGTGCGTGTCGTCGGCTCGGCTGCTTCTTCGAGCTTCTTTTCTTCAGCTTCAAGCAGAGCGACGTCCGCGGCGATGATGTCCTTCTCAGCGGGCCGCATGAGAATGAACACGATCGGGATGAGGATCATCGCTGCGACGCCGCCTAGGAGGTTCCAGCTTGTGAACACGGTCTGCGACAGCAAAACGGCCGCGTGCGTATGCTTTTCCACGATATTGAGTGGATTACCTGGCGACGCTATCGACAACGCAATGGAACTGGACATTCCAGTGAACGCCCACAGCACCCACGAACTGTAGGCCGCGGCCACCAGCCATGCGAAGTCCACCCTGACCTTCTTGGCTACTTGCTTCGACAAGAGGGCTCCGACGACGAGGCCAAACCCCCAGTTCAGGAATGTCGCTATTGCGCCGATACCAAATACCAGAAGCACGGCCGATATCGGCCCAACCGCGAGCCGACTTATATTGCGCAATCCGGCTTTGATCAACGGCGCACTAGCAAGCGCATAACCCGTGACGAGCACAAGCACCATCTGGAACGCGAACGTGAAAATGCCGAATATGCCTTTGTACCAACCGGACAAAATCACGTCGGGCGTGCCTTTCGGCGCGAAAGCGAGTGCGAAGCACGCCACCGTCACCGTCAGCAGAATGACGATGACGAACGGGTCCGGCATCATCCGTTCGAACACATATACGCATGATGATACGGCGCGCTGTAGCAAGGTCTTGCGATCGGTCGTGTCATCCTGGACGGCTTGGGGCCTTACGGCCAACGACGAGGTATCGTGGGTTTCCATAGTGTGTCTCCTGAAGCAGGGTCGATGTTCTCGTATGTGAGGCCGCCCGGCCCATTTCGGGTATCGAATCGTTCTGTTTCAGGCGGCAGTGACCTCTCGGTTTATTACGCCACTGCGGATTCCCTCGAAGGCGCGTTTTGCTCGATTGGAGCGATTTGAAGCTCGCGTTCCTTGCGCTGCAGACCCATCAGAATCTGACGCGCGCGGCGCAGCGCTTTGTCGGTCTTGAGGAACAGCTCCGAGTACCCGTCGTCTGGATACTCCATCATGCGTTGCTGACGCTCCAGCGCCCACTGGTCCTGAGCGACGACCGCTGGAAACATCTCCGCGACCTTCCTCGCGGTCTGCATGTTCGGGTCGCTCAGCGTCGTGTGCCAGTTTTTGCAGGACACGTTCCATCGCCAGACGAGGTTGCGCTCGTCCACCGGAAAGTGGAGATGAAGAAGGGTATAGCCGCGCTCCTTCTCGGTGCCCAGCTCGCCTTCGGGTGCGACACGCATCACGACGCGGGTCAGGCCGGGACTGACCATGCAGTGCGTATGGATACGCTCGACCTCGTCGTAGAGAAACCACTCCTTGAGATACGGCGGCTGCCTGTAGCCGTGCACGTGGCGCGTCGTGCGCACGAAGGTGTGACCCTCGCTGTCACCCTCTTCCAGTGCCACTGGAATCTTGCTGTTCTCCTTGTCACCGATATTGCCGTCGTGGAGCGGATAGAAGTGTGTGATGTCCAGCAGGTTCTCAATGAGCAGCAGATAATTCGCTGGCACATGCAGCGGTGCGGGCGAGCCAATTGACAAGTTCTCGGCGTCATTGACCTCTTGGGTGCGCGGCGGGTTGACGCGTTTCGACGCCGCAGGATTTCCAGGCCAAACCCAGACTACGCCGTCCTGCTCGTGCACGGGCACTGGACTCAGGCGGGCTTGCGGAGGAATGGGCTTGTCTGGCGCGGAGGGAATCGCCGTGCACTTTCCCGAGGTGTCATAGCACAGGCCGTGGTATGCGCACTCGAGTTGTCCGTTGTCGAGCAATTTGCTTTGAGAAAGCGGAAAACGCTTATGGCAGCATCGGTCGTCGAATGCAACGACTTCGCCGCTGTCCGAACGCCACATTACGATGGGGCGACTGACAATCTTGTGCCCCTGCAACTGTCCGACGGGAAACTCGGACGAAAAGCCAATCGGGTACCAGCAATCTTTCACGTATTCGAATGTACTCATGACGTGAGTCCTTTCCAGGTCGATGGGGAACACTGAGCGGCGCGGAGAGCGACGCTCAGACTGTTGAGTTGAACAGCGTTTGGTTCTAAGTTAGAGATCGAGGACGAGCTTTGGGCTCTTCGAGCGCGAGCAGCAGATCATCATGAATTCCTCCCTATCTTCGTCATCGAGCACCGTGTCGCGATGCATCGGCTCGCCTTCGAGATAGCGCGTCATGCAGGTGCCGCAATGGCCCTCGCAACACGATGTGTCAACTTCGAAGTCATGTGAGCGCAGCACGCTAACGATCGACTCACCCGGTTGCACAGTGAAGCTCTTCCCGGTGCGTCGCAGCTCAACTTCGAACGGCGTGTCACTGGTACTCTCGCCGTTTGAGGCGTCGATGGAGGACGGCGCGACAGCGCCGCTCGCGGAGAAGCGCTCGCAGTGACGCGTGCCGGAGCTCCAATGCGAGCTAGCTGCCTCGATGGCATCCATGAAGCGACCCGGTCCGCAGTAGTAAAGGTGCGTGCCTTCCGAACAGCCCTGCAGCGTAGACACCAGATCGAGGCCCTTCCGCGGATCGCCGTCGTCGAAATGTAGCGACACGAGTCCTTGATCGATGAAAGGCCCGAGCTTGTCGAGAAACGCAGCGCGTTGCGGCGCACGCGCGCAGTAGTAGAGATGAAACGTCTCCCCCCGCTTTTGCACCTCGGCGATCATGGACATGATCGGTGTGATCCCGATCCCGCCGGCGATAAACAAGTGCCTTCGCGCCGATTCGGCAAGGGAGAAATGATTGCGCGGCGACGAAATTACGACGTTCTGACCCACTCGAAGTGTGTCGTGCATCGCCACGGATCCTCCACGCCCTTCGGGATCCTTTAGAACGGCCACCACATAACGATGACGTTCGCTCGGTTCATTGCAAAGCGAATATTGACGGATGACCGCGCCTGGGAGATGGACGTCGATATGCGAACCTGCCGAAAACGCTGGTAAGGGATTACCATCGGCACTCACAAACTCGAAAGCGTTGATATTCTCTGCAAGCGACGTGATGGACTTGAGCGTTACGTCGAGCTTCTTGGGCCGCGCATCGTCAGGACGAGCGAGCGCCTCCTCGCGCATGAGGACCGCTTCCATGTGTCTTCCTCCTTATCTCACAGCACAGTCGGGGCGAGTCCTGCGGGGACATGCGCTGTGCTCGAGGTCAAAGATAGGCTTGCAAGAGCACAAACTCAAACGAGTAATTTGCGCGAGGATCCATTAAAAAAATTGAAGTTGCGTTGCGCAGTGCACGATTACCACTACGTCTTGACGATCTTCGTTTGCTGGAAGTCGCTCACCTCGCACGCTAATTGAGCGATCGCGCGAGCGAGCGAATATGTCTGGCCGACGGGGCAAGCTGCTATGAATTCGACCGGTGCAAGGGGGGGCGTCACCTGGACGATTGCGAGCTTGTTTTGCGCGATCTCCTGCTCGTAAGAGCGTACTGGCAGGTAGGAAACCCCCATGCCCGCGATCGTCATCGAGGCAGCCACGGTGACACTCTTGCACCGGGCAAGATAACGACAGCGCGCATGTTCGATCAGAAACCAGTCTTCCAGCGCCGTGTAATGAAATGAAGATTCCTTCATACCGATGATGGGGAACTCCGCGAGGTCGCGAGGCGAATATGTTTGCCCGCCCAGTCCGAGGCCGGGGCTGGCCATCCATTGAAAATCGACCGTACCCAGAGAGAGCGTCGACACGCCGGGCGTACGTGTATGTCCTGGCGCTAGGACCAGATCCAGTTCGGCCTGGTTCAGGCTCGCCATGAGTTCCGCTGTCAGCGCTTCTTCAATCTCGAGCCGCACGTTGGGAAAACGCTCGGCGATGAGCGTAATGAGTCGCGGCAACCAGGTCGTGGTGACGACCTCTGCGACTCCGAAGCGAACGGTTCCCGATACGGCTTCCGGTGCACTCAGGCGATGCTCAAGCTCCGTCGATAGATCAAGGATGCGGCTTGCATAGTCCATCAACTCCCGTCCCTTGAGTGTGAGCCGTGCGTTTCGATGCGTTCGATCGAACAGATCGACGCCTAAGGTGCGCTCTAGTTCTCGCACACGCATCGAGACTGCGGACTGAGTCGCATACAAACGCTCCGCGGCAGCAGAGAAGCTGCCAAGCTTCACACTCCAGAAAAACGTCTCCAATTGCTGAAGGGTCATGATTGCTCCGCGTCGTATTTGTTCGAACGCCGCTTGCAAGCTTACGGGGTTCCCGCTGGCATGTTCACCAGTGAAAACGCCCTCTTGTCGTCCCACGATCCACCGCAGACTACACCGGTATCGTCGCGTGCGACGCACCCGGTCTGGGTGTCAAGGATCGGACAAAACTCCCGACTTTCAACGGAGGGCTTACCGTGCTCGGTTTCCGTTACCCCGTTACGAGTGAGATCGAGCACGACATAGCGTCCGTCGTGCGAACGCGCGCTAGCGTCAACAGTCGAAAAAATAACTCCGCCATCGGCGGTGAGTGTTTCGTCCGGGACGATCGGCAGCGTGCTGCCGTCAGGTCGAGTGATTGTGAAACGTGTCCAACCGGGTCCGAAGGTACGACTCAGGTCAGGCGATACCGGGGGCCGAGTAGACCAGTCGCGCATGGTTTGGAAAATCCATCTCGGACCGATCCTGTGCGCACCACACCAGTTGGGAAGCCAGTAACGCAGTGGCCAATAAAGAGAATCGAGCTACAGTAGTCATGTTTATTGACTGGCGGCGTCGAAGTTTGCCGCCCGGTAACGTGGCGCGCCCCCTTCGGAGACCGAGACACGACAAGCGGCAACTGCTCCGCCGGAACTATCTTCGCCAGCGAGGCGAAGCGACGTTCACTCATCCGTCGGATCAGCCCTAATCGGCGGAGTTGTAGGTCCAGATCACGAGTCCCCAGTCCGTCGATTTAATGTCCGGAAATTTCTCCCCCGACTTGAAATAACGCCGCCCGTGTTCACTGCCAAGTGCCGGACTGACCCACCATCCGCTCTGCGGTACCTGCTCACCGGGCAAGCCCTTCAACTTCGGCCGAGCGACCTGGGGGGCGGGTTTGCTGGAATCAGGCACAACTGGACACCATTCGATGGTATGCCGATTCTCCGTACTACCGACAGAAACGGCACGGCGCGCCTCCGGCGTATCGTCGAACCGAGTCCGGTAGGTCATGTGACCCTGCTGAACGTCACCAAACGTGCCGCCAAGAAACCGTACACCCGTCAGGTCCGCACCCCGGAAGTCCACTCCGCTCAAGTCGCAATTCTCGAATGTGACATTGACCAGCCGCCCGCCGTCGAACCTCGATACCGTCAGTCTGCACTCCACGAAGCGGGCCGCGACGAAATCGCATCGTGTCATCGTGTTCCTGCGCCATCGGTTTCGCTCGACCAGCACGCCAGAAAAATTGCAAACGGTGAGTTCGGAACAATCCAGACCTCCGTCAGAAAAAGTCGCACCGGAAAAGTCGGCGTTCTTCAACTTGGCATAATCAATAAACGATTTCCGGAATCGCGCGTGGCGGAAATCGGTGCCGTCACCGTAGATGGGAAGCATCTGCGCCAGATAGAAGTCACATCCTCGGAAGGATGCGCCATCAAGGATCGCGCCTTGAAACCCGACCTCCTCGAACTGCGTACCATCGAACACTCCGATGCCAAGATGACTGCCGGCCAATTCCAAGTTTTTCAGCTTGCAAGCAAGTAGCACGGCACTGCGCAGGTCAAGCGTTGGCGATCCATCCACAAAATGAGGCAGGGTGTCACACAAAGGCACCCATGCGTCGTCCGGCAAGGCACCCTTAATCGCCTCGAGCACGTCCTTGTACTTTCCTGCCTTCCATCGATCGCGCAACTCGCGCACGTCGGCATCGTTCGTCTGCATGCAATTTCTCTAGCCCTATCCGTGATTACCTTGGCAGCTTATCCGCCCTCAGCTTCCCTCTAATCATCACCACCTCGTACCCGCGGCCATCGGCCCGAATGCCCAGCGCAAAATACACGGCCTTGTTTTTGACCGTGCCTTCGTCGCGGATCTTCAGCCGCAGGGCGTCGAAATAGACGATCGGATACATCGCCTCGAGCGGGCGTTGCTGCCATTGTTCGACCTCGGCCAGCACCTCATCGGTGACGGTCGAAATCAGATCGGGCGAAACTTGCAGCCCATACAGCTCCAGCAAATGACCCTGGATCTCGCGCACGCTCATGCCGCGAGCGTACATGCTGATGACGTGATCGTCGAAGCCCGGCAGCCGGCTGCTGATATTTGCCCACCAGCTGCGGCTCGAACGTCGCCTGTCGATCGCGCGGAATATCTAGCTTCAGTTCGCCATTGGGCGTGAGGACCGTCTTGGCCCTCGTGCCGTTGCGGTGGTTGCTGCTCTTGCCTTGCTCAGCTTCGGTTGCCAGGTGGTGGCTCAGCTCCGCCACCAGCACGCGCTCAACCAGTTGCTTCTTCAGTTGCCCGGCCAGGCCCGATTCGCCGACAATCGACTCGGCATCCTTGTTCTGCACCTGCGCCAGCAGTTGATCGATTAGCTCACCGGGGAACAGCTTCGGCGCCTTGGGGTTCTTGCTCTTCTTGGTCACAGTTGCTTCGTCATAGGGCGTAATTTCCGCTATCGTCTCATGACCTCGTCACACTAACGTTGAGCAATCTGATAGGAGGCTTCGTCGTAGATCGCTTCGGGTTTGCGACCGGATTCGTGGCGCTGTCGATGGCGGCGACCGCCGCATTCGCCGTATTCGCGCTTTTCATGCCGCAGATTCGGCCTTCGGGAGAATCCGACGATGCGCGAATCGGGCTGCGTGCGTTACACGTCGGCAAATCCGTTACCGGCGCGGCTGAATGACCGGCATACATCGATCGGATGTGATAATGAGCGCCACTTTCCACCGCCGCGCAATGCCCACCCAATGCTCTGCCGCACTCGCCTTGCCCTCGCGCTGTCGCGAATCTCGTTGGTTTGCCTGTTATTGCCGGCAAACATCGCACTGGCGCATCCGCACGTCTGGATAAAGTACGCGGCGATCGTCCAAACGGACGGTACCTCGATCGTCGCGATCGAGGAGCATTGGCGCTTTACGGAAGGCTTTCCGGTGCAGCTCGTCGGCGTCGACCAGTTGCCGGCGAACGGGCCGCTCGATGCGGCTCAAACGAAGCGTTTCCACGATCAAGCCTTTGTATCGCTCGCGCACAGTGGCTACTTCACGCATGTTTTCGTCGACGGCGACCCGAAAACCGTCGGCGAGCCGACCGGATTCAAGGTATCCGTGGATGGCGGCAAGATCGTCTATTCGTTTCGGCTACCGCTTGTTTCACCGGTCGATGTGAGGGGCAAGAAAGTAGTCCTCGGCATCTGGGACCCCTCGTACTACGTCGATTACGAACCCGAGGCGGACTCGCCCGTATCGTTCGGGCCTGGTTCGCCGCACAACTGCTCGACTCGATCATTCGTCGACAAGATGCACCCGATTTTCAACGGCTTCGTCTTGCCGAGCGCGAGTGAAATCACATGTTAGCCGCCGCACGCCTATCCTCTCGTCGCGCGTATGCCGGCTTGGCGAACGCACGCTCGTGCGCACGGCGATATATCCTCCGCGCCCCAAACAGGTTATCGGTGGTCTGTGTGTTGGTCGCGCTCGCGCTGTTCAGCGCTTGCATCGGCGCGCAGGCTCAAGCGCTCGACGTATTCGGCCAACCGGCAGATTCCGCTGCAACGGCAGCCTCGGCACCACCGAGCGCCGCCGCGCCGCCGTCATGGTGGATCCGCAATATGCCGAGCGCGGTGCGCTCGGCCATCGGCAACTGGCTGCATGTCCAGGCGGACTTCAACGCCCGCATTGAAAGCTTCCTGGCGCAGTGGCCGCATGGCGCATCATGGGCCGCGTGGGCGACTTTGGTGATCGTGTCGTTCGGCTACGGCTCGCTGCATGCGCTCGGACCGGGTCACGGTAAGCTCGTCGTCACTACCTATCTGGGCTCTCGCAGGGCCCGCGTTGGCGATGCTGTCCTGTTGAGCACATGGACAGCGATCGTTCAGGCACTGACGGCAATCGGCCTCGTGCTGGGCGCAGCATGGTTCGCCCACGCCGGGCTCACGCGTGTCATGCCGCACGCGGCATCCATGGAGATCGTCAGCTACGCGCTGCTCTGCGCGACGAGTGCATGGGCGATCAGATCGAGCCGCGCGCGCGATCGATGCTGCGACGAACCGCCGGCTGTGCGGTTCCCCCGTGGCGATGAAATCGGCCCACCTCTCACGGTTTCAACCGCCGTCGATGCTGCACGCCCCGACGACGCAACAACACAAGGCGTCTATTTGCGCAGCCCCCTGGCAAGCCTGTCGAGCATGCCGCGCGGCAATACATCGCCTCGATTTCAAACGGCAATCGACGTACCGGCTATGGGCAACGACGCATCGCGCTCGCGGCTCAAGCAGATCTTCATGCTCGGGCTGGCCTCCGGCGCGCGCCCGTGCGTCGGCGCGATTTTCGCGCTCGTTACATCGATGGCGGTTCACGCTACCGCTGCGGGCATCGCAGCCACCTTCGCGATGGCGGCCGGCGTAGCGACCACCGTCGCACTGATCGGTCTAGGCAGCATCGGGGCGAACAGGGCGCTTGCGCGCGTCGCATTGCGCTACCGCTTTCGCACGACACGCGCCCGTCGTGCGCTCGCCATCGGTGCGATCGGCGCAATCTTGGTATTCTCCGCGTTGCAGCTCGCGCTGTTGTTCAGCGGAGCCGCCACGGCGTCTCTCTATTGATCGGCACCGATCCTTCAGCAGGCCCCGTGTGGCCTATTGCCGGCCTTTCTCCCCTCCCGTTCCAATCGATGCGAGGTCAGCTAACATGAAACGCACTGTTGTCGCTGCACGGTTCGTGGTGAGTCTCTCAGGGCTCGCCCTTATCGTCCTTGGCTTCCTGTTTTGGTCGGGCCACGCACTGTCGCTCGTCCCGCTGCACATGCTGCTTGGCGCGCTGTTGGTTCTATCGCTTTGGGTGCTGGTGGCGTTGGCGCTGCTCGCACGGGTTCGTCTCGGCTTCGTACTGTTCGCGCTTGCCTGGAGCGTGATCGTGCCGGTGCTCGGCGTCGCGCAGCTGCAGCTGTTGCCGGGTTCGCTCCACTGGGTGGTCCAATTGGCTCACTTTGCCGTCGGCTTCATTGCGATGGGGCTCGGGCATGCTCTCGCCAGAGCGATTGTCCAAGGAGCCGCAGTGGTCCGCGCGGCTCCGGAGCAGGCATGAAGCGTTGCACGGCCGTGCCGTTTCACGGCTAACGATTCATGCAGTGCAATTCGTACTGCGACGAACTTCGCAGTACGAACCGATGCGCATCAGTGCAGCTGATGCTTGAAATCGGACAATTCGTTATGCAGCGTATCGACGCACTGCTTCACTTTCGCGTCGAGTCCGCCGGCGCTCTTGCACGCGCGCTCCGCGCGATCGCTGATGCTCTCCATCTGATCGATGCATTCACGCATCTGATCCTGGTCCTGAGAAGCCATGACGGACTGCGCCTTCTGGCATTCGCTGTCGAGCTGCTCGACACATTTTTTCAGATCTTGCGGGACCGATTGGCTGCTTCCGCAGGTGCGCGATGCTTCGCCGATGGTTTGTTGTAGATGACTGAAGCGTTTCTGGATCTCGCTCGTTTGCAACATGATGGGACTCCTTCGTTGACCTTCGTTCCAGATGAGCCCGGGCAGCGGTGTGACTTCGCGGCCCTTGCCGTCATTCGCCCGCTGGAGTCGGTTCGGCTGCGGCGCCCGATTCGTCGGAGCCGTCACCCCGGCCGGCAGACGGCACTCCCCAGTGTAGGCGATGGGCGCATGCGCGCAACGGGCATCGTCGGACCTTCGGTCTGCGGCTCAGGGAGCCATCGCAGCTCAATGCGCGTTCATCGCCGTTCCGTTTTGACAGCACTAAACGTACCCGCACCCAACAATTCGCCGACGACATCGCCGAGTGCTGCCTCGGGCTGCGCCTCGAGCGCCCGCGCCGCCGCCGCATCGAACGGCTGGCCCACGGCGCACGCATCGAGAAACACATAGCCCGCCACGCTAAGCGGTTGCCATGTGACTTCGCCGAAGGCACGGAGCAGCAACGCCCGCTCGCCTTGCCACACGAGATCGTCCGGAACGTCCCACCCTTCTCGGTTCGCGCGCCAGATCGTGAATGCCGGCATCGTATCGAACGCGATCCAGCGGGCGGTAGCATGCGGGCGCAATATCGCTTGGCCGAGCACCTCGGCCGATAACGTCGCCACCGCGCCGGCATCGATCGGTACCTCATCAGGCGCTGTATGCGCTTGCACCCAAAGCGCATCGAGGCGGGCCACTTCCGCAAGATATGGCATGCCGCGCGCCGGCTCAAAATCTTCGAGGAAAGCGGCGAAGTCCGCACCGTAGTGGACAAGACGCGCGTCGGCCGGCGCATGCTCACCGACGTAGCTCGCAGCAGCCGAGCGAAACCACGCCTCGCCGACGAGCCGCGCTACAGCCGGAAAATTGGCTTGCAACGCATCGACGCAGCCCTTGAACACCGTATTGCGATATACCGAGAAGCCGGGCTGTTCGTGAAGGCGTGCCACGCGTTCGTCGCCGGGTTGGGCACCGAAAAGCGCATCGGCGAATGCGTCCTGGAAGCGCTCGAGCGAACCGTTCATGCGCCCACCTCGTTCTCGGTCCGGCTGCCGTCGCGACCGTATCGGGCCGCACCATCGAGCAACGCCTGTGCGACGCCGCGCTCGCCGCAGAGTACGTCGAACGCCGGGATGTTGTCGTCGCGCTCGATCAACGTCGGTCGCGGGCCCACTCGCTCGATGACATGCCTATAGAGTGCCCAGACGGCATCGTCAATCGCGGCGTCATGCGAATCGATGACGAGCGCCGGTGAGGTGCCGGCATCGAGCGAATGACCGGCGAGATGGATCTCCATGATGCGATCGGCCGGGACTGCGTCGATATATGCGTGCGCGTCGACGCCCACGTTGCGCGCACTGACGTAGACATTATTGACATCGAGAAGCAGGCCGCAGCCGGTGCGCTGGCACAGTTCGCGCAAGAAATCGGTTTCGCTCCACTCATGCCCCTCGATCGTCAAATAATGAGCGGGGTTTTCGATGGCGATCGGGCGGCCGAGCACTTCTTGCGTACGTTCGATATTCGCGGTGATGCGCGCAAGCGCCTCGTGGGTGCGCGGAAACGGCAGCAAATCCGGAAGATAATGCCCGCGCCAGGCTGACCACGCGAGATGCTCGGAAACCAGCGCCGGCTGCACGCGTTGCGCGAGCGTTTTCAGGCGTAGGAGGTGGGTTTCGTCTGGCGGTGCGGCCGCCGCCAGCGAAAGCGCTACGCCGTGCAGCGATATCGGGTGATGTGCGCGAATCGTCTCGAGCCACGCCAGGCGCGGGCCGCCGTCGACCATGTAATTCTCGGGGTGCACTTCGAACCAGAGCCCGGGCATACGTGCGCTCCGGGCGTCCTCGTAGTGCGCCGGCTTGAGGCCCAGGCCAGCCCCGAGCAGTATCGGCTGCGGCTGCGTGCTCATAGCCCTGCCGTTCATTGGTACACCGAAACGATCGTTCGGATACTTCCGCCCATGTCGCTCGCATGCATGATGTAAGCCTTCATCAATATGAGAATAAAAACGGACGAAAACCATCGCGCCCGCGACTGCTTCTTAGTTCGCACGATACGGGCCGACGGTTACACAAACCGCACACTTTCGAACGATAATCGCGATTTCGCCCCGCGCTGTAACCGCAACGGCGCGCGCAGCGAACTATATTCATGAACCGAGGTATATGGACATGGAAACCGATTTACTGGTCTCGTTGCTAGCAAAAGGCGTCACACCGGTCGATCGGCACGTGGTGGCCCGGCGCTTCGGCTGGGCGCTGCTTGCAGCCGCGCTCGGCGCGACGCTGCTGGTCGTGACCGTCTATGGCGTCCGGCCCGACATTGGCACCGTGTCGGCCACGCCGATTTTCTGGGCCAAGGTCGCGCTGCCCGTCGCGCTCGCCGCCGGCGCGCTCGGCGTCACGATCCGGCTCGCACGCCCGGGCGCACGCGTCGGTCTGGCGTGGGCCGGGATCGGCGTGCCCGTCGCCGCCGTCTGGCTGGCGGGGCTCATCGTCGTGCTGCTGGCGCCGGCAGGTGCGCGCGTCGCGCTGGTGATGGGCGAAACTTGGCGCTCCTGCCCTTTCAATATCGCGTTCTTGTCGATTCCAGGGTTCGTGGCCTCATTTGCGGCCGTACGTGGGCTTGCGCCGACTAACCTGCGCCTCGCCGGCGCGGCCACGGGGCTGCTGGCCGGCGCCACGGCCACTATCGCCTACTGCCTGCATTGCCCGGAGATGAGCGTCGCGTTCTGGGCGCTCTGGTATGTCCTCGGCATGCTCGTGCCGACCGTGGCCGGGGCACTGCTGGGCCCCAAATGGCTGCACTGGTGAATTCGCCGACGGATACGACGTGCAATCGGTAGAGACTCGCCTTAGAGCCCTGCTCATCGATGCAATGGCCGGGGACGCGCTCGCTTATCAGACGTTTCTGAGCGAGCTGACGCGCCATCTTCGCGGCTTCCTGCGCAGACGCATTCCGCAATTGAGCGACGACGTCGAAGATCTCGTGCAGGAAATCCTGCTCGCGGTCCATAACGGGCGCCACACCTATCGGGCGGACGAACCGCTCACGGCGTGGGTGCACGCCATCGCACGCTACAAGTTGATGGATTTCTTTCGCGCGCGGGCGCGGCGCGAGTCGCTGCACGATCCCATCGACGATTACATCGATATCTTCGCCGTGTGCGACGACGAGCCCGCCTCGGCCCGCCGAGATCTGGGCAAGCTGCTGCAGCAACTCCCCGACAAGCAGCGCCTGCCGATTCAGCATGTGAAGCTCGAGGGACTTTCCGTCGCCGAAACGGCGCAACTGACGGGGTTGTCCGAATCGGCGGTCAAGGTGGGCGTGCATCGGGGCTTGAAAGCGCTCGCGGCCAAGCTTCGCACGATCGCGTAGGGGGACGACTCGTTACTTGATACCGAGCCACCGGTCGAGCGAAACGGAGCCCGCGCCGCGTGCAACCAGGTAAAGCAACAGTCCTGCCCATGAAAGATGCGTAGGCCACGCATCGGGATAGACGAACACTTCGATCACGGTCGTCATACCGAGCAGTGCCAACGCCGCGCCACGCGTAAAGAGCCCAAGCACGAGCAGCAACGGAAAGAAATGCTCGGAATAGGCGGCGATGTGCGCGGCAATTTCCGGGGGAATCAACGGAATCTTGTATTCGTCGCGGAACAGTTGGTAGGTGCCGGGCGTCAGCGTCAGCAATCCGGCGACCTTGGTGCGCCCCGAAAGAAAGAAAATCGCTGCAATGGCCGCGCGGCACACGAGTGCCAGCAATGAATGGCTGATGCTTCGCGACGCCAGATCGGCGAGCCGGTTCCATCGTCCGCGCAGGCCCGTTACGGCAGGGGAAGCCGCGGCCCCGGAATGAGCAGTTTGCATGTCGGTCTCCATCGAGAAGATGCACGGGGCCGACGCATCGCGCGAGAGGCGTCGGCCGATCAAGGAAGCTGTGCATTAATTCGCGATGTCCGCATACGCGGTTACAGCCTGCGTCGTTTTATTTTCGACGGCATGCTGCGGCACGACGAGAACTCAGTCCTTCGCGGGGCGGCCGGTTTTCACCGTTTCGACCGTCGAGACCGCTGCGACGAGACGTTTGCTCGGCAATGCGTCGAGCAGGATCAGCCCGGCGCGCAGCAACTCGCTCTTCTTGACCGCGACGCCGGCGTCGAGGCACTTCTGCTTGAGCGACGCAATCCGCTCGTAGTCCGATTTGGGCATCGTGAAACTGTCGCGCACCACCTTCTCTTTCTTCTGGCGCTTGGTTTTTTCGGGCGCCGGCACGGCTGCGGCCGTCTTCCCGGTTCTGCCCTTTTTCCCCGCCTTGACGGAAACATGCGCCGGCTCAGTAGCTGCTTCATTCACTTGAATGGACCGAGCGTCGCTGTGCGCTCTCGCATGCCCGTTCGCGTGTTTCGGCACGCCCGCCGTCCTGCCCGTAGCGCGCTTCGGCGTGGTTGCATCAGTCATGGTGGTCTTCCTGTCGGCAAACGATGCAAACAGTATATACCGTTTCTGAGAACCGACCGCCACGCATACGATCAGACGTGCTGCAACGTTATGACGGCTTTGCCACCGAGCTGCTCGATCACCCGCAGCAGGTACGCTCTGTCATGGCTGTCGTGCCACAGGCGGTCCGCATGCCTGCGCAGTTCGGTCAGCGGCGCCCACCTGTTTTCCATGCTTTCCGTCCCGGCGATCACTTCAACCACTTTATCGACAGCTTCGTCGTGGGCCAAAGGCGGCAATCGATAAAGCAGCGCGGTAAGCGTTGCGAGCCGCGCGGCCCGTTCCGGGGTGTCTTCCGACGCCATCACCGCGGCATACATATGCTTGAAGACTTGCTCGCATTCGTCCGGAAACCATTCGTCGTACACCAGTGTCTGCGCTGAAACGTTCAAATTCGGATCGCGGCAAACCAAGTGGAGCGCGCGATCGAGCAACTCGCCCCGCGGCGTATCCTGAAACGACGCGATCGCACGAAAGACGGCCTGGGCGAGATCGTCGTTCATCGCGGCGCGCCCGGTCTCGCATTTATCAAGAATGCTTCCGATCTCGAGGTAACGCACCGTCTCGTTCTCGAAGTCCACGAGCGCCGCAGCCAGTTCGACGAGGTCGGGGCCCGGGGTGCTGGAAAAGCGCGCGCCGCGATTGTCCACGGGTGCGCGCCCAGCGCCGGCGTCTTCATGGTGTGAGCGAGCCGAGTCCGCCGAGCCTTTGTTCGCTGAAGGAAGCGGCGCGAGGCGGGTGAACAACGAACGGGCCAATGGCTGCGGCAACACTTTGCGCAGCCCGTTCTCCAATCGTCGAAGCCCGCCCAACGTCGAAGGCAGCGAGTTCGCTGCGGGCTCGGTCGCAACCCGCGCATGCCTCGGTCCGGGTCGATCGGCGCTATCGCCAACGCCGTGAGCCGATGTGCGTCTGAATAACGAAATAGTCATCGCTTGCCCCTCTCTCGAATACGAAGCCCAATTTAATACGGCAAGGGGGACGAGCTCCTTTGACGAGGCGAAGCACCGTGACGGACACCGAAGCCCTTCGCTGTCCGTATCGACAGTTCGTGGCCGCATTGCCTTCGCGTCATACGCGTACTACGCCTATACTTGAAAAACTTTTTCAGCAGATTGGCTATGGACAGAATAGACGCGCAAATAATTACGCTATTGCAGGAAGATGCTTCGCTCGGCCTGAACGAAATCGCAAGCGCCGTCAATCTGTCGCCGACGCCCTGCTGGCGGCGCATCCAGCGGCTGCGCGAGGAAGGCGTGATTCGCAAGCAGGTGGTGCTCTGCGATCCGGCGAAGCTCAATCTGGGGCTCACCGCTTTCGTCATGATTCGCGCGAGCCAACACAACGATGCCTGGACCGCACGGTTTCTGAAGGGCGTCGCGACGGTACCCGAGATCGTCGAGATCTATCGCATGTCGGGCGAGGTCGACTATCTACTGAAGGTGGTCGTGCCGGACATCGCGGGGTACGACAGTGTGTACAAACGGCTGATCAAAGTCGCCGAGCTGCTCGATGTGAGCGCCAGCTTCGCCATGGAAGTCGTCAAGCAGACCACCGCCTTGCCACTCGATCACGCGGTAATGAGCGGCAAGGCTCGTGCGAGCGCTCGCACGGAATGAAGATCGTCGTTGCGCCGCGCCTGCGGACGCGGGGCAACGATAGCTACGGCCGCTGGCTCGCATAGTACTGCGCCGCAGCCTCGATCTCACCTGCCGTCATCTGTCGAGCGACATTGCGCATTTGTTCGCTCGTATCGTTATGGCGATCGCCCGACGCGAACGCCTGCAATTGCGCACGAATATAGACGGCGGGCTCGCCCTCGAGCCACGGTGCGCCCAGCTTGCGATCCGCTGCGCTGTGGCATGACGCGCACGGCGCAATGTTGCGCATCGGCGAGCCGACCGCAACGATATCGGGCACCGGCTGCGATGCGGGGTGATAGCCGGCCGGACGCGGCAAGCCCGCGTAGTAGGCCGCCAGGTCGCGCATGTCCTCATCGTTCAGCGTCGCGACCATCGGCGTCATGACGGCATTGGTGCGCGCACCGCTTTGAAAATCGCGCAACTGCTTGTAGATGACCAACGCATATTGGCCGGCCAGATTGGGCGAGTTCGCCTGGCTCAGCCCCTGCGGACCGTGGCACATCGTGCACCGCAACGAAAGCGTGGCGCCGCGGCCGATCGAAAGTGCATCGACATTGCCGAGCGTGGACGGCGTCAACACCACATCGCTCGTCTTCACGCGCGAGGTGAGCGGAGTCGAGATCAGCCACTTTTGCGGCACGCCCGCCGCGCTGCAGATCGCATTCCAGATGCCGGTGAACTGCGCATCGGTTTGGACCGAAGGCAGCCAGACGAAGCCGATGAGCGCCGCCACGGCCGCGATCCCAACCGTCGATCCGACGCTCAGTGCGAACCATCGGTTGCGCAGCGAGAAAAGCCGTTCCGTCGTCATCGCTGGCCCCCCATCCAGACCGCGGGCACCGCGGTCTCCTTGAGCACGAGCAGTTGCGCGATCGGGTAACCGTAGTTGACCACCGTCAGCCCGATCATCAGCGCAAGCCATAACCCGAAGCTGTTGAGCGCGACGGGAAGCGTCTTGGGCGGATGCACGGCCGTCGCGAATTCGAACTGCGCGGGCGTCACCGCGGCACCGCGATGCCCGCGCACCAACACCATGAAAAACAGGACTGCGGATGCGACCAGGATCAACGCGCCGACGGTCGACATCGTGACGGTGATCGCCTCGGGCGCCAGGGCCGGATTGCTGAAATCGAAGTACGCCATGCGTCGCGGCATGCCGAGAATGCCGGCGTAGTGCCACGGAAACGTCGTCACGATCATTCCGATGAACCATAGCCAGAGCTGCCACTTCATCAGCGTGACACTCGATAGCGCACGCCCCGTCAATTGCGGCCACAGCTCGTAGGCGATGGCGAAATACATGATGACGATGGCGCCGCCGAAGATCAGATGGAAGTGGCCCGTGATCCACTGCGTGTTGTGAATGGTCGAATCGAGCTGGTAGCTCATGTTGATGAGCCCGCCCGCGCCGCCGAAACCCAGCATGACGAACGAAAACGCCACGGCGAGCATCATCGGTTCGTGCCACGGCAGCACGCGCAGCCAACCGAATGCGCCGCGGCCCCCGCGCAGCCGCCCGGCGATTTCCACCGATGCGCAGATTGTGAAAACGGTCAGCAGTGTCGGCACCGAAACGAGCGCCGTGAAGACCGACTGCAGGAACTTGAAGCCCGAGCCCACCTGCGGGTCGGCGAACAGGTGATGGATGCCGATCGGCATCGCCACGACGAGAAACAGAATGAACGAAATGCGCGCCATGCCATCGCTGTACAGGCGCCCCCCGACGGCGCGCGGCACGAGCGTGTAGTAGGCGATGTAAGCGGGCATCAGCCAGAAATAAACGATCGCATGCAGTGTCCACGAGAAAAACACGCGGGCAAGCCCGGAATCGATCGTCGACTTGAGCCCGAACGCGACAGGCAGAATCTGAAACAGGATTTCGAGCGCGGCGCCGACAGCGGTCCAGCCCCACAGATACGATCCCGCCACGTTAGCGAACATCGGCAACGGCACGGGCTTGCCCGGGTTCGCGCGTTTCCAGACGTGCAGATTGATCGACATCAGCGCAACCCATATCCACGACCCGACGACGACGAGCACGACGCCCAGGTAATAGAAAGGACTGCCGATCATCGGCGGATAGAACGTGTAGAGCACCGAGGCACTGCCGAGCGCGACGGTCACCATCGCCATGAGCGAGCCGACCACGACGAGCCACCAGCCCGCCCATGCCCAGCGTTTGCCGCGCAGCGTCTGGCCCAGCGAAAGCTCGGTGATCGCATAGCCGAAACCCATCGCGATCAGCGTCGGGAAGACGTAGCCCATGACGGAGCCGTGCGCCGTGACCGAGCGGTAGTAGAGCTCGGGCTGGCGAAGCCATGCATGCAGCGGGGAACGCACGTACATCTGCCACGCGCCGAGCAGCAGCGCCACGCCGAAGGTCGCGAACGCGAACCAGAAGTGCGCAAGCACGAGACGTCGGTTATTTAACACAGCTGAGTCTCCGGTCAGTTGCCGCGAGCTTGTCGAATTCGGCGCGATCGATCGCCTTCACATTGGCCCACATCCCTTCGTGACCTGTGCCGCAGTACTCGTGGCATGGCATCAGATGCTCGGCCGGCTTGTCGAACTTCGTCTTGAAGGTCGATACGTAACCGGGCTCGACCATGGAATTGATATTGGTATCGGTGACGAGAAAGCCATGCACGACATCGGCGCTCGTCACACGAAACGTCACCGGAGTGCCGGCCGGAACGAGAATGCACTGCGGCGTGAACGAGTATTGCTGCGCGACGACGCGCACCGTCACCGAGCCATCGGCTTCGCGCGCCGTGCCGAGATTGCTCTCGATGAATTCGCCCGTCACGTGCAGCGTCGTCGGGTCGATGGTCTCGACGCGCGACGGCGGCATCATGGCCCAATGCAAGCCCGTATAGACGACCATGGCGACGAGCACGGCGATGAGGCCGACCGCAACGATCGCCCAGTTGCGCTCGATGCGCTCTACGACGTCCGCGCCGTCCGAGTGGCCGGGGTGGGGAGTGTTCGACATGTCGTTCGATCAGTAAATGACGCCGCGAGGTAGAAAGACGAGGAAGTAGAACGCGAACCACAACGCGATGACGATGGCCGTGGCGATGCCCGCAACGGCGAGGGCGCCGCGCGGCCCGGAGCGGACGATTTCCTCGACCTGCCGGTCATCGCCGGGCTCGACCGGCGCGCGCACTTCGTTGGTGTTCATGGCGTCCTCCAATCAATACAAGGCAGCGGAGCGCAGTGCGTTCGCTTCCTTCGCCGAGACAGGCGCGCCGCGGTTGCCCCAGGCGGTCCGGATATACGTGACGACAGCAGCCACTTCATCGTCGGTCAGCGATTGCGCGAAAGGCGGCATACCGTACGGCATCGGGTTGCGGGCCGTGCCGGGGGCGTATCCCCCGTTGAGCACCATGCGGATCGGATTGACGGCCGATGTCATTTGAATCGACTGGTTGTTCGCAAGCGGCGGGAAGTCGGGCAGCTTGCCCTCGCCGGACTTGCCATGACAACTGGCGCACTGCGCCTGATAGATCTTGCCGCCGAGCGTGAACAGCAGTCCCCGTTCTTCGCGCGATACGTTCCCGTTCGAACCGCTGGTCGCTCCGCCGTGTTGCGGCAACGACTTCAGGTAGACCGCCATCGCACGCACGTCGTCGTCGGACAGGTATTGCAAGCTGTCGTAGACGACTTCCGCCATCGGTCCATACACGGCTCCGCGGCGGGAAACGCCCTTTTGCAGCAGATCGGCGATGTCGGAGATGCTCCAATCGCCGAGACCGGCCTCCTTGTTCGACGTGAGCGATGGCGCGTACCAGTCCTGCATCGGAATCAGACCACCTTCGAACGCCGTCGATTCGGAGCTGCCTCCGAGCGCGTTGATAGCGGTGTGGCACATCGAGCAGTGGCCGAGCCCATCGACCAGATAGGCGCCGCGATTCCATTCGACGGAGCGGGTCGGGTCGGGCTGGTATTCGCCTTCGTGAAAATAGAGCGTGCGCCAACCGATCAGAAGTTGCCGGTTGTTGTACGGAAAGCGCAGTTCATGCGGCCGATTGGGTTGCCGCACGGGCGGCACGGACTTCAGATAAGCGAAGATCGCGTCACTGTCGGCCCGCGTGACTTTCGTGTAGGCACCGAACGGCATCGCGGGATAGAGCAGCGCGCCGTCGCGCGAGCGGCCGGTGTGCATCATCGAGTAGAACTCGTCGGCGCTCCATTGCCCGATGCCGGTTTCGTTATCGGGTGTGATGTTCGGCGAATAGAGGGTACCGAACGGTGTCGGCATGGGCCGGCCACCGGAGAAAAGCTTGTCGCCCGGTTTCGTATGGCACGCGATGCAGTCGCCGGCGCGCGCGAGATATTCGCCGCGCTTGACCGTATCGGCAGCCGTGGGGCTCGGGCCTTGAGCGAACGCGACCGTGCACGAGGCAGCGAGCACGAAAGGTGCGCAGAGGCTCGTCAGCCTGTGTCGAAGGAAGAGGAAAAATGCGGACACCGGATACTCCGTCATTGCGGTTCGCTGCCGCAGGCGAGCGGCAATTTCAGGCTTCCCCTGGCGACGGGCGCCGGATTGGCCGGTCCGGGCGATGCCGCGAGCCACGCGGCAACCGCCGTGATGTCATCGTTCGAAAGACGCGATGCGACGGTATGCATGCAATCGGGCGCGACCGATTTGCGCGTGCCATAGCGCCAGGCGCCGAGTTGTGCGCTCACGTACTCGGCGTGCAATCCCAGCAGTCCCGGAATGCCGGGCTCCCTGCCGGTCAACGCGGCACCGTGACACGCGGCGCAGGCGGGAATGTCGTTCGCCGGATCGCCGCTTTTTACGAGCTGCGCGCCGCGCGCGAGCAGCGCAGCCGGGATGGCCGGTGTCAAAGGCGGCGGATAGGGGGGACGCTGAGCGGCGAAGTAATCCGCAATCTTGCGCAGATACGCATCGGGCAGATAGGCGAGCAGGTAGTTCATCGGCGGGTATTGCCGCTGCCCATCGCGAAACGCGATCAACTGGTTGTAGAGGTAGCCGGCGGGCTTGCCCGCCAATCGCGGGAAGTAATCGTTATTGGTGCCTTCGCCGTGCCCACCGTGGCAAGCGGCACAGCCCAATACGCGCGCCTCCATGGTATCCGGCGCGCGTTCGCCAACATGATCCTCAGCGCGGACCATGCTCATCCAGACAAGGCACGACAAGGCGACAGCGACAGTTCTTCTTAGCATCAGTCATCGTCTCCGGCGACGGATCGATAGGCGACTCGGTGTACGCGAAGGCACGCACACAGTGCGAACCGGAACGGCAATGCGACTTTGTGTGGCTGTGCCGATGATTCTAGTCAATGACACGCAATGATGGAAATCCTGCGATATCGTCCGGCCGAGCTTCACCGCGCGCCCCGGAGCTGGGCGCACGGTACGTTCCCACGAGCGCGCGAGGCGGTGTCCGGCGTGATGATGCTCGCCCGGCTCCGCGACGATATCGCGGCCCAACCATTGCGGCCCCGAAACTGCCCCATTAAACCAATATCGCTACGGCCAGCCCTTGATCCATGTCATGGACAGTGCCGATTTGCCGCAGGCCACCCTCGCCGCCGCGCGCCGTCTGGCCTGAGCCGCAACGGCCTGTCGCGGCCGATGCCAATGCAAACGCGCAGTGCGACGGTTGGCCGCGGCCGATCGAGTGACAACGGCCCGCCAAACAGCGAAGCTTGCTTCAAATGCATTGAGGAGAACGAAATGTTAGTCGCTCGCGAGCGTGCTTCCGAACGGTACGGATACGAGGTCCCGCATTCCTCGACGACGGCCAGGCCGCTGCCGGCCGAATCGTGCAAGAGTTGCGCAATGCGGCAGTTTTGCGCAATGAACCCTGAGGATCTGGCATGCACCCGGGAAATGGACGATCTCGTGCTCGCCTATCGCCAGATCAGGAAGGGCGAAGCACTTTATCGCGTGGGCGATACGTTCAAGAACGTCTATGCGGTGCGCACGGGCTCCTTCAAGAAGGTAACCCTGCTCCCCGACGGTCGCGAACAGGTCACCGGCTTTTATCTTGCCGGCGAGCCGCTGGGACTCGACGGCATCTCGAACGGGCAATGCGCGAGCGACGCGATCGCGCTCGAAGACAGCAGCGTATGCGTGATGCCATTTCAGCTGCTTGAATTGCTTAGCCGTGAAGTGAAGGCGGTGCAGCATCATGTCTATCGCATGCTCTCCGCGGAGCTCGTACGCGAGAATGGCCTCATGCTGCTGCTGGGTACGATGACGGCCGACGAGCGTGTCGCGAGCTTTCTGCTGGATCTGTCAGGGCGGTTACGAGCGCGCGCCTATTCACCGACGCAATTCGTATTGCGCATGACGCGCGAGGAACTGGGCAGCTTTCTCGGTATCAAGCTCGAGACCGTGAGCCGATCGCTCTCGCGCTTTCAGAAGGACGGGTTGATCGAGGTCAACGGCAAGGATATTCGGATTCTCGATCTGCGCAGATTGAGTGAGGCGCAGCAGGGGCGGTGTCCGGCTTAGACTTCAGGGAAGCACGGCGGGCAGCGAACTCAGCCCGCCCCGCCCTCGGTGGCACGCGCCTTGCTGGATATGCGGTATGACTAGCGATGCGGAGGTTGCATCATGATTCAGTTCGTACGATTCAAGCGCGCTCGAATAGGTGCCCTCGTCGCCGCGCTGACGCTGCTCGGTGGGTGCACGCTCGGTGGTGCGGCGGCGGGCGGCTACGCGGGCAACAAGCTCACACATGGCAGCACCGTCGGTACAGTGGGCGGTGCGGTTGCAGGCGGCATCGTCGGCTATGAACTGGGCAAATAAATTCATGCAATGAAAAAGCGAGGGCGTACCCTCGCTTTTTTTGCAGATTAACGGGCGCAAACAGCGGACGCAAAATCCTACCGTCGGCAGCGCACTTCGGTCCCGCTCATGCTTCGAAGCATCGAATCATGCCGGCGGCCACCGTATGATGCGTGGCCTCGTCGATGAGCACGAACGCGCCCGTCGCCGGCTGCTCGTCATATACGTCGCACACCACCGGCTTTTGCAGCGTCAGCGACACGCGTCCGATGTCGTTCATCGTCAGCGCATGACGCTCGCTCGTGTGCGCGAGCGTATGTACGTCGAGCACTTCCTTGAGCGCCCCCACGCGCGCGAACACCGTGTTCGTCGTCTGCTTGAGCAGATACTTGCGCTGCGTCGATAGCGGCTCCTCGTCGAACCAGCACAAGTCCGCCTCCAGCTTCTTCGCCGGCTGCGGCGCACGCTGCGCCGCCACGAACGTGTCGCCGCGCGAGACGTCCACATCCTCCGTCAGCCGGATCGTCACCGTCTGCCCGGCAAACGCGCGCGTCACCGCCGCCGTGCCGCCCACCACCGGCGCCACGATCTCCGCCACCGTCGCTTCACGCCCCGCCGGCAGCACCGTCACCACGTCGCCCACGCGCACCTCGCCCGCTTCGACCCGGCCCATGTAGCCGCGGAAGTCGTCCGCGCTCGCGCCGTCCTGGCGCGCCACCCACTGCACCGGAAAACGCAGCGCCTCGCCCGTGGGCGGCGCCACCGGCAACGCCTCGAGCACGTCCAGCAGCGCCTCGCCCGCGTACCACGGCATGCGCTCGCTCGCCCGCACGATGTTGTCGCCCTTGAGCGCCGACACCGGCACGAACCGCACCCCGTTCAACCCCAGTTGCTGCGCGAGCTGCACGTACGCATCGCGAATCTCGTTGAAACGCGTCTCGCTGTACTCCACCAGGTCCATCTTGTTGATCGCCACGATCACGTGCTGCAGCCCCAGCAGTTTCACGATCGCGCTATGGCGCTTCGTCTGCGGCAGCAGCACTGCCTGGCCCGCCTCGAACGTCACACGCGTCGCATCCACCAGGATGATCGCCGCATGCGCCGTCGACGCGCCCGTCACCATGTTGCGCGTGTACTGCTCGTGGCCCGGCGTGTCCGCGATGATGAACTTGCGCTTGGCCGTGGCGAAATAGCGGTACGCCACATCGATCGTGATGCCCTGCTCGCGCTCGGCCTCCAGGCCGTCGGTCAAGAGCGACAAGTCGATCTCGTCGCCCACCGTGCGCTTCATCTTCGCGCGCGAAAGCGCCGAGAGCTGATCCGAAAGCACCGCCTTGCTGTCGTACAGCAGCCGTCCGATCAACGTGCTCTTGCCGTCGTCGACGCTGCCCGCCGTGATGAAGCGCAGCACCCCGAGATCCGCCGGTTCATGTGTGTTCATAAGTCCTGCCTCGTGTCCTTCGTGTCCTTCGTGTGCTGGGCGCTTAGAAGTAACCCTGCTTCTTGCGCTGCTCCATCGCCGCTTCCGACGCCTGGTCGTCCATGCGTGTCGCGCCGCGCTCCGTGATGTCCGTCACCGCCGTCTCGGCAACGATCTTCTCGACGTCGTCCGCATCGCTCTCGACCGGGCACGTGCAGCTGATATCGCCCACCGTGCGAAAGCGCACGCGCGCCTTCTCGCTCGTCTCGCCTTCGCGCAGCGGCGTGAGCGGCGTCACCGGCACCAGCAGCCCGTTGCGCCGCACGATCTCGCGCTCGTGCGCGTAGTAGATCGACGGCAGCTCCAGCTGCTCGCGCCCGATGTACTGCCATATGTCCAGCTCGGTCCAGTTCGAGATCGGAAACACGCGCAGATGCTCGCCCGCGTGCAGCCGCGCGTTGAACAGACTCCACAGCTCCGGGCGCTGCGCCTTCGGATCCCACTGGCCGAATTCGTCGCGAAACGAGAAGATGCGCTCCTTGGCACGCGCCTTCTCCTCATCGCGGCGCGCCCCGCCGATCATCGCCGTATAACCGTGCTGCGCGATCGTCTCGAGCAGCGTGACGGCCTGCGCGGCATTGCGCGAGTCCGTCTCGCGACGCAACCGCACGGTGCCGCGCTTGATCGAATCTTCCACATGCCCCACCACGAGTTCGGCGCCAAGCTCGGCCGCGCGCCGGTCGCGAAACTCGATCACTTCAGGATAGTTGTGACCGGTGTCGATATGCACCAGCGGAAACGGCAGCACCGTCTTGCGGTTCGCGCCCAGCCCGAACGCCTTGAGCGCCAGGTGCAGCACCACCACCGAGTCCTTGCCGCCCGAAAACAGCAGCGCGGGCTTGGCGCATTCCGCTACCAGCTCGCGCAGAATGTGGATCGATTCCGCTTCCAGCCAGTCCAGGTGGTCCATGCGGTTCGTCGTGACGGTGCGCGTCGCCATGACCGAGTCTTCCGATCGATAAATAGTACTCATGTGTTCGTCTCAGGTTCTACGATTGTTCGTTGGAGGGTAGCCGGCGGTTCAGCGCGGCGCGCTACTACGATAGGCGATATAGGCCGCGATTGCGATCAACACCAGGGCGAACAGCCGGCGCAGAAGCGCGCCGCGCCGCGCAAGGGTCTTCGCCATGCGCATGCCCGCACGCCCACCCACCAGCCCGCCGCCGACGAGCGATAGCGCAAGCGGCACGCTGACCTTGCCGGCCATCGCATAGTTGAGGCCCGTCGTCGTGCCGAACGCGACAACGGAAACAAGCGACGACGCCACCGCTTCGAGCATCGGAATGCGCGCAATCAAATGCAGCGCCGGTACGGAAAGAAAGCCGCCGCTCACCCCGAAAAAGCCCGATACGCTACCGACGGCAACGCCCGCCCCCGCGGTTGCCAATCCGCGCCCGCGCGGCAGCGGGCCCGGCTCGGACGCGTTGCCGCCCTGCGCACGCGAGAACATCAGCGCGCCGACAACCGCCACGATGCCGGCCAACAGCAGCAGCATGGCGCTACCGTCGACGCGCAATGACCACGTGGAGCCGGCAAACGCGCCCACCACGCCCGCCGTCGCGAACAGCGCGCCCGTGCGCCAATGCACGAGACCGGCGCGCGCATAGGTGATGAGATTGACGAGTGCCGTCAACGCAATCGCCACGGCCGTCGTGCCGATCGCAAGATGCGGATCGCCAATTTTAACGACGTACAGCAACAGCGGGACGGCCAGCGTGCCGGCGCCGCCGCCGACGAGCCCGAGCGTGAAACCGATCGACAAGCCGGATGCGCCGGCAAGCGCAATTTGCGCTTGCAGCCAGGACAAAGGCACAGACATGGGACCCTCCTTGGGTCTGTATAGACGATGCGCCGCAACCGATCGCGCGCTCAGTCGGTCACTTCGAACGGCGTCACGAGTTCGTCGAGCCGCTGCCGGTCCGCTACGCCAGCCGGCTGGCGCGCGGTGCGCAACGTCTCCATACGAACGCGCACGGTCGCGAGATACTCGGCGCGCTGGCGTCGCAATACGTAGTCGCGGAAATTCGTTGCCTCCAGAGTTCGCCATGCTTCGTGCTTACGCTCATCCGAAAGACGGCGCGCCGCATCGAAGGCCGATGGATCGATCTCGATCGCCGCATCGGTCGCCAACTCATAGCCGTAACGCCGCATATACCGCGCGGTCAGCGTTTCGATGATCGCGATCTCGTCGATCGACAGTTGCGCTTTGTACTTGTCGATATTCGCCGGGATCGGCGCAAAACAGTTCGACGACCAGAGCGCGGACATCTGCGCAATCTGCTTTGCCTCCACCGAGCGGGACACGTCGAGCATCTGCGGCAAATAGTCGATGCCGAAAAACCCGCAGATCTTCCTCAGCGTAGCCTCCTGGTCCTCGAGGAAATCCTCGTAGCGAATCGTCATCGCGCGCTCCGGATAGCGCTCGAGCAGCGAATCGGCCGCCCGATGCGCCTCGACCCATGTCCGCGCATTGAGCAGCGTATCGAAGTCGTGAATGATCGCCTTGTTCATCGACGCGATTTGCGCGCGCGGATCGCGCACGACGTTCAGAAACCGCATATCGGGCATGAGCCGCATCAGCTCGTCGGCGTAGTGAACGCTGTCGAGCGACTTGTCCATGACGATGCGTGCGCCCCGTGCCTCCCCCGAGCGCAGCAGCAGTTCCCATACGATGCGGTGCACGCTGCGCGGCGCGCGGCGGATGGCCTCGAATATTTCGACCGGATCGAACACGACGCCAGGCCACTTGACCATGCTGACGGCCTGCAGGCCAACCACATCGCTCACCAGACGGAAGTAGGCGTGGTCGTCTTCGAGGTCGCCGTAAAGCGGCAAAAGCGGCATGAAGTCGACGATATGCAGCGGATACGGCGAGTAGAACTGCGGATTGAAATTGAGTCGCAGCCGCAGCGCGTGCGATCCGCAGCGGCGCAGCGGAATCATCAGCACGGGCACCGGACGGTTCCCGTTTCCCCCGGTCGGGTTGCTCTTGTTCATAGACAGGAGTCCTTATCGTTTGGTCTCGGTCGAATGAGTAGGTTAGGTTGGATCGGGTCCCGGTCCCGGCGCTCTCCCGCTCGGATCGGTCCCGGTGAAATAGCTGCGAAATGCAGCAAGAAAAGCCTCGATTTCATCCGCGGGCAATCGATTGATGCCTGCAGCCGCACGCCGCCCGCCGCCGCTCGCGAAGCGCTCGCACAGCACGTTGGCAGGCCGCGCCCGCGCGTCGCCCGAGCGAACGCTGACGCCATACGCACCGCTCGCGCATTCAGTGAGGACTGCGAACGAACACCCCGGTTCGCACTGCGTAAGCCGGTTCGCCAGCACGCCCGAAATCCGCCGTGCCCAGCCGGCATCGGGCAGCATATAGACGGACGCACCCTCGCACCGCCAATACGGCTCGACGGACGCCACGCGCGCGAGATCCGCACGATAGCCGGCGGCCAGCGCCTTGTAGCACTCGGCATCGGCAATGAAGGCGAGCGGATCGTCGTATGGGTGCAGCTCGCGATAAAGCCGGTCCGGAGGAATGTGCAGATCGGCGAGCGTTTCGCCGTAGGCGTTGTAGTTGAGGATGCGGCCAAGCGTCTCGAGCGCATCGGTCTCGTTCGCCGTGCATCCATCGTCGGCTGCCAGCCGCCGCGCCACGCCGTCGAGGTTGTCGCCGAACGCGGCCGCGATCGCCCAGCGGCGAAACCGCCCGCCGAGCTCGCGATCGACGATGAGACTCGTACACACGTTTGGCGAGTCGTCCCATACGAAACGCAACTGCGTATGCGCGAACGCATGGCTCGCCGCATGATGGTCGAAATAGACGACGCGCGCGCCTGCATCGAGCAGATCGACGAGCGCCGCATGATTCGCATCGAGCGAGATGTCGAGCACCGTGACCTCGATACCCGCGCTTCGCGGCACCCGCTCGAGCAGCGAGATATCGCGCTTCACGCCCGTCACCAGTGCGGCCGACAACGGTCGCGCGAGCCTCAGTTGATGCAAGGCGCATATGCCATCGGCGTCGCCGTTGAAGACATCGTAAGCCCGCGCCGCATGGGACTCGGGCACGCTGCTCGCACGATCAGCCATGAGCGACACGATCGACACCTCCGCTTTGCTCACGCAGGTAGGCGTGAAGAACTGCCGCCGCACTGGCCGGCGTCAACGCGGCCGTATCGACGACCAGCGCGGGCTCAGCGGGCGGCTCGTAGGGCGACGAAACGCCCGTGAATCCACGAAGCTCGCCGCTGCGCGCCTTGCGATAGAGCCCCTTCGGATCGCGCGACTCGCATACATCGAGCGAGGTGCTCACATGGACTTCGACGAACCGGTCAGCGCCGACGATCGCCCTAGCAGTCTCGCGATCGGCGCGGTACGGCGATACGAGCGATGCTACGACGACCAGCCCGTTCTCGTTCATCAAGCGGGCGACCTCGGCCGTGCGCCGCACGTTTTCATGACGATCGCGCTCCGAAAAACCGAGGTCGCAGTTCAGTCGGTGCCGCAGGTTGTCTCCATCGAGCACCGCGCACGGCTGCCCGTCGCGAATCAGCAGGTTTTCGAACTCGTATGCGATCGTCGACTTGCCGGCACCGCTCAAGCCGGTCAGCCAGAAGGTGAGCGGTGCGCAGCCGAAGCGGCGCGCGCGTGCTTCGCCGGAAACGGTGCCTGCGTGCCAAAACACATTCGCCGGTGCGCACGGCTCGCGGCGCTCGGCGCTCGGCCCGAACGCACTCACGGTCGCATGCCGCTCCTGTGCGTGGGTCTCGGTATGTTCGGTGCCAGAGGAGGAGCTCAGCGCTTTGCAGCTCATGAACGGTCCCTTCCTTCGAGTTCAGCCCCCGCTATATGGCCGCATTGCCCGTGCCGCATGGTCGCGGCACCGCAGCCGGCGCGTGATATCGCGCGCGGCGGCCATTCAAGCGAACGTGTGATGAATATAGATTGCGATGCTCAGGCCGGCTGCACGTCGTGAGCGATGAGCGCCGCCGCGGGCCGGGCGAGGCGCCGGGGCGCGCTCGCCGATGCCGGCACGCCATGCGTCACCGCCTCGACCTCGTATGCACCGCCCGGCTGCTCGAGTTTGAACACGCCGACCGCGTGGACGAGCGCTGCGGTTTGCTCGCGCATCGACTCGGCGGCTGCCGCGGCCTCCTCGACGAGCGCCGCGTTTTGCTGCGTGACCTGGTCCATCTGCGTGAGCGCCTGATTGATCTGCTCGATGCCGGTGGCCTGTTCTTCGCTCGCACTCATGATCTCGACCATGATCAGCGTTACGCCTTTCACGCTATCCATCACTTCGCTCATCGTCGTGCCGGCTTCCTGTACGAGCTTGTTGCCGAGCGCGACCTGCTCGACCGAGCCGCCGATGAGCGCCTTGATTTCCTTGGCCGCGGTGGCCGAACGCTGAGCGAGCGAGCGGACTTCGCTCGCGACGACGGCGAAGCCGCGCCCCTGCTCGCCGGCACGCGCGGCCTCGACAGCCGCGTTGAGCGCGAGGATATTGGTCTGAAAGGCGATACCGTCGATGACGCTGATGATTTCGACGATCTTTTGGGAAGCCTCGTGGATGCTGCCCATCGTCTGCACGACCTCCGACACGACCGAACCGGCCCGCTCCGATACACCCGATGCCGACGTGGCGAGCACATTCGCCTGGCGCGCGTGCTCCGAGTTGCGGCGCACGGTGGCGGTAAGCTCTTCCATCGATGCGGCGGTCTGTTCGAGCGATGCGGCCTGCTCTTCAGTGCGCGACGAGAGATCGAGATTGCCGCTCGCAATCTGGTTCGCCGCGGTCGCAATCGCGCCAGTGCTGCGGTGAACCTGTCCCACGATGCCGACGAGGCTGTCGCGCATCGTCTTCATCGCGTACATCAGGCTAGCGTCGTCTCCGGGCTGAGTCGCCACGCGCACGGTCAAGTCGCCGGTAGCGACGCGGTTGGCCGCTTCCGCTGCTGCTGCGGGTTCGCCACCGAGCTGCTTGAGTACGCTGCGCGTAATGATCAATGCCGACGCGACGCTCAGGATGACCGCGAGCACGGTGAGTCCGATCATCAGCGTGCGGCTCATGTCGTACAACTGCTTTGCGCTGGCCGTTTCGATGTCGTTTTGCTGGCGCTCGAGCTCGCGCAATTCGCGCACGAGCTTCCACCACTTGGCCTGTACAGGACGCAGATCGGCGCGCAGCACATGATAGGCCGCCTCGCGCTGACCGGCCAGTGCGAGTTCCTTCGCCTTCATCATCAGCGGCAACGAGAGCTCACCTTGCTGACGAATCTGGTCGAGCAGCGCGCGCTCTTCGGGTGTCGTCTGCGGGTTCTGGAACATCGTCGCCAGCTTGGCGCGCGCGTCCTCGTAGATCTGCGTTTCCTTGTCGAAGCGCGTCGTCTCGATCGCGATCTGGTCTTGCTGATCGGCTTGCAGGAGGATCAAGTTGCGCAGCGCGAGTGCTCGATTGGAGATGGTGTGATCGAGCTGATTCGCCAGTCCGGCTTCGACGGCATTGATATCGGTGATTTCGACCATCGACGACTCGAGTTGAGCCATTCGATAAAGCGCGAATATGGTGACCGCGACCAGCAAGCATGAAATCAGGCTAAAACCGATACCGAGCCGAGTCGCTACCTTCGTGTGGGATAAGTCCATGTTTTATGACGCCTTTAAAAGTCCCGATCAACGCACGAGCCGACGCACTGCTCTCTCAGCGCGTCGGACGTCGCAGCCGCTCTCCCGGCTACATAGTGGTCAACGGCACGACAGTCGCCGGCTTGAGCAACTCGTCATACTTATGAGAAAAAAATATCGGTCGGCGAGCGATCAGAACCAAATGGCTACAACTTGTCGGCGGTTCCCTACACAACCCTAGGATCGGATTTTTATACGTGTCGGGCGCACGGGAACGCACCGAACCGCTGAGCGAGGACGCGTCGGAACAAGAGAGCGAGGGGACGAATTGCGGGCGTCAATGACGATGCAGCAGACTGCGCAGAGGGTGGCGCCAATCGATGCGCCGCATGCCCGGCACCCGGGTTTCCTTGCGGTGCTCCTGCCACAATTCATCGGAGAAAAGAAACGCGACGATGACCAGCGGCAACACGAGAAAGGTTCCCAATATGAAGTGCTCGATCACGATGAACCTCCGTCCTGTTCCCGTGGCAACCGATGCAACTCATTGTAGTCCAGCGTGGCCGCGCCGACCGGCTGCGACGTGCCGCGCTAAGCGTCGCAGCGCGCATTCGGCGCCGAGCGGGAGGCGCCGCAAGCAGCGCGCACAGCGCAGGCGTGCAGCAGCAGCGCGGATCGCGCGTCAGGCACTGGCCTTCCAGCTTGCCGCAAGCAGACCCGCGCCCACGAGCATCGTGCCGCCGGTGCGGTTGACCGCGCGCTGAACCTTACGGCTGCGGATGGCGCGTCGCGCGCTCGATGCAAGCATGGCGTAGCCCAGTGCATTCAACGAGGCAAGCACGACGAAGGTGGCCTCGAGGACGACGGCTTGCGGCCACATCGGCGCGTGCAGGTCCATGAACTGCGGCACGAATGCAACGAAAAAAACGATGCTCTTCGGGTTCAACGTCGTCACCGCATACGCGTGAGCGAAGACCCGGGCGGTGCGCGTTTCCGATACGTCCGGCGCATCGCGTTCGACGACAGGCGCGCGCCACAGCTTCACCCCCAGATAGACGAGGTAGGCCGCCCCCACCCACTTGATCGCGGTGAACAAGGTGGCCGACGCCGCCAGCACGGCACCGAGGCCGACCATCGACGCCGTCATCGAGGTCAGGTCGCCCAACGCCACACCTGCGGTCGTGGCCAGAGCATAGCGGCGACCGTGGCCGAGCGCGTAAGAGACGACCAGCAAGACCGTCGGCCCGGGAATGACGATGACGATTGCCGATGCGATCGCGAATGGCAGCCAATGCGCAAAGCTCATGAGAAACCCCCAAGGGAAAACCCGATTAATCCATGAGTCGATGCGTAATGCAACAAAAAGCCGGCCGCGATGCCGGATAACCGATGCGTGAGGGGTTGCCACCGTCGATTTGGGTTGCCAGCGTCGATTTATCGACCGGGCATTGTTTTTATTCAGTAACCAGCTAATTCGTTCGAGTGATTTCCGGGATTCCCGGGGCCTTCTTGTGTGCACTGCACCAATATCGAACTGATCAATTGAGGCAGTTGCGGACCGCCGACGCGATGTAAGTCGCTCGCGCCGCAAAGCCTTACCACTCGGCCCTGAGCAGTTTCGCTCGCGCCTCCGCCGGTGGGGCTGGACGGGAGCTTGACGATGCAATTCGCATGCTTTAGCCGCTGCGCCACAGCTGCGACAATCCGTCGCTTTTGCAACCGCACACAAATTGTGCTTGTTCTTTTTCGCGCCTGTTCTATGTTCAAAACCATGGGTTTTAGTTTGCCTTTAAACACATAGCTAACCTAAGTAAAAACCCGCATTGGGAGGCAGGAAATGAGGAAGTACGTCGCATCGCTTTTCGTGTTGGTGGGTTTTGGCACTGCAGTCTCGATTGCACAGGCGCAAGATAACGTCATCAAGCCGCAGCAAACCTTCGAACTCCGATCCGGCGCCTATGGCTGCCTGTCGAAAGACAAATTCGATGCGGCCGATCGGCACGCACAGGCCGGCGAGCAACAGAAAATGCAGGAATTCTTCGCGGGCTATGAATGCTTGTCCACGCCTGAACACTCGGCGTTCCGGGCGGTTCGAGTCGTTGGCCATGACGTCGAATTCGTCAACGCGGGCAATGGCGATACTCAAGGCCTCTGGACGCACGATCGGTTCATCAAGCAGTAGCACCCCTGCCTGATCCGCTATCATCACGCGCCGGCATGCGATGCCGGCGCGGTGTCGTGTTTGTAGCTCTCAGCGTCATGCACCTTTGCAGTTCCCCAAAGGTGCGCCACGGCCCGCGAAACGCTATTTTTCCGGTGCCGTATGGCTCTCAAATCGACGATCCACAAAGCCGAGTTGCAAATCGCCGACATGGATCGGCATTACTACGCCGACCATTCCATCACCGTCGCCCGCCATCCGTCTGAAACCGACGAAAGGATGATGGTGCGCATCGTCGCGTTCGCGCTCTTCGCGAGCGAACGGCTCGAATTCTGCAAAGGCCTTTCCGACACGGACGAGCCGGATCTGTGGCAAAAGGATCTGACCGGCGCCATCGAAACCTGGATCGAGCTGGGCCAGCCCGACGAGCGGCGCATGGCAAAAGCTTGCGGACGCTCCGGCCATGTCGTCGTGATCGCGTATGGCGGCCGAACGTCCGATATCTGGTGGCAGGGCGTACGCAGCAAGGCCGAGCGCCTCGCCAACTTGCGTGTGTGGTCGTTGGCCGAAGGGACCGCCGCTGCCCTCGCGCGGCTCGCCGAACGGACGATGCGGCTTCAGGTGACGGTTCAAGACGGCTCCGCATGGGTGAGCGGCGGCGAAGCCGAGCCGGTGGCCGTCGAGTGGACGGAGCTCAAACCGGCGGCAGGCTGAGTGGCCAGATGCTCACGCAAGCGTTTCGGGCGGTCCCTTGAGCTCGACCATATTGCCCTCCGGGTCGAATAGATAAAGCGAGGGGCCGTACCCCTCGGCGCCATAGCGCCGGCCTTCCTCGCCCAGCGTTGCGCCGTGCGCTTCGAGATGAACGCGCAGCCGGGCGGGATCGTAGTTCTCGACGCGCAGGCAAAGGTGGTCCATGTTGCGGCCGGTGCCCGGCGCACCGCTTTGGGCCCGGTCGAGCGGGCCGCCCACGGCGAGCAGATCGATCAGCGCGCGCCCGGCCCGAAGCTGCGTGAGACCGAGCTCGGGCTGGTCCTTCTCGGACTCGCAGCCCAGCGCATCGCAGTAAAAGCGCTTCAACGCCTCGGGGTTGGCGGCGCGAATCACCACATGGTCGATATCGCGGATGATCGGCTTCATCGGCACACCTCCTCTCATGGGTTCGCTCGAATATCGTTGCCCAGTGTAGAGCGCGGCCGGAATACAAGCGCGGAAGCCCGAAGAGCGGGCGAAAAAAAACCCGCTCGAGAACGAGCGGGTTGAATCCATATCAGGAGGAGACATGGAGGAGACAAGTCACACTATACACAAAGTCATGGTGCAATGCAATATATTTTTGTCGGAACATTGAAAGGTGCGCGGTGAGCATCGCCGCCCGCGTTTCCGGCCGCTCCAAATTAGACCGCAAGATGCGGCGCGCGGAGGACCCGGCGCAGGCATACAGTGAAGCTCATCGATCTTCTTTTTGCGAGGAACAACATGGATTCCGCCTACCGAACCGACGACGAACGCTGGCGCGCCGTGTCGGCTCGCGACGCCAAGGCCGACGGCGCGTTTTTCTATGGTGTCTCCACGACGGGGGTGTTTTGCCGGCCCTCTTGCGCATCGCGTATGCCGCTCCGCGAAAACGTCGCCTTCTTCGCGACTGCCGACGAGGCGCGCGCGGCCGGTTTTCGGGAGTGCAAGCGGTGCCGGCCGGGCGGCCTGCCGCGCGAATTCGCGATCGTCGAGCGCGCCCGTGCAGCCCTCGACGCGGATCCGTCGGCCCGAATGACGCTCGCGCAGTTGAGCGATGCCGTGCATGTGAGCCCGTTCCACCTGCAACGATTGTTCACGCGCGTCATGGGCCTCTCGCCGCGCCAATATCAAGCGGCAAGGCGTGGCGCGGCGCTACGCGATGCCTTGCAGCGCGGTGAACCCGTCACGCGCGCGGCGCTCGACGCGGGGTTCGGCTCCTCGTCGCGCCTTTACAGCAACGTCGCAGGCGATCTCGGCATGGCGCCTTCGACCTACCGGTCAAAGGGCGCCGGTCTTGTCGTTCGCTACGGCTGCGCGCCGACCGTCCTCGGCCACGTGCTCGTCGCGGCCACCGATAAAGGCATCTGCCGCATTGCGTTCGGCGACGACGCCGGCGAGTTGGTTGCCGAGTTGCGCGGCGCGCTCGCGAATGCCTCGCTCGGAGAGGACCCGGCTCGAATTGCGCCGTTCATCGCCCAGATCGAGGCCTACCTGAGCGGCTCGCGCGAGGCGTTCGAGTTGCCGCTCGATGTGGCGGCAACGGCGTTTCGACAACGGGTCTGGGACGCGTTGCGGCGGATACCGTACGGTGAAACGAGGACGTACACGGATATCGCCGAATCGCTCGGCGAGCCGCGGGCCGTGCGGGCCGTGGCCAGCGCGTGCGCCTCGAATCCGGTCGCGCTCGCCATTCCGTGCCACCGCGTCATCCAAAAGGGCGGCGCATTGGCAGGCTACCGATGGGGCCTCGAACGCAAAGCGGCTTTGCTCGAAGGGGAAGCCAGGCGGCGCGGCAGCGGGGCGAGTCGCGCGCCGCAGGCCGCCGCGGCCGAAGACAAACGTGCCGATATGGACGACGCCGCTTGAATGCCGCGCCGGAAGTCACCTTCGAGCTTCGATTCAAAGCGCCCTACGATTGGCCGCGGGTACTGCGCTTTTTCGCGGGCCGTGCAACGCCCGGCGTCGAGATCGTCGAAGACGGCGTCTATCGCCGCGCCATCGAATGGCATGGCGAAACCGGCACACTCGCCGTGCGCCGGCATCCGCGTCGGCATTGCCTCGTCGTCACGGTTCAGGGACCGGCGAGCCGCCATGCCGATGCGCTCGCCGCGCACGTCGGCGTCATGTTCGATGTCGGCGCCGATCCGGCCCGCATCGGCGGCCATCTCGGGCGCGACGCGCTGCTTGCGCCCCTGGTCGAAACGGCGCCTGGCCTGCGCGTGCCGGGCGCGTGGTCGGCGTTCGAGCTCGTCGTGCGTGCGATCGTCGGCCAGCAGGTCAGCGTCAAGGCGGCGACCACGCTCATCGGCCGGCTCGTGGCGCGCGCCGGCGCGCGTATCGAAGACCATACGCACGACGGCACCGCCTGGCGGTTTCCAGGCCCCGCCGCCCTCGCCGCGGCGGATCTGAACGAAATCGGCATGCCCGGCAAGCGCGTCGCGGCGCTGCAAGGCGTCGCGCAAGCGGTGGCATCCGGCGCGGTTCGGATCGAACGCCCCGACGACCCACGCGCTCCCGGCGCCGATCTCCCGACGCTGCGCGCGGCGCTTCTCGCATTGCCGGGCATCGGCCCGTGGACCGTCGAGTACATCGCCATGCGGGCCTGGCGCGATGCCGATGCGTGGCCGGCGACGGACCTCGTGCTGATGCAGTGGCTGAGCGCGCGCGACGCATCGTGCGCCCGCCCCGCCGGACAACATGCGCGCACGGCCCCTTGGCGCCCCTGGCGCGCTTACGCCGCGATGCATCTCTGGAACGAGACGGCAGACCGTGCGGCCGGCGCACGCGGCGGCTGAGCGCGTCCACGCTGCCAACAGGCACGACACTCCGAGGATGCGCCAAGCGCGCTTCCCGGCGCGGTGTTAAAGTGCCCGCTACTCAAAAACGATTGCCCGGCATCGCTCGCGAAACGTGCGAATTCCGGGCTGGCTTCGATGTCAGACAACCCATCTTCGATCCGCTCCGAGACGTTCGCGCGGCGCTTGTCCGTGCTGAGCTCGCCCAAAGCAGGCGACGTGCTCACGCGCGGCCTGCGAGGCATCGAGAAGGAGAGCCTGCGCGTCACACCCGACGGCTCGCTCGCGATGACGCCGCATCCGCGCGCGCTCGGCTCGGCGCTGACCCATCCGTCGCTGACGACGGACTACTCCGAAGCGCTGATCGAGCTCATCACCTCACCCGAGCGCGAGCCCGCCGACACACTTGCACGCCTCGACGAGCTCCATCGATTCGTCTACTCGAAGCTCGGCGACGAGATGCTCTGGACCGACTCGATTCCCGGTGCGCTGCCCGAAGACGACGAAATCCCGATCGCGCAATACGGCACGTCGAATATCGGCCGGCTCAAGCATGTGTACCGTCACGGGCTCGCGTTGCGCTACGGCCGAACCATGCAGTGCATTGCGGGCATCCACTACAACTACTCGCTCGACGAGGAAGCGTGGCGCCTGCTTCACGCGGCCGAGCCGTCGCCCGCCACCGCTGTCGATTTCCAGTCGGCTCGCTACTTTGCGCTGATTCGCAACTTCCGCCGCACGAGCTGGCTGCTGATGTACCTGTTCGGCGCATCGCCGGTGCTCGATCGCGGCTTCTTGCGCGGGCGGCCGCACACGCTCGAGCCGTTCGATGCCACGACGCTTTACAAGCCTTATGCGACGAGCCTTCGCATGAGCGATCTCGGCTACTCGAACACGACGGCCCAGGCCGCCTTGAAGCCTGACTACGATTCGCTCCCCGGCTATCTCGACGCGCTCGCGCGCGCGGTGAGCGAGCCGTATGCACCCTATGAAGCCATCGGCACCCATCGCAACGGCGAGTGGGTGCAAATCAATACCAACGTATTGCAGATCGAAAACGAGTTCTATTCGACGATTCGTCCGAAGCGCGTCGCGCGCTCCGCTGAAAGGCCGCTGCATGCGCTTGCAGCGCGCGGCGTCCAGTATGTCGAGGTGCGCTGTCTCGACATCGATCCGTTCGAGCCGTGCGGCATCTCGCTCGAAACGGCACGGTTTCTCGACGCTTATCTGCTGGTGTGCGCGCTCGACGACAGCCCGCCGCTGCCGCACGCCGCCTATATCGAGGCGAATGCGAACTTCGGGCGCGTCACGCTCGAGGGGCGCAAGCCGGACCTGCGGCTCACGCGCGACGGCCGCGAGGTGCCGCTCGTCGATTGGGCCGACGAATGGCTGGCGAAAATCGAACTCGCCGCCGATGCGCTCGACGCAGTGGCCGGAGGCGATGCGCATCGGCGCGCGCTCGATGCGCAGCGGGCGAAACTCGCGGCGCCCGAGACCACGCCGTCCGCGCGCGTGCTCGCCGCGATGCGCGAGCGCAAACAGGATTTCCTCGCGTTCGGTCTGGCCCAAAGCCGCGCGCACGCTGCCTACTTTCGCGCGCGGCCGCCTGCTGCCGACGAGGCCCGCGCGGCAACCGAGTTCGCCGAACGTTCGCTCCAGGAGCAGGCCGCGCTCGAGCGCGACACGGACCCGGATTCTTTCGACGCATTCGTCAACGATTACCGCAGCTATACGCTCGAACGCTTCAGCGTTTGAGGGCGATCGGCGATCGGAACCGTTTTCACCGATCCACGGCAAGGCTGCTGCGATCCGGCGCGAACGCCGAGGCGCATTGCGCGTCGAACTGGCATGCCAACCAACGAGGGGCGGTTCCGAATGAAGACCATGCCATGGGTAGCCGCGTGCGTACTCGCCGCGGGCTGCTCGACGACGGATCGCGTGACCCCTGACACGATGCAGGCCGCCACCGCGCCGCTCATCTGCGCGCATGCCGACGAATGCGCACGCTGGTGGGTTCGCGCCCAGCAGTGGGTCACCCGCCACAGCGAATACCCCGTGCAAACAGCGAGCGACTCGCTGATCGTGACGACGGGCCCCGAGGGGGGCAGTGGCAAGCTGGCCTATCAAATTACGAGAACGGTCAACGCCGACGGCTCCGAGACGATCGGCTTCTCCGCCCATTGCGACAGTATGACGGGTTGCCGGCCCGATCCGTGGCAGGCGGCCGCCGAGTTCAAACAGTTCGTCAGGGCCGGCGCGGCGCCGGCCAACTGAGCACCGAACTCAGTGCGCCATCGCCGGGCCCGCGCCGCGCCTTGGCTTGGTCACCCAGACGAGCATCGCGAGCAGCACGAACGCGATACATGAGATGCGAAAGAAGTCGTTGGTCGCCATCATGTAGCCCTGCTGCGTGACGAGCTGGTTGATCTGAGCCGTGGCGCCGCTGCCCGCGATGCCCAGCATGCTCAGGGCGTCGAGATAGTGTTGCGTGGCGGCCGAGTAGGCATTGACCGATTCCGACAGCACCGCGTGGTGATAGACGGCATCGTTTTCCCAGTACGTCGTGCTGATCGCGGTACCGATCGCGCCGGCCAGTGTACGCAGAAAGTTCGAGAGACCCGACGCGCTCGCGAGGCGTTCGTCGGGCACGCTCGAGAGCGTGATCGTGGTCATCGGCACGAAGAAACAGGCAACGCCGATACCCTGCACGATGCGCGGCAAAATGACGTGACTGAACGGCACGTCGAGCGTGAAGGTCCCGTTCCAGAGCGAGACGATCGCGAATACGGTGAAAGCGAGACTCGCCACCATTCTCAGATCGAGCCGGTGCATGTTGCGCCCGATGATCGGCGAGAGCACGAGCGCGAGCAAGCCGACCGGCGCGGTCGCCAGGCCGGCGAGGCCCGCGGTGTATCCCATGACGGTCTGCAGCCAGAGCGGGAAGATCACCACGGACCCGAAAAACGCCATGTATCCGAAAAAAATGATCATCGCGCCGAGGGCGAAGTTCCGGTCCTTGAAAAGGGTGAGGTCAATGACGGGGGTGCGTTCCGTCGCCTCCCATACCAGCAGGAACGCCAGCGCCACGGCCGCAGTCAACGCGAGCCCCACGATGAATTGCGAGCTGAACCAATCGCGGTCCTTGCCGAGGTCGAGCATCATCTGCAGCGAGCCCACGCCGACCACGAGCAGGCCGAGGCCCACGCCATCGATGCGCTGGTGCGCGGTGGGCGTCTCGCGGCCACGCAGCAGAAAATACGCCGACGAGGCGGAGAGGAGGCCGATCGGCAGATTGATGTAGAAAATCCAGGGCCAGCTGTAGTTGTCCGTAATCCAGCCGCCCATCACCGGACCGAAGATCGGCGCGACGATCACGGTCATCGCCCACAGCCCCAGCGCAAGGCCGCGCTTTTGCGGCGGGTACGAGCGCATCAGGATCGTCTGCGAAAGCGGCACCATTGGCCCCGAAACGAGCCCCTGGAGCAATCTGAATGCGATCAGCGATTCGAAGTTCGCAGCGAGGCCGCACAGCGCCGAAGCGATCGTGAATGCGAGCACCGCCAGCGTAAAAAGCCGCACTTCGCCGACACGCCGCGCAAGCCAGCCCGTCAGCGGCACGGCGATCGCGGCCGCGACGGAGTACGACGAGATGATCCAGGTGCCGTCACTCGCGGCAACGGCCAGACTGCCCGAGATCGTCGGCACCGCCACATTGGCGATCGACGTATCGAGCACCTCCATGAAGGTGCCGAACGCCAGGCCCACCGTCAGGAGCGCGAGTGTAGCGCCCGTGAGCGGAGCGGGCGGGTCGGCTCGCCGAGGCGAAGCCGTCGAGGAAGCAGCGTTGCTCATTCATATCCCCTTGAATGGTCCATCGCCACAGCGTCGTCCCGCAGATGACGCCTGCTTGTCGAGCTGGTCGACAATATCGCGCTAATTGATTGACATGTCAATATTCACCTATGCAATCATTTTGTCGGCGCGCGGTAACCTGTGTCCTACTGTAATGAGGCGTAACCCGGCCGGGGCACGCACTGCGCTACCATCGCCGCATCGCAAGCCGGGTCCCACCTATGCAGTCCTCTCGAATTCACGCGCGCACCGCCGCGGGCGGCCGCCTGTCGGTGTTTCCTTTCCTGCCGGTCGCCAAGGCGGCCGCGTTGGCCGCGGCGCTCGCGCTCGCCGGCTGCGCCGTCGGGCCCGATTACCACCGGCCCGCGGCGTCGGTGCCTTCGTCGTTCAAGGAGGCGCCGCCCGGATGGAAAGTGGCCGAGCCGGCCGATCGCCATGACCGCGGCCCCTGGTGGGCCATCTACGGCGATGCGCGGCTCGATGCGCTGATGACCCAACTCGATACGGCAAACCAATCGGTGGCCCAATTCGCGGCCGCGTACCGCCAGGCGCGCGCGCTCGTAGACGAAGCGCGCGCCGCGTATTTCCCCACGCTCGGCCTGTCGGGCAGCGCCACACGTTCGGGCCAGCAACTTTCGAGCACATCGGCGTTCGGCACGACGCGCTCGCGTGTTTCGAACAGTTTCCAGATCGGGCTCGACGCCACCTGGGAGCCGGATCTCTGGGGCAAGGTCAGCCGTTCGGTCAGCGCCGAGCGGGCCGGCGAACAAAGCGCCGCGGCCGAACTCGCGAATGCCCGGCTCTCCGCGCAGGCGACGCTGGCCCAAACCTACTTTCAGTTGCGCGCCCTCGATTCGACGCAAAGACTGCTCGACGATACGGTGAAGGCCTACGGGCAGGCGCTGCAGTTGACGCAAAACCGTTACACACAAGGCGTTGCCGCGCGCTCGGACGTCATCCAGGCGCAAACCCAGTTGCAATCGGCCCAGGCCGCCGCGATCGACAACGGCGTCGCTCGCGCGCAAAACGAACATGCGATCGCCGTACTGGTGGGCGTGCCGGCCTCGACGTTCTCGATCGAACCGATCCCCCTCGAGGCCGAGCCGCCCGAAGTCCCGCTCGAGCTGCCTTCCGCGCTGCTCGAACGGCGGCCCGACATCGCCGCCGCCGAGCGCAAGGCGGCCGCGGCCAACGAGCAGATAGGCGTTGCGATAGCGGCTTACTTCCCGTCGCTGACGCTTTCGGCACAGGGCGGGTTCGAGAACTCAGTGTTCTCGAAGCTGCTCACGCTGCCTTCGCGGTTCTGGTCGGTCGGCCCTACGCTTGCGGCCACGCTCTTCGACGCGGGGCTGCGGCATGCGCAGACGCAAGCCGCGCGCGCCGCCTACGATCAGCAGGTCGCGGCCTATCGGCAGACTGTGCTCACGGCATTCCAGGACGTCGAAGACAATCTCGCCTCGCAGCGCATTCTCGCGCGCGAGATCGTCGTGCAGCGGCAGGCAGTCGATTCGGCCCGGCAGGCGCTCGCCATCGTCACGAACGAGTATCGGGCGGGGACGGTCGGCTATGTGAACGTGTTGACCGCGCAAACCACGGCATTCGCCGCCGAGCAAAAACTGGCCAATATCGCGGGGCAGCGGATGGTGTCGTCGGTCGGGCTCGTGAAAGCGCTCGGCGGTGGCTGGGATGTCGCGCGCATGGCGGGTGAAGCCGCCACTGCAGCGGGCGCCGCGCCCGCCTCCGCACCGCTCGCGCGGTAATCGAGCGCGTTCGCGCTGTCTACCGCGTATAGTCGAGCGCGACCGTACCCGTGCCCGTCGGGCGTCCGAGCAGGTTCAAGAGCCCGGCCAGATTGTCGCGCGCGTCGGGGGCCGAGTTCGCCTCGCCGTGAAACGATACGCCGCCGCCCGCGAGCGTTCCGTGACCGCTCAGCAGCAACGGACCTTTGAGCGTCGACAGATCGAGCGTGAACGCCGCTCCCTGCGCCTGCAGCACGACACGGTAGGAGCCCAGCGGCTTCACCTGCGAGACCCGCGAGACCATATCGTTGAGTCTCACATCGAAGCGGCCGAACAGGTTCCTGTGAATCAGGTGCCACTCCGTCCACGTAACATGCACGCTGCCCTTGAGGTCGAGCGTATTGAACGGCGCCCCGAGGCCGTTCAGCAAGGCCGCCGGGAGCGCCATATCGCTCGCGGAGAGCCGGGCGCCGCCGAACGTCGCATCGACGCTTACGGGCCGCGGCATTGCGTCGGTCTGCCGAACGCGGAGGTGCAACCGTCCCGTCAACAACGGCCAAAACGCGGTTTGCCATTCGATGCGCCCGGGCAAGACCGTCGCGCCGCTCGCGTCTGGGCCCGCCGCGAGCATCAGTGTCGCGGAGCCGCTCCAAAGCGAGCCCTGCGGCTCGATCAAATTGATGTGCCCCTGTGTCGCCTTGGCCACCTGTGGTGTGATCCATGCGGCGGGAAGCAACACGAGCAGCACGGCGGTACAGGCCACGACGGCAATCGCGAGCCAAGGCAACGCCGCGGCGATGCGGCGCATCCAGATCTTCATTCGTCGTTCTCTCGGGAAACGTTTCGCTGCGTGTCAGTGGCCTGCACGCGCGGCCGACGGGGGCTGCAACGATGCCGTCAGATCGACCTGGCCGTCGACCTTCAGGGCCGTCGCATGCGCTTCCACCACCTGCACCTTGAATTGCCGTCGGGCATCGTCGAGCCACATCGCCCAGGCCGCAAACGACGCATTCTTCAATTCGATGCGCACGGCGTCGCCGGCGAGCTGCACCTGCGGTGAGACGAAGCCGGCCTGCGTCAGCGAAGCGGCCAGCGCATCCTTGAGCGCAAGCCCCGTGGGCGCCGCTCCCTGCGCGGCCGGCGCGAGCGCGCGGGCCTCGTCCGCCTCGGCCGTCATTTGCGCGAGTTCGCGCTGCATGGCCGGCAACGCCGCGCGCAGCTCGGCACGTCCTTGCTGAGCCGGCGCCCAAAGCACGGAGTAGGCGATCACGACCGCCAGCAGAGCGCCGCCCCATGTCAGCAGCGTTTTCTCGCGGGCCGTGCGTCCGGCCCAGAACCCCGCCCAAGCGTTGGCGAGCACGGTCAGGGTCTTCATTGTCCGCTCCGGTTTCTGATGGTCCATTTGCCCGTGTTGCTGTCGAACTGGCCCCCAAGGCCGTGCTGCGCGAGCCGTGTCAAAAAGTCCGGATCGGCACTGACGTGCGGCTTGAAGGTCAACTCGAGCCGGCGGTCGTGATAGTCGAGCGCCGCGATGCCATTGACGGGCAGGGACCCGAACGCGGCGGCAAGCCGCGATGCCAGCGAGAGGAAATCGTCCGGCGACATCTGACCTGCGGCAAGCCGCAGGCGCTCGAGCTGCGATTTCATCTGCGCCGGCGGATCGAGGACGGCGGCCGTCTTCGGAAACGCGTTCAGCAGCAATTCGGTCATCTGCGCGTTGAGCGCGTCGCGCTCGCGTGCCAGCATGAACCACTGCACATTCGCACTGACGATGGCGACGACGAGCGACGCGGCGATGAGGCCGATCGGCACGCGCAACCGCCTCACCGTCGCGCGATCGAGCCGCCATGGCCGAGACTCGAACTCGAACTGGCAAAGATCGAAGCGAGCGTCGAGTGCCGCGCGGGCGAGGCTCTCGAACGACAACGCGGCGGCTGTGGCAGTCGCGGCGACATGGGTACCGTATGGCCCCGGCGCATCGAGCCGCGGCTCGCTGCCGGGCAAGCCGGTGAGCTCGAAGAGCTCGAACGCGTGACCGCCCGCCAGCGCCGACAGCGTCGAGGCGAGCATCGAAGCCGGCACGGCAAGACCCTCGCCGAGTGCACCGCGTGCGATGGCTACTTCGACCCGCGGCTCGTTCGTCGCGAGCGGCGCGGGGGAGCCGCTTGCCGCCGTCTCGGCCAGGATCGCGGGCGCCGTTTCGCCGACCGCGCCGAGCAGCGCCGCCACGACAGGCTGCGGCTCGGCAATGAGCGGTGCGGAGACCACGGATGCGGCGGGCTGCAGCGGTGCTGCCGCCGGCGCGAGTCCGGCTTCGGCAAGCGCCGGTTCGGGCTCGGCGACCGGAGCCGCGCCTGCGGGCGCAGGCAGGCATCGCGTCACCGGAACGGCACGCAAGCTTCGATGTCCCGCCGCCGAGAACGCCTCGACGATGAAACGGAACCACCCCCGGTCGATGACCGCGAGCACGCGCGCGCCGGTTGGAAGCGGCTGCGGATCGAGCGCGACATGGCACGTCGCCGCGTCCTGGATCAGCCGATCCTCCACGACGTTCGGCAGCGCCTGTCTGAGCCGCGGTCCTCTGAGCGGCGGCAGCATCGCCGCGAGCATCAGGACGTCGCGCGCGGCGACGATCAGGACGGTCGTCGATGCGCGCGGCAAAAAGGCGAGTTCCGCGCGGCCCGCGCGTTCCTTGCGGCCGCCCTTGTCGAACAGGACGAAGGGCATCTCGGGCAGTTGCCACTCCTGCGACGGCACTGCCGGGTCGCGCGGCGGCAAAAATACGATCAACGTGCTCAAAGGCCGTAATCTCCTGGTTGGCTAAGGTCTTCGCAAACCGTCTCAAGGCGCGTCCTCGACGCGCACGATGCGAGTCGAATGCGTCAACGGGTCGCGATAGACGAGGGTCGTGCGATCGACTTCGGCGCGCCGATGCTGCACGCGGCCATGGACGAAAAAATAGCTCGTGGTGACGTCGATGGGAATCGAATTTGTGTCCGACGCCTGCGGCGGCGCGCCGGCGCCGCGCAAAGCCAGCGTCACGTCGCCGGTGTTTCGAAAAAATACGCTCTGGCGCCGCGAAACGAATGCCTGTGCCGTCGAAACCGTCATGCCCGGCGTAATAGCGGCGACCACTTCGGCCGGGGCGGTATTCATGTTGATCGGCGTTTGCGTCGGCAACACCGTCACGAACGGGCGCAACCGCTCGACGATCTCCGGTGTAAAGCCCGGTACGTTCAGCAGTGAATCGACGCTCGTCATCTGCAGCGGTACATCGCCCGAGTCGTCGTCGGTATCCTGAAGCCCGGGTTTGCTCGTGAAATTATTGCCTCCCACCGCGCCGCCGAGTTGCTGCGGCTGAGCGTTGCCCGTCAACGGATTGTTCTGCGCCTGAAAACGCGTGGCGGATTGCTTGAGCGACGCGCGTATGTAAACCGCCGTTTTCCGCGCGAGTTGCTGTCCGGCAAAGCCGAACGATTGCAATAAGCGCTGGAAGGCGAGGGTCTGCTGAATGTCGATCTGCAACTGTCCGGGCGCCGGTATGGAGACGAGATTGCGAAGATTGAACTTGCCCTGCGCGTCTTCGATGGAGCCCGATACATACGTCTCTTCGCCTTGCCCCGCCTGCGCGACGCCGATTTTGCCGAGAAAGTCAGAAAGCTTCGTTTTGGCGATCGGAACCGCCCAGACGCCGCCAAGATACGTAACGGTCGGCGCCGTATCGGCTTCGGCCCGCAAAATGAGCCGCGTCCAGTCGAGCGCGCCGCGCGAGACCCATTGCGCCTGCGCCAGCAGACGCTGGTTCTCGATGCGGCGCACCTGGATCTGTTGCCGCCAGAGCACGCTTGCGACCAGTATCGCCGCCAGAGTGACGACGAAAAGCGCGGTGACGATCGCCGCGCCGCGCTCGTTCGCGCGCCCACGCGGCGCGCCAATACGGGCGCACGACGTCATGCGGCGGCGAACGGCAGGAACGCGAAGGCGCATCGTCACTCTCCGACCAGAAAGACGCGCTTGATCGGCGCGTGCAGGGACGTGGCGCCGATGCTGAGTTCGAGCCCCTTGACCGCGCGATCGAGCGGCGCGTTGCCGAATTGCGGCACTTTGAGATTGTTGGCGTTGCGCGCGATTTCGTCGCTGACCTCGCTCATCTGCGTAGTCCATCCGACGCGCGGCACGAAGAGCCGCGCGTTGATCGCGCCGACACCGCCGATCAACGGCACCGCGCTCCACGCACCGGCGCCGCTCGAGGCATCCAGCAGCCGGCGCAAGTCCCCGGCCGTCGCGACCGGTGGCGAGGCGTAGCGCGTCACGCGCCCGTTCGCGATCTGATACCTGACCACCTGCAAACGCGGCGCTTCGCCTGCCATGCCGAAATGCCGCACGATTTGCAGCGTACTGCCGGCGACGGACACGGACGGTTGCCCGACTTCGTCTTCGGTGGCGGCTTCGCGCGCATCGATGCCGACTTGATCGAACAGCTGGACGAAGACCCGCTCGTCTTCCATCGCATTGGTAATCGTCTGTCGCGCCCGAATGATCTGTTCGAGCCCGCGCCATGAGAGCACGGCGATGACAGCGAGAATCGCGATCGCGACCATCAGTTCGATCAAGGTGAACCCGCCCGTGCGCCGCGAGCGCCGCGCGGCATCAGAGCGCACGGTTCGTCTCATTGGCCACCACCGTGACGAGTTGGGCGAGCACGCCGTCTTCCCCCGGTACCGTCACGGAGACCTCGACGCGCCGAAAGACCGGATTGGGCGTCGCCGCGACGCGCTCGGTGCATGACAACGGTTGGTTGCCCTGCGAGCAATCGAACGTGCGCGCGCCGATATCGGGCCACTGCCGGGCGAGATAGAGTTGCGCGAGGGCGTTCTCGGCGCTCCATCCGGCGAGCAGACGCCGGTGCAGGCCGGCTTCGTCTGTCGCGAGCATCGCGCTCGCGCGCAACGCGGCCGCCAGGGCGACGGCAATGATCGCGAGCGCAACGAGCACCTCGATCATCGTGAAACCGTTCGGTCGGACAAGACATCTTGCGCGGCTTGCGCGCCGGGTGAGCAAGAGTAGGCGTGCAGGCATCGTCAGCGCACCTCGAAGCGGCCGTTTCCGGTGCCGACGACCGTGACGCGGCCGACCTCCGAAAAAAGCGTGACGGTCACCGCGGCACCGATGCTTTCCACCCCGAACACGATGCGATCGGGATGGACATCGGAGCCGGGGTAATCGATCGCGACGTCGGTGATGCCGGCTTCCCACCGCCTCTCGCGCAACAGCTCGTCGCGCTGCAGCGGCCGCCAACCGTCGTCGGTACGGATGTCGAACCGGTAGCCGCCCGCCACCGGCTGCCATGCAATCGGCCGCGCCCGCACCTGGGCTTCGTCGGAGGCCGATTCGAACAGCAACGCAAGGCGCTGCGCCTGCTCCTTCAGGTCCGTGCGCGGATTACGGGTGATCGACACCGACGCGAGCGACACGAGCAGCCCCGCAATCACGAGCACGACGAGCATTTCGAGCAGCGTAAAGCCACGCACGCGCGCGTACGTGGCTTTACGAAAACACAGGCGGCTCGTCGTCGAATCGGGCATCGTCGGTTACCAGGATGCGGCGTCCAGGGGGCATCGCAACGGGCTTACTGCCACGACCCGATATCGGCGTCGTTGCCTTCGCCGCCTGCTTTGCCGTCGGCGCCGAAGCTGAACACATCGATTTCCCCGTGTACGCCTGGATTCAGATACTGGTAAGGATGCCCCCAGGGGTCCGTCGGCAGCTTGTCGAGATAACCGCCGTCCTTCCAGTTATTGGGCACCGGATCGGTCGTCGGCTTGCTGATGAGCGCCTGCAGCCCTTGGTCCTGCGTCGGATAGCGGCCATTGTCGAGCCGGTACAGATCGAGCGCCTGCCTGATCGAGCCGATGTCCTGCTTGGCGGCGACGCGGCGCGCTTCGTCGGGACGGCTCATGATCTTGGGCACGATCAGCGCGGCCAGAATGCCGAGAATCGCGATCACCACCATGATTTCGATCAGCGTAAAGCCGCGCTGGCGCCGTGCACGCGCCGATTCCAGCTCCATATGACGTCGGGTCCATCTTTGCATCATTCCTACCTCGTTCTCAAAAAGTTTGGCCAAAAACGCCGCTGCGTCCGGCGCTCGTTTCGGCCCGTGATTGTAATGTCGGACCGTCCGCGCGCCAGGTCACGCGCAAACCGATCAATACTTCGTACAATGGCTGCATGAACACTCTACAAGTCCGCCTGCTATCTTTTGTCGCCTTTGCGATTCTTTGCGCGACACTGACCTACTGGGCCGTGCTTCTCACCGCCCGGCCGCCGGCCCCGCCGCCCGCCGCATCGGTGGCGCCGGCCGTGTCCGTCGAAGATGCCACCACGCTTTTCGGCGGCAAGCTCACGCGCGAAGTGAACCGGAGCATCAAGCTTTTCGGCATTCTTGCGCTGAGCAAAGGCGCCGCCGCCATCGTCAGTGTCGGCGACGAACCGCCGCACGCGATCTCGCTCGGCGGCCGGCTCGGCGAAGATTCGACGCTTGCGCAAGTGCGCGCGCGTTCGATCATCGTCGATCACAACGGCGCACGCTCCGAGGTATTTTTGCCGAGTACCGTCACGGGCCCCACGATCTACGTGCGCTGATACGTCGCCGGCCTCTCTAGCCGGTCCACACGGTACACCCGATACGCCTGCTCGCGGCGTCACGCGCTCGCGGGCGCGATCACTGAACCATATTGTTCAGATCGATGATCGGCAGCATCACCGCGAGCACGATGACGAGTACGACACCGCCCATCGCAAGAATCAGCAACGGCTCTAGCAGGCTCGTCAGAAACATCGTCCTGCGCTCGAGTTCGCGCGCCTCACCCTCGGCCGCGCGATCGAGCATCGTCGTCACATCCCCCGTCGCTTCACCCGAACGAATCAAATGCACGAGCACGGGAGGAAACGTTTTCACGTTGCCGAGCGAACGCGACAGCGAGGTCCCTTCGCGCACGCGCACGATCGCATCGTCGACGTTGCCTCGCATCGCACGGTTGTTCAACGTTTCACCGGCTGCCTGAAGCGCGCGCAGGATCGGCACGCCCGCCGCGCTCAGAATCGCAAGCGTGCTGGCGAAGCGCACGGTGTTGTACCCGCGCACGAGCTTGCCCGCAAGCGGCGCGGTCAGCAGCCATCTGTCGAACGCGAGGCGGGGAGCTTGTTGCGCGAGAATGCCACGCACCGCGAACACGACGAGACCCACCCCGATCAGAATCGCCCACCACCAGTGCCGCACGAACCCGGAGAGCCCCATCATGAACACCGTGATGAACGGCAACTGCTGTTTGGTACTGGCGAACACATTCACGACTTGCGGCACGACGTAGCTGAGCAGAAACGTCACGATGCCGAATGCGATCATCGTGACGATGGCCGGATAGGTGAAGGCCAGCACGATTTTCTGCGTGAGTGCGTTGCGCTGCTCGATGTAATCGGCGAGCCGCGACAGCACGAGTCCCAGCTTGCCCGTGTGCTCGCCCGCGGCAACCAGCGCGCGGTAGATATCCGGAAAATCGCGCGGATGTTGCTCGAGCGCGTTGGCGAGCGAATGTCCGCCGAGCACCTCGGCGCGAATCGCGGCGACCAGCTCACGGATGTAGTCGCGCTCGGCCTGTTCGGTCAGCACGGCAAGGGCCTCGTCGAGCGGCAACCCCGCCGTCAGCAGGCTCGCGAGCTGACGCGTGAGAATCGCCTGCTCGCGCTGCGACAGCTTGCGTCCGAGCGCGAGGCGGCGGCTGCGCTCGCCGCGCGCCGCGCTACCCGCGGGTTCGACAACGAGCGGCGTCAGGCCCTGCGTGCGCAGCTGCGCGCGCGCGGAACGGGCGCTGTCGGCATCGAGCACGCCTTTTTGGGCATGCCCGACGGTATCGATGGCTTCGAATCGAAATGCCGGCATGCGTGTTAAGCCCCGCCCGTCACGCGGATCAGCTCTTCAAGCGATGTCACGCCCGACGCGAGCCATCGTTCGCCGTCCTCACGCAGCGTGCGCATGCCTTGGGCGCGGCCGGCCTTCAGAATCTCGGCGTCGGCGGCATTGTGGTGAATCATCGTGCGAATCGCGTCGTCGATGATGAGCAACTCATAGATACCGCGCCGGCCCGAGTACCCCGAGCGAGCGCATTTGTCGCAGCCGACGGGATGCCAGTGCGTGTGTCCTTCTTCGACGCGCTCTTCCTTGCAGACGGGGCAAAGCCGGCGCACGAGCCGCTGCGCGAGCACGCCGAGCAGCGAGGAGGCAAGCAGGTACGGCTCGACACCCATATCGGTGAGCCGGGTCACGGCGGACGCGGCGTCGTTCGTATGCAGCGTCGCCAGCACGAGGTGGCCCGTGAGCGACGCCTGCACTGCGATTTGCGCGGTTTCGAGATCGCGGATCTCGCCGATCATGATGATGTCCGGATCCTGGCGCAGGATCGAGCGAAGCGCGCGAGCGAACGTCATGCCGATACGCTCGTTGACCTGCGTCTGGCCGATACCCGGCAGGTCGTACTCGATCGGATCCTCGACAGTCATGATGTTGCTCGAGGCCGTTTCGAGCCGCGACAGCGAGGCGTAAAGCGTCGTCGTCTTACCCGAACCTGTCGGGCCCGTGACGAGGACGATGCCGTGCGGCCGCGAAATCAGGCGATCGAAGCGCTCGAGCGTATCGGGCCCCATACCCAGCGCCTCGAGATTCAGGTGCTGGGCGTCTTTCTCGAGCAGGCGCAGCACCGCCCGCTCGCCGTGCCCGGTGGGCAGGGTCGACACGCGCACATCGACCGCGCGGCCACCGACGCGCAACGTAATGCGTCCGTCTTGCGGTAGCCGTTTCTCCGCGATATCGAGCTGAGCCATGATCTTGATGCGCGAGATCAATGCGCCGTGCAGCGCCTTTTTCGGGCGCACGACATCGCGCAGCGTGCCGTCGACGCGAAATCGCACGACCGACGCATTCTCGAACGGCTCGATATGGATGTCCGACGCATGCTCGCGCGCGGCCTGCGTGAGCAGCGCGTTGATCATGCGGATGATCGGCGCGTCGTCTTCCGATTCGAGCAAGTCCTCGACTTCGGGAATGTCCTGCATGAGGCGCGAGAGATCGACTTCACCTTCGACTTCGCCGACGACTTGCGCGGCACTGCCGTCATGACGCTCGTAGGCGCGGTTGATGGCCTGCGCGAGCTCGTCGGCGGGCAAGCGCACGGCGGTCAACGCGCCGAAATTACGCGCGACTTCCGAAAGCGCCGCTGCGTTCGTGCGGTCGCTGATCCAGACCTCGATGCCTTCGGGCCCTTGATGAGCGACGAGAATCTGGCCGTTGCGGGCAAAGCCGTACGGCAACAGGCGAGCGGCGAGCGGCGAGGGCGCCTCGCGCTCGGCCACCGGTTCCGACGTCGCCTGCGTGACCATCAGCTTCCTCCCTGCGAGACGCCCGGGTTCGACGGCCGGACGCCTTGCTGCGGCGGATTCGCCGTCGACGGATCCGCCGTGCCGGGGGCACCGCCGACAGACGGACTCGCATTGCCCGTGCCCGGCGCGGCGCCACCTTGCTGAGCGGCCCCGGGCGGAGCTGCCATTGCGCCGCTCGCCTGCGGCGTCATGCGCCGCAAGTCGAACAGGTTGCTCGATGGCCGTGCGCCCTCGGCCGGGCCTGGCGGAACAGCGGGCAACTGCGGCACGTTCTTGTCGCGGATCAGGCGGTTGTCGGTTTGATAGCCGAGCTGCTGATCGCGCATGAGGTCATAGCGGTTTTCCGCGATGGCCGTGCTGTCTTCCAGATCGCGCACGATGACCGGGCGCAGGAAAATCATCAGATTGTCCTTTTGCCGGTTCTTGTTTTCGCTGCGGAACAACTGGCCGATCCAGGGAATGTCGCCGAGCAGCGGCACCTTCGAGTTGCTCGCACTGTAGTTGTCGCCGATCAGCCCGCCGAGCACGACGATCGATCCGTCGTCGGCAAGCACCGTCGACTGCACCGAGCGCTTGTTGATCGAAAAACCGCCATTCGACGCGCTGTTGTTGATCGTCGCCTGATCGACCGACGATACCTCCGTGTACAGCTGCAGCTTCAATATGCCGCCGTCGGTGATTTGCGGTTTGATGTGCAGCACCGTGCCGACGTCTTGCCGGTCGAATGTATTGAAGGCATTGACGCCCGTCGCGGAGCTCGTATTCGTGGTGTACGACCCCGAGGGAATCGGCACGTTCTGGCCGACGATGATTCGCGCTTCCTCGTTGTCGAGCGTCATGAGGTTCGGCGACGACAGCACATTCGCGTCGCTCGACTGACTGAGGGCCTGCAGCAAGCCGCCCAGCCCGAAGATGTTGCCGAAGCGATGCAGCAGGCCGATGTTCAGTCCGTTCGGCAAAATCGGGGTGCTGGATCCCGGATTCAGCGAACTGATCGCGCTCGAGAGATTGCCCGATGACGCGGCGCCTCCCGCCAGCGCCGTCAGATTGACGATGTTGCTCGTGCTTCCGCCAAAGTTGGACCCCCCGTAGACACCGTTGTTGCCGCTGTTCGACAGCAGCGCGCCTTGCCATTGAATGCCGAGGTTGGCAGCGCTCGATGCTTGCAGCTCGACGATCAGCGCTTCGATATAAACCTGGGCACGGCGTGCATCGAGCTGGTCGATCACCGCCCGCAGGTTCCGGTAGACCGGATCGGACGCCGTGATGATCAGCGAATTCGTGGCCGCATCGGCCTGGATCATGCCGCCGGGCGGATTGTTGTCCTCGTTGCCGCCGCCTTGCCGATTGCTCGAAAAGCTGCGATTGCCGCCCAAGCCGCCCGAACCGGAGCCCGCGCCCGAGCCATAGTTGCCGCCCATCGAGCCCGAGCTCGACGAGCTGCCGAACGACGAGGGCAGCGGAGGCACACCGGGCGTTCCGGTCGAGGTCGCACTGCCGCCTCCGCCACCCTCGTTGAACGAGCCGGCATTGTTCGATTCCGCGCTCGACCCCGTCGTTCCCTCGGAGCCGCCTTTGCCCATCATGCCGCGCAACGTCTTGGCAAGCTGCACGGCGTTGGCGTTGCGCAGATGCACGACATGCATGTTGCCGGGCTGCGAGCTGGGCGCGTCGAGTTGTTGCGCGAGTTTTTTCGCGGCAGCGAGCCGCGCCTTGTTCGACGCGCGCAAGAGCAGCGAATTCGTGCGCGGATCGGGCGTGACCGAAACCTTCAGCGTTGCGTCGGTGCTTCCGATCGCGCCCGGGTCGAGCAGCTTGGAGAGCTGCTGGGCCACATCGACGGCGATCGCGTTCCTGAGCGGCACGACCTCGATTTGGCGACCCGCGGCGTTGTCGACGCCCGCGATGATCGACCCGATGCGCCGCACGTTATCGGCATAATCGGTCACGACGAGCGTGTTGTTGGCGGGATAGGCGGCAATGGTGTTGTTCGGCGAAATGAGCGGCCGCAGGACGGGCAGCAGGTTGTTCGCCGATTCGTTATGCAGCTCGAAGACCTGCGTGATGACCTGATCGCCGCGCGCCGGCGTGGAATTGCCGAAGTAGGTCGGCACGCCCTGCAGCTTCGCATCGGCCTCGGGCACGACCTTCAGTACGCCGTGGTCCTGCACGAGGGAGAACCCCTGCATGCGCAACGCCGATTCGAGCGTCTTGATCGCCTGCTCTTCGGGGACGGGGTGTTCCGAGACGAGATTCAACTGCCCTTTGACGCGCGGGTCGACGATGATGGTCTTTCCCGTCGCCGCGCCGATCGCCTTGGCCACCTGGTCGATGTCGGCGTTGACGAAGTTGAGCGTGACTTCCGCATGCGCGCCCTGCGCAACGACGAGACCGGCCATCAGCAACGCGGCTGCGATCCGGCGCAATGCCTTACGGTTTCTTATCATGGAATAGGAATCAATGCGAAATTGCTAGGTTGCGGCCCTTGGCACAAAGCCCCGCTCGCGCCCTCGGTCATGCCGCCGCCGAAGTTAAGGTCGAACATTAGCAGCTTTTCATGTCCCGACAATCACAAACCCCGAACTTGGGCAGCGATTCACCGGCTACGATTGCGGGACAAGCCTCGGCGCGCCATTCGTAAGGAAAATGTCGGCGTCGCCGCGCGCTAACCGATCGTTACCTTTTTGTCGGCGGGCAACGGTCTTATGTCTGCCGGCCTGCTGTGCGCATACGGCGCCAGCCGCTATGATACGAGCGGTATTTCGGATCGCACGCTGGCGCGGGCCCGGGGTTTTCCCTTGATCGGCGCGCGGACATGCCATTCGGGTAATTCGAACGACAATAGACTGAGAGGGTCGGTCCGGCGATGAAACGGGCAATCGTCATTCTGGTATTCAGCCTGGCCGGGTGGTCGGCAAGCAGTGCCGCGCGCGCGGATTGCTTCGACGAGGCCGCGCGCTATCAGAAGGTCAACCCGCTCGTGTTGCGCGCCATCGCGTGGCAGGAATCGCATAACCGGCCCGACGCGCTCCATAAGAACGACAACGGCTCGGTCGATTACGGCCTCATGCAGATCAATTCGGTTCACCTGCCCACGCTCTCGCAGTACGGTATCTCCACCGGCACGCTGATGGAGCCGTGCAAGAACGTTTATGTTGCCGCCTGGCATCTGCGCCAGAAGATGAACAAATACGGCAACAGCTGGCGGGCCATCGGCGCCTATCACTCCGAAACGCCCTCGCTGCGCGACCGGTACGCGCGGCAGATCGCCGATATCCTCACGCGCTGGAAGCTCATTTCCGCGTCGCGATGAGCGGCGATAAGCGTGCCGCGCAGGGCGCGCGGCACCGGCCTTCGGGCGTTTGGTGCACAATGCTCGCTGCGCCGCCTCATTTCCGGGCGTCTTGCACTCTTTCGCCCACTCGATGTCCACCCTCATGAACCAGCCCACCTTGCCCGTCACCGTGTTGTCGGGCTTTCTCGGCGCGGGCAAGACCACGCTGCTCAACCACATTCTCGCCAATCGCGCCGGCTTGCGCGTGGCTGTCATCGTCAACGATCTCGCCTCGGTCAACGTCGACGCCTCGCTCGTGCGCGGTGCCGCCGCGCTCTCGCAGTCCGAGGAACGTCTGGTCGAACTGTCCAACGGCTGCATTTGCTGCACGCTGCGCGAGGACCTGCTCGCCGAAGTGCGCCGTCTTGCCGACGAGCACCGATTCGATGCGCTCGTCATCGAATCGACGGGCGTGGCGGAACCCATGCCGATCGCCGAGACGTTCGCCTTCGCGGACGACGACGGGGCCACGCTCACCGATGTCGCGCGCCTCGACACAATGGTCACCGTCGTCGACGCACTCAACTTTTTGCGCGACTACGAATCGTCCGAGGCGCTCGCCGAGCGCGGACTTGCATCGAGCGAGGAGGACGACCGCACGCTCGTCGAATTGCTCGTCGAGCAAGTCGAGTTCGCCGACGTGCTCATCGTCAACAAGGCGGATCTCGTGGATGACGATTCGCTCGCGCGCTTGCAAGGCATACTCGCCGGGCTCAACCCGCGCGCGCGGCAGATCGTCAGTACCTTCGGTGCCGTCCCGCTCGCCGAGGTCGTCGGTACCGGGCGTTTCGATTTCGACGAAGCGGCAAGCGCACCCGGCTGGCTCGCAACGCTTAACGGCGATCATGAACACGATCATGTGCACGACGACGGTACGCATGAGCATGAACACGAACCGCACGGCGAAGCGAAAAAATATGGGATCGACAGCTTCGTTTACCGCGCTCGGCGTCCCTTCTCGCCCGAGCGGCTCTGGGCACTGCTGCACGACAGCGCGTCATGGAGCAATGTGCTGCGCAGCAAGGGCTTTTTCTGGCTCGCGACGCGTAACGATGTCGTAGGTTCGTTTTCGCAAGCGGGCAGTGCATGCCGCCACGGGCCGGCAGGCTTCTGGTGGGCTGCCCAGCCGCGCGACGAGTGGCCCGACGATGACGAGCTTGCCGCGGAAATCGCGGCCGACTGGCACGGCGCACCGAACGATATGTCGATCGGCGACCGTCGCCAGGAACTGGTCTTGATCGGCGTCTCGCTCGACGCCGGTCAGTGGCAGGCCAAGCTCGACGCCTGTCTCTTGACGGACGAAGAATATGCGCTCGGACCGCTGGGCTGGCCCGCGCTTGCCGATCCATTCCCGGCCTGGGACCTCGACGCCGAGGACGAAGAGCACGGCGGCACGGGGCAGATCGTTCGTTAGGAATCGCTCGTCAGGGACGAGGGACGAGGCCGACCGGCACAACGCTTACACACCAAATAAAAAACCCGCCTGAGGGCGGGTCTCGAACAAACGTCGAGCTGCAAGCATCAGCGCTTGTTGACCGCATCCTTGAATGCCTTGCCAGCCGTGAACTTGACCGTCTTCGCGGCCGGAATCTTGATGGTCTCGCCCGTCTTCGGGTTACGGCCGGTGCGAGCAGCGCGCTTGCCCGAGCCGAAGCTGCCGAAGCCGATCAGCTGAACCGCGTCGCCCTTCGAGACTGCCTTCTTGATCACTTCGAGAAGCGTATCCAGCGTTTCGCCGGTCTGAGCCTTGCTAGCGCCCGTCTGAGCCGCGACGGCGTCGATCAGTTCCTGTTTGTTCATTAACGTTCCTCTTTATCAGATTGAAATGACACGGACAGCGCGAACACGCGCCGTTATACGTACGCAAGCTGTGCCGTCGAGTAGCTGTGGCGAAGCCAGCGCCCCCGGCTGCCGCGAACCCAGCGCGCGGCCGTCGTGCGGCGCTTGCTATGATAGCTCAGCGCAAACCCAATAACGGCAAGGGTTTCAAAGAATTTAACGCTTCTTAACCTTGTCGGCGCTGGGTTTCCCGCATTGTCGTACCCGAAAAGCCCGTCTGCCAAGGGCTTTCGGGGTATCGGCGAGCTGCGACGTTGGATTTTGCCAACGTTCGGGGAAAGCCCGGATGACGGGCGCCCGCAGCGGTTTCGCAGTCATTCGAACCTCGTGCCGCATGCCCGGATCGAGCCGGGCCGGCCGCAACCGCCTCATGTTCTCCCTGCCATGACTCATCCACTCGTGCCCGCCACCCTCGCTTTTCGCGGCGACGGCACACCGTACTCGCCGCGCTTCGACGACATCTATCACAGCGCGTCAGGCGCGCTCGCGCAGGCGCGGCACGTGTTCCTCGGCGGCAATGCATTGCCGCAACGCTGGCAAGGACAGCGCCTTTTCACGATCCTCGAGACGGGATTCGGCATCGGCGTCAATTTCCTCGCCACCTGGGCCGCATGGCGCGCCGATCCTGGGCGTTGCGAGCGGCTTGCGTTCGTCTCGGTCGAAAAGCATCCGTTTCCGGCCGCCGATTTGGGCGCTCTGCATGACAAGCTCGTTGCCGACACAACCATCGCGCCGCTTGCCGCCGAGCTCGTGAAGGCGTGGCCGCCGCTCATCGGTGGCATCCATCGGCTTTCGTTCGAGGGCGGCCGCGTGACACTGACGATCGTGTTCGGCGATGCGCTCGAATGGCTGCCCAAGCTCTGGCTGCGCGCCGATGCCTTTTATCTCGACGGCTTCGCCCCGGCCAAGAATCCCGATATGTGGGCGCCATCCGTCTTCAAGTCGCTGGCGCATGTGGCCGGCACCTTCGCCACGCTCGCCACCTACACTTGCGCGGGGGATGTTCGGCGGGGGCTCGAAGCCGCCGGCTTCACCTGTGAAAAAGCGGCTGGTTTCGCCGGCAAGCGCGACATGCTCGTCGGCCGCTTTGCGCCCCGCTGGCGCGTTCGTCGGCACGAACCGCCGCTGCCGTTTTCGGCGGTGCAACGTCACGCCGTCGTCATCGGTGCGGGCATGGCCGGCTGCGCGCTCGTCGAGCGATTGGCCGCGCGGGGGTGGCAGGTCACATTGCTCGACCGGAACACCCGAATGGCAAGCGAAGCGTCGGGCAATCCGGCCGGCGTATTTCATCCATTGCTCTCGCGCGATGAAAGCGTCGCTACGCGCATCTCGCGCGCGGGCTTTCTCATGGCGTTGCAGACTTGGCGCGCGCTAGAAGCGCGCGGCCACGATTTCGCACGTACCGATCGAGGCCTGCTGCATCTGCCGGCCGATGCGCACGAAGCGCGCTCGCTGGCCGATGCGATCGATGCCTATCGCTATCCGGATACGTTCGTTCGACACGTGTCGTCCATCGAAGCCACCGATCTTGCCGGTGTGACGCTCGGTCGCGACGGCTGGTTCTACCCTCGAGGCGGCTCGCTCGATCCCGCCTCGCTATGTGCCGCGCTGTGTGCCGAGGCCGGCACCGCGCTCGATTGGCGTGCCGGAGTTCGAGTCTCGCGCATCGAACGCGAGGGCTCCGCTTGGAGCGTGCGCGATGAAACCGGCGATGTCCTCGCCCGCGCCGAAGTCGTCGTGTTCGCCAACGCCCATGAAGCGGCGCGGATCGCCGGTCTGCGTCACGCCCCAACGCGGATCGTGCGTGGACAATTGACGCGACTGCCTATCGGCACGGAGCTGCGTGTGCCGTTGATCGGCGAGGGTTATGCCGTGCCGCTCGCCGGGGGATTGCTTGCGGGCGCAACCTACGGGATCGACGACGCCGACAGCACTTCACGCGAACTCGATGACGCGGAAAACATCGCCCGGCTCGCGCAACTCGTGCCGGCGTGGGCGGAGCAACTTGCGGCGCTCGACACATCGGCTCTCGCCAGCCGTGTCGCATTCCGCTGCGTGACGAGCGATCGTCTGCCGATGATCGGGCCGCTCGCCGATGAAGCGCTGTGCGCGCAGCACGCCAGCGCATTGGCCGGTGCGTGGCCGCTCGACCTGCATCGCTCGCCGGGCCTTTACGGGGCATTTGCGTTCGGTTCGCGGGGACTCGTCTGGTCGACGCTGGCCGCCGAGCTCATCGCCTCACAGCTGGAAGGCGAGCCATGGCCCATCGAACGCGAACTGGCCGAAGACCTGGATCCTGCACGCTACTTTCTGCGAGCGTTGCGACGGGGCAGTGTGCAGCCGTCATGAATCTGGAGAGGGAGCTTATCCACCGGGAGCTGTGGATAAGCCGTCGAAGCCAACATGAAATGGCTGTGAACGGAGCGTGGACGTAAACGGGACAACTTGCCGATTCGCCGGAAGCGATGAAAGTTGTTCTCGGAAAGGGCTGCCGTCCGCACATGCTGCCCGTGCGGTTATGCGGTCGGCAACTGCTTGATTCGCCTCGGTAAACGGGCGTTATCCACAGAAATGGCCGAGCCTTGTTAACTGCTACTACTTGTATACATACGTAAACCTGTAAACCCTGGAGCCCCGCGTGCCGCTGCCGGAAACGACGAGCCGCTGCGGGGAATATCGACCGCAACCATCGGATGAATTTTCCTATTCGGTTCTCGTTGACGATCATTCCTACCGAATTGACCGCCGTTCGATGTGGATTCGTTCCAAATCGAGCAAGCTGTGGCACAATCCGCGTTTCTTCCAGCATGAGTTGCGCGTTGGCGAATCGAGGCACCACTCGCCAACGGAACGGCGCCAGCCGAATCGGAATCACAGACGAGAGCGGCAGCGTCCCGTCCTAATTGTCCCGCCGGGGAGCGAGCTCGCCGGCACATCGTCGTTGCGCGCGGCTCGAAGCCAGCGCCCGCGACCCTCATCGAACCCGCCGGCGCGGTGCGCCGGTTCGGCAAATACACTGATCCGACATGCCGCTTCGTCCTCTCAGGCGGAGCGGACTGTCCGTAAAGGAGAAGCTATCTCATGAAATCGGCGTTTTCCTTCCTTCCGAGCTGGCCGTTCGCGACAAATGCGGTCTTCTGGGCAGGACTCGCCTTGCTCGTCGCAGGGCTGTGCGGCGAGCTCTGCTATCGCGCATGGCGCCTGCCGCGTATCTCGGGCTATGCGGTCATCGGACTCATCGCCGGTTCGGCCGGGGTCGGCGCCATCGATGCCGGCATGGGCGCGACATCGCGGCTTTTACTCGACGTCGCATTGGGCCTGCTGCTGTTCGAACTGGGCAGCCGTCTCGATCTTCGGTGGATTCGCCGTAACCCCTGGCTCATCGCCTCGAGCCTCGCCGAGGCGACGCTCACCTTCGCCCTCGTACTGATCGTCTTGTTGTTCGCCAAGGTGGCGCCGCCCGTCGCAACGGTGCTGGCTGCCATTTCGATGTCGACTTCGCCTGCCATGGTGATTCAGCTCAAGACGGAGTTGCGCGCGGAAGGGCAGGTGACGCAGCGGCTTCTGACGTTGACGGCGCTCAACAGCATGTATGCGGTCGTCGTCGAAAAGCTCGTCTCGAGCTGGCTACACCAGGAAGTGTACGGAAACGTTTTTGCCACGATCGTTCAGCCGGTCTATCTGCTTGTCGGCTCGCTCGTCGTCGCCTACCTGCTCGCGCGCGCCTGCATGTTCTTTTTCAAACGCATGAATATGCAAGACGAGCATTCGTTCGTTGCGCTGTTCGGCCTCGTACTGCTTGCGATCGCGATCGCGAATATTTTCAAGCTTTCGACGATCCTGAGCCTCCTGGCCGCCGGCATCATCGTCAAAAACCTCGAGCAAAAGCCGCAACTGTGGCCTCAGCATTTCGGCACGGCCGGATGGCTGCTGACGGTGATTCTCTTCGTGCTGACGCTGACGTCGTTCGAGTGGCACGACATCGCGCTCGGTGGCGTGGCGGCGCTAGGCCTCATCGTCGCGCGCTTCGTTGCGAAGCTCGTCGGCGTGCTGGCGTTCGCGAAACCGAGCGGCCTGGGATGGAACCAGGGCATCGCGCTCGGCGTGTCGCTCGCGCCGATGTCGGCGCTTGCCTATCTGCTGGCCGACGACACTTACCAGCTCTATCCGCAGTTCGATCCGACGCTGCGTGCCATCGTCATGTGTTCGATCGTGGTGCTGCAGATCGTGGGACCATGGATCGTCTACCGCAGCCTGACGCTCGTCGGCGAGCGCCGCGAGTAGGCGCCGCCGCGCGCCGCATCTTTTGCTCGTATCTGCCCGCATAACAGGACACGCACATGGCACTCGAAACCTTTGTCAATTCCAAGCCTTTCACATTCGGCGTCGAGCTCGAGATCCAGGTCGTCAATACGCACGACTACGATCTGACCAAAGCGGCGTCGGACCTCATGCGCCTCGTCAAGGATTACAAAGGCCCGGGCAACATCACGCCCGAGATCACCGAAAGCATGATCGAGCTGTCGACCGGCATTTGCACCTCGCATGAAGAGGCGCTCGCGCAGTTGCGCTCGATCCGGGACACGCTCGTCGCGGCGGCCGATCATCTCAACGTCGGTCTTTGCGGGGGCGGCACGCACGCGTTCCAGCAGTGGAGCGAGCGGCAAATTTTCGATGCGCCGCGTTTTCAATATCTGTCCGAGCTTTACGGGTATCTCGCAAAGCAGTTCACGGTTTTCGGCCAACACGTGCACATCGGCTGCCCCGATCCCGACAGTGCGCTCTTTCTGTTGCACTCGATGTCGCGCTTCATCCCGCATTTCATCGCGCTTTCGGCTTCGTCGCCGTATGTGCAGGGTGTCGATACCGGCTTTCATTCGGCCCGCCTGAACTCGGTATTCGCATTCCCGCTGTCGGGGCGCGCGCCGTTCGTGCTGACCTGGGATGCCTTCGAAGAATACTTTTCGAAGATGGTCGCAACCGGCGTCGTCAACAGCATGAAGGATTTCTACTGGGACATTCGGCCCAAGCCCGGTTACGGCACCATCGAGGTGCGGGTGATGGACACCCCGCTATCGGTCGATCGGGCGGCGGCGATCGCCTGCTATATCCAGACGCTTGCGCGCCACTTGCTCACGGACAAACCGTTCATTCCGAAAGAGGACGACTACCTCGTTTATACGTTCAACCGTTTCGAGGCGTGCCGCTTCGGCCTGGGCGGTACCTGCATCAATCCGCAAACCGGCGAACGACGCACGATATTCGAAGATATCCTGCAAACGCTCGACGTCATTGCGCCGCATGGCCGGGCACTTCAATCGACGGCCGCGCTCAACGAAATCGCGGCAATTGCCCGCGGGCAAGTGAACGATGCCGCGTGGCTGCGCGACGTGGCGTCGAAAGAAAAGTCGCTGCACGAAGTTGTCCGCCAGCAATGCATCCAGTGGCGCAGTGCTTAGGTTTACCGTCTTGACTCGTATACAAACGTAGTAATAGTTAACAAGCGACGCTCATTTCTGTGGACAACCTTGATTTTGCTTGCGATCTCAAAGGGATAGCGCTGCGATAACCGGGTGGACGAGCGGTGCGCAGCGCTTTTGGTCTGCTGATAACTTCGACGCAATTTTTTATGCGGCGGGGTTATCAAGAAAGACGCCACAATCGGCCAGCACGGTTATACAAACGTTATCCACAGCTTGGTTGCCAATACATGGCTGTGCGGTCGGCTTTACTCGCTTAAAATGGCGCGTCCGGTCGCGAAGTATCGAAGAGTAAAATCAGTTTGGCCCCAAGAGAGGGGGCGGGTCGTCCCACGGAAGGTTGCGGCGTGTCGAGAGGCACTGCGCGTGCGTAACCGGATCGGCAGCGGCAATGCTGTCACTGGCGAAAGCGAACAATGACTATGAGTGAAGGTGTTTTTACAGAACGGGCGAGTGGGCGCGTGACCCACAGCCTGTTACGGTTGGGCACGGCAATGCGCAGCCAGGCGTGGGAATGGGCTGAAAGTGTGGGACTCACGCCGACGCAAGGCGAAATTCTCATGCTGCTCATGCAGCGCAAGGCGCCGCTGCGCCTTGGCGAGATCGCGCGCGAAACGGCGCTGACGGCTGCCACGACGAGCGATGCGGTGAGCACGCTGGAGGCGAAAGGGCTGATCGAAAAGCGCCGTGCGCTCGACGATGGCCGCGCATTGGCGGTTCGCTTGACGGCGCGGGGCCGAACGGCGGCCAAGCGTGCGCAGCAGTGGCCTGAATTTCTGAATTCGGCGGTCGGCAAACTGGCCGATGACGAGCAAGCCGTGTTTTACCGTACGCTACTCAAGATGATTCGTCATCTCGAGGTGCAAGGCGACATGCCGGCGCATCGGATGTGCATGACATGCTGCAACCTCGTCACGAGCAAGAACCCGAAGAAGACGCCGCATCGATGCACTGCTTTCGGGCAGGACATCGGCGACATCAATCTACGCCTCGACTGCGAGCGCCACGAGCTGGCCGATTTGCCCACGCAGAAGAAGATCTGGAAGATCTTCGCGCAACAGACCTGACAGACTTCGCGCGGCGCGCTCGAGCCCGGCGCTCATGGCCCGCGGCGGTCCGTTTCCCGTTTTATTGCGGACAACGTTGAACGAAGATGTCGTCAACGTGTACGATTTCGCTTTGTGACGTGTGTCACGTCAGTGTCGACGCGGCGCCTATTGGCGCCGCGTTTCATATCGATCGCTGTTCTGGTCCCGCCAGCGATCCGTGATCGAAAATGCTCGCATAGGCGGCGACGCTCCCGCGCCGCGATGGCGACATGGAAGCTATTCAGAGGATTCGTCGATGAGTTCACGCAAGTTGGTCGTGCGCCGCTCGGGGGTGCATGGCAAGGGGGTTTTTGCCGCTCAACCGCTCAGGGCTGGCGAGCGCCTGCTCGAATACAAAGGGCAACGGATCTCATGGAAAGAGGCGGTGCGCCGGCATCCGCACGATCCGGACGAACCGAATCATACGTTCTATTTCGCACTCGAAGATGGGCGTGTGATCGACGGTAACGTGGACGGGAACAGCGCACGATGGATCAATCACTCGTGCTCGCCCAACTGCGAGGCCGAGGAAATCGAAGGGCGCGTGTTCATTCAGGCGCTGCGCGACATCTCCGCCGATGAAGAGCTGTTCTACGATTACGGGCTTGTCATCGACGAGCGCCAGACCAAGAAGCTCAAGAAGGAATACGCGTGCCATTGCGGCGCGCGGAAGTGTCGGGGCACGATGCTCGCGCCGAAGCGAAACGGCAAGGCTTGATCAGAGCCGGTAAGAGCTGGTCCGTTCCTCGCGAACGGGACCGGATTCGCGGTTCGGCTCGCGATCGTCATGGTTGGGCGCAAGCGGAATGCGCACCACGAACCGCGCGCCGCCGTCCGGGGCATCGGCGTAATGAACGCTGCCAGCGTGCAGATCCATGATGTCGCGCACGATAGCGAGCCCGAGACCCGCGCCGCCGTCGGCCGCATCGTCGGCGTTATCCTGCCGGTCACCGCGGAAAAAGCGCTTGAACAGATCGGCTTGTAGTGCCACGGGTACGCCCCTGCCGTTGTCTTCGACGGCAATCTCGGCGATGGGCGTATGGGCGGCCGTGACGGTGCGCGTAACGGTGACGGTCACCCTTGCCCCATCGAGGCGGGTGCTCGGCACGTACTTGAGCGCATTGTCGAGTAGATTGGCGATCACTTCGCGCAACAGCACGGGATTGCCCTTTACGACGAGCGAAGAATCGTTCGTCGGATCGTCGAGCCGCTGAAAGCCAAGGTCGACGCGCGCCGCGAGCGCGCGAGGCACCCACTCCGCCCCCGTTTCGAATGCGAGCGCCGCGATATCGACATCGACGAAACGCGCGGCCTGCGCCCCCGGTTCTGCGCGTGCGAGCGACAGCAATTGATTCGAGAGCCGCACGGCGCGATCCGCCGCCACGCGCAATTCACGCACGGATGCGAGCGATTGCGCGAGATCGCGGGCTTTCACGGCTTGTTCCGCATGCAGCTTGACGGCCGTCAGCGGTGTACGCAACTGATGCGCGGCGTCCGCGATGAATTTGCGTTGGGCGTCGAGTGCGGTCTTCAGGCGATCGAGCAGGGCGTTCAATGCGCTCGTCAACGGGCGGATTTCGAGCGGCACATGCGTTTCGTCGACGGGCTCGAGCGACATGTGCGTCTGGCGGTTCAGCGAATCGGCAAGCGTCGTGAGCGGGCCCAATTGCTGATTGACGACGCGCCAGACGATGCCCCAGCCGGCGAGCAGCAGCAGCAGGAGCGGCATCATGATCGCGACGAGGAATTCAGCCGCGATGCGGTAGCGATGACGCAGCGGTTGCGCGACCTCGACGACGATCGGCTTTTTGCCGCCTTCCTGCGCGACGCGAACCTGGGCGACGCGCACGAGCATGTCACGATGGTGCGTTTCGAAAATCGACGCGTAACGTGTCTCTCGCACGCTCGAGCCTATGAGCGGAAGATCGGGATCGCCGGCGAGATCGCGCTCGCCGTCGTTGATGCGATAGATCAGATGCTGCGGGGGATCGGAGAACATCGCGCGCGCGAGCGGCGGAACAACGATGCGCGCGTTGGGGCCGGCGATCTGGACTTGCTTGGAGATGGCGGTAGCCAGATCCGCGAGCGACCGATCGATGACGTGCTGCGTGTATTGCCACGCGAGCCAATACGCGATGAGGCCGCTCATCAGCGCGAGCAGAGACAGCGGCGCCGCCAGCCGCCGCAAGAGAGAACGACGCAAACTTGTCGCGGCGGCGTGAGGCATGTTCGACCGGCCAGGGCCCTACACTCAGGACGCCTGACGAATCTCCTGCAACAAGTAGCCGAAGCCGCGCACCGTCACGATTTCGACGCGACAGTTTTCGAGCTTTTTGCGCACCCGGTGTACGTAGACCTCGATGGCGGTATCTCCGAGGTCTCCGCCGAAGTGAGTCAGATGGTCCTGCAACTGCGCCTTGCTGACCACCCGGCCATGGCGCAACAGCAGCATTTCGAGCACGGCGAATTCGCGCGGCGAAAGCTCGAGCGCCTTGTCTTCGTTGAAGATGCGGCGATCGACACCCGACAGGCGCACGCCGCCCAGCGAAACTTCCGGGCGCGGTACGTTGTTGGCGGGGCCGCTACGGCGCATGACAGCACGGATGCGCGCTTCGAGCTCGGCGGGCTCGAACGGCTTGAGCATGTAATCGTCGGCGCCGGCATTGAGGCCTTGCACGCGGTCGCTCAGGTCGTCTCGTGCCGTCAGCACGATCACGGGCGTGTGTCGGTTGCCCTGCCGGAACCGCGAGAGCAGCGTCATGCCGTCGATACCGGGCAGGCCGAGATCGAGGATGATCAATTCATGGCGGTTTTGCGTGAGAGCCTGTTCGGCGAAGATCCCGTCGTGAACCATGTCGACGGTGAATCCGGCTTGTTCGAGGCTGCTTTGGATGCCGCGTGCGATCGGGCGGTCATCTTCGATCAGGAGGAGTCGCATGGAAGTCGCTCAAGTACAATGGGTTACGCATTCAACGCGCGCTGGGGTCAACGTGCCGGCACGCGGTTCGCTGGAGCCTCGTCGCCACAGTCGAGCGCGAGCCGCTTGCCACGCCGGGTCCGCCCGGGCACCCATGCAGCCGTCACCTCAACCATGTCCGATATTACGATCAACGAACTCGAAGCGGCGATCAACTTCTGGCGCGCCCGCTCGCCATCGAGCGGCGACGAACTCAGCCTGTGCAAGGAGGCCAGTGCGCTCTCCAAGCCGTATGCGTTGCTGATTGTACAGCGTCGGGGGCATATGCCGGTGGAAGCGCTGGAGGCGCCCGCCCGCGCGGCCTGGGACGGGTATCGCCAGGCCATGGACGGCGAGGCGGGGCGGAGCGACGGTTGACGGACGGGCGATGGCGGGGGATGGCCCCCCACGCCGATTTCTCAGTTGCGCTGCATCGTACGTGCGACGTCGTCGATAAAGCGTGCGAGCACGAGATCGCGCTCGGTCACGCCTTGCGCTTCGTGCGTAGATAGCGTGATATCCACGGTCTGATACACGTTGAACCACTCGGGATGGTGGTTCATTTCCTGGGCCTTGATGGCCACGCGGGTCATGAACCCGAACGCTTCGTTGAAATCGGCGAATTTGAACTGGCGGTGAATGGCGTCGCGACCGTTGACGGGCAGCCAACCTTGCAGCTCGGTCATCTGCCGGGCACGTTCCTCGGAAGTCAGCTTATGAATCATGGGAATTTCCTCTCAGTGGGGCGGCCCGGCGGCGCTCAGCCTCGCCGCGACGGTCGCCAGCCCAACAGGCATTTTTTCACAGATCCCGCAGTGATGTACCCCGTGCGGCTTTTCGTCGGACATGCGCCGGAAAGCCGGCTAAATCGCGCGCGATCGGCGCAACTGGGTGGCGTGCCTGGCAGCGCCGCGCCGGCTCGATCGCTCAAGTCGCCCATTGCGCTTCCGCGAGCTTGAACGCGGCAGCGATAGGCGGTTCGTCCATGCGTGCCGCGAGCGCGATCAACGTGAGTTCGGTCGGCACCGTGATGCCTTCGACGATCGTCAGCCCATGTGCGTGCGCTTCGGCAAGCGCGATCGAGTCGCGCGCGAGCGTCAGCCCGACGCCCGATTTCACGAGATCGAGCATCGAGGTTTCCTGATCGACCTCGGCAACTTTGATGGGGCTCGCCCCGGCTTCGGCGAAGCGGCGCGACAACAACCGCTGATGCGCCGATGCGGCCGGCGTCCAGATCCACGGCAGCGCGGCCAGCGCGCGCCAATCGCTTGCCCGGCTCACACGGTCCTTCCAGCCGGCCGGCGCGAGTACGCGGTACTGAAAGCGCGTGAGTGTGGCCGTGTGGAAGAGTCCTTCGGGCATGCCGTCTTCGACGGGTTGGCCGATGTAGTAGCCGACATCGAGCTCGCGGGCGCGGATCTCCTGCGCCACCCAGCCCGACATCCCATGGCGTAGCGCGGTTTCGATCTGAGGATAGGTTTCCACGAGCTGCTTGAGAAACCCGCCCAGGCGCAGGAAATGGGGATCGAGAATCGTACCGATACGCAGTTTGCCGCGCACTTCCTGGCGCAGCGCTGCCGCCGCCCGCTCCACATCGCCGGCCGCGGCGAGCGCGCGTTCCGCGTGGGGCAGCAGCACTTGTCCGTCGCGTGTCAGAACGAGCCCGTGCGCCGTGCGTGAAAACAGCGCCATGCCGAGCGTTTCCTGCAAATTCTTCAGTTGCAGACTGACGGCCGGCTGGGTGAGGTGCAGCTGCGCGGCCGCCCGCGTCAGATTGCCGACGCGGGCGACGGTGACGAACGCACGCAGCAATGTCAGGTCCATGCCGCGATATTAGCGCGGCTTATATCGCAATTGAACAGAACTCATTGGATTTCCATGATCACCGGCGCGTACGCTTGCGAGCGACGAGCAACCGCGGGGATGCGCCATGGACAAAGAGACGATTTCAGCCGGCGAATTCGACTATGTGATCGTCGGCGCGGGCACCGCGGGGTGCGTTCTTGCCGCGCGGCTCAGCGAGGACAGCAGCGCACGCGTGCTGCTGATCGAGGCGGGCGGCAAGGACGATTATCACTGGATTCATGTTCCCGTCGGCTACCTCTACTGCATCGGCAACCCGCGCACCGACTGGCTCTATCGCACCTGCGCCGAACCGGGCCTGAACGGGCGCGCGTTGTCGTATCCGCGCGGACGTGTGCTCGGCGGCTCGTCTTCGATCAACGGCATGATCTATATGCGCGGTCAGCGCGAGGATTATGACGAATGGGCCCGCATCACAGGCGATGCTTCGTGGTCGTGGGATGCGGTTCTGCCGGTCTTCAAGCGCAGCGAAGATCACCACGCCGGCGGCAATACATGGCACGGTGCGGGCGGTCCCTGGCGCGTCGAGCGGCAACGCCTGAAATGGAAAGTGCTCGAGGCGTTTCACGAGGCCGCTCAGCAGGCGGGCATTCCCGCCACCGACGATTTCAATCGCGGCGACAACACCGGCGTCGGCTATTTTGAAGTCAATCAAAAGCGCGGCGTACGCTGGAATGCATCCAAGGCGTTTCTGCGGCCGGCGCTTGCTCGGCCCAATCTCACGGTCGTGACCGATGCGCACGTGAATCGGCTCGTGTTCGAGGGCAGGCGGTGTGTGGGTGTGGCCTATCGGCGCGGCAACCCCGCCGTTGGCGAGGGGGGAATGCGCGAATTCGTCGCGCGTGCGCGCGGCGAGGTCGTCGTCGCAGCCGGTGCCGTCAATTCGCCGCAGTTGCTCGAGCTGTCGGGCATCGGCAATGGCGCGCGTCTTCAGCGGCTCGGTATCGGTGTCGTGCAGGATCTGCGGGGCGTCGGCGAGAACTTGCAGGATCACTTGCAGTTGCGCATGGCCTACCGCGTGCACGGCGTACGCACGCTCAATACGCTGTCGGCCCACTGGTGGGGCAAGCTGTGGATCGCCGCGCAATATGCGTTCTCGCGCAGCGGCCCCATGTCGATGTCGCCTTCGCAGCTTGGCGCGTTCGCCAAGTCGTGCCCCGACGATTTGTCGATCACGCGTCCCGACATCGAATATCACGTGCAGCCGCTCTCGCTCGATCGCTTCGGCGAGCCGCTGCATCGCTTCAATGCGTTTACCGCATCGGCTTGCCATCTTCGGCCGACTTCGCGCGGCAGTATCCACCTCCAATCTCCCGATGCGAGCACGCCGCCGCTCATTGCACCCAACTATCTGTCGACCGACTACGATCGCCATGTGGCCGCCAATGCACTGCGACTCACGCGGCGCATCGTGGCTTCGCCGGCGCTCGCCCGCTACATGCCGCAGGAGATCATCCCGGGCATCGAATTCCAGACCGAGGACGAGCTCGTCAAGGCAGCCGGTGCGGTAGGCACGACGATCTTTCATCCGGTCGGGACCTGCCGCATGGGCGTTGCCGACGATCCCGCCGCTGTCGTCGATTCCCGCTTGCGCGTGATCGGGGTGGCGGGGCTGCGCGTTGTCGATGCGTCGGTAATGCCGACAATCACATCGGGCAACACGAATTCGCCGACGTTGATGATCGCGGAGCGTGCGAGCGAGATGATTCGCGCCGACCGGCGAGCGGATCAGGGTGTGTCCGCAATCAATGCCGAGCAACGGGTTGCGCCCGGCGCAGTGGACGTATCGGCTGGCCAATCGGTCGGGCGTCTCACCGACGCGAAGGCATAGTCCATAGCCGATGCACGGCGAGCGACGATGAAAAGCTTTTCGGTGGAGTGGTGTCCGCTTCGTGAAAACCGGCCATATGCATTGGCGCAATGGCTAGAGTTCCCACTGTCGAAATCAAGCAGTGCGGAGCCTCTCTCATGGGAAACGACATCGGACCGACTGGCCCCCGTGCGACGGGCGGAAGTGACGGTGAGCCGGCTCATCCGGTGAATCGAGCTGCCGAAACGCCGGCGCACGCGCCGACGCCTCGCGCGAACCCCAGTGCACTCCTCGCAAAACTCGTTGGGCCCGTGCAGCGAATGGCTGGTGCCATGCGCGGTTTCCGGGCTTCCTCATCAGCGGATGATGCGCGCGCGGCCGAGTTGCGCGCAAAGACGCTCGATCGCGCGCGGAAATCCTGGCATGCATGCACGATAGACAACGGCAACTACGCCCAAATCCTGGACTCGATCGCGCGCTCGCTCACATTCGACGGGCTGTTCGACGAACCGCCGCCGCTCGGCGATGTTTCGCGCGGCGCCCCGAAGCGGGTGGCCGAGCATCCGGCTCACCGAGCCGTCGACCCGAGCAACGTCGAGGAGCTGCGGACGGTATTTTCGGACATGCGGGCGTTGTCATCGAGCCTCCCAGCCCATAGCCAGCGCCACTGGGTCGCAGCGCTCGTCCGGATTGCGGGCATGCTGCCGCACTCGCAAGGAGAGCAAAGCGAGCAACGCCAGGCGCTGTCAGCTGCACGACAGGCATGGGACAGACGGAAAATCCACGCCGCGGATTACGCGGGCATTCTTTCGATGCTCGGCCGAGGCGCCGGTTCGGCGCATCCAAAGGTCGACCCGGAATTACTCGACGACATTTCCATGGAGTCCTTGAAATTGCCTCTCCCGCTCAAAGAGGCGCTCGCCCGCTCGCTGCAGCAGGCGGCCATTGCGCCCGAACAGGAATAGTCCGGCGGTTCGAGTCCCGGGTTACGTAAACAAACCTAAGTGCAAATCCCGATGAATGCGCTGCATCATTGGGGAGACAATCTCCGATGCCGCATGGTGCGGGGCCGACCTTCCCGCAATGATGCACCATGCCAAAAAAATGGCGGGGCTTGCGTCTTGACACTCAAACCCCGTTCCGATGCGACGCGCCCACCCGGCGCGCGTGACAAAGCGGCGCAACGCCCAACTTCGGCATGGAAGGGGACATGATTCTCGGCGACACGATTCTCGAAACGCGCGGGCTCACCAAGGAATTCAAAGGATTCACGGCCGTGAACGGCGTGAACCTGCGCGTGCGCCGCGGCTCGATCCATGCTCTGATCGGCCCGAACGGCGCGGGCAAGACGACCTGCTTCAACCTGTTGACCAAGTTTCTCGAACCCAGCGCGGGCCAAATCGTTTTCAACCATGTCGATATCACGCGCGAGCGGCCCGCCCAGATTGCGCGCCGGGGCATCATTCGTTCGTTCCAGATATCGGCCGTGTTTCCGCATTTGACGGTCTTGCAGAACGTTCGCGTGGGTTTGCAGCGTACGCTCGGCACCGCGTACCACTTCTGGCGCTCGGAGCGCACGTTGGAGGCCCTCGACGCGCAGGCCCACGATCTGCTATCGCAGGTGGGTCTGACCGATTTTGCCGATACGCCGACGGTCGAGTTGTCGTACGGCCGCAAGCGCGCGCTCGAGATCGCGACGACGCTGGCCATGGAGCCGGAACTCATGCTGCTCGACGAGCCGACACAGGGCATGGGACACGAAGATGTCGATCGCGTGACCGCGCTCATCAAGAAAGTCTCGGCGGGCCGGACCATCCTCATGGTCGAGCACAACATGAACGTGATCGCGGGCATCTCCGACACGATCACGGTCTTGCAGCGCGGCGAGGTGCTGGCCGAAGGCAGCTATGCGGAAGTTTCGAAGAATCCGCTCGTGATGCAGGCGTACATGGGCAGCGCCGAGGCCGCCCTCACAGGGGCGCACGGATGAACCAGATGGCGCATCAAACGCATCAAAACATCGAAGCCGACGCGCGGGCGGCAGCCGTCGCGCCGCAGGGCACGCCTGCGCTGACCATTGCGGGCTTGCAGGCGTGGTACGGCGAGTCGCACATCCTGCATGGCGTCGATCTCACGGTGAACCGCGGCGAAGTCGTGACGCTGCTTGGCCGCAACGGGGCAGGGCGCACCACCACGCTGCGCGCGATCATGGGCCTCACCGGGCGGCGTACAGGCTCGATTCGCATCGGCGAACGCGAGACGATCGGTCTGCCTACGCACAAGATCGCGCACTGCGGTGTCGGGTATTGCCCCGAGGAACGCGGTATCTTTTCGAGCCTGTCCTGCGAAGAGAATCTGATCCTGCCGCCGCTGGTGGGCGCCGGCAAGGACGCGATGCCGATCGACGAGATCTACACGATGTTCCCGAACCTGAAGGAGCGGCGCGCAAGCCAGGGCACGCGGCTATCGGGCGGGGAGCAGCAGATGCTGGCCGTGGCGCGTATCTTGCGCACCGGGGCGAACCTGCTGCTGCTCGACGAGATCTCCGAGGGACTCGCGCCCGTCATCGTGCAGACATTGGCGCGCATGATCCTGACGCTCAAGGCGCGGGGTTATACCATCGTCATGGTCGAGCAGAACTTCCGCTTCGCGGCGCCACTTGCGGACCGGTTCTATGTCATGGAACACGGTGGCATCGTCGAGCACTTCGAAGCGAGCGAGCTCGAACGCAAGATGCCCGTGCTGCACGATCTGCTCGGCGTTTGAAGCTCCATAAGCGTTTCCTTGCATGCGGCGCGACGCGACGCATGCGTCAAAATAGTTGCACGAACAACCATAAGCGAAGGAGATTCTGATGAGGACCAGTTTGTTCGCAAGCGCTGCCCGGACGCTCGCGCTGACCGCTACCGCGCTCGCCGCCGGGCTCGCGGCGCAGCAGGCCACCGCGGCCGAGAATCAAGTCACGATCGGGTTCATTACCGATATGTCGGGGCTCTATGCCGACATCGACGGCAAGGGTGGGGCCACGGCGATCCAGATGGCCATCGACGACTTCGGGGGCAAGGTCAACGGGTTGCCGATCAAGCTGCTCACGCAGGACCACCAGAACAAGGCCGACATCGCCGCATCGGCAGCGCGCAAGTGGATCGACACCGAAGGCCTCGATATGCTGCTCGGCGGGACGAACTCGGCGACGGCCTTGTCGATGGACGAGGTCATCAAGGAGAAAAAGCGGCCGTACTTCTCGATCGGCGCGGGCACCGATGCGCTGACGAACAAGCAGTGCACGCCCTATACGATCCACTACGCATACGACACGACAGCGCTCGCACGCGGTACGGGCTCCGCGATCGTGAAGCAGGGCTTCAAGACGTGGTACTTCCTGACGGCCGATTATGCGTTCGGCAAATCGCTGGACAAGAATACGACCGAGGTCGTCGAAAAGAATGGCGGGAAGGTGTTGGGTCACGCTTTCCATCCGCTCTCGGCATCCGATTTCTCGTCGTTCCTGCTTCAGGCTCAGGCATCGAAGGCACAGGTGCTCGGCTTGGCGAACGCGGGTGGCGACACCGTGAACTCGCTCAAGGCAGCGAAGGAGTTCGGCATCACGAAGACGATGAAGATCGCGGCACTGCTGATGTTCATCGACGATGTGCATAGCGTCGGCCTGCCGACGGCGCAAGGTCTTCTGCTGACGGACAGCTGGTATTGGGATCAGAACGCGAAGTCGCGCGAATGGGCTCAGAAGTACTTCAAGAAGACGGGCAAGATGCCTTCGAGCCTGCAAGCGGCCGACTACTCCGCGACGATGACTTATCTGAACGCCGTGAAGGCCGTCGGTTCGACCGATCCCGACAAGGTCATGGCTCAGTTGCACAAGCAGCCGATCGATGATTTCTATGCGAAGGGTACGGTGCGCCCCGACGGTGTCATGCAGCACGACATGTATCTGTTCCAGGTGAAGACGCCGGCCGAGTCGAAGAAGCCATGGGACTACTACACGCTGAAGGCGACGATCCCGGGCGACCAGGCGTTCGGTACCAAGGCGGAAACGCAGTGCGAGCTCTGGAAGTAAACGCAGTGCGCGGCGCGCGGTGACGATGCGCGCCGCGCTTTTCGCTCGCGGCCATCCTTTTCGACGGCAGGTTAAATGGACATCTTCGGCATTCCGTTGCCAGCGATGCTGAGCCAGCTCTTGCTCGGGCTCGTCAACGGATCGTTCTACGCGATCCTGAGCCTGGGGCTGGCGGTCATCTTCGGCATGCTCAACGTGATCAACTTCGCGCACGGCGCATTGTTCATGCTCGGCGCGATGCTCGCCTGGATGGGGTTCAACTATCTCGGCCTGCCGTACTGGGCGATGCTCGTGCTGGCACCGCTCGTGGTCGGCGCGTTCGGTATCCTGATCGAGCGCACGATGCTTCGCTGGCTCTACCGGCTCGATCATCTCTATGGCCTGCTGTTGACGTTCGGCATCACGCTCGTCATCGAAGGCGTGTTCCGCTCGCTCTACGGTTCATCGGGGCAGCCCTACGACGGTCCGGAGTTGCTTGCGGGCTCAACGAACGTCGGATTCATGTTCCTGCCGAACTATCGCGCATGGGTCGTGGTGGCTTCGCTCGTCGTTTGCTTCGCCACCTGGTTCGTCATCGAGAAGACGCGCATTGGCGCCTATCTGCGCGCGGGCACCGAAAACCCGAAGCTCGTCGAGGCGTTCGGCGTGAATGTGCCGCTCATGATCACGCTCACGTACGGTTTCGGGGTGGCGCTCGCGGCTTTCGCGGGCGTGCTCGCCGCGCCGGTCATCCAGGTCTCGCCGCTGATGGGGCAATCGATGATCATCACCGTGTTCGCGGTCGTGGTGATCGGCGGCATGGGCTCGATCATGGGGTCGATCCTGACGGGCCTGATGCTCGGTGTCGTCGAAGGGTTCACGCGCGTGTTCTATCCGCAGGCCTCGTCCACCGTCGTCTTCGTCATCATGGCGCTCGTGCTGCTCGTGCGCCCCGCGGGTCTTTTCGGCAAGGAACGGTGATGCAGAGAAAAGCGCTCTATGGCCTGCTCTTCGCGGGCCTCCTGATCGCGCCGTGGGTCGGCGTATACCCCGTGTTCGTCATGAAGGTACTTTGCTTCGCGCTCTTCGCGGCGGCCTTCAATCTGCTGATCGGCTACACGGGATTGCTGTCGTTCGGCCACTCGATGTTCCTCGCCACTGCCGGCTACGCCACGGGGTTCGCGATTCAGTCGCTCGGGTTTCCGCCGCTCGTCGGTGTCATCGCCGGCACCGCGGCCGCGACGCTGCTCGGGTTCGTCGTCGGACTCTTTGCCATCCGGCGGCAGGGTATCTATTTCGCCATGGTCACGCTGGCCTTCGCGCAGATGATCTACTTCATCTATTTGCAGGCGCCGTTCACGCATGGCGAGGATGGCCTGCAAGGCGTGCCGCGCGGCACCTTGTTCAAGGTGATCGATCTGTCTTCCGATGTCGCGCTCTACTACCTCGTGCTCGTGGTCGTGACGCTCGCCTTTGCGCTGATCGTGCGCATCGTTCATTCGCCGTTCGGTCAACTGATGACGGCCATTCGCGAGAACGAGCCGCGGGCCATTTCGCTTGGCTACGACACCGATCGCTTCAAGCTGCTCGCCTTCGTGCTCTCGGCCGGGCTCGCGGGCCTCGCGGGTTCGCTGAAAGTACTCGTGCTCGGCTTCGAGACGCTCAGCGACGCGCATTGGACGATGTCTGGGCTCGTCGTGCTGATGACGCTCGTTGGCGGAATGGGCACGCTGTTCGGGCCCGTCCTCGGCGCCACGATCATCATCACCCTGGAGGACCGGCTCGGCGATATCGGCGGCGTGCTGGCGTCGGCGACGGGCGTCACCTGGTTCAATACGCTCGGCGAATCGACGACGATCGTCGTGGGCTTCATCTTCATCGTATGCGTACTCGCGTTCCGGCGCGGCATCGTCGGTGAGATCGTGTCCCGCGTGCGTATGCTGCGTGCGTGAGTGCGAAGTCCGTACGTTTCGCGTGCCGGATGCGTATGAATTGCGCGCGAATGCACACCACTAGGGAAAGTGCTAGGTTGTCGCCCCAGACGGGGGCGTTTAATCTTCGTTCCAGTTCTGATGCACCGAATTTGCAGGTGGAGAACGAGGAGACAATCGAGGCACTCAGTGCCCGGACGAAAGCGCTGTTGGAGAGATCCAACAGCGCTTTTATTTTGCCGTTCGCTTTTCAGCACCCGCACGAGACCTGCCGCGGCCAGCCGCCATTCGCATCGTTATCGTTGCGTATCGCCATCGCGCGAAACGCACCGCTTTTCCCCCGTTTCCTTTTCCAGCGCCGTCGCGCCAGTGTGGCCCGCGGCGTGGCAACGCCTGCGTGCTTTTGCCGCCGCGCGCCGCGCTTCACGCTACGATTGGTATTTTCTCTCGGTGTACGAATCGATTCAGATCGCCGGACAGACCGGCTACAACAACAACGCTTTCGAATGAAGCGTCTGGAGATCCGCAATGACGATGAAGCAGTGGGTATGTAACGGCACGATCGCGGCACTGGTCTGCGCCTGGGGTACCGCGTTCGCGCAGGTGAAAGTCGGCGTTGTCTTGTCCGCCACGGGACCGGCTGCATCGCTCGGCATTCCCGAGAAAAACACCATCGAGTTGCTGCCGAAGGAAATCGGCGGCAAGAGCGTGCAGTACATCGTGCTCGACGATGCGTCCGATACGACGAAGGCCGTTCAGGACGCGCATAAGCTCATCGACGAGGATCACGTCGACGTCATCGTCGGCTCGAGCACCACGCCGAACTCGATGGCCATGCTCGATGTCATCTCCCAAGCGAAAACGCCGATGATCTCGATGGCCGCTTCGGCCAACATCGTGCAGCCCGTCGATGCCAAGCGCAGCTGGGCGTTCAAGACGCCGCAAAACGACAGTCTCATGGCCGATGCGATAGCGAGCTACATGCAGTCGCACGGTATAAAGACGGTGGGCTTCATCGGCTTCACCGACGCTTATGGCGAAAGCTGGCATCAGGCGTTCACGAAGGCAGCGGGCGAACACGGGCTCAAGCTCGTCAGCGACGAGCGCTATGCGCGTACGGATACCTCGGTGACGGGGCAGGTACTCAAGACGATCGGCGTGCGGCCCGATGCGGTGCTGATCGCCGCCTCGGGCACGCCGGCCGCGTTGCCCGCCAAGGAACTCAAGGCACGCGGCTACGCGGGCAAGGTCTATCAGACGCACGGGGTGGCGAACAACGATTTTCTGCGCGTGTGCGGTAAGGACTGCGACGGGGAAGTGCTGCCGGTCGGTCCGATCCTCGTAGCCGATCAACTGCCCGACACGAACCCCGTGAAGAAGTCGGCGCTCGCTTATAAGAGCGGCTACGAAGGCAAGTACGGCGCCGGGTCGGTCGTCACGTTCGGCGGCCACGCGTGGGACGCGGGCCAGATGCTGCAGCAGGCGATCCCCGGCGCGCTGAAAAGCGCTCAACCCGGCACGCCGGAGTTCCGCGCGGCGTTGCGCACTGCGCTCGAAGAAATCAAAAACCTGCCCGTTTCGCACGGCATCATGACGATCACGCCGACCGATCACAACGGCTTCGACAAGCGTGCACGCGTGATGGTGCAGATCGTCGATGGGAAGTGGAAGGTCGTCGGCGAATAGGTCGAATAGGTCGGGACAACGAAGCATGGATCTATCGATCGCGGCCATCCTGGCTCAGGATGGCGTGACGACGGGCGCCGTCTATGCGCTGCTCGCGCTGGCGCTCGTACTCGTCTTTTCGGTGACGCGCGTCATCTTCATCCCGCAAGGGGAATTCGTCTCCTACGGCGCACTCACGCTCGCGGCGCTGCAGGCCAACAAGTTGCCGCCGACGACGCTCCTGCTGATGGCGCTCGGCGCGGCATGCTTCGTCACGCAAGCGTTGGGGCTAGTTCGTCGGACTGGCGGCGCGCAGGGCATGATTCGCAAGATCGCGCTGCTTGCGGGCCGATATCTGATCTTTCCTTTGGCGATCTATCTGGTCAACGTACGTTTGAGCGCGCAGCCGATACCGATGCTCGCGCAAGTGGCGTTGACGCTGCTTATCGTCGTGCCGATGGGACCGTTCATTTACCGGCTGGCGTACGAGCCGATCGCGCAGGGCTCGACGCTGCTGCTTCTGATCGTTGCCGTCGCGGTGCACTTCGCGATGGTCGGGCTCGGTCTGTGGATGTTCGGCGCGGAAGGCTCGCGCACGACGCCGTTCTCGGATGCGACGTTCACGGTCGGTGCCTTGACGATGGCGGGGCAAAGCGTGTGGGTCGTGCTCACGACGCTTGCGCTCATCGTCGCGCTCTACGTCTATTTCGACCGCTCGATCTCGGGAAAGGCGCTGCGCGCGACCGCGGTGAACCGCCTGGGGGCGCGGCTCGTCGGCATCGGCACGGCGCAAGCCGGAAGGCTCGCGTTCACGCTGGCAGCCGCGCTCGGCGCCCTCTCGGGCGTGCTCGTCGCGCCGCTGACCACGATCTATTACGACTCGGGCTTCCTGATCGGCCTGAAGGGTTTCGTCGGGGCGATCATCGGCGGGCTCGTCAGCTATCCGCTCGCAGCCGCCGGTTCGCTGCTCGTCGGATTGCTCGAATCGTATTCGTCGTTCTGGGCGAGTGCTTACAAAGAGGTGATCGTGTTCACCGTCATCATTCCGGTACTGCTCTGGCGCAGCCTGGCAAGCCCGCACGTCGAAGAGGACGAAGACTGACATGACTGCGACGAGGCGCCCGGCCTGGCTCGCCAAGCCGTTCTGGTTCTTTCTCGTGGCAATCTTCGCGCTACCGGTGTTGCCGGGGCCGCTGAATGTGCCCGAGTATTGGATCACGCTGCTCAACTACATCGGCCTCTATTCGATCGTGGCCATCGGCCTCGTCTTGCTGACCGGTATCGGCGGCATGACGAGCTTCGGCCAGGCGGCGTTCGTCGGCGTGGGTGCCTACGCGAGTGCCTTCCTGACCACGCGGCTCGGCATCTCCCCGTGGGTGGCGCTCTTTGTCGGCATCGCGCTGACGGCGCTCGTCGCGTTCGTCATCGGCGCAGTCACGATGCGTCTATCGGGGCATTTTCTGCCGCTGGGGACCATCGCCTGGGGGCTCTCGCTGTATTACCTGTTCGGGAATCTCGAAGCGCTCGGCAAATACGACGGGATCAGCGGGATCCCGCCGCTCTCGCTGTTCGGCGCGTCGCTCGCTTCGGGCCGCAGCATCTACTACGTCATCTGGATCGTCGTGCTCGCAGCGGTACTCTCCGTGCAGAACCTGCTGAACAGCCGGCCCGGACGCGCGATCCGCGCGCTGCGCGGCGCCGGCACGATGGCGGAGGCCATGGGCGTCAATACGGCGTGGATGCGCGTCGTGATCTTTGTCTACTCGGCCGTGCTCGCGTCGATTTCCGGGTTTCTCTATGCGCACTTGCAGCGCGCGGTGAATCCCACCCCATTCGGGCTCAACCACGGCATCGAATATCTGTTCATGGCGGTCGTGGGCGGCGTGGCGCACGTCTGGGGCGCGATATTGGGCGCCGCGATCCTGACGATCCTGCAGGACTATTTGCAATCGATCCTGCCCGTGCTGCTCGGCCAAAGCGGCAATTTCGAAGTCATCGTGTTCGGCATTCTCATGGTGCTGCTACTGCAGCATGCGCGGCAAGGCGTCTGGCCCTTCGTGGCACGGGCCTTTCCGAGGGCCCCCGCCGCGCGCGTGCCTGAACAGGCACCAGTTTTGCCGCAGCGCACAAAACCAAACGCCGGTGAACCGTTGCTTGTCGTCGAGCGGGCGCGCAAGACGTTCGGCGGTCTCGTGGCGGTCGACGATGTCAGTTTCGAGGTGAGAGCGGGGCAAATCGTTGGGCTCATTGGGCCGAATGGCGCCGGAAAGTCGACCACGTTCAACCTCGTGACGGGCGTATCGCCAGTGACGCACGGCACGATTCGGTTTGCGGGCGAGCGCATCGATACGCTCAACGCGCGCGAAATCGTTCGCCGGGGGATCGGGCGCACGTTTCAGCACGTCAAGCTTCTGCCCGGGATGACCGTACTCGAAAACGTTGCGATCGGCGCGCACTTGCGCGGCTCGGCCGGCGTCTGGCGCAGCGTTGCGCGGCTCAATCGAGCGGAGGAAGCGCGGCTGATGGCCGAGGCCGCGCGCCAGTTGGCGCGAGTCGGTCTGGAGGCGCACTTGTACGAGGAGGCGGGCAGCCTTTCGCTGGGGCAGCAGCGCATCCTGGAAATTGCACGCGCACTGTGCTGCGATCCGTCGCTGTTGCTGCTCGACGAGCCGGCGGCCGGCCTGCGATACCTGGAGAAGCAAAGACTCGCCGAGCTGCTGCGCAAATTGCAGGCGGAAGGCATGAGTGTGCTGCTCGTCGAACACGACATGGACTTCGTGATGAATCTTGCCGACCGGCTCGTGGTCATGGAATTCGGCACGCGCATCGCCGAGGGGCTGCCGCGGGATATTCAGAACGATCCGGCGGTCCTCGAGGCTTATCTGGGCGGAGTGGATTGACATGGATGCAACGATGGCTGGGCCGATCCTCGACGTCACGGGTTTATCGGTGCGCTATGGAAAAGTCGAAGCGCTGCACGGCGTCTCGATTGCCGTGCGGCCGGGACAAATCGTCAGCGTCATCGGTCCCAATGGCGCCGGTAAGTCGACGCTGCTCAACGCGGTCATGGGTGCCTTGCCGCTGACGGGCCATGCGACAGGCGAGTTGCGGTATCGCGAGGCCGACGTGACGAGTTTGCCCATCGAAGCCCGTGTTGCGCTCGGCCTATGCCTCGTTCCGGAAAAGCGCGAGCTCTTTTCGACGATGTCGGTGGAGGACAACCTCGTGCTGGGTGCCTATCGGCGCAAGCGCGCAGGGGAGCGGAATTTTCTCGATCAGCTCGAACCGGTCTTTGCGCTTTTTCCGCGGCTGAAAGAGCGACGCCGGCAGGCCGCCGGCACGCTTTCCGGCGGCGAGCGGCAGATGCTGGCGCTCGGCCGAGCATTGATGGGCAAACCCGATCTGCTCATGCTCGACGAGCCCAGCCTTGGACTCGCGCCGCTCATCGTCAAGGAAATCTTCCATGTCGTCAGCGCGCTCAGGCAGACCGGCGTCGCCATACTGCTGATAGAACAGAACGCGCGCGCGGCGCTGCAGATCTCGGACTATGGCTACGTGCTCGAGACAGGCGAGGTCGCGTTGGAAGGGGCGGCGGCCGAGCTGGCCGCCAATCCGCAGATCATCGAGACTTATCTGGGGCTCGCCAGAAAGAGGGCGTGACGATGGGCGGCGAGGTATTGGGCTGTTTCACGTGAAACAACCGCTCCGCTTAGCCCCTTCAACCGCCCTCGGCAGGTCGTAGCCCGAGAACGCGAATCGCGATCCTCCCGAACCCGTTATAATTTCGCGCATCTCCGCTCTCGAATGGCCCGCACGCGTTCTCGTCGCGGGATCCACAATGCTTTATCCCACTGAATTTGACGTCATCGTTGTCGGCGGCGGTCATGCCGGCACGGAGGCCGCTTTGGCCTCCGCGCGCATGGGCGCAAAGACGCTGCTGTTGACCCACAACATCGAAACGCTCGGTCAGATGAGCTGCAATCCGTCGATCGGCGGGATTGGCAAAGGCCATCTGGTCAAGGAAGTCGACGCGCTCGGCGGCGCCATGGCGGCCGCAACCGATGAGGGCGGGATTCAATTCCGCATTCTCAACTCGTCGAAAGGGCCTGCTGTGCGCGCGACGCGTGCCCAAGCCGACCGCCTGTTGTACAAACAGGCCATCCGTCATCGGCTCGAGAATCAGCCGAATTTGAGCCTGTTTCAGCAGGCGGTCGAGGATTTGATCGTGGAGGGCGACCGCGTGGTCGGCGCCGTGACGCAAGTCGGCATTCGTTTTCGCGCGCGTGCAGTGGTGTTGACGGCCGGCACGTTCCTCGACGGCAAGATTCACGTTGGCCTCAATCATTACACCGGAGGCCGCGCCGGCGATCCGGCCGCCGTATCGCTGTCGGCCCGGCTCAAGGAATTGAAGCTGCCGCAAGGGCGGTTGAAGACGGGGACGCCCCCGCGTATCGATGGCCGTACGATCGACTTTTCCGTACTGGAAGAGCAGCCCGGGGATCTGGATCCTGTTCCTGTCTTCTCGTTTCTGGGCCGCGCAGAACAACATCCGCGCCAGGTGCCGTGCTGGGTCACGCATACGAACGAGCAGACGCACGAAATCATTCGCGGCGGCCTGGACCGGTCGCCGATGTATACCGGGGTCATTGAGGGCGTGGGCCCGCGCTACTGCCCGTCCATCGAGGACAAGATCCATCGATTTGCGACGAAGGCGTCGCATCAGATCTTCCTGGAGCCCGAGGGGCTGACGACGAACGAGTTCTATCCCAACGGTATTTCGACGAGCTTGCCGTTCGACGTTCAGCTGGCGCTCGTTCGTTCGATGCGAGGCCTGGAGAACGCGCATATCCTTCGTCCCGGCTATGCCATCGAATACGACTACTTCGATCCGCGCGGGCTGAAGGCGTCGCTCGAAACGAAAGCGATCAAAGGGTTGTTCTTCGCCGGTCAGATCAACGGCACCACCGGCTACGAGGAAGCGGCGGCGCAGGGTCTGCTCGCCGGCATCAACGCGGGACGCTATGTGCAGGAGAAAGACGCCTGGAGCCCGCGGCGCGATCAGGCCTATCTCGGGGTTCTCGTCGACGATCTGGTCACGCGGGGGGTGTCGGAACCGTATCGGATGTTCACGAGCCGGGCCGAATATCGTCTGAGCCTTCGGGAAGACAATGCCGATATGCGCCTGACCGAGATCGGGCGCGAACTCGGCGTCGTCGACGATGCCCGCTGGGACGCATTCTCCCGCAAGCGGGATGCTGTTTCACGTGAAACAGAACGTCTGAGGATGACCTGGGTAAATCCGAAGACGCTGTCCGCGGTCGAGGCGACGGCGCTGCTCGGCAAGCCGATCGATCACGAGTACAGCTTGGCGGACCTGCTGCGCCGGCCGGGTGTCAGCTACGCAGGAATCTGTGCACTGCGCGAGGGTGGGTGCGGGCCCGATGGCCCGCTGGCCGACGATCCTGTCCTGCTTGCGCAGATCGAGGAGCAGATCGAGATCGGCATCAAGTACCAGGGCTATATCGATCGCCAAGCCGACGAGATCGAACGCAACGAGGCGAACGAAAACACGCGCCTGCCGGATGGCATCGACTATGCGGCCGTGCGCGGGCTATCGTTCGAGGCGCGTCAAAAGCTCGAGCAATTCCGGCCGGAAACGATCGGCCAGGCATCGCGCATCTCGGGCATTACACCGGCCACGATCTCGCTGCTGATGGTTCATCTGAAGAAAGGTCTTGGCCGGCGGCCGGAGCCTGCGACTCACGGCGACGGCGGCCCGGACGCCGCGTCGGCGGCACGATGACGTCCTCGCGCAAGGGAGCGGGGCAGACGCTGGATCGAGACACGTTGCGCAGCCTCCTGGATTCAGGGGCGGCGAAGCTTGGCTTGGCGTTGTCCGGCGAGCAGTCGGAGCGGCTGCTCGATTACCTGGGCCTGCTGTCGAAGTGGAACGCCGTCTACAACCTCACGGCAATACGCGACCCGCGGCAGATGCTGATTCAACACGTCCTGGACTCGCTTTCGGTCGCGCCGCATCTTGCCGCGCACACCGGCGACAGCATCCTGGACGTGGGATCGGGCGGCGGCTTGCCCGGCATCGTGCTCGCGATCGTACTTCCCGAACGGGCCGTTACCTTGAACGATATCGTTCAGAAGAAAACGGCGTTTCAAGCGCAGGTCAAGGCGGAGCTGAAACTCTCCAACGTCTCGGTCGTGACGGGCAGGGTGGAAACGCTGCGTCCGGGCGTGGAAGTCGCGGGAAAATTCGACGCGATCGTCTCCCGCGCGTTCGCAGAGCTCTCCGATTTCGTTACACTTGCGCGGCACCTCGTCAGCGAGCGAGGGTCGATCTGGGCCATGAAAGGTGTGCGTCCCGATGCCGAGATTTCGCGGCTGCCGGCGGATGTCCGCGTGGCGCAGCTCGTTCGGCTGGACGTGCCGCTGCTCGACGCCGAGCGGCACCTGGTCGAGATCGTGCCCGAGCGCCATGCCTCGGACGATCGATCCGCTTATCACGCTTAGGACCCAATAAACGATGGCAAAAATCTTCTGCGTCGCGAATCAGAAGGGCGGCGTCGGCAAGACGACGACGGCGGTCAACCTCGCCGCGAGTCTCGTATCACAGGGGCAACGAGTATTGCTGATCGATCTCGATCCGCAGGGCAACGCGACCATGGGTAGCGGCATCGACAAGGCGAAATGCGAGAGCACCGTCTACGAGGTGCTCGTCGATGGGGTCTCGGTGGCCGATGCGCGGCTCAAACCCGAGGCGGTCGCGTACGACGTGCTGCCCGCGAACCGCGAGCTCGCCGGCGCGGAAATCGAGCTCGTCGGCGTCGAAAATCGCGAGAAGCAGTTGAAGGAGGCGATTGCGCTCGTCGCTGACGATTACGACTTCGTTCTCATCGACTGCCCGCCCGCGCTGTCGCTGCTGACGCTGAACGGCTTGTGCGCGGCCCACGGCGTGGTCATTCCGATGCAGTGCGAGTATTTCGCGCTGGAAGGGTTGTCCGACCTCGTCAATACGATCAAGCAGGTCCATGCGAACTTGAATCGCGATTTGAAGGTGATCGGCTTGCTGCGCGTCATGTTCGATCCGCGCATCACGCTGCAGCAGCAGGTTTCGGATCAATTGAAGGAACATTTCGGCGACAAGGTGTTCGATGTCGTCATCCCGCGCAATGTGCGCCTTGCCGAGGCGCCGAGCTATGGGCTGCCGGGCGTCGTCTTCGACCGCGCTTCGCGCGGGGCACAGGCCTATGTGCAGTTCGGTGCGGAGATGATTGAACGCGTGCGCGGGCTCTGACGCGCGCCGCGATACGGAATGCAGAAGAGGAAGCGAAATGAATGCAGTAGCGAAGAAGAAAGGGTTGGGTCGAGGTCTCGAGGCGCTGCTCGGCGGCAGTCCTGACATCGCCGCGGCGGTCAAAAGCGAAGCGGCGCCGCATGTGTTGCCGCTCAGTCGCCTGCAGGCGGGCAAGTATCAGCCGCGTACCCGCATGGACGAGGGCAGCCTCCAGGAGCTCGCGGCGAGCATTCGCGCGCAAGGCCTGATGCAGCCGATTCTCGTGCGTCCTGTCTCGGCGGAGAAGTACGAAATCATTGCGGGCGAGCGGCGATTCCGCGCTGCGCATCTGGCCGGGCTCGACGAGGTGCCGGTGCTCGTCAAGAGCGTGCCCGATCAGGCCGCGGCGGCCATGGCGCTCATCGAGAACATCCAGCGCGAAGATCTGAATCCGCTCGAAGAAGCGCAGGGCATCCAACGGTTGCTCGATGAATTCGGTTTCACGCACGAGCAGGCGGCCGAATCGGTCGGACGCTCGCGCAGCGCCGTGTCGAACCTGCTGCGGCTGCTCAATCTGGCCGCACCGGTTCAAACGATGCTGCTGGCCGGCGATCTCGACATGGGGCATGCGCGTGCGCTGCTGGCCGTGGACGCCGCGACGCAGATCACGCTCGCCAACCAGGTCGTGAACAAGCAGATGTCCGTGCGGGAGACGGAGCGGCTCGTCAACGCGACGACCAAAGCGGCACCGACGGTGAAAGCGCGCGCGAGTCAGGACGGCGGCCGCGACACGCGCCGGCTCGAAGAGGAACTGTCCGACCTTCTCGCCTCCGCCGTGAAAATAAAACTGGGCCGCCGCGGACGCGGTCAAGTGCAGATCGAATTCGGCAGCCTCGATGCGCTCGAAGGCATTCTCGCGCGTTTGCGCGGCAACGTCGGCGCATGAGTTCGGCCGAGAAGCCGCGCAGCGCCGGGGTGTCCGGCTTGCGCAAAACAGTCGGATTTGTTGCAAATGAGCCAGTCCTGGCCATTCTCGTCGCGGCGCTCGTTGTGCTGCAATGTCTGCATCCGCAGGCGTGGCGCGCGTTGCCCGGGCTCGTCGACTGGCCCACGGTTCAGACGCTTGCGGGTCTGCTCATTCTGACCAAAGCCGTGGAACTGTCGGGTTTTCTGATGTGGCTCGCGCATCGCGTCGTACACCACGTGCATTCGGAGCGTGGTCTTGCCGGCCTCGTAATTGCGTTGGCCGCGGGGCTGTCGATGCTCGTGACCAACGACGTCGCGCTGTTCGTCGTCGTTCCGCTCGTGCTGTCGCTGAACCGGCTCACGTCGCTGCCGGTCAAGCGGCTTACGATTTTCACGGCGCTGGCGGTCAACGCGGGCTCGATCCTGACGCCGCTCGGCAATCCGCAAAACCTGTTTCTCTGGCAGACGAGCGGCGTTTCGTTCGGCGCTTTCGTCTACGCGCTGCTGCCGCTTTGCGCCGCATTGACCGCCATGCTGTATGCGGTGGCGTTTTTCGCCTTCAAACCGCGCCCACTCGATTTGTCGCGCGATACGGCGACACAACCGGTCGATCGCGCGTACGCCGGAACGGCGGGACTGCTGTTCGTGGCGTTCGTGCTGCTGGCCGATTCGCATCACGCCGCGATCGGGTTGGCCGCCATCGCGCTGGGCTTTCTTCTCTGGCGGCGCGACGCCGTGCTGAAGATCGACTGGCCGCTCCTGCTGATCTTCGTGCTGATGTTCATCGTCCTGCGCAGCGTGGCGGCGCTGCCATGGATCAAGACGACCATCGCCGCGATCGGTATCGATACACCCCTGCGCGCTTTTGTCGCAGGCTCGGTGTTATCGCAAGGTATCAGCAATGTCCCGGCGGCGATCATGCTGGCCGAGTTCACGCATGACTGGCGTGCGCTGGCGTTCGGTGTCAGCGTCGGCGGGTTCGGCCTCGGCATCGGCTCGCTCGCGAACCTCATTGCGATCCGGCTCGCCAAAGAGCGCGGCGCGTGGACCGCGTTCCACCTGTTGTCGATTCCGTTCTGGATCGTCGCGACGGCGTTCGGCGCCTGGCTCGTGCGCTGACATCGAGCGGCGCGCCGCTTGCAGGCGCCTTGCAACGGCAGTCAACCGGCAGCGTGGGGCGCCGCGCGAGCGGTCGCCCGGACACCGTTCGCCCCATGGCTGCGTTCGACCTAAAGTCTTGAATCGCCTGCGACTATCGCTTACAATCGCCCGGATTTATTAGCTAGGCAGCCCCGTAAGCACGTCGAAAGAAGCTCGCACGTGGCGAAGTGATGGAAAGCGCGCGCGACGAAGCGGCGGCGGGTCGGAAATGGGTTTTTGAGCAGTCGTTTTTGGCGGATAGGCGATGGCGGATCGAGAGCCGGAAGAAAGGCACGAGGCACGCGCGCCACAGACTGTTTCCACTGCGCCGCGCGTCGGTCACGTCGAACATGTCGACGATGCGTGGGATGCCGAGCAGCAAGATATAAATATCGTTCCGCTCACGCGGGCGGAGGCCGAAAAGCTCTTCGGCCCGAAAGTGAGCCATCCATCGCGCGTCACGCCGTTCCGGGTCGTGATGGCGCAAATGGTTTTGTCCCTGGTTGCAACGCTGGTTTGGTGGCTGTTTTACGAGCCGCCGGGTGCTGCTGCGCTGTCGGCGTTCCTCGGGGGAGCGATTTGTTGGGTGCCGAGCGCATTGTTCGCGGCACGTCTTGGAAGAGCGGGCGCAGGCGGATCGATCTTCGGTTGGATGATCGGCGAAGCGCTCAAGATGGGGGTGACGGTTGCGATGTTCGTCGCAATCGCGTTCTGGTATCACGACGTGCGGTGGTTGCCGCTTTTCGTGACCTATCTCATCGCGCTCAAGACGTATTGGATCGCGCTCGCGCTGCACTGAAAGATTTTCGACAATTTGGGTGGCATTAACGATATGGCAGCTAGCGAAGGCACGCGCGTGGCGGATCCGTCCGAGTACATTGCGCATCACTTGCAGAACTTTTCCACCTCGCACCAGACGTCGATTTTCGACATCCATGTCTGGAATCTGGACACGCTGTTCTGGTCGATCGTTTGCGGCGTCATCACCATTCTCGTGCTGCGTCTTGCCGCGCGCAAGGCCACGCCCGGCGTGCCGGGGCGCTTCCAGTGCGCTATCGAGATGCTCGTCGAGATGGTCGAGGATCAATCGAAGTCGATGATCCACGGCAATCGCGCGTTTATTGCACCGCTCGCACTGACCGTGTTCGTCTGGGTCGCGCTGATGAACTCGCTCGACTTCATCCCCGTCGACCTGCCGGGCCGCGTCATTAGCCTGTTGGGCCTGTCGGGCGTCATCTCGCACCACCGCATCGTGCCGACGGCCGATCTGAACGGCACCATCGGGATCGCGCTCGGCGTGTTCGTGCTGATGATCTACTACAACTTCAAGATCAAGGGCGCCGGCGGCTTCCTGCACGAACTGCTGTCCGCACCGTTCGGCTCGCATCCGCTGCTGTGGATCCCGAACCTCGCACTGAACATCATCGAGTTCGTCGCCAAGACCGTTTCGCTCGGCATGCGGCTTTTCGGCAACATGTACGCCGGCGAGTTGCTGTTCCTGCTGATCGCTTTGCTCGGCAGTCTCTGGAATTTCGGCGCGGACACGACGGTCCTCGGCTTCATCGGCCACGTGATCGCGGGGAGCGTGTGGGCGGTCTTCCACATTCTGATCGTGTTGCTGCAGGCGTTCATCTTCATGATGCTGACGCTCGTGTACATCGGTCAGGCTCACGACACGCATTGACGCGACAGGGCCTGCATCAGCGAATTCGTTTTCGTTTCTCTAAATCCAGTTCTAAAAAGTCATCTACAAAGGAGTGATCATGCAAGCTTTCATCGCCAACATCCAAGGTCTGACCGCCATCGGTATCGGCATCATCATCGGCCTGGGTGCAATCGGCGCCTGTATCGGTATCGGCCTGATGGGCGGCAAGTATATCGAAGCCTGCGCACGTCAGCCTGAACTGATGAACCCGCTCCAGACCAAGATGTTCCTGTTGGCCGGTCTGATCGACGCGGCGTTCCTGATCGGCGTCGGTGTGGCAATGCTGTTTGCGTTCGCGAACCCGCTGCTCTCGAAGCTCGCAGGCTGAGGTTTCTCGGAAGTTTGCGCGGACGGCGGCATGCGTCGGCGCAAGGGGCGAAACGGATCTTGGGCGCTGATCGAACGTGAAAGTCGATGAGCGCCTTACCGTTTCACTTTCCGAACTAGCAACGTTTAAGGAAACACCGTGAATCTCAACGCAACCCTGTTTGCGCAAATGGTCGTGTTCCTGATCCTCGCGTGGTTCACGATGAAGTTCGTGTGGCCGCCGTTGATCAACGCTCTCGACGAACGCGCGAGGAAGATCGCCGACGGCCTGGCCGCCGCCGAAAGGGGCAAGACGGAGCTCGAAGCCGCGCACAAGCGCGTCGATCAGGAGCTCGCCCAAGCCCGCAACGATGGTCAGCAGCGCATCGCCGACGCCGAAAAGCGCGCGCTCTCCGTGGCCGACGAAATCAAGGCCAATGCGCAAGCCGAAGCGGCGCGCATCATTGCGCAGGCCAAGGCCGATGCCGACCAACAGATCGTCAAGGCGCGCGAAGTGCTGCGCGGCGAAGTCGCCGCGCTCGCAGTGAAGGGCGCCGAGCAAATCTTGAAGCGCGAGATCGATCAAGCGGCCCACGCCGAATTGCTCAATCAACTGAAAGCCGAGCTCTGATCATGGCCGAACTTGCAACCATCGCCCGCCCGTACGCGGAAGCGCTATTCGGCGTTGCCGAGGGTGGCGACGTCGCCGCCTGGTCCGCTCTTGTGCAGGAGCTGGCACAGGTTGCGCGTCTGCCGGAAGTGCTGTCGGTCGCCACGAGCCCGAAGGTGAGCCGTGCACAAGTCGTCGAGCTCCTGCTCGCGGCGGTCAAATCGCCGCAAAAGGATGCGCCGGCGGCGAAGAATTTCGTGCAAATGCTCGTCGATAACCACCGACTCGCGCTGTTGCCCGAAATCGCCGTGCAGTTCGACGAATTGAAGAACGCTCGTGAAGGGGCGGCCGATGCGCTGATCGTCAGCGCGTTTGCCCTCGAAGGCCAGCAACTCGCCGATCTCACCGCCAGTCTCGAACGCAAGTTCAAGCGTAAGCTCAAGTCGACGGTCCAGGTGGATCCGTCGCTGATCGGGGGCGTGCGCGTGACGGTTGGCGACGAAGTGCTCGATACCTCGGTCCGCGCGCAGCTCGCCGGCATGCAGACGGCGCTCACGAATTGAGCGATGCGCGACATGCCCAGCGGCACGCAACAGAATTGAACATCAGGAGCGAATAATGCAACTCAATCCCTCTGAGATCAGCGAGCTGATCAAGAGCCGGATCCAGGGCCTTGAAGCGAGCGCGGACGTTCGCAACCAGGGCACCGTGATCTCCGTGACCGACGGTATCGTGCGCATTCACGGTCTGTCGGACGTGATGCAGGGCGAAATGCTCGAATTCCCGGGCAACACGTTCGGCCTCGCGCTGAACCTCGAGCGCGACTCGGTCGGCGCCGTGATTCTGGGTGAGTACGAGCACATCTCGGAAGGCGACGTCGTGAAGACGACGGGCCGCATTCTCGAAGTGCCCGTGGGCCCCGAGCTGATCGGCCGCGTGGTCGACGCGCTCGGCAACCCGATCGACGGCAAGGGTCCGATCAACGCGAAGATGACCGACGCCGTTGAAAAGATCGCCCCGGGCGTGATCTGGCGTAAGTCGGTGTCGCAGCCGGTGCAAACGGGTCTGAAGTCGATCGACTCGATGGTGCCGATCGGCCGTGGCCAGCGCGAGCTGATCATCGGCGACCGTCAATGCGGCAAGACCGCCGTGGCTGTCGACGCGATCATCAACCAAAAGGGCAAGGACCTCATCTGTATCTACGTCGCGATCGGCCAGAAGGCTTCGTCGATCATGAACGTGGTGCGCAAGCTCGAAGAAACGGGCGCGATGGCATACACGATCGTGGTGGCCGCTTCGGCATCCGAATCGGCTGCGATGCAGTATCTCGCGCCGTACGCGGGCTGCACGATGGGCGAGTACTTCCGCGATCGCGGTCAAGACGCGCTGATCATTTACGACGACTTGACCAAGCAAGCGTGGGCGTATCGTCAGATCTCGCTGCTGCTGCGCCGCCCGCCGGGTCGCGAAGCGTATCCGGGTGACGTGTTCTATCTGCACTCGCGTCTGCTCGAGCGCGCCGCGCGCGTTTCGGAAGAGTATGTCGAGAAGTTCACGAACGGCGAAGTGAAGGGCAAGAGCGGCTCGCTGACGGCACTGCCCGTCATCGAAACGCAGGCCGGCGACGTGACGGCGTTCGTGCCGACGAACGTGATCTCGATTACCGACGGTCAGATCTTCCTCGAAACCGACCTCTTCAATGCGGGTATCCGTCCGGCCATCAACGCCGGTGTGTCGGTCTCGCGCGTGGGCGGTGCGGCGCAGACGAAGGTCGTCAAGAAGCTCTCGGGCGGTATCCGTACCGACTTGGCGCAGTACCGCGAACTGGCTGCATTCGCGCAGTTCGCCTCGGATCTCGACGAAGCGACCCGCAAGCAGCTCGAGCGCGGCCGCCGTGTGACAGAGCTGCTCAAGCAGCCGCAGTATCAGCCGCTTCAGGTGTGGGAGCTGGCCGTCGCGCTGTTCGCCGCGAACAACGGTTATCTCGACGACCTCGAAGTGAAGGACGTGCTTGCGTTCGAAAAGGGTATGCGCGAATACCTGAAGACGAGCCATGCCGATCTCGTAAAGCGCATCGAAGACACGAAGGACTTGTCGAAGGACGACGAGGGCGCGCTGCACGCCGCTCTGAAGGACTTCAAGAAGTCGGGTGCTTATTGATCGAGGCATAGGGACCTAGAAGCCGCGCTCGCCGGAAACGAGCGGTTCGCGCGGCTTCGATCAGGGAGCAAGCAATGGCTGGAATGAAGGAAATTCGCGGCAAGATCAAGAGCGTGCAGAACACGCGCAAGATCACGAAAGCGATGGAGATGGTTGCCGCATCGAAGATGCGTCGTGCGCAGGAGCGCATGCGTGCCGCCCGTCCGTACGCCGAAAAAGTCCGTGACATCGCAGCGCACATGAGTCGCGCGAACCCCGAGTATCGTCACCCGTTCATGGTGTCGAACGAAGGCGCGAAGGCGGCTGGCCTGATCCTCGTGACGACGGACAAGGGTCTGTGCGGCGGCTTGAACACGAACGTGATGCGTGCGTCGCTGCAAAAGATCAAGGAGCTCGACGATAAAGGCCAGAAGGTCGAGGCCACCGCGATCGGCAGCAAGGGGTTCGGGTTCTTGAACCGCCTCCATGCGAAGGTCGCCTCGCATGTCGTGCAGCTCGGCGACACGCCGCATCTGGAAAAGCTGATCGGCGCGGTCAAGGTGCAGCTCGATCTGTACTCGGAAGGCAAGGTCTCGGCCGTGTATCTCGCCTACACGCGTTTCATCAATACGATGAAGCAGGAGCCCGTGATCGAGCAGTTGCTGCCACTGTCGGCCGAGCATTTCGAGAGCGACAAGACAACGCCGAACGCCGCGTGGGATTACATCTACGAGCCGGATCCGCAGGCGGTCGTCGATGAGTTGCTCGTGCGCTACGTCGAGGCGCTCGTGTATCAGGCGGTAGCCGAGAACATGGCGTCCGAGCAATCGGCACGCATGGTCGCGATGAAGGCGGCATCGGACAACGCGAAGACGGTGATCAACGAGCTGCAGCTGTCGTACAACAAGAGCCGCCAGGCTGCGATCACGAAGGAATTGTCGGAAATCGTCGGCGGCGCTGCCGCGGTCTGACGCGCCTCGTACCGAACTGCGCCCTTGCGCGAGTGAAGAATTGAGTATCTAAAGGAAAAGCGATGAGTACTACTGCTTTGGTAGAAGGCAAGATCGTACAGTGCATCGGCGCGGTGATCGACGTGGAATTCCCGCGCGCGCACATGCCGAAGGTCTACGATGCCCTCGTGCTCGAAGGCACGGAACTGACGCTCGAAGTTCAGCAGCAGCTGGGCGACGGCGTGGTGCGCACCATCTGTCTCGGTGCATCCGATGGTCTGCGCCGCGGCATCATGGTGAAGAACACGGGTTTGCCGATCAGCGTGCCTGTCGGCAAGCCGACGCTCGGCCGCATCATGGACGTGCTGGGTCGTCCGATCGACGAAGCCGGTCCGATCGAAAGCGCGACCAAGCGTTCAATCCACCAGAAGGCGCCTAAGTTCGACGAACTGTCGCCGTCGACGGAACTGCTGGAAACGGGCATCAAGGTTATCGATCTGATCTGTCCGTTCGCGAAGGGCGGTAAGGTGGGCTTGTTCGGTGGCGCCGGCGTCGGCAAGACCGTGAACATGATGGAGCTCATCGACAACATCGCGAAGGAGCACGGCGGTTACTCCGTGTTCGCCGGCGTGGGCGAGCGTACCCGTGAAGGGAACGACTTCTACCACGAAATGAAGGACTCGAACGTGCTCGACAAGGTCGCGCTCGTCTACGGTCAGATGAACGAGCCGCCGGGCAACCGTCTGCGCGTGGCGCTGACGGGCCTCACGATGGCCGAGCACTTCCGCGACGAAGGCCTCGACGTGCTGTTCTTCGTCGACAATATCTACCGTTTCACGCTGGCCGGTACCGAAGTGTCGGCACTGCTCGGCCGTATGCCGTCGGCGGTGGGCTATCAGCCGACGCTGGCAGAAGAAATGGGCAAGCTGCAAGAGCGCATCACGTCGACGAAGACGGGCTCGATCACTTCGGTGCAAGCCGTGTACGTGCCTGCCGATGACTTGACGGACCCGTCGCCGGCTACGACGTTCGGCCACTTGGACGCAACGGTCGTGCTCTCGCGCGATATCGCCTCGCTCGGTATTTATCCGGCCGTGGACCCGCTCGATTCGACCTCGCGTCAGATCGACCCGAACGTGATCGGCGAAGAGCACTACTCGATCACGCGTGGTGTGCAGCAGACGCTGCAGCGCTACAAGGAACTGCGCGACATCATCGCGATTCTCGGGATGGACGAGTTGTCGCCCGAAGACAAGCTCTCGGTGGCTCGCGCACGTAAGATCCAGCGTTTCCTGTCGCAGCCGTTCCACGTCGCGGAAGTGTTTACGGGTTCCCCGGGCAAGTATGTGCCGCTCAAGGAAACGATCCGCGGCTTCAAGATGATCGTCGAAGGCGAGTGTGATCATCTGCCCGAGCAGGCGTTCTACATGGTCGGTACGATCGACGAAGCCTTCGAAAAGGCGAAGAAGATCCAGTAACGATCGGGCCCAGGAGTCAGTACGAATGGACTGACTCCGCCGACCGCTGAGGAATCAATATGGCAACCATCAAAGTAGACGTCGTCAGCGCGGAAGAGCAGATCTTCTCGGGCCATGCGAAGTTCGTCGCGCTGCCGGGCGAGGCGGGCGAGCTCGGCATTTTGCCGGGCCACACGCCGCTCATCACGCGTATTCGTCCGGGTGCCGTGCGCATCGAAGCCGAAAGCGGCGAAGAGGAGTTCGTCTTCGTGGCCGGCGGCATTCTCGAAGTGCAGCCGGGTGCCGTGACGGTGCTGGCCGATACCGCGATCCGCGGCAAGGATCTCGACGAAGCGAAGGCTGAGCAGGCGCGCAAGCGCGCAGAAGAAGCGTTGCAGAACTCGGGCTCGAACCTCGAGTATGCGACGGCGCAGGCCGAGCTCTCGTATGCCGTGGCGCAACTTGCGGCGATTCAGCGGCTGCGGAAGATGCGCACGACGCAGCACTGAGCGCCTCATTGCTTTCCGGCCGTGCCGTGCTCACTACCGCCGGCAAGTACGGTCAACGGCCCGCCCCTCGCAGGCCCGAAAGCGCGGAAATGCCGTTCAGCGATCACGCTGAACGGTATTTTCATTTGAGAAGCAGATGATCGCGCTTCTGTGGTCTCTCGCACAACCACGTCGTTGCGATCCATTTTTCTCCCGCCGTTACGGGGGTGGAACCGTGTAAGAAGCTGCGATCAGGGTTTCCATCCTCACCGTGATAGCTAAAAAAAAGCGCGTTGCCCCGGTGCGGACTCACGAACGAGCCATTGAGCAGCGGAAACACGGTGGCCCCGGCAGCGGGGCAATCATTCAGATAGACGATCAGCGTCGCAAGCCGTTGGCCCTTGCTGCTCAGCGCAGTGCGATACGAGGGTAGTTCGGGATCGAAAAAATCGTGATGGGGCTTAAACTCGTCGCCCGCTTCGTAATGCGTGACCTGCAAAGGCTGAAAACAGGCGGATGGCCAATGCGTGAGCGTCTCGATACGGTCCTCGAGCCGCTTGATCGCACCGTGCTCCGCGCCGAACAAGCGTCCGATGGCGCCAATGCGCGCGGCGGTGAACGATTGCCTGCGTGTGACCGCGTCTACGACGCGCGCCGCTTGAAGCGTCCCCCTCGACAATTCGATCAGTTCATCGCATTCGTGGCCTGTCAGAAAGCCTTCCAGCAGTACCCACTGCGAACGACCCGGTGCCGAGTGCCGGTGCGCTACGATCCGTGCGCGGTGGCCGTCCGCGAAGGCCACGGTGCTTTCGTTGAGATCGACGCACGGGACGACTGATTGCGACGAAGGCACGAGATTGTCTCGAGCTCGGATGATCGGGCGTCAGCTCAGGGCGGGCGCATTCGCTGCCTTGCTCGACAGCCATTTCGTCGCGATCCACCCTTCGCCCCCGGAAATCGGCACGCCGCGATACTTGCCGCGGTGTGCACCCGGTTCATCCATCCCCGGGTAATTGAAAAAGAGCGCATTGCCTTTGTGCGGGCACACCGACAAGCCACTGTCCGGAAGCGAGATTGCGCCGGGCGCCGTACCGTCGCTCAGAAACATGACGAGGGTGGCAACCCGCTGTCCCTGCCACGCCTGGCGATCGCCCGCTTCCCGGTGCGAATCGTCGAAGTCTCGGCTCGACGCGAACGAGCCGTCCTCGCGGTAACGTGAGACTTCGATGGCGTAGGCATCGTCGTCGGGCCATTGCGTCAACGCGCCGATACGCGCTTCGATCTTCGCGACGAAGCTGCTTTCCGAGCGAGCAAAGCGGACATGTTCGACAGCACTCGAGGAGCGGGCGTAGTCACTGTGGTTGGCTTGCAATCGCGCTTTCGCGAGCGCGAGCCATTCGTCACATTCGTCGTGCGAAAGCAGCCCGCCCAGCACGACGACCTGCGGCGCGAGCTCCGGCGTCAGCGAGTACGCATGCAGCCTGACGCGGTGGCCGTCGGGGCAGGTCACGATGTTTTCTTCGATGCTGATCCACGGGTAGGTCGAGTCCATGATGTCGCTCGGTTCAGAATTTGATTGGTGTTGACGATGGGTTCTCGCGCTCGCACAGCCACGTAGTCGCGATCCACTTTTGTCCCTCGAGGACGGGGCCCGCGGCATGCAAGCAGCTGATATCGGGTTTGCCGCCGCTGCCCGGGTAGCTGAAGAACAGCGCATTTCCCTTTTGTGGGCACACGAAGAGGCCGTCCAGGCGTGGAAACGCTGTGGCACCGGAGCGCGGACAGTCATTCAGGTACATAAGAAACGTCGCCAGCCGCTGACCGTTCGTTTGCAGAATTTCCCGGAAAGCCGGCATGTCCGGGTTGTAGCAGTCGTGATGCGGCCGGTATTGTCCACCCACGCCGTAGCGGATCATCTGGAAGTGCTGGAAATGGGTCGACGGCCAATGGGTCAGCGCTTCGATGCGTGCCTCGATCTTTCTCGTCAGGTCGTATCGAGCACCCGCAAATTCGACGGCTTCAGCGACCCGCGCTGGGGAGACAAAGCCCTCTCCGGTTCGCGAACTGACCACCTCGGCAGGTTCGAGCTTGTTTTCGGCCAGCACGATCAACTCGTCGCATTCGGCATCGGTCAAGAAGTGCTCCAGTACGACCACTTGGGGCGTCGAGTCGGGGAGCCCTCGATAGCTTAGAAGCCGAGTGCGATGGCCGTCGGCGAAGCGAACGCTGCCTTCGTGGATGTCGATTCGTGGATATGTCATGGAAGTCAATCAACGGTAATGGTCGTTGGCCGATCGCCCTGACTTCAGGCAAACGGATCGTAGGCGTGCTCGCACACCGCGTAGACGAATTCATCGTCGACGACCGAGACGAGGTTCAGGAAAGCGCCGGCGCGCACCGTCTCGCGGCGAAGCGGGACCACCTTTGTCGTGGATAGCCACTCCCACCCGTTTTCCGTTCGAAACGTCGTCGGCGGCATGTGATAGAGAAAGCTCTCCGCGTCCAGGTCGATCAGGTCTGCGCGAACCGCCACGAAGACCTCGTCCTGGTTGCACCACAATCGCGCACGGCGAAAATCCGAACGCTCGATCGAGCGGTATCCGAGCGCAAACGCGAGACCGACTCTGCGCTCCCTCGACGCATAAACGGCTCTGCGGCATTCGGGGTCCGTGATGGGCGTCGTAAATGAAGGCAACGCTTCGTCGAAGCAATAAGGGCTTCCGTGATAGAGAACGGAGGGCGTTTCGCGGACTTCGCGCATCCCGATCGCAGAGGGGGCGGCTCCCATTCGTTCCTCGCATGTCGATGCTTTCCGAAAAAAGGCGGCGTGCCAGCGCAGGCATCATGGCGGCCCGGCGCCGCCAAATCAGGCGAGCGCCTGTGACGCTCGCCTGGCAACATTACAGTCGCGGGTTGCCCGTGTTGGGCGGCTCCCACTCGGCGGCATTGAGGCCGGCGCCGCCTTGCTGTTCCTTCGTGCGCTGGAGTAGCGCGAGGTTCTGCAGCAGCGTGCTGCCGCCAGACGCCTGACGCGGTGAAGGGATGAATACTTTGGGGTCCGCGGACTCGGCGGTGGGCTGCGGGGTGGATACAGGTGTGGCCGTACCAATCGTAAGTGGCATATCGAGCTCCGGTTGAAGGATAAAAAATCAGGCAATGTCGATTTACGACACTTCTACTACTCATGCGCCCGCTCGCGATGACGCGCATGAACTCTCTGCGCCAATGCATCGGCATCGGCGTTTAATCGGGGAAGCCGGTACAAGAGTGTGCTATTGATGTAGGTTCACGCTTTGTGGAATTAACTCGTCGAGCAAATCGGCCGCTTGTTTCGACAAAAACTTCCGATTTGGCTGAATGCCGACTCTGCCCAGATCCATACGATCGCCGTCCCAGCACGATTGAATCGTGACGTCGGAATGGGTCAGCCCGTCGCTGTGAAAGTAAATGGCGGTGCACAGCAGGTCGATCCGATATCCGGATAACGAGAAAAACGTCCCGTTCAACGCATACGCGAGTTCTGCGCCTCTTTCCCCATGCAACGGATCATGCCGTTCGCTCTCCCGGCAGCTGTCGTGCAGCAGTGCGAATAATTCCACGACCAACGGGTCGGCCCCACGCCGCATACAGACCTGCGACGCATAATGCTGGACGCGAAGCCAATGATCGATTCCATGAACGCCGTGCCAAGCGATCTTGAATTGTCGCTCGATATGCTCCAATAGACCAGCTCGATCATAATCTGCCCGGCGCTGCTGCATGTTTCTCGCCCTCGAATAAACGCACGTTGGGTATTATTTCGCCGGCCGAATAAATTATCGGTGGGGCGAACAGATTTTGACTTTATCTACATATTTACGTAGTCATGAGAACAATTTTTCGGTGTGCCAATGCATGGCGTTATGAAACAGCAATTGGGTCGTCGAGCCGGCAATGCAGGCGAAGATTTCATCGTATGTGCGAATGAACGTGCGGTTCGAGCCGGTGCTTGCGGTCCGGTCAATCGCCGCCCGACGGTGAAATCGTTTTTCCGCAATGCTGCGGGTAACCCTCGATATATTGGCGCAGGCTCGAATGGGAGAATCGAGCGCCAGAAGGCCAACGCCGCAAGGGACCTGCCATGTCAAGCAATGATGCCGGGCGCGAGAACGGCGCGCTGATTGCGCCGAGAAACGGTGTTTCGTATGTGCGAGGGGCGAGCGACGCGCCATTGTCGGACGCGACGATCGGCGAGTTCCTTGGGGCTACCGCCGCGCAGTTCCCCGATCGTCTCGCTGTGGTCTTTCGGGAGCAGGGCATCCGTTGGACCTGGCGCGAATTCTCCGACGAAGTCGATGTGCTTGCCGCGGGGCTGCTAGGGCTCGGCATTGCGGCCGGTGATCGCGTTGGCATATGGTCGCCGAATCGCGTGGAATGGCTCATGACGCAATTCGCGACGGCTCGCATCGGCGCGATCCTCGTCAACATCAATCCGGCCTATCGCCTTACGGAGCTCGAATACGCGCTCAACAAGTCAGGTTGTGTCGCGCTGATCGCGGCGCCGCAGTTCAAGACGTCGATGTACCTGGACATGCTCCGCACGGTTGCGCCGGAGCTGGAGAAGTCCGAGCCCGGCGCGTTGCACGCCGCAAGCTTGCCGCAGCTACGCACGGTCGTGCGAATGGGCGATACGCCGACCCCCGGCATGCTGACTTTTTGCGAGCTCATCGAAAAAGGCCGCGTCTCGCTCGATCCGGCCGCGCTCGATGCCCGTGCAGCGATGCTTTCCGCGGGCGACGCAATCAACATCCAGTTCACGAGCGGCACCACCGGCCATCCCAAGGGTGCGACACTCACGCACCGCAATGTGGTCAACAACGCGCGGTACATCGCCCGCGCCATGCGGTTGACCGAGAACGATTCGCTTTGCATTCCCGTTCCGCTTTATCACTGCTTCGGCATGGTGCTCTCCGTGTTGGCCTGTGTTTCCGCGGGCGCCACCATGGTATTTCCGGCCGAGGCGTTCGATCCCGGCGCCACGCTCGCCGCTGTCTCGGAGGAGCGCTGCACGGCGCTGCATGGGGTACCGACCATGTTCATCGCCGAGCTCGATCACCCCGATTTCGACCGGTTCGATTTGACTGCGCTCCGTACGGGGATCATGGCCGGTTCACCGTGTCCGATCGAGACGATGAAGCGTGTCGTGGCACGGATGCACCTGTCCGAAATCACGATCGCCTACGGCATGACCGAGACGAGCCCGGTCTCGTTCCAGAGTGCAACGACGGATCCGCTCGACAAGCGCACGTCGACGGTGGGCCGCATTCAGCCGCATCTCGAGGCGAAGGTGGTCGATGCCGAGGGACGGACCGTTCCGGTCGGCGCGATTGGCGAGCTTTGGACGCGCGGCTACTCCGTCATGCGCGGCTATTGGGACGACGATGCCCGCACACGCGAGGCGATTCAGGATGGCTGGATGCACACCGGCGACTTGGCGACGATCGATGCCGAGGGCTATTGCAACATCGTCGGACGCCTGAAAGACATGCTGATTCGAGGCGGCGAGAACATCTATCCGCGCGAGATCGAGGAGTTCCTATTCCAGCATCCGAAGATTCAGAGCGTACAGGTCTTCGGTGTACCGGACGCGAAGTATGGCGAGGAGGTCTGCGCCTGGGTCACGTTGCGTCCCGGCGAGCAGATGACCGAAGACGAATTGCGCGAGTACTGCCAGGGCCGCATCGCGCACTACAAAGTGCCGCGCTATGTGCGCTTCGTCGACGAAATGCCGATGACCGTGACAGGCAAGGTGCAGAAGTTCGTCATGCGCGAGCGCATGGTCGAGGAACTCGGGCTCGCCTTGCCGAAGACCTGTTGAGGGCGGTGGCGCGACGAACCCGTGAGGCAAAAAAAAAGCGGGCCAGCGGCCCGCTAAAAACCACACGCTACGGGGTTAGCGCGAGGAGACCAAGGAAGGAACCAATGAGGCGCTATGTATTGCGCCTCGACGATTCCAGCAAAGATGTACCCAAAAGGATTCGATCTGTCTGATCGGATTTCGGCATCATTATTGCACGAAGTCAGAAAGTGCAAATATTGGGACGTCGAAACACACCTGTGTTGAAACCGTTGAGGGGCATTGTGGGCGAATTGCCCGGGCGACGCGGTAACAAAGTGTTTCAGGATGTAACCTAGGCGGGACAAGGCGCAGCGGGACTTTTTGCCGAATTTTGCGCAAATTGGGTCATTATTTCCGATGCGCAAGTGGCTTGGTATCGATTACAGAATTGCATGCCAATTGCGGGCGGGAGTCAATTGCCGGATATTCCATTTCATGCAAACCAATATAAAGATTAGCCGGAAAATTTAGCTCGAAATGCTAAATCGCCATTTTTAGGACGATGCGCAAGTGGACATGTTGCTCGTTGCTTTTTCTCTACGGCTTTCGAGACGATGAAGGAGCCATTGGCATTGCGGCGTATGTTGACGCGCGATCTCCGGAGCGGGCTGTCCTGGCATCGGCGTCGTCCCAGCGACTCGGTGGCCGGCTACATGCGATCGCGCGGCTGCCGAATGGTCAAGATCGAGCGCGCGCCTCCTTGGCGCCGACCCCCAGCATGACGGCGGCGCGCCGCGCATGCGGAGGGAGCGGGGAAACCCCGCGCGGCCGGTCTTCACGCCGCTTCGGGGCGCGCCTTCATTTCAGCCATTTATCGGAAATGGCCTGAAACTCGCCCGTTGCGCGGGCAAGATGCAGCCATTGGTCGACATATTGCTGAAACGCGACATCGCCGCGCGGGACCATGTAGGCCTTCTCCCCGTATTGAAACGGCTTGTCGGGATGGATCGAGCACAGGCCCGGATTCAATTTTTGCTGCAGCAGCGTCTCCGATGCGTCGGTCACCATGACATCCGCCTTGCCGGCCAGGATCTGCTTGAAGATCGTCACGTTGTCCGGGTAGACGGTGACATTCGCGTGCGGGAAATACTGCTTGGCGAAACGCTCGTTCGTGCCGCCCGGATTGACGATCACACGCGTGGACGATTGGTCGATCTGAGCGACCGTCTGGTATTTGTCCGCGTCGGCGCAGCGCGCGATCGGCGTCTTCCCGTCGATCATGTACGGTTCCGTGAAGAACACGTGCTTCTGGCGCTCGAGCGTCGTCGAGACGCCCCCGACGGCGATATCGCATTTTGCGATGAAGTCCTTCATCAGATTCGACCACGTCGTCTTCACGAACTCGGCCTTCGCGCCGAGCGACTTCGCGAGCGATTCGGCCATGTCGATGTCGATTCCTTCGAAGGTGCCGTCGGACTTCAGGAACGAATAGGGTTTGTAGTCGCCGGTCGTGCACACGCGCAGCGTGGTGCGCGCCGCGATCGCATCGAGGCGCGATGCCGGAGGCGCCGCTGCCGAGTCCGCTGTCGCGTCGGCTAGCGCAGTGCCAGAGCAGGCAAGGCTGAGCAGGCAGGCAAGGGTGGCTTTTCTCATCGTGGTCTCCGATTGGACGTTTGCGGCGATGGTAGCAGCATCAAAACTCTGCCTGCGTGCTTTTGTCGCGAGCGCGACGGCTGCCCGCTCGCGTCCGGTAAAATGAGCGCTTTTCCAGCCGCGCCGCCTCGCAGACCCAACGTGCCCTCGACCCTGATCAACGACACCTTCTTGCGCGCGCTGCTGCGCGAGCCGACCGAGTACACGCCCATCTGGCTGATGCGCCAGGCCGGCCGTTATCTCCCCGAGTACAACGCCATGCGCGAGCGGGCCGGCAGTTTCCTCGGTCTCGCCAAAAACCCCGACTACGCGACCGAGGTCACGCTGCAGCCGCTCGAACGCTACCCGCTCGATGCGGCGATCCTCTTTTCCGACATCCTGACGGTTCCCGACGCGATGGGGCTCGGCCTGTCGTTCGCTGCAGGCGAGGGGCCGCGCTTTGCGCGCCCGGTGCGCGACGAGGCCGATGTTGCGCGCCTGGCCGTACCCGACATCGAGGCGACGCTCGGCTACGTGACCGATGCCGTGCGCGAAATCCGTCGTGCGTTGACCGACGCACAAGGGCGCCAGCGCGTGCCGCTGATCGGCTTCTCCGGCAGCCCGTGGACGCTCGCCTGCTATATGGTCGAAGGCGCCGGCTCGGACGACTTCCGGACGGTGAAGTCGATGCTCTACAGCCGCCCCGATCTCATGCATCGGATCCTCGAAATCAACGCGCAGGCCGTGGCCGCCTACCTGAACGCGCAGATCGAGGCGGGTGCGCAGGCGGTCATGATTTTCGATACCTGGGGCGGTGCGCTCGCCGACGGCGTGTTTCAGCGTTTTTCGCTCCACTACACCGGCGAAGTCGTGCGTCGGTTGAGGCGGGAGCATGACGGTGCGCGTGTCCCGGTGATCACGTTCACGAAAGGCGGCGGCCAGTGGCTCGAAGCGATCGCCGATGCCGGCGTCGATGCCGTCGGGCTGGACTGGACGACCGATCTCTCACGCGCACGCGCGCGTCTCGGCGATCGCGTGGCGCTGCAAGGCAACCTCGATCCCACCGTGCTGTTCGCCCCTCCCGCGACGATCCGCGCCGAGGCGCGAGCCGTGCTCGAGCGCTTCGGCCCGCATTCCGGCCACGTATTCAATCTGGGCCATGGGATCTCGCAGTTCACCCCGCCCGAACACGTCGCGGAGCTCGTGGACGAAGTGCATCAAGCAAGTCGCACCCTGCGCGCCCAGTCTCCTGCCACATAAGCATGTCCTTTTTATTGCGACGCAGCGAAATGGGCTCTGGCTCTAAGGGCTGCGGTGGGCTGAAAACGGCGCCGACCGGGGGTTTCCAAGTTGTCAAGACTTGACTTATGCACATTCTTCTCGTTGCGGCGCGGTAGAGCGAAAGCGAGTTGACGCGATGCTGCAAACGTTGTAGCGGACCCCCTCCGGCCTTGTTCGACAAGGGTTTCCGGGCGGTGGGAGATATGTGCGGTTGCCCACGGAAGGCCGTCGCCGCGCCACTCGACGGCCAACGCCTGGGCACTTTTCAACAAAGTTATCCACAGGGGCGCGGCGGGTAGGGCAATCCCCAGCAAGATCCTCGACTTAGCGGCGAATGTGATGTTTTACTTTAAGTTCGATTCGGCGGTATGCCGGGCGCAGCGAGCTGGCCGCTACATGATCCCGCGGGCCTTTGCCGCATGACGCAACTGATCGCCCGGATTGCGCTCGATCATCCCGTGCCGACCTTGTTCGACTATCGGTGTGAGTCCTCACTCGCGCCGCAAGCGGGCATGCTCGCGGTGGTGCCGTTCGGCAGACGCGAGATAGTGGGGTTGATCTGCGAGGTTGTGACGACGACAGAGGTGCCGTCCGAACGGCTGCGCGACGTCCGACTGGTCTGCGCCGGCTGTGCGCCGTTCACCGATGAATGGCTTCGCCTCGTGGCGTTTGCCGCGGATTATTACCAGCGTTCGGTGGGCGAGGTTGCGTTACCGGCACTGCCTCAAGTGCTGCGCGATCCCGCGCGCTGGGAGCGGCTTTTCGCGCCCGGTATCTCGTTCGGGCTCACGCCGGCCGGACGCGAAGCGTTGCCGGCCGCGCTGCCGGCGCGCGCCAACGCGTTGCGGCGCCTTGCGGGGGCACTGGAGGCGGGGCCACTCGATGCTCGCGAGGCCAGATCGCATTTTTCAAAGGCGCGCGCGACGTTGGAAGCGTGGCAGTCGCAGGGCTGGATCGAGGCGATCGAAACGGCCGCGGATGCGGCCGTTACCGAGGCCACCGATGCCGGACCCGGAGCGGGCGTGCCTGCGCCGCCTGCACAGCCGTGCGCGCCACGGCCCACGCTGACGCCCGAGCAGAGCCAGGCGGTGGAGGCCATCGGTGCGGCCGAAGGCTTTGCGCCCTTCCTGCTGCACGGCGTGACGGGCAGCGGCAAGACCGAGGTCTATCTGCATGCGCTCGCGGAGCTCTTCGCGCGCCATCCCGATGCGCAGGCGCTCGTGCTCGTCCCCGAGATCAACCTCACGCCGCAGTTCGAGGCCGTGTTCCGCGCGCGCTTCGCCGCCCGGCTCGGCGGCGAAGCCATCGTCACGCTGCATAGCGGCATGGCCGATGGCGAGCGCGCGCGAAGCTGGCTTGCCGCGCATCGTGGCCGCGCGCGTATCGTGCTCGGCACGCGCCTCGCCGTGCTGGCCTCGATGCCGCGGCTCGCGCTCGTCGTGGTCGACGAAGAGCACGATCCCGCCTACAAGCAGCAAGAAGGGCTGCGTTACTCGGCTCGCGATCTCGCCGTGTGGCGCGCCAAACAGCTCGCGATTCCGGTTGTACTCGGCTCGGCCACGCCCTCGCTCGAAAGCTGGTGGCACGCGCAGCAGGGGCATTATCGGCGGCTGACGCTGACGCGACGGGCCGTGGCCGACTCCGCATTGCCGGCCGTGCGGATGATCGATCTCGAGGAAGAACGCCGACGCGGCCGGGCGAGTGTCGAGGGGTTTTCGACGCCGCTCGTCGCCGCGCTCGAGGCGCGCCTCGAACGCGGCGAGCAAAGCCTCGTGTTCCTGAATCGGCGCGGCTACGCTCCGGTGCTCTCGTGCGACGCATGCGGCTGGTTGGCCGGCTGTCCGCGCTGCAGTGCCTATGTCGTGCTCCATAAACCCGAGCGCGCCTTGCGCTGCCATCATTGCGGCTGGGAGTCGCGGGTTCCGCGCGCCTGCCCGGAGTGCGGCAATGTCGATATCGCGCCGCTCGGCCGCGGCACGCAGCGCGTGGAGGAAACCCTCGCCACGCTCTTGCCGGGCGCACGCGTACTGCGCATCGACGCCGACAGCACGCGCCGCAAGGGCAGCGCGCAGGCGCTTTTCTCCGATGTCCATGCCGGCGAGGTCGACGTTCTGGTGGGCACGCAGATGATCGCCAAAGGGCATGACTTTCAGCGCGTGTCGCTCGTCGCCGTACTCAATGCCGATACGGCGCTCTTTTCGCACGACTTTCGCGCCGGCGAGCGGCTGTTCGCGCAGCTCATGCAAGTCAGCGGGCGGGCGGGGCGAGCGGGGCTATCGGGAGAAGTGCTGGTTCAAACACGCTATGCACGCCACGCGCTCTATCAGGCGCTGGCGCGTCACGATTACGGAGGTTTCGCCGACGCGACGCTCGGCGAGCGGCGCGAGGCGCATCTGCCGCCTTTTGTCTATCAGGCACTGCTGCGAGCCGAAGCGCGTACGCTCGAGGCGGCGATCGGCTTCCTTCAGGCTGCGGCTGCCGCGCTCGGCGGCATGGAGTCGGCGGACCGTGTGACCGTCTACGATCCCGTGCCGATGACGATCGTCAAGGTGGCCAACGTCCATCGGGCGCAGTTGCTCGTCGAAAGCGGTTCGCGCGCGGCATTGCTAGCCACGTTGCGGGGCTGGCAGCCGGCGCTGCGCTCGCTCAAGGGCGTGCTGCGCTGGGCACTCGAAGTCGATCCCGTCGATATCTGACACGCACGGCCGCACCGCCTCGCCTTATCGCAACCGGCCGCGAGCCGAACGCGCGCGGGCGCGCACATCGATAGCGTAGCCGGGCTTCGCGGTAGCAAGCGGGAGCGTTCTACCTCGGGCGGGGGCGGCCTGGCGCCGCTTGAGCGGTTGCCGATATCTGGCCGACGAGCGGCACTCATGTGAGCAAAGCATGACGAAGTCTCGCGTTATTCGTCCCGGGGGCTGCGCATTGCGGCTGCTGCGGTTGGCGGCTGTTTTCGGCCGTTCTCGGCCATTGGCCGGCGGCTCGCTTGGCCTGCTGCATGTCCGGTTACCCCGGGCGCCACGGGCATGCTGCGCTTCGATAGGGTTGTCGTCAGATTCGTTGGGCGTCCTGTCGCGCCTTGCCTTCGCGTTGCGCCTGCTGCGCTTGCTCGGCGGCGAGCCGCGCGGTACGCACTCGGGCGATGGCCATCGCGCGATTCATCGCGGGCGAGGCACCTCGAACGAAAAGCGTCAGGCAGAAGACCGTCATGATCCAGATGCTGCCGAGTACGAGCCACTTTTCCATTGCGCCTCCCTTCCTGTCCGTTGCCCGCACCCGATGCCCGGGCGCTCACCTGTGTTTACGGCAGCCCCGAACGCTTCCGGAGGGCGCTGGTAACGATTTAGGCTCAGGGAAAACACTGAGCGCGTGAGTGGCACCGCGGCCGGGCGCCGTTCCTGCTCAAACCCTTACCTGACAAGGGACGGCATGAGGTGCAACCCTATCTTCAATTCGGTTGCACCTTTTTATTGGGAGGCGTACGATTCGGCCAACTTTTGATCATTGGCCGGCATCTGGCTGGCAAGCGAAGAATCATGGCTAGCACCACCCTTGGCGTCAAAGTCGACGATCTGCTCCGCGCCCGGCTCAAAGAGGCGGCGACGCGGCTCGAACGCACTCCGCACTGGCTCATCAAGCAGGCCATCTTTGCCTATCTCGAAAAGATCGAGCACGGGCAGCTGCCCCCGGAGTTGACGGGCGCAACCCACGCCGCCGATTTCGCCGACGCGGCGTCCGGCGCCGAGCATGACGACGAAGGCGCACCGCACCCGTTCCTCGATTTCGCGCAGAGTGTGCAACCGCAATCGGTGTTGCGCGCGGCGATCACGGCGGCCTACCGGCGGCCGGAACCCGAATGCGTGCCCTTCCTTCTCGGCGAGGCGCGGCTGCCTGCGGCGCTCTCGGCCGAGGTCCGCAAGATGGCTGGGGGGCTCGTCGAGGCATTGCGCGCCAAGCGCACGGGCGGTGGCGTCGAGGGCCTTATCCATGAGTTTTCGCTGTCGAGCCAGGAAGGCGTCGCGCTCATGTGCCTGGCCGAAGCACTCCTGCGTATTCCCGACCGCGCGACGCGCGATGCGCTCATTCGCGACAAGATCAGCAAGGGCGATTGGAAGTCGCATGTGGGCCATGCCCCGTCGTTGTTCGTCAACGCAGCGACCTGGGGCTTGATGATCACGGGCAAGCTCGTCACGACGAACAGCGAAGCGGGGTTGTCGTCCGCGCTGACGCGTCTCATCGGCAAGGGCGGCGAGCCGCTCATCCGAAAGGGCGTCGATATGGCGATGCGCCTGATGGGCGAGCAGTTCGTGACGGGCGAGACGATTTCGGAAGCGCTGGCCAACAGCCGCAAATACGAAGCGCGCGGCTTTCGCTACTCGTACGACATGCTCGGCGAAGCCGCCACGACCGAGGAAGATGCGCAACGCTATTACGCATCGTACGAACAGGCCATTCATGCGATCGGCAAGGCCGCGGGGGGCCGTGGCATCTATGAAGGCCCCGGCATTTCGATCAAGCTCTCGGCGCTGCATCCGCGCTACTCGCGCGCGCAGCAAGAGCGCGCGATGACCGAATTGCTGCCGCGCGTGCGCGCACTCGCGGTATTGGCGCGCCGCTATGACATCGGCCTGAATATCGACGCAGAAGAAGCCGATCGGCTCGAGCTCTCGCTCGATCTGCTCGAGGCGCTTTGCTTCGATCCCGAGCTTGCCGGCTGGAACGGCATCGGCTTCGTCGTGCAGGCCTATCAAAAGCGCTGCCCCTACGTCATCGACTACGTGATCGATCTTGCGCGCCGCAGCCGTCATCGCGTGATGGTCCGGCTCGTCAAGGGCGCCTATTGGGACAGCGAGATCAAGCGTGCGCAGGTCGACGGGCTCGAGGGCTACCCGGTGTACACGCGCAAGGTCTATACCGACGTCTCGTACCTCGCCTGCGCGAAGCGCCTGCTCGGTGCGCCCGATGCCGTCTATCCGCAGTTCGCCACACACAATGCGCATACGTTGGCGGCGATCTATCACCTCGCGGGGCAGAACTACTACCCGGGCCAATACGAATTCCAGTGCCTGCACGGCATGGGCGAGCCGCTCTACGAAGAAGTGACCGGACGGGACAAGCTCAATCGCCCGTGCCGTATCTATGCGCCCGTCGGCACGCACGAGACGCTGCTCGCGTACCTCGTGAGGCGGTTGCTCGAAAACGGCGCCAATACGTCGTTCGTGAACCGCATCGCCGATGAATCGGTGCCCGTCGCGGCACTCGTGGGCGATCCGGTCGAAGAGGCATCGAAGATCGTGCCGCTCGGCGCGCCGCACACAAAGATTCCGCTGCCGCGCGATCTCTATGGGTCGGAGCGCGTCAATTCGATGGGTCTCGATCTGTCGAACGAGCATCGTCTCGCATCGCTTTCCTCAGCGCTGCTGGCCAGCGCGCATCACCCGTGGCGAGCGGCGCCGATGCTCGGCGACGGCGAGGCCGCGGCCGGCGCGGGGCGCGAGGTTCGCAATCCGGCCGATCAGCGCGATATCGTCGGTATCGTCGTCGAAGCCACACGCGAGCATGTCGATGCGGCGCTAGTCCATGCCGTGGCCGCCGCGCCGATCTGGCAGGCGACGCCTGTCGAAGCGCGCGCCGATTGCCTTGCCCGCGCGGCCGATCTGCTCGAAGCGCAGATGCATACGCTGATGGGGCTCATCGTGCGCGAGGCCGGCAAGTCGCTCGCGAACGCGATCTCCGAAATTCGCGAGGCGGTGGATTTCCTGCGCTACTACTCAGCGCAGATTCGCGACGAATTCTCGAACGATACGCATCGCCCGCTCGGTCCCGTCGTTTGCATCAGCCCGTGGAACTTCCCGCTCGCGATCTTCATGGGACAGGTGGCCGCGGCGCTGGCCGCCGGCAACACGGTGCTGGCCAAACCGGCCGAGCAGACGCCGCTGATCGCCGCGCAGGCCGTGCGCATCCTGCGTGAAGCGGGCGTGCCCGCGGGCGCCGTGCAACTGCTGCCGGGCGACGGCGAAACGGTTGGCGCAACACTCGTGGCCGACGCGCGTACGCGCGCCGTCATGTTCACGGGTTCCACCGAAGTCGCGCGCCTCATCAACAAGACGCTCGGCAAACGCCTCGATGCGGACGGGCGGCCGATTCCGTTGATTGCGGAGACGGGTGGACAAAATGCGATGATCGTCGATTCGTCGGCGCTTGCCGAGCAAGTCGTCGCCGACGTCATGCAGTCGGCGTTCGATTCGGCTGGCCAGCGGTGCTCGGCGCTGCGAGTGCTCTGCGTGCAAGACGACGTCGCGGATCGCACGCTCACGATGCTCAAGGGCGCGATGTTCGAGTTGACGGTCGGCAACCCCGACCGGATGTCGACGGATGTCGGCCCCGTCATCGACCTCGAGGCGAAGCGCACGATCGATACGCACGTCGCCGCGATGCGCGAGAAGGGGCGCGCGGTGACGCAACTGCCGCTGGCGGAGAGCTGTGCGCACGGAACGTTCGTGGCGCCGACGCTGATCGAAGTCGACAGCATCGCCGAGCTCAAGCGCGAAGTGTTCGGGCCGGTACTGCACGTCGTGCGCTACCGCCGCAGCGAGCTCGATCAATTGCTCGAGGAGATTCGCGCAACGGGCTACGGGTTGACGCTCGGCATCCATACGCGCATCGACGAGACGATCGCGCACGTGATCGCCCGTGCGCATGTCGGCAACATCTACGTCAACCGCAACGTCATCGGCGCGGTGGTGGGCGTTCAGCCGTTCGGCGGCGAAGGCCTCTCCGGCACGGGACCGAAAGCGGGCGGCGCGCTCTACTTGCAGCGCTTGTTGGCCAAGCGTCCGGCCGGCTTGCCGAAATCGCTTGCGTCCGTCCTCGTGGCCGATGCGCAGCCGCGAGAAGCGAGCGGCAACGGTAGCGCAAATCCGCGCGCGGCACTGACGGTGCTGCGCGATTGGCTGATCGCCGAGCGCGAACCGGCCCTCGCCGCGCGGTGCGACAGCTACCTGGAGAACATGCCGGTCGGCGCGACGGCCGTGCTGCCGGGCCCGACGGGCGAGCGCAATACCTACACGCTCGGTGCGCGCGGTACCGTGAGCTGCGTGCCAACGACGCCGAGCGGCGCGCGCGCTCAACTGGCGGCCGTGTTGGCCACCGGTAATCGCGCGCTGTTCTCGGGCGCGGCGGGCGAGGCGCTCGTTGCGGCTCTGCCGCCGCAGCTGAAAGCGTATGCGAGCGTGCAACCGGGCGCCGATGCGCAGTACGATGCCGTACTTTTCGAGGGCGACAGCGACGAGTTGCTCGCGCTCGTGAAAGATGTGGCGCAGCGCCCGGGGCCGATCGTCTCGGTGCAGGGCGTCGCGACGAACGGGTTTGTCAACGGCAGCGATGAGGATTACGCGCTCGAGCGCCTCATGACCGAGCGTTCGGTGAGCGTGAACACGGCCGCGGCGGGCGGCAATGCGAATTTGATGACGATCGGCTGAGCGACCCTCGTCGATCGGTTCAAAGCCGGAGGCGGTACGGCCAACCCGAGCCGCTCCACACCTACCTGGTACCAAGGAGAAAATATGCAGCACAAGATGAAACAGATGGCGGGCGCAACGGTTGTTGCGGCAATGTCGCTGGTGGGGACCGCACACGCGCAGCAGGCCGAGGATGTGAAGCTCGGGTTTGCCGGCCCCATGACGGGTGCACAGGCGCACTACGGCGCCGACTTCCAGAACGGCATTACGCTGGCTGTAGAAGAAATGAACGCGACGAAGCCCGTGATCGGCGGCAAGCCGGTGCGCTTCGTGCTCGATTCGGCTGACGATCAGGCCGACCCGCGCACGGGTACGACGGTCGCGCAAAAGCTCGTCGATGACGGCATCAAGGGCATGCTCGGCCACTTCAATTCGGGCACGACGATTCCGGCCTCGCGCATCTACGCGAACGCGGGCATTCCGCAGATCGCCATGGCGACGGCGCCCGAGTACACGCAGCAAGGTTTCAAGACGACGTTCCGCATGATGACCTCCGACACGCAGCAAGGCTCGGTGGCCGGCACGTTCGCGGTGAAGAACCTCGGTATGAAGAAGATCGCGATCGTCGACGATCGCACCGCTTACGGCCAGGGTCTCGCCGATCAATTCGCGAAGGCTGCCAAAGCGGCGGGCGCGACGATCGTCGATCGCGAGTACACGAACGACAAGGCGGTCGACTTCAAGGCTATTTTGACGAAGCTGAAGGCGGTCAACCCTGATCTCGTCTACTACGGCGGGGCCGATTCGCAAGCGGGACCGATGGTCAAGCAGATGAAGTCGCTCGGTATCAAGGCGCCGTTGATGGGCGGCGAAATGGTGCATACGCCGACGTTCCTGAAGATCGCGGGCGACGCCGCGGAAGGGACGATCGCTTCGCTGGCAGGCTTGCCGCTCGACGACATGCCCGGCGGCAAGGACTATGTCGTGAAGTACAAGAAGCGCTTCGGCAAGGATGTCGAAACCTACTCGCCGTACGCCTACGACGGTGCGATGGCGATGATGAAGGCGATGGAAAAGGCCAACTCGACCGATCCGGTCAAATACCTGCCTGTGCTCGCCAAGACGGATATGCAGGGCGTGACGACGAAGGACCTCGCATACGACACGCGCGGCGATCTGAAGAACGGCGGCATCACGATCTACAAGGTCGAAGGCGGCCAGTGGAAAGCGCTGCAGAGCATCGGCGGGAAGTAAGCCGGCTCGGCTGACGGGCTGAGCAAAAAAGCGGTCCCGCGGAACGAACCACGTTTCGCGGGATTCTCTGCGGTCGGCCGAAGCGTTCAGGCAATGGCAGATGCGCTTCCGGCGTCGGTCGTGCCGGGACCGAGCAGGCCAAGTGACTGGAGGTTCTTCACTTTCCTCTCAAAGTTGCCGCGGTGGACGGCGTTCACGATCGGCAGGCTCGCCATCGCGAGCGGCACTTCGAAGGCGCCCGCGACGGCTTCGCGTGTTGCGTCGCCCAGGATCTCGGGGCCGAAGACGCCGCCGACGGCAATCGAACCCAGCACTGCGGCCAGCAAGCCCAACTGCATCTGGTTGACCACCATCACCTCTTTGGCGCCGCGGACTAGCGCACGCCCTCGGCTGATATCTTGCCGGTTGGCTTCCGGGTGCTTGTCGACCGGCGGCAATTCCATTTCTTGTAGCGCCGCAATGATTTCGGCGCGTGCGGAGGGCTCGACTTTCTGTTTCTCGAGCGTCTTCGAGATACTGTCGATGAGCCAGTCTTTCGACGCGAGCTTGTCCAGCGCCGAACCATCGTCATCGCTCAAAGTCGTGCCATTAGGCAGTTTGCCCTCGCGGCCGAGCTTGCGGAATTGGCTTGCGAAGTATTGGATCGAGAACGGAATCGTAAACAGCGGCAGCATGACGGCCGACAGGGAAAATGCACCACCGGCAATGTGCGGACCGAACGCGTGGGCTATGTTGTCGATGTGCGTGGCGAGTGCAAAATCGGGGGGAACCACAAAAAGCCCGAGGAACGCAGCGCGTTTCCTGATGTCCGCGGCCGGCACACCGGCCGCGGACAAGGTTTGGAGCTCTCCTTTTTCGGCGAGCACATTATCGGACGAGCCCGCGATGAACGCAGCGGGGCCCGACAGACCCAGCACACGCTGAACGATTTCGGCGATCGGGGACACCGCCATCAGCGCCTTGAAGGTTTCGCGCACGTCCTCACCAACGCGTCGCGAATCGTCGAATCCGACGCGGTGGTGCGCCCATTCGCCGCCCAGGTACGCGTGAATGACTTCATTGATCTGCTCGAGCTCGGCATGCTGCTGCGGGCCACCTCCTGTCAGCGCAATGCCTATGGCGGTGCTGGAGTACTGATGGATGAGCTTGGCCGCGCCGACAAAATCGAGTTTGCCTTGAAGATCTTCCACGAGATCCGCGTCGATCAGTCGTGCCTCCAGACTGCCGTCCTTCGATTGCTTGTTGGCTTTGCGCAGCGCGCGCGAGTGAGTTTCGGCGATGCGGTTGTAATCGTCGACCGTCAAGGTCGGCATCTTGCCATCTTCGACGAGCGCGCGAAGCCAGTGCGAAACGAAAGCACGTTGCGATTTGGCGAGATCGCGCACGGCGTCGAGCACGGGCTCCGGCGTGAGCTTGGCTTTGATGTAGTGCAGCGATACTCCGTGCTGCTGAAGCGATCGCAGCTTGCCAGCCAATGCGGGTTCCAGTTCGCAAAGCTTCGCCAGCTCGAACGGCAACTCCTCGTCGAGGGCGATGGCCTTCATGTCGAAATGCTGTTCGAAAAAGCGTTGCGCTTGGGGGCCGGTGTCGATGCCGAGGCTGCGCAAAGCTTCGAGCCTGGTTTGCAGCCACGTCTGTTGATCGGCAGGGAGCGCTGCAACAACTTCTCGCGGAAGAGCCGGTATATGACCGGCGTTGAACATCTTGCTCGTATCGTGGCCCACCCTCAAAGCGAGCGGCTGCATCCATGATCCGACGCCGTCGAAGAGCGGTACGACGGTGACCTGGGCACGGTCCTCCGGACTCAGGGACGAGAACCAGGTGGAAAGCTCTTCGCGCGTGAGTTGATCGTTTTTCGCCTCTTCGACCACTCTGCGCATCTCTTTCTCGAGCTGGTCCAACTTTTTGGACGGGCCTGTCAAAAGAGGCAAGTGGTCTTTGACGGTTTGGCCCAATCGGACGATCGGAGGCTCGGTTGCCTCGCCGAGTGCACGCGCGAAATCGCGCGGTGTCAGGTCAATACCCTGTTGCTGCGCGAACCGGTGCGCTTTGATCACTTTGCCCACACGACCGTCATGTTCCGATGGCGTGGCGTGCTGGGCCAGGGCGGAATTACTATCCACCGCGCCGGGCATTTCGTCGACGAGATCGAACAGGGCTTGCAAGCCGGCGGCGCCGTTGCGTTGCTTGCGGGGGCGTAGCTCGGCCGTCGAGAGTGGGGCTTCGTCTCTGCCGCTACCGCTTCCCCCCACCGGTTGATCGGGGCTGATTCGCATTTGACAATTGCTCCATCGTTTAGCTCGTACGGGCTCCGCTGCGGCGGCATCGCGCGCTTGGGCGCCTCGGCTGTCGAGTCACCGATCGACAGGACGGGTTTCACTATGGCGCGTACTTTAAAGACGGCGGAGTCGCCGCGAAGGCGGGAGGGCGCAACGATGCCATGCGTAACGAATTGCCGCCGCATGACTTCGTAAACGATGACCTCGCTGCGCATGCAGGGCCCGCGCCGCCGCTCAGATTTTTCCTACCTGAGTTTCCGCCGATGACTACCGGTAATCACGCTAATAAAAGGCAATTGCGTCTCCGTTAACGCAACAATGGAATGCCTTGGCTGCGAGAACGAACGTCTACGCGCAAACGTTTGCGTTCCCAGCGTGATCGATCGACAGCCCTGCCCAATTCACGGAAAGCCAACACATGGACGACTTGAAGAAGAACGAACAGGAAACGACGGTTTCGCGGCGGACGTTTCTCTATAGTCTCGGCGCACTGGTGCTCTCGGCCTGTAGCGGAGGAGGCGGCAGCGCCGGTGCAGCAGTGAGCCGCACGGCGAGCGCGGGCACGAGCACGGCGGCAGCCGGCCGGGCACTGGCACTCGTGGCCACAGGCGCCGCCGATATCACGACGAGCGGCGCCTTCGTTCATCCAGGCCTGCTGCATACGCAGGGCGACTTCGACCGGATGGCGCTGAAAGTATCGACACAAGCCTCGCCCTGGATCGACGGTTGGAACGTGCTCATCGCCAACAGTCATGCAAGCTTGACATGGACGCCTCGTCCTCAAGTGGAGGTCGATCGCGGCGGCACTGGCCCGCAGAATTACCCGGTGCTCTACAACGACATCGCCGCAGCCTACGCCTGCGCCTTGCGATGGAAGGTCAGCGGCGATAAGCACTACGCGGACAAGGCGGTGCAAATCATGAATGCGTGGTCGTCGACACTGCAGCGCCTCGGCGGCGACAGCAACGTCGACCTGGCGGCTGGGCTGTATGGCTACGAGTTTGCCAATGCGGGCGAAATCATGCGCAATTACAGCGGCTGGGCAACGGCCGACTTCGCCGCGTTCCAGACGATGATGCGCAACATCTTCTACCCGATCAATCACGATTTCCTGAATCGCCACAACGGCACCGAGATCACGCATTACTGGGCCAATTGGGATTTGTGCAATCTCGCTTCCGTGATGGCCATCGGCGTGCTCTGCGACGATCACTCGCTCTTCGACGAGGCGGTCAACTATTTCCTGAACGGCCCTGGCAACGGCGCCATCGCGCAAGCGGTCTACTATCTGCACCCTGGCTATCTGGGCCAGTGGCAGGAGAGCGGGCGGGACCAGGGACACAATACGCTCGGCATTGCGCTCGCCGGGGCGATCTGCGAGATGGCCTGGAATCAGGGCATCGATCTTTATGGGCACGACAATAACCGGTTCCTCGCCGGTGCCGAATACGTGGCGAAGGCGAACCTGCTTCAGCCGGACGGCACGACTTACTACACGGTGCCCTACGTCACTTATTCGAACGTCGACGTGACGCAAACGGCGTTCTCGACCGCGAGCCAGGGCACGATCCGCCCATGCTGGGCGCTCGTCTACAACCACTATGTCAACCGCAAAGGTCTTGCCGCACCCTGGTCGAAGCAATTCGCACTGAAGATCCAACCTGAGGGCGGCGGTGGAAACTACGGGCCGAACAGCGGCGGCTACGATCAGCTCGGCTACGGCACGTTGACGTGCACGCGTGACCCTGTGGTGCCGGCGGCCGCACCAAGCGGGCTGACGGCCTATCCTGCCGCCGGGCAGGTCGTGCTTTCATGGTGGGGCGTATCGAACGGCGCGAGCTACAACGTCAAGCGCGGCAGCAGTGCTGGCGGGCCCTACAGCACCGTCGCCACGGGCATCACGGACCCGCTGACCTACACGGACAGCCCGGCGGCGGGTACCTGGTATTACGTCGTCAGTGCCAGCACCGCCTCGGGCGAGAGCGGAAACTCGAACGAAGTCGTCGCCGTGACGGCCCTTGTGTTGCATACCGATTTGACGTTCGACGAAACCGCTGGCACGAGCGCCGCCGATGCGAGCGGCAACGGCCATGCGGGTACGCTCGTCGGCGGGGCCTCGCACGGGACGGGCAAACTCGGCAACGCCGTCGTGCTCGATGGTGCGAGCGGTCACGTCAGTTTGCCGAGCGATCTCGTTGCCGATGTATCGGACTTTACGATCGCCGCGTGGGTCTACTGGACGAAGTCGGTTCGTTGGGCGCGCATCTTTGATTTCGGCGCAGGCCCGGGCCGCTATATGATGCTCACCCCGATGGGCGGCGCGGGATTGGTGCGATTCGCAATCACGACGAACGGCCCGTATGGCGAGCGCCGCATCGACGGCAAGGCCCCGTTGCCGACGAACCAATGGACGCATGTTGCCGTGACGTTATCGGGTACGGTGGGTACGCTTTACGTCAACGGTGTTGCGGTCAACAGCGCCACCGACGTGATCTTTGCACCGTGGCGCATCGGCGAAACGGCTCAGAACTGGATCGGCCGCTCGCAGTTCTCGGCCGATCCGTATTTCTCCGGATCGATCGACGAGTTCCGCATCTACCGCGGGGCGATGTCGGCCGACCAGATCGCGACGCTTGCGCAAGGGGTGTGATCGACTGCTTGGCGTGGTAGGACAAAACCATGCGACTTTCCCGGCTGGGCGGAGCTATGAGTTCTGCCAGGCCTCGTCGAGCGGCACGATCGAAACGTTTGCCTACTTCCCAATACAAAACCTGCTGAAAATCACCCCCAACAGATCATCCGAGGTGAATTCGCCGGTGATCGAATTGAGCTCTTCCTGCGCGAGGCGCAGCTCCTCGGCAAACAGATCGAGCGATTGATTCCCGGCCTCGCCGTGCTCCGACGCAAGCGCAAGATGGTCCTGCGCCGCGCGCAGCGCGCGCAAGTGTCGCTCGCGTGCGAGATAAACGCTCTCCGTGCCCGCCTGCCAGCCGGCGATACGCAACAGCTCAGCCCGCAGCAAATCGATTCCTTCGCCCTTTTTCGCAGAGAGCCTCAGCTCGCATACTTCGCTATCCACTTCGGTCGCACCAAGCCGATCGAGCGTCGGCGCCAGCTCGGTCAAATCCGTCTTGTTCAGCACCCGCACGACCGGCACGCCCGCCGGAAAGCGCGCGGCAATGGTTGTGTCGTCGGGCGTCATGCCCGCACGCGCATCGAGCAGGTGCAGAACGACATCGGCATTTTCGATCTCGTTCCATGTCCGCGCGATGCCGATTTTCTCGACCTCGTCCTCGGTATCGCGCAGCCCGGCGGTATCGACGATATGCAGCGGAATACCTTCGATCTGGATCGTCTGCGCGACTTTGTCGCGCGTCGTACCGGCAATCGGCGTCACGATGGCGAGTTCGGCGCCCGCAAGCGCATTCAGCAAAGAGGACTTGCCGACGTTCGGCTGCCCCGCTAGCACGACGGCGAGTCCCTCCCGCAACAGTGCGCCTTGCTTCGCTTCGCCGAGCACCTGAGCGAGCCGCTCGCGCATGTGCGCGAGCTTGCCGCGCGCATCGGCCGCCTCGAGAAAATCGATCTCTTCCTCGGGAAAGTCGAGCGTCGCCTCGACGAGCATCCGCAGCGCGATGACTTCCTCGACGAGTGCATGAATGTCGCGCGAAAACGCCCCCTCGAGCGAACGGCCCGCCGAACGCGCCGCGGCCTCCGTGCTCGCCTCGATGAGATCGGCGACGGCCTCGGCTTGCGCGAGATCGAGCTTGTCGTTGAGAAAGGCCCGCCGCGTGAATTCGCCGGGCTCGGCAAGACGCAGAGCGAATGTATTGCCGGCATCGAGGCAGGACTGCAGCACCAGTTGCAGGACGACCGGCCCGCCGTGCCCCTGCAACTCGATCACATGTTCGCCGGTGTACGAATTCGGCGCCGGGAAATAAAGCGCAATGCCGCGGTCGAGGACCTTGCCGCCGGCATCGAGAAACGGCACATAACTCGCATGACGCGGCTCGAGCGTTTGGGCGAAGAGCGCCCGCATCAGCGCTTCGGCGGCCGCACTGCCCGCGCGGCCGCACGAGATGCGGACCACGCCGATTCCGCCGCGCCCCGGCGCGGTGGCAATGGCGACGATCGGATCCGAATCGGTAGCGAGCATGGTCATCCGGCTAATGCAGTGAGAGAACAGTCTTGCGTGCTGTGTTACGCCTCGCGCGACGCGGTGCAACGCCCAGGGGGCGAACACGGCAAGAGCGGCATTGTAGCGCGCCGTTGCCGCACCTTTCGGCGGTGTCCCACCGTGGACCGCGGCGCTCCTACCATAAATTAGATTTATCTCAATCGGGATAGTGTATTCTTCAGACGGAGTGAAGGTGCGATCACCGCGTCCGAGGTGAAACGCCCGTTCCAAGCGGGGATTCCTTGAAGAACTGAATTCCCTTGGCACGCGGGCGATCTACGCGATCTGGCTAAAACCGCGTTCCTGCAGGCTAAAACTGTCGTGAGTGGTTGTCTTCTTTGCTCCGGCTCGATTGCACAATTTTGCGATGCCTACCGCAGAAGAGAAAGCGGCGTTCTCGGAACGCCTCAAATTTGCCCTGCAGCGCAGCCCAGAGAAAGCGACGGGTGGGACGCAACTCGCGCTGCAGTTCAATTTGCGTCATCGCGGCGCGAGCCCGATCTCCCCGCAGACCGCGCATAAATGGCTCACGGGCCGAACGATCCCCACGGCCGACAAACTCGCGACGCTCGCCGATTGGCTGCGTGTCGATTTGCACTGGCTGCATTACGGGCCGGCGCCGACTGCATCGGCGCGTACGACGCCTAAACCGCTGCCGCGCGATGAAAAGTACCCGCTGACGCCCGAGACGATCGAATTGGCTTCGAAGATCGAAGCGCTTTCGCCGCATCACCGCTATCTCGTGCAAGAGCTGATCGAACAGTTCTACGGCGACGGCTCGGAGTCGTAATCCTCAGGAACCCGCCAAAAAAAATCGCCCGGTTTGCAACTTCACCGGGCGATTCCTTTTCAACGCCGCGGCCACGCCGCAGGCGTCGTTCAAACCAGCGTCAAGCCGTCTTTTCCTTCTTCCTGGCGCCCATCATGCGCGTGATGTAGTACTGCTGCGCGATCGACAGCACGTTGTTGACGACGTAGTACAGCACGAGGCCCGACGGGAAGAAGAAGAACATCACCGAGAACGCGATCGGCATGAACATCATCATCTTCGCCTGCACAGGGTCGGGCGGTGTCGGGTTCAGCTTCGTCTGCACGAACATCGAGACCGCCATCAGCACGGGCAGGATGTAGAACGGATCCTGTTGCGACAGATCGTGGATCCAGAGTATCCAAGGCGCGCCGCGCATCTCCACCGACGAGAGCAGCACCCAGTAAAGCGAAATGAACACTGGAATCTGGACGACGATCGGCAGGCAGCCGCCGAACGGATTGACCTTCTCCGTCTTGTAGAGCTCCATCAGCGCCGCGTTCATCTTCTGCGGATCGCTCTTGAAGCGTTCACGCAGTGCCTGCATACGCGGCGTGATCTCCTTCATCCGCGCCATCGACTTGTAGCTCGCCGCCGAAAGCGGAAAGAAGACGGCCTTGATCAGCAGCGTGAGCAGCACGATCGCCCAGCCCCAGTTGCCGACCAGACCGTAGATCTTCTCGAGCAGCCAGAACAGCGGCTTCGCGATGATCGTGACCCAGCCGTAATCCTTCACGAGATCGAGGCCGGGCGCGATACCTTCGAGCACGCGCTCTTCCTCGGGACCCGCGAAAAGCCGTGCCGATACATCGGCCGATTGTCCCGGCGCGAGCGTCGGAAGCGGCTGCTGCACGCCGACGCGGTACAGCGTCGGGTCGATCTGCTCGACGTAGTTGGTGCGTTTGGCGCCTTCGGCCGGAATCCAGGCCGTCGCGAAATAGTGCTGCACCATCGCGACCCAGCCATTGTTGGCGGAGCTCGCGTACTCGGCCTTTTTCTTGTCGATGTCGCTGAACGAGATCTTCTGGAAGTGATGCTCGTTCGTATAGACCGCCGGCCCGATGAACGTGTGCGAGAAGCGCGGCGTTTCGACGGGCTGGCTGTCGCGCACGAGCTCCATGTAGACCGTCGGCGTAACGGGGGCGGTGCCGACGTTCTCGACCTTGGTGTCGACGCCGATGACATAACTGCCGCGCGTGAACGTGTAGGTCTTGACGACTTTGACGCCGCCCTTGACCGGCGATTCGAGGCTGACCTGAAACGACTTCTGATCGCCCGTCAGCGCGCGCGGACCCGGCACGGGCGTGAAGATGTCATTGTGATAGGGCAGCTCGGCGCCGCTGGCGATGACGCCCGTGCGCGCGAGATAGGTGTGGTTGGCCGTGCGATCGAACAGCGTCACGTTCAGATCGGCCTGCTTCGGATCGCTGTTGCGCGTGAGCGTGAGCTTTTCGAGGGTGCCGCCGCGCGTATCGATTTCGCCCTGATAGACGTCCGTGCTGAACGGGATCAACTGAGCCGACGGCTGCGGGGCGCCTGCCACCGTCGCCGGTGCCGCGACGCCCGGTGCCGACGGCGCTTCGCCCTGGCCCGCGGCCGACGCGGCGCTGCTCGCGCTGCCCGGCGTCGCGCCCGTGCTCGCGGTGTGGGTCGCGGCCGGGTTCGGGAAGAACATCGACGGGCGTCCGTGCTCGCGCTGCCAGTTGTCGAACAGCATGATCGCTGACACGAAGAAGATCGCCCATAGGACGGTGCGTTTGATATCCATGCGTGGTCTCAGAGTCGATAAAGCGGCGCTTCAGCGCTTTTTCGAGGGTGCGGGTGGAACGAGGTCGATCCCGCCCGCGGAAAAGGGATGACAGCGACAAAGCCGCTTGAGCGCGAGGTAACTTCCGCGCGCGGCGCCATGATACTGGATTGCCTCGCGTGCGTAATCGGAACAGGAAGGATAAAAGCGGCACCGGTTGCCGAGCAGAGGGCTCAAGGCAATCTTGTACAAGCGCAGCAACGCGATCAGTACCGTTTGCATGGCGATGAAGCGGCGTTCATGGCCGCCCCGAACTCCGGTCGTCTTGCGCACCGCTCGACGGTCCGGGCGTGAGCCCCGGTTCCGTCGCCGCGGCACTGCTTTCGCGGCGCACGATTTCGCGCGCCACTTTGTCGAGCAACGTGTCGATCTCGGCACGAACGAGCGCCTTGAGCGGTCTCGACGCGGCGCTCGGATAAGCGGCCTTGTCGAAGCGCGCGGACAGGCGCAGTAGAACATCCCACCCGCCGAAATCGTCGCGGCGGACGCGAAACGCTTCACGCGCGAGGCGCCGCACGAGATTGCGCGTGGCGGCGCGCGGCGCGAACTTCTTGCCCGTCACGAGACCGAGGCGCGCATCGCTGCCCGTCGGCCTGGCGTAGACGACAAAATGCGCCGTTCGGCGCCACGGGCGTAAACGAAAAACGGATGAAAACTCATCCGTTTTGAGAAGCCTCGCGGCTTTGGGGAAGACGGCTCGCGCTCGCAACGGACCCAGCCCGACGGCGGCGTGCGCATGTCCCCGCGTTGCCGCGGGCGCCTGACGCGACGCGCTCAGGCGCCTTGCCTTAGATGGCGAGACGCTTGCGGCCCTTCGCGCGACGGGCGTTGATCACTTTGCGGCCGCCGACGGTCTTCATGCGAACGCGGAAACCATGGGTGCGCTTGCGGCGCGTCACGGAAGGTTGGTAGGTACGTTTCATGTCGCTCTCACTGGAGAATGGGCCGCGTGCACTTTGGCGCTGTCAGCTTGCCTGCAAACCGTGCAGGACAACGCCGAGAGGCAATCGACGGGGCCGGGAATCAGTTTTCGCTTTCGCGGGAACCCGCTATTTAAACCGGTTTTCTTTTGGTCGTCAATACGTTACGTTGATTTCGGATGCCCGCGCAAGGCCCGCGGGTGCGCATGCAGCGCTCGATCCGGCCCTGTGGATAACTCCCTGGCCGGCCGTGTTTGGCGGTAGAATCTCGCCTTATCTCAAGAATCCTGCACGTCGTCGCGAGTCCCATCGTTCGCCGCAAGTACTTGTTGCGAAAGGGTTTGTGGCGGGCTCGCCTGGCCGGTCCGGGTCCTTCGGCGCATCGCGCGACGAAGGCGGCGGCGAGTGACCGTGCACTAAAAACGACGTCACTTTGATGAACGAATTCTGGCAACACTGTTCCGCACTGCTGGAGCGTGAATTGACGCCCCAGCAGTACGTGACGTGGATCAAACCGTTGGCCCCGGTCGCCTTCGACGCCGCCGCGAACACATTGTCCATCGCTGCGCCGAACCGCTTCAAGCTCGATTGGGTCAAGAGCCAGTTTTCGGGTCGCATCTCCGATCTCGCGCGCGACTTTTGGCAGGCCCCCGTGGAAGTCCAGTTCGTGCTGGATCCGAAGGCTGGCCTGCGTGCATCGGTCGGCGGCGCGTCGTCGGTGCCTTTGCCGCGTGTTCCCGCATCGGTTGCAGCCGCGTTGGCGGCCAATGGCGGTATGCCGTCCGCGGGCGCTGCCTCCGGCGCCTCGCGCGGCGAGCCGAATGGCGCGCGCAGCGGGATGGGAGCGGGGATGAGTGCGGGGATGGGCGCGGCCGGCAATGGCGCGGGCGCGCACATGGCCGACGATGCCGCCGATAGCGACTTGCCGAGCGTCGATGCGAGCGAGGCTGCGGCTGCGCGGCGCACCTGGCGTCCCGGTGCGTTCGCCGGTCCTGGCGGTGCCGAGACCGATTCGATGTACGAGCGCTCGAAGCTCAATCCGGTGCTGACCTTCGACAACTTCGTGACCGGTAAGGCGAATCAGCTCGCACGCGCCGCGGCCATTCAAGTCGCCGACAATCCCGGCGTGTCGTACAACCCGCTGTTCCTGTATGGCGGCGTGGGGCTCGGCAAGACGCACCTGATCCATGCGATCGGCAACCAGCTGCTGCTGGACAAGGCGGGCGCGCGGATCCGCTACATCCATGCCGAGCAATATGTGTCCGATGTCGTGAAGGCCTATCAGCGCAAGGCGTTCGACGATTTCAAGCGTTACTACCATTCGCTCGATCTGCTGCTCATCGACGATATTCAGTTCTTCTCCGGCAAGTCGCGTACGCAGGAAGAGTTCTTCTATGCGTTCGAAGCACTCGTTGCCAACAAGGCGCAGGTGATCATTACGAGCGACACGTATCCGAAGGAGATTTCGGGTATCGACGATCGCCTCATCTCGCGCTTCGACTCGGGGCTCACCGTGGCCATCGAGCCGCCCGAGCTCGAGATGCGCGTGGCCATTCTGATGCGCAAGGCGCAATCCGAAGGCGTGAGTCTTTCGGAGGACGTCGCGTTTTTTGTGGCCAAGCATCTGCGCTCGAACGTGCGCGAGCTCGAAGGCGCGCTGCGGAAGATCCTCGCCTATTCGAAGTTCCACGGCCGCGAGATTTCGATCGAGCTGACCAAAGAGGCGCTCAAGGATCTGCTGACCGTGCAGAACCGGCAGATCTCCGTCGAGAACATCCAGAAGACCGTCGCCGACTTCTACAACATCAAAGTCGCCGATATGTATTCGAAGAAGCGTCCGGCGAATATTGCGCGGCCGCGTCAGATTGCGATGTATCTCGCGAAGGAACTCACGCAAAAGAGTTTGCCCGAGATCGGCGAGCTCTTCGGCGGGCGCGATCACACCACCGTCTTGCACGCGGTGCGCAAGATCGCCGACGAGCGCGGCAAGGATGCGCAGCTGAACCACGAATTGCACGTGCTGGAGCAAACGCTGAAGGGCTGAGCCGCGGCGGGCGGGTGCGGTCGGGGCATGGCGGGCCCTCCCTCCGATTTAGCGGAGTCGGTTTCTTTTTCAGGCACAATATTGGTTTAGCCGCCCTGGCTGCGCGGGTGGCGGGAAAGTGCGGGAAGTGGGCACAAAGCGCGGAGAAATGCGGGGCGTCGGCGCTTGAGTCGACGAATCTGCCGGGCGAGGCGGCTGGAGCCTGCCGTCCTATCAACGAAGGAACCCTATGCAACTGGTCAAGACCGAACGAGACAACCTCCTCAGGCCGCTGCAAACCGTGAGCGGCATCGTCGAACGCCGCCATACGTTGCCGATCCTCGCGAATCTGCTGATCACCAAGAACGGTCCGGACGTATCGTTTCTGTCGACGGACCTCGAATTGCAGATCACGACGCGGGCCGATTTCGGCGTGGGAGGCGAATCGGTTGCGACCACCGTCGCTGCGCGCAAGTTGCTCGATATCCTGCGCGCGATGCCCGATGGGCAGGTGAGCCTGACGCTGGCCGACAAGCGGCTGACGGTGCAATCGGGCAAGAGCCGCTTTGCGCTGCAGACGCTCGCCGCCGACGAATTCCCGACCGTCGCCCAGGCCAAGGATTACGGTGCGAGCCTTGCCGTCCCGCAAAAGACGTTTCGTCAATTGCTCGGTATGGTGCATTTCGCCATGGCGCAGCAGGACATCCGCTATTACCTGAACGGCATGCTGCTCGTCGTCGATGGTGGCCGGCTGATGGCTGTGGCGACCGATGGGCACCGTCTCGCGTATTCGTCGATGAAGATCGAGGGCGAGTTCCCGCGCCAGGAAGTGATCGTTCCGCGCAAGACGATTCTCGAGTTGCAGCGGCTGCTCGAAGACATCGACGATGTCGTCACGATCGATATCGCATCGACGCAGGCGAAGTTCACGTTCGGCCAGGTCGAACTCGTTTCGAAGCTGGTCGAGGGCAAGTTCCCCGATTTCCAGCGCGTCATTCCGAAGGCGCACAAGAACACGTTCGTGATCGGGCGCGACGAGTTGCAGCGTTCGCTGCAGCGCGCGGCCATTTTGACCTCGGACAAATTCAAGGGCGTGCGCTGCGTGATCGAGCCGGGGCAGTTGAAGATCATGTCGACCAACGCCGATCAGGAAGAGGCGCAGGAAGAGCTCGAGATCGCTTACCAGGGCGACACGATCGACATGGGGTTCAACGTCACTTATCTGCTCGACGTGTTGGCGAACCTGAAGGTCGACATGTTGCAGGTGAGCGTGGCCGACGCGAGCTCGAGCGCCTTGATCACCATCCCGGAGAACGAGGATTTCAAGTACGTCGTCATGCCGATGCGCATTTGATCCGACGGCCGGGAAGCAGCCAAGACCAAGGGGCGCAGCGCCCCTTTGGCGTTTATTTGGCAGACCGAAATACCGTACGTAGTACCCAGGCAGTAGATGCAAAACCGGAAGATACCCATGAGTGAACAGCACATTTCGCAGCCCGACAACAGCTACGGCGCCTCTTCGATTCAGATCCTCGAAGGTCTGGAGGCAGTCCGCAAGCGGCCCGGGATGTATATCGGCGACACGTCGGACGGCACCGGTTTGCACCACCTCGTATTCGAAGTGCTCGACAATTCGATCGACGAGGCCTTGGCCGGGTATTGCAATGAAATCCAGGTGACCATTCACGCGGACAATTCGGTTTCCGTCATCGATAACGGCCGCGGGATTCCGACCGGCGTGAAGCTTGATGACAAACACGATCCCAAGCGCAGCGCGGCCGAGATCGTGATGACCGAGTTGCATGCGGGCGGCAAGTTCGATCAGAACAGCTACAAGGTGTCCGGCGGTCTGCACGGCGTCGGTGTCTCGTGCGTGAATGCGCTTTCGAGCTGGTTGCGGCTGACGGTGCGCCGCGACGGCAAGAAGCACTTCATGGAGTTTCATCGCGGGGTGCCGCAAAACCGCGTGATCGAGGAAGTGAACGGCGAGCACGTATCGCCGATGCAATTCCTCGGCGATACGGAAAAGCGCGGTACTGAAGTGCATTTCATGGCCGACCAGGCGATCTTCGGTACCGTCGAATATCACTACGACATTCTGGCCAAGCGGATTCGCGAGCTTTCGTTCCTGAACAACGGTGTGCGGATTCGGCTGACGGACCAGCGTACGGGCAAGGAAGACGATTTCGCGTTCGTGGGAGGCGTGAAGGGTTTCGTCGAGTACATCAACAAGACGAAGACCGTACTGCATCCGACGATCTTCCACGTAGTCGGTGAGAAGGACAGTGTCGGCGTGGAAGTCGCGATGCAGTGGAACGACAGCTACAACGAAAACGTGCTGTGCTTCACGAACAACATTCCGCAGCGCGACGGCGGCACCCATTTGACGGGGCTGCGCGCGGCGATGACGCGCGTGATGAACAAGTACATTGCCGATCACGAAATCGCGAAGAAGGCCAAGGTCGAGACCTCGGGCGACGATATGCGCGAAGGGTTGTCGTGCGTGCTATCGGTGAAGGTGCCCGAGCCGAAGTTCAGTTCGCAGACGAAGGACAAGCTCGTCTCGTCCGAGGTGCGTGCGCCGGTGGAAGAGGTCGTGGCTAAGGCGCTCGAAGAGTTTTTGCTCGAGACGCCGAACGACGCGAAGATCATCTGCGGGAAGATCGTGGATGCCGCGCGTGCGCGCGATGCTGCGCGCAAGGCGCGCGAGATGACGCGACGCAAGGGCGTGCTCGACGGCGTGGGCTTGCCGGGCAAGCTGGCCGATTGCCAGGAGAAGGACCCGGCGAAATCGGAGATCTACATCGTCGAGGGCGATTCCGCAGGCGGTTCGGCCAAGCAGGGCCGCGACCGCAAATTCCAGGCGATTTTGCCGCTGCGCGGCAAGGTGCTCAACGTCGAGAAGGCGCGCTATGACAAGCTGCTTTCATCCGAGCAGATCGTTACGCTGATTACCGCTCTGGGCTGCGGGATTGGCAAGGAAGATTACAACCTCGACAAGCTGCGCTACCACCGCATCATCATCATGACCGACGCGGACGTGGACGGTGCGCATATTCGTACGCTGCTTTTGACGTTCTTCTATCGGCAGATGCCGGAGATGATCGAGCGCGGGTACATCTATATCGCGCAGCCGCCGCTTTATAAGGTCAAGGCTGGCAAGGACGAGCGTTATCTGAAGGATGGCGCCGAGCTCAATGCGCACATGCTGCGGCTTGCGTTGCAGGGGTCGGAGCTTATGGCGAACGAAGGCGCGGTGCCGATCGCCGGCGATGCGTTGGGCGAGTTGGCGCGGTCGTATTTGTTGGCGCAGGGCGTGGTGGAACGGCTGGCGCGGATTTATGATGCGAGCGCGTTGGAAGCGGTCATGGATGGCGTGGCGATCGATCTGACGAGCGAGGCTGGGGCGGCGGCATCGGCCGAGGCGCTGCAGGTTGCGCTGCGCAGCGATCCGTTGAAGCCTGAGGTGAGTGTCTATCCGCAGTATGACCCTGTGCGCGAGCTGCGCTCGTTGCGCGTCGAGCGGCGGCATCACGGCAATGTGAAGGTTTCTGTGATCGACGAGGAGTTCTTGTTGACGGCCGATTATCAGCAGCTCGTGAATACGGCGAATACGTTTAAAGGGTTGATTGGGGTTGGGGCGGTTATCAAGCGTGGTGAGCGTAGTATGGCCGTTACGGACTTCAAGAGCGCTATGCGGTGGTTGATCGCAGATGCGGAGCGCAATGTTTCCAAGCAGCGGTATAAGGGGTTGGGAGAGATGAACCCGTCGCAGCTTTGGGAAACGACGATGGATCCGAATGTGCGGCGGTTGCTGCGCGTGCAGATCGAGGATGCGATCGCGGCGGATGGGATCTTTACTACGCTTATGGGGGATGAGGTCGAGCCGCGGCGCGCGTTTATTGAGAGTAATGCGCTTCGGGCGGGGAATATTGATGTTTGAGGTGTTTGGTCGGGCTGTAGGGTGACAGAGTAAGTGCGATTGGGGCCGAAGTTGCGCGGCTATGCGATAAGGTCGTGCGACAGCCCTACGCCCGCTGGCGTGCGGCGGCGCTCGGCTACGATGCATCATTTGCCGACTCCGTCGGGCGGACCTTCGGACGGCCGGTCTGCATCAGTGCGCCGCCGCGTGAACGAGTGTCGTGCCCTTCGTGCGAGCGCCAATATCAGCGCGGCTGAAATGCGATGATCGCCATTCCGAGCAGAGAGAATGCCACACCGGCCAAGTCCCAGGCTGTGGGCCGCATGCCCTGGACGAGCCAGAGCCAGATCAGCGCAACTGAGATATAAACTCCGCCATAGGCCGCATAGACGCGGCCCGCAGCACTTGGATGCAGAGTCAGAAGCCACGCAAAGATGGCAAGCGACAGCGCGGCCGGTATCAACAGCGCAACGCTTTTCCCCTCCTTGAGCCACAGGTACGGGAGATAGCAGCCAATTATTTCGGCAAGCGCTGTAGCGACGTACAGGCTAAAGGTTCTCATTGCTTGATGACGAGGCGAATTCTTGGAGATGCTACCCCAGAAGGCACGGAGTCATGCGACGCGATATTCTGCTCGACATGGATTCCGACAAGCGCATCGCCGAGAATGTCGCCATGTCATCGAGGACAACGGGGACATCGGCTCACCGCGGTAGTTTCCAGGCAGGATTTCGGCTCAAAGGAGCGGTTCCGGAAAAGCTGGAAAGAGTTTCGGCGTAATTCGCTCCATACTGGCTGGCTGCCGGTATCAACAACAACGTTAAACCACACGAGGAAAAAAATGCGCCTTTTGCTTGCCCTGATCGTGCCGTGGCTCCAGTTCTTCACGATTGGCCGGCCGTTAGCGGGGATCGTTTGCCTCTTGCTTCAACTCACAATCATTGGTTGGGTGCCCGCCGCTATATGGTCGGTGTACGCGTTGAGCCAGTACAAGACAGACCAGAAGATTGAGCGAGCGCTCGCCAGCCGAGAATGAGTGGAGCACGAATGAAAGCGGTGGAGGAAAGACGCCTAATGTCGATTTCCCCTCGGGTGCGTTCACGCATGGGGCGCTTGTTCATTTTTGCTCGCCTATCAGCTTGTCGCTTTGATGCGATTTTTTCAACATTTCGACGGACCCGCCCGGTGACCTCGGTGAGGACGGCGCGTTGCGGGCATACGCATAGGAGAACGCTGGCTACCGGAGGTTGCCGGCAGCAATGAACAATGACATTGATTAGTGCATCAAACTCAGTGAGACGACCCGCGATCGTTACAGGACTGGCATACCTATTCCTGACGTCCGTGTTCACCATGATTCGCGCGTACGACGCAAACGCCTCCATTGGCAGGATCCCTCTCTATCCCGGCAGTGCGTTTCCCGTCGCGGATCAATGGACGTGGCACGGAATTCAAATCCCGCTGACTGTGGTTGTCACGGTCGGCTTGTTCCGTGGTTGGCGTTGGGCGAGATGGCTCGCACTCGCCGTATTTGTAGTTGCTTCTGTCGTCGCAGCTCCCCTGTGGGACCTGCGGGCAGCGCCATCGTACGTGTTCCTGTTGACATTGAATGTTGTAGCCTACGTGCTGCTCTTTCTCATACCAGGGGCGACGGTCTATTTTTCTCGCTCGAGCCGGCCTGAGCGGGCTTTCGCATGGCGAGGGGCTCTTGGCACGACCTTGCTAATTTTTGCGATCTTTACGGCCCATAGCATCGGCTTTGCCTCCTTATGGAAGAATGGGAGCGCCGAATACACGTGGGGGAGCACGGCCATCTTTCTGGTACCGACCCTTGCGCTCAGTGCACTTGTTCGCTGGGATCTCCAGCGTTCTGCCCGGGAGACCGCGGCGGCATTGATGGCCGTGACCGTCGCCCTGGCAAGCTCGCAGGTCACCGCGTTTATCTTAGTAGTACGTGGTTGGCAGCCCGTTGCGACGCGTCGGTTAGGCTGGCGTCACAGTCTGCTTCTGACCGTCGCTCTAGGATTCGCAGCACTTGCACTTGCGGCATGGGCCGTACGCGCTCGAAAGATTGCCGCAACGTGACCAGCGTCGGTCGCATGCCGTTGGGGCATGGGTTACAAAGATCGCAGCGTATTGGGATCTTCTGCGCCGGGGTGCTGATCGCTCTGCTTATCGTTTTCACACACAATCCGCTTAACGGTTAAATCGCTTGGATAGCTCCGACGGGCCACAATGCCCGCGGCCCACACTGAATGAATTGAAGGCAATGAACCAAGCGATATCGACTGTAATATGGCTTTGAGCAGGCAGCGCTGCAGCGGTGATGAATCGAGAAATCTTCCCGTTTGGCTGTCATCGGTTGTGCAGTGGCGGCAGCTGCCGCCGTGATGTCCTGGCCCAAGCGCGCGGCGGCCTGCACTCGGGCCAAAGTTGCTTTGATCACTAGACAAACAGGGCTGGTGTCGGTTGGCGCGCCCTTACGTGGCGGGGTTCGAGGAGATGGTCGCCAAGCTAAATCGCGGCGAACCGTTGGGCAGATCAACCCGTGTTGAGTAAGTCTGAGCGGTGATCCGCTTACTGCTAACCGATCGATCGTGGGCTTCCACGACCGGCGGGAATCGGCCAAAAGCGGGCAGTCAGGCTAATCCTGAGGCGAACGCTCAAGCGTCTGATCCCCTCCGAAACCCGCCGGAGAGCCTGTCAGAATTTTAGTGTGCCGAGGTCATGAGACGATAACGGAAATTACGTCCTATGACCGAAGCAACCGTGACCAAGAAGAGCAAGAACCCGAAGGCGCCGAAATTGTTCCCTGACGAACTGGTCGATCAACTGCTGGCGCAGATTCAGAACAAGGATGCCGAGTCGGTTCTCGGCGAATCGGGCCTGGCCGGGCAACTGAAGAAGCGACTGGCTGAGCGCATGCTGGCAGCGGAGCTCACGCATCACCTGGAGAACGAGGCTGAGCAAGGCAAGGCCGGCAACCACCGCAACGGTACGAGCCCCAAGACGGTCCTCACGCCCAACGGCGAACTGAATCTGGACATTCCGCGCGATCGGCAGGCGACGTTCGAGCCGCAGCTAGTGGGCAAATATCAACGCCGGCTGCCAGGCTTTGATGACCACGTCATCAGCATGTACGCGCGCGGCATGAGCGTGCGCGAGATCCAAGGCCATTTGCTGGAGCTATATGGCCTACAGGTGTCGCCCGACCTGATTTCGACCGTCACCGATGAGGTGCTGGCCGAAGTCGAACAGTGGCAGCAACGCCCCCTCGAAGCGATGTATCCGATCGTGTATTTCGACGCACTTCGGCTGAAGATTCGCGACGAAGGCACGGTCAAGAACAAGGCGGTGTACCTCGCGCTGGGCATTCGGGCCGACGGCCGTAAGGAAGTGCTGGGTTTGTGGATCGAGCAAACCGAAGGCGCCAAGTTCTGGCTGAAGGTCTTCAACGAACTGAAGAACCGCGGCTTGCACGACATCCTGATCGCCGTCGTCGATGGCTTGCGCGGTTTCCCCGAGGCGATCGAAGCGGTGTATCCGGCCGCCCAGATCCAGACATGCATCGTGCACCTGATCCGCAATTCGCTGAATCTGGCGAGCTGGAAGGACCGTAAGCCGTTGGCTGCGGCGCTCAAGCCGATCTATCAGGCCGCCACCGCCGAAGCCGCTGAGGCGGCGCTGCAAGCCTTCTCGCAAAGCGAATGGGGCAAGAAATTCCCAACGGTCGCCGCGATGTGGCAGCGCCAATGGGAACAAGTCATCCCATTCTTCGCCTATCCGCCGGAAGTACGCAAAATCATATACACGACCAACGCGATCGAGAGCATGCACATGCAGTTGCGTAAGATCGTCAAGAACCGCGGTCACTTCCCAAGTGTGAACGCCGGTCCAAATCCGACACTAAACGACGGCGTTCCGGAATCGAGCCACTGAGCGGCCGGATCTTATTGCGCGATGTGTAGGGAAGGTTGCGCTGGGCATTGACGACGCTTTGCGCGTCGTAAGGAGCCCGTAGGGCGAGTGCAGACGCGCAAAGCGCGTTGGGAGATGACGGCGGGAAGCGGTTGCGGTAGAAAGGCACAGCGCCGAAGAAACCACCGACGCGACCCCGGCTAAACCGCCAAGTTAACCCCGGAGTCGCGCCACACAAGTCAACGTGCAAAGCCAGGGGCTTTAACACAGGGAGCGCGTGCAGCCGCAGTATTCCACGGCTGGCGCGCTCCTGTCTATGCGTTCGTCTTCGGCGTTTCGATCGGAGCGCCGATGACCGAAGGCTATTGCCAAGAGCAGCCCACGGGCCGCCTGTTCCTTTGCGCCCGCTGTCGGGCACAGGTGTTCATTTGTCGCCGCTGTGATCGCGGCCAGATCTATTGCGCCAACGGCTGTGCGCAAGCGGCTCGCCGCGCGAGCCAGCGCGAAGCGGCCCAGCGTTACCAGCACTCTCGCCGTGGACGTCTCGCCCATGCGCAGCGCGCCCGGCGTTACCGGGCACGAATCAATAAAGTGACGCATCACGGTTCACTCGCGACGGCGTCCAGTGCTCTACTGGCTGCGGAGTCGATGCGCGCCGCCTTCGCTCATCATCGCGTCACGGCATCAGTGCCGACGGCGACGCATTGCCACCTATGCGGCAATGCGTGTTCGCCGTTCGTACGCCTTGGCCCGCTGCGCCGTCGAGCTTTCCATTCCATCTACCGATTGCGGGGAGGCTCTGAAGGTGACGATTGACGCTGAACTCGAAGCCCATATCCTGCGGCTCTATCACGTCGAGAAGTGGCGCTGCGGCACCATCGCGCGGCAACTGCACGTGCATCGCGACACCGTCAAACGGGTGCTCGCGCAGGCCGGCTTGCCGCGCCATGGATCGGCGCCGCGCTCTTCGATGATCGAGCCATATCTGCCGTTCATTGGCCAGACGCTCGAGAAGTATCCGACACTCACCGCCAGTCGCCTTTACGGTATGGTGCGTGAGCGCGGCTATCAGGGCGGCCCCACGCACTTCCGGCATCTGATCTCGCTGCACCGGCCGCGCCCGCCTGCCGAGGCGTACCTGCGGCTGCGCACGTTGCCCGGCGAACAGATGCAATGCGATTGGGGGCACTTCGGTCACTTGCAGATCGGCCGAGCGCGCCGGCCCTTGATGGCCTTCGTGATGGTGCTCTCATACTCGCGCGATCTGTATCTTCGGTTCTTCCTCGACGCGCGCATGGAGAACTTCCTGCGCGGCCATATCGGCGCCTTCACCTGCTGGGGCGGGCTCGGCAGGGTCATCCTCTACGACAACCTGAAGAGCGCCGTGCTCGAACGCCAGGGCGAGGCCATCCGTTTCCATCCGACGCTGCTCGCCTTCGCCGCGCACTATCGCTTCGAGCCCAGGCCGGTGGCCATTGCGCGCGGCAATGAGAAGGGCCGCGTTGAGCGTGCGATTCGACATGTCCGCGACGCGTTCTTCGCGGCCAGGCAGTTCACCGATCTGGACGATCTGAATGCGCAAGCCGAGCACTGGTGCCGCACGCAGGCGGCCGATCGCCCGTGCCCGGAGGATCGCATGATCAGCGTGCGCCAAGCATTTACTCAAGAACAGCCAACGCTGCTTGCGCTGCCCGAGAACCCGTATCCCGTCGAGGAAACGCTCGCCGTCAAAGTCGGCAAGACGCCCTACGTGCGCTTCGATCTGAACGACTACTCGATCCCGCACACGCACGTGCGGCGCACGCTCACGATACGCGCCGATCTCGAGCAGGTACGTGTGCTCGATGGCGCCGAGATCATTGCCCGCCACGCTCGCAGTTTCGACCGCGGCGCGCAAATCGAAGAGCCCGTTCACATCGAGACGCTCGTCGGCGTCAAACGCGAGGCCCGGCATCATCGCGGAATGGATCGCTTGGCCAAAGCCGCCCCTGCTAGCCAAGACCTGCTGCGCCGCGCGGCTGAACGCAATGCGAATCTGGGCACCATCACGGCGGCGTTGCTGCGTCTGCTCGAACGATACGGCGCTGCGCAATTGCAGGCCGCAATCGGAGATGCGCTCGAAAGCGGCGTTCCGCACCCGAACGCCGTGCGCTTGGCGCTGGAGCGCCGCCGCGAAGAGCAGCAGCTACCGCCGCCGCTTGCCGTGTGTCTGCCACCGCACGTACGCCAGAAGGACACGCCGGTTCGACCACACCGGCTCGACACCTACGACCAACTCGCCGGAGGCTCCGATGAGCTCGCTTGAATCATTGCGTACGCGCGCACAGGAATTACGTTTGCACGGGCTGTTGGCCCACTGGCCGGAAGTTGCGCAGCAGCCGTGGGTCGCCCCGCTCGTGCAGTGGGAAGAAGACGAGCGAGCCCGTCGCTCGCTCGAGCGGCGCATCAAGGAAGCGCATCTGGGTGGATTCAAAGCCCTATGCGACTTCGATTGGGCTTGGCCGTCACGATGTGATCGCGGCGCCATCGAGGATCTGATGACGCTCGGGTTCATGAAGGACGCCGCCAACGTCGTGCTCATCGGCCCGAACGGCGTGGGCAAGTCGACGCTAGCGAAGAACATCGCGCATCAGGCGCTCGTGCATGGGCATACGGTGCTGTTCACCACCGCCGGCAACATGCTGGGCGAACTGGCCGCGCTCGATAGCGATTCAACGCTGCGCCGGCGCCTGCGTCGCTATGCTGCGCCCGACGTCCTTGTAATCGACGAGGTCGGATACCTCTCGTACTCGAATCGCCATGCGGATCTGCTGTTCGAACTGATCAGCCGCAGATACCAGAACAACAGCACGATCGTGACATCGAATCGACCGTTCGCCGAATGGCACGAAGTGTTCCCCAACGCTGCCTGCGTCGTCTCGCTCGTCGATCGCCTGGTGCATCTGGCCGAGGTCATCTCGATCGAAGGCGAATCGTACCGCCTGAAAGAAGCTCGCGAGCGGGCTGACAAACGCGCCCGCCAGCGCAGTCCCGGCAAATCGGCCAAGGGAGGGCAGACATCATGAAAGCCCCGCTGTTGCCTTCCGGTCGAACGCGCGGCCTGAGCTTCGTCGTGCCCGATGATTGGACGCCCGAGCAGGCGCTCGCCGTGTTCGAGCTACTCGACGACCTGCGTGAAGTGATTTGCGCCCGATATCTGCCCGACATGCAGCGGGTCCTACGTGACGATCGCCGGCAACACGAGCTGCCGCTCAACGAGTGCGATCCGCCGTTCTGATCGATGTCATTGACGACAAAGGGGCCCACGCGGCCCCTTTGTTCTTGAGTGATTCGCTCAACCTTGCGCCGTCGTTTAGCGTCGGTTTTACACCGGCGCTAACACCAAGCGACGAAGCCGCCAGCAAACTGCTGTACCTGGCCTTGCGCAACATCGAAAAGGATTGGAAGATGCCACCGATCACTTGGCGGCAAGCAGTCAATCAGTTCGCCATCCTGTTCGGCGAGCGATTCACCGCCGCCATCAGCTGAGATTTTTAACCGACCTCAGCACACAAACTTTCTGACACCTCCCCGCCGGATGGAGTGCTTCGCCATCTGGGCGGAAGCCGACCTTCACGTTCAGCGGAAAGAAAGGCTGCTATGTGACAGCCTTCTGTCACTCAGCGCACTTGCAGTCTGAACGGCAGCATTCCCTCCCGCCTGCCGTCGTGTGAGTCGCCCGGAAGCATATCCGGGGTCCGGAAGCCACCATCAGGCCTGCGGAGCCTCGATCGCCTCGTCGAGCTTGATGACGGTCTCGAGCATGCGCCGAACGATCGTCGCGTCGAACTCTTCCGCCCGGTCCGCTTCATGGGTTCCCTTGTTCAGGTAGTTCCATTCGAGTTTGTGCTTCTCGCCATATCCAAGCATCTCGCCCAGGTGTGGTACGACCTCCTGGAACACCGTCACGTCCTTCCTACTGAGGAACTGGTGAAGCCCCGTCGCCAAGCTCATAAGGTCAGGGTCTCCCGGCCCCCTCATCCCCACACTTATCTGCGCCGACAGCTTCTTATTTGCAATCTTCTTCCAGAGACGGTTGAGTTCTTCTTCGAAGGCCTTCCGGACGTAACTCAGGGAGTCGCGCGTACGCCCTTCTTCGTGGCTTCGGACCGCCACCGTGAGGTAGTGGCGGGGCGAGTCGAGCTTCACCGTGATCTTCTTGGCGGCGAACGGCACGAGGAAGTCGATTCGGGTCACCGTTTCCTCGTACTTTTTCATTGGCACGGCGTTCTCGAGGCGCTTCACGAAATCCTCACCGTGGGTCGTGACGATGAGTTGTCTTTTGCCGACTTCTTCCGGATTTAAGATGAGGTCGATGATCGCGCCACGGTGCTCATCGTCGATCGAGTTCACCACATCGTCGAATATCAGGAACGGGACGCGGTCCATGGTGATCTTCGCCAGCAGGATCGCGAGCCCGAGGCACCGAATGTGACCTTCGCTGAGGACCTGGAGCGCGTCGCACCTGTCCCCGTTTTCGAACTCGATGTCTATCCTCGTCCCCACAGCCGTCGGCAACCTCAGGGACTTTAGCCTGTCGGAAGGGTGGTCGTTCTTATTGATCTCGTTGTAGAACTTGAGCGTCTTTTCGTTGAGATCCGCGGCCAGGGCCAACGGCAGTCCGGCGTTGTAGGCCAGGAGCTTCTCGCGAAGCGAGACGTAAGCGATGCCGTAACTCAGGTTTCTCGCGACTCCCGGTTTCTCTGCTTCCGCTTCCCTGATGAGTTCCTCGTTCTCCCGGTTGAACTTCTCGATAGCCTGCGTCGCTTCCGTCTCGCTCTTCGCGTTCGTAGCGATAAGGGTCGAGATGGCCACGATTTCCTCGAGGTCCTTGGAGATCGCGAGGTTAGCATCCTCGAGCTTCTTGATCGCGGCCTCGGATTGTTCGACCTTTCCGTTATGGGTCGCGGTCGCGTCCTTCAGCGCCTGAAGGAGCTCGCGCTTTGCCGGCACGGCTCGGAGGAAGGTCTCGATGCCCGCCGCATCCTTCGCGTCGGAAGCCTCGGCGCTGAACGAGCCGACCTCGGGTGCTCCGGCGAACCCGACAGCAGCGGCGGACGCCGGAAGCTTGGCGATTTTCGCAAGCAGGTCCGGCCAGCCGAGGTTGAGGGCCTCCCGGATTTCCTTGATCCGCCCTTCGGCCCTCAGGGCGGCGTCGAATTGCTTCAGCTTTTCCTCCGCGTTGCCGTACGGGTCGACCGGAACGGCGAGTTGACCGTCGCGGTAGAGTTCGGAGGCGCACGCGGGACACTCGTTCCCGAACCTTTCGCGGTTCCCCAGAATCGCGCCGTAAAGGTCCCGAAGGGAAAGCTGATCCTTGTACTGATTGAGGAACCATTCCGATTCTGCTTTCTCTTTGATGAGCCGGAGCAGTCCGTCCGCGTCGGCTAGGATGTCGTCCGTCCCTGGATCAGCGGCCGTTTTAAGGTTCTGCAGGCGGCCGATTTCGGTGTTGTTAGCCTTTTGCTTGCCACCGTTGCCTTCGGGGCCGGTTAGGGCTGCCTTGATTTCGTCGAGGTCCTTGCACTCCGGATATTTCCTGAGCAGCACAGCGCCTCGCGTTTCGGCGGTTTTGGCTTTCACCGGGAGGCCTTCGAGGATCGCCTGGTGTCCGGCGATGCCCTTCGCCCGGTCCGCGAGACCCTTCCCCTTTTTTCCGACGCAGTCCAGGTAAGGGTCGAGGCTCTCGTTGAACTGCGTTGCGAACGCGTTGAACTCTTCCAAACCGAACAGCGCCGCCAACCGCGCCTGCTGGGCGGCCGGGGTATTGGCCGCCACCCGCGCGAATCCGTCGATCCGGTTCTTTTCGATGAAGCTGAATTCGAAACTGCGGGGGTCCGCTTTTACTTCGATTCCCTTCTCCTTCGCGGTATCTCCGTACAGAACGGGTTTCGCCGACTTCCTCGAAGTTGCGTTCCTGATGTAGTCCGAGACGGGGATCCGCTTCGAATCCGCTTCGTGGATCGAGGCAAGCAATCCGTATTCGAGCGCCTCACAGAGACTCGACTTTCCCGTCCCGTTCGGCCCATAGACGAACGTGTACGGGTTTTTGAATTCGAAAGTGTGCTTCTCGGAAAACCCACGAAAATGCTCGACCTCCACTTTGGTAAGCCGGACGATCTCCCTCTCGTTGGCATTCGCTTCGTCGGCCGCGATTTCGAGTGCCGGAGGCGCTGCCTCCCCCTTGTCGACGATCAGTTTCGCCAAAACTTTCCCGCGCCGGCCTCCGGCCGTCCCGACCGCCGCGACTTCGTCGAACCCTCCCAGCATGAGGTTGGCCAGCTTTTTCTCTTGTCCGGACAGAGTCGGGGCCGATTTGGCCAAGAAGCGTTTGAATTCGACTAGAGACTTGGACATATCCATTCGCGGAGCTGTTGTTATCGGTTATACGGTCGGGCGCGGATCGTCGGCACGATGCCTTTATTCTATTCCAAAGTATTTTCAGGGAAGCCATGTTCGACGTTTCGCGGAAGACGGCGAGATTTAAAGCGACGACTTTTAGCCCGTAGCGGACGCATAACACCGACACAGTCGCCGTCCACTTCGGTCGAGGTGTTGTCGGGCAAAAAGCTTGCTCTCCGTCCGCTCGAATCAGTTTCCTGCCATTGGGAGCCTAAACCCACGAACGTCCGGATTGGGTCGGCTGCGGTCTTCTGCTCAAAGCACGGGTGGCGCTTCAGGCACACGGCGACATCGGGAAGAGGTCGACCGGCAGTGGTCAGTCGACATGAAAATCTGGATCATCGACAATGACGCGGTGCCCTTACCTTTGGGTGGTGGAAGTTGACGCGAGCGCTATTCATCTGCAGCCGGAACCGACTGCGGAGCCCAACCGCGGAACAGGTATTTTCCTGTTGGCCCGGCATCGAGGCGGATTCAGCGGGCCTTGCTGCTGATGCGATAACGATCGTGTCGGACGAACAAATCACGTGGGCGGAAATAATCTTTGTCATGGAACGCGCGCACAAGGTCAAGTTGTCGAAGAAGTTCGGTTCCCTCCTAAAGGGAAAAAGGGTTATGTGCCTCGACATTCCCGACAAGTACGCATTTATGCAACCAGAACTCATCGCCGTACTGGAACAAAAGGTCGGAAGGTTTTTGCGGTCGTGAGCGGGATCGAGTGAACTGTCTGCCATCGCACGAACGGAATAACTGACGGGACGTACCCCTGAAACTACTTTCTCCTTTCGATTGTTCGGCATGGCTCAAGAGTAACGGTTGACGTGAAGACCCATACGGGCGGACTGGATTTCGTTGACCTCTAGCGGGCCAAAATAATCGTTGGCGTAGACGCCCGCGCAATTGGCGAATGGCTGCGCAGGTGTCGGCGACGCAGGGGGCGTCGCTCCCGCCAGCGCGCCCGTGGGTATCGAATACTGCGCGAACACCGTAAAAAAACGTCGGCCAATCCTTCTGGGACTTGCCGTACTGCACGAGATCGAGGAGCTGGTACGCGAGCGCTTCGGGGCACGCCGACTGGCGCCGCGTTGGTGAGCACGATAATGCCGATGTTCATCGACGGCACGACCATGAAGGCAGTCTCGCGGCGCCGGTGGTGAATGCTCCGGAATGATTGAACATAACGCGGCCACTGTCTGTCGTGGTCACGGCGAAGCCGAATGCCGTAATAGGAGGCCGGCAACGTCGCATTGGCGGCGCGGGTCTTCTCGGTATCGTCTACGCGCGCTACTGAGCGGCGTGGGGTGACCCAAGGCGCTGACCCCTCGCCGACGCTCACGCCGAGCGTTAGCATCTATCTTCGGATGCCCCGATGCTCAAGGAACGGGCGCGCCACTTCGCTGGCGTCATGCCTGTTTGCCGTTTGAACATGCGCTGAAACGCGGCGTCGGATTGATATCCCACAGCTTCCCCGATCTCTGCCACAGACATTCCCGTTTGCGCCAGTTTGCGTCCAGCTAGCGCCATGCGAATGTCCGTGAGCACGTCGCTCGCTGAGCGGTTGATGGCTTCTTCGAAGTGACGCGCAAACGTGGCGCGCGACATGTGACAGAGTTCAGCCAGCTTGGGAAGCGTCCACGGCTTCTCTGGTTCGTCGAACATGGCCGCGAGGGCAGGTTGCAGGCGCTGACGCTGCGCAAGTGCAAGCAGGCCGCGGGGCGCCTGATCGGTCTCGGAGGCGCAGCGCAGGGTCAACGCGAACAGCGCGCCCGAAAGCTGATTCACGATCGTCGCGCTGCCCGGGCGTTGCTCGAACGCTTCCTCGCGCATCAATTCAATGAGTCGGGCAAGCCGGGTTGCCGCAAACGCGGCGTCGCGCGTCTGGACGTCGCCCTCGCTCACGCTGCTCACCAGCAAACGTCCCGGCAGATGGTCGCGCATCAGTTGCTGCGGTACCGCCGGCAGCACGAAGCGCCCGCACAGCACGTCGGCATCCCCGCGTGCGCTGCCATTCGTGGCAATAGTCAGGCCGTCCTTGTCCCGCTTACGTGTCGCCCGGGGGGAATCGCCGCTGCCATCGTGCAGTCGGTGAGCGCCGCCGGAAGGAAACAGCACGATATCGCCGGCCCTCATGCGAAGCGCTGGTTCGCTACCTCCGGTGTCGCTTTCGACGACAGCCTCGCCGCGCAACAGCACGTGATAGTGGAATTCCCACTCGTTCGACTCGGATTGGTCGATGCGCCATGGCGAGCCGAAGTGGCACCGTACATCGAGCCGTCCGGTGACCGGCATCAGCGAGAGCAGTCGGTCCAGCAGTTCCATATGAGACGTTTGAGCATGAAATTGCTGAAGTATGGCATTAAAGAACTCGCCGCACATCCCTACACTGACTCCCATGCCATACGACATGGCTAAGCAGTTCAAACCATCAACCGTGAAGGAAGGAGTCAATCATGTCCCGTCTGACCACCATTCGCCCTGAAGAAGCAACCGGCGCAGCCGCTGAAGTGTTCGCGAAGATCAAGAAGGCCGCCGGCAAGGTACCCAATGCATACGTGACCGTCGGCACGCACAGCCCCGAAGCGCTCAGCGCGGCGCTCGCGTTCGACGCGGCGGTGGCTGCGAGCACGCTTGGCAAGGCAGACATCGAAGTCATCAAGCTGGCCGTCAGCGAATACGTGGGCTGTGACTACTGTATCGCTGCCCATACGCTGATGGGCAAGCTTGCGGGACTGTCGGGCGATGACATGAAGCAGGTGCGCGCTGGTGTGGCAACTGGCGACGCGAAGCGCGACGCGCTGGTGACGTATGTGCGAACGCTGGTCGGTACGCGTGGCACGGTGCCCGAAGCGGTCGTCGATGCGGTGCGCGCGGCGGGTTACACCGAACGCCAGATCATCGAAATCAACCTCGCCATCGCGTCGATTACGTTCACGAATCTCGTGAACCGCGTGAACGACACGACGCTCGATTTTCCGGAAGTCAGGTAACGCGTAGTGGCCTGTGCCGAGGATTGCGATCGAAGGACCGGTCTCTTAGCCGCTCTGGACGAGAGACCGGTCAGTAACGACTGGTTCGCTTTTACTTTGCGCGCTCACGCGCGAAGTGGCTCAGATTTCAAATGCGCTTGACGACGTTGAGCAGCGTACGGCGCGCGGTATAGTGCGCCTGCGGGGCTGCAAGCCCCTGACTGGCATCGAGGGTTTCATGCCGCGCACACGGATCGCCTTGCTCACCGTCCTCGCGATGCTCGCCTTTGCGGGGAACTCGTTGCTTTGCCGCTTGGCGCTGCGTAGTGGTGCGATCGATGCTGCGACATTTACGCTGATGCGGGTCGTGTCTGCCGCGTTCGTTCTCTGGATGATCGTGCGGGTGCGGAACGGTCCGCAGGGTATAGCGGGCAATTGGTATTCGGCGTTCGCACTTTTCGCTTACGCATGCGGATTTTCTTTCGCATACGTCGCTCTTCCTGCAGGCACGGGTGCGTTGCTGCTCTTCGGTGCCGTGCAGGCCACGATGATCGGTTACGGCCTCTGGGCCGGCGAACGTCTGCGTGCACGTCAATGGGTGGGCTTGGCGTTCGCGCTTGGCGGTTTGATCTGGCTCGTTCTGCCGGGAGTTTCGGCGCCGCCGCTGCGGTCTTCCCTTTTGATGCTGAGCGCCGGCGCGGCGTGGGGTATCTATTCGTTACGCGGCAGGCGCGCCGGCGATCCGACGACGACCACCGCGGGAAATTTCATGCGAGCGGTGCCGTTCACGGCGACGACGAGTGTGCTCGCGTTCGGGGAGTTCTCGTTCGAAGGATCCGGTGTGATGTATGCCATGCTTTCCGGGGCATTGACCTCGGGTATCGGCTATATCCTGCGTATTTCGGACGAACGTGACCGGCCGTTTCGGGATCGTGACCGACGATTTCGGCAACGTGACCGGTCATTTCGGGAACGTGACCGAGCGGACCGGAAGGCAGGATTGGCGTTGCGCATGACATCAACCACGCGGGCTATGCTCGCCGGCTTTGGCCGGAGAGAACATGCCCGCGCACCGGATGAACATGCGCATGATCAAGGACGTTTTACGACTTAAATTCGACGGCGGCCTCTCGCACGATCGGATCGCCGCGTCGCTGGGCATTTCCAAAGGCGTGGTCACGAAGTACGTCGGACTGGCGGGCGCCGCCGGGCTGGACTGGGCAAGTGCCTGCGACATGGACGAAGGCGAGCTCGAGCGACGGCTACTCGGCAAGCCTACAGGACCAGCCGCCTACGCCCAGCCCGATTACGGGCGCATCCATCAGGAACTGCGCCGCAAAGGTGTGACGCTGACCCTGCTGTGGGAGGAGTACCAGGCCGAGTTCGCCGACCGGCAAACCTACCGCTACACGCAATTCTGCGAGCACTACAAGGCGTTCACGAAGCGTCTTAAGCGCTCGATGCGTCAGATCCACCGCGCCGGCGAGAAACTGTTCGTTGACTTCGCCGGTCCCACATTGCCGCTGACCAGCGGGCGACGCGCGCACGTGTTCGTGGCCGCCATGGGTGCCTCGAGCTACACGTTCGCGTGCGCGACGCCGGCCGAGACGATGGAGGACTGGTTGGGCGGCATTGCGCGCGCGCTGACCTTCTATGGCGGCGTGCCGCAACTGATCGTGCCGGATAACCCGCGCGCGATGATCGCCGATCCCGACCGCTACGAACCCCGCGCCGGTGACACCGTGCTGGACTTCGCGCGTCATTACGGCACTTCATTCCTGCCTGCACGCGTGTATCGCCCGCAGGATAAACCGAAGGTAGAAGTTGCGGTCCAGGTCGTCGAGCGTTGGATCATGGCGCGCCTGCGTCATCACCGGTTCGCATCGGTCCAGTCGGTCGACGACGCAATCCGGCCGTTGCTCAAGAACCTAAACGAGCGCCCGTTCCAGAAACTGCCCGGATGTCGTGCGAGCGCATTCGCCGACCTCGACGCACCGGCACTGCAACCGTTGCCCGCCCAGCCCTATGAGCTCGCGCGCTTCAAGACGGTGACAGTTCACATCGACTATCACGTCGAGATCAACAAACACCGCTACAGCGTGCCGCACGCCCTGGTCGGTCTCAAGCTCGATGCGCGCATCACGGCGGGCGCCGTCGAGCTATTGCATCGCGGCCGCCGCGTTGCCAGTCATGCTCGCAGCGATCGCGTAGGTGGCTACACAACGGTCGTCGAACACATGCCGGCGGCCCACCGTGCCCACCTGGAATGGACGCCCCAGCGATTGATTCACTGGGGCCAGCAGATCGGCGCGGCAACTGGCGTGCTCGTCACCCGATTGCTGCAGGAGCAACGCCATCCAGAGCACGGCTATCGGGCATGTCTCGGGTTGCTCTCGCTGTCTCGCCGCTATGGCCGCGAGCGCCTCGAAGCGGCGTGTGCGCTGGCGCTGGAACTGGGCGTACACCGGTACCGCCATGTGCGCGACATCCTCATCAATAACCGCGACCGCGCTGCGGCGGCAACGCCTGCCGACTGGGTCAGCCCGAGTCACGCGCACGTGCGCGGCCCCAGCTATTACCAATAACGAGAACCCGCCATGATGATGCAACAGACATTGACGCAACTGCGAGCGCTGAGGCTTGACGGCTTCGCCGACGGCCTTGAAGAACAACTGACGCAACCTGGTTCGGTTAGTCTCAGCTTCGAGGAACGGCTATCACTCCTGGTCGACCGGGAAGCCAGTTGGCGTGATGATCGGCGCCGCACACGCCTGCTTAAGCAAGCACGCTTGAAGTATCCGCAGGCCGCCATCGAAGATCTCGACACCCGCGCCGGCCGAGGCGTGGACTCGCGCTCGCTCATGAGCCTCGCCCTCGGTGATTGGGTCGAAGCCGGTTACAGCCTGCTCATCAGCGGCCCAACGGGCGCGGGCAAATCGTGGCTGGCCTGTGCGCTCGCGCAATACGCCTGTCGGCGCGGACATTCGGCGTTGTATCTGCGCGTGCCGCGCATGAGCGAAGAGCTGCGCGTGCTGCACGGCAACGGCGGCTTCACCAAATGGTTGCTACAAGTAGCCCGCGTTGATGTGCTCCTGCTGGACGATTGGGGGATGGCTCCCCTCGATGCGACGGTTCGAAACGATCTGCTCGAGATGATCGACGACCGCGCCGCAGGCAAGGCGACCATCGTCACCAGCCAATTACCGATCGAACACTGGCATGGCTGGATCGGCGACGAGACCATTGCCGATGCGATGCTCGATCGGCTCATGCAGCGGCATCATCGGATCACGCTCACCGGCGAATCGCTCAGAAAAGCGGCCCTTAAACCCAACGTTCCGGAGCCCGAACTCGACCAAAACTAGCGAGGAAAACTACAATCGACACCGCGCAACGCCAAAACCCGCCGAATCGGTCACGTTCCCGAAATCGGCGGTCACGTTCGCCGAAATACGCAATATCCTTTGGTATGCCGCCTTGAGAGAGCTGAAGGCGGCTACCGCGGCCGCCGTGCAATTGAGCGTGCCGGTCATCGCAGCGATGGGCGGCATAGCGCTGCTCGGCGAACCGCTGACGCCGAGGTTGTCGGCCAGCTCGGCCGCGGTGCTGGGAGGTATTGCGTTGGTCATCGTCAGGAAGTAGCGCAGCCGTGGTGTGGCATCGTCAGGCGGCAAGTACTTAATGGATTTGTGGTCCAGTGATCGTGACCACACACGTCACCATCAGCGTAAAGAAGGACTTGCGCAGATTTCAGGGGGCTCGCCGCTGAACGGCGACGGGACTCCAAGAATGGACTCTGGGAGGTGTCAGGAAGTTTGTGTGCTGAGGTCGGTTAAAAATCTCAGCTGATGGCGGCGGTGAATCGCTCGCCGAACAGGATGGCGAACTGATTGACTGCTTGCCGCCAAGTGATAGGTGGCATCTTCCAATCCTTTTCGATGTTGCGCAAGGCCAGGTACAGCAGTTTGCTTGCGGCTTCGTCGCTTGGGAAGTGACCTCGGTTCTTGACGATCTTACGCAACTGCATGTGCATGCTCTCGATCGCGTTGGTCGTGTATATGATTTTGCGTACTTCCGGCGGATAGGCGAAGAATGGGATGACTTGTTCCCATTGGCGCTGCCACATCGCGGCGACCGTTGGGAATTTCTTGCCCCATTCGCTTTGCGAGAAGGCCTGCAGCGCCGCCTCAGCGGCTTCGGCGGTGGCGGCCTGATAGATCGGCTTGAGCGCCGCAGCCAACGGCTTACGGTCCTTCCAGCTCGCCAGATTCAGCGAATTGCGGATCAGGTGCACGATGCATGTCTGGATCTGGGCGGCCGGATACACCGCTTCGATCGCCTCGGGGAAACCGCGCAAGCCATCGACGACGGCGATCAGGATGTCGTGCAAGCCGCGGTTCTTCAGTTCGTTGAAGACCTTCAGCCAGAACTTGGCGCCTTCGGTTTGCTCGATCCACAAACCCAGCACTTCCTTACGGCCGTCGGCCCGAATGCCCAGCGCGAGGTACACCGCCTTGTTCTTGACCGTGCCTTCGTCGCGAATCTTCAGCCGAAGTGCGTCGAAATACACGATCGGATACATCGCTTCGAGGGGGCGTTGCTGCCACTGTTCGACTTCGGCCAGCACCTCATCGGTGACGGTCGAAATCAGGTCGGGCGACACCTGTAGGCCATATAGCTCCAGCAAATGGCCTTGGATCTCGCGCACGCTCATGCCGCGCGCGTACATGCTGATGACGTGGTCATCAAAGCCTGGCAGCCGGCGTTGATATTTGCCCACTAGCTGCGGCTCGAACGTCGCCTGCCGATCGCGCGGAATGTCCAGATTCAGTTCGCCGTTGGGCGTGAGGACCGTCTTGGGGCTCGTACCGTTGCGGTGGTTGCCGGCCTTGCCTTGCTCAGCCTCGTTCTCCAGGTGATGCGTGAGCTCCGCTGCCAGCATGCGCTCAGCCAGTCGCTTCTTCAGTTGCCCGGCCAGGCCCGATTCGCCGAGAACCGACTCGGCATCCTTGTTCTGAATCTGCGCCAGCAGTTGATCGATCAGTTCGTCAGGGAACAGCTTCGGCGCCTTCGGGTTCTTGCTCTTCTTGGTCACGGTTGCTTCGGTCATAGGACGTAATTTCCGTTATCGTCTCATGACCTCGGCACACTAAAATTCTGACAGGCTCGGACTCTGTCGCTTACGTCGCTATGGAGCCAAGTGTCTGAGATGCGATGAGCTTCGGCAGCGGTTCGCATTTGCACTGGCACAGGTCGTTTTCAAGTGCGACCTGCTTGCCCCTGACCGTCATCGTGCGTGGGGCGCCGTCGCTGATGATGACGCCATGCGTCCCGCAGGCCGGACACTGCACGCGGCCGCCGAGGTAAGCCAACGGCTGTCCCTGGAACGACGAATTTTCGATGCCGTCTTCGACGACGCCATTGCAGGTGGTTTTGTCGCCCTTGCGGATAAACCGGCGGCTCACGATGCGACTCCTTCCGCCTGTCCCTGCGCCGGGGTACACGCGCGCTCGACGTTGTCGGGCCACACGGGCTCGCGACACGTCAGCTGTGCGAGATGATAGGCGACCGCAAGAATGAACGTCGGGATCGCAGCGACGATGCCGACCAGTTGTAGAAACACGTTTCCCGAACGCAACATGTCCGACATGCCATCAAATTGGAGCTTCAGAGAGTTCCGAAAGGAAATCTCCGTTGACAGGAACTCCTCGACGGGCGGTAAAGAAGCGGGGCCGCTCTCCATGAACCGACGGTAGTACTCGAAGTCCTCGTACAGCTCATTCATGGTCTGTCGGCCCAGTTCACCTTCTTCCGACGAAGCGAGTACGACACGCTTGCCTATTGGGAAGCTGTCGGATACTTGCCCCTGCTCGTCGAGAACGAGACAACGAACGACGCGAGGCGCAGTAGCCGTCATGCCGGCTTTGGGCTGCCTCTCGACATAGAGGAAGGCGTCGTCCCATGGCACGGAAACGACTCCGCCCGGTCCGTTGTGGCGAAATGCGTAAATTTTTTGATCGATTCTATTGAAGCGAATAGGCCTGCGGGTGTAGTTAAAACAGTCGGTCATCATAGAACGGACAGACAACATAAAGACTCCGAACGCCGCAAGCGCGAGGAGGCCGAATCCCCAATGAGCGGCGGTCGCGCCCCCGTTCTGCTGTATCGCTGGAAAAACATTGATGGCCATCCAGGAGAACATTGCCGTGAAACACAACGCTCCTACTCCTGCAGTGAAGAACGCAATTAGCCCCCATCCCTTCTCCCGATAAAGGCCGTCGCATACTTCAAGGTAGTTACCTGTGGCCTTGAAGACCGTTCCTTTGCTCTTCGGGTTTGCCGCGCACGGCTTTTTCTGCTGTAAGCGAGCCGATACTTCAGTGTCCGTGACGGACCGTTTTATGCGACGCCAGCGTCCACCGGGAATCATGCTTGCTCCTCGTTACGAAATGACAGACACAAGTGCCTTTTGATCTTCCGCCAGCGTCCGGAATGGATGCTCTTTTCGCTTTGTCCCGAAGTAACAATGTTCAAGCCAGTCGTTGATTTCGCGTTCCTTGAAGTAGTTGATGACCACCCCAAGTATCGCGGCAATCACAAGCAGAGGAAGCACGAGTACAGGGCAACTGACGGCGGCCCAAACCAGCGATACGCCCAGCACTCCAGATGCACCATAAAGAAACGAAAGCAGATAATTTCCACGGCTGCCCTCATCCCAAGCGTGGTAACCGTCGATGGCCGCCGACACCAGGCCGACTACTGCTCCGCCGAACTTGCCCAAGATTTCCAGAAATCTGCTGAGCTTGAGCCATCCACCTCCGACTCTGGCTCCGGATCTCTCGATTGAATCTATCGCAGCGTGTCCGTACTGCGAGATGCTAGCGACCAACCCGGCCGCGGCGTTGTCGAATTTAATGGTGT